>NZ_JAQGLB010000029.1 GCF_027853965.1 Saccharopolyspora indica | reverse complement strand
GCGCGCGCCCCCCCACGACTCACCTGCGCTGTTCGCGCAGGCGCGCCGCTTCCGCCTTCTGCTCGGCCTTGTCCTTGACCCGGGCGGCTTCCCGCTTGACCTCGGCCTGGGTGGCGCGCTCCTGCTGGAGCCACTCCGGGTCCTGCTCCTTGAGCTCGTTGATCTGCTCGGTGGTGAGCGGATCGGTGATGCCCGCGCGGGTCAGGCCGCCGATGGAGATGCGCAGCCTCGCCGCCACGACCTGACGGGGGTGCGGGCCGTTGCGGCGCAGCTCGCGCAGCCACTCGGGCGGATCGGTCTGCAGCGCGTTGAGCTCGTCGCGCGAGACGACACCCTCCTGGAACTCCGCGGGGGTGGCTCCGAGGTACACGTTCAGCTTCTTCGCCGCGGTTGCGGGCTTCATCGTCTGGGAGGTCGGGCGCGACTTCATGCCTCCAGGGTATCGACCGCATGCGCACCACCTGCGCAGACGCCCGGTAACCTGGGCCGCGTGACTGGATCGGACGAGCAGCCCTCGTTCACGCTCGCCTACGTGGCGGGAGTGACGCCCGGCAAGTGGGCGCGCAAGTGGGCGGAGCGGGTGCCCGAGGTGCCGCTGGAACTGGTCCAGGTGCCCGCGGCCGAGGCCACCGCCGCGGTGCGGGACGGGGCCGCCGACATGGTGCTGCTCCGGTTCCCGGCCGACCGCGAGGGGCTGCACGCGATCCCGCTCTACACCGAGACGACCGTGGTGGTGGTCCCGAAGGACCACGTGGTGGCCGCGGTCGACGAGGTGTCCGGAGCGGACCTGGCCGACGACGTCGTGCTGCACCCCCTCGACGACACCCTCGACTGGGAGCGCCCGCCGGGCCGCCCGGCGATCGAGCGCCCGGCCACCACCGGGGACGCGATCGAGCTGGTGGCGGCCGGGGTGGGACTGCTCGTCGTCCCGCAGTCGCTGGCCCGGCTGCACCACCGCAAGGACCTCACCTACCGCCCGCTCACCGACGCCCCGCAGTCGCGCGTAGCGCTGTCCTGGCCGGAGGAGGAGACCACCGACCTGATGGAGCAGTTCATCGGGATCGTGCGCGGCCGGACGGTCAACAGCACCCGAGGTCGCCCGCCGACGCCCCCGCAGGAGAAGCGCAAGCGCCCGGCCGAGGCCAAGAAGCCGGTCGCCCGCCCGCGCGCGGGGAGCCCGCGGGGCGGCAAGCGCGGGAAGCCGCGCCGCCGCTCGTAGCCGTCAGCGGTCGAAGCTGGCGAAGTAGGCGGCCGCCATGTCCTCGCCGCCGTGCCCCAGCTCGGCGGCGCGGTGGAAGCGCTGCGCCGCGGCCTCGGCGACGTCGAGCCGCACACCGCGCTCCCGGCCCGCCTCGACGATCAGCTCGGCGTCCTTCGCGGCGGTCGTCACGGCGAAGCTCGGCGGGGTCAGCCGGTCCTCGAGGATCGCCCGGCCCTTCGCGTGCAGGTAGCCCATGTCCAGCGCGCCGCCGCTGATGATGTCGAAGAAGCCCTGCGGGTCCACCTCCAGGCCCTTGGCCAGCGCGAGCGCCTCACCGGCGGCGTTGGTGACGGCCAGCACCCAGCTGTTGGCCACGAGCTTGAGCTTCGTGGAGCTCGCCGCGGCACCGTCCTCGCCGGTCCACACCGTGCGGGAGCCGACGGCCTCGAACACCGGAGTCACCGCGTGCCTGCTCTCGCTCGGCCCGGCGGCCAGGACGACGAGCGCGCCCTCCTCGGCGGGCTGGCGGGTGCCGAGGACGGGAGCGTCGAAGAAGACGAGCTGCTGCTCTCGGGCCAGCTCGGCCAGCTCGGCGATGGCCCCGATGCCGACGGTGGTCGACTGCACCCACGCGGTGCCGGGGGCGGTCCCGGCTTCCCGCATGACGTCGAGCACCGCCGCGCCGTCGTGCAGCATCGTGACGACGACGTCGGCGCCTTCGACGGCCTCGGCCGGGGTGCCCGCGATGTGCACGCCGTCGGCGGCCAGCGGTTCGGCCTTCGCCCGCGTGCGGTTCCAGGCGCGCACGGTGTGACCGGCGCGAGCGAGGTTGCGGGCCATCGCCGAACCCATGATTCCGGTGCCGAGCACGCTCGTGATCATGTGGATCTCCTCGGTTTCGCGGTGCAGCAGATCAGGGGTGGGAGTCGACGCGGGCGAGGCCGTCGAGCGTCGCGGCGACGATCCGCCGCTGGGCCTCGGCTCGACTGGTGGTGGGCTGCCCGTCGCCGGACTGCGGGCCGTAGTCGCCGAAGTGCGCGTGGACGGCGCCGGGGACGGCGACGAACTCGGTGTCCGGTGGCAGCGGCGCCCGCAGGACGGCGGCAGGGGCGGACAGCCCGTCGCGGGTGCCGTAGATCGAGGTGACGTCGAGGTCGCGGACCTCGATGTCGGGGTAGGACGCCCACAGCAGCAGGCCCCGGACCTGATCGGGATGGGCGGCGGCCAGCCGCGCCGCGGCGGGACCGCCGAGCGAATGCCCACCGGCCACCCAGCGCTGAGCGCGGCCGAAGGCCTGCTCGCCCTGGCCGGATTGCAGGATCGCCATGCCCAGCGGCGGCTTGAGCACGACCACGGGGTACCCGGCCTCGGCCACCGGGCGCAGCAGCGGCAGGTAGGCGCGGGAATCGACGCGGGCTCCCGGGTAGAACACCAGCCCGGTGCCGCGGTGCGGCCCGGTGGGGATGAGCTCGATCTCGGTGGCGCGGTCCACCACGGTGACCGCCGCGTCACCGCGCATCTGCTCCTGGGCGGTGGGCGTGGCGGCCAGCGGGCGGGTGTAGAGCAGGACCGCGCACACGACGGCCGCGGCGAGCACGGCCAGTGAACGCGTGATCCAGCGGCGGGGCGGTGCGGAGGGCATGGGCGGGAGATCTCGTCCGGTGGTGCGTAGGGTCTGCGGCGTGGTGTCGCGTCGTTGGTTCCGGGTCGTGCTGTCGGCGATCGTCCTGGTCGTGGTGGCCGGGATCGGAGCCGGTGCGTGGGAACCGGTCGCCGCGATGCACCCGGCCTACGCGACGGTTCTCGTCGTGGCCGGTGCGGCGGCGCTGGTCGGCGTGATCACCGGCCTGCGGCAGCGGTGATCCCATGCTACGCCGCTGATCGTCACCCCAGCCCCGGCAGCACGAGCAGCAGCCACAGCGCGGCCGGGACGACGGCGACGACGACCGCGCCGTAGATCAGGAGCTGCCGGAAGAACGCGTCGCGGTCGACGCCCTTGGCGTTGGCGAGCACGATCGCGCCGTTGGTGGAGAACGGGCTGACGTCGACCACGGTGGCGGCGATCGCCAGCGCGGTGATCATGCCGATGGCGCCGATGCTGCCCGTCTGCAGGAACGGGACGGCCAGCGGGATGAGAGCGCCCATGAGGCCCACCGACGAGGCGAAGGCCGAGACGATCGCGCCGATGTAGCAGAGCAGGAGCGCGGCGAGCAGCGGGACGCCGATGCCCGCCACGGAGTTGCCCACGTAGTCGATCGTGCCCATCTGCTCCAGCACGCCGACGTAGGTGAGCACCCCGCAGATCAGCAGCACGGTAGGCCACGCGACCTCGCCGGGCGCCTGCTTGCACATCTCGGGGGAGAGCACGCTCAGGACGACGGCGATGGTCATCGCCACGAGTCCCACGTCCAGGCCGAACCCGAGCGTGGTGACCACCAGGACGACCAGGCCGGTCAGCGTGAGCACCCGGTCGCGGTTCAGGCGCGGCTCCTCGACGGGTTGCGCATCCGCGCCGGTTCCCGCGCCGACGGTGACCGGCTGCTTCTGCGCGGCGCGCAGGCGCAATCCGCCGAACACCGCGAACACGACGGCGGCGATCGCGACGTTGACCACGAGGCTGCCCAGGAACAGCACGACCGGATCACCCGGCAGTCCGCTGCGCTCCACCACGCCGTTGACGATGGTGCCGTAGATGCTGATCGGGGAGAAGCTGCCCGCCTGCGTGCCGTGCACCACCATCGCGCCCATGAGCAGCGGGTTGATCCGGTACTGCGCTGCGAGGTTCAGCGCGATCGGGGCGACGATGGCGGCCGCCGCCGGGCTGACGGCCCCGATGGCGGTCAGCACCGCGCCGATGCCGAACATCACCCACGGGATCAGCGCGATCCGCCCGCCGACCAGCCGCACGGCCTGCCGCACCAGCCAGTCCGTGGTGCCGTTGGCCCGCGCGATGGCGAACAGGAACGTGACGCCGACCAGGACGACGAACAGGTCGCCGGGGAACCCGGCGAAGATGTCGTCCTCGGACATCCCGCCGACCAGGGTGCCGACCAGGAAGGCCGCGGCGAAGGCCAGCAGGCCCATGCTGACCGACAGCGTCGTGGTGATGACGAACGCGGCGACCAGCACCAGGATCGAGATCAACTCGGGCGGCACCATTGCCTCCTTGCCGAGCGGGGCGCCGGCACCTCCGGTGTGGTGCGTGGCACAGTGGCTGATTGGCCAGGCCACTTTCAGCGATCGGCTCCCCGAAGTCAAGACCCGAATGGCCAACTGGCTCAGCCACTCACGGCCGGTTCGCGGGGCGCGGAAGGCTCAGCCGGGTCCCGGTGCCCAGGTGGTGAGCTCGCCAGGTTCGCCGTGCCAGGCGGTGGCGGGGCCGACGGTGAGGGCGTCGGTGAGCCAGAACGTCTGGTCCGGGTCCCATCCCGCGAGCATCGTGCGGGCGCCGGCGGCCGGTAGAGCGCGGCCCGCCGTGGTCAGGTAGCCGGCGACGGTCAGGTGCACGGCGTCGTGGTCGGCGGCGACCAGCGTCCAGTCGGGGATCACCCAGGGCCCTTCCCAGCCGCTGACCTTCCACCAGTCGTGGCGCCGCGAGCGGCTGACCTCGAGCGGATACCGCTCGGCCAGTTCGCTCCAGGCCGCTGGGCCGGTGATCTCGTAGACGCCGGGCGTGCGCACCGGTCGTACGGACCGGCACCACGCCCGCTGCTGGCTGAAGCCGTCCTCCTCCAGGCAGAGCCCCAGCGGTCCCATTCCCGGCAGGGCGCGGGTCGTGTGGACCGGTCGCCGGCCCGGCGTGGACCACCAGATTCCCGTGAACGGCGCCGCCGGATCCGCCGGGCGCTCGTCGGCGGAGCGTTCGTCCTCGACGGTGGACGCCCGCCATTCGGCCAGATCCTCCGGCGTCCGCGCTGGTCGCGGCGGCTCGGTGTGCGGGAACTCGGCGTGGAACTGCCGGTCGAGGTCGAGCGGGTCGAGCCACCACCGGGCGCCCGGCGCCGCTGCGATGGCGCGGGCGATCGGGAGCAACGCCCGCGCGGTGTTCTGCGCGGCCAACGCCCGATCCACCTCGTCGGGTTCCTGCCAGTACATGGCGCTGTCCACCGATCGCCCGAGCGGTTCCAAGAACGCCGATTCCTCCCAGCCCGCCAGGAAATCCCAGTCGTCCGGGACCGCGAGGGAGCCCAGGAACCGCATGACCTCACGGCAGGCGATCGTCGGCAGCTGCCGCTGTCCGGCGAGGACGTTGAAGCACAACCGCCGGCCTCGCGGCCCGGAGATCAAGTCCTCGGCGAATCCCATGCGCCGGACCATACCCGCGATCTCGTCGTGGGACGGCCGCATCGCGACATCGGCCGGTCAGGCCTGCTCGCCGCGGGCGGCCGACAGGTGCGCCTTCGCCGCCTGCTCCAGGTGCACGAGGTCGCAGGACACGGTGGCGTAGGTGTAGCCCTGCGCGAGGCGGTGCGCGGCGACTTCGCCGCTCGGGGTGTGGATGCCCGCGGCGATCCCGGCGTTCGCGGCGGCCTCGGCGATCTTCACCAGCGCCGCCTCGAAGGCGTCGTCCGCGGCGGGGTCGGACGCGGTCGCGCCGCCCACGGCCAGCCGCAGGTCGGCGGGGCCGACGTAGATGCCGTCGAGGCCGGGGGTCGCGCAGATCTCGGTGACGTTCGCCAGTCCCTCCGGGGTCTCGATCATCGCCAGCACCAGCACGGATTCGTTCGCCTCGGCGGGAGCGGGCCCCACCCGCAGCTCGCTGCGCATCGGGCCGTAGGAGCGGCGGCCCGCCGGCGGGTAGCGGGTGGCGCGCACCGCCGCTGCGGCGTCCTCGGCGGTGTCGACCAGCGGCACGATGATGCCGGTCGCGCCCGCGTCGAGCACCCGGCCGATGGCGAACGGGTCGTTCTGCTCGACGCGCACCACGGCGGCCGACGTGCCGCCCGCGTCGATGGCGAGCATGGCGTTGCGGATGCCGGTGTAGCCGAGCGTGCCGTGCTGGGCGTCGACCACCACGTAGTCGTAGCCGAGGCGGGCCAGGCGCTCGGTGGCGATCGGGTCGTCGAGCACGACCCAGTAGCCGATGGCCTGCTGACGGTCGCGGACGAGGCGGGCGAACTCGAGCGCGTTCACGGGCTGTCCTCCTGGTCTCCGTGGCTGGTCGGCGCCCCTGGGGCGCGGTTCCAGCGGACGTCGCGGCCGCGCCCGGGAGCTCGCGCGCGCCGGTGCCTGGTGGTTCGAAACGCTGACACAGTTGCGCGTAATGCGCAATATGGATAGCGTGAATTGCGCAGAATGAGCTGCGGGGAGGCGCGCAGAGGAGTGCCGGGTTCCGGTGGGATTTCCACAGGTTCCTGGTGCACCGGTGCTGCGGGGGAGCCGCCGAGCCGGGGATGTTCACGATCTTGAATGCGCGTTTCGCGCAAAAACGGGAAATCGGCCGACCCGACCTCCAGGAGGCGCAGTGAGTTCCTCGCCCGTCATAGCCGTCACCATGGGAGATGCGGCAGGCGTCGGCCCCGAAGTCGTGGTCGGCGCGCTCGCCGACGCCGCCGTGCACGAGCTGTGCCGTCCGCTGGTCATCGGCGACGCCCGCCGGCTGCGGGAAGCGGCCCGGCTGCGCGGTGCCGCGGTCGAGGTCGTCGCGGTCGGCTCCGCGGCCGAGGCGCGCTTCGGGCCCGGCCGCATCGATGTCATCGATCTCGGCCTGCTGCCGGAAGATCTGCCGTGGGGCGAGCTGAGCGCCGCGGCCGGTGAAGCGGCCTACCAGTACGTGCGCGTCGCCGCGGAACTCGCGATCGCCGGTGAGGTGCGGGCGATCTGCACCGCCCCGCTCAACAAGGAGGCGCTGCACGCCGCCGGGCACCTCTTCCCGGGGCACACCGAGCTGCTCGCCGCGCTGACCGGCACCGAGGAGGTGTCGATGATGCTGTCCACGCCGAAGCTCAAGGTCATCCACGTGACCACGCACATCGGGCTGCTCGACGCCATCGCCCGGATCGAGCCCGGGCTGGTGGCGCGCACGGTCCGCCGCGGGCACGAAGCGATCCGCGCCGCGGGCGTCGACGCGCCGGTCATCGGGGTGTGCGGGATCAACCCGCACGCGGGGGAGAACGGCCTGTTCGGCGCGGGCGAGGAGGAGGAGAAGATCGTGCCCGCGCTGGAGCTGCTGCGCGCCGAGGGCATCGACGCGCGCGGCCCGCTGCCCGCCGACACCGCGTTCTTCCTCGCCGGCCGCGGCGACTACGACCTGATCGTCGCGATGTACCACGACCAGGGCCACGCGCCGGTCAAGGTGCTGGGCATCGAGGCGGGCGTCAACATCACCGTGGGGCTGCCGGTGATCCGCACGTCGGTGGACCACGGCACCGCGTTCGACATCGCCGGAACCGGCGCGGCCGAGGCCGGTAGCATGATCGAGGCGCTGCGCCAGGCCGCGGACCTGGCGCCGGTCTCCGTCAGCTGAAGGGACAGCGAGTGCCCCGCGATTCCAAGCTCCGCCGGGAGGCCATCGTCCAGCTGGCCACCACCACCGGGCTGACCGGTGTGGACGAGCTGTCCGCCCACTTCGGCGTCACCGCCTCGACCATCCGGCGCGACCTCGCCCAGCTGGAGCGGGCGGGCGCGCTGGCCCGCACCTACGGCGGTGCGATGGCGATCGTGGCGCACCCCGAGGCGAGCCTGCGCCAGCGCGTCGGCGAGGCGTTCGAGGCGAAGCGGGCCATCGCCCGCTGGGCGGCCCGGCAGCTCGGCGTGGGCGAAACGGTGCTGCTCGACGCGGGTTCGACCACCGGTGCGCTGGCCCACGAACTGCGCGGCGGCCCGGCGCTGACCGTGGTGACCACCGGCATGACGGCCCTGCAGGAGCTGTCCGCGGCCGAGGAGGTCACCGTGGAGTGTCTCGGCGGCGTGCTGCGCCCGAAGAGCCAGGGCTTCATCGGCCCGCTGGCCGAAGCGGCCCTGGAGCGCCGCACCTTCGACCGGGTCTTCCTGGGCGCGGACGGCGTCACGGCCGAGGACGGCATCTGCGAGGCCGACATCCGCCAGACCCGCCTCAAGGAGCTGATGGCGCGCCGCGGCGACCACGTGTACGTCCTGGTGCACGCGGCCAAGATCGGCCGCAGGCCCTTCCACGCCTGGGCCCCGCTCCCTCCGAAGTGGACGTTGGTGACGGACGCGGCAGCGGACGAATCGGACCTGAAGCCCTTCCGGGACAAGGGGATCCGCGTCGTCCTCGCCGACGAGCACGGCAACGACGTGTCGGCGGACTAGGGTGAGAACCGGCGCGCGGTGCGCCGTGCTTGATCGGGTGTGGCTGGAAGGAATCACGATGACCACCATGAGCCGGGCTTACCTGCAGGCGGCGCAAGCGGCGGTGAACCTGCTCCGGGATCCCGCGGTCGCCGCGGTGTGGGACCGGCCCAGCGCGCTGCCGGAGTTCAGCGTCCGCGGGCTGGCCGGGCACCTGGGCTCCCAGGTCCTGCACGTCTCCGGGCTGCTGGCCAAGGAACCGACCGCTGAGCGGCCGTTCTCCCTCACCGAGTTCTACGCCGCTGCTGATGCCTTCCACACCGGCCTCGATTCCGACGTCAACGTCCGGATCCGCGACATGGGCGAGGAATTGGCCGCCCGCGGGATCGAGGTGCTGGCCGCCGAGGTCGCCTCGGCCGTCGAGGAGCAGCGCACCGCGCTGTCCGCCGAAGCGGCCGACCGGGTGGTGTCGTTCGGCGGCCGACCGGTGCGCCTGGCGGACTTCCTGCTGACGCGGATGATGGAGATCGCGGTGCACTCCGACGACCTCGCGCACAGCGCGGGAATCGAGACGCCGGAACTCCCGGAGGAAGTCGTCGAACCGGTGCTCGCGCTGCTGGCCAAGCTCGCGGTCGTCCGCCACGGCCAGACCGCGGTGCTGCGCGCGCTGAGCCGAGCCGAACGAGCACCCAGCACCATCGCAGCGGTCTGAGCCGTTGTCGACTCCTGACGTACGCCCCGGCTGCGGGCGTACGTCGGAAGTCCTGGTCGGTGCGCGTCGCTGCGCGGACGATTTCGGCGGCTCCGCTCCGTAGCGTTCCGGGAGTCAGGAAGTCAACGTCCGGGGCTCGTCCCGGAACCTCTCCCGGAGTTCGGATGAACAACAGCAGAGCCGGATTCATCGTCTCGACGGCCTACCTCTGGATCGCGGTGGTCGCGTTCGGCGGGATCCTCGCCGAGACGATCATCATCTACCCCAACGTGTTCCACGACGTCCCGGCGTCGCTGGGCACGTCGGTGGAGTTCATGGTCGCGGCCGGGCCTGCCGACTTCTTCCCGCCGCTGGGCGCGCTGACCGTGGTCGCCGCGGTGGTCTCGCTGGTCGTGCTGCGGCCCGCGCGGAAGTGGGTGGCGGCCAGCCTGCTCTCCCTGCTGCTCGGCGAATTCCTGTTCTCCGCGCTGTTCTTCTGGCCGCGCAACGACGTGATGTTCGAGGAGGGCGCAGCGGTGCACTCCGCGGCGGTCCTCCGGCAGACGGCGTGGGAGTTCGAGACCGGCCACTGGGTGCGGTTGGCGATGAGCCTGCTCACCGCGGTGCTCGCGTTCGCGGCCTTCGTCCGCTACCAGGAACGGCGCCGCGGAGCGCTCCGGTGAACGGGACGAAGCTCTCCGCGCTCGGCATCATCGGGCTGGCCGCGCTGGGCGTTCCGCGCGTGATCGCGCACGACCTGCGCCTGGTGGGGCCGGTGGTCAACGCCCTGCTGGTGTTCGTGCCGATCGCTGTGTGGTTGCTGTACGTGCTGTGGCGGCGGGTGCCCAACCCGTTCCGCACCCTGCTCGGCATCGGGATCGCCTACGGGCTCATGCTGGCCGTGGCGCACCAGCTGCTGTGGGAGCACGCCTACGCCGGGAACCCGCCGAGCCTCGGCGGTAACCTCGCCGGAGTCCTGCCCGGAACCGCCGAAGCCGTGCTGATGCGCGGTTTCGCGTTCGTCGGCAGCATCGCGACCGGCACGGCGGTGGGTGCGGCCCTGGGAGCAGTCGGCTGGGGACTCGCGCGCCTGATCCCCGGTCACTCGCCCGAGAAGAGGTGACGCCATGACGGCGGCCGGAGAGCGGTCACCGCGGGTTCTGGATCTGTTGCTCGGTACCGCAGTGCTCGTCGTCGTCGGCACCGCCATCGCCGCCAACGTCGGCGCCGGGACCGAGCAGCCGGGCCCGGCCGCCTACGCCTTCGCGATCGGGCTCGCGGCGGTCGTGCTCGTCCGCCGCCGCTGGCCGGTCGCGACGCTGCTCGTCACGGCGGCGGTCCTGGTCGCCTACTACATGAGCGGCTACCCGCCGATCGGGCTGGCCGTGCCGCTGGCCGCCGCGCTGTACTCGGCCGCCGAGCAGGGCAGGCTCCGCGCCGCGGTGGCGATCGGGGGATCGCTGCTGCTGCTCTCCACGCTGGTGCGCATCCGCCAGGGCGACGACCTGGCGTACCTGCTCGGCTTCGAGTTCGCGACGACGGCGTGCCTGATGGCCGCCGTCGTCGCGCTCGGCGACAGCGTCCGCTCCCGGCGCGGCTGGCGGGCCGAACTGGCCAAGCAGGCCCGCATCGCCGAGCTGGAGCGCGAGCGCGAAGCGGGGCGCCGGGTCGAGCAGGAACGCCTGCGCATCGCCCGCGATCTGCACGACCTGCTCGCCCACACCATCTCGGTGATCTCGCTGCACACCGACGTGGCGCGGGAGGCGCTCCGCGACGATCCGGCCGCCGCCGAGAAGTCGCTGGTCGCCGTCCGGACCGCGTGCAGCGGTGTCGTGCGCGAACTCCGCGCGACGTTGCAGGCGTTGCGAACCCGGGAACCGGCCGACGCCCCGCCCGCAGGGCTGGCGCAGCTGCGCTCGCTGACCGACGCGGCAGCCGAGACCGGGCTGGCGGTGGAGGTCACGACCACCGGTGAGCCCCGGGCGCTCCCGGCGATCGTCGGCACCACTGCCTACCGCGTGATCCAGGAGGCGCTGAGCAACGTCCTGCGCCACGCCGACGCGTCCTCGGTGACCGTGGCGTTGGCGCACGGCACGGACGTGCTCGAAGTCCGCGTCGAGGACGACGGCCGCGGCGCCACCCCGGAATCGCTCGCCGGTGGAACTGCCGGTTGGGGCATCATCGGCATGCGCGAGCGGCTCGCGCTGCTCGGCGGCCGGTTGGACGTGGCACCGCGCTCCTCGCGCGGAACAGCGGTCGTCGCCACCATTCCACTGGAGGAAACCGGATGATCCGAGTGGTGCTCGTCGACGACCAGTACCTCGTCCGCGAAGGTCTCCGGGGTCTGCTGGAGCGCGCCGAGGACATCACCGTGGTCGGCGAAGCCGCCGACGGGAACGCCGGATTCGCCGTCGTGCACCGCGAGCGCCCGGACGTGGTGCTGATGGACATCCGGATGCCCGGCGGCGACGGACTGGCGGCCACCCGCCGGATCCTCGCCGATCCCGACCTGGCGGAGGTCCAGGTCGTCCTGCTGACCACCTTCGACACCGATGAGCACGTGTTCGACGCGGTCCGCGCGGGAGCGGCCGGTTTCCTGCTCAAGGACACCGGTCCCGACGACCTGCGCAACGCGGTCCGCGTGGTCGCGCGCGGTGATGCGCTGCTCTCGCCGTCCGTCACGCGGCGCGTGATGCGGGCAGCGGCGCTGGGCGAGCCCGCCCGCCGCGGCGAACTGCTCGACGGGTTGACCGAGCGGGAGCGCGAGATCCTCGCCAAGGTCGGTGCGGGGCTGGCCAACGCCGAGATCGCCGAGCAGCTGTTCATCAGCCCGGCGACCGCGCGAACCCACGTCAGCAGGCTGCTCGCCAAGCTCGGCGCCCGCGACCGCGCGCAACTGGTCGTGCTCGCCTACGAAACCGGCCTGGTCACGCCGGGCGGTGAGGTCTGAGGGCGGGAAACCGTCGATCGCCGGACTCCGGATTGGATAGGATCCGCGCATGACGTCCGATCTGCCCGAGTCCGCCCACCGGGAAATGCGCGCCTCCAACGCCGACCGCGATGCGGTCGTGCAGCGCCTCCAGGAAGCCGCGGGCGAAGGGCGCATCGACCTCACCGAGCTGACCGAGCGGGTGGACCGGGCGCTGGCCGCCAAGACCTACGCGGACCTGGAACCGCTCACCGCCGACCTGCCCTCCGGGCGCACCGCGGATCCGGGCAAACCGCTGTTCCTCAAGGGCGGCCTGCACGGCGCGTCGCGGACCGGCCGCTGGCAGGTGCCCGCGCAGATCACCGCGCACGGCGGGATGGGCGGCGTGAAGCTCGACTTCACCCAGGCCGACTGCCGGTTGCCGCTGATCGAGCTCGAAGCGCACGGCCAGATGGCCGGGGTCACCATCGTCATCCCCGAGGGCTGGTCGGCCGAGACCGACGAGGTGGAGCCGGGCCTGGGCGGCCTCAAGGACAAGACCACGCCCGACCGCCAACCGGGAGCGCCCCTGGTCCGCCTCAGCGGCTCGGGCGGAGCGGCAGGTGTGGTGATCCGCCACCCCAACGGCTGGGAACGCCGCAAGCTCCGCCGCGGGCGCTGACCGTCCACATCGGACAATTATCGCATCGTCGACCACTCGAGGTCGGCGGCGTGCAGGTCGTGCGGGCGGCGGGCCGCGAGGGATGCGAAGAGGAACTGGACGAGGCTGAAGAACAGCAGCGCCGTGAGCGCCCAGTCGGCGGTCGTCGAGACGTCGGTGAGGGCGCCGATCAGCGCCGGGCCGAGGGCTGCGAGCAGGTAGCCGTAGCCCTGGGTCATCGCCGACAGCCGGGTCGTCTCGCCGCTGCCGGTGGTGTTCGCGGGGATCGCCGCCATGGCCGGGGCCAGCGCCGACATGCCCACGCCCAGCAGGCCCGCCCACAGCACCGGCTCGGAGTTCGGCGCGATCAGCAGCCCCAGCAGGCCGATGCCGCCGCTGGCGGTGGTCAGCACCATCCAGGCGCCGATGTACCGGGCGTTGCGGTAGCAGGAAGCGGTGATGACCGCTGAGGAGACGATGCTGACCACCAGCGTGCCCGCGCTGAGCGCGGCGGCGTGACCCGGGCCGATTCCGGTGGTCCGGAGCAGGACCGGCTGCCAGGACAGCAGGGACAGGGCTTGCAGCGACTGCAGGCCCATGAACATCGTCAGGTACCAGGCCCGGGCGCTGCGCAGCAGGGAGCGGCCGCGCGGGGCCTGCGGGGCCGCGGTGCGCGCTCGGGAGGTCTGCGAGAGCGGCGACCACAGCAGGAGCGCGGCCACCACCGGCAGGATCCAGAAGCCCAGCCCGGTGCGCCAGCCGCCGATCTCGGTCAGCCACGGCGTGGTCGCGGTCGCGGTGGCGGCTCCGGCGCCGATCACGCTGGCCGACAAGGTGGTGAGCGCTGCGGCGTGCGGGCCGCCGACCTGCTGGCAGACGGCGGGCAGCAGGACCTGCAGGCCGCCGATCGCGCAGCAGGCCAGGACGGTGCCCGCGAGCAGCTGCCACTGGCCGTGGGCGATGCGGACCGCCTGGCCGGCCAGCAGGACGCCGAGGAACATCACGACGCTGCTCAGCGTGCCCATGCGGCGGCGGAGGAACGGCACCAGGAACGTCGTCGCGGCGATGCAGAGGCAGGGCAGCGCGGTGAGCACCGCCACCGCCACCGTGCCCAGCCCCAGCGCGGCGCGGAGCTCGGGCAGCGCCGCGCCGACCGCCGTCACCGCGGTCCGGGCGTTGAACGCGGCCACCACGATCGCCGCGATCGCCAGCAGCCGCCAGCGCAGCGACGGTGCCCGGGGCGGCACCGCGCGGTCGATCGGCAGCGTCTGCTCGGTGGCGGTCGCGACGGGAGTGGACATGCGCTTTTCCCATGCCTGGCTGGCGGATTTCGGCCTCGGCGCGAGATGTTCGCTGCGCCGGGTGCGACGGCGGAGCTGATCAGCTCCGGCTCAAGATGATCATAGGGGTGCCGGTGGCAGCGCGATCTCCGGCCCGACGATCCACTGTGGAGGCGTTGTGCTACCGGAGCCGGTGCGTCCGGCCGGTGGTGATCGGCACCCCGTGCTGGCCACCGGGGCGCCGAACAAGTTAGCCTTGCCTAACGAAGTGGTGGATCCCTGCACCGGCGAGCTGAGGAGTCCGATGACGACTTACCTGACCGTGACCAGCGCGGAGCTGGTGACGCCCTGCCTGCGGCGGGTGTGGTTCCGCAGCGACGACCTGTCGGCGTTCGCCGGCAGCGACCGCACAGACAGGTACGTCAAGCTGATCTTCCCCAAGCCGGGCGTGACCTACCCGGACCCGATCGATCCCAGGGCGCTGCGCGGCGTGCTGCCCGACGAGCAGCTGCCGGACGTGCGCACCTTCACCGCGCTGTTCCCGGACGTGGCCGACGGCACGATGGCGATCGACTTCGTGCTGCACGGCGACGAGGGCGTCGCGGGGCGCTGGGCGGCGAAGGCCGCGCCGGGGGACCGGCTGATGGTCAACGGCCCCGGCGGCGCCTACCGGCCGGACCGGGCGGCCGACTGGCACCTGCTGGTGGGCGACGAGACCGCGCTCCCGGCGATCACCGCGGCGCTGGCCGACCTGGAACCGGACGCCGTGGTCAGGGCCATCGTGCTGGTCGACTCCGCGGCGCACGAGCCGAAGCTCGACATCCCGGCGCGCGGCGAGGTGACCTTCCTGCACCGCGAAGAGCTCGGCGCGGACGGTTCGCTCGAAGCGGCGGTGCGAGCGCTGGACTGGCTGCCGGGCCGCGTGCACGCCTTCGTGCACGGCGAGGCGAACGAGGTGATGCGCCGCATCCGCCCGTACCTGTTCCGCGAGCGCGGCCTGGCCCGCGACCAGGTGTCGATCTCGGGCTACTGGCGCCGCGGCAACACCGAAGAGGGCTTCCGCGCCTGGAAGGCCGAACTCGCCCGAGCCGAAGGCCGCTGACCGGCGCGGCGGGTCATCGCAGGGCGGGCGGCTGGTCGCCGCCCTCGGCTTTGAGGGCGGCGAGGATCTGCTGCGGTGAGCAGGCCAGGTCGGGGTTGTGGTTCAGCAGGAACTGCTGCGCGGCGGTCAGCTGGGAGACCGTGACGACCCAGTCGACCTTCACGATCAGCACGTTGCCCACGCGGATCACCGCGTCCTTGGTGGGCTCCAGCGACTGGATCACCGGCCCCACGCCCTGCAGCAGCTTCGCTGTCACGTCCGCGTCCGGAGCGATGACCAGCCGCGTCTCCGCGGCGTGAGCCGCCAGCATGGTCGCCTCGCGGCCAGCGGGGGAGCTGACCTTTCCCCTGACCGTCGCCCACATCCGGCGGAACCACGAACCCAGCACCGGGTCCTCGCGGTCCTCGATGTGCAGGCCTGCCGAGGCCAGCAGCTCTTCGACCGCCGCCTCGACCTGCTCGTGGACGCCCTCGTCGGACAGGTAGATCGTGACGGGGTGGGTGGTGGTCTCCGCCTGCCCGGGTGCCGGAGGCTGCGAGCCACGGGTTGCCGAGCCGCCGGTTGCCGAGCCACGGGTTACCGAGCCGCGCCACTTCGGGTGACTCGTTCCGCCGACCATGTAGGTGGAAACGTTCTGGAACTGGACTCCCTCGGAGTCGAACTTGTAGTGGACGGTGGTCACGTTGGCGGAACGCACGGCGTTGTTTGCCCCGTCGAACGTCGCCGTTCTCGCGGTGAGCAGGGCCTCGACGTCCGACTGCTCGATGTCTCCCCGGAATCTCGCGCTGTGGGAGGCGGTGGAGATCTCGATGCTGACATCGCGGTAGCTCCGCAAGTACCCGTTGACCGTGACGGCGAAGGCTGAGATCGCGTGTGCCGAGCTCAGCTCGACGTGAAGCACGTTGACATCCGGTTCGAGACCTGGCGCTAGGGTGACGGCCTGCCGGAGTTCCGGTTGGGAGCGTAGCCACTCCCGCAGCGCCAGGGTGTCGTAGTCAGACCCATCGACGATCTCGATCCGCAACTCCGCCGGGCCGTCCATCTGTTGGGCCTTTCCGCTGTCGCCGGTTCCTGGCTGTTTCCCCGTCCGGCGGCAGGCTACTGGAACGCCGTGCCCGAAATCCCGCTTTCGGGCACGGAATCCCTGGTGCGTGCGGGTGAAATCGCGCTAGGCGTTCCGGTGGCCGTCGATGACCGCCCGGGCTGCCGCGGTGGACTTCCCGATGACCTGCTCAGGGGTGTAGCCGTGGCGGGTGAAGACTCCGTCGAGCCAGAACATGCCGTAGCCGTGGGCTTGGGTGAACAGCTGCTCCATCAGCTCCAGGGCTCCTTGCGGGGTCGCGGAGACCGCCAGGCACAGCGTCAGGAACTGGTCGGTCATCAGCCGGGTCTGCTCGTGCAGGTCGGCGTGCTTGGGGCCTTGCAGGCCCTCCGCGTAGATGACGTTCATGCCTGCTCGGCGTTCGAGGAGGTAGCCGGTGTAGGCGCCCGCCGCGGCGGCGAGCGCGTCCGCGGGATCGTCGTGCTCCTCGACGGCGCTGCGCACGCGTTCCGCGAGCTGGCACGCGACGGTGGCCGCTGCGGCTGCCAGGAGGCTCTCGCGCTCCGGGAAGTGGCGGTAGGGCGCGCCCGGGCTGACCTTGGCCCGCCGCGCCACCTCCGCCACCGAGAAGCCGGTCAGGCCGCGTTCGGCGATCAGGTCGAGGGTGACCCGCACGAGCTCGGCGCGGAGGTCGCCGTGGTGGTACTTGCCGCCCATGACGTGGATCACACCTCCCGGCCGGAATATGTAAGAGGGCTCTTACGTCTCCAATGTAAGAGGTCTCTTACAAGGTTGTTCCATGGAGGATTCATGAGCACGATCACGCACGCTATCGCCGCACCGGCTCCGGGGGCACCCCTGGCTCCGACGACGATCGAGCGACGTGACCTGCGGCCCGATGACGTGCTGATCGACATCGCCTACGCCGGCATCTGCCACAGCGACATCCACCAGGTCAAGGAGGACTGGGGCACCGCGATCTTCCCGATGGTTCCCGGGCACGAGATCGCCGGTGTCGTCGCCGCGGTCGGCTCGGCCGTGACGAAGTACCGGGTCGGCGACCGGGTCGGTGTCGGCTGCATGGTCGACTCCTGCGGCGAGTGCGAGTACTGCCGGGCCGGTTCCGAGCAGTTCTGCGTCAAGGGCAACGTCCAGACCTACAACGGCGTCGGCTTCGACGGCGAGAACACCTACGGCGGCTACAGCCGCCAGGTGGTGGTGAAGGACGCCTTCGTGTGCGGCATCCCGGAGGGCATCGGCCTGGACGTCGCCGCGCCGCTGCTGTGCGCGGGCATCACCACCTACTCGCCGCTGCGGCAGTGGGGCGCGGGCCCGGGCAAGAAGGTCGCCGTGGTCGGCCTCGGCGGGCTGGGGCACATGGCGGTCAAGATCGCCGCCGCGATGGGCGCCGAGGTGACGGTGCTCAGCCAGAGCCTGAAGAAGCAGGAGGACGGCCTCAAGCTCGGCGCGAAGGACTACTACGCGACCGGCGACGAGTCGACCTTCGAGGTGCTGAAGGGCCGCTTCGACCTGATCCTCAACACGGTCTCGGCGAAGCTGCCGATCGACGCCTACCTCGGCCTGCTGCGGGTGGGCGGCGCGATGGTCAACGTCGGCGCGCCCGGCGAACCGCTGTCCTACAACGCGTTCTCCTTGCTGGGCGGCAACAAGGTGCTGGCCGGTTCGATGATCGGCGGCATCGCCGAGACGCAGGAGATGCTGGACTTCTGCGCCGAGCACGGCATCGGTGCGGAGATCGAGCTGATCTCCGCGGACCAGGTCAACGAGGCCTACGCGCGGGTGGAGAGCAGCGACGTCCGCTACCGCTTCGTGATCGACACGGCCACCATCGGCGCGTGAGAACTCCGGCGGCGGTGTGCCCATCCCCCGAGCGCACCGCCGCCGGTCCTCCCCATTTCGTACGATGCCCGGACAGGGACGATTCGCGCAGGTGGTGGGGATGGGCGAGCAGGGCATCTCGGTCGATGCCGTCCTGGCGCTGCTCGACCTGGCCGCCAAGGGCGCGCCCGACGAGCACGATGCCGTCGTGGAGCTGCTGGCCGCCGAGCAGCTCGATCCGGCGGCGGTGACGCAGGTCGGGCAGCGGGTGCGCGAGTTGCAGGGTGCTGTCGCGCGGTTGCACCGGCGCGGGCGGGAGCTGTCCGCGCTGTTCTCCTGCGCGCGGGAGCTCGCCGCGCTGCACGACGTGGACGAGCTGGTCGCCGGGCTGGTGCGGCGCGCTCACGACCTCGCGGGCACCGATGTCACCTACCTGTCGGAGTTCGACGAGACGACCAGCGAACTGCGGGTGCGCTCCACCGCGGGCACCGTGGCGTCGGCCTTCCAGCGGTTGCGGGTGCCGCCGCACACCGGGCTGGCGGGCAAGGTCGTCGAGTCCCGCGCTCCGCAGTGGACTTCGCACTACGCGCACCTGCGGGACGTGCCGCACGCCGACAGCATCGACGTCGCGGTGCGCGCCGAAGGGCTGGTCTCCATCCTCGGAGTGCCGCTGATCGCCGGCGAGCACGTGCTGGGCGTGCTGTTCGCCGCCAACCGCAGCGAACACGCCTTCTCCCCGGAGGAAGTCGCGCTGCTGTCGGCCTTCGCCGACAACGTCGCTGTCGTGCTTCAGACGACCCGGCTCCTCTCGCAGGCTCGGGATTCCGCGGACGAGACGCAACGCGCTTACGCCGAGCTCGCCCAGCACGTCGAGGCGATGGAACGGGCCGGGCAGGTGCACGAGGAGCTGACCGCTGCCGTCCTGCGCGGTGGTGGTGCGGCCGATGTCGCCCGGACGTTGAGCGATGCGCTGGAGCGCCCGGTGGTCATCGTCGACGAGCACGGAGCCGTGCTGGCTTCGTCGGACGGCGGTGCGGCGGCGGTGATCGATTCCGCTCCGGTCCGGGCCGCTCTCGCCGACAGCCGGCGGTCGGGGCGCTGCACGATGCTCGAACCGCGGCAGGACGACTTCCGCGCGGCGGTCGCCGTGCTCGCCGGGGACATGGTGCTCGGCGGGCTGCTCATCGGTGACGGTGCGGTGGAGCTCGGTGCCGTCGAGCAGCGCACCATCGAGCGGGCCGCGCAGATCACCGCGCTGCTCACGCTGAAGCAGGACGCCGTCCGCTACGCGGAGGACCGGGTTCGCGGTGAGCTGCTCAACGACGTGCTCAGCCCCGATGTGCGCAGGCATTCCGACCTCGCGGCCCGGCTGCGCGCGCGCCGGGTGCGCCCGCAGGACCTGCGCACCGTCGTGGTCGCCGTGGTCGCTCCGGAGCACCGCCGGGCGGCGTTGCGCGCTGCGCACGTGCTGGCCTCGGCATCGGGTCTGTTCGGCGAGGTCGAGGGTGTGGTCACGCTGGTCCTGCCGGAGGCCGATCCGCGGGAGGCCGCGGCGCTCGTGCGGGACCGGGTGCGCGCGGGAACGGGCGTGGACGAAGTCCTGGTGGTGGCCGCGCGTCCCGCCGACGTCCTCGGCGAGCTCTCCGCCCGCTTCGCCGCGGTGCGCGACTGCAGCCGGGTCCTCGCCGCGCTGGGCGTCGGGTCCGCGGCCGTCGACGCCGACGAGTACGCGCCCTACACCTCGATGTTCGCCGGTGAACCGGCCGCCGCGCAGCAGTTCGTCGACCGCCTGATCGGTCCCGTCCTGCGCTGGGACGCCGACCGCGGCACCGAACTGCTCAACACCCTGCGCCACTTCGTCGACTGCAACGCGAGTCCGGTGCGCACGGCCAGGGCGATGGAGGTGCACACCAACACCGTGCTGCAGCGGGTCGACCGGGTCACGAGCCTGCTCGGCGACTCGTGGCGCGATCCGGAGCCGTTCTTCCGGCTCTCGGTGGCGGTGCGGTTGGAAGGGCTGCGGAGGCGGTTCCAGCCCGATTCGTAGCACTGCGTGCGCGCGTCGTCGCCGACGGCGACCGGTATGTGCGATCGTCCCATTCCCCGGTGGCCCGGATGGAGCATTGCTCCATGTTCTGGTGGCGGAGCGCTGCCTACAGTTCCTCGGCATACGGGTAACGGCGATGCGGCCGTGAGGTCGGCCGCCGCTCGCAACGCACAGGAGGAACGGTGTCGACCAGTCGACTTGCAGGCTTCAAGGACCGCTCCATCGCTCAGCGGCGGGCCTTGGTCGCCGCCCACGCGGGCGTGGACGAGGACGCGCTGGCCGTGTTCGACCCCCGCGCCGGGCTGGGGCTGGAGCAGGCCGACCACATGATCGAGAACGTGGTGGGCGTGCTGGGCATCCCGCTGGGCGTGGCCACCAACTTCACCGTCAACGGGCGCGACGTGCTGGTGCCGATGGCCACCGAGGAGCCGTCGGTCGTCGCAGCGGCCAGCAACGCGGCCCGGATCGCCCGGGTGCACGGCGGTTTCACCACCTCGTCGACGGATCCGATCATGCAGGCCCAGGTGCAGATCGTCGACACCGCCGACCCGGAGGCGGCCCGGCTGCGGCTGCTGGAGGCGCGGCACGAGCTGATCGCGCTGGCCAACGAGCAGGACCCGCGGCTGGTCGAGTTCGGCGGCGGCGTGCGCGACCTGGTGGTGCGGCTGGTGGAAGCCCGCGAGCAGCGCTACGTCGTCGCGCACCTGGTGGTGGACGTGCGCGACGCGATGGGCGCGAACGCGGTCAACACCATGGCCGAGGCGATCGCGGACCGGGCCGGGCAGATCGCGGGCGGCCGGACGTTGCTGCGGATCCTGACCAACAAGGCCGATCTGCGGCTGTCCCGGGCGCGCGCGGTCTTCGACGCCGAATCGGTGGGCGGCGCCGAGGTGGTCACCGACATCGTGCACGCCGCCGCGCTGGCCGACGCCGACCCGTACCGGGCGGCCACGCACAACAAGGGCATCATGAACGGCATCACCGCGGTGGTGCTCGCCACCGGCAACGACACGCGCGCGGTGGAAGCCGGGGCCCACTCGCACGCGATCGACGACCAGGGCCGCTACACCTCGCTGTCCAGGTTCGAGCAGGACGCCGACGGCAACCTGGTCGGCACCCTGGAACTCCCGATGGCCGTGGGCCTGGTCGGCGGCGCCACCAAGGTGCACCCGGTGGCGCAGCGGGCGGTGCAGGTCCTCGGCGTGTCGACCGCCGCCGAGCTGGGCGAGATCGTCACCGCGGTCGGGCTGGCGCAGAACTTCGCCGCGGTGCGGGCGCTGGCGACCGAGGGAATCCAGCGCGGCCACATGTCGCTGCACGCGCGCAACGTCGCGGTCGCCGCCGGTGCGACGGAGGCGGAGCTGGCCGCGGTCGTCGCGCGGCTGGTCGGCGACAAGGCGGTCCGCGCCGACCACGCGGAGAAGGTCCTGGCCGAGCTGCGCGCGGAGGCCGGGCGATGACCGAACCGGATTCGCAGCAGTACGTGCAGGTGTGGGGCGACGCGGTCAACCCGAAGCACCTGTGGCTGTCGGTTCTGCTCGGTGCCGCAGCGGGTTTGGGCGCGCTGCTGCTGGCCGGGGCGGCGCTGCGGAACACGGCCGTCAGCGCCGAGCTGCAGGACGGCTACGCGCTGCTGGCGGGCCTGCTCGGCTGCCTGATCGCGGCGGTGGTGTGCGCGAAGTTGTTCCCGCCCAAGCGGATCGTGCACGAGCACGCGCTCTCGCCGGAGGAGCACCAGGCCGCGATCCAGGAGATCCTGGCGGACAACGGGCGGGCGTCGACCGGTGAGCTCTCGCCGCACGCGGCGCGAGAGCTGCGCTCCGTCGGCCTCCACGACGCGTTCGCCCAAGCGCAGCAGCGGGACCCGGAGGGCAAGCCGTGATCCTCAACGACATCCTGATCGCGCTGAGCATGGGCCTGATCGGCGCGGTGGTGTTCTCCGCGATCGGGATGGTCTCCGGCACCGACGAGACCGCGACGCTGGCCCCGCTGACGCTGCTGGTGGTGATGCTCGGCGTCCCGCCGGTCGGGGTGTTCACGTTCTTCATCGCCGCCGCGGTGTCCAAGCACATGACCCACGCGATCCCGACCACGCTGCTGGGCATTCCCGGCGACACCACGGCGGTGCCGCTGCTGCCGGAGGCGAACATGCTCCGGCGGCTGGGAATCCCGCACATCGCGCTGCGCAAGGCGATCTCCGGGGCGATCCTCTCGGCGTTCATCGCGGTGCCGGTCGCCGTCGGGCTGGCCGCGGTGCTCGCCCCGCTGGGCACCCACATCACCGCCGCCGCGCCGTACGTCTTCGTCATCGCCGCGGTGCTGATCGGGTACTTCTCGCCGGGCCGCTGGACCAGCATCGTCTGCATCGTGCCGTTCGTGCTGCTGGTGACGGCGGTCAACGCGCTGTCGAAGAACGCGATCGGGGAGACGCTGAGCATCAGCTTCTTCCTCGGCATCGCGGTCGGGCCGCTGATCGCCGACCTGCTCCAGCTCGGCTCCCGGACCGGCCGCGCCGCGATGCCGCGCAGCGGGCGCAAGGTGTTCTGGCTGGCCCCGGAGGTCAAGGACTGGAGCGGCTACCTGCCCAACCCGGTGAAGGTGCTCAGCCCGCGGCAGATCGCGCTGACCTCGGCCGCCGCCGGGGTGAGCTCGACGACCTTCGTGTTCAGCCCGGTCGCCACGACGGTGCTGGCCGGTGAGCTCGTCGGCTCCCGCATCAAGCACGTCTACGAGCGGCTGACCTCGGTGCTGGCGGTCAAGAACGGCACCACGGAGTCGACCTACCTCGCCGAGACGCTGATCCCGCTGGTGGCGTTCGGGCTGCCGCTGAGCCCGGTCGCGGCGGGCCCGGCGGCGCCGCTGTTCAACGCCCCGCCGGTGTACGGCGTGGACGAGGTGACGGGGCAGGTGAACAACCTGCACGCCATGATGTCGACCTGGCAGTTCCTGGTCTTCGGGCTGGTCGGCGTGGCGCTGGCCGCGATCGTCGCCTACCCGCTGAGCATGAACTTCGCCCGGTCGGCGAGCCTGTGGGTGATGCGCAAGGTCAGCCACGAAGCGCTGATCGGTGCCTTCGCCGGCCTGATCGTGGTGATCTCCTGGTACGAGGGCGGCGCGTTCGGCGTGGCGGCCACGCTGCTGATCGCGGCGTTCGCCGGCGTGACGAACCGCCTGTTCGGGATGAACGCGGGAGTCCAGTTCATGGCCTACTACGTGGCGATCCTGTTCGTCCCCAAGGTGATCGGCCTGGCCTGACCCGGCTGCGGAACCGGCCTGCCACCACGCGCGGCAGGCCGGTTTTCGCGTTCTTTCCGCCGCGCCGCGCCGACTGCGCGGATCCTGGTCACGGAGCGGCCGGTTCCTCGGCGTGGTGCCCGGCTGCGGCCAGACCGGTGGTGGCGACCGCGGCGAAGGCGTCGATGGCGGCGTGCCTGCGGCGCGGTACCCACACCACGGAAGTCCGCCAGGACAAGGGGGAATCCTCCAGCGGCCGCCAGGCCAGCCCCTTGCGCGGCTCGCCCGGTGGCGGTTCGTTGAGGTGCACCCCGCGTCCGGCCAGGACCAGGCCGTGCACGAAGTGCGGGTTGCGCGCGTGCCGGATCGCGCCGGGCCGGAAGCCCTCCGCGCGGCAGATCGACAGGACGTGGTCGTAGAGCATCGGCGCCATCGCCCGCGGGAAGATCACCAGCGGTTGCCCGTTGAGATCGCGCAGCCGCACCTGCTCCGAACCGGCGAGCGGATGCTCGACGGGCAGCAGCACTCCGAGCGCGCGGCGCGCGACCGGGCTGGAGTCCAGGCCCGAGATGTCGCAGGGGTGGCGGACCATCGCGGCGTCCAGGACGCCTTCCCGCAGCGCCGTCAGCTGCTCGTCGGTGGTGAGCTCGTGCAGGTCGACCAGCACGTCGGGGGCCCGCTCTGCGAATTCGTGCAGCAGCGTGCGCAGGGTGACGGGCATCGTGTCCGGCGGGATGCCGACGTGCACGACGCCGTTCTCGCCGGGGCGCAGCCTGCGCATCGCCTCCTGGGCCGACTCGGCGCTCTCCAGCACCCGGCGGGAGTGCTCCAGCAGCAGCGCGCCGGCTTCGGTGAGCGCGACCTGGCGGCGGTTGCGGTCGAACAGCTGCACTCCCAGTTCCCGTTCCAGGTCGCGGATCCGCTGCGACAGCGGTGGCTGCGCCATGTGCAGCCGGGCGGCCGCGCGGCCGAAGTGCAGCTCCTCGGCCAGCACGGTGAAGTAGCGCAGGTGCCGGAGTTCCATACCGCTTTGATATCACCGCGGGAGCGGAATGGTGTTGGACGCGGTCCCGCTCCGCTTGCTTGCATTCCTTGCACCGGTTCCGGAGCACCCGGCCGGTTTCGCCGAATTGTCACGCTCATTCACCGAACCTGAATTGCTTTCGCGATCTCTCGGAGGTATCCGCATGAACGTTCCCGCAGCCACCGCTTCGAGCACGGAGACCGTTCTGCTGCGGCGGGAGACGATCCCGGGCGGCAACGTCGGCGTGGTCACCCTCAACCGGCCGGCCAAGCTGAACGCCTGGACGCACGACATGCGCACCCGGCTGGTGGAGGCCTTCGCCGAGCTCGATGCCGACGAGGACTGCCGCGCGGTGGTGATCACCGGCGCTGGCCGGGCCTTCTGCGCAGGTCAGGACCTCTCCGAGACGGCGGCGATCGATCAGTCCGACCACGCCGCGGCGGAGGCCTGGATCGACAGCTTCGACGTGCTGTACCGGGCGGTGCGCGACATCGACAAGCCGACCATCGCCGCGATCAACGGGGTGACCGCCGGTTCCGGCTTCCAGTTCGCGCTGCTGGCCGACCTCCGGGTGGGGCACGCCAGGGTGCGCATGGGGCAGCCCGAAGTGCGTTCCGGAATTCCGAGCATCACCGGGATCTGGGCGATGTGGGACATCCTCGGCAAGGCCAAGACGATCGAGTTCACGCTCACCGCGGAACTGGTGGACGGGGTGGAGGCCCAGCGGCTCGGGCTGCTGACCCAGCTCGTCGACGAGGACGTCGTGCTCGACGCAGCGATCGCGCTCGCAGCCAAGCTCGCCGAACTCCCGCCCGGTGCGGTGGAGCTGACCAAGGCGCGGCTGCGCGAGATCGACGACGCGGCGCTCACCGATGCCGTCGAAGCGGCGAAGAAAGTGCACGCCGCCGCCTACGCCACCGGTGAACCGCAGCGCGAGATGGACCGCTTCCTGAGCAAGCGCCGCTGACCGCCACGAACAGGAGCGCACCGATCCGCATGAGCACCATCGAATCCGAACGCCCGGTCGTGCCGCCCGGAGATCTCGCCGCGGGCGAGCGCGCCTACCGGGAGCTGATCGCCGGTCAGCGCTGGCACGTGCCCGAGCGCTACAACATGGCCGCCGACGTCGCCGACCACCACCCGGGCGACCGGACTGCGCTGATCTTCGAGGACCACACCGGCAGGCACCAGGAGGTGAGCTGGGCGGAAGTCCGCGAGCGGTCCCTGCGGGTGGCCGCGCACCTGCAGGCGCTGGGCGTCGGCAAGGGCGACCGGGTGGCGGTGCTGCTGCCGCAGCGGCCGGACACCCCGGCGACCTACCTGGGGGTGCTGCGCACCGGGGCAGTCCTGGTGACCATGTCGCTGCTGTGGGCCGACGAGCCGATCTCCTACCGGCTCGCCGACTCCGGCAGCACCGTCCTGGTCACCGAGCACGCGGAGCTCGACCGCGCCCGGCCGCTCGCCGAGGAGGCCGGGGCGCGCCTGGTGAGCGTGGACGACCCGGCGATCGAGCGGCGCCCGGCGGAGTTCGCCACCGCGGACACCGCGGCCGACGACCCGGCGCTGATCTTCTACACCTCGGGCACGACGGGTGAGGCGAAGGGGATCGTGCACGCGCACCGGACCCTGCTGGGGCACAACGAGTTCCAGTACTGCCACGACCTGCGGCCCGGGGACGTCTTCTACGGCGCGGGCGACTGGGCGTGGTCGATGGCCAAGCTCATGGGGCCGCTGCGGGCGGGCGCGACGCACCTGGTCTACCGGCCCGCGGCCGGGTTCGACCCGGAGGGCCTGCTGGCCGCGATGGCGCGCAACCGCGTCACCACGGCGCTGGTGAACCCGACCTTCGTGCGCAAGATGCGCGCGGACGTCCCCGACGCGGGAACCCGCTACCCGCAGTCGCTGCGCGTGGTGTGCTGCGCCAACGAGCCGCTCGAGGCCGATCTGATCGAGTGGTTCGACGAGCAGTTCGGCGTGACCCTGCTGGACTACTACGGCTCCACCGAGTCCTACCCGCTGGTCGGCAACTTCCCGGGTGTTCCGGTCAAACCGGGCTCGATGGGGCGCCCGCTGCCCGGCTGGGACGTGGCGCTGCTGGACGAGCGGGAAAGACCGGTCGAACCGGGGCAACCGGGCGAGATCTGCCTGCGCGCGGGCAGCAACCCGCAGTTCCCGCTGGGCTACTGGCGGCGTCCCGAAGCATCGGCGGAGGACTTCGGCGGTGACTGGTACCACACCAAGGACCAGGCGGTCGTGGACTCCGACGGCTACTACTGGTTCCTCGGGCGCACCGATGACGTCATCAAGACCTCCGGCTACCGGGTGGGCCCGTACGAGGTCGAGGCAGTGCTGCGCGAGCACCCGGCGGTCGCCGACGCCGGGGTGGTGGGGCTGCCGGACCCGGTGCGGGGCCAGCTGGTCAAGGCCTGGATCGAGCTGGCCGACGGCCATTCGCCGAGTCCGGAGCTGGGCGAGCAGATCATGTCGTTCGCGAAGGCCAACCACTCCCGGTTCGCCTGCCCGCGGCTGGTCGAGTTCACCGCGCGGCTACCGCGATCGGCCACCGGCAAGATCCAGCGCGCCGAGCTCCGGCGGCGGGACCTGGACTGAGCGAGCGGTGGTGGGGCACCGGTTCGCGGTGCCCCACCGCACCCCGGGTGACGATCCCGGAATCCCATCGGTTTTCCTGCTACGACAGCTGCCGGGCGAAGTACCGGACACAATGGACAGGAGTTCGGATATGCCGCCGGACCAGATCGCCACCGCACCGCCGACGAACCGGGACGTGTTCAGGACGCGGCGACGGGTCACCGTCGCCACGGCCATCGGCAACTTCGTCGAGTGGTTCGACTCCGGTGCTTACGCCGTCATGTCGGCCACGATCGCGATGCTGTTCTTCCCCCGCTTCGACCCGGCCGCGGCGCTGCTGGCCACCTGGGCGATCTTCGGCGCCGGTTTCGTCGCCCGGCCGCTCGGGGCCCTGTTCTTCGGCCGCTACGGCGACCGGATCGGGCGCAATCGCGCGCTGGCGCTGAGCGTGCTGTGCATGAGCGCTTCGACGCTGCTCATCGGGCTGCTGCCGACGTACTCCGCCATCGGGTTGGCGGCGCCGCTGCTGCTGCTGGTGATGCGCATGGTGCAGGGGTTCTCCACCGGTGGTGAGTACACCGGTGCTTCCTCGTTCATCATGGAGTACGCGCCGGACGGCCGGCGGGCGCGCTACGCCAGCGTCGTTCCGATGACCGTCGGCGTGGCGGCGGTGGCCGGATCCGCGGTGGGCGTGGTGCTCACCGGCGTGCTCTCCGAGGACGCGCTGCAGTCCTGGGGCTGGCGGGTTCCGTTCCTGATCGCCGGACCGCTCGGCGCGATCGGTCTCTACCTGCGGTCCCGGCTCGCGGACACCCCGGTGTTCCGCTCGCTCGAGAACGCGGAGAGCAAGACCCGGACCCCGCTGCGCGACGCGCTCAAGGTGTCGCGCAAGCAGATCTTCGCGCTGTTCGCCTACAGCATCACCAACGCGGTGGGCTACTACTTCATGAGCAGCTACATGATCTCCTACATGTCGACGTCCCTCGGCTACAGCAAGACCGAGGCGCTGCTCACCAACCTGATCTCGATGCTGGCCTACACCGCGGCGTGCCCGCTGATGGCGATGGCCAGCGATCGCTTCGGCAGGCGCCCGATGCTGCTGGCCGCCTGCGGCGGGTTCGCGGTGCTCACGATGCCCTCGTTCCTGCTCATGGAGATCAGCCTGACCGGGGCGGTGGTGGGCAGCTCGGTGCTGGCCGTGCTGGTGGCCACGATCGGCACCAGCAACGTCCCGGCGATGGTCGAGATGTTTCCCGCGCACCTGCGGGCCAGCGGATCGGCCATGGGCTACACCGCCGCCTACGTCCTGTTCGGCGGCACCGCGCCGCTCGTCGCGACCTGGCTGGTGGGGGCCTCCGGCAACTCGAGCGCTCCGGCGTTCTACCTGATGGGAGTCGCCGTCGTCAGCCTGCTCGCGGTGATCTGCCTGGTCGCCGAGACGAAGTCGCTGTCGTTGTCCCGCACGACCATCCGCTGATTCCCGTCCCGCCCGTTCCCGGCCACCAGGCCGAGGGGCGGGCTTTCGGCGACTCGGGGCCAGCGGCCGCTCACCTCCGCGCGACGTGCTCGAGGCTCCACTGCGTCAGCGGTTCCAGTGCCCTGGTGAGCGCTGTTCCCGCCTCGGTGAGGGAGTACTCGACCCGGAGTTGCGCGCCGTCGAAGGTCTTGCGCGCGACCACGCCGTCGGCCTCCAGCTCGCGCAGCTGCTCGGCGAGGACCTTCTCGCGGATTCCCGGGACCAGGCGGCGAAGTTCGCCGAAGCGGCGCGGCTGGTCGAGCAGCTCCCACAGGAGGAGGATCTTCCACTTCCCGCTCAGGATGTCCACCGCGGCGTTCAGGCTGCAGAAGTGCGGCCTCGTGTTCATGCTTCACACCGCCCAATCGCTTCGCGCCCGGATCCGAAGCGAGAATAGCCCCGCAGGATCAGGTGTTGTCCTTGATCGCCTGGATCGGGTTCACGAGGTTCGCCGCCACGCCCTGGGCCTTCGCGGTGTCGATGATGTTGGTCAGCGCGACCCGCTCGACCAGCTTGCGCTCCTCGGAGACCTCCTCGCCGGAGTCGGCCTCCGCGGCGAGCAGCGGCAGCACCGCCACCATCGAGTTCAGCCACGGCACCAGCAGCTCGTCGGTGAAGTCGGCGGCCGCGACCTTCTCGGTGCCCACCATTGCCATCGCGGTGAAGGCTCCGGCGAACATGCCGTACATCGCCCCGAGCAGCGCGAGGTCGTGCAGCGCGGCCAGTCCCGCGTCGGTGCCGAGGAACTTGCTGGTGCCGAGCAGGTCCAGCACCGTCGAGTGGGTGTCGAACGCTTGCTGCGAACCGCTGTAGAGGATGGCCGAGGCCGGGGTCCCGATGGTCGGCGGGATGGCCATGATGCCTCCGTCGACGTACTCGGCGCCCAGTTCGGCGGCCCATTCCGCGGTGGTGCGGGCCTCCTGCGCCGTGCCGTTGGTGAGGTTCACCAGCGCTCGGCCGGACAGCTCGTCGGCCACCGGGTCGAGCAGGCCGTGCACGGCCGCGTAGTCCAGCACGCAGACGACGATCAGCGGTGCGGCCGTCACCGCTTCGGCGACCGTCTCCGCGCGCACCGCACCCTTGGCCACCAGCGGTTCCGCCCTGGCCGCGGTGCGGTTCCACACCGTGGTCGGGTGCCCGGCGTTCAGGAACGCCTCGGCGAGGGCCTGGCCCATGGCGCCGAGGCCGATAACCGTCACCGGTGTGGATCCGGTGTTGACCATGTGCGTCGTCCTCCTGTTCGGCGGCGGCACGGCGCTCCGGTGCGGTGAGATCCGGTTCCGTGCGGGCGTGCGGGTCTTCAGCATCGTGCTGCTCGCGTGGTCGCGCAAGTACTTACATCGAGGTAATCACCTTGTCTGCGTTGAACATTCGGGCTCGCGCTGAACCAACTTGTCCTAAGTAGACTTAGTTGGGCCGGTGGCTGATCCGGCGCCGGTCGTGTTGGGCGGGTCGGCTCTCGGACTGGATTCCGCCGGGTAGCCGATTGTCATCGGTGCTATCGTTTGGGCAATCGCCCTGGGCGACTGCCCAAGAGGAGGTGCTCTCGATGGGACCGAAATCGGCCGACCGCGGACGTGAAGTGCGGCAACGGCTGCTGGAGGCCGCGGCGGAGCTGATCGCCGAGCGCGGCTGGAGCGGGGTCAGCACCCGGATGGTGGCCGAACGCGCCGGTGTGGGCGCGGGGTTGGTGCACTACCACTTCGCGTCGGTGCAGGTGCTGCTGTCGGCCGCGGCCGTCGCAGCGATGCGCGGTGTGGGCGAGTCGCTCGGACCGCTGCTGGAGCGGGCGGCCACGCCTGCGGAAGCGCTGGAACTCCTGGTGGCCTCGCTGGACCGCTACACCGGCGACGACGCCGTCTCGGTGCTGTTCATCGAGACCTACCTCGCGGCCACCCGCGACCCGCGGCTGCGCGACGAGGTCGCCGAGGTGATGGCGGAGTTCGGCACGCGGCTGGGCGGCTGGCTCGCCGATCACGGGGTGGCGGAGGCCGGGACGACCGCGGCGGTGGTGGGATCGGCGATCGACGGCCTGCTGATGCAGCGCGCGCTGCAACCCGAGCTCACGGCGGCCACCGTGCTCCCGGTCCTGACCCGGCTGGTCGAAACCCCGGGCGGTGCCCGGTGAAGGCCGTGGTGTGCGGCGCGGGGATCGCCGGTCTGACGGTGGCCAACCGGCTTTCGGCGCTGGGGTGGTCCGTCGTGGTGCTGGAGAAGGCGTCCGGCCCGCGGCCCCAGGGCTACATGATCGACTTCTTCGGTGCGGGCTACGACGCGGCGGAGGCGATGGGTGTGCTGCCCCAGGTGGTCGAGGCCGGCTACCGGATCCGGGAAGCGCGGCTCGTCGACGACGCCGGACGCCGTCGCGCGCGGATGAGCTTCGACCAGTTCGGCCGCAGCACCGGGCACCGGCTGGTGAGCATCATGCGCCCGGACCTGGAATCGGTGCTCCGGGAGAGCCTGCCGGGCGAGGTGGAGCTGCGCTTCGCCACCAGGCCAGCGGGCATCGACAACGGTGCCGACGGGGTGCGCGTGACGCTCGACGACGGCGAGGTGATGCGCGCCGACCTGCTCGTCGGTGCTGACGGGATCCACTCCTCGGTGCGCCGGATGGTGTTCGGCGAGGAGCGGAACCACCTGCGGTACCTCGGTTTCCACACCGCGGCCTTCACCTTCGACGATCCGGGGATCAACGCCGAGATCGGCGACCGGTTCCACCTGACCGACACGATCGACCGCCAGCTCGGCCTTTACGGCCTGCGCGACGGGAGACTCGCGGTGTTCGCCGTGCACCGCGCCGCCGAGCCGGGTTTGCCCGCCGATCCGCGAGCGGCGCTGCTGGCGGAGTACGGCTCGCTCGGCTGGGTGGTGCCGGGCGTGCTGGCGAAGTGCCCGCCGGTCGAGGAGCTCTACTACGACCAGGTCGCCCAGGTCGAGGTGTCGCGCTGGTACCGGGGGCGGGTGGTGCTGGTGGGCGATGCGTGCGCGGCGGTGTCGCTGGTGGCGGGGCAGGGAGCCTCGCTGGGAATCGCCGGTGCTTACGTGCTGGCCGAACAACTGCGCTCCGGTGCGGTCGAAGCCGGTCTGGAGCGCTACGAGCGGCTGTGGCAGCCGGTGGTGGCGGAGAAGCAGCGGGTAGCGCGCCGGGGAATCCGCTGGTTCCTGCCGCATTCCCGCGCCGAACTGCGGCTCCGGCACGCGGTGCTGGCACTGGCCCGGACCCCCGGGCTGGACCGGTTCGTCGCCACCGGACTGGCCGGCAAGCACAGCACGATCGTCCGGCAACCGCACCGGAAGACCCCAGGAGGGCAACGCGCATGGCGGTGACCGATCGAAAGCCCCGCGGATTGCTGCGCTTCCTGCTGCGCGCCCCGATCCACCTCTACCGCGCCGGGCTCGGCTTCCTGGCCGGGCACCGGTTCGTCTACCTCGCCCACCGCGGGCGGCGGACCGGAGCGCGGCGCGAGGTGGTCGTGGAGGTCGTGCACTTCGACCCGGCAATCCCCGAAGTCGTCGTGGTGGCAGCTTGGGGGAAGAATCCCGACTGGTACCGGAACATCCAGGCGGCGCCTGCCATCGAGGTCCGCCTGAGCAGCCACCGGTGGAGGCAACCGGAGCACAGGTACCTCGATGCCGCCGAGGTGCAGCGGGTGCTGCTGGCCTACAGCCGCTCCCACCCGGGCGCGTGGAAGCGCCTGGCGCCACTGCTGGGCTTCCCGGCGGACCCGGCCGACGCCCGCTGGCCGGAGGTCGCGGCGCGAACGCGGGCGATCGCCTTCCGGCCGCGCAGCTGATCAGCCGCGGAGGAAGTACAGGACGGTCATCGCCACCGCCGTGGTCAGGACGATGCCGCGCACCACGCGAGCGGGCAGCCGCCGGGCGAGGCGCGCACCGGCGAACCCGCCGCCGATCGCACCGAGCAGCACGGCCAGGACCGGCACGGGGTAGCTCCGCACGTCGGAAGCGACGAGGAACAGCGCTGCGGCCGTGCCGTAGATCGCGGCCAGCTGCACGATCCGGGTCGGATTGCCCTTCGCCGGGTCGAGGCCGAGCCCGACGCTCCAGAACGCCAGCGTGAGAATCCCTACGGCACCGCCGAAGTAGCCGCCGTAGGCGGCCAGCACGAACTGTCCGATCAGGACGCTCCTGGCACTCAGGTCGATCGGGTGCCCGATGGCGGTCGAGAGCATTCGCGAGATGCCGCGCCCGAAGGCCAGGACCACCGTCGCGAACGCCAGCAGCCACGGCACCGCGACGCGGAACGACTCCGAGGGCAGCACCAGCAGCAGACCGGCGCCGAGCGCGCTGCCGAACAGGCTGGTCGCGGTCAGCGCGGCCCGCGAGGTGGTGCCGACCTGGACCACGTCCTTGCGGTAGGCCCACGCGCTGGCGAGCGCGCCGGGCAGCAGCGCCACGGTGGACGCCGCGTTCGCGGTGACCGCGGGCAGACCTGCGGCGACCAGCGCGGGCAGTGCCACGAAGGTGCCTCCGCCGCCGACAGCGTTCAACGCTCCCGACGCGACACCGACCGCCAGCAGAGCGGTGAACTCCAGCATGCGGTCAGCATCGAATCCGGCCACCTCCCGCACAACGTGACGAGAACCGCAGCACGGCGGGGAAACGGACTGCGCTCCTGGCCTCCGCGGTCCGCCGAAGCGGTTCGGGACGCCCGCCTACCTGCCAACACGTCCCGCACGCCGACCGGTGGCGTTCGGGATCGATCGATTCTGGAGATGGGACTCAGCGAAAACGGGTGTTGGCCCGGCGGAGAGCCGCGGCCCAACACTGGTGCCATGGACAGTCATCGCCCGGTGGACGCGAGTTGGGCCGATCTGCGGCGCGCGCTGGCCCTGCGGCTGCTGGTCGTCGGCCTCGTCCTGGCCGTCACCGGAGCGAGCCTGCTGGGGCTGATCGCGCTGCTGTCCGGTGCCGGGCTCCTGATCCCCGCCGGGATCAGCCCACGAGGTGCTGGAGCAGGGCGCGAGCTGCGGGGTTGACCGGCTCCGGCTGCCTGCCCGCCAAGTAGAGCGACCTGGCCAGGCCCGGCTGCTCGATCCGCGCGTGCGGGAGCCCGGAGCGCTCGGCGAGCTCCGCGGGCACGATGCTCACCCCGAGCCCGGCGGCCACCAGCTCGATCAGCAGCGGCATGTTGGTGGCCTCGCACACCGGGTCGCGGCGAACCCCGGCGTCGGCGAAGCGCCGGGCGACCAGCTCCTGCAGGCCGCTGCCGCTGAAGTCCACGAACGCCTCGCCGTCCAGCTCCGCCAGGCGGACCCGCCGCCGTCCGGACAACCGGTGCTCGGGGTGGCAGAGCAGCACGAGTTCCTGGCGCCACTCGGCGAAGCCGACCAGCCCGTCGGCGAGCGGCCCGTCGAAAGCGAGGTAGGCGAGGTCGAGCTCACCGCTGTCCACCGAGGACATCAGATCGGGGACGAGGCCTTGCCGCACGCGGATGCGCACGCCGGGGTAGCGCCGCTGGAACGCCCCGAGCTGGCCGGGCAGATCGATGTCGGTGAGCGCCTGGATGGTGCCGATGGCCACGTGCCCGCGGGACAACCCCGCGACCGCGGAGACCTCGCCGCGCGCGGCGATGACATCGGCGGCGATCCGGTGGGCCATCGGAACCAGCGCCCGCCCGGCCTCGGTCAGCAGCACTCGCCGCGTGGTGCGCTCGAACAGCTGCGCCCCCAGCTCGGTCTCGAGCTTGCGCACCGATGCGCTCAACGCCGACTGAACGACGTGCACCTCCCGGGCCGCGCTGGTGAAGCTCCCGTGGCGCGCCACGGCCAAGAAGTGCTCCAGCTGCCGCAATTCCACCAGTCGTCTCCCGTGAGCGCTTTGTGGTGCCATGACACCACAAAGCGCTCACGGGAGTGCTGCCGACCGGCTGGCTCCGAGGATTGGTTGACCAATGTATTGACAGCTGGGGTTTCGGGTACTTACGGTTCCTGCATTAGTCGGACCAATGTTGGTCGCGGCAGGTCAGGAGGCAGTGGGATGAGCGTCGACCTCTCGTATCTCGTGCAGCGGCTCGCCGAGCAGGCGACGCCCGAGGCCGCGACGGGTCGGCTGCGGCTGCCCACCGAGCGGGAGCTGGTGGCCGCGCTCGACATCAGCCGCGGTGCGCTGCGCGATGAACTCGCGACGCTGGAGCTGCTGGGGTTCGTCGAGCGGACCCAGGGGCGCGGCTCCTACCTGCGGGTCCCGGACGCCACCTTCATCCGGCTGTACTTCGACCTGTCGCGCCAGCTCGGGCAGCTCGGCACCGGGCAGTTCCGGTCGGCGCGGGAGATGATCGAGCTCTCGGTGGCCGAGTCGGCCGCCCGGTTGGCCACCGCCGACGACGTCGACGAACTCCGCAGGCTGGTCGACGAGATGGTGCAGGCCAGCTCGGCGGGCGACGACGACCGCGCGCTCGAAGCGGACCTGGAGTTCCACCGCAAGCTCTTCCTGATCGTGGACAACCCGATCTTCGGGATCCTGCAGGACGGTTTGAGCCACGCCCTGCGCACCGAGGTCGTCGAACGGCGGCGGCTCGCGGTGGAGCGGCTGCCGGTCGAACCCGGGCAGACCCGGGTCGTCGACACCGTGCACTACGGGATCGTCGAGGCCGTTGCCGAACGCGACGCCGAGGGCGCCCGCCTGGCCATGCGACGCCACTTCGAGGTCTGGTCCTCGCTGGCCGGCAAGTCCTGATCTCCCCACCCCACAACGCTTTCCCGAGCTCGGCCGAGTCCGGCCGGGCGCGGTCCGCGCTGCCCGCGCGGACGGACATGGAGGACGACAATGTCTGCCCCTTCCCTCGCCTTCGTCGGCGTCGGTGCGATCGGCCTGCCGATGGCGCGCCGGCTCGTCGCCGCCGGCTATCCGACGACCGGTGTCGACGCGCTCCCGTCCGCCGTGGAGCGCGCGACCGCGGCCGGAGTGCCCGCGGTCGCGAAACTCGCTGACGCGCCGGATGTTTCGGTCGTCGTGGTCATGGTGGCCACGCCGGAGCAGCTCGAAGAACTCGTCACGAGCGCGCTCGCCGGCTCGGTGCGCGGGCAGCGCTGGATCGTGATGAGCACCGTCGGCCCCGACGCGGTCCGCGAGCAGGGCGCGCGACTGGCCGCGGCGGGCGCGATCGTGGTGGATTCGCCCGTCACCGGAGGCGTGGCGCGCGCTCGAACCGGCGAGCTGACGCTGTTCGCCTCCGGGGCGAGCGCCGACATCGCGGCCGTTCGCGAGCTCCTGGGGTGCTTGGGCTCGGTTCGGGAGGTCGGCGCCAACCTGGGTGACGGGCAGGCGATCAAGGTCGTCAACCAGCACCTGTGCTCGGTGCACATCGTGGCCGCGGCGGAAGCCCTCGCGCTCGCCGACCGGCTCGGGCTCGACCGGGAGGCCGTGCTCCCGCTGGTCGAGCAGGGCGCCGCGGGTTCCTGGATGCTCTCCGACCGCGGTCCGCGCATGCTCCAGGGCACCGACGTCGAGGTCACCAGCACGATCGGCATCTTCGTCAAGGACTCCGGGCTGGTCGCCGAGGCCGCCGGTCAGGTCGGCGCGGAAACCCCGCTGCTCGACGTGGCCCGCGACCGCTACCGGCGCGCCGCGGACGCCGGACTGCTCACGCGGGACGACTCCCGCGTGATCGAGACCTACCCGTCCAGCTGACGTCCGACCAGCCCTCTCCTGAGGAGTGCAGCCATGTCCGATGCAACCGGGGCAACTCGGGACAACCCCGCGAAGGTCTCCTTCGCGTCGATGATCGGCACCGCCGTGGAGAGCTACGACTTCTTCATCTACGGCACCGCCTCCGCCGCCTACTTCGGCTCCGCGTTCTTCCACTCCGACAACGCCGTCGTCGGCGTCCTCGCCTCCTTCGCCACGCTCGCCGTCGGCTTCCTGTTCCGCCCGCTCGGCGGCTACCTCGCCGGCCACTACGGCGACCGGCTGGGCCGCAAGCGGGTCCTGATGTGGTCGCTGACCGTGATGGGCGTGGCCACCGTGCTCGTCGGTGTGCTGCCGACCTACGCGCAGGTCGGGGTCCTGGCTCCGATGCTGCTGATCCTGCTGCGCATCGTCCAGGGCATCGGGTTCGGCGCGGAGTGGAGCGGCGCGGTCCTGATGGCGGTCGAGCACGCGCCGGAGCGCAAGCGCGGGTTCTTCGGCGCCGTGCCGCAGATCGGCATCCCGGCCGGACTGCTGCTGGCCAACGGCGCGTTCCTGCTGTCCGAGGCCGTGTTCACCGGCGACTGGGTGTGGCGGGCACCGTTCCTCGCGTCCGTCGTGATGGTGGCCGCGGGCATGTACATCCGGAACCGGGTGGGCGAGTCGCCGGAGTTCACCAAGGTGAAGTCCGCGGGCAACATCCGCAAGACCCCGGCCCTCGACGTGCTGCGGCGCGACTGGCGGGTGGTCGTGCGGATCATGGCGCTGCGCCTGGCTGAAACCGGCGGGTACTACGTGACGACCAGCTTCATGCTGTCCTACGTGGTGCTGGCCTCGCTCACCGACAAGCAGAACGTGCTGGTGGGCACCATCGTCGGTTCGGCGCTGGGGCTGGTCAGCCACCTCGCGTTCGGCGCGCTGTCGGACCGGATCGGCCGCAAACCGGTGTTCCTGATCGGCTCGATCTTCACGATCGCCTTCGGATTCCCGATGTTCTTCCTGGTCAACACCGGTATCGGCATCGCAACCGTGGTCGCCGTCGCGCTCGGCCTGCTGTTCAGCCACGACCCGATCTTCGCGGTCGAAGCGTCGTGGTTCGCCGAGCAGTTCCCCAGCGAGGTCCGCTCTTCCGGCATCTCGCTGGGCTACAACGGCGCTTCGGTCATCGCGGGCCTGCTGCCGTTCCTGGCCACGGCGCTCTACAGCGTCATGGGCTGGGTCGGCCCGGCTCTGCTGTTCGTGGCGCTGGGGGTCGTCTCGACCTTCGCCGCCCGGTTCTGCGCGGAAACCGCCCCCGCGCGAACCAACCCGGCCGCGGCGCGGCCCGCAGACGACGTCCACGCGGTGTGAACCCGCGAAGACAAGGAGAACGACGCACGATGACCGCTGTCGATCAGCGCCAGCGCGCTGCGGTGGTGCGGGAAGCCGCCCACCGGATGCGCCACCACATCCTGAACATGGGCGAGGTCCAGGGGCAGGGCTACGTCGGCCAAGCGCTCGGCGTGGCCGACGTGCTGGCCGCCACCTACGCCGACCAGCTGCGGTTCCGCGCCGACGACCCGCACTGGGACGAGCGCGACCGGTTCCTGCTCTCCACCGGGCACTACGCCATCGCCCTCTACGCCGCGCTGGCCGAGGCCGGGACCGTTCCGGTCGAGGAGCTGGAGACCTACGGCTCGGACGGTTCGCGGCTGCCGATGTCGGGCATGGCCTCCTACACCCCGGGGATGGAGATCTCCGGTGGTTCGCTCGGCCACGGCCTGACCGTGGCCGTGGGCATGGCGCTGGGCCTGCGGCTGCGCGGTTCGCAGGCGCGGATCTTCAACTTCCTCTCCGACGGCGAGCTCGACGAGGGGTCGACGTGGGAAGCGGCGATGGGCGCCGCGCACCACCGGCTGGGCAGGCTCACCGCGATCGTCGACATGAACGCGCTGCAAGCCGACGGCAAGACCGAGACCGTGCTGAGCATCGAACCGGCCGAGGAGAAGTGGGCTGCCGCGGGCTGGTTCACCCAGCGCGTCGACGGCAACGACGTCGACGCGCTGCTGGCGGCGTTCGACGCGATCACCGAACGGTCCGCCGATACCGGTTCACCTTCGGTGATCCTGTGCGACACCCGGATCGGCAGGGGCGTGCCGCTGCTGGAAGCCCGGGAGAAAGCGCACTTCATGCGCATCGACGCCGACGAGTGGGAGCTGTGCCGCGAACAGCTGGCCGCCGGACACGAGGGAGCAGCCAAGTGACGACCAGCACGAAGCCGAAGCGGCTCACCACCTCGGCGATGATCGCGTCCTTCGCCGACCCCGGGCAGCGGACCAGCAGCGCACCGTTCGGGCACGCCCTGGCCGCGCTGGCGGAGTCCGACCAGCGCGTCGTCGGGCTCACCGCGGACCTCGGCAAGTACACCGACATGCACGTCTTCGCCGAGGCGCACCCCGACCGGTTCTTCCAGATGGGCATGGCCGAGCAGCTGCTGTTCGGCGCGGCGGCGGGGATGGCCGAGGTCGGGCTGGTGCCCTTCGCCTCCACCTACAGCGTTTTCGCCGCCCGCCGGGCCTACGACTTCCTGTGCCTGGACATCGCCGAACCCGGCCTCAACGTCAACATCGTCGGCGGCCTGCCGGGCCTCACCACGGGTTACGGCCCGAGCCACCAGGCCACCGAGGACATCGCGATCTTCCGCGGCATGCCGAACCTGACGATCGTCGACCCGTGCGATTCGGTGGACATCGAGCAGGCGGTCCCGCAGCTGGCGGCCAGCGACGGCCCGACGTACCTGCGCCTGCTGCGCGGCAAGGTGCCGACGGTGCTCGACGAGTACGACTACAGCTTCCGCCTCGGCGAGGCGGCGGTCCTGCGCGGCGGCCGGGACGTCGTGCTCATCTCCAGCGGCCTGATGACCATGCGAGCCCTGCAAGCGGCCGAAGAACTGGCGGCCCACAACGTCGACGTCGCCGTGGTCCACACCCCGACTATCAAGCCGTTCGACGCGAGAACCGTGCTGGCGGAGGTCGACACCGACCGCCTGGTCGTGACGCTGGAGAACCACACCGTCGTCGGCGGCCTCTTCGAAACGGTGGCCTCCGCGGCGGTCCGCGCGGGCCTGTCCCGCCGAGTCGTGCCGATCGGCCTCCCGGACGAGTTCCTCGCCGCGGGCGCCTTGCCGACGCTCCACGACCGCTACGGCCTGTCCCGCGACAAGATCGTCGAAACCGTCCTCGCCGGACTGGCTTGATCTGATTCCTGAAAGAGCTTGGTGCTGAAAGGGATCAAGGCAGCAGCGAGGCAGGCGGGCCTGCCGGTGCGTTGCGGGGGCGCACCGGCAGGCCGTTCCCGCGCTGCCGCTCTCCTGGAGGTCCAGCCGCAGTCCGGTGCGCCAGGCTGGTGAGGGTGTCGTCCACTGAGGAGGGCGCTCCGTTGCGGCGGGCTGTCCTCGCTGCGGTGCGGATTCGTTCGCCCGCTCTGGCCGACGAGACTTGGCCGACGAGGTCGTGCAGCTGGGTCGCGGTGCTCTCCGCCTCTCGCCAGTCCGACAGCTCGACCAGCGCTCTGAGCAGGTTCGCTCCGGCGATGAAGCGGGCCCACCGGTAGCGTTCGGCGGTGGATACCACCACCGTTGCGTAGCATTCCACCGCGCGATCCGGTCGGCCGAAGGCTTGCCACATGCCGCCTGCGTGGACCTCGAGCTCCAGATCGGTGACCCACCAGGACCATTCCGGGTCCGTGCGGTGCACGCCGTCGGACAGATCCGACTGAGCGCGTCTCAGCACCGCGAATGCGCGGTCGTCACCCAGGTCGGCGGCGGCGCGTGCCCGGCGGAGATCGGTCATCACGCGTAGCCGCGGGGAGAGCTTGAACGTTTCCATCAGCTGAACCGTGCGAAGAGCCGCACGCGGTTGCTGCACCTCTTGAGCCTGCATCGCGATGTTCCCGAGGATGAACAACTCCATGCTGCGGTCCCCGGCCGAGCGCGCCAGGTGCAGGGCTTCGAGGTTCAGCGTTCGAGCTGCGTCGAAGTGCATCGAGTCGAACGCGAGCCAGCCCGCCACTTCGCCGAGTTCCGCGGTGACCGCAGCGAGGTCTCGTCCGGCGGATGGTTCGCGGTTGCCGACCGCCAGCCGGGCAGCTGCCGCGCGGAACAACCGCGCGGCCAGCGGCGCGAGCTCCGCTCCTCCGTGCTGACCGTCCAGGCCGACGAGGTGGGAAATGCTTTGCCGCAGCCGATCGATCTGATCGTCCTGCCCGAACGCGGACATGTGCGCCCTCCCGAATCGTGGGTTCAGCGGAAGCCGGGGGTGTCGAGGGTCCGGGTGAGGGTGTGGGCTTCGTGGAGGAGGAGGGCGCCCAGTTCCGGTTGGCGGTCCGGGCGGAAGCGGGTTTCGATGCCCGTCAAGGTCAGGGCCCACGCCGGCTGGCCGTCGCGGTCGAACACCGCCGCCGCCATGCCCCAGCTGCCCTCCACCACCAGACCCGGGTTGACGGCGTAGCCGTGCTGGCGGGTGCGGGCGATGCGGGCGCGGATCGCGTCGGGGGAGTGCGCCCGGCCCCAGCGGGCGGTCAGGTCGGTGCGCTCCAGGTAGGCGTCGACCTCGGCGTCGTCGAGGAACGAGAGGATCACCAGGCCCGCGGAGACCACGCCGAGCGGGAACCGGGCGCCTTCGTAGAGCACGAACGAACGAATCGGGAAGTCGCCGTCCTCGCGCAGCAGGCACACCGTCTCCGCACCTCGCAGCGCCGAGAAGAACGCGCTCTCGCCGGTCTTGGCGGCCAGCCGGTGCACGCTCGCGCGGGCGTGGTGCGTCACGTCGTAGCGGTGGCCCGCCGTCTGCCCCAGCAGGTACAGCTCCGGGCCGAGGAACCAGCGGCCGGTGCGCCGGTCGCGGTCGACGAAGCCCTCCTCGGCCAGCGAGCTGAGCAGGCGGTGCACGGTCGGCCGGGGGAGGTCGGTCGACCTGGCCAGGTCGACGGTGGCGGCGCCGGTCTCGTTGGCCGCCGACAGCGCCCGGAGCACGGCGCCGACCCGGCCGACCAGGTGCGAGTTCGAGCTGCTGCTCATGGTGCTGTCCCGCCTCTCCGGGATTTTCAGTGGTGGTCGCGCTGGGGAGTGATCTTGCGTCGTGGGGGTTTCTTGTGGCTGGGTTGCGCCACGGTCCCCTGAGGTGCGGTTGGGCGGGGCTCGGGTTGGCGCGGAGATTGCTGATTGCCATCACCATAGCGTTCACCCAGTGAACGCATCGTGCTGAGCCCGGTCGCCGGTCGAACGATTCAGCGGTGATCGATCCCGGTTTCTTGCGGTGAACGGGGGTACGATTCTTTACTGCTGCTGTTCGTCCAGCGGACCGATGGAGAGGTGATCAGGTGTCCAAGCTGCGCTCGAGTGCGGCCGAGGCGCTGGCCGGGGTGCTCGAAGACGGGATGACGATCGCCGTCGGCGGGTTCGGCCTGTGCGGCAACCCGAACGATCTCATCGAGGTCGTCCGGGACAGCGGGGTCACCGGGTTGACGGTGGTCTCCAACAACATGGGCGTGGACGGCAAGGGGCTCGGGCTGCTGCTGGAGAACCAGCAGGTGGCCAAGGTGATCGCCTCCTACGTGGGGGAGAACAAGCTGTTCGCCGAGCAGTACCTGGACGGGACGCTGACCGTGGAGTTCGCGCCGCAGGGCACGCTGTCGGAGCGGATGCGCGCCGGTGGCGCCGGAATCGCCGCGTTCTACACCCGCGCCGGCGTCGGGACCCCGGTCGCCGAGGGCAAGCCGCACGCGGAGTTCGACGGGCACACCTACGTGCAGGAACGGGCGATCGTGGCCGATGTGGCGCTCGTGCACGCCCACACCGCGGACCCGGCGGGCAACCTCGTCTACCGGTCGAGCGCGCGGAACTTCAACCCGGTCGTGGCGACCTGCGGGAAGGTGGCGGTGGTCGAGGTCGAGCACCTCAGCGAGGAGTACCTGGACCCGGAGGTGGTGGTGACACCGGGCATCTACGTCCACCGGCTGGTCCAGGCCGTCCCGCGCGTCAAGGCCATCGAGAAGCGCACCGTGCGGCCCCGCGTTCCCGCGGCCGACTAGTCCTCACCCGCACATCCTCCCTGGGAGCAACCATGACCTGGACTCGTGAAGAGATGGCGGCCATCGCCGCCGCCGAACTCCGCGACGGCGACTACGTCAACCTCGGCATCGGCATCCCCACGCTGGTCGCCAACCACATCCCGGACGGGGTGCGGGTGACGCTGCAGAGCGAGAACGGAATCCTGGGCCTCGGCCCGTTCCCCTACGAGGGGGAGGAGGATCCCGACCTCATCAACGCGGGCAAGCAGACGGTCACGATCAACCCCGGGGCCAGCTACTTCGACTCGGCGGCCTCCTTCGCGATGATGCGCGGCGGGCACATCGACATCGCCATCCTGGGCGCGCTGCAGGTCGCCGAGAACGGCGACCTGGCGAACTGGACGATCCCCGGTGCGCTGGTCAAGGGCATGGGCGGCGCGATGGACCTGGTCGTCGGTGCCCGCCGGATCGTGGTGCTCACCGACCACGTCGCCAAGGACGGCTCGCCGAAGATCGTCGAGAAGTGCACGCTGCCGCTGACCGGGACCGGAGTGGTCAACCGGATCGTCACGGACCTGGCGGTCCTCGACGTGACCCCGGACGGGCTCAGCCTGGTCGAGCTGGCTCCCGGCGTCACCGAAGCCGAGGTCCGGGAGAAGACCGGTGCCCCGATCCAGCAGTCCGTCCCGGTGAGCTGAACTCGCCTGCCGCGGCCGCCGCACCCTGCTGTCCTCTGTGGATGGTCAGGTGCGGCGGTCGCTGCTTTTCGCCGCCGGACGCGGAATTCACCGGTGCGGGTAAGGTCGGATCCGGATTCCGGCGATGAGGAGTTGGTGTGCGGGCTTACGGTTTCTCCGAAGTGGGCGGTCCGGAGCAGGAGTGCTTCCTCGACCTGCCGGTGCCCGCGCCCGGTCCGGGCGAGCTGCTGGTGCGGGTGCGCGCGGCGGGCGTGAACCCGGGGGACTGGCGGCTCCGCGAGGGCTCCTACGGCGTCGCCGGGCCCGCGGTTCTCGGGCGCGAGGTGGCCGGAACGGTCACTGCGCTCGGTTCGGGGGTGACCGGGTTCTCGGTCGGTGACGAGGTGTTCGGCGGATGTCCGGGCATGGTCGGCGGCTGGGCGGAGCAGGCGGTGGTCACCGCGTCCTTCGCAGCGCCGCGGCCCGCCGGGCTGGCGCCGGAGGCGGCCGCGGTGCTGCCGGTCGCGGCCGGGACCGCGCATGACGCGCTGAACGACCTCGGCCTGCGACCCGGCGCGACCCTGCTGGTCAACGGCGCCGGCGGCGGAGTGGGGATTCCGGTCGTGCAGCTCGCGCGGGCGCGGGGGATCTCGGTCGTGGCCGTGGCGAGCCCGGCCAAGCACGAGCTCCTCGCCGGGTTCGGCGCGACTCCGGTGGCCTACGGCGACGGTGTCCTGGAGCGGGTGCGGGCCGCCGCGCCGGACGGCGTCGACGGCGTCTTCGACCTGGTCGGCGGGGCGGCGTTGCGCACCGTCGCCGAGCTGGTCGCCGACCGGTCGAAGCTGCTGTCGGTGGCGGACAAGCCGCTGGTCGCCGAGCTGGGTGGCCGGACGGTCGTGCGGGACCGCAGCACCGCCGTCCTCGCCGAGCTGGCGCGACTGGTCCTCGCGGGCGAGCTGGACCCGCTGGTCAAGCAGGTCCGGCCGCTCGACGAAGCCGGTGCGGCGCTCGCGGAGGTCGAGCACGGGCACGCGGTGGGCAAGATCGTCCTCGTTCCGCGAAAGGACCTGACACCGCCGAGCCGGATCTGATCTCATGCGGATATGACTGAGGTTCCGTTCTTCCACGATGTCGAGCTGGTCCGGCGAGTCCGCGACGAAGTCATGGACGTCCACCACCCCGACGATTCGCACGCCGGGCCCCGTCCGGCGGTGATCTTCGTGCACGGCGGGCCGGTGCCGGAGGACATGGAACCCCGCCCGCGCGACTGGGAGGGCTTCATCCGCTACGGCGCGCTGGTCGCCGCGTCCGGCCTGGTCGGGATCACCTTCAACCACCGCCTGCACTCCGACGAGCTCTACCCGGAGGCCTCCGACGACGTCGCCGCGGTGGTCGAGCGGGTCCGGGAGCTGGAGGAGGTCGACAGCGACCGCATCGCGCTGTGGTTCTTCTCCGGTGGCGGCCCGATCGGTGCCGCGTGGCTGCGGTCCGCACCGTCCTGGCTCCGCGCGGTCGGATTCACCTACCCGGTGCTGGCCCCGCCGCCGGACTGGCCCGGCGACAAGCCGCGCTTCAACACCGTCGAAGCGGTGTCCGAGCACCCCGAGCTGCCGAAGCTGCTGGTGCGGGTCGGCAAGGACTTCGAGTTCTTCGTGCCCACCCAGGACGCGTTCGTGCAGGAGGCCCGCAACGCCGGTGCCGACCTCGAGGTCATCGAGATCCCGCACGCCGAGCACGGTTTCGAGGACCACGGCGCCGATCCCGAAGCCCGCGAGGCCGTCGACCGCGCGGTGAGCTGGTTCGTCAAGAAGCTGGCCGGGTGATCACTGCTCGGTAGTGCTCTCCGGTGAGTCCACCGGGGAGCGGTGCGCCCGCAACGAGCCCGGGTGCGCCTTGGCGGTCGGGTCGCGGCGGGTCTTGATCAGGCTCGCCACGGTCACGACCGCCAGCACCGCGATGATCACGATGAGGCTGATCGACGTCGGGATCTCCGGGACGCGCTCGTCGATGTCCACGTGCGCCCAGTGCAGGATCAGCTTCGCGCCGATGAACACCAGGATCAGCGCCAGCCCGGTCGAGAGGTAGACCAGGCGCTCCAGCAGGCCCTTGACGAGGAAGAACAGCGCGCGCAGGCCGAGCAGGGCGAAGGCGTTGGCGGTGAAGACGATGTAGGCCTCGGAGGTCACGCCGAACACCGCCGGGATCGAGTCCAGCGCGAACAGCAGGTCCACGCTGCCGATCGCGATCAGCACGATGAACATCGGCGTGACCATCCGCCGCCCGTCGACGCGCGTGGTCAGCTTGCCGCCGACGTACTCGTTGGACACCGGCAGGAACCGGCGGGCGGCGTTGACCACGGCGTTGTTCTCGACGTCGGGATCCTCGTCGCGGTGCCGGAACAGCTGCACCGCGGTGTAGATCAGCAGCAGGCCGAAGATCAGGAACATCACGGAGAACAGCGACAGCAGCGTCGCCCCGACCGCGATGAAGATCGCCCGCATGATCAGCGCGAGCACGATGCCGAAGGTCAGCACCTTGTGCTGGTGCTCCTCCGGGACCGCGAAGGTGGTCATGATGATCACGAAGACGAACAGGTTGTCGACCGAGAGGCTCTTCTCGACGAGGTAGCCGGCGAAGTACTCGGTGCCGAACTGGCCGCCGTACTGCATCGAGAACCAGACGCCGAAGAGGATCGCCACCAGCACGTAGCCCACCGACCACGCGGTCGCCTCGGCGAAGCCCACCCGGTGCGGGCGCAGCCATGCCATGACCAGGTCGACGGCCAGCAGCGCGATGATCAGTGCGACGGTGAGCACCCAGGTCAGCGCGGTGATTTCGAGCACGGCCCCTCCGCTGGCGTTCGGGCGTTGTTGATCTGTCGGCGATCAGGGTAAGCACGGCCATCGCGCCCCGCTCGGCGAACGCGCGATGACCGCAGGCTACCGAATCAACGCCGGTTTGTCCGATTCGTTGTGATCTGTCCTTTGTGGCTGGGCGGAGGTCGTGGTCAGGGCGAGGCCGGTGAGCAGCTGGAGGGCGGCGAGCGCCAGCAGGATCACCAGCGGTGCGGTCCAGGATCCGGTGGCGGAGCGCAGCAGGCCGATGCCGAACGGGCCGACCGAGGCCAGCAGGTAGCCGGTGCTCTGCGAGAACGTCGACAGCGCCGCGGTTTCCCGCGCGCTGCGGCCGCTGGTGCCGATGATCGTCATGACCAGCGGGAAGGCGCCGAGTCCGAGCCCGGTCAGCGCGGCCCACAGCTCGGGCAGCGCCATCGGTGCGAACAGCAGGCCCAGGTACCCGGCCATCAGCGAGCAGCCGACGATGCAGAAGGCCAGCCGGAGCCGCCGCGCGGTCCGGGTCAGCGGCATCAGCGCGAACGTCGAGGGAACACCCACCAGCAAGGCCAGGCCCAGCAGTGCTCCGGCCCGGTCGGCGCTCATGCCGTGCTCGGCCAGGACGGTCGGCAGCCAGCCCATCACCACGTAGCTGGCGAGGATCTGCAGGGTGAAGAACGCGGTCACGAGCAGGCCGAACCGGCTCCTCCCGGCGGCCCACGCCGAGACCGCGCCGCTGCCGGAGCGCCGCGGGGCGATCTGCCGGGAAACCGGCCGCAGCGCCCACACCGCGAGAGCTGGCAGCGCGGGAAGGAGCCAGGCGGCCAGTCCCAGGGAAGGGTGGCCCGCCAGCTCGGCGAGGGGCACTGCCGCTGCGGCGGCCAGCGATGAACCGAGCGCCATCGTCGTGGTGTAGACCCCGGTCAGCAGTGCGACGCGGCCGGGGAAGTGCGCCTTGATCACGGCGGGCAGCAGGACGTTGCACAACGCCAGCCCGGCCGATCCGAGCAGCGTTCCGGTCAGCAGCGCCCACGTGTGCGGCACCGCGCGGATCGCGAGGCCGGTGCAGAGGGCTGCCAGCGCCACGAGGATGGCGAGTTCGGTGCCCGTCCGGCGGGCCAGCATGGCGCTGGTCGCGCCGACGGCGGCGAAGCACAGGGTGGGCAGGGTCGGGACCAGGGAGGTCGCGAGCGGGCCGAACTCCAGCTCGGTGCGGAGCTGTTCCAGCAGCGCGGCGGAACTGCTGATGGCCAGGCGCAGGTTGAGCGCGATCAGCACGACCCCGGCCGCGGTCAGCCAGGCCGCGCGGGAGCGTGCGGTGGGGGAAACCATGCGACGAACGTAAAACATCTGACGTTTGACGTCTAATCTTTAATGCTAGGCTGGTGGGGCGAGCTTGCTCACCCCACCAGGAAGGACGTCCGCGTGGCTCTGACCTCCAACCGTCGCTCGGTGCTGGTCGACGACGTCATCGAGCAGCTGCGCGCCGAGATCACCTCCGGCAGGTGGCCGGTGGGGCAGCGCATCCCGCCCGAGCCGGAGCTCCTCGAACAGCTCGGCATCGCCCGCGGCACGCTGCGCGAGGCCACCCGCGCCCTCAGCCACGCCGGGCTCCTCCAGGCGAGGCAGGGCGACGGCACCTACGTGCGGGCCACCAGCGAACTCTCCGGCGCGCTCCAACGCCTCGACAGCGAGATGAGCGACGTGCTCGAAGTCCGCCAAGCCCTCGACGCCCAAGCCGCCCGCCTGGCCGCCACCCGGATCACCCCGGAAGAGCTCGCCCACCTCGGGGAGCTGCTGGAACAGCGCGCCACCGCGTGGGAGAACCGCGACCGCGACGCGTGGGTCCAAGCCGACTACGCCTTCCACCAGCGCGTTGCTGCGGGCAGCGGCAACGCGCTGATGGACAACCTCTACACCGCCCTCGGCCCCGCCCTGCGCCGTTCGATGACCGCGCACTGGGACGCGCCCGGGTTCGACGGTGCGGACCACCGCGGCCACGAGGAGCTGCTCGACGCCCTCCGCGCGGGCGATGCGGCCCAGGCCGCCCGCAGCGCCACCGCCAACATCGACGCCACCGAGCAGTGGCGCGATGGCGCCCCGGCGCACGACGAACCCTGATCAGGGGAGGGGTGGAGGGCACCTTTCGCCAAGTAAGTGGGTGAAAGGTGCCCTTCACCCCGCCGCGGTCAGCGGTCCCACCGGAACAGCAGCGCGGAGGCGGTGGTGCCGAGCACCGCGGTGACCGCGAGGCTCACCAGGCTGGAGGTTGCGACCGCCTGCCCGGCCCACGCCGCGGCCAGCGCCTGGACGCTAGCGCCGAACGGCAGGACCTGACCGATCTGCGCCACGGTGTCGCCGAGCCCGGCCGTTCCGCCGAACATGCCGCCGAGCGCTCCGAACGCGAAGAACAGGACGAGGCCGATCGCGATGGCGGAGTTCGGCGTCGGCGCGACCGAGGCGACGACCATGCCCAGCGCGTACATCGCCGCGACCGACAGCGCGAGCACGCCGAGAGCGACACCCAGGTTCCGCGGCGGCTGCGCGCCGAAGGCCAGCACCGCGATGCCGAGGGCTGCCGCGGTGCCGATCAGCACTTGGGCCAGGCTGACGACGACCTGCGCGACGAGCACCATCAGCGGTGACGCCGGGGTGACGGCGAGTCTGCGCAGGATCCCGGTCTTGCGGTAGATCGCCAGGAAGCTCGGCATGTTGATGAGGCCGAGCATCGCGATGACCATGGTGAGCACCAGCGGCAGCACGAACGCTTCGAGCGCGGTGAGCCCGGCTCCGACCTCCTCGCCGCCCGCACCGGCGGCGTTCATGATCAGGATGAGGATCGGCATGCCGATCGGCACGATCAGCCCCGCGGTGTCCCGCACGACCATCTTCAACTCGCTGCGGATCAGCATCGCCCAGGCCCGCGGCCCGACCCGGTGCTCGGTCATGCCCTGTCCCGCCTCTCCGCGTTTTTCAGTGGTGGTTGCGTTTGGGAGTGATCTTGCGTTGTGGTGGTTTCTTGTGGCTGGGTTGCGTCACGGTCCCCTGGGGTGCGGTTGGGCAGGGCTGGCGTTGATGACACATGGGCTGTCATGCCGCCTCCTCCTGTTCCTCGACGTGGTGGCCGGTCAGCGCGACGAATGCCTCTTCGAGGCTGCTCGTCCCCGACTTCGCGACCAGCTCGGCAGGCGGGCCGAGCGCGATCAGCCGCCCGGCTTCCAGCAGCGCGACCCGGTCGCAGAGCTCCTCCACCTCGTCCATCGCGTGGCTGACCAGGATCACCGACTCCTCGCGCAGCGAGGAGATGGAAGCCCAGATGCGGCGCCTGGCGCGCGGATCCAACCCGGTGGTCAGCTCGTCGAGGATGACCACCTTCGGCCGCCCGGCCAGGGCCAGGGCGATGGACAGCCGCTGCTGCTGCCCGCCGGAGAGGCGGTCGAACCGGGTGCCGCGCTTGGCGGTGAGCTCGACCATCTCCAGCAGCTCGCCCGCCGGGCGGGGATCCGGGTAGAAGCTGCGGTAGAGCTCGACGAGCTCGGCGACGGTGAGCGAGTCGTGCAGCCGGGCCTCCTGGAGCTGGACGCCGAGCAGCTGCCGGAGAGCGCGGCGGTCGCGCCGCGGATCCAGCCCGAGCACCCGGACCCGCCCGCTGTCCGGGGCGCGCAGCCCGGCGATCATCTCCACCGCGGTGGTCTTGCCCGCCCCGTTGGTGCCGAGGATGCCGAACACCTCCCCGGCCCCGACGGAGAACGACACGTCCTGGACGGCGACGTTGTCGCGGTAGCGCTTGTGCAGGTGCTCGACGAGCACCGCCGGGTTGCCTGTCATGTCGCTGACGCTAGGAACGGCGGGCGGGTGCGCACATGTGCCGCTGGTCAGTGATCAGGACCATGACTTTCGGCACCTGCCCGCGATCTCGGCCGACCGTAGGCTGGCGCGATGCGAGGTCTCGGTGCGGAAGGCTGGTCCGGAATCGCCATGCTGCTGGTGTCGGCGGGCGTGGGCCTTCCGGTGCTCGTCGGCGCGGTGGACCCGGCGCTGCCCCGTCCGGTGTGGACAGCGGCGTTCGCGGCGGTCTTCGTCGCCGTGTGGTTCATGCTGAGCTCCGAGCGCCGGAACGTCCGGCTGGGCTGCTTCGCCGCGGCCACCGGGCTGGCCTGGCTGACGGTGCTGACCGCGCCGGACGCCGGGCTGATGCCGGTGCTGCTGGTGGTGATCGCGGCGCTGGGGCCGGAAGTCGTCGGCATGCGGGCCAACTTCGCGGTGGTGCTGCTCAACACCGCGGTGATCGTCGCGAGCATGGTGGTGCGCGACCTCGGCGCCGCGGACCTGTGGATCGCCGGCGGGTTCTACCTGCTGATCCAGGTCTCCGCGGTGCTCAGCGTGCTGGCCATCGGCCGGGAGAAGCGGATGCGCCGGGAACTGGCCGAGGCGCACGTCGACCTCCAGGCCGCGACGGTGCTGCTCGGCGAGTCGGCGCGATCGACCGAGCGGCTGCGGATCGCCCGGGAACTGCACGACCTCGTCGGCCACCAGCTCACCGTGCTGACGCTGGAGCTGGAAGCGGCCCGGCACCGGGACGGGGCGGCCGGGCGCGAGCACGTCGAGCGCGCGAACTCCGTGGCCCGCGCACTGCTCTCGGACGTGCGCGCGACGGTCGGCGAGATCCGCGCGGCCCCGGCGGGTTCGCTCGCCGACGCGCTCGCGGAGGTCGGCAGGGCGGTGCCGGGGCTGGACGTGGCGGTCGACGTGGCCGCCGGGGTGGAAGTGGACGAGGAGCAGACGACGGTGCTGGTGCGCGCGGTCCAGGAGATCGTCACCAACTCGCTCCGGCACTCCGGTGCGAAGGAGCTGTGGGTGCTGGTCGAACGCGACGGGACGAAGGTGCGGCTCACCGCGGGCGACGACGGGCGCGGCGCGTCGCCGGTGGTGCCCGGCAACGGCCTGCGCGGCCTGGCCGAGCGCTTCGCGAACGCGGGCGGCGAGGCCGAGTTCGACGGCAGCAACGGCTTCCGGGTGGCGGCATGGGTGCCCGCCCGATGACGCGGGTGGTGGTCGTCGACGACCAGACCCTGGTCCGCCAGGGCATCGTGACGCTCCTGGAACTGGCCGGCGTGGAGGTCGTGGGCCAGGCCGACGACGGCGCGGCGGCCCTCGACGTCATCGAGCAGCAGGAACCCGACGTGGTGCTCCTCGACCTGAGAATGCCGCGCCACGACGGGATCTGGACCCTGGAGCGCCTCCGCGAGCGGGCGTGCGCGGTCCCGGCGCTGATCCTCACCACGTTCGACGACGACACCCTGGTCCTGGACGCCCTGCGCGCCGGAGCCCGCGGCTACCTGCTCAAGGACGTCACCGTCGAGCAGCTGGCCCGAGCGGTGCGAACCCTGGCCGACGGCGGAACCCTGATCGCCCCGTCCATCACCGACCGGCTGCTGCGCGCGATCCAGGACGCCCCGGCACCGGTGGGCGCGGAGTCGCCGGTGGCGATCCAGGAACTCACCGGCAGGGAGCTGGAGGTCCTCCGCCTGATGGCCGAGGGCTACAGCAACCGCGAGATCGCGGCGGCCCTGAACCTGGCGGACGGAACGGTGAAGAACCACGTCTCCACGATCCTGCTGAAACTAGCGGCCAGGGACAGAACCAACGCGGTCCTCCGAGCCCTCCGCGACGGCCTCCTCCGCTGACGACCGCCGCGTGGGCGCGAAATCGCCTTTTCGCGCGCCGTTTCTGCCGCTGGTGGCCCGTGAGTGTTTTGTGGTGCTATAGCACCACAAAACACTCACGGGTACTGAACAGTGGAAACGGAGCCGATGGCGGGGCCGCGCGCGATGACCTCTGGTGATCGACCGAGTGCGCAAGGTGTCCTGATTGGTCCACTGTGTACTCGCGAGGTCGAAGGTTCATGCCCGGGACACCCGTTGGACCGGCGGTGATCACGCGGTCGACGGTTGCGGTGTTCAGGATCTGATCGACGTTTCGGACAAAGCAGACGAGGAGTTCGCATGTTGCGCCGGACCGTGGTTGCCGCGGCAGCCGCACTGGTGGCCTCGATCGGCCTGGCACCCGCAGTGGTCGCCGCGCCCGTCGCCACCGCCGCCAAGACCGACGTGGCCACCATCGCCCACCGCGGGGCATCCGCGTACGCGCCGGAGAACACCCTCGCCGCGGTGCGGCTCGGGGTCCGGATGCGGGCGGACCTGGTCGAGATCGACGTCCAGCAGACCAAGGACGGCGAACTGGTCGTCGTCCACGACAACACGCTGGAGCGCACCACCGACGCCGAGCAGAAGTTCCCGGACCGCGGGCCGTGGCGGATCTCCGACTTCACCCTCGCCGAGATCCGCACCCTGGACGCCGGTTCGTGGAAGGCCCCGGAGTTCGCCGGTGAGCGCGTCCCGACGCTGGCCGAGGTGCTCGACGTGCTGCAGCGCGGGCCGTCGGGTCTGCTGCTGGAGGCGAAGTCGCCGGAGCTGTACCCGGGGATCACCGAGCGCATCGCCGATGAGCTCAGCGCTCGGCCGTCGTGGGTCCGCCCCGACCACAAGGCGCGCAACCTGGTGGTGCAGAGCTTCAACTGGGGCTTCATCCGCGACTTCCACGGCCTGCTGCCGGGCGTGCAGGTGGGCGTGCTGGGCGCGCCGTCCGAGGCCGAGCTCGCCGAGGTGGCCACCTACTCGGACCAGGTCAACCCGAACCACGCGCAGGCCACGCCGGAGTACATCGCGGCGGTCCACGCGCACGGGATGAGCATCAACCCGTACACCGTCAACGACGCGCCGCTGATGCGGACGCTGATCGACCGCGGGGTGGACGGCATCATCAGCGACCGCCCCGACGTGCTCCGCGAGGAGATCGGCAAGGTGCGCCGCTGACACCAGCGCCGAGCGGGCCGTTCCCACCGGGAGCGGCCCGCTTCGCCGTTCAGCCGGAGGCGCGGTGCCGGGCCCGCCACTGACCGGGGCTGCAGGCGAAGTGGGTGCGGAACCAGCGCGAGAAGTTGCCCGGTGAGGAGAACGACAGCAGTTCGGCGATCTCGGTGAAGGTATAGCGCTGGTTGCCCACCAGGTTCCCGGCCAGCTCTGCTCTCGTCGCCTGCAGGAGCGATGAGAACGTCTCCCCGGCGTCGGCGAGCTGCCGGTGCACCGTCCGGCGATCCACGCCGAGGCTGCGTGCGACCTGCTCGACCGAACACCGGCCGGTGGGCAGCAAAAGCTCGATCAGTTCCCGGACCCGCTCCAGCGCTGAGGTGTCCTTCGGCGTCTCCAGCGAATCAAGGAACTGGTAGGCGTAGGTGCGCATGAGCGGATCCGACATCTTGTTGGGCGCGTCGAGGTCGTGCTCGTAGAACGTGATCCCGTTGAAGTCCTGCTCGAATTTGAGCACCGAGCCGAAGACCCGGTGGTGCGTGGTGGGATCCGCCGGTGCGCGGTGGGCGAAGCAGACCGCGACCGGTTGCCAGAGCGGCCCGAGGAAGCCGCGCAGCAGCCGGTGCAAGGTGCCCAGGGCGAGCTCTGCCGCCTGCCTGGTCTCGGTCTGATCGCCCAGCTCGAACGCGACGCGGATCGTTGCCAGCCCGTTCAGCACGGCCATCCGCATCCGCAGCGCCTCGTTGTACATGTGCTCGTGGCGGAGCAGGATCGTCAGCGCGCTGCGGACGTCCGGTTCCTCGCGGATGACCAGGCTCAGCGGCCCGAGGTTGGCGAAGCGGCGGCGTTCGGCCAGCAGCAGTCCGAAGTCCTGGTGCCCGGAGACCCCCGCCGAGCGTTCGAGGAGCAGTGCGACGGCCGCGGCCGGAATCCACCGGTCCTGCACCGCGATGCCCGCTGGGTCGAGCCCGGCCTCCCGCATCATCCGCGCCGGTTCGATGCCCAGGGCACGGCTGACCTCGACGTAGCTGTTCAGCGCTGCGTAGCGAGCCAGTGGCTTCATGACAGCCCTCCGCGATGTCCCGAAATGATAAGCATTCCGTCCCCGGAGGATAAGCCCACGCCGTTGCCGACGCCTAATGTCGCTTCCATCACAGCCGATCCGGATGGAGGACGTCATGGCCGAAGCCGCGGTGCAGCCCGCTCCCGTCGACGTGCTGCGCGAGCCGTGCCGGGCGGCGTGGAAACCGGCTGATCTCGGCGCCGAGTGGCAGTTCGAACTCGCCCCGGCCCACCTCGGTGAGATCGAGTTCGCGCTGCGCACGGTGCGGAAGTACGGGATTTCGCTGCTGAACCTCACCCTCGACCGGTTCCCCCTTCCCACGCTCGGATTCGAGCTTCAGCGCATCGCACGCGAATTGGAGTGCGGGCGCGGCTTCGCGGTGCTCAAGGGCATTCCGGTAGGTCGCTACGACGTGGCCGAGATCAACACGATCTTCTGGGGAATGGCCCAGCACCTGGGTGTTCCGGTCTCGCAGGACGCCTTCGGCCGCAAGCTCGCCCGCGTCCGGTGCGAGCGGGAACTCCGGACCGGTGGGTCAGACGTGGTGGCGCTGCAGGGCTCGGGCGGGCGGAGCACCGTCGTCAGCTCGGCGGCGCTGTACAACGAGGTGCTCCGACGCGATCCCGGTCTGGTCGAGAGGATGTACCGGCGGTTCCCGTTCGACCGCTGGGGTGAGCAGCTTCCCGGCGAACCGCCGTACCGCTCGGTTCCGCTGGCGTGCTGGCACGAGGGAAAGCTGAGCTTCCGCTACGCGCGCCGGGACATCGAGTCGGCACAGCGCTTCCCGGGTGCGGATCGACTGGAACCTGCCGACGTGGCGCTGTTCGACCTGATCGACGAGCTCGCGGAGGAGGTCCGGTTCGACGTCGACGCCGAACCGGGCGACATCCAGCTGTTCAACAACTACTCGGTGCTCCACGCGCACTCCGATTCGGCCGTGGCGGAACTCCCGCGCCGACTGTGGCTGACGCTCCACGACGGACGTCGATTGCCAGCGGAATTCACCTGGGGGACAGGCGGGTACGGCGCTCCGCGCGGACGTGGCGGAGTGGAACCGCGGGACATCGTCGATCCCGGGAACTGACCGGAGGAACACCACGACGTGGCCGGTTCGCCTGAGCGCCCGGCCAGGATGGAGAAGGTCATGGCGAAGGCCGTTCGTTTCCACCGGACCGGTGGGCCGGAGGTCATGCGGTGGGAAGAGGTCGAAGTAGCCGATCCCGGACCGGGCGAGGTCCGGGTCCGCCACCACGCGGTCGGACTGAACTTCGCCGACACCTACTTCCGCACCGGTCTCTACCCTGCGCTCCTGCCCTCGGGGATGGGCGTGGAAGCGGCCGGTGTCGTCGAGGCCGTCGGTGACGGGGTGCGGCACGTGGGGGAAGGAGATCGGGTCACCTACACCGGCAGCCCGCTCGGCGCCTACAGCACCGAGCGCGTGATGCCAGCCGGGTCGTTGATCCCGTTGCCGGGCGAGATCGGCTTCGACACGGCCGCGTCGATGACCATGCGCGGGCTCACCACGGCTTATCTGCTGCGCCGCATCCACCCGCTGCGCGAAGGCGACACCGTCCTGCTGCACGCCGCAGCCGGTGGCCTGGGACTGATCTTCCTGCAGTGGGCGAAACTGCTGGGGATCAACGTGATCGGCACGGTCTCGACCGACGAGAAGGCCGCGGTCGCGCGGGCCCACGGTTGTGACCACGTGGTGGTCTACAAGCGCGAGGACGTCGCCGAGCGGGTCCGGGAGATCACCGGCGGTGCGGGAGTCCCGGTCGTCTACGACAGCATCGGCGCGGCCACTTACCAGAGCTCGCTCAACTCGCTGGCCCGCCGAGGTCTGCTGGTGTGCTTCGGCACCGCCTCCGGCCCGGTACCGCCCATCGACGCGATGCAGCTCGCGGTCCGGGGCTCGGTGTTCGTCACCCGCCCCGCGCTCGCCGACTACATCGCCGATCCGGCTGAGCGCGCCGAGCTGGCGAGCGAGCTGTTCGACCATGTCGCGACCGGGCGGATCCGGATCGGGATCAACCAGCGCTACGCCCTCGAAGACGCGGTGCAGGCGCACCGAGACCTGGAATCGGGCCGCAGCGCCGGATCCTCGGTCTTCTCGCTCTGAACCACCCCGTGGCGGGAACAGCCCTGAGCCGTGGTCCCGAGTTCTGCTCAACCGCACCTCAGGGGACCGTGACGCAACCCAGCCACAAGAAACCTCGAAAACGCAAGATCACCCCGAAAACGTCACCACCATGAATCGCGGAGAGGCGGAACTGACTGCCATGTCCAGTGCGGTCTCGACTACCAGGATCAAGCACGAGAGGCTCACCTGCACCATCGGCGCCGAGCTGTTCGACGTCGACCTAGGGGAGGTGGCCCGCGACGACGAGCTGTTCGCCGAGCTGCGGTCACTGCTGCTCCGGCACAAGGTCCTGTTCCTGCGGGACCAGGACTTCAGCCGCGCCGAGCACGTTGCCTTCGCCCAGCGCTTCGGTGCGCTCGAAGACCACCCGGTGGCCGGGAGCGATCCGGACCACCCGGGGCTGGTGCGGATCTACAAGGATCTCGACAGCCCGGCCGAGCACTACGAGAACGCCTTCCACTGCGACGCCACCTGGCGTGCCGAGCCGCCGATGGGCTGCGTGCTGCGGTGCGTCGAAGGCCCGGCGGTCGGCGGCGACACCATCTGGGTCGACATGGCCGAGGCTCACGCGAAGCTCCCCGATCACGTCAAGGAGCGGATCGCGGGACTGCGGGCACGGCACAGCATCGAGGCCAGCTTCGGCGCCGCGATGACCGTCGAGGAGCGCCACCAGCTCAAGGCGCGCTATCCCGACGCGGAGCACCCGGTGGTGCGCACCCATCCGGAGACCGGCGAGCAGATCCTGTTCGTCAACGCCTTCACCACGCACTTCGTCAACTACCACACGCCGGAGAACGTCCGCTTCGGCAGCGACTACGCCCCCGGTGCGAGCAACCTGCTCAACTACCTGGTCGCCCAGGCGGCGATCCCGGAGTACCAGGTGCGCTGGCGGTGGACGGAGAACAGCGTCGCGATCTGGGACAACCGGTCCACGCAGCACTACGCGGTGCAGGACTACTGGCCCGCGGTCCGCAAGATGGAACGCGCTGGCATCACGGGCGACCGGCCGTTCTGACCTCCGCCGAGATCTCGAACCGCCATCCGGAGAAGGAGAAGAACGCATGCACTTCCACGACGATTCGCTGTTCCCGGAGAATCAGGAGAAGCTCGTCATCACGGCGGCTCCCTACGGGCCCGAGTGGGAGCCCGACGACTTCCGCGAGGATCTGCCGCTGACGATGGACGAGCACGTCCAGCAGGCGGTCGACTGCTACAACGCCGGTGCCACCGTGCTGCACATCCACGTGCGGGAACTCGACGGCAAGGGCTCCAAGCGGCTGTCCAAGTTCAACGAGCTGCTGAGCATGCTGCGTGACGCCGTCCCGGACATGATCCTGCAGGTCGGCGGCTCGATCTCCTTCGCGCCGGAAGGCGAGGGCGCGGAAGCCAAGTGGCTCAGCGACGACACCCGGCACATGCTGGCCGAGCTCGACCCGGCCCCGGACCAGGTGACCATCGCCATCAACACCAACCAGATGAACATCATGGAGTTGATGACGGCCGACGACATCGCGGGCACCTCGCTGACCCGCCCGGCGGTGGCCGAGGCCTACCGGGAGATGTTCGTGCCGGCCGGCCCGGGTTGGGTCGAGGAGCACCTGAAGCGGCTGCGGGCGGCCGGAATCCAGCCGCACTTCCAACTGGCGAGCATCCCGCAGCTGGAAACCGTCGAACGACTGATGCGCCGCGGCGCCTACGCCGGACCGTTCATGGTCACCTGGGTCGGCATCGGCGGCGGCTTCGACGGCCCGAACCCGTACAACATGCTGGAGTTCATCCGGCGCTGCCCCGATGGCGCGGTGCTGACGCTGGAAACCCTGATGCGCAGCGTGCTTCCGGTCAACGCGATGGCCATCGCGATGGGGCTGCACGTCCGGTGCGGCAACGAGGACACCATCTGGGGCCGCAAGGGCGAGAAGAAGACCTCGGTCGAGCAGATCCAGCAGCTGGTGCGCATCGCGGGCGAGCTCGGCCGCGAGGTTGCCACCGGCAAGGAGGCGCGCGAGATCTACCGGATCGGTGAAACCTACGCCGATGCCGAGGAAACCCTCGCCAAGGTCGGGTTCGCCCCGAACCGCAAGCCCGGCCAGGTCGGCTTCACCCACCACGCCTAGCGCCGGTCACCCACCGGGCGCCAGGGGGTAACAGCCGGGGCGCGGAGCCCCACCGGGATCCGCGCCCCGGCGCTCCACCAGGGGGACATCGCAGGCAAGAGCCAGTCGAGGAGTGACAATGAAGTCGCACGCTCCGTCCGCTCCGCAGCTGCCCGGCCGGACAACCACCGCCAGATCGCGGATCTACCCGTGGATCGTCTTCGCCCTGACCTTCGGGCTGCTGCTGTCGGACTACATGTCCAGGCAGGTCCTCAGCGCGGTGTTCCCCTTCCTGAAAGCCGAGTGGGGGCTGTCGGACTCCCAGCTCGCCTCGCTCACCAGCGTGGTGGCGATGATGGTCGGCCTGCTCACGTTCCCGCTGTCGATCCTCGCCGACCGGTGGGGGCGGGTCCGCAGCCTGGTGCTGATGGCCGTGGTCTGGAGCGTGGCGACGCTGCTATGCGCGATCGCCGCGGATTACGGGCAGATGCTCGGTGCGCGATTCCTCGTCGGAGTGGGCGAGGCCGCCTATGGAAGCGTCGGAATCGCTGTGGTGCTCAGCGTTTTCGCGCCCCACGTCCGCGCCACGCTGGGTGGCGCGTTCATGGCCGGTGGCTCGTTCGGTTCCACGATCGGCGTCGCGCTCGGCGGGATCATCGCGGTCCAGTTCGGCTGGCGCTGGGCGCTGGCGTTCATGGCCGCCATCGGACTGGTCCTCGTCGTGCTGTTCCGGTTCGCCGTCACCCAGCAGAAGCTGGACCGTTACCAGCGCGCGTCCGGGCCGGAGGAGCCGAAGACGGACCGGGCGCCGCTTTCCAGCTTGTTCTCCAACGCTTCGGTGCTCTCCGCCTACGTCGGCAGCGGGCTGCAGATGTTCGTCGCCGCCGTGCTGCTGGCCTGGACGCCCAGCTACCTCAACCGCTACCACGGCATGGGCCCGGATCAGGCCGGTGGCGTCGCCGCGGTTCTGGTCCTGCTCATCGGCGCCGGGATGATCGTCTGCGGCGCCATCACGGACCGGGTGAGCCGACGGCGCCCGGAGCGCAGGTGGACCACCTCGATCGGCTACGGCGCGGTGGCCGCGGTCCTGCTGGGCATTGGTTTCCAGCTCCAGGAAAGCACTTTCCAGCTGGTGATGATCGGATGCGGCGCGTTCTTCTCCGCCGGGGCGTCCGGGCCCGCCACCGCGATGGTCGCCAACCTGACCCACGCCTCGGTGCGGGCCAGCGGATTCGGATCGCTCACCCTGGCCAACAGCCTGCTGGGGCTGGCCGCGGGACCGTTCGTGATCGGCCTGCTGGCCGACGGCCTCGGCCTGCTGGGCGCGCTCCAGCTCGCCCCGCTGGCCTACCTCGGAGCCATCGCGGCACTGCTGATCGGCAGGCGCTGCTACCCGGCCGCGCTGCTGAAACTCGCGGCACTCGACCAACGCGCTCCCAGAGCGCGAGAATGGAGCAGGAGTTGAATGACCACGAGACCCCGACCACGGTGATCGTCCCGGGCCTGCGCGACCACGTCGCCGAGCACTGGCAGACCCACCTCGCCGGGAAGCTGCCGAACACCCGCACCGTGCCGCCGCTCGAACACGACAAGCTCAGCCGGGCGGCCCGTGTCGCGGCACTCGACCGCGTGCTGTCGGAGATCACCGGACCTGTCGTCCTCGTCGCGCACAGCGCTGGCGTGATGATCACCGTGCACTGGGCGCAGCAGCACTCCCGGCCGGTCCGGGGTGCTCTGCTGGCGACGCCGCCCGACTTCGAGTCGCCGTTGCCCGAGGGCTACCCGGCACCGGACGAGCTGAGCGACAACGGCTGGCTTCCGGTACCGCGGAAACCGCTGCCGTTCCCCAGCATCGTCGTGGCCAGCACTAACGATCCGCTCGCCCGCCTGGCCCAGGTGGCGGACCTGGCCAGGGACTGGGGCAGCCGACTGGTGGACGCCGGCGCCGTCGGGCACCTCAACCCGGCTGCGGGGTACGGCCCGTGGCCGCCCGCCGAAGAGTACGTCCGGGAACTGGGCGAGAACTGAACCGCAACCGCACCTAGGAGATCCGAGTGCTGAACCTGGCCGTGTTCCTGGACGACTCCGTCCGCAGATATCCGCATCGCGAGGCGCTGGTGTGCGGGCATCGACGGCTGACCTACGCGGAGGTCGGCGCGCTTGCCGACCGGGTCGCCGGGCTGCTGGTGTCGCGGGGCATCCGGCCCGGGGACCGGGTGGCGATCACCTGCCCGAACCTGCCGGAGTTCGTCGCCGTCTACTACGGGATCCTCAAGGCCGGGGCGGTGGTCGTACCGCTCAACGTGCTGCTCAAGGAACGGGAGATCACCTACCACCTCAACGATTCCGGTGCCCGGGCGTACTTCTGCTTCGAAGGTTCCCCGGGGCTGCCGACGGGTGAGAGCGGTAGTGCGGCCGCGGCCCGCGCCCCGGCGTGCGCGAACCTGTTCATCATCACCGCGGATCCCGAGTCGGCCTCCCCGATCGAGGGGACCGAGACCTTGACCCGGGCGTTGGACCACCACGCGGAGTTCGCCGCGGTGGCTCGGGAAGCGACCGACACCGCGGTGATCCTCTACACCAGCGGCACGACCGGACAGCCGAAGGGCGCCGAGCTCAGCCACGCCAACATGGTGCTCAACGCCCTGACCGCGAACCAGCTCTTCGACAGCACACCCGCCGAGTGCGACACGCACCTGGTCGCGCTGCCGCTGTTCCACTCCTTCGGGCAGAGCATCAACATGAACGCGGCGTTCTCCGTCGGCGCGAAGATGGTTCTGATGCCGCGTTTCGAAGCAGGCGCGGCGCTGGAAATGATGGCCCGGGAGGGTGTCACCGTGTTCGCGGGCGTGCCGACGATGTACTGGGGTCTGCTGGGCGCGCGGGGGAGCTCCGGCGCGAAGGACCTGCGGCTGGCCATCTCCGGTGGCGCAGCGCTGCCGGTGGAGATCCACACGCGGTTCGAGGAGCGCTTCGGCGTCCGGATCCACGAGGGCTACGGCCTGTCCGAGACCTCACCGCTGGCCATCTTCAGCCCGCCGGGGCAAGACCCGCGGCCCGGTTCGATCGGGCTTCCGGTGTGGGGGATCGAGGTCGAGCTGGTCGACGAGCAGTGGAACCCGGTCGGCGGAACCGGCGAGATCGCCATCCGCGGCCACAACGTCATGAAGGGCTACTTCGCGCGGCCGGAGGCGACCGCCGAGGTCGTGCGCGACGGCTGGTTCCGCACCGGCGATCTCGCCCGCCGGGACGCCGACGGCTTCTACTACATCGTCGACCGCGCGAAGGACATGATCGTCCGCTCCGGGTTCAACGTCTACCCGCGGGAGGTGGAGGAGGTGCTGATGAGCCACGAGGCCGTGTCCCTCGCCGCCGTCGTCGGCGTCGCGCACGACAGCCGCGGCGAGGAGATCAAGGCATTCGTGATTCGGGAGGGCACCGCGCGCATCACCGAAGCCGAGCTCATCGCGTGGTCCAGGGAACAGCTGGCGAGCTACAAGTACCCGAGGCTGGTCGAGTTCGTCGACTCGCTGCCGATGACCGCGACCGGCAAGATCCTCAAGCGCGAGCTGAGGTCGTGAGCGCGTAGCAGTGTTCGAGCGCTGTTGCGCGCTCACGACCCTGGTCAGAAGCGGACGGTGGTGAGCAGGCGTGTGATGGCTTCGGTGGCTTCGCGGGTGGCCGCGACCGAGCAGGTCTCGTCGCTGACGTGGGCCTGGTCGGGGTCGCCCGGGCCGTAGACGATCACCGCGGGGGAGCCGAGCGCCGGGGCCAGGACCGAGGCGTCGGTGAAGTAGGTGGCGTATTCCGGCTGCTGGTCGGGGTTCTCCGGGTGCAGCGCCGCCACGATCGCTCCGGCGAGCGGGTCTTCGGCGCTGGTCGCCACGCCCGGGAGGTCCAGGTCGGCGGTGATCTCGGTGCCGGGCAGGGCCAGTCCGGCGATCGCGGTGCGGGCGTCGTCGGCGGTGAACTCCGGCGTGGTGCGGATGTCGAGCACCATTTCGGCGCGGTCGGGCACCAGGTTCGGCTGCACGCCGGAGTGGAACGAGCCGACGTTGACGGTGGCCGGGCCGTGCGTCGGGCTGACCGGCCAGCTCTCGTCGCGGTGGATCCGCACCGCCGTTTCGGCGAGCGCGGCCAGCGCGTTCTCACCGAGCTCCGGGCGCGATCCGTGCGCGCTGCGGCCGTGCGCGGTCAGCCGCAACCACAGGACTCCCTTGTGCCCCAGCACGATCCGGTTCGCCGTGGGTTCGGCCACCAGCAAGGCGGGGCTGGGGGTGAGCTCGGGCAGCAGGGCGGCGCCTTCGCAGCCGGTCTCCTCGCCGAAGGTGAACACCAGCTGCGCGGAGAGGTCATCGGGAGCGGTGCGGGCGGCCTGCACCGCGGCCGCGACGATCGCCGCCACGCCGGCCTTCATGTCGCTGCTGCCCCGGCCGCGCAGCCGGTCGCCGTCGATCTCGCCGCTGTGCGGGTCGAACGACCAGGTGGCCGGGTCGGCGGGAACCGTGTCGAGGTGCCCGGTGAGGGTGATCGGCGTGCCGGTGCCGAAGCGGGCGACGAGGTTGGCGCGGCCGGGCCGCGGCTCGTCGATGGTGACCGCGAAGCCAGCCCCGGTCAGCAGCGGCGCGAGCAGTTCGGCGGCGGCCTTCTCGCCCGCCGCGCGGGTGTCGAGGCGGATCAGTTGCTGGGCGAGCTCGATGGGATCGGGCACGGGTCCTCCGGATCAGTGCTGGGGCGGGACCGCGGAACCGCGGATGACCAGTTGCAGCGGGAGGTTCCGCCGCACGGTGCCGCCGCCGGGATCGGTGATGCGGGCGTGGACGAGTTCCAGCGCGCCGCGGGCCAGTTCGGCGACGGGCTGCTGCAGGGTGGTCAGCTTCGGGCGCAGCCATTCGCCGACCCGGATGCCGTCGCAGCCCACCACCGAGAGGTCCTCGGGGATGCTCAGGCCGTGCAGCTCGGCGGCGCCGAGGACGCCGACCGCGGCGATGTCGCTGCCGATGAACACCGCGGTGGGCGGCTGCGCGGCGCCGGTCAGGTACGGGAAGGTGCTCGCGCCGAACTGCTCGGTGTAGGGGCCGTGCAGGATCAGGGCCTCGTCGACCTCCAGCCCGGCGTGCTCCATCGCCTCGCGGTAGCCGCGCAGCCGGTCGCGGGTGGTGGACAGCTCGCGCGGCCCGGCGATGTGCGCGATGCGCCGGTGGCCGAGCTGCGCCAGGTAGGCGGTGGCCTGGTAGGCACCGCCGTAGTTGTCCACGCCGATGGTGTCCACGCCGCTGGTGTTGGCGATCTCCTCGTCCAGGACGACCACCGGCAGCCCGTCGGAGATGGCCTGCAGCAGCCGCGGGTTCTCGCGGTGCATCCCGACGTAGATCATCCCGTCGATGTCCTCGGTGCCCGCGACGAAGTCGCTGACCTTGGCCTCGCGCTGCGCCTGCCTGCCGGTGACGCCGATGACGAGCGAGGCGCCGCTGACCGCGGCCGCGGTGGCGATCTCCTCGGCCAGCGCGGCGAAGAACGGGTTGGCCAGTTCCGGGACGATCAGCGCGATGACCGGCGCGTGCTCGCGCGCGCCGTCCGCGGCCGCCGCCGGGCGCACCTCGTAGTGCAGCTCCCGGACGGCGGCGTCGATCCGCGCGGCGGTCTCGGGTTGCACCTTCAGCTGGCCGCGCAGGTATCGCGACGCCGTCGAGGTCGACACTTGCGCACGTTGCGCAACGCGCGTCAACGTCATCCCCGCCCCTTCCGTCGTGTGCTCTGGGCGCAGTGTATCGGCAAGTCGGCGCAGGTGGGCTCTTGACGGCGCGGTTCGGTGCGGATTACGTTGCGCAACAAGGAGCGCAAAATTTGCGCAACACGATTCCAACGGGGAGGCGGAATTGAGCCGCGTGCTGCTGGCCGGGGAGTCCTGGGTGGCCAGGACCACCGACGTCAAGGGCTTCGACGCCATCGACCGAGCCCAGCTCGAAATCGGCGCCGAGGCGTTGCTCGCCGCGTTGCGCGGAGCGGGCCACGACGTGGTCCACCTGCCGTCGCACCTGGTGGCGACGGACTTCCCCGCGTCGCTCGACGAGCTCGGCGAGTACGACGTGGTGATCCTGTCGGACATCGGCGCGAACTCGCTGCTGCTGCACCCGCAGGTGTTCAACCAGGGGCGCCGGTTCCCGAACCGGCTCAAGCTGCTGGCCGAGTGGGTGCGCGGCGGTGGCGGGCTGGCGATGGCCGGCGGCTACCTCAGCTTCCAGGGCTTCCAGGGCAAGGCGAACTTCCACGACACGCCGATCGAGGAGGTGCTGCCGGTGCAGATCCTGCCCTACGACGACCGGGTGGAGAGCCCCGAAGGCGTCTTCGGCGAGCTCACCGGCACCGAGCACCCGGTCACCGCGGGCCTGGACCAGCAGTGGCCGGTCCTGCTCGGCTACCAGAAGCTGACCGCCAAGCCCGACGCGACCGTGCTCGCCACCGTCGACTCGCGGCCGCTGCTGGCGGTGCGCACCGAAGGCGCGGGCCGCACCCTCGCCTTCGCCTCGGACATCTCGCCGCACTGGGCGCCGGCCGAGTTCCTGGAGTGGGACGGGTACCGTCGGCTGTTCGACCAGGCGGTCACCTGGTTGGCCGGCGACCGGTAGTCCACCCGGGCCCTGCCGGCCGCGTGCGGCAGGACTCGTCCAGAGCAATCCGCAGCAACCCAGCGAGGACGACAAGGGAGTCGCACCGCCATGACCAACACGCCCGCTCCTGAGCTGAGCCCGCCCGCCGCGTCCGGCCGGGCGGCCCGGGGCGCCACCACGACCGTCCTGGTGCTGCTGACGGTGCTGGCAGGCATGCTCAGCCCGATGCAGTCCGCGGTCAACGGCGCGCTCGGCGCGACCGTCGGCGACGGCAACAGCGCCGCCGTGATCTCCTTCGGCAGCGGCCTGGTGCTGATGCTGGTGATCGTCTTCGCGCGACCCGCCACGCGCGAGCAGGCGCTGAGCATCCCGCGCCTGATCCGCAGCAAGCGCATCGGCTGGTGGAACTACCTGGCCGGGCTGTGCGGCGGCGCGGTGGTGCTCTCCGAGGGCGTCTCGGTGGGCGTGCTCGGCGTCGCGGTCTTCCAGATCACGCTGATCGCGGGCCTGGTCATCTCCGGGGTGATCTGCGACCGCATCGGCGTCACGGCCACGGTCAAGCAGCCGATCTCGGTCACCCGCGGCCTCGGTGCGCTGCTGGCCGTCGCGGCCACCGCGGTCACCATCTCGCCGAACTTCCACGTGCCGCACGCCATCGCGCTGGCCGTCCTGCCGTTCGTGGCGGGCCTGCTGGCCGGGTGGCAGCCGGCGGGCAACGCCGCGGTGGCGCGGGAGACCGGTTCGATGCTGGTCTCGATCACGTTCAACTTCCTGGTCGGGTTCGTGGTGCTGCTCGCCGGGCTGCTGGTCCGGTTGGCGCTGGGCACCGGGCAGTTCTCGCTGCCGCCGACGTGGTGGATGTACACCGGCGGCGTGCTGGGCCTGCTGTCCATCGGTTTCATGGCGCTGCTGGTGCGCGGCCTCGGACTGCTGCTGCTCGGGCTCGGTTCGGTGGCCGGTCAGCTGGTCGGCTCGTTGCTGCTGGACCTGGTGGTGCCCTCGGTCGGGCACCCGATCCACCTGGCCACCGTGATCGGCACCGTGCTCGCGCTGATCGCCGCCGGGATCGGGATGATCCCCTCGCGCACCGCGGACGGCCCGCGATGACCGGCGCCGTGCAGACCGTCACCGGCCCGGTGCCCGCGGCCGAGCTGGGCCTGGTCCTGCCGCACGAGCACCTCTTCAACGACCTGTCCGGGGTGCGCGACGAACCCAGCTACGGGTTCAGCGAGTTCCTGGCGGATCGCGCGGTGGACGCCGGGGCGGCGTGGGCGCTGCGGCACGACCCGTACTGCTGCGCGGACAACCTGGCCGCCAAGCCGGTGGCCGACGTGCTGGGCGAGATCGCGGCCTTCCAGGCGGTGGGCGGCCGGACCATCGTCGACGCCACCTCCAGCGCCGCGATCGGCCGCGACCCCGACAAGCTGGTCGAGGTGGCCCGCCGCACCGGCCTGAACATCGTGATGGGCTGCGGCTCCTACCTGGAGAAGTTCGAGGGCGAGCGCATCGCGGCCCGGGCGGTCGAGGCGCAGGCGGCGAGCATCGGCGAGGAGCTGACCGGCGGTGTCGGCGAGCACCGCGCCCGGCCGGGGATCATCGGCGAGATCGGGGTGTCGCCGGACTTCACGCCGGCGGAGCGGGCCTCGCTGCGCGCTGCGGCGCTGGCCCAGCTCGACCACCCCGGGGTCCCGCTGATGATCCACCTGCCCGGCTGGCAGCGCCGCGGCGGCGAGGTGCTGGACGTGGTGCTCGGCGAGATCGGCGTGGCCCCGGATCGCGTCGTGCTCTCGCACCTGGACCCGTCGGCCGCGGACACCGCGTACCAGCTCGGGCTGGCCGAGCGCGGGGTGTGGCTGGAGTTCGACATGATCGGCATGGACATCACGTTCCCGAAGGAAGGCGCCTCGCCGTCGACGGCGACGACCGCGGCAGGCGTGGCCGCGCTCGTCGCGGCCGGTCACGGCGACCAGGTGCTGCTCAGCCACGACGTCTTCCTGAAGCAGATGTGGACGCGCCACGGCGGCAACGGTTTCGCCTACGTCCCGACGATCTTCGCCGAGCAGCTGCGCGCGCTCGGCGTCGACCGGGTCGAAGCGCTCACCAGCACCAACCCGGCCCGGATGCTCTGCGGGTGAAAGATGTCGTGAGTGCGCAACGGCGTTCGAACACCGTTGCGCACTCACGACCGCGCTACGCCGCGAGGCCGATCAGCGACGAGATGCCCACGCCCGCCGCGATGGCCAGCACGGCCCAGGCGAACGCGCGGCGGACGGTGCTCGCCGGGAGCCGCCCGGAGAACCGGGCGGCGGCGATCGACACCAGCATCGCGGTGCCCGCGAAGGCCACCAGCACGCCGAGGTCGAGCTGGGCCGCCGAGCCGGAGTGCGCGATCAGCCCGCTGATGGAGTTGATCGTGATCACCACCATCGAGTTCGCGATGGCCTGCTGCGCGGTCAGGCCGAGCAGCAGGGTCAGCGCGGGCACGATGACGAATCCGCCGCCGACGCCGAAAAGCCCGGTCAGCACACCGACTCCCGCCCCGGCGGCCGCCGTCTTCGGCATCAGGTTCCCGTCCGGGGCGCCGGTGCGGTCGTTGCCGCGGAACATGCGCGAGGCGACGACGACCATCAGCGCCGCGAAGCCCAGCATCAGCCAGTCCTGCGGCAGCGACCGGCCGAGCGCCGCGCCGCCGATCGTGCCGGGAATCCCGGCGGCCCCGAACACCAGCGCCACCGGCCACTGCACCAGCCGCAGCCGGCTGCGGGAGCACAGGCCGCCGATGGCCGACGCCGCGACCACCACCAGCGCGGTGGGAACCGCGGTGCTCAGCGGCTGGCCGACGCCGTACACCAGTGCCGGAACGGCCAGGATGGAACCACCGGCGCCGAGCAGCCCGGTGGAAAGGCCGATCACGACGCCGAAGACGATCGCAGGCAGCATCACGTCAGGGCCGCGAGCAGCGACGGCACGTCCTGCTCCGGCGTCCGGTTGTACGGCAGCTGCGAGAGCACCCGGGCCATCCCGCAGGTGTTGCTCAGCGCGGAGAAGGTGAGCCCGGCGCCGATGAAACCGGCCAGCCACTTCAGCTTCGGCGCGGCGACGCTGCCCACGACACCGGCGAGCACCAGGGAGCCCGCGGCCAGCCGGACCTGCCGCTCCATCGCCCACTTCCCGCGCCCGCGCGAGACCGGGGCACCCTGCGTCTCCCAAGCACCGATGCCGCCCTTGAGGACGGTGAGCTTCGCGAATCCCGCAGCGGCGAGCAGGCCGCGGGCTTCCTCGGCCCGGACACCGGATCCGCACACGAGCACCACCGGGTCGGAGTGCTCGGCGGTCAGCTCGGTGTGGTGCGCGCGCAGCACGTCGAGCGGAACGTTGTGGGATCCCGGGATGTGCGCCGCGGCGAACTCACCGGGGGTGCGCACGTCGATCAGCCGGGTTCGCGGTGCGGAGCGCACCAGCTCCCGGGCATCGGCGACATCCACTGCGGACTCTAACGGGCCGGTCATGGTTCTCCTTCTCGTGCGGTTCTTGCCGGTTCAGGACGTCAGGACGACGCCGGAGGATCGGGCGGCGGCGAAGGCGTCGTCGATGACGACGGCGGTGCGGCCGGCGGATTCCAGCAGCGAGGCCGCCGCCGTGGCGCGGTAGCCGCTGCCGCAGTGCACCCACACCGAACCGGCCGGAACCTCGTCGACGCGTCGTGCCAGCTCGTAGAGCGGGATGTGCACGGCGCCGTCGACGTGCGAGTCGCGCCATTCGTTGTTCGTCCGCACGTCGAGCACGACGTCGGCGCTCGGCAGCCCGCCGGGATCGCCGCCCAGCGCGGCGGCCAGCTCGGCGAACGTGGCCGTCGGCGTGCTCACCAGCTGCGCGGTGTCGGTGGCCAGCTGCGCGGGCTGCCCGGTCGCGGCCGCGGCGGGCTGGTCGATGCCGATGCGCACCAGCTCGCGCTGGGCGTCGGCGATCTGCTCACCGGACTCGCCGACCAGCGTGATCGGCGAACCCCACTCGATCATCCAGCCCAGCCAGGTCGCCATCGGGCCGTCCAGGCCGAGGCTGACGGTGCCCGCCAGGTGGGATTCGACGTAGGCCTTGCGGGAGCGCAGGTCCACCACCCACTCGCCGCGCCGCAGGCGCTCGGCCAGTTCGCCGGGAGTCGCCTCGGCCGGTGCGCGGAGGTCCAGCGGCGCCGGGCCCGCGATGTTGCGGGCGCCCATGTGCGCGTAGTAGGCGGGGTAGGCGTCGAGCCCGGCCAGGGTGGTCTCGACGAAGTCCTGCTCGGCCAGCGACAGGGCGGGGTTCGCCGCGCGCTGCTCGCCGATGGTCGAGGAGTCGCCGCTGGCCTGCGTCGCCGAGCAGAAGCTGCCGAACCCGTGCGTCGGCCAGATCTGCGCCCCGGCGGGCAGCAGATCGGCCAGCTTGCGCGCCGACCGGTGCTGGTGGCGGGCGAGCTCCACGCTGTGCTGCTCGCCGAGCAGGTCCGTGCGGCCGGTCGTGCCGTAGAGCAGCGAGCCGCCGGTGAACACGCCGACCGGCTCCCCGGCGTCCTCCAGCACGTAAGACAGGTGGTGGAAGGTGTGCCCGGGCGTGGCCACCGCGCGCACCCGGAGGCGGTCGGTGACCTCCAGCAGGTCGCCGTCGCGCAGCGGGCGGTGCGCGAACGGCGCTTCGTCGGCCGCGGCGATGCCGTACTCGGCTCCGGTCAACCGGGCCAGCTCCAGGCCGCCGGAGACGTAGTCGTTGTGCACGTGCGTTTCGAGGACCAGCGCGATCCGCGCACCTGCGCGCCCGGCGGCGGCGAGGACGCGGTCCACGTCGCGCTGCGGGTCGATCACCACGGCGCGGTGGCCGTCGGTGGCGAGGTAGCTGCGGTCGCCCAGCGAGGAGGTCTCCACGACCTCGACGTGGAGCCGGGGGAGTGCTGTCACGGCGTTTCACCTCCGATACCCCTGGGGGTATGCGATGGGCACATGGGTGGTGTGCTCGGGTCGGGCGGGGTCAGGCGAGGGCGAGGAAGAGGCGTTCGAGCTCCTGCTCGGTCATCGGCGGCTCCTCGCCGTCCTCCCTGGCCTGCTGGCAGTACCGCATGCCGCTGGCCACGATCTTGAAGCCGGCGCGGTCGAGGGCGCGGGAAACGGCGGCCAGCTGGGTGAGCACCGCCGCGCAGTCGTCGCCGTCCTCGATCGACTCGATGACGCTCGCCAGCTGCCCCTGAGCGCGCCGCAGGCGCGTCAGCGCGTCGCCGAGCAGTTCGGGTTTCATCTGCATGCCTCCGAAGGTACCCCCGGGGGTATCCGGACCGCACGCCGCTGTGGCTCACCGCACTCGACCTGCACGGCGGCGGGCCTTCCGGGCAGCGCTTCAGAGATCTTCGGTGGAGAGCACGAGCTTGCCGCGCGTGTGCCCGAGCTGGTTCAGGCGCCAGGCCTCCGCTGCTTCGGCGAGCGGGAGCACCTGGTGCACGTGCACGGTCAGCTGTCCGCTGTCGGCCAGCCCGGCGAGCTTCGCGAGGCCCGCCGAGTCGGGGCGGACCCAGACGTAGTGGCCGCCCTTCGCCGCGGCCTCCGGATTGGCGATGGAGGCGAGGCGCTCCGGCTTCTCGAGCAGCTGCAGCGATGCGTCGACGGCGTCGGCCCCGAAGAAGTCGAGCGCCGCGTCGACGCCGTCCGGCGCCAGCTCGGCCACGCGGTCGGCGAGCCCGGGCCCGTAGGTCACCGGTTCCGCGCCCAGCTGCCGCACGAAGTCGTGGTTGCGCTCGCTCGCGGTGCCGATCACGCGGGCGCCGCGCGCCACGGCGATCTGGACGCCGAGCGAACCGACCCCGCCCGCCGCCGCGTGGACCAGCACGGTGTCACCTGCGCCGAGGCCGACCCGGTCGATCGCCTGGTGCGCGGTCAGCCCGGCGAGCGGAACGCCCGCGGCCTGCTCCCAGGACAGCGCGACGGGCTTGCGGGCCAGCATGCGCAGGTGCGCGGAGACCAGTTCCGCGTAGCCGCCGTGCTGGGCGGTGTCCTTGCGGATGTAGCCGTACACCTCGTCGCCGGGCGCGTACTCCTCGACGTCGAAGCCCGTCCGCTCGACGACCCCGGCCACGTCCCAGCCCGGGATCAGCGGGAAGTGCGTCTCCAGGAGGCCGTCGAGGCCGCCCGCGGCGAGCTTCCAGTCCACCGGGTTGACGCCGGCGGCCTTCACCCGGATCAGCACCTCGCCGGGAGCGACCTTCGGCTCCGGGAGATCGGTCAGCCGGAGGGCGTCCGGCCCGCCGTACTCGTCGAGGGCGATCGCCTTCACGCCGTCACCTCCGTTCGCGCTGGATTCGCGGCTCCTGCCGGGGCCGATTGTCCGCGACGCGCGGGCTCGGCGCCGGGTCACGGCCGGGGGCAGGAGCTCTGCGGTTGTCCGCCGGTGAGGAGCGTTTCGGTGAATCGCTGGGCGGCCGGTTGGGAAGCGGCGAGGACTTGGCGGTGGTCCGCGCCGTCGAAGACCTCGTAGCCGATCGCGGAGGAGCGGCCGCACAGCGCTTCGACCAGGCTCGCGGTGCCCGGTGCGGCCACCAGGGCATCCGCGCTGCCCTGCAGCACCAGCGTCGGGACGCGCAGCGCCAGGCCTTCCGGTTCCTGCGACTTCAGGTACGCGGTGAGCCCGCCCAGGTCGGCGCCGTCCCGGAAGACGCGGTCCGCGCTGACCGTCGCGGCGGCCTCGCGGACGCCGTCCTGGCAGGTCCGGCGCGCCGCGTCCAGCACCGGCCGGGCCTGCTCGTCGAGCAGGTCCTCCGGCACGATCCCGGGATCCGCGGCGGCGGCCCCGATGATCAGCGTGGGCAGGAACGGCAGCGCCGCCCGGACGCTGCGCTCGTCGGACTGCTGCTGGAAGTACGCGGCGGTCCGGCTGCTCTGGAAGCCGCCCGGCGCGATGGCCACCGCACCGCGCAGCGTCAGGTCCCGCTGGTCGGCCGCTGCGGTGTGGAGGGCGGCGTGACCGCCTTGGCTGTGCCCCATCGCGAACCAGTCCGAGCCGATGCCGGGCGCGACCTGGCGTGCGGCGCGGACGATGTCGGCCACCGCGTTCGCCGCGCTCGGCCCGTTGAGGTACGGGTGCTCGCCGGGCGTGCCGAGTCCCTCGTAGTCGGTCTGCACCACCGCGTAGCCCGCGGCGACCCACCGGTCCAGGGTCTGGTCGGCGAGTCCGACGTAGCCGTGCGCCGGTCCGCCCGGCCGGTCGGCCGACGGTGCGCAGACATCGGCGGTGCCGGTGGTGCCGTGCGCCCAGCTGATCACCGGCCAGCCCTGCCGCGGCGGCGGCGAGGCGGGCACCGAAACGGTTCCGGAGACGGTGACGGGTTCGCCGCGGGCGCCTTCGGAGGTGTAGGTGATCAGCCATTCGCTCTGCGCGCTGGGCAGCCGTTCGTGCTCCAGCGGAACCGAGCTCGACAACGTGCCGCGCGCCGGTTCCGGAGAGGTGCCCGCGGAGCAACCAGCCACGAGCAGCGCGGTCAGCAAGGTGGTCAGGGACAACCGGTTCACGGGCGTTCCTCCTGTGCGGGCCGATGGCGTCGCGCCAGAGACAACGCGCCGGAAACCGCCGGCGGGTGCGCGGATCCCACTCACCGGTACGGCCGGACTGCGCCGGTACGGTGCTCGGCTAGGCATGAGGCCAGCGCAGCCGCAGATGAGCTGCGAGCCGTGAGAGCCCTTGTGTCAACAAGGGGCAGGAGTCCTGCTCAACCGCACCTCAGGGGACCGTGATGCAACCCAGCCACAAGAAACCGCCAAACGCGAGAACAACACCGAACGCAACCACCACTGAAAATCTCGGAGAGGCGGGACAGCGAGGCGGGGCAGGCATGACACGTCGTATCGCAGTGACGGGCTCGGCATCGGGCATCGGCAAGGCGCTGGTGGAGGTGCTGCGAGCTCAGGGCGACACCGTCATCGGCGTCGACCGGGAGGACGCCGACGTCCGGGCCGATCTCTCCACTGAGGACGGACGTGCTCGGGCGGTGGCCGGGATCGGCGCCGGGCCGCTGGACGGAGTGGTCGCGTGCGCCGGTGTCTCGGCGCCCGACCCGGTCACCGTGAGCGTCAACCACTTCGGCGTGGTCCGGCTGCTGGAAGGCCTTCGCCCGGTGCTCGCCGCGGCGCCGAACCCGCGGGCCGCGGTGGTCGGTTCCATCGCGGGCACCCAGCCGGTGGACCAGGCCGTGGTGGACGCCTGCCTGCGGGACGACGAGCCCGCCGCCTTGGAACTCGCCCGCGCGGCGGTCGCCAACGGCACCGGGAACCGGCTCTACCCGTCGTCGAAGTCGGCTCTCGCGCAATGGCTGCGCCGCGCGGCGGTGACCGAGGAGTGGGCCGGTGCGGGCATCCCGCTCAACGCCGTGGCGCCGGGCGTGGTGCTCAGCCCCATGGTCGCACCGCTCGTCGCGGACGAGGAGATGAAGGCGGTCATGGACCGGGCGGTGCCGATGCCGCTGAACGGCTACGCCCAGCCCGCCGTCATCGCCACCGCGCTGAGCTGGCTGATCAGCACCGGGAACACGCACATGACCGGCCAGGTGATCTACGTGGACGGTGGCGCCGATGCGACCTTGCGCGGGCCGGGCGTCTTCTAGCCGGCTGTGCGGGCTGCGGGAACCGCAGCCCGCACCCGGTCATCGCCGGTCGCGGAGCGGGCCGATCAGCAGTGCGCTGGTCAGGGCGATCGCGCCGCACGCGGCGGTGGCGAGGAAGGCCAGCACGAAACCGGTTTCGGCGTAGTGGGCACCAGCGCCGGGCAGCAGGAGCAGCACGATCAGCACCTGCGATCCGATCGAACTCCCGAAACTGCCCACCAGGTTCAGCATTCCGCCGCTGACGCCCTGGACGTCGGCCGGAACCGCGTGCACGAGCACGTTCGGCAGCGCCGCCGACGCCGAGCCGATGCCGACCCCGAACACCAGCTGGGCCAGCAGGACCGCCGTCGCGGTGTCGTGCGCGAACGCGATCAGGGTCGCCCCGGCGACGAGCGCCGAAGCACCGAACGTCATGCCGGCGCGGGGCCCGAAGCGTCGCGAGATCAGCCCGCTGACCGGGCCCGCCACCATCGCCGACACACCCGACGCGGCGAGGAAACCGGCCACCTCCAGCGCCGACGCGCCGAACCCGAAACCGCCTTCCGGGGCCGACATGACGAACATCGGGACCAGCATCGAGTTGCCGACCAGCGCGAACTGGACGCACCCGTTGGCCAGCAGCGGCAACCCGACCCGCCGCTGCGCGAGGAGCTCGATGCGCACCAGCGGATCGGCGGCGCGCCGCTCGTAGCGGAACCACCCCGCGATGAGGACCGCGCCCGCACCGATCCCGCCCAGCACCGGCACCGATGACCAGCCGGCGCTCTTGATCATGCCGACGCCGAAGAGGAAGGCCAGCGCGCCGAACCCGAGCAGCACCGCGCCGATCCAGTCCACGCCGACCCGGGCGCGCAGCCCGCTCTCCGGGACGAACCGCCACACCAGCAGGCCCACCACGATCGCGTAGCCGAACTGGAACCAGAAGATGCCGCGGAAGGAGAACGGTTCGACGAGCAGCCCGCTGATGACCGGGCCGATGATCGCGCTGGCGCCCATGCCGGTGCCGATGAAGCCCAGCGCGATCGGGATCAGCCGCTTCGGGAGCACGTCGCGGACCAGCCCGTAGGCCAGCGACAGCACGGCCAGCCCGAACCCCTGCAACGCGCGCCCGGCGATCAGCAGCGGTAGCACCGGGGCCGTCGCGCACAGCGCGGTGCCGACGGCGAACACCGCGGAGCACACCAGCGCGACCGCCTTCTTGCCGTGGACGTCGCCCAGCTTCCCGCACACCGCGAAGGCGATCGCGCCGACCAGGGTCACGGCGGTGACGATCCAGGAGATGTCCGGTGAGCGGTAGGCGGCGGCGATCTCCGACAGCGCCGGGGTGACCATCGTGTAGGTGAGGCCGGTTATCTCGACCAGCAGGACGAGGAGAGCGACGATCGCCCAGTTCTGCGCGGTGGAGCGGTCCTGGCGAACGGATTCGCCGTCGGCGTCCGATCCGGTGGAGGCCGGTCTTTGCCGTGGAGATGCCTGATCCATCGTGACTCCTCATCGAGTCGAGCGGCGGGAGCGTCGAAAACGTCTCGGCAGCAGGGGAATCGCGACCGAGCGTGCTGCCCGGGGAAGGACGTGCCGGACGCTAGCCACCCGGCTGAGGAGTGTTCGGTGTGGTCCCGCTCACCGAGAGCGGTCAGGAAGCCGCTGGGCCGAAAACTCCGAAGTCGCCCAGGAAGATGCGCATGTCGAAGTCGCGGGAGGACAGCCGCCAGCCCTCGGGCGTGCGCACCCAGCGGTCGTCGTACTCGCCCATGCACTCGAAGAACTTCCCGGCCATCGCGCCCGCTCCGCAGTGGTAGACGCGGGCGTAGGTGAGGGAGCGCGCGGTGTCGCCGTCCACCGTGATGCGGTGGTTGCCGATGAGGTGCTGCGTGGGGCCGCAGGCGCCGAGGTGGCCGCTGACCTGGCGGACGATCTCCTCCGCTCCGTCCGTTCCGTAGCCGCGGGCGTCCGGGAGGAAGGCCGCCCGGACCGAATCCCAGTCGCGGGCGTCGATCGCGGCGGCCAGCTCGGCCAGTCGTTCGGCGATGTCGTCACGGTCGCTCATCGGTTCTCCTCGCTGCGGTGCTTCTCGTCGATGCCGAGCGCCGCGAGCAGCCGGGGCGACTCCTCGCGGCCGTCGAGGACCCGGCTCGTTCGCCGGGTCACGCGCCAGCCCCGCGGGCCCCGGCGCAGCTGCCAGCGGTTGGCGGTGGCGCGGCGCACGACGAACTCGCCGTCGCGGTGCACGATCATCAGCGAGTGGCCGACCGCGACCGCCTCGTCGTCCTCGACCGTGACGTGCGCCGGGCCCAGGAAGTGCGCGCAGCCACCGCGGATCCAGCTCTGGTGCCGCGGCCCGGCGACCATCGCGGTGATCTCGTCGCGGCCGCTCATCGACAGCTCGTCGACGTCGTAGGCGCCGTCGGGTTCCCAGCGGTCGGCCACGGCATCGGCGCTGCCGCTGTCGACCAGCGGGCCGTAGCTGGCGATGAGGCGGGCGATCTCCTGCTGGTCCTCCAGCCTCCGCAGGCGGGCCGCCAGTTCGGCGAGTTCGGTGGGCTGCTCGGCCATCGGTGCCTCCGCTCAGTCGATGTCGGCCAGGGCTTCGAGCTGCTCGCAGTAGTGCTCGACCGATCGCGCCCGCAGCTGCGCGCCGACCAGCGTCGCGCCCGCATCGCGCGCCCGCGCCAGCGCCGCCTCGGCCGCCGCCCGGTCGCCGGACGGATCGAGCACCTCGCCTGCGGGGAGCACGACTTCGAAGCCCGCGGGCAGATCCACCTTCGCCAGCATCTCCCGCAGTTGCGGGCTGGTGAGCCCGAACGGCACCCAGCCGTCGCCGTGCGTCGCCGCGCGCCGCAGCGAGCGCAGCGTCCGGCCGCCGATCCAGAACGGCACGCGGTCCTGCACGGCGTGCGGTTCCACGACGAAGCCCGCGTAGTCGTAGTGCTCGCCGTGGTACTCCGGTTCCCGGCGCGACAGGCTCGCGCGCAGCGCGGCGAGCGCGTCATCGGCCCGGGAGCCCCGGTCGGCGAACTCCGCGCCGAGCAACTGGAATTCCTCTTCGAGGCTGCCGACGCCCAGGCCCAGCACCAGGCGGCCGCCGGCCACCCGGTCGAGGGTGCCGTAGCGCTTGGCGATCTCCAGCGGGTGGTGGTAGCCGAGCACCAGGACCTGCGTGACGAAGCGGATCCGGCTGGTGCGCGCGGCCAGGTATCCGAAGGTGGCCAGCGGGTCCCAGTACGTCGCACCGCGCTGCTCGGCCACCTCCCGGGGCACGGCCACGTGCTCGCTGCAGGTCAGGTGGTGGAAGCCCAGGTCGTCGGCGGTCTCGGCGATCCGCCCGAGGTCGTCGACGCCCGCGGTGCGCTCCCACTCCGAATGCGCCCCGGGCACCCGGGTCACCACCGGGCTGACGATGCCGATCCTCATCCGCAGACCTCTCCTCGCCGGAACCGACAACCAGGTTTAGCCGAGCGGCCGGCCGAACTCCAGGCCCGTCCCGGTCATCGGGAGAACCGCTGGGACCGAAACTCCGGTGCGAGGGTTCCGCCTCGGGCGCGGCGCTGCTACCGTCGGGAAGTCGGGTGGAATTCATTTCAGTTTTGCCCTTCGTCAACCGGGCTGAGGGGAGCACCATGACCGTCCCTGCCATTCCCGCCGCCCCGCGTCGCGAGCTACCGCCCTCGATGGTGGAGCGGATGACCCTGATCCTCGACTCCTTCGAGCGGTGCACGGTCCGGCTCACCCTGGAAGACGTCGCGCGGAGAACACATCTGCCGAGGTCAACCGCGCACCGCATCCTCGACCAGCTGGTCCGGCTGGACTGGCTCCAGCACAGCGCGGCAGGCTACTCGCTCGGCCGCCGGGCGCTGAGCCTCGGCGGTCGGGCCAACGCGCACGGCGAGCTGCGCAACGCCGCGGCACCGCTGCTGCACGACCTCCAGATGCGGACTGGAATGGTCGTTCACCTCGCGGTGCTGGACGGGGGCGAGATCCGCTACCTGGACAAGGTGGGCGGGCGGTTCGCGGAGTCGGTGCCCTCGCGGGTCGGCGGCCGGGCCCCGGCGCACTCGACCGCGCTGGGCAAGGCGATGCTGGCGTGGCTCGAACCGGAAGCGGTGGACGAGCTGCTCGGCGAGCACATCGGCAGGCTGACCGACCGCACCATCGCCGACCTCTGCACCCTGCACCAGGAGCTCGACCGCATCCGGCGGCGCCGCGGGCTGGCCTTCGAGCGGGGCGAGTGCGTCCGCTCGCTGGCCTGCGCGGCGGTCGCGGTCCGCGGCCCGGAAGGCCCGGTGGGCAGCATCTCGCTGGTGGGGCGCGTCCAGACGCCGCTGGAGAAGGTGGCGCCGCTGGTCGTCGACGCCGCCCGGCAGGTCTCCGACGTGCTCCACCCGCCGGTGCCGAAATCCCGCTCGTGGCGGCAGATGCACGTCGTCGCGCCGGAGCGGACCTGGTCGAGCGCGACGCTGGACCGGATGATGGCGGCGGGTTCCGGAGACTGGCTTTAAGCCCAGTCCCAGCTCTCTGGCAGCACCAGTTCCGGAGCGATCCCGAAGCCACCGCGGAAGAACACCATCGGGCGGTCCTGCACCGGGGTCTCGAGTTCGAGCACGCCGCCGATCACCACGTCGTGGTCCCCGGCCGCGTGCACCTCGTGCACTTGGGCGTGCACCCGCGCGAGCACACCCGGCAGCGCCGGGCTGCCCCACCGGGACAGCTGCCAGGACAAGCCCTCGAACTTCGCGCCGCGGCTGGAACCGAACCGGTCGCACAGGTCGGTCTGCTGCTCGGCGAGCACGTTCACGCAGAAGCGCCCGGCGTTGCGGATCCGCGGCCAGGTGCGGCCCCGGTGATCGGCGCAGAACAGCACCAGCGGCGGGTCGAGCGAGACCGAGGCGAAGGACTGGCAGGCGAAGCCGACCGGCTCACCGGCGTCGCACCCGGTGACCACCGTGACGCCGCTGGCGAAGGAACCCATCGCGCGGCGCATCTCCAGCGGTGTGGGCAGATGGGGATTCACGAGACCGACGGTAGGTGCGCTGCCGACATCACCGATCCGGCATCCCGTTGAGCGGGAAGCGATTTCCGGCCGGGGCCCGCGCGGTCGGCCGCGATCCCGCTGATCGGGAGTTCGCGCCCCGGATTCCGCGCGATCGCGCCTAACCTGCACCGGCGAAACCCCGGAAGTCCTTGGGAGCTGGGCACGAGATGACCGAACCGAGCTACGACAACCCGGTCCTGCGCACCGGCGAGCTCTGAACCGGTGGGAGGCACCATGTGGCAGCTGCGGGTGGTCGAGGTGGTCCGGGAGACCGCGGACGCGCACACCCTGGTCCTGGAGCGGCCCGCCGAGGAGTTCGGCTACCGCCCCGGGCAGTTCCTGACCATCCGGATCCCGGGCGGGGCCGCCCGCTGCTACTCGCTGTGCAGCTCGCCGGCCTGCGACGACGAGCTGAAGGTGACGGTCAAGCGCACCAAGGACGGCTACGGCTCGAACTGGATCTGCGACAACGTCGTCGCGGGCGACGTGCTCGACGTGCTGAGCCCGGCCGGCACCTTCACGCCCGCATCGCTGGACACCGATCTGCTGCTGGTCGCCGCGGGCAGCGGGATCACCCCGGTGCTCTCCATCCTCAAATCGGCGCTGCACACCGGTCAGGGCCGGATCACCCTGCTCTACGCCAACCGCGACGAGCACTCGGTGATCTTCCGCGACGAGCTGGCGGCGCTCGGGCGCGACAACGACCGGCTCACCGTCGTGCACTGGCTGGAATCCGTGCAGGGGACGCCGACCGCGGCCGCACTCCGCGGACTGCTGCGCCCCTACGCCGATCGTGAGGCATTCGTCTGCGGGCCAGGGGCTTTCATGGACCTGGCGGTCGAGGCCTTGAACGCGCTCGGGACAGCCCGGGTGCACGTCGAACGCTTCACCTCGTTGACCGGTGATCCGTTCGCCGCACCCGAAGCCCCGACCGGGACCGGGCCGGTGAGCGAGGTCGAGGTGACGCTCGACGGGCGGACGAGCACCGTGGCGTGGCCGCGGGGCAGCAAACTGCTCGACGCGCTGCTCGCGGCCGGGCTGGACGCGCCGTACTCCTGCCGGGAAGGAGCGTGCAGCGCCTGCGCGTGCGTGCTGCTCGACGGCGAGGTCGAGCTGGAGCGCAACGAAGTGCTCGACGAGCACGACCGGGCCGATGGCCTCATCCTCGGCTGCCAGGCGATTCCGCTCACCGACCGGCTGAAGGTGACCTACGAGCCCTGACCCCGGTGAGCGGCCGGAAGCTCGTGGCGCCACGGGTTTTCGCTTGCTGCGGAAGGAAGTCCCGGTCAGCGGGAGGAGCGCGGGTGCCGCCCCGCGGCAGCTGGCACCGTTCGAGCACACGTCAGACTTGAGAGGACGAACAGTGACCAAGGCGACCGCAGCCGTCGTGGGTTCCGGCAACATCGGCACCGACCTGATGTGCAAGCTGCTGCGCTCCGAGAGCATCGAGCCGCGCTGGATGATCGGCGTGGACCCCGACAGCCCCGGCCTGCAGCGCGCCCGGCAGAACGGCCTGATCAGCTCGGCCGGAGGAGTCGACTGGCTGTTCGCGCAGGACGAGCGGCCGGACCTGGTCTTCGAGGCGACCTCGGCCCACGTGCACCGGGAGAACGCGCCCAGGTACGCCGAGCGGGGCATCCAGGCGATCGACCTGACCCCGGCAGCGCTGGGGCCGGCGGTGGTGCCCGCGGTGAACCTCGGCGCCCACCTCGACGCACCGAACGTCAACCTGATCACCTGCGGCGGGCAGGCCACCATCCCGATCGTGCGAGCGGTCTCGCGGGTCGTCGAGGTCGCCTACGCCGAGATCGTGGCCAGCGTGGCATCGCCGTCGGCCGGCCCCGGTACGCGGGCGAACATCGACGAGTTCACCATCACCACGGCCCGCGGCATCGAGGAGATCGGCGGCGCCGGGCGCGGCAAGGCGATCATCATCCTGAACCCGGCCGAACCGCCGATGCTGATGCGCGACACCGTGTTCTGCGCGATCCCGGCCGACGCCGACCGCGACGCGATCGCCGAATCGGTCCACCAAGTCGTCGCCGACGTCGCGAGCTACGTGCCCGGCTACCGGCTGCGCGCCGACCCGCAGTTCGACGATCCGTCCACTGTGAACGGCGGCATGGCGCGGGTGGCGGTGTTCCTCGAAGTCGAGGGCGCCGGTGACTTCCTGCCCCCGTACTCGGGAAACCTCGACATCATGACGGCCGCGGCGACCCGCGTCGGCGAAGGCTTCGCCCAGCGGATCCTCGCGAAGGAAGGACTCCGATGATCCGGATCACCGATTCCTCGCTCCGCGACGGATCGCACGCCAAGCAGCACCAGTTCACCACCGAGCACGTCCGCGACATCGTGGCCGCGCTCGACGGCGCCGGGGTCCCGGTCATCGAGGTCACCCACGGCGACGGCCTCGGCGGCTCGTCGTTCAACTACGGCTTCAGCCGCACCCCCGAGCAGGAACTCATCAAGACCGCGGTGGACACGGCGGAACGGGCGAAGATCGCCTTCCTCATGCTGCCCGGCGTCGGCGTCAAGGACGACATCCGGGCGGCGGCGGACAACGGTGCCGCGATCTGCCGGATCGCCACGCACTGCACCGAAGCCGACGTCTCCGTCCAGCACTTCGGGCTGGCCAGGGAACTGGGCCTGGAAACGGTCGGCTTCCTGATGATGGCCCACAGCCGCCCGCCGGAGGTGCTCGCCGAGCAGGCCCGGATCATGGCCGATGCGGGCTGCCAGTGCGTCTACGTCGTGGACTCCGCGGGCGCGCTGGTGCTGGAGGACACCGGCGACCGGATCGCCGCGCTGGTGGCCGAACTCGGCGACGACGCGCAGGTCGGCTTCCACGGCCACGAGAACCTGGGCCTGGGAGTGGCGAACTCGGTGCTCGCGGTGCGCGCCGGGGCCACCCAGATCGACGGCTCCACCCGCCGCTTCGGCGCCGGCGCCGGGAACACGCCGGTGGAGGCCTTCGTCGCGGTCGCCGAGAAGCTCGGCATCCGCACCGGCGTGGACACCATGAAGATCATCGACGCCGCCGAGGACGTGGTCCGGCCGGTGATGGACGGCGAGTGCCTGCTCGACCGGCTCTCGCTGACCATGGGCTACGCCGGCGTCTACTCCAGCTTCCTCAAGCACGCCGACCGGGCCGCGGCGAAGTACGGCGTCTCCGGCGCCGACATCCTCGTCGAAGCGGGCAAGCGCAACCTGATCGGCGGCCAGGAGGACCAGCTGATCGAACTCGCCGTGGACCTCGCCGGTCGCGGTGCCGACACCGAATCGAGGGCCAGCTGATGCCGCACCCCGTCCTGACGGCCGTCGAGGAACGAGCCGAGGAGATCACCGCTGCCGCCGAGTCCAACGAGCGTCTCGGCAGGCTCGACGACCAGGCCGCCAAGGTGCTGCGCGAGACCGGCGTCATCAAGATGCTGCAACCCGCCCGCTACGGCGGCGCCGAGGCGCACCCGGCCGAATTCGCCGAAGCGGTGATGAAGGTGGCCGGCCACGACGGCTCGACCGGCTGGGTCGCCGGGATCGTCGGCGTGCACCCCTGGGAGATGGCGATGGCCGACGAACGGGTGCAGGAGGAGATCTGGGGAGGCGACGACGACACCTGGATCGCCTCGCCGTACGCGCCGATGGGGGTGCTCACGCCGGTCGACGGCGGCTACCGCTTCAGCGGGCACTGGCAGTTCTCCTCCGGCACCGACCACTGCGACTGGATCTTCCTCGGCGCCTTCCTGGGCGATGCGGCTGGCGAGGTGGCCAAGCCTCCGGTGTCCTACCACGTGATCCTGCCGCGATCGGCCTACCGGATCGTCGAGGACTCCTGGGACGTGGTGGGCCTGCGCGGCACCGGCAGCAAGGACATCGTCGTCGAGGACGTCTTCGTCCCGGCGCACCGGGTGATCCCGTTCAGCAAGATGCTCGACGGCTCGGCGCCCAAGGACGCCGGCCTGACGAACCCGACCTACCACGTCCCGTTCACCACCGCGTTCCCGCTGGGCATCACCGCGGCGGTGATCGGCATCTGCGAGGGCGCGCTGGCACATCACCTGTCCTACCAGCGCAAACGCGTGCAGATCACCGGTACCAAGGTCAAGGACGACCCGTACGTGCTCTACGCGATCAGCGAGGCGGCGGCCGAGATCCACGCCTCCCGCGTCGCGCTGCTGGACAACGTCTCCCGCATCCACGACAAGGTGGCGGCGGGCGCCGAGATCTCCTTCGGCGAGCGCGCGGTCAGCCGCCGCACCCAGGTCTCGGCGGCCTGGCGGGCGGTCCGCGCGATGGACGAGATCGTGGCCCGCTCCGGCGGCAACGGCCTGCGCATGGACAACCCGATCCAACGCTTCTGGCGCGACGGCCACATGGGCATGGTGCACGCGATCCACGTCCCGGGCGCGGTCTTCCACGTGTCGGCCCTGACAGAGCTAGGCGTAGAACCGCCCCACGGCCCGCTGCGCTCGATGATCTGACCCTCCAGCTCGCGGCGTTCACCTCGGAGCGTGAGCCGGGGCCTCGCGCGGGCATCCGGCGCTTTCGCCGTCGGACCCGACCGCTACGGTCCTCGGTCGTGACCGATGCTTCTTCGACTTCCCGTGCGGCGGCGGACGCCTACAGCGCCGTCGCCGCTCTCTACGCCGATCTCCCCAGGGACGACCTCGAAAGGCTGCCGCTGGACCGGGCGGCGCTCGCCGCGTTCGCCGAGCACGTGCGGGCGGGCTCGCCCGGAACCGTCGCCGAGCTCGGCTGCGGACCGGGCCCGGTGACCGCGCACCTGCGCGACCTGGGCCTCGATGTCTTCGGCATCGACCTGTCCTCGGCGTTGATCGACATCGCCCGCGAGACCTACCCCGACCTGCGGTTCGAGGTCGGCTCGATGGACGCCCTGGACCTGGCCGACGACGAGCTGCGCGGCATCGTGTCCTGGTTCTCGATCATCCACGCGCTGCCGGAGGAGGTGCCCGGTTTCTTCGCCGAGTTCAGCCGGGTGCTGGCGCCGGGCGGCCACCTGCTGCTCGGGTTCTTCGAGGCCGGGGACGGCCCGGTCGAGCCGTTCGACCACAAGGTGGCCACGGCCTACCAGTGGCCGGCCGGCGAGCTGGCGCGGCTGGGCCGCGAAGCCGGGTTCGTCGAGGTCGGCCGCGTGCTGCGCGAGGCCGTCGAAGGAGAGCGCGACGTCCGCCGGGGAAACCTGGTGATGCGCCTGGGTGAATAGTCCACTGAGGACGGATGGGGCCGGTGCGGGGATCTGGTGGTGTCCCCGCACCGGCTGCTCAGGGCTTCGGCAGCAGGCGCTTCGACGCCTCGTGCGCACCGAGCGCGAGCGCGGCCCGGTCGGGGCCGCTGCGCTTCACCGCGGCGTCGGCGTTGCCGCCGGCCACCAGCACCGGCCCGTGCGCCAGCTGCGCCAGGCCTTCCCGGACCACGTCATCGGGCTCGGCGACGTTCAGGCCGGGGATGTCGAAGTTGAGCCCCGCACGCTCCATCGCCGGAGTCCGGGTCACGCCGAGGACCAGCTCCAGCACGTCGACGCCGTGCTCCCGCAGCTCCAGCCACAGGCCCTCGGCGAAGACCCGCGAGAACGCCTTGACCGCCGAGTAGACGCTGATCTGCGCCTGCCCCAGGTAACCGGCCATCGAGCCGACCAGCAGCACCCCGCCGCGTCCCCGCCGCTTCAGCAGCGCGCCGAAGTGATGGGTGAGCGCGAGCTGCGCGGTGATGTTCAGATCGATCACCTCGCGCACCCGGTCGAGATCACCGGTGACGAACTCGTGGCCGTAGCTGTTGGCGCCCGCGTTGAAGATCAGCAGGCCCACGTCGAGGTCGTCGGTGACCGACCGGATGGTCCGCAGGGCGTCCGGCGCGAGCAGGTCGAGCTCCAGGGTGCGCACCTCGACACCCGAGGCCCGCACCTGCGCGGCGGTTTCGGCCAGCGGTCCGGGTTTTCGGGCGATCAGCACCAGGTTGATCCCGGCATCGGCGAGCTGACGGGCGAACGCGGCGCCCACGCCTTCGGAGCCACCGGCGATCACCGCCCACGGGCCGTAGGAGTCCAGCACGTCAGTCCTCCACCTGGATCGGGATCTCACCTCGGGCCGCCGCCGCGCGCACGGAATCGCGCAACGCCGCGCAGCCCCTGAAGAACTGGCCGTTCGGCCCGGCCCCGGGGCGTGCGGCGCGGCGCTCGCCGCAGGCGCGCAGCGAATCGGCGTGCCACTGGATGCTGGTCTGGTCCCAGCTGCTCTTGCGGACCTCGACCTGACCACCGCAGGCCTCGCACCGCACGGGACGCATGGGGGAATCGGCCAACCGGCCGTCCGCGCGGACCACCATCAGGCGTTCCCGCCCGCGGCGGCCAGGTTCGCCTCGACCTCGCGGCGCCAGGCCTCGTTGGGGCGGGTGGTGTCGATCTCGTACTCGAAGCGGTCCACCATCTCCGGCGTCACCTCGGCCACGTCGACGTAGAACTGCTCGTACCAGCGGCGCAGCTGGTAGACCGGGCCGTCCTCCTCGCACAGCAGCGGGTTGTCGATGCGGGTCTTGTTCCGCCAGATCTGCACGTCCTGCTCGAAGCCGATCTTGATGAACTCGCCGATCCGGCGGGCCGTCTCATCGGCGTCCGGCAACCGGTCGGAGCGCTTGACGATGATGCCGTACTGCAGCACGAACGAGTTCGCGGTGACCGGGTAGTGGCAGTTGATCAGCACCGATTCGACGTCGCCGTCGCTGTAGTGGTACGTCAGGTCGTCGATCATGAACGACGGGCCGTGGTAGGCGGCCACCGAGGTGTTGCCGAGCATCTTCGGCGCGCCGCTGCCGGTCTCCTGCGGGCGCGCGTCCTCCCGCCCGACGCCGTTCTGCACCTGGGTGGCGGTGTGGCCCTCGAAGATGTTCTTGAAGTACGTGGGGAACGAGTAGTGCACGTAGAAGAAATGCGCCATGTCCACCACGTTGTCCACGATCTCGCGGCAGTGCGCATCGTCGATGGTGATCGAGTACCACTGCCAGTCGGTCCACCCGTCGTCGGTGGCGCCGGGGATGCGCGGGATCGCCACCTCCGGTGGCGGCGGATTGCCCTCCGGGTCGTTCCACACGAAGAACATGCCGTCCTGCTCCAGCGTCGGCCAGGCCGCGGTCCGCGCCCGCAGCGGAACCCGGCGCGCGTACGGGATGCCCTTGCACCGGCCGTCGCCGCCCCAACGCCAGTCGTGGAACGGGCAGGCGATCTCGTCGCCCTTGACCTCGCCCTGCGACAGGTCACCGCCCATGTGCCTGCAGTAGGCGTCGAGCACGTTGAGCTCACCGCCGGAATCGGCCCAGACGACGAGCTTCTGCCCGAACGCGTGCACCGTGTGCGGCTTGCCGTCCTTGAAACCGTCGGCGAGCCCGAGACAGTGCCAGCCGCGGGCGAACCGGGTGGGCGCCTGGTCCACCTCGATCTGCCTAACCTCCACAGCGGTCATGCTCGTCGTCCCTTCCGGTGGGCAGCGGGTCTGGCGGCGAAGTTAGGTGCCCGCGGCGGCCGGAACTGCCGGTGATCCCACTCACCGGTACCTCCCAGCGGCCTGGTGTCCGACCGGGCCGCACGATGGCGGCGTGACATCTCTTGTGCCAGCTGGAGTGCTGCTCAACCGCACCTCAGGGGACCGTGAATCAACCCAGCCCCAAGAAACCGCAAAAAGTGAGATCAATCCAGAACGCAACCACCACTGAAAAACACGGAGAGGCGGGGGAGCGTGACCGACGTGCTGGAACGGATCCGCGAGGTGCTACCGGCGATCGCGGAGCGCGCTCGCGATGCGGAGGAGTCCCGGCGGCTGCCGGAAGAGACGGTGGCCGACCTGGTTTCGATCGGTGCTTTCCGGATGCTGCAACCGGCGCGGTTCGGCGGCCTGGAAGGCGATCCGGCGCAGTTCTACGAAGCCGTCCGCGAGGTGTCCGCGGTGTGCGGCTCCACCGGCTGGGTGCTCTCGGTGCTCGGCGTGCACCCGTGGCACGTCGGCCTGTTCCCCGGCGAAGCCCAGGAAGACGTCTGGGCCGGTGGCCCGGACGTGCTGATCTGCTCCTCGTACGCACCCATCGGACGACTCCGCGCAGTCGACGGCGGATGCGTGCTCACCGGCCGGTGGAGCTTCGCCTCCGGCTGTGATCACGCGAGCTGGGCGCTGCTCGGCGGACTGGTCGTCGGCGACGGCGGGCGGCCGGTCGACTTCCTCAGCGTCCTGGTGCCCCGCGAGGACTTCCAGGTGCTCGACGTGTGGGACCCGGTGGGCTTGCGGGGCACCGGCAGCAACGACGTCGTCGTGGACAAGGCGTTCGTGCCCGACCACCGGATCGTCCGCAACTACGACATCGCGCAGCTGCGCGGCCCCGGCCGGGCGGTGAACCGGGGACCGCTGTACGCGATGCCGTTCGGTGCTGTGTTCACCACGGCTGTCGCGGCACCCGTCGTCGGTGTGGTGGCGGGCAGCTACGCGAACTACGTCTCGACCATGCGCGATCGGGTGCGGCTGAGCCTCGGCGGTGGCCGCTTCGTGGAGGACCAGGGCGCGCAGGTGGCGGTGGCGCGCGCGGCATCGGAGATCGACGCGGCGGTCCTGCAGCTGGACCGCAACATCACCGAGCTCTACGAGCACGCGCTGCGCGGCGCGGAGATCCCGGCGGAGCTGCGGCTGCGCACCCGCCGTGACCAGGTGCGCGCCACCGAGCGCGCGGTGGGGGCGATCGACCTGCTCTTCCAGAGCGCGGGCGGGAACTCGCTGCGACGGGGCAACCCGGTCGAACGGGCCTGGCGCGACGCGCACGCGGGCAGCGTGCACGTGGCCAACGACGCGCAGCGCGCGCTCGCGCTGTACGGCAAGGGGGAGTTCGACCTGCCCGTCGAGGACACGCTGGTCTGAGCACAGGACGCGGCGGGCGGCGCGGCCCGTCCCGGTGAGCGGTAAATTGGCCAGGACGGCGACCAGGCGACCCGCACAATCAGGGCGCAACCGGATCGACCGAGGGGGAACAGGTGCCCAGAATCGCCGAGGCCAGGCCGCCCGCGGAGCCCAGCTCGCAGGAGCAGAAGGCGCGCCAGCGCCGGATCCTGCGCGCCGCCGCGAGCCTCGCCACCGAGCGAGGGCTCGACCGCGTGCAGATGCAGGACGTGGCGAAGGAAGCCGGCGTCGCGATCGCCACGCTGTACCGCTACTTCCCCTCGAAGACGCACCTGTTCACCGCCGTGATGGCCGAGCAGGTGGAGCAGCTGGACGGGCTGGCCCGCCCGCCGCGGCCAGGCCAGGACCCGGTCGAGGCGGTGTGCGATCTGCTGCTGCGCTCCAGCCGGAAGCTGCTGAGCCGCCCGCTGCTGGCCAGCGCGATGATGCAGTCCAACGTCCAGGCCAACGCCGCGACGGTCAACGAAGCGATCCGCATCGACAAGCTGATGCAGGACGCGGTGCTGCGGATGCTGGGCATCGAAAGCCCGACGGCCCGGGACATCCGCCTGGTGAGCCTGGTCATCGAGTGCTGGTACGGAATGCTGAGCTCGGCGCTCAACGGCCGCCTGTCCATGGCCGACGTGGAGGAGGAGATCCGCCTGGCCTGCGGTCTCCTCCTCGCCGCCCGCTCCAACGCCTAGCCGGTCACTTGCGGGATGCGATGTTCTGGATTCCCGTGGTGTCCAGCTCCGCGACGCTGTAGGCCGCGTAGGTCTGGTGCGGCTTCCGGCCGGAGAAGTACGGCGTGAGGTTGTCGTCGAGCTCGTCGACGCTGAAGGCCCCCGTCGCCGCGGTGAACTTCCGCTCCACCGTGGGCGGGGCCAGCAGCGCCACCATGTCGCCGTAGACCACGAAGACCTGACCGTTGATCTCCTCCGCCGCCGGTGATGCCAGGTAGGCCGCGAAGGTGCCGACCCGCTCCGGGGCCAGGATGTCCAGCTCACCGCCGCTGGGGTCGGCGCTGAAGACGTGGGCCGTCATGTCGGTGCGCGCCCGCGGGCAGATCGCGTTGGTGCGCACTCCGTACCGGGACAGCCCTTGCGCGCTGGAGAGGGTCAGGGCGGTGATGCCCGCCTTGGCCGCCGAGTAGTTCGGCTGCCCGGCGGCGCCGAACAGGAACGCCTCCGACGTGGTGTTCACGATGCGGCCGTAGACCGGGCCGCCCGCCGCCTTGCTGGCGTTGCGCCAGTGCACAGCCGCCGCGCGCGAAACCGACGCGTGCCCCTTGAGGTGCACGTGGATGACGTCGTCCCAGTCCCGCTCGGTGAGGTTGAACAGCATCGTGTCCCGCAGGACGCCCGCGTTGTTCACCACCACGTCCAGGCTGCCGAAGGTGTCCACCGCCGCCTCCACCAGCCGGTCACCGGTTGCCCACTCGCCGACGTCACCGGTCACCGCCACCGCGTCGCCGCCCGCGGCCTTGATCTCCGCCACGACGCCGTCCGCCGCCGGGCCCATGTCGTTGACGACCACGTTGGCGCCCTGCGCGGCCAGCGCGAGCGCTTCGGCGCGCCCGAGCCCGGCCCCGGCACCGGTCACGACCGCGGTGCGGCCCTCCAGCGTGCTGCCACCCATCGCGTCCTCCTTCGTCCGACGATCGACTGCCGCCCGAAGCTAGTATTCGTTCTCTTTTTCGATCCTGCGCTGTCCCGCTGAGTGGGTATGACGCAGCAAGACGACGTCAAAAGCCGGTTGGATGCGATGGATAACGAATTCTAGTAGTGCGGGGTTTCGCCGCCTCGCACCCGAAGGAGGGGAGCAGATGCCCGAAGCCGTCATCGTCGAGGCCGGTCGCACACCGGTCGGGAAGCGCTCCGGCGCGCTGTCCGGGCTGCACCCGGCGGAGCTGCTCGGGCACGCCCAGCGAGGTGTGCTCGCGCGAGCCGGACTGGACCCGGCGCAGGTCGACCAGGTCGTCGGCGGCTGCGTGACCCAGGTCGGCGAGCAGTCCAACAACGTCACCCGCAACGCCTGGCTGCACGCGGGCCTGCCGCACGGCACCGCGTGCACCACCGTCGACTGCGCCTGCGGTTCGTCCCAGCAGGCCGTGCACCTGGTGGCCGGGCTGATCGCCGGCGGCACCATCGACATCGGGATCGGCTGCGGCGTGGAGTCGATGAGCCGCGTCTTCCTCGGCGCGGCGCTGGCCCCGGACACCGGGCTGCCGGTGCCGGACTCCTGGACGATCGACCTGCCCGACCAGTTCACCGCCGCCGAGCGGATCGCGCGCCACCGCGGCATCACGCGCGCCGACGCCGACGCGCTCGGCCTCGCCTCCCAGCGGAAGGCGGCGGCCGCCTGGGCGGAAGGGCGCTTCGACGGCCAGCTCATCCCCATCGGCCAAGTGACCCGCGACCAGGGCCTGCGCGACACCACGGCCGAGGCGCTGGCCGGGCTCAACCCGGTCATCCCCGACGGCATCCACACCGCGGGCAACTCCTCGCAGATCAGCGACGGGGCGGCGGCCGTGCTGCTGATGAACCGGGAGCGGGCCGAAGCCGAGGGCCTGCGGCCGAGAGCCCGGATCGTCGCCTCCGGGATGGTGGGGGCCGACCCGTACTACCACCTCGACGGTCCCGTGCGCGCGACCGAGCACGTGCTGGCGAAAGCGGGCATGAAGCTCGGCGACATCGACCTGGTGGAGATCAACGAGGCGTTCGCCTCCGTCGTGCTGTCGTGGGCGCAGGTGCACGAGGCCGACATGGACAAGGTCAACGTCAACGGCGGTGCGATCGCGCTGGGCCACGCCGTCGGTTCCACCGGTGCCCGGCTGATCACCCAGGCCGTCCACGAACTGGAGCGCAGCGACCGCTCCACCGCGCTGATCACCATGTGCGCCGGCGGCGCGCACGCCACCGCAACCATCGTCGAACGGATCTGAGATGGCACGGGAAACCTTGGGGTTGAGCGAAGAGCACCGGGACCTGCGGGACTCGGTGCGGGCTTTCGCGGGACGGCACATCACCGAGACCGAGGTGCGCGCCGCGGTCGATGCGAAGACCGAGCAGCTGCCGCCGTTCTGGGCGCAGCTGGCCGAGCAGGGCCTGTTCGGACTGCACCTGCCGGAATCTGTCGGCGGCGCGGGCTTCGGACTGCTCGAACTCGCGGTCGTCCTGGAGGAACTCGGCCGCAACATGGCGCCGGGACCGTTCCTGCCGACCGTGCTCGCCAGCGCGGTGCTGCTGGAGGCCGGGCACCACGAGCACCTGGCGGTGCTGGCCGACGGTTCGGCTACCGGCGCGGTCGGACTCGGCGAGGGCCTCACCGCCGAGCGCGCCGAAGACGGCGGCCTGCTCGTGTCCGGATCCGCTGTGCCGGTGCTCGGCGCACACCTCGCGGACGTGCTCGTCCTCCGGGTCGGTGCGGATTCCTGGGTGGTGCTGCCGGGCTCTGCGGTCGAGGTGAGCGAGGCACCGAGCCACGACCTCACCCGGCGGCTCGCCACCGTGACGCTGGCCGGGGTGCCCGTGCCCGCTGCGGACGTCCTCGACATCCCGGCCGACCGGCCCCACGACCTGGCGGCGATCCTGTTCGCCGCCGAGGCCTGTGGCATCGCCGACTGGTGCACCGCGACAGCCGCGGAATACGCCGGCGTGCGCGAGCAGTTCGGCCGTCCGATCGGGCAGTTCCAGGGCGTCAAGCACCGCTGCGCGCGGATGCTGGCCCGCACCGAGGCCGCGCGCGCCTGCGCCTGGGACGCGGCTCGCGCGCACGACGCCCGGGATGCGGCGCAGGAAGTGGTCCTTGCCGCCACGGTCGCGGGAGCTACCTGCGTCGAGGCCGGGTTCAGCACCGCGAAGGACTGCATCCAGGTCCTCGGCGGCATCGGGTTCACCTGGGAGCACGACGCCGGGCTCCACCTGCGCCGTGCGCAGACCTCGCGCCTGCTGCTGGGCTCGACCGCGCACTGGCACCAGCGGGTGGCGCGGCTGGCGCTCGGCGGTGTCCGCCGCGAGGTGACGGTGGACCTGCCACCGGAGGCGGCGGAGATCCGGGCGGCGGTCCGCGCCGAGCTCGCCGAAGCCGTTGCGCTGCCGGAGGAGGAGCGGATCGGCTACCTCGCCGAGCGCGGCTACACGGCGCCGCACCTGCCGAAACCGTGGGGCCGCGGTGCCGACGCGGTCGAGCAGCTCACCATCGCCGAGGAAATGCGGACCGCGCAGATCAGGGCGCACGACATGGTGATCGGGAACTGGGTGGTGCCGACGCTGATCCGGCACGGCGACGAGGAGCAGCAGCGCCGGTTCCTGCCCGCCAGCCTGCGCGGGGACATCACCTGGTGCCAGCTGTTCTCCGAGCCCGGCGCGGGATCCGACCTGGCCGGCCTGGCCACCAGGGCCGAGAAGGTCGAGGGCGGCTGGAAGATCAACGGCCAGAAGGTGTGGACCTCGATGGCCACCGAGGCGCACTACGGCATCCTGCTGGCCCGGACCGACCAGGACGCGCCCAAGCACAAGGGGCTGTCCTACTTCCTGCTCGACATGGACAGCCCGGGCATCACCATCCGACCGCTGCGCGAGCTCACCGGCGAGGCGCTGTTCAACGAGGTGTTCCTCGACGACGTCTTCGTGCCCGACGACATGCTGGTCGCCCGGCCCGGCGACGGCTGGAAGCTGGCCCGCACCACCCTGGCCAACGAACGGGTCGCCCTCTCCCAGGACTCCTCGCTGGGGGCGGGCGGCGAAGCGCTGCTGGAACTGGCGGCCGCACGAGCGGACGACCACCGCCTCGCGGTGCTGGGGCAGATCCTCGCCGACGCCCAAGCGGGCGCGCTGCTCGGCCTGCGCCAGACGATCCGCTCGCTGAGCGGGCAACAGCCCGGCGCGGAGTCCTCCATCGCCAAGTTCCTCGGGGTGGAGCACGTCCAGCAGGTGTGGGAAACCGCCATGGAGTGGCAGGGGCCGGCGGCGCTGCACGCCGACCACCACCGCCCGGACACGGGTGCCCCCACCGCGACCTGGAAGTTCCTCAACACCCGGTGCCTGTCGATAGCCGGCGGCACCACCGAGGTCCAGCTCAACATCATCGGCGAACGGCTCCTCGGCCTGCCCAGAGACCCGGAACCCCATCCCAAACCCTGACCCCGCCCCACCGGCCGTCCCCCGGAGCCTGGTCGATCTCGTACGAAATCGACGCGCACCCGGGTGACGGTCGATTTCGCGCGAGATCGACACCCGGCGCGAAACCCGATGACACAGGAGAGAACGCGAAGATGGCGATCGACCCAGCCGCGGCGCTGGCGGCCCCACCCACGACGCGCGAGATCGCGTGGACGCGGCGCGATGTGCTGCTCTACCACCTCTCGCTCGGCGCCGGAGCCCGCGCCGACGTCGAACCGGAACTGCCCTACACCTACGAGGCGAACCTCCAGGTGCTGCCCACCTTCGCACTGGTGGCCGGGCAGGGGATCTCCGCGGGTGACCGCGGCGCACCGGGCCTGGCGCTGCCCGGTATCGACGTCGATCTCCGCAAGATCCTGCACGCCGGCCAAGCACTCGAAGTGCACTGCCCGCTCCCGGCATCCGGCACGGCGACGGTCAGCAACCGAGTTACCGCCGTGCGGGACAAGGGAAGAGCGGCGCTGATCGTGCTCGAATCGACCGCGGTCGACCACACCGGTGCGGCGCTGTGGACGACGACCATGCAGATCTGGGCGCGCGGCGAAGGCGGCTTCGGCGGTGACCCCGGCCCGGAGGTCTCCGCCGCACTGCCGGAACGCGAGCCGGACGCGGTGCTGAACTCGCCCACCGCACCGGATCAGGCGCTGCGCTACCGGCTCAACGGCGACATGAACCCGCTGCACGCCGATCCCGGATTCGCCCGCACAGCGGGCTTCGAGCGGCCCATCCTGCACGGCCTGGCGACCTACGGACTGGTCGCGAAGGCGATCGTGGACGGACTGCTCGACGGCGACGCCACCCGTCTGCGCGTGTTCTCCGCGCGATTCGCCGGAACGCTGCTGCCCGGCGAAACCATCCGAACCGAGGTGTGGCGCGAGAGCGATCGACTCGCGCTCCGCTCGACGTGCCCGGAGCGCGACGGCGCACCGGTGCTGACCCACGCGACCGCGGAGGTGACGGCATGACCGCGGCCCAGGAACTGACCGCCGATCCGCACCAGGACGGCGTCGACGCGGCGGTCGCTGCAGCCCGTCGGGTGATCGCGTCGCTGTTGCGCGCCGGAAGCGGATCGACGGCGGAGATGAGCCGGATCGCCGACCAGCTCAACTCCGCGGCTGACCACCTCGACGCGCACGCACCGGCGATGAACGAGCGGATGGTGGACATGTGGGCGGGGGAGGGCACGACCCGCCACGATCCCGTGACCGGTCCGGAGAACGCGATCGCACCGCCGCTGCAGCTGACCGGTCAGTCCGACGGCTCGGTGCGTGGAGTCCTGACGCTCGGTTTGCCGTACCAGGGGCCGCCCGGTCATGTGCACGGCGGAATCTCGGCGTTGATCCTCGACCACACTCTCGGGGTGGCCAACCACTGGGCCGGGCTCTCCGGTATGACGGCGGAGTTGACACTGCGCTACCACCGGCCGACTCCGCTGTTCGAGCCGTTGACCGTCACAGGGGTTCAGACCGATGTGGACGGACGGAAGATCTTTACCCGTGGTTCGATCACAGCTGGGGGCGAGGTCTGCGTGTCTGCCGATGGGTTGTTCATCGCCAAACATCTGCCTCGTCCTCGTTGACGTTGTGTCGCGGGTTCGGCCGACTCCCGGCTCGCTTTTGTGGTTTCACTCTTGAGTTTTCAAGGTGCGTGTTACTGATGTTGTTGTGTTGTGGTGGGGGTCATCCCCGTGGTTTGGTGGATTGTGGGGGCTGTGGTCCGGATGTCAAGCCCGGCCTGGCGGCCGCCCCTTCGGGGTT
>NZ_JAQGLB010000028.1 GCF_027853965.1 Saccharopolyspora indica | reverse complement strand
CGCAGGCTTAGACAACCTCAGCGATAACAAGAACCCGCCCTGCATTTCAGCACCTGAACCCCACCCGTGATGATCTTGAGCCCATATCACAACCACCCAACCCAAGATCCAAAACAGCCTCTATAGCACCACAAAGCACTCACGGGCATCAGCGGCCGGTGACCGCGGCGAGCACCTTGTCCAGCACCGCGTCGTCGGCGTTCTGATCGGTGCGCCAGGCGATGAAGCCGTCCGGGCGCACCAGCAGCGCTCCGCCGTCGTCGAGCCCCACCGAACGCGCCCACTCCGCGTCGAGCCGAGCGGTGCGCACCTCTAGTCCCCGGGCTGCCGCCACGCGCTGCGCCGCTTCGCACCACGGTTCACCGGCCGGGCCGGTGAGCACCGCGAACCGGGACTCGGGGAGGTCGAGCGTGGAGGTGTTGTCGTCCAGCCACCGGTGCGGCAGCAGGGATCCGGGTGCCCCGTCCCGGCTCGCCACGACGTCCTCTGTGGACGGAACTGCGGTGATCGGGTCGACGACCGCCGATGAGTCGTAGCGGTAGCCCATGAGCACCACCGGTGCGTTCCACATGCCCGCCGCGGCGCGTTCGGCCGCCGCCGCCGGATTCCAGTGCGGCGCGGGGTTCTCGCGGCGCAGCAGCGCCTGCTGCGTCACCAGCTCGGCGACGGCGTGGCGTTCCTCGTGGTAGCTGTCCAGCAGCCGGTCGCCTGCCTGCTCGCGAAGCACCATGGCGAGCTTCCAGGCCAGGTTGTGCGCGTCGGCGAGGCCGGTGTTCAGGCCGAACGCGCCCAGCGGGGAGATGGTGCGCGCGGCGTCGCCGACGAGGAAGGCCCGCCCCGCCCGGAATTCGTCTGCCATGCGCACGTTCGCCCGCCAGGGCAGCGGGTTGACGATCTCGACCGGTACGTCCGCACCGATGGCCGTGCGGACCAAGGTGGCGCAACGCTCCTTGGAGAAGTTCTCCCCGGTGGGGGAGACCACGTGCAGCACCCACCGCTGCTCGCCGACGGACAGCAGCATCCCCGATGCTTCGGGGTGGCTGATCTCGGTCATCACCGGCATCGAACCGAAGTAGCCCACCAGGTCGGCGTTGAACAGGATGTTGATCGTGGTGTCGCCGATCTCGCCGGGCCCGGTCGTGCTGATGCCCAGCAGGCCCCGGACCGCGCTGCGCGCCCCGTCGGCGCCCACCAGGTAGTCGGTCCGGACGACTCGGCCGTCGGAGAGCGCGACGGAAACACCATCGTCGTCCTGCTCGACACCGGTGACTTCGACGCCGAACTCGATGGTCGCGCCGCGTTCCCGCGCAGCAGGGAGGAGGACCGAATCCAGCAGGTCCTGCGGGTAGTGCCCGCGGGTGGCTTCCGGCGAGGCGGTGCGGTCGAGGTGCGGCTCCGGGCGGGGGACGCTGCGGTCGATCTCGGCGACGGTGCGGACGTCGGCCTTCCACAGCTCGGTCGAGCGCACCGCGACCGCGTCCACCGCGTCGCGAATCCCGGCCTCGCGGAAGAACTCCAGCGTGCGCGGGCTGATCCCGAGCGCTCTCGGGTGGTTCGACGGCTCGGCTCGGCGTTCGACGACCAGCGACGGGACGCCGTGGTGTCCGAGGAACACCGCGGTGGCCAGGCCGACGGTGCCGCCGCCCGCGATGACGACCGGGTACTGGTTCATGGCTGCCTCCGCTCAAAATTGGGAACACTGTTCCCGCTATAGGAACACCGTACCCGATGGGTACAGTGTGCCCATGTCTGCTCGATCACAGCCCCCGGCGCTGGTCTGGATGCGCGACCGGCCGCGCGGCAGCCGCCCGGCGCTCACCGAGGAGAGGATCGTGCGCACCGCGATCGACCTCGCCGACGCCGAAGGCATCGACGCGTTGTCCATGCGGCGCATCGCCTCTGAGCTGGGATCCGGCACGACATCGCTGTACCGGCACATCACCAGCAAGGACGAGCTGATCGAGCTCATGGCCAACGCCGCGTTCGGCGAGATGGAGATCCCGGAACCCTCGGGCGACTGGCTGGCCGAGCTGGCCGCCCTCGCCCGCGGTTTCCGGGCCGCGCTGCTGCGTCATCCCTGGCTCGCCCAGCAGGCGATGCGGCGCCAAGCGCTCGGCCCCGACGTCATCAGGCGAACCGACCACATGCTCGGAGTGGTGAGCAGGGCGACCGATGACGCCTCCCGGGTCGCCATGGTGGTGGACTCCGTCAACACCTTCGTGCTCGGTTCGGTGTCGGCGGAGCTGTCGGAGCTGGAGGCGCAACGCCGGACCGGGATGACCGAGGTCGACTGGCAGCACGCCGTCGGCGAGTACGTCCAGCAGGTGATCGACACCGGGCAGTACCCGCACTTCAACCGGCGGATCCTGGAAGCCGACGACCGCGACTACGAGGCCCGCTTCGAGTTCGGCCTCGGCTGCCTGCTCGGCGGTATCGCCGCCGAGCTCACCTGAGGCTCGAGCCGCGGGGCCGGACGGTTTCGAGGTAGCGCCGGAAACCTTGCGCCCGCGATTCGAACCCGCAGGACTCGTAGAAGGTGTGGACGTACTCGTCGTCGGCGGCCAGCAGCTGCATCTTGTAGCAACCGGCCGTGCGCCCCAGGTCCGCGGCGGCGTCCAGCAGTCGCCTGCCGACGCCGAGCCGCTGGTGGGAGCCGGAGACCACGACGTTCTCCACGAACATGACGGACCGGCCGCCGCGGGTGAGGTTCGGCAGGACGATGCAGTCGGCGGTGCCGGCGACCGCGCCGTCCGCCTCGGCGACCAGCACGGTGCGCCCCTGCTGCGCCGAGATCTCCGCCCAGATCGCGGCCGCGGATTCGCGGGGAATCCGCTCCTCTCCGGGGTAGAACTCGTCGTAGAGCAGGACGAGCAGCGCGGGCAGATCGGTCTCGACAGCGGGCCGCACGGTGATCTCCACGCGCCGGAGTCTAGGAGAACGCGGCCGCGAGGACCTCAGCACAGCCAGCGCAGCAGCGGCGTCCACGGCAGGCGCTCGCACAGCCGCTCGTGGCGGACCTGGGGATGCTCCTGCAGCCCGTAGTCGTCGGTGGTCAGCGATCCCGGTGCCGACAGCGCGAGCCCGAAGCTGAGCCCGGTCGTGCCGGGTGGAGCCGCGGGGGTCGTCCACGTCGCCGCGGTCCACTCGTCGGCCGGGGCGAAGAACGGGCTGGTGGTCCAGTAGCGCCAGAACCCGGACCGGTCGCGGTGGTAGACGGCGAACTGCGCCGGTGCGGTCGACCTGTACCAGGCGCTGAGCGTGTAGGTGTTGTCCTCGTGCGCGAGCGGCGCGAACTCGCCCATGTCCATCCGCTGCAGGAGCTTCGCATCGCCGCTGACCTCGCCCGCCAGGTCGAGCCGCTGCGCCCACCGGCCGCTGCGGGCGTCCGGCACCAGCGTCCACTTCGGACTGCCCTGCCCGGAGCTGCTGGTCGTCCAGCCGCGCGGCCCGGGTTCCTCCAGCGAGGGGTTCACCAGCCCGGCGCGCGGTTCCGGGGCCGGCGGCCGGACCAGCGGCCTGGATTCCCCGCGCACCACCTGATCGACGGTGCGCACCACGGTGCCGTTGGCCTCCCTGGTGGCCAGCCAGGACGCGAACTGGTCCAGCACCCGCGGGCTGATGGACAGCGAGCCGCAGAAGTCGCAGGTCTGGTGCAGCACCAGCGGAACCCAGCCCCCGCCGTCGGCTTCCGCGTCGCGCACCAGCTGCTTGAGCTCGTCGAGCGTCCAGCTCGGGTCGATCATGCCGGTGCCGCGCACCGCCATCGGGTTCGGCGGCGGGATGACCTCGGCCGGCGGGCAGGTGTCGCAGCCCCGCGCGGTCCGGATGCTGCCGGTGATGCGGGCGCTGTTGTAGCCGCAGTCCTGCGCGGCCCGCTGAGCGCTGCGGTCGGCGGTGCCGAAGGGGTAGGCGAAGGACGTGACGCGGAATCCCCAGCCGGTGAGGTTGGCGCGGTCCTGGCAGATCTCGCGCCGGAGCTCGTCCGGGCCGACGGTGCCGATGTCGGGGTGGTTGACCGTGTGCCCGCCGATCTCGTGCCCCGCCGCGGCCATCCGGCGCAGGTCGTCCATGCCCAGGTAACCGGGCTGGCCGATGGAGCCGGAGACCACGTAGAACGTGCCGCGCATCCGGTGCTCGCTGAGGATGCGGGCGCCCGCGGACTGCGAGGCGGTGCCGTCGTCGACGGTGAAGCTCACGACCGTCCGCGGCGGCGCTGCCCCGGCCGGCGGGCTCGACAACAACACCAGCAGCACGACCCCGGCGCAGGTGAGGGCCCGGTCCAGCAGCTTCCGCGCATCCATCACCTGACCACCAACCGGAGTTGATCCATCCGACTCCCGGCACGCTACGGCGGGTGGAGGAGGCGGTGGATCCAGCGCGTGAGGTGCGCTTGATACCCCGTTGTGCGGAGGTGGCGGGCGGCCACCTCCGCAGCCGATCAGCGCAGCGCGGCGGCCTCGCGGGCCAGCTGCTCGACCTTCGCCCAGTCGCCCGCGGCGAGCAGGTTCTTCGGCGCGAGCCAGGAACCGCCGACGCAGCCCACGTTCGGCAGCGCGAGGTAGTCCGGCGCGGTCTGCGGGCTGATGCCGCCGGTGGGGCAGAACCGCAGCTGCGGCAGCGGCCCGGCGATCGCCTTGAGGAACGGCACTCCGCCGCTGGGCTCGGCGGGGAAGAACTTCATCGCGCTGGCCCCGCGCTCGGCCAGCCGCATCGCCTCGGACACCGTGCCCGCCCCGGCCAGGAACGGCACGCCGGAGGCCTCGACGTCGTCGAGCAGCCGGTCGGTGGTGCCCGGGGTGACCAGGTAGCGCGCCCCGGCGTCGGCGGCCCGCTTGGCCTGGCCGGGCTCGGTGATGGTGCCCGCCCCGGCGACCATCTCGGGGACCTCGGCGGCGATCCGCTCGATCGCGGGCAGCCCGGCCGGGGTGCGCAGGGTGACTTCGATGGTCCGGATGCCGCCGCGCAGCAGCGCTTCGGCCAGCGGAACGGCGTGCGCGACGTCGTCCAGGGCGACGACCGGCACCACCGGGGAGAGGTCGAGCACGTCAGCTGCAGTGTTGATCAAGGTCGTTCATCCGTTCCGGGTGCGCGATTTCAAGGGAAATCAGGCGTCTGACTTCCCTTGAAATCGCGTCTCCTTGCCTGGGTGCGTGCGGGGCCGTGAGCGCGCAGCAGTACTCGAACACCGCTGCGCGCCCCCTCATGCTGGCACGTCGCTGGGCTGGGGCTGAAGCTGCGCGAAGACGCTGGCGCCGCGGTCGGCCCGGCCGACCGCCTGGCGGAAGGCGGAGAACAGCTCGCGGCCGGTGCCGAACGGCGCCCGGTCGGCACCGGCCGCGGGTTCCCGCGCGGCCAGCTCGTCGTCGGGCACCAGCAGCTCCAGCGTTCCGCGGTCGGCGTCGAGGCGGACCACGTCGCCGTCGCGCACCCGCGCCAGCGGGCCGCCCGCGCTGGCCTCCGGGGTCAGCTGGATCGCCGCCGGGATCTTGCCGGAGGCACCGGACATGCGGCCGTCGGTGACCAGCGCGACCTGGTGGCCGCGGTCCATCAGCACGCCCAGCGCCGGGGTGAGGCCGTGCAGCTCGGGCATCCCGTTGGCCTGCGGGCCCTGGTTGCGGATCACCACCACGACGTCGTGGTCGATCTCGCCGGCCTGGAACGCGGCGGTGAACGCGTGCTGGTCGTCGAACACCCGCGCCGGAGCGGTGACCGAGCGGTGCTCGGCGGCGACCGCGGACACCTTGATCACCGAGCGACCCAGGTTGCCCTCCAGCACCCGCAGCCCGCCATCGGGCGCGAACGGCTCGTCGACACCGCGCAGCACGTCCGGGTCCAGGCTCTTGCGGGGCGCATCCCGCCACACCAGCTCGCCGTCGACCAGGAACGGCTGCTGGCGGTAGCGGTCCAGACCGGGCCCGGCGACGGTCTTGACGTCGGCGTGCAGCAGGCCCGCGTCCAGCAGCTCGCCGACCAGCGTCTGCACGCCGCCCGCCGCGGCGAAGTGGTTGATGTCCGCCGCGCCGTTCGGGTACACCTTCGCCAGCGATGGCACGACGGCCGACAGCTCGGCGAAGTCGTCCCAGGTCAGCTCGATGCCTGCGGCGGCGGCGATGGCCGGGAGGTGCAGCGTGTGGTTGGTCGAGCCGCCGGTGGCCAGCAGCGCGACCACGGCGTTGACGATCGCGCGCTCGTCCACGACCTCGCCGATCGGGGCGTCGAGCGAGACCACGCGCCGCGCGGCCTCCTCGGTGAGCGCCTTGCGCAGCGGAGTGCCCGGCGGCACGAAGCTCGACCCGGGCAGGTGCAGGCCCATGACCTCCACCACGAGCTGGTTGGAGTTCGCGGTGCCGTAGAAGGTGCAGGTGCCGGGGGAGTGGTAGGACGCGGACTCGGCCTCCAGCAGGTCTTCGCGGGTGGCCTTGCCCTCCGCGAACAGCTGCCGGATGCGGCTCTTCTCCCGGTTCGGCAGCCCGGAGGGCATCGGCCCGGCGGGCACCAGCACGGTCGGCAGGTGCCCGAAGGCCAGCGCGCCGATGAGCAGCCCCGGCACGATCTTGTCGCACACCCCGAGCAGCAGCGCCCCGTCGAACATCTCGTGGGAGAGCGCGACGCCGGTGGCCATCGCGATCACGTCGCGGGAGAACAGCGACAGCTCCATGCCGGTGCGGCCCTGGGTGATCCCGTCGCACATCGCGGGCACCCCGCCTGCGAACTGCGCGACGCCACCGGCCTCGCGCACCGCGTCCTTGATCCAGGCCGGGAACTCGGCGTAGGGCTGGTGCGCGGAGAGCATGTCGTTGTAGGCCGACACGATCGCCACCCCGGGCTTCACGGCACCGCGCACGGCGATCCGGTCGGGGCCGCTGCAGGCCGCGAACCCGTGCGCGAGGTTGCTGCACGGGAGCTCGGTGCGGGCCGGGCCGACGGCGGCCGCGGCGCGGATGCGTTCTAAGTACGCGGAGCGGGTCGGCGCGCTTCGCTCGGTGATGCGCTGGGTGACCTGCTGGACGACGTGCTGCACTGACCGCGCCATGGATCGCCTCCGGATGAGAGCTCGAAACCGGGCGGCAACGCTGGCGCCACATGACTGCCATCACACTAACGGGTGTGTTCTGGATTTCACAATCGATCCAGCTTCCGCGGAATCGGCCCCCGCTCTGTCGGACCGGTGCGCGATCATCGGGCAGTATCGGGTGAGCGGGAGGAGTGATGATGCGGATTCGGGTGCTCGCACTGGTGTCGCTGACCGCCGTGCTCGCGGCGTGCGGTCAGAACCCGGAGGTCTCGCAGAACCTGCTGCCTCCGCTGCCGCCCGCCCCGGCCACGTCCGCCGCGCCACCGGTGCCGTCGGCGGGCACCTCGGTGGAGCTGTCCACCTCGCCGACCCTGGTGCGCGTCCAGCAGCGCCGCAAGCTGCTGGCCGGCGTGAGCATCGACACCCCGCCCGCCTACGTCAGCCGCGATCCGGCGGGCGGCGGCTACCAGGGCTTCGACGTGGAGATCGCGCGCGAGCTGGCCCAGCGCATCGGCCTGCGGCCGGAGGACGTGCAGTTCCGGCGCCTGCCGCCGACCCAGCTGCGGAGCGCGGTGCTCTCCGGTGACGTGGACCTGCTGCTCGGCGGCACGGCCGACATCCCGTCGCTGACCGCGGTCGGGCCGTACGCGATCACCGATTCCGAGCGGAACCTGGTGATCAAGGCCGACGACCGGCTGCTGGCCGGGGAGCTGCAGCGCATGCTCGACGCGGCCGTCGCCGACGGATCCTGGCAGCGCGCCTACGAGAAGACCCTCGGTGCGGCCGGAATCGAGGCCCGGCCGGGCTCCTGATCGCTCGCGCCGAAGTGAGCTTGCCTGCTCTCGGCGAAAAGAACGTGCCGATTCCGCGGCTGATGCGCAGACTTGAAACCACGTCGCGTTCGACGGTGCGCGGCCCCGCTCGGGCCGCGCCGGCCGGACCGATCGATCACTTGCGAGGTGCAACCCAACCATGACCGATTCCGCGACAGCGGACGTCGCCCGCAGCACCACACCACTGCGGGCGCCAGTGCTGATAGGTGTGCTGGTCGTCTCTGCGTTCGTGATGATCCTCAACGAGACGATCCTGAGCGTCGCGCTGCGCGACCTCACCATCGACCTCGAGGTCAGCACCACGACCGTGCAGTGGCTGACCAGCGGTTTCCTGCTGACCATGGCGGTGGTCATCCCGACCACCGGTTTCCTGCTGGAGCGCTTCACCCCGCGCCAGATCTTCCTGGCCGCCCAGACGCTGTTCAGCGCGGGAACCCTGTTCAGCGCGCTCGCGCCGGGCTTCGAACTGCTGCTGGTCGGCCGCGTCGTGCAGGCCTGCGGCACCGCGGTGATGATCCCGCTGCTGATGACCTCGGTGATGCGCCTGGTCCCGGCGGACAAGCGCGGCGCGACGATGGGCACGATCACCATCGTCATCGCCGTCGCCCCGGCGATCGGCCCGACGATCGGCGGCGCCGTGCTCGGTTCGCTGGGCTGGCGCTGGATGTTCTGGATCGTGCTGCCGCTGGCGCTGATCGCGCTGGGCATCGGCGCGGCCTGGATGCGGCTGGACAGCGACACCCGGTCGGTCCCGCTGGACCTGTTCTCGGTGCTGCTGTCGGCGCTGGGCTTCGGCGGCCTGCTCTACGGCCTGTCCTCGATCGGTGAGTCCAGCGGTGAGCACCAGGTGTCGCCGTGGATCCCGATCGTGGTCGGGGTGATCTCGCTGGCCGGGTTCGGGGCGCGGCAGGTCCGCCTGCAGCGCCAGGACCGGGCCCTGCTGGACCTGCGGCCGCTGGCCAACCGGTCCTTCAGCGTGGCCCTGCTGCTGAGCGCGCTGCTGTTCATGTGCCTGCTCGGCGCCGGTGCGATCCTGCTGCCGCTGTACCTGCAGACGGTCCTGCACGAGTCGACGTTCGTCAGCGGTCTGGCGGTGCTGCCGGGCGGTCTGGTCCTGGGTCTGCTCGGGCGGCCGGTGGGCCGGTTGTTCGACCGGGTCGGCGCGCGGCCGCTGGTGATCCCGGGCGCGGCTGCGATGGCGGTGTCGCTGTGCCTGTTCGCCACCCTGGGCCCGGACTCGTCGCTGGCGGCGGTCATCGCGATCCACGTGGTGCTCATGTGCGGTCTCGGGTTGATGATGACCCCGCTGATGACCGCGTCCCTGAGCGCGCTGCCCGATCACCTGTACTCGCACGGCAGCGCGATCCTGGCGACCCTCCAGCAGGTCGCGGGCGCCTTCGGCACGGCGGTGTTCGTCACCGTCTCCGCCCTGGCCAGCACCGGCACGTCCGGTGCTCCGGACGCGGCCGGGCTGCGCACGGCGTTCATCGTCGCGGGCGGCATCGGCGTGCTGGCGTTCCTCACGTCGCTGTTCATCCGGACGCCTGCCAAGGCCGCCGCGGACGAGGAGGCGGAGGAAACCGGCAGGGAGCCGGCCCCGGTGCACTGACCGCGTTCCAGGAAGCGGCCCGGCCGTCTCGTCCGACGAGGCGGCCGGGCCGCTTTCGCGTTCAGGCCCGGCGTTCTTCGGCGAGGCGCTGCAGGCCGTCGAGCTGCCACTCCAGCTGCTGCTCGAAGGTCACCATCTCGGCCATCGGGTCCGGTTCGGCCAGCCAGCGGATGTAGTGCGGGTACCGGCCCTCCGCCTTGATCCGCTCCAGGTAGGGCCGGGCGGCGTCCGCCAGCTCGTCGTCGGAGGCGAGTCCGGTCCGCCTGCGCATCGCGAGCTCTTCCAGCAGCGCGAGGCCGGAGCTGAAGACCTGCCCGAGCACCGTGTTGATGAAGCCGACTCGGGCGGCTGCTTCCAGGCCGAGCTCGTCGACCGCGGCGAAGGCGGAGTCGTAGAGGTGCAGCGCGTTCGGGCCCAGCGGCGGACGGCTGAACGACATCCGCGCGAACCACGGGTGCCGCTGCACCGCGGCCCACGCGGACAGCCCCATCCCGCGCAGGCAGGCGCGCCAGTCGCCGGGCGGCGGCACGGTGATCTCGCCGTACACCTCGTCGACCATCAGGTCGGTCAGGCCGTCCTTGCTGCCGACGTAGCGGTACAGCGCCATCGGGCTGCGGGTGCCGAGGCGGCTCGCGATCGCCCGCATGGTGATCTCGCCCGACGAGCTCTCGTCGGCCAGTGCGATCGCGGCGGCGACGACTCGTTCCCGGCTGAGCTGGTCGGTGGCGGGCGGGGGTGGCGGCTCGTCGAACCAGACCAGGCCGCCCGGTGGTTTAGCGGTACTCATTTGCCACGGATGGTAGCTGCGTGTACAACGTACATCGTGAATGTACAACGTACACTCGATGGTCAGGTGCTCGTGGTGGGCGGCGGCCTGGTCGGCCTGACGACCGCGCTCGTCCTGCGTCACCACGGCGTCGAGGTGACTCTCGTGGAGAAGCGCGCGACGACGTCGCCGCAACCGAAAGCCCGCCGCTTCCACGTGCGCAGCCTGGAGATCTTCCGCGAGCTCGGGCTCGCGGCGGTGGTCCGCGAAGCCGCGCGCGACCTCGCCGAGCACCACCACATGGCGACCGGGCGCACCCTCGCCGAAGCCCGGCAGCTGCCGCTGTGGCAGCCCCCGGGACCGGACGATCCGATGGAGATCAGCCCGGAGCTGCCGTGCCTGGTCGCCCAGGACGTGCTGGAACCGGTCCTGCGGCAGGCGGCCGATGACGCCGGTGCGCGGGTGCGGTTCCAGACCGAGCTGATCTCGTTCGCCCAGGACGCGGACGGCGTGCTCGCCGAGCTGCACGACCACCGGACCGGCCAGGACACCAAGCTCCGGGCGGCTCACGTCGTCGCCGCGGATGGTGCGCGCAGCCCGGTGCGGTCCGCGCTGGGGATCGGCCGCTCCGGGCGCGGCGCCGTCGGCGAGCCCAGCGTCAACGTCTACTTCCACGCCGACCTGTCCGACGTGGTCCGCGACCGGGAGTTCAACCTGTGCAGGCTGGAGCACCCGGCGCTGCCCGGCGCGCTGGCCTCGGTGGACGGGCGGTCCCGCTGGGTGTTCATGACCGGTGGCGAGGTCGAGCAGGACTGGCCCGCGCTGCTGCGCACCGTGCTCGGCGTGCCCGCGCCGGATCTCGAAGTCCGCAGCGTCCTGCCCTGGCAGGCGGAGATGCTGGTCGCCGACCGCTATTCGGACGGGCGGGTGCACCTCGCCGGAGACGCCGCGCACGTGATGCCGCCGTTCGCCGCGCTCGGCGCGAACACCGGCATCGCCGACGCGCACAACCTCGGCTGGAAGCTCGCCGCGGTGCTCTCCGGTGCGGCCGCGCCCGCGCTGCTGGACAGCTACGACGCCGAGCGGCGCCCGGCCGGGTGGTTCACCGCCGACCAGTCGAGCCGCCGGACGTGGGACGTGACGACCGCGCCCGATCCGGGGCTGGCCGATCCGCTCGTGCTGGCCGCAGGCGCGTTCCAGTACCCGGCAGGGGCCTTCGCGGACGGCGCTGACGATGCCGAACCGGTCACCGAGTTCGCCCCGGCCGGGCGGGTCGCCACCCGGGTCCCGCACCGCTGGCTCGGCACCGGTCTGTCCACACTGGACCTAGCTGGGCCGGGATGGGCGCTCGCGGTGGCCGACGATCCGCAGCGCTGGGCGGCCGGGGGAATCCCGGCCCACCGCCTGGACGCCGACTTCCTGGTGCCCGGAGAGGGACTCCTGATCCGCCCCGACGACGTGATCGCCTGGCGCGGCACCGATCCCGCGGCACCGGCCGCGGTCCGCGAGAAGCTGCTGGCGGGTTGAGGATCTTCACCGCTTGCGCTGGGCGGCTCTCCACACCAGGAGCGCCGCCCCGATCAGGACCGCGGTGCCGACCGCGGTGCTGACGTGCAGCGCTGCGGTCCAGGCCTCGCGTGCTCGGTCGAGGAGCTCGCCGCCTTCCGCGCGAGGTAATCGGGCGGCGAGCTCGACCGCTGCACCGATGCCGCCGCGTGCGGCTTCAGCGGCTTCCGCGCCCGCCGTGCCGGGCACCGCGTCGCCCAAGCCGCTCCGGTAGGCGGCGGCGCCGATGCTGCCCAGAACGGTCACGCCGAGTGCGATTCCGAGCTCGCCGCAGGTCTCCTTGAGAGCGGTCGCCGAACCCGCGCGCTCCGCGGGCACCGCGTCGATGATCGCGCTCGTGCTGGCCGTCATGACCGGCACCGCTCCGAGGCGGAGCACGATCATGCCGATCACCAGGAGCACCGGCGCGGCCGGGCCGTCGGCAACGGCGAGCAGCCCGGTTCCGGCGGCCGCGACGAGCAACCCGGCCGTCAGCAGAACGGTCGGGCGGAATCGGCGCGTCAACGCCGAGGAAGCGGCGGACAGCGCGATTCCGGCCACAGTGGACGGCAGCAGCCAGATCGCCGCCTGCAGCGGCGGCAGGCCCAGCACGCCCTGCAGGTGCTGTGCGAGGAGCAGCGTCGTGCCCGCCGTGGTGAAGACCATGAGGGTGACCGCCAGCAGCGGCGCGGTGAACGCCCGGTCGCCGAGCAGCGAGAGGTCGAGCATCGGCTGCGGAGATCTGCGCTGGCGGCGGACGAAGGCCCAGCCGAGGACGAGCCCGCCGAGGATCGCGAGCCCGGGCACCAGCCGCCCGGATCCGGTCGACAGCTCCTTCAAGCCGTAGACGAACAGCACCACGGTGGCGGCCGACAGCAGCGAGCTCGTGAAGTCCGGCTTCCCGCCCGTGCGGTCGCGCTGCTCCGGCAGCAGGAACGGGCCGGTGACCAGCAGCAGCGCCAGCACCGGAACGCCCAGCAGGAACACCGACCGCCAGCCGGCGAGCTCCAGCAGCAGCCCGCCGGCCACCGGGCCGAGCACGTTGCCCGCGATGAAGCCGGTCACCCACCAGCTGATCGCGGCCGCGCGCTGCTCGGGCACCTGGAACATCGCGCGCAGCAGCGCGAGCGTCGTGGGCATCAGCGCCGCACCTGCCGCACCGGCCAGCGCCCGCGTCAGGACCAGCACCTCGGCGCTGGGCGCGAACGCGGCGAGCACGGTGGCGGTGCCGAACGCCGCCGTCCCCGCCAGCAGCAGCCCGCGGTGCCCGATCCGGTCGCCGAGCGATCCCATGGTGATCAGCAGCGCCGCCGTGGCGAAGCCGTGCGCGTCGACGATCCAGAGCAGCTGCGGGCCGGTGGCGGCGAGGTCCGCGCTCAGCGTCGGCAGCACCAGGTGCAGCGCGGAGTTGTTGATCGACAGCAGCAGCATCGGGAGGGAGAGCACGGCCAGACCGGCCCACTCCCGCCGTCCGGCACGGGATCGCGTGGTTCGCACAGCCGCCGACGCTAGGCAGCCGCGGCGGCCGGTCGCCTCCGTCGGGCGACCTGGTCGCCCGGAACCCGGTCGGTCGACGGAGGCGAGGTGGCGCTGGGACTTCCTAGCGTTGGCGGAGGTGGAAGGAGCGGCCGATGAGCGGATACGAAGCGACCGTCAACGAAGCGCTGGACCGGGTGGCGAACCTCGGCTACGAGCGCACCGGGGGAGAGCTGGCGAACCACGCGCCGATGGGTGCGGAGACCATCGCGGTGCTCGGCTACTACGACGCGGTGGGGCCGTGGATCGAGAACTACCGCCGGGGGCAGGAGCACTACGATCCGCCGGAGTCGTCGAACCGCATCGACGCGGCGGACGAGTCCTCGTGGCGCTCCGCGCTCGGCGTGTTCGGCCGGGCCGGGGACTGGGAGCGGCTGTTCCGCCGCGAGCTGGCCGACGAGCCGTGGCGCGCGGTGCTCGCCCGCTGGTGGCCGCGGCTGATCACGGGCGTCTTCGCCGGTATGACGCACGGGGTGATCCGCACCGCGCACGCCGTGCGCGGCCTGGCCGCGGTCGCCGAACCGAGCCCGCTGCAGCTCGACGAACTCGCCCGCGGCATGGCCTACTGGGCCGCTCGGTTCGTGCACCTGCCCGGCAACGCGACTTTCGAGGCGTCGGGCGGATTCGTCGCGGCCGTCGCGGCGTTGCCCAGGGAAGGCCTCGCCGAGGCGAACAACATCGACGAGCTCCGGCAGGCGTGGTCCCGGATGGACGAGGTCCCCGGCTACGCGGAGGCGCTGAGCGCGCCGGGACCGGCCGAGGCGCAGTGGCTGCTCGGTGAGATGACCGCCGAGTTCGCCGGGGTCTTCCTCGCGCACCCCGAGTTCGTCCCGGCTCCGGCGCTGGTCCACGCGGTCACCGCACCGGCGGCCGTGCGGCTCGTGCTGCCGCACCTCCCGGCCGAGCAGCACCTGGCTTCGGTGGGCGAGCTGTGGAAGATGCAGGCAGCGCTGCTGACGACGTTCACCGTCGGCCGCCAGGGCGAGGACGCCGCGCGCACGCTCGCCGGTGAAGCGGAGCAGCTGGGCTTCGCCGAACTCGTGGCGCGGGCCGTGGAGCACGGCGACGAGCACGTCATCAAGTTCACCGAGGCCTGCATGCGCGAGCACGCGCTGCGTCCGGACGCGCGCTACGCCGCCGCGGTTCTCTCGGCGCAGCAACGGATTCCGCGAGGTGCCGGGACGAACGCCCGCCGCCTGGTCTCCGGCTAGCCTTGCGACGTGATCAGCGGGCGGGTGGACGAGTTGGCGGCCATCACCGGAGTGCTGCGCGCTGCTCGTTCCGGGAGCGGCGGTGCGCTCGTGATCCGCGGTGAGGCCGGGATCGGGAAGAGCGCACTGCTGCACCACCTCGACGACGACGGGATGCGGCTGCTGCGGGGGAGCGGCGTCGAGGCCGAGTCCGAACTGCCCTATGCGGGACTGCACCTGCTGCTGCGCACCGCCGCGCACCGCTTCGACGAGCTCCCGGCCGAGCAGGCCGGGGCGCTGCGCACTGCGTTCGGGGCGGGCGACGCCGACCGCTTCCTGGTCGGCCTGGCGGTGTTGACGCTGTTCGGCATGCTGGCCGCCGAGCGACCGCTGCTGTGCGTGGTCGACGACGCGCACTGGCTCGACGCGGCATCGGCGGAGGCCTTGCTGTTCGCCGCGCGCAGGCTGGACACCGAGCCGGTGGCGCTGCTCTTCGCCGTCCGAGAGCCGCACGCGCCGGAATTCCCGGCACCGGGCGTGCCCGAGCTGCACCTCGACGGGCTCGACGACGCGGCCGCGGATGCACTGCTGCCCGCTGATCTGCTCGACGACATCCGCACCCGGATCCTGGGCGAGGCGCGCGGAAACCCGCTGGCGCTGCTCGAACTCCCCGCGTTCCGGACCGCCCTCGGCTACGAGCCCGCTCCGCTGCGCACCCCGGTCCAGCGGATGCTCGCGGCCCGGATCGCCGGACAACCGCCGCGCACCAGGACGTTGCTGCTGGTCGCAGCCCTGGTCGACACCGGAGAAGCAGCGGTGGTGCTCGACGCCGCCGAATCGCTCGGAGCCTCCATCGAGGACCTCGCCCCAGCAGAGCGCGCAGGCCTGCTCCACCTGGTCGGCGGCACGTTCGTCTTCGGCCACCCGCTTCTCCAGAGCACTGCCTGCTGCGGGGCCGAGGTGGCGCGCCGACTCGAAGCGCACCGGGCGCTCGCCGACCGGCTGGACCGGGGCAGGCGGGCCTGGCACCTGGCCGCCGCGACCGTCCAGCCGGACGAGGAGATCGCGGCCGAACTCGAGGAGAGCGCGGCAGAAGTGCGCCGCCGCGGCGGATACGCCGCTGTCGCCGCGCTCTGCGAACGCGCGGCCGCACTCACCCCGGACCGGCGGCAGCGGGGTCGGCGGCTCATCGCGGCGGCGAAGGCGGCCGCCGACGCCGGACGGCCGGAACGCGCCGCCGGATTCGTCGCGGACACGGCCGGATTCCTCACCGACCCCGTCGACCTGGCCGAAGCCGCCGGCGTCGACGCGCTCCTCGCCCAAGAACGGGGCGGCCAGCCCTACCGGGCGTTGATCGAGGAGGCGGCGGACGTCGCGGCACGGGCTCCGGAACTGGCCGGGCGCCTGCTCTTCCGGGCGGCCAAGAACGCCTGGGAATCCGGCGATCTGGCCGCCGTCGTCGACGCCGCGCGCAGCGCGGACGCGCTCGGCCGGACCAACTCGGACCTGGTCGCCGCGCTGGCCCGCGCCGCGACCGGCTTCCACCGGCTCACCAGCGGCGGCGCCACCGACGGCGTCGCGGCGGTGCGGGAGATGCGCAGCGCGCTGGGACCGCCGGCGGGCCCGCCGCGCAAGCGCGTGATGATCGTGTGGTCGCACGTCTGGCTCGGCGATTTCCGGACCGCCCACAGCCTCGCCTCGGCCCTGGCCGACAGCTGTCGCGCCGAAGGCGCGCTGGGGGCGCTGCCCGACGCCGTGGCGGTTCTCGCCCTGACGCAGATGCAACTCGGGATGCACGGCGAGGCCTGGACCAGCGGGACGGAAGGACTGCGCCTGGCCGAAGAACTCGGCCACGCGTCGGCAACCGGAGTGCTGACGGTCGTCCTCGCCCACCTGGCCGCCATCGAAGGCGACGACGAGCGGTGCCGCAGCCTGCTGTCCGAGGCGCGGAAGCACGGTGTGCCGCCGGTCGCGCTCCGGGCCACGCGCGCGCTGAACCTGGCCGACCTGGCCGCCGGACGTCCGGAGGCCGTCGTGGCCAGGGCCGACGACATCGCGGCCGGCCTGACCAGGATGGATGCCCGAAACGGTCTGCCGGACCTGGTCGAGGCGGCGGTCCGAACCGGCCGACCGGAACGCGCGCAGGAACCGTGCGACTGGTACGTGGACTGGGCAACGCACATCGGCCGCCCCTGGGCCGCCGCGATCGCCCAGCGCTGCCGAGCGCTGCTCAGCGAGGACCCCGAGCCGCACTACGCGGCGGCCGTGCGACTGCACCGGGACGGCGACGAGGTGCCGTTCGAACGCGCTCGCACCGAACTGCTCTACGGCGAGTGGCTGCGCCGCCGACAGCGCCGCGTCGACGCCCGCGTGCAGCTGCGCTCAGCACTGGAGAGCTTCGAGCGGCTGAGCGCGCGTCCCTGGGCGGAGCGCGCCCGCGAAGAACTGCGCGCCACCGGGGAAAGTCGCCCGCCCACCGAGCAACCCCGGCTGACGCCGCAAGAACGCCAGGTGGTCCGCCTAGCAGCGACCGGCCTGACCAACCGCGACATCGGCGCCCAGCTGTTCCTCAGCCCGCGAACGGTCGGCTACCACCTGTCCAACGCCTACGCGAAGCTCGGCGTCACCTCCCGCCTCGAACTCGCCCACCTGCCCGGCCTCGCGGGCTGACCAGCCCGACCACGTTTTCACCGGCTCGCGTCCAGGGACGGGTTCAGCGGTGCGAAACTGTTCGTTGTGACCGGTGACGTTCGGCTTGAGGCCGATGAACTCCTCCAGGCGCGTGGTCTGCTGGCCCTGGCCAGTGATGTCGGAGAGACGTTCGTCGGCGGAAGCTACCACTCCGACTTGATGATCTGGCGTGACTTGGACATCTACATCAGGGCGCCTGAGCTGAGCGTTGCCGAGTACTTCGAGTTCGGCGGCCGGGTTGCGCAGCTCGTGGACGCGCGCAGCGCCTCGTTCCGGGACAACTGGGCAGGCGCTGTCCCTGATCTGCCGCACGGCCTCTACTTCGGTATCAAGCAGGGCGATCCGCGGCGAGGCGCGTGGAAGCTCGACCTGTGGGCCTTGGACGACGCCGACTTTGAACGTACCCGCGCAACGGCACGCGCGTTCACCGCGCGGCTGACACCAGAATCACGGGCCGCCATCCTGGACATCAAGGCTGCCTACTGGGTGGATCCCCGCTACCGAGATACCGTCACCAGCACCATGATCTACGAAGCGGTGCTCACGGCCGGCGTGAACACCCCTGAAGAGTTCAGGCGCTGGCTCGGCTGACTCCGTAGGAACGTCAGGTCGTCCGGCTGGCGGCGACCGGCCTGACCAACCGGGACATCGGCGCCCAGCTGTTCCTCGGCCCGCGAACGGTCGGCTACCACCTGTCCAACGCCTACGCGAAGCTCGGCGTCACCTCCCGCCTCGAACTCGCCCGCCTACCGGAGCGAATCACCGGGTCAGGGGAGAGGTGAAGGGCACCTTTCACCCACTTACTTGGTGAAAGGTGCCCTTCACGCGGAAAAACTCACCCGCGCTCGCGCCGCGCGGGGCGGTGCTGCGCTCGGATGGGTGGTAGGTGAAGGGCACCTTTAGGCAAGTAACTTGCTAAAAGGTGCCCTTCACCTCGAAAAGTTCGCTCCGTCGTGGTGCGCCCCCGGCGCGAGCCGGTCGGGATCGGCGTCGCGCCGGGGGCGGGTGGATGGCCGGGCAGTGTCGGGGAGGGCGCTGCTGCCCGGCCATCCGCGTGCCCGGCCGTCCGGGGGCCGACGGCGTGCGGGCACGGGGGCGGCGAGGACACCGGGGCTGGGAGGGGGACCTCGGTGCTCTCGCCGAGCTTCACAACCGTTGGAGTTCGGCGAGAATCCGGCGCAGCGTCCACGGATGCCTCGCCATCGCAGCGGTGTCGTCGAACGGCAATCCCGCCTCGGCCCGGGGAAGCACTTGCGTCACCGAGTCATCGAATGGATCGCCCCGGTTTTCGGGTTCGCGGAGCCGATGCCTGCCACCGCGCGTGGCCTCGGCTCGGGCTTGGGCCAGCAGCTGGTGCACGGTCAACGCGCCAGCGCCCGATCCGGCGTGCTTGCCCTGCTCGGCGAACTGCCGCACCGAGAACCAGGCGACGAGAGCAACGACGGCGACTGCGGAGGAAACCAGCACGATGATCAACGATCTGCCCTCTCGGCTCGAATGGTGATGACTGCGTTGTCCGTGCGCAGCGCCCCGGCCAGCCGTTCCAGGCAGCTCGCCAGCCGCTCGCGCTCAAAAGCCGTGCACTCGCCCGATTCCAGGTCCGCAACCGCACCGTCCAGCGCGAAGATCGCCCCACGAGCCAGGTAAGCGAGCTGCGGACGCCCGGCACTCATCGCCCACCGGCCAACGGCGGAAGCCCGGCCAGCACCCGCGCCGCCGCGTCGCAGTCCGGGCACGTCGGCCACAACCAAGCCATATCGCCGGTTTCGGCCTTGACGACCTGATCGCACAACGTCGTCAACTCGGTGCCATCGGGATAGACCAACGCACCCGGCGGATGCGCATCAGCGCTCGCATGCCGCTGACCGCCTGCGGGACTCCAGTGGAACGGGTGGGGGCTGTATCCGGGCATGGCGACCTCCGTCCGATAGGTTGCTGCCAGATGGAACCGTGGTGCCAACTGGACCCATTAAGAATGATCGACGGTGCCGATTGGCACAATGCACCTTTGTGGTGAACTCATCGCTACCGTGGGCGTCGCTATCCTGTGGCACATGGCTGGCACCACCCCGAAAGCAGTGGCGATCGGCTCCGAACTCCGCCGCGCCCGCGAAGACGCTGGACTCAGCGCCCGGCAACTCGCCGACAAACTCGGGCTCTCGCACACGACCATCGGCCGCTGGGAGAAGGGCGAGCGCTCGCCACGACCCGTCGACGTCGCGACCGTGCTCAGCGCTCTCGGAGCGGACAACGCGATACGCGAGGAACTCGTAGAGCTGGCACGCGACACCGATGGATCACATTGGGTGGCCACCAGCCTGCCCGAGCAGCAGCGACAAACCGCCGCGCTGCTGGAGATCGAGCGCGATGCAACAGCGATCACCGCCGTTTCGGCGATGCTGATCCCTGGCCTGCTGCAAACCGGGAACTACGTGCGGGCGATCATGACCGCTGGCGGTGTTCCTGACGCCGACATCGAGACGCGCGTAGCGGTCCGCCTCGGCAGGCGGGATGCCATTACGCGCACCAGCAAGCCAGCCATTCTGTCCGCCTTCGTCGACGAGAGCGCGCTCTACCGCCTGATCGGCGGCCACCAGGTGATGCATGAGCAGCTGCAATGGCTGCTCCACGTCATGGAATGGCCCACTGTTGACCTACGCGTAGTGCCGATGGGCGTGGGCTGGCATCCAGGACTCGAGGGCGCATTCGACCTGGTCGAGCGCGGCGTAGATCACGCACCAGTGGTCCAACTGGAAACAAGGCGGTCTTCCTTGTTCCTTCACGAAACCGCCGATGTCGCCACGTACCAGGAAGCGGCTGCGAAGGTGAAAGAGGTTGCGCTGAGCCCGGACGCCACATCCGAGCTCATCGCCGATGTGATCAACAGAATGGATGCGAAACATGACGGTACAGCAGGAACCGACTAACTGGCGGAAGTCCAGCCGATCGGTGAACGGCTCCAACTGTGTCGAGGTCGGGCGCGTTGAGGGTGGCGCTGCGGTGCGCGACACCAAGGATCGTGCAGCCGGGTACTTCACCACGACTTCTGGTCAGTGGGCCTCGTTCATCGCAGCGTTAAAGAACGACCGCTTCGACGGCTGAAGACGAAGGAGGGCACCGCCGTCGGCGATGCCCTCCTCGTGCAGCAGTGCTCAGTCGCCGACGGCGGTTTCCGCCAGCGGCTTGGCGGCCGGGGCCAGCTGCTTGGTCTTCTTGGTCCGGCGGTTGCGCCGGTCCAGGTAGGTGGCGAACCACGTCAGCAGCAGGCACATCGAGATGTAGATCGCCGCCACCACCAGGCTGACCGGGATGATCGGCCGGTCCAGCGTCGGGATGCCGCCGAGGTAGCGCGCGTAGTACAGCAGCTCCTGGTAGGTGATCAGGAAGCCGAGCGCGCTGTCCTTGAGCAGCACCACCAGCTGGCTGACGATCGCGGGCAGCATCATGCGCACCGCCTGCGGCAGCACCACGGTCCGCATGACCTGGTTCTTGCGCATGCCGATGGAGTAGGCGGCCTCCATCTGCCCCTTCGGCAGGGCGGCCACGCCGGCCCGGAACACCTCGGCCAGCACCGAGCCGTTGTACAGCGTCAGACCGAGCACGACCGACCAGTACTGGCCGAAGCTCACGCCCAGCTGCGGCGCCGCGTAGTACAGGAAGAAGATCAGCACGACCAGCGGGATCGCGCGGAAGAGCTCCACGACCGCGGCGGAGGGCAGCCGGATCCACTTGTGGTCGGAGAGCCTGCCGAGCGCGAACACCGCGCCGAAGACCAGCGCCAGCACCGCACCCGTGAGGAACGCACGAACGGTGTTCCACAGCGCGCCGAGCAGCTCCACCTGGATCTGCTCGTAGAGCAGCCACTCCCACTTGCTGGCGTCGAACTGCCCGGTGGCGTAGAAGCGCAGCACCACGTATCCCAGCAGGCCCAGCACCACGAGGGCGCTGATGATGCTGATCAGCCGGTTGCGCGCGCGGGCGCGCGGACCGGGGGTGTCGAACAGGACGCTGCTCATCGGGACACGCTCCACCGTTTCTCGAAGCTGCGCTGCACCAGGGTCAGCGGGATGACCAGGATCAGGAACCCGACGGCGATCCACACGAAGGCGTTCAGCGTCGGCTCACCCTGCTCGTTGAGGTACGGGATGACCGCGCCGACCTCGTTCACGCTGAACCCGGCCGCGACCGTGGTGTTCTTCAGCAGCGCGATCAGCACGCTGACCAGCGGCGGAACCGTGGCGCGGAACGCCTGCGGCAGGATCACGTTGGTCAGCGACTGGCCGAAGCCCAACCCGATGGAGCGGGCCGCCTCGGCCTGCCCGACCGGAACGGTGTTGATCCCCGCGCGCAGCACCTCGCAGACGAAGGCCGAGGTGTAGATCGTCAGCGCGATCACCGCGGCGGTGAAGAACGGGAACTGGACGAGCTCCAGCTTGGGGTAGGCGAAGACGAAGAAGAAGAACACCAGCGTCAGCGGGGTGTTGCGCAGCAGCGTCACGTACCCGGTGCCGACCGCCCGCAGCGCCGGGATCGGGCTGACCCGCATCGTGGCCAGGAGCGTGCCCAGCACCAGCGACCCCACCGCGGACAGCAGGAAGAGCTCGATGGTGCTGAGGAAACCCCTGGCGAGGACGTCGCCGTACTCCACCAAGATGTCGAACAATGCGTACTCCAGGAGGAATCGGGTGCCCGGGACCGCGCACGGCCCCGGGCACCCGATGACGGATCAGTAGCGGTCGACCTTGGGCGGCTCAGCGGTGCTGCCCGACTTGCCGAGGGTCGCGTCGTAGACGCGCTTCCACTCGCCGCTGGTCGCGGCCTGCTCCAGGATGTCGTTGACCTTGGCGCGCAGCGCGTTGTCCTCGCGGGACAGGCCGACGCCGTAGGGCTCCTCGGAGAAGACCTGGCCGACGACCTTCAGCTTGTCCGGGTCCTGGGCCGCGTAGCCCTTCAGGATCGCGTCGTCGGTGGTGACGGCGTCGATCTGGCCGTCGAGCAGCTGCTGGACGCACTCGGAGTAGCGCTGGAACTCGACGATGTTCTGCGGCTCGGTCAGCTGGTCGGCCTTGACCTTCTGGATCGGGGTCGATCCGGTCGCCGAGCAGACCTTCTTGCCCTTGAGCGAGTCCTTGCCGGTGATGTCGGTGTTGTCCGAGCGCACCAGCAGGTCCTGGCCCGCCATGTAGTACGGCCCGGCGAAGCCGACCTGCTCCTTGCGCTTGTCGTTGATGGTGTAGGTGCCGACGTAGTAGTCGACCTCACCGGTGGAGATCGCCTGCTCGCGCGCGGTCGACGGGATCGGCTTGTACTCGATCTTGGTGTTCGGGTCGAAGCCGAGCTGCGCGGCGATCAGCCGGGCGATCTCGATGTCGAAGCCGGAGTACTGGTTGGTCACCGGGTCGCGGAAGCCCAGCCCCGGCTGGTCCTCCTTGACGCCGATCACGACGCGGTCCTTCTGCTTCATCCGGTCGAACGTCGGCGATCCCTCGACCTGCACGTTCTGGGCGATGTCCTGCTGGACCTGCGGTTCGCCGCCGCCGGGGGCGCCTTCCCGGCCGCAGCCGGTCAGGGCCAGCGCCAGCGAGGCGGCCAGCACGGTCACCAACCGCATCTTCTTGGCTCGCATTACCTCTGCCTTTCTACGCAGTGGGCACTCAGTGGGTGAGGATCTTGCCGAGGAAGTCCTTGGCGCGGTCGCTCTTCGGGTCGTCGAAGAACGCGTCCGGCGCGGCGTCCTCGACCACCTCGCCGTCGGCCATGAAGAGCACCCGGTGCGCGGCGCGGCGCGCGAAGCCCATCTCGTGCGTGACGACCAGCATGGTCATCCCCTCGGCCGCGAGGTCGGTCATGACGTCCAGCACCTCGTTGACCATCTCCGGGTCCAGCGCCGAGGTGGGTTCGTCGAACAGCATCACCTTCGGCTTCATCGCCAGCGCCCGCGCGATCGCGACGCGCTGCTGCTGGCCACCGGAGAGCTGCGCCGGGTACTTGTCCGCCTGGTTGGCGATGCCGACCCGCTCCAGCAGCTGCAGCGCGGTCTCCCGAGCCGCTTCCTTGCTCTGCTTGCGGACCTTGACCGGCCCCAGCGTGACGTTCTCCAGGATCGTCTTGTGCGCGAACAGGTTGAACTGCTGGAACACCATGCCGACGTCGGAGCGCAGCTCGGCCAGCGCCCGGCCCTCGGCGGGCAGCGGGACGCCGTCGATCTCGATGCTGCCGGAGTTGATCGGCTCCAGCCGGTTGATCGCCCGGCACAACGTCGACTTGCCGGACCCGGACGGCCCGAGCACCACCACGACCTGCCCGCGGGGGACTTCCAGGTCGATCTCCCGCAGCACGTGCAAGGAACCGAAGTACTTGTCGACCGCGGACATCCGGATCATCGGAGCGTCCGTGGAAGCTGCCGTCATTCGAACTCCTGAACGCGTCAAAGTGGATTCGTTGGCCGAAACTTAAGCCTCATTCGGGGGATAGTCCAGACGGAACGGACCAAGCGATGTTGCAACTAGGTTACGCTCCGCAGTCGCTTTTCGTGGGTGATCACTGACGCTCGGTAGCCGAGCTGAGCGCGACCTGCTCGCCGGGCGGGTGAATCCGCGATCTGACCAGGAGCTACCGTGGAGCGGTGAGCACGAGGACGTACGAGATCCGCACCTTCGGCTGCCAGATGAACGTGCACGATTCGGAGCGGCTCGCGGGCATGCTGGAGGACGCCGGGTACGAGCGCGCCGGATCGGGTGACGCCGATGTGGTCGTGTTCAACACCTGCGCGGTGCGGGAGAACGCGGACAACCGCCTCTACGGCACCCTCGGCCACATGCGCCCGGCCAAGGACCGCAACCCGAACATGCAGATCGCGGTGGGCGGCTGCCTGGCGCAGAAGGACCGCGACACGATCGTCAAGCGGGCCCCGTGGGTGGACGTCGTCTTCGGCACCCACAACCTCGGTTCGCTGCCGACGCTGCTGGAGCGCGCCCGGCACAACGAAGAGGCCGAGGTCGAGATCCTCGAAGCGCTCGACGTCTTCCCCTCCACGCTCCCGGCGCGCCGCGAATCGGCCTACTCCGGCTGGGTGTCGGTGTCGGTCGGCTGCAACAACACCTGCACGTTCTGCATCGTGCCCGCGCTGCGCGGCAAGGAGAAGGACCGTCGGCCGGGCGAGATCCTCGCCGAGGTGCAGGCGCTGGTCTCCGAGGGCGTGCTCGAGGTGACGCTGCTCGGCCAGAACGTCAACGCCTACGGCGTCGAGTTCGGCGACCGCTTCGCGTTCGGCAAGCTGCTGCGCTCCTGCGGGCAGATCGAGGGCCTGGAGCGGGTCCGCTTCACCTCGCCGCACCCGCGCGACTTCACCGACGACGTGATCGAGGCGATGGCCGCGACGCCGAACGTGTGCCCGCAGCTGCACATGCCGCTGCAGTCCGGCTCCGACCGGATCCTCAAGGCGATGCGCCGCTCCTACCGCTCCGAGCGATACCTGAACATCCTGCGCAACGTGCGCGAGGCGATGCCGGACGCGGCCATCACCACCGACATCATCGTCGGCTTCCCCGGTGAGACCGAGGAGGACTTCGAGGCGACGATGGAGGTCGTCCGGCAGGCCCGGTTCTCCAGCGCCTTCACCTTCCAGTACTCCAAGCGCCCCGGCACGCCCGCCGCCGAGCTGCCCGACCAGCTGCCGAAGGAGGTCGTGCAGCAGCGCTACGACCGGCTGATCGAGCTGCAGAACGAGATCTCCTGGGCGGAGAACAAGAACCTCGTCGGCCGCCCGGTGGAACTGCTGGTCGCCGAGGGCGAGGGCCGCAAGGACGCGGAGACCCACCGGCTCTCCGGCCGCGCCCGCGACGGGCGGCTGGTGCACTTCACGCCGACCGGCGCCATCGACCGCGAGATCCGGCCCGGCGACGTCGTGCACACCACCATCACCCGCGCCGCCCCGCACCACCTGGTCGCCGACACCGACATCAGCTCGCACCGGCGCACCCGGGCGGGCGACCACTGGGAGGAGGGCGTGCGGCCGAAGACCTCGGGCGTCACGCTCGGCCTGCCGTCCTTCGGGGCCCCGGCCCCGCAGCCGAACGCCGAACAGGGATGTGCGTGTTGAGCGGAGTGCAGGAAGCGATGATGAGCGAGGCCGAGGACCAGCGCCAGCAGCGGGCCTGGCTGCGCCGAATCGACCCGGGCGCCCGGGCGATGGTGATCGCGCCGGTGATGCTGGTGCTGGTCGTCTCCGCGATGCTGCCCTGGGCCGGTGACGCCGCGGGCTGGGAGGTGCTGACCGGTCAGGCGGACCCGGCGCTCAAGATCGGCCTGCTGCCGTGGCTGTTCGCGGTGAACTCCACCGTCGTCGGCCTCGGCTTCGGCACGCTGGCGCTGATCACCCGCCGCTGGCTGTTCGCCTTCGTGGCAGGCCTGGCCGGGCTCGTGGTGGCCTTCGAAGGGGTGATCGCGATCTGGTCCCGCCAGACCAGCGGTCAGCACGGCCCGGCGTTCGGCCTGGTCATCGCGGCGGTCTGCATGGTCGTCCTGGCCATCCAGTGGATCAAGGTCATCTGGTCCAGGGACTGACGTCCAACGCGCGAAAGGGCCCCTCCAGCCGGAGGGGCCCTTCGCACATCCGCTACCTGCTGGCGATCGCCTGCTCGGCGGCCGACAGCCACTCCCGCCACTGGTCGGCCTGCTCCTGCGCCTTCTTGGCGCGGCGCTCGTCGCCCGCGGCGCGCGCCTTCTCGGCCTGCGCCTCGAACTGCTCGACCCGCTCGCGGAACTGCTCGACCCTGGCCTGCGCCTCCGGGTCGGTGCGCCGCCACTGCGCGTCGGCGGCGTTGCGGACCTTGTCGCCCACCGCCCGCAGCCGGCCCTCCAGATCGCGCATCCGCTCGCGCGGCACCTTGCCGATCTCGTCCCACCGCTCCTGGATCCGGTGCAGGTGCGCCTGAGCGGCCTTGAGGTCGGCCGACGGATCGATCTGCTCGGCCTCGACGAGCAGCTCCTCCTTCAGCTTCGCGTTCGCGGCGAACTCGGCGTCGCGCTCGGAGAACGCCTCCGAGCGGCGGCTGAAGAACCGGTCCTGCGCGGCGCGGAACCGCTGCCACAGCGCGTCATCGCTGTCCTTGGGCGCCCGCCCGGCCGCCTTCCACTCCGCCATCAGCTGCTTGTAGCGGTTCGCCGTGTCGCCCCAGTCGGTGGACTCGGTCAGCGACTCCGCTTCCTCGACGAGCTCCTGCTTGTGGGCCTTGGACGCCGCGCGCTGCCGGTCGAGCTCGGCGAAGTGCGAACCCCGGCGGCGGCTGAACGCGTCGCGCGCCTTGGAGAACCGCCGCCACAGCTGCTCGTCGGTCTTGCGGTCGACGCCGCGGACCTTCTTCCACTCCTCCAGGATCTCCCGCAGCCGGTCGCCGGCGCTCTTCCAGTGGGTGGCCTCGGCCGCGATCTGCTCGGCCTCGGCGACCAGCGCTTCCTTGCGCGCGATCGCGTCCGCGCGGGCCTGCTCCTTCTCGTGCTTGGCGCCTTCGACGGCCTGCTCGGCCCGCACCAGCAGGTGCTCGATCCGGGTGTTGAGCGCCGCGAGGTCACCGATGACCGCGGCCTCGGCCAGCGATTCGTGCAGGTGCTTGGCGTTGGTCAGGGTGTGCTTCGGGTCGCCGGCGTGGGTGCGCAGCCGGGTCTCCAGCAGCTCGACCTCGGTGAGCAGGTCGTCGAACTTGCGGGCGTAGAGGGCCAGGCCCTCGGCGGCGTCACCGGCCTGCCAGGAGCCGATCGCCCGCTCGCCGTCGGCGGTGCGGACGTACACCGTGCCGTCGGCGTCCACCCGCCCCCACTTGGTGGGATCGGTGGACGCGGTCGGCACCGCGGGCGCGACCGCGGCTGACCCGGTGGTGCCGGTGGTCGAGTCCTCGGTCGCCTTGTCAGCGACCGGCTCGGGGGTCGTGTCCTGGTGCGTCATGGCCGGCTTCCTCCTTGCGTGCCCGCTCCGATGCCCGTGCCGGGCACGGGCGCCCCGCATGCACGGGGCCCAGCAAGCGGCGACCCGGACCCATCGGCGGTCCGGCCTCCGCTGGCGCATTCAAACAGGTCAGGGCGCGAATCGGTACTCCGTCGCGAAATCGACGCGCCGGAGCAGCGGTTGACCACCCGCAGCGATCCGGTGACCTGCACGGCTTCATTGTCATCAAGCACCTGTTCGGGCGCAGCGGGCAGGGGTGGGCAAGCCCGCGTCGCCGCCGGTCTCGGTGCCATTCGCCAGTGCCTCTACCGTGCACGGATGTGATCGCCTGTATCGCTGTGGTGCCGTACCCGCCGTTGCTGGTTCCCGCGCTGACCGTGCGTGCCGATGCGGAAACCGCGCGCTTGCGGGGCGCCTGTTCGCGCGCCGTGTCCAGTCTGACTGAACGTGCAGCCGAATGGGTGGCCGTTGGCGTAGATCGGACGGGTCCGACCGTGCTGGGACCCGACACGGCGGGCACGTTCGCGGGCTTCGGCCGGGACGTCCGGGTGACGCTGGGCGGCACCGCCGCCACGGACCCGGAACTCCCGCTACCGGCCCTGATCACCGGTCTGCTGCGCGAGCAGGCCGGTGCCGGTTCCGCATCGGTGCGCCTGCTCGCGCCGGACACCCCGGCGGAGGAGAGCTGGCGGCTGGGGGAGTCGCTGGCGGCGGAAACCGACGGCCTGCTCGTGCTGGCGGACGGCTCGAACTGCACCGACGAGCGCTCGCCGCACCCGCCGGACGAGCGCGCGAGCGGGCTCGACGAGCAGATCCGCACGGCCCTGGCCGAGGTCGACACCGCACAGCTGCAAGCCCTGGACCCGCAGCTGTGCGCTGAACTCGGCGTCGAAGGCCGCGCCGCGCTCCAGGTCCTGCCGGGAGCGGTGGCGGCCAGCGGCGGAACCTGGCGCGGCGAGCTCCTCTACTCGGCGACCCCGTACGGCGTCACCTACCACGTAGCGACCTGGACCAGGCAGCCCTGACCTGGGCGGCCGGTCCCGTCCAGTTCGCCGCCCGCACCACGGCCTGATCCGGCAGGTCGGAGGCCAGGAACTAGGGTCGGGGTGTGCAGTGCCTTCCCCACCTGGTGGCGATCATCGGTCCCACCGCAACCGGCAAGTCGGACCTGGCCGTGGAACTCGCGCAGGACCTCGGCGGCGAAGTGGTCAACGCCGATGCCATGCAGCTCTACCGGGGGATGGACATCGGCACCGCCAAGCTCACCGAGGCCGAGCGCCAAGGCGTCCCGCACCACCAGCTCGACGTCCTCCAGGTCACCGAGACCGCATCGGTGGCGGCCTACCAGCGGCACGCCCGCGCCGCCGTGGAGGACGTCCTGGCCAGGCGCCGCACCCCGATCCTGGTCGGCGGCTCCGGCCTCTACGTGCAGGCCGTGATCGACGACCTCACCTTCCCGGGCACGGATGCGGAGGTCCGGCGCAAGTACGAAGCGGAGCTGGAGCAGGTCGGCCCCGCGGTGCTGCACCAGCGGTTGGCCGAGCTCGACCCGGCGGCCGCGCTGGCCATCCTGACCAGCAACGGGCGGCGCATCGTGCGGGCGCTGGAGGTCATCGAGATCACCGGGAAACCGTTCTCGGCGAACCTGCCGAAACCCGGTCCGCCGCGCTACGGCGCGGTGCTGCTCGGCCTGGACCGCCCGGTCGAAGACCTCGACGAGCGCGTCGACCGCCGGGTGACCCGCATGTTCGACGCCGGTCTGGTCGAGGAGGTCCGGCGGCTGGAGGAGATCGGACTGCGCTCGGGGCGCACCGCCAGCCGTGCCCTCGGCTACCAGCAGGTCCTCGCCGAACTCGACGGCGAGGAGGACATGGCGGCCGCCGCTGCGGAGACCGCGAAGCTCACCCGCCGCTTCGTCCGGCGCCAGCGCTCCTGGTTCCGCCGGGACGCGCGGATCCGCTGGTTCGACGCCGCCGACCCGGCCCTGGTCGCCGACGTCCGGGCCGCGCTCGCTCCGTAGACTCGTCGACGTGCGCACTTCTCAGGGACCCGAGTTCATCAAGGGGCACGGCACCCAGAACGACTTCGTCATCCTGCCCGACCCGGACGGCGCGCTGGAGCTGACCGGCGAACGCGTGCGGGCGCTGTGCGATCGCCGCCGCGGTCTCGGCGCGGACGGCGTGCTGCGGGTGGTCCGAGCCGGTGCGCTGCCGGACGCTCCCGCCGACGTCCCGGCGGACGTGTGGTTCATGGACTACCGCAACGCCGACGGTTCGATCGCTGAGATGTGCGGCAACGGCGTGCGCGTGTTCGCCCGCTACCTCGCCGACTCCGGGCTGGCCACCACCGGTGAGCTGCCGGTGGGCACCCGTGCGGGCGTGCGACCGGTCCGGATCCGCGAGGACGGGCAGGTGACCGTCGACATGGGTGCGGCGAAGATCTTCGGGGAGTCCACCACCAGCGCTTCGGGCCGCACCTTCAGCGGAGTCGCCGTCGACGTCGGCAACCCGCACCTGGCCTGCGTGAGCGATGCCGAGCTCGAAGACCTCGACCTGGAGACCCGGCCGCCGCACGACCCCGACCTGTTCCCGAACGGCGTGAACGTCGAGTTCGTCCGCCCGCTGGAGGGCGACCACGTGCAGATGCGCGTGTACGAGCGCGGCGTCGGGGAGACCCGCTCCTGCGGGACCGGCACGGTCGCCGCGGCGGTGGCGGCGCTGCGCGCGGCCGGTGCGGACACCGGGCGTCGAGTGGTGCACATCCCCGGCGGCACCGTCGAGGTGGAGGTCACGCCGACGACCGCCACGCTCACCGGACCCGCGGTCCTGGTCGCCCGCGGGCACCTCGACCTGGACTGGTGGCAGACCGCTTGACCGCTGCCGGTGACTGCCGCCAGCGTGCTGGCGCCCCTCAGCGGCGGCCGCTGGCGCCCCTCGCGCGAGCGCAAACGGGTCACCGCGGGTTCGAGGCGTGAAAATGGGTCGCGAGCCGTGGGACAATGGCCTTGATATGAAAAATTCTTTGACCCGATCCGCCGAGCTCGACCACGACGTGGTCGAAGCCGACGAATACGAACCCATTCCCTCCGTCGAGCCGTCCACGGGTGAGATGGAGCTCGCCGAGCGCGCGTCGCTGCGGCGGATCGCGGGGTTGTCCACCGAGCTCGCGGACATCACCGAGGTCGAATACCGCCAGCTCCGCCTGGAACGCGTGGTGCTGGTCGGCGTCTGGACCGACGGCGATGCCGCGCACGCCGATGCCTCGCTGACCGAGCTGGGCCGACTGGCCGAGACGGCCGGTTCGGAGGTGCTGGAGGGACTCATCCAGCGCCGCGACAAGCCGGATCCCGGTACCTACATCGGCTCCGGCAAGGTGCTCGAACTCCGCGACATCGTCGTCTCGACCGGTGCCGACACCGTGATCTGCGACGGTGAGCTCTCACCCGGCCAGCTGCGCCAGCTGGAGGAGAAGCTCAAGGTCAAGGTGGTCGACCGGACCGCGTTGATCCTGGACATCTTCGCCCAGCACGCCCGCTCCAAGGAGGGTAAGGCGCAGGTGGAGCTGGCCCAGCTGCAGTACTTCCTGCCGCGCCTGCGCGGTTGGGGCGAGACGATGTCCCGGCAGGCCGGTGGCCGCGCCGGGGCCAACGGCGGCGTCGGCACCCGAGGTCCCGGTGAGACCAAGCTGGAGACCGACCGGCGGCGCATCCACAAGCGCATCAGCAAGCTGCGCAAGGACCTGGCCGCGATGCGCACGGTGCGCGGCACCAAGCGCGGGCGCCGGGAGGCCAACGAGGTGCCGGGCGTGGCCATCGCCGGCTACACCAACGCGGGCAAGTCCAGCCTGCTCAACGCGTTGACCGGTGCCGGTGTGCTGGTGGAGGACGCGCTGTTCGCCACCCTGGATCCCACCACCCGGCGGTCCACCACCCCGGACGGGCGCGCCTACACGCTGACCGACACCGTCGGTTTCGTGCGCCACCTGCCGCACCAGCTGGTCGAGGCCTTCCGCTCCACGCTGGAGGAGGTCAGCGGTGCGGATCTGCTGGTGCACGTCGTGGACGGCTCCGAGGCCGCGCCGCACGACCAGGTCGCGGCGGTGCGCGAGGTGCTCAACGACATCGGTGATGAGCACGAGTCGGGGATGCCGCCGGAACTGCTGGTGGTGAACAAGATCGACGCGGTGGACGAGACGCGCATCGCCGAGCTGCGCAGGCTGATGCCGGACGCGGTGTTCGTCTCCGCGCACAGCGGTGTGGGCGTGTCCGAACTGCGCGAGGTCATCGCCGATCGGCTGCCCCGACCGGACGTCCTCGTCGACGCGCTGGTGCCCTACACCCGCGGCGAGCTCGTCGCGCGCGTCCACGCCGATGGCGAGGTCGTCGAGGAGGAGCACACCCCGGACGGCACCCGCCTGCGGGCCAAGGTCCGACCCGACCTGGCCAGCGCGCTGGAGCCGTTCACCGGGAAGGAGTGAGCGCTGCCGGTGCGGTTGCCGCCGCACTGCTGCTGGTGACGCCGGGCGCCGCTGCGGCGGCACCAGCAGTCGCGCCACAACCGGTCGAGCAGTGCCGGATCCAGGACGAACGCCTGGACGAGCTCTCGGGCCTGGCCTCCGACGGCCGGGCCTGGTACGCCGTCAACGACGGTGGCCGCTCGCTGCGGGTCCACGTCCTGGATCCGGCCGACTGCTCGGTCCGCGACGTCCGCACGGAGTCGAACGATCCGTACGACGTGGAAGATCTCGCGCTGGGCCGCGACGGTTCCCTCTGGCTGGCCGACATCGGCGACAACCGTCGCCGCCGCGACACCATCGCGCTGCACGTGATGGCGCCGGGCGGTGGTCTCACGCTGCACCGGCTGGCCTACCCGGACGGCGCGCACGATGCGGAAGCGCTGCTGCTCGACCGGGCGGGCGTGCCCTTCATCGTCACCAAGGAACCACTGGGGCGGGCGGGCGTCTACCGGCCCGCCGAACCGCTGGACGCCGAGCGGACCGTGCCGCTGGAGCGAGTCGGCTCGGTGACGGTGCGCTCGACCAAGACGCCGGGCGGCCCGCTCTCCGGGAGCTTCGGCTCGACGCTGGTGACCGGAGGCTCGGTCAGCCACGACGGCACGGCCATCGCGATCCGCACCTACACCGATGTCTACCTCTACAGCGCACCGGACGGCGACGTGGCGGCCGCGCTCCAGCGGGAACCGCTGCACATCCCGCTGCCGAACGAGCCGCAGGGCGAGGCGATCGCCTGGGACCCCGACGGCACCCTGCTGTCCGCGTCCGAAGGCCAGGAACCCGTCCGCCGCATCCCGGGAGCGGCGGGGCTGCTGGCCGAAAGCACCACTGCACCGGCCGAGGACGCTGAACAGCCCTCGAAGCCCGCCGACGGAACCGAGCCCGCCACCGGGGCCGGCACGTCGACCGGCCAGGCGCTGCTGTTCGCCGCCGTGCTGGCCGGGCTGCTCGTCTTCCTCGCGGGCCGACTGCGCCGCAACCGCTGACCGGGTTTCCCCGAACCCGGTACCAGGGCTGCTCGGCGCCGCGGGAAGCTCCGCGGCCGCGGCGACCTGCGTCAGAGCCGGCGCAGGACCGCGACCACCTTGCCGAGGATCGCCGCGTCGTCGCCCAGGATCGGCTCGTAGGCGGTGTTGTGCGGCAGCAGCCAGACGTGCTCGTCGGTGCGCTTGAAGGTCTTCACCGTCGCTTCGCCGTCGATCATCGCGGCCACCACGTCGCCGTTCTCGGCGTCCGGCTGCTGGCGCACCGCGACCCAGTCGCCGTCGGTGATGGCCAGGTCCACCATCGAATCGCCGACGACCTTGAGCAGGAACAACGTCCCGTCGCCGACGATCTCCTTCGGCAGCGGGAAGACGTCCTCGATCGACTCCTCGGCCAGGATCGGGCCGCCGGCCGCGATGCGGCCCACCACCGGCACGTAGGCCGGCTTGACCTGCCCGGAGCCCTCCAGCTCCGGTTCGCCGCCGACCAGCACCCCCACGGTGCGCGGCCGGTGCGGGTCCCGGCGGAGGTAGCCCTTCCGCTCCAGCACGCGGAGCTGGTAGGCGACCGAGGAGGTCGAGGTGAGCCCGACGGCGTCCCCGATCTCCCGGACGCTCGGCGGATAGCCGTGCTCGCGCATCCACTTGCGGATGGCCTCCAGCACCCGGAGCTGCCGATCGCTGAGCTCCTCGGTTCCGCGGGCCTGTTCGGGCAGGGTGTGCACGTCGGCCTGGGAATCCTTGACGTCGTGTACCCGGCCCTTGATCGAGCCGGTCGCATTGCTCGCCACCGCTGCCTCCTGTCCGTCTGAACTGCGGTGCTGATCACGGGGGCCGTTCGGTCCGCCCGCTTTCCACAGTAGACGCGCAAAACTCGGAGATCAAACACCTGTTCGAGTTAATTTTGGCCCCGGGTATCGCGCTGCGGCGCACTCTTGGTACACAATCGCACGCAGGTTCGATCGAACATCTATTCGATCATGGTTTCCGGTGCGGGAGGCGGCATGACCACGTTCATCGATGCGGCGGGGCGGACGCGCCAGGTCGAGCGGCGGTCGGCCGCCCGGCGGCGGGTGGATGATCCGGCCGAGGTGAGCCGGCCTCGCGACGGCGAGCAGCGGCTGGTCAGCGGGGCTGCGGCGCGGCCGGCCGCCCGCGTCCGGGCGCGCCGGAGCGGCGAATGGCTTTGGCTGACCTCGGTGGCGATCTTCACTTTCCTCATTGTCATGCTGGTGGGGTTGTTCGGCGTTCGCGACGCGCCGACGACCAGTGGTACGGCCCTGGTTGAGGTACGACCGGGTGACACTCTGTGGGGGATCGCCGACCGGGTGGCGCCGAACAGCGACCCGCGGGCGGTGGTCGCCCGGATCGCGGAGCTCAACGGTCTCGACGCCACGTCCGTCCGGACCGGGCGGCTGCTGGTGGTTCCGGTGTCCGGCTGACCCGTCCGGCACGGCGGTCCTGATCACCCGGGCGCGGCGACCTGGGGGTTTCCGCGGGGGTTCCGCGAGGGGGTCGGCCACGCCGCTCCGAAGGCCCTCCCGGGTTTGCGTCGCGATGGGGCGCGGTTTAGAGTCGACCACAACATCTAGTAGTTACGTCCGTGTATTTAGTCCACAGGTTGGGCTTGTAAGGTGTTCGCGCACCCACGGAGCGTGAGTGGTCGTCGACTGCCGCGGGGCGGGCGGCGGCGAACTGGGGAAGGGGGGTGAGTGCCGGTGCGGTGCCCATTCTGTCGCGGGGAGGACTCCAGGGTCGTCGACTCGCGCGAGGTCGAGGAAGGCCAGGCGATCCGGCGCAGGCGGTCGTGCTCGACGTGCGGTCGGCGCTTCACGACCATCGAGGAGCTGGTGCTCTCGGTGGTCAAGCGCTCCGGTGTCACCGAGCCCTTCAGCCGGGAGAAGGTGGTGCGCGGCGTGCGCCGCGCGTGCCAGGGCCGTCCCGTCGAGGAGGACGCGCTGCAGCAGCTGGCGCACCAGGTGGAGGAGACCGTCCGGTCCCTCGGCGTGGCCGAACTGCCCAGCCACGAGGTCGGCCTGGCGATCCTCGGACCGCTGCGCGAGCTGGACGAGGTCGCCTACCTGCGCTTCGCCAGCGTGTACCGGGCGTACTCCTCGGTGGAGGACTTCGAGAAGGAGATCGCCGACCTGCGCGCGGCGCGCGAAGCCGCGCAGGCCGGTGTGGAGAGCGACCGTGAGTAAGGCCCGTCGGCGTGCGGTTCGCCGCAGTGCCGGAAACGCAAGACGCCAGCCGGCGCCCCAGCCAGGGGAGCGGCTGGAAGGACAGCCACGACCGAACCGGACGGGGAGCCCGGACGGGGCCGACCAAGCACGACGAGCGAGTGACAAGGAAGAGGGTCAGGTCATGACAGAGACCGTCGGTAGCCCGGCCGGCGCAGCGGGGGAGCCGGAAGCAGGTGCTCGCGAGGGCATCCGGGTGCAGCGCGTCTACACCACCGAGGGGGTGCACCCGTACGACGAGGTCAAGTGGGAGCACCGCGATGTGGTGATGACCAACTGGCGGGACGGGTCGGTCAACTTCGAGCAGCGCGGCGTCGAGTTCCCCGACTTCTGGTCGCTGAACGCGGTCAACATCGTCACCAGCAAGTACTTCCGCGGTGCGGTGGGCACCGACGAGCGGGAGAGCAGCCTCCGGCAGCTCATCGACCGGGTCGTGAAGACCTACGTCGCCGCCGGTGTCGAGCACGGCTACTTCGCCAGCGACGAGGACGCGGAGATCTTCGAGCACGAGCTGACCTGGATGCTGATGCACCAGGTGTTCAGCTTCAACTCCCCGGTGTGGTTCAACGTCGGCACCAGCTCGCGCCAGCAGGTCTCCGCCTGCTTCATCCTGTCCGTCGACGACACGATGGAGTCGATCCTCGACTGGTACAAGGAAGAGGGCCTGATCTTCAAGGGCGGTTCCGGCGCCGGGCTGAACCTGTCCCGCATCCGCTCCTCGCGCGAGCTGCTGTCCTCGGGCGGCACCGCTTCCGGTCCGGTCTCGTTCATGCGCGGTGCGGACGCCTCGGCGGGCACCATCAAGTCCGGCGGTGCGACCCGCCGCGCGGCGAAGATGGTCGTGCTGGACGTCGACCACCCGGACATCGAGGAGTTCATCGAGACCAAGGCGCGCGAGGAGCACAAGATCCGCGCGCTGCGCGACGCCGGTTTCGACATGGACCTCGGCGGTGCGGACTCCAACTCGGTGCAGTACCAGAACGCGAACAACTCGGTGCGCGTCTCCGACGAGTTCATGCGCGCGGTGGAGAGCGACGGCAAGTTCGGGCTGCGCGCCCGGATGACCGGTGAGGTGCTCGACACGGTCCAGGCCCGCGACCTGTTCCACAAGCTGGCGCACGCGGCCTGGGAGTGCGCCGACCCGGGCATCCAGTACGACGACACGATCAACGACTGGCACACCTCGCCGGAGACCGGCCGGATCACCGCGTCCAACCCGTGCTCGGAGTACATGCACCTGGACAACTCCAGCTGCAACCTGGCCTCGCTGAACCTGCTGAAGTTCCTGCGCGACGACCTGACCTTCGACGCGGAGCTGTTCGAGAAGGCCGTCGAGTTCGTCATCACCGCGATGGACATCTCGATCTCCTTCGCGGACTTCCCGACCGAGTCCATCGGCATCACCACCCGCAAGTTCCGCCAGCTGGGCATCGGCTACGCGAACCTGGGCGCGCTGCTGATGGCCACCGGCCACGCCTACGACTCGGACAGCGGCCGGGCCTTGGCGGCGGCGATCACCTCGCTGATGACCGGTACCGCCTACAAGCGGTCGGCCGAGCTGGCCGGTGTGGTCGGCCCGTACGAGGGCTACGCCCGCAACGCCGAGGCGCACCAGCGCGTGATGCGCAAGCACGCGGCGGCCAACGACCTGGTCCGCACCTACCACCGCAACGACGCCACCGTGCACAAGCTGGCGACGAAGGTGTGGCAGGACGGCCTGGAGATCGGTGCCCGCAACGGCTGGCGCAACGCGCAGGCGTCGGTGCTGGCCCCGACCGGGACCATCGGCCTGATGATGGACTGCGACACCACCGGTGTCGAGCCGGACCTGGCGCTGGTCAAGTTCAAGAAGCTGGTCGGCGGCGGCTCCATGCAGATCGTCAACCAGACGGTGCCGCGGGCGCTGCAGGCGCTGGGCTACCAGGACGAGCAGATCGAGGCGGTCGTCGAGTACATCGCCGAGCACGGCCACGTGGTCGACGCGCCGGGTCTGCGCCCGGAGCACTACGAGGTCTTCGACTGCGCGATGGGCGAGCGTTCGATCGCCCCGATGGGCCACGTGCGGATGATGGCCGCGGTGCAGCCGTTCATCTCGGGCGCCATCTCCAAGACGGTGAACATGCCGGAGGCGGCGACCGTCGAAGAGGTCGAGCAGCTCTACTTCGAGGGCTGGAAGCTGGGCCTGAAGGCGCTGGCGATCTACCGCGACAACTGCAAGGTGGGTCAGCCGCTGTCCGCGGGCAAGGGTGGCAAGGCCGAGAAGGAGAAGGAGGTCGAGAAGCAGATCGAGTACCGCCCGGTCCGCAAGCGGCTTCCGAAGAAGCGGCCGAGCCAGACGGTCTCCTTCACCGTGGGCGGTGCCGAGGGCTACCTGCACGCCGGTTCGTACCCGGACGACGGCCTGGGCGAGATCTTCGTCAAGCTCGGCAAGCAGGGCTCGACCCTGGCGGGCGTCATGGACGCCTTCTCGATGTCGATCTCGGTGGGCCTGCAGTACGGCATCCCGCTGGAGTTCTACGTCTCCAAGTTCCAGAACCTGCGGTTCGAGCCGGCCGGGATGACCGATGACCCGGACGTCCGGATGGCCAGCAGCGTGCTGGACTACCTGTTCCGCCGCCTGGCGCTGGACTACCTGCCCTACGAGAAGCGCGCCCAGCTGGGCATCTTCACCGTCGACGAGCGGGAAGCGCAGGTCAACGGCACCGAGGTGGTCCCGGCCGAGCAGCCGAACGAGGTCCACCTGGACACGTTGCGCTCCACTGTGGACTACTCGAAGGCGGAGAAGTCCGAGGACGCGCCGCGCGCGGGCAGCTCGACCGAGCTGCTGGAGCTCCGCCTGGGCAAGGCGGCGGACGCCCCGCTGTGCATGACCTGCGGGACGAAGATGCGCCCGTCGGGCTCGTGCTACCTCTGCGAGGGCTGCGGTTCCACCTCCGGCTGCAGCTGAGCCGGAAGACGCTGAGCACAGCGGAAGAGTGAGCACCTGAAGCGAAGGTGCAGCGGGAAGGGGAGTCGGCCACTCGGCCGGCTCCCCTTCCCGCACCTCCGGGTTCGCCGTGCGGGGCTGGGGCCCGGGAAGGTATCTGGGGCGCCGGTGAAACTCGGTGGCGCTGCCGGTGTCGCGGCGTGGATGCTGGTGGCGTGGCAAGTGATCTCAATCAGCTCGTGCTGCGGATCGTCGTCCCCGAGCTCGGTTCGGACGGAACGGTCGAGGTGCGGCCGATCGTCGACGGTGTGGACGTCGTCGCAACCGGTTTGCCGAGGGAGCCGGCTGAGTCTCCGCGGACACTGCTGGGGTCGGACGGCCCTCTCGTGGCGACCGCTGAGCCACGAGAGGTGCGGCTGGCTGAGGCCGAGTGCACCGAGGGGTGCTGTGGTGCGTTGTACGTGACGATTCGGCGCGCTGGCGAGCACGTCGTCTGGTCCGGTTGGCGCGATCCCGGCGATCCGGAAACCGGCCTGTCCGAGTTCCGGTTCGATGCGAAGCAGTACGCGGCAGAGGTCGAACGGGCCAGCTCGGACCGGAGTTGGGAGTGGCGTGCCTACACCGTCGCGCGGCTGTTGCAACAGGAGCTCGAGCGTCAGGACGAGTGGTTCGAGCGGTGGGATTGCCGACTCGGCGGGGTGCATTCCTACCCCTTGAGCAGGGCCTGGTTCACCTTCTACTCCCCCCATCCGCGGCAGGTGGGCAGGGATGATCCGTGGTTGCAGTTCCGGATGGTGCGCCGAGTCTCCCCAGCGGATCCGGAAACGGAGGCGGCAGAGATCTTGGCGCGCCTGCTGACGAGAGACCCCCGCGAAATCGCCGAGGTGTGCGGTGGTACGCCGGAGTGGGCCGAACAGCTCGGGTACCGCTGGACGCGCTGGTGAGCTCTTCTTCGGCGGCGTCGAGCCTCGGCTGACGACGGGTTCTCGGATAGATTAGTCCACATCAGACCGACGAACTTCGTGCGGTAGCCGGAATTCGCTTGTCCTGCATGGGAAACTGGTTCCATGGTCATCGATTACGCACTGGCGGGATACCGCGTCGCATCACGGGATGTCCGGCAGGACTGGCAGGACTGCAGTCTGCCGGACACCGAGCTGGTGTCGATGAGCAGCTGCGTGGCGGACCTGCTCGACGTCGACGCGGAGGGCTGGGACGACTGGTTCGAGGACGTGGAATCGGCCAGGCGCGGACGTGCTCGGGAGGCGCGGCCCGACCTGCACGTGCTCGAGGTGGGTTTCGCGGTGCCGGACCTCCCGGAACTGCTGACCGATATCACGGCCGGTGGCTGGGAGCGCGCAGCTGGCAGCTTGCCCGAGCGGCTGACCAGGCGCGAAGCCGTGTCCGGTGGCCAGGTGCTCGGATTCGAACTCGTCGGGTACGACAGCGGTATTTGGCACACCTGGACCTGCCTCGGCGGCCTGGTCCGCGATGTCGGCCGGGCCACCGGTGTCGGTCCTGGGCGCTGGGGCCTGATCCAGGACGAGCAGGAGGCCAGGCTGGCGGCCGACTGGCTCACGGAATCCGGACTCGGTGACCCGAAGGTCTTCTTCTGGGTCGCGGCGAAGGTGGCCGAAGTCCCGGCATAGCGCGGAACGGATCGATCGACCGGCGCGTGCTCGCGCTACGAGAGGTCGGCGACGCCGTAGTGGACGCCGGTCAGTTCCGCGGAGATCTCCCAGAGACGGCGCGCGGTTTCGGTGTCGTGCAGGGCGCGGTGGTGGCTGCGCGAGATCGGGTCACCGCGCAGTTCCAGGAATCCTGATGGGGCGATGTAGCTACCGCTGGCCGCGTCCAGGGACGTTGCGGCGAACAGGGACGTCCTGGCGCCTCCGGGCGTGGGTTGGAACGCGGTCCGGACGAGCAGGCGCATGGCGGTTCGGTAGAACGCACCGCGCCCGGCGTTTCCGCCTCCGGTGAGCACGTTGCTGCGGGTGAGTCCCGGTGCGACGGCGAGGCTTCGGAGGTGCGGGAACGATTCCGCCGCCCGGCGGTGCAGCTCTCGGGCGAAGTAGAGGTTGGCGCGCTTGGATTGCACGTAGGCGTAGGCCGCCCGGTATCCGCGTTCGGCGTTGAGGTTGGCCAGGTCGAACCGCGCGAAGCGCTGGCCTTCGCTGCTGACGGTCACCACCCGCGGCTCGGGTGCGGCGAGGAGCCGGGGGAGCAGCTGCCCGGTGAGCGCGAACGTGCCGAGGTGGTTGATGCCGAACTGGGCCTCGAAACCGTCGGTGGTGCGGGCGAACGGGATCATGGCGACACCGGCGTTGTTGACCAGCACGTCGATCCTGTCGTGGCCGAAGGTCGCGGCGAACTCGGCGATCGACCGCAGGCTGCCGAGGTCGACCTGCCGCAGTTCGACCTGTGCGTCCGGCAGCTCGGTGCGCAGGCTTTCGAGCGCTGCCCGGCCGCGCTCGGCGCTGCGGCAGGCCAGCACGACGTGCGCGCCGCGGCGGGCGAGTTCGCGCGCGGTCACCCGGCCGATTCCGCTGTTGGCCCCGGTGACCACGGCCAAGCGGCCCGACTGGTCGGGAATGGAGTGGATGGTCCATGCCCGGACGTCCTGTCCGGACCTGAGCGTCGTCACTGCTCGATCTCCTAAGCATCCGCTATTGCAACTCTGAGTTGCGATATTCTGATGCTGGCACGGAATGGCGATCTAACGCAACTCGGAGTTGCAATGACATCTGATGATCAACAACGGGTTCGAGCTGTCGGGCGCGGTCCGAAGGTGCGCGCGGCGGTCCACGCGGCGACGCTCGCGGAGCTGGTGGACAAGGGCTACGCCGCGCTCACAGTGGACAACGTCGCGCAGCGGGCCGGGGTGCACAAGACGACCGTCTACCGCCGGTGGGAGGACCGGGAGAGCCTCGTCGTGGACGCGTTGACCGAGCACGTCGCCGCCGACATACCCGTGCCCGACACCGGTGCGATCGACACCGATCTCCGCGAGCTCGCCGCCGCGCTCGTGCGCTGGCTGACGAGCCCCGCTGGCCAGGCCGTCCTCGCGGCGATGTTCTCCGACGCGGCGCGACTGCCGGAGATCGCCGAGGCCAGGACCCGCGTCCTCGACGACCGGCTCCGCCGCGCCGAACCGGTGATCAGCCGGGCGGTCGAGCGCGGTGATCTCCCCGCCGAAACCGATCCGCACGAGCTGCTCAAGGCGCTCGCCGCGCCGATCTACTTCCGCCTCCTGGTGCACGCCGAACCGGTTGACGACGCGACCGCCGAGCACGCGGCAGAACTCGCGCTCGCAGCGGCACACGCCGGCGTGCTGCGGAGGAGGTGAACGGCCGACCGGCCTGCACTGCGTCGCACCCGAGCCGCGGGCTGGCCGACCCGGTCGGAGTGATGGTTCCCCGACCCGCTACTGCATGTTCTCCAGGACCGGGTGGTCTGAGGATTCCGGGCAGCGGTAGATCTGCATGCTGTAGCCGCGGCCGATCAGCACCATCGGCGGGTTGGACGGCTCGCGGAGCCCCATCGGCCCGGCGTGCGGTGTCCGGTCCTCGACGGGAACCCAGCTTCCGCTGCCGCCATCCCACTCACCCGAGCTGATGGTCAGCAGCGGCTCGAGTTCCGCGTCGCAGGCGGTGCAGCGCATGGGCTGGGGATCGCAGAAGCTCCAGGGCGCCCAGCCGCCGACCTTCCAGCCAGGAGCGACGGACAACTCGTGCTGGTAGTGGCTGTTCGCGGTGCTGCTCCACTCGTGGAGCCGGTCCGCCAGCCCTGCCGGGAGTTCCAGCGGGCTCGGGTGCTCGGTGACGACCTCCGGGTGCACGGCGCAGGGCTCCGGGACGTAGCTGCCGTCGCGATCCACGTCGGCGGGCTCGGGCGGCACGTCGAGCGGATCGACCACGTCCGCGGAAGCTCGCCACACGAGGTGGGCAGCGGGCATCGATGTTTCGACGTGATCGAGCGGGCACCACAGGACCTGCAGCACGTCGGCACCCTCGGGGCCGGTCAGACCAGGCACGTCGCGCAGGTACAGCTGGGCGACGGGAAGCAGCGCGTTCGGCCCGGCGTGCCGGGTGTGGCCTTCCTCCAGTGACGCCAGGAGGGCCGCTTCCTCGGCGGACAGCAGGTTCTGACCGGGCGGTCGTGGGCGGAGCCAGGCCTGCTCCAGCAGAGCGCGGCGCCTGCGGACGTCCTCCAGTGATACAGGTTTGTCCCAGCCGCCGTGCGTTGCGGTGCAGACCGGCCAGTCCTCGTCGACCGGCCAGAGCAGCGGACCGCCGACCGAGCTTTCGGAGCGCGTCGGCCGACCGCGGCGGGGGTGCAAGCGCACCGCCCGCCGGGCCAGCGGACGTAGCTCGGGGAACGCCGAAGCGACGTCGAGCGGCCGTGGCGGCGTCGTTCTCGTCACGGCCGCTGCCGGTCAGCCCCGCCGGTCGGCGAGGAGCTTCTCCGTGCCGACGAGGCGGACGCAGGTGGTCAGGCCGGTGATGGCCTCTTCGAGCTCCGCCTGGTCCGGGAACGTCGGCGCGATGCGGATCACGCTGTCGGTCGGGTCGTCGCCGTAGGGGTGGGTCGCCCCGGCCGGAGTGAGGGCGATGCCCGCTTCCTTGGCCTTCGCGACCACCGCGCGGGCGCAGCCCTCGGGGACCTGCAGGCTGATGAAGTAGCCACCCGCCGGCTTGGTCCACGAGGCGAGGCCGGTGCCGCCCAGCTCGGCGGTGAGGATCTTGTCGACCGCGTCGAACTTCGGGCGGATCAGCGCCGCGTGCTTGCGCATGTGCTCGCGCAGGCCCTCGGCGTCGCGGAGGAAGCGCACGTGCCGGAGCTGATTGATCTTGTCCGGGCCGATGCTGCGCTTGGCGGTGCAGGCCAGCCACCACTCGATGTTGGCCGGGGAGGAGCCGAAGAAGGCGACGCCACCGCCGGCGAAGGTGATCTTCGAGGTGGAGCCGAAGACGAACGCCCGGTCCGGGTTGCCGTGCTCGGTGCACAGCGCGAGCAGGTCGGCGATCTCAGCGGTCTCGTCGGTGAGGTGGTGCACCGCGTAGGCGTTGTCCCAGAAGATCCGGAAGTCCGGGGCAGCCGTGGTCATGGCGGCCAAGCGGCGCACGGTCTCGTCGGAGTAGACGGTGCCGTCCGGGTTGCTGTACTTGGGCACGCACCAGATGCCCTTCACCGTCGGGTCCTCGGCGACGAGACGCTCGACGACGTCCATGTCCGGGCCGTCCGGCGTCATCGGGACCGGGATCATCTTGATGCCGAACCGCTCGCAGAGCGCGAAGTGCCGGTCGTAGCCGGGCACCGGGCACAGGAAGGCGATCTCGGGCTCGTCCACCCAGCGGCGCTGGCCACCGGGGAGGGTGCCGAGCTGCGCGAAGACCAGCGCGTCGTGCATGAGTTCGAGGCTGGAGTTGCCCGCCGCCAGAAGTTGCTCCACCGGCACCTGCAGCTCGTCGCTGAAGATCGCCCGCAGCTCGGGCAGGCCCTGCAGCCCGCCGTAGTTGCGCAGGTCGGTGCCGGCGGCGGAGGTCAGCGGCCCCTGCAGGTCCACCAGGTCGTTGGCGAGGTCGAGCTGGCGCGGCGACGGCTTGCCCCGGGTGAGGTCCAGCTTCAGCCCGCGCGCGACCAGGGCCGCGTGGTCCTGCTGGGCGCGATCGCGCTGGGTGGTCAGCTCTTCGACGGTCGATGCTGGAGCGTTCACCGGAGTCCCTTCGCCGTGAATGGTGGAACGGGCCACCTGCACAGCCTAATGACCTGCTCGCAGCGCCTCGGACGGCACCGGGTCGCGTCCGGCGCGCGCACGCCGTCGCACCCGCGGAATCTCAGTGCTGCCAACTGATCTCGCAGAGCTCGGTGCGTTCGTGTTCCTGCACACATGTGCACTGCGAGTCCACAGAGCAGCGGAGCCGCGACCTGCGGGCGTCCGCGCCGGTTCTGGCCAGGGGCTCCGGAGCGCGAGCCAGTGCCACCGGTGGTGAGTCGCTGGTCGGTCAGCTCCGGAGCAGGTGCCCGTACCGCTGGTTCCCGGCTGCCTCGGAGCTGGCTGACCAGGGAATCGGGCAAGGGCTCGTGTGCTCGGGGTCCGGGCAGATGACGCGGGTGAGCGCGTCGCGGATCGGGGCTGTCTCCGGGTGGGCGGTCACCAGGCCGATGCGGATCTCGTGGATGCGCCGCGAGCCCGGATCGGTGGCCGGGTGCTGGAGCCGCCACTGCTCGGGCAGCTCGTCGTAGACCTCGGTGAGCGGCATGTGCCCGCCTGCTGGCGTCCGCTCAGGTCCGACGAGCGAAAGCTCGTGCACCACAGCGCTCTCGCGCAGCACCGCGCCGCATTCTTCGGTGATCCTGGAGGCATCGTCCGGGGTCGCGTAGATGCCGATTCGGATCTCGGCGAGGTGTTCGGGCATGGCGTGCTCCGCGGGGGCTGTGGTCGGCGGTGTGCAGACCGTAGCGCGATGTCGGTGCCCGGCGCACGTCGTTTTCCGCGCGCTCCTCCCGGATTCGGGCGAGTGGTTCCGAATCCGGGAGAGGTGTTTCAGCGGTCCACTGTCGACGGAAGGCCGTCCCGGTAGGTCGGGTACTCCGGAGTCCAGGCCAGCTCGCGCTTGGCCTTGCTGTTGTCGAGGCCGATGCGGGTTCCGACCAGCAGGGAGTGCAGGTAGGGCGTGACCCGGAGCAGCCAGCCGGGGACGCGGCGCGGCGGCGGTGCCCCTGCGGTCTCGGCGAGCGCGGCGAGGTAGTCGCCCATGTCCACCGGCTCGTCGTCGACGATGTTGTACGCCTGGCCGGCCCGGCCGCGCTCGAGGGCGGCGACCGTGGCGGAGGCGGCGTCGGCGATGTGGATCGGGTGCAGGGTCGCGGCCGGGCGGGGAATGGGGAGCTGCCTCTTCCTGGCCAGGTCCAGCATCTTCCGGGTGGCCGGCTCGGGTCCGTAGAACAGGCCGTAGCGCAGGGCGATCCCTTCCAGGTCCGGAGACCCGAGCACCTGGTCCTCATTGGACCGCAGCGACCTCAGGTGGTGCCCGAAGGGGCCGCGCTCCGGCTCGGCGTACGGGTGCTCTTCGGTGAGGAGCCCAGGACCGTGGTCGCGCCATCCGTAGCCGAGGAAGAACGACTGCGTGATGAACCTGCGCGCGCCGAGCTGCTTCGCGGCGCGCAGCAGGTTCCGGGTGCCGACGTCGCGCAGCGCATCGGTGGGGTGCAGGTCTCGGTGGAACGCGGGCGTCCGGGCGATGGCGGTGGCCTGGTGGATCACCGCGTCCCCGGAATGCCCGTCGAGCGCGGCGAGGAGGGCGTCGGCGGCCAGCACGTCGGTGACCACGGGGGTGACCCCGGCGGCGCGGAGCCGCTGCGCTCCGGAAGCCGTCCTGGTGAGTCCGACGACGTCGTGACCTGCGGCGAGCAGCTGGGGCACCAGTTCGGAGCTGACCGTCCCGGTCGCCCCGGCGAGCACGATCCTCATCGCCGGGCCTCCTGGTGGATCGAACACCGCTGGAAACCGGTCGCCGTCGAGGTGACGGCGTTCCGCGGGAGTTGCGCACGCGTTGTCATCGGGTCCTTCCCTTCGGTCTCGGTCGCTGGGAGGACGAGCGGGGGCTCGGGGATGTGACAGACGGGTTATTGGACAGTTCATTTCAGAACCTGTTACGGTCGTCGCGTGGCGCGACCGAGGCTGTTCGACGAGGACCGTGCGCTGGAAGCCGCGATGCGGACTTTCTGGGCGAACGGCTACGAGGCGACGTCGACGCAAGATCTGTGCGAGGCGACCGGCCTCGGACGCAGCAGCATCTACAACACCTTCAGCAGCAAGCACGACCTGTTCATGCGAGCGCTCGTCCGCTACATCGACACCACGACGGCGAGGCAGCTGGAGATCCTGGACGATGCCGGGCATTCCGAGCTGGAGCGGATTCGCGCGCTGCTCGGGGTGGTCGTCGAGTCGGAGCTGGAGAATCGGCGGGACGGGCGCAGCCCCGGCTGCCTGACGGTGAACACGGTCGTGGAGCTCGCCGGGCGGGATGCGGAAGCGGCCCAGGTCCTGGATCGTGACGGGGAGCGCCGCCTGAACGCGCTCCGGATGGTGATCGAGTCCGGGCAGCGCAGCGGCAGCATCACGTCCACGCGCGATGCGGCCGCGCTCGCCGCGTTCGTCAACGCCGTGATCGGCGGAATGCGGATCGCCAGCCAGGCGGGTGCTGGCCAGGCCGCCCTGGCCTCCATCGCGGAAACGGCAGTGGACGCCCTGACCTGCTGAGTTGATGCGGGTCGGCGGTGGCTGAACTCCGCATCAATTTTGTACTGATCTATCTAAAACAAGGAGAGCAATGCCTCGCGCGGTCTACATCCTCGCCCTGGGCATCTTCGCCATGGTGACCAGCGAGTTCGTGGTGGCCGGGTTGATGCCGCAGATGGCCACCGGGCTCGGTGCCACCATTCCGCAGATCGGGTACCTGATCACCGCCTTCGCCGCGGCGATGGCCTTCGGCGGGCCGCTCCTCAACGTCGTCCTGCTGCGGATCCGGCCGAGAACGGCGCTGCTGTCCCTCTTCGCGATCTTCCTCGCCGGCAACGTGCTGGCGGCCACCGCGGTGGGCTACGGCGTGATGGTGGTGGCCCGCGTCATCACCGGTGTGGCGTCGCAGGCGTTCTTCGGGGTCGCGCTGTCGCTGTGCGCGCAGCTGACCCGCCCGGAGGTGCGCGGCCGGGCCATCGCGGTGGTGATGAACGGACTGATGCTGGGCACTCTGCTCGGCATGCCGCTGTCCACACTGGTCGGTGAGCGGTTCGGTTGGCGCGCGGCCTTCTGGACGATCTCGGCGCTGGCCGTCGTCGCCGCGCTGTGCACCCTCGCAGGTGTGCCCAAACTGGACATCGCGAGCGGAGCGGGGAACTTCCGCCGGGAACTGGGAGCCTTCCGCAAGCCGAAGCTGTGGTTGGTCCTGCTCACCAGCATGCTCATCATCGGTGCCACGTTCTCGGCGTTCAGCTACTTCAACCCGATCCTCACCGAGGTGAGCGGTTTCCAGACCGGGACCGTCCCGCTGCTGCTCGTCGCCTACGGTGCCGCGACGGTCATCGGGAACACCGTCGTCGGCCGGTTGGCCGACCGGAATCCGGTCGCGGTCATGTTCACCGGACTGGTGCTCAACGCGGGCTTCCTGGCCGGATTCGCGATTCTGGCGCACCTCAGCGTTCCCGCGGTGGTGTTCATGCTGGGCATCGGCCTGGTCGGGGTGACGATGAACCCGGCGATGATCACCCGCGTGCACCGCACCGCCAATGCGCGGCCGCTGGTGAACACGGTGCACTCGTCGTTCATCACCATCGGCGTGATGATCGGGTCCTGGGGCGGGGGAGTGGCCATCGGCCACTTCGGCCTGACCGCCCCGTTGTGGCTGGGTGCAGCGCTCGCGGTGATCGGAGTCCTGACGCTGCTCCCCGACCTGGTGCGTCGTCGCGCAGCACGGGTCGACAGTGCCGTCCAACCGGTCGAAGCGACGGTGTAGCTGCGCGCGGAGTCCTGCGGCGTGCCTGGTTCCCGTTCCCGGCGCGCCGCAGGTGCACTAGCCTTCACGACGTGACGACACCTGCTCATGCTGCTGTGGTCGGCTAGCTCCGGACCTCGCCCGGCCTCTCGACGGGTCGGGACCTGAGCGCCCACCTTCCTCTTCGTACGGCTCGAAGCGCGATTCGCGACCGAGCCGCATCTCACCGCATCAGCAGGAGCGGTTCGTGCACCTTCCAGAAAACGATGCTGCCTGCGCGCAGCAGATCATGCCCGGAACCGGCCGGTGGCTCTCGGCGAACGGCGCGGAACCGCCGGCCCGGCACGTCGACGCCGACGACCGGATGTCGGCCCGCCGGGCGTGCGAATTGGTATCCCGGGGAACCGGTTTGCTGTGGCGAGGAGACTTCCACCAGGCCCGCCAACTGCTCGCCGCGCTCTCCCGCAGACTGCGTCGGCCGCCGAAGCGCACGTCCTCGGCCGCCGAAGCGTTCACCCGCCACCGGCAGGAGCAATCGCGCAGGGCACGAGCGTTGTCGCTCCTCCTGGTGAGAGTCGAGCCCGGCCACGTGCTGGCGCTGCGTCGCGCACCAGACATCGGCGCTGCTTGCCGAGACGTCTACGGAACAGCCGACGAACCGTACGTCGTTCCGCTGCGCGAGCTGCTCGGTGTGTTCAGCGCGCGGGAATGGCGGAAGAGAGGCGTCCTGGTACCGGCCCTCGGCACGCGCATCCACCCGCACTACGGAGTGTTCGCCCCGACTCGGAACGAGTACGTCGACCTGGTCGCGGACGCTCCGCTGCCGCCGACCGGGACCGCATTCGACATCGGTACCGGAACCGGCGTGCTGGCAGCCGTTCTCGCCCGCCGCGGCGTACCGCGGGTGGTGGGCACGGACAGCTCCGCGCGGGCGATCCGTTGTGCGGAGGACAACGCACGCCGACTCGGACTCACCGGCCAGGTCGAAGCCATCCGGACGGACCTCTTCCCGCCGGGACGTGCGCAGCTGATCGTGTGCAACCCGCCGTGGATCCCTGCCGAGCCGCATTCGTCGCTCGACCACGCGGTCTACGACCCGGGGAACCGGATGCTGCTGGGCTTCCTCGACGGGCTGGCCGATCACCTGGGACCAGGCGGTGAAGGATGGCTGATCCTCTCCGATCTGGCTGAACGCCTCGGCCTGCGCACCCGGGCGGACCTGCTGAACGCGGTTCGCGGAGCGGGGCTCCGCGTCCTCGCCAGATCGGACACCGCGGCTCGCCACCCGAAGGCGGCAGCTCCCGGCGATCCGTTCCACGCCGCGCGCGCAGGAGAGACCATCTCCCTGTGGCGGCTCGCACGGCTGGAGAACTGACCGGACATCCGCGGGTGTCGTCCGGCACGACATCCGCGGATGTCACGTTCCACGCCGCCGACCCGTCTCATCCGAACCGACGGGAAGGACGGACGAGTGCGGAATCCGATCTTGGTGACTGGTGGGACGGGCACGCTGGGCAGCGTCGTCGTGCGCCGGCTGCTCGATGCCGGGCAGGACGTGCGGGTGCTCAGCCGCCGTCCCGGCTCGACCGGTGCCGACCGCGAATGGGCGACCGGGGACCTGCGAACCGGCGAGGGCATCGACGCGGCGACGTCGGGTGTCGACGTGATCGTGCACTGCGCGACGACGCTGAGCAGCAAGGACGTCGCCGCGACGGAACGGTTGATCGGCGCGGCGCGGCGCAACGGCGAACCGCACCTGATCTACATCTCGATCGTCGGCGTCGACCGGGTGCCGCTCTTCTACTACCGGGCGAAGCTCGAAGCCGAAGAAAGCGTGATGGATTCGGGGCTGCCCTGGACGATCCTGCGGACCACCCAGTTCCACGACCTGGTGGCCCGCACGATCTCGGTGCAGCGCCGGTCGCCGGTGATCGCGACCCTCGCGGGCGTGAATTTCCAGCCGATCGACGTCCGGGACGTCGCGGCCCGCCTGGCCGAGCTCGCGACCGGTGGTCCGGCGGGCCGCGTTCCGGACATGGGCGGGCCGGAGGTCCGCAGCCACGGCGATCTCGCCCGCGCCTACCTGGCCGCGACCGGCCGCCGCCGGCCGGTCCTGCCGATCCGGTTGCCGGGTGCGGTCGTCGCCGGCTACCGCCGCGGCGGTCACCTCGCCCCGGACCGAGCGGTCGGACGAGTCACCTTCAGCGACTTCCTCGCCGAGCGGGGGCCGTGATGGTGCGCGCTCGGCTCCGCGCGGGACTCGTCGCCCTGACTTCCGTGCACGTGACGACGGGTATCTGGACGTGGTGCTTCCCGCGGTCGTTCTACGACGATGTGCCGACCGTGAGCGACTACCCGCCGTTCAACGAGCACTCGTTCCGCGACTTCGGCGCGATGAACCTCGCCATGGCGGTGGTTCTCGGCGCGGCAGCCGTGCGCCTGGACCGAACGCTGGTTCAGGTCGGGCTGACGGCGAACCTCGTCTGGGCGGTGCCGCACCTGGTCTTCCACGCCGCACACCCACCGCACGCGACAGGCCTGGCGCTGATCGCGGCACTGGCGGCGGTAGTCGTGATCCCGTTGGTGCTGCTCGTGCTCAGCCGCGGCGCTTCGACAACAGGTGCGCGGTGACCGCGGTCGCGCCGGTGACGGTGAAAACCGCAGGCCAAGCGCCGATTTCCTTGGCCAGCGGATGCGATCCGGTCAGGGCTGCCGCATACGTGGTGCCCAGCGCGAGGGCCCGTCCGATCCCGGTCCGTCGGCGGCAGGTCTCCATCGCGGCGAGGCCTGCGCCCGCCGCTACCACCCCGCCCCAATGCCGGTGCTTGGTCGCGCGGGCGACCGCGAAGCCGCCGATCAATCCGGCCGAGGTCAGCAGGCTGGACGGGATGGACATGCGCACTCCTTGCAGCTGGCTGCGGGCTTGCTCCCGCGACTCTACCGGGCCGTGACCGGGAGGTTCTGGCGCAAACCCGCCCGGAAGGTGCCCTGCCGGGCATTTCGCGCTAAGAAATGTGCTGGTGTCTTGTCCCTTCGGTGTTCCGGGAGCCTGCATGCGGCGCGTTCGGATGGGTCTGCTGGCTGCGTTGTGCGTTCTACCGCTGAGCGGGTCGCCCGCGGTGGCGCAACCACCGCAAGGCCCGGTCTTCGAGGACGGGGAGGCGCAGCCGGTGTTCGACCCGGCGCAGGCGGTGCGCGAGGACCTCTTCGTGACCGCGCCGGTGGACAGCGACCGGGACGGGCAGGACGACCGGGTGCACGTCCAGGTGGTGCGGCCGAAGGAAACCGACCAGGGCCTGCGCGTACCGGTCGTCTACCAGGCCAGTCCCTACTTCTCCGGCGGCAACGACGTGCCCAACCACAACGTCGACACCGAGCTGCACGTGCCCGAGCAGCCGGGCCACCGGTCGTTGCGCACCGCGGCCGGCGACCAGCGGGTGGCGGCGGCCGCCGACATCCAGTGGGCCTACGAGGAATACCTGCTGTCCCGGGGATATGCCGTGGTCTACGGGGAATCCCTGGGCACCGGGGAGTCCACCGGGTGCCCGACCACCGGTGCCGAGAACGAGACGATCGGTGCGAAGTCGGTCGTCGACTGGCTGAACTCGCGAGCTCCCGGCCACGACGCCGGTGGTGCGCCCGCGACGGCGGACTGGGCGACCGGCAAGGTCGGGATGATCGGCGTGTCCTACAACGGCACGCTGCCCAACGCGGTGGCCAGCACCGGGGTCGACGGGCTGGAGGCGATCGTGCCGATCGGCGCGATCTCCAACTGGTACGACTACTACCGCAGCGCGGGAGCCGTCGTCGCGCCGGGCGGCTACCAGGGCGAAGACGCCGACGTGCTCGCGAAGTTCGTGCACACCCGCGCCGACCGCGAACCGTGCCGGGCGGTCCTCGACCAGATCACGGCAGATCAGGACCGGATCACCGGCGACTACAGCCCGTTCTGGGACGAGCGCAACTACCTCAACGATGTGGACGACGTCCGCGCCGCGGTGCTCTCCGTGCACGGCCTCAACGACTGGAACGTGAAGACCGGGCAGGCCGCCCAGTGGTACGAGGCGCTGCGGGAGCGCGACGTGCCGCACAAGATCTGGTGGCACCAGTCCGGGCACACCGACCCGCTCGGACTCCGCGAGGAGGAGTGGCTGCGGGAGCTGAACCGCTGGTTCACCCGCTACCTGTACCAGGTGCCCAACGGGGTGGAGGACGAACCGCGGGCCACTCTGCAGCGCGAGGACGGCAGCTGGGTCGAGGAAGCCGAGTGGCCGGCGCCGCAGGCCGAAGACGTGACCTTGCGTCCCACCCCGGGCGGCTCGGAGCGGGGCGGGCTGACGACGGCGAGCGATTCCCGCCGGGCCGTCGAATCGCTGCGCGATGACGCCACCCGGACGGCCGAGGACCTCGCGGCGGCACCGAGTTCGCCGAACCGGCTGGCCTACTTCGGCGAACCGCTCGCGGAGCAGGCCCGGGTCAGCGGGACGGTGCGCGCATCGCTCGCCCTGGCCTTCGACCGGCCGGCGGCGAACGTGACCGCGCTGCTGGTGGACCAGGCTCCCGACGGCTCGGTGTCGGTGGTGACCAGGGGCTGGGCCGACCCGCAGAACCGGGACGCGATCGACCGGACTTCGCCGATCGAGCCGGGGCGGACCTACCAGATCGAGGTGGCGATGCAGCCGGACGACTACGTGTTCGCCCCGGGGCACCGCCTCGGCATCGTCGTGCTGTCCAGCGACCACGACTTCACCTTGCGCCCCAAGCCGGGAACCGGGCTGGCGCTGGACCTGTCCCGGACCGCGATCACGCTGCCGCTGGTCGGGTCCATCGGGTAGCGGGACGATCGTTCGACGGGCAGTCGGAGCGCTGGCTCCGGCTGCCCGTTTTTGATACTTGCTCGCGTTGTTGGCCGGTCGCGGAGCGCATTCATCGGTCAGGCGATCGCCTTCACCCTTGCAGTCGTCACACCACAGTGGACTTCGTGGGATTTGAGTGCTGAGCTGTCCACAGCGGACCGGTTAGTCAACAGATTCCGGAAAACCCCTTTCGGCAACGGGTTTCGGCGTCGATCGTAGTGGCATGACAACGCGACTCAACACCACCGTTTCGCTGACCGAGCCGGCCGACGTGCTGGCCGCCGTTCCGCACATGCTCGGCTTCCACCCGACGGATTCGCTCGTGGTGCTGGCGCTGCACGACCTCGCGTTCACACCGAGGTTCGGCGTCACGCTGCGCACGGACCTGCCCTGCTCGATGCAGATCTGCGGGTTCGGCGAGCACCTGCTGTCCGGCCCGCTCGGGAGCCAGCGGATAGAAGCCGTCATGCTCGTCGTCGTCGGTGCCGAGCCGAACGTCGCAGCCTGCGACGACAACTGCGGCGGCGCTTGCGGCAGGTCACTGCTCAACGGCCCTGACGTGGCCGAGAACGACACCGGTCCGCCGCACGCGGACCTGGTCGACATGCTGCGCGATTCGTTCCACCGGGCCGGAATCGCGACGGTCCACGCCATGTGGGCGCCGGAGATCCAGGCCGGTGCGCGGTGGCGCTGCTACTCCGACCCGAGGTGCTCCGGCGAGATTCCCGACCCGAAGGCCTCGCCCGTCGCGGCGGCGATGGCCGCTGCGGGGTCGGTGACCTTCGGCAGCCGGGACGAGCTCCGCGCGCTGGTGGAGCCCGAATCGGCCGAAGCCGTTGCGCGCTGGTCGGCCAAGCTCGACGTGCTGGCCGAAGAACGCATGGCGGACGACACCCGGAACCGGGTGGCACGGGACGTGCAGCTCGTGCTCGCGGCGGTCCAGCGCGCGGCCAGCGGTTCCGCGCTGACCGAGGACGACCGGCTGCGGGTGCTGCTGGCGGTGTCGGACACCAGGGTGCGCGACATCGCTCTGGGCACCGCGCTGGGCGAAACGGCCAGGGCGGCCGAGGAGCTCTGGCTCGCCCTGGTCCGCAACGCCCCGGCTCCGGAACTGCCCGAGGTCGCCGCGCTGCTCGCCTTCTCCGCTTACCTGCGGGGCGAAGGAGCGCTCGCCGGTGTCGCGCTGGAGCGGATCGAGCAGACCCGGCCGGACCACCAGCTGGGCGTCCTGCTGCGGCAGGCCGTGGAAGCGGGCCTGCCGCCAGCCGAACTGGCCATCATCGCCCGGGACGCCGCCGAGGACGCCCGGATCGTGCTCGAAGAGGAAGGAACCTGGTGATGCACGACAACGCGAAGAACAGCCTGCCCGGGAAGGGCGGCTCAGGCGCCCCGGCGCTGCTGGGTGAAGTCCCAGGCGTCCCGCACGATGACCTCGAGGTCGGCTCGCTGCGGCTGCCACCCCAGCTCGTCCCGCGCGCGCTGGCTCGACGCCACCAGCGTCGCCGGGTCACCGGCACGGCGCGGCGCCACCTCCGCGGGGATCGGGTGACCGGTCACCTGGCGGCAGGTGTCGATCACCTGCTTGACCGAGAACCCGGTGCCGTTGCCGAGGTTGTAGATCCGGTGCTGGCCGGCGACGGCGTTCTCCAGCGCCAGCAGGTGGGCGTCGGCCAGATCGGTGACGTGGATGTAGTCGCGGACGCAGGTGCCGTCGGCGGTGGGCCAGTCCTCGCCGAAGATCTGCACCTGCTCCCGCTGGCCGAGGGCGACCTGCAGCACGATCGGGATGAGGTGCGTCTCGACGGTGTGCCGCTCGCCGAAGGCCCCGTGCGCGCCGGCCACGTTGAAGTACCGCAGGCTCACCGCGCCGATGCCGTGGGCGTTCGCGTAGGAGGTGATCGCGTGATCGATGGCCAGCTTCGTCGCGCCGTAGGTGTTCGTCGGTCGCGTCGCGGTGTCCTCGGTGATCGGCGAGACCTCGGGCTCGCCGTAGGTCGCCGCGGTGGAGGAGAACACCAGGCGGGGCGTGCCGTGCTCGCGCATCGCGTCCAGCAGGCTCAGCGAGGTGACGACGTTGCCCTGCCAGTACTTCTGCGGATCCTGCATGGATTCGCCGACCAGCGACTTGGCCGCGAAGTGCAGCACGCCGTCGTACGGCTCCGCGAGCAGCTCGCTCGCCGCCGCGGCGATGTCGGCCTCGACGAACTTGCAGCCGTCCGGGACCGCGTCGGCGTGCCCGGTGGACAGGTCGTCGACCACGACGACCTCGTGACCGGCCTCCACCAAGCGCGCGGCGCACACGCTTCCGACGTATCCGGCGCCGCCTGTGACGAGGAGCTTCAAGTGGGTACTGCCTTCCGTGCGTGTTCTAGTTCGGCCGCCGTCGACCGGCGAGCGGTAGCGGTCGCCCGGTGGTCACCGGTCCCGCCCCGCACCGGCGGAGGGTACCGAGGTGAACAACCGGGGTGCGGTCAGGTGCGCCCGGGCGAAGGCGTCCAGGACGGCCTGCTCGATCTTCGGCCGGTCGGCGACGGGCACCAGCGCGATCGCGGAACCGCCGAAACCACCGCCGATCATCCGGGAACCCAGCGCGCCTGCCGCCAGCGCGGAGTCGACCGCGAGGTCCAGCTCCGGGCTGGAGATCCGGTAGTCGTCGCGGAGACTGGCGTGCGAGGCGTTCAGCAGCGGGCCGATCTCGGCGTACCGGCCGGCGCGGAGCTCGTCCACTGTGGCCAGCACCCGGTCGTTCTCGGTGACGACGTGCCGCACCAGCGGCCGGAGTTCTTCCGGAAGCTGCGGCAGCACCGTCGGCAGTTCCGCCGCGACCACGTCGCGGAGCGCCTTGCGCTCGAGCAGTTCCGCTGCGCGCTCGCAGCCCCGGCGGCGTTCTCCGTAACCGGATTCGTTGTGCGAATGCTTCACGCGGGTATCGATCACGAGCACTTCGAGCCCGGCGCTGACCGGGTCGAACGGAATCTGCTCGCCGACGCCGGTGCGCACGTCGAAGAACAGCGCGTGCGCTTCGGTGCACGACAGCGAGGCGGTCTGGTCGAGCAGGCCCGTCGGCGCCCCGGCGAAGTCGTTCTCCGCCCGTTGCACCAGGCGCGCGATCTCACCGAGGGACGGCGCGCCCGGCTGCCCTGGCGCGGCGTCCGCGGTGTCGAGCAGTGCCAGCACCGTCGCGCACTCCAGAGCGTGGGACGAGGACAGGCCAGCACCGGTCGGCACCTCGCCGACGATCATCAGGTCCGCACCGCGGAGCGGGAAACCGGCCTCGCGCAGTGCCCAGGCGACTCCGGCCGGATAGGCGGCCCAGCCGCCGGGGGAGCCGGGGCGCAGCTCGTCGATGGCGAGCTCGGGGCTGCGGTGCAGCCGCCCGTCGCTGCCGAAGGTCGCCGTGGACAACCGGCCGTCGGTGCGCGGCCGGATCGCGACCGCGGTCCGGTGCGGCAGGGCGAAGGGGAGCACGAAGCCGTCGTTGTAGTCGGTGTGCTCCCCGATGAGGTTCACCCGCCCAGGGGCCGACCAGACCGCGCTGGCGGCATTGCCGTGTTCCTCGGCGAACAATGCCGCCGCGCGCTGAGCCGAGGTCACTTGGCGTGCACCATGACCGCGTGCGCGATGCTGGAGGTCAGCTCGGTGCTGCCGTTCTCGCCCCGCACCTCGATCGGCTTGTTCGGCCCCACGACCGACATGATCTCCACCTCGTTGCCCGGCACGACACCGACGTCCTTCAGCTCGGTCATCAGATCCGGGTCGAGCTGGACGTGCTCGGCGATGCGGCGGATGACCGCGCGGCCCCCGCCGTTGCGGGCGATCTCGTCGACCCGCTGCAGGTCGCCGTCGACCGAGCCCTCGGCGTGGTCGACGCCGAGCTCGTCCAGGCCGGGGATCGGGTTGCCGTAGGGGGACGTGGTGGGACTGCCCAGCAGTTTGACGAGCTTGCGCTCGACGGCTTCGCTCATCACGTGCTCCCAGCGGCACGCTTCGTTGTGCACGTGCTCCCACTCGAGCCCGATCACGTCGACGAGGAGCCGCTCGGCGAGGCGATGCTTGCGCATCACGCTGATGGCGCGCGCGCGGCCGGTCTTGGTGAGCTCGAGGTGCCGGTCTTCGGCGACGGTCAGCAGTCCGTCGCGCTCCATGCGGGCAACCGTCTGGCTCACCGTGGGGCCGCTCTGCTCCAATCGTTCGGCAATTCGGGCACGGAGTGGAACAACGCCCTCTTCTTCGAGGTCGTAGATGGTGCGGAGGTACATCTCAGTGGTATCGATGAGATCGTTCACGTCGGCTCCCCATTCAGTCCCAACCACGATGCTAGTCGCCCCGGGCGACAGCGGTCAGCGGTCGGGGAGTTGACTGCCAGGATTTTCGACCGACCTCGTCGCCGGGCTACGAAAGGCCGTCCTGTGGATCCTTTGATCAGTACCGATGATCTCATGACCGCGTTGCGGGGGCAGGCACCCCCGACCCTGCTCGACGTCCGCTGGTCCTTGCTCGGGCCGCCCGGGCGCGAGGCCTACGCGGAGGGCCACCTGCCGGGCGCGGTGTTCGTCGACCTGGATGCCGAGCTGGCCGCCGCGCCGGGCCCCGCCGGCCGCCATCCGCTGCCGGAACCGGCGGACCTCGAAGCGGTCCTGCGGCGTGCCGGGGTGGACTCGGACCGGCCGGTGGTCGTCTACGACGCGGACAACGGTTCGGCGGCGTCCCGTGCCTGGTGGTTGCTGCGCTGGGCCGGGCACCAGGACGTGGCCGTGCTCGACGGCGGCTACGCGGTGTGGGTCGCGGAGGGGCTGCCGACCACGACGGAGCAGCCGCAGCCGAGCGAGGGTGACTTCCGGGTCCGCGCGGGGTCGATGCCGGTCCTGGACGCCGACGGTGCAGCCGAGCTGGCTCGCGAGGGCACGCTGCTGGACGCTCGCGCGCCCGAGCGCTACCGCGGCGAGGTCGAACCGATGGATCCGAGGGCCGGGCACGTCCCGGGTGCGCTGAACGCGCCGTTCGCCGCGCACGTGACCGGCTCCGGGCGGTGGCGGTCAGCTGAAGAGCTGGCCGAGCACTTCAGCACCCTCGGCGTCGATGCCGGCGGGCCGATCGGGGCCTACTGCGGCTCGGGTGTGACGGCGTGCTCGGTGCTGCTCGCTCTGGAGCACGCCGGTGTGACCGATCCGCAGCACCCGGCCGCGCTCTACGCGGGCTCGTGGTCGAACTGGTCGGCGGACCCGGACCGTCCGGCCGCAACCGGAGAGGAGGCGGGCTGAACGAAGCGCAGTGGCCTGGAACACAGTGTCGGCGGACACAGGGCAGGTAGCGTCCGGGGCATGGGTTCTCAGTGCGCGGTGGTGTGGGACGAGTCGGTGCTCGACTACGACCTCGGTGGTCATCACCCGCTGCATCCGATCCGGCTGGACCTGACCATGCGGCTGGCCCGCTCGCTCGGCGTTCTCGACGGCGTCGAGGTGCTCGCACCGCGGCCGGCCGCCGAGGAGGACCTGCTGCGGGTGCACACCCCGGAGTTCCTCGAAGCCGTCCGCGCCGCGCCGTTGGCCGGAGCCGAGGTGGGCCACGGGCTGGGCACCGAGGACAACCCGATCTTCGACCGGATGCACGAAGCCGCGGCGTTGATCTCGGGCGCGTCGATCCGGGCCGCCGAGCAGATCGTGTCGGGCAAGGCGGACCGGGCGGTCAACATCGCGGGCGGACTGCACCACGCGATGGCCGACCGCGCGGCGGGGTTCTGCATCTACAACGATTGCTCGGTGGCCATCGCGTGGATGCTGGAGCAAGGGGTGGAGCGCATCGCTTACCTGGACATCGACGTGCACCACGGCGATGGTGTCCAGGCCGCGTTCTACGACGACCCCAGGGTGATGACCATCTCCCTGCACCAGCACCCGCTCACGCTGTGGCCGGGCACCGGCTTCAGCGCGGAGATCGGCAGCGGGGCGGCGGACGGCACCGCGGTCAACATCCCGCTGCCGCCGGGAACCGGTGACGCCGACTGGCGGCGCGCGTTCCACGCGGTGGTGCCCTCGGTGCTGGCTGCGTTCCGGCCGCAGGTGCTGGTGACGCAGTGCGGGGCCGACGCGCACCGGGAAGACCCGCTGGCCGACCTGTCGAAGACCGTGGACGGGCAGCGCGCCACCTACCAGGACCTGCGGGAGCTGGCCGACAGCTGCGCCGGAGGCAAGTGGCTGGCCCTCGGCGGCGGGGGCTACTCGCTGTTCCGAGTGGTGCCGCGCGCCTGGACCCACCTGCTGGCGACCCTGCTGGACCGGGACATCGCTCCGGAGACCACCATCCCGGATGACTGGATGGCGCACGCGGTGCGGGTCGCCGAGAACGTGCCGCTGCCGACATCGATGACCGACGGGGCCGACCCGTCGTTCGAGCGCTGGACCGGAGTGACCGCGTCCTCGGTGGACACCTCGATTCGCGATACCCGGCACGCGGTGTTTCCGTTGCATGGTCTCGACCCGGTCGACAGCCGCGACTGAGGAGTCCGAAGTGGACGGAACGGATCAGGAGCAGACCCCGGAGCAGGCGGGCTACCCGCGGCAGTGGGAGGCCGACGTGGTGCTCTCCGACGGCGGCACGGTGCACATCCGGCCGATCGCGGCTGCGGACGCCGAGAAGCTGATCGCCTTCCACGGGCGGCTCAGCGACCGGACCCGCTACTACCGCTACTTCGGGCCGTACCCGCGCATGCCCCAGCGCGACGTGGAGCGCTTCACGCACGTCGACTACGTCAACCGGGTCGCGCTGGTCGCGCTGCTCGGCGACGACATCGTGGCGGTGGGCCGCTACGACCGCCTGGGCGAGCAGAAGTCGGCCGAAGTGGCGTTCGTGGTGGAGGACTCGCACCAGGGCCGCGGTCTGGGGTCGATCCTGCTGGAGCACCTAGCGGCCGCCGCCCGGGAGCGCGGGCTGCAGCGATTCGTGGCCGAGGTGCTGGCGGAGAACTCGACGATGGTGCGGGTGTTCCGCGATGCCGGCTACCAGGTGAGCCGCGCCATGGAGGAAGGCGTCGTGCACCTGGAGTTCGACATCGACCTCACCGAGGAGTCGGTGGCGGTGGCCCGCGCCCGGGAGCAGGCCGCCGAAGCGCGCAGCGTGCACAACCTGCTGCGGCCGCGCTCGGTGGCGGTGATCGGGGCCTCCACCGACCACCGCAAGATCGGCCACGCGGTGCTGACGAACATGCTCACCGCGGACTTCACCGGCCCGGTCTACCCGGTCAACCCGGAGCACCGCTCGGTGCGCGGCGTGCGCGCCTACGCATCGGTGCTCGCCATCCCGGACGAGGTGGACCTGGCCGTGGTCGCGATCCCGGCCGCCAGCGTGACCGAGGTGCTCGACGACTGCCTGGCCAAGGGCGTCAAGACGCTGGTCATCGTCAGCTCCGGGTTCAGCGAGAGCGGACCTGCCGGGCGCGAGGTCGAGCGCGAGATGGTGCGCGAGGCCCGCGTGCACGGCATGCGGGTGGTCGGCCCGAACGCGCTGGGCGTGGTCAACACCGATCCGGACTTCAGGCTGAACGCGAGCCTCGCCCCGCAGCTGCCGGGGCGCGGGCGCACCGGGTTCTTCTGCCAGTCCGGTGCGCTGGGCGTGGCGATCCTGGCCACCGCCACCGAGCGCGGGCTCGGCCTGTCGACGTTCGTCTCGGCGGGGAACCGGGCCGACGTGTCCGGCAACGACCTGCTGCAGTACTGGCAGACCGACCCGGCCACCGATGTCGTGCTGCTGTACCTGGAGTCGTTCGGCAACCCGCGCAAGTTCGGGCGGCTGGCGCGCCGGCTGGCCCGCAGCAAACCGGTCGTGGTGGTGAAGTCGGGGCGCAACGCGGTGCGTCCGGGCCTGGCGGCGACCTCGGTGCAGATCGACGAGACCAGCGTGCAGGCGCTGTTCGAGCAGTCCGGCGTCATCCGGGTGGAGTCGGTGGCGCAGATGTTCGACACCGCGCTGCTGCTCGCGCACCAGCCGCTGCCGCAGGGCGATCGCGTTGCGATCGTGGGCAACTCCTCGGCGCTGGGGATGCTCGCGGCGGACGTGGCGCAGGCCCAAGGGCTGGAGCTGGCCGGCGAACCGGTCGACGTCGGTGCCTCGGCGGAGCCGGAGGTGTTCGCCGCCGCGGTTCGCGACGCCGCTCTGCGCCCGGACGTCGACGCGCTGGTGACGGTGTTCGCGCCTCCCGTGGCGGTTCCCGGGACCGCGTACGCCAGAGCCATGCGGGAGGCGCTGCAAGAGGCCGATGTCGCGCGCTCCAAGCCGGTGGTGACCACGTTCCTGGCCGCCGAAGGAGTGCCGGACGAGCTGGTGGTGCCGGGGCCGGACGGGCTCGCGGGCAAGGGCTCCGTGCCGTCGTACCCGAGCCCGGAGCGTTCGGTGCTGGCGCTGGCCAGGGTGACCCGCTACGCCCAGTGGCGGGCCGCTCCGCAAGGTCACTTCGTGCGGCCGCCGGGCGTCGACGCGGAGGGAGCGCGGGCGCTGGTCGAGGACTGGCTGGCGGAGGGCATCACCAAGCTCGACGACGAGCGCGCGTTGCGACTGCTCGGCTGCTACGGCATCGACGTGGTGCCCTTCCGCCGGGTGGACGGTGTGGCGGCGGCAGTGGCCGCCGCCGAGGAGCTGGGCTTCCCGGTCGCCTTGAAGTCCGTCAGCGACCAGCTCCGGCACCGCAACGATCTGGTCGGCGTCCGGCTCGACCTGGGCAGCGCGGACGCGGTGCGGGCGGCTTACGCCGACATTCGCCGGGTGTCCGGGCTGGACGAGGTCTACGTGCAGCGGATGGCGGTGCGCGGGACGTCGTGCGTCATCGATCTGATGGACGACCCGTCGTTCGGCACGTTGGTGTCCTTCGGGCTTTCCGGGGTGGCCAGCGAACTGCTGGGCGACAAGGCCTACCGGGCGCTGCCGCTGTCCGATGTGGATGTTTCGGCGCTGGTCAGGGCGCCGCGGGCGGCCCCGCTGCTGGCGGGGTACCGGGGTGGCGAACCCGCTGACCTCGCGGCCCTGGAGGACCTGGTGCTGCGGGTGGCGACGTTGGCCGAGGACTTGCCGGAAGTGCGCGACCTGGCGCTGCGCCCGGTGCTCGCCTCGGCGGTGGGGGCCGTGGTCACCGGTGCCGAGGTGGTGCTCGGCGCATCCCCGGTGGTGCTGGACACCGGCCCGCGGCGGCTGCGCTGAGGCCGTGCCCGAGACGGACCCGTTCCGTTAATCTGTGCGACGTGGACACCGATACCGCCGCCCGAAGCCCCGAGCCCGACGCGCCTGCCTCGGTCGTGCTCGGACTGGTCCCGGCCGGGCAGCACCGGATCAAGGTCCGCGCGGCGCAGCAGGACGACCCGAGCAGCCCGGTCGTCGTGCTGGTCCCCGCGATGGGCGTGCCCGCGCGGTACTACCGGCCGTTCGTGGCCGATCTGCACCGCCAGGGCCTGACCGTGGTGACGTTCGACCTGCGCGGCCAGGGGGAGAGCAAACCGCTCGCGGCCCGTGGCGTGCGCTTCGGCTACCAGAGCCTGATCGACGACCTGAACGGCGTCCTCGACCTGATCGAGGACGTGTTCCCGCAGGCGCCGCGCTTCCTGCTGGGGCACAGCCTCGGCGGCCAGATCGCGTTGCTGCACACGGCCCGCCACCCGGGCCGGGTGCGGGGTGTCGCGCTGGTGGCCTCGGGATCGGTGTGGTTCCGGAGCTTCCCCGGCATCTACAAGCTGCGCACGCTGGTCGGAACGCAAGCCGTGGCGAGCGCGTCGACGCTGCTCGGCTACTGGCCCGGGCACAGGTTCGGCTTCGGCGGTCGGCAGGCGACCGGTCTGATGCGGGACTGGGCGCGTCAAGCCCGCACCAGCGAGTACCGCCTCAACGGTTCGACGACCGACTACGAAGCGGCGCTGCGCGAGGTGCAGGTGCCGCTGCTGACGGTCAGCGTCGCGGGAGACCGGTTGGCTCCGCAGTCCTCAGTGGACCACCTGGCGGCGAAGGCGCGGCACGCGCTGCGCACGTCAAAGCACTACACGAGAGCGGAGTCCGGGGCGGAGGACCTCGGTCACTTCAGCTGGGTGCGCAACGGCGCTGCGCTGTCGCAGTGGGTCCGGGACTGGATCGCGTCCGCGCACGAGCCGTCCGTCCACTCCTGACAACGCAGCAGGCCCAACGCCCGGACCGTCGCGTTCACGACGATCCGGGACGTCGACCAGGCCGTCGCGGGCACCGGCGCCGGGTCAGCAGACCGAGTCGCTCGGCTTGGGCACTCCGAGCCCGAACAGCGGGCGCAGCTTCAGACCCACCCAGGTGCCGACCAGGGCCAGCAGGCCCCAGAGCCAGCCGTGCAGGGAGAACGAGGCGATTCCCGAGAAGTAGGCGCCGATGTTGCAGCCGTAAGCGAGACGGGCGCCGTAGCCCATCAGCAGCCCGCCGATCACCGCCGCCAGCACCACCTTCGCGGGCATGCGCTTGGCCAGCACGAACGCACCCGAGGCGGCCGAGGCGACCAGTGCCCCGACGATGATCCCGAAGTCGAGCACCGAGGTGGAGTCGGCCAGCACCGGGCCCGCCAGCGAGGCGGCCCGCTCGCCCTGCCAGTAGGGCCAGCTCGCCACGTCGACGCCGACCGCCTGCAGCGCCTTCGAACCCCACAGGACGAATGCCGAGGTGATGCCCCACGGAGTGCCGCGGGTCAGCAGGACGACGGCGTTGAGCCCGGCCAGCAGGAGCGCGCCGACCCACAGCGGCCACGCACCGCGCAGCACCCGCCACAGCCCGCGCGACGTCGGCGGCCGACCGGCCGGGGGAGCGTCGTGCCGGCGAGCCCACCGGATCGCGATGAAACCGATCGCACCGAGCACGGCCAGCTGGACGACCAGCGCACCGAAGTAGCCCAGGCCGGTGTCCTCGGCCAGCGAGAAGGAACCGAGGGTGATCGCCTCGGAGGTCCACAGCGGAAAGTGCAGGGCGCCCAGCACGGAACCGCAGATGAAGAAGAACAGCGTGATGACCATCAGGGTGTTGCCGCCGCCGACGGCGAACAGCGTGCCCGAGGCGCACGCACCACCCAGCTGCATGCCGATCCCGAACAGCAGCGCGCCGACGACCAGGCCGAGTCCGACGGGGGAGACGTTGCCCTCCGCCTCACCGCCGAAGAAGGTCACGCCGCCGGCCAGGATCGGGGCGAACAGGATCGAGGCCACGCCGAGCATCAGCAGGTGCGCCCGGATGCCCTCGGTCTGCCCGACGGAGACGAGCTGCCGCCAGGCGGAGGTGAACCCGAAGCGGGAGTGGAACAAGGTCAGTCCGAGGGCGAGCCCGAGCGCGGCCAGCACAGCTGACTTCACCCCGACCACGACGGCCGCGGCGGCCACCAGGGCCACGGCTGCGAGCACGCCGGCGGTCAGCGGAACCCACTGCGGCTTTCCCTGCGGTTCTTGCGGGGGCGCGGTTCGCTGCGGGGCGGATGTGGCTGTGGTCGACATTCTCGTCACTCCAAGGCTGGAAGTGGATCGCACCGACGAAACCACGTCCAGGCGACCGATCACCACCAGTTCCGGACTGTGGGAAAGCTGGGGATCGATCTGATGCGAATACCGCGCAACCCGGTGCGGCACCGACTCCGTCTGTAGGGCATGAGACGCCTACACACCGCAATGGGTGCGGGGGCTCTGCTCCTTGCGCTGGCAGCCTGCGCCCAACAGCCGACCGATGACGTGGGTTTCGGCGGTCAGCCGCCGGCACCGCCCGGACCGGTGCAGCCGAAGCCGGAGAACGAACGGACCGCCGTCGCGGAGAGCTCCCTCGACACCACGGCGTTGCCGAAGGGCTACCCGGCGAAGGTCTGGACCCAGGAGGACGGGACCGCCCTGGTGGCCACCGGTCAGGAAGGCGGCTGCAGCAAGGTGCACGCCGAACTGGCGGAGCAGACCGCCGAGCACGTCAAGCTCGTCCTGGTCGAGGAAACCCCGGAGCCACCGGGGATCTGCACGATGGACCTGCGCTACCCGCCGGTGGCGGTCCGCCTGGACGCGCCGCTGGACGCCAGGAAGGTCGTGCTGGAACAGCGCGACGTCAAGGTCCCGCGCTGATCAGCGGTACCTGAAGGAAGGCCTGCCGTGACCACGAGTTGAACGGACAACCGGAAACACCGCGTTTCCCGCAGGAGGTGGGGCTCCTGCGGGAAACGTGGCGTTTCAGCGTCTGCGCCCGGTTCAGCGGCCGAAGGAGATCTGCAGGGTCGGTTTCGTGGCCTCGGCGAAGAAGTCCTCGCCCTTGTCGTCCACCACGATGAACGCCGGGAAGTCCTCGACCTCGATGCGCCAGACCGCTTCCATGCCGAGCTCCGGGTACTCCAGCACCTCGACCTTGCGGATGCAGTCCTGCGCCAGCCGGGCCGCGGGACCGCCGATGGAACCGAGGTAGAAGCCGCCGTGGGTGCGGCACGACTCGGTGACCTTGGCCGACCGGTTGCCCTTGGCCAGCATGACCAGCGAGCCGCCCGCGGCCTGGAACTGCTCGACGTAGGCGTCCATGCGTCCGGCCGTGGTGGGGCCGAAGGAACCGGAGGCGTAACCGTCCGGCGTCTTGGCCGGTCCCGCGTAGTAGACCGGGTGGTCGCGCAGGTAGCCGGGCATCGGCTCGCCGGCGTCGAGCCGCTCGGCGATCTTGGCGTGCGCGATGTCGCGCGCCACCACCAGCGGCCCGGTCAGCGACACCCGGGTCTTGACCGGAAGCTTGGACAGCTCGGCGCGGATCTCGCTCATCGGGCGGTTCAGGTCGATCTTGACGACCTCGTCGGAGAGCTGGTCGTCGACCACGTCCGGCAGGTAGCGGGCCGGGTCGCGCTCCAGCTGCTCCAGGAACACGCCCTCCGGGGTGATCTTGGCCTTGGCCTGGCGGTCCGCGGAGCAGGACACCGCGACGCCCACCGGGAGCGAGGCGCCGTGCCGCGGCAACCGGATCACCCGGACGTCGTGGCAGAAGTACTTGCCGCCGAACTGCGCGCCGATGCCGAACTGCCGGGTCATCTCCAGCACCTGCTGCTCCATCTCGACATCGCGCAGCGCGTGCCCGGAGGCCGAGCCCTCGCGCGGCAGTTCGTCGAGGTAGCGGGCGGAGGCCAGCTTGGCGACCTTGAGGTTGAACTCGGCGGACATGCCGCCGACCACGATCGCCAGGTGGTAGGGCGGGCAGGCCGCGGTGCCCAGCGAGCGCAGCTTCTCCTCCAGGAACCGGCCGAGCCGCGTCGGGTTCAGCAGCGCCTTGGTCTCCTGGTACAGGAACGTCTTGTTCGCGCTGCCGCCGCCCTTGGCCATGAACAGGAAGTCGTAGTGCGGATCGGTGCCGCCCTTGGAGTAGAGCTCGATCTGCGCGGGCAGGTTGCTGCCCGTGTTGCGCTCGTCCCAGAAGTTCAGCGGAGCCATCTGGGAGTAGCGCAGGTTCAGGTCCTGGTAGGCGTCGAAGATGCCGCGGGCGAGCGCCTGCTCGTCCTGGCCGCCGGTGAGCACGGACTCGGTGCGCTTGCCGATCACGATCGCGGTGCCGGTGTCCTGGCACATGGGCAGCACGCCGCCCGCCGAGACGCACGCGTTGCGCAGCAGGTCGGTCGCCACGAACCGGTCGTTCGGGCTGGCCTCCGGGTCGTCGATGATCGCACGCAGCTGGGCCAGGTGCGACGGGCGCAGCAGGTGCTGGATGTCCTTGATCGCCTCGGTGGCCAGGGCGGTGAGCGTGCTCGGCTCGACTTCGAGGAAGCGCCGGCCGGCCGCCTCGACGACGCGAACGCCTTCGGTGGTGACCAGGCGGTACTCGGTGTCGTCGGGACCGAGCGGCAGTACCTCGGTGAAATCGAACTTCGTGGTGGTCACGTCGCGGCTCCTTTGCGCGCGTTCGGGTTACGCGATGCCCCATGTAACCGCGTGGTGGATCAGCGCGTCCACGGGGGTGGCTCAGGTGTGACGGATCGCCAATCAGGCGGGTGGCGGTGCGCGGCGTCGCACCTGCGAGGCTTGCGGCCGGACTTGTCGCCGCACTTCGGGAGCGGTGCGTGGAGCTACGGAGGTCACTTTGTCGACGACCGATCCGCTGAACGAGCTGGTCAACCTTCGCGATCTGGGCGGACAGCCGCTCGGGGACGGCGTGCTGACACGAGCGGGTGTGGTCTACCGCAGTGACGCTCCGCACATCGGTGACCGGAACCCGGAGAGCATGCCGAGCTGGCCGCCGAGCGTGGTGGTGGACCTGCGGGGCTCCTGGGAGACGAAGGACGAGGAGCACCCGCTGGCCGGTGTCGCCGAGGTGCACCACGTCTCACTGCTGGAGGACCTCCAGGACGTCGAGATCGAGCTCGACGATGCGGCGCACGACCTGACCAAGCTCTACCAGACGATCCTCCAGGGAGCTTCGAAGAAGCTGGTCGAGGTCTTCCGCATCGTGCTGGAAGCGGACGGCCCGGCCCTGATCCACTGCTCGGCGGGCAAGGACCGGACGGGGGTGTCGGCGGCGTTGCTGCTGAGCTCCGCGGGAGTGCGCGACGACGCGATCGTGGCCGACTACTCCCGCACCGACCAGAACATGCTCCGGGTCTTGCAGCGGCTCGACAGGGCTCCCGTCTTTCCGCCCGGTGTGGACGAGGAGATGGTCCGCGAACTGATGTCGACGCCGGCGGAAGCGATCGAGAGCGTCTTGGAGACCTTCGCCGCCTACGAGGACCGGGCAGCGGGCTGGCTCCGAACCCACGGCGCGACGGACGAGGAGCTGATCCGCTGGCGCCAGAAGTTCAACGCCCGACCCTGACCGGACGGCGAACGGCGAACGGCCTGCTCACCTCGCGGAACGAGGTGAGCTGGCCGTTCGCCGCTACGAACCAGCACCCGTGGAGGGCGCCGAGTAAGGGTCGGGAGGTCGGACCCGTCCGAACGACGACCCCGGCCTCCCGGAGAAGGCGGCAGGAGAACCCACCGCGAAGCCAATCACCCGGAAACCAAAACCTTGACCCCCCACCCAAAAAAATCAAAGAGCCAACCGGGTAAAACCCAACACCAACACCCCACGAACCAGCACCCACGACCAACCCAACCGAAACATCGCAGGCAGGTCCGCGACGCCAGGACAGCCGAGGAACTCTCTCGGAGCACTACCGCACCGTGGAGAGAACCCCGACTGACCATTCCGCAGACATGGATGGCTAGTCCGTGAGCAGGCCGGGGACGGCCAGGAGGGCGAGGAGCTCTCCTGAACGTCACCACCGCACCGTGGGGGTCTGCGGGGGCTCGGCCCCCGCAAAATCATCTAAAGGGGCGAACGGTCTGCGCTTTCCGCAGACACACCTCTCCCATCGACGCCCCTTTAGCTCGCGTAAGCCCGCAGCCGGTCGGCGCGGTCGCCCTGCCGGAGCTTGGACATGACCTCGCGCTCGATCTGCCGGACCCGCTCGCGGGACAGGCCGAACGACTTGCCGATCTGGTCCAGGGTGCGCGGCTGGCCGTCGTCGAGGCCGTAGCGCATCCGGATCACCGACTGCTCCCGCTCCTCCAGGGTGGCCAGCACGCGGCGCAGGTCGTCCTGCAGGAAGCCGGAGATCACCGCGTTCTCCGCGTCCGCGGATTCGGCGTCCTCGATGAAGTCGCCGAGCGGCGCGTCCTCCTCGGCGCCGACCGGCATGTCCAGGCTCACCGGGTCGCGGGAGTGGTCCATCAGGTCGAGGATCTTCTCCACCGGGATGCCGGCCTCTTCGGACAGCTCCTCGTCGGTGGCCTCCCGGCCGAGCTTCTGGTGCAGGTCGCGCTTGATGCGGGCCAGCTTGTTGACCTGCTCGACCAGGTGGACGGGCAGCCGGATGGTGCGGCTCTGGTCGGCCATGCCTCGGGTGATGGCCTGCCGGATCCACCAGGTGGCGTACGTGGAGAACTTGAAGCCCTTGGTGTAGTCGAACTTCTCCACCGCGCGGATCAGGCCCAGGTTGCCCTCCTGGATCAGGTCCAGCAGCGGCATGCCGCGGCCGGTGTAGCGCTTGGCCAGGCTGACCACCAGGCGGAGGTTGGCCTCCATCAGGTGGTTCTTGGCTCGGCGGCCGTCGCGGACCACGGCGTTGAGGTCGGAGCGCCGCTCCGGGGAGAGGTTGTTGCTGGTCTCCACCAGGTGCTTGGCGAACACCCCGGCCTCGATGCGCTTGGCGAGGTCGACCTCTTCCTGTGCGGTGAGCAGCGCGGTGCGCCCGATGCCGTTGAGGTAGACGCGCACCAGGTCTGCCGATGGACCCTGGGTGTCCAGGTCTTCGGTGACTGCGACGTCTGGCTTGGTGGTCTGCGGGACGGTCATGAGCTCCCTCCCTGACGGGCTGGCTTGGCGGGCGCAATTCACACCTGCGCGCCGTTGCGCGGTGTGTTGGACGCGTACGCTCGTTGGTACGGGCTTGCGCGTCGACGTCTCCTCCGGGTGTTGTCGATCGGTGCCCCCGGCACCTCTCGGCACGGCCGTCGAAGCTTCGTTACCTGGAAAACGACCGGCGTGCCGAATTCGTTCCCGAAGTTCTCGATTGGGAGACGTCATGGCGGTCACATCGGTTGCGCCACCAAGTCTGAGGATTTCCTGAGAACCCCCGTTACATTTACACCTCAACCAAAAGGGTGAATGGCCCGTCGTTGACGCTCTCCACCGACATCATCGCCCCGAACACCCCGGTGGAGACCCGCGCGCCCCGCTCGCGCAGCTCCGACACGACCGCCTCGACCAGCGGTTCGGCGTGTTCCGGGCGGGCCGCCTCGGTCCACGACGGGCGCCGCCCCTTGCGGGTCGAGCCGTAGAGCGTGAACTGGCTGACGACGAGCAGCGGTGCCCCGGTCGTGGCGCAGGACTCCTCGTCGCGCAGCGCGCGAATCTCGTGCAGTTTGCGTGCCATTTTGACGACTTCTTCACGCCCGTCGGAATGCGTCACACCCAATAGCACTAACAGCCCGGGCTCTTCGATCTTGCCCGCGACGACACCGTCGACGGTTACCGAGGCGCGAGTGACCCGAGTGGCGATTGCTCTCATTGCGCACCATCCGCCCATTCCGCCGGAACGACCATTCCGTGCCGGACGAGCTCCCGGACCACGGGCACCGCGGCGCGCGTCAGCTCCTCGGCGTCCTCGCCGAATCCCATCGCGAGCAGTTCGAGGAGCTCGCCGAGCGGCAGCGCACCGCGGCACCCGGCGAGCAGCCGGACGCCGAGCTCGTCGACCTCGTGCTGCCAGCCCGGGCCGTCCGTGCGGTGCAGCCGGTGCACCAGCGGGGCCCAGCCCTCGTCACCGGGCTCGGACACCTGCTCCAGCACCGTGCTGTCCGCGGTGACCAGCCTGGTCGCCAGCAGCGCCTCGGCCGATCCGTTGGCGCGCAGCCAGTCGACGCGGCGCAGCCACTGGTCGGACTCGGGGCCGAGCGGGTCGTTGAAGGCGTGCCGCAGGTCCTCGCACACGACCTCGCCGCGCGCGGCGTCGGTGCGGCGCAGGGTGACGAACCCGAACCCGATGCCGAGCACGTCGTTGGCCTCGAACCAGTCCAGCCACTCGCCGGCCTTCTGCAGGCCCTGCGGGGAGCGCAGGTCGTAGCCCGCGTCGCGCAGCCAGGTCCCGACGTACAGGGCCGGGTCGGCGACGTCGCGCTGGACGAACCACGCGTCGACCCCGGCGCCCGGCGGCAGCCACCGGGAGACCCGGTCCTCCCAGTCCTCGCCCTCGCGGTGCACCCAGGACGCCAGCAGCTGCCCGGTGCCGCCCTCGTTGAGGAACGAGGGCAGCTGGCGCACCACCAGCGCGCTCGCGTCGTCACCGGCCAGGCCGGAGTCGCGGTAGGTGAAGTCGGTGCGCGGTGGCCCGACGACGAACGGCGGGTTGCACACCACCATGTCGAACCGGCGACCGCGCACCGGGTCGAACCACTCGCCCTCGCCCAGCTCCACGTCGATCTCGTTGAGCCGGAACGTCGCGTCGGCCAGCGCCAGCGCCCGCTTGGAGACATCGGTCGCGGTGACGCGCTGCGCGTGCGTGCTCGCGTGCAGCGCCTGCACGCCGCAGCCGGTGCCCAGGTCCAGCACCGAGCCGACCGGCCGTCGCGAGGTCGCCTGCACCAGGCTCAGCGAGGCGTGCCCGACGCCGAGCACGTGGTCGGGCTCGACCGGCCGGCCGCCGCGCAGGTCGGAGTCGAGGTCCGACACGACCCACCACGAGTCGTCGCCGACGCCGTGCGGGCGGACGTCGAGCCCGGCGCGCAGCCGGTCGCCGTCGGCGACGACGAGCCCGGCGGCCTGCGCATCGGACAGCGGCAGCGGGGCGAGCGCGGCCTCGACGGCGGCCTGCGGCTCGGCCAGCCCGAGCAGGAACAGCCGGATGAGCGTGCCGAGCGGACCGGCGTCGGTCGTGGCTCGCAGCGCGGGGACGGGTTCGCCGCGGCCCAAGGCGATGTGCGCTTCCGGGCCGAGCAGCTCGACGACGCCATCGGCGTCGTACCCGGCGGCGCGGAAGGCGTCGCGAAGTCGGTCGGTGCGGTCGTGGGACAGATCTGGAATCACGCCCCGATCCTCACACGTCCGCCGAATCCCGCATCCGCCCGCCGTCGTGGTCAGGGGTGGTTCGCGGGCCTCTCGTAGATGATCTCCAAGCCGTCCTCGTCGTCCCACTGCTCGCCGACCTCGGCGAAGCCGTACTGCGCCGCCAGCCGGTAGGACGCTGTGTTGTCCGGGCTGATGGTGACCCGGACCGTGCGCACCCGCGGTTCCCGGGCGGCGCGCTGGAGCAGTGCCTCCAGAGCTGCGCGCGCGTAACCGCGCCGGCGGTGCGCGGGATCGACCGCGTAGCCGATCTCCACCATCCCGGAGTCATCGGGCGGCCCGTGGTACCCCGCCCGGCCGGTGGCCAGCTCGCGCCGCACGTCCCAGATGACTCCGGTGACCCAAGCCGCGCTGCCGGGATCTTCCTCGACCTGCCTGCTGCGCCGGAGCCACACCCCGCGCCAGTCCGGCCCGGCGAAGTAGGCCGGGAGGGGCACCGGGCTCGCGGTGTTCGCCGCAGCCAGGTCACCAGCGGCGAGCGCCTGGAACGCGGGCCCGTCCAGGTGCACGATGCGCACCGCGGGCGATTCGGTTCGGTCCATCTGACCTCTCTGCCGACGGGCGGAAAACCGCTTTACTCCGCCGTCCGGGTGGGGGATCCTTCGCGCGGTCTGCTTGATCGGGTTGCGGAAGGTTGCGAATGTTCTCGATTTCCCTCGGTGGTGACAACGCGGAGCTCCGCCCGCTGGAGCCGTGGCGCGCGGCGGAGTTCCTGGCGCACATGGACCGGGGGAGGGAGCTCGTCGGGCAGCACATCGGGCTGGCCGACGCGGTCACCGACCTGGCCTCGAGCCGCGCCTTCCTCCAGCAGTACGCGGAGAAGGCGGCGGCCGACACCGGGCGGATCTTCGGGATCTGGGTCGCTGACGAGCTGGTCGGCGGTGTTCTCTTCCGGACCATGGACGTCCCGCGCGGCAACGCGGAGGCGGGCTGCTGGCTGGAACCGGCGGCCGTGGGCAAGGGCCTGGTCACGAGGGCGGCGCGGGTGATCATCGACTGGGCCTTCGAGGAACGCGGCATTCACCGGGTGGAGTGGCTCGTCTCGGCGGCGAACCGGCCCAGCATCGCGGTGGCCCAGCGGCTGGGGATGGTCAGGGACGGCGTGCTGCGGGAGAGCGGCGTGCACCGGGGCGAACGGCAGGACCTGGAGGTCTGGTCGGTGCTGGCACCGGAGTGGCGGAGCCGGAAGTCCGGCTGACCGAGGGCTCACGCGTCCGCCAGGACGCGGTCCAAGGTGCGCCGCCCCAGCAGGCTCATGCCCGGGTTGCTCTCGGCGTAGTACCAGACCAGCCCCATCGCCTGCTGGAAGGCCCACGCCCTGCCGCGCTCCCATTCGAGAGGGCTGCACCCGAGTTCGGCGCGGAACACCTGCCGCGGTTCCGCGTCGAGCAGGTGCCAGGCGGCGACCAGGTCCAGCGCCGGATCGGCCGGGCCGAGCCCGCCGATGTCGATGACCCCGGTCAGCCGCCTGCCGGACACGAGCAGGTTGCCGGGGATCAGGTCGCTGTGCGCCATCACATCACCGGTCGAGCCGCGGGGGAGCTCGCGCATGGTCTGCCACGTCCGGCGGAGCCGCGGGACGTCCAGGAGCTGCTCGCTGTTGTCGAAGCAGGTCTCCATCCAGGCGTCGTGGGAGCGGAGCTCACCGCCGCGTCCTGCGCCGGAGAACGTCCGGCCGCGGGTGTCGATGGTGCGCACACCGCGGATGAACTCGGCGAGGTCGCTCGCGAACGCCGCGGACTCGCCCACTCCCTCGGCCACGACCCCGGGAACCCAGGTCTGCACCGACCACGGCAGCGGGTACCCGGCGCCGGGCTCGCCCAGCGCGATCGGCTCAGGCGTGCGGAACCGCGTGCGCCCCAGCAGCTCCCGAGCCGCTGCCGCCTCGGCTTCGAGCTCGTCCCGCTTCGCCCCGGCTTCTCCCGGTTCCAGCGGGAACCGAGCGGTGAACCGCTCACCGATGCGGAAGATGGCGTGCACCGTTCCCCGCGAGTCGACCCTGCTGACGGGAAGTCCCCGCCATTCGGGGAACTGCCCGTCCACCAGAGCGCGCACCATCTCGGGTGACACGGTCAACTGCCCGGCGTGCATGTCCACACCGGCCAGCCTCACACGCCCCGATCACCACCCGCAAAGCATTTTCAGCCCTCGGTGCCCGTGTAAGCGGCGATCGTGCGGTCCGCGGCGGCTCGGGCTGCTCCTGGATCGGCCCCGGAAGCGATGTCGGCTTCGCACCACCGCCGTCCGCTGAGCGTCATGAACTCGATGCCCTGTTCCGACGCGGCCCACGTCTCCTCCGGGGGCACGGCTTCCCCGGCGAGGTGGACCGCCAGACCGCGGAGGGTGATGTCCCAGCCGATGCCGACCGCGCCGGGGCCGTACCGCTCCCAGTGGTCGTCGACGTGGGTCGTGTGCTCCAGTTCGAATCGCGTGCCACCGGCCGGATCGCCGGTCAGCCGGACCGAGATCCAGCTGACGCTTCCGCCGTACTCCCAGGTGGCGGCGAAGCTCCGCGGCGGATCGCACTGCTCGATCACGCCGCCCGCGTTGCCCTCGAGCTGGTAGCGGCCACCGAGGCGCAGCTCGCCGGTGACGGGCAGCAACCACCGCTGGATGCGTTCGGGATCGGTGCACGCGTCCCACACGTCATCGAGCTCGGCGGCGTAGGTCCGGCTGATCGTGAGCACCCGGGCCGTGCCCGAGTCGAGGTCCCGCGCGCCGATCCGGCGGTGCGCGGCGTCGATCTGATCGTTCATGCGCTCTCCTTGTCCTCTCCGCGGCTTCGCCGGGTGCGGCGCATCCGCTTTCCCCGGGCCAGCTCGGTTTCCAGGGCGTCCAGGCGTTGGGACCAGACGTGGCGGAACTGCTCCAGCCACTGGTCGACGTCGCGCAGCGGAGCGGTGTCCACGGTGTAGAAGCGGCGGGTCCCCTCGGCGCGAACCGAGGCGAAGCCGTTCTCGCGCAGCACGCGGAGGTGCTGCGACACCGCGGGTTGGGAGAGGCCGAACTCCTGCTGGATCACCGAGGTGACCGCCCCGGAGGTCTGCTCCCCGCTCGCGAGGAGCTCCAGGATCCGGCGGCGGACCGGATCGCCGAGTACGTCGAACGCGTGCACCCGAGCAATGATAAGCAGCAGATTATATAAGTCAAACGCGAAATTATTCGACCGGGTCGAGCTTGTAGTGGAGGCGGACCACCTGGGCGGACCACAGGCGGAGCGTGTGGTCGGTTCGGAGGGTGCCTTCGTCGTCGAGGTAGACGCGGAACGTCTCGTGGATCGGGATGCGGGCGGCGAAGGTGCGCCCCTTGTCCTCGACGACCGCGTAGGCGCCGTTCTGGCCGAACCCGCCGTCCGGGGATCGCAGCTCCAGCGCGCCGTCCGGCAGTGCGACCGGTTCGAGGAAGACCTGGATGTTGCCCGATTCGAGCGGGAACGCCACGTGCACGCTCGGGTTCCGCGAGCCCGGCAGCAGCTTCGTCGAGTAGCAGCCGCTGTAGACGTACTCGCCGGTCGACCGCAGCGTCCGGATCCACGCCGCGGCCTGCTGTTCCCCGCCGGGACCGAGGATCGGCACGACCCTGCTGTCCATGCCGCGGGCGACGTCGAGCGGGCGGGTGGGCAGCGCGAGCTGCTGCACGCGGCGCCCGAACAGCCGGGAGACGAGTTCACCGCCAGGCTGGAACACCGCGTTCCACTGGGTCCACACCTCCATGCGCCACCGGGAGGTGCACTCGTAGAAGTCCCGGATCTCCGGCCGCAGGTCGGCCGCCTCGAAGGTCGGCCCGTCCAGCTGCGACATGTCCGCGAGCAGTCCCGCGCCGTCGACGGAGCCACTACCTGCGGGCAGCCACCCCTCACCGACCTGCGAGCTGTCGTGCATGGGCGCGTCCAACCACTGCTCCGGACCACCGAGGTCGACGGCCCGGCCACGGAACCGCCAATAGGCCCGAGTGCCACGATCCAGCCACGACATCAACGAACTCACGAACCCGAGCGTGCCAAAGCCCCTCGCTGAGCCCGGTGCCCCGTCCGGTCGGCGAGGCACCGGGCGAGTGGCCCTACCGGCGCTTCAGCAGTTCGAAGAGGCTTGAGAAGCCCTGGTCACCGTGGCCGTCGGCGATGCGGCGGTCCATCAGCTCCTTCACCTCCCGCATCCGCACGGCTTCCACGCCGAGGGAGTCCCGGTGGCTGATCATGTCGTCCATCAGCGCGGCCTGGACGTTGAGCGGGCCGAGGTCCGGCGCGTACTCGCCGCTCTTGATCGCCTTGCTCATCGAGGCCAGCAGCGGCGGGAACGCGGCCAGCGAGCCGGCGAAGCGGTCGGCGAACTCCACGACGTCGACCCCTTCGGCCTGGACCAGCCGGAGCGTGTGGAGGAATCCGATGAGCAGCTCGTAGGACGCCGCCACCTGGGCCATGAACTCCACGGCCGCCGCACCGGCGTCCTCGCCGTGGTAGGCGATGGTGCCCAGCTCCTGGAGCGCGGACTCGTGCGCGGCGAAGGCCTGCCGGGAACCGCTGAACGGGAACATGATGTTCGGCGTTCCGACGTAGGGCGGGTCGCCCATGATCTTGCCGTCGACGTACTCCGCGCCGCGCTCGCTCGCCCACTGCTCGTTCGCCCGGGCCTGGGCTGGTGAACCGCTGGTGACGTTCACCAGCACCTTGCCCGCGACCGCCCCCTCGACAGTGCTCAGCACCTCGTCGACCGCAGTGCTGTCGAGCAAGCAGATCACCACGAGCGGACTCGCCGCGACCGCCTCCGCCGCGGTCGCGGCCGCGGTGGCACCGGCATCGACCAGCGGTGCGGCCTTGCTCGCGGTCCGGTTCCAGACCGTCGTGCGGTACCCGCGGTCGACGAAGGTCCTGGCGATCGCCGAACCCATATCACCGAGGCCGAGCACCGTGACCTGGCCGGCGGCACCTTCGGCAGTCGTTGTCATGTCGTTCCTTCCCGAACCACGATCGAGCTTCTCCTCGAAGCGACTGCAGACAACCTCCAACTTCCAGTAATGTCGAAGTCAAGGAGAAAGTTGATCGAGTTTCCGGCTCCGGTGCAGCGGCGGTCCTCGGCCGGGTAGCGGCTGGTCGTCGTGGAGCCGCGGCGATCGGGAGGAACGCCCATCCGCAAGGCCGCGTGCCTATGCAATCGCCGCGATGTCCCCGTCGTCGAAGTAGATCGACTGGTGCAGGCGACCGCCGAGGGCGTGGGCGTAGCGGGCGAGGACTTCCTGGCCGGACAGTTTGCCCTGTTCGATCTGCGAAATTCGCCCCTTCGTCACGCCCATCCGGTCGGCGACCTCCTGCTGGGTGAGGCCGCGGTTGCGCCGGATTTCGGCGAGTCGATGGCCGCGGACTTCCGCGAGCATCGCTTCTTTGCCAGCGGCCACGGCTTCCTCGCCGCCAGCTCGTTCGACGAATTCGCTGCGGACATCTCGCCAATTCGTGTACCCGGTCATCGCCGCCCCTCCTCGGCTTCACGTTCCTTCAAGTAGCGCTCGTACCGCTCCTCTGCGATCGGAATCGCCTCGCGATACCAAGCCTGCCACTGCCCGGCTTTGTCTCCCGCGACCAACAAGATGCTGCATCGCCACGGATCGAAGGCGAACAGGATCCGTACTGTCCCCGGCCGGAGTTCCTTCAGGTTCTTGATGCTCGAACCCGTGATCGTGTCAACGAGTGGGCGGCCGAGTCCCGGGCCTCCGGCAGCAAGCGCATCGAGCGCTTCTGTGACCCGGTTACGTGCCTCGTCGTCGAGACGGTAGATCCAGTCGAGGACTTCGTCGACGACGTAGATGCTCCACTCATTGGAGCTCACAGCCTGAAGTATAGCAATAGCTAAACCTGAATCTCCTTGCGAAAGTGGTGTCGTGGAGTGGCGTGCGACGATGTGCCCATGCCGAAGAAGCTCAACCTCACCGGTGACGCCGACGCCGACAAGCTGCTCAGCGATGACCCGTTCGCCCTGCTCACCGGGATGTTGCTCGATCAGCAGGTCGCGATGGAGATCGCCTTCGCCGGGCCGAAGAAGATCGCCGAGCGGATGGGCGGGTTCAGCGTCACCCGGATCGCCGAGTCCGATCTGGACGAGTTCGTCGAGCTGTGCGTGCAGAAGCCCGCCATCCACCGCTACGGCGGGTCGATGGGACGTCGGGTGCACGCGCTCGCGCAGTACGTCGTCGAGCACTACGACGGGCGGACCGAGGCGATCTGGACCGAGGGCGACCCGGACGGCAAGGAAGTCCTCAAGCGGCTCAAGGCGCTGCCCGGTTACGGCGATCAGAAGGCGCGGATCTTCCTCGCGCTGCTGGGCAAGCAGCGCGGCGTCGAGCCGTCCGGGTGGCGCGAGGCAGCCGGTGCCTACGGCGAGGACGGCTCGCGCCGGTCGATCGCCGACGTCGTCGACGAGCAGACCCTCAGCGAGGTCCGGGCCTGGAAGAAGGAGCAGAAGGCGGCCGCCAAGGCCGCCAAGGGCTGACGGAAATGCCGTCGACGTCGTTTCGCCCGCGCGGCTAGCGTTGGCCCGTGATGGACGAGCGGCGGAATGTGCGGATCTCGAAGTACCTGGCCAAGCACCTGAGGCACCAGCCGGAGCGGATCGGCGTCGAGCTCGACGCGAACGGCTGGGTGGACGTCGAGGTGCTGCTGGCCGCCGCTGCCGCGCACCGGTTCCCGATCTCGCGGGCGGAACTGGCCGAGGTCGTCGCGAGCAACGACAAGCAGCGCTACGTCATCGACGGTGACCGGATCCGGGCCAGCCAGGGGCACTCGGTCCCGGTCGACCTCGGCCTGCCGGTCGCCGAGCCGCCCGCGTTGCTGTTCCACGGCACCGTCGGCCGCAACCTCGCCGCGATCATGCAGGAGGGGTTGCGGCCGATGGGCCGCCAGCACGTCCACCTCTCCACCGACCGCGAGACCGCGCAGCGGGTGGGTGCGCGTCGCGGCCGACCGGTGATCCTGGCGGTGCGGGCAGGTGCGATGCACGAGGCCGGGCACGAGTTCCGGGTCAGCGCGAACGGGGTCTGGCTGACGGCGCACGTCGCACCGTCCTTCATCAACTTCCGGACCCCGTGAGCGCAGCTCAGGCCGCCGCCGCGCCGGGGCGCTGGTAGCGGTCGACGTACTCCTGGTCGGAGAGCTCGGCGATGGCGTACATGATCTCGTCGGTGATCGACCGCAGCACCGGCAGCGAGCTGTCCAGCCCCGAGTAGCGGTTGAAGTCCAGCGGGTCGCCGAAGCGCACCGAGACCGGGTGCAGGCGCGGGATCTTCTTGCCGCGCGGCTGGAGCTTGTCGGTGCCGGTCAGCGCCACCGGCACGACCGGTGCGCCGGTGCTCAGCGCGAGCCGCGCGACGCCGGTGCGGCCCCGGTACAGGCGGCCGTCGGGGGAGCGGGTGCCCTCCGGGTGGATGCCGAACGCGCCACCGTCGCGCAGCACCTTCTCCGCGGCTTCCAGCGACTCCTTCGCGGCGCGCCCCTTGCCCCGGTCCACCGGGATCGCGCCCCAGGTGCTGAACAGCCACTTCATCAGCGCGCCCTTGGGACCGGAGCCCGTGAAGTACTCGGCCTTGGCCAGGAACGCGACCGGGCGGGGCAGCACCAGCGGGACGATGAAGCTGTCGAGCACGGCGAGGTGGTTCGGCGCCAGGATCACCGGACCGGTGGTCGGCACCTTGTCCGCGTCGATCACAGTCGGCCGGTAGATCGTCCGCGCCACCGCGCCGACGACCCGCTTGCTCACCGCGTACAGCATTCGACCTCCACGAATTGATCCCGTCCGAATCTAACCGGTCGAGGTTTCGCGCGTGCGTCCTGCCGGTCAACCTCGGAGCCGGAGCCCCGAACTCCGCGCGGCCCCCAGGGTGTTGGCGGCGGCGATCGAGTGGGAGCATGGAAGTGGAGGTGGCGTCGTGAACAGCTCACATCGTGACGACTCCCCGGTGCTGATCACCGAGGCCCAGCCGTCCTTGGACGATCAGCAGGCGCTGCGTCGCCGCAAGTACGCGATCATGATGGCCAGCCGGGTTCCGTGCCTGGTGCTGGCGGCCGTGGTGTTCCAGATGTGGCCGTACCTGTGGTGGTTGTCACTGGTCATCCTGGCCATCTCGATCCCGCTGCCGTGGATGGCGGTGCTCATCGCCAACGACCGGCCGGTGCGCAGGAGCGAGAAGGTGAACCGGTTCCGGCACTCGCACCGAGCGCTGGAATCGCGCGAGCACCAGGTCATCGAGAACTGACCGGCGCGGGGCGGAACCGCCCCAGCCGGTCGTGCGGCATCATTGGGACATGAGCACGATGACGCTGCCGGAGACCGATACCCGGACCGAGACCACTGATCAGACCAGTGACGACCGTCCGGAGATGTTCCACTACGTGCAGAAGGACAAGATCGCCGAGAGCGCGGTCATGGGCACGCACGTGGTGGCGCTGTGCGGTGAGGTGTTCCCCGTCACCAAGTCGCCGAAGCCGGGTTCGCCGGTCTGCCCGGACTGCAAGGAGATCTTCAACTCGCTGCCGCCCGGCGGCAAGGACTGACTCCGCGCCGCGACCGCGCGGTGGCCCCGGGCAGCCCCTCAGCCACCGCGCGGTTCGGTCTGCTTGTGCGGCGGTTCCGGCAGCGGCACGCCGTTGCGCGGTAGCGCCGCCGCGTCGTCGACCGGCTCCTCGCGCTCTTCCGGCGCGGTGTCCTCCGCCTGGCCGTTGCGCCACGCCCGGTAGCCCTCTTCGGTGTGCATGCGCTGTTCGAGGCGCCGCATCTCCAGCCGCCGCCACCGGCGCCGCTCCCGGCGGGTCATCTTCGCCGGGTACATCTCCTGGATCGCGTTGTTGAACTGCGCGCCCATGATGATCGCCAAGCCGATGAAGAACGCGAACAGCAGGAACGCGATCGGGGTGGCCAGCGCGCCGTAGGTGTAGCCGGTGCCGGTCACCCACGTGATGTAGAGCCGCAGGCCGATGCTCGAGCACAGGAACAGCACCATCGCCAGCAGCGCGCCGGGCAGCCCGCGGTGCCAGGGCAGCTTCCGCGGCACCGCCACCTTGTACAGCGTGGCCAGCGCGACGACCAGCCCGAGCGCGGTCGCCGGGTAGTAGAAGATCTGGATCAGCCAGGCGATGTCGTCCTGGTAGTCCCGCGGGAACACCGTCGGCAGCCAGTCCGGGCCGAGCGCGATCACCGGCAGCCCGAACACCGCCAGCACCAGGCACACCAGGTACAGCAGCAGCGCGAAGATCCGCTGCCACACACTGTTGCGCACCAGGTACTGGTTGTAGGCCATGGTGATCGAGTCGACCAGCGACGCCAGCGCCGACGAACCCGCCCACAGCGACAGCAGGAAGCCCACCGAGACGATCTCGCCCTTGCCCTTGGTCAGGATGTCGCCCACCGTCGGGCCGATGATCTCCCGCACCACGTTCTCCGTGAACACGGTGCGGGAGAAGGCCAGGATCTTGTCGTGCACCGCGTCGACGACCGACGGGCCGAACCAGTCCCCGAGGAAGCCCAGGCTGCCCAGCAGCCCGAGCAGCAGCGGCGGCATGGACAGCGTCTGCCAGAAGGCGGCGGCCGCCGACTCGGAGAAGATGTTGTCCCACCACGCCTTGTCCAGGGTGCGCGCGATCAGGCGCAGTGGCCCTCGTCGCACCGGGGCGTCCCGTGGTGCGGCGGCTGCACTGCGCCCCCGGCTGTCTGGCGAACTCGGCGAACCCATGGCACCCATAAGGATGCTGCATCGGTCCCGGCGGTGAGCGTCGACCCGGAAAAACGGTGTGTCGCATTCGTCTCCACGGCCTTGCCGGTGGAGATCGAAGCGCGGAGGTAAGCTGCACGGCGGCCCGCAGCGAGTCGACCGATGACGGAGTGGGCGTTCGCAGGGCGGTGCAGCGACTCGCCCTCGCCATTCAGGTAGGGGAGACCCAGGAAGGAGCGGCGAGCCGGCGTGTCCGAAGCGCAACTCGACAATCCCGTCCGATCAGTGCTCAGCGAAGCCCCGCAGACTGCTTCCCGACCGCTCCGCGCGTGGCAGCGCAGAGCGCTCACCAAGTACCTGTCGACCAGGCCGCAGGACTTCCTGGCCGTGGCGACGCCGGGCGCGGGCAAGACCACCTTCGGACTCCGGATCGCCGCGGAGCTGCTGGCCGACCGCACGGTCGAGGCGGTGACCGTCGTCGCGCCGACCGAGCACCTGAAGCACCAGTGGGCGTTAGCGGCCGCCGGCGCGGGCATCGCGCTGGACCCGAACTTCCGCAACGCCGACGGCATCACCTCCAGCGACTACCAGGGCGTCGTCGTCACCTACGCGCAGGTCGCGGCGCACGAGGCCCTGCACCGGGTGCGCACCGAGCGCCGCAAGACGCTGGTGATCCTCGACGAGGTGCACCACGCCGGTGACGCGAAGTCCTGGGGCGATGCGATCCGGGAGGCCTTCACGCCCGCCGTGCGGCGGCTGTCGCTGACCGGTACGCCGTTCCGCAGCGACGACTCGCCGATCCCGTTCATCGGCTACGAGCCCGACGCCGACGGCTCGCTGCGCAGCCGCCCCGACCACTCCTACGGCTACTCCGACGCGCTCAACGACGGCGTGGTCCGGCCGGTGGTCTTCCTGGCCTACTCCGGTGAGGCCCGGTGGCGCACCAGTGCGGGCGACGAGTTCAGCGCCCGCCTCGGCGAGCCGCTGACGGCCGAGCAGACCGCCCGGGCCTGGCGCACCGCCCTGGACCCGTCGGGCGACTGGATCCCGGCGGTGCTGCGGGCCGCGGACACGCGGTTGGCGCAGCTGCGCAAGGGCGGCATGCCCGACGCCGGCGGTCTGGTGATCGCCACCGACCACGTCACCGCCAAGGCCTACGCCAAGGCATTGCTGCAGATCACCGGCACCGAGCCGGTGGTGGTGCTCTCCGACGACCCGCAGGCGTCCGGGCGGATCGCCGAGTTCTCCGAGTCCGACGACCGGTGGATGGTCGCGGTCCGGATGGTCAGCGAAGGCGTCGACGTGCCGCGGCTGGCCGTCGGCGTGTACGCCACCAGCGCCTCGACCCCGCTGTTCTTCGCGCAGGCCATCGGCCGCTTCGTGCGGTCGCGGCGGCCGGGGGAGACGGCCAGCGTCTTCCTGCCGAGCGTGCCGGTGCTGCTGGAGCTGGCCAGCCAGCTGGAGACCCAGCGCGACCACGTGCTGGGCAAGCCGCACCGGGAGAAGGACGGCTGGGACGACGAGCTGCTCGCCCAGGCCAACCGCAAGGAGGACGAGCCCGGCGAGGAGGAGAAGGCGTTCACCTCGCTGGGCGCCGAGGCCGAGCTGGACCAGGTGATCTACGACGGCTCGTCGTTCGGCACCGCGGCCTTCAGCACCTCCGAGGAGGAGCAGGACTACCTCGGTCTGCCTGGTCTGCTGGAACCCGACCAGGTGCGGGCGCTGCTGCGGCAGCGGCAGTCCCAGCAGCTCGACGACGTCGCCAAGCGGGAGGCCGACGCGAAGGCGGCCAAGGCCGCCGAGCAGGCCGAGCAGCGCGCGAACGCCAAGCCGCAGAGCGTCCAGGAGCGGTTGCAGAAGCTCCGCAAGGAGCTGAACACCCTGGTCTCGCTGCACCACCACCGGACCCGCAAGCCGCACGGCAAGATCTACAACGAGCTGCAGAAGTCCTGCGGCGGCCCGCCGACCGCGATGGCCACGATCGAGCAGCTCGAAGAGCGCATCGCCACCCTCCGCTCCTGGTGACGCTCAGGCGTGCCGGCGTGCGGTGATCAGGACCAGGACCGCACCGCCGGCCAGCGCGGCCGCGAGCACGTGCAGCAGCGTGCTGAAGCCGTAGCCGGTCAGAGCTCCTGCGAGCAGCGGGCCGAGGCCGGCGCCGACGAAGAACCAGAACGTCGACAGCGAGATCGCCGTGGAGCGGGCTCGGTCGGCGCGCGCCCCGACGGTTTCGATCATCGCCGGTGCGGCGATGGCGATGCCCGCGACGAACGCCATGAGCAGGATCGAGAGCCAGGCGGTGCCGGGTGCCAGCAGCGCGGTCAACAGGTTGACCACGGCGGCGAGCAGCAGGGCGAGCGCGATCCGGAACGCGCTGGTGATCCGCCGCAGCCACGGGGTCAGGAACGGGATCGCCAGCATCACCGGCAGCGCACTCGCTCGCAGCGTCAGCAGCGCCTGGGGGCTCCCGGCGATGCCGGTGAGCTGGAGCCCGGTGTAGACGGCGACGAACGAGCCGAACACGGCGGGCGTGGCGGCGTAGAGCAACCGGAGGCGAGGACTGCGTAGCAGCGCGGGGACGGCCCGGTACGCGTCCAGCGGTGAGCTGTTGGGCGCGGGCCGATCGGGCAGCATCGCGGTGCGCAGCGCGAGTGCCATGACGGCGAAGGCCAGCGCACCTGCGGTGAACACCATCCGCCAGCCGAGCGCATCCGCGATGAGCTGGGCGGCGATCTGGGCGACCACGGCCGAGGCCAGGAACGCCGTGGTGACCGCGGTGGTCTTCACCGTGCGGTGCTGCGGTGCCGAGCGCTCGGCGATGTAGGCCAGGACGCACGGCGGGAACGCGGCGATCATGAGGCCTTGGAGCACCCGTGCGGCGATCGCCGCTGCGATTCCCGGGACGGTGGCCACCAGGGCGGTCGCGAGTGCGGCGGCCAGCACGCCCGCCACGACGATCCGCCGGTGGCCGCAGCGATCGGCCAGCGGCCCGAAGAGCACGAAACCACCGGCGTAGCCGAAGCCGAATGCGCTGACCAGCCAGGTCATCGATGCGGTGTCGACGTTCCACTCGGATGCCATTTCGCCCATCAGCGGGATCACCGCGTACATCTGGCCGGTGGCCAGCAGGGCGGTCAGCACGAACACCACCAGGCTGCGGCCCAGCGGCGCGTGCTGGACGGAGGAGGTCGATGTCGGCCCGGTGGAGTTGCCGACGACCTGTGGAGCAGTTGTTGCCATGGCGGGACCGTATTCGTTCGCGGCCCTCAATGCAAACCAACTGGTTGGCTTGTTGGGTGCTAAGGTGATCGCGTGGCACGGAGTTCAGCAGGCACCAGGAAGGCGCTGCTCGTCGCGGCCCGCGAGGAGTTCGCCGAACACGGCGTGGCCGGTGCGCGGGTCGATCGCATCGCCGACCAGGCCGGGGTCAACAAGGAACGGCTCTACAAGCACTTCGGCAGCAAGGACGGGCTGTTCGACGCGGTGATGGCCGAGGTGCTGGACGAGTTCGACGAGACGGTCGCGCTGCCCGCGCGGGACGTCGGTGACTACGTGATCAACCTGTACGACTACCACCGGGAACACCCTCAGATGCTGAGGTTGCTGCTCTGGGAGGGGTTGCGCGGGCGTGGTCGGCCGGATCGGCGCCATGCGGAGCACTACCGCAAGCGGATGGAATCCCTCGCCCGGCTCCTCGGGTGCGAGCCGGGTCCTGAAGTCGCACGTGCGCTGCTCACCCTGTGCGGCGTGGCGAGCTGGCCCCACGCGGTGCCGCAGGTGGCCGAGCTGCTGCTGGGGGAGGACGACGGAGCTCTGCGGGGGTTCCTGGCGACCTTCGCCCGCGCGCACGTCGAAGGGTCACCTGGTGGTCAAGGTGTTGACCAGACATCACCGGTCAAGGGATTGACCGACTCCTCGCCATCACGCGTGGACGAGGCTGCCGAGCAGCTCCGCGCAGCGCTCGCAGCCGCGGACCTCGCTCGGGCGGAGCTCGTCGATGCGTTGCGGGCGGAGCACGACTCCGGAGCCAGCGCCAACCAGCTCGCCCAACGCGTCCACGGCCTGATGTCCAGGCCGCTCGTGCTGCGCGCGTTGGCAGGCGGTCGGAGCGGGGTGGCCGACTGACCACCTGGGCTTGGTCCCCTCCGGAACCGCAACCCGCCCCGAACGGCGCAGCGCGAGCGGTTCTGCCGACCCGTCCGGTCTCCTAGGGTCGGGGCCATGGCTTTCGACGTGGAGAAGGTCCGGGCGCAGTACCCGGCGCTGGCCGACGGCAGGGCGTGGCTGGACGGAGCGGCAGGCACCCAGGTGCCGCAGCCGGTGATCGATGCCGTCACCGACGCCTATCGGGTCGGGATGTCGAACGTGGGCGGCCCGTACGCCTCCAGCCGCCGGGCCGGCGGGATCGTCGCCGAGGCGCGTGCGGCGGTGGCCGACCTGGTCGGGGCGCCCGATCCGGCCGGCGTCGTGTTCGGCCCGAGCATGACCGCGCTGACCTACCGGTTCGCCGCGGTGCTGGCCGACGGCTGGCGGCCCGGCGACGAGGTCGTGGTGACCCAGCTGGACCACGACGCCAACGTCCGGCCGTGGATCCAGCACGCGCAGCGCGCGGGCGCGACGGTGCGGGTGGCGGAGCTGGACCCGGCGACCGGCGAGCTGCCCGCGCAGCGCGTCACCGACCTCATCGGCGAGCGCACCAAGCTGGTCGCGGTCACCGCGGCGTCGAACGTGCTGGGCACCATGCCCGACCTGCGGACGATCACCGGCCGGGCCCGCCAGGTGGGCGCGCTCTCCTACGTCGACGGCGTGCAGCACTGCCCGCACGCGCACGTGCGGCTCGCGGAGCTGGGCGCCGACTTCTACGCGACCAGCGCCTACAAGTGGGCGGGACCGCACCTGGCCGCGGTGGTCGCGGGGGATCCGTGGTCGCTGGAGAACCTGCACCCGGACAAGCTCAAACCGTCGCCGGACACCTCACCGGACCGCTTCGAGCTCGGCACCAACCCGTTCGCCGCCATGGCCGGAGTCGTGGCGGCGGTGGAGCACCTGGCCGGGCTGGACTCCGATGCCGACGGCAGCCGCGCCGACCGCCTGGCGGTCTCCCGGCGCGCGGTGCTCGCCCACGAGGAAGCACTCGCCGGCGTGCTGTTCGACGGCATCGCGGCGCTGGACGGCGTGGTGCGCTACGGCGCTCCGCGAGGCCGGTGCACTCCTACGGCGTTCTTCGGGATTCCCGGCGCGGAACCCCGGCAGGTGGCCGAACGGCTGGCAGAACGGGGCCTCAACGTCTCCCACGGCCATTCCTACGCCTGGGAGGCGGTGCACGCGCTCGGCATCGGCCCGCAGGGCGGGGTGCGCGCGAGCCTGTCGCACTACACCGACGAGTCCGACGTCCGCCGCCTCCTCGAAGCCCTCGCCGACCTGACGTGAGCCGGAAAAGGACCGTGCCCCCGCAGGAAGCCTGCGGGGGCACGGTCGTCTCGTCTTACGGGTGTTTACTGCTCGTCCTGCTGGAGGTCGGCCTGCACGTCGCGCAGCCCGGCCTCGTACGCGCGGGCGTGGTGCCCGCAGAACAGAAGCTCCCCACCGGATGGCAATACGGCGCGAAGCTTGGCAGCGGCCCCGCAGCGGTCGCAGCGGTCGGCGGCGGTCAGCTCGGGGCGGGTGAGCGTTCCCGGCATAGTGATCTCCCTCCGTCCCGGCGTCGGAAAGATCCGACGCCCTCGATCCTGCTACGACCACCGGTGGCCCACTGGCTGCGGGGTCGGTGCTCGTGGCTCCACTCTTCCAGACGCTTGAGCCGTAGTCAGTGTTCCCGCGCCGACCGGCGACGGTCGTCACCATGAAGCACCCGGTTGCAGCAGCGTCGTGCGCGGAACGTGATCAAATCCGCGAAAACCCTTGTGACTAGGGAAAATGTCGAAGCGGCCGGAATCTTCGCGGAGTCCGGAGTTGATCTGATTCCGGACATTCGGTGTCTCAGATCACAGAACGGGCGGTGTCCGGCGAACGCCGTTTCCGCTGGAAGCGAACAGCGAATCCCACCAGGCGGACCGCCCGAGCCGCCGAATGGACGCCTCGAGCTGACGTCGAACAGCAGCGAGGGCCGTCGACCGGGTGGTCGACGGCCCTCGTCGGGTTCTGCCGCTCAGTCCAGGTAGTCGCGGAGCACCTGGGAGCGCGACGGGTGGCGCAGCTTCGACATCGTCTTCGACTCGATCTGCCGGATCCGCTCGCGGGTCACGCCGTAGACCTGGCCGATCTCGTCCAGCGTCCGCGGCTGGCCGTCGGTGAGGCCGAAGCGCAGCCGGACCACGCCCGCCTCGCGCTCGGACAGCGTCGCCAGCACCGACTGCAGCTGGTCCTGCAGCAGCGTGAACGACACCGCGTCGACCGCGACCACGGCCTCGGAGTCCTCGATGAAGTCGCCGAGCTGGCTGTCGCCCTCGTCGCCGATCGTCTGGTCCAGGGAAATCGGCTCCCGGGCGTACTGCTGGATCTCCAGCACCTTCTCCGGGGTGATGTCCATTTCCTTGGCGAGCTCCTCGGGCGTGGGCTCGCGGCCCAGGTCCTGGAGCAGCTCGCGCTGGATGCGGCCGAGCTTGTTGATGACCTCGACCATGTGCACCGGGATGCGGATGGTGCGGGCCTGGTCGGCCATGGCGCGGGTGATGGCCTGCCGGATCCACCAGGTGGCGTACGTGGAGAACTTGTAGCCCTTGGTGTAGTCGAACTTCTCCACCGCGCGGATCAGGCCCAGGTTGCCCTCCTGGATCAGGTCCAGGAACGCCATGCCGCGGCCGGTGTAGCGCTTGGCGAGGCTGACCACGAGCCGGAGGTTGGCCTCCAGCAGGTGGTTCTTGGCGCGCTCACCATCCCGCACGATCCAGCGCAGGTCGCGCCGCATCTGGGTGGTCAGCTGCTCGCCGGACTCCTCGATCTGGCGGATGCGCTCGGCGCCGTAGAGGCCGGCCTCGATGCGCTTGGCCAGCTCGACCTCCTCCTCGGCGTTGAGCAGCGCGACCTTGCCGATCTGCTTCAGGTACGCGCGCACCGAGTCGGCGGAGGCGGTCAGCTCGGCGTCCTTGCGCGCCTGGCGCAGCGCCTCGGACTCCTCCTCGTCCCAGACGAAGTCACCGGACTCCTTGGAGTCCTCGTCCGGAACCGGCTCCTCCGGGATCTCCACTTCGACCTCGGCCAGGTCGCCGACGTCCGGGGAGGTCAGGTCGGTCTCGATCGGTTCGTCGATCTCCATGCCCTCGCCGCTGCCCTTGGCCGAAGCCGACTTGGTCGTCTTCTTGGCCGGGGCCTTGGCGCCCTTCTTGGCCGCCGCGGGCTTCGTGGCGGTCTTGCGGGTCGTCGACTTCGCACCCGTCGAGCTCTTGGTGCTCTTCCGCGCGGCGGTGGTCTTCGGCTGCTCGGACGAAGCAGCCGCCTCCGAAGCTGGGGTGGCCTGGGACTGGCCCGACTCGGACTGGGCACCGCCGGCTGCGGCGGAGCTGGAGCGTCGGGTTGCGGTTTCTGCGGCTGCCACGTACGCCCTTTCGCGACGGTCGATCAGGGCTGGCCGGAGGGCGCGAAACCTCGGCCGCCAAAGGTCGGGGAACAACCCACCGGATTCCAGTCCCTCCGGAAAGGGGAGAACACCAGGTGAAATCGGTGTTTTCGCCTTGTCGAAGGGCCTCGATCCGAGCGGGCCGTGTTCCATTGTAACTGCGATGCGGGGGTGCGGTTCCGCTGCAAGGCGGAGTCCGCGCGCCCCATCGTGTGCTAGGTGCCTGCCGGGTCAGGCGTTGCCGCTGGTCGCAGCGGTGGCGGCGCCGACGATTCCCGCGTCGTTGCGCAGCGCGGCGGCGACGACCGGAGTTCGCGTCTCCAGCAGCGGAATCCACTTGTGACCCTTCTTGCTGACCCCGCCGCCGGCGATGATCAGGTCCGGCCACAGGAACTGCTCCAGCGCCTGGACGTAGCGGGTGACCCGCGGGGCCCACTCCGGGTACGACAGGTCCAGCTCGTCCTTGACCGACGCCGCGGCCTGCGTCTCCGCGTCGTGGCCGTCGACCTCGATGTGGCCGAACTCGGTGTTGGGCACCAGCCGGCCGTCGATGAACATCGCGCTGCCGATGCCGGTGCCGAAGGTCAGCACCACGACCAGCCCGCGGTGCCCGGCACCCGCGCCCACGCGCATCTCGGCGATCCCGGCCGCGTCGGCGTCGTTGAGCACCACGACGTCCTCGCGGGCGCGGCCGAGCCGCTCGGCGAACAGCGCCTGCGCGTCGGTGCCGATCCAGCCCTTGTCGATGTTCGCCGCGGTCAGCGCGGTGCCGTCCTTGACGACGCAGGGCAGCGTGACGCCGACCGGCCCGGTCCAGGAGAACTTGTCGACGATCTCGGCCACCGCATCGGCCACCGCCGACGGCGTCGACGGCTGCGGGGTGGGAATCCGCATCCGCTCCTCGGCCAGCACGCCGCCTTCGATGTCGACCGGACATCCCTTGATGCCGGACCCGCCGATATCCACGCCGAAACCGCGGGCAGTCCCCATGGCCGATCCTTCCTATTCGATTCAGATCGAGGTGTGCAGACCTTAACCGGGTTGTGTTGCGATGTGGGCGTGGGATTGGCAACTGAGATGGATGCAAAGGCGTTGCGCGAGGTCGCGGTGCAGATCGCGCGCGAAGCCGCACAACTGGCACGCACCGTGCGTGACGAAGCAGTCACTGATGGTGTTGACACGAAGAGTACCGAAACCGATGTCGTGACGGCCGGTGATCGCGCGGTGGAGCGCTTGGTCCGCGAGCGGCTGGCCGAGTTGCGGCCCGGCGAGTCGGTGCTCGGCGAGGAGGAGGGCGGCGAGCGGGCGCTCGAAGGGCTGCGCTGGGTCGTCGACCCGATCGACGGCACGGTCAACTACCTGTACGGATTCCCCTGGTACTCGGTGTCGCTGGCCGCGCAGCTCGACGGGCGTTCGGTGGCCGGTGCGGTCGTCGAGCCGGCCTCCGGGCGGGTCTGGAGCGCGGCCGCCGGGCACGGCGCGTTCCTGGACGGTCAGCGCCTGCGCGTCTCGGCCGCCGACCGGCTGGACCTGGCGTTGATCGGCACCGGCTTCGCCTACGACGTCGACCGCCGCAAGGCGCAGGCCGCGGTGGTGAGCCGGGTGCTGGGGCAGGTCCGCGACATCCGCCGCGCCGGGGTGGCGTCGCTGGACCTGTGCGCGGTGGCCGCCGGCTGGCTGGACGGCGTGTACGAGGTCGGCCTGAAGCGGTGGGACTGGGCGGCAGGCGTCCTGATCGCCGAGGAGGCCGGTGCCCGGCTGCGACTGCCGGAGCGCGGCAGCGCGGACGGCTTGGGCGACGAGATGCTGGTCTGCGCCACGCCGGGCATCGCCGAGGCGCTCACCGACGCGCTCCACGAGGCCGACGCGGGCCGGGTCTGACCGGCGGGTGGTGCGCGCGGGCCGGTGGACGCCGGGCCGCGCCCACGCCGCTCAGCAGTGCACGTCGCGGGCCTTGGTCAGCAGGTCCTCGTCGATCTTCGGCGGCGTGACCTCCTGGTTCGCGCCGCCCTGCTGATCGCGCTGCGGCACCCAGTTCTCCAGCTCCTGGAGCACCTGCTTGGCCGCCGAGGTGGTCTTGATGTCGTCGAACTTCGAGCCCAGCGCGAAGTCGACGGTGGCGTCCGACCGCTCGTCGCGGACCAGCTGCGCGCACGGCGCGATCAGGCTCAGCGTGCGCGCCGCGCTCACCCCGGCGCCGCCGAAGCGGATCTGGCCGTGGCACTTCAGGTCGTAGTTGACGTAGACCGGGTCGTTGTCCGCGCCGCCCTCGGCGAAGCCGAGGCTGCTCAGCTCGTCGCTGACCAGCGTGGCCTGCCTGCTCTCCCCGTTGCCGTTGAGCACCCGAACCTGCACGTCCTGCGGCGGGATGGGGCCGGTCGAGTCCAGCGCGTCGCGCGCGAGCATCTCGCCCAGCGGCACCTGCTCGGGCACCTCCTCGCCGGCGGCCGGTGCGGCGGTCGGCGGGGTCGGCGGATTGCAGGTGGTGGCCGTTTCGATGTCCTGCACGGAATCGAAGACGCGGGTCCACAGGAAGCCGGCCGCCACCACGAGGCAGGCCAGCACCAGCAGAGCGGGCAGTGGCCGACGGCGCCGGTACCCGGCTCGTCGTCCCCCCCTTGCACCAACGGCTGCCACGTCCCGCCCCTCCCTGGAAGCTCCTCATCCGTGCACTCCGATCAAGCCTATGCGCAGAAGTGCCGCTGTGCGGTGCCGGACGGCCTTGCTGTGTCGCGACCGACGTCGCACCGGTGCTGAATCGATGTGGTCCGCGCGAACCGCCAGCGCACGGCATCGCGGGCCCGGTGAACGGGCAACCGGTGGCATCGCCGAGGGGCCGCACCGGTTTGATCTTCGGGAAGCCGCGGATGCAGTGAACACCACACCTATGGGTGACCTGATGCATGTGCGGATTCGCCATGAGCTACCCTCTCGGCGCCTCACGGAGTGCCGGATGAGGCAAGTCGCTCATAACGGGGGAACTGAACACGTTGCAGGGCGAGACCACGATCACTGCGCCGCCGGGCACAAATCCTGGTCCTGGAACGTTTACCAGCGGCACACCATTGCAGTCTCCACAAACGCAGGGGTGAATCAGGATGGCGACCGACTACGACGCTCCGCGCCGGGAGTCCGAGGACTTGGCAGAGGACTCGCTGGAGGAGCTGAAGGCGCGACGCAACGATGCGCAATCGGGCGTCGTCGACGAGGACGAAGGGGCGATCCAGGAGAACTTCGAACTCCCGGGTGCGGACCTGTCCGGCGAGGAGATGACCGTCAAGGTCCTCCCGAAGCAGGCGGACGAGTTCACGTGCTCGAGCTGCTTCCTCGTCCACCACCGCAGCCGGCTGGCCGAGACGAAGAACGGCCAGCTGATCTGCCGCGACTGCGCGGCCTGAGCTCGGGCGGACGTCGACGAAACCGGGGAGTGGCTGGGCACACGCAGGGCGTGTGCCCAGTTGTCTTTCCACCGCCCGGCCCCGGTCAGCCCTTGCCCAGCGCCTCGACGAGCTCCGCGGGCCGCCGGGTGCTGACCACCCAGTACGGGGTCGGGTCGTCCGGATCGTCCAGCCAGATCCGCACCGAGGTGCGGATCGAGGAGCGGTGCACCATGAACGCGGCCGGATCCAGGTCCGGTCCCAGCGCCCGGCGCTGCTCCTGCGGGGTGATGATCTCGACCTCGTCGACGAACCGCAGCGGCAGGTGGGCATCGCCCACCCACAGCTCGCCGCCGTTGACCTCGACCTTGGTCCGGCCCAGCCACAGCGGGATGGCGATCGCCAGCGGCACCAGCACCGCGTACGGCAGCCACGCCCGGACGCCCGGGTAGCCCATGTGCACCTGCGCGGCCATCAGCACGGCGCCGATCAACGGCAGCGGCCAGGACCACCAGGCCGCGTACAGCCGCTCCCGGAACACCGGGCGCTCCGTCGAGTTCGCCTGACCGGGCAAGTCACCGGTCGTGCTGGCCGCTTCTACGCTTTCCGACACCTCTTCAGGGTAGTCTCGCCGCCCGTGTCGAACGTGAAGGTCCTGCTGACCCGACTTGACCCCGATGTGCCGCTGCCGTCCTACGCCAAGCCGGGCGACGCCGGTGCGGACCTGGTGACGACCACCGACGTGGTGCTCGAACCCGGCGAACGCGCGGTGGTGGGCACCGGCATCGCGCTGGCGCTGCCCGAGGGCTACGCCGGTTTCGTGCACCCGCGTTCCGGGCTGGCCGCCAGGGCCGGGCTGAGCGTGGTCAACGCGCCGGGGACGGTCGATTCCGGGTACCGCGGTGAGATCAAGGTCTGCCTGATCAACCATGATCGGGAAGACTCGCTGTCGTTGCGGCGCGGCGACCGGATCGCGCAGCTCGTCGTGCAGCGCGTCGAGCACGCGGTGTTCCAGGAGGTCGACGAGCTGCCAGCGTCGCAGCGGGGCGCCGGGGGCTACGGCTCCACCGGCGGGCACGAGGTGCTGGCGGTCTCGGGAACCGAGGCCGGTCACAGGACGGAGGGCTGAGGGGATGTTCGGATTTGGCCGCGGTCGGGGCAAGCGCGCCGACGAGGTGGTTGACGAGTCGGCTGCGGAGGACGTCCCGGAGAGCGGGCCGTTCGACGAGAGCGAGGCGCCGCAGGACGAGGTGGAGCGCCTCGACCTGGGCTCGGTGCGGTTGCCGGTGCCCGAGGGCGGTCAGCTGCAGGTCGAGGTGGACCCGGCCGGTCCGGTGCGCGCGGTGCACGTGGTCACCCCGGTCGGCCGGCTGACCGTGAGCGCGTTCGCCGCGCCGCGCAGCGACGGCCTGTGGCGCGAGGTCAGCGGTGAGCTCGCCGAGCAGCTGCGCAAGGACGGCGCGCGGGTGCACACCGAGGACGGTGACTGGGGCGCGGAGCTGGTGGCCGATTCGCCGAAGGCCGCGCTGCGGTTCATCGGCGTGGACGGCCCGCGCTGGCTGCTGCGCGGGGTCGCGGCCGGGCCCGCGGAGACCGCCGAGGAGTGCGCGAAGCTGCTGTACGCGGTGCTCGAGGAGACGATCGTGGTGCGCGGCACCGACCCGATGCCGGTGCGCACCCCGCTGCCCATCCAGCTGCCGGAGGCGATCCTGCGGCACATCCAGCAGGCGCAGCAGGCCCAGGGCAACGGTCAGGCGGCGCAGTGACCGGACTCGGACGCCGTCCCGGTGGCGGGACGACGTCCGAGCCTCCGCCGGGAGCGGGTGATCGGCGGCCGGACCCGGTCGAGTTGATCCGATCGAGCGATCATGTTCTCAAACGCGCCGGGGGCGCGACCCTGCGCCGATCGGCCGCTACGCTGGTGGTGCACGGGCTGCGCGAGTCGAGCCCCGAGGGCGCACAGGAGCGCTAATGAGCAAGAGCGAGGGCGGCTACTGGCGTCGCCTCGTGCGGCGCTTGACCAGCGACGTCGCCGAGCTGGACGCCGACGACCTCTCGGAGCGTTCGCAGGCGGGCGGAGCTCAGCGGGCCAGCGACTGCAAGTGCGGTCAGGAGGCCGTGGTGCTCGGCCGGGTTCGCAGCGTCGGGCTGTGCCCCAAGGCGTCGGCACCGACGCTGGAGGCCGAGCTCTTCGACGGCACCGAGGACGTCACGCTGGTGTGGCTGGGCCGCCGCCGGATCGCGGGCATCGAACCGGGCCGCACCATCAAGGCCCGTGGCCGGATCGCGGATCGCGACGGTCGCAAGGTGCTTTACAACCCCTACTACGAGTTGCAGAACACCGCATGAGCGAACGCGACGCAGCGGCCGCCGGGCTCTCCGCCCAGGACGCGGCCGAGAAGCAGGCGGACACCGGCGAGCAGCGCGCCGCCGGTGCCGAGAACACCTTGCTGGAGCAGATGGGCGGGGTCAGCGGACTGGCCTACTCCGCGGTGCCCATCGTGGTCTTCGTGCTGGTCAGCTCCTTCACCAGCCTGATGCCGGCGATCTGGTCGGCGATCGGGGTGGCGGTGGCCATCGCGATCTTCCGGATGGTGCGCAAGGAGCCGCTGCAGCCGGCCGTCTCCGGCGTGATCGGGGTGGCGGTGTGCTCGTTCATCGCCTACCGCTCCGGGGACGCCAAGGGGTTCTTCCTGCTGGGCATCTGGACGAGCCTGATCTACGGCGGGCTGTTCCTGGTCTCGGTGCTGGCCCGCTGGCCGCTGGTGGGCGTCGCCTGGTCGGCGCTGAACGGGCTGGGCTTCTCCTGGCGCAAGCAGCGCCGCGCGCTGCGCGGGTACGACCTGGCCACGCTGGCGTGGGTCGCGGTGTTCGGCGCGAAGTACGTGGTGCAGCAGTGGCTCTACGACGCCGACCAGACCGGCTGGCTGGCGTTCGCCCGCATCGCGATGGGCTACCCGCTGACCGGCCTGGCGCTGATCGTCACGGTGTGGGCGATCCGGCGCGCGGCGAAGGTCGCGGAGCAGGAGAGGGCCATCGCCGAGGAATCGCCCGCGGTGCGCCCCAACCCGTCGGTCGGCTGAACCGACTTCTTCCCGGAACCTCCCGACACGCCGATGCCGTGTCGGGAGGTTCTGCGGTTTCACGGGAACTCGCGCGGATCGTCGGCGGGGGGGGGG
>NZ_JAQGLB010000027.1 GCF_027853965.1 Saccharopolyspora indica | reverse complement strand
ATGGAAAATTGCACACCTCGTCGGCGTGTCGGGCGCCCGACACGCCGACGGTGCGTCGGGGTCTACGCGATTTCAATGGAAATCGGACGTCTGATTTCCATTGAAATCGCGGGGTGACCCCGGACCGGTCAGGTGGCCTGGTCGTGGATGACGGCGCGGATCTGCTGCTCGACGTCCGCGGTGGCCACGAAGAGCAGCTCGTCGCCGACCTCCAGCGGGTCGTCGGCCTGCGGCACGATGACCCGGCCGCCGCGCAGGATGGTCACCAGCGCCGCGTCCGCGGGCAGCTTCAGCTCGCGGACCCGCCTGCCGGCCAGCGGCGTGCTCTCCGGCAGCGTCACCTCGACCAGGTTCGCCTGGCCCTGGCGCAGCGTCATCAGCCGCACCAGGTCGCCGACGTTGACCGCTTCCTCGACCATCGCGGCCAGCATCCGCGGCGTGGACACCGCGACGTCGACGCCCCAGGCCTCGGTGAACAGCCACTCGTTGAGCGGGTCGTTGACGCGGGCGACGACCCGGCGCGCGGCGAACTCGGTCTTCGACAGCAGCGAGACCACCAGATTCACCTTGTCGTCGCCGGTGGCCGCGATGACCACGTCGCACGACTCCAGCCCGGCCTCCTCCAGCGACGCCAGCTCGCAGGCGTCGGCCAGCATCCACTCGGCGCCGGGGATGTTGCGCGGGTGGTAGTTCTGGACGCTGCGCTCGATCAGCAGGACCTCGTGGTCGCCTTCGAGCAGCTCCCGGGCGATGGACTGACCGACCGCGCCGGCGCCCGCGATCGCGATGCGCATCACTCGCTCTCCTCGGGGGTTCGGCGGGCAGCCGCCGTGACGTCGGTGACGGTGCCCGACAGCGCCGCCACGTAGACCGTGTCGTCGGCCTGGACGACCGTCTTGGAATCCGGCAGCACGCCGTTGCCGAACCGGGTGATGAACGCGACCCGCGCGCCGACGGCGGACTCCACCTCGGACACCCGGTGCCCCACCCACGCCTCGTGCAGCGGCAGCTGCAGGACCGCGACGGTGCCGGAGGGCTCCCGCCACGCGGTGGCCACGCCCTCGGGCAGCAGCATCCGCAGGAACCGGTCGGTGGTCCACGGGACGGTGGCCACCGTGGGGATGCCCAGCCGCTGGTAGACCTCGGCGCGCTTGGGGTCGTAGATCCGGGCGACCACGTGCTCCACGCCGAAGGTCTCGCGGGCGACCCGCGCCGAGACGATGTTGGAGTTGTCCCCGTTGGACACCGCCGCGAAGGCCGCGGCCCGCTCGATGCCCGCTTCGACCAGGATGTCCCGGTCGAACCCGTTCCCGGTGATCTGCCTGCCTCGGAAGTCCTTGCCCAGGCGGTGGAACGACTGCGGGTCCTTGTCGACCACCGCCACCGTGTGGTCGAGCCGCTGCAGGGCGGCGGCCAGGGACGACCCGACCCGGCCGCAGCCCATGATCACCACGTGCACGAGCTTCGTCTCCTCGCTGCGGGATGTGCGCGACGATCTCGCGATCGTCTGCCGACGGTACCCGGACGGCGGCGGATCCGGGGTGCGAGCGCCGGTTCCGGGCTGCTGCACGGTACCGGGTGGGACGCGGATCCGGGCAGGGGTGGCCCCGGGATGTGACCTGCTAGCAAAACGGACGACCGAACCACCCGGTCGGCCGGTGTTTGCGCTTACGCTCTGTGCCGTGTCCAAGCTCGCAACCGCGGCGAAACGGTTGATCGTCGGTCGCCCGTTCCGCAGCGACCGCCTCGCGCACACGCTGCTGCCCAAGCGCATCGCGCTGCCGGTGTTCTCCTCCGACGCCATGTCCAGCGTCGCCTACGCCCCCGAAGAGATCCTCCTGGTGCTCTCGGTGGCGGGCCTGTCCGCGTACGCGGTGAGCCCGTGGATCGGGCTGCTGGTGGCCGTGGTGATGATCGCGGTGGTGGCGTCGTACCGGCAGAACGTGCGCGCCTACACCTCCGGAGGTGGCGACTACGAGGTCGCCACCGTCAACCACGGCCCCCGGTGGGGTCTGATGGTGGCCAGCGCGCTGCTGGTCGACTACATCCTCACCGTCTCCGTGTCGATCTCCTCGGCGGCGGCCAACATCGGCTCGGTGATCCCGTTCGTGGCCGAGCACAAGGTGCTGTTCTCCGTCGGCGCGATCGCGCTGCTGACCGCGATGAACCTGCGCGGTGTCCGGGAGGCGGGCTCGCTGTTCGCGATCCCGACCTACGCCTTCCTCATCGGCGTGCTCGGCATGATCGTCTGGGGCCTGTTCCAGACCTACGCGCTCGGTGCGGACCTGCGGGCCGAGAGCGCGGACTTCGGGCTGGTGGCCGAGGAGAGCCAGATGGCCGGGGTCGCGTTCGCGTTCCTGGTGCTGCGCGCGTTCTCCTCCGGCAGCGCGGCGCTGACCGGCGTCGAGGCGATCAGCAACGGCGTGCCCGCGTTCCGCAAGCCCAAGTCGCGCAACGCGGCGACCACGCTGGCGCTGATGGGCACCTTCGCGGTGATCATGTTCCTGGGGCTGCTGTGGCTGGCCCGGATCACCGGTGCCGTGATCGCCGAGGACCCGGCCCACCAGCTGATCGGCGCCCCGGAGGGCTACCACCAGAAGACGCTGGTCGCGCAGCTGGCCGAGGCGGTCTTCGCGGGCTTCCCGCCAGGCGTGTGGTACCTGGTGTTCTTCACCGGCCTGATCCTGGTGCTGGCGGCCAACACCGCGTTCAACGGCTTCCCGGTGCTCGGGTCGATCCTGGCGCAGGACCGGTTCCTGCCGCGGCAGCTGCACACCCGCGGCGACCGGCTGGCGTTCTCCAACGGCATCGTGTTCCTGGCCGTCGGCGCGGTCGTCCTGGTGATCGCGTTCGACGCCGAGGTCACCCGGCTGATCCAGCTCTACATCGTCGGCGTGTTCGTGTCGTTCGTGCTCAGCCAGAGCGGCATGATCCGGCACTGGAACCGGAAGCTGCGCACCGAGACCGACCCGCAGGCCCGGTCGGCGATGCGGCGGGCGCAGGCGATCAACGGCTTCGGGCTGGTGATGACGGCCAGCGTGCTGGTGATCGTGCTGATCACCAAGTTCACCCACGGCGCCTGGATCGCCATCGCCGCGATGGCCGCCATCTACGTGCTGATGACCGCCATCCGCAGGCACTACGACCGGGTGGCCGAGGAGCTCAAGCGGCAGGAGACCGACGCCGTGCTGCCCTCGCGCAACCACGCGCTGGTGCTGGTCTCCAAGCTGCACCTGCCGACGATGCGCGCCATCGCCTACGCCCGCGCCACCCGGCCCGACGTGCTGGAGGGCGTCACGGTCAACGTCGACGACGGCGACACCCGGGCGCTGACCGCCCAGTGGGAGGCGGAGAACCTGCCGGTGCCGCTGAAGGTGCTGGAATCGCCGTACCGGGAGATCACCCGGCCGGTGCTGGAGTACGTCAAGCGCATCCGCCGGGACAGCCCCCGCGACGTGGTGACCGTGTTCATCCCGGAGTATGTGGTGGGGCACTGGTGGGAGCAGCTCCTGCACAACCAGAGCGCGCTGCGGCTCAAGAGCCGGCTGCTGTTCCAGCCGGGCGTGATGGTCACCAGCGTGCCGTGGCAGCTGGAGTCCTCCGACCGGATCCGCCAGAAGAAGAAGCAGCAGCTGGCCTCGATGCCCGGCGCCTCCCGGCGCGGGCTGGGGGCCAACGGGAAGGGAAATGGTGACCGGAAAACCGGACTGGACCGGTAGGCGGCTCGAGGTCGAGGTGGGCGCCGTCGCGCACGGCGGCCACTGCGTGGCGCGGCACGAGGGCCGGGTGGTGTTCGTCCGGCACGCGCTGCCCGGCGAGGTCGTGGTCGCGGAGGTCACCGAGGACGCCGGGGGAGGGTTCTGCCGCGCGGACGCGGTCGAGGTGCTGACCCCGGCCGCCGGGCGGGTGGACCCGCCGTGCCCGCTGGCCGACATGGCGCTCGGGCGCGACCGCTGCGGTGGCTGCGACTGGCAGCACGCCTCGGGGGAGACTCAGCGCGAGCTGAAGGCCGCCGTGGTGGCCGAGCAGCTGCAGCGGATCGCCGGGATCGACTGGCCGGTGCGGGTGCGCGAGCTGCCCGGCGGGCTGCTGCGCTGGCGCACCCGCGCGCGGCTGGCGGTGGACCGCCGCGGCAACGCCGGGTTCCGGGCGCACCGCAGCCACCGGGTGATCCCGGTGACCGACTGCCCGATCACCGCGGCGGGCGCGATGGACGAGGTCACCGAGCGCCGCTGGCGGCCGGGCGCGGAGCTGACCGTGGTCGAGGACTCGCTCGGCGACGTGCACGTGACCGCGGTGGACCACAAGCCGCAGCGGCGGCACGCGCGCCCGGTGGCCCGGCACGTCCGCGGCGGGGCGGTGGCGCACGAGTCCGCCGCGGGCCGCGCGTTCGACGTGTCGGTGCAGGGCTTCTGGCAGGTGCACCAGGCCGCGCCGGACGTGTTCAGCGAGACCGTCGCCCGGCTGGCCGAGGTGCCCTCCGGCGGGGTGGCCTGGGACCTCTACGGCGGGGTCGGGCTGTTCGCCGCGGTGCTCGCCGAGCAGGCCGGGCCGACCGGATCGGTGCTGCTCGTGGAGTCGTCCAAGCGCGCCGTGGAGGAGGCGGTGGCGAACCTGCGCGAGTTCCCGCAGGTGTCGTTCCGCGCGGGCACGGTGGAGCGGGTGACCGAGGACGAGGACCTGCCGGTGCCCGACGTCGTGGTCCTGGACCCGCCCCGCAAGGGCGCCGGGCGCGCCGTGGTGGACGCCATCGCCGATCGCCGTCCGTCGCGGATCGTGCACATAGCCTGCGATCCGGCGGCCCTGGCCCGCGACGTGGGCCTCTACGCGGAGCGCGGCTACCGCCTGCGGGAGCTGGAGGCCTTCGACGCCTTCCCGATGACTCACCACATCGAGTGCATCGCCCTGCTGGAGGCGGCCGGGGAGTGACCGGCGGAGGGAGTCGCGGTGTGGCTTGACGAGGTTCCCGGCCGGGTCGCCCCGAGCGCCCGGGCCGCCGTCGAACAGCGGTGGCGGCGGGCTCGGACGTGGCTGCGGGTGGCGGCTTCCTTCTGCGCGGTCGAGCTGGTGGTGTCGGTGCTGGGACTGGCCTGGTCGCTGGTCACCGAGGGCTCGACGCTGCCGCTGACCGCTCCGCGCGGCACGCAGGACCTGGTGGGCTGGGTGTTCGCCGCCGTGCTGGTGGGGCTGCCGATCCCCGCCGCGGTCTGGTTGGCGAAGCGGGCGGCGGACGGCGTCGACTGGCGCCGCAAACCGCACGGCTGGCACCTGCACTCCGCCGTCGTCGGGCCGCTGCAGGCCCTCGGCCTGCTGCTGGCGCTGATCCGGGTGGTCGGCAACGGCGTGCTGTCGTGGTGGCAACCGGTGGTGCTGCTGGTCGTCGGGACCGCGATCCCGGTGCTGGCCACCGAAGCGGCGCGGCGCGCGGTGCTGCGGGCGCCGTTGCACGAGCTCGGCGGCAGCGAGTTCCTGCTGCGGTTGCCGCTGCGCTCGTCGCAGGGCGGCGCAGAGGACTCCCTGCTGCTGACCGAAGACCGCCTGCGGCTGACGGTGCGGACCGCCGCGGGGCGACCCGCCCGGCAACCGTCCACGAAGGACGTCGAGTTGTCGGCGATCATCGGTGTCGGTGTCCGGCCGAGCTCGCCGGAGGACCTCCCGTGGGCGTGGCTGTCCGACGGGCGCGGGGCGTCGGTGCCGCCCGGTGACGTCGTGGTGGTCCGCACCCGGCACGACGAGCAGCTGCTGCCGGTCGATCCGGCGTTCGCCGACGTCCTGAGCGCCCGCGTCGCGATGCGCGGGCGCGCGCCGGAGCGCCTGGAGTGCTGACCGCTCGAGAATGGGAAACGGCGAGATGACACAACGCGAACACCTGCCGGAGGTGCTGCCCGCCCCGCCCGAATCGGGGACCGAGGTGCGCGCGGTGCCGGGAAACCCCAGCACCGCGGCGGAATCCGTGCCCGGGCGACGTCCGGCGGCGATCGCATCGGGCGGGCTGGCCGTCGTGCTGCTGCCCGCGCTGGCGCTGCTGCTCGCCGTGCCCGCCGCGCCCGGTTTCATCGTGATCTGGGCCGCGGTGTGGATCGCGATCGCCGCGGTGTGCTGGCTGCTGGACCAGCGGACACCGCGCCGCTGGCCGGGCTGGGCGCTGCTGGCCGTCGCGCCGCCGGTGGTGGCCGACCTGGTCTTCGCGGCTCCGCCCGGGCTGCTCGGGCTGGTCGCGCTGGTCGTCGCGCCGCTGGTGGCGCGCGTGGCGTCCCGCCGGTGCACCGCGCTCGCGGCCGACCTCGCCGAGCTGGACGTGGAGGCGGTCGTGCCGGCGGGCACCGCGCGGCTGCGGATCGGCCGGGACCGGGTGGTGCTGGTGCGCGGTGCCATCGCCGGTGGTGGGCACGTCGATCACGCGCTGCCGCTGGCGGAGCTCTCGCTGGCCCAGCCCGGCGAGATCACCGCTGAGGAGGTCCGGTGGCCGCTGCCCGGCGGCGTCGACGTCCGGCTGCGGCGCGGCCCGGCGGTGCGGTTGGTCGCCGGGAACCAGCAGTGGGTGCTGCCGGTGGAGGATCCGCGGTTGGTGGCCGACGTCGTGCGTCGTCGCGGCACCGCGGCCTGGTCGCAGCGCACCGGCCCGCAGGACCTCGCTTCCTGGCACGCGCTGCACGAGTGGGCGGTCGCGCGCACCACGACCTACCGCCACGGCGGGAAGAAGCAGGCGCACCCGGCGTTCCGGGCACCGGTGGGATTCCTGGCCGCGCTGCTCGGCACCGGGCTGCTGGCCACGGCCGCCGGCCGGGCGCTCACCGACCCCGGGGTGTGGATCGTCGGCGCCGTCGGGCTGGCGCTCGGCGGCTACTTCGTCGTCGCGTGGTTGCGCGTGCGGAAGCGGCTGGAGTTCGCCGAGCTCCAGCAGCTCCCGCCGCACAGCCCGCCGTGGGGCGACCGGCGCCCGGACCGCGCCCCGATCCCGCAGTGGCGGCCCTGGCGGTGACTCAGTTCGGGCCCTCCGGCAGGTCCAGCTTCTCCGGCTTTCCCTGCGGCCGGTCGTCGACGTCGCCGTAGTCGTTGTTGTTGACGTTGTTCGGGCCGATCGGGTTCTCGATGTGCTGGCCGGCCGTGCCGGAGTTGAAGCCGTTGCCGTAGGGGCTGTCCACGTTGGCCCCGACGACGGCGCCGTCGTCGGTCTCGAACCGCCAGCCCTGGGTGTTGGAGCCGGAGGTCCACTCGCCGCCGCCCGACGCCTCGCCGCGGCCGTTGCCCTCCCAGGTGGCGTTGAGCCCCTCGTGCCTGCTCTGCATGCCGCCGGTCGCCCCGGACACGCCACCGGAGATGGCCCCGGAGGTGAAGTCGTTCCAGCTCGGCGCCTCGCCGTGCAGGCCCTTGTTGATCACGTTGCCGAGCATCCCGGACATCGCGCCCCGGGCGGCGCCGTAGGCGGCGGCCTCGGTGAAGTTCTTGGTGGCGTTGCCCATCAGGTCCTTGCCGATGTGCTGGCCGACGCCGGGCGCGATGCCGTCGACCAGCCCGCCCGCCAGGCCCGCCGCGACACCGGAGACCGCCGCGTTGCCGGTGTTGGACCAGTCCCAGCTCTGCCGGTCGCCCCTGGCGAACTGCAGGCTCTGGATGCCCGCGTCGACGCCGACGTTGATCGCGACGTTGATCAGGATCTGCTGGGCGATCTTCTGCAGCAGCTGCTGGAAGAACATCCGCACGGTCATCTGGGTGGCCGCCTGGGCCACCGGGATCCCGGCGGTGCTGGCCCCGAAGGTGGCCACCGCGGAGGCGATCATCGCGGCGATCTGCGCGGCCAGGATGAGCAGCGCCGCGATGATGCTCATCTTGGTGTACTCGATCTCCAGCGCGGCGCCGTCGGCACCTTCGCCGAGCGCCTCGCAGAGCTTCTTCAGGTCCGGGAGGTGACCGGCGTCGCCGTTGACGTAGCCCTTCGCGAACTCCACGAAGGCGTCGTGCGTCTGGCCCTCCATGGTGCCCACGGCGGCCTGGATGGCGGCCTCGGTCTCCTGGATGACGCCGTCGACGTCCTGACCCGCCGCCACCCACGCCTCGGCGACCCGCCGCAGAGCGGTCTCATCGCCCTCGGGCCAGTCGGCGCCCACCACGATCGGGGTCAGCCACTTCACCGCGTCCGGAATTTCGATGCCCATTCGGTGACCCCTGCTCAGCGGAAGCTGTTGGCGTTGTTGGTGTCGTCGTCGTCCCAGGTGTCCGCGGTGGCGTCGAGCTCACCGCGGATCTGGTGCAGGGCTCCGGTCAGCCCGGTGAAGGTGTCGCCCGCCGAGGCCGAGGCCGGTTCGTAGTCCTTGGCGAACTGCTGACCGGCGTCGTCACCGCCCCAGCAGTTGCCCTCGGCATGCAGCACGCCGTTGAGCTTGTCCAGGGCCGCTTGCAGCTTGTCGGCTGCGGTGTCGAACTTGGGGGAGGCGCCGCGCAACGCCTCGGGATCGACGTCGAAGCTGGTCACCACGGGTCCTTCCGGAAAGCCGACCGGGGCTCCCAGTCGTCGTCATCGGACTGCTCGGGCTTGGCCGGGGCGGTCGGCTCCGGCGGCGGGGTGGGCATCAGGTCCTTCAGCGAGGGTGCGCCGGGGAAGAAGTCGGGCAGGTCCGGGACGTTCTCCTGCAGCGGCGCCATGGCCGCGTCGGCCTTGCTCCGGGCGTCGCGCGCGGCCGCCTGGGCCGCTTCCGCGAAGCTGCGGGCCAGCTTCTCCGGAGTGCTGGACTTGAACGCCGAGGGGGAGATCTGGACGTCGGTGACGATGCCCACAGCGTTGACGTGCACGGTCGCCAGGCCGTCCGCCGACGTCGCCTCGCCGGTCGCCGCCATCGCCGCGTCCTGTGCCTCCTGCAGCTGGGCGGTCTGCCGCTGCAGACCCTCCATCAGCGACGACACCTGCTCCCGCATGGCCGCGTTGCGGGCTTCCAGCTCGGCCTTGCGGCCACCGGGGTCGGTCATCTCACCCTCCTCGACTGATTGCCGAACGCTAGCAACAGCGGCCTTCCGGCGGTACCGGAACGCGTCCGTTCTGGTGATCGCGTGACTGCGAACGGGCGTGCGCACCGCGACCGGGCGTCCGGCAGCCCGCTCCGTAGACTGGGCGGACCATGCATCGCGGCGGAGCCGGGCAGCCAGTCCGGTCCCAGCATGCGAATGAACCCGACCAGCACGATGAGTGAGGTGGAGTGGTGACGCTGCTGGGGTCCGTGAGCAGTCCGGCCGACGTCCGGCGCCTTAAACACGCTGAGCTGGCGCAACTGGCCGACGAGATCAGGAAGTTCCTGATCGAGAAGGTCTCCCGCACCGGCGGCCACCTGGGGCCGAACCTGGGCGCGGTGGAGCTGACCCTGGCCGTGCACCGGGTGTTCGACTCGCCGCGCGACGCGGTGGTGTTCGACACCGGGCACCAGGCTTACGTGCACAAGATCATCACCGGTCGGCAGGGCGGTTTCGACCAGCTGCGCAAGCGGGACGGCCTGTCCGGCTACCCGTCGCGCGCCGAGAGCGACCACGACCACGTGGAGAACAGCCACGCCTCGACCGCGCTGTCCTACGCCGACGGCATGGCCCGCGCCTTCCAGCTGCGCGGCGAGCAGCGGCACGCCGTGGCGATCGTCGGCGACGGTGCGCTGACCGGCGGGATGTGCTGGGAGGCGCTGAACAACATCGCCGCCGACCAGGAGCGCCCGGTGGTGATCGTGGTCAACGACAACGGCCGCTCCTACGCCCCGACCATCGGCGGCCTGGCCGAGCACCTCGCCGCGCTGCGGCTGAACCCGAGCTACGAGAAGGCGCTGGAGAGCGGTCGCCGCACGCTGCGCAACCTGCCCGTGGTGGGCCGCTCGCTCTACACCGGCCTGCACGCGGCCAAGAGCGGCATCAAGGACGCCTTCGCCCCGCAGGTGATGTTCTCCGACCTCGGCATCAAGTACCTGGGCCCGGTGGACGGCCACGACATCCGCGCGATGGAGCACGCGCTGCAGATGGCCAAGTCCTTCGGCGGCCCGGTGATCGTGCACGCGGTGACCCGCAAGGGCAACGGCTTCGCCCCGGCCGAGAACGACCAGGCCGAGCAGATGCACCAGGTCAAGGTCATCGACCCGGAGACCGGTCTGCCGAAGAAGCCCGCCCCGACGAGCTGGACCGACGTCTACGCCGACGAGCTGGTGAAGATCGGCGCGGAACGGCCCGACGTGGTGGCCATCACCGCGGCGATGCTCGGCCCGACCGGGCTGCGCAAGTTCGGCGAGGCCTACCCGGACCGCTGCTTCGACGTCGGCATCGCCGAGCAGCACGGGATGACCGCCGCGGCCGGGCTGGCGATGGGCGGGCTGCACCCGGTGTTCGCGGTGTACTCGACGTTCCTCAACCGCGCCTTCGACCAGCTGCTGATGGACGTCGCGCTGCACAAGCAGGCGGTGACGGTCACCCTGGACCGCTCCGGCATCACCGGCGACGACGGCGCCAGCCACAACGGCATGTGGGACCTGTCGATCCTGGGCCTGGTCCCGGGCATCAAGGTCGCCGCGCCGCGCGACGCGGTGACGCTGCGCGAGGAGCTGCGCGAAGCCGTGGCCGTGGACGACGGGCCGACCGTGGTGCGCTTCTCCAAGGGCTCGGTGATCGAAGAGGTCCCGGCGGTCGAGCGCGTCGGCGGGGTCGACGTGTTGCGGCGCGGCCAGGGCGACGTGCTGCTGGTCGCGGTCGGCGCGTTCGGTCAGCTGGCCGTGGCGGCGGCCGAGCGGCTGGCGGCGCAGGGCATCGAGGTCACCGTGGTCGACCCGCGCTGGGTGGTGCCGGTCCCGGACCAGGTCGTCGAGCTGGCGGCCCGGCACCGGCTGGTGGTCACGCTGGAGGACTGCGGCAGGCACGGCGGCTTCGGCTGGGCGCTGGCGGCCGCGCTGCGCGACGCGGAGCTGGACGTCCCGCTGCGCGACCTGGCGGTGCCGAACCGGTTCCTGGACCACTCCTCGCGCGAGGAGGTGCTGGCCGACCTCGGCCTCACCGAGCAGGACATCGCCGCCCGCATCACCGACTGGCTGGCGAAGTTCGGCGGCCCGCGGGTCCCGCTGCGCGTCGCCGACCGCCCGGCCGCCAACGGCTGAACCACGTCGTGAGCGGCGATGGTCGTCGAGCACCATCGCCGCTCACCGCTGTGGCAGGGTGAAGGCGTGCGAATCCTGGTCGTCGAGGACGAGAAGCCGTTGGCCGACGCGGTCGCCCGGGGGTTGCGGCGGGACGGGATGGCCGTCGACGTCGCCTACGACGGCGAGAGCGGCCAGGAGAAGGCGTCGATCACCCGCTACGACGTCGTGGTGCTCGACCGCGACCTGCCCGGCATGTCCGGCGACGAGCTGTGCAGGCAGCTGATCAGCTCGGGTGCGCTCACGCGGGTGCTGATGCTCACCGCGAGCGGCACGGTCGCCGACCGGGTCGCCGGGCTGTCCCTGGGGGCCGACGACTACCTGGCCAAGCCGTTCGCCTTCGCCGAGCTGGTGGCCCGCGTGCGGGCGCTGGGCCGGCGCGCGACTCCGGCCCAGCCGCCGCTGCTCACCGCGCACGAGCTGGAGCTGGACCCGGCCCGGCGCACGGTCCGCCGCGGTGACGGCGAGATCGAGCTGACCCGCAAGGAGCTCGGCGTCCTGGAAGTCCTGCTGTCGGCGGGCGGTGCGGTGGTGAGCTCCGAGGAGCTGCTGGAACGGGTCTGGGACGAGAACGCCGACCCGTTCACCACGACGGTGCGGGTCACGATGATGACGTTGCGCAAGAAGCTGGGCGAGCCGGGCATCATCGAGACCGTGGTCGGCTCCGGCTACCGCGTGCCGTCGGCGGGGCGCGCCGAGCACGCGCGGGACTGACCGGATGCGCACCGCCGCCCGGTCGTTCTCCCGCCGCGGCCCCGGTCTCCGGCTCCGCCTGACGCTGCTGTCGACCGGGCTGGTCGCGGTGGTCAGCGGGCTGCTGCTGTGGCTCGGCTGGGTGCTGGTGGGCAACGTGGTGGCGGCGGTGCCGCAGCTGCCGGACGGCACGGTGGTGCGGGTGCACGGCGTCGACGTGCCCGCGCCGCTGCTGAGCGAGGCGCTGCGCGACTCCGCGCGCCAGCAGGTCCTGCTGATCGGCGGCGGAGCCTTCGTGGCCGTGGTGCTGGCCGCCGCGCTGCTGGCGTGGACGGTGACCGGGCGGGTGCTGCGGCCGCTGCACGAGGTGACCGCGACCGCGCGGCGGCTCTCGGCGGAGTCGCTGGACGAGCGGATCGCGCTGAGCGGCCCGCGCGACGAGGTGGCCCGCTTGGCCGACACCTTCGACGAGATGCTCGACCGGTTGCAGGCGGCCTTCGACTCCCAGCGCCGCTTCGTGGCCAACGCGAGCCACGAACTGCGCACACCGCTGTCGGTGATCCGCACCGAGCTGGAGGTCACGCTGTCGGACCCGGACGCCGACGAAGCGGAGCTGCGCCGGATGGCCGAGGTGGTCCGCGAGGCCACGGCCCGCGCGGAGCGGCTGGTGGAGGCGCTGCTCCTGCTGGCGCGCACGGAAGGCGTCGAACTGGCGGTGCGCGAACCGGTGGACCTCGCCGAAGTGGTGGGGCGCGCGCGGCGCGCGGTGGAGCCCGAGGTCCGCCAGCGCGGGTTGCAGGTGGAGTGCAGCGGCGAACCGGCTTTCGCGGTGGGCGATCCGGCGCTGCTGGAGCGGGTGGCGGGCAACCTGCTGGAGAACGCGGTGCGGCACAACGCCGACGGCGGCTGGGTGCGGATCTCCATCGGCAGCGATCCGCAGTGGACAACCTTGCTGGTGGCGTCCTCCGGCCCGATGATCCCGCCGGAGCAGGTGGAATCCCTCTTCGAACCGTTCCGCCGCGCAGGCGTCGAACGAACCGCCCGCAGCGGAGCCGGCCTGGGCCTGTCCATCGTCCAAGCGGCGACGAAGGCCCATCACGGCCGCGTCAGCGCCGAATCCCTCCCCACCGGGGGCCTGGCGGTCACGATCCAGCTCCCCGCCGCGCCCTGACGGCGGAGTTTCCCGCCACAGGCGATAAAGCCGGTCAGCGCGTGTCCCGAAACTACGGGTAGAAGCCCGATGTGATCACTCGGAAATATCGCGCTACCAAGGAGATCCACCCGGCCAGCGATACCCCACCTCAGCCGCTTTGGTAGCACCTGAGTTTTGGTGGCGGGTGCCCGTGAGCGGTTTGGGGCGCTATAGCACCCCAAACCGCTCACGGGCACCTCACGCGCGAAGCGGGGCCGGGGCGCACATCGCCCCGGCCCCGCTTCAGCTCACTCAGGTCAGGCGGGGACCGATGCCACGCCCGGGTCGAGGAAGCGCTTGCCGTTGATCTTCTCCGAGATGCCCGCCCGGTCCAGGTACGGCGTGATGCCGCCCAGCCAGAACGGCCAGCCCGCACCGAGGAGCATGCACAGGTCGATGTCCTGCGCCTCGGCGACCACGCCCTCGTCGAGCATGATCCGGATCTCCTCGGCCAGCGCGTTCAGCGCGCGGTCGCGGACCTCCTCGGAGGTGGACGGCTTGTCGCCCTGCTCCCACAGCGCCGCGACCTCGGGGTCGACGACCTGCTCGCCGGAGTCGTCGGTGGTCCACACCGCGGCCTTGCGGGCCTCGACGAAGCGCTGCATGTTGGCGCTGATGCCGAAGCGGTCCGGGTAGGCCGCGTGCATCGTCTCGTTGACGTGCTGGGCGACCGCCGGGCCGACCAGCTGCAGCAGCACCATCGGGGTCATCGGCAGGCCCAGCGGCTCCAGGGCGTTGTCGGCGACCTCGAACGGGGTGCCCTCGTCGACGGTCGCGATGACCTCGCCCATGAAGCGGGTCAGCAGCCGGTTGACCACGAACGCCGGGGCGTCCTTGACCAGCACGCTGGACTTCTTCAGCTGCTTGCCGACCTTGAACGCGGTGGCCAGCGCCGCGTCGTCGGTCCGCTCGCCGCGCACGACCTCCAGCAGCGGCAGGACCGCGACCGGGTTGAAGAAGTGGAAGCCGACGACCCGCTCCGGGTGCTGCAGCTTCGAGGCCATCTCGGTGATCGACAGCGACGAGGTGTTGGTCGCCAGGATCGCCTCGGCGGAGACGTGCTGCTCCAGCTCGGCGAACACCTGCTGCTTGACCGACATCTCCTCGAACACGGCCTCGATGACGAAGTCGGCGTCGGCGAACGCCGCCTTGTCCAGCGAGCCCGTGACCAGCGCCTTGAGCTTGTTCACCGCGTCCGGCGACAGGCGGCCCTTGGCGGCCAGCTTGTCGATCTCGCCGTGGATGTAGGCCACGCCGCGGTCGATGCGCTCCTGGTCGATGTCGGTGATGACCACCGGCACCTCCAGGCGGCGCACGAACAGCAGCGCCAGCTGCCCGGCCATCAGACCGGCGCCGACCACGCCGACCTTCTTGACCTCGCGGGCCAGCGACTTGTCCGGCGCACCGGCCGGCCGCTTGGCGCGCTTCTGGGTCAGGTCGAACGAGTACAGCCCGGAGCGCAGCTCGTCGGACATCAGCGCGTCGGCCAGCGCCTCGGTCTCGGCCGCGTAGCCGGCGTCGAGGTCGTTGCCGCGGGCCAGCTCGATCAGCTCGACGGCCTTGGTCACGGCGGGGGAGGCGCCGTGCGTGCGGGACTCGACGATGCCCTTGGCGCGGGCCACCGCGTCGTCCCAGCCCTTGCCGCGGTCGATCTCCGGGCGCGACACGGCCTGCTCGCCGTTGATCACGCGGACCGCCCAGCGGATCGACTCCTCGATGAAGTCGGGGCTGTCCAGCAGCTCGTCGAAGATGCCCAGGCCCTTGGCCTTCTTCGGGCTGAGCATCCGGTTCTGGCTGAGCGCGTTCTCGATGATCACGGTCACCGCGGCGTCCGGACCGATCAGGTTCGGCAGCAGCTGGGTGCCGCCCCAGCCCGGGAACAGGCCGAGGAAGCACTCCGGGAACGCGACCATGCCCGCGGACTTCGACACCGTCCGGTAGTGGCAGGACAGCGCCAGCTCCAGACCGCCGCCCAGCGTCGCGCCGTTGACGAACGCGAAGGTCGGGATCTTCGACTCGGTCAGCCTGCGGAACACGTCGTGACCGGTCTTGGCGATCAGGTGCGCGTGCTCGCGCTCGGTGATCCGGCCGATGCCCGACAGGTCGGCGCCGACGGCGAAGATGAACGGCTTGCCGGTGACCGCGATCGCCGCGGGCTCGGCCGCGAACGCCTCGTCCAGCGCGGCGTTCAGGCTCTCCAGCCCGCCGGGGCCGAAGGTGGACGGCCGGGTGTGGTCGTGGCCGTTGTCGATGGTGATCAGCGCGAGCTTGCCGGACAGGCCGGGGACGTCCACGAGGCGGGTGTGCGCCTTGGTGACCACCTCGTCCGGGAACAGCGCGGCGAATTCGGTCACTGCTCGCCTCCTGCGTTGTAGTTCGGGTTCTCCCAGATGACCGTCCCGCCCATGCCGAAGCCGATGCACATGGTGGTGATGCCGTAGCGGACCTCGGGGTGCTCGGCGAAGTGCCGGGACAGCTGCGTCATCAGCCGCACGCCGGAGGAGGCCAGCGGGTGACCGCAGGCGATCGCGCCGCCCCACGGGTTGACCCGCGGGTCGTCGTCGGCGATGCCGAAGTGCTCCAGGAAGGCCAGCACCTGAACGGCGAAGGCCTCGTTGATCTCGAACAGGCCGATGTCGTCGATGCTCAGCCCGGCGCGCTCCAGCGCCTTCTCGGTGGCCGGCACCGGTCCGACGCCCATGACCTCCGGCTCGACACCGGCGAAGGCGTAGCCGACCAGCCGCATGCCGACCGGCAGGCCCAGCTCGGCGGCGGTGTCGGCGTCGGCCAGCAGGCAGCCGGTGGCGCCGTCGTTGAGGCCGGCCGCGTTGCCCGGCGTGACCCGGCCGTGCGGGCGGAACGGCGTCTTGAGCCCGGCCAGCGCCTCGGTGGTGGTGCCCGGGCGCGGCGGCTCGTCGGTGGTGGCCAGGCCCCAGCCCTGCTCGGCGGAGCGGGTGGACACCGGCACCAGGTCCGGGGTGATCTTGCCGGCCTGCAGCGCCTCGTCGTAGCGCTGCTGGCTCAGGGCCGCGTAGGCGTCGGTGCGCTCCTTGGTCAGCGTCGGGAACCGGTCGTGCAGGTTCTCCGCGGTGGAGCCCATGATCAGCGCGGTCGGGTCGACGATCTTGTCGGACACGTACCGCGGGTTGGGGTCGACGCCCTCGCCCATCGGGTGGTTGCCCATGTGCTCGACGCCGCCCGCGATCGCCACGTCGTAGGCGCCGAAGGCGATGCCGCTGGAGATCGTGGTCACCGCGGTCATGGCGCCCGCGCACATCCGGTCGATGGCGAAGCCCGGGACCGACTTGGGCAGGCCGGCCAGCAGCGCGGCGCTGCGGCCGATGGTCAGGCCCTGGTCGCCGATCTGGGTGGTGGCGGCGATGCCGACCTCGTCGATGCGCTCCGGCGGCAGCTCCGGGTGCCGCCGCAGCAGCTCCCGGATGACCTTGACGACGAGGTCGTCGGCGCGGGTCTCGGCGTAGATGCCCTTGGAACCGGCCTTGCCGAACGGCGTGCGTACGCCGTCGACGAAGACCACGTCCCGAACCGCTGGGCGGCTGCGGCTGTCGGCGGGTGCCGACGCAGGTGCGGCCACGGCGTGCTCCTCACTGGCTTGGTGGATGGTGCTCGGCCGGGTCCGCGCGGAGACTACCGGCCGGTAACCGCACTCTAGCGCTTATTACCCGCCGGTAACCACACGCCCACCCCTGTCGGGTGTCTCACATGCTGATCGCGCGCCCGCCGACGCTGTCGATCATCCTCGACACCGGCCCGTTCCGCCGTGGCGGCTCACTCCGCGGCAGGTGCCGTGGCCTGGAGCGCTTCGGTGATGGCCGCCGCCGTCAGCTCCAGCTGCCACTCGCGGGCGCCCTTCTCGCGCAGCAGCGCGGTCACCGCGGCGAGGCCGCGGTCCTCGGGCGGGCTCCAGCAGGTGCGCCGGACGAGGTCCGGCAGCAGCAGGTTCTCCACCGGCAGCTGGTTGGCCTCGGCGATCTCCGACAGCGCGGCGCGCGCCGCGGACAACCGCGCGGCCGCGTCCGGATCGCGGTCGGCCCACCGGTTGGTCGGCGGGGGACCCTCGTGGGCGGAGGACGGCGAAGGCAGCTCGTCGTTCTCCAGACGGCGAGCCGAGCGCAGCGCCTGCAGCCACATCGAAGCCCGGCGCCGCTGCTGCCTGCCGCCGAACACCGGCAGCGCGACCAGGTCGGCCTCGGTCTTCGGCCCGGCCTGCGCGGCCTGGACGATCGAGGAATCGGGCAGCACCCGGCCCGGTGCGAGATCGCGCTCGCGGGCGAACTTGTCGCGGGTCTGCCACAGCGCGCGGACCGCGGCCAGCTGGCGCGGGTTGCGCACCCGGTGGATGCCCGACGTGCGGCGCCACGGTTCGGCGCGCGGCGGTGCGGGTTCGGCGGTGCGGACCGCCTCGAACTCCTCCAGCGCCCAGTCGAGCTTGCCCTGCTTGACCAGCTCGTCGTGCATCGCCTCGCGCAGCGCGGTCAGCAGTTCGACGTCGAGCGCGGCGTAGACGAGCCAGTCCTGGGGGAGCGGGCGCCGCGACCAGTCGGCCGCGCTGTGCCCCTTCTCCAGCCGGTACCCGAGCATGCGCTCCACGAGGGCGCCGAGCGAAACGCGCTCGAACCCGGCCAGCCGGCCGGCCAGCTCGGTGTCGAACAGCTTCGCCGGGCGCAGGTCCAGCTCGGCCAGGCAGGGCAGGTCCTGCGAGGCGGCGTGCAGCACCCACTCGGTGCCGGCCAGCGCCGGCACCAGCGGATCCAGCTCACCGCCCAGTGCGATCGGGTCCACCAGCACGGTCCCAGCGCCCTCGCGGCGCAGTTGCACCAGGTAGGCGCGCTGGGAGTAGCGGTATCCCGAAGCTCGCTCGGTGTCCACGGCCACCGGTCCGGTGCCCGCGGCGAGCGCGGTCGCGGCGGCGTCCAGCGCCGCCGGCGTGTCCACCACCGGCGGCACGCCGTCGGCGGGTTCGGTCAACAACACCGGTTCCGGGCGGTCGGACCCGACGGTCTCGGGGCTTGCAGCTTCCACGGCTATCAGACCTTACGTGCTTTGGTCCGCTCCGTGGGGCCACTCCGACCGAGCTCGTCGGGCCGACCGCTCCGGTACAGGTGCTTCGGCGTCCGGATCAGCGGATCACGCCGGCCCGCATGGCCAGCGCGACCATCTGCGCCCGGTCGCCGGTGCCCAGCTTGCGCCCTATCCGCGACAGGTGGCTCTTCACCGTGAGCGCGGAGAGGTTGAGGGCCTCACCGATCTCCTTGTTGGAACGGCCGTCGGCCACCAACTGGAGAACTTCGACCTCTCGCCCGGACAGCTCGCGAGGGGTGTTGTCCGTCCCCGGCACGCGGGTACCGGCGGCAAGCACCGGCGCCACGCTGGGGTCGGCGTACACCCCGCCGTCGAGCACGCGGCGCACGCCGTCGGTGACCACCATCGGCGAGGCCGACTTCAGCAGGTACGCCTGCGCACCTGCTTGGAAGGCGGCCCGTACCGCGTACGGGTCATCGGACGATGCGAGCACCACGATCCGAGGCCATCCCTGGCTCCGGAGTTCGGTGACCAGTTCGATACCGGTCCCGTCCGGAAGCCCGAGATCGAGGATCGCGAGGTCGCACGGACCGGTGGCCAGAGCGCGAGCCCTGGCCTCGGCCATCGATGCGGCCTCGTGCACCGTGCCGGCGCCCATCTGCAGCAACCGGGCGGCGATTGCCTCCCGGAGCAGCGGATGGTCGTCCACCACGAGCACCGTGAACAGCTCTTCCCGCGGGTGCGGGACCATGTTGGCCGGCAAGGTGCCGGCGGGCGTGGTTCGAGCGGCCTGACCTAAGCCGACGGCAGCCACGTCACTACCTCCCTGGAGTCGGTCGTGCCCCCCGACCGGCACCGGGACTCTCGACCAATCAGCCGCGCCACTGATCGACCGAAAGTGGTGTCGTCGGGTGGCAGCGTAACCGCCCAAGCGGGTCAGCGGGACGATCAATCGGGTATCTATCCCGATCGAGTTGTGACCCGACCATGATCACATCGCACTTTCGGGTGACTATCCGCAATCGGCGTAACGTCGGAGCGTGGCCAATCGACGTAACATGAATGCGTATCGTGAAAAACTTGCACAATCAACCGTTTCGCGGCCCCTGGCGGAACTTCGCGAATGAAAACGCGGCTTCGGCGTGTCGCGCAGTGGGCTTGTCGCTGCACCTTACGCGCCGCAATCGGCGGATACAGCCGGTGATCGGACGAAACCGGATCAGTCGCGCGGCGCAACGCCGTTCGACGGACGGCCGAGCATCGACACGCCCTCCGGGGGCAGTCCCGACGCGCTCGCCATCAGCTCGTGGAACGCCGCCGCGTGCGGCCCCAGATCGGCGTCGGTGGCCGTCCACGACCCCCGCAGCTCCAGATCGTGGCTGCGGGAGGGGCCCGCGATGTCGCCGAAGCGGGCCGAGGACGTCAGGGTCACCGTGCCGCCGAGCGCGGTCCACGCCGCCCCGGAGCCTTCGAGCGCATCGGTGAGCCACGACCAGCCGACCGCGGGCAGCAGCGGGTCGGTGGCCAGCTCCGGGTCCAGCTCGGCCCGCAGGTACACCACGAGCCGCAGGACGCCGTCCCACGCCTCCTGGCCCTCCGGGTCGTGCAGCAGGACCAGCCGAGCGGTGGCCAGCTCGCCCGCCGGGCCGTTGGCCTCCGCCGCCAGCGCGTGCGCCCAGGGCGCGAGCCGCTTGGGCGGGCCGACCTCGGAGAGCTCGATCTCCGCTCGCGGGCGGGCCGACGTCAACGTGGCAACTGCCTGCCGAAAAACCTCGGGCGCCGCCGCCATCTCCGTCACGCCGCCGACTCTATGCGGCCGGATGCCAGCGGTGGCGGAGGCACGCCGATCAACATCGATCCGCACCTCGCCGCAGCGGCCCGACCTGCGCCGCCGCGCAATGCCAGTTCGCCGGACCGGGGCTCCGGCCGACATGCGAAGATTGCCGCGCAAGCCCGGTCCGCCGCCGAGGCAGCGCCCGTGCGGTACTCCCGGGATCGATCGACGTACGGACATTGACCCCGATGACGAATCCCGCACCGGTCCCGGCCCGCCGAGACCTCGCCGACGCCCCCTTCCTCGTCGCCGCGCGCGGCGGCACGCCCCGGCACACCCCGGTCTGGTTCATGCGCCAGGCCGGCCGCTCGCTGCCGGAGTACCGGCGGATCCGCGAGGGCGTGCCGATGCTGCAGTCGTGCCTGACCCCGGAGCTGGTCAGCGAGATCACCCTGCAGCCGGTGCGCAGGCACGGCGTGGACGCCGCGATCCTGTTCAGCGACATCGTGCTGCCGCTCTACGCCGCGGGCATCGGCCTGGACATCGTCGCGGGCACCGGGCCGGTGGTGGCCGAGCCGGTCCGCAGCGCCGCCGACGTCGCCGCGCTGCCGCAGCTGGAGGCGGACCAGGTGGAGCCGGTTGCCGAAGCGGTCCGCCTGCTGGTCGGCGAGCTGGGGTCCACGCCGCTGATCGGGTTCGCCGGAGCGCCGTTCACGCTGGCCTCCTACCTCGTGGAGGGCGGCCCCAGCCGCAACCACGAGAAGACCAAGGCGCTGATGCACTCCGACCCGCAGACCTGGCACGCGCTGCTGGAGAAGCTGTCGGAGACCACCCTGCGGTTCCTCCGGGTGCAGCTGGCGGCAGGTGTCGACGCGATCCAGCTGTTCGACTCGTGGGCGGGCGCGCTGTCGCTGCGCGACTACCGCGAGTTCGTGCTGCCGCACAGCGAGCGGATCTTCGCGGGCGTCGCCGAGATCGCCGACGTGCCGAAGATCCACTTCGGGGTCGGCACCGGCGAGCTGCTCGGCGCGATGCGCACCGCCGGGGCCGACGTGGTCGGCGTCGACTGGCGGATCCCGCTGGACGACGCGGCGGCCCGGCTGCGGGCGGCGGCGCCGGACGCGGGCGCGCCGGTGGTGCAGGGCAACCTCGACCCGGCGGTACTGTTCGCCGGGTGGGACGCGGTGGAGCGCGAGGTGCGCCGGATCCTCGCCGAGGGCCAGGCCGCGGGCGGGCACATCTTCAACCTCGGCCACGGGGTGCTGCCGAGCACCGACCCCGAGGTGCTGACCCGGGTCGTCGAACTCGTCCACACCGCGAGCAAGCAGCAGTGATGGCACCGCGGGTCGCAGTGGTCGGCGGCGGCATCGCCGGGCTGGCCGCCGCTCACCGGCTGCGCCGGGAGCTCGGGCCGCAGGCCGAGATCGTGCTGGTCGAGCAGGCCTCCCGCATCGGCGGGAAGCTGCGCACGGTCGAGCTGGCCGGACGGGCCTACGACCTCGGTGCGGAGGCGTTCCTGGCGCGTCGGCCCGAGGTGCTGCGCCTCGCGGACGAGCTGGGCGTGGCGGCCGACGTCGTGCACCCGGGCGGGGTGTCGGCGTCGGTGCACGCCGGTGGCCGCACGCGGCGCCTGCCGACCGGCACCGTGATGGGCGTGCCCGCAGGTCCGGAGGCGGTGCGCGACGTGCTGTCGGAGGCCGGCCTGGCGGCGGTGCGCGCGGAACCGGAGCTGCCGCCGCTGCGGCTCGACGGCGCGGACGTCCCGGTCGGCGAGCTGCTGCGCGGCCGGGTCGGCGACGAGGTCGTGGACCGGCTGGTGGAACCGCTGCTCGGCGGCGTCTACGCGGGCGACTCGAACCGGCTGAGCTTGCGGGCGACGGTCCCGGCCCTGGCGGCGGCGCTGGACGCGGGCGCGGAGTCGATCACCGCGGCGGCCGCTTCGGCGCTGCCCGCGCCGAAGCCCGACGCGCCGAAGCTGCCGGTGTTCGGCGCGTTCCACAGCGGCTACCGGCGGCTGATCGACCAGCTGCTGATCGCCGCCGACGCGCAGCTGCGGCTCGGGCTGCCGGTGCGGGGCCTGACCCGGACCGCGACCGGCTGGCGGCTGGAGATCGGCGCGGCGCCGAGCCCGGAGTTCCTCGACGTCGACGGCGTCGTGCTGGCGGTGCCCGCCCCTTCGGCGCGCCGCCTGCTCCAGGACGTCGTGCCCACCGCCGCGGTCAAGCTCGGCGAGGTGGAGCTGGCCTCCATGGTCGTCGTCGGCTTGGCGCTGCCCGCGGACGTCGCGCTGCCCAACGCCTCGGGCGTGCTGATCGCGCGCGGCGAGCGGCACGCCGACGGAACCCCGTTCACCGCGAAGGCCTTCACCTTCTCCAGCAACAAGTGGCCGCACCTGCGCGGTGCGGGCGGCGAACTGCTGGTGCGCGGCTCGGTCGGCCGGTTCGGCGAGACCGCCGACCTGCGACTGGACGACGCGGAGGTGCAGCGCCGGGTGCGGGCCGACCTCGCCGAGCTGACCGGGATCGCGGCGGAACCGGTGGACTCGGTCGTGCTGCGCTGGGGCGGCGGGTTGCCCCAGTACGGCGTGGGCCACCTGGACCTGATCGCCGACGTGGAGCGAGCGGTGGCCGAGCAGCCGGGCCTGGCGCTCGCCGGTGCGGCGCTGCACGGCGTCGGGGTCCCGGCGTGCGTCGCGACGGGGGAGGCCGCAGCGATGGAGATCACGCGGGCCCTGCTGCGGGGGACCTGCCGGGAAGTGGGACCATGAAGCCATGGCGCGGCTGAACTACGACGAGCTCAACGACACCATCCGCTACACCATGTGGTCGGTGTTCCGCATCGAGCAGGGCACCCTGCCGGAGGACCGGGCCAAGGCGGCTCAGGCGACCCAGGAGTACCTGGACTCGCTGGCCGACTCCGGCGTCGTGGTCCGCGGCGTCTACGACGTCTCCGGGCTGCGGGCCGACGCGGACTTCATGATCTGGTGGCACTCCGAGGAGATCGAGCAGGTCCAGGCGGCCTACACCGGGTTCCGCCGCGAGACGCCGCTCGGGCAGTCCTCCGAGCCGGTGTGGAGCAACGTCGCGCTGCACCGCCCCGCGGAGTTCAACAAGAGCCACATCCCGGCCTTCCTGGCCGGCGAGGACCCGCGCAAGTTCATCTGCGTGTACCCGTTCGTGCGGTCCTACGAGTGGTACCTGCTGCCCGACGACGAGCGCCGCAAGATGCTGGCCGACCACGGCAAGGAAGCCCGCGACTACCCGGACGTCCGGGCGAACACGGTGGCCTCCTTCGCGCTCGGCGACTACGAGTGGATCCTGGCCTTCGAGGCCGACGAGCTGCACCGCATCGTGGACCTGATGCGCCACCTGCGCGGTACCGAGGCCCGCCTGCACGTCCGCGAGGAGATCCCGTTCTACACGGGCACCCGGGTCGACGTGGCCGACCTGGTCACCCGCCTGCCCTGACGATTCCCGGGCGGGACCGCGAGCGATCGCGGCCCCGCCCGGTCATTTCGCCTGCGCGATCTGCTGCGTGGGAGTGTCCGGAGTGGACAGACTCGCGCTGATGGTGCGCTGCATCTGCCGGTGCACGCTGTTGAGCTCCTGCCGCAGCCCCAGCACCTGCCTGCTCAGCGCGTCGCCCTCGGCCAGCGTGTCGGTCTCGACCGCGCGCAGCAGCACCCCGAGCTGCCCGTGCAGGCGGTGGTGCACGTCGACGAACCGGACGATCTGCTGCTGCGTCTCCAACGCCGGCGAGGTGCGCGCCACCGCCTTGATCACGGTCTCCTGCCAGCGCTGCGCCGTCTGCCGGTAGTGCCGGTCGGCGGCCACCCTGTAGTGCGGCGCGACCTGGCCGTCCATGGCGGTGCGGATCAGCTCCTGGCTGCTGTCGACGAGCTCGCGGGCGCTGGTGGTCACCGCGTAGGCCCACTCCCACTGCTCGGTCTGCGTGCTGACCTGGCGCTCCTGCCTGGCCTCCTCCAGCTGGGCCTGCGCGAGCTTGATCTGCTCCCACGCCCGCTCGGCCTGCGCGCGGGCGTTGTGGGCGGCCTTGGTCGACTGCTCGGCATGAGCTTCAGCGGCGGCCACCAGCCGGCGCATCGCCTCGGTCCGCTGCACGGCCGCGCGGGCCTCCCTGCGAGCCAGCCACAGCTGCCAACCGGCGATCCCGACGGCCACGATGGCCAGTCCGGCGGCGATCCACGTGACCAGCTGCTCCCAACTCATGCGCCAAACGCTGACACAACAGCCCGATCGGCTGTTCCAGGAAGGAACAATCTCACGTTGCGATTCCGCAACTGGAGGTGTTCAGGAATCTTCCGGCACCAGGCGGACGGCGATGGAGTTGATGCAGTAGCGCTGGTCGGTGGGGGTGGCGTAGCCCTCGCCCTCGAAGACGTGGCCCAGGTGGCCGTGGCAGGACGCGCACAGGACCTCCACGCGGCGCATGCCGAGCGAGTTGTCCTCGCGGAGGATCACCGCGTCGGTGTCGGCCGGGTCGTAGAACGACGGCCAGCCGCAGTGCGACTCGAACTTGGTCTGGCTGCGGAACAACTCCGCCCCGCACCCCCGGCACTCGTAGACCCCGGTGGTCTTGGTGTCGACGTACTCGCCCTGCCAGGCCGGTTCGGTGGCGGCTTGGCGCAGCACCGCGTACTCGTTCGGGCTGAGCTGCTCGCGCCACTCCTGATCGGTTTTGCTGACCTTCGGGGTACCTGCATCCATGCTTCCACGCTAATCCGTGCCGAGATCAACTGCACTGCCGCCCGGCGAGTCGAACACCACTGCGAGTCAGCCCGCGAAGGTGCTGAAGACGAAGACGAGCGCGTTCCAGACCGTGTACAGGACGCCGAGCAGGATCAGCGCCACCACCAGGACCGCCACCAGGCGGCGGTGACCGTTGGCGCGGTTGGCGCTCTGGGCGAAGTCGCCCACGCCGCGCAGCATGCCCTCGACCGTGGCGTCGGAGTTCGGGCACTGCATCCGGTCGCGGTGCTCCGCGAAGGCCTGGACCTCGGGGTCGTACGGGTCGAGCCCGTCGAGTTCGTCGCCGAGGCGGCCGGGCTGGTCCTCGGGTTCACGGCGCTCCACCGCACCACCGTAGCGCCTCCCCGGTGCGCTGCGGACGATCTGCCGGGTGCGCCGTCCGTGGGTACGCTGCAGTCCGCTCCACTTAGGACAGGAGGCGCCGATGACCGCGCAGCCAGCGGACCTGTTCCGGCCAGAGCTGGACGTCGCAGCACCCGAGCGGCAGCGGCGCTGGACCGTCCTGCTGCGGATCCTGCTGCTGGTACCGCACTTCGTCGTGCTGTGGTTCGTGTCGATCGCGGCCGCGGTGGTGCTGATCGTCGGCTGGTTCGCCGCGCTGGTCCTGGGGCGCCTGCCGGACTGGCTCTCGGAGTTCCTGGCCCTCTACATCGGCTACCAGGCGCGGGTGTCGGCCTACCAGCTGCTGCTCGTCGACAGCTACCCGCCGTTCCTGGTGGACCAGCCGGACTACCCGGTGCGGGTCGAGCTGCGGCCGGGCGAGCTGAACCGGCTGGCGGTGCTCTTCCGGATCGTCCTGGTCATCCCGGCCGCGATCCTCAGCGCGATCGTCGCGCACGGCTGGGCGGTGCTGGCGCTGTTCATCTGGCTGATCGTGCTGGTGCTCGGCCGCACCCCGCGCCCGGTCTTCGACGCCACCTCCGCGGTGCTGCGCTTCGGATTCCGCACCAACGCCTACTTCTACCTGCTCACCGGCGCCTACCCGCGCTACCTGTTCGGCGACGCGCGGGCGGAGGAGAACCCGCCGCGCCAGTCGCCCGGCACGCGCCCGCTGGTGATGTCCAAGGGCGGCCGGGCGCTGCTGGTCGTGTTCATCGTGCTGGGCGTCCTCGGCCTGATCGGCAACGGCGCGGTCCAGGCGACCTACCCGCCGTTCGAGCACTACCCGGACGACTACCAGTACGCGCTGCCGGGCTGAATCAGACGACGGCTTCGGGCCAGCGGCGGAGGATCTCCTCGACCGTCTGCTCCGGGGTCTGGCCCGAGGTGTCCAGCCACAGGCCCAGCCGCGGGGTCTGCTCGTGCAGCACCGCGTTCAGCTCGGCGATCGCCCAGGTGTCGTAGGCGGTCTTGCCGCGGCCCGCCTCCCGGTCGGCGATCGCCTCGACGTCCGGGGCGAGCACCACCACCAGCAGCGGGCGGCTGCGGATCTGCTCGACCAGCTCGGTCAGGTGCTCGCCGAGCACCACGTCCTGGGCGACGACCGCGAAGCCCTCGGCGAAGTAGGCGTCCGCGGTCTGCGCGGTCAGCCGGTGCCGCAGCCGGAGCTGGCGCAGCGCCTCGTCCGACGGCGGCGCGGACATCTCCTCGCGGCCGCCGATCACCATGCGGCGGAACGTGTCGCCGCGCAGGTGCACCGAGCGCGGCAGCCGTTCGGCGATGCCTTGCGCGATGGTGGACTTGCCTGCGGCCTGGATGCCGGTGATCAGCAGGATGGCGCGGTCGAGCACGGTGCTCCTTCGGTCGGAGGAGTCGATCATGCCACCGGTCGCCCGATCCGTCGCGCGGATTTCCGTCCGGTTACTGATTGCAATGAATACATAGGTACTGATCAGCTCGTTGGCGGACACCGGTTCGCTCGGGCAGCGGTGTCGGCGTTGCTCCGCAGGCGAGCACCATCGCAACTGCCGGAATCACCCACGAAGCGGGAGGCCACCATGGTCCGCACCGAAGTCGAGCGCGCTCCGCAACCCCAGGGCGGCTGCAGCTGCTGCGGCAGCTGCAGCGGTCCGTCCTGTGGCTGCTGCTCCAGCTGCGGCTGAGCGGCGCGGGTCTGCCCGGGGTGTTTGCGGGATCACTCCGGGCAGGCCATGCCGTCGGTCGGCACGGTGCCCTGCTGCAGGAACCGGGTGACGGCACCGGTGACGCACTGGGAGCGGCCGATGGCGCCGTGCCCGGAACCCTGCCAGCGCACCAGCACCCCGGTCGGCAGCTGCTCGGCCATGTGCTCGCTGCCCGCTTCGAGCACCAGCGGGTCGTTCGCGGTGCTGATCACCGGGATCGGCGGCAGGTCGGGACGGCGCGGCGCGGGCAGCGGTTGCTGCGGAACCGGCCACGACCCGCACCACACCAGCCGCTGCACGGCGGCCCCGCCGAACAGCGGGAACCTGTTCACCCAGTCCTTCGCGAGATCACCGGCGCGCTGCGGCGGCACCCGGAGCGTGGTGTCGTTGCAGCTGGTGATCAGCTCGCCGTCCAGCCACGGCGGGTTGATGCCCTGCGCGGTGACCAGCGGCGCGCTGAGCTCCGCCAGCCCGGCACCGTCGCCGCGGTCGGCCGCCGCCAGCGCATCGGCCAGCGCGGGCCAGTTCTTCCGATCGCTCAGGCCGAGCAGGATCGCCTGCACCACGCGGCCGCTGCCGATGGTGGTGTTCCCGGCCGGTAGCGGCACCTGGCGCGTGCGCTCGACGAGGCCGTCGACGGTCTTGCGCGGTTCCGGTCCCAGCGGGCAGCCGCGACCGGCGCAGTCCGCGGCGAAGACGTCGAAGACGTGCTCGGCGGCCTGAGCTTCGTGCTCCGCCTGCCCGATGGCGTCGCGGGTCGGATCCGGCGCGCCGTCCAGCACCATCCGGCCCACCGAGGTCGGGAAGCGCTCGGCGTAGGTGGTCAGCAGCCGCGAGGCCTCGCCGCGGCCGATCGCGTGCAGCTTCGGCACGCCCAGGTCCAGGCGCAGCTCTTCGAGATCGGACGCGGCCCGCCAGGTGTCGTAGGCCTGCAACCGCTCGTCGAGGTCGAGCAGGCACTCCTGGCTCGCCCGCAGCACCGGGTCCAGCAGCCGGTCCAGCTGAGCGCGGTCGGTGGCGCGCGCGTCGAAGTCGACGATGGCTTCGCGCTGCGGCTGCGGGACGCAGGCGGCGGGATCGGATTCGCCGGTGCCGCGCCGGTCCATGCCGATGATGTCGAAGGTGTTCAGCAGCTCGGGCAGCTGGACGGCCATGCGCGCGGCGAACGTGGTGCCGGGCTCGCCGCCGACGTCGCCGGCCACCACCAGCGGCACGCGCTGGCCGGAACCGACGCGCAGCAGCGAGTTGCGCGCGGTGCCGCGTTCGGGTGCTTCCGGCGAGTCGAGCGTGCTGAGCAGCTGCGAGCAGCTGACGGTCATCCCCGCCGGCAGCTCGCCGAGCTCCGCGCGGGTCTGGTCGGTGCAGTCCGACCACAGGAGCATGTCGTCGCTGGGCCCGCCGAGCTCCGGGACGGGCGCCGGTTTCGGCGGCTGCGGGGCGGGCGCGACCTGCTGATCGCCGTCCTGGAACGCGACCGCCGGGCGGTCCGACGGGCCGGCCGAGCACGCCGCGAGGACCACCAGCAGCAACGGCAGCAGCACGGCCCCGGCCCGGTGAGAGGTGCGCGGCACGGGTACTCCTCGTCGGCGACGCGGTGGCGGAACCCGGTCAGCATCGCATGATCGAGGTGAGGCCCCGGTGAGGGCCCTGACATTCCGCTGGGCGTCCCGGCGGCGCGGAGTTAACGTGCGGCGGTAAGCGGACTCCGGATTCGTGAGGGGCAACGTGCACGTCGCGCAGATCGGCTCGGGCGCATCGTCGAGCAGGCGGCCGTTCAGCTGGGGCCAGGCACCGGCGAGAGCGCTCGGGGCGATCCCGCCGCCGATGCTGGTGCTGGTGGGCGTGATCAGCCTGCAGGTCGGCGCCGCCTTCGCCAAGCAGCTGTTCACCATGGCGGGCGCCTCCGGGGTGGTGGCGCTGCGGTTGACCTTCGCGGCGCTGATCCTGCTGGCCGTCTGGCGCCCGTCGCTGCGGATGGACCGGCGGACGCTGGCGGTGGTGGCCGGTTACGGCGCGGTGCTGGCGGGCATGAACGTCTGCATCTACCAGGCGTTCGAGCGGATCCCGCTGGGCGCGGCGGTGACCATCGAGTTCCTCGGCCCGCTGGTGGTGGCGGTGATCGGCTCGCGCCGCAAGCTGGACCTGGTGTGGGCGGCGCTGGCCGGGCTCGGCGTGTTCCTGCTGGCGCGCGTCGAAGGCGGCCTGGACCCGGTCGGCGTGGGCTTCGCGCTCGCGGCGGGGGCGATGTGGGCGGGCTACATCCTGGTCGGTGCGAAGCTCGGCAGCCGGACCACCGGTGGTTCCGGCCTGGCTCTGGGCATGGCCTTCGGCGCGCTGGTGGCGGCGCCGTTCGGCATCGCCGAGGCGGGCACGGCGCTGCTGCACCCGGCGGTCCTCGTGGCAGGCCTGGTGGTGGCGCTGATGTCCTCGGTGATCCCGTACTCCCTGGAACTGGAAGCGCTGCGCCGCATGCCGCCGAGGGTCTTCGGCGTCCTGATGAGCCTGGAACCGGCGGTGGCGGCCCTGGCGGGCCTCCTGGTCCTGGGCGAGCTCCTCGGCGTCTGGCAGTGGGTGGCGATCGCCTGCGTGGTCATCGCCTCGGTGGGCGCGGTCGGCATGACCAAGTCCGGACCCAAACCCGAGGACACCGGCGCCAACTAGCTCCGCGCGGCTGGCCGGGTGCCGTGAGTGCTTCGGGGTGCTATAGCCCCTCGAAACACTCACGGGTGCTGACCTGGCTGAACCGTCAGACCATCGGGAGCTTCGCGGGGCGGAGGGCTCGCATCAGGGTCAGGAGGGTCTTGTTGAGGGGCACCGGGATTCCGTGCTTCTCGGCAGCCCGGACCAGCGGGCCGGTGATGTGCTCGTGCTCGGTGGGCAGGCCTGCGAGCCGGTCGTAGAGCATCGACGTGCCGTTGGTCGGCGGGAACTTGTCGATGTAGTCCGCCAGCACCTGCTCGGCGTCGTCGTGGGTGAGGTCGGCGCCTTCGGCGCGGGCCACCTCGACCGCTTCGGCGAGGATGCCCCCGCACAGTTCGCGCACGTCCGGTTCGGCCAGCACGTCGAGGCGGCGCAGGGCGAGCGCGGTGATCGGGTTCGGTGCCAGGTTGGTCAGCATCTTGCGCCACACCGCCGTGTGGAAGCGCTCGGTGGGGCGGACGGTCAGCGGCCCGCCGGAGATCAGCTCGGCGAACCGCTCGCCGACCGCGCCCGCCTCGACCTGCATGGTGACGGGGGAGCGGCGCACCACGCGGCCGGGGCGCACCCGCTCGGCCGCGACGTAGATCAGCGCGGGCAGCACCGGGCCGCGCAGGCCCATCCCGGCGACCGATTCGCGGTGCTCGACGCCGTTCTGCACCACCACGATCGGCGCGCGGCCGTCGTCCAGCCGCTGCAACCAGCCCGCCGCGCTCGGCACGTCCTGGACCTTGGTGGTCAGCAGGATCCAGTCGGCGCCACGCACCGCGCCGGGCTCGGTCACCACCGTCGCCGGGACCTCCGCGGCACCGTCCGGGGTTTCCACCGTCAACCGGTCGAACGGCGTGCGCACGCACAACGTCACCTGGTGCCCGGCGGCGTGCGCTGCCGCCGCGAGAACCCCGCCGATACCGCCCGAGCCGATGATCGCGATGTGCACGGCACGGACATTACCCGCCCGAGCGGTCCACCTCGCCGGTCAGCACCGCGTCCAGGTCGTAGCGCGTCGGTTCGTCCAGCTGGTCGTAGCGGCAGGACTCCGGGTCGCGGTCCGGCCGCCACCGCACGAACTGGGTGGTGTGGCGGAAGCGCGCGGGGTGCCCGCCCTCGGTGTGGTCGTAGGAGACCTCGACGACCCGCTCCGGCCGCAGCGGGACCCAGGGCTGCTCGCTGCTGTTCCAGCGGTTGACCGAGCCGGGCAGCCGGCGGCCCGTCGCGTTCGGGCCCACCCACGGGTGCTCGCCGTCGGTGATGAGCCCGGCGAGCTCGGTGGCCAGCTCGCGCCGCCGGGCGGCGGGGAACGCGCCCACGACGCCGACGTGGTGCAGCACGCCGTGCTCGTCGTGCAGGCCCAGCTGCAGCGAGCCCACCGCGGTGCCGGGCTCGGTCTTGGCGTGCCAGCGCAGCCCGGCCACCACGCAGTCGGCGGTGCGCGAGTGCTTGATCTTGAGCATGGTCCGCTTGCCGGGCAGGTAGGCGCCGCCGGTGGGCTTGGCGATGATGCCGTCCAGCCCGGCGCCCTCGAAGGTCCGGAACCACTCCGCCGCGGTGTCCGGGTCGTCGGTGACCGGCGTGGTGCGCAGGCCGACGTGGTCGAGGCCGAGACCGGCGAGCAGTTCGCGGCGCTCGGTCTGCGGGGCCTCGGTGAGGTCGCGGTCGTCGAGGGCCAGCAGGTCGAAGGCGATGAAGGTGGCCGGGGTCTGCTCGGCGAGCAGCCGGACGCGGCTGGCGGCCGGGTGGATGCGCTCGCTCAGGGCGTCCCAGTCCAGCCGGTCGCCTGCGTCGTCGCGCTGGGTCACCACCAGCTCGCCGTCGAGCACCGCGGGCCGGTCGAGGTGCTCGGCGACGCCTGCCAGCACCTCCGGGAAGTAGCGGTCGAGGGACCGGCCGGTGCGGGACTGCAGCTGCACCGGCGGATCGGCCTGCGGATCGGCGAACACCAGGCAGCGGAAGCCGTCGAACTTCGGTTCGAAGAGCAGTCCGCCTCGCCGGGGGATGCCGTCGGTCGGGCTGGCCAGCATCGGTTTCACCGGTGGCTGCAGGGGGAGCACAGCGGACCTCCTCGGTCAGCGGACGCGTTGGCGGGGCGCCCGGTCCAGTCGCAGGCGGATCGCCGTGGGCAAGGTATCGGTCCCCAGCGCTTCGCGGGCGCGGGAGAGGACTTTCGCGTCGAGGTCCTCCCACACCTGCCGGACGTTGGTGCCCTCCTGCAGGGACAGCGTCAGGCGCAGCGACGGGCGCCGCTCGTCACCGGCCATCCGCACGTGCGCCCGGTTGACGCCGGTGACCTGCTCGGCGTCGGCGCGCACCGCTTCGGTCAGCGCCGCGGCGGTCACCGTCAGCTCGGCGCTGCCGCGCTCCAGCCGCACGTCCGGCCGGGACTCCGGGCGCAGCGCCCGGATCACCCACCACAGGCCCAGGGCGAACAGCAGCACGCCGAGCACGATCGCGATCACGAGGGCGAGCCGCGAGTTGTCGCTCAGCCACTGCACCAGGATCGGGTCGGCCAGCGGGCGCTGCGCCCGGAAGAGACCGAGCCAGCCGGTTCCGACCAGCAGCACCGCGGCGCCGAGCAGCACGGCGATCAGCGCGATCACCGTGACGACACCGCGTTCGAAGCCCAGAGCGCGACCGGTGGGCGTGGTGCTCGGCTTGATCCGGTCCCGCCGCTCCGCGTTCTTCAGCGGTGGTTGCGTCCGGATCGATCTCTCGTTCTCGTGGCTGGGTTGCATCACGGTCCCCTGAGGTGCGGTTGAGCAGGGCTCGATACGAGAGGTGTCATCGCCGCTCCTTGGGCGTGCTCACCGACACCAGGACCTTCGGAGTGGTGCGCAGCGGGAGGTCGTGCACGGCGTGCTCGGCGGCTTCGGTCAGTCGGCCGCGCAGATCGCCGGTGTCGCGGAACTGCGAGCTGGCTCGGACCTGGACGCGCTTGGCGCTCGCGGTCACCGAGGCGGTGGCGACGCCGTCCTGGTCGCGCACCTGGTGACCGACCAGTCGCGCCAGCGAGCGCGGATCGGTCGTGACCGTGACCTCCGGCGCGGGATCGTGCAGGCGGATCTCGCGCCGTCGCGAGGTCGTCGCGACCAGCAGCAGGAGCAGCCCGGCCACGAGCACCACGGCGGCGCTCGCCCGGACCGGGGCGTCGTCCCACGACACCACGCTCAGCGCGGCGTGGACGCGCTGCCAGGGAACGATCAGGGCACCGGTGCCCGGCCGCACCAGCGCGCCCACCGCTTCGATCACCAGCACCGCACCGGCAGCGGCGGCGGCCAGGCCGAGCAACGTCGTGATCAGCCGAACGACAAAGCGCATGTGCTCACTCCACCCGGGGCGGTGCGTCCGCGGCGACCAGCGCGGACACGGTGACGTCGACGGTGCGCACCTGGCAGTCGGTCAGGCGCGCCAGCTCCTCGCCGATCCGGGTGCGCAGCGCCGCGACGGCTTCGCGGACCGGCGCCGGGTAGCGCAGCGCCACGTCGAGCCGGATGCGCAGCGCGTCGTCCGGGCCCGAGACCTGGGCGCTGGCCCCGTGCTCGCCGAGCCCGAGCCCGCCGATCCGGCGGCGCGTCCGCGCGCACCCCGGGTCCTGGTCGGCGGTGTGCTCGGCGATCTTGCGCAGGACCGAGCGGCTGATCTGCAACCGGCCCCGGTCGGCGGGGTCGGCGCGCTCGGCGGTGCCGGTGCTCATCGGTCCCGCCCGCGGCCCAGGATGTCGCCGATCTCCAGCTCGCCGTCCAGCAGCCTGCCGACCACCAGCCCGAGCGCGCCGACCAGCAGCGCGATCAGGAAGCCGGTGAATCCGCCGAGCGCGGCGGCCGCGCCGAGGATGAGCCCGGCGAGCAGCCCGGTCTGTGTCCAATTCATCTGGCAAACCCTCCAAGGGGACTGTCTTCGGCTTGTACTCAGCGGACTCGGGGCGGGCGGTTGCGGCGGGCCCGCCAGCCGCGGAACCGGTGCACCAGGCCGCGGACCCCGCGCGGCCGGTGCACGATCACGACCGGCGCGTCGTAGCGGTCGCGGCCCGCGCGCAGTTCGGCGAGCCCGGCGGCGAAGGCCTCCGGGTCGCCGCCGACGTCCGGGTGGTGGGCCCGGACGAACGCGCGGATCGCGCGGCGGGTCTCCAGATCCTGCTGCACAGCGACCATCATGCGCCCTCCGGCGGTTCTCCAGGCACGACCACGTCGGCCACGGTGATGTCCACCGGGACGCCGCCCGCGATCGCGGCCAGCTCACCGCGCAGCTCGGCCAGCACTTCCGGCAGCGGCCGGTCCAGCCGCAGCACCACCGCGACCTCGACCGCGCGCTCGCCCACCCGGACCCCGGTGATCCGCTGCCCGGGCTGGTAGGTGGCGATCTCGCCGTACTGCCCGCCGTGCAGCCGCGCCACCGCGGGATGGGCGAGCGCCCGGTCGGCGAGCTGGCTGGCGGAAACCTGCTCCGGCATTCGGCGGACGTCCTCCTGGATGTCAGGGCCTGCTGGTGGTCGTTTTGCGTGGCGGTGCGGGTGGCGGAACCTGAGTGCTTCCCTGGACTGCGGGTGCCCCTCCTGATGTATGAACGAATACACGGCGGAGGGGCCGTCCTCGCCAGGAAACCACTCAGAACCCGCGGCGGTGCGAGCTGCGTGCGTACTCAAAGCGGCTGCCGCCGCTTGCACAAGCGCGGACGGCTACGCCGACAGGCTTCTTGGTGGTCATTCGACGCGGGAAGCGGCCGGCTGGGCGGGTTCCTCGCCGTCCTCGTTGGGCAGGTGGATGTCGTTGACCGCGATGTTGACCTCGATGACCTCCAGCCCGGTCATCCGCTCGACCGCGGTGATCACGTTGCGCCGCACCGCGCGCGCGAGGTCCACGATGGACGCGCCGTACTCGACCACGATGTCCAGGTCGACCGCGGCCTGCTTCTCGCCCACCTCGACCTGCACGCCGGAGGTGGAGGAGGTGCCGCTACCACCCGGGATCCGCTCCCGGATCGCGCCGAACGCCCGGGAGACGCCGCCGCCCATCGCGTACACGCCGGAGATCTCGCGGGCCGCGATGCCCGCGATCTTCTGCACCACCGAGGCCGCGATGGTCGTCTTGCCCTGGGAGGTGTCGTCGGCCAGCCGGTCCGGCGCCGTGCTCGTGCGCGTCTCCGGGATCCGGCGGCTCTCGGTGCTGCCGCGCTCGGTCGCGTTCTGGGTGCTCCCGCTGTTCTGAGCCATGGAAATGACGCTCCTTCCCGGTTGTGCCGGCGCCGCGTCGGCCCGGCGTGTTCTGGTACGAGTCGGATGCGCGCATCCGACGTGATCTTGCGCGGCTGTGGGCCACGTCACCATTCTCATCTCGGCGGCTCGACGTCGACGATGCGCACCCACACCTCCGGCGCACCCGCGCCGAGGACGTCCCGCAGGGCGGCGACCAGGTCCTGCTGGACCTGCTCGGCAAGGCTCGCGGGCAGCAGGTAGCGGACCGCCAGGTCCACCCGCACCTCGTCGGCGTCGCCGACGCAGCCGCGCAGGTGCGCGCCCGGGTGGCGGGTGAGGATCTCCGCGCACAGCTGGCGCGTCAGCAGCACCACCGCCTGCGGGTGGATCCGCAGCGCGCCGCCCTCCTGGGCGAGTTCGACCGGCGCGGCGCCGCGCCCGCCGCGCACCCCGCGAACCGTCATCAAGGCGCGTTCCACCAGGCCGTGCGGCGGTTCGACCGGGATCTGCGCGGTGCGCCGCACAGGGGCCCAGACGGCCTTCAGCTCCGCCAGCTCGGCCTGGCAGTGCGGGCAGGTCCGGACGTGCTCGGCGAGTTCCGGCGGGGCGCTGTCGGCGAGGACGTCGAGCAGCTCGGCGTCGGTTCGGCCGCAGGGCAGCACCCGGTCGGCGGAGTGATCAGCCATCGCGCATCTCCCGCAACCTGGCCAGCAGCGTCGTGCGCGCCCGGTGCAGCCGGGAGCGCAGCGCGGGCACCGGCACTTCGAGCACCTCCGCGATCTCCTCGTAGCTCATGCCCTCCAGCTCGCGCAGCACCAGCGGCACGCGTTGCGAGGGTTCGAGCGTGTCGATGGCCCGGTGCACGAGCGCGGCCTCCTCGCTGCGGACCGCGTGCCCTTCAGGGTCGACCGTGCCGCGGTCGGAGATCAACTCGGCGGTCGGTTCCAGCGGCACCGTGGGCTTGCGGCGGCGCACCTGGGCCAGGGCCGCGTTGGTGACCACCCGGTACAGCCAGGTCGTCGGGGCCGAATCGCCGCGGAACCTGGCCAGCCCGCGCCAGGCCGACACCCACGCCTCCTGCACCGCGTCCTCGGCCTCCGCGGAATCCCCGAGGACGCGGTAGGCGACGCGGTACATGGTGGCGGTGTGCCTGCGGACCAGCTGGTCGAAGGCGGCCGCGTCGCCGCGTTGCGCGGCGGCCACGAGCGCCTCGTCGGTGCCGGCCCCAACAGTCACTCGCGCATTCTCGCGTAACGCAGCAGGAGCAGCGATTCCGCGTGCAGAACCGAGTCCAGCCGCATGCTCCGCGGCGGCTCGGCGCCGGACCCCACCGCGATCCGGCCGGCGTCGCCGCTGGCCAGCAAGGGGGAGAGGGTCAGGCACAGCTCGTCGACGAGGTCCTGGTCGATCAGCGAGCCGAACAGCCTCGGTCCGCCTTCGCAACCGATGCGCCGCAGCCCTCGCTCGGCCAGCGCGTCCAGCGCCACCCGCAGATCCACCTCGGCGTCGCCGGTGACCACGACGTCGGCGCCCGCGTCGGCGAGCTCGGCCCGCCGCCGCCCGGGCGCGGCCTCGGTGGTGAGCACGATCGGCGGCACCGCGGTGTCGGTCAGCAGCGGCGAATCCGGGGGCAGCGAGGCGCGGGCGGTGACCAGCGCGATCGGCGGGATCTCCGACAGGCCGTGGCGCTCGCGCCGCTCCGCGCGGACCTCGGTGCGCTTGATCCCGCGGTAGCCCTCGGCCAGCGCGGTGCCCACGCCGACCAGCACCACGTCGGAGAGATCCCGGATCAGGCCCAGCACGCGCTGGTCCACCGGCGCCGACAGGCCGCGCGAACTGCCGTGCACGGTCACCGCGCCGTCCAGGCTGGAGACGAAGTTGACCCGAACCCACGGGCGGTCCAGCTGCTCGGGGAAGGCGTAGAACCGTTCCAGCTCGTCGTCGACCCGTCGCGCGCCGTCCAGCGGCCAGAGCTCGTCCACCACGTGCCCGATTCCACCACGTCCGGCGCCTCGGCGGGTGAGCAGGAGCACGTGCCCGCGCGGCCGGACCGCGAGGTGGCCGCGAACCTGGTTCTTTGTCTTGAAACGCCGGAGGCGTTTAGCCCGCCCTCGCAGCTTTCACCGCCGCGGGTTCTCAGAGTCCGCCTGGCGAGGACGGCCCGGCTGCCGTGTATTGGCATACATAAAGCCGGGCACCCGCAGTCCAGGCGGGCTCTGAGGTTCCGCTACCGGCACCGCTACGCAAAACGAGTGACATGGCTTCTTATAGAGTCGGCGCATGAGTTTTCCGCGTCTGGCAGACCGCCGTCCCGAGCTCACCCCGGACGAGCTGGTCCAGGCGATGACTCCGCCGCCGATGTTCGACGCGGTCCGCTTCGACACCTACGTGCCCAACCCCGACGAGCCCAGCCAGGCGGCCGCGGTCCGGGAGTGCGCGGCGTTCGCCGAGCGGATCAACGCCGACGGCGGCGGGTCGTGGCTGCGCGGGATGTTCGGCAAGAAGAAGGCCGATGGCGGCAAGCGGGGCCTCTACCTCGACGGCGGCTTCGGCGTCGGCAAGACCCACCTGCTCGCCTCGCTGTGGCACGCCACCGAAGGGCGCAAGGCCTTCGGCACGTTCGTCGAGGTCACCGGCCTGGTCGGCGCGCTGGGCTTCGCCGAGACGGTGCGGCGGCTGTCCGAGCACAAGCTGCTGGCCATCGACGAGTTCGAGCTGGACGATCCCGGCGACACGATGCTGGTCACCCAGCTGATCGCCAAGCTCACCGACGCGGGCGTGCACATCGCGGCCACCTCCAACACGCTGCCGGACAAGCTCGGCGAGGGCCGGTTCGCGGCGGCGGACTTCCTCCGCGAGATCCACGCGATGTCGGCGCGCTTCGGCGTCCTGCGGGTCGACGGCCCGGACTACCGGCACCGCGGGCTGCCCGACGCGCCGCCGCCGATGAGCGACGACGAGCTGGTCCGACTGGCGGAGGCGACCGACGGTTCGACGCTGGACGACTTCGACGAGCTGTGCGACTTCCTCGCCGGGCTGCACGCCTCGAAGTACGGCCGCCTGGTCGACGGCGTGACCGCGGTGCACCTCAGCGGCGTCCACGCCGCGCCGGACCAGGACGTGGCGCTGCGCCTGGTGGCCCTGGCCGACCGGCTCTACGACCGCTCGATCCCGGTGCGCGTCTCGGGCGAGGCGCTGTCGGCGCTGTTCACCGAGGAGATGCTGCAGGGCGGCTACCGGAAGAAGTACCTCCGCGCGATCAGCCGCCTGACGGCCCTCTCCCGGGACCTCGCCACCTCCTGACCGCCCTTTCCGGTGAAACCCGGCTCGGTCCGAACGCAGCCCCCACCAGCGCGAACGCCGTCCGCGCGGTGGGGGCTGCGTCAATTTCGTACGAAATTGACCGCTGCCCGGGTGACGGCGGGGTTCAGCGGGCCAGGACTTCGGTGATGGCGTCCAGGCCGGTGTCGAGCTCGTCGCGGGTGATCACCAGGGGCGGGGCCAGGCGCAGGGTGGTGTCCTGGGTTTCCTTGCACAGGACACCGCGCTCGACGAGGGCTTCGCTGGCCTCGCGGCCGGTCGGGCCGCCCGGGGCGATCTCCACGCCTGCCCACAGCCCGCGCCCGCGGACCTCCAGCACTCCGCGGCCGACGAGCTCGCCGAGCCGGGCGTGCATGTGGGCGCCGAGGTCGCGCGAGCGCTCCTGGAACTCGCCGGTGCTCAGCAGGCGGATCACAGCGCGCCCGACGGCGCAGGCCAGCGGGTTGCCGCCGAAGGTGGAGCCGTGCTGGCCGGGGCGCAGGACGCCGAGGACGTCGTCGCGGCCCACCACCGCGGACACCGGCAGGATGCCGCCGCCGAGCGCCTTGCCGAGGGTGTAGAGGTCGGCGCGGATGCCGTCGTGCTCGCTGGCCAGCAGTTCACCGGTGCGGGCCAGGCCGGACTGGATCTCGTCGGCGATCAGCAGCGCGCCGTGCTCGTCGCAGAGCCGCCGCAGCCGCGGCAGGTAGTCGGCGGGCGGCACGATCACGCCCGCCTCGCCCTGGATCGGCTCGACCAGCACCGCCGCGGTGCGCTCGCTGATGGCCGCTTCCACCGCTGCGGCGTCGCCGTACTCGGTGATGCGGAAGCCCGGCGTGTACGGCCCGAACCCGTCGTGCGCGACCGGGTCGGTGGAGAACGACACGATGGTGGTGGTGCGGCCGTGGAAGTTGGAGCCGGCGACGATGATCTCCGCCTGGTTCTCCGGCACGCCCTTGACCTGGTAGGCCCACTTCCGGGCGATCTTGATGGCGGACTCGACGGCCTCCGCGCCGGAGTTCATCGGCAGCACCCGGTCGGTGCCGGTGAGCTCGGCGAGCTCGCGGCAGAACGGGCCGAGCTGGTCGTGGTGGAACGCGCGGCTGGTCAGCGTGACCCGGCCGAGCTGCTCGGTGGCGGCGGCGACCAGCGCGGGGTGCCGGTGGCCGAAGTTCAGCGCCGAGTACCCGGCCAGGAAGTCCAGGTGGCGCCGTCCGTCCACATCGGTCATCCAGGCGCCGTCGGCCTCGGCGATCACGACCGGCAGCGGGTGGTAGTTGTGCGCGCTGTACTGGTCGTCGAGGGCGCGGAGACCGGCGGCCTTCGACGAAGCTTCGAGGTGCGACGGAACGGCTGTCATGGACACAAGGCTATGTCGCAGGTGGCGAAGATTTCAGCCGCTAGGCGTTGCTTGCGATGGCACTTCGTTGCGTGGTCAACGCCGGTGTCGTCTGATCGTTGTTTCATCGAGGGAACTGGGCGTCGGCTTGACATCATGTGGCCGACGGGGGATTCGCAGCGGCGGAAGGCGGGACATCGATGCCGGACGAGGGTGAGTACCGGGTGTACCTGGGTGCCTACACGGGCGCGGATTCGGCGGCCGACGGCATCCGGTCGGCCACCGCCGACGGGCGCGGTTCGCTGCGGTGCGCCGAAGGCGTCGCCGAGATCCACGACCCGTCGTTCCTGGCGCTCGCGCCGGACGGGTCGACGCTGTTCGCGGTCAGCGAGGAGCGCGACGGCCGGGTCTTCGCGCTGGAGGTCCGCGACGACGGAACCCTCCGCGAGCTGAACTCGCAGCCGACCCTCGGCGCGGCTCCGTGCCACCTGAGCGTGCACCCGTCCGGGAAGTACCTGCTGACCGCGAACTACGAGTCCGGCAACGTGGTGGTGCACCCGATCGACGCCGGCGGTGTGCTGCGCGAACCGTGCCACGTGGTGCAGCACAGCGGCAGCGGCCCGAACCCGCAGCGCCAGGAGGGCCCGCACGCGCACCAGGTGCTGCCCGATCCCACCGGCCGGTTCGTGCTGGCGGTGGACCTGGGCACCGATTCGATCTACACCTACGACTTCGACGCGGACAGCGGGCACCTGATGCTCCGGCACGAGCTGGCGCTGCGCGCCGGGACCGGGCCCCGGCACCTGGCGTTCCACCCGGACGGCAAGCGCGCCTACCTGGTCAACGAGCTGGCGTCGTCGGTCACCGAGCTCGGCTACGACCCGTCCTCGGGTGCCTTGGAGCCGGGGCGGACGCTCAGCTCGCTGCCGCCGGACCACGGGCGGCCGAGCCTGGCCGCCGAGGTGGTGGTGACCCCGGACGGCCGGTTCGTGCTGGCCTCCAACCGCGGCCACGACAGCATCGCGGTCTTCCGGACCGATGCCGGCGACGGCGAGTTCCGGCTGCTCGGCATCCACCCGGCGGGAGTGGCCGAGCCCCGCCACATCGCGCTGTCCCCGGACGGCGGGGTCCTGTTCGCGGCGGGCCAGCGCAGCGACGACGTGCAGGCGTTCGCGATCTCGCCGCAGGGCGAGCTGACCCCGCTCGGCGACCCGGTCGCCACTCCGACGCCAGTCTGCATCCTGCCGGTGCCATGATGGCACCACACTTTTCGGGTGCCTCCATATCGCATCGTATTCGCAGGTGAAGCGCTAGTTCGCGCGGTCGGCCCAGGGTGTTGCTCGGCTTGATGAGCCACCCCGGGCTTGCGATGGCACCGATGTGATGCCATGATGGTGCCATGGATCTCACGACGTACGTCGACAACCTGCGCCACCAGCTCGCCGTCGCGGCCGAAGCGAGCGGGGAGGACGCCCGGGCGCTCGCCGAGCGCCTCACCGCGCCGCTCGACTCGGCCGTCCGGCTGACCCTGCTGGACGCGCTGTCGGACGCTGCCGACGAGATCACCCGGGACCTCGCCCCGGGCTCGGTCGACCTGCGGCTGCGCGGCGGGAATCCCGGCTTCGTCGTGACCCCGCCGCCTGCCGAGGAGGCCGCCGAAGCCGAGGCGGAGCCGGAGCAGCCGGAGCCGTCGGCCCCGCAGGAGGGCGACGACGGGGCCATGACGCGGATCAACCTCCGCCTGCCCGAGCACCTCAAGGCGCAGATCGAGACGGCCGCCAACCGCGACGGCCTGTCGGCCAACGCCTGGCTCGTGCGAGCCGCGTCCGCCGCGCTGGAATCCGGACGCCGCACCACCCGCCGCGCCGCGCGCGGCGGCCAGCACTACACCGGCTGGGTTCGCTAACCACCACCGGAACTTTCCGCTCACCGCACATCCCCGACCAGCGGGGATGCTCATCGAAGTCCCCAGGAGGGCACTGCCATGCCGAAATTCGACACGCCCGAACCGATCACCGCGACCATCGAGCTCGCGCTCGGCGACGTCCGCATCGTCGCGGGCGACGACCGCGTGGACACCGTGGTCGAAGTGCGTCCCACCGACAGCTCCGACAGCAAGGACGTCAAGACCGCGGAGCAGGTCAAGGTCACCTGCTCGAACGGGAACCTGCAGATCCTGGGGCCGAAGGGGCGGTCGCCGTTCAGCAAGGTCGGCTCCGTGGACGTGGTGGTCGAGCTCCCGGCCGCTTCGCGGCTGCGCGTCGACGCGGCCGCGGCGAGCTTCCGCTCCGAGGGCGTGCTCGGGGAGTGCCGGTTCAAGACCGCGGCCGGTCACCTGCAGCTCGACCGGACCGACGCACTGACCCTGAGCACCGCCGCGGGTGACGTCAGCGTCGAGCACGTCGCGGGCCGCGCCGAGATCACCACCCACAGCGGAAGCCTGCGCGTCAGCGAGATCGAGGGCTCGGCGGCGATCAAGAACTCCAACGGCGCGAGCTGGATCGGGCTGGTCGGCGGCGATCTGCGGGTGAGCGCCGCCAACGGCGACATCACGGTGGACAGCGCGCAGGCGTCGGTGAACGCCAAGACCGCCAACGGGACCATCCGCATCGGCGAGGTCGTCCGCGGCGAGGTGGCGCTCGCGACGTCCATGGGCGGCCTGGAGATCGGCATCCGCGAGGGCAGCGCTGCCTGGCTGGACGTGCGGTCCTCCTTCGGGCGCGTGCACAACTCGCTGACCGCCGCGGACGGCCCGGCCGAACCCGACGAGAAGGTGGAGGTGCGCGCCCGGACCTCGTTCGGCGACATCACCGTCCGCCGTTCCACCGAGGCCTGAGCGGAGGACGAGATGACGAAGCCGGCGATCGAAGCCGTCGGACTGCGCAAGTCCTACGGTCACAAGCTCGTGCTCGACGGGATCGACCTGCGGATCCCGGAAGGCAGCATCTTCTCGCTGCTGGGCCCCAACGGGGCGGGCAAGACCACCACGGTGCAGATATTGAGCACGCTGCTCGGCGCCGACGCCGGGGCGATACGCGTCGCCGGGCACGACCCGGCGACCGAGCCCGACCTGGTCCGGTCGGCGATCGGCGTCACCGGCCAGTTCGCCGCGGTGGACGACCTGCTCACCGCCGAGGAGAACCTGCTGCTGATGGCCGACCTGCGGCACCTGCCGCGCGCGGTGGGGCGGCGTCGCGCCGCCGAGCTGCTCGACCGGTTCGACCTGCGGGAAGCCGCCCGCAAACCGGCCTCGACCTGCTCCGGCGGCATGCGCCGCAGGCTCGACATCGCGATGACCCTCATCGGCGAGCCGCGCATCATCTTCCTGGACGAGCCGACCACCGGCCTCGACCCGCGCAGCCGCCGCGTCATGTGGCAGCTGATCCGGGAGCTGGTGGCCGACGGCGTGACGATCTTCCTCACCACGCAGTACCTGGAGGAGGCCGACCAGCTCGCCGACCGCATCGCCGTGCTCGACGGCGGCCGGATCGTCGCCGAGGGCACCGCGGCGGAGCTGAAGAGCCGGATCCCGGGCGGCCACGTCCGCCTGCAGTTCGGCGACATCACCGAGCTCGAATCGGCGGCGGGCGCGTTCGGCGTGCTCGCCCGCGACGACGAGGCGCTGACCCTGCAGGTTCCCGGCGACGGCAGCCTGCAGACGCTCCGGGCGCTGCTGGACCGGCTCGACCAGGAGTCGATCAAGGTCGAAGGGCTGTCCGTGCACACCCCCGACCTCGACGACGTCTTCCTCGCGCTCACCGGAGCCCCCGAAGCTGCCCAGGAGGTGCTGCGATGACCATCGCCCACGCGGTGCGCGATTCGCGGACGATGCTGCGGCGCAACCTCCTGCACGCGCTGCGCTACCCGTCGATGACGTTGTCGGTGGTCGGCATGCCGATCGTCATGCTGCTGCTGTTCGTCTACGTCCTGGGTGGCGTGCTGGGCGCCGGTCTGGGCGGGGGCGGCAGCTACGTCGACTACCTCGCGCCCGGCATCATCCTGATGGCCGCGGCGTCCGGCTCGATGACGGTGGCGATCTCGGTGTGCTCGGACATGACCGAGGGCATCATCAACCGGTTCCGCACCATGCCGATCTCCCGCGCTTCGGTGCTGACCGGGCACGTGGTGGGCGGCACCGTGCAGACGGTGCTCAGCGTCGTGCTGATCACCGCGGTCGCGCTGCTGGTCGGCTTCCGGCCGGCGGCCGGTCCGCTGGGCTGGCTGGCCGCGCTCGGGCTGCTGACCCTGGTCAGCTTCGCGCTGAGCTGGATCTCGGCGGCGGCGGGCCTGATGACCAAGAGCGTGGAGACGGCGAGCAACATCGTGCTGCCCCTGTCGCTCCTGCCGTTCATCGGCAGCGCCTTCGTGCCGACCGGTTCGATGCCGCCCGCGGTGCGCTGGTTCGCCGAGAACCAGCCGTTCACCCCGATCATCGAGACCATCCGCGGCCTGCTGATGGGAACCCCGGTCGGTGTTGACGGGATGCTCGCGGTGGGCTGGTGCGCGGCCATCGCCCTGGGCGGCTACCTCTGGGCCCGGGCGGCGTTCAACCGCGCACCGGCCTGAGGGTCACATCATGCGGGTGTCGTAGCGGCCCGGGGCGTACTGCTGGAGGGCCGTGCGGATCCGGCGGATCTCCTGGCGGCGGCTGAGCCAGCCGCCGGTCGCGCCGATCGGGAAGACCAGGTGGCCGCCGTGGTGCGGGCGGAGCCGGTGCCACGGCGCCGAGCGCGGAGCGGTGCCCTCGGTGAACCACACCGCCACCGAGGCCCGCTTGCCGCTGCCGACCACGCCGACCCGCTGGACCTGGCTCCACGGGATCTCCCGCTTCAGGCCCATCCGCGAGATCAGCAGGCCGTCGCTGTTGACCTTCAAGAGCAGGCCGGGCAGCACCGCCCTGGCCACCGACCAGGCCGCGCTGAGACCCAGCAGCAGCATGCCGATCTGGAAGATCAGGAACCGGTCACCGGGGCCGAGGACGTTGCGGAACAGCTCGTAGGCCCCGAACATGATCGCCACGCAGACGGCAGCGGAGAGCAGCGCGCGGAAGCGCCCGGCGGTGGTGAACACCGGCCCGGGGTTGTCGCGGCGGACCTGCGGCTGCTGGGAGGTCTGCCGGGGCTGCGCGGGCACGATCTTGTCGCGCACCGGCGCGACCTCGGCCCGCGCCGCGGCGACCGGCACCGGCGGTTGCGGCGCGGGTGCCGGAGCCGCCGGTGCCGGTGCTGCGGGCGCGGCCTGGGTGTAGGTGCGGGTCGCCGGCCGCGGTGCGGCGACCGGCTGCGGCGGGGGAGTGTCGGGCAGCTGCGCGCTGGCCGTCTGCTGCAGCTGCGTGGCGTGCTGGGCGATCACATCGCTGATCGCCGGCGGCAGCCACTGGTTGCCGTGCGGACTGGATTCGCCGATCTCGTCCAGCATCTGACCGGGCGTCGGGCGGGCCGCCGGGTCCTTGGCCAGGCACGCGGCCAGCAGCGGGCGCAGTCCGTCCGGCACCTCGGACAGGTCCGGCTCGGCGTGGGCCACCCGGTAGAGCAGGGTGGCGGTGCTCTCCTCGCCGAACGGGCCGCGGCCGGTGGCGGCGAACACCAGCACCGCGCCGAGCGAGAAGACGTCGCTGGGCGGGCCCACCTCGGTGCCCAGGGTCTGCTCCGGGGAGAAGAAGCCGGGCGTGCCCATGAACATGCCGGTCGCGGTCAGCGCGCTGCCGGTCATCGCCCGCGAGATGCCGAAGTCGATGACGCGCGGACCGTCCGGCCCGAGCAGCACGTTGGCCGGTTTCAGGTCGCGGTGCACCAGCGCGGCGCGGTGGATCGCGATCAGCGCTTCGGCGAGCCCGGCCCCCAGGCCGCGCACCGTCGCCTCCGGCAGCGGTCCGTGGTCGGCCACCGCCTGGTGCAGGGTCGGGCCCGGCACGTACTCGGTGGCCAGCCAGGGCTGCTCGGCGTCCGGATCGGCGTGCACCACGGCGGCGGTCCAGAACCCGCCGACCGAGCTCGCGGCGATCGCCTCGCGGCGGAACCGCTCCCGGAACTCCGGGTCCTCGGCCAGATCGGGCCTGATCACCTTGACCGCCACGACCCGGCCGCCGCGCGAGCGGCCGAGGTAGACCCCGCCCATCGCGCCGCGCCCCAACCGGGCGAGCAGCCGGTAGTCGCCTACCCGGTGCGGGTCGCTGGCCAGCAACGGCTGCACGGGCTATCGGCCTCCTGTCCACGAGATCGCGAATTCGTCCGGTTCGAGCTTAGAGGCTGTCACCGGAGCCGTGTGGTGCCCCGGGGGCGTTGGCTGCCCGATCGGCCTGGCAGCGGTTCCCCCACCGCGGGCCGCCGCATTGCCGCTGCCGGTGCGGGCTGGTAATCGAATACTTGGCTTCGTTCCAACCCTTTCTCGGCGTCGGTGTTGTGGGTATGATCCGGCGCACTGCGAGCCCGAGGAACGATCACCGCGATCGAGGGAGGCGCGCGTGTCGCCCACCGACCAGCTCGACCCCGCCGTGGCGCTGCACGGCGTCGGCAAGTCGTTCCCCGGCGTGGTGGCGGTCTCCGACGTGTCGTTGCGCATCCCGCCCGGCGAGGTGCACGTGTTCGCCGGGGAGAACGGCGCGGGCAAGTCGACGCTGATGAAGCTGATCGCGCAGGTCGAACCGCCGAGCACCGGACACGTCGAACTGGGCGGCGTGCGCGTCGAGCACCACGGCCCCGGTGCGGCGCGGCGGCTGGGCGTGTCGATGGTGCACCAGGAGTTCGCGCTGGCCCCGGACCTGTCGGTGGCCGAGAACCTGTTCATCGGTCACGAGCCCGGCCGCGCCGGCTGGATCTCCCGCTCCGCCGAGCGCCGCGCCGCGCGCGAGCTGCTCGCCGAGGTCGGGCTGGACATCGATCCCGGCCGCCGCGTCGGGCAGCTGTCCACAGCGGAGCAGCAGCGCGTCGAGCTGGCCAAAGCCCTTGCCGTGCAGGCGAAGGTGCTCATCCTGGACGAACCGACCGCGACCCTGACCGAGGGCGAGGCCGCGGAGCTGTTCGGCATCGTGCGCGGGCTGACCGCCAAGGGCATCGCGGTGCTCTACATCTCGCACCGGCTGGACGAGATCTTCGAGATCGGCGACCGGGTCACCGTGATGCGCGACGGCGCGGTGGTGGCCACCCGGCCGGTGGCCGAGCTCGACGAAGCGCGGCTGGTGCAGCTGATGGTCGGGCGCGACGTCGCCAACCTCTACCCGCGCACCCACCAGGAACCCGGTCCCGTGCGGCTGAGCGTCTCGGGGCTCACCCGCGGCGATGCCGTGCGCGACGCGTCCTTCGAGGTCCGGGCCGGGGAGATCGTCGGTCTGGCGGGCCTGGTCGGTGCCGGGCGCACCGAGCTGGCGCGCGCGGTGTTCGGCGCCGAGCTGCCCGACGCGGGCACCATCGCGCTGGACGGCAAGGTCCTGCGCATCCGCGGGCCCGCCGACGCGATCGCCGCCGGGATCGGCTACCTCACCGAGAGCCGCAAGACCGACGGGCTGGCCCTGCAGCTGGGCGTGGACAAGAACATCACGCTGGCGAACCTGCCGATGCGCGCCGGGCTGATCGACCTGGCCGCCGAGCGCCGCATCGCCGAGCGGGAGCGGGACGGCCTGCGCATCCGGGTGCCGTGGGTGGGGCGGCCGGTGCGCCAGCTCTCCGGCGGCAACCAGCAGAAGGTGATCCTGGCCCGCTGGCTGGAGACCGGCGCGGACGTGCTGTTCTTCGACGAACCCGGCCGCGGCATGGACGTGGGCGCCAAGTCGGAGATGTTCCAGCAGATGGATTCGCTGGCGGCGCGCGGCGCGGCGGTGGTGCTCATCTCCAGCTACCTCCCGGAGCTGCTGAACATGTGCGACCGGATCCTGGTCATGCGCGGTGGGCGGATCACCGGCGAGGTCGGTCGCGCGGAGTTCTCCGAGGAACGCGTCGTCGCGCTGGCGACCGGTGCCCGGAACGTCGAGAACGGGGGCAAGCATGGCTGATCCGGCCACCGAACCGTCCACATCGGACCGCGGGTTGCTGGGTGCGCTGGGCGACCGCATGTCCGGTGCGGTCTCGCAGGTCGCGGCGGCGGGCGCGCTGATCGTCGTGTTCGTGGTGCTGTCGGTCATCGCACCGTCGTTCCTCACCGCCGACAACCTGTTCAACCTGGGCTCGCAGACCTCGGTGAACGCGGTGATGGCGGTCGGCGTGACGCTGGTGATCATCACCGGCGGCATCGACCTGTCGGTGGGCTCGGTGGCCGCGCTCTCCGGCGTGATCGGCGTGCTGCTGATGGCCGAGCACGGGTTCAACCCGCTGATCGGCATCCTCGGCGGCATCGCCGTCGGCGCGGTGGCCGGGCTGGTGAACGGGCTGCTGGTGTCGGTGGTGGGGCTGCCGCCGTTCATCGCGACGCTGGGCATGCTCAGCGTCGGCCGCGGGCTGGTGCTGATCGCCACCGGCGCGGTCGCGGTGTTCGGCGCACCGGAGTCGTTCCGGCTGCTCGGCCAGGGCGTCATCAACGCCATCCCGATCCCGGTGGTGCTGATCGCGGTGGTCGCGGTGCTCGGGCACCTGGTGCTGACCCGGACCAGGCTGGGCCGCTACGCCTACGTGATGGGCTCGAACATGGAGGCCGCGCGGTTGTCGGGCGTGCCGGTGAAGCGCTACACGACGCTGGTCTACGTGCTCTCCGGCGCGCTGGCCGGGCTCGGTGGCATGATCGCCGCCTCGCGGATCAACTCCGGCCAGCCGAACTTCGGCGAAGGCCTGGAGCTGGACGTGATCGCCGCCGTCGTCATCGGCGGCGCCAGCCTGTTCGGCGGCCGCGGCACCGTGCTGGGTTCGCTGATCGGCGCCTTCCTCGTCGCGGTCATCCGCAACGGCGCGGTCCAGCTCAACATCGGCACCTTCTACCAGAACGTGCTGATCGGCGTGATCATCTGGCTGGCGGTCTGGTGGGACCGCTACCAGCGGCGCAAGCTCGGCGGCGACACCGCGTGAGCGGCAGGAGTCCGGTGATGAGCAAGGGAGCTCGGGGATGAAGAAGGTTCTGACCGCGGCGTGCGTGCTGGTCTCGGTGGTGGCGGCGGGCTGCAGCGTCGGGGTGCGCGAGCAGACCGGCGGCGGAGGCGAGCAGGGCGGGCCGATCAAGATCGCGGTGGTGCCGAAGGCGATCGGCTTCGACTTCTGGGAGAACGTGCGGGTCGGCGCGGAGTGCGCGGGCGGCAAGCAGCCGGACGTCACGGTGCACTGGGACGGCGTGCACGCGGAGAGCGACGTCAGCGGCCAGCAGAGCCTGCTGCAGAGCCTGCTGGCGCAGGGCGACGTCAAGGGCCTGGTCTACGCCGCGACGGACGCCAAGGCGCTGGCCGACGTCACCAAGTCCGCGCAGGGCCAGGGCACCACGGTGGTCAACATGGACTCCGGGACCTCGCCGCAGCCGCCCGACGTCCCGGTGTACGCCACCAACAACGTGGCCGCCGCCGAGCAGGCCACCGACGTGCTGGCCGAGCAGCTCGGCGGGCGCGGCAAGGTGGCGTTCATCGAGTTCCAGGCGGGCACCAGCACCAACGAGACGCGCGGCGAGGGCTTCAAGCGGGGCATGGCCAAGCACCCGGGACTGCAGCTGGTCGCCCAGCAGTCCAGCGAGAGCGACTTCAACCGGGCGCTGCAGGTCACCCAGGACATCCTGACCGCGAACCCGGACCTCAACGGCATCTACGCGGCCAACGAGCCGAGCGTGCTCGGCGCGGCCGAAGCGGTCCGGCAGGCGGGCAAGGTGGGCCAGGTCAAGATCATCGGCTGGGACACCTCGGAGGGCGAGATCCAGGCCCTGCGCGACGGCGTGATCACCGGCCTGATCGCGCAGAACCCGTTCAAGATGGGCTACGCCGCGGTGAACGCGGCGGTGGCCGAGATCCGCGGCGAGCCGAACCCGGCGCCGGACACCGACACCGGCTCGACCCTGATCACCAAGGACAACGTGGACAGCCCGGAGGTCCAGAACCTCCTCAACCCCTCCTGCGACAACCCGCCCGCCTGAGCCGGAAGGTGCTGAGCCCGGGGCGCGGGTGCACCGGCGGGGCCGGGGAGGTAGAACCATCCGGTGGTCACCGCGATCCTCAACCCGCTGGTGCAGGAAGTCCTGGACCTGATCGGGATCTTCGCGTTCGCGCTCTCCGGCGCGCTGCTCGCCGTGCGCAAGCGCTTCGACGTCGTCGGCATCGTGGTGCTGGCCGAGGTGACCGCGCTGGGCGGCGGGGTGTTCCGGGACCTGGTGATCGGCGCGGTGCCGCCGGTGGCCTTCACCGACATCGCCTACTTCACCACGCCGCTGATCGCCTCGGCGGTGGTGTACTTCTGGCATCCCCGGCTGGCCCGGATCCGCCGGTTCGTGCTGTTCTTCGACGCGATCGGGCTGGGCGTGTTCTGCGTGGCGGGCAGCATCAAGGCGCTGAACTTCGGCATGCACCCGCTGGCCGCGATCGCGCTGGGCGCCGCGACCGCGATCGGTGGCGGCGCCATCCGCGACGTGCTGGCCGGGGACGTCCCGGCGCTGCTGCACCCGGAGAGCGAGATCTACGCGGTGCCCGCGCTGCTGGGCAGCGGTCTGGTCGCCCTGCTGGCGGTCACCGGGGCGCTGACGCCGATCACCAGCGCCTTCGCGGCGCTGCTGGCGATCGTGGTGCGGCTGCTCGCGCTGCGCTTCGGCTGGCGCGCGCCGCTGGCCCGCGGTGGAGCGGCGCTATGAGCGCTGCTCGAGGACTTCGAGCGCCTTGTCGGCGTGCAGTCCCATGCGGAACTCGCTGCGGATCACCGCCAGCACCCGGCGCTGCTCGTCGATGACGAAGGTGTGCCGCTTGACCGGGATCGGCCCGAACCGGCGCTTGACGCCGAACTGCCGCGCGACCGCACCGTCGACATCGGACAGCAGCGGGAACCCGAAGCCGTGCGCCTGCGCGAACTGCTGCTGCTTGCCGACCTGGTCGGCGCTGATCCCCACCGGCTGCGCGCCGATCTCGCCGAACTCGGCGGCCAGATCCCGGAAGTGGCATGCCTCCGCGGTGCACCCGGTGGTCATCGCCGCCGGGTAGAAGAACAGCACGACCGGCCCACCGGAGACCAGCTCGGACAGCTTCCGCTCCGCCCCGTCCTGATCCGGCAGCGCGAAATCGCCCACCACTTCGCCTTCCCGCATCCCCGCTCCTCCCACGACCGAACCCGAGCGCCCCAGGGTATGACCTCCCGCGCGGTCGTCGTCCTCCGGCGTCGCGGGTGTGTGCGAGGCTCGGGGCGGCCGTGTTCCCCACTGCTACCGACCGGGAAGGTTCATGCTCGTCCGTCGCGCCTACATCCCCGACAGCAAGCGTCCTGAGTCGTTCGACAGGTGGCCCTACACCGTGCCGTGCGTCGCCGAGCTCGCCGAGCGCGGGCTGGCGTTCACCGCACCGGTGACCATGCTGGTCGGTGAGAACGGCTCCGGGAAGTCGACGTTGGTCGAGGCGATCGCGGAGGGCTTCAAGCTCGACTCGCACGGCGGCCGGGCGGGGCGCAAGTACGTCAACGACCGGCCCAGGACTCCGCTCGGCGACGTCCTGGCGTTGGAGACCACCCCGGCCGGGAGCCGGATGATCACCGGGCCGCGGTCCCGCCGCAAGGGGTTCTTCCTGCGCGCGGAGACCGCGTTCGGGCTGATGAACGCGGTCAACGGCCGTTACGGCTACTGGGAGGACGACACCTCGGCGATGTCGCACGGCGAGGGGTTCCTGGCCGTGTTCGAGGCGATGTTCCGGGAGCGCGGTTTCTACGTGATGGACGAGCCGGAGGCCGCGCTGTCCTTCGAGTCCTGCCTCAAGCTGGTCGGCCTGATGCACGAGCTGGCCCGGACCGGAGCGCAGGTGGTGTGCGCGACGCACTCGCCGGTCCTGGCCGCGACACCGGGAGCCGACATCGTCGAAGTGGGCGAGCACGGCATCCGCCGGGTGAAGTGGGAAGACCTCGACCTCGTCGACCACTGGCGCCGCTACCTCACCGATCCCGGCCTCTACCTGCGCCACATCACCGGGTGACGCCGATTCGTGCTGGGAGCAGTGGGTTCTCGCCCGGGCAGGGGTAGCGCTGCAGGTGGGGGACACCCGTTGGCCGTGCTCGTCCGGCGGGTGGTGGGGGACGGGGCGATCGTTGGCGCTGGACGACGACGGGAGGTCGCGTCCGTCGTTCCAACGATCCCAGAGAGGAAATGTCGATGCGCTTCCGATTCTCCGCGGTGGCGTCGCTGGCCGCGCTCCTGCTGCTCCCGGCGGGTGCGGCGTTCTCCGCGCAAGCCGATCAGGAGGCCGCCGGGCCCCGGCAGACCGCTGTTCGCATCGTCAACGTGAGCTCGGGCCAGAAGCTGATCCCTACCGGGTACGGCGCGAACAAGGCGGACAACATCGTCGTCTGGGCGATCGCCGTCGAGGAAGCTCCCGGCGGGAAGCTGTGGCGGCTGCAGTTCCTCGGCGACGGCTACTACCAGATCCGCAACGTCGACACGAACAAGTGCCTCACGGTCGGCGACTACACCGCGCCCGACGGGCGGACCGCGGTGGTGCAGCGGGAGTGCGGCCAGGCGTTCAACCAGCAGTGGGGCCTGCCGCCGGCGGGCAACGGGCACCTGATCGTTGCGCGGTCGGACGGTCGCGTCGTGACCCCGTTCAACACGGGCGGCAACTTCTGGGCGGTGCTGGACCAGGAGTCCGGAGCGCTGACCCAGCAGTGGAACTTCCCGCCGGCCTGACCGGCCGCGACGTCGCAGCGCCCCGTGCCGGACTCCGGCGCGGGGCGTTCGTGCTGCGCACGCTCGACTGATGTTCGGAGCGCATGCATTCATGCACGGACGGTGCGGTAATCTGAAGACGTTTCGGGGGTCAGGGTCGGATCGGGGGGTTCGACCGCGCGGAGCCGGAGCAGCCTTGGGGGTCAGGGCCGGCTCCGCGCCGACCACCTCTCCATCGCTCCATCGCTCGATCGGCGTGGTCTAGCGCACTGTTTACCGGTCGGTAACCGCCGTAGCTGGCATGATCGCCCGACGTAGGGCAGCGCAGCCGGAAGCGGGAAGGATCGTGTGGTGACGAAGATCGAGCGACTGGGAGTCATCGGCGGCGGGCAGATGGGCGGTGGCATCGCGGAGGTCGGTGCCCGGGCCGGTCTGGACGTGATCGTCTGCGAGGTCAGCGACGAAGCCGCTCGCGCCGGCCGCACCAGGCTGTGGAAGTCGCTGAACCACGCGGTGCAGAAGGGCAAGCTGACCGAGGCCGAGCGCGACGCCGCGCAGGCCCGCCTGCACTTCACCACGACGCTGGCCGACCTCGACGACCGCAACATGGTCATCGAGGCCATCGCCGAGGACGAGGAGCTCAAGACCAAGCTGTTCGCCGAGCTGGACAAGGTGGTGTCCGATCCGGACGCGATCCTGGCGTCGAACACCTCGTCCATCCCGATCGCCAAGCTGGCCAGCGCCACCAAGCGCCCGCAGCAGGTGCTCGGCGTGCACTTCTTCAACCCGGTCCCGGTGCTCAAGCTCGTCGAGCTGGTGCCGTCGCTGCTGACCTCGGAGGAGACCGTCGAGCGGGCCGCGGCGTTCGCCACCGAGCAGCTGGGCAAGGAGACCATCCGGGCCAAGGACCGCTCCGGGTTCGTCGTCAACGCGCTGCTGGTGCCCTACCTGCTGTCGGCGATCCGGATGGTCGAGGGCGGTTTCGCCAGCGCCGAGGACGTGGACAAGGGCATGGTGCTGGGCTGCGCCCACCCGATGGGCCCGCTGCGCCTGTCCGACCTGGTGGGCCTGGACACCCTCAAGGCGATCGCGGACTCGATGCACGAGGAGTACGGCGACCCGAACTTCATCGCCCCGCCGCTGCTGCGCCGCATGGTCGAAGCGGGCCTGAAGGGCAAGAAGTCCGGCAAGGGCTTCTACGACTACAGCTGACCCCGCGCGGGTGAGAGGTGAAGGGCACCCTTCACCAACTAACTTGGCGAAAGGTGCCCTTCACCCCACCTCGTCCGAGTGAGCGCGACCCGGCGAGCTCGATCGGGGTAGGTGAAGGGCACCTTTTAGCAAGTTACTTGCTAAGAGGTGCCCTTCACCTCAGCTCGCTTCGCGCGCGAGGAGGGTGCGGAGCTCGGCGACCACGCGGGCCGGGGCGTCCTCCATGGGGAAGTGGCCCGCGTTCGGGATCGTGGCGAGGGTTGCGGTCGGGATGTCCTGGGTCAGGCGGTGGGCGTAGGTAACCGGCTGCCAGCGGTCTTCGGCGCCCCAGATGACGTGGGTCGGGGTGCGCAGGGTTCTCAGCAGCGGTGCTGCTCGCTCGGTGGGTGTCGAGTCGTAGTGGCGGACCTGGTGCTCGAAGAAGGATGCGCGGCCCATCGGTGTCCGATGTGGACGCAAGTAGGCCTCGAGGGTGTCGCCGGTCATCCGGGACGGGTCGGCCACCGTCATCGTCAGCTGGCGGGTGAGCAGGGCTTCGAAGTCGTGCTGGGGCATCGCGGCGTGGTCGTCGAGGTGGTCGCGGATGATCTCCCGCCAGGTGCTCGACGGCCAGGAGTCGTAGCTGACCGAGTCGATCAGCGCCAGCCGCGCGACGCGATCCGGGTGCGCTGCGGTGAAGATCTGCGCCACCGCGCCGCCGATGTCGTGCGCGATCAACGTGCAGCGCCGGATTCCCAGCTGTGCCAACAGCTTCTCCAGCAGGGCTGCCTGCGCGGTGACCGAGGTGTCGCGGTCGACGGGGCGTTCCGAGGCGCCGTAGCCGAGCAGGTCGTAGACCAGGAGCTCGTGGCCGTCGGCTTCGAAGGCCGGTGCCACCTCGCGCCAGATGTGGGAGTGCGACGGCGTTCCGTGCAGGAACACCAGCGCCTCGCCGGTGCTGCCGGTGGTGTGCCGGTGGGCCAGCCGGACGCCGTCGACGACGATGTGGTCGGTGAGGATCACGCGGCTTCCCCCACGGTGATGACGAGCTTGCCGAAGAAGTTCTTGGCGGTGAAGGTGCGCTGGGCTTCGCGGAGCTGGTGCAGCGGGTGGGTGCCCGCCAGCAGCGGGGTCAGCTCGCCGCGCTCGACGTGGCCGATCAGCTGGGCGAAGTCCTCGTGGGTGCCGAAGGACGAGCCGATCAGCTGCAGCTGCCGCAGGTAGACGGTGCGCAGGTCGGTCTCCACCAGCGGTCCGGCGATGCCGCCCGCGACGACGTAGCGGCCGAGCGGGGCGAGCACGCGCAGCAGCTGCGGGAACGCCGGGCCGGCGACCACGTCGGCCACCACGTCGGCGGGGCCGGTCTCGGAGACCAGGTCCGGCGAGTTCCGGTCGACCGCCGCGTGCGCGCCGAGCCGCAACGCCTGCTCGCGCTTCGCGGCGCTGGTCACGGCGATCACCCGCGCGCCGCGCGAGGTCGCGAGCTGGATCAGCGCCGAGCCGACGCCGCCGGAGGCTCCGGTGACCACCACGGTTTCCCCGTCGCGGACGCTCGCTCGGTTGAGCATGCGCATCGCGGTGGCGTAGGCCGTGGGGAAGGTGGCCAGTTCGGCGTCGCTGAGCGGGCTTTCGATCGCGTGGGCGTTGCCGGCCGGGACGGTGGTGTGCTCGGCGAACCCGCCGTCGCGTTCGCTGCCCAGGTACTCGGTGTCCACCAGCTCGCGCTCGCCGCCGGTGTAGAGCATCGGGTCGACGATCACCCGCTCGCCGAGCCGTGAGCCGGGCACGCCCGGCCCGACCTGGTCGATGCGGCCGACCACGTCGGCGCCCTGGATGCGCGGGAACGCCAGCGGCTCGCGCCGCCAGCCCGCGATGTTCGCCGGATCGTCGGGTGTGCCGTAGGCGCCTTCGCGGGTCCAGATGTCGGTGTTGTTGATGGCCGTCGCCGCGACCCCGATCCGGACTTCGCCCGGCCCGGCCTGCGGGGTGGGCACGTCTTCGCGGTACTCCAGCTTCTCCGGCCCGCCGAAGCCGGTGAGCAGCACTGCGCGCATGTGGGGCACTCTCCCATCGAGGTATACCGACCGGTGTGGTTACCACGATAGGCGCATCGGTGCCGCCGCTGTCAACCCACCGGTCGGTATAGTAGAGGCGTGGCAGAAGTGGCGGAGTTGCTGGAGAAGCTGACCCCGGCGGGGCGGCGGGTGCTAGACGTCGCGGCCGAGCTGTTCTACGCCGAGGGCATCCACGCGGTCGGCGTCGAGGCCATCGCGGCCGGGGCCGGGGTGACCAAGAAGACGCTCTACGCCTGCTTCGGGTCGAAGGACCGGCTGGTCACCGCGTACCTGGTCGAGCGCGACCAGCGCTGGCGGGAGTGGCTGCGGAGCTGGGTGGCGGAGCACGCGAGCGGGCCTCGCGAGGAGCTGCTGGCGGTGTTCGACGCGCTGGGCGCGTGGATGGATCGCGCGAGCTTCCGGGGCTGCGGCTTCGTCAACGCGCTGGCGGAGATGCCCGAGGCGGACCACCCCGGGCGGTCGGTGGTCATCGGGCAGAAGCGGTGGATGCGGGACTACTTCGAAGAGCTCGCGGCAGCGGCGGGAGTCGCCGAGCCGGCGCGGTTCGCCGACAGCGCCCTGCTGCTCTACGAAGGCGCCACGGTCGTGGCGTCGACCGACGTCCCGGGCGCGGTCGAGCACGCGCGTCGCACGGCGGAAGTCCTGCTTGCGGCCTGAGTTCTGGTTCCACCGCGCGGTGTTCCGTTTCCGCTGGTCGGGTCCCGTGAGTGTTTTGAGGGGCTATAGCACCCCAAAGTGCTCACGGGTCTGAACCAGCGAAAACGGAGCAGTGGTGGCGATTTCGCGCTGAACCTGCAAGGGGGGGCGGCGCTCTCGCGGGTCGTGCGATCGGTCGATGGATCAGTCCACTTCGGACGTGATGGTGCCGCGGAGGGCGTCGACCGCGTGGCGGCGGTGTTCGTCGAGCAGCCGGACCAGGTCGTCGGCTCGGCGGTTCTGCGCCGCCGCCACGATGCCGTCGTGCTCGTGGCGGACCCGGGTGCGGTTGGTGTCGGAGTTGTAGTAGACGGCCCGGTAGGCGTCGGTGGCGTCCCAGAGGGTGCGCACGACGCGCAGCAGGCGCGGCATGCCGGACGGTTCCAGCAGGGCGAAGTGGAAGCGGCGGTTGGCCGCGATCATGGCGACCAGGTCGCCGCCGTCGGCCGCCCGCTCCACGTCATGCTGGGCGTCGGTGATCCGCGCCAGGTCGGTGTCGGTGAACCGCTCGGTGGCCACCGCGGCGGCCTCGGCCTCCAGCAGCTCCCGCATCCGGTAGACCTCCAGCAGGTCGCTCAGCGACAGCTCGGCCACCGAGTAGCCCCGGTGCGGCTGGTAGACGACCTGGCCCTCCGCCTCCAGCGTCTTCAGCGCCTCGCGCAGCGGTACCCGGCTCACGCCGAGGCCCTGGGCGATCGAGTCCTGCCGGATCGGCTGGCCCGGCGCCAGCTCCCCGGACACGATGGATCTGCGCAGCTCGCCGAGGACGAACTCCTGCGTGGTGGGTGGTCGCCGCATCCCGGTCCTCCGTTCTCCGGTTCCTTGACCGGTTGCCCGACAACTGTATATTGGATCCAATATCGCGGTGACGCAAGCCACTGGTGCGGGGAAGGGCGGGTGCATGAAGACGCTGCCGATGGACGGCGTGGTCGTGGCGGACTTCAGCCGGGTTCTGGCCGGCCCGTACGCGACCACGCTGCTGGCCGACCTCGGCGCCACGGTGATCAAGGTGGAGCGTCCCGGCACCGGCGACGACACCCGCACCTGGGGCCCGCCCTGGACCGAGCACAGCTCGTCCTACTTCGAGTCGGTCAACCGCGGCAAGCGCAGCATCGCACTCGACCTCGGCGACCCGCAGGACCGGGCGGCCGCGCACGACCTGGTCCGCCGCGCCGACGTGCTGGTGGAGAACTTCAAGCCGGGCTCGCTCGCGCGCCACGGCCTGGACCACGCCGCCGCGCGCGAGCTCAACCCCCGGCTGATCTACACCTCGATCTCCGGCTTCGGCAGCGACGGTGGCGCCGAGCTGCCCGGCTACGACTTCGTGGTGCAGGCGCTCGGCGGGCTGATGAGCATCACCGGCGAAGCCGACGGGCCGCCGATGAAGGCCGGTGTGGCGCTGGTGGACGTGCTCACCGGCAAGGATGCCGCGCTGGGCATCCTGGCCGCGCTGCGCCACCGCGAGCTGACCGGCGAGGGCCAGCACGTCGAGGTGAACCTGCTGTCCAGCCTGCTGGCGTCGCTGGTGAACCAGATGAGCGGGCTGCTGACCACCGGCACCCCGCCGCGGCGGATGGGCAACCGGCACCCGAGCATCGCGCCGTACGAGACGTTGCGCTGCGAGGACGCCTTCCTGGCCGTCGCGGTCGGCAACGACGGCCAGTTCCGCAAGCTGTGCGGGGCGCTCGGACTGCTCGGCCTGCCCGACGACGAGCGGTTCGCCACGAACGCGCAGCGCGTCGCCCACCGCGACGAGCTGGTCCGGCAGCTGGAGAACGTCCTCGGCGCCCGCACCGCGGCCGACTGGCAGGAACGCTTGCAGGGCTTGGGAATCGCGTGCGGGCAGGTCAACGACCTGGCGCAGGCGGTGCACTACGCCGAGTCCCTGGGTCTGCGCCCGCTGGTCGACCCCGGTGGCGGAGCGACGATGCAGGTGCGCATGCCCATCGACTTCTCCGCGCACGGCAGCGCCGAGGTGACCCCGCCGCCACTGCTCGGCGAGCACGGCAAGGAGGTCCTCGCATGGCTGGAGGACCCCGAACAAACGCTTCCCCCCATCGTCTCCAGATGATTGATTCCAGGCTCGTTTTGCGTGGCGGTGCGGGTAGCGGTACCTCAGAAGCTCCCTGGACTGCGGGTGTCCCTCCTGATGTATGTCCGATACACGGCGGAGGGGCCGTCCTCGCCAGGAAGCTTCTGAGAACCCGCGGCGGTGCAAGCTGCGGGGGTGGGTTAAGCGCTGCGCGCTTGCGGCAGCTCGTGCTGTTGTTGCGGTGCGCGTCGCGGCTGCGGCCCGGAAATCAACCACATTGGAGGAACCAGCAATGAGTGCCGGTGGCAAGCGTCCTGCGTTCGACCCGCGCGATCCGCTCGGGATCGACGCCGAATTCACCGCGGAGCAGCTGGCGATCCGCGACAGCGTGCGCGCGCTGTGCCGCGACCACGTGCAGCCGCACGTCGCGGAGTGGTACGAGCGCGGGGAGTTCCCGCAGGCCCGCGAGCTGGCGCGGGAGCTGGGCAAGCTCGGCGTGCTGGGCATGCACCTGGAGGGCTACGGCTGCGCCGGACTGTCCGCAGTGGACTACGGCATCGCCTGCGAGGAGCTGGAGGCCTGCGACTCCGGGCTGCGCTCGCTGGTGTCGGTGCAGGGCTCGCTGGCCATGTTCGCCATCTGGCGCTGGGGTTCGGAGGAGCACAAGCAGCACTGGCTGCCGCGGATGGCGGCGGGCGAGGCGATCGGCTGCTTCGGCCTGACCGAGCCCGACCACGGCTCCGACCCGGCCTCGATGCTCACCTCGGCGCGCCGCGACGGCTCCGACTGGGTGCTCAACGGCCGGAAGATGTGGATCACCAACGGCAGCATCGCCGCGGTGGCCGTGGTGTGGGCCAAGACCGACGAGGGCGTGCGCGGCTTCGTCGTCCCGACCGACACGCCGGGCTTCTCCGCGCCGGAGATCAAGCACAAGCTGTCCCTGCGCGCCTCGGTGACCAGCGAGCTGGTGCTCGACGACGTCCGGCTGCCCGCCGACGCGGTGCTGCCGGAGGTCACCGGCCTGCGCGGCCCGCTGTCCTGCCTCAACGAGGCGCGCTACGGCATCGTGTGGGGCGCGGTCGGCGCGGGCCGCAGCTGCCTGGAGGCGGCGCTGGACTACGCGACGACCCGCGAGCAGTTCGGCCGGCCGATCGGCGGCTTCCAGCTCACCCAGAGCAAGCTCGCCGACATGGCGGTGCGGGTGCAGAACGGCAGGCTCCTCGCCCTGCACCTCGGCCGCCGCAAGGACGCCGGGCAGCTCATCCCGCAGCAGGTCAGCTTCGGCAAGCTGGACAACGTGCGCGGAGCGATGGAGGTCGCCCGCACCGCGCGCACCATCCTCGGCGCGAACGGGATCTCCCTGGAGTACCCGGTGATCCGGCACATGACGAACCTGGAGTCGGTGCTGACCTACGAGGGAACCGGCGAGATGCACGCCCTCACCATCGGCCAGGCCCTCACCGGCCTCAACGCCTTCCGCGGCTGAGGTTTCCAGACCGGTCCGCACGACGGTGCGAGTTGCGGAGGACTGCGCACCGTCGGTCGCGGGGTTGACGCGATTTCAATGGAAGTCGGACGTCCGATTTCCATTGAAATCGCGCAGACCCCGACGCACCACCGGTGTGTCGGGTGTCCGACACGCCGGTGGTGGATGCGATTTCCATTGAAATCTGATGGTCGATTTCAATGGAAATCGCGTGGGGCAACGGGATCGGGTGTCACCAGACGGTGAAACCGCCGTCCACGACCATGTTGCTCCCGGTGACGAAGCTGCTGGCCTCGGAGGCCAGGAACACCGCCAGCGGGCCGATCTCGCGCGGTTCGGCGACCCGGCCCATCGGCGTCTGCGCCAGCCACTGGGCGTACCACTCGGGCTGGGTGTCCTGGACGCCCTTGAGCAGGTCCGTTCCGGTGTAGCCGGGGGAGATGGAGTTGACCCGCACGCCGCGGCCGCTCCACTCGCCGGCCAGCGACTTGGTCAGCATGATCACCGCGGCCTTCGAGGTGTTGTAGTGCGCCTGCGGCTGCGGGTGGTTGGAGATAAGCCCGGACATCGAGGCGATGTTGATGATCGACCCCGAGCCCTGCGCCAGCATCGCGCGGCCGACCTCGCGGCAGCACCAGAACACCGCGTCCAGGTTCAGCCCCAGCACGCGTCGCCACGATTCGTCCGAAGTGGACTCCGCGGGCTCGTTGCGCACGGTGCCCGCGTTGTGCACCGAGACGTCGATCCGGCCGTGCTCGGCCACCACGCGCTCGACCATTCCGGCCACCGCCGCCGAATCGGTGACGTCGACCTGCCGGAACTCGCCCCCGACGGCCTCGGCGGCCGCCTGCCCGGTCGCCGGGTTGATCTCGGCGATCACCACCTGCGCACCCGCGGTGCGCAGGGCCTTGGCGATCTCCAGCCCGATGCCCTGGCCGCCACCGGTGACCAGAGCGACCTTGTCCTGCAACGAGAAGACGTCGTTGCCCATCCGTCCCGCCTTTCCGCACGTCGTGATCCCGCCGCGATTGTGCCGCCGCGCCCAGGCGAAGTGAACCAGCGATCGCCCGCCGGGGCCAGGCATCCCCGCGTCACCCGGCGCGGCGTCAATTTCGTACGAAATTGACGTTCACCCGGGTGGCGGTCAATTTCGTACGAAATTGACCAGTGCCCGGGTGGCGGTGGGGTCAGCGGAGGAGCGGGGGGAGGATCCGGTGGGGCCAGTCGGTGGCCCGCTCGTAGGCGTGGGCCAGCTGGAGGAGCGGCCACTCCGCGTGGTTGCGGCCGATCAGCTGGACTCCCATCGGCAGGCCCGCCGCGTTGCAGCCGACCGGGAGGTTGGCGACCGGGTGCCCGGACAGCGTCCACGGGGCCACCGCCTCCATCCAGCGGTGGTAGGTGTCCATCGAGCGGCCGCCGATCTCCTGCGGCCAGCGCTGCTCGGCGTCGAACGGGAACACCTGCGCGCTCGGCGCGAGCAGGAAGTCGTACTCGTCGAACAGCGCCGACACCGCGGCGTGCCACTCGTCGCGGCCGGTCAGCGCGCGGCTGATGTCGGGCACCTGGAGCCGGTGGTAGTTCTCGATCTCGAAGATCAGCTCGGGTTTGAGCAGCGCGCGCTCGGCCGGGTCGTCGTAGAGCTCGGCGTGCTTGCGCCCGACGGTCCACGACCGCCACAGCAGGAACGTCTCCCACGCCTGCTCGACCGGGAGCGGCTTGGCGACCGGCTCGACCGCGCAGCCGATCTCGCCGAAGGCGGCGAAGGATTCGGCGCACAGCTCCAGCAGCCCCGGCTCGGTGGGCAGGTGACCGTCGAAGTCGCCGACCCAGCCGATCCGCACGCCGTCGAAGTCGTGCTCCAGCCGGCCGGCGAACAGCTCCGGGTCCTGCTCGATGCTCAGCGGCGCCCGTTCATCGGGACCGGCCATCGTGGACAGCAGCATCGCCAGGTCCCGCACCGTGCGCGCCATCGGGCCGACCACCGACGGCGAGCTGAGGAAGCCCTCGACCGGGATGCGCCCGAAGCTGGGCCGCAGCGACACGATGTTGTTCCAGGCGGCCGGGTTGCGCAGCGAGCCCATGAAGTCGCTGCCGTCGGCCACCGGCAGCATCCGCAGCGCCAGCGCCGCTCCGGCACCGCCGCTGCTGCCGCCCGCGCTGCGCGCGGTGTCGTAGGGGTTGCGCGTCGTGCCGAACACCGGGTTGAAGGTGTGCGAGCCGAGGCCGAACTCGGGGACGTTGGTCTTGCCGATCACGATCGCGCCCGCTTCGCGCATCCGCCGCACGTGCAGCTCGTCGCGGTCGGCGATCGAGTCGGCGAACAGCGGCGAGCCCATCGTGGTGGGCAGTCCCGCGGCGTCGGAGAGGTCCTTGACCGCGATCGGGAAGCCGTGCATCCAGCCGCGGTGCTCGCCGCGGTCGAGCTCCTGGTCGCGCCGCCGCGCCTCGTCGAGCAGCTCCGCTTCGTCGCGGCGGGAGACGATCGCGTTGACCTGCGGGTTGAACCGGTCGATGTGCGCGAGGTAGGTCTGCATGACCTCGACGCAGCTGACCTCGCGCCGGGAGATCAGCCAGGACAGTTCGACCGCGTCGAGCAGCACCAGCCCGGGGATCTTCGATGCGGGCAGTCCGGATCCGGGCGCTACCGACACGCTGCGTCCTCCTGTGTGCTGTTCGGGCCGTCCCTTTCGACCTTTCCGCCAGGCGGGGTCGCACGTCAACCGCCCGCCGGCCGCAGCGGTGGAGCAGAGGCGTACGTCACGTTAGCGTTGCTAAAAACCATTCGGGTTTCCACGCTGGGACGACCAGACACCGCTCGGAGCCGAGGAGGGCGCAGTGGCAGCCGCCGGGCAGCAGCGGACAGTCGGGACGACGCGGGTGCTCTCGTCGGTGGCCGCGGTGGTCACCGTCGGGGTGTTCCCGGTGTTCCTCGTCGGCGGTCTCGGCGTGCAGCTGCAGCAGGAGTTCGGCTTCGGCGCGGCGCTGCTCGGCGTCGGCGCGGCCGGGTTCTTCGGCGTCGCCTCGCTGTCGTCGCGGACGATGGGCTGGCTGGTCGAGCGGATCGGCTCCCGGCTGGGCATGCGGGTCGGCGCGCTGGGCAGCTCGGCTTGCCTGTTCGGGATGGCCGCCGCGCCCAACGCGGCCTGGCTGCTGGCGGGGCTGTGGCTGGCGGGGCTGCCCAACTCGCTGGCGCAACCCGCCTCGAACCTGCTCATCGCGCAAGGCATCCCGGTTCACCGGCGGGGCATGGGCTTCGGCGTCAAGCAGTCCTCGATCCCGGCCGCCACGCTGCTGGCCGGTGTGGCGGTGCCCGCGGTGGCGCTGACCGTCGGCTGGCGCTGGGTGTTCGTGATCGCCGGTGCGATCGGCCTGGTCGCCGCGGCGGCGGTGCCCCGGCTGCCGGAAGCCGAGCGCACGAGGTCGGCGAGCGCTGCGGGCGGTGGGTCCGGCCCGCGGCGGAGCGCGCTCCTGCTGCTGGCGATCTCCGGCGGCCTCGGGTCGGCCGCGGCCAACGCGCTCGGCGCGTTCGTCACCACCACGGCGGTCGAGGTCGGGTTCAGCCCGTCGGCGGCCGGGCTGGTGCTGTCGTTGGGCTCAGTGACCGGACTGCTGATCAGGCTGGGCGCGGGAGTGGTCGCCGACCGGCGGAACCCGAACCTGGTGCGGGTCATCTCCGGGATGCTGCTGATCGGTTCGATCGGCTTCGGCCTGATGGCCGTGCACTCGACGGTGGCGTTCCTGATCGGGGTGTCCATCGGCTTCGGCGCGGGCTGGGCCTGGCCGGGACTGCTGAACTTCGCCGTCGCCAAGATCGCCCCGGACCGGGTCGCCAGCGCCACCTCGTTCACCCAGACCGGCATCTACCTGGGCGGCAGCCTGGGACCGCTGCTGTTCGGCCTGCTCGCCGAGCACGCCGGGCTGGACGGGGCCTGGCTGGCGGCGGGTGCGGCGGCGATCGTCGCGGGCGTCCTGCTGCTGTTCATCCGCCGCTGACCGGCTGGAGCGGGATGCGGGCGTCGGCCGGCTTGCGGGCCACTCCGCCGTAGAGCAGCCGGTACCGGTCGGCGGCAGAGGTCGGGCGGCCGGGGTCGGGGCGCCAGTCCGCGAGGTTGGTGGTGCCCGGGGGCAGGATCTCGAAGTCGCCGAACAGCTTGTCGATCCAGCTGGTCTCCCGCGGGTGCAGCGGATCGGAGGTCTCGGCGTAGAAGTCGGTCAGCACCTGCACCGCCTCCGGCGCGTTCGTGCCGGTCACGTGCGAGATCACCAGGTGGCTGCCCGGCGCGAGGGCGTCCCGGTAGGTCTCCACCAGGCCGAGCGGATCGTCGGAGTCCGGGATGAAGTGCAGCACCGAGGCCATCAGCAGCCCGACGGGCCGGCGCAGGTCGAGCAGCTGCCGGGCCTCCGGCGAGCGGAAGATCGCTTCCGGTTCGCGGCAGTCGGCCTGCAGGATGTCGGCGCGCGGCTCGGCGGCCAGCAGCGGTTTGCTGTGCGCGACGGTCAGCGGCTCGTTGTCCACGTACAGCACCCGGAAGTCGCGGGTGCGCCGCCGCGCCACCTCGTGCAGGTGTCCGATGGTGGGGATGCCGGAACCCAGGTCGAGGAACTGGTGCACCCCGCGGGCCAGCAGGAACTCCACGGTCCGGCGCAGGAAGGCGCGGTTCTCCTGGTAGCAGGCGCCGATGCCGGGCAGCACCTGTTCGATGCGCTCCGCGAAGCCGCGCTCCACGCCGAAGTTGTGCCCTCCGCCCAGGAAAGCGTCGTAGATCCGGGCGGCGGCGGGACGGACGATGTCCATCTCGCGCGGCGGCGACTTGCGCGTTTCGACCATGAACTCCCCCTTCTCGCTGGAATCGTACAGTAGTCAACCATCAACGCAGCGTGTTCATCGACTGCTCGCGCGCCGCTCTTGCCCATCGTCGTGCGCGCATATCACGATGGGCTCCTCGTGACTCGCGTTCTCCCAGGAGGTGCTCGTGACCGACGTCCGCGCGGTGGTGGCGACAGGCAAGGGCAGGCCCGTCGAAGTGGTGACCATCGACGTCCCGGATCCCGGCCCCGGTGAGGCGGTGGTCCGGGTGCAGGCCTGCGGCGTGTGCCACACGGACCTGCACTACCGCGAAGGCGGTATCAGCGACGAGTTCCCGTTCCTGCTCGGCCACGAGGCGGCCGGTGTGGTGGAGCAGGTCGGCGAGGGCGTCGAGGACGTGCGGCCCGGTGACTTCGTGGTGCTGAACTGGCGCGCGGTGTGCGGCACGTGCCGGGCGTGCAAGCGAGGTCGGCCGCAGTACTGCTTCGCCACCCACAACGCGGCGCAGCCGATGACGCTGGACGGCGAACCGCTGTCGGCGGCCCTGGGCATCGGCGCGTTCGCGGAGAAGACGCTGGTGCACGCCGGGCAGTGCACCAAGGTGGACCCGTCGGCCCGCCCGGCGGTGGCCGGGCTGCTCGGCTGCGGCGTGATGGCCGGGATCGGCGCGGCGGTCAACACCGGCGGCGCCGGGCCGGGCGACTCGGTGGCGGTGATCGGGTGCGGCGGTGTCGGCGACGGCGCGATCGCCGGAGCGGCGCTGGCCGGGGCTCGCCGGATCATCGCGGTGGACCGCGACCCGAAGAAGCTGGACTGGGCGCGGCAGTTCGGCGCCACGCACGTGGTCAACGCCGCCGAGACCGACGCGGTCGAGGCGATCCGGGAGCTCACCGGCGGTTTCGGCGCCGACCTGGTGATCGACGCGGTCGGCAGGCCCGAGACGTTCCAGCAGGCCTTCTACGCGCGGGACCTGGCGGGCACGGTGGTGCTGGTCGGCGTGCCCACGCCGGAGATGAAGCTGGAGCTGCCGCTGCTGGACGTGTTCGGCCGCGGTGGCGCGGTGAAGTCCAGCTGGTACGGCGACTGCCTGCCGGAGCGCGACTTCCCGGCGCTGGTGGAGATGCACCAGCAGGGCAGGCTGCCGCTGGAGAAGTTCGTCAGCGAGGAGATCGCGCTGGACGGGGTGGAGGAGGCCTTCGCGCGGATGGAGCGCGGCGAGGTGCTGCGCTCGGTGGTGGTCTTCTGATGGCCGCGCGCATCGACCACACGACGACCTCGGGCACGTTCTCGCTGGACGGCCAGACCTTCGACGTCGACAACAACGCCTGGGTGGTCGGCGACGACGCCGAGTGCGTGGTCATCGACGCGCCGCACGACGTCGAGGCCATCCGCGCGCTGGTCGGCGACCGCGAGGTGCGGGCCGTGCTGTGCACGCACGCCCACGACGACCACGTGCGCCGGGCACCGGAGCTGGCCGAGGCGGTCGGCGCGCCGATCCTGCTGCACCCCGACGACATGGTGCTGTGGCGCCTGACCCACCCGGAGCGCGAGCCGGACGGGGAGCTGGCCGACGGTCAGGTCGTCGAGGTCGGCGGGATCGGCCTGCGGGTGCTGCACACGCCGGGGCACGCGCCGGGCGCGGTGTGCCTGCACTCGCCGGAGCTGGGCGTGGTGTTCACCGGCGACACGCTGTTCGCCGGCGGGCCCGGCGCGACCGGGCGGTCCTATTCGGACTTCGGCACCATCACCGAGTCCATCCGGGACCGGTTGCTGCCGCTGCCCGCGGACACCGAGGTGCGGCCCGGGCACGGGGAGAGCAGCACGATCGGCGCCGTGCGGTCGCAGTTCGACGAGTGGGTCGCGCGCGGTTACTGATCGTCGCGGCCCGAGCGCGGGGTAGGGTTCCCGGTTACCACTTTCGGCGGATGAAGCTGCGCGGTGCAGTGCGCACGATCTTGTCCGTGAGCGGCGACCGGGCCCGCTCACGGTTGGCGCCGCGAGCCGATCCGCACATCGCGTGAGGCAGGTCCGATGGTCGATCATGCGCTGGGCCGCACCGCGGCGGCCGGTTCGGGAGCGGGCGCGTGGCCCTGGCTCGTGGCGCACCGCGCGGTGCTCGGCGACATCGGCTTCGTGCTGGTGCTGTCGGTGGCGCACGGCTTCGACCTGTCCATCGGCGAGCACCCGCCGTGGATGGACTGGTGGTGGCCGCTGCTGGTGAGCGTGCCCGCCACCGCGATGCTGGTGCTGCGGCGGCGGATGCCGTGGACGGTGCTGCTGGTCATGCTGGTGGTCACCGTCGCGCTCACGCTGCTCGAGCTCTACATCGGCGGCCTGAACCTGGCGATCCTGATCGCGATCTACTCGGTCTGCGTGCGCGGTTCGCTGGCGGTGTCGGTGGTGGCCGCCTCGCTCGCGATGATCTTCCCGGTCACCCAGATGATCGTCTACGAGCTGACGCCGGTGGAGAGCTTCCTGCGGATCACCGGCGGCGTGGTCAACCTGGTGATGGTGATCGGCTGGGCGCGCGCGATGCAGGTCGGCAGGCGGCGCGCGGCGCAGCTGGAGCAGACGCTGACGATGCTGGACGAAGCGCGCGATCAGCTGGCCGCGGACGCGGCGGCCGTCGAGCGGGCGCGCATCGCCCGGGAGTTCCACGACATCGTCTCGCACAACCTGTCGGTGGTGGCGCTGCGCGCCGGTGTCGCGCGGGCGCTCATCGACCGCGACCAGGAGCACGCGCGGCAGACGTTGCAGGAGCTGGAGCAGAGCTCGCGCGGCGCGCTGGGGGAGATGCGCAACCTGCTCAACGCGCTGCGCGACCGCAACGCCGCGGGGCAGGACCCGATGGACTGGCAGCCGACGCCGGGGCTGGACGGGGTGGACGCGCTGGTCCACTCGGTGCGGGGCGGCCAGGTGGAGTGGCGGTTCGAGCGGCGCGGCCAGATCCGCGAGCTCGGTTCCGGGGTCGAGGTGACCGCCTACCGGATCGTGCAGGAGGCGATGACCAACGTGCTCAAGCACGCGGGGTCCGGGCGGGCCCGGGTGGTGCTGGACTACGGGGCGAGCGCGCTGCGGATCGAGGTGACCAACCACCTCGGCGCCGGGGAGGTACCGCCGGTGTCCCATTTCTCCGGACATGGGCTGATCGGTCTGCGGGAACGCGTTGCGCTGCTGGGCGGAACATTGACCGCGCATCCGGTTTTGAACGGATTTCACCTTGAAGCCGTGCTACCGTGCGCGGAAAATTCGGACCTGGCCTGAATCGGAACTGGGCCGGCCCGGAGCAAGGAGGCCCCGCGTGGAAACAGAGGACACGACTGTCCTGGTGGTCGATGACCAAGCGATGATCCGCGCGGGACTGGTGGCGCTGCTGTCGAACGAGCCGGGCCTGCGGGTGCTGGCCGAAGCGGCCGACGGCGACGCGGCGCTGGCCGCGGTGCGCCGGCGCCGTCCCGACGTGGTGCTGATGGACGTGCGCATGCCCGGCAAGGACGGCATCAGCGCCGCCGCGGACATCATCGCCGAGACCGGCGGCACGACCGCGGTGATCATGCTGACCGTCCACGACCTGGACGAGTACGTCTACGCCGCGCTGCGCGCCGGTGCCAGCGGGTTCCTGCTCAAGGACGCCACCCCGGAGGACCTGGTCAAAGCGGTCCGCACGGTCGCGGCGGGAGAAGCGCTGCTGGCCCCGCGCGTCACCAAGCGGCTGCTGCGGCGCTTCGCCGCGCTCGGCGTGCGCGACGCGCGCAGCGAGCTGGGCGTGCTGACCGAGCGGGAGCTGGACGTGCTGCTGGAGGTGGCCAGGGGCGGCTCGAACGCCGAGATCGCGCGCAACCTCGGCCTGGCCGAGCTGACCGTGAAATCGCACCTGTACCACGTGATGCAGAAGCTGCACCTGAGCTCGCGGACGCAACTCGTGATCACCGCCTACGAAACCGGCCTGGTCTGCCCGGGGCAGGACAACAACAACCTCCGCCAGGCCTCGGCCTGACGCGATTTCAACGGAACTCGGACGTGCGATTTCCATTGAAATCGCCCGAATCGCCCCGTGCCCGGGCGTGTCGGGGCGCACGGCGGGCCACCCCGGCCTGAGGCCGGGGAGCCGGGGGCGGGGTCTAATGGGGACATGAGTTCTGCACTGCGAGTCGGTCTCGTCGGCTACGGCGTCGGGGGCGCGATCTTCCACGCTCCGCTGATCGCCGCGCACCCGTCGCTGCGGTTGTCCGCGGTGGTCACCGCGAACCCCGAGCGGCAGCAGCAGGTGCGCGCCGAGCACCCCGATGCCGCCGTCGTCGACGACATGGACGCGTTGCTGGCCGGGGATCTCGACCTCGTGGTGGTGGCGAGTCCGAATCGGACGCACGCCGAGCTGGCCACCGCGGCGCTGGACGCCGGGCTGCCGGTGGTGGTGGACAAGCCGTTCACGCCGACCGCGGTGGAGGGGCGGCGGCTGATCGAGCACGCCGAGTCCAAGGGGTTGCTGCTGACGGTCTTCCAGAACCGCCGCTGGGACAACGACGTGCGCACCGTGGCCAAGCTCATCGAGGACGGCGAGCTGGGCCGGGTGCACCGCTTCGAGTCGAGGTTCGAGCGCTGGTCGCCGACGCCGAAGCCGACCTGGCGCGACTCCGGCGGTGCGGAGGACGTCGCGGGCATCCTCTACGACCTGGGCAGCCACCTGATCGACCAGGCCCTGCAGCTGTTCGGGCCGGTCGCGGCGGTGTACGCGGAGATCGACCGCCGGCGGCCGGGCGTGCGGGCCGACGACGACTCCTACCTGGCGCTGTCGCACGTCAACGGGGTCCGCTCGCACCTGTGGATGAGCAAGGTGGCGGCTCAGCAGGGCCCGCGCTTCCGGGTGCTGGGCGAGAGCGCCGCGTTCACCAAGTACGGCCTCGACCCGCAGGAGGCGGAGCTGCGCGCAGGCCGCCGTCCGGTGGACGAGACCTGGGGCCGCGAACCGGAGGAGGACTGGGGCGTGCTCGGCGTCGGTGACGACGTCCGCCGCGTGCCCAGCGAACGGGGCGACTACCTGGCGTTCTACGACGGAGTGGTCCGCTCGCTGCGCGACGGCGCGCCGCCACCGGTCGACCCGGCGGACGCGGTGGCGGCGCTGGACATCATCTCCGCGGCCCACCGCTCGGTCGCCGAGATCACCGTCGAGCGCCTGCTGTGAGCCGCTGATCTGGCGGGAAGTCGCCGTCCACCAGGTGCTTTCGCCGCGCTGACGGGGCATCACTCGTACTGGGGCTGTACGCGCCCGGTGATTCCGGGCATGGTCCTGCTCGGGCACATTCCCTCCGCCGCTCGAAGAGGAGGACGGGGTGAACGTTGGCAGCGCGGTTCCGGAGTTCCTGCCACCGCTGGTACCTCCGGCGTTGCGCCGGTGGTCGGCGCAGTGGATCGGCAAGCGCACCGACCCGGCTCACCGGATCGTGCGGTCGTTGACGTCGGACCACGTGGCCTGGGTGGAACCGGGGCACTGGCTGGGGCAGACGTTCACCGCGCCGGGGCCGTTCACCGCGGTGGGCCTCGACCTGGCCAGCGATCCCGGAACGGCGGTGCGCGGACGGCTGGAGCTGTGCGGCGCCGATGGCACCGCGCTGGCCGACCAGGTCGTCGAGCGGGGCATCGTGCGCTGGGACCGCTTCGCCCACTTCGTCGAACTCCCCGAGGTCCTCGGTCCCGGGGAGTACCTCCTGCGGGTCCGGGCCGTGGTGGGTCGTCTCGGATGGTCCACGCTGGCCGAGCCCGTCCCGTCCGGGGTCGACGACGGGGTGTCGCCGCTCCCGGTCGTGGGGTCGGCCGTGCGCGACGGCGTCCCCGAGCCGGGAGTTCGGGCCATCGGCGTCGAGACGGTTCCCGCGCCCAACCCGGTGTTCCGCACCTCGTTCGAGGTGCCCGGCGAGGTGCGGAAGGCCGAGCTGAGCGCGGTCGGTCTGGGGTACGGGGAATTCCGGCTCAACGGTCGAGAGGTGACCGGCGACGTGCTGGAACCCGCGCAGACGACGTACGACCGCACCGTCCTGCACCGCACCTACGACGTGACCGCGCTGCTGCGCGCCGGGCAGAACACGCTGACCGCGGAAACGGGCCGCGGCTTCTACGCCGCGAGAGGGGCGAACACCTGGGGGTGGAACTTCGCCCGCTGGCACCGCGAACCGGTGGTGCTGGCGCAGCTGGACTACGTCGACGGGGCGGGGGAACGGCACGTCGTCGCCTCGGGCGCGGATTGGGAAGCGGCCGAGGGCGCGGTGACGTCGGACCTGCTCTACGTGGGCGAGACGACCGATCCGGGGCGTGCACGTGGCGCGAAGTGGGAACCGGTGCTGGTCGTGGCGCCGCCGGGCGGGGTGCTGAAACCGGCGACCGCACCTCCGGTGCGCTGCACCGAGCTGCTCGCGCCGGTGTCGAGCACCTCGCAGGACGGGGTGGTCGTCCACGACTTCGGGGAGGTGCTCGCCGGGCGGCTCCGCCTCTCCGCGGTGGGTGAGGCAGGTGCGGAGATCGTCGTCCGGTACGCCGAGCAGCTCGCTGCCGACGGTGCTGTGCGCTGCCGGAACCCGCTGGCCGCTGGAGGGACCCAGGTCGACCGCTTCGTCCTGGCCGACAGCGGAACCGAGGCCACCTGGGAGCCGCGGTTCAGCTACAAGGGCTTCCGGTACGCCGGTGTGCAGGTCCTGGGGCGGGCGGTGGTGACCGCGGCCCGCGCGGTCAGGCTGGAGACACCGGTGGCGCGCGTCGGTGAGTTCGAGTGCGCGGACGACCTCCTGACCTGGATCGTCGGCGCCACCGCCCGGACTTTCCGCAACAACCTGCACGGCGTGCCCACCGACACCCCGGTGTACGAGAAGAACGGCTGGACCGCCGACGCCCACCTGGCCGCCGAAGCCGTGCTGCACCACCTGGACCTGCGCGAGTCGTTCGGGAAGTGGCTGGACGACCACGTCGACGCGCGCGACGAGCACGGCGTGGTTCCGCAGATCGTGCCCACCCCGGACTGGGGCCGGGCGGCGGATCCGGCGTGGAGCGCCTCGATGGTGCTGATCCCCTGGTACCTCTACCAGGAGTACGGCGACCGGGCGGTTCTCGAGCGCTACGCGGACCCGATCCGCACCTACGCCGATCGACTGCTCGACCTCGCACCGGACGGGGTGTGGCCGCACCACAGCTGGGGCGACTGGCTGTCCCCGGGTCACCACTTCGCGCCGGAGGGCCCGATGCCGACCGCGACGATGATGCTGCGGCACGTGGTGAGCCGGTGCGCCGACGTCCTCGACGTGCTGGGCGAGTCCGGAGCGGAGCGCTACCGGGCGGCCTCGAACGCCGTGGCCACCGCCTACCACCAGCGGTTCTTCGATGCGGGAACCGGTACCTACCGGGTTCCGGACGTCGGCTACCGGCAAGCCGTGAACGTGCTGCCGCTGGCGTTCGGCGCGGTCCCGGCCGAGCACGTCGCCGCCGTTGCCGAAGGCCTGTTCGCCGACGTCGAGCACCGGACGGCGGGCCACCTGGACTGCGGTGCGGTGGCGGCGAAGCACCTGCTGCCGGTGCTCGCGGCGCACGGCCGTCCCGACCTCGCCATCACCGTGGCCACCCGGCGGGACCGGCCGGGCTGGGGGGTGTGGCGGGATGCGGGAGCCGCCACGCTGATGGAGTCGTGGGACGAGACCGCGCGCTCGCACAACCACTACTTCCTGGGCGCTGCTGCCGCCTGGATCCAGCAGGCGGTCGGCGGCCTGCGCCCGACCAGCCCCGGGTGGGCGACCTTCGACATAGCGCCGGTCCTCGACGACCGCGTGGAGTGGGCCCGCACCGCCCACACGACTTCCCGCGGCCGCGCCGCCGTCGAGTGGCGGCGTTCGGACGGGACGTGGGAGCTGGAGGTCGAGGTGCCGGAGACCGCGACCGCGGCGGTGCGGCTACCGGGCCACCCGGAGACGTCGGTTCCGGGTGGGCGGCACGTGCTGCGGCTGCCGGTCGTGACCGGAGGAGATCGCGCCGCACCAGCCTGAGAGGAGTACCGATGTCTCGGCAACTTCCCGGCCGCACCTGGAAGGTCGCTGCGCTCGCGGGCATGGCCTCCTACCTCGACGCCGGGGCGCTGGTCACCTCCGGCATCGTGCTCGGTGGTTCTTACGCCGAGGTCCTCGACGTGGGGGCCGTCGGTGCGCTTCTCGGGTTGCAGACGCTGATGTTCGCCCTCGGTGCGCTGTGCGGCGGTCGGCTCGGCGATCTGTTCGGTCGTCGCCGGGTGTTCACCCTGTCGCTGCTGCTCTACGCCGCGGGCATCGCACTGCTGATCGTCGCGTCGCCGCTCTGGCTGCTGCACGTCGGTGTCGTCGCCGTGGGGCTGGCGATAGGTGCCGATCTCGCCGCCTCGCTGGCGCTGATCAACGAGGAATCGCCCGACGGGCACAAGGGGAAGATGGTCATCTTCTCCAACATCCTGTGGATCGGGGGCATCGTCGCCGCGATGGGCCTCAGCGCGGTGGTCGGCTCGTGGGGTGTGCTCGGCGGGCGCATCATGTTCGCGCACCTGCTGGTGGTGGCGATCGTCGTGCTCGTGCTGCGCTTCGCGCTGGGCGAGTCCGCCGAGTGGGTCGCGGCGCGGCGCGCGGCGGACGCACCCGGTGAGGCGGGAGAGATCCGGTTCAGCCGCGTCGGCCAGCTCTTCCGCGCTCCCGTGGTGTTCTCGGTCGTCGCGCTGGGTTTGTACTACGCCACCTGGAACCTCGGCGCGTCCACGATGGGCAGCTTCGGCACCTTCCTGTGGACCAACCTCACGGGCGGCGGTGTCGCGGAGTACTCCCGGCTGAGCCTGCTCGGCCTGCCGGTCGGCTTCCTGGCCGGTCTGGTGTTCATGCGGGTGGTCGACCGGCCGGCGCGGTACGCCTGGTTCGCGGGTGGCTCCGCGTTGATCCTCGTCGCCTGGGCGCTTCCCGCGCTGTTCGGGGCGAACCGGTTCACCCTGGTCGCCGTGCTGCTGCTCTCGGGGCTCGGCAACGCCTTCTGCGGTGAGGGCATCTACAAGGTGTGGTCGCAGGAGCTGATCCCGACGCTGCTGCGCACGACGGCCGGCGGGCTCACGATCGCCTTCGCCCGCGTGGTCGCGGCCCTCGCCGCGTTCGTCACGCCCGCGATCGCACTGGCCGATCCGGCGCTGCTGTTCTGGCTGCTGTTCGCCCTCACCGCGGTCGCGAACGCGATCGGCCTGTTCTGGGTGCCGCGGCTGCCGAAGGCGCGCGAGCTGGAGGACGTGCCGGTGGTGGCCCGGCTCCGGCGTGAGCCACCACCGGCGGGACGTCAGAACCGGTAGGTGCGGGCGACCGCGACGAGGTCGCCGTCCTCGCGGGTCCCGGCCTCGAGGTCGGCCGGTCTCGGCCGGAATCCGGGCGCCGCGGCGAGACCGCGGGTCTCGTCGATCGCCGTCACCTGGACCTGGCCACCGCGCGTGCGCAAGGAGATCTCGACGCCCTCCGGCGGCAGATCGCGGAAGCGGATCTCGCCGGGCCAGGTCGCGGTCCGGGTGCCCGACACCTGGAGCGCGACGGGAGCGCCGCCGGGCATCCGCGCCGTGACCTCGGTGATCGGCTGGTCCACGCGCAGCACCACCGATCGCGCGCCGCGGGCGGAGGACACGTGCAGGTTCGCGGTGTCCCCGGTGCGGGTTCCGGTCACGAGCGGCCCGTCGACGGCGAGCGGCTGCGCCGGGCCGGTCCACAGCTCACCCCGCGCATATCCGGGCGGGAGCGCATCGGTGTTCCGGGTGCCGACGAACTGCGCGGTCCACTCGGTGGGCTCCGCCTCGGCGCTGACCCAGCTGGCGGTGCGGGTGTCGGCGTCCAGCACGTAAGCGAGGTGGGACCGGCGCGGGTGCTGCGCGTCGAACCGGTCGATGGCGAGTCCACTCAGGACGAGCGCGATCGTTGCGCCGAGCGCCGTGGACACCGCCAGGACGGCCGACCGGCGGGACAGCGCGCGGTCGGGCAACAAGGTCTCTCCCAACGGAACCAGGAAGAGTCCGAAGAGGACGATCAGCGCCGCGGTCGCCCCGCCCAGCGCCAGGCCCATGCCGTTGAAGACGGTGCGCGCCACCACGGGAACCACCACCGCGGCCACCGCGGCAGCGGCGGCGATCGCGATGGCTGACCACCTGGGGAAGAACATCGCCAGCAGGAGGCCGAGTGCCCCGGCCAGCGCGGGCACGGTGAAGACGAACGCGGCGCCGGGAGCGAGGAAAGCGCACGCGATGCCCGCGGCCGTGGGCCAGGTCAGCGCCCCGAGGGCGAGTGCGGTGGGGCCGAGCCGGGTGCGGAGCGCCAGGTACCAGGCGATCAGCGCGGTCCCGGTGAGCGCTGCGAGCGCGAGCAGGAAGGCCAGCGGCCGGTGCAGCAGGCCGTTCATCAGGTCGTAGTCGGGCCGCACCGCGACCAGCAGCGACCACAGCTCCTGCGCGAGCACGACCGCCACGGCGATCGGGACCAGCGCGGACAGCGCGCTCAGCAGCGTCCGCGGCAGCGAGATCAGGCGCCGGTACCGCGCCAGCACCACGGCGCCCACCAGCAGCAACGCGTTCAGCAGGGCCAGCGGCAGGACCACCGCGTCGGGGTAGGTGATCAGCAGGCCGAGCGCGCGGAAGTAGACCAGGTCGTGGTCCGCGCGCAGGTCCGCGAGGTCGGCGCCGCCGAAGGCGCGGGTCAGCGCGAGCATGTTCTCGCCCTGGTGCTGGAGGCTGCCGGGGTTGAGGTTGGCGATCGTGTCGCTCGCGGTGTGGTACCGCGACGAGCCTTCGAGGTAGGCCGAGTTGAGGCCGGCGAACCCGGCAGCGGCCAGGTCGGTGAAGTCGGTGCTGTTGGGCATCAACCGGTACATCTCGACCATCGAGGAGTCACCGCGCGGGTGCTCGACGGAATCGGCGAACACCTCGATCAGGCGCGCGTTGTCCTCGGTGGTCTCGAACATCAGCGACGGGCCGTCGACACCGCGCGCCTCCCAGTTCAGCACCACCCCGCCGCGAGCGGCCAGCGGGTGCTCCCGGGCGAAGGCGCCCGCCCCGAGCGAGCCGTCCTCCTCGCCGTCGGTGATCAGCAGCACGAGGTCGTTGCGCAGCGGCCCGCTCTCCCGCAGCGCCCGCACGGTCTCCAGCATCGCCGCCACCGAGGCACCGTCATCGGAAGCCCCGGGGCCGACCCCCGCCGAGTCGTAGTGGGCGGCGAGCAGGACCGCTCCCGTCGACGCGGTGCCGGGCAGCGTGGCCACCACGTTGTCGACCTGGCCGAAGGTCGCCAGCCCGGTGGCGGCGTAGGCGCCCAGCGAGCTCTGGACCTCGACCTGGAGCCCTGCCGCGCGCAGCCGCCCGACCAGGTGGTCCCGGGCCCGGTCGGCGGCCGCGCTGCCCATCGGCCGCGGTTCGGTCGCGAACCCGCGCAGCTCGGCGATGGCCCGCTCGGCGCTGAACTCCCCGGCCGGGGCGTCCCGGTCGGGCTGCTGGACGCTCGCCGCGCCGAACACCGTCACCACGAGCACTGCTAGCACGGCCAGGACCCCGGGCACCCGGAACCGCGTGCTGATCGACTTTCCGTTCACAGCGGGGAAAGCTACGGGCGCGGCGAGCGTTGCGTAATGCGGTGCGCTGCACAGTTGCCCTGCGGTTGTCCGCAGGGGCCCGGAGAGCTCAGGTGCTTCGCGGCAACCTGAGCACCGCGAGTGCGCCGGCGAGCACGCCGATCGAGACCAACGTCGTGGTCTGCTGGACGGCGCCTGCGGACAGGTCCGCTGCGAGCTGGGGCCCGGCACCGGCGAGGTAGACGCTGCCATAAGCGGCGACGCCGACGACCTGCGCGATCTGCGAGGCGGTCGTCAGCACGCCGCTGGCGTCCGCGGCGTCGGCGGGCTCGACCCGCGACACCGCGACGGTCAGCAGGGGACTGGTGAGGTAGCCCATGCCCAGGCCGCAGACCAGCTGCAGCACCGGGAGCCCGGCCCCGCCGGGGTGCGCGACGAGGCCGATGCCGAAGTACCCGGCGGCTGCGACCAGGCACGCACCGCTGATCATCGCCCGGTGCCACCGGGCAGGCACCTGCTGCCAGGTCAAGCTCCCGATCGCCACGCCGATCGCCAGCGGGGCGAAGATCAGCCCGGTGCGGGTCGCGGATTCACCGAGCCCCGACTGCAGGTGCTGGGAGAACGAGAACAGGAACCCGGCGTAGCCGCTCATCGCGCAGAAGAGGGCGATCGCACCGGGCACCAGGCCGGGCGCCCGCAGCACCCGGCCGGACACCAGAGGCGCCCCACACCGCCGCGCCACGCCGCGTTCGACCAGCACGAACACGCCGACCAGAACCGCCGATGCGGCCAGCGAACCCCACGTCCAGGCCGGCCAGCGCTGCTCGTGCCCCAACACCAGCGGAACGACCAGGCACAGCAACGCCGCGGTCAACGTCACCAGCCCCACCGGATCCACGCCCTTGACCACCGATGGCCTGCCGGAGGGCAGCACTCGCCTGCCGAGCACCACGAGCACCAGCCCGGCGGGCACGTTGATCAGGAACACCGGCCGCCAGCCCGCACCGAACAGGTCGGCGCTCACCAGCAGCCCACCGGCGACCTGACCGACCACCACGCCCAGGCCGATCACCGCCGCGTACAGGCTCAGCGCCCGCGCCCGGCGGGCACCCGCGAAGCGGAGCTGGATCATGCTGTAGATCTGCGGCATCAGCAGCGCCGCGCCGATGCCCTGCACGACGCGGGCGCCGATCAGCGCACCAGCGCCCGGCGCGAGGCCGCAGGCCAGCGACGCGACCGTGAAGACGATCAGCCCGCACAGGAACACGGACCGGAAGCCGAATCGGGCCCCGAGCCGAGCTCCGGTGATCAGCAACGCGGCATAGGCGATCGTGTAGCCCGAAACGATCCACTGCAAGGCCGATCCGCTGGTGCCCAGATCCGCGCGGATCGCCGGGGTCGCGACGTTGACGATCGTCGAGTCCAGCAGTGCCATGAACACCGCGCCGAGCAGGACGAGGAGCGTCCTGCCGTCTGCGGTCCCGGTGTTGCGCGAAACCACTCGGTCGCGCGTCGACTCACTCATGGCGCCGATGATTCGGCCGACCGGATTCGAGTACCAGGCCATCGTCGATCCTGGTACCCGCACCACCTGGTTGCCCGCTGCGAAGATCTCGCATGATGGTGGCGTGACCACCACCGGCCCCGGCGCACCACGGCGAACCGAGCTCGCGGCCTTCCTGCGGGCCCGCCGGGAAGCAATCATCCCGGAAGAGGTCGGGCTGCGGGCGGGGCCCCGGCGGCGCACTCCCGGACTGCGCCGCGAGGAGGTCGCGGAGCTCGCCGGGGTCGGCGTGGTCTGGTACACGTGGCTCGAACAGGGCCGCCGGATCAGCCCGAGCACCCAGGTGCTCGATGCGATCGCCCGGACGTTGCGCCTGGACCCGACCGAGCACGAGCACCTGTACCGGCTGGTGGGCATGCCCAGCCCGCCGCCGAACGCCCCGGTGGCGCCCGCGCAGGAGCACCAGGTGATCCTGGACGCGCTGAACCCGCTGCCGGCGGTGCTGGTGACAGCGCGCTACGACGTCCTGGCGTTCAACGACGCTTATGCGGCGCTTGATCCGGCGATCGCGTTGCTGCCCGCAGCCGAGCGGAACGTGCTGTGGCACCTGTTCACCACCGAAGAGCACCTGCTGCCGCTGGTCGACTGGGACGGTGAAGTGCCGTTCATGGTGGCCCAGCTGCGGGCGGAGTTCGGCAAGCGCCTCGGCGATCCGCACTGGACCGGGTTCATCCGGCGGCTCACGGAGGCCAGCGCGCGGTTCGCGGAGCTGTGGGCCAGGTACGAAGTCGCCGCCCCGGTCGTCCGCAACAAGTCGTTCCGGTCGGTCGACGGTGCGGAGGTCGAGATCACCTCGACCGCGTTCGCGGTGGCCGCCGCCCCGGACACCAGGATGTGGGTCTACACGCCCGTCACCCCGGAGTCGGCCCGGGTCGTGGGACGGCTGATCGACCGGTACCGGGAGGCCGGGCCTGCCGAGCTGCTGGCCACCCGGAAGCGCCGCTGAACGGTGCGGTCCCACGCGCTCGCTGGTCAGGTCGCGCCGAGTTGCGATCCGACTGCGTCCCCCCACGCTGAAACGACGAGGTGTCGAGCGTGAAGGAGCCGCGGATGAGCAGCGAGACCAGCGTCGGCAGCGTCGGGTGGACCACCACTCCGGCCGTGCGCGAGCACCTCGGACGGCCGGAGCTGGACGGCTTGCAGCTCTGGTGGCAGGCCGCCAACTACCTCTCCGCCGGGCAGATCTACCTGATGGACAACCCGCTGCTGCGGGAGCCGCTGCGACCGGAGCACGTCAAGCCCCGGTTGCTCGGGCACTGGGGGACCACGCCGGGCCTGAACTTCGTCTACGCGCACCTCAACCGGGCGATCCGGGCGCGCGAGCTGAACATGATGTACGTCATCGGGCCGGGTCACGGCGGCCCCGGCCTGGTCGCGGCGGCGTGGCTGGAGGGCACCTACAGCGAGGTCTACCCGGATGTCGCGCAGGACTGCGACGGGCTGCGGCGGCTGGTCACCCAGTTCTCCTTCCCGGGCGGCATCCCCAGCCACGTCGCGCCGGAGACGCCGGGGTCGATCCACGAGGGCGGCGAGCTGGGCTACTCGCTGTCGCACGCGCACGGCGCGGCCTTCGACAACCCGGACCTGATCGTGGCGTGCGTGGTCGGCGACGGCGAGGCCGAGACCGGCCCGCTGGCCACCAGCTGGCACGCCAACAAGTTCCTGGACCCGGCCACCGACGGCGCGGTGCTGCCGATCCTGCACCTCAACGGCTACAAGATCGCCAACCCGGCGGTGCTGGCGCGCATCCCCGACGACGAGCTGCTGAGCCTGCTGCGCGGCTACGGCTACGAGCCCTACCTGGTCTCCGGCGCGGTGCCGGAGGCGATGCACCACCTGTTCGCCGCGACGCTGGACCGGTGCCTGGACGAGATCAGCTCGATCCACCGCCGGGCCCGCCGCGACGGATGGACGCAGCGCCCGCGGTGGCCGATGATCGTGCTGCGCACCCCCAAGGGCTGGACCGGTCCGTCCACGGTGGACGGCAAGCGGGTGGAGGGCTCGTGGCGCTCGCACCAGGTGCCGATCAGCGATCCGCGCGGCAACCCGGAACACCTGCGCCAGCTGGAGGCCTGGCTGCGCAGCTACGACCCCGCCGCGCTGTTCGACGACGACGGTGCCCCGGTGCAGCGCATCAAGGACCACAACCCGACCGGTCTCCGGCGGATGAGCGCCAATCCGCACGCCAACGGCGGGCTCCTGCTGCGGGCGCTGCGGCTGCCGGACTTCCGGGACTACGCGGTGCCGGTCGACGAGCCCGGGGCGAGCACCGGTGAGGCCACCAGGGTGCTCGGCGAGTTCCTGCGCGATGTGATGCGCCGCAACGCCGACGCGCGCAACTTCCGGGTGTTCGCGCCGGACGAGAACAACTCCAACCGCCTCAACGCGATCCTCGACGCCACCTCCCGCACCTGGGTCGCCGACACCGAACCGGACGACGACGCGCTGGCCCCCGACGGGCGGGTGATGGAGATCCTCTCCGAGCACACCTGCCAGGGCTGGCTGGAGGGCTACGTGCTGACCGGCAGGCACGGCTTCTTCTCCTGCTACGAGGCGTTCGCGCACATCGTGGACTCGATGGTCAACCAGCACGCCAAGTGGCTCAAGGTCGCCGCCGGGCTGGCCTGGCGGCCGCCGATCGCCTCGCTGAACTACCTGCTCACCTCGCACGTGTGGCGGCAGGACCACAACGGCTTCTCGCACCAGGACCCGGGTTTCATCGACCACGTGGTGAACAAGAAGGCCGAGGTGGTGCGGGTCTACCTGCCGCCGGACGCCAACACCCTGCTGTCGGTGGCCGACCACTGCCTGCGCAGCCGCGACTACATCAACGTCGTGGTGGCGGGCAAGCAGCCCGCGCCGCAGTACCTGGACGTGGACGCGGCGGTGGTGCACTGCACGCGCGGCATCGGCATCTGGGACTGGGCCAGCAACGACCGGGGCGGCGACCCGGACGTGGTGCTGGGCTGCGCGGGCGACGTGCCGACGATGGAGGTGCTGGCCGCCGTGGACCTGCTCCGCGACCACTTCCCGGACCTGCGGATGCGGGTGGTCAACGTGGTCGACCTGATGCGGTTGCAGGACGAGCGCGAGCACCCGCACGGCCTGTCCGACGCCGAGTTCGACAGCCTGTTCACCCGCGACCGGCCGGTCATCTTCAACTACCACGGCTACCCGTGGTTGATCCACCGGCTGACCTACCGCCGCCGCAACCACGGCAACATCCACGTGCGCGGCTACAAGGAGGAGGGCACCACGACCACGCCGTTCGACATGTGCGTGCTCAACCAGATCGACCGGTTCAACCTGGCCATCGACGTGATCGACCGGGTGCCGCGGCTGGGTCCGAGCGCGGCGTACGCGCGGGAGGCGTTGCAGGCCAAGCTGATCGAGCACCGCCACTACGTCTCGACGCACGGCGAGGACATGCCGGAGATCCGGGACTGGACGTGGCGGGCGCGATGAGGGTGCTGACGGTCAACGCCGGTTCCAGCAGCCTGAAACTCGTGCTGCTGGACGGTGATTCGGTGGTCGCCCACGAGCACCTGGAGCGGTGGGACGGGGAATCCGAGCCGATCCGCCGGTTCCTGGACGAGCACGGTGCCGACGCCATCGGCCACCGCGTGGTGCACGGCGGTACCCGGATCGTGGCGGCGACCGTGGCCGACGACGAGGTGGTGGACTACCTCGCGTCGCTGACCGAACTCGCGCCGCTGCACCAGCCCCGCGCGCTGGGCGGGCTGCGCGCGGCCCGGTCGATCGACCCGGACACGCCGTCGGTGGTGTGCGTGGACACCGCCTTCCACGCCGGGCTCCCGGCGGCGGCGTCGACCTACGCGCTGCCGCGGGAGTGGAACCGCAAGTGGTCGTTGCGCCGCTACGGCTTCCACGGGCTCTCGCACTCCTACGCGGTGGTGCGCGGCGCCGATCTGGTGGGCCTGCCGCCGCGCCAGGGCAGGGTGCTGAGCTGCCACCTCGGTGCGGGCGCGTCGATGGCCGCGGTGCGCGACGGCCGCTGCGCGGACACCACGATGGGCTTCACGCCGGAGGAGGGGCTGGTGATGAACACCCGCAGCGGCACCGTGGATCCTGGCCTGATCGGGTACCTGATCAACGTGAAAGGCGTTGCGGCGCACGAGCTGTTCGACGTCCTGGCGAAGCGGTCGGGCCTCGCGGGGCTGTCCGGCACGTCCGGTGACCTGCGCGATGTGCTGACCGCGCGGTCCGAAGGGGACGGAGATGCCGCGGTGGCCTTCGACGTCTACCGGCGCAGCCTGGTGCGCTACGCGGGAGCGATGGTCGCCGTGCTCGGCGGCCTGGACCTGCTGGTGTTCACCGGCGGGATCGGCGAGCACCAGCCACCGGTGCGAGCAGCGGTCGGCGAAGCGCTGTCGTTCGCAGGCGTGGCACTGGACCCGCAGCGCAACGAGGCGGCATCGGGTGACGCCGACATCACCGCGGTCGGAGCGCCCGTGCGCACAGCTGTCGTCGAAGCCCGCGAGGACTTGGAAATAGCCCGGCAGACCCGCGCCGCGGTCGAAGGGTGAGCGGCGCGGGTTTCGTGGTTCGGCGGTGGGTGTCAGGCCTCGGCCGTACCCTTCTCGATCATGGGCATGCGCGGCTGGAAGGCCGATCTGGGAAGGGCGGAAGCGCCTGCTGCGCAGGAGCGGGAGGTCCTGGAGCAACGGCTGGCAGCGCGCGGGGTGCGGCTGATCGAGCCGGGGACCGAGCGACCTGACGTGGTGCTCGCAGGCGAAGTGGTCTTCTCCGTGCGGATCGACGGATTGGACGACCAGCACCGGGGCATCCCGATCTGGCCGGAAGCCGAGCTGCACGAGTTCCTGCTGACCGACGAGCCCGGCGGCGGTGCGGTCTTCACCGACCACGACGAGCTCGCCGCCGGATCCGCGGCGAAGGTGCTGGACCTGCTGCGCGCAGCGGACTGGACGGCGTTCGCCCCGCAGCGGGATCTGCCGCTGCTGCGCGAAACCCTGACCGCGCTGGAGAACTCCGGCGGGATCACCGAGGTGCACCGGTTCGCCACGGAGCAGCTCGTCGCCCGTGGTGCGCGACTGCGCCACCAGTACGCGCACCCCCTTTTCGAGGAGGGCGGCCAGGTCGAGAGCTTCGGGCTCAGCCCGTGCGGTCGCTACCTGGCGACCGGGCGGTGGGGCGATGACGCGGGAGCCGGGATCCTGCAGATCTGGGAGCTGGCCACCGGGCGAGCGGTCAACGAGATCGCCGTCGACGGCGGCATCGGGTGGCGGAGCCAGCGAGACCTGGTGCAGTGGTCGGCCGACGGCAGCCGCCTCGCGCTCGGCTTCTGCACCAACCTGGTCGGTGTCTGGGATCCGTTCGGGCAGAGCGCCAACCCCCACGGCTACGCCGACGTGACCGACGGCGGTAGCGAAGGCGCGATCTTCGCGCTGTCACCCGACGGGAGACGCGCGTTCATCAGCATGCGCACCGCGGGCGCCGAAGTGATGGGCTGCATCGCCGCGCTGGACCGCGGTCAGGTCGTCTACGCCGACCAGTTCCAGCTGGTCAGGGGGCAACGACCTGAGCTGCTCCGCGAACCGATCCCGGCGGAGCTCAAGCACCGGCTCGGTGCCTCGAATCCCGGCCGCGACGGCGAACCCGACGAGTACGAGTGGTCCTTCGGCCGGGTGCGGTGGTCGCGCGACGGTTCCCGGCTCGCGGGCCACCGCGGTTCGACGGCCTGCGCCGTGGACCTGCCGGGCGGGCGGATGCGCTGGCTGGTGCGGACCGATGCCTCGATGCCGCTCGCGTGGAGCCCGGACGACCGGTTCGTCGCCGCTGTGGGAAAGGGGGAACTGGTCGTCCTGGACGCCGAAACCGGTGACCAGGTGGGCGAATCCGTCGAGCAGGACTCGGGCATGCCGCACTGGGGAGTGCGCGACGGCGCAGCCCGGTTGGCGATCGTGCTGGAGGACGGCGGCGGTGTCGACGTCCACGACGAGGACGGCAGGCGCTTCCACCTCGACATCGACACGACGGAGCAGCTCGGCGAGCACTTCGGCGAGCAGCACCCCTGGGCGTGGGAACCGGCGGGCGAGCACGGTGCCTGCCTGACCGGCGATGACCGGATCGAAGTGTGGTCGCTGGGCGAGGAGCCCGCGCTGGTGCGGTCGCTGCACGTGCCGGAGGGCACGACGGCGGTGCTCTGGGGCGCTGGCGGCGTGCTGGTCGTGCTCGGCGAGAACACGTTGCGCTTCGTGCGAGCCCTGAGCGGTCAGGTGCTCGGTGACATGACCTTCGACCGGGAACCGGACGAGGACTCGCGCCCGGTGGAGGAGGGCGAATTCCTCGGCGACTGGTTCCAGGAGGACTCGTTCCCGCTGGACGATTCGACGTGGTGCACCATCGCCCGTCCGGCGGTCGGACCGGCGGCACGTCTGGTGATCGCCCCGGAGGGGCGGCGCGACGACCTCGACGCGGTGCTGTCCTGGACCGTGGACCGGCGCTTCGCGTGGCCCGCGCGGTGGGGCGAGCTCGATCTCGTCCCGGGCCTCGAAGCCGCAGAGGAGGCGCTGGAGGGCTGATCAGCCGCGGGCGGCCGAGTTCCAGAGGACGCACTCGTCGCAGTAGCCGCCGCCTGCTCGCCACCACTGGCAGCAGGTGGTCCGGCGGGGCCACGGGTCGCGGTCGGGGGCGATGTCCAGGAGGTGTTCGCGGTCGGTCGCGGCGCGCAGTTCGCGGGCGGTGGCGATCGCGTCGCCGGGCAGGCCCGCGCGTTGCAGGCGCCAGAGGACGGTGCCCACCGAGCCGACCGGGTTTCCCCAGTACTCGTGGCTCTCCGGTGGCGGGCCGCCCAGGGCGTGCAGGGCCTCGGTCAGCGGTTCGAAGGCCTCGGACAGGTCCTGCCACCACTGCTGCGCGGTGACGACCTGCGACGTCGACGGCCGGAGCGCGGACAGGCGGCCTTCCGCGGTGATCGCGACGCGCAGGTCGCGCAGCGACGGCACCGGCGCGCCGAGGTGGAGCTCCGGGACCGTGGCGCACGCCGCCAGCCAGCCGAACCGGAACGCCACCAGCACCAGCCCCGCGCGGCGGTGCTGGAAGCCGCCGCGTTCCTGCCACTCCTCGACGCAGCGCGGCAGCCACGGGCTTTCCGGGTCGCAGAACTCCGCCCACGGCACCGCGGGCAGGCCGGAAACCGGAACGGTGCCCGGCCTGGGCAGCAACCTGTCGCACTCCCGCACGCGTCCGGCCAGCACGGCCGGAGAGCACTCGAGCATGTTCGCGATGCCTCCTCGCTCGTCGGCCGACAGCCTACAACCGATCCGAATGGCCACTGTGGACGATTGAGCGGGTGAGGTGCGCTGAGGCGGCCTACGCTGGAGCGGTGCCTTCGGCGGTGAACCTGGTGAAGCGCTTGCTGCTCGGTCGGCCGTTGCGCAGCGACCGGGTGGCGGAGACGCTGCTGCCGAAGCGGCTCGCACTGCCCATCTTCGCCAGCGACCCGCTCTCCTCGGTCACCTACGCCACTCAGGAGATCCTGCTGATGCTCTCGATCGGCGGGCTCGCGCTGCTGCACCTGGCGCCGTGGGTGGCGCTGGCCGTGGTGGTGCTGCTCGCGGTCGTGGTCGCCTCCTACCGGCAGGTGGTGCACGCCTACCCCAGCGGTGGCGGCTCGTACGAGGTGGTGGTGCGCAACCTCGGCCGCGATCCCAGCCTGGTGGTGGCCGCCGCGCTGATGGTCGACTACGTGATGACGGTGGCCGTGTCGGTCGCCGCCGGGGTGGAGAACATCGTCTCCGCGCTGCCGCAGCTCTACCCGCACCGGGTGGCGGTGGGCGTGGGCGTGGTCGTGCTGCTGATGGCGATGAACCTGCGCGGCGCGCGCGAGTCGGGGCGGGCTTTCGCGGTGCCCACCTACCTGTTCGTCGCCGCTCTCGGACTGACCATCGTGGTCGGGCTGACCCAGTTCGCCGCGGGTCACCCGCCGGTCGCGGAGAGCGCCGGGTGGGGCATCAGGCCCGAGCAGGTGGACATCACCGGCATCGCCTTCGTGTTCCTGCTGCTGCGGGCGTTCTCCTCCGGCTGCACGGCGCTCACCGGGGTGGAGGCCATCTCCAACGGGGTACCCGCTTTCCAGCGGCCGAAGGCGGTCAACGCGGGCCGGACCCTGGTGATCATGGGCGTGCTGGCGATCTTCCTGTTCAGCGGGGTGACCGCGCTGTCGGTGATCGCCCAGGTCCGGGTTGCGGCGAACCCGTGCGACCTGATCGGGTTCCCGACCGACTGCCGCAGCACCGGTCAGCGCACCGTCATCGCGCAGCTGGCGGGAGCGGTGTTCGGCCTGGACAGCCCGCTGTTCTTCGTCGTGCAGGTCGCCGCGGCGCTGATCCTGCTGCTGGCCGCCAACACCGCGTTCAACGGCTTCCCGACGCTGGCCTCGCTGCTGGCCCAGCGCCGCTACCTGCCGCGCCAGCTGCACACCCGCGGTGACCGGCTGGCGCACTCCAACGGCATCGTCCTGCTCGGGCTGGTCGCCATCGCGCTGATCGCGGCGTTCGAGGGTTCGGCGACAGCGCTGATCCAGCTCTACATCCTCGGCGTGTTCACCTCGTTCACGCTGAGCCAGATCGGCATGGTGCGGCACTGGAACCACGAGCTGGCCAGCGCCCGCGGTGCGCAGCGCAGGCGCATCCACGCCCACCGGCTGATCAACGCCGTCGGCGCGGTGCTCACCGCGACCGTGCTGGTGGTGGTGCTGGCCACCAAGTTCACCCACGGCGCCTACCTGGTGGTGATCGCGATCCCGCTGCTCTACGGGATGATGCGCGGCATCCACCGGCACTACCGCGAGGTGCGCCGGGAACTGGAACCGGAGCGCGGCGACATCGCGCTGCCGAGCCGGGTGCACGCGGTGGTGCTGGTGTCCACGCTGCACAAGCCGACGCTGCGCGCGCTGGCGTTCGCCCGCGCGAACCGGCCGGACACGCTGACCGCGCTCACCGCGAACGTCGACGAGGGCGACACCGAGGTGCTGCGCCGGGAGTGGGAGCGGCACGGGATCGAGGTGCCGCTGAAGGTGGTGGAGTCGCCGTACCGGGAGATCACCCGGCCGGTCATCGACCACATCAAGCGCATCCGCCGCGCCGGGCCCCGCGACCTGGTGTGCGTCTACGTCCCGGAGTACGTGGTCGGGCGCTGGTGGGAGAACCTGCTGCACAACCAGAGCTCGCTGCGCCTGGTCTGGCGCCTGCGCTTCGAACCGGGCGTGCTGGTGGTCAGCGTCCCGTGGCAGCTGGCCTCCAGCCACCACCGGCGGATCGACAGGGCCGACCACGCCCCCGGCCGAACCCGGCGCGGCATCGGTTAGACCGGCACCTGCTGGAGGGTGCTCAGCAGGCGGTAGGAGGCGAGCCGGTCGGCCGGGTCGTGGGCGGTGGTGGTGACCAGGACTTCGTCCGCGCCGGTGCGCGCCGCCAGTTCTTCCAGGCCGGTGGCGACCTCGTCCGGGGTGCCGAACAGGTGGCCGCGCAGGGCGCGGTCGAACTGGGCGCGCTGCCGGTCGGACATCGACTTCGCGAGGATCTCCTCCGGCGCCTCCAGCGGTGGGAACTCGCCGTGGGTGCGGGAGTAGGCGGTCGCCCACGCCTCGGGGACGAGCAGGCGCCGGGCCTGCTCGGTGCTCTCGGCGACCGCGATGGAGCGGGCGAGCACCACGTACGGCTCGGCGGCCCGCGTCGAGGGGCGGAAGTTCGCCCGGTACTCCTCGATGGTGCGGATCATCCGGTCGTCGCCGTGGGCGGCCGCGATCACCAGCGGCAGCCCGAACTCCGCCGCGGTGGCCGCACCGGCACCGGTGGCCAGCAGGAGCACCGGCAGGTCCAGCCCTTCGGCGGGGACCGCGTGCACGCCGGAGGCCGATCGGCCGTCGAGGTAGCCCAGCAGCTCCGCGAGCTGCTCGCCGAACCGGTCGGCTGCTTCCTTGCCGCGTCCCAGCGCGCGCCGGATGCCGTCGGTGAAACCGACCGAGCGGCCCAGCCCGACGTCGATGCGGTCCGGGAACAGCGAGCCGAGCACGCCGAACTGCTCGGCGACCACGAGCGGCTGGTGGTTGGGCAGCATGACGCCGCCGGTGCCGACCCTGATCCGGCTGGTCGCGGCGGCGACGGCGGCTGCGAGCACGGTGGGCGCGGCCCCGGCGACGCCGGGCACGCTGTGGTGCTCGGCCACCCAGAACCGGTGGTAGCCGAGGTCCTCGACCTGCTGGGCGAAGCGAACGGTGTCCCGCAGCGCCTGCTGCGGGCTCAGCCCCAGTCCGACGTGCGAGCGGTCGAGCACGGAAAGTCTCACACCGGGCTCAACGCCGACGGCCCCGCAAGATTCCCGGTGTGACGGATCAGCCGATGCCCAGCCGGCCGGAGATGTCGCGCAGGCACTCCTCGAAGACGGGTTCCAGGTCGGTGTAGGCGAAGTCCAGCTGGTGCAGGACTTCCATGCACAGCAGGCCGTACAGGCGAACCCAGCAGGACAGGAAGACGTGCGCGGCCTCGGGCGGCAGGGCGCCGCCGATGGATTCGGAGTAGGCGGCCAGCTGCCCGCGCAGCGACGGCGCCAGCTCGGCGGGCCCGGGCACCGGGAACGGCCGGGTCCGCCACAGCTCGGCGGTCAGGTCCAGCAGGACCTGCTCGAAGCGCTGCCCCGCCTGGTTGCGCGGTGAACCGGGCCACTGGTGGGCCGGGGTGATCGGGCTGGCGAAGATCCAGCCGAACTCGGCCGGGTGGGCGGTGGCCCAGCCGCGCATCGCCCGGCAGGCCGCCAGCAACCGGTCGCCGACCGGCGCGGTGGCGATGGCGTCCCTGGCCCGCTCCATGGTGGTGGCCAGCTCGCGGAAGAAGTCCGCGGTCACCGCGCCGACCAGCTCGTCGTGGCTCGAGTAGTAGTGGTAGAGCGCCGGACCGCTCATCCCCACCCGCCGCGCGACGGCGTTGATGGTCACCGCCGCCGGTCCGCCTTCCACCAGGAGTGCGCGCGCCGCCCCGTGGATCTCCTCCAGCGCGGCCTGGCGCAGCCGCTCCCGCCTGCTCGTGCCCGCGGCCATCGATGCCCCTTCCCGTTGCCCGTTGACATCTTAGATCAACTATGTTTGCTTAATGGCTCTAAGTAAACCTAGAAGGGGTAAGAAAGTGGCGAAACGCTGGTGGTGGGTCCCGCTCGTCGTGCTGGCCGTGTGGTGGCGGTCGTCCAGGGCCGCGCACCTGCGCCGCGATCAGGAGGTGGCCGGACGATGAAGGTGGCAATCGTGGGTGGCGGCATCGGCGGACTGGCCGCGGCCGTCGCCTTCCACCAGCGCGGGTGGCAGGTCGAGGTCCTCGAACGCGCGCCGGAGTTCACCGAGATCGGTGCGGGGCTGTCGATCCAGCCCAACGGCCTCCGCGCGCTGCAGGAACTCGGCCTCGGCGATCGCGTGCGCTCCGCCGGGCCGGCGGACCCGCTGGCAGGCATCCGCCGCGCGAACGGGAACTGGTTGATCCGCAACGACGTCGACGACCTCAAGCGGCGCTTCGGCCAGTGGGCGACGGTGCACCGCGCGGACCTGATCGACCTGCTGCTCTCGGCCCTCCCGGCGCACGCGCTGCGCCCCGGCACCGAGGTGAGCCAGGTGCGGCCCGACGGCACGGTCGGGCACGGCGGCACCACCACCGCGGATCTGGTGGTGGGCGCTGACGGCGTGCACAGCGCGACGCGGCGCTCCCTCTGGCCGGACACCCCGGGCCCGCGCTACGTCGGATACACCACCTGGCGACTCATCGCTCCGCCCCACCCCGTCGCCGAGAGCGCGGAAACCTGGGGCAGCGGCGAACGATTCGGCTGCGTGCCGATGCCCGACGGTCGCGTCTACTGCTACCTGATGGCCAACGCCCCGACCGGCACCCGCATCGGCCTGGACGAGCTGCGCGAGCGCTTCGCCGGCTGGCACGACCCCATCCCGGCCCTGCTGGACTCGGCGCACGAGGTGTCGCAGCACGACACCTACGAGCTGCCGGAACTGCGCACCTTCGTCACCGGGAACGTCGCACTGCTCGGCGACGCCGCGCACGCCATGACACCGAACCTCGGCCAGGGAGCCTGCCAGGCGCTCGAAGACGCCGTCACGCTCGCCGCCGCCGTCGACGAGCTCGGCGTGCGCGCGGGACTGGCGGAGTACGACCGCACCCGCAGGCCGCGCACCCAGCTGATCGCTCGCCGATCCCGCCAGGTCGCCGCCCCGGCGCACTGGACATCACCACCGCTGACCGCACTGCGCAACGCAGCGCTGCCCCACGTGCCCAGCACCTTCCTCGAACGCTCGATCACACCCGCCTACACCTGGACGCCCTGACGCTCACGGCGAGTTGGGGATCAGGATCCAGAGCACCACGTAGCACAAGACCTGCGGGCCGGGCAGCACGCAGGAGACGACGAAGGCCAGCCGGACCAGCCCGACGCTCCAGCCGAACCGGTTGGCGATCGCGCTGCACACCCCGGCGATCACGCGCTGGTCTCGAGGCCGTTCCAAACCACTCATGCCCACAGCCTGCGAGCGTCCCGGACCTCGCGCACCTCGGGCAGCCGTGGCACGTTGAGGCCGTGGAGTTCGAGCAGATCGCCCGCGACCTGTGCACCGCCGACCCCGCGGGATTCATCCCCGCCCGCGACCGGGAAGCGGCGGCGGCCAAGCAGCGCGGCGACGACGACCTCGCCGCCGCGCTCAAGAAGCTGCGCAAACCCACCACGGCGGCGTGGGCGGTGAACCTGCTGGCCGCCCACGACCCGGCGGCGCTGCGCACCCTGCTGGACCTGGGGGAGCGGCTGCGCTCGGCCCAGCGCGAATTGCGCGGCGACGACATCCGCGGCCTCGCCGGAGAGCGCACCAAGACCCTGCGCGACCTCACCGACCGCGCCGCCGCCCTGGCGGCCGAACACGGCCACGCGCTGACCGAAACCGCACGCCAACAAGTCGAGCTGACCCTCACCGCCGCGCTCTCCGATCCCGCCGCAGGCCGCGAAGTGCAAGCGGCGACCCTGGCGAAACCCCTGGAATACAGCGGATTCGGCCTCGACGAACTCGCCGTCGCCGCCATGCGCCGCACCGCGCAGCGAACCTCGCGCCAGGCGGAACCCCTCGCGGAACTCCGCGAAGAGCTGCGGCGCAGCGACGCGCAGCTGGGCGAAGCCGCGGACGCGCTGGAAACCGCCGAGCGCGCGCAGCGCGAGGCCGAAGACCGGTGCGAGGAGCTGCGCGACGAGATCGACGAGCTGCGCGAGCAGCTCGCGCAGCGGCGCGACGCGCTGGAGCACGCGGAGGGCGAGCAGCGCGAGCTCCGACGCAGTGCGAAAGCCGCCCGGCAGCGCCGGGAGCGCGCGCAGCGCGACCGCGACGCGGCAGCGGAGCGGCTGCGGAGCGCGGAGGAGCGCTGAGCCATCCGCGGAGCGGATGGCGGGCATGCGCGGAGGGGGCTTTACCGGCGTGTGACGGCCGCTTATGGTCGAGCGCCGGATCCGCGTCGGGTACGCGCCGCGCGGTCGGTTCCACGGCCCTACTGGGACACCGTCGTCCGGGGAGACCGCATGAGGCCACCGCAGAGCATCCGGCGGATGCGCGTGCTGCTCCTCGTCCTGCTGCTGCTCATCGGCATCATCAACTACGTCGACCGCAGCACGCTGGCCATCGCCAACCACAGCGTTCAGGACGAGTTCGGCATCGGGCCGACCGAGATGGGGCTGCTGCTGTCGGTGTTCTCCTGGGCCTACGCCTTCGCGCAGCTGCCCGCCGGAGGGCTGCTCGACCGGTTCGGGCCGCGGAAGGTGCTCGGCGGCGGGTTGCTGCTGTGGTCGGTCGCGCAGGCGTTCTGCGGTGTCGCCGCCAACTTCAAGCAGATGCTGTTCGGGCGGCTGTTCCTCGGCGTGGGCGAGGCACCGGCATTCCCCGGCGGGGCCAAGGTCGTCGCCGACTGGTTCCCGCGCGAGTCCCGCGGGTTGCCGATCGGGCTGTTCAACACCGCGTCCACGCTGGCACCGGCCATCGCACCGCCGCTGCTGACCTGGCTGATGCTCAGCTACGGGTGGCGCACGATGTTCGTGGTGGCCGGGGTCGCGGGCATCGTGCTCGCGCTGATCTGGTTCGCCGTCTACCGGGACCGCGGGCAGCTGTCCGCCGAACCCGGGCCGGTGCCGGAACCGGTGTCGCTGCGCGAATGGCTGGGCCTGCTGCGCCACCGCAGCACCTGGGGCATGATGATCGGCTTCTCCGGGGTCATCTACTCCGTCTACCTCTACCTGACCTGGCTGCCCGCCTACCTGTCGGGCGAGCGCGGCCTGAGCGTGGCCGACACCGGCATCGCGCTCGTCGTGCCTTACCTCGCAGGAACCCTCGGCATGCTCTCCGGCGGCGGTGTCGGTGATCTGCTGGTGCGGCGCGGGGTTTCGACGATGACCGCGCGCAAGGTGCCGATCTGCGCCGGGCTGCTGCTCGGCGGGCTGTGCACCATCCCGGTCGCGCTCACCCCGAGCACCGCGCTCGCGCTGGTGTGCATCTCCGCGTCGCAGTTCTTCATGAACAACGCCAGCGCTGGTGCCTGGTCGCTGGCCACCACCGTCGGCGCCGAGCGGATCACCGCCTCGCTGGGCAGCCTGCAGAACTTCGGCGGCTACTTCGGCGGTGCGTTCGCGCCGCTGATCACCGGGATCATCGTGGACCGGACGGGATCGTTCGTGATCGCGCTGCTGGCGGCCAGCGGGATCGCCATCGCCGCCGCGCTCAGCTACGCGTTCCTGGTCGGCAGGCCCGTCGGCATGGAGCCGTGACAAGCCCACAGCAGAGCAACGGAGGGTGCAGATGGCCGAGGCGAACCCGACCGATCCGGCGAAGGCCTTCCCGGACAAGCACATCCCGCGCCCGCAGGTGCGCGACCTGCCGGAACCACCGGCCCGGCAGTGGCGGCTGATCGGTCCTGGCATCGTCGCCGCCGGGGTGGGGCTGGCCAGCGGCGAGTTCATCCTGTTCCCCTACATCACCTCGCAGGTCGGGCTGACCTTCGTGTGGGCCGCGCTGCTCGGCCTGCTCACGCAGTACTTCCTGAACATGGAGATCGAGCGCTACACGCTGGCCACCGGGGAAACCGCGGTCACCGGGTTCAGCAGGCTGTGGAAGCACTGGGGCCTGGTGTTCGCGGTGCTGGCCTACTTCGCGAACCTGTGGCCCGCCTGGGCGACCAGCTCGGCGACGCTGTTCACCTACGCCTTCGGCGGCGACGTCGCGGTGGTGTCGGTGGTGATCCTCGTCGTGGTGGCGCTGATCCTCACCCTGGCACCCGCGGTCTACACCGCGCTGGAACGGGCGCAGATGGTCAAGGTGGCGGCGATCCTGCTGCTCATCGTGATCGGCTCGCTGTTCGTCCTCGGCGCCCGCACCTGGAGCGCGCTGCCCACGATCGTCTCGGAAGCGCGGTTCCCGGCCGCAGAGCTGGGCTTCGCGGTGCTGATGGGCGCGCTGGCCTTCGCCGGGGCGGGCGGCGGCCAGAACCTGGTGCAGAGCAACTGGATCCGGGACAAGGGCTTCGGCATGGGCCGCTACGTGCCGAAGATCGTCTCGCCGCTGACCGGCGAGACCGAGGCGCGCGGGCAGGCCGGGTTCATCTTCCCGGCGACCGAGGAGAACCTGGACCGCTGGCGGGTGTGGTGGCGCTTCGCCAACAAGGAGCAGGCGCTGACCTTCGTGGCCATCACGTTCCTGTCCATCGTGTTCATGTCGCTGCTGGCCCACGCGACCGTCTTCGGCTCCGGAGAGGTGTCCAACGACGTGTCGTTCCTGCGCGTCGAGGGCGAGGCGATGATGGCCGCGGCCGGTGGTTGGTTCGGCTACTTCTTCTGGATCGTGGGCGCGTTCTCGCTGTTCGCCGCGGCGCTGGGCATCGTCGACTACACCAGCCGGCTGGCCGCCGACGTGCTGAAGACGACCTACTTCCCGAAGGCCTCGGAGAGCGCGATCTACGCCGCGCTGGTGTGGGGCCTGGTGGCGATCGGCATCGTCGTCGTCCTCGCCGGGCTCGGCCAGCCGCTGCTGCTGGCGACGATCTCGGCCTGCACGGGCGGGGTGATGATGTTCATCTACTCGGGCCTGCTGATCGCGATCAACCGCAGGATGCTGCCCGCCCCGATCCGCGTCCGCGGCTACCGGCTGGCGGCGCTGATCTGGTCGATCCTGCTGTTCGGCGTGCTCGCGGTGCTGACGGTGCTCCAGCAGCTGGACAAGGTGTTCGGCTGACCGCGATCATCGGTGCGATGGGCGTGGGGTGGTCGCGGTGAAGGCGGCGGAGGCGTACCGCTTCCGCCTGGACTGGTTCGTCAGCTTCGTGTCGGTGGTGGAGCACGGCGGTTTCTCCGCAGCCGCGCAGGCCCTGTACCGCTCGCAGTCGAGGATCAGCACCCACGTCGCGGAGCTGGAACGAGCGCTGGACGTGCGGCTGTTCGACCGCACCTGCACGCCGGTGGAGCTGACCGCCGAAGGCCGCGAGCTGCTGCCCCACGCCCGAGGCATGCTGCAGCACCTGCAAGCGGCCAGCGACAACGCGGCGCGAGCCGCGCGGCGAGTGCACGGCAAGGCCCGGCTCGGCGCATGCCCCAGCGCGGCGGCGCACCTGTTCCCGTTCCTGTTCGAGCAGAGCGCGCGGCGCTACCCGGGAGTGGAGCTGGTGCTGCAGGAGGGCACCGCGCTGGAACTGGAGGCGGCGCTGCTGTCCGGAGAAGTCGACCTCGCGGTCCGGCCAGTGCTGCCCGTTCCGTCCAGCGACGCGCTGACCTGCCGGCCGCTGTGGCAGGAGCCGCTGGTAGCGGTGCTCCCGCGAGGAGAATCACCGGCCGGTCCGCTGCGCCTGGCGGACCTGGCCGCCCGACCGCTGATCGCGGTGGGGGAGAGCGCTCGCGGTAACGTCGCTGCGGCGCTGGCCTTCGAGCGAGCGGGCCTGACGCCCGACGTCGTCTTCCGCACCGACCAGCCCCAAACCCTGATCGCCCTGGTGCGCGCCGGGACAGCGGTAGCCGTGACGAACGCCCTGGCCGTGCTGACGGCCAACACCGACGGAGTGCGGCTAGTTCCGGTCGCGGACGAACCTCGTGCTCACGAAGTGGCTCTGTGGTGGCGCACCGATCGGACGCCGAGCGGACCTGTTGAGGCTCTTCGCTCTCTTCTGGTCGATGCGCCGTTGCCGGATCTGGGCTTGGGTTAGGGGGTTTGGTGGGTTCTGGGGTTGTGGTTGGTTTTTGGTTCTGCTGTTGAGTTTTCGAGGTGCGTACTACTGATGTTGTTTCGTCGTGTGTGGGGTCATCCCCGTGGTTTGTGGGATTGTGGGGGCTGTGGTCCGGATGTCAAGCCCGGCCTGGCGGCCGCCCCTTCGGGGTTTCAGGCTTGACATCCGGACC
>NZ_JAQGLB010000026.1 GCF_027853965.1 Saccharopolyspora indica | reverse complement strand
CCCCCGGCGCCCTGTTCTCCTTGCCCCGGCGGTGGTTCGACTTCTTGCCGATGACAGACGATCTCGCGGTCCGCGGGTGCCGATCACGGTGTGCCGGAGGTTCGACGACGTTCCCGGAATTACCCATCTGGCTCTGGCGTCGTCGAATCGCGGGCTGACATGATCCGTACCAGACAGTTACCGCACGTGCTCGCTCGACTCCCGACAGTGATCGGGAGGGGTGGCGCGCCGTTGCCCTTTCTCGCAGGAACGGCCCGCATCCGCCGGGTCGTTCATTCCGCCTGCCCAAGATCCTCCCGGGTTTCCCGGCGGCACTTGGTGCCCGGCCGGGCACCAGGCCACGGCCGATTACCCGGAGACGGCCGTGTCGGCACAACGACGGCCGTGAACTGCTCGCAGACCAACGGAGAAGGAGAGTGCTCATGAGCGTCGTCGTCGAACTCAGCGACAGCAGCTTCCAATCCGATGTCGTGGAAGCCTCGGGGCCGGTCCTCGTGTGCTTCCGCGCCGAATGGAGCGGGGTGTGCAGGGCGCTGGACCCGATCCTCGTGGAGGTCGCGAAGGACTACGCAGGCCGCCTCACGGTGGGCCGGATGGACATCGACCGGGAGCCGGAGACGTATCCCAAGTACGACGTGACCGCCATCCCCACGCTGTACGTGTTCAAGAACGGTGAGATCGTCGCCACCAGGATCGGTCCGGCTTCCAAGGGCAACGTGGTGGAACTGGTGGAACCACACGTGTGAGCGCAGGCCTCCGGGTCGGCACACGGTCGAATCACCGTGCGGGGACCGCGAAGCGCGGTTCCCGCACGGGTCGACAGTGGACGCTCCGCATGAGCGGCCGAGCCGCGATCAGCTGTCGTGACGCGGGTTCAGCCGTTCTGCTCGTAGGCGGCTCGGAGCAGCGATTCGACTTCCTCGTCGACGTCGTCAAGGATTGTCAGGCCGATCTTGTGGGTCGACTGGCCGGGGCCCTTGGACGGCTTCAGCCGGGGTGAGTCGGGAGCCTCCACGAAGCGGAGGCCGAGGTCCACCCGGGTCTTGGTGGCGGCGGCGATCGCCGCGAACTGGCGGGACCGGACGAACGGCGTGTAGGTGCTCCAGCCCTCCGCGGTCACATCGTCGCCGAGGGCCTCGGCCAGTTCGCGGACCCGGTCGAAGATCGGGCGCAGCACTGCTTTCGCCCCCTCGTACTGGCCGTCGATGTAGCCCTCGACCGTCGGCCGCTCCCAGCCCGCGGCCCGAGCGGCGGCGTCGGCGATCGCCCACTGCGAGTTCTGCGGGACGCCGTGCTGTTCCTTGAGCCAGCCGCGCACCGCCTTCTGATCGAGCGGATCGGGCCCTTCGGCCTCGACGAGCCGCACCCACTCCTCCAGCGACCTGCCGGTCCGCTCCCGCATGCTCTCGGTCACGGCGGCCATCATGTCGCTGGGAGACCTGTTCGCCATGCCCCGCAGCATAGATCCAGCCGACCCGGCACACCTGCGATGACCTTCGACCTGCGGAGCACGGATCTCTCCGCGCTGATCGCCAAAGCGCACTCCAAGAACTACGACCGCACGCTGAAGCGCAAGCGATGAGCCGAACGCCCTCCTGCCGGTTCCGGGTACCGGCAGGAGGGCGTTCGCGCCCGCGTCACGGGGTGACGCTGAGGATCTGGTCGTCGTCGGCGCCGGGGCTGCCGTTGTTGTCCTGGTTGGAGGTCGTCACCCAGAGGGTGCCGTCCGGGGCCGAGACCGGCGTGCGGAGGCGGCCGTACTCGCCGGCCAGCAGCGCAACCGGCTCACCGACCGAGCCGTCGCCGTTGAGCGGGATCTGCCAGAGGCGCTGGCCGCGCAGGGCCGCGACGTAGATGTTGCCGTCGTGGACCGCCAGGCCGCTGGGCGAGGATTCGCGGGTCGGCCAGGTCACCAGCGGGTCGGTGAACTCGCCGTTGCCGCACTCGCCCTCGCACTCGGGCCAGCCGTAGTTCTTGCCGCCCTCGATCAGGTTGACCTCGTCCCAGGTGGCGTCGCCGAGCTCCGAGGAGTACAGCCTGCCCGCGTCGTCCCAGCCCAGGCCCTGCGGGTTGCGGTGGCCCAGCGAGTAGACCAGCGAATCGCCGAACGGGTTGTCCGGGGCCGGTTTCCCGTCGGGCGTCATGCGCAGGATCTTGCCGTTGAGCGAGTCCGGGTCCTGCGCGCTGGGCTTGTCCTGGGCGTCGCCGGTGGCGGCGTAGAGCATGCCGTCCGGGCCGAACGCGAGGCGGCCGCCGTTGTGGTAGCGGTTCTTCGCGATGCCGGTCAGGATCGGCTGCGGGGCTTCGCCGAGGCGCAGCTTCGCGATCCGGTTGTCCTCGCTGGTGCTGTAGAAGACGAACACCGTCTGGTCGGACTCGAACTGCGGCGACACGGCCAGGCCCATCAGCCCGCCCTCGCCGTTGGTCGGTTCGGAGTCCTCGATCTTCTGCACCTCGGCGACCTGGCCGTCCTTCAGGGACATGATCTGCCCGGTGTCGCGCTGGGTGAACAGCGCCGAGCCGTCGGGCAGGAACGCCAGGCCCCACGGGATGTCCAAGCCGGTGGCCACCGGCTTGACCTCGGCCGCGACGGCTGCCGGGGTGAGGGCCAGCATGAGCGCGGCGACGACCGCGCAGGTGCGACGGATCATCAACGACCTCCTCCCTCCGCGGGCGCACGAGCGCGCGCGGAGATCGCGGTGAGGCGGCGGTTCACCACTGGTGATCACAGCACGCACCGGCGAGGTCGCGTACCGCCACGAGGAGTCACCTGGTTTCAGCCGACCTGCGCGGGCGAGTAGTGCTTGGGGTCGTCGCGGCGGTCCGGCGGCGGGAGGTAGCGGGACGGGGTTTCGACCAGCGGCGCACCGGCCGGGGTCTTGCCGCGCACGCGGTGCCAGCCCGCGCGGGCGCGCGGGTGGTAGCGCAGTTCGAACGGCACCAGGCGCCACGCGAGGGCGAGCGTGCGTCCCAGCAGGCGCAGGAGCCGCGCGTCGCGCGCGGTCCAGCGGTAGCCGAGCTTGTCCCGGACGGCCTGGTCGTAGACGCCGACGGTGAGCCAGACGAAGCCGCGGCTGATCGGGATGCGGGCGAGCTTCCACAGCGGCGCGGGCAGCCAGCGCAGCGCGGGCGGCTTACCGATCCGCGAGATGTCCAGGACGTCGCGGGTGGCCTTGTTGTCCTCCAGGACCTCGCGGCACATGCGGTCCCAGTACTCCTGGAAGCTCCGCCAGTCCGGCGGCACCGGGCGCATGCTCATCCCGTACAGGCGGTACCACTGCACGCCCTCGGCGTAGATCTGCTCCTTCTGCTCCTCGGTGAGCGGTTCGCCGAAGTGCTCGTTGATCAGGACGGGCATCACCAGGAACGTCGAGTGCGCCCAGAAGTAGGTGTCCGGGTTGAGCGCGTGGTAGGGCCGCCCGTGCTTGTCGACGCCCTTGATCGTGTCGTGGTAGCCGCGCACCTGCCGCGCGGTCTGCTCGGCGCGCGGGCCGTCGTAGATCACCCCGCCGATCGGGTAGAGGGACCGGAAGAGCCGCTCCCAGCGCTCGTCGAAGAACCGCGAGTGCTCCTCGACTCCCGCGCCCAGCTGCGGGTGCATGTTCTGCATCGACCCGGCCCACAGCGCCAGCAGCAGGCCGCGCCAGTCGCCGAAGTAGCGCCACATGAGCGAGTCCGGACCGAGCGGTGTCGGCTTCGACATCGGTGCTCCCTCCTGAACTGAGGACACCTGTCGTCAAAGTAGGATCGCGGCGGGTGGCCGTCAATGACCATCAACCGAGCGGAGCAACCGGATGACGTGGGGCGGGACCAGCCTCGAGCAGCGCCGATCCGCGCGGCGGTCGAAGCTGCTCGAAGTCGGCCTGGAACTGCTGGGCACGCAGGGCAGCGCGGCCGTGACGGTCCGCTCGGTGTGCCGCCGCGCCAAGCTCACCGACCGCTACTTCTACGAGAGCTTCCCCGATCGGGACGCCCTGCTGCTGGCGGTGTACGACCAGGTCGCCGAGGAGGCGAGAACCGCGCTGGGAGCAGCGGTGGCCGATACCGAGGGCACCCGGGAAGCGGTCGCGACAGCCGCGGTCGAAGCATTCCTCGCCGTGCTCACCGACGACCCGCGCAAGGGCCGGGTGCTGCTGCTGGAACCCGTGACCGACGCGACGCTCAGCAGCCGGGGCGCCGAGCTGATGCCGGTGTTCGCCGACCTGATCCGGTCCGAACTCGACGGGGAGGCCGCCGACCTGGGCGCGCGGATGACGGCGACGGCGCTGATCGGCGCGCTGACGAACCTGTTCGTCCGCTGGCTGGACGGCAGCCTCCCGGCCACGCACGAGCAGCTGGTCGACTACTGCGTGAAACTCCTCCTCACCGCGACCTCGCTGGTCGACGACCGCACGGGCTAGCCCCTCAATCCCACGCACCTGCTGCCGCAGCCGCGGTGACGTAGGAGTCGAAGTCGGCCGCGATCATCGATCGCCCGAAGGCGGAGTCCCCGTAGGTGTCCGCACCTCGACCGGACAGCACCACGAAGCGCTCGACGCCCGCCTCCACCGCCTGCTCGACGAAGGGCGCCACCGGTTCGACCTCCTCCGGCACCACCAGGTACACCGCGGCGGCACCGCTCAGGGCTATCGGCCAGGTGGACCGGCCGGCCCAGTCGAACCGCACGTCGGCGGACCTGGAGGCCGCGCGCACCTGCTCGCCCGCCGCGCGCAGCCGCGCGACCACACGTCGTCCGGTCTTGCCCGTCGCACCGAGCACGAGGACCGTTCTTCCCGTCATGCCACCGAGTCAAGCGAGCAACGGCCCGGGCGGCCATCGCCGGCGATCTCGCGGTCATGTGCGTTCGTCTACGTTGAGCTCATGGACGTGCTCACCGATCTGCTCCGAGGTGTCCGGGCTGAGAGCACCCTGTTCCGCCAAGCCGAACTGCCCGCGCCGTGGTCGTCGCGCTCCCCGGAGGACGCGTCGCTGGCCCTCTGCGCCGTGGTCCACGGCCACGGGTGGCTCCTGCCCGGCAGGGGCGAGCCGACGCTGCTGGAACAGGGCGACCTCGCCATCTCCAGCGAGCCGTTCTCCGTGGTCAGCGACCTCCCGGCCGCCGAACGCGCGGCTGCGGGCCGCACCGTGCTGCTGGTCGGCGGCTACCAGCTGTGCAGCAACCCCGGCCGCCGGCTCGTGGACGCGTTGCCACCTCTGCTGGTCCTGCCGGGTGACGGTTGCGATCCCGTTCTCGAGTTCGTCGCCTCCGAGGTCGCCTCGATCAAGCCGGGCCAGGACGCCGTGCTCGAGCGACTGCTGGACTGGTTCCTGCTGTGCGCGCTCCGCGCTTGGTTCGACCGCCCGGAGGCCCGCCCACCCGCGTGGCACCAGGCGCTTTCCGATCCGGTCGTCGGCCGCGCGCTGCAAGCCATGCACGAAGAACCGGCCAGGCCGTGGACGGTCGCCTCGCTGGCCGCGCACTCCGGTGTTTCCCGGGCCACGCTGGCCAGGCGGTTCACCGAGCTGGTCGGAGAACCGCCGCTGGCCTACCTGACCGACTGGCGGATGTCGCTGGCGACCGAGCTGCTGGCCGAACCCGGTGCAACGGTCTCCTCGGTGGCCAAGCGCGTGGGCTACGCCGACGGCTTCGGCTTCAGCTCGGCGTTCAAGCGCGCCAGGGGGATCAGCCCGAGCGCGGTCTCCGCAGGCGGGAGGCCTGGTTCCGGCCAGCTGCGCGCGGCGGCCCAGCTCCCTCCGCAGCCCGCAGCCGACGGCAGCCGGTGAACCCGGGCGGCGCACCCGCTTCGCGAGGGCCGCCCGCCCGGCCGCCTACACTCGGTGAGGGAAGCGAGCAGGAAGGCCCCTTGAGAGATGAGCAAGAGTCAACTCACCACCGTGCTGGTGCGCACGCTGCTGTTCTTCGTCGTCGCGGTGGTGCTGGGCTTCATCTCGGGCTGGCAGAGCTACGCGATCATCGCGGTGGCCCTGACCGGCGGCGCGGCCCTGGTGCAGCTGGGCGGCGTGCTCTGGCTGGCGCGCGCCGAGCGGGAGCAGCCGGAGGCGGCGAAAGGACCGGTCAAGCCGGAGGGCTTCCTCTGATCGGCTTTGCCGAAAATTACCCCCCTGGGGTATAAAGGAAGCAAGGACTCCGGGGAGGTGCCGATGCACGGCTACACGCACGACAAGGACAACTACGCCAAGCGGCTGCGGCGGGTCGAGGGCCAGGTCCGCGGCCTGGCCCGGATGATCGACAACGACGAGTACTGCATCGACGTGCTCACCCAGATCTCGGCCACCACCAAGGCCCTGCAGGCCGTGGCGCTGGGCCTGCTGGACGAGCACCTCAAGCACTGCGTCTCCGAAGCGCTCGCCGAAGGCGGCGAGCAGGCCGAGGACAAGATCCGCGAGGCCAGCGACGCGATCGCCCGACTGGTGAAGTCCTGACGACCGGCAAACCCAACCCCGGTATGGTGAGGGGCGTGCGCGAACGTCCGGGACTGCTCCGCTGGGGCCTGCTGCTGGTCCTCGCGCTCTGCGTCGTGCTGATGCACCACGTCCCGGCTCAGCAGCACGAGTCGGCGCACCAGCCGGCCGCCGCCGTGCAGACCGCGGCGGTCGAGCACCACGAGCCGCCGGCGGACTCCGGCCACGGCGCGCTGCACCTGTGCCTGGCGATCATCGCCGGCTTCCTGGTGCTGCTGCTCCCCCAGCTCCGCCGCGTCCTCCGCGCCGCGGCCGAGCTGCCGAAGAGCCTGGCCGTGGCCTTGCCGGTGCTGCTGCCGCCACCTCTGCCCGTACCGCGAAGACTCGCGGCGCTGTGCGTGCTTCGTCGCTGATCGGCAGCTGATCGGCCGCGACCTCCACGTCGTGGCTCGATGACGCACGCCCGATTCAGCTCATGGAAAGACGAGGACAACGATGAAGCGCACACGCGCATTCGCCGCCGCGGCCAGCGCGGTCGCCGCGATCGCACTGGCAGGCTGCGGCACCGGCACCACCCCGGCCCCGGAGGCTCCGGCGAGCCAGGAGCAGGCGGCGAGCAACGCCGCCGACGTCACCTTCGCGCAGGGCATGATCCCGCACCACGAGCAGGCGATCGAGATGTCCCGGCTCGCCCCGGAGCGGGCGGAGTCCCAGCAGGTCAAGGACCTGGCCAAGCAGATCGAGGCCGCGCAGGGACCGGAGATCGCGACGCTCAACGGCTGGCTGGGCGAGTGGGGCGCCGGGCCCGGCGCCGACCACAGCTCGATGGGTCACGGCGACATGGGCGGCATGATGACCGGCGACGAGATGACGCAGCTGGAGCAGTCCAAGGGCGCGGAGTTCGACCGCATGTTCCTGGAGCTGATGATCAAGCACCACGAGGGTGCCGTGACGATGGCCCGGACCGAGCTGTCCGACGGCCAGTTCCCGGCGGCCAAGCAGATGGCCCAGCAGATCATCGACGCCCAGCAGGCCGAGATCGACACCATGCGCGCCCTGCTGTCGCAGAGCTGACGACAGGCCGGGGGCGGCCGACCGCCGCTCCCGGCCCACGCCTCAGGACTTCACCAGGCGGGCGATCGCGTCGCTGGCCTCCTTGACCTTCTCGTCCGCGTTCTGGCCGCCCTCGGCCAGCGCTTCGGCCACGCAGTGCTTGAGGTGCTCGTCGAGGAGCCGCAGGGAGACCGCCTGCAGGCCCTTCGTCACCGCCGAGACCTGGGTCAGGATGTCGATGCAGTACTTGTCCTCTTCGATCATCCGCGCCAGGCCGCGGACCTGCCCCTCGATGCGCGCCAGTCGTTTGAGGTAGTTGTCCTTGTCCTGGGTGTATCCGTGCATCGCCCGCTCCACTTCACCGGCCTGGCCAAACCTGGAAATCCTACCCCCCGCAGGGCACCGGGCGGAGCCCTCTTCGCACAGGAAGCGGCCACGGCGCGTCCGGCCCGATTCCCAGGATCCGGGATCCGGGAACCGGGCCCGGCCGGACACCACGCGCATTCCCGACCGCCAGAATTCATCATCCCTTTACCGGAAACCGGGAATACGTCCACAATAGACATTTAGCGCGGTTAACTTGATGCGCGGAAAATCCCGATATGGCACTGAATCCGGCGCACTGTAGCCCGCATCACAGCCATTGCGCCGCCAACGCGGGAACAAAGCGATCGCGACCATCGCTAAGGAGCGCGTCAGAATCTCCCACCCCTCGCGGTGAGTTCGAAAGGCAACAATGGACAACGTTGCGGTGCAGAACCCTCCGGCGACGCGGGACGCACGACCTGCCGCGAAAGAGCCGACCGGGTTCGACCGATTCCGGGTCATCGTCGTGCTCGGGGCGCTGATCGCCCTCGGCCCGCTCACCATCGACATGTACCTGCCCGCGCTGCCCGCCATCGGCAACGACCTGGCGGCCAGCGCCTCCACGGTGCAGCTCACCCTCACCGGCACCCTGCTCGGCCTCGGCATCGGTCAGCTGCTGATCGGCCCGTTCTCCGACATCGTCGGCCGCAGGCTGCCGCTGATCATCGGAACCGCGCTGCACATCCTGGCCTCGGTGGCGTGCTTGTTCGCGCCGAACATCGCCGTGCTGGGAACGCTGCGCACGCTGCAGGGCATCGGCGCGGCCGCCGCCATGGTCGTCGCGCTCGCCGTGGTCCGGGACCTGTTCAGCGGCCGCGCCGCGGCCACCGCGCTCTCCCGGTTGATGCTGGTGATGGGCGTGGCACCGATCCTCGCGCCGAGCCTGGGCGGCGCCATCCTGCTGACCGGCTCGTGGCGCGGCGTGTTCGGCGCGCTGGCGATCATCGGCGCGGTGCTGCTGGTGGTGGCGATCTTCGCGCTCAAGGAGTCGCTGCCGCCGGAGCGCCGCCAGGCCGCGCAGTTCCGCCCGGTCCTGCGCACCTACCGGCAGCTGATCACCGACCGCGACTTCGTGCTGCTCGCCATCGTGGCGGCGCTGGCGATGTCCGCGCTGTTCTCCTACATCTCGGGCTCCTCGTTCGTGCTCCAGGAGCAGTTCGGCCTCGACCAGCAGTCGTTCGGCCTGGTCTTCGGCGTCGGCGCGGTCGCGCTGATCGGCGCCTCGCAGTTCAACGTCGTGCTGCTCAACCGCTACAGCCCCAAGCAGATCGTGTTCGGCGCGCTGGTCGCGGCCACCGCGGCGGGCCTGGTCCTGACCGCGCTGACCACCACCGGCACCGGCGGGCTGTACGGGTTCATCGTGCCCCTGTGGCTGGTGCTGGGCGCCATGGGATTCGTCCTGCCCAACGCGCCCGCGCTCGCGCTCTCGCGGCACGGCGAAGCCGCCGGGACCGCGGCCGCGCTGCTCGGCGCCGGGCAGTTCGGGCTCGGCGCGCTGATCGCGCCGCTGGTCGGGCTGCTGGGCAATGACGGCCCGGCGATGGCCATCACCATGACCGGTGGCGCGGCGGTCGCGCTGCTGGCCCTGGGCGTCGTGGTCCGGCTGGGCGGCGCTGCCGAACCGGCGGTCTAGCCCGGGCATAACGGACACGATTAACATCACGGCTGGGCGGTGGCGCACCGCCCGGCCGTGAGGAGGAGCTGGATGTCCGAGGTGTCGCCGGAGCACGGGCACATCGACCTGGAGAAGCCGAACGCGGCGCGGGTCTACGACTACTACCTGGGCGGCGACCACAACTTCGCGGTGGACCGGCAGATGGCCGAGGAAGCGATCGCGATGTGGCCGGACCTGCCGCTGGTGATGCAGGCCAACCGCGCCTTCCTGCGCCGCGCCGTGCAGTTCTGCGTCGAGCAGGGCATCGACCAGTTCCTCGACCTGGGTTCGGGCATCCCCACCGTCGGCAACGTGCACGAGGTCGCACAGCGGGCTGCACCCGGTGCGCGGGTGGTCTACGTCGACACCGATCCGGTCGCCGTCGCCTACAGCAAGAAGCTGCTGCAGGACAACCCGGACGCCGCGATCATCGACGTCGACATGCGCGATCCGGAGCGGGTGCTCGGCAGCCCGGAGGTCGCCGAACTGCTGGACCTGAGCCGGCCGGTCGCGGTGATGATGGTCGCCGTGCTGCACTTCGTCCCGGACGCCGACGAGCCGCGGAAGATCATCGCCCGCTACCGGGAGGCGATGGCCCCGGGCAGCTTCCTGGCGATCTCGCACGCCTCCAACGAGGGCCGCCCCGACGTCGGCCCGGCGCACGCCGACCTCTACCGCAAGCGCACCACGACGCCCATGACGATGCGCTCGAAGGCCGAGGTGACCGGCTTCTTCGACGGCTTCGAGCTGGCGGAGCCGGGCGTGGTCTTCCTGCCGCAGTGGCGCCCGGTGGTGCCGGACGAGGTCGGCGAGCACCCGGAGCGCCTGACCGGGCTGGCCGGAGTCGGCCGCAAGCCGTGACCGCAGCCGCGGGACCGGTTTTCGCGCCCGCGGCACCGCGCAAGAATCAGGGGAAACCGGCGAAACCGGTTTCCCCTGGTACCGCTGCGCGAGCCCGCGCTACGAACGGATCCGGCGCTTGCGGCCGGTGACCTTGTTGTAGATCACCAGCACGATCACCGCGCCGATCACCGAGCCGATCCAGCCCGCCGGCTCGAAGCCGCGCAGGCCGACCGTGAGCAGGCCGAAGACGAATCCGCCGACGACCGACCCGGCGACGCCGAGCAGGATCGTCCGCACCAGGCCGATGTCGTCCTTGCCCGGCACGATCGCCCTGGCGATGAAACCCGCGACCAGGCCGAAGACGATCCATCCGAGGATGGTCCAGAACATGCCTCTCCCCTACTTCCCGGGTTCGGTGGCAACCAACATCACCACCAGGTTACTCGCCGGTCGGAACCACCGGATCCGTCCGGCCACCCGGGAGTCCTCAGTGGACTCCGCACGCCGGCGAGCCGCTCCGCGAACCGGCGGCCGGGCGGTGCCGCTGCCCACCGTGTAGATCAACAGCGCAAGGACCACCCATGTGGGTGATCTTCGTCGCGGGGAAAACCGCTTTTCCAGCGCATAGACTTCCGCCTCGTGACTGCCCAGCACAGCACGACCGAGGCGGCCCTGCGCGACGCGGTGGACACAGCCCTCATCGACTTACTGACCGCACAGCACAACCCGGCCGACCGGGCCCAGCAGGAGCTGAGCCGCGCGGTCGACATGCTCGACCAGCACCCGCAGATCGAGGTCTCCGCCGATGCGGCGGCCGCGGTCCGCACCGCGGCCGAGCACCTCGCCCACGGCTCGCCGGAAGACGCCCGCACCGCGCTGGTGACCGCCCGCGGCAGGCTCTCCCAGCCGGGATCCCGCCTGGCCTCCCGCAACGCGCGCTGACCGCACGACCTCGCCGGACCGGACCGCGCTCCGCTCCAGTCCACCGGTCATGCGGTCACCGCGGAACCGGTTCGTCCTGCCGGACCGCACCAGCCCCCGGGGCGCTGCCCCGCCGCAGCCGGTCGGCGAGTTCGTCCAGGAACCAGTCCAGCACCGATTCGGCCATCTCCACGTCCGCCCTCGAACCGGAGTCCAGGGCTTGCTTGCGGGCCAGACCGGCGATCCTGATCTCCTCGCACAACTGCTCGTGCGGGAGCTCGCTGCACCTCATCAGATCCATCGCAGACCACTCCCGTGGTCGATCGAGCGACCGGGAACCGGCGCACCCGCCGCGTCCCGAACGCTCCCCCCAGTGTTGTGCCCCGGACCGAGCCGGAGCGCGGTGCCGCACGACTTCGCGCGCACCTGTGTCGACGGTAACTCCCCAGCGGGGAGAACGCGCTCCCCCGAACGGGGATATGTTGGAAATTCACCGTCATATTTTCGAGACTGGTTCGTTCCTGACGAGGTGGCCGCCGGAAGGCGCCGACGGCCACCTCCGCGATCAGCCCAGTCCGCCGAGCCGTTCGCGGTACTCCTCGGAGCTGATCTCACCCCGGGCGTAGCGCTCGGCGAGGATCTCCTTCGCCCGCTCGGCGGCCGACGTCCGGCGCGGGCGAGCGCGCAGAGCCAGCCAGCTGACGGTCACGACCAGCGCGACGATCAGCAGCAGGAAGAACAGCCCGACCGGCCACCCGGGGCCGCCGTGCGGGCCGTGCCAGCCGGGACCCCACTGCATCAGGAACTCGGTCACCATCACAACACCTCCGAAGCCAGGTCCAACGTCGGATCCAGCTTCGGCCCGGCGAGGTTCCGCGTCGTCGGCCGACGACGCGGCAGTCGCCCTACCGCACCGGACGTACACCGCGAGCGCAGCGCTACGAGCGGCGGCCGATCGGTCCTAAGTAGACTCCTTCGGGCACGGCGGCAGCAGGCCACCGCGCAGCTCCCAGCGCCTGGTGACCGGATTGCGGACCCAGCGCATCTCGGCCTCCGCCTCCCACGGCTGCAGGTCCGCCAGGTAGCGGGACCACAACCAGCCCTGGATCGCGAAGTAGCGGCGGAGTCCGGGCAACGGCCTGCCGAGCGGAGTGTTCATGGTGGCTCATCCCTGGTGGCTCTCGGGTTCGCTGGAACCAGCCTGCGATGCACCGGATCCCGCCGACAGCGGCAGCAACGCCATTGTGCGGCAAAATCCTGCCAACTACCGTGGTGGGCATGTTGCGCAGCGTGGCCGCGGTCGTGCTGGACGACGTCGCTCCGTTCGAGCTGGGCGTGTTGTGCGAGGTCTTCGGCCTGGACCGGACCGCCGACGGGGTGCCGCCGGTGGACTTCCGCATCTGCGGGCAGCGCCCGGGCGAACCGGTGCGCACCTCGGTGGGGATGCAGGTGGTCCCCCCGCACGGGCTCGACGAGCTCTCCCGCGCCGACGTCGTGGCGGTACCGGCCGCGCAGATCCGGGAGCACTACCCGCCGGAAGTGCTCGACGGACTGCGAGCCGCCGCAGCGCGCGGGGCGACCCTGCTCTCGGTGTGCTCCGGCGCCTTCCTGCTCGGCGCAGCAGGACTCCTGGACGGCCGCCGCTGCACGACGCACTGGTACTACGCGAGCGAGTTCCGCCGCCGCTTCCCCACCGCCCGACTCGACCCCGACGTGCTCTACGTCGACGACGGGGACGTGGTGACCAGCGCGGGAACCGCCGCCGGGATCGACGCCTGCCTGCACCTGGTCCGCCGCGAACTGGGCTCCGCGGCGGCGATGCGGATCGCCCGCCGCATGGTGGTGCCCCCGCAGCGCGACGGCGGGCAGCGGCAGTTCATCGACCTGCCCGTTCCCGACTGCACCGGCGCCAGCCTCGAACCGGTGCTGGCCTGGATGCAGGAGAGCCTGGACGTCGAGCACGACGTGGCCGGCCTCGCCGCCCGCGCGCGGATGTCACCGCGCACCTTCGCGCGGCGGTTCGTCGCCGAGACCGGTACGACGCCGCACCAGTGGCTGGCCACCCAGCGCGTCCTGCACGCCCGCCGCCTGCTGGAGGACACCGAGCTGGGCATCGAGCAGATCGCGCGCGAGTGCGGGTTCAGCACGGCCGCCCTGCTGCGGCACCACTTCCGGCGCATCGTCGGCGTGCCGCCGCGCGACTACCGGCGGACCTTCGCGCGGAGCACCGACGCGGCACCGCGATGACGCGCGGGGGCGCGGCTGCCGGGACCTCCAGGCGCCATCGAGCCGCCCGCTGACCGGAACGCCGCCGATGATCATCCGATCGAGCGACCGAAATGTGCTCGAAAATCAGTTCGACCGGATGCCATCATGGTCACACGCGACCGATCACCACCCACTGCACCCGAACGCCCGCAGATCGGGCCACCACTGCTCCATCCGCCAAGCCCGCCCAACGCGGCAAACAGCAGCAAGACGACCTGTTAGCGACCAAAACGATTCGCAACCACCAAAAGTCGTAAGCCATTCGGAAGCCATTCATTGCACCACCGAACAAACACGTACATCAATCGAGAAGAAACCTCGCATACGAGACACCAGGAACACCAAGAAGGGGCAGGAGAAGACTTGAAGAATTCTTGGGATTACCCTCCGACGCAACCCGACCTCAGACATAACCGCAGGTAGATGAGGTTATGTTGGTGCCGAAACAATGGATCATCACCACAAAACAGGCCAGCTTCGCGACACTCGCAAACCGAACACGGGGCGTTTTCACCCGTTTACCATCAGTGAACATTCCCACTTTCCACCTCCCTGGCAGGCCACGTCCGGCGGTCGTAAATTCGACCCGGGCACCACCTGCCGCAATTCCTCAAAGCGATCGGAGAACGTCATGTGCGCAGCACCCATCAGAGATCCGAGCAGCGAATCCAGGTGGTTCTCCCGGTTCCGGGCCGACGGCGGCGGAACGGCGGGCGACGCGCTGCTCCGACTCGGTCGCCTGCTGTCCAGGGAGGACGTCTCGGCCGACATGCGGACCGTCTTCCGCGCAGGCGGCCGCGAAGGTGACGCCTTCTACCGGGACCGCTGGAACCACGACAAGGTCGTGCCCTCCACGCACGGGGTGAACTGCACCGGGTCCTGCCGGTGGAACGTCTACGTCAAGGACGGGATCATCACCTGGGAGACCCAGGACACCGACTACCCGTCGGTGGGCCCGGACCGCCCGGAGTACGAGCCGCGCGGCTGCCCGCGAGGCGCCTCGTTCTCCTGGTACTCCTACTCCCCCACTCGCATCCGCTACCCGCACGCGCGCGGAGTGCTCGTCGAGATGTACCGCCGGGCCAAGGCCGCCACCGGCGACCCGGTGCGCGCCTGGGAGTCCATCGTGGACGATCCCGAGCTGCGGCAGCGCTACCAGCGGGCGCGCGGCAAGGGCGGCCTGGTGCGGATCTCCTGGAACGAGGCGCTGGAGATGATCGCCGCCGCGCACGTGCACACCATCGCCGCGCACGGTCCGGACCGGATCGCCGGGTTCTCCCCCATCCCCGCGATGTCGATGGTCTCGCACGCCGTCGGTTCCCGGTTCATGTCGCTGATCGGCGCCCCGATGCTGTCGTTCTACGACTGGTACGCCGACCTGCCGGTGGCCTCGCCGCAGGTGTTCGGCGACCAGACCGACGTGCCCGAATCCGCGGACTGGTGGGACGCGGCGTACCTGATGATGTGGGGTTCCAACGTCCCGGTCACCCGCACTCCGGACGCGCACTTCATGACCGAGGCCCGCTACCGCGGCCAGAAGGTCGTGGCGATCTCCCCGGACTACGCCGACAACACCAAGTTCGCCGACGAGTGGCTGGCCCCGCACCCCGGCACGGATGCCGCGCTGGCGGTCGCGATGGGCCACGTCGTGCTCAAGGAGTTCTTCGTCGAGCGCCGCACCCCGTTCTTCACCGACTACGTGCGCCGCTACACGGATCTGCCGTTCCTGGTCGGCCTGGTCGAGCGGGACGGCGCGCTGGTGCCGGGCAAGTTCGTCACGGCCGCCGACCTGGGGCGGGCGGGCGCGGACGAGCAGTGGAAGACGGTGCTGCTCGACGACGCGACCGGAGAACCGGTGGTGCCCAACGGCTCGCTGGGATTCCGCTGGAACGACGAGGAGTCCGGGCGCTGGAACCTCGACCTCGGCGAGATCACCCCGCGGCTGAGCCTGCACGAGCACCCGCACGAACCGACCGAGGTGCTGCTGCCCCGCTTCGACTCCCCGGACGGGGCCGGAGCCGCGATCGCCCGCGGCGTGCCCGCGGTGCGGCTGAAGCCGGACGGCCCCCTGGTGACGACGGTGTTCGACCTGCTGCTCGCGCAGTACGGGGTCGGCCGCGAAGGCCTGCCCGGCAGCTGGCCCGCCGGCTACGAGGACCCCGAACCGGGCACCCCGGCCTGGCAGGAGCAGATCACCTCGGTGCCCGCCGCGCGCGCGGCGCGGATCGCGCGGGAGTTCGCCGACACCGCGATCCGCTCCGAAGGCCGGTGCATGATCCTGATGGGTGCGGGCACCAACCACTGGTACCACTCCGACGAGGTGTACCGGACGTTCCTGACGCTGCTGCTGCTCACCGGCTGCCAGGGCCGCAACGGCGGCGGCTGGGCGCACTACGTGGGCCAGGAGAAGGTGCGCCCGCTGACCGGGTGGGCGACGCTGGCCGGTGCGGCGGACTGGCACCGCCCCGCGCGGCAGATGATCGGAACGGCCTGGTTCTACCTGCACACCGGGCAGTGGCGCTACGACGGGCTCAGCACCGACGCGCTGTCCTGGCCGGGAGCCGCGGGCACGCTCAGCGGGACGACGGCGGCCGACTGCATCGCGCGCTCCGCGCGGGCGGGGTGGATGCCGTCCTACCCGACCTTCGACCGCAACCCGCTGGACCTGGCCGACGAAGCCGCGGCCGCCGGGCTGGACCCGGTCGAGCACGTCGTGCGGGAACTGCGCTCGGAGCGGCTCGGCTTCGCCTGCGAGGATCCGGACGCGCCGGCGAACTGGCCGCGCGTGCTCACCGTGTGGCGCTCCAACCTGCTCGGTTCCTCCGCCAAGGGCAACGAGTTCTTCCTCAAGCACCTGCTGGGCGCCGATGCGAGCCCGCGCTCGGCGGAGCCGGAGCAGCCGCCGGCCGAGGTGCACCGGGCGCGAGCCGCCGAGGGCAAGCTGGACCTGCTGCTGTCGCTGGACTTCCGGATGACCAGCACCACGCTGTTCTCCGACGTGGTGCTGCCCGCCGCGACCTGGTACGAGAAGCACGACCTGTCCAGCACCGACATGCACCCCTACGTGCACTCGTTCAACGCCGCGGTCGACCCGCCGTGGCAGTGCCGCACCGACTTCGACGCCTTCCACGGCATCGCCGCGAAGTTCAGCGAGCTGGCCGCCACCCACCTCGGGGTGCGGCGGGACGTGGTCGCCACCGCGATCGGCCACGACACGCCCGGTGAGGTCGCGCAGCCGGGAGGGGTGCTGCTGGACTGGCGCAGCGGCGAGGTCGATCCGCAACCCGGCCGCACCATGCCCGCGCTGACGGTCGTCGAGCGGGACTACCCGGCGGTGGCGGCGAAGCTGGGCGCTGCCGGGCCGCTGCTGGACAAGCTCGGCGTGACCACCAAGGGCTGGACGGTCGAGGTCGATCGCGAGCTGGCCTGGCTGGGCAGCGCCAACGGCCTGGTCACCGCGGGCCCGGCCGCCGGGCGGCCGCGGCTGGACACCGACCGCCGGTTCGCCGATGCCGTGCTCGCGCTGTCGGGCACCACGAACGGACGGCTGGCCAACGACGCCTTCCGCGCGCTGGAGCGGCGCGTCGGCCGCCCGCTGACCCACCTCTCGGAGCACCACCTCGGACACCGGGTGACCTTCGCCGACACCCGGTCCCGCCCGGCACCGGTGGTGACCAGCCCGGAGTGGTCGGGCGACGAATCCGGCGGGCGGCGCTACTCGCCGTTCACCATCAACGTCGAGCAGCTCAAGCCGTGGCACACCCTGACCGGCCGCCAGCACTTCTTCCTGGACCACGACTGGATGGCCGAGTTCGGCGAGCAGCTCCCGCTGTACCGGCCGCCGCTGGACCTGCACCGGCTCGCCGGGGAGCGCAGGCTCGGCGCCGACGGCGCGGAAGTGGTGGTGCGCTACCTGACCCCGCACTCGAAGTGGTCGATCCACAGCGAGTACCAGGACAACCCGATCATGCTGACGCTCTCGCGCGGCGGTCCGACGTTCTGGATGAGCCCGGTGGACGCGGCGGCGATCGGCGTGCGCGACAACGACTGGGTCGAGGCGGTCAACCGCAACGGCGTGGTGGTGGCCCGCGCCGTCGTCTCGCACCGGATGCCCGCGGGCACCGTGTTCATGTACCACGCGCAGGACCGGACGGTGAACGTGCCGAAGAGCGAGACCACCGGCAGGCGCGGCGGGATCCACAACTCGCTGACCCGCGTGCAGGTCAAACCCACCCATCTCATCGGCGGCTACGCCCAGCAGACCTTCGCGCTGAACTACCACGGGCCCACCGGGAACCAGCGCGACGAGGTCACCGTGATCCGCCGCCGCAGCCAGGAGGTCGACTACTGATGCGCGTGATGGCCCAACTCGCCATGGTGATGAACCTCGACAAGTGCATCGGCTGCCACACCTGCTCGGTCACCTGCAAGCAGACCTGGACCAACCGCGACGGCGTCGAGTACGTGTGGTTCAACAACGTCGAAACCCGTCCCGGGCAGGGATATCCGCGCGCCTACGAGGACCAGCAGAAGTGGCGCGGCGGGTGGGAGCTGGACCGGCGGGGCCGGCTGAAGCTGCGCGGCGGCGGTCGGCTGCGCAAGCTGGCGACGCTGTTCGCCAACCCGGACCTGCCGGAGCTCGACGACTACTACCAGCCCTGGACCTACGACTACCGGATGCTGCTGGAAGCGCCGCTGGGCGAGGACGTCCCGGTCGCGCGGCCGACCTCAGCGGTCACCGGCCGTCCGACGTCCGTCCAGTGGGGACCGAACTGGGAGGATTCGCTCGGCGGCACGCCAGAGCACGGTGCGGCCGACCCGGTGGTGGCCAAGCTGCGCACCGAGCTGGGCACCCGGATCAAGTTCGAGTTCGAGCAGTCGTTCATGTTCCACCTGCCGCGGATCTGCGAGCACTGCCTCAACCCGTCCTGCGTCGCCTCCTGCCCGTCCGGCGCGATGTACAAGCGCGCCGAGGACGGCATCGTGCTGGTCGACCAGGACCAGTGCCGCGGCTGGCGGATGTGCGTTTCCGGTTGCCCGTACAAGAAGGTCTACTTCAACCACCGCACCGGCAAGGCCGAGAAGTGCACCTTCTGCTACCCGCGGGTCGAGGTGGGCCAGCCGACGATCTGCTCGGAGACCTGCGTCGGGCGGCTGCGCTACATCGGTGTGCTGCTCTACGACGCCGACCGGGTGGCCGAAGCCGCCGCCATCACCGACGAGCACCAGCTCTACCCGGCGCAGCGCGATCTGTTCCTGGACCCGCACGAGCCGGAGGTGGTCGCCGCGGCCGAGCGGGCGGGCATCCCGCACGACTGGATCGAGGCGGCCCGGCGCTCCCCGGTGCGCGACCTGATCTGCCGCTACCGGGTGGCGCTGCCGCTGCACCCGGAATACCGCACCATGCCGATGGTCTGGTACGTCCCGCCGCTGTCGCCGGTGGTGGACGCGGTGGCCGAGACCGGTTTCGACGGGGAGGACGCCGACAACCTCTTCGGGGCGATCGACGCGCTGCGCATTCCCGTGGAGTACCTGGCCGAGCTGTTCACCGCGGGCCACGTCGACCCGGTGCGCGACGCCCTGCGCAGGCTCGCGGCGATGCGCTCGTACATGCGCTCGGTGAACCTCGGGGAGCCACCGGACGAGGAGCCGCTGCGCGCGGCCGGGATGGACGCCGCCGAGCTGCGGTCGATGTACCGGCTGCTGGCCATCGCCAAGTACGAGGACCGCTACGTCATCCCGACCGCCGGGATCGGCGATGCGCACGACCTGGAGTCGCTGGCGACGACGTGCAGCCTGGACACCGACGGCGGCCCCGGCATGGGCGGATTGCGTTCCGGGAGCACCGATCTGGTGGTGTGGAACGGCGACGGCCGTCCGGACGGGATGTTCCCGACGGTGCGCGGAGGTGAGCGGTGAGGCGCCGGCGCCTGAACGCCCGCACCCGCGGCCTGGTCCGCCAGATCGCCGCGTGGTGCCTGCACTACCCCGATGCCGAGCTGATCCGGCAGCTGCCGCTGCTGCGCGAGGCCACCGCCGAGCTCGGCGACATCGCCGCCGCGGAGCCGTTGCACCACCTGCTGGACCACCTCGCCGGAACTCCGCTGGCGGACGCCGAGCAGCACTACGTCGAGGTGTTCGACGTCAGCCCGCGCCGGGGCCTCTACCTGACGTGGTTCGTGCACGGCGACACGCGGCTGCGCGGCGGTGCCCTGGCCGAGCTGGCGGGCATCTACCGCACGCACGGTTTCCGGATCGCCGACGGGGAGCTGCCCGACTACCTGCCCGCGCTGCTGGAGTTCTCGGTCGCGGCCGCGGATCCGGGTGAGTCGCTGCTCGGCCGCTTCCGGCCCGCGATCGAGCTGCTGCACCGCAAGCTCGGCGAGGTCGGCACGCCGTACGCCGGGGCGGTGGGCGCCGTGCTCGACGCGGTCCCGCGCAGCCGCGAGAGCGCGGCCGTGCCCGCGCAGGCGCCGACCGAGATGGTCGGCCTGCAACCGTTCCTGCTCCGGGAGGGGAGCCGATGATCAGCCCGATCGACGCGATGCTGTGGGGCGTGCTGCCGTACGTGGTGCTGGCCGTGTTCATCGGCGGCACGATCTGGCGGTACCGCTACGACAAGTTCGGCTGGACCTCGCGTTCCAGCCAGTTGCACGAGTCCCGCCTGCTGCGGGTGGGCAGCCCGCTGTTCCACTGCGGGCTGCTGCTGGTGGTCGGCGGTCACGTGCTCGGGCTGCTGGTGCCCAAGGCGCTGACCGAGTTCTTCGGCGTGACCGAGCAGAGCTACCACGTGGTGTCGTTGCTGATGGGCACGGTCGCCGGCTGCGCCGCGCTGGCCGGGCTCGTGGTGCTGCTGTGGCGGCGGCTGCGCACGGAGGCGGTGCGCAGGTCGTCCAGTCGCAGCGACCGGCTCACCTACGTGCTCCTGCTCGCGGTGATGTCGGTCGGGTTGTGGACGACGGTGGTCGACAACGGGGTTCGCGGGCCCTACGACTACCGCGAATCGATCGGCCCGTGGTTCCGCGACATCTTCCTGCTGCAACCGCATCCCGAGCTCATGGCCGACGCGCCGCTGGACTACCGGCTGCACGCGCTGCTCGCGCTGGCGCTGTTCGCGCTGTGGCCGTTCAGCCGCCTCGTGCACGCCTTCAGCGCACCGGTGCACTACCTGTTCCGCCCGTACATCGTCTACCGCAGTCGCAGCGGAGATCGCGTCGGCACCCGCCGGGCGCCGCGCGGCTGGCAGCGGCCCTGAGCCGTGTTCGCGGCGGTGGTGCACCGGATCCCGTGCGAATCCGGTGCGGTGGTGATGGGAATCGGCATCGTGTCGGTCGCCGCGCAGCTGGCGGGCGACGCGGTGCTGTCCTGGGCGCTGCTGGCGCTGGCCGGTGCGGTGTGGGTGCTGCTCGGGTTGTCGTTCCTGACCCGGTTGGCCTCGGACGCACCGGCTTGGCGCGCCGAGGCCGCCCGGCCCGGTGCGCTGACGGGTGTCGCGGCGACCGGGGTGCTCGGCGTTGGTCTCGCCCAGCACGGGTGGCCGACCGCGAGCTGGGTGCTGCTGGCGGTGGCGGTGGTGCTGTGGGCGGCGTTGCTGCCGCGGGTGCTCCGGAATCTGTGCTCCCCGGCGGTCGGTTCGAGCTTCCTGCTGTGCGTGTCCACCCAGTCGCTGGCGGTGCTGGCCGCGAAGCTGGCCGTCGGGGCGGCGTGGGTCCTGCCGCTGGCGGCGGCCGCGGACGTGCTCGGTCTGGGCCTGTACGTCTTCGTGCTGTCGCGGTTCGACTTCCGGCAGCTGGTGCGCGGCAGCGGTGATCACTGGATCGCCGGTGGCGCGCTGGCGATCAGCACCGTGGCCACCACCGCGCTGGCGGCCGCGCTGCCCCCGGGAGCGGCCGGTGCGGCCGGTGCGGGCGCAATCGTGCTCTGGGCGATCACCGCCGCCTGGTACGTGGTGCTTGCCGTGCTGGAGCTGTTCGCGCCGCGGCTGCGCTACGACTTCCGGCGCTGGGCGACGGTCTTCCCGCTGGGCATGACCTGCACGGCGACCTTCGGCCTCGCGGCGGCCACCGGGACGGGATGGCTGGCGGCGGTCGGTCAGGTGCTGCTGTGGCCCGCGCTGGTCGTGCTCTGCCTGGCCGGGTGGGCAACCGCGCGCCGCGTCACGGGTGTGCTCGTCCGGTCGGCGCGCTCTGCACGACCAGCCCGTAGATGACCATCACCGACAGCGCGATGACCAGCACGGACCACAGCGGGAAGGCGGTGAGGAACACCAGGTGCCCGATCGCGCACAGCGCGGCGAGGTCGATGCCGATGAAGCGCGCCCAGCCGCGGCCGTACACCGCGCCGGCGCCGACCACGACCTGCACGATGCCGAGGGCCAGCCAGATCCAGCCCCAGACCGGGTAGTCGAACGCGAGCAACCGGTTGGCGGTGACCAGGAAGTACTCCGGGCGGGTCAGCGCGGTGATGCCGGTGATGATGTTGAAGATCCCCAGCAGGCCCAGCATCGAGCCCGCGAAGGCGAGCCATCCCGACGGCGGCCGGGCGTGCTCCGAGGTGGTCAGCGCCCAGCTGCTCCGCACCGTCCCGGTGCTCTGCTCGGTCCCCGGCTGCCCTGCGCTTGGTCCGGAAGTCATGGCTCCCCCGTTCGCTCGTGCCCGTGGCCCCTCCTTCCGCAGGTGGCGGCCAGGCGGAACCTCGGGTACCGCCTGGCCGCGGCCACCGGCTCGGATGAAAAGGGCTCACCAGGAGTGCCCGGTGCGCGCCGGGTTCAAAAGTCCCCGGCGGTGAGGTCGTGCAGCAGTTCGACGGTGCGCTGCACGGCGGGGTGCTCGGCGACCGACTTCTTCACCACGACGTTGATCCGGCGGACGGTCGCCGGTGCCACCACGGGCAGCGCGGTCAGGCCGGCGGGCAGGTTCCCGATGCCCAGCCGCGGGATCACCGTGATGCCGATGCCGGTGGCCACGAAGGGGATCGCGGTCTGGTAGTCGCGGGTCTCCACCACGAACCGGGGAGCGAAGCCCGCCTCGGCGCAGGCTTCGAGCAGCACCTGGCGGCAGGCTCCCACCGCGAAGTCGTTGTCCACCCAGTGCCGTTCGGCCAGCTCGGCCAGCGGCACCTCCGCGCGTTCGGCCAGCGGATCGTCATCCCGGACGACCAGCAGGTACGGGTCGTCGATGAGGTGGTGCACGGCGACCTGCGGCGGGTATTCGGTGCCGGGCCGCTCGACGAGGATGTCGATGTCCGGTTCGGACGGGTCGAGCTCGGTCAGCCGCAGTTCCAGCCGCAGCTCGGGGAACTCGGCGCGCAGCGCGGCCACGATCGAGGGCAGCCAGGTCGCCCCGGCGGTGCCGAAGTAGCCGATCGACAGGCTGCCGATGCGCCCCGCGCGCAGGTCGCCGACCACGCCTTCGAGCCGGCTGACCGCTGCGAACAGCGGCTCGGCTTCGGCCGCCAGCGTCAGGCCCGCGGTGGTCGGCTCGATTCCGCGGCCGACCCGTTCGAAGAGCTGCAACCCGGTTTCGCGCTGCAGCGAGGACAGCTGCTGGCTCACCGCGGAGGGCGTGTAGCCCAGCGCGGAAGCGCTCGCGCGGATCGAGCCCGTCGCGACGACGGCCCGGAGCACGCGCAGTCTCGGCAGGTCGAGCATGACACCAAGAGTAAAGCAATGCTTAACGGTTCGGTAGGAATAGTCGCTTGTCCTTTCTTCTCGCGCTGGCGACGATGGCCATCGTGACCGTTCAGACCCGGACCCCCGACGCTCCTTCCTCGACCGAACGCGGGAAGGCGACGGCAGCCGTCGCCGTGACCATCGTGCTGTGGGCATCGGCCTTCGTGGCCATCCGCAACATCGGGCACTCCCTCTCGCCCGCTCCGATGGCCTTGCTGCGCCTGTCCGTCGCGGCGCTCGCGCTCTCGCTCATGGTGCTGATCCGGTTCCGCGGTGCGCCGCGGCCGCCGAAGTCGCGCCGGACGTTGCTGCTGGTCGCGGTGTACGCGGTGCTCTGGCTGGCCGGGTACACGGTGGTGCTCAACGCCGCCGAGCAGCACATCGACGCGGGAACCGCCGCGCTGCTGGTGAACATCGCACCGCTGCTGATCGCCTTCGGCGCCGGCCTGTTCCTGGGCGAGGGCTACCCGAAGGTGCTGATCATCGGCTCCCTGGTCGCGCTGGGCGGGCTCTCGCTCATCGCCTTCGGCTCGGCAGGCCACCGCGACTGGCTCGGCGTGGTGCTGTGCCTGGTCGCCGCCGTCCTGTACGCGGCCGGAGTGCTGGTCCAGAAGGCGACCCTGCGGGGCGTCGACGGCCTGATCGGGCTCTGGCTGGGCTGCCTGGTGGCCACCGCGGTGCTCCTGCCCTGGGCCCCGCAGCTGCTCGACGAGCTCCGGACCGCCCCGCTGAACGCCGTCCTCGGAACTGTCTACTTGGGACTGTTCCCCACCGCGATCGGCTTCACCACCTGGTCCTACGCGCTGCGGCGGATGAGCGCGGGCAAGCTCAGCTCCACGACCTACGTGGCACCGGTGGTCTCGATCCTGCTGTCCTGGCTGCTGCTCGGCGAAACCCCGACGCTCTACGCGCTGGCCGGCGGCGCGATCTGCCTCATCGGCGTCGCGATCTCCCGCCGTCCGGCCAAGTAGCACCGCATCACCGGGCGCGGTGCTCGAAGCCGATCAGCCTCATCTCGCCGGGATCGGCGGGTTCCCAGGGATCGGATTCCAGGAGGAATTCCACGCCGTGCGGTCCGGTCCGGACCCTGGCGGTGTGCTCGGGCACCGCTCCGGGCCGGACCGACCAGGCGATGCCGTCGGCGCGGAGCGCGTCCACGAGCTGCGCGCCGGTCATCCCCGGCCGCAGGAACGATGCGTCGACCGCGATCCGGTCTACGTGCGGATCCTCGTGGCCGAGGTGTTCCAGACCGTCGCAGAAGATGCTGAGGAGCAGGCCGCCGCAGAAGACGAGATCGACGCTCCCGTAGGACCACAGATCGGATTCGGGGCCGTCGGTCGGCGCCCAGGACGAGGGTTCCGGCAGGACTTCCCGCAGCTGTTCCTTCGCCGCACCGACAGCGATGCCGTCGAAGGAGCCGGTCCGGACCAGGTCCCGGACCGACATCCGCAGCACCCGCTCCGCCCAGCCACCGGCCGGCGGCCGCGGTTCCCCGTCCAGCACAGCTCCCCCAGAGATCCGGCCCGATGCGGCACCGGGCATCGCACCTGTCGAAGGCTACCCGCCATCAACTACAGTCCCGGCGGCGAGCACGAACCGAGGAGCACTGCGGTGACGATCCACCACCGGCGCTGGCCGGCTGAAGACGCGACCGGCGAACTCCGGCTCTCCCAGGAGTTCCTGCAGTTCCTGCGGCACACCGCTGTCGGCAAGGTCGACGGGCTCAGCCCCGAGCTGGCCGCCGCGGCACCGATCGCCACCTCGCCCAGGACGACCGCGCTCGGCGTGATCAAGCACCTGACCGCGGTGGAGCGGCACTGGATCTCGATCGTCGGCGCCGGGGCCGCGCTACCGTCCCTGTGGGAGGGCAGCCCCGATCCGTCGTGGAACCTCACCGCCGCGGATTCGCCGCGGACCGTCATCGCCGCATACCAGGCGGAGTGGGAGCGTTCCACCTGCGCGCTCGCCGGACTGAGCCCGGACGGCCTGTCCGCGGACGGCGAGCGGACGATCCGGTGGATCCTCGCGCACGTCACCCAGGAGACCGCCCGGCACGTCGGTCACCTCGACCTCCTGCGCGAACTCGCCGACGGCGAAGTCGGCGAGTAGCCGCGACCGACGGCCACTGTGGACGAACCAGCTCCGGAGGCGGTCGCCGCGCGCTAGTCTCGGTGACCGGGCCGTTTCCGCAGGGGGCAGGATGACCGAGGTTCCGACCGGACTCACCGAAGCCATCACCGCACGGCGCGAGGCGCTGGAGCAGCAACCCGACGACGAGCAGGCCTACCGCGCCTCCGTCGAACTGGTCGAGCTGCTGCTGCAGCGCAGCCAGCTGACCGGCGAGGACCCGGTCGAAGCGATCGGCATCGCCGGCGAGCTGCACGAGGCGCTCCCCGACGACTCGCCCGCCCGCGCCCTGCCGCTGCTCCACCTCGCGATGGCGCACTGGGCGAGCGCGGGCCACCACGGCGAACCGTCCCTGCGGCTCGCGCTGGCGCACCTGCGCGAGCTGCGCCCGCTGCTCGACGACGAGCTGCCGATGCACGTGGAGGTCCGGGCCCGCGGCGGGATGGTCGGCGCGGACATCGCCGCGCGGCTGGTCGACCGGGACTGCGCGGCGGAAGCGATCGCCGACCTGGACGCCGCGTTCGCGCTGCTCACCGACGAGCAGCTGCTGCGCGGCATCCAGTTCCACCGCGCCAACCTGTGCTCGGCGCGATTCCGCACGATGGGCGGTCCGGACAGCGATCTGCGGTACGCCTCGGACATCTTCACCGCGCTCTTGGAGCAACCCGGCATCCCGCCGGAAACGGCCGATCACTGCCACCTCGAACTCGTCAACCTCATCGTGGCCGAGCAGCTCCCCCCGCACGCGCGCGACGCCGTGCCGTGGTCGGAACAGCAGGCGGTGGAGCACATCCGCGCCGCACCGGCCGCCGCGCTGCGCGCACATCTCGACGCGCTGTCCCCCCGAACCGCCGCGAACCCGGGTGTCGCCGGGATCCGCATCAACGTCATCGCCGGGCAGGGAGCCGAAACCACCCAGCAGGACTGGGACGTCCTGGCCGGGGACCTGGGCGTGATCATCGGTGCGACCGACGAGCACGATCCGCGGCGCCATGAACCCGTCGCCCTCCGGGCCGCGCTGGCGTCGGACCCGCCTGCGGCCGACCTGCCGGCCGGACTGGACGTGAGCATCGCCGAGCTGCGGCGGAAGCTGCTCGAACTGGACGGCGATCCGGCGAGCTTCGAGGTCCTGCTGCGGCTCAACGCACTCCTGTTGCAGCGCACCGAGCTGACCGGCCAGGATCCCGCCCGCTCCATCGAGATCGCCGGAGCTCTGGTGGCGCTCCAGCCGGAGCAGCCCGGTGCCCGCCTCCAGCTCGCGATCGCCCACGCGGCCCGCGACTCGCAGGCAGACCTGCGCCGGGCCGCGGAGATCCTGCGCGACCTGCGGCCAGCAGCTGATGCGGATCAGGCCGGGTTCTTCGCGCACCGCGGTCTCATCAACACCAAACTCGCCCTGAGCACCCGTGATCCGGCGGACGTCACCGAGGCGATCGAGCTGCTGGACGCCGCGCTGGCCGGGTTGCCGGACGGCGCCGCCCGCCGCCGGACGTGGATGTTCCGCGCCTCGATGTACCAGCTGCGGTTCCTGCAGATGAGCGGCACGGCGGAGGATCACCGGCTGGCCGTCGAGGCGTTCACCGAAGCGCTGAGCTGGGACGATCCGAGCACGCAGGACGACTGCCACGCCGCTCTCGCGGCCCTCCTGCTCTACCGCGGCGTCCCCGCCGCCCTGCGCTGGCAGGAGCCCGACCCGGACGAGCTCTACCGCTACGTGGACCGCGCCGTGCTGCCCGAGGTCCAGCAGCACCTGGCGGCGATGTCCAGCGCCGGCGACGAGGAGCTCGCCGCTGTCCGGCTGCTGGCCTGGTCGCCCGATCAGCACGACGACATGGCCGCGGTCCTGCGCGATCTGGCCACGGCGGCCGGTGACGAGCTGAGCCCCGCCGAACTCGACGCCATCCACGCGGTCACCTCAGGCCTGTCCAGCGGCCAGGACGACGCCCAGATCGAGCAGCTGCTCACCTCCGCATCCGAGGGACTGCCCGCCGGTTCGCCGTTGCAGGACATGCTGCTGCTGTTCCGGATGCGATCTCCGGAGAACCTCGGTGCCGACGATCTGGCGAGGCTGATCGACCAGCAGGAGCAGCGGATCGCGGCGCTGCCCGACGATTCCGCCGAGCGCGCCGAAGAGCTGATCACGCAGGCCGCGATCCTGATCGTGCAGGCCCAGCGCGGCGACCACGCCGCGCTGGCGAGGGCCAAGGAGATCGCCCAGCACGTGACGCAGCGGTACCCGGAGGTCGAAACCGCATCGGGCATCAGCCACGCGCTGCTCGCCCTCAGCGCCGAGTACGGCATAGGTCATCCGCTCGAAACGGTTCAGGACGCGCTCGACCACGTGCGCCGGGCCGACGAGCTGCTGGCGCCCGATGACGAGATCCGCGCCGACATGACCACGGTTCTGGGCAAGATGCTGGTGACCCGGTTCTTCCTGTCCGGCAACCGCGAAGACGCCGACGCGGCCCAGTACTACTCCTTCGAAGCCCAGCAGCGCCTGCCCGAGATCGGGGCGTGGCTGGCGGGAATGGAGTCCGAGCAGATCACCGATCCCGACGCCGGGATGAGCAAGCTGCGCGCCACCGTCGGCGACGAGATGCCGGAGCACCAGGCCCGGTGGATGGCCAGGTGCATCATCTCGCTGCGCCTGCTGCGGCCACGGGAGTTCCGGGCCGACTCCGCGCCACCGGGACCGGCCGACCTCGCCGCCGCGCGCCGCGCGCTCGTGGCAGCCCAGCAGCTCCCGGAATCCGTTCCGGAACGGGCCGTCGAGGTCGCCGGTACGGCGGTGTTCTGCGCTGCCGCCGGGCTGGTCGCCGACGACGTGGACCTGGCCGACGAAGGCCTGGCCGCGCTCGACGCGGTGAGCAGGCAGCCGGACCTGCCGAAGGAGCTGGAGTACTTCACCGTCCAGCTGCTGGCCTACGCGCGCCAGGCCCGTTCCTGGCAGCGCTCCTCCGACGACGCGCTGAACTCGGCGATCGACGGGCTGGAGCGCATGCTCCGGGAGCGCCCGCCGGGCAACAGCGAAGCGCTGGCGGCCAACTTCGCCGTGCTGGCCGCCAACTACGCGCAACGCGGCGAGGTGCACCGCGCGATCGAGACCAGCCTGGAAGCGCTGCGGACACGTGCCCGGGGCGTGCTGCTGCAGTCCAGCCCGCAGCGGGCGATGAAGGTCGCCTCGTCCGCGGCCGGCGGCGCCTTCGCCGCGGTGCAGCGCTGTTTGCGCGCGGACGACCTGGAGTCCGCGGTGCAGGCGCTGGAACTCGGCCGCGGCATGGTCCTGCACGCCGCGACCTCCGCGGCGACGATGCCGGACCTGTTGCGCAACAGCGGTCACCCGGATCTGGCCGAGCGCTGGACGGCCGAAGTGGACCAGCAACAGCCCTGGGACTCCGGACCCGACCGGAGCCGCCCGGCGCAGCTCCAGCTGCCCAGCGATCTGCGGCTGGCGGCACAGCGCGCGTTGAAAGGCACTGCCGCGGAAGAAGAACTGCTCTCCCCGCCGAGCACCGAGGAGATCAGCACCGCACTGCGCGCCCGCAGCGCTCGCGCGCTGGTCTACCTCACCGCCGGGGAAGCCGTGGCCATCACCGACGACGGGCGGCTCCACCACCTGCCGCTCGCCGAGCTGCGCGACCGGCAGCCGGTCCAGCACTTCGACCTGCTGCAACGCGAACGCGCACGCATCGGCGAGGCCGTGCAACAGCCGTGGCAGGCCGCGCTGCAGAACCTGTGCGACTGGGCGTGGACCGCCGCGATCGGCCCTGTGCTGGACTGGCTCGGCGGCGACCAGCCGCGGATCGTGCTGGTGCCGACCGGGAAGCTCAGCCTCGTCCCGTGGCACGCGGCGCGGAAGCCGGGTGAGCAGCGGTACGCCTGCCAGGACGCCGTCATCGGCTATGCGGCCTCGGCGCGGCAGTTCGTCGAGGCGGCCCGGCGCCGGGCACCGCGCTTCGCCGACCGCCCGGTCCTGGTCCGCACCCCTGACCTGTACTGGACCCGTCACGAGATCGGCCACATCCACGCCGCGCACTACGCGCACGGCCACTACCTCGGCCGCCCTGGTCAGCGTTCGGTTCCCAGTCCGGAAGACGTGCTCACCGCGCTGCCCGGAACGACGATGCTGCACCTGGGTTGCCACGCCACCCCGGCCGAGCTCCCGGTCGACTCCGCGCTGCAGCTGGGCTCCGGCCGGTCGCTGCCGGTGCGGGAGATCCTGCGGCACAAGAGCGGTCCGCGCGGCGCACTGGTGGTGCTGGCCGCCTGCTCCAGCGACCTGACCGGACGCCAGCACGACGAGGTCCTCACCCTGGCCACCGCGTTCCTGGCCGCGGGGGCAGGCGGGGTGGTCGGCACCCGGTGGGAGATCGACGACCTGGTGACCGCGATGTTCATGATCGTCTTCCACCACCACCTCAACGACGGCTCGCCGGAACCCGCCGACGCTCTTCGCGCCGCCCAGCTGTGGATGCTGGACCCGCACCGCAGGCCGATTCCCGGCGTCCCGGACGAGCTCGCCCGCTACTTCGCCGAAACCGACCCCGCGACCCCGGCGCACTGGGCCGCCTTCACCTACCACGGCAGGTGATCAGCTGATCCGCCAGCTCCCGCCGACGACGACCAGCCCGGCACCGGCGGCCGGGCTGTAGCGGGCCTGAACACCGAAGGCGAAGTCACCGGACTCGCCGCCCACCCGGTCCATGCGCACCCACTCGGTCCCCGTCGCATCGGCAGCCGCACGCTCGAAGTCGGCGACCGCACCGGTGGGCAGGCCCAGCTGCTGGAGCGTCGAGCGGTACACCTCGACCGTCTCGGCCAAGGGCATCATCTCCGTCTTCGCCTCGACGCCGGACGGTTCACGTCCCCGGCTGCCGTGAGCGTCGAACGCGATGAACCGAGCGGCCAACCGCAGCTCCGCACCGTCCGGCAGCCGCACCAGCACCGGCCGCGACGGCCGCGTCTCGTAGATCGCCACGTCACGGTCGACGGTGCCGGCCTGCACCGAGGTCGGCCGGGTTCGCAGATCCCACACCTCGACGCCGTCGAGCTGCGCCGCCGCACTCGGCAACGCCGGTTCCTCCGCACCGCTGCGCACCGCGAAGCACCCGGTCACCACCGGTAAGAGGCATGCGACGAGCGCACTCGCCGAGAGCCGACGCCAGCGCATCTCCCCTCCCCAGCTCGCCCGCCGATCATGCCTCCCGGACCAGGGCGGACAACCCGTTTCGCAGTGAACGAACATCGCCATCGGGACACTCGCTGCGCTGGTCGTGGTGATGACGCTGTTGACGATCGGCGCGGTCGGCGTCGTCTGGTCGCCCAGCCGCGAGATCACCATCGACGACGGGCGCCTCGCGATCGAGCTGACCGTGCCGGGCCACCTCGCGATCGACGAGGTGTCCGTGAACCCGGAGGACGCTCCGGACTGCCCGGCCACCAGGTACGAGTTCGGCGATGACCTCGTCCTCGAGGCGTTCTCGACCGGCTGCGCGGTGGCAGCACCGCAGCGGGTGCTCAACGGGCGGCACGGGACCTACCGGACGCTGGCGGACGTGCCGGGTGCGATCGACGTCCAGGAGGTGGCCACCGGAGTCGGCCGGGCGCAGGTGTTCCTGCAGGACTACGAGGAGCACACCAACTTCAGCAGCGAGTGGCGGGAACCGGTCGCGATCGTCACCCTGGACGACCCGGTGGATGCCGAGTTCCCGACGCTGCTGCTGCGCAGCGACAAGGCGGCCCTGTCCCTCGACGACCTGATCGTGGTGGTGACCTCGCTCCAGCCGATGCGCTAGCTGGTCACGCCCCCGCGGGCGCGACCAGCTCCCAGCTCAGAAGTCCACCGCGGCCCGGTCGTCGACCCGGGCCACCGATTCCTGGGCGAAGCGCGCGACGTACTCCGAGCGGATCTGCTCGATCTTCGGGTCGCTGTCCCGGTACGCGCCGACCGGGTAGAGCAGGATCAGCTCGAACGACCGCTCCCGCTCGATCACGCCGTTGGCGTCGCGGTACTGGCCGTAGCCGTCCTGCACGGTCAGCCCGTCCGGGAACCGCGGCGTGACGACCTCGTCGACGAAGGAGTGGAACTGCTCGTCGGTGACCGGCGGTCCGCCGTCGGGGCGGACGGTGCCGAACAGCAGGCTGGTCTCCACGAAGGGCGCGCCACGCCCGTTCGGCGCCGGTGCTTCGTCTCCGAGCGCGGCGTAGGCGGTGGGCGCACCCGCGCCGATCAGGGCGGCGGCCAGCACCGCGGTGGTCATGCGCCAGGACGGCTTGATCGTCTTCTGCACGCTGGAACAGTAGCCGCGGTGGCGCGCCGCCCCATGAGGTGTCGGCCGAATTCCCGCGATCAGGTAAGCGCACCCGGCCGATAGGATGATCACCGTGGCGCTGGAGTGGGATGAACTGCTGATCGGCGCGCCCGGCAGGCGGTGGCGGACCGCCTCGACCACCCGGCGCGTGCTGGTGATCGTGCACAACGTCACAGCCGCCACCCGCCTGCTCGACGTGGTGCCGTGCTGGGCGGGCGACCTGCGGATCCAGACGGTGTTCACGTGCACCGGGTCCAGCGCCTTCACCACCGGCACCACCGACTTCCTCGGCGAGCGGGGCATCACGCCGATCGACTGGGAGCAGGCGGTGCGCGGCGAGTTCGACCTCGCCGTCTCGGCCAGCTACGGCGGAGCGCTGCACGAGATCCGGGCTCCGCTGATCGTTCTGCCGCACGGAATGGGATACAATAAGTTCCTGGAATCCAGGAGAATCCAGGAGAATCCAGGAGAATCCAGGAGAATCCAGGAGAATCCAGGAGAATCCAGGAGAATCCAGGAGAATCCAGGAGAATCCAGGAGAATCCGGTCTTCGGTCTTTCCGATGCGTGGTTGCTGCACGAGGGTGAGGTAGTTCCCTCGGTCGCGGTCCTGTCGCACCACGAGCAGCGGGACCGCCTCGCGCGCTACTGCCCGCAAGCCGTCCCGGCCGCGCTGGTCGCGGGCGATCCCTGCTTCGACCGGATGCTGGCCAGCCGCCCGCTGCGCGATTCCTACCGCAAGCGGCTCGGAATCGGCCCCGACCAGCGCTGCGTCGCGGTCTCCTCCACCTGGGGCCAGGCCTCCCTGTTCGGCAGGCACCCGTCGCTGGTCCTGCGACTCGCCCGCCAGCTGCCGCTGGACTCCTACCGCATCGTGGTCGCGCTGCACCCGAACATCTGGCACGGCCATTCGCCGTGGCAGGTGCGGATGTGGCTGGCCGAGTGCGCCAGGGCGGGCGTGGTGGTGCTGCCACCGGAGGAGGGCTGGCGGGCCGCGCTGGTCGCCGCTGATGTCACGATCGGCGACCACGGGTCGGTGACGTTCTACTCGGCCGCGCTGGGCACGCCGGTCCTGCTCGCCACCTGGCCGGAGGAGACCGTCGACCCGGCTTCGCCGATCGCCGCCCTGCTGCGAACCGCACCGCGCCTGGACCCGGAAGCCCCGCTGGCCGGGCAGGTCGACGCGGCGATCGCAGGGCATTCACCGGCCGAGCACGCCCACATCACCGGGCTCGCCACCTCCGAGCCGGGCCGGTCGGCGGCGCTGCTGCGCGCCGAGATCTACACCCGTCTGGAGCTGGAAGAACCGCCTGTGCCAGCGGATTCCGCCGCCGTCCCGCTCCCGGCCGCGCAACCGCCGGGAGCCGGTAGCCAGCTGATCCAGGTGCGGTTGGCCGACCGGTCGGCATCGGTGACGCGGTTCCCGGCGGCGGCGCTGGACGAACCGGTGGTCTCCGGCGGAGTTCTGGTGACCTGCGCTGACGAACCGGACCGGCGCTGGCTGGAGCTGGCCGAAGTCCTCGTCCACGACGACCGCTACGAGGACCCGCTGCGGTGGATCCGCGCTTCGCTGTCGCGCCTGCCCGGCTGCCTGCTCGCCGCGACGCGGGACCGCGCTGGCGACTGGATCATCAGCGGAACCGATCTGCCCGTGGTGCGGTTCCGCGGTGCCGACGACCTCGGCCCGGCGTGCGCCGCCGTCGTGCACGCCTGGCTGTGCTCCGGCCGGTCACCGCACGAGCTCCCCGAACAGCTCCAGCTGGGCCCGCGCGTCGAGCAGGTTCAGCTGTCCTTCGAGGACTGATCGAGCCGGACGCGCACCTGCTCGCCCAGCTCTGCGAAGCCACGGGCCCGGCAGATCGCCGCAGCGTCCCGGAAGTGCTCCTGCGCCGTCTCGACATCGCCTGCGGCAAGCGCGTTGTCGCCGAGACCGACCAGCACCTGCGCCCGGTCGAAGTGGTGCCCGTGCGCGGTCATGTACTCCAGCGCAGCATCCAGGTCTGTCTTCGCGTCGTCGTAGCGCTCCTGCTCGGTGCGCCGCCGTCCTCGCCACATGCGCGTCTTCGCGGCGTTGTAGGGCTCGGAGGTGAACTCGGCGAGTGCCTGGTCGAGCAACCGCTCACCGCGCTGGGCATCGGCGACGGATCCCAGGTGCATCCGGGCGAGTGCCAGTCGTCGCGGATCGGCCAGCCGCTCCGCCATCTCCAGGTTGCGCTCCAGCGCGGTGCACGCGCCGTGGCGGTCGCCCTGGTTCCGCAGGCTGATTCCCAGCGATTCCACGGCGGTGGCCGCCAGGTCGTCCCGGGAGATCGCACGGGCCTTCTCCTCGCCCTCGGCGAACAGCCCGGCTGCCTTGTCGGATTCCCCGCGCGCCTGGAAGGCGAAGCCCCGCTGGATCACCGCGAGTCCGGCGGCGAAGGTCAGCCCGCGATGACCGGCGACCTCGGCGGCGTGACCGTTGATCACGTCCATGTCGTCGACGTGCTTGCCCTGCTCCTGGAACGGCCACAGAGCCACGGCCAGCTGGCAGAGCTGCTCCGCACCGGCCTCGTGCAGATCCTTCGCCACCGCGCGCAGGTTGGCCCGTTCGGTGGCCAGCCACGCCCGTGCTTCATCGACGTCGAGCGGCTCCGACCGGAATTCCGGCCACAGCTTTTCGAGCCATCCCCGGTTCGGCCGCACCGCGTGTCCGGCGGCCAGAGCACGGCGGACGTAGAACTCGGTGAACCGGTCGCGCACAGCGGGCTCGCCGAGTTCACGGGCGTGCTCGCGGACCAGGCCGTAGGCGAAGTAGCGGTCCTCGGCGACCTCGCGGATCAAGTGCGCGGAGACGAGCCGGTCCAGCACTTCCCGCACGTCGTCCTCGTCGTGCTCGACGGCCGCGGCCAACGCCGCCAGAGCCACCTCTCCGGCACCCGGGTGCTGCCCGAACGCCGCGTACAGCTGCCGCGCCTCGTCATCGAGGCGGGCCACCGCGGTGTTGAACACCGCTTTGACCGACAGGCCCTCGTCGCGCGAAAGCCGCCTCAGGCGCTGCCCTTCCTTCGACAGCTCCCGAACCAGCCGGGACACCGGCCGATCAGGGCTGCCCGCGAGTTCCGAAGCCGCGACGCACAGCGCGATCGTCTGCCCGTCGCACAGCTCGATCAGCCGGTCGACCTGCTCGGCTTCGTCGCTCAAGTTCCTCGTGTTACCGACGATCCGGGACACCAGCAGCCGCGCAGCATCCACCTCCAGCGGATCGAGCGGCACGAACTCGGCGCCCGCACGAACCCGCAGCGAGCTCAGCGAACGGGCCTCGGTCACCAGCACCGCCGAATGCCCCTCGCCCGGTCGCAGCGGCATGACCTGCGCCGCGGTGATCGCGTCGTCGATCACGACCACGACCTTCTTGCCGCTGCTCCACGACCGGAACAGGTTCGAGCGGGCGTCCAGCCCTGCCGGGAGCTCGGCCGTCTTGTACCCGATGGCGAGCAGGAACTGGTGCAGCGCTTCGCTGATCAGGCCGGGCTCGTCCTTCCCCGCCGTCAGCCGGGTGTAGAACGCGCCGTCCGGGTAGTCGTCGCCGTGCTCGCTGACCCACCGGTAGGCGGTTTCGCTCTTCCCGCTGCCCGGCAGGCCCTGCACGACCACCAACCTGGGCGGCCCCGAATCGGTACCCGGTCGCAGGAACTCGCCGATCTCGGCGAGCTGCCGCTCGTTGTTGGTGAAGAACCGGCTCGGCGGCGGGACCTGCTTCGGCGGCGGGTTGGGCGATTCGGGCGCGTGGAAGTGGACGTCGCCGTGAATGTCGCGCGCCTGCACGACGTTCTCCGCTTCGCCGTCGAAGCGGTTGTCACCGCCGACGTGCCCGGTCATCGCCCGCCCCTCTCGCGCCGAAGATCACCGAGACCCAGCGTAACGCTTCGTGTCGGCCGGGATCCGGCAAGTCATCGAACTCGGCGGCGGCTCAGTCCTCGACGGTGGCGAGGAACCGCTCGATGCTCGTGACCAGCGCGATCGGCGTTTCGTCGATCGCGTAGTGCCCGGCGTTGGTCAGGGTTTCCAGCTCGCAGTTCGGGTAGTGCTGCTGGAAGGTCGCCTGCATGGTCGCCGCGCCCAGCGCCGGGTCGTGCTCACCGACGATCACCTTCACCGGCACCGGGTTGCCCTGGATCTCGGCGTCGAAGTCGGCCTTCGCCCACGCCTCCAGGTAGTCGCCGAAGGCCCGCCGGTCGGAGTGCGCCAGGGAGTGGCGCACGGCCGCGTCCAGCCAGACGCCGGTGAGCCGGTTGCCGGTGGTCAGGTCGAGGATGGCGCGGCGGTTGCCCGGTTCGGCGACCGCACCGGTGAACAGCTCCCAGCTCTGCTCGTCGAACGGCACGCCGCTGGCAGGCACCGGGGAGACCCCCACCAGCGCCCGCACCCGGTGCGGCGCGTCGGCGAGCACGCGCTGCATCACCGCGCCGCCCATCGAGTGACCGACCACGGAGAACCGGTCGAAGCCCAGCTCGTCGGCGAGCGCCAGCACGTCCTGCGCGGCCTCGGCGAGGGTGTGCTCGCCGGGTTCGCCGATCCGCCTGCCGTAACCGCGGTAGTCCGGGAACACGTACCGGAACCGGCTGCCGTCCAGGTGCGGGTGCACCGGCCGCCAGGCGGCTCCGGACCCGAACCACCCGTGCAGCGCGATGACCGCGTGCTGACCACCACCGAGCTCTTCCGCCACGAAGCACCTCCTAGATCGACTAGCGCTCCAGCATGGCCCACCTGCCGACCGGACGCACCCGCCTGGAACCAGCACCACCTGATCAGCCGCCCTTGCCCGGGCCGGTCGCGCCCCGGCGTACATTTGTCAAGTGCGCGCCGACCGTTCGCGCACCTCGTTCGGCACGACGTTCGGCGTTCCGGCCCGGCCGGCACGGCAGCACCTAGAAGGTTGATCGTTTGGCTTCCCCCACGACTCGTCCGCAGCGCACCGCCCGGCCGGATCGCAGCAGAACCAGAGGTCGATCAGTCTGGCCGCTGCGCGTCCTGGCGGCCGTCGCGGCCGGGTTCGCGCTCTACGCCGGATCGCCGCCCCGGGAGCTGTGGTGGCTGGCACCGATCGCGTTCGCGCTGTTCGCCGCGGTGATCCGGCACCGCAGCGCCCGCGCCGGGTTCGGCTACGGCCTGCTGTTCGGCTTCTCGTTCCTGCTGCCGCTGCTGGGCTGGCTGCAGGACTTCCTCGGCGCCGACTTCGGCCCGTGGCCGTGGCTGGGCGTGGCAGCGGTCGAGGCGCTGTTCGTCGGTCTCGCCGGTGCCGGGATGGCGCGGGTCAGCAGGCTGCCCGGCGGACCGGTGTGGCTGGCCGCGGTGTTCGTCGCCTTCGAGGTGCTGCGCTCCAGCGTGCCCTTCGGCGGCTTCCCGTGGGGCCGGCTGGCCTTCACCCAGGACACCGGGCTGCTGCTGCCGCTGGCCGCGCTCGGCGGCAGCGCGCTGGTCTCCTTCGCCGTCGCGCTGATCGGCGGTGCCCTGGCGGAACTGGCCTTCCGGCTGCGCGCCCGGCGCAACTGGGCCGCTCCCCTGGCCATGGCCCTGGTGCCGGTCGTCGGCGGCCTCGCGATGTCGCCGCTCATCGGCACCGACGCCGAGGCGGGGACCGCGCGGGTCGCGATCGTGCAGGGCAACGCGCCCAACCTCGGGCTCGGGCTGCTCTACGAGGACGACGTGCTGAAGGCCAACCACATCGCGGCCGCGAAGAAGCTGGTCGCCGACGTGCAGACGGGGCGGGTGCCGCAGCCGGACTTCGTCGTGCTGCCCGAGCAGGTCGGCAGCTGGGGGCCGGCGCGGACCGACCCGGAGCTCTCGGCCATCGCCGCGCAGCTCGGCGTGCCGCTGGTCGTGGGCGGCCTCGGCAAGGACGCCGACGGCTCGCTGCGCAACCAGATCGTGCAGTGGGACCCGGCCACCGGCGCGGGCGACCGCTACGTCAAGCAGCACCTGGTGCCGTTCGCCGAGACGATCCCGATGCGGTCGCTGGCGAGCCGGGTCAGCCCGTTCGTGCAGCGCTTCCCGCAGGACATGGTGCCCGCCGACGAGCCGGGCCTGCTCAACGTCGGCGGTGTCCAGGTGGGCGTGGGCATCTGCTACGACGTCGCCTACGACGACGTGTACACCGGCGCGGTCCAGCAGGGCGCGACCGTGCTGGCGCTGCCCACCAACAACGCCTGGTACGGCTACTCCGAGATGAGCTACCAGCAGCTGGCGATGGCCCGGCTGCGCGCGGTCGAGCACGGCCGCGCCGTCGTGGTCGCGTCGACCAGCGGTGTGAGCGCCGTGGTGCAGCCCGACGGTTCCGTCAGCGAGCGGACCGAGCAGTTCACCGCGCAGAATCTGATCGCCGAGGTGCCGCTGCGCTCGACGCTGACGGTGGCCACCCAGCTGGGATCCGCGACGACGTGGGCGCTGGTGGCGCTGGCGGCGGGCGCGCTGGCGGCCACCTGGTGGCGGCCCCGCCGCGGCTGAGACAACACCCGACCGAAACGCACGGCCGGTCCGCGACGACCGGCTAGGAGGACATGGATGTCGACCCGGCCAAGCCCCGACGCGGTGCTGGTGGTGATCCCGACCTACAACGAGCGGGACAACCTGGAGCCGATCGTGCGCCGGTTGTCCGCCGCGATGCCCGCGGCGCACGTGCTGGTCGTCGACGACGGCAGCCCGGACGGCACCGGCGAGATCGCCGACCGGCTGGCCGCCGAGGACGAGCGGGTGCACGTGCTGCACCGCACCGAGAAGGCCGGGCTGGGCGCGGCCTACGTGGCCGGGTTCGACTGGGCGCTGGCGCGCGACTACGCCGCGATCATCGAGATGGACGCGGACGGCTCGCACGCCCCGGAGGACCTGCCGCGGCTGATCGGCATGCTCGGGCCGGACGGCACCGGGGCCGACGTGGTGCTGGGCTCCCGCTACGTGACCGGCGGGCGGACGGTGAACTGGCCCTGGTACCGGGCGCTGCTCTCCCGGGGTGCGAACACCTACTCGAAGCTGGCGCTGGGGGTGTCCATCAACGACATCACCTCCGGCTTCCGGGTGTACCGGCGCGAGGTGCTGGAGACGGTCCGGCTGCACGACGTCGCCTCGCAGGGCTACTGCTTCCAGGTGGACCTGGCGTGGCGCGCGGTGGAGGCGGGCTTCGTGGTGGTGGAAGCGCCGATCACCTTCGTGGAGCGCGAGGCGGGCACGTCCAAGATGGATGCCGAAGTGGTCCGCGAAGCCCTGGTGCGGGTGACCAAGTGGGGCCTGCGCCGCCGGGCCCACCAGGCAGCGGGCCTCCTGCGCACCCTCCGCCGCTGACGGCGGTGAAACACGTCAAAGCGCCTGGGAACGGGTCCCAGGCGCTTTGTCAGCGTGGTGCTTCCGGGGTCAGCGGCCTCGGCGCGCCCGCAGCAGGTCCAGCCGCTCGGTGAGCAGCTCTTCGAGCTCCGGGATGGTGCGTCGCTCCAGGAGCATGTCCCAGTGGGTGCGCGGCGGCTTGGCCTTCTTCTGCTCCGGCTCGTTGCCGTCGATGATCTTCGACTCGGTGCCGTGCAGACGGCACTCCCAAGTCGGCGGCACCTCGGCGTCGTCGGAGAACGGCACCTCGAACTCGTGGCTCTTGGGGCAGGCGTAGCGCACCGTCCGGCGCGGTGCGAGGTCGTGGTTGCGATCGGTCTCGTAGCTCACTGCTCCGAGCCGGCTGCCACGCAGAACGCGGTCGGCCATGACGGTTCCTTTCACTTCGGCCCGGGGCCGAGCCCGGGCGGTTGTGCTCACCGTGTGCAACGACGGGAGCCCCGTCGTCTGTTCCCGGTGTCATGCTTCTGGTTGCCGTCGGTGACGTTGTTCACCCGTCAACGACAGCCTTCTCCCTAGAGATGCAGTCGGTCCGCGTTCGTGACGCGTTATCCCACTGGCAATCTATAGGTGCGTTCGAACGGGTGATAGTGCCAGATGGTGAGCCACTCTGGCTAAACCACGTCCAGGGAAAACGTCGAGAGTGGGACATAGATCACGCCACGGACGGAGCAGGCCGCCGGAAAGGAAGTAACGGATTGTAGCTGCACTTCGTTTTCCGTTTTCACAACGCTGCGTACCGGCATATACCGAACACGCCGTGCGGCCCGATCGCACCCATCACCAGCTTGGAGCAACGCCCCCGGAACGGCAGAGCGGATGCGGAGCGTCACCCGACAGGTGCGCTCCGCAGTGTGACCCGCTACTCCGCTCACAGCACCTTCGGCGCCGGGTTGCCCACCGCCTCGATGGCCCGCCGCACCGGCACCAGCGCCACCAGCAGCAGGCCGACGGCGAAGAACAGCACCAGCGAGATGATGGCCAGCCGGAACGACCCGGTGGCCTGCCCGACGCCGGCGAACACCAACGGCCCCAGCCACGAGGTGGAGCGCTCCCCGATCTCGTACAGCGAGAAGTACTCCGCCTCCCTGCCGGGCGGCACCATCTGGCTGAACAACGAACGGGACAGCGCGTTCGTTCCGCCGAGCACCAGGCCGATGCCCACCGCCAGGCCGTAGAACTGCATCTCCTGCCCGGCCTGCACGAAGTAGGCGGCGACCACCACGACCAGCCAGATCGACAGGCTGATCAGGATCGTCTTCTTGGCACCGATGCGCTTGGCCAGCAGGCCGTGCAGCATGCCGCCGACGAAGGCGATGAACTGCACGATCAGCACGGTGACGATCAGCGCGTCCTGCGGCAGCTTCAGCTCCAGGTTGCCGTACTGCGGCGCGACCTGGACGACGGTGGCGATGCCGTCGGTGAAGATCCAGTAGGCGCCCAGGAACGCCAGGGTCAGCGGGAAGTGCTTGGCCTCGCGCAGCGTGCTCTTGAGCTGCTTGAAGCCCTCCATGACGGTCGCCGTCGGGCGAGGCGCGGCCGCCTGCTCCCCCTCCCCCGCGCGGCGCTTGGGCAGCGCCGCCAGCGGCAGCAGCGTGAACGCCGCCCACCACACGCCCGAGGACAGGAAGATCACCCGCACCGCGGCGTCGGAGTCCATGCCGATCGAGTCGTGGAAGAGGTAGATCACCAGGTGCAGGGCCAGCGCGACGCCCGCGCCCAGGTAGCCGAACGCCCAGCCCTTGGTGGAGACCATGTCCCGCTCATCGGCGTCGGCGATCTCCGGCAGGAACGAGTAGTAGACCACCACCGAGGCGCCGAAGCAGATGTTGCCGAGGATGAACAGCACCACGCCCAGCTGCCAGTTCTGGCCGCCGACCAGCGCCAGCAGCGCGGTGGTCGCGGCGCCGCCGAAGGCCAGCACCCCCAGCATCAGCCGCTTGCTGCTGGAGCGGTCCGCGATCGCCCCGGTGATCGGCAGGACCAGCACCTGCACGACGGTGGCCACCGACAGCAGGTACCCCCACAGCGACCCCGCCGGGAAGCTCAGCCCGAAGACCGAGATGTCGCAGTCCACCAGAGCGTTGCCGCCGGGGCACGGGTTCAGGCCGTTGCGCTCGGTGTCCGCCTTGGCCGCCGAGGTGGCCACCGCGGTGAGGTAGAGCGACAGGAAGACCGTCGACACCGAAGTCGGGAACACCGAGTTGGCCCAGTCGTACCAGCACCAACCACGTTGCTCCCGGCGCCGCTGCGCGGCGTCCGGTGCCACGTCGCTGCCCATCACGCTCATCCGTTCGGTCCTCCGAAGCCAATGTCACTCGATTGGGGGTAACCGGACCTTACTGGCTCGATCGAACACGGTGGAGGCCCGAGCGCGGACAATGCGTAGTTGTACTCATCCGCCCACCTCCGGCTGCGGCTCGCCGAACCGCTCGCGCAGCACCTGGTTCAGCAGGTCGGGCCGGTCGGTGACCAGCCCGTCCACCCCGGCGTCGAGCAGCTGCCGCATCTCGGCGGGGTCGTCGACGGTCCAGACGTGCACCTCGATCCCCCAGCGGTGCGCCTGCCGGACGAACCGGCGGTCGATCACCCGCACCGCGCCGAACCCCTGCGGGACCTGGGCCGCGCCCCCGACGACCAGCGAGCGCAGCGGCCAGCCGCCCCACCGCGAACCGAGCCACAGCAGCCCGGCCGACCGCTTGCCGGTCGAGGTCAGCAGCTTGGGCCCAGCGGCGCGCCGCAGCCGGGTCAGCCGGTGCTCGGCGAAGGAGGCCAGGCACACCCGCTCCCAGGCGTTGTGCGCGCGCACCACCCGCAGGACCGGCTCCACCGCCGAGTCCTCCTTGACGTCGATGTTGAAGAAGGTCTCCGGCAGCTCCTCCAGCGCCTCGTCCAGCGAGCACACCGGCTCCCGGCCGCCGACCCGCGCGGTGCGCACGGCCGACCACGGCAGCCGCCGGATGGTGCCGCGCCCGTCGGTGGTGCGCTCCAGCGTCGGGTCGTGGTTGACCACCACCACGCCGTCGGCCGTGGCGTGCACGTCGGTCTCGATGTAGCGGAAGCCTTCCTCGGCCGCGCGCCGGAACGCGCTCAGCGAGTTCTCCAGGTCGTGCAGCTCCCCGAGGTGCCACCCGCGGTGAGCGAAGGCGCGGGGTCGGGGGCCGAGCAGGAAAGGATGCGTCACACCGGACAACTCTGCCCGATCGGCGTGCCTGCATCGCGCAGGCGGGGCCCTTGACTAACGTGATCGATCGTGGATATCTCTGACCAGCCCTCCCGGCGCCAGCGGCAGATCCGGCATTGCGCCTGGTGCGGGCGGCGCGTTCCGGAGGCCGGCCGCCAGGGGCGTCCACGCCTGTACTGCGCGCAGTCCTGCCGCCAGCGCGCCTACGAGCGCCGCACCGCGGTGCAGCGCGGCGGGCTGCCGGAGGACGCGGTGGTGCTCTCCGCCGCGGAGCTGGCAGACCTGCAGGACCGGCTGTTCCAGCTGCGCTGCGCCGCCGAGGACGTGGTCACCGCGGTCGACGACACCGCCGACCACGGCGAGCTGCGCAAGCTCGCCGCGCAGGTGGTGGACGTGGCCGTCGAGCTGGAACGGCTGCGGTGAGGACGAACGGAGGATTGTGCGGGGCGAGCTAGGTGACCAGGATGAGGGTCCCCAGCGGTGAGGTGTCGACCGTGCCCGCACGACCCGTGGTTCGCGGCTTGCGCCGCGTCGACCTGATCAGCCCGGACCCGGTTGCTTCGGCGGTCCGCTACCGCGCGCTGCTCGGCTGGAACCCGGATCCGACCGGTCGCGGGTTCGACTGCTGGGTCGGCAACCGCCGCTGCACGACGATCCGCAAGCCCCGCGCCGGAGAGCGGCCGGGCTGGCGGCCGGTGTTCGCCGGGAGCTCCCCCAGCTGCGCGCTGACCGGCCCGGACGACGCGCTGGCCCGGATCGCCAAGGGCCGTGCCCAGCACGGTCCGCTGGCCCCCGAACCCCGTCCGGGCGAGCCGTGCTGGATCGAGCTGGCCACCAGCGATCCGGAGCGGGCCGACTCCTTCTGGGCCGGGACGCTGAACTGGGCGGTGCGCCCGACCGCCACCGGCGCGGAGTACCTGGTCGACGACCGGCCGCTGGCCACCAGGACGGGCCGGCAGGTCGCGGCGGCCTGGGGCTGGCTGTGCTTCTTCGCGGTGGAGGACCTGGCCGCGGCGGAGAAGCTGGTCTCAGGGGTCGGCGCCGAGGTCACCGACCGGTTCGACCACCCGCTGCTGGGCGAGGTGCTGGCGATCACCGATCCGGACGGCGCGACGATCGCCTTGACCACCGCGAGCACCTGGGGCTGAAGCTCGACGGCTTCGTCAGCAGAGGCGAGCCGGGGGCCAGAACGGCCCGGGCTTGAGGACCTCGCACGGCGCGCCGGGGGCGCCGGGTTCCGGGAGCTTGCTCAGCGCGTCGATCGTGGCCGCCAGCGTGCCCGAGGTCTGCCAGACGACGCCGCCGGAGGGCGTGGCCACCAGCAGCCGGGCGGCCAGCGCGTGCTGCCGGTCGGCGATCCAGAGCGCGTCGCTGTGCTCCGGCCAGCTGACCACGCCGACCAGCCATTCCGGGCGCCCGAGCGGATCGGTCAGGATCCAGAATGTCCACAGCGTCTGGATCCCGACCAGGATCGCGAGCTCCGGGTAGAGCTGCAGCGCTTCGTTGACGCTGTTCACGGCTGCGGTGTCCTTCGCGGTCTTCTCGGGGTTTCGCGGGCGGGCGGCCGGATCTGTCCAGGTCAGCCTCGCGCCCACGATGCCCCACGCCGCACCGCCGCGTCGGCACATTCCGCGGCCACCGCGCCAAGACCACCCGGTGGGGTGATGACGTCAGCCGTTGACCCTGGCCCGGAGGCCGTCCAGCACCAGGTCGAGCCCGCGCTCGAAGTCCGCCGGTCCGCCGGGAGCGCGGTCGATCGCTCCGGCGCTGGCGGCCTGCAGCGCCATCTGCTCCTCCACGGTGTGGCCGAACACGAGGTGCAGCAGGGCTCGGGTGCCGACGTCGACCACGTCATCGGGCAGGCCGCCGTCGCGCAGCGCCGCACGCAGCTGACCTGCGGGTTCACCGGCGCCGAGGCCGAAGGTGTGCGCGGTGACGACGACTTCGGCGCCGTCGCGGTAGGCCAGCATCGCGTCCCGCAGCTCGCCGCAGATCTCGACCACGCGCCGGTCCCACCGCTCGGCGCGGCGGGGCCGCCTGCCGCGGATCAGGATCTCGTCGGCGATCGCGGCCAGCAGCGTCTGCTTGTTCGGCACGTGGTGGTAGAGCGCGCTGGGTTGCACGCCGAGTTCGGTGGCCAGCCGCCGCATCGTCAGCGACTCCAGCCCGTACTCGTCGAGCACCGCGATCGCGCGGGCCACGACGTCGCTGCGGTGGTAGCGCACCCAGGAACCTCCCGTTGACCGATCGATCCGCCCAGTCTAGCCTGAACGCCGTTCAGGTGAACGCTGTTCAGGTTCGACACCCCGGAGAAGCGATGAGCGCCCACTTCCACCAGCTCGCCGACGCGGTCCTCGCCGGCACCCCGGCCACCCCGGAGGACGCCCTCGCGGTGCTGCGCGCCGACGACGCCGAGCTGATGTCCGTCGTCGCCGCGGCCGCCCGGCTGCGCCGCGCGCACTTCGGCAACGCGGTGAAGGTGAACTACCTGGTCAACCTGAAATCCGGGCTCTGCCAGGAGAACTGCAACTACTGCTCGCAGGCGCTGGGCTCCAGCGCGCCGATCCTGAAGTACTCGTGGCTCTCCGAGGCCGAGGCCCTCGCGCAGGCCGGGGCGGGGCTCGGCGGCGGCGCGAGCCGGGTGTGCCTGGTCGCCTCCGGCCGCGGACCGTCCACAAGGGACATCGACAAGGTGGTCGACGTGGTCGGGGCGCTGAAGCGGGAGCACCCCGGCGTCGAGGTCTGCGCCTGCCTGGGACTGCTCAAGGAGGGCCAGGCCGAACGGCTCAAGGACGCCGGCGTGGACGCCTACAACCACAACATCAACACCGCCGAGAGCCACCACGACGCCATCGTCCAGACCCACACCTACGCCGACCGCGTGGACACCGTGGAGAAGGCCAAGGGCGCCGGGATCTCGCCCTGCTCCGGCCTGATCGCCGGGCTGGGCGAGACCGACGAGCAGCTCGTCGAGGCGCTGTTCGCGCTCCGGGAGCTGGATTCGGACTCGATCCCGGTCAACTTCCTGATGCCCTTCGACGGGACCCCGTTCGAGAACACCTGGGAGCTCTCCCCGACCCGCTGCGTGAAGATCCTGGCGATGGCGCGCTTCGTCTGCCCCGACCGGGAGATCCGCATCGCCGGTGGCCGCGAGATGCACCTGCGCTCGCTGCAGTCGGTCGCGCTGCACGTCGCCAACTCGATCTTCCTCGGCGACTACCTCACCTCGGAGGGCCAGGCCGCCGAGGCGGACCTGGAGATGATCCGGGACAGCGGCTTCGTCGTGCAGGGCTCGGCGGAGGACCTCGCCCAGCGCGCGGCCGACCCGGTGATCCGGCGGCGCGGCGCGGGCACCGACCTGCTCCCGAACGCCTGATGGAGGCGGCGGAACTGCTCGCCTTCGACCGCGAGCACCTCTGGCACCCGTACACCTCGATGACCGATCCGGCGCCGACCCGCCTGGTCACCGGCGCCACCGGTAGCCGGATCGCCCTCGACGGCGCCGGCGAGGTGGTGGACGGGATGGCGTCGTGGTGGTCGGCCATCCACGGCTACCGGCACCCGGTGCTCGACGAGGCGGCGCGCCGCCAGCTCGACCGGATGGCGCACGTGATGTTCGGCGGGCTCACCCACGAACCGGCGGTCGAGCTGGCCCGGCGCCTGATCGACCTCGCACCGGAGGGCCTGGACCGCGTCTTCCTCGCCGATTCCGGGTCGGTGAGCGTCGAGGTGGCGATGAAGATGGCGCTGCAGCACCAGCGCGGTGCCGGGCGGCCCGAGCGGACCCGGTTCCTCACCGTGCGCGGCGGCTACCACGGCGACACCTTCGACTGCATGAGCGTGTGCGATCCCGACGGCGGCATGCACGCGATGTGGTCCGGGGTGCTGCCGGAGCAGGTCTTCGGCGAGCGCCCACCGGGCCTGGGCGGCGACGTCGGCGCGTGGGCGGCGGGTTTCCGCGCGCTCGCCGCCGAGCACGCCGACCGGCTGGCCGGGTTGATCGTGGAGCCGCTGCTGCAGGGCGCGGGCGGGATGCACCCCTACCCCGCCGAATGCCTGGCGGTGTTCCGCGAGGTCGCCGACGAGCACGGGCTGGTGCTGGTCTTCGACGAGATCGCCACCGGTTTCGGCCGGACCGGCACGCTTTTCGCCGCGGAGGCCGCCGGGGTGGTTCCGGACGTGCTGTGCGTGGGCAAGGCGCTCACCGGGGGCTACCTGTCGCTGGCCGCCGCGATGTGCACGGCGGAGGTCGCCCGCGGCCTGTCGGCCAGCGATTCCGGCGTTCTGATGCACGGGCCGACGTTCATGGGCAATCCGCTGGCCTGCGCGGTCGCCTCCGCCAGCCTGGACCTGCTGAGCACCGGTGGCTGGGCTGCCGACGTGCGGCGGATCAACGCCGGATTGCAGACGCTGCACGGGATCGACGCCCTCGACGTGCGCGTGCTCGGTGCGGTCGGCGTGGTCCAGCTCGACCATCCCGTCGACGTGGCCAAGGCGACCGAAGCGGCGCTGGCCGAAGGGGTGTGGCTGCGCCCGTTCCGGGACCTGATCTACACCATGCCGCCGTACGTGTGCAGCGACGAGGACGTCGCCGCGATCTGCGCCGGGATCGCGGCCGCCGCGAATGCGGGATGAGTAGCCCTGTGCAACCGCACCTCAGGGGAACGTGACGCAAACCAGCCACGAGAAACCACGACACGCAAGATCAACTCCCAACGCAACCACCACTGTGAATCGCGGAGAGGCGGAACGCGGATGAGCGGCTGGGCGGAGTGGTTCGCCGAGCAGCGGGCCGGGCGCGAGGCCGCCGGGTTGCAGCGCGCGCTGCGGCCCCGGACGGCCGACGAGGACGTCATCGACCTCGCCAACAACGACTACCTGGGGCTGAGCCGCCATCCCGCGGTGCGCCGGGCCGCCGCCGACGCGGCGCTGTGCTGGGGAGCGGGTGCGGGCGCGTCCCGGCTGGTCACCGGCACCACCTCGCTGCACGTCGAGCTGGAGCGCGAGCTCGCCGGATTCACCGGCCGCGAGGCGGCTTTGGTGTTCTCGACGGGCTACCACGCCAACCTGTCGGTGGTGACCGCGCTGGCGGACAAGCGGTCGCTGATCGTCTCCGACGCGCACGTGCACGCCTCGCTGATCGACGCCGCGCGGCTGGCCAGGGCGGCGATCGAGGTGGTCCCGCACAACGACGTCGCCGCGGTCCGGGAGGCGTTGGCCGCGGCCGGTGACCGGCGGGCGCTGGTGCTGACCGAATCGGTCTTCTCGGTGCTCGGCGACGCCGCTCCGCTGCCGGAGCTCGCCGCGGTGTGCGCCGAGCACGACGCGCTTCTCGTGGTCGACGAAGCGCACGGCCTCGGCGTCGTCGGCCCCGGCGGCCGGGGCGCGCTGCACGACCTTGCCGAGCACCCGCACGTGGTGATGACCGCGACGCTGTCGAAATCGCTGGGTGCGATGGGCGGTGCGGTGCTCGGTTCCGCCGCGCTCGTCGACCACCTCGTCAACCGGGCCCGCCCGTTCATCTTCGACACCGGTCTGGCACCGGCGCCCACCGCCGCCGCGCTGACCGCGCTGCGCTGCCTGCGCAGGCAACCCGCGCTCCCGTCGCGGATCCACCAGCGCGGCGCCGAACTGGCCGACCGGCTCGGTGTCCGGCGATCCGCGGGTGCGGTGCTCTCGGTGCCGATGCCTTCTCCGCAGGTCGCCGTCGCCGCGCAGGCGGCAGCGCTGGAGGCCGGGGTGCGGGTGGGCTGCTTCCGGCCGCCGTCGGTCCCGGACGGCGTCTCCCGGCTCCGCATCACCGCCCGCGCCGGTCTCGACGACGCGCGCTGGGAGCGGGCGGTCGAAGCGCTGGTCCGGGTCGTCAAGGAGCACCGGAGGTGGCCGTGATCCGCATCGTCACCGGCACCGACACCGGTGTCGGCAAGACCGTCACCACTGCTGCGCTCGCCGTCCGCGCCGGGCCTGGCGCGATCGCGGTGAAGCCCGCGCAGACCGGTGTCGGCACCGATGAACCCGACATCCGCGCGGTGGCGCGCCTGGCGGGCTGCGAGGTCGCCGAGTTCACCCGCCTCGAAGACCCGCTGGCGCCCGACACCGCGGCCCGGTTGCGCGGTGTCGAGATCCCTCCGGTCAGCGCGCACGCCGCCCGCATCCGCGAGCTGGCCCGGACCCGCGACACCGTGCTCGTCGAAGGCGCGGGCGGGCTGCTGGTCCGCCTCGACACCAGCGGCGGGACGCTGCTGGACCTGGCCGCTGATCTCGCCCGGGACCACCCGGTGCAGGTCTACGTCGTGACCCGCATCGGGCTCGGCACCCTCAACCACACCGAGCTCACCGTCGGCGCGCTGCGCTCCCGCGGTCTTGAACCGGCGGGACTGGTGCTCGGCGCGGTGCCCGACGAGCCCGGCCTGGCCGAGCGGTGCAACCGCACCGAGCTGCCGCGCGTCACCGGGGTCCCGGTGGTGGCGGCGTTTCCCGACGGCGCCGGGAGTCTCGCCCCGGAGCACTTCCGCGCACGGGTCGGCACCTGGGTGACCAGCCACTTCGCGGGGTGATCCCGCCAACGACCCGGCGCACGCACGGCTGCGCGCCGCCTTCGCCGAAGCCGCGCGGCAGCTCGGTTCCCGCCCGTGAGCGGTTCAGTCGAACGGTGAGGGGACCTCGCCGTCCCGGCTGATCCGGTCGACCAGTTCGCGGATCGAGCCGGAGTCGTTGACGTGCGGGAAGTCCTCCTCCGGCACGGGCACGCCGAGGAAGTCGCACAGCCGCTGCCAGCCCTCGCCGACCCGGTAGGTCAGCAGCCGGTCGGCCGGGACCGCGGCCTGCACGGCGGCGTTGTGCTCCTCGAAGACCTCGATGGCGTGCGCGCGCTCGTCGAAGCGGCCGCCGAAGGTGCCGTCCCAGATCATCCGCTCGATGGTCGGGCGCAGCTTGACGAACGAGTGGCCGTCCTCGGGTTCTTCCTGCGCGAACCGGTAGATCGTGCTGTGCACGCTGTCGTACCACTTCTCCGGGTCGCGGACGGTCAGCAGGACCTTGGCGTCGGGGTAGAAGTCCACCAGCTCCCGCCAGAAGGTGCACCCCGGCCAGTCCACTGTGGATTCGAAGCCGCCGAGGACGGCCTCCCAGTCGGAGATCTCGCCGTCCAGCGCGCGTGCCCAGTGCTGCACCCGGTCGGGCTGCGCGATGACCTCGAACATGTGGTAGCACGGGCCGTAGCCGAGGCGCTCCAGCGCCGCCTTCAGCGACGCGGTGCCGGTGCGGCCGAACCCGGCCCCGATGATCTGGACCAATTCCAAGCTCCTTGTCGTGTTTCAGCGCGCTTCGGTGATCATGACCGCGCCGACGGTCGCGTGGGTGGATTCGTCGATGAGCACCGCGCCGCCGGTGAACCTGTTGTCGGCGTAGGGATCGCAGAACACCGGTCGCGCCAGCCGCAGGCCGACCTCGCCGATCTCGTTGAGCTCCAGGCGCTCGGCCGGGCCGCGCTCCAGCGTGGTGACCTCCAGCCGGTCGCCGATCCCGGACACCACCGCCCTCACCGTGCGCGTGGTGTGCTTGAGCAGCAGTCTCGTGCCCGGTTCCAGCACCGATCCCGCCGACATCCAGCACACCGATGCGGTGAGCTCCGCGGCCGCCACCGGCGGGTTCGCCGGAGCGCAGAGCATGTCGCCGCGCCCGACGTCGATGTCGTCGGCCAGCCGCACGGTCACCGACTGCGGCGCTCTCCCCCGGCCCAGCTCGCCGTCGGCGGTGTCGACCGCGACCACGCGGCTGCGCATCCCGGAGGGCAGGTGCAGGACTTCCTCGCCCGGGGCCACCGAGCCGCTGGCGATCTGCCCGGCGTAGCCGCGGTATCCCGGGGCGCGGATGGTGCACTGCACCGGCAGCCGGAACTCACCGGCGGCACCCTCGTCGGCGACTTCGACGTCTTCGAGGTGCTCCAGCAGCGCAGGCCCGTCGTACCAGGGCGTCGACTCCGAGCGGTGCACGACGTTGTCGCCGCGCAGCGCCGAGATCGGGATGGCGGTGACCTCGCGCAGGCCCAGCTCGGCGGTGAAAGCGGCGAATTCCCCGGTGATGGCGCGGAACACCGCCTCGTCGAAGCCGACCAGGTCCATCTTGTTGACCGCCAGCACCAGCCGCGGCACCCGCAGCAGCCCGGCCAGCACGGCGTGCCTGCGGCTCTGCTCGGTCAGGCCGTTGCGGGCGTCGACCAGCACGATCGCCAGGCCCGCGGTGGACGCGCCGGTGACCATGTTGCGGGTGTACTGGGCGTGGCCGGGCGTGTCGGCGATGATGAAAGCCCGCCGCGCGGTCTCGAAGTAGCGGTGCGCCACGTCGATGGTGATGCCCTGCTCGCGCTCGGCGCGCAGCCCGTCGGTGAGCATCGCCAGGTCCAGGCCCGCGTCGCCGCGCTCCCGGCTGGCCAGTTCCAGCGCTTCGAGCTGATCGGCCAGCAGCGAGCGGGAATCGTGCAGCAGGCGGCCGATCAGGGTGCTCTTGCCGTCGTCGACGGCACCGGCGGTGGCGAACCGCAGCAGCCTGTCGGCCGGGGCGAACACCGGTGCGTCGCTCATCAGAAGTACCCCTCCCGCTTGCGGTCCTCCATCGCGGCCGCGCTGGCGCGGTCGTCGGCGCGGGTCTGCCCGCGCTCGCTCACCCCGGTCGCGGCGATCTCGGCGATCACCTCGGCGACCGTGGCGGCCGCCGACGGCACCGCGCCGGTGCAGGTCATGTCGCCGACGGTGCGGAACCGCACGGAGCGCTCGACCAGCTGCTCGCCCGGCTCGCGCGGCAGGAACGGGGTGTCGGCCAGCAGCATCCCGTCGCGCTCGAAGACCTTGCGGGCGTGCGCGAAGTACAGCGACGGCAGCTCCACGCCCTCGCGCTCGATGTAGGTCCACACGTCGCGCTCGGTCCAGTTCGACAGCGGGAAGGCGCGCACGTTCTCGCCGGGGTGGATCATCCCGTTGTAGAGGTTCCACAGCTCCGGGCGCTGGTTGCGCGGATCCCACTGGCCGAAGGCGTCCCGGAACGACAGCATCCGCTCCTTGGCCCGGGCGCGTTCCTCGTCGCGGCGCGCCCCGCCGAACAGCGCGTCGAAGCGGTGCTCGGCGATGGCGTCCAGCAGGGTCACGGTCTGCGCCCGGTTGCGGCTGGCGCCCTTGCCGGTCGGCTCGGCGACCCGCCCGGCGTCGATGGAGTCCTGCACCGAGGCCACCACCAGCCGGACGCCGAGCTCGGCGGCGCGCCGGTCGCGGAAGTCGATCACCTCCTCGAAGTTGTGCCCGGTGTCGACGTGCAGCACCGGGAACGGGATCGGCGCCGGGGCCAGCGCCTTCTCCGCCAGCTTGAGCAGGACCGCGGAGTCCTTGCCGCCGGAGAACAGCAGCGCCGGGCGGTCGAACTCGGCGACCACCTCGCGGATCAGGTGCACCGCCTCGGATTCCAGCAGGTCCAGCCGGGACAGCATCAGCGACTCCCCTCGGATCGGGTGCGGGACAGCGCGTCGAGCAGGTCACCGGCCAGCTCCGCCCGGCAGACCAGCAGGTCCGGCAGCCAGGGATCGGCGCGGCCGTAGACCAGCTCGGAGCCGTCCAGGCGGCTGGTGTGCAGCCCGGCGGCACGCGCGACGCCCACCGGGGCCGCGCTGTCCCACTCGTACTGGCCACCGCCGTGCAGGTAGGCGTCGACCTCGCCGAGCACCACCGCGCTGATCTTCGCGCCCGCCGAACCCATCGGGACGAGCTCGGCACCGGTGCGCTCGGCGACCTCGGCCACGAACTCCGGCGGACGGCTGCGGCTGACCGCGATCCGCGGCGGCCCGCTCCCGCGCGGCGGCCGCTCGGGTGGCTGAACGGTGCCGAGCACCAAGCCCTGCGCGGGCAGCGCCACGGCCGCGGCGCTCACCTCGTGCTCGTCGACCAGCGCGACGTGCACCGCCCAGTCGGTGCGCCCGGCCTCGGAGAACTCGCGCGTGCCGTCCAGCGGGTCGACGATCCAGACCCTCCCGCCGGGCCTGCGCTCCGGGCCGGAGGTTCCGTGCTCGGACAGCACCGGGTCCTCCGGGCGCTCCTGCGCGAGCGCGACGCCGAGCAGCGCGTGGGCCGCCGCATCACCAGCCGCCCCGAGCTCCTTCGGGTCCGATGTGGACGCTCGCGCCGCCCGCAGTTCGACCAGGTGCTCCCCGGCTCGCTGCGCCAGCCGCGCGGCCAGCTCGTGATCGTCGACGTTCACCCGGATACCTCCCCGTCCCTGCGCACCGAACGTCCACCGCCCGCCGCGACGACTTCGCGCTGCCCACCAGCGGAAAGCACCACGCCGAGCAGCACCGCCAGCAGCCCGGCCGCCCCGCCGAGCAGGACGCCCGCGCCGAGCATCACCAGCCCGGTGGCCACCAGCATGCCGCCCACCAGCACGCGCACCGGGCGGTCCGGCACCCGGGCCGAGATCAGCGCGCCCACCAGCACTCCGGGCAGCGAACCGACCAGCAGCGCACCGACGAGTCCGAAGTGGACATCACCGGCGAACAGGTGCCCGACCGCGGCGACCAGCACCAGCGGCACCGCCTGCACGAGATCGGTGCCGACCAGCCGCGCCGAGCTCAGCCCGGGGTTGAGCAGCAGCAGGACCACGATGATGATCGAACCGGAACCGACCGAGGTCAGGCCGACCACCAGCCCGGCCACCCCGCCCAGCAGCACCGTCGGCAGCGGCCGCACCACCAGTCCGCCCGGCCCGCCGCCGCGGCGGCGGGCCAGCAGCATCCGCAGGAACAGCATTCCCGCGGCGAGCAGCACGGCACCGCCGATGACCTCCTTGAGCACCGATTCCGCGCCCGCGCCCAGCGATCCGGCCAGCAGCGAGCCGACCGCCGCGCACGGCAGCGAACCCAGGCACAACCAGCCGACCAGCTTCGGCTGCACCGTGCGCCGACGCAGGTGCACGACCGCGCCGAGCGGTTTCATCACCGCCCCGGCCACCAGGTCCGAGGACACCGCGGCCAGTGGTGGCACGCCGAACACGAGCGTGAGCAGCGGCATCGTCAGCGCGCCGCCGCCCATGCCGGTCATGCCCACCAGCAGCCCGGTGAGCAGCCCGGTCGCCGCTACTCCCCAGTCCACGACCCCACCCAGCCCCGCTCGCGCAGCAGCGCCACGACGCGTCCGACCGCCTCCTCCGGCGAGAGCCCGGTGGTGTCCAGGACGAGGTCGGCATCGCCGGGCACCTCGTACGGGGCGGAAACACCGGTGAACTCCGGCAGCGAACCGGCGCGGGCCTTGCGGTACAGGCCCTTGCGGTCCCGCCGCTCGCACTCGTCCAGCGGCGTGGCCACGTGGACCAGCGCGAAGCCGCCCACCTCCGCCACCATCCGGCGCACCGCGTCGCGATCGGCGTGGTACGGCGCGATGGGCGCGCAGATCGCCGCACCACCGTGCCGGGTGACCTCCGCGGCCACGAAACCGATGCGGCGCACGTTCCGGCTGCGATCCGCCGCCGAGAAGCCCAGTCCCTCGCACAGGGTGCGGCGCACGACGTCGCCGTCGAGCAGCGTCACCGCGCGGTGGTCGTGCCGGTTGAGCTCGTCGCGCAGCGCGCGGGCCAACGTGGACTTGCCCGCCCCGGACAGCCCGGTGAACAGCACGGTGAACCCGCGACCGGCCAGCGGCGGGTGGATCCTGCGCTGCTGCTCGGCGATGGCGGCGGTGGTGAACCAGCCGGGCAGCGCCTCGCCGCGGTCGAGCAGCTCGCGCAGCCGCTCGTCGCCGAGCCCGGGGCGGCGGTCGGCCGGCGCGATCTGCGCGGCCGGGCGCCAGCGATCGTCCCGGTCGCGCGCCACCTCCGGCGGCGCCAGGACTTCGATCGGAGCCTGCTCCAGCGCCTGCTCCGAGATCAGGTGGGTAGCGCCGTAGGCCGCCGCGACGTGCGCGCACAGCAGCGCGTCGCGCTTCGGGTCGGCGCGGCGCACCAGCGGGACCGGCACGATCGTGGTGCCCGCCGGCAGTTCCGGCTCGGCGGCCAGCAGGGCCTGCACGAGCAGCTCCGGACGGGGCCCGCTCATCCTCGGCAGCACCAGCACGTGCGCGCCGAGCTCGGCGGCCAGCTCGCGGATCTGGGCGAGCTCGCGGTGGTGCAGCGGTTCCTCCGGCAGCAGCCCGAGCACCGGCCCGGCGGGCAACTTGGCGCGGACGTCCTCGGCGGGCGGGCGCATCCGGCGCAGCACACCGGTGGGTTCGCCCGCCGCCCGGACCGGCCCGGCGGCGTGCGCGCCGGACTCGTCGTGCCAGGGCGCCTCGTTGCGGACCACCGCCACCGGAGCGCCTTCGCCGTCGCGCAGCTCGACCTCGTCGGCCGCGACGGCCTCGTCGGTCACCGGGAGCGTCATCGGGTCCGGCCAGGGCGCCCCGCTGCTCAGGCAGTGCCTGCTGCGCACCGAGAACGCCTCGGCGGCGCTGAGGAATCCCCGCAGCGGCGGGAAAGCCCCGTCCAGCAGCAGTTCGACGTCGGCCAGCTCGGCGGGTTCGAGGTGGCGGACCACGCGCCGCCGCGAACCGGCGGTCACCGGATTGGTTCCGCCCGCTCCACCGGGCTCGGTTCCGTTCGCGCTCACCGACACCTCCATCCGCTGTTCGCGGGACGGCCGGACACCGCTGTTGATCCACAACCTTGACCGACGGCTGCCGCCCGGAGAACCCCGCCGACCACTTCTCGCCAGATCCCGCTCTTCCCCACCACACAACACATCCCCGTCACTCCGAACCCACCAAAAGAGTGATCGAGAGGCCATCGCAGGATGAATCGGACGCATCCCGGTACGTCCACTGTGGTCAGATGTGGAACTCCACGTGAACCGGAGGCACCACCCGATCGGCGGTGGCGCGGGCGGCGCCTCAGGTGCGCAAGCCGAGGCGGTTGCGCATGGCGGCCCAGTAGATCGCGCCGGGAACCGCCAGCCCGAGCAGCCAGGCGACGTCAGCGCCGCCGAGCAGCGGCACCGCGAAACCGGTGAACACACCGTCCACATGGGAGAACGGGATCTGCACCGCGATACCGGCGAAGTAGGCGATCAGCGCCGGAGCGCACCAGCGACCGTAGGCGCCGTCCGGGTCGTACATCGCGTCCAGGTCGTAGCGCTCCTTGCGCAGGAAGTAGAAGTCGACCAGGTTGATCGCGCTCCACGGCGTCAGGAAGTAGAGCAGGAAGTGCAGGAACAGCACGAAGTTCGCCAGGAAATCACCGCGCCCCAGCACGGCCAGCACCCCGCCCAGCACGCCGACGAGCGCGATGTAGCCGATCCGCACCGCCGGTGACAGCCCCGCCCGGCGGGTGAAGGCGGTCATCGTGGTGGCCACCGTCATGTACCCGCCGTAGATGTTGAGCACGTTGATCGTGAGCTTGCCCAGCGCGATCGCCAGCAGCAGCGGCAGCACCAGCGCTTCACCGCCCAGCCCCACCACGTAGCCGACCTCGTGGCCCTTGAACCGCTCACCCGCGACCGCGTAGGCCAGCGCGCCGAAGGACATCGCCCACGTCGCGCCGAGCGCGGTGCCGCCGTAGGTCCACCAGAACGTCGCCCGGATCGAGGTGCTCGCGGGCAGGTAGCGGGAGGTGTCGGCGACGTAGGGGCCGAAGGTGAGCTGCCACGACGCGGTCAGCGACAGCGCGAGCAGGAACGCGGGCACGTCCAGCTCCGGCTCCGCCAGCACCGGCCCGAGGTCGTGCGCGCCGACCAGCCGGACGGTCAGGTACGCGAACACCACGACCGACAGCAGCGACGCCAGCCAGCCGAACCGGTGGATGAGCCGGTACCCGACGACCGCGATCAGCGCCGACAGCGCCGCGTAGAGCACGATGCTGAGGTCCACCGGCAACCGGGTGATCGCGGCGAGGGCCTGACCGCCCAGCACGTTGCCGCTGGCGAAGTAGCCCAGGTACATCAGCACCACGAGCACCAGCGGCAGCACCGCGCCGTGCACGCCGAACTGCGCCCGGCTCTGGATCATCTGCGGGATGCCGAGCTTCGGCCCCTGCGCCGCGTGCAGCGCCATCGGGACGCCGCCGAGCGCGTTGCCCAGCGCGATGGCCACCAGCGCCCACAGCGGGTGCAGCCCGACGAGCACGGTCAGCGCACCGGTCACCGCCGAGGTGATCTGCATGTTCCCGGCGAACCACAGCGTGAACAGGCTGCGCGGGCTGCCGTGCCGCTCGCCGTCCGGGACCGGGTCGATCGACCTCCGCTCGACCTGCAACGCCGCCATGCGCCACTCCTCACCTCGCGGATCTCGGCCGGTTCCATTAGCCGCCGCGCGGATGCCGGGGGCAACGCCCGTCCGGTGGCCGCTGTCCGGAATGGCAGACACCCAGGCCGGCCGAAGGCCCCGAAACGCCCGATCCGGGCGGGAATTCGATGATCCCCGCCCGGACCGGCCCGGACGTTCCGCGGTTCGGCGCCGCCTCAGCTCACCTCCACCTCGGCCGCCCGGTCACCGGAAGGGCGCCGGGCCACGCCCAGCCAGTAGCAGAGCGTCAGCAGCGCGAGCCACGCCGCGCCGACGAGCAGCGCCACGCGGGTGTCCGCGGAGAAGGCCAGCAGCACGAAGATGAAGACCAGGAAGGCGATCGCCGCGATCTGGGCGTAGGGCCACAGCGGCGACGGGAACTTCAGCGCGGCGGCCTCCTCGGCGCTCATCGCCCGGCGGGCCCGGTAGTGCGAGAGCATGATCATCAGCCACACCCAGACCGTCGCGAAGGTCGCGATCGAGGCGATGACGGTGAAGACGTTCTCCGGGATGGCGTAGTTGAGCACCACGCCGACCAGCAGCGCACCGGTCATGATGACCACCGTCATCCACGGCACGCCGTTGCGCGAGACCCGGCCCATGATCGCCGGTGCCTGACCGCGCTCGACCATGCCGAACAGCATCCGGCCCGCGCCGAAGATGTCGCTGTTGATCGCCGAGAGCGCGGCGGTGATCACCACGACGTTGAGCACCGTCGCCGCCGACGTCAGGCCCAGGCTCTGGAAGATCTCCACGAACGGGCTACCCGAGGAGCTGATCGACTGCCACGGGGTGATCGACATGATCACGCCGAGGGTGAGCACGTAGAACAGCAGGACGCGCACCGGGACGGTGTTCACCGCGCGCGGGATGGTCTTCTCCGGGTCGGCGGCCTCCCCCGCGGTGACCCCGATGATCTCGGTGCCGCCGAAGGCGAACATCACCACGGCGAAGGACAGCAGGAAGCCCTCGAACCCGTTGGGGAACATGCCGCCGTTGGTCCAGAGGTTGCTCACCGCCGGCTCGGCCTGACCGGCGCTGAAGCCGAAGACCAGCACCGCGGCGCCGCCGATGATCATCGCGATGATCGCGGCGACCTTGATCACCGAGAACCAGAACTCCAGCTCGCCGAAGACCTTGACGCTGGCCAGGTTCACCGCGCCGATGACGAACAGGGTGGCCAGCACCCAGACCCACCTGGGCACGTCGGGGAACCAGAACCCCATGTAGACCGCCAGCGCGGTGACGTCGGCGATGCAGACGATGATCATCTCGAAGGTGTAGGTCCAGCCGGTCAGGAAGCCCGGCAGGCGCCCCAGGTGCCTGCTGGCGTACTCGCCGAACGAACCGGGCACCGGGTCGGCCACGGCCATCTCGCCGAGCGCCCGCAGCACCACGAACACCACCGCGCCGCCGATGAGGTAGGCCAGCAGCGCCGATGGCCCGGCCTGGCTGATCGCCTCCGACGAGCCGTAGAAGAGGCCGGTCCCGATGGCCGAGCCGAGGGCGATGAAGCGGATGTGCCGTGCCGTGAGGCCCCGGCTCAGTGCCGCCGCGCCTTTTCTCACCTGTTCCTCCCTGCGGGAACCACGTCGTCCCCTCCGTCGCGACCGGGCTGCTGCCCTGCCCTGGCTGTGCCCGGGAGCACAATCCGAGCGGTGCGATATGTATAGTGCTGTATATACAGCTCGTCAAGAGTCGGATCCGGCATCGACCGGGGCACCGCGCACTCGATGACTAACACCAACGTTTCCGGGTGATGACCAGGGGTTTTCCGCGCGCGATCAGCTCGCGTCGAAGGTTCCTTCGAGCCGGAACCGCGATCCAGGATGCAACAGCCGCGCAGAGCTGACGAGCCGCCCCTCCGACCAGGTGCGCCGGTGGATCAGCAGGCACGGCTCGGAACCCTCGACGCCCAGCAGCGCGCAGTCCTCCGCGCTGCCCAGCACCGCCTCGACGACGTGCTCGCCCTTGCCCAGCGGCGCGATCCGCGACAGGTAGCTGTTCGGCGTCTGCGCGGTGAAGTCCTGGTCGAGGTAGTCGGGAGCGAGCTCGGGGCTGACGTGGCGGTCCTCCAGCTGGATCGCGACGCCGTCCTCGAAGTGCACCACCACCGAGTGGAAGACCGGCCGCCCCTCGGCGATCCCGAACAACCGGTGCGCGCGCAGGTCGGCGGGCTCGGCCCGGAGCAGCACGACGTCGGTCCGGTGCCGGTGCCCGCGCCGCTGCACCTCGTCGGCGATGTTGCGCACCTCGTACAACGCCGAGCTGCTCTTGCGCTCGGCGACGAAGGTGCCCACCCCGGCCAGCCGCACGACGAGCCCCTCCGCGCTCAGCTCGCGCAGCGCCCGGTTGATCGTCATCCGCGACAGACCCAGGGCGCTGACCAGCTGGCTCTCCGAAGGCAGCAGCTCGCCCTCGGGCCACCGCCCGGTGCCGATCTGCTCGATGAGCACGTCCTTGAGGCGGCGGTAGGCGGGCGCGGACTCGCGGCGGCTGTCGTGGAACAGCGCGGCGACGTCCATCGCATCAACGGCCACCGGTCACCGCCCGCATCGGAGATCAATCCACCCGGGCCCAGTCTATCCGCCGGCACCGCGAGCACTCCGCGAGCAGCCACGACGCTGATCGTTCCGGCGCCCTGTGCCCAGGCTCACGATGGCGCTCCCGCCGATCTTCACCGACGGTGATCGACCGGAATCCGATCTCGGCCCGCCGGGCCCGCACGGCATCGGATCCGCACTTCGCTCACCAGCACCGATGACCCCGATGCGGATTCCGCGCCCGAGATCCACTCGGCGCGGCGCGGCGGTTTTCCACCGACGGACGCAAACGGTTACCCAGCGGAGTCGTCAAGCCCCAAACGCTGACCCGATCAGGGCATACATTGAAGCGAGCATGACTCTCAGTTACGTTGCTGGAGGCTGAATCACGATCCGGTCACGACGGCAACCGCACCCCCGGCGGTGCCGACCGGATCTCCCCGACGTCGAAAGGCGCACGTGCAGAAGCTTCGCAACGCGGGCCACACCCCGAAGACCAAGGTCCGCGCACTCGTTGACAAGTTCGGCAAGAACGCAGGCGGCTCCCGGGCCCGCCGGGTGTCCGGCAAGGTCCTCCCGGTGGTCGTCGCGGGCGGCGCGATCGTGCTGGTCGGCCAGCCCCTGGTGGCGGGCGCCGGTTCGGAACCGGAACCCACGACGGCCCAGGTCCGCGCCGTGGACAACGAAGCCCCGCTGCCGGCTCCCGCCGCGGCCCCCGCCGCCGAAGCCCCGGCCCAGGCACCCCTGGCCGCCCCGCAGGCCCCGCCCGCCGCGGAGCTCCCGCCGGCACCGGCCCCCGCTGAGGCCCCCGCCCCGCAGGAGCCGCCGAAGCCGGTCTCGAAGTCCCTCGACCTCGACTACCAGGCGCAGCAGACCAGCTACTGGTGCGGCCCGACCGCGACCCGCATCGCGCTGTCCAGCCAGACCGACGCCCTGCCCGACCAGGCCGCGCTCGCCGCCGACCTCGGCACCACCGAGAACGGCACGGACACCATCCACCAGATCGTCGACGGCCTCAACGAGAAGCTCGGCGACAAGGGCGGCTACATCGCCCGCGACTGGAGCGACAAGCAGCTCACCCCGGAGCTGACCGACCAGCTGTGGTCGGACGTCGTCCGCAACATCGACCAGGACAAGGCCATGGTGGCCAACATCGTGGCGACCCCCGGCAACCAGCCGCCCGGCTACCCGTCCGGCCAGACGATCTACCACTACGTGACGATCGCCGGCTACGACGCGGCGAACAAGACGGTCCACATCGCCGACCCGGCCAACTTCAGCGGCATCGAGGACTACTGGCTGAGCCTCGACCAGCTGGCGTCGCTGATCAAGCCCAAGGGCTACACCGCCTGACGCTCCCCCACCCCGTAGGCCCGCCGAGCTCCTCGGCGGGCCTTCGGGCTTTCCCGACCCGGGATTAATTTCGTTCTCCACTGAAGCAACAGGTATTATCGATCCCTTGTCAGCGCGGCGGAGATCCCGGGATCCGGGGCGATGGCGTGCGCGATCCTGGACTGCCCGCGCGGCGGTCACCGACCACCTGCACCGGCAGCGCGGATCGATCCCCGGCCTGCTGGCCATCCGCATCCTCACCGCGACCGCCCGCCGATCGGGCTGAACCGACCGAATCCTGGCGCTGCGCGAACACCCCGACGACGACGTCCGGGAAGCCGCGAGTTCGACGCGCCTGCCCCGCCGAGCGGCACCGGTTCCCTGATCCTGGTCGGCGCGGGCCCGGCTACTCCGCCCGGGCCCGCGCCCGGCGCCAGGTCGTGATCACCGCGACCGTCGATGCCAGCAGGACCGCGGCGAACAGGAAGATCACCGGGTTCACGAAGGCGGGCACCGATTCGTACCCGCCACAACCGGTGTCGCTCAGCGGCCAGTCCAGGATCGGTTCATTTCCCAACACGTCGTCGTCGATGTGGCACGGGTCGCCGGGGTCCTTCTTGAAGTGGCTCTTCATCGAAGACATCCCGTAGGCGACGGTGGCCAGGAAGGCGAACGCGGAACCGGCGCTGAGCAGTCCCCAGAGAGCAGGCCTGCGCCAGACGTCGCGGGGGCCGCGGACGGCGGTGACGACGAACCTGATGACGAAGACCGCGGCGATGGCGTACTGGAGCCACCAGGTCAACACGATGACGAGGTAGGACAAGAAGAGCACACCTGCCACGATCCTCATGATCGGCAAGCTACCCCAACGCGCCGACGACGCGGCCCGCGGAGCAGGTCAGCGGCCGGGCCAGGGGTGGGCTTCGCGCAGCAGGCCGAGCATCCCGGAGACGAGCCGCATCTGCTCGACCGTGCGGATGTCGGCCTCCAGCAGCCGCGGGCTGCACACCAGCACCGCCACCGACTGCGCTCGCGACAGCGCCACGTTCAACCGGTTGCGGGACAGCAGGAAGTCCAGTCCGCGGGGCAGGTCGATCGCCGACGACGAGGTCATCGTCGCCACCACCACCGGGGCTTCCTGGCCCTGGAACCGGTCCACCGTGCCGACGCGCACGTCGCCGAAACCGGCGTCGGCCAGCGCGCGCGTGACCGTTCGCGCCTGCAGGTTGTACGGCGCCACCACGAGGAAGTCCGCGTCCGTCAGCGGGCGGCCCTGCCAGGTGCGCCCGTGCAGGTCCTCGATCACCGACACGACCTGCGCCGCTTCCTCGACCGACCGCGTGGTGTTCCCGCGGTGCTCCACCGACGCGAGGTACAGCCCGGAGGCGAAGCCGTCGACCGAGCGGTCCGCGGACGGGTGCGAGTGCAGCAGACCCGCGTACGACAGCCGGGAAACCGGCGCGCACACCGCCGGGTGCATGCGCCGCGTCAGGTCCAGGAAGTAACCCAGCTCGGGCGGCATGATGTCCGCTTCGCCGATCAGGTGCCCCAGCGCCGAGGCCTCCGCACCCGCCGGGTGCGTGCCCTGCACGACCTGCGGCAGCTGCTGCGGATCGCCCAGCAGCACCAGGTTCTTCGCGCACATCGACACGGCGAGCGCGTCGGCGAGCGCGAACTGCCCGGCCTCGTCGATCACCAGCACGTCGAACGGTTCCTCGCGCACGGCGGCGTTGGCGAAGGTCCACGCGGTGCCGCCGACGAGATGCCCGTCGTCGTGCTCCTCGCGCCACTTGGCCAGCGCGTTGTTCGTCTTCGGCTGCTCCCACGGCAGCTCGGGGTCCGGCGTCCGGCGCGGCCGCTTGGCGCACGCCATCGACGGGGCGTTGCCGAGCGCGGCGGACAGCACGTTCTCCACGGCCTTGTGGCTGTTGGACGTCACACCGACCGTCCGCCCGGAGCGCACGAGGTGCGCGATCAGCTTGCCCGCCAGGTACGTCTTCCCGGCCCCGGGCGGGCCCTGCACCGCGAGCACCGAGCCGTCGAGCGCGTCGACGGCCTCGATCACGGTGGCCACCGAGTCCTCGCCCGGGGTGGGCAGCGCACCGCCGCCGCGCAACCGCGGGATCCGGCGCAGCAGGTCCACACCCGGATGCGCGGGCAGCCGCGGGAGGGTTTCCCCGACCAGCCGGGCCAGCTCGGCCACGGCCTCGTCCTTCGGCGCCGGCCGCACCGGGCCGCCCGGCAGGACCGCGGCAGGCAGCTCGTTCGACGTGCTGTCCGGTGCGCTGCTCTCCTCCAGCGTCAGCTCGACCGCCGACGCGGCAACGACCTTCGCCTCCCGCGCGTCGGCGCCGTAGCGCAGCCGCACGCCGTCCCCGACCGAGAACGGGTGCGGCCGGTCCGGGTCGCACGCCACCGTGAGCGTGCGCTTGGCCGTGCGGAGCCGCCCCGACGGCGGCACCCACTCCCCCGCGGCCACCGACACCGGCACCGCGCAGGTCGTGTCCACCTCCAGGTCGCCGACCGGTGCGGCGAGCTGCCGGAAGAACTCCCACCACGCCGGGTTCGTCTCGCGCCGGTGGTAGCCGACGGAGGCGGCGAGCAGCGCACGAGCGCGGTCGTCCGGGGTGAAGTCGGCGGGATCGCCGGGCAGGCCGTCGAGCAGCGGGTCGACCAGCGCCGCCAGCGCGGCCGCGCGCTCGGCCCGGCGCAGCGCGGCCTCTTCCTCCTCCGTCCGCCGCAGCAGGGCGTCCACTTCGGACTCCGGTGCCGGGGTCGCGAGCTCGATGCCCGCTTCCTCGCGGACCCGGTGCAGGAATTCCAGCAGCCGCAACGTGGACACGCAGTCGTACTCGTTGTAGTCGGCGATGCCGCGGAGCACCTCGTCGGCCTTCTCGACGTCACCGGCCTTGGCGAGCGTCAGGTAGTCCTCGTACGCCTCGATGCTCGACGCGGCCGTCTGCACATCGCCGCCGCGGGATTCCGGCATGTACAGCGGTTCGAGGTACTTGATCGAGTACGACCGCTGGCCGACGCGCAGAGCCTTGCGCACCACGCCGTACAGGTCGACCATCCGGCCGCTGCGCAACAGCTCGTCCACGGCCTCCTCGCGCGTTCCGTGCACCGCGGCGAGCCGCTTGACGGCCGTGACCTCGTACGGCGCGTAGTGGTAGACGTGCGCGTCCGGGTCCTCGGTCAGCCGGGCGGTGGCGAAGTCGACGAACTCCTCGAAGGCGCGCTTCTCCTGGGCGCGCGTGTGCGCCCAGAACGGCGTGAAGCGCAGGTCGGGGGTGACGGCGCCGAACAGGTACTCCAGCCCGGTGCCGGCCAGCGCGTACGGGTCGCCTTCCATGTCGAAGAAGACGTCGCCCGGGCTCGGTGGCGGCAGCTCGGCCAGCGCCGTCGGGTCGATGACCTCGTACGCCAGCTTCCCGGTTTCGTCCTGCCGCACCTGGATGGCGGCCTGCGCGCGCAAGGTCGCGAACGTGCCCGCCGACATGTCGCGCGGCCGGTCCGCGGGTTCGGCGGTGGCGAGCGCGTCGATCGTGCCGAGCCCGGCGGTCACCAGCTTGCGCCGCTGCTCACCGCGCATCCCGGCGACCAGCGACAGGTCCCGGTCCGCCTCGCGCGCCGACGAGCAGTGGTCGGCGAAGCCGCAGCCGCCGCAGGCCGGGCGTTCGTCGGCCCACATGCGTTCCGGCAGCCGTGGCGGCCGCGCGACGAGCCGGTCGCGGAGGCGGTCGAGCAGCGGCAGGAAGTCGTCGACGCGCAGGCTGCGCGTGGTGCCGTCGCCGAGCAGCAGGTGCATCTCCGGCCCGGCAGGCCAACCGCCGCGGCGCAGCGCGTCGGCGTACGCGGCGAGCTGCAGGACCGCGGACGGCTTGGCGTGCCGCGCGAGCTTCGTGTCGTAGACCTCGTAGCGGCCCCGGTCATCGCGGAGCAGGAAGTCGGCACGTCCGGAGAACTCGCCGTCGTGGAAGACGGCCTGGTAGACCACCGGCGCGCCCGCCCGCAGCGCCTCCTCGGTGGCCTTCGCGGCGGCGACCTGATCGGGCTCCTCGATCTCGACCACGGTCTTGCGCTCGTCGCGCAACCGTTCGAGCGTGGCGGCCTCGTGCGCGCGCCCGTGCTTGACGGCCAGCCGGTCGGGCCCGGAGCTCGGCCGCGGCGCGCCGGGCAACCCCGCCGCCAGCGCTTGCTTGAGGATGCTGCGGTGCTCGCACTCGAGCAGATCGGCGAGGTCGGACGGCGTGTGCATCGCCAGGCAGTCTGGCATGCGCGCCAACCGGGGCCGCCACCACGGGTACCGACACGCCGAGGCCCGCGACACGCGCCGCTGATGCGCGAAGATCCGGCACGAGTCCCGTTCGGCAGGAGGACGTGGTCGGCGCGGAGCAGCTTCCGTTGCCGGGCCCGGTTCTTCGGTTTCCGGCGGCCGAAAGTGGTCAAATTTTCAACCCGAATTCGCGAGCGCGGATGCGGCCGGGACGGGGTGGCGCGAGAACCACCATCCCGGCAATTCCTCCTACCAGGGACATATTGCCGGGATGCGGGCCAACTTGGTTAAGAACTTTCCTCGTTTGTATTCTTGATCGAGTTCGCGTACTCCACCTGCCGACCTTTCGCTGCGAGGCCTGTCATGACCGTGCACCAGACCGACCAGGACGCCGTCGAGCCCGAGATACTCGCCGAACGCGACTACATGGCCACCTGCCGCGAAACGCTGACCCGCATGCGCGACGAGGTCAACACGATGCTCGCCACCGGCGCCGGTGAGGGCGATGCCGTCGTGGACAAGTACTTCAACCACGCGCTGCGCCAGTTCCGCAAGCAGTTCGCCAAGGAGCTCGCCGACCTCGACGGCGCGCCGCTGTTCTTCGGACGCCTCGAATTCCCGCCGGGCGAGGCCTACGGCAACGACACCGGCAAGGCCCGGGAGGCCAGCTCGCCCACCCACCCGCCGGACTGCGACCGCGTCTACATCGGACGCCGCGGTGTCCGGGAGGACGACGGCGAACCCATGGTCATCGACTGGCGCGCCGAGCTGTCGCGCGCCTTCTACGAGGCCAGCGACCAGGATCCGCTGGGCGTTCGGGTCCGCCGCCGGTACGGCTTCGACAACGACGGCGTGCTGACCGCCTTCGAGGACGAGCGGATCGGCGAGCAGGTCGCCTCCGACGCGGGGAGCGGCCTGCTGGCAGCCGAGATCGAGCGGCCCCGCAAGGGCCCGATGCGCGACATCGTCGCCACGATCCAGCCCGAGCAGATGAGCCTGGTGCGCACCGCGCTGGAAAGCACGTTGTGCATCCAGGGCGCGCCCGGCACGGGCAAGACCGCGGTCGGCCTCCACCGCCTGGCATACCTGCTCTACGCCGAGCGGGAGCGGCTGCAGAAGGAGGGCGGGGTCGCCGTCATCGGTCCCAACCGCTCGTTCCTCGCCTACATCCGCAAGGTCCTGCCCGCCCTCGGCGAGGTGGCCGTCTCGCAGACCACCATCGACGAGCTCACCGGACCGGACCTCACCGTCGAGCGCACCGACGAGCCGCGGACGGCGCGGGTCAAGGGCGACGTCCGGATGAGCGAGGTCATCCGCCGCCACCTGTGGTCGCGGGTGCGACCGCTCGAGGAGACGGTGGAGGTCAAGCACCAGCACCGCACCTGGCGCCTGCACCCCGAGGAGCTCGCCGAAGAGCTCGACGCCGCGCTCAGCCGCAACATCGACTACACCGCCGGCCGCGAACTGCTGACCCAGCGGCTCGCGCACCTCGTGCTGCGCCGGATGGAGCAGGCCGGAACTTCGGGCACCACAACGCTTCCCCAGCTCCAGCGCAACAAGGCGATCGGCCGCGCCCTCCGGCAGATGTGGCCCGCGGCCGACCCGGCCCGGCTGGTCTTCGACCTCCTCACCGACGCCGACCAGCTCGCGCGCGCCGCCGACGGCGTGCTCTCCGCCGAGGAGCAGCAGGACCTCCTGCTCGAACGCCGCCCGCGCAGCGTGAAGTCGATGCCCTGGAGCAGCCTCGACCTCGCCCTCCTCGACGAGGCCGCGGCGCTGATCGAGCGCCCGGCGCGGCTCGGCCACATCGTGGTCGACGAAGCCCAGGACCTCAGCCCGATGCAGATCCGGGCGATCGGCCGCCGGGTGGCGATCTCCTGCACCGTCCTCGGCGACCTGGCGCAGGCCACCAGCCCCTCCGCCGTCCAGGACTGGACCGATGTCCTCGCCCACCTCGACCTGCCGGACGGCCGGGTCGAGGAGCTGACCCGCGGCTACCGCGTGCCGGCGCAGATCATCGACTACGCCGCCCGCCTGCTGCCGCACATCGCACCGGGGCTGAACGGCCCGGCCTCGTTCCGCCGGGTCGCCGATTCGCTGCACATCACCCGGACCGCGCCCGAGGGGACGATCGAGGCGACCCTCGCGGCCTGCACCGCGGCACTGGCGGGCGAAGGATCGGTCGGGCTCATCGCCGCCGACGACGACGTCCCGGAGCTCCACCAGGCCCTCACCCGCAGCGGGTTGCCGCACACCGTGCTGGGCACCGGCGAGGACGACCTGGACGCCGAGCGCCTCGCCCTCACGCCGGTCACCCTCGCCAAGGGCCTCGAGTTCGACGTCGTCCTGGTCGTCGAGCCCGCCCGCATCGCCGGAGCCGAGCAGCGCGGCCTCCAGCGCCTCTACGTGGCGCTGACCCGAGCCGTCAGCAGCCTGCACGTCATCCACGCCGACCGGCTGCCGGAAGCGCTGGCGCCGGAACTCGCGATGAACCGCTGACGCTCACGTCGAAGGCGGCCTGCCGGACGATCGGTCCGGCAGGCCGCCTTCGACGGGTGGACCGGCGGAAGTCGCACTGCGACAACGCGGTCCGCGCGGGTTCAGGAGTGCTTGGGGAACGGGTTGTGCTTCTCCAGGAACTCGGCCATCCGCACCGAGGACTCGGTGCCCTGCTCCCGGAACGCCTTCGCCTGGGCCGCCATGTCGCGCGGCGTCTTGTTCTGGCCGAGCTTGAAGATCCCGTCGATCTTCGTCACGAAGATCTCGAAACCCTGGATGAGCTGCAGGTACTCATCGAAGAGCGCCGAGGCCTTGCGGGGCAGCACGTACGGCTGCTTGGGGGCCAGGCGCGCCTCCTGGTCGGCGATCAGGTCGGTCAGCTGGCGCACGGTCCTGGTGTCGTCGAGCAGCCTGGGCCGCCCCTTCACGTGCACCGCCGCGTACGCCCAGGTGGGGAAGTGCGGCTGGGATTCGTAGTTGTCCGGCGAGATGTAGGCGCTCGGCCCGGTGAAGGCGACCAGGACCTCGACGTTCTCCGACAGCGCCTTGGCGATCGGATTGCCCCGCGACAGGTGCCCGCGCAACTTGCCGTACGGCCAGGAATCCCGGTCGAGCACGAACGGCAGCTGCACCGCTTCGGGCGAGCCGAACATGGACAGCGTGAGCAGGCCGAACGGGTATTCCTCGATGAGGTCGTGCTGCGCCTCCAGATCCGGGGCGCGGAAGTACTCGGGACGGTACATCAGTCCTCCACCGGTGCGAAGGTGTCCAGGGCTGCCAGGTAGTCGAGCACCGCGCGTGCGTCGTCGGCCGGGGCGACTAGGCCGATGTAGCCGTCGGGCCGCACCAGCACGAGCCGGTCGTCCGGGCCCGCGTACGCCTCCGGGTGCTCGGTGAGCAGGACCGTGTGCACGTCGCCGTGCTGGTCCGACACGGTTTCGAGCGCGGCCGCGGTGGTCGGGCCCACGCCGATCAGGGTCAGGTGCGGGCCGCGGAAGGCGTCGAACAGCGTGGTCGCGCCGTCGACGCTGCCCGGGCACGGCGAGTCGGGCGCGCGGTCGCCCGCGCGGACCGCACCGGCGTCCACGAGATCGCGGCTCAGCGGTCCTTCCCGGTAGTGCAGGCCGAGCTGCAACGACTCCTCGGTCAGCCCCTTCTCGGCGCCGCCCTTGCCGTCCAGCATGGCCGCGAAGATCAGGTCGCCCGCGTCGCAGGCGGTCTTGAGGGTCCACTCGGCGATGGGCACCCGCTCGCGCTCGTAGGTGTCGAGCAGTCCGTCGCCGGCACCGCGCGTGATCACCCTGGCCAGCTTCCAGCCCAGGTTGTACGCGTCCTGCACCCCGGTGTTCGCGCCCAGGGCGGCGGTGACGGGGTGCACGTGAGCGGCGTCGCCGGCCAGCAGCACCCGGTCCACGCGCATGGTGTCGACCATCCGCACGTTCCGCTTCATCGTCGACAGCCAGGTCGGGTTGGACAGCCGGATCGGCATCCCGGTGATCCGGTCCACCGCGGTCTGCATCGCCGCCAGCGACGGGCCCATCGGCGCGCCGTCGGCGTCCGCGGGAGGCGAGGCCTGGATCTGCCAGGTGTTGGTGTCGGCGAGCGGGCACAGCAGGAGGATGCCGCGCTCCATGTCGTACCACTGGTACCAGGCGTCCGGGTCCAGACCGTCCACCTCGACGTCGCCGACGAGCAGCTTGCGGTCCTCCTCGGTGAACCCGCGGAACTCCAGCCCGAGGGCCTTGCGCACGGTGCTGGCACCGCCGTCGCAGCCCACCAGGTAGTCGGCGGTGACCTCTTCAGCGCCGCCCTCCGACTCCAGCGTCGCGACGACCCCTCCGGCGTGCTGCTCGAACCGGAGCAGCTTCACACCGCGCTCCACCGAGTTCCCGGTCTCCGCCAGGCGATCCCGCAGGACGCCCTCGACCAGGGACTGCCGGACGAACAGCAGCCGCCGGTAGGGCGCGTCCGGCCGGGGGTCGTTCGCCTCGTACGGAATCGCCTCGCTCACGATCCGGTCGCGGTGGAACCGCCGGAACGGCAGCCGCGTGGTGCCCAGCTTCAGCACCTCGTCGACGATGCCGAAGTCGTCGAAGACCTCCTGGGTGCGCGGCTGGATGCCGGCCTTGCCCCGGGAAGCGGTGGTGAACTTCGCGTCCCTGTCGATGATCCGCACCGACACACCGCGACGAGCCAGGTCGTAAGCCAAGGTGAGCCCGGTAGGTCCAGCACCCACCACCAAGACGTTGACTGAATTCATCGACGTTCTTCCAATCTCGTGTCGCGAAGTGATGCCGGTGGCCGAAAACCCGGCGGGGGCGCCTGACGGCAGCATCGCGAGCGCCGCGGGCAGGGCACCGCGACGGCGGCGGCCGAGCAAGGCGGAACAGCCGCAAACGCCGCCCGGACGCGGAATCCGGGAGACCGGACGCTGATCCGCTCCTCACGGGGAACGCTGTCCGAGCGTGATCCCGCCGAGCACCCTCACCGCCGTCCCAGGAACCGCGAATCCTCGGCGGGAAGCGCCGCCCGGATCAGAGCTCGGCCAGGACGTACAGGTTGCCGAAGGGGTCCTTGAAGTGGGCGAACCGGCCGCCGGCCGATTCGGTGGGGTCGAGCTCGAACTCGACGCCCTTGGCCACCAGTTCCTCGTGCAGACCGGTCAGGTCCTGGCACTCCAGGACCACGCGCGTGAAGACACCGGTCCGGTCGTCGTGGTGGTCGAGCCACGTGTAGGGGGTCAGCACGGTTTCCGCACCCGCCGGCGCCACCTCGATCCACCGGCCGCGGTCGGTCGGGACGTCCACCCGCTTCTCGAAGCCGAGGACGTCGACGAAGAACTCGACCGCCGCTTCCTGGTCGGTGACCGGAATTCCGATGGAGGCCGCTCTGGTGATCACGGCTCGCTCCTTCCGTTGAGGCGGACCGGGAGGGACCGCAGGCCGTGGATCAGGGTGCTGTGGTTCCAGGACAGGTCGGCCTCGTCGACCGCCAGCGCGAGGTGCGGGTAGCGCTCCAGCAGCCTGCCGAGGGCGATGCGCCCCTCCATGCGGGCCAGCGGTGCTCCGACGCAGTGGTGGATGCCGTGCCCGAAGGCCAGGTTGGAGGTCGGCGGGCGGGCCACGTCCAGGACGTCGGGGGCGTCGAAGTGGGCCGGGTCGCGGTTGGCGGCGATGAGCGAGATCAGGACCAGTTCGCCCGCCGGGATCACCGCGTCTCCCAGCGGGAGGTCCTCGGTGGTCGAGCGGAAGGTGCCGTGGCTGCTGGGACTCTCGTAGCGCAGCAGCTCTTCCACCGCCCCCGGCAGCAGGGCCGGGTCGGCCCGCAGTCGTTCCAGCTGCGGGCGGTTGCGCAGCAGGGCGTACACGCCGTTGCCGATCAGGTTGATCGTCGTCTCGTGGCCCGCGATGAGCAGCACGAAGGTGATCGGCACCAGTTCTTCGTCGGCGAGCTGGTCGCCGTTCTCGTTGACCCTGATCAGCTCGGAGAGCAGGTCGTCGCCGGGGGCCGCTCGCTTGCCCGCGACCAGTTCGGTCAGGTAGGCGCCGATGCCCTCCGACGCGGCCGCCATGTCCGTGCGCGAGGCGCCGGAGACCAGGCCCTTGGTCCAGCCGCGGATGTCGTCCTCGTCGGAGGCCGGGATGCCCAGCAGTTCGCAGATCACGATGATCGGCAGCGGCGAGGCGTAGGACACCAGCAGGTCGGTCTCCTCGACGCCGTCGAGCTGGTCGAGGAGATCGGCCGTGATCCGCTCGATCCTGGGTTCCAGGCGTTGCACGGCACGCGAGGTGAACGCCTTGTTGACCAGCTTGCGCAGCCGGGTGTGGTCCGGCGGGTCGGCGTGCAGCAGGTTGCGGGAGAGCGCGGCGGAGAACGCGCCCCTGCCGCCCTCGCCGCCACCGCCACCGCCGCCGAACAGGCGGGTGGTTCGCGCCAGGTCGTTGCTCAGCCGCGAATCGGCGAGCGCGGCGCGGGCCTCGCGGTAGCCGGTGACCAGCCAGACCGGCAGCCCGCTCCACGGCCCCGCGCCGGGCGGCATGATCACGCGCTGCACACCCGAGCCCGAGGCGTGCAGTCCCCGGTAGAGCTCGTGCGGGCACTGGGAGAGGGAGTCGTCCAGCTCCAGCGCTTCTCCGGGGGAACTCCCGTTCGGTGCCGACACAGTGACGAACCGCCTTCCTCGCCTGTGAGCGCCCGCCGCCCGCGTCGACGGCGCACGTTTGCGCAGCTCAGGGTGGCTGTATGACGGATCGACGCTAACAGCGGGGACCTCCGGCGAGGCACCCCTAGCGTGCCCCTACCCACCCGCGCGCGGGCGCGGGCAGACCCGTCTTCGCCAAATAGTTTGTTTGGACTATTCTGAACGGACCTGACCGGAGGCACCTGATGCGCAACCTCACGACCCTCGGGCTGGCCGTCCTGCGCCTGCTCGACGAACAACCCCGGCACCCCTACGAAGTCCGCCAGCGGATGCGGGAACAAGGACTCGATCACCTGATCAAGGTCACCCACGGCGCGCTGTACCACGCCTTCGACGTCCTCACCAAGGCCGACTACATCCACCCCGTGGAAACCACCAGAGAAGGCAAACGACCCGAACGCACCGTCTACGCCATCACCGACGCGGGCCGGGAGATCGCCACCGGACGACTCCGCGAACTGCTCGCCACCCTCCAACCCGAATACCCCGCCTACTGCGCGGCTTTGGCGTTCATGTCACTGCTGAGCCCCGACGACGCCGCCGCCCAGCTCGAACGGCGAACAGTGCTGCTGGAAGCAGAACTAGCAGCGGCCACCACCAGCAGCGACGCACTGTTCAAACGCGGCGTGAACGCCATCGACATCATCGAACTCCGCCACCTGCAAGCACATCTGCGCGCCGACCTGGACCTCACCCGCGCCATCGCCGACGACATCCGCGAAGGCCGCCTGCACTGGCGCACCACCGAGTAGAGAGCGAACGGATGAGTAAACTGCGAGGGAATCCCTGGGCCGTGCTGGTGGCCCTCTGCCTCGGATTCTTCATGACGCTGCTCGACACGACCGTCGTCGGCGTGGCGATCCCGAACATCGTCGAGCGGCTGGGCACCACCTACAACGAGGTGCTCTGGGTCAGCAACTCCTACGTGCTGGTGCTGGCGGTGTTCCTGATCCCCGGCGGCAAGCTCGGCGACCTGCTCGGCAAGCGCAACACCTACCTCGCCGGGGTCGCGGTGTTCTCGGCGGCATCGCTGCTGTGCGCGCTGGCGCAGACGCCTGCCCAGCTCATCGCGGCCCGCACCCTGCAGGGCCTGGGCGCGGCGCTGCTGATCCCGCAGACCATGTCGATCATCATCAGCGTGTTCCCCCCGCAACGGCGCGGTGCGGCGCTGGGCGTGTGGGGCGCGGTGGCCGGCGTCGCCACGATCACCGGACCGCCGCTGGGCGGATTCCTGGTCGGCGCGCTGGACTGGCGCTGGATCTTCACCATCAACGTCCCGCTGGGCGTCCTGGTGCTGGTGATCGCCCCGCTGATCATCCCGGCGGGCGCCACGCCGCCGCGCACGGGCCGCTTCGACCTCCGCGGCGCGCTGCTGGTTGTCCTCGGCCTGTCCTGCCTGACCTTCGGCCTGCAGGAGGGCGAGCGCTACGACTGGGGCGCGGTCTGGTCGTTCATCAGCATCCCGCTGCTCCTGGTCGCCGGTGTCCTGCTGCTGGTGGCGTTCGCGTTCAGCCAGCGCCGCCCCGGGCCGCGCGCGCCGATGGTGCCCTTCGAGCTGCTGACCAACCGCAACTTCGGCCTGATGAACATCGGCGCCATCGGCCTCTCGGTCGGCATCATGAGCATGGCGATCGGCTTCCAGCTCTACGCGCAGTCGGTGCTGGGCTACTCCGCGCTGGCCGCGGGCCTGATCAGCCTGCCGATGTCGGCGATCTCGGTGGTGCTCGGCCCGTACGCGGGCAGGCTCAGCGACAAGCTGGGCGGCAAGCGCATCGTGGTCACCGGACTGCTGCTGTTCGGCCTCGGCCTGCTGACCTTCACCCTCACCTCCACTGTGGACAGCACGGCCTGGACGCTGCTGCCCGCGATGCTCGTGATGGGCGTGGGCCTCGGCGCCACCTTCGCGCCGCTGACCACCGTGGCGATGCACGACGTGCAGCCGATGGTGGCCGGATCGGCGGCGGGCGTGCTCAACGCGACCCGGCAGGTCGGCTCGGTGCTGGGCACCGCGGGATTCGGCGTGCTGCTGCAGAACCAGCTGATCGGCAACCTGATGGCCCGCACCGAAACCGCGGCCGCGGCACTGCCCGCGGAGGTGCGCGGCGAGTTCGTCGACGGCGTGCGGCGCGCCACCAGCAGCGGAATCGACTTCGCCGACCTGCAAGCGGGCACCGCGGTGCCGATCCCGAGCGGCATCTCCCCCGCCCTGGCCCAGCAGGTCGAAGCCGCCGCCCGCGAGGTGTTCACCACCGGCTACGTGGCCGCCATGCACGGCGCGATGGTCCTGCCGATCGCCGCAGTGCTGATCGGCGCGGCCTGCGCCCTGCTGGCCAAGGGACGTCCGGCGCAGCCCGCACCCGCGCCGGACCCACAACGGGCGGAGGACCCGGCCGGGTCCAAGGTTTCCTGATCATGACCGGCGACCGGCCGCCGCGGGTCCCGCAACCGAGGACCTGCCCGCACGAACCACCCGCGGGCTACCGGCAGTTGCACGCCCGGCACCCGGTCTCCCGGGTCACCCTGCCCGGCGGCGGCCCCGGCTGGCTGGTCACCGGCCTCGCCGAGACCCGTGCCCTGCTGTCGGACCCGCGGATCTCCGCGGACCGGACCAGGCCGGGCTACCCGGCGCTGCTGCCCTCCCCCGCCGAGGGCACCCCGCTGCGCACGATGGCGGGGATGGACGACCCCGACCACGCCTACTTCCGCCGGATGGTGACCGCCTGGTTCACCGTCCGGCGGGTGCGGGCGATGCGGCCGGCCCTGGCGCGGCTGGCGGGTTCGCTCGTCGACCGGATGGCGGCCGGCGGCCGCTCGGCGGACCTGGTGCGCGACTACTGCCTGCCGCTGCCCTCGATGGTGATCTGCGAACTGCTCGGGGTGCCCTACGCCGACCACGAGTTCTTCCAGACCCGCACCCGGACGATGATCACCGCGCCGCAGCGCGCCGAGGTGGTCCGGGCCGCGGCCGACCTGATCGACTACCTGACCGGGCTGGCCGCCGCCAAGGCCGAGCGACCGGGCCCGGACCTGATCAGCGGCCTGCTGGCCGATCAGGTCGCGGCGGGCCGGATGACGGTCGAGCAGGTGGTGAACACCGCGGTGCTGCTGCTCGGCGCCGGGCACGAGACCACCTCCAGCGCCATCGCGGTCAGCGCCGCGCTGCTGGCCGGTGATCCGGAACGGCTCGCCGCGCTGCGCGCCGCCCCGGGGCCTGCCGTGGAGGCGCTGCTGCGCCACACCTCGGTCACCGACACGGTGGTCACCCGGATCGCGGTGGCCGACGTCGAGGTCGGCGGCGTCCGGATCCGCGCGGGCGACGGGCTGGTGTTCTCCACCGCGGTCGCGAACCGGGACCACCGCGAGCGCCCGGACCCCGACCGGCTCGACCTGGCCGACGGCGACCGCGGGCACGTGGCGTTCGGGTTCGGGGTCCACCAGTGCCTCGGGCAGAACCTGGCCCGCGCGGAGCTCGAGGTGGCGCTCGCGGTGCTGTTCGAGCGGCTGCCGGGACTGCGGGTGGCGGTCCCGGCAGCCGACCTGCCGGTGAAGTCCTCGCCCCTGGTCAACGGCCTGCACGCGCTGCCGGTCCAGTGGTGAGCGGTCACCAGCGCACCGGCAGCGCCCGCAAGCCGCGGACCACGCGGTCGGTGTGCCAGACCAGTTCCCCGGCGGGCACGTCCAGCCGCAGGCCCGGCAGGGACTCCAGCAGCGCGGTCAGCGCCACGTCCAGCTCCATCCGGGCCAGCTGGGCGCCCAGGCAGAAGTGCGGGCCGTGGCCGAAGGCCAGGTTCGGCTCGCCCGCCCGGTCCAGGCGCAGCTCGTCGGCGTCGGGGTAGACCGCCTCGTCGCGGTTGGCCGAGTCGAGGTCGACCAGCACCGCCTCGCCCGCGCGGATCGTCACCTCGCCGAGCCGGACGTCCTCGGCGGCCACCCGGGTGAACCCGGCGGAGGTCGCGATCGGGGTGAACCGCAGCAGCTCCTCGACGGCGGCGGGAACCCGGCCGAGGTCCTCGCGCAGCCACGCCACCAGGCCGGGGCGGGTGAGCAGGTGCCAGGCGAAGTTGCCGATCTGGTTGGTGGTGGTCTCCAGACCCGCCAGCAGCAGGGTCACCCCGATCCCGACCAGCTCCTGCTCGCTGAGCCGGTCTCCCTCGTCGCGCGCGGCGACCAGGGTGCCGAGCAGGTCGTCCCGGGGGTCTTCGCGGCGCTGCGCGACCAGTCCGGCCAGGTACTCGGACAGCTCGGCGAAGGCGGCCGCGATCGCCGACGGGTCCACGCCGGGGCCGCCCACCACGGTCTCGGCCCAGTCGAAGAACCGGTCCTGATCGGCGACCGGGACCCCGAGCAGCTCCGACATCAGCGTGCTCGGCAGCGGCCGGGCCAGATCGCGCACCAGGTCGGCGGGCGGCCCCTGGTCGATCATGCGGCCAACCAGGTCTGCGGCCAGCCGCTCGGCCCTGGGCCGCAGCGCCTCGATCCGGCGCGGGGTGAACGCCGGGGCGACCAGTCGCCGCAGCCGGGTGTGGTCCGGCGGGTCCATGGTCAGGATGCTGGTCTGCGCGATCACCCGCGGGGTCACCCGGGGCACGTCGGCGCCGACCAGGGCGGCCCGGCCGAACCGGCGGTCGGACAGCACGGTCCGCACCTCCCGGTGGCCCACCGCCAGCCACCCCTCACCGCCGAACGGCAGCGTCACCCGGCTGACCGGGGCGGTGCGGCGCAGCTCGGCCGCGCGCGGGTCGGTCTCCAGCCGCTCGGCGGGCTGGAAGGGGTACGGGCAGGCGCCGCCTCCCGCCCGACGGCCCGCCGCCGCGGCCGCGAGCACGGCTGCCCGGATCAGGTTGACCGGCGCGTAGAGGTCCTTGCCCACCCACAGCGGCGGGTGCGGACCCGCGGACCCGGCGCGTTCCAGGTGGGCGAGCCCGCGCGCGATCGCGTCCCGGTGCTCGCCCGGTGCGGCGGCCAGCAGCAGCACGGCGTACGCGGTCTCCTCCGCGGTGCCCTCGTGAACGCCCCAAGATCCGTCGGGGCGCTGGGACTCGCGGACCATCGCGACGGCCCGGCCGACCGGTTCGGTGCGCCCCGCGGCCAGCAGCGCCAACCCGCAGGAGACCGTGGCGTAGTAGGGCGAGACGTGCCAGCGGTCCTGCCAGCTGCCGTCGGGCTGCTGGTTGTCGGTCAGGTAGCGGGCGACGCGGGCCGCGGCCCCGGCGTAGCGGTCCGCGTCGGACGGGTCCTGCTCCAGGTAGCGGTGCAGGACCTCGAGGACGCGGGCGTTGGTGATCACCGAGGGGGCGCCCACCGGCACGGTGGTGAGGAAGTGCGTGTCCCGGTCGTACTCCCACAGGCAGTGCGGTTCGGGCAGCACGCCCGTGCGGTCGGCCGTGGCGAGCAGCACCAGCGCGGCGGTTTCCGAATCGGCCGCCGCGCCGGGTGCCGAGGGCGCTCCGGCGCGGCCCACGTCGCCGGGCAGGCCCTCCAGCAGCGGCGCGATGACCTCCGGGTCGGTGCCCGCGGCGGCCAGCGCCCGGTACGCCCAGGCCCGTTCGAAGTACGTCATGGAGGTCAGCCCGGCGACCGGACCGTCCATGGTGGACTGCGACCGGACCAGGAAGTCGACGGACTCGGCGCTGCGGTCGTCCGCGGCCGGGGCATCGGGGCCGAGCCAGGCCGCGGTGGCCGCCGCCGAGCAGCCGATCACCCCGGCCACCGGGGACACGGCCGTCGAGCCGACCGCTGCCGGGCCGACGATCTCCAGGTAGAACGCCGACACCGGGTTGCGCCAGCCGTCGGCGCGCAGCGCGGCCAGTGCCGCGGGGTCGAGGTCCGGCGGCAGGGTCAGGCGCTCGTGGCCGAGCCGGTCGTTGATGTCGGCCACCAGCGCGGGCACGATCAGGAACGGGATCAGCGTCCCGGGCAGGCCGTCCCGCTCCACCCGGCGCAACAGGTCCGCGGCCGCGGACAGGCCGCGGTCGACGGAGGCACCGGTCCGCCCGGCGGCGAGCAGGGCCTCCACCGCGCTGAGCGTCGGGACCAGGGCCACCGTGCCCGGCCCGCTCCACGCCCCGTCCGGCTGCTGCGCCGAGAGCAGGAACTCGATCCGCTTCTCGTGCCCGGTCAGCCAGGGCACCAGGGAGACCAGCCGCCCCGTCTCGTACACCGACGGGTAGAGGTTGCCGCCGGGGTCCGCGACGAGGTCGGCGACGACCCGGTCGGCGGTGTCGGTGGCCGCGTCCACCGCGGTCACCGGGCGCCGCCGGTCTCGGCGATGGTGACGTGGTCGACCAGCATGGTGGCCGGGAAGGCGGCCGGGTCGGGCTCGCCGGGCAGGATCGGGCCGCCCGGGCTGCCCACGACCACCAGCAGGCCGAAGAACGCGCGCTGGTCGAACAGCCATCCCTCGGGGGTGGTGTCGGCCGGGGTCAGGTGCAGGTACTGGTGCCCGTCGAGGTACCAGGTGAGGGTGTCCGGCTCGCGCGTCCACACCACCGAGTAGGTGTGGAAGTCGTCGCTGAGCGGCGCCCCGCCGGGGTTGGTGTACGCGGTGCCCATGCCCAGCGAGGGCAGCTGGTGGCACTCCGGGGAGTGCACGACGCCGTAGACGTCGGCGGGCGCGGTGTTGACCACCTCGAACAGGTCCAGCTCACCGGACTTGTACCAGCCCTGCAGCGGTTCCTCGTCCCCGAGCGAGCGCATCCGCTCGGCCCAGGCGAACATCGCGCAGTCCAGGCCGAGGCCGGGCGCGGTGCGCACCCTGGCCTCGATCCGCAGCGCTCCGCCCGCGGGCGGCAGGAAGTCCGCGCGGCTGGTCTCCAGCCAGCCGGACACGTAGCCCTGCTCCTCGGTGTGCGTGACGGTGACCCGCAGGTTGCCCCGGCCGTCGAGGCTGAGGTGGTCGGTGTCGTCGGCGTAGCTCTCCTCGCCCGCGGCCCACGGCTTGCCGGTGATGACCGTCCAGCGGTCGTGGTCGACCGGCGTGCCCTCGGGACCGTCGAAGTCGTCGCGCCAGATCACCCGCCAGTCCGGGGAGGTGAGGGAGGTGCCGGGTGAGCTAGAGATCGTCACGGTGGTGCTCTCCTTCGGTTCTTCTCGATCAGGTGGTGGCGGCCAGTTCCGAGCGCAGGTGCCGCATGAGCGCGGTCGGGCTGGTGTGGTCGTAGACGAGGGTCGGGGGCAGGTCCAGGCCGGTGGCGGCGGCCAGCCGGTTGCGCAGCTCCACCGCGGTCAGCGAGGCGAAGCCGAGGTCGAGCAGGTCGGCGTCGGGGTCGATGTCCGCCGCGGAGTCGTGGCCGAGCACCGCGGCGATGCTGGCCAGCAGGTAGGACAGCACCGCGTCGTCGCGCGCTGCCTCGTCGAGCCCGGCGAGCCGGTCCGGCAGGGACTGGGGTTCCGGGTCGGGGCCGGGTTCCGGCTCGGCGGCGCGATCGCCGCCGAGCAGCGCGGCGAGCCGGGGCAGGACTTCGCCCCACGGCTCGTCCGGGTCGATGCCGACGGCGGCGGCGTCCCCGTCCCGCAGCGCCCGCCACAGGCCGCCGTCCGGCAGCGCCGGCTCGGCGTCGAGCCAGTAGCGGCGGCGTTGGAAGGGGTAGGTGGGCAGGTCGACCCGGCGGACCGGGATGCCGTCGAACGCGGGGCTCCAGTCGACGGGGACGCCTCGCACGTACAGCCCGGCGGCGCAGCCGAGCAGCGCGGCCGGTTCCGCGCGATCGCGGCGGGGCCCGGCGTGCACGGCGATGTCCGGCTCGGTTGCCGCGCCGAGGGCATCGCGGGCCATCGCGGCCAGTGCGCTGTCCGGCCCCACCTCGACGAAGTCGGTGGCGCCGGACTCCGCGGCGGCGCCGACCGCGGCGCCGAAGCGCACCGCTTCCCTGGCGTGCCGGACCCAGTACTGCGCGGTGGCGATCTCGGCCGTGGCCGCGGCGCCCGTCAGCCCGGACACCAGCGGGAGGACGGGTTCGGAGAACTCCACAGTGGACAGCACCGCGGCGAAGTCCGCCAGCATCGGGTCCATCAGGGGCGAGTGGAACGCGTGGCTGACCCGCAGCCGCTTCGCCCGCCTGCCCGGCAGCGCGCCGATCACGGCGGCCACCGCGTCCTCCTCGCCGGACACCACCACGGCCCGGGGTCCGTTGACCGCGGCGAGGTCCGCGCCGGGCACCAGCAGCGGACGTACCTCGTCCTCGGACGCCTCGACCGCGACCATGGCGCCGCCGGCGGGCAGGCCCGCCATCAGCCGACCGCGGGCGGCGACCACGCGGCAGGCGTCCGGCAGCGACAGCACTCCGGCCAGGTGGGCGGCGGCCAGCTCGCCGACCGAGTGCCCGAGCACCACGGCGGGCCGCACCCCCCAGGAGGCGAGCAGCTCGGCGGCGGCCACCTCGAACGCGAACAGGGCGGGCTGGGCCACGTCGGTCCCGTGCACCTGCGGCGAGTCGATCAGCTTGCGCAGCCCGGGAACTCCTTCGCCGGCGAAGACGTCGCACACCCGGTCGAACGCCTCGGCGAACACCGGGAACCGCGAGGCGGCTTCGCGCCCCATGCCCTCGCGCTGGGTGCCCTGCCCGGTGCACAGCAGCGCCACCCGCCGGTCGGGCCGCGCCACGCCGCGGACGACGGTGCTCGCCGGGAGGTCGGCGGCGATCGCGTCCAGCCCCCGGACCAGGCCGGGCGGGTCAGCGGTGACCACGACGGCCCGGTGGTCGAACTCCGCGCGCGTCGTGGCCAGCGACCACCCGAGGTGCGCCGGGTGCTCGCTCGCCGCGGCCAGTCCGGTCGCGTGCGCGCGCAACGCCGCTTCGCTGCGGGCGGAGAGCGGCACCGCCACCTCGGGCGCGCCGGTCACCTCCGGCTCGGCACCGGCCGGCTCGGCCGCCGCCTCCAGCACGACGTGCGCGTTGGTGCCGCTGATCCCGAACGAGGACACCGCGCACCTGCGGGGACGGCCCGGATCGGGCCACCGCCGCTCCTGGGCGAGCAGCCGAACCGCGCCGGACGTCCAGTCCACGTGCGAGGACGGCGCGTCCACGTGCAGCGTCGCGGGCAGCACGCCGTGCCGCATGGCCTGCACCATCTTGATCACCCCGGCGACCCCGGCCGCGGCCTGGGTGTGGCCGATGTTGGACTTCACCGAGCCCAGCCACAGCGGTTCGGCGCGGTCCTGGCCGTAGGTGGCCAGCAGGGCCTGGGCCTCGATCGGATCGCCGAGCGGGGTTCCCGTGCCGTGCGCCTCCACGGCGTCCACATCGGACGGTTCCAGTCCGGCGGCGTCGAGGGCCTGCCGGATGACCCGGCGCTGGGCCGGGCCGCTCGGCGCGGTGAGCCCGTTGGACGCGCCGTCGGAGTTGACCGCGGATCCGCGCAGCACGGCCAGCACCGGGTGACCGTTGCGGCGCGCGTCGGACAGCCGCTCCAGCAGCACCAGCCCGATGCCCTCGCCCCAGCCGGTCCCGTCGGCGGCCTCGGCGAAGGACTTGCAGCGCCCGTCCGGTGCCAGCCCGCGCTGGCGGCTGAAGTCGACGAACGCGTCCGGGGTGGCCATCACGGTCACCCCGCCTGCGGCGGCGAGGGTGCACTCGCCCTGGCGCAGGGCCTGAGCGGCCAGGTGCAGCGCGACCAGCGAGGACGAGCAGGCGGTGTCGAGCGTGAGCGCGGGCCCCTCCAAGCCCAGGGTGTAGGCGATCCGGCCGGACGCCACGCTCGCCGCGTTGCCGCTGCCCAGGTGGCCCTCGACCGCCTCGGGCACGGTGTGCAGCCGACCCGCGTAGTCGTGGTACATGACCCCGGTGAACACCCCGGTGCGGCTGCCGCGCAGCGACCGGGGATCGATCGAGGCCCGCTCGAACAGCTCCCATGCGGTCTCCAGCAGCAGGCGCTGCTGCGGGTCCATCGCGACCGCCTCGCGCGGCGAGATCCCGAAGAACTCCGCGTCGAAATCGGCGGCGTCGTGCAGGAATCCGCCCTCCCGCGTGTACGAGGTACCGCGGTGGTCGGGGTCGGGGTGGTACAGCGCGGGCAGGTCCCAGCCGCGGTCGGTGGGGAACTCGCCCATCGCGTCCCGCCCGGCGGCCACCAGGTCCCACAGGTCTTCGGGGCTGCGCACGCCGCCGGGGTACCGGCAGCTCATCGCCACCACGGCGATCTCCTCGCCCGGCACCGGGCCGGTGCCGACCGGCGCGTCCGCCTCCTCGGCGGCACCGCCGAGCTCGGCCCGCAGGTGCGCGGCGAGCGAGGTCGCGGTGGCGTGGTCGAACACGAGGGTGGCGGGCAGTGCCAGCCCGGTGCGCTCGGCGAGCCGGTTGCGCAGGTCCACGGCGGCGAGCGAGTCGACGCCGAGGTCGCTGAACGCGCGGTCCGGGTCGATGTCGGCGCCGCTGCGGTGCCCCAGCACGGCGGCGGCCTCGGTGCGGACGACGTCGAGCAGGTCGGGCTCCGGTCCGGCGGCCGCCGGGAGCGGGGCCGAACGGGGTGCGGGCTTCGGGCGGCGGGGCACGAGGTCGCGCATGAGCGGGTGCGGGGATTCCTGGGCGCGCAGGGCGGCGTGGTCGAGCGCGATCGGGGTCAGCACGGGCTCGGCGCAGGCCAGTGCCGCGTCCAGCAGGGCCAGCCCGTCCGCCGGGGCGAGCGCGGTGACCCCGCCGCGGGCCAGCCGGGCGCGGTCGCCGGCACCGAGGGCGGCGGTCATCCCGTCGTCCTGCTCCCACAGCCCCCAGGCCAGCGACGTGGCGGGCAGACCAGCCGCGTGCCGCTGCTCGGCGAGGGCGTCGAGGAAGGCGTTGGCCGCGGCGTAGTTCGCCTGGCCCGCGCCGCCGAAGGTGCCCGCTGCCGAGGAGAACAGCACGAAGGCGTCCAGGTCGAGGTGGCGGGTCAGCTCGTGCAGGTGCGCTGCGGCGTCGACCTTGGGCCGCAGCACGGCCGCCAGCCGCTCGGGGGTCAGGGCCGTGAGCACGCCGTCGTCGACCACACCCGCGACGTGCACGACGGCGGTGAGGTCGGGGATGCCGTCGAGGACGGCTCCGAGGGCTTCCCGGTCTGCCGCGTCGCAGGCCACCACCCGCACGTCGGCGGGCAGGTCGGGTGCCGGTCCCCCGCTTCGGCTGAGCAGCACCAGCTTTCCGACGCCGTGGTGGCCGACCAGGTGCTCGGCCACGAGGGTGCCGAGCGATCCGGTGCCGCCGGTCACCAGCACGGTGCCCGCGGTGGGCAACCGGCCTGGTTCGTCCGGTGCGGCGCGGCGCACCAGCCGGGGGACGTGCACGGCCCCGGCGCGAATCGCCGCTTCCGGTTCGCCGCCCAGGAGCACGGCCAGTGCGGTGCGGACGGCCGGTGCGGCGGGGTCGGGATCGGCGGGATCGAGGTCGAGCAGGCCGAACCGGCCCGGGTGCTCGATCGCCGCAGCGCGGACCAGGCCCCGCACCGCCGCGGCCGCCGGGTCCGGCGCGGTGCCCATCGCCGCGGCACCGGTGGTGAGCAGCACGAGCCGGGAGGTGGCGAAGCGGTCGTCGGCGATCCAGTCCTGCACCAGGGCCAGCGCCCGCGCCGCCGCCGCGTGCGCGGCTTCGGGGAGGTCACCGGCCGGGGTGCACGGCGCGAGCACCACCGCGGGCACCTCGGTCAGGGCCGACAGGTCGCCACCGGTCAGCACCGCCGGGGCACCGGCGGGTTCCGGCGCCGTGCCGACGGGCTGCCAGGCCGGTTTCAGCAAGGTTCCCCGGTTCGCCCGCCACGGCCGGGCGGTCAGCGACCCGACGGTGAGCACCGGCGTCCCGGAACCGTCCACTGCGGACACCGAGACCGCATCCGGACCGGCCGGGGTGATCCGCACCCGCAGCGCTCCGGTGGCCGCGGCGTGCACCGAGACCCCGGCCCACGCGAACGGCAGCCCGGCGCCCGCGCCGGGAACCAGCGCGGCGGCGTGCAGCGCGGCGTCGAGCAGCGCCGGGTGCACGGCGTACTCCCCCGGCAGGTCGACCGGCGGCGCGACCTCGGCGAAGACCTCCTCGCCCCGGGTCCACACCGCCCGCACCCCGCGGAAGGCGGGCCCGTGCACCACACCGGCGTCGACCATCCGGGCGTAGAGCAGGTCGGGGGCGACTTCCTCGGCGTCCGGTGGCGGCCAGGCCGCGGCGTCCCAGGGCTCCTCGGCCGCGGGTTCCGGGGCGAGCACACCACCGGCGTGCTGGGTCCAGTCGTCGGTCTCCGCGCTCCTGGCGTGCACGGCGAACTCGCGCCTGCCCGCCGGATCAGCGGCCTCGACCAGCACCTGGAGGTGCACCGGCCCCTTTTCGGGCACCAGGACGGGTTCGCGCAGGGTCAGTTCGGCGACGTGCCCGCCCCCGGTGCGGTCGGCGGCCTGCACCGCGAGTTCGGCGAGCGCCGCGCCGGGCACGATGGCGGTGCCCCCGACGGTGTGCTCGCCGAGCCAGTCGTGCGCGGCGCGGGACAGCCGCCCGGTGAGCACGTGCCCCCCGGTGCCCGCGATGGCCGTGTCCCCGTCGAGCACCGGGTGCCCGCCGGAGCGCAACCAGTACCGCTGCCGCTGGAACGGGTAGGTCGGCAGGTCCACTGCGGCCGGACCCGCGCAGCCGAACACCGCGGCCCAGTCCGCTTCGACGCCGCGGGTGTGCAGCGCACCGATCGCGGCGAGCGCGGCCTCCGCCTCGGGCCGGCCGGTGCGGGCGGCGGGCACCACCGGCGTGCCGGGGAGCAAGGACCGGACCAGCCCGCTGAGAACGCCGTCCGGACCGATCTCCAGGAACACGTCGGCGGCCAGCGCGTCGGCCGCGGAGACGGCGTCGGCGAAGCGCACCGCGGCCCGGACGTGGCGCACCCAGTACTGCGGATCCGCGACCTCCGCGTCGGCCCGGGCGCCGGTCACCGCGGAGACGAACGGCACCGACGGCCAGTGGAATTCCACAGTGGACACGACAGCCGCGAAGTCGTCGAGCACCGGCTCCATCAGCGGGGAGTGGAACGCGTGGCTGACCCGCAGCCGCTTCGTCCTCCTGCCCGGCAGCTCCGCGAGCACGCTCGCCACGGCGGTCTCGGCGCCGGAGAGCACGACCGCCTCCGGGCCGTTGACCGCGGCGATGTCCACCGCACCCGCCAGCAGCGGGCGCACCTCGGTCTCGCTCGCGGCCACCGCGACCATGACCCCGCCAGGCGGCAGGTCTCCCATCAGCCTGCCCCGCGCGGCGACCATCCGGCAGCCGTCGGCCAGCGAGAACACCCCGGCCAGGCAGGCGGCGGCGAACTCGCCGACCGAATGGCCCGCGACCACGGCCGGCCGCACGCCCCAGGACCGGAAGAGCTCGGCCAGCGCCAGCTCGTGGGCGAACAGGCCCGGCTGGGCGTACTCGGTGCGGTCGGCGTCGGGCGAGTCGAGCGCGGTGCGCAGATCGGCCAGCCCGGCGGCGGCGAAGGCGTCGCAAACCCGGTCGAACGACTCGGCGAACACCGGGAACCGCGCGGCCAGCTCGCGCCCCATGCCGCTGCGCTGGGCGCCCTGGCCCGCGAACAGGAACCCGGTGCGGGCGTCCTCGACGGCCCGGTGCACCGGCGCGCGGCCCGCGCTCAGGGCGGCGAGCCCGGCGGCGAGATCAGCGCCGGAAACGGCGGCCCGGTGCTCCAGCGGGGTCCGGCTGACCGCCAGCGCGTGCCCGATCGCGGCCGGGTCGACGTCGCCGTCCAGCAGTCCGGCCAGTTCCCCGGCCTGGGCCCGGACCGCGGCCTCGTCGTGGCCGGAGAGCAGCCACGGCCCGGACGCGGCGGGCACGTCGGCGGGTTCGGCCGGGTCCGCCTCCTCCAGGATCACGTGCGCGTTGGTGCCGCTGACGCCGAACGAGGACACCCCGGCCCGGCGCGGACGCCCGGACCGCGGCCAGTCGCGCTGCTCGGTCAGCAGCCGGACCTGGCCCTCGGACCAGTCGACGTGGGTCGACGGGGCGTCCACGTGCTGGGTGGCGGGCAGCACGCCGTACCGCAGGGCCAGCACCATCTTGATCAGCCCGGCCATGCCCGCGGCGGCCTGGGTGTGGCCCAGGTTGGACTTCACCGAGCCGAGCCACAGCGGGCGGTCCCGGTCCTGGCCGTAGGTCGCCAGCAGCGCCTGCGCCTCGATCGGATCGCCGAGGGTGGTGCCGGTGCCGTGCGCTTCGACGGCGTCCACGTCGGCCGCGGTCAGCCGGGCGTCGGCGAGGGCCTGGCGGATCATGCGCTCCTGCGCGGGTCCGTTGGGCGCGGTCAGCCCGTTGGACGCGCCGTCGGAGTTGATCGCCGACCCGCGCACCACCGCGAGCACCGGGTGGCCCAGTCGGCGCGCGTCGGACAGCCGCTCGACCAGCACCGCGCCGACGCCCTCGGCCAGGGCGGTGCCGTCGGCGGCGTCGGCGAACGCCTTGCACCGGCCGTCCGGGGCGAGCGCGCCCTGCCTGCTGAACTCCTGGAACGTACCGGGAGTGGCCATCACGGTGACCCCGGCGGCGACGGCGAGATCGCACTCGCCGCGGCGCAGCGCCTGCACGGCCAGGTGCAGGGCGACCAGCGAGGACGAGCAGGCGGTGTCCACCGAGACCACCGGGCCCTCCCAGCCCAGGGTGTAGGCGACGCGACCGGAGGCGACGCTGCCCGCGCTGCCGTTGCCCACGTACCCGGCCACACCCGGCGGCAGGTCGGTCAGCCGGGAGCCGTACTCGTTGTTCATCACGCCCGCGAACACCCCGGTGCGGGTGCCGCGCAGGGTGTGCGGGGCGATCCGGCCGCGTTCCACGGCCTCCCACGCGGCTTCCAGCAGCAGCCGCTGCTGCGGGTCCATGGCCAGCGCCTCGCGCGGCGAGATCCCGAAGAAGGAGGCGTCGAAATCGGCTGCGCCGTCCAGGAAACCGCCGAGACCGGTGCTGCTGGCCCCGGCCGAGCCGGGCTCGGCGTCGAGCAGGGCGCCGAGGTCCCAGCCGCGGTCGGCCGGGAACGGCGACGCGGCCCACTCCCCGGCCGCCACGAGCCGCCACAGGTCCTCGGGGCTGCGCACGCCGCCGGGGAACCGGCAGGCCGCCGACACCACGGCGATCGGCTCGGTGGCGGTCGCGGTCAGCTCGGCCACCTCCCGGCCGAGCCGCTCGTTCTCCTTCAGCGAGGCGCGCAGCGCGGCGACGACGCGATCGTTCGAGGTGGTCATCTCAGCTCCTCCCGCTGCCGGGTTCGCCGTCGAGGGCGAGCCGCACGAGGCCGTCCAGGTCCAGGTCGTCGATGGCGTCCTCGGCGGGCTCCGCGGCGGGCTCCGCGGCGAGGTCGTCGGACAGGGCGAGCAGGTCGTCGAGCAGCCCGGCGGTCCGGAGCCGCTCCAGCGGGATCGCGTGCACCCGGCGCAGCAGGTCCAGCTCGGCGTTCCCTGCCGCGGGTGCCGGGGCGGGTCGGTCCGCGCCGAGCCGGGTGCCCAGGTGGGCGGCCAGCGCGGCCGGGTTCGGGTGGTCGAACACCAGCGTGGCGGGCAGCCGCAGCCCGCTCGCCGCGGCGAGCCGGTTGCGCAGCTCGACGGCGGTCAGCGACTCGAAGCCCAGCTCCTGGAAGGAGCGGCCGGAGCGGATCGAATCCGACGAGGCGTGCCCGAGGACCGTCGCCACGTGGTGGCGGACCAGGTCGAGCAGCGTCCGGTCGCGGTCGGCGGGGGCGAGACCGGCGAGCCGTTCGCGCAACCCGCTGCCGTCGGCCGCTCCGCTGCGCGCGGTGCGGCGCTTGGGGCCCCGGGCCAGATCGCGCAGCAGCGGGGGCACCGGGGCGCCCGTGCGCAGCCGCGTCGCGTCGAGGCGCACGGGTACCACCGCCGCGTGCTGCGCGGCCAGAGAGGCGTCGAACAGCGCGAGGGCCTCGGCCGTGTCCAGCGGAACCATGCCCCCGTCGGTCATCCTGCCCACGTCGGCGTCCGTCAGGTGCCCGGTCATGCCGCTGCGCTCGGCCCAGAGCGCCCACGCCTGGGACACCGCGGGCAGGCCGAGATCGTGGCGGTGGGCGGCGAACGCGTCGAGGAAGGCGTTGGCCGCGGCGTAGTTCGCCTGGCCCGCGCTGCCGAAAGTGCCTGCTGCCGAGGAGAAGAGCACGAAGGCGCGCACGTCGTGGTCGCGGGTCGCCTCGTGCAGGTGCACCACCGCGTCCGCCTTCGGCCGCAGCGCGGTGTCCAGCCGCTCGGGTGTCATCGCGGTGACGATCCCGTCGTCGAGCGCCCCGGCCAGGTGCACCACGGCCAGCGGGCCGGTCAGCCCGGCGACCAGGGCGTCGACCTGGCCGCGGTCGCCCACGTCGCAGGCCGTCACCCGCACCTCGGCGCCCAGATCGCGCAGCTCCGCGGCGAGTTCGCCGACCGCGTCCGGGCGGCGGCAGGCGAGCACGAGGTCGCGCGCGCCGTGGGTGCTGACCAGGTGGCGGGCGACGAGCCCGCCGAGCGTTCCACCCGCGCCGGTGAGCAGCACGGTGCCTTCGAGGTGGACCGGCTCGGCTGCGGGCACCCGGACCAGTCGCGGAACGAGCACCTGCCCGCCGCGCACGGCCAGCTGGGGCTCGTCAGCGGTTTCAGCCGCGGGCAGGACCCCGGAGTCGTCGAGGTCGAGCAGGACGAACCGGCCGGGGTGCTCGGTCTGCGCGGTCCGCAGCAGGCCCCAGGCGGCAGCGGCACCGAGATCGGCTGCCGGGTCACCGGAACCGGTGCGGACGGCGCCGCGAGTGGCGATCAGCAGGCAGGAGTCGGCGAACCGCTCCTCGGCCAGCCAGGTGCGGACCAGCTCCAGCGCCCGCCGGGCTCCGGTGCGCGCCGCCTCGGCCGGGTGCGCCGTCCCACCGGTCAGGCAGGTCACGACGACCGGCGGGACCTCCCCGGGGTCGGCGGCGAGCTCGGCGAAGGTGGTCGTCCGGGCACCGGGCAGCGCCTCGGCGAGCCCGAACTCGTCGGCGACCACCGGCAGTCCGGGCGTCTCGGCCGCCGGGACCGGCTCGGCGCGCCACGCCACCCGGAACAGCGGCCCGGTGCTGCGGGAGCGCAGCCCACCGGGGGCGACCGGCCGCACGACCAAGGCGTCCGCGGTCGCCAGCGGGGCGCCGGTGTCGTCGGCGAGCGCGATGGCCACCGCGTCGTCGCCCGCCGGCGAGACGCGCACCCGGGCCGCGGTGGCGCCCGTGGCGTGCAGGGTGACCCCGGTCCAGGAGAAGGGCAGGTGCGGGCGCTCGTCGCCGCCGGAGGCCGGGCGCAGGGACAGCGCGTGGGAGGCCGCGTCGAGCAGCGCCGGGTGCAGGCCGTAGCCCTCGGCCCCGGCGATGTGGTCGGCGGGCAGCCGGACCTCGGCGAAGACGTCGTCACCGCGCCGCCACGCCGCGCGCAGGCCCTGGAACGCCGGGCCGTGGCCGTAACCGCGGTCGCCGAAGCCGTCGTAGAAGCCGGTGAGGTCGATCTCCTCGGCACCTGCCGGGGGCCAGGCCCTGCCGAGGTCGGCCGCGGCGCGGGCCGCCTCCTGGTCGGCGGGGTCCGCCGCGCTGAGCAGGCCGGTGGCGTGCTCGGCCCACTCCGCGCCGTCCTCGTCGGGGCGGGAGTGGACGGTCAGACCGCGGGCCCCGGTGTCGTCGGGCTCGCCCACCGCGACCCGCAGCACCACGGCCCCGCGCTCGGGCAGCACCAGCGGCGCCGCCAGGGTCAGCTCGTCGACGTGGTCGCAGCCGGCGAGATCGGCGGCGTGCACGGCGAGGTCGACGAACGCGGTGCCGGGCAGCAGCACGGTGCCGTGCACGGAGTGCTCGGCCAGCCAGGGGTGGGTCCGCTGGGACAACCGCCCGGTGAGCACCAGGCCCGCGCCGTCGGGGTGGTCGATCCGGGCACCCAGCAGCGGGTGTCCGGCCGGGTCCAGCCCGGCCCCGCCCAGGTCGGTCCCGTCCCCGACCGGGAGCCGGTGGGACTGGTGCTGGAAGGGGTAGGTGGGCAGGTCCACGAGCCGACCGCCCTGGAACAGCGGGCTGAAGTCGACGCGAGCACCGGCGACGTGGGCCTCCGCCGCGGACAGCAGCACCCGGTCGAGATCACCGTCGTCGCGGCGCAGAGTACCCACCACGACAGCATCCTCAGCGGTCTGCTGAACACCCAGCGTCAACACCGGATGCGGCGAGCACTCCACGAACAACCCGCACCCCGACCCCACCAACCGGGACACCGCTTGTTCGAACTCCACCGGCTCACGCAAATTCCGGAACCAGTACTTGCCATCCAAATCCGACCCATCGGTTTCCACACCAGACACAGTGGACAGAAGCGGAACACGACCCGCCACCGGCCGCACCGACCCCAGGACAGCCAGCAGTTCATCTTGCAAACTCTCCACCTGAGCCGAATGAGACGCATAATCCACCGGGATCCGCCGGGCCCGCACATCCTCGGCCTCACACGCCGCGATCAACTCTTCCAGCGCATCCGGCTCGCCCGCGACCACCGTCACCGCCGGACCGTTCACCGCAGCAACCGAAACACGCTCACCCCAGCCCGCAATGCGTTCCCGCACCCGGTCAGCAGACTCAGCGATCGAAACCATGCCGCCACGCCCGGCCAGAGCCTTCAGCGCACTGCTCCGGAGCGCGACGATCCGAGCGCCGTCTTCGACCGACAACGCACCTGACACCACGGCCGCAGCGATCTCACCCTGCGAATGTCCCACCACCGCATCGGGTTTCACGCCGAGCGATTCCCACACCGCCGCGAGCGAGACCATCACCGCCCACAACAACGGCTGAACAACATCCACCCGCGACAAACCAGCTTCATCGCCCAACATCTCCCGCGGCGACCACTCAACAAAGCGCTCCAACGCCTCCGAGCATTCCGCGAACCGCTCGGCGAAAACCGGCGAAGACCCCAGCAGATCGACCCCCATACCAACCCACTGCGAACCCTGACCCGGAAACACGAACACCGTCCTGCCCCGGTCTGCCGCCTCGCCGACGGCCACGTGCGGGCCGGGTGCGTCGTCGGCTAGGTGGACGAGGTCCTCGACCAGGGCTTCGCGGTCGGCACCGACGAGAACGGCGCGGTGGGCGAACGCGGACCGGGAGGTGGCCAGTGAGCGGGCCACGTCGAGCGCGGCGGGTGCCTCGCCCGCGGAGAGGCGCTCGGCAAGCCGAGCCGCCTGCGCGCGCAGAGCGGCGCGGCTGTGCGCCGCGAGCAGCCAGGGCAGCGGGCCTGCCGTCCGCGGTTCGGTGGACGCCCCGGTGTCGTCCGGGGCGCTCTCCAGGATCACGTGGGCGTTGGTGCCGCTCACCCCGAACGAGGAGACGCCCGCGCGCCGGGGCCGGTCGACCTCCGGCCACGGCCGCGCCTCGGTCAGCAGCCGCACCGCTCCGGCCGACCAGTCCACGTGCGGCGTCGGCTCGTCCACGTGCAGGGTCGCGGGCAGCACGCCGTGCCGCATCGCCAGCACCATCTTGATCACCCCGGCCACCCCGGACGCGGTCTGGGCGTGCCCGATGTTGGACTTGATCGAGCCCAGCCAGAGCGGCTCGGTGCGGTCCTGGCCGTAGGTCGCCAGCAGCGCTTGAGCTTCGATCGGATCGCCCAGCGTGGTCCCGGTGCCGTGCGCCTCCACCGCGTCCACCTCGTGCGGCGAGAGCCGGGCGGTGGCCAGGGCTTGGTGGATCACGGCGCGCTGGGACGGTCCGTTGGGCGCGGTCAGCCCGTTGGAAGCGCCGTCGGAGTTGACCGCCGACCCGCGGATCACCGCCAGCACCGGATGGCCGTTGCGCCGGGCGTCGGACAACCGCTCCAGCACGATCAGCCCGACGCCCTCGGACAGCCCCATGCCGTCGGCAGCGGCGGCGAAGGCCTTGCAGCGGCCGTCGCGGGCCAGGCCGCGCTGGCGGCTGAAGCCGGTGAACGAGGCCGGAGTCGCCATGATCGCCACCCCGCCCGCCACGGCCAGCGTGCTCTCCCCCTGGCGCAGCGACTGGGCGGCCAGGTGCACCGCGGTCAGCGACGAGGAGCAGGCGGTGTCCACTGTGATCGCAGGCCCCTGCAGGCCCAGGCAGTAGGAGATCCGGCCGGAGACCACGCTGGTGTTGCTCGCGGTCACGACGTAGCCCTCGTACCCCTCCGGCGCACCGCGCAGCAGGGTCCCGTGGTCCTGGTAGTGGCAGCCGACGAACACGCCGGTGCGCGACCCCTCCAGCGACAGCGGGTCGATGCCGGCGCGCTCCAGCCCCTCCCACGCGGTCTCCAGCAGCAGCCGCTGCTGCGGGTCGGTGGCCGCGGCCTCGCGGGGCGAGATGCCGAAGAACTCGGCGTCGAAGTGGTCGACGTCGGTGAGGAAACCGCCGTGCCGCACGTAGGTCCGGCCCGGCCGGTCCGGGTCGGGGTCGTACAGCGCGTCGACGTCCCAGCCGCGATCGGCGGGGAACTCGCCGATCACGTCCGCACCCGCGGCCAGCAGCTCCCACAGCTGCTCCGGGGTCTCGACACCGCCGGGGAACCGGCACGCCATGCCGACGACGGCCACCGGGTCCTGGTGGCGCTCCCGCTCCGCCGCGAGGTCGCGTCGCGCGGACCGCAGTTCGGTGGTGACCCGCTTGAGGTAGTCGCGCAGCCGCGCCTCCTCCGATCCGGGTCGGTCGTGGGGCGCGTGCGCCCCGGTCGCGTGGCTCTCGCCCATCAGGTCCACCCTCATTCAGGCACCGCCGAGCTCGGCGTCGATAAGGTCGAAGAACTCCTCGCCGGTGGCCCGGTCGAGGTCGTCATCCCCCGGCTGGTCGGGGTGCTGCGCGGCGCGGTCGTCCCACCGCCACAGCAGCGCCCGCAACCTGGCGGCCAGCCGGTCCCGGCGCTCGTCGTCGCCCGGGCCGAACAGCTCCCGCTCCAACCGGTCGACCTCGTCGCCGCCGGCCGCGGCCCGCTCGGGCGCGAGCCGGGAGCGGACGTAGCGGGCCAGCGCGGCCGGTGTGGGGTGGTCGAAGACCAGCGTGGCGGGCAGGGATCCGCCGACCACCCGGCGCAGCCGGTTGCGCAGCTCCACCGCGGTCAGCGAGTCGAACCCGGACTCGCGGAACGGGCGCCGGGGATCGACGGAGTCCGGGCCGTCGTGCCCGAGCACCGCGGCCGCGTGCGTGCGCACCAGGGCCAGCACGATCCTCTCGGCCTCGTCGTCCGGCACCGCCGCCAGGCGGGCCGCCAGCCCGTCGTCGCCGGCCGGTGCCGCGGCCGCGGAGCTGTCGAGCGCGCGCACGTCGGGCAGGTCGGCCAGCAGCGGGCGGGGCCGGGTCGAGGTGAACACCGGGACGAACCGGGGCCAGTCGACGTCGGCGACCACGATGGTGGTCTCGTCGTCGTCGAGGACCTGCCCGAGCGCGGCCAGGGCGAGCTCCTGGTCCATCAACGGCAGGCCGCGGGCCCGCAGCTCGTCGTTGTCGATGCCGTCGATCGTGCGATCGGCGTCCCACGGGTTGACCGCCCGCCAGACTCCCCAGGCGATGCTGGTGGCGGGCAGCCCTCGCGCCCTGCGGTGCTGTGCGAGCGCGTCCAGGTGGGCGTTGGCGGCGGCGTAGGCGGCGTGGTCACCGCTGCCCCAGACACCGGCGATCGAGGAGAAGAGCACGAACGCGTCCAGGTCGAACCCGGCGGTCAGCTCGTCGAGGGCCCGCGCACCGCCGGCTTTGGCCGCGCAGACCTGCGCGTAGTCGGCGGTGCTGGTGCTCTCCAGCGATGCCAGGCCGATGTGCGCGGCAGCGTGCACCACGGCGCGCAGCGGCGCGGGGTCGTCGCGGAGGCCGTCGAGCAGACCGGCCAGCGCGGACCGGTCGGCGACGTCGCAGCGGGCGATGGTCAGCCGCACGCCGAGTTCGGCGAGTTCGGCGGTCAGCTCCGCCGCGCCGGGCATGTCCGGCCCGCGCCTGCTGGGCAGCACGACGTGTTCGGCGCCGCTGCGGGCGAGCCAGCGCACCAGGTGCGGGCCGAGCACGCCGGTGCCACCGGTGACCAGCACGGTGCCGCGAGGCCGCCACCGCCGGTCGCCGCGCAGGGTGCGGGGCGCGCGTGCCAGCCGAGCGGCGAGCACTGTCCTGCCGCGCAGGGCGAGCTGGTCCTCGCCGCCGGTGCCCGCGAGAGCGGCAGCGAGCGCTGCACCGGTCTCGGCGTCGAACTCGGCGGGCAGGTCGACCAGACCGCCCCAGCGCTCGGGATGTTCGAGGCCGAGGACCCGGCCCATGCCCCAGATCCCGGCCTGCTCCGGCGCGGTGACCGGGTCGGCCGGTCCGGTGCCGATCGCGCCGCGGGTGGCGAGCCAGAGCGGGACCGTGCTGCCCGCGAGACCTTGGACGAGCGAGAGGGTCGCTGCCTCGCCCGCGCCCAGTGCGGGGTGCTCGGGATCGGGTGCGGTGTCGATGCCGAGCAGGGAAAGGATTCCCGCGGCACCCGAGGCGGCCTCGGGTGCTTCGGCGGCGGTGACGGTCACCGGGTCGGCGCCGTGCTCGCGCAGGGCCGAAACCACGGCAGCAGCCCGGTCGTCGGGGTTGTCGGTGACGACGAGCCAGCGGCCGGACAGGTCGCTGCGCTCGGTGGTCACCGGAACCCAGCCGACCCGGTAGCGGAGCGGGTCGACGGGGTCGCCCGCCCGCGCGGTGGCGGTCGGCTCGAGCCAGAACCGCTTGCGCTGGAAGGGGTAGGTGGGCAGGTCGATGATCCGGCCGCCGCGAACCAGCGGGCTGAAGTCGACCTCGGCACCGGCGACGTGGGCCTCCGCCGCGGACAGCAGCACCCGGTCGAGGTCACCGTCGTCGCGGCGCAAAGTGCCCACCACGACAGCATCTTCCGCCGTCTGCTGAACACCCAGCGTCAGCACCGGATGCGGCGAGCACTCCACGAACAACCCGCACCCCGACCCCACCAGCCGGGACACCGCCCGCTCGAACTCCACCGGCTCGCGCAAATTCCGGAACCAGTAGTCGGCGTCGAGCTGGGCACCGTCGATCCGCTCACCTGTCACTGCGGACAGGAGCGGGACACGACCCGCCCGGGGGCGGACCGGCGCGAGCTCTTCCAGCAGCGTGTCGCGCAGCCTGTCCACCTGGGCGGAGTGGGACGCGTAATCCACCGGGATCCGCCGGGCCCGCACGTCCTCGGCCTCACACGCCGCGATCAACTCCTCCAGCGCACCCGGCTCGCCCGCGACCACCGTCACCGCGGGGCCGTTCACCGCGGCAACCGAAACACGCTCACCCCACTGCGAAATCCGCTCCCGCACACGATCAGCAGACTCAGCGATCGAAACCATGCCACCGCCACCGGCCAAGGCGACCAAAGCACGACTCCGCAGAGCAACGATCCGGGCACCGTCCTCCACCGACAACGCACCCGACACCACAGCCGCAGCGATCTCACCCTGCGAATGACCCACCACCAGATCAGGCCCCACACCCAACGACTCCCACACCGCCGCGAGCGAGACCATCACCGCCCACAACAACGGCTGAACAACATCCACCCGCGACAAACCAGCTTCATCGCCCAACATCGCTCGCGGCGACCACTCGACGAAACGCTCCAACGCCTCCGAGCACTCCGCGAACCGCTCGGCGAAAACCGGCGAAGACTCCAGCAGATCGACCCCCATGCCAACCCACTGCGAACCCTGACCGGGAAACACGAACACCGTCTTCCCCAAAGGTTCAGCGGCGCCTTGGCGCAGTTCAGGGATCTCCCGGTCCTCGGCGAGGGCGGTCAGCGCGACGGGAAGTCGGTCGAGGTCCCGGGCGACCACCACTGCGCGGTGCTCGAAAGTCGCTCGGGCGTCGAGGAGCGTGCGCGCGACGTCCGCGGCCCGCGCAGGGTGCGAGTCCAACCGCTCCCTCAGCCGAACAGCCTGCTCCCGCAACGCCTCCGGAGTGCGGGCCGAGAGCACCAGGGGCAGCACCGCACCCGTCGAGTCGTCCACTTCGGATTCGTCCGAGCCCTCGACGGCGGTGGGGTCGAACTCCTCTGCGGCTTCGAGGATGACATGCGCATTAGTACCCGACACACCAAACGACGACACCCCAGCACGACGCGGACGACCCACCACCACCGGCCACTCCCGCGCCCGATCCACCACCTCAACACCACCACCCGACCACTCCACCCGCGACGACACCCCACCCACATGCAACGACGCAGGCACCACCCCCCACCGCATCGCCAACACCATCTTCATCACACCCGCAACACCCGCAGCCGCCTGCGCATGACCCACATTCGACTTCACCGAACCCAACAACACATCCCGCGAACGCCCCCGCCCATACACCCGCTGCAACGCCTGCACCTCAATCGGATCCCCCAACACCGTCCCCGTCCCATGCCCCTCCACCACATCCACCGACCCCGCCGACACACCCGACACCACCAACGCCCGCCGCACCACCCGCTCCTGCGACGGACCACTCGGCGCCGTCAAACCATTCGACGCACCATCCGAATTCACCGCAGAACCCCGCACCACACCCAACACACGACGACCCAAACCCCGCGCCACCGACAACCGCTCCAACACCACAACACCCACACCCTCGGCGAGCCCGGTTCCATCGGCCGCGTCGGAGTAGGCGCGGCACCGGCCGTCGCGCGAGAGTCCCTGCTGCCTGCTGAACTCGACCAGGAAGCCGGGCGTGGACATGACGGTCACTCCGGCGACCAGCGCCAACGAGCAGTCACCCGCGCGCAGGGCCTGCGCGGCGAGGTGCAGCGCGACCAGCGACGACGAGCACGCCGTGTCCACGCTCAGCGCAGGCCCCTCCAACCCCAGCACGTACGCGATCCGACCGGACGCGACCGACGCGGCGTTGCCGATGCCGAGGTAGCCCTCGACACCTTCCGGCACTTCGCGCAGCAGTCCGGCGTAGTCGCTGCCGTTGCCGCCCACGTACACACCGGTCCGGGTGCCGCGCAGCGAGGTCGGGTCGATCCCCGCGCGTTCCAAGGCCTCCCAGGAGGTTTCCAGCAGCAGCCGGTGCTGCGGATCCATCGCCAGCGCCTCCCGCGGCGAGATCCCGAAGAACTCCGCGTCGAAATCCGCCGCCCCGTCCAGGTAGCCGCCGCCGCGGGCGTGGCAGGGGCCGTCGTCGCCGTTGCCCGCGAGCCCGGCGAGGTCCCAGCCCCGGTCGGTCGGGAAGCCTCCGACCACGTCGCCGCCCTCGGCGAGCAGCTGCCACAGCGCATCCGGGTCGTCGATGCCGCCGGGGAAGCGGCATCCCATGCCGACGATCGCGATGGGCTCGCCGGCCCGTTGCTCGTGCTCGCGCAGGGCGGTGCGCGCCTGGTCCAGGTCGGCGGTGACCCGCCGGAGGTAGTCGCGGAGCCGGTCCTCGTTGGCCATCAGAGCCTCCCGGTGCAGTCGTCGTGGAAGTCCGGCCGCGTCACGCGGGACCGAGCTTGCTGTCGATGTAGGCGAAGAGCTCGTCGTCGTCCCCGGCCGGCAGCCCGCCGTCGCCGGGATCGCCGGGTTCCCCGGCCCACTCGGCGAGCAGGGCCCGCATCCTGGCGGCGACGTCGGCGCGTTCGTCCTGGCTCAGCGCGGTCGCGGCCAGGTCCGCGGCGAGCCTGTCGAGGTGGTCGAACAGCGCCGCCGCCCCGTCCACCTCGTCGCCGAACAACGCGGCGCGCAGGTGCGCGGCGAGCGCCGCGGCGCTCGGGTGGTCGAAGGCCAGGGTCGGCGGCAGGCGCAGCCCGGTGGCCGCGACGAGCCGGTTGCGCAGTTCCACCGCGGTGAGCGAGTCGAAGCCGAGTTCGCGCAGCGGCCGGTCCTCGGGAACCTTGCGGGCGGAGCCGTGGCCGAGGACGGTCGCCACGTGCCCGCGCACCAGGTCGAGCAGCGCCCCCGGTTCGGCCAGGTCCGCCGGAGGCCGCCCGTCGTCGCTCCCGCCCACGGCCGCGCGCCGCACCTGGGGGCGGACCAGACCGGCCAGCAGCGGGGCGAGCTCAGGGCCGCCCGCCCGCAGCGCGGCGACGTCCAGCCGCATCGGCAGCACGGCCGGGGCTTCGCAGGCCAGGGCGGCGTCGAACAGCGCCAGGCCGTCCTGCTCGCTCAGCGCTGCGACGCCCGCGCGGACCATGCGGTCGACCGCGGTGCTCGCGAGCCTGCCCGCGATGCCCCCGGTGTCGGCCCACAGGCCCCAGGCCAGCGACCGGGCGGGCAGACCGCGAGACCGCCGAGCGGCGGCGAAGGCGTCGAGATGTGCGTTGGCCGCGGCGTAGGCCGCCATGCCGGGGCCACCGAGCGTCCCCGATGCCGACGAGAACAGGACGAACTCGGCGAGATCCGCGTCGGCGGTCAGCTCGTCGAGCACCTGAGCGGCATCGGCCTTGGCGCGCAGCACGCGGTCCAGGTCCGCATCGGTCACGGCGGTGACGACACCGTCGGCGAGCACGGCGGCCGTGTGCACGACGGCGCGCAGCGGCCGCTCGGCCGGGATTCCGGCCAGCAGGGCAGCCATCGCGTCCCGGTCGGCGGCGTCGCAGGCGGCGATCGTGATCGCGGCGCCCGCAGCGGTCAGGTCGTCCCGCAGCCGGTCGGCACCGGGAGCGTCCGCACCGCGGCGCGAGACGAACAGGACGTGCGCGACGTCGTGCGCGGTCACGAGATGGCGGGCGACGAGACCGCCGAGCCCTGCGGGTGCCCCGGTCACCAGGACGGTCCCGTCACGCGGGAACTCCACCGCCGAGCCGTCCGCGGGCACCGCCGTCAGGCGAGGCACGAGCGCCCTGCCCGCTCGCAGCGCCAGCTGGGGCTCGCCGGTGCCGATCGCGGCGGTGAGCGCGCGCTCGGACGCCGGGTCGTCGTCCACGTCGACGAGCACGATCCGGCCCGGGTGCTCGCGCTGCGCGGACCGGACCAGTCCCCACACCGCAGCGCCGGCCGGGTCGGGGTCGTCGGTGGCCACAGCGCCCCGGGTGCGCACCACGAGCAGGCCGTCGTCGCTGGAGAGCGCGTCCCGCAGCGCATCCAGCACGCGGCCGAGCGGGGCGCGGGGGTCGTCCGGGGCGGGATCGCAGCGCAGGTGCACGACCTCGCCGGCCGGTTGCCCGCCGCCGAGGCCGCCGGGGAAGTCGATCCAGTCGAGGGTGTACAGGCCGCCCGCCCGTGCGACGCCCGCAGCGGGGGCCGGGCGGGAGACCAGCGAGCCGACGGTGGCCACGGGAGCGCCCGCCGGGTCGGTGATCGACAAGCTCACGGTGTCCGCGCCGCGCGGTGACACCCGGATCCGCACCGAGGTAGCACCGGTGCCGTGCAGGCGGAACCCGGTCCAGGAGAAGGGCATCCGGGCCGTTCGGTCGTCCGCGAGCAGCGCGGTGGCCTGGGATGCGGCGTCGAGCAGCGCCGGGTGCACGCCGAACCCCTCTGCCGCGGCGGGGTCGGGCAGGGCCGCTTCGGCGTACAGATCGTCGCCGTGCCGCCACACCGCGCGCAGGCACCGGAACGCCGGGCCGTAGTCCACGCCGAGGGCGGCCAAGTGGTCCCACCAGCCGTCGAGGTCGACCGGAACCGCTCCGCCCGGGGGCCATTGACCGCCCTGGGCGTCCACATCGGACTCGGCTGCGCTGAGGGTGCCGGTGGCGTGCCGGGTCCAGCCGCTGTCGTTGCGCGAGTGCACCGCGACGGACCGGGTTCCCGAGGCGTCCGGGCCGCCGACGGTGACGTGCAGGCGGGCACCGCCGTGGTCGGGGACGGCCAGCGGCGCTTCGAGGGTGAGCTCGTCGACCTGGTCGCAGCCGACCAGATCGCCCGCGTGCACCGCGAGGTCGACGAAGGCCCCCGCGGGCAGCAGCGCGGTGCCGCGCACGACGTGGTCGGCCAGCCAGGGGTGGGTGTCCAAGCCGAGTCGACCGGTCAGCACCACCCCGCCGTCGGCCCGCTCGACGACGGCGCCCAGCAGCGGGTGCCCCGCCGGGTCGAGGCCACCCGCGTCGAGGTCTCCGACGGCGGGGCGCACCGTCGGCCAGAACCGCTCGCGCTGGAAGGGGTAGGTGGGCAGGTCCACGAGCCGACCGCCCTGGAACAGCGGGCTGAAGTCGACGCGAGCACCAGCGACGTGCACCTCCGCCGCGGACAGCAGCACCCGGTCCATGCCACCAGCATCGCGGCGCAAAGTGCCCACCACGACAGCATCCTCAGCGGTCTGCTGAACACCCAGCGTCAGCACCGGATGCGGCGAGCACTCCACGAACAACCCGCACCCCGACCCCACCAACCGGGACACCGCTTGTTCGAACTCCACCGGCTCACGCAAATTCCGGAACCAGTACTTGCCATCCAAATCCGACCCATCGGTTTCCACACCAGACACAGTGGACAGAAGCGGAACACGACCCGCCACCGGCCGCACCGGCTCCAGGACAGCCAGCAGTTCATCTTGCAAACTCTCCACCTGAGCCGAATGAGACGCATAATCCACCGGGATCCGCCGGGCCCGCACATCCTCGGCCTCACACGCCTCGATCAACTCCTCCAGCGCCGCAGGTTCACCCGCGACCACCGTCACCGCCGGACCGTTCACCGCAGCAACCGAAACACGCTCACCCCACTGCGAAATCCGCTCCCGCACCCGGTCAGCAGACTCAGCGATCGAAACCATGCCGCCACGCCCGGCCAGAGCCTTCAGCGCACTGCTCCGCAGAGCAACGATCCTGGCACCATCTTCGACCGACAACGCACCCGAGACCACGGCCGCAGCGATCTCGCCCTGCGAATGCCCCACCACCGCATCAGGTTTCACCCCGAACGACTCCCACACCGCCGCGAGCGAGACCATCACCGCCCACAACAACGGCTGAACAACATCCACCCGCAACAACCCGGACTCATCGCCCAGCATCGCTCGCGGCGACCACTCAACAAAGCGCTCCAACGCCTCCGAGCACTCCGCGAACCGCTCCGCGAAAACCGGCGACGACCCCAGCAGATCGACCCCCATACCAACCCACTGCGAACCCTGACCCGGAAACACGAACACCGTCTTCCCCGTCGTGCGGGCCTTTCCGTGGACGACCTGCGGTGCGGGAGCTCCCTCCGCCACCGCGCGGAGACCTTCGAGCATGGTGGCGCGATCAGCACCGACGACGACCGCGCGGTGCTCCAGCGCGGCCCGGCCGGTGTGCAGCGTGTGGGCGACGTCGACGGCTGCCCGCGGGGCGTGCTCGCACAGCCGCGCAGCCTGCTCCCGCAACGCCTCCGGGGTCCGGGCGGAGATCACCCACGGCACCAGACCGTCCACAGCGGACTCGTGAATCTCGGGTTCTTCTGCGGCTTCGAGGATGACATGCGCATTAGTACCCGACACACCAAACGACGACACCCCAGCACGACGCGGACGACCCACCACCACCGGCCACTCCCGCGCCCGATCCACCACCTCAACACCACCACCCGACCACTCCACCCGCGACGACACCCCACCCACATGCAACGACGCAGGCACCACCCCCCACCGCATCGCCAACACCATCTTCATCACACCCGCAACACCCGCAGCCGCCTGCGCATGACCCACATTCGACTTCACCGAACCCAACAACACATCCCGCGAACGCCCCCGCCCATACACCCGCTGCAACGCCTGCACCTCAATCGGATCCCCCAACACCGTCCCCGTCCCATGCCCCTCCACCACATCCACCGACCCCGCCGACACACCCGACACCACCAACGCCCGCCGCACCACCCGCTCCTGCGACGGACCACTCGGCGCCGTCAAACCATTCGACGCACCATCCGAATTCACCGCAGAACCCCGCACCACACCCAACACACGACGACCCAAACCCCGCGCCACCGACAACCGCTCCAACACCACAACACCCACACCCTCGCCCCAACCGGTGCCGTCAGCGGCATCCGCGAAGGCCTTGCAGCGCCCGTCGGGAGCGAGGCCCTGCTGGCGGGTGAACTCCACGAACGTGCCGGGGGTGGCCATCACCGTCGCGCCGCCCGCGAGCGCCGTGGTCGACTCGCCACGGCGCAGCGACTGGCAGGCGAGGTGCAGCGCGACCAGCGACGACGAGCACGCCGTGTCCACGCTCAGCGCAGGCCCCTCCAACCCCAGTGCATAAGCCACCCGACCGGAGAGCACGCTGGATGCGTTGCCGATACCCGCGTGCCCCTCCACCGCGTCGGGGGCGTTCCGCAGCAGCTCGGGGTAATCCCGCCCGTTGGTGCCCAGGAACACGCCGGTGCGGCTCCCGCGCGCGGACCGGGGGTCGATCCCCGCGCGCTCGAACGCCTCCCAGGAGGTTTCCAGCAGCAGCCGGTGCTGCGGATCCATCGCCAGCGCCTCCCGCGGCGAGATCCCGAAGAACTCCGCGTCGAAATCCGCCGCCCCGTCCAGGAATCCGCCCTCCTGCGTGACCGACCGCCCCGGGCCGGTCGGGGCGGCCAGCGCGGCGAGGTCCCAGCCCCGGTCGGCCGGGAACGGCCCGATCGCGTCGGTCCCCTCGGAGACCAACCGCCACAGGTCCTCCGGAGAGCGCACACCGCCCGGGAACCGGCAGGCCATGCCGATGATCGCGATGGGCTCGCCGTCGGCCTCCTCGGCCTGCCGCAGCCGCTCGCGGGTCGCCTGCAGGTCGGCGGTGACGCGGCGCAGGTAGTCCAGGACCTTGTCGTCGCCGGTCATCGGTCGGACACCCCCAGATCGTTGTCGATGAGGTCGAACAGCTCGTCCCGGGACGCGCTCAGCACGTCGCGGGTGGTCGTGGCGGGTGCGGGCGCCAGCTGCTCGGCCAGGGCGCGCAGCCGGCCCGCCAGCCCGGCCCGGAGGTCGGGGTCGTTCGCGCCGGTGGCGGCCGCGGCGAAGCGGTCGAGGTCGGCGACCAGGTCGGCCTGCGGTTCCGCGGGTACCAGCAGCTCGCTCAGGTGCCCGGCCAGCGCCTCCGGGGTCGGGTGGTCGAAGGCCAGCGTCGCGGTGAGCCGCAGCCCGGTGGCCGCGGCGAGCCGGTTGCGCAGCTCCACCGAGGTCAGCGAGTCGAACCCGAGGTCGATGAACGCCCGGTCGGCGAGGACCGCGCCCGGTTCGTGGCCCAGCACCGCCGCGACGGTCTCCGTCACGACCTCCAGCAGCAGCCGGGCGCGCTCACCCGGCTCCACCTCGGCCAGGCGCTCGGCCGACGTGGGCTCCGGCGCCGCGGCGGAACCGTTCGATGCCGGGGCGCCCGCGAGGTCGGTGAGCAGCGGGCTCGGTCGCGCGACCGTGACGGCCGCCGCCAGCTGGGCCCAGTCGATGTCGGCGACCAGCGCGTGCGCCCGCTCCGAGTTGACGGTCCGCCAGAGCACGGACAGCGCCTCGGCCGGTTCCATCGGCCGCACGCCGTCACGCCGCAGCCGTTCGGCGGTGACCGGATCCACCGCCATGCCCGCACCGGCCCAGGCTCCCCAGGCGATCGAGGTCGCGGGAAGACCGGCGGCCCTGCGGTGCTGCGCGAGGGCGTCCAGCTCGGCGTTGGCGGCGGCGTAGTTGCCCTGTCCCGCGTTGCCGAGCACGCCCGCCGCCGAGGAGAACAGCACGAACGCGTCCAGGTCGAGGTGGCGGGTCAGGTCGTGCAGGTGCCAGGCCGCCGTCGCCTTCGGCGCGCGCACGTCGGCGAGCCGGGCCGTGGTGAGCCCGTCGAGCACGCCGTCGTCCACCACTCCCGCGGTGTGCACCACAGCGGTGGGCGGCAGTTCCGCGATCAGCGCCGCGAGCCCGTCCCGGTCCGCCACGTCGCAGGCGGCGACGGTGACCCGGGTGCCATCGGCGGACAGCTCGGCGACCAGCTCAGCGGCGCCCGGCGCTTGTTCGCCCCGGCGGCTGACCAGCACCAGGTGCTCGGCACCCGCGGCGGCCAGCGACCGGGCCACGTGCGCACCGAGGGCACCGCTGCCGCCGGTGATCAGCACCGTGCCGCGGGGCCGCCACGCCACGGCATCCGGCACCGCGCGGACCAGCCGGGCACCGGCGGGCCCGGACGGGGTGAGCACCACCTGGTCCTCCCCCATCCCGGCGAGCACCGCTGCGACGTGCCGCCAGGCCCGTCGACCGCTCTCGGCCCCGAGGTCGAGCAACCCGCCCCAGCGCTCGGGGTGCTCCAGCGCCGCGACCCGGCCCAGTCCCCACACCGCTGCCAGCTCCGGCACCGGAGGTCCCGAACCGTCCACGTCCACGGCACCGGCGGTGACGCACCACAGCGGAGCGTCGATCCCGGCATCACCCAGCGCTTGGACGACAGCGGCGGTCCGGGCCAGCCCGATGGGCGCACCGCCTTCCACGCCACCCGCCGCGGCCAGCGAGAGCACACCCGCGACGCCGGTCTGCTCCGGCACCATGGAGGTGATCCGGGCCAGCACGTCCGCGCGGTCGGCGTCGGCCAGCTCCACCCGCCGCACCTCGGCGCCCGCCGCGCTCAGGGCGGCTTCGGCGTCGTCAGCGGGTGTTCCGCCCGGGGCCGTGAGCAGCAACCAGGTCCCGGACAGCCGCGCGGTCGGCGGTTCCGGCAGCGGTCGCCACTCCAGCCGGTGGCACCACCGGTCGGTCCTGGACAGCTCGTCCGCCCGCTTCCGCCAGGCGGCGAGCTTGGGCAGCGCGAGCGAGAGCGGCGCGTCGGCGTCGACGTCGATGGCCTCGGCGATCTCGGTCCACCGCGCACCGTCCACAGCGGACCAGAACCGGGCTCCCACCTCGTCCGCGGCCGGTTCCGGGCGCACCGGCTCCAGCCAGTGGCGGTTGCGCTGGAAGCCGTAGGTGGGCAGGTCGACCCGGTGCGCCCCGGTGCCCGCGAACACCTCGGTCCAGTCCACATCGGACCCGGCGGTGTGCAGGGCGCCCGCCGCCCCGAGCGCCGAGTCGACCTCGGCGCGGCCCCCGCGCGCGGTCGGCACGACGAGCGCGGTGGTGTCCAGCATTCCGCTGAGCGCCCCGTCCGGTCCGATCTCGACGAAAGCGGTGATCTCGCAGGACTCCGCGGCGGCGACCGCGTCGGCGAACCGCACGGCGTCGCGGGCGTGGCGCACCCAGTAGTCCGGGTCGCACAGCTCGTCGGTGACGAGCTCGCCGGTCAGCCCGGAGGCCACGGGCAGCACCGGGCGGTTCCGCCGCACGCCCGCGACCACCTCGCGGAACTCGGCGAGCACCGGTTCCACGAGCGCGGAGTGGAACGCGTGGCTGACCCGCAGCCGCTTGGTCTTGGCCCCGCGCGCGGCCGCGAGCTCGGCCACCGCGGCCACGTCGGCTTCGGCACCGGAGATCACCACCGAGGCGGGCCCGTTGACCGCGGCGATGTCGACGACACCCGCCAGCAGCGGGCGGACCTCGTCCTCGGGCAGCCCCACGGCGGTCATCGCGCCGCCGGCGGGCAGCGCGGCCATCAGCCTGCCGCGGGCGGCGATCACCCGGCAGGCGTCGTCGAGGCCGAACACACCGGCCAGGTGCGCGGCGGCGAACTCGCCGACGGAGTGACCGGCGACGACCTCGGGGCGGACGTTCCAGGACATCAGCAACCTGGCCATGGCGACCTCGAACGCGAACAGCGCGGGCTGGGCCAGGTCGGTCGGGTCGAGGTCGACGGCGCGGCGCGGATCGGTGACGCCGTGCGCGGCCAGCGCGGTGCAGACCTCGTTGAAGGCCTCCGCGAACACCGGGAACCGCTCGGCCAGCTCACGCCCCATGCCGGGCTGCTGCGAACCCTGGCCGGCGAAGAGGAACGCGATCCGCTGCTCCCCGCCGGAAGCGGCACCGACGCGCACCGAGGGGCTGTCCTGCCCGGCGGCGATGGCGGCCAGCCCGGCGCGCAGCTGGGCGTGCTCGGTGGCCACCACGACCGCCCGGTGCTCCAGCGCGGCGCGGGTGGTCGCAGTGGACAGTGCGATGTCGGCGATGCCCAGGTCCGGGTGCGCGTCGAGGTGGTCGAGCAGCCGGGCCGCCTGGGTGCGCAGCGCCTGCGGGCTCACCCCGGAAACCGCCACGGGCACGGTGACCGGCGGCGTCGGGTCCACCGCGGCGTCCGGCTCGCAGGCCTCCAGGATGGCGTGCGCGTTGGTCCCGCTGACGCCGAAGGACGACACCGCCATCCGCCGCGGCCGGTCGACCTCGGGCCACGGCCGGGCTTCGGAGAGCAGCCGCACCCGACCGCGCTCCCAGTCCACGTGCGGGGTCGGTTCCTCCGCGTGCAGGGTGGCGGGCAGCACCGCGTGCCGCAGGGACTGCACGGCCTTGATCACCCCGCCGACTCCGGCGGCGGCCTGCGAGTGCCCGATGTTGGACTTCAGCGAACCCAGCCAGAGCGGCTCGGTGCGATCCCGGCCGTAGGTCGCCAGCAGCGCCTCCGCCTCGATCGGGTCGCCGAGGGTGGTCGCGGTGCCGTGCGCCTCGACCGCGTCGACGTCCTGCGCGGACAGCCCGGCCTCGGCCAGCGCGGCCCGGATGACCCGCTGCTGGGCGGGGCCGCTCGGCGCGGTGAGCCCGTTCGAGGCGCCGTCGGAGTTGATGGCGCTGCCGCGCAGCACCGCGAGCACGGGGTGACCTCGGCGCCGCGCGTCGGACAACCGTTCCAGCAGCAGGACGCCAGCGCCCTCGGACCACCCGGTGCCGTCGGCGCCTGCCGCGAACGAGCGGCACCGGCCGTCCGGCGACAGGCCGCGCTGCCTGCTGAACTCCACGAAGAGATCCGGCGTGGCCATCACCGACGCGCCGCCCGCCAGCGCCAGTTCGCACTCGCCCTGGCGCAGCGACCGGGCCGCCATGTGCAGCGCGACCAGCGACGACGAGCAAGCGGTGTCCACCGTGACAGCGGGCCCCTCCAGCCCGAGGCTGTAGGCGATGCGGCCGGAGGCGACGGCGGGCAGGGTGCCCGTCATCAGGTAGCCGCCGACGGATTCGGGCGCCTCCTGGGCGCGCGGCCCGTAGTCCTGGTCGATGACGCCCACGAAGACCCCGGTGGACGTGCCGCGCAGGCTCGCGGGATCCAGACCGGCCCGTTCGACCGCTTCCCACGACGTCTCCAGCAACAACCGCTGCTGCGGATCCATCACCAACGCCTCACGCGGCGAAATCCCGAAGAACTCCGCATCGAACTCCGCCGCATCGTGCAAGAACC
>NZ_JAQGLB010000025.1 GCF_027853965.1 Saccharopolyspora indica | reverse complement strand
GGGGTGCCTTTTTCTGGAAAAATCGCCGGACGTCGCCACCGCGCGAACGGTGGCGACACAAGACCTGGGTCTGGCTGGCGCGATCCCCGGGGTGCGGGTCCCCGCTCGTGCGGCGGAACCCGGGGTGGTGACACGGGCAGTTTTGCCTGAAATTGCCTCCGGTCACCACCGCAGGTTTCGTCGAAAACGCGGGCAATTTCAGGCAAAACTGCCCCCACCCAAGGCGACCACCCACCGCTTCGAACCCAAACCCGGCCTCGCACCCGACCGGCCCCGTCACTCCACCAACCCGACCCCGCTACCACCGCCGAAGCACCCGGCCCCACCCCGCTCACCCACGGATACGTCACAAGAACCAGTTGTGGCCGGAATTCGCCGCGGTGTCACTCCTGGCAGGTCGACTCGCGGACGACCAGGCGCGGGTCGGGATTGCTGACCACCTGCGGGACCTCGGTGCCCTTCAGGTTCGCCAGCAGGAGCTCGACCGCGCTCGCCGCCGCTTGCGCCAGGTGCAGGTCCACCGCGGTCAGGGTCGGAGTGCTGGTGCGGGCGCGCACGCCGTCGTAGCGGGTGGCCACCCGCACGTCGTCGGGGATGCGCAGGCCGCGCTCGGCCACCGCGCGCACCGCGCCGAGCGCGAAGGCGTCCACCGCCGCGCAGATCGCGTCGACGTCGGGGTGCTCCTCCAGCAGTTCCGCGCAGGCCTCCCGACCGGTCTCCTCGCCGCCGGACTCGTCGGCCTCCACGACCAGCGGCGGCATGTCGTGCTCCCGGGCGAACTGCGCGTAGACCTCCGCCAGGTCCACGTACCAGCTGCGGTGACCGCTGCCCATCAGCAGCGCGATGCGGCGCGCGCCCTGCTCGCGCAGGTGGTCCAGCAGCAGGCGCCCGACCTGCGGCGCGCGCAGGTCGACGTGCGGCAGGTCCATGCCCTGCTGCGGGCCGATCGTCACGATCGGCACCCCGCGGGACTGCAGGCGCTTGGTCGTCGGATCGTCCTGGTCCGGCTCGATCACGATCGCGCCGTCGATGTCCAGCGCGTCCAGCGGCGGATCGGTGTCCAGCGGTGGCACGACGACCAGCGCGAAGCCGCTCAGCATCGCGGTCTCGGCCGCCGCGGCGGCGACCTCCATGAAGAAGCCGAGCTTGGACGGGCCACCTGCCACCGCGACCGGCATCGACGACACCAGGCCGATGGTCCGCGACTGGCCGCTGCGCAGCCGCTGCGCGCGCAGGCTCGGGCGGTAGCCGAGCTCGGCGGCGGCCTGCACCACCCGCTCGCGCGTGCGCGGGTCGACCTTGCCGATGCCGTTGAGCGCGTGCGACACGGTCGTGCGCGACACCCCGGCCGCCCGCGCGACGTCGGCGATCGTAGGCCGGATCTGGCCCGCCATCGAATCTCCTCATCCTCGACCGCCGCTCAGGCTATTACGCCCGCACACCTCCGGGAACCCCGCGCGGTCAGGTGGCCTCCCCGAGCGCCGCAGGACCGTCGGACGCTCCGTTTCCGCTGGTCAGGGCCCGTGAGTGGTTTGTGGTGCTATAGCCCCTCAAACCACTCACGGGCCACCACCTGCGGAAACCTTGCCTAGGGGGTGTCGCGGCGGAGGATGTCGTCCTCGGTCTCGCGGCGGACCCAGAGCTCGGCCTCGCCGTCGTCCACGGTGAGAACCGGGGGCCGGGGGACCAGGTTGTAGGTCGAGGCCATCGAGTGGTGGTAGGCGCCGGTGCACGGGACCGCCAGGAGGTCTCCGGTGCGGATGTCCGACGGCAGCTGCGCGTCGGGGATCAGCACGTCACCTGCCTCGCAGTGGCGACCGACGACGTGCATCGCGCGCTTCTGCGCGTTGCTGAACCGGCCCACCAGGCGTGCGGTGTAGCGGGCGCCGTACAACTCCGCGCGCGGGTTGTCGCTGAAGCCGCCGTCCACCGCCACGTAGGTCCGGGCGCTGCTGTGCTTCACGGTCACCACCCGGTACAGCGTCAGCCCCGCTCGGGCCGCGATCGCCCGGCCCGGTTCCAGCGTCAGGCGCGGAGGCAGGAGGCCGTGCTTGCGGCACTCGTCGGTCAGCACGCGCGGGATGCGGGAGGCGAAGCAGCGCAGGTCGAACGCCGCATCGCCGGGGCAGTAGGCCACCGCGTGCCCGCCACCCAGGTTGAGCTGCGGCAGCGCGGCACCGTGGCGGACCGCGATCTCGGCGAGGAAGGCCACCAGCCGCCGCACCGCCTCCTCGTACGCGGCGATGTCGGTGATCTGCGAGCCGAGGTGGCAGTGCAGTCCCACCAGCCGCAGCTCGGGGCGGGCGAGCACCCGCGCCACGGCCACCGCGGCCTGGCCGCCCGCCAGCGAGACGCCGAACTTCTGGTCCTCGACCCCGGTGGCCACCGCCCGGTGGGTGTGCCCGTCGACGCCGGGCGTGACCCGGATCAGGACGTCCTGCGCACCGCTCAACCGGTCGATCTCCGCGAGCGAGTCGACCACCACCCGGCCCACCCCGGCGTGCGCCGCCGCGCGCAACTCCGCATCGGTCTTCGCGTTGCCGTGCAACAAGATCCGCTCGGCGGGGAAGCCCGCGGACAGCGCGGTGGTGAGCTCCCCGCCCGAGCAGACGTCCAGCGAGAGGCCTTCTTCGGCGATCAGCCGGGCCATCCGCCTGCACAGGAACGCCTTGCCCGCGTAGGCGATCTCGGCGTCCAGCGCGCGGTAGGCGCGGCACTGCGCGCGGAGGGTCGGCAGGTCGAGCACGTAGCCGGGCGTGCCGAAGCGGTCGGCGAGCTCGGTGAGCGAGACACCGCTCACCACCAGGTCGCCGGAAGGCATCGCCACCGCGGCGTCCGGCCAGATCTCGGCGGGCAGCTTCTCCGGCAGGCTCCGGCGGTAGGTCGGCAGCAATTCGGCCAGGGTCATGGGGATCTGTCCCGCCTCTCCGCGATTCGCAGAGGTGGTTGCGTCTGTGGGTTGATCTTGCGTTTTCGGGGTTTCTTGTGGCTGGGTTGCGTCACGGTCCCCTGAGGTGCGGTTGAGCAGGACTGGGGTCATCGGGTTGCTCGTTGCCGGGGTTCTTGGCACCGGGTCGCTCATCTCTTCTCCTCGCCGGGTGCCTCCAGGACTACGCCGGGCCCGGGCCGGGTGGGTCGCTTCCGAGCGCGGTCCTGACAGCGGCTCCGCATGTCCTGACGTGCTGTTGATGGGCGGTCCGGGGCTTCTGGTAGAGAAGAGGCATGGCAGGTGCACAACCCCGGAAGCGGAAGGGGGCGACGGAAGAGCGGACCGCGGCGGCGCACCGACCGGTGGCCCGCGTGCTGGTCGACGTCCCGCTGCCGGTGCACCTGGACCGCCCGTTCGACTACCTCGTCCCCGACCGGCTGGACGCCGACGCGGTGCCCGGCTGCCGAGTGCGGGTGCGCTTCCGCGGCAAGCTCGTCGACGGCTACCTGCTGGAGCGCAACGAGACCACCGACTTCCAGGGCACCCTGTCCTGGGTCGAGCGGGTGCCGTCGGCCGAGCCGGTGCTGACCCCGGAGCTGCTGGAGATGGCCCGCGCGGTGGCCACCCGCTACGGCGGCATGCTCGCCGACGTGGTGCGCCTGGCGATCCCGCCGCGGCACGCCGGAGCGGAGAAGAAGGCCCCGCGCGAACCGGGCCCGGCACCGGCCCGGCCCGGCACCGAGGGCTGGGCCCGCTACCAGCACGGCCAGTCCTTTTTGGACGCCTTGCACGCGGGCCGCTCGGCGCGGGCGGTCTGGCAGGCGCTGCCCGGCGAGGACTGGCCGGCCCGCCTCGCCGAAGCCGCCGCGACCGCCGCATCCGCCGGGCGCGGAGCGCTGATCGTCGTCCCGGACCACCGCGACCTGCAGCGCGTGCACGACGCCTGCGCAGCCCTGCTCGGCGACGAGGTCGTCGCGCTCGCCGCCGAGCTCGCGCCCGCCGAGCGCTACCGGCGCTGGCTGTCGGTCCTGCGCGGTGCGTCGCGAGTGGTGGTCGGGACGCGTGCGGCGATGTTCGCCCCGGTGCACGACCTGGGCTTCGCGGCGGTGTGGGACGACGGTGACGACCTGCACAGCTACCCCCAGGTGCCCTACCCGCACACCCGCGACGTGCTCACCCAGCGCGCGCACGTGGCAGGAGCGGCGCTGATCGTCGGCGGCTTCGCCCGCACCGCCGAAGCCGCACTGCTCGCCGAGTCGGGCTGGGCGCACGAACTCGTCGCGCACCGCACGGAGGTGCGAGCGGCTGCGCCGCGAGTGACCGCCATCGGCGAGGACGACACGCAGCTGGCCCGCGACCCGGCGGCGCGCGCAGCGCGGTTGCCGTCGGTGGGCTTCGAAGCGGCGCGAGCCGCGCTGGGCGCGGGAGCGCCGGTGCTGGTGCAGGTGCCGCGGCGCGGCTACGTGCCGGCGCTGGCGTGCGGCGACTGCCGCGAGCGGGCGCGGTGCCGGCGCTGCGCCGGGCCGCTGGCGCTGCCGGGAGGCAGCGAAGGCGGCGCGCCGAAGCCTGCGGCGTGCAGCTGGTGCGGAGCCGCGGAAGCGGCGTTCAAGTGCGGCAACTGCGGGTCGCGGCGGCTGCGGGCGATCGCCGTCGGTGCTGGTCGCACCGCGGAAGAGCTGGGGCGGGCCTTCAGCAACGTGACGGTGCGGACCTCCGGGGCGGGCGAGGTGCTGGCGACGGTTCCGGCCAAGCCCGCGCTGATCGTGTGCACGCCGGGAGCCGAGCCGGTGGCCGAGGGCGGCTACGGCGCGGCGCTGCTGCTGGACGGCCGGACGCTGCTGGCCCGGCCCGAGCTGCGCGCGGCCGAGACGACGCTGCGGCTGTGGTTCGACGCGGCTGCTCTGGTGCGTCCGGCCCGGGACGGCGGGCGGGTGGTCGTCATGGCGGAGTCCTCGTTGCAACCGGTGCAGGCGCTGGTGCGGTGGGATCCGGCCTGGTTCGCCTCGCTGGAACTCGCCGAGCGCGCCGAGCTCGGCTTCCCCCCGGCGCGCCGGGTCGCGGCCGTCGACGGCACCCCGGAGGCCATCGAGGCGCTGCTGGAGTCGGCGGACCTGCCGGGCTCGGCGGAGATCCTCGGCCCGGTGCCGCTCGGCGAGGTCGACGAGGACGGCAATTCCGAGCGGGAACGCCTGATCGTCCGCGTCGACCGGGCCGAGGGCCGCGCCCTGGCGAGCTCGCTGCACGCGGCCCAAGCGATCCGCGCGGCCCGCAAAGCAGCCGAGCTCCAGGTCCGCCTCGACCCGCTGGAAATGCTCTGACGGAGCCCGCGGGTTCCCGGTTACGCTTCCGGCATGGTGAGCAGTGCGGCCCGCGATGTGGACGAGTACCTGGCGGAGGTCCCGGCGGTGCGCCGGGACGCGCTGACCCGGCTCCGCGAGCTGTGCCGCACCGAGCTGAGCGGGTTCGACGAGGTCATGAACTACGGGATGCCCGCCTACCAGCGCGACGGCGTCGCCGAGATCGCCTTCGCCAGCCAGAAGCAGTACATCTCGCTCTACCTCATGCGCACCGACGTGCGCGATGCCTTCGCGGAGCGGCTGGCCGGGCACGACGTGGGCAAGGGCTGCCTGCGCTTCCGCAAGGTCGAGGCGATCGACTTCGACCTCGTCCGGGACCTGCTGAAGGCCACGGCCGCGACGCGCGGCCGGATCTGCTGAGCGGGCGGCGCGCCCCGCGAGCGAGGCGCGCCGCCGCGGACATCAGACGCCGAAGGCCGCCGGGTACCGGATGGTGCCGGTGAGCGCGGGGCGTTGCGGGTCGAGGGTGAGGGCCATCATCGCCTCGTCGGGCACCTCGAACGGCGCGCGGATGCCCAGGCGCGAAGCCGGGACGAACCCGAACCGCGGGTAGTACTCGGCGTGCCCGAGCACGACCACGGTGTTCTCACCCAGGGCGCGCGCCGCCTCCAGCGCCGCCCGGATGGCCGCCGAACCGGCGCCTTTGCGCTGGTAGGAGGGCAGTACCGCGCACGGGGCGAGGGCCAGTGCGGGTGCACCGCCGATGTGGCAGCGCGTGAGCAGGGCGTGCCCGACGATGCTGCCGTCCTCGGCCTCGGTGACGAAGGAGAGCCCGTCGATCCACGCGTCCTGGTCGGCGCGCAGCGCCTCGACGAGGTCGGCTTCCCCGGCGGCGGGGAAGGCGGCGAGGTTGACCTCGCGGATGGCGCGCAGATCGGCGGGGGTCTCCGGGCGGGTGTTCCAGTTCATGCGGTTCTTTCCGTTCTCGGGGCGCAGGACGTATCCGGCGTACTGGTAGTCGGTGCCGTGCTCGCGGCGCAGCGCGATCTCCGCGCGCGTGGCCGCGACCGCTTCGCGCATGCCCGGCCGGTCCAGATCGGCCTCGGTGATGCGCGCTTCGAGCGGGTTGTAGTACTCGTCCCACCAGTCGCTGTCGGGCAGCGGCCAGTGGTGGGTGGTCCGGTAACCGGCGGCGCGGGCCGCCTCGACGTTCGCGGCGTGCTCGCGGAGCCGGTACGCCGCGTCCCAGAAGGACCGCGCCGGTGCTGACGGGGTGCCCGTCCACTCGATCTCGGTGACGACGACGGTGCCACCGGGAGCGAGGAGCCGGCGCCAGCGCCGCAGCGCGGTGTCGAACCCGATGTTGTAGACCGAGCCCTCCGCCCAGATCAGGTCGAAGGTGTTGTCGGGGAAGGGGAGTTCGGCCATGGACAGGTGCAGCGAGGTGATCCGGTCGGACAGCCCGCGGTGCGCCGCCGCCCGGTCGAGCTCGGCCAGGAAGGGCTGGTGGAGATCCACGGCGGTCACGTGACCACCGGTCTCCTCGGCCAGCAGCAGGGCGGAACGGCCCGGCCCGCACCCGGCGTCGAGGATGCGCGGACGGGTGGGCAGCGGCCCGACCTGGCCCAGCAGGTGCCGGGTGGTGGTGTCGGAACCGGCGCCCTGCCGCGGCAGGCCGCGGTGCAGGGCGAAGAACGCTTCAGCGATGTGGGACAACGTGGAGACCCTTGTTCGAGGGGTCCCGGAATGCGCTCAGCACGACTCGCCGCGCGAAGCGGGGAGGAAGAGGATCAGACCGGGACCCGGGATGTGAGGACGATCCGGGCACTGCGCGTGGCAGTGGTCTCCGCGGCAATCATCAACTCACCTCCCAGTTCGCGAGCGGTCTCCCGGCAACGGTAGCAGACCCCGCCGTGCGGCGGAAAATCGGTTGCCCGGGAGTGCGGGGGAGTGCTGGAATCGGGCGGGTGGACGCCTTTCTGACGACCGAGCGGTTGGTGCTGCGGGAGTTCCGGGCCGACGACGTCGATCTGGTCCTCGAGCTCAACGGTGATCCCGATGTGATGCGGTACGTCTTCGCCGGGCCGCCGCTGACGCGCAGCGAGGTCGTCGAGAAGATCCTGCCCGGATACCTCTCGTGCTACGAGAAGTTCGGCGGGCTGGGCAGGTGGGCCGTGCTGGAGCGGGCCACCGAGCGGTTCGTCGGGCTGTTCATCCTGCAGCCCGCGGCGGGCAGGCCGTCGGACGAGGCCGAGCTCGGCTACCGGTTCCACCGCTCGGCCTGGGGCAAGGGGTACGCGACCGAAGGTGCGATCGCCTTGCTGGACAAGGGGTTCGCCGACTTCGGCCTGCGGCGGATCTTCGCGCAGGCGATGGTCGTCAACCCCGGTTCGCGGCGGGTCATGGAGAAGGCCGGGATGCGGTACGTGCGGACCTTCCTCCAGGAGGACTGGCCGGGCGATCCGATCGAGGGCGAGGAGCACGGCGACGTCGAGTACGAGCTGACCCGCGACGAGTGGCTGGCTCAGAAGCGGTAGACGCGCCCGGCGACCGCGGGCGCGGGCTGCGCGGTGTGCTCGGCCGGGGCGGAGATCCGGTTCGGGTCGCCGTCGGAGGTGTAGCGGCGGGCGGGTTCGGCCGCCAGCCGGTCGAGCCAGGCGGTGGAGCCGAACTGGGCGTCCGCACCGGTCGCCGCCTGGGATCGGATGCGCGGCACAGCAGCCGGGTCGAAGTCCGCCGACCACGGTGAGGGCGCCGGGTTGGAGCCGACCAGCAGGACGCTGTCGTGCCGGTAGGTCGTCCCGTCGGCCGAGCCCGCGGTCGCCAGCCGTTCGTCGTCCGGGCGCGCGCCCAGCGGCAGCGCGATCGAGCGGACCTCCGCGCCCGGCACGGCATCGGTGATGATCCGCTGCATGCCCGCGATCTGCCGCTGCACCTCGGCGCCGGGGATCCGGCCCAGGTTCGGGTGGTCCAGGGTGTGGTTGCCGATCTCGAAACCGTGCTCGTGCAGCCAGTTGAGGCTGCGGTGACCAGCGGGTTCCCCGAACGGCGGGTCGAAGACGTAGAAGGTGGCGGTCGGGCGGAACCCCGGGTGCTCGGCGGCCACGTCGAGCAGGATGCGGGTCGCCGTGCCCGGTGCCGGTTCGCCGGAGGTGTCCACTGTGAACTGGGTGGCGGATCCGTCGTCGAAGGTGAGCACCACCGGGTGCGCGCCCGCCGGGAGGTCGAACCGCCCGGTGGCGTACTCGGTGGCGGTCACCGGGACGTAGCGCTCGGCCGCCAGCCGCTCCAGCTCCGCGCGGAAGTCCTCCGGAGTGCGGTCGTACGCGCTGGTCGGCGTGCTGGTGATCCGGTGGTACATGAGCACCGGGACCTCGCCCAGCTCGTTGGCGCCCACCGATTCCGGCGACGGTGGTGGCGGCGGGAGCTCGGCCACCTGGCGCGGTGGTGGCGGTGGCTGCGGCGGCGCGCTGCACCCGGCCAGGGTCGCCAGCGCCGTCACCGCGGCGATGGCGCACCCGGCTCGCACTGCTGGCAGCATCAGCACCAACGGTAGGTTCCGGTTTCGCGGCTTGGCGATACTCCAACTGGTCAATTGATCCGCCGCGTTCCGGCTGGGATGGTGGGCCGCACGCATTCCGCTTGAAAGAGCACGAGTTTCGTGCTGCCGCGCGAGTTCGCCTAGTCGGGGAGGCGAAAGCGATGACGGATGCTGCCCGCGTGCGGGCGCTGCCGGCCGGGTTGCCGAGGTTCGTCGTGGTCGCAGTGGGCGCCGCGCTGGTGCTGCTGCTCGGCGTGCTGCCGGTTCGAAATCTGTCCACAGAGGACGTCGAGATCGCCGGGCTGCCGGATCGCCCGATCACGTCCGCGGACGTGGGGTCGATTCAGATCCGCTCCGCTGCCGAGGACGGTGTGCGGGTCGTGGTGGACGGCCGCGAGGTCCCGGTGGTCCGCGTGGCGGGTGCGCACCGGGTGCTGCCGGTCGAGCTGGCCGACGGGCCGCACGAACTGCGCGTCGTGGTGCCCTCCTGGATCGGTTCGGCCACCACGATCCGGACGTTCGCAGTGGACGACTCCCCGCCGGAGCTGCAGGTCGGGGACTCGCTGCGCGCGGAGGCGCCGGACGCGCCGGTGACCGTGGCGGGAACTGCCCGCGGCGCCGCCGAAGTCCTGGTCGCGGGCAGGCCCGCGGTGCCGGATCCGCAAGGTGGGTTCCGCGCGGTCGTCGAGCGGCCGCAGCGGCAGGTGCCGGTCGTGGCCACCGACGCGGCGGGCAACCGCACCGAACGCTCCGTGACCGTCCACACCAGACACCCCGGGATGCGGGCGGTGCACCTGACCGGGCTGGCCTGGACCAGCGGCGCGCTGCGCGAACCGGTGCTGGAGCTGGCGCGGCGGGGCCAGATCGACACCGTCGAGCTGGACCTCAAGGACGAGAGCGGGGAAGTGGTCTACGACTCCGCGGTGCCGCTGGCGCACGAGATCGGCGCGGTCAAGGGCTACTACGACGCGCGGCAGGTGCTCGACCAGCTGCACGGCATGGGCGTTCGCGTGGTCGGCAGGCTGGTCGCGTTCAAGGACCCGGTGCTGGGCGAGGCTTCCTGGCGCGGCGGGCACCCGGAGCGGGTCGTGCAGACCGCCGACGGCCGGCCGTGGACCGGTGGTTACGGCGGCTACGCGTTCACCAACTTCGCCGATCCCACCGTGGTGCGCTACAACGTCGACATCGCCGCGGAAGCCGCCGAGCTGGGCTTCGACGACGTCCTCTACGACTACGTGCGCCGGCCGGACGGCGACCTCGGGCGGATGCGCATCCCCGGCCTGACCACCACTCCGGAGGCGGCCATCGCCGACTTCCTGCGCCGGACCCAGCCCGAGGTGCGCTCGCGCGGGGCGCTGCTCGGCGCCTCGGTGTTCGGCATCGCGGTGGACCGCCCGACCGAGATCGCCCAGGACATCAGCCAGATCGCGCAGCACGTCGACTACATCTCGCCGATGGTCTACCCGTCGCACTGGGCCCCGGGTGAGTTCGGCGTGGCCGATCCCAACGCGCAGCCCTACGACATCGTGGTGCGCTCGCTGGCGAAGTTCCGCGAGGCCGTGGAGGGCACCGACGTGCAGATCATCCCGTGGCTGCAGGACTTCAGCCTCGGCGTGCGCTACGGCCCCGCGGAGGTGGCGGCGCAGATCGACGCCGCCCGCGCCAACGGCATGGGCTCGTTCCTGCTGTGGGCGCCGAACTGCCGCTACCACGCCGAGGCCCTGGTGCCGCCGCGCTGAGTGAACGATCCGCTTTCGGTGAGGTGAACGGTCCGTTGGCCCTTCCGGTCCGCGGCCGAACGGTGTTGTCCTCCGGGCGTCGACTGTGCAGAGTTGGCGGGGTTGTCGATGTTGGAGGTGTGGAAATGCGCGCGAGGCCCGTTCGGCTCACCCTCGCAGTGCTCGTGACCGGTTCCGTGATCGCGCCGATGGCCCAGGCGGCCCCCGGTGGTCCGCCCGAACCGCCCAAGGACGCCGAGGCGGTCGGCTCCGGCGGCGCTGTGTCCAGCGTCGACCCCTACGCGACCCAGATCGGCATCGACGTGCTCCGCAACGGTGGGAGCGCCGCGGACGCCGCCGTCGCCGTCGCGGCCGCGCTGGGCGTCACCGAGCCGTACTCGGCGGGCTTCGGCGGCGGCGGGTACTTCGTGCACTACGACGCCGAGACCGGGAAGGTCGAGACGATCGACGGCCGGGAGACCGCGCCGGCCAGCGCCGACGAGGAGTTGTTCCTGGAGGACGGCAAGCCGATCCCGTTCGACCAGGCGGTCACCAGCGGACTCGGCGTCGGCGTGCCCGGCACCCCGATGACCTGGCAGCACGCGCTGGACAAGTGGGGCCGCAAGGACCTCGCCGAGGTGCTGCGCCCGGCCGAGCAGCTGGCCCGCGAAGGCTTCGTGGTCGACGAGACCTTCCGCGAGCAGACCGCCGACAACGAGGAGCGCTTCCGCGCGTTCCCGGCCACCCGCGACCTGTTCCTGCCCGGCGGCGAGCTGCCGGAGGTCGGCAGCAAGCTCCGCAACCCCGACCTCGCCGACACCTACCGCGAAGTGGCCGAGCGCGGCGTGGACGCGCTCTACGCCGGTGAGATCGGCGCGGACGTGGTCAAGACCGTCAACGAACCGCCGGTGGACCCGGCCGCGGGCCGCGAGGTCCGCCCCGGCGCGATGACCACCGACGACCTGCGCGGCTACCGCACCATCGACCAGGACCCGACGCACCTGACCTACCGGGGCCTGGACGTCTACGGCATGGCGCCGGGCAGCTCCGGCGGCACCACCGTCGGCGAGGCGCTCAACATCCTGGAGGGCACCGACCTCACCGCGGCCGACAAGACCCAGTACCTGCACCGGTACCTGGAGGCCAGCAAGATCGGCTTCGCGGACCGCAACCGCTGGGTCGGCGACCCGGCGTTCAACGAGGTGCCCACCGAAGCGCTGCTGGAGCAGGACTTCGCGGACTCCCGCGCCTGCCTGATCGGCGACGACGCGGTGCTGCCCACCCCGGTGGCCGCGGCCGACCCGAAGCAGCCGCAGGACTGCACGGCCCGCACCACCGACGGCGCCGAACCGTACGAGGGGCCGAACACCACGCACCTGACGGTCGCCGACGCCGAGGGCGACGTGGTCGCCTACACGCTGACCATCGAGCAGACCGGCGGCAGCGGCATCGTGGTGCCGGGGCGCGGATTCCTGCTCAACAACGAGCTGACCGACTTCAACTTCACCCCGGTCACGCCGGGCGAGCCGGACCCGAACCTGCCGGGCCCCGGCAAGCGGCCGCGCAGCTCGATGAGCCCGACGATCGTGCTGCAGGACGGTCAGCCGCTGCTCGCGGTCGGCAGCCCCGGCGGTGCGACGATCATCACCACCGTGCTGCAGAGCCTCACCGGGCGCCTGGACCGCGGCATGTCGCTGGTCGACGCCATCGCCGAGCCCCGCGCCTCCCAGCGCAACACCGCGCAGACCGACGCGGAACCGGCCTTCCTCGCCCAGCCGGAAGCGGAGAAGCTCGAGGCCATCGGCCACGAGTTCAAGAAGACCGCGGAGATCGGCGCGGCAACCGGGGTGGAACGCCTCCCGGACGGCCGCTGGGCCGCGGCAGCCGAACGCGAACGCCGCGGCGGCGGCGCGGCAGCGGTGGTCACCCCGGCTCCCTGACCCGGGCACCTCTCCCTCGGTAGTGCGTGACGTTTCGGCAGGTGATGGCCCGTGAGTGTTTTGTGGTGCTATGGCACCCCAAAACACTCACGGGCACTGAACTGGGGAAACCGTCACGCCGATCGGTGCCGGGCCGGTCAGGTGGTGCGGGTCGCGCGCCAGGTGGCGTGCTCGCGGGCGATCGTGGCTTCCGCGTCGGTCACCGCCGCCGACCACTGCTGCTCGTCCAGGTCGCTGTCCAGCAGGTCCCGGACCGCGCCGAGCTCGGCGGTGGCCCGGCGGTAGGCCGCCGCCTTCGCCGAGTGCCTGCGGGTGGCGCCCCACGCCGCGATCGCCGCGACCACTGTCGCGGCCACCACGGCGGCGACGGCGCCCGCCCTGTTCAGGCCGGTGATGCCGAAGGCCTCGCCGAGAGCGCCGACCACGCCCAGCACCTCGATGACCACCATCGCCGTCCGGTAGAACCGGGCCTGCCGCAGGTGGTGCTGGGCCCGGGTCTCGTACCAGTCCTGCTGGTCGAGCACCCGGCCGATCAGGTAGGCCTCCTTGCGCTCGGCCAGCGGCGCGCCGCGCAGCGCTCGCATCCGCTCGGTGATCGTCTCGGCGGTGTGCTGCGTCAGCGGGACGTCGGGGAGTTCCTGCTGCACGGTGCGCAGGCGCGCGGCGAACCGCTCGTCGGCTTGCGCGCTCCCCGCCGGGAACGGGGCCGCGCACACGGCGTAGCGCCAGGTCAGCGTCTTGGCCGAGGCGGCGAGGGCGCGGCTTTCCGCCCACAGCCGGTCGGGGCGGGTGCTGACCAGCGCCAGCTCCACCGCCACCGCTCCGACGAGGGTCAGCGCGGCGCCCACCGCGAACAGGTCGATGCCGGTGTCGCCGAGGCGCAGCGTCAGGGTGGCCAGCACACCCGCCGCCACGATCAGCATCAACCGGGACCGCGCCGCTCTGAGGTAGGCGTGCCGCTGGCGGGCTGCGGCGGCGTCGGCCGCCTGGAACAGGCCCGGGTGGTCGGCGGGGGTCAGCGCTTGCATCTGCTCGGTGCTCGACATGGCCACTCCGTCGCTCGGGGCTCCCCAGTGAATCGCGTCCACCGGGTGATCCGAATCGGCCAAATCGGCACAACTGCCGCCACGCGAGGCGGCACGGCCGCTGAGCTCGTTAACTCGGTCTAATGGCCGCAGCCGCGACGATCAACGTGCTCAGGCCGTGGAAGTGGTCGCATGCGCCGTAGGCGCATAGCCCACCCTCGCAGCTTGCACCGCCGCGGGTTCTCAGCGTTCGCCTGGCGAGGACGGCCCTGACGCTGTGTATTGGTCATACATGAGTCAGGGCACCCGCAGTCCAGGCGGGCGCTGAGGTTCCGCTACCGGCACCGCCACGCAAAACGAGCCTGGAAAGCCATCTAAACTCTGCGGGTCGCCAAGCACCACCGCCGATCTCCCCAGGGGGCCCGTGTGACCGTCCAGCCGATCAGACTCTTCGGCGACCCAGTGCTGCGCACCAGGGCCGACGAGGTGGTCGACTTCGACAAGGAGCTGCGCACGCTCGTGCAGGACCTGTGGGACACCATGGAGCAGCAGGGCGGGGCCGGGCTGGCCGCGCCGCAGCTGGGTGTCGGGCTGCGGGTGTTCACCTACCACTGCGACGGCTTCGCCGGGCACATGATCAACCCGACCTGGACGGCGGTCGGCGGCGACGAGCAGTTCGGCCCGGAGGGCTGCCTGTCCATCCCCGACCTGTTCTGGGAGTGCGTGCGCGCCAAGCACGTGGTGGCGCGCGGCTGGAACATGCACGGCGAGCAGATCGAGGTGGAGGGCACCGACCTGCTGGCGCGCTGCATCCAGCACGAGACCGATCACCTGGACGGAGTGCTGTTCGTCGACCGGCTCGACGAGCAGACCCGCAAGGCGGCGCTGCGCGAGATCCGCAGCGCGGAGTGGTTCGGCGGCGAGGTCCCGGTGATCAAGGAAAGCCCGCACCCGCTGTTCGGAGGCCGCTGATGCGCCTGGTCTTCGCAGGTACCCCCGCGCCCGCCGTCCCGGCGCTGCGCGCGCTGCTGGAATCGGACCGGCACGAGGTCGTCGCCGTGGTCACCCGCCCGGACGCGCCCGCCGGGCGCGGTCGCAAGCTGGTGCGCTCGCCCGTCGGCGCGCTCGCCGACGAGCACGGCATCGAGGTGCTCACGCCCGCTCGCGCGTCGGAACCGGAGTTCCTGGCCCGGCTGCGCGAACTCGCCCCCGACTGCTGCCCGGTGGTCGCCTACGGCGCGCTGCTGCGGGAGGAGGCGCTGGCCGTCCCGGAGTTCGGGTGGATCAACCTGCACTTCTCGCTGCTCCCGGCGTGGCGCGGTGCCGCGCCGGTGCAGGCCGCGATCCGGCACGGCGACGAGATCACCGGGGCCAGCACCTTCCGCATCGTGCGCGAGCTGGACGCCGGCCCGGTCTTCGGCGTGGTCACCGAGCAGGTTCGCCCGACCGACACCGCCGGTGAGCTGCTGGACCGGCTGTCGGTCTCCGGCGCCGGGCTGCTGGCGGCGACCCTCGACGGCGTCGAGGACGGCACGCTGCGCGCCGAGGAGCAACCCGCCGACGGGCTCAGCTACGCGCCGAAGGTCACCGTCGAGGACGCCAAGGTGGACTTCACCGCGCCCGCGACCGCCGTGGACCGGCTCATCCGGTCGGTCACGCCCGAACCGGGCGCGTGGGCGCTGCTGGGCGACGGGCGGTTCAAGCTGGGCCCGGTGTCCATCGTGGACGATGAACTGCCGCCGGGGGAGATCCGGGTGGAGAAGCGTCGGGTGCTGGTCGGCACCGGCACCTCGGCCGTCGCGCTGGGCGAGGTGCAGGCGCCGGGCAAGAAGCGGATGGCCGCCACCGACTGGGCCCGCGGAACACGCATCGAGCAAGGAGAACGGCTCAAGTGAACGAACGCCGTCGACCGTCCCGGCCGGGCAAGGCCCGCCCACCGCGCCGCAAGGCCAGTCCACCGCGACCGGTGGACGTCGACCAGGTGCGCCTGGTCGCGGTCGAGACGCTGCGCGCCGTCCGGGAGCGCGACGCCTACGCCAACCTGGCGCTGCCGCCGCTGCTCAAGCAGCGCCGGATCAGCGGCCGGGACGCCGCGCTGGCCACCGAGCTGACCTACGGGGCGTGCCGCGCGCAGGGCCTGCTGGACGCCGTCATCGACGCCTGCAGCAACCGCCCGCTGTCCGAAATGGACCCGAAGCTGCTCGACGCGCTGCGCATCGGCGTCTACCAGCTGCTGCGCACCCGGATCCCGGCGCACGCCGCCGTGGCCTCCACTGTGGACATCGTCCGGTTCGAATCCGGTTCGAAGCTGTCCGGTTTCGCCAACGCGGTGCTGCGCAGCGCCGCCGAGCTCGACGAGCAGGGCTGGGTCGAGAAGCTGGCCCCGCCGCGCTCCGAGGACCCGATCGGCCACCTCGCGATGCGCCACGCGCACCCGCGGTGGATCGCGCAGGCCTTCGCCGACGCGGTCGGCCTCGACGAGCTGGACGCGGCGCTGGCCGCCGACGACGCCCGCCCAGCGGTGCACCTGACCGCTCGCCCCGGTGAGATCAGCGCCGACGAGCTCGCCGCGATCACCGGCGGCGACCCGGCGCCGTACTCGCCGTACGGGGTGCGGCTGGAGGCGGGCGCGGGCGACCCGGGCGACCTGGAACCCGTGCGCGAGGGCTTCGCGGCGGTGCAGGACGAGGGCAGCCAGCTGGTCGCGCTCGCGCTGACCCGGCCGGAGCTGACCGGCCCCGACCTGCGCTGGCTGGACCTGTGCGCGGGCCCCGGCGGCAAGGCCAACCTGCTCGGCGCGCTGATCACCATGGACGGCGGCACGCTCGACGCCGTCGAGCAGGCCCCGCACCGCGCGGAGCTGATCCGGCAGGCCACCGAGGGCCTGTCGGTGAACGTGCACGTCGGCGACGGCCGCGACCCGGGCCTGGAGCCCGGCTACGACCGCGTGCTGGTCGACGCGCCGTGCACCGGGCTCGGCGCGCTGCGGCGGCGCCCGGAGGCGCGCTGGCGGCGTCAGCCCTCCGACGTCGGCGACCTGACGAAGCTGCAGCGGGAGCTGCTGCTCTCGGCCATCGGGCTGACCCGCCCCGGCGGCGTGGTGGCCTACGTGGTGTGCTCGCCGCACCTGCCGGAGACCGAGGGGGTGGTCTCCGACGCGATCCGCCGCACCGGGGTGACCCAGCTCGACGCCCGCCCGTACTTCCCGGACGTGCCCGACCTCGGCGACGGGCCGTCGGTCCAGCTGTGGCCGCACCGCCACGGCACCGACGCGATGTTCTGCGCCCTCCTGCAGATCCCGGGCTGAGCCCGGACCTCCCGCGATTTCAATGGAAATCGGACGTCCGACTTCCATTGAAATCGCGTGGAACCCGACGCGCCGCCGGTGTGTCGGGTCCGGCACGCCGGTGTGGGACGCAAGTTCCATTGAAATCGGACGCCTGATTTCAATGGAACTTGCGGCGGTTGCCCGCGGGTGTCGGCGTGCCGGGTGCCCGAGTCGCCGACGTGGTCCGCAAGTTCAGTTGAAATTGGATGTCTGATTTCAATTGAAGTTGCGCGGGTTGCCGGTGTGTCGGGGGCTCGTTGTGGTGGGGTGGGTGCGGTAGGTGTGTCGGTGGCGTGGGTTGAGAAGTGGGTGGTTCGGAATGTCCGAAGTGGACTACCAGCGGTGGCTGGCGGTGGCGGTGGCCGAGGCCGAGGCCGGGCTCGCCGAGGGCGGGATCCCCATCGGGGCCGCGCTGATCGGCCGCGACGGCGAGGTGCTCGGCAAGGGGCACAACCGGCGCGTGCAGGACGACGATCCGTCGGTGCACGGCGAGACCGCGGCCTTCCGCAACGCCGGGCGGCAGCGCTCCTACGCGGGCACGACGATGGTGACCACGCTGTCGCCGTGCTGGTACTGCAGCGGACTGGTGCGCCAGTTCGGCATCAGCCGCGTCGTGATCGGTGAGGCCCGCAACTTCCACGGCGGCCACGACTGGCTGGCCGAGCACGGCGTGGAGGTCGTGCTCCTCGACGACCCGGCCTGCACCCGGATGATGGCCGACTTCATCGCGGCCCACCCCGGCCTCTGGTACGAGGACATCGGCCAGGACTGACCACCTCGCCAGGGCGGTGGTCAATTTCGTACGAAATTGACCATCACCCGGGCGAACGTCAATTTCGTACGAAATTGACGCCCCGCCCCCAGAGTTTCGGCAAAGTCGTCCAGGCTGGGTTCGCGCGGCAGTTTTGCCTGAAACCGACCGGACATTCCGGGCCCGGCGAGGTGCCAGTTTCCGGCAAAACTGCCACCCGCCCCGGCCCGGCCGGACTTGCCGGAATCCTGGCCCCGCCCCCTGCAGTGAGCCGGGCTAGTCGGTGGTGGTGCGGTTGCGGACGGTGTAGGTGATCAGGCCCAGCAGCAGCCACACCGCCGCCACCGCCAGGGCCAGGCCGCTGGCCGTGATCAGCACGACCACCGAGATCAGGCCGCCGATCACCGGGATCACCACGGTCGAGGCGCTGCGCTCCCGGCCCGGCACCGCGAAGTAGCCGATCACCGAGGCATGCAGCAGCACGAACGCGGTCAGCGCGCCGACCGTCACCATCGACGACAGCACCTCCAGGCCGTCCTCGGCCGACGCCGCCCACACCGACACCAGCAGCGTCACCACGGCGGCCAGCAGCGTCGCGTTGCGCGGGACGTGCGTGCGGCGGTCGATGCGGGCGAGACCGGCGGGCAGCTGCCCGTCGCGGGCCATGCCGAACAGCAACCGGCTCACCGCCGCCTGCGCGATCATCGCGGAGAACGCCGGGGCGATCGCCTTCACCGCCGTCACGGCCACCGCCAGCCAGCCGCCCAGCGCGGCCCGCAGCATGTCGTAGAACGCGGAGTCCTGCGCGTTCGGGTTCTGCGCCAGCTCCTGCGGCGTCAGCGGGCTGAGCAGGGCCGCCAGGTAGGTCTGCGCGAAGAACAGCACGCCGCTCAGCGCCAGGCAGAACAGCAGCGCCCGGCCGACCTGGCGGGTGGAGCCGGTGTTCTCCTCGGCGAAGGACGCGATGGCGTCGAAGCCCAGGAACGACAGCACCGCCACCGACACCGCGCCCAGCACCGCCAGCGGCGCGAACCCCGCGAAGCCGGTCAGCGGTGACAGCCACGGCCGCGCCGGGCCCTCCCCGGCCAGCACCACCAGCGCGGCGACCACGAACACCACGAGCAGCACGATCTCCACCACCAGCACCACCGTGCCGACCATCGCCGCGACCTTGACCCCGGTCAGGTTCAGCGCGGTGACCACCACGATCGCCGCGCCGGTCGCCAGCCACACCGGGATCTGCGGCACCAGCGAGTTGGTCGCGATGCCGACGAACAGCGAGGCCACGCTCGGGATGAACAGGTAGTCCAGCATGATCATCCACCCGGCGGCGAAGCCCGGCGCACGCCCCAGCCCGGCCGAGGCGTAGGCGAACACCGACCCGGCCTTGGGCACCGCGGCCGACATCCGCGCGTAGGACCACGCGGTGAAGCCCATGGCGATCGTCGCCACGACGTACACCAGTGCCACCGCACCGCCGCTGCGCGCGTCGAGCACGCCGAAGACGCCCACTGGAGCGAGCGGGCCGATGAACAGCAGCCCGGAGACGATCAGGTCGCGCAGCGTCAGGCGGCGCTGCAAGCCTTCCTCGGTTGTGGTCATGGCCTCGATCCCGGTTCGGAACAACGCGGTGCCCGCGGTGGTTGACCTTGCACGGTCGCAGCACCGAGGCTGGACCGGCAACTCCAACGAACGGTGGTACGAATGTCTTCCACTCCGGTCGAAGTGACCCGGACCGGTCAGCACGCCTTCCTCGCGACGAACCCGCGCGGAGGCCAGGTCGCGATCGGCCGGGAGGACGCCCCCGACGCGTTCACGCCCGGTGAGCTGCTGCTCGCCGCGATCGCCGCCTGCTCCGCGGTGACCAGCGAGAACCTGCTGGTCCGACGGCTCGGCGAGGACGCCGAGCTGACCGTCCGCGCGGACCGCACCAAGGTTCCGGAGGACAAGCACAAGTTCGCCCGGGTCCAGGTGGGCTTCGACGTCGACCTCAGCGCGATCGAGGGCGACGACCGCACCAAGCTGCTCGAAGCCGTCGAGCGCGCGATCACCAAGTACTGCACGGTCAGCCGCTCCGTGGAGGAAGGCACCCCGATCGACCTCACCCTGCCCCGCTGACCCCCGCCGTCACCCGGGACCGCGTCAATTTCGTACGAAATTGACCTCGCGCGCCAGTTTGGGCCACAAGTGCGCAACCGAGGCCGCCCGCGGTGCCCTCCGCGTCGTAAGGTGCTCGTCGCGCACTGAGCGGTGCGCGACGAGTGGGAGGCGTAGTGGCACAGGAGACCGCACCGGAGCAGCAGTCCGGGTTACGCCGGGATCTGTCCGGCCGCCAGGTCGGCATGATCGCCATCGGCGGTGCCATCGGCACCGGGTTGTTCCTCGGCTCCGGCCTGGCGATCTCCATCGCCGGACCGGCCGTGATCATCGCCTACGCGGTGGCCGCGTTCGCCGCGCTGGCGCTGGCCTTCGCGCTGGCCGAGATGATCGTGGTGCACCCGGAGGCCGGTGGTTTCGGCGCGGTCGTGCAGCGCTACCTCGGCGGGCTGCCGGGCTTCGTGTCGCGGTGGATCTACTGGGCCGCGCAGGTGGTCAACATCGGCAGCGAGGTCATCGCGGCCGGGCTCTACGTGCAGTTCTGGTACCCGCAGCTGCCGCTGTGGATGCCGGTGGTGGCGTTCTCGCTGCTGATGCTGGCGGTCAACTTCGCCGCGGTGCGGTTCTTCGGCGAGTTCGAGTACTGGTTCGCCATGATCAAGGTCGTCACGATCGTGGTGTTCATCGGGCTGGGCGTGTTCTACATCTTCTTCGGCCTGCCGGGCCAGCAGCCCGCCGGTGTCGGGGCGCTGACCGAGCACGGCGGGTTCCTGCCCAACGGCATCGGCGCGGTGTGGCTGGCGCTGACCGTGGTCACCTTCTCCTACCTGGGCACCGAGGCGGTGTCGATCACCGCCGCGGAGTCCCGCAACCCCGGCCGGGACGTCCCGCGCGCGGCGCGCGGCATGGTGCTGCGGCTCGCGCTGTTCTACGTGCTCGGGATGCTCGTGGTGGTCTCGATCCTGCCGTGGAACGAGGTGTCGTCCTCCGGTGAGGTCACCGAGAGCCCGTTCGTGCGGCTGTTCAGCATGGTGGGCATCCCGGCGGCGGCCGGGATCATGAACTTCGTGGTGCTCACCGCGGCGCTGTCGGCGATGAACACCAACCTCTACATCACCGCGCGGATGACCCACTCGCTGGCGATGGACGGCTATGCGCCGAGGTGGTTCGCCAAGGTCAGCGGCAACGGCGTGCCGCGCCGGGCGCTGGTGCTCTCGGCGGCCGGGCTGGCGCTGGCCGCGGCGCTGGCGGTGTTCGCCGAGGACTCGGCGTTCCCGATGCTGCTGGGCCTGGCGCTGTTCGGGGCGCTGATCACCTGGCTGATGATCTTCGCCAGCCAGCTGGTGTTCCGCCGCCGCCGCGCGGCGGAAGGTCTGCCGCCGTCGCCGGTCCGGCTGCCGGGCGCGCCGGTGACGACGGTGATGGCGATGCTCTTCGTCGCGGCGGTCCTGCTGACCACGCCGTTCACCGAGCAGTTCAACACCGCGTGGAAGGCGGGCGTCCCGTTCGTCGTCATCCTCTGCGTGGCGTACTACGTCATCCACCGCCGCCGCGCGGCCGAACCCGACTCCGAGACCGAGAGCGCGAAGTAGCCGGTTCCGGGGGCGCGCGGCCCCCGGGACCACCGCTCACCCGATCGGGTGGCGAGGGTGATCTGAGCTGGGGAATGCGCGGGATTTACACTCCCGCATGTGTCGAACCAGCCGATGATCGCGCCCTCCATCCTCTCCGCAGATTTCGCCCGCCTCGCCGATGAGATCTCCGCCGTGAACGGCGAGCCCGGCAAGCGGGCCGACTGGCTGCACGTGGACGTGATGGACGCGCACTTCGTGCCCAACCTGACCCTGGGCCTGCCGGTGGTCGAGTCGATCCTGAAGGCGACCGACATCCCGGTCGACTGCCACCTGATGATCGAGGACCCGGACCGCTGGGCCGTCGGCTACGCCGAGGCCGGTGCCTACAACGTCACGGTGCACGTGGAAGCCGCCAAGGACCCGATCGCCATCGCCAAGGACCTGCGCGCCGCCGGCGCCAAGGCGGGCCTGTCGATCAAGCCGGGCACCCCGCTGGAGCCCTACCTGGAGGTGCTCAAGCACTACGACACCCTGCTGGTGATGTCGGTGGAGCCGGGCTTCGGCGGCCAGAAGTTCATGGCCGACGTGCTGGACAAGGCCCGCAAGGCGCGCGAGCTGGTCGACACCGGCCACCTCAAGCTGGTGGTGGAGATCGACGGCGGGATCAACGCCGACACCATCGAGCAGGCGGCCGAGGCGGGCGTGGACTGCTTCGTGGCGGGCTCGGCGATCTACAACGCCGACGACCCGGCCAAGGCCCTGGAAGCCCTGCGCGCCAAGGCAGCCCCGAACTTCGCCCACGCCCGGCAGTGATCGTTTCCCGTGAGTGCTTTGTGGTGCTATAGCGCCACAAAACACTCACGGGTCCGGGGAGCGGGAGGACGACGATGGTCGCTCGTGGCGAAGAGCAGGCGATGCGTGCCGCGGTCGCGGCCAGCGAGCAGGTCCGGGGCACCACCAGCCCGAACCCGCCCGTCGGCTGCGTGATCGTGGGCGCCGGCGGTGAGGTCGTCGGGGTCGGCTCGACCCGGCCACCGGGTGGTCCGCACGCGGAGGTCGTCGCGCTGCGCGCGGCGGGGGAGCGGGCCAGGGGCGGCACCGCCGTCGTCACGCTGGAACCCTGCTCGCACACCGGCCGCACGCCGCCGTGCACCGAGGCGCTGATCGCAGCCGGTGTCGCGCGCGTCGTGCACGCCGCCTCCGACCCGAATCCGCTGGCCAGCGGTGGTGCGGAGCGGCTGCGCGCGGCGGGCGTGGAGGTCGTGAGCGGCTTGCTGGCCGACGAGGTCGCGGCCGGACCGCTGCGCGCGTGGCTGCACTTCGCCCGCACCGGCCGACCGCACGTGACCTGGAAGTACGCGGCCACGCTCGACGGGCGCTCGGCGGCGGCGGACGGCACCAGCAAGTGGATCAGCTCCGCCGAATCCCGCGCCGACGTGCACCGGATCCGCGCCCGGGTGGACGCGATCATCGCGGGCACCGGCACGGTCCGCGCCGACGACCCGCACCTGACCGCCCGCGCTCCCGACGGGGCGCTGCTGGAGCGGCAGCCGCTGCGGGTCGTCATCGGCGACAGCGAGATCCCCGCGACGGCGAAGGTGCTCGACGACGCGGCCGAAACGCTCCGCCTGCCCGGCGGCGATCCCCGGGCGGCGCTGGCGGCGCTGGCCGAGCGCGGCATCGTCGACGTGCTGCTGGAGGGCGGGCCGCGGCTGGCCGGTGCGTTCGTGCAGGCCCGCTGCGTGGACCGGGTGCTGGCCTACGTGGCTCCGGCGCTGCTCGGCGCCGGTCCGGCCGCGCTCGGCGAAGCCGGAGTGGGAAGCATCTCGCAGGCATGGCGGTTGCAGATCGAAGAGACGACTATGAGTGGCCCGGACGTCCGCATCAGCGCGGTCCCGCAGGAGAGCTGAGGGCCGCGGCGGACGCCGAAGGCGAGGAGGCAGCAGTGTTCACCGGGATCGTCGAGGAACTCGGCACCATCGAGGCGGTCGAACCGCTGGCCGATGGCAGCAGGCTCACCATCCGAGGGCCCGTGGTGACCGAGGACGCCAAGCACGGCGACTCGATCGCCGTCAACGGCGTGTGCCTGACGGTGGTGACCGTCGGCGACGGGCAGTTCACCGTCGACGTGGTGGCCGAGACGCTGCGCCGCTCCTCGCTCAAGGGCATCGCCACCGGTGACCGGGTCAACCTGGAGCGCGCCATGGCCCTCGGCGACCGGCTCGGCGGGCACATCGTGCAGGGCCACGTCGACGGAACCGCGGTGCTGCGCGGCACCGACGCCGACGGGCTCACCCGCTTCGAGCTGCCGCAGCGGCTGTCGCACTACCTGGTGGAGAAGGGCTCGATCACCGTCGACGGCGTCTCGCTGACGGTGGTCGAAGCGGGCGAGTCGGCGTTCAGCGTCGCGCTCATCCCGACCACCAAGGAGCTGACCACGCTCGGCCGCCGCGCACCGGGTGACGAAGTGAACATCGAGGTGGACGTGCTGGCCAAGCACCTCGAACGGCTCGCGGCCGCGCAGTTGGACCACCGGGCCCGTGGTGCGCAGCCCCGTTCGGGGGACAATGGCGGCGTCAGGGAGGCGCAGTGATGAACCCCGAGGTTGGCGGCACCGTGAGCACGAACAAGTTCGATAGCATCGAGCGCGCGTTGGCCGACATCGCCGCCGGGCGTCCGGTGGTGGTGGTCGACGACGAGGACCGCGAGAACGAAGGCGATCTGATCTTCGCCGCGGAGAAGGCGACGCCCGAGCTGGTGGCGTTCATGGTCCGCTACACGTCCGGCTACATCTGCGTCGGCATGCCCGGCGAGGACTGCGACCGCCTCGACCTGCCGCCGATGTACTACTGGAACCAGGACCGCAAGGGCACCGCGTACACGGTCACCGTGGACGCCGCCGAAGGCGTGAGCACCGGCATCTCGGCCGCCGACCGCGCCAAGACGCTGCAGGTGCTGGCCGGTGCCGAGTCCACGGCCAAGGACCTCACCCGCCCCGGCCACGTCGTCCCGCTGCGCGCCCGCGACGGCGGCGTGCTGCGCCGGCCCGGCCACACCGAAGCCGCGGTCGACCTCTCCCGCCTGGCCGGCCTGCGCCCGGCCGGTGCGCTGTGCGAGATCGTCAGCCAGAAGTCCGAGGGCGACATGGCCCGCCGCGACGAGCTGGAGGTCTTCGCCGAGGAGCACGACCTCGCGCTGATCACCATCGCCGACCTGATCGCCTACCGGCGCCGCTTCGAGAAGCAGGTCGTCCGGGTCGCCGAAGCCCGCATCCCCACCGCGCACGGCACCTTCCGCACCTACGGCTACGACAGCACCATCGACGGCATCGAGCACCTGGCCCTGGTCTATGGCGAGATCGGCGACGGCGAGGACATCCTGGTGCGGGTGCACTCCGAGTGCCTGACCGGCGACGTGCTCGGCTCGCTGCGCTGCGACTGCGGCCCGCAGCTGGACGCGGCGATGGCCAAGGTCGCCGAAGCCGGCCGCGGCGTGGTGCTCTACATGCGCGGGCACGAGGGGCGGGGCATCGGCCTGATCCACAAGCTGCAGGCCTACCAGCTGCAGGACGACGGCGCTGACACGGTCGACGCCAACGTCGAGCTGGGCATGCCGGTGGACAGCAGGGACTACGGGCAGGGCGCGCAGATCCTCTGCGACCTGGGCGTGAAGTCGATGCGGCTGCTCACCAACAACCCGGCCAAGCGCGTCGGCCTGGAGGGCTACGGGCTGCGGATCGTGGACCGGGTGCCGCTGCCGATCCGCCCCAACCCGGAGAACATCCGCTACCTGCGGACCAAGCGCGACCGGATGGGCCACGTGCTGGACAATCTCGACGACGGCGAGGATTCCTCGATCAACGGCGAGGCTGGAGTGACGGCATGAGTGGCGAGGGGAGGCCGCGCGTCGGCGCGCCGAAAGCCGGCGAGCTCCGGCTGGGCATCGCGGCGATCCGCTGGCACGAGCGGTTCGTGGAGCAGATGCTCTCCCGCGCGCTGGCGGCGGCTGCGGAGGCGGGCATCGCCGAGCCCACGGTGGTGCGGGTGCCCGGTTCCATCGAGCTGCCGGTGGTCTGCCAGCAGCTGGCGCACCAGCACGACGCGGTGGTCGCGCTCGGCGTGGTCGTCCGCGGCGGCACCCCGCACTTCGAGTACGTCTGCGATTCGGTCACCCAGGGCCTGACCCGGGTGGCGCTGGACGAGTCCACGGCGATCGGCAACGGCGTGCTGACCTGCGACACGGTGGAGCAGGTGGAGGCGCGGGCCGGGTTCGAGAACTCGGTGGAGGACAAGGGTTTCGAGGCCACCGCGGCAGCTCTGGAGACCGCGCTCGTGCTGCGGGAGCTGCGGGGCTGGGACGGCGAGCGGGGGTTCTTGTGAGCGTGGAGGTGCGGCCGCGGAAGGTCCGCCGGGTGGCGATCCCGATCGCGGTGCTGCTGGTCCTGGTGTTCGTGCTGGTCGGCACCCTGCTGACGAACAGCCCGACCGGGGTGATCTTCTCGCTGTCCGACCAGATCGCGATGGGCTTCCTGGGCGTGCTGCTGGCGGCCGGGGTGATGCTGCTGACGCGGCCGCGGCTGCGCGCCGACGCCGACGGGCTGGAGGTCCGCAACATCATCGGCACCCACCGCTACTCGTGGCCGGTGGTGGAGTCGGTGTCCTTCCCGGACGGTTCGGCGTGGGCCCGGCTGGAGCTGCCCGAGGACGAGTACGTGCCGATCATGGCGATCCAGGCGGCCGACGGCGAGCAGGCCATCAAGGCGATGCGCGAGCTGCGCGAACTGCGCCGCCAGGCCCAGGACGCCTGACAGGCTGAGCGCGCGAGGCCCGCGACCGCGGTGGTCGCGGGCCTCGTCGCTGTTCAGCGGGCGGCCACGAGGTCGCAGACGAAGACCAGGGTCTCGCCGGGCGCGATGACCCCGCCCGCGCCGCGGTCGCCGTAGGCCATGTGCGGCGGGATGATCAGCTGGCGGCGGCCGCCGACCCGCATGCCCTGCAGGCCCTGGTCCCAGCCCGCGATGACCTGGCCCTTTCCGAGCGTGATCTGCAGCGGCTGACCGCGGTCCCAGCTGGCGTCGAACTGCTTGCCGGTGCTGTGCGAGACGCCGACGTAGTGGACGGCGACCTCGGTGCCCGCGGTGGCCTCCTGGCCCTCGCCGACGGTGAGGTCCTTGACGACCAGCTCGGTCGGCGGCTCGCCGGTGGGCTTGGCGATCTTCGGCTTCTCGGTGTTCACGAGCGTTCTCCTCGGTCTCGCTTCCAGTGCTGCCGCGAATTCTCCCGGACGATCCGAAGTGGAGCGCACCCGCCCGCTGGTCAGGTGCGGGCCGACCACGCCCGGGCCAGGGCCGGTACGGCTTGGTCGAGGAGCTCCGGGGGCAGCGCGAAGCTGAGCCGCAGGCGATCGCGGTAGCGGCGGTCGGCGGAGAACATCGAACCCGGCGCGACCGCGACACCGTGCTCGCGGGCCAGTTCGGCGAAGGCGTCGGTGTCGGTGCCCGGCAGCCGCACCCACAGCGACAGGCCACCTGCGGGACGGCTCCAGGTCCACTGCGGGAGTTCCCGGCGCAGGGCGGCGGACAGGTGGTCGCGGCGGCGGGTCAGCTCACCGCGCCAGGACGTGAAGTCGTTGTGCCGCAGCAGTTCCGCCGCGAGCCGCTGGCTGACCGTGCTGGTCGCCAGGTCGCCGGTCTGCTTCAGCTCGGTGAGCTGGCTGCGCAGCGGCTCGGGGGCGACGAGCCAGCCCACCCGCAGGCCGCCCCACAGCGCCTTCGACAGCGAGTGGACCTCGATCGTGCCGTGCGGGTGGGTGTCGGCGAACCGGCCCGGCGGCGTGCCTTCGTGCACCACCTCGGCCAGCGCGTGGTCGACGACCACCGGCAGGTCGGCGTTGCGCGCGATCCCGGCCAGCTCCCGCACGCGCTCGGCGCCGGCGACCGCGCCGGTGGGGTTGCGGACGGCTTGGACGTAGGCGAAGGCGGGCCGATGCCTGCTCAGCGCCTCGCTCAGCGACTCGGGGACCATGCCGTGCTCATCGGTGGGCACCGCGATCGCCCGCGCTCCGCACCCGGTGATGGCGGCCAGCGCTCCGGGGTAGGTGGGTTCCTCGACCAGCACCGCTTCGCCGGGACGGGCCAGGCAGCGGGTGCTCAGGTCGATGCCCTGCTGCCCGCCGCTGGTGATCAGCACGTCGCCGAGGAGCTCCAGCAGGCCCGGCTCGCCGAACCGGTCGTAGCCGTGCCTGCTCGGGGTGTGCAGGAGGTCGGCCGGTTCGAGCTTGGGCAGGCGCAGGTGCGCGGGATCGGGAACGACCGATGTGGACAGATCGGCGAACACCGCGCCGGGGCTGAGCAGCCGGTCCATCGCAGAGGCCGCGACAGATGCGGTGAGGTAGGTGCCGCTGCCGTGCTTGCGCTCGCAGATCCCGTCCTCGAAGAGCGCGTTGAACGCGGCGGCCACCGCGCCGCGGCTGCACTCCAGCACGCGGGCCAGGTCGCGCTCGGAGGGCAGGCGGGTGCCGGGGCTGAGCGCGCCGGTGCGGGCGAGGTCGGTGAGCGCGGTGGCGAGCTGGCGGCTCAGCGGGCCGTGCCCGTGGCGGAGCCGGTCGCGGATCAACGCGGCGAACTGGTCCACATCGGCGGTTGGCATGCGGGCCATTCTGCCGCAAGGAGGACCACGCTCTAGTGGATGAGTGATCCACTTGCTAACGTGTCACTTGATCGCGAAGTGGCTTGTTCCACATCGCGGGACAAGCCACTTTGCCGGAGGGGTTGCGATGGCGCTGACCGAGGCGGACCACATCTGGATGGACGGCGAGCTGGTTCCGTGGCAGGACGCCCGGATCCACGTGCTCAGCCACGGATTGCACTACGGCACCGGGGTGTTCGAAGGCGTCCGCGCGTACTCCACATCGGACGGACCGGCGCTGTTCCGGCTCGACGAGCACCTGGACCGGCTGTTCCGCAGCGCCAGGATGCTGCGCATGGCGCTGCCGCGCGGCAAGGCGGAACTGCGCGCGGCGACGCTGGAACTGGTGCGCGCCAACGGCCACCGCTCCTGTTACGTCCGCCACCTCGCGCACCTCGGCTACGGCTCGATGGGCGTCGATCCGACCGGGGCCGAGGTGCAGATGTCGATCAGCAGCTGGGAGTGGGGCGCCTACCTGGGCGAGGCCGCCGAGCAGGGCATCCGGCTGATGACGAGTTCCTGGCGCCGCAACGATCCGACCGTGGTGCCGACCGCCGCCAAGGCCACCGGTCCCTACCTCAACTCCGCGCTGGCCAAGCTCGAAGCGCGCGAGGCCGGGTTCGACGAAGCGGTGCTGCTGAGCACCGACGGCCACGTGAGCGAGTGCTCCGGCGAGAACATCTTCATCCGGCGCGGCGACGTGCTCTTCACCCCGCCCTCCAGCGCGGGCGCATTGGAGGGCATCACGCAGGACGCGGTGTCGACGCTGGCCGCCGACCTGGGGTTCGCCGTGCGGCGCGAGAACCTCCTGCGCTCGGACCTCTACGCCGCCGACGAGATGTTCCTGTGCGGCACCGCGGCCGAGGTGACACCGGTGCGTTCGGTCGACAACCGGGAGATCGGTGCGCCCGGCCCGATGACCGGAAAGATCCGCGACGCCTTCAGCGCGGCGGTGAGCGGCGAGGACGAGCGCTACCGGCGCTGGTTGACCTTCGTCGGCTGATAGCCTTCTCCGCATGGGCTCCGCGCAGTGATCACCCCGTCCCGCAGCGCGACTCGACCGGTCGCGCTGGTCTTTCCTGCGCTGGAGGAGCTGTTTTGCTGGCAGAAGCCGAATTCGAAACCCACGTCGCCGACCGCCTCGCCGAGCTGCCCGGAGTGCGCGCGGTGAGCCTCGGCGGATCGCGCGCCCAGGGCGCGCACCGCACCGACAGCGACTGGGACTTCGCGATCTACTACCGCGGCCGGTTCGAGCCGCAGCACCTGCGCGACGTCGGCTGGCCCGGCGAGGTGTCCGAGCTCGGCGCCTGGGGCGGCGGCGTGTTCAACGGCGGCGCCTGGCTGCGGATCGACGACCGCCCAGTGGACGTCCACTACCGCGATCTCGACGTCGTCGAGCACGTGCTCGACGAAGCTCGCGCCGGGCGCTTCGAGTGGCAGCCGCTGATGTTCCACCTGGCGGGCATCCCGAGCTACCTGGTGCTGGCCGAGCTGGCGATCAACCGGGTGCTGCACGGCGAGCTGCCGCGCCCGGAATTCCCGCAGCCGCTGCGCGAAGCCGCGCCGGAGGTCTGGTGGCAGCAGGCCTCGCTCACCCTCACCTACGCGCGGGCCAACCACGCGCCGCACGGGCGGCTCGCCGAAACCGCTGGTGCGATCGCGCAGGCGGCCTGCCAGTCGGCCCACGCGGTCCTGGCCGCGAGAGGGGAGTGGGTGACCAACGAGAAGCGCCTGCTCGCCCGGGCGGGCCTGCGCGAGGTGGACCAGCTGATCGCGGGCCTGGCTCCGGAGTCCCTGGTCGCAGCGGTGGACCAGGCTCAGGCCCACCTCGAAGCGGCCGTGACCGCAGCCCGCTGATGGTCGTGAGTGCGTAACAGTGTTCGAACACTGTTGCGCACTCACGACCTCCGGGTCAGCGGGGGCGGACTGCCGGGGCGGAGAGGGCGACCAGCAGGGCCAGGGCCGCCGGGACCGCGAGGCCGATGCTCAGGTCGGTCCAGCTGGAGATCAGGCCGATCACCACCGGGCCGGCCAGCAGGCCGCCGTAGCCGAGGGTGCTGACCTGGGCCAGGTCCCGGCCGCTGCGGCTCGGATCGCGGCTGCCCGCCGCGCTGAACACCTGCGGGATGATGCACGACAGCCCGATGCCGAACAGCGCGAACCCGATGATCGCCGCCACCGGGTGGTGCAGCAGCAGCGCGGTGCCCAGGCCGGTCCCGGCGATCGCGCCGCAGCAGCGGACCAGCACCACCGGGCCGAGCCGGGCGACCAGGAAGTCGCCCAGGAACCGGAAGACGGCCATCATCGCGGAGAACACCGCGTAGCCGATCGCCGCGACCGCCGGGCCGGTCTCCAGCACGTCGTGCAGGTACAGCGGCGACCAGTCGGCCATCGAGCCCTCGCCGACCGAGCAGAAGAACGCCAGCACGCCGAGGAACAGGATGCCCGGCGAGATCCCGCGCTGCCGCGGTGCGGAACCGCTGGACACCTGCGCTTCCGGCGGGAGCAGTTCGCGGCTGGCGGGCAGCAGCACCGCGGCCAGCGCCGCCCCGACGAGGGCGAAGTGCAGGCCCACGCCGATCGAGGCGTAGGCGGCCAGCGCACCGACCCCGGCGCCCAGCAGGCCGCCGACGCTGAACATCGCGTGGAACGTGCTCACGATCGGCCGCCCGTAGCCGCGCTGGACCTGCATCGCGTGGGTGTTCATGGCCACGTCGACGGTCCCGTGCCCGGCGCCGAACAGCAGCAGGCCCACCAGCAGCACCGGCAGGCTGCCCGCGAAACCCGGCAGCAGCAGGCTCGCCGCCATCGCCAGCCCGGCCGGAGCCAGCACCCGGGCGCTGCCGTACCGGTCGGCGAGGTGCCCGACGGCCTGCATCGCCAGCACCGAACCGGCCGCGACCGCGAACAGCGCCAGCGTCACCTGCCCCTCGTCGAGGTCGAGGTCCTGCTTGATCGCCGGGATCCGAGCGGTCCAGGTGCCCAGCGCCGCACCGGTGCTCACGAAGTAGGCCGTGACGGCCCAGCGCGCCCGCTGCGGGGCCGCGACGCTCGTCTCAGACAACGCGCACCTCCACCCCGGCCGCCGCGAGCTCGGCGCGGACCTCCTCCGGCGCGGAGGAGTCGGTGACGACCACGTCGAGATCGGTGACCGGGCAGACCAGCCCCAGACCGGTGCGGGCGAACTTCGCCCCGTGGCACACCGCGACGACGCGCTGGGCGGCATCCACCGCGGCCTGCTTCACCGGCACTTCCTCCAGGTCGTGCGCGGTCAGGCCGTGCTTGGCGGACAGCCCGCAGACGCCGAGGACCGTGGTGTCCACCCGCAGCGCCCGCAGCGAGGCCTCCGCGAGGTGCCCGGTGAAGGTCAGCTCGCCCGGCTTGGTGCGCCCGCCCGGCAGCAGCAGGTCCACCTGCGGCACGTTGCTCAGGGCGTTCGCCGCGTGCAGGTCCAGCGGGATGGCGGTGAGCCTGCGGTGCGCGAGCCGCTTGGCGACCTCCAGCGTCGTGGTGCCGGAGTCGAGGATCACCGATTCGCAGTCGGTGATCAGCTCGTCGACAGCGGCGGCCAGCCGCTGCTTGACGGCCGCCTCGTCGCGCTCGCGCAGCGGGAACGGCGCGGAATGGCCGCGCAGGAAGCTCACCGCGCCGCCGCGCACCCGGCGCAGGACGCCCTGCTCGGCGAGTTGGTCGAGGTCGCGGCGGATGGTCATCTCCGAGCAGCCGGTCGCCTCGGCCAGCTCGGCGACCGTGACGCGCTCGGCCAGCCGCAGTCGTTCGACGATCGTCGATGTGCGTTCCGAACTCTCCACGCATTCGATCGAACATGAATGTTGTGCGGAACGCAAGAGAACGAACAGCGCATGTGATCGAGGCCGCTGGGGTGGGGAGTCGTGAATGGGGGACAATGGAGGCCGACGCTGCGACGCGCAGGTCGTCGACGCGGGGTAGGAGGAGATCGTGAGCGTGGCCCAGGAGCGCAACCTACGGTTGGTGCGAGACGTTCCGGCCGAACCCGGCGTTCGGCTCGGCGACATCAGACTGCGCAACCGCCTGGTGACCTCGTCCAGCCTGCTGGGCTACGGCGTGGCCAACGCCAAGGTGATGGCCTACGGCATGAGCCCGATCTCGAACTTCGTGCGGCTGGAGCGCTTCGGCGCGGTCACCACCCGCACCGTCACCGTCGAGCCCCGCGAAGGGCACTTCACCACCAAGGACGACTGGGCGCTCAACGAGCTGCCCGCCCTGCTCAAGCGCTACGGCCAGGCGCTGCGGCAGGTCGACGGCGGCTGGCTCAACGCCTTCGGCTGGTGCAACGTCGGCATCGACGCCTACCTGCGCGACTACTACCCGCGCACCCGCGAGCAGAACACCATCATCTCCGTCGGCGGGTTCTCCGCCGAGGAGTTCGTCACCCTGGTGGACAAGGTCAACGCCGCGGTGCCCGCCGGCGAGATCGCCGCGGTCGAGTTCAACGTCTCCTGCCACAACGTCAACTTCGACTTCGACCAGATCATCGAGTCGGTGCTGGCCGAGGCGGTGCCGCGCAGCAACCACCCGGTGATCCTGAAGCTCTCGCCGGACTACGGCTACGTCGCCCACGCGCGGCTGGCGGCCAAGCACGGGGTGTCGGCGCTGACCGCGATCAACACCGTCAAGGGCCTGCGGCTGGACCCGAACACCGGGCAGCCGCTGCTGAAGAACGGCTTCGGCGGCCTGTCCGGCCGCGCGATCAAGCCGATCGGCCTGCGGGTGGTCAAGGAGCTGCGCGACGCGGGCGTCACCCTGCCGATCGTCGCCACCGGCGGCATCCGCAGCTTCGACGACTGCCGCGAGTACTTCTGGGCGGGCGCGGACGCGGTGAGCCTCGGCAGCGCCAGCTGGTTCGCCAGCTACCCGGGCTACGCCCTCTCGCCCCTCTACGGCGCTCGCATCCGAAACCTCCTGCGCCGCATCGAGAACTACGAACCCCCGGCCCGCTGACGATCACTCCCGCGGCGCCCCGGTCGACTCGGCCGGGGCGCCGTCACGTGATCGGGTGGTTCGGCCGCCATCCGGAGGATCGTGGGCGGAATCCGCTCGCACCCGCACTGCGGATCAGTACGCTGCGCCGCTGTCGGATGATCGCGGCACAGGGGTGAGTTCATGGCCGAGCGGACCGAGAAGCCCACCGGCAAGCCGGATTCCGCGCCGCGGCCTTCGTGGTGGCGGTTCGCGCTGTCCAAGACCGGGATCGCCATCGGTGCGCTGGTGGTGGCCATCGCCGGGGTGGCGGGCCCCTTCACCTGGAACGCGGTTCGCGATCTCTTCCGGCCACCGCTGCTGGTCACCGCGGTCGTGGAGAACACGGCGGCGCAGGACTACAGCTACGCGTTCGGCGAAGTCATCCCGCCGGAACGCGTGGCCGAGCTGGGAGATCTCGGCGACTACCCGGCCGCCGGCCCCCGGGTGCCCGGTGCCACGAAGCTCAACGAGCTCGGCACCCGGATCACGGTGGAGGGGGCGAGCTCGCGCAACGTCGTGATCACCGACATGCGGGTGCGCGTTCTCGACCGGGGCCCGAACGTCGCCGGTACGGCCGCGTGCGTCGGGCCGCAGGGCGACGTTTCCACCATCCGGGTGGGATTCGACCTCGACGAACCCAACCCGATCGCCCGGACGGTCGAAGGGCGGGAGTGGGGCGGCAGCTACTTCCTGGACAACGCGATCGCCCTGGCCGATGGTGAGGCCGTGGTGTTCCAGGTCGCCGCACGAGCCGAGAAGGCCCACTACACCTGGGTGCTGGAACTGGCCGTGGTGATCGACGGCGAGCCCGGGACGATCGAGGTGCGGCCGGAGGACGGGCCGTACCAGCTCACGGGAGCGGCCGAGAGCTACGGCTCGGTGTTCCACTGGTACCGCGATCTCGAGTTCAGCCCGGTTCCCGCCGGCGAAGTCGGCAAGTGCGTCGAACGATCCGGTGCGAACGGGTGATCGTCGCGGGCACCGGACGAAACGCCCCACCCGCCGTTGCGCTTGCCCTACGCTGATCTCCCGGTGATCCCGTCCGGAAGCGGGTGCGGTGCGGTGGCGGAAGGCGATGGGAAACCCCGGCGCCGAGGACGAGCGCTGGCGGTCGGGCTGCTGCTGGTGCTGGGCATCGCGGCCGGGATCTGGTGGATCCGCGGTGGTCCGGAAGCGGGCCCCGGCACGCCGGAGGAGCTGACCGCGCTGCTCCCGGCGGCGGGCACCGGCCCGTTCCGGACGAAGGAGCAGAGCCCGGCCAAGACCCGCGCGATTCTGGCGAGCCTGGAGCAGTGCGGGCCGGAACCGGTGGTGCAGAAGTTCCGGACGCGGGCCCCGGCGAGTTTCGCGTTCTACGGCATGAACGAGGACTCGACCGCGCTCGTCGCGGTCGTGCGGTTGGATCCGGAGGATCGGGAGCCGGTCCGCGAAGCACTGCGCACCAGCGGCCACTGCGACCGGCCGGGCACGGGGGACGAACGGGTGTGGTGGACCAAGGTCGACCGGCCCTGGTTCGGCGAGGAGTCCGCGCTGTTCCGGGAGACCTACAGCGGCGGGCCGCCGGAGGACCCGGTGGTCAGCGGCGGCGGCTCGGTGTGGTCGCTGGCCGCGTCCGGGGACTGGCTGGTGGCCGTCAGCACCAGCACGATGGACGAGCTCGAGCGGATCTACCCGGATCTGCTGGCCGGCTGGGACCGGGCGACCGGGACGCACTTCCTGGCGCCGGGCCGGTCCCGCAGCGACTGCCGGGAGCCCGAGCTGCCCGCGGACGTGCCTGCCGAGGCCGAGGAGGGGCTGGCGACCATCCGCGGCATGGCCTGCCAGGGCCGGGCCGAGCTGGTGCGGGCGATGCAGTCCGCCCCGCTGGTCCTCGACAGCGGATTCGCCACCGGCCCCGCAGCGGTGGACATCGGCGATCCGGTGGAGCTCGCGCGGCTGCTGGAAACCCCTGCGGTGCACCGCAACGGGGCGCTCAGCTTCCGGCGCGGCGACAGCGCGGCCGTGTTCTCGACGGTGCGCTCCGGTGGCCTCGCGGGGATCGGCTGGGACGCCTACGTGCGGCACTGCGCCACGGCGGTCCCGGTCGCGGCCCGGCAGTGCGGACCCGACCCGAACGGGCCGCTCGGCGGAGCGGACTGGCCGTCGCTGGCCGCGGGAGCGGGGTGCGCGTCGGACTTCCACCCGTTCGGCCCGATCTCGCACGCGCTGTTCCAGGACGTGACCGGCGACGGCCGCCAGGACGCGATCATCGCGCTGCTCTGCGAATCCGGGGACGGTGCGGCGCTCGGCGAGGTGCGGGTGCACGACGGCGCGTCGGTGAGGGATTCCCCGCGGCTGATCCAGTCGCTGATCCGGGACGACCCCGGCCCGCTCGGCACCGGCGTGCTCCCGGTCGCCCTGACCGCCGACGGCGCCGACCTGGTCGTGGAATCGCACGCCTGGCACGAGTTCATCTACCCCGGGGATGACCCTGACGTGCGGGTTCTCGACCGCTTCCGCTGGCGGGGCAGCGGTTTCGAGCGCGTGGCGCGAGAGGTGCGCGGGCCCTGATTAGGTCGATCGGCTTGCCCTTCCCGGGAAGCCGCCGCCCCGTCGATCTCCGTGGTAGAAGGGATTGACGAGACGCACATCACTCTGGGGAGGCAGTCTTGGGCGGTTACGGAGATTTCGGCAGCAGCCTGCGGGACCTGCCCCGGTTGCGGACCAGCAGGCGCGGCCGGGTGTCCAGCTGGGACCAGACCGGGGGCAACACCGACAACTTCCGCGTCGAGCCGGGGCAGACCCGCGAGCTGGCCGACATCCAGGGGCCCGGCGTGATCACGCACATCTGGTGCACGGTGGCGCTGGACCACGTCGGCAAGCCCGCCGAGCTGGAGGGCGACTACCTGCGCAGGCTCGTCCTCAAGATCACCTGGGACGACCAGTCGCAGCCCGCCGTGCTGGTGCCGCTGGGCGACTTCTTCGGCATGGGCCACGGGCGCAGCGCCAACTTCGTGTCCGCGCCGCTGCAGATGAGCCCGCAGGACGGCAAGGGCTTCAACTGCTGGTTCGCCATGCCCTTCGCCGGGCGCGCCCGCTTCGAGCTGATCAGCGAGATGAGCGTCAAGCCGGTGACGTTCTACTTCTACATCGACTACGAGACCTACGCCGAGGCCGATCCGGAGCTGGGCTACTTCCACGCGCAGTGGCGGCGGCAGAACCCCACCGACGGCGTCGAGCAGGGCGACCAGACCAACGAGGAATTCCTCTTCGGCGGCACCAACATCGGCGGCGAGGGCAACTACGTGATCCTCGAGGCCGAGGGCCGCGGGCACTACGTCGGCACCGTGCTCAACGTGCACAACCTCCGCCACACCAGCGACTGGAACTGGTACGGCGAGGGCGACGACATGTTCTTCATCGACGGCGAGGCGTGGCCGCCGCGCCTGCACGGCACCGGCACCGAGGACTACTTCAACACCGCGTGGTGCCCGACCCAGCAGTACCAGGCCCCCTACCACGGCCTGACCATGCCGGGCGGCCCGAACTGGAGCGGCCAGGTCTCCTACTACCGCTTCCACGTGGAGGACCCGGTGGTCTTCGACGAATCGATCAGGGTCACCATCGAGCACGGCCACGCCAACAAGCGCTCCGACGACGTCTCCTCGACCGCCTACTGGTACCAGACCCTCCCCTCCCTCCCCATCACCCTCGCCCCCGTCGAAGACCGCATCCCCCGCCCCCTGTAACCCCGATCGGATGACCGGTGAAGGGCACCTTTCGCCAACTATGCGGGCGAAAGGTGCCCTTCACTCTCAACCCATCCCCGTTCGCACGTTTCAGCCGCCGGTGGTCACCAGGCCTCGCGCGGGTGGCGTGACTCGACCAGGGGAGGTGTGAAGGGCACCTTTCGCCGACTTACTTGGCGAAAGGTGCCCTTCACCTCGCGAAAACCGGTCAGACGGCGGTGCGGAGGGGGCCGCCGTTGTAGGTGACCGCGTCCGCGAAGGCCGCTGCCAGGTCGAGGTCGGTGTCGTCGGCGTCGGCGTAGGCGCGGTGGAGGTTCATGACGATGCGCTCGGGGTCCGGCCAGCCCGCGAACTCGCCCAGGTCGCAGCGCCGGGCCGCTTCCAGCGGGGTCAGGCCGTCGGTGCGGGCCTGGCGGGCGGTGTCCAGGACGAAGCGGTAGTAGCGGGCCTGGTCCTCCAGCACGCGCGGGAACGACAGACCGGGCAGCACCGGCCCGTGGCCCGGGACCACCGTTCTCGCGCGGAATCCCGCCAGCCAGTCCAGCGATTTCAGCGCGCCCTCCACCGATCCCATGAACACCAGCGGGGTCACGCCGTGGAAGATCAGGTCGCCGGTGAACAGCACCTCCGCGTCCGGCACCCACGCCACCACGTCGCCGGAGGTGTGCGCGGGATGCCCCGGGTGGTGCAGTTCGACCCGGCGGCCGCCGACGTGCAGCACCAGCGAATCCTCCAGCAGCACCGAGGGCGCGCGGTGCTCGGTGATGCCCCACTCCGGCGTCGGCGTCCACACCGGCGGCGGGTCCCGCAGGATCGTGTCGGCCAGGATGCCGTCCCGGGTCGCCGGGTGTCCGATGAGGACGGTCGAGTCGGGCAGCAGCGCGTTGCCGTGCGTGTGGTCGCCGTGCAGGTGGGTGTTCACCGCGAACCGGATCGGCACGTCCCCGCCCGCCGCGCGCACGGCGTCCAGGAAGCGCTGTGTGCGCCGCGCGGTCGCGCAGGTGTCCACCAGCACCGCGCCGTCGTCGCCGAAGACCGCCCCGGCGTTGTTGATCCACCAGCTGCCGTCCGGCTGGACCCAGGCGTGCACCCCGGGGCCGACCTCGGACAGCGTCGCGCGATCGGGATGGGCGTTCTCGGTGTTCACGGCTGACCTCCCGCCTGCTCGCGGGGAAGCCCACGGCCTCCCCGGGGCCGATCATGGACGTGGAACACCAGTGTGCCCCGCCGGGCGGGCCGGTGGTGCCTCCCGCACCGAGATCCAGGCAGTCGGACCACGCACGTAGGGTGGTGGGGTGGCCGATCCGTCCACCTACCGACCCGCTCCCGGCACGATCCCGGACGCCCCCGGCGTATACCGGTTCCACGACGCCGGTGGCCGGGTGATCTACGTCGGCAAGGCGAAGAGCCTGCGCAGCAGGCTGTCGTCGTACTTCGCCGACCTGGCCGGGCTGCACCCGCGCACCCGCCAGATGGTCACCACCGCCACCGGGGTGCAGTGGACCGTCGTCGGCACCGAGGTCGAGGCGCTGCAGCTGGAGTACTCCTGGATCAAGGAGTACGACCCGAAGTTCAACGTCCGCTACCGCGACGACAAGTCCTACCCGGTGCTCGCCGTGACGCTGCACGAGGAGTACCCGCGGCTGCACGTCTACCGCGGCCCGCGCCGCAAGGGCGTGCGGTACTTCGGCCCCTACGCGCACGCGTGGGCCATCCGCGAGACCCTCGACCTGCTGCTGCGGGTGTTCCCGGCGCGGACCTGCTCCGGCGGGGTGTTCAAGCGGCACTCCCAGATCGGCAGGCCGTGCCTGCTCGGCTACATCGGCAAGTGCTCGGCGCCGTGCGTCGGCCGGGTCGACGCCGAGGAGCACCGCGGCATCGTCGAGGACTTCTGCGACTTCCTGGCCGGGCACACCGACCAGCTGATGCGCAAGCTCGACAAGGAGATGCAGACCGCCTCCGCCGAGCTGGAGTTCGAGCGCGCCGCCCGGCTGCGCGACGACCTGGAGGCGCTGCGCCGCGCGATGGAGAAGCAGGCGGTGGTGCTCGGCGACGGCACCGACGCCGACGTGGTCGCCTTCGCCGAGGACGAGCTGGCCGCCGCCGTGCAGGTCTTCCACATCCGCGGTGGTCGGGTCAGGGGCCAGCGGGGCTGGGTGATCGACAAGGTCGAGGAGATGGACACCGAGGCGCTCACCTCGCAGTTCCTCACCCAGTTCTACGGCGAGCAGGCGTCGCTGGCCGACCAGGCCGACGCCGGCGGCACGCCGGTCCCGCGCGAGGTGCTTGTGCCGGAGCTGCCCGGGGACGCCGAGACGATCGCCGGCTGGCTCAGCGAGCTGCGCGGCAGCCGGGTGAGCCTGCGGGTGCCGCAGCGCGGCGACAAGCGGGCGCTGATGGAGACCGTCGAGCGCAACGCCAAGGAGGCCTTCCAGCAGTACAAGCTGCGCCGCGCCGGTGATCTGACCGCGCGCTCGGCGGCGCTGCAGGAGCTGCAGGAGGCGCTGGCGCTGGACACCGCGCCGCTGCGCATCGAGTGCATCGACGTCAGCCACGTGCAGGGCAGCGACGTGGTCGCCTCGCTGGTGGTGTTCGAGGACGGCATCCCGCGCAAGTCCGAGTACCGCCGCTTCGAGGTCCGCGAGGGCGCCGAGGGCGGTGACGTGGGCTCCATCGACGAGGTGGTGCGCCGCCGCTTCCACCGCTACCTCAGCGAGACCGGCAAGACCGCCGAGGCCGAACCATCGGCCGTCGACCCGGACACCGGCCGCCCGAAGAAGTTCGCCTACCCGCCGAACCTGCTGGTCATCGACGGCGGTGGCCCGCAGGCCAACGCCGCGGCCGACGCGCTCACCGAGATGGGCATCACCGATGTCGCGGTGATCGGGCTGGCCAAGCGGCTGGAGGAGGTGTGGCTGCCCGCCGATCCCGACCCGGTGATCCTGGCGCGCACCAGCGAAGCGCTCTACCTGCTGCAACGGGTCCGCGACGAGGCGCACCGCTTCGCCATCGCCTACCACCGCAAGAAGCGCGGCAAGCGCATGACAAGCTCCACATTGGACGCGATCCCGGGGCTGGGCGAGACCCGCCGCACGGCGCTGCTCAAGCACTTCGGTTCGGTGCGCAAGCTGCGCCAGGCCGGTGTGGACGAGATCGCCGCGGTCCCCGGGATCGGCCGCCGCACCGCCGAGACCGTGCACTCGGCGCTGGCGGCGGACGGGGGAGCCGGGCCGGGCCCGGCGACGGAGAACGCTGAAGGGGAGAGCAGTGACTGAGGAGTCGGGCATCGAGGTCGCCGTCGTCAGCGGCCTGTCCGGGGCGGGCCGCAGCACCGCGGCGAAGTGCCTCGAAGACCTGGGCTGGTTCGTGGTGGACAACCTGCCGCCGGAGCTGATCGCGACCATGGTGGAGCTGGGGGCGCGCTCCAGCGGCGCGATCACCCGCGTCGCGGTCGTGATGGACGTGCGCAGCCGTGCGTTCACCGAGGACCTGGGGGCGGTGATCAAGGACCTGGACGCCCGCGGCTACAAGCCGAAGGTGCTGTTCCTGGAGGCCACCGACGAGGTGCTGATCCGCCGCTTCGAAGGGGTGCGGCGCAGCCACCCGCTGCAGGGGGAGGGGCGGCTGGCCGACGGCATCGCCGCCGAGCGCTCGCTGCTGTCCCGGCTGCGCTCCGAGGCCGACCTGGTGCTGGACACCTCGAACCTGTCGGTGCACCAGCTGCGCTCCAAGATCGAGGACGCCTTCGGCACCGAGGCCAGCACCCGCACCCGCGTCACGGTGCTGTCCTTCGGCTACAAGTACGGCCTGCCGATGGACGCCGACCTGGTGATGGACTGCCGGTTCCTGCCGAACCCGTTCTGGATCCCCGAGCTGCGCGAGTTCAACGGGCTCGACGACGAGGTCCGCAACTACGTGCTCGGCCAGGAGGGCGCCGAGGAGTTCCTGCAGAGCTACCAGCAGCTGCTGCGGCTGGTCGGCGCCGGCTACCACCGCGAGGGCAAGCGGTACCTGACGCTGGCGCTGGGCTGCACCGGCGGCAAGCACCGCAGCGTCGCGCTCACCGAGGAACTGGCCCGCAGGCTGGCCGAGGACGACGGGATGATGGTCAAGACGGTGCACCGGGACCTGGGGCGCGAGTGAGCGCGGAGCTGCGCGCGGTCGCCCTCGGCGGCGGGCACGGCCTGCAGGCCACGTTGTCGGCGCTGCGCCGGATCACCTCGGACGTGACGGCCGTGGTGACGGTGGCCGACGACGGCGGTTCGTCCGGACGGCTGCGCCGCGAGCTCGGCCTGCTGCCGCCCGGTGACCTGCGCAAGGCGCTGGCCGCGCTGTCCGACGGCGATCCCGACGGGCAGCTCTGGTCGACGGTGTTCGAGCACCGCTTCGGCGGCAGCGGCGCGCTGGCCGGGCACGCGGTGGGCAACCTCGTGCTGGCCGGGCTGCTGGAGGTGCTCGGCGATCCGGTCCAGGTGCTCGACCAGGCCTGCCGGCTGCTGGGCGTGCAGGGCCGGGTGCTGCCGATGTCCACCGAGCCGCTGGACATGTCCGCCGACGTCGTCGGGCTGGACTCCGATCCGGACGCGGTGCGGACCATCCGCGGGCAGGTCGCCATCGCCAGTACGCCCGGTCGGGTGAAACAGGTGAGTTTGCAGGCGGCGGGCGGGGCCCGCCCGGCAGCCTGTCCGGAAGCCGTCGACGCGGTGCTCTCGGCCGACTTGGTGCTGCTCGGACCGGGTTCGTGGTTCACCAGCGTGCTGCCGCACCTGCTGGTCCCGGAGCTGCACGAGGCGCTGGTGCGCACCACCGCGCGCCGGTTCGTGGTGCTAAACCTGGTGCCGCAGCCCGGTGAGACGGCGGGCTTCTCGCCCGAACAGCACCTGGACGTACTCTCGCAGCACGCACCGCGGCTGCGGGTCGACGCGGTGCTGGCCGACGTGAACTCGGTCCCCACCCCGGACCGGCTCCGCGCCGCGGCTGCCGAACTGGGTGCGCGGACCCTGCTGGACGAGATCGCGGCACCCGCCGTGCCGGGACGGCACGATCCGCAGGCGCTCGCGACGAGCCTGCGGGCCGCACTGGAGAGGAGGACGGACCGGTGGCGATGACCGCGGCGGTCAAGGACGAGTTGAGCCGGTTGTCGGTGACCAAGACGTGCTGCCGACGAGCCGAGGTGTCCTCGTTGCTGCGCTTCGCCGGCGGGCTGCACATCGTCGCCGGCCGGGTGGTGGTCGAGGCCGAGCTGGACAGCGGCTCCACGGCGCGCAGGCTCCGCAAGGAGGTCCACGAGCTGTTCGGGCACCAGTCCGACGTGCACGTGATCACCTCCGGCGGGCTGCGCAAGGGCACCCGCTACGTGGTGCGCGTGGTGCGCGACGGGGAGGGCCTGGCCCGGCAGACCGGACTGCTGGACCCGCGCGGCCGACCGGTGCGCGGCCTGCCCGCGCACGTCGTCTCGGGCGGGGCCTGCGATTCCGAAGCCGCCTGGCGCGGCGCGTTCCTGGCGCACGGCTCGCTGACCGAGCCCGGGCGGTCCTCGTCGATGGAGGTCACCTGCCCCGGCCCGGAGGCGGCGCTGGCGCTGGTCGGCGCGGCCCGGCGGATCGGGGTGGCGGCGAAGTCCCGCGAGGTGCGCGGCGCGGACCGGGTGGTGGTCCGCGACGGCGACGCGATCGGCGCGCTGCTGACCCGGCTCGGCGCGCACTCCAGCGTGCTGGCCTGGGAGGAGCGGCGGATGCGCCGCGAGGTGCGGGCCACCGCCAACCGGCTGGCCAACTTCGACGACGCGAACCTGCGCCGCTCGGCGCGCGCGGCGGTCGCGGCGGCCGCCAGGGTGGAGCGGGCGCTGGAGCTGCTGGGCCCGACGGCACCGGACCACCTGCTGGTCGCGGGCCGGCTGCGGCTGGCGCACCGGCAGGCCTCGCTGGAGGAGCTGGGCCAGCTGGCCGACCCGCCGATGACCAAGGACGCGGTGGCCGGCCGGATCCGCCGCCTGCTGGCGATGGCCGACAAGCGCGCCCGCGAGCTCGGCGTCCCGGACACCGAATCCGCGGTCACCGTGGAAATGCTCGAAGCGGACGCTTGATCACAGTTTCCACCGGCGCCGCGAACCGGGTGCGGGGATATCCACAGTTTCCGCGGGAACTGTGATCGCCCGAACCGGTGCAGAGATTCCGATCACGGGCGAACGGCCGGGGGACGGCCCGTTCTGGGGCCTTTGAGCAGCTGCGATGCGGGTTTTCCGGGAGTTGCGGGGGCCGGGTGGTGATCGTCGCCGATCCGGTGGGTGAGGCGCCTCGCCCGCCCGCGTGCGACGGCTCCGATGGCAGATAGGGTGAAGTCGAGACCATCCACCTCACCCGCCGCGCCGTCGGCAGGGTCAGTCACGAGGAGAGATCGGCGTGACCGTTCGCGTAGGCATCAACGGCTTCGGTCGGATCGGGCGGAACTTCTGGCGGGCCGCGACCGCCAGCGATCACGACATCGAGATCGTGGCCGCCAACGACCTGGGCGATGTCGCGACCATGGCCCACCTGCTGAAGTACGACAGCATCCTCGGTCGCCTCGACCAGGAGGTCAAGGTCACCGGTGAGGGCATCGAGGTGGGCGGCAAGCTCATCAAGATCCTCGCCGAGCGCGACCCGGGCAAGCTGCCGTGGGGCGACCTGGGCGTCGACGTCGTCGTGGAGTCCACCGGCTTCTTCACCAAGGCCGAGGACGCCCGCAAGCACGTGGACCAGGGCGGCGCGAAGAAGGTCATCATCTCCGCCCCGGCCAAGGGCGAGGACCTGACCGTGGTGCTGGGCGTCAACGACGACAAGTACGACGGCTCGCAGACGATCATCTCCAACGCCTCCTGCACCACCAACTGCCTGGGCCCGATGGCCAAGGTCCTCAACGACTCCTTCGGGATCGAGCAGGGCCTGATGACCACCATCCACGCCTACACGCAGGACCAGAACCTGCAGGACGGCCCGCACAGCGACCTGCGCCGCGCCCGCGCCGCCGCGGTCAACGTGGTGCCGACCGGCACCGGTGCGGCCAAGGCCATCGGCCTGGTGCTGCCGGAGCTCAACGGCAAGCTGGACGGCTACGCGCTGCGCGTCCCGGTGCCGACCGGTTCGACCACCGACCTGACCGCGACCGTCCGCGAGTCCGTGTCGGTCGAGGCCGTCAACGAGGCGTTCAAGGCCGCTGCCGCCGAGGGCAAGCTCAAGGGCATCCTCAAGTACAACGAGGACCCGATCGTCTCCAGCGACATCGTCACCGACCCGCACTCGACGATCTTCGACGCGCCGCTGACCAAGGTCATCGGCAACCAGGTCAAGATCGTCGGCTGGTACGACAACGAGTGGGGCTACTCCAACCGCCTCGCCGACCTGGTCGGCCTGGTCGGCAAGAAGCTGGCCTGACATCCGGACCGGAGACCCGCACGAGCCGTCGGCAGAGCCCCGGCTCGTGCGGGTCTTCCCGTAACTGAGGAGCAGAGCGTGAAGAACCTCGACGATCTGCTGTCCGAGGGTGTTCGGGGTCGGCGTGTTCTGGTGCGTGCCGACCTCAACGTCCCGCTGGACGGCGAGAAGATCACCGACGACGGCCGGGTGCGCGCCTCCCTGCCGACCATCCGGAAGCTGACCGAGGCCGGTGCGCAGGTCGTGCTCACCGCGCACCTGGGGCGGCCGAAGGGCGAGCCGGACCCGCAGTTCTCGCTGGCCCCGGTGGCCCGCCGCCTCGGCGAGCTGCTCGGCGCCGACGTCCCGCTGGCCGGTGACCTGGTCGGCGACTCGGCGAAGTCCGTGGTCGCGGGCCTGACCGACGGTTCGGTGGCGCTGCTGGAGAACGTGCGCTTCGACGCCCGCGAGACCAGCAAGGACGACGCCGAGCGCGGCGCGCTGGCCGACGAGCTGGCCGCGCTGGTGGGCCCGGGCGCGGCCTTCGTCTCCGACGGCTTCGGCGTCGTGCACCGCAAGCAGGCGTCGGTCTACGACGTCGCCGAGCGGCTGCCCGCCTACGCCGGTGGCCTGGTGCTCGCCGAGGTCGAGGTGCTGCGCACCCTGACCGGCGACCCGAAGCGCCCCTACGCGGTGGTGCTGGGCGGCTCGAAGGTCTCCGACAAGCTCGGCGTCATCAAGGCGCTGCTGCCCAAGGTCGACAAGCTGCTCATCGGCGGCGGCATGGCCTACACGTTCCTGGCCGCGCAGGGCCACGGCGTGGGCACCTCGCTGCTGCAGGCCGACCAGATCGAGTCGACGAAGCAGCTGCTGGCCGAGCACGGCGACAAGCTGGTGCTGCCGGTCGACGTGGTGGTCGCCGACCGCTTCGCCGCCGACGCCGAGCACCGGGTGGTGGCCGCCGACGAGATCCCGGACGGCTGGATGGGCCTGGACATCGGCCCGCGCAGCGTCGAGCTGTTCGCGGGCATCCTCCGCGGCTCGGCCACGGTGTTCTGGAACGGCCCGGCGGGCGTGTTCGAGTTCCCGGCGTTCGCCGACGGCACCCGCGGCGTCGCGCAGGCGATCGTCGACTCCGACTCGTTCAGCGTCGTCGGCGGTGGCGACTCGGCCGCCGCGGTGCGCACGCTGGGACTGCCGGAGGACGGCTTCTCGCACATCTCCACCGGTGGTGGGGCGTCGTTGGAGTACCTCGAAGGCAAGGACCTGCCCGGTGTGGCCGTCCTGGAAGGTGAGCGCTGAACATGGCCAGGACGCCGCTGATCGCGGGCAACTGGAAGATGAACCTGAACCACCTGGAGGCCATCGCCCTGGTGCAGAAGGTCGCCTTCGCGCTGCCGGAGAAGTACTTCGCGAAGGTCGAGGTGGCGGTGCTGCCGCCGTTCACCGACATCCGCAGCGTGCAGACCCTCGTCGACGGGGACAAGCTGCTGCTCAAGTACGGCGCGCAGGACATCTCCGCGCACGAGTCGGGCGCCTACACCGGTGAGGTGTCCGGCCCGATGCTGGCCAAGCTGGGCTGCACCTACGTGGTGGTCGGCCACTCGGAGCGCCGCGAGTACCACGGCGAGACCGACGAGCTGGTCAACAAGAAGGTCCGCGCCGCGCTGAAGAACGGTCTGTCGCCGATCCTGTGCGTCGGCGAGCAGCTGGAGGTGCGCGAGGCCGGTGGTCACGTCGAGCACTGCACGACGCAGCTGATCAACGCGCTCAAGGGCCTCAAGACCGAGCAGGTGCGCGAGGTCGTGGTGGCCTACGAGCCGGTGTGGGCGATCGGCACCGGCAAGGTCGCCACCGCCGCCGACGCGCAGGAGGTCTGCGGGGCGATCCGCGCGGCCCTGGCCGAGAAGTACGGCAAGGAGATCGCCGACGAGGTGCGGGTGCTCTACGGCGGCTCGGTGAAGTCGAGCAACATCGGCGACCTGGTCGGCCAGAGCGACGTGGACGGCGCCCTGGTCGGCGGCGCGAGCCTCAACGGCGACGAGTTCGCCAAGCTCTCCGCGATGGCGGCAGGCGGCCCGCTGCCGTGAGCTGATCGCGGTGAAGGGCACCTTTTAGCAACTTACTTGCCTGAAGGTGCCCTTCACCGGCTTTCCGCACCCCTGGGGTGACCCGGGTGGAGCAGTGTGGGAGCGTGCGGGTGGCAAACGGTGGACAGTGGTCAACTCGCTGTCGGCGGCCCGGTACGCTTGGTGGCGAACCGCTGTGCGAACGAGGACGTGATGACTCTTTTCCTGCAGATCATGTTGATCGTGACGAGTGTGCTGCTGGTGCTGCTGGTGCTGCTGCACCGGGCCAAGGGTGGCGGCCTCTCCTCGCTGTTCGGCGGCGGTATGCAGTCCAACCTGGCCGGTTCCAGCGTGGCGGAGAAGAACCTCGACCGGATGACGTTGTTCGTCATGGCGCTGTGGGTGATCTCCATCGTCGGGGTCGGCCTGTTGATCAAGATCGGTTGATCGGTCGGCACCCCAGCCGGTCGACGACCCAGGGCCGCTTGGTGGGTGAGGATGGATGACTGGTGGTAACGCCATTCGCGGCACGCGAGTGGGCTCCGGTCCCGCGGTGGGCGAGTCGGAGCGGGGGGAAGCCGCTCCGCGCAAACGCGTCGACTACTGGTGCAGCAACGGGCACCACAGCCGGCCGTCGTTCGCCATGGACGCCGAGGTGCCGGAGGAGTGGGACTGCCCGCGCTGCGGACTGCCGGCGGGCCTGGACCAGGAGAACCCGCCTTCGGCACGGCGCAACGAGCCGTACAAGAGCCACCTCGCGTACGTGAAGGAGCGCCGCAGCGACGCCGACGGGATGGCCATCCTGGAGGAAGCGCTGGCGAAGCTCCGCGAGCGCAAGGGACGCTGAGAACCGAAGAACCGGGCCGGGTGATCATGTCACCCGGCCCGGTTCTTCTTGCGTCAGCGGTCCTTTTCGCCGTCGCTTTCGGGGATCGCGGCGAGCATGTGCCGCAGGACGCGCAGCGTCGTGTCGATGTCGGCTTCGGTGAGGTCACCGCCGACGCGGCCCATGGTTTCGTGCTCGCGCCGCTGCAGGGCGTTGATCGCCGCGCGGCCCGCGTCGGTGAGCTCGACCAGGGACGAGCGCCGGTGCGCGGGGTTCGGCTTCAGCGCCACGAAGTCCTGCTCCAGCGCGTCGTTGACCATGCGCTGCACGAACTGCCTGCTCAGCTCCAGGGTTCGCGCGATCTGCGGGACCGTCTCGGCGGTGCCCGCCAGCTCGAGCCTTTCCAGCACCGCGCGGACGCCGATGGACAGGCCGTCGCGGGGGCTGTCGCGCTCGACCAGGCGCGCGACCCTGCGGTAGAGCGGGCCGAGGACGGCGTAGACCTCGGCCAGTCGCGGTCCCAGTTCGTCCGGCGGGAGCGGAGAGTTGCCAACCATGGTGTCATTATGACACCTTGGTTGCCATGAACACCATCGAAACCACGAAGATCCCCGTCCCCGGCGGTGAGCTGCACGCCGAGGTGGTGGGCTCGGGGCCGCCGATCGTGATGCTGCACGCCGGTTTCCTCGGCACCGGGATGTGGGACGAGCAGCTCGACCTCGCCGCGGACCACCGGGTGATCCGCTACGACGCGCGGTCGCACGGGCGCTCCAGCACGCTGATGACCGACATGCACCCGCACGAGGACCTGCTGGCGGTGCTCGACCACTTCCAGCTCGAAACCGCCTCCCTGCTGGGCAATTCCATGGGTGGCCTCACCGCGTTCACCCTCGCTCTGCTGCACCCGGAGCGGGTGGACCGGATGGTGCTGTTCGGGCCGGGCGTGCCGCCGGTGGAGTTCCACGACCCGTTCGTCCTGGACCGCTACCGGGAGCAGGCGGCGGCGCAGGAGGCGATGGACGCCGACGGCTACGTCGAATCCCTCATGCGCCTCTCGGTGGACGGACCGCACCGCGAGCCCGGCCAGGTCGACCCGGAGATCCGGCGGCGCTGCTGGGAGATGGCGATGACCACCATCACCAGCCACCACACCGCGACCGGCCGCCAGCTCGAGGTGGACGTGCGCAGCCGGCTGGAGGAGATCGCCACGCCCACCGCGCTGGTGGTCGGCGAGCTGGAATCCACCGACCTGCACCGGATGGCGGGTGAGGCGGCGCGGCGGATGCCGAACGCGGAACTGGTCGAGTTCGCCGGCTGCGGGCACATGACGAACATGGAGCGACCGCAGCGCGCCAACGACCTCGTCCGGCGGCACTTGGCCGGCTGAATCGCGAGAACCCCTGGGGGCATGTCGATCTCGGGGTCGCTCGTTCGATGCGTTGGTGAGCGGCCGGGCGGACCGGCCGCCACCGACAGGGGAGGGCCCCGAGATGCGATTCCTGATGGCGGTCATGGCCGGAGCCGGTGCGCCCGGCCCGGCGGACGTCGAGGCGATGGGCGACTACAACGAGGCGCTGGTCCGGGCGGGCGTGCTGCTGGCGGGTGACGGCCTGCACCCCAGTTCCAGGGGGTTCCGGACCGAGCTCGCCCCTGGGGGTGGGCGAGCTGTGGTGCACGGGCCGTTTCCCGGGAACGAGGAGGTGATCGCCGGTTTCTGGCTGCTCCAGGTGCGCTCCCGCGAGGAGATGGTCGAGTGGGCCAGGCGCTGCCCGGCCCCGGTCACCGTGCTGCAGGTGCAGGCGATCGAGGACGGCGCCGCCGAGGTGTCGGCCGCGGCGCGGGCGGAATGGCTCGCCGCGGAGATTCGCGATTTCACCGGCTGAAACCGGTTGGCGGCTGGTAGAACTCGTGCACCGACCCGCACCAGAGCGGCGGACGATCAGGAAGTGAACGGCATGCGATACATGATGATCGTGAAGTCCACCCCGGAGACCGAGGACGGCGCGATGCCGACCCCGGAGGAGCTCAAGGCGATGGGGGACTACAACGAGGAGCTGGTCAAGGCCGGTGTGCTGCTGGCCGGTGAAGGCCTGCACCCCAGCTCGGAGGGCTTCCGCACCGAGATCGCCACCGGCGGCGGGAAGTCCGTGGTGGACGGGCCGTTCACCGAGGCCAAGGAGCTGATCGCCGGTTTCTGGCTGCTCCAGGTCCGCTCCCGCGAGGAGGCCCTGGAGTGGGCCAAGCGGTGCCCGGAACCGGTCGAGGTGCGGCGGGTGTTCGAGGCCGAGGACTTCGAGATGTCCGAGGAGGAGGCCGAGCGCGAGGCGAACCTGCGCGAGGAGGTCCGCAAAGCGGGCGGAATCGCCTGACCAGGTGTGCTGAGATGGCGTGGTGACGGTTTCCGAAACCCACCGCGCCATCGAAGCGGTCTGGCGGATCGAGGCGGCCCGCCTGATCGCCGGCCTGGCGCGGCTCGTGCAGGACGTCGGCCTGGCCGAGGAGCTGGCGCAGGACGCGCTGCTCATCGCGCTGGAGAAGTGGCCGGAGACCGGGGTGCCGCCCAATCCCGGCGCCTGGCTGATGTCCACCGCCAAGCACCGCGCGATCGACCAGCTGCGCCGCAAGGAGCGGTTCGCGCGCAAGCAGCAGGAGATCGGCCGGGACCTGGAGCAGCGGCAGCACACCGAGATCGAGGTGGACACCGGCCCGGACTTCGGCGACGACCTGCTGCGCCTGGTGTTCACCGCCTGCCACCCGGTGCTGTCCACCGAGGCGCGGGTGGCGCTGGCCCTGCGGGTGCTGTGCGGGCTGACGACCAAGGAGATCGCCCGCGCCTTCCTGGTGCCCGAGCCGACCATCGCGCAGCGCATCGTGCGGGCCAAGAAGACGCTGGCGCGCAAGCAGATCCCGTTCGAAGCGCCGAGCGGGGACGAGCTCGCGGCGCGGTTGCCCGCGGTGCTGGAAGTCGTCTACCTCATCTTCAACGAGGGCTACACGGCCACCTCCGGCGCGGATTGGCTGCGCACCGAGCTGTGCGACGACGCGCTGCGGCTCGGGCGGATCCTGGCAGGCCTCGTGCCCGGCGAACCCGAGGTGCACGGCCTGGTCGCGCTGCTGGAGATCCAGGCGTCCCGCACCGCCGCGCGCACCGGCCCCACCGGTGAGCCCGTGCTGCTGCTGGAGCAGGACCGCACCCGCTGGGACCAGCTGCTGATCCGCCGCGGGCTCGCCGCGCTGCAGCGCGCGGAGGAGATCGGCGCTCCGCCCGGCCCCTACCGGCTGCAAGCGGCGATCGCGGCCTGCCACGCGCGGGCGCGCACCGCGGCGGAGACCGACTGGGCGCGGATCGTCCGGATCTACGAGCAGCTCTCGGAGGTCACGCCGTCGCCGGTGGTGGAGCTCAACCGCGCGGTGGCGGTGTCGATGGCCTTCGGTCCCGAGCCCGCCCTGCACCTCGTCGACCAGCTGGTGGCCGAGGGCTCGCTGGAGGGCTACCACCTGCTGCCCAGCGTCCGCGGCGACCTCCTGGCCAAGCTGGACCGGCCCGCCGAAGCCCGCGCCGAGTTCGAGCGCGCCGCCGAGCTGACCGCCAACGCCCGCGAGCGCGAACTGCTCCTGAAACGCGCCGAGAACTGCGGCTGACCGGCCGGGTGTGGTGTTGATCGCGGTACCGCGCGGGAGACGGCTACCGCTGGGTACGCTCGCGACCCACTGAAAATCGCGGAGAGGCGGGACCGCCCATGACTTTGGCTACGGCTGACCTCGCGGACCGGGAAGGGCCGGGGGTGCGCAGCTGCGACGTGCAGTTCCGCGACATCGGCGGGCGGGTGGCCTTCGAGGGCCGGATCCGCACGGTCAAGTGCTTCCAGGACAACGCCCTGCTCAAGGAGATCCTGTCCACGCCGGGCGAGGGCAGGGTGCTGGTGATCGACGGCCAGGGCTCGCTGCACACCGCGCTGATGGGCGACCTGATCGCCGAGCTGGGCCGGTCCAACGGCTGGAGCGGAGCGATCATCAACGGCGCGGTGCGCGACTCGGCGGTGCTGGCCGGGATGGACTTCGGCGTCAAGGCGCTGGGCACCAACCCGCGCAAGAGCACCAAGACCGGCGAGGGCGTGGTGGACGAGGTCGTCGAGCTCGGCGGTGTCCAGTTCGTCCCCGGCGAGTACGTCGTGGCCGATCAGGACGGTGTTGTGGTGATCGACGCGCCGTAGCAGCAGGTCAAGTACTGTCCCACGCGTGAACGTCCTCCAGAGCAGCGGCCGGCGCCTCGCCGCGGTGCGCAGGCAGCCCGCAGTGTCGGTCGTGCTGGGCTTCGCCGGGCTGATCGCCGTCGGCACGCTGCTGCTGTCGATGCCGTTCGCCACCGAATCCGGTGAGGCGACCGGGCTGGTCGTCGCGCTGTTCACCGCGACGTCGGCGGCGTGCGTGACCGGGCTGATCGTGGTGGACACGCCGACGTACTGGTCCACCGCGGGCGAAGTGATCATCCTCGTCCTGATCCAGCTGGGCGGGCTGGGCATCATGACCCTCGCGTCGCTGCTGAGCCTGCTGGTGTTCCGCCGGTTCGGGCTGCGCATGCGGCTCACCGCGCAAGCGGAGACCAAGACCCTCGGGCTCGGCGACGTCCGGCGGGTGGTCGGTCGCATCCTGCTGCTCAGCCTGGTCTTCGAGCTGGTGGTGGCGGTGGCGCTGACCGCGCGGCTGGTGACCGGTTACGGGATCGGGTTCGGCCGCGCGGTCTACGAAGGCGTGTTCCACGCCGTCTCGGCGTTCAACAACGCGGGCTTCGCGCTGCGCACCGACAACCTGATGGGCTTCGTCACCGACGCCTGGTTCTGCCTGCCGATCGCGCTGGCGGTGATCGCGGGCGGGCTCGGGTTCCCGGTGTGGCTGGAGCTGTTCAGCAGGTTGCGCCAGCCCCGCCGCTGGACGCTGCACACCAAGATCACGGTGTGGGTCACGGTGGTGCTGCTGATCGGCGGCTCGGTGGTGGTCACCGCCGCCGAGTGGACCAACCCCGGAACGCTCGGGCCGCTGTCCTGGCCGGGCAAGCTGCTGGCCGGCTTCTTCGCCGCGACCATGACCAGGACCGCCGGGTTCAACAACCTCGACATCGCCGAGATGCACTCGGGCACGCTGCTGGTGCAGGACGTCCTGATGTTCATCGGCGGTGGCAGCGCGGGCACCGCGGGCGGCATCAAGATCACCACGTTCGCGCTGCTGGCGTTCGTGATCCTGGCCGAGATCCGCGGCGAACCGACCGTGCACGTCATGGGGCGGCGGCTGCCGGAAGGCGTGCAGCGGCAGGCCCTGACCATCGTGCTGATCGCCGTCGGCGTGGTCGTGCTGAGCGTGCTGGTGCTGCAGGTGATCACGCCGTTCGGCCTGGACGCGGTGCTGTTCGAAGTGATCTCGGCGTTCGCCACGGTCGGCCTGTCCACCGGGATCACCGCCCAGATCCCGGCACTCGGGCAGATACTGCTGGTGGTACTGATGTTCATCGGCCGCCTCGGCCCGATCACGCTGGCCTCGGCGCTGGCGCTGCGGGAGCGCGGCCGCCGCTACGAACTGCCGGAGGAGCGACCCATCGTTGGCTAGGAACGACGCAGCGAATCAGATCGTGGTGATCGGCCTCGGCCGGTTCGGCAGCTCGCTGGCCGGTGAGCTGGTGCGGCGCGGCGCGGAGGTGCTGGCCATCGACTCGCGGCCGACCGTCGTGCAGCGGCACGCCGACGAGCTGACCCACACCGCGGTCGCCGACACCACCGACCCGGAGAGCCTGCGCCAGCTCGGCGTGCACCAGTTCAGCAGGGCGGTGGTGGCCATCGGCACCGAGCTGGAGGCCAGCATCCTGACCACCTCGCTGCTGGTGGACTTCGGCATCCCGAACATCTGGGCCAAGGCGACCAGCCGCCAGCACGGCCGGATCCTGGAGCGGGTGGGCGCGCACCACGTCGTGCTGCCGGAGCACGAGATGGGCAAGACCACGGCGCACCTGGTGATGGGCCGGATGCTCGACTACATCGAGCTCGAGGACGAGCACTACGCGCTGGCCAAGACCCGCGCACCGGCCGAAGCGATGGGCCGCCCGCTCGGCGACACGCGGGTGCGCTCGAAGTACGGGGTGACCGTCGTGGCGATCAAGCAGCCGGGGCAGGCCTTCACCTACGCGACGGCCGAGACGGTGGTGCACGAGGGCGACATCCTGGTCGTCGCGGGCAGCAGCGACCAGGTGGAGCGCTTCGCCGAGCTGACCTGAGGGACCTCACGGAATTCCCAGGCGGTCCAGCGCCGCGGCGAAGTGCCCGGCGAACAGCGGCGGGTTCTCCGCCATCGGGAAGTGCCCGAGGCCCGGCATCGGCCAGAAGACAGCTCCGGGGATCTTGCGCGCGGTTGCCGCCGACATCGCCGGTGTGCACGAGTAGTCGTACTCGCCGGTCATCATGATCACCGGGCAGCGGGAGGTGTCGATCTCGCCGACCCGGTCGCGGCCGTCCCAGTCACCGCTGTAGAAGTCGATGTCGCCCGCGAAGGTCCCGAACCCGCCCTGGGAGTAGCCCCACCACACCTCGCGGCGGCAGCGCTGCGGGCTCTGCGGGGCCATGAGCCCGTGGACCCACTCCGGGACGAAGGTGGACTCGTTGACCGCGGGGTGCTTGGCCCACGGCACCTGCCGGCCGGGAACCCGGTCGCTGGCCTCGCACGCGATCACGCCGCCGAGGGCGTGCGGGGCGCGGTGCGCCAGTTCCAGGCAGATCTCCCCGCCCATCGAGGAACCGCTGACCACGGGCGAGGCCAGTCCCAGCGCGTCGATCACGGCGAGGACGGTCGTGGCGTACAGGTCGGTGGTCAAGCTGTACTCGCCGGGCGCGATTCCGGGCAGCAGGCCGGAACGGCCGTGGCCGGGCAGGTCGAACGCGACGAGCCGGCAGCGCGAGGTCAGCGCCGTGTCGGCCATCAGGTCGTGGTACTGGCGGGCATCGGCGCCCGCGGTGTGCAGGAGCAGGACGTCCGGGCCTGCGCCCGCCTCCTCGTAGAAGATCTCCACCGGTTCGCCGCGGACGTCGATGCGCACGTAGCCCGGGCGCAGGTGCGCCTTGCCCGGGGCCGGGTGCGAGGCCGGGGCGGCCCGCGGACCGGAGATCGCCTCCCGGCCCAGCTCCAGCACCCGGCGGACGAGGTGCGCGTGCTGCGCCATCGCCAGTTCGCTGCCCTCGACCCGCGCGCCGGGAACGCGCATGAGCATGCCGAAGAAGTTCTGGTACGCCGGAGGCGGCACGGGCTGGAAGAACCTGCTCCAGTCCGCGGCGGCCGCGACCAGGACGAAGTCCGGGCTGCCGACCGGTTCGGCGAGCCGTCCGTCGTGAAAGCCGAACAGCGCCGACCAGTCGTCGGAGCGAATGCCGAAGGTGACCGTCGTCGCGGCGGCGAGGCCGGACAGCTCCCGGTCGCCGCGGCAGGCGTCGATCCATCGTGCGAGGTCGGCGTCGAGCAGTGCGGTGGTCAACTCAGCGGTCCCTTCGTTCGGTCGAATGCGCGCGGCCCGGTTGCGTGGCCCAGAAGACGGCGGCGAAGGTCAGGACGCTCACGGTGATCAGGTACGGCGGCAGGGCGGCCGCGGAACCACCGCCGGTGGCCAGCAGCGCGGTCAGGACCAGCGGTGCGAAGCCGCCGCCGAAGATCGCGCCGAGCTGGTAGCCGAGGGAGGCCGCGCTGTACCGGACCTCGGGCGCGAACATCTCCGCGAACAGGGTGGCCATCGGCCCGTACATCAGCGGGTGGATCAGCGAGAGCCCCACGACGCAGGTGAGGCCGAGGACCCACGTCGAGTTCGCGGACTCGTTGACGAGGAAGAACGGGTAGGCGAACGCGGCGAACAGGGCCGCACCGGTGAGGAAGACCTTGCGCCTGCCGATGCGGTCGGACAGGGCCGCCGCCAGCGGGATGGTGACCACTTCCAGCGACGCGGCGATCGCGACGACGACCAGCACGGCCGAGCGCTCCAGCCCCAGCGAGGACGTGCCGTAGGTGAGGACGAACGTCGCGACGAGGTAGAAGTTGACGAACGGCGCGAGGCAGCAACCGACAGCGAGCAGGATGTTGAGCGGGTGGTCGCGGACGGCGTCGACGATCGGCAGCCTGGTTCGCCCGCCCGCCTGCTTCACCTCCTGGAACTCGGGCGACTCGATGACGTTGAGCCGGATGAACATGCCCACGACGACCAGGGCCGCGCTGAGCAGGAACGGCACCCGCCAGCCCCAGCTCATGAAGGCGTCCTCGGGCAGCATCGAGAAGCCGCCGAACGCGGCGGTCGCGAGGACCAGCCCGGCGGGGGAGCCGGCCTGGGTCCAGCTGCCCGCCAGCCCGCGCTTGTGCGCCGGGGAGTGCTCGACGGACATGAGGACCGCGCCGCCCCATTCGCCGCCCACGGCGAACCCCTGGACGAGCCGGCACAGCACGAGCAGGACCGGCGCCAGGACGCCGATCTGGGCGTAGGTCGGCAGCAGGCCGATCGCGACGGTGGAGGCGCCCATCCCCACGAGGCTGTAGATGAGCATGGACTTGCGGCCGACCCGGTCGCCGAAGTGCCCGAAGAGGACACCTCCGACCGGCCGGGCGATGAAACCCGCTGCGAACGCGCCGAAAGCGGCGATCGTGCCCGCCAGTGAGGAGAATTGCGGGAAGAACAGCCGGTTGAAGACCAGGGCGGATGCGGTCCCGTAGAGGAAGAAGTCGTACCACTCCACGGTGGTGCCGATGAAGCTCGCGGCGATGACCTTGCGCGCCATCGAGCTGGAACTGGGCTGCGGTGCTCGGATCGTGTGCGGCATCGGACCTCTTCGGCGTGCGACGGTGTGCGATCGGATTCGGGAGTTCGCGGGATGCTCAGCCCAGGCCGAGCACCACCAGCAGGAGCCACGGGACGAGCGAGCCGGCGACCAGCATCGCGCCCGCGTAGAACACCAGTTGGCGGAAGTAGACCTGCTTGTCGCGGTTGCGGACGTTGGCCATCAGCATCGCGCCGCTGGGCGAGGTGGGGCTGACGTCCACGACGCTGGCGGCCACGCCGAAACCGGCCACCGCGCCGGGGATGTGCGGGAAGTCGGCGGCCTGCAGCGGCGGGATCAGGATGGGGAACGTCGCGCCGAGCGTCGCGGTGGTGGAGGCGAACGCCGAGACCACGCCGCCGACCAGGAACGCCAGCAGCGTCGTCAGGACCGGGTCGCCCAGGCTGCCGATCGCGTGGGAGGCGTAGTCGATCGCGCCGACCTCCTTCGCGACCCCGACGAAGACGAACAGCCCCGAGGTCAGCAGGATGACGCTCCACGAGATGCCCCGGATCGCGCCGTCGGCCCGCTTCGGGAAGAACAGGGTGAGCAGCGCGCCGAGGCCGAAGGCGGTGATCCCGACGTCGAGGCCGAAGCCCAGCGCCAGCACCACCAGCGCGGCGATGGCCAGCAACGTCACCTTCTGCTCGCCGGTGACATCGCTGCTGGTCACCTCCGCGCCGACGCCGTCGACGGCCGGTTCCGCGCCGTGGCCGCGCCGGATCAGCCGCAGGCCGCCGAAGGCGAAGTACACCGCGGTCATCAGCAGCAGGTACATCGCCAGGAAGAGGGTGAACACCGACCAGATCGACACGTCGGCCAGCCCGGACTCGGTCAGCACGCGCTGCGTGACCGCGCCGTAGGAGTTCAGCGGTGACATCGCCGTCGCGTTGACGCCGTGCAGCACGATCAGGCCCATCAGCAGCGGGCTGACCCGGTACTGCGCGGCGAAGGTCATCGCCAGCGGTGCCAGCAGCGCCAGCGCCGCGGAGGGGAAGACCCCGAAGGCCACCAGCAGGGCCGCGATCGCGCCGAACACCACCGGGATCAGCGCCACCTTGCCGGCGACCAGCCGCACACCGGTCCGGATGATGAGCTCGACGGTGCCGTTCTCGCGGGCGATCGCGAACAGGTACGTGACCCCGGCGATCAGCACGAAGATGTCGGCCGGGAAGGACTCCAGCAGCTGGTCCGAGGACAGCCCGCCGACGGTGGCGACCACCAGCGCGGCGACGAAGCCGAGCGCGCCGATGTTGACGTTGAAGGTGATCGCCATGGCGAACATCAGGACCAGGCAGCACACGCTGGTCGCGATCGCAGCGGACATCGTTGTTCCTCTCCGCGGGGGACGACGGCGGCCGCTGCGGATGCAGCGGAGCGCGACTGTATGCAGCAGGATACGTTTGCGTCCTTCGGCGTCAATACCCTTTCTGCCTTGTGCGCTCTCTTGTTCGTGGGCTGGTGATCCTTGCTTGACATAGGGCATCGCGCTGTGCGTATTCTTTTGTATACAACGGCGTGCCGATGTGGACCGAGGATGTCGAGGCGCGCCGCGAAGCCGACGACCGACACGGAGCGCGCCACATGACCAACCCCGAATTCCGGATGCTCGTCGGCGGGCAGCGGGTGCGGGCGGCCACCGGGCAGGAGCTGCCCGCGATCAACCCCTTCACCGCCGCCGAGTTCGCCACCGTCCCGGACGCCGGCCCGCAGGACGTCGACGCCGCGGTCGCCGCGGCCCGCGCCGCCTTCGACGGCGGCTGGTCGACGACTCCCGGCATCCGCCGCGCCGAACTGATGCACCGGTTGGCCGGGCTGGTCGAGGAGCACGCCGACGAGCTCGGGCGGCTGGAGTCTGCCGACAACGGCAAGCTGGTCCGCGAGACCACCGGCCAGGCGCGCTTCGCGGCCCGCAACTACCGGTTCTTCGCCGGGTACGCCGACAAGCTCTGCGGGCGCACCATCCCGCTGGACACCCCGGACGCCCTGGACTACACGGTGGCCGAGCCGATCGGCGTCGCGGCCCTGATCACCGCCTGGAACTCGCCGATGCAGCTGCTGGCCAACAAGCTCGCCCCGGCGCTGGCGGCCGGGTGCTGCGTGGTGGTCAAGCCTTCCGAGCACGCCTCGGCGACCACGCTGCGGATGGCGGACCTGGTGGAGCGGGCCGGATTCCCGCCGGGCGTGATCAACATCGTGACCGGCGGCCCGCAGGCCGGGATCGCGCTGACCGAGCACGCCGGCCTGGACCGGATCAGCTTCACCGGCAGCGTCCCGACCGGCAGCGCGATCGCCGCTGCCGCCGCCAAGAACCTGGTCCCGGTCACCCTGGAGCTGGGCGGCAAGTCGCCGAACATCGTCTTCGCCGACGCCGACCTGGACCGCGCGGTCACCGGCGCGGTCGCCGGGATCTTCGCGGCAGGCGGGCAGACCTGCATCGCGGGCAGTCGGCTGCTGGTGCACGAATCGGTCTACGACCAGGTGGTGCAGGCGGTCGCGGCGCGCGCCGCGGAGATCCGCCTCGGCGATCCGGCGGACCCGCGGACGCAGATGGGGCCGGTCGCCAACCGGCCGCAGCGCGACCGCATCCAGCGCGCCATCGCCGCCGGAGTCGAGTCCGGGGCCCGCGCGGTGGCCGGTGCCGCGCCGGTCGACGAACCGGCGCTGGGCGAGGGCCTGTTCGTGCGGCCGACGGTGTTCGCCGACGTCGCCAACACCTCGGCGCTGGCCCGCGAGGAGATCTTCGGCCCGGTGCTCAGCGCGATCCCGTTCGCCGACGACGACGAGGCCGTCGCGATCGCCAACGACAGCGACTTCGGCCTGGCCTCGGGGATCTGGACCAACGACCTGACCCGCGCCCACCGGGTCGCCAAGCGGCTGCGGGCGGGCACGGTGTGGGTGAACACCTACCGCGCCAGCGCCGCGCAGGCCCCGTTCGGCGGGACCCGGAAGTCCGGCTACGGCCGCGAACGCGGCGAGGAAGCGCTGCACGAGTACCTGAGCACGAAGAACGTGATGATCGACCTGACCGGCCAGACCCCGGACCCCTTCTCGATCCGCCTCTGAATTCTTTTCCCGACGAACTCGTCAACTGGAAGGAGAACGCCGGTGAGCGACGCCGTTTCGCTGTGTGGCCTGGGGAACATGGGCGGTGCGGTCGCCGGGCGCCTAGCCGCGCGTGGTCCGCTTCGCGTGTTCGACCTCGATCCGGAGCGGGTCGCGCGGGCCGTCGAGCACCCGCAGGTCACCGCCGCCGGATCGGTGGCCGACCTCGCGGAGACCGACGTCGTGGTGCTCTCGCTGCCCGCGCCGAAGATCTCGCTGCAGGTGATCGCCGACCTCGCGCCGCGGATGCGCGCGGGCGGCGTGATCCTGGAGACCAGCACGGTCAACCCCGCCGACGTGCTCGAAGAGCAGCGGATCTGCGCGGCGCACGGGATCGGCGTCGTGGACGCGGCGATCCTCTCGGGCGTGGCCCAGATGGCCGGTGGCACCGCGACGCTGCTGGTCGGCGGCGAGGAGTCCGATGTGGACAAGGTGGCCGGGGTGATGGGCGCGATCAGCGCGACCACCACCAGGTTCGGCCCGGTGGGCAGCGGCATGGCCGCGAAGGTGATCAACAACGCGGTGGCGCACGCCGTGATGGTGGTGCTGGCCGAGGCCGGGGCGCTGGCCGCGGCCACCGGGGTGTCCGGTTCGGCGCTGGCCGCGCTGCTGTCCGGGCCGGAAGCCGGGCTGACGCGGCCGCTGACGCACCGCTTCGCGGAGCGGATCCTGCGCGGTGACTACGAGGGCGGCATGCCCACCGAGGCCGCCCGCAAGGACTCCACCCTGGCGCTGGCCATGGCCCAGGACACCGGTGTGCCGCTGTTCGGCATCCAAGGCGCGCACACCGTCTACGAGCTCGGCGTCGCCGAAGGGCTCGGCAGGCTCGACTACGCCTCGATCGCCACGCTCTGGGAGCGCTGGACCGGGCGCCCCATGACCGAAACCTCCGACGACGAGGGAGACGAAGGATGACCGACCAGTTCGACGTGGTGGTGGTCGGCGGCGGCAACGCCGGGTTCTCCGCCGCGCACTCGGCCGTGGAGCAGGGCGCGAAGGTGCTGCTGCTGGAGAAGGCGCCCGAAGCCGCGGCCGGGGGCAACTCGTTCTACACCGCGGGTGCGTTCCGGTTCGCCATCGACGGCATCGAGGAGTTCGCCGACCTGCTCGAACCCGACGAGCGGCACACCGACTCCGTGGTGCCCGCCTACCCGGCGAGCGCCTTCGCGGCCGACATGCGGCGGGTCACCGGCGGCAGGTGCGATCCGGTGCTGACCGAGGTCCTGGTCTCCCGCTCCGCCGACGCGGTGCGCTGGCTGGCCACCAAGGGCATCAGGTGGCGGCTGATGTACGAGCGGCAGTCCTACCTCTCGGACGGCAAGTGGGTGTTCTCCGGTGGCCTGTTCGTCGGCACCGTCGACGGCGGCAAGGGGCTCATCGCCCAGCACACCGAGGCCGCGCTGGAAGCGGGTGTGGAGATCCGCTACGGGGCGGAGGTCACCGCGCTGCACCAGGCCGAGCGCGGTGTCACCTACCGCGATTCCGCCGGTGCCGAGCACCGGATCGCCGCCGGAGCCGTGGTGCTCTCGGCCGGTGGCTTCGAGTCCGACCCGCAGCGCCGCGCCGAGCACCTCGGCGAGGGCTGGGACCGCGCCCTGGTCCGCGGCACGCCCACCAACACCGGCGAGGTGCTCGAACTCGCGCTGGCCCTCGGCGCCGCCCCGCACGGCGACTGGGGTTCCTGCCACAGCGTCGCCTGGGACGCCGACGGCAGCCCGACCGGCGGCAACCGGGAGCTGACCAACCAGCTGACCCGGCAGAGCTATCCGATCGGCATCGTGGTCAACGTCGACGGCGAGCGCTTCGTCGACGAGGGCGCGGACTTCCGCAACTACACCTACGCCAAGTACGGCCGGGAGATCCTGCACCAGCCGCAGGGCCGCGCGTTCCAGCTCTTCGACGCCAAGACCCGCCCGCTGCTGCGCAAGGAGGAGTACGACTCGCGGCCGATCGCGGGCGCGCAGGCCGGCTCGCTCGCCGCGCTCGCCGCGGAGCTGGGCGTCGACGCGGCGGGTTTGCAGCGCACCGTCGAGGAGTTCAACGAGTCCATCATGGACGAACCGTTCGACCCGGCGGTCAAGGACGGCCGCGCCGCCCGGGTCGACCCGCCCAAGTCCAACTGGGCGCAGGCGCTGGACACCGCCCCGTACTACGGCTACGTCGTCGGCTGCGGCATCACCTTCACCTTCGGCGGCCTGCACGTCGACGAGTCCGCCCGGGTCCTGGACACCGGCGGCCGGCCGATCGAGGGGTTCTACGCCGCGGGGGAGATGGTCGGCGGGCTGTTCTCCGGCAACTACCCGGGCGGCAGCGGCCTGACCTCGGGAGCGGTGTTCGGGCGGCTGGCCGGTGCCGGGGCCGGGAGGTCGGCGCGCCGTGGCTGAGGAGTTCCAGGTCTACGCGATCAGGTTCGCGCACCGGGGCGCGTCGGTGCGCGGTGAGCACTTCTACGGCCACGACCCGTGCGCCCTGGACGACTGGCCGATCTCCTACTACGTGTGGCTGGCCGTCTCGGACTCCCGCGCGGTGCTCTTCGACGCCGGTTTCACCCCGGAAACGGCGGCGCGGCGCGGCAATCGCGACTACCTGCGCTCCCCGATGGACACCATCCGCGCGCTGGGCGTGGAGCCGGATGGCATCGGCCACCTGGTGATCAGCCACCTGCACTACGACCACTCCGGGCACGTGGCCGACTTCCCGCGCGCGGAGGTGGTGCTGCAGGAGTCGGAGCTGGCGTTCTGGACGTCCCGGCACGCCTCGCGCGGGCAGCTGGCGCACTTCGTGGAGCCCGCCGACGTCGGCTACCTGGTGGAGCAGAACTTCACCGGCCGGGTGCGCCTGGTCGACGGGGTGCACGAGGTGGTGCCGGGGGTGACCGCGCACCGGGTCGGCGGGCACACCCCGGGCCTGCAGGTGGTGCGGGTCCGCACCGCGGCGGGCAACGTGGTGCTGGCCGCCGACGCGTCCCACTTCTACGAGAACGTCGAGCAGCGCAAGCCCTACGGGGTGGTGACGCACCTGCCGACGATGTACGACGCCTTCGACGTCCTGCACGCGCTGGCGGACCGCCCGGAGCTGATCGTGCCCGGCCACGATCCTCAGGTGCTGCAACGGTTCCCGGCGGTGCCGGGCCTGGAGGGACTGGCCGTGCGGATCGCCTGAGGGCGCAATGCATACCGAGGTATGCTGTGGCTCGTCGAGTGCTCCGCCGCGAGCGGATCTGCAGAAGGAGGGGGCAGCGCTGTCCGAGGTGTACGACCGGCTGCGCGGCGAGATCGTCGACGGCACGTTCGAGGCCGGGGCCCAACTGGTCGAGCTAGTGCTGGCCGAGAAGTACGGCACCAGCCGCACACCGGTGCGCGAAGCGCTGCGCCGCCTGGAGCAGGACGGCCTGGTCGAACGCGCCGAGCGTGGCATGCGGGTGCGCACCCGCAGCCCCGAGGAGATCCTGGAGATCTACGAGGTCCGGATCTCCCTGGAGGCCACCGCGGCCGCCGCCGCCGCCCAGCGGCGCAGCGACTTCGACCTGATCCGCATCCGGCGCGCCCAGACGGCGATGGACGGCACCGCGACCGATGATCCGCCCGCGATGGCGGCGGCCAACCGCGCGGTGCACGAGGCGATCTGGGTGGCCAGCCACAACGGCACCATCGTGGACCTGCTGACCCGCCTGAACAACCACCTCACCCGGTACCCGGCGACCACCCTGAAGGTCCCGGGCCGCTGGTCCGAAGCTCTGGCCGAGCACCACGCCCTCATCGACGCGATCGAGCAGCGCGACGCGGACCGGGCGCACGACCTGGCGCGGGATCACATGACCAAGGCGCGCGAGCTCCGGCTGCAGATCTACCGGGACGAGCCGGGCGACTGATCAGCCGCCGTAGTGCTCCTCGACCACCCGGGCGATGGCCTCGGCGGCGTTGCTGGTCAGCGACTTCGCGCTGAAGTAGATGTCGCCCTTGACGCCGGGGTTCTCGGCGTTGAGCGCCAGGTGCTCCGACAGCTCGCCCGGATCGGTCCAGCCCTCCTGGCCGACGCGGTAGGCGGCCTGCCCGATGTAGAGGTCGACGTCGGTGCCGGCGACCGCTTCCGACCACCAGGGAACGAGTTTCGCGTAGTCGGCGGCCGAGTGGCCGATCGGCCAGTAGACCTGCGGGGCGATGTAGTCGACCCAGCCCTGCTGGACCCACTTGCGGGTGTCGGCGTAGATCGCCGAGTACGACTCCAGCCCGTTGGTGTCCGAGCCGTCCGGGTCGCTGGAGGCGTTGCGCCAGATGCCGAACGGGCTGACGCCGAACTGCGCGTCCGGCTTGGCCTCGTGCACCTCGGTGTCCAGATCGGACACCAGCCGGTTCACGTTGTCGCGCCGCCAGTCGGCGATGTCGGTGAAGTCGCCGCCGTGCTCGGCGAAGGTGTCCTCGTCAGGGATCTGCTCGCCCTCGACGGGGTAGGGGTAGAAGTAGTCGTCCAGGTGCACGCCGTCCACGTCGTAGTTGCGCACCGCGTGCATGATCGCCTCGGTGACGAACTCGCGCGCCGCGGGCACGCCCGGGTCGAAGTACAGCTTGCCGCCGTAGGCGAAGGTCCAGTCCGGGTGCTGCCGCGCCGGGTGCTCGGGCACCAGCGCCTGCGGATCGTCCTGCATGCTGACCCGGTACGGGTTGAACCAGGCGTGGAACGCCAGCCCGCGCTGGTGCGCCTCGTCGACGGCGAACTTCAGCGGGTCGTAGCCGGGATCCTTGCCCTGCTCGCCGCTCAACCAGTGCGACCACGGCTCGTGCGGCGACGGCCAGAACGCGTCCGCGGTCGGCCGGACCTGCACGAACACCGCGTTCAACTTGTTGTTCACGGCCTGGTCGAGCAGCTTCCGGTACTCGGCCTGCTGCTGCTCGGCGGACAGGCCCGGCTTGCTCGGCCAGTCGATGTTGGCCACCGAGGCGATCCACACCCCGCGCATCGCCGTGCTCGGCGCCTTGGCCGCGGCACCGGCGGTGCTGAACACGCCCAGCAGGACCGCCACCATCCCCAGCGCCAGGACCAGCACGTCGGCCCGGATCCGGCGCAACCCCTGTGCTCGGGTCAATTCAGCTCGCCTCCGCCGCTCATCGTCGACCGCGGCACAGGGTACGGTCCGCGGCCCTCCCGACGCTGCAATGGCGAGGAATTACCACCCGAAGAGACTGTCCCTGCTCGTTTTGCGTGGCGGTGCGGGTAGCGGAACCTCAGAGGCTTCCTGGACTGCGGGTGCCCAGCCTGATGTATGACCAATACACGGCGGAGGGGCCGTCCTCGCCAGGAAACCTCTGAGAACCCGCGGCGGTGCGAGCTGCGAGGGTGGGCTAAACGCCTCCGGCGTTTCAAAGACAAAGAACCAGGAACAGTCTGAGCAGTTGCTAGCGGACCGCCGCCAGCTGCCGGGTCAGCTGGCGCACCGCGCGCTCGCTGTAGTCGGAGGGGATCGTCTCGCTCAGCTGCTGGGCGCGGTCGGCCAGCGCCGAGGCGCCGTCGACGTCCTGCGCGCGCAGGTGCGCGTGCGCGAGCCAGGTCGTGTAGAGCGCGGTCTCGCGGACGCGGCGGTGATCGCAGCTGCGGATCGCCGAGGTCAAGCGCTGCCGGGCCTGCCGGGTGCGGCCCAGCGCGGTGTCGACCCGGCCGACGATGATGTCCATCTCCTCCGGCGTCAGCCAGTAGACCCACGCCGGATCGGGATCGCCGTCGCGGCGGCGCCCGTACTCGTCCTGAGCGCGCTGGATAGCGGTGGCGGCTTGACCGGGCTCGCCCGCCGCCACGTGCGCCCACGAGGCCCGCGCGTGCAGCAGCGCGCGCACGGTCGGCGTCGCGGCGTCGCGCCCCAGGCCGTCGATGCGCGCCTGCGCCGACTTGGCCACCAGAACCGCATCGCGCGCCCTGCCGTACTCGGTCAGGTGCCCGGCCAGCGCCGACACCACCTGCGCGGCAAGCACCGGGTCGTCGGCGGCGTGCGCGGCCTGGATCCCGCTGAGGTAGTAGCGCTCGGCGGTCGCGATGTGCCCGGCGTCGGCGGTCGACCAGCCCGCCAGCTGGCACAGCTCGGCGATGACCCGCAGCAGTCCGCGGCCGATCTCCTCGGGATAGCTCGACGAGCGCAGCAGCGCCGCGGTGCCTGCGAGCTCACCGCGGATCGTGGTGTGCAGGTCCCCACCGGCCATCACGTCGTCGGCGTGGTGCAGGTACCGCAACCGGGCCTGGAGGCGACCGAGCGCGCCGGAACCGACGCGCTGGCCGGATTCGCTCCGCCACGCCACCGCGGGCGGCGGCGGGGTGATCAGCCACTGGTGGGCCACGCGCACCGCGCGATCACCGGTCAGCCCGGGCGCGGGGGCGTTCTCCGCCAGGCGTGCGGCGAGCCCGTCGCGCTCGGCCGAGGTCCAGACGTCCTTGATCAGCTCCACCGGGTCGACGGCGGGCACTTCCCGGACGACGGCGGGGTGCGGCAGCAGCCCGGCGAGCTGGTCCAGTGAGAGCCCCAGCTCGCGGGCCAGCGCCTCCCGCATCCGCGGGGTCGGCGTGGAAGCGCCCCGCTCCCACCGCGCCACTGTGGAGACGTCCACCTCCAGCCGGTGCGCGAGCGTCTCCTGCGTGTGGCCGCGGCTGCGGCGTTTCTGTGCGAGGTCGGACTGGCGTGCCACCCCGGCGACGTTACGCGTGGAACCCGCCCGCCTCCAGCTCGTTTCACCAGATGCCGGGTTGACGCCCGGTTCGTGCTCTGGTTCCCGCGCCGGCGGCGCGGTGGACTCGGTTGGTCCACCGAGGAGAGGAGCACCCGATGCCCCTGCTGCGCGATCCGGCGCTGGCCGACGACGGCGCCCGCAAGATCGAGTTCGCCCACCGCCGGATGCCGGTCCTGGCCGGCCTGACCGAGCGCTGGGCGGCGGAGAAACCGCTTCGCGGCGCGCGCATCGCCGCCTGCCTGCACGTCACCACCGAGACGGCGAACCTGTGCCGCGCGCTGGTCGCGGGCGGCGCCGAAGTGGCGCTGTGCGCGTCGAACCCGCTGTCCACGAAGGACGACGTCGCCGCCGCGATCCAGCGGGACCTGGGCGCCGAGGTCTTCGCGATCCGCGGCTGCGACCGCGAAACCTACTACCAGCAGGTGAAGGGCGCGCTCGACATCGAGCCCACGCTGATCGTCGACGACGGCGCCGACCTGACCGCCACGGTGCACGAGCAGCGCCCGGAACTGCTGCCCGCGATCGTCGGCGGCACCGAGATCACCTCCACCGGCGTGATCCGGATGCGCAACATGGCCGCCGACGCCGCACTGCGCTACCCGGTCCTGCCCACCAACGACGCGCTGACCAAGCACCTGTTCGACAACCGCTACGGCACCGGGCAGAACACCATCGACGGAATCCTGCGCGCCACCAACATCCTGCTGGCCGGGGCGACCGTGGTGGTGGCCGGCTACGGCTGGTGCGGGCGTGGCGTGGCGGCGCGGGCCCGCGGCATGGGCGCCGACGTCGTGGTCACCGAGGTGAACCCGGTGCGGGCGCTGGAGGCCAAGCTCGACGGCCTGCGGGTGCTGCCGATGCACCGCGCCGCCGCCGAAGCCGACGTCGTCATCACCACGACCGGCAACCGCGACGTGGTCACCGTCGAGCACATGCGGCTGATGAAGGACGGCGCGGTCGTCGGCAACTCCGGGCACTTCGACCTGGAGATCGCGGTCGACGACCTGACCAGCACCGCGACCAGCCGCCGCTACCTGCGCGACAACTGCGTGGAGTACACCCTCCCGGAAGGCCACCGGATCCTGCTGCTGGCCGAAGGCCGCCTGCTCGGCCAGGCCGCCGCGGAAGCCCACCCGGCCGAGGTGATGGACATGACCTTCGCGACCCAGGCGCTGGCGGTCCGCTACCTGGTGGAACGCGCGGGCGAGCTGGCACCGGCGGTGCACCCGATCCCGCAGGAGATCGAGGACGAGGTGGCGGTGGCCAAGCTGGCGGCCTACGACATCACCATCGACGAGCTCACGCCCCGCCAGCACGAGTACCTCACGTCCTGGCAGTTCGGCACCTGAGGATCACGTCGCCGGGAACCGCAGCCGGAACAACGCCCCACCGCCGGGCGGTGACTCGGCGGTGGCGGTGGCGCCGTGCGCGGTGGCCACCTGGTGGACGATCGCCAGGCCGAGACCGGAGCCGGGCAGACCGCGCGCGGCGGCGGAGCGGTAGAACCGGTCGAAGACGCGGTCCAGCTCGGCCGCCGCGATGCCCGGCCCGCGGTCCTGCACGACGAGCTCCCCGCCGTGCAGCCGGACCTGCACGGTTCCGCGGGCCGGGCTGAACTTCGCCGCGTTGTCCAGCAGATTCGTCACGGCCCGGGCCAGCGTGCGCGGCACCCCGTCGAGAACGGTCGGTTCGAGGTCGGTTTCGAAGGTGATGCCCGGGTGGTGGCGGCGGGCGACGGCCGCGCACCGCTCGACGAGCTCGTCCAGCCGGACGTCCTCGGTCTCCTCGGCCGGTGCCTCGTCGCCGCGCGCCAGGTCGATCAGATCCGTGACGAGCCCGGTCAGCTCGACGGCCTGCGCGCGCAGCGCCTCGATCGTCGCCGCCCGCTGCCCGGGGCTCAACCGGTCCGCCCGGGTGAGCAGGTCGATGTTGGTGCGCAGACCGGTCAACGGGGTGCGCAACTCGTGCGAGGCGTCGGCGACGAGCTGCCGCTGCGCGGTCAGCGATTCCCGCAACGCGCCGAGCGCCTGCTGGAGCTCGCCGAGCATCGTGTTGAAAGCCGTTGCCAGCCGGGCGATCTCGTCGTCGCCGCGAACATCGAGGTGTTCCTGGGGATCGCGGGTCCGGGCCACCCGCTCGGCCGTGGACGTCAGCGCGGCTACCGGTGCGAGCCCGGCCCGGGCGACCGCGAACCCGGCGACGGCCGCCAGCACGACCCCGGCCGCGCCCGCTGCCAGCAGCGCGAGGCTGATGCGCCGCAGGCTCTCGTCCACCCGGTCGGAGCGGACCGCGACCTCGACGGCGGTGCCGGTCGCGAGCGGAGCGGTCAGCATCCGCACCGGGAACCCCTCCAGCACGATGTCGCTGAAGAACGCTCCGCTGCGACCAGCGGCAACGGCCGTGGTGCGCTCGTCGACCGGCAACGCGCTGTCGCCCTCGACGCGACCGCTGACGTCCACCTTCTGCACGCATGCCGGTGCGGCGAGGAACACGCACGGTCCGGCGGGCGACCACGCCCCGGGGGAGGCCTGCTCCAGCCTGACCAAGCGGGCGACCTCGCGGGTCAACCCGAGGTTCAGCGAGCGGTCCAGCTCGTGCGCCACGATCGCGTACCCGGCCACCGCCATGCCCGCCACCGCGACGGTCACCGCCAGCGCGGTGGCGACGGCGATCCGCAGCCGCAGCGGCCAACGGCGCCTCATCGCGCACCGAGCCGGTAGCCGATGCCGCGCACGGTGTGCACGAGCCGCGGCTCGCCGCCCGCCTCCAGCTTGCGGCGCAGGTAGCGGACGTAGACCTCCAGCGAGTTCGAGGCCGGGCCGAAGTCGGTGCCCCACACGCGCTCGGTGATCACCTCGCGGGGCAGCACCTGCTCCGCGTTGCGGGCCAGCACCTCCAGCAGCGCGAACTCGGTCCGGCTGAGCTCGACCACCCGGTCCCCGCGCAGCACGCGGTGCGCCGCGGTGTCCACGGTGAGGTCGGCGACGCGCAGCACCGCTTCGTCCTCGGGGTAGCTGCGCCGCAGCAGCGCTCGCACGCGGGCGAGCAGCTCCTCCAGGTCGAACGGTTTGACCAGGTAGTCGTCGGCGCCGGCGTCCAGCCCGGCGATCCGGTCGGTCACGGCATCGCGCGCGGTGAGCACCAGGATCGGCGTCCGGTCACCGCCCGCGCGCAGCCGGCGGCACAGCGTCAGCCCGTCCATGAACGGCATCAGCAGGTCGAGCACGATCGCGTCCGGCTGCGACCGGGCCATCTCGGTCAGCGCCTGCGCGCCGTCACCAGCGGTGCCGGTCTCGTAGCCCTCGCTCCGCAGACCGAGCACCACCGCGTCCCGCACCGACGTCTCGTCCTCGACGACCAGAATCCGCATCCCACCAGGATGCAAGCTCTCATCCAGCTCTCATCTCGGGCACCGAACCTGCCGGGTGTGAACAGCGACCAAAGCGGATCGACCCGGCTGCGGGTGACGGTCCTGATCGGCTGCGGGGTGCTCACCCTGCTGCTCGGCGCGCACGAACTGGTGCCCGACATCAGCGGCGCGGGCACCCTGCTCGACAGCGCGGCGCCGTGGCTCGGCCTGCTCATCCCGGTTCTCGTGGTGCTCGGGCTGGTCGGCAGGACCCGCGCCGCAGCGGCCGTGCTGGTCCCGGTGGTGGTCTGGTGCGCGGCGTTCGGCACCGCCCTGCTCCCGCGGGCGTCGGCCTCCGGCGACCTGCGGGTGGTCAGCCAGAACGTCTTCGCGGCCAACGAGAACCCGGCGGCGACGGCCGCGGACCTGGCGGCGACCGGAGCGGACGTGATCGGTGTGCAGGAGCTGACCGGCCCGGCGCGCTCAGCCGTGGGGGAAGCCCTCGGGGCGGACTACCGGCACCACGAGCTCCTGGGCACGGTGGGCGTGTGGAGCAGGTACCCGATCGAGGCCGTCGAGCCGGTGGACCTGGGGATGGGGTGGACCCGTGCCCTGCGGGCGCGGATCCGCACTCCGAGCAGCCCGATCGCGGTGTACGTGGCGCACCTGCCGTCGCTGCGACCGGACTCCGTGGCCGAGCGCAACCGGGGCCTGGCCGAGCTGCGCACCGCGCTCGTCGCGGACCGGGCGGAGCGGGTGGTCGTGCTCGCAGACCTGAACACCGCGACCACCGATCGCGAGATGGGCCCGCTGCTGCGGACCCTCCGGGAAGCCGAACCGGCGGGCTTCGGCTTCACCTGGCCGGCGGTCGCACCGCTGGTCCGCCTGGATCACGTGCTCTACCGGGGCATCACGTCCACCGGCGCCGACGTGGTCGAGACCCGGGGGAGCGACCACCGCGCCGTGCTCGCCGACTTCGCGTTCGACCACGCGTGACGGCCGATCGGGTGTTGTTCGGCGGGACACCGGCCGGTCGGCCGGAAGACGCCGCTAGCGTGGGGCCTCCATCTCGGGACGGGAGAGGCCTGATGCGCACGAGCGGAGTCGCGGTGCTGACCGCGGTCGCGTTGCTGGGACCGGCGGGCAGCGCCGCCGCGGAGCCGCCCGGCGAGTGGGTGCCCGCGCCGTCGGAGCCCTCCACCGCCCCGGCCGGTACCAGGTGCGCGTTCGACGTGCGCGTCGAACAGCTGGTGGACGAGGTGGTCAAGCGGGTGGTGGAGACCTACCCGGACGGTTCGGTGAAGCGCGAGGAGTACAAGGGGCCGCTCATCGACCGGGTCACCAACCTGGCCACCGGCGAGTCCGTCGAAGCCAACGCCAGCGGTCACGCGTTCCTGACCTACCGGCCCGACGGCGTGGTCACCTGGGACTGGAGCGGCCCGGTCCTGATGGGCTTCGGCCCCGGCCAGAGCAACCACGACCCCGGGCTCTACCTGCTCACCGGTCACTACGCGGTCGACATCTCCGACGACTACCGCCTGGTCCGCCGAGCCGACGGCGAGGAACGCGACCTCTGCGCGGAACTCTCCTGACCACAGCTGCTAACGTCCTGCGCATGGGTTTCGCAGTCGTCTACGCCCGCACCCGGATTCCGGCCTGAGGCCGCCGCTTCCGCGCGTCCTCCCCGAATCCGTTCCCGGTGCCCGCTGACGGCACCGCACATCTGACGCTCCGGCGTCCGACCGGGAGTACGACAACCCATGAACACCACCTTCGTCCTAGTCCACGGCGCGTCCAGCAACGCCCAGAGCTGGGTGCCGCTGCAGCAGGAACTCGCGCTGCTGGGACACCGCTCGCTGGCCGTCGACCTGCCGGGACACGGCGCGGCGCGGCAACCCGCCGCCTACTACCGGAACCCGCAGGACCTCGCCGAACTGACCGAGGCCCCGTCGCCGATGGCCGGGATCGACCTGGCCGACAACGTCGAGCACGTGATCGCAGCGGTGCGACGCGTCGCCGAGCACGGCCCGGTGATCCTCGTCGGCTCGAGCATGGGCGGCGTGACGATCAGCGCCGTGGGCAACGAGATCCCCGAACTGCTGGGCCGGATCGTCTACCTGTCGGCGTGGTGCAGCGCCACCACCCGGACGATGGCCGAGTACAGCACGTCGCCCGAGCACGCCACGAACCTGCTCGACGACGCGGCACCGTCGGCGATGATCGGCGACCCGGAGGCCCTGGGAGCCGCCCGGATCAACTGGCGCGGTGTGGCCGGAGAACTGTTCGCCGAGCTGAAGGCGGCGATGATGGCGGACGGCACCGACGCTGAGTTCCGGGCCCTGCTCAACACCCTCGACCCGGACGAGACGATGGCCCCGGCCACGGCCGACGCCCAGCTCCGAGCCGAAGCCTGGGGCCGGATCCCGCACTCCTACGTCCGCTTCACCGAAGACCGGTGCATCCCGATCGCGATGCAGGACAGGATGATCGCCGAAGCGGACGACCTGACCCCGGACAACCCGTTCGACGTCCACTCCGTCGACGGCAGCCACGTCTGCTTCTTCAACCGAGCCCGAGAGGTCGCAGCAATCCTGGCCCACCTGTCGTAATGGGCTGATCCCCGCTTGAGAAGCGGTGACGCCGTGAAAGGGTGCCTTCGCCGGACTGCACGGCGAAGGCACCCGACACATCAGACGTGCTCGGGTGCGCCGTTAGTCCTTACCCCGCAATGACTTCCGTGCGGGTGCCGAGGTGCGCGCTGTCAGCTGCGTAATGAGCTGAGGAACGCGTTCCAAGCTGCTGAGTCGAAGGCCAGCACGCCGTCGTCAGGAGCCTTCGAATCGCGAACCCGCACAGCGTCGTCGAGCAGACGCACCTCGACGCAGTTGTCCCCGCCCGAGGTGCTTCGCGTGCTCTTGAACCAGCTGGTGTCTTGTTCGCGTCGACTCATCAGGAACTCTCCAGGGTCTTCTCGATGAGCTCTCGGGATTCCTCGAGGCTCAGTGCGAGTTCGCAAAGGTGGTCGAACCCACGGAGCATGATCTCAGTGTCGCTCTGGTCGTGGTAGTAGGTCGATGGCCCGAAGACGACGTTGGAGAAGCCGACCGGGCCTCCCTTGTCGCCGAAGCCGAATACCGTGAAGCCGCCACCCAGCTCCGGGTTCTGGTAGACCCCGTGAGGCAGTACCTGCACGATCGCGCCGTTGTCGTCGATGAGTCGCAGAACGTGGGCGCGCTGCCCGTGCATGACTTCAGGGCTGCCCACCGCTGCGTGCAGCGCATCTTCAGTGAACACGAAACAAAGGGTTACTGGTTCGAGTTCAGTCGGAGGAGCGCAAAGCCCAGGTCGAAGACCTGGGCTTTTGTTTGGGCGGCAGTTTATAGTGTCGAGAGATCAGCGGCATAGAGTCTGACCCCTCGACACTAGACTTCCTTGAACAGGGGGTTCGGCTGCCAGCGACTCGAACTTCGCTACTGGGAGCTCAGTCCACCAGTGCGGTGTCGTTTGATGAACAAGTTCATTGCGTCGTGCGTGACTTCGCCGACGGTGCCGAGATGGGACGGGTTGTCGGTGTAAAGCTCGTTGAGCCAGAGGATCCACAGCTCGTACGCTTCGCGTAGGTCATCGGCGAGTTTTTGGCATGCCTCCAGCGTTGCTGCGAGGACGCTGGCACTTCCGACTCCAGCGTACTCCAACGCCGTTGGCCATAAGTCAGAGGAGAACTGCTCCAGAAGGTCACGAATGCGTTGCGCACATACGTCACGATGAGCTTTTAGCGCGTCGATGAAGGCGTCTTCGTCGTATGAAGCCCGAGGCGCTATCTCTCCGAACTTTGGGAGCTCGGGCCCAACGGTGCGAAGGAACGCATTGGGGTCGGGTGCTTCGAACGGGTTCGGCTCCGGGTCGCCGGGAAGGTGGATCGATGCCAGGCGGCAAAGTTCGTCGAGCTGCGCGTCGTCGACTGCCGTGTTGATGAGGCCGATCGCGTGAGTAACGGACTGTTCCACCATGGTGAATTCGCTCTCGGCCAGTTGATCGTCGATTTCGAATCTGATTTCTTGGATCCTCCGTGCTGGATCACGGAGGATGTCGATGTTGGTCTCGATCGACTCGTCGCGACGTTCTCGAAGCGCCTGGAGTCCTTCGAGAAGGGTGTCTGCGTCGAGGAGAATTTCAGCTTCGGGCACGTGGATCTCCTGGGCTGGTTCAGTGCGTTCAGGCAATGTAACCGGTGAGCTTCTCGAGCTCGGCGAGGTTACTGTTGTTTGGTCCTGTCGGTCTGATGCGTTCATCCGAACGGCGGCGTCGCTCATCTGCTGACATGAGCGGGCTGTGGGTTAAAGCGTCCGTGCTGCGTCTCGTAGCGCCATCGTCTCCATCTGTTCGATGACGAGTTTGATGGCTTCGGGCTGCTTGTCCGGCGGGTACTTGTACTTAACCAGCAGCCTCTTCACCGACGAGCGAAGCTTGGCGCGGACGTCGTCGCGGACGGTCCAGTCGGTCTTCTTGTCCCGGTTCATAATGCTGACAAGCTCGCGGGCAATCTGAGCGAGTACGTCATCTCCTTGAAGGTCGACGGCGGACTCGTTGGTGCAGACGGCGTCGTAGAAGGCGAGTTCGTCGGTGTCCAATGGCGGTTCGAACTTCTTGCCTCGGTCGCCTTCGGTAGCGACTTCCTTGGCCAGCTCGATGAGTTCAGCGATGACCTCGGCAGAGGTGAGCTGCTGGTTAGTGTACTTGCGCATGAGTTCGGTGATTCGTTCGGAGAACGCCCGTTGCCGGACGAGGTTGTACCGGGTGACGCGGCCTGATTCCTCGGTTAGCAGTGATCGTAGCGCCTCGATGGCCAAATGCGGGTTGTTGGCTCGCTGCGCCTTCTGCTGGAACTCAGGTGTGAGCTCGGACAGCGACGGTTTGGGCATGCCCGCGGCCTCATAGATGTCGACGATGCCGGTGGTGCCGGTGGATTCGTCAACGAGAGCGGCGAGCATTCGCTGGATGTCTTCGGGAACGGGTTTACCTTCGGCCCGCCGTTCCTGCGCGTCGAACTTCGCCATCCATACCCGAACTTCTTCGAAAAAACGTGCGGAGGGGCGAAGTTCTTCCAACTCTTCGCTACCGGAGCACAGTGCCCAGGCTCGGGCGAGCTGGTTACTGAGTTTTCGGAACCGGTCACCGAGCGTCTCCTCGCCTGGCTTAACCTGGTTTCCAGAGGTGTTAGCGGAGCGGAGGTGGTTGGTGAGTCCTTGCGCGGCGTAGACGAACCCTTTTTTGCCGTTCTTCTTTAGCGTTTCGCGCCATGGATATCCAGAACAGAGCACTTCAAGTTGGGACAGCAGCGTGGTGGTGAGTGCTATGGCTTCCTTGACGTCCTTGCCGACAGGCCTGTTCTCCTGGTCGCTTTGGGTGTACTCGGCGAGCGCTCTGTTGAGGTTATCGGCCAGAGGCGCATAGGCGACGAGGAGTCCGTCCTCTTTACCCAGATACGTGCGATTGACGCGCGCGAGAGTCTGCATGAGCAGCGCGCCCTTGAGCGGCCGGTCGAGGTAGAGGGTGTGCAGTGGCGGCGAGTCGTAGCCGGTGAGCATCATGTCCTTGACGATCACTAGCTGTAGTGAATCATCCGGATCGCGTAGGCGCTGCTTGATGGTCTTGTTCTCGCCTTCTCTGCGCACGTGCTGCGAGATTGGCGGCTTGTCGGAGGCGGTCCCGGAGTAGACGACCTTGATGACACCCTTGTCGATGGCGTCGTCGTGCCAGTCGGGACGCAATTCCTTGATCGCGGTGTAGAGGTCGGCGCAGATCTTCCGCGTGTTGCATACGATCAGGCCCTTGCCGGGCCCGGAGATGAACTTCTCCATCGCCGACGAGCGAGTCTCCCAGTGCTTGACGATGTCGGAGGCCAGTGTGGCGATGCGCTTGGGCGCGCCGTAGACGGTGTTGATGACTGCGACGGACTGTTCGACCTGGGCGCGTTCGACGTCATCGAGCCCGGTCGTGGCTTCGTCGGCCGCCTGATCGAGATCGTCTTCGGAGACGTCCTCAGTCAGACCGATCTTGATGAGCCGGGGTTCGAAGTAGACAGGGACCGTCGCGCCGTCCTCGACCGCTCGGCTCAGGTCGTAGATGTCGATGTACCGGCCGAAGACTTCGCGGGTGTTGCGGTCGGAGAACGAGATCGGTGTGCCGGTGAACGCGATTAGTACCGCGTTCGGTAGCGCGTCCTTGAGGTGTCGGGCGTAGCCGTCGAGGTCGTCGTAGTGACTGCGATGCGCTTCGTCGGCGATGACGATGATGTTGCGCCGATTCGACAGCAGTGGGTGGTCAGCCCCGGAGTCCTTTTCAGCCCTGCTGAGCCCGAACTTCTGCAGCGTTGTGAAGTAGATACCACCGGTGGTGCGGTCGGTCAGCTCTTTGCGCAGCTGCAACCGGGTGGTGACTTTAACAGGGCTTTCCGCAAGCAGCAGTGACCGGTCAAAGGTGTCGAAAAGCTGGCCGTCGAGTTCTTTTCGGTCGGTGATGACCACGACTGTCGGGTTCTTCAGCGCGGGCTGGGTGCCGACGAGATGGGTGTAGAGCTCCATCTCCATCGACTTGCCGGAGCCTTGGGTGTGCCAGACAACGCCGGCCTTGCCGTTACTGGCCGCGGCTTCGACGGTGGTGCCGACGGCCTTGGTAACCGCGAAGTACTGGTGTGGCTTGGCAATCCGCTTCACGTATCCGTCCGCGCCTTCGTCGAACGCGACGAAGTTGCGCTGCAACTGGAGGAATCGTTCGGTGTTGAACACCCCGTCGATGAGGTACTCCAGCTCCAGCTGGTGCTGACTTTCGCCGACGTCGTCGGGGTTGATCGGTTTGCCGTCGTCGTCGACATTCCATGGCGAGAAGTGATTAAGCGGAGTGAACGGTGTTCCGTAACGAGCAGTGATGCCGTCGCTGATCACGGTGAGTACCGTGAACCGAAACGTCATCGGAAACTCACGCAAATACGTGTCGAGCTGTGCGTGCGCGGCACCGAGATCCGCTTGCTCTGCCCCCGCCTGCTTCAACTCGAAGAACGCAACCGGGAACCCGTTGAGATAGCAGACGATGTCGAATCGCCGCTCATGCTCCAGCGATCGTACGGTGACCTGGTTGACGGCCAGAAACTCGTTATCCTCCGGCCGGTGACTGACCAGGCGGATCGTCGGTGTCTGCTCGACACCGTCTGAATCTACATAGGTGATCTTGCGGTAGCCGTGCACCAGTGCATCGTGCAGCCGCCTATTCTCGCTGATCGGGTCCTGCGATTCGGGCTGGACGAGCTCCGCGAACGCCTGCTCCAGCCATTGCACGGGCACCTGCGGGTTCAACACCCGCATCCGTGCCACCGCACGATCCTTGAGCACTAGGTCATCCCAGGACGTGCGACCATGCTCCGTGCCCGGAGCGATCGCGGTACCCGGCAGGTGCTGCCACTCCCGCTCCGCCAGCTCCTCCAGCGCGAGCTGCTCCCAGTCCGCCTCACTGAACCCGACCTGCGACATTTACACGGCCTCCTCAACGACCTTTTCGGCATCACGAACCCGAACCTTCCCCGACATCAGGAGGGAAAGGAGGGAGTCGCGGGTTTTCGCGAGCATATGGGACTCTTCTTCGAGAGCGAGAGCATGGGCATCAAGCGTCGCCAACTCGGCTCCGACCGCTTGCTGCTCTTCGCTGCGCGGGACGAGGATTTCGAGCCCTGCGAGAAGGTCGCGCCGAAGCTCCGTCTGACCGGTGCTTCCTTCGGCAAGGCTCTCAATCTGCTTCTCAAGACGCAGCAGGCCGAAGCCAGCGCAAACGGGATCAACGAGGTTCGCGTCGAAGCGCACGATGCTGATGTGGGAATCGACGGTCGCGTCCATACCGCGAATCCAGCGCGCTGCACGCCCCAGGGTTCCGAATCCGGTTGAGTTCACCAGCACGTCGTGGAGACGTAGCATCTTGTTATCGCGTGTGGACGACGACAAGGTGGCCCTGCCTGGTGCCAGGTTGACCCTTTGGTTCCGGACGCACTTCTGATTGAGAACAGTGATGCCGCCGTCCTCGGTGTACTTCGGTGTGACCCCTCTGGTGATGATCTCCGTGACATCGCGAACGATGTGCCTGACGCCGAGCTTCGCTGCGCGATCGAACAAAGCTCGTGCGAGCTGGCTTGCGAGCCGCTGGGCTCGTTCGTTGGCGGCGATCTTGTCGTCGAGTGCCCCCAATACCTCCGCAATCGCCCGCTGCTCGGGAAGATTCGGCACGTTCGGCGTGGGGAAAGCGCGTACGTCGGCGACGTTCAGGTGTGGAACCGTTGACCCGGAAGCGTTGACCTGCAGATCCGACTGCCTGATCGGTGAGATCAAGTAGTAATAGAGGAACTGCGAGTCCACCGCCGATGGATCAGGTCGAAGCAGTACGGTGCGTTGGCCGGGAGCGACGTTTTCTTCGGCTGGAATCCGCACTACCGGCCCGACAGGTGCTTCTCGTGCGAGAAGAATGTCCCCGTGCTTGGGATCGAGTCGCCGGGTCCAGGCTTCGTACGTTACGCGATTGATCCGGCGGGCTTCGCTGTAGTTGATGGAGTTATCGCGCATGGCCGGAGTTCCCACGGCGAAGTACTCGCCGGACTCGTCGATCGGTGCGGTCTTGTGCTCGCAGTCCACAATGTGTGAACATAGGTCGTCAAGTTTCATGCGATCCGCCCCAACTGCTCGCGTACGACCTGTTCCAGTCGGTTTGACTCGTCGAACGTCGACAGGAGTTCCTTGGTGAGTCGTGCGATCTTCTCGTCGATGGGTTCTCCGTCGTCTTCGACTTCGCGCGCTCCGACGTAGCGTCCGGGCGTAAGGGCGTAGTCGGCTGTCTTGATCTCGGCCAGCGTCACCGACTTGCAGAACCCGGGCACGTCCTCGTAGGTGAGGTTTTTCTTGGCGGCGGAGCGGGTTCCGCGCCAGGCATGGTAGGTGTCGCCGATGCGGACGATTTCTTCATCGGACAGCGCGCGTTCGGCGCGGTCGACCATGTAGCCCATCTCGCGGGCGTCGATGAACAGAACTTCGCCCGAGCGGTCGACTCCTGCGTAGTCTCCGGCTTTCTTGTTCTTTGCGAAGAACCAGACACAGACCGGAATTCCGGTGCTGCGGAACAGTTGGGTGGGTAGGGCAACCATGCAGGAGACGAGATCGGCTTCAACGATCTGTGCACGGATCGCGCCCTCACCGTTCGAGTTCGACGACATCGAGCCGTTGGCCATGACGACACCGGCCGCGCCATTGGGCTTGAGCTTGGAGATAATGTGCTGGAGCCAGGCGTAGTTGGCATTGTTGGCTGGGGGCACACCGTACTTCCAGCGTGGGTCGTTCTCGTTGCGGGTCCAGTGCTTGATGTTGAATGGTGGGTTCGCCATCACGTAGTCCATCTGGACTTCGGCGTGCTGGTCGCGGGCGAAGGTGTCACCCCAGCGAGAGCCGAGCCCGTTGTGGTTGATTCCGTGGATGGCAAGGTTCATCTTGGCCATGCGCCAGGTTTCTTCGAGACTTTCCTGGCCGTAGATCGCGACCTGCTTCGGGTCGCCATCGTGGTCGTAGATGAACTTTTCGGTCTGCACGAACATGCCGCCCGAACCACAGCACGGGTCGTAGACACGGCCTTTGTCGGGTTCGAGGACCTCGACGATGACCTTGACAACGCTGGGTGGAGTGAAGAACTCACCGCCGCGTTTGCCTTCGGCGCGGGCGAATTTGCCGAGGAAGTACTCGTAGACCTCGCCCATGAGGTCACGGGCCTTGTGCTCACCTTGGCGGGAGAAACGGGCGCTGTTGAACAGGTCAATCAGCTCGCCGAGGCGGCGCTGGTCGATGTTGTCTTTGTTGTAGAGGCGGGGGAGTGTGCCCTGTAGCGTTGGGTTCTCCGTCATGACCGCCGCCATCGCCTCGTCGACGAGCTGCCCAATCGTCTTGGAGTGCTCGTTGCCAGCGAACAAGGTCCCCTTCGCGTTCTCCGCGAGGTATGACCATCGTGCGACTGGGGGCACGACGAACACGCCGTAGCCCTGGTACTCCTCAGGTTCGTCGATTAGCTCGGCGATCTGTTCCTCGTCGTAGTCCTCGGCCTTGAGTTCGGCGCGGATGGCATCTCGGCGTTCCTCGTAGGCATCGGAGACGTACTTGAGGAACACCAGCCCGAGGATCACGTCCTTGTACTGGCTGGCTGACAGCGAACCACGCAGTTTGTCAGCGGCCTTCCAGAGCGTGTCCTTGAGTTCCTTCATCGTCGACGGCGCCGACGGCTCCTTCTTCTTGCGGGGAGGCATCCTCGATCCTTCTTCCTCTGTTCTCACCGTGGCCGGCGATGGTGATCGCACCTTCGGCGACCCCGTTGATCATGCGTCCGGTCAAGTCCTGGACAGCGGCCAAGCGCTCGCGCAGTCGTGCCTCGTAAGCGGAGGCGGCGGCGAGCGCGGCGTCAAGTCCCTCCGCGCCGTTCCCCAGGTTAGGGATGTTCCACGCCAGGGGATCACCGGCCGTGTCCGGAAGTCGGTTGATGATCGCTGCCAGCGTATGCGGGCCGATCCCAGCCCCGCGGGCCAGGCGGAAGACCCGGGCGGGAGCCCGAAGCAGCGATCCTCCGATCGGGTCGACCCAAGCCTTTGGCCTGTCCTTGACGTACACAATGTCGCCGGGCTCAGTGCGGGTGGCGTGCGGATAGAGCTGGGTGGCTTTGAATGCGTCCAGTCGAATGCCCGTTGGTCCGGACGCGTCGACAACGTCGACCGTGCCGTCTGGGTCGTGATTACTCTGGTCGTAGCGCTTCCCTCGTTTGATCTTCAGAAGCCCTTGTTGCTGCAGCTGCCCTAGCGATAGTCCGCTTACATCTATGGTGCCGATGGTGGGGTCGACGAAGACGTCGAATCCGGGCAGCGGTTCGGCAGTGCGTTGGGTTGCGGCGATGACACGGTCGCGGTGGTCGGTGGGTTCGGTGGTGACGAACCGTGCCGCGCGAGTTCCCCGGGGAACGACGGGTTGCTTGCCCAGGACAGCTGAGAGCTCGCGCAACCGCGCATAGCGGAACGCTCGGGATGAGTCATCTCGTAGCGCGGCCACGACGTCCGCGGCTACGTCGGGGGCATCGAGATCGTCGAGTGTCGCGATGTCGGTGACCCGCAACCGTGCGTCACCACGTCCGGCGCAGACCCATAGCCCGAGCGCCTGACGATGTGCCTCTCGCCAAAGACCGCGAGGTAGTCGGGCGGCAAAGACCACATTGCCCGGACGGAGCGTTTCTGCCCGGTTTTGCTCGTCGTTTCCTTGGAGCTCGTCGCACAGCGCCGACGCCGGACCGAGAATCACCGCCACATCCGATTGTCCCAGCCCCAGGATGACCCCGTCGATCTCGTCGAGCGTGGAGCTCGTATCCGAGCCGAGGACTGAGTGGAGGTGGACGCTCGGCAGTGCGGTGTCGCTGCTGGTCTCGATGCCTTGGATCATTGCGCGTTGAAGCAGGGCGCGATGATCATCGCCCGATTCGGAGTCGGGCACGATCAGTTCGGCGAAGTCGACCGCGACCGTTAGAGATAGCCGGTGCGATCCGCCGGTGTGAACTAGGGGAACGCCGGCAGGAGCGAGCTCCCGTGCACACGCGGTCGCGACCGTGCGCACCAGGTCAAGTGCTGCATCGGTGAGGCCACGGGTGGCGTGTTCGCGGCCGACACGACCTCGTTCCAGCAGATCCAACGCCTCGGCCGGTCCATGGGAGGCTTCGGAGACGTCGTCCGTATGGCGCGCTCCGGCGCTGGTAGAAGTGCGGATCTCGCGCAGCAGGAACTGATCCTCCTGGTCGATCTCCTCCGCTAGGTCCACGAGCGCGTCGTGTGGCAGCTCGCCGAGCTCCTCGCCGGTGATGGACCGTAGACACAGCAGGGCCACGAGCTCCTCAAGCGACACACCGTCGGGAGTGCTCCATGCCGGGGCATCCAAGTGGATGTCCGGGTTGTTGCCCCGCCCGGTGGCTTGCAGCCATTTGACGACCTCTTCTTGGCGGAACCGCGGGTTTCCGGGCGTGTCGTCGATCGGTGACGGAAACGGGAAGGATCGGCCGTACACCGTAGGACGCTTGCGCCACGAGCTCACCACTGCACGCTGCACATGTGCGAGTGCGGCGATGTCACTAAGCGTCAACGTGGCTTCCGGATCCGTCACGGCTGCCCTCCTTTCCGATCATGGCAACGTTAGCCCCTTCGGGATACTAGTCCAGTTCTTCTCTGATAAGCCCCTTTATCGGGGAAACGATGGAGGCGTTCCGAACCAGCTGTCACTGTCGAAGTGGTTCCGATCTTCCCCGTCTGGCTCGGAGGTCTGACTCCGGCGCGGAACCGTGGAGAAGCACGTGACGACCAACACGTCCAAGCACACGCTCTACCGACTTGTCGGTATACCAGCGACCACCGACGGTCTGCGGAAAGCGCTGGATCGCGACCGCCTCGATGCACTTGATCACAAAGTTCAGGTGGCGCCGCACTTCGCCGAGCTTGGTGTCCCGGCCTTGCTCGTGATCGTGAACGACGTGCGCGATGAGGCGGAATGGTGCCCAGAAGTCCGGCGCACCACAGGATGCGACGTGGTCGAGCCGAGCTGGCGATCTTCCGCAGTGCTGGTGCTGGCCGTTGACGGTCAGGTTTACGCCATCGGTTTTGACCAGGGATTCCGGCTGATTCCTGACCGGCTTAAGGACACGAACTTTGGCCTGTCGTTCGCACTTCGGGCGGTGGACCCCAACGCGGTCTTCGGGATGACGTCGAAAGTGCTGGGTGAGGGGCGCACGGATATCACCATGATTGCGGGCGGTGCGCCGGTGAGCCGCCTCGGCGTCAACGAGTATCTGCGGATCGTGCGTAAGGTCGCAGGCGAGGTCCACGGGGTGGCGTTGACGCGGACCCGCCTTGGCAATGAAACGCTCGTTCGAGTCGACGGAGGGTTCGGGCTTCAGCTTCCGCTCGGTATCGAGGCGAAGAACCTGGTAGCCGATATCCGCGAGGTCGCTCGGGTGTGCTGTCAGAACCGGCCTCACCGCGCGCTGGAATTCATCGAGCATGTCCGGCCGGTTCGTGATGAAGCCACTCTGGCAGAGCTGGATCAAGTCCTGGACGACGTGTTGGGTGATCCGGACGGTGGGCTCGTCACCGCCGCGATGCCGTACAACCGTCTTGATGAGATCGCTGCGGCGCGGGATTACCGCATCAAGATCAGTAAGTCTGAGTGGCGTCACTCCGACGAGTTTGACCTGAACTACGTGCTGAAGAGATTGGCCATGCACCGGGCCGGTCATCGTGCGTCGGCGTTGCGTGATGCGGAAGTGGCACTGTTTCGGCGTGTCCACGATCGGGTCTCGGCTGATCTCGCTACTGACCCACTGATCCGGTGGTTGGAAGCCAATGTGTCGCTCGGATCCCGCCGGTTCCACCTCACTGACAACCAGTGGTACGAGCTCGGCGAACGCTACTTGCCCGAGATCGTCAACACTGTGACTCGGGTGATTGTCCCGAGTGCGTCAGTGGAGCTGCCGAAGTGGGAACCGGGGGAGAAGGAAGGTGACTACAACGCAAACGCCCCACGACGATGCCCATCCGCCGGACTTATTTGCCTGGATAAGAAAGCGGTGAGGAATCCGCTGAAATCGCCGGACACGCTGGAAGTTTGCGATCTGCTCTCCGCTGACGGCACGCTGGTCATGGTCAAGCAGGCGAGCGCGTCCGATGCTCTGAGTCACCTGTTCCACCAGGGGCTTGTGGCAGTGCAGATGCTGCTTGGTAACGCTCAGATCCGTGAACGGTTCGTACGCAAGGTACAGGATGTCAGTGGTCGTATCATCCCGAAGGACTTCAAGCCAAAGCGTGTTGTGTTCGCGATCCTGCTCAAGAAGGGGGTGGCGCTCACTCCGGACTCACTGTTCGCGTTTTCGCAGGTCGCGCTTGCGCAGACGGTGAACTTGCTGGAGGAGTGGGGGGTAGAGGTTGAGGTTGTTGGAATCGAAGCTGGCACCGTTGACGAGGTTGATGAAGTGGCTGCGTGAACGGTGCCGTGACGACCTTAGGCGACGTGGCTCCCCGTCACCGTTCATACTGACTCCACTCGAGGCACCGAGCGTTGCGCGGCCAGGTGCTGAATGAGTATCTAGCGGACAACGAAGACCGTAGGGGATGGTATCTCGGCAGGTTAGGCAGTGAGCGCAGTAGGTCTTTCGACGAGGTGTTCGCTGACGAAGCGCAGTCTGCTGAGGGCTGAGCTGCGAGAGCTGAAAACGCCGAGTGGCGCCCCGGAAAGTCAGGGCGCCACTCGCTGTTGGGGTCAGCTTCCGGTGGGGAGCTGGGTCGCCGCTGTCGCGTCCAGGAGCCAGAGCGTGCGGTCGCGACCGCGGGCTCCCGCTGCCGGGATGTCCACCGGCTTCGCACCGGCCAGGGCTGCCGCTACCGGTTCGGCCTTGGCCGCTCCGGTCGTCATCAGCCAGACCTCCGACGCCGCCCGGATCGCCGGGAGGGTCAGGGAGATGCGGGTCGGCGGCGGCTTCGGGCAGTCGTGGACGCCCACCACCGTTCGCTCCGCCTCCTTCACGTACGGCGTGTCCGGGAACAGCGACGCCGTGTGGCCCTCTTCGCCGACGCCCAGCAGCAGGACGTCGAAGCGGGGCACCGCGATGTCGGTGGCCGGGGCCGCTTTGGTCGCCAGGACCTCCGCGTAGTGCGCTGCGGCCGCATCCGCGTCCGCGCCGAACTTGCCGTCCGACGGGGCCATCGGGTGCACCCGCTCCGGGTTCACCGCGACGTGGTCCAGCAGCGCTTCGCGGGCCTGGGTCTCGTTGCGCTCCGGGTCGCCGTCCGGCAGGAACCGCTCGTCGCCCCAGTAGACGTCCACATCGGACCAGTTCACCGCGTCGCGGGCGGGGGAGCGGCGGACCTGCTCCAGCACGCCGATGCCGGTGCGGCCACCGGTGAGCACCACCGAGGCCACGCCGTGCGCGGCCTGGGCGTCCACCAGCGCGGTGATCAGCCGCGCTGCCGCCGCGGCGGCCAGCAGCTCGCCCGAGTCGTGCACCACCACGCGGGTCACGACTCGTCCTCCTGCTGCTCCGGCTCGTCATCGCGGACGATCTTGTCCAGGCCGCCCAGGGTGGCCTCGTAGATCTCGTCCGGGTCCAGGCGGCGCAGCTCCTCGGTGAGGCAGTCGCGGACCTCGCGGCGGTGCAGCGACACCCGGCGGTCCGGCTGCCCCGGCTGGGTCAGGACACCGACCTTGCCGTCCGGGCGGACGATCTCCACGTTGCCCGACGGGCGCTCCAGCACCGCCGAGACGATGCCCGGCCCGCGCGGGTGGTCCACCCGGCGCACCGGGACCTGCAGGTAGCTGGCCAGCCACCCGGCCAGCAGATCGGTCGACGGGGAGTCCGCCGCACCGGTCACCGTGGCGGAGGTGACCGGCTCGTGCGGCGGCAGGTCCATCGCCGAGGCCAGCATCGCGCGCCACGAGGTCAGCCGGGTCCAGGCCAGGTCCGTGTCGCCGTCGGCGTAGGACTGCAGGCGCTTCTGCAGGGCCGCGATCGGGTCGGCCTCGTTGGCCGCGTCGGTGATCCGCCGGTGCGACAGCGCGCCGATCGGGTCCTTCGACGGGACCTCCGGGGCGTTGGTGGGCCACCACGCCACCACCGGGGCGTCCGGCAGCAGCAGCGGGACGACCGACCCCGCGCCCTCGTCGGCCAGCGGCCCGTACAGCCGCAGCACGATCACCTCGGAGGCACCCGCGTCACCGCCGATGCGGATCTGGGCGTCCAGCCGGGGCGCGGCCTGCCGCGCGCCGCTGGCCACCACGATCACCCGGCACGGGTGCTCCCGGCTGGCGTCGTTGGCGGCCTGGATGGCCTTCTCCACCTCGGTGCCGTCGCCGGTGACGACCACCAGCGTCAGCACCCGGCCCAGCGCGACCGCGCCGCCGGTCTCGCGCAGCTCCACCAGCTTCTTGTTGACCTGCGAGGTCGTGGTGGACGGCAGGTCGATGATCACGGTCGCCTCCAGACGCGTCCGGTGCGGGCCAGCATGGCGTCCGCCGACGGCGGGCCCCAGGTGCCCGCCTTGTAGGGCTGCGGCTTGCCGCGCTCGGCCCAGTGCTCCAGCACCGGGTCGAGGATCTTCCAGGACAGTTCGACTTCCTCGTTGACCGGGAACAGCGACGGCTCGCCCAGCAGCACGTCCAGGATCAGCCGCTCGTAGGCCTCCGGCGAGGACTCGGTGAAGGCGTGCCCGTAACCGAAGTCCATGGTCACGTCGCGCACCTCCATCGAGGTGCCCGGCACCTTCGCGCCGAAGCGCATCGTCACGCCCTCGTCCGGCTGCACCCGGATCACCAGGGCGTTCTGCCCCAGCTCCTCGGTCATCGTGCTGTCGAACGGCAGGTGCGGCGCGCGCTTGAACACCACCGCGATCTCGGTGACCCGGCGGCCCAGCCGCTTGCCGCTGCGCAGGTAGAACGGCACCCCGGCCCAGCGCCGGCTCTCCACCTCGAGGGTGATCGCCGCGTAGGTCTCGGTGATCGAGTCGGCGGCGAACCCGCCCTCCTCGTGCAGCCCCGGCACCAGCGAACCGCCCTGCCAGCCACCGGTGTACTGGCCGCGCGCGGTGGTCTCGTCGAACGGGCCGACCGGCTTGGTCGCCGAGAGCACCTTCACCTTCTCCGCGCGCAGGTCCTGCGGCGCGAAGGAGACCGGCTCCTCCATCGCCGTCAGCGCCATCAGCTGCAGCAGGTGGTTCTGGATCACGTCGCGGGCCGCGCCGATGCCGTCGTAGTAGCCCGCGCGACCGCCCAGCCCGATGTCCTCGGCCATGGTGATCTGCACGTGGTCCACGTAGTGCGCGTTCCAGATCGGCTCGAACAGCTGGTTGGCGAAGCGCAGCGCCAGCAGGTTCTGCACCGTCTCCTTGCCGAGGTAGTGGTCGATGCGGAACACCGAGTCCTCGGGGAACACCTCGTTGACGATGTGGTTGAGGTGCTTCGCGCTCTCCAGGTCGTGGCCGAACGGCTTCTCGATGACCACCCGCCGCCAGCTGTCCCCGGACTGGTCGGTCAGCCCGGAGCGGGACAGCTGCTTGAGCACCGTCGGGAACGCCGACGGCGGCACCGACAGGTAGAAGGCGTGGTTGCCGCCCGTGCCGCGCTCGGCGTCGAGCTGCTTGACGGTCTCGGCGAGCCGGTCGAAGGCCTCGTCGTCGTCGAAGGAACCCGGCACGAACCGGATCCCCTCCGCCAGCCGGTCCCAGACGCTCTGGTGGAACGGGGTGCGCGCGTGCTCCTTGACCGCCTCGTAGACGACCTGGCCGAAGTCCTGGTCGGCCCAGTCGCGGCGGGCGAACCCGGTCAGCGCGAAGCCCGGCGGCAGCAGGCCCCGGTTGGCCAGGTCGTAGATCGCCGGCATCAGCTTCTTGCGGGACAGGTCACCGGTCACGCCGAAGATCGTCAGGCCGCACGGGCCCGCGATCCGGGGCAGCCGCTTGTCCCGCGGATCCCGCAGCGGGTTCTGCCACTGCTGGTCGGGCGGGGTCACCGCGCACCTCCTCGCGCCAGGTCCTGCACTGCCTTGACCAGCTCGACCAGTCCGGCCGCGCGGTCGGTGAGGTGCAGCCGCAGCACCGGCCGCGTGTGGTCGGCGAGCACCTGCCCGTCGCCGAGCGCCTGAGCGCGCTGCAGACCGGACAGCGTGTACGGCCGCTCCGGCACCTGCAGGTCCTGCTCGGCGTCGCCGGTGATCTGCAGGAACACGCCGTTCTGGTGACCGCCCTTGTGGTACTGGCCGGTGGAGTGCAGGAACCGCGGACCCCAGCCGAAGGTGGTCTGCAGCCCGCTGCGGCGCGCCAGCTCCGGGCGCAGCACCGCGGCCGAGGCGTCGTCGAGGCGGTCCAGGTAGGCCTGCACCGCCAGGTAGCCGTTCTTCGGCGCAGCGGCCAGGAACGCGCGCAGCGCCTCGGCCACCGTGCCGACCCCGGCGGAGAGCCACTCGCCGGAGGCGTGCACCTCGATCGAACCGTCCACCAGCACCGGTGTCGCGGCCGGGCCACCGGCCGGGCCGTCCAGCAGCGCCCGCGCGGCCTTCTTGGCGGCCTCCACGTCGGGCTGGTCGAACGGGTTGATGCCCAGCAGCCGGCCGGCCAGCGCGGTGGCGAACTCCCACAGCAGGAACTGCCCGCCCAGCGGACCGGTGGTGCTGATCTTCGCGCCCTTGACGGCCGGGCCGACCGCCACCGTGGTGGCGTCCTCGCCCGCGTCGGCGAAACCGGGCGCGTCGGTGCCCTCCACGACGACCGGCAGCAGACCGGTGCCGTTCTTGCCGGTGGACTCGGCGATCAGCTGCTCCACCCAGTCGCCGAAGCCCTTGATGCCGGAACCGGTGTCGGCGAACACGACCTTCTCCGCGCCACCGGCGTGCGCCGCGCCGAGCGCGGCGGCCAGCTGCACGGCCGGGTTGTCCGCGTCATCGGTGCTCAGCCGCCGGAACGCCGCGGCCGCGTCGTCCAGCAGCGCCGAGACGTCGGCACCGGCCAGGCCCGCGGGCACCAGGCCGAAGGCGGTCAGCGCCGAGTAGCGGCCGCCCACGTGCGGGTCGGCGGTGAAGACCTTGCGGTAGCCGGCCTCGCGGGCGGCCGTCTCCATCGGGGAACCGGGATCGGTGACCACGATGATCCGGGTCACAGGATCGATTCCGTTTTGCGTGAAGGCCTGCTCGAAGATCCTGCGGTGCGAGTCGGTCTCGACGGTGGTGCCGGACTTCGAGGAGACCACCAGCACGGTGCGGTCCAGATCGCCCGCCAGCGCGTCGGCGACCTGGCCGGGATCGGTGGTGTCCAGCACGACCAGCGGAACCCCGGCGGTCGCGGTGATCACCTCAGGGGCCAGCGACGAGCCACCCATGCCGGCCAGCACCACGCGGTCCAGGCCCTCGGCGTGCAGTTCGGCGCGCAGCGCGTCGATCTCGGCCAGCAGCGGGCGGGAGCTCTCGTGCAGCGTCGTCCAGGACAGCCGGATGGATGCCTCGGGCTCGGCGTCCGGACCCCACAGCGCGGCGTCCTGGGCGGCGAGCTTGCCGGCAACCGCATCGGCGGCCAACCGCTCGACCAGCGGTCGGGCCTCGGCCGCTAGCGCCACATCGGGAATGTCGACGGAAATTTCGGTTGCCATGTACTTCCTTAACAGCGCTCGACTTGTTGGGTCGAACCCCAGTTCGATCTGGCCTTCCGGGATTCGATCTTGGAAGCCAACTTCGTGCGACCACAGTGTCGCCCATCCGGGCAGGTGCGGCCCGGAGACGCGGCGGCGGGGCCGGTTCGCGAACCGGCCCCGCCACAACGCTTACTTGGCCTGCTCGAGCTGCTGGGCGACCGTGTCCAGCAGTTCGCTCCAGGACTTCTCGAACTTCTCGACGCCCTCGCGCTCCAGCACCGCGAACACGTCGTCGAGGTCGATGCCCGCGCTCGCCAGGTCGTCGAAGACCTGCTGCGAGGCGGCGGCGGTGCCGCTGACCGTGTCGCCGCGCACGTCGGCGTGGTCGGCGGTGGCCTTCAGCGTCGCCTCCGGCATGGTGTTCACCGTGTTCGGCGCGACCAGCTCGTCCACGTAGCGGGTGTCGGAGTAGGCCGGGTCCTTCACGCCGGTGGAAGCCCACAGCGGACGCTGCGCCTTGGCGCCGTCGGCGGCCAGCGCCTTCCAGCGCTCGCCGCCGAAGACCTCCTCGTAGGCCGCGTAGGCCAGGCGGGCGTTGGCGATCGCGGCCTTGCCGCGCAGCGCCTCACCACCGGAGATCTTCTCCAGCCGCTTGTCGATCTCGGTGTCCACGCGGGACACGAAGAACGACGCGACCGAGGCGATCTGGGCGATGTCGTGGCCGTTGGCCTTCGCCTGCTCCAGACCGGCCAGGAAGGCGTCCATCACGTCGCGGTAGCGCTGCACCGAGAAGATCAGCGTGACGTTGACGCTGATGCCCTCGGCCAGCACGCGGGTGATCGCGGGCAGGCCCTCCACGGTGGCCGGGATCTTGACCATCAGGTTCGGCCGGTCCACGGCCTTCCACAGGTCCACGGCCTCGGCCACGGTGCGGTCGGTGTCGTGCGCCAGCCGCGGGTCGACCTCCAGCGAGACGCGGCCGTCGACACCACCGGACTGCTCGTGGACGTTGCGGAAGATGTCCGCGGCGTCGCGCACGTCAGCGGTGGTCAGCTCGCGGACGGTGTCGTCCACGCTCGCGCCGCGGGCCGCCAGCTCGCGGACCTTCTCGTTGTAGTCGGCCGCGTTGGACAGCGCGTTGGCGAAGATCGTCGGGTTGCTGGTGACGCCGACGACCGCCTGGTCGGTGATCAGCTCGGCGAGGTTGCCCGAGGTGATCCGCTGGCGGGACAGGTCGTCCAGCCAGATCGACACCCCGGCCTCGCTGAGCGCCTTGAGGTTCTGGTTGGTGGTCACAGGGATTCCTCCGCTCACGCCTGCTGGGCGTTGCTCAGGCTGCGCCGGGCCGCCGCGACAACGGCGTCGACGGTGATGCCGAACTCGTTGTACAGGGTCTTGTAGTCCGCCGAGGCGCCGAAGTGCTCGATGGACACCGACTCGCCGGCGTCCTTGACGAACCGGTACCAGGGCATCGCGATGCCGGCCTCGACCGAGACGCGGGCCTTGACCGACTTCGGCAGCACCTGCTCGCGGTAGGCCTCGTCCTGCGCGTCGAACCACTCCACGCACGGCATCGAGACCACGCGGGTGGCAACGCCGTCGGCCTCCAGGACCTTCCTGGCCTCGACGGCCAGCTGCACCTCGGAGCCGGTGGCGATCAGCACCAGCTGCGGCTCGCCGTTGCCGGCCTCGGCCAGCACGTAACCGCCCTTGGCCACGCCCTCGGTGCTCACGCCCTCCAGCGTCGGCACGCCCTGGCGGGTCAGCGCCAGACCGGCCGGGCCGCTCGGGTCCTCCAGGATCTTCTGCCACGCCGCCGCGGTCTCGTTGGCGTCGGCCGGGCGGACCATCGAGAAGCCCGGGATGGCGCGCAGCGAGGCCACGTGCTCGATCGGCTGGTGCGTCGGGCCGTCCTCGCCGAGGCCGATGGAGTCGTGCGTCCACACGAAGATGGACGGGACCTTCATCAGCGCGGCGAGCCGCACCGCGGGACGCATGTAGTCGCTGAACACCAGGAAGGTGCCGCCGTAGGGGCGGGTGCCGCCGTGCAGCGCGATGCCGTTGAGGATCGCGCCCATCGCGTGCTCGCGGATGCCGAAGTGCAGCGTGCGGCCGTAGGGGTCGGCCGTCCAGGTGCTGGTGGAGATCGACGCCGGGCCGAACGAGTCGACGCCCTTCATCGTGGTGTTGTTGCTCTCCGCCAGGTCGGCCGAACCGCCCCAGAGCTCGGGCAGCACGTCGGCCAGCGCGTTGAGCACCTCACCGGAGGCCTTGCGGGTGGCGATGGACTTGCCGTCGGCCTCCCAGCTCGGCAGCTTCTCCTGCCAGCCGGCGGGCAGCTCGCGGGTGGCCAGCCGGTCCAGCAGCGCCTTGCGCTCCGGGTTGGCCGCCGCCCACTTGTCGAAGGCGATCTTCCACTCGGCGTGCGCGGCCTCGCCGCGGGCCACGACCTCGCGGGCGTGCGCCAGCACCTCGGCGTCGACCTGGAAGGACTGCTCCGGGTCCAGGCCCAGCGCCTTCTTGACCCCGGCGACCTCGTCGGCACCGAGCGCGGCGCCGTGCGCCTTGCCGGTGTTCATCTTGGTCGGGGCCGGGTAGCCGATCACCGTGCGCAGCACGATCAGGGTCGGGCGGGAGGTCTCGGCCTTGGCGGTCTCGATGGCCTCCAGCAGGCCCTTGACGTCCTCGCCGCCGTGCACGGTGAGGACCTGCCAGCCGTAGGACTCGTAGCGCTTCGCGGTGTCCTCGGACAGCGCGATCGCGGTGTCGTCCTCGATGGAGATCTCGTTCGCGTCGTAGATCACCGTGAGGTTGCCCAGCTGCTGGGTACCGGCCAGCGACGACGCCTCGGAGGTGACGCCCTCCTCGATGTCGCCGTCGGAGGCGATCACGTAGATGTGGTGGTCGAACGGGCTCTCACCGGCGGCGGTCTCCGGGTCGAACAGACCGCGCTCGCGGCGGGCGGCGAAGGCCATGCCGACCGCGGTGGACAGGCCCTGCCCCAGCGGGCCGGTGGTGGTCTCCACCCCGGCGGTGTGCCCGTACTCCGGGTGGCCCGGGGTCTTCGAACCCCACTTGCGCAGCTGCTTGAGGTCCTCCAGCTCCAGGCCGTAGCCGGACAGGAACAGCTGCACGTACAGCGTCAGGCTCGAGTGGCCCGCGGACAGCACGAAGCGGTCGCGGCCGATCCACTCCGGGTCGTTCGGGTCGTGCCGCATGACGCGCTGGAACAGCGCGTAGGCCGCCGGGGCCAGGCTCATCGCGGTGCCGGGGTGGCCGCTGCCGCAGTTCTCCACCGCATCGGCGGCCAGCACGCGAGCGGTGTCCACCGCGCGCTGGTCCAGCTCGCTCCAGTCTTCGGGCAGTCGCTTGGTGGTCAAGCGGGCAAGGTCGTCGGTGACGGACACGGACGCAGCTCCAAGTTTTTCCTTCGGCGGTATCCCGTTGACGGGTGAATGCGGTCGCTGGACCGATTCGAACCGCGGTTATCCCTCGTCCGACGGGCAGCCTAGTCGTGTCCGATCGGCCACGCGCCGACCCGTCTCAATTGCCGTCCCGCCGCCTGCGGGGGCGGCGGTGCGATGGCGCCGACCCTGCGCCAAGGGGTCGAATTCGCGCTGCACGGCGACCGGATCTCCGGCTGATCGCCGAACGCCCCCAGAATACCGGCAACGCTGCGTGACCAGGGTCACCGAGGGTTTCCCGGCCACCCGCGCGTGGCGGGCTTCAGTAGCGCGCCTACTATTCACAGGCGGTTGATCCCCGCGTCACGCGAGGGTCGGCCCCGGTCGTCCGAGATGCCCAAGGAGTGCCATGTCGTCGGTGAGCGCAGCGCCGTGACCACCACCGCCGACACCTCCCGCCAGCAGCACGCCCGCCGCCCCGCCGAGCTGCTGAAGGCCTACGTCGGCCTGATCAAGCCGCGGGTCATCGAACTGCTGCTGGTCACCACCATCCCGGCGATGCTGCTGGCCGAGCGGGGCATCCCGTCGCCGTGGCTGGTGATCGCCACGCTGATCGGCGGCACCATGGCCGCGGGCAGCGCGAACGCGCTGAACTGCGTGGCCGACGCCGACATCGACCAGGTGATGAAGCGCACCAGGGCGCGCCCGCTGGTGCGGCACACCGTGTCCACCCGGCACGCGCTGGTCTTCGGCATCGTGCTGGGCGTGGGCTCCTTCGCCTGGCTCTGGGCGACGGCGAACCTGCTGTCCGCGTCGATGGCGGTCGGCACGATCCTGTTCTACGTCTTCGTCTACACCCTGGTGCTCAAGCGCCGCACCGCGCAGAACGTCGTCTGGGGCGGCGCGGCGGGCTGCATGCCGGTGGTGATCGGCTGGGCCGGGGTGACCGGGCGGATCGACTGGCCCGCGCTGGTGATGTTCGGCGTGATCTTCTTCTGGACGCCGCCGCACACCTGGGCGCTGGCCATGAAGTACAAGGACGACTACGAGCGCGCCGGCGTCCCGATGCTGCCGGTGGTCGCCGCGCCGACCCACGTCTCGCGCCAGATCGTCGCCTACACCTGGCTGATGGTGCTCTGGACGCTGCTGCTGGTCCCGGCGACCGGCTGGCTCTACGCGGCCTTCGCGGTGCTGGCGGGCGCGTGGTTCCTGCTGCTGGCGCACCGGCTGCACGCGGCGACCAAGCGCGGCGAGAAGACCAAGCCGATGAAGCTGTTCCACATGTCCAACACGTACCTGATGATCGTGTTCGTGGCGCTGGCGGTCGACTCGGCGCTGGGCCTGCCGGTCCTCGGCTGGCCGTCCTTGTAGACCCGCCCCGGTCACGCGGACCGGGGCAGGCAGGGCGATCACGGCAGGAGCAGGAGCTTCGCCGTGGTGCGGCGGCCTTCCAGGTCCTCGTGGGCGCGGCGGGCGTCTTCCAGCGGGTAGGTGCCGCCGATGCGGATGTCGAGCACCCCGGTGGCGATCCAGTCGAACAGCTCACCGGCCCGCCAGTCCAGCTCGTCGCGGGTCAGGATGTGGTGCGCCAGGCTGGGGCGGGTCAGGAACACCGAACCCGCCGAGTTCAGCCGCTGCGGGTCCACCGGGGGCACCGGGCCGCTCGCCGCGCCGAACAGCGCGAGCAGGCCGCGCGGGCGGAGGCTGGCCAGGCTGGCGTCGAAGGTGGTCTTGCCGACCCCGTCGTAGACCACGTCCACGCCGCGCCCGTCGGTGAGGTCGGCGACCGTGGCGGCCACGTCCTCCTCGGTGTAGCGGATGATCTCGTCGGCCCCGGCCTCGCGCGCCAGCTTCTCCTTCTCGGCGGTGGACACGGTGCCGATGACGTTGCCGCCGAGGTGCTTGACCAGCTGCGTCAGCAGCAGTCCCATGCCGCCCGCGGCGGCGTGCACCAGCGCGGTCTCCCCGGTGCGCACCGGGTGCGTGGAGGTGACCAGGTAGTGCGCGGTGAGGCCCTGCAGCAGTGCCGCGGCCGCGGTGCGGATGTCCACGCCGGCCGGGACCCGGACCGCCTTGTCGGCGGGCACCAGCGCCCGCTCGGCGTAGCTGCCCGGCGCCATCGCCCAGGCGACGCGGTCGCCGACGGCGAAGCCGGTCACGCCTTCGCCCACCGCGACGACCTCGCCGGCGCCCTCGGAACCGGGGGTGAACGGCACCTGCATCGCGTAGACGCCGCTGCGCTGGTAGGTGTCGATGAAGTTCACCCCGCTCGCGGCGACCTCGACCAGCAGCTGGCCGGGCTGCGGTTCCGGTGCCTCGATCTCGGTGAGCTGCAGGACCTCGGGCCCACCGTTGGCCGCTACCCGGATGGCTCGCATGCTGACTCCTTCGCTGTCGTCCTCGTCTGCTGCAACCGGCCCGCGCCGTCGGATCTTCCCGGCGGGCTCATTTAGGATTCGGTCATGACGGCTACCGAAGAGACCACCACCGCACCTTCGCCCAAGGCGATCGCGACGGCCAAGGCGTTCGTCGCCGCGCACGGCAAGTCCGCTCGCGCGGTCGTGGAGAACCTGGGCCAGGCCGGTGCCCGCGTCGTGCTGGTCGGCGACGACGGCCGCTTCGGCGACGTCATGGTGCCCGATGTTGCCACCGGCAACGCGCTGGTCGAGGCCGTCGAGGGGCTGTCGGCCCACGAGTGGGACGGCGAGACCGTCGGCGCGATGAAGATCGGCGCCGGGCACCGCCGGACGATGGGCGCGCGCACCAGCTGATCTCGTCCGCTCCGCGACACGCCGGTCGGCGGCTGGTCGAAGTCTTCGCTGTGGTTTACCTTTTCAGCGAGTACTGAACTCGATCACCTGGAGCCGTCGTGCCCGACTACGTGCAGCGCACCGACCGACCGGCCATGTCGGAGTGGATCGAGCAGATGGCGGCGCACTTCGAAGCCAGCGAAGGCATGCCGCTGATCGCCGGGCGGGTCCTGGCGTTCCTGCTCGTCTGCGACCCGCCGGAGCGCACCGCCGCCGAGCTGTCCCTGGCACTGGCCGCCAGCACCGGCTCGATCAGCACCAACGTGCGGCTGCTGATGCGACTCGGCGTGGTCTCCAAGACGACCCGGCAGGGCCGCGAAGCGGCGCTGTACCGGGTGGAGGAGGACCGCTGGCCGGAGCTGGTGCGGCACCGGATGCAGCGGGTCACCGCGCTGGAGGAGCTGACCGCGGCCGGGCTGCGCATGTTCAGCGGCCAGGGCGAACGCGCCCGTCGCCTGCGCACCGTGCACGAGTTCTACCAGTGGCTGGCCGGTGAGATGCCCGAGCTGTGGCGCCGCTGGGAGCGCGAGGGCAAGCCCAAGCTCCGCTTCTGACCCATCAGCCGATCGGCTGATGCCAGGTCGAGCGAGCCGGTCGATGCCCGGTGCCGCCGCTGCTCGCGACACTGCTGGGCATGGCGATCATCGAAGTCGACGGGCTGCGCAAGTCCTACGCCGGAAGACCGGTCGTGGACGGGATCAGCTTCGCCGTCGAAGCGGGGGAGATCTTCGGGATCCTCGGCCCCAACGGCGCGGGCAAGACGACCACCGCCGAGTGCGTCGAAGGGCTCCGCGAACCCGACTCGGGAACGGTGCGGGTGGCCGGGCTCGACCCGGCAGCCGATCGCGACCGGCTCACCCGCGTCCTGGGCGCGCAGCTCCAGGACGCCCAGCTGCAACCCAAGATCACCGTGCGCGAAGCGCTGGAACTGCACGCCGCCTGCTACCCGGACCCGGCGGACTGGCAGGCGCTCGCGGAACGCCTCGGGCTCACCGAGCGGTTCGGCACCCGCTTCGCCGCGCTCTCCGGCGGCCAGCAGCAGCGGCTGTTCATCGCGCTGGCCCTGATCGGAAATCCGCAGGTCGTGGTGCTCGACGAGCTCACCACCGGCCTGGATCCGCGGGCCCGCCGGGACACCTGGCAGCTGATCGAGGAGGTGCGGGCCAGCGGCGTCACGGTCGTGCTGGTCACCCACTTCACGGAGGAAGCGCAGCGGCTGTGCGACCGGGTCGCGGTGCTCGACCGCGGCCAGGTGGTGGCGCTCGACGCGCCGAGCGGGCTCATCAACCGGTCGCCCGCCTCGGTCGTCATGTCCTTCGTGCCGCGAGGCGGGCTCGACGCGGCCGAGCTGGCCGCGATGCCCGGAGCGGCATCGGCGACGTCGCAGGGCGACCGGCTGGTCGTCAACGGCACCGACGAGACCGTCGAATCGGTGCTCTCGCTGCTGGCCCGCCGCGGCATCGCCGCCCGCGAGCTGCGCGTCACCGACGCGACGCTGGACGAAGCCTTCCTCGCCCTGACCGGATCGGAGCACTGAGATGAACGCAGCCGTCCTCAAGGCCGAAACCCGCCTGTTCCTCCGCGAACCGGGCAGCCTGTTCTGGATCGTCGCCGCGCCCACCGTGCTGCTGGTGATCCTCGGCCTGATCCCCGCCTTCCGGGAGGCGAACCCCGACCTCGGCGGCCGCCGGGTGATCGACCTCTACGTCCCGGTGGTGGTGCTGATGTCGATGATCATGGCCGGGGTGCAGGCCATGCCGCCGGTGTTCGCCGGCTACCGAGAGCGCGGCATCCTCCGCCGCGCGTCGACCACGCCGATGCAGCCGGCTGCGCTGCTGGCGGCGCAGGCCGTCCTGCACGGGGCTGCTGTGCTGTGCGCGGTGGTGCTGGCGCTGGCCGTCGGGCGCGTCGCCTTCGGCGTCGAGCTGCCGAACGGGCTCGCCGGTTACGTGCTGACGCTGGTCCTCGCGGTGCTCAGCGTGCTCGCGCTCGGTGCGGCCCTGTCCGCGGTGCCGCGCAGCACGAAGACGGCCGGGGTGATCGGGACGGTAGCCTTCCTCGCGATGATGTTCACCGCCGGTGTGTGGATCCCGGTGCAGGTCATGCCGGACGTCCTGCAGCGCGCGGTCGAGTTCACCCCGCTCGGGGCGGCGTCGGCAGCTCTCGACCGAGCTGCCGGAGGCGCCTGGCCGGGCTGGGGGCACCTGGCGATCGTGGTGTTCTGGACGTCGATCCTCTCCGGCGCCGCAGTGCGCTGGTTCCGGTGGGAGTAGAACGGGCTGTGCCTGAACGGCGGGAATGGCACGTCAGCTGGGGTCCGTACGCGTTGCTGGGCATCGCGACGCTGATCTCCCTGGTCACGGCGGAGCCGGTGATGCGCAACGGCCGGCCGGAGACGCTCGTCGCACTGGCACTGCTGGCGCTCGTGCTGCAGCTGTGCTGGACGAGGATCCATCGGGTCGTGTCCGAGCGCGGCGCGGCCGGCGAGATCTACTACGCGCTCCGGACCGTGCTGGCCTTCGCGCTCACCTACCTCAACCCGTTCTTCGCGGTCTACGCGACGCTCGGCTACTTCGACGCCGGGACGTGGCTGCGCCCGCGGGCGGTCAAGGTCGGGCTGCTGGCCACCGCGATCATCATGGCGGGATCGCAGTCGGGCGGGATGCCGTTCACCAGCCCGCTGCAGTGGGCCGCCTTCGGCGCGCTGTTCACGCTCAACAGCGGGCTGGTGCTCCTGTTCATGCGGATCGAGCACGAGCGGGAGGAGAACGCCCGGGCGAAGGCGGCCACCATCGCGGAGCTGGAGCGGGCCAACGCCCGCTTGAAGCAGGCCCACGAGGAGAACGCCGGTCTGCAAGCGCAGCTGCTGGTCCGAGCGCGGGAAGCCGGGGTCGGCGACGAGCGGCGACGGCTGGCCGCCGAGATCCACGACACGATCGCGCAGAGCCTGACCGGGATCATCACCCAGCTGCAAGCGGCGGTGGAAAGCGAGGACCCGGCGGAAGGGCGCAGGCACGTCGACCGGGCCGCGGACCTGGCCCGGCACGGTCTGGGCGAGGCGCGCCGGTCGGTGCAGGACCTGGGGCCGAGCGCGCTGGAGCACGACGAACTGCCGGTGGCGCTGCGCAAGGTGGTCGAGGAGTGGGCGGCGGGATCGGGCGTGCGGGCGGAGCTCGCGGTGGTGGGGGAGGCGGTGCCGCTGCACGGGGAGATCGAAGCGACCCTGCTGCGCATCGCGCAGGAATCGCTGGCCAACGCCGGTCGCCACGCGCAGCCGACGAGAGTGGGAGTGACCTTGTCCTACATGGATGAAGAGGTGAGCGTGGACGTGCGTGACGACGGTCGGGGCTTCGATCCGGGCCGCGTCACCGGCAGCTCGACGAGCGGTTTCGGGCTGGGCGGCATGCGCGCCCGCGCCGAGCGGGTCGCCGGTGTCTTCGAGGTCGAGTCCGAGCCCGGAACGGGGACGGCCGTCTCCGCGCGGGTGCCGCTGGTGCGCCATGCCTGAGCGCGCCATCACGCTGCTGATCGTCGACGACCACCCCGTCGTGCGCGACGGCCTGCGCGGCATGTTCGACGCGGCGGCCGACATCGAGGTCCTCGGCGAGGCCGGGGACGGGCCGTCGGCCGTGGCGATGGCCGTCGCGCTGGATCCCGACGTGGTGCTGATGGACCTGCGGATGCCCGGCGGCGGCGGTGTCGCGGCGATCTCCGAGCTGGTCCGCCGCGGCCGGCGCTGCAAGGTCCTCGTGCTCACCACCTACGACACCGACTCCGACACGCTCGCGGCGATCGAAGCCGGCGCCACCGGCTACCTGCTCAAGGACGCGATGCGCGACGAGCTGTTCGCCGCGGTGCGAGCGGCGGCAGCGGGCCGGACGGTGCTCTCGCCCGCGGTGGCCTCGCGGCTGGTGTCGCGGGTGCGATCACCGGGGGAGCAGCCGTTGAGCGCGCGGGAGCGCGAAGTGCTGGGGCTGGTGGCCAGAGGCCGGTCGAACCGGGAGATCGCCGCCGAGCTGTTCGTCAGCGAGGCCACGGTCAAGACCCACCTCACCCACCTCTACGGCAAGCTGGGCGTCAACGACCGGGCCGCCGCCGTCGCCGCGGGCTACGACCGCGGCATCCTCGGCTGAGCTCAGACCGCCGCGGGCTCGGCGTCCTTCGCGGTGGTGGCCGGCTCGGGCAGCGGGCCGCGGTGGCGGGACTCGCCCCACAGCAGGGCGGTGATGATGATCACCAGGGTGGCCGCCGCCATGTGCAGCACGACCATCGCTTCCGGCACGCCCAGGTAGTACTGGACCGATCCGATCACGCCCTGGACCAGCACCATCGCGCAGGCCGAGCCGTAGGTCTTCAGCAGCGCCTTGGTGGGGCGGGCGCTGCGCAGCCACACGCCGAACACCGCGAGGATCAGCACGTAGGCCATCACCAGCAGGCCGTGCACCTGGACCAGGGTCTGCACCGGCAGGTCGAGCCGCGGCGTGTCCGGATCACCGGCGTGCGGGCCCGCCGCGGTCACCAGGGTGCCCGCGATCAGCACCGCCGCGGTCACCGCGGTCAGCGCGACCAGCAGCCTGCGCATCGGCGTCGGCACCACGCCGACCGGCTCGCGGTCGCCCTCCTTGGTGGCCTTGTAGAGGATCGTGGCCAGCCAGATCAGCACCGCCGATGCCATGAAGTGCACCGACACGCTCCACCAGGCCAGGTTCACCAGCACCGTGACACCGCCGATGATCGCCTGCGCGATCACGCCCAGCGGCATGATCAGCGCCAACCGGATCAGCCGCGGGCGCCGCGGCGCGCACCGCAGCGCGGCCAGGAAGCAGGCCAGCGCGACGAAACCGATCACACCGGTCAGCAGCCGGTTGCCGAACTCGATCACCTGGTGCAGCGTCGCCACCTCGGGGTGCTCGATGGGCACCATGCTGCCGGGGAAGCACTGCGGCCAGGTCGGGCAGCCGAGCCCGGAACCCGTCACGCGAACCGTCACACCGGTCACCGAGATCAGCGCCTGCATCACCAGCACCGCGAGCGCCAGGTTGCGCACGACGCGCGGGGACGGGCGGGAGATCCAAGTAGGAAGCGGCACGGTCCGATGGTAGCCGCGGCCCGCCGATCACCCGTTCGCAGGCCTGATTCAGTCCCGGCCGAAGAGATCGCGGGGAACCGCACCGGCCTTCAGCAGCGTTCGGGTCAGCTGGCGGCCGTTGTCGATCAGCGCTGCCGACTTCGCCTCGCCCAGCGCGCGCCACGGGGCCATCGACATCGCGTCGGTCTCGGCCTCGAGCTCCTCGCGCAGCGCGACGCCCACCTGGCTGATGCCGCCGTCGTCCCCGACCAGGCCGCGCTCGCGCAGCTCCCGCTCGGCCTCGGCCCACTGAGACTCGTTCCACTCGCGCAGCTCCCGCGCCGCCGAAGGCTTGAAGCCCTCACCGGTCGCGCTGTGCAGCACCAGCGCCTGCAGGCCGCTGAGCTCGGCGCGCTGCAGCGCCGCGATGTGCGCGTCGCCGCGGAACTCGCGCAGCAGGGTCGCCGCGTGCCAGAGCTGCAAGTGCGGCTCATCCGGCCACTCCAGGTCGGCGTGCGCCGCGTAGAGCGGCTTGCCCTCCGGACCGCACGCCTGGGCGGCCTCGCGCGCCAGCTCGGCTGCTTCGGCGACAGTCGCGGAGCCGACGGCATCGCCGAGCATCCGGCGCAGCGCCGCATCGGCCGCGCGGAAGCGGGTGTCGACCACCGCGCTCGGCGGCGCGATCGACCAGGCGCGCGGAATGGCCTCGGCGACCGAGACGGGGTTGAAGTTGTAGAACGTCGCCGCCACCACACCGGGCCCGACCGGGCCCATCGCGGCCGAGCGGCCCGCGTAGTACGCCATCCGGCCCCGCCCCAGACCGAGCCCGGCGAAACCGTCCGCGGCCTCCGGAGCGAAGTAGATCATCGAGTGGATGACTTCCAGGGCGTTCTTGGCCTGGCGGGCGATCTCCGTCATGGCCTCACCCTGCCACCGGGTCAGGTCAGGCGGAAGGTGCGCACCGCCACACCGCCGCACACCGCGCCCCAGACGAGGAGCACGAGGATCGGCTGCACGCCCGGCAGCGAACCGTCGACCAGCACCGCGTCCAGCGCCGCGGAAAGCGCGCCCGACGGCAGGAACCCGGCCAGCACGCCCAGCGGCCCGGGCAGATCGGCGGCGGGCAGCGCCAGCCCGCCGGCCAGCAGCAGCACGAACCAGATCGCGTTGGCCAGCGCCAGCACGATCTCGGCGCGCAACGCTCCACCGACCAGCACCCCGGCCGCGCCGAAGGCGAGCGTGCCCAGCACCAGCAGTGGGACGGCGGGCAGCAGCCCGGAGAGCTCCGGCGACCACCCCAGTAGCACCGCGGCCACTCCCAGCACGACCGCCTGCAACGCCACCACCAGCAGCGTCGCCAGCACCCGGCCGGAGATGAGCGTCCAGCGCGGCAGCGCCGTCGCCGACAGGCGCTTCAGCACCCCGTAGCGGCGGTCGAAGCCGAGCGCGATGGCCTGCCCGGTGAACGCCGTGGACATCACCGCCAGCGCCAGGATGCGCGGCATCACCGAGTTCACCCGGGGCTCCGGCAGCTCGCCGATGTTCAGCGTGCTCAGGCCGATCAGCAGCGCCAGCGGGATGATCAGCGTGAGCAGCGCCTGCTCGCCGTGCCGGATGATCAGCAGCGCCTCGACCCGGGTCTGCGCCAGCAGCATCCGCAGCGGGCGGCCGCGGCCGGGCGCCGGGGCGAAGGTCCCGGCCGGGAACTGGGCGCCGAGCTGGGGCGCGGCGTTGGCCTCGGCGTTCACGATCGCAGCTCCCGTCCGGTCAGCTCCAGGAAGACGTCCTCCAGGCTGCGGCGCGCCACCCGCAGCTCGTTCGCCAGCACCCCGTGCTGCGCGCACCACGCGGTCACCGTGGACACCACCTGCGGGTCGACGTGCCCGCGCACCACGTAGTCGCCCGGCCGCAGCTCGGCGGCCTGGCAGTCCTCCGGCAGCGCGGCCAGCAGCAGGTTCAGGTCCAGCCCGGTCTGGGAGCGGAACCGCAGCTCCTGCTTGCCGTCCTCCGGCTCGGTCAGCTCCGCGGCGGTGCCGTCGGCGACCGCGCGCCCGTGGTCCACGATCACCACCCGGTCGGCCAGCGCCTCGGCCTCGTCCATCAGGTGGGTCGTGAGCAGCACGCCGACCCCGTCGCGGCGCAGCGCGCCGACCAGGTCCCACACCAGCCGCCGCGCCTGCGGGTCCAAGCCCGCGGTGGGCTCGTCGAGGAACACCAGCTCCGGGCGCCCGACCAGCGCGCACGCCAGCGAGAGCCGCTGCTGCTGACCACCGGAAAGCCGCTTGTACGGGGTGCGGCGGGCGTTGTCCAGCCCGAGCACCTCCAGCAGCCAGGCCGGATCCAGCGGGTCGGCGGCGCAGGCGGCGACCAGGTCCAGCATCTCGTCGGCCCGCACCCCGGGATAGGCGCCGCCGCCCTGCGGCATCACGCCGATCCGCGGCCGCAAGGCCTCGGACTGGGTGCGCGGGTCCAGGCCGAGCACGCGGACCTCGCCGGAGTCGGGGCGCTGGAATCCCTCGCAGATCTCCACCGTCGTCGTCTTGCCCGCGCCGTTCGGCCCGAGCAGCGCCAGCACGCTGCCGCGCGGCATGCACAGGTCGAGGCCTGCGACGGCGACGGTGTCACCGAAGCGCTTCTTCAGCCCGCGCAGCTGGACGGCCGGACCATCGGCGTTGCTCACGAAATCCAAGCCTATTGCGTGACCGGCCGAACACCGCCGCGGGTCGGCAGCAGCCTCGGCACCTTGCCGCGCACCAGCCACAGCGTGATCGCGAAGGCGATCGCCGCGGCGATCACGGCCAGCGGGATCTGGTAGGCGCGCAGCGGGAATCCGGCGCCGGTCGGCGGCACGAACAGCGACACCGCGGCGCAGATCACCGCGGCGGTGACCCGGAACCGGCTGTTGTTGGTCGCCAGCGCCAGCGGCGCCACCGACCACAGCAGGTACCAGGGCCACAGCACCGGCACGGCCAGCGCCAGCGTCAGGTAGGTGATGCCCAGCCCGGCCAGCGGCTCGATGCGGCCGCGGAAGGACAGCCACAGCATCTGCAGGCACACCACGGCGACGACCAGGTAGCCGACGATCTTGGTGATCACCAGCATCGCGTCGGTCTGGTTGCCCAGCCCCAGCAGCGTGCTCAGCCCGCCGCCGGTCATGCCGAACGCGGTCAGCGGCGCCATGAACGTCTTGACCCGGTTGGGCACGTCGAAGGTGTCGATCCAGCCCAGGCCCCAGCCGCTGGCCAGCGTGATCACCGTCATGGTGGCCAGGAACACCGCCGTCAGCAGCGCCGCCACCTGGACCAGGTCGCGGAACCGGCCGCCCTTGCGCAGCGCCAGGTAGATGCCGAAGAAGCCGAGCGCGATCCAGCCCGGCGGCTTGATCGCCCCGGCCACGCTCAGCAGCACGCCGGCGGCGATCATGCCCGGCACCGTCTGGTAGCGCAGCCCCAGCTCGATCGCGGCCAGCATGATGCCGACCATCAGCGCCTCGTTGTGCATGCCGCTGACCACGTGGAACAGCACGATCGGGTTGGCCGCGCCGAGCCACAGCGCGGCGGACGGGTGCACGCCGCAGCGCCGCGCCAGCCGCGGGATCGCCCAGATCGCCAGGGCCAGGCCGCACAGCATCACCGCGCGCCACACCAGCACCCCGAACACCACGTTGTCGCCCACGATGCGGGAGATGACCTGCCCGAACATCAGGAACAGCGGGCCGTACGGGGACGGGGTGTCGCGCCAGATGTTGGGCACGTTCGCGGTGAACGGGTGGTCCACGCCCAGCGCCGCGGCCGAACCGAGCACGTACGGGTTGAAGCCGCGCGCGGCCACCTCGCTCTGCGCCAGGTAGCTGTACATGTCGGTGCTGAACAGCGGCGGCGCCAGGGCCAGCGGCAGCGCCCACATCGCCAGCGTGCGGGCCAGCTGGGTGACCGACAGCATCCGGCCGCGGCCCGGCCAGCACAGCCGGCCCAGCCACAGCCAGGCCACCACGATCATCAGGATGCCCAGCCAGCAGCAGGCCATCGCCACCGTCGGCACCCGGACCGGCAGGCCGATCAGCCGGGCCCCGGACAGCGGGTTGTCCACCGGGGCCGCCCCGGCGCCGATCGAGCCGACGGCGAGCACCAGCGAACCGGTGGTGCCGAACCGGCGGACCACGTCGAGCTGTCGCCGCTCGCCGCGGTCCAGCGGCTCCGCCGCCTCTTCGGTCACTGGTCGTCTGCTCGTCGCTTCGCCTGCCGCCACGACGACGAAGCGTAATCGCGTGAGTCAGCTCACGGGCGTGCCCCGCATCCTGGTGCCCTGAGCTGAAATAGGTAACATTCGTGTTGTGAAAAAAGTCGGGACGTCAACCGCTGCGGCGGCCGAGCCGGGCCAGGCCGCCCAGCACGGTGCGCACGGCGATGGGCGCACCCGGCACACGGTTGCGCGGTTGCTGCTGGAACGGGGACCGATCACCGCCGCGGCGGTGGCCGAAGAACTCGGGCTCAGCCCCACCGCGGTGCGCCGGCACCTCGACGTGCTGGTCGCCGAAGGTGAGGCCTACACCCGGGAAGCCTCCCCGCGGAGCCGTCGCGGTCGTGGCCGACCCGCCAAGCTCTTCCTGCTCACCGAGGTGGGACGGGCGCGGTTCGGGCACGCCTACGACGACTTGGCGGTGGCGGCGCTGCGATTCATCGCCGAGAACGCCGGTGAGCAGGCGGTGCGCGAGTTCGCCGAGCGACGGATGGCCGCCCTGGTGGCCAACCACCGCGAGGCGCTGGCCTCCGCCGACAGCCCTGCCGAACGCGCGGAGGCCCTTGCCGACGCGCTCACCAGGGAGGGCTACGCTGCCTCGACGCGAAGCGTCGGAAGCGGCGAGCAGCTCTGCCAGCACCACTGCCCGGTGGCGCACGTCGCTGCGGACTTCCCGCAGCTGTGCGAGGCCGAGACAGCGGCTTTCGCCGAAGTACTCGGCACCCACGTGCAGCGGCTGGCCACCATCGCGAACGGCGATTCGGTCTGCACCACGCACGTGCCGACCACGCGGTTCGCGGATCCCGACCCGAACACCGCCCCGATTCCTGATGGAGGGGAGTCCGTATGACTGCCGCTGCGGAGCAGCGCACACCCACCACGGCTGACCAGCAGTTGAGCCAGGACGAGATCCTGGCCAGCGTCGGCAGCTACGAGTACGGCTGGGCCGACCCGGACGTTGCGGGTGCCAGCGCCCGCCGTGGCCTCAACGAGACCGTCGTCCGCGACATCTCGTCGAAGAAGGACGAGCCCGAGTGGATGCTCGAGGACCGGCTCAAGGCGCTGCGGCTGTTCGACCGCAAGCCGATGCCCAACTGGGGCGCCGACCTGTCGGGCATCGACTTCGACAACATCAAGTACTTCGTCCGCTCGACCGAGCGGCAGGCCCAGAGCTGGGAAGACCTGCCCGAGGACATCAAGAACACCTACGACAAGCTGGGCATCCCGGAGGCCGAGAAGCAGCGCCTCGTCGCGGGTGTGGCCGCCCAGTACGAGTCGGAGGTCGTCTACCACAAGATCCGCGAGGACCTTGAGGAGCAGGGCGTCATCTTCCTGGACACCGACACCGGGCTGAAGGAACACCCGGAGCTGTTCAAGGAGTACTTCGGCTCGGTCATCCCGGCCGGCGACAACAAGTTCTCCGCGCTGAACACCGCGGTGTGGTCGGGCGGTTCGTTCATCTACGTGCCGCCGGGCGTGCACGTGGACATCCCGCTGCAGGCCTACTTCCGGATCAACACCGAGAACATGGGCCAGTTCGAGCGGACCCTGATCATCGTCGACGAGGGTGCCTACGTGCACTACGTCGAGGGCTGCACCGCGCCGATCTACTCCAGCGACTCGCTGCACTCGGCCGTCGTGGAGATCATCGTCAAGAAGGGCGGCCGCTGCCGCTACACGACGATCCAGAACTGGTCGACCAACGTCTACAACCTGGTCACCAAGCGCGCCAAGGCCGAAGAGGGCGCGACCATGGAGTGGGTCGACGGCAACCTCGGCTCCAAGGTCACCATGAAGTACCCGTCGGTGTTCCTGATGGGCGAGCACGCCAAGGGCGAGGTGCTCTCGGTGGCGTTCGCCGGTGAGGGCCAGCACCAGGACACGGGTGCGAAGATGGAGCACCTGGCGCCGCGCACCTCCTCGACGATCGTCTCCAAGTCGATCGCCCGCGGTGGTGGCCGCGCCTCCTACCGGGGGTTGGTGAAGGTCGCCAAGCGCGCCCACCAGTCCTCGTCCAACGTCAAGTGCGACGCGCTGCTGGTCGACACCATCAGCCGCTCCGACACCTACCCGTACGTGGACGTCCGCGTCGACGACGTGTCGATGGGCCACGAGGCGACGGTGTCCAAGGTCAGCGATGACCAGCTGTTCTACCTGATGCAGCGCGGTCTGACCGAGGACGAGGCGATGGCGGTGATCGTGCGCGGCTTCGTCGAGCCGATCGCCCGCGAGCTGCCGATGGAATACGCACTGGAACTGAACCGACTGATCGAGCTGCAGATGGAAGGGGCCGTCGGCTGAGATGACGAGCACCACCAAGACCGACGCCCAGCACGGCCTCGGCGAGCACTCGCACGGCGGCGGCACCGGGATCCCGCAGTCGTCCCGAGGCTCGCGCTTCACCTCCTACGACGTCGAGGCCTTCGAGGTCCCCGGCGGTCGCGAGGAGGACTGGCGGTTCACGCCGATGAAGCGGCTCAAGGGCCTCCACGACGGCACCGCGACCGCCACCGGCAACATCAAGGTGGAGGTCGCCGGCGAGGGCGCGACCGTGGAGACCGTGGGCCGCGACGACGCGCGGATCGGCAACGGCGGCATCCCCGCCGACCGGATCGCCGCGCAGGCCTGGAGCTCGTTCACCGAGGCCACCGTCGTCACCATCGGCAAGGACACCAAGCCGGAAGGCCCGATCACCATCACGGTGCACGGTCCCGGTGAGGGCCAGGTCGCGTTCGGGCACCTGCAGGTGCGCGCCGAGCAGTTCGCCGAAGCCGTGGTCGTCGTCGACTACCGCGGTTCCGGCACGCTGGGCGACAACATCGAGTTCGTCGTCGCCGACGGTGCGCAGCTGCGCGTCGTGTCGGTGCACGACTGGGCCGACGACGCCACCCAGGTCAGCTCCGAGCACGCCACGCTGGGCCGCGACGCGGTGTTCCGGCACCTGGCGGTCACCCTCGGCGGTGACCTGGTGCGGGTGAACACCACCGTGAGCTACGGCGACAAGGGCGGCGACGCCGAACTGCTCGGGCTGTACTTCGCCGACGCCGGCCAGCACCTGGAGCACCGGATGCTGGTCGACCACGCGGTGCCCAACTGCCGCAGCAACGTGCTCTACAAGGGCGCGCTGCAGGGCGATTCGGCGCACTCGGTGTGGATCGGCGACGTGCTGATCCGCGCCGAGGCCGAGGGCACCGACACCTACGAGCTCAACCGCAACCTGGTGCTGACCGAGGGTGCGCGGGCCGACTCGGTGCCGAACCTGGAGATCGAGACCGGCGAGATCGAGGGCGCCGGCCACGCCAGCGCCACCGGCCGCTTCGACGACGAGCAGCTGTTCTACCTGATGGCCCGGGGCATCCCGCAGGACCAGGCCCGGCGCCTGGTGGTCCGCGGGTTCTTCGGCGAGCTGCTGCAGAAGATCGCCGTGCCCGAGGTCCGGGAGCGGCTGGAAGCCGCCATCGAGGCCGAACTCGCCGTCGTCGGCGCCTGACCCGCAAGCCTGAAACAGGAGAACGAAGAAGAATGGCCACCCTGGAGATCAAGGACCTGCACGGCTCGGTCCTCACCGAGGAAGGCGCGAAGCCGATCCTCAACGGCGTCAACCTGACCGTCCGCTCGGGTGAGACCCACGCGATCATGGGCCCGAACGGTTCCGGCAAGTCGACGCTGGCCTACGCCATCGCCGGTCACCCGAAGTACCAGATCGACTCCGGCACGGTGCTGCTGGACGGCGAGGACGTGCTGGAGATGAGCGTCGACGAGCGGGCCCGCGCGGGTCTGTTCCTCGCCATGCAGTACCCGGTCGAGGTGCCGGGCGTGTCGATGTCGAACTTCCTGCGCACCGCGGCGACCGCGGTCCGCGGCGAGGCCCCGCAGATCCGCAAGTGGGTCAAGGAAGTCAAGCAGGCCATGTCCGACCTGGACATCGACCCGTCGTTCGCGGAGCGCAGCGTCAACGAGGGCTTCTCCGGTGGTGAGAAGAAGCGCCACGAGATCCTGCAGCTGGACCTGCTGGACCCGAAGTTCGCGATCCTGGACGAGACCGACTCCGGTCTGGACGTCGACGCGCTGCGGGTGGTTTCCGAGGGCGTCAACCGCTACCACGCCAAGGGCGGCAAGGGCGTTCTGCTGATCACGCACTACACCCGGATCCTGAAGCACATCACCCCGGACTACGTGCACGTCTTCGCCGACGGCAAGGTCGTGGAGTCCGGTGGCGCCGAGCTGGCCGACGAGCTGGAGGCCAACGGCTACGTGCGCTTCACCGGCAAGAAGGAGGCGGCAGCCCAGTCATGACCGTTCAGCCTCCTCGCACCGAGGGTGCGAGCACGCCGTTGGACGTGGCGGCGATCCGCGCGGACTTCCCGATCCTGGGACGCACCATCCGCGACGGGCGACGCCTGGTGTACCTCGATTCCGGGGCGACCTCGCAACGGCCGCGCCAGGTGCTCGACGCGGAGCGTGCCTTCTTGGAGCACTCCAACGCGGCTGTGCACCGCGGCGCGCACCAACTCGCCGAGGAGGCCACGGACGCTTACGAGAGCGCCCGAGAACGGATCGCCCAGTTCGTGGGGGTCGACGCCGACGAGGTGGTGTTCGCCAAGAACGCCACCGAGGGCGTCAACCTGGTCGCCTACGCGATGAGCAACGCCGCGACGGCCGGGGCGGAAGCCGAGCGCTTCCGCCTCGGCCCGGGCGACGAGGTCGTGGTGACCGAGATGGAGCACCACGCGAACCTGGTGCCGTGGCAGCAGGTGTGCGAGCGCACCGGTGCCACGCTGCGCTGGTTCGGCGTCACCGACGAAGGCCGACTCGACCTGTCCGATGTGGCCAGCGTGATCACCGAGCGGACCAAGGTGGTGGCCTTCACCCACCAGTCGAACGTGCTGGGCACGGTGAACCCGACGGAGCAGATCGTCGAGCGGGCGCGCCAGGTCGGTGCGCTGGTGGTGCTCGACGCCTGCCAGTCGGTGCCGCACAAGCCGGTGGACTTCAAGGCGCTCGGCGTGGACTTCGCGGTGTTCTCCGGGCACAAGATGCTCGGCCCGTCCGGCATCGGGGTGCTCTACGGCCGGCGTGAACTGCTGGCGGCGATGCCGCCGTTCATCACCGGCGGTTCGATGATCGAGCTGGTGCACATGGAGCGCTCCACGTTCGCCGCGCCGCCGCAGCGGTTCGAGGCCGGTGTGCCGATGACCTCCCAGGCCATCGGCCTGGGTGCGGCGGTGGACTACCTGAACGCGATCGGCATGGACCGCGTCGAGGACCACGAGCGGCAGCTGACCGAGCTGGCGCTGCGGGAGCTGTCGGCTGTCGACGGCGTGCGCATCATCGGCCCGACCAGCACCGAGAACCGCGGTGGCACGGTGTCGTTCACCGTCGACGGCGTGCACCCGCACGATGCCGGTCAGGTGCTGGACGACCAGGGCGTCGAGGTCCGGGTCGGGCACCACTGCGCTTGGCCGCTGCACCGCAGGTTGGGAATTCCGGCGACCGTGCGAGCGTCCTTCTACTTGTACAACGAACTGGACGAGGTCAAGGCGTTGGTGGAAGCGGTGCGCGAGGCGCAGCGCTTCTTCGGGGTGGCTTGACCCGGACCCTGCCGGGGATTCTTCATGCAGCTGGAGCAGATGTACCAGGAGATCATCCTGGACCACTACCGCAACCCGCACCGCCACGGGCTGCGGAACCCCTTCGACGCCGAGTCGTTCCAGGTGAACCCCACCTGCGGCGACGAGGTCACCCTTCGGGTGCGGTTGACCGGCACCGACGAGGACGCGATCGTGGAGGACGTGTCCTACGCGGGGCAGGGCTGTTCGATCAGCCAGGCCTCCGTGTCGGTGCTGACCGACCTGGTGGTCGGCAAGCCGCTGAAGGAGGCGATGGTCACCGAAGCGGCGTTCAGCGAGCTGATGCACGGCCGCGGCAAGGTGGAACCTGACGAGGACGTGCTGGAGGACGGCATCGCGTTCGCAGGCGTGGCGAAGTACCCGATGCGCGTGAAGTGCGCGCTGCTGGGTTGGATGGCTTTCAAGGACGCGGTGTCCCGCGTAGTTGTCGAGGAGGCTTCATGAGCGAGCAAGCAGCCCCGGTGCAGCAGGAAACCGACGTGGAGCGGACCGCCGAGGCACTGCCGGAGCAGGCCGCGCCCTCCGCGGAGGTCGCCGCGCTGGAGGACGTCGAGGAGGCGATGCGCGACGTCGTGGACCCCGAGCTGGGGATCAACGTCGTCGACCTCGGCCTGGTCTACGACATCCGGGTCGAGCAGGACAACACCGCCACCGTCGACATGACGTTGACCTCGGCGGCCTGCCCGCTGACCGATGTCATCGAGGACCAGGCGCGGGCTGCGCTGACCGGTGGCCCCGGTGGTGGTCTGGTGAAGGACTTCCGCATCAACTGGGTGTGGATGCCGCCGTGGGGGCCGGAGAAGATCACCGAGGAAGGCCGCGAGCAGTTGCGTGCTCTCGGGTTCACCGTGTGATCTTCCGATCTCGGTCTTCGGGATCAGGGGTGCTGGGCTTGTTGCTCGGTGCCCCTTTTTCTTTTCCGCTGTGTAGTTGTCAAGGTGCCGGTGGTGCTTCGTCTCCGTCGGGCGCCGGTCGGTTCTGTTGGGGTTGTGGTTGGGGCTTTTAGGGGTTCTGTTGTCCTTGGGCCATCCCCGTGGTTTGGTGGATTGTGGGGGCTGCGGTCCGGATGTCAAGCCCGGCCTGGCGGCCGCCCCTTCGGGGTTTCAGGCT
>NZ_JAQGLB010000024.1 GCF_027853965.1 Saccharopolyspora indica | reverse complement strand
CGCGACTACGAACGCCTCCCCGAACACCACGCCACCATCGTCTGCTGGGCCGCCATCATCCACATGACACGCAAACTCGCACGCCTAACACACACCACCCAACAAGATCCCAAACAACCTCTATAGCCCCACAAAGCACTCACGGGTCGATCACGACTCAGCGAGGACGGCCAGGGCCTCCGGGATCGAGTCGACGACCGGGCGACCGGTCTGCTCCAGCGCCGCGCGGCTGGTCACGCCGGTGGTCACCAGCACGCACTGCGTTCCGGCCTGCTCCGCCGCGTGGGCGTCGTCGAGGACGTCGCCGATGAGCACCACGTCGCGGGCGTCGAGCTCCTGCGCGGCCAGGTGGCGGCGCAGGTGCTCGGCCTTCGAACCGCCGCCGACCTCCGCGCGCAAGCCGTCGACGCGCGCGAACAGCTCGTACAGGCCGCGAGCCGTCACCAGCTCGACGAGCTCGTCGTGGAACCACATGGACAGCAGCGACTGGCTCCGGCCGTCCTTCGCCCAGTCCTGCAAGGCGTTCGGAACGCCCTTCGCCAGACCGCAGGTGTCCAGCAGATCGCGGTACGCATCGTGGTAGAGCACGTCGATCCGAGCCCAGTCCTGGTCGTCCAGCGACCGGCGCAGCAGGCGCTCGTAGCACTGCAGCAGCGGACGGCTGAACACCGCTCGCCACTCGTCGATGTCGATGTGCTCGCGGTCGAACTCCGCGCAGACGGTGTTCACCGCCGATACCACGGCGTGGTTGTCGTCCAGGAGAGTTCCGTTCCAGTCCCACACGATGTGCCGAGTGCCAGCGAGAGTCGTCATGGCTGGCGACTCTACGAGCCGGCGGCGACATTCCGGTACTCCCGTCCCGATCTGAGAGGCGGCCCACACGCGGCTGGATCACCTCCGCTCGTGCCGACCTCGGCCATGACCTCTAGCAGCAGGTCGGCATCGGCCCGGACACCGGAATCGGGATCCCGCTCGCGCAGCGAGCCCAGCATCGGCTTGCACCGGACGGACGACGTGCAGCTCATCGCGTAGACCGCCGCTTCCCGGACATCGGCTTCCGGCGCACCAAGCCCGGTGCCACCGCGTTCCGGCCCGGGCATTCGGCGCGGATGTCGTGGCACTTCAACTGCTTCCGAGCAGGACGACGCTGGCGATGACGATCCAGGCGGCCCAGCCGAGCCAGCCGATCAGGCCGGTCACCGCGATTCGGTTCCTGGCGTCGGCGTTGTACGGGCTGGCCGAGGAGGAGACGAACAGCAGCGCCGCGCTAGCGTAGCCGAGCCAGGCGTGCCAAGCGGGGATGAACCCGACGCCCGACCCGGCTGCGCTGAAGCCCAGCAGGGCGATTGCCAGGAAGACCTGGTTGAAGCCGAACAAGACGTTGCTCAAGGCCCACAGTCCCGCGACCGGGTCACCGTTCTTGGCCGCGGCCGCCATGCCGAAGCGGAGTGCCTCCACCACCACGAACGTCGCGTTCTGCATGAGGACACCGGCGAAGCCGACGAGCGCCCACGCGTCCGTTCCCGGTTCACCTCGCCACAGCTGCGCGAGCAGTCCGGCGGCGAAAACCGTGGTGCACAGCCAAGTGGCCGGTGCGACCACCGAGGGCTTCTTCAACCGGTCGCCGACTGCGGCCAGCGAATCGGTGACCGCGGCCAGCGACTGGCCCGAGTTCGGCATCGGGAGCCCGGCGCGGACGTAGACGACGTTGATGACGATGGCCAGCAGGACGAACCCGATACCTCCCACAGCCGCCAGACCAGCGATGTTCATCGCAACACCCCATTTCGGTTTACGTACCCTATAATCAATGTAGGGAGCGTTGGATGGAGACGCAATCATGGGAGAAGAGACCGGGCGACGCCCGTACAACTCGTTGCGCCGCATGGCGCAGGCGCACCAGACCCGGACCGAGATCGCCGACGCCGCGCGCCGGCTGTTCGTCGCGCAGGGCTGGGCGAGCACCACCGTGCGGGACGTGGCCCGCGAAGCGGGCGTCTCGGCGCCGACCGTGTACGCGGCCTACAAGAACAAGACCGGGTTGGTCTGGGCACTGGCCGAATCGGCCGACATCGCCGCGGACCTGCCGCGGCAGATCGAGGAGCTGGAATCATCCAGCGATCCGCGCGAGCACCTGTCCGCGATGGCCGGCTACGACCGGCGGCTGTTCGAGCGCTCCGGCGACCTCATCGCGCTGATCCGCGAAGCCGGGAAGACCGAACCCGAACTCGCCGACCTCTACCGGCAGGCGCGGCAGGTCGCCGACCGGACTCGCGTCCAGGTGTTCTCCAGCTGGCCCGATGGCACGCTCCGGCCCGACCTGGACATCCCGACCGCCGTCGACTGCTACGCAGCGCTGTGCAACATCGACGTCTACGCAACGCTCGTCGCGGAGCGGTCCTGGCCCCCCGAACGGATCGAGCAGTGGTGGAGCGAAGCACTCGCCCGCGAGCTGCTGAGCCAGCGAGAATGAGAGAAGCGGCAGCCGGCCAGACCGACTGCCGCTACGGGGAATTGCTCGTGCTCACGGAGTTTCGAGGTCGGGGTCCGGGGATTCGTCTCCGGTGCGCTCGAGCTCTTCGCGCACCACGCGGTAGGCGAGACCTTCGGAGTAGCCCTTGCGGGCGAGCATGCCGACCAGGCGGCGCATCTTCGTCGTGTGGTCGAGCGCGCTCATGGAGCGGAGCTTGCGCTGCACCAGCTCCCGGGCCCGTTCCGCTTCCACGTCGGAGTCCACAGTGGAGAGCGCCGCTTCCACCAGGTGGCCGTCGACGCCCTTGCGGCGCAGTTCGAAACCCAGCGCCTTGCGCCCCAGGCCCTGGGTGCGCTGACGCGAGTGCACCCATTCCTCGGCGAAGGCGGCGTCGTCGACCAGGCCCGCGTCGACGAACTTCTGCAGCACGCCGTCGGCGACGTCCTCGTCGATCCCCTTGCGCAGCAAGGACTGGCGCAGCTCACCGCGACTGCGCGCACGCGCCGCCAGGAGCCGGTACACGATGTCGCGCGCCTGCTGCTCCGGAGTCTCGGGCTTGCTCCGCTTCGGTTCCGCCGCCTCGCCCCGAGTCGCTTCTTCCGAACGGGCATCGTCGGGGAAGCGGTTCCGCGCACCGCTCCCCCGACGCCTGCCACCGTCGTTCATCCGCACCAGCTTCAGGATCAGAACTCGACCGGAGCCGGTTCGGCGTCCTCCGCGTCCAGCGTCGCGCCGATGCCGAGCTTCTCCTTGATCCGCTTCTCGATCTCGTTGGCGACGTCCGGGTTCTCCCGCATGAACCGGCGGGCGTTCTCCTTGCCCTGGCCCAGCTGGTCGCCCTCGTAGGTGTACCAGGCACCGGACTTGCGGATGATGCCCTGCTCGACGCCCATGTCGATCAGCGAGCCCTCGCGGCTGATGCCGATGCCGTAGATGATGTCGAACTCGGCCTGCTTGAACGGCGGCGCGACCTTGTTCTTGACCACCTTGACGCGGGTCCGGTTGCCGACCGCGTCCGAGCCGTCCTTGAGCGTCTCGATCCGGCGCACGTCCAGCCGCACCGAGGAGTAGAACTTCAGCGCCTTACCACCGGTGGTGGTCTCCGGGGAGCCGAACATCACGCCGACCTTCTCGCGGAGCTGGTTGATGAAGATCGCGGTGGTCTTGGCGTTGTAGAGCGCGGAGGTCAGCTTCCGCAGCGCCTGGCTCATCAGCCGGGCCTGCAGACCCACGTGGCTGTCGCCCATCTCGCCCTCGATCTCGGCGCGCGGCACCAGCGCGGCCACCGAGTCGATGACGATGATGTCCAGCGCGCCGGAGCGGATCAGCATGTCCGCGATCTCCAGCGCCTGCTCACCGGTGTCCGGCTGGGACACCAGCAGCGCGTCGGTGTCCACCCCGATCGCCTTGGCGTACTCGGGGTCCAGCGCGTGCTCGGCGTCGACGAACGCCGCGGTGCCGCCGAGCTTCTGCGCGTTGGCCACCGCGTGCAGCGCGACCGAGGTCTTACCGCTGCTCTCCGGGCCGTAGACCTCCACGATCCGGCCACGCGGCAGGCCGCCGATCCCGAGCGCGACGTCGAGCGAGATGGACCCGGTCGGGATGACCTCGATCGGCGCGCGGGTCTCCTCGCCGAGTCGCATGACCGACCCTTTGCCGAACTGCTTGTCGATCTGGGCGAGCGCCAGCTCCAGCGCCTTGCCCTTGTCCGGTGTCGCTGCTGCCATCGGGGTCCACCTCGGTCGAGTCGTTCTTCGTCGTCGTTGTTCAGATCAGACGCTACGGGCAGGGACCGACAATCCGGCCGCGGGGTTCGCCGACCTCGGTCCCGTTGCCCCCACATCTTAAGCGAACGGATGTTCGATCACCTGCCCGACACGCCAGTCGCTTCACCTGGTCGTGTGACAGTGCGATCAGCCCTGCTCAGGTGGACACTCGGAGGACCACCCGACGTTCGCCCGACCGGCGACCCGAGGAGGAGGTGCCGACCGTGCGCATGGACCGCTACCTTCCGCCGGACCACCCGCTCAGCCGGTTCTACCGGATGGCAGCGGCCGTCTTCGGCGCCTGCCTGCTGGCCTTCGGCGTGCTGGGCCTGGCCAACCGGGTTCCGCTGTTCACCACCAGCGGCATCGACGTCCTCGGGCTGTCCAGCAACGGGCTGCTGGCGGTGGTCTCGATCGTCGTCGGCGCGATCCTGGTCTGCGCCGCCGCCTGGGGCGGGCCGGTGGCTTCCACGACCACCGCCGTGATCGGCGTGCTGTTCTTCCTGTCCGGGCTGATCAACCTCGGACTGCTCGAAACGCCCTGGAACCTCTTCGCGTTCAAGCTGCAGAACGTGGTGTTCAGCCTGATCGCCGGCCTGGTCCTGATGTTCTTCGGGTTCTACGGGCGGGTCAGCGGCGGCCTGCCGCGGGACAACCCCTTCGTCCGCTACCGGCACCACGAACCGCCCGCCGAGGAGGTTCCCGAGCAGCGGCTGGCCGACGAGCGGCGGATCGCCGAGCTCACCCCGCTGGCCAAGGACGAGGTCGCGATGGCCGAGGGCCACGCGACCCCGGAGCAGGCGCGTCGGCTGCGCGCCGAGGCCGCGCGGCACATGCAGGAGGAGCGCCGCCGCGCCTACGCCCACTACGTGGATGCCGGGCGCACCCCGGAGCAGCAGGTCAGCGCCCAGAACCTCTGGGCCGACTTCGAAACCCCCGCCCAGCCCAGGCCCCCGCGCGAACCGGAGTCCTGACCCGCCGGCGGAACGCGATTTCAATGGAAATCAGGCACCTGACTTCCATTGAAATCGGATGTTGGACTTCCATTGAAATCGCGGGAGAACCCGGGGATCAGCGGCGTTCGGCGGGCACTTCGAAGGCTTCGCAGACCGCCTGCCAGACCTCCTTGGTCGTCACCCCGGCTTCCAGGGCCTGGTCGACGGTGCGCCCGCCGAGCGACGAGAAGACGTGGTCCTGAGCCAGCATCTCGGCGCGGACCCGACCGAATTCGTCGGCCATGCGTTGGCGGAAAGCTGTGTGGCGCATCGCCCGCCAGCCTACGCGCCGCCGGTACCCTGGTGGCGTGCTGCTCCTGATGCAGGCCGATCCGACGGGGCTGTCCACCCCGCTCGGCAAGGTCGTGATCGCCCTCGGGCTGCTGGCCGCGATCGTCGTCGCGGTGCGGTTCCTGTGGGAACGGCGCAACCGCCGCTGACGGTCAGGCCAGCCCCGGCTGGACGGTCTTCTCGAAGGTGTCGGCGAGGGCCTCCGGGCTCAGCTTCAGGTCCTCGTTGGGCTGCAGCAGCATGCCGACCAGCGGGCGGTCCTCGACGGTGAACACCAGGGTGCCGAAGTCGATGCCGGTGACCGCGCGGTAGCTGCCGGACAGCCCGTTGCCGGTCCAGTCGGCCTCCACCTGGTCGCTGTGCACCCCGTTGAAGGACAGCAGCAGATCGGCCCGCGCGGCCGCCGCCTCCTGCGAGTCGAGCTGCGTGTAGACGATCTGGGTGCCCTCGTTGGGGTTGCCGATCGAGCAGGACACCACGGTGCCGCTGAGCTCCCGCAGCCCGGGCATGATCCGCTGCCAGCCAGGCGCGCAGTTGGCGCGCTCCGGGACGCTGCCCGCGAAGTTGCGCAGGCACGTGGTGAAGCCCTTGTCGTCGCGGGCACCGGGCTGGAAGCACTCGGACGCGCTCGGCGCCGGCGAGCCGCCGCTGACGCGCACCACGATCGCCACCACCGCGACGAGCACCGCGACGGCGGCGAAGGCGCCCAGGCCGATCAGGAGGTTGCGCCGGGAACCCGGCTCGGCCGGTGGCGGGACGGGCTGCGGCGGGGCCACCGGGCGGGTGCGCACCGTGTCGGGCTCGCGGTAGCCGACCGGGGCGGGCGCCGGTGCCGGGGCGGGCCCGGGGCGGATGTCGTTGGTCCACATCGACGCGGCGTCGCGGGCCACGTGGTGCGCGCCGAGGGCGACCGCGGTCTCCGGCTGGTCGAGCGTCGTCGGCACGACCCGCAGCTGCTCGCCGATCAGGCTCGCGACCAGCGGCAACCGGCTGGAACCGCCCACCAGGTAGATCCCGGCGAGCTGCTCGGGCGCCATGCCGTTGGAGCGCAGCACCGAGGACAGCAGCTCGACGCTGCGCAGCATGGTGGGGCGCACCAGGCCTTCCAGCTCCGCGCGGGTGATCAGCACGTCCTCGAACGGTTCGGGCATCGGCACCTCGGTCTGCGGGTGCCGCGACAGCGTCTCCTTCGCCGCCCGGACGTCCTCGATCAAGGCGCGCTGGGCCCGGCGGTCGGCGGTGGTGTCCGGCCGCAGCAGGTGCTGCCAGCGCTGCGGGTCCTTGTTGGAGACCTGCCGCCCGACGTGCTCCAGCAGCGCCTGGTCGACGTCCAGACCGCCCAGGTCGCCCAAGCCGTCCTCGGCGAGCACCACGAACCCGTGCTGGCTGGCCCCGACGATCGCGCAGTCGAAGGTGCCCGCGCCCAGGTCGTAGACGGCCAGCACCTGGCCGTTGCCGAGCGCCCGGTCGGGGAACGACGCGAAGTGCGCGGCGGCCGCGACGGGTTCGGGCACCAGGACGAGGTTGCAGCTGAACCCGGCCAGCCGCGCCGCCGACAGCAGCACGTTGCGCCGGACCGTGCCCCACTGCGCGGGGTGGGTGAGGCGGACCTCGTCGGGCTGGGCGCCGCCGAGCTGGCGGGTGGTCTCCTCGGCGACGCGGTGCAGGACGGCGGCGAGCGCGTCGGTGACCGTGATGACGTTGTCGCCGAGCAGCAGGGTGCTCTCGTCGACGCGGCGCTTCGGGTTCGGTTCGAACCGGGACGGGTCCAGCCTGGCGCGGCGTTCGGCGTCCCGGCCGACGACGAGCCCGCCGTCCTCGCCCGCGAACACCGCCGAGGGCATGGTCGCCGATCCGTCCACCTCGATCACGCGCGGTGGCCGCCCGTGCGCGGCCAGCACCGCCACGGTGTTCGACGTACCGAGATCCACCGACAGGACGCGCACCCGTCCCCCTCCCAGCTGAGAAGACCTTCCCGGAGGGGAATGCTGCCATGCAGCGTCCCGGTGGGAGCACCGATCCCGACCATTGGCGGCCTCCGCGGCCCACTTCGGACGGTCTCGGCGACGCGCTGTCGGGCCGTTGGTCCAGCATGGAGGGGTGCGCGATGTGCTGGACACCTTCTCCCCCGCGACCCGCGACTGGTTCCGCGGGGCCTTCGCCGCGCCCACCGAGGCGCAGCGCGGGGCGTGGGAGGCCATCGCGGCGGGCGAGCACGCGCTGGTCGTCGCACCGACCGGTTCCGGCAAGACGCTCGCGGCGTTCCTGTCCGCGCTGGACAAGCTGGCCGTCGAAGGCGCGCCCGCGGAGGCCAAGCACCGCTGCCGGGTCCTCTACGTCTCGCCGCTGAAGGCGCTGGCGGTCGACGTGGAGCGCAACCTGCGCGCACCGCTGGCGGGCATCCGGCAGGCCGCGCAGCGCCGCGGCAGCGCCCCACCGGACATCACCGTCGGCATCCGCACCGGCGACACCCCCGCCGACCAGCGGCGATCGTTCAACCGGACGCCGCCGGACGTGCTGGTGACCACGCCGGAGTCGCTGTTCCTGCTGCTGACGTCGGCGGCGCGCGAGTCGCTGCGCGGGGTCGAGACGGTGATCGTCGACGAGGTGCACGCGGTGGCGGGGACCAAGCGCGGGGCGCACCTGGCGCTGGGCCTGGAGCGGCTGGACGAGCTCCTGCCGGCGCCCGCGCAGCGCATCGGGCTGTCCGCGACGGTCCGGCCGGTCGAGGAGGTCAGCACCTTCCTCGCCGGTGGGCGGCCGGTCCGCACCATCCAGCCCGCGCACCCGAAGGAGGTCGAGGTCCGGGTCGAGGTCCCGGTGCCGGACATGGCCGAGCTGGGCGCGTCCAGCGGTGAGGGTGCCGATCAGCAGCCGTCGATCTGGCCGTCGGTGCAGGAGCGGATCCTGGAGCTGATCCGGCAGCACCGCTCGACCATCGTGTTCAGCAACTCCCGGCGGCTGGCCGAGCGGCTGACCGCGGGGATCAACGAGCTCGCGGTCGAGGAGGAGCTCGAACCGGCGGCGCGGTTCCCGGCCGAGGCGGTGGGCGGTTCCGGGGTGGCCGCCGGGGCGCCACCGGTCATCGCGAAGGCGCACCACGGCTCGATGTCCAAGGAGCAGCGCGCCGTGGTCGAGGAGGAGCTCAAGTCCGGGCGGCTGCCCTGCGTGGTGGCCACCTCGTCGCTGGAGCTGGGCATCGACATGGGCGCGGTCGACCTGGTCGTCCAGGTCGAGACGCCGCCGAGCGTGGCCTCCGGGCTGCAGCGCATCGGGCGCGGTGGGCACCAGGTCGGCGCGGTGTCGCGCGGCGTGGTGTTCCCGAAGTTCCGCGGCGATCTCGTCGGGTGCGCGGTCGTGTCGGAGCGGATGGCCGACGGGTTGATCGAATCGATCGCCTTCCCCCGCAACCCGCTGGACGTGCTGGCGCAGCACGTGGTGTCGATGGTCGCGATGGATCCCTGGCCGGTGGCGCGGCTGGCCGCCGTCGTGCGCCGCGCCGCGCCGTTCGCCGGGCTGCCCGATTCGGCGCTGAACGCGGTGCTGGACATGCTGGCGGGCCGGTACCCGAGCGAGGAGTTCGGCGAGCTGCGGGCCCGCATCGTCTGGGACCGGGTCAACGACGAGCTGCGCGCGCGTCCGGGTGCGCAGCGGCTGGCCGTCACCTCGGGCGGCACGATCCCGGACCGCGGCCTGTTCATGGTGACCACGCCGGGCGAGGACGCCGCGGGCAAGGGCGGGGTGCGCGTCGGCGAGCTCGACGAGGAGATGGTCTACGAATCGCGGGTGGGCGACACGTTCCTGCTCGGCACCTCGGCGTGGCGGGTGGAGGACATCACCCACGACCGGGTCGTGGTCACGCCCGCCCCCGGCCAGCCTGCCCGGATGCCGTTCTGGAAGGGCGATTCGCCGGGCAGGCCGCTCGAACTGGGGCGCGCGCTCGGCGCCTTCGTCCGGGAGCTGACCGGCGCGGACACCGCTGCCGCGCGGGAGCGGATCGCGGCCGCCGGGCTCGACGGGTGGGCGCAGGACAACCTGCTGTCCTACTTGGACGAACAGCGGCGGGCCACCAGGCACGTGCCCGACGACCGGACGATCGTGGTGGAGCGGTTCCGCGACGAGCTCGGCGACTGGCGGCTGGTGGTGCACTCCCCGTTCGGGGCGAAGGTCAACGGCCCGTGGGCGCTGGCGATCGGCGCGCGGATCCGGGAGCGGCGCGGCATCGAACCGCAGGTCGCCTCCTCCGACGACGGGATCGTGCTGCGGCTGGCCGATGCGCTGGACGATTCCGGCGCCGAGGTGCTGCCCACCGCCGAGGACGTGCTGCTGCCACCGGACGAGGTCCAGCAGGTGGTGACCGACGAGGTCGGCGGCTCGGCGCTGTTCGCCGCGCGGTTCCGGGAGTGCGCGGCGCGAGCGCTGCTGCTGCCGCGCCGCGACCCGCGCCGCCGCACCCCGCTGTGGCAGCAGCGGCAGCGGGCGGCACAACTGCTGGCGGTCGCCGCGCAGTACGAGCAGTTCCCCGTCGTGCTGGAGGCGATGCGGGAATGCCTGCAGGACGTCTACGACCTGCCCGGGCTGACCGAGCTGATGTCGCAGGTCGCCGCGCGGAAGGTGCGGGTGGTCGAGGTCGAGACCCCGACGCCGTCGCCGTTCGCGCGCAGCCTGCTGTTCGGCTACATCGGCATGTTCCTGTACGAGACCGACGCGCCGCTGGCCGAGCGGCGATCGGCCGCGCTGAGCCTGGACTCGACGCTGCTGGCCGAACTGCTCGGTTCCGAGGCGTTGCGGGAACTGCTCGACGCCGAGGCCCTGGCGGAGATCGAGCAGCAGCTGCAACGGCTCGACCCGGACCGGCACGCCCGCGACGCCGAGGGCGCGGTCGACCTGCTGCGCTTCCTCGGCGATCTGTCCACTGAGGAGGCCGAGGCGCGGGGCGTGCGCCCGGAGTGGCTGGCCGAGCTCGCCGATCAGCGGCGCGTGCTCCAGGTGCGCATCGCCGGGCAGGAGCGGTGGATCGCGATCGAGGACGCCGGCCGGGTCCGCGATGCGCTCGGTGTCGCGCTGCCGGTGGGAGTGCCCGAGGCGTTCACCGAGCCGGTGGCCGATCCGCTGGGCGACCTGCTGATCCGCTACGCCCGCAGCCGCGGGCCGTTCACCGCCGATGCCGCAGCTCAGCGCTTCGGCCTCGGCGTGGCGGTGGTGCACGGCGTGCTGGACCGGCTGACCGGCACCGGGCGGCTGGTCCGCGGTGAGCTGCGGCCGCTGGAAGCCGGGGGCGGGCGGGCGTTGGAGTACTGCGACGCCGAGGTGCTGCGGCGGCTGCGGCGGGCTTCGCTCGCCCGGCTGCGCGCGGAGGTCGAACCCGTCGAACCTGCCGCGCTGGGACGGTTCCTGCCCACCTGGCACGGCATCGGTGCGCGGTTGCGCACGGCGCCGACGGTGGACGACGTGTACTCCGCCGTCGAGCAGCTCGCCGGTGTCCCGGTCCCGGCCAGCGGCCTGGAGTCGCTGATCCTGCCCGCGCGGCTGCCCGGCTACTCCCCCGCGCTGCTCGACGAGCTGACCGCGACCGGCGAGGTCACCTGGGTCGGATCCGGCTCCTTGGCCGGTGGTGACGGCTGGATCGCGCTGGCGCCCGCGGACGTGGCGGACCTGCTGCTGCCGGACCTGCCCGAGGAGCCCGGCACCGACTCCCCGCTGCACCGGGCGGTGGTGTCCGCCTTGGACGGTGGGGCGCTGTTCTTCCGGCAGCTGGCCGACCGGGCCGGGGCGTTGCTGCTGGAGCAGGACGAGAGCGTTCCCGCGGATGATGCGGTCACCTCCGCGCTGTGGGACCTGGTCTGGTCCGGCACGGTCACCAACGACACGTTGGCGCCGTTGCGGTCTCTGGTGTCCGGGCGCGGTGCTGCGCACAAACCGCGCCGCAGTGCGCCTCGTGGTCGTTATGCGCGGCTGCGCGCGGGACGTCCGTCGATGCCCAGCCGCAGCGGCCCGCCCACCGTCTCCGGACGCTGGTCGCTGGCGCCGCAGCCTTCGAACGAGCCGACACGGCGTGCGCACGCCCGCGCCGAAGCGTTCCTGGAGCGGCACGGGGTGCTCACCCGCGGAGCGCTGGACGTCGAACGCGTCACCGGCGGGTTTTCCGCTGTGTACAAGGTGCTTCGGGCGATGGAGGAATCCGGGCGCTGCCGTCGCGGGTACGTCGTCGAGGGGCTCGGGGCCGCGCAGTTCGCGGTGCCCGGTGCGATCGACCGCCTGCGGGCGCTGTCCCGCGAGGAAGGCCCGGGTGAAGCCGTGGTGCTGGCCGCCGCCGATCCGGCTCAGCCCTACGGCGGCGCGCTGGACTGGCCCGCAGCGATGGGCGAAACCCGGCACCGGCCAGGCCGCAAGGCTGGTGCGCTGGTGGTTCTCGTGTCCGGCGAGGCGGTGTTCTACGTCGAGCGCGGCGGGAAGTCGCTGCTGTCGTTCACCGAGGACGAGCCCGCGCTGCGCGCAGCGGCGGGCGGACTTGCGCGCGTCGTCCGCGACGGGTGGTTGGAGCAGCTCTCGGTGCAGCGCGCTGACGGCGAAGGCGCGTGGGGATCGCGGCTCGCGGCGGTCCTCACCGAGGCGGGATTCCGCGCCACGCCGAAAGGTCTGCGCCTGCGCGCCTGACGTCGGTGGTGATGATCCGGTATCGAAAGCGGCACGTTGAGCGATAGTCCGGGCATGGATCTGCACCAGGCCGTGCTGCTGGCAATGGCGTTCGCCGCAGGCGGCTTCACCCTGCGCCGCCTCGCGAAACGCCACGGCTGGCAGGGCGGCTGGCACTTCTCGGGCCTCGTCTCCGGCGCTGCACTGGTCGGCGTCCTCACCTACTTCGCGGCGTACACGATCATGATCTTGGTGCTCGCACTCCTCTTCGTCATCGCCTGAACGCCGGACACGGCGTTGCGGCTCGCCGCGCGAGAGCGACTCCGCCCCGGAAAATCGAGCGTTTCCCGATCATCGAGCGAGCGCTGATCGATACTCGGCGCGTGAACCCGTACTCGATCTCCATGTTCGCCGTCGCACTGGCGGCGGGCGGCTGGACCTTCCACCGCAAGGTGCGACGGCACGGCTGGCGGAACGGCTGGCGGCTGGCAGGCGCGATCATCAGTTCCGCGCTGGTCACGGTCCTCGTCTTCTACGCGGCCTTCCTGATCTCGATGCTGCTGCTCGCCGCGCTCTTCTCCCTCTGGGAGTAATGCTCCGGAAAGCCCGGCCTCGCGCAGGAACGAGGCCGGGCAGCTCCGGAGCACCTGCGGTGCAACGGTTTCCGCGATCAGCGGATGGCGAGCTGGAGCAGCCCCCACAGCTGGGCCACCGCGTCCGGATCGCCGCTGATCTCCACCGCGCGGTTCGGCAACCGGCCCCACATCCACAGGTAGACCGCCGCCGCGTCACCGCCCACCACCGCATCCGGCGTCGTGGCCGCCACGTCGTCCGAGCCGACCACGGCGGTACCGCGCTGGTCCGCGGTGACCAGCCAGTTGCGGCCGGCCACGTGCACGCCCACCGAGCAGGCGCGGCTCGCCGTGATGCCGAGGGCGTGCAGCCGGTAGCCGAACCACGCCCGCAGCACCTCGTCGATGCCGTCGACCGCCACGTCGGCTTCGATCTCGGTCCGCTCCACCCCCGCGGCGGTCTGCACGTCCACCCGGTGCACCGTGGTGGCGTGCAGCACCCGGCGCAGCCAGAACCGCACCTCGTGCTGCTCCGGCCACCAGGTCGGGCACGGGTCGTGCGGCGGCCGGGAACCGAACTCCGCCAGCAGCCCGGCCAACCGGACCGCGAACCGGCTGGTCACCTCGCGCAGCTCGGGCCGGTCCGGCAGCTGCCACGGCCGCTCGACCTCCGCCGATCCCAGCCAGCACAGCGCGTCCTCGCACAGATCACCCAGGTGCCGGACGGTCTGCCCCAGCGTCCGCCCGGAAGCGCTCCACACCGGTGCGTCCGGGTGCGCGTCGTGCGTCGCCGCGGTGAGCAACTGCGCCTCGATGCCGAGCAGGTCCAGCATCCGCCCGTAGTCCAGTCCCAAGTCAGTGCCGTTCACCGCGCCACCCCCAACAAGCTTCGCCCGACTATGTCCAGGAATTCCCGGCTGCGCGCCAACAGGCCGTCGGCGTCGAGCCAGGTGATCGTCGGCACTCCGGCCTCGGCGGCCGCGCGCCGGTCCGATCGCGCCGCGAAGTAGGCCGCCCACTCCCGCAGTTCGGGGGCGGCCCCGGTTAACAGCGTCCACACGCTGGCCGGCCGGCTCCGCTCGCGCTGCCAGGAGCGGGCCACCACCACCGCGGTGGCCGCGCGCAACGCGGCCACGTGGGCGGCGGCGTACCGCTCACCGGGCCGGTCCGCCTGCTCCGCTTCGTGCAGGCAGGTCCGCGCGTTGAGCAGCAACGACAGCGAACCCGCCGGGGTTTCCGCCTCGGGGGTCGGGCCCTGGTCCTCCACGGAGCTCCGCGGAGCGGGAATCGAGAGATCGGTGGAAAAAGACATCGGCGCTCTCCTCTGCAACGACGAAGCCGTCCACGCCCACCCGGGCACCGCGCGCTGCCCGGCGTCCTTCGCCGGCCAGCAGGTCCGAGGCGGCAGGCCCGGCGGCGGAGTGCTTCCCCCACCCCACCGCCGGACCTTGCGTTCGAACTGGAGTCCATCGAACCCGTGTTCGAACACCTTCAGATTAGCGCGCCAGGCCGATCGACTCAAGCAATGCGCCATAGCTCACCTGTTCGAGTCACTACCAGCGAAGATGATCACCCGAAGGGGCGAATCGAACACGCGGTGACCGCCTCACCACCCGGAGGGCACGCCAGGAACGACCGCCCGCCCGGAACCGGCTAGTGTTCGGCCGTGACCGCCGCCCCGCCGCCCCGCTGTGACCGGATCGCCGAGCTGACCGCCGACCAGTTCCAGGCCCGGCTGCCCGAAGCCCTGCAGATCTACGTGACCGCGATGGGCTACCCGCCCGCCACCGCCCAGCAGCGCGCCCCGATGTGGTCGGCGCACATGCAGCGCGCGGGCTGGCGCTGCATCGGCGCGTTCAGCGAGCAGGACCAGCTCATCGGCATCGGCTACGGCTACCTCGGCGCCCCGGGCCAGTGGTGGCACGAGCAGGTCCGGCGCGGCCTGCTCAGCAGCGGGACCGAGATCGGCGACTGGCTGGACGACTACTTCGAGCTGACCGAGCTGCACGTGCACCCGGCCGGTCAGGGCGCGGGCATCGGCGAGCGGGTCCTGCGCCAGCTGCTGACCGACGCCCCGGGCGACAAGGTCCTGCTGTCCACCCCGGAGGGCCCGACGCGCGCCTGGCGGCTGTACCGCCGGGTCGGCTTCACCGACGTGCTGCGCAACTACCGGTTCACCGGCGATCCGCGCCCGTTCGCCGTGCTCGGCCGCCCGCTGCCGCTCGAAGAGCGCTGATCGGGTCACGCGCACGGAGCAAAATCCGAAGCACTTTCACGAAATCCTTGCCGATCACCCGGTGATCGTCTTCACTGCGTTACCAGCAGGTAGCGACGGTGGAGGTGCCGATGGGCCGGGTGGGAGCGCTCCGCAGAGCGGGCGGAATCGCGTTGTCGGTGCTGGCGGGGCTCTCCCTGAGCGTCGTCCCGGCGGCGGCCGACGAGCCCGCGTACCAGCACTACGTCGCCCTCGGCGACTCGTTCACCTCCGGCCCGCTGATCCCGTGGATGCGGCTGGACCCGCTGCTGTGCGGGCGGTCCACGAACAACTACCCGGCGCTGCTGGCGCGCGAGCTCGGGCCCGCCGAGTTCACCGACGTCAGCTGCGGCGGCGCGGACACCACGGACATGACGAGCGCCCAGGACTGGTACTCCGGACCGCAGTTCGACGCGCTCACCCCGGAAACGGACCTGGTCACGCTCGGCATCGGCGGCAACGACTCCAGCGTCTTCGGCGACGTCATCGCCACCTGCTCCGGCCTGCGCGCCACCGACCCGGTCGGCTCGCCGTGCCGCGAGCACTTCGCCGTCGACGGCGGTGACGACCTCGTGCGGCGCATCGAGATCACCGGGCACCGCGTGGCGGAAGTCGTGCGGGGCGTGCAGGAGCGGTCACCGCGGGCCCGGATCCTGGTCATCGGCTACCCGCGCATCGTGCCGCCCAGCGGCTACTGCCCGGACGTCATCCCGATCGCCGACGGCGACTACAGCTACGCCGACGAGATCGAGCAGCAGCTCAACGCCGCGATCGCCGGCGCTGCCGAGCGCACCGGCGTCACCTTCGTCGACACCTACGGCCCGTCGCTGGGCCACGACGCCTGCGCGACCGGCGGCGCGGCCTGGATCAACGGCCAGCGCCTGAGCCCGTTCGCGGCGCCGTACCACCCGTTCGCATCGGCGATGGCCGCGCAGGCCAGCATCATCGCCGACGTCCTGGACGGCGAAGCCCCGGACGTCGCCGAAGCCGAGCGAGCGGCCGAACGCGCCACCGAGGACGCTGCGCGCCAAGCCGAGCGCACCGACGCCCACCAAGCATCGGCCCGCGCCCAACTCACCGCGCACCACCCGTCCTGGTGAGAGGTGAAGGGCACCTTCAGGCAAGCAACTCGCCTGAAGGTGCCCTTCACCGCCGCTCAGAGCTTCGCGAGCTGTTCGCGGAGGGTGTCCAGGCCCATGCCGCCCATGCGGAGGGCCGTCGTGTGGAACTCCTTGACGTCGAAGTTCGCGCCGTGGCGCTGCTTCGCTCCGTCGCGGGCCGCGCGCCAGAGGCGCTCGCCGAGCTTGTACGACGGGGCCTGGCCGGGCCAGCCCAGGTAGCGGTCGATCTCGTCGCGGACGTGGTGCGGATCGGTGATCGTCCGGTTCAGCATGAACTCCAGGCCCAGCTCCGGCGTCCAGCGCTCACCCTCGTGGAAGCCGGTGCCCGCCGGGATCTCCAGCTCCAGGTGCATCCCGATGTCGACGACCACGCGCGCCGCGCGGAACAGCTGGTCGTTGAGCATGCCCAGCAGGTCGCCGTCGTCCTGCAGGTAGCCCAGCTCGCGCATCAGGCGCTCGGCGTAGAGCGCCCAGCCCTCGCCGTGCCCGGACACGAAGCAGGCCAGCCGCTGGAACTTGTTCAGCCGCTGCGCTTCGTGCACCGCGGTCGCCACCTGCAGGTGGTGCCCGGGGACGCCCTCGTGGTACACGGTGGACACCTCGCGCCAGGTCGGGAAGTCCTCCTTGTCGGCGGCCACCGACCACCACATCCGGCCGGGCCGGGAGAAGTCGTCGGTGGGCCCGGTGTAGTAGGCGCCGACGCCGCCGCCCGGCGGCGCGATGCGGCACTCCAGTTCCATCAGCGCGTCCGGGATGTCGAAGTGCGTGCCGCGCAGGTCCCGCAGCGCCTGATCGGACAGCCGCTGCATCCACTCCTCGAAGGCGCGCTGGCCGCGCACCTGGTAGCGCGGGTCGGCGTCGAGCACCGCGGCGGCCTCGGCCAGCGTCGCGCCCGGCTTGATCCGGTTCGCGATCTCCTTCATCTCCGCCTCGATGCCCGCGAACTCCGCCCAGCCCCACTCGTAGGCCTCGCGCAGGTCGAGCCGGGCACCGGTGAAGTACCGCGACCACAACCGGTACCGCTCCTCGCCGACGGCGTCCTTCTCCGGTGCCTTCGGCAGCAGGTCGCCGCGCAGGAAGTCGGCGAACCCGGCGTAGGCCTCCGCCGCCGATTCGGCCGCCGCGTCGAGATCGCGGCGCAGCGGTTCGTCCACGCCCTCGGCGCGCGCCACCATCGCCGCGAAGAACGACTGACCGCCGCGCCCGGACCAGGTGTCGCACTGCTCGGCGACCTTGGTGACCTGCCGCACCGCCGACACGTTGCCGTCCGCGGCCGCCGACAGCAGACCGGCGCGCAGGCCCAGCAGCGCCTCGGGCATCACCGACAGCCGGCGGGCGATGGTCCGCCACTGCTCCGGGGTGTCGGTCGGCATCAGGTCGAAGACCTGCCGCAGCTCCTGGGCCGGCGAGGCGATCACGTTCAGCGCGGACATGTCCGCGCCGATCTCGTGCAGCTCCAGGTCCAGCCCCACCCGCTCGGTGAACACCGCCTGCGCGATGCGCTCCGAGTCGTCGCGCGGCTCGGCCGCCTCCACCGCCGCCAGGCTGCGGCGGGCCAGCTCGGCCCGGGCCCGGTGGCCGTCCGGCGAGTAATCGGTCAGTTCTGCTTCGCCACCTGGCACGCCCAGGTAGGTAGCGGCGATCGGGTCGAGCGCGGCCAGCTCGTCGACGAACCGGTCGCTGATCTCGTGCACGCCGTCGTGGTCAACTCCCATGCCCGTCACGCTATCGCGCGGAACCGCGCGGCACGCCACTGCGACGAGAGGGGTTTCGCGGTCGGCAAAATCGGCCGCCGGATGCGAAGATCGCCCACGTGGAGGCCACCGGACCGCGCCGCCGCGCGGCATCGCTGCTGGTGCTGATCACCGTGCTCGGCACGCTGCTCGGCGGGTGCCTGCGCGTCAACGCCTCGCTGAACGTCTCCGGCGAGGACCTGGTGTCCGGCGAGGTGCTGGTGACCACCGAGTCCCTCGACGGCCAGGTGCCGTTCGAGCTGCGGCCGCCGGACGCGCTGGCCGACCGGGTCGAGGTCGTGCCGTTCCGCGCCGAGAACCGCGTCGGCTCCCGGTTGTCCTTCCGCGACCTGAGCTTCGCGGAGGTCGAGAGCCTCGCCGGCGCGCTGAGCCAGTCCGACTCCCGGTACCGGCTGAACCTGTCCCGCTCCGGCTCGCTGGTGATCGTCGACGGCTCGGTGGACCTGACCCCGCTGGCCGACACCGATTCCGCGGTGGACCTCAAGGTCAGCGCGCCGGGCGAGATCACCAACACCAACGGCCAGGAATCGGCGGGCACCGTGGCCTGGTCGCTGGAGCCGGGCACGGTCACCGAGCTGTCGGCGATCTACCAGTACTCGAACGCCTCGGGCGGCGACTGGATCGGCTGGGCGCTGCTGGTCGGCGCGCTCACCTTCATCGCGGCCGCGCTGGTGGCGGTGCTGGCCCTGCGCACCCACCTCCGCAACCGCGCGGAGCAGAACGCCTGACGGTGCCGTCACCCGGTGCTGCGTCAATTTCGTACGAAATTGACCATCACCCGGGTGACGGAGGTCAGAGGCCGAGGTCGGCCACCACCTGGCGCGTCGCTTTGGAGCGGTTGAGGGTGTAGAAGTGCAGCGCGGGCACGCCTTCGGCGATCAAGCGCTCGCACAGGCGGGTCACCACCTCCACCCCGGCCTGCCGGAACGCGGCCGGGTCGTCGGCCAGCGGGAGCAGCCGGTCGGAGATCGCCGCGGGCACCGGAACTCCGGCCAGCTCGCCGAACTTCGCCAACACCCGCGGCGTCGTGATCGGCATGACCCCGGGCAGCAGCGGCGCGTCGCAGCCCCGGGCGACCAGCCGGTCGCGCAGCCGCAGGAAGTACTCCGGTTCCAGGAACAGCTGGGCGATGGCGAACCCCGCGCCGGCGCGGATCTTGCGGGCCAGGTGGTCGGCGTCGGTGCCGAGATCGGCCGAGCGCGGGTGCCCGTGCGGGAAGGCCGCCACGCCGACGCAGAAGTCGCCGAGCTCGCGGACGAGCCGCACCAGCTCCTCGGCGTGCTCGAGGCCGTCCGGGTGGCTGTTCCACTCGCCGTTGGGATCGCCGGGCGGGTCACCGCGCACCGCGAGCACGTTGCGCACCCCGGACGCGGCGTACCAGCCGATGACGTTGCGCAGCTCGGCCACCGAGTGGTCGACCGCGGTCAGGTGCGCCATCGGGGTCAGGGTGGTCTCCTGCGCGATGCGCCCGGTGGTGCGGATGGTCCGGTCCCGGCTGGACCCGCCCGCGCCGTAGGTCACCGACACGAACGCCGGATCCAGCGGCTCCAGCTCGCGCACCGCCCGCCAGAGCACGCGTTCTTCCTCGTCGTCGCGCGGCGGGAAGAACTCGACCGAGAAGGTCGTCCGCTCGGTTCCCAGCCTGCCCACCACCGTCATGGAGCTCAGAATAAGGAACTCCCGGCTACGCTCCGGAGTCTTCCCAACGACTGGGAGCGAACCGGTAGCCCGGGCAGCCGAAGCCGAACGGCATCGCGGAGGATGGTGGGGTGCCTCCATCACAATCGGTTACCGCGCAAGCAGCCAGCAAGGACACCGTCGTGGAGTCGAGCCTTCCCGATCAGGTCCAGCGGGAGCTGACCGAGTTCCTGCGGGCCCGCCGCACCGAGGCGGCCGACCTCGACCCGGCGTTCGGCGCCGCGGTGGCCGAGCTGGCCGATTTCGTGCTCAGCGGCGGCAAGCGCATCCGCCCGACGTTCGCCTGGTGGGGCTGGCGCGCCGCCGGCGGTGGCGACGAGGGCCCGGCCGCGATCGCGATGCTGCGGGCGGCCAGCGCCCTGGAGCTGCTGCAGGCCTGCGCACTGGTGCACGACGACCTCATCGACGAGTCCGACACCAGGCGCGGCAACCCGACCGTGCACCGCAAGTTCGAGCAGGTCCACCGGGAGTCCGGCTTCGCGGGGGACGACCGGCAGTTCGGCATGGCGGGCGCCGTGCTGCTCGGCGACCTGGCGCTGTCCTGGGCCGACGACATGCTGCACGGCGCGGGGATCCCGCCTGCCGCGATGAACCGCGCGCTGCGGCCGTGGCGCGCGATGCGCACGGAAGTGCTCGCCGGGCAGTACCTGGACGTGCTCGGCCAAGTCCGCGGCGACGAGTCCCCGCAGGCCGCGCTGCGGATCTGCCAGCTCAAGGCCGCGTCCTACACGGTGCAGCGCCCGCTGGAGGTGGGCGCCGAGATCGCCGGGGCGAGCCCGGCGGCGCTGGAGGCGTTGCGCCGCTTCGGCTCCGACATCGGTGTCGCCTTCCAGCTGCGCGACGACCTGCTGGGCGTCTTCGGCGACCCCGAGGTGACCGGCAAGCCCGCAGGCGACGACCTGCGCGAGGGCAAGCGCACGCTGCTGATCGCCGAAGCCGCGGCCACCGCTCTCAAGCAGGGCGACCAGGAGGCCCTGGACCTGCTGCACGGCGTCCTCGGCGACCCCGACCTGGACGAGGAGCGCGTCGAGCAGGCCCGGCAGCTGCTCACCCGGCTCGGCGCGGTGGCCGCGGTGGAGAAGCAGATCACCGACCTGACCGGGTCGGCGCTGCTCGCGCTGCACGGCGCCGACCTGGCCGAACCGGCCGCGTCCCGGCTCGCCGAGCTGGCCGTCGCCGTCACCGACCGCACCCGCTGATGCGCACCACCACCGGCCGCAGCGACCACGTCCTGGTGCTCGGCGCCGGCCTCGCCGGACTCGCCGCCGCGCTGCACCTGGCCGGGGCCGGCAGGCGGGTGACGGTGGTGGAGCGCGCGCCGCTGCCCGGCGGCCGCGCCGGGCTGCACCGGCTGGACGGCTACCGCATCGACACCGGCCCGACCGTGCTGACCATGCCGGAGCTGGTCGACGAAGCGCTGCACGCGGTCGGCAGCTCGCTGGCCGAACGCCTCGACCTGGTTCCGCTGCACCCGGCCTACCAGGCGCGCTTCGCCGACGGCTCGGTGCTGGACGTGCACACCGACGGCGAAGCGATGGAGCAGGAGGTGCGCCGCTTCGCCGGGCCCGCGGAGGCGGCCGGGTACCGGCGGCTGCGGGGCTGGCTGACCGAGGTGTACCGGGCGGAGATGCACCGGTTCATCGACGCCAACTTCGACTCGCCGCTGGACCTGGTGTCACCGGAGCTCGCCCGGCTGACCGCGCTGGGCGGTTTCGGGCGCCTGGGACCGGCCATCGGGCGTTTCCTCGGCGACGAGCGGCTGCGCCGGGTGTTCTCGTTCCAGGCGCTCTACGCGGGCCTCGACCCGCGCCGCGCCCTCGCGCTGTACGCGGTCATCTCGTACATGGACACCATCAACGGCGTGTGGTTCCCGCGCGGCGGGATGCACGCGGTGCCTCAGGCGCTCGCCGACGCGGCGGCGGAGGCAGGCGTCGTGTTCCGCTACGACACCGAGGTCGCGGACCTGGAGCGCCGGGGCGACCGGATCACCGCAGCGCGCACCGCGGCCGGTGAGCGGATCAGCGCCGACGCGTTCGTGCTCACCCCGGACCTGCCGGTGGTGCACCGGCTGCTCGGACACCGGCCGCGGCGGCGGCTGCGCTGGTCGCCGTCGGCCGTGGTGCTGCACGCCGGAACCACGCGCAACTGGTCCGACGCGCACCACACGATCTCCTTCGGCGCGGCCTGGGACCGGACGTTCACCGAGATCATCCGCGACGGGACCCTGATGAGCGATCCGTCGTTGCTGGTCACGCGGCCGACGACGACCGATCCGACGCTGGCGCCGGAGGGCCGCGACCTGCACTACGTGCTGGCTCCGTGCCCGAACCTGGCCACCGCTCGATTCGACTGGGAGCGCATCGGCCCCGCCTACCGCGACGAGCTGCTGCGCACCCTGGAGCGCCGCGGCTTCACCGGTTTCGGCGACTCGATCGAGGTGCAGGAGCTGGTCACGCCCGCGGACTGGGCCGCCCAGGGCCACGCCGCCGGGACGCCGTTCTCAGCCGCGCACACCTTCCCGCAGACCGGCCCGTTCCGGCCGCGGAACCTGGTCCGCGGCCTGGGCAACGTGGTGCTCGCCGGATCCGGGACCACGCCGGGCGTCGGCGTGCCACCGGTCCTGATCTCCGGGAAGCTGGCCGCTCAGCGCATCACCCGGTCATGAGGCACGGTGAAGGGCACCTTTTAGCAAGTAAGTTGCCTGAAGGTGCCCTTCACCGGGTCAGCGACACCTCGCACCGAGCTCGTCGGGGAGTTGCTCAGAAGCCCATCGCTTGGGCGCGGCGCTTGACCTCCCGGCCGCGGTCGCCGCGGAGGGCGTCGATCGGGGTTCCCGGCAGCGTGTCGTCCGGGGTGAACAGCCAGCGGAGGATCTCGTCCTCGTGGTAGCCGGAGTCCCGGAGCAGGGTGATCGTGCCAGGCAGGCCCTTCACTATCTCGTTGCCGTCCAGGAACGCGTCGGGCACGCCGAGCGAACCCTCGCGGCGCAGGGCCAGCAGATGTCCATCACGAATCAGTTGGTGCACCCGGGTCACGGACCGCCCGAGCCGTTCGGCGACGGCCTCCAGCGGAACGACCTCCACATCGGGAGCGAGCACATCCGGGGCAGCTGGGATCGCACTCACGCTGCACACCTTGCCACATCGCACCGACCGACGCCGAGCACCGCTCGCCCGGAGATCCCCGCGGGCCGCGTTCGGCACCGCCCTACGATCAAGATCATGACCGATCCCACCACCTGGCCCCGGCGTGTCGTCCGCACCTGCCACAATCGTGGTCGGAACGGTTACCCGGCGGTTGGCGGACGATGACTTCTGAGACACGGCGAGGACGCGGCGCGAGCCTCGTCGGAGCCATGCTCGAACGCCGGTACCGGGTCGACGCGCTGATCGCCCGCGGTGGCATGTCCACCGTCTACCGGGGCCTGGACACCCGCCTGGACCGGCCGGTGGCGATCAAGGTCATGGACGCGCAGTACTCCGGCGACCGGTCCTTCGTGGACCGCTTCGAGCGCGAGGCCAGGGCCGCGGCCAAGCTGCACCACCCCGACATCGTGGCCGTCTACGACCAGGGCGTGGACCACGGGACCGGCGAGGAGCACGTCTTCCTGGTGATGCAGCTGGTCGAGGGCTGCACGCTGCGCGATCTGATCATGGACCGGGGCCGGTTGCCGCTGGCCATGGCGCTGAGCGTGATCGAGCCGGTGCTCTCCGCGCTGGAGGCCGCGCACCGGGCCGAGATGGTGCACCGCGACGTCAAGCCGGAGAACGTGCTGATCGGCACCGACGGCTCGGTCAAGGTCGCCGACTTCGGGCTGGTCCGCGCGGCGGCCGAGGCGGGCACGACCAGCGGCAGCGTCATCCTCGGCACCGTTGCCTACCTCTCCCCCGAGCAGGTCACCACCGGTGCCGCCGACGCGCGCACCGACGTCTACGCCGCCGGGATCGTGCTCTACGAGATGCTCACCGGCCGGCCGCCCTACGTCGGCGACACCGCCCTCTCGGTGGCCTACCGGCACGTGAACGACGACGTGCCGCCGCCGGTCGAGCAGGTCCCCGACCTCCCGCCGGTCATCAACGACCTGGTGGTGCGCGCCACCCGCCGCGATCCGGCGCAGCGCCCGCAGAGCGCCGAGGCGTTCCTCGCCGAGGTGCAGCAGGCGCGCGCGGAGCTCGGCATCTCGCCGGTCCCGGTGCCGGTGCCGGAGTCCGCCGAGAGCACCACCCTGATGCCCACGATCACCGACGACGATCCGCCGACGGCGCAGATCCCGGTCGTCCAGGACGCGCCGCCGCCGGTGCAGCCGCAGCGCACCCGGGCGATGCTGCGCCCGGCCACCGGCGACGACTACACGCAGGAGATGGCGCCGGTCCCGGCGGCCAGACCCGCTCCCCAGCGGCAGCGCGGGCGCCGGACCGTCGCGATGTGGACCGCGATCGTCCTGGTCCTCGCCGCCCTCGTCGGCGGGGCCGCGTTCTGGCTCGGCCTGGGCAGCTACGTCGACGTGCCCAAGCTCGTCGGCGAGCAGGAGACCGCCGCGCAGGAAGCGCTCGCCGCCGCCGACCTGACCGGCAACGTGACCCGGGAGAACGACAACGACGTGCCGGAAGGCGTGGTGATCAGCTCGAACCCCCGCGAGGGTTCGCAGGTGCGCACCGGCAGCACCGTCGACCTGGTGGTGTCGCTGGGCAAGCCCAAGGTGCCGGAGATCGCCGAGGGCACGCCGCTGGCCGAGGCCGAGAGCCTCATCCGCAACGCGAAGCTGAAGCCGAAGCACGACGAGTCGGCCGACCAGTTCCACACCACCGTGCCGGAGGGCCGGGTCATCAGCGTCGACCCGGGGCCGGGCACGCCGCTGAACATCAGCAGCGAGGTGTCGCTGATCGTCAGCAAGGGACCGCCGCCGGTACCGGTGCCCGACGTGCGCGGGATGAGCCGCGACGACGCCTTCGCCACGCTGAGCAACGCCGGTTTCGAGCCCTACGAGTTGGGCAAGGAGTTCGACGGCGACGTGGCGGCCGACCACGTCATCAGCACCGACCCGGCGATCGGCGAGGAGATCCGGCTGGTCGGCAGGCCGCGGATCGGGGTGCTGCTGTCGAACGCGGTGACGGTGCCCAGCCTGACCGGTGGAACCGTCGAGGAGGCGCAGCAGAAGGTGCAGGAGCTCGGGCTGACCCTCAACGTCAGCGCGATCTTCCAGCGGGAGGGCATGCGGATCCTGACCCAGTACCCGTTCGCCGACTCGCGGGTCGAGCCCGGCAGCGAGATCCACGTAACAGCGTTCTGATGTGATCCTGATCTCCATCGGGTTGCGTAACGTTTTCCCGATGTGGGATCTACCTGCGGCTACTCGGCCGCGACAAATCGCCCGATCGGTGACCGAACAGCGGATCTTTCCTGGTCACGGGCGGCACGCGGAGCCGTTGTGGAACTATTGGGAGCACGATGCCCCCGACTGTTTCCACCGAGTCGGCACCCGACTGGTCCGAGCGGACCAACAACACGACAGCCGACCAGGCCACCGGCGAACGGCACGAGAGCCGTCCGCTGCCCTTGCGCACCATCGCGCTGGGCGCGATCGGTTCCGTGCTGCTGCTGATCGGTTCCTTCGGCGCGGGCGGAACGCTCGTGCACGACCCGGTCCTCGGCACCGGCCCGCTGTCGGTGCTGCGCTACGGGCACGGCCGCGACGTCGCGGTCACCGTGGTCTACATCGGGTTCGCGCTGCTGGTGTGGGCGTGGGTGCGGCTCGGCCGCGGCGTGCTCGCGCACCTGGTGACCTCGCGCGGAGTGCTGTGGGCGACGGTCGCCTGGCTGCTGCCGATGCTCGTCGCCCCGCCGCTGTTCACCCGCGACGTCTACAGCTACCTGGGCCAGGGCCTGCTGGCGCTGCACGGCCTCGACCCCTACGGCGTCGGCCCGTCCACGCTCACCGGCCCGATCCCGGAGAACGTGCACCCGACCTGGCAGACCACGCCCGCGCCGTACGGGCCGCTGTTCATGGGCGTGGCCAAGGGCGTGATCCTGCTGGCCGGGCACGACGTCATCGCCAGCGTCATCGTGATGCGGCTGGTGCTGCTGGGCGGCCTGGCGCTGCTGATCGGCGCGCTGCCGGGCCTGGTGCGCCACCTCGGCGGCCGGTTGCCGGTCGCGCTGTGGCTGGTCGCGGCCAGCCCGATGACGGTGGTGCACCTGGTCGGCGGCCCGCACAACGACATGCTGATGATCGGGCTGCTGGCGGTCGGCACGCTGCTGGTGCTGGAGGGCCGCCACGTCAGCGGCATCGCGCTGGCCTCGGCGGCGATGGCGATCAAGGCCACCGCCGGGCTGGCGCTGCCGTTCCTGGTGTGGATCTGGGCGTCCCGGCTGACCGGCCCGCTGTGGCGGCGGTTCCTGCGCGCGGTGTTCCCCGCGCTCGGCGTGTTCGCGGTGGTCTTCGGGGCGTGCACGCTGCTGGCCAAGGTCGGGTTCGGCTGGCTGTCCGCGCTGTCCGCGCCCGGCATGATCGTCAACTACCTGTCCGCGCCGACGGCCGTGGGCCAGGCGGTGCACAGCCTGGTCTCGCTGTTCGGCGAGACCAACATCTGGCCGTTCGTGGGCACCACCCGCACGCTCGGCTCGCTGCTGCTGGTGGCGATCCTGGTGTGGAACTGGTGGCAGGCCCGCGAAGGCGGCCCGGAGGCGATCCGCCGCGCGGCGATCGTCCTGTGCTTCGGCGCCTTCCTGTCTCCGGTCCTGCTGCCCTGGTACACGACCTGGGGCCTCGCGCTGGGCGCTGCGTTCGCCTGGACTCCGCGCGCCCTGTCCTACGTGGTCGGGGCCTCGATCGCGCTGGTGCTGGCGTACTACCCGGACGGCGAGCAGGCGATGTACAACTGGCCGTTCGTGGCGGTGGGCATCGGCGCGGCCGTGCTCGGCGCGCTGTCCCTGGTCCGCTACGACCCGCTGGGCCTCAGCGAAGCGTTCGGCCGCTTCTCGCGGACTCACCAGAAGACCTGACGCAGAAGGGCCCCGGATCCGCTGTGAACTGCGGGATCCGGGGCCTCGCGCTTCAGCCGTCTCAGCCGCGGAGCATCTCCGCGACCAGGAACGCCAGCTCCAGCGACTGCTGGGTGTTCAGGCGCGGGTCGCAGGCCGTCTCGTAGCGGCCCGCGAGGTCGGCGTCGGAGATCTCCTGCGCGCCGCCCACGCACTCGGTGACGTCCTCACCGGTCAGCTCGATGTGGATGCCGCCGGGGTGGGTGCCGAGGCGGTGGTGCACCTCGAAGAAGCCCTGCACCTCGTCCACGATGCGGTCGAAGTGGCGGGTCTTGTAGCCGGTGCTGGCCTCGTGGGTGTTGCCGTGCATCGGGTCGCACTGCCAGATGACCTGGTGACCGGAGGCGGTGACCTTCTCCACGATGGCGGGCAGCACGTCGCGGACCTTGCCGTTGCCCATCCGGCTGATCAGGGTGAGGCGGCCCGGCTCGTTGTTCGGGTCCAGCCGCTCGACGTACTCCACGGCCTGCTCCGGCGTGGTGCCGGGACCGATCTTGATGCCGATCGGGTTGGAGATCAGCTCGGCGAAGGCGACGTGCGCGCCGTCGAGCTGGCGGGTCCGCTCCCCCACCCACAGGAAGTGGCCGGACAGGTCGAACAGGCGCGGCTTGTCGCCGGTGGTGTCCAGCCGCAGCATGGCGCGCTCGTAGTCCATCACCAGCGCCTCGTGGCTGGCGTAGAACTGCACCGCGTGCAGGCTGGAGTCGTCGACGCCGCAGGCCGCCATGAAGCGCAGGCCGCGGTCGATCTCGGCGGCCACCGACTCGTAGCGCTCCCCGGCCGGGGAGTTGAGCACGAAGTCCTTGTTCCAGTCGTGCACCTTGGTCAGCGCGGCCATCCCGGCGCTGGTCAGCGCACGGGAGAGGTTCATCGCGGCGCTGGCGTTGGCGTACGCGCGGATCAGCCGCGACGGGTCGTGGCGGCGCGCGGCCTCGGTCGCGACCAGCGAGTTGATCATGTCGCCGCGGTAGGACGGCAGGCCCAGCGCGTCGGTGTCGCTGGACCGCGGCTTGGCGTACTGCCCGGCGATGCGGCCGAGCTTGACCACCGGCATGCTCGCGCCGTAGGTCAGCACCACGGCCATCTGCAGCAGGGTGCGGATGTTGCCGCGGATGTGCGGCTCGGTGTTGTCCGCGAAGGTCTCCGCGCAGTCGCCGCCCTGCAGCAGGAAGGCCTCCCCGCGCGCGACCGCCGCCAGGTGCTGGCGCAGCTGGTCGACCTCGGAGGGGACGGTCACCGGAGGAACGCTCTCCAGCACCTTCCGGACGTTGTTCGCCTGCTCCTGGTCCGGCCACTTGGGCTGCTGGGCGGCCGGGCGGCTCAGGGCGTCGTCGAGCCGGGCGCGCATCTCGGGCGGCAGCGGCGGCAGTTCGGGCAGGTCATCCACGGGGACGTCGACGGTCCAGTTCACGCATCCAGAATAGGCGGTCCGCGCCAGTGCTTTTACTCCGGGAAGCCGGTCCCACCATGCGGAAGCCCAGCCGGGCTCGATTCAGTAGCCCCGCCGGGCGTGCGGGCCCGCTCGGCGACGCGGCCCAAGATCGTCCGGGCCCGCCCGAATCGGCTCCGGACACTCGCTGTGCCCGCTAGGCTCCCGTCCGTTCAACATCAGGAAGGGGCAGCAGTGACGGGCGCGCGCTGGGAGCCGCAGCAAGAACAGCCAGAGCGCAAGTCGGTGGCGCAGCGGTTGTGGCCGGTCGGGCTCATCGCGGACGTCGCCGCCGTGGTCACGCTGGTGAGCGGCTCGACGAAGGTCCTCGTCGTGGTCATCGCCGCGGTGGCGCTGCTGCTCGGCGCGGTGTCGCTCGCGACGACCTTCGGCAAGCCCGTCGGCTGGCGGGTGGTGGCGTCGGTCACCGGGATCGTGGCGGGCGCGGTCGTGATCACCGTAGTGGCCACGCAGGCCCTGACGGTGCCGCCGAACGGCCAGGCCACCGGGCAGCACCACGCGGTCGACACGCCCGCGACCGAGCAGCCCTCCCCGCCGAGCTCTGCACCGGTGACCACCTCGGCTCCGCCGACCGGATCCACCTCCGCAGATCCTGCCGTCAAGCGCCAGAGCGGCGACAAACCCATCGTGTTGACCAGCGAGTACGGCCTGGATCTGGATTCCGACGACGAACCCTGGATCGCCGAGGAACCGGATGGCACAACCACTCGGTACGACCTCGTCCTCAACTCCGGCTCCCTCGACGCGAGGGGGGACATCGCATCCGCCGATGCCGGAGCGACCCTCGACGCGTGCATGCGAGCCGGTTACCACGACTACGTGTCCACGACCCAGCTCGAGCCCGGCGCCACGTTCTGCGTGAAGACGAGCAGCGGCACCTACGCGCGAATCGTCGTCCGCGACTTCCAGGACTCCGCGGAGCTGACGCTCGACGTCCTGGTCTGGAACAAGCCGAACTAGCTCGCGGTCTCCTTCTCCCGCTGCCACTGCGCCTCGACCGCGTCGGCGTCGTAGCCGACCGGCTCCCAGCGCTTGACCAGCAGCGCCACCAGGCCCATCAGCGGCGCGAGGGCGATCACCCAGAACACGCCGCTGCCGAGCGCCGCGCTGAGCACCGGGAAGAAGAACAGCGCGAGCGTCGAGCCGACCCGCAGGGTGCCCTGGTTGAAGCCGATGCCGGTGCCGCGCATGGTCGTCGGGTAGCTCAGCGAGGCGAAGCTCATGAAGTGCGCGCCCGGCCCGGAGGCCTGGGCGAACATGAACGCGCCCAGCGCGAAGATCGCGAACAGCACGTAGGCGGTGGCCGAGGGCTTGCCGATGAGCGCCAGCACCACCAGCGACGCCAGCTGCACCGCGAAGCCCAGGAACGTCATCTTCCAGGCACCCGCCTTGTTGGCCAGCCGGATGCCGAGGAACCCACCGGTGACCGCGAAGACCAGGTTGAGCACCAGCGATGCCGTGATGGTGTTCAGCGCGCCCTGGGCCAGGATGCTGGCGATGATGATCGGCAGGCCGTAGGCGACCGCGTTGTAGCCGAAGGTCTGGGCCAGGCCGATGGCCAGCGCCTGGACGGTCCGGGCGCGGTAGCGGGGCGCGAACAACCGGGTGAAGTCGCGCAGGCCGCGGCGCTCGGCCTGCTGCTGCTCGGGCACCTCGGCGTCCGGGGCGACCACCGCGTTGACGCCGTAGGACTTGCGCAGGATCTCCGCGGCGCGCTCCAGGTCGCCCTGGTTGGCCGCCCAGGACGGCGATTCGTTCATGTACTTGTTGCGCACCAGCAGGATCACGATGGCGGGCACCGCGCCGAAGCCGACGGTGAACCGCCACAGCAGGTCGTGGTGCTCGTCGGGCAGCGCGAAGTACAGCCCCATGATCACCAGGTAGCAGGCGCTGGTGGCCACGTACCAGGCGGGCGACCAGGCCGCGGTGCGCGATCCCTTGCTGCCCTTGCCCTTCAGCCGGGAGAACTCGGCCAGGAAGGCCATCGCCACCGGGATGTCCATGCCGACGCCGAAGCCCATCAGGAACCGGAAGAAGATCAGCACTTCCATGTTCGGCGCGAGCGCGCAGCCGAGCGCGGAGACCACGAAGAACAGCATGTCTGCCATGAACACGCGGTAGCGGCCGAGCCGGTCGACCAGGACGCCGCCGAGCCAGGCGCCGAAGATGGCGCCGACGCTGATGGAGGCGGTGACCGCGCCCGCTCCGGCCGGGGACAGGCCGAACTGCTCCTTGATGTCGGTGATGCCGTAGGCCAGCGAGGTCAGGTCGTAGGCGTCGAGGAAGATGCCGCCGAGCGCCAGCAGCACGATCATCTTCGCGTGGCTGCCCCGAGCAGCACCGGAGTTGACCAGATCGGTGACGTCCCGAGCCGAGCGGATGAGCACCTGCTCCCCACCGGCCACCGGTTGCGTGGACACTGCTTCCCCTTCGCGTCGAAGAACCTGCGAGGCGAAGGGAGCGCACGGCCCGAGCACCCGTGCACGGCCCCGACGCCCGATCGCGAGGGGTTAGCCTAACTGGTGGAACAGGTGCGTCCACATGCTGGAACGGGCGGGCCGCTGTCCCGCGACCCGCCGGTCCCGCTCTCAGCCGAAGAGGACTTCGGCTTCCGCGTAGCGCTCCAGGGGAACCGTCTTGAGCTGGGCCGTCGCCTCGCTCAGCGGAACCCGGACGATGTCCGTGCCGCGGAGGGCGACCATCTTCCCGAAGTCGCCCTCGGTGATCGCGTCGATGGCGTGCAGGCCGAAGCGGGTCGCCAGGACCCTGTCGTAGGCGGTCGGGGTGCCGCCGCGCTGCACGTGCCCGAGCACCACCGCGCGGGACTCCTTGCCGGTGCGCTTGGCGATCTCGTCGGCCAGCCAGGTGCCGACGCCGCCCAGCCGGACGTGCCCGAAGGCGTCGCGCTCGCCGGTGACCAGCAGCTCCTTGCCACCCTCCGGCACCGCGCCCTCGGCGACGACGATGATCGGCGCGTACTGCCGCTCGAAGCGCTGCTCCACCCACTCGCAGACCCGCTCGACGCTGAACGGCTGCTCCGGCACCAGGATCACGTTGGCGCCGCCCGCCAGCCCGGAGTGCAGGGCGATCCAGCCCGCGTGGCGGCCCATCACCTCCACCACCAGCGCGCGGTGGTGCGATTCCGCCGTGGTGCGCAGCCGGTCGATGGCCTCGGTGGCGATGTGCACCGCGGTGTCGAAGCCGAAGGTGTAGTCGGTGGCGTCCAGGTCGTTGTCGATCGTCTTCGGCACCCCGACCACCGGCACCCCGTCGTGGGTGAGCTGCTCGGCCACCCCGAGGGTGTCCTCGCCGCCGATCGCGATCAGCGCGTCCACCCGGTGCTCGGCCAGGGTCGCCTTCAGCCTGGTGATGCCGTCGTCGACCTTGTACGGGTTGGTCCGCGAGGAGCCGAGGATGGTGCCGCCGCGGCTGAGGATGTCCTCGACGCGGTCCAGGGTGAGCGGTGCGGTCAGGCCCTCCACCGGCCCCAGCCAGCCGCTGCGGAAGCCCAGGATCTCGTGCTGGTGCACGGAAATCCCCTTGCGGGTCACGGCCCGGAGCACCGCGTTGAGACCAGGGCAGTCGCCGCCACCGGTGAGCACTCCGACACGCATTCCAGCGGGCATGGTTCTCGCCGCCTCCTCAGTGAGCCAGGTTGTGATCGAGGTCTCCCCCCGGGCACAGCCTGGCACGAACTGGATCGTTGCAGCAAGTAACCGCGTATTTACCATTCGAAGTCGCTCCCGGCGTGGGAACGGACGAACCGCTCAGAACCTGTCGGCGTAGCCGTCCGAGCCTTATAAGCGGCGAAGCCGCTTGGAGTACGTACGCAGCTTGCACCGCCGCGGGTACGGTGGCCCGCCACTGGGTGGCTCCCTGGGCGAGGACGGCCCCTCCGCCGTGTATCTGGTCATACATCAGGAGGGGCACCCGCAGTCCAGGGAAGCACTCAGGTTCCGCCACCCGCACCGCCACGCAGACCAGCCACCAACAAGCTTTCAGATCGCGAAGCCGCGCTTGCGGCGGACCTCTTCGATCACCTTCCAGCGCTCCAGGTTGTGCTTGGCGTCGGCGAGGGCGTCGTGGGCGTTGTCCGGGGCCGAGGGCAGCTTCGGCTTGCCGACGTCCTCCCAGCGCTGGCGGAGGTCCCGGGTGAACTTCGGGATCCGGGACGGCAGCATCGGCATCGGGCCCCACAGCTGGGCCAGGGCCACGTGGTCGTAGGCCGCGTACCAGGCCCACAGCTCGGGGTTCGACCCGCGCGAGGTCATGAAGCTGTAGAGGTCTTCGCGGATCCGGGCGCGGGAGCGCCAGCACTGGTCGGCGGGCGGCGGCAGCTGCGGCAGCACGTGCTGCCGGACCCAGGCGCCGGCCCGCGACGCGTCGAACTCGGTGGACACCGCGTAGAACTCGCGGCCGGTCTCGTCGACCATCCCGATCGACACCAGCTCGATGGTCTGCCCGTCCTCGATGAACTCGCAGTCGTAGAAGAACCTCACCCGAGAAGCGTAGGTGCCGGTCCTCGGCCGCCGGGCGTCAGCCCGCCTTCGACTCCGGCACCCGGCCGCCCGGCCGGGACTTCCAGCCCGCGACCTGCTTGCCCTGCGCGGTCATCTCGTCCTTGACCTTGGCCGCGTAGACGTCCACGTACTCCTGGCCGGACAGCTCCATCAGCGCGTACATGATCTCGTCGGTGATGGAGCGCTCCACGAACCGGTCGCCCGCCATCCCCTCGTAGCGGGAGAAGTCCAGCGGCGGCCCGACCTTGACCACGACCTTGTGCGGGTACCACATCTTCGAGCCGAGCGGGTTGACCCGGTCGGTGCCGAACATCGCGATCGGGATCACCGGCGCACCGGACTCCAGCGCCATCCGCGCCACCCCGGTCTTGCCCTTGTACAGCCGGCCGTCCGGGGAGCGGGTGCCCTCCGGGTAGACGCCGAGCAGCTTGCCCTCCTGCAGCAACCGCACGCCGGTGTCCAGCGCGGCCTGCGCGGCGGCACCGCTGGAGCGGTCGATCGGGACCTGGCCGACGCCGGAGAAGAAGTACTTCTTGAACTTGCCCTTCACGCCCTTGCCGGTGAAGTACTCGCGCTTGGCCAGGAAGGTGACCCGCCGCGGCATCATCAGCGGCATGAAGAACGAGTCGGCGACCGCGAGGTGGTTGCTGACCAGGATCGCGCTGCCCTCGGCGGGCACGTGCTCGACGCCTTCGACCTTCGGACGGCAGAACAGCTTCATCAAGGGCCCGAGCAGGATGTGCTTCATCACCCAGTACAACACCGCGCCGCCGCCTCCCTGCCCCGCAAGATTTCGCTGCTCAGCCTACGGAGCACGCGCGACCAGCACAATGCGGTCCCGGTGAAGGTGATCTAGCGGACTCCGAGATCCGCGAGGCCGTCCCGTTCGTCGGTCTCCCGTGCGACCATTGCTGGGTACGGCACGCCGATGCTTTTGGGAGGCTGCAGTGCCCGTGCTCTCCGGCGCCGAACCGTTCTCGCACGACGGGTCGGACGACATCGGCGTGCTGCTCTGCCACGGTTTCACCAGCACTCCGCAGAGCATGCGGGCCTGGGGCGAGCACCTGGCCGCGGAGGGGTGCACCGTCCGCTGCCCGCTGCTGCCCGGCCACGGCACGCGCTGGCCCGACCTCAACCGGACCACCTGGCAGGACTGGTACCGGGCGGTCGACGCCGAGCTCGCGGAGCTGCGCGGGCGGTGCTCGTCGGTGTTCGTGTTCGGCCAGTCCATGGGCGGCACGCTGACCCTCCGGCTGGCCCAGGAGCACCCGGACATCGCGGGCATCGTGCTGGTCAACCCGTCGGTGCTGACCCAGCGCCGGGCGGCGCGGCTGCTGCCGCTGCTCAGCCGGGTGTGGCCGGCGGCGGGCGGGATTCCCGGCGACATCGCCAAACCCGGCGGGTTCGAGCTGGCCTACCAGCGGCTCCCGCTGCGGGCGATGGCGAGCCTGCAGCAGCTGTGGGGCGTCGTGCGCGCCGACCTGGGGCGGATCCGGCAGCCGGTGCTGCTGTTCCGCTCCGCGGTCGACCACGTCGTCGAACCGGTCAACGCCGCGACCGTGCTGGACGGCGTGCGCAGCGCGGACCTCACCGAGGTCGTGCTGGCGGACAGCTTCCACGTCGCGACGTTGGACCACGACGCACCGCGGGTGTTCAGCGGTAGCGTCGAATTCCTGCAACGGATCCACCGCGACCGGGTCGAGGAACTCGTATGAGCACGCGCCGCGACAACGCCGACGGGCCGGAGGACATCGACGCGGCCTTCGCCGAGATCGTCGCCGACCTCGAGCGGGACGAGAACTTCGCGCGCTGGCCCGACGACGAGCCGGCCGTCGAGGGCGAGAAGCCCGAAGCGCCGCCGGTGGCCGCCGGGACGACCGCGGTCGCACCCGTCGAGAGCGGACCTCGCGACTGGGCGGCCCCGGTCAACGAGGAGGACGAGCACTACGTCCCGCCGGAACCCCCGCCGCTGCCGACGCCGCGCCCGACGACCATGGCGGGCATCGTCGTGGTCGTGATCGGCGTGCTGTTCGCGCTGGTGCCAGGCCTGGCCGGGCTGTCGAGCACGATCACCCTGCCGCTCGGCCTGGTGCTGATCAGCGGTGGCATCGGCTGGCTCCTGCTCCGCCTGCGCCAGCCCCCGCGCAACTCCGACGACGACGGCGCCCAGGTCTGAACCACCCGGGGCGGCGTCAATTTCGTACGAAATTGACGCGCCCTCAGCCTCCGGAGGGGGCTTTGGCGATGGTGAGGACGTGTTCCCGGGCCAGGGTCGCCGCGCCGATCATGGCCGCCGGGTCGCCGTGGTGGGCGACCACCACGTCGGCCAGCGGGCGGTGCCCGGCGCCGGTGATCATCGCCGCGTAGTGCTCGCGGGCCGCGTCGAGGTAGAGGTGGGCCGAGGCGGAGACGCCGCCGGCGATCACCACGACCTCCGGGTCGTAGACGTCGGCGACCAGCGCCAACCCCTCCCCCAGCCAGCGCGCCAGGTCGTCCACCGCGCGCCGCGCGAGCGGGTCGCCGGCTTCCGCCGCGCGGGCCACGTCGACGCCGGTCGGGTCGCGGAGCTCCCGCAGCGAGCTCGGTTCGCCGCCCGCGCGCAGCATCTCCACCGCCGTGGCGGCCAGGGCCGTTCCGCTGCAGTAGCGCTCCAGGCAACCGCGCTTTCCGCACGAGCACTGCCTGCCGTCCGGGACGACCCGCAGGTGGCCCAGTTCCGGCGCCACTCCGCGTGCTCCGCGGAAGACCTGACCGTCGAGCACCAGCGCCGCGCCGATGCCCGTGCCGATGGCCACCAGCGCCGCCACCCGTGCTCCGGCCGCGGCGCCGAACCGGTGCTCGGCGATGGCCGCCGCGTTGGCGTCGTGCTCCAGGACGACCGGGAGGCCGAGTCGCGCGGCGAGTTCGTCGGCGACCACGACGTGCCGCCACGCCAGGTGCGGTGCGAAGCGCACCACCCGGCGGTCCTCGCTGACGAAGCCCGCCACCGCGAGCCCGACCCCGGCCACCGGGTACCGGTCGGAGAGGCTCCGCACGGTGCGCGCGATCGCATCGTTGAGCTCCGGTCCGCCCGCCGGTGTGGGCACCCGGCCGGTTTCGAGGATCTCGCCGTGCGGATCGACGACCCCGGCGCGCACGCTGGTGCCGCCGACGTCCACGCCGATGGTCAGCACTCGTCCAGCACCGTTCCGCCGACCCGCTGCACGCGGATCCGCTGCACCTTGGCGGGCGGCTCGGGTTCGGGTTCGGCCGGTTGCTGCGGCGCCGGTTCGGCCATCGCCTGCCGCAGCAGCTGCACGATCCCGAGCAGCTGGTCGTTGAGCTCCGGGCGGTGCCCGCGCACCAGCGCCACCGCAGCGCACAGCGGGCACCAGCCGCAGCCGCGCTCCTCGCCCTCGGCGCGCGGGGCGCAGCCGCGCAGGTACTCCTCGGCCTTGCCCGCCAGCGCGTCGAGCAGCAACCGCAGTTCCTCGACCAGTTGATCGTGCTTGCGCGCTTCGTCCACCGCTCTCACCGCATCCACTGTTCCGGGTCGGGCCGGAACCGCACCGTCAGCCCGTCGTCACCGGCCACCGCCCCGGTCACGACGCACCGCCGCAGCACAGCGGGCAGCGCGACCAACCGGCGGCGGCCGTCCACCGTGATCGCCAGCTCGTCACCGATGCGGGCCAGGTCCAGCTCCGCCGCCGGGTGCAGCGGCAGCGCGATCCGCAGGTCGTACTCCGCCTCCAGCGTCCGCCCGCCACCGGTGACCCGCATGGCCGGGGCGGCGGGCAGGTTCTCCAGCGGGTCCGCCTCGCCGTAGAGCTCGGCGCCGAGCTCCTGGAGGGCCTCCGCACCCACCGGCTCGGCGGCGCGGTGCTCCACGACGCGCAGCGGCAGGTCGGTGGCGCTGCGCAGGGAATCGAGGACGTCCTCCTGCTCGCGGCGCCGGGTGCGCAGCCACTGCGCCGCCGCGCCGCGCGCCGATCCGGGGTCTGGCACCACCCGGTTGGCGATCAGCCCGTCCACCCGGATCTGCTGCAGCGCCAAGGCCGTCAGGGTGCGGCGGGTTTCCGCGGCGACCACCGATTCCGGGGTCAGCACCAGCCGCACGCTGGTGCCCGGGTCGGCGAGCATGTCCTTGAGCGCGCTCAGCCGTTCCGCCAGCCGCCCCAGTCCGTCGGCGACGGCGTCCCAGCGCTGCACCTGATCGCTGCCCGCGATGCCGGCCAGCAGCCCGCGCACGGCCCTGCGGTGCGCCGGGAACAGCCGTTCCAGGTAGCCGGCCAGCGATTCCGGCAGGGCGAGCAGCCGCAGGGTCTCGGCGGTCGGCCCGCAGTCGACGAGCACGGTGTCCCAGAGCCCGCTGGAGGCCAGCCGGTGCACCTCGGAGAGCGCGAGGAGGTCCTCCACGCCGGGCAGCACCGTCAGCTCTTCGGCGTCGACCTCGTCCACCCCGGCGCCCTGCAGCATCGTCCGCAGGTGTTCGCGCAGCTCGCGCCAGGTGCCGTCGACGAGCGCGCGGGTCTGCACCTCGGCCGCGTGCAACACCGCGCGGGAGCCGTCCAGCCGCACCTCAGCGGGTTCCGCGCCGAGCTCGGTGCCGAGGGCGTCGGCCAGCGAGTGGGCCGGGTCGGTGGAGACCACGAGCACCTTCCCGCCCGCGGCGGCGACGCGGGCGGCCGTGGCCGCCGCGAGGGTGGTCTTGCCCACCCCGCCCTTCCCGGTGAGAAGCAGGATCCGCAACGGCTTACCCGGAGTGCTCCACGCGGCGCTTGAGCTCCTTCAGCGCCGTGTCCATGATCATCTTCTCCGCCTTGCGCTTGAACATCCCGATCATCGGGATGGCCAGGTCCACCGCCAGGCTGTAGGTGACCTCGGTGCTGCCGTCGGGCAGCGGGGCGAGCCGGTAGCTGCCGTGCTGCGCCTTCTGCACCTTCCCCTCGACCAGCTCCCAGCTCACCGACAGGCCGTCGGCCGCCCAGTCGTAGACGTTGACGTAGACGTCCTTGACCACACCCGCGTCCAGGACGAAGCCCACCTTCCTGGGCTTGCCGTCCGAGGTCTGCTCGACGACCTCGATCTCCTTCACCGCCGCGGCCCACTCCGGGTAGGCGGCGAAATCACCGATGACGTCCATGATCTCCGCGGCGGAGGCCTTGATCACGATGGACTGGGTGGACTGATCGACCATGCGCGCAGGTTACCGGGTGCCGGTGGGCGCAGCGGCGCGGAGGATCGCCCGGTCCGCCCGCGACGTCACCACTCGATCGGGTAAGGCCGTCCGGTGCGCTGGAAATGCCCGACGTTGACGCACTCGGTGCGCCCGATGCGGACCCGCTGCGCCAGCGGCTGGTGCACGTGCCCGAACAGCGACCAGCGCGGCTGATCGGCGGCGATCCGCCCGGCCAGCGCGGCCGAACCCAGCTCCGACCTGCGGGCCACCACGTCGTAGATCAGCTCCGGCACGGCGGGCGGCAGGTGGGTGCAGAGCACGTCGACCGCGGGCAGTCCGGCCACCGCGGCGTCGTACTCCTGGGCCTCCCGCAGGTACGGCACCCAGGCCGCGTGCTTGCGCAGCACCGCGCCGGGCGGGAGCACCGTGCCGCCGACGAAACCGAAGGTCAGGCCGCCGATCTCGACGCTCTCGCCGTCCAGCACGTGCACGCCGTCACCGGCGAACTCCGGCCACAGGTGCGGTGCGTCGACGTTGCCGGGCGTGGCGTAGGTGGGCGCGGTCAGCGCGCCGAAGAGCTCGGCGTACTGCTCGCGCACCGCCTCCTCCACCACGGCGGCCGGGTCCGCCAGGCTCGCCCAGAGCGATCGCACGTAAGAGCCGAACTCCGCGAGGTGCGGCCCGCGGCGCAGCTCGGCGAACCGGGCCACCTTCTCCGCGCCGAACACGCGCCCGAGGATGCCCTTGCCGTGGTCGTGGTAGTCCACGAAGTCGATCAGATCGCCGAGCACCACGAGCGCGTCGGCGCCGTCACCCGCGCGCTTGAGCGCCTCGACGTTGCCGTGAACGTCCGAAACGACGTGGACCCGCATCCGACTCCCCTCCACCGACCGCTGCTCCCCTCGAACCTAATCCGTCCCGGACCCGCGGCGCACCGCCCGTGGTGCGACCTCGGACCGGAGTCGCCCGAACGATCGCGACGGGTTCTAGGCTGTGCTGGCTGGCGCGGTCGGACGAAGGGGACTACCGCTCAGTAACTATCAGCGTTAGGTTGTGCCCCACTGACTGGCGTGTTTTCGGAGGTTTCGACGTGCGAGAGTTCAGCGCACCAGCCACCACGGCGGTGGCCGATGACGAGAACCTCACCGACATGGTGTGGGCCAACGCGGAGCGCTTCGGGAGCACGGTGAGCTTCCGGCGCCGGGTGGACGGCACCTGGGTCGACGTCACCGCCGCCGACTTCGCAGCGCAGGTGCTGGCCGTGGCGAAGGGCCTGGTGGCCAGCGGCCTGCAGCCGGGCGACCGGGTCGGGCTGATGTCCCGCACCCGCTACGAGTGGAGCCTGCTGGACTTCGCGATCTGGACCGCGGGCTGCGCCACGGTGCCGATCTACGAGACGTCCTCGGCCGACCAGGCCGAGTGGATCCTCACCGACTCCGGGGCCAAGGCCGTCTTCGTGGAGACCGAGGCGCACCGCGCCGCGGTGGACGCCATCGTGGACCGGCTGCCCGAGGTGTCGCACGTCTGGCAGATCGACGGGCCGAGCAGCGGCGGCGCCGCGGCCGCGGTGGACGAGCTGACCGCGCTCGGCGCCGACGTGGACGACCGCGACGTGCACCTGCGCCGCCGCGAGGTGGGCGCCGACGACGTGGCCACCCTGATCTACACCTCGGGCACCACCGGCCGCCCCAAGGGCTGCGTGCTGACCCACCGCAACATGCTCGCCGAGGTGCGGGCCGACATCGAGGCGTTCCCGCAGCTGACCAAGCAGGGCAACTCGATGCTGATGTTCCTGCCGATGGCGCACGTGCTCGCCCGCGCGATCACCGTGATGTGCGTCTACGGCCGCGTCACCCTCGGGCACACCAGCGACGTCAAGGACCTGGTCACCGACCTCGGTTCGTTCCGGCCGACGTTCGTGCTCGCGGTGCCCCGGGTCTTCGAGAAGGTCTACAACACCGCGAAGCAGAAGGCGCACGGCAGCGGCAAGGGCAAGATCTTCGACACCGCCGAGGAGACCGCGGTCGCCTACAGCCGCGCGCTGGACGCGGGCGGCGCCGGGCTGTCGCTGAAGCTCAAGCACCTGCTGTTCGACAAGCTGGTCTACGGCAAGCTGCGCGCGGCGCTCGGCGGCCGGTGCATCGCGGCGGTCTCCGGCGGCGCGCCGCTGGGCGAACGGCTCGCGCACTTCTTCCGCGGCGTCGGCGTACCGGTGCTGGAGGGCTACGGGCTCACCGAGACGACCGCGGCGGCGGCAGTGAACGTGGAGACCGCGTTCAAGGTGGGCACGGTCGGCAAGCCGATCGCGGGCACCACGATCCGCATCGCCGAGGACGGCGAGGTGCTGGTCAAGGGCGATGTCGTGTTCCGCGAGTACTGGAACAACCCGCAGGCCACCAAGGACTCCCTCGAGGACGGCTGGTTCCACACCGGCGACCTGGGTTCGCTCGACGACGAGGGCTTCCTGCGGATCACCGGCCGCAAGAAGGAGATCATCGTCACGGCGGGCGGCAAGAACGTCGCCCCGGCGGTGCTGGAGGACGCGCTGCGGTCGCACCCGCTGATCAGCCAGTGCATGGTGGTCGGCGACCAGAAGCCGTTCATCGGCGCGCTGATCACGCTCGACCCGGAGTTCCTGCCGTCCTGGCTGGCCAACAACTCCCGCCCGGAGAACACCCCGGCGGCCGACCTGGTGGACGACCCGGACCTGCGCGCCGAGGTGCAGAAGGCGGTGGACGAGGCCAACAAGGCGGTCTCCCGCGCCGAGCAGATCAAGCAGTTCCGCATCCTGCCGGAGGACTTCACCGAGGCCACCGGCGAGATGACCCCGAGCATGAAGCTCAAGCGCAACAAGGTGGCCCAGAACCACGCGGCCACCATCGAATCGATCTACTCCTGATCGTTCGCGGTGAAGGGCACCTTCAGGCAAGTAACTTGCTAAAAGGTGCCCTTCACCACTCCCCGTCCCGGGGGTGCGCGATCGGGTAGGTGTGAAGGGCACCTTTCGCCGACTGTGTTGGTGAGAGGTGCCCTTCGTCTCGTCTCAGCCGAAGGTCGCGGGGAGGGATTCGGCCCAGGTGGTGTGGAGTTGGGCCGTTGTCAGGCCGGTTTCCGCGTGCAGGGCCGCTTCTGCTTCGGCGGGGGAGTCGGTGGCCGCGACTCGGTGGTAGAGGCGCACCACGCGCTGCTCGCCGAACTGCTCCACGAGGTGGCGGATCAGGGACCAGGACTGCTGGTAGGCCAGGTCCAGGCGGGCCGGGTCGTGGAAGTCGTCGGCGGGCAACGCCGCTGGCGGGCCGCTGGTGCGCAGTTCGCGGACCAGGTCCGGGGCGATGTCGCGCGGCGGCATGCCGCTGTCGCGGTAGCCGACGTAGTCGGCGAAGCCCTCCCGCAGCCACATCGGCGCACCATCCACTGTGTACGGGCGCGCGGCGATGTGGGTGATCTCGTGGCGCAGCACCACGGCCAGCGCGGCGTCGGACAGCTCCGCCGCGGTCCGCAGGTTCAGCACCACCCGCGGCCCCTCCACCCGGCGCGCCGCGGTGTCCACCCGGTCCGCCACCGCGACGGCGGCGATGCCGCCCTCCGCCGAGAACTCGGGGCCCACCATCGAGCGCAGCTCCTCCCGCGATTCCGGGATCAGCACGCCGACCTGCTGGGCCCACTCCGGACCCCACACCCGGGTCACGTCGCGGATCGCGGCGTCCAGCTGCCGGGCCACCCGCTCGACCGGCTCCTGCCGGTGCCCGATCACCAGGCCGCCCGCGGTGCGCGCGACGTGGCACGGGCCGAAGTCCCACGGCCCCCGCCACCGGTGCGCGCCCGCGTCGTCGGCGACGTACCAGGAACTGCCCCGCCGCACGAAGGAGTGCTCGATCCGCCGCGTCGTCGGCACGCCGTCCACACCGGACAGCGCGTAGCGCAGCGAGACCTCCGGCGCCCAGCTGTCGCCGCTGAGCACCGGTTCAGTCGTCGCGTCGACCTGGTAGGACCACTCGGCGAGCGGGATCGCCGCCAGGTTGCGGAACCACTCCTGCTGGCGCTGCTGGAACTCCGCGGGCGCCAGCGGGTCCACTGTGGTCGCGAACGCCGCGGCGTCGCCGGAGCGGATCGCGGCGGCGCGCTGCGCCAGCAGCTGCGCGATCGCGGATTCGTGCGCCGATTCCGGCGCCGCGGCCTGGGTTTGACCGACGTTGCGGGGCGTTCCGGGCAGCCCGGCCACCGTCATGCCGATCAGCACCGCACCGGAAGCGGCGGCCGCCAGCCACCCGCGAAAGCTCCCAGCGCTCAGCACAGAGCGCATCGTAGGGCCGAGCGCATAACGGACATCCTTCGCCCCGCAGGAAGACGATCAGGGCCGGCACGCGGTGCGCGCCGGCCCTGGTGCGATCAGTCGGTTCAGCCCGCCACGCGGCGGATCGAGTTGATCGGACCGATCTTCTTGTAGTCCGCGACCTTCACCACGTCACCGGTGGTCGGCGCGTGCACCGCCTTGCCGTTGCCGATGTAGATCGACACGTGGCTGACCGGGCTGTAGTAGAAGATCAGGTCGCCCGGCTTGAGGTTGGCGGCCGACACCGACTGACCCTGGTTGACCTGGGTCTTGGTGGAGCCGCCGAGGGTGACCCCGGCCTGCTTGTAGGCCCAGTAGGTCAGCCCGGAGCAGTCGAACTGCGACGGGCCCTTGGCGCCCCACACGTACGGCGAGCCCTGCTTGCTCAGCGCCGCGTTGACCGCCTTGATCGCCGCACCGGCACCGGCGATCGGGCTGGTGTTGGTGTCGCCATCGGTGATCAGGGAGTCCTGGTCGGCGCCGGAGAGCTCGTTGTAGCGCTCCTGGACCTTCTTGATCTGGTCCTGCATCTCCTTGGACTTGTTCTTGACGTCCTCGTAGATGCGACCGGCGTCGGCCTCGGCCTGCTGAGCCCGGTTGCGGGCGTCCTGCGCGGCGCGCTCGGCGGTCTCCGCCTGGCGGCGCGCCGACGCGAGCGCCTGGACCGCGTCGTTGTTGTCCTTGGCCAGCGCGTCCAGCGCGGACGCGCGGTTGAGGAAGTCCTCGGGCGTCTCGCTCACCAGCAGCGCGGACAGCTTGTTCAGCCGGGCGCCCTGGTAGGAGGCGTGGGTCAGCTGGTCGACCTGGCCGCGGAAGCGCTCCTCGTCGGCCCTGGCCTGGTTGGCGACCTGCTCCGCCTGGCCCGCCTCGTCGTTGGCGCGCTGGAGCTCCGCCTGCTTGGCCGCGTGGTCGTCCTCGGCCTTCTTCATGTCCTCGGTGATCTGCACCGCTTGGTTCTGCAGCTCGCGGACCTGCTTGGCCGCGTCCGAGGCGTTGTCGGGAAGTGGTGGGTCTGCGAGCGCCGGCCCGGAGGACATGCCAACGACGGCGACAACCGCTGTGGCGGTAAGGGCTCCTCGCAGAGATCGCTTAAGTCGGTGCGACGCCACGTCGCGCACTGCTCCTTCTGCCTCTCCACCGCTTACCTGCCGGATGCCCCCGTATCCGGCCTGGCCGACTCCCCGACAAGTCGTGTCAGCGGTGCCCCGCGGGCCACCCGTTCTGGGCAACTGATCGCCACGAGGTCCCGAGTAGGTTACGAAAGGTGAGGCGTGACGTCCAGAAGCGGGGGCGAAAATTTGTGCATACTCGCACAAGACCCCTAACGGACGAGAACCATTTGCTCACGGTGACGAACATTGCGGCTGCTTCACCTGGATTTGTGAAGGTCAGCCGCGCGCACGCCGAAGACCGACTCAGCAGCGTGATCGGTTATGAGATCGGCCACTCACCACCCGATCGCCGGGCGGTCGTTCCCGTCGCCGAAGGGTCAGACGCGGTTCAGCCGGGCCAGCAGCAGAGCTGAGGGCACCGCGTAGGCACCGCGCCGCTGCACCGAGGTGACCACCGCGCGGTCCGAGGTCGCCACCACGACCTGACGCCCCTTCGGTTCGGCCGAGACCAGATCGCGGATCACGTCGTCGGCCTGCACGCCGGGCTCGCTGAACAGCACCCGCACCCCGCGCGGACCGGCCGCGGGCACGGCGAGCACGTCGGCGCCGTCGAAGACGACCGTGACCTCCGCACCGGTGCGCGCGGACAGCGCCGCGAGCTGGTGCGCCAGCCGGTCGCGCTGATCGGACAGCGGCAGCTCCGGGTACCCGGTCTTGGTCACGTTGTAGCCGTCCACGATGAGGTGCACGGCGGGCAGCCCCAGCAACCGGTCCAGCGCCGCCACGTCCGGAACACCGCCGGTGGCGCCGGAATGCGCCCGCACCCGCTGCACGACGTCCGCGGGCCGCGGCCCGCTCCCGCTCGCGCCGAGCTCCCGCCGCAGCCCGCCCACGGCGCCTTCGAGCGTCTCCAGCAGCAGCGCCAAGCGCACCTCGTCGCCCTGCCGGGCTTCTCGGGCGCTCTGCCGCGCCACCTCGACCTCGGCGCTCGCGCGCTCCGCGCGCCGCCGCTCCTCCTGCGCGCGTCCTCGCTCCCGATCGCGCTCCGCGGCGATCTCCGCGATCTCCGCTTCGCGCTCCGCTCGCATGGCCTCCAGCTCGCCGCACGCCCGCTCCGCGGCGTCCTTGGCCTCCTTGAGCCGCACGCCCTGCTCCCGCAGCCGTTTGCGCAACCGGTCGGCTTCGGTGCTGTTCTCCTCGCCGACGCGCTCCGCGGCGCGGCGCGCTTCGGCGAGTTCGGCACGCAGCCGGTCCGCTTCGGCGGTCAGCCGCTCGACCCGCGCCACGGCGGAGTCGCGCTCGCTGCGCAGGTGGCCCTGCTCGGTGCGGAAGCCGATCAGCTCCGCGTAGTGCGGTGCGATCGGGGAACTTTGCAGCGCCGCCGCGGCGGCGACCACCACCGGGTCGGGATCGTCGAGGCCGAGCGCTTCCGGGCGGTGGTTGCGGCACCAGTCCACCACCGCGGTGCGGAACACGCTGGAATCGCGCAGAGCGTTGAGCAGCGCCGGCTGCCCCAGCTTCGCGCGCTTGGCCGGAGCGAACTTGACCACCGGGCGCAGCTGCGGGGGCACGTCCGTCGGGCGCATCTCGCCCAGGGCGCCCGCGGCCAGCTCGGCGAGCCGCACGCGCAGCGGTCCGGGCAGTTCGTCCCAGTCCACGGACGACGCACCGCAGGTCTGCTGTGCACTGTCCACAGCAGACCCATCGGGTTCGGGGGTGTCCGCTGACCCCGGCATCGGTGGCGCCACCCCCACAGGCTAATCGCCAGGGCCCCGGAACCCCGCATCCACCGCGCTGTCGGTAGCGGGCCGTAACGTGCGCGACGATGTCCGCGCACCCGCAGCTGTCCTTCGACGAGATCCTGACCAGCGAGGAAGTCCCGCTGCACCAGGTGACCTTCGTGGTCGTCGACCTGGAGACCACCGGCGGTGACCGCGCGCAGGACGCGGTGACCGAGATCGGCGCGGTCAAGATCCGCGGCGGCGAGGTGCTGGGCGAGTTCGCCACCCTGGTCAACCCGGAGCGGGGCATCCCGCCGTCGATCGTGACGATCACCGGCATCACCGAGGCGATGGTGGTCGACGCGCCCCGGATGGACACCGTGCTGCCCGCCTTCCTGGAGTTCTGCCGCGGCTGCGTGCTGGTCGCGCACAACGCCCCGTTCGACATCGGGTTCCTGCGCGCCAACTGCGAACGGCTCGGCCTGAGCTGGCCGAAACCGCAGGTCGTGGACACCGTCCGGCTGGCCCGCCGGGTGCTGAGCAGGGACGAGACGCCCAACTACAAGCTCGGCACGCTCGCCCGCGTGCTCAACGCGCGGACCGAACCGGTGCACCGGGCGCTGGACGACGCCCGCGCGACCGTCGACGTGCTGCACTCCCTGCTGGAGCGGGTCGGCGCGCTGGGTCTGCGGACGCTGGAGGACCTGCTCAGCCACCTGCCGGACGTCACCCCGCAGCAGCGCGGCAAGCGCGGGCTCGCCGACCGGCTGCCGAACGCGCCCGGGGTCTACCTGTTCCGCGGGCCCAACGACGAAGTGCTCTACGTGGGCACCGCGACCGACCTGCGGCGCCGGGTCCGGCAGTACTTCACCGCGGGCGAGCGGCGCAGCCGGGTCAAGGAGATGGTGGCGATCGCCGAGCGCGTCGACCACGTCGAGTGCGCGCACCCGCTGGAAGCCGAGGTCCGCGAGCTGCGGCTGCTCGCAGCGCACCAACCGCGCTACAACCGCCGCTCCAAGCACCCGCAGCGCGCTTGGTGGGTGGTGCTGACCGACGAGCCGTTCCCGCGCCTGTCGATCGTGCGCTCCCCGAAACCCGGCGCACTGGGCCCCTTCCGCTCCCGCCACACCGCGGCCGACGCCGCCGAGGCGCTGCAAGCGGTGACTGCGGTGCGCCGGTGCACCGAACGCATCTCGGCGCGCGACCCGCGGGGCCGGCCGTGCGCCCTGTACGAGCTGGGGCGTTGCGGGGCGCCCTGTGCCGGTCTCCAGAGCGCTGCGGAGTACGAACCCGAGGTGATCTCCATCCGCGAGGTCATCGGCGGCCGCAGCGTCGTCGTGCTGGAGCGCCTGCGCGCTGAGCTCGACCGCCTCTCCGCGGCTCAGCGGTTCGAGGACGCCGCCGCGCACCGCGACCAGCTCGCCGGCCTGGTGCGCTCGCTGGACCGGGGCCAGCGGCTGGCCGCGCTGGCCTCGGTCGCGGAACTGGTCGCGGCCCGGCCGGACGGTCGCGGCGGCTGGCACCTGTCGGTGATCCGCCACGGCAAGCTCGCCGCCGCGGGCAACGCACGGCGCGGCGTGCCGCCGATGCCCGTCGTGGACCTGCTGCAGGCATCGGCGGAAACCGTCATCCCCGGCCCCGGACCGCTGCGCGGCACCAGCGCCGACGAAGCCCGCGTCGTCTACCGCTGGCTGACCACCGGCGGCACCCGCCTGGTCCGCTGCTCGACGCCCTGGGACGAGCCCGCGAGCGCCGCGGGCTCCTGGCAGACCTGGCTCGACAAGGCCATCAACGGCCGCACCCCCTACGCCGCCGTCGACTGACTCAGGCGGTCATGTCCAGGGACGCGATGACCTTCGTCGGGCGGATGCGCACCACCAGCTCGCCCGGCACCCCGTTGCGGCGGCCGAACTCCTCCGCCCGGTCCTGCCCCATGTAGCGGCCGCCGATGCGGGTCGCGGTGCGCACCAGCTCGGCCGGGTCCTCCGAGACCTCCGCGACGCCCTGCACCTGGACGAAGGCGAACGGCGGCTCGGGCAGGTCCGCGCAGAGCACCACCCGCGGGTCGCGGGCGATCGCCCGGCCCTTCGCGGTGTCCTTGCCGGTGTTGAACACGACCTCGCCGCCCTCCAGCACGAACCACACCGGTGCCACCAGCGGGCGCCCGTCGGCGGCGGTGAAGCCGAGCATGCCGGTGCGGGTGCCCGCTTCGAGGAAGGCGCGAACTTCCGGATCGTCGATCGAAGTCATGCCGCCAACGTAGGTGCCCGCACCGACACCCGCGCAGCGAAGAGGCCCGGCACCCCGCCAGGGGTACCGGGCCTCGTTCGGTGACAGCGGCTAGAGCCTCACTCGGTGGGCTGCTGGGGCTTGCCCGCCGTGAGCTCGCGCTCCTCGGACTCCGCATCGCGCGCGGCGTGCTCGTGCCGCGCCCGCTCCAGAGCGGTGGTCTCGTCCACCGGGTCCGGGCGGAGCAGGCTGCCCTCGACCGGGCTGCCCGCGGCGCCGAGCTTGTTCATCTTCTTCGGCACCGGAGCGCCCTGGTAGGGCAGCGGCTCCGGGTGGCCGTGGTCGTCCACCGGGCCGAGCGGCTGGTGGACCTCGATGAACTCACCGTGCGGGAGTCGCTTGATGATGCCGGTCTCCACGCCGTGCTCCAGCACCTCGCGGTCGCTGTGCTGCAAGCCCAGGCAGATCCGGTAGGTGATGTAGTAGGCGATCGGCGGCAGCACCAGCAGGCCGATCCGGCCGAACCAGGTCATCAGGTTCAGCGAGATGTTGAACTGGAACGCCACGATGTCGTTGGCGCCCGAGATGAACAGCACCCCGACGAAGGTCAGCGCCATCACGCCCAGGCTGGTCCGGACCGGCACGTCGCGCGGCCGCTGCAGCAGGTTGTGGTGGGCGTTGTCCTTGGTCAGCTTGCGCTCGAGCATCGGGTAGGCGATCAGCGTGGTGAACAGGATGCCCATCCCGATCGCACCGGCGAAGAACACCGGCGGCACCGTGTACGGCCCCAGGTACAGCTCCCAGGCCGGCCAGACGCGCAGGATGCCGTCCGCCCAGATCAGGTACCAGTCGGGCTGCGAAGCCGCCGTGACCTGCGAGGCGTTGTACGGACCGATGTGCCAGACCGCGTTGATCTGGAAGACACCCGCCATGATCGCGCAGACACCGGTGACCAGTGCGAAGAACGCACCGCCCTTGAGGGCGAAGACCGGCATGATGCGGACGCCGACGACGTTGCTCTCGGTGCGCCGCACGCCCGGGAACTGGGTGTGCTTCTGGTACCAGACCAGCGCCAGGTGCGCCGCGACCAGGCCGAGCATGATGCCCGGGATGACCAGGATGTGCAGCACGTACAGGCGCGGGATGATCTCGGTGCCGGGGAACTCCCCGCCGAACAGCGCCCAGTGCAGCCAGGTGCCGAGCACCGGGATCGACAGCACGATGCCCGACATGGTGGCGCGGATACCGGTACCGGACAGCACGTCGTCCGGCAGCGAGTAGCCGAAGAAGCCCTCGAACATGCCCAGGATCAGCAGCAGCGCGCCGATGGTCCAGTTCGCCTCGCGCGGGCGCCGGAACGCACCGGTGAAGAAGATCCGGAACATGTGCAGCATCATCGCGGCGACGAAGATCAGCGCCGCCCAGTGGTGCAGCTGCCGGACGAACAGACCGCCGCGCACCTCGAAGGAGATGTCCAGCGTGCTCTCGAACGCGCGGGACATCGGGATGCCCTGCAGGTTCTGGTAGACGCCCTCGTAGACGACCTCCTCCATGGAGGGGTCGAAGAACAGGGTCAGGTAGACGCCCGTGACGATCAGGAGGATGAACGTGTAGAGGCAGATCTCCCCGAGCAGGAACGACCAGTGCGTGGGGAAGACCTTGTTCAGCTGCCGCCGCATGCCCTTGGCCACCCGGTAGCGCGAGTCGAGCTCGTCAGCCGCCGTGGCGATCTTGCGGTACGCGGCGCTCTCCGATTTCGTCGGTTGGGTGATCGAGCTCATGCGTTACGCTCCCAGTAAGCCGGACCCACCGGTTCGATGAAGTCGCCCTTGGCCACGAAGTAGCCGTCCTCGTCCACCGTGACCGGCAGCTGCGGCAGCGCCCGCGTCGCCGGACCGAAGACCGGCTTCGCGTAGGTGTTGACCACGTCGAACTGCGACTGGTGGCACGGGCAGAGCAGGCGCCCGGTCTGCTGCTCGAACAGCGAGGTCGGGCAGCCGACGTGGGTGCAGATCTTCGAGTAGGCGTAGTAGTCGCCGTAGTTGAAGTCTTCCTGCCCCTTGCGCTTGACCGGCTTGCTGCCCGGGCGGAGCCGGATCAGCATGACCGGTGCGTCGCCCTTGCGCAGCGAGGTCTCCAGCTCCTCGGTGCCGCGCATGGACTCCCGGAACGGGTAGACCGTCTCGAAGCCGCCCGCGTCGATGTCCTCCGGGCGCAGCAGCGAGACCTCGTGCTTGTTGCCGGTGTCGCGGCGCAGGTAGGTCTTCTCGCCGGTCTCCGACAGCCAGCCGGTGTGCTGCAGCGACTCCGGCCCGGTGGTCGCCCACGGGTTGCGGACGAAGCCGCCGATCGCGACCACACCGGCGCCGAGGCCGAACGCGCCGACGCCGAAACCGGCGGTGCGCTTGATCATCGACCGGCGGGCGATGCCGCTCTTCTCACCGGCGTCGGCCAGGATGGCCGCGGCCGTCTGGCGGTCGACCTCTTCCGAGGCGTGCCCGTCGTGGCGCTGCTGGACCGCGACCTCGTGCGGGATGAACTTCTTCTGGTACTGCACCACGCCGATGCCCACGGCCAGGATCGACAGCCCGAAGAAGAACCCGACCAGCGGGTTGTACAGCGAGTAGATGAAGTAGCCGCGCTCGTCCGACGGCGGGACGTAGTCCCACGGCCAGAAGACGAACACCGCGATGAACGCCAGCGCCGACAGCCCGGAGAGCACGAACCAGCCCGCGACGTTGCGCTCCGCGCGGCGCTCCGCGCGGGTGCCCTTGACGGGCCACTGCTCCTGGTACTCGACGAGCTCGACGTCGTCGAGGGCCAGGCCGAGCCGCATCTTCTCGTCGCGGCTCATCTCGGCCAGTTCGGCCTCTGTGTATTCCTTGTTCTGCTCACTCATGCCCTGGCTCCGATCCACAGGGTGAGGCCGATCAGCGCGCCGATGCCCACCACCCAGGCGATGACGCCTTCAGTTCCCGGACCATAACCGCCCAGGTCGTTGCCGCCGGGGTTGTTGTTCCCGTTGGTCACCGACTTGACGTAGGCGATGATGTCCTTCTTCTCCTCCGGGGTGAGCTGCCGGTCCGAGAACTTCGGCATGTTCTGCGGCCCGGTGAGCATCGCCTCGTAGATGTCCTGCTCGGTCGACTCGTGCAGGTTCGGCGCGAACTTGCCGGAGGACATCGCGATGCCGCGTCCGGTGAAGTTGTGGCAGGACGCGCAGTTGAGCCGGAACAGCTCAGCGCCGCGCGCCGGGTCCTCGCCGCGCAGCGCCTCGCCGGCCTGCTTCGGGGACTCCGGTCCACCGCCGTAGGTCTGCACGTACGCGCCCAGCGCGTCGATCTCCTCGGGGGTGAACTTCGGCGGCTTGCGCATCGCCTGCGCTTCCTGGCGCACCATCGGCATCCGGCCGGTGGAGACCTGGAAGTGCACGGCGGCCTCGCCGGTGCCGACCAGGCTCGGTCCGCGGTCCTGGACGCCCTGCAGGTTGGTGCCGTGGCAGGAGATGCAGGCGTTGTTGTAGAGCTGCTCGCCCTGCCTCACCAGAGCCGGCTCCGCAGCGGCCTGCGCGGTCTGCGGCTCGGGAGTCACGACGGTGTACAGCCCACCGGCACCCACCAGCGCGATGCCCAGCGCCAGCACACCGGAGATCCGCCTCTTGAGCTTCGAGCCCGCGCGGTTCCGTTTCTTGTTGGTGGTCATGAGAGCGGCAACCCTTGCTGTCCGGTTCGGGGAGTTCTGTTTCGACCTCGTTCGGAGAAGCCGATCGAGGAGACTCGGCTCCTCGTCATCATGGGACGAGGTAGATCACGGCGAACAGGCCGACCCACACGATGTCCACGAAGTGCCAGTAGTACGACACGACGATCGCGGCGATGGCCTGCGCGGGCGTGAACTTGCTCAGCTTCGTCCGGATGATCAGGAAGACGAAGGCGACCAGCCCGCCGATCACGTGCAGCCCGTGGAAGCCGGTCGTCATGTAGAAGACCGTGCCGTACGCCGACGAGGCGATGGTGGTCCCGTGCTTGACCAGCTCGACGTACTCGTAGGCCTGGCCGAAGACGAAGACCGAGCCCATGAGCAGCGTGAGGACGTACCACCGGCGGAGGCCGAAGACGTCACCGCGCTCCGCCGCGAACACGCCCCACTGGCAGGTGAACGAGGACAGAACCAGGATCACCGTGAACGGGAGGGCCCACGCGAGGTTCAGATGGGTCGGCGCTGGCGGCCACGGCCCCTCGTTCTGCGCCTTCACCGTGAAGAACATGGCGAAGAGCCCAGCGAAGAACATCAGCTCGCTGGCCAACCAAACGATGGTGCCTACGCTGACCATGTTCGGTCGGTTCAGCGAGTGCACGCGTTGACTGATTGAGGGCGCTGCCGTTGTCACGCGACGCATTATGTCTTGCAGCTTTTCCGCTCGCGCCTTCGGGTCCACCAGGTCGACCGAGGGGTGATCGGATCGCAATCCGGAGGTGACGCACCGTGAAAGGCATCCGCGCCCGCTGGTCCGCCCGGCTGGCCGCCCGCCGCACCCGTCGCGGGTCCGTGATCAGCACCGATGATCCGGCCCTGCGGGTCGTGGTGATCGCTTACGACGAGACCGAGGCGGCTTCGGCGGCACTAGCCCGAGCGGATGAGTGGCAACCCGGACTACCTGCGGTGCTGCGTCACCACCTGGCGCTGCCGGATCACTCGATCGAGTCGGCTCGCGGCCTGCTGAGCGCCGACGGCTGGGACCTGCGCCCCGGTGGGCGCGGCGCGGAGCTCGGCGACCCCGGGCTGACCGCGATGATCGCGCTGCGTGTTCAGCAACTCGATGCGTTGCATTGCTCACAGGAGAGCTCGCGGATGGCCGGGCTCGCCCAGCGGCACGGCGGCCAGGTCTACGGCTGGGACGCGCTGCAGCCGGGCCCCGGCGCGCCGGGTTGATCGATTTCGCCGGGCGACTACTGTTCGTCCCGGTCCGGCCGCTAGCATCCGGGGAAGTTCGCGACCTCGCCCGGCCCACCGCCGGGGCGTCCCGCAGACACTGAGGAGCCGTCGATGAGCGCACCGACCACCACCGTTCTCGTGTTCAGCCACCGCCCCGAGGTCCGGGAGGCGATCATCACAGCGATCGGCCGGCGCCCGGCCCCGGATCTGGGCCGGCTGCACTACGTGGAGGTCGGCACCGTCGCCGACGTGCTCAGCGAGGTCGACGCGGGCAAGGCCGATCTGGTGATCCTGGACGGCGAGGCCCAGCCCACCGGCGGCATGGGCGTGTCCCGGCAGCTGAAGAACGAGATCGACGACTGCCCGCCGGTGGTCGTGGCGGTGCGCCGCAAGGACGACCGGTGGCTGGCCACCTGGTCGCAGGCCGACGCGGTGCTGGTGCACCCGCTCGACCCGCTGGCCGCGGCCGAGACCGTCGCCGAGGTGCTGCGCACCAGCGGCAAGCCGGTCCCGGCCTGACCCCTGGTGGGTGAAACCCCGCCGGCGCGGATTGCCCGCGGCGCGATGCGGGTACCGGAACTCCAGATGACTCCGCGGCGGGCCTTCGGGTCCGCCGCTGGTCTAAGCACGGAAGAAGAAGCGTGGGAACCATGGCGGGAAGCTGGGCGGGACTGCTGGGCAGCCTGGTCGCGGGTGAGGACCTCTCCGCGGAGGACACCGCCTGGGCGATGGACCTGATCATGTCCGGGGAGGCCACCCCGGCGCGGGTCGCGGCGTTCGTCGTCGCGCTGCGCGCCAAGGGCGAGACACCGGCCGAGATCCGCGGCATGGCCGATGCCATGCTCGCCCACGCCCGCCACGTCGACATCGCCCAGCGCGCGGTGGACATCGTCGGCACCGGCGGCGACCGCTCCGGCAGCGTGAACATCTCCACCATGGCCGCGATCGTGCTCGCCGCCGCGGGCATCACCGTGGTCAAGCACGGCAACCGGGCCGCCTCCTCGAAGTGCGGCACGGCCGACGTGCTGGAGGAGCTGGGCGTGGCCATCGACCTGCCGCCGGAGGGCGTGCGGCGCTGCGTCGAGGAGGTCGGCATCGGGTTCTGCTTCGCGCCGGTGTTCCACCCCGGCTTCAAGCACGCCGGCGGCCCGCGCCGCGAGATCGGCATCCCGACCGCGTTCAACCTGCTGGGCCCGCTGACCAACCCGGCGCGCCCGGTGGCGGGCCTGATCGGCTGCGCCGACCGCCGGATGGCGCCGGTGGTGGCCGAGGTGTTCGCCGCCCGCGGCAAGTCCGCGCTGGTGGTGCGCGGCGACGACGGCATGGACGAGATCACCACCACGACGCCGAGCACCGCGTGGGTGGTCCACGACGGGATGGTCCGCGAGGACCGGATCGATCCGCAGGACTTCGGGATCGCCTACGCCCGGCCGGAGGACCTGCAGGGCGGCGACGCGGTGGTGAACGCGAAGGCCGTGCACGACCTCCTGGCGGGCGCCAAGGGCCCGGTTCGCGACGCTGTGCTGCTGAACGCGGCCGGCGCGATGGTCGCCTACGACGGCCCGGGAGAGGACATCAGCGCACAGCTCAGGGCCGCGCTGGGCCGGGTCGCGGAGGCGATCGACTCCGGTGCGGCCGCGGAGCTGCTGAGCCGCTGGGCGCGGACGTCGACCGCGCTGCGCTGACCACCGCTCGGCGGCGGTCAGCGCCGGGGCGTCACTCCTCTTCCAGCCCGATGGAGAAGGCAGCTTCCGCGTCCTTGCGGGAGTAGGAGCGGAAGGCGATGTGGGTGTCGGTGTCCAGGACGCCCGCCACCTTGTTGATCCGGCCCGGCACGATGTCGGCCAGGTCCTCGTGGCGGCGGACGCGCAGCATCGCGATCAGGTCGACATCACCTGCGCAGGAGTAGACCTCGTCGACGCCGTCCAGGTCGGCGATCTCCTGGGCCGCCTCGGCGAGCCGGTCGGCGGCGGTCTGGATCAGCACGATCGCGGTGATCAAGGGAAGTACCTCCTGCAGCTGGGTGCGGAACCGATGCTAGACCGAATCAGGCCCCCGAGTCCCTTGGGACTCGGGGGCCTGATCAGTAGTTCTCCGTCAGTGGTGGCCCTGGCCGGTGTGGTACTCGAACACCAGACCGGCGACCATGATCAGCAGGAAGCCGACCGCCAGGACGATCATCCACACGTGGAAGAACGCCAGGGCGACACCGGCGAAGGCAGCGGCCCCCGCCACGCCGACCGGCCAGTAGCTGCCCGGGCTGAAGAAACCCAGCTCGCCGGCACCATCGCTGATCTCCGCGTCCGGGTTGTCCTCCGGCCGGTCCTCGATCCGGCGGGCCACGAACGAGAAGTAGCTGCCGATGATCAGGGAGAGGCCGCCGACCAGGATCAGCGCCACGGTGCCCACCGGCTCCTTGGCCCAGACCCCGTACACGATCGCGGACAGGAAGAAGAAGATGGTGATGATGTTGAAGATCCGGGATTCGATCTTCATGGAGTCCTCGCTCTCACGCCGTACGCCCTGTCGAGGGCACCACTACTTGGTCCCGACCAGCTGACCGGAAGGTGCTCCGCCGGTGCGTTCGGTGTTGAACGGAACGCCGGTCACCGCGTACGGCTCGCACAGCTCGCCGCAGTCCTGCCGCTCCTTGCCGAGCTGGGTCAGCGCCTCCGCTGCCGTGTACGGCTGGGTGGTCGCCGGGTTGACCTGCGTGCGCAGCTGCATGTACCGGTCGAACTTGTCCGGGGACAGCGCCCTGACCTCGAAGTTCATCATCGCGTGGTAGGTGCCGCACAGCTCGGCGCAGCGGCCGACGAACGAACCTTCGCGCGCGATGGTGTTCTGGAAGACGTTGTCCTGGTTGTTCTTGTTCGGGTACGGGAAGGTGTCCCGCTTGAAGTGGAACTCCGGAACGAAGAACGAGTGGATGACGTCGGTGGCGCTCAGCGTGTACTCGATGCTCTCATCGGTCGGCAGGACCAGCAGCGGGATCTCGCTGCTGCTGCCGACGGTGCGCACCGGCTGCCCGTCCGGCGTCTTGTACTCGGGGTAGTTGAACTCCCAGTTCCACTGGAACGCGACCACGTTGACCTTCTGGTCCGGGTTCGCGGGCTTGGCCAGCACGTAGTTCTGGGTGACCGCCGTGAAGTAGAACAGCACGACGACCAGCACGAACGGGATGGCCGTGTAGATCAGCTCCAGCGGCAGGTTGTACTGGAACTGCCGGGGCAGCTCCTCGTCACCCTTCTTCTTGCGGTGGAAGGCGACCGACCAGAAGATCAGTCCCCACACCAACACGCCCACCACGAGTGCCGCGATGACCGACCAAGTCCACAGGTTCCGCATCGAATCGGCCTGCGGGGTGACACCCTCCGGCCAACCGAACCGCAGGACCTCATCGGTCGTGCAACCCGTGGCCGCGACACCAACCAGGCCGATCAGCCCAGCGACTTTGACCAGCCGTGGCACTCGGGTCCCCTCCTTCAGGCCCACTGCGCGACGCCTCCTCGTGCAAAACTCACCGGTGCGGCCGGGTGATCCGAGCCCGGCCGCGAGGCCGGACCGCCGGATCTGCCGCCGGAATCCTGCGCAGACTCTAGCCCAGGTGTAGCCGCGATACTGCTCCGGGGGCGTCGATCGATCTCTGAACTTGTCTGACGGACTCGTTTTGCGTGGCGGTGCGGGTGGCGGGTTCTCAGCGCCCGCCTGGACTGCGGGTGCCCGGCCTTATGTATGACCAATACGCGGCGGCCGGGCCGTCCTCGCCAGGCGAACGCTGAGAACCCGCGGCGGCGCCAGCTGCGAGGGTGGGCTAAGCGGCTCCGCCGCTTCAAAGACAAAACACCTTGGTTCAGATTCGACGAGGGCCGGTTACCCAGCGGAACCCCGAAGGCCCTGTCCAGCACGCTGTGCGCTCGGGAGTTCGCGCGCTCGAACAGCTGCTCCCCCGCGCGTGCAGCGCGCGGGCGGGCGGACGGCATACTGGGGCCAGCCTTCGGGGGGAGGCTCCAGAGAGACGACATCGCCGACTCGAAGAGGTGCTCCAGACGCGTGTGCGGCCTGCTTGGACTGATCTGTCCCACGGAAGAGAACGCCGGATTCGCGGTCAACGCGGTGGCCAACGCGCTGCCGTGCCAGCGACACCGCGGACCGGACGAGAGCGACACCTGGCAGGGCGGTGAGGTCGTCTTCGGCTTCAACCGGCTGTCGATCATCGACCTGGAGCACTCGCACCAGCCGTTGACCTGGGGACCGCCGGAGACCCCGCAGCGGTACACCATCAACTTCAACGGTGAGATCTACAACTACCTGGAGCTGCGCGCCGAGCTGATCGAGCGCTTCGGCGCCCGGTTCTCCACCGACGGCGACACCGAGGTGATCGTCGCCGCCTACCACTACCTCGGCACGTCCATGGTCGGCAGGCTGCGCGGCATGTTCGCGTTCCTGATCTGGGACAACGAGCGCAAGGTGGTCTTCGGGGCGCGCGACCCGTTCGGCATCAAGCCGCTGTTCTACGCGGCGGGCCCGGGCGGCACCGCCTTCTCCAGCGAGAAGAAGAGCCTGCTGAGCCTGGCCAGCACGCTGCGCATCGCCGAGGAGCTCGACCACAAGGCGATGCAGCACTACCTGCAGCTGCAGTACGTGCCGGAGCCGGAGACGCTGCACCGGCAGGTCCGCCGCATCGAGTCGGGCACCTCGTTCACCGTGTCCCCCGGCGGCCAGCTGGTCACCGAGCGGTACTTCCAGCCGAACTTCCACTCCCGGCCGGTCAACACCGACGCCGACGCGCGGCGGCTGCACAACGAGATCGTCGACGTGATGCGCGACTCGGTGGCCAAGCACATGCGCGCCGACGTCACGGTCGGGGCGTTCCTGTCCGGCGGCATCGACTCCACCGCGATCGCGGCGCTGGCCAAGGAGCACAACCCGAACCTGATCACCTTCACCACCGGTTTCGAGCGGCAGGGCTACTCCGAGGTGGACGTGGCCGCCGAGTCGGCGGCGGCGATCGGCGTCAAGCACGTGGTCCGCACCGTCTCCGCCGAGGAGATGATGGAGGCGCTGCCGCTGATCGTCTGGTACCTGGACGACCCGGTGGCCGACCCGGCGCTGGTGCCGCTGTGGTTCATCGCCCGCGAGGCGCGCCAGCACGTCAAGGTGGTGCTCTCCGGCGAGGGCGCCGACGAGCTGTTCGGCGGCTACACCATCTACCGCGAGCCGCTGTCGCTGGCGCCGTTCGAGAAGGTGCCCGGCGCGCTGCGCAAGGCGATGGGCCGGGTCTCCACCGCGATCCCGGAGGGCGTGCGCGGCAAGGACCTGCTGCGCCGCGGCGCGCTGAGCCTGGAGGACCGCTACTACGGCAACGCGCGGATCTTCCGGGACGACCAGCTGCGCAACGTGATGCGCAGCTTCGACCCGGGCGTGTCGCACCGCGACGTCACCGCGGGCCCGTACCGGCAGTCGGCGAACTGGGACCCGGTGACCCGGATGCAGCACGTGGACCTGTTCACCTGGCTGCGCGGCGACATCCTGGTCAAGGCCGACAAGATGACCATGGCCAACTCGCTGGAGCTGCGGGTGCCGTTCCTGGACCCGGAGGTCTTCCGGGTGGCCAGCACGGTGCCGCTGGAGCAGAAGATCACCAAGGAGACGACCAAGTACGCGCTGCGCCAGGCGATGTACCAGGTGGTCCCGGCGCACGTGATCAACCGGCGCAAGCTGGGCTTCCCGGTGCCGATCAAGCACTGGCTGCGCGACGAGATGCACGACTGGGCGCGCAACATCATCCAGCAGTCGCAGACCGACCACCTGCTCAACCGCACCGCGGTGCTGCAGCTGCTGGAGGAGCACCGCTCCGGCGTGCTGGACCACAGCCGCCGCCTGTGGGCGCTGCTGGTGTTCATGCTCTGGCACGGCATCTTCATCGAGGGGCGCCTGTCCCCCGAGGTCCCGGAGCCGCACTACCCGGTCCGCCTCTGAGGCTTCTCACCGCGAACGGCCCGCTCACCTTCCGAGGTGGGCGGGCCGTGAGCGTTTTGGGGCGCCACAGCACCCCGAAACGCTCACGGGGCCTGTCACACTTCGCCGCACCGCTCCGTCCTCCCGGTGAACGACAGGAGGACATGATGCGGATTCTCGTCACCGGCGCGACCGGGACGTTGGGGCAGCAGGTGGTTCCGGCGCTGCTGGAGGCCGGGCACGACGTGGTGCGGATGAGCAGGCGAGCGGCGCCGGACGCGGGATGGCGCCAGGCGGACCTGGCCACCGGGGAGGGTCTCGACGACGCGGTGCGGGACGTCGACGCGATCGCGCACCTGGCTTCGAGCCCGTACAAGGGCAAGTACACGCAGCGGACCGATGTGGACGGCACCCAGCGGCTCCGCGACGCGGCGCGGCGGGCCGGCGTCGGGCACCTGCTGTTCGCGTCCATCGTCGGCATCGACGACATCCCGTGGAAGTTCTTCAAGCAGAAGCTCGCGGGCGAGGAGCTGGTGCGCGACGGCGTGCCGTGGTCGATCGTGCGCGCCACGCAGTTCTACCCGGCGATCGACATGGTGCTCTCGGGAGCGGCCCGACTCCCGCTGATGCCGGTCCCGGCGAAGGTGCCCGGCCAGCCGGTCGACCCCGGCGTGGTGGCGCGGGCCATCGCGGAGAACCTGGCGGCGGGCCCGTCGAAGCAGATCACCAACGTCTGCGGCCCCGAGGTCATGACCTTCAAGGAGCTCGCCACGGCCTGGCTCGAAGCCCGAGGCCACCGCAAGTCCCAGTTCCCCCTGCACGTCCCAGGAGCCCTGGGCAAGGCCTTCCGCGCCGGAGCCCTCACCCTCCCGGACCACCCCACCGAAGGCCCCACCTGGCAGGACTGGCTGAACCAGTGATCGCCCATTGGTGAAAACCGAGCAATCTATACCATCGATGGTATGTCCTGGGGTAGTGTGGAACTAGAGCCAGAGATCCGAGGTTGGCTGGAGGGACTGTCACCTGCGCATTTCTCAGCGGCCACCTTCTACATCGAACTTCTCGCCGAGAAGGGACCACTCCTCGGCGAGCCACACACCAAACAACTTCGACGCAAGTTACGAGAGCTACGGTTCTACCTCGACGGGGAGCCGGTACGGATTACCTACTGGATCGCTCCGGGGAGACGAATCGTGCTTCTCACCGCCTTCCGGAAGACTCGAATGCGGGAGAACCGGGAGGTCGACCGGGCGTGGCGAGCGTTTCGTCTCTGCCTGAGCGAAGGACATTCAGTGGACGAGGACATTGGGGAGTGACCGACGTGGCCAAGTCGGAATGGGAGTCGCTGCGCGATCGTCGGATGGCGGAACCAGGCGCCCGCGAAGCGTACGAAGCTACCCGGATCGCCTATGAGCTGGGCCGAAGGACCCGCGAACTTCGTGAACAGCGATCCTGGACGCAGGCTCAGCTCGCCGAAGCCGCTGGGATGTCCCAGCCCGCCGTAGCCCGCTTCGAGGCCGGAGGCACCGTTCCTACCATCCCGCTTCTCGAGCGGCTGGCGCGCGCGCTTGGTGCGGAGCTGGTCGTGCGGTTCGACTCCCGGAGTTCGGCAGCCTGACGGTCGTGAGTGCGAAAAGCATGTTTCGCACTCACGACCCGGGGTCAGCCGCAGTGCTCGAAGGGGCTCTCGTAGGCATTGGAGCCGACCGAGCCGCCCCACTTCACGCAGGTGGAGCCGGCCGCTTGGCGGACCGGGCCCGCGTAGTAGGTGAAGTCACCGGAGTCGGTCACCCGCGTCTTTCCCTGGACTTCCAGGAACGCCGCCGTCGGGGACGCCTTGCCCACCGAGGTCGACTTGAGCGTCGTCACGCAGTTGTTCTGGTTCGAGGCGTTGTAGAGCAGGTAGACGGTGCCCGCACCGTTGGACAGCGCCTTCGAGTTGATCACGCTGTAACCCGAACCGCACACCTCGGTCGGCGAGTACGGGTTGCCGCCGCAGTTGTTCTTGCTGGTGAACGACGTCTTGTCGAAGTACGGCACGGCAACGCCGTTGAGCTTCGCCTTGACCACGGTGCCGTTCAGGATCTGCTCGTAGTGCAGGTGCGGGCCGGTCACTCCGCCGGTCGCGCCCGCGGCGCCGATCTTCGTGCCCAGCGACACCTTCTGCCCCACCGAGACGTTCTGGGCGGACAGGTGGGCGTAGCGGGTGCGCCAGCCGCTGCCGTGGTCCAGCTCGATCCAGCGGCCGTAGCTGGTGCTGCCCTCGTTGGCGACCCGCGTGACGGTGCCCGCCGCCGAGGCGAGCACCGGCATGCCGGTGATGCCGGACTTCTGGAAGTCCACCGAGTTCGCCGGGTTGTGGCCGCTGAAGGTCGCGGCCGTCACGGTGACGCCGCAGGTGAACGGGACCTGGAAGTTCGGCGCGGCGGACGCGGGTGCCTGCCCGAGCCCGACCACGCCGATCGCCGCGAGCGCGAGTGCCGCCACGCCCGTGCCTAATCGTCGCAACATGAACCACCTCCAGTTACAAGGGGATTCATGCGACCACGATGCAAACGGGAATGACAGACCTATTAGGCGGATTCTTCGTGAATCTTTCCCAGCCACACCGCGGTCGAGCCGGGCAGCACGCCGTCCCAGCCGGTCCCGGCGTCGCTGCGGCAGAGCAGTTCTCCGGGCAGCTCCAGCGCGACCGGCTCCGCGCCGAAGTTGGTGGCGCACACGAAGTCCGGGCCGCGGCGGAACACCAGCACGCCCTCGGGCGCGTCCACCCACTCCAGCTCGCCGTCGCCTAGAGCCGGGTTCGCGCGCCGCAGCGCCAGCGCCTGGCGGTAGGTGCGCAGCGCGGAACCTGCGCTGCTCTCCTGCTCGGCAACGGTCGCGGTCTTCCACTCCTCCGGCACCGGCAGCCAGCTCTCCCCGGTGCTGAAGCCGAACGGCGGCTCGTCGCCGGACCACGGCAGTGGGACCCGGCAGCCGTCGCGGCCCGGGTCGGTGCCACCGGAGCGCGTCCAGATCGGGTCCTGGCGCACGTCGTCGGGCAGGTCCAGCACCTCGGGCAGGCCGAGCTCCTCGCCCTGGTAGACGTAGACCGAACCGGGCAGCGCGAAGCTGAACAGCGCCGCCGCGCGGGCCCGCAGCGAGCCGAGGTCACCGCCGCCGTAGCGGGTCACCGGGCGCTGGACGTCGTGGTTGCCGAGCACCCAGGTGGTGGTCGCGCCGACTTCCGCCGTGGTGGCCAGCGATTCCACCACCACCTGCCGGAAGTCCGCGGCCGACCAGGGCGCCTCCAGCAGCGCGAAGTTGAAGGCCTGGTGCAGCTCGTCGGGGCGCACGTACCGGGCCAGCCGCTCGCTGGTCGACGCCCACGCCTCGGCCACCCCGATGCGCTGGCCCCGGTAGGAGTCGAAGAGCTGCCGCCAGTCGCGGTAGATCTCGTGCACCTCGTCCTGGTCGAAGTACGGCAGCTCGCCGCGCCCCAGCAGGGAGATCTGCTCGTCCAGCCCGGTGTCGGGCAGCTCCGGGTGCTTGATCATGCCGTGCGCCACGTCGATGCGGAAGCCGTCCACCCCGCGGTCCAGCCAGAACGCCAGCACCTCGCGGAAGTCCGCGCGCACCTGCGGGTTCCGCCAGTTCAGGTCGGGCTGCCGCGGGTCGAACAGGTGCAGGTACCACTGGCCGTCGGCGATCCTGGTCCAGGCCGGGCCGCCGAAGACCGATTCCCAGTCGTTGGGCGGCAGTTCGCCGTGCTCGCCGCGGCCGTCGCGGAACAGGTACCGGTCGCGGGCCGCATCCCCCGGCGCGGCGGCCAGCGCTTCGGCGAACCACTCGTGCTGGTCGGAGGTGTGGTTGGGCACGACGTCGACGAGCACCCGCAGGCCCAGCTCGTGGGCGCGGGCGAGCAGCGCGTCGAAGTCGGCGAGCGTGCCGAAAACCGGGTCCACGTCGCGGTAGTCGGCCACGTCGTAGCCGCCGTCGGCCATCGGCGACGGGTAGAACGGGGTCAGCCACACGGCGTCCGCGCCGAGGGACACCAGGTGCGGCAACCGTTCCCGGACACCGGCCAGATCGCCGACGCCGTCGCCATCGCCGTCGGCGAAGCTGCGCACGTAGACCTGGTAAACGACGGCGTCACGCCACCAATTCGACATTCGCTGCTCCTCGGCCGTGGAGGTGGATGGGTTGAGGGGGTGGGCTGCGGTTTCGAGGTGGGGCCGTGCGCGTTTTGGGGCGCTCTGGCACCCCGAAACGCGCACGGACTCACAACCGCCGGGTGGATTCGCGGACGATCAGGTTCGGCCGGAACATCCGGCTGAAGTTCGTCGAGGCCCGCACCGGTTCGTCCGGGTCGAGCTGGCGGATCAGCTCGTCGACCGCCGCGGCGGCCATGTCGCGGATCGGCTGGGCGAGCGTGGTCAGCGCGGGCTGGCAGTAGGCGGCCAGCGGGATGTCGTCGAAGCCGACCACCGAGATGTCCTCCGGCGTGGCCAGCCCCCGCCGCTTGGCCTCCCGCATCGCACCGAGCGCCATCACGTCCGACGAGCACAGGACCGCGGTCGGCCGCGGGCCGTCGAGCAGTTCGCCCACGGCCCGCGCGCCGCCCTCCGCTCCGAACGGCCCGTGCGCGACGAGTTCCGCGCTCGGCTCGATCCCGGCCTCCTCCAGCGCCGCCGCCCATCCCGCCCGCTTCATCCGGGACGGCAGGGCGCGGGCCGGGCCGCTGACGAAGCCGATGCGGCGGTGGCCCAGCTCCAGCAGGTGCCGGGCCGCGGTGTGTCCGGCCAGGTGCTCGTCGACGGTGATGTCGGGGACGTCCAGGCTCGGCGTGCTGCCGTTGACGAACACCATCCGGACGCCTTCGGCGCGCAGCTTCTCGTAGTAGCCGCGGCTGCGCCGCTCGTCGTTGTCCGGGTTGGCGATCTCCGGCGACACGAAGATCATGCCCTCGACGCCCCGGGCGACCAGCATCCGGACGTAGTCCTTCTCGGTCATCGCGGCGCGGGTGTTGCACAGCAGCGACGAGTAGCCCGCCACCGAGGCGCGGCCTTCCAGCGCCTCGGCGAAGGCCGGGAACACCGGGTTGGACAGCTCCGGCACCAGCAGGCCGATGACCCCGGTGCGGCGCAGCGCGCCGGTGCCGCGCGCGGTGTGCGGCATCTGGTTGAGGACTTCGAGGACCCGTTGCCGGGTCTCCTCCTTGATGCCCGCCTTGCGGTTGAGCACGCGGCTCACCGTCGACACGCTCACCCCCGCCGCCTGGGCGATATCGGCCAGACCCGCCACTGCTCCGCTCCTGTCGCGCCGGGACCACTTGCTGCCGCAATCCTGCACATGATCGAAATATTTTGCAAACCTCTACCGCAAATTGATCACAACAACTTTGCCGATGATCGCTGAACATCTTGACTTGCATCACATCTTGGGTATGCAATTTGACGCCAAGTGTTCGCAAATTTTTGCAAACGGGAGGTCCGGACATGAGACCCAAGGTCACGGTCGGCGCCGCCCTGGGCCTGGTCGGCGTGCTCGCCGCCGGGTGCGGTGGCGGCAGCGGCAACCCCGGCGAGGTCGTCTTCTGGGACACCAGCGGTTCCGCGGAGAGCGGGGTGTTCCGGGAGATCGCGGCCGACTGCGCGCGCACCGGCGGCTACCAGGTGCGCGTCGAGACGGTCGCCTTCGACCAGGCGCTGAACAACTACAAGACCGCGGCGCAGGGCGGGCAGGGGCCTGACGTGCTGCGCTCCGACGTCGGCTGGGTCGCCCAGCTCGCGCAGGCCGGGCTGATCCAGGACCTCTCGGACACCCCGCTGGCCGCCGACACCGCCGACTTCCTGCCCGCGCCGCTGGAATCCACCAAGCACGAGGGCAAGACCTACGCCGTCCCGCAGGTCACCGACGCCTTGGCGCTCTTCTACAACAAGGCGCAGCTGGCGCAAGCCGGGGTCGAGCCGCCGAGGACGTGGGACGAGCTCCGGTCGATCGCGCCCAAGCTCGGCGGCGACCGCGCGCTGTTCATCAACAACGACGAGTACTACGCGCTGCCGTTCCTCTACTCCCACGGCGGCGACCTGGTCGACACCGGATCCCGGACGATCACGGTGAACTCCCCCGAATCCGTGCGCGGGCTTCAGACGGCCAAGGACCTGATCGACGCCAAAGCCGCCCGCACCGCGCTCGACCAGCCGAACTCCTACACCACGATGAAGGCCGCGTTCACCTCCGGCGAGGTCGCGATGGTCGTCGACGGGCCGTGGGCGGTCTCCGAGTACACCCAGTCCCAGCAGTTCGCCGATCCGGCCAACCTCGGCATCGCGCCCGTGCCCGGCGCGGGCACCTCACCGGTCGGCGGCCACGACTACGTGATCCGCCAGGGCAGCGACGCCACCGACGCCTCGGTCAAGTTCGTCCAGTGCATGAGCAGCACCGAGAACCAGGCGAAGATCGCCGCGCGGCTCGGGCTGCTGCCGACCCGCCAGTCCGCCTACGACGACCCCGCGGTGGCGCAGAACCCGGTCGTCTCGGCGTTCCGGCCGCTGGCCGCCGACACGCACGAGCGGCCGTGGATCCCGGAGAACGCCGAACTGCTGGAGCCGCTGCAGACCGCCTACGCCGAGATCCTGGCCGGGCAGAAGGAGGCCGGTGCCGCGCTCGACGAAGTCGCGCGGACCTACCAGACCTCCGTCGTCCCCGGCTACGCCCAGCGCTGAGGCCGGCATGCGGAATCTGTTCGCGCGGTACTGGTTCGCCTACGCGATGGTCCTGCCGGTCGTGGTGGTGCTCGCGCTGCTCGTGGCGCTGCCGCTGCTGCAGGGGCTGTTCTTCGGCTTCACCGACATCAACGACACCAACATCGCCAACCCGGTGCTGGACCGCGAGGCGAGCTACGAGTTCACCGGCCTCGCCAACTACCTCAACGTGCTCTCCGGCGATCCGGCGTACGGCTCGTTCTGGGCCACGCTGGGGCGCACCGTCATCTGGACCGGTGCCTGCGTGTTCTTCCACTACGCGATCGGCCTGGCGCTGGCGGTGCTGCTCAACCGGCAGCTGCGGTTCCGCGGGCTGTACCGGGTGCTGCTGATCCTGCCGTGGGCGGTGCCGGTGTTCATCAGCGCCTTCGCCTGGCGGTACCTGTTCAACGCCGAGTACGGGCTGATCAACTGGGCGCTGGAGGCGGTGGGGCTGCCCGCGCAGGTGTGGCTGGGGCAGTCCGACCTGGCGCTGGTGTCGGTGATCGTGGTCAACGTGTGGCTGGGCGTGCCGTTCATGATGGTGGCGCTGCTGGGCGGGCTGCAGTCGATCCCGGCCGATCTGCACGAGGCCGCCGAGATCGACGGCGCCTCGCCGTGGCAGCGCTTCGTGCACGTGACGCTGCCGGGCCTGCGGTCGGTGTCGAGCTCGGTGGTGCTGCTCGGGGTGATCTGGACGTTCAACATGTTCCCGGTCATCTACCTGATCACCGGCAACAACCCGCACACCCGGATCCTGGTCACCTACGCCTTCGAGCGGTTCTTCTCCGGTGCCACCAGGGATTACGCGATCGCCTCCACCTACGGCGTGCTCGTGCTGTCGGTCCTGCTGGTGTTCGCGACCATCTACCGCCGCGCGATGCGCAGGCACGGGGAGGTGCTCTGAGATGTCCATCGACGCGGCCTCGCTGCGCGCCACGACCGCGGCGGTCCGGCCGCCGACGCGGCGCAAGCGGTCCACCGCGGCCAGCATCGGCCTGCACGCGACCTTGGTGGGGGCCTCGCTGATCGCGGTGTTCCCGGTGTTCTGGGTGCTGGTGGTGTCGTTCAAGCCGGACGCCAGGGCCATCGAGCGCACCCCGACGCTGTTCGCGGACTCCACAGTGGACAACTACTGGAACGTGCTCTCCGGCGCGAAGGGCGCGTTCCTGAGCTGGTTCGGCAACTCGGTGCTGATCGCGGCGCTGACCACGGTGCTCGGCGTGCTGCTGGCGGCCACCACCGCCTACGCGGCCAGCCGGTTCCACTTCCCCGGCCGGCGGTGGCTGCTGCTGTCGTTCCTGGTGGTGCAGATGTTCCCGTTCGCGGTGCTGATCGTGCCGCTGTACAACATCCTGCTGGCGCTGGGCCTGCAGGGCAGCGCGCTCGGCCTGGTGCTGGTGTACTGCAGCACCGCGATCCCGTTCTGCACCTACATGCTGAAGGGCTACTTCGACGGGATCCCCGGCGAGATCGACGAAGCGGGCCGGGTGGACGGGCTCTCGCCGTTCGGCGTGTTCTGGCGGCTGATCCTGCCGCTGGCCAGGCCGGGCCTGGCGGTGACGGCGTTCTACTCGTTCATCGTGGCTTGGAGCGAGGTGGCCTTCGCCTCGGCGTTCCTCTCCGCCGAGGACGGCTCGAAGACCCTGGCGGTGGGCCTGCAGGTGTTCGTCCAGCAGAACCGCGCGGAATGGGGTCACCTGGCGGCGGCATCGGTCCTGGTGGCGGTGCCCGCGGTGCTGGTCTTCTACCTGGTCCAGCGCTTCCTGGTCGGCGGCCTCACCGCGGGCAGCGTCAAGTCCTGACCCCGCGGCACGCGATTTCAATGGAAATCAGACGTCCGATTTCCGTTGAAATCGCGCAGAACCCGACGCACCGTCGGCGTGTCGGACGCCCGACACGCCGACGAGGTGTGCAATTTTCCATTGAAATCGAAGACCTGATTTCCGTTGAAATCGCGCACCTCCCCGACGCGCACCGGTGTGTCGGGTGCCAGGCGCACCGACGTCCTGATAGGTCTGCTGGATCGGGCGTCCGAGGCCGGCGGCGTGGTCGTGCGCGGGTGTTCGTCCGACTACGCTGGCGATATGAACGCGTTCACGCTCGGTGGTGCGACCACGATCCTCGACGGCGGTCTGGCCACCGAGCTGGAGGCGCGCGGGCACGACCTCTCCGACTCGCTGTGGTCGGCCCGGCTGCTGGCCGATTCGCCGGAGGAGGTCGTGGCCGCGCACGCCGCGTTCTTCCGCGCCGGGGCCGAGATCGCGACGACGGCGAGCTACCAGGCGAGCTTCGAGGGCTTCGCCGCGCGCGGCATCGAGCGCGACGAAGCCGCCAAGCTGATGCGCCGGAGCGTGGAGCTGGCCCGGCTGGCCGGCGACGTCGAGCCGGGACGGCACCGGTGGGTGGCGGCGTCGATCGGCCCGTACGGCGCGATGCTCGCCGACGGCTCGGAGTACCGCGGCCGGTACGGGCGGACCAAGCGCGAGCTGCGCGATTTCCACCGGCCCCGGTTGGAGGTGCTCGCCGAATCCGTCCCGGACGTCTTCGCGCTGGAGACCGTCCCGGACGTCGACGAGGCCGAAGCGCTGGTCGACGCGCTCGACGGGCTGGACGTCCCGGCCTGGCTGTCGTTCACCATCGACGGCGACCGCACGCGCGCCGGGCAGCCGCTGGCCGAGGCGTTCGCCGTCGCCGACGATCCCGCGATCATCGCGGTCGGCGTCAACTGCTCGGCGCCCCAGGACGTGCTGCCCGCGATCGAAATCGCCCGGGCCGCAACGGAGAAGCCGGTCGTGGTCTACCCGAACAGCGGTGAGGACTGGGATGCCCAGCAGCGCTCCTGGGCCGGTCGCCCGTCTCCGGTCGCCGATCTCGCGCGCGGCTGGCGGGCGGCCGGTGCGCAGCTGATCGGCGGCTGCTGCCGGGTCGGACCCGAGGACATCTCGGCGATCGCGGAAGCGCTGATTGATCCGGAGGACTGAGCCGGGTTGGGCCGAACCGCCCATCCTGGGGCACATTTACCGGATAGTTCATCAGGAAGTTCTTTTCCAACCGATACCTTCGCGGTGGAACTCGGTATCCATCGGCGAAAGGGACGGTGCATGCGCCGGATCACCAAGCTCGCGGGGGCGGCGGCCGGAGCCGCGCTGCTGTTGCTGGGCGCGACCCAGGTGTCCACCGGGGAACCGCTGGCGATCAGCGGGACCACCGTGTTCACCAAGGGCGAGGGCGGCTACAACTGCTTCCGCATCCCCGCGATCGTGCGCACCCAGGACCGCAGCGCGCTGCTCGCGTTCGCCGAAGCGCGGCGGAACAACTGCGACGACACCGGCTACATCGACGTGGTGCTCAAGCGCTCCACCGACGACGGGAAGTCCTGGCAGAAGCTGGAACTCGTGTCCCCCGGCGACGGCGACACCCGCGGCAACCCGGTGCCGGTCGTGGACCGCGGGACCGGCCGGATCACGCTGCTCACCACGCACAACCCGGGCCCGGACTGCAACGGGAACGGTTGCCGCAGAACGCCGTTCCTGCAGCACAGCACGGACCCGAGCGGCAAGGGGTGGACCAAGCCCGAAGCGCAGCCGCAGCTGACCAAGCCGGAGTGGACCAAGTGGTACGCCACCGGCCCCGGCCACGGCCTGCAGATGACCCGCGGTGAGCACAACGGCCGGATGGTCGCGGGCATCAACTTCGAGGGAGCGGACGGGCTCAAGGGCGCCGGGATCGTGCACAGCGACGACGGCGGCACCACCTGGCAGCTCGGTGCGCTGGACGACCGGACCGGCGAGAAGATCAAACCGCAGGAGCTCAGCCTGCTGGAGACCGTGGACGCCGAGCTCTACGTCGCCGCCCGCAACCAGGACAACTCCGGGACGACCGTCGCCGACGGCAACCGGGCGCACGCGGTCAGCGCCGACGGCGGCGAGACCTTCCGCGAGCCGTTCTCGATCGCGCCGCAGCTGCGCGGTCCGGTGGTGCAGGGCTCGGTGGTCCGGCTGCGCGCGACGACCGCGGGCGACCCGAGCAACCTGATCCTGTTCTCCGGGCCGTACAACACCGATCCGGACATGGACCACCGCCGCCACACCATGCGGATCCGCACCTCCTCCGACGAGGGCGCGACCTGGCAGGAGGTCGGCACGGTCGTGGATGCGACGTGGTCGGCGTACTCCGATCTGATCAACCTGGGCGGCGGCTGGGCGGGCCTGCTCTACGAGGCGGGTTCGCCGGAATCCCAGGACGCGCACCAGACGATCCGCTACGCGAGGTTCAGCGAGAACGACCTGGCCCGCTGAAAACCGGTTGCCCGTGATCGGTCGGCCGCTCCAAGCTGGGGCGGCCGACCGATCACGGGAGCGCCCATGGAACCGGAGTTCGACGCCGACGGCCTGTTCGACGACGACTACCTGCACTTCTACCGCGAGCTGATCGACGCGGGCAGCGAGGTGGAAGCGGGGCTCATCTGGGACCTGCTCGGGCTGGAACCCGGAGCGGACGTGCTCGACCTGGCCTGCGGGCACGGCCGGCTGGCGAGTCCGCTGGCGGCTCGCGGCTGCCGGGTGACGGGCCTGGACCGCAGCGCTCCGTTCCTCGACCGCGCCCGCGCCGACGCCGCGGCGCGCGGCGTCGAGGTCGACTACGTGCTGGGCGACATGCGCGAGCTGCCCTGGACCGACCGGTTCGACGCGGTCATCAACTGGTTCACCGCCTTCGGCTACTTCTCCGACGAGGGCAACCGCCGGGTCCTCACCGAGGTGCACCGGTCGCTCAAGCCGGGCGGCAGGTTCGCGATGGAGCTGAACAACGTCGTCGACCTGCTGCCCCGCTACCTGCCCGCGGTGGTCCGCGAGGTCGGCGAGGACATGGCGATCGACCAGCACCGCCTGGATCCGATCACCTTCCGCTCCCACGTCGAGCGCACGATCATCCGCAGGGGCGAACGCCGCACCATCCGCTACTCGGTCCGCTTCTTCACCGTGCCGGAGCTGCGGGATTGGCTTCGGCAAGCGGGTTTTCGCGACGTCGAAGCGCTCGGTGAGGACGGTTCGCCGCTGACCCGGGAGCACAAGCGGCTGATCATCACGGCCACCCGCGAGTGAAGACCGTGAGCGTTTTGGGGTGCTATGGCGCCCCAAAACGCTCACGGACCATCACCAACTCAGACCTTCGCTCCAACATGCACAGCGAGCCCCGAGTTCGGCGCGACAGCGGCCGTGACACTGCCGTCCGCGCCGACCTCGACGGTCGCACCGGTGCACGACCCGTTCACCAGCTCACCGCTCATCACGTCGCAGTAGGTCCCGGCGGGCAGCGAGGTCTGGAAGGTCTGGGAGAGCTCGCCGCCTTCCCGGTTGAACACCGCGAAGCCCTTGTCACCGCGGCCGAAGGCGATCTGCCCGCCGCCGTTGTCCCACCAGTTCGCCAGCTCGGTGCCCTGCACCGCGCCGTGGAACCCGGCCATCCCGGCGATCGCCGGCCGCCGGTGCTCGCACACCCAGGCCGAGTCGTCGCAACTGGCCGCCTGCGTGGTCCCGCCGGCATCGGCGGGCGGTCCGGCGTCGCTGTTGTCGAAGGCGAAGCCGGAGATCAGCTGCGGCGTCCCGTACGGGTAGGCGAGCTCGAAACCGACCGCGAGGTCGTAGGTGACGCCGTCCTTGTAGGTCAGGATCGGCGAGCTGCGCTGCGTGTCGTGGTTGTCGATGAACACCACGGCCTGGTCGCTCGGCAGCGACATCCGCTCCGGCAGGCTCGCCAGCTGCGCCAGCGAACCGTCCCGGAAGGCGTTGGCGACGACGCCGTAGTAGCCGAACTCGGTCACGTCGCCGTTGCCGGTGTACTCCCCCGCCGTCGTCGTCCCGTCCGCGATCACCTCCTGGAAGACGTAGGGCCGCGCGCCGGTGCCGGGAACGTCCTGCAGCGCACCGAAGATCGCGCCGACGTCCTCCGGCGGCATGTGCTTGACGCCGTCCACCCGGAAGCCGGAAACGCCCAGCCCGATCAGGTCGTTGAGGAAGCCGATCTGGGTGTTGCGCACGTGCTCCGACTCGGTCGCCAGGTCCGCCAGACCGACCAGCTCGCAGTTGCGCACCTCCCACTTGTCCTGGTAGTTGCCGATGTCGCGGCGGCAGCCGTGGAAGTCGGCATCGGAGTACAGGCCCGGGTAGTCGTACTTCTCGAAGGTGGAGCCGCCGCTGCCCGGCCCGCTGCCCACCGATCCGGAGCCGCTCATGTGGTTCACCACCGCGTCGACGTAGATCTCCACGCCCGCGGCGTTGCAGGTGCGCACCATCGCGGCGAACTGCTCCCGGTTGCCGCGACGGCTCTCCAGCTGGTAGCTGACCGGCTGGTAGTCCTGGTACCAGGGGTGGCCCTGCTCGCCGAGCACCACGTGCTCCTGCGGCGGGGACACCTGGACGGCGCCGAATCCCCTCGGCCCCAGGAAGTCCGTGCACTCCCGCGCGACGGAGTCCCACGGCCACTGGAACATCTGGACGATCGGTCCGCGCACCGGAGCGGTGGCGGGCACCTCTGCTGCCCCGGTGGGCACCAGCGCGGTGCCGCCGACCGCCGCGGCGAACGCTAGCAACGCCAATCGCATGACAACCTCCTCATCTTCGAGCGGGTTGCCATCGATCACATTTTCTTGCGCGAGTTAAGTCAATACGCCATCAGAACTAGGCTTGAGCTGCTCTGATGTCTGCAAAAATTTGCAAGCTAGGACAACAGCGGCGCCACGTCCGTCGCCGCGGCGGCCCCGTAGGCGTCGGTGAAGCGCCGCAGCGCGCGCCCGTGGTCCAGCGACCACTCCTGCGTCCCGGTCACCTCCAGGACGTGCACCGCGACCAGCGACCCGAGCTGCGCGGCCCGCTCCCACGACAGCCCGCACTGGACCCCGGCGAGGAATCCCGCCCGGAACCCGTCGCCCACCCCGGTCGGGTCGACCCGCCCGCGGTCCGGCACCGCGGGCACCAGCAGCCGGGTGCCATCACCTCCGACCACCTCAGCGCCCGCCGCGCCGAGCGTGGTGACCCGGACGCCGATCCGCTCGCGCACGTCGGACTCGGTCCACCCGGTCTTCTGCAGCAGCAGGCCCCACTCGTACTCGTTGCTGAACAGGTACTCCGCGCCCTCGACCACCCGCCGCACCTGCGCGCCGTCGAGCCGGGCCAGCTGCTGCGACGGATCGCTGGCGAACGGGTAGCCGCGCTGCCTGCACTCGTCGGCGTGCCGCAGCATCGCCAGCGGATCGTTCGGGCCGATCAGCACCAGGTCCGCGCCGACGCGGTCGAGCACCGGCGCCAGCTCCAGGTTGCGGGCCTCGGCCATCGCCCCGGTGTAGAAGGACGCGATCTGGTTGAACTCCTCGTCGGTGGTGCACACGAACCGCGCGGTGTGCGCGACCTCCGAGACGTGCACGCCCGAGCAGTCCACGCCGTGGCGCTCCAGCCAGGAGCGGTAGTCGGCGAAGTCGTCGCCCACCGCGCCGATCAGCACCGGCCGCTGGTGCAGCACGCCCAGCGCGAAGGCGATGTTGGCCGCGGCGCCGCCCCGCCGCACCACGAGGTCGTCGACCAGGAAGCTCAGCGAGACCTGCGCCAGGTTGTCGGCGACGAGCTGGTCGGTGAACCGGCCGGGGAAGTGCATCAGGTGATCGGTGGCGATGCTGCCGGTGACGGCGACGGGCACGGCGACCTCCCGGATGTCGCTGCAGGTGAGCGCACGCGCACCGAGAGTACCGCCGCCGGGGGCACCCGGCCGCCGCGAGCGGCGGCGGACAATGGGGGCATGCGCGAAGTGGAGATCCGGGACGACGTGATCCGGCTCGGCCAGCTGCTGAAGCTGTCCGGGCTGGTCGAGCACGGCGCGGAGGCGAAGGAGGTCCTGGAGGAAGGCCTGGTCCAGGTCAACGGCGCGGTGGAGACCCGCCGCGGCAAGCAGCTCACCGAGGGCGACGAGATCGTCCTCGGCTCCGAGATCATCCGGGTCGTCACCCGCTGAACCGCCGGTGAGCGGCGATGGTCGTCCTTACCGCCATCGCCGCTCACCGAGGTCCTTCGTCTTTGAAGCGGCGCCAGCCGCTCAGCCCACCCTCGCAACCCGCACCGCCACGCAGAACGAGCCTGGAAACAGGTTTCACGCTTCGTGGACGATCCGGCCGTCCACGACCGTGCAGACCACCGGGAGTTCCGGCAGGTCCTGCGGGGCGCAGGTCAGCGGATCTCCGTCGAACACCACCAGATCCGCTCGCATGCCGACCTCGATCCGCCCGGACACCCGCTCCTCTCCCGCGCCGTACGCGGCTTCGGTGGTGTACCCGGCGAGCGCCTGCTGCGCGGTGAGCGCCTGCTCCGGCAGCACCGGCGCCCGGTCCGGCTCGCCGACCGGACGGCGCAGCCGGGCTCCGGCCATGATCTCCCGCGGGTCGTACCCGGCGATCGGCCAGTCGGAACCGAGCGCGACGTGCCCGCCCGCGGCGAGGACGTCCCGGTAGCGCCAGGCCCGGCCGCAGCGCTCCTCGCCGATGCGCGTCGACCAGTTGTCGGTGTGGTCGGGCAGCGTCCAGTCCATGTGCGTCGGCTGCATGGAGGCCACCACGTCCAGCTCGGCGAACCTGGTGACGTCGCCGTCCTGGAGCAGTTCGACGTGCTCGATGCGGTGCCTGCCGCCGGCGACGGGCCCGGCGGCGGCGTAGGTGTCCAGCGCGAAGGACACCGCCTGGTCGCCGATCGCGTGCGTCCAGCACGGCAGTCCCAGGTCCACCGCCCGCTGCACGGCCTCCGCGTAGGCCCGCTCCTCGCGCCACACCGGAACGGTGCCCGCGCCGTGCGAGTCCGGGTGGCACAGCCACGCGCTGCCGCCGTCGATGGTCCCGTCGAGGAAGAACTTGACCGCGCCGGTTCGCCACATCCGGCCGGGCCGGTTGCGCAGGTCCTGGACGATCTCGAGCGTGTCGTCGACCGTTCCCGGCAGGCACCACGGCGCGACCAGCGTCCGGACGGTCAGCTCGCCGCGCTCGTCGAGCATCTCGAACAGCTCGTCGGTGCCCGGCCAGACCGCCAGGTCCAGCATGTGCGCACCGGTGATGCCGACCGCGTTCTGCGCGCGGTGCAGGTCGGCGACACGCCGCGCGAGCTCGTCCAGTTCCAGAGAGGGAACCGCGGCGTCGCCGAGCCGCACCGCCGAGGTCTCGTGCAGCTCGCCGGTGGGCGTGCCGTCCGGGTCGACGACCACCTCCGAGCGGTCGGCGAACTCCACCGGGCCGGTGATCCCGGCCCGCCGCAGTCCGCTGGTGTTCATCAGCGCGGTGTGCGCGTCGATCAGCGTCAACATCGCCGGGTGATCGCCGATGGCGTCGTCGATGTGCTTGCGGTGCAACCAGTCGGGCAGGAAGGCGTTGTACTCCAAGCCGTACCCGATCAGCCACTCGTCCCGGGCCAGGCGGGCGCTCTCCGCGCGCAGCTTCGCCTGGAGCTCGCCGAGGTCCACCACGCCCTTCAGGTCGATGCCGCGCATGTCGGCGACGCCGTGCACCGGGTGCTGGTGGGAATCGACCAGGCCGGGGGTGACGGTCCGCCCCGATCCGTCGATCACCCGGGTCCGCCGTCCGATCTGCTCGGCGGCGTCGTCGCCGACCGCGCAGATGCGACCGTCCCGGACCGCCACCGCGCTCACCGGAGGCCCGTCCGTGGTGATCACCCGCGCGCCGGTGATGACGAGGTCCGCAATGGTCACTGTGCACTCCGATCTGCGAAGGAACTGCTTCCGACGACCCGGTCGCGGGGCTTGGCCGCCACGAAGTAGACGAGTCCGACGAGGATGATCAGCGCGGTGCCCAGCGGCGCGGCCCACACCTGGTACCAAGGGGCGTCCACCGGCGCGAGCAGCGCGCGGGGCCAGGTGATGTTGACGAACTCGAACGCCAGCCACAGCACCGCACCGACGTTCAGCGCGGTGCCCGGCCGACCCAGCTGGACGTGCCCGCCCGGCACCCACGTCCCGCGCAGCCGCGCCACCAGAGCGGCGAAGGCGACCAGCAGGAAGGTCAGGTAGAAGGCGGAGGTGCCGAAGGTGATGACGCTGCCGATGGCGGCGGTGTCCAACGCCAGCAGCAGCCCGGCGCAGGCCACCGCGGTCACCGCGATCGCACCGCCGATCGGCGCCTGGTTCTTCCGGCTCACCGTCCGCAGGAACTTCGACATCGGGAGCACGTCGTCGCGCGCGACCGAGTACAGCGCTCGCGCCGTCGATCCCTGCGCGGCCAGCCCGCACGCCAGGAACGCGATGATGACCACGACGACGAAGGGCTTGGCCGACCAGTCGCCGAAGGACGTCACGACGGCGGTCGTCACCGGATCGGCGTCGGCCCCGGCCACCACGCCTGCCGGGTCGGGGTGGGTGAGCACCACCGCGAAGGCGTTGAGGATCACCAGCAGGCCGACGCTGAGCAGCGCGATCCAGATCGCCCTCGGCACGTGGCGGGTGGCGTTGCGGGTCTCCTCCGAGGTCGACACGCAGGCGTCGAAGCCGATGAACGCCCAGCCCCCGACGGCCACCGCCGCGACGAACGCGGCGAACCCGGAACCGCCGAACAACGCCTCGGTGCCGAAGCTCTCGGTCAGGATCGACCACGGCTGCGACCGGAACACCAGCAGCAGCGCGACGCCGACCAGCACCGAGGCGATGATCTCGGCCACCACGCCCACCGCCAGCGCGCGGCGCAGCACGTCCACCCCGAGCATGTTGATCAGCGAGCACACCACGACGAACGCCGCCGCCGCCACGACCAGCTGGTTCGGCGTCGGGGTGACGCCGACGAGGGTGAAGACCCACGGCGCGGACAGGTAGGCGATCGTGGTGTTGGCCAGCAGGCTGGAGCACAGCGAGATCCAGCCGGTGAACCAGGCGTAGGACGGGCCGACCAGCCGCCGGGTCCACTGGTACGCGCCGCCCGAGATCGGGAACTCCGAGGAGAGCTCGGAGTAGAGCGCCAGCAGCAGGCACTGCCCGAGCAGGCAGACCGGCAGCGCCCACACCCACCGGGGCCCGGCGATCGTCGCGCCGACCAGCACCACCGCGTAGAGCCCCACGACCGGGGAGATGGTCGCGAAGCCCATCGTGACGTTGCCGAGCACGCCCAGTCCGCGCTTCAGCTCGGGCTCGTAGCCGAGTTCGCGCAGCCGCGCCGAATCCTCGTCGGTGTCCGAATCGTTCCTGGTAGCCGGGGTCTTCATGCCTGCGTCCTCCTTTGGACGGGCTCAACCTAACTAAGTTAGGCTGGGACTGTAGGCCGCCGACGGGAGTTAGGGAAGCCCCCGGGAACAATGGGTCGCGTCCACGATCACGGAGGAGGACCGGTGACCCCGACCAGGCGCGGCTCGCTGACGAGGCACGACATCGGGCTGGCCGCGCTCGCGGTCGTCGACGAAGAAGGCGCCGAAGCGCTGACCGTCCGGCGCATCGCGGCCAGGCTCGGCGTGCGAGCACCGTCGCTGTACTCGCACGTCGACGGCAAGGACGACATCCTCGAACTGATCACCGAGATCATCACCGCGGACATGCCCGCCCTGGACCTGCACCCCTCGGACTGGCGGGCCGGCCTGCTGGACTGGGCCCGCACCTACCACGCGGCCTTCGCCGAGCACCCCAACGCGGTGGGGATCATCGCCCGCCGCGCGGTGACCATCACCGAGTCCCGCCAGGCCTACGAGGACGTCATCGCGATGCTCGTCGAGGCGGGCATGGGACCGGCGGCGGCACTGCGCGTGGTGCTCGGCATCGACTACGTGGTCCTCGGCTCGATCCTCGCGCCGTTCTCACCGGCCTTCGACCAACCGCTCGGCGACGACTTCCCGACCCTGCGCACCGCGATCCGCGCCACCGAACCGGCCGAGGTCGACCGCACCGCCTTCCGCGAAGCGGTGCAGGCCTACGTCCGGGGCATCCCGGACCCCGCGCACGACTGAGGCCGGCACCCCGAGGGGTACCGGCCTCGTGCCAGATCGGCTCGCCTGGTCAGTGGAACGAGTCGCCGCAGGCGCACGACCCGCCCGCGTTGGGGTTGTCGATGGTGAAGCCCTGCTTCTCGATGGAGTCGACGAAGTCGATCGTCGCGCCCTGCAGGTACGGCGCGCTCATCCGGTCGACGACGACGCCCAGGCCCTCGAAGTCCCGCCGCGCGTCACCGTCCAGGGTGCGCTCGTCGAAGAACAGCTGGTAGCGCAACCCCGCGCAGCCACCCGGCTGGACGGCGATGCGCAGGTGCATGTCGTCGCGGCCCTCCTGGTCCAGCAGGGCCTTGGCCTTCTGGGCCGCCGCGTCGGTCAACGTGACACCGTGCGCGGGCGCCTCGGTCTCGGTCGTGGTGTTCGGGGCGGTCATGGACTCTCCCTTGAGGTCTCGCTCATCCGATTCCGGCCTGTGGTGCAACCACCTGCCGGACCGGCCTATTCCCGCGGGCGGACCCGGGGACGTGTGCTCCAACGTCCATGGTGGCACAGCCGCACGCGGAGCTGGTGTGATGTGCCGTGGAGCTCACCGGCCGCCCCGCCAGCCGGAACGTGCCCGGTTGCGGCTTTTCCGCCCGGTCTGCTGCAGCGACGGGAGTGGCGTCGAATACCCTGTTGGAGTGAGGTTCCTTCGCCGCAGCAGCACCGAGCAGGCCGCCAGCCCGGAGTCCGAGAACGAGACTGCCCAGCTCGCGGCGGAGCACGCCCCCAACCACACGCCCAAGAAGGGCCGTCCCACCCCGAAGCGCCGGGACGCCGAGGGCAAGCGCCGCGGCCCGGTCCCGCCGCCGCCGAAGACGCAGCGCGAAGCGGTCAAGCGCGCCCGCGGCAACAAGGAGGAGCGGCGCAACGCGGCCAAAGAGCGCCGCGAGCGGATGATGCAGGGCGATGACCGCTACCTGATGCCCCGCGACAAGGGCCCGGTGCGCGCCTACGTCCGCGACCTGGTCGACACCCGCCGCCACCTGATGGGCCTGTTCATGCCGCTGGTGCTGGTGGTCTTCGTCAGCACCCTGTCGCAGAACCTGGTGGTCCAGCAGTACGCGACCCTGTTCTGCATGGCCCTGCTGGTGATGATGATCGTCGAGGGCACCCTGCTGGGCCGCTACATCAACAAGCGGGTCCGCGCGAAGTACCCGGACGCCCAGGACAGGTCGTTCTCCCTGGGCTGGTACGCCTTCACCCGCGCGATGCAGATCCGCAAGCTCCGCGTCCCCCGCCCCCGCTACACCCCCAAGGACGCCGCCAAGATCGGCTGATCGGAGCCGGTGGTGCGCACGTTGGTGCTCGGTGGGGCGCGTTCCGGGAAGTCCGCGCACGCCGAAGGGCTGGTCGACGCCGATGCGGCGGTCACCTACGTGGCCACCGCCCGGCGGGTCGCCGGTGATCGCGAGTGGGACGAGCGGATCGCCGCTCACGTCGCCCGGCGGCCGGGCAGCTGGCAGACCACCGAAGCACCGGACACCGGTTCGCTGTGCCGGGCGCTGGGCGAGGTTCCAGCCGGGGCGTCGGTGCTGGTGGACGACCTCGCCACCTGGTTGACCGGGGTGCTCGACGACGCCGGTGCCTGGGAGCGGGACGCCGGTGCGCTGGAGGTCGTCGCCGCCCGTCGCGCTGAGCTCGTCGATGCCGTCGTGGGCTGCGCCGGGCGGTTGGTCGTCGTCTCCGCCGAGGTCGGCCTGGGCATCGTTCCGGCCACCCGGTCTGGAAGGCTGTTCCGGGACGAGCTCGGAGTGCTCAACGCCCGGTTGGCCGAGGTGTGCGACGAGGTCGTCCTGCTCGTCGCCGGTCTGCCGCTCCGACTGCGCTGAAATCGACACGGAGGTTCGCTTGTCCACCGACCAGAACGAGATCAGCTTCCCGACGGTGCCGGTCCCCGACGAGCAGGCCCAGCGGCAGGCCGTCGCCCGCCACGAGCAGCTGACCAAGCCGGCCGGCTCGCTGGGCCGGCTGGAGGAGCTCGGCGTCTGGGTCGCCGCCCGGCAGGGCCAGTGCCCGCCCCGGCCGTTCTCCCGGCCGCGAGTGGTCGTCTTCGCCGGTGACCACGGCATCGCGGGGCACGGCGTGTCCGCCTACCCCAGCGAGGTGACCGGGCAGATGGTCTCGAACTTCCTGGCCGGCGGTGCGGCGGTGAACGTGCTCGCCACCAACACCGGGGCGACCGTGCGGGTCGTGGACATGGCCGTCAACGCCGACACGCCGCCGGTGGTCAGCGCGCACAAGGTGCGGCGCTCCTCCGGCGCCATCGACCGCGAGGACGCGCTCACCGACGCCGAGGTGCGGGCCGCCATCAACGCCGGGCGGACCATCGCCGACGAGGAGATCGACTCCGGCTCCGACCTGCTCATCGCCGGGGACATGGGGATCGGCAACACCACCCCGGCCGCGGTGCTGATCTCGGTGCTCACCGGCACCGAGCCGGTGGCGGTCGTCGGCCGCGGCACCGGCATCGACGACAACGCCTGGATGCGCAAGACCGCCGCGATCCGCGACGCGCTGCGCCGGGCCCGCAAGGTGCTGGACGACCCGGTGGCGCTGCTGCGCACCTCCTCCGGCGCCGACATCGCCGCGCTGACCGGGTTCCTCGCCCAGGCCGCCGTCCGCCGCACGCCCGTGCTGCTGGACGGGGTCGTGGTGGGCGCGGCGGCGCTGGTCGCCGAGGAGCTCGCGCCGGGAGCGCGGCAGTGGTGGCTGGCCGGGCACCGCTCGGCGGAGCCGGGTGGGCCGCTGGTGCTCGAACACCTCGACCTGACCCCGGTGCTCGACCTGGGGATGCGGCTCGGGGAGGGCTCCGGCGCGCTGACGGCGCTGCCGATCCTGACCGCCGCGACGCGGGTGCTCGGCGAGATGGCGACCTTCGGCGAAGCCGGTGTCGGCGGCCCGACCGAAGCCGAGGCCGCGAAGTCGTGACCCTGGACGGCCTGCGCCTGTCCGTCTCGTGGCTGAGCGTGCTGCCGGTCCCGGCGCGGCGCGTCGACGACGCCACCTGCAAGCAGGCGATCGCGTTCGCTCCCCTTGTCGGCGCGCTGGTGGGCGGGTGCGGCGCCTTCGCGCTGTGGGGGCTGACCGAGCTCGGCGCACCGCCGCTGCTGGCCGGACTGCTGACCGTGGCGGTGCTGGTGCTGGTCACCAGGGGCATGCACGTGGACGGGCTGGCCGATTCGGTGGACGGCCTCGGCTGCTACGGGCCGCCGGAGCGCGCGCTGAGCGTGATGCGCGACGGCGGTGCGGGGCCGTTCGCGGTGGTCGCGCTGATCCTCGTGCTGGGCGTCCAGGCGGTCAGCCTCGCCGAGCTGTCGGCCAACCCGCTGGTGGTGGTCCTGGCCTGCGCGGTCGGCCGCGCGGGCTTCGTCCTGTGCTGCCGCCGCGGCGTGCCACCCGCCCGCCCGGAGGGCATGGGCGCCCTGGTCGCGGGCAGCCAGCCGACCTGGCTGGTGGCGGCCTGGTGGCTGGTGCTCTTCGCGGTGGCGGCCGTCGCAGTCGACTGGCGCACGGCAATCGCGGTAGCAGTGGCCGCCGCGCTGCTGCTGGCCTTCACCCACCACGTCCGCCGCCGCTTCGGCGGAATCACCGGAGACGTCCTCGGAGCAGCCTCCGAACTGGCCACCACGATCGTCCTCATCGGCGCGGCCCTCGCTTGAGCCGCCGAAGCAGGACCGATCGCTACGCCGTCACAACCCGTTCAGCCTGCAAAAGCCCGTGAGTGTTTTGGGGCGCTATGGCACCCCAAAACACTCACGGGCCATGGACTGCACAAACGATCGCCGGGCCGAAGCAGCAGCGGTGAGGCCACACGCCTCGACCCGGAGCCGTGAATCAGCTGAGCTTGGTCATCCAGCCGTGGGTGTCGGCGACCGTGCCGTGCTGGATTCCGGTCAGGCGCTCGCGGAGCTGCATCGTGACCTTGCCCGGCTGGCCGTCCGCGATGGCGAACTCGCCGTCGCGGTGCTTGACGTGCCCGACCGGGGTGATCACCGCCGCGGTGCCGCAGGCGAAAACCTCGGTGAGCTCACCGGTCGTGGCCTTCTTCTCCCACTCCTCCACCGTGAACTTGCGCTCCTCGACCTGCATGCCGAGCTCGCGGCCCAGCTCCAGCAGCGACGAGCGGGTCACGCCGGGCAGCAGGCTGCCGCTGAGCTCCGGGGTCACCAGGCGCGCGTCGGCGCCGGAGCCCAGCACGAAGAACAGGTTCATGCCGCCCATCTCCTCGACCACGTGCCGCTCGCACGCGTCGAGCCAGACGACCTGGTCGCAGCCCTGCTTCACGGCCTCGGCCTGCGCGGCGAAGGACGCGGCGTAGTTGCCCGCGAACTTGGCCGCACCGGTGCCACCGGGGGCGGCGCGCACGTACTCGTGGCTCAGCCACACGGTGACCGGCTTGATGCCGCCGGCGAAGTACGAGCCGGACGGCGAGGCGATCACCGCGTACAGGTAGGCGTTGGCCGGGCTGTTGACGCCCAGGCCGACCTCGGTGGAGATCATGAACGGCCGCAGGTAGAGCGAGCTCTCCGCCGCGCTGGGCACCCAGGCCTCGTCGACCGCGATCAGCTCGCGCAACGACTCGACGAACAGCTCCTCCGGCAGCTCGGCCATCGCGATCCGCTTCGCGGAGTCCTGGAACCGCCGCGCGTTGGCGTCCGGCCGGAACGCCGCGATCGAACCGTCGGGCTGGCGATAGGCCTTGAGGCCCTCGAAGATCGCCTGCGCGTAGTGCAGGACGGAGGTCGCGGGGTCGAGCTCGAGCGAGTGGTAGGGCTCGACGCGGGCGTCGTGCCAGCCGCGGTCGTCGGTCCAGCGGATCGTCACCATGTGATCGGTGAAGTGCCGTCCGAACCCCGGGTTGGCCAGTACCTCTGCGCGGCGCTCGTCGCTGGCCGGTTGCGAGTTGGTGGTCCGGGTGAAAGACAGCGCTTCAGTCATGCGCGTACCGTATCGCGACCTCACGAGCAGTGGAAACCGGTCTTCTAAAGTTGGTCGTCCAATTGTCCGTCGTCCGATCACGGGCCGCTGGGACGATGCCACCGAGCGTTACCCGGAACCTTCCGGAAGCCGACGTTCCGGGCCCTATGATGTGGTCATGAACCAGCAGGCTCCTGTTCCGGTCCCCACCACCCCGTCGCAAGACGCGCTGGCCGCCACCCTGGCGGCGCTGATGCCCCTGGGTGGCGGCCTGCTCGTGGCGCTCGGCTACGCCTGGCTCGACGTGTTCGGCCTGATCCTCGGCCTCGGTGGCGCCATCGGTTGGGCGTTCTGGTGGCGCAACAAGCACAAGACCTTCTTCCCCAAGGACCTGCGCGGCGGCTCGGTCGGCGGGATCGGTGCGCTGGTCGCGCTCATCGTCGTGCTGCTGTTCATCTCGGTGTCCTGACCCCCCGAACACCGGTCAGAGCCGCAGCAGTCCATCCGGTAGGGACGGCAGTGCCCACTTCGGATCCGGCACCGCGTCGCAGTAGGTGCCGTCGAACGGGAACAAGCGCGCCTCGGCGAGCGCGATCATGCGCTCCCCCTCGGCCCGCAGCTGCTTGAGGTGCCAGCGGTCGAATCGGCCGGCCGCCATCGCGGCGGCCAGTTCGTGCTCGTCCTTCCAGGACCACGTTCCGTCCGGGAACACCTCGACGTCCAGCACGCCGTCCACGCGCCGCACCCCGTACTCGTCGCGCCCCAGCGGCACTTCGAGGTTGACGTACCAGTTGCGGAAGGTGCCGTCGGGTTCGAAGAACCACCACACCGACACCCAGCGGTGCTCGTAGACCAGCCGCAGCGTGGACGTGCCGCGCCAGGTGGACCTGGCGGGCACCCGCGGCCCGTTGAAGCGTTCGAACAGCGGCATCTCGCGGTACGAACGGCCGTCCGGCGACGTGGTGGTCCGGATCGGGGTGCCGTCCAGCACCCAGCACAGCAGCTGGTCACCGTCGTCGGTGACCACCCGTGCCGGGTGGACGGTGCCGAGGGAGCCGTCAAGCCGCCAGAAGCTGTAAAGCGCTTCCTCGCCGGGCAGCCAGACCGGCTGTTCGATTGGTTCCAGGGAAAGGTTGCCTGCACTCGCGTTCAGCATGACCCGCCTCATCTCCAGCGACGGGACACACCTCCCGTCACCAAAGGACCGATAAAAACGACAACAAGCGTGGCAAGCATCGCAGAAATCGGCATGCTCATCGCGATTACGACGGATACGCCCATCCCCAGGCACGCCGCGCGCATCGGCCAGCCGCCCGTGTCCACCAGCAGCAACCGCGCTCCGGCGTTGGCGAAGGCGTAGTGCACCAGCAGGCTGCACGCGGCGAAGGCCATCGCCGTCACCGGCTCGACCAGCAGCGCGACCGCGACCGCCGCGACACCGGCGCCGACGTCCAGCAGGTACGGAGTGCCCGCGCTGCTCCGGCGGCCCAGCCCGCGGGGCAGATCCCCTTCCTGCACCAGGGCCAACGCCGTGGACCGGACGGACTCCAACCCGGCCAGCAGCACCGGCAGCAGCGCGACCGCCGCGCCGACGCTGACCAGCGGCGCGAGCTCGGAGGCCGCGGCCGCGGTCAGGACGTCGCGGATCGGCGCCGGTGACAGCGCCAGCCGGGACCAGCCGAGCTGGTGCACCAGCGCCGCCGTCACCACCGCGAGCACCGCTGTCAGCAGGACGAACGAGATCACCACGCCGCGCTTCACCGCGGCCCACGGGACCCGGTCGCGCTCCTCGGCCGGTGCGGTCAGCCGTTCGAAGCCGAGGAAGGCGAAGAACAGCACACCGGCCGCGCCGGTGATGCCCACCGCGCTGTCGGAGGGCGAGGCACCGGTCGGCAGCGGCGCTACGGGGGCGATCGCGAAGCACGTGACGACCACCAGGGCCAGCACGGCGGCGGTCAGCGCGAGCCAGATCCAGGCCGCGGCGCCGCGGATCCGCAGGCCGGTCGTCGCCGAGAGCACCACCAGCAGGATCGCCGCAGCCGCCACCAGCGGCGCCGACGCGGGCAGGAAGAGGTCGCCCAGCACCCGGGCGATCGCGGCCATCGCGGCGATGTGCCCGGCCAGGTACGCGCTGGCGCCGACGCGCGCGGGCAGCACGCCCATGCGCCCGCGAACGCACGCGTAGACCGCTCCCGGACCGCGGTAGGCCGCCGACTGGTAGGCGGTCGCCGTCGCCGAGCAGACCGCGGCCAGCAGCGCGATCAGCAGGCCGAGGGGCATCCACATCCCGGCCGCGGCCGCCGCGGGCGCCGGGCCCACCAGCACACCGACGCCGAGCATCCCGCCGAGCGCCAGCGGAACCGCCCCGGCACCGGATGCGAGCCGACCGCTCGATTCAACCTGTTGGGCCACGAGACCACCCTTGCAGACGAACCCCGATGGTGCAGCCACCTGTCGGTTGACAAGCCGACCGCGCTGTGGACCGGCGTCGGCGCACCACCGTCCTCGTCGGATTCCCGGCCCGGTCCGCACTACCACCGACCGGGCGATCCGGACAAGCCCCGAGGTTTCCGCCAGGCGAAACACGCCTGGAATCAACCCTCTAGAGTGCAAATGGACCCAATGCTGACACGGCAGCTTCAACGGAGGATGACCACGTGACGACCCCGAAACTCTCCCTCACCGACACCGCGGTGACCAAGCTGGCCGTGGACGCGCTCATCGTCGGCACCGTGCAGGACACCGACGGCCTGCGGCTCGCGCCCGGCTCCGAGCAGGTCGCCGCGGCCTACGACGGGGACCTGCGACAGGTGCTGACCTCGCTGGGCGCGACCGGGAAGGCCGACGAAGTCGTCAAGCTGCCCGGCGGCGGCAAGCTGCGCGCCCCGGTCCTGGTCGCGACCGGTCTGGGCAAGTCCGCGACCGACGGGCCGACCGGCGAGCAGGTGCGCCGCGCTTCCGGTGCCGCCGCCCGCGCGCTGACCGGTGTCGAGCGCGCCGCCACGACGCTGTCCGGAGTGGACCTCTCCGCCGCGGTGCAGGGCACCGTGCTCGGCGCCTACGCCTTCACCGGCTACAAGTCGAAGTCCGGCGACGCCCCGGTGTCCGAAGTGGAGTTCGTGGTCGCCGACGCGAAGGCGGACAGCGCCGTGCACGCGCTCAAGGGCGCGACCGCGATCGGCGAGGCGGTCAACACCGCGCGCGACCTGATCAACACCCCGCCCAACGACCTGTTCCCGGCCTCCTTCGCCGAGCGCGCCACCGAGCTGGGCCGCGCCGTCGGCCTGGAGGTCGAGGTGCTCGACGACAACGCGCTGCGCAAGCAGGGCTTCGGCGGCATCCTCGGCGTCGGCGCCGGCTCGTCCCGCCCGCCGCGGCTGGTGCGCCTGCGGCACAAGGGCCCGAAGGCGGCCAAGAAGGTCGCGCTGATCGGCAAGGGCATCACCTTCGACACCGGCGGCATCTCGATCAAGCCCGCGGCGGGCATGGACGAGATGACCTCGGACATGTCCGGGGCGGCCTCGGTGGTGGCCACCATGGTGCTGGCGGCCCGGCTGAACTACCCGCTGGACATCACCGCGACCGTGCCGATGGCCGAGAACATGCCTTCCGGCACCGCCTACCGCCCCGGCGACGTGCTGACCATGTACGGCGGCAAGACCGTCGAGGTGCTCAACACCGACGCCGAGGGCCGGCTGATCCTGGTCGACGCGATCACCCGTGCCTGCGAGGACGAGCCGGACTACCTGATCGAGACCTCCACGCTGACCGGCGCGCAGGTGGTGGCGCTGGGCAAGCGCACCCCGGGCGTGATGGGCAGCGAGCAGTTCCGCGACCGGGTGGCGCGGCTGTCGCAGGCCGCGGGCGAGGGCGCCTGGCCGATGCCGCTGCCGGAGGAGCTGCGCGGCGACCTGGACTCCAAGCTGGCCGACCTGGCCAACATCACCGGCCACCGCTGGGGCGGCATGCTGGCGGCGGGCATCTTCCTGGAGGAGTTCGTCGCCGACGGCGTGGAGTGGGCGCACATCGACATCGCGGGCCCGGCGTACAACACCTCCGGCCCGTGGGGCTACACCCCCAAGGGCGGCACCGGCGTCCCGGTCCGCACCCTGGCCGCGGTCCTCGCCGACATCGCCGACCAGGGCTGACCGCAGGTCGTCCTCGCCGCCGATGCTTCGGCAGCGGGGAACGTTTCAGCAGGTGATGGCCCGTGAGTGTTTCGGGGTGCTATGGCCCCACAAAACGCTCACGGGCCTGACCAGGCAAAACCGGCGCGTTCCGCGCTTCCCCGATCGCCCCACCCGGTGGCGTATTTGTGACGTAGGCCGCAAAGGGATCACCACAGCACCCCGCGGCGGTGCAACGATGTGCCGATGACCGAATCGAAACCGGCCTCGCCGACGACGGCCCGGCACGGGTACCAGGTCGACGTGGTGTGGACCGGCAACACCGGCCAGGGCACCAGCTCCTACCGCAGCTACGAACGCACCCACGAGGTGCGCGCCGACGGCAAGGACGCCATCGACGCCTCCGCGGACCCGGTCTTCCTCGGCGACGCGGACCGCTACAACCCCGAGGAGCTGCTGGTCGCCTCGCTGTCGCAGTGCCACATGCTGTGGTTCCTGCACCTGGCGGCGGACAGCGGAGTGGTGGTCACCGGCTACCACGACCAGGCCCGCGGCATCCTCGCCGAGAACCCGGACGGCACCGGCCAGTTCGAGTCGGTCGAGCTCGCCCCGGTGGTGACGGTGTCCGACCGCGCCAGCATCGACGTGGCCGAAGCGCTGCACGAGCGCGCGCACGAGCTCTGCTACATCGCCAAAGCGGTGAACTTCCCGGTCAACTGCACCCCGACCACCCGCATCGCGAACTGACCCGGAAACCCAGTTCAGCCGTCGGCGGCGCGGCGGTCGCGGTCGCGGAGGATGCGCTGGCGGGCCTGGTAATCGCGCATCCGCTGCGGGTAGCCGACCTTGGCCACCTCGTACAGCGGGATGCCGAGCTTGCGGGTCAGCCGGTGCGCCGCGGCCGGGCCGGCCACCCGGCGGCGGGTCCACTCGCCGTCGTGCGCGATGAGCATCAGCGTCGTCTCGGTCACCGTCGTGCGCGGTTCGAGGTAGCCCTCCACGCCGCGGTGCTGCTCGGTCCAGCTGATCAAGTGCGCGGAATCGGCGGAATCGGCACCGCGCACCTCACCGGCACGCCGCCTGCGGAAGCGGTCGAAGAGGCCCACCGCAACTCGCCTCCATTCAGGTGAAGGAAGAGCAGCCTGCCACCGATGGTGCCATCACCGACATGGGGGACGGGTAAAAAATCACCCACCCTCCACTGTGATCCGCCGCGATGCAGCACAGATCACCCGGCCCACGTCGCGTGAGCCTGTCGTGTGGTGACAAGATGGCTTGCAGGTGCTCGTGACCATCCGGTCCGGTGAAGTGCTGTCAGCGAGTCAACGAAGCCTGTCGAGGAGTGCGAAGTGACCGACACGTCCGCCGATCTAGTCATTCTCGGTGGCGGTTCGGGCGGCTACGCCTGCGCCTTCCGCGCAGCCGAGCTAGGCCTGTCCGTCGTCCTGGTGGAAAAGGACAAGCTCGGTGGGACCTGCCTGCACCGAGGCTGCATCCCGACCAAGGCGCTGCTGCACGCCGCGGAGGTCGCCGATTCCGCCCGCGACGCCGACCAGTTCGGTGTGAAGGCCGCCCTCGAGGGCGTCGACATCGACGGCGTCAACAAGTACAAGGACGGCGTCGTCGCCGGCCTGTACAAGGGCCTGCAGGGCCTGGCCAAGGCCCACAAGGTCACCCTGGTCGAGGGCGCGGGCACGCTGGTCGACGCCAACACCGTCGAGGTGAACGGCACCCGCTACACCGGCAAGAACGTGGTGCTCGCCACCGGTTCCTACTCCAAGACGCTGCCCGGCCTGGAGCTGGGCGGGCGGGTCATCGCCAGCGAGCAGGCGCTGAACCTCGACTTCATCCCGAACAAGGTCGTGGTGCTGGGCGGCGGCGTGATCGGCGTGGAGTTCGCCAGCGTCTGGCGCTCGTTCGGCGCCGAGGTGACCATCGTCGAAGCGCTGCCGCACCTGGTGCCCAACGAGGACGAGTTCATCTCCAAGCGCCTGGAGCGCTCCTTCCGCAAGCGCGGGATCAAGTTCAAGACCGGCGTGCGGTTCACCGGCGCCACCCAGACCGACGCCGGTGTCTCGGTCAGCCTGGAGAACGGCGAGACCTACGACGCGGACCTGCTGCTGGTCGCGGTCGGCCGCGGCCCGAACACCGCAGGCCACGGCTTCGAGGCGGCCGGGGTGAACGTGGAGCGCGGCTTCGTCCGCACCGACGAGCGCCTGCGCACCAACCTGCCCGGCGTCTACGCGGTCGGCGACATCGTGCCCGGCCTGCAGCTGGCGCACCGCGGTTTCCAGCAGGGCGTCTTCATCGCCGAGGACATCGCCGGGCTCAACCCGCAGCCCATCGACGAGGCCGGCATCCCGCGCGTGACCTACTGCCAGCCGGAGGTCGCCTCGGTGGGCCTGACCGAGGCCGCCGCCAAGGAGCAGTACGGCTCGGTGGAGACCTTCACCTACGACCTGGCGGGCAACGGCAAGAGCCAGATCCTCAAGACCCAGGGCGCGGTCAAGCTGGTCCGCGCGACCGACGGCCCCGTCGTCGGCCTGCACCTGGTCGGTGACCGCGTCGGTGAGCTCATCGGCGAGGCGCAGCTGATCTACAACTGGGAAGCTCTGCCGGAGGACGTCGCTCCGCTGGTGCACGCCCACCCCACCCAGACCGAAGCCCTGGGCGAGGCGCACCTCGCCCTGGCCGGCAAGCCGCTGCACGTGCACGGCTGACGTCGGCTCCGCAGTCAGCCAAGCACCCCGCCACACCACGAGGAGTCAGCAAGAGATGGCCTTCTCCGTTCAGATGCCGGCACTCGGCGAGAGCGTCACCGAGGGAACGATCACCCGGTGGCTCAAGCAGGAGGGCGAGACCGTCGAGGTCGACGAACCCCTGCTGGAGGTCTCCACCGACAAGGTCGACACCGAGATCCCGTCCCCCGCCGCCGGCGTGCTGCAGCGCATCGTCGCCCAGGAGGACGACACCGTCGAGATCGGCGCCGAGCTCGCCGTGATCGGTGACGCCGGCTCGGCCCCGGCTCCGGCCGCCCCGGCCCCCGCCGAGCCCGCCGCTCCGGCCGCCGAGCAGCCCGCCCCCGCCGCGCCCGCGCCGGCCCCCGCGGCTCCGGCCGCCCCGGCCGGTGGCGCGCAGGGCACCGACGTGAACATGCCCGCGCTCGGCGAGAGCGTCGCCGAGGGCACCGTGACCCGGTGGCTCAAGCAGGTCGGCGACAGCGTCGAGGTCGACGAGCCGCTGCTGGAGGTCTCCACCGACAAGGTGGACACCGAGATCCCGTCGCCGGTGGCGGGCACCCTGCTGGAAATCGCCGCGAACGAGGACGACACCGTCGAGGTCGGCGCCAAGCTCGCCGTGATCGGCGCGGCCGGCGCGGCTCCCGCCGCTGCCCCGGCTCCGTCGGCTCCCGAGCCCCAGGCCGCCGCTCCCGCGGCTCCGGCTCCGGCCCCGGCCGCTCCCCCGGCTCCCGCCGCTCCGGCTCCCGCCGCCGCTCCGGCTCCCGCCGCCGCTCCGGCTCCGGCTGCTCCCGCTCCGGCTGCCCCGGCTCCCGCCGAGGCTGCGCCTGCCGGTGCCGCGCCCTACGTGACGCCGCTGGTGCGGAAGCTGGCCAACGAGCACAACATCGACCTGTCCGCGATCAAGGGCAGCGGTGTCGGCGGCCGGATCCGCAAGCAGGACGTGCAGGCCGCGATCGACGCCAAGAAGTCCGCCCCGGCGCAGACCGCTGCTCCGGCCGCGGCGCCGGCCGCTTCGCTGGTGGAGCCGTCGGAGGAGGCCCAGGCGCTGCGCGGCACCACGCAGAAGATGTCGCGCCTGCGGCAGCTGCTGGCCCGCCGGATGGTGGAGTCGCTGCAGACCGCTGCGCAGCTGACCACGGTGATCGAGGTCGACGTGACCCGGATCGCCCGGCTGCGGGACCGCGCCAAGGCCAACTTCGAGGCCGCCGAGGGCGTCAAGCTGTCGTTCCTGCCGTTCTTCGCGAAGGCGGCCGCCGAGGCGCTGAAGCTGCACCCGAAGCTGAACGCCTCGATCAACGACGACACCAAGGAAGTGACCTACCACGGTGCCGAGCACCTGTCGGTCGCGGTGGACACCGAGCGCGGCCTGGTCTCGCCGGTGATCCACGACGCCGGGGACCTCAACCTCGGCGGGCTGGCCCGCAAGATCGCCGACCTGGCGGCGCGGACCCGCAACAACAAGATCAAGCCCGACGAGCTGTCCGGTGGCACCTTCACCATCACCAACACCGGTAGCCGCGGCGCGCTGTTCGACACGCCGATCCTGAACCCGCCGCAGGTGGGCATGCTCGGCACCGGCGCGGTCGTCAAGCGCCCGGTCGTGGTCGCCGACGAGAACGGCGGGGACACCATCGCGATCCGCTCGATGGTGTACCTGGCGCTGTCCTACGACCACCGCCTGGTGGACGGTGCGGACGCCGCCCGCTTCCTGTCCACGCTGAAGCAGCGGCTGGAAGAAGGCGCCTTCGAGGCCGACCTCGGTCTCTGAGCCGACCAGCTGCGAACGGCCGTCCACCATTCCAGTGGGCGGCCGTTCGCCGTTGCACCGGCGGAGATCGCCGAAGCGCTCGCTTCGGGCCTGCGGGTGCGGGACGATTCCGGGCATGCGCGTGGTTGTGGCCGGCTCGTCCGGCTTGATCGGCACGTCCCTGGTCGCCTCGTTGCGGGCGGCCGAGCACGAGGTGGTCCGGCTGGTCCGGCGTCTGCCCGCCGCTCCGGACGAGCGGGGCTGGGATCCCGAGTCCGGCCGGCTCGACGCCGATGCGCTGGAGGGCGCGGACGCGGTGGTGAACCTGTGCGGCGCGGGCATCGGCGACAAGCGGTGGACACCGGAGCGCAAGCGGCTGCTGGTGCATTCCCGGGTCCGCGCCACGGAGGTGCTCGCCGCAGCGGTGGCCGAAGCCGGGGTGCCGGTGCTCGCCAGCGGTTCGGCGGTGGGCTACTACGGCGACACCGGGCCGAAGCCGGTGACCGAGTCGGCTTCGCCGGGCGATGACTTCCTCGCCGAGCTCTGCCAGCGCTGGGAGGCGGCGACCGAGCCCGCGGCGGAGGCCGGTGTCCGCGTGGTGCTGCTGCGCACCGGCCTGGTCCTCGCCCCGTCCGGCGGGCTGCTGGGCCAGCTGCGCCCGCTGTTCTCGCTGCTGCTGGGCGGCAGGCTGGGCGACGGCGGGCAGTACATGCCGTGGATCTCGCTGGACGACGAGGTCGCCGCGATCCGGTTCGTACTGGAGCACCCGGAGATCTCCGGTCCGGTCAACCTCACCGGCCCCGGCCCGGTGACCAACGCGCAGTTCACCAAGGCGCTGGCGGAGGCGCTGGGGCGTCCCGCGCCGTGGATCGTGCCGGGCTTCGCGCTGCGCGTCGTGCTCGGCGAGCTGGCCGACCAGGCGCTGGTCGGCCAGCGAGCGGTGCCGACCGTCCTGGAGTCGCACGGCTTCACCTTCCAGCACCCGTCGATCAGCTCGGCGCTGGCGGCCGCCGTCGGGTGAGCGACGTCGAGGTCACCCCCTCTGCCGCTCCGTTTCCGCTGGTTACGACCCGTGAGTGCTTTGTGGTGCTATGACACCCCAAAACGCTCACGGGACCTGACCTGCGGAAACGGAGCCGCAGAAGCCTTCGGCCGGGCTCGGCGGACGCAGGCGTAGCCTGGCGCGCGTGAGTCGTGCGAATTCTTCGTGCCGCGCTTCCACGGACCCCGTGGAAGTGCGCCACCTGGGAACCATCGATTACCTCTCCGCCTGGGACCTGCAGCGCGAGCTGGCGTCCGGCCGGGCCGAGGGGCGGAACCCGGACACCATGCTGCTGCTGGAGCACCCGTCGGTCTACACCGCGGGCAAGCGCACCTCGCCGGAGGACCGTCCCACCGACGGCACCCCGGTCATCGACGTCGATCGCGGCGGCAAGATCACCTGGCACGGGCCGGGGCAGATCGTCGGCTACCCGATCCTGCAGCTGGCCGACCCGATCGACGTGGTCGACTACGTGCGGCGGATCGAGGAGGGCCTGATCTGGGTCTGCGACCAGTTCGGGTTGCAGGCGGGCCGGGTCGAGGGCCGCAGCGGCGTCTGGCTGCCCGCGGCCGACGGCAGGCCGGAGCGCAAGATCGCGGCGATCGGGATCCGCGTGCAGCGCGGCATCACGATGCACGGCCTGGAGCTGAACTGCAACGCCGATCTGAGCGAGTTCGACCGGATCGTGCCGTGCGGGATCGCCGATGCGGGCACCACCTCGCTGACCGCCGAGCTCGGCAGGGACGTGTCGACCGAGGAGGCGTTCCCGCTGGTCCGGCGGGGTGTGCTGGAGGCGCTGGACGGCCTGCTGCCGGTCACCGAGCGGGACATCCCGCGTCCGGAGGCGGCCGGTGTGACGCTGTCGCTGGACCCGAGCTTGCGCTGAGAACCTGACAACAGCACTCCACTTCTCTAGAATTCCGTAATTACGGACTACTGGAGGAGTGGAGCATGCTGCTGTCCCGCCGTCACCTGCTCGTCACCGCCGCGGCGGTGACGCCGCTGCTGCTCGCGCCGAGCGCGCTGGCCCAGCCCGCGCCGGCCCCGCCGGACCTGTCGACGCCGGAGGGCTGGCTGGCCTGGATCAGCGCGCACCGCGACCGGCTCGGCCTCGTCCTCGACGACGGCCGCGGGAACCACCTGATGCACCGCCCGCACGCCGCGCAGCCGCTGGCCTCGGCGGTCAAAGCCGTCCACCTCGCCGCCTACGCGACCGCCGTCGCCGAAGGCCGACTGGACCCCGCGGAGCAGGTCCGCGTCGGCGACTGGGAGCGCTTCTACGTGCCGACCGACGGCTTCGCGCACGTCAACGCCCTCCAGCACCTGGGCATCCCCACCGATTCGACCGGCCTGCGCGCGGCCGATCCCGAGCACCGGGTGGCGCTGGACGACATGGCCTCGGCGATGATCACCTTCAGCGACAGCGCGGCCCCGGACTTCATCCGCGACCGCCTCGGCGAACCGGCGCTGCGCAAGGCGGCGGCAGCGGGCGGCTGGCACCGCCCCGACATCCGCTCGATGTGCGCGGAATACCTGTTCCTGCTCCCGGAGTTCGCTCCGCCCGCCCAGCTGCCGACACCGGCCCGCCGAGCCTGGGGATACCGGCTGGAACGCCGCTTCAGCACCGACGCCACCTTGCGCGATCAGGTCGTGGACCGGCTCCTCCAGAACGGCCTGCCGCCGTACGAGCACCAGCTCTCCTGGGCCGACCGGACGATGTCGTCGACCGCGGCGGAGCTCGCCGCGCTGCACCGCGCCATCGCCACCGACCCCGGCGAGGCCGCGGCAGTGGCGCGCACGCACCTGGAACGCCCGCTCAGCGGTCACCTGCCGCCGGGTGTGATCGGGATCGGCATGAAGGGCGGCAGCTTGCCCGGCGTCCTGACCTGCGGGCTCACCGTTCGCCGCGCGGACGGCACCACGGCGTCCGGCGCGCTGCTCGCGCACGGCGACATCTCGCCGGGGCAGCTCGGCAGCGGCGATCCCGGCCTCCCGCTGCTGCTGGCGATGCAGCAGCCGGAATGGCGGGACCGGCTTGCGCAGGCGCTGGGGGCCTGAGGGAAGCTCATCGGCGTGGACTCGGAGGACTTGCAGCAGCGGCTGGAGGCGCTCGAACAACGCGTCGCGGCGCTGGAGGGCGCGCAACGCGCCGAACCGGTCGAACCCAGCGGCTCGCTCGTGCAGTACCAGGGCAGCCTCGTCGAACCGGCCGCCCTGGAGTGGCGCATCCAGGCCGACCCGGCCTGGATCCTCACCATGCCCGACGGCCCGCGCACCGATGTGCTCGCCGCGCTGGGCCACCCGGCCCGGGCGGCGATCGTGCGGCTGCTCGCGAGCTCCGGCGCCCAGCACACCGCGGCGCTGCAGGAAGCGGCGGGCCTGAGCTCCACCGGCCAGCTCTACCACCACCTCAAGAGCCTGACCGGCTGCGGGCTCGTGGAGCAGGACAAGCGCGGCACCTACCGGCTCCGCGCCGAGGCGACGGTCCCCGCCCTGATCCTGCTCACCGCTGCCTCCGACATCGCAGGCCAGCTCCGCAGCTGATGAACGGCCTGCCGCAGATCCGGCAGGCCGTTCGTCGTGCGCTCAGAGCTGCGGTGCGACCTCGCTCGCGACCAGGTCCAGGTGGTCCAGGTCGGAGAGGTCCAGCACCTGCAGGTACAGCCGGGTGATGCCGGTGCGCTCGCGCCAGGCACCGATCTTGTCGACGGCCTCGGCCGGGATTCCGGCCAGCCCGTTGAGGCGCAGCTCCTCGACCTCGCGGCCGATGGCCCCGGCGCGGCGGGCGATCTCCGGCTCGTCCTTGCCCACGCACAGCACCAGCGCCGCCGAGCGCACGATCTCGCCCGCGTCGCGGCCGATCGCCTCGCACGCCGCGTCGACCCGCCCGAACTGCGCGGCGGCGGTGTCGACGTCGGTGAACGGCAGGTTGAACTCGTCGGCGAAGCGGGCGGCGAGCTCCGGCGTGCGCTTCTTGCCCAGCCCGCCGATCAGCACCGGCGGCCGCGGCTGCTGCACCGGCTTGGGCAGCGCGGGCGATTCGGCCAGCTGGTAGTGCGCGCCGTCGAACCGGAAGTGCTCGCCGGGCGGGGTGGCCCACAGCCCGGTGATGATCTCCAGCTGCTCGGCGTAGCGGTCGAAGCGCTCCTTCAGCGAGGGGAACGGGATGCCGTAGGCGGTGTGCTCCTCCTCGTACCAGCCGCTGCCGAGGCCGAGCTCGACGCGCCCGCCGGACATCTGGTCGACCTGCGCCACGGCGATCGCCAGCGGGCCGGGCAGCCGGAAGGTGCCCGCGGTCATCAGCGTGCCCAGCCGCAGGCTGCTGGTCTCGCGTGCCAGCCCGGCCAGCGTCATCCAGGCGTCGGTCGGGCCGGGTTCCCCGGTCACCGGCCCCATCTTCAGGTAGTGGTCGGAGCGGAAGAACGCGTCGTAGCCGGTGGCCTCCGCGTGCTTGGCGACCCGCAGCAGGTCGTCGTAGGTCGCGCCCTGCTGGGGTTCGGTGAAGATCCGCAACTTGAAGTTCTCGGTCACGGGTCCCGAGGCTAGCGGGGCGCTCGCACGACCGCCGCGCCCCTCGGAGCCGGACCGTCAGAGCAGTGATCTGGCTTCGGCGATCATCTCCACCTGGCGGTGGTAGTCGTGGGCGTCGATCCCGAATCCGAGTTCGGCCACCCCGGCTTCGGCGTACTCGGCGAGACGCTCCGCGACCTGGCGGGGACCTCCGGTGATGACGACGTCGACGAGCTGTTCCGGCGTCATCCCGAAGAACCCGCCGAGGTCGCGGAGCATGGCGTCGCGCTCGGACCGGGAAGCGGCTCCGGTGTCCAGCACGCCGTGTACGCCGAGGCAGATGCGTGGGACCGGTCGGTCGAATTCGGCCGCCAGCTCCCGCAGCCGGCTGGCGGAGGCAACCACGTCCCGCGGGCTGAGCGCGGACGGAAGCCAGCAGTCCCCGTGAGCCGCGACGCGGCGCAACACAGGTTCCGAGGTGCCACCACCGATCATCAGGGGCGGCACCGGCACTGCCGGGGCCAGCACGAGCTCCGGCGTTCCTTCGACGTCGGGCACGGTGGTGGGTTCGCCCGCGATCAGGCCGGGCAGCACTTGGAGCGCGGTGTCGAGCTGCCGCCCGCGGTGCGTCGCCCGGGCACCGACCGCCTGCCAGAACGGCGAACCCCGGAAGCCACCGATGCCGAGTCCGAGCCGCACCCGGTTGCCCGACAGGTACTGCAACGTCTGGACCTGCGCCGCGATCATGGCGACGGGGCGCGTCGGGAGGGCGAGCACCCCGAAGTCCAGGCTCACCCGTCCGGTGACGGCGGCTGCCGTGGCCAGGACCGTGACGCTCTCCAGCGCGAGAGTGCCATCGCCGATCAGCACGTCGGCGGCGCTCACCGAATCGAGCCCGACGGCCTCCACCTGGCGCGCCGCATCGGCGATCGCGGACGGACCGAGCTTCCGGATCTCCTCCATGGTCGGCAAGCAGACGCCGATCGCGATGGTGCTCATCTCGTTCTCCTCCTGGTCACCGTTGGGCGACCAGGATCGAACTTCGAGCTAAGCCGAGGTCAATCCCTGCCTGAACAGCAGTTCCGCGCCTTCGATCAGCGGGTGCGCAGGCCTTCCAGCACCCGCACGACGCAGGCCTCGACGTCGGCCTTCACCTGCTCCGGCGAGTCGGACCCGGCGATCGCGGTCGCGCCCGCCGACAGCGAGCCGAAGACCACGCGGGCCAGCGCGTCCACCGGCAGCGGGTCGATCGCACCCGACTCGACCAGTCCGGCGACCACGGCGCGGACCACGCCGAAGGTGTGGGTCTCCTCGGCGGAGCGCCAGCGCTCCCAGCCCATCACCGCGGGCCCGTCCCGCACGACGATGCGCTGGTAGGACGGCTCCAGGCAGACGTCCAGGAAGGCGCTCAGCCCGGACCAGGTGGCCTCCCACCGGTCCCCGGTCTCCGACAGCACCCCGGCCAGCCGGGCGACCACGCCGGTCTCCACCGCGTCGAAGGCCGCCTCGAACAGCGCCTGCTTGCCGCCGAAGTGGTGGTAGAGCGCGCCCTTGGTGACCCTGGCGCGCTTGGCTATCTCCTCCAGCGAGGTGCCCGCGTAGCCGTGCTCGGTGAACAGCTCAACGGCGGAGTCCACCAGCGCTTGCCGGGTGGACTCGGAGTACTCCAGACGTCGAGGTCGAGCTGTCGCCATGCTCACAACCCTAAGTCATACCGACGGTACGGAGCCGTGCTACTCTCGGTACACCAACATACTCTCGGTATGCCGCACACCTGGGGTATCCCCCGGGTCCGATCCCGGAGAGCGAACATGAGTTGGCACGACTTCCACCAGCGGCAGCGCGCGATCGCATCGGTTCTCGACAGCGCGCGGCAGAACCCGGTCCAGGCCCTCGACCAGGTGCCCGCCCCCTTCTCCGACGCCACCGAGCTGCTGCGCGCCCTGCAGCACAAGTGGACCCAGCAGCTGATCGGCCGGGTCGACGTGGCCCTGGTCGAGACCGGTGACGCCCCGGACGGCGACCGGATCCAGGCGGTCACCGAAGCCTGGCGCAGCACGGCGGCGGCGAACCCGGTGCTCCGCGAGCTGCTCGACCGCAACCAGGCGAACCCGGTGCTGCGCGCCGACGCCGCCCGCGAGCACCGCCTGCTCGCGCTGGCCAGCGGCCTGGCCGAGCCCGCCGAACCGGACGCGGAGGTCGCCCGCGTCGGGCAGGCCTTCCTCCAGCTGCTCAGGGCCACCGGGATCGAGTCCAGCAAGACCTGCCTGCTGTCCCTGCACTGAGCTCAGCAGCGCTGCCGCAACCACTCCCGGGTCCCGGCGTCGGCCGGTGCCTGCACCAGCAGCGTCGCGGTGTCGTCCGGCTGGAGCAGCGAGCACTCGAAGCGCAGCCGCGCGTCGCCGGCCAGGACCGTGACCGGCCAGCTGCCGAACTCGCGCACCGCCCGGCAGTCCCACCAGTGCGCCAGTTCGGGCCGCAGCTCCCGCAGCCCCGCCACCACGTCGTCGGCGGGGAACCGGTCCGCTCGGGCGCGGAAGCGCAGGAACAGCTCGTAGAGGAACCGCTCCTCCGGCACCAGCAGCGACTCCAACCGGGCGCTGCCCGCCAGGCTCAGCAGCAGGTTCGGCCGACCGGTCAGCACCGGCTCCGGCCACACCGCGGCGTGAGCGGCGTTGCCCGCCAGCACGTCGAAGCGCTGGTCCAGCAGCAACGCGGGCGTCAGCGGCCAGTTGTCCAGCAGCGGGCGCAGTCGTGCCACCAACCCGTCGTCGGCGACGCCATCGGCCGCGTAGCCGCCGAGCGCGAGCAGGTGCCTGCGCTCCTCGTGCGTCATCCGCATCGTCCGCGCGAGCGCTTCCAGCACCTCCCGGGAAGTCTGCACGCGGCCCTGCTCCAGCCACGCGTACCAGGCCAGGCCCACGCCGGACTCGGACGCGATCTCCTCCCGGCGCAACCCCGGGGTGCGGCGCCGCCCGCGCACCGCGATGCCGAAGTCCGCCGGATCGAGCCGTTCCCGGCTGGCCCGCAGGAACGCACCGAGCTCCCGGCGCCGCAGATCGCCGCTCATCCCGCCAGCCTATGACCTGGAGTAACCCCACAAACCGGCGCCTGGTCGGGGTTCCGGCCGCCGCGCAGGCTGGAGGCGTCCACTCGGAACAGGAAGGACCCTCCCCCGTGTCCCAGCAGCTCTGGCGCCGCCACCCCGACTCCTCGCACCTGGCCGCTCCCCGCACCTTCATCCGCGTCTTCGTCGCCCAGGCCGAGCTCGAACCGACCGTCGCCTGGTACGAGCAGCTCCTCGGCGTCGAACGCGACATGGTCATGCCGTACCCGGAGAAGGACCTCGCGCTCACCGCGGTCGGCGGCTTCCTGATCATCGCGGGCACCGAGGCCGCGCTGGCCCCGTTCCGGCAGACCGTCGGCACCCTCCTGGTGGCCGACGTCGGCCCGTACGAACAGCTCTTCCAGCAGCAGGGCCTGGAATTCGTCCAGCCCCGCTTCCGGGCACCGGCCGGCGAGGGCTTCACCGTCCGCCACCCGGACGGCGCGGTGATCGAGTACGTCCACCACCGGCCCGCCGCGCACGAGCTCAGCTGACGGCGACCGCCTCCCGCGGTGCGCTGGTCAGGCTCGGCACCGGCAGTCGGAGCGCGTGCGCGGCGGTCAGCTCGCGGCGCGCGCGCACCGACGCGACCATGCCGCGGATCAGCTCCGGCGGCTCGACCTCGTTCGGCCGGACCAGCTCCACCGGCCACCGCAGCGCGTGGCACGTCCGGAGCAGGAGGACGAAGGGGAACAGCACGAGCTGCGCCGCGAGCTCCAGCGCCGCGCCGCAGAACAGGACCACGAACAGGAGCAGGAACGGGATCGCGATGATCGCCGAGATCGGGTCGTCGCCCAGCCCGCTGGGCAGGCTGTCCATCGCGTCCTGGAACGACAGCTTGCGCCGCCACAGCAGCCAGCGCCGCCGCCCGTAGGGGCTCAGCCGCCGCTCGACCAGCCGCCAGCGCTGCGGGCTGATCTCGATCGGCGCGAACTCCGCGTGTTCGGCCGCCAGCAGGGCCTCCGCACCGTCGAGCCCGCTGCTGCGCCCGAGGTGCTCGCGCAGGGCGCGACGCAGCCGCCGGGCAGCGGCGAGGCTGCCCACGCGGATCACTCCGGCCCGGCACCGCCGGGCGCTGATCTCCAGCGTCCACCCCCGCCCGGCCGCTCGGGCGAGCAGGGCCAGCGGCATCAGCACGAGCCCGACCAGCAGTTCCAGCCAGCAGCCGAGCAGCACGGCGGTCAGCAGCAGGAACCAGGCGAGCCGCAGCGCCACCGAGAACGGGCCTTCGCTCAGCCTCGGCCACCGATCGCCCGCCATCCGCAACCGCACCACGCGGGACCACGGCGCCCACCTGATGCGCACCGTCCAAGAAGTCGTAGGCACGACACCGCAGTATTCCCGCACCCGATCACCCGGATGGCTGGCACTCTCAACCTACTGAGAGTAGGTTTCGGTCATGACCAGGTGGACCGCAGCCGACATCCCCGACCAGACCGGACGGACCGCGCTGATCACCGGCGCGAACTCCGGTCTCGGGCACCGCAGCGCACGAGCCCTGGCCGAACGCGGCGCCCGCGTCCTCATCGCCTGCCGCAACGCCGAGAAGGGCCGCGCGGCGCTGGCCGAGATCGCCCGGACCGCGACCGCGGAACCCGAGCTCGTCGAGCTGGACCTCACCGACCTCGCCTCGATCCGCAAGGCCGCCGCCGAGGTCCGCGACCGCACCGACGGCCTGGACGTCCTCATGAACAACGCCGGGGTGATGGCCACCCCGCGCCGCAGCACCCGGGACGGCTTCGAGCTGCAGATCGGCACCAACCACCTCGGGCACGCCGCGCTGACCTGGCTGCTGCTCCCGGCGCTGCGCCCGGGCGCGCGCGTGGTGACCGTCTCCAGCATCGCCCACCGCTTCGGCGGCCTGGACGTCGACGACCTCAACTTCACCCGCCGCCGCTACCGGCCGCTGCTCGCCTACAGCCAGTCCAAGCTCGCCAACCTGCTGTTCGCGCTGGAGCTCGACCGCGCGGCGAAGCGCGCGGAACGCGACCTGATCAGCGTCGCCGCGCACCCGGGCATGGCCATGACCGAGCTGACCGGCAACTCGTCCCGGCTGCACGCGCTGCCCGGCCCGGTGCACGACGTGGTCGGCCTGGGCACCCGGCTGGTCACCCAGCCCGCCGAGCGGGGCGCGCTGCCGCAGCTCTTCGCCGCCACCGCGCGGGGCGTCCGCGGCGGCGACTACTTCGGCCCCGGCGGCATCGGCGAGGTCCGCGGCCACCCGAACCGCGCCCGCCTGAGCAAGGCCGCCAGGGACGTCGCCACCGCACGTCGGCTGTGGGCGGTCACGGCCGAGCACACCGGGGTCGCACCGAGCTGGTCGTGACCCAGCTCACCAGCGGTTTCTTTCGCCTGGTGGAACGGGAAGCGAGATGACCACGGCGCTTGCCGGGGGCGTAGCCTGGGGCGCGTGACTGTGGCTCCGGAGGGTCGGAAGCTGCTGCGGCTGGAGGCTCGCAACAGCCAGACCCCGATCGAGAAGAAGCCGTCGTGGATCAAGACCCGCGCGCGGATGGGACCCGAGTACCAGGAGCTCAAGGGTCTGGTCCGCCGCGAAGGTCTGCACACCGTCTGCGAGGAGGCGGGCTGTCCCAACATCTTCGAGTGCTGGGAGGACCGCGAAGCGACCTTCCTCATCGGCGGGGAGCAGTGCACCCGGCGCTGCGACTTCTGCCTCATCGACACCGGCAAGCCGGCTGCGCTGGACGTCGAGGAACCGCGCAAGGTCGCCGAGTCGGTGCAGGCCATGGGCCTGCGCTACTCGACCGTCACCGGCGTGGCCCGCGATGACCTGCCCGACGGCGGGGCGTGGCTGTACGCCGAGACGGTCCGCCAGATCCACGCGCTCAACCCGGGCACCGGCGTCGAGCTGCTGATCCCGGACTTCAACGCCGAGCCCGACCAGCTGGCCGAGGTCTTCGGCTCCCGGCCGGAGGTGCTCGCGCACAACCTGGAGACCGTGCCCAGCGTGTTCCGCCGGCTCCGCCCCGCGTTCCGCTACGAGCGGTCGCTGCAGGTGATCTCCGAGGCGCGCGACGCGGGCCTGGTGACCAAGTCGAACCTGATCCTGGGCATGGGCGAGACGCCGGACGAGGTGCGCCCGGCGCTGCAGGACCTGCACGACGCGGGCTGCGACATCATCACCATCACCCAGTACCTGCGGCCCAGCCCGCGGCACCACCCGGTGGACCGCTGGGTCAAGCCGGAGGAGTTCGTCGAGCACACCAAGGCGGCCGAGGAGATCGGCTTCCCCGGTGTGATGGCCGGACCGCTGGTGCGCTCCAGCTACCGCGCGGGCCGGCTGTTCGCGAAGGCCACCGTGCACCGCGGCATGCCCCTCCCGGAGAACCTGGCCCACCTGGCCAAGGAGGGCACCGCCGCGCAGGAGGCCACCAGCCTCCTCGCCCGCTGAGCATCGTTTCCGCTGGTCATGACACGTGAGCACTTTGAGGCGCTATAGCACCTCAAAGTGCTCACGTGCATCTAGCAGGCAAAACGATCCGGACACGCCGCCGGGTCCGACCTCACGGGTCGGTCACGCATCCGGGACCGCGTCTGCACCTGGTCCGGGTCGCGCCGTATCCTGAAATGCATGGCCAAGGAGGACAAGGCCGCCAAGAAAGCGGCGGCCAAAGAACGGCGCAAGGCAACTCGAGGACGCTTCAAGCAGATCCTCGAGGTGTTCAACATGCAGCGCCGGGAGGACAAGCTCCTCCTCCCGCTGATGCTCGGGGTGTTCCTCGGCGTCACCGCAGTGATCTTCCTGCTGGGCATGATCTGGGGCCTGCACTGGGTGTTCCTCCCGGTGGGGCTGGCCTTCGGCCTGCTGGGCGCGGTGATCCTCTTCGGCCGCCGCGTGCAGTCGAGCGTGTACCGCAAGGCCGACGGTCAACCCGGCGCCGCCGGCTGGGCGCTGGACAACCTGCGCGGCCGCTGGGTGCTGACCCAGGCCGTGTCCGGCACCGCCCAGCTCGACGCCGTGCACCGGCTGATCGGCCGCCCCGGCATCGTGCTCGTGGGCGAAGGTGCTCCGCACCGGGTCAAGTCGCTGATGGCGCAGGAGAAGAAGCGCGTCGCCCGGCTGGTCGGCGAGACCCCGATCTACGAGATCATGGTGGGCAACGAGGAGAACCAGGTTCCGCTGGCCAAGCTGCAGCAGCGGATCACCAAGCTGCCGCGCAACATCGGCCCGGCGCAGATCGACTCGATCGAGAACCGGCTCGCCGCGCTGGCCAACCGCGGCAACGCGATGCCGAAGGGACCGGTGCCGCAGGGCGCCAAGATGCGCAACGTGTCGCGCGCCGTGCGCCGCGCGCGGTAATTCACCGGCAACGAGGAGCGGGCCCGGGGGTTCCGCACCCCCGGGCCGCTTCTTCACGTCAGGAGATCACCGGCGCAGCACGATGGTGCCGGTGAGCCGGTCGTGCCAGGAGCGGCCGTCGAAGTTCCACACCACGGCCGGGATGATCAGCCCGGACAGCACGCAGCGCACCGCGGCCCGCCACGGCCCCACCATGACCGCGCCGTCGACGCGCGCCACCCAGATCCGCAGCGCGGCCATGCCCGGCGTGGCGCCGAAGAAGCACACCGGGACCACGGTGATGACCGCCCAGGCCAGCAGGCTCCAGTTCCTCGGGTAGTCCGGCATGGTGAACAACCCGGCGACCAGCGCGGCCAGCACGATGTCGATGAGGAACGCCCCCAGCCGCCTGCCCACCGGCGCCGCCGACCCGGGGCCGTGCTCGGGCAGCCCCAGCTTCTCGCCGCGCCACTGGGGCCGGGAATCGTTCGCCTGCTCGCGCACGTTGTTCAGCGCGGTCTTCGGGCCGTCCAGCCAGGATCCGACTCTTCGCACGTCATCCAGGGTACGTGCCGTCCGCTGGTACCGTCGGAGCACCGCTTCCGGCAACATCAGCCACTCGAACGGGTCGCAGTTAACGCCGGCGAAACATTCGGGTGACGACGGAGCAACACCCAGGACATACGGTGAGAACCGAGCCGGCGGCGGAAACTTCGACGTGGCGTCGGTGAGCTGTACGAGTGCTGAAGGAGCCACCGAGCTTGTTCAAGAATCCTGACGAGGTCCTGCGCTTCATCGCTGATGAGGACGTGAAGTTCATCGATGTCCGGTTCTGCGACCTGCCGGGCGTCATGCAGCACTTCACCGTGCCCGCCGCGGCGTTCGACCAGGATGCGTTCACCGAGGGGCTGGCCTTCGACGGCTCGTCCGTGCGTGGCTTCCAGTCCATCCACGAGTCGGACATGCTGCTGCTGCCCGACCCCTACACCGCGCGCCTCGACCCGTTCCGGATCGAGAAGACGCTGATCCTGAACTTCTTCGTGCACGACCCGTTCACGCTCGAGCCCTACAGCCGCGACCCGCGCAACATCGCGCGCAAGGCCGAGCAGTACCTGAACGAGTCGGGCATCGCCGACACCGCGTTCTTCGGCGCCGAGGCCGAGTTCTACATCTTCGACTCGGTCAAGTTCGGCGAGGGCCCGAACAAGTCGTTCGCCGAGGTCGACTCGATCGAGGGCTGGTGGAACACCGGCCGCGACGAGGAGGGCGGCAACCGCGGCTACAAGACGCGGCTGAAGGGCGGCTACTTCCCGGTCTCGCCGTACGACCACTTCGCCGACCTGCGCGACAAGATGGTCACCCAGCTGACCGACTCCGGTTTCACCGTCGAGCGGGCGCACCACGAGGTCGGCACCGGCGGCCAGACCGAGATCAACTACCGGTTCAACACGCTGCTGCACGCGGCCGACGACCTGCAGCTGTTCAAGTACGTCATCAAGAACACGGCCTGGGACAACGGCAAGACCGTGACCTTCATGCCCAAGCCGCTGTTCGGCGACAACGGCTCCGGCATGCACAGCCACATGTCGCTGTGGAAGGACGGCAGCCCGCTGTTCTACGACGAGGCCGGTTACGCCGGGCTGTCGGACATGGCCCGCCACTACATCGGCGGCATCCTGCACCACGCGCCGAGCCTGCTGGCCTTCACCAACCCGACGGTGAACTCCTACCACCGCCTGGTGCCGGGCTACGAGGCCCCGGTGAACCTGGTGTACTCGCAGCGCAACCGGTCGGCCTGCATGCGCATCCCGATCACCGGTGCGAACCCGAAGGCCAAGCGCGTCGAGTTCCGCTGCCCGGACCCGTCCGGCAACCCGTACCTGGCCTTCGCCGCGATGATGATGGCCGGTCTGGACGGCATCAAGAACAAGATCGAGCCGGCCGAGCCGATCGACAAGGACCTCTACGAGCTGCCGCCGGAAGAGGCCAAGAACGTGCCGACCGTCCCGGACAACCTGGCCGCGGCGATCGACAACCTGGAAGCCGACCACGACTTCCTGCTCGAAGGCGGCGTGTTCACCCCGGATCTGATCGAGACCTGGATCCGGCTCAAGCGCGAGGACGAGATCGACCCGATCCGCCTGCGCCCGCACCCGCACGAGTTCTCGCTGTACTTCGACGTGTGATGCGCTGAACGCGTAGTGGCCCGTCAGCTCCGGCTGGCGGGCCACCTTGCGTTCAGGTTCCGCCACCCGCACCGCCACGCAGACCAGCCCCTAACGTGCTTTGAGCAGCTCGAACACGCTGGAGAAGCTGTCGTCGCCGTGGCCGTCGGCGGCGCGCTCGTCGAGCAGCGCCTTCAACGGCTCGTGCACGTCGGCAGCGACTCCGCTGTTCCTGCTGAGCCGGATGAGGCTGTCGACCCCGGCCCGGTTCAGGTCGACGGTGGAGACCCCGTCCGCGTAGGAGCCCGATCCGGCTTCCCTGGCCAGCTCGGGCAGGAAGTCGGCCATCCCCCGCAACCACCGCGCCGCCAGCGGTGCGAACTCCGCTGGGGCCGTGCCCACCGGTTCGAGCAGCGCCGCGGCGTGCAGGAACCCGGTCAGAGCGGCGTACCCGGTGCCCAGCAGGGCCAGGTCGTGCACCTCGGCGGCTCCCGGGTCGGTGCCGAAGTAGTGCGCCGGGGCCATCACCTCCAGCTCGCGCCGGTAGCTGGTGAACGCGCGCTCCGATCCGGAGTAGAGGAAGAAGCCGTCCTGCGTGGCGACGGTTTCCGGGAGGGCCATCATGGCGCCGTCGAGGTAGTCGGCACCGCGTCCGGCGACCCGCTCGGCCAGTTCCCCGGCGTGCTCGGGGCTGCTGTTGGCCAGGTTGACCAAGGTGCGGCCCGGCAGCACCCGCTCGATGGAGCCGAGGGTCTGACGCACCGCGTCGTGGTCGAGGAGCGGTGCGATCACGAGCGGACCGGCCTCCACCGCCTCGGCAGCGGTGCTCGCGAGGATCGCACCCCGGGCGACCAGCGCATCCGCTCTGCCCGCGGTGCGGTTCCACACGCTGGTCGGGTAACCGGCGTCGAGGAAGGCAGCGGCGATCGCGGTGCCCATCCGACCCAGGCCGAGGACGGCGACGTGCGGCTTGGACTGCTCAGGCATTCCGCTCACCCGCCGCGATCGTCTCGATGACGCTGGCGATGCCGCTCGCAGCGTGCCCGGCGGTCGCGGCCCGGTCGAGCAGGTCGCTGAACAGCTGCGGCACGTCGGTGCCGATGCCACCGGCACGGCTCGTGTCCAGGAGGTGCCGCATGGCCGCCGCGTGCACCTCCACGGTGCCGTCGTCGTCGGGGAAGCGGCCGTCCCCGATCTGGCGGGCGTGCTCGGCCATCAGCGACACGACGAACGGCATGTGCCCGGTGGCCACCGCCGCGAAGGTGGACGGGTCGACGCCGGAGGCCCCTACCAGGGCCGCGGAGTGGTAGAAGCCCGCCAGCGCGCCCCAGGCCAGGCCGAACAGCGCCGTGTCGTACACCGGGGCCAGTGCCGGATCGGCTCCGAGGTGCGTGGCGTTGCCCAGGCTCGCCAGCACCCACCGGTGCGCGGCGAAGGTCTCCGGCGACCCGCTGAACACGAACAACGCCTCGGGACGCCCGACGAGCCGGGTGCCGCTCATGGCCGCGCCGTCCAGGTAGTCGGCACCGTGACCGGCCGCCCAGCCGGCCATCCGGGCGGCCTCCTCCGGAGTTCCGGAGGTCAGGTTCACCAGGGTCCGGCCGCGCAGGCTCGTCGCCACCGGGCCGAGCAGTTCCAGCGCGGTCGCGTAGTCCGGCAGGCAGACCACCACCAGCGGGCTCGCGGTGATCGCCGCTTCCGCGGTTTCCGCGCGGACCGCGCCCTGGGCCACGAGCGCGTCCGCCTTGGCGGCGGTGCGGTTCCACACCGCCGTGGCGTGGCCCGCTGCCAGGAATGCCTGCGCGAGCCGGGTTCCCATCTGGCCCAGGCCGATCACCGACACCGCGGACCGCTGCTCGTTCTCCGACATGTGCTGACTCCTTCGCTTCCTGCTGATCGCTCGGTGTCCACACCCTGTCGCCCGGCGCTGGCGGAACCCTGTCGAACCGCTGGCGGATCCGGTCGGCCGGTTACTGTTCAGCCATGTACTTCGAGGTGCTCGGCCCGCTCACCGTCCGGACGCGAACCGGCAGCACCGTCGAAGTCCCCGAGCCGAAGGTGCGCGCGCTGCTGGCCGTGCTGCTCGTCCACGAAGGACGTGCGGTCTCGACCGACCAGCTGGTGGACGTCCTGTGGGGCGAGCGGCCTCCCGGCAACCCGGCCGGTGCCCTGCAGACCAAGGTCTCGCGGCTGCGCCGCGCGCTCTCCCGAACCGACGACGCGACCGAAGTGGAGGCGAAACCGCCGGGATACCGCTTGCGCATCCGCCCGGAAGACCTGGACTCCCAGCGGTTCGCCGACCTCACCGCCACCGCGTACCGCACCGAGGACCCGCACAGCAGGGCCGACCTGCTGCGGGAAGCACTGGCGCTGTGGACCGGCGACGCCCTGGCGGGCTTCGACGACGTCGAGTTCCTGCGCACCGCGGCCGCGCGGTTCGAGGAGCAGCGGCTGACCGCCGTGGAAGCGCTGGCCGAAACCCGCCTGCAGCTGGGCGAACACCACGCGCTGATCGGCGATCTCGACGAGCCTGCGGCCCGGCACCCGCTGCGGGAACGGCTGCGCGCCGCGCAGATCAAAGCGCTCTACCTGGCCGGACGGCAATCCGAGGCGCTGACCGTCTACACCGGACTGCGGGCCGAGCTGGCCGAGCAGCTGGGCGTCGACCCGGGCCCGGAACTGACGGCGCTGCACCAGTCCATCCTCGAGCACGACGCGTCCCTGGGAGCGGTTCCGCCTGCCCGGGAACGGATTCCGAACGAGCTGGAAGCACCGCTCACCGACCTGGTCGGGCGCGAAGACGCGGTGCCCGCGGTGCGCGAGCTGCTCGCAGGCAACCGGCTGGTGACGCTGACCGGCCCGGGCGGGGTCGGCAAGACGCGGCTCGCCGACGAGGTGGCCCGCCAGGCGGTCGGCGACTTCCCCGACGGCGTCCGGAAGGTGGGCCTCGCCGGATCGGCGGAGGTGACCGAACAGCTGAGCGCGGCGCTGGGCATCCGCGAGGAAGGAGCGCTCGGGCTCGTCGCGGCCCTGCGTTCGAGGCGGTTCCTCCTGCTGCTGGACAACTGCGAGCACGTCATCGACGAGGCTGCCGAGGTCGTGCGCGGGATCCTGTCCGCGGCCCCGGGATTGCGCGTCCTGGCCACCAGCAGAGAACCGCTCGGCTTGGCCGGAGAAGCGGTGTGGACGGTGCCCCCGCTGCGGCAGGCCGACGCCGAGCAGCTCTTCGCGCTGCGCGCGGCGGCCTCCGCGCCGGGGTTCGCCGTCACCGAGCACAACGCGGAGGCCGTCGCGACGATCTGCCGCCGCCTCGACCGGATCCCGCTCGCGCTGGAGCTGGCCGCCACTCGGGTCCGCGCGCTGGGCGTGCGCGAGCTGTCCGCCCGGCTGGACGACAGGTTCCGCCTGCTCGCCGGCGGTCACCGCGGCGCGCCACCGCGCCAGCGAACCCTCCGGGCGGTGATCGACTGGAGCTGGGAGCTGCTCGCCGACGACGAACGACGGCTCCTGCGCAGGCTGTCGGCCTTCACCGGCGGATGCACCCTCGACGCCGCCGAAACCGTGTGCGGCGAAGACGTCCTCGACCCGATGATCAGGCTGGTGGACCGCTCGATGGTCACCGCCACCGAGGAACCCCGGTACCGGTTGCCGGAAACCGTTTCGGCCTACGCGCGAGAACGCCTGGCGGAGGCAGGCGAATCCGATGCTCTCCACGACGACCACCGCACGTACTACGCGGAGCTGATCGGACGGGCCGCTGCCGAGCTCCGGGGACCCGACCAGCACCGCTGGCTCGCGCTGCTGGACCGCGAGAGCGGCAACCTCCGCGTTGCCCTGGAGCGCGCCGCGCAGCTGGCGGACGGCACCGCAGCGCTCCGCTTGGCGCTCGACTCCACGTGGTACTGGTTCCTGCGCGGTCGGCTGAGCGAGGCCCGGCGATCGCTCGGCGAAGTCCGCCACCTCGGCGGCGACACGGCACTCCGTTCGCAGGCCGCTCTATGGCACGCGGCGTTCGCCATGCTGGTCGGCGAGGAGCACAGCGATTCCGCACTCCCCGACGCAGCCACCGGTTGCGCACGCGCCGAATGGTTCCTCGGCTACGCCGCGCTCAACGCAGGTGAAGACCTGGCCCGCAGCGAAGTTCTGGTGGATCGTGCCCTGGAGCGGTTCCGGGCGGCCGATGACCGCTGGGGAATCGCTGCCGCGCAGAGCACCAGGGCCACTCAGGCCCTGCTGCGCGGAAATCTCGTCGCACTGCGCCGAAACGCCGAGGAAGCCCAAGAGATCTTCGCGGAGCTCGGCGACCGCTGGGGCCAGTTGCAGACCGCCTACCCGCTGGCAGCGCTGGCCTCGATCACCGGCGACTACGCGCGCGCAGAACACCTGCACCGGACCGGCCTCGAACTGGCCGAAGAACTGGGTTTCCGGGCGGCCGCCGCCGACCGGATCACCGGGCTCGGCCGGGTCGCCCTCCAGACCGGCGACTTCCGGCAGGCAGCCGCCCTGCACCGGGAGGCGATGACCCGGGCGGCCGAGCACGGCTACGCGGCGGGCGAGATCCACGCCGAGATCGGCCTCGCCCTCGGAGCGCGGCGCGAGGGCGACTGGGCTCTCGCCGAGAAGCACCTGCGCAGAACGCTCGACTGGCACCGGGAAGTCGAGTTCGGTCCCGGCCCGGCCCTGCTGCTCGCCGAGCTCGGCTTCCTCGGCGAGCAACGCGGGGACGCCCGGACAGCCCTCGCCCTGCACGGCCAAAGCCTCACCGTTGCCCGCGAAAGCGGCGACCCGCGCGCCATCGCCCTCGCCCACGAAGGTCTGGCCGGCGCCTACGCACTCCTGGAACAACCAGAGCGGGCAGCTCGGCTTCTGGGCGCGGCGGCACGAGCTCGCGAATCCGTCGGCGCCCCGTTGCCGGAGGCCGAACGCGGCGACGTGGACCGCATCACCGCCCGAATCCGCGCAGTGCTGAGCGACGCGGCCTTCGCCGCCGAGTTCGCCGCAGGCGCCGAAGAGCCGACCAGTAGCACCGATTTCTGAGATCGGCTATTAACAGCGGCTCAAATGCCCTGCCAGGGCTGCAGAGCGGCCCCGAGCACGCCCGGTTTGAAGCGCAGCAGAGCACCGGCGCACGGGTCGTCGAGCAGTGCCAGCTCGTCGTAGCCGTAGCAGGCCGAGGTCACGTACATCTCCTCCAGCCGCGAACCGCCGAAGGCCAGGCTGGTGATCCGCCGCGTCGGCGCCCACAGGACGGTTTCGAGATCTCCGCCGGGCGCGTACCGGTGGATCCGCCCGGTCCAGTGCATCGCGACCCACACGCAGCCCTCGGCGTCCACCGCGATCCCCTCCGGCTCGCCCTCCGCCTCGGCGCACGCCACCCACTGCCGCCCGGAGACCGCCATCGCGCGCTCCGGGTCGTAGTCGTAGGCCCAGATGGTGCGCGCGTCGACCAGGTACATCCGCGTGCCGTCCGGGCTCCACGCCACCCCGCCGGCCGCCGTCACGCCGTCGACCAGCAACCGCGCCCGGTCACCGTCGAGCACGTACATCCCGCTGCCCTGCAGCTCGCGGGAGTGCGTCTGGGTGCCCGCCACGAACCGCCCGGCAGGGTCGCAGGCACCCACACCCATGCGATCGCCGTTGCGCACCTGGACGACCGGTTCCAGCGCCGAGCGCCCGAGGTGCACCCGGGCGAAGCCGCGCCCGGCGGCGGCGATCAGCTGTCCCTGCCGGGTCGCGCCCAGTGCCGTCACCGGCCCCGGCAGCACCCGCACTTCATCGCTGCCGGAATCCCGGTGGAAGGTGTGCAATTCCCGGCGCAGCAGATCCACCCAGTGCACGCAATTGAGCGCGGGCATCCACAACGGGCTCGCCCCGCACAGCGCCTGCCGGTCGACGAGCACTTCGAAGTCCTCGGACATCGGCAGTCCCCTGTTCGCCGCCCTGCCTTCCTGCGCGCAGGGTACTGGCGAATTCGGCAATCTGGGACCGCCGACCGGGTTCGCCGAAACCATTGCGGCATTTCCGGACCGTTTTGCGCACCGAACCGCACGCACGCCCGAAAACGCTTTGCCCGCACCGGAAAAGAACACGCGGTTCCGCCGACCGAAAGGAGAAGCGGCGACGGGCGATCGGCGTGATCCACCCGGTCGACCGAGAACCGCGAATGCCGAACGGCACTGCGCCTTCCGGAGCACTCGACGGCCTGCCGGCGGCTCAGCGGAATTCGGCCGGATCGACCTCCCGCACGAAGCAAACCCGGTCGTGGCCGGGTCCGTCGTAATCGCGGTGCACCGGAATTCCGCCGATTTCGGCATCTCCGCCGGTGAGCTCGAAACCCATTCTCCGGTGGAAGGCGATCGAACCGGTGTTGGCCGGTGAGGTGACGCAGTGCACGCGGGTGCGCCCGGCACGAGCGACCGCGGCGAAGAATTCGCCGTACAACCGGCGCGCGAGCCCGGACCGGCGCAGCTCCGGGTCGACCCCGACGAAGTGGACGTAAGCGTCCGAGGCGCGGTCAGCCGAGCCGAAACCGATCAGGAAGCCCGCCATCCGGCCGTCCCGCTCGGCGACCAGGCTGGTCCCGGCGAAGTGCTGCAGGAACAGCCGGGGCACGAGCAGCGACAGCTCACGAGCGGCTTCCGGGCTGCGCGAATCCGACCACCACCGCTGGATGGCCGCCACGATCACCGGATGATCTTCTTCCTGGGCGGGTCGCAGATCGATCATGAGTACCACCCTAGGAGCTCAGGCCCCGTAGAACACCCGCTCCACGACAGCGCGGGCGTGCCGGGTGACGCGGAGGTAGTCGTCGACGACCTCCCCGGTGTCGACCTCCGCCGGATACCCCAGCGCAGCGGCCACCGCGTTCAACTCCCGGGTCTGCTTGGGCAGCTGGTCCCCCGGCTTGCCGCGGACGAGCATCACCGCGTTGCGCACGCGCATCGCCAACGTCCACGCCTCCGCCAGCTCATCGGCATCCCCGGCGTCCAGCAGACCCGCCTCGGTCGCGGCCCGCAGCCCGTCCAGCGTCGAGGTCGTGCGCAGCGCCGGGTGCTCGTGGGCGTGCTGGAGCTGCAACAGCTGCAGCGTCCACTCCACGTCGGCCAGGCCGCCGCGACCGAGCTTGGTGTGCGTCGCCGGATCCGCCCCGCGGGGCAACCGCTCGGAATCCACCCGCGCCTTGATCCGCCGGATCTCCCGCGCCTTGGCCTCGTCGAGTCCGCCTTCGGGATACCGGATCGGATCGATGGCCCGGCAGAACCGCTCACCCAGGTCCTGATCACCTGCGACGTGCCGCGCGCGCAACAGCGCCTGGGCCTCCCAGGCCTCGCCCCACCGCCGGTAGTACGCGAGGTAGGAGTCCAGCGTCCGCACCAGTGCGCCCTGACGGCCTTCCGGCCGCAGGTCGATGTCGACCTCCAGCGGCGGATCCTGGCTCGGCGCGCCCAGCAACCGCCGCACCTGCTCGACGACCGCGGTCGCGAACCGCACCGCCGCGGTCTCCTCCGCGCCGGTCACCGGTTCGCACACGAACATCACGTCGGCGTCGGAGCCGTAGCCGAGCTCCGCGCCGCCCAGCCGGCCCATCCCGATCACCGCGATCCGAGCCGGGATCTCACCGGTCGCCTTCGCGGTGTCCCGGATGGACACGTCCAGCGCGGATTCCAGCACCGCGGCCCAGATGTTCGACAGCGCGTGGAACACCGCGGTCGGCTCGACCAGGCCGAGCAGATCGCCGCAGGCGATGCGCAGCAGCTCGTGCCGCCGCAGCGAACGCGCCGCGGCAGCGGCTCTCCCCGGTTCCGAGTAGCGCGCGACGGTGCTGCGCAGCGAAACCGAGGCCTCCATCGGATCACGTCCGGCCAGCGCCGGGGTGTCGGACAACAACCGCAGCACCTCCGGCGCCCGCACCAGCAGCTCCGGAACCAGCTTCGAGGTGCCGAGCAGCTGCGCCAGCCGCTCGGCCACCACGCCCTCGTCGCGCAACAACCGCAAGTACCAAGGGGTTTCCGCCAACGCCTCGGACACCTTGCGGTACGCGAGCAACCCGCCGTCGGGGTCGGGGGTGTTCGCCAGCAGGTCCAACAGCATCGGCAACAGCGTGCCCTGGATGCTGGCCCGCCGGGACACTCCCGAGGTCAAAGCACCGATGTGGCGCAACGCGCCCTCCGGCGAGGTGTAACCGAGCGCGGCCAAGCGCTCCACCGCTGCCGAGGTCGTCAGGCGCAGCGCCGCCGTGGGCACCTTCGCGACCGCCTCCAGCAGCGGGCGGTAGAACAGCTTCTCGTGCAGTCGCCGAACCCGGTTGCTGTGCCGCCGGAACTCCGCCACCAGCGCCTGCGCCGCCGTGTTCCGCCCGCTGGAGCGCAGCCCGGCCGCCCGCGCCAGCACGCCCAGCGCATCGGCGTCGTCGAAAGCCGGGAACAGGTGCGTCCGGCGCAGCTGCCGCAGCTGCAACCGGTGCTCGACGGTGCGCAGGAACCGGTAGGAATCCACCAGATCCGCGGCATCGGTGCGAGCCACGTACCCGCCTTCGCCCAAGGCCCGCAAGGCATCCAACGTGGACGTCGGGCGGAGCGAATCGTCGCTGCGGCCGTGAACCATCTGCAGCAGCTGCACGGCGAACTCCACGTCGCGCAACCCGCCACGCCCGAGCTTGAGCTCGCGCTCGGAAAGCTCGGAGGGAACGTGGTCCTCGACCCGGCGCCGCATCGAGCGCACATCGGCCACGAAGCCCTCGCGCTCCGCCGCGGTCCACACCAGCGGCTGCACCGCGGCGAGGTAGTCCGCGCCGAGCTCCGCGTCCCCGGCCACCGGACGCGCCTTGAGCAGCGCCTGGAACTCCCACGTGCGCGCCCACCGGCGGTAGTAGCTCAGGTGCCCGTCGAGCGTCCGCACCAGCGCCCCGGCCTTGCCCTCCGGGCGCAGCGCCGCGTCGACCTCGAAGAAGGCGGGCCCGGCCACCCGCATCATCAGGCTGGCCAACCGGATCGCGGCCGGGATCTCCGCTTCGTCGCCGGCGACGAACACGACGTCGACATCGCTGACGTAGTTCAGCTCCCGGCCACCGCACTTGCCCATCGCGATCACCGAGAGCCGCGGCACCTCCGCCACGCCGGACAGCTTCAACTCGGCCACCGCGACCGACAACGCCGCGCGCAGAGCCGCGACGGCCACGTCCGACAACGTCGCGGCCACGTCCTCGTACAGCAGCTTGGGCAGGGACGGATCGACGACACCGGCCATGTCCTGCCCGGCGACGTCCATCAGCAGCCCGCGATACGCCCGGCGCAGCGCGCTGACCGCATCCGGTCCGTGCAGCTCCGCCACCGGGCCACCGGGAGTTCCAGGATCACCACTCCCGTCGGCGCCCACCGCCGCCAGGAGCACCGCGGTGCGTTCCTCCAGCGTTCTCGCGACAGCGGCGCCGGAGCGCAGCCGCTGCCAGTCATCCGGGTGCGCCACGAGGTGGTCGGCGAAGGCCGTGGAAGCGCCGAAGACGCCGAACAGCCGGGCGCGCAAACCCGGATCGTCCACCAGCGCACGGGAGAACTCCGCCCACTCCGCCTCCGCGGCATCCCGGAACCGGTCCAGGGAGTGCAGCGCCAGGTCCGGATCGGGAGTCCGCGACAACGCGGACACGATCGGCTCGGCCGCTCCCGGGCCGCCGTCCGACCACCAGCCGGCGCGGCGCAGCTGGGCCTCAGCACGTGACGCGTCGGTGAACCCGTACCGAGCGGGAGACGGCACCGAACCCGAGCGCGACGAGTTGCTGTTGGCCATTACCCGACCGTAGTCCGCGCCGCGTCCCGGCGCGGACCCGACCTGGCGGTGATCACGCCAGCGGCAGGAATCTGCTGGCCTTGCGATCCTCCGGCGCCGTACCCACGAACCGCACGAACCGCTCCGCCACCGGCTGCCAGGTCTCGGCCAGATCCGCGTGGAACTCGTCGAGGTGCGCCGGGTCGAGCTGACCGGGCCGCGCCGCGGCAGCGACGTCCGGGGACAGCTCCGCCCAGTCCAGCACCCGCTCCGTCGTCGTCTCGATGTGGAACTGCAACCCGTAAGCGCAGTCGCCGACCCGGAAGAGCTGGTTCTCGCACTTCGGCGAAGAGGCCAGCAGCTGAGCGGTGGGCGGCAGGACCGCCACCTCGTCGGTGTGGAACTGCAGGACGTCCGGCGTCAGCGGAACCGGGCCGAACAGCGAGTCCTCGGCAGCGACATCGCGCTTGGCGATCAGCAACGTGCCGACCTCCGGTCCCTTGCGCGCCGCCCGCACCTGCCCCCCGGTCGCAGCGGCCAGCAGCTGGGCACCCAGGCACAGCGCCATGACCGGCACCCGCTCACCCACTGCCTTGCTCAGCAGCGCCCGAACACCGGCCAGCCAGGGGTGCTCCGCGTCGTCGTAGACGCCCATCTCACCACCGAGGACGACCAGCCCCTGGTGCTCGCTGAAATCGGCGGGCAACTCCTGCTCGGCCGGCAGGACGACATCGATCTCGGCCCCGGCCGCCACCAGCCACTCCCCGAGAGGCCCCGGAGGATCCGTTCTCGACGGCTGCACAACGAGAATCCGCACACCACCCATGCCGTCAGCGTACGACCTCGAAGCCCGAAGCCCCACCATTCTCCGCCTGAAGCCGTGGGCGGCGGGGTACCTCTGGTGTTCTGCGAACGTTCCCGGAAATAGAAGAAGGGCCTTGTGTTCTGGATTTCTCCAGGACACAAGGCCCTTCCTGTGTAGTGTGTCGGCGGTGTCTTACTCTCCCACACCCTGTCGAGTGCAGTACCATCAGCGCTGGGGAGCTTAGCTACCGGGTTCGGAATGGGACCGGGCGGACCCTCCCCGCCATCGCCACCGACAACCC
>NZ_JAQGLB010000023.1 GCF_027853965.1 Saccharopolyspora indica | reverse complement strand
ATGTCAAGCCCGGCCTGGCGGCCGCCCCTTCGGGGTTTCAGGCTTGACATCCGGACCACAGCCCCGTTTTGGCTCTATGTCACGGGGATGACCCGGTATGGAACGGACCCCGGGCCGTGCTGGCGGGGTGCCGGTCGTGGGTGGTTGGGGCTTTTCGGGGTTGGGTGGTGGTGTGTTCCGACGCCGACAGGTGGTGTGCGTGGTTGGTTTGCCGTGCGGGCTGGCGGTTGATCGGGGTGTGGCGACGGGGCCTGGTGGTGGCCGTTTCGTGCTGGGTGATGGCTTGGTTCGTCATCAGTGAGTTCCTTTCTTGTTCGGGTTGCGGGGTTTCTGAGGTGTCGTGCTGATGTGTTGGTGGTGGGTTGATGTCGCCTGGCGGCGTGTAGTTTCCGGTTGGCCGGTTGGCCGGTTGGCCGGTTGTTCGGTTGGTGGGCAGGGTGGGGTGCCCCGCCCGGTCTCGGGTGGGGTCAGTGTGTATTCGCTAGCGGTCTGCCCTCTGGCGGTCTGCCCTCTGGTGGTGTGGTCAGGGTGCGGAGGGCATGGTGGTGTGTGGCGGGTTGGGCTTTCCCGCCAGGTCGTGGTGTGCGTGTCGGATCGACATTTGCCGGTGGGGTGAACATCGGGCGACCACGCTGGAGTTCGATGTTCCAGTGGTGGTTGTGGATGGTGCGGTGGTGGTGAGCGCACAGCATCACCATGTTGTTGACGCTTGTCGGGCCGCCGTCGACCCAGTGCACGATGTGATGCGCCTGCGGCGTTCCCGCCGGGTGGTCGCATTCCGGGAACGCACACACCCCGTCCCTGGCGAGCAGCGCGGCACGAATATGCGTCGGCGCGGTCCGCTGCGAAGCACCCACATCCAGCGGCAGGCTGTCCCCACCCATAACCATCGGGAGAACCTCGCAGTCGCAGGCGATCCTGCGGATGGTCTGGGGGCTGAGGTACTGGCCGGTGCCCTCCAGCATTCCCGCACCACCCACAGCCAGGATCTCGCCATCGTTGTTGGTGGACACCGGGAGCTGGTTTTTGAGGTCGGTGTAGTCGATGGTGACGGTCAGGTGGGGCTTCTGGCCTCCGGTGCGGGGCATGCCGTCGGTGTCGAGGACGAGGTCGAGGAGGGTGGACAGGCCGTCGGCGTTGCGCTGTCCGACCGTGCGCGGGTCCTTGACCCCGTCAGATTCCGGGCGCGGCGCCGCCAACGGCTGCAGGGCCGTGACGAACTTCGCGCCGGTCTCGCGGTCCAGACGGGCTTTGATCACCAGCATTCCGTCCCGGGCGGTCGCGTAATGCAACTCCCGCGATTCGAACTGCGCCCGCTCATCGGCCACAGCGCCATCAGCGTCGATCATGTAGCGGATCCGGTCGGCGAGTTTCGCCAGATCGCGGGGGCATTGGCGGCAGGCGGTCTCCACCAGCAATCGCTCGATCTCGGCCGCGCGGTGCTGGGCGTGTTCGGGCAGCCTGGACAGGCAGCGGGAGATCACCCGCGCGTGCTCCAGGCTGATCACACCCTCTGCCAGGGCTTCCCCGGTCACCGGGAGAGCAGCGGTGGTGGGCTCTGCGGTGGTGCCCGGACCAGCGTCATCGCCCACAGCCGGGGCGGTGGTGGCGGTGGCGATACGGACCCGGGTCGTGGCGTCCTGGCCGTCGATGTTGAGCAGCGTCTTCAACCACACCTGCGTCGACCGCGCACCCTGCACAGCGTGCAGGCGTCGGCGATCGGCTTCGGCGATCAACCGCAGCTGTTCCATCCGGGCCTGGCGGATCTGCTGCTCTACTTCTCCGATTCGGGCCGTGAGCTCTTCATCGGTCAGGGAGTCAACCGCAGGCGCCCACGACCCGCCCGGCGTGGGCGCATCCCACGCGGGCAAGGCGGACATGACCACGCCCGCGCCAGCGGCGGGGGTCGTGTCCTGGGTGGTCATCAGCGGTGTCATGCATCAATTCTCTCAACAATCGAACGAGAATTCGAGCGCATAACCGTCCCACAAACGGGTGATCACAACACCCACCAAACACGAAAACCCTTACCCAGAACCAAAAACCGCCAACATCAGACGGGTATTCGTCGGCGTGTCGTTGGCATGCAGCCAAACGTGAACATGAAAACCACGATTGTCCTATGAGGACTAAATGGGACATCTCAGCAACGGCAGGCTTGGCCGGTCGGCGGTCAGACCTCGGGAGCCACGCCGCCAGCCCGCAGAACATAGCAACCAGGCACTCGAACCACCGGCGACGAAGCAGCCCACCACCTAACGCTGCAAGGCCCCGACCACCCACGACCGGCGAGCTACCTGCACGCTACGGGGTCCGTTCCATACCGGGTCATCCCCGTGACATAGAGCCAAAACGGGGCTGTGGTCCGGATGTCAAGCCTGAAACCCCGAAGGGGCGGCCGCCAGGCCGGGCTTGACATCCGGACCACAGCCCCCACAATCCAACAAATCACGGGGATGACCCCCACCACAACACAACCGATAAAAGCCCCAACCAACCACCCACCCACCAGCCACCAAAGAGCCCAAACCCACCGATCACGACGATCCCTACTAACCCACAACCCCGACCAAACCATCGCCGAGAACGACCGTCAGACACCTGCGCAATGATCGAACCATGTCGAGAACACTGTTCGACGGTGAGATCTGGGTCCACTACGGCCAGCTCTACGTCGAGAGCGGAGGCAAGCACCTGGATCTGCAGGAGTCGTTCGCGGACCAGCGCAACGGATTGCTCGGTGCCGCTGAACGCGGCGGGCTCTTCCTGATCACCGGCCTGCACACGGGAGACGTCGGCTTCACCGTGGAGCTCCACGAGCAGGCCCCACCGGTCGACGACACCTGGGAGGAGGTCGTCGAGGCCTCGTACCAGCCGCTGGGCGATGTCGCGCTCGTCTGCTGGGGCGGGGAGGGCAGCTGGCCGCTCGACTTGGACGGCACCGAGTACCGGGCCCGCTACAGCGCGGTCCGGATGGACGAGGCGGACGACCTGGACACCCGGGTGGACGAGGAGCCGCTGGTGGACCGCTACCTGCTCCAGTTCTGGCCGGCTCCACCGGCGCCCGACCGGATTCTCAAGCAGAGCAGCGAGATCGCCGCCTACTGGCACAGCACGGTCGAGGGCTGAAAGCGAGGTGGGCGCGTACGCCGCAGCGTTCGCGCCCACTCGTCGTGCGGGGATCAGGCCTCTTCGAGGTCGGATTCCTTCACGTAGACCCAGCGGTGGTTGTAGGAGATCGGGACGTACATCTCGCCGCCGAGGACCACCTTGTGGTTGTTCGGGTCGTTCACGCCGTCGTAGCCGACGTTGTAGTAGATCGCCCGGCCCGGGCGGCCCGCGACGTACACCTGGCCCTGGGGGAGCTTGTACGGCAGCGGTTTGATCACCAGCGGGTCGAGGCCGTTCGGGAACTCGTCGGCGTCCGGCAGCGCCATGCCGTAGGTCGGGACGTCGGCGCGGACCGGGGTCACCAGCTCGGCGTCGTCGGCCGGGGCGGTGTTCACGCCGCCCGGGTCGCGCAGCCAGGCCTTCTTGCCGTCGAACCACAGCGCCAGCCAGTCGCCGCGGCGTTCCGCGACCGCGTACTGGCGGCCGACGGTGGCCTTGGCCGACCAGTCCTCGATCTTGGTGGTGCCGGGTGAGCCGTCCGGGTGCACCGAGGCCGAGCTGAGCAGCGGGGCGTCGTCGCGCGGGGCGCTGCGCAGGTAGAGGAAGTTCGCCGGCTGCGAGGGCAGTTCGCGGCATTCCTCCTTCGGCGGGCACTCGGTCACCACCGGCCGGTTCGTGTCGAACCGGGGGAAGATGGTCACCACGTCGTCGCCGCCGGTGTCGCCGTCCAGCGGGGCGTCGAGCAGGTTCATGTAGTGCGCCCAGTCCCAGTACGGGCCCGGGTCGTAGTGCTCGCCGCCGGCCTGTTCCGGCTTGTCGGCGCTGACCTCGTCGTGGCCGAGGACGTGCTCGCGGTCCAGCGGGATGTCGTACTTGTCCGCCAGGTACTTCACCAGTTCCGCCGACGAGCGGTACATCTGCTCGGTGTACCAGGTGCCGCCTTCGGCGGCCCAGCCCTCGTGCTCGATGCCGATGGAGCGCATGTTGCGGTCCCAGCTGCCCGCGTGCCACGGCATGTCCTTGGTCGGCACCATCTGCGTGACCTCGCCGTCGGAGGATCGGATCACGTAGTGGGAGGCCGCGCCGTGCGCCGGGTTCTGGAACAGCGAGATCGTCCCCTGGTAGGAGGTCTCGGTGTCGTGGATGACGATGGAGTTGATCCGGACGTCCTTCGGCCGGTCGGCCGTGTCGTAGTTCCCGTAGCCGCCGGTGGGGTCTTCCGGGTCGGTCGGCGCGTAGGCGGCTGGGACGTACTTGCAGTTCAGCTCGGCCGGGCATTCCGCCTTCGGCTCGACCCGGGCGGCCTGGACGTCGGCCAGGTCGGTGCCGGACAGGTCCCGGTTCGGCGTCACCTCGGGGATCTTGGTGAAGCCGACCTGCTGGCCGGTCGTGGTGGTGCGGCTGCGGCCGCGGTCGAGGGCCTCGTAGACGGAGTCGGCGAAGGCCCGCGCGCCGCTGGCCTGCGGGCTGCCGCTGAGCTCCGCGACGGCCGGGTACCAGCCGCCCAGGTCGTTGGGCAGCTGCCCGCCGCCGAGCTGCTTGGCGCGTTCGGCCAGCAGCGCGGCACCGGCCCGGATGTTCTGCGCCGGATCGCTCTTGACCTGCTCCGCCGGGAGGTCGACGAGTTCGGCGGCTTCGGTCAGGGTGTGCAGGGTGCGGTTGTCGGCGAGCTTCTTCAGCTTCGGGTTCTCGCGGCGCAGCTCCTCGAGGTCGACCTCGGTGAGGTGCATCGGGCCGTAGCCGCCCGCTTTGCTCTGCTCGCCCCAGTGGTCTTCCCACCTGGTGAGCTGGTAGGAGGTGGCCAGCAGCAGGGGCGCCGGGACGCCGAACTCGGCGGCGGCCGTTTCGAAGGCCTGCTGCTCGACGGTGTGGGGTTCGTCTGGGGAGGTGCCTGCGGCGGGCTGTGCGGCGCCGGCCAGCAGGCCGGTGGCAGCAGCCGTCACCGCGGCAGCTCGCCACCAGCGGGGTTTCCTGGTGGTCAAGGTCTTCACTACCTCGCTAGTTCCATCGCGGATGTCCTCAGTGGACGATTGAGGTTCCCGCGCCGCCATCGCGGAACCTGCCAGTCCTGGGCGGCGGCGCGTCCGGAAGTGATCAAGAGACTACGCCGCGGCGCCCCCGTCCGGGCCTGTTCTCCCGGATTTCGGGGACATCGCTGAGGGCCTTTCTGCTTCGTCGGAGCGGCGCAGTCCCCCGAACCGTCCACGTGGCCCGCACCCCCGCGGGTTCACCGCTGCTTGACCTCCAGCGCTGTCGAGGTAGCAGGATCGCCGCATGTCTGTTCAGCAGGTGCTCACCGGTTTGCAGCGGGCGTGGAACGCGGGTGACGGGTCGGCGTTCGCCGAGCTCTTCCGGGAGGAGGCGGACCTGGTCGACGTGGTGGGGCGGCACCAGCGCGGCCGCTCCGAGATCGCCCGGCAGCACCGCCGGCTCTTCGAGAACATCTACCGGGGCAGCAGGAACGAGTTCCGCCTGCTCGACGAGCGGGAGCTGGCCCCGGGCGTCCTGCTCGCGCACACCAGCTCGACGCTGCACGTCCCGGCCGGTCCGCGGGCCGGCGAGACGCGGAGCATCCAGACGGTGATCGTCCAGGACGGCCTGATCACCGCGTTCCACAACACGATGCGGTCCGATTTCGCGGAGTTCGAGCGGGGTGCCTAGGTGGTGATGGTCTCGACGGTGTCGAGAACCCCGGCCCAGGGGATCCCGAGCCCGCTGCGCGGACCGCGCGCGGCGAGCTGATCGTCGAGCAGGAGGTGCACGCCCGCGGCCCGCAGGGTGTCCACATGGGACTGCCAGGCCGGGTGCCGGACCTGCGTGGCGTTGATCTTCGGGAACACCGCCACCGGCACCCCCGGTGTCCCGATGGCCTCGCCGAGCGTGGTCAGCGCCTGGTTGTCGGCGATCCCCAGCGCGAGCTTGACGACGGTGTTGGCGGTGGCGGGGCAGGCGACGTAGCAGTCGACGTCCGGATGCGGCCGCCCTTCCCCGGGCAGCCGCGCCTCGACCCGGCAGGGCAGCCCGGTGGCCTGCGCAATCCGTTCCACCTCACCGATGGCCCGAAGCCACGCGCCCGCGGTCGGCGTCAAGGTGACGGCGACCCGCCATCCCCGGCCGATGGCGGGCTCGACGAGCCCGTCCCGAAGTCCTTCGACCCCACCAGCGCCGCAACCGATCACCCCGAGAGTCCGCACCACCCGAGTATGCAGCGCCCGCTACGCGAGCCCGGCGGTGAGGTTTCGCATGCAGTGCGCCGCGAGGTCCGCGACCGGCTCCGATTCGGTTTCCGCCGTCGCCCAGGTTTCGACCGCCACGCGGATCGCCGCGGTCGCCGCCGCCGCTGTCAGGCGGACGCGGAGGTCGGTCGGTTCCGCACCGGTCCGCTGGGCGAGGAGCGGTAGGAGCTGCTGCTCGGAGTCCTGGTTCACCGTCGCCCACACCGCCCGCAGGGCCGGGTCGCCGACCGCTGCGCGGAGCAGGCCGCGGGTCCATTCGAGGGAGCCGGCCTCGTCCGCTTCGCGGACGGTCATCGCGCGGTGCGCCGCTCGTTCCAGGGCTTCCGGCAGCGGGACGTCGGCGGGCGTCTCGGCCAGCAGGTCCTGCCAGCGGCGCGCCCCGAAGTTCAGCAGGGGCGCGACGGCGTCCTGCTTGGTGCGGAAGTAGCGGTAGAAGGTGCGGAGGCTCACGCCCGCCCGCTCCGCGATCGCCTCGGCGGTCGTGCCGTCGGAACCGCGCTCGGCGAACAGCGCGGCGGCGGCGCGGGCGATCTCCAGCTGGGTGGCCGCCTTGCGGCGTTCGGTGAGGCTCACACCCCCAGTCTAGGAACAAACTGCCGATGTGGCACGTTGTGCCATAGCGACACGACGTGTCAACGAGGGAAGGGGACAGTCATGGAACGCTTCGCGGACCGCCGGGTGCTGATCACGGGCGCCGGCTCCGGGATCGGGCAGGCCACGGTGCAGCGGATCCTCGCCGAAGGCGGGCGGGTCGTCGCGCTGGACCGCAGCGAGGACGGGCTGGCGGCGACCGAGGCCGCGGCGGCCGACAACGCCGAGCGCCTGACCACGATGACCGTCGACATCGCCGACGAGGCCGCCGTGCAAGCGGGCGTGGCCGGTGCGGTGGCCGAGCTCGGCGGGCTCGACGTGCTGGTGAACGCGGCGGGCGTCCTGCGCTCGGCGCACACCCACGAGACCACGCTGGAGTTCTGGAACTCGATCCTGCAGATCAACCTGACCGGCACGTTCCTGGTGACCAGGGAGGCGCTGCCCGCGCTGCTGGAGTCCGGCCGCGGCGTGGTGGTCAACTTCAGCTCGACCTCGGCGAGCTTCGCGCACCCCTACATGGCCGCCTACGCCGCGTCCAAGGGCGGGATCCAGTCGTTCACCCACGTGCTGGCCAGCGAATACGCCTCGCAAGGGCTCCGCGCGGTCGCGCTGGCGCCCGGCTCGATCAGCAGCGGCATGACCACCGGCTGCGGCCCCGGCCTGCCGGAGGACGCGGACATGAGCCTGTTCACCAAGCTCTACCCGGTGGTCATGAAGGGCATGGCCCCGCCGGAGACGGTCGCGGGCCTGGTGGCGGCGCTGGCCTCCGACGACGGAGCCTTCGTCACCGGCACCGAGCTCCGCGTCGACGGCGGAACCCACATGTGACTCCGATGAGTTCTCGCCTGCCGGGGAGTCTGCCTCGGCAGGCGAGAATCGGTTCAGGCTCGCGGACCGAAGTTCAGGAGGAGTCGTGGCGTTTTCCGGGGCGCGGTTGGCGCGCATGCGAGATGTGCTGTCCGGGTACGTGGACAGCGGCGCGATGCCGGGTCTGGTGGCCGCGGTGAGCAGGCGCGGTGAGACGCACGTCGAGGTGCTCGGTGCGCAGGAGTTCGGCGGCGAACCGATGCGCCGGGACACGATCTTCCGCATCGCCTCGATGACCAAGCCGATCACCGCCGCCGCGGCGCTGATCCTGGTGGAGGAGTGCGAACTGCGGCTGGACGACCCGGTCGACCGGCTGCTCCCGGAACTGGCCGACCGCCGGGTGCTGACGAGGCTGGACGGGCCGCTGACCGGGACGGTCCCGGCGAACCGGCCGATCACCCCGCGCGACCTGCTGACCTTCCGCTTCGGCCTCGGCTACGTGCCGGGCGAGCCGCCGATCTACCAGGCGCTGGCCGAGTCCGGGTTGGCGCCGGGGCCGGGCAACCCCGAGCTGTCGGTGGCGGAGTGGATGCGACGTCTCGGCGAACTCCCGCTCGCCCACCAGCCCGGTGAGCAGTGGCTCTACCACACCGGATCCGACGTCCTGGGCGTGCTGGTCGAACGCGCATCGGGGCGGCCGTTCGCGGAGTTCCTGCGGGAGCGGATCTTCGAACCGCTGGGCATGCGCGACACCGGTTTCCACGTGCCCGCCGACCAGGCGCACCGCCTGGCCGCCAGCTACGAGTCCGATCCCACGGGTGCACCGGCGCCGCGCGACGATCCGCGCGACGTGGCGCCGGGCTTCCCGGCCGGTGGCAGCGGCCTGGTGTCGACGGTCGACGACTACCTGGCGTTCTACCGGATGCTGCTGAACGGCGGGCGCGGCGGCGCGGACCGCATCCTGTCCCGCGCGGCCGTCGAGCTGATGCGCACCGACCAGCTCACCGAGCGGCAGAGGTCGGCGGCGCAACCGGTCCTGGACGCCGATGCGGGCTGGGCCTTCGGCCACGCCGTGATCACCCGCCGCACGGGACTGTCGACCCCCGGCACCCAGACCTGGGCAGGAGGCCTTGGCACGATGGCGTTCGCGGACCCGGCCGAAGACCTGGTCGGCGTCCTGCTCACCCAGCGGGCGATGGACGAATCCGGCTACCCGAGCCACTTCAAGGACTTCACCACCACGGCCTACCAAGCGCTGGACGACTGAGCATGGCCGTCCTCGCCCGTCCCGAGAACCTGACCGGTGTCCTCCTCATCCGCCCTGCTCGCCCCGGTGAGGAGAAAGTCGTGCTGGACCTGCTGGCCGGGGCGGCGGCTTGGCTCCGCGATCGCGGCATCGCGCAGTGGCCGGTGCGCTTCCCGGCGGGCTCCGTCCGCGCGCAGATCGCCGCAGGAGAAGCGCTCCTGGTGGAGGACGATCGAGACCCCATCGCCACTGTTGCCGTTGCCGAGGACGAGGCCGAGCTCTGGGGTCCGGACGCGGCACCGGCCTACTACGTGTCCCGGCTCGCGGTCGCCCGGCGCGCGAGCGGCGCGGGGCTCGGCTACCGGATCATCGACTGGGTTTCGGGCAAGGCGGCCGAGCACGGTCGGCGGTACGTGCGGTTGTCCACCGCGAGCAACAACCCGGACCTGCGCAGCTACTACGAGAGAGCGGGCTTCGAGCACGTCGCCGACCCGCCGCACGCCCGGTGGCCCACCAGCCTCTACCAACGTGAGGTCGCCTGAGCCTGTCGATCCACTGCGGACTATCAGGTGCGGTGTGCTGCGAGGGATTCGCGGCGGGCGACCAGGTTCAGCAGCGCCAGGGCGTCGTGGTCGGGGGTGTCCGGTTCGGCTTGGTAGACGACGATCCGCTGGTCCGTGCCCGCGATCGCCAGCAGCTCGTAGGTCAGCGACATCGGGCCGACCGCGGGGTGGTCGAAGTTCTTGATCCCGGCCGACTTCGGCTGCACCTCGTGGCGCGCCCACATCGCCGGGAACTCCTCGCTCTTGAGCGTCAGCTCGTCGACCAGCGCCTTCAGCCGGGTGTCGGCCGGGTTGTCGCCGAAGGTCGCGCGCAGGTCGGCCACCGAGTTCTCGGCGATCTCGGCCCACGGGGCCATCAGCTTCCGCGCGGTGGGGTGCAGGAACAGGTAGCGCGTGGTGTTGCGGCGGTGCGCGGGCCACTGGTCGATGTCGGCGAGCAGAGCCAGTCCGGCGGGGTTCGCGGCCAGCATGTCGTTGCGGCGGTTCAGCACGTAGGCGGGCCCGGCGAGCGTGTCGAGCAGGCGCAGCACGCTCAGCCGCACCGCCTCGGCCTCCGGCTGGTCCGGGTTCCGGGCGCCCGACGCGTGCCGCGCGAGGTTGTGCAGGTGCTGGTGCTCAGTGGCGTCGAGCAGCAGCGCTCGCGCCAGCGCGTCCAGCACGGCATCGCTCGGGTGGCGCTCGCGGCCCTGCTCCAGCCGCGTGTAGTAGTCCGAGCTGATCCCGGTGATGGCGGCGACCTCTTCGCGCCGCAGCCCCGGCGTGCGCCGCACCCCGGTACCGGACGGGAGGCCGACTTCGCCCGGTTTGCGGCGGTCGCGACATGCCCTCAGGAAGCTGCCCAGCTCGTTGCTCACCACTCGATGCTGCCACGCGCTCAGCCTGGGTGTGCCACTCCCAGGAGAAGCGCGGCCTGCCGCGCGGCGCCGAACCCGGCCACCATCGGAGACGACCGACGAAGGGGATGACGAGATGACGTTGCGGCAGGTTCAGCTGGGTTCCGGTCCGGTGGTCGGGGCGCAGGGCCTCGGCTGCATGGGGATGAGCGAGTTCTACGGCCCCACCGACACCGACGAGGCCCGGCGCACGCTGGAGCACGCGCTGGCGCGCGGCGTGACCCTGTTCGACACGGCCGACATGTACGGGATGGGCGCCAACGAGGAGTTCCTGTCGCCGTTCGTGCGGGCCAACCGCGATCAGGTGGTGCTCGCGACCAAGTTCGGCCTGGTCCGCAAGGCCGACGACCCGCTCTACCGCGGGTTCCGGGGCGACGCGGCTTACGTCCGCTCGGCGGCGGAAGCGAGCCTGCGGCGGCTCGGCGTCGAGGAGATCGACCTGTACTACATGCACCGCCGCGACGTGTCGGTGCCGATCGAGGAGACGGTCGGTGCGATGGCGGAGCTGGTCGCCGAGGGCAAGGTGCGCCACCTCGGGCTGTCCGAGGTGACCGGCGACGAGATCCGCGCGGCGCACGCGGTGCACCCGATCGCCGCGGTGCAGAGCGAGTGGTCGGTGTTCAACCGCGACGTGGAGAACACGGCGGTGCCCGCCGCCGCGGAGCTGGGCGTGGCGCTGGTGCCGTACTCGCCGCTCGGCCGGGGTTTCCTCACCGGGGCGTTCACCGCGGCGGAGAACCTGCCGGAGGGCGACCACCGCCGCAACTTCCCGCAGTACTCCGGCGAGAACGCGGCCCGCAACGCGGAACTGCTGCAACCGCTGCGCGAAGTCGCGCAGCGCCACGATGCGACACCGGCCCAGGTGGCGCTGGCCTGGCTGCACGCGCGGGAAGGCCTGACGGTGGTGCCGATCCCCGGCACCCGCCGCCGCGCCCGCCTGGACGAGAACCTCGCCGCGACGGACCTGGCCCTCACCCCGGCCGACCTGGCGGTCCTGGAACCGATCGCAGCCCAGGTCGCGGGCACCCGCTACGCGGACATGTCCTTCACCGCCGCAGGCCGCGAGTGACGTGACCTTGTGGTGGCTGCGAGACCGGTACCGGTTCCGTCTTCACCAGGTTCCGTGAGTGTTTCGGGGTGCTATAGCGCCCCAAAGCACTCACGGAACCACCCACAACAAACCCTCATCCACCACTGACCCCTCAAGCAGAGCCCCGTCGGGTGCGGCACCTGGCGCGGGGTTCCGGGCCGAGGAGGTGGCGGGTTTCACCGAGGAGCTCGCAGCCCCGGTGCCAGTCGCCGGTCACCGCGACGGCCAGCTTCTCCACACCCACCTCCGCGTAGGCGGCCAGCTGCTCGGCCACCTGGGCCGGGGTTCCGGCGGCGGTGGCGCCGCGCGCCGTCTCGACCGGCACGCCGTAGGTGGCCGCGACTTCGCGGGCCAGGTTCTCGCCCAGCTTCGGGTCCGGTCGCTTGGCGAACGCGCACTGGATCACGGTGGCCAGGCGGGGTGCCGGGCGGTCGTGCTGGTCGGCGAGGTCGCGGAGCCGGGCGGACTTGGCGCGGAGCTGCTCCGGGCTGTGCAGGGCGGCGAACCACCCGTCGCCGTACCGGGCCGTCCGGCGCATCGCCGCGGGGGAGGTCCCGCCGATCCACAGCGGCGGCGCGGGCACCGGAGGGGCGAGGTGGACCGTCGGCCCGCCCGGTAGCGGAGTCGGCTCGCCGGCCAGCAGCGACGGCAGGAGCTGCAGGAACTCGTCGGTGCGCGCGCCGCGCGTGGCCGGGTCGACGCCGACGGCGTCCCAGCCGCTTTCGCGGTCGCCGACGCCGATGCCCAGGTGCAGCCGGTCGCCGCCGGTCAGGTGCTGCAGGGTCGCGATCTGCTTGGCCGCGCAGACGTGCGTGCGCAGCGCGGGCAGGTACACGGCGAAGCCGATGTCGATGCACTCCGTCACCGCCGCCGCGGTCGCCAGCGCCAGCATCCCGTCCAGCACCGGAACTCCGTCGGCGAGGTGGTCACCGCACCACACCGAGTCGAGTTCGACGTCCACCGCGTGGTAGGCGGCTTCCCGGACCTCCACCGCCGGATCTTCCATCTGCGGCAGGAAGATCCCGATCTCCATGGCCATCTGCTGCTCCCCGGGTCGCTCCTCCTCCCCAGGGTCGAACTTGGAGCGCGCTGGAGGTCAAGAGCACAGCGACGGGATCGCCCGCGCGAGCCCGGTGGTGTGCAGGTGGTCCAGCTCGGCGCGGGTCCGGTTGAACGAGCCGGCCAGCCTGCCGTTGCACGACGGGTGCTCGCGCAGCTGCCGGGTGTCGCGCAGCTCCAGCAGGATCTCGTTGTTCAACCGGTCGATGACCGGCCGCACCTCGCCCAGGTCGGGGCGTTCGGTCGGCTGCTCGTCGGGGTTCGCGGCCCAGTAGTCGTGCAGGGCGTGCTGCACGACCTTGTTGGCCTCGATCTGGTCGCGGAAGACCCGCTTCGCCGCCGCCGGATCCAGCCCCAGCTCGGCGGACTTGCGCGCCACCGCGTCGAGCACCTGCTGCTCGCGCGCGGGATCGTCGATCGGCTGCCCGGTGCCCCACTTGGCGGCGGCCACCTGGTCCGCGGTGGCCACGCGCTCGGCCGCCGCCTGCAGCAGCGGGTCGAGCGAACCGGGGTCGGCGTGCGCCGGGGTGGCGAGCGCGACGATGACGGCACCGGTGACGAGCAGCGACCGCACGGCGAAACCTCCAGGTCAACGATCAGGCCGCGGAGCAGTATTGCCCACCGCGAGACCCGCTGCCAGTGCTTCGGCGCCGGTATCCTCGGCTCGGTGCTGATCGATCTCAGCGCGGACTGGTACCGCGCGATCGCGAGCTGGGCGGCCGGAACCCCGGTGTGGGCGCACCACGTCGCGCTGTTCGCGACGCAAGGCCTGCTCGGTGTGCTGGCCGCGTTGACCGTCCTGTCGTGGTGGCGCGCGGGGCGCCGCCCCCAGCTCCTGGTCCCGCTGTTGGCCGGCGCCCTCGGCTGGGTGCTCGCCGACCTGGTCAAGGAGGTGTTCCAGCAGCCGCGCCCGTGCCACGCGATGCCGATCGAGACGGTCAGGGCGTGCGCGGAGGTGAGCGTCTGGTCGCTGCCCAGCGGTCACTCGACAGCAGCTGCGGCGCTCGCGGTCGCTTTGGCCCTCCAGTGGCGGCGGATCGCGGCGCTGGCCTTGGCGATCGCCGTCCTGGAGGGCTTCAGCAGGATCTTCATCGGGGTCCACTACCCGCACGACGTGCTAGCGGGCTTCATCCTGGGCGCGGTGCTGGCGGTGGTGTGTACTCGGCTCGGTTGGCGCGCGCGAAGTCGCGGAACGCCCGCGCCGGACGCCCGGCGAGGTCCGGCACGACCGAGGTGACCAGGTCTTCCGATCCGGCGCGGATGTCGAGGTCCATGGCGGTCAGCGCGGCGGCGTAGTCGGCGGGCACCGCCGCGGAGTGCTGCCGGGTCCGCTCTTCCGGCGTGATGTCCTCGTGCCGCACCGGCCGCCCGGTGACCTCGGCGATGATCGCCGCGGCTTCGGCGTGGCTCAGCGCTTCCGGGCCGGTGAGCACGTACTCGTCGGCGATCTCGTCCGCCGCGAGCACCGCGTCGGCGACCGCGGCGATGTCGGCGGTGTCGATCCAGCCCAGCCGGCCGTCGCCGGTCGCGGTGCGGATCACCCCGCGTTCCCGCAGGTCCACCGCGACCGGGTGCGGGCCGGTGAAGTTCTGCATGAACCCGGACGGGCGCAGCACGGTGGAGTCCGGCATCGCCGACACGCGATCGCGCAGCTCGGTGAGCCCGGGGATCGCCGCCAGCGACCCGAGCATCACCACCCGGCGTCCTCCGACGGCCCGCAGGAAGGGCTCGACCAGCGGCATCGGTTGCAGCGCGCCGATCGGCGGCACCAGGAACACCTGCTCCGCGCCCTCCAGCGCAGGACCGTGAGTGCGCGGGTCGGACCAGTCGAAGCGCACGTGATCGGGTTCGGGCGCCGGGTGACGGCTGGCGATCCGCACCGGAACCCCGCGCCCGCGCAGCAGCTCCACGAGCGGCCGACCGGTGTTCCCGGTGCCGCCGGTGACCAGCACGGTCATGCGCGCACCTCGCCGACCAGCTCGTCCGCCAGTTCGCGGAGTGCGCCCATCGCTCGCGCCGCCCGCACCGGGCTCCAGTAGTCGCGCAACTCCGCGAAGGCGCCGTCGCGCACGACGAACACCGAGACGTAGCGCATCTCGTAGGTCTCGCCGGTCGCCACGGTGCGCCCGTGCGCGGTGAACTCGACGACGATCGTCGCCGGATCGGCGGTCCGGTGCACCACGACCGAGGGGAATCCGGTGATGTCCACCCGGTCCGGGTAGTCCGCCAGGTACGCGCGCAGTTCTTCCCGCCCGGTCAGCCGCGCCGCGGTGCCCTCGGCGAACGGGAACTCGACGGTGCAGTCCGGGGTGAACAGGTCGGTGAATCCGGTCATGTCCTTGGCCAGCAGCAGGTCCAAAGCCCGCTGGAACAGTTCTGCAGCTTCCACGCCGTCCACGTTTCCCGCCCGGCGCGGTGGCAGGCAGGGCCGCGATTGCCCCGGACCAGCAGTCCGTGGCTGCGCGGGGCGGGAGTGTGCCAGTCTGGCCAGGTGAACAAGCTCGAACTCGCCCAGTTCCTGCGCCGCCGCCGGGAGGCCCGGCGGCCCGCCGAGGTCGGGCTGAGCACGAGCGGCCGCCGCCGCACACCGGGTTTGCGCCGCGAGGAAGTCGCCTGGCTGGCCGGTGTGTCGACGAACTACTACGAACGCCTGGAACAAGCCCGCGCCCCGCGCCCGTCCGTGCAGGTGCTCGCCGCCCTGGGCGCCGCGCTGCGGCTGACCGAGGCAGAGGGCGAGCACCTGGCCCGCCTGGCCGGGCAGGCGCCGCCGGCGCGCGACGAGCCGGTGCCGGACGGCGTGCTGCGGCTGCTGGACCGGCTGGGCCCGGTTCCCGCGTACGTCGTCGACGAGCGCTACGACGTGGTCGCGTGGAACGCGTTGGCGGTGCGCCTGATCGCGGACTTCTCCGCGCTGCCGCAGGAGGAGCGCAACGTGCTGCGCATGGCGATGCGCGGCGGGCGCTGCTCCTCGGCGGGCAACGAGTTCGTGCGGCAGGCGGCGGCGGACCTGCGCCTGGCCGCCGCCCGCCACCCCGACGACCAGCGCATCGCCGGTCTGGCCGATGAGTACGCCGAGTTCAGCGCGGAGTTCGCGGCGTCGTGGACCGATCACGACGTGCAGGTCCGCCCCACCCTGCGCAAGCGGATCGAGCACCCGGACCTGGGCGGGCTCGACCTGGAGGCCCAGGTCCTGCACGCCCCGAACAGCGCCCACCGGCTGATCTTCCTGACGGCGGAACCGGGCACTCGATCCCACGAAGCCCTTACCGCGCTGAGCGCTGCGGGAGGCGGTAGGCCCAGTTCCACACCGCTTCGAGCGGACCGCGCTCGAAGCGCCGGAGCCACAACGAGGCCAGCGTCATGAACGTCGCGCAGATCGCCGCCCAGGCCAGCAGGACCCACCACGGACGCGCCCAGTCGAACTGCGCGGCCAGCCCCAAACCCCAGCCGTAGCACAGCACAGCGCCGACCAGGTTCTGGAAGACGTAGCAGGACAGGGCCGTTCGCCCGACCGCGGTCAGACCTCGGCGCAGCGCACCGGGTTCACCGCGCAGCGATGCCACCACCGTCGGGATCAGGCCGAGCAGGCCCAGCGCGATCATCGGCGGCAGGATGTAGCGGTCCACCATGAACCACTCCGGGCCGGCGAAGGTCGTCACGAGGTTCAGCGGCACGCCGATGCCGAAGCCGAACAGCATCAACCGGTTTCGCAGTCGCTGCTGGTCGGCGTTGAACACCCCGGCCCGGTAGAGCCGCGCACCGGCCAGGAACAGCAGCGTCGACAGCGGGATGACGAAGATGGCTTCCGCGCGGTAGCTGCTCCAGTCGGTCAGGCGTCCGGAGAGCTGCTCCAGGTAGCTGCCGCGGGTGTAGAGGTCGGTCGGCGGAGTGGACAGCGACACGTCGCCGTGCAGCATCCCGATGGTGGCCAGGCCGATGAACGCCACGTGCACGGTGCCCATCGCGATCATCCAGCCGCGCTGCGCCCGGTCGCTGCGGCCGATGAGGTAGGCGACCAGGATCGAGGTCACCGCGTAGCTCATCAGCACGTCGTACTCGAAGATCAGCACGTAGTGCAGCAGGCCCTCGGTGAACAGCAGCCCGGCCCGCCACAGGTACCAGCCGGGCCACTTGCCGCCGCGCCGCTTGGCGGAGCGGTACTGCAGCTCCAGCCCGATGCCGAACAGCAGGGTGAGCAGGGCGAGGAACTTCCCGTTGGCCAGCCAGCGCAGCGCCGCTTCGACGTACGAAGCGCCGCCGTCGAGCGTGATGTTCAGAGCGGCTGCCGGGCCCTGCGGGTTGGTGAAGATCCAGATGTTGGTGCCGAGGGTGCCTAGGATCGCCACACCGCGGATGACGTCGAGCGCGCCTATCCGGGTCGAGGCGGGCGCCTGTTGCAGAGTTGTCATGGGTTCCCCAGTTGTCGGAAGCCTCCGTTTTGTGACGGAGGGTTACGATGCAAGTGCATGGTAAACAGCCGGGTGCCGGTTTTGCAATGCAGTTGCATTGGAAAGGTTGGTGACGTGCCGAAACAGGTCGACCACGCCGCACGGCGAATCCAGATCGCCGAGGCGCTGCTGCGCCTGGCCAGCCGCGGCGGGCTGGAGGCGGTGAGCCTGCGCGACGTCGCGGCGGAAGCCGGCATCTCGATGGGCGCGGTGCAGCACTACTTCAAGAGCAAGGAGCAGATGCTCCTGCACGCGATGGACCACGTCACCAAACGCGCTGGTGAGCGGATCGTGGCGGCGTTGAGCCGGCAGGGCGAGCGGCCGTCGGCGCGAGAGGTCGTGCGCACCGTGATGCTCGAAATGCTGGCGCTCACCGAGGACAGCCGCATGGAGTTCCTGACCCACCTGGCGTTCTTCATGCGAGCGCTCGGCTCATCCGAACTGGCCGCGATGTACCGGGAGTGGTGGCCGGAGCTGGAGCGCTGGCTCACCGGCGAGCTGCGATCGGCCCAGGAGGCCGGTGAACTACCGCCCGACCGCGACCCGGCCCGAGAGGCGGAACTCCTCCTGTCGATCCCCGACGGCCTCTCGGTGGGCCTCCTCCTCGGCCACCGAACCGGAGAAGAAGCGATCGCCACGATCGACTACCACCTGGACCGAGTCTTCGGCGATCGCCGATCGTGAGCGAGCCCGCTGTCAGGAGCGGATCTCGGCGTAGGTGAGGGCGCCGGGGGTGGCTTCGGCGGTGCCGCCGGTGGTCTCCGCCAGCCAGGTGGCGAAGGTGTCCACTTCGGACGCCGGGACGTTGACGTGGAAGCGGACCACTTCCAGGTACTCGGTGTCGGCCACCTGGTAGCCGGCCGATCGGAGATCGTTGTCCAGCTTGCCCGCCAGCAGGTAGTCCACTTCGGTCGTCACGGTCCGGACCGGGCGGCGCTCGACCAGCCCGACGTGCTCCAGCGCCGCCGACACCGCGCCGCCGTAGGCGCGCACCAGCCCGCCCGCGCCGAGCAGCACGCCGCCGAAGTACCTGGTCACCACCGCCACCGCGTTGGTCACCTCGTTGTGCCGCAGGACCTCCAGCATCGGCACGCCCGCGGTTCCCGCCGGTTCGCCGTCATCGCTGGACTTCTGGATCTCGCCGAGGTCGCCGAGCACGAAAGCCGAGCAGTGGTGGCGCGCGTCGTGATGCAGCTTGCGGCGCTGCTGGATGAACTCGCGAGCCTCCGCCTCATCGGTCACCCGGGCCAGCGCGCAGAGGAACCGGGACTTCTTGACCTCCAGCTCGTGCTCACCGGACTGCGTGATGGTGCGCATCTGTCCCCTTCGGAAGGTGGCGTTGCTCACGGCCCCGCTGGGCTGCTCCCTCATCCTCCCACCGAGTCGATGTCGCAGGTCAACGCGGTGCGGCGGCATTAAGGGGACGGCGATTTCCGTTGTGGCCCGCGGCCACGTAACGTCCCCCCTCATGGAGCAGTCCTCGAACCCGTTTGAACCAGGCGTGCGGGTCCGCGCCACGTTCGGCCGGTTCCGCGACAAGGTCGGCACGGTCGTGGAGACCGCCACCGGCCTCCCCGAAGTCTTCGACGGTCCCGTCCTGTGGGTCCGCTTCGAAGGAGACGAAGAGCCCGGCTTGGTAGCAGGCCGCTTCCTCGAAGCGGCCTGATCCCAGCCCGGTCAGCCCCAGACCTCGGCGGCGGTTTCCGCGACGAGGCGGAGCTTGGCCACTTCCTCCTCGTAGGTCAGGGAGTTGCCGTCCTCGGTCGAGGCGAAGCCGCACTGCGGTGACAGGCACAGCTGGTCGAGGTCGATGTGGCGGGCGGCCTGCTCGATGCGGCGCTTGAGCGCGTCCTTGGACTCCAGCTCACCTCGCTTGGTGGTGACCAGGCCGAGCACCACGGCCTTGCCCTTCGGCACGAACCGCAGCGGCTCGAAGCCGCCGGAGCGCTCGTCGTCGAACTCCAGGAAGAACCCGTCCACTTCGAGCTCGTTGAACAGCGCCTCCGCGACGAAGTCGTAGCCGCCCTCGGCGATCCAGGCGGAGCGGAAGTTCCCGCGGCACATGTGCGCGGTCACCGCCAGGGTGTCCGGTCGCCCGCGCAGCGAGTCGTTGATCAGCTCGATGGTCCGCAGGTGCGCCCGCTCGGCGTCGTCGCCGCGCGCGGTCAGCTGGGCGCGCTGGGCCGGGTCGTTGAGCTGGGCCAGGCCGGGGTCGTCGAGCTGCAGGTAGTGGCAGCCGAGGTCGGCCAGGGCACGCACCTCGGTGCGGTAGGCCGCGGCCAGGTCGGCGCGGAACTCGGCCAGGTCCGGGTAGGTGGTCTCGTCGACGGCCGCCCGGCCGCCGAGGTGGTGGAGCATGCCCGGCGACGGGATGGTCAGCTTCGGCGTCGCGGTGGTGACCCGCTCGGCCAGCGCGGTGAACTCCTCCTCGAAGATCGTCCGGCTCAGCCCGACCCGGCCGGTGACCCGCAGGCCCGGCGTGGCGAACTCGATGCCGCCCTGCTCGTTGCGGAACTGGACCGCGAGGCTGGTGTCGGCGACCTGCTCCACGCCGTCGAGCTGGCGCAGGAAGTCCACGTGCCAGGAGCCGCGCCGGAACTCCCCGTCGGTGGCGCTGTGCAGGCCGATCTCCTCCTGCACGGCCACCACCTGCGTGATCGCCTCGTCCTCGACGCGCCGCAGCTCGGCGTCGTCGATGCGGCCCGCGGCGTGGTCGTCGCGGGCGTCGAGCAGGGCTTGCGGGCGCAGCAGGCTGCCGACGTGGTCTGCGCGGAACGGCGGGGAGACGCGGGGACTCATGATCGCACCATAGTTTGCTAATGCGACCGTGCCCAGACCGCTCGCGCGGCGCTCGTTTCGCCAGGTCCGGTGGCCATCGGGGAACCCGCGGCCGTGTCGTTCGTTGTTCCGGCTGTGAGCAAGGACAAATCGGTACTACCGGTCCGCTGGATAAAATCGAGCAGGACAACTGACGTCGGGGCTGACGGATGGAGACGATGCGAGTTCTCGTGATCGGAGCCGGAGTCGGAGGACTCGCCATCGCCAACGGGCTGCTCGGCCAGGGCCACGAGGTCCAGGTCTTCGAGCACGCCGACACCCTGCGGACCACCGGCGCGGGCATCACGGTGTGGAGCAACGGCACGGCCGCGCTGCGCGAACTGGGCATCGACATCGAACCGTCCGGCCGCAAGCTGCACAGCCTGCGCTCGCTCACCGACTCCGGCCGCCTGCTGTGGGAAGCCGACCTCGGCGAGGTCACCGAGCGCCTCGGCTCGCCGACGGTGCAGATCGCGCGCCGCGAGCTGATCGCCGAGATGGCCGCCGCGCTGCCACCGGAGGTGCTGCACTTCGGCCGCCGCTGCGTCGGCGTCGTGGAACGGCCGGACAGCGTCGCGGTGGAGTTCGACGACGGCAGCGAAGCCGTCGGCGACCTGCTGATCGGCGCCGACGGGCAGCGCTCCGTGGTGCGCCGCGAGCTGCTCGGCGGCGACCCGGCCAAGCCCACCGGCTGGGCGAGCTGGCAGGGCCTGACCCGCAGCGACCTGCCCGTCGCGCACGGCCACCAGACGCTCAACATCGCGGGCCGCAACGCGCACTGCGGCCTGATCCCGACCGGCGACGGGCTGCTGCACTGGTGGTTCGACATGCCGTGGAAGGAAGGCGACCCGGTGCTCTCGGTCGCCGACCTGCGCGCGGTCTTCGCGGGCTGGCCGGATCCGGTCGAGCAGCTGCTGGCCTCGGTCACCGACGACGACCTGGGCTTCTTCCCGCACATCCGGCACAAGGTCCCGCACGTCTGGGGCGGCCCGCGCAGCACGCTGCTCGGCGATGCCGTGCACGCGATGCCGCCCGCGGTGGCGCAGGCGGCCAACCAGACGCTGGAAGACGCCTGGCTGCTCACCCAGTACCTGTCCGGAGCGGGCGACGACCTGGCTCCCCGGCTGCGCGCCTATGAGCAGGAACGCCGCCCGCGGGCCCTCAAGGTGTCCCGCACCGCGGCCCTGACCTCGGCCCAGCGCAGCACGCCGCTGCAACGCCTGGCGAAGTTCCCGGGCTGGCTGGCCACCCGCAGCCAGGTGGCCTCCCTGCGCTCCGGCAGCAACGTCCTGCGCGGCTTCGCCCCGCGCCCCGCGATCCAAGCCGCCTGACCCGCTCCGTCACCCGGGCCCTGGTCAATTTCGTGCGAAATTGACCGCTCCTGGCCGCCGAGAGCGGGGTTCGTGCAGGTCGGGGCTGCGTGCGTGGGTTGGTGGTGGTTCCCCGGAAGGTGTGAAGCACGACGGCCCGCCGCGCCGGGAGCGGCGGGGCGGGCCGTCGCGCCGGTGCGTCAGGCGCCGGCTGCGAAGGTGTCCGGGTCGGGGCCGACGCGGACGTCGGTGCGCAGCGCGGTGATCGCCGCGACGTCGTCGTCGGCCAGCTCGAAGTCGAAGACCTCGATGTTCTCCTCGATCCGCGACGGGGTGACCGACTTCGGGATCACGACGTTGCCCAGCTGCAGGTGCCAGCGCAGCACGATCTGCGCCGGGCTCTTGCCGTACTTCTCGCCCAGCGAGGACAGCGTCGTGTCGTCGAGCAGGCCCTTGCCCTGGCCCAGCGGGCTCCACGCCTCGGTGGCGATGCCGTGCTCGGCGTGGAACGCGCGCAGCTCGGCCTGCGGCAGGTTCGGGTGCAGCTCGATCTGGTTCACCGCGGGCACCACGTCGGTCTCGTCGAACAGCCGCCGCAGGTGCGGGACCTGGAAGTTCGACACGCCGATCGCCTTGGCTCGGCCCTCGTCGTAGAGCTTCTGGAACGCCTTCCAGGTGTCGACGTACTTGTCCGCGGCGGCGACCGGCCAGTGGATCAGGTACAGGTCGACGTACTCCAGGCCGAGCCGCTCCAGGCTCTCGTCGAAGGCCTTCAGCGCGCTGTCGTGGCCCTGCTTGTCGTTCCAGAGCTTGGTGGTGACGAACAGGTCCTCGCGCGCGATGCCCGATTCGGCGATCGCCCGGCCCACGCCCTCCTCGTTGCCGTACACCGCGGCGGTGTCGATGCTGCGGTAACCGGCCTCCAGCGCCGACTTCACCGGTGCGACGACCTCGTCGGCCGGCACCTGGAAGACGCCGTAGCCGAGCTGCGGCATCGCTGCGCCGGTGTTCAGCGTGATGTTCGGAACCTGAGTCATGTGGGTGATGTCCTCCGCCGTATCGCGTTCGTCGCCGGCCGCGAGGGGCCGGCACCAGGTGGAACCGATTCAGTCGATCGTGGATTCCCGCCACGCGGTGTGGCCCGTACCGCAGGCCACCGTATTTCACCTGCCCCGCGATCGCCCAGGAGGTGTTCCGCGAGTGACCGGTGTGGCACCCGGTCAGCCGATCTCGACGGCCTCGGCGGGCTGCGCGGCGACGGTCCCGGCGGACCGCGGGCGGCGGTCCAGCCAGCCGGACAGCAGCGCGAAGCCGAGGCCGACGACGGCCAGCAGGGCGCCGACCCAGCTCGGCGCGGTCAGGCCCAGTCCGGCCGCGATGACCAGGCCGCCGAGGTAGGCGCCCAGCGAGTTGGCGATGTTGAAGGTGGACTGGATGCTCGCCGAGCCCAGCGCGGGTGCTTCCTTCGCCTGGTCCAGGATCCGCGCCTGGATGCTCGGGATGGCCGCGAAGCCGGTCGCGCCGATCAGGAACACGGTGATCGGCGCCAGCACGGCGCTGTGCGCGGTGAACACGAACAGGCCGAGGGACGCGGCGAGCGCGGCGAGGAAGACGTACAGCGTCCGCATCGGGTTGCGGTCCGCGAACCGCCCGCCGAGCGCGGTGCCGACGGTCATGCCGACGCCGAACAGCGCCAGCAGCGGGGTGACCGCGGTCGCCGAGTAGCCGGTCACGTCGGTGAGCACCGGCTTGATGTAGCTGTAGAAGGAGAAGGTCGCGGCGAAGCCGAAGACCACCACGGCGAAGGCCAGCCACACCTGCGGGCGGCGGAACGCGCGCAGCTCGCCGCGCAGGCTGACGTCGGTGGGCTTGGGCTGGGCGGGCACCAGCGCGGCGACGGCGGCCAGCGCGATCACGCCGATCCCCGCGACCAGGCCGAAGGCCCAGCGCCAGCCGAACGCCTGGCCGAGCAGCGTGCCGATCGGCACGCCGACGATGTTGGCCACCGTCAGGCCGATGAACATCATCGAGATGGCCTGCCCGCGCTTGTCGGCGGCGACCAGCCCGGCCGCGACGACGGCGCCGATGCCGAAGAACGTGCCGTGCGGCAGCCCGGCGACGAACCGGGCGGTCAGCAGCAGCTCGTGCGTCGGGGCGAACGCGGAGAACAGGTTCCCGGCGGTGAACAGCACCAGCATGCTCAGCAGCATCGCCTTGCGGCGGGCGCGCATGCCGAGGATGGTCAGCAGCGGAGCGCCGATCACCACACCGAGCGCGTACAGCGAGATGTAGCCGCCCGCGTCCGGGATGGACACCTGCAGGTCGGTGGCGACCTCGGGCAGCAGGCCCATCATCACGAACTCGGTCGTCCCGATCCCGAATGCGGCGATGGCCAGGGCCAACAGGGCAATGGGCAAGGAAATCCCCCTGAGACGGAACGTGCCGGACGGTGTGCGATCGCCCCGCCGCGCGCACGCCGGAGCGGCTCGTCGCCAGCGGGGAGGTGGAACGGCTCACGCAGGCGTTCCCAGTTGTGCTCAACAGTATCCCGGTACCCCGCTGTTCCTGAACCGGTTATGAACCGCGCCACGTTCGGAATCCATCCGTCCACTGTGGATTTTCGGCAGTGCGTTCCGCACATTTCCGGGAGGCGCGCGCTGTGCGATCTGGCAAACGGGGAAAACGTGGAAACTTTTCGCAACTGACTACCTGCCGCGAGTTGCCCGGTGATAGCCCTCGACGCGACCCATCCCCGTTCTCCACGGAGGGGCCGATGCGCTCGAAGGTCGTCGCGGTCGTGTTCGCGGCGCTGGCACTGCTGGTGGCGAGCACCGCCTCCGGCGTGGCCGCGCCCCCGGAGCCGCACCGCTTCATCACCAGGCCGGATCTGAGCCCGCCGGTGGTGCGGATCGACACCCCGGCCAACGGCACCGAACCCGGCAGCATCTTCCTCGCGCCGCACGGCACCGCCGCCCAGAGCGGGCCGATGATCGTCGACGACGCGGGCCAGCCGGTCTGGTTCCAGCCGGTCGGCGACGGCGCCGGGCTGTTCACGATGGACTTCAAGGCCCAGACCTACCGCGGCCAACCGGTGCTGACCTGGTGGCAGGGCGCGCCGCGGCCCGGCTACGGCGAGGGCGAGTACGTCCTGCTGGACCGCTCCTACCAGCAGATCGCCACCGTCCGGGCGGGCAACGACCTGCGCGCCGACCTGCACGAGATGATCATCACGCCGCGCGACACCGCGCTGCTGATCGCCTACCGCACGGTGCAGCTCGACCGGCCCGTCGTGGAGGGCGTCGTCCAGGAGATCGACATCGCCACCGGCGAGGTGCTGTTCGACTGGCGCAGCCTGGACCACGTGGCGCTCGACGAGTCGACGGTCCCGCTCCCGGAGGACCCCGCGGCGCCCTACGACTACATCCACCTCAACTCGGTCACCGAGGACGCGAACGGCAACCTGCTGATCTCCGCCCGCCACACCGACGCGATCTACCAGCTGGACCGCGCCACCGGCGGGGTGCAGTGGCGGCTCGGCGGCAAGCGCAGCGACTTCGCGCTCGACCCGGACGCCGTGTTCGGGCGGCAGCACGACGCGCGCTGGCACCCGGACGGCACCATGAGCCTGTTCGACAACGCGGCCAGCGTGCCCGGGCCGGCGTCCCGGGCGCTGGTCCTCGCCGTCGACCAGACCGCGCGCACGGCCCGCGTGGTGCGCGAGTTCACCCACCCCGGCGGCGCCACGAGCGTCAGCCAGGGCGGTCACCAGGTGCTGGCGGGCGGCAACAGCTTCGTCGGCTGGGGATCGCAGCCGGAGTTCACCGAGTTCGACGAGACCGGCGCGGTGGCGCTGCACGGCTCGTTCGGCGACAACATGCCGTCCTACCGGGCCTTCCGGCTGCCCTGGACCGGCACGCCCACCGAGCTCCCGGCGGCGGCGATGAACGCCGACGACGGGACTCCGACGGTGTACGCGAGCTGGAACGGAGCCACCGAGGCCCGCACCTGGCGCGTCCTCGCGGGCCCGGCGCCGGACCAGCTCGCACCGGTCGCGGACGTCCCGAAGACGGGCTTCGAGACCGCCGCCGACCTGCCCGCCGCCGAGGACTACGCGGCGGTCGAAGCGCTCGACGCCAACGGCCAGGTGCTGGCCCGCTCGGAGGTCGTCAAGTCGGAATGACCTCAGTGGACACGTGATTCAGGAACGCGCACGTACGAGATCCACCTGGGGTCGGGCAACATCCTGATGACACCGAACGACCAGTACCTGTGCATCGTCCCGAAGCCGGGCGGCGGAGCAGTCGGCTACCTGCCCTTCGAAGGCGACGGCGTGCTGTCCGCGGTGCTCAGCAAGGCCATGATGCTGGCCGACGACGCGAAGATCACCGATCCTCGGCCAGCTGGGCAGCTGACCGGCCTCAGCGCATCCGGCGGTGACCGTGGGCACCTGGAGTCAGCTCATGGCTGCGGGCCAAGTGCTCCAGGAGCGCTTGGAGCTGCGCCCGTTCTTCCGGGGTCAGGGCCAGGCAGAAGGCGTCCTCGTGCCGCGCCGCCACCTCGAGGGCCTCGCCCAGCAGCTCGGTCCCCTCTGCGGTCAGGGCCAGGTGCTGGACGCGGCGGTCGCGGGTGCCGCGCGTGCGGGTGACCAGGCCGCGGCGCTCCAGGTCGTCGACGAAGGCCACCACCTTGCTCGGCAGCAGTCCGAGCTCGCCGGCCAGCTGCTGCTGGCTGAGGCCCGGCCGGACCGAGATCATCCGCAGCACGCCGACCAGCGGAGGTGTCAGCCCCAGCTCCTCGACGCGCGCGCCGAACTGCGTCGCGGCGTGCGCGCCCAGCTGGCTGAGCAGGAACGCGATCCCCGGGGAGTCAGCGGCCACGCGAGCATCTAACCACCGGCACCGGCAGCTGCCGAGCTCGCGCGATGCAGCTCCGTTTCCCCTGTTCAGCCCCCGTGAGTGCTTTGTGGGGCTATAGCACCCCGAAGTACTCACGGGCACTGACCTGCGGAAACGGAGCCTGCATCGCCTCGCCGGTGCCCGCGCCGCAGCGAGACGTGCGCCTCGGCCTCCAGCCGCTCGGCCATGTGCGGGTAGTGCAGCTCGAACGCCGGGCGGATCGAGCGCACCCGCGGCAACGAGGTGAAGTTGTGCCGCGGCGGCGGGCAGGAGGTCGCCCACTCCAGCGAGTTCCCGTGCCCCCACGGGTCGTCCACCCCGGCCACCGTCCCGAACCGGTAGCTCTTGAACACGTTGTACAGGAACGGCAGCATCGAGCCGCCCAGCACGAAGGCGCCGATGGTGGACACCACGTTCAGCGCGGTGAACCCGTCGGTCGTCAGGTAGTCGGCGTAGCGGCGCGGCATGCCCTCGGCGCCCAGCCAGTGCTGCACCAGGAACGTCAGGTGGAACCCGACGAAGGTCAGCCAGAAGTGCAGCTTGCCCAGCCGGTCGTCCATCATCCGGCCGGTCATCTTCGGGAACCAGAAGTACACCCCGGCGAACACCGCGAACACGATGGTGCCGAACAGCACGTAGTGGAAGTGCGCCACCACGAAGTAGGTGTCGGTGATGTGGAAGTCCAGCGGCGGTGCGGCCAGGACCACCCCGGTCAGCCCGCCGAGCAGGAACGTCACCAGGAACCCGATGGAGAACAGCATCGGCGACTCGAAGGTCAGCCTGCCGCGCCACATGGTGCCGATCCAGTTGAAGAACTTGATGCCGGTGGGCACCGCGATCAGGAACGTGGCGAAGGAGAAGAACGGCAGCAGCACCGCACCGGTGGCGAACATGTGGTGCGCCCACACGATCATGGACAGGCCCATGATCGTCATCGTGGCCAGCACCAGCCCGGTGTAGCCGAACAGCGGTTTGCGGCTGAACACCGGCAGGATCTCGGTGACGATGCCGAAGAACGGCAGCGCCACGATGTAGACCTCCGGGTGGCCGAAGAACCAGAACAGGTGCTGGTAGAGGATCGCGCCGCCGTTGGCCGGGTCGAACGCGTGCCCGCCGAGGTGCCGGTCGACCAGCAGCCCGAACAGCGCGGCGGCCAGGATCGGGAACGCCATCAGCACCAGCAGGCTGGTGGCCAGCACGTTCCAGCAGAAGATCGGCAGCCGCCACATCGTCATGCCAGGGCAGCGCAGGCACACCAGCGTGGTGATCATGTTGACCGCGCCGAGGATCGTGCCGAGCCCGCTGACGATCAGCCCGGCCGCCCACACGTCCCCGCCGGGCCCCGGGGTGAACGACGCGGACAGCGGCGCGTAGGCCGTCCAGCCGAAGTCGGCCGCCCCGTTGGGCAGCACGAACCCGCTGATCACGATCAGCCCGCCGAACAGGAACAGCCAGAACGACAGCGCGTTCAGCCGCGGGAACGCCACGTCCGGCGCCCCGATCTGCAGCGGCAGCACCACGTTGGCGAAGCCGAAGATGACCGGGGTGGCGAACAGCAGCAGCATCACCGTGCCGTGCATGGTGAACAGCTGGTTGTACTGCTCCTGGGAGAGGAACTGCATCCCCGGCGCGGCCAGCTCGCCGCGCATCAGCAGCGCCATCACCCCGCCCGCGATGAAGAACGCGAACGACGCGAGCAGGTACAGGATCCCGATCTGCTTGGGATCGGTGGTGTGCAGCCACGGCACGAGGTGCTCGCCCTTGCGCGGCCGCCGCGTGGTCCGGGCCCGCGTGGGGATCGGGGTGGGTTCGACCCGGGTGCTGGCCATCCACGCCTCCAGCGGATCGGCTCCGAGCTGGCCGTAACCCTCTCCGTACCCACCCTCGAACCCGGGCAATCACCCGTTGCCCAGGTAGCGCCGGGGAGAGGTCCCGACGGTCCGCTTGAACGCGGCGAGGAACGCGCTCGGCGTCGCGTACCCGACGGCGTGCGCGACCCGCGACACCGGCTGGCCCTCGGCGAGCAGGGCCAGCGCGGCGCGCAGGCGCGCGTGAGTCCGCCAGCGGTCGAAGGACATGCCGGTGTCGCGGACGAACAGCCTGGTCAGGGTGCGGCGGCTCACCCCGGCGGCTCGGGCGTGCGCCTCCAGGCCCCGCTGGTCCGCGGGGTCGGCGAGCAGCGCGTCGGCCACGATGCGGACGCGTTCGTCGGCCGGGCTCGGCACGTCGATGGGCGTGACCGGCAGCGGGCGCAGCAGGTCGAACACGACCGCTTCGGCCCGCAGGCGCGCGTCGTCGGCCAGGTCGTCCCGGCCGAGGTGGGCGATGAGCTGGGCCAGCAGCCCGTCGACGAGGACGGGAGTCGGCTCGGTCCACACCGGGCTGCCCGGGTGGTCCGGGTCGAAGTAGAGGCCGCTGAGCACCGCGTCGCGAGTCGCGCCGGTCCGGTGCACGACCCCTGCGGGAAGCCACAGCGCCCGGGTGGGCGGCAGGACCCAGTGGACGTCGTCCACGGCGACGCCGAGCACGCCGCTGCGGGTCCACGCCAACTGGTGCTGCGGGTGGCTGTGCGCGGAGAACCACTGCCCGGACTCCAGCGGGAAGTTCCCGACGACGATCGCTCCGATCCCGGCCGGAGCGGCGTACGAGGTCATGCCAGAAGGGTATGGCCGCAACGCGACATCCTTCGGCCTCGTTGCGCATCGCGGACAGATCGGCCGCTGCATAGCGTCGCCCCATGACAGTTGATCACCGCACAGCCGCGGTCACCGGACGTCGTGGACCGGCGCTGGTGGTCCTGTGCTTCGTGCAGTTCATGCTGGTCCTCGACGACACCGTGGTGAACGTGGCGCTGCCGAGCCTCCAGGCCGATCTCGGCTTCAGCACCGCGGGGCTGACCTGGGTCGTCAACGCCTACTTCCTCTCGTTCGGCGGCCTCCTGCTGCTGTTCGGCCGCGCGGCGGACCGGTTCGGCCGCCGCCGGGTCTTCCTGAGCGGAGTGGTGGTGTTCGGCGCGGCGAGCCTCGTCTGCGGCATCGCGCAGGAGCCCTGGCAGCTGGTGGCCGGGCGGTTCGCCCAGGGCGCGGGCGCTGCCATGTCCGCACCCGCCGCACTGGCGCTGATCGCGCTGCTGTTCCCCGGCACCGGCGAACGCGCCAGAGCGCTCGGCATCTGGGGTGGCATCGCCGCGCTGGGCGGCACGGCGGGTCTGGTGATCTCCGGCGCGCTGACCGACCTGGCGTCGTGGCGCTGGATCTTCCTGATCAACCTGCCGGTCGCCGTCGCCGCCCTCGCACTGCTCCCGCGCTTGGTCGCGGAGAGCCGGGCGGGGCGCGGGCGGCTGGACGTACCGGGTGCGGTGCTCGGCACCGGAACCCTGTTGTCGCTGGTCTTCGGACTGCTCCGGGTCGCTGAGTCGGGCTGGGACGTGGTCGCCGCCGGTGCCCTCGCGCTGGCCGCGGTCCTGGCGGTGTCGTTCGCGGTGGTCGAGTCCCGCACCGCCGAGCCGCTCGTGCCGATGGCCTTCCTGGCCCACCGGGTCCGCGCCGTCGCCAACTCCGCGTCGCTGCTGTTCTCCGCGGCCTTCTTCGGGATGGCCTTCCTGCTGATGCTGCACCTGCAGACCGTGCTCGGTTACCGGCCGCTGACGGCCGGGCTCGCCTACCTGCCCTACGGGGCGGGCATCCTCGCCGGGATGTGGCTGTCCTCCCGGTCGGTGATCCGGTTCGGCGTGGGCCGGTCCCTCGCGATGTCGTTCCTGATCAGCGCGATCGGATTGGTCGTGCTCTCCGGCGTTGCGCCCGGTGCCGCCTACGCGACCGAGGTGTTGCCCGGTCTGCTCATCACGAGCATCGGGTGCGGTCTGAGCCATCCCGCGTTGGCGGTCGCCGCGGTATCGGGCACCACCGAGCGGGACGCCGGTCTCGGTTCGGCGCTGCTGAACTGCGGCCAGCAGATCGGCGGTGCGGTGGGGCTGGCGGTGCTGGTCCCGCTGGCCACCGGCCGAGGCGCCTCGGGCTACTCCCTCGCGCTCACCGCGGCCGCTGCGCTCCTGGTCGTCGGTGCTGTCCTCATCGCGGCTCTGCTCCGGAAGGAGCACCGCGCCTGAGCCTCAGGTGGCCCGGTCGATGGCGCCGAGGGCCATCGCGCGCAGCAGGCGGGACATCGCCTCGGTGTCCAGGTGCGCGCTGTAGGGCGTCGAGTTGATCAGGCCGAACACCGCGTGCGCCGCCGCGCGGGCCGTGGGGCGCGGCAGCTCCGGGTGGATCTGGCACAGCACGTCCACCCAGACCTCCACGTAGCTGCGCTGCAGTTCGCGGACCTTGTGCCGGTCGTCGTCGGCGAGGCTGTCCAGGTCGCGCATGTGCACGGTGATCAGCGCCGGGTTGCCCAGGGCGAACTCGACGTGCCAGCGCACCAGCCGGTCCAGCGCGTCGTGCGGGTCGGCCGCCTCGCCGACGCGGTCCTGGCCACCGCGCAGCAGCCGGTCACTGATGCCGGTCAGCAGCTCCGCCAGCATCGCGTCCTTGCTGCGGAAGTGCCGGTACAGCGCGGGGCCGGAGATGCCGACGGCGCTGCCGATGTCGTCGATGCCGACCCCGTGGAACCCGGCGCGGGCGAACTTCTCCGCCGCCGCGGCCAGGATCTGCTCGCGGCGGGAGGGTTTGGCTGCATCGGTGGGCATCGCAGTCGATGCTAGACGAACCGGGTTAGTCATCGTTAACATCGGTCACGTTAACGATGACTAACCTCCGGTGGAAGGTGTGCCCCGCATGGATGCGCCCGCCCTGCGCACGACCGCGGATCCGGACTCGGCGGAGTTCGCCCGCTACACCGAGCAGCACGCGAAGCTCGTCGAAGACCTCAACGCCCAGCTCTCCCGCACCCGCCTCGGCGGGCCGGAGAAGGCCCGGATCCGGCACGTCGAGCGCGGCAAGCTGCTGCCCCGCGACCGGGTCGACGCGCTGCTCGACCGCGGCTCGCCGTTCCTGGAGCTCTCGCCGCTGGCCGCGCACGGCCTCTACGACGACGAAGCGCCGTCGGCGGGCATCATCACCGGCGTCGGCCGGGTCTCCGGCCGCGAATGCGTGGTGGTGGCCAACGACGCCACGGTCAAGGGCGGCACCTACTACCCGCTCACGGTCAAGAAGCACCTGCGGGCGCAGGAAGTCGCCCTGCACAACAACCTGCCCTGCCTGTACCTGGTGGACTCCGGAGGCGCGTTCCTGCCCAGGCAGGACGAGGTGTTCCCGGACCGCGAGCACTTCGGCCGGATCTTCTACAACCAGGCGACGATGTCGGCCCGCGGCATCCCGCAGATCGCCGCCGTGCTCGGCTCGTGCACCGCGGGCGGCGCCTACGTCCCGGCGATGAGCGACGAGGCGGTGATCGTCCGCGACCAGGGCACCATCTTCCTCGGCGGCCCGCCGCTGGTGAAGGCCGCGACCGGCGCCGAGGTGACCGCCGAGGAGCTGGGCGGCGGCGAGTTGCACAGCCGCACCTCCGGCGTCACCGACCACCTGGCCGCCGACGACGCCGACGCGCTGCGCATCGTCCGCTCCATCGTCAGCACCCTCGGCCCGCGCGCGCCCCGGCCCTGGGACGTCGCGCCGGTCGAAGCGCCGGTGGCCGACCCGGACGAGCTCTACGGCGTGGTCCCGACCGACAGCCGCACGCCCTACGACGTGCGCGAGGTGATCGCCCGCATCGTCGACGGCAGCCGGTTCGCCGAGTTCAAGCAGGAGTACGGCCAGACGCTGGTCACCGGTTTCGCCCGCATCCACGGGCACCCGGTGGGCATCATCGCCAACAACGGGATCCTGTTCAGCGAGTCGGCGCTGAAGGGCGCGCACTTCATCGAGCTGTGCGACAAGCGCTCGATCCCGCTGGTGTTCCTGCAGAACATCTCCGGCTTCATGGTCGGCAAGGAGTACGAGGCCGGCGGCATCGCCAAGCACGGCGCGAAGATGGTCACCGCGGTGGCCTGCGCCCGCGTCCCCAAGTTCACCGTGGTGATCGGCGGTTCCTTCGGCGCGGGCAACTACTCGATGTGCGGCCGGGCGTACTCGCCGCGCTTCATGTGGATGTGGCCGAACGCGCGGATCTCGGTGATGGGCGGCGAGCAGGCGGCATCGGTGCTGGCCACGGTCCGCCGCGACCAGCTCGACGCGCGCGGCGAGGACTGGCCGGTCGATGCGGAGGAGGCCTTCAAGCAGCCGATCCGCGACCAGTACGAGCACCAGGGCCACCCGTACTACGCGACGGCCCGCCTGTGGGACGACGGGGTCATCGACCCGAAGCAGACCCGCACGGTCCTCGGCCTGGCGATCTCGGCGGCGGCCAACGCCCCGCTGGAAGACATCTCCTACGGCGTCTTCCGGATGTGACCGGTATGCGCTGCTCAGGTCCCGTGCGCGCTTTGGGGCGCTATAGCACCCCGAAACGCTCACGGGCAACGACTCTGCCGTGCGAGGCGAAGGGATGACGATGCAGCACTTCGACGCGGTGCTGGTGGCGAACCGGGGCGAGATCGCGGTCCGGGTGATCCGGACGCTGCGCGAGCTGGGCATCCGCTCGGTGGCCGTGTACAGCGATGCCGACCGCGATGCCCGGCACGTCCGCGAAGCCGACACGGCCGTCCACATCGGACCGAGCGCGGCCGCCGAGAGCTACCTCGACGGCAAGCGGATCCTGGACGCCGCCCGCAGCACCGGTGCCCAGGCGATCCACCCCGGATACGGTTTCCTGGCCGAGAACGCCGCCTTCGCGGCGGAATGCGCCAGCGCCGGGATCGAGTTCATCGGCCCACCGCCCGCCGCGATCGAGTCGATGGGCGACAAGATCCGCGCCAAGCAGACGGTTTCGGCCGCCGACGTCCCGGTGGTGCCCGGCCGCAGCGAGCCGGACATGACCGACGCCGACCTGCACCGGGCGGCGCTCGAAATCGGCTTCCCGGTGCTGCTCAAGCCCTCCGCGGGCGGTGGTGGCAAGGGCATGCGGCTGATCCACGACGAGTCCGCGCTGGACGATCAGATCGCCTCGGCCCGGCGCGAGGCGCGGTCGGCCTTCGGCGACGACACGCTGTTCGTGGAGCGCTTCGTGGCCCGCCCCCGGCACATCGAGGTCCAGGTGCTGGCCGACGCGCACGGCAACGTCGTGCACCTCGGCGAGCGCGAGTGCAGCCTGCAGCGGCGCCACCAGAAGATCATCGAAGAAGCCCCGTCGCCGCTGCTCGACGCGGCGACCCGCGCCCGCATCGGTGCGGCGGCGGTCAACGCGGCCCGCTCGGTGGGCTACGTCGGCGCGGGCACGGTGGAGTTCATCGTCTCCGCGGACCGGCCGGAGGAGTTCTTCTTCATGGAGATGAACACCCGCCTGCAGGTCGAGCACCCGGTCACCGAGCTGGTCACCACCGTCGGCGGGCAGCGCGGCATCGACCTCGTCGAGCAGCAGGTCCGGGTCGCGGCGGGCGAACCGCTGCCGTGGACCCAGCAGGACATCGCGCTCGACGGCCACGCGGTGGAGGCCCGCGTCTACGCCGAGGACCCGACGCGCAACTTCCTGCCGACCGGCGGCGACGTGCTCGCCGTCCACGAACCGGCCGGCCCCGGCGTGCGGGTGGACTCCGGCATCCGCCCGGGAGCCCGGGTGGGGTCGGACTACGACCCGATGCTGGCCAAGGTCATCGCCTGGGGCCCGAACCGCGGCGACGCGCTGCGCCGCCTGGACAAGGCGCTCGGCGACACCGCGGTCCTCGGCCTGCAGACCAACGTCGCGTTCCTGCGAGCGCTCCTGCGGCACGAGCAGGTGCAGGCGGGCGCCCTCGACACCGGCCTGGTCGAACGCGAACTCGACGCGCTGATCGCCGAGAGCAAGACCACGCCCGACGAGGTCTACGCGGCTGCGGCCCTGGAGCGCCTGCTCGCCGCGGAACCCAACGGCACCGCGGTCGACCCGTGGGACGTCCCCGACGGCTGGCGCCTCGGCGAGCCCGCGTGGAGCACCTGGCGCTTCGCCGCCGACGGCGACGAGGTCGAGGTCCGCATCCGCGGCCGCGCCCGCGACGCCGAGGTCTCCATGCCCGCAACGGAATCCGCGATCCACCGGGCATCGGCGGAGGCGCACGGCGACGCGCTGACCGTCACCTACCGGGGCCGGACCCGCCGCTACCGGTTCGCGCACGTCGACGGCACCACGTGGCTCGCCGCCGACGGCCGCACCTGGGCGCTCGCCGAGCACCGGCTCCTCGCCGACCGCGGCGCGGCGGCTGGCCGCTCCGGCGGAGCGGTGACCAGCCCGATGCCGGGCACGGTGCTGGTCGCCGACGTCTCCGCGGGCCAGCAGGTCACCAGCGGACAACGGCTGTTCGTCGTCGAGGCGATGAAGATGGAGCACACCATCACCGCCCCGATCGACGGCGTCGTCACCGAAGTGCACGCCAGGAAGGGGCAGTCGGTCGGGCTCGACCAGCCGCTGGCTGTCCTCACCGCCCCGTCGGACGCGACCGGGACAACGAAGGAGGCCCAGTGATGGTGGACCACCGGCTCAGCGAGGAGCACGAAGCCCTGCGCGACAGCGTGCGGACCTTCGCGAGCAAGGAAGTCGCCCCGGTCATCGGCGACTACTACGAGCGCGAGGAGTTCCCGTACCCGCTGGTGCGCACGATGGGCGAGATGGGCCTGTTCGGCCTGCCCGTCCCGGAGGAGCACGGCGGCATGGGCGGCGACTACTTCGCGCTCTGCCTGGCGCTGGAGGAGCTGGCCCGCGTCGACTCCTCGGTGGCGATCACCCTGGAAGCGGGCGTGTCGCTGGGCGTCATGCCGATCTACCGCTTCGGCAACGACGAGCAGCGCGCCACCTGGCTGCCGAAGCTGGCCCGCGGCGAGATCCTCGGCGCCTTCGGCCTGACCGAGCCGGGCGGCGGTTCCGACGCGGGCTCCACCCGCACGACCGCGGTCCTGGACGGCGACAGCTGGGTGATCAACGGGTCCAAGGCGTTCATCACCAACTCCGGAACCGACCTGACCGGGCTGGTCACGGTCACCGCGGTCACCGGCCAGAAGCCGGACGGCCGCAAGGAGATCTCCACGATCATCGTGCCCTCGGGCACGCCCGGGTTCGAGGTCGCCAAGAAGTACTCGAAGGTCGGCTGGAACGCCTCGGACACCCACGCGCTGTCCTTCGACGACTGCCGGGTGCCCGCCGCGAACCTGCTCGGCGAGCGGGGCCGCGGCTACGCGCAGTTCCTCGCCACGCTCACCGAGGGCCGGGTGGCGATCGCGGCGGTCGGCGTCGGCCTCGCCCAGGGCTGCGTGGACGAGTGCCTGCGCTACCTCGACGAGCGCGAGGCCTTCGGCCGCAAGATCGGCGAGTACCAGGCGATGCAGTTCAAGATCGCCGACATGGAGCTGCGCGCGCACACCGCGCGCCTGGCCTACTACGACGCGGCATCGCGGATGCTGCGCGGCGAGCCGTACAAGAAGCAGGCCGCGATCGCGAAGCTGGCCTCGTCGAACGCGGCGATGGACAACGCCCGCGACGCCACCCAGATCTTCGGCGGCTACGGCTTCATGAACGAAACCCCGGTCGGCCGCTTCTACCGCGACGCCAAGATCCTGGAGATCGGGGAGGGCACGAGCGAGGTTCAGCGCATGCTGATCGCCAGGGAGCTCGGCCTGCCGGCCTGACAAACCTGTCTGGCGGACTCGTTCTGCGTGGCGGTGCGGGTAGCGGAACCTCAGCGCCCGCCTGGCTGCGGGATCCCGTTCTTATGCATGTCCGGTACACGGCGAACGGGCTGTCCTCGCCAGGCGAGCGCTGAGAACCCGCGGCGGTGCAAGCGCCGAGGGTGGGCTAAGCGGCTGCGCCGCTTCAACGACAAAACCGGATGAAAAAGCGGACGTCCCACCGACCCCGGTGCCCCGGGGTCGGTGGGACGTCGTTCGTCCAGGCGGAGTTTCAGTGCCGGAAGCGGTTCTGCGGCACGGTGATCTCCTCGGTCTGCTCGACGTCACCGCGCTGCACCGGCTCGGCCACCGGGCGGAAGTCCTGCTGGGTGTCCTGGTCGGGCCACATCGGCGCCGACTGCGCCTGCGGCGCGGCGGGCGGCTGCGGTGCGGCGGGCGATGGCTGCTCGTCCTCCATGGCCAGGTGCTGCATCACCCAGTCGCGGGCGAGCGTCGCCGGAGAGGTGCCCTGCTTGGCCGCGAGCTCCTTGAGCCGCTCGTTGGCCATCAGGGGCAGCCGGAGCTGGTGGACCTGCGCCGCGCCGAAGCGGCGGCCGGACCCGGTGGACTCGACGTCTTCCTCCGGAGCCAGCGCAGCCAGGTACGACTCGAACTCGTGATCGGGTTCGGCCGGTTCGGCCGTCTTCTGCCGACGGCTGGTCTTGGTTCGTCCTAGAGCCACGTGCCCACGATAACGGTTGGGTTGCGGCGCGCGAATCCCTGTGAGGTCCGTCACTGCCGCTGACGGCCGGGGAAAGCGGAGGGCCCCCGCGTCAGGGGGACGAACGCGGGGGCCGGAGGGGATCTCCACAGGTGCTGACCGGGGGTGTGTCAGCGACCCGATTGTGGCACGCGACGAGCGGCCTTGGGGAGCTTTCGGCGCACGATTCGTGCGTCCGGCGCTTCTCGGGCGGGCCCGGTCGGCGGTCTTGCGCAACGGTTCGACGTGGTAGCCGCCCGAAATGCGTCAGTTCGCGCTGGGCCAGTCGGTGATGGTGTAGCCGGCCTCGGTGATCGCCGCGGTGACCGCATCGCGGCTGAGCTCCTGCTCGCTGAGCACCGACACCTGCCCGCTGGCCACCGCCACCTGCACGTCGGTGACGCCGGGGAGCTCGGAGAGCTCCTCGGTGACCGATCGGGCGCAGTGGCCGCAGGTCATGCCTCCGACGGTGAACGTTCGACTGCTCATGCGAGTTCCTTCCTGAGTTGCCCGGGCCGCGCCGGTGCCACGTTCCGTCCGGTGTGGACGATCAAATCAGGATCCCGGCGCCGCGCGAGCATCCGAAGTGGATCGTGACCCCGGAGAGTGATTACTCAGCGTCGAAGTCAAATCACTCTGTGGGGGGCTGCGGGTGTGGACAACCTGTGGATAGCCTGCGCCGGGAACCCGAGGCCGGGGAGGCGTCATGTACGGGTCGCTGGACGTACGGAAGTTCTTGTGGCAGCAGGAAGACGGACCCTCGCGGCAGTCGCCCGCGGTGCCCGCCCCGCGTGCTGGCGAGCCCTCGCGGATCTCGCCGGAGCAAGTGCACAAGGCGCGGATGGCGGTCGCTCGCGGGGCGGCGGACGCGGAAGATTGCAGACTCCTGCTGGACATGTTGGGATTGGCTCCCGACGAGGACGGGCTGCCTCCGGTCACCCGCTGACCGGTGTCGCGCGGAGGCGTCGCCCGGCGGGCGCGACGCCCCGGGCCGGAGTAACTTCCGGTGGCAGTGTTGATCAACCGTTCGTGGGTCTCATCGCTCGGAAGAGCGGAATCGGCGAACGACTGCCCGCCGGAGCCGAGCCATGCCGAAGCAGCACCGGGCGCAGCTCACCCGCCGCGCCATCCTCACTGCGGCGGCGACGGAGTTCGACCTGGTCGGGTACGAGGCCGCAGCGCTGAACGCGATCCTGCGGCGCAGCGGGACCACCAAGGGAGCGTTCTACTTCCACTTCTCCTCCAAGGCGGCGGTGGCCGAAGCGCTGGTCGCGGACTACGTCGCCGGGCTCGCCGAGCTGCGGCGGGATTGGCTGGAGGGCGGCCGGGACCCGCTGTCGACGGCGGTCGGCCTGACGATCGAGGTGGCTCGCAGGCTGGAGCGGGACGTCGTCCTCCGCGCCGGACTGCTGCTCGCCTGCCGTCGCGTCGGTGCGGTCAGCGACGGCTGGGACGGCCTGATCGACCGCCTGCTGCACGAGTCGGCGGAAGCGGACCAGCTGCGGCCCGGTGCGGATCCGGCGGCGGTGGCCCGGGTCGCCTACGCGGCCCTGGTGGGTGCGCACACCGTCGGCCCGGACTTCACCGGCCTGGCGGAGCGCGTCGCGGAGACCTGGCGGGTGGTCCTCGCCGGGGTCGCCCGCGAGGGGGCGCTGCGGCTGGAGAACACCGACTGATCATGAGTCCCGGATCACATTTTCCAACATTGGCCGGTTTGTCCGTTTTCCCGCTCGGATCGACCGCCTGATGGGTGTCCACCGACCTCTGGGGTGCCCCGTCGCCGAGGCTGACGGAGTGTCGAAATGGCCAGGTCAAGGCGGTAGTTTGATGGGCGAGTGCGGGGCCTGGAGGAGGTCCGCGGCGAGGCGCCTCGGCTTAAGTGACCCCCCTGCGTTGGGCTCGCTGAGGGCATGTCGTAAGCTTTCTTCAACGCCAACGGAGCGGACCTGAAAAGGGAAAGCCGGTTGGAGGCAAGGCCGGGTCGGTTCCGAATCGGCCAAGCCCCCATCGTCTAGCGGCCTAGGACGCCGCCCTTTCAAGGCGGTAGCGCGGGTTCGAATCCCGTTGGGGGTACGAACAACTGAATACAGCAAGCATGGCCCAGTGGCGCAGTTGGTTAGCGCGCCGCCCTGTCACGGCGGAGGTCGCGGGTTCGAGTCCCGTCTGGGTCGCCAAGGCGAACGGCATGAAGCCGGACGCTATCGGCCAGGTAGCTCAGTTGGTACGAGCGTCCGCCTGAAAAGCGGAAGGTCGGCGGTTCGACCCCGCCCCTGGCCACCAACACGAGCTGCGATCAAGCCCTCACCGATCAGGTGGGGGCTTTTTTCGTGCCTTCGGCATGTCACGAGCCCGGTCTCTCCTCATCGCGTTGCACCGTCCACTTCTCCAGCACGCTGTACTAGCACGCCGTGCTACTCTCGCGACCAATCACTAGCACAGTGTGTTGGAAGTCGGTCGCGAACATCGGGGGCAGTCGTGCTGAAGGAGTGGCGACGGGGTCTGGCGGTCAAGCGCGTGAAGGGTGGTGACGGGCGTCCGCTGAAGCGTTTCCGCTGGTGGAACCTGTTCACCGGCCGCTCGCTGTTCTACCTCCAGCTGGCCGGGGACGGCGGCCGTCAGGTGGAGTACGCGATCGATGTGCGGCACTGGGGAGACTCCGAGACCGGCGAGGGCAGGGCGCACCTGTACCGCGACGGTCGGCATCACGCCGAGTCCAAGACGCCTGCCGTCTTCCCGGTCGAGGGCGGCGAGATCGAGGTGGCGATGAGCGGCTTCGGGGTCAAGCGCTGCCACTACGTCACCGGCGACGGGGCGGAGCGCCAGCTCGTGCCGGACGCGAGGTCGGCCGAGGGGCGCCGAGCCCGCCTCGAGCGCGATCGACCAGGGTTGAGCCGGTCGATCGGCATCATCTCGGTGATCGTGCTCGTCGTCGGGTTGGGCCTCAACCTCGTGCAGGTCCTCGAACCGATCTCCCGGATACCTCCGGTGGCCGAGAACGTCGGAGCCTTCGAGTCGCCCATCTCCCTGCCGCTGTGGTTGAACATCGCGCTCGGAGCCGCGGCGGCGTTCGCCAGCGTGGAGCGGGCTCTTCGCCTCCGCTACAACTGGCTGCTCGACGCGGGCGGGAACTGACCGCGCCGCCCGCCCCGGTCAGCGGGGCGTTGCACTCCCGCCGTCCGAGGACAGTTCGGCCTCGACCATGGCGACGAGCTGGTCGGCGGCTGCGGCGGTGTCGTAGGCCGGGTCGCCGAGCTGTTCGGCGACGATCGCGTCGATCCCGCCGCTGATGATGATCGCGAGGGTGCGCAGGTCGGCCCGCCGGTTCGGGCGCGCCGCTTCGAGGATCTGGGCCAGGGGGCGCCACCGCTCGGCGGACTCGTGCTTGGCGGTCTCGCTGGTCATCGCCTCGGTGATCATCCTGGTGTGCCGGGGATGGTCGCGCAGGTGGCCGATCATCGACCGGATGTAGGCCGCGGGGCCGCTCGCGGGTTCCGCCGCCTCCACCGCGGCGGCGACCTCGGCGACCAGCGCGTTGAGGACGTGCTCGTGCGCGGCGCGGACCACCGCGTCCTTCGACGGGAAGTGGTAGAGCACGGCTGCCTTCGTGATGCCGGCTCGTTCGGCGATCCGGGCCAGCGAAGTGCCCGCGTAGCCGCCGTCGGCGACCAGCTCGACCGTGGCCTCGATCAGCTGCCGCCGCCGGGCGCGCTCGGTCAGCGTCAGCTCGGATTCCGCTCGCTCTCTCCTTGACATGGTTCGTATTCTACCAATCGGTCAGAGATTCTACCGATCGGTTAGGAGTGTCGTGAGCAATTCGAAACGTCGTCGCCGATGGCTCATCGCCCTGGGGGTCGTCGCCGGACTCGTGGTGGTCGCCGCCTTCGCCACGCGCACGCCCTCGCCCGTCGGGCACTGGGACGGCGCGGAAGGGCGCGATCGCTTCATGGCGGCCTATGACCAGGCATTTCAGGATCTTCCGGCAGTTGCGGACACGGTCGACGTGCGCACCGACTACGGCGTCGTCCGCTTCTACCGCTTCGCGGGCAGCGGTGAGGCCTCGGCGCCGCTGGTGCTCCTCCCGGGCAGGTCCTCGGGGAGTCCGGTGTGGGCCGACAACATGCCTTCGCTGCTGGAGGTCGGCGACGTCTACACCGTGGACCTGCTCGGTGAACCGGGCCGCAGCGTCCAGGACCGCCCCATCGTCGACGACGCGGACCAGGCGGCCTGGCTGCACCAGGCGCTCGCCGGACTGCCCGAGGAGCGGTTCCACCTGGTCGGGCTCGCCATCGGCGGGTGGAGCGCGGCCAACCTGGCGATCCGGCAGCCCGGTCTCGTCGCCTCTTTGACCCTGGTCGACGCGGTCTTCGTCTTCGACGACCTGCCGCTGGGCACCGTCGTGCGGTCCATCCCGGCGTCCCTGCCGTGGCTGCCGAAGTCGTGGCGCGACGGCTTCAACTCCTACACGGCGGGCGGCGCTCCGGTCGAGGACGTGCCGGTCGCGCGGATGATCGAGGCGGGGATGCAGCACTACCAGCTGCGCCTGCCGCAGCCGACCCGCATCACCGAGGAGCAGCTGGCCGGGCTGGACGTGCCGGTGCTGGCGCTCATCGCCGGCCGGTCGGTCATGCACGACCCGGAGGTGGCCGCCGCGACGGCCGAACGCGCGCTGCCCGCGGCTTCGGTGCGCGTCTACCCCGACGCCTCCCACGCCATCAACGGCGAGCACCCGGACCAGATCGCCGCCGACATCGCGGAGTTCCTGAGCGGTCGTGCGCGAGTCTGAACCCGATCTGCAACCACTTGCAAAATGCAATCGGATCGGTTTAGTGTTCGGGTGTTCACGAAGAGCACTTCAACCGGAAGGCCGGACATGTCGCGCAACATCGAGACCGTCAACACCTACCTCGACGGTTTCCGCAAGAACGACCACGAGCAGATCCTGTCCTGCCTGACCGACGACATCCGCTGGACGGTCTTCGGTGGCTTCCAGCTGACCGGCAAGGAGGCCTACGACAAGAACATCGACGGCGCCCCGGTGTTCATCGACCCGCCCGAGCTGGAGGTCGTGCGCATGGTCGAGCAGGACGACGTCGTGATGGCCGAGCTCAACGGTGTGGCGAAGTACGCCGCGGGCGGCGAGATGCGCATGTCGATGGCGGAGGTGTTCGTCATGCGCGACGGCAAGATCGCCGAGCGCCGCGCCTGGGTGATCGAGCTCAAGGAGAACGACTTCCGCTGACGGGGCGTCGAACTGTGACCGTGGTCACAGCTCGCTCGAACGGCCTCGGGAGCCCGGCACTCCCTCGATACTCCCCGGAGAGTCGATCTTCGGGAGGGACACCGTGGCCGATCTCCAAGAGCCGGGGCCGCGCACCAACGGCCTCGCCGTCGCATCGCTGGTCGTGTCGGTGGTCGGGCTCGTCAGCTGCTGGGGAGGCCTGTTCATCGGGCCGGTCGGGGCGATCCTCGGGCACCGGGCGCAGGCCGCGATCAGGCGCGACCCGGGCAGCTACGGCAACCGGGGGCTGGCGCTCGCCGGTGTCGTCGTGGGCTGGATCGCCTTCGCTCTCGGGATCCTCGGCGTGCTCTACTTCTTCCTCACCGCGCCCGCCCAGACCGCCGACATGCTGGGCGGCATCTTCGGCATCTTCGGATAGCCAGGACGTTCGCCCGGTGCTCCCGGGCGACCGCATATCCTTGGCGACCTGATGTCTGCGACTCTCGTTGCCGCCAATCTCGCCGCCGGGCACGGCGACCGCTCCCTGTTCTCCGGGCTCGACCTCGTCGTGGCCCCCGGCGACGTCATCGGGCTCGTCGGAGCCAACGGCGCCGGGAAGTCGACGTTGCTGCGACTGCTCGGCGGGCTCGACGCACCGGAGCACGGGGACCTGCGGCTCTCCCCGGCCACCGCCACCGTCGGCTACCTGCCGCAGGAGCCCGACCGCCGCCCGGGCGAGACGGTGAGCCAGTTCCTCGCCCGCCGCACCGGCGTCGCCGCGGCGCAGCTCGCGATGGACGACGCGACCGCCGCACTTGCCGAAGGCGCGGCCGGTGCGGATGACGCCTACGCCGAGTGCCTGGAGCGCTGGCTGAGCTTGGGCGGCGCTGACCTGGAGGAACGCGCCGAAGGAGTGGCCGACCAGCTCGGTCTGGCCGTCGAGCTCGACCAGCCCATGACCTCGCTGTCCGGTGGTCAGGCCGCGCGCGCCGGGCTCGCCTCGCTGCTGCTGTCCCGCTACGACGTGTTCCTGCTGGACGAGCCCACGAACGACCTCGACCTCGAAGGGCTCGCGCTCCTCGAGGACTTCGTGCGCGGGCTGCGCGCCGGGACCGTCGTCGTCAGCCACGACCGCGAGTTCCTGGCGCGCACCGTCAACAAGGTCCTGGAGCTCGACCTCGCCCAGCAGCAGATCAACCTCTACGGCGGCGGCTACGACGCCTACCTGGAAGAACGCGACGTGGCGCGCCGCCACGCGCGCGAGGCCTACGAGGAGTACGCCGACAAGAAGTCCGCGCTGGAGGCCCGCGCCAGGATGCAGCGCTCCTGGATGGACAAGGGCGTCCGCAACGCCCGCCGCAAGGCCACCGACGGCGACAAGATCAGCCGCAAGACCCGCTCCGAAGCGTCCGAGAAGCAGGCCGCCAAGGCGCGGCAGACCGAACGGCTCATCGAGCGGCTGGACGTCGTGGCGGAGCCGCGCAAGGAGTGGGAGCTGCGCATGGAGATCGCGGCGGCGCCCCGCTCCGGCGCGGTCGTCGCCTCGCTGAGCGGCGCGGAACTGCGGCGCGGCGACTTCACCTTCGGCCCGGTGACCTTGCAGATCGACTGGGCGGATCGCGTCGCGATCACCGGTGCCAACGGCTCCGGCAAGTCGACGCTGCTCGGCGCGCTCCTGGGCCGCGTCGAACTGGACGCGGGAACCGCCGCGCTCGGTTCCGGTGTCGTCATCGGCGAGATCGACCAGGCCCGAGCCCTGTTCCACGGATCCGAATCACTGCTCGACGCGTTCTGCGCCGCGGTGCCGGACACCGAGCCTGCCGAGGTCCGCACGCTGCTCGCCAAGTACGGGCTCAAGGCCGACCACGTGCTGCGCCCGGCCACCACGCTCTCGCCCGGCGAGCGCACCCGTGCCGCGCTCGCGCTGCTGCAGGGGCGAGGTGTCAACCTGCTGGTGCTCGACGAGCCGACCAACCACCTCGACCTGCCCGCCATCGAGCAGCTGGAGTCGGCGCTCGACTCCTACCCGGGCACGCTGCTGCTGGTGACCCACGACCGCCGGATGCTCGACGCGGTCCGCACCAACCGCCGCCTGGAGATGGCCAGCGGGAAGCTGACCGAAGTGACCGCCTGAGCTGCGCTTCCAGCTCGGAAGTAGGGACGCCCCCGCGCTCAACCGGCCTGGGGGTTACCGGGAGTGCGGGGGCGTCAAGGTCCACCCCTGGGGGTCAGGTGGACGGCGTCCATGCTACTGCGTGGTATCCGAGATGTCTCTAGGGGCAGAGATCTTTTTTCTCGCGGACCGTCGTGAACCGGAGGAAGAACTGGGTCAGCGGGCCTATCGCCGCTGCGTACAGCACGGTTCCGACGCCCACTGTGCCGCCGAGCACCCAGCCGGCGGCGAGCACGCAGAGCTCGATGGTGGTGCGGACCACTCGGATCGACCAGCCGGTGCGGGCGTGCAGGCCGGTCATCAGGCCGTCCCGCGGACCCGGACCGAGCCGCGCGCCGACGTACACCGCGGTGGCGATCGCGTTCAGCACGATCGCGGCGACCATCAGGGCGATCCGGCCGGGCAGTGCGCTGAGCTGCGGTGTCAGCGCGAGGGTGAGGTCCACCGCGACCGCGATGACGACGACGTTGGCCACCGTGCCGATGCCCGGCGGCTGCCGCAGCGGTAGCCAGGCCAGCAGGACGAGCACGCCGGTCAGCGCGGTGATCGCCCCGAAGCTCCAGCCCAGCCGCTCGGCCAGGCCCTGGTGCAGGACGTCCCAAGGGTCCAGGCCCAGCTGCGCGCGGACCATGAAGCCCATGCTGATCCCGTAGGCGGCCAAGCCGGCGAGCAGCTGCGCGAGCCGGAAGACCGGTCGAGTCCGAATCGGAAGCGGTGAGAGGTCCACTTGGACCGTTGCGGGGGCCATTGACTCTTTATAGAACAGGATTGGCTTTATTTGCGATGTCCAATCCAGTTACATTGGATGCATGGTGTTCACGACGTCGGCCCAGATCCACGGGCGCAAGCTGGTCGAACTGCTCGGTTCCTGGCACGGTTCCGACCGACCGTCGTCGCAGCTGCTGGCCGCCGCGGTGCGCCACCTGGTGCTGGACGGGCGGTTGCCGCCGGGGACCAGGCTGCCGGCCGAGCGCGAGCTCGCGGAGAGCCTCGGCGTCAGCCGGACGCTGATCGCCCGGACGCTGGACCGGCTCCGCGAGGAGGGCTTCGCGGCCAGCCGTCGCGGCGCGGGGTCGTGGATCGGGCTGCCGGATTCGGAGCGGGGCAACGAGGCCCACGGCGGCTGGTTCCCGCCCGAGGACGCCGAGGTCCTGAACCTCGCGCAGGCCACGCCCAGCGCGCCGCCGGAGCTGTGCGCGGCGGTGGACCGGGCGCGGCTCCGCCTGGCCGAGCAGCTGCCCGGGCACGGCTACCAGCCGCACGGCCTGCCCGTCCTGCGGGAACGGCTGGCGGAGCGGTTCACCCGGCGCGGGCTGCCGACGACACCGGAGCAGATCCTGGTCACCAACGGCGCCCAGCACGCCTTCGCGCTGGTGCTGCGGATGCTGGTCTCACCGGGCGAGCGCGTGCTCGTCGAGCACCCCACCTACCCGAACGCGCTGGAAGCGCTGCGCGGGATCAACGCCATGCCGGTGGCGGTGCCGATGGTCGAGCACGGCTGGGACCTGGAGCTGCTGACCGCGAACCTGCGCCAGACCTCGCCCCGGCTGGCCTACCTGATCCCGGACTTCCACAACCCGACCGGCATCCGGCTGCCCGCCGAAGGCCGCGAGCGGCTGGCCCGCGCACTGGCCCGGACCTGCACGAACGCCGTCGTCGACGAAACGCTGGTGGACATCGACCTGACCGGTGAGCGGCCACCGCCGCCGATGGCCGCGCTGACCGACCGGGTGATCACCATCGGTTCGGCCAGCAAGTCGTTCTGGGGCGGCCTGCGGCTCGGCTGGATCCGGGCCTCCGAGGAGTTCGTGCAGCGCATGGTCGTCGGCCGCGCCGCGCTGGACCTCGGCAGCGCGGTGTTCGAGCAGCTGGTCCTGGCCGAGCTGCTGGCCGACGCCGACGAGGTGCTCGCACGCCGGTGCGCCGAAGCGGTCGAGCGGCGGCAGTGCCTGGTGGACGCCCTGCACGAGCACCTGCCGAACTGGCGCTTCCGGATCCCCGACGGCGGTCTGGCGCTGTGGTGCGACATCGGCGCCCCGGTGAGCAGCCGGCTCGCGGTGGCAGCCGAGCAGCACGGCGTGCGGGTCGCTCCTGGCGCGCGGTTCTCGGTGAACGGTTCCCTGGAGAACTGGATCCGCCTGCCGTACACGCTGCCCGGTGATCAGCTGGTGGAAGCCATCCGCCGCCTGGCCGCGGCGGCCACCGCCGTGCCCGGTGGTGGCCCCACGGTTCTCACCGCACCCATCGCCTGAGAGCTCTGTCGGCGTAGCCGTCCGCGCCCTTGCGAGCGGCGTCAGCCGCTTTGAGCACGTACGCAGCTTGCACCCGCCACGCAGACCAGCCACAGGTTCTGAGATCGCAATCCGCGGACGGCCGCCCCGCTTGGGACGGCCGCCCGCACGCCGCCGACCGCTCGTCGGCACGGCCCCTCGTCGTGCCGATGAGCGGTTCGGGCGGCAGGTGTCGCCCCGGTGCCGCAGGGGCATTTGCGGCACCGGGGCTGGGGCCCAACGCCTTCACGGTTCGGCAGGTCAGAGACGTCGCCGGGAGGCTGGTGGGGCCCCGATCCGACCCGGCCGGGCGCAGACGGCCGACTCGGAGCTGGGTGCGCGTGCGATAACCAGAGTCACCGCCGAAGCGGTTCGGTGCAGCGTCAGTCGGGGGATGCCGACGGTTCGGCGGATGCCAGACCCGTGAACGGGCGGTTCTCCGGGTGCGTCGAGCCGACCGCCGACGGGCAGGTCAGGCTCGGTCCGGTCGGGAGGACGACCAGCGCGGTCCGCAGGTCGTTGACCCCGCCGCCGGATCCTGGAGCGGGCTGCGGCGAGGTGTTGTGGTCGCCCGGCGGGGCTTCGTCGGCCGGTTCGGGTTTGGTGGGCGCGCGCGGTTCCGCCGGGGTGCGGAGGTGCGTGCGCGGCACGGCGACCGGTTCCGCTGGCAGCGGCGCGGCCTGCGCGGGGCTGGGTGGTTCCGCGGGGCGCTGCTGCGCCGGCGGCGGCACGGTCGGTGCGGCCGCCGGGGTCGGCACCGGCTCGTCGATCGCGGCAGGTGGTTCCTGCGCGCCGAGCGGTGCAGGCGGTTCGATCTCCACGACGTCGGGCTGCTCGGGCGCTGGTCGCTGCACCTCGTCCAGCACGGGGCGCAGGTCGTCCAGGCGCGGTGGCGCGACGTCCGGTCGGGCAGGGGCGATTTCGATCCGCGGCTGCTCGACGTCGGGCAGCTCGACGGCCTCGGCGGCGGAGCTGCCGCCGAGCCATCCGCCGATGCACAGGCCGCTGAGCAGCGAAACCCGTGCCACGAGCAGGGCGAGCCGCGATCCGGGACCACGCCGCGCGCAGTTTCCGGTCACGTTCACCACCGCCTGTCGGTCGGGTCCGCGCGGTCGGGCGCGGCATCAGCGTTGGTTGCGCCATGATCGGCGCCGTTGGTGGCATTCAACCATTTCGAGCGGCGGTTTCGCGCCACCGACCGCGAGGAGAGCAGCGGTTGGTCCAGCATTCTCCACGCAATCGGGCGACTAGGGAAGATCTGCCGCCCCGTCGGTCGGGTGAGTCCGCCTCCGGGGGTCGGCGTGTCCGCTGTGGACGGATGCGGCCGCGGGCACAGTGTCCGCTGTGGATCAGGGAAGTGGGACCCGGCTCGGCGTCGCCGAACTCCGGCAGCTGTGGGCCGCCTACGGGCACGACCTGCTGCTGCACGACCCGGGCGGGCGCGGCGAGTGCCTGGTGCGGCGCGGTGAGCTGATCGCGACGGCGGAGGCGCTGGATCCGGTGCTGGATCGGTACCGGAGGTGGGTCGACGACGTCCAGCACGACGAGGGCCTGCTGCTGGCCAGGGTCCGGTTGCGCGGTGCGGAGCGGGACCGCTGCGTCGACATGGCGCGCGAGACGGCCGGTGTCGCGGCCAACCACGTGCACTTCGGCTGCCCGGTCATGTACGGAACGCCCGTTATGTACGGAACCGGGGCGCAAGCGCAGCAGGCGCCGCCGGTCCCGGAACCGCCTGCGGCGCAGTGGGAACCGCCGGTGGTGGTCGGAGTGCTGGACACCGGTTGCGATCCGCACCCGTGGTTCCGGGAGCGGCCGTGGTTCGAACCGGTGCCGGAAGTGCTCGACGCCGACGACGACGCGGGGCAGGACCGGCAGGCGGGCCACGGCACGTTCGTCAGCGGCGTGCTGCTGCAGCACGCGCCCGGCGCGGTGCTCCGGGTCCAGCGGGTGCTCTCGTCGCTCGGCTTCACCGACGACTACACGGTGGTGGCCGGGCTGCGTTCGCTGCGGCTGGCCGCCGCTTCGCGCGGTGAGCGCGTCGGAGTCGTCGTGCTGACCGCCGGCTGCCACACCGCTGATGACGAGTGCCCGCCGATCCTGCGCGACGAGCTGGCGCACTGGTCGGGCTCGGTGGTCGTCGCTGCGGCCGGGAACCAGGGGCTGAGCAGGCCGTTCTGGCCCGCGGCGCTGCCGTCGGTGGTGGCCGTCGCCGCTACCGGGCCGGACGGTGCGCTGGCGGAGTTCTCGAACTTCGGGGCCTGGGTGGATGCCGCCGCGCCGGGAGTCGCGGTCACCAGCAGCTTCGTGCGCATGACCGGGAACGGCCGCCGCGACTTCGGCTTCGCGAGCTGGAGCGGCACGTCCTTCGCGGCGCCGCGGGTGGCCGCTGCCATCGCCACCGCGTTGCACGAACGGCGCACTCCGGAGGAAGCGACGCGGTTCTTCCGGCTCCGCTCCAGTTGAGCTCTGCCGGGTTCGCGCTGCGCGGCCATGGTGAAGAAGATTCGCGGAAACGGAAGTGATCACCCGATATCTCCCGGGATCGCTACCCGTTCGAGCGGTAATCGGCGTGAGGTGAATCTGTGCGGCCTGCTCGCTCCTCTATTTACCCGGGGGCACGAAGATCCGGGAGCGGGGAGGAACAGGTCGTGCACGAGGTCGGGGAGACCGGCGCCGCGGCGGTGTTGTTGCACCGGGCGGCGGCCGGTGATCAGCAGGCGTGGCGGGAGCTGGTGGACCGCAACGCGCCGGTGGTCTGGGGAGTGTCGCGGGCGTTCTCCGCGAACGCCGCGGATGCCGAGGACATCTGCCAGGCGACGTGGCTGCTGCTGGCGGAGAACCTGGAGCGGCTGCGCGATCCGGAGTCGCTGTCCGCGTGGTTGGTGACCACTGCGCGCCGCGAATCGCTGCGGCTGCACCGCGCTCGGCAGCGGGAATCGCCGGTGGGGCTGGACGCGGAGTCGCTCGTCGGGGCCGAGCACGCCGAGGCGCCGGAGCACAAGGTGCTGCGCGAGTGGACGAGTTCGCGGTTGGCGCAGTCCTTCGCCGAGCTCCCGCAGCGCTGCCAGCAGCTGTTGCGGGTGCTGGCAGTAGCACCGGAGGCGAGCTATGCGCAGGTCAGCGAGGCTCTGGGCTGGCCGCGCGGCACCATCGGGCCGAAGAAGAGCCGCTGCCTGGCGGAGCTGCGGCGGCGGATGCTCGCCAGCGACGTGCCCGAGGAGGTGGCGGGATGAACGCGTGGCTGCCGACCGAACTGCGCGAGCTGCGGGACCTGTTCTGCGCCAGCGATCCCGTTCCCGAGCGCGCGCTCGCGGGCGCGTACGCGGCGATGTCGCGCCGGATGGCCTACCAGGACCCGGTTTCGCTGCGGTTGATCGGGGATTCGGCGGAGTCGCCTGCCAAGGTGCGCTCCATCGGCCCGGCGGAGCCGCGGGTGCTCACCTTCGCGATGCCGGGCCGGGTGCTGGAGCTGGACCTGGCCCCGGTGGAGGAGGACCGGTACCAGGTCTCCGGCCTGGTGCTGAACCGAGCGGGCGGAACGCCGCCGACCGGCGACGTGGTGCTGCGGCACCGCTCCGGTGAGTGCACGTGCGCGCTGGACGAGCACGGTGCGTTCCGGGTGCTGGACGTCCCGCGCGGTCCGCTGAGCGTGGTGTTCCGGCCGCTGCGGTCGGCACCCGCCGTCGCGGATTGGCTGGTCTGTTGAGCGCCGGTGCGGCGGTGGCGCCGCTGGACCGGATCGGTGCCGCGCTGTGGTGGCGGGACAACGCCAGCTCGGCGCCGGAAGCCGCGATGCGCAAGGCGGCGGAGCTGCTGGCGGGCACGGACGGCGAACTGCGCGTGCTGGCCCGGCACATCGCCGCGCTGGCAGCCGTCGAGCAGGGACGGGTGCGGCAGGCGCACCGGCACGCCCGGCTCGGGCTCGCCGCGGCGCGCCGTGCGCAACGGTGGCAGCTGGCCGCGCAGCTGCAGCTCACGCTGGCGTGGATCGAGCTGGAACGGGGTGATGTCGACGCCAGCTGGGCGAACCTGGTCGCGGCGGAACCCCGGTTGCCCGCTGCCGAGCAGGGACGAGCCGCCTGCCTGCGGGGATTGCTGCACTGCCAGGGCGATCAGCACCGGGAGGCGCGCGCCGAGCTGACCCGGGCGTTGCACAGCCTGCGGGCCGACGACGATCGGCGCTGGGTGGCCAACGCGCTGATGGGGCGCGGCCTGGCCAACATGTACTCGAACCGGTTGGTGGCGGCGGAGAACGATCTGTCCGCGGCGGAGCGGGTCTTCGCGGCCGGTGGGCAGTCGGCGCGGGCCGCCGGGTGCCGGCACAACCGGGGCTGCGTCGCGTTTCGCGCCGGGGACCTGCCGCGTGCGCTCCGGCTGTTCGAGGAAGCGGTCGCGGCGGGCCTGGACGTGCGATCGAGCCCGGAAGCGCTGGTGGACCGGGCGGAAGCGCTGGCCGCAGCCGGGCTGGCCGCCGACGCGAGGGCGGTGATGGAGCAGGCGGCGGAGCGGTTGGCCGCCTGCGGGCGGGCCGGGCGGCTCGCGGACACCAGGCTGGCGCTTGCCGGCTGCGCGCTGCGTGTCGACGACCTGCCGGCCGCGGTGCAGGCGGCGAACAGCGCGCGGCGGTTGTTCCGCGCGCAGCGCCGCCCCGCTTGGGCTGCGGTGGCGACGGCCGTGGCGTGGCAGGCGAAGCTGCGCGCAGGCCAGTGCTCGCGGTACGCCCTGTCGGCCGCGCGGCGAGCGGCTTCGGCGTGCGCGGAGTCGGGCTGGATCGGCTTGGCCGCGGAGCTCCGGCTCACCGCGGGCAGAAGCGCGGCTCGGGCGGGAATGCGCACGGCGGCCCGGAAGCTCTTCGCCATGTGCGCGCCGCTGCGCGAAGCCGCGTCGGCGCCTCCGCAGCACCGGGCGCTGGGCTGGTTGGCCGAAGCGCTGCTGGCGGAGCAGGACGATGATCTGGAGCGGTTGTTCGAGGCGTGCCAGGGCGGATTGCGCGCCGTGGACAGCCAGCTCTGCGACATGGTGGCGTTCGAGCTGCGGGCGCACACCGCGGGCTTGGCGACCGAGCTCGGCGACCTCGCGGTCGGTGCCGCGCTGCGCACCGGGGATCCCGAGCTGGTGCTGAGCTGGACGGAGCGGTCCCGGGCCAGCGCCCTGCACCGCAGAGCTCTGCGGCCGCCGGTGGATTCGAAGCTGAACTCGGCTCTGGTGCGGCTGCGCTCGGCGGTGCGGGAGACCCGGAGCACGCGAGGTCCGCTGCGGGTCGTCGCCGGATTGGAGGAGCAGGTCCGGCAGCGCGCGATGCTGGTGGAAGGCCGGACCAGCGGGCTCCCGGCGCCGTGCGGACTGGGCGAGGTGAGCGGCGAGCTCGGCGAATCCGCCTTGCTGAGCCTGTGCTCGCACCGGGGCCGGCTGTTCGCTGTGTCCATTGTGGATGGAAAGGCTCGACTGCACGTGCTCGGCCCGGAGAGCAGCGCGCACGCGCAGGCGGCCAGGCTCCGTCACCTGCTCTCCAGGCAGGCCGCCGGAACCGCGCCGCGCGCCGCGCCGATGTTCGAGCACGGTGCGCGGCAAGCGGCGGAGGAGTTGCAGGCGCAGCTCCTGGATCCGGTGCTGCCGGTGCTCGGGCGGGAGCGCCCGCTGGTGGTGATCCCGACCGGGCGGCTGCACGTGCTGCCCTGGGCTGCGCTGCCCGCGTGCCGTGGCCGGAGCATCACCGTGGTGCCGTCCGTGCGGTGCTGGCTGCGCGCGGCGCTGGACGCTCGCGCTGCCGATCCGGCGGGCACGGCGGTGTGGATCGCCGGGCCCGGGTTGGACCACGCGGAGCGCGAAGTGCGGGCGTTGCGCGGTGCGGCGGGCGGTCGGTTGCTGACCGGCGCGGATGCCACCACCGAGCAGGTGCTGTCCACTGTGGATGGGGCGGCGGTGGCGCACATCGCCGCGCACGGCCGCTTCCGCGACGACCAGCCGCTGCTGTCCTGCCTGGACCTCGCGGACGGCCCGCTGTACGCCTACGACCTGGACAGGCTGCACCGGGGTCCGGCCACGGTGGTGCTGTCGGCGTGCGACGTGGGCAGGTCGGCGGTCGGTCGAGGGGATCAGCTGAGCGGCCTGGCGACCACGCTCCTCGGCCGCGGCACGGCAACGGTGATCGCCAGCGTCGTCCCGGTCCCCGACGAGCGCACGGTGGACGTGATGACCTCGCTGCACAGATCCCTCAGCGGCGGAGTCGCACCGGCCGAAGCCCTCGCCGCCGCCCAAGCCGAACACGGCGAGTCCGGCTTCGTCTGCCTCGGCTACGGAGGTGATCGATGACAGCTGTCCGAGGTGGAGCGAGGTTCAGAGCTTGTGGAGGCGGTTGATCGCTTCGTCGAGGACTTCGTCGCGCTTGCAGAAGGCGAAGCGGACCAGGTGCTTGGCCGGGTCCGGGTTGTCGCAGAAGACCTGCACCGGGATCGCGGCCAGGCCGATGCGCTCCGGCAGCGAGCGGCACAGCTCTGCGCCGTCCTCGAAGCCGAGCGGCCGGACGTCGGCGCAGATGAAGTAGGTGCCTTCGCTGCTGAGCACGTCGAAGCCTGCTTCGGCGAGGCCTCCGGCGAGCCGGTCCCGCTTGCGCTGCAGGTCCTTGCGCAGCTGCTCGACCCAGTCGAGCTCGTTGCGCAGGGCGTGCGCGACCGCGGGCTGGAACGGTGCGCCGCCGACGAAGGTCATGAACTGCTTGGCGGCGCGCACCGCGGCGACCAGCTCGGCCGGACCGCAGATCCAGCCGATCTTCCAGCCGGTGGCGCTGAAGCTCTTGCCCACGCTGGAGATCGACAGCGTGCGCTCGGCCATGCCGGGCAGGGTGGCCAGCGGGTGGTGCTCGCGACCGTCGAAGAGGAGGTGCTCGTAGACCTCGTCGGTGATGGCGATGACGTCGTTCTCGCGGCAGACCTCGGCGATGGCGGCCAGCTCGGCGTCGGTGAACACGGTGCCGGTCGGGTTGTGCGGCGAGTTCAGCAGCAGCGCCCGCGTCTGCGGACCGACCGCGGCGCGCAGCGCGTCCAGGTCGAGCTCGAAGCGGTGGTCGGGGCCCTGCCGGAGCGCGACGGTGCGGCGGACCCCACCTGCCATCGCGACCGCGACCGGGTACGAGTCGTAGTACGGCTCGATGAGCACGACCTCGTCACCGGGCTCGACCAGGGCGAGCATCGCGGCGGTCAGCGCCTCGGTGGCGCCGACGGTGACCAGCACCTCGTCCTCGGGCCGGTGCTCGACGCCGTAGCGCGTGGCGCGGTGCTCGGAGATCGCGGCGCGCAGCTCCGGCTCACCGGCTCCCGGCGGGTACTGGTTCACGCCGTTGGCGATCGCCTCCTGCGCGACTCGCAGCATGCCCTCGGGGCCGTCGGTGTCCGGGAAGCCCTGGCCGAGGTTGACCGCGCCGGTGCGGCGGGCCAGCTCGGTGATCTCGGCGAAGATCGTCGAGGTGAACGGGCGCAACCGGGTGGTGAGGGCTGGAGTACGCACGTCTGCCGAGAGTAGTCGAAACGCGCGGCGGTGTGCGGGTCCAGCCGGGCGCTGTCCAGGACGTGGAACGCCGGAGCCGCGATCCACCATGCGCACGTGCTCCGACCAGGCGGTTCCCGTCCTGCTCGGAACACGTGGAAACCGGTCGGAACGGACGTCCTGGGGCGTGCTTCCGCGGGCGTTGTGCCCGCCGACGGAGTGAGCACCCGACGAGCACTGCCACAATCGGTGTGTGCAGCCCACATCGGTTTCCGACACTGACAAGCGCCGGCGCCTGCGGCGGATGAAGGCCGTCGCAGGCGGACTCCTGGTGCTCGCGGCCGTGATCTACGTCTTCGCCCGCTGGCAGGAGAGCAGCGGTGCGGCGTGGGCCGGCTACGTGCGGGCCGCCGCGGAGGCGGGCATGGTCGGTGCGCTGGCGGACTGGTTCGCGGTCACCGCGCTGTTCCGGCGACCGCTCGGGCTGCCGATCCCGCACACCGCGATCATCCCGACCCGCAAGGACGTGATCGGCCGCAGCCTCGGCGACTTCGTGGGCTCGAACTTCCTGTCCGAGCAGGTGGTGCGGGACAAGCTGCGCCGGGCCGAGATCAGCCGCCGGCTGGGCGGCTGGCTGGACGACGAGGAGCACGCGGAGCGCGTCACCTCGGAGCTCGCCACCGCCGTGCGCGGTGCCGTGCAGGTGCTGCGGGACGACGACGTGCAGGCCGTGCTGGAGCAGGCGGTCGTGCGCAAGGTGCTCGCGCAGCCGTTCGGGCCGCCGCTCGGCCGGATCCTGGGGCAGGTCTTCGCCGACGGCTCGCACCACAAGCTGGTGGACCTGGTCTGCGATCGCGCCTACGACTGGGTGCGCGACAACCACGACACGGTGCTGCGCGTGGTGAGCCAGCGAGCGCCGTCCTGGTCGCCGAAGTTCTTCGACGCCATGGTGGCCGACAAGATCTACGCCGAGGTGCTGTCCTTCGCCTGGGCGGTCAAGACCGACCCCGAGCACCCGATGCGCAAGGCCGTCGACCGCTTCCTGGTCGAGTTCGCCGACGACCTGCAGAACGACCCGAAGACGATGGCCAAGGCCGAGCAGATCCAGCAGCAGGTGCTGGAGCACCCCGAGGTGCAGAACCTGGTCGCCTCGGCCTGGGGCACCGCGAAGAAGATGCTGCTCGACGCGGCCGAGGACCCGTCCAGCGAGCTGCGCGTCCGGGTCCGCGACGGCCTGCGCTCGCTGGGCCGCAGGCTCGTCGAGGAGCCGGAGCTGCAGGCCAAGGTCGACGGCTGGGTGGAGAGCGCCACGGTCTACGTGGTGTCCAACTACCGCGACGAGCTGACCACGCTGATCACCGACACGGTGGAGCGCTGGGACGCCGACGAGACCTCCCGCAAGATCGAGCTGCAGGTCGGCCGGGACCTCCAGTTCATCCGGATCAACGGCACGGTGGTCGGCGCCCTCGCCGGCCTGGCGATCCACAGCGTCTCCCAGCTGTTCTTCTGACCGCTCAGGCGGTGGTGTGGCGCTCCCGCCAGGAGCGGGCCTTCTCCCGGTTGCCGCACACCCGCATCGAGCACCAGGTCCGGGACCGGTTGCGGGACCGGTCGTAGAACGCCCACTGGCAGTCGTCGGCCGGGCAGATCTTGATCCGGTCCCAGTGCTCGGTGTGCACCAGCCGGGCGGCCGCCACCAGCACGGTGCCCAACGCATCGGCGCCGGTCAGAACGGGTATGCCGCGGTGCAGCCGGACCTGCACCGGCCACGCCGTGGCGAGCTCGGGTGGTCGGACGCCGTAGGAGACCGCGCTGCGCATGGAATCGCGGATCTCGCGCGCCGCTTCGACGTCGGGTGCCGCCCCCAGTCCGCGATCGGTGCACCACTGCTGCCACTGGTCGTGGTCGTCCAGGGTTTCGGTGCCGTCTTCCGCGTCGCAGGTGTTGAGGAAGGCCAGGACTAGCTCGATGTCGTGGTCGAAGTCGAGTTCGACCGCCTCCAGCGTCGGTGGTCGTACCACTTCCGGAGCGACAGCTCTGCTGCTCACGAACACCATCGTAAGCCAGTAGGGGGTTGTGCCGGGCCTGCGTAACCGGCATAGTTGTCACGCCGGTTAGTAACCTATCAATCAGTTTTGATGGTTAGGGGTGCGTGATGAATCCGATTCAGATCGAGCCGCAGGACACCGGGCACGCGCTGACCGCCGCGGCGGCCCGCGAAGCGGAGATCGACCGCGCGCTGAGCGAAGGCGGCAGGCTTCGGCCACGCTGGCTTGACCAGTTCGCCAACTGGTGGGCGGTGGCCACGGCCCCGCTGAGCCCTGGCGCAGCGGTCGACCCGGGCACGCGCCGCGCGACCGCCTGAACCGATCGGAGTAGCGATGACCCAGCTCGAACTGGCGGCGTTCGCCATCGACTGCCCGGATCCGCGTGAACTGGCCGACTTCTACGGCAGGTTGCTCGGCTGGCAGGTGGACGAGGAGGCCTCCAACGCGGACTGGGTCGAGCTGGCGAATCCGAACGGTGGTGCGCCGCTGGCCTTCCAGCGGGATCCGGACTACCGCCGGCCGACCTGGCCCAGCGGTGAGGTGCCGCAGATGATGCACCTGGACATCCGGGTGCACACGATCGCCGAGGGCTACAAGCGAGCGGTCGGGGCGGGCGCGACCCCGCTCCCGCAGCCGCCCGACCAGCAGGACGCGAAGTTCCGCGTCTACGCCGACCCGGCCGGTCACCCGTTCTGCATGTGCGCCTGCCAGGACTGAACCAGGCCCTGCTCGGCGGGAGCAGGGCCTGGCGTCATCGGGCGGAGACCACTTCCTGCGCGACGTCGGGTTCGCGCAGCATGACGACGATCGCCGCGGACAGCAGTGCGCAGAGCGCCGCGCAGGCCCACAGCAGGATCTGCCAGGATTCCGTGAAGCTGCCCGCGACGAATTCGAAGAACGACTGCTGCGCACCGGCCGGCAGCGACGACACGGGGCCGGCCAGATCGCCCGCGTTCACGTCGTTGGCCAGCGCCTCCGGCGTTCCGCGGTAGGCCCGGCACCTGCGCCCAACCGCGGCTGAGCGACCGCTGCATCAGGTCGACCAGCGCGGAGCCCGCCGCTGCGATGGCGAGCGCTTCGCTGCCGAGGCGCACCGTGTTGAGCAGTCCTGCGGCCGTGCCGGTCTTCTCGTCGGGGACGGCGGCCAGCGCCGCACCGTCGACCAGGCCGAAGTTCAGGCCCAATCCGACGCCGAGCGCGATCAGCGGCCCGGCCAGCGCCGCGATGCCGATCCCGGGGTGGAGCACGGCGGCCAGCCATCCGATCCCGGCGGTCAGGCAGAGCAGGCTGGCCGCGAACACCGCGCGGGTGGACACGCCCCACCTGATCAACCGCCCGGCCAGCAGCGGGGTCACCAGGATCGGCAGCGTCATCAGGAGCATCGTGCTGCCCGCCTCCTGGCTGGTCGACCGGTTCGCCACCAGCAGGTAGTTCGGCAGCAGCGGCAGCAGGATCACGAACGACAGGGTCGCCACCACCGGGATCGAGCACAGCGCCGCGAACTTCGCGTTGCGCAGCAGGCCGAGATCGAGCATCGGATCGCGGCGCCGCCGCTCCACCAGTGCGAACAGCCCCAGGAGGAGCGCCGCTCCGGCCAGCAGCCCCAGCACTCCGGGACTGCTCCAGCCCCACTGCGGTCCTTCGACCACGCCCAGCAGGAGCAGGAACGTGCCGCCGATGAACGCGGCGGTGCCCGGCCAGTCCACGCCGGTCGCCGCAGAACCGCGCGATTCCCGCATCGCCGGAACAGCGCACAGCACCGGCAGCATCAGCAGAGCGTGCGCGGCGAAGAACGACCGCCAGCCCAGGGTGTCGGCCAGCGCTCCTGCCAGCATCGCCCCGAGCGCCAGCCCGCTCCCGGTCGCGATGCCGACGGCGGCGAAGGCCCGGGTGCGGGTGGCACCTTCGAAACTGGTGGCGACCAGGGAGCTGCCGCTGGTCAGCAGCGCGGCGGCCCCGGCCCCGGCGATCCCGCGGGCGATGTCGAGCAGGTGGATGTCGGCGACCACCGCGCTGGCCGCCGAAGCCGATGCGAACACCACCGCGCCCACCAGGAACATCCGGCGCCGGCCGAGCAGGTCGGCCAGCGAGCCGCAGGCGAGCATGAAGCACGCGAAGGTCAGGTTGTAGGCGTGCACCACCCACTGCAGCGCGTCCAGCGAAGCGCCGGTCTCGGCCCCGACGTGCGGCAGCGCCACCGCCGACCCGGTCACCGATGTCGGCAGCACCACCAGGGTGAGCAGCACGGCTGCCAGCGTCGACATCGATCGTGCGGAGCTCATCGCACCGCCACGGAACCGACGAGCCCGCCGTCGACGACGAGGTCCTGCCCGGTGATGTAGGCGGCGTCGTCCGAGGCCAGGAACGCCACCGCCGCGGCGACGTCCTCGGAGTGGCCGAGCGAGCCGAGCGCCACCTCGGCCGAATTCCGCGCCTCCGAACCGGGGTCGGTGTTCAGGCTCCGGTACATCGCGGTGTCGATGTAGCCGGGGCTGACCGAGTTCACGCGGATCCCGCGCGGAGCGAGGTCGGCGCCCAGCGTGCGCGCGAGGTTGTGCACCGCAGCCTTGCTGGCGGAGTAGATCGAGCCGGTGGCCAGCCCGCGGTGCAGCGTCCAGGAAGCGTTGATGACGATCGCGCTGCCGTCGCGCATCAGCGGGAGCGCTTTCTGGATGGTGAAGAAGACGCCCTTGACGTTGACGTCGACGGTCCGGTCGAAGTCGGCTTCGGTGATCTCCGCGCTGGGCTTGAAGATCCCGGTCCCGGCGTTGGCGAAGACCGCGTTCAGGCCGCCGCGCCAGGTCTCGACGCGGCGCATCAGCTGATCGGTGTCGGCGAGCGAAGCGACGTCCGCGCGCACCGCCAGGACCCGGTCGGTGTCGAGCCGGGCGATCGCCGAGTCGAGCCGAGCCTGATCGCGGCCGGTGATGGCGACGTACGCGCCTTCGTCGAGCAGGCGGCGCGCGGTGGTCAGGCCCATGCCGCTGGTGCCGCCGGTGATCAGGGCGGTCTTGTTGGTGAATCGCTGCATGCCGACGATGCTCGGGCCGATCGCGCGTTCCCAGGAGTGTCGGCCGAACCTGGGTCTGCCACCACCAGTCAGCCCGTGGCGGGTTCGGTCAGGAGCTCGGCGATGCGGGATTCGGCGTTGCTGCCCGGCTGCGGGTTGTGCAGCAGCAGCCGGTGGCCGGGCAGGTCGGGCAGCGGCAGGGTGGTGTACTCGAAGATCAGCTCACCGGCCTGCGGGTGGCTGAGGGCCTTGGTGCCCTGGGCGTTGCTGCCGATGCGGTGCTCGGCCCAGATCTCGGCGAACGCCGGGCTCACCGCGCACATGTCGGTGGCGAGCCGGTCGAACTCGGGGTCGTCGGGGTAGCGGGCGGCGTCGGCCCGGTACTGGCCGAGCATGGCGCGCGCGGCGTCCTGCCAGTGGCAGATCGCGGACTGGTAGCGGGCGCTGGTGAAGAAGGTGACCAGGCAGTTGTGGTCGTCGGGGCCGTAGCCGAAGACGACCTGGGCCGCGCGGTTGAGCGCGACCAGGTTCCAGTGCCGGTCGATGATGTAGGCGGGTCTGGGCATCCAGCCGTCGATCACCCGCTGCAGTTCGGGCGAGGCCTGCCGCTGCACCGGTTGGGCCTGCGGCGGGTTGAGCCCTGCGAGCAGGTAGAGGTGCTCGCGCTCGGCGGCGTCCAGCCGCAGCACCCGCGCGATCGCATCCAGCACGTCGGGGGACACGTTGATGTCCCGGCCCTGTTCGAGCCACGTGTACCAGGACACTCCCACCCCGGCGAGCACCGCGACCTCTTCGCGCCGCAGCCCCGGGGTGCGCCGCGTGCCACCGGCCGGCATGCCGACGTCCGCCGGGGTCAGCCGTGCGCGCCGGGAGCGCAGGAAGTCGCGGATCTCGGCGCTGCGCCGCTGTCGTGCCCCTGCGGGAAGCCGGGAGATCTCCATGCCGCCATGCTAGGTCCCGCGAACGGGTGCAAGCAGGGTGCTTGCAAGAGTTAGCACTCGTGCGTATCGTGGTCGGTGACCGGAGAGGTGCTAGCCCGTGGAACGTGTGGACAAGGCAGTCAACAAGGCCGTGAACCAAGCGGTCAGCGACCTCGGCGGCTACATCCGGACGCAACGCAACAACGCCCAGATCTCGTTGCGGCAGCTGGCGAAGCTCGCCGGTGTGTCGAACCCGTACCTGAGCCAGGTGGAACGCGGGTTGCGCAAGCCGAGCGCGGAGATCCTCCAGCAGATCGCCAAAGGACTGCGGATCTCCGCCGAAGCGCTCTACGTGCAGGCCGGGATCCTGGAGCGCCGCGAGAGCGGGCCGGTGGTCGACGCGATCCTCGCCGATCCCCAGCTCGACGAGCGGCAGAAGCAAGTGCTTCTGGACATCTACGCCTCGTTCCGCCGCGAGCACGACGACCGGCCGGGCGAGGACAGCCAGCAATCCGAGGAGTGACCACCCATGCCGGGTTTCCCGAAGACCGAGGACGTGAACAAGGTGCGCGAGCAGGCCGAGAAGGCGTTCGGCGACGCCGTCGAGCAGGCCCGCACGCCGCTGCTCGCCGCGCTCGGCGCCGGTGACCTCGCCGCGCAGGCCCTGCTGGAGGCGGTCAACAAGGTCCGCAGCCAGCTCAACGAGCGCGCCGAGGCGGCTCGCCAGGAACTGCCCAACGACCTCGACGAGCTGCGCGGCAAGCTCGACCCGGCCGAGCTGCGCAAGCGCGTCGACGCCTACAGCCAGACGGCCAAGCAGCTCTACGACTTCCTGGCCGAGCGCGGTGAGGAGACCCTGCACCGGCTGCAGGACCAGCCGCAGGTCAAGAAGGTCTGGAGCCAGGTCGGCACCGCGCAGGACAAGGTCGAGGAGACGGTGGACGAGGTCCGCGACCTGGCCGACGACGTCCTGGGCAAGGTCAGCCGCCCGTTCACCAAGGCCGAAGAGGCCCCCACCGAGGAAGCCCCGGCCGAGAAGGCCGAGAGCGCGGAGGCACCCAAGCCCGCCGCGACCCGCAAGCCGGCGGCCAAGTCCACCGCGAAGAGCACGGCGAAGCCCGCGGCGAAGAAGACCACCAAGCCCAGCGACAGCTGAACCCCACCGGCGGCGCCGCGGGCAGGGGCGCGTCAATTTCGCGCGAAATTGACCGTCACCTGCTGCGACGCCGCCCGGCGGAGTTCCGTTCGGGTGAGGTCCGGGGGCGTGCGGTGTGTTGGGGCGGCTCGGCCCGTCGGCGGGTGCCCGCGCCGACGCTCGGCACGTAAGGTGGAGACGTGGATTTCACCGGCTTGGCTTTGTACCAGTGGATCTTGCTGGCGATCTGGATCGCGTGCATCCCGGTCGGGGTCTTCGCGTTCGTGCACGCTGCGCTGCAGCGCCCTGACGCGTTCACCGCCGTGGACAAGCTGAGCAAGGCGAAGTGGCTGCTCATCACGGGTGCCGCCGCGGTGCTGCTCATCCTGGACCAGCGCGGGCCGTACGGGATCATCTGGATCGCCGGGCTGATCGCCTCGCTGGTCTACATCGTCGACGTGCGCCCGAAGGTGCGGGAGATCCAGGGGCGGTCCTGGTAGTGCTGTCCCGCTGGACCGCGCACGGCCGCGGTGGGCCGGTGACGCTGGTCGTGCACGGTTTGGGTGCGACCGAGGGCGAGGCCCGCATCCCTTCGTCCGGGCTTCCGGGCACCCGCGTCGTCGTCACGCTGCCGGGGCACGGCAAGGCCCCGGACGCTCCGCCCGGTTACTGGAACTACGCGACCATCGCCGCGGACGTCCTCGCGATCGCCGACGAGGTGGAAGCGACTCGTGCGGTCGGTGTTTCGCTGGGCGCGGGCGCGCTGACCCGCATCGCCGCCGAGCGCCCGGACCGGTTCGAGCGGCTGGCGCTGCTGCTCCCGGCAGCCTTGGACCGGCCTCGTGACGTCGCGGCGACCTGGTCCTTCGAACGTCTCGCCGACGCGGTCGGTGATCCGGAGGAGCTGCGGAAGCTCGTCGCGGCGGATCTTCCGCCAGGCGCCGAGGTCGGGGACTACGCCGAGCAGCGCGCTGCCGCGCTGATGCGCCTCGAAGACGCCCTCCGCGAACTGCCCGAGCAAGCACCGCTGGCCGACGCGGCCCCGCTGAGCTCCGTGGGCTCGGACGTGCTCGTCGTCGGTGCCACCGATGATCCGCTGCACCCGGCGGAGGTGGCCAAGGCAGTGGCCGCGGCCTTCGCCCGCGCGCGGCTGGAGATCTTCCCCTCGCCCGCACCCATGCTCACGCACCGCCGCGAGCTGCGCGGACTCCTGGTGGACTTCCTCGGCTGAGCCACTCGTATTGTCGTGCCATGGGTGCTGATTGGGCTTTGGCCGCAGGAACGCTGGACGTGACATCGGCGCTCGAGCGCCTCGACCTGCTCGCCGACCCGGTGGCGGCAGCGGTCCGGCAGCTCGACGACGCGCGCATCGGCGCGACCGAGATCGACCCGGATCTGGCGGACACCGCGGCGTTCTGCGAGAAGTACGGCTCACCGCTGGAGCTGTCGGCGAACTGCGTGGTCGTCGCGGGCAAGCGCGCCGGCGAGGTCCGCTACGCCGCGTGCGTGGTCTTGGCGACGACCCGGGCCGACGTCAACGGCGTGGTCAAGCGCCGCTTGGACGTCCGCAAGGCGTCCTTCGCCCCGATGGACGACGCGGTGCGGCTGACCAGCATGGAGTACGGCGGCATCACGCCGTTCGGCCTCCCCGGGGACTGGCCGGTCCTGATCGACCCGGAGGTGGCGAAGGCCCCGGCGCTGGTGGTCGGCAGCGGCGTCCGCCGCAGCAAGCTGATCACCCCGGGCGAAGCCCTGACCGGCCTCCCGAACGCAGAGGTCCTGGACGGCCTGGGCCGCTGAAGTCGTGAGTGCGCAACGCCGTTGCGCACTCACGCCCTATGCGTTGGCGGCGACCCGGGCGTCGGTGATCATGTCGTCGAGGATCGCCCGGGAGGCCAGCAGGTCGTCGATCATCCCGTTGATCCGCTCCCGTTCCTCGCAGAGGTCCGCGACGACCTCGATCGTCGGCTTGGAGCGGCCGCCGAAGACGCACGGGAAGATCTGGGCCATCTTCGCGCTCGGCACACCTGCGCCGATCAGCCGCTGCACCAGTGCAACCTTGTCCACATCGGAGTCGGCGTACTCGCGGTGGCCGCCCGGGGTCCGGGTGGCGGAGAGCAGGCCCTGCTGCTCGTAGTAGCGGAGCGCGCGCACGCTGGCCCCGGTGCGCCGGGACAGTTCACCGATCCGCATCGTGTGCTCCATCACCTTCAGTGGAATCTGACGTGCACGTCAGATTCTACCGTCGTCGGCATGACGAACTCACTGCTCAAGCCGTACGAGCCGCTGTCGCTGCCGAACCGGATCGTGATGGCCCCGATGACCCGGTTCCGGGGCGACGAACAGGGCGTCCCCCAGCCGTTCGTGGCGGACTACTACGCGCAGCGCGCAGCTGCCGGGCTGATCGTGACCGAGGGGATCTGGCCGAGCGTGCAGGGACAAGGTGCGTTGCGCGGGCCCGGTCTGGTCTCGCCGGAACAGGTCGCGGCCTGGCGCGCGGTCACCGATGCCGTTCACACCGCGGACGGGCGGATCTTCGCGCAGCTCATGCACGCCGGGCGGCTGACCGTTCCGGACAACAACCTCGGCGGGCTGCACCCGATCGCGCCTTCTCCGGTGCCCGCGGACATCGAGCTGCACACCGCCGACGGCAAGGTGGGCGCGCTGGTCCCGCGTGAGATGACCACCGCGGACATCGCGCAGGCGGTCGACGAGCACGTGGCTTCGGCGCGGCGGGCGATCGACGCGGGCTTCGACGGGATCGAGCTGCACGGCGCCAACGGCTACCTGCTGCACCAGTTCCTCGCCGACAACACCAACGTGCGCGGCGACCGCTACGGCGGCGCCGGGCGCGTCCGGTTCGCCGTCGAGGTGGCCGAGGCCGTGGTGAGCGCGATCGGCGCGCACCGGGTGGGAATCCGCCTGTCACCGGGAAATCCGCTCACCGGGCTCGTCGAAGCAGACCCCGCACCGGTGTACCGGGCGCTCGTCGGCGCACTGGAACCGCTGGGTCTCGCGTACCTGCACCTGACCGACAACAGCCGCTACCCGGCGCTGCGCGATCTCCGTCCACGTTGGACCGGAACGCTCATCGGCAACACCGGTTTCGGACACCCGACCACGGCGGAGTCCGGCGCGGCGCTGGTCGAAGACCGAGGCGCGGACCTGGTTTCCTTCGGCCGCCTGTTCATCTCCAACCCCGACCTCCCGAACCGGATCGCCACCGGCGCCCCGCTCACCGAGATCGACGAGAGCACCCTCTACACCCACGGCCCGCAGGGCTACGCCGACTACCCGATCCACGCGTTCGGGTGAGAGGTGAAGGGCACCTTTCGCCGAGCATGCGGGCGAAAGGTGCCCTTCACCTTTGAGAAGTCGCGGGTCAGAACACCACGGTGCGGCGGTTGTGGACCAGGACGCGGTCTTCGAGGTGGGCGCGGAGGCCTCGGGCCAGCACCAGCTTCTCGATGTCGCGGCCCTTGCGGACCATGTCCGCCACGTCGTCGGTGTGGTCCACGCGGATCACGTCCTGCTCGACGATCGGGCCCGCGTCCAGCTCGGCCGTCACGTAGTGGCAGGTCGCGCCGATCAGCTTCACGCCGCGGTCGTAGGCCTGGTGGTAGGGCCGGGCGCCTGCGAACGACGGCAGGAAGCTGTGGTGGATGTTCAGCGCGCGGCCCGCCCACTCCTCGCACAGCTCGGGCGGCAGGATCTGCATGAAGCGGGCCAGCACGATCGCGTCCGGATCGTGCTCGTCCACCAGCTTCTGGACCTGGCTGAAGGCATCGGCCTTCGCCTCCGGGGTCTTGCCGAACGGCACGTGGTGGAACGGGATGCCGTGCGCTTCGGTGATCGGGCCGAGGTCCGGGTGGTTGCCGATCACCGCGCGCAGGTCCACCTCCAGCTCGCCGGAGCTGATCCGGCCGAGCAGGTCGTGCAGGCAGTGGCCGTCCTTGGACACCAGGGCGACCACCCGGCGGCGCTCACCGGTGTCCGAGACGCGCCAGCTGCTCTCGCCGCCGAATTCCCCGGCCACGGCGGCGAACCGCTCGCGCAGCTCGTCGATGCCGAACGGCAGCGAGTCGGCGCGGACCTCCTGCCGGGTGAAGAACCAGCCGGTCTCGAGATCGGTGTGGTAGCCGGCCTCGACGATCCAACCGCCGAAGTCGGCGAGGAAGGTCGAAATCCGGGCCACGATGCCGGTCCGGTCAGGGCAGCCGAAGCTGATCACGAAACGCCGCTCGGGAGTGCTCACGATCAGTCATTATCGCAGGTGGCGAAGGCCCTGCAGCTCAGGGGCGACCCCGTCGTGACGTCCGCGACAGGCCCCCGGGAGCAATCCGCCACGCCGTCCGATCGCCCCAACGGCCGCCTCGCTTCACCCGGGCCCTGGTCAATTTCGCGCGAAATTGACGTTCACCCGGGTGACGGTCAATTTCGTACGAAATTGACACCGCGCCCCGCGCCCGACGGCTGGGAGTGGTGTTTGCGCTGGTGGTGGGCTGGAGCGGGTGGTGGTGGGAAATCACCGGAACGTGATCACGGGTGCTGGGCCGCGGGAACGTCGCGGGTGGCGGCTCGGTGTTCGGTGGGGCGGATGCCGACCGTGCGCTTGAAGGCGACGCTGAGGGCGTAGGCGTTGGAGTAGCCGACCTGGCGGGCGATGGCGTCGACCGTTGCATCGGTTCGGGCCAGCAGGTCGGCGGCTTGGGCGATGCGCCACTCCGCGAGGTAGGCCATCGGCGGCTGGCCGACCAGCTCGCGGAACCGCTCCGCGAACGTGGCCCGGGCCAGGCCCGCTTCGGCGGCCAGCTTCGCCACCGTCCAGGGCTGCGCCGGGTTCTCGTGGAGCAGCCGCAGAGCTCGGCCGACGTGCGGGTCCTGGTGCGCCCGGTACCAGGCCGGGGCGCTGGTGTCCGCGCGGTCGAACCACTCCCGCAGGGTGGCGACCAGGTGCAGGTCGAGCAGCCGGTCCAGCATCGCCTGGCGGCCCGGCTTGTCCTGCTGGATCTCGTCGACGATCAGGTCCAGGGTCGGGCAGTCGGCCGCGGCGGCCGGCAGCAGGGCGATCGGCGGCAGCGCGGCCAGCACTCGCTGCGAAACGCTGCCCCGCACCTGGTACGTGCCGGTGAGCAGCACCGTCGGCCCGCTGACCGCGCCGCGCATGCCCTGGTGCGCGCACCTGTCGCGTCCTGCGGTCGTCGGACCGTCGGAGACCGAGAACGGTCCCCGCACGATGGCCTCGTCGTGCAGCCCGAGCCGGACGGGCTCGCCGTCGTCGGGCAGCACCCAGGCCTCGCCGTTGACCATGGTCAGCAAGGTCAGCGCTTCTTCCCCGAACCGGATCGACCAGGGCGGGCAGAGCACGGACCGGTCGAACAGCGCACCGCTGGAGCGGACGTCGAGCAGCAGACCGGACAGGGCGTCATCCACGCCCCGAGTCTAGACGCGCGAACATCCATCCCGGATTTCCAGCCATCCACAGTCCGGCCCCGCCGCTGTTGGCTGAAGGCATGAGCAGCCCAAGCCGAGACCCACTCAACCGCACCTCAGGGGACCGTGACGCAACTCAGCCACAAGAAGCCGCAAAACGTGAGACCCAGTCGGATGCGACCACCGCTGTGAATCGCGGAGAGGCGGGACAGCGACTGGGCCTGGTCTTCCTGCTGTTGCCGACGTTGCTGCTGACCATCGATCTCGGCGTGCTGTGGATGGCGGTTCCGCAGCTGTCCGCCGATCTGGGCCCGACCAGCACCGAGCTGCTGTGGATCAACGACAGCTACGGCTTCGCGATGGCCTGCCTGCTGGTCCTCGGCGGGAACATCGGCGACCGGTTCGGCCGTCGCCGCCTGCTGATGGCCGGTCTGGCGGTGTTCACCGCCGCTTCGCTGCTGGCCGCCTACGCGTGGAGCCCGGCGGTGCTGATCGCGGCGCGGGTGCTGCTCGGCACCTCCAGCGCGGCCATCATCCCGTCCACGCTGGCCCTGATCTCCGGGATGTTCACCGACGCCCGGCGCCGGGCCAGGGCCATCGCGCTGTGGGTGACCGCGCTGTCCACCGGGATCGCGCTGGGGCCGGTGCTCAGCGGCGTGCTGCTGGCGCACTTCTGGTGGGGCTCGGTGTTCCTGGTCGGAGTGCCGGTCCTGGTGGTCGCGCTGATCGGCATCCCGGGCACGGTGCCCGAGCTCGCCGATCCCGGCGCGACGCCGCTGGACCGGCTCAGCGTGCCGCTCCTGCTGCTGACCCTGCTGCCGTTCGTCTACGCCATCAAGCACTTCGGCGAGCACGGGCTCGACGTCCCGCTGCTGGTCGTGGTGGCTGCGGCGGTGCTCTTCGGCGCGCTGTTCGTGCGCCGCCAGCGCAGCATCGACAACCCGCTGCTGGACCTGGAGCTGTTCCGCGACCGCAAGTTCGCCGCCGCGCCGCTGCTGCTGTTCACCGGCTTGGCCGCGATGAACGGCGTGGAGTACCTGATGCCGCAGTACCTCCAGCTCGTCGGCGGTGTGGCGCCGCTGGAGGCGGGGCTGCTGATGGTGCTGCCCGCCGTCGGGCTGGCGCTCGGATCGCAGCTGACGCCGCTGCTGGCCCACCGCGCCGGGCCCGCCCTCGTGATCACCGCGGGTGCGGTGGTCGCGATCGCCGGGTTCGCGCTGATCGCCGCCGCGCCCGGGGTCGGGACGGTGACCGCGGGCACGACCGTGATGATGCTGGGGCTCGCGCCGATCACCGTGCTGGGGACGAACATCGCGGTGAGCGCCGCCGCTCCGGAGAAGGCCGGGCAGGCCTCCGCGATCGGGCAGACCAGCTACGAGCTCGGACTGGCCTTCGGCATCGCCGCCACCGGCAGCCTGGTCTCGGCCGTGTACCGCGACCACGTGCGGACCGCCGCGCCGGACGGGGTCCCGTCGGCCGTGGTCGCCGAGGTCGCGGGGAACCTGGGCAGTGGTGCGGCCGTTCCGGCGCTGGCGGACGTGGCGCGGGCGGGATTCACCTCCGGTGTGCAGACGGCGGCGATCGTCAGCGGTGTGCTCGCCGGGCTGCTGGCGGTGTTCGCGCTGGTGCTGCTCAAGCGGTCGCGGGCCGAGCAGCGCGATGCCGAGCCGGTCGGCTAGCGCCCGGCGATCAGGTCGGCCAGCGCGGTGTCGCCGGTGACCACGGCGGTGCTCGGCCGGCCCCAGACCCGCCGGTACACCGCGTCGGCCGTGCCGGCGATCGTCGCGTCGGCCTCCAGCGCGGTGCCGCTGGCCGGTCCGGCCTGCGGCGGCTCGCCCGGCCGGAACTCCACCAGCCACGCCCTGCCCGCGTCCGGTGCGTGCACGAGCACCTGGCCCTCGCTGCCGGACCCGGACCAGTCGCCGAGCGGGAGCAGTTCGGTCAGGAACTCGTCGATGCCGTCGGCGGCCAGCTCCGGGTCGAAGATCAGCTCGTGCACGTGGTCCGGGCCCAGCCCGGCGAGGGCGTGCTCGGCGTCCAAGCGGTGGATCGCGGTTTCGTGCGTGGCCCGCCGGAGCCAGGTGCGCGGCGTGCCGCCGGGGTGGAACCACCGCACCGGACGGTCCGGATCCACTGTGGACAACGTCTGCCGGAGTTCGGCCAGCCGCTCGTCCCACCAGGTGAGCACGTCGTCGAAATCGGCCGGTGGGCGCGGGGTTTCGGGCCGCGGGCTGCCCGGCTCCAGGTGCAGCGAGCGCTCGATCCTGGCGTAGGCCTGCGCGAGGTGCTGCACCAGCTGCCGGACGTCCCAGCCCGGGCAGGTCGAGACCTCGGTGTTCGGGCCTGCTTGGAGCGCGGCGCTGCGGAAGGCCACGGCCTGGTCGTGAAAAGCGTGCTGCAGGAACTCGCTCGCCATGCCTCCAGCCTAGGCCCGCGACCCCGCCGAAGGCTCCGGAGAACGCGACTTCAACGGAAATCGGAGACCCGATTTCCATTGAAGTTGCGCGAGTCGTCCCTAGGCGTCGGTGTGTCGGGGTCCGACACGCCGACGGTGCGCGACTTCCATTGAAATCGCGTGGGGAGCGCGACGTCAGCGGTCGGGCGCGACGGTGGACCAGGGGACGGTCAGCTCGCCGAGGCGCCAGCGGCGGTGTCGGTCCAGGACCGGCCAGCCGCGGTCGGCGAACAGCCGCACCGCGTGCGCCCAGCGGGCCCGGGGGCCGAACGGGGCCATCGGTACCGCCGTCGCCCAGCAGGCGTCGAGCTCCGCGAGCATCGCGTGCACCTTCTCCCCGGGCACGTTGCGGTGGATCAGCGTCTTGGGCAGCCGTTCGGCCAGGTCGGAGGGCTTCTCCAGGTCCGAGGGCAGGCAGGCCACGGTGAAGGTCAGCGGCCCGCCGCGGTCCAGCACCACCCAGCAGCAGCGGCGCCCGATCTCATCGCAGGTGCCCTCCACCAGCAGCCCGTCCGGGCCCAGCCGGGCGCACAGCTCGTCCCAGTACTTCCAGGCCTCCGCCTCGGAGTACTGCCGGAGCACGTTGAACGCGCGCACCAGCGCCGGGCCGGGGAAGTCGCGGATCCCGGCGGCCAGCCCGGCCAGCTCGAAGCCGCCGCGGCGGAACTCCAGCGCGGGCGGATCGGCCACCGCCTTGCCCGCCGCGACCCGGTCCGGGTCGATCTCCAGGCCGACCACCCGCAGCGCCGGGTGCAGCGGGCGCAGCCGATCGGCCAGTTCCACGGTGGTCACCGGCGTCGCGCCGTAGCCGAGGTCGATCACCACCGGTTCCGCCGCGTCCCGCACCGCGCCCGCGACCCACGGCGTGCCGAGGATCCAGCGGTCGACGCGGCGCAGCCGGTTCGGGTTCGTCGTGCCCCTGGTGGGCATGCCGAGAGCGCGGGCCCGACCGGCGGCCAGCCGCGGTGCCCGCTTCTTCGGGACCGACGTCATGCCCGGCGGGCCAGCCATTCGGCGGTGAAGCGCTCCTCGGCGCTGAGCAGCTTCTGCACCTGATCGGCGACGAGGTCCTCCATCTTGCCGCCCACGAACGGCACGTTGACCCGCACGTTGCCCGACACCACGAACTCGCTGTCGGCCGATTCGGCCACGTCGCGCAGCCACATCGAGCCGGTGATGGTGCACGGCGCCCCGGCGATCTCGGCGGCGATCTCGCCGGTGTAGTGCCCGTCCTCCTCGCGCCGCCACGACTCGCTGCGGTCGATGGTCAGATCGTTGCCGACCATGGTGCGCGCCACCGAGGGCAGCGCGTCCGCGGGCACCGAGTGGCGGATCTGGAACCGCGCGCCGTCGTCGGTCGCCACGTGCTGCACCAGCTCGGCGTTGGTGCCGCCGAGCTCCTCCAGGCGGTCGTTGAGGTAGTCGATGTCGATCAGCGCCTCGTACAACCGGACCGCGGGCCACTCTGAGGTGCTTCGGTGCTCGATGCGGCGTGCCATGCAGCGGAGGTTACCTTTGGCAACCGTGAACCCCTCCATGTCCGGTGCCGAAGAAGTGCGCGGCGACACAGCGCTGCCCGGCGAGCGCACCGGTGTCCCGCTGGCCGACCACACCACCCTGCGGCTGGGCGGCCCGGCCGCCGGTCTGGTGGTCGCGACCCGGCCCGACGAGATCACCGACGCGGTGCGCGCGGCCGACGCGGGCGGGCACCGCCTGCTGGTGCTGGGCGGCGGGTCGAACGTCGTGGTGGCCGACGAGGGGTTCGACGGCCACGTGGTGCGCATCGCCACCAAGGGCCGCCAGTACGACAGCGTCGGTGACGGGCTGGTGCAGCTGACCGCGGAGGCGGGCGAGGACTGGGACGAGGTCGTCGCCGACACCGCGCGCCAGGGCCTGGGCGGGCTGGAGTGCCTGTCCGGCATCCCCGGCCTGACCGGCGCGACGCCGGTGCAGAACGTCGGCGCGTACGGCGTGGAGGTCTCGGAGCTGCTGGTCTCGGTCGACCTGCTCGACCGGCGCACCGGCCAGGTGCGCACCGTCCCGGCCGGTGAGCTGGGCCTGACCTACCGCAACAGCGTCCTCAAGCACAGCGACGCCGCCGTGGTGCTGCGCGTCCGGTTCATGCTGCGCGACGACGACCGCTCCGCGCCGATCCGGTACGGCGAGCTGGCCCGCGCGCTCGACGTCGAGCCGGGCGCGCAGGTGGACGTGGCGAGCGCGCGCGAGGCGGTGCTGGCGCTGCGGCGCGGCAAGGGCATGGTGCTCGACCCGGCCGACCACGACACCTGGAGCGCCGGCTCGTTCTTCACCAACCCGATCGTCGGCGAGGCCGAGCTGCCCGAGGTGCTGGCGCGCATCACCGCCCGGGTCGGCGCCGACCAGCGGATCCCGCAGTACCCGGCCGACGGCGGGGTCAAGCTGTCCGCGGCGTGGCTCATCGAGCGCGCCGGGTTCGCCAAGGGCCACCGGGGGCCGGGCGGCCGGGCGGGGCTGTCCACCAAGCACACCCTCGCGCTGACCAACCGCGGCGCCGCCACCACCTCGGACCTGCTCATTCTTGCGCGTGAAGTTCGGGACGGAGTACGCCTGGCCTTCGGCGTTTCGCTGGCACCCGAGCCCGTCTTGGTGGACTGTTCGCTGTAGCAGCCGAAGAGCCGAACGGCCGTAAGAGTGACTCTTCGTGACTGATGCGTCACCCTGAGTGTTAAATGGTGTAGGTGGAGGGGGCCACCATGCTGAGCATCAGGGAGCTTAGGGATCGGGCCGTGATACGCCCGATCAAACGGGCCGTCGAGGATCAGCTGCTCGACCTGCCCGGGGTGACAGCTGTCGACATCGGCGCGCAGCACCGCGCCGGACGCAGCACCGGGCAGCAGGTCATCGTGGTGTCGGTGGCGCACAAGAAGCCGCGCGAACAGCTGAAACCCGGTTCCTGCGTGCCCGCGGACGTCTTCGGCATCCCGACCGACGTCATCGAGGAGCAGCCGGTCCTGCAGCACATCCACTGCGCCGAGGACGAGCCGCTGACGCCGCGACCGCGGCGCGCCGAGCGGCCCGGGGTGATCTCCGGCGGCAGCGGGATCGCGCCGTGCCGCGCCGTCCACCTCGCCCCGCCGGACGTCGTGGTGGCCGGTCCGCACCGGCGGATCGGCACGCTGGGCGCGCTGGTGACCGGTGCCGCGCCGATGGCGGTTCCGATGGGCCTGACCACCTTCGACGTGGGCTGCCTGGACGACGGCTGGTCGGTGGGCGACCAGATGCTCGACCCGGAGGGCGGGCGGGTGCACGCCGAGCTCGCGCGGGCCGCGCTGTCCGGCCGGGTGGACGCGGCGGCGGTCGCTCTGGCGCCGGGATCGGCGACGACCTGCGTGGTCGAGGGCATCGGCCCGATCACCGGGCCCGCGACGGCCTACCCGGGCGAGCGGGTGCGCAAGCACGGCTTCGGCACCGCGGTGACCGTCGGCGTCGTGACCTCCGTCGACGCGACGCTGCGGATCGACCACGGCGAAGCCCTCGGTGTCCGCGTGCTGCGCGAGCAGATCCGCGTGGTGGGGCCGGAGGAACGCTTCTGCGGGCCCGGCGACGCCGGTGCGGCCGTGGTCGGCCCGGGCGGCCGGGTGGTGGGCCTGCACGTCGCGGGCAGCTGCGACGGAGCGGTCGGGTTCGCCAGCCCGATCGCGGACGTCCTGACAGAACTGGACGTGGAGCTCTGCACCGAACCCCAGCGCATCCACGCCTGACGGTTGATTCCGTGCTCGTTTTGCGTGGCGGTGCCGGTAGCGGAACCTCAGAGGCTCCCTGGACTGCGGGTGCCCAGCCTGATGTATGACCAATACACGGCGGCTGGGCCGTCCTCGCCAGGAAACTCCTGAGAACCCGCGGCGGTGCGAGTTGCGGGGGTGGGGCAAGCGCTGCGCGCTTGCGGCAGCTCATGCCGTTGTGCGCTGCGCCTCGCGGCTGCGGCCCATTCAATCGCCTCGCCGTGAGCGCTTCGGGGCGCTATGACACCCCGAACCGCTCACGGCCTCGTCGTCACTCGTGGCGGTGCATCCGGGTCGCGGAGTGCTGGTCGCGCGGCTTGACCTCGATGAAGTCGAGGTTGACGTGCGGCGGGCGGGTCACCGCGAAGGTGATGACGTCGGCGATGTCGTCGGCGGTCAGCGGGGTGATGCCGCGGTACACGGCCGCCGCGCGCTCCTTGTCGCCGTCGAAGCGCACCTCGGAGAACTCCGTCTCCACCGCGCCCGGCGCGATCTCGGTGAACCGCACCGGCTCGCCCAGGTGCTCGCCGCGCAGCGTGCGGTGCAGAGCGCCCTGCGCGTGCTTGGCCGAGGTGTAGCCGCCGCCGTTGTCGTAGACGCCGGTCGCCGCCACCGAGGTCACCGTCACCACGTGGCCGTCGCCGGAGGCCACCAGCTTCGGCAGCAGGGCGCGGGTGACCCGCAGCGTGCCGAGCACGTTGGTCTCCCACATCCAGCGCCAGTCGTCCTCGACCGCGTCGGCGATCTTGGCCAGGCCCTTCGCGCCGCCGGCGTTGTTGATCAGCACGTGGCACTCGGGCACCTGCGCGACGAACGCGTCCACCGATTCCTGGTCGGTGACGTCCAGCGGCAGCGCCTTGCCGCCGATCTCCTCGGCCAGCGCGGTCAACCGGTCGAGCCGCCGCGCGCCCAGGACGACGGTGAATCCGGCCGCGGCGAGCTGCCGCGCGGTGGCGGCGCCGATGCCGGAACTCGCCCCGGTGACCACGGCCCAGCGACCTGCAGAACTTGTGCTCACGTCTACGTCCTCCCGCCGGTTTCGGGTTGCCCCCATCATCCGATCACGTCACCCGGAGGGGCTCGCCATCACCCGATCGATGTGACCGGACACACTGGTAGGGCAATGCACTTCACCGGGCTTCAGGCGTATTTGTGAATGAGGGTCATTTTTTCGCCTGCTGTCCGCCGAATTCGGCAAAGCGGACAGCGTGGTCGCAATTTCTCGGAAGGGAATCGAAGTGAGTTCCAAGCTGCGGCTGCTGTGGACCGCGCTCGCGGCGGTGCTGCTGATCTCCGGCTGCGGGACGTCCGCGCCGGAAGACCGGGCGCCCGACGAACCGGTCGCGAAGGTCTCCTTCGAGCCGGGCGCCGGCGCGGCCGAGGTCAACCCGGCGGCCCCGGTCAAGGCGGGCGTCGATCGCGGCCGGTTCGACTCCGTCCAGCTGACCAACGCCGACGGCAAGCAGGTCGAGGGGCAGCTCGCACCGGACGGCAAGAGCTGGCAGGCGACCACGGCCCTCGGCTACGGCAAGACCTACACGTGGTCCGGGCAGGCCACCGGCGAGGACGGCAAGCAGGTCCCGGTGCAGGGCAGCTTCACCACCCTGCAGCCGCAGCGGACCATCCGCGCCACCATCAACCCCACCGACGAGGCAGAGGTCGGCATCGCGATGCCGATCAGCGTCAAGTTCGACGAGCCGGTCGAGGACAAGGCCGCCGTGCAGCGGGCGCTGAACGTGCAGACCTCGGTCCCGGTGGAGGGCGCCTGGGCGTGGCTGTCCGACCGGCAGGTCGACTGGCGGCCGAAGGAGTACTGGCCGGCCAACACGCGGGTCAGCGTCAGCGCCAAGCTCTACGGCCAGGCCTACGGCGGCGGCGCCTACGGCCTGGCCGACCTGACCACCGACTTCGACATCGGCCGCGCGCAGATCGTCAAGGCCGACGTGGGCACGCACCGGCTGGTGGTGGAGCGCGACGGCGAGCAGGTGGCCAGCTACGCGGCCAGCTACGGCGAGGAGTACGACCCGGGCCGCAACACGCCCAACGGGACCTTCATCATCATGGAGAAGAACCCGGTGGAGATCATGGACAACCCCCGCTACGGCTACCGCGACGTGCGCAAGACGTGGGCGGCCCGGTTCTCCAACCACGGCGAGTTCATCCACGAGAACCAGGAGAACGCGGCGGCCCTGGGCAAGGTCAACAACTCGCACGGCTGCATCAACCTCAGCGCGGCGGACGCGAAGAAGTACTACGACAGCGCGCTGATCGGCGACCCGGTCGAGGTGTCCGGATCGGCGAGCAGCATGCCCCCGCAGTACGACGTCTACGACTGGCTCCTGAGCTGGGACCAGTGGACGGCGAAGTCAGCGGTCTGAACCCTCCCGCAAACCCCACCGGCCTCGGCACGCCGCGGCAGTTTCCGGCAAAACTGCCGCGGTGCTCCGGCCGCGGGGGCGGGACAGCTTCCGGTGAAACTGGGCTGGGCTACGTGTGAGTAGCGCCACCCGGGGCCGGTGGAGCGGCCGGTCCGGCGGGGTGTTGGCGGTAGCGTCGAGCGTTGGCCTGGTGTTGCGGGAACGTTTCCCGCCGCGCCGGACGTCGGGTTCCACGTGCGCTCCGAGGCCTCGGGGCGTCCCGCTCGCGATGGACAGCTGATGACCTCCAGAACGTTACGCATGCGGCCGCGCCGCGCGGCCGTCTTCTCGTTGCACACCTCGCCGCTGGAACAGCCCGGCACCGGTGACGCCGGGGGCATGAACGTCTACATCGCGCAGACCGCGCGGCAGCTCGCCGAGTTCGGCACCGAGGTCGAGATCTTCACCAGGGCCACGTCCTCGGACGTCCCGCCGATCGCCGAGCTCGCGCCCGGCGTGCTGGTCCGCAACGTCGTCGCCGGTCCCTTCGAAGGCCTGGACAAGAACGAGCTGCCGTCGCAGCTGTGCGCCTTCGCCGCCGGAGCGCTGCGCGTCGAGGCGCGCCACGACCCCGGCCACTACGACGTCGTGCACTCGCACTACTGGTTGTCCGGGCAGGTCGGGTGGCTGGCGCGGGAGCGCTGGGGCGTGCCGCTGGTGCACACCGCGCACACCCTCGCCAAGGTCAAGAACGCCAACCTCGCCGCGGGCGACACCCCGGAGCCGCGGATGCGCGTGCTGGGCGAGGAGCAGATCGTCGAGCAGGCCGACGTGCTGGTGGCCAACACCGAGTTCGAGGCCGCCGACCTGATCGACCGCTACGACGCCGATCCGGCCTCGATCGCGACCATCCCGCCCGGCGTCGACCTGGACGTGTTCACCCCGGGCGACCGCCTCGCCGCGCGCGCCGAGCTGGACCTGCCCGCCGACGCCGTCACGCTCGCCTTCGTCGGCCGGATCCAGCCGCTGAAGGCCCCCGACGTGCTGCTGCGGGCCACCGCCGAACTGCTGGCGCGGCACCCGGAGCTGCGCGAACGACTGGTCGTGCTGGTGGTCGGCGGGCCGTCCGGCAGCGGGCTGGAGCGGCCGCGGGCGTTGCAGGAGCTCGCCGCGGAGCTGGCGATCACCGACGTGGTGCGGTTCCTGCCGCCGCGCTCGGGAGCGGCGCTGGCCGCGGTCTACCGGGCTGCCGACGTCATCGCGGTGCCCAGCCACAACGAGTCGTTCGGGATGGTCGCGCTGGAGGCGCAGGCCTGCGGGACGCCGGTGGTGGCCGCGGCGGTCGGCGGGTTGCCGGTCGCCGTCGACGACGGCGTGTCCGGGCTGCTGGTGGACGGGCACCGCACCGGGCAGTGGGCCGACGCGCTGGGTTCCGTGGTGCGCGATCCGCAGCTGCGGGCCCGCCTGGCGGCCGGTACGACGGCGCACGCGACGCGGTTCTCGTGGCGGAACACCACCGAGGCGCTACTGGACGCCTACGCGCAGGCGAAGATGGCCTTCCACGCGCAACTGCACGTCCGGGAGGCGACCGCGTGAGCATCGACCAGGTGATCAAGTCCACTTTGGACGAAAACGGGCTGGAGCACCGGCAGGAGGGCCCCGGCCGGTTCTTCGTCACGCTGCCCGGCACCAAGAAGCTGCAGACCAACTGCTGGCTGGTGGTGGCCGAGCACGCGCTGGTCGTCGAGGCCTTCGTGTGCAGGCAGCCGGACGAGGCGCACGCCGAGGTGTACCGGTTCCTGCTGCGCCGCAACGCCAAGCTCTACGGCGTGCACTACACCCTCGACGCCGCCGGCGACATCTACCTGGTCGGCCGGATCGGCCTGCACGCGGTGACCGCCGAGGAGCTGGACCGGGTGCTCGGCCAGGTGCTGGAAGCCGCCGACGGCGACTTCAACGCGCTGCTGGAGCTCGGGTTCGCCACCTCGATCCGCCGGGAGTGGGGCTGGCGCGAATCGCGCGGCGAGTCGCTGGCGAACCTGCAGCCGTTCCGCGCGCTCGTGGAGCGCGACGGTCCCCTCGAACCCGGGCGCTACCAGCAGTAGTGCAACCGGAAGATCGCACCGCTCCGTCCTCGCTGTGTCCGAACCGAGGTGGAGGAGTTGAAGGTGCGATTACGTTGGTCCCTGCTGGTGGTGGTCCTGGCCGGATTGGTCGCGGGGTGTTCCTCGTCGTCGGAGTCCGCTAGCAGCGCGCGCGAAGTGGCGCCGCAGCGCAGCTCCGACTACTCGACCGGGAAGCAGGACCTCTCGACCGGCCAGCAGGACTTCTCGACGGATCAGCAGCGCGAGGTGATCCGCACGGCGGAGCTGGACGTCGAGGTGGACGACGTCGCGGGCGCGAGCGCGGAGGTGCGCCGCCGGGCCGAGGCGATCGGCGGCTACCTGGAGCAGGAGAGCGGCTACCGGTCGAGCACCACGCTGACCGTCCGGATCCCGGCCGCGGAGCTGGACCGGGCGCTGGGCGAGCTGTCCGCGCTGGGGCGCGTGACCTCGCGCAGCCAGCAGGCCGAGGACGTCACCGAGCAGCTCGTGGACACCCGCAGCCGGATCGACTCGCAGCAGGCCAGCGTGCAGCGCCTCCGCGAGCTGATGGCCAGGGCGGAGACGGTCTCGGACATCGTCTCGATCGAGTCGGAGCTGACCTCGCGCGAGACGGAGCTGGAATCGCTCCAGCGCCGGGAAGCGGCGATGGCCTCGCAGGTTCAGCTGGCGACGGTCACGGTGCGCCTGGAGAGCCAGCCGCTGGCGGCCGACGACGACACGGGCTTCCTGGCAGGTCTCAGCGCGGGCTGGCGGGGGCTCACCGCGACCGGCGCGGTCATCCTCACGACGCTGGGCGCTGTGCTCCCCTTCGCGGCGGCCCTGGTGGTGCCCGCGATCGGCCTCCGCCTGTGGTTGCGCCGCCGGAAAGCGCTCAAGAAGTCGTTCTAGTCCCGGCTCAAGACGTCTGTCGGCGTAGCCGTCCTCGCCTTTGTAAGCGGCGCCAGCCGCTTGGGCCACCTATGCAGGTCGACCACCAGCGGGTACGGTGGCCCGCCCCTGGGTGGCTCTCTGGGCGAGGACGGCCCCTCCGCCGTGTATTCGGTCATACATCAGGAGGGGCACCCGCAGTCCAGGGAAGCACTCAGGTTCCGCCAAGCGACCACCCGAGCAAAACGAGCACCGACAAGCTTGGCGGGACCGCGGGGGCGGCTCGGGAGAGAGGGGGAGTCACGAGCTCGAGCCGCCCCGCGCGGGGGTCCCGCCTGACGGGCCGTTGGGCGGGGGGCACCCGGGGCCCGGCGGGCGCGGTCCGATGGGGGATGTGGACCGCGTTGACGCTCTCGCGTGATCGGGGAGTGCGTGGGAGCCGATCAAGGAGAGCTTTGTCAACTTCGCAGAGTCATGCAGCTGCCACAAGGCCGCCACATTACTCCATTAGTGTGATGTTCAAAGCGAAAAGTAACGCATAGGAATCAAACTGCCTTCGTTTTCCGAACGAAGGTGATGGCCGCCACTTTCGTGTCACGTTGCTGCGGTGATCGCATAACCGTCGAGTGAAGAGCACAACCAAATGCGCCGGTCACGGCGCGTTTCCGAGCGCCGCTCGCGACCGCCTCCGCCGGGATTCATCGGCACCGCGCTCGGAACGCTGAAGGCGGTCGGCGGCCTCCGCGGCAGAACGCCTCGATAGCCTGGGGATATGACTTCGACCCTGGTGCTGCTGCGGCACGGCGAGAGCACGTGGAACGCCGAGAACCTGTTCACCGGCTGGGTGGACGTCCCGCTGTCCGAGAAGGGCGAGGCGGAGGCCAAGCGCGGCGGCGAGCTGCTGCGCGAGGCCGGTGCGCTGCCGGACGTGCTGCACACCTCGCTGCTGCGGCGGGCGATCTCCACGGCGAACATGGCCCTGGACGTGGCCGACCGGCACTGGATCCCGGTCCGCCGCGACTGGCGGCTCAACGAGCGCCACTACGGCGCGCTGCAGGGCAAGAACAAGAAGCAGACCCTGGAGACCTACGGCGAGGAGCAGTTCATGCTCTGGCGCCGCTCGTACGACACCCCGCCGCCGGAGATCGAGCTCGGCAGCGAGTTCAGCCAGGACGCCGACCCGCGCTACGCCGACCTCGGCGCGGACCTGCCGCGCACCGAGTGCCTGAAGGACGTGGTGGCCCGGCTGCTGCCGTACTGGGAGTCGGCGATCGTGCCGGACCTGCGGGCCGGCCGCACCGTGCTGGTCGCCGCGCACGGCAACTCGCTGCGCGCGCTGGTCAAGCACCTCGACGGCATCTCCGACGACGCCATCGCGGGCCTGAACATCCCCACCGGCATCCCGCTGCGCTACGACCTCGACGACAACTTCAAGCCGCTCAACCCGGGCGGCACCTACCTCGACCCCGAAGCGGCCGAGAAGGCCGCCGCCGCGGTCGCCAACCAGGGCCGCTGACCCCGATCGAGCCACGGTGAAGGGCACCTTCAGGCAAGTAACTTGCCTAAAGGTGCCCTTCACCGTTGAGAGCCACCCCTCGGCTGGAGGCGAAGGTGCCCTGCTGTCGTCACCCGGGTGGGGGAGGGATGGCGGGAAATCGCCGTGGGGGCGAACGGACTGCTACCGATGGCCCTGCGGTACGTGAACTGGCCACCAGCGCCGGGTGAAGCCGAGGTGAAGAAGCCCCCGATTCGTGTCACGGGTATCACGGAACGCCCTCGTAGACTGGCCTTTCCCCACCCCGGCGCGCTTACGATGCTCGCGTGACCGCATTGGGCTACACCGCCCTGATCATCGCCGTGCTCCTGGTGGGTGCGGCCGGTGGCTTCGTCATCGCGAGACTCCGGTTCTACGGCCGCGGCAAACCCGAGGGCCCGACCGTCGCGGAGCTGCTCCAGCGGCTGGTGCACACGAGTGCCAGCGGCGTCGTCCTGCTCAACAAGTTCGGCGACGTGGTGCTGCACAACCCCCGGGCCGACGAGCTCGGCGTCATCCGGGACCACCGGGCCGACGCGCGCGCCCGCAAGGCCGCCGAGCAGGCCCTGGCCACCGGTGAAGCCGTCCCCGTCGACCTCACCCCGCTGACCGAGCGCCCCGCGATGCGCGGTCGCGGCCCGGCCGCGGTGCTCGGCGAGGTCCGCCCGCTCGGCGACGGCTTCGCGGTCGTCGACGCCGCCGACGAGTCCGACTCGGTGCGCCTGGAGGCCACCCGCCGCGACTTCGTCGCCAACGTCAGTCACGAGTTGAAGACCCCGGTCGGGGCACTCGCGCTGCTCGCGGAGGCGGTTCTGGACGCCGCCGACGATGCTGAAGAGGTGCGGCGGTTCTCCACCAAGATCCTGCACGAGTCGACCAGGCTGGGCACCCTGGTCTCCGAGCTGATCGCGCTGTCCCGGTTGCAGGGCGCCGAGGCGCTGCCGGAGATGACCACCATCAACGTCGACGACGTGGTCCAGGAGGCGCTGGGCCGCTGCCGGCTCGGCGCGGAATCCGCGGGCATCGAGATCGCCGTCGACGAGCCCACCGGCCACCTGCTGGACGGTGACCGGACGCTGCTGGTCACCGCGCTGAGCAACCTGATCGACAACGCGGTGTCGTACTCGCCGCCGGGCAGCCCGGTGTCGATCAGCCGCCGCCTGTCCGGGGACTTCGTGGAGGTCGCGGTGACCGACCGCGGCATCGGCATCGAGCCGGAGTACCACGAGCGGGTCTTCGAGCGGTTCTTCCGGGTCGACCCGGCCCGCTCGCGCGCCACCGGTGGCACCGGCCTCGGCCTGGCCATCGTCAAGCACGTCGCCGCCAACCACGGCGGCGAGGTCAAGCTGTGGAGCCGCACCGGCACCGGCTCGACCTTCACGCTCCGGGTGCCCAGGCACGGCGCGCGCACGACCGACGGCCAACCGGCCGTTGACGCGGTGGCAACAAAGGACCGCCCCGGCGGAGTCATCCGTTCCGGGAACGAGGGTGCCGACGGCGTCACAGCCGTCGAAACGGGAGGAGTCCGGTGACCAGGGTGCTGATCGTGGAGGACGAGGAGTCCTTCGCCGACCCGCTCGCTTTCCTGCTGCGCAAGGAGGGCTTCACGGCGGCAGTCGCCGCGAACGGTCCGGAGGCGTTGGACGAGTTCGACCGCAACGGCGCGGACATCGTGCTGCTCGACCTGATGCTGCCCGGCATGAGCGGCACCGACGTGTGCAAGCAGCTGCGCCAGCGCTCCTCGGTGCCGGTGATCATGGTGACGGCGCGGGACAGCGAGATCGACAAGGTCGTGGGCCTGGAGCTGGGCGCCGACGACTACGTGACCAAGCCGTACTCGGCGCGCGAGCTGATCGCGCGGGTGCGCGCGGTGCTGCGCCGCCGCGGCGAGGCCGAGGAGCTCCAGCCGCAGGTGCTGGCCGCGGGGCCGGTGCGGATGGACGTGGAGCGGCACGTGGTGACCGTCGACGGCGAGGACGTCAACCTGCCGTTGAAGGAGTTCGACCTGCTCGAGTACCTGCTGCGCAACGTCGGCCGGGTGCTCACCCGCGGGCAGCTGATCGACCGGGTGTGGGGCGCGGACTACGTCGGCGACACCAAGACGCTGGACGTGCACGTCAAGCGGCTGCGCTCGAAGGTCGAGCCGAACCCGGCCGACCCGCGCTACCTGATCACGGTGCGTGGCCTCGGTTACAAGTTCGAAGCGTGATCCCACTACCGTGACCGGGAGCACGACTTGCACCGGCGGAGCAGGTCCGAGGGCTGTTCGGAGTGCTCGGGTGGGCCGTTCGCGGGCCCACCCGGCACCCGGTCGTGTGCGCAGCCGGTAATTTGTCGGTCATGCGCCTAGGGGTGCTCGACGTCGGATCCAACACGGTCCACCTGCTGGTGGTGGACGCGCATCGTGGTGCCCATCCGACCCCGATGACATCGGAGAAGACCGTGCTGCGGCTCGCCGAGCGGATCGGTGCGCACGGCGGTCGTCTCAGCGAGGACGACGCGGCCGAGCTGATCCGCACGGTCGCTGCTGCCCAGGAAGCGGCGGTCGCGGCCGGGTGCGAGGAGCTGATGGCCTTCGCGACCTCGGCGATCCGCGACGCGGTCAACGCCGCCGAAGTGCTCGACCGGGTCGAAGCCGAGACCGGCATCGCGCTGGAGGTGCTGCCCGGCGAGGACGAGGCCCGGTTCACCTTCCTCGCCGCGCGCCGCTGGTACGGCTGGTCGGCGGGCAACCTGCTGATGCTCGACATCGGCGGCGGCTCGCTGGAGCTGGCGATGGGCATCGACGAGCAGCCCGAGCTGGCGGTGTCGCTGCCGCTGGGCGCCGGGCGGATGGCCCGCACGATGCTGCACGACCCGCCCGGCCAGGACGAGGTCAAGAAGCTCCGCGAGTGGCTCCAGGAGCAGCTCGCGCCCACCGCCAAGCAGTTCCGCAAGCTCGGCAGGCCGGATCGCGCGGTGGCCAGCTCCAAGACGTTCCGGTCGCTGGCCAGGCTGACCGGCGCCGCACCGGCCTCGGCCGGGCCGCGGGCGCCGCGCAGCCTCACCGAGACCGGCCTGCGCCAGCTGATCTCGTTCATCTCCCGCATGTCCTCGCCCGACCTGGCCGCCCTCGACGGGGTCAGCGCGGCGCGAGCGCACCAGCTCGTCGGGGGTGCGCTGGTGGCGGAAGCCACCATGAAGGCGCTCGGGGTGAAGGAACTCGACATCTGCCCCTGGGCGTTGCGTGAAGGGGTGATCCTGCGGCGGCTGGACCACACCAACGGAGACAGTCACACTGCCATCCAGGACCGAGCGGCGTTGCGGCTCGCCGGGCCTGAGGACGGAACTGGACGCCGGACGGAGCACGGGGCACGGTGGGAGCGATGAATCGGGACAGCGGGGCCGATCAGCCCACCCAGCGCACCGTCGCGGAGCTGCTGGCTGAGTACGGCAACAGCGGGCAGAAGAGCAGCCGCCGGCGGCGCAGGCGCGCCGAGGACCCGAGCGAGACCGCACCGCAGGCGATCATCGAGCGGGTGCTGTCCGACAGCGGCCAGATGCGCGCCATCCAGCCCGACGCCGAGCCGCCGCAGTACCGCAGCCACCGGGTCGCAGGCCGCCGCCCGGCCGCCCCGCCACCGCCGCCTGCGGCTCAGCAGCCCCCGGTCGCGCCGCCTGCCCCGCAGGCGCCGCCGCCCGAGCCGCCGGCCGCTCCGGAACCGCCCGCTGCCGAGGCCCCGGCTGAGGGCAGCCCGAGCTACTGGGCGCAGCGGTTCTCCTCCGCGGGCGGCAAGAAGCCCGCAGGTCCGGTCGCGGGCGATGCCGAGGCGACCATCCAGCAGCCCGCGTTGCGCGCCGACGCGCCGCCGGTGCCGCCGACGGCGCCCAAGCAGACGCCACCGGAGAGCCTCACCGAGCAGCTGCCGCGGGTACCCGCCGCCGCTCCGCCGAGCGTCGAGAGCGGCACCGAGGTGCTGGCCGTCCCGGCCGCGCCGCCGGAGCCGGTCGAGGACGAGCCGAAGCGCGCCGACGACGACCCGTACGACTTCGACTCCTACGAGGAGCCGGAGCCGGAGTACGCCGAGGAAGACGACTACGACCCCGAGCTGCCCGCGGGGATGGACGCCGACGACTACCGGGAGGACGAGCCCGAGGAGGAGCCGGAGCCGCCGTCGCCCGCCAAGGAGTGGGGCACGCTGGCGCTGCAGGGCGTCGCCGGGCTGGTCGGCGGCGGTGCGGTCTGGTTCGGGTTCCGCTGGCTGTGGGGCTTCCACGCGCTGGCGGCGCTGGGCGCGGCGCTGCTGTTCACCGGTCTGCTGGTGCTCATCGCGTGGAAGTTCTTGCGCAACAACGACCTGCAGACGATCCTGCTGGCGGTGCTGGTCGGTCTGTTCTGCACGGTTTCGCCCGCCGCGCTGCTGCTGATCAGCCACTAGATCCCGGGTTCGCACGACGCCGGGACCGCGTTTTGGCACACTCGCCCGGGGACACTGCGGTGTGAGCTACGCACCGTTGGCGGGGGCCGCAGCGTGACCACCCAGCGATCGTCGGTCATCCTTGGCAGGACATGACAGTGCAACCGCCACCGCGCGAGGACGCCCCGGGACGCATCCCGGTCGGGTTGTCCAGCGCCTCGGTGTGGCCGCAGCCGGCCCGGGCGGCGTTCGAGATGGCCGCCGACCTCGGTTTCGACGGGGTCGAGGTGATGGTCTGGGCGGACGCGGTCAGCCAGGACGCCGCCGCGCTGCACCGGCTCTCCGAGCAGCACGGGGTGCCGGTCCTGGCCGTCCACGCGCCCTGCCTGCTGATCACCCAGCGGGTCTGGTCGCCGGAACCGGAGGAGCGGCTGCGCAAGGCCGTGGTGGTGGCCAGCGAGCTGGGCGCGTCCACAGTGGTCGTGCACCCGCCGTTCCGCTGGCAGCGCCGCTACGCGGACGGCTTCGGCGAGCTGGTCGCGGAGCTGGAGGAGACCAGCGGGATCGCGGTCGCGGTGGAGAACATGTTCCCGCTGCGCCCGCCGAGCACGCTGAACCGGCTGCGCGGCGGCAAGTCCAGCGGGCTCTCGGCGTTCAAGCCGTCGCCGGACCCGACCGAGGTGGGCTTCCGGAACTACACGCTCGACCTCTCGCACGCCGCCGCCGCGCACGTCGACGCCATCGACCTGCTCAAGCGCATGGCGGGCGGGCTCGCGCACGTGCACCTGGCGGACGGCACGGGCGCGCCGCGCGACGAGCACCTGCTGCCGGGGCAGGGGAACCAGCCGTGCGCCGAGGTCTGCGAAGCGCTCGCGGCCGACGGCTACCACGGCTCGGTGGTCCTGGAGGTCAACACCCGCAAGGCCCGCAACCCCCAGCAGCGCTCGGCCCTGCTGGCCGAAGCCCTCCAGTTCGCCCGCACCCACCTGCGACCACCGGCTCCGGCGTGATGGTCAATTTCGTACGAAATTGACCATCACCCGGGTGAACGTCAATTTCGTACGAAATTGACCGCCGCGCGGCGGCGCGGAGCGCCGGTTTCGCGCGAAATCTCCAGGCACAGCGCCCACTTCTGGGCTTAACCGGTGCCTGATGATCAACTTCGGTCAAGGTCACTAGAATCGGTGAACATGAACCCGTTGCGCGCATCGGTCGTCGAGCGCAGTCGACCACTGGACCGCATGTGACCGAGGCCCTGGATCCCTTCGCGACGGCCACCTCGGTGCGCCCTCTCGGCGACGGCAGCTACGTCGCCAACCTGCATCCGGAATGGGCCGTGGGCGACCGCCCGCACGGCGGTTACCTGCTTGCGCTGCTGACCAGGGCGCTCGGCGACATCACCGGGCTCGCGCCGCTGGCGGTCAGCGCGCAGTACCTGCGGCCGCCCAGGGTGGGGCCGGTGCTGATCCGCACCGAGATCCTCAAAGCGGGCAAGACGGTCACCGCGGCCAGAGCCGTGCTCGAACAGAGCGGTCAGGCCTGCGTCGACGCCACGATCACCCTCGGCAAGAGCCCGGAGGGCGAGCCGGTCTGGGCGGACCTGCCCGACATGCCGGTGAACCCGCCGTCCAGCGCGATCGACCTCGGGGCAGGCGAAGCGCGGAAGTACTTCTCGCTGGCGCAGGTCTGCGACATGCGGCTGGACGCCGACACCGCGGAGTTCCTCGACGGCCGAACCGGCCCGCCCCGCCTGCGGATGTGGGTCAAGCCGCGGGAAGCGCAGCCGGATCTGCTGTTCGGCCTGGTCGCGGGCGACCTGACGGTGCCGGTCACGCTGAACCTGGCCCGCTTCGGCTGGACCCCGACGGTCCAGCTGACGGCCCTGCTCCGCGCGGCCCCGGCCAACGGCTGGCTCCGCCTGGCGGTGGACTGCCGAGCGGTCCAGGGCCAGTGGTTCGACGAGGACGTGACGGTGGTGGACTCGGTGGGCCGCCTGGTCTGCCAAGCCCGCCAGCTAGCCATCGCTCCGTGACCCGAGGTCGGTTTCGAAGGGGTTCAGCGGTGGGTGGGCCGTGAGTGCTTTGGGGCGCCATAACACCCCAAAGCACTCACAGCACTCCGTCAGTCCAGGCGGGTCACGTCGAGGCCGCCGTCCGCGTGCTGCTTGCGGAGGCGCTTCTTGTCGAACTTGCCCACGCTCGTCTTCGGCGCCTCCGCGATGAACGTCCAGTACTCCGGCAGCTGCCACTTCGCCACCGAGTCGGCCAGGAAGTCGCGCAGCTCCGCCGCATCCGCCTGCTGACCGTCGCGCAGCACCACCGCGACCAGCGGGCGCTCCGACCACTTCTCGTCCGGCACCCCGATCACCATCGCCTCCGCGACCGCGGGGTGGCCCATCACCTTGTTCTCCAGGTCCACCGACGAGATCCACTCGCCCCCGGACTTGATCACGTCCTTGGCGCGGTCGGTCAGCTGCAGGAATCCCTCCGGGCTGATGTGCCCGACGTCGCCGGTGCGCAGCCAGCCGTCGTGGAACTTCTCCGGATCGTCGTCGCCGTAGTAGGCGGCGGCGATCCACGGGCCGCGGACCTCCAGCTCGCCGACGCTCTCGCCGTCCCACGGCAGCACCTGGCCGTCGTCGCCGACCAGCCGCCCCCGCACCCCGGCGGGCAGCCGCCCCTGGCTGGCCCGGTACTTCCAGAGCTGCTCACCGGTGGCCCCGGCGGGCGGCCGGGCCACGCTGCCCAGCGGCGAGGTCTCGGTCATGCCCCAGGCGTGCAGCACCGGGATGCCGTACTCCTCCTCGAAGGTCCTCATCAGCGACGGCGGGCAGGCCGCCCCGCCCACCACGACCTCGCGCAGCGAGGACACGTCGTGCGGATCCGTCGCCAGGTGCTGCAGCACGCCCTGCCAGATCGTCGGGACCGCCGCAGCCATCGTCGGCCGCTCCGCCGCGGTCATCTCCACCAGCGGTCCGGGCTGCAGGAACCGGTCGGGCATGACGATCGAGGCGCCCACCATGAACGCCGCGTAGGGCAGGCCCCAGGACATCGCGTGGAACATCGGCACGACCGCCAGCGCGCGATCCGCCTGCGACAGCGCCATCCCGTCGGTCATGCACACCTGCATCGAGTGCAGGTAGATCGAGCGGTGCGAGTAGACGACGCCCTTCGGGTTGGCCGTGGTGCCGGAGGTGTAGCACATCGCCGCGGCCGATCGTTCGTCCAGCTCGGGCCAGTCGAACTCGATCGGCTGCGCGGCCAGCAGCTCCTCGTAGTCGTGCACCTGGACGCCCTGCGGTGCCTCCAGGCCGGCCGCGCCACCGCCCGCGACGACCACGTGCCGCACCGTCTTGAGCTCCGGCAGGAGCTTGCCGAACAGCGGCAGCAGCGTCGTGTCGACCACCACGACCTCGTCCTCGGCGTGGTTGACCACGTACACGAGCTGCTCCGGGAACAGCCGGATGTTCAGCGTGTGCAGCACCGCGCCCATCGCCGGCACCGCGAGGTAGGCCTCCAGGTGCTCGGCGTTGTTCCACATGAACGTGCCGACGCGCTGGTCGCCGGTGACGCCGAGGCCGCGCAGCGCGTGCGCCAGCTGCGCCGCCCGGCGGCCGACGTCGGCGTAGGTGCGCCGCCGCGAACCCTCGCCGGTCCAGGTGATGACCTGGGCCGACGCGCCGTGCGGGCCGCTGCCCTGCTCGAGGATCCGGGCGATCGTCAGGGATCCGTCCTGCATCGTGCTGAACATGATCAGAGCTCCTTAGTGCTGCATCGCACGGCCGTGGCGGGGCGCTGTGGTGGCAGACACAGTAGCCGCTGTGATCGCGCTGCGGGAGAGCTCGGGACGAATCGGACAGCGGCGGCTGGCGTCGTTCGCGCAGCGTGTTCTGGCACCCTGAGCGGCATGACGACGATCGCCGTTCTCGGAGCCGGAAAGATCGGGGAGTCCCTGCTGACGGGGCTGCTGAAGGCCGGGCGGGCGCCGGCGGACCTGCTGTTCACCGAGCGGTTCGCGACGCGCGCGGCCGAGCTGACCAAGACCTACGGCATCACGCACGTGGACGTGGCCACCGCGGTGCGGCGCGCGGACGTCATCGTCGTCGCCGTCAAGCCCCAGGACATCGAGCCGCTGCTCGACGAGATGGCCCCGAACCTGCCGTCCGGCAAGCTCGTGGTCTCGCTGTGCGCGGGCCTGCCCACCGCCCTGTTCGAGCGTCGGCTGCCCGAGGGCACCGCGGTGGTCCGGGTGATGCCGAACACGCCGATGCTGGTCGGCGAGGCCATGAGCGCCATCTCCGGCGGTTCCCGCGCGTCCGACGCCGACTTGGAGCTGGTCGAGGAGCTGCTCGGCAGCGTCGGCAAGGTGGTGCGCGTGCCCGAGGGCCAGCAGGACGCGGTCACCGCGCTGTCCGGCTCCGGCCCGGCGTACTTCTTCTACCTGGTCGAGGCGATGATCGACGCGGGGATCCTGCTGGGCATCCCGCGCGCCACGGCCGCCGACCTCATCGTGCAGTCGGCGGTCGGCGCCGCCGCGATGCTCCGCGAGGGCGGCGGGCACCCGGTGATGCTGCGCGAGGCGGTCACCTCGCCCGCCGGGACCACCATCGCGGGCATCCGCGAGCTGGAGAAGCACGGCGTCCGAGCGGCCCTGATCGACGCCATCGAGGCCGCTCGCGACCGGTCCGTCGAGCTCGGCGCAGTGCACCAGGACCGCGACTGACCGTCTGTTGGTGGCTGATCTGCGTGCGTACTCGAAGCGGCTGACGCCGCTGGTGAGGCGTTGGACGGCTCCGCCGACAGTGCTCTCTGAGGCACGGGCGAATACTCAGGTAGTTCGGCCATCGCAGGTTCCCCAGCCGTCCCGCTACTCTCGATAGAGCACGTGCGTGAGGTTTCCGTCGGAGGGGAAGCCGACGGCGCGACACGTGCCGAAGGGCACGGTGAAGCATGTCTGCGAACTCCGAACCCAGCCAACAGGCGCCTCCGGACATGGGTCAGGTGCGGTTCCTCACCGTCGCCGAGGTCGCCAAGCTGATGCGGGTGTCGAAGATGACGGTCTACCGGCTCGTCCACGCCGGTGACCTGCCCGCAGCACGCGTGGGCCGGTCGTTCCGGGTGGCGGAGAAGGACGTCCACGCCTACTTGGAGAGCGCCTACTACAACGCGGGCTGACGCTGGTCGCCGGGCGCCGCTACCTGCCGGTGACGGTGCCCGGAGGCGTTTGGAGGACCACGGCCGCAGGGGGTCGCACCAGGCCAGGTAAAGTTCTGGGGTGGTCGTGCCTGGTGCGCTCATCTCGGCTGCGCCGGCGCGGAAGACGTTCGAACTGCCGTCAAGAGTGAAGGAGTCCGCATGGGCTCGGTCATCAAGAAGCGCCGCAAGCGCATGTCCAAGAAGAAGCACCGCAAGCTGCTCCGCAAGACGCGCGTTCAGCGTCGCAAGTTGGGCAAGTGACCTGCGCGCCGCCGCCGACCACCTGCAGGGGTCGGCGGCGGTGTTGTTTTCCGCCCCGGTTTCCCGCGCGACGGGTGCTTCGGCCCGGCGGAGGTTTCGGCAGGTGATGGCCCGTGAGCGTTTTGTGGTGCTATAGCCCCCCAAAGCACTCACGGCCCCATCGCAGACCGAACATGATCCCGACCCGGCGATGGCGCACCGGTAGGTCGCCCCGGCGATCAGCGGTCCAGTCCTCGTTGGTAACCGCGATGTAGCCGTCAGTGGTTCCGATGGCGGTAGCATCGCGCGTGGTGGCCGTGGTCGAGACGCAGGGGGACGCATGGGCCCGAACGTCGTGCTGGTGACCGGGGTCAGCCGCTTCCTGGGCGGGCACCTCGCCGCGCGACTGGCCGCCAACCCCGCGATCGGTCGAGTGCTCGGCGTCGACACCGCGCAGCCCGGTCGCGATCTGCTGCGCCGGATGGGGCGCACCGAGTTCGTCCGCGCCGACATCCGCAACCCGCTGATCGGCAAGGTCATCGCCAACGCAGGCGTCGACACCGTGGTGCACGCGGCGGTCAACACCCACTCCGGGCCCGGCGGCCGCGCCGCGGTCAAGGAGATGAACGTCATCGGGACCATGCAGCTGCTGGCCGCCTGCCAGCAGTCGCCGCAGGTGCGCAAGCTGGTGGTCCGCTCCACCTGCGCCGTGTACGGGTCGAGCCCGCGGGATCCCGCGGTGTTCACCGAGGACATGGAGCCGAAGGACCTGCCGTCGTCCGGCTACGCCAAGGACGCGGTGGAGATCGAGGGCTACGTGCGCGGCTTCGGCAGGCGCCGCCCCGACGTGGACATCACCACGCTGCGGTTCAGCAACCTGATCGGCCCGCGCATCGACGCGATGCTCACCCGCTACTTCGCCCTGCCGGTGGTGCCGACCGTGCTCGGCTTCGACGCCCGGCTTCAGCTGCTGCACTCCGAGGACGCGCTGGCGGTGCTGGAACGCGCGACGCTCGCCGAGCGGCCCGGGGTCTTCAACGTGGCCGGTGACGGCGTGCTCGTGCTGTCCCAGGCGATCCGGCGGGCCGGGCGGATCGCGCTGCCGCTGCCGGGGCCGGCGGTGCTGCCGGTGACGCAGTTCTTCCGCGGCGCGCGGCTCGTCGACTTCTCCTCCGAGCAGCTGCGCTACCTCAACTTCGGCCGGGTGCTGGACACCACCAGGCTCCGCGAGCAGTTCGGGTTCACCCCGCGCTGGACCACGCAGCAGGCCTTCGACGACTTCGTCAGCGGTCGCGGCCTGCGGCCGGTGGTGGATCCCGAGACCGTCCGGGCGGCCGAGCGCGGCGCCGGGGACCTGCTGGTGAAGCTGCGCGGGTCGTCCACCGCGCGGGATGTGGAGTCGTGATGGCGGATGCGCAGGTGATCCCGCTGCGGCCGGAGGACCGGGACCGGCAGGCCCCGGAACCCGCCGAGCCGGGCTGGGAGGACGCGGTCGCCGAGGTGCTGGCCTTCGCCCGGCGGCGGCTGCTCGGCGACTACCAGGTCGACGAGTTCGGCTTCGACGAGGAGCTGACCGACGAGGTGTTCCTCCGGCTCCTGCGGCCCTTCTACGACAAGTGGTTCCGCGTGGAGGCGATCGGCCTCGAGCACGTGCCCGGCGATCGCGGCGCGCTGGTGGTGGCCAACCACTCCGGCACGCTGCCGTGGGACGCGCTCATGACGACCGTCGCGCTGCACGACCACCACCCGGCGTCCCGGCACCTGCGGATGCTCGGCGCCGATCTGGTGTTCCAGCTGCCGGTGCTCGGCGCGCTCGCCCGCAAGGCCGGGCACACGCTGGCCTGCAACCCGGACGCCGAGCGGCTGCTGACCGGCGGCGAGCTGGTGGGCGTCTGGCCGGAGGGCTTCAAGGGCATCGGCAAGCCGTTCAAGGATCGCTACAAGCTGCAGCGGTTCGGACGCGGCGGCTTCATCTCCGCGGCGCTGCGCACCGGGGCGCCGATCGTGCCCTGCGCCATCGTGGGCGCGGAGGAGATCTACCCGAAGCTGGCCGACATCAAGCCGCTCGCCCGGTTGCTCGGCGTGCCGTACTTCCCGGTCACGCCGCTGTTCCCGCACTTCGGCCTGCTGGGCGCGGTGCCGCTGCCGTCGAAGTGGTACATCGAGTTCGGCGAGCCGATCGAGACGGCGTCCTACCCGGAGGGCGCCGCGGACGACCCGATGCTGGTGTTCAGCCTCAGCGACCAGGTCCGCGAGAACATCCAGCACACCCTCTACCGCCTGCTCTCCCAGCGCACCAACGTCTTCCTCGGCTGACCCGCCCCGCCCCGTCACCCGGCCTGTGGTCAATTTCGCACGAAATTGACCGTCACCCGGGTGAACGTCAATTTCGCGCGAAATTGACCAGGGCCCGGGTGAACCGGGGCGGGATTGTACGGCTGGGGGAGCCCGGGTGCCGCGTTGCGGCGGGGTCGTGACGTTGGTCTATTTGGGCTGGTAGACGCGCTTTGCGCGGGTGGTTCGGCGCGGCGTCGTCCCGGTTCCGACCTACAGCCCTGGCGGTGGATGATGAGCTTTCCCTCCGGATTCGGCGGTCAAGATCCCTTCGCCGATCTGCTCAACCGGTTCTTCGGCATGTCGCCGCGCACCTCGCCGCCCGCCGTGCAGCGGGTGCCGATCGGGCGGCTGCTCACCGAGTCCGCCACCGACCTGATCAGCCGCGCCTCCGCTCGCGCCGAGCAGGACGGCAGCGCCGACCTGGACACCGAGCACCTGCTCTGGGCCGCCACCCAGGTGGACGCGACGCGCAGGCTGCTGGAGCAGGCCGGTGCCGAGCCGGACCACCTGGCCGGGCGGATCGCCGAGATCCTGCCCGGCGAGAGCGAGCAGCCCTCGGCGAACCCGGGCCTGACCCCGGCGGCCAAGCGGGCGCTGATCGGCGCGCACGCCCGCTCGCAGGCCGTCGGCGCCTCCTACATCGGCCCGGAGCACATCCTCGCCGCGCTGCTCGACGATCCGGACGCGGCCGCGGTGCGGATGCTGGACTCCCAGGAGATCAACACCGATCGGCTCCGCGACCGCGTCGAGCGCTCCGCCGCGGCGGAAGGCACCCCGGCCGCGCCCAGCAGCGAGACGCCGACCCTCGACGAGTACGGCCGCGACCTGACCGCCGAGGCGCGCGCGGGCAAGGTCGACGTCGTGGTCGGCCGCGGCGACGAGATCGAGCAGACCGTGGAGATCCTGTCCCGGCGCAGCAAGAACAACCCGGTGCTGATCGGCGAGCCCGGTGTCGGCAAGACCGCGATCGTGGAGGGCCTCGCGCAGCGCATCGTCTCCGGCGACGTCCCGGAGACCCTGCAGGACAAGCGGGTGGTCGCGCTGGATATGACCGGGCTGGTGGCGGGCGCCCAGTACCGCGGCGAGTTCGAGCAGCGGCTGAAGAAGGTCATCGACGAGGTCCGCGCCGCGGAGGGCTCGGTGATCATGTTCATCGACGAGATGCACACCGTGGTCGGCGCGGGTGCGGCCGAGGGCAGCATGGACGCGGGCAACATCCTCAAGCCCGCCCTGGCGCGCGGTGAGCTGCACGTCGTCGGCGCCACCACCATCGACGAGTACCGCAGGCACGTCGAGAAGGACGCCGCGCTGGAGCGGCGCTTCCAGCCGGTGATGATCCCGGAACCGACGGTCGAGGAGACCATCCAGATCCTGGAAGGCCTGCGCGACTCCTACGAGGCGCACCACGGCGTGCGGTTCACCGACGACGCGCTGGCGGCCGCGGCGACGCTCTCCGACCGCTACATCAGCGACCGCTTCCTGCCGGACAAGGCGATCGACCTGATCGACCAGACCGGCGCCCGCGTCCGGCTGCGCACGCTGCACCGCAGCACCGGAACCCGCGAGCGGGAGGACGAGATCGCCAAGCTGCGGCGGGAGAAGGACCAGGCGGTCGCCGCCGAGGAGTTCGACCGGGCCGCCGAGCTCAAGCACCGGATCGAGGTCGCCGAGGGCGAGCTGGCCGGGATCGCCGAGCGGCGCGAGGGCATCACCGACGTCACCGTCCAGGACATCGCCGAGGTGCTCTCCAAGCGCACCGGCATCCCCGTCTCGCAGCTGACCGAGAGCGAGAAGGAGCGGCTGCTGAAGCTGGAGGAGGCGATGCACGACCGCGTCGTCGGCCAGGACGAGGCGGTCACCGCGGTCGCCGAGGCGGTGCGCCGCAGCCGGGCCGGGATGGGCGACCCGAACCGGCCGATCGGCTCGTTCCTGTTCCTCGGCCCCACCGGCGTCGGCAAGACCGAGCTGGCCAAGACGCTGGCCGAGATGCTCTTCGGCGACGAGCACCGGCTGATCCGGTTCGACATGAGCGAGTTCCAGGAGCGGCACACGGTGTCCCGGCTGCTCGGCGCCCCGCCCGGTTACGTCGGCTACGAGGAGGCCGGGCAGCTGACCGAGAAGGTCCGCCGCCAGCCCTACAGCGTGCTGCTGTTCGACGAGATCGAGAAGGCGCACCGGGACGTGTTCAACGCCCTGCTGCAGGTGCTCGACGACGGCAGGCTCACCGACGCGCAGGGCCGCACCGTGGACTTCCGCAACACCGTGGTGATCATGACCAGCAACATCGGCGCCCAGCGGATCCTGGCGCACGAGGGATCGGTGGAGGAGATCCGCGACCAGCTGATGGACGACCTGCACGGCGGCTTCGCGCCGGAGTTCCTCAACCGCATCGACGACATCATCATCTTCCACCGGCTGGCGGAGGACGACCTGGCGCACATCGTCGACCTGCTGCTGGACCGCAGCGAGCGGCTGCTGCGCGCGCAGGAGGTGGACCTGGAGGTCACCGACGACGCCAAGCGGTGGCTGACCAAGCGCGGCTACCAACCGGAGTTCGGCGCCCGGCCGCTGCGCCGGACCATCCAGTCCGAGCTGGACAACCGGATCTCCAAGCTGCTGCTCGGCGGCGAGGTCCAGCCCGGCGACACCATCCTGGCCTCGGTGGAGGACGACGAGCTGATCTGCACCCTGGCCCGGCCCTCGGTCCCCGAGCAGCAGTCCGGCGCCAGGGAGCAGCAGGCGACCTCGGTCTGAGCTTCACCCGGACTGATGATCTGCGGGTTCGAGCACTGCGGTGGAGCGGAGGGCGTGCGGAGGATGGTCCATGAGCGTCTATCCCGAAGAAACCGCGGACCTCGGGCAGCGGCTGGCGAAGATGGCGTGGCAGTCGATCCTGGTGGTCGGCATCTGCTCGCTGGTGGTCGGCGTGCTGGCGCTGGTGTGGCCGGCCGCGACGCTGTTCGTGGTGGGCGTGCTCTTCGGCGTCTACCTGCTGGTCAGCGGCGTGCTGCAGATCGTCGCCGCGTTCGGCACGCACGGATCGGTGGCCATCCGGGTGCTCGCGTTCGTCAGCGGTGCGCTGTCGATCCTGCTCGGGCTGCTGTGCTTCCGCGGCGAGATGCAGTCGATCCTGTTCCTGGGCCTGTGGATCGGGATCGGCTGGCTGTTCCGCGGCGTCACGGAGATCACCGCGTCGGTGGCCGACCGGGACATGCCCGCGCGCGGCTGGCAGATCTTCCTCGGCGTCCTCACCGCGCTGGGCGGGGTGGTGCTGATCGTGTCGCCGCTGGCCTCGGTCGCGCTGCTGGTGCTCTTCGGCGGCATCTGGCTGCTGGTGGTCGGCGTCGTGGAGATCATCACCGCGTTCCGCATCCGCGGCGCGGCCAAGCGCTTCGCGGCGGACTGACTTCCGCCGTCCGGGCGTGCGAGCGGGTGGGGTGCGCCCGGCAGGCGGACGGGCCGGTGCGGTGGGCGGGGATGCCACCGCACCGGCCCGGTTCTCTGTCGGAGGTGGGCGCGACGATCCTGCCGGGTGCGCGAAGCGCGCCTAGCCTGCAATTGCCGAAAGCCCGAGCAGAGGGGGATTTGCCGTGTCTTCTCGTCTCAACCCGTACATCAGCTTCGACGGGACCGCCCGTCAGGCGATGGAGTTCTACCAGCAGGTCTTCGGCGGGAACCTGCAGGTCAGCACCTACGGCGACGCCGGAGCCAGCGATGTGCCGGAAGCCGACAAGATCATGCACTCGATGCTGGAGACCGACAGCGGCTTCACGCTGATGGCCTCCGACCTCCCGCCGGGCATGGAGCACCGGCCGGGCAACAACATCTCGGTGAGCCTCACCGGCGACAGCGACGAGGAGCTGCGCGGCTACTGGGCGAAGCTCTCGGCGGACGGCGTGGTGGCGGTCCCGCTGGAGAAGCAGATGTGGGGCGACGTCTTCGGCATGTGCACGGACCGCTTCGGCATCACGTGGATGGTCGACATTTCCGCTGGCTGAGTGCCGTGAGCGTTTTGGGGTGCCATAGCGCCCCAAAACGCGCACGGCCAACCCACCACTGAACGGATCCCCACCGCCGAGCGCGCGTCCCGGCCAGCTCGGGTCAGGAGCGGTCGCGGCGGCGGTAGGCGAGGCCTGCCGCGATCGCGCCTGCGATGGCGCTGGCGCCGAGCATCGAGTTCAGGCCGATGCGGGCCGCCTTCCGGCCGGTGCGGAAGTCGCGGACCTCCCAGGCCCGGGCGCGGGCGATGTCGCGCAGCCGCTGGTCCGGGTTGACCGCCACCGCGGTGCCCACCACCGACAGCATCGGGATGTCGTTGGCCGAGTCCGAGTAGGCCGTGCAGCGGCGCAGGTCCAGGCCCTCGCTGGCGGCCAGCGCGCGCACCGCGTGCGCCTTGGCCCGCCCGTGCAGCATCTCGCCGACCAGCTTGCCGGTGTAGACGCCGTTCGCGCTCTCCGCGACCGTGCCGAGAGCGCCGGTCAGGCCGAGGCGGCGCGCGATGATCTGCGCCAGCTCGACCGGCGTCGCGGTCACCAGCCACACCCGCTGCCCGGCGTCCAGGTGCATCTGCGCCAGCGCCCGGGTGCCCGCCCAGATCCGGTCGGCCATCAGCTCGTCGTAGATCTCCTCGCTGAGCTCCACCAGCTCGGAGACCTTGCGGCCGGCCACGAACGACAGCGCCTGCTCGCGGCTGGCCTGCATGTCCTGGTGGTTCTCCCGGCCGCCGACCCGGAACTTCAGCTGCTGCCAGGCGAACCCGGCCAGGTCGGTGGCGGTGAGGAACTTGCGGGCGGCCAGCCCGCGGGCGAAGTGGAACAGCGAGGCGCCCATCATCATCGTGTTGTCCACGTCGAAGAACGCCGCCGCGGTCAGGTCGGGCGGAGCGGCCAGCGAACCGTCCGGGCCCGGAGCCGCGGCCACGGCCGCCTCGGCCGAGGCGCGTCCGGCCACCTTCGCGCTGTCGACCTGCGCTTGCAGGCCGCGCTGGTCCGCGCCATCGGCCGAGCCCTGACGTGTCGGCACCGCCGCGCCTCCCTGGGGGTCCTCCGGAGCGTTCGTGCGAAAGTTCCTGGTTCTCGCCGGTGGGCCATCCGGCTCAGCAGACCCCTAGCTTAGAGCCTCCCGGCAACCACCTTTGCGCACCTCCGGCGGGCGCGGCAACGCCCTCAGCGGAGGTCGTCGGGCAGCAGCTGCGCGAGGCGGCGGATCGCGCGGTGCTGCAGTGCCTTCACCGCCCCTTCGTTGCGCTGCATCGCGATCGCGGTCTCGGTGACGGACAGGCCCTGCAGGAACCGCAGCCGGATGCATTCCCGCTGGTCGGGGTTGAGCTGGCGGACGCAGCGCAGCAGCTCGTGGTGGGTGGCCTCGGTGAGCACGTGCTGCTCGGGGCCGAAGTGCGCGCGCTGCGCCGGGAGGTTGTCGGTCCAGTCGGCGGTGGGGACCTCCAGCCGGTACCGGCTGGACTTGATGTGGTCCAGGATCAGGTTCTTGGCGATGGTGATGAACCAGGCGGCCACGTCGCGGCCCTGGTAGCTGATCGAGGCGATCCGGCGCAGCGCGCGCAGGAAGGTCTCGCTGGTGATGTCCTCGGCCAGGCAGTGGTCGCTGACCCGGAAGAGCACGTAGCGGTAGACGGTCTGGGCGTACTCGTCGTAGAGGTGCCCGAAGGCGTCGTTGTCGCCCTGCTGCGCGGCGCTGACGTAGGCCCAGCTCCCCGGTCTCGGGGCGGGCGGCTCGACGCGGCGGCGGGCGACTTCCGGGGCGGGGGGTGCGAGCGCGTTCGGGCTGCTCATCTCGTTGCGACCTCCTGCCGTCGTTGGCGGACCGGTCCTGGTGCTCGAAGGGACGCACCGGGTTCGGCGTCATGTCGCGGTGTCCTTCGGACACCCGCCTCCGTCGCGGAGCGAGCAGTCGTTCGTGGCGGTGTCGGGTCGCTCGTTCGGGAACTGGGTTGCGCCGGGGGCGTGGGCGTTGGAGCAGCATACGTGTTGTTACTCAGAAGTAGGTAGTGCAACGCGGTGATCGTCCGGCTACGCATCGTGTTCGCCGCTGTCGCGAAGGTTCGCTCTGCGAGGTGATTTTGGACACTTGACCAGCGGGATTCGGGATGCGGTCCGCCACCGCCGGCTGGGTACCGTGGAGCCTCGGAAACCGGCCCGAATCTCTCCCTGGAGCGGCGGTATGCACCAAGTGACCGTGATGACCCGAGACGGCTGCCACGCGTGCGACGACGCGATCTCCGACGTGCGGCGGATCTGCGCTGAGCTCGGCGTCGCGTGGTCCGCGGCGGACGTCGACGCCGACGGGGAGCTGCGGGCGGAGTACGGCGACCGGGTTCCGGTGATCTTGATCGATGGAGTCGAGCACGGCTTCTGGCGGGTCGAGGAGGAGCGCTTCCGCCGCGCGCTGGCGCGCTGAGCGCGATGTTGCCCGGCGCGATGCCCGTCACGTGCCCCAGACCACGCGTTTTGGCACGTCGGGGGGCTATCGGCAATGATGGCGGGGAAGGTTCGCGTCTCCGGGGCACGACGGTCGCAGCGACTTTGTGCATGCGTTCACAAGTGGTTACGGTGTCACTGGTCCGACCGCCGGAATCCCGGTGCGGATCAGCGGACCAGGTGCCACCCGCGGCGCCGGGACGATGCCGCCGAGGTGCGAACCGGTCGGCGTCGGTGCTCCCCGCCTGCGGAGGAAGTCGGGAAGTCGACGGCCGCCCGCGGCGGAGCGCGCGGGTGGACAGGTGAGCGAGCAGTACGGCGAGGGAGATCCAGCGTGACGGCCCACGGAGCGGACGTGCAGGACGGAGACGGGCAGGCCCGGACCGAGTCCAAGCAGTCGGTCGAGGTGCCCGCGGCCCGGGAGCGGGCCCGCGCGATCCCGGAAGCCGCCGTCGCCCGCCTCGCGGTCTACCTGCGAGCCCTGTCCGCGCTGGCCGACCAGGACGTCACCACGGTCTCCAGCGACGAGCTGGCGGTGGCGGCGGGCGTGAACTCCGCCAAGCTCCGCAAGGACCTCTCCTACATCGGCTCCTACGGCACCCGCGGCGTCGGCTACGAGGTGTCGGTGCTGGTCGGGCAGATAGAGCGGACGCTCGGCCTGACCCGCAAGCACAGCGTGGCGGTGGTCGGGATCGGCAACCTCGGTCACGCGCTGGCCAACTACGGCGGCTTCCCGAGCCGCGGCTTCCCGGTGTCGGCGCTGTTCGACCTGGACCCCGACCTGGTCGGCGTGCCGGTCGGCGGCATCCCGGTCAGCCACATCGACGACATCGTCGAGGTGTGCGCGGACCGCGAGGTCACCATCGGCGTGATCGCCACGCCCGTGCAGGGCGCCCAGGAGGTCTGCGACCGTTTGGTCGCCGGGGGCGTTACGTGCATTCTGAACTTCGCACCCGTCGTGCTGCAGGTCCCCGAGCACGTCGAGGTGCGCAAGGTCGACCTGGCGGTGGAGATGCAGATCCTGTCGTTCCACGTGGCCCGGCGTCAGCAGGAGGCCGCGGCGCAGTCCGAAGTGGACGGCGCGGACACCGGTCCGCCGGGCTCCGGCGAACAGGTACCAGGCGAGGTCGAATCGGCGAACAGGATGGTGGAACGGCTGTGAACCTGCTCACCGTCGGGATTTCCCACCGCAGCGCCCCGGTCCGGGTGCTGGAGCGGGTCTCGATCAGTGGCGACGAAGTCCGCAAGGTGCTCGACGAACTGCTGCAGCAGGACCACGTGTGCGAGGCCTTCGTGATCTCGACCTGCAACCGGGTCGAGGTCTACGCGATGGCGGAGACCTTCCACGGCGGCCTGGACGACGTCAGCTCGGTGCTGGCCCGGCACGCCGGTGCGGAGTTCCGCGACCTGTCCGACCACCTCTACGTCTACTACGCGGGCGCCGCGGTCGAGCACCTGTTCTCGGTCGCCGCCGGCCTGGACTCGATGGTCGTCGGCGAGGCGCAGATCCTCGGCCAGCTGCGGCAGGCCTACGGCACCGCGGACGAGAGCGGCACCGTCGGCAAGACGCTGCACGAGCTCGCCCAGCAGGCGCTGCGCGTCGGCAAGCGAGTGCACAGCGAGACCGGTATCGACGCCGAAGGCGCGTCGGTGGTCTCCGAGGCGCTCGCCGACGCCGAGGTCGCGCTGGACGGCCTGGCCGGGCGCAGCGCGCTGATCGTCGGCGCGGGCTCCATGGGCGGCTTGGCCGCCGCGCAGCTCAAGCGCGTCGGCATCGGCGAGGTCGTGATCGCCAACCGCACGCCCGCCAACGGCGAGCGGCTGGCCGAATCGCTGCGCGCCGACGGCGTCGCCTCGCGCACCGCGGACCTCAGCGACCTCTCCGGCGCGATCGCCGCCGCCGACCTGGTGGTGGCCTGCACCGGCGCGATCGGTGCCGTGGTCACCGAGGACCTGGTCGCCGCGGCCCTGACCGAGCGCGACGGCCGCCCGCTGCTGTGCTGCGACCTCGGGCTGCCCCGCGACATCGACGCCGCGGTGGCCGAGCTGCCCGGCGTCACCGTCGTCGACCTGGAGAGCCTGCAGCAGCGGCTCTCCGAGCGGCAGGGCGGCAACGAGTCCGAGCGCGCCGCCCAGATCGTCGCCGAGGAACTGCGCGGCTACCTCGCCGCGCAGCGCTCGGCGGAAGTGACCCCGACCGTGACCGCGCTGCGCAAGCGCGCCGCCGAGGTGGTGGACAGCGAGCTGCTGCGGCTCGACTCGCGGCTGCCCGAACTCGACGGCGGCGTCCGCGACGAGCTGGCGCGCACCGTCCGCCGCGTGGTGGACAAGCTGCTGCACGCCCCCACGGTCCGGGTCAAGCAACTCGCGTCGGTGCCCGGTGGAGCCGGTTACGCCGACGCGCTCCGAGAGCTCTTCGAACTCGATCCGCAGACCACCGCGGTGCTCGGATCCCCGCAGGCCGACGAGGTCCTGCCCGGGACGACCGTCGCCCAGGCCCGCAAGCACGATCGAGCGGCACAAGACGGGGAGGACCGTTGAACAAGACCCTCCGCATCGGCACCCGCGGCAGCGCGCTGGCGGTGGCCCAGTGCTCCTGGGTCGCCGAACAGCTGGAGCAGGCGGGTTACCCGACCCAGCTGATCACCGTGAAGACGCCCGGCGACCTCTCGATGGCGCCCATCGCCGAGATCGGCGTGGGGGTGTTCACCTCCGCGCTGCGCGAGGCGCTGGCCTCCGGCGAGGTGGACGTCGCGGTGCACTCCTTCAAAGACCTGCCGACCGAACCGGACCCCCGGTTGTCGCTGGCCGCCGTCCCGGTCCGGGAGGACCCGCGGGACGCGCTGGTGGCACGGGACGGTCTGACGCTCGGCGAATTGCCCCCGGGCTCCGTCGTGGGCACCGGTTCGCCGCGCCGCGCCAGTCAGCTCCGGGCCCTGGGCCTGGGGCTGGAGGTGCGCAGCATCCGCGGCAATGTGGACACCCGCCTGCGCAAGGTGACCGACGGCGAGCTGGACGCCGTCGTGCTCGCCCGCGCCGGGCTGGCCCGCGTGGGCCGGCTCGAGGTGATCACGGAAACGCTCGATCCACTGCAGATGCTGCCCGCGCCCGCTCAGGGCGCGCTCGCAGTGGAATGCCGCGTCGACGACGTGGACACCGAGCACCTGCTGCAGTCCGTTCTGGACGATCAGGCCAGCCGCGCCGCGGCGGCCGCCGAGCGCGGCATGTTGAACGCGCTCGAAGCGGGCTGTAGCGCGCCGGTCGGCGCGCTGGCCGAAGTGGTGGAGGACCTCGACGAGGACGGGCGCGTGGCGCTGCGGCTGTCCCTGCGCGGGGTGGTGGCGGCCGACGATTCCCGTCTGGTCCGCGCCTCCGCCACTGGTGAGACGACCGCCGCTGACCAGCTGGGCCGCGATCTGGCCGCCCAGCTGATCGAAGCCAGGACCGCACTGCTCAGCGGCCCTGGCAGTAGTTGATGGGGAGTGCCCTGATGACCCGAGCACGCAAGACCCCCGGACGGATTGCGTTCGTGGGCTCCGGTCCCGGTGACGCCGGCCTGCTCACCGTTCGGGCCCGGGATGCGATCACCCGTGCCGCCCTGCTGGTGACGGATCCGGACGTACCCGCCGACATCGTCGGGCTGGCCGCGGACGGCGCCGAGGTGCGCCCCGCCGTGGGCGACCCGGCGGACGTGGCCAAGGACCTGGCGAACGAGGCCTCGATCGGGCGCGGTGTGGTGCGCCTGGTTGCCGGTGACCCGCTGACCGCCGACGCGGTGGTCCGCGAGGTCCAGGAGGTCGCCAAGACCGGTGTCGCGTTCGACGTGGTTCCCGGTGTCGCCGGTGGCAGCGCGGTTCCGGCTTACGCCGGTGTCGCGCTCGGCGCCGCGCACACCGAGGTGGACGTCCGCGGCGACGTGGACTGGCCCGCCCTGGCCGCCTCGCCCGGCGCGCTGGTGCTGCACACCGCGGGCAGCCACCTGGCCGAGGCCGCTTCGCGGCTGGTCGAGCACGGCAAGGCCGCGACCACGCCGGTCGCGGTGACCGCCTCCGGCACCACGGTCCAGCAGCGCACCATCGACACGACGCTGGCCTCGCTGGCCGCGGACGCCGGTGAGCTGCAGGGCCACCTGGTGGTGACCATCGGCGACGTCGTGTCCGAGCGCGGCAAGCTCTCCTGGTGGGAGTCGCGGGCCCTGTACGGCTGGAAGGTCCTGGTGCCGCGCACCAAGGAGCAGGCGGGCGTGATGAGCGACCGGCTGTGGTCGCACGGCGCCGTCTCGCACGAGGTGCCGACCATCTCGGTCGAGCCGCCGCGCAGCCCCGCGCAGATGGAGCGCGCGGTCAAGGGCCTGGTCGACGGCCGCTACCAGTGGGTGGTGTTCACCTCGGCCAACGCGGTCAAGGCCGTGTGGGAGAAGTTCGGCGAGTTCGGCCTGGACGCGCGGGCGTTCTCCGGCGTGAAGATCGCCTGCGTCGGCGAGGCCACCGCGGAGCGGGTGCGCGACTTCGGGATCATCCCGGAGCTGCTGCCCTCCGGTGACCAGTCCAGCGAAGGCCTGCTGCAGGACTTCCCGCCGCACGACGACATCCTGGACCCGGTCGACCGGGTGCTGCTGCCGCGCGCGGACATCGCCACCGAGACGCTGTCGGCCGGTCTGCGCGAGCGCGGCTGGGAGGTCGACGACGTGACGGCCTACCGCACCGTCCGCGCCGCGCCGCCGCCCGCCGACACCCGCGAGATGATCAAGACCGGTGGCTTCGACGCGGTGTGCTTCACCTCGTCGTCGACGGTCCGGAACCTGGTCGGCATCGCGGGCAAGCCGCACGCCCGGACGCTGGTGGCCTGCATCGGCCCGAACACGGCGGAGACCGCCAAGGAGTTCGGCCTGCGGGTCGACGTCCAGCCCGAGGTCCCCCGCGTGGAGGACCTGGTGGACGCCCTGGCCGAGCACGCGGCCCGCCTCCGCGCGGAAGGCGCCCTGCCGCCCCCGCGCAAGGCCAAGCGCGCTCGCCGCAGCTGATCGACGGTGTGAAGGGCACCTTTCGCCAACTGACTTGGCGGAAGGTGCCCTTCACCTTTTCCCGATCGTGCGGGCGAAGGCGCGGGCTTCGGTGGTGAAGGCGGCGTGCTTCGCCGCTCGGTCGGTGCGGAAGTCGTAGCCGGTTCGGTCGGTCTCGTGTTCGGGGTCGTCGAGTTCGTCCATGTCGAGGTGGGTCAGGAAGGCGACCAGTTCGGGGCGCGTGGTGCTCGTCGCGGCGAGCTCTTCGCGGGCGCTGGGCGGGAATCCGCTGGAGTAGCGGGCGCCGTGGTACTCGTCGACGATGCCGAGGAAGATCGCGTCGAGGCCGGGGAACGATGCCGGGTCGGCGATGTCGGGCGGTAGCGGTGCGCCGTACTTCCTGGCCCGTGCGTTCCTGCAGTCCTGTTCGAGGTCGAGTTCGAGCAGGTGCTGCGCCGCTGCGGAGGTGGCCAGGTCGGTCAGGCCGTCGTCGCCGATGACGTTGTCGTGCAGGTTCAGCTCCCAGAGCTGCGGCAGCACGGGCCACGCGGCGAGCGCGCGTGCGCCGCGGGAGCCGATGCTGTTGTAGGCCAACGAGATTCCGCGGAGCACGGGTGCGGAGCTGGTCGCGGTGAGGGCTTCGACGGCGTCGTCGTCGAGACCGCATTCGGAAACGTCCAGGGTTCGCAGGGTCCGCCAGATCGGCGCGTTCTCCAGCGTTGCGGGCCAGGTGCCCATCGGATTGCGCGCGAGGTCGAGGGAGCGGAGCTCCGGCAGCTGCATCAGCGTGACGAGGCCGTCCACGCCGAGTCCGGTGGCCGCCAGGTTGAGGTGCTTCAGCTTCGCGGCGTTGGGGGATGCGGCCAGCGCCTCGGCGCCGAGGTCGCCGATCGGCTGGACCTCGGGGTGCTCGTAGTACGGCGAATCGCCCTTGCGGCCGCTCAGGTCGAGGTGTTCCAGCGCGGGGAGCCGGGCCGCCGCCAACTGCCGAGCTCCGGCCGGACCGAGCCGGTTCCGGCTCAGGTCGAGGTGCCGCAGGCGGGGGAAGGAGCCGAACGCGCATGCCGTCCGGTCGGTGGCGACGAGGTCGGTGAGCACCAGCTTCTCGATCCGCTCCGGATCGACCTCCTCGAGGACGGCCGCGATGGTGTCGTCCCCGATGGGCAGCAGTTCGAGCGTCAGTTCCGTCAGCTGCCGCAGCACGCCGATGGCGTCCACACCGCGAGCCCCCAGCCCCTCACGGCCGCGCGGCAGCTGCGTTCCACGCACCGCGAGACTGCGCAGGTTCGCGAGGTCCGCGTGCGCGAAGAACGCTGCGCACGCCTCGTCGTCCTGCTCGATGACGTTGCCGAAGTGCGGCTCGAACGGTGCGCGTCCGTCCATGCCGCAGCGGAATCCGATCGCCAGGCGTTCGAGCTGGGCGAGCTCTGCGCATCTGGCCAGGTCGTCGGCTTCCTCGGCGCTGAGCACGAGAACAGCAGCGGAGCGCAGGTCCGGAACGAGGCCGGAACGCATCAGGTGGGCCAGGTCGGATGCGCGCAGACCGGCGTGGCGCAGCCGCCACGGCGGACCGGCGACGGGGCGCAGCGGTGGCTTCTCGAAGTTCCGCACGTCATCGTGGAGGCTGATCAGGTCGAGCGATTCGAGCTGTGCGACGAGCCGGGTGCCGGCGAGTTCCGCGAGCGATCCGGCGTCCTCGTCGGTGAGGCCGTCGACGCGGACCGATCGCAGGTTCGCCCAGCTGGCCGCGGTTTCGGCCAGCGCCGCGAGTTGATCTCCGGCGTAGCTCCCCAGGTCGAGGTGGGTCACGCCGCGCACTTCCGGCTGGGTGCGCGGATCCGGCAGCGGGAGCTTTCGGACCCCGCTGCGCGTCGGTTCCAGCACGAGCGACCGGACGAGCGGCCAGGTCGGCTTCGAGCGGCCGGAATCCAGTGCGGCGAGCCAGGACCACGGTGCTTCGCGCACCGCGTCAGGCCACGAAGCGAGATCCGGCGGGCTGTCCGCGTGGTCGAGCGCGGCGCAGAGGGCGCGGAACGCGAGCTTGCTCGGCGGGCCCTCCAGGATCTGCTCGACGGCGCTCGGCGTCAGGTCGAGGAAGGTGTCGTGCTTCGCGTAGTGGTCGAGGGCGCGGACGTAGTCCTCGGTGCTCGCGGACGGCTTCTGCCTCGACACCGAGCGCACCACGTCGGCGAACTGCTCACCCGAGTACAGGAAGTCCAGGTGCTGCGCCGATTCGGGGTGGATCTCCTCGTCGTCCTCGACCTGCGGGTAGTCGGCGAGGTGGTAGTGGCCGTCCGCGGTCAGCGAGTCGCCGTACAGGCAGAAGTCGTCGTGCTCCGGGTGCGCCTCCAGCTCCGCGATGATGTCGCGCAGGCTGTGGGCTCGGTCCTTCTGCAGCACGGTTCTCCTTGTCTTGGTGGTCCGTGAGCGGTTTGGGGCGCTATAACACCCCGAACCGCTCACGGGCCCTGAACTTGCGCCGCGCCGGGCGAGTGCGGCGTTGCCGACCTGCGCGGATGCCAGGATCTTCGCACCACTCGGCAGCTACCGATCACGGGTGCGGGAGGAGGAACGAAGACCTCCGGCGCTTGCCCGAGGGGCAGTGGCTGTCCGGGCTCGAACGGCGGGTTCTGCTGCGGCGGTCGTCACAGCGACGCTTCGCGATCTTGACCTCTACATTAGTGGAGGTTGGAGGCTGTACGCGTACCGACCGGAGAATTCGGTTGGCGTGCAGCCGCATCCGCGGCAGTGAGGAGACCGTCATGAGCCCCCAGGTCGCAGGTGTCGCGGTTGCCCAGGAAGACGTGGACGCCATCGTCGCGCTGGTCGCGGGAGTCGAGCACGCCCAGCAGAACGCGCTTCCGGATGCGTTCATGAGCGCGTTCCGCGAGGACGCCATCTGGACCACCGCCCACGGCAAGCGGCTGACCGGCTTCGAGGAGATCAGCACCTTCACCCACAAGGTGCTGCCCGGCACGATCGAGCTGCCGCTGACCGCTACCTACGAGGCCGAGCACATCCTGTTCATCCGCCCCGACATCGCCGCGGTCAAGGTCCGCCAGCGCCCGGTCACCCGCGACGGGCAGCCGCTCGACGAGGTGTTCCGCGGGCATGACGACCCGGCTGCCCTGGTGGCGGAGCACCCCGACGCGGTGCCGGGCACGCCGATGTACGTGCTGGCGAAGGACGGTGGTGAGTGGCGCGTCGCTGCTGCGCAGAACACCAAGGTCCTCGATCCCGAGACGCTCGCGGCGATCTGATCGTCGATGTGGCCTGCTGGGACCCGTGAGCACTTCGTGGGGCTATAGCAACAGAAGGTGCTCACGGGCTCAGACCGCGCCGAGGAAACCGGGGTCGGTGTTGTCGAACTGGCGGGCCGTGTCGCGGGCCAGGGCGATGACCTCGGCCATCGGCACCGGCTTGCGCTCGATCACCTCGGGCCAGCCCCTGGCTTCCGCCGACCACAGCGGCGGGAAGCAGGACATGCCCTGGGCGGCGGTCATCGCCCGGACCTCGTCCTGCCAACCCGGCCAGCGCTCGCCCGCGTAGAACTCGTCGAGGGCGCCCGAGAGGGTCCAGGACAGCCAGTCGGCATGGCCGATGCCGAGCGCTTCCCAGCTGAGCGAGGCGGGCACGAAGTAGATCACCTCGCCCGGCGAGCCGGGCCGTGCGTGCTCCTGCGGGGCGGCTCCGTTGATCGCGAAGACACCGCCCAGGACGTCGTGGGCGATGATCAGGGCGGTGGCCCGCCATTCGGGATCGAATGCCTTGGGGAAGTCGTTGACCTGCGCGAATCCGGCCAGCTCCGGCTGATTTCCGGCCGCCGGACTGCCGAAGGTGCGCAGCCAGCCGTGGTCGAGGAGCAGGCCGCCGCAGTTCAGCGCGAAGCCCCCCAGGTAGGACCTCGCCGTCACCTGGAGCTGGAGCAACGTCGCCCGGCCCCGCCCGGGATCTACCGGTACGACCTCGGCCGGTACGGAGCTCACCGCCAGTTCCCGCTCGATCTCGGGCCACGCGGGGTCGGCGACGTCGGTCAGTTCGGTGAGCTCGCGCATGCCCGGATCGTCGCACCGCCCGGCCGCTACCGATCACGAGCGTTGCCGGTGATCGCTCCACTCGCCGTGGAAGTTCCCGGAGATCATCCGCGCCTGCGCCGAAGAACCGCGATGTGACCTACGTCTCCACCTCTCGGTCGGAACCCGCGAGCGCACGATGCTCGTCCAAACCCGAGAACTCCGCACCCGCTGGCAGGTGAAGGGCACCTTTCGCCCACTTGCTCGGTGAAAGGTGTCCTTCACCTCGTCCGGCCTGAAGCGCGGGTCGGGTAAGGGTGCGTCTCGGTGTGGTCCCTGATGTTCGCGCGGGTGCCGTCGGGGAGGGTGCGAGTGGACGAACCCGAAGCTGCCGTCGACGCGGCGGGCACGAGATCGACTAGGACGGACACGTGACAGACGCTGCGGACCTGATCCAGCAGGTCATGGCTTCGCCGTGGGTCTACCTGGCGTTGTTCGCGCTGGCCGCGCTGGACAGCGTCCTCCCGGTGATCCCCGGGGAAGCGGCTCTGGTCACCGCGGCCGTCTTCGCGACGTCCGGCGACCTGAACCTGCTCGTGATCGTGCTGGCCGGAACTGCCGGAGCGTTCGCAGGCGATCACCTGACCTATCTGATCGGGCGCAACTCGATCGGCCGGCTCCAGGCGCGGATCCGGCGACGGCCCCGTGGCCGCGCCGCGTTCGACTGGGCGACGACCACGCTCGCCGAGCGGGGCGGGCAGGCCCTGCTGACATCGCGGTGGGTGCCGGGAGTCCGGACCGCGACCACGATCACCATGGGCGGGGTCGGCTATCCGCTCAGGTCGTTCTCCCTGTTCGACGCCGCAGGGGCTGCGCTGTGGGCGACCAGCTGGTCGCTGATGGGCTACCTCGGCGGAGCCGCCTTCGGCACCGACCCGCTCAAGGGCCTGCTGTTCGGCCTCGGCCTGGCTGCCGCGCTGATGCTGCTCAGCGGCGCAGTCCGCCACGTCCGCCGCCGCATCATCGCCGCCCGGAAGCCGGTGAACGCGGACCAGCGCTCCGAACTCCCCGAGCTGTCCGAACGCGTCTAGCCGAGCCCGGTGGTCGGCGTGCCCAGGGCCGGGCGGTTCTCGGGTCGACCCTTCGGCGTCCGGTTCGTCGGGGTGGCTACGCTCGGGGCTGTTACCCCTGTCGAGCTGCTTGGGGAGCTGCTGGATGTATCCCTCGCACCGTCCGCGTCGGCTTCGCCGCAATCCGGCCCTGCGCCGACTCGTTTCCGAGACCTCCGTGGAGCCTCGGCACCTGGTCCTGCCGATGTTCGTGCGGGAAGGCATCGACGAGCCGTTGCCGATCGCTTCGATGCCGGGCGTCGTGCAGCACACCCGCGATTCGCTGCGCAAGGCCGCCGTTGACGCCGTCAGCGCCGGGGTCGGCGGGCTGATGCTGTTCGGCGTGCCTGCCGAGCACGACGCCGAGGGCTCGGGCGCGATCGATCCGGACGGGATCCTCAACGTCGCGCTGAGCGACCTGCGCTCCGAGCTCGGCGACGACACCGTGCTGATGGCCGACCTGTGCCTGGACGAGTTCACCGACCACGGGCACTGCGGCGTGCTGGACGAGGACGGCAACGTCGACAACGACCGGACGCTGCAGATCTACGGCGAGATGGCCGTCGTGCAGGCCCAGTCCGGGGCGCACGTGGTCGGGCCCAGCGGGATGATGGACGGCCAGGTCGGCGTGATCCGCGACTCGCTCGACGCGACCGGCTTCGCCGACACCTCGATCCTGGCCTACTCGGCGAAGTACGCCTCCGCCTTCTTCGGCCCGTTCCGCGAAGCGGTGGACTCGCAGCTCGAGGGCGACCGCAACACCTACCAGCAGGACCCGGCCAACGGCCGCGAAGCGCTGCGCGAAGCCGACCTGGACCTGGCCGAGGGCGCCGACATGGTGATGGTCAAGCCCGCCATGTCCTACCTCGACGTGCTGCGCGACATCGCGGGCGTGGCCGACGTGCCGGTGGCCGCCTACCAGGTGTCCGGCGAGTACTCGATGATCGAGGCCGCCGCGGCCAACGGGTGGCTGGACCGGCAGCGGACCGTGCTGGAGTCGCTGACCTCGATCCGGCGCGCGGGCGCGGACATCGTCCTCACCTACTGGGCCACCGAGGCCGCGCAGTGGCTGCGGGGCACCCGCGCATGACCGGACCGGGGCAGCAAGTCGACGCGTTCGGCCGGCCGGTGCCCGCGCCGGAGCCGCCGACGGCACCGCAGTCGCTGCTGGTGGCGCGGTGGCTGTGGATCGGGTCGGTGCTGATCGGCGTCGTGCAGGCCTTCATCCAGCTCGCCGACCGGTCGCGGCTGATCGGCGAGCTGCGCGCGGTGAACCCGGAGCTCAGCCAGCAGGACCTCGACTCCGCCGCCAACAGCGGGATCATGTTCGCGTTCCTGCTCAAGGCGCTGATCCTGATGGTGTACGTGATGCTCACCCGGCGGATGCTGGAGGGGCGGAACTGGTCGCGGATCGTGCTGACCGTGTTCGGCGGCTTCGGGGCGTTCAACGCGTTCATCACGGTGCTGACGGTGGCCGCCTTCGGCTCGGCGATGGTCCACGAGCTCACCGGCGTCGCCATCACCTGGGTCGAGGTGCTGTTCGCGCTGGTCGTGGCGGCTGTCGAAGTGACGGCGATCGTGTTCATGTTCCGGCCGGACGCCAACCGGTTCATCCGCGAGGCAGGCGAGCGCATCCGGCTCGCCAAGATGCGGCGCTGACGAATTGTCGCCTGCCCGGATGATTCCTAACCTGGGCAGGTGACCTCGCAGGAGCAGGATTCCGCGGCGCCGCGGCCGGGCACGGTCGACGGCGCGTTCTGGGCGGGCATCGCGGCCGTGGTGGTGGGGTTCGCCATCCTCGTCACCTCGTTCCTGATGGTGTCGGACGCCGAGCTCCAGCTGGTGATCGAGGAGTCCGCGGCGCAGGGCCAGCCGCTCAGCCCGGAGCAGGCGCGCGCCGTCTACACCGGGGTGCTGGTGCTGGTCACCGCGATCGTGGCGATCATCGCGGCGCTGTGGATCATGTTCCTGCTCTTCCTGCGCAAGGGCCGGAACTGGGCCCGGATCGTGATCACCGCGGTGGGCGCGCTGTGGATCCTGCTGACGCTGCCGTCGGTCACCGGCGGTTCGGTCGGCGGTGCCGCCGCGGCCCTGCTGGCGGTGCTGCAGGTGCTGACCGTCGCGGCGACCATCGTGCTGGCCTACCTCGCGCCGTCGAACGAGTACTTCCGGCGCTGAGCAGTGCGACAGCTCTCGGCTTTCCGGAACCGGTGGACCGGGGCCGATCACTTCTCTACTGTCCACTTGTGACATCGCCGCAGAACCCCTGGCCGCAGGGGCCGAACCAGCAGTTCGCGCCGCAGCAGCCCCAGCAGTTCGGCCAGCAGCCGGGTCAGCCGCAGCAGTTCGGTCAGCCGCAGCCGCCGCAGCAGTTCGGCCACCCGCCGCAGCACGTCGCGGTGCCGGGGAAGCCGCCCGGCTCGGTCGCCCTCGCCAGCTGGCTCGGTGCGGTGTGGGCGCCGCTCTCCGCGCTGATCGGCATCGTCGGGTTCGCGATCACGACGATGACGATCCTCGACTACGGGCTGGCGGTGCTGCCGATCCTGATCAACGGCATCGTGATGCTCGGCGCGACGGTGTGCGCGGTGCTCTGGGTGGTGTTCGGCGGCGGCGTGCGGCGGGGACGCAATTCGGCGCGGATCACGCTCTCGGTGCTCGCCGGGCTGTGGCTGGCGCACACCCTCTACTCCACCGTGATGTTCCTGCTGAGCTTCGGCGGCAATTTCGGGATCATCGGCAGCAATCCGATCCTCTTCCTGAACATCGCCAACCTGCTGCTGTCGCTGGTCGTGCCGGTCGTGTTCCTGGTGCTGGTGTTCGGCAAGCAGGCGAACGCCTATTTCAAAGCGATGTCGGTTCGGTGAGTTCGGCCAACCAAGTGGACAGCGAGTGAGTCCGCTTCATACTGTTTGCCGGTGACTTCACCGCAAAATCCTTGGCAGCAGGGCGGGTACCCGCAGGGCGGTACGCCGTCCGGCGGCTTCCCGCAGCAGTACCCGCAGGGCGGGTACCCGCAGCAGAACCCCTACGCGGCGCCGCCGGTGCCCGCGCAGGAGATGAACCAGGTCCCGCGGCCGATCACCGTGGAGATCGCGTTCTGGATCGCCATCGCGATGCCGCTGCTCGTCACGGTCCTGTCCGTGGTGAGCTACATGATGGTGCAGGGCGCGCTGAACGACGCCCTCACCAGCGCGACCGATCCCGACATGCCCGCCGAGTTCCAGTCCGGGATGTCCTCGATCGTCAACGGGATCATGCTGTTCACCTTCATCTTCGTGACGGTGATCTACCTGATCCTGACCGCGCTGTGGATCCTGTTCGGCTTCAAGATGCGGGCCGGCCGGAACTGGGCGCGCATCACGCTCACCGTCTTCGCCTCGATCTGGCTGCTCAGCAGCATCATCAGCCTGATCCAGGGCGGCAGCGTCACGACGGCGTCCGCCGACGTGCCGGAGTTCGCGCTGCCGTCGTCGTACTACGTGATGGTCTACGTCCAGGCCGGGCTCGGGCTGCTGTCCATGGGCGCGTTCATCGCGCTGGTGTACCTGAAGCCGTCGAACTGGTACTTCAACGCGGCTCGCCGCCCGTACTGATGGCAACACCTCGACCGCTGCGCTTCTCCGTCGTCCTGTGGTGGACGGTGGCGATCCTCCTGCTGCTGCAAGCCGGGCTGATGTGGTCCGGCCGGGCCGAGCTCGTGCAGCAGCTGGCCGTGCAGCAGCAGTTGCCGCCGGCCGACGCGGCCGGGCGCGCGCAGCAGATGATCCTGGCCAACACCGGGATCGCCGTCGTGCTCGCGGCGGCCTATCTGGGGTTCGGGGTGGCGCTCTTCAAGCGGCATTCGTGGGCGCGGATCGGGTTGTCCGCGTTCGCGCTGCTGCACCTGGTGCTGGTGCTGGGATCGGGCGCGGTGTTCAGCGTGCACACGATCCTGCTCGTCCTGGGGGGAACGGCTGCGGTGTTGTTGTGGCGGGCGCAGAGCACGGAATGGCTGACGGGTGAGCGATGAGCGAACCGGTGCTGTACTCCGAACCAGGTAGCAGCTGGTGGCCGGTGCTGTGGGGGCCGGCGTTCGCGCTGCTGGGCTTCGGCGTCGAGGCGTTGACGCCGGGCCCGGTGAGCCCGTGGACGTGGTTCCTGACCGGAGGGCTGCTCGCCGTCGCGGCGGCGGTCTGGGTGCAGGGCAGGCGCCGCCTGGTCTCGGTGCGGCTGACCCCGGTCGAACTTGCGCTCGGGCGCGAGGAGATCGAGGTCAGCCGCATCTCGGCGGTGACCGACGTGGGCGCGCCGGTGGGTGCGCGGGTGCTCGGCGGGGCCTGGACGGTCCCGAAGGGGACCGGCGAGGTGCCGATCCGGATCGACGGCGACAAGGTCGTCCTGGCCTGGGCGAAGGACCCGGCAGCCCTCTCCGCCGCCCTGACCGGGCTCGTCGAGAAGTAGCCCGCTGGGCGGGCGGCGGTCAATTTCGTACGAAATTGACCAGGGCCCTGCGGGCAGGGGCGTGGGTCGCTGAGGGTCGTGAGACGCTTCTGCGCGTGACCACTCCGGAACCGTGGCCTGCGGACGGGCCGAAGTTCAGCGCCGAGGAGCTCGAACGCGACGAGCCGCGGGGCGTCGTGCACACGCCTTGGCGGGCCGCCGTGGCCGGGATCGAGCTGGTCCTGGTCGTCGCGCTGGTGGTGGCCGGTTGGTGGGCGTGGCAGCAGGGCATCCTCCTGATCCAGCTGCCCGGGCCGAAGGGCGCGATCGACGTGGTGACCCGGTCGATCGGCAGCTGGCAGGCGTCCGCGGTGGCCGCGATGACCCTCGCCGGTCTGCTGCTGCTCGACGCGATCCGGCAGGTGGCGCTGGCCGTGCGCGCTCGCCGCCGGTAGTCGGGGTGAGCCCGGTCACCGAGCCGGGCCTGTCAGACTGGGAGGCGTGACAGCTTCTGCGAACCCCGCATCGAACCCGAATCACGATCCGGCTCCGCGGTCGCGGCAGCTGTTCGACCGCGCGCAGGCGGTGACGCCGGGCGGCGTCAACTCGCCGGTCCGCGCCTTCCACTCGGTCGGCGGCACTCCCCGGTTCATGGTTCGCGGCGAAGGCGCCCACCTCTGGGACGCCGACGGCAACCGCTACGTGGACCTGGTGTCCTCGTGGGGACCGATGATCAACGGGCACGCGCACCCCGACGTGGTCCGCGCGGTGCAGGAGGCCGCCTCGCACGGCCTGTCCTTCGGCACCCCCGGCGAAGGCGAGATCGACCTCGCGCAGGAGATCATCGACCGCGTCGAGCCCGTCGAGCAGGTCCGGCTGGTCAACTCGGGCACCGAGGCGACGATGAGCGCCGTCCGGCTGGCCCGCGGGTTCACCGGCCGCCGGAAGATCGTCAAGTTCGCCGGCTGCTACCACGGGCACGTCGACGCGCTGCTGGCCAGCGCCGGATCCGGGCTGGCGACGCTGGGGCTGCCGACCTCGCCGGGCGTCACCGGCGCGCAGGCCGCCGACACCGTCGTGCTGCCCTACAACGACCTCGAAGCCGTGCGGCAGGTCTTCGCCGAGCAGGGCGACGAGATCGCCTGCGTGATCACCGAGGCCGCGGCGGGCAACATGGGCGCCGTCGCGCCGCTGCCGGGCTTCAACCAGGGCCTGCGCGAGATCACCCGCGCGGCCGGGGCGCTGCTGATCATGGACGAGGTGATGACCGGCTTCCGCGTCTCCCGCGCCGGCTGGTTCGGCGTCGACGGCGTCGCCGGTGACCTCTACACCTTCGGCAAGGTGATGTCCGGCGGGCTGCCCGCGGCGGCCTTCGGCGGCCGGGCCGACGTGATGGCGCGGCTCGCCCCGTCCGGGCCGGTGTACCAGGCGGGCACGCTGTCCGGGAACCCGGTCGCGGTGGCCGCGGGCCTGGCGAACCTGCGGGCCGCCGACGCCGAGGTCTACGCGGCGCTGGACCGCAACAGCAAGCGGCTCGGCGACCTGCTCGGCTCGGCGCTGACCGAGGCCGGTGTGCCGCACCAGATCGCTTACGCGGCGAACATGGTCAGCGTCTTCTTCAGCGAGACGCCGGTGCACGACTACGAGCAGGCGCAGGCCCAGCAGACCTGGCGGTTCCCGCCGTTCTTCCACGCGCTGCTCGACCGCGGCGTCTACGCCCCGCCGAGCGCGTTCGAGTCGTGGTTCGTGAACGCGGCGATGGACGAAGCGGCGTTCGAGACGATCGCCGAAGCGGTCCCGCACGCCGCCCGCGCCGCCGCGGAGGCCACGAAATGAGCGGCCCTGAATCACGGTCCCGAGCCCTGCGCAACCGCACCTCAGGGGAACGTGACGCAAACCAGCCACAAGAAACCGCGGGGCGTGAGATTCAGCTGGACGCGACCACCACTGTGAATCGCGGAGAGGCGGAACGGCAGACTGTCGTGCACTTCATGCGCCACGGCGAGGTGCACAACCCGGAGGGCATCCTCTACGGCCGGTTGCCCGGCTACCGCCTGTCGGACCGCGGTGAGCAGCAGGCGAAGCTCGTGGCCGAGTTCCTGGCCGGGCGCGACGTCGTCCACGTGGTCGCCTCGCCGCTGCAGCGGGCGCAGCAGACCGCCGAGCCGATCGGCGCGACCTTCCAGGTCGACGTGGCCACCGACGAGCGGCTGATCGAGTCCGAGAACCGCTTCGAGGGGCTGAAGGTGTCGGTCGGCGACGGCGCGCTGAGCTCGCCGAAGCACTGGCCGAAGCTCTGGAACCCGCTGCGGCCGTCCTGGGGCGAGCCCTACCTGCAGATCGCGCACCGCATGCTCGGCGCCGCCGAGCGCGCCCGCGCGGCCGCGGCCGGGCACGAAGCGGTGTGCGTGTCGCACCAGCTGCCGATCTGGACGCTGCGCCGGTTCCTGGAGGGCAAGCCGATGTGGCACGACCCTCGCCGGCGCCAGTGCTCGCTGGCGTCGCTGACCAGCCTGGTGTTCCGCGGTGAGGAGCTGGTGCGCATCGCCTACGTGGAACCGGCGGGCGCAACCGATCCGAAGGTGACAGGGGCATGAAGAAGCTGTTGGTACGCCTGGGCCTGGTGGCCGCGGCGTTGGCGCTGGTCGGCGGATGCGCGACCCAGGGCGAGGACGCGGTGGCGACCGGCGGCGAGTTCACCTTCGTCTCCCCTGGTGGGCAGACCCGGCTCTTCTACGCGCCGGACGAGCGCGGCCGGGTCTCCGGGATGGCCGGCGAGAGCCTGCTGGAGGAGGGCAAGCAGCTCGGCCTGGACGACTTCAAGGGCCAGGTCGTGGTGCTCAACATCTGGGGCTCCTGGTGCGGGCCGTGCCGCGCCGAGGCCGACGACCTGCAGGCCGTGCAGGACAAGGCCGGGCCCAAGGGCGTGCAGGTGCTCGGGATCAACGTGCGGGACAGCCGGTCGGCGGCGGTGGACTTCCACCGCGACCGCGGCCTGACCTACCCGTCGATCTACGACCCGTCCGGCCGCTCGCTGCTCGCGCTGCGCCAGTTCCCGCGCAGCACCGTCCCGGCGACGATCGTGCTGGACCGCAACCACCGCGTGGCCGCGGTCTTCCTGACGGCGATGCTGGAGAGCGAGCTGCTCCCCGAGGTGGAGAAGGTCGCCGCCGAACCGGCGTGAGTCCTTCCAGGCTCATCTTGCGCGGCGGTGCGGGTAGCGGAACCTCAGAGGCTTTCTCGACGGCGGGATCCCGTTTTTATGTATGTCCAATACACGGCAAACGGGCTGTCCTCGCGAGAAAGCCTCTGAGAACCCGCGGCGGTGCAGGTTGCGAGGGTGGGTTATGCGCCTGCGGCGCATGCGACACCTTCTGCGGTGCGGCGCGTTGGTCGTCGCGGCTGCGGCCGGCAACCAAGATGAATAAGGACTCATCGAGATTGCGGGCAGGTTCGGACGCCAGATCTGGGGCCTGGGGTTGATCGTGGGGTCCTTGATATGCGGGACCTATGGCCCTGGTGGGGCGGTTGTGGGCTTGATCGGGGTCGCTACCTGGGACGATGTGGGGCGGCTCACCGAGCCCGGTTACGGGTCGTGGTCTTGACTTTCCTACCCTCGAAGCGTGAACCCCACTGAGCTCGCCGCGTCCGGACCGCTGTTGTTCGCGGCCGCCATCGCGGTGCTGGCCGGGGCGATCAGCTTCGCTTCGCCGTGCGTGGTGCCGCTGGTGCCGGGCTACCTCGCCTACCTGGCGGGCGTCGTCGGGGCGGAAACCCCGCCCGTGGACGAGAGCGAAGCGGCGCTGTCGCGGCGCGGTCGCTGGCGGGTCGCCGGTGCCGCGCTGCTGTTCGTCGCCGGGTTCACCGTCGTCTTCGCCTCCGGCACGCTGCTGCTGCTGGGCCTGTCCGACGCGCTGCTGGCCAACGAGCTCCTGCTGCAGCGCATCGGTGGCGTGGTCACCGTCGCGATGGGGCTGGTGTTCATCGGGCTGGTGCCCGCGCTGCAGCGCGACGTGCGGATCCACCGGGTCCCGCGGGCCGGGCTCTGGGGCGCCCCGCTGCTGGGCGCGGTGTTCGGCCTCGGCTGGACCCCGTGCCTCGGGCCCACCCTGACCGGGGTGACCTCCATCGCCATCGCCACCGACGGGTCGAGCAGCACCGTGGTCCGCGGGGTTCTGCTGATCGCCGCCTACTGCCTGGGCCTGGGGCTGCCGTTCGTGCTGCTGGCCCTCGGCGCCCGGTGGGCTCTGCGCAGCGCGGGGTGGCTGCGGCGGAACGGACGTGTCATCCAAATCGCAGGTGGTGTGCTGCTGGTCGTGGTCGGCCTGCTGCTCGTCACCGGTCTGTGGGGAGAGTTGATCGCCTTGCTCCGTGGCCCGATCGCCGGTTACGAGACGATCCTCTGATGCGCGGCTACCTGAAGACGGCACTGGCGTTCCTGCGCAACACCTGGCGCGGGCTGACCTCCATGCGCACCGCGCTGGTGCTGCTGTTCCTGCTCGCGCTGGCGTCGTTGCCGGGCGCGCTGATCCCGCAGCGCTCGCTGAACATCTCCGAGGTGAACCGGTACTTCGCCGAGTACCCGACGCTCGCGCCGATCCTGGACAAGCTCGGCGCCTTCGAGGTCTTCAGCTCGGTCTGGTTCGCCTCCATCTACGTGCTGCTGTTCATCTCGCTGATCGGCTGCCTGCTGCCGCGCTGCTTCGAGTACTACAAGCAGTGGCGCGGCAAGCCGGTGCGCACGCCGCGGAACCTCTCCCGGATGCCGCACCACGAGCAGGCCACCCTCGGCACCTCCGTCGACGACGTGATGGCCGCCACCCGCAGCAGGCTGCGCGGCTGGCGGATGGTCGAGCGCGAGGAGGACGGCGGCGCGAAGTCGATCAGCGCGGAACGCGGTTTCCTGCGCGAGATCGGCAACCTCGTCTTCCACTTCGCCCTGGTCGGCCTGCTGATCAGCGTCGCGGGCGGCAAGCTGTACGGCTACGAGGGCCAGGTCATCGTGGTCGCCGACGGCTCCGAGTTCTGCAACTCCGGCACCTACAACTACGACTCATTCCGCGCCGGGCTCACCGTCGACGGCACCCAGCTCACCCCGTTCTGCGTGCGCGTCGACGACTTCGACATCGACTACGAGCCCAACGGCCAGGTCAGCGACTACCGGGTGAACCTGCAGTACCAGTCCGGCGCGGACCTGGAGTCCAACACCTGGCGGCCGTACCTGCTGCAGGTCAACCACCCGCTGCGCACCGCGGGCGACCGGATCTACCTGACCGGCAACGGCTACGCGCCGCGCTTCACCATCACCTTCCCGGACGGGCAGCAGCGCACCGACGTCATCCAGTGGCAGCCCGCCGACCCGATGACGATGCTCTCGCAGGGCGCCACCAAGTTCGACCCGCCCGGCGTGCTCGACGACGCGCAGCGCCGCCAGAACCAGCTCGCCATCACCGGCCTGTTCGCGCCCACCGCCGCGTTCGACGGCGCCATCCTCAGCTCCAGCTTCCCGGACCTGCTGGACCCGGCCGCGGCGATCGACGTGATGCGCGGCGACCTCGGCCTGGACTCCGGGCGCGGCCAGTCGATCTTCGGCGTGGACCAGTCCATGGTGGACCAGGGCAGGCTCCAGCGGGTGGCCCGCGAGAACCTGCGCGTCGGCGAGGACATCCGCCTCGACGACGGCACCACGGTCCGCTTCGACGGCGTCGAGCGCTGGGCCAACCTGCAGGTCTCGCACGACCCGTTCCAGCCGTGGGTGCTGCTGTTCTCGGTGCTGATCATCTTCGGCATCAGCACCTCGCTGATGATCAAGCGGCGGCGGGTGTGGGTCCGCGCCGCACCGCACCCGGACCAGGACGGATCCGGTTCCGCACGTACCGTTGTCGAAGTCGGCGGGCTCGCTCGCACCGATCAGGCCGGATACGGCGAGGAGTTCACCAGGCTCGCCGCCGACCTCCTCGGCACGGGTGTCGACCACTCGCCGAAGTCCCGCGCGGCCGCTGGTCCCGCGCGCGAAAGGAAGAGCTGATGCCGGTCAACGAGACGCTGTCGACCTACAGCGACATGGCCTACGCCACGTCGGTGGTGGTCTACATCCTGGCGATGCTGCTGTACTTCGCGGAGTTCTCCCGCGGGCGCGTCGGCGCGGTCGAGCGCAACCGCGAGGCGGCACTCGTCGGCGGAGGCGGCGGGGACGCCACCTCGACCCCGGTGGTCGGGCACGTGCCCGCCCCGGAGAAGCGGCCGTTCTCCGAGCGCCTCGGCGGCATGGCCGTCGCGATGACGCTGCTCGGCGCGGTGGTGCACTTCGCCTCCCTGCTGCTGCGCGGACTGGCCACCGGCCGGGTGCCGTGGGGCAACATGTACGAGTTCGGCTCGGCGATCTGCCTGGCCGCCGTGGTGGCCTGGCTGGTCGTGCTGTACCGGCAGACGCGCACCGCTCGTCGCGCCGCGACCTCGCCCCAGCTGCGCGGGCTCGGCGGATTCCTGATGCTGCCGGTGATCCTGCTGCTCTTCCTGTCCGGCACGGTGCTCTACGCGCAGGCGGCGCCGCTGATCCCGGCGCTGCAGTCCTACTGGATCGTGATCCACGTCGCCGCGGCGATCATCGCCAGCGGCGTGCTGCTGTTCGCCGGCGTGGCCAGCCTGCTGTACCTGGTGCGCTGCCGGTACGAGAACAACCCGCTGAAGATGACCAAGGTCGGCTCGCGGCTGCCCACCAGCCAGGCGCTGGACCGGGTCGCCTACCGCGCCACGGTGATCATCTTCCCGGTGTGGACGTTCGCCATCGTCGCGGGCGCGATCTGGGCGGAAGCGGCCTGGGGCCGGTTCTGGGGCTGGGACCCGAAGGAGACCTGCTCCTTCATCGCCTGGGTGGTCTACGCCGCGTACCTGCACGCCCGCGCCACCGCGGGCTGGCGCGGGGTGCGCGCCGCCTGGATCAACATCCTCGGCCTGGCCGTCATGATCTTCAACCTGTTCTTCATCAACATCGTCGTGGCCGGTCTTCACTCGTACGCTGGACTGTGAGCGGGTGATCAGCGCCCTCCGGGGCGCAGCGGGGAACCCGCCGTGCGCGGCGGGTTCCGTCGCGTCCAGTCCGCCACCTGCGCAATTCGCGCCCCGTCGGCGAACGGTTCCGGAAGATCGGACCGCCCACCCCCGGTGACTAGCGGGTATCTCTGCGACTACCGTGCCTTGCGGAGACGGGGAGTTCACGATTCGGTCCGGCAGGGCCCGGCTCGATTGTGGGAGGGACGGCAACGGTGACCGGACAGTACGAAGAGCCCGAAGCTCGGCGGGACGCGGGGACCACCGCGGCGCAGCCCGACGGCGCGGACGTCGAGTCCGGGAGCGCGCAGTACGTCGAGCCGCAGACCAGGCCCGCGCACCCCACACCGTCCTACGTCGACCCGTCGCAGGTCGACCCGTCCGGCAACCCGGCAGGGGACGCGCCGCAGCCGTACTACCCGGGCGGCGCGCCCGCGGGCGCGGCACCGGTGTACGGCGACCCCGCCCAGTCCGGGCCGCAGCCGCAGTTCCCGGATCCCTCGATGTCCGGGCCGCAGCCGCAGTTCCCCGACCCGTCGATGTCCGGCCCGCACCCGCAGGCGTCGGGCCCGCACCAGGTGCCCGGTGCGCAGTCGGGTCCGTACTCGGTCTCCGGTGGGCAGTCCGGTCCGTACCCGCCCGTTTCCGGTGGGCCTTCTGGTCCTTATTCGCCGGTGTCCGGTGGTCCGTCCGGTCCTTATGCGCCCGTGTCAGGTGGGCAGTCCGGCCCGTACGCGCCGGTGTCCGGTGGCCAGTCCGGGCCTTACCCGACCGGCGCTCAGCAGTTTCCGCAGCAGTCGTATTCGTCACACCCCCAGGCTGCCCCGAACGGCGGCCCGGGGGATCGGCCATTCGGCCAGGACCTCTCGTCCGCTCAGCTGCTCCGGCAGACCAAGCGGTCTCCCCAATCCGGGTGGCGCAAGGCCGTCTACCTGGCCAGCGGGAAGACGGTCAACTTCGGCGAGGGGCCGGCCGACCGGCGCCGCCGGGAGCTGATCGGCCGGATCAACCAGCCGCTGCAGGGCTGCTACAAGATCGCGATGCTGAGCCTGAAGGGCGGTGTGGGCAAGACGACCACGACCGCCACCCTCGGCTCCACGTTCTCCTCGCTGCGCGGTGACCGGGTGATCGCGGTGGACGCGAACCCGGACCGCGGCACGCTGGCGCAGAAGATCCCGCTGGAGACCACCGCGACGGTGCGGCACCTGCTGCGCGACGCGCACCGCATCCGCAAGTACAGCGATGTCCGCGCCTACACCTCGCAGGGCCCGTCGCGGCTGGAAGTGCTGGCCAGCGAACAGGATCCGGCGGTCTCGGAGGCGTTCAGCGAGGACGACTACCGGCGCACCGTCACGCTGCTCGAGCACTTCTACAACGTGGTGCTCACCGACTGCGGCACCGGCCTGATGCACTCCGCCATGAAGGGCGTGCTGGACCTCGCCGACTCGCTGGTGATCGTCTCGTCCGGCTCGATCGACGGCGCGCGCAGCGCGTCGGCCACCTTGGACTGGCTGGACGCGCACGGCTACGGCGACCTGGTGGCCAGGTCGGTGGCGGTGATCAACTCGGTGCGCCCGGGCTCCGGCAAGGTCGACGTGGACAAGCTGACCGCGCACTTCAGCTCGCGGTGCCGCGCGGTGTCGAAGATCCCGTTCGACCCGCACCTGGAGGAGGGCGCCGAGGTGGAGCTGGACCAGCTCGCCGCGCCGACCAGGATGGCGCTGCTGGAGCTGGCCGCGATCGTCGCCGATGACTTCCCGCACGCGCCCGGCCGCAACCGCCAGGCCTGAAGACCGCACTACGCAGCAGCCCTGAACCACGCGGTGGTTCAGGGCTGCTGGCGTTGTGGACCGGGTGGCGGGCGTGCCGGCCCGCCGGTCGGTCAGTCGTCTTCCGACGGCCGGGACTTGCGCCGCTGCTCGTCCAGGCGGCGCAGGAACTCGGGGTCGTCGTCGGGCGCGATCGGCGCCTGCCTGGGACGGGGCCGGTCCGGCCCGGCCGAGACGGGGCCGAACGCCTTCCACATCAGCACCGCGATCGTGAGCGCGCCGATCGCTGCCAGGACGTAGATCATCGGGCCACCTCCAACTCTGCCGCTTCCGAGATTAGCCAATCCCGGCCCCGGTTGTCCGCGTCGCAGGTGGCCGCACGTCAGCGACCCGGGTGCTGCCACGCCATCGGCGCAGCACCACCCGGGTGGCGGCGGTCGTCGCCCGACCGCGGGCGTCGTTTCGGCCCGCTCGCCCACGAGGGGTGCTGGCGAGCGGCTCGGTGAACCCGGAGCAATGCCTTCGAACGAGCCCTTCCGAACTCGTCGAACGAGTCTGGAAGGTGAAAGGTCGTGCGCGAGCCGGGGGCCGCGGGTTACCGCCACCCCTGGCCGCGTGCAGGACCAGTTCTCGGGCGTTGCTCAGATGGCGCGGTTCACGTCGTTGGTGAGTTCGGCGAGCAGGGCGCGGACCTCAGACTCGCGGAAGCGGCGGTGGCCGCCGGGCGTCCGGATGGAACCGATCCGGCCGGCCGTGGCCCACCGCGTCACGGTCTTGGGGTCGACCCGGAAGAGCGCCGCGACCTCACCGGGCGTGAGGAGCTGCTCCTGGCCGTTCTGGCGCGGCTGCTGGGTCGTCGCGGTCACAGGTGACCTCCACGTTCGAGATGGTCATTCGGGCAATCCGGTCGCATCCTGGCACCCCGATGGCCAGGTACTCGAACATTTGGGTTTAGGTAAAGGGAAGGTAAGGGACGAAAACGGCGCTTCGGGCGGCGCCCGAGACGGCCGCGAACCGGCCGCCCGGCCGGTTCGCCGATCGCTTGCTCTACCCTGGTGACGTGCAGGAACAGCAGCAGTCCGGAACCGCGTCCCAGGGTGCGAAGTCGACTCTCGCACGTGACATCGCGCTGTACACCGTCGCCAGGTTCGCGATGGTGATCGCCGTGGCGGCGCTGTTGATGCTGGCCAAGGTGCCCGCGCTGGTCGCGCTGGCGGTGTCGGTCGTGGTCGTGATGCCGCTGTCCTTGCTGGTCTTCGGCAAGCTGCGGCGCCGGGTGGCGATCGGGATGGCCGAGCGCGGCGCGGAGCGCAAGGCCCGCCGCGAGGAGCTCCTGTCCCAGCTGCGCGGCGACCGCGCAGCGGACGCCGGATGACCCCGGGGATGGCCGCCAGCATCGATCGCTCCTGCACGCGGACCAGGGCCTGGACCAGCGAAGCGGTCCGGATCATCGAGGCCGACGCGAACCGCAGCGCCGACACCCACCTGCTGCGCTACCCGCTGCCCGCGGAGTGGGGAATCGATCTCTACCTCAAGGACGAGTCAACACATCCGACTGGTTCGCTCAAGCACCGGCTGGCCCGATCGCTGTTCCTCTACGCGATCTGCAACGGCTGGGTGACCGAGAACACACCGGTGATCGAGGCCTCCTCCGGTTCCACCGCGGTGTCCGAGGCCTACTTCGCCCGCCTGCTCGGGCTGCCGTTCATCGCGGTGATGCCGCGCTCCACCAGCCGCGAGAAGGTGTCGCTGATCGAGTGGCACGGCGGCCGCTGCCACTTCGTGGACGAACCGGGCGCGATCTACACCGAATCGCGCCGGCTGGCCGCCGAGCTCGGCGGCCACTTCATGGACCAGTTCACCCACGCCGAGCGCGCCACCGACTGGCGCGGCAACAACAACATCGCCGAGTCGGTCTTCGAGCAGCTGGCGCTGGAACCGCACGCCGAACCGAGCTGGATCGTGGTCGGTGCGGGCACCGGCGGCACCAGCGCGACCTTCGGCCGCTACCTGCGCTACCGGTGCCACCGCACCGAGCTGGCCGTGGTCGACCCGGAGCACTCGGTGTTCTTCGACGCCTGGCGGGACAGCGATCCGGAGCGCACCAGCGACCGCGGTTCGCTGATCGAGGGCATCGGCCGCCCGCGGGTGGAGCCGTCCTTCGTCGGGCAGGCGATCGACCGGATGATCAAGGTCCCGGACGCGGCCTCGATCGCCACCATCCGGCACACCGAGCAGGTGCTGGGCCGCCGGGTCGGCGGATCCACCGGGACCAACCTGTGGGGCGTGTTCGCGCTGGCGTCGGAGATGATCGCCTCCGGGCGGCGCGGGAGCATCGTGACGTTGCTCTGCGACGGCGGTGAGCGCTACGCGAACACCTACTACGACGACGAGTGGGTCGCCGCCCGCGGCATGGACCTGGACGCGCCGCGCGCGGTGCTGGAGCACTTCCACGCGACCGGCGAGTTCCGGGCGGGTTGAGCGCGGTGCAGGGAGGTCTGGTTCCGGTGAGGCGTTGGGGTTTGGTGGCCGGGGTGGCGTTGCTCGCCGCCGTGGCCGGGTGCGCTCCCGAGCAGTCGCCGCCCGCCGCGGAGCCGTCGACGCCCTCGACCTCCGCGGCGGAGTCGGCGACGGAGTCGACGGAGCCCTCGATCACCCGGAACATCCCGCCGGAGCAGCGCGCGCACCTCGCGGCGCTGTCCGGCGAGCAGATCTGCCTGCTCGTCGAACCGGCGGACCTCGAATCGCTGGCCTTCGCCGTGCTGTCCGGCCGGCCGCAGGAGCTCGGCTTCGACCCGCCGGTGCGCGGCTGCCGGTTCGACGCCGAGTCGGGCGCCCGGTCGGTGCTGATCGGGGCGCAGCGGGAGGGCTTCGCGGACCTGGGCCGGGACGAGGTCGAGCTGGGCGCGCTCGCGGGCACCAAGACGCTGCGCGCCGGCGACTGCACGGTGTACGCGGGTGTCGCCGGGGCGACCCTGCAGGTCTCGGTGACCGCGGCGGAAGCGGATTCGGACGACTGCGGGACGGCGGAGCGCGTCGCCGAGTACGTGCTGCCCGCGCTGGTCGGCTGACGGCCCGCGATTCGCCGTGCGGCCCGATCCGTTTCGGTCCGGCGCGCGTGAATTGCGCTGAAACTGCCGGGTAATTGCGGCCGCGATCAGTTCGCCGGGCTAACGGGATGTATTCGTCAAAACGGTCAATCTGGCCCTTTGCTTGTCACGAATGGGAAACGAGCGGCCGCATTCGTGGAACCCGGGCGCGCTAGGTGGAGTCAAATGCTCCTGACGGATTAGTGCGAGTCGGGGGTTCGGGTGGCTGAAAACCTCAAGGCGATTCCAGCCGAGATGAAGGGCTTCGAAGGCCTGCTGGAGCGGAACGCCGGGTATTTCACGAAGATCGATGAGTGGGCGGAGAGCACCGCGTCCGACACCAGCGGGTTCACCGGTCTGATGATGGTGCTGATCCCGGTCGTCGAAATGGTGACCGCGCTGTACGGCGAGACCCTGGAATGGGCGAACAGCGCACTGCTGAAGGTCAAGGACGATCTGGCGGACGCCTCCGCGGAGTACGAGGAGATCGAGCAGAAGATCGTCGGGATCTTCCGGCAGATCCAGTCCGATCTCGACGACATCAAGATCTGAGGGGGAGCGGGAATGGCTTCGTTCGCGGACGCCGAAGACCCGATGGGGGTGCTCACGGCCGACCCGAGCCAGAGCAACGCGGAATCGCAGAAGCAGGCGATCGAGGACGCCGGCTGGCAGGTGCAGGCGGTCAACTGGGTCTACGAGCAGGTGACCGGGCAGAACCTGATCGAAACGCTGATCGCGCCGATCGCCGGTGACTTCTCGAAGATCGAGACCAACGCCGAGGCGTGGGGCCAGGTCGGCGATGCGCTGCGCGCCATCCGGAAGAACCTGAACCAGGGCATCAGCGACCTGCGCGAGAGCTGGGACGGCGCAGGCGCGATCGCGTTCGAGACGCTGCTGGTCTCCACCTGGACCGTGGCGCTCGAAGGCGACGCCATGCTGGCGCAGCTGGTCGGCAAGGGCTTCCAGAAGGCCGCGGACATGTCGCGGAAGATGACCGACAAGGCCCTGGAGCTGATCAAGAAGCTGGTCGACCGGCTGATCGAGACCGCGGCCACCGGGTGGATCCCGGTCGCGGGCTGGGCCAACGTGGTGCGCAACGTGCAGAAGTGCGTCGAGATCGTGATGGCGATCCTGGAGCTCTTCGAGGCGCTGCAGCAGATGTACGACTCGGTCGTGCAGCTGGTCGAGTCGGTCAAGAGCGCGGGCACCAACCTGGCCAAGATCAAGGACGCCAACAGCCTGGGCGACGCGGTCAACATCGGCTTGCAGGCCAAGGACGACTTCACCGCGGTGAAGGACTCGGCGACGGGTGTGACGGACGCGGCGACCGGGGTGAAGGACTCCGCGACCGGCGTGAAGGACGCGGCCACCGGCGGCAACCAGCCGGCGACGTCCGGGAACCGGTGACGGAGAGGAGTGCACGACGTGAGCGACGACTGGATGACCCCGGAGATCCGCGAGGCCGAGGCGATGCTCGAAGAGCGCATGCGCCAGGCCGAGGAGGTGCTGGACCGCGTTGCCCAGTACGAGGCTTCGCTGCCCGAGATCAAGCTGACCGACGACCAGATCGAGGACGTCGAGCAGCGGATCCGGTCCGGCCAGGCGCCGCCGGAGATCGCGGCCCTGCAGGCGCGCATCGATGCCGGTGAGCTCAGCTGGCAGGACATCGCCAGCGGGGAGGCGCTGCACGACGAGTCGGTGCAGGCCTCGTTCGCCAAGAGCGTGGCGAACATGCAGCAGGCCAAGGAACTGCTGGACGCCGGGTACGACGTGGCCACGGTGATCGGCAACGACCCGAACCGCCCGGCGGCCGACACCTACGACGACGAACCGCCGGATTCGTTCCTGCGGTGAGGGGTTGAGTGATTCCACGATGAACCGCAAGACGCTGATCGGCATCACCATCGGCTGGGGCGTGCTGGTCGCGCTGGTCTTCGCGGTGTTCCTGGGCATCGCGATGTTCAGCGGCACCTCGCTGGCCAAGGCCAGCACCGCCGACGGCTCCACCGGCCCGTACTTCCGCTGGAACGGCGAGCCGATGCTGCTCACCAGCGCTCAGCGCGGCAAGGACGCGGTCTGCAAGGTCGTGCCGGAGGAGGGCGAGTCGCGCGACATCAGCACCTACCGCGCGGAGGGCCGCCGGTACGTGGACCCGGTGACCCCGTGGTTCTCCGGCGAGGCCCAGATGTCGTGCACGACCCCGGTGACGATCCGGGTCGGCTCCGAGATCTCGAACTACGAGCTGTTCACCAAGAACCGCGTGCTGCAGATCGGTGCCGCGGTGGTCGCGGCCGCGCCGTTCCTCGCGGTGAGCGTCTTCGGCCTCGGCACCCGCAAGACGCGGGCCTGACGACGAGAACGGCCCGTGCACCTGGGCAGATTCGAGGGGTCGTTGCAACACCGCTGCTAGCTGGTGGTTGTGAGTAGAGTAGCGAAGCGCTCGGCTGGGGTGTCCCAGCCGAGCGTTTTGCGTGGGCGGTTGTT
>NZ_JAQGLB010000022.1 GCF_027853965.1 Saccharopolyspora indica | reverse complement strand
GGGGGCATTAAAGAACACTAACCAAAACAGTCCGCTGTTGAGTTCTCAAAGAACACACCCACACCATCACCCACAACCCCATTTCAGGGCCGCGCAGCTCCGGGGAGCATTTCCTCTGTTCGCTTTCTTGTGTCAGTAACTCTAGCAGGCCGTTTTTCCGGGGTTTCAGGGGGGTGCCCCTCGCTGATCTCTCCGAAGATCGAGCCTTGCTTTGAGTTATCAACTCGCCGGGTTCCTCATCGGTTCCCTGGCGACCGCTTTACGTTACCCGGTGCGCTTCGCGGTGTCAAACCCGCGCGCCCCGGCCGGTGTGCGCTCCGCGGAGTTCGTTTCCGTTCTCCCGGGCGCTCCCGCCGCCGTCCTCGCCAGGCTGTTGCGTCCTGGTCCGTCCGGCTTTCCGTGCGGCAAAGAGAAAGTTACGCACACTCTGCGTCAAAGTCAAATCGCCTGGTCAGAGTCTTGACTTCGCACGGACAGCCGATCGTCGCTACTTCTGCTTCGGGCGCAGCCAGAGCTTCACGGTGTTCGCCGAGCCGGCCGCGTTGATCGCTTCCAGCAGGTCAGACGCCTCGACCGGGCGGGTTCGACCGACCGGGACCAGGTCGTAGCCCCAGGTTCCGAACTCGCGGAGCGCGGCCGCCGGATCGTCGCCCAGTTGGCTGATCGCCGCCGGTGTGAAGGAGCACACGATCGACGGCCGGTCGCGGCGGAGCAGCCGGACCAGACCGCCCAGCACCCGGTGGACCCGTGCACCGACGTCGACGTGCACCACGGACAGCTTCAGGTCCTTGAGCCCCGCGTGGCCTTCCAGTTCCCGGTCCAGGCGGATGCCGCGCACGGATGCTTCCTCACCGTTCTCCGCCGGCCGCACCGACAGTCCCCCGGCGAGCGAGGCTTCCGAGGTCATGTCGCACGGCGCGTCCCAGGCCGCACCTTCCAGGAGCACCATGCGGTGGCCCCACGCGGCCGGGACGTTGACCTGGACGTTGTGCTTGAGCAGGTTCGCGCTGCGCGGGCACGGTTCCACCGCCACTACCGCTCCGCTGTTGCCGAGCCTGCTGAGCACTCGGACGGTCTGGTAGCCGACGTAGGCGCCGATGTCGAGGAAGATGCCGTCCGGCTCCAGCAGGGAGTCGATCAGCGTCGAGGCGTCGGTGTCCCAGGTCGGGTGCGAGGACAGCCAGGGGAGCATGAAGCTGTCGTCGGCGGGCAACCGCAGCAGACCCGCGTCGCAGAGCACCGGTGTCGTGGTGCCGTCCCCCGCTCCGGTGTTCCGCTCGTGCTCGCGCAGCAGGATGCGCTGCAGGACGTCGGTGCGCTGCAAGGCGTTCGCGGCGTCGGCGGAGGCCGCTCGCACGGAGGTTTCGACGTTCTGGTCGGGGCTCTTGCGCTTCTCCAGCGCGTCCATCCGGTCGAGGATGCGCTCGACCGCGCCGGTCAGGCTGTCGAGTCGTTCGGCGAGGGCGTCCACCCTGCGGTCGTCGACGGCCGGGCCGCTCTCCAGCTCGCGCAGCCTGCGGTGCTGCTCGGCCAGGTCGGCGCGGGCCCGGACCACCCCGTCCTCGGTGCCCATGAGCTGTGCACCGAGCTGGTCCTGGCGCTGGGCGAACTGGGCGAGCTCGGCGCGCATCGCTTCGACATCGCCGTCGCCGTCCGCCTCGTACTGGCGGCGCAGCAGTTCCGATGCGGTCTGCTCGACGCCGTCGACCAGCGAGCGCATGACGTCGCGGATGTGCTCGTCGTAGTGGCTGAGCGCCTTGAGCACCGCCTTGCGCAGCGCCGGGGCCATCGAGTTGCGGCTGCTGACTCCCGCGTCCGGAGCCCGGTGCAGCGCGTGGCGCGCCACGAGCAGGGGGCGCAGCGGGTCGTCGAACTGGCCGTGGCGGTCGGTCGACCACTTCGTGCGCCAGTTCCGGTAGGCGTGCTCGACGCGTTCGCGCAGGCGCGCACCTGCTCGGGCCACGGTGTGCGTGGCGAGCAGGCTCTCGCGCGCCGCTGCGCCGAAGGCCGCTGTCGCGTCGGCGTCGTCGGCGGCCGCGCGGAGCAGTTCCGCCGCCGCGTCGATGTCGGGTTCTCCCGGGCCTTGGCAGGGCACGAGGCGGGCCGCTTCCGCGCCGAAGACCTCCGAGACCGCGCCGTGGTCGCCTGCGATCACCGGGACGCCGTGGGCGGCGACTTCGAGCAGCCGCAGGACGTGGTCGTCGGTCGCGCCGCCCCGGTGCAGCGAGGTGAAGCAGTCCGCCGCGGACAGCAGACCTCGGAGGTCGGGGGCGTCCTCGACGAGCTGGATGCGCGGGTCGGCCGCGGTGGCCAGGCGCAGGCGCTCGGCAGCCTCGGGGAAGTCCCCCGCGCCGACGACGCCGATCAGCAGGCGGACGTCGCTGCGCTCCGGGAAGGCCGAGAGGAATGCGCTGACCACGCCCAGCACGTTGTCCGCGCGCTCGGCGGCGTGATCCGCGCAGGTGGTGATCACGAACTCGTCGGACAGGCCGAGCCGGGCGCGCGCGCCCTTCCGCATCGGCAGGTCCACCAGCTCGCGCTCGGGCGCGGGCAGGGTGAGCACCCTGGTCTTCGCGCCGCTGCGGCGGGCCACCGCCCGGCTGCTCTCGGAGAGCACCCAGGTCTCCGCGACGTCGTCGGATCCGACCGTGCCGGTGTGCACGTCGATCACGTACCGGCCCGCCGGTACCGGCAGGTCGGGGGTGCAGCGCAGGACGACCGGGTAGTAGGCGGTGTCCGCGGAGGGCAGGCCCGATGCGCGGACCGCGTCCCGCACCAGTTCGGCGAGCGGGCCCTCGCCCAGCACCGCCACCCCGAGCTGGTCGACCAGGGCCGCTCGGTTGTCGATGCGGCGGTGCACCGCCTCGGCCGGGACGCGGCCGCTGGCCACGCCGACCCCGACGCACCACTCGTGGAAGGACTCCGCGTCGGCGCCGAACGGGTCCGGGTAGTCGCGGCGCAGGATCGGGTCGTCCGCCCACACCGCGGCCGTCCAGCGGGACGCGCCCGCCGCGCGCTGCTGGTCGTCGGCCGGGGCGCAGGCCCACTCCTGGAACTCGGGCAGCGCGTCCGGCTCGAACGGGCTCGGCGGGGCCTCGCCGTCGAGCCACGCGGCGAGGTATTCGCCGCGCAGGGTGGTCGGGAGCACCACGCCGTCGGGCAGGGCGTCGAACGGGTGCGGTTGTTCGCGGGTGTACCCCGCTTCCACCAGGGCGTTGCGGTAGCCGGCGCACAGCCCGGCGAGGGTCTGGTGCTCCGACAGCAGGATGCGCGGCCGGTCGGCGTAAGCCGTGGACAGCAGCCAGGGCCGCTGCGGTTGGAAGCCGTCGAAGTGGACGCTGCGCAGCACCGCGCCGTCCACCGTGTGCTTGCCGTCGCTGTTGACCGCGAGCGCTCGCTGGCCCGCGTTCCACACCGAGAGGCCGACGCCGGGATCGCGGATCACCTTGTGGTCGACGAGCGCCGGGGCGTCGTCGAGGACCGGGGTGGCCATCGCCGGATCGCTGCGCAGCTGCTCGACCCAGGTCTTCAGCAGCTGTTCGGCGCCGGGGCGGACGGCGAACACGCTCGGGTCGAAGGTGCCGGACTCGGCCAGGTCCGCCGGGCTGGGGCGCAGGCCGTCCACCGCGAGCGGGCGCAGCACGCGCGGCACCAGCGCGACCGGGCGCTCCGGGGTCAGGCCGGTCAGCAGGTCGTCGAAGCGGCCGAAGACCTGCACCGACGGCTCGAAGTACAACGTGGTGTGACCGGTCTTGAGCAGGTGCTGCAGGAACCGCGGGCGCAGCACGGTGCGCAGCTGCTCAGCCGTGCACCCGACGGCCAGCTGGGCGAACTCCTGCGGGTCGAGGCCGATGTCGGAGACCGACAGCGCGTCCGCCTCGCCGTGCCCCTGCTGGTCGACGAGCAGCAGCGCGAACCTCGCGTCCGGGTGGTGGCGGCGGAAGGTGTCCCGCAGGACCCTGGCGGCCGGGAGCTGGTCGGGGCAGGCCACGGTGCACCCGAGCAGCGTGCCCGCGTCCCGCTCCCCCGGCGTCTCCGCCGGCCACTCCGGCTCGAACAGCTCCGCGGACTGCTCCAGCACACCGGACTGCAGGGAGGACTCCGCCTCGGAGCTCCCCGCGCTGATCGGATCGTGCTTCGCCTGCGAATCAGTCACGGGCGCAACCTATCGCTTCCCGAGCACCGACCAGAAGACCAACCCCACCAGCCCCAGCAGCCGTGCCGAACCCGCTCGTCGGCGGCCTCCCGACACGCCGGGGCGTGTCGGGAGAACAGCCGATCAGAGCATCGGCATGAGGGTTTTGAGCTCGTAAGGCGTGACGTGGCTGCGGTAGGAGTTCCACTCCTCCCGCTTGTTGCGGAGGAAGAAGTCGAAGACGTGCTCACCGAGGGTTTCGGCGACCAGCTCGGAGGACTCCAGCTCGCTGAGCGCCTCGTTGAGGTTCTGCGGCAGGTTGGCGTAACCGGCTGCCTTGCGCTCGCGCTCGGTCAGGCCCCACACGTCGTCCTCGGTGGCCGGCGGCAGCTCGTAGCCCTTGTCCACGCCGCGCAGGCCCGCCGCGAGGATCACCGCGTAGGCCAGGTACGGGTTGCAGGCCGAATCCAGGTTGCGGACCTCGACCCGCCGGGAGGACGCCTTGCCCGGCGAGTACATCGGCACCCGGACCAGCGCCGACCGGTTCGCGTGGCCCCAGCACACCGCCGTCGGCGCCTCACCGCCGACGACCAGCCGCTTGTAGGAGTTGACCCACTGGTTGGTCACCGCGCTGATCTCGCGGGCGTGGTGCAGGATGCCCGCGACGAACGCGCGCCCGATGTCGGAGAGCTCGAAGGGGTTCTCCGGGTGGTAGAAGGCGTTCTGGTCGCCCTCGAAGAGGCTGAAGTGGGTGTGCATGCCGGAGCCGGGCTGGGCGCTGAACGGCTTCGGCATGAAGGAGGCGCGCACGCCCTGCGTGATCGCGACCTCCTTGACCACGTACCGGAAGGTCATCACGTTGTCGGCCATGGTCAGCGCGTCGGCGTAGCGCAGGTCGATCTCCTGCTGGCCGGGCGCGCCCTCGTGGTGGCTGAACTCCACCGAGATGCCCATCGCCTCGAGCGTTTCGATGGCGTTGCGCCGGAAGTGCGGGGCGGCGTCGTGGCTGGCCTGGTCGAAGTAGCCGCCGGAGTCGGCAGGCACCGGCTCGGAACCGTCGTCGGGCAGGTTCTTGAGCAGGAAGAACTCGATCTCGGGGTGCACGTAGCAGGTGAAGCCCGATTCGGTGGCGCGGGCCAGGGTCCGGCGCAGCACGTGGCGCGGGTCCGACCAGCACGGCGAGCCGTCGGGCATGTGGATGTCGCAGAACATCCGGGCCGAGTAGTGCTCCCCGTCGGCGGTCTCCCAGGGCAGCACCTGGAAGGTGGCCGGGTCGGGCTTGGCGACCATGTCCGATTCGTAGATCCGGGCGAAGCCCTCGATGGCCGAGCCGTCGAACCCGATCCCCTCGGCGAAGGCCCCCTCCAGTTCCGCGGGCGAGATCGCCACCGACTTGAGCATGCCGAGGACGTCGGTGAACCACAGCCGCACGAAGCGGATGTCACGTTCCTCCAAGGTGCGGAGCACGAACTCCTGCTGGCGGTTCATGCACGCAGCCTAAGAGTTCGAGCGCCGAATCGCGTAACTGGTCCGTGAACCCACGGGTCACCCGAATCCGAGGACCGCGATCATCAGCGGCAGGACGAGCGCGATCAGGACCGCGCCTGCCACGTCGAAGACCGCCCCGGAGCGGATCATCTTGGTGATCGGCACCGCTCCCGAGCCGTAGACCACGGCGTTCTGCGGCGTCGACACCGGCAGCATGAAGCCGAAGGAGGCCGCGAAGGTGGCCGCCAGCGCGGGCACGAACGGGTTGACCCCGGCAGCGACGGCGATCGGGATCACGATCGGCACCACCACGGCCGCGGCGGCGGTGTTCGACGTCGTCTCGGAGATCAGCACCGCCAGCGCGATGGCGAAGACGGTGATCGCGACGATGCTGGAGAAGCCCAGCGCGGCGGCCGCGCCCTGGCCGATGGTCTGGGCGAGCTCGGTCTCGGCGAGCAGGGAGCCGAAGATGATGCCGGTGCCGAACAGCACCACGGTGCCCCAGTCGATGCGGCTGGCCTCGGTCCAGGTGAGCGTGAAGCGGCGCTTCGACCAGTCGGTGGGCAGCAGGAACAGCAGCGCGGCTCCGAGCACGGCGACGATGCCCTCGTCGAGCCGGTCGCTGATCAGGTCGTAGGCCGCCGAGTCGTTGCCCGCGACCAGCGCGACCACGCCCGGCGTCACCCACAGCACGACGGTGGTGGCGAAGGCGATCAGGGTGTTCTTCTCCGCCCGCGAGAGCTTGCCGAGCTTGGCCCGCTCGGCGGCGACGTACTCCTCCACCCCGGACAGCTCGTTGATCTCGGGCCGGTTGAGCAGCAGCAGGACTCCGGCCAGCACCACGAACATCAGCAGGCAGATCGGTGCGGCCATCGCCATCCACTGCAGGAAGGAGATGCGCTGGCCGGTGGCCTCCTCGATCAGCCCGCGGCCGATCAGGTTGGGCGGCGAGCCGATCGGGGTGAGCAGGCCGCCGACGCTGGCGCCGTAGGCGAGCATCAGCATCAGGGCGACGCCGACGCGCAGCCGCAGCGGGTCGAACGGGGCGCCGTCGGGCAGCTGCTTGCGGACGAGCTCGGCGATGACCGCGAGGATGCCGACCGCGGTGGGCAGCAGCATCGCGACGGTCGCGGTGTTGGAGACCACCGCGGACAGCAGGCAGGTGATCACCCCGAAGGCGATGATCACCCGCGCGGCGCTGCGGCCGACGCCGGGCAGCGACAGGATGGTGAACGCGAACCGCCTGGCCACGCCGTGTCGGAGCATCGCCTGGGCGAGGATGAACGCGCCGATGAAGGTGAACACGGTGGAGGAGCCGAACGGCGCGAGCACGTCGTCGGGCGGCATGACGCCGAGGACCACGATCGCGCCGACGCCGATGAGGCCGCCCACCGGGATCGGCACCGGTTCGCAGACCCACAGCACGATGACGCCGAGGAGCACCGCGGCGAGCTTGTGCTGGGCCGGTTCGAGCTGGGTGGGGACCAGCAGGAAGAGGATCGTCAGCGCCGGGGCCAGGAACAGCCCGATGGTGCGGCGGGCCCGCTCGAACCGCTCCTCGGCCGGGGAGAGGACCTGTTCGCCCAGGCCTCGGTACGTGCTGCCGGACAGCAGCACCGACGTCACGCTCTGCTCGCGCTCACCGTCCGCTTTGTCCATTCCAAGACGATAGGCGCGGTGTGATCTGCTTCACCATCGTCCGTTCGGCCGCCGCGGTGCTCGGTCGAACGGACGATGGCCGGGTCACTTCTCCGCGCAGCGGGCCCCGTTCGCCGGGACCGCCAGGTCGATCAGGTACTTCGTGGCCGCGTCGTCGACGCAGGTGACGCCCTGCAGGAAGATCGTGTGCCGGGTGCCCTCGTAGGTGAGCAGGTGGCCGTGCAGCGCCTCGGCCAGCTTGACGCCCGCTTCGTAGGGCGTGGCCGGGTCGCCGGTCGTGGAGATCACCAGCGTCGGGGGCAGCGCGCCCACCTCCGGTTCGGTCGGCTCGCCGGTGACCGGGACCGGCCAGAACGCGCACATGTCGCGCGCCGCGCTCGGCGGGTTGCCGTCGTCCAGGAACGGCGCCGCCTCGCGGTAGCGGCGGTCGGCCTCGCGGCGCTGCTCCGGGTCCAGGACGCGCTGGTCGTCGACGCAGTGCACGGCGTCGAAGGCGTCGTTGGTGTTGGGGTACCGGCCTTGCTCGTCGCGGCTGAAGTAGCTGTCCGCGAGCGTGAGCAGGCTCCGGCCGCTGCCCTGGCGCAGTTCGGAGAGACCGCCGTCGAGCTGCTCCCAGAGGCTGGGCGCGTAGAGCGCCTGGATGGCCGCCATCGTGGCGTCCGAGTAGGACAGCTCGCGGCCGTCGCCCGCGCGCACCGGGTCGTCGGCCAGCGGGCGGACGATCTGCTGGAACTGCGCGGGCGCCGCCTTCGGGTCGTGGCCCAGCGAGCACTGCTGGCGAGCCGCGCACCAGGCCGCGAAGTCGTCGAACGCCTGCTGGAAGCCGGCGCCCTGGGCCACCAGCGTGTCGATCGCCGACTGGCCCGGGTCGATCGCGCCGTCGAGCACCATCGCCCGCACGTTGCCGGGGAACTGCTCGGCGTACTCCGCGCCGATCCGGGTGCCGTAGGAGTAGCCGAGGTAGCTGAGCTTCTCGTCGCCGAGCGCCGAGCGGAGCACGTCCATGTCCTTGGCGACCTCGCGGGTGCCGACGTTGGCCAGCAGCTTGGCGCCGGTGCGCTCGGCGCACTTGTTCGCGTAGTCGCGCTCCTCCTGCTCGGTCTCCGCGACGCCGCTCGGCGAGGTGTCCGCGTCGGAGTCCAGCCGCTTGGCGTCGCGCTCCTGGTCGGTCAGGCAGCGCACCGCGGGCTCGGAGGCGCCGATGCCGCGCGGGTCGAAGCCGATCAGGTCGAACCGCTCGCCCAGCGCGGAGTTGCGCGCCGAGCCCGCCAGGCTCGCCGCCGTGCTCATCCCGGACGCTCCCGGGCCGCCGGGGTTGATCAGCAGCGAACCGACCTTCTGCGGCTGGTCGGCGGCCGGACTGCGCAGGACGCCGAGGGTGATCACCTGGCCCTGCGGCTCGGCGTAGTCCATCGGGACCTCCACGCGCGCGCACTCCAGGCCGGGGTCGGCGTAGGAGGCCCGGTCGCTCTCGGTCGTGGCGTAGGGCGCGCACGGGCCCCAGTTCAGCGGCTGACCGTAGTACCGCTCCAGACCGGGCGGCACGGGTCCGACCGGGCCCTTCTGTTCGGTGTGCGGCTGCAGCGGCGGAGGCGTCTGCTCCGGCAGGCTGCACGCGGCGGCGCTGAGCACGGCGAGCGCGGAGAGCACGGTCAGTAGGCGGTTCACCACTGGATCGTGACATGCACGAGCAGGTGTGAGTCGTGCCGGGCGGGACGACACCGCCCGGTCGGGTGCGCGAAGATGGGCGCATGCCCCAGTTGCGCATCGCACTCGCACAGGTCAACGCATGCGTCGGCGACATCGCCGGGAACAGCTCGATGGTCCTGGAGTGGACCCGCCGGGCGGTGCAGGATGGCGCCCACCTGGTGGTCTTCCCGGAGATGGTGCTCTCCGGCTACCCGGTCGAGGACCTCGCGCTGCGCAAGTCGTTCGCGGCGGCCAACCTCGCCGAGGTCGAGCGGCTCGCCCGCCGGTTGCAGGACTCCGGTTGCGGGGACGCGCTGGTGGTCGTCGGGCACCTCGGCCGCGACGAGCAGGGGCCGCGCAACTCCGCGTCGCTGCTCTACGGCGGCGAGGTCGTGGCGACCTACCACAAGCACCACCTGCCGAACTACGGCGTGTTCGACGAGGCCCGCTACTTCGCACCCGGTTTCGACCTGCCGATCGTGCGGTTCCACGGGCTCGACGTCGGCGTGGTGATCTGCGAGGACATCTGGCAGAACGGCGGTCCGGTGGCGGCGCTGGGCCAGGTCGGCGTGGACCTCGTGGTGTGCCTCAACGGCTCTCCCTACGAGCGCGCCAAGGACGACGTCCGGACGCCGCTGGTGGTGCGGCGGGCCGCGGAGGCCGGGGCGCCGCTGGCCTACGTCAACCTGGTCGGCGCGCAGGACGAGCTGGTCTTCGACGGCGATTCGATGATCGCCGCGGCGGACGGCGAGATCACCGCGCGGGCACCGCGGTTCGCCGAGCACCTGCTGGTGCAGGACCTGGAGCTGACCGCGGGCGGCCACACCTCGACCACCGTGCCCGCCGAGCCGGGCCCGATGCGGATGCCCGCCTTCGACGTGCGGCGGATCGTGCTGCAACCCGAGCCGCTGCCGAGCTACCAGCCGCTGCCGCCCGCTCCCCCTGCCGAGCCGCTCGACGACGAGGCCGAGGTGTGGGGCGCGCTGGTCACCGGGTTGCGGGACTACGTGCACAAGAACGGCTTCCGCTCGGTGACCTTCGGGTTCTCCGGCGGCATCGACTCGGCGGTCGTCGCGGCGCTGGCCGCCGACGCGCTCGGCGCGGATGCGGTGCACGGCGTTTCGATGCCGTCGAACTACTCCTCCGAGCACTCCCGCTCCGACGCCGCCGAGCTGGCCGAGCGCATCGGCTGCCACTTCGAGGTGCAGCCGATCGCCGACCTGGTCGAGGTGTACGTGCGGCAGCTGGAGCTGACCGGGCTGGCCGAGGAGAACGTGCAGGCGCGCGCCCGCGGCGTGCTGCTGATGGCGCTGTCCAACCAGCGCGGGCACCTGGTGCTGGCGACCGGGAACAAGACCGAGCTGGCGGTGGGCTACTCCACCATGTACGGCGACGCGGTGGGCGCCTTCGCGCCGATCAAGGACGTGCCGAAGACGCTGGTGTGGAAGCTGGCGAAGTGGCGCAACGAGGACGCGGAGAAGCGCGGCGAGGTGCCGCCGATCCCGGAGAACTCGATCACCAAGCCGCCGTCGGCGGAGCTGCGCCCGGACCAGGTGGACCAGGACTCGCTGCCCGAGTACGACGTGCTCGACGTGGTGCTGGACGGCTACGTGGAGAGCGACCGCAGCTACGCGGAGCTGATCGCCGAGGGCTTCGACGCCGAGCTGGTCGAGCGGGTGCTGCAGATGGTGGACCGCGCCGAGTACAAGCGGCGGCAGTACCCGCCGGGCACCAAGATCACGTTCAAGGCGTTCGGCCGGGACCGGCGGCTGCCGCTGACCAACCGGTGGCGCGAGATCGCTCCGTGACGGCTTCGGCGCGTCGGGCGCCGAGGTGTTGCGCGATGTCAACGGACGTCTGCCGTTGATATCGCGGCAGTCCGCGAGCTGAGGAGGATCATCCGGTGTGGGCCGTGCACGCTCTGTGCACTGTGGACGGACGTCTGGTGCTGTGGGCCGAGGATTCCGGGTTGCCCGCGCGGATTCCCGGCCGCGCGCCGCGGGGCGCGCTGGCGCACCCGTTCGCGGTTGCGGGCGAGGCGCTGCGGGACGCGTTCGGGGAGCAGAGCAAGGTCGACTCCGTTCGGGTCCAGCTGCCGTCCTACGCCTCCGCCCCGGCCCCGTCGCCCGAGCTGGTCCGGGATCCGCTGACCGCCGGACCGGCGCCGCGCGGGAAGCTGCGGGTGCGGGAGTGGCTGGTCCCCGCCGTGTCGTGCACCCCGGCGACGGTGCTCGAGCTGCTGGACGCGGACGTGCCCGGATGCCGGCTGGGGACCTCGGCGCGGTTCCTGCGCGGCCTCGCCGAGTGGGCGGAGCAGCTGGTGTCGGGCGGGCGGGTGCTGCCCGCGCTGGCCGACGTGGACGAGTGGCCGACCGCGCGGTGGCGGCCTGCGCTGTCGAGCACGGATTCGGCGCACTTCGTGGCGCTGCGCGACGCGATGCCCGCGGCGTTCCGCTGCGAGCGGGGCGACGCACCGGCCGATGTCCTGCGCAACGCGCTGAACTCGCTGGTCGACGGCATCGTGCGCAGCCGGGTCGCCGATCTCGAACTGACCTCCGGCCGGACCGCGGCGGCCACCTGGCTGCGGGCGTTGACCGGTGAGCCGCGCTTCGACAGCGCCGAGGGGCAGGTCCGGAAGCTGGCGCGGCAGCTCGACACCTGGCGGGCCAGCGGGAACCGGCAGAACCCGGTGCGGACCTGCTTCCGGCTGCACGCTCCCGAGGACGACGAGGACTGGCGCCTGGAGTTCCTGCTGCAGGCCGTGGACGACCCGAGCGTGCTGGTCTCGGCGAACGAGGTGTGGCGGGCCGACAGCCGGGTCCTGCAGCGCTGGGTCGACGAGCCGGAGGAGCTGCTGCTCACCGATCTCGGCGCGGCCGGGCGGATCTTCCCGGCGCTCGACGCGGCGCTGCGCGTGCCGCACCCGAGCGAGCTGCTGCTGGACGCCGACGGCGCCTACGAGTTCCTGACCAGCGCGACGCTGCTGGACCAGGCGGGCTTCGGCGTGCTGCTGCCGTCCTGGTGGGGGCGGCCGGAGGAGCTCGGGCTGAAGTTGACCGCGACCAGCACCGGCACGGCGGGCGCGGTGGCCAAGGAGTCCGGTGTCGGGCTGGCCGACCTCGTCGACTACCGCTGGGACCTGGCTCTGGGCAACGAGCAGCTGACCGCTTCGGAGCTGGACGAGCTGGCCGCCGCGAAGGTGCCGCTGGTGCGGCTGCGCGGCCGGTGGGTCCGGATCGACCGCAAGCGGCTCGCGGCCGGGCTGGCGTTCCTGGAGCGCTCCGGCAGCGGGCGGATGACCGCGGGCGAGGTGCTGCTGCAGGCCGGGCTCCCGGCCGAGGACTCCGAACGGCCGATGCCGGTGGTGCAGGTCAGCGGGCGCGGCTGGGTCGGCGACCTGCTGTCCGGCCAGCTCGAACAGCACCTGGAACCGGTGGAGCCGCCCGCGACGTTCAACGCCGTGCTGCGCCCGTACCAGCGGCGCGGCCTGGCCTGGTTGGCGTTCCTGGACCGGCTCGGGCTGGGCGCTTGCCTCGCCGACGACATGGGCCTGGGCAAGACCGTGCAGCTGCTGGCGCTGGAGGCGCTGGTGCGCGCCGAGGACTCGCGCGGGCCGACGCTGCTGGTCTGCCCGATGTCGCTGGTCGGCAACTGGCAGCGGGAGGCCGCCCGGTTCGCGCCGAAGCTCAAGGTGCACGTCCACCACGGCTCCGACCGGCTCACCGGCGAGGACCTGATGGAGGAGGTCGGCGGGCACGACCTGGTCATCACCACCTATCCGCTGGCCGCGCGGGATTCGGCCGTGCTGCGGGAAGTCCGGTGGGACCGGGTGGTGCTCGACGAGGCGCAGAACATCAAGAACAGCAACTCCCGCCAGGCCCGGGCGGTGCGCGGGCTGTCCGCGCGGCAGCGGATCGCGCTGACCGGCACTCCGGTGGAGAACCGGCTCGCCGAGCTGTGGTCGGTCATGGACTTCGCCAACCCGGGAGCGCTCGGTTCGCTGAGCACCTTCCGGGCGCGGTTCGCGGTGCCGATCGAGCGCGACGGCGACACCGAGGCCGCGGCGCGGTTGCGGCGCGTCACCGGGCCTTTCGTGCTGCGGCGGCTGAAGACCGATCCGGCGATCATCGACGACCTGCCGGACAAGATCGAGATGAAGCAGCTGTGCAACCTCACCGCCGAGCAGGCCTCGCTGTACCAGGCGGTGGTGGACGACATGCTGGCGCGCATCGCCGAGAGCGAGGGCATGGAGCGGCGCGGTCTGGTGCTGGCGACGATGTCGAAGCTCAAGCAGGTGTGCAACCACCCGGCGCAGCTGCTCGGCGACGGTTCTCCGCTGCCCGACCGGTCCGGGAAGCTGGAGCGGCTGGAGGAGATCCTCGAATCGGTGCTGGCCGACGGCGACAAGGCGCTGTGCTTCACGCAGTTCGCGGGCTTCGCCGGGATGCTGGTGCCGCACCTGGCCGCCCGCTTCGACACCGAGGTGCTGCTGCTGCACGGCGGCACGCCGAAGAAGGCCCGCGACGAGATGGTGCGCCGGTTCCAGTCCCCCGACGGCCCGTCGATCTTCCTGCTCTCGCTCAAGGCCGGTGGCACCGGGCTGACGCTGACCGCCGCCAACCACGTCATCCACCTCGACCGCTGGTGGAACCCGGCGGTCGAGGACCAGGCCACCGACCGCGCGTTCCGCATCGGGCAGCGCCGGGACGTGCAGGTCCGCAAGCTGACCTGCATCGGCACCCTGGAGGAGAAGATCGACCGGATGATGGCGGACAAGAAGGCGCTGGCGCAGCTGGTGGTCGGCTCCGGCGAGAACTGGCTGACCGAGCTGTCCACCAGCCAGCTGCGCGAGCTGGTGGCGCTGGAAGCGGAGGCCGTCGGTGGCTGACTGGTACGGCGGTTTCCCCAAGCCCACCAAGCCGATCCGCGTAGAGGGCGGGATCAGGGCGCGCAGCAAGCGCGGCGAGATCGCGCAGACCTGGTGGTCGCGCCGGTTCATCGAGGTGCTGGAGTCGTTCGGCATGGGCGGGCGGTTGCAGCGCGGCAAGAACTACGCGCGGGCCGGCCAGGTGCTGAACCTGACGCTGTCGACGAGCGTGGTGGTCGGATTGGTGCAGGGCTCCCGGCCGCAGCCGTACCGGGCGCGCATCGGCATCAAGGCGTTCTCCGCGGCGGAGTGGGAGCAGGTCGAGCGGGCGCTGGCCGGTCAGGCGCTGTACGCGGCGAAGCTGCTGGCCGGGGAGATGCCGCCGGAGATCGAGGAGGTCTTCGCCGGGCTCGGCCTGGAGCTGTTCCCGACGACCATGCGGCAGCTGACGATGGACTGCTCCTGCCCGGACTGGGAGATCCCGTGCAAGCACCTCGCCGCGACCTGCTACCTGCTGGCGGAGTCCTTCGACGCCGATCCGTTCCAGATCCTGGCCTGGCGCGGCCGCTCCCGCGAGGAGCTGCTGGACCGACTGCGCTCGTTGCGCGGCACGACCAGCGGTCCGGCGGCGGAAACCGATGACGCCGCACCGCTTTCGGAATCCCTGGAAACGTTCTGGGCGGCGCCGGAACTCCCAGCGCCACCCGCGGGCTTGGCGAGCGCGGCACCGGACGCGCTGCTCGACGAGCTCGAACCGCTGCCGGTCGAGATCGGCGGCGAGCCGGTGATCGACCTGCTGCGTCCCGCCTACCGCGCGATGGCCGCGCGTCAGGGCTGATGGACGGCGCGGCGCGTCTCGTACCAGTTCTCGCCGACCGGTTCGCCGTCCATGTTCCAGCTCCAGGAGATGGTCGGGGTGACGCGCAGGTACACGCCGGGGCCGATCATCCCGACCCGCTCGATCGGCCCCTCCGCCTCGCCGTAGACGCGGATGCCCCGCGCGATGAACGGGTCGAAGGACACCAGGTCGTCGAAGACGAGGGCGACCTTGCGGTTCCCGGCGTGGACGTTGCGGAACTTGCGGGTGCTGACGACCGAGGCACCGCCCCCGCCGACCCAGAAGTGGGTGCCGTCGAACTCGCAGGCGAGCGGCACCACGTCGGGCTGCCCGTCGGCGTCGACGGTGGCGAAGCGGACGATCGGCTGGGACCGCAGGTAGGCGATCTCCTGGTCGGTGAACGACATGGGACGGCTCCTTCGCGCTGCTCCTGACCAGCCTGCCACCGCATCGGCGCGGCGGAAAATGCGTGGCCCGGCGCATGTGGATCTTGATAGCGTCGGCTGCATGTCCTCTCCCGCTCGTGATGCGGTCGTCGGTGACCTCGACGCCGCAGCGGACACCCTCGCCGCCGCCTTCGCCGACTACCCGTTCACCCGGTACACGATCTCAGCCGACGACCACCTGGACCGGGTCCGGCGCACCCAGCGCATGTACCTGGAGCGGATCGGATTCCCGCAGGGCCAGGTGCACGTGTGCGGAGATGCCGAGGCCGTGGCCGTCTGGACGACGCCGGACACGGACCTGACGGTGTTCGCCGGGCTGGCGGAGGAAGCGCAGGAGATCGCGGGAGACCGGGCTGAAGCGGCTGCCGCCGCCGAGCAGGCCATGGCGCCGCACCGCCCCACCGAACCCGTGTGGTTCCTCGCCACCGTCGGAGTCCGCCCCGGCTCGCAGGGCCGTGGACTGGGCCGAGCGGTGCTGGAGCCGGGCCTGCGAGCGGCCGACGACGCCGACGTGCCGTGCTTCCTGGAGACCTCGCTCGAATCGAACCTGGCCTTCTACCGGAAGCTCGGCTTCGAGGTGACCGCGGAGGTGGACCTCCCCGACAACGGCCCCCGGACGTGGGCCATGCGCCGCCCCTCCCCCAGCCAGCGCTAGAGCCGTTCGAGGCGCTCTGAGCGGCAGGAGCGGGGCGCATTCACCGGGTTGCAGCGCGCCGGGGTGGGGAGTTCGGCGACGTAGTCGGAGCCGTAGCGGGCCGCCAGGCCCGGGGCCGGGAAGTCGGTGCTGATGATCTGCGCCCCGCTGGTCAGCGCTGTGCGCAAGCGGGTGGTGTCGCCCGAGGTGGCCTCGGTGAACGGCACGTCCGAGCGGGTGCGCACCAGGTAGCCGCGCTCCACCCACTGCCTGATCCGGGCGCTGTTCGCGCCGGTGGGGTCGTTCTGCGACATGAACGCCGCGTCCGGGCGGCCCGGTGCGGAGTTGGTGAACAGCACCCGGCCTTCGAGGCTGGGGCGGTTCTCCAGGTACGGGGCCTGCTGCGCGGGATCGCTGTTGTCCATGAGGAAGACGAACTTGCCGCGGGACTCGGCGAGCGCCGGCCAGCCGGAGCGGAGCACCGACTGCTCCAGCGTGAGACCGGGCTCGCGCACGTCGTCCGGGGTGATCATCTTGTTCGCCGGGATGACCGAGCGGATCTCCGCGTCCAGGTCGGCGAAGCGCTTCGCGTCCCACGGCGGCGAGACCGGGCCGCCGCGCTGCTCCATCGCCGGATCGGTCTGCTTGAGCTCCAGCAGGACCGGGATCGGCGCGTGCCCGGGGTGCGCGTCGGACCAGTCGCGGGCCTGGCGCAGGCAGCCGACCAGCGTCGAGCAGGACGTGGCGTAGTCGTGGTCGGCCCAGTGCACGACCTTGATCCCCGGCCGGAACAGCTCGGGATCGGTCAGCGGTCCTAGCCCGGCGTCGCGGCGGATCAGCGGGTAGGTGTAGAGCCCGCCCTGGTCGCTGTCGGGCATCAGGTCCAGCTCGACGTGCCGCGCCGACTGCCGCTCGAACTGCACGGGCAGCGCGGCGTGCGAGTACCAGAGGTTGTCCGCCGGGGACTGCCACTGCTGCTCGGTGCGGGAGAGCTCGCGGTGGTAGCTGTTGTGCGTCCCGATGACCTGGATCTGGTTCATCCGCACGGAATCGCGCGGCGGCACGCCCGAAGCGCTCGCGGCGACCAGCAGAGCGGCGCAAGCCGCGAGTGCGGCAGCGGTGAAACCTGCGCGAGCGATTCGCATGGCGGACTCCTCGGGATGGCCGACGACCCAGCGTTCAACGCCGAGATGACCACCCCGCGATCCGCCGCCCACCCACCACCGAACACCGCGCGAACACCGGGAGAAACGCGGTCAGCGGCCCATCCCCCGAGGGCCGCGACCTCATTCACCTACGACGAGACAGCGGCGAGGCGTTCGTCGCTCGCACGCAGAGTTCGGAACGCTTCTGCCTGGTGGGCGAGGACGCGGACTCCCGCGTAGTTCACCGGGCTGTCGTCGACGTGCACCGAGACGACCTCGTCGCCGCCCCACACGATGTAGAGCATGCGCAGGTAGTACGCCGAACGGCCTTGGCTCCAGGAGCCGAATTCGGCGGTGTAGAGCCCGAACTCGCACTTCGCGCGTGCGAGCTCCGCTTCCGCCCACGGTCGCAGCTCCCGCCGCAGCTCCTCGGGGTCGTGCTGCTCCGGATCGACCACCTTCCTGGCGACCTCAACAGCATCCGCCACTGCCTCGAGCACATAACCGAAACGCACTGTCACCACTCCCCTTGCTGCTGGATAAGCTTCCGACAACTCACTGCGGACAGTACTGTCTGACACACAAAGAGTAAGGGTCCTGTGCAACTTCCGCAGGTACCTGAAAGGTGGATCTTCCGTCCCGAACGGAGAACCGGGAGCAACCATGGCGCACTCACGACCGACGATCGAACGCCGCCAACTAGGCAGCGAGCTGCGCAGACTTCGAGTTGCCGCAGGCAAAAGCCAGAAGGAGGCCGCAGAGGTCATCGAGTGCGACACAAGCCTGATCAGCAGGGTTGAGCGCGGCTTGCGCGCCCTGAAGGTCATGGAGCTCGATGCGCTGCTGAACTTCTACGAAGCACCACCTGAGCAACGCACCGAAATCGCGGACATCAGCCAAGTTGCCCGGCAGCGCCTGCGGCGGCGCATGTACTCCGACTCCTTCCCAGGTGGCTTCCGCCGCGTCGGCGATCACGAGCAGGAAGCCACAGAGATCTACTACTGGGAACCAGAGGTAGTGCCCGGCCTGCTGCAGACTGAAACGTACGCACGAGCGCTGATCTCGATCGCACGCGAAGCGGTCATGGACGACCCTTCCGACGATGTTGAGCTGCGCGTCCGGTTCCGCCTGGAACGGCAAGAGCTGCTGATTGGCCGAGACGATCCACCTCTCCTCTGGTTCGTCATAGGCGAGCCCGCCCTTCGTCGACCTATCGGGCGGCACGACGTCTTGGCTGATCAGCTGGAGCACTTGCTCACGGCGTGCGACCGGAAGAACGTGGTCATCCAGGTAGCACCAATGTCCATCGTGGACCACCCGCTACTTGGTGGTTCAATCGGAATCTTCCGTTTCGATGGCCGAGTGCCCGATATCGCCCACCAAGCAACCTTTATCGGAGGTGGCGTCTACATGGATGATGAAGGCGACGTCGCTGCGTGCTCACGAGCCTTCGATCGCCTGCGAGCCGTAGCGCTCGGCCCGGAGGAGTCCAAAGACTTCATCGCCAAGTGCTTGAAGGAGATAGCCGAATGACCATCGAGGCGCCAACCCAGTGGTTCAAGAGCAGCTACAGCGGGGGCAACAACAACACGTGTGTCGAGGCTCGTTGGCTCAGCGGCCCGAACAACAACAGCTGTGTCGAGGCTCGATTAGTGAGCGGTGGGATCGAGGTTCGGGACTCGAAGGATCCGGGTGGGGCGACGCTTCGGTTCGGGAGCGACGCATGGGCGCGGTTCGTGCGCGGGCTCGAGAGATGAGCCACGCCCGATCAGCGCAGGTCGGGGCTTGACCTTGTCGCAGCGTCAACGTTTCTACTGGCTGCATGCGAATCGGAGAGATCGCCGCCATGGTCGGGGTGTCGACCCGCGCCGTGCGTCACTACCACCACCAGGGGCTGCTGCCCGAACCGCAACGCCGGGCCAACGGATACCGGCACTACGGGCTGCGCGATGCGATCGTGCTGGCGCGCATCCGCCGCCTGACCGAGCTCGGGCTGAGCCTCGACGAGGTCCGCGACGCGCTGGCCGACGACGGCGGCCGCGATCTGCGGGAGATCCTGGTCGACCTGGACCGCGAGCTGGCCGAGCAGGAACAGCGGATCCGCGATCGCCGCGCCCGGCTCGGCAAGCTCATCGAACGCGCCGAACGTGGTGAGCTGGACGCGGACAGCACTGTTTCGCCGGGAACCGCTGAGCTGCTGGCCGCGCTGAACACCACCGAGCCGACATCGCCGATGGGCGTTCTGGAGCAGGAGCTGTTCGCGCTCATGGATACCACCGGCGGGGAGCAACGCGACCAGGTGCTCGCAGCGGTTCTCCCCTTCGTCGAGGACCCGGAAACCGTCGCTCGTGGCCACGAGTTGCAGCGTCGCCTCGACGAACTCGCCGACGCGACCCCGGACGATCCCCGGATTACGCCGCTGGCCGAGGAGCTGGCGGACAACATCCCGGCCGAGGTCTCGGCGCTGATCGGCGCCGATGATGCTGGCCACTCGTTCAGCACGGCCCTGTTCGACTCGATGGGGCCTGCTCAAGCGGAAGTGCTGCGGCGAACCATTCGGCTGTTGGCCCAGCGACCGCGTGTCGAAGGCGATGTGCGGTGAAGAGGATCGCGGTCCGCCGGTGGGCGGCGAGCCTGTGGGCATTCCTGCTGCGGCGCAGGATCGGCATCGGCCCGGAGGACACCGAGCTCGGTTACGCCCGCGAGCAGGTTCCGGTGATGCTGATCCTGACGTTCGTGCTGGCGCTGGAAACCGCGGTGGTCGGGCTCCTCGTGCCGTGGCCGATCGTGCACGTGCTGGACGTACTCGCGGTGCTGCAAGTCCTGGTCGCCCTGGCAGTGCTGGTCACCCGACCGCACTTCGTGAACCGCCACCACCTGGTGCTCCGCAACGGAGCCCGGTTCGAACTGGCCCTGCCGCTGACCTCGATCATCGCGGTGTCGCTCGACCGGAAGTCCCACACGGGCACCACCACGTTCCGGTTCCACGACGAGGACGGCATCCCGGAACTGGCCATCGTGGTGGGAAACCAGACCAACGTGTCCGTGACGCTCGCCGAGCCGATCAGCATCGCCCTGCCGAACGGCAGGACCGGCACGGCCGAGCACGTGCGGTTCCGGGCGAACGAACCGACCGCCGCCGCAGCGGCGATCCGTCAGGCGTGCCGGGCTGCGGTTGGCGCCGGGTGAGCGCGATTTCGCGCGAAATCGCGCACTCCCCCGCACGAAGTGTGCTGATTTCGCGCGAAATCGCGTAACCCACCACGACACAGAAGTGTGGCGGCGCTTATCCACAGCCGGATCAGTTGTCCACAGATTCGATCAACGGTGGTGACGGCTGTCGATTCCGCGCCCATCCTCTGTTGCATGACATCCATCGCACGCACCATCGCGCCCGCAGAACTCGGACTGTTCACCAGGGCACAGGCACTTTCCTCAGGAATCACTGACAATCAGCTGCGGAAGAGCGGCGAGTACCGACGGGTCGTGCACGGCGTCTACTGCAGCAGCGCCGTCGAAATCACCCACTCGCTTCGCTGCCACGCGGCGGCGCTCGTCCTGCCATCGTCCTCGATCATCACCGGGCGTTCGGCCGCCACGCTGTACGGCGTACCGCTGGCCAGAGCCCATGATCGGGTCGAAGTGCTGGTGAGCGGGAGCAAGTACGTGAACAGGCGCTTCGGCCTTCGATGTTGGTCGGTCAAGAGCTGGGCGTTCGAACGGGTCGAGTGGGCCGGGATCCACCTCGCCACCATCGAACGCACGATGCTGGATCTCCTCGCCCGGAACCCGCAGCGCACGGCAGTGGCGGCCGGCGATGCGCTGATCCACGCGGGGTTGGCAGACCGGCAGATGATCTCGGAATTCCTGGCGGGTCGTCACGACCACGGCATCGTCCGGGCGCGCAACGCCGCCGCGCTGCTGGACGGGCGAGCCGAGTCGATTCCCGAATCAGAGTTGCGCGTCGCCCTTCTGCAGGCTGGTTTTCGCTTCACCCCGCAATTCGAGATCCACGACGACTTCGGATTCGTGGCGCGGGTGGATCTCGCGCTGGAAGAAGCGAAGATCGCTCTCGAGTACGACGGAGCCTGGCACGCCGACCCTGCTCGGCACGCCCTCGACCAGGAGCGGTTGCGGCGAATCCGCAGGTGTGGCTGGCACGTCATCATCGTCACCGCCGAACGGCTCTACCAGCGATTGCCCGAACTCGTGGCCGAGGTCGGGGCCGCCGTCGCAGCACGCCGCCGGTGAGATGGCGATTTCACGCGAAATCGTCGTGCTTCCCGCGTGGGTGGTGGCGATTTCACGCGCAATCGCCACCACCCACCTCGTCACGGGTGTTCCTGGATTGCCGGCATCGGGTTGCCGGTGGGGTGCCAGGTTTCGAGGAAGGCCGGTTGGCGGGAGGCGTCGACCAGCTCGATGCGGGCTCCGATGGAGTCCATGCGGTGGTAGGCGAAGGCCCTGCCGTGAGGGCAGCCGGAGAAGTCCTCCGGGATGCCGTGGGATTCGAGGCGTCGGGCGCCTGCTTCGAGCGAGGTCGTCCAGTAGCCGAGGTGGTCGAAGCGGGCTCCTGCCGAGGCGTCCCACGGGCTGCCCGGTGGGCCTTCGATCAGTTCGACGAACGGGGCTCCGCCCTTGGTGAAGACGATGCGGTACTGCCAGTCGCCGAGTTCGCCGGGCTGCGGTTCGTGCCACTCGACACCGGCCGCGTTCTCGAAGTCGCGCATCGCGCGCTCGAGGTCCGGCACGACGAAGCACACGTGGTAGAAAGCCGTCACCAGGCCAGGATCCCATCAGGCCGGGTGGAGCGGTTCGGCTCGCGGGAGGGAGGTACCCCCAGAACCCTCCCTCCCGCGTCCCACGCACTCCCGCTCCTTTAGACGTTGTCACCGGCGTTTGGTTGCATCTTCTTTTTCACCGTTTTTCACACCGGAGAACTCGCAGGTCAGAGGCGTTCCAGGAGGCGGATCACGACCTCGTCACCGACCTGCTTGCCGAGCTTGTCCCGGATCTCGGCCTTCACCGGGAGCTTGTGCGTGCCGTCGCCCAGGGCCATGAAGGAGCTCTGGAACGGCTCGCCGTCGATCGTGCCGCGGACCTTCACCAGGCCGCGCGTGCCGAAGTACTCCACCGATCTCGGCCAGACCACGTAGGTCCAGCCGCCCGGGTTCGGGCTCTTCCGCAGTTCCGCGGTGAACGTCTCGTCCATGGCAGACCTCCTCGTCCTGCCCGGGTAGACCACCGAGCGGCGCGGAACTCATCGGCGCTCAGGCGTTGCCGTTGCCCAGTTCCGCGCACGACGTCGGGTAGTCCGCCGGTATCTGGGCGTTCGCGGCGGACATGGCCAGCATCGAGGCGAGCGCGCCCGTGGCCAGCGCCAGGACCACGCCGACGGGATCGTCAATCCCAGTGCCGATCGCAGCGCCCACTCCTTGCCGACCAGGCGAATCGCGATGCGCCTGCAGCCCGCGAACAGCAGAGCCGCGATCGGTACCAGCAGAACGTTGAGGAAGACCGTTGTCGGGAAGACCACGAAGTTGAACCCGATCCCGCCGCTGGCATCGTCCAGCCCGCACTCGCGCCACAGGGCGGCGATCCACCGCAGGTCCAGCCAGATCAGCAGCAGCGCCAACGGAACGGTCGCCGCTGCGGCGGTGCCCGCCCAGAAACCAGCAGATCTGATCCTCGTCCGATCATCCATGCCCGTTGGACGCACTGGACGGGCTGCGGTTTCCCGGCGAAGGATCTGCTGAGTTCTGCCGCCGGCGTTTCAGGAGCCGCACGCGATGCTCGAGGAGTCGGTGGGGAGGTGGGATTCCCCGTACCCCAGCGCCAGTACCGATGCAAGCACCGCGACCGCCAGCACCACGACCACACCGACGGAGATCACCAAACCCCGCGCCGCAGCCTTCTGCCACTGCTTGCCGATCACCAGCCGGACCTCGACGAGGAGGCCTCCCGCGAACACCACTGCCGCCAGCGGAACCAGGAGGAGGTTCAGCAGGATCGTGACCAGGAAAACGCCCCAGGACGACATGCCCGCACCGTGACCGCTCATGTCGCACTTCCGGAACATCTCGCCGACCGCCATCATGTCGAAGACGATCATCAGCACCGCCAGCCCGAAGGCCCCCGCCGCTGCGATCCCCGCCCAGATGAGGGCGTACCTGACCTTCGTTCGGTTGTCCATGATCGTTGGACGCGCGAGCCGGGGTGCGGTTCCCCGCGAACGATCAGCACCGGCGGTTGCCGGTGCTGATCGTTCGCGGGGATTGTCAGGAACCCGGGATGCGGCGGCCCAGCTCTCCGCAAGTCGTCGGGTAGTCGGACGGGATCATGGCCATCACGACACCCGTCACCACCAGCCACGAGACGAGCAGCGCGAGAGCCGTGAACACCAGACCCGCGATGAGCCCGAGCCGGGCACCGCTGCGGACGGTCGCGCCGTCCAGGACCCGGTTGACCGCCACCTTCCTGCTCATCCGGCCGATCATCGCCAACACCGGCAGGAGCAGGAGGTTCACCCCCAGCAACAGCGGGAACCCGACGAAGTTCAGGGCGAAGCCGCCCCCGGCACCGGTGAGATCGCACCGCTTCCACAGGCCAACGAGGTAGACGGCCTCCGCCGCGCCCATCCCGAGGGCGATCGGAATCCCGCAGAGCAGTGCGGTGAACGTCCAGAACCCCTTCGACTTCAACTCAATCGGTCCATCCACGGTCCGTAGGACGCATCGCGGCGGGATCGGGTTGCGCTGGCTTTTGCCGGTGCGAGCGGCTATGCATGTGCGGCGGAGATCGAAAGGTGGGCGGCATGCGGTGGAAGCGGTTCGGGGTCGGGTTGGCAGTGGCCGGTGTCGTCGCGGTGAGCGCGTCGTGCACACCGGCGCCGGAGGCCGCCGCGAACCGGCTGGACGAGGTCGTGCAGCGCGGTGAGCTGCGGGTGTGCAGCACCGGGGACTACCGGCCGTTCACCTACCGGGACGAGACCGGCAGCTACCAGAACCCGGACGACGCGTGGAGCGGCATCGACATCGACATGGCGCACCACCTCGCCGAGCAGCTCGGGGTGCGGGCCACCATCGTGCCCACCACCTGGAAGACGCTGGTCGAGGACTTCACCGCCAAGTGCGACATCGCCGTCGGTGGCGTGTCGATCACGCTGGAACGCGCTCGCGAGGCGTTCTTCAGCACGGCCTACGTCGTGGACGGCAAGACGCCGATCACCCGCTGCGAGAACGCCGCGCGGTTCCAGACGCTGGAGCAGATCGACCAGCCCGGCGTGCGGGCCGTGGTCAACCCCGGCGGCACCAACGAGAAGTTCGCCAGGGCGAACCTGAAGCGGGCCACCATCGTCGACCACCCGGACAACAACACGATCTTCCAGCAGATCATCGACGGCAAGGCCGATCTGATGATGACCGACGCCGCCGAGACCCGCTGGCAGGCCAAGCAGCACCCGGAGCTGTGCTCGGTGCACCCGGAGCAGCCGTTCACCTTCAGCGAGAAGGCCTACCTGCTGCCGAAGGGCGACGTGGTGTTCCAGCAGTACGTCGACCAGTGGCTCAACCTCGCGATGCACGACGGAACCTACGACCGGTTCGCCGAGCCCTGGATCGGCTGATCAGGCGCGCCGGACGGCCGCCTGCTCGAGCAGGCCCAGCTGGGTGAGCAGGGTCAGCTGGTCGTAGTAGATCTCGCCGCCGATGATCCGGCCGTGCTCGTCGTAGCGCAGCGTCTCGCAGAACGCCATGTCCATCTGGCGCCCGGTCGGCGCGCGCCCGCCGAGCCTGCCGTCGTTCGTCCCGCGGCCGTGGAAGTAGGCCACCGAGAAGCCGGGGCCGTCGACGTAGGACGCGCCGATCGCGCGCGCGTCCGAGAACGCGCCGATCCACTCCCCCAGCCACTCCTTGAACTGGGCCAGCGTGTGCATGGTGCCGCGCCGCGGGTGGTCGATGTAGGCGAACTCGACACCGACGTGGTGGTCCATCTCGTCGAGCTGCCGCTCGTTGAACAGCTCGTGCAGCTTGCGGTGGGTGTCCTGGTTGCGCATCGCAGATCCCTCCCGCCCCGCATGCTCCGCCCGCACCGACCGGCGGGCCAGGGGCGAAAGCCTCCCGATGTGACGTTGCCCCGCGAGGTATCGGCGCAGCCGCCGGGGCGTGCGACGCTTTCAGGTGCAACCTTCCACGACGACCCGGGGACCTGCTGAGCAGGCCTCGAGGGAACAGGACGGTCAACGATGACTGCTGCCCAGAATCAGGGCGAAACGGCTGCACCGTACGGCTCGACCCCCGCCAAGCGGCGGGTGCGCATCCACCACCTGCAGCAGCTGAAGGAGCGCGGCGAGGCCTGGCCGATGCTCACCTCCTACGACATGTACACCGCGCGGATCTTCGACCAGGCCGGGATCCCGGTGCTGCTGGTCGGCGACTCGGCGGCCAACAACGTCTACGGCTACGAGTCCTCGCTGCCGGTGACCGTGGACGAACTGCTGCCGCTGGTCCGCGCCGTGACCCGCTCCGCCGAGCGCGCGCTGGTGGTCGCCGACCTGCCGTTCGGCTCCTACCAGGCCTCTCCGGAGCAGGCGCTGGCCACCGCGACGCGGTTCATGAAGGAAGGCCGCGCGCACGCGGTCAAGCTGGAGGGCGGGCGGCGCTACGCCCCGCAGATCGAGGCGCTGGTCTCGGCGGGCATCCCGGTGATGGCGCACATCGGCTTCACCCCGCAGAGCGAGCACGGTCTCGGCGGGTACCGGGTGCAGGGCCGCGGCGACGCGGCTGAAGAACTGCTGGCCGACGCGCTGGCCGTGCAGGAGGCCGGTGCGTTCGCCGTGGTGCTGGAGATGGTGACGGCGGAGGCGGCCAAGCACGTCACCGCCGAGCTGCGCATCCCGACGGTCGGCATCGGCGCCGGCCCGGACTGCGACGCGCAGGTGCTGGTGTGGACCGACATGTCGGGCATGAACACCGGTCGCACGGCGCGCTTCGTCAAGCGCTACGCCGACGTGGGCGGCATCCTCGCCGACGCGGCCACCCGCTTCGCCGAAGACGTCCGCGGCCACGCCTTCCCCGCGGCGGAACACTCCTTCCACTGAGGTGGTGCGGGGGCTTCCGGCCGGAAGCCCCCGCACGTTCCCATTTGCGGTCAGGATCCGGCCGCGACTGCTCGTAGCGTCCCGGTCATGGAGAACGAGCACAAGATCGTCGTCACCACGCCCACCGGTCACGTGGGCTCCCGGGTCGTGCGGCTGCTCCTGCAAGCGGGCGTGCGCCCCACGCTGCTGATGCGGACACCCGACAAGCTCGACGCGGCGACTCGCGACCTGGTCGACGTCGTGCCGGGCGATCAAGGCGACGCGGACACCGTCCTCCGCGCGACGCGAGGCGCCGATTGCCTCTTCTGGGTGGACCCGCCCACGCCGGACGACGACCCGGCCGCCGGTTATGCCCGCATGGGCGCCAACGCGGCGCGGGCGGTGCGGGAGAACGGCATCAGCCGCACGGTGTTCCTCAGCAGCATCGGCGCGGAGAAGCGCCACGGCGTCGGAGAGATCGACGGCCTGGCCAGGACGGAAGAACTGCTGAACGCCACCGGGGCCGGCGTGCTGCACCTGCGCTGCGGCTACTTCTTCACCAACCTGTTCATGGACCTCCAAGACCTGCGCGAGGGCGTGCTCCGCACCCCGTGGCCCCTCGACTACGCGATGCCCTGGGTCGATCCCCGCGACATCGGCGAGATCGCGGCCGCGAGGCTGCTCGCGACCAACTGGTCCGGATGCGGCGTGCAGGCCGTGCACGGCCCCGAGGACCTGACGTTCGCGCAGGTGGCCGAGATCTTGAGCCGATCGGTGGGACGCGAGGTACGCGCCGAGCGGATCTCCGACGACGAATTCCGCGCCGCCCTGCGATCGGCCGGTTTGAGCAGCGGCCAGGTCGAGGGCATCGTCGGGATGTCCGTCGGCCAGCGCGAGGACTTCGTCCCCGAAGACGTGCGCAGCATCGTCACCACGACACCGACCACGCTCGCGGCCTGGGCGCACGCGTGGCTCCGCCCCGCGCTCTAGACCGGCGGCGATCCCGCGCCGAAGGGCCTGCCGCCCAGGGATTCCCGGTCGTGCGGGGTGTGCCAGGCGGACGGGTCCGGGCCGAGCGGGACGATCCCCGTCGGGTTGATCTGGTGGTGGGTGGCGTAGTAGTGCCGCTTGATGTGGTCGAAGTCCACCGTGTCGCCGAAACCCGGGGTCTGGAACAGGTCCCGGGCGTAGGCCCACAGCACCGGCAGCTCCGTCAGCTTCTGCCGGTTGCACTTGAAGTGCCCGTGGTAGACGGCGTCGAAGCGGACCAGCGTGGTGAACAGCCGGACGTCGGCCTCGGTGATCGCGTCACCGACCAGGTAGCGCTGCCCGGCCAACCGCTCGGAGAGCCGGTCCAGGCGGGCGAAGAGCCGCTCGAAGGCCTCCTCGTAGGCCTGCTGCGAGGTGGCGAAACCGCAGCGGTACACGCCGTTGTTGACGTCGCGGTACACCAGGGCGTTGACCTCGTCGATCTCCGCGCGCAGGGACTCCGGGTAGAGCTGCGGGGCGCCTTCGCGGTGGTGCTCGGCCCACTCCGCGGACAGGTCCAGGGTGATCTGCGGGTAGTCGTTGGTGACGACCCTGCGCTCGGCGACGTCCAGGATCGCCGGGACCGTGTACCGGCCGGTGAAGCCGGGATCGGCGGCCAGGTACGCCTCGGAGAGGTAGGCGATCCCGGTCACCGGGTCGCGGCCGTCCGGGTCCAGGGAGAACCGCCAGCCCCGCTCGTCGCGGACCGGGTCCACGACGCCCAGCGACAGCACGTCCTCCAACCCCAGCAACCGGCGCACGATCACCGACCGGTGCGCCCACGGGCAGGCCAGGCTCACCACCAGCCGGTACCGGTCCGGCTCCACCGGCCACCCGGAGGAACCGTCCGCGGTGATCCGGTCGGTGAACCGGTTCGCCTGCCGCACCCACTCGCCGCGCTGCGACGTCTCCGCCCCGAACTGCGCCTCGGCCATGCCGCCACCCTAGGCCCGCGAAGCCCCGGAAATCAGCCGGAATCCCGGCGTCCCACCACCTGGACCACCGCGGCGTCCGGGTGACCGAACGCGATTTCAAGGGAAATCGGACGTCCGATTTCCCTTGAAATCGCAGCAGGAAGCCGTGGCCTGGTGCGGAGTCCGGGGTTTTGGGAGATCGTTGGGCGGCTTAGGGTTCCGGGCATGGATCTGGATCTCTCCGGGCGGTGCTTCATCGTCACCGGCGCCAGCAAGGGCCTCGGCTTCGCCACCGCTCGGGCGCTGGTCGACGAAGGAGCGCACGTCGTCGTCTCGTCCTCGTCCGCGGCGAACACCGCCGATGCCGTCGCCGAGCTCGGCGACCGGGCGCGCGGGCTCGCCGCGGATCTCACCGACCCCACCTCGCCGCGGCGGCTGATCGACCACGCGCGGGAGCAGTTCGGGCGGTTGGACGGGTTGTTCGTCAGCCACGGCGGTCCGCCCGCCGGGATGCCGAGCGGGCTGGACGACGACACGCTGCGCCGCGGCCTGGAGATCGCCACCATCGCGCCGATCCGGATGGCCCGCGAGGTCGCCGCCGAGCTCGGCGACGGCGGCTCCGTCGTCGTCCTGACCTCCACCTCGGGTGCGGAACCGCTGACCGGGCTGGCCAGCTCGAACGTCGCGCGACCCGCCACCCAGGGCTTCGTCAAGGACCTGGCCACCGAGGTCGGCCCGCGAGGCGTCCGGGTCAACGCCCTGCTGCCCGGGCGCTTCGACACCGAACGCGCCCGCACGATCGCGGCGGGCGACCCGAAGGCGCACGAAGCCGCCGTGCAGGCCGCGGCGCTGCGCCGCTCCGGCGACCCGGCCGAGCTCGCCGCCGTCGCGGTCTTCCTGCTCTCGCCCAAGGCCTCCTACGTCACCGGAGCGGCCTGGACGGTCGACGGCGGCCGCCGCGCCGAGATGTGACCGCGCACAGCTCCGTCGCGATGCGGATGGTCAATTTCGTGCGAAATTGACGCGCCGCTCAGCCGGCGCGCTTGGCGAGGACGTCGGCGTGGCAGGGCTTCGGGGCGCACCAGCAGCCCAGGGCCCGGCCGGAGAGCTCGCCGTCGCGGAGCTTGGCCAGCAGGTTCGGCTGCTCGTCGAGCCACTGCTCGTAGTGGTGGACCATGGCCTCGCGGTCGACCTTGGCCTCCTTGAGGAACGGGCTGGCGAACTCCGACTCCGGCCAGGAGTGCCGCGGCCCGGAGTGCCCCACGTAGGTCAGCAGGCCGGACTCCTCCAGCCACGGCACCAGGTGCTTGTGCGGGCCGCCCTTGCGGACGTTGACCACGACGGCGTGGCCGTCCAGCAGGGCGTCGGCCCGCTCCCGCTCGTCGTCGCTCCAGCAGCTCGCTTCCTCCGGCAGCACCGCCACCACCTCCGCCGCCCAGGGTGCCGCCGCACCGACCCCCCGACAACAACGCCCGTCACCCGGGGAGGCGTCAATTTCGCGCGAAATTGACGTTCACCCGGGTGACGGTCAATTTCGTACGAAATTGACGCCCCGCGAGGTGCGGTGGCCGCGGGTCGTGAGTTCGAGGGCCCCGGGTGTTCGGAGCTGCTCAGATGTCGGTGATGCGCAGGCCCGCGTGGGCCTTGTAGCGGCGGTTGATCGCGATGAGGTTCGCGGTCAGCGCTTCCACCTGGTGGGCGTTGCGCAGGCGGCCGCCGTAGACGCCGCGCACGCCGGGGATCACGTCCGCCAGGGCGCGGACCACGTCGGTGGCCTCGCGGTCGTCGCCGAGCACGAGGACGTCCAGGTCGACGTGGTCGACGCTCAGGTCCGCCAGCGCCACCGCCGAGACGTGGTGGAACGCGGCGGTCACCCGCGAGTCCGGCAGCAGCTGCTCGGCCTGCTGCGCCGCGCTGCCCTCCGGCACCGGCAGCGCGTACGGGCCCTTCTTGTCGAAGCCCAGCGGGTTCACGCAGTCGACCACGATCTTGCCCGCCAGCTGCGGTTGCAGGGACTTCAGCAGCTCCGCGTGCCCCTCCCAGGGCACCGCAGCCAGCACGATGTCGGCCGCCGCCGCGCAGCCCGCGTTGTCCTGCCCGGTGACGTCGCCGCCGGCGACCTCGACGATCTCCTTCGCCGCCTGCTCGGCGCGGTCGGCGCTGCGCGAGCCGATGACGACCTTCAGCCCCGCCTGCGCCCACCTGATCGCCAGTCCGCGGCCCTGCGCCCCGGTTCCGCCCAGGACTCCGATGGTCATCTCGCGCACCTCAGCCACCACTGGCCCCTTTCGTCGACGTCGACTCCTCTGGCGTCAACGATCGACCGGCGCGGGGGAATCCGCCACGGGGTGTGCGTCAGGCCACTTCGAACGCGACCTCGCGGCGCGAGGGATCGGCCACCACCAGTCGCACCCGGACCTGCTGGCCCTCGCCGAGCCCGTCGCCGGTGCAGCGGGCGATGACCGGCGGAGCAGCCACGAACACCTCGCCCGCCACCCCGTTCGAGGCGCGCAGCACGGTGGCCGGGAACTCCTCGCCGACCCGCGAGACCAGCGACCACGCCTGCGCTTGGGCGATGCAGGCCCGTTCCACCTGGCCCGCGATCCGGTCGGAGCTGCCCATCGCCGAGGGCAGCTGCGCCAACGCCTCCAGCACCCACCCGGGCACCGGCCGGTCCTCGGCCACCGCCAGGCACACCTCGGCGCTGTAGCGGTCGACCAGGCGCCGCAGCGGAGCCGTGACGTGCGCGTACGACGCACCGATGCCCGCGTGGTTGGCCTTCGCGGGCGCGCCGTCGCCGAAGGCGGTGTAGCCGGCTCCGCGCAGCAGCCGCGTCGCCGCCACGTGCACGGCGAGCGATTCGGGCCGGATCGGGTCCATCTCGGCCAGCGCCACCGCGGGCGGGAGGTCCACCGGCCACGCCACGCCGAGCCGGGTCGCCGAGCGGCGCAGCCCGGCGACCGTCTCCGGCTCCGGGTCCGGCACCGTGCGCAGCACCCCGATCCCGGCGGAGAGCATCATCTCCGCCGCGCACATCCCGGTCAGCAGCGAGATCTCCGCGTTCCACGCCTCGACCACCAGCCGCGGCCGCAGCACCAGCCGCCAGCCGCCCGCTCCGTCGGACTCCACCTGCTGCTCGGGCAGGCCGAGCTCGATCGCACCGCGCCGCATCGCCTGCTCCCGGCGCAACCGGCCGACGTCGGGCAGCAGCGCGATCGACGGGTGCGGGATGCCCAGCTCAAGCGACCGCTGCACGCCGTCGTAGTCCAGCTGCGCCACCGAGCGCACCAGCGCGCGGCGGACGTCCACGCGCACCGGCAGCCCGTCCGGGTCCAGGTCGATGGTCCACAGCACGGCCGCTCGCACCTGCCCCGGTAACAGGCTCGCGGCGTCTTCGGACAGCCGCGTCGGGTGCAGCGGGACGTTGCCGTCGGGCAGGTAGAGGGTCTGACCGCGGCGGCGGGACTCCGCGTCCAGCGCGCCGCCGGGGACAACGAACGCCGCGACGTCGGCGATCGCGTAGTGGATCCGGTAGCCGCGGCGGCGCCGCCGGACCAGCACCGCCTGGTCGAGGTCCTTGGCCCCGGGCGGATCGACGGTGACCAGCGGCAGATCGGTGGCGTCCGACCGGCAACCGGTGGGCACCGGCTGCGCCACGGTCCGCTCGACCTCGGCCAGCGCGGCGGGCGGGTAGTCGGCGGGCAGCCCCAGTTCGGTGCGGATCGCCGAGAAGTCCTGCGCGGCAGCGGCGACTCCGGTACCACCTGCTGGACCCACCGCCGCCGCCACGAGGCTCAGTCCTCGTCTTCTTCCCAGCGCACGTCGGCCTCGTCGGCCGCCTTGGTGCGCTCCGCGGCTATCTCCAGCGCGCGAGCCGCGGTCTCCTGGTCCGGGTAGGGCCCCAAGCGCTCAGCGGCGCGGCAGCCGGCCTTCGGCTCGACCTGCCGGTGCTTCAGACAGAAGTACCACCTTCCGCGGGGCATGCACCGAGCCTCGCACGACTGCGCGCGGCTGTCACGCACCGCGCACGTACTAGACCGGGATGTCCGAATGGCGGCGGACCCGCTCGTTCTGCGCGGGTACCGACCGGGCTGGACGCCTCACCAGGCAGGCGGTGGCGGAGCGGCCGGGGTCGGCTGCGGTCCGCCCGGGGTCTGCCGCGGGATCGGGTCCAGGCAGGACACCAGCACCTGCTGGGACTCCGGGTTGTCGACCCGGCGCCCGTCGCGCATCCGGTACTCCAGCTCGCCGTCGTCGCCGACCTCCACCGTGCACCCGACCTCGGCGAGCTGGTCGTCGTCGAGGTCCACCAGCCGCTCGTAGCGGGACGGCACGACCCGGTAGACCGGCCACTGCAGGTGCCCGAAGGCCTGGTGGAACTCGGCGAGCAGGTTGCTCATCTGCTGCTGCCACGGCAGCGGCATGGCCTCGGCCAGCGAACGCGGCAGCACCGCGTAACCGGGATCCACGCCCGGCAGCCGCCGGTGCGCGAGGTAGTCGCCGAGCGGCGTGCTCGACGCGGGCGGACCGGATGGCCGCGGAATCGGGTCTGGCGTGAACATCGTGCACCCTTTCCGAGAACTCGCGCGGACGCGGGTGAGCGGTCCACCCACTTCGCCGGATCCTCGGTTCCGCTGCGGGACCCGGCCGAACCGCGCGTTCTCAACGTCAGCAGGCCCCCGCCATTCTTACCTAACCTTCGCCACCCGCGGCAGGAACGGCAGCCTCCTGCGGGGGCGTGTCGGCGGCCGGCCGGACCACCATCGGCAGCAGCTCGCCGCCGTCCCACAGCGTCTCGATCTCGACGGACTCGCCGGGCTGCGGGGCGTGCAGCACCTTCTCGTCACCCAGGTACAGCGCCACGTGGTGGATGCCCTTCGGGTCCCGCCCGCTGCCCCAGAAGACCAGGTCACCGGGCTGCGCCTGGTTCAGCGGCACGTGCACGCCGCCCTGGAAGTACTGCGTCTGCGAGTACTTCGGGATCTCCACCCCGGCGGCCTTCCACGCCTGCTGGGTCAGGCCCGAGCAGTCGAAGGTGTCCGGCCCGGCCGCGCCCCACACGTACGGCTTGCCCAGCTGCGCGTGCGCGTACTGGAGGGCCTGCCCGCCCAGCACGCTCGCGCTCGGCAGCTCGTCGCAGGCGGTGATGCCGCTGACGTCGCCCTCCGCGCTCACCAGGTGCGCGGCCATCGGCTCCCACTTGTGGTAGCGCAGCGGGAAGGCCGAGCGCTCCACCTTCTGGGCGGCGGTGCCGGGGCGCATCTCCTCCCAGCCCGGGACCTCGAGGAGCACGTCGTAGAACTTGTTGATCTGGTAGTCCACGTCGGTGACCTGCTGCACGGTTCCCCAGCCCATGGAGGGCCGCATCTGGAAGATGCCCAGCGAGTCCCGGTCGCCGTGGAAGAGGTTGGCCAGGTTCGACTCGGTCTTGCCCGCCTGGATCGCGATCTGCCAGGCGCGCGGCGGCAGATCGCGCTGCTGGCCGATCTCGATGATGCGCTGCACGATGCCGATCGACTCGCCCGACAGCTTCGCGGCATCGCGCTGCCCCTGCTCGGCACCGTCGCCCCACGGCCCGAGGTTGGAGCTGCAGCTGGACCAGCCCGCGCGGCCACCGCCGCCGGACAGCAGCATGGTCACCGCGCCGACGCCGATCAGACCTGCGAAACCCGCGAGCACGACGAACGCAACCACGAGCTTCCGCATGTCAGCCTTCCTTGTCGTACTGGGCCACTCGCCAACCGAACCTGGTCTTGGTCACGGTCACCTGGAGCACGCCGATGTCGGTGGGCAGGCTCACCTGCATCGCGCCCTCGGTCGAGCTGACCGCGGTCGCCGCGCCGGTGATCACGTTGCCCGCGTTCGCGGGGTCCACCGAGGCCATCTCGGTGATGAACTCGTCGGTGGTGTAGGGCCGCAGCTTGGCCAGCCACTGCTGGCGGTCCGCGCCGACCGGGTGGTCCACCCACGCCTTGCCCCACTCCTCGACCACCGCCACGCCGGCGGGATCGGGCGCGGTCTGCGCGGGCGGGTCCGCGGGCACCGAGATGGTCGGCGGGGCCTTGGTCGGGCTCGGGACGACCGCGGAGTGCGCGGGCGGTTCGGTGGTGGCCGGTTCGGCCAAGTTCTGGCTCGGCGGCGGTTCGGGGAGCACGAAACCGACCAGCGTCGCCACCGCGGCGAGCGCGACCACCGCCGCGGCCAGGTGCTTGGGCGAGCGCAGCGGCCAGCCCCACAACCTGCGGTACACCGCAGCTCGCCCGCGGTGCGTCCGGATCGGCATCAGGCCCCCTTCTTCCGGCTGTCCTCGGCCCGGCGGCGCTCAGCCGCCCGCATGATCATGCCCTCAACCATCGGCCACCTCGAGGCCTCTGGACGGGCGGTAGACCACGTAGACCGGGCGTCCCGCCACGACCTCCATCTCCGCTCGCCGCGGAGTTGCGGGCTCCGGTCCGGGGATCGGGGAGCCGGCCGTGCGCGACGGGATCAGCACCGGGTCCTCGTCGACGCCGTCCCACTTGGCGTCCGCCACCGGGTTGGTGTCCACGACCCGGCTGGTGCTGCGCGCTTCCGGCAGCGCGGGCATGCCGCCCGGCCGTCGCGGCGTCGCCGCCACGGGCAGCGCGGCAGCGGCGCCTGCCGCCACCGCGGGCGCCCCGCGGTCCAGCCGCTGCGCGGTGGCCGCGACCGTCGAAGGGTGCTGGGCTTCGGGCCGGGCGCGCCACCGTTCGCGCGAGTCCTCGGTGTACTCGGCGTCGGGATCCATGCCCCGCGCGCGATCCCAGAAGTTGCCCGTCTCGTCGTCCTGCGACCGCCCGCGCCGGAACCGGGAGAAGATGCCCTGCGGTGCGCGCGGCACCGCGCGGCCGACGGTGCCGACCGACAGCTGGACCATCTGCCCGATCCGCCGGACCGGCTTGGCCACCATCAGGAACACCGCGGTCACCAGCGACGCCAGCAGGATCTGGACCAGCGGGGCGAATCCGCGCGCCGGGTCGAAGATCCAGGTCAGGATCAGCGTGTGCAACCCGGCCATGGCGGCCACCATCACCACGTTCAGCACCGCCGCCCCGGCGACTCGGCCAATGGTGCGCAGGACCTGGTGGTAGAGCAGTGCGACCAAGCCGATCAGCGGCCCGGCGAGAATCAGCACCCGGAGCAGTACCTGAGCGAGCAGGATGGTGGCTTTGGCCAGCAGCTGGAACGACGCGTAGGCGAAGGCTTGCACGGTGGCCAGCATTCCGGCACCGACGCGGCTGCCGTCCACACCCTGGAAGTAGCCGTAGGCGCTGGAACCGCTGAGCTTGCCCGCGACGTCTTGAAAGGCCTGCTTCTTCGGCTCCGTCGAACCCGCATCGGCACCGTCTTTGGCCTCCTGCTTGGTCCACGACTGGGCGCGAAGCAAGTCACGACCGAGTTCCTTGGCCTGCGGTGAGTCGGGGGTACCGAACTCGCCGCTCAGCCAGTTGCGGTAGACGACCTGGTCGTGCAGCAACGTCGGCAGTGCATTGGCCTCGTCAACGCCCACCTCTTCCAGGAATCCAGCCTGCACCGCCGACGTCCCGGTGATCAGGACGTCGTCGAGGGCGTGCGTGTACACCAGCGGGGTCAGGTAGGTCGCGGAAGCGAACCAGAGCCCGGCCAGCGCCCACATCCCCCGCTTGCCGATGGACGCCAGGTCACCGGTCCAGATGTAGCGGAACAGCACGATCGCCAGCACCAGCGCGACCAGGCCGAACCAGGGTGTGAACACGCTGTCGTAGAGCGCCACGGTGCCGGTGGCGATCATTTCGTCCAGCGGATTCATGAGATCGCCGTCGAGCAGCGCGTAGTGCAGACCGTTCGTGGCGCCGACCAGAACCTTGGCGACGTTGAACAGCTCGTTGCCCACCCACGTGTCGACCGTGGCGTTCGGGTTTGTCACACCCTGCGGGCCGCAGCCCAGGTCATAGGTGTGCCAGACCAGCCCGGCGTAGCCAACCTCGTCGTAGGCACTACCCGGGACACCGACACCGATCGGCGCAGGGTCCAGCGCGCCGACCATGCCGGAGCCGGGGCGTTCGGGGTTCGGTGCTTCCTTGCAGTTGAACGGCTGGCCGAAGGCCGGGGCACCGATCAGCGCCTGGAGTGCGAGCAGCCCGGCGACCAGCGCGAACGCGCCGCGCTTCGCCCGGTCACGTCCCTTGCGGCGGCGCCGCAGCACCACCACGATCACCGCGGCCAGCGCGACCGCCAGCAACGCGATCACCGGGCGTCTTCCCCACCCCGCTCGCCCCCGGGGGTCGAGCGGTCGCTGCCGTCATCGCCATATCCGATGCCGACGGTTTCGAGCTCGAATTCGTCGAAGGTCTCGTCGAGATCTTCCTGGTAGTCCGCGGCCGGCCGGAGCGCGGGCGCGGCGGAGTCGGAGTTGGCCCCGGCCGCCGGTTGCAGCGCGCGCGGTTCCACGTCCTCGTCGGCGGCCGGCGTGGTGTCCAGCGCGTTGCGCAGGTGCTCCAGGTGCGGTCCGGAGAAGTCGATGCGGATCTTCTCCACGCCGCCCGCACCGTCGCCGAAGATGAACTGCCGCGGCGAGCGGTCGCGCTCGGTGCTGTTGCGGGCCGGGCCGGGCCGGCGGCCGAGAGCGGCCACCACCTGCTCGTAGCCGGCGCCGACCGGCACCTTGAGCAGCCGCAGCGCGTCGGCCTGCGCGTGCTCGTCGTCCAGGCGCCCGATGAACACCGAGTCCAGCAGCGACACGAAGCCCTGGATGCGCAGGAAGTCGGCCGGGATCTGGCTGGACAGCAGGACGCGGACGTTCCACTTCCGGGAGTCGCGGGCGAACCGGTTCATCAGCACGCGACCGGTCGGCACCTCGGAGAGGAAGAACGCCTCGTCGATCCACACGCCCTTGCGCTCGTTCTTGGGCCGCTCGTAGATCGACCGCTGGGTCAGCCAGGCGGCGAGGTTGAGCATCTCCACGCCGAGCGCTTCGGCGTCGGTCCAGTGCTCGCGCCCGACGCCGTCCTTGGGCAGCGCCAGGCCCGCCATGGTCAGCACGGTGAGCCGGTCCTCGCGGCGCTCGGAGTACGGGTCGGCGTTGATCTCCGGGATCAGCAGCGACATCCGCTCCCGGATCTCGTCCAGGAAGTCGGCCACCACGACGGCGTGCTCGTGGTGCTCGCTGGCGTCGCGGCGCAGCGCCTCGAAGACCATGCCCGGGTGCGCGTCGGGGCGACCGCCGACCGCGCGGACCGCGCGCAGCAGCACGATCCGGGTCTGCGGCAGCCGGGCCACCTCGTAGGGCAGCAGCCCGGTCAGCACGTCGAGCACCAGGCGACGACGGGTGGCGGCGGCCAGCGCGCGCTCGCGCCGCCAGCTGCGCTCCGGGTCGTCCTCGTCGACGAAGTGCTCCAGCTCCGGCTCGGCGACCACCCGGTACGGGTTGAGGATGCCGGGCTGGGCGTTGAGCAGGTTGATCGGCCGCGCGTAGGGCCGCAGTTCGGGCAGTTCGCACAGCGCGGCCAGCGGCCCCGAGGGGTCCAGCAGCGTCCAGTGCGCCCCGGAGCGCAACGTCTTGTAGACGGTGCCGCCGCCGAGGAACGACTTCCCGCCACCGAGACCGGCGACGATGGCCGTCAGACCGGAGGCGTCGCGGACCTCCTGGGCCATCCACGGGTCCCAGGCGACCGGGCGCCGGGTGGCGGTGCAGGTCTCGCCGAGCAGGATGCCGCGCCGGTCGCCGACCTCCGCGGTGGCCTGCGGGACGGCCGATGCCGCCCACACCACCGAACCGCGGCGCAGGTAGGCGCTGTTGGCCAGCGGCTCGCCCGGGATGAACTCGCGGGCCAGCGCGTACTGCGCTTCGGGGTGCTCGATGGCGATCTTCGGCTTGTACAGGTCGAGGACCTGCTGGGCCAGGCGCAGCGCGTCGCGCTCGGTGGGCCCGGACACCGACAGCCGCCACCAGGACTTGACCCTGGTGGCCAGCGCGGTGAACCCGGAGGTCATCTCGTCGTCGACCTCCAGCACCCGGTTGGCCTGCCGGGCCAGCGAGGTCGGCGGCTCCAGGCCGTGCTCCTCGGTGTAGTGCCGGACCTGCGAGCGCACCTTGTTCATCTGGCGCTGCAGCTCGCCGCCGACGTCCTCCGGGCGCCGCACGTAGATCCGCGCGGACCACTCCACCGGCGCGGGCATCCGGTCGGAGTGCTGCATCCACGGGTCGTCGATCTCGGGGATCTGCAGGCCGTGGGTCTGCCCGACGGTGAGCACCGCGAGGTGCCGGACGATGCCCGCGTTGGACCCGGTGCGGCCGCGGACGGTGACCGTCGGCGCGTACGGGTCCTGGTGCATGTCGGAGGCGTCGGTGAACGACGCGAGGTCCTCGGGTTCCCACGGGGCGCCGGGCACCGCGGGCATGTTGCGCGGCGCGGGCAGGCCGAGCGAGCACGAGCGGTGCATCAGCCAGGAGATCTCCTCGGCGGTCACCGGGCGGCCGTCGAGCCCGGCCGAGCCGATGACCTGGTCGAGGTGCTCGATCTCGCTGTCCAGCGCGATGAGCTCGGCGTCCACCGCTTCCGGGAACACCTTGCGCAGCAGCGGCGCGGCGCGCTCCACGGCTCGGTCCACGACGTTGCGGGTCTGCACCTGGACGCCCAGGTAGACCTCCTTCTCCGCCATCGACCGGCCCATCAGCTGCTGCTGCTCGCCGACCATGTAGTCGTCGAAGGTCAGCGCGCCGGGGGTGTCCGGGACGGGGTTGCGCGCGTTGTGCACGTGCGCCTCGGCCCACATCCGGATCGGGTAGGGCCGGTTGGTCACCCGCAGGTGCATCCAGCGGCCCTGCAGTTCGGCGTACTGGCCGGCGATCGCGGCGATCAGGTCCTGGCGCTGGGAGTCCGAGCGGAACGACCAGCGCTGCGGGGAGAGCCGGTACCAGGCGAACACGTCCTGGCCGGTGCGCAGCAGGTGACCGTCGATGGACCGCGCCGCGATGGACGGCGTGTAGGTCGGGATCGACTGCTCGTCACCCGGTGTGCGGCCGCGTTTGCCGGGATTCCCCTTGGGACTGCGGACCTTGCCGTTCGAACCGCGGGGACCCGGGACCTGTTGCGTGTTGCGCTCACGGCCTCGCCGGCGACCGAACACCGCGAACCTCCTTGCTACGCGCTCGCCTGCTGGGGACCGTGCTGCGGGCCGCCGGTTTCCCGGACCGGACGGGCCGCTGCGGAGGCGGCTGCTGCCGCTGCTGCTGGGGTCGGCCGCGCTGGGCCTGCTGCTTCGGCGCCTTGCGCCGACCAGCGGACTTCGGCTTCGGGCGGGGCCGCTGGGCCTGCACCCTGATCCGCGCCGCGCTGGCCGCACCGCCCGCGCCGGAGTTCTTCGCCCGGGGAGCGGTGAGCTCGCGCAGCCACATCGTCATCACCGCGCCGAGCGGCCGCTCGTGACCGATCTTCGCGCAGATGATCCGGGTGAGCACGACCGTGATGACCACCGCCCAGGCGGTGGAGAAGAAGCCGAAGCCGATGTTCATCCGGCGTTCCACCCCGAGCACGATCAGGAACACCACGATGCCCACGCCCCAGGCGACGTAGCGCGCGCGCCACGGGAAGGTGGCCCGCGGTGGTCCGAGCCAGACCGCGTCGACCCGGTAGATCTCGTCGTCGGTGCGTATTCGCACTGGTCAGCCCCCGGAGCTGAACAGGCCGGCGATGAACGTCCCGATGTTGACCCCGGCGTTGGTGGTGACGGCGAGACCGATGATCGCCAGCGCGACGATGACACCGCCGACGCGCCGCATGACTCCGGCGTTGTCGCCCTTCCCGCCACCCAGCCACAGCAGCAGGATCGCGACGGTCAGCAGCAGCAGCGGGAGCAGGTTCTCGAGGATCCAGCCCTGAATGCCGCCGGTGCCCAGCTGTCCCGGTTGTTGCGCCAGTACGTCCAGTTGCGCCAGTGTGTCCAGCGACGTGGCGATCATCTCTTTACCCCTGAGTGCGCGGAGTGTCGTCGGGCCGGTACCTCAGCGCGCCGGTGGTGATCCGGCGCGCAGGTACGAGTAGAACATGACATGGTCACCAGAAGTAGTGGTTGCGATTTCGGGAGTGGCGGGAGACCGTGGTGCCGACCGGGTGCCGTCACGCCGCGAATAGGCCGTTCGGGGATGCCGCTTTCGGCCCACCATCGGGAAAAACGCGCTCACCAGGACGGTTCCCGCCTGACATCTCGTGGCTGTTCACCCGCTTGCGAACCCCTTCGTTACGCATCGTGCACGACTCGGTCATCCAGTGGATTTCCGCACATCGCGTCATGATGCACCCGACCGGATCACGCGAATGTGAAGTCGCGGAGCGGGATCGGGCTGAAGTGATCTAGACGCGCTGCCTCAGCGTAGCGGCCCGTGCACAGCGACCGACGAGCAGGGCCACCGTCCGAGCGACCCGTGAGTGCACAGTGGACGATCCACCTGCCCGGACCCGGGAAGCCGAACGCCCCGACCGGTGGCCGGGGCGTTCGGAACGGGATCTTCGCAGCTCAGAGACTCACTGGACGGCCCAGTAGGAGTAGGCGGCGTAGTCCGGGTAGGGGCCGAGGAATTCCTGCAACGGGCCGAGTTCGACGGTCAGCGTCGGCTCGGTGACCAGTTCCGCCGGGATGGTGAAGGTGGTCTCCGCCCAGCCGCGCGGGTCGGCCTCGAACTCCCAGGTGCCCACCACTTCGCCGTTCGCCCGGACCTGGACCGCGCGGGAGCCGGTCGGCTCGCCCGCCGCCGGTTCGGTCGCGTCGATGCGCCCGACGATCGTCAGCTCCTGGTTCGGCACCAGGTTCTCGAAGGTGAAGGACTCGCCGCCGACGACGTGCCTGCCGCTGTCCACCACGTCGCCGCCGTCCGGGCCGGTGATGGTGCGCAGGTGGGTGCGCGGCTGGAAGCCCTGGTGGGCGGGCACGACCTGGTAGTCGTGCCGCTCCTCGTCGCGCAGGTCGGCGACGTTGAGGTGGTCGCGGATCTGCCCGGCGGGCTGCTGCACCGGCAGGTCGCCGGAGCCCAGCGCGTCCCACTCGGCTTCGTAGACGGTCACCTTGTCGCAGAAGCGCGCCGCCTGGCAGGCGGACCCGCCGCTGGGCGTGAGGTAGGAGAACCGCGGCGACTTCAGCTCGAAGGTGATCAGCTCGCGGCCGAACAGGCCGCCCTCGCCGAGGCCGTGCACGCTCCACGAGTTGAAGATGACGAAGTAGTCCGGCCTGCGGTCCTGCGGGAGGTGCTTCAGCTCCTCGTAGAGGCTGCCGGGACCGTGCAGGTTCGGGGTGGCGAAGCCGGTGGTGGCCAGGCCGATCAGGTCGACGATGTAGCGCTCGGAGAAGTAGGCGGGCGCGCCGACGTCGTTGACCGCGACCACGGCGTCCTGCGGCAGGTGCCCCTTGATCCAGTTGCTGATGGTGACCTGCTGGTCCCGGATGCCCGCGGCCTGCTGGGACTGCCGCAGGCTCCAGGCGGGCAGCTGGGAAGCGCTGAACAGCAGCGCCACCACGACACCGCCGATCAGCACCGAGCGCCGCCCGGTCGGGAACAGCTGCGCCGCGGAGTGGATCCCGATGACGGCGAACAGCAGCAGGACCGGCAGCAGCGGCTGCACGTAGCGCATGTGGTGGACGTCGGCGAACTCCAGCGTGGACACCGACGCCAGCACCAGCACCACGCCGATGCCGACGGCCAGCGACAGCCCGCGCCACTGCGGGGCGCGGCGGAACAGCCCGACCACGCCGAGGACCGCGAGCAGCAGCGCACCGGGGAAGACGTAGTCGTAGGTGGTCAGCCCGGTGAACGCGGTCAGGAAGATGCGCAGGTTGGTCAGCGCCTTGTCCGCGACCTCCAGCGGGTACACCGCGGGCATGTGCAGCAGCGACTTGGCCAGCACGCCGTTCTGCTCCGCCGAACCGGTCACGATCCGGTAGAAGGCGAACTGCGCCACCGCCGCGTACCCGGGCAGGCCGATCCACAGGATCCGGCCGAGCACGCGCAGCCACGGGGCCTTGGTGCCGCGCGCGTGCGCCACGATGTGCCAGACCATCGCCACGCTCAGCACGGCGGCGAACAGCAGCAGCTCGGTCCGGGTCAGCGCCGCGGCCACCGCGACCACGGGCGTCCACCGGAAGCGGTTCTCGGCGCGCTCACCGGTGAACACCAGCAGCATCGCGACGAGCAGGAAGGCGACGAACGCGATCTCCATGCCGCTGGTGGCGCCCCAGGCCAGCGGGCCGCTCAGCGCGACCAGCAGACCGGCGCTGATGCCGACGCCGCGACCGGCGAGCCGGGTGCCGAGGCGGTAGGTCAGCGCGGCGGTCAGCGCCAGGCACAGCACGCCGAAGAGCATCGCGAACGGCAGGAAGGCCGAACCCGTCACGCCCAGCGCGTAGGCGCCGCCGAGGATCAGCACGTAGAGCAGGCTGCTCGCGCCGGTGCTGATCGGGTCACCGGTGTTGTACTGCAGGAAGTGCCCGGTGCCGATCTGGCGCGCGTACTGCAGGTGGATGTAGGCGTCGTCGACCGGCGGGATGAAGTTCCACTGGTTGTAGGCCAGGTTCACCACCAGGAACAGCACGCTGACCAGTAATGAGAGCCCGCCGATCAGCCATGCGGTGGCGTCCCGGAACGGGTGTCCGGCCGGCTGCGGACCGGTGCTGGTCCCGCCGGCCGACCCGGCCGGGATCTCGTCGTGCTCCCCGGCGCTGGGCGCCGCGAATCTCGTCATGCTCGTTCTCCGGAAGAGGTGTGCCAGCGCGCGCTGCGACCGCGCGCGGAAAGTAAGGAGTGGTGGCGCCTGCTGGCGGCGGAGTACCGGTGCGGCGTGGCAGGTCCGGTGCGGACGACGTGGTCGTCCTCCATCGATCATCCGATGTCAAGAACCCAACGCCGTCACCCTCCGCATCCGCGCGGGAAACCCCCCACAAAACGCCCATCCCACGCAGACCGAGATTAACCCGTCCGAGTTGCACATCGAACGCAGGGTCACCAATCTCGGACATAATCGCCAGCCGCTCACCGATGCGGGCCCAAGAGGACGGCGACGCCGAACGATGCACCACCGGGCCGGGAGCGGCGGCTCCCGCGGCTGAGCACCAGCAGCCGGGACACCGGTGGGTGAACGCGGATGAGCCGGCCTGTAAGCCGGATTCTGTTCCGGGAGCCTTGCGGCTGGTCCCTTCGGTGACCATCCATCTCGGCCTGCCGTCGCCGACAGGCTCGTGCGGCCTACCCGCGGACTCGGGCGGGCCGCCCTCGATCGTCCGCGCAGACGCCCTGGGGCGTCCTCTTGGCCTTGCTCCGGGTGGGGTTTACCTAGCCACCCCGGTCACCCGGGGTGCTGGTGGTCTCTTACACCACCGTTTCACCCTTACCCGGCGGTGTCCGCCGGGCGGTCTGCTCTCTGTGGCACTGTCCCGCGGGTCGCCCCGGGTTGCCGTTAGCAACCACCCCGCCCTGTGGAGTCCGGACTTTCCTCGACGAGGTCTCCCCCGCCGCAGTCACCCAGCCGACTCATCCGCACCACCGAGTTTAGAACAGTGCGTGCCGGGGCCCGGCCCCGGCACGCTCCAGGTCAGCCCGCGCTCCGGCGGAGGTTGTCCAGCGCGGCCCGGCCGGCGCCGATGCGGTCCAGGCCGAGCAGTCCGGCTCCGATCACCGGAGGCGATTCGACCAGGCGGACCTCCACCTCCGGGGCGACTTTCGCGCACCGGCGGTGGATGTCGGGGAGCAGCCGCCGTCCGGCTCCGGCCAGCACTCCGCCGCCGAGGACCACCGTCGGCGCGTCGAGGAGGCCCAGTCGGCGCAGCGACACCGAGGCCAGCAGCCCGATCTCCTCGGCCTGGCGGTCGACGAGTTCGGTGGCGATCGCGTCGCCGGCCTCGGCGACGTCGAACAGCAGCGGGCACAGCTGGTGCAGCACGTCGTGGTCGAGTTCGCCGAAGTGCAGCGCCTCGACCACTTCAGCCGCGCTGCGCGTCCCGAAGTGGGCCACGACGGCGGGCAGCAGTTCGGTGGGTGCGCCGCGACCGTCTTCGGCCCGCACCGCCCACCACAGCGCTTCCTGGCCGAGGAAGGCCCCGCCGCCCCAGTCCCCGGAGATCCGGCCGATCGCCGGGAAGCGGGAGACGCGGCCGTCGGCGGCGACGCCGACGCTGTTGATGCCCGCTCCGCACACCACGGCCACGCCGACGCCGTCGTCGGTCCCGGCGCGCAGCAGCGCGAAGGTGTCGTTGTCCACCGACAGCGTGTCCGACCAGCCGAGCTCGGCCATCGCGCGGCGCAGGTCCTCCTCCTCGCGCGGCAGGTCCGCCCCGGCCAGGCAGGCCGCCGTGTGCCGGGCGAACGGTGGGCCTGCCGGGAGCCCGGCCTGCGCCGCGGCCTTGGCCGCGAGCTCGGCGAGGGCTTCCATGCAGCGCTGCACGCCCACGTGCTGCGGAGACGCTCCGGGCCCGCGCACCGAAGCCAGCACCGAGCCGTCGTCGGCGACGAGCAGGACGTCGGTCTTGCTGTTGCCGCCGTCGATGGCCAGCACCGCGGGCTTCATCGGGCCCACGGCAGGAACTGGGCGTTGCGCCGCACGAGCTCGTCGGCCAGCTGGTCGGCGATCGCGTGCTGGCCGATCAGCGGGTGCGCGAGCAGCGCGTGGGCCACCCGGTCGCGGCCGCCGCGCAGCGCCGCGTCCAGCGCCAGCTGCTCGTAGCCCGCGACGTGGCCGATCAGCCCGGCCAGCGCGGGTTCCACCGGCCGCACCGGGAGCGCCGCGGCACCACCGCTGTCCACGGTGGAGTTCGTCTCGACCACCATGTCGTCCGGCAGGAACGGCAGCGCGCCGTCGTTGCGGACGTTCACCACGTGCTCCTCGGCCGGGCCGCCGGAGGTCAGCGAGTGCACGAGCTGCACCGCGGCCTCCGAGTAGTACGCACCGCCGCGCTTGGACAGCTCCTCCGGTTTGACGGTCAGCGACGGGTCGGCGTAGCGCTTGAGCAGATCGCGCTCCACGTCGGCGACCACCGTCGCCCGGGGCGGTGCGGTCCGCTGCTGGGCGACCACTTCGTCGTGCGCGTAGAAGTACTTCAGGTAGTACGACGGCACCGCGCCCAGCCGCCGGAACAGCGCGGGCGGCAGTCCGATGTGCTCGGACATCGCCCCGGCGTGCTCGCCGAGCAGGTCCGGCAGGACGTCGCGGCCGTCGACGTGCACACCGCGCACCCAGGTGAGGTGGTTGAGCCCGGTGTGCTCCAGCCGGACCGCGTCCGGGGTGACGTCGAGCAGCTGCGCGATCCAGCGGCTGAAGGTGATCGCGACGTTGCACAGCCCCACCGCGCGGTGCCCTTCGGCGAGCAGTGCGCGGGTCACGATGCCGACCGGGTTGGTGAAGTTGACGATCCACGCCTCCGGCGCGACCGCTCGCACGTGCTCGGCGATGTCGAGCACCACGGGCACCGTGCGCAGGGCCTTGGCCAGCCCGCCCGCGCCGGTGGTCTCCTGGCCGACGCAGCCGCACTCCAGCGGGAACGTCTCGTCGCCGTACCTGGCCTGCTGGCCGCCGACGCGCAGCTGCAGCAGGACCGCCGCCGCCCCGGTCGCCGCCTCGACCACGTCGGGCGTGGTGCGCAGCTGCGCCGGGTGCCCGGCCTCCCGCAGCAGCCTGCGGCAGAAGTCGGCCACCACGTCCAGCCGCTCGGCGTCCGGGTCGACGAGCACGATCTCCTCGATCGCCGGTTCGCGGCGCCGGGCCAGTCCGTCGATCAGCTCGGGCGTGTAGGTGGAGCCACCGCCCACCACCGTCAGTTTCATGGTCACCCCTTGACTCCGGTGAAGGTGATGCCGCGGACGAAAGCGCGTTGGGCGAACAGGAAGAGCACGATGACCGGCAGCATGACCAGGACCGTGGCGGCCATCGTCAGGTTCCACTCCACCCGGTGCATGCCGCGGAACGAGGCCAGCCCGATGGACAGCGTCCAGGACTGCTGGTTCTCCCCGGCGTAGAGCAGCGGGCCGAAGAAGTCGTTCCAGGTGTAGAGGAAGCAGAACATCGCCGCGGCCGCGATGCCCGGCCGGGCCATCGGCAGCACGATCCGCAGCATCGCGGTGAACTCCGAGCAGCCGTCCACCTTGGCCGCGTCCACGTAGGACCGCGGGATGGTGAGGAAGAACTGCCGCAGCAGGAAGATGCTGAAGGCGTCGCCGAACAGGTGCGGGATGATCAGCGGCCACAGCGTGCCGGTCAGCTCGAAGCGGGCCCACAGGATGTACAGCGGCACCGCGGTGACCTGCGGCGGCAGCATCATCGCCGCGATCACCAGCATGAACGACACACCGCGGCCGCGCCAGCGCAGCTTGGCCAGCGCGTAGGCCACCGGGATGCTGGAGACCAGCATGAACGCGGTGGCCAGCGTCGAGTACAGCAGGCTGTTGAGCAGGAAGCGCAGCATCGGCGCCTCGGTGAAGACCTTCGCGAAGTTCTCCCAGTGCCACTCCTGCGGCCACAGGTTCGCGGTCAGCGCCTGCTCGTCGGACATCACCGCGGTGAGGAAGACGAACACCAGCGGCATCAGGAACATCACGCCGAGCGCCAGGCCGAGGCTGTGCACCGCGATCCAGTGCAGCCGCTGGTTGCGCCGATTTCGCAGGAAATCGGCATGGTTCACGCCCACCGGAGGACGATTTCGCGTGAAATCGCCCGCGCCGTCCCGGATCCGGGTCGCCGTGGCGCCGTTCGAGTTGTGGCCGGACACTCAGCCCACCTCCTCAGCGTTGGTGCCGCCGCGCATCCGGCGGATCAGCAGGGCGGTGAACCCGAGCGAGAAGACGAACAGCACGACGGCCATCGTCGCGGCGTAGCCCATGTTGTAGTAGTGGAATCCCTGCTGGTAGAGCCAGGCCGGGAAGGTCAGCGTGGCGTTGTCCGGGAAGCCCACGATCTTGCTGCTGCCGACCACCTCGGCCTGCCCGGAGGCCACCGCCCCGGCCACCAGCGCCTGCGTGAAGTACTGCAGCGAGAAGATGATCGAGTTGACCACACCGAACAGCAGCACCGGCGCGATCGAGGGCAGCGTGACGTGCCAGAAGCGGCCGATCGGGCCTGCGCCGTCGAGCGAGGCCGCCTCGTGCAGCTCCTGCGGGACGTCCAGCAGCGCGGCCAGCATGATGATCATCAGCTCGCCGCAGCCCCACAGCGTCAGCAGGGTCAGCGCCGGTTTCGCCCACGCCGGGTCGTTGAACCACAGCGGCCCGTCGATGCCCAGCATCCGCAGCAGCCCGTTCACCGGCCCGGTGCCGGGGTTGAACAGGAAGGTGAACGCGAGCGTGGCGGCGACCGGCGGGGCCAGCGCGGGCAGGTAGCACAGCGTGCGGACCAGGCCGACGCCGCGGCGCAGCCGGGCGATCACCGCGGCCACCCCGAGGGCGAACACCACGCGCAGCACCGTGAGGACCAGGACCAGCCACACCGTGTTCGCCGCCGCGATGCGCACCACCGGGTCGCCGAACAGCAGGTACGCGTAGTTGCGCAGGCCGACCCAGTCGGGCGGGCTGAGCAGGTCGTAGCTGGTGAACGAGAAGTAGCCGGTGGCCAGCAGCGGGTACGCGAAGAACAGGCTGAACCCGATGATCCACGGCGACATGAAGGCGATCACCTGCAGGCGCTTGCGGCGCGCTCTGCGGGAGCGGGCCGGGGCGGTGCGCCCCGGCTCCGTCCTCTCCAGCGTCGCGGTCATCAGTTGCCGCCGAGCGCCTTGGCCGCGTCGATCTGGGCGTCCAGATCCCGCAGCGCGGCACCCAGGTCGCCGACCTGACCGCTCTGCCACTTCACCGAGAAGTCCTCAGTGGACTTCATGTAGGCGCTGCCGTTCGGGCTCGGCGGGCTGGGCACCAGCTGCGGGTTGTCGAACAAGTCGAGGAAGGTCTGGTACTGCTCGCTGCGCTCCACCCGCGGGTCGTGCAGCGCTTCCTTGGTGGTCGGCACGTTCTTGAGCCCGTTGCCCAGCTCGACCAGCGCGTTGGTGTCGGTGGTCAGGTAGCGGACGAGCTCCCAGGCCGCGCCCGCGTTCTCCGCGCCGCGCGGGATGCCGATGATGGTGCCGGTGACGAACCCGGTCCCGTAGAGCTCGGGCTTGCTGTCGGCGACCGGGAAGGGCGCGGTGCCGTAGCGCAGCTCCGGCGCGTACTGGTCGATGAAGCCGGTGCGGTACTCGCCGTCGATCATCATCGCGATCTTGCCGCGCTGGAAGGCGTTGTCGGCGGAGTACTGCTGGCCCAGCCCGGAGGTGAACTGCACCAGCTTGTCCCAGCCGTAGAAGTCGACGAGCTCCTTCTGCCAGCGGAACATCTCCTGCCAGGCCGTGCCCTTGCCCAGCGCGGACTTGCCCTGCTCGTCCATCCACTCGGCGCCGAAGTGCGGCGCCCAGTTCCACGGGTGGTTGGCCTGCGAGCCCAGCACCGGGAGGAAGCCGGCCACCTTGATCGAGCCGTCCGGGTTGAACTCGGTGAGGCGCTTGGCCATGTCGGTGAGCTCGGACATCGTCTTCGGCGGCGCGGTGATGCCCGCGCGGGCGAAGGCGTCGGCGTTGTAGTACAGGCCGTAGACGTCGGCCAGCAGCGGCATCGCGCAGCGCTTGCCCTCGAACTCGGTGTACTCCTGGGCGACCTCGACGATCTGGTTCATGTCGACCTGGTCGCGCTGCACGTAGGGACCGAGGTCCTGCCAGGCGCCGCTGGAGCAGAACTGGCCGAGGTTGATCGTCTCCGCCGAGATCGCCACGTCCGGCGGGTTGCCGCCGCGGATGGCCTGGGTGATCTTGTCGTCGTCCTGGTTGCCCTGGCTGTTGATGGTGATGTTGGGGTGCTTGGCCTCGAAGCCGTCGAGCACCCGGTTGAGCACGTCCAGCTCGCGATCGGTGAACTGGCTGGACACGGTGATGGTGACCTGCTCGTCCGGGCCCGGCGCGGGCTGCGGACCGTCCGCTGTGGACCCCGCGGTGCAGGACGTCGCCACCAACCCCGCCGTCGCGAGGGCTAACAGACCACCTCTGACGTGGAACCTCGATCTCATCGCGCTCCTCCTCAGTGCCTTGCTGGACACCCGCACCCGGCCGGAACTACTCCTCGTGCGGGACGGGCCGAACCCCCACCGCGGTGGCGGGCAGCCCGAAGACCTGTTCCCGGGCCAGCCCGAGAGCGACTTGCAGCGCACCGGCGCGCACCGCGTCATCGGTGCACCGCGCGAGCTCGACCGGGGTCCGCGGCACCACCAGGCGGTGCAGCTCCGCGGTCACCAGGCCGGTGAGCTCCGGGCCGCCGACCTGCGCGATCTCGGCGGTCAGCAGCACCAGTTCGGGATCCAGGACGCTGACCACCCCGGCGACGCCGGTGGCGATCCGCCGCGCGACGTCGGTCAGGAACGCCTGCCCGTCGGCCCCGCCGGCGCGCGCCGCCTGCACGGCGGCGACGGCGTTGCGGGCCTTGATCCCGTGCGCCCTGGCGAGCTTGTTGATCGAGCGGTAGCTGAGGAGCTGCCCCAGGCGGGCGCCGGTCCGGTCGACACCGGTGTCCTGGCGCGCCCGGTCGGGCGCCCGGAGCCAGTCGATCTCGCCGGCGCCGCCGGTCGCGCCGCGGTGCAGCACGCGGTCGATCACCACCGCGGCGCCGAGCCCGTCGCCGAGCCAGACGAGGACGAAGTCCCGCACGTCGCGGGCGCGGCCGGTGGTCATCTCCACCAGCGCGACGAGGTTGACGTCGTTGTCGACGAGGACGTCGGTGCCCAGCGCTTCGCGCAGCCTGCCGGGCACGTCGAAGCCCTCCCAGCCGGGCAGGTGCGGGGCGAAACCGAGGTGCCCGGTGGCCGGGTCCACCCCGCCCTGCGCACCGACGACGACCTTGGCCAGCTGATCGGTGCGCAGGCCGATCCGGCCGGCGGCCTCGACCACCGCTTCGGCGAAGGCCTCGGGCGCACCGTCGCCGGAGGGCAGGGGGCTGCGGTGCTCGACGCGGACCGCGCCGGTGATGTCGGCGATCACCACGTCGACCTGGTCGGGCACCAGGCTGACGCCCGCGACGTGCGCGAGATCGCCGTTGACCGACCACATCTGGGCGGCCGGGCCGCGATTGCCGCCGCGCAGCTCGCCGCGCCGCACCATGCCGGCCTTCTCCAGCCGCGCCAGCAGCGAGACGGTCGCCGGTTTGGAGAGCCCGATGGCGGCTTCGAGCTCGGCCCGGGTGAGCGCGCCGCTGCGCAGCATCGCCTCGATCGCGGCCCGATCGTTGATCTCCCGCAGCAACCGCGGGCTGCCGTCCCGCGATCCGCTCGCCTCCCGAACCACCGGCACCCCTATCCGTTAACTTCCCATACGGTTTCAGGGACGCTAGTAACCCACCTCACACATGTCAATGGTCTGCACCAGAACAGCGCCCCAGCGGCAGCGAGGTGGGGACAGCCGCGATTCCAACGGAAATCAGACGTCTGATCTCCACTGAGGTGATCGGCTCAGATTCCGCGTTCGATCGCGTCCAGCAGGCGGTCGGATGCGTCCTGCGCCTCTGCCGGGCGAAGCCCGCGCAGTGGGCCGTCGTTGAGCAGCACGGCCAGACCGTGCACGGCCGACCAGACGAAGTACTCGGCGCCGGGGCGCCGCTCGGCAGGCACGGCACCCGACTCGACGAGGTCGTCCAACTGGTCGCTCAGCAGCTGGAAGGCGGTGCGGCCGCCCGGGCCCGCCGCGGCTTCGCCGCCGGTGTCATCCATATCGGTGGTGACGAACGCCGTCCGGAACAGTCCGGGCTGCGCCTTGGCGAAGCTCAGGTAGCCGGTGGTGAGCGCGCGCAATCGGGTGCGCGCCGATGCCGCGGGATCGCCGGCCGGTTCTGCGGCGGCCAGCCCGGCCTCCATGGCGGCGGCCAGCCGAGCCAGTGCCGCTTGGGACACCGCGCTGAGCAACGCGCGGCGGTCGGCGAAATGCCGGTAGGCGGCATTGGGCACCACGCCGACCTGCCGGGTCACCTCACGCAGGACGACCGCGTCCGGCCCGCCGGCAGCGGCCAGTTCAAGCCCCGCCCCGACGAGCGAGTTGCGCAGGTCGCCGTGCCGGTAGGTCGCCCTGCGCGGCGCATCGGACGTGCGACCAGTTCGAGAACTCATGACCCTCCGGATGTGGACAGCATCCACTTTTGTGGGTAGCCTACCGCACCGTAAATGTGGACGCTGTCCACAATGAGCTCGGGAGGCTCGATGGATGACGCGGTGCGGCTGGAGTCGCTCACCAAGACCTACGGTTCGGGGGACAGTGCGGTGACCGCGTTGTCGGACGTGCACCTGGCCTTCCCCCGCGGGAGCTTCACCGCGATCATGGGCCCGTCCGGCTCGGGCAAGTCGACGCTGTTGCAGTGCGCGGCCGCACTGGACGGGCCGACGTCGGGTCGGGTGATCCTCGACGGGACCGACGTCGCGGGGCTGACCGAGACGGGCCGCACCCGGCTGCGGCGGACTTCGACCGGGTTCGTCTTCCAAGCGTTCAACCTGGTGCCGTCGCTGACCGCCGAGCAGAACGTGACGTTGCCAGTGCGGCTCGCCGGGCGACGGCCGGACCCGCGGGTCGTGCGGTGGGCGCTGGCGCAGGTCGGGCTGGACGACAAGGCAGGTCGTCGGCCGGGTCAGCTCTCCGGTGGTCAGCAGCAGCGGGTCGCCATCGCCCGCGCGCTGGTGACCGGCCCGGCGGTGCTGTTCGCCGACGAGCCGACCGGTGCGCTCGATCTCGCCACCGGCCGCGAGGTGATGGACCTGCTGCGCGGAATCGCCGATCGGGCGGCCACCGTCGTGCTGGTGACCCACGACCCGAACGTGGCGTCCTGTGCGGACCGGGTCGTGTTCCTCGCCGACGGCAGGCTTGCCGGTGAGCTGCACCGGCCCAACCCCGCCGATGTCGCCGCGTGGCTGACCGCTCTGGCGGTGCCGCGATGATCCGCGTGGCGATGCAGACGTTGCGGGCGCGCTGGGTGTCGTTCCTCGGCTCCGCGGTCGCGCTGGTGCTCGGGGTTGCGCAGCTCGCGGCCATGGGACTGGTGCTGATGACGATGCTGGACCTGCCGGATCGGCCCGTGGAGCGCTTCGCCGAGGCGCCCGCGGTCGTGCTGCCCGCCGACCCGGCTTGGGATCCGACGCGCCACGATCTCGGGGTGCGCTCGCTGGCCGAGGCGCGGGGGATCTCGCCGGAACTCCACGGGAACGTGGCCGCCACCGGGGAGACCGTGGTGGACCGGGAGTTCTACGCCCAGCCGCTCGGCGGCTCGGCAGCGGGTGTCGGGCATCCCTGGCCGGTCGCCCGTTTCGGCGGCTACCAGCTCACTGACGGCGCGCCACCGGCAGCCGACGGCGAGATCGTCGTCGCCGGTGGCGCGCGCACCGGCGACGTCGTGACCGTGCTGACGGCCAACGGGATCGGCGAGTACCGGGTCAGCGGCACCGTCGACCCGGTCGGCTGGGAGGACGCCGTGTTCTTCACCGAAGCGGAGGCGGCCAGGCTGTCGCCACGCGTCGACGCACTGGTGGCATTCGGGCCGCTGGACCGGCTGCGCGCCGTCGTCGGTTCCGGCGCCGAGGTTCTCACCGGGCAGGACCGCCATCGCGCCGACGCCAGCGAAGCTCGCGACCGCGAGGCCCTGGACAACACGATCACGCTGGTCCCGGTGATGGCCAGCGTCGCAGGCATCACCGCGATCTTCGTGGTGGCCTCGACGTTCGCCTTCACCGTGATCCAGCGCCGTCGCGAGATCGCGCTGCTGCGCGCGATCGGCGCCACCGGCGAGCAGGTTCGCGCGATGGTGCGCGGCGAAGCTCTGCTCGTCGGCGCGGTCGCTTCGACGGCGGGCGCGGCGCTCGGTCTCGTCGGCGCGCAGTTGCTCGCCGATCTGCTCATCGACATGGGGATCTCGCCGCCGTGGTTCGAGGTGGAGCCATCGACGCACTGGACGGTGCTGGCCCCACTGGCCGGCGCGTTCTCGTTGGGGCTGCTGGTCGCCCTCGGCGGGGCGATGCTCGCGGTCCGACGCGCCGGGCGCGTCCGGCCGATCGAGGCTCTGCACGAGGCGGCGGCCGACGACACGCGGGTGACACCGGCGCGGCGGCTGGCCGGGGTGGCCGGGCTGTTGTGCGGGATCGGGTGGACGGTGTGGATCGCCACCGCGGAGCCCTCGACCGTGCTGTCACCGACGACCTACGTGCTGTCCCTCCTCGTGCCGGTGTTCGCCGCCGCCGCACTCGCGCCGCTGGCCGTCAGGCCACTGGCCAAGGTGCTCGTGCGGCCGTTTCGCCGATCCACCGGGCCGACCGCCGTGCTGGTCGAGCAGAGCGTGCTGACCTCCCGCAGGCGCAGCGCGGCGACCGCCGCGCCGATCCTGCTCACCGTCGGGTTGACGTTCTCGCTGCTGGCCGCGACCGACTCGCTCGGCGCGGCGCGCGACAGCGGGCTGCACAACCGGATCCGCGCCGAGTTCGCGCTCGCGCCGGAGGGCACCCCAGGTATCAGCCAGGAGGTCGTGGATCGGGTCGCGCGCATCGACGGGGTGCGGATCGCGGCCCCGCTGCTCACGACGATCTACACCAGGGATGAGGATCGGGTCGACGAGAACGACGGGTTGGTCGTTGATCCCGCCGCGCTGCGGCACACCGTGGACCTGACCGTGACCGGCGGATCCCTGGACGACCTGGACAGCGGCAGCATGGTCGTCGCGGACCTGTGGGGCGTGCCGGCCGGCTCGACGGTGCCGGTGCTGATGGCCGACGGTCAGCAGGTGGAGCTCCGGGTGGCGGCGACGTACCGGGCGCGGCCCGGCGAGGACGTCGCCTACCTGCCACCGAGGTTCGCCGGGACCGCCGCGTTCGCCAGGGACGGACTCGCCCGGCGCGCCTACATCTCCCTCGAACCGGGCGCCGACAGGGACGCCGCCACCACCGCGATCCGCGCCGCGGTCGCAGGCACCGGCGCCGGGTTCCGCACCGCCGATGAGCTGGCCGCCTCGGAAACCGCCTACGCGCGACACCTCACCGAGGTGCGGCAGCGCGCCACCGCCGTGATCATCATGCTGTTCTGCTTCATCGCCATCCTCAACACGCTGCTCATGGCGACCGCCGACCGGCGGCGGGACCTGTCGGTGCTCCGCCAGGTCGGCGCGACGCCGGGCCAGGTCGTGCGGTTCTTCCTCGCCGAGGCACTGCTGGTGGCAGGCATCGGCGTAGTGCTGGCGTTCACCGCGACCGCGGTCAACCTGGCCGGGTTGTGGGGCGCGCTGCTGCAACTCTTCGGCACCGCACCGATCGTGGTGCCCTACCCCGCGGTCATCGCCGTGACGGCCGTGTCCACCCTGCTCGCCATGATCGGCACCGTGCTGCCGGTCGGCGCGGCATTGCGCACCCGCACCCGATCATGACGGTCGCGCCGCACCCGAGCGCGATCGATCGGTCCCGTTGCTCCAGCGTCATTTCGTGCTCTTCGCCGGGTGGGGGCAGGACTCCGGCAAAGTCGCCTTGAGCGGGGCCTGCGTCGGTTTTGCCTACAACTGACCGCGCGTTCCGGGTGCGGCGGGGTGGGCAGCTTTGGGCAAAACTGCCCGCCCCGCACCAGCTCGGCCGGACTTTCCGGAGCCCTACCCGCGGGTCACTGCCAGTGGGAGATGTCGTTGACCAGGCGGACCGAGGAGTTGCCGTCCGGGTAGAACTCCACGATGGACAGCGACGCCAGGTCCAGGTGGAGGCTGTAGAACATCTCGGGGCCCACGCCCAGGCCCAGGCGCAGCAGCGCCTTGATCGGCGTCACGTGGCTGACCACGATGATCGTCCGGCCTGCGTAGCGCGCCACCAGGTCGTCGCGGGCGGCGGTGACCCGCCGGTAGACCGCGTCGAGGCTCTCGCCACCCGGCGGCACGACGCTCGGGTCGCCGAGCCACTCGCCGTGCAGGTTCGGGAACTGGTCGGCGGCCTCCTGGAAGGACAGGCCCTCCCAGTCGCCGAAGTCGGTCTCCAGCAGGCCGTCGTGGAAGTGCAGCTCGCCGCCGGTCGCGTCGACCACCGCCTGCGCGGTCTGCCGCGTGCGGGTCAGCGGCGAGGCGATCACCGGAGCGACGCCGTCCGGGGTGATCACCCCGTCCATCGCGGCGAGCCGCTCGCCCGCCGCGCGCACCTGCCGCTCGCCCAGCTCGGTCAGCGCGACATCGCCGCGACCGGAGTAGCGCCGCTCCACCGACAGCGGGGTCTGGCCGTGCCTGAGCAGCAGCATCTTCGTGGGCGTGCCGTTGGCGCCGAGCCAACCGGACGGCCGGATGCGGGCGCTCTGCTCGTTCCCGCCCGCCTGCTCGTCCATCGCCTCGTTGGCCAGCCGGTCCGCGTGCGCGTTCGCCGCCCGCGGGATCCACTCGAAGCTCACCCGGTCGAACCCGTCGACCAGGCCGCGCGCCTCGGCGGCCAGCGGCTGCAGGTTCGCGTGCTTGACCTTCCAGCGGCCCGCCATCTGCTCGACGACCAGCTTGGAGTCCATCCGCACCGCGACCTCGACGGCTCCCAGCTCGGCGGCCGCCCGCAGCCCGGCGATCAGCCCCTGGTACTCGGCGACGTTGTTGGTCGTGACACCGAGCCCGATCGAGCGCTCCGCCAGCACCGCACCGGTCCCGGCGTCGCGCACCACGGCCCCGCAGCCGGCGGGGCCGGGGTTGCCGCGCGAACCCCCGTCGGCCTCGACGAGGACCGCCGAGCTCACCGGTTCTCCCCGGTGCGCACCAGGATCGCGCCGCACTCCTCGCAGCGGACGACGTCGTCGGCGGCCGCCTCGCGCACCTCGTTCAGCGCCGTGCGGTCCAGCTCGATCCGGCACGCACCGCACCGAGCGCCCTGCAGCAGCCCGGCCGCGACGCCGCCCCGCGACCGGATGCGGTCGTAGAGCGCGACGAGGTCATCCGGCAGCGCCTTGGTGATCAGGTCGCGGTCGCGCTGGAGCCGGGCCTCGGAGGACTCGAGCCCGGAGAGGGCTTCGTCGCGGCGCTCCTGCACCTCGCTGAGCTTCTCCTCGGCCTCGGTCAGCGCGTCGCGGGACTTGGTGACGTTGGTCTCCAGCGCTTCGCGCTGCTCCATGACCTCCAGCTGCTCGTCCTCCAGGACGCCCTGGCGGCGGGCCAGGGTCTGCAGCTCGTGCTCCAGGTCCTCCAGCTGCTTGGCCGAGGCACCAGCGGCCATCAGGTCGCGGTCGCGCTGCTCCCGCTTGCGCACCTGCTCGACCTCGTTCTCCAGCCGCTTGACCTCGCGGTCGAGGTCGCTGAACGCGGTCTCGGCCACCACCAGCTCGTCGCGCTTGGCCCGCACCTCGCGCTCGGCGTCGCCGATCTGGTCCAGCTCGGGCAGCGACCGCCGACGGTGCTGGACGCGGTTGAGCTCCGCATCCGCGTCGGCGAGATCGAGCAGCCGTCGTTGCACGGCGGGGTCGGCTTTCACGCCAGCGCCCTCCCTGGGTCTGATGCCGCACCGGCGTGGAGCGTCCACGGATCGGTTCGGCGGGTGGAAACGAGGACTTCGACTGTATCCGGCAGCGCGGCGGCCACGATGTCCGCGGCCTGCTGGCACCACGGCCACTCGCTGGCCCAGTGCGCCACGTCCACCAGCGCGGGCACCTCGGTGCCCGGCACGTCGGCGCGCGCGATGTGCTCGCCGGCCGGGTGGTGCCGCAGGTCAGCGGTCACGTAGGCGTCGACGCCGGCCGCCGCGGCGGTGGCCAGGTACGAGTCGCCCGCGCCGCCGCACACCGCCACGGTGCGGATCGGGCGCTCCGGATCGCCGGCCCCGCGCACGCCCCAGGCCGTGGTCGGCAGGTTGTGCGCCACCCGCGCGACGAAGTCGCGGAACGGCTCGGGCTCGGGCAGCTCGCCGATGCGGCCCAGCCCGGTGGGCGCGCCTTCGGCGTGCGGCGCCAGCGGGCGGGTCACGGTCAGGCCGATCGCCTCGGCCAGCGCGTCCGACACGCCCTGCACCGCGCTGTCGGCGTTGGTGTGCGCGGTGTAGAGGCCGATGCCCGCGCGGATCAGCCGGTGCACGATGCGGCCCTTGGGCTCGTCGGCGGGCACTCCGTGCACGCCGCGCAGCATCAGCGGGTGGTGCGAAACCAGCAGCTGCGCACCGAAGTCCACCGCTTCGTCCACAGTGGCCTCGACCGGGTCGACGCAGAACAGCACCCGCTGCACCACCGCCTCCGGATCGCCGCAGGCCAGCCCGACGGCGTCCCAGCCCTCGGCCAGGTCAGCCGGGTAGGCCGCCTCCAGCGCTTCGATCACGTCCCGAATGCGAACCGTCACCGGTTCACCCCCATCCCAGAACATCGCGAAAAGCCTTGACCAGCAAGGCGTTCTGCTCCGGATCGCGCACCGCGACCCGGATGTGGTCAACGCCCAGACCGGGGAAGGTGTCGCCTCGCCGGACGGCCACTCCCCGCGCCCGCAGCTCCGCCCGGACCTGCTCGCCGCCGTCCACCCGCAGCAGCAGGAACGGCGCCCGCGCGGGCAGGGCGACGTGCAGCCCCGGGATCGCGGCCAGCTCGGCCACCAGCCCGGCCCGGTGCTCCTCGAACTCCGCCGCGGCCCGCTCCGACTCGGCCAGCGCGGACGGCTCGCAGCAGGCGACGACCGCCTCCAGCACCAGCGAGTTGACCGGCCAGTGCGGGCGGGTCCGGCCGAGCTCGGCGAGCAGCTCCGGCGCACCGAGCGCGTAACCCGCGCGCAAGCCGGGCAGCGCCCACATCTTCGTCAGGCTGCGCAGCACCAGCAGCCCCGGCTCCCGGCAGCCCGCCAGCGACTCCGGCTCGCCGGGCACGGTGTCGCTGAACGCCTCGTCGACGACCACGATCCGGCCCGGCCGCAGCAGCCGCTTGATCTCCGCCGCCGGGTGCAGCACGGACGTCGGGTTGGTGGGGTTGCCCAGCACCACCATGTCGGCCTGCTCCGGCACGGCGTCGGCGTCCAGCCGGTAGCCGTCGGCCGGTTCCAGCTGGACCCGGGTGACCTCGACACCGGCGGTGCGCAGCGCGAGCTCCGGCTCGGTGAACGACGGGTGCACGAGCGCGGCCGAGCGGGGGCGCAGCGACGGCAGGAGCGCGAAGCCCTCGGCGGCGCCCGCGAGCAGCAGCACGTCGTCGGCGTCGCGGCCGTGGCGGGCGGCGGCAGCCGCGCGAGCGGCGAGGTCGTCGGCGGCCGACGGGTAGCGGCCCAGGCCGTCCAGCGCCGCCGCGAGGCGCTGGCGCAGCCACGCCGGCGGGCGGTCCAGCCGGACGTTGACCGCGAAGTCGAGCAGTCCGTTCTCGGCGTCCACATCGCCGTGGTGGCGCAACAAATCCCGATCGTGCCCGCTGCTCATCGACGGAAGTCTAACCAGGACGAAATCTCCCCCGCCGAGGGCGAGCCGCGCGCGTCCGCGCTCAGCGCCTGCGCCGGTTTCCGCTGGTGGCGGCCCGTGAGCGTTTCGGGGCGCTGGGACACCCCAAAACACTCACGGGCACTGAACAGTGGAAGCGGAACGCCTCCAGGTGCCCACCACAGCTCAGACGCGATCGGCCAGGCCGGACTCGTAGCCCGCGATCACCAGTTGGGCGCGGTCGCGGGCCGCGAGTTTGGTCATCAGGCGGCCGATGTGGGTCTTGACCGTGCTCCGGGTCAGGTGCAGGGACTGCTCGATCTCGGTGTTCGACAAGCCGCGCGTGATCAGCGCCAGGACTTCCCGCTCGCGCGGCGTGAGCACGTCGAGTTCCCGGCGCGGCACGGCGCGGGCCGCTGCCGACACGCGCGTGTACTCCGCGATGAGTCGGCGTGTCGCGCTCGGGGCTAGCAGCGCCTCCCCCGCTGCGACCACGCGCATCGCGTCAAGCAGCTGGGCGGGCGGGACGTCCTTGAGCAGGAAGCCGCTGGCTCCGGCGTGCAGCGCTCGGTAGACGTAGTCGTCGAGGTCGAACGTGGTGAGGACCAGCACGCGGGGCGCGGGCGAGCGCGCGGTGATCCGCGCCGTGGCGGTGATGCCGTCCAGCTCCGGCATCCGCACGTCCATCAGGACGAGGTCGGGTTCGGCGGCCGCCGCCTCCCGCACGGCGGCGGCACCGGTGGCCGCCTCCGCCACCACGGCCATTCCCGGGGTGGCGTCGATCAGCAGGCGGAGCGTGCTGCGCAGCAGGGCCTCGTCGTCGGCCAGCACCACGCGGATCGGGTCAGGCATCGGAAGCCTCCGCGAACGGCAGCCGGGCGCGCACCGCGAACCCGCCGCCGGGTTCCGGACCAGCGGTGATCGTCCCGCCGTGCAGCGCGACCCGTTCCCGCATGCCGCGCAGGCCGTGGCCGGGTGTCGCTGATCCGCCCCCGGTCCCGTCGTCGACGACGGACACGGTCAGCGCACCGGGCAGCACCGCCAGGCTGAGCGAGCAGCGGGTCGCACCGGCGTGGCGGAGCACGTTGGTCAGCGCTTCCTGCGCGATGCGGTGCGCCGAGCCCCGCACGTCCAGCGGCACCGCCGACAGGTCCGCCCGGTCGAGCAGGACGTCCACACCGGCCGACCGGACATCGGCCACCAGGCGGTCGAACTCGGCTTCCTCCGGTCGATCGCGCAGCGCACCCAGGACCGCCCTGATCTCGTCGAGCGCCTCCCGGCTGACCCGCTCGATCGCGCCCAGCGCCTCGCGCCCCGCCGCCGGGTGGCTGTCCACCAGGTGGTTGGCGACCGCGGCCTTCATCGCGATCACGCCGAGGCTGTGCCCGACGACGTCGTGGACGTCCCTGGCGATGCGCAGCCGCTCCTCGGTCGCGGCCTGCCGCTCCCGCAGCGCGACGAGCTGCGCGGCCTGCTCGCGCCGCGACCGCACCAAGCGGCCGAGCGCCCACGAGCCGCTGATCAGCACTGCGTTGAAGGCGAACACGGTGAGCGGTGAGGTCTCGAACGACTCCACCCCGGCCTGCGGCGCGACCAGCGGGAGACCCGGGATCGCGAGCACCAGCAGCCCGGCAGCGGCGATCCCGGCCAGCGAGCCCACCAGCGCCGAGACGGTCGCCGCCGGGTAGACGGCGAACGCGATCACCAGCGCGGCGACCTCGCCGGTGACCCCGGCGACGACGGCCCCGGCACCCAGCACCACGACCGATGCGAGAACCGCGTTCGGCCAACGTCGGCGGACCAGCAGCGGCGCGCAGAGCACGGCGGCCGAGATCCACCCGAGCACGCCGGGCGTGCGCACGCCCTCGACGACGACCAGCACGACCGCCACCGAGGCGTCCAACGCGGTCTGCCGGATTCTGCTCACCACGGCACGATATCCAGCCGAGACCGGCCCGACATCGGACCACGGTCCGATCCCGGCCTTCACCCCGCGGTCCGATGTGGACGCACGGTGTTCCGGCGAAGACTCGGCGCGTGATCTTCCGAACGCTCCTAGCCGCGCTCGCCCTCGCCGCACCGCTCCCACCCGCACCGGCCGACATCGACGCCACCGTCGAGGAGTACCTCCGCAGCACCGGCCTGCCCGGCGCCGCCGTCACCGTCACCCGCGGCACCGAGGTGCTGCGCACGGCGGGCTACGGCCGGACTCCCGACGGGGAGCCGATCACCGAGCGCACGCCGATGGCCGTGGCCTCGGTCAGCAAGTCCTTCACCGCGCTGGCCGTGCTCCAGCTCGCGGAATCCGGCCGGGTGGAGCTCGACGGGCCGGTGCGCGCCCACCTGCCCGAGTTCCGGCTCGCCGATCCGCGCGCCGACCGCATCACGGTGCGCCAGCTGCTCGACCAGACCTCCGGCCTGTCGGATTCGACGGTCCATCCCTTCACCCGGCCGCAGCCGGGCTCGCTGGCGGAGGCGGTGGCGAGCATGCGATCGGCGACGCTGGTCGCGGAGCCGGGCGAGCGCTGGGAGTACCACAACCCGAACTACCAGGTCGCCGCCCGACTGGTCGAGGTCGTCAGCGGCCTGCCCTTCGACGACTACCTCCAGCGGCACGTGTTCGAGCCGCTGGGCATGGCCGACAGCCGCGCCATCGACACCGCCGACGAGCTGCCGCCGAGCGCACGCGGCCACCTGATGGTCCTCGGCGGCGCCATCGCCGTGCCCGAACCACCGGCGTTCGGCGGCGGCTCGGGCGGAGTGCTCAGCTCCGCGCACGACATGGCGGCCTGGCTGATCGCGCAGAACAACCCAGGCCGGATCGCCTCGGAGGCGGCGATCACCGAGACGCACACCCCGTCACCGGCGTCCGGGTCCTACGCGCTCGGCTGGTCGGTCGGCACCACCGCGTCCGGTGAGCGGGTGATCTCGCACAGCGGCGACCTGTTCACCTCGACCGCCTACCAGGCGTTGCTCCCGGATTCCGGGTACGGGATCGCGGTGATGGCCAACACCGGGCTGGCCCACGGCGACGCCGCCGCGCTCGCCGACGAGCTCATCGCCTTGGTGACCGGCGAGCCGGTGCGGCCGCCGAGCGGCGCGCTGCCCGCCATCGACGCCGTGCTGCTCGGGCTGGCCATCGGCGTTGCGCTGCTGGCCGTTCGCGGTGCGGTGCGGGCACGTCGGTGGGCGGACAGCCGAACCGGGTGCCCCAGCACCGTGCTGCGCTTGCTGCCGCTGCTGGTCCCGGCCGTGCTGTGCGCATCGATCCACCGGATCGTCGGCGCCCTCTACCGCGGCCGAGACGTCGCGCTGATCCAGGTGCCCTACCTCTACCCCACGTTCACCGCGCTGCTGGCCACCGCCGCTCTCGGCGGTGTCGTGGTGCTCGTCGCGCGGTTGACCGGGCTCGCCAGGACCAGGGCTGGCCGTCCCCGCGCACATACCTGAGCTGCTGCCGTCTGAGAGTCCTGTCGCAGCAGGGGAGCGGACCGAACGGCCAGGTGGCGCGAACGGTCCGCTCGCCCGATCAGAACGGCTTGAAGTTGTGCACGTAGGTGCCCGGGTGGGTGGCGCCGTCCTGGCGCACCACGCCGAAGTCGTGCGACCACGGGATCCGCAGCGGGTCCTCCTGGCCCGGCGGAATGGTGATCAGCTCCGTCGGCCGCCACGCTTCCGGGCTGCGGTCCGGGAGCACCGTCAGATCCGCGATGCCCCGCTCGCCGGCCGTCAGCAGGTATCCGGGATCCCCGTCGTCGATCCGCGGCACCGAATAGGTGGGTCCGTGCACGGGGTCGACCGGGCCGGTGAGATCGACGCCCGGCGCGCCGCGCAGGATGCACTCGTGATCGGAGATGTTGGTGTACTCCAGCTGGATGTGCAGCTGGCCGGAGCCGTCGTCGAGGACCCCGCCGAACTTGGCTTTCACATCGCCGGTGCCGCAACGCGGGGTGTCGACCTCGGCGGCGTCGTTCCCGACGGCCGACTGCACGCCGAGCGCCGACTGGCCCGCCTGGGCGGCTCCGCACGCCGTCATCGTCAACGCCGTGCCCGCCAGAGCCAGCGCCCCCAGGGTGGTCCGCAGCATGTCCTGCTCCTCTCCTCGCGGGAGCCGGTGCTCCCGCCTGCTTCTCCCCGCAAGACGCCCGAAGCCGATTCGGGTTGCTCACGAGTGCCTGCTCGACCTCACCCGCTGCGTGATCCTCGCCAGCGAACTCCCGGCCACCGCGTTCTGAGCCGTCCGACATGGACGCGGTGGCTCCGCTGCTCTGGGCGCTCAAAGATCACCAGGCCGAGTACGGGGCGAGAGTCAACGAGCACTCACGAGCGACGTAGTGCCTGATAGAAACGGTTGCATCACCCAATCGCGCTGATCGGAGTTTCCGCACGTGCACATCTCCTTCATCTGCACCGGCAACATCTGCCGGTCCCCGATGGCCGCGCTGGTGTTCCGGGAGCAACTGCGCCGGGCCGGACTCGACGGGCAGGTCGAGGTCTCCAGCGCCGGGACCGGGCCGTGGCACGTCGGCGAGCCGGCCGATCCCCGGACCGCGAAGGTCCTCGCGGACAACGGCTACCCGACCGAGCACGTCGCCGCGCAGATCGACGACCACCACCTGGACGCCGATCTGCTGGTGGCGATGGACGCCGGGCACCTGAGCGCGGTGCGCCGCCTCGCCGACGACCCGTCCAAGGTGCGCCTGATGCGCTCCTTCGACGCGGGAGCCGAGGACGGCGCCGAAGTGCCCGACCCGTACTACGGCGGTGTGAACGGCTTCGACGACGTGCTGGCCATGGTCGAGGCCGCGACGCCGGGGCTGCTCGACTGGGTCCGCGAGCGGCTGTGACGGCCCGCTCGGCGGTGGCCGCCATCACCGGTCGCACCCCGGTCGACGTGCGGCGGCTCAGCGGCGGGGACACCGCGGCGGTGTTCGCGGTGTCGCTCGACGACGGCGCGGTGGTGTTCGCCAAGACCGCGCCGGAGTCGATGCCGGGCGCGATCGCCGCCGAAGCCGCTTCCCTGCGCTGGCTCGCCGAACCGGGCGCGGTCGCGGTGCCCGAGGTGCTCGGGCACACCGAGCACTGGCTGGTCACCGAGCACGTCGCCGAAGCCGCGCCCACCGCGGCAGCGGCCGAACAGCTCGGGCGAGGCCTCGCTGGGCTGCACGCGACCGGGGCACCGGCGTTCGGTGCCGCGCCACCGGACGGCCCGGCCGACGCCTGGATCGGCCTCGCCCCGATGCGCAACGAACCCGCACCGGACTGGCCCTCGTTCTACGCGGCGCACCGGATCGAGCCCTACCTGCGGAAGGCCGTGGACTCCGGCGTGCTGGACGCCGCCGATGGCTCGGTGATCTCGCAGGTGTGCGCGGACATCGACCGGCTGGCCGGTCCGGCCGAGCCGCCCGCCCGGCTGCACGGCGACCTCTGGAGCGGCAACGTGCACTGGGGCGAGCGGCGGGCCTGGCTGATCGACCCGGCGGCGCACGGCGGTCACCGCGAGACCGATCTCGCGATGCTGCACCTGTTCGGCTGCCCCCACCTGGACCGCATCGTGGCCGCCTACGAGGAAGCCCGTCCCCTCGCCGAGGGCTGGCGCGATCGCATCGCCCTCCACCAGCTGTTCCCGCTCCTGGTGCACGCGGTCCTCTTCGGCACCGGCTACGCCGACAGCGCCGTCAGCGCTGCCCGCTCCGCCCTCCGCTCCGGCTGATCTGCCCCTGCGGGCATCCGCGTTGCCCGTTCGGGCGGCCGGGCCGACCGCTGACAACCCCGGCAGTCCCCGGGCGTCTTCATGGGCAAAGAGTCGGAACAACCCGGTGGTAGGAGAGCAGAATGCGCAAGACGAACCGCTTGGCCGTGCTGATCCCCGGCGGGCTGCTGGCCGCCGCGCTGGTGGTCAGCGGGTGCGCCTCGCTGGCCGAGCAGTCGGTCTCGCCCGGCACCGCGGCAGGCGTCGCCAGCGTCCAGACCGGCGAGGAGGCCCTCGACATCGCCGTCGACGTGGAGTTCATCGAGAACGACGGAGGCTTCACGGTCTCCTACGCGGAGGGCAAGTGGGACGACTCCACCGGAGGAGCGCCGCGCCCGATCCACGCAGGTGGCCCCACCCTGACGGCACCGCTGTCCCCGGAGGCCCAGCTGTTCAGCCCGTTCGCCGGTGGCACGCCGACCGCCGAGCCCCAGGTCGACGACGAAGGACTGGGCGTGGTGCCGATCAGCGCGGCCGACTTCACCCAGCAGAACCCCCAGTCGGCCAAGATCTGGTTCGACGACAGCGGCCGGATCACCAAGATCGCCGCCCGCTACCAGCCCTGATCCGGACCAACAGCGCACTTCGCCACGGGAGCTGACCTGCTAAGACGCGTCGTGGGCCGGCGTCCGGGAGCATCCGAAAACCGCAGGTCAGGGCAGCTGAGCTACCGTAGTGGGGTGCGTCTGAAGTTCTTGCTGCGACCCGGTTGGCTCGGCTTGATCGCGCTGGTCGCGGTCTTCACCACGCTGTGCTTCACCCTGCTGGCACCCTGGCAGTTCAGCCGCAGCGATGAGGCGCAGGCCCGCAACAACGCGATCTCCGAGTCCTTCCACACGCCACCGCGCCCGCTCGGCGAGGTGCTGCCCGCAGGCCAAGCGCCCGATGCGCGCACCGAGTGGGCGCAGGTGCTGCTGCGCGGCCAGTACCTGCCCGAAGGCGAGACGCTGGGCTGGCAGCGCACCGTGCTCGGCGAGCCCGCCTTCGAGGTGCTGACCCCGTTCCGGCTGGCCGACGGCACGACCGTGCTGGTCAACCGCGGTTACATCCGGCCGGTGAACGGCACGCGGGCCCCGGCCTACGACGCACCGCCGAGCGGCGAGGTCACGCTCACCGCGCGCGTCCGCACCGACGAGAACGACAGCAAGCAGCGCCCGCTGTTCGAGCACGACGGGCACCGCTGGGCGTACGCGGTCAACGCCGGGACCATCTCGCAGGGCACCGGCATCGCCCTGCAGCCCGGCTACTTCGCGCTCAACGAGGGGCAGCCCGGCGTGCTCGGCGCGCTGCCGCTGCCGCGCCTGGAGTCCGGTCCGTACTTCTCCTACGCGCTGCAGTGGATCGCGTTCGGCATCATGGCCGTCATCGCGATCGGCTACCTCATCTACTCGGAGCTGCGCCCCGGCGCCCGCCCGGCCTGGCGCGAAGCGGAAGCGGAGGGCTCGAAGTCCGAGCCGCAGCCCCGCCGCAAGAAGATGTCGGTGGCGGAAGCGATCGCCGAGGACGAGCGCCGCGAACGCGAGGAAGCCGAACGCCGGGAGACCGCGGACGCGGAACCGACCAGCAGAGCCTGATCTCGCAAGAGGGCCGCAGCTCCTGAGGAAGCTGCGGCCCTCTTGTCGTGACTGAGGCGATTTCAGCGGCGGCGGAGGGCCCGGGTCAGGGCGCAGGCCGCGGTGAGAACGCCCGTGGCCGTGCCGATCACCCGGGACAGCTCGACGCTCCTGGTCACGTCGCCCGCGTCGGCCGTGCGGCCCTCGCCGAGGACCGGGCGCTGCTCGACGACGTGGCCGTACACCGTCCGGCCGCCGAGGCGGATCTGGAGCGCTCCGGCGAAGGCCGCTTCGATCTGCCCGGCGTTCGGGCTCGGGTGCGCCGAGGCGTCGCGGCGCCAGGTGCGCCACGCACCCTTCGCCGAGCCGCCGACCACCGGCGCGCACGCCGAGGTCAGCACCGCCGCCAGCCGCGAGGGCACCAGGTTGAGCAGGTCGTCCAGGCGCGCGGAGGCCCAGCCGAAGTTGGCGTAGCGGGGCGAGCGGTGGCCGACCATGGCGTCCAGCGTGTTCGCCGCGCGGTAGGCGAGCAGTCCGGGGATGCCCGCGACGGCGCCCCAGACCAGCGGGGCGACCACGGCGTCGGAGGTGTTCTCCGCCACCGATTCGACGGTGGCGCGGGCCAGGCCCTGGCCGTCGAGCACCGCCGAGTCGCGGCCGCACAGGTTGCGCAGCCGCTCGCGGGCCGCCTCGATCTCGCCCGCGTCCAGCAGCCGGGCCATCGCGGTGCCCTCGTCGGCCAGCGACGATCCGCCGAGCACCACCCAGGTCACCAGGCCGGTCGCGGCCGCTTCCAGCACCGGGCTGCGCTTGGTCCACCGCTGCGCGAGCACGCCCAGCCCGACCGCGCCGCCGACCAGCACCCCGGTGTAGACGACCCCGGCCGGCTTCTGGTCGCGGTGCAGCAGCCGCTCCGCGGACTGCGCGATCTTGCCGAAGGCCGCGACCGGATGCCCGCGCTTCGGATCACCGAGGGCCGCGTCCGCAGCCACGCCGAGTAAGAGTCCGACCGCCCGTCCCGCGCTCACCGGTGCTGCTCCTCCAGATCGTCCAGCCGGGGCCTCCCCCGCGCCCGAAGCCGTCCCGAAACGCTACCCCCGGGGCGGCCGCGGCCGGTCACCGCATGCCAGGTGACCGGCCGTGTCCGCCCCACCGGATATCGTGGCGGACCGTGACGGCCCCGGACCACGAAGCTGATGTGCTGCGCGCGGGCGTCGCGGGAACCGCGGCGGACGTGCCCGCGCCCGCGCCCGACCAGACCCGCGACGACGGGCAGCGCCTGCAGCTGTTCGCCTACCTGCAGGCACCCGAGCACCGCACCTACCTGGCGATCATGCGGCTGTTCACCTCGACGCTGCTGGCGGACCTGTCCGCCGGCGAGGTGGGCGCGGCGCTGGCGGCCGCCGAGCGGGAGGGCGGGGTGGCGCCCGGCGAGTCCGATGTGGACACCGTCATCGACCGGCTCAAGCGGCTGGTGAAGTGGGGCAACCTGGTGGTGGGCCGCCGCGAGACGATCGCGTCGAGCATCGCCGAGTTCCAGCACGGCAGCGTGCGCTACCAGGTCAGCAAGCTCGCGGTTCGCGTGCAGCGGGACGTCGACGCGCTGCTGCGGGTGCCGGAGGGCGCGCGCGAGGTGTCCCGCGAGCTGCTGCCCGCCATCGACCGCGGGCTGGCCGGGATCGGCAGCGCGCTGTCCGAGGCGCTGGCCGCCGAGGTCCGCGATCCGCGGGCGAAGGCCGCGCGGCAGGCCAGGGAGCGGCTCGCCGAGCAGGTCACCACGGTGTTCCTGCAGCACGCGGAGCTGGCCGCCACGGTCCGCGACTTCTACGCCTACCTGGGCCAGGTGGTGACCCGCCACCAGCTGGCCCCGGAGGAGATCTCCGGGTTCCGCAACCTGCTGGTCGAGTACATCCAGATGGTGGTGGAGGACGTGCTGCGGCACACCGAGACCATCGCCGGTTCGCTGGCGGGCCTGGCCGGGGTGCGCGGCGAGCTGCTGCGCCTGCTCGGCCCGGCCGACCAGCTGGGCACCGACGTGGAGCGGGCGCGCGGCCGGACCGCGGCGGACTGGCAGGAGCTCACCGACTGGTTCGTGGACTCCCCGGGCCGCCCCAGCCAGGTCGCCGCGCTGCGGGAGGCCACCGCGCGGGCGATCGGCTCGCTGCTGGCCAGCGTGAAGCGGGCCACCTCCGGCGGTGGGCTGGTGCCCGGCCGCCGCGGTGAGCTGCTGAAGCTGGCGAAGTGGTTCGACGGCGCCGACGAGGCAGGCGCGCACCAGCTGCACTCGGCCGCGTTCGGCCTGCACTCGGCCCGCCACCTGCAGCCCGCGCCGGACTACGACACCGACAACGACAAGGTGTCCTGGCGCGACGGCCCGGTGCTCGACGTCACGGTCAGCGTGCGCAGCCGCGGCGATCGCGGCGCCCGCGGCCGGACCTCGCGGGTGCTCGACGACCCGATGACCGAGGAAACCCTGCTTGCCCAGGCCCGCGAGGCCGACCAGAAGCGCAGCGCGGCCGTCGCCGAGCTCGCCGCGGCCGGACCGCGGCTGGCCGAGCAGGAGCTGTCCCCCGATGCCCTCGGCGTGCTGTGCGAGCTGCTGACCTTGGCGATGGCCCAGCGCGAGGGCTCCGACGAGGCGGGCACCGCGCTCGACCCGGTGCACCGCCTGCGCGTCACCGTGCGGCCGGAGGCAGGTCAGGACACCGAGATCGCCAGCGCAGCGGGACGGCTGACGTTGCGCGACACGGTGCTGGAACTCAGCGGGGACGGCGCGATCCCGCAGGAGCAGGGGGCCGCCCGATGACCACGACCTTCGACGAGCTGCCCGACATCGACGCGGCGAACGTCGTCCGCTGCGCCCGGGTGCTGCTGCGCCGCCCGCTGCTGCGCGCCGGTGGCCCGGACGGCGACCTGCTGCCGATGATCTACCGGCAGCGCGTGGTGCTCCAAGAGGTGTTCTCCTCGCTGCTGGGCTACCGGCTGGTGGTGGAGCGCCGCTTCGCCCGGCTGTACAAGTCGGGCGCCGGCGAGGACACCACCCGCGGCGAGGCGGCGCTGAGCCCGCGCGGCTACGCCTACCTGGCGCTGACGCTGGCCGCGTTGACCGGCATCGGCCGCCAGGTCCTGCTGTCCCGGCTGGTCAGCGATGTCCGCGCCGCCGCGGCCGAGGCCGAGATCGCGGTCGTCGACGACCCGGCGGACCGGCGCGCGCTGACCGCCGCGCTGCGGCAGCTGGTGGCGCTGGGCGTGATCACCGAGACCGAGGGATCGGTGACCGCCGAATCGTCCGCCGAAGCGCTGATCACCATCGACACCGACCTGCTCGGACAGCTCGTCGCCGGGCCGCTGGCCGAGGCCGAGAGCCCCGAGCAGCTGATCGAGCTGGCCAGCGCGGCCGGGCCGCGCAACCTGGAGCACGCGGTGCGGCGGCGGCTGGTCGAGGACCCGGTCGTGCTCTACAGCGACCTCCCGGCCGAGCAGTCCGGCTGGCTGCGCGAGCACGTGACCGCCGAATCCCGCCGCCTGGAGCGGTTCTTCGGGCTGGTCAGCGAGTGCCGCGCGGAGGGCGTGGTGGTCTGCGACCCGGAGGACTACCTCAGCGACGTGGCGTTCCCGGGGCCGGGAACGGTGGCCCGCATCGCGCTGCTGGCGCTGCCCGAGCTGCTCGACCGCGCTGCCGCGGACGCCGCGGGCAAGCACCCGGTGACCTGGCAGGACCTCACCGACGTGTGCCAGGAGCTGGTCGAGGCCTACCCTGCCGCGTGGTCCCGGCAGGCCACCGAGGACCACCAGGAGCTGGTGCACTCGGTGGTGGCGCTGCTGCGCAGGCTCGGTCTGCTGCAGGACGCGGGCGGGAGCTGGCTGCTCAGCCCGGCCGCGCACCGCTGGCTGCCGCAACCGGACGCCACCCCGGCACCCAACCGGGAACCGGAACCACCCGCCCCCGAGCCGGCGGGCTGGTCCTTGTTCGACGAGATCGACGAGAAGCAGGGGGAACAGCGGTGAGCGACGAGAGCACCGGGCCCGGGGCGAACCGCTGGCGGCTGCACCGCGGCGGGATCGTCAACATCTGGCAGTACGCCGAGACGACCTTCGACCTCGACGGCGGGCGGGCGATCTTCCAGGGCACCAACGGCTCCGGCAAGTCCCGCACCCTGGAGCTGCTGCTGCCGCTGTGCCTGGACGGCGACCTGCGGCAGCTGGGTTCCAAGGGCTTCGACACGGTCAGCATCCGGCGGCTGATGCTCGACGAGTACCCGGGCGGGCCGAACCGGATCGGCTACGCCTGGATCGAGCTGCGCCGCGAAACCGCCGACGGCCACGAGGAATTCCTCACCTGCGGCGTCGGCGTGAAGGCGTCCAAGACCTCGCAGTCGATCAGCGACTCGTGGCGGTTCATCACCAGCCGCCGCGTCGGCATCAACCTCTACCTGGTCGGCGCGGACCGGGTGCCGCTGGGTTCGGCGCAGCTGCGCGACCTGCTCGGCGCCGACTGCGTGCTCGACGACCAGGCCTTCCGCGCCAAGGTCGCGGCCACCGTCTACGGCGTGCCCGCCGCCCGCTACGGCGACCTGCTGCACCTGCAGCGCACGCTGCGCAACCCCGACGTCGGGCTGAAGGTGCTGGAGGGGCAGCTGGAGCAGATCCTCTCCGACGCGCTGCCGCCGCTGGACGCCGCGCTGATCGAGCGGCTGGCCACCTCGTTCGACGACCTGGAGTCGATCCGGGAGAACATCGTCCGGCTGACCGGCGCGGACAAGGCGCTCACCGCGTTCCTGTCGACCTACTCCGGCTACGCGTTCGGCGCGCTGCGCGACCGGGCCGAAGCGATGCGCACCGCCCAGCAGCGGCTCCGCGCGCTGCGCAAGGAGCTGGCCGGTCTGGAGAAGCAGGTCGGCGGCAAGCAGCAGGACCGGGAGACCGCGGAGCGGACGATCGCCGAGCTGGAGCAGCGCGAGGCCGAGCTGGAATCCAGCATCGACGCCCTGCGCTCCCACCCGGCCTACTCCGAGCTGCAGAACCTGCGCGACCGCGAGCAGCTGGTGGAAAGCGCTCGCAGTTCGGCGGTTTCCGCGCTGGACACCGCCGCCAAGCACCGCGCGCAGGAGCACCGCTCGGCGGAATCGGTCGTGGGCGTGCTGCGGCGGCTCTCCGGTGACACCGAGGCCGCCGGTCAGGCGGCGCAGCGGGCGGCGCAGCAGCTGTCGACCGCGGGGCTGGACGGGTCGCTGGTGCGGCGACCGCCGGTGGTCCCGGTCGCGGAGCTGCGCGCCGAGCAGGCCGAGGTGCGGATCTCGCCGGAACCGGATGCCGTCGCGCAGGAGGTGCAGCGCGCCGTCGCACCGCAGCTGGACGCCGAGGCGATCGCCGCGGAATTCCGCGCTGTGGTGGCGGATTCGCAGCAGCTGGCCGCCACCGCACGACAGCGCTCGGCGCTGACCCTCGCGCTGCACCAGCAGGCCGTGGAGCTCGACGCCGAGCAGAACAAGGTCGCCGAGCTGCAACGACTGGCCCGGCAGGCGCAGCTGACCGCGACCGAAGCCGCCGGGCGGCGCAACCAGGCGCAGCAGGAGCTCGCCGACGCCGCGGCGGTGTGGGTCGAGCGGGCGCAGAAGTGGGCGACCGAATGGCCCTCCGCAGTGGAGGACCCGGCGCCGGAACCGCCCGCCGCCGACGAACTCGCCGAGAACCGCACCGCGACGCGGGGTGCCCGCGAGCAGGCGCGGCGCTGGGCGCGGCCGCAGCTGCACGAAGCGCGCCGCCAGGTCTCCGCCGTCGAGCAGGAGATCACCGAGCTGCGCGTGGATTCCCGCACCCGCGAGCAGGAGCTGGCCGAGCTCCGCGCCGGTCACGAGCAGACCCCGGGCCGCCCCGCTTGGGCCGAGGCCGAGCGGAACCCGGAGCAGGGCCGCGCCTTCTACGAGCTGGTCGACTTCCAGCCGTCCCTGACCGCAGGCGAGCGGGCGGGGCTGGAAGCGGCGCTGCAGTCCAGCGGCCTGCTCAACGCGTGGGTCACCGCCGACGGCGCGGTTCCCGGACTGGCCGACCTGCTCGCCGAACCCGCGGATCCGGGCAGCGGTGCCGCGCTCGCGGACCTGCTCTCCCCCGCCGCCGTGACCGACTGCCCGGTGCCGCCGGAGCGGGTCGCCGACCTGCTGGCCGCGGTGTCGACCGACGGCAGCGCAGGGCTTTCGGTGTCCACCGACGGGAGCTGGCGCGCCGGGGTGCTCTCCGGCGCGTGGCGAAAGAGCGCCGCGGAGTACGTCGGAGCGGGCGCCCGCGAAGCGGCCCGCGCACGGCGCATCGCGGAGCTGGAGGAGGACCTCTCCCGGCTGCGCGCCGAGGTCGGCGAAGCCGAGCGGCGCCACCACGAGGCGTCCGAGCACGCGGCGGAGCTGGAGCAGCACCTGGAGTCCTACCCGGACGACGGCGATCTGCTGACCGCGCACGCGAAGCTGACCACCGCGATCGAGGCCGCGGCCGACAGCGAGCAGAAGGTGGTGCAGCTGCGCGAGCAGCACGAGAGCGCCGACCAGCGCTGGCAGGCCGCGCACGCCGAACTGGTGCGCTCGGCCGGTGAGGCGGATCTGCCCGCCGACACCCGGGCGCTCGACGCGGCGCACCGGGCCGCCATCGACGCCCGCGGCGGGATCGACGCGCTGTGCGAGGCGATCGACTCGCGCTGCCTGCCGACGCTGGCCGACCTGCAGGAGATCTCGCTGCACCACGACGTCGCCATCGCCGACCGGATGGAGGCCGAGTCCCAGGCCGAGCAGCGCTGCGCCGCCTACGCCGAGCAGGCGACCGGGCTGGCCGAGCTGACCTCGGCGGTCGGTGGCGAGGCGCAGGAGATCTCCGACAAGGTGAGCGCGTTCGAGCGCGAGCGCGCCGACCTGCGCAAGCAGCTGCCGCAGGCGCGGGAGCGGATCAGCTCGCTGCGCGAGGCCGCGGCGCGGCTGGAAACCCAGCTGGAGAACAAGCAGTCCCAGCTGCCGGGCCGCGAGCACGACGCGTCCTCGGCGACCGAGACCTTCCAGCAGGCGCTGCGCATCCCCGGCCTGTGGTCGGCCGCCGAGGTCGGCGAGGAGCTGCCCGGCGAGCTCGACGAAGCCGCCGCGCTGCTCACCGAGGCCGAGCGGCGCGGATCGTCGGAGGCCACCGTGCTCAACCGGCTGCAGACGCTGCAGCACTCGCTGAGCGGCAACTACGACATCACCGCCGCCGACCAGCACGGCCTGCTGACCGTGACGGTCACCGGTGAAGAAGGACCGCAGCCGGTGGCCGAGGCGGCGCGGCGGGTCGGCGAACGGCTCGGCGAGCAGCGCGGCTACCTCAACGAGCGCTACCAGTCGATCTTCGCCGACTACCTGATCCGCGACCTCGCCGAACGCCTGCGCGGGCAGATGTCCATCGCCGAGGACCTGTGCAAGCGGATGAACGAGGTGCTCGACGGTGCCCGCTCCAGCCAGGGCGTGCACGTCCAGCTGGACTGGCAGCCGTCGGCCGCGCTGGGCGAGGACATCAAGCAGGCCATCGACCTGGTGCGCACCCCGTTCGCCGACCGCAGCGACGACCAGGACGCGTTGCTGCGCCGGGTGTTCACCGACCTCATCGAGGCCGAGCGGGACAGCACCTCGGGCGGCTACGCGGAGATCCTGGCCCGCGCGCTGGACTACCGCTCGTGGTTCGCGTTCACCGTGCGGGTCCGCGACACCGGCCCGGACGGCAAACCGCGGGTGCGGCGGCTGCGCCAGCTCTCCTCCGGCGAAACGCGCCTGATCTCCTACGTGACGCTGTTCGCGGCCGCGGCGGCGTTCTACGACGCGGTCAGCGTGTCCTCGGACGGCCGCGGCCCGCTGCGGCTGGTGCTGCTGGACGAAGCGTTCGAGCGACTGGACGACCCGACGATCGCGCGGATGCTCGGCCTGCTGGTGGACCTGGACATGGACTGGCTGATCACCTGGCCCAGCGGCTGGGGCGTCTCGCCGAAGATCCCGAAGATGCACATCTACGACGTCCTCCGCCCCCGCAGCGGCCACGGGATCGCCTGCACGCACACGACCTGGACCGGCACCGCGCTGCACCGGGCGGACGGGTGACCGGGACGCGTCCGGGGCGGGACCTGGTGGTTCGGTGGCGATAGAGCGGCTGGGGCGAGGTGGTGACGGAGCCGGTGGGGTGCGGGGCCGGATTGAGTGCACTGCGGTAGGTGGTTGCGTCGTGCGCGGGGGCGATTTTGCCTGAAACTGGCCGCGTCTCGACGCAGGATGCGGCCGGGCTGGGACGCCAGTTTCAGGCAAAATCGCCGGACGTCACCACCACATGAACAGTGGTGACACGGGTCCCGGCCCTAGCCAGCGTCGCCCCGAGAGCGTGGTGCGCGATCGTTCGGCGGAACCTGGGGTGGTGACACGGGCACCCTCAAGGCGACCACCCACCGCTTCGAACCCGAACCCGGCCACGCCCCCAACCGGCCCCGTCACCACCTCAACGTCATCCCGCTATCACCGGTGGGAGTAGAGGTGCGCCGCGTCGGCCTAAACCCCCTGGTAGGTCTTGGGCGGCTCTCGACCATCATGTTTCCGGGAGGACTGGTGAGCTGGGAGGTTGCGGTGGGAGTCGTGGACGACGTTCGCGCGGTGTGGGGCGTTGAGGCGTTGCGCGGGTTGTGGGAGCAGGCGCGAGAAGCGCTGGAATCGCCCAAGCCACCGGCGACCTTCCGGCTGGAGCTGCCCGATGCTGAGGCGCAGCGGCTCGTCGGCGAGGTGTACGGGCGCCCGATGATGGGGCTGGGAACGCGGATCAATGTGTCCAAATTGGACGATTCGGTGCGCGGGAGCCGGTTCGGCCTGGGGCTGGCGGAAGTCCTGGAGATCCTGCACGAGCGACCGGTGGTCCAGCGCGAGGCGAGCTCCCGGGATGAGCAGCGGGAGCGGACGATCGAGCCGCTGCGCGCGGCCTTGGCGGAACACGGCCTCGCGGAAGCCGGGTGGGCCGCGCCGTGGATGCAGTGGATCTACCAGTACGGACGCGTGGCAGCCGATGAACTGCCCACCATTGCGCGACGCGCGGCCGGAGTCCTGTCCGCGCTCGCGCTGGATCGGGCGCCCGAGACCTGGACTTCGCGCGGTGAACTCGCCGCTCGTGTCGGCGGTGCGCACCAGCTCGACAACGGCACGGCCTTGAGCCGGGTCGTGCTCAAGGCTGCTGCGCTGGCGCACGGAGTCGAGTCGCCGGGCAACGAGCGGGAGCGCCGGGCGCTGTGGGAGCGCTGCGGCGTCACCCTCGACGCGGTGTCCGCTACCGTGCTGACCTGGGCTTTGCCACTCGTCGGCGACGATTCCTGGTCGGACGGTGCACGGCGGCGGTCCGCGATCGGCCTGCCGACGCACCTGACCCACCTCGACCTGCGCACCGCTCCGGCCCGGCTCGTCGAGCCCGGGACCGCCGTCGCGGTGTGCGAGAACCCGCGCGTGCTGGAATCCGCCGCGGAGGAACGCATCGAGCACCCGGTGGTGTGCGTGTCGGGCCACCCGACGACGGTCGCGCTGGCCCTGCTCGACCGGCTCACCGCCGACGGCGCGACCCTGCACCACCACGGCGACTTCGACTGGGCGGGCATCGGCATCACCCGGTCCCTCTGGGAGCACCACCGCGCCCGGCCCTGGCGGATGTCGGCCGGTGACTACCGCGAGGCGCTCGACCACGCGGCCGCGGACCGCACCGACCTGCCGAACCTCGTCGGCGCGCCGCTGGAGACGCCGTGGGATCCGGAGCTGGCCGAGCTGATGTCCACCGCGGCCCGCGCCGTCGAGGAGGAGGTCGTGCTGCCGGGCCTGCTCGCCGACCTCCGCGCCGGGCTCAAAGCAACTGGTACATGACGTGCAGGCCGACGTAGCCGTGCACCGGGTGGTGGAAGGCCTGCGGGAGCGTCGCGACGATCTCCATGCCCAGCGACCGCCACAGCGCGACCGCCCTGGTGTTGGTCTCCACCACGGCGTTGAACTGCATGGCGCGGAAGCCGTCGGCCCGCGCCTGGTCCAGCACGTGACGCCCCAGCGCACGCCCGACACCGCGCCCGGCGTGCGCCGCGTCGACCATGAAGCTCGCGCTCGCCACATGACTGGCCGGGCCCTCGTGGTTCGGCCCGGACACCGCGGTGCCGAGCACCGTGCCGTCGTCGTCGACCGCCACCACCGAGCGGCCGGGCAGCGCCGGGAACCACCGCTCGCGGGCCCGTTCCTCCGAGATGTCCCGGTCCCAGGAGAACGTCTCCCCCGCCATCGCGATGTCCCGCATGAACGGCCAGATGGCCGGCCAGTCGTCGAGGCGCGCTTCACGAATCCGCATGGCAGCAGCTTCACCCGCGGGGATGTCCGGGCGCCAGTCCTTTTCCGCCGCCGCACGACGAGTTCCAGTCCGTGATCTGCGGTAGCTTTCGGCCATGACACCGGTCGTCGTGGAGTTCTCGGCGCGGGAGCCGCAGCGGCTCGCGCAGTGGTGGGCCGACGTGCTCGGCTGGAACCTCGACGGATCCGCGGTGCACCCGGCGGGCGCGGGCGTCGAACTGCGCTTCGTGCCGGGCGCGGTGGCGAAGACCGCCAAGAACGGCGTGCACCTGGATCTGCGCAGCGAGTCGCACGACGATCAGACCAAGCTCGTCGAGCGGCTGTTCAACGCCGGTGCCCGCTTCGCCGACATCGACCAGAGCAGCGACGTGCCCTGGGTGGTGATGGCCGACGTCGAGGGCAACGAGCTCTGCGTGCTCGAACCCCGCAAGATCTACGAGCGCACCGGCCCGGTCGCCGCGGTCGTGGTCGACACCCCCGACCCGCGCGCGCTGGCCCGCGGCTGGGCCGAGACCACGGGCATGGACCTCACCACCGACAGCGCCGAGTTCGCCGCCCTGCAGCCGGCCTCCGGAGAAGGCCCCCACCTGGAGTTCCTCGCCGCGGAATCCGGCCCCGAAGGCCGCCTCCGCCTCCTCCCGCGGTGAGGTCCACCGGCGTCCTGGACCAGCGCCGACCCCGTGAGCACTTTCCGGTGCCCTAACACCACAAAGCACTCACGACCCACACCAGCAGAAGTCCTCCGCCCAAGCCCCACCGCAGGGCCCGGTGTCAATTTCGCGAGAAATTGACGTTCACCCGGGTGATGGTCAATTTCTCGCGAAATTGACCGCGCTCCGGGTGACGGGCCGGTCAGCGGCGGGCCGGTTCGATGATGCGGATTCCGTGGAGGCGGCGGACGAAGTCCGCGCCGAAGGCCGTGGACGGCGTGTGGGCGCCCGGTTCCGGCGGTTCGGACTGCAGGGCGTTGACCGCGCGCAGGACCGAGTCGGCCGTGAGGTCGTAGGTGTCCGGGCCGATCAGGGCCGCGGAGACGCTGCGCCCGGAGTCGTCGGTGGCCTCGGCGTACACCTCGACCCAGCTGCGCGAGCGGGCGGTGAGGCCAGGGCCGCGCACGACGGCGCCGATCGCCGCTTTGCCCAGCCGCTGCACCACGTGCGTGCGCATCAGCGCTTGGGACAGCCGGCTGGACCGCGCGCCCGCCCGGTCCAGGCCCGGCAGGTGGGCGAAGGTGGTGATGTTGCCGATCCCGGTGCTGCGGTAAGCCGTGCTCACGTCGCCCCAGGGCAGCGAGGTGACCCGCCGCGGGCCGGACGGGAAGGGCACCTCGCGTCGCCGCCAGCCCATCGGCACCACTCGCACTTCGCCGTCGATGCGGGCCCGACCGCCCAGCGCCGCGCCCTCCAGCGCGCTCTTCAGCGTGCCCCCGCTGATCCCGCCGCTGGCCTGGAACGCGAGGTCGAGGTGGGTCGCGGTGGGCAGCTCGGCGGCGACCATCGCGGCCAGGCAATCGGTCGGCACCACGTCGAAACCGGCACCGGGCAGCAGCACCGAACCGGCGCCGCGGGCCTGCTCGTGCCGCGCGAACACCGCCTCGAACACGTCGATCTCGCCGGTGATGTCCAGGTAGTGCACGCCGTTGCGGAGGCAGCCGTCGACCATCGCCGCCGAGGTCGCGGAGAACGGACCGGCGCAGTGCGCGACGACGTCCACGCCCTCCAGACCGGCGTCCACCGCTTCAGGATCGGAGAGGTCGAAGGTCCGGTGGGGCAGTCCGCGCGGGGCGGCCACCGCGGCGACCTTCGCCGGGTCACGACCGGCCAGCACCGGGCGTTCCCCGCGATCGACCGCCAGGTCGGCGACCAGCCTCCCGGTGTAGCCGCTCGCGCCGTAGATCATCCAGGTCATCGCGATCCTCTCCGGGTAGCGCCGAACATCCTGCTAACGAACACCGTTCAGCGGGGTCACGGGTTGCCGGGAGTTTCGTCGATCACCCTGGCGGGCGTCATCGCAGCGGGCGGCCGAGCGCGGCGGCGATCGCGTTCGCGGCCTCCCGCATCCGGTGCAGCGGCTTGTCCGCCGCCGGTTGGTCGGCCGAGGCCCGGACGGTGGTCAGCGAGATCGCCGCGCCCAGCTGTCCGGTCGCGTCCGGGATCGCGACGCCGATGCAGTGCACCAGGGGCTCGAACTCGGCCTGATCGGTCGCGTAGCCGAGGCGGGCGACCGTCGCGAGGTGCTCGCGGAACTCGGCCGGATCGGTGATGGTGCGCTCGGTGAAGCGGGTGAAGGTGTGCGCGGCCAGCAGCCGGTCGCAGTGCGGTGCCGGTAGCGCGGCCAGGATCACCTTGCTGGCGGCTGCGGTGTGCAGCGGCACCGCTCGCCCGATGCGCGACCAGGTGCGGATCGTCGCCGCGCCCTCGATCTTGTCCACGTAGACGATCTGGTCGTCCACCAGCTGGGCCAGGTGCACCGTCGCGCGGGTCGCATCGGCGAGCGCGATCAGGTGCGGCCGGGCGAGGACCCGCAGGTCCATCTCGTCGAGCACCTGCTGGCCGAGTTCCACCAGCCGCAGCCCGAGCCGGTACCGGTTGTCCGGCCCGCGGGCGATCAGCCCGCCGTCGGCCAGCGGCTGCACCATGCGCAGCGCGGACGAGCTGTGCACGCCCAGCTCCCGCGCCAGCTCGGCGATCGTCTTGGGCGCCGCGGCGAGGGATTCGAGCACGTGGACCGCCTTGGCGACCGTCTTGGACATCCCCACCCCCTCAGCCGGACTGCAAGATTAACAGACGTATTGCACATATTGCACAACCACCGAGACGTGATCTCGATTCATATTTACTGGAGCCGTGGGAATTGCGCGGAATGCAGGCCCGGACGACACGCCGAAAAGCCTTACTCGGTCGGGTGAAAAACTTCCCCCCACTCGGCCCCGAATTGACAGCTATCACGCCGGGTGATCGACTCCCGATGCCCACTGACGGCAATCCGGCAGACGGAAAGAAGGCATCGGAATGCGACGTTCACCCGTCCTGTTCAGCATTGCGGCCGCGCTCACCGCGTTCGCGATCGCGCCCGCGGTCCCGGCGATCGCCGCCACCCCCGAGCAAGCCCCGGCGTGCGCGCTCTTCGCCTACCAACCGACGCGCGAGGGCAACACGCTGGTCGCCAACGGCGGGCGCACCGGCTGCCTGAACACCGCGACGGTCAACGTCCGAATCGTGGTGGCCCAGAAGGACGCCACGCCCAAGGTGATCGGCGAGCTGGCGCAGAGCGGCACCGAGATCAACCTGACGGCTAAGGCCCCGTGCAACACCGGCGCCACCGTCGAGGTCTACACGGAAACCGTCAGCTCCACCGGAGCCACCTACCGCTCTTCCTCAACGACGTTCGAGAAGTGCTGACTTCCCAGCGGCGGATTTCGCGCAACGGTGCGGACAGCGGAATCCCGGGCGCTGCCTGAAATCCGCGCCGGTGCATGCGCCGCAGGTGAATTGCTCGCCTGCGGCGCATGCTGCTGCCGGGGGCGTTGTTCTCGCTCCGGTCAGAGGAGGGCGAGCGCCGCGTCGACGACGAGCCAGGTTCCGAAGATGGCGAACAGCGCCGCCGCTCCGTAGCGGATCAGCCGCTCCGGCAGGTGCTTTCCGAGCAGCAGGCCGATGCCGATGGCCAGCGCGTCGGCCACCACCATGCCGATCGTCGAGCCGATCCAGGTGCCGAGCCAGTCGTGGTGGGTGGCGAGCGTGACCGTGGCCAGCATCGTCTTGTCGCCGAGCTCCGCCAGGAAGAAGGCGACCGTCACCACCAGCACCGCCGAACCCGCGCGCCGGGAGGCCTTTCGCTTCTCCTCCTCGGTCAGGCGGTCACCGCGCAGCGTCCACGCGGCGAAGCCCAGGAACGCCACTCCCGCGATCAGCGCGATCCACTCGGTCGGCAGCAGTTCGCCCATCCCGAAGCCCAGCGCGACGGAAACCGCGTGCACCACGGTGGTGGCGATGGTGATGCCGAGCAGCACCTGCCACGCGCGGTAGCGGGTCGCGAAGGTCATCGCCATCAATTGGGATTTGTCCCCGAGCTCCGCCACGAAGATCGCCACGGAACTCAGCGCAAGACTGCCCAGCACGATGAACACCCACCTCTTCGATCACAGCCAGGACGAAGGCGCGCAGCATCTTCGGCCCGGCATGCCATTGCCGGTTCCGAAGGTCTCGCCCACCTCTGATCCAAGGCTCCGCGACCGGGTGCGCACCGAACGGGCACCAGCATGTCGACCGCGGGATTGCGGACTACTCCCCTTCTCCGATCCGGAACATTACCTCCTTTCCGCGAAATATCCAAAGCCCAATCCGAACGCCGCGACCCATTCCATCATTCCGATTCTCCAAATGGAGTTTTCGGCACGCCGAGAACAGGAATTTCGCCGAACCAACCACGCATTTCCCGAATTGCGAACCACCGGCGTTCGGAATTCAGCAGGAGCGGTCGCGACCTGCGCCGACGTCAGGACCGCCCGAGCGCCCGCCCCGGCAGGTCCGGGTCGCACCCCAGCCTGGGCAGCTGGGCGCGCACCGCGGCGCGGGTGCGGCCGAGCTCTTCGGCGAGCTCCCCGGCCAGCCGTCCAGCCGAGTCGCCGAGCGCGCTCAGCCACCGCTCCCGCAGCAGTTCGCCGTCGGAGTCGGTCCACGCGCGTCCCGCGTTCGGCGGCCGTGGTCGGCTGCGCCCGCGACCGTTCGACCACGGTGCGTGCAGCGCGGCGAGGCCGTCCAGGGTCCGGATCAGGAAGGCACCGGCATCGCCCAGCCCGTCGACGGCGATCAGCAGGGTGCCCTCCGCCACCACGCGGCCGTCCGCGTCCGCGCCGGTGAACTCCACCGCCACACCGGCCGGCTGGCCCTCGCCCGCGGGCTCGCCCCTGGCCTTGACTCCGTAGGTGTGCTGTCCGATTCGAATCTCGTCGTGGAAATCCATGCTCCGAAGCTAAGGCCAAGCACAGCGGATTCCCGGGAGTCAAGCATCGAACCGTCGCATGTCGGGACGGGTTCTCGATCGAGTGAGGGACGGCTCACAGCCGCACCAGGAACACCACCACCCGCCCGCCCGTTGAACAGGCTGGTCGATGCGCCCGTGTCCCCCGGGCCTCAACTATCGCCGTCGCGGAATACCGTTCGGCTGGAGCCGCGTCGCGCCACTCGCCGCAGAGGCGACCGGCGCGTCGACCCCAACGAGAAAGATCCCCCGCCCTTCTCCTCGGACGGGGGATCTTTTCGCTTCAGGGCTCCGCGCCACCGCTCAGCTGAACGGCTGCTCGTCGGGTTGGCAGACGAAGCCCGGTTCCGGGACTTCCAGGTCGATCAGGTAGTTCGCCGCGATCGTGTCCGCGCAGGAGCTGCGACCGCCCAGGATGCAGTGGCCGTGGGCCTCGACGGTGACCAGGCGGGCGTTGCCCAGCTGCTGCTCCATCCGGCGGGAGAACTCGTAGCGGGTCGCCGGGTCGTAGCTGTTGCCGAACAGCAGGACCGGGTTCTCCGCCTGGTGCGCCCACGGGCCGCGGTGCACGTCAGCGGTGGTCTCCGGCCAGGTCGCGCAGCCGGCCAGGTCGCTGAACGCCTGCGAGCGGCCGAAGGTCGGCGATTCCGCCTCCCACCGCGCCGCGATCTCCGCCACCCGCTCGGGTTCGGCGGGCATCGGCTTGTCCGTGCAGTTCACCGCGAAGTAGCTGTCGTCGACGTAGCTGGATTCGGCGTCGGGTGCCGCGTCGAGCCTGCCGAGCCCGGTCGGCACGTTGAGCACCGTGAGCAGTTCCGGGACCAGCCCGGGCTTCGGGTTCAGCTGGCGGTGCAGCGACTGCAGGTCGGTGGCGAGCTGCCGGAACTTCTCCGGGTTGTACAGCGCGCTTCCGGTGCTGTCGGTGAACTGGTCGAGGGTGATCTCCGTGCCGTCGGGCATGGTGATCGGCTCTTCGCGCAGGTGATCGCGGATCTCGTCGAACTTCGCCCGCGGGTCGCCATCGCCGAAGGCGCACTTGCCCGGGTTCTCGGCGCAGCGCTTCAGGAATCCGTCCAGCGCGAGCTCGAAGCCCTGCGCGCGCTCGCGGTCGTACTGGACGCCGTCGGAGGTCCGCAGCGCGGGATCGACGTTGCCGTCGAGCACGATCGCGCGGCTGCGCTCCGGGAACAGGTTGACGTAGGTCGCGCCCAGCAGGGTGCCGTAGGAGAAGCCGACGTAGTTGAGCCGGTCGTCGCCGACGCCCTGCCGCATCAGGTCCAGGTCCCGCGCGACGTCCTCGGTGGACATGTGCCGCAGCAGCTCACCGGCGTTCTTCGCGCAGGACTCGCCGTACTCCTGGTAGGCGTCCATGGTGGTGCTGATCTGCTCGTCGGTGACCGGCACCGACGAGATCCGGCCCAGCACCTCCTCGGCCTGCTTCGCGGACTTGAAGCAGCGCAGCGGATCGCTGTTGTTCACCCCGCGCGGGTCGAAGCCGATGATGTCGAAGCGCTCCAGCACCGCCGGGTCGAAGCGGTCGACCGCCGTCGTCGGCCGGTTGTAGCCGCTGCCGCCGGGGCCGCCCGGGTTCAGGAAGAGCGATCCGATGCGCTGGTCCGGACTGGTCGCCGCGCGCCGCATCATCGCCAGCTCGACGGTGCCCTTGCTCGGGTCGTCGTGGTCGATCGGCACCGGGTAGGTGGCGCACCGGAAGAGGTGCCGCTGGGTGATCGGGACCCCGCTCAGGTCCGCCGGATCGCACTTCTCCCAGGAGACCGGCTCGGCGGCCGGTTGGGCCGAGGCGGATGCCACCAACCCGGTGCCCGCCACCAGCGCGCTCGCCGCCACGGCCAGTGCTTTGCGTAATCGGCCCGAATGCGCCCCCACGAGCACCTCCTCGTTCCACGGGTCAACTCCGCACCGGAGTCAACAGGCGGAACGGCCGCCGCCACACCGCAGAATGCACGAATCCCGGCGGACCCGGAACGCGGTATTCGGCCGAATCCCGGTTCCACCAGCGCGATTCCGCGGTCCAAATCGGACGCTCAGCGCACCTCGGTCCGCCGCACGTGGTGCACGACGATCGAGACCGCCGCGGCCAGGAAGACGATTTGCATCGAGGTGCGGGGCAGCAGCGCATCCGTGATGTCGGCCGGGGCGGTCAGAGCTTTGTGGACGTTCGCGGGGAACATCACCACCAGCAGCGCGGCGAGCCCCGCGGCGGCCCACGGCGCGGTCTTCCGCAGCAGCAAGCCCGCCGCGCCGAGCAGTTCGAGCACCCCGGTGATGGTCACGAGCAGTCCCGGCGCGGGCAGCGCGGGCGGGACCATCGCGATCAGCTCCTCCCGCATGTGCACGAAGTGCACGACGCCGGTCAGCACGAACATGGCCGCCAGCCCGCCGCGGACGGCCACCGGCCAGGGGCGCAGCTTGCGGACTCCGGCGGCTCCGGCCACCAGCAGCACAGCGGTCACGACGACGAGGGTGATGAGCGGTTCCACGCGCACGAGTCCCTTCAGCGGCGGCCGGGTCCGGCCGCACCGGTATATTGGAGAGCAACGCTATCCAATATAAGAAAGTGGCACTATCCAATTCAAGGAGTCGACGGCGTGCGCATCTCCGAACTCGGCCGCACCAGCGGCGTCGCGGTGGCGACGATCAAGTACTACCTGCGGGAAGGACTGCTCCACGAAGGCCGGCTGACCTCGGCGACCCAGGCGCAGTACGACGAGAGCCACGTGGCGCGGCTGCGGCTGGTGCGCGCGCTCATCGGCGTCGGCGGGCTCAGCGTCGCGGCCGCCCGCGAAGTGCTGGCGCAGCTGGACGACCCGCCGGAGACCATGCACGACCTGCTCGGCGCCGCGCACCGGTCGCTGGGCCCGGCGGTCGACGACGAGGTGGACACCGGCGCGGCGGAAGCGGTGCTGGAACGGCTCGGCTGGCGGGTGCAGAGCGCTGACCGGCAAGCCGTCCGGCAACTGGCCGCAGCGCTCGACGCCCTCGAAGCGGCCGACTTCCCGCTGTCCGAGGACGCCGTGCTCACCTATGCGCGAGCGATGCGCGAGCTCGCCGAGGGCGAGGTCTCCGGAGTCCCGGTGGAGTCGAAGGAAACCGCGGTGCGCTACCTGGTCCTGGGCACGGTGCTGGTCGAGCCGCTGCTGCTCGCGCTGCGCCGCCTGGCGCAGGCGGACGCCTCGGCTCGCCGCTACGGCGACGGGTCGTGACCGCTACGGAACCAGGTAGCGGCTGTCGCGGCTGTCGGTGATGGCCATGTGGCCCGGCGCGTGGCCGATGGCGAACGGCGGCTTGGACCGCATCACCGCTGCCTGCGGAGTCACCCCGCAGGCCCAGAACACCGGGATCTCGCCGGGGCGGATCTCCACCGCGTCCCCGAAGTCGGGCCGGTCGACGTCGGCGATGCCCAGCGCTTCCGGCGCTCCGACGTGCACCGGAGCACCGTGCACGGACGGGTAGCGGGAGGTGACGCGGACAGCGGCGGGGACGAGTTCGGCCGGGACCGGGCGCATCGACACCACCATCGGCCCGGACAGCCTGCCCGCCGGGCGGCACTCGCGGTTCGTCCGGTACATCGGCACGTTGCTGCCCGCCTCGATGTGGCGCACCGGGACCTCCGCCTCCAGCAGCGCGGCCTCGAAGGTGAAGCTGCACCCCACCAGGAACGACACCAGGTCGTCCCGCCACAGGTCGACGACCTCGGTGCGCTCCTCGACCAGCTCGCCGTCCCGGTAGACGGTGTAGGCGGGCAGATCGGTGCGCAGGTCGCCCGCGAAGATCCCGGCGCTGGTCTCACCGGGCTCGGTCACGTCGAGCACCGGGCAGGAGCGCGGATTGCGCTGCGCGAACAGCAGGAAGTCGTAGGCGAACTCGCGCGGCAGCGCGATCAGGTTGGCCTGGGTCCACCCCGCGCTGTAGCCCGAGGTCGGCACGCGCAGCCCGGCGCGGAACGCGGCGCGGGCCTGCTCCGGGGTCATCTCCTGAGGTTCGGTCATCGCGGAACTCCTCGTCTATCAGCACTGTCGGCGTAGCCGTCCACGCCTGTACAAGCGGCGTCAGCCGCTTTGAGTACGCACGCAGCTTGCACCGCTGCGGGTTCTGAGTGGTTTCCTGGCGAGGACGGCCCCTCCGCCGTGTATTGGGCATACATCAGGAGGGGCACCCGCAGTCCAGGGAAGCACTCAGGTTCCGCCAACCGCACCGCCACGCAAAACAACCACCAACCGAATCTCAGCGGTGGAAGCGGATTCGCTGGCCCGGCCGGGCTTGGGCGGCCTTGTCCAGGTCTGCGGCGACTACCACGGCGATCACCGGGTAGCCGCCGGTGACCGGGTGGTCGGCCAGGAACAGCGTCGGCCGGGCCGAGGGCGGCACCTGCAGCGCGCCGGCCACCATGCCCTCGCTGGGCAGCTCATCGGTGCGGCAGCGCTCCAGCGCCGGGCCGGCCAACCGCATGCCGACCCGGTTGCTGTCCGAGGTGACCTCGTAGGAGCTGCCGACCAGCGCGGTCAGCGCGTCCTCGGTGAACCAGTCCTGCCGCGGCCCGAACGTCACGCGCAGCGTGATCTCACCGGCCTCGCACGCCGCCACCGGCGCCAGGTCCACCTGCGGGAATCGCGGCGGCGGCGGCCCCACCGGCAGCTCCGCGCCCGGCGCCAGCGGTTCCGGCCCCAGGCCTGCCAGCACGTCGGTGGCCCTCGAACCGAGCACCGGCTCGACGGCGACACCGCCGCGCACGGCGAGATAGCTGCGCAGGCCGCGATCGGGCATCCCCAGCCGCACGACCGCACCAGCGGGAATGCGCAGCACCGAGTTCACCGCGGCACCACGACCGTCCACGGTGACCGGACACGGCGCACCCGTCACCGCGGCGGTCAGGTCCCGGGTCGCGCGCACTTCGAGCCCGCCGAAGGTGACCTCGATCGCCGCCGCGCCCTCGTCGTTGCCCACCAACCGGTTGGCCAGCCGGAACGCGCCGCCGTCGGCCGCGCCCGAGGTGCCGACCCCGATCCCCGCCAGCCCCGGGCGCCCCAGGTCCTGGACCGTCGCGAGCGGCCCGGTGGCGAGCACCTGCAAGCAGCTCATCGGACCTCCTGGAAGCGCACCCGCACGCCCGGGCGCAGCAGTGCGGGCGGAGTGCGGTCCACCCGCCAGATCTCGAGATCGGTGCGCCCGATCAGCTGCCAGCCGCCGGGCGATTCGCGCGGGTAGATGCCGCTGAACGCACCGGCGAGGCCGACCGAACCCGGCGGCACCTTGGTCCGCGACTCGGCCCGCCGCGGCACCGCGAGCTCCGGCGGGCCACCGGCGAGGTAGCCGAATCCCGGTGCGAAACCGCCGAATGCGACCGTCCACACCGCACTCGTGTGCCGGTGCACCACCTCGCGCTCGGTGAGCCCGGTCAACTCCGCCACCTCCGCGAGGTCCGCGCCGTCGTAGACGACCGGGACCTCCACCAGAGCACCGTCACCGCCGGCGGTCCCGCGCGGCTCGACGGTGCGCACCGCCGCCTCGATCGCGGCGACGTCGGCGCGCAGCGGATCCAGGTGCAGCAGCAACGTCCGCGCCGCCGGGACCAGATCCGTGACTCCTTCGGGCGGCGCCTCGGCGAGCGCGGCGTAGAGCGCCTGCACGGCTTCGAGGTCGGCCAGCTCGATGAGCAAGCCCGAATCAGCGCACCGCAGGAACCGCATCACAGCCCTCGCGCGGCGAACGGCTGCAGTTCGACCCCGCCGGCGACCAGCTGGTCCCGCACGGCTTCGGCGATGGCCACCGCGCCGGGGCTGTCGCCGTGCACGCAGATCGAGTCGGCCTCGACGCGGATCCGCGAACCGTCGACGGCCTCGATCGGCTCCCCGGCCGCCAATCGCAGGCAGCGCTGCGCGATCAGCTCGGGGTCGTGCAGCACGGCGCCGGGCTCGCGCCGCGACACCAGCGTGCCCTCCGGGGTGTAAGCGCGGTCGGCGAAGGCCTCGCGGAACACCCGCAGCCCCGCGCGCTCGGCCTGCTCCAGCCACTGCGAGCCCGGCAGCCCGAGCACCGCCAGCGACGGGTCGTAGGCGCGCACCGCCTCGACGACGGCGGCCGCCTGCTCGGCGTGGTGCACGATCGCGTTGTAGAGCGCGCCGTGCGGCTTGACGTAGGCGACCTCGGTCCCGGCGATGCGGGCGAACCCGGCCAGCGCGCCGATCTGGTAGATCACGTCGTTGGCCAGCTCGCGCGGCGGCACGTCGATGAACCGCCGCCCGAACCCGGCCAGGTCGCGGTAGCTCACCTGCGCGCCGACCACGACGCCCTGCTTGGCGGCCTGCTCGACGGCGTCGCGGATCACCGTGGCGTCCCCGGCGTGGTAGCCGCAGGCGACGTTCGCGCTGGTCACGATGCGCAGCAGCGCCTCGTCATCGCTGAGCTCCCAGCGGCCGAAGCCCTCCGCGAGGTCCGAGTTGAGGTCCATGCCCACCTCACTTCCACAGCGCGGCGATGCCGCCGAGCGCGTTGTATCCCAGGTACACGGTCAGCAGCCAGGCGACCACACCCACGATCAGCAACCACCGCGGGTAGCGGTATCCCCCGAGCAGGTCGCGGCGCTTGGCTGCGACGAACATCAGCACCCCGAAGCCCACCGGCAGGATCAGCCCGTTGAGCGCGCCCGCCAGCACCAGCAGCGTGGTCGGGGCCTTGTCGAGCAGCAGGAACACCACGGCGGAGATCGCCACGAAGCCCACCACGAGCCAGTTCCGGGACCGCTCCAGCTTCGGCGAGAACGTCACCAGGAACGACACCGAGGTGTAGGCGGCGCCGACGACCGAGGTGATGCTGGCCGCCCAGAGGATCATGCCGAACAGCCGCATGCCGAACTCGCCCGCGACGTGCTGGAACGCCTCGGCGGTCGGGTTGGCCGAGGTCAGCGCCACGCCACCGGCGACGACGCCGAGGATCGCGAGGAACAGCACCAGCCGCATCACGCCGGTCACCAGCAGCGAGACGACCGAGCTGCGGCTGACGTCGACGATCCGCTCGGGGCCGGTCACCCCGGCGTCGACCAGCCGGTGCGCGCCCGCGTAGGTGATGTAGCCGCCGACGGTGCCGCCGATGAGCGTGGTGATGGCCAGGAAGTCGACCTCGCTGGGCCACACCGCCTGCACCAGCGCCTGGCCGACGGGCGGCGCGGAGGAGAACGCGACGAAGGCGGTCAGCAGGATCATCACCACGCCGAGGACCACGACGATGCGGTCCATGGCCACGCCGGCCTTCTTGCTCAGGAAGATGCCGATGGCGATGACCGCCGAGAGCGTGCCGCCGATCTTGGCGTCCAGGCCCACGAGCGCGTCCAGGCCGAGCGAGGTGCCCGCGATGTTGCCGACGTTGAACACCAGCCCGCCGAAGACGACCAGCGCGGCCATCACGTAGCCGAGGCCGGGCACCACCTTGTTGCCCAGGTCCTGCGCCCGCATGCCGGAGACGCCGATGACCCGCCAGACGTTCAGCTGCACGGCGATGTCGACCAGGATCGACACCAGGATCGCGAAGGCGAACGCGGCGCCGAGCTGGACGGTGAACTCGGTGGTCTGGGTGATGAAGCCGGGTCCGATCGCGCTGGTGGCCATCAGGAACACCGCGCCGAGCAGGGTGCGGCGCTTGGCGGCCGAAGATCCCTTCTCGGCCGTGGTCGTCTCAGCCATGGCACTCCGATCAGCTGCGCACCGACGGGTGGCCGGTGACGGGAACGTCGACTTGGGGACCGCACTGGCAGGCGGTTCGGGTCAACATAGAGAATTGTTGAACAATCCTGCAATACCCTCCGTGGAACTTTCTCGTTACAGCCTGTCGGCGCAGCCGCCCGCGCTCGTCACCAGCGGCCCGGCGAAGCGCTCGGGTTCCGCTGAGCGACCACGCGCGCAACGCAACCACCGACAGGCTCTTACACTCGAGATCAACTGCAAGTGTTGGGAGTTGGCTTGACCGCGGACCCGTGGGCGGACCTCCTGGCGGCCGACCGGTCGCTGCTCGACCGCACGAGCACGGCCGAACGGGTCGCCGACCTGCTGCGCCAGCGGGTCATCGACGGCGCGCTGGCACCGGGCACCCGGCTGTCCGAGGAGAGCGCGGGCCGCGCGCTGGCGGTGTCGCGCAACACGCTGCGCGAGGCCTTCCGGCTGCTGGTGCACGAGCGGCTGCTGGTGCACGAGTTCCACCGCGGGGTGTTCGTGCGGGTGCTCAGCGACGAGGACGTCATCGATCTCTACCGGATCCGCCGGTTGCTGGAGATCAGCGCGGTGCGCCGGGCGGGCGAGGCTCCGGCGGAGCTGGTGGCGGCGGTGGACCAGGCGGTCACCGACGGCGAGCGCGCGGCCGCGGAGGAGCGCTGGTGGGACGTGGGGACCGCGAACATGCGGTTCCACGAGGCGCTGGCGGCGCTGGCCGGGAGCCCGCGGGTGAACGAGACGATGCGGCGGCTGCTGGCCGAACTGCGGCTGGCGTTCCACCGGATGTCCCGGCCGCGCGAGCTCCACGAGCCGTACCTGAAGCCGCACCGGGAGATCTCGGACCTGATCAGCGGCGGGCGGGTGCAGGACGCCGCCGACCGCCTGGAGGGCTACTTCGACGCCGCCGAGGCGCAGCTCGTCGCCGCTTATCGCAGCTACACGCCGGAGTGATCCCCGACAGGTCTAAGAACCTGTCGGCGTAGCCGTCCGCGCTTGTGCAAGCGGCGCCAGCCGCTTTGAGTACGCACGCAGGTCGACCACCTGCGGGTTCTGAGGGGCTTCCTGGCGAGGACGGCCCCTCCGCCGTGTATCGGTCATACATCAGGAGGGGCACCCGCAGTCCAGGGAGCCTCTCAGGTTCCGCCAAGCGACCACCCACGCAGAACAACCACCAACAGCTCTAAGATCGCCGTGCGTGAGGCTTCCGCTGAACGCCGTCGTCGAGGGGCACCAGCACCTCCGCGAGGCCATCTCCGCACTGACCGATGAGCAGGTCGCCGCGCCTTCGCTGCTCCCCGGCTGGAGCCGCGGGCACGTGCTCGCGCACCTGACGGACAACGCGCGGGCATTCGCGCGGGTCTCGGCGCACGCGCTGCGCGGAGAGCTCGTGGACGCCTACGACGGCGGGCAGGCCGAGCGCGACGCGATCATCGAGGGCCTCTCCGGAGGAAGCGCCGAGCAGCACCGGGCCCGGCTCGACCGGCACAGCGCGGCGCTGGAGGCGGTCTGGTCGCAGGCGACCGACGCCGACTGGGACCGTCCGGTGCGGTTCCGCAACGGCGACCTGGCCGGGATCGTGCGGATGCGGTGGCGCGAGATCTGGATCCACCTGGTGGACCTGGACGTCGGCGTCGGCCCGCAGCAGTGGCACCCGGAGTTCTCCGCGCACGCCATCGACTTCCTGCTCCCCCGCCTCCCGGAGGGATTCGCGCTCCGGCAGACCGACGGCCCGGGCACCTGGTCGACCGGTCCCGCCGAGATCAGCGGCCGTGCGCACGACCTCGCCGCCTGGCTCGCGGGCCGCACCCCGCAGCGCACCCCGGCCGGTCCGCTGCCCGAGCTGGGCCCGTGGCCGCCGCACCCGATCCCGGGCCAGCGGTCGAGCGCTCAGGACTGAGCGTCGAGGATCTCGACCAGAGCTTCGTAGGTGCGCTGGACCGCGCCGGCCTCGCTGGCGAGGACGGTCGCGTCCGGCCGCAGCCGGACCACCTCGGTGAGCCGGTCGTGCATCCCGCCGAGGAAGGACGCCCCGCCCTGCTCGGCGACGATCTCCTTGACCTGCCCGTGCCACGGCAGGTCGTCGTCCTCGCCGCGCCGCGCGAAGCGCTCGACGGATCGTTCCTTGCTGTCCATCAGGACGATCTCGCGGAACTCGGCGCCGTTCTCGCGCGCCACGGCCTCGAAGCGCTCGATCTCGCTCAACCGCCCCAAGAACTGCGGCATCACGACGTCGCGCCCGGCGCCGAGGTGCGTGGCCGCCATGCTCAGGGCGATCGGGCGGACGATCTCGCCGGTCTCCGCGAACCGGTCCCGCCAGCCGCCGATCAGCCCCCGCAGCTGGTCGATGTCGAGGTTGAGCACACCGACGTGGTCGTCGGCGTAGCGCCGCGCCAGCGTCGACTTCCCGATGCCGGGCGGTCCGTTGAGGTGGATGAGTCGCGGCATGCCGCGCAGTCTAGAGATCTCCGCTTCCGGGCAGGTCGGCGATTTCGCGCGACCCGCCGCCTCGTGCCGCGGTGGCACCACCACCGCGGCACGACTGCTCAGCCGAGTCCGGCGAAGAGGTCCGGTTCCCAGTTGTTCGGGCCGGTTCCCGGGCCTCGGTCGCCGCGGACCAGGAGGTAGTGCTCCAGGGCGAATTCCGGGCGCAGGACCAGCTTCGCGAAGAACTCCCCGTCGTCGAGGTTGACCTGGCTGCGGTACTCGCGCAGCGCGGCGATCTTGTTCGCGTGGAAGTCGCGGCCGTCGACCATCGCGGTCAGCTCCTCGTCGGGCACCGTGTACGGCTCGAAGCCCTCCACCCCGGCTTCCTCGACCTGCTTGAGGATCGAGCGCGGCAGCGTCGTCCAGTACACCTTCGGCACCTGCCACGCCTCGCCGAGCTCGGGCGCGTAGTCCGGGTCGGCGGCCGGGTCGAGGGAGGTCATGACCGCGCGGTGCGCGGCGATGTGGTCCGGGTGCCCGTAGCCGCCGTTCTCGTCGTAGGTCACCACCACGTGCGGCCGCTCCGCGCGCAGGATCTCCACCATGGCCCGGGTGACCTCGGCCGGGTCGGCCGCGGCGAACGCGCCGGGCGCGGCGTTGCCGTCCTCGCCCGCCATGCCGCTGTCCCGGAAGCGGCCCGGCCCGCCCAGCCAGTGGTGCCGGATCTCGCCGAGCTCGGCCAGCGCCGCGCGGATCTCCCCGCGCCGGTGCTCGCCCAGCGCCTCCTGGTCGCCGCGCAGGTGCGCGAGATCGTCGGTGACGACCTCGCCGAGCTCGCCGCTGGTGCAGGTCACCAGTGCGACCGAGGCACCTTCCGCGCTGTAGCGGGCCATCGTGGCGCCGGTCGCGGTGGCCTCGTCATCGGGATGGGCGTGCACCAGCAGAAGACGACGATCATTCATGCTTCGAGCCTAACCGCGCCCACCGACACCGGGTGGGAAAATCCCGAGCGGCGGGGAAGTTCCGGCAATGTTCGCCCATCGGCCAACCACCACCGGGCCGCACCGGGTGAGGATCTCCGGGCGCAGAAGAAGGAGGCATCGTGTCTGGACTATCCCGACGGGGCGTGTTCGGCCTGGCAGGCGCCGCAGCGGTCGCGGGCGCGCTCGGCACCGGGCAGGCGGCGGCCGCACCGGCAGGCGAGGCGCTGATCGGACCGGCCAAGGGCCGGCAGCTGCACGTGATGAGCTTCAACATCCGCACCGACACCAAGGCCGCGCCGCCGGACCCCGACTCGTGGCGCACCCGCCGCCCGATCCTCGCCGAGCTGCTCGGCACCGAGCAGCCCACCGTCCTGGGCGTGCAGGAGGCGCTGTACACCCAGGTCAAGGAGGTGCTGCAGGACCTCCCGCCGTTCTACGACTGGATCGGACTGGGCCGCGAAGGCGGTGGCCGCGGCGAGTTCATGTCGGTCTACTACGACACGCGCCGCCTGGAACCGCTGGACTACGACCACTTCTGGCTCTCCGGCACGCCGTCGGTGATCGGCTCCAAGTCCTGGGGCAACAACGTGATCCGGATGGTCACCTGGGTGCGCTTCCACGACCGCCGCAGCGACCGCGAGTTCGTCCACGTCAACACGCACTTCGACCACCAGTCGGAGCCGTCCCGGCAGCGCAGCGCGCAGCTGGTGGGCGAGCGGATCGCCGGGTTCGACGCCGGCCTGCCGGTGGTGCTCACCGGCGACTTCAACACCCCGGCAGGCGACTCGGAGTCCTACCGGATCCTCACCTCGGGCGGGCTGGCCGACACCTGGACGACCGCGCAGCAGCGGCTCACCCCGGCATGGGGCACCTTCGGCGGATACGAGGAGCCGGTGGAGGGCAAGGAGCGCATCGACTGGATCCTGCACAACGACCGGGTCGCGGTGCGCGCGGCGGCGATCAACGACTTCCGCCGCGACGGCCACTTCCCGTCCGACCACCTCCCGGTCCAGGCCCTGGTCGACCTCGTCTGACCGCGACCCGCGCCCGGGCGCGGCGTCAATTTCGTACGAAATTGACCGCTCACGGTGCCGGGACGAGCACGATCCAGATCTGGCCGGGGGCGAAGGGGATCGGTTCCCCGGCCGGATCCGCGTAGGTGGTGCCCAGTTCCGGGGCCGGGCGGTGCCAGCGGCCTTCGAACGCCGAGCCGTCGCGGAGCACCACGGCACGACCGGTTCCCACGGTCTCCGCGAACGGCGAGGCGTTGCCCACCACGTCCTGGAACGGCGAGTCCGACACCGGAACCTCTTGCAGCACAACGGTGCTCGGCATGAGACGTCCGCTGTCGGCGGCCGCGTAAGGTCGTCCGTCCATCGACACCAGCCACCGCTGCTCCGCCGGTGACCAGGTGAAGCCCACCAGCGCCGACCGGTAGGAGACCTCCTCGCCGCTGGTCGGGACACCGCCGCCGGGCACCGGCCCGAACGTCGGCGCGGCGTTCGGCGACCAGCCTTCGCCCGCGGGCAACCGGGACGGACGCACGTAGAGGTTGTGCGGCATCTGCCCCGGACCGCGGTAGTACGCGCCGGGCACCGCCTCCGGCGGAGCGCTGACCACCGGCGTCCGGCCGATCTCGGGCAGGAGTTCCGGTGCCGCGCCGGAGAACGCCAGCGCGGGGCGGCCGAACTGCGGCAGCAGCCGCAGGTCCGTCTGCCGCGCGCTGCGCACCGGCCCGACCACCGGTGGTCGCCGGGTGCCGAAAACCGCGATCAACCGGCTGATCCCGGCTTCCACCGGCTCCACGTACACGACGTCGGCCGCGCCGATGCCGGTCGGCGGGCGGGCCGGTGGCGCGTTGTCCACCTTCACCGCGAGCACTGGCGGCCCGACGGGCGGCGGCGCTGGTGGTGGCGGTTCGGGCGGTGGTGGCGGCACCGCGATCGGCACTGTCCGCGTGCCGGCCGGTTGCAGCGCGAGCCCGCCGAGCACCACGGCCCCGACGGCGACCAACGTGCCGAACACGCGCAACCACCACATCGCGCCTCCCCCTGCGGAGCGGTCCGCTGCCGGGTAGCTTCACCCGCTGCAACGGCGCCGACAAGGGGCCGACTGGCGTCTTTCCCCGGCAAGAGTTCCGTGAGCGCTTCGGGGCGCTGTGGCACCCCGAAACGCTCACGGCACTGCTCAGCTGTACGGACGCCGGTCGCGCGCCTCAGAGGTCGCCCGCGCCCACCACACGAGCTGGTCCAGCAGCACCTTCGCCGCCGCGGCCGGACCGGTGGTGTCGTGCGGGTTTCCGTCCGCGTCGAAGCGCCCGTGGGCGTGGTGGAAGCTGACCGTGTCGCGGACGGTCACCGCGTGCAGCTCGGCGAAGACCTGCCGCAGCTGCTCCACCGCCCGCAACCCGCCGGAGATGCCGCCGTAGCCGACGAATCCGACGGGCTTGGTCTGCCACTCCGCGTGCCCCAGGTCGATGGCGGCCTTCAGCGGCGCCGGATATCCGTGGTTGTACTCCGGGGTGACCACCACGAAGCCGTCGGCGGCGTCCAGCCGGGCCGTGAAGTCGCGCAGCTGCTGGGTTTCCGACGCGGGCATCACCGCGGGCAGGTCGACCTCCGCCAGGTCGATGAGGTCGATCTCCAGCTCCGGGTGCTGCCGGGCCTGCGCGGCGAACCAGTCGGCCACGGTCCTGGCGAACCGCCCTTCCCGGGTGCTGCCGACGATGATGCCCACGCGCAGTCGGTTCTCGGTCATCTCTTCCTCCCATGGTGATCGGCTTCCAGATCATCATGGAACTTCGACATTACTTGAAGTCAAGACGTGGCTCCGAACGTCCTCCGCAGCCCGTCGAACTCCTGCTCCGACAGCTCCACTCCCAGGTCGCGCAACACCTCCCGGAGCCGGCCCGGCGTCACCTCGGTCACCTCCCGCTCGCCCGAGGCCCGCTCCACGGTGAGCTTGTCGCCGACCAGGCCCCGGCTCACCCCGGGCGCCAGCCGGTACACCACCGGCTTGGCGACGAACGGCGAGTGCGGGTGGGTAGCGACGTAGTGGTTCGCCACCTCGTAGTCGGTGAACCGCTGCGGCAGCTCGTCGGAGGCGTGCAGCACCTCCCACCCGTCCGCGCCCGCCTTCTCCAAGTTCCACAGTGGACCATTGCGGACCAGCCGGTGCGGCCAGCCCGCCTGGTCCACCACCGCGCCGTCCTCGAACGGCATCGGCGAGAGCACTCCGGCACCGAAGCCCACATCGGCCAGGTAGTCCGCGCCCTCGACCCGGACCCGCAGCACCATGTGCGTCCGGTAGCCGGAACCGTCGGGCTCGACCCGCGCCATCCGCCGCTCGACGTCGAAGCCCAGCTTCTCCAGCACCGCCGCGAACAGCAGCCCGTGCTCGAAGCAGTACCCGCCGCGCCGCCGGCGGACGAGCTTGTCGTAGATGGTGGCCAGTTCGATCCCGGGTCCCTGCCCCAGGAGCACGTCGATGTTCTCGAACGGGATGGTCTGGACGTGCGCCTCGTGCAGCGAGCGCAGCGCCGCCGCCGACGGCCCGGGAACCGCCGGGTGCCCGATCCGCTCCAGGTAGCCCTCGAGATCGACCTCTTCCGCCTGCCACTCGTTCTTCGCGTGCTTCGCCATGCGCTCAGCCTGGCAATTCGAGTGCGCTGGAAGTCAACGCAGGTGCTCGCACTCGTCGGGTTCGGCGGGCATGCCGCCGAGGGAGTGCCAGAAGCCGAGCGCCTCGGTCGTCGGCTCGAACGGGCCCGAGCTCCACCGGTAGTCCGGCCAGGATTCGCGCAGCAGGCCGACGGCGAGGGTGGCCAGCCCGCGGCGGCGGCAACGCCGGTCGATGCGAACGTGCTCGAGCACGACGACCTCGCAGGCGTGGCAGACCCGCAGCTCCAGCTCGCCCACGACGAGCCCGTCCAACCGGATCTCCACCCCGGGCGGCCCGGCGGGCAGCAGCGCCGGAACCGCGGCCAACTCCAGATCACCGAGCATGCGGTCCAGCATGTCCGGTCCGGACCGGTTTGTCCTCCCGGAGATCCCCGGCTCACCTGACTCCGCGTTGCCAGGAGTCCAGGGCGATCAGGGTCTTGGTGCTGGTCACGCGGTGGCTGCGGCGGATCTCGTCGATGGTGCGCTGCAGGTGCGCCATGTCCCGCACCCGCATCCAGACCAGCGCGTCCGGGTCGCCCGCGATGGTGAACACCGCCTGCGCCTCCGGCATCCGCGTGGTGGTCTGGACGATCTCGTCGACGTTGCTGGTGCCCAGGAAGCGCAGCTCGATGAAGGCCTCCACCGGCCAGCCGAGCTTGGCGTGGTCGAGCTGGACGGTGTAGCCCAGGATCACGCCCAGTTCCTGCAACCGGTCGATGCGCCGCTTCACCGCGGCTGTGGACAGGGTCACGCGGGTGGCGATGTCCGACAGCGTGCGGCGCGCGTCCTCGCGCAGCAGCGCCAGGATCTCGTGATCCGTCGCATCGAGCGTCTGATCGGCCATGCGCAGCGATATTACGCAAAATTCAGCGGCGCGGAAGGGCTTCAGCGACCGAAGTTTGCGTCGACGTCACCGTTTCGGGTCGCGGTGTTGTGCGCCACACCGATATGAGTTGGAGTGTCGGCGATCACGATGCCTGCCGGGAGAAGGAGTTCGACATGGCCGGGTTCACGCTGGACGACCGCTACCTCCGGGAGGCGGGCACGGTCTACGTGACGGGGGTGCAGGCCCTGGTGCGGGTGCTGTTCGACCGGATCCGGCTGGACCGGCGCGCCGGGTCGAGCACCGCGGCGTTCGTCTCCGGCTACGAGGGCTCCCCGCTGGGCGGGTTCGACCTGGAGCTGGCCCGCCGCGCGAAGCTGCTCGGCGAGCACGACGTGGTGCACCGGCCCGGCGTGAACGAGGAGCTGGGCGCCACCTCCGTGCTGGGCAGCCAGCTCACCGGACGCCTCGGCACGCAGCACCCGGACGGCGTGCTCGGCGTCTGGTACGGCAAGGCTCCCGGCCTGGACCGGGCCAGCGACGCCCTGCGGCACGCCAACCTCGCGGGCGCCGACCCGCGCGGTGGCGCGGTCGCACTGGTCGGAGACGACCCGAACGCCAAGTCCTCCACGGTTCCGGCCGCCTCCGAGGCCGCGCTGGCCGACCTGCACATCCCGACGTTCTTCCCGGCGGATTCCCAGGACGTGCTGGACTTCGGGCGGCACGCCGTCGAGCTGTCCCGGGCGAGCGGGCTGTGGTCGGCGCTGAAGGTGGTGGCCAACGTCGCCGACTCGGCCGGGACCGCGACCGTCACCCCGGACTGGACCCCGCCCGAGATGCGCGCGGAGGCCTACTCGCACCGGCCCAGCGCCCGGCTGCTCGGCGCGGAGCTCGCCGGGCTGGAGAGCAGCCTCTACAACATCCGGATCCCGCTGGCGCTGGAGTACCTGCGGGGCAGCGACGTCAACCGGATCACCCGGTCCACGGCCGGAGACCGGATCGGCATCGTCGCCGCGGGCAAGTCCTACCTGGACCTCCGCCAGGCGCTGCGCACCCTCGGCCTGGACGAGCAGGACCTGGCCCACTTCGGCATCCGGCTGCTCAAGCTCGGCGCGATCCACCCGCTGGAGCCCGGCATCGTCCGGGAGTTCGCCGCGGGGCTGACCGAGATCGTGGTGGTCGAGGAGAAGCGGTCGTTCCTGGAGCAGGCGATCAAGGAGATCCTCTACGGCAGCCCGGACGCGCCGCAGGTGCACGGCAAGAAGACGCCCGACGGCCGCACCCTGTTCACCGAGCTCGGCGAGCTCGACCCGGACCGCATCGCCCGCGGCCTGGCCGACCGGCTGACCGCGCACGGCGAGGTCCCGCAGGTCGACGCCTGGCGCCAGCGGCGCAGGCGCGAGCGGATCTCCGTCCCGCTGCTGGCCCGCACGCCGTACTTCTGCTCCGGCTGCCCGCACAACTCCTCGACCAAGGTGCCCGACGGGACCGTGGTCGGCGCGGGCATCGGCTGCCACACCATGGCGCTGTTCATGGATCCCGACCAGGTCGGCGACGTCGTCGGCATCACGCAGATGGGCGGCGAGGGCACCCAGTGGATCGGCATGGCGCCGTTCGTCGGCACCGAGCACTTCGTGCAGAACATCGGTGACGGCACCTTCACCCACTCCGGCAGCCTGGCGGTGCGCGCCGCCGTCGCGGCGGGCGTGAACATCACCTACAAGCTGCTGCACAACTCGGCGGTGGCGATGACCGGCGGGCAGGACGCGGTCGGCGCGCTGCCGGTGGGCAAGATCGCCGAACTCCTGCTGCTGGAAGGCGTTTCGAAGGTCATCGTGACCAGCGACGCGCCGAAGCGGTTGCGCGGTCTGATGCCCCGCGGGGTGACGATCCGGCACCGCGACGAACTCCTCGCCGCGCAAGCGGAACTGGCCGAGGTACCGGGCGTCACGGTGCTCATCCACGACCAGGAGTGCGCGGCGGAGAAGCGCCGCAAGCGCCGTCGCGGCAAGCAGCCGACCCCGGCCGAGAAGGTGCTGATCAACGAGCGGGTGTGCGAGGGCTGCGGGGACTGCGGCGCGAAGTCCAACTGCCTGTCGGTGCAGCCGGTGGGCACCGAGTTCGGCCGCAAGACCCAGATCCACCAGTCGTCCTGCAACGTCGACTACTCCTGCCTGGCCGGGGACTGCCCGTCGTTCCTGACCGTGGTGCCCAGCGGCCGCAAGCAGCACCGCGAGATCAGCGAGCTGACGGCCTCCGAGCTGCCCGAACCGGAGCGCGGCGACGACGACTTCACCGTCCGCATCACCGGCGTCGGCGGCACCGGCGTGGTCACGGTGACGCAGATCCTGGCCACGGCAGCGGTGATCGACGGCCGCCAGGTGCGCACCCTGGACCAGATCGGCCTCGCGCAGAAGGGCGGCGCGGTGGTCTCCGACCTCAAGATCACCTCGGCACCGGTCGAGCAGGCGCCGAAGCTCGCCGCCGGCGAGTGCGACCTCTACCTGGGCTGCGACCTGCTGGTGGCCGCCGACCCGGTGCACCTGGCGGCGGCCGCCGCGGAGCGGACGACCGCGGTGGTGTCCACGACCGAGGTCCCGACCGGCCGGATGGTGGTGGACACCGAGGTCTCGTTCCCCGAGCAGTCCGGCATCCGCTCGGCCCTCGACGACGCCACCTCCCGCGCGTTCTACCTGGACGCGCGCGGCCTGGCCGAGGAGCTGTTCGACGACGACCAGTTCGCCAACATCCTCCAGCTCGGCGCGGCCTACCAGTGCGGCGCGCTGCAGCTGTCCGCCGAGAGCATCGAGCAGGCGATCGAGCTGAACGGCACGGCGGTGGCGGCCAACGTCCAGGCGTTCCGCCGCGGCCGCCAGGCCATCGCCGACCCGGACGCGCTGCGGGCCGAGATCACCCCGGCCCCGGTGGAGCCGCCGGCGCCGGGCCCGGCCGCGCAGCGGGTGCGGGCGCTGGTGAAGGCCGACGAGGGCTCGGAACTGGCCCGGCTGCTCGACATCCGGATCCCGGACCTGGTCGACTACCAGGACGAGGCCTACGCCCGCGACTACGCGGAGTTCGTCGAGAAGGTGCGGCGGTCGAGCTCGGACGCGGTGGCCGAGGCGGTGGCCCGCAACCTCTACAAGCTGATGGCCTACAAGGACGAGTACGAGGTCGCCCGCCTGTCGCTCGACGAGCGCCTGCAGGCCGACATCGAGGCCCAGTTCGGCCCGGGCTCCCGCTACGCCTTCCGCCTGCACCCGCCGGTGCTGCGCGCGCTGGGCATGGATCGCAAGATCAGCCTCGGCCCGTGGTTCCGCCAGGTGTTCCGGCTGCTGCGCGCGATGCGCAAGGTCCGCGGCACCCGGCTGGACCTGTTCGGCTACGCCAAGGTCCGCCGCGTGGAGCGCGAACTGGTCGAGCAGTACCGCGGCGTCGTCGAGCGCGCCGTGGCCGCCGACCACCCGGCGCTGCTGGAGCTGGCGGAGCTGCCGGACGTGATCCGCGGCTACGAGGAGATCAAGCTCGCCAACGTCGAGACCTACCGCGCGAAGCAGTCCGAACTGCTCAAGGCGCCGACGCCCGAGCGGGTCGCCGCGGTCTGACAGATGTCGAGGGGTGCCGGTTCCACCCGAGACCGGCACCCCTCGACGCCGAAAACCTGCCGGTTTCAGCCACTTCGCGGAACAGCGCTGAGCGGTCAGCGGATGCGCCCGGTCGCAACACCTTTGAGTTCAGCAGAACTCGAACTGCCGAACCCGAACCGCCCCTAGGCTCCACTGATGCAGATCTCGACCTCGGTGCCCTACGACGAAGAGCGCCTCCGACGCACGCTGCGCTTCCTCGCCAACCGCCACATGAAGACCTCCCGCGTCCTGGGCGCGGTCCTGCTCGTCCTGGGCATCGTGGTCATCGCGGTCGACCCGACGTCGATCCCCGGATACGGCTTCATCGCAGGCGGCCTGGCGCTGATGTTCGCGGTCGTCCCGATCATGGTGGCCTCGGGCGTGCGCCTCCAGTCCGAAGTGATCAAACAGGGCTACCACCTGTCCTTGACCGACGAATGGGCCCAGATCACCTACCCCCTGGCCGAGACCCGCTACCGCTGGCAAGGCCTGAACCAGGTCATCGAAACCCCGGACGCCTGGTACGCGATGTTCGGCAGAGCCCAGGCCCTGACGATCCCGAAACAAGCCCTGACCCCGGCCCAACGAGCGGAGTTCACCGCCTTCACGGCAAACCTCCCGAAGTAGGCCCGCCAGACCTCCACGCGGATCCGGACCCGGCGAGGGACCTTCCACGCCGATGCGCCGAGCCCTTCGCGAGCGCCTGACGGGGCCGGGTTCCGCGGAACCCGGCCCCTCGTATCAGTTCGGCAGGCGGATGCTGAGCACTTCGGCCTCGACGGCCCCGTCCGGCGTCGGATACCGGACGGTCTCGCCCTGGCTGCCGTGCGCCAGCGCCAGGCCCAGCGGGCTGTCGGAGGTCACCGTGATGTCCTCCTCCCCGATCAGGATCTCCTCGGGAATCGCCACGACCTTGTAGGTCTGCGTCGAACCGTCGGAGAACCGCAGCACCACCTCGGTGCCCGGCGCCACGCCCTGCACGTCGATCCGGCCGGCCCGCCGCTTCTCCAGCTCGGCGATGCGCTCGTCGATGGCGGCGACCTCGTCCCCGCCCTGCAGCTCCTGCGAGGCATCGCCGCTGTCGCCCGGTCCCGAGCTCTGCACCAGCTCGTCCACCAGCCGCTCCCGCCGCGCGCGCAACGAGCGGATCTCCTCCGCCAACCGCTCCCGGGCAGCCGGGTCCGCAACGCCCATCGCCGCTCCTCCCCGAAGTTTCCGCAGCTGAATGCTCGACGCCGGTGCCCGGGAGCACAACTCGATCAGGCCTGTTCGCCGACGATCTCGGCGAGCGCGGCGGCGACGTTCTCCTCGACGGCGGCCTTGTCGATCCCGAGCCCGGACAGCACACCGGCCCCGGCCTCGTTCTCCAGCAGCGCGAGCAGGACGTGCTCGGTGCCGATGTAGTTGTGCCCGAGCCGCAGGGCTTCCCGGAAGGTCAGCTCCAGCGCCTTCTTCGCCCCGGCGTCGAAGGGAACGAGGTGCGGCACCTCGTCGACGGCGGCGGGCAGCGCTTCGACCGCGGCCTGCCGCACGGCGTCGAGCGAAACGCCCTGCGCGACGATGGCCTTGGCGCCCAGCCCTTCGGCCTCCCCGATCAGCCCGAGAACCAGGTGCTCAGGCCGGATCTCGGCGTTCCCGGCGTCCCGGGCCTCCTTCTGCGACACGACCACGATGTTGCGGGCGCGCGGCGTGAACCGGCTGAACCCCTGCGAAGGGTCGAGGTCGGAGACCTCACCCGGCCCCTTGGGCACGAACCGCTTCTGCGCGGCCTGCTTGCTGACGCCCATGCTCTTGCCGATGTCGGTCCAGGAAGCCCCGGACCGCCGGGCCTGGTCGACGAAGTGCCCGATCAAGTGATCGGCGACCTCGCCGAGGTGCTCCCCGGCGACGACAGCGCTCGAGAGCTGCTCAAGGGCGTCCCCGTGCACCTTCTTGATGGCGGAGATCAACTCGTCCAGCGAAACGTGATCCGAAATCTTCAACTCATCCATACGTCAACCATAGGTTGACGATCCACCATCGTCAACCCCAAGTTGACGATCAGGCGGCGATCCGCTCGGGAGCAGTGCTATCAGCTCCTCGCGGTGCCGAGTGCGCGGCACAGGTCGCGGGCGAACGCGAGTGCCGCTGGATCCGGCTGGTCGGCGCGGGATGCCGACCGCAGCCAGTCGGCCAGCGGCTGGGCCAGGGCAGGAGACAGCGCGGCGATCCAGCGAGCGGTGCCCGCCCTGGCCTCCGCGACGTGCTCGGTCGCGCCACCGTCGAAGTGGGCGATGACCTCCGGGCGAGTCGCCAGCAGACCGCCCACTCGCCAGTCCCCGCGCGTTGATGCGGCAGCGAGCCGCTCCAGCTCGTCGGCTGCCGCACCCAGTTCGTCCTGCCCGCCGATGTCCACGCGCACATCATCCAGCAGGTGCGCCGCCACGACGTCGCGGTGCTCGTCCTACCCCGATGTGCTTTCCACCGGCCGCGTTGACGATCCTCCGAGTCATCCCACCGAAGACCAGGCCGTGGAAGGGAACTACCGCCCACCAGTACAGGTGTCCCAGCAGTCCGCGCGGGATGAACACCGCTCGCTGCCGGTAGCGGGTGCCGCCGTCCTCCGGTTCGACCGACAGCTCCAGCCAGGCGCGGCCCGGCACCTTCATCTCCGCCCGCAGGCGCAGGAAGCGTCCGTCCGCCAGCTCTTCGACCCGCCACCAGTCCAGCGCGTCGCCCGTGCGCAGGCGCTGCGGGTCGCGCCGTCCGCGGCGGAGTCCGACTCCGCCCAGCAGTCGGTCGATCCAGCCGCGCACCGCCCAGGCCAGCGGGAACGAGTACCAGCCGTGGCGGCCGCCGATGCCTTCCACCACGCGCCAGACCGGTTCCGGCGGCACGGTGGTGACGCGCTCGCGCACATCCCGGTAGACCGTGCCGCCGGACCACGCCGGGTCGGACGGCAACGGTTCCCACGGGGCGCTCACCGGTGACGCGTCCGACCACCGCGTCTCCACTTCGCCGCGCCGGATCTTGCGCAACGCCAGCGCGACCGCGTCCGGGAAGCGGGTCAGGCCGCCCTCGGGGCGCGCGATGTGGTCGTCGATGTCGTGCTCGGCGCAGACGGCTTCGTTGATCAGCGATTCGATGAGCGGCACCCCGATGCTGCGCGGCACCGGGGTCACGATGTTGATCCACAACGAGCTGAGCTTCGGAGACAGGGCCCGCACCGGCACCATCACCCGCTGCGGCAACCCGGCGACCGCGGCGTAGGTGCGCATCATCTGCGCGTAGGTGAGGACGTCCGGGCCGCCGATGTCGAAGGTCCGGCTCACCTCGGCGGGCAGGTCGGCCGCCGCGACCAGGTAGTGCAGCACGTCGCGCACGGCGATCGGCTGGACCCGGTTGCTCACCCAGCGCGGCGTGACCATCGCGGGCAACCGCTCGGTGAGGTACCGCAGCATCTCGAAGCTGGCCGAGCCGGAACCGATGATCACCGCGGCTTGCAGCACAGCGGTCGGCACCCCGCTGCGCAGCAGCGTCTCCCCCACCTCGGCCCGCGACCGCAGGTGCTCCGACAGCTTCCCGGCGGGATGCACTCCGCCGAGGTACACGATCCGCGACACCCCGGCCTGCCGAGCAGCCCACCCCGCGACGGCCGCCGCACTCCGGTCGAGATCGCCGAATCCCTTCTGCTGCAAGGAATGCACGAGAAAGTACAGGACGTCCACGCCTTCGCACGCCGTGCGCACCGAGCCCTCGTCGGACAGGTCCCCGCGCACCACCTCGACCTGATCGCGCCACGGAACATCGCGGAGCTTCTCCGGCGTCCGAACCAGGCATCGCACCCGGTACCCGCCGACCAGCAACCGCGGCACGAGCCGCCCGCCCACGTAACCGGTAGCCCCGGCCACCAGGCACAACCTCGTTCCCCCAGTGCTCATCCACACCCGGCTACCCGACTTCGCCCCCGGCCACGCGGCCGACGGGTCAGTCGTCCTTGTTGTGGGCTTCGGCGCCGCAGCGGCCGCTGGCGTCCACCGGGTTCTCCGCGACCACCTTCTCGTCGATCAGCAGGCGGCAGACCGTCCCCGGCGGGGCGTCCGCCACGTCGAGAGTCATGAAGCCGAAGCCGACGTTCCGGCTCTCCGAGAACGGCAGGCTCCGTGTCTGGGGTTCGACGCGTTCGCCGGGGAACTCCGCCCTGATCTGCGCGGTGCCCTGGCCCCGGACCTCCATCTTCACGTCCCAGCTGCCGCCGAACAGGCCGCAGCCGGACAGCGACAGCGCGGCGGTGGTCAGGGCGGTGGCCAGGCCCGCGGCCTTGAGCGTCTTCATCGGCTTTCTCTCTCCTCCAGCGCGTTCCGACGTGACGATCTTGCGCCCGGCCGGGTGGTCGCAGGATCGGCCGAACGACCGGTGATGCCGGTCGCCGTTCAACCGAAAGTCTGAACGAGGTCGTCCTCGCCGCGGATAGCGTCGGTGCCCGTGACACGTGTTCCGCGGGTACCGCTCGCACCGCAGCAGCTGCTGACCGGCGGCGTCCTGCTCCTCCTCGCGCTGTTCGACCTCGCCGTCTTCAACCTGAACGGCCCGTCCGGGCGCGTCCTGGCGCTCAACGCGCTGGTGATCGCCGTGCTGGCCTGGCAGGTCGACCGGCTGTGCCGCCGGGAGCGCGGTGGGCTCGCGATCGGGCTGAGCGTCCTCGCGGCGCTCCTGTCCGGGATCACCACTTACCTGGTCGGGGAAATGGTGCTCCAGCGGACGCCGGGTCTCGTCGAGGCGTTGAGCCTGCTGCTGGTGGTCCGCACGTTGTGCCGGCGGCTGCGCTACTGGCAGCTCCTGCCGTCGCTGCTGCCCTTGCTGGTGGCGCTCGCCTGCCTGCCGAGACGGCTGCCCGATGTGACGAGCTGGCCGTTGTTCGACGACCTGGAGCTGTGGTTCGTCGTGCTGCCGATCGCCTTCGTCCTCTGGGGCTTCCGGCTCCGCGCCGAGGACGCCGCGCGACTGGCCGCCGCGGACCGGGTCCGCCGGGCGGAACAGCTCGAACTCGCCCGCGATCTCCACGACGACGTGGCGCACTACGTGACCGCGATGATCGTGCAGGCCCAAGCCGGCGAGCTGGTCGAGGATCCGGACAAGGGTCGCGAGCTGTTCGGCAACATCGAGCGGACCGGTCAGGACGGCTTGGCCGCGATGAGCCGGATGGTGCGCCTGCTGCGCGAGTCCGACGCCGAACCGGCACCGGCCCGCGCGGAGCTCCCGCTGGAGGTGATCCGCGGCCGGGTCGACCAGTTCGCCCAGACCGGCATCCCGGTGCGGTTGCGGCTCGCCGACGGGATCGACGCCGGTGCCTGGCCGTCCGACGTGGTCAAGACGGTCGAGCGGCTCGTGCAGGAAGGGCTGACCAACATCCGCAAGCACGCACGTGCCACGACCGACGTCGAGGTCGCGATCGAGTCCTCCGGCGGTCGGCTCGCCGTGCACGTCCGCAACGACGGTTCCCGGCCGGGGCTGGGCAAGTTCCGGCCGAGCGGTTACGGGATGATCGGTTTGTCCGAACGCGTGTCGGCGCTGGGCGGCGAACTCTCCAGCGGGCCGCTGGAGAACGGCGGCTGGCTGGTGAGCGCGTCGATTCCGATCCGATGAGGGGCGCCGTGACCGTGACCGTGGTGGTCGCCGACGATCAGGAACTCGTGCGGACCGGGTTCAAGCTGATCCTCGACGCGCAGGACGACATCTCGGTGATCGGCGAGGCGGCCGACGGAGCGGAAGCCGTCGAGGTGGTCCGCAGGCTGCGCCCCGACGTGTGCCTGATGGACGTCCGGATGCCGAAGATCGACGGCCTGCGGGCGACCGAGCAGCTCAAGCGCGACGCGGCCACGGCCGCGACGAACATCGTCGTGGTCACCACCTTCGACATCGACGAGTACGTCTACGCCGCACTGCGGGCGGGCGCGAGCGGTTTCGTCGTGAAGAACTCCGGCGCGCGGCTGCTCACCGAAGCCGTGCGCGCCGCGAAGAACGGCGAGTCGCTGATCTCCCCGTCGGTCACCGTCCGCCTGCTGGAGCAGCTGAACACCAAGGCGTCCGAGGACGAAGCGGCGAAGCGGAAGCTGTCCGACCAGGAGCTCAAGGTCGTCGTCCGGGTGGCCCGCGGCCGCACGAACCAGGAGGTGGCCGCCGAGCTGTCGCTGGCCCTCAGCACGATCAAGACCCATCTCGGCAGGATCCAGGACAAGCTCCACCTGCGGAACAGGGTCGAGATCGCGGCCTGGGCCTGGGAGCACGGCATCGTCGCGTGAACCCGGCCGACCGGGACCGCCTCGGCCACCCGGCGCGGATCGTCACGGCTCCCGGTGGTCTGGTTCCAGGACGCGCCAGGCGATGACAGCGCCCACGACCGCGAACGCGGCGCAGTTGAGCATCGCGACGCTCTGGGCCTGGGTGAATGCCGAGCGGGCGGCATCGACGAGGTCGTGCTGCTCGGTCCCCAGCTGACCGAGGGTGCTGCCGAGCGATGATCCGGCGTGGACGTCGAGCTCGGGAGACGCGAAGAACCGGTATCCGGCCGCGACGGCACTGCCGATGAGGGCGACACCGAGAGCGATGCCCAACTGCTGGTGCGTGTCGTTGAGCGCCGATCCCAGCCCCGCGCGATCTGGTGGCACGGCACCGAGGACCGTGGTGTGGACCGCCGGGGACGCGAGCCCCGATCCGGCACCGGCGAGGAGCAGTCCCACCGCGATGATCGCGTACGGGCTGGTCGGGGTGAGCGCCGCGAGGACCGCGAAACCCGCTGCGGTGACGGCGAAACCGGTGATGATCGAGCGGCGGTGACCGATGCGGCCGGGGAGCCGGACGCCGATGGGCGAAGCCCCGACCACCCCGAGGGCCAGCGGCACGATCGCGAGACCTGCCTGCAGCGGGGAGCGGCCCAGGACGTGCTGGAGGTGCTGCGTCAGCACGAACAGCACGCTGCCGGTTCCGATGGCCAGGACCGCGACCGCAGCGCTCGCCCCGGCGAACCGCCGGTCCCGGTAGAGGCTCATGTCGATCATGGGAGCCCGGGCGGGCCGCTGGCGCATCCAGAACGCGACGGCGGAGATCGCAGCCACGACCAAGGCCCCGAGGACGATCGGCGCGACCAGCCCGTGGTCGGGCACGAGGGTGATGGCGGCGACGAACGAGCCCATCGCAGCGGTGAGCGCCACCGACCCCACCAGATCGATGGTGCGGTGCTGCCGGTCGCGGGACTCGGGGACCAGCCAGGCGATCAGCACGATCGCGACGACGGCCAGCACCGCGTTGATGAGGAAGATCCCCGGCCAGCCCCACTCCTCGACCAGCATCCCCCCGGCGAGCGGCCCGGCGGCCATCGCCGCCGATCCCACCGCTGACCAGACCGCGAACGCCTTGACCCGTTCGCCGGGCTCGAACGCGTGCACGAGGATCGCCAGCGTCCCCGGCATCACCAGGGCCGCTCCGACGCCCATCACCGCGCGCGCTGCGATCAACCACCACACCGCGGACGCGAAAGCCGCCGCCACCGAGGACGCGGCCAGGATTCCCAGGCCCACGAGCACCGCCGACCGCCTGCCGCACCGGTCCGCGATCAGACCGGCCACGACCAGGAGACCGGCGAAGACCACGACGTAGGAGTTGACGACCGCCTGCAGCTGGGCGGTGCTCGCCGCCAGATCGTCCTCGATGGTCGGGATCGCGACGTTGAGGATCGTGTTGTCGACGACGATCACCGCGAGCGCGACGCAGACCGCTGCCAGCACCACCCACCGCCGACGGCCGAGCCCGGTATCGCCCACTTCTCCTACAGTCATGAATTCAACCTACAGTGTAGGTCAATCTCCATGGCGATAGAGTGGGATCATGGTCGAGCGACGCAACGATGACGCCCCGGGCGCGGTGTGGTTCCGCGCACCGCAGCAGCGCCGCAAAACCCCGGCGCTGAACCGGGAACGCATCGTCCGAGCCGCCGTCGACCGCCTCGACCGCGACGGGACCGAAGGGCTGAGCCTGCGCAAGATCGCCGGCGACCTCGATGTGCACGCCACGAGCCTGTACTGGCACGTCGCCACCAAGGGCGACGTCCTGGACCTCGCGCTCGACGAGGTCTTCGCCGAGATCGCGCTCCCCCGCGAGAACCGTGCGACGGGCTGGCAGGACGTCGTGCTGACCTACATGCGCGAACTCCGCACCGTGCTCCTGCGCCACCCGTGGGCGGCATCGCTGGCCAGCACCCGCCCCCTGGCCGGGCCGAACGCACTGGCTCGATCCGAGATCGTCTACGCCGCGCTCGCCGAAGCCGGACTCGACGGCGAGGAACTCGCGGCCGCAGCAGCAGCCGTGTCCAACCTGGCCATCGCCACGGCCTCAACCCAAGCCGCCTGGGCCCGGCAGCCCGAATCCGCGAGCCGCAACGCCCTCCACCAGCGCATCGCAGCAGAGCGAGACCGCTACCCCACCCTGGCCGAGCACCTCGAATGCCACCTCGGGGACTGGGATTCGCAGTTCGAGATCACCGCCCGAACCCTCCTCACCGGCCTCGACCCGAAGAACCGCTGACCACGCGGCGGACGGCGAAGCCGGTGCCCCGCGCGGTTTTCGCTACGCCGGCGATATGCGCCGACTCGTAGCATCGCGAGCATGCGCGTGCTGATCGTCGAGGACGAGCCCTACATGGCAGAGGCCATCCGCGACGGGCTCCGCCTGGCAGCGATCGCGGCCGACATCGCCGGTGACGGCGACACCGCCCTGGAGCTGCTGCGCGTCAACACCTACGACATCGCCGTCCTCGACCGGGACGTCCCAGGCCCCTCCGGTGACGAGATCGCCGAACGCATCGTCGCTTCGGGCAGCGGCATGCCGATCCTCATGCTCACCGCCGCCGACCGCCTCGACGACAAGGCCTCCGGGTTCGAGCTCGGCGCCGACGACTACCTCACGAAACCGTTCGCCCTCCGGGAGCTCGTGCTCAGGCTCAGAGCCCTCGACCGCAGGCGCGCGAACAACAAGCCGCCGGTGCGCGAGATCGCGGGCCTGCGCCTGGACCCGTTCCGCCGCGAGGTCCACCGCGATGGCCGCTACGTCGCGCTCACCCGCAAGCAGTTCGCCGTGCTCGAGGTCCTGGTCTCCGCCGAAGGCGGCGTCGTGAGCGCCGAGGAGCTCCTGGAACGGGCCTGGGACGAGAACGCCGATCCGTTCACCAACGCCGTGCGCATCACCGTCTCGGCACTGCGCAAACGACTCGGCGAGCCGTGGATCATCGCCACCGTCGCCGGGGTCGGCTACCGCATCGACGCGGCACCCGGCACCGGAGCTGAGCGTGGATAGGCGGCGTGGTCCGAGCGTTCGCCTCAAGCTCACCCTCAGCTACGCCGGGTTCATCATGCTCGCCGGAGCCTTGCTGCTCGCGGTCGTGTGGGTGTACCTGCTGCGCTACGTGCCCGAAGTGATCTACTTGCCGCCCGTCGCGGAAGCCCCGGACCAGGCCTCCGGGAGGTTCGCACCGGACAGGCCGCCCGAGCTCTTCGTGCCCAACCAGTCCGACCTGCTGCGCGCCTTCGCCCCGAAGGCGGGCCTGGCGCTGGCGTTCCTGCTGGTGCTCGGTCTCCTGGGCGGCTGGGTCCTCGCCGGCCGGATGCTCGCGCCCCTGACCCGCATCACGCACGCCACCCGCCTGGCCGGGAACGGATCGCTCTCCCACCGGATCCGGTTGGAGGGCCGCGAGGACGAGTTCCGCGAACTCGCCGACGCCTTCGACGCCATGCTCGCCCAGCTCGAAGCGCACGTCTCCGAGCAGCAGCGGTTCGCGGCCAACGCCTCCCACGAGCTGCGCACCCCGCTGGCGATCACGCAGACGCTCCTCGACGCGGCCCGCCAGAACAGCGGCACCGGCGAACTCGTCGACCGCCTCCACCTGGTCAACACCCGGGCGATCGCCCTCACCGAAGCCCTGCTCCTGCTCAGCCGCGCCGGTCAGCGGTCCTTCACCCGGGAACCCGTCGACCTGTCCCTCGCCGCGGAAGAAGCCACGGAAACGCTCCTCCCCCTCGCGGAGAACCGCGGCCTCACCATCGAAACCACCGGTGACCTCACCCCCGCGCTCGGTTCCCACGCGCTCCTGCTGCAGATGACCACGAACCTCGTGCACAACGCGATCGTCCACAACCTGCCCGAGCAGGGCGCCGTGTGGATCAGGACCAGCGTGCACGCCGAGACCGCGGTGCTCACCGTCGAGAACACCGGCGCGAAGCTCTCCCCGCACGTGGTCTCCACGCTCGTCGAGCCGTTTCAGCGCAGCACCGAACGCGTGCGCACCGACCACTCAGGTGTCGGCCTCGGACTGGCGATCGTCAAGAGCATCGCCGAAGCGCACGACGGAACCCTCGTCCTCACCCCCCGGGACGGCGGCGGGCTCCGCGCCACGGTGCGACTGCCCGCCGCGCGCTCCGGCGGGTGAGCCCCGCCGGAGCGGCGGCCGCGGTCTCAGGCGATGGGGAAGTCGAAGTAGGTGCCCGGGTGGGGTTCGTCCTTCAGCGCGTAGTGCCACCATTCGCGGTCGTACGACCGAAAACCGCAGTCCTCCATGACAGCTCGGAGGAGCCGCCGGTTCTCCGCCTCGACCTGCGTGATGCCTGCTGCGCCGTGGTGCGAGATGGGATCCATCAAGTCGTGACCGCCACCCATGGGGGAGAGTTCACCGGTGGTCAGCTGGTACAGCGTCAAGTCCACGGCGCTGCCCCGGCTGTGGCCCGACCTGGCGGCCACGTACCCCTTCTCGACCATCTCCGACCTGCGGATGTTCGGGTAGTGCCGCGACTTCGTCCGGCCGTCCTCCGGCTCGGTCGACCAGCGCAGGAACCGGTCCACCGCGCGCTGCGGGCGATAGCCGTCCCACAGGTGCAGGCCGAGACCGAGGGTTCCGGCCTTCTCCTGCGCCCGCTCCAGGGCGTTGCACAGGGCCGCCGTGCCGACGATTCGATTCGCCAGGTACCCGTCCACCGGCGCACCGGTGAAGTTGTCCGAGGTGGCGTACTTGGCGTCCCAGCGCACTCCGGGCACGAACTCGTCCACGAAGACGAAATCCCCGTTCACCGGGCATCCACCGCCAATGCCAGCGACACGACCTGGTCGATCACTTCGGAGAGCGGCATTCCGGCCGCCGCCATCATTCTCGGGTAGCGGCTGTAGGAGGTCAGGCCGGGCAAGGTGTTGACCTCGTTGAGGACCACCGCGCCGTCCTCCCCCAGGAACATGTCCACCCGCGCCAGCCCGCTGCATCCCAGCGCGCGGTACAGGGCCTTGGCCGTCTCCTGCACGAGCGAGCGCGACTCCGCCGGGATGTCGGCCGGGACGATGAACGTCGCGTTCTCCGAACCGTTCTCCGGCTCGCTCTCCTGGTGGATCCTGAAGAAGCCGTGCGACAGATCGACTCGATCCACCTCACCTGCGATCAGGTGCCCGCCGCTGCCCAAGATCGAGCATCCCACCTCGCTGCCGGCGACGGCCTCCTCGATCAACACCTTCGAGTCGTACTGCCGCGCGGTCGACACCGCATCGACCAGCTCTTCCTCGCGGGTCACCTCGGTGACGCCGAAGGACGAGCCCGAACGAGCGGGCTTCACGAAGACGGGGTAGGCGAACCGCCCGGGATCGACGTCCTCGCCCTCCGCGACGGCCCAGAATTCCGGCGTGGCGATCCCCGCACTCCTGGCGACGGTGTAGGTGAGGGACTTGTCCATGCACAGCGCGGAACTCTGGACGTCGCAGCCCACGTAGGGGATGCCGGACAGCTCCAGCAACCCCTGGATCGCACCGTCCTCGCCGAACTTGCCGTGCAGAACGGGCAGCACCACGTCCAATCCGATCGTTTCGCACTTCCCCTCGTCCAGGACGACCAGTCCGCGCACGCTCCTGTCCGGGGACAGCACGGCCGGGCGGGAGCCTTCCTCCCAATCCGCGTCAGGCCCGTCGCAGAGATGCCAAGCGCCGCCCTCCGTGATCCCGATGTAGAACGGTTCGTACTTGTCGGCATCGAGGTTCTTCGCGACCTCTCGCACGGACTTGATGGAGACGGGGTGCTCTTCGCAGCTCCCGCCGAACAGAATTCCGATTCTCAACTTATCCACGACGACTCCCGCTCGCAAATCTCAGACAGCCTCTGATGGAATTCTCAACGATGTCGCGCAGGGCGTGATCCGTGTAATAAGCGGTGTGCGGACTCACCAGCACGTTCGGCATCTCCTGCAGCCGCAGCAACGCCTTGCTCGCCACGGACCTGCCTCGGCAATCGGCGTAGAACGTTCCTTCCTCCCCTTCGAGCACGTCCAACGCCGCGCCACCCAACCTGCCGCTTTCCAGCGCCGAAACGAGCGCCTCGGTATCGAGGAGCGAACCGCGTGCAGCATTGATGACGAACGCGCCGCGCTTCATCTGCTCGAAGCGCTGGCGATCGAGGAGGTGGTGCGTGTCCGCGTTGAGCGGCGCGTGGAGCGTCACGACATCGCTCCTCCGCAGCAATTCACCGAGCGAAACGTACTCGGCGGAAATCTCGGGACGACGGTCGTGGGCCAGCACCCGGCAACCGAAACCCCGCAGCCTGTCCACGACCGCCGCGCCGATGCGCCCTGTTCCGACGACCCCGACCACCAGGTCGCGCAGCTCCTTCCCGCGCACCTCGTTCAACCTGTAGTCGTGGACGTCGGCACGCCGGACGGTGGACTTCGCGTTCCGCACCGCCATCAACATCAGCATCAGCGTGTAATCGGCCACGCTGTCGGGCGAGTAGGCGACGTTCTCGACGGAAATGCCCACGCTCTGCGCGTATCGCACGTCGATGTGGTCGAGCCCGACGCTCCTGGTGGAGATGTAGGTTATTCCGGCTTCGCTGAGCGCCAGCAGGACGGAGTTCGCGACTCGGGATTTGTGACCGACGCTGACGCATCGATTCCCGAGCGCGAGCTCGACGTTGTCCTCGGTTGCCGCAGCCTCCGCGATGGTCGGCACGACGTTGAAACGAGACGCCATCTCCCGGAACAGAACTGCCTCGTCCTGCCCGCATCCGTACACCGTGATTCCCACCGGCGGCCGGGTGCGGCGCGCCGCCGTTCCTGCAGGCTCGCTGTCGGTCATGCCTCCCAGCAAAGAGCACGCGATGTTGCCGCCGCGTATGCGGTTTTCGATACGCCGACGATATCCCGGCGCCGATAACGTCCGGAGCATGGCAGCATTGCTCCTGCAGGAGCGGACGTGGCCCGGCGGGGTGCATTCACCCCGAATCGGCGAGAGTTCGTTCTTCTGCCAATTCCGCACCCTCTCCGAACCGGACCTGGCCAGGCGGATGTGCGGCCCGGCGTCCGCGGCGATCGTGCTGTCGCACTACGGGCTGCTCGACGACCGGTGGCGGGCCGGTGGGTCGTTGGCGCCGTTCGCGCGATTCATCCTGGACGAACACGTGGACGGCGATGTCGAGGTGCTGCGACGCCGCTACCTCAGCGACGGCCAGGAGCTGGCCGTGACGGTCCGGCGGATGGCGCAGTCGGCCGAAGCCCCGGACGACGCGCTCGCCGCGCGCCCAGGTGACCGGGTCGAGCGCGGTGATCGATCGCGGTTCAACCCGGCCTTCACGATGGCCGGCGGGTACGACCACAGGTTCTCCTCCGCGCTGTTCCAGCGGTTCGGAGCGGATGCCGAGCTGCGGCACCTCGACGTCGCCGAGCTCGGTGCGTCGTTCGAGCGCGAGGAGGTGGACTTCTTCCTCGCGTCCGTGCGAAGCGCCTTCTACGAAGGCGGGCACGTCGTGGTCGTCGACGGCTACCGCAACGGCGTGTTCACGGTCGTGGATCCCTCGGACCCGGTCTACCGGGCGGCTGTGCGCTTCTACCCGACCGAGGCCATGTCCCTCGTGTTCAACGGCTTCGGCACAGCCGTCAGGCGCTGAGCCGCTCCCGGTGGGCGCAGTAGGGTTCGAACCTACGACCCCTTGCTTGTAAGGCAAGTGCTCTTCCGCTGAGCTATGCGCCCTGGGTGGTGGCCGTCCGGGCCGGGGGCTCGGTTGATCACCGCCGACACCTTACCTCCGCGTCGGGGCGAACCGGGCACCCGGTCGGCCACCTGGTGCTCGCCGGATCAGGCCTTGAGCTCGGCCAGGGCCTTCTTCCAGACGTCCTGGTCGCGGGCCTCGCCCGGCTGGTTCGCCTCGGCGAAGCGGACCTTGCCCTCGGTGTCGATCAGGAACGTGCCGCGGTTGGCCATGCCCGCCGCTTCGTTGAACACACCATAGGCCTTGGCGACCTCGCCGTGCGGCCAGAAGTCCGACAGCAGCGGGAAGGTGTAGCCCTCCTTGTCCGCCCACGCCTTCAGCGCGAACGGGGAGTCCACCGACACGCCGATCACCTGGACGTCGTCGTTCTGGAACTCGCTGAGGTCATCCCGGACCTGGCAGAGCTCGCCCTGGCAGATCCCGCTGAACGCGAAGGGGTAGAAGACCAGCAGGACGTTCTTCTTGCCGCGGAAGTCGGCCAGCGAGACCGACTCCTTGTTGTAGTCCGGCAGCGTGAAGTCCGGCGCCTGCGCACCGACCTCGACCGTCATGAGCGAACCCTCCTGTTCGACGTGACCATGTCCTCGCCGAACCTACACCGAACAGACGAACGCGGGCACCGATGGAGCCACCGGTGCCCACGTGCTGGACGTCCTCGGCCGTCAGCGCTTGGCCTTCGCCGAGCGCAGGGCCAACCGGGTGCCCTTCCACCCGTCGCTGACGGCGGCGTTGGCCGTCTGGGCCAGGTTCGCCGTATCCGCTGCTTCCTTGATGTCGGCTGGGTCGACGGACCCGTCCCGGCCGGTCTTCGGGGTCAGCACCCAGATGACCCCTTCGTCGGACAGCGGCGTCATGACGTCGAGAAGCGTGTCCGTCAGGTCGCCGTCGTCTTCGCGCCACCACAGCAGCACGACATCGACCACTTCGTCGGCATCTTCGTCGAGCAGATCGCTCCCGCAACGCTCCTCGATCGCGGCCCGGACATCATCATCGACATCCTCGTCCCAGCCGATTTCCTGGACAACCATCTCGGGCTCGATGTCGAGCCTCTCGGCGACGTCGGCTTCGCCTTTACCGGCGTCTCCCGCGGCGACCACGGTTTGCTCACTCCTCCAATGCACCGGCGCGGCGCCAGCTGACGCCGCACACCTTTCAGATATGGCCGATAGCGAACACTGCGGACCGCCCTCGGCGCAACTGCTGACGGCACGACACGCCGCAGCAGCGGTCAGGCCATGACTGTAGACCGGGAAACCTCGCACCAACAGCCTGGTCCGCGGCGCGGCCGCTGCCGGTGCACGCATCCGTGGCCGAAATGGGGGACGATGACAGTGTTCGACATCACTGTTCGAACGCCCTGCCACCGCCACGACGCAGTCGAGGAGTTCCACTTGTCCCCGCTCAACAACGACGCCGGTGCCGTCCCCACCCAGCGGGTGCGGGTCATCCGGGACGGTCTCGCCTCCTACCTGCCGGACATCGATCCGGAGGAGACCGAGGAGTGGCTGCAGTCCTTCGACTCGGTGCTGTCCGGTCACGGGCAGCAACGCGCGCGCTACCTGATGCTGCGGCTGCTGCAGCGCGCCCGGGAGAACGGTGTCGGCATCCCGTCGCTGACCAGCACGGACTACGTCAACAGCATCGCCACCGAGCAGGAGCCCTGGTTCCCCGGCGACGAGGAGACCGAGCGCCGCTACCGCGCCTGGATGCGGTGGAACGCGGCGGTGATGGTGCACCGGGCGCAGCGCCCGGGCGTCGGCGTGGGCGGCCACATCTCGTCGTTCGCCTCCTCGGCCAGCCTCTACGAGGTCGGGTTCAACTGGTTCTTCCGGGGCAAGGATCACCCGGGCGGGGGCGATCACCTCTACATCCAGGGCCACGCCTCCCCCGGCATCTACGCCCGCGCGTTCCTGGAGGGCCGGCTGTCCGCCGATCAGCTCGACGGGTTCCGCCAGGAGTACTCGCACGCGGGACCGGGCGGCGGATTGCCGTCCTACCCGCACCCGCGGCTGATGCCGGACTTCTGGGAATTCCCCACCGTTTCCATGGGGCTGGGCCCGATGAACGCCATCTACCAGGCGCGGTTCGACCGCTACCTGCACGATCGCGGCATCAAGGACACCAGCAGGCAGCGGGTGTGGGCGTTCCTCGGCGACGGTGAGATGAACGAGCCCGAATCGCGCGGGCTGCTGCAGGTCGCCGCCAACGACGGGCTGGACAACCTCACGTTCGTGATCAACTGCAACTTGCAGCAGCTGGACGGGCCGGTGCGCGGCAACGGCAAGATCATCCAGGAGCTGGAGGCCTTCTTCCGCGGCGCGGGCTGGAACGTGATCAAGGTGATCTGGGGCCGCGAGTGGGACGCGCTGCTGCACGCCGACCGCGACGGCGCGCTGGTCAACCTGATGAACACCACCCCGGACGGCGACTACCAGACCTACAAGGCCAACGACGGCGCGTTCGTCCGGGAGCACTTCTTCGGCCGCGATCCGCGCACCAAGGAGATGGTCAAGCACCTCTCCGACGACGAGATCTGGGGCCTGCGCCGCGGCGGGCACGACTACCGCAAGATCTACGCCGCGTACAAGGCTGCGACCGAGCACCACGGCCAGCCGACCGTCATCCTGGCCAAGACGATCAAGGGCTACGGCCTCGGCCCGCACTTCGAGGGCCGCAACGCCACCCACCAGATGAAGAAGCTGACCCTGGACGACCTGAAGCAGTTCCGGGACAGCCTGCGGATCCCGATCTCCGACGACCAGCTCGACCCGTACCTGCCGCCGTACTACCACCCCGGCCAGGAGGCGCCGGAGCTCCAGTACCTGCAGGACCGGCGCCGGAAGCTGGGCGGCTACCTGCCGGAGCGGCGGGCCAAGGCCAAGCCGCTGGTGCTGCCCGGCGACAAGGTCTACGACGTGATCAAGCGGGGCTCCGGCAAGCAGGAGGTCGCCACCACCATGGCGTTCGTCCGGCTGCTCAAGGACCTCGCCAAGGATCCCGAGATCGGGCCGCGGATCGTGCCGATCATCCCGGACGAGGCGCGGACCTTCGGCATGGACTCGATGTTCCCGTCGCAGAAGATCTACAACCCGCTCGGCCAGCTCTACACGCCGGTGGACTACCAGCTGATGCTGGCCTACCGGGAGAGCGAGCAGGGGCAGATCCTGCACGAGGGCATCAACGAGGCCGGGTCGACCTCGTCGTTCACCGCGGCGGGCACCAGCTACGCCACGCACGGCGAGCCGATGATCCCGATCTACATCTTCTACTCGATGTTCGGCTTCCAGCGGACCGGCGACAGCTTCTGGGCCGCCGCCGACCAGATGGCCCGCGGTTTCGTGCTCGGGGCGACCGCCGGGCGCACCACGCTGACCGGTGAGGGCCTGCAGCACGCCGACGGGCACTCCCAGCTGCTCGCCGCGACGAACCCCGCGGTGGTGGCCTACGACCCGTCCTGGGCCTTCGAGGTGGCGCACATCGTCAAGGACGGTCTGCGGCGGATGTACGGCGAGAACGCCGAGAACGTCTTCTACTACCTGACCATCTACAACGAGCCCTACCAGCAGCCCGCCGAGCCGTCCGACCTCGACGTCGACGCGCTGCTGCGCGGCCTGTACCGCTACCAGGCGGCGCCGGGAGGAGCGGGGCCCAAGGCGCAGATCCTCACCTCGGGCGTGAGCATGCCGCTGGCGCTGAAGGCGCAGCAGATGCTCGCCGAGGACTGGGGCGTGCAGGCCGACGTGTGGTCGGCGACGTCCTGGTCGCAGCTGCGGCGCGAGGCCGAGGCCGCCGACCGGCACAACCTGCTGCACCCGGAGGCGGAGCCGCAGGTGCCGCACGTGACGAGGGCGCTGGCGAACGCCGAAGGCCCGGTCGTGGCGGTCAGCGACTGGATGCGCGCCGTGCCGGACCTGATCCGGCCGTGGGTGCCGGGCGAGATGGTCAGCCTCGGCGCGGACGGCTTCGGCTTCTCCGACACCCGCCCGGCCGCCCGGCGGGTGTTCCTGGTCGACGCGGAGTCCACCGCGGTAGCAACCCTCGCCGCCCTGGCCCGCTCCGGCCGGATCGACAAGTCCAAGGTCGTCGAGGCCACCCGCCGCTACCGCCTGGACGACGTCCAAGCCGCGGGCCCCCAAACCTCCGACGCAGGCCTCGCCTGATCGGACCACCGGTGAAGGGCACCTTTTAGCAGCTAACTTGCCTGAAGGTGCCCTTCACCGTGTGCCCCTCACCCGATGAGGGCGAGGTGAAGGGCACCTTTCGCCTGCATGGTTGGTGAAAGGTGCCCTTCGCCTCGGGTCAGACCGCGTGGAGGCCGGGGTCGCGGTCCTGGGTGATGAAGCTGGCCGCCGTCGTGGCCGGGGCGTCGGGCTTCGAGACGTAGGGCAGCACCCGGTAGTCGGCGCGGACCTGGTCCGGGGTGAACCGGGTGCGCACGTAGCCGCGGCGGCCGCTGTAGAAGTGCACGTGCTCGTTGGCGGCCTTGAGCTTGTCGCCGCCCTCGTTCGTGTCGGAGCCGTCACGACCGGAGGTGACCGAGGTGGTGGTCAGCTCCACGGCGACGGTGCGCGAGCGGGAGTCGTCGAAGTCGTCCTTGAGGTCGGCCGCCCAGTGCGAGTGCACGTCACCGGTGAGCACCACGACGTTGCGGGTCGAGTCGAAGCCGGCCTTGATCCGCTGGCGCGAGGCCTGGTAGCCGTCCCAGGCGTCCATCGGCAGGATCTTCGCCGGGCCCGGGTCGTGGTCCATCTGGGCGAACCAGACCTGCTGGCCGAGCACGTCCCACCGCGCCCGCGACTCGCGCAGCCCGTCCAGCAGCCACACCTCCTGGTCCTTGCCGGTGATGGTGCGCTCCGGGACCTTCAGGTCCGGGCCGTCCGGCTTGTTGCCGTCGCCGTAGGCCTGGTCGTCGCGGTACTGGCGGGTGTCGAGCATGTGGAAGTTCGCCAGCGAGCCCCACTGGCGGCGCCGGTAGAGCCGGATGCCGTTGCCCTGCGGCATCGACTCCCACCGCAGCGGCATGTTCTCGTAGTAGGCCTGGAACGCGGCGCGACGGCGCTGGAGGAAGGCCTGACCCGGCGTCTCGGTCTTGTCCTCCGGGGTCTCGGCCGCCCAGTTGTTCTCGATCTCGTGGTCGTCGAAGACGACGAGCCACGGCGCGGTGGCGTGCGCCAGCTGCAGGTCCGGGTCGGTCTTGTACTGGGCGTGCCGCTGCCGGTAGTTGGCCAGCGTGACGGTCTCGGGGCCCTCCACCGTGCGCACGTTCTTCGACGGGTTGTCGGCGTACTCGTACTGGTAGTCGCCCAGGTGCAGGATCAGGCCCGGCTCGTCCTCGGCCATCCGCCGGTAGGCGGTGAAGTAGCCCTCGCCGTAGTGCGCGCACGAGGCGAAGCACATGGTCAGCGCGCCGAGCGTGCCGGGCGCCGGGGCGGTGCGGGTGCGGCCGACCGGCGAGAGCTCGCCCCGCGCGCGGAACCGGTAGAAGTACTCCGTCCCCGGCCGCAGCCCGTTGGCCTCGACGTGCACGCTGTGCGCCCACCGCGGCGACGCCTCGGCATTCCCGCGCTGCACGACGTTCTTGAACCGCTCGTCCGTCGCGACTTCCCACTGGACGTTGATCGCCTGGTCCGGCATGCCGCCGAGGCCGTTGTCGGCCAGCGGGTCGCGGGCCAGCCGGGTCCACAGCACCACGCCGTGCGGCAGCGGCTCACCGGATGCGACGCCGAGCGTGAACAGCTGGCCGGGGCGCATCGGGCGGCCGACGCCGCGGAGTTCGGAAGCCGCGGCGGGGATGGCGGGAGCGGCGGCGGCGAGCACGGCGCCGCCGATCAGCACCGATCGGCGGGACAGGGAACTTCCGGGCACTTGGGTCCTCCCAGAGATGTGGTGGTCGGACCAATCTTGATCGGCGCGGCCGAACGGCAGAGCGCTCGCGCATGGCCGCCGGATGAACAGTGCCGTCCGGGTGCCGTGAGCGGCGGCGCCCGCCGCTCACGGCACCGGCTCAGCAGGACAGGGGCTGCCCGTCGGCGAGGCGGAACTCGGCGCGGGAGTCGAGCAGCAGGGCGACCAGCGAGCGGGCCTCCTGGCGCATCGGGACCACGCGCCCGCCGTCCGGAGCGGGGACGCTGCGCACGCCGTGCAGGTCGAGCTCGTCGCGCACCTCGCCGAACTGGTCGGCCGTCAGGCGGTAGGCGCACGGCGGGTTCTCGTCGACCTGCTCGGGCGCGGGCGGTTCGTTGTCGGCGCCGCCGAAGTAGATCGGCCCCTCGTCGCGCAGTCCCGCCAGCCGGGCCTGCGTCGTCGCGGTCGCGATCTCGTCGCGGCGCTCGGACATCATCCGCAGCGTGGCGCTGATCCCGGCGAGCTGGGAGTCCACGCGGCGGTGGTTGTTCACCGCCGGATCCGCCAGCTCCTCCTCGGTCAGCGGGTCGACGCGGGTCTCCACCAGCAGGCCGATGGCGTTCTTGACGCCGGTGGTGTTGCGCAGGATCCGCTCCTGCCCGTCGCCGGCGACCTGCTTGATCGGCTCACCGGTCTCCGGGTCGGTCCAGATGCCGTAGACGCCGGTGGAGAACCCGATGTCCTCGACCGCGGGCCGGACGTACGCCTCGGACAGCCGCTCCGACTCCCCGTGCACGCCTTCGGCGGTGTTGAGGTGGCGCGGCCACAGCGCGAGGAAGTCCTTCACGTAGTACGGCGGCTTCGCACCGTACTCGTGCAGGTCGTGCACGACGTCGGGCTGCTCGTCGCGCAGCGCCTGCGCGATGGCCCGCGCTTCCGGCGACTTCAGCGCGAGGTGGTCGCGGTTGATGTCGACGCCGTCGGCGTTCTCGCGCGTGTCGGCGACGTTGCCGTCCGGGTTGGCGTTCGGCACGAACAGGACGCTCGTCGTGCGCAGGAACTGGCGCACCTGCGGGTCTTCGGAGAAGCCCAGGTCGCGGATGCTGGTGAGGCAGGCCTCGCGGCCGGACGGCTCGTCACCGTGCTGCGAGCAGGTGAACAGCACGCTGGTGCGGGCCGACGGCGCACCGACGCGGACCAGCCGCAGCGGGCGGTCCTGCGTGCTGGCGCCGATCTGCTCGATCGAGACGTTCCTGCTCGCCTCGTCGACGGCCCGCAGGAACTCGGCCTCCTCCTCCGGTGTCGTCCACCGGCTGCCGTCGCTCTGCTCGAAACCCGTCGTCGGTGCAGCGGTCCGCTCCTGCGCGGACGCCACCGGCGCCGCCAGCAGAGCGCAGATCGCCAGCGGAACCACCGCGCTTCGCGCGAGACGCCCCATTTCGACCCCTTTCGGCGATTGTGATCACTGCGTATAGATCATCGCCGAACACCAGGAGTCAAGCCTTGACAGCGGCGCCTGCACGCGCTGGGGCATGACGGCAGCCTTCGCAAGGCACATCGCAGCCGGAAGCACCATCCGGCCAGCACCCCCGACAAGACGCCTGCCAGCACCATCGGCTACGCGATCGCGCCTCCTTAACGTGCGAATCGCCCACTGGTCATCTGGAGGAGTGCCACCTTGTTTCGGGATGAGAAGCGCATCGGCCGCCGCGGACTGCTGGCCGCGATGGGAATCGCGACGGGAGCAGTCCTCGTACCGGTGACCGCCTGCACGAACTCGGCAGGCGCGAGGCGGGAGGAGCCGGACGTGGTCGCCCTGCTGAAGAACGCGGCCCACCCGCTGCGCTCGACCGAGCCCGGCGCAGACACCGCCGACCTGCGACCTCTGGAAACGATGATCGGCGATGCGAAGGTGGTCGGCCTCGGCGAGGCCACCCACGGCTCGCACGAGTTCTTCGCCATGAAGGAGCGGGTTTTCCGCCACCTCGTCGAGACGAAGGGGTTCACCACCTTCGCCCTGGAGGTGAGCTGGTCCGCAGGACTCCTGATCGACGACTACCTCCAGACCGGCGAGGGCGACGCCCGCACGATCGCGAAACGAGCGCTGACCGGCACGCCCTGGCACCGGGAGGAGTTCGTGAGCCTCATCGCCTGGATGCGCGACCACAACCGCAGCCACCCCGGCCGCCCGCTCCGGTTCATCGGCGACGACATCGGCGCTCCCGCGCTGAGCGACGACTTCTTCAGCCGGATCACCGGCTACGTGCAGCGAACCCACCCGCGATCACTGGCCCGCCTCGACGAGCTCTACACCGGTCTGCGACCGATCGACGACGTCTTCGCCTACCTGGGCAGACCGCGCAGCGAACGGCAGCTGCTCGCGGCCAACGCGCTGCAAGCCCTGGAACTGGTCAGCAGCATCCGGGGTGCGGACCCGACCGAATTCCAGCTCGCCGTCCAGAACGCCCGGTCCGTCTCCCAGACGGCCACGTTCCTGGCCTTCGAGTTCGCCGACCTCACCAACGAGGCCGAGCTGTCCGCCGCGCACCTCTACCGCGACCAGGTGATGGCCGACAACACCGCCTGGTGGCAGCGGCACACCGGCGGCAAGATCCTGCTGTCGGGGCACAACGGCCACGTCGGGTACACGGGGGGCAACCCCGACATCTACCTCAAGACGCAAGGGGCGTTCCTGCGCGACCTGATGGGCGGCGACTACCTCCCCATCGGCTTCACCTTCCACCAGGGCTCCTTCCTGTCGAACGACGAACCCCTCGACGGTGCCTGGAAGACGTTCACCGCGGGCCCGGCCGAACCCGGCACGAACGAGCACACCCTCCACCGGGTCCGCCGCCAGGACTACTACCTCGACCTCCGCACCGTCCCGGCAGCCGCGCGCACCTGGCTGAACACCGCTCGTCCCACGCGCGACATCGGCACCCAGTACCCCGTCCCGCTCGAGAACATCGCGCTCGGCCGCGCCTACGACGTTCTCGTCCACCTGCAGGAGATCCGGGAAGCCGGCCGGGCACGGCCGTAGCAGCGCGATCGCGCTGCCGAACACCAGGAGTCAAGCCTTGACCGCTAAGCCCTCCCGAACCCGCTGCACGCGCGCCGTGCGGTTCCAGCTCCACCAGCCGTGGATCACCAGCGCCGCGAACACCACGTAGATCGCCGCGCTGAAGTGGAGTCCGGAGGCGATCTGCAGCGGCACGCCGACCGCGTCCACGGCCAGCCACACCAGCCAGAACTCGACCAGACCGCGGCCCTGCGCCCAGAACGCGACCAGGGTGCCGACGAAGATCCAGGCGTCCGGCCACGGCGCCCACGAGGCGTCCAGCGCGGACAGCAGCAGCGCGAACGCGGAAGTGCCGATGGCCAGCGCGCCGATCAGCGCGAGCCGCTCCACGCCGGTGGCCTTGCGCACCACGACGCCGTAGACGGGATCGCTGCGGCGGCTCCAGGCCCACCAGCCGTAGACGGAGATCAGCAGGATCATCACCTGCCGGACGGCCAGCCCGCCCAGGTGCGCCGAGGCGTAGACGGCGAACAGCAGCACCGTCGCCGAGACCTGCACCGGCCAGGTCGCCAGGGTTCTGCGCTGGGCGAGGAAGACCACGGCCAGGGCGCACAGCTGCCCGACGAGTTCCGCCCACGAGATCTGCTGGCCCAGCACGGTGATCCCGTTGCCGAGCAACCATTCCGCGACTGTCCGCACGCCCGCTCCTCCCACCGGTGACGTGCACACCGGGGTACGCGGGCAGCGCGAGGGCACAGCCGACTGTGGTTACAGCTCCGCCCCGACCACCCGTGCGCTGCCTCTCATCCGGACTTTCACCGTCGGTACCGGAATTCCACCGGATCGGCCGACACCTCGTTGCGGAGGCGCCGGTTCGCGGACTTTCACCGCCGGTTCGGATTTTCACCGAGCCCCGGAGCGCACGACTTCCTTCGTTCTGCGCAACATCGTGCGCCTGTCGATCTGTTCCCGGGAGCAGACGTGGGTCGGATCACACCACTGCCCGGTGCGAAACCGGTTGCGCGAGCGCCGGTGCGCGCCGGATCTTCCACAGGTGCCCGGATCTGCTGAACCACGTGCGGGCGGGATGAGCCGCCCTCTCGTCCTGCTGCTGTCGCTGACCTGCGGTATCAGCGTGGGGAACATCTACTTCCCGCAGGCGATCAGCCCGCTGGTCGCGGTCGGGCTGCAGGTGTCACCCGATGCCGCGGCGCTGGTCGCCACCGCCGTGCAGCTCGGTTACGCGGTCGGGATCTTCCTGCTGGTGCCGCTGGGCGACCGGGTGCCGTACCGGCCGCTGATCGCGGGCCTGCTCATCGCCACCGGGCTGGGTCTGCTGGCCGCGGCGGCAGCCCCCGGGCTCCCGCCGCTCGTGGCGGCCAGCGCCTTGATCGGCACCACGACCGTGATCGCGCCGCTGGTCAGCCCGCTGGCTGCCGGGCTCGTCGGCGAGGAGCAGCGCGGCTCGGTGATCGGGATGCTGCTGAGCGGATCGATCGGCGGGATGCTGCTCTCCCGCGCGTTCGGCGGCCTGCTCGGCGACTGGCTCGGCTGGCGGGCTCCGTACCTGGTGGCCGCCGTGCTCGTCCTGATCATCGCAGGCGTCCTGGCGTTCGCGGTGCCGCGCACGGCACCACCGTCGGTGCAGCGCTATCCGGCGTTGCTCGGCGAGTCGCTGCGGCTGCTGCGCACCGAGCCCGAGCTGCGCCGCTCCTGCTTCTACCAGGCGTTGGTGTTCGCCGGTTTCACCGCCGTCTGGACCGGAGTGGCGCTGCTGCTCACCGGTCCGGCCTACCGGCTCGGGGCGCCGGCCGTCGGGGCGCTCGCGGTGGTCGGCGCGGCGACGATGATCTGCACCCCGATCGCCGGCCGCCAGGCCGATCGGCGGGGGCCGGACGCCGTCAACCTGGTGTGCTTGATCGGCACGATCGCCGCGGCCGCCGTCCTCCTCGGCGGCACCTCCGGCGGGACCGCGGGGATGGTGGCGCTCGTGCTGGGCACGCTGCTGCTCGACGTCGCGATGCAGTCGGGCATGGTCGCCAACCAGGTGCGGATCTACGCGCTGCGCCCGGAGGTCCGCAGCAGGCTCAACACGGCCTACATGACCTGCGCGTTCCTCGGCGGCAGCGCCGGGTCGTGGCTCGGGGTGCGAGCTTTCGCGCACTTCGGCTGGCCAGGCGTGTCCGGGCTGGTGGCGCTGCTCGCCGGGGCAGCGCTGACCCGGCACCTGTTCGCGGTGCGGCGACGGCGATTTCGCGCGAAATCGCCCGATCCCACGCCTACCGGATGACGGTTTCGCGCGAAATCGCCGGTGTGACCGACACCCTCCGGACGGCCGATCGAACAGGCGTGCCCCCACCGGTAGACTCGATCAGCAGCTCGTCGAGGAGGGGGACGCCGGATGAACGACACCGATCACGCGATCCTCGCCTTCGAGCTCGAGCACTGGCAGTACCAGGGCAACAAGGAACGGGTCATCCAGGAGCGCTTCGGCTTCTCCCCGAACCGCTACTACCAGCGGCTGAACCGCCTGCTGGACGAACCCGAGGCCCTGAAGCAGCAGCCTGCACTGGTCAAGCGCCTGCTGGACCGCCGCGACGAACGCGCCACCCGCCGCCGCGCGCCCCGCGAATCCTGACGCTGGAAGCGCATCTGCCGCGAGGCCCGGGCGCACCGGAGCCCCGCGACACTGCGCGGGGCTCCGGGTTCCTGCCAGCTACGCCTGAGGACGCTCGGCGTACTGCTCCGGGGTGAGCTGGCGGTCCTGCTGGATGCGGACCAGCTCCGCCAGCAGCGGTGCCGCCTGGTCCGGTGGCAGCGCCTGGAACGCCTTCTTGATCGCCTCCGGGTCGCCCGCACCGGCCTGCGGCGGGATCTCCGGCGCCTGCTCCTTGCCCATCACGGTGTTCACCAGGTCGACGAGCATCGCGACGATGGTGCGCGGCCCGACCTCGGTGTGCCAGCCCTGGATCTCGCCGTTCGGGCCGCGCGGGCCGAGCAGCTCGTGCTCCAGCCGCCGCAGGATCGCGTCCTGTTCCGGGTTCATCTGGTCCTCCTGGTCCTTGTTCCCGAGATCGGCGCGGAACCGGTCCATGTCCACGTGGCCGGGGTCGATCTTGCCGGTGACGCTGGTCTCCTTGTGGCCGCGCGCGGCGTCCGCCGGACGGCCCAGGTGCTCGAGCACCGCACGGGTCGCCTTCAGCGCCGCCGAGTACTGCTCCGGGCTCGGCCCCTGGTCCACGCCCTGGTAGTCCCACTCGAAGCCGACGTAGAGGGTGTTGCCGTCGCCTCCCGGGTTCGGGCCGGACTCCTTCGCCTCGCCCGCGTGGTTCGCGCGACCCGCGGCGATCATGTGCACCGTCCCGTCGAAGCCGATCACCGCGTGGCAGAGCGGACCGGCGAGGTCCGGGCGGCCGTCGATGCACAGCTGGACGCTGGGCGCCGGGTTCTCGTAGGACGCGGGCGTGGCGGTGTGGTGCTCGAGCACGCCGACCGGTGCCGGCTGCGGTCCCGAGGAGGCGGTGCGCTCCCGCCAGCCATCGGTTTCGACCACCGTCAGCCCGACCGCGCGCAACGCGTCCGCCAGCCAGACGAGGGGCAATGCCAACCTGATCACTCTCCTGGCTTGATCCGTTCCCTCATGGTGTCGCGATCGAATGCGGGTGACCACGGCCAAGTGCGTGAAAATGGTCGAGACCCACCCAACGGGTGAGCCTCGACCATCGAATGAGTTTTCCCGGTTCGTTCCGCGCGAGAACCGTTCAGCGGAATTTCAGCGGCCTCTCCGGGTTTTCTAGAGCCCGCTGGTTCCGGTGTTCGGGGTGACCGGCTCCGCCGGCTCCACACCGTTCTTGGTGCCGTTGGGCGCGCTGAACTGCTTCTCCACCCCGGTCAGCCACTTGCCCCAGCGCTGCTGCATCGGTCCGATCAGGCCGCCGCCGACGCCCACCACGACCACGCCGCCGATGGTGGCCAGCACGGTGATCAGGATCGGGGTGGTCACGGTGAGCGCGATGCCCATCTGGTTCAGCGCGGCGATCACGCCGAGGGCCACGATGAAGCCGAAGGTGATCTTGCCGAGCACACCGCCCACCGGGCGGCCGCCGAGCGCGCCGCGCACCAGGTCGCCGACCACGCGGCCCACCGCGGCGGCCACCAGCACCAGCACGATCGCGACCAGCACGCGCGGCAGGAACAGGACGATCTGGTCGATCAGGTCCTTGACCGGGTTGGGGCCGAACGCGCCGAGCGCGAGCTGCAGGAAGATCAGCAGGATGAAGTAGTAGACGACCTTGATCAGCAATCCGCCGAGGTCGACCTGGGTCTTGGCCGCCATGTCGGCCAGCCCGGCGCGCTTGAGCAGCCGGGTGAAGCCGAGCCGCACGAAGGCCACCTGGATGGCCTTCGACACCGCCTTGGCGATCAGCCAGCCGATCAGCAGGACGACCAGGAACATGACGAGCTTGGGAACGAATGTGGCGATGTTGGCCCAGGCCTGGGCCAACCCCGTTTGCAAGGTATCCACGATTTCACCTCGGAAAAGCCTAAGGGCGGCGTTTGATGGGTGATCGTTTCTGCTATTCGGCTGAGGGACAAACCGAAAGACCGCCTCGAACGGGCGATTTAGCTACTCGAATGGATTAAGACAAATCACACCGAGTCAACATCGGCGGAACTGTGAGCCCGCGCGCACCGCCGACCGGTGGCCGCACTGGGCTGATCGGCGGCGTGCGATTCTGACAGCATGAGTACCGAACGCGCAGGTGAGCGGGACAGCAGTGCGCGGCGGCCGATCTCCGCGGCCACGCTCCGCCGCCTGGAACGCGGTTCGGGCGGGCTGGCCGGGGCCAGCGTCAGCGCGATGGAGCAGCGGCTGCCGTGGTTCCGCCGGATGCCCGCCGACCAGCGCGCCAGCGTGCTGCTGGTGACCCAGACCGGCGTGGCCAACTTCGTGGCCTGGCTGCAGGACCCGACCGAGGCGATCCGGCTGACCGCCGAGGCCTTCCGCGCCGCACCGCGCGACCTGTCCCGCTGGGTCAGCCTGCGGCAGACCCTCGAACTGGTGCGGGTCGCCATCGACGTCTTCGAGCAGCAGCTCCCGGAACTGGCCGACGAGCAGCACGAACGCACCATGCTGACCGAGTCGATCCTGCGCTACACCCGCGAGATCGCCTTCGCCGCGGCGACCTCCTACGCGGCCGCTGCCGAGGCCCGCGGCGCGTGGGACGCGCGGCTGGAAGCGCTGGTGGTCGACGGGATCGTGCGCGGCGACGCCGAGGAATCCCTGCTGTCCCGCGCCGCGGCGCTGGGCTGGGAGCCCTCCTCGGAGGCGACCGTGCTGGTCGGCAACGCGCCGTCCGACGATCCGCCGACCATCGTCTACCAGGTGCGCAGCCGCGCGGCGCGGCTCGGCTGCCCGGTCCTGCTCGGCGTCCAGGGCACCCGGCTGGTGGTCGTCTTCGGCAGCTCCGGCGAGGAGCGCTCCGACGACGAGGCGGTGACGCGGCTGGCCGAGGCCTTCGACGAGGGGCCGGTGGTCGTCGGGCCGACCGTGTCGAACCTGGCCGAGGCGCACCGCTCGGCGGCGGACGCGATGTCCGCGCTGCGCGCCGTGGCGGCCTGGCCGACCGCGCCCCGCCCGGTCCCGGCGAGCGACCTGCTGCCCGAACGGGCGCTGGCCGGCGACCCCGAGGCCGAGCGGCAGCTGGTCGAGCGGATCGTGCTGCCGCTGGTGGACGCCGGCGGCTCGCTGATGGAGACCGTCGACACCTACCTGGAGGTCGGCGGCGTGCTGGAGAACTGCGCGCGCCAGCTCTACGTGCACCCCAACACCGTCCGCTACCGGCTGCGCAGGGTGGCGGAACTCACGGGCCGCACACCGTCCAACGCGCGGGACGCGCACGTGCTGCGAGTGGGTCTTGCGGTCGGCAGGCTGGCCAAGGCGCGCGGCCTCTGGTGACACGGCGGTCGTGCCTGGTACCAGGGCTTTACCGTTGTTCACTGATCGGACACGACCGACAACGATTCGTGCCTCCGCCCAGCTCGGCTCCAGAGCTGCTTGTAGACACCCCACAACTTTGCACGCTGGACTTCGTCCGTCTCGGCATCACTCCGATCGCACCCCGGCGTGTTCAGTAGCAAGGGTGATCGCGCTTCTAGCTCCCGGACAGGGGTCGCAGGCCCCGGGGATGTTCAACCCGTGGCTCGAACTGGACGGTGTCGCCGAGCGACTCGGCGCCTGGTCCGAGCTGACCGGCCTTGACCTGCTCCGCCTCGGCACCACCGCCGACGCCGAGGAGATCAAGGACACCGCGGTCACCCAACCGCTGGTGGTGGCGCTGTCGCTGATCGCCGCCGAGGAGCTGCGCAGCCGCGTGACCGTGCCCGCGGGCACCCCGGTCGCCGGGCACTCCGTCGGCGAGCTGGCCGCGGCGGCGGTCGCGGGTGCGCTGAACGCCGACGACGCGGTGGCGCTGGCCGCGGTCCGCGGCCGGGAGATGGCCGCGGCGTGCGCGCTGGAGCCCACCGGCATGTCCGCCGTGCTCGGCGGTGACGCCGCCGACGTGGTGGCCCACCTGGAACACCTCGGCCTGGACCCGGCCAACCGCAACGGCGCAGGTCAGATCGTCGCAGCCGGACGGCTGATCGCGCTGGAGCAGCTCGCCGAGGAACCGCCCGCCGGTGCTCGCGTCCGACCGCTGCCGGTCGCCGGCGCCTTCCACACCCGCTTCATGGCGCCCGCGCAGGAGGCCCTGGCCAAGCACGCCGAGCAGATCAGCGCGACCGACGCCGAGCTGCCGCTGCTGTCCAACGCCGACGGCGCGGTGGTCACCGACGCCGCCGAGATCGTGCGCCGCCTGGTCTCCCAGGTGACCAGCCCGGTCCGCTGGGACAGCTGCATGGCGGGGCTGGCCGAACGCGGTGTCGATGCCGTCGTGGAACTCCCGCCCGCGGGCACCCTCAGCGGCCTGGTGCGCCGCGAAGTCAAGGGCGTCAAGACCGTCGCTCTGAAGACCCCCGCCGACCTGGACAAGGTCGCCGAACTGCTCGGGAGCGACGAGTGACCAAGCCCCGCATCGCCCAGAACGCCACCCCGGCGGGCACCCGGCTGCTCGGCTTCGGCAGCACCCAGGGCAACCGGATCGTCACCAACGACGACCTGGCCAAGATCGTCGACACCAACGACGAGTGGATCCGCCAGCGCGTCGGGATCATCCACCGCAGGCTCGGCGACGAGCACCAGACCGTGGTGAACATGGCCGTCGAGGCCGGTTCCAAGGCGGTGGCCGACGCCGGTCTGACGCCCGCCGACATCGACCAGGTGATCGTGGCCACCTGCACCATGCCGGGCGGCATCCCGAACGCCGCGGCCCAGGTCTCCGACCAGATCGGCATCAAGGCCCAGGGCGCCTTCGACGTCAACGCGGCCTGCGCCGGGTTCGTCTACGCGCTGTCGGTCGCCTCGGACGCGGTGCGCGCCGGTTCGGCCCGGAACGTGCTGGTCATCGGCTCCGAGCGGTTCCAGGAGTGGCTGGACTGGGAGGACCGCGGGAACTGCATCATCTTCGCCGACGGCGCGGGTGCTGCGGTCGTCGGCCCGGCCGAGGAGCCCCAGCTCGGGCCCGCCGTGCTGGGCAGCGCGGGCGACCTGGTCGACACCATCTACCTGCGCGACGGCAAGTACATCTACCAGGAGGGCCAGTCGGTCTTCCGGTGGGCGACCACCCAGATCGCCCCGGTCGCGGCCCGCGCGGTCGAGGCCGCCGGGCTGAAGCTGTCCGACGTGGACGTCCTGGTGCCGCACCAGGCGAACCTGCGGATCGTGGAGGCGATCGCCCGCAAGCTGCAGAACCAGGGTGCGCGCGACGACCTCGTGGTCGCCCGTGACATCGTCTACTCCGGCAACACGTCGTCGGCGTCCATCCCGCTGGCCATCGACCACATGCGGGCGGCCGGGGAGATCTCCAGCGGTGACGTGATGCTGCTCGTGGGCTTCGGGGCCGGGCTGTCGTACTCCGCCCAGGTCGCCGTCTGCCCCTGACCCCAGAACTGCCGCGGGCCGCACGCCCGCGGTGAGCAAGCAAGAACCAGGAAGGAACACCGTGTCCAACGAGGAAATCACCAAGGGTCTGGCCGGGATCGTCGAAGAGGTCGCCGGTGTCGACGCCGCCGACGTGACCGTCGACAAGTCCTTCGTCGACGACCTCGACATCGACTCCCTGTCCATGGTCGAGATCGCCGTGCAGGCCGAGGACAAGTTCGGCGTGAAGATCCCGGACGACGAGCTGGCCAACCTCAAGACCGTCGGTGATGCGGTGGACTACATCACCAAGAACGCATGACGACCGAAGTCGTCATCACCGGGCTGGGCGCGACGACGCCGCTGGGCGGCGACGTCGCGTCCACCTGGGACGGACTGCTGAACGGCGCCACCGGCATCAAGCGCCTGGAGGCGGACTGGCTCGACCGCTTCGAGCTGCCCGCCAAGATCGGCGCGCCGCTGGCGGTGGAACCGGCCGACGTCCTGCCGCGCGTGCAGCTGCGCCGGATGGACCGCTGCGAGGCGATCGCCGTCATCGCCGCCCGCGAAGCGTGGGCGGACGCCGGTTACGAGCTGCCGTCCGACGACTCCGAGCCGGTCGACCCGGACCGCCTCGGCGTGGCGCTGGGCACCGGCATCGGCGGTCCGCTGACCCTGCTGCAGCAGGACGACCTGCTGGAGTCCCAGGGGCTGCGGAAGGTCTCGCCGCTGACCGTGCCGATGCTGATGCCCAACGGCCCGGCCGCGATGGTCAGCCTGGACCTGCGGGCCCGCGCCGGGGTGCACTCCCCCGCGTCGGCCTGCGCGTCGGGCGCCGAAGGCCTGGCCAAGGGCTTCGAGATGATCCAGCAGGGACACGCGGACGTCGTGGTGGCCGGTGGTGCGGAGGCCTGCATCCACCCGATCACCATCGCCGGTTTCGCCCAGGCCCGGACCTTGAGCACCCGCAACGACGACCCGGAGCGGGCATCGCGCCCGTTCGACGTCGACCGCGACGGGTTCGTGATGGGCGAGGGCGCCGGGGTGATCGTGCTGGAGAGCGCGGAGCACGCCAAGGCGCGCGGCGCGCGGATCTACGCCCGGTTGGCCGGCACGGGCATCACGTCCGACGCCTACCACATCACCGGCAGCCACCCGGACGGTCGCGGCCAGATCGGGGCGATGCGCAAGGCGCTGCTCAGCGGCGGCCTGGAGCCGTCGGACATCGGGCACGTCAACGCGCACGCGACCTCGACCGTGGTCGGTGACGTCGGCGAGGCCAACTCGGTTCGCCAGGCCATCGGTGACGGCGCCGTGGTGACCGCGCCGAAGGGCTCGCTCGGCCACCTGGTCGGCGGGGCCGGTGCGGTGGAGAGCATCGTGACGGTCCTCTCCCTGAAGCACGGCGTCATCCCGGCGACCCGGAACCTGGAGAAGCTGGACCCGAAGGTCGAGCTCGACGTGGTGGCCGACAAGCCGCGGCACGTGGAGCAGACCGCCGCGATCAACAACGCCTTCGGCTTCGGCGGGCACAACGTGGCCCTCGCCTTCGCCAAGGCCTGACCGCAGGCACCGGAAAGCGGGCTGAGCACGACTCAGCCCGCTTTCCACTTTTCACCGGCGCCTCGGGCACCCCCAGCCGCCCGCCCGCCGTGTTCCCCACGATCACAGCCGAAGCTGTGAATCTCCGAAGCTCAAGATCGCAGTTTCCTTTGAAACCGCAGGCCGGCGAACCTCGTTCAGGCGTTCCAGACGCCGGTCGGGGCGGTGCGGCGGGCGTAGTCGGCGAAGTCGCGGGGCTCCCGGCCGAGCGCGCGGCGGACACCGTCGGTCAGGTGCGCGTTGCGGCCGTCGAGGACCTCGGTGAACAGGTGCTCCACCATCGACACCACCTCCGGTGGCACGCCGTGCTCGGCCATCGCCGCCCGGTACCGCTCCGCACCGATCGACGCGAACGCGATGTCCCGGCCGGTGGCGGCGGCGATCTCGCCGATGGCCTCGGCGAAGGTGAGCAGCCGCGGTCCGGTCACCTCGTACACCTGCCCCGCGTGCCCCTCCTCGGTCAGCGCGGCCACCGCGACGTCGGCGATGTCGTCGGCATCGACGAACGGCTCGCCCACCGCGCCGACCGGCAGCGCGACCTCTCCCGCGCGCACCGCTTCCACCAGGAAGTCCTCGCTGAAGTTCTGCTGGAACCAGGCCGCTCGCACGACGGTCCACTCGGCACCGGACTCCCGGACCGCCGCCTCGGCCCGCTGCGCTCCCGGCTCGCCGCGGCCGGACAGCAGCACCACCCGCCGGACTCCGCTGCGCACCGCGAGCTCGGTGAACTCCCGGACCACCTCGGCGGCGCCCGGAACGGCCAGGTCCGGCTGGTAGGACAGGTACACCGCGTCGATGCCCGCCAGCACCGCCGGCCAGGTGGCGGGCTCGGTCCAGTCGAACGGCGGGGTCGCCGAGCGGGATCCGGCCCGGACCGGCCGCCCCGCGATCGAGAGGCGTTCGAAGACGCGGCGACCGGTCCGGCCGGTAGCGCCGAGGACGAGCACTGGCTTCTGTTCGTTGGCTGACATGCCACTAGTCAAGCCGAGTTCGGCTGGACTCCCCATAGTCGAGAAGCCACATCCCATAATCGATCGTCCAGAATCGACACCTGGTCTCGATCACCCGCGATTTCCGCGGAAGTCCCAGATCGACCCGCCCGGCACGGCATAGGCTCGTGCCGTGGACACTCTGGCCGGGTTGCTGGACGGACCGCGGGCGCGCGGCGCATTCCTGCTCCGCTCGATCCTGGAACCGCCCTGGTCGCTGCGCATCCAGGACCGCGCCCCGCTCACCCTGATCGCCGTGGTGCGCGGATCGGCCTGGGTGCTGCCGGACGGCGGCGCACCGGCGCTGCTGGCGCCCGGCGACGTCGCGGTGGTGCGCGGCCCGGGCCACTACACCGTCGCCGACGACCCGGGCACCCCGTGGCAGGTCGTGATCCACCCGGGCCAGCGCTGCACCAGCCCGAGCGGCACGCCGCTCGACGGGCTCTCCGACCTCGGCGTCCGCACCTGGGGCACCGGCCACGCGGGGACGACGACGCTGCTCACCGGCACGTACCAGGTGGTCGGCGAGGTCAGCGACCGAGTGCTCACCGAACTGCCGGAGCTCGCGGTGGTCCGGCACGAATCGCTCGACGCGCCGCTGATCGACCTGCTCGCCGCCGAGATCGGCAAGAAGGCACCGGGCCAGGAGACCGTGCTGGACCGGCTGCTCGACCTGCTGCTCATCGCCGCGCTGCGGGCCTGGTTCGCCGGCTCGCCCGACCGCACTCCGGCCTGGTACAGCGCGCAGTGCGACGAAGTCGTGGGCCAGGCGCTCCAGCTGATCCACGACACCCCTGCCGAGCAGTGGACCGTCGCCGGGCTGGCCGCGCGGTGCGGGCTGTCCCGCGCCGGCTTCGCGCGGCGGTTCACCGACGTGGTCGGCGAACCGCCGATGACGTACCTGACGTCCTGGCGGCTGGCGCTGGCCGCCGACCTGCTGCGGGAATCCGACGCGACGATCGGCTCGGTCGCCCGCCAGGTCGGCTACGGCAGCGCGTTCGCGCTCAGCAACGCCTTCAAGCGGCGCTTCGGCTCCAGCCCGCAGGAGTACCGGCGGCAGGACCAGCCGGAGTCACTCCTGGCAGGCGGCCCGCAGGGCGCTGTTCGGCAGCTTGCTGGTGTCCAGGCGCAGTGACCGGCCCGAGTCGATGACGACCATCGGGTACACCAGGTTCCACTCCAGGCACCGGTACGGCATGTCCGGGGGCGCGGCCTCGACGTCCTGGTGGCTCCTGAAGGTCAGCATCGCCAGCAGCGAGCCGTCCGGGCCGGGGTCGATCCGGTGCACCTTCATGTCGAGGTCGGTGGTGGACCCGTAGGCGTCCCGCCACTTGGCCTCGGGCAGCTCGTCCCACTTGCTCTCGACCACTGTGGACTTCCACAGGTCGTAGTCGCGGTCGTTGATCGACCGGAAGTGGTTGTCCAGCAGCAGCATGACCGACTGCTGGTCGGGGTGCTGGGCAGCGCCCTGCGTGTAGGCCACGCCGCCGGGGCTGTTCATCGCCACGACTTCGTCCGTCGACTCGAACTTCGTCGTCGAGACGGACCGCGTCGGCCCGCGGTAGAGGCCGTCGGCGAGCACCGCGCCGCCTCCGGCACCGGCCAGCAGCACGACGACCGATACCGGCAGACCCCACTTCACCCAGGAACGCACGGCACCAAGCTTCGCACATCCCGATCAGCACCACGGCCGGTTCCCGCCAGCCCGCGGCTCAGCCGACGCGGTGCAGCCAGGTGACCGGAGCGCCGTCCCCGGCGCGGCGGAACGGTTCGAGGGCGTCGTCCCACGCCGCGCCCAGCAGCTGGTCCACCCGGTGCGCGAACGCCTCCGGTCCCCTGGCGTTGGCCGCGAGGGTGCGCAGCTGGTCCTCGCTGACGACGATGTCGCCGTTGGCGCTGGTGCAGGCACGCCACAGGCCCAGGCCGGGAGCGTGGCAGAAACGCTGCCCGTCCTCCCCGGGACTGGGGTCCTCGGTGACTTCGAAGCGCAGCATCGGCCACGCGCGGAGCGCGGTGACCAAGCGTGCGCCGGTACCCGGCTCGCCTGTCCAGTTGCACTCCGCGCGGAGTTGCCCTGGGGCTGCCGGTTGGGCCGTCCAGCGGAGTTCCGTCCGGATGCCGAGTGCGCCAGAAATCGCCCACTCGACGTGCGGGCAGACCGCAGACGGCGACGAGTGGACGTAGACCACACCAGCGGTGTGGCCACGGTCGCTGCCACGGGTGCTCACTGCTGACCTCCGCTGTTCGACGAGGGACGTCTTCCCCTACGACCTCGCGAGCACGACGATCACCAGATGCGGCGCCATTCTGCATCGCCCGTCGCGCGCTCCGCCACCAGAACTCCGCTTCTCGCCACCGGCCCGCGACGCCCCGGGTTGCGGACCGCCGACCGGCGGCCACTGCTCCGATCAGGCGAAATCGCAGATCCCGAGGGTTGTCGCGAGTTCCGGCATCACTCGACAGCAGCACCGCAACCGCGTCGAGCGAGTGGCGGATACCACTCGATCGGACGAATATTGGATCTCCGCCACAACCCCCGGACGACCCGACTAACGTCAGGGCTCGAACAGGTGCGCGCTCACCGGGTTGCGGGAACGGGAGGTCCTCATGCGACTGGTGCGGCTCGGTGCGGATCCGGCCGAGGTCGGCGCCGACATCCGGGCGGCCATCTCCGCGTGGGGACCCGGGCCGTCGGTGCTGGGCGGTGTCGCCGTGTTCGGCTGCCGCCCGCCGGGCGCTCCCCGCCCGCTGGACGCGGTGATCGTGCTGCCGCGCGGTGTCGTCGTGGTGCTCGGCGTGGACCTGCCGGAACCGGCGCTGAAGGTGGAAGCCCCGCTGCGGACGCCGTGGACGGTGGACGGCTGGCCGATGGTGCGCTCCGAGGGCGCGGTCAACCCGGGGCTGGAGGGCCTGGAGTCCGCTGCGGCGCTGGCGCGCAGCCTGCAGTCCCGCGGGCTGGAGCCGCTGCCGGTCGCCGCCGTCGTGGTCGTCGGGCCCTACGCCGGGCAGGTCACCCAGCCCACGACCGACCTGCACCGCGGGGTCCGGGTCGTCTCGCCGAACACCACCGCGATACTCGCCGCCGCCCGCGAGCTGGCCACCTACGAGCGGTCCTGCCCGGCCGAACCCGCGCAGCAGCTGCTGCGGGTGCTCGACGAGGACTGCCGGCTCAGCACCGCGGACCTGGTCGAGGAGGGCTTCCCGGAATCGGCCGTCACCGACCTGGCCACGGCCGACACCATGCTGATCCCGAAGTTCACCGAGCCTTCGGCCGCCCGCCGGTTCTCCCGCCGCACCGGGCTGATCGCGGCCGCCGCGGTGCTGGTGCTGCTGTGCGGCGCGCTGATCACCTGGCTGTCCGCGGACAGCCCGGCCGCCGACCCGCCTGCCGCGCCGCCGATCCAGCGGGTCGACGGCGTGGAGTTCGCGCAGCGGGTGACCGACCGCGCGCAGACCTGCGATCCGCACTCCTTCGGCGACGTCCAGCGCTGGTTCGAGCGGCGGCCCTGCCGGAACTTGACGCGCGCGGTGTTCGAGGCCCAGGTGTCCGGCAGGCCCGCCGCGGTGTCGATCGCGATCGTCGAGCTGCCGGACGAGCCGGCCGCCCGGGAACTCCGGGAGCTGGCGGACGCGGCGGGCACCGGCGGGATCACCGACCTGGTGGCCGAGGGCCGGGGCTGGCCGGGCGGACCGGACGGCTTCGACGACGCGGCCCAGGTCGTGCAGCAGAGCGGGAACGAGGTCCGGATCGTCCAGACCGTCTGGCGGCACCGCGCGTCCACCCCGGACGACGTGGGGCTGCGCGCGCTGGCCGAACGCGGCCTGCGCCTGGCCCCCCGCTCCTGACCAGCACCGTCACCTTGCGGGGCGTCAATTTCGTACGAAATTGACGCCACCCCGGGTGCGGCGGATCAGGGGTGCTCTGGTTCCCGGGTCGGTTCCGGGGTTGCCTGCTCGGGGATGTTCGCGGCGGGGAAGACGCGGCGCGGCGGTTTGGTGATGTACGGCCTGCCCAGGCGGTTCAGGAAGAATCCCGGGGCGAACAGCGGCACCACCGCGGACAGCGCGGCCGCCGTCACCCCGGCGCGCAGCACGTCGCGCGGCAGCAGGACCGCTCGCCGGTCGACGAACCGGCTGCTGGTCAGCGCCGCCAGCCACAGCACGACCACGAAGCTCACCATCGTCGTCACGGCCAGCAGCATCGCGGGTTGGTAGCCGAGGCGCTCCGCGCCGATCATCACCGCGATCCAGCCGAGCAGCGCGGGGAGCTGACCGCGCTCGGTGGTCGCCGCCCACAGCAGGCCGCCGAGCACCGCCAGCCCGCCGCCACCGCTCTGCCACACCTCCGAGACGCGTTCGGACCACTCGCCGGTGGTCAGGCCGAGCCGCGTCGCGAAGTGGCCGAGGACGTCCAGCGCGCTCGGCCTGTTCCGCGGCAGCAGGAACTGCCCGAGGATCCAGCCCAGCGCCCACAGCGACACCGCGAAGGCCAGCACCTGCTGCCAGCGGGGGCGGTCCAGCGCTGCCCGGTACAACCGCGCCAGTTCTCGTTGTCGCGCTTGCACGTCCACCCCTGTCGTCGATGTCGGCGGCGGATCCGATG
>NZ_JAQGLB010000021.1 GCF_027853965.1 Saccharopolyspora indica | reverse complement strand
GGGGGGCGGGGGACCGGCTCGACCGGGGCCGGGGGGCGGGGGACGCCGACGGGCCGCCGGTCGTCGCCCTCGGCCGGGTCCGCCCCGCGCAACTGCTCGGCCAGGCCGCCGATGGTGGGTGCGGCCAGCAGCTTGTCCAGCGGCACCGTGGATCCGACCGCGGCCCGCAACCGGTTGAGCACCTGGGTGGCCAGCAGCGAATGACCGCCGAGCTCGAAGAAGTTGTCCTGGGTGCCGATCGGCGCGATGCCGAACAGCTCCTCCCAGACCTCGGTGATCGTGGTTTCCAGTTCGTCGGCCGGTTCCACGTAGCCGGTCACCAGGTTGCTCGGCCGGGCGGCCTTGGCGAGCTGCTGGGCTGCGGGTTCCTCGTGCTCGGTGACGTCGACGGCCAGCGATGAGGCGCTCGTCGCCGGACCGCGCGCGTCGATCCAGTAGCGGTCCCGCTGGAACGGGTACCCCGGCAGGTCCACCCGGTTGCGCCGGTCCTCGTGCATCGCGGTCCAGTCCACCGCGCCGCCGAACAGCCAGACGTCACCGACCGCGGTGCGCAGCACCTGACCGTCCGGAGTGGACTCGTCCGGCCTGCGCATCGTGGTGACGGTGGCAGGACGTGGCCGACCGCTCCACTCACCGGCCCGCGCCAAGGTGCTGAGCGTGTTGCCCGGCCCCACCTCCACGAGCACGGCGGGCCCGTCGCCGACCGCCGTGCGCACCGCGTCGGCGAAGCGGACGGGCTGCCGCATGTGCGCACCCCAGTAGGCCGGGTCCGCCGCGGTTTCGGCGTCGAGCGGTTCCCCGGTGACGCAGGAGATGATCGTCCGGTCGGGTGCGCCGAGCGGCGTCTCGGCCACGACGCGGGTGAACGGCTCGACGATCGGGTCCATCATGGACGAGTGGAACGCGTGCGAGGTGTGCAGCGGGCGGGCCGGGATCTGCTCGGCGGCCAACCGCTCGGTGAGGGCGGCCACCGCCTCCCGCGGTCCGGAGGCCACGCACAGCTCGGGCGCGTTGACCGCCGCGATCGACACCCCGGGCGGCAGCACGGGCTCGACGTCCGCCGCGGCGGCCGCGATCGACACCATGTCCCCTGGCGGCAGGTCCTGCATCAGCTTGCCGCGCGAAGCCACCAGGCGCGCCGCGTCCGCCGGCGAGAGCACCCCGGACAGGCAGGCGGCGGTGAACTCGCCGACGCTGTGGCCCACCATCACGTCCGGCCGCACGCCCCAGGACAGCAGCAGCCGGGCCAGCGCGTACTCGGTGGCGAAGAGCGCGGGCTGCGCGAGCGTGGTCCGGGTCAGCCCGTCCTCGGCGCGTTCGTCCGGGTAGAGCTCGGTGCGCAGGTCGATGCCGAGCGGCTCGGCCAGCAGCCCGGCGACCTCGTCCATCGCCTCGGCGAACACCGGCTCGTTCTCGTAGAGGTCCTGGCTCATCCCGGCGTACTGCGCGCCCTGCCCGGGGAAGAGGAACACCACCTTCGCCGGGCCGAGGCCCGCGTCCGCGCTGCGCACCCGGCCCGGATCGGCCCCGGACAGCAGTGCCGCCGCTTCGGCGGTGTCCCCGGCCAGCACCGCCCTCCGGTAGCGCATGCCGGACCGCCCGGACTGCAGGGTGTGCGCTATGTCGGCCAGCGGTGTCCGCTCGATTTCGCCGAGCCGCTCCGAGACGCTCGCGGTGAGCGCGTCCAGCGCCGTCGGCGTCTTCGCGGAGAGCACCACCAGCTGCGGCCGATCGGATGGTGGTGCCGGTTCCGGTTCCGGTGCCTGTTCCAGCACCACGTGCGCGTTGGTGCCGCCGATGCCGAAGGAGCTCACGCCGATGCGCCGCGGGAACTCCCCGTTGGGCCAGTCGCGCAGTTCGGCGTTGACGAAGAACGGCGAGGCCGGGAAGTCGATGCGCGGGTTGGGCCGCTGGAAGTGCAGGCTGGGCACCAGCGTCCGGTGCTGGAGCTGCAGCACGGCCTTGATGAAGCTGGCGATGCCCGCCGCCGACTCCAGGTGCCCGATGTTGGACTTGACCGAGCCGACGGCGCAGAACTGGGTGTCCTCGGTGGACCTGCCGAACGCCCTGGTGAGCGCGGTGATCTCGATCGGGTCGCCGACGTGGGTGCCGGTGCCGTGCGCCTCCACCGCGGTGATCGACCGGGCGGGCACCCCGCTGTCGGCGATCGCCTCGGCGACCACCGCCTCCTGCCCGCGCACGCTCGGTGCGGTGTAGCCGACCTTGTCCATCCCGTCGTTGTTCACCGCGGAACCCTTGAGCACGGCGAGCACCTGATCACCGTCGCGCAGGGCGTCGGCCAGCCGCTTGAGCACCACGACGCCGACCCCGTTGCCGAAGACCGTTCCCGCGCCGTCGGCGTCGAACGGGCGGCAGTGCCCGTCCGGCGAGTAGATCAGCCCCTGCTCGTAGCGGTAGCCGACCCGGTGCGGCACCCGGACGCACACCCCGCCGGCCAGCGCCAGCTCGCACGCACCGGAGCGCAGCGAGGCGGCGGCCTGGTGCACGGCCACCAGCGAGGTGGAGCACGCCGTCTGCACGTTCACCGCCGGGCCGGTCAGCCCGAGCTTGTAGGCCGTGCGGCTGGCGAGGTAGTCCTTGTCGTTGTGGATCTGCAGCTCGAACATCGCCGAGTCGAGCACGATGCGGCTGCCGCCGAGCAGGTTGGACATCAGGTAGGCGGGCATGTTGCCGCCGGCGAACACACCGGCGGTGCCGCACCGGGCCGGGTCGATCCCGGCGTGCTCCATCGCGTGCCAGGCGACCTCCAGGAACAGCCGCTGCTGCGGGTCCAGCAGGGCGGCTTCCCGCGCGGTGAAGCCGAAGAACCTGGCGTCGAAGAGGTCGATCCCGTCGAGCGCCGGGGCGACCGGCACGTAGTCCGGACCGCCGATCAGCTCCTTCCCGAGCCCTTCGGCGAGCAGCTCGTCCTCGGTCAGTGGCTGGATCGACTCCACGCCGGAGCGCAGGTTGTGCCAGTAGGTGGAGATGTCGGGGGCGCCGGGGAAGCGGCCCGCCATCCCGACGACGGCGACATCGGCGACGGCGCGGTCCTGGCGCGTACCGGTGCGGGGTGCTGCGGAAGTCACCTGAGTTCTCCTCCGTGGGCGAACGAACGTCCAGGGGTGGTTTCGGGGAGCGCGAGCCGGTCGACGTCGTAGTTCGTCGCGCCGTCCACGCACAGCTCGGCGCAGACCTTGCCCAGCAGCGGCACGAACTTGAAGCCCCAGCCGCCGGTGGAGATCACCACGTTCTCGCCGCCGTCGAACAGGCCGCGGGCGGTGCCGAGGAAGAACTGCCGCTGCGGATCGGCGGGCAGCACGGCGAGGCAGGTGCCGCGCGCCAGCGGCCGCGGGTCGACCAGCGGCAGGTGCTGCCGCACCCAGTCGCAGGCCCTGGTCACGTGGCGCGGATCGGGCGTGCCGGTCGCCTGCTCGGGTTCGGCCAGCGAATCGACCTCGAACACCGAACCGATGCGGAGCTGGTCGGTGTCCTCCCACGCGTTGGGCGGGAACCCGTAGAACAGGTTGGTGTCCTCCTCGGTCGGCTGCTGGAAGACGAACCAGAACGGGTAGCGCGCGCCGGGATCGCGCTGGCGCAGCGTCACCAGCGCCATCTCGAACACGTTGAACCCCAGCCGGGTTCCCAGCGGTTCGAGCAGCCTGTTGGCGTGCGGGCCGTTGGCCAGCACCACCTTGCCCGCCCGGCACCACCCGCTGGCGGTGCGCAGCCGCACGCCGTCGGCGTCGGGAACCAGTTCGAGCACCGGCTCCCCCGCCCGCAGCACGCAGCCGCTCTCCTCGGCCAGCCGCAGCAGGCCGTCCACCGTGGCGCGCACGTCGGCCGCCCCGCCGTCCGGTTGGACGAAACCTTCGTAGTGGCCGGGCAGATCGGTGAACCCGTAGCGGCGTTCGATCTCTGCCGCGGTCATCCAGTCGTACGGGATGGACAGCCGGTCCATGGTCCGGGCGGTGGCGGAGATCTTGCCCTCGTTGGTCTCCACGTCGATGTCGCCGAACCACAGGCTGCCGAACGCGTGCAGCAGCTGGTGCCCGGTCGCCCGTTCCAGCTCTCGCCACAGCGGCAGGGCCTCCCCGGTCAGCCGGCACAGGTCGGGTTCGGTGTACTGCAGGCGCCAGTGCCGTTCCGCGCCGCTGGTGCCGCACTCCTCGTTGCCGAACGCCAGCTGCTCGAAGACCGCCACCCGCGCACCGCGCCGGGCGGCGTGCCACGCCGAGGAAAGACCGACCGGGCCACCGCCCACCACGACGACGTCGTAGTGCTCCACTTCGGACACTGGACTCACCCCTTCACCTTCCGGGCCGTTCCGGCCGCGATCGGCACGCTCCGGACCTCCTCGCGGAGGACGGTGTCCAGCCAGAACACCAGTTGGTCGACCTGCTGATCGGTCATCCCCGGATGGCAGGGCAGGTTCACCTGCTGCTCGAACCACATGCGCTCGGCGACCGGGCACTCACCGACGTCGTGCCCCCTCGCGCGCCACTCGGCGAGCAGGTGCAGCGGGAAGTAGCGCAACTGCATCTGCACGCCGAGCGCGTCGAGCCGGGACACCAGCCGATCCCGCAGGATGCCGCCCGCCGGGTCCACGAAGAACGTGAACAGGTGGTGGCCGTGCCGGATCAGCTCCGGGCCCTGCTGGGTCCGCACCTCGGGAAACCGCTGGAGCACCTCGGTGTAGGCGGCGGCGATCTCCGCCCGCCTGCGCACGTGGGAGTCCAATTTGGCCAGTTGAACGGAACCCACGGCCGCGTTCGGCTCCGCGAGGGTGGCGTTGGTGCCGCCGTAGCGGATGGTCGCGCAGCCGTGCGTGAAGGCGTAGCCGGGGTGCAGCATCCAGGGATGTGCGCTGGTGCGCTCCCCGATGGCCCGCACCTTCTCGTGGTAGACGGCGTCGGCCTCGTTGGAGCGGATGCGATCCACCCGCTCGGCCAGGGCCCGGTCGAAGAGCGTGATCATCCCGCCCTCGCCGAGGGTGGTGATGTTCTTGCTGGAGTGGAAGCTGAAGCAGCCGATGTCGGCCAGCGCGCCGGGTCTGCGGCCGCGGTACTCCGAGCCGAGCGCGTGGGCGCAGTCCTCGATCACCGTGATGCCGTGCCTGCGGGCGATCGCCATGATGGCGTCCATGTCGCAGGGCATGCCGCCGTAGTGCACGAGGATGATGGCCCTGGTGCGGCTGGTGATCAGTGATTCGATCTTCGCCGGGTCGATGTTCAGCGAGCCCGGCTCGACGTCGCAGAAGCGCACCTTCGCCGGGTAGTTCAGCAGCGGCTGCACGCTGGCCCGGTAGGTCTGCGGGGTGGCGATGACCTCATCGCCGACGTCCAGGTCGAGCAGCCGTATCGCGATCTCCAGCGCGACGGTCCCGCTCGTCACCGACAGCGCGTGCGGCACGCCGAGGTGCTCGCGGAAGCGCCGTTCGAACTCCTCCCGCCACCGTCCCGCCGACAGGTTGTCGGCGGAGTTCACCACCTGGGTGAGCACGTGAATTTCCTGCTCGCCGAGCACGGATCCGACTTTCGGATAGGGAATCGCGTACGACTGCTCCACCGTCCACCTCCAGGACACCGGGCACGCGCCACCCGAAAGACTCGGGTACCGGGATGTTCGATCCGAGGTGGCACCACCCGGGATCAGCGCGGATTCTCACCACGGCCGCCACGCACCGCAGGATTGCGATTTCGCGTCCGGCTTGGCCAAGACTCCCAAACCGGGTCGTCACCGGGAAATACACCGGTTGATCTAATGCCGTTGTACGACCCCCGCCGCCCCTGCAACGGGTTTCGACCGCAGTACTACCTCTAGGACCGGCGTACTACACCGTTGCCTCGGCCGCGCAGGGCGTTTACTCTCGCTGGAGCCAGGCGAAAGCGCAGTTCCGCGATATTCGGGAACGCTCGCCGGATTCGGCGCCAATCATCGAACGCGAGGGGGCACCACCGTGTCCGTGGACCTGTTCAAGCAGTTGTTGCTCGACATCGGCATCGCGGAGAACGCACTGGACGAGATCCAGCCGCACACCCGGCTGCGCGCCGATCTCGGCCTCAGCTCGACCGAGACCACCGACCTGGAGGTCCAGTTGCGGGAGCGGTTCGGCATCAAGATCAGCCTCTGGGACCAGGAGGACTACACAGTGGACCAGCTCGCCGGTGACATCCGGGAGATGCCCCGATGACCCTGGCCGACACCGGGCTGCTCGATCCGGACGTGCCCGCGATCGACCGGCGCCGCACCGAGGAGTACCTGCGCGCCGGTGTCTGGCGGGAGGAGCGCATCGCCGACCTGCTGCGCGCCGCGCGCAGCCGTTCGGCCGCCCGCGATGCCCTGGTGACCTCGTCGGTGCGGTTGACCCACGGCGAGCTGGACTCGGCGGTCACCACGGCCGGGCAGCGGCTGCGGGGGCTCGGCGTCCGGGCCGGTGACCGGGTGGTGGTGCAGCTGCCGAACTGCGCGGAGTTCGTGGTGCTGGTGCTGGCGCTGATCGACATCGGCGCCCCGCCGGTGCTGGTCCTGCCCGGCTTCGGCGACTACGAGCTGGAGCACGTGGTGCGGGCGGCCCGACCGGTCGGCCTCGCCGTGGCGGCGGACGGCAGGCGCGCCGGCACGCTGGAATCAGCGCGGCGCCTGCGCGGGGAGCACGAGTTCCTGGCGCACGTCCTGTCCCTCGGCGACGCCGAGAACGGGGACGTCGACCTCGCCGCGTTGTGCGATCCGGGTGCGCCGTGGGCCGGACCGGACGCCCCTGCCGCAGGTCCGGGCCGTGCCGCGACCGTGCACGACGCCACGGTGTTCCTGCTCTCCGGAGGTACCACCGGCCCGCCGAAGGTGATCCCGCGCGGCAACGCGGGCTACGCGTACATGATCCGGACGGCTTGCGGGATCGCCGAGGTCACCAACGACTCGGTGTACCTCGCCGTGATGCCCGCCGCCCACGGATTCGTGCTGAACTGCCCCGGAGTTCTCGGCACCCTGGCCCAGGGCGGCACCGTGGTGCTCGGCGATCCCACCGATCCCCGGCGGGCTTTCGAGCTGATCGAGCGGGAGCGGGTGACGCATTGCGCGCTCGTCCCGACCGTGGCCATGCAGTGGCTGAGCGCGGCAGCCGAGACGACAGCCGACCTCAGCAGCCTTCGCGTGCTCCAAGTCGGTGGCGCCCGCCCCACGCCGGAACTGGCGAGCCGGGTTCGTCCCGTGCTGGGAGCGCTCCTGCAGCAGTGCTACGGCATGAGCGAGGGCCTGCTCTGCTACAACAGGCTCGACGACGACGAGACGGCGATCGTCGAGACCCAGGGCCGCCCCGCCTCACCGCTGGACGAGGTGCTGATCGTGGGCGAGGACGGCCGCCCGGTTCCGGACGGCACCGCGGGAGAACTCCTCACCAGGGGCCCCTACACCGTGGCCGGGTACTACCGGAATCCGTCGGCGACGGCGAAGGCGTTCACCCCGGACGGCTTCTACCGCACGGGCGACCTGGCGGTCCGGACGGCCGGCGGTGATCTCGTCGTCAGCGGCCGGGTTCGCGACATCATCAACCGCGGCGGCGAGAAGATCCCCGCGGAGGACCTGGAGATGATGGTGTCGCGGCATCCCGCCGTGCGCGCTTGCGCCGCGGTCGGCGCGCCGAACGAGCTGTACGGCGAGATCGTCTGCCTCTACGTGGTGCTCCAGGCGGGAGCGGAGCTCACCTTGCTGGGGTTGCGCCGGTTCCTGCGCGAACTCGGGTTGGCCGCGTACAAGCTGCCCGAGCTGGTGGAGACGGTGGACGAGCTGCCGACGACCGCCATCGGCAAGATCGACAAGAAGGCGCTCCGCGCCGACATCGCGCGGCGCGCGGCTGCGGAGGAGCAGGGATGACGACACAGCGCATCGACGCCGACCTCCTCATCCCCGGCTCCGGGGAACCCGTCGTGAACGGCACCGTCGTGCACGCCGACGGCCGGATCCGCTTCGCCGGGCCCACGGCAGAGCTGACCGGCGACGACCGCGCCCTGACGCCGACCCGGGTGGCCACCCTGCTGCCCGGGTTGTGGGACTGCCACGTGCACTTCGCCGGGATTCGCGGTCGGGTCAACACCGAGGAGCTGATGCTCACCCCGACAGCGCTGGCGGTCGCGCGCAGCGTCAAGGACGCCGAGGCCGCGTTGCGCGCGGGCTTCACCAGCCTGCGCGACATGGGCGGCCACGGTTGCGCGCTCGCGGAGGCCATCCGGGAAGGGACCTTCGCAGGCCCGAACATCTACAGCGCGAACCAGGTCATCGGTCAAACGGGCGGGCACAGCGACGCGCACCGCCTCCCGCACAGCTGGGTGACCGATCCCTGCCGGAGCGGCGGCACGCTGCGCATCGCCGACGGGGTGGACGAGTGCGTCCGGGCCGTGCGCCTACAGCTCCGGGCGGGAGCTGAGGTGATCAAGGTCTGCACCTCCGGTGGGGTGCTCAGCGAACTCGACAACCCGCGGCACCAGCAGTACCGCAGCGATGAACTGCACGCGATCGTCGGCGAAGCCGCCCGCGCCGAACGGGTGGTCGCCGCGCACTGCCACGGGAAGGCGGGCATCATGGCCGCCATCGACGCCGGCTGCCACACCGTCGAGCACGGCACCGAGCTCGACGAGGAATGCGCCGGTCTGATGGCCGAACGCGGGATGGTCCTGGTGCCCACCCGCACCATCTACGAGGCCCTCCGGGGCAACGCCGCCGCGCTGCCGCCCACCTGGCGGGACCGCTTCGAGATCATGGCCGAGCGGCACCTCCAGGCCATCCAGCTCGCGCACCGCACCGGGGTGACCATCGCGCTGGGCACCGATCTGGGCACCAGCGACCGGGGCGGACCGCTGTCCTGGGGGCAGCACGCCAGCGAGTTCGCGCACCTCTCGGCCGCGGGGCTGAGCCCGTTGGCGGCGATCGAGGCGGCGACCGCCAACGGGCCCCGCACGCTCGGACCTCGCGCCCCGCGATCCGGCGAGCTGGCGCCCGGTCACGACGCCGACCTGCTCGCGGTGGACGCGGATCCGCTGGCCGACATCACCGCGCTGGCCGATCCGGACCGCATCGCGCGGGTGTGGAAATCCGGCGTGCTCGTGCACTCAGGCGTTCCGGCCGACGTCGGCCGGAACGCCTGAGCGGCTCACGCCGTGCCGCTGGCGGGGGTGCCCCATTCGGCCATGAACTCCGACATGGGCGTCACCCCCGCGTTGACCCGGGCGAAGCAGTCCATCGCCCGCTGGTCGCCTGCGATGCCGTCCATGACCTTCTGGAACTCCGCGGACGGTTCGAGCGTCGAGACCTGGACCGTGAAGTCGTAGACGGGTTGCGCGTGCTGATCGCGGGCGGCCTGGTAGTCGGCCATCGCAGCGTCGAACGGCCGCCTTCCGGAGAGCGCCTCGTCCAAGGCGCCGGCGCACAACTCCGCGGAGATGAACGCATCGCTGATCCCCTGCGCGGTGAAGAAGTCCTTGCAGTATCCCGCATCACCGACCAGCGCCCAGCCGGGCCCGAAGGGCGTGCGGAAGAAGTTCGGCAGCGCCGCTCCGACCAATCTCGCTTCACGCCGCGCACCGCGAATGCGCTCCGCCCACGACGGCGCCAGCTCGAAGTTCTTCAGGTAGTTGCCCAGGAGATCCTTCTTCACCTGGTTGAACTCCGCGAACGGCCAGCACCCGCCGACCAGCGTCAAACCGTCATTCGTCGGCCAGGCCCCGAACGAGCGGTAGGGACGGGAATGGGCCTTGAAAACACCGTCCATCTCCAGACCGCTGTAATAGCTGTAGTAGCCGACCATCAACCGCGGTTGCTCGTTGTACTGCTCCGCCCGCACCGCGCGCGCGACCGGCGAGTGCAGGCCGTCCGCTCCCACGACCACCCGGGCCAGCTCGGTCACCAGCGGGCCACCGCGCTCCCGCCCGCGAACACCGACGACCCGGCCGTCGTCGTCGAAGACCACCTCCGAGACCGCGAATCCCTCGCGCACCTCGGCTCCCGCCTCCGCGGCCGCGTCCACCAGCATCTTGTCCAGCACCGTGCGCCGGGGCCCGTACGCGACCGGTTCCTCCGCCGTGCCCGGGCTCCCGGAGACCACGACGGAGTCGAAGTCGAACGCGTAGGTGTGGATCGGCGGGCATCCCGTGGCGACCAGCCGGTCCAGCAAGCCCCACCGGCGCAGCGCCGCCACGCCGGGCGGGTGCACGAGGTGGGTCGAGAGGGCATCGCTGGGAAACGTCGCCCTGTCCACGACGAGAACCCGGTACCCCGCCCTCGCCAGCAACATCGCCGTCGGCGACCCCGCACACCTCGCACCCACCACGATGACGTCGAAACCCGGCACACCCATACTTCCGCTCCTGCCCGCGCTGATGTGGAATCGCTTGAAAGCGGTGCGCACCGCGCACCTCGGGTTGGACAAAGCCGATCCGGCGCTTCGGCGCAATTCATCCGTGCCCGAGCGCAAAGCCGAGGACGTGCGCACCGACGGGGTACGTCTCGTCCGATCCGGGCGTTCATCGCCGAAGAGCAGGCACTCACAGCACACTACGCATGCCCGCAGCTCTGCGACAACGAAGTTGTAGAACCAGATGCGCCGAGCGGATGACGGTGCCGGTCTGGTCGAACGCACCTCCCGACTTGTACGTTCGGAGCAGAATCCGCATGCGCCGCAACGGAGTTCACACATCGGCGCTCGAGTTCGAGACCAAGCCGCCACTCAGCCGACCGTCCCGGAATTACGCCAAGGAGCAGGGCAATGAGCGAACAGGCCGCATCCGCACTCGACGTGCCGTGGGACTCCCCTCCGGACTCGCGCGATCTCATCCAGGAAGCCGTGGAATGGCACTTCAACCCGAAGACCGGATCGCCGTTCTGGCAGGAGCAGGCGAAGAAGCTGGACTTCGACCCGCGCACGGACGTGTCCTCCGTGGAGGATCTCGCGCTGTTCCCGAACGTCGTCGACGAGCTGCGGCACATCCGGGTGGAGGACCTGGTCCCGCGAGGCTACGAAAGCATCGGCGAACTGCCCGCGCCACCGGTGGTGGGCGAGAGCGGCGGAACCACCGGGGCGCCGAAGCGGGTGTTCGTCCTGCCCGACGTCCGCGAGCAGTCCTGGGCCTGGTACCACAACCGGCTGCAGGAGCACGGGATCCGCAACGGGGACAACTGGCTCGGCTGCATGCCGGCCGGACCGCACATGGCAGGCATCGTGGCGCAGGACACCGCGCACCGGTTCGGCAGCGTCTTCTTCACGCTGGACCTCGATCCGCGCTGGGTGAAGCTGCTCGTCGGCCGCGGCGCGGCCGAGGAGGCCAAACACTACGTCACGCACATCGTCAACCAGCTCGAATGGATCCTGCAGAGCCAGGACGTCGGCGTCATGGTCATCACCCCACCGCTGATCGAGGCGCTCTGCCGGCGCGACAACCTGGTGGACCTGGTCAATGAGAAGGTCAACACGATCATCTACGGCGGCACGTCGATGGACCCCGACACCCGGCAGCTGTTGCGGACCGAGGTCTTCCCGCAGGTCGACCTCGTCAGCATCTTCGGCAGCACGATGATCTTCTGCGTCATGCCGGAACGACCCGGAGCCGCCGACACCGACCCGCCGGTGTTCGACCCGCCCTCGCCGTTCTCGATGTTCTCGGTGATCGACCCCGGCACCGGGAAGAACGTGCCGTACGGGGAACGCGGCCAGGTGGTGACCCACCACATCACGCGGAACCTGTTCCTGCCCAACAACCTGGACCGCGACACCGGTGTCCGCCACCCGCACCGGCTCGGGTACCCCGGCGACGCGGTGGCCGAGTTCCGGCCGGTCCAGGAGTTCGGCGACACCGCTGTGATCGAAGGGGTCTACTGACGTGGGCAGCCGTTCCACCGCGCTGCTGGAACTCCCCGCGCTCGGCGCGAACGGGCCCTACCGGAGTCGGAACGTCCAGCTCGTCTCCGACGTCACGGGTGCTCCGGTGGCCGAACTGAGCCTCGTGCCGTGGCTGTTCGCGCAACGGGCGATCCGGGCGCTCCGCCGTGCCGTCCCGCCGGATCCGGCACGGCGCACGGAGCTCCTGGCCGAAGCCGGCAGGCTGTTCGCCGGCGGTCGCGTCGACGGCATCTCCGCGGAGTCCTACCACCGGACCGTGGCCGAGGTGTCCGGCATGCCGATCTCCATCGTGCGGGAGCAGGCCCGCGGGGTCGGCGACTACGCCGCGGCCGCGTACGAGAGCGTGCGGCAGGCCCGCCCGGTCGGTGCGGTGGACAGCTGGCGCGACCAGCGCACCGAGCAGGGCAGCGGGGTGTGGACCCGGCGCGGGGAGGTGCTGATGGTCCACGCACCGGCCAACGCCCCCGCCGTCCACGCGTCCTGGCTCGAAGCGCTGGCACTCGGGTACCGGGTGGCCGTCCGGCCCTCGCAGCGCGAACCGTTCACCCCGCACCGGCTGGTCAGCGCACTGAGCCAGGTGGGCTACGACGACCAGGTGCTGCTGCTGCCCACCGACCACCAGACGGCCGACCGGATCATCACCGAGGCGGACCTCGCCATCGCGTTCGGCGCCGATGACGTGGCCAGCAAGTACGGGTCCGACACCCTCGTCATGCCGTTCGGCCCAGGACGGTCGAAGGTCCTGCTCGCCGCCGACGCCGATGCCGAACGGCATCTGGACACCATCGTCGAGTCCATCGCCGGTCACGCCGGGACCGGCTGCGTGAACGCGACCGCGGTGTTCGTCGAGGGCGATCCCGCCCCGGTCGCCGAGGCGATCGCCGCACGGCTGGGCGAACTCCCGTCCCTGCCGCCGGGCGACGAGCGCGCCAGGTTGCCGGTCCGGGAGGCCGCCACCGCACGCGCGATGGACGAGTACCTGCGGGCCAAGGCGGGAAGCGCGATCCCGCTGCCCGGCGCGGACACCGTCGTCGACGAGCTCGGCGACGGCTCGGCGGTGCTGCGCCCGGCGGTGTTCCTGCTCGACCACCAGGACGCCCCGCAGGCCCGGATCGAGATGGGCTTCCCCTGCGCGTGGGTGCTGCCCTGGCGGCGGACCGGTGACTGGATGGCGCCGTTGCGCGACACCTTGTCGCTCACCGCGTTCACCGGGGACTCCGATCTCGTCGAGTCGCTGGTCGCCGAGCCGAGCATCGACAAGATCCACGTCGGCGACCACCCGACCACCTGGACCCGTCCCGGCCTGCCGCACGAGGGCTATCTCGGCGAGTTCCTGATGCAGACCAAAGCAGTCATCGTCGGCTGAGCACGCCCGCACCTACCGCTGCGGCACGACGGCGAGCGCGTTTCGCCCCGGACGGCCTGCCACCCGAAAACCCGTGCTGCCGCCCCGACAGCGTCGTGGGGCGGCAGCACGGCGGGTGCGCAGGTCAAGCGGGGAGGGTGGCCTCGATCATGTGCAGGTTCGAGTCCACCGGGCGGACGTCGTGCACGGTCAGCCCCGCGCGCTCCACGAGCTTCAGCAATCCCTCCCGGCTGTGCTTGCGCCCGCCCATGACCAGCAGCATCCGCAGGTCCATGGCCGAGGTCAGCCGCTGCCCGGGGCCGTCGTCGACGAAGTTGTCGACGACGACCATCCGGGCGCCCGGGGGCGCGGCCCGCATCGCGTTGCGCAGGATCAGCACCGATGTGTCCTCGTCGATCCCCAGGATGTTCTTGAACAGGTACACGTCGGCCTCCGCGGGGATCTCCTCGAGGCAGTCGCCGCCCACCAGCCGCACCCGGTCGGCCAGTTCCCCGCCGGGACGCAACCGGGCGTCGGCGTTGGCCACCACGTCCGGCAGGTCGAGCAGAACTCCCGTGAGCCCGGGGTGGCGTTCCAGGAGGGTGGCGAGCACGATTCCCTGCCCACCGCCCACGTCGGCGATCTTCTCGGAACCGGACATCGGCAGCATGTCCGCGATGGTCATCGCGGACACCGTGGTCTGCTGGGTCATGGCCCGGTCGAACACCTTCGCCGACTCCGGCCACTCGGCGTGCAGGTGCTCGTAGAACTTCCGGCCGTGGACCGCTGTGAAGACCTCTCCCCCGGCGCGGACCGACTCGTCCAGATGGGCCCAGAGCGGCCAGAGCCACGGCTCGGTGCACCACAGCACCAGGTACTTGAGACTGTTCGGCGAATCCTCGCGGAGGGCCAGCGAGTTCTCGGTGTGGACGAAACGGCCGGCGTCGTTCTCGGCGAACACGTCGTAGGACGTCAGTGCGCGCAGCAGCCGCCGCAGGGATGCGGCATCTGCTCCGACCGCCGTGGCGAGGTCGTCGACCGTCGTGGGTTCGTCGCCGAGAGCCTCGGGAAGACCCAAGTTCACGGCGGCACGCAGGGAGGCCGCGCAGGCGGCGCTGAGCGCGTGCTCCAGCAATCCCGTCACCAGTTCACCGCTCGCCATCAGACACCTCTCCGCGACGTACGACCAGATCCCTCTCCAGGTGCGCCGTCGAGCGCGCCGCAGTCCTCATTGGACGAGGCTCTTCTCGTCCTGGTCCCGGAGGATCCTGCAGACGTCCCGGATCGCCGACTCCGTTCGCGCGATGTCGGCGTCCGTCAGCAGGATGGACGGTTCGAACCTGACCGAGTTCGCCGCGGGTCCGACGGGCAGGACGCGAATCCTGTGCTCCCGCAGGAGATATCCGGCCAGGACGTAGCCGAGCATCCCGGACCGGGCCTTGTCCCTGATGAATTCGGCGGAAGCGCTCGTCTGGTCGGTGAACTCCAGGCCGATCATCAGGCCGATGCCGTTGACGGCGGACACGACCTCCGGGAAGTCGGCCTTGACGGAGTTGAGCATCGCCAGCAGCCTCTCGCCGAGATCCGCGGCCGTGGTGTACACCCGGCCGTCGTCGGCCTCCAGCATCTCCAGCACCTTCACGGCGATGGCGGCGGAGAACCCGTCCTTCGCGAAGGTCGAGGTGTGGATCACCTCGAACTCCGGGCGGAACCGGTCCTGCCGCACGAGAGCGACCGAGTTCTTGGCTATTCCCCCGCCCAGGCTCTTGGCGATGGTGTAGTAGTCGCCCCGCAGCCCCATGTGCGAGCTGGCCAGGAAAGCGCCCGTCCGGCCCATCCCGCTGTGGATCTCGTCGATGACCAGGGGGCAGCCGACCTCGTCGCAGACCTCCCGGATAGCCCTGGCCGCCGCGGCGGTCACCGGCCGCATGCCGTTCGCGCCCTGGACGGGTTCCACGAAGAAGGCACCGATGGCGGGGAAGTCCCGCTCCACCACGGTCACCGCACCGTCGTCCAGCACGACGTCCAGCAGGCTCTCCCGGAGGTCCTCGACCGCGGCCTTGATCTCCTCCGGCTGGTCGGCGCGGACGAACCGGGTGGAAGCGGCCAACGAGGTGAAGGGCGTCCGCCACTGCGGATTCTGCGTGAGCTGGATGCTCGCGACGAGCTTGCCGTGAAAAGCGTGCTCCAGAGCGAGGTTCACCGGCCCGCGGGAGAGCACCGCGGAATTCCGGCGTTCGACCTCGGCGATCAGCGATTCGAACGCGTCGCCGTCGTCCGCCGGCCCGTCGGCCTGGACGTAGCGGTTCTCCGACAGCGTCGCGCGACCGCTGCGCACCGCCTCGCGAACCTCCTGCACATGCGCTTTCAGCTCGTCGACGAGCGTCGATATCCGCGCCTGGCGCTCCAGCTCCGCGTGCTTCATGCAGATTTCGACGGCCTCGGCACCGCTGTTGGCGAACACGGCGGAGTAGCCGTGCTCCGCATCCGGGATCTCGCGTCGCATGATCGCGTTCAGCGCGACCGCCACCTCGTTGGACCGAGGCTGCCGGGACAACTGGGCCAACACCGGGATCTGGCTGTCCAGAACCGACTTGACGTGCTCGACGATCTCCCGGTCGTGGTGGCCGAAGATCAAGGACCCGAACCCGCACACGTAGTCGACAACGGCGACCTCCCGACCGCTCTCGTCCACGAAGTACAGCTCGTTCCCCTCGGCTCGGGTGTACTCGATACCGAGCCCCACGCCGGAAAGCCAGTCGTTCAGTAGCTTGTCCGCGAAGACTTCCTCGACGGCCGAACTGCTCATGCTGTTCCTCTTTCAGGCAACCTGGGAAGGATCGAGAATTTCGGGCGCGCGACAGATCGCATCATTCCATGCGGAATCGACCGTACCGACGGGCGTTCACCGTCGACAACGGGTTTACATCTCCGGATCTAGCCGAACTCGAACCTTGGTTTGAGTAGTGCGCAAGAAAAGCCCCTGTCGCGGTACGGTGATCTGACCACCCGGAAGCGAGCGCGATGACCGACAGGCAGCGAAAAGCGCCGCACCGGATTCGGGCACCGGAACACCATCGGCCATGCGGTGCCGCACATTTCGGACCAGTAATTGGAGATGCTGTCAAGCTGATGAAACGCGATGAGCAGAACGCACCTGCTTCGCCCTCCTCGACGGTCACGCCCGACGACATCCGCTACGACGCGTTGTGCCGCGCCTACAACTATCGCTTCATCGCGAAACCCGACTACTTCCGGCTGATCCACTCCCCGCGCGAGGCCGAGGACGCGGTCCGCGAGGCCGTGCGGGCCGGCAAGCGGATAGCGGTGCGGTCGCGCGGGCACTGCGGCGAGGACTTCGTGGCCGCCCCGGACGTCAGGGTGATCCTGGACCTGTCGCCGATGTCCCGGGTCGAATTCGACCGGGAGCGCAACGCCTTCGTCATCGAGGCCGGTGCTCCGGTGGGAAAGATGATCCACGACCTCTTCCACCACTGGGGCGTCACCATCCCGTGCGGATTCTGCATGGGAGTGGGTGCCGGCGGCCACATCAGCGGCGGTGGTTACGGACCGCTGTCCAGGACGCTGGGCCTCAGCGTCGACTACCTGCACGCCGTCGAGGTGGTCGTCGTGGACGAGGACGGGACCGTGTCGACGGTCGTGGCGACCCGCGAGGAGGACGACCCGAACCGCGACCTCTGGTGGGCGCACACCGGTGGCGGCGGCGGGAACTTCGGCGTGATCACCCGGTACTGGATGCGCTCCCCCGACGCATCCGGCACCGATCCGGCCGGGCTGCTGCCCAGGCCGCCGAGCGCGCTGCACGTCGCGGAGGTGAGCTGGCCGTGGCAGGACCTCACCGAAGCCGGGTTCGTCCGGCTGATCGGCAACCTCGTGGACTGGCAGCTGGCCAACAGCGCACCCGACTCGCCGAACGCGGACCTCTACGCCCTCGTCAACTGCATGCACCGCTCGGCGGGGAACATCGCCATGCACGCGCACGTCCCCGAGGCCGCACCGGACTCCCACGCCCGGATGGACGCGTTCCTCGAAGCGCTCGGCGCCGGCGTCGACATCGTCCCTTCGGTTCGGCGGCAGTCGCTCCCGTGGATGTCGGCCACCCAGTACCTCGCCGTACCGGACACCGGGCCGTTCGCCATCGGACTGCGGTGCAAGGTCAAGTCGGCGGATCTGCGCGGCCCACACGACGAGCAGCAGCTCGCCACCGCTTACCGGCATCTGACCAGGGACGACTACCGGGGCACCTATTCGGCGCTGGAGTACATAGGTTACGGCGGCAGGGTGAACACCGTGCCGTCCGCGGACACCGCCATCCCGCGCGGCGCCCTGCTGAAGACGTTCTACATGGTGACCTGGCAAGACCCGGCCGAGGACGACGAACACCTGCGGTGGATCCGCGAGCTGTACCGCGACATTCACGCATCGACCGGCGGGGTGCCCGCTCCGGGCGCGATCAACACCGGCGCCTACATCAATTACGCCGATGTCGACCTCGCCGATCCGGAGTGGAACACATCGGACGTGCCGTGGTACACGCTGTACTACGGGGACAATTACCCCAGGCTGCAGGAAGTCAAGGCGAAGTGGGATCCGCTGAACATCTTCCACCACGCCCTGTCCATCGTCGGCACGCCGTGAGAAGGGATCCACTCGGTGCGGAATTCGAATGGCGAGACCTGGTGCGAATTGCGGACAAGCCGCATGCGGTCCTACCGGAAGGGGCAGAGATGGCACCCGCTGCAGACGTTCGGCACGACGACGGGAAGGGACGGGTCGGCTCATGACCGCTGAGGCAGACGCTCGCCGCACCGTGACCGCAGCGATCTTCGGGACGCTGGCCACCCAGGCCATCGGCGCCGCCGCGCGGCTGGACCTGGCCGACCGCATCGGCGACACCGAGGCCAGCACCGATGAGCTGGCCTCGGCCTGCGACGTCCCCGCGGGGCAGTTGAAGAGGCTGCTGCGCGCGCTGGCATCGCTGGGGTTGTGCGCCGAGCGCAGCCCCGGACGGTTCGCGCTCACCGAGGCGGGAGCACTGCTGCGGCGCGGTGCCCCTGGGACGCTGCTCAACTTCGCCAAGCTGATGACCTACCAGGACTTCCAGCGCAACTGGCTGAACCTGGAGAAGTCGCTGCGAACCGGTCGGCCCGCGTTCGACGCGGAGTTCGGCCAGTCGGTGTACGACTACATGTCGGGCAAACCGGAGCTGGCCGCGCTGTTCCACGCGGCGATGAGGAAGAGCGGCCACGACGAGGTGGCCGCGGCGATCTCGGCGGCCTACGACTTCGGCCGCTTCGGCACGGTCGTCGACGTCGGCGGCGGTGACGGCTCGCTGCTGGCCGCGTTCCTCGACCGCCACCCGCACCTGACCGGCACGGTGTTCGACACCGAGGCCGGAGTGGCGCGAGCGCGGGAGACCATCGCCGCGGCCGGGCTGGAGGAGCGGTGCCGCGGAGTCGCGGGCGACTTCTTCACCGAGGTCCCCAAGGGCGCCGACCTGTACTTCATCAAGAACGTGGTGCTCAACTGGGACGACGAGCGCGCGTTGCAGATCCTGCGCCGGTGCCGGGAGGCCATCCCCGACCACGGCAGGCTGCTCATCGCCGAGCCGGTGCTGCCCGACACGGCCAACGCGGACACCCTCAACCACGAGGCCACCGAGAACCCGTACCTGACCGACCTGCACATGCTGGTCACCGTCGGCGGCCAGGAGCGCACGCAGGCGGAGTACACGGCGCTCTGCGCGCGGGCCGGACTGCGCGTCACCGAGGTCGTGCCGCTGGCGCGAGAGATGAACATGGCGCTCGTCGAGGCCGTGCCCGAGACCGCGGCCTGAGCGTGGACGGCAGTGCGGCCCCGGCCGAGCCGCCACCGGGGCCTCCTGTCGTCGGATCGCTGATTGAGGGGCAGAGGATGAGTCGAACCGGTTATGACGTCATCGTCGTGGGCGCGCGGTGCGCGGGGTCGCCGGCAGCGATGTTGCTGGCGAGGATGGGTTATCGCGTTCTGCTCCTGGATCGGGCGACCTTTCCCAGCGATACGGTGTCGACGCATCTCCTGCAACCGCGGGGAGTCGCGGCGCTGCGCAGGTGGGGGCTGCTCGACAGGCTGAGGGCCACGGGATGCCCTCCCATCCGGACGTACGCGTACGACTTCGATTCCTTCGTGATCTCCGGAAGCCCGGGAACGGTGGCGGAACCGGCCGCCTACGGGCCTCGCCGGATCGTGCTGGACAAGATGCTGGTGGACGCCGCGTCGGAGGCCGGGGCCGAGGTTCGTGAGGGCTTCACGGTCTCCGACGTCGTTTTCGGCGACGACGGCCGGGTCGTCGGAGTTCGCGGGCGGGAGCGCAACGGTCCGGTGGTTGCCGAGAGCGCGCGCGTGGTGGTCGGCGCTGACGGCTTGAACTCGCTGGTCGCGCGGGCGGTGGGAGCACAGCGGTACCGCGAGAAACCGCGGCTCATGTGCGGCTACTACACGTATTTCAGCGGGCTCGAGATGGATGGCGTCTTCGAGGCTTACGCCCGCCCCTACCGGGGGTTCACCGCATTACCGACCCACGACGGCTTGACGATGGTCATCGGCACCTGGCCGTACGCGGATTTCAACGACATGAAGAAGGACCTCGAAGGCAACTACTTCAAGAACTTCGAGCTGGTGCCTGCGTTCGCGGAGCGGATTCGCGGTGCGCGGCGGGAAGCGCGGTTGGCGGGCATGGCAGTGCCCAACTTCTTCCGCAAGCCCTTCGGCCCCGGCTGGGCGCTGGTCGGTGACGCCGGTTACAACAAGGACCCCATCACCGCCCAGGGCATCAGCGACGCGTTCAGCGCCGCTGAGCTGTGCGCCAACGCCTTGGACGACGCCTTCTCCGGACGGCAGTCCTACGACACCGCGATGGCCGAGTACCAGGCCGTCCGCGACGAACACGCGCTACCCGTCTACGAGTTCACCGCCGAACTCGCCACCCTGGCGCCCCCGACCGGCGATCTCCTGCGAGTGCTCAAGGGCATCGAGGGCGACCCGGAAGCGATGAACGCGTTCATCCGCGTGAACTCCGGACTCGACTCGCTGGCCGAGTTCTTCGCCGAGTGGTCCGGCGCACCGGCGATGGACGAGGCCTGACGACCGCTCGAGTTCGACGACCCGTTGCAGATCATTTCGCCGAAACAGCTGCCGCTCAGGGTGTCCGGCTGATCGCAGTGCGTGCCCGGCAAGCGGTTTCGCCGGTCTCTCCATCGTGGACGGACCCGCTGCCTGGCAACGGTGCGGCGAAGGTGACTCCTGCACCGACGGGGTTCCACCTGCCGAATGCGTACAATTCGTGGAATGAGTCAGCGCCGATCGACGCCGGGCCGCCCGCGAACCAAACCCGCCGAGGAGCGGCGCGCCGACCTTCTCGACGCGGCCGAGCGGGTGTTCGTCGAGCGCGGTATCGACGCTGCCCGGATCGACGAGATCACCGACCGCGCGGACGTCTCGATCGGCACCTTCTACCAGCACTTCAGCTCGAAGCACGACCTCATGCTCACGCTGCGGGCGCGCTTCGTCGAACGGCTCGTCGAACGGCAGGACGCGGTGGTGCGACGCCTGCCCGCCGACGACTGGAGCGGACGCGTGGACGCCTGGCTCGTCGACGGGGTCCGCGCGTACGTGGAGCACGCCGAGCTGCACGACGTGCTCTACGACCACACCCCGATCAACGCGAAGACGACGATCCAGGTCAGCCCGGAGAACGAGCACGTCGAAGCGTTCCGGCGGCTCATCGCCGAGCGCCCGAACCCGCCGGCGGACGCCCCGAACCCCGCGATGGCCGCGAACCTGATCTACAGCGCCTGGTACGGCGCCACCCACGCGCTGCTGCACCACGAGACCGAGGACATCGACCGGCTGTCCGACGAGCTCATCGCCGACATCACCGACCTCGCGCACCGCTACCTGCGCATCGAGCCCTGAGGGTTGGTCGCCGGCGGTTCCTTCGCGCGGGTCAGACAGCCGTGCCGGCGATCCGCCAGTGCCGTGCCCGCTCGTACTGACTGCTGATGCGGGCAAACGACCCACCCGTGCGCAGCAGCTCCTCAGGCGTGCCCGTCTCGACCACCCGGCCGTCGTCGAGCGAGACCACGCGATCCGCCGCGGCCAGCGTGGCGGGGCGGTGCGCGATCACGATCACCGTGCGGTTCGGGTCGTCGCCGAGGTTGGCGATGGCCTGCGTGATGGCGGCTTCGTTCTCGGGGTCGAGCGCGGAACTGGCCTCGTCCACGAGCACGATCCGGGCCTGCTTGAGCATCGCCCGGGCGATCGCCACGCGCTGACGTTCCCCACCGGACAGCTGAGCCCCCGCCTCACCCACGCGGGTGTTCCAGCCATCGGGCAGACGCTCGATCACCTCGTCCAGCCGCGCCGACCTGGCCACCTCCGCCAGCTCGTCCCACGTCGCATCCGGACGCGCCAGCCGCAGGTTGTTCTCGATGGTGTCATCGAACAAGTAGACGTCCTGGAAGACGATCGCGACCTCATCGAGCAGGACGTCCGGATCGAGGTCGCGGACGTCGACACCACCGACCCGCACCTGCCCCGCGTCGATGTCGAAGAACCGGGCGATCAACCGCGTCACCGTCGTCTTCCCCGAACCCGACGGCCCGACCAGCGCAGTCGTGGTGCCCGGACCGCAACGCAGCGACACCTCGCACAGCGCCGGAGCGTCACCGCCGGGGTAGGTGAAGGTGACGTCGGCGAACTCGACGTCGGCCTCGTCGATCTTGCGCACCGGGTCGGCCGCGACCGGCAGCGCCGGGGTGGCCAGCAACTCCTCGATCCGGGCGATCTTGTTCGCCATCGCGCGCAGCGCCCCGATGAGCTCGACGAGGTTGCCGAGCGGCTCCAGGAAGCGAGCTGCCAGCACGAGCAGCGCGACCGCCTCGGCGACCCCGACGCTGTTGCTGAGCACGAGCTGGGCGACCAGCGCGAGCACCGCGACGAACCCGGCCATGATCACGGCGGTGTAGACGAAGAACGGCCGCCGCGCGCGGCGCATGCCATCCCGATAGGTCTCGCGGTGGTCCACCAGCGCCTCGCGCATCCGCGGTGTGCCATCGGCGTAACCCGCGGCGCGCAGGACCGGCTGGGCCTGGCCGAGCTCGACCGCCCGGCTGGCGACTCCGGCCGACGCGCGCTCCAGCTCGATCTCGGCGATCTCGGCGACCCGCGCGGCGCGCTTGAGCGCCAGGAAGGCGAACACCGCGATCACGCACAGCAGCAGCGCCATCCGCCAGTCGACCGCGAGCGTCACGGCGACGACCGTCGCAGGCAGCAGCGTCGAGGTGATCGCGGGCCCGGCGACCGTGACGGCCAGGTGCGCGGCGTCGCCCACGTCCGCAGTCACGCCGCGCGCGAGCCGCGCCTTGTGCTCTGCGCTGAACCAGCCCAGCGGCAACGTGCTCACATGTCTCATCAACTTTCGCCGCAGCTGTGCCGCGAGTGCGCCCGCTGCTTTGAAGCCCACCGGGTTGGCGATGATGCTCAGCACCGCGTACAAGACCGCGCAGACCGCGCCGGCCACGAGCCAGGGCGTGGCCGCGGCCAGGTCGGGCTCGGACCGCACGACGGCGTCCAGGATCGGCACCAGCAGGCCGAGCATCAGCCCCTGCAGGACGGCCTGCGCCGCCGTGAGCAGCCACAGGCGGGCCAGAATCTGCGGCTGCGGCCACAACCGGTACAACCGGCGGATCATGCGAGCACTCCTTCCTGTGCGGCCCACATCCGGGCGTACAGCCCATCGCGCGCGAGCAGTTCGTCGTGGCCGCCCCGCTCGACCAGCCGTCCGCCGTCGAGCACGAGGATCTGGTCGGCGCCTGCGATCGTGTGCAGCCGGTGGGCGATCACGATGACCGTCTTGCCGACCGCCAAGGTGGCCAGCGCGTTCTGAACCGCGGCCTCGCTGTCGGGGTCCAGCGCGGCGGTGGCCTCGTCCAGGACCACGATCGGCGCGCCGGACAGGATCGCCCGCGCGATCGTCAGCCGCTGCCGCTCACCACCGGACAGGCTGCCCCCGCCCGCGTCGAGCAGCGTGTCGTACCCGTCGGGCAGATCTTCGATCACGTCGTGGACGTGCGCGGCGACCGCAGCCTGGCGGACCTCCGCGTCGCTGGCGTCGGGTCGGCCGATGCGGATGTTCTCCGCCACGCTGTCGCGCAGCAGCGCGACGTCCTGGAACACCAGCGACATCGACGCCAGCAGTTCGGCCGACGGGATCGACCGCAGGTCGACACCGCCGATCCGGATCGATCCGTCCGCCACGTCGTAGAAGCGCGGCAGCAGGCTCGCCAGCGTCGTCTTGCCCGCGCCCGACGGCCCGACGATCGCGGTCACCGTGCCCGGCGGGCAGACGGCGCTGATGTCCTCGACGGCGTTGCGCACCCCGTCGTAGGAGAACGAGACCCGGTCGAACTCGACGCCGTGACCGTTCGGCTCCTGCGGGCGTTCGGGCTCGGGCAGCGGCGCGCGGGCGAGCAGCTTCTCGATGTTGGCCGCGCCCATCCGGCCCTTGCGCACGCCCTGGGAGGCGGTGACGGCGGGCATGATCGAGTTCGGCAGTCCGATCGCGACGACCAAGAACGCCACGAGGTCCGCGACGGCGAGCGATCCGTTGTAGAGGAAGGCCAGCCCGGCGGCCGTCACGACGGCGAGCACCGCCATCTCGGAGCCGAACAGCCGCGACACGGCCGAGCTGTAGCGCACCTCGGCGACCCACGCCGCGAAGGCCTGGGTGTGCTCGTCCACGGCGTCGTCGAAGCGGCGCAGGACGCGGCCACCGGTGCCGAAGGTCTTGACCACCTGGATCCCGTCGGCGTACTCGACGCTGGCGGCGCTGATCCGCGCGTCGGCGGCGACCAACCGGTTCATGTGAGCCGTCATGGACCGCATCGAGATGCGGAAGAAGATCGCCATCACGCCCATCACGCCCAGCACGCCCAGCGCGATCAGCGCCATGCGGACGTCGACGAAGAGCAGGTAGCCCGCTCCGACGGTCATCACCGTGACCGCCCCGGTCAGCTGACCGAGCGCGTGCGCGATGACCTCGTGCATCTCCTCCAGGTCGCCGGTCATCGCCCGCTTGACCCGGCCCGAGCCCGAGGTGCGGAACCAGCCCAGCGGCAGCGCGCCGAGGTGGCGCACGATCCGCGACCGCAGCTCGTGAAGGATCTTCGCGTCCGCGAAGTGCCCCACTCGCGAGGACTGCACGAACAGCAGCAGCCACACGCTGGCGCCCACGGCACCGACGACGACCCAGGTCCAGATGGCCGCGGGATCCGTCACGGGACCGCTGAGCATGACTCGCGCGATTTCCGCGACAGCTATGTAGGGCACGATCCCCGCCGCCGCGCTCAGCGTCGACAGGATCGCGCACACCACGAGATGCGTCCGAATTGGAGCGAGCAGGCGCGCCAACGCTCCCGGACCGGCCAGCCCAGGCGGCGAAGGCGTCGAGGATTGAGTCATTAGGGTACCCTAACATACTGACTGAACCTCATTCGATAATGGCGCGCTCCGCTCCGCAGCGCCTCTCAGCCAGCGCCAAGTCGCGCGGCGGACCGCGCTCGTCGCCCAGGACAGCGCCCCGGACTTCGACTTCACCGTCGAGGAGGTCGTGGCCATGGGGCGCGGTCCGTGGCTCCGGACGTTCGACACGACCACCGGTCCGCGGGACGCACCGATCACCAGCGCGCTCGAACGCGTCAACCTGGCGGGTCACCGCACGCGTCGGCTCTCGACGCTGTCCGGCGGCGAGCGGCAGCGGGCGATGGTGGCCCGCGCGCTCGCCCAGGACAGTCCGCTGCTCCTCCTCGACGAACCGACCAACCACCTGGGGGCCCGTGCGGCCCTTACATCCAGTCGTCCGGGTGCAGGCCGGTCAGGAAGGCTTCGAGGTCTGGTGGGGGCGGTTGCGACGTGGGGCCGAGCCCTGCGTAGGCGCCTCGGTAGAACAGGAGCGGGCGTTCCGGCCGCGTTTCGCCGAGGGTTTCGACCCGGCCGATCACGATGTAGTGGTCGCCTGCTTCGTGGACCGTCTCGATGGTGCAGTCGATCCAGGTCAGCGCACCCGTCAGCACCGGCGCTCCGGACGGGGCCCGGCTCCAGGACACCTCGGCGAACTTGTTCTCGCCGCTGCGGCCGAACACCGTGCTCACCGGCTGCTGGGACTCCGACAGGACGTTCGCGCAGAAGCGGCCCGCTCGCTCCAGCGCAGGCCAGGCGCGGGAGGTCCGGGCCGGGCAGAACAGCACCAGGGGCGGGTCCAGGGACAGCGCGGCGAAGGACTGGCAGGCGAAGCCCACCGGACGCTCGCCGTCCATCCCGGTGATCACCGCGACCCCGGTGCCGAAGTGCCCGAGGACCCGCCGGAACGCCGCCTGGTCCACCGCGACCTGCCCGACGCTCATCGGGAGCCGACGCTGAAGTCGTGGCCCCAGAGGCTGACCGCCGTGCTCTCGCGGGCGATCCAGTCCTCGTCGTCGACCTGGCGGCCTTCGCAGCCGAACTCCACGTCGAAGCCGCCGGGCGTCTTCATGTAGAACGACAGCATCAGGTCGTTGACGTGCCTGCCCAGCGTCGCCGCCAGCGGCACCTTGCGCCGCTGCGCGCGGTCCAGGGTCAGGCCCACGTCGTCGACGTCGGCCACCTCGACCATCAGGTGCACGATGCCGCTGGGCGTGGGCATCGGCAGGAACGCCAGGCTGTGGTGGCGCGGGTTGCAGCCGAAGAAGCGCAGCCAGGCGGGTTCGCCGTCGGACGGGCGCCCGACCAGCTCCGGGGCCAGCCGCATCGAGTCGCGCAGCCGGAAGCCCAGCACGTCCCGGTAGAAGCGCAGCGCGGCCTCGTCGTCGTGCGTGGACAGCACGACGTGGCCGAGACCCTGCTCCTCGGTGACGAACCGGTGGCCGTACGGGCTGACCACCCGGCGGTGCTGCAGCGCCACCCCGTGGAAGACCTCCAGCCCGTTGCCGGACGGGTCGGCGAACCGGATCAGGCCGTTGACCCGGCGGTCCGCCAGCTCTTCGGCGGTGCCCTCCTTGTACGGGACACCGGCCGATTCCAGCCGTTGCCTGACCTCGTCCAGCTCCGCCTCGGTGGCGACCTCCCAGCCGGAGGACTCCAGCCGGTCCTTCTCCCCCGGCAGGATCACCAGCCGGGCCGGGAAGTCGTCCATCCGCAGGTAGAGCGCGTCCGGGTTCGAGCCGCTGCCCTCGACCATGCCGAGCACTTTCAAGCCGTACACGCGCCACGCCTCGACGTCGGTCGCTTCGATGCGCAGGTAGCCGAGCGAACGGATGCCCACGGCGGTCCTCCTCCCACGGGCCAAGGATTCAGTCGAGCAGGAAGTCCTTGGCGATCCGGTTGAATTCGGCGAACTTCTCCAGCTGCGCCCAGTGCCCGCAGCGGCCGAACACGTGCAGCTGCGCGCGCGGGATCAGCTTCAGCGCGAGCAACGCGCCGTCCAGCGGGTTGACGCGGTCCTCGCGCCCCCACACCAGCAGCACGCGCTGCCGCAGCCGGTGCGCTTCCCGCCAGAGCAGGCCTTCTTCGAAGGTGTCCGGCTGCATGAAAGACGCACCCATGGCACGCATCGCGGCCAGCGATTCCGGCGTGGCCGCGACGGCGTAGCGCTCCTCGATCAGCTCGTCGGTGATCAGCGACTGGTCGTAGACCATGGTGCGCAGGAACTCGGCGAGCTTCACCTTGCTCGGCCCCGGCGGTGCGGCGAAGGCGCTGAGCTTGCGCACTCCTTCGGTGGGATCGGGCGCGAACACGTTCAGGCTCAGCCCGCCCGGGCCCATCAGGACCAGCCGGCCGGCGCGGTCCGGGTTGTTCAGCGCGAAGCGCACCGCGGTGCCGCCGCCGAGCGAGTTGCCGAGCAGGTGCGCGCGCTCCACGCCGAGCTCGTCGAGCAGTTCGAGCAGCGCCGAGGCGCTGTGCGTGAAGTACTGGCCGTGCTCGGTGGGCTTGTCGGAGCGGCCGAAACCGGGCTGGTCCACGGCGATGGTGCGGAACTGCTCGCCGAACACCGGGATGTTGCGCGAGAAGTTGCTCCACGACGAGGCACCGGGCCCACCGCCGTGCAGCATGACCACAGTGGACTGCTGCGGATCACCGGTCTCGTGGTAGTGCAGCGTCAGCCCGGACGGCAGCTTCGCGGTCCGGCTCGTGCTCTCGAAGGTCGTCATACCATCATGTCCTTCACCGGCTGGCCGAATTCGCCGGAGCCGAACATCAGGTAGGCGCGTTCCAGGTCGTTGGCCGCGTGCACGCGACCGGCGTGGGCGTCGCGCCAGAATCGCTGGATCGGCGTTCCCGACCACAGCGCGCGACCGCCGGAGTTCTCGAAGAGCCGGTCGACCGCCGAGATCGCTCGCGCCGTGCCGCGCACCTGGTCGCGGCGAGCGCGCAGCCGCAGCGAGAACGGGATCTCCTCGCCGGCCTTGGCCAGCTCGTACTCCTCGGCCAGGTTGTTGGTCAGCTGCAGCCAGGCCGCGTCGATCTCGCTGGCCGCCTCGGCGATGCGCACCTTGGCGAACGGGTCCTCCTTGACCTTCTCCCCCGCGAACGCCGCGCGAACCCGCTTGACCTGGTGGTCGACGTGCGCGTCGTAGGCGCCCTGGGCCATCCCGATGATCGGTGCGGTGATCGTCGACGGGTGCACCGTGCCCCACGGCATGCGGTAGAGCGGCGCGGTGTTGATCTCGTGGCCGGGGCACTTGTTCTGCGACATCGCGATGAAGCTCAGCGCCCGGTGCTGCGGGATGAACGCGTTCTCCACCACGACGTCGTTGCTGCCGGTGCCGCGCAGGCCGACGGTGTCCCAGACGTCGTCGATCCGGTAGTCATCGCGCGGCAGCAGGTAGGTGCAGAAGTCCACCGGCTTGCCCTCGGCGTCCTCGACGGGGCCGCCGACGAACACCCACGAGGCGTGGTCGCTGCCGGAGGAGAAGCTCCAGCGCCCGTTGAGCAGGTAGCCGCCGTCGACGAGCTTCGCCTTGCCCATCGGCGCGTAGGAGGAGGAGATGCGGGTGTTCGGGTCCTCGCCCCAGACGTCTTCCTGCGCCTGCTGCGGGAACAGCGCGAGGTGCCACGGGTGCACCCCGAGGATGGAGGCCACCCAGCCGGTCGATCCGCAGGCGCTGCCCAGGAGCTTGACCGCGGTGTAGAAGTCCAGCGGGTCGGCTTCGCAGCCGCCGTAGCGCGCCGGCTGCAACAGGCCGAAGAAGCCGATCTCCTGCAGGTCGGCGATGGTCTCGTCCGGGATCCGGCGCAGGTCCTCGGCCTGCTGCGCCCGCTCCCGCAGGTCCGGCAGCAGTCCCCGCACCCGTTCCACGACTGCTCGACTGTCCTTCATCGGCGCTCCCGTTTCCGCACAGGCTAGAACATGTTCTCGTTTGTTGTCGATGGGTCCGTGAGCGTTTCGGGGTGCTATGACGCCCCGAACCGCTCACGAACCGCGAAGCTCCAGGGCGATGTCGATGAGCTGGTCCTCCTGGCCGCCGACCAGCTTCCGCTCGCCGGCCTTGACCAGCAGCTCCGCTTCGCTGACGCCGTAGCGCTCGGCTTGTCGGGCGGCGTGCTTGAGGAAGCTGGAGTACACCCCGGCGTAGCCCATCATCAGCGCTGAGCGGTCCAGCAGGCATTCCTCCGGCATCGCCGGGCGCACCACGTCCTCGGCGGCGTCGGCGATGGCGAAGAAGTCGATCCCGGTGCGGATGCCGAGCTTGTCGCACACCCCGACGAAGGCCTCGACCGGCGTGTTGCCCGCACCGGCCCCGAAACGCCGGGCGCTGCCGTCGATCTGCACCGCACCGGCCCGCGCCGCGGCCACCGAGTTGGCCACCGCGACACCGAGGTTCTCGTGCCCGTGGAAGCCGATCTGCGCCTCATCGCCCACTTCCGCGACCAGCGCGGCGACCCGGTCGGCGACCTGCTCCAGCACCAGCGCGCCCGCCGAGTCCACGACGTAGACGCACTGGCAGCCCGCGTCGACCATGATCCGCGCCTGGGCGGCCAGCACCTCCGGCGGCTGGGAGTGCGCCATCATCAGGAATCCGACGGTCTCCAGGCCGAGCTCGCGGGCCAGCCCGAAGTGCTGCTCCGACACGTCGGCCTCGGTGCAGTGGGTGGCGATCCGGCACACCGAGGCGCCGTTGTCGCGGGCCACCACGATGTCGTCCTTCACACCGACGCCGGGCAGCATCAGCACCGCGATCTTGGCCCGCTGCGCGGTTTCCGCGGCGATGGTGATGAGCTCCTGCTCCGGCGTGCGGGAGAAGCCGTAGTTGAACGACGAGCCGCCGAGGCCGTCGCCGTGGGTCACCTCGATCACCGGCACGCCCGCACCGTCCAGCGCCGCGACGATGTCGCGCACCTCGGTCGCGGTGAACTGGTGGCGCTTGTGGTGCGAGCCGTCCCGCAACGAGGTGTCGGTGATGCGCAGGTCCAGCGCGTCCGAGAAGGTCCGGTTCACCGCACTGCCTCCTTCTGCACGAGCTGCTCGCCGACCCGCACCGCGGCGGCGGTCATGATGTCGAGGTTCCCGGCGTACGGCGGCAGGAAGTCGCCCGCGCCCTCGACCTCCACGAAGATCGCCACCCGCGCCATGCCGCCGGTGGCCGTCGACGGCGGGTCGAACTGCGGCTCCACCAGCAGCCGGTAGCCGGGCACGTACTCGGCGATCTCGGCGGCCATCCTCGTGATGGAGGCGGCGATCGCGTCGGTGTCGGCATCGGCCGGGATCGCGCAGAAGATGGTGTCGCGCATGATCACCGGCGGATCGGCGGGGTTGAGCACGATGATCGCCTTGCCGCGCCGCGCGCCGCCGATCACCTCGATCCCGGTGCTGGTGGTGCGGGTGAACTCGTCGATGTTGGCGCGGGTGCCGGGCCCCGCCGACACCGAAGCCACCGAGGCCACGATCTCGGCGTACTCGACGGGCACCACCCGCGAGACGGCGTGCACCATCGGGATGGTCGCCTGGCCGCCGCAGGTGATCAGGTTGACGTTCGGCGCGCCGAGGTGCTGGTCGAGGTTCACCGGCGGCACCACGTACGGCCCGACCGCGGCCGGGGTGAGGTCGACGGCGCGGATACCGGCCTCGGCGTAGCGGGGCGCGTTGGACCGGTGCACTCCTGCCGAGGTGGCCTCGAAGACGACGTCGGGCCGGTGGTTCTCCAGCAGCCAGTCCACACCTTCGGCACTGGCTTCCACACCCAGATCAACGGCCCGCTTGAGCCCAGCGCTGCCCGGGTCGATGCCGATCATCCACCTGGGCTCGATGTGCGCGGACCTGGCCAGCTTGTGCAGCAGATCAGTCCCGATGTTCCCGGACCCCACAATCGCCGCCGCAGCTGTCCCGCCTCTCCGCGATTCACAGTGGTGGTTGCGTTCAGGATCGATCTCACGTTTCGCGGTTTCTTGTGGCTGGTTCACGTCACGGTCCCCTGAGGTGCGGTTGAGGTGGACTCGACTTGGCACAGAACTACTCATGCTCATTCCCGCCTCCTTCCGGAATCCCTCGCTCCGTCACCCAGGCCCTGGTCAATTTCGTACGAAATTGACGTTCACCCGGGTGACGCAGACCTCCGGCGAAGTCGTCCTGTGTGGGCTCCGTGGCAGTTCTGCCTGAAACTGACCGGACAGTCCGGGCCTGGTGGGGTGGCAGTTTCCGGCGAAACTGCCCCCCGCACCAGCCCGACCGGACCTTGCCGGAACCCTGCCCGGGCCCTGGTCAATTTCGTACGAAATTGACGCGGCCCCGCTCACGGGCGGAACTCCAGGGAGACCGAGCCGAGGTCGGTGTCTGCTGTTCGGAAGTCGGCTCGGAAGGTGTCTCCCGGGGTCACGTCGATCGCTCTGGTGCAGGAGCCCGGGAGGACGACGTTGCCCGCCCTGAGGCGGACGCCGTAGGCCGCGACCTTGCGGGCCAGCCAGGCCACCGCCGTCGCCGGGTTTCCCAGCACCGCGTCGGATCTGCCGCGCTCGATCGGTTCGCCGTTGCACAGCAGGGTCGCGTCGATCGCGCGGAGGTCCACGTCGGCGGGGTCGATGCGCGCCGCGCCGAGCGCGAAGCCCGCCGACGAGGCGTTGTCGGCGATGGTGTCCACCAGGCTGATCCGCCAGTCGGCGATCCGGCTGTCGATCAGCTCGATCGCCGGGACCAGCGCCTCGGTGCCCGCCAGCACGTCCGCCTCGGTGCACTCGGCGGGCAGGTCGGCGCCGAGCAGGAAGCCGACCTCCACCTCCACCCGCGGCACGCAGTAGCGGCTGATCGGGACGGGTTCGCCCTCGCTCAGCCGCATGCTCGCCAGCAGGTGGCCGTAGTCGGGTTCGGAGACGCCCATCATCTGCTGCATGACCGGCGAGGTCAGGCCGACCTTGTGCCCGAGGACGGCTTCGTCGCGGCGTTGCACGTTGATCAGCTGGATCTGGTAGGCGTCCACCGCGTCGAGCTGCGGGTGGGTCTCCACCAGCGGCGGGATCGGGGCGCGGTGCACCTCGGCGTCCCAGAGCCGCTGCGCGATCTCGGTGCGCGCTTCAACGGTCAGCATCGGTCAGCTCCTTCACCGAGTGGAGTCCGGCGCGGCGGCCGGAGAAGACGCAGTCGGCCAGCGAGAGGCCGCTGATGTAGGAGTTCGAGCAGATCCCGACCGCCGACCGCCCGGCCGCGAACAGCCCGGCGACCGCGCCGCCGCGCTCGTCGAGCACCTGCCCGGTGCCCTCGTCCACGAGCAGGCCGCCGAGGGTCAGCACCGGGCACGGGTAGGCCGTGCTGGGCCGCACCGAGACGTCCAGCAGCGCGTAAGGCGGCTGGTCCAGCACCTGCACGAAGTCCGCGGGTTTGCCCGCGGGATCGGGTTCTCCGTCGCGGGCAGCCACGTTGTGGGCGTCCACTGTGGCCTTGAGCGCTTCCGGCTCGATCCCCGCCTTGCGCGCCGCGGCTTCGAGCGTGCCGCCGGTGGCCGCGGTGGCGAACAGGTATTCCGCCTGCATCCGCTGGAACCACACGGTCTGGGTGCGGATCTGACGCTTGGCCGCGCCGCGCAACCGGCCGTCGACCAGCAACCAGGCACGTCCGCCGTGCTCGTCCACGATCGCCTGGCCGTGCGCCGCGCCGTAGCGGGATTCGTCGCCGATGCGCGTGCCGTGCCGGTCGACCAGCAGCCCGGACAGCAGTGCGCTCGGCGGCGTGATGAACCGCCACGCCGAGACGTGGTCCAGCTTCGCCGCGACACCGCCGACGCTCTCGCCCAGGCGGATGCCGCTGCCGTCGTCGCCCTGCGTGCCCAGCGGCAGCCCGGCGCGGTAGGCCGGTGCGTGCCGTCGCAGCATCTCGCGGTTCGACACGAAGCCGCCCGCCGCGATCACCACCGCGCGATCGGCGTGGATCCGCAGCGGGTGCGCGCGGCGTTCGAGCCGTTCGGCGCGCCGGTGCAGGCGCCTGGCCAGCTTCGGCACGTAAAGCCCGGGTTTCGCCGCGACCCGGCTCACCGCCCGGTGCGCGCGAGCGGCGGATCCGGTCAGCCGCTCGCAGTCCACGGCGCAGACGCGACCGTCGGCGTCGACGACGAGTTCCTTCGCCCGCGTCTGGGTCAGCACCTGCACGCCTGCCCGGCGCACCGCCGCTTCCAGCGCCGCGAACAACACCTTCCCCGAGGTACCGCGGCCCTTGGCCCGGTGGCCGCGCGGGGCGGGAGGCGCGGTGTCGCGGAAGCCGCCGGCGGCTTCGCTGCCCGAGTAGTAGAGGTAGTGCCGGTTGCTCGGGTAGGAGGTCTTGTACGGGCACAGGCTGCCTTCGAACGGCACGCCGTGCTGCGCCAACCAGGTGATCATCTCGGTGCTGCCCTCGCAGAAGCGGCGCAGCGTGTCCTCGGAGACCGCGTCGCCGACCTCCTGCCGCAGGTAGGCGAACATCGCCTCGGGCGAATCGGACACCCCGGCGGCGCGCTGCTCCCGCGTCCCGCCCCCGGCGTAGACCACACCTCCGGACAGCGCGCTCGCGCCGCCGCCGCCGAACCGGTCGAGCACCACCACCCGGGCTCCGGCGTGCGCCGCTTCCAGCGCCGCGCAGGCGCCGGCCGCACCGAACCCGATGATCACCACGTCGGCGTGCAACGTGCTGCGCTGGGCCATCGCAACCTCACCAGTTTGGAACAGGTTCTCTTTACAGCTTCGAGCGAACAAGTGCCTGATTTCTGGCTACACCATAGCGCCACTGGCGCAGAAATCTATAACATGTTTCAGTATTGATCGCGAGGTTGGTCGCGAGGAGGTGCGATGACCGCAGACAGGTTCGACGTCGTGGTGGTCGGCAGTGGAGCCGCGGGGATGGCGGCGGCGCTGACCGCAGCGCTGCACGGGCTGGACGCGGTGGTCGTGGACAAGGCCGCCAAGTTCGGCGGTTCCACGGCCCGGTCCGGCGGCGGCGTCTGGATACCCAACAACCACGTCCTGGCCCGGGCGGGCATCACCGACACCCCCGAGGCGGCTCGCAGCTACCTCGCCCACATCGTCGGCGACGCGGTGAGCGCCGAGCGGCAGGAGGCGTTCCTGGACGCCGGGCCGCGGATGCTGGCCGAGCTGCTGCCGCGCACTCCGCTGCGGATGCGCTGGGTGCCGGGCTACTCCGACTACTACCCGGAAGCCCCGGGCGGCCGGCTCGGCGGGCGCTCCATCGAACCGGCGCCGCTCGACGGCGGGCTGCTCGGCGACCTGCTCGCCGATCTGGAACCCGACTACGGCAAGGCACCGGCGGGCCTGGTGGTCACCCAGGCCGACTTCCGCTGGCTGAACCTGCTGGTCCGCCACCCGCGCGGCCCCGTGCGCGCAGTGCGCGTCGGACTGCGCTGGCTGCTCTCCCGCGTACTCCGCCGCCGCATGCTCGGCCGCGGCCAGGCGCTGGCCGCGGGGCTGCGGGCCGGGCTGCGCGACGCCGGCGTCCCGGTGTGGCTGAGCACGCCGCTGATCGAGCTCCAGCAGGAGGGCGACCGGGTGACCGGCGTGGTCGTGGAACGCGACGGCGTGCGCCGGACGCTGACCGCGCGGCGCGGGATCGTGCTGGCCGCAGGCGGTTTCGAGCACAACGAGGTGATGCGCAAGCAGCACCAGCGCGATCCGATCGGCGCTCAGTGGACCGTCGGCGCCAAGGCCAACACCGGCGATGCCATCCTCGCCGCCCAGCGGCTCGGCGCGGCCGTCGAGCTGATGGACGACGCGTGGTGGGGCCCGTCGGTCCCGCTGCCCGGCGGGCCGTGGTTCTGCCTGGCCGAACGCACGCTGCCGGGCTGCATCCTGGTCAACGGCGAAGGCGAGCGGTTCGCCAACGAGGCCGCGCCCTACGTCGACGCGGTGCACGCGATGTACGGACCGGGCGACGGACCGGCGCGCAACATGCCAACCTGGCTGATCGCCGACCAGCGCTACCGGAACCGGTACATGTTCGCCGGGCTCGGCCCGCGCCAACCGTTCCCCGGCCGCTGGTACAAGCACGGCGCGATCCAGCGCGCCTCGACGCTCGAGAAGCTGGCCGAGCGCATCGACGTACCGGCCACCGCGCTGCGCCGCACCGTCGAGCGGTTCAACGGGTTCGCGCGCGACGGCGTCGACGCAGACTTCCAGCGCGGCACCAGCGGCTACGACCACTACTACGGAGATCCGCGCAACAAACCCAACCCCAGCCTGGGCGCTCTGGAGGTCGCACCGTTCTACGCGGTGAAGATCGTGCCGGGCGACCTGGGAACCAAGGGCGGGCTGGCCACCGACGTGCACGCACGCGTGCTGCGCGAGGACGGCACGCCGATCGAGGGCCTCTACGCGGCGGGCAACACCAGCGCCGCCGTGATGGGCCACACCTACGCGGGCCCGGGCGCGACGCTCGGCCCGGCGATGACGTTCGGATACCTCGCCGCGCGGCACCTGGCGTCCGGCGCGGAACGAGCGGGAGGGACGAGATGACCGCGGCAAGCAACGACGAAGTGCGCACCATCGACGTCGGCACACCACCCACCAGGTTCGCGCGCGGCTGGCACTGCTTCGGCCTCGCCGAGCAGTACAAGGACGGGCAGCCGCACGCGGTGGAGGCGTTCGGCACGAAACTCGTGGTGTTCCAGGGCGAGGACGGCGAGCTCAACGTGCTCGACGCCTACTGCAGGCACATGGGCGGCGACCTCAGCCAGGGCTCGGTGAAGGGCAACGCGATCGCCTGCCCGTTCCACGACTGGCGCTGGTCGGGCAACGGCCGCTGCGCCGGGATCCCCTACGCCAAGCGGATCCCGCTGCGCGCCCGGACCCGCGCCTGGCTGGCGATGGAGCGCAACAAGCAGCTGTTCGTCTGGAACGACCCGCAGGGAAACCCGCCGCCGGAGCACGTGACCATCCCGGAGCTGCCCGAGGTCGACTCCGGCGAGTGGAGCAACTGGACCTGGGACACCGTGCGCATCGAAGGTTCCCACTGCCGCGAGATCGTGGACAACGTGGTGGACATGGCGCACTTCTTCTACATCCACTTCGCGTTCCCGACGTACTTCAAGAACGTCTTCGAGGGCCACGTCGCCACCCAGTACCTGAACACCAAGGGCCGTCCGGACATCGGCGCGGGCAGCTACTCCGGCGAGGAGAACCAGGTCCGCTCGGAAGCCTCCTACTACGGTCCGTCGTACATGATCGACCGGCTGTGGAACGAGTACAAGGGCTTCACCATCGAGACGATCCTGATCAACTGCCACTACCCGGTCACCGCGGACTCCTTCGTGCTGCAGTGGGGCGTGCTGGTCAAGAAGCTGCCCGGGCTCTCCGACTCCGACGCCGACAAGCTGGCCGCCAAGATCGCCAAGAACACCGGCGTCGGGTTCCTCCAGGACGTGGAGATCTGGAAGAACAAGACCCGCATCGACAACCCGCTGCTGTGCGAGGAGGACGGCCCGGTCTACCAGTTGCGCCGCTGGTACGACCAGTTCTACGTGGACGCCGAGGAGGTCACCGACGACATGGTGGCGCGCTTCGAGTTCGAGGTGGACACCTCCCGGGCCAACGAGGTGTGGGAGCGCGAGGTCGCCGAGAACCTGGCGCGCAAGGAGGCGCAGAGCTGATGTCCAGCTGGGCCAAGGCACCCGACCTCGCCGACCGGCCGCACCAGCGCGCCGCGGTGCGCGAGGGCACGGTCGCCGACCGCGACGCCTACCTGCGCGACGGTCTGCGCCCGGTCGAGTGCGAGCGGTGCGCGGCGCGGGTGCTGGCGAAGAAGAACAGCCCGCAGCACACCAGCGTCCAGTGGAGCGCCGAGAGCGCCCGGCAGTGCGCGGTGTTCGCCGCCTGCACTCCGGGCGAGGTCGTGGAATCCTGCCCCGACCTGCAGCGCAGCATCGCCGCAGCGGCAGGCGACGGCCGCCTGCCGCCGCCCTGACGCAACTTCAATGGAAATCAGGTCCCCGATTTCCATTGAAATCGGATCTTCGATTTCAGTGGAAGTCGCGGTGTTCACCCAGAGGAGCCAGTGATGCCTGAGCCCGTTCGGTTGCGGGTCGTCGCGGTAGTCGAGGAGACGAGCGAGAGCCGCTCGCTGGTGTTCGAGGCACCAGCGGGCTGGTCCTACCGGCCCGGCCAGTTCCTCACGCTGCGGATTCCCAGCGACCGCACCGGATCCGTCGCGCGCAGCTACTCGCTGTCCAGCTCGCCGCACGTGGACGACGCGCTGCAGGTCACGGTGAAGCGGGCCGGGTACGGGTCGAACTGGTTGTGCGACAACGTGGTCGCCGGGTCCGAAGTGGACGTCCTGCCGCCGTCGGGCGCGTTCGTCCCGGGCTCGCTGGACGCCGACGTGCTGCTGCTGGCCGCGGGCAGCGGCATCACGCCGGTGCTGTCCATCGCGAAGTCCGTGCTGGCGGCGGGCGTCGGGCGGATCGCGCTGATCTACGCCAACCAGCACCAGGACGCGGTCATCTTCGACGCCGAGCTGCGGGAACTGGTGGCCCGGCACCCGGACCGCCTGGTGGTGGTGCACTGGCTGGAGTCGGTCCAGGGCCTGCCGACGGCCCCGGCGCTGCGCGAGCTGGCCCGCCCGTTCGCCGACCGCGAGTGCTTCGTCTGCGGCCCGGGCGGCTTCATGGACACCGCCGAGGAAGCACTGCGCGACCTGGAAGTTCCCCGCGCGAGAACCCACATCGAGCGCTTCGTCTCCCTCAAGCGCAACCCGTTCGAGCGCAAGAAGCGCACCGAGCAGGCCGCCCCGGCGGAACCGACCGCGGCCGACGACGCGACGGTCGAGCTCGACCTCGACGGCAAGCACCACAAGCTCCGCTGGCCCCGCCAGCAACGCCTGCTCGACGTCCTCCTGGACAACGGGGTGGCGGCCCCGTTCTCCTGCCGCGAAGGCGCCTGCAGCGCCTGCGCCTGCCGGATCGACCGCGGCGAGGTCAAGATGCTGGAGAACTCGGTCCTGGAGCAGGAAGACCTCGACGAGGGAATCATCCTCGCCTGCCAATCCCTCCCCATCACCGACGAGATCCACATCTCCTACGAGTGACCCGCTCGCACGCGTCGAGAGAGCGCTACCCCCGCGGGGGATCACGATCAGGTGAGGAGTGAAGGGCACCTTTCACCACCATACTTGGCGAAAGGTGCCCTTCACCTGCAACCCATTCGCACGAACGTCGCGGTCGCGGCAGGGCGGTGCGGATGCTTCGCCCGCGCGATCACGATCGAGGAATGAGTGAAGGGCACCTTTCACCCGCTTACTCGGCGAAAGGTGCCCTTCACCTCGTCAAGATCAGGCCGGTGGGATGTTGTGGTTGAGGCGGAAGGTGTTGGTCGGGTCGTAGGTCGACTTGAGGGTTTGCAGGTGGGTGTAGTCGGGTGCGTCGTAGGCGGCTCGGACGTCTTCGGGGTTGGCGCTGCCGCCGGCCAGGAAGTTGAGGCAGCGGCCTCCGGTCGACCAGTGGCGCATCTCGTCCATGACGTGGTTCTGCAGGGTGTTGGCAGCGTCGGCCGTGTTGTCGTCGACCTTCGAGTTCAGGCCCAGGACGTAGGCCGCGTCCCGGTTGCCGACGCAGTTCGCGGCCGGCTGCGACAGGGCGCCGCCGAGGTGGCGGATCTCGACCACGCAGCGCTGCGGTGCGCCGGGGCCGACCAGGTCCAGCAGGATCTTGATCGCCGCGTCGTCGATTTCCCGCAGCATCGCGTTGGTCGTCACGTACGGCATCGGCTGCACCGGGTCGTTGCAGATCGTGCCGACCTCGCGGTACGGCATCACGCGCACCGAGTCGATCAGCCGCGGTCCGACCGCGCGCAGCGGCTCGACCAGCCGCTCCCCCTCCGCCGGGTCACCGGCATGAGCGATGCGCACGTGCGCGACGTGGCGTCCGCGCAGCGGTTCCGGGAGCGCCGGGACGTCAGGGAACGGCACCAGCGCGACCGAGGAGGTCATCTCCCCGGGCAGGTCGCGGGTCCACCGCTGCCAGGTCGTCAGCACGTCCTCGACCTGGTGCGCGTCGAAGTACAGCGCCCCGCCGAAGAGCTCCGGCACCGGGAACAGGTCGACCTCCATCCCGGTCACCACCCCGAAGTTGCCGCCCGCACCGCACAGCGCCCAGTGCAGCTCCGGGTCGGACTCGGCGGTGACGCGCCGCAGCTGCCCGTCGGCCGTGACGATCTCGACGGCCCGCACGTGGTCGGCGGCGTAGCCGTAGCGCCGGGCGAGGTGGCCCAGCCCGCCGCCGAGCGTGTAGGACACCGCACCGACGTGCGGCGCGCTCCCGGACAGCGGTGCCAACCCGAACTCCGCCGCGGCCTGGACGACCGAGCCCCACTGCACGCCCGCCTCGAACCACGCCGTGCGCCGTTCGGCGTCGATCCGCACCCCGCCCATCCGGCCGGTGCTGATCAGCACTCCGCCCGCCACCTCGGCGGCCACGCCGTGCCCCTGGCTCTGCACGGCAACGGCCAGGCCACGACGCGCGGCGAACTCAACGGCAACCCGCACGTCCTCCGCACCGGTCGCCGCCACCACGACGTCCGGCCGACGACCCCGGAAGGTCTGGAACCCGGAGATCTCGGCGGCGAAGCGGTCGTCGGTGGGCAGGATGGCGGTGCTCAGTGCGGAGAACTCGTTCATGCCGACGACCCTAACCACCCTTCCGGACAGAGCTTGTCCTAAAGGCTGGGACAATGGCCGCACAACACCCCCAGTACCGAGCCCTGCCCAACCGCACCTCAGGGGACCGTGATGCAACCCAGCCCCAAGAAACCGCACAACGCAAGATCAACCCGGAACGCAACCACCACTGAAAAATCGCGGAGAGGCGGGACTGCGGGGCCGTCTGCGCGGTTGCTCCGGTTGTTGTCGTTGCTGCAGAGCAGGCGGGAGTGGTCCGGAGCCGAGCTCGCCGACCGGCTGGAGGTCACCGGGCGGACCGTGCGGCGGGACGTCGAGCGGCTGCGGGAGCTCGGCTACCCGGTGTCCTCGACGACCGGGACCGCGGGCGGGTACCGGCTCGCCTCCGGCAAGGACCTGCCGCCGCTGCTGCTCGACGACGACGAGGCGGTGGCGGTGGCCGCCGGGCTGCTCACCGCCGCCAGCGGGAGCGTCACCGGCATCGAGGAGAGCTCGGTCCGCGCTCTGGCCAAGCTGGAGCAGGTGCTCCCGGCCCGGCTGCGCGGCCGGGTGGCCGCCGTGTCCGGGGCCACCGTGCCGATGGTGGTGCGCGACGGTCCGCAGGTCGACGCCGCGACGCTGGCCACCGCCGCGGCGGCCTGCCGGGACCGCGAAGTCCTGTCCTTCGACTACGTCAAGCGCGACGGCGCGGTGCAGTCCCGCCGGGTGGAGCCGCACAGCCTGGTGGCCGTCGTGGGCCGGTGGTACCTGGTCGCCTTCGACCCCGAGCGCGACGACTGGCGCACCTTCCGCGCCGACCGCCTGCGCGGCCTGCTGGCCACCGGCCGCCGCTTCGAGCCGCGCGAGCTGCCCGCCGCCAGCGCCGCGGACTACCTCCGCCGCTCCATCGCCGACGCGCCCTACCGCTACACCGCGCGGGTCGCGGTGCGAGCGCCCGCGGAGTCGGTGCGCGAACACCTGCACCCGCTGCTGCCGGGCCGGGTGTCCCCGACCGGCGCCGACAGCTGCGCCGTCGAGCTCGGCGAGGACTCGTTGTCGCAGTTCACCCGGCACATCACCGCGCTGGCCACGCTCGGCGCCGAGTTCACCGTCGAGGCCTCCGACGAGCTGCGGGAGCAGTTGCGCTCCGCCCTGCACCGGGGGCTCGACGCGCTGGCCTGAGACCCGGTGGCTCCACCGTCCGCGCCGAATTCCCCCAAGAGGCCGACCGTTTGCACCTTTTCTTCGAGGCGATCTCAGCCGACGTGAAGTCCTGAGAGCACGATGATCAGGAGCGAAACAATGGGTGTCAGCGGCGTACTCCAGGGCCACCACGCAGGAACCCGAACCTGGACCACACCGCCCGGCAAGTGGACCACCGTCCTGCGCATGGACGAATGCCCGCAGGGCGGCGGTCACGCCCCGATCCCGAAGCAGGGCGGTGGTCTGGTCTGCATCAAGTGCGGCCAGTCCTGCTAGCCGGGTCCGGCTCCCCCGCGCGGGGGAGCCGAACACCGGTCGCGTCGGCGATGCGCGCACCACCGGGTTACCGGGAACGTGGTCGCATGCTTCTGGCGAACCCGGCGCGCACGACGTACCCATCAGGCCCTCCGCATAGGATTCGTCGCGTCATGTCGCTGTTCCCCGAACCCGACCGGTGGAGATCCGATGAGCATCCGGGTCGTGGTCGCCGATGACCAGGAGCTCGCGCGCAGCGGGATCGCGATGATCCTCGACGCCCAGCCGGACATCACCGTGGTCGCCGAGGCCGAGGACGGCGCGGCGGCCATCGAGGCGGTGCGGCAGCACCGACCGGACATCGCGCTCGTCGACGTCCGGATGCCGAACGTGGACGGGATCGAGGCGACCGAGGTCATCTGCGCCACGACCGCGACCAGAGCGCTCGTGCTGACCACCTTCGACGACGACGACTACGTCTACGGCGCGCTGCGCGCCGGGGCCAGCGGATTCCTGCTCAAGGACACCCGCCGCGACGACCTGGTCCACGCCGTCCGGGTCGTGTGCGCCGGGGAGTCGCTGCTCGCGCCGACCGTGACGCGGCGGCTCATCGACGACGTCGTCCGGCGCAACGCCCGCCCGCCGGTCAGCCCGCGCGGCCTGGAGGCGCTGACCGGACGGGAGCGGGAGACCCTGGCGCTGCTCGGCAGGGGCATGTCGAACGCGGAGATCGCCGCGGAGCTGGTGGTCAGCGAGCACACGGTGAAGAGCCACGTCAGCAACGTGCTGGCCAAGCTCGGCCTGCGGGACCGGATCCAGGCGGTCATCTGCGCCTACGAATCCGGTCTCGTCCAGCCCGGCCCCTGATGTCGGCGGATGCCACCAGCAGGCATTCAGGCCGCGGCCAGGACCAGGCCGCTGGTGGGCACGCCGGTGCCCGCGGTGACCAGGACGTGGCCGACGTCGGCGACCTGGTTGACCGCCGTGCCGCGGATCTGGCGGACCGCTTCGGCGATGCCGTTCATGCCGTGGATGTAGGCCTCGCCCAGCTGACCGCCGTGGGTGTTCAGCGGCAGCCGGCCGCCGAGCTCGATCGCGCCGTCGGCGATGAAGTCCTTGGCCTCGCCGCGTCCGCAGAACCCCAGTTCCTCCAGCTGCACCAGCACGAACGGGGTGAAGTGGTCGTAGAGGATGCCGACCTGCACCTCCTGCGGCCCGATCCCGGCCTGCTGCCACAGCTGCCTGGCCACCACGCCGAGTTCCGGCAGCGCGGTGAGGTCGTCGCGGTAGTAGCTGGTCATGGTGAACTGGTCGCTGCCGCTGCCCTGCGCCGCGGCGGCCACCAGGGCGGGCGGGTTCGGCAGGTCGCGCGCCCGCTGCGGGCTGGTCACCACGATCGCCACGCCGCCGTCGCTCTCCTGGCAGCAGTCCAGCAGCCGCAGCGGTTCGGTGATCCAGCGCGAGGCCTGGTGGTCGGCCAGGGTGATCGGCCGCTGGTAGAACCAGGCGTTCGGGTTGGTCGCCGCGTGCTTGCGGTCGGCCACCGCCACCCGGCCGAAGTCCTCGCTGGTCGCGCCGTAGGCGTGCATGTAGCGGCGGGCGAACATGGCGACCTGCGCGCCGGGCGTGGCCACACCCATCGGGTAGGTCCAGCTGTTGTCCAGGCCCGTCGAGGTCGGTGCGCCCGCGAGCGCGGACTGCACCTGCCCGAAGCGGTTGCCGGAGCGCTCGTTGAACGCCCGGTAGCAGACCACGACCTCGGCCATGCCGGTGGCGACCGCCATCGCGGCCTGCTGCACCGTCGCGCACGCCGCGCCGCCGCCGTAGTGGATCCGGCTGAAGAAGCTCAGCTCCGGGATGCCCAGCTCGCGCGCCACCGCGACCTCGGTGTTGGTGTCCATGGTGAAGGTGACCAGACCATCCACATCGGACGGTTCCAGTCCCGCGTCGGCGAGCGCGGCGCGCACCGCCTCGGCGGCCAGCTGCAGCTCGCTGCGACCGGAGTCCTTGGAGAACTCGGTGGCGCCGATGCCCACGACCGCCGCGCTGCCGGAGAACCCGCTCATGCTTGTTCCGCCTCTCCGCGATTCCCTCATCCGCCTCTCCGCGATTCACAGTGGTGGTTGCGCATGGGGTTCTTCTTGCGTTTTCGGGGTTTCTCGTGGCCGGTTTGCGTCACGTTCCCCTGAGGTGCGGTTTTGCAGGACTGGGGTTGACACAGGGCTGCTCATCATCCCGCCACCTCCGGCAGTTCGACCCGGACGGTGCCGCTGACGTGGGTGCCCAGGCTGTTGCGGCCCAGAACCTCCACGATCAGCACCGCACCGTCGCGTTCCAGCACCTGGCCGTGCAGCGTCAGCTCCTCGTAGGCGTAGCAGGGCACGCCGAGCTTGATCGCCACGCCGCGCACCAGCGCCTCCGGGCCCGCCCAGTCGGTCACGTAGCGCTGCACCAGGCCGGTCGTGGTGAGGATGTTGATGAAGATGTCCTTCGAGCCCTTGGCCACGGCCAGGTCGCGGTCGTGGTGGACGTCCTGGAAGTCACGCGTGGCGATGGCCGTGCTGACCACGAACGTCGGCGTGACCTCGATCCGCTCCTCCGGCAAGGCATCGCCGATGGAGACCTCGGCGAGCGATCTCGTACGCGCGAGCGTCATGGAGCCTCCGTCGGCTCGGGCCGCCAGATCGGCAGCGTGAGTTCTTCGTCCACGCGCTGGAAGTCGACCGCGACCCGTTGGCCGACCGCGACTTCGTCCGGCTGCACGCCGTGCAGTTCGCCGAGCACCCGCACTCCCTCGTCCAGCTCGACCAGGGCGACCACCAGCGGCAGCTCCTTGCCGGGCACCGGTGGGTGGTGGTGCACGACGTAGCTGTAGATCTCGCCGCGGCCCTCGGAGACGAGGTGGATCCGCTTGGTGGCACCGCACTCCGGGCACATCGGCCCCGGCGGGTGCCGCAGCAACCCGCACTGGCCGCAGCGCTGGATGCGCAGCTCACCGGCCGCCGTGCCCTCCCAGAAGTACGCGGTGTCGGCGCCGATGGCCGGGCGGATGACCGCGGTGCCGGTTTCGCGCTTCGGCGTCTCGGGCTTCTGCTCCGGCGGGCGGAACTTCAGCACCCGGAAGAGCATCTCGGCGACCGGTTCGCCGTCGACGAACCAGGTGTTGCGGGTGGTGACGAACCAGCCCTCGCCGAGCGCCGTGGTCTTCGGCCCGACCACGCTGTCCAGCCTGGTCGAGACGGTGACCTGCTCGCCGTGCCGCAGGTACCGGTGGTAGGTCTGCTCGCAGTTGGTCGCCACCACCGAGGTGAACCCGGCGTCGTCGAGCTCGGCCATCATGGCGTAGAGCGGATCCGCCGGATCGCGCTGCGGGTGCAGCCCGCCCATCGTCCAGACCTGCGCCATCGCCGGCGGCGCCACCAGTCCACCGTGGACGGAAGCGGCAGCGGCGGATTCGTCGGTGTAGACCGGGTTGCGGTCGCCGATGGCCTCCACCCAGTTGTTGATCATCGGCAGGTTCACCGGATCGCGGGCGGCCCGCGGCTCGCTGGGGCCGCGCTCCTGGATGCGGTGCGCGGCGTCGGTGATCGAGCTGGTCATGTTCCCTCCGGCTCAGCGGGGCACTCTGGGCAGGTCGAGTCCGGCGGTGGCGATCAGTTCCCGCTGCACCTCGTTGACCCCGCCACCGAAGGTCAGCACCAGGTTCCGCTTGTTGTGCACGTCCAGCCAGGACAGCAGTTCCGCGGTGTCCGGATCGGACGGATCGCCGTGCCGACCGACCACCTCGGCCAGCAGCCGCCCCAGCTCCTGGATGCGCTCGGAGGAGAACACCTTGGTCGCCGAGGCGTCGGCGATGGCGACCGGACCGCGCGCGGCGGCCGCGGCGACCTGCCAGTTCAGCAGCTCGTTGACCCGCTCGTCGGCGCGCGCCCTGGCCAGCGCCCGGCGCACGTCGGGCTGGTCGAGCAGCGGGGTGCCGTCCGGGGCGTTCCGGGACGCGGCCCAGGCGCGCACCCGCTCGCGCAGGCCCGCCAGGCGCCCGGCAGGGCCGAGCATGACGCGCTCGTGGTTGAGCTGCGTGGTGATCAGCCGCCAGCCGCGGTCCAGCTCGCCCACCAGCATCGACTCCGGCACGCGCACGTCCTGGTAGTAGCTGGCGTTGACGTGGTGCGCGCCGTCGCAGGTGATGATCGGCGTCCACGAGTAGCCGGGATCGGTGGTGTCGACGATCAGGATCGAGATGCCCTTGTGCTTGGGCGCATCCGGGTTCGTCCGGCAGGCCAGCCAGATGTAGTCCGCGTCGTGCGCGCCGGTGGTGAAGATCTTCTGGCCGTTGACCAGGAACTCCCCGCCGTCGCGCACCGCGGTGGTGCGCAGCGAGGCCAGGTCGGTGCCGGCGTCCGGTTCGCTGTAGCCGATCGCGAAGTGGATCTCCCCGGCCAGGATCTTCGGCAGGAAGAACGCCTTCTGCTCCGGAGTGCCGTAGGCCTGCAGCGTCGGTCCCACCGTCTGCAGCGTCACCGACGGCAGCTGCACGTCCGCGCGGGCGGCCTCGTTGGCGAAGATGAGCTGCTCGACGTCGCCGAACCCGCGCCCGCCGTACTCCTCGGGCCAGCCCACGCCCATCCAGCCGTCCCGGCCCATCCGGCGCACCACGTCGCGGTGCGCCTGGCAGTGCCGGTCGACGGCCAGCTGCGCGCGCTCCTCCGGCGTGACGAGCCCGCTGAAGTACTCGCGCAGCTCGGCTTCCAGCGCGCGCTGCTCCGCGGTGAGTTCGATGAACATCGGCACCTCGTTTCAGAGCCCGTCTTCCGCAGTGGCTCTCGTTCTTTTGCTCTGATGCGCCGCCAGGCGCATAGCCCGCCCTCGGCGCTCGCACCACCGCTGAGGTTCCGCCACCCGCACCGCCACGCAAGATGAGTTCATATCCAGGCCTTCAGGCCCGCGCCGCAAGCTCGTGCAGGCGGTGGTGCGCACCGCCTGCGAGCCGGGCCAGGTCGGTGATCAGCGACGAGTAGCGGTGCAGCGGGTAGGTGATGTCGAGTCCTAGGCCGCCGTGCAGGTGGTGGCAGGTGCGCAGCAGCGCCGGGGCCTCTTCGGCCAGCCACCAGGCGGCGATGTCGAGGTCTTCGGCGGCGTCGAGCCCGGAGCTCAGCCGCCAGCACGCGGAGAGCGTGGCCAGGTGCAGGGTGCGGGCGGCGATGTAGGCGTCGGCGATCTGCTGGGCCACCGCCTGGAACGCGGCCAGCGGCTTGCCGAACTGGTGCCGGGTCCGCAGGTGCTCTGCGGTGAGGGCCAGGGCACCGGCGACCGCGCCGTCGCCGACCGCGCAGATCCCGGCCAGCGCGCAGGCGTGCAGGTCGGCCAGAGCGGCCGCACCGCCGAGGTGTTCCGCGGGGGCCTCGTCGAAGCGGACCGTCCACTCGTACCCGGTCGAAGCGCGGTTGCGGTGCAGCTCGACGCCCGGCGCTTGCGGATCGACCAGCACCACGGCAGGCCCGTCCGGAGCGGTCGCCGAGACCAGCAGCCGTTGGGCCCGGTCGGCGTGCAGCACGGCGGTTTTCGCGCCGGAGACCTTCCCGCCGTCCACCGTCGTCCGAGGCTGTTCGGGCAGCGGCGACGACGGCTCGTTGATGGCCGCGGTCAACTGCCGCCCGCCGAGCAGGGCCTCCTGCTGCTGCGGTGTGCCGTGCCTGACGACCGGCAGGACGCCGAAGGCCAGCGCGCTCAACGCGGGCACGTCGGCGGCGACGCGACCGACCTCGGTGAGCACGATCGCCGTCTCCAGCACGCCGAGCCCGGCCCCGCCGAATTGCTCCGGAACCGCCAACGTCAGCAGCCCGGCGTCGTCCAGCGCCTTCCAGGCCGCCTCGTCGAAACCCGTTCCAGCACCGCTGCCGGACTCGCGGCGCAGCACCTCGGCGGCCAGATCCCGGACGTCCTGCTGAGTTTCCTCGAACGCGAAGTCCATGCAGCCCGCCCCACGTAGCACCAGAACTGAAACTTGTTCTAGTGTTACCTCCCGCCGCCCCCGCGCGCAACCCCCACCACCACCGCCCGGCAAGGCGCCAACCTCGCCCGAAATCGGCGTTCCCCCAGGTGACGGTCAATTTCGTACGAAATTGACGCGGCCCCGGATGACGGAGCCGTGGTGGATTTGTAGAACAGCTTCTACCGGAACTGGCCTGTTCAGCAGGTAGTCTCGGAACGCACGGACACGCCATCGCGAAGGAGCACCAGTGACGCAGGGATCGGCCACCGAACGCCCGCACCACCCACCGATCCCGGCCGAGCTGCGCGAGCTCGCCGAGCAGGCCACCGGGTTCATGCCCGCCGACGAGGGCCAGGCGCTCTACGAGACGGCGCTGGAGCACCTGGGCACCGGCCTGGCGGTGGAGATCGGCACCTACTGCGGCAAGTCCGCCGTCTACCTCGGCGCCGCGGCGCGCAGCACCGGCGGCAGCATCGTCACCGTCGACCACCACCGCGGTTCCGAGGAGCACCAGCCCGGCTGGGAGTACCACGACCCGGAGCTGGTCGATCCGCTGGTGGGCAAGCTGGACACGCTGGGCGAGTTCCGCCGCACCATCGCCAGGGCCGGGCTGGAGGACGAGGTCACCGCGATCGTCGGCCGCTCCGGCGACGTCGCCGGGTTCTGGCGCACCCCGCTGTCGCTGCTGTTCATCGACGGCGGGCACACCGACGCGGCGGCCGCCACCGACTACGAGGGCTGGGCGCACTGGGTCGCCCCGGGCGGCGTCCTGGTGATCCACGACGTCTTCCCGAACCCGGAGGACGGCGGCCAGGCCCCGTACCGGATCTACTGCCGGGCCCTGGAAACCGGCGCCTTCGAGGAGATCCGCGTCGTCGGCTCCCTCCGCGTCCTCCAGCGCACCGCCGGAGAACCCGGCTCCCTCCCCTGACCTGCGCGGGCCCCGGCGCGTCGGGACACGACGCACCGGGGCCCGCGGGCTCATCGCGGCAGGTCAGGCCCCTGAGACCAGCTCGCAGCAGGTGGTGTTCTCGATCGGCAGGCCGGTCGGCAGCTTCTCGCCGCGGAAGATGCCGTTGCCCGGCGTGGCGCGGGACAGCGCGTCGGCCGCCAGGATCACCGCGCCCGCAGTCCAGGTCGACTGCTCCACCGGCCAGCGCTTGTTGTCGGTGAAGACCAGCCCCGTCCAGTACGAGCCGTCCGGATCGCGCAGGTGCTGCATGGCCGCCAGCAGCTCGCGCGCGCGGTCGTACTCGTCGACCGCTTCCAGGCTCAGCACCAGTTCGCAGGTCTCCGCCCCGGTGACCCACGGGTGGTCGTCGACGCAGCGCACGCCGAGGCCGTCGACCACGAAGTCCGACCAGCGCTCGAACAGCCGCTCGCGCCCGGCCTCGCCGCGCAGCGCTCCGCCGAGCACCGGGTAGTACCAGTCCATCGAGTAGCGGGTCTTCGGCGTGAAGGCCTCCGGGTGGTGCCGCAGGACGTGGCCGAGCCGGCCCAGCGCCACCTCCCAGCCCGGCTGCGGCTGGTCCAGGTGCTCGGCCAGCGCCAGCGCGCAGCGCAGGCTGTGGTGGATGCTGGAGCAGCCGGACAGCAGCGCCTCACCGGTCGGCGTCCCGGACTCGCCGATCGCCCAGTCGACCTCACCGCGCTCGCGCTGCGCGGTCAGCACGAAGTCGATCGCGGCGCGCACCACCGGCCACATCCGCTCGGCGAACCCGTCATCACCGCTGATCAGCAGGTGGTGCCACACGCCGACGGCCGGGTAGGCGCAGAAGTTGGTGTCCGCCCCGGCGTCCTCGACGCGGCCGTCGCGCACCTGCAGCGGCCACGAACCGTCCGCGCGCTGCGTGGCGCGCAACCACTCGTAGGCGCGCTCGGCCTCGGCCAGCAGGCCGGTCGCCGACAGCGCCATCGCCGATTCGACGTGGTCCCACGGGTCCACGTGCCCACCGGTGAACCACGGGATCGCACCCGAGGCCAGCTGCGTCGCCGCGATCGCCCGTCCGGTCTGGACGGCCTGGTCCGCGGCGAGCACGCCGGGGACCTCAGGCCGCAGCACTGGCCGCTCCCGGCTTGCCCAGGTAGACCGCGATGCTCTTGCCCATGACCGGGTCCAGCAGCCGCTCCGCCGTGCGGGTCAGCCACGGGCCCTTCATCAGGTCCCACACCAGCATCCGGTGGTAGAGCTTGGGCAGCGGGTGGTCGTCGTTGTCGGTGCCCACCGCGCACTTGAGCCACCAGTACGGCGAGTGCAGCGCGTGCGCGTAGTGGTGGAAGGCCGGGCGCAGGCCCGCGGCGCGGAGCTTGCCGATCAGCTCGTCGGCGCTGTAGATGCGCACGTGCCCGCCCTCGACCTGGTGGTACTCGTCGGACAGCGCCCAGCAGATCTTCTCCGGCCACGCCCGCGGCACGGTGACCACCACGCGGCCGCCCGGCTTGACCACGCGCACCAGCTCGCGCATGGCCTTCTCGTCCTCGGGGATGTGCTCCATGATCTCCGAGGCGATCACGACGTCGAAGTGCTCGTCCGGGAACGGCAGGTCGAGCGCGTCACCGGAGACGGTCTGCGCGTTGGCGCCGTCGGGCACCTGGTTCTCGGCCTTCATGGCGCCGAACATCGCCGCCACGTTCTCCAGCTCCTCGACGTCCTGGTCGAAGGCGATCACGTCCGCCCCGCGGCGGTAGAGCTCGAAGGCGTGCCGCCCCGCGCCGCAACCCAGGTCCAGCACCCGCTGGCCCGCCTGCACGCCGAGCCTGTCGAAGTCCACCGTCAGCAAAGCGTTGCTCCCTTCCGTGCGCGCGGCGTGCGCGCGATCGCTTCCGCGTAGCAGTCGACCGTCGCCGCTGCCACCGACTTCCAGTCGTACTTCGCCAGCACCCGCGCCCGGCCGGCCGCGCCGAGCCGCTGCCGCCGCTCCGGCGAGTCGAGCAGCCCGGCCAGCGCCGTGGCCAGCGCTTCGGCATCGCCCGGCGGCACCAAGTCGGCGCACTCGCCGTCGGGCCCGGCGACCTCGGGGATGGCCCCGGCGCGGCTGGCCACCAGCGGCGTCGCGCAGGCCATCATCTCCACCGTGGGCAGCGAGAAGCCCTCGTACAGCGAAGGCACGCAAGCGACTTCGGCCGATCCCAGCAGCTCGGCGAGCTCGGCGTCGCTGATCCCGCTCACGGTGCGGACGACGTCGCCGATGGCCAGCTCCTCGATCAGCTGCTCGGTCGGCCCGCCGGGAACGGGCTTGGCGACCAGGACCAGCTCCACCGAGCGCTCGGTGCGCAGCTTGGCGACCGCTTCCAGCAGCGTGCCGATGCCCTTCATCGGGGTGTCCGCGCTGGCCATCGCCACGATGCGGCCCGCGACGCGCGGTGCCGACGGCGGCCGGAAGACCTCCGAGTCCACGCCCAGCGGCACCACCCGCAGCTGGTGCGGGGCGACGCGGAAGTCGCGCTGGATGTCGGTGGCCGAGGACTCCGAAACGGTCAGCAGGTGCGGGATCCGGCGCGCCACCCGGCCCTGCATCCGGGTGAAGGCGTACCAGCGGCGCAGCCCGATGCGGCGCCAGCCGGTGGTCCCGGCCAGGTCCACGCGGCGGTCGTGGGTGATCGGGTGGTGCACCGTGGCCACCAGCGGAATCCCGGCGTCCTTCAGGTCCAGCAGCCCGTAGCCGAGGCACTGGTTGTCGTGCACCACGTCGAACTCGTGGGAGCGGGCGCGCAGCAGCCGGGCCGCGCGCAGGCTGAAGGTCAGCGGTTCGGGGAAGCCCGCGGTCCACATGGTGCCGACCTCCAGCAGGTCGACGAGGTCGCGCAGCTCGCGCCAGTTCGGGGTGCGGAAGGGATCAGCGTCGTTGTAGAGGTCGAGGCTGTCCACCGCGGTCAGGTCCACGCCGGGATCCAGCTCGGGGTAGGGCTGCCCGGAGAACACCTCGACGTGGTGCCCGAGCTCGACCAGCCCCCGGCTGAGGTGCCGGACGTAAACGCCCTGCCCGCCGCAGTGCGGCTTGCTCCGGTAGGACAGCAACGCGATCCGCACGGCTCACCTCACACAGCCCGCGCCGGGCGGACTGGGTAGACTGGAACATGTTCTGATCGAACCACGTCGATCACCTTAACCCGTCAGGGTGGTGGGGCGACGAGCCGCGTGGCGACGAACACGCGGTTTTCGGCAACCAGTCTTCGAGGGGGCCCACGCCGCATGGAAAGCACCTCGCGAAACGTCCTGCAGGCACTGCGGGACGACGAGTCGGGCTCCACGGCCCAGCACGAGCGCCGCAAGCGGATCATCGACGCCACCATCGCGCTGGCCACCAAGGGCGGCTACGACGCGGTGCAGATGCGGACGGTGGCGGAGAAGGCCGACGTGGCGCTCGGCACGCTCTACCGGTACTTCCCGTCCAAGGTGCACCTGCTGGTCACCGGCCTGGCCAGGGAGTTCGAGCGCGCGCAGGACAAGCTCGACCGGACCAAGATCCCGGGCACCACGCCGTACGAGCGGGTCATGTTCGTGCTCAACCGCACCACCCGCTCGCTGCAGCGCAACCCGCAGCTGACCGAGGCGATGACGCGCGCGTTCATGTTCGCCGACACCTCGGCGGCCGCCGAGGTGGACGCGGTCGCCGCGCTGGTCGAGCGGTTCTTCACCAACGCCATGACCGAGGGCGAGCCGACCGAGGAGGAGAAGGCGATCGCCCGGGTGATCGGCGACGTCTGGCTGTCCAACCTGGTCGCCTGGGTCACCCGCCGAGCGTCGGCCTCCGACGTCTCCAACCGCCTCGAACTCACCGTCCGCCTGCTCCTCGCCTGAGCGGCACCGCGGTGAAGGGCACCTTTAGGCAAGTAACTTGCTAAAGGGTGCCCTTCACCGCGGTATCGATCGAGGGGCGGCTCAGCCGGCGAGGGTGTACTCGCGGATGCCGGTTTCGTCCGCGGTGGCGGTGAGGACGCCTCGGGTGACGAGGACGTCGAGGTGGGCGTTGGTCTCGCCGACCGCCAGGACCTGGTTGAACAGGTCCATGTCCAGCAGCGCGCGGTTGCGGCGGGTCCAGCCCAGCTTCAGCGCCGCTTCGTAGGCGGTGCCCGCGCCGTCGCGGATCGCGCCCGCCGTCTGCTCCAGGCGTTCTTCGTGGTGCTGGAGGAGTTCGGCGATCCGGCCGTGCGAGCTGCCGCCGACCGGGCCGTGCGCGGGCAGCAGCCGCATGTCCGGGTAGGACTGCATCAGGCGCAGCGAATCCAGGTAGTCGCGCAGCGGGAGTTCGGGCCGCGCCGGTTCGACGCCGATGGACGGCGTGATGTGCGGCAGGACGTGGTCGCCGGAGAACAGCAGCGACGACGCCGAGTCCAGGAACACCACGTGCCCCGCGGTGTGCCCGGGCGTCGGCACCGCCAGCAGCGTGCGGGTCTTCAGCGGGACCTCGACCTTGCCGTCCAGCCACTCGTCGGGGAGTTCGTACGGGCTGCGGCTCTTCGGCGCCTTCCCGCCGTAGGCCTCGGCGAGCTTGGCCAGCAGATCGCCCGCGCCCCAGCGCCGCAGCCGTTCGGCCTCCATCTCCTGGTCGCCGTCCAGGATCGCCTCCAGCGAGGGCTGTTCGCCGGCACCGAGGCTGATCTGCGAGCCGAAGGTGCGGCGCAGCGTCACCGCGAGCGTGTAGTGGTCGCGGTGGACGTGGGTGACCAGGAAGCGCCGGATGTCGGCGAAGCCGTACCCGATCGAGCCCAGCGCGGATTCGAGCTGGTCGCGCGCTTCGTCCAGCGCCCAGCCGGAATCGACGAGCACCAGCCCGTCGCCGTCCTCGATGGCGTAGACGTTGACGGCGCGGAGGCCGTCGTTGGGCAGCGGCAGCGGAATCCGGTGCACCCCCGGCGCCACCTCGAACACCCCCGGCTCGATCCAGGCGTGCCTGGCCTCCACCGCACCGTCGCTCACCGCATGCCTCCCGCTGCTCTCCGTGCCTCCCGCGAGCCTAACCCGCGAACCGCGGCATCGCGGAGCTTTCGGCCTTCCCCGGCCGACCCGACCACGCCGGGCTCCGAAACGGTGCAGGTCAACGACCGTGAGTGTTTTGTGGGGCTATAGCACCACAAAACACTCACGGGCCATCACCTGCCGAAACCTCGGCGCGGCCTGAGCATCCGCGCTGCACCGAGCATCCACAACGGACGGTTCAGCTGCCGTAGACCGGTTCCGGGGCGGGTGCTTCGGCGAGGAGCTCGCGGACCGCCGATCCGAGTTCCTCCGGTCGCCAGCGGCGTCCCGCGTCGCGGGAGGGGCCGCGGCCCCAGCCCGTCGCCACGGTCAGCTCGCCGCCCTGCACCTCGAACACCCGGCCCGTCACGTCGCCCGAGTCCGCGCTGCCCAGCCAGGCCACCAGCGGGGACACGTTCTCCGGTGCCATGCCGTCGAATCCGCCGTCCGGGCGGGCCATCATGTCGGCGAAGACGTCCTCGGTCATCCGGGTGCGCGCCGACGGGGCGATGGCGTTCACCGTCACCCCGTAGCGGGCGAGCTCGGCCGCGGTGTTGATGGTGAGCGCGGCGATCCCGGCCTTGGCCGCGGCGTAGTTGGTCTGCCCGATGCTGCCGAGCAGGCCTGCGCCGGAGGTCGTGTTGATGACCCGGCCCTGCACCTGCTCCCCGGCCTTCGAGCGGTCGCGCCAGTGCTGGGCGGCGTGGCGCAGCGTCGCGGCGTGGCCCTTGAGGTGGACGCGGATCACCTGGTCCCACTCGGCTTCGGAGAGGTTGACGAACATCCGGTCCCGGACCACTCCGGCGTTGTTCACCAGCACGTCCAGCCGGCCGAAGCGCTCCACCGCGAAGGCCACCAGTTCCCGCGCCTGCTCCCAGTCCGACACGTCGGCGCCGTGCACCTCCGCCCGCCCGCCCAGCGCGCGGATCTCCGCCGCGACCTGCTGGGCCGGCTGGTCGCCGCCGCCGCTGCCGTCGAGCTGCACGCCGAGGTCGTTGACCACGACGTGCGCGCCCTGCCTGGCGAACTCCAGCGCGTGCGCGCGCCCGAGCCCGCGTCCCGCACCGGTGATGATGACGACCCTGTCCGCGCAGATCACCTGCTGCCTCCCGTCCACACCAGACACCCGGACCGAGGCGTCCCGGCGCCGGTGCGATTCCGGTGCTGGCGGGGCGTCCTCGGATGTTGCTACGGTAACAACCCAACCAAACAAGTGCTAGGTTTGGCAGGTGTCATGGGCACGCACATCGAACACCGACCCCGCGGGGTCGTCGTCCTGACCGTCGACCATCCCCCGGTGAACGCGCTCCCGGTGCGGGGATGGCACGAACTCGCCGAGGCGCTGAACACCGCGGGCGCCGATCCGCAAACCCGGGCCGTGGTGCTGCAGGCCGCCGGGCGCGGCTTCAACGCGGGCGTGGACATCAAGGAGATCGCCGCCGATCCCGGCCACACCAAGCTCGTCGAGGTCAACCACGGCTGCTACGCGGCGTTCAAGGCCGTCTACGAGTGCCCGGTACCGGTGATCAGCGCGGTGCACGGGTTCTGCCTGGGCGGCGGGATCGGCCTGGTCGGCAACTCCGACGTCATCATCGCCTCCGAGGACGCCACCTTCGGCCTGCCCGAGGTCGACCGCGGTGCGCTCGGCGCCGCCACCCACCTGTCCCGGCTGGTGCCGCAGCACATGATGCGCGCCATGTTCTACACGGGCCGCTCGGTGACCGCGCAGCAGCTGCTGCACTTCGGCTCGGTGTGGCAGGTGGTGCCGCGCGAGGAGCTGACCGACGCGGCGGTCGCGCTGGCCGAGGAGATCGCGGACAAGGATCCGCTGGTGGTCCGCAAGGCCAAGGAATCGCTCAACGGCATCGATCCGGTCGACGTCAACCGCAGCTACCGGTTCGAGCAGGGCTTCACCTTCGAGCTCAACCTCTCCGGTGTCAGCGACCGGGCCAGGGACGAGTTCGTCCACAACGGACCGAAGAAGGAGTCGTAGTGCAGGACAAGGTGCTCACCGCCGACGAGGTGGTCGCCGGGCTGTCCGATGGCATGACCATCGGCATCGGCGGCTGGGGCTCGCGACGCAAGCCGATGGCGCTGGTCCGCGCGATCCTGCGGTCTCCGCTGCGGGATCTGACGCTGGTCTCCTACGGCGGCCCGGACGTCGGCCTGCTCTGCGCCGCGGGCAAGCTCCGCAAGCTGGTGCACGGGTTCGTCTCGCTGGACTCCGTCCCGCTCGACCCGCACTTCCGCGCCGCCCGGCAGCGCGGCGAGCTGGAGGTCGCCGAGTACGACGAGGGCATGGTGCTGGCGGGGCTGCGCGCCGCGGCCGCGCGGCTGCCGTTCCTGCCGACCCGAGCGGGCCTGGGATCGGACGTGATGGCGCTCAACCCCGACCTGCGCACGGTGACCTCGCCGTACGCCGACGGCGAGGAGCTCGTCGCGATGCCCGCGCTCCAGCTCGACGTCGCGCTGGTGCACCTCAACCGCGCCGACCGCTACGGCAGCGCCCAGTACCTCGGCCCGGACCCGTACTTCGACGACCTGATGTGCGCGGCGGCGCAGCGCAGCTACGTCAGCTGCGAGGAGATCGTGCCGACCGAGCGCCTGCTGGAGAACGGGCCGCCGCAGTCCTTGCTGCTCAACCGCACGCACACCGATGGCGTGGTCGAAACCCCCAACGGCGCGCACTTCACCAGCTGCGCGCCGGACTACGGCCGCGACGAGGCGTTCCAGCGGCACTACGCGGCCAGCGCGAAACCCGAGGCGTGGGAAGCCTTCCGCGCCCAGTTCCTCGACGGCGACGAGCAGACCTACCAGAAGGCCGTCGCCGCCTTCCACGCCCAGGAATCCGCCGGTCAGAACCCGTGAGTGCTTTGAGGTGCTATAGCACCGCAAAACACTCACGGGCCACCACCAGCGGAAAGGGAGCCAAGGAACGCGATTTCGCGCGAAATCGCCCAGAGACCGAGGGGATCTCCGCATGATCACCAGAGCTGAAGTGTGCGCCGTCGCCTGCGCCGACACCTGGCAGGACGCCGGGGCCGCGCTGGCCTCGCCGTTCGGGACGATCCCGTCGATCGGCGCCCGGCTGGCGCGGCTGACCACCGCGCCGGACCTGCTGCTCACCGACGGCGAGGCGATGCTGCTGTCCGCGACGACCGCGCTGGGCGAGGAGTCCAGCAGCCCGGTGGAGGGCTGGATGCCCTACGGCCGGGTGCTGGACATGCTCGCCGGCGGACGGCGGCGGGTCATGATGGGCGCCTCCCAGGTGGACCGCTACGGCAACCAGAACATCTCCCGCATCGGCCCGTGGGACCGGCCGAAGGTCCAGCTGATCGGGGTGCGCGGCGCTCCGGGCAACTCGGTCAACCACACCACGAACTACTGGGTCGCCAAGCACAGCGAGCGGGTGTTCGTGGAGTCGGTCGACCTGGTGTCCGGGATCGGGCACGACCGGGCGCGGCAGGTCGGCGCGCGGTTCCACGACGTGCGGGTGGTGGTGACCGATCTGGCTGTGCTGGACTTCACCGGCCCGGACAGCAGCATGCGGCTGCGCTCGGTGCACCCGGGCGTCGACGTCGCCGACGTGCAGTCGCGGACCGGCTTCGAGCTCGCGGTGGACGACGTCGCCGAGACCCGGCTGCCGACCGACCAGGAGCTGGAGCTGATCCGCGGGACCATCGACCCGCGGAACCTGCGCGACCAGGAGGTCCCGGCGTGATCGAGCAGGTCCTGCGCACCCCGCTGTGCGACCTCACCGGCGTGCGCCACCCCGTGGTGCAGACGGGGATGGGCTGGGTCGCCGGTCCCAGCCTGGTGTCGGCCACCGCGCGGGCGGGCGGCCTGGGCGTCCTGGCCTCGGCGACGATGACGCTGCCGCAGCTGGCCGACGCGGTGCGCGAGGTCAAGGAGCGCACGGACAACCCCTTCGGCGTGAACCTGCGCGCCGATGCCTCCGACGCCGAGGAGCGCGTGGACCTGCTCATCCGCGAGCAGGTCCGCGTCGCGTCCTTCGCGCTGGCGCCGAGCCAGCGGCTGATCGGCAAGCTCAAGGACGCCGGCGTCGTGGTGATCCCGTCCATCGGCGCGCGGCGGCACGCCGAGAAGGTCGCGGCCTGGGGCGCGGACGCGGTGCTGGTGCAGGGCGGTGAGGGCGGCGGGCACACCGGTGCGGTGGCCACCACGCTGCTGCTGCCGCAGGTGGTCGACGCGGTGGACATCCCCGTGATCGCCGCGGGCGGGTTCTTCGACGGACGCGGTCTGGCCGCCGCGCTGTGCTACGGCGCGGCGGGCGTCGCGATGGGCACCCGGTTCCTGCTCACCTCCGACAGCCGCGTGCCGCGCGAGGTCCAGCAGTCCTACTTGGACGCTTCGGTGTCCGACACGGTGGTGACCTCGCGGGTCGACGGGATGCCGCACCGGATGCTGCGCACCGACCTGACCGAGGCTGCCGAGTCCCGGGGCCTGCTGCGCAGGCTGCCCGACGCGCTGCGGCAGGCGGTGGCGTTCAAGTCGCTGACCGGCATGAGCTGGCGGCAGCTCATCACCGACGGCCTGGCCATGCGCCGGAACCAGAAGCTCCCGCTGAGCCGCGTGCTGCTGGCCGCCAACACCCCGATGCTGATCAAGTCGGCGCTGGTCGACGGCCGCCCCGGCGCCGGTGTGCTGCCCGCCGGACAGGTCGTCGGGATGATCGACGAGCTGCCCAGCTGCGAGGAGCTGATCGACCGCATCGTCACCGAAGCCGCGGGCAGGCTCTCTGGACTCAGCGGTACCTGAACCTCTTCCTGCAGTTCTTTGTCTTGAAACGCCGGAGGCGTTTAGCCCACCCTCGGCGCTTGCACCGCCGCGGGTTCTCAGCGTTCGCCTGGCGAGGACAGCCCGCTCGCCGTGTATCGGACATACATAAGACCGGGATCCCGGAGTCCAGGCGGGCGCTGTAACTCCCGCAGGGGGCCGCCACTCGCACCGCCACGCAAAACGAGCCTGGAAACCTACGGCTTCTCCGGTTCTGCGATCCCCTCGCAGAGGATCTTGACGTACTGGTCCGCGATGGCCGAGGAGGTGAGCTTGCCGCGCGGGTTGTACCAGTGCACCGTCGTCCACACCATGTCGCGGATGAACCGGTAGGCCAGCTTGACGTTGAGGTCGGCGCGGAAGACCCCGGCGCGCTGGCCGTCCTGGAGCACCCGGATCCAGGTGCGCTCGAAGTCGTTGGCCGCCTGCGTCAGGTAGTCGAAGCGCTCCAGCTGTTCGAGGTACTTCGACTCGTTCTGGAAGATCGCGATGGCCGCGCGGTGCTTCTGCATCGCGGCGAAGGACTGCCGGACCAGCTCGGTGATCGCGGTGCGCGGGTCGGGGGCCTCCCGCAGCACCTGCTCGTTGGTGCGGCGCTGGTCGTCCAGGAAGGCGCGCAGGATCTCGTCGACCATCGACTCCTTGGAGTCGAAGTGGTGGTACAGGCTGCCGGAGAGGATGCCCGCGGCGTCGGCGATGTCGCGCACCGTGGTGGCGAGGAACCCGCGGGTGGCGAACAGCTCGGCGGCGATGGCCAGCAGCTCGGCACGCCGTTCGGAACCGGACTCCCGCGCGGGGCGGTTCCGGCTGGACAAGCGCTTGGTCGATACCACGGCACAATCCTCTCAAAGCCGTCCTCATCGAGCCCCACGGAGGTGTCCCCGTCACCCGGGGAGCGGTCGATTTCGTACGAAATCGACGTTCACCCGGGTGCCGGTCAATTTCGTACGAAATTGACCACCGCCCTGGCGCGGCGGGTGTTCTCGCAGCTCGTGGGGTCAGGGGTGCTGGTTGCTGACCGAGATGACCTCGCCGGTCAGGTAGGTCGAGTAGTCGCTGGCCAGGAAGACGATCACGTTGGCCACCTCCCACGGCTGCGCGGAGCGGCCGAAGGCCTCGCGCCCGGTGAGCTCGGTCAGCAGCTCGTCGGAGGTCACCTTCGCCAGGTTCTCGTGCATCACCAGGCTCGGCGCCACGGCGTTGATGCGCACGCCCAGCGCCGCCGCGTCCAGCGCCGCGCAGCGGGTCAGAGCCATCACGCCCGCTTTGGCCGCCGCGTAGTGCGCCTGACCGGCCTGCGCGCGCCAGCCGACCACCGAGGCGTTGTTGACCACCACCCCGGCGTTGCCCTGGTCGCGGAACAGCCGCACCGCCGCGCGGGTGCAGCGGAAGGTGCCGTTCAGCGTGACGTCGAGGACCTTGTCCCACTGCTCGTCGGTCATCTCCAGGATGGAGGCGGTGCCGCCGAGGCCCGCGTTGTTCACCACCACGTCGACCTGCCCGAATGCGCTGGTGGCGGCGTCGAACATGCGCTGCACCTGGGACTCGTCGGTGACGTCGCAGGGCACCGCGGTGACCTTCGCGCCGGGCAGCTGCGCGAGTTCGGCACGGGTGGCCTCCAGGCGGCGCTCGTGCCGGTCGCTGATCAGCACCTGCGCGCCCTCCTCCAGCATCCGGCGGGCCACGGCGGAGCCGATCCCGGTGCCTGCGGCGGCGGTGACCACCGCGGTCTTGCCGGTGAGCAGCCCGTGTGCGGGCGGTGCGGTCATGCTGTCCGCCTCTCCGTGATTTTCAGTGGTGGTCACAGTCCCGCCTCTCCGCGTTTTTCAGTGGTGGTTGCGTTTGGTGTCGTTCTTGCGTTGTGCGGTTTCTTGTGGCTGGGTTGCATCACGGTCCCCTGAGGTGCGGTTGAGGAGGGCTCGGTCCTGGGGGTGTTATCCCAGATCTTCTCCCCTGGTGCGGTCACGGCCGGCTCTCCCGCGGGAGGCCGAGGACGCGCTCGGCGATGATGTTGCGCTGGATCTCGTTGGAGCCGCCGTAGATCGTGTCGGCCCGGGTGAACAGGAACAGCCGCTGCCAGGCGTCGAGCTCGTAGGGTCCGCGCTCGGCCAGCAGACCACCGGCGCCTGCCACGTCCATCGCCAGCTCGCCGAGTTCGCGGTGCAGGGTGGACCACAGCAGCTTCACCACCGAGGACTCCGCGCCCGGCGGGCCGTCGGAGCCCAGGGTGCGGAACACCGTGCAGCGCAGCGCCTCCAGGTCGACCTGGGCCCTGGCGATGCGATCGCGCAGCACCGGATCGTCGATGGCGCCGTTCTCCCGCGCCAGCTCGACGATCCCGGCCAGCTCCCGGCGGAAGGTGACCTGCTGGTCGACGGTGCCGATGCCGCGCTCGAACCCGAGGGTGCCCATCGCGACCTGCCAGCCCGCGCCCACCTCGCCGACCACGTTGGCGGCATCTGTGCGGGCGTCGTCGAAGAACACCTCGTTGAACTCCGAGGTGCCGGTCAGCTGCACGATCGGCCGCACCCGCACGCCGGGCTGGTCCATCGGCACCAGCAGGTAGGACAGGCCGCGGTGGCGCTGCTGCCCGGGATCGGTGCGCGCCAGCACGAAGCACCAGTCCGCCAGGTGCGCCATCGAGGTCCACACCTTCTGCCCGTTGAGCACCCACTGGTCGCCGTCGAGGTGCGCGGTGGTGGCGACCCCGGCCAGGTCGGAACCGGCGCCGGGCTCGGAGTAGCCCTGGCACCACAGCTCGCGGACGCCGACGATCCCGGGCAGGAACCGGCGCTGCTGCTCGGGACTGCCGAAGGCCATCAGCGTGGGGCCGAGCAGCTCCTCGCCGATGTGGCCGACCCGCACCGGCGCGTTGGCCCGCGCGTACTCCTCGTGGAAGATCACCTGCTGCTGCACGGTGGCCTCGCGGCCGCCGAACTCGCGGGGCCAGCCGAGGCAGGTCCAGCCGTGCTCGGCCAGCAGCCGGTCCCAGGCCAGCCGCACGTCGAAGCCCTCGTGCTCGCTGCCGGGCCCGCCGAGCCCGCGGGCCGCGGCGAACTCGCCCGTCAGGTGCTCGCCGAGCCAGTCCCGCACTTCGCGGCGGAAGGCCGCTTCCGCGGCGTTGTCGGTGAGGTCCACGCACCCTCCTCGCTCGACGCGGCTCTGCGGTGATGCTCCGTTTCCACTGGTCAGGACCCGTGAGTACTTTGAGGGGCTATAGCACCCCAAAGTACTCACGGGCCACCACCTGCAGGAACCGAGCCACGTAGGCCGATTTCGCCGGAAACCGACCGCCTCCCGCACCACCGCGGTCGCGGCGCCGCGATCGGGACTCTACCAAGCACTTGCTTGTTCGGCTATCTTCGAGCTGCCGCAACCGCAACGCCGAGCGAGGAGCGCCGATGGCAGCAGAGCAAGCGGTCGTGACCTACGAGCGCCGGGACCAGGTCGCCGTGGTGACGATGAACCGCCCGGACTACCGCAACGCGCAGAACTCCGTGATGACCTACGCCCTCGACGACGCCTTCTACCGGGCCTGCGAGGACGACGAGGTCAAGGTGATCGTGCTGGCCGGAGCGGGCAAGCACTTCTCCGCCGGCCACGACATCGGCTCGCCGGAGCGCGACATCGACGTCAGCTACCCGCGCCGGGCCGGCCTGTGGTGGGACCACACCCGGCACACCGGCGGCGAGTCGCGCTTCGCCCGCGAGCAGGAGGTCTACCTGGGCATGTGCCGCCGGTGGCGGGAGATGCCCAAGCCCGCGATCGCCTCGGTGCAGGGCGCGTGCGTGGCGGGTGGGCTGATGCTGGCCTGGGTGTGCGACCTGATCGTGGCCAGCGAGGACGCGTTCTTCGCGGATCCGGTGGTGCGGATGGGAATTCCCGGCGTCGAGTACTTCGCCCACCCCTGGGTGCTCGGGCCGCGGATCGCCAAGGAGTTCCTGTTCACCGGCGGGCGGATGCCCGCGCAGCGCGCCTACGAGGTCGGCATGGTCAACCGGGTGGTCCCGCGCGAGGAGCTGGCGAGCAGCACGCTGGAGCTGGCCGCGAACATCGCCCAGATGCCCGGGTTCGGCCTCTCGCTGACGAAGAAGGCGATCAACCAGGCCGAGGACCTGATGGGCCTGCAGAGCGGGATGGATTCGGCCTTCGGGCTGCACCACTTCGCGCACGCCCACAACGCCGAGGTGGGCGAGGACTCGCTCGGCGGCATGAACGCGCGCAGCATGAAGCAGGCCGCGCAGAAGCCGGAGTGAGCACAGTGGACCTCGATCTTTCCGCCGCAGACCTGGAATTCCGCGACGAGGTGCGCGACTGGCTGCGCGAGCACGTCCCCCGCGAACCGCTGCCCTCGCTGGAGACCGAAGCGGGCTTCGCCGCGCACCGGCGCTGGGAGCAGGAGCTGCACGAGGCCCGGCTGTCGGTGGTGTCGTGGCCGGAGGAGTTCGGCGGGCGCGGCGCGTCGCTGCTGCAGTGGGTGCTGTTCGAGGAGGAGTACTACGCCGCGGGCGCGCCCGGCCGGGTCAGCCAGAACGGGATCTTCCTGCTGGCCCCGACGCTGTTCGAGCACGGCACGCCGGACCAGCAGCAGCGCTACCTGCCGCGGATGGCGGCAGGCACCGACATCTGGGCGCAGGCGTGGTCGGAGCCGGAAGCGGGCAGCGACCTCGCCGGGATCCGCTCCACCGCGCGGCGCGTGGACGGCGGCTGGCTGCTGTCCGGGCAGAAGACGTGGAGCTCCCGCGCCGCCTTCGCCGACATCGCCTTCGGGCTGTTCCGCAGCGATCCCGATGCGCAGCGGCACCGCGGGCTGACCTACTTCCTGTTCCCGCTGGACGCCGACGGGGTCACCGTGCGGCCGATCGGCCGGATCGACGGCAAGCCCGCCTTCGCCGAGCTGTTCCTGGACGAGGTGTTCGTGCCGGATCAGGACGTGCTCGGCGAGGTCGGCGCGGGCTGGCGGGTGGCGATGAGCACCGCGAGCAACGAGCGCGGCCTGACGCTGCGCAGCCCCGGCCGGTTCCTCGCCACCGCGCAACGGCTCACCGAGCTCCCGGGCGCGCTGGACGACGACCGGGTGGTGGACGCGTGGATCGCGGCCCAGGCCTACCGGCTGGCCACCTTCGAGACCGTCGCCAAGATCTCCGGCGGCGGTGAGCTCGGCGCGGAGGCCAGCCTGAACAAGCTGTTCTGGTCCGAGCTGGACATCGCGATGCACGAGACGGCGTGGGACCTGCTGGGCCCCGCCGCCGAGGTGTCGCCGTGGGTCGAGGGCCACCTGTTCTCGCTGGCCGGGCCGATCTACGCGGGGACCAACGAAATCCAGCGCAACGTGGCGGCCGAGCGCCTGCTCGGGCTGCCGAGGGGGTCGCGATGAGGTTCGCACCGGACCGCGAGCAGCAGGACATGGCCGACACCTTGCGGGACCTGCTCGCCGACGCCGACACGGCGAAGATCGCCCGCGCGTGGGCGGGCGGCGAGACCGCCGCGTGGTGGCAGGTGTGGCGGGATCTCGCCGAGGTCGGCGTCACCGGGCTCACCGTGCCGCAGGAGCAGGGCGGGCTGGAGCTCGGCGCGGTCGAGCTGGCGCTGTGCCTGGAGCAGTTCGGGTACGCGGCGCTGCCCGGGCCGCTCATCGAGTCGCTGGCGTTCCTGCCGCGCTTGCTGCCGGGATCGCCGTGGCTGGCGGAGCTGGCGGAGGGCCGGACCGTCGGAACGGCGATCGTGGCCGGTCACCTGCCCCACGCGCTCGACGCGGACCAGGCGGGCGCGGTGTTCCGCTGCGACGGCGACGGCGTGCGCAGGCTGGGCGGAATCCGGTTGCAGCAGCACGAGTCCTTCGACCCGGCCCGCAGGCTGTTCACCGTCGAGCACACCACGGCCGAGCCCGTCGATGCCGACCTCGACTCCGCCTTCGACCACGGCGTGCTGGGCAGCGCCGCCTACCTGTTCGGCCTCGGGTGGCGACTGCTGGACATCTCCACCGAGTACGTCAAGCAGCGGCACCAGTTCGGCCGCCCGGTCGGCGAGTTCCAGGCCGTCAAGCACCACCTGGCGAACGTGCTGCTCAAGCTGGAGTTCGTCCGCCCGCTGATCCGCGGCGCCTGCCTGTCGATCGACGGCCCGCGCGGCTCCCGCGACGTCTCCGCGGCCAAGATCGCCGCGGGCGAGGCCGCCCAGGCAGCCGCGCGAACCGCGCTGCAGGTGCACGGCGCGATCGGCTACACAGCGGAGCACGACCTGCACCTGTGGCTCACCAAGGCGACGGCGCTGCGCACCTCCTGGGGCACCCCGGCCTGGCACCGCCTCCGCGTCGCCACCGCCCTGTCCACCGACCTCACCCCCATCGGCACCTGACCCGTCACCCGGCGCGGTGTCAATTTCGTACGAAATTGACCGCCACCTCGCTCGGCAGGAGGAACTGTGCGCTTCGCTTTCACCGAGGAGCAGGAGGAGCTGCGCCGCACCGTGCGCAAGCTGCTCGACCGTCACGGCGGCCCGGTCGTCCCGGCTCCGGAGGAGCCGGATCCGGGGTACGACACGGCGCTGTGGAAGCAGCTCGGCGAGATCGGTGCGCACGGCCTGGCCGTTGCCGAGGAGCACGGCGGAGTCGGGGCCACCCTGCTGGAAACCCTGATCGTCGTCGAGGAGCTCGGACGCCGCCTGGTGTCCAACCCGTTCCTCGGCAGCACCGTGCTCAGCGCGCAAGCGCTGCTGGCGACCGGCAACACCGGCGCTTGCGCTCGGCTGCTCCCGGCGATCGCCGACGGCGAGCAGATCGCCGCCCTGTCCTGGGCGGAACCGAATTCCCCTTGGCATGCCGCCACTTTCGCCACCACTGCCCGCCCCCGGGGCACCGGCTGGTTGCTGACCGGGCACAAGACTCTGGTGCTCGACGCCGCTCAGGCGGACGTGCTGCTGGTCGTGGCGATGGCCGATGGCGAAGCCTCGCTGTTCGAGGCGCTCCCGGGATCCACCGTGACTCCATCGGTTCCCGTGGACCTCACCCGGCGGATGGGCGAGGTCCGCCTCGCCGGCACGCCGGCGAGGTTCATCGGCCGGGCGCCGCTGCGGCGGATGGCGGACGTGGCGGCGGCCGCGATCGCCGCCGAGCAGATCGGAGCGGCGCAGCGCTGGCTGCAGGAGACCGTGGAGTACACCAAGATCCGCAAGCAGTTCGGCCGCCCCATCGGCTCGTTCCAAGCCATCAAGCACCGCCTCGCCGACTGCTACGCGGCGATCGAGTCGGCCCGCTCGCTGTCGTACGCGGCGAGCTGGGCGGTGTCCACTCAGGACGATCGAGCGAGCGAGCTGGCGTCGATGGCCAAATCAGCCTGCGGCGACGCGTACTCGCAGATCGCGGCGGAAGGCGTCCAGCTCCACGGCGGCATCGGCATCACCTGGGAGCACGAAGCCCACCTCCACCTGAAGCGGGCCCACGCGGCCAAGCACCTCTTCGGCACCCCGCAACACCACCGCGCCGCTCTCCTGCCGTGAGCGCTTCGGGGTGCCATAGCGCCCCGAACCGCTCACGGCCGGTTGACGGCACCAGCGAGCAGCTGGCACATCGCAGGCGTGTGCTCGTGCACCACCGAGTTCCACATGTCGCGCACCGCACCGGTGTCCAGCTGGATGAAACTCCCGTACAGCAGCGAATCCGGCCGACGCCGGACGAACAGTTCGCCGTGCAACCCCGCCTCGGAGCTCGTGCTGAGCACGACCTCGTCCGGCGTGCTGCGCTGGATCAGCCAGCCGAGCACGTGCTGTGCGTCATCCAGCGGCCCGAGCCGCAGGCCCATGCCGGACCAGCCCGACAGGAGCGCTCGGCGCAGCTCGGCCGGGGCCTGCTCCAAGATCGCCCGGACCCACTGCTCCGCGGAGCGGTTCCCGGCAGCGGAGAACTCGGCGAGCACGGCGTTCTCGTAGTCGATCCGGGCGAGCTCGCTGAACGTGCGGAGATCGGGCGGCACCGCGACCTCGCGCGCCTCGACCGGACTTGCGGAGTCGGACATGGGAACTCCTCCAATGCGGCTGGACGCATCTCATCCGTACAGCGCTGTACGGATGAGATTAGGAACCATCGGTGGCAGAGTCAACACCGCACGCGAGAACAGGAGAGACCGATGGCACCGCCCACCCGAACACCGCCCGCCAAGTGGATCGAGGCAGGCCTGCGGGCCCTCGCCGCAGGTGGCCCGGAAGCCGTCCGGATCGATCCGCTGGCCAAGACCCTCGGCGCCACCAGGGGCAGCTTCTACTGGCACTTCGCCGACCGCGGCGCGCTGCTGGAAGCGATGCTCGACACCTGGGAGCGGATGAGCATCGACGAGGTGATCGAGCAGGTCGAGGACGAGTGCGGGGACGCGCGGGCGAGGGTGCAGCTGGCCGGTGCGCTCACCTTCTCCGACGAGATCGTGCCGATCGACCTCGCCGTCCGCGACTGGGCCCGGCGCGACGCCGCCGTCGCCGAGCGCCTGCGCCGCGTGGACAACCGGCGGATGGACTACGCGCGCTCGCAGTTCCGCACGTTCTGCCCCGACGACGACGAAGTGGAGGCCCGCAGCATGATCGCCTTCTCGCTGGCGGTCGCCAAGAGCATCATCGCCGCCGACCACGGCGAGCGCACCCGCCTGGAAGTCCTGGAGCTGGCCACCCGGCGACTCCTGGACTAGAGCCGCAGCTGGGTTCGGGAGCGGACGCCGAGCTTGCGCAGGACTCTGGCCGCGTGCTGCTCGACCGTGCGCGGGGACAGGAAGAGGATCTCGGCGATCTCGCGGTTCGTGTGGCCGCTGGCGAGCAGGCGCGCCACCTCTTCCTCGCGCGGTGACAGCTCGTCGCCGTAGCCGCGGCGGCCGCGGCGGGAGGGCTTGCCGCCGCCCGCGCCGCGCAGCAGGTGCCTGCACCGCGCCGCGTCGCGCGTGGCTCCGAGCTGGTCGAACACGTCGACCAGGTGGGACAGCTGCGCCGTCGCCGCCGCGTGCTCGGTGGTGAGCAGGCAGGTCGCCGCGCGTTCGGCGACCGTGGCCGCGTAGTAGGGCGCGGGCAGCTCTTCGTACCGCTCGGTCGCGGCCCGGTAGTGCGCCACCGCTTCGGCGAGTTCGCCGCGGTGTTCGGCCAGGCGACCGCGGCACTGGGTCAGCGCGGCCACCGCGATCGGCACGTCCAGCCCGGCGATCCGGTCGGCCATCTCCGCCACCAGCCGCTGCGCGTCCGCCTCGCGGCCCGCCGCCAGGTACACCGCGACCGCCACCGGCCCCAGCTCGCCGATCCACGCCCAGACCCCCTTCCGCCGCAGGAAGTCCAGGCCGCGGTCCACGTCCGCGCAGGCGCGGGCCGGCTCGTCCTGCGACAGCAGGTTCCACGCCAGTCCCGCGCAGCCCGCGATGCCGACCGGGCTGATCGCCTCCTCCGGCGCGAACGCCCCGGTCTCGGTGAAGTGGCTGGTCGCGGCCGCCCACTCGCCGCGGGTCACGGCGAGCGAACCCAGCACCAGGCTCAGCTCGCTGGTCACCGGGAACAGGTCGCGGTACTCGTCGAGCATCCGGGTCGAGCGTTCCGCGAGATCGCCCCACTCGCCGGTGAACCAGTCCAGCCGCGCTTGCGTCGACCTGGCCGTGCTGACCACGAAGGTCGCGCCGCACGCGGTGGCCAACCGCACGCCTTCGCGCAGCAGCTCACCGGCCAGCCGCAGGTGCCCGGTCCACGCGCACGCGTCGCCGAGGTTGGAGCGCAGCCGGGCGAGGTGGTGTTGCTCGCCGACGGTGCTCACCTGCTCCGGCAGCTCGTCGAGCGAGCGCAGCACGGTGGGATCCCCGACGTGCATGCGCGAGCAGAACTCGTTGGCCAGCAGGGACAACCGCAGCTCGCCGCGCGCTTCCCGCCGGTACTCGGTGAGCCGCGCCTGCCAGGGCCGGAGCTCGGCCAGCGACGTCTGGCCCACGTAGGCCAGCGCGAGCACCGAAGCGCCCCGGGCCGCCAGGTCCGGGCGCGCGGACAGGTCGTTGAGCGCCCGCTCGATCTCCGCGCGCGCCGTCGCCAGCCCACCGGCCTGCCGCAGCAGCAGCAATCCCAGGTAGAGGCGGACTTCTCCGCGCGCGGAGGTGGACAGCCGCTGGTCGTTGAGCAGACCTTCCAAGGTTTCGCTGGGATCGCGCTGGTCCAGCCCGGTGTGCGCGATCTTGCCCAGCTTGATCGCCAGCCGGTCGACGTGCTCGGCGGGCAGGCTCTGCTCCTTCAGCAACCGCTGGAGCAGCGCCGTGGTGGTGGCGGCATCGCCCAGCGCCGCAGCGCGGTCGGCGGCCGCTTCCCCGTAGGACAGCCAGTCGGCCACCCGCCCGGCGCGTTCGCTGTGATCGGCGAGCTGGTGCAGCGGCTTGGGCTCGACCCGGTCCAGCACGTCGATCGCGCGCGCGTGCAGGTAGACCCGGTCCGGGCCGCCGATGGTGTCGTAGACCGCTTGCATGGCGAGGGAATGGCGGAATCCGTAGGTGCCGCCGTCCTGCTCGTGCAGCACGTGGCCGCTCAGCGCGTGCGTCAGCGCGGTGCGCAGCCGCGGCTCGGGCACTCCGGCGACCGCGCCGAGGAGCTCCGCGGTCACCGGGACACCCAGCACCGCAGCCGCTTTGACGAGCCTGGTCGCCGCGGTCGGCAGCGTCGCGAGGCGTTCGGCCATCGCATCCCGCAGCAGCACGGGGACTTCCACCGTGTCGAGCAGCCTTCGCGCGGCGGCGCCGTCGGTCCGCACCGCACCGCCGCGGTTGCGCAGCGCCCGCAGGGTTTCCTCCACGACGAAGGGGATCCCGGCGGTCCGCTCGTGCAGCCGCGCGGCGAACTGCGCCGACACCCGGTCCTCGCCGAGGATCGCCGAGGTCAGCGCGCGGACTTCGTCCACACCCAGCGGATCCAGCGGCAGCACCACGCTGACCACGCCGTTGGGCGGCCGGTAGGCGACGCCCAGCGGCAGCCCGCCCGGCACGTCCTCGCGCCGGTAGGTGACCGCGGTGGTCAGGTTCGCGGGCGGATCGCCCATCAGGAACCGCAGCAGCTGGCGGGTTCCGTCGTCGGCCCACTGCAAGTCCTCGATCACCAGCAGCAGCGGTCCCAGCGAGCTCAGCAGCTCGCGCACCGCGCGGAACAGCCGGTGCCGTTCGGCGCGCGGGTCGCCGAGCGGTTCCGGCGGAGCGGGCAGGTGTTCGGCGATCTCCGGCAGCAGCGGCCCGAGCACGCCGGTCACCGGGCTCAGCGCCGCAGGCCCCGGGCGCGCGCTGCGCAGCGCTTCGAGCACCGCGCCGTACGGGAACGGTTCACCCACTTGGCGGCAGTGCCCGACCAGCGGCGTGGTCGGCCCCAGATCACCGGCGAGCACTTCCCTGACCAGCCTGCTCTTGCCCACCCCGGCCTCGCCCTCGATCAGCGCCACCGCTGGGTGCAGAGCGGCCAGCGCCTGCAACGACGCGAGCTGTTCACCACGTCCTACGAGCACCGGCGAACTGGTGCGGATCTGCGTGCGGGCAGGTCTCGGGGTGCGCGCCACGGACTCTCCCTTCACCGAAAGACTGGTATCCCTACGTACTGAAACACGGATTGATCACCGTGTGGTCACCAACCGATCGTGTTTGCAGTGGCTGTGCGTCACCAACTTCTGTCGACAGCCGCACGACTTGCAAGGGAGCAAGCAGATGCGACACGACCGCAAGATCCGGCTGACCACCGCGCTGGGCGCGGGTGCGCTGGCCGCGGCGATGATCGCCGCACCGGCCGCCGCGGCGGAGCCCACCGGGGAGATCCGCCCCACCGCAGAACCGGTCGCCGACAGCTACATCGTGGTGCTGAAGGACGAGGTGGCGAGCGCGTCCGCCACCACCAGCACCGCGACCCGGCTCGCCGACTCCTACGGCGGGACGGTGACCGCGACCTACACCTCGACGATCCGCGGCTTCGCCGTGCAGCTCGACGAGGCGGCCGCCGAGCGGTTGGCAGCCGACGATTCGGTCGCGTACGTGCAGCAGGACGGCATCGCCCGGATCAGCGGCACCCAGCAGAACGCGACGTGGGGCCTGGACCGGATCGACCAGCAGAACCTCCCGCTGGACAGCACCTACACCTATCCCAACACCGGTTCCGGGGCGACCGCCTACATCCTCGACACCGGTGTGGACAAGCGCCACCCCGACTTCGAGGGCCGGGCCACCGACGGCTACGACTTCATCGACAACGACGGCGACGCCTCGGACTGCCAGGGGCACGGCACCCACGTGGCGGGCACCGTCGGTTCGAAGACCTACGGCGTGGCCAAGGAGGTGAAGCTGGTCAGCGTGCGCGTGCTCGACTGCCAGGGCTCCGGCCAGTACTCGCAGATCATCTCCGGGGTGGACTGGGTGGCGCGCAACGCGACCAAGCCCGCGGTGGCGAACATGAGCCTCGGCGGCCCGGCCAACAGCTCGCTCGACAGCGCGGTGCAACGGGCGATCCAGGCCGGTGTCACCTTCGCGGTGGCCTCGGGAAACGACAGCACCAATGCGTGCAACACCTCGCCGGCCCGCGTCTCGTCCGCGATCACGGTCAATGCGACCGACAGCAGGGACAGCCGCTCGACGTTCTCGAACTACGGCAGCTGCACGGACATCTTCGCTCCGGGCACGAACATCACCTCGACCACCAACGGCGGTGGCACCGGAGCGATGAGCGGAACTTCGATGGCCACCCCGCACGTGGCGGGCGCGACGGCGCTGTACCTGACCGCGAACCCGTCGGCCACGCCGGCCCAGGTCGCCCAGGCGCTGGTGAGCAACGGAACGCAGGGCAAGGTGACCAACCCCGGCTCGGGGTCGACGAACAGCCTGCTCTACGTCGGTTTCATCGGCTCGGGTCAGCAGTGACCTACTGACCGGCCCCCTGAACCCGGGACCCCGAACCCGGTGCTGCGGCGGCGGGCAGGCTCTCTCCCCGTAGCCTGCCCGCCGCCGCCTTTCGTCCACAGTGGCTGATCACATCAGCTGGACGACCGCCCGCGCCTTGGCCAGCACCTCCACGTCCCCGCAGGTGGCCGTGAGTTCCACCGCCACCTTCCGGTCCGGCAGCTTCTCCGCCACCCTGCCGGTGACCAGGACCTCCACCCCGGTGTCGTCGTCGGGAACCACCACCGGCTTGGCGAAGCGGACGCCGTACTCGCGCACCGCGCCGGGATCGCCCGCCCAGTCGGTGACCAGCCGGGCCGCCTCGGCCATGGTGAGCATGCCGTGCGCGATCACGTCCGGCAGCCCTGCCTGCCGGGCGATCCGCTCGTTCCAGTGGATCACGTTGAAGTCCCCGGAAGCCCCGCAGTACTTCACCAGCGTCAGCCGCTGGATCGGGTAGCGCTCGGGGCCGATCTCGGTGCCGACCGCCACCTCGTCGTAGCTCGGGATCGCCATCGTCACTCCCCCGCCCCGGCCGCGGTCCCCCGCGACACGATCACGTTGACCGCGGTGCACACCAGATCGCCGCCCGCGTCGCGGATCTCGGTCTCCACCCGCACCAGCTCGTTCTTCCCGGCGTCGCGGATCTCCGCGATCCGCCCGGTCGCGGTGAGCACGTCGCCGGCGCGGATCGGCCGCTCGTAGCGGAACTCCTGCTCGCCGTGCACCACCAGCCGCATGTTCAGCCCGAACTCGGGCCGCCGGATCGGATTGCTCTCCGCCGCCGCCCCGGCCGCCACGATCCCGAAGGTGGGCGGCGCGATCACGTCCGGATGCCCCAGCTCCCGCGCGGCTTGCGCACTCCGATAAGCCGGGTTCGGATCTCCGATCGCCTCGGCGAACTCCCGGATCTTGCCGCGCGTCACCTCGTACGCCACACCCGCGCTGAACTCGTGCCCGACGAACTCGCGATTGATCGCCACGTCACTCCCCTCACTCGACCGATACCGGCGTGAAGGGCACCTTTAGGCAACTATGCTGCTAAAAGGTGCCCTTCACCGCGAAAATCTCTGCGTTCAGAGGCGTTCGACGATGGTGACGTTGGCCGTGCCGCCGCCTTCGCACATCGTCTGGAGGCCGTAGCGGCCGCCGGTGCGCTCCAGTTCGGACAGCAGGGTCGTCATCAGCTTCGCGCCGGTGGCGCCCAGCGGGTGGCCGAGCGCGATCGCGCCGCCGTTGGGGTTGACCACGGCCGGATCGACGTCGATCTCCTTGAGCCAGGCCAGGACCACGCTGGCGAACGCCTCGTTGATCTCCACCACGTCGATGTCCGACGCGCTCAGGCCCGTCTTGGCCAGCGCGTGCTTGGTCGCCGGAATCGGTGCCGACAGCATGAAAACCGGGTCGTCGCCGCGCACGCTCATGTGGTGCACGCGCGCCCGCGGCCGCAACCCGTGCTCGGCGACCGCGCGTTCCGAGGCGATCAGCAGCGCGGCAGCGCCGTCGGAGATCTGGCTGGCCACGCCGGCGGTGAGCCGGCCTCCTTCGCGCAGCAGCTTGAGCCCTTCGAGCTTCTCCTTGCTGGTGTCGCGGCGCGGCCCCTCGTCGTGCTCGACTCCGGCCAGCGGCGCCAGCTCCCCGGCGAAGCGGCCCGCGTCGATCGCCTCCACCGCTCGGCGGTGGCTGCGCAGCGCGAACTCCTCCATGTCGTCGCGGGAGATCTGCCACTTCTCGGCCATCAGCTCCGCGCCGCGGAACTGCGTGACCTCCTCGTCGCCGTAGCGCTCCTGCCAACCGGTCGACCCGGAGCCCGGCCCGTAGGCGATGGGGAATCCCAGCTCCGCCGCGCCCCGCAGCGCGCTGCCGATCGGGATCGCGCTCATGTTCTGCACGCCACCGGCGATCACCAGGTCCGAGGTGCCGCTGAGCACCGCCTGCGCGGCGAAGTGCACCGCCTGCTGCGAAGAGCCGCACTGCCGGTCGACGGTCACGCCGGGCACGTGCTCGGGGAATCCCGCGGCCAGCCAACCGGTCCGCCCGATGTTGCCCGCCTGCGCGCCGACCGAGTCGACGCAGCCCCACACGACGTCCTCCACGGCTGCCGGGTCGACCCCGGTGCGGGCCAGCAGGCTGCGCAGCACGTGCGCGGAGAGGTCGGCGGGATGGATCCCGCTGAGTCCGCCGCCGCGCTTGCCCACCGGGGTCCGCACCGCGTCGATGATGTACGCCTCGGCCATGACCGTCCTCTCCGCCGCACCGGAATCCCGGCAGCGCGGTCTGATCCACTCCGACACCAGCACCCGCGAGCCTAACGAAACAAGCAAGCGTTTGGTAGATGTCGACGCCGTGCCGGGTGACGGCCGGGGCGTCGCGGGCTACTGGATCGGCATCGCCCGCAGGCGCGAGGCGTCGCGCCACAGGATCCAGGCGATGGCGAGCATCCAGAGGTCCAGGAGGAACACCGCGAGGACGAACATGTTCATCGGCAGCAGGTCGAACCCGGCGAAGTTGGTGACGCCGACCGCGAACGCGATGCCGCCCGCCGCGGCCCCGGCCCAGCCCAGCCACGACGGGTGCCCGTCGCTCTTGACGAGGGCGAGGCCGAACAGCAGGAACGGCAGACCGAGCAGGAGGGCGACGTAGAGCGGGAACATCCCGTTGGTCGCCGTCACGAGGAGCGTCCCGCGTTCGAGCAGGACGGCCTTCTCCGCGCCTTCAGCGCGAACCCACGCATCGGCGACGCCCTCCAGGGCCGGGCCGTCGATGTTGTAGTGCCAGAGCAGCACCGCCGTCCCCAGCAGCGCCACGCCCTGCCCCATCCGGCCGAGCACCCACGCGATGCCGCCGTCGAGCGAATGCGCCAGCCCGGCGAGAGCACCGACCCACAGCAGGAAGCAGAAGACGATCACCAGGTGGTGCAGCGCCCACGGGCGGTCCGCGATGAAGGTCAGCAGCGATTCGGTGGTCTGGTCGGGCAGATCGCCGTGCAGCAGGAAGGCGATGAGGTAGCCGAGCGTCCCCACCAGCGCGCACACCGCACCGGCGCGCGAGAAGGCCACCCGCCTTGCCCGCAGGTCGAGCAGCAGGTCCTGGACCGCTATCGGTTCTGCCATGTCGATCGTGACTCCCGTCGTGAGCTTCCGCGGGCCGTCGCGCCCGCCACAACTATCTTTATGGCAAAACTATTTGACTGTCAAGATTCTTGGCAAACATGACTCATCAGACTCGAGAAGTTCGAAGAACGAGGTGCCGGGCTATGATCGACCGCATGCCGGACACCCGAGAACAGCTGATCGCCGACATCGGCCGCGCGGTCAGCGAGTTTCAGGACGCCACCGACGAGGTCGACGAAGCGGGCGCGGCGCGGCTCGGCGTCAACCGCACCGATCTGCGCTGCCTCAACGCGCTCAACAGGCGCGGGGCGCTGACGGCAGGCGCGCTGGCCGCCGAGGTCGGCCTCAGCACCGGCGCCACGACGATCGCCATCGACCGCCTCGCCCGCCAGGGCTACGTCGAGCGGGTGCGCGCCGACCAGGACCGCCGCCGGATCACGATCACGCTCACCCCGGCGGCGACGGCGCTCATCGAGGAGCTGTGGGGGCCGATCGAGGCGGAATCCCACGAGCTCCTGAGCCGCCGGAGCCAGGCCGAGCTCAAGGCCATCCGCGAATTCCTCCGGGAAGGCACGAAGTTCCAGACCGACCACGCAGCCAGGATCCGGCACGAGGCTTGAGACCGGCGAAGGTCACCGGCTCTCACGACATCCTGGCCGAGCGCCCTGAATCGCGGGCTGCGCGACGAGCCCGGGTGCCGTATCGCGGGGAAGAACCGAACAGCCTCACGGCCGACCAGGAGCGGTCAGGGCTTGCGGGCCACCGCTCCGGCGATGCAGTGCTGGACCGGGTAGAGAGGCTTGAGGCGCGGGCCGGTCGGCCACCAGTCGGCGCACAGCACCAATCCCGGGTCCACGAACTCCAGGCCGGGGAACATGCCCTCGATCTCGGCGCGGGTGCGGAAGACGCCGGTGCCCATCGGGCTGTGCAGGAACGTCTGCTCCATGCGCCGGGCCAGGTCGCTGTACTCCTCGGTCTCCGGGTCCAGGAAGTGGCTGATGCCGACGTAGGAACCCGACGGCAGCGCGTCGATGTACTCGCGCATGATGTCCTGCGGCGGGCGCTCGCCGTCGTAGTGGTGCAGGGTGCCCATCTGGAACAGCGCGATCGGTTCGGTGAAGTCCAGCCGGCTGCGCACCACCTCGTCCTGCAGGATCTGCGCCGGTTCGAAGATGTCGGCCGGGCTGAAGTGGGTCTGCGGGTTCTCCTCCAGCAGCGCGCGCCCGTGCGCGAGCACCACCGGGTCGTTGTCGACGTAGACCACCCGCGCTTCCGGCGCGACCCGCTGCGCGACCTGGTGGGTGTTCTCCGCGGTCGGCAGCCCGGATCCGCAGTCCAGGAACTGGGTGACGCCGGTCTCGGCGGCGATGAACCGGGTGGCGCGGATCAGGAACTGCCTGTTGTCCCAGGCGAGCTGGGCCGCTTCCGGGGTGACCTCGCGGACCCGGTGGAAGACCTCGCGGTCGACCTCGTAGTTGTCCTTGCCGCCGAGGAAGGCGTCGTAGACGCGGGCGATGCTGGCTTTGCTCGTGTCGATGTGGATCGGGGTCTCGCCGTCGGAGTCGGCAGTCATCGGGGTCCTCGCTGGGCATTCGTCGGGTCGTGCGGCTGAGGGTTGCATAGCGTACGAGCTTCATAGCTCCGCGTAAACGGCCGATGTGCTATCACTGCGATGAGCAGGCAACGAGGAGGTTCGGCCATGGCGCGGGACGGCGCGGCCCGCGACGGGAGCCCGACGGCACGTCGCATCATCCTGGGCGCCCAGCTGCGCCGGTTGCGCGAGGCCGCCGAGATCCTGCCCTCGGAGGCGGCGCGGGCGATCCGCGGTTCGGAGTCCAAGATCAGCCGCATGGAGCTCGGCCGGGTTTCGCTGAAGGAACGCGACATCGAGGACCTGCTCACCCTCTACCAGGTGCACGACTTGGCCGAGCGAGCGCACTTCCTGGCGCTGGTCACCGAATCCCGGCAGCCGGGCTGGTGGAACCGGTACGCCGATTCGATGCCGCCGTGGTTCCAGGACTACGTCGGCCTGGAGGGCGTCGCCGCCCGGATCCAGACCTACGAGCTGCAGTTCATCCCAGGCCTGCTGCAGACCGAGGCCTACGCGATGGCGCTGGCCTCCTCCGGGCACCCCTCGCTGGCCGACGACGACACGAGGCGGCGGGTGTCGCTGCGGATGAAGCGCCAGAAGCTGCTCGCCCGCCCGGACGCCCCGCGCCTGTGGGCGGTCATCGACGAATCCGTGCTGCACCGCCCCATCGGCGGCAACGCGATCATGCGCGCCCAGCTCGATCACCTCCTGGAGATGACCAAGCAGCCCAACATCACGCTGCAGGTCGTGCCCTTCGCGCTGAGCGGGTACGCGGCGGAGGGTTCGTTCACGCTGCTGCGGTTCGCCGAGCCCGAGCTGCCGGACGTCGTCTACCTGGAGCACCTCAGCGGTGCGCTGTACCTGGACAAGCGGGACGAGATCGAGCGCTACAGCCGTACACTCGATCGGCTGATGGTCGATGCGCGCACTCCGGACCGGACCCGGCAGATGCTGCGGAAAGTCCGCGACGCGCACTGATTCACCCGTTCTCCGGACACGCAGGGTGATCGTCTTGTTGCGGAACGCTGTGGTACCGTCTCGCGCAATGGCGAATGCAATTGCATGTGCAGCCGATCCAGGGAGACCTGATGAACGGTAGGTTCGAAGCCCCCGTCACGGCCCTGCAGGGTGTGACCTGGCGAAAGTCCCGGCACAGCGGCAAGTGGGGAAACTGCCTCGAGCTCGCGGCGCTGGCCGACGGAACCATCGCGTTGCGCCAATCGCGCGAGCCGAACGGCACCGCGCTGATCTACACCAGAGCCGAGCTGGCCGCTTTCCTCAGCGGCGCCAAGGACGGTGAGTTCGATGACCTCGTCAGCTGACGACCAGTCCAGCATCCGGCTGCGCAAGCTGGTGGCGCGGGGGTTCCGGCTGATGCCGCCGGTCCGCGACGCCGACGGCGAGCTCATGGCGCTGATCTACGTGCGCCCGCACGGCGACATCGTCGACGTCGTCGAGCTGCGCGGCGAGGACGACGTGCGCGCGGCCCGCGTCACGCAGGACAAGGGCAGCCTGACGGCGAACCCGGCCACCGCGGAATGGCACACCGCAGGCGAGGCCTGCGACGTACTGGACCAGGTCCTGGCGCTGCCGGACCGCTTGATCGTCGCCCGCGCCTGAGCTCAGCACCTGTCTGACGAACTCGTTTTGCGGAGCGGTGCCGGTAGCGGAACCTCAGCGCCCGCCTGGACTCCGGGAGCCCGTTCTGATGTATGCCCGATACACGGCGAACGGGCTGTCCTCGCCAGGCGAACGCTGAGAACCCGCGGCGGTGCGAGCTGCGAGGGTGGGCTAAGCGGCTTCGCCGCTTCAAAGACCAAGAACCAAGGTAAACGCTCAGCCGAGGCGCGCCAGCAGCGTGTTCGCCTGCGCCGCGAAGGCGTCGTCCTCGGTGCGCACCGCCCGGTCGAGGAACTCGCGGGCGGTTTTGAGATCTCCGCGCTGGTAGTGGAATTCGCCCACCCGGTAGGCCGCTTCGGCGATGAGCTCGCTGTCCTCGGTGTTGGCGAGGGTGTACCCGTAGTGGCGGGCCGCTTCGGCGTGCTCCTCCCGCCAGTAGTGCAGTTCGGCCAGGTGCGCCGCGGCCAGCGCCGCCGACGGGTGGCCGAGGTCGATCAGGGCCTGGAACCACGGCGTCGCCGCCTCGACGTCGCGCCGCCGCTTGGCGATCAGACCGAGGTTCATCGCCGCTTTCGCCGATAAGTCCGCGTCGTCGGACTCCCACGCGCGCACGTTCCAGGAGCGCGCTTCGTCGTCGTCCTCGGCGTGGTAGGCGATCGCGGCCAGTTCCAGCAGGGCCTGGCCCGCGTAGTGGTCGTGCGGCGCGGCCTCGACCAGCTGCCGGTAGGTCTCCCGGGCCTGCTCCACCTCGCCGTCGCGGCGCAGCGACTGGGCCAGCGCGTAGACCGCCATCGGGGAGAACTGCTCGTCGGCGCTGTCGGCGGCTTCGCGGAACATCTCGATCGCCCCGGTCGCGTCGCCCTCGTCCTGGCGCTTGAGCCCGAGCATCAGCTTCATCGCCGGGTTCAGCACTTCGTCCGGGCGCTGCATGAGTTCTTCGGCCGCCGCCGGATCGTCCTCCCCCAGCAGCGCCACCAGCCGATACTTCGCCAGCGCTGCCGCGCGCTCGTCGCCCGAGGACAGCACACGCTCGTAGGCCTGCCGAGCTCCTGCGAGGTCGTCGCGGCGCTGCAGGGTCTCGCCCAGCGCCAGCACCGCCGCCGGTTCCGGTTCCGGCGCGCCGATCTCCACCGCGCAGCGCAGGTAGATCAACGCCGAGTCGGTGTCCTCGGCGCTCAGGAACTCGTTTCCGGCTTCGTAGGCCCATTCCGCGACATCGCGTTCCGGAAGCACCTCGGCGAGCCTGCGCAGCGTGTCCGCCGCCGCGCGGTGATCCCCGCCCGAGTGCTGCTGCTCCAGCACGACCCGGGCACCGTGCACGGCGTCCTCGGCCAGGCCTTCGTGGACGGCGTGGCTCGCCGCCTTGACGTAGGCGGCGACCGCGCCGGGCAGGTCGCCCTCCTCGTGGCGGATCATGCCGATGCCCAGCTCGCCGCGCGCCGCGATGTCCGGGTTGGCGGAGCGGCCGACCCGCTCGTACTCGATCCGGGCGGCGTCGCGATCGCCTTGCGCCAGCAGCATGTTCGCCAGCCGGCTGCGCGCCGCCTCGGACTGCTCCGGCACGTCCAGCGCTGCCGCGTCGCCGAACCAGCGGACGGCGGCGTCGAGGTCGTCGGCCTGCACCGCCCGCTCGCCGAGCCAGAGCATCGCGTTGATCGCGGTGCTCGGGTCGTCCGAGCGGGATGCGCGGTGCAGCAGTTCGCCGGACTCGGCGGCGGTTTCGCCGATCAGCGCGATGCGGCGGTGCACCACCTCGCCGAACTGCTCCGGTGATTCGGCGGCGGCTTCCGCCTGGTCCCAGACCCGCCTGGCTTCGACGGGATCGCCGGACTCGTGGTGGAGCTGGCCGAGCAGCACACCGGCGTCCAGCGCGGGACTGCTCGGACCGGTGGCGAATGCGCGTCGGCACGCGGCTTTCGCGCCTTCGAGGTCGTTCAGCCGGGAGAGCAGCTGTGCGAGCAGCACACCGGCCTGGGCACCTGGGTCCGAGTCGGCGACGGCGCGCCGGTACCAGCTCAGCGCTATCGCGTTCTCCTGCTGGTCCTCGGCGAGGGCGCCGAGCCGGAGCAGGCCCATCGGCGCGAGTTCGGGGTGTCCGTGGTCGGCGACCATGCGGAAGAACGCCCGTGCCTCGTCGGGGTCCTCCACCCCGACGCCGAAGTCCAGCCCCAGTTTGGTGCAGGTCCGCAGGTCGTCTCCGCCGACCTCGGCCAGCACCTGCGCGGCGGCGGTCAGGTCGCCCCACGCGGCGCACCAGAACTCGGCCACCCGCTCCGAGCCGAAGTGCTCGGTGATCGCCTCGCGCGCGCCCTCGACGTCGCCTGCCGCCATCAGCCGGTAGGCGCGCAGTTCCGCGGTTTCAGCGCCCATCTCCTGGTAGACGCGGGGGCTGATGTCCGGGTCGTCGAACGCCAGCGCCTGCTCGTAAGCCGCCTTCGCCCCGGCCTCGTCCCCGGCGTCGCGCAGCAGGTTGCCGAGCTCCAGCGCGGCGCGCGCCTGCACCTCCGCGACCCCGGAAGCGATCGCGCGCTCGTAGGTCTCCTTGGCGAGACCGGTTTCGCCGCGCTTGGCGAGCAGGGCTGCGGTGTGGACGGTTGCCAGCGCCGCCTCGGTCTCGTTCCCCACTTCCGCGGCCCGGTCGAAGGCCTCCAATGCGCCGTCGAAGTCCTCGCGCTCGCCGCGCAGCACACCCAAGCGCAACGCGGCGTCGGCGGCGCTCACGGGTTCGTCGTCCGCTGCGACTTCGGCGAGCTGCGCCTCGGCACCGTCCAGATCGCCGTCGTTCTGCAGCAGTTCCGCGATGCTGCACCGGGCGATCGCCACTTCGTCGGGCAAGCCCTCTCGCATCGCCCCTTCCCACGCCTCTCGGGCTCCGGCGACGTTGCCGTTCTCGTTGCGCAGCGCGCCGAGGTAGAGCAGCACCTCCGACTTCCGGTCGGGAGCACCGGCCTCGGCCAGCAGCGATAGCGCCCACTCGGCGAACTCCGCGTCACCGTTCGCCTGGCTCTGGCGCGCCAGGTCCATGCCCAGCTCCGTGGCGTTGTGCACCCGCACATCGTCCAGCTCGGCGAGAACGGCCCGTGCACCATCGAGATCGCGCCGGATGGCGTGCGCGCCGAAGGCCGCCAGGACGGCCACGTCCGAATCCGCGCCCGCGGCACGATCGAAGCACTTCAGCGCCCCGTCCAGGTCGTAGGCGTACACCAGTTCCTCGCCCAGCAGGTAGGCCGCGCGCGGCGCGAGCTCCGGGTGACCGCTGGCCATGGTGGTCCGGTAGAGCGCCTTGAGGTCCTCGTCGTGCCCGGCGACGCGGTAGAGCATCGCGAGCTTGCCGAAGACCTCGGCCAGCAGCGACGGATATCCCGCCGCGGCGGCCGTGGCGAACGCCGCGATCACGTCCTCCGGCTCGCCGTGCTCGACCAGCAGGTGGCCGAGCTGCGCGGCCGACCACGGGAGCAGCACCGGGTGCCCGTCGGTGACGATCCGCTCCAGCAGCCGCACCGCGTCGTCCGCCCGCTGCTCGCGGACCAGCCAGTCCGCCAGCAGCTGACCGGCCTTGGTCCACACCAGCCGGTTCGGCGAGTCGGTCAGCGGGCCGAGCAGTTCCACCGCGGCGATGACGTCCGAGGTCAGCAGAATTTCGGCCTGCACCAGCAGCGCCAGGTCGCGCACCAGCGGTTCCCCGGCCGCCACGAGCCGGTCCAGCCCGCCGTCCTCGTTGTGCTCCAGCCGGAAGAGCGCCTCCAGGACCGGCCCGGCGGCCGGTTCCTCGACGAGCGCACGGCGGAAGACCGCGTCCTGCACGAGCGAGGCGTCCTCGGCCGCCGAAGCGCGCTGCAAGGTTCGGCGGGCCTGCTCGATCTCGCCCGAGACGGCCTCCAGCAGGCCGAGCGAGTTGGCCGCCATCACCGACCACACCCGCACGTCCATGTCGATGACCTGCTGGTAGGCCAGGCGTGCGGCGGCCACGTCACCCGAGCCGGCGGCCTGGTGCGCCCGCATCGCGAGCTCCTTGGCGTCCTCGCCGGCCGGGTCCTGCTGCGCGTCCATGACGTCCACCATGGACAGTGCGAGTTCGGCCTGGTGCGCGACGCGCGGGTCCTCGGCCTGCGCGGCCCGGCGGAACGCCGCGATGGCTGCTTCCACGTCTCCGTGCTCGTACTGCAACGCCCCCAGGTTGTAGGCGGCCAGCGGCGCCTTGCCCGCGTGCCCGGACGCCTCGACGCGGCCGAAGGTCTCGATCGCACCGGCGATGTCGCCCTCGTCGCGCTGCAGCTCGGCGAGCACGCCCAGCGCCTCGACCGAGAAGTGCGGGTGCCGCGTGTTGATCACGCGCTGGTAGGTCTCGCGCGCCTGGTCCGGCTGGCCGAGGGCCCGCAGCTGCATGCCCAAGTGGATCAGCGCGTGCAGCCGGATGTTGGGGCGCGGATCGTCGGCCGCCGACCGGAACGCCTCGGCCGCTGCCGCCGCGTCGCCGGAATCCTCCAGCACGCCGCCCAGCAGCACGTGCCCCCAGCCGAGGTGCTCGGGGTGGCGGTAGGCGATGATCCGCTCGGCCATCTGGCGAGCGATCGCCGGGTCCTCGGCGTGCAGCGCGTAGAGCTTCGCCGCACCGAGCGATCCGTAGTTCGGGTGCCCGCTGTCCAGCAGCCGCCGCAGGATCGGCTCGGCGTCGCGGTCGCGTCCCTGCTCCAGCAGCGAGCACGCCTGCTCGTAGGCGACCTGGAGGTACCGATCGGCGGAGCGCTCGCCGGGCGCGGGCAGCTCCAGCTCGCCGGCGATCTCGACCACGCCGGGATCGCTGCTGGTCATGGCCCGCTCGCGCGCTTCCCTGGCGCCCTCGACATCGCCGAGCATGTGCAGCACTTGGGCCAGCAGCGCGTCGGCGCGACCGGCGGCGTCCGGGTCGGCGCCATCGGCGGCGAAGCGCAGCACGGCCTGCGCGGCGATCAGGTCGTCGGCGTCGAACAGCAGCAGACCTAAGGCGATCGCGGCGACCTGCGCGTAGATCGGGTGGCCGGAATCGATGGTCCGCTGGTGCATGGCGCGGGCCTGCTCGTGATCGCCGAGCTCGTCGAGCAGCCCGCCGAGCAGGCAGGCGGCGTGCGCTGCGGCGTCGAAGTCGCCGTCGTCGAGGACGGTGCGCAACTCCTGCTCCGCGGCGGCGAGGTCACCGTTGCTCCACAGCCGCCGAGCCATGGTGACCCGCTGTTCCCACAGTGACACGCCGTGCCTCCGATCAGGTGATCATCGATCGCGGCGAGGATATCGGTCCGGCACGTCGGGTACGGCCCGCTCCCCTGAATCGAAACCTCCGGCGAACAACAGCCGGACAGCAGGCGACCGATCCCCGCAGAACCCACGAAAGTCCACAAAGGACAACCTCGGGACGGGCACTTTGCGCTGGTGGACGCCCGTGAGCGTTTTGGGGTGCTCCAGCGCCCCAAAACGCTCACGGCATGTGACCAGCGCAAAAGGAGCAGGCCGCCCGCTTTCGCGGACGGCCTGCTCGGTGTCGAAGTTCCGCGGCGCGAACGCCGGGGTCAGCGAGCCAGCTTCTCCAGGCGCGCCATGCCCTCCTGGAACTGGTTCAGGTCGGTGTTGCCGTTGATCCCGGCAACGCTGCCCTCGTCGGTGTACTGCCAGAAGTGCCAGTTGCTGAAGCCGCTGGGCACCGTGGGGCTGTCCACACCGTAGGACGCCAGCCACAGCGGGTGCCCGTCGAAGGAGTTGGTGCTGCCCATGCACTCCCGCCAGAAGGACGGGTTGGCGTAGATGATCGGCTCCTTGCCGGTGCGCTCCTTGACCTTGTCGTTGAAGGTCTGGGTCCACTGGTGCATCTGCTCGACCGACATCCCGTAGCAGCCGCCCGAGTTCGGGTCGACCTCCAGGTCCAGCACCGGCGGCAGGGTCTTGCCATCGGCCTGGTAGTCAGCGACGTCCAGGAACCGGTTGGCCTGCTCCTCGGCGGAGGAGGAGCTCGGCCGCGCGAAGTGGTAGGCGCCCGCGATCAGCCCGGCGTCCTTGGCGCCGTGGTACTGCTCGCTGTACCGGGGGTTGGTGAAGCTGGTGCCGTCGGTGGCCAGCACGAAGGTGAACTTCTTGCCGTCCGCGGCGACCTTGCTCCAGTCGATGGGCCCGTTGTGGTTGGACACGTCGATGCCTTCGACCGGCGGGCCGAGCGGGGCCTCCGGCTCGGGTGCCGCGGCCTGCGGCTCCACCGGCTGCGGGGCGGGCTGCTGCTGCAGCGTCGCGTGCTGCTCCAGCGCGGCCTGCTGCTCGGGGATCGGGGCGGCCATCGCGGCCTCCTCGACCTCGGGCTGGGCGGGGCCGGCGACGGCGGTGCCGATCACCAGGCCCACCACGCCGACGGCCGCGACCGCGGCGCCGGCCTGCATCGAACGGGTCCGCGAGGCCCGCGCGACGGGCTCGGGAAGCTTGTCCTGAACCGCGGCCACGTGCGGCGCAACCCTCTCCCGGAAGCGCCGCACCACCGGTGCGTCCTGGACCCGCCGCAGCAGCGGGGCCAGCCACCGCAGCACGCGCTCGACCAGCGGCGCGAGCCACGCGCGAACGCGGTCCGCGGCGGTGCGAAGTGCCTGGTCGGCCCGGTGGGCCGCGGAGGTGGACGCCTGCTTCGGGGTGGAAGCGTTGTCGTGGTTTTCGGGGGTTCTCGGTTGGTCGGGGGTTTCGGGGTTCACGAGAAACCACACTCCAGCACGGAGCGTGTACGTGCATCGCGGTTTGTACGTGCCCGAGTACCTAGATTAACCCCTTCGAGCTACAGCACCCGCATGATCCGTCACGATTCGTGACAACAGCGGGTCACGCCCCGAGAGCAAGGCGGCCCACGTCACAAGCTCGGCACGCCGCGCATCGTTTCAATTGAAACTGTGGTGATCAGGACCGCGTGGGCCGCATCCCGACACGCCGACGCGAGTGGCCACGTAGCCTGCGGGCGCGGTCCGGCAGAATGTCCGGTCGGATCTGGCGAAGATCGCAGAGAAGGCGGAATCAACATCGTGACGACTGTTCATCAGAAGATCGCCGAGGAGCTCGGCGTCCGGGAGCGCCAAGTGCAGTCGGCCGTCGAGCTGCTCGACGGCGGGTCGACTGTGCCGTTCATCGCCCGCTACCGGAAGGAAGCGACCGGCGCCCTCGACGACGCCCAGCTGCGCACGCTCGAAGAGCGGCTGCGCTACCTGCGCGAACTCGAAGAGCGGCGCAGCACGGTGTTGGAGTCGATCAGCTCCCAGGGCAAGCTGACCGACGAGCTGGCGGCGCAGATCAACGCGGCCGACTCCAAGGCCCGGCTGGAGGACATCTACCTCCCCTACAAGCCCAAGCGCCGCACCAAGGCCCAGATCGCCATCGAGGCCGGCCTGGAGCCGCTGGCCGACCAGCTGCTGAGCGACCCGGGCAACGACCCGCAGCAGACCGCGGCCGGTTTCGTCGACGCCGACAAGGGCGTCGCCGACGCCCAGGCCGCGCTGGACGGCGCCCGGTCGATCCTGGTGGAGCGCTTCTCCGAGGACGCCGACCTGATCGGCGAGCTGCGCGAGAAGGTCTGGACGCGCGGCCGCATGGTCTCCAAGGTCCGCGAGGGCAAGGAGGAGGACGGCGCGAAGTTCGCCGACTACTTCGAGTTCTCCGAGTCCTTCACCGACCTGCCCTCGCACCGCATCCTGGCGCTGTTCCGCGGTGAGAACGAGGAGGCGCTGGAGCTGTCCCTGGAGCCCGACGACGGCTCCGAGCAGGTCGGCCCGACCGACTACGAGCTGCGCATCGCCCAGCAGTTCGGCATCGCCGACCAGGGCCGCCCGGCGGACAAGTGGCTGTCGGACGTGGTCCGCTGGGCGTGGCGGACCCGCATCCTGACCCGCCTGAGCGTCGACGTGCGGCTGCGGATGCGCCAGCACGCCGAGGACGAGGCGGTCCGGGTGTTCGCGGCCAACCTGCGCGACCTGCTGCTGGCCGCGCCCGCGGGCTCGCGCGCCACGATGGGCCTGGACCCGGGCTACCGGACCGGCGTGAAGGTCGCGATCGTGGACGGCACCGGCAAGGTCGTGGCCACCGACACGATCTACCCGCACCAGCCGCAGCGGCAGTGGGACCAGTCGCTGGCCAAGCTGGCGACGCTGGCCAAGGCCCACGACGTGGACCTGATCGCGATCGGCAACGGCACCGCCTCCCGCGAGACCGACAAGCTGGCCGCCGAGCTGATCAGCCAGAACCCGGACCTGAAGCTGACCAAGATCTCGGTCTCCGAGGCGGGCGCGTCGGTGTACTCGGCCTCCGCCTACGCCTCGCGCGAGCTGCCGGACCTGGACGTCTCGCTGCGCGGCGCGGTGTCCATCGCCCGCCGCCTGCAGGACCCGCTGGCGGAGCTGGTGAAGATCGACCCGAAGTCGATCGGCGTGGGCCAGTACCAGCACGACGTGTCGGAGACGAAGCTGTCGCGCTCGCTGGACGCGGTGGTCGAGGACTGCGTGAACGCGGTCGGCGTGGACGTCAACACGGCCTCGGCCCCGCTGCTGACCCGCGTGTCGGGCATCAGCGACACGCTGGCGGCCAACATCGTCGCGCACCGCGACACCAACGGCCCGTTCCGCACCCGCCAGACCCTCAAGGACGTGGCCCGCCTGGGCCCGAAGGCCTTCGAGCAGTGCGCGGGCTTCCTCCGCATCCCGGACGGCGACGACCCGCTGGACTCCTCGGCGGTGCACCCGGAGGCCTACCCGGTGGTGCAGCGCATCATGGGCAGCACCAGCACCGAGATCCGCGAGCTGATCGGCAACACCCGGGTGCTGAAGTCGGTGCAGCCCGAGGACTTCGTGGACGAGAGCTTCGGTCTGCCGACGGTGACCGACATCCTCGCCGAGCTCGACAAGCCGGGCCGCGACCCGCGTCCGGAGTTCAAGACGGCGACCTTCGCCGACGGCGTGGAGAAGATCGCCGACCTCAAGCCGGGCATGACCCTGGAAGGCGTGGTCACCAACGTGGCGGCCTTCGGCGCCTTCGTGGACGTCGGCGTCCACCAGGACGGCCTGGTCCACGTCTCGGCGATGTCGAAGAACTTCGTCAACGACCCCCACGACGTGGTCAAGTCGGGAGACATCGTCCGCGTCAAGGTCCTCGACGTCGACATCCCCCGCAAGCGGATCTCCCTGACCCTCCGCCTCGACGACGAACCGGGCGCGGGCGGCAAGCCGGAGCGCGACGCCAACCGCGGCGGCAGCCGAGGCCAAGGCGGCGGCAACCGCAATGGAGGCGGCCGAGGCGGCAAGGGCGGCCAGAACCGCAACGGAGGCCAGGGACGCGGCGGTCAGCGCCAGCGCGACAACGCCCCGAGCGGAGCGATGGCCGACGCCCTCCGCAAGGCAGGCTTCGGGAAGTAGCCACAGATGAGGGGCGCCCTTGGCCGGTTTAAGCGGTCAAGGGCGTCCCTCAATCCACCGAGCCCACGAAGCGAGACGGGACGACTAGCCCCGCCCCGACAAGTTCTTTCGCGCCGCTTCTCGAACAACCTCGGACGGGTCGGCGATCAACTTTTCCAGCAAGTAATTCGGAGTCTTCTTGTTGCTGGAAACACGTTCCCTGACGGACTCATCGGGGTCCTCGGCGAGCACTTCGAGGACACGTGGTGGGGCCTTGCGCTTCATCGCCACGCGGAACCGGACCGCAGGGTCCGCATCTGACGCCAGGGCTTCGAGTATCTCGACCGGAACAGTCTTGTTGTGAACGACCCACTCCCGCATCGACGGATACTCATCGACAACCCTCCTCCACACCTCGAGGGGTGCGTCCTCATCGGCCGCGCGGCGGTACTCCTCCGGGACAACACTCGAACGCAGGCGGACAAATTCCGCTGCGCTTTGAATCGTCATTTCACCTTCATTTCATTCCAGGGAATGAACTTGATCCGACCAAGGGGTGCCTTGACCAGCACAGCCGGTCAAGGCGCCCCCTTGCGCATACGGCTCGTACGCAGGCCACAAGTCATCCTCCTGCACAGACCCGGAGGACGGTTAATCAGGCGTTCCCGCAGCACACGACACCCCGCCGCACCAACCAGAAGGTGCAGTCGCCCCGAACCAGGGTGTAGATCGGCGATGCTTCAGCCGGCGATCAGTTCCTTCTGCATGGCGATTGAAGCCAGACACTGCCGGTTGTTGAGCTCCTCGTCGAGCGTTCCTTCTTCGAGTTCTTCGTGGTCGACAACAGCTGCGTAGCAGTAGTTCAGCACGGTGTACAGGTGCTCGGCCTCCATGCCGGTCTCCGGGATGCCGAAGCAGTTGGCGACTGCGAGGACGAGTGGAGCGACTCCGGATTCCACTCCCTCGGACACGATGGCCGTCATCTCTTCCTCAGCACCGTCAGGCAGTGCCTGACCGGTGTAATTCCCCCCGACCGCGGAGCGAGCGATCCCGAGGCATCGCCGAAGCAGCTGGCCTGCCTGGCTGTCGGGGACGGGCGGGTCGAAGGAGGTCATCGTGCTATCGATGGCTTGCACCGCGACGGCGTAACGTTGCGCAGGCGCCAGTTGGCCGATCTGAGACCGCGCCGATGCCATTTCCCTGTCCCAAAGTTCCATGGTCATCAGTCTATCAGCGTGATATTCGGATACCCGGCGATCCTTCCGCGGCAGTCCTGCCGGGCAGGACCGCACGCAGGACGTGAGGAAGCGATACGTCCGGACGTGCCGTTGTTCAGCGTCAAGTCGCCCTTGTCGTGGGCGTTGAGCATGATCTGTTCAGCGTCGGTTTGATTCGGCCCGGTGTATTTCTTTCCATTCACCCGCTCATAGCCGAGGTTATCCGCAGTCTCTCGCACAGCCGGGGATGTTCCGTTTCGATTGACCGTGTAGACATAACGCCCGTCGAACTCCCCGGTGGCCACCGTCATTCCGTTGTAGGCAATTCTTCCACCAACTTCGGTTTGCCCCACCTTGACCGCTTCGTGGATCGCCCTGGCATCGGCGAGCATTTCCGCGTCGGACTTGGTCAGACCGAGCGGGTCCGCCCACGACAACGGGTTCTCGACGTAACCGTGCTGGTTGGGACCGGCGTCCAAGCCGAGCGGGTCCGGACTCGCGTACGTCGCTGTGGACGAGTCGTAGAACCTGGTGAAGTTGTAGTGCCAGCCAGTCTCGGCGTCGTAGTACTGGCCGGGGAATCGCAACGGGCAGTCAACCGACGCATCATCGGCCTGAACACTTCGTCCCCACAGATCCGTGGTGGGGTTCGCGGCGATCTGACCATCCTGGTCGATCACCTCGGAAGGAGTCCCGACCAGATCAGTGACGATAGCGTAGAAGGCAGCGTCGAAAGCCGCCTGATCATTCGGTCGGAACTGATCGGTTTGGGCTGCTGGGCGGAACGTCCCGGGTTCGTAGTCCCAGGTGCGCGTCTTCGTCGCGCCCGGCGCATCCGGACTCTTCGTGGCCTGCTCGGCCAGGCTGGTGCCGTCCCAGAAGAAGCGCGTTTCCTCGACCGGCGTTCCATCTTCACCGAGGCGCTGCTTGGCGATCCGACGTCCGAGCGGGTCGTAGCAGTAGTGCCACTTCGTGCCGTCGGGCGTGGTGACGTCGGTTAGCCGATCATCGGCGTTCCAGACGTAGCGCCAGGTCTTTTCCTGACCGGACAGAGTGCGACGAGTCTGGCGAACCACACGACCTTGACCGTCGTGCTCGTACACAGTTCGTCCGGCTCGCCGTACGAGGGTACCGGTGAACTCGCGTTCTCCGTCGATCTCGTCGTTCGACAGCGATCCGGTGATGTTCGACGAAGTCGGGTTTCCTGCGGCGTCATAAGCGTATTGCTCACGCCAATCCGAGGCCTGCACGACAGTGACGTGGCCAGCCCGGTCGAGGCTGTAGGTCCGCTCACCCCGGAGTTGGTCGTCGATACGCAACGGGTTGCCGTCAGAGCGGTACTCGTAAGCACGCCGCTGGATGACATGGCTTCCCTCGCGGGTCGTGACCAGCGGCGACGGAGGACGCGCGGCAGCCGTGATCGTCTGGCTGGCGAGTCGCCCAGCCACGTCCCAAGACTGGCTCAGCACCGCAGCCTGTCCTAGGAATCGTGTGATCTCCCGACCGGCGGCGTCGTAGGCGAAGCGCAGCGAACCAGCGTGGTTGGAGAGGGAGACGGGCTGCCCCGCGCCGTCGTAGTCCCAGCGCGAGACCAGCCCACTCGGTGTGGTGCGTGCGGTCCGTCGTCCGGCAGCGTCGAACTCGCTGATAACCGCATGCCCGTCGATGCTGTCGGTGATCGTCCGACCGACCGGGTCTCGAACGAGGTCGACTTGCGCTTCAGGCCCCGCGGCGTGCACGAGCCGTCCGGCCCGGTCGTAGGCCAAGGTGGTGATCTGGCCATCCACCGAACGCTCGATCACTCGACCGAACACGTCCCGCTGGTACTGCACGCGTTGACCTGCACCATTGACGCGTTCGACGAGATTGCCAGTGGCATCAGGACGGTAGGAGACGCGGCGCCCGTTGAAGTCGGTTTCAGCGGTCAAACGGTCTGCGGCATCGTATTCGTAGCGCCATTGGAGGCCTTGCGGATTGGTGACCGAGACCAAGCGCAGTTCGTCGTCATAGGCGAACTCGTAGCGCCTGCCATCACGCCCCGTGCGCGAGGTGGGAAGGTGGAAGTGCGTGTAGGTGAAGGTGGTCCAGTACCCGGCAAGGGATTGGTACGCGATGGCGTTGCCCGCCGCGTCGTAGCTCCAGCGCTCGCGCGCGCCGTCCGGCGCTTCCCTCCAAGTGGGCAGCCCCTCGATGGTCCAGCCGTACCGCGTCACGCTGCCCGTTGCATCGACTGCTTCGGTGATGCGGCCGAACACATCTCGTTCATATCGCAGGAATCCGCCTGCTGGGTCGTCCATGCGCTCAACCAGTCCGAGCGCGTCGGACTGCACTCGCGTGGCGTTCCCCAGCGCATCGGTGAAGCCTGCGAGCATGCCTCGCCGGTCGTAGGCATAGGTCGTTGTTGCACCGGTGGGGTCGGTGGTGCTGGTGATGTTGCCGCGCTCGTCGTAGGCATAGCGCCACTCGGCACCATCCGGGCCGACGACTCGGACTGGTTGGCGCCGATCGTTGTAGTCGGTCGTGGCGACAGCACCATCGGACAGCACGATGCGTACGACGTTGTCATGCTCGTCGAACTCGTAGCGAGTCGTGTTGCCCAGGGCGTCCGTTCTGGTGTGCACCCTGCCGAAGCGATCCTGCTCCGAGCTCGTGATGTGTCCCAGCGGGTCGACGGTCTTGACCACGTGCTGGTGCGCGTCGTAGTGGTACTCGGTGGCGTGGCCCAGGCTGTTGGTGACCGTCGTGACCCGACGCTCGGTGTCGTAGTGCAGGCTGGTGGACAGAAATCCGTCAGGCCCGGTTCCCCGGATGGCGCGGCCAGCATCGTCGTACTCATAGCAGTACCGCCCGCCCGAGCGGTCGACCCATGCGGTGATCCGCGAAGCGACGTCGTACTCGTAGCGATGGGGAACGCCCGAGGAATCGACGATTTCGGTCAGCCGACCACCCGGGTCGTAGCCGTACCGCAGCACGGTGATCCCGGGGCTGTCGGGATCACGCGTGAGCAGCCGAAGTCCTTCAACCCGGATGCCGGATTCGGTTTCGGCGGTGTCGACAGCGACGCGATACCCACCAGCGTGCCGAACTTCCACCGGAACACCGGACTCGTCGTGCAGGTAGGTGATCCGGTGACCGTTTCGGTTCGTCATCGCCGAAATCGGCCTGACCCGACTGGGTTGCCCGTTGGTAGCAGTGAAGTGCCGAGTCCAACCTGCCTGGGGATCCTCGATCCGAATCGCACCGTCGGTGTCCCAGGTCAAGGGCCATCGTGCGCCGTTTGCCGGATACAACTGCTGCCCGGGCCAGGTGGGCTTCGGATAGCGGAGAACTTGCGCGTCGTCCCCGAAGTACCGGATTCCGTCGTCGGACACCTCCACCCGCTGGTCCAGCGTCGACGACCAACCAGGACCGAAGAGCTGCCCACCGTCGTAGCGAGACGCGTAGGCGCGCCGCAGAACCAACGGCAGCAGTCCGGGAAGTGCTAGGTCTTCAGCTGAATCGAGCACCTGCCCGGAGACGACGTCGACGGGGTCGGTATCGCCCTTCTCGGTCTTCTCGTTGCCCTCGGATTTCTGTCCCGGGCCATCCTGGTCATGAGGGTCCTGGTCGCCGTCCTTCGTGTTCCGTGAAGGCGGGTCCGCCGGCGGGTCGCTCTTCGGGGGCGTGTTGCCCGCCGGGCTGGTGGAGCTGTCGCCGTTGGAGCCGGCTCGGCCTTGTTTGGCCAGGTCTTGGGTTGCGTCTTGGGCTTTGGAGACGCTGGAGCTGGCGTCTACCTTGCTGGTCTTCTGCGACGGGGGTGCATCGGAATCCGTTTTGGTGTTCTTTCCGTTGCCTCCCTTGGGCTTCGGTGTCACGGATTCCCCCTCATCCGCTCATGAGCTTGCTCAGGTTCGTCAGGCTTTCGATCAGGCTCGTGACGTAGGTGAAGATGCGGCCGACCCACTTGACCACCGCCGCCACGATCTGGGCCGCGATCACCGGGATCGTCACCACGAAGATCGCTTCGACCGCCCACACGATCACTCGGGCCACCAGGTCGGCGATCAGGTCTCGGACGATCTCGCGGGTCATCTCCACCAGGCCGCCCGCGCCTTCGGTGGCCGAGGCCATCGCCGCCGAGATCGCGGCCAGGCCGCCGACCGCTTCGACGTTGTTGGCCATCATCGACTGGTAGGCGTCGGCCGCTGCTCCCTGCCAGTCGGGCAGGTCGCTCTCCAGGCTCGACTTGAGGTCTTCGGCCATGGAGCCGAGTTCGGTGGCCATGTTGTTCCAGGTGGCGGCGTGGGATTTGACCACGTCCGGCATGCCGGTCAGCTCGTCGAGGATCTCGCGCAGCGGCTCGAAGTACTCCATCGCCCAGCCGATGCCGTTGGACAGCAGGGCGCTGAACGGGTCGAGCACGCTCGCCGCGACTTCGAGGCCGAGGCCGACTCCGGCCAGCGCGCCGGAGACCCAGTCCTCGCTCTGGATCGCGGTGTACAGGCCCTCGATGCCGTCGGCGAGGCCGGAGCCGGTCCACGCCTTGCGGGACGACTCGACCGGGGCGACCAGCGAATCGTCGCTCACGGCATCTCACCGCCCGAGGACTGGATCGCGTCCGCGTGCTCCTGGTCGATGCTCTCGTAGTCATCAGCCGTGGCGCGCAGCGATTCGGCCGCGAGCGAGAGGTTCTCCGCGACGAAGTCGACCAGTTCGTCCTGGCGGGTGTGCCTGCCTTCGAGGACTCCGGCGATCCAGCCGCAGAGCAGCCCGTAGGCCTGGTCGTCCTGCTGGATGTGCGAGCTGGCGGACTTCACCGCGTCGAAGCGGGCCTGGATCTCCTCGACCTTGCCCGCGTGCGCGCGGATCTGCTCGGCGCTGACAACGTAGCCGTCGCCCATGGTCACCACTTCTCCATGAACGACTGCGGCTCGGTGCCGTCGTCGACGTCGGGTTCCGGTGCGGGTTCGGCGGGTTCGTCGGTGCGCAGGTGGTTGCCGACCGATTCCGAGATCGCGCGGGCCGCCGCGGATTCGGTGCCGACCGTGTCGGCGATGATCTCCTGGGAGCGGTCGGCGAGCTGGTTCTTCGCCTGGGCCAGGGTTTCCATGATGGTCCGCGAGACCACGTCGGGCGCGGTGCGCTCCATCTTGCTGGTCAGCTTGATGTCGACCAGCGCGCCCGTGGAATCGATGGTGAGCTCGACCAGGCCCTTCGGGTCGGTCGTGGTGACCCGGACCTCCTGCAGCCGGTCGCTCATCGTCTTGGTGTCGGCGGCGAGCTTCTCGATCCGGTCCTTCCACGCCGCCAGCCGTTCGCGGGCACCGTCCGGATCGAGGATGTTCCCGTCCATGCGCTCCCCCCAGAATCACGTGCGGACACGAAGCCTCGAAGCGGCAGGGTAATCAGCCCGGCGCACGCGTGGGAGGGAACGCGATCAAATGGCCCGATCGGCGGCACGGCCACCACTCATCGCACCAGTGGTTCAGCGCGTCCGACCGATCGGCCCGGGCGGGGTGCAGCCGTGACGAGCCGCGGACTGCTGCGCGAAGCGCTGCAGATCGGCCAGTTCCGCGTCGTCGAGGGGTTCTTCGTTGAAGCTCCGGTCGGTTCCCTCGAGCACTGATGCCGTGAAGAGGCCGCGGTCGAGCGGACTCGGGCAGGTGGCTGACGTCCAGATGTAGTACCCGTTCGCACCCGACGGTTCGTCGAAGCCCAAGCTGCTCGCGTAGGCCTCCTCGAAGTGCCCGTACATCGCGGTGAGCTCCAGGCCGTCGACCAGCACGCACTTCTCGCCCGGCGCCGTTGCCGCATCGGTTTCCCGAACCGCTTCGGCCGACGACATCCCGGCGCACGTCCCGGACGCCTCAGCGGCGGGCACGGTCCGGTCGGTTCCTCCCGGAACCGCGAGCTCGACGTCCCCGCCGAACTGCGCATCGCACCCGGTCCGCTCGGCAGCGGACCGCGCTGTCTCGATGGCGGCGCGGACCAGGTTGGGGCGCATGCCGGGAATGCTCTCCCCCTCCGAGCGATCGACCGTCACCGCGATTCCGTTGCCTTCGTCCCTCTCCCAGTTCCGGCAGCCCACCAGCACCGATGCGACTCGATCGGAGTTCGCGACGAGGCCGGACCACCCAGCTTCCAGCGGAACCGGGAAGGAATCCAGGTTGCCGCGAAACGAGTAGAAGGAGATGGTCTGCATGCTCTCGTCCGGAGTCTCGATGCGAACGTGCGCGTTCCCGACCTTGCAGGTCACGTCCACGCTCTGCGAACCGATCTCCTCCTGGCCGTCATGCGCCAGCTCGAAGTCGGAGCCGATCAGGCTCAGCCTGCTCGCCCCGGACAGCTCGAGGATCGGATCGACGGGAAGCATCCCGTCACAAGCCTTCCCCACCATCGCGGCCGGGTACTGCTGCCAGAACCCGTACCCGCCGGCTCCCACCAGCAGCACGACCGCCGCGATGACGAACCACTTGCGGAACCGCCGCACCCTGCCTCCACCGCCCGAGTCACTCATTCGGAGCAGCGTAAACGATCTTGCCGTCGCAACCGGCAGGTTCGGTCAAACCTCGAAGCGGCCCGCCTTGACGGCGGTGACGAATAACCGCCACTGGTCAGCGGTCGTCGTGAAGTACCCGGCACCCCGGTCCTTCGAGTCCCGCACCGCCGCGCCGCAGGTGGTGGGCGCGACCTCGACGCAGGCGCTCACCTGCTGTGAGCGGGAAGACTTACGCCAGTTCGTGGGGCTCACCGTCGTCATGTGCTCGAGCCTTGCAGTTCTTCGATGACATCCGCAATGAGCTCAGCAGAACGCCCTGAGTCCATCGCAACTTCTCGAAGCGTCGCGACAGCACTCTGATATGCAGACACTTCCTTGCTGTAGAGGAACGCACCCGAAGCGAAGTGTTCCAGGTGAACGATGGGCTGGCTCTTCGGGAACTCGTACAGGATGAACGAGCCAGCATGCGCTGGGTGCCACCGATCAGCCACCGCAGGCAGCACGAGGATGGTGACGTTCGAGAACTCGCCCATCTTCAGCAACTGCCGCAGCTGATCCGCCATGACCGCTGCGCCGCCGATCCGCTGCCAGAGCGCCACCTCAGAGATGATGGCCGTAAACTCCGGAGCATCTGACCGCGAAAGCACATCGCGCCGTCCCACTCGCATGGCAACGCGAGCTTCGAGATCTGGCCCTGGCACTTCACCCATCATCGCTCGCGCGAAGTCAGCGGTCTGCAGCAATCCCGGAACAATCCCGGTTGCGACCTCGACGATGTTGGTCGCAGTTCGTTCGAACTCGATGATCGTCGTCAGCTCACGACGAAGTCCGGTCTTCCCGGTCTCCAACCAGTTCGGATGCTCGGCCCCTCGCGCCATGTCCACCAGCTCGGCGTACCGCTCACCGTTCACGCCCAGCGTTGCCAGAATCTGCGCCACGTCTTCCGGCTTCGGTAAACGCGTACCTGATTCGTAGCGCGACACCGACACGTGGCTGACGCCGATCTGATCAGCGAGTTCCTGCTGCGTCAACCCGGCGTGACGACGGCACTCGCGAAGTTCGGCGCCGAGTGCACGAGCCTTGGGCGTGTGTTCGGATTTTCCGACCATGAAAACAATGCTAGGCCTTTGACCTGCGGAAACAACCCCCTATCGGGTAATTGATCGATCGATTCACCACCGGCAAACTTTTACCGGTAAGCGCGGTAAGTCACTTCGAGACAGGAGCCGCTGATGTATCCGTTTCACTGGGTGCCTGCTGCGGGGCAGCGGCATGCGAGCTTGGCCGACAAGCCCGTCGGGTGCGCCTATCCGACCGGGACCGTCGTCGAAACGCTGTGCCAGCAAGAGGTTTCCGCCGACAGCAGCGAGCTGGCGTGGCTCTGGGGCACCTGCGCCGAGTGCAACCAGAAGGCCCGGCAGATCGCCGGTGTCGATCCCTGAGCGCGAAAACCGCTGCCCTTCCCGCTCGACCAACCAGGAGGAACCGACCGATGTCCCCGCTCTGGACCGTAACGGCGTGCCTGCTCTCGATGTTCACCGGCATGACGCTGATGTACGCCTGCCACCGGCGCCCCCAGCACGCGGGCGCAGGCGAAGGCGCGACGAACGTCTGGCAGCTCATCGAGCACGTAGAAGCCGAAGCCCGCCGAACCGAACCCACCGGCAGACACCACCTCCGCGAACCAGACGTCCCCGAACCACCACCGCGATGGCCCGAAACCCCACCCGAAGCTCCCCCGCTGGAACTCCACCACCGCGTCCTGGAATCCCTGCGACGCCTCTAGAAGACCCGGCTCGATGCGCCCCCGACCCCGAGCATCGAGCCGCGCGGCCGGGCGGCTTCGCCCCTCCCCGACACCGCCCGGCCGCACCCCCGCTCAGCAGCCCGGTGAAGGGCACCTTTGGGCAAGTAAGTTGCTAAAAGGTGCCCTTCACCGGGCTCCGACCACGTTGGGGGGGTGAAGGGCACCTTTCGCCAACATGTTTGGTGGAAGGTGCCCTTCACCTCGTTGAGTCAGGTCGTGGTGCCGGAGGTGGTGCCGAGGGGGATCGGGGTGCCGGTGAGCCATTCTGACCAGTCGGCGGTTTCGCGGAGCGAGCACGTTGCCGTTCGTTCCACCGCCGCCAGGTTCGGGGGGCGGAGGTTCGCGCGGCGCAGGGCCGCCCATTGGGCCGCGTTGAGGATCAGGACGCGCAGCTGGGGCAGGTCCGCGATCGGTGTGGGGTCCGCGAGCTCGACCGCTGAGAGGTCCAGCCTGGTCAGGGCAGGTAGCGTGCGCAGCACCTCGATGTCGAGGCGCTCGGCGGCTCCGGCGAGCTTCAGGTCCCAGAGCGTCGGCTGGCCCGCCAGGGCTTCGAGGTCGATGCGTTCGGCTTCGATCGCCAGGGATTCCAGCGCGGGCAGGCCGTTCGAGGTCGGTGTGACCAGCTTCGCGCGGTTGATCCGCAGTTCGCGGAGGTTCCGCAGCGGGGCCAGCGCGGCCAGGTCCAGGTCGACCGCGTCGTTGACGTGGATGAGCTGCGCTTCCTCGGCCTGGTCGACGATCTCGGCGAGCTCGCGGTTGCCGAAGTCGTGGTAGACCAGCTCGGCGAATCCCGCTCCGCCGAAACCGGCGTAGGTCTGCAGGTAGTCCGACTCGTCGTCCTCGTAGTCGCCCTCGCGCAAGGCCTCGACGACACCGGTCAGCACCGCGGTCACCGATTCCGCGTAGTAGTCCGGCGGGCCGTGGACGTCGCGGCCGTACTCGAAGACCTGGCCGGATCTGCCGCGCTCGGCCGGGTCCAGGTCGACCGCGAGGTTGTTCATCGCGAAGTCGGTGGCGAAGGTGATCCACCAGTCGTTGCGCGAGAGGCGCTTGATGACCTCCGGCGGATCCGATTCGAAGACCACGGCGTCGTCGAACGGCCCGTCGTTCCAGCCCAGCGAGCCCGGCTGGTGGTACTCGACGACGTGGTCCAGCGGGTAGGGCGAGAACTTTCCGAGCAGGCCGGTCTCCGCCGCGTCGTCGCGGGTCATCCGGTAGAGCGCGCGCAGGTCTTCGGGCAGCCGGGCGCCCAGTTCGGCTTCGGCCGCGGCGATCTCCTGCTCGGAGTACCCGGGCCGCAGCGCCGGTGGCCGCCCCTTGATCTGCTCGTAGCGCTCGACGAACTCGCGGAACAGCGCGGCGATCTCGGCCAGCACCGCCGGATCGGTGGGCGCTCCGGTGCACCTCGCCGCCGCGGGCAGCGCCATCCCGGGCAACGGATGCCCGGGCAGCCGGAAGTCGTCGTCGAGCACCACGCGGGACTCCGACTCCAGCTCCGCGCTGAACGCCAGCTCGAACCGGCCGCATTCGCGCACCACCAGCTCCACGATCAGCGGGCGGCCGCGGCGCGGCACCGGGAGCAGCTCGACGAGCGCCGACTTCGCGTCGAAGAAGTCGGGATCGAGATCGACCTCGACGCCGACCGGGTGCGTGATCCGGGTCGCCCCGGCTTCCACGCGCAACCACACGACCGCGGGCCCGGTACGCCCGCCCCCGGTGCGCACGCCCAGCGCCAGCCGCCGGGCCGCCGCCTGAAGTCCCGTTGTCATGCGGGAATTCTCCACGTACCGGCCCCAACGGCCGAACCCGGCACCCCCGCCCAACTGACCTATAGCGGACACCGCTGACCGGCCCGCAGCCGAATGGTCCTTTCGCACCAAGGCAACACGACGTCGAGAAGTCAGCGCCGCGCGAACAACGCGCTGAACCACCGAGGAGTTCCTTCCGGCATGCTGCCAGCGGCGACGCGCTCCAGCTCGGTGACCGGGACGCGTTCCCGCTTGGCCCCCGCCTTGAGCGATGCGAGGCTCGCGCTCACCTGCTCCGCGGAGTGGACCCACAGGTCGCAGAGCGCGTACCCGTAGGTGGAGGTGCGGTCCGCCCGCAGGGAGCGGGCTGCGACGTCGGGGAGGTCGCGCAGCACCAGGGCCATCCGGGTGCGGGAGTGCGCGGCGATGTACGTCGGGTTGAGCACGGATCGCGGTTGCCCCGGAGCCCGGAGCTCCCGCGGCCCGCTCCACGAGGTGATCCGCGCATCGCGGACGACCAAGACCTCGGCGATCTCGTCCCAGCCGATCGCCAGCCCGCCGCGGGTGATGACACCGGTCTCGGTGACGGCCAGATCGATCGCGTCGGCGCCGCGCCGGCTCAGCAGCGGGACGGCCAGCACCGCGAGCGCGATCCCCATCGTCAGGAACATGAACGAGATCGACGGCACCAGCACCCGCGCGGTCAGCCACTCATCGGTGAAGAACCACTCCCCGAAGCCGCTGAAGTGCTCCGGTGCGTTCCAGGCCCAGGAGTCGACGAGCGGGTTGGACCACATCGACCACAGGTGGTCCAGGTAGGCGAGCAGGCAGTAGCCCAGCAAGAACGCCGAAGGCGATCCGAGCAGCAGGAACAGCCCGGTCCGCCAGAACAGGTCCGCCTGGCCGCGCGGGGAGGAGCGCAGCACCCGCTCCGGCAGCGCAGCGGGGCGCCGCCCGTCCGGGTCGGCGTGCCGGGGTCGGCGAAGCCGGTGGAAGCGGTTCGCCGGTCGCAGTCGTTCGATGATGGGGCGGTTGAAGAGGAAGAGCCCGATCCACACCGCGATGACCAGGACGAGGGCGATGAGCGGGCCGACGACGAGGACACCGGATCCGCCGTCCTCCACCATCATCGCGATGATCCACGCGCAGAGTCCCGCGAGCGCCAAGGACGCCAGCTTCGCGGCGATGGCACCGAAGGCTTCGGCGGTGTAGAACCCCGAGCGTTCGGTCAGGTAGGCCTCGATCGCGATGCGCCGCAGGGCCTCGGCTCGCATCGATCAGGCCTCGGTCGCGGAGGCTCGGCAGCCCGCCAGCTGCTCGCGGACCTCGCCGAGGGCGAAGCCGAGGAGGTTGAGGCCGCGCCACTGCTCCGGCGAGTCGGCTCGCGGGTCGTCGGCGGCCAGGCCGATGCCCCAGACCTCGTCCACCGGGCTGGCCTCCACCAGGACTCGCTTTCCCGTGCCGCGGAGGAACTCGGCCAGTTCCGGGTTCTGCGCGAACTTGGCGGCGTTGCCGGTGCGGACGATCTCGCAGCGCGCTTCCTCCCAGCGCTGCTGGTCGAAGCCGCGGACACCGCGGCCGAGCGCCTTGGCGCGCTGCGGGTGGCCGGATCGCAGGATCCGCTCCGCGCTGTCGAGGTCGTCGAACAGGATCGCCTTGCGCCACATCATGTAGTGCTCCGCGGTGGCGAAGGTGTGCCCGTCGACGACGAACGGGGCCGGCCACCACTGGCTCAGGCAGCCCTTGCCCGCGCGGCCGTCGCGCTCCGGCTGGTGGCCCCAGAAGTGCAGGAACTTGACCCGGTGCCCCTTGCGGGTCAGGTCGATCAGCTCGGCGACGTTTCGCGGGTTCATGACCGGAAGTGTCGCAAACGTCCGCATTGGACAACAGCAGGTTTTCCGGCGCGTGGCCCCCGTCACCCCGGGTGACGACCTCCGGCGCAGCTGCGGTGGCGATCACAACGGCCGTGGGAGGCTTGGGTGCCAGGCAGGACGCGGTGCGCACGCCGCGCCACGCCCTGTCTGGCACACCCCCAGCACCCCGATTCCACGATCGTGGAATCTCGACAGACGGTAATCTTAGATGCGAGAATCCGTCAATCGCCGAAACGGTCCAAGACCCGTGAAATCCCGGAGAGTGTGATGAACGACCCTGGCGCCGCCCTGGCCGAGCGGCTGGCGTGGCTGCGGGAGTCCTTCCCCAACCGCGAGACGGGCAAGCCCTACGAGGTGAAGGCGATCGCCGCGGCCACCGGCATCTCGCTCTCGCAGCTGTACAAGATCCTCTCCGGTGAGTCGCCGAACCCCGGCTGGCAGCACCTCAAGGCGCTGGCCGGCTTCTTCGGCGTCCCGCTGGACACCTTCGACGACGGCGAGCACGGCGAGCGGATCCGCACCCAGCTGGCCGCGCTGGTGGAGCTGCGCAGCCTGAAGGAGGGGGGTGTGGAGGCGGTGAGCCTGCGCGGGCTGACCCCGGCCCAAGCCGACCGCATTCGCGGCGTGGTCGAGGACCTGCGCCGCTCCAACACCTCGGGTCACGATGAAGCATGAGCCTGATCACGAGTCGTTCCGCTGCGTGCGCCTGGTGCTGGTCATGAGCCAGGATCGCGATGTGAACCCGTCCCAGCAGCGCGATCTCGCGGCCCGGTGCCAGGAGCTGGCGGCCGCCCTGCCCCTGCCGTCGCCGTGGGACCTGGAAGCGTTCATCGCCGAGCTCGCCGAGCTGCGCGGGCGGCCGATCGAGCTGCGCCGGGTGTCCGCTGTGGAGTCCGACAGCCCGTGCGGGGCGCTGATCTCGCTGGCCGACCGGGACGTGATCGGCTACCTGCCGAGCACCCCGCTGCACGAGGAGCACATCATCCTGCACGAGGTCGGGCACCTGGTGTGCGGGCACTCCGACACCAAGCTCGCCGACTCGCCGCTGGTGGCGGCGCTGGTGCCGGACCTGCCGCGGGAGCTGGTGCAGAGCGTGCTCGGCCGCTCGGCCTTCGACGCCACCACCGAGCAGGAAGCCGAGCTGGTGGCCAGCCTCTACCTGTACCGCGCGGGCCGCGCCCCGGCGCCGATCCGGCGGGTGCGCAAGCTCGACGCGAAGTCGGGCCGCACGCTGCGCGAGATCCAGGCGACCTTCGACAGCGCCCGCCGCGGCCCCGAGAAGCGCCGATGACCAGCATCGTCCTGCAGAGCGCCGGTCTCATCGCGGTGCTGGCAGCGCTGGCCAAGCTCGTCCAGTCCCGGCGTTCGCCGACGCCGAGCGTGCGCTACCTGTGCGGCGCGATCGGTTCGGTGGGCCTGTCCGCTGCGCTGGTCGCCACCACCTCGCTGACCTGGGTGGCGACCTGGGAGCCGATCCCGAACTCCGGGCGGCTGGTGGCGAACATGCTGGCCATCCTGGCGGCGGTGTGCGTGCACGGGCTGCTGGCGCACCTGGTCCACGAGCCCGCCGAAGCGCGCCGCGTGATGCGCATCCAGTTCCTGGTGGCCGCGATCGCAGCGGCCGTCATGGCGGTGCTGCTGATGTCCGCGGGCATCCCGTTCGACCCGGACTTCCTGGCCGCCTTCGCCGACCGCCCCGCCGTGGCGGCCTACCTCGTGGTGTTCTCGCTCTACATCGGCTCGGCCACGCTGGCGTTCGGCTGGTTCCTGCGCAGCTACATCTCCCAGACCAGCCGCCGCTGGCTGCGGGCCGGGCTCCGCACGATCCAGGCGGGCTGCGTGGCCTCGGCGGCCTGGGCGGCGAGCAAGATCGCCGCCGCGGCCGTGTCGGTGGCCGGGCACCAGCCCGGCATCCTGGACCCGATCGGCGGGGCCTGCGCGGCGGCGTGCGTGGCGCTGGTCGCGCTCGGCGCCACCATGCCCGTGTGGGGACCGCGGTTGTCGTTGCCGTTCGACTGGTGGCGCACCAAGCAGCAGGCCCGCCAGCTCCGTCCACTGTGGAACCGGTTGGCCGGTGAGCTCCCGCAGATCACCCTGCCCGCGGGAATGGGCGCGCCGAACGCGCAGTTCGCCCTGTACCGCCGGGTGGTGGAGATCCGCGACGCCCAGCTCGTCCTGCGCCCCTACGTCCACCCCGAGGTGAGCGCGTGGGCCCGCCGGGCAGCCGGTGAAGCGGGCCTCGACGAGCGCGCGGCGCACCAGACCGTGGAAGCGGCCTGCCTGGTGACGGCGCTGGACGCGCACGCCGCGGGCCACCGCCACCAACCGGAACCGGACGAGAGCAGCGCGCCGTACCGCGGAGTCGCCTCCGACACCCGCACCGAGGCGAGCTGGCTGATCAAGGTCAGCCGGGCGGCGGAGCTCTCCCCTATCGTCGCGAAGGTGCGCGACCGGGCCCGGGCCGACCTCCCGGCGACCTGACCCGTCAAGCGATCCGGGTGACCTGAACCGTCGTGAGGGCCCAGCCGTCGGCGTGCTTCGCGGCGATCATGGTGTTCATCGATCGCCGGTCGGCCGACAGCGCGGTGTCCCCGGCTTCCAGGATCCCGCCCGAGGTGTGCAGGACCGCCACGTCGTCGGTGACGAGCCGCAGGTCCTCGACCTGGAGCTCGATCCGCGAACCGCGCAGGAACGTCCCGAACAGCTGCGAGTGCACCCCGGCGATCTCGGTTCGCCCGCGCAGCAGCGCACCGTCGAAGGTGACGTGGGTGGCCTCGGGCGCGTAGGCAGCGCCGAACGCCTGGCCATCACCGGCGTTCCAGGCCGCGACGTAGCGGTTCATCAGGTCGAGCACAGCCGCCTCGTCGGTCCTCGTTCCAGCGCCAGGAGATTCCGCCGCACCGCACGCGGCGGTACCGAGGAGCGCGACCGCCAGCAGACCTGGGAGCAACGCCTTCCCGATCATCAGGCCCCGCCTTCCCGGACCGCGGCGGTGTACCGGCCCGCGGCCGCCGCGCCGATGACGGCGACTACGTGCCCGGCGAGAGCGACCATCCACCCGGTTCCCGCGATGACGTCGACGACGACTCCGACGACAGCTCCCCCGGCGAAACCGGCCCATGCCCCGACCAGTCCCAGGAGCAAGGCGCGGACCGGTGGTGCGTGCCGGGTGATGACGACGAGAACTGCGGTCACCAAGCCGATGGCCGTGACCGACAACAAGGGCATCAGCATGGCTTCACCATGACGTCCTGCTGCCGCACCGGGATCCGGCAGTGCCCCGAGGCCGTCCCGGACCAGGACCCTTACGCCACCCGTGCCGCGCGACGCCGCGTTCGGTGTTCCGCCTGGGAGCGCGGGTGCGGTTTCGAGTGCGATTTCGCGCGAAATCGCCACCTCGCCGTCATGCGGAACGCCGATTTCGCGCGAAATCGCCACCAACCCACCGCGCTCGGGACCAGGAGTCAGGCGAGGGCCGCGAAGAGGCCGCCGCCGACGATCGCGCCCACGATCGCGCCGATGGTGACCTGGGCCGCCGTGTGGTCGCGGAGGTGCACTCGGGACCACGAGATCGCCGCGACCACCAGCAGCAGGGCCCAGCACACCGGGTGGAAGAGCATCGCGAGGATCACCACCGCGCCCGCCGCCACCGCCGAGTGCATCGAGATCTTCCACCAGACCGTGATCCCGCCGGTGACGAACAGGGACACGATCATCGCGATGTCCAGGGCGATCAGCAGCCACGGCGCGCTCAGCAGCACCAGCAGCCCCAGGCCCACCAGGCTCATCACGATCAGCGCCACGAACGGCACGAACCGGCCCGCCCGGTCGCGCACGTGGTGGCTGTCCCAGCGCCCGGTGCGCGCGCCCCACACGATGACGCCCATCGGCAGGATGCTGCTGGTCGCCGAGACCAGCAGCCCCCAGCCCAGCGCCGGGCCGATGCTCTCGGTGGCCCGCCAGGCGACCGCGAGCGGCAGCACCACCACGATCACCCACGGTGCGAAGATCTCGGTGAGCACGCGCGCCACACGGTCCGTCGCGGTCTTCGTCTCGGGTGCTGCGTCGGTCATGGGCGATCCGCCCCTCCGCGTTCTTCAGTGGTGGTTGCGCCCGGGATCGACCTCGCGTTTCGCGGTTTCTCGTGGCTGGGTTGCATCACGGTTCCCCGAGGCGCGGTCGAGCAGGACTCCGTTGACACGAGGGGTGTCATGGGTTCGGGCTGCGGTCGGCAAGGAGTGTCACACGGCCCGTGATCGCGGCGTGCCGGCGCCTAGGCCACGCTGTCGATCAGCAGGTCCAGGCGTGCTTCGCGGTGGCTGGCGCGGAGGCGGTCGCCGCGGGCGAGGACGGCCAGGCCGTGGACCGCGCTCCAGACGACTTCTGCGTAGGTCTCCACGTCGCGGTCGCCGGCCAGCGGTTCCAGCACGGCGATGATCTCGGCGAACGCCTCCTTGAGCTCGGCGGGCGAATCGTCGGCGCCGAAGGGGATGTCCAGCGGCCGGACGAACATCGCTTCGTAGAGCGCCGGGCGGTCCTGCGCGAATCCGAGGTAGGCGTCGATCACCGCGCGCAGGGCGGCTTTGGGTGAGCGGCGGCCCGTGCGCGCCCGGCGCAGCTCGACGCCGAGCTCGGCGAAACCGTTCACCGCCACCGCCGCGAGGATGGCGTCCTTGCCGCGGAAGTGGCTGTACAGCACGGGTTGGCTGTACTCAACGCGTTCGGCCAGCCGCCGAGTCGTGACCGCGTCCCACCCTTCGGCTTCGAGGAGTTCCCGCGCCGAATCGACGATCAGCCGGTGCCGCTCGGCACGTTCCCGTTGCTTGCGCTCCTGCACGGACATGACTGGATCCTAGCACCGCTAGACAATCGAGCGGCATTATCGCTAGCGTTGCTAGTGCATCGATCAGCGCTAGACCTTGGAGTGGTTCATGACGCTGCGCAGGTTCAACACCGGATTGATCGTCGTGCTGGGACTGTTCGTGGTCTCCTTCGGACTCCGCTTCGTCGTCGACGGGGCCGGAGCGGCGGCGGGCTTCGGCATCCCCGAGTGGCCGCAGGGCAACGCCGCGGGCTACTTCATCGTCAAGGGCGTCCGCGACCTGTTCAGCGCGGCGGTGATCTTCATCCTGCTCGCCCTGGGCCAGCGCCGGGTCTTGGCCTGGATCGCGCTCGCCGCGGCGGGCGTCCCCTTCGGCGACACCGTCGCCGTCCTGACCAGCGGCGGATCCCCGGCAGCGGCCTTCGGGATCCACGCGGCCACCGGCGTCGTGGTGGTCATCGCGGCGCTCCTGCTGTTCCGCGAACGCCCGGCCGCAGCACGCGGCTGAGCGGGGTCAGGCCCGCTTGGCGTGCTCCTCGGAACCGGCGACCATCTCGATCAGGCGGTCGCCGAGGACCTCCGGGATCACCCGGGCCGCCGAGCGGGCCGCCGCCGCGTTGAGGGCCGACATCACCAGCGGGCGCAGGCGCTGGAGGACGTCGCTGTAGTACGGGACCTCCTCCTCGCTCGGGACCGGGCGGGTCAGGACGTGCCTGCGGACCATCTCCACCAGGTGGCCCGCCACGTGGTCGATGTCCTGCTGGAGCTGTTCGGCCAGGTCGAGCACCTCGCCGAGCGGCACGCCGAGGCTGACCAGCTCGGCACCGGCGTCCAGCAGCTGCGGGCTCTGGGAGACGAATCCCCGCCCGCGCCGCTCCAGCAGGCCGAGCTCCATCGCGCGCTTGACGTTGCCGGGGCTGAACTGCTTGCCGAACATCCGGCGCAGCTCGGTGGCGGTGACCGCGCGGGGTGCTTCCTCGGCCCAGGACTCGCCGACGACCTCCTCCAGGCCGAGCACGTCGCCGAGGCTGCGGCCGGACTCCCAGGCCGAGATCATCTCCTTGATCTGCGCGAACGCGTAACCGCGCTCGAGCATGTTGATGATCAGCCGCAGCCGGACCAGGTGCGCGTCGGAGTAGATCGCGGTGCGGCCCTGCCGCCGGGGCGGCGGCAGCAGTTCCCGGTCCTGGTAGACGCGCACGTTGCGCACCGTCGTCCCCGCTGCCCGAGCAAGATCGTCGATCCGGTATTCCGCCACCCGGTGAAGTCTAGTGACCCTGTTCGAACCGCGCCGAGGCCCGTTGTGCGGCGATCATTCGTGGTCGCCGTCGACGTAGAACCAGGCCCCGCCTTCCTTGACGAAGCGGCTGTTCTCGGTCAGCGCGCCCTTCTCCCCCGGCAGCCGGTAGTGCGCCCGGAACCGCACCGTGCCCGCCGAGTCGAACGGCCCGCCGCCGGTGCGCTGCAGGATCTCCAGGTGCAGCCAGCGCTGCTGGGGATCGAGCTCCACCTCGTCCGGCCGCGTCGAAGGGTGCCAGGACTCCAGCAGGTAGGCGGCATCCCCGACCGCGAAAGCGCTGAACCTGGAACGCATCAACTGCTCGGCGGTGCTCGCGCGACGCTCACCGGAGTGCAGCGGGGCGCAGCACTCGGCGAACGGTTCACCGAGCCCGCAGGGGCATCGTTTGGCAGTGCTCACCGCACCAGCTTCTCACCTCCGACGCCACCGAGTGGGCGCGGCACGAACCACCCGCACCGCGCCCACTGCCGGTCATTCCGCGGCCGCCCGCTCCGGTTCACGGGCCTTCAGCAGGGCGCAGCACAACGCAGCCAGGACGAGCACCGCGGCCGAACTAAGCAACGCCACGTCCATGGCCGTCACGAACGCGACCGCGAACGCCTCCCGGCCGGCCTCGGCGAACGCGGCGGCATCCGCTGGAAGCAGACCGTTCGGCACGGCAGGCGGGCCGAACCGGCCTGCCCGAGCGGTCGCGCTCGCCACGAACTGCTCGCGCAACCCCTCGGGCAGCTGGGCCGCGCGCACGGTGGCCTCGCTCCGCAGCGACGCGTTCAGGACGGCCGCCAGCACCGCGCCCAGGACAGCGGTGCCGAGCACGCCACCGACCTGCCGGGTGGTGCTGGAGACGCCCGACGCGGCGCCCGCGAGCGCCGGATCGACCCCGTCCATGGTGACCTGCTGCAGCGGCGCGAAGGTCGCGCCGCTGGCGATGCCGATGATCAGCAGACCCGGCAGCAGCTGCCACGCGCTCGAATCCGGCCCCGCAGTCGCCACGACGACCACCAGACCGGCTGCCAGCAGGGCCATTCCCAGCGCGAGGACCGACCGGCCGCCGAACTCGTCGGCCAGCCTCCCGGCGCAGGCCGATCCGATCGCGGTGAGGACGGCGTTGGGCAGCAGGACGAAACCCGTTTCCAGCGCCGTGAGACCCAGCACCACCTGCAGGTAGAGCACGAGCACGAAGGCGATGCCGATCATGCCGAGCTGGAAGGCGAAGCCGATCCAGTTGCCGACGGCGAAGTTCCGGCCGGTGAACAGCTCCAGCGGCATCAACGGCTCGCCCGGCCGGTTGTGCTGCCAGAGCACGAACAGCACCAGGAGCGCGACCCCTCCGACGACGACCGAGGTGATGCCGACCGGGCCGGCGATCGTTCCCCAGCCGTAGCGCGGGCCTTCGATCAGACCGAACACGACGCCGGTCAGCCCTGCGGTGGCCAGCACGACGCCGGTCAGGTCGATCCCGCGGACGCGCCCGCCCCGCAGCTCGGGAACGAACACCAGGACCAGCACCGCGGTGATCACCCCGATCGGCAGGTTGATGAAGAAGATCCACCGCCAGCCGAGGTGGGCGAGGACGAATCCCCCGGCGATCGGGCCGAGGATCGGCGCGAGGCCTGCGATCGCCCCGAACACGCCGAAGGCCTTGCCCCGCTGCTGCGGCGGGAAGATCGCGAGGATCGAGGAGATCACCTGCGGGAAGAGCAGCGCCGCGCCCAGCCCCTGGAGCACCCGCCCGGCGATGAGCTGTTCCGGGGAACCCGCGAACCCGCACAGCGCGGACGCGACGGTGAAGGTGACGATTCCGGCCAGGAACAAGCGCCGGTACCCGAAACCGTCCCCGAGCCGCCCCGTCGTGATCAGCAGCACCGAGAAGACCAGCAGGTAGGCGTCGACCACCCACAGGACCTGGTCGTACGACGCGCCGAGGCCCTCGATCAACGTCGGAACGGCGATGTTGACGACCGTTCCGTCCAGCAGCGCCATGAAGAAACCGGCGCAGAAGATGCCGAGCACCAGCCAAGGGCGCGGCGTCGGCGGGTTTTCAGCGGGAGTCGATTCCGGCGCTCCGGAGCGCAACGTGGACGGCGCAGAACGCCGACGAACTCGCTCAGCCATGTCAAGCACACCTTGCTACTACGCGGTGTGACTCCCACCTTCTCCCAGGTCATCGGACCCGAGGAAGCTGTTTGGCGAGGCTGAGCCCACGGTGAGATGTCGTGGCACATCGTAGCGCAACGCGCGCGGGGGCCGAAACGGCTGCCGCCCAAGCACTTCCCGCACGAAAGCGCGAGTGCGCAACAGCGTCGGAACGCTGTTGCGCACTCGCGGCCGGTCAGCTCTCGCAGCAGTGGGAGCCGGTGCTGGTGCTGGGCGGGACGTCGAGGGTCGGGTTCCGGTCGAAGAAGCCCACCGGTTTCAGGGTGAACCCGCAGAGGTCCACCGGCATGATCGGCCAGTCCTCGCTGCGCGGGAAGTGCGTCAGGCCGAAGGTGTGCCACAGCACGATGTCCTCGCCGTCGATGCCGCGGTCCGCCGCGGTGAACGCCGGGATGCCCGCACCGCCGTGGTTCTGGTTCACCCACTCGCCCGCCGGGTAGCGCTCCTCCTGGTCGTGCTGGGTGACCCACAGGTGCTTGGTCGCGAACGCGGCGCGCTTGGCGATCGAGGACTCCGGGTCGGACAGCAGGACCGGATACCCCTGCGGGTGCAGGGCGTAGCCGACCGGTTGGCCGAGGCGGTTGGTGCGCTCGGTGTTGACCACGTGCCAGGTCCGGCCCGCGGCCGGGTTCGCTTCGCGGCCCGCGTCGCTCTCCCGCGCCAGCCGCGTGGCGCTGCGGGTGAAGGCGTTGCCGTGCGGGTTGTCCGGGCCGATCGGCACCCGCTGCGCCTCGACCTCGTCCACCGCGTTGCGGGTGCCGTCCACCATCATGTCCAGGCGCGCGCTGAACAGGTGCTGGTGGTACGGGCCGCCGACACCGGGCGCGAGCTCGCTGGCCCAGCGCGAGCCCTCCTCCGGGTAGGCGGAGGTGAACACGATGCCGGTCGCCTTGGTCTCCAGCTGGATGGTGCCGTCCAGGTAGAGGTACCAGTAGAAGCCGTAGTCGTAGTTGCCGACCGAGACGAAGAACGACACCACCAGGCGCCGCTGCCGCCGCGTCTCGGCCGATCCGGTGAACACGTCGGTGTGCTTCCACAGCACCCCGGCGTCCTCCTCGTGCATGCACACCGCGTTGCGCAGCGTGCGCGGCGTGCCGTCCTCCTGCGCCACCACCGCGTCGAAGTAGCGGATCTCGCCGAGGCAGTCGCAGCCGAGCACGAGTTCGTTGGCCAGCTTGCCCATCGCGTACTCGCCGGCGTCGAAGTAGTTCTGCCAGAACCGGACCGGCGACGGATCGCCGTAGTTGACCACCATCTCGGCGATCGACGCTCGGTAGATCACCGGCCGCTCGCGGTCGCCGTCGCGGAAGGACAGCTGGTGCAGCACCAGGCCCTCGCGCGGGTCGAAGCCGATGCGGAACCGCCAGTTCTCCCACCGCACCTCGTGTCCGTCGACCTGGAAGCTCGGGCCCTCGGGCTGGGTGATCTCGATCGGGCGCAGGCTGTCCCGGTGCGGCCCGGCGGCGTAGTCGCCGCTCTCCTGCGGCACCGGGAACTTCCGGTCGTCGACGACCTCCAGCACCCGCTGCCCGATCACGTCGACGTAGGCCACCAGCCCGTCGATCGGGTGCGCCCAGGGCAGTTCGTCCGGGCTGTCCTGGGCGAACGCCAGCGCGCGCAGCAGCCGCTTGCCGCGCTCCTCCTCGGCGCCGAACCAGCCCGCCGACAGCGGGCACACGCGCACCTTGGAGATGTCGTCGAAGCCGCGCTCGCGGAGGGCGCGCTGCCAGGTCTCGTCGGCGCGAACGATGCGCTCGACCAGCTCGTACTCGTCGAGCATCACCGGCGGCTGGCCGTGCTCGGCGGGGTTCACCACGGCCTTGTCGACCACTTCGCCGCTGGTCAAAGACACCACGGTGGTGGTCAGCTCCCCGGTGCCGACGTCGAGCAGCACCGAACGCGCGCGGCGGTCCACCGGATCGCCGTCGCGGTGCGCGAGCACGCTCGCCTTGTCCGGTTCCACCAGCTGCACCAGGGGAAAACGGGTCGACTCGTGCAGCAGGCCCGCCTGCTGCAGGATGTCGCGGTTGCGCAGGAACTCCGCCTCGCTCAGCGGTTCCAGCGGGTGCATCGTCATCGCGTCCAACCTCTCGAACGTCGGCGAACAGCTCAACCCAGGCCCACCCAGACTCCCTTGGTCTCGGTGAATTCGTCCAGTGCGTGGGCACCCATTTCCCTCCCCCACCCGCTGGCCCCGAAACCGCCCCACGGCGCGGCCGGGTCCAGCAGCGGGAGCATGTTGACGAACACGTTGCCCGCCCGGATCGCCGCCGCGGTGCGGTGCGCGGTGGCCAGATCCCTGGTCCACACGCACGCGGCCAGGCCGTACTCGGTGTCGTTGGCCCGCGCGGGCAGCTCCTCCGGATCGTCGTAGGGCAGCACCGACAGCACCGGCCCGAATATCTCCTCGCGCGCGATCGTCATCCCATCGGTGACACCGGAGAACACGGTCGGGTGGAAGAAGTGGCCCGGCCCGTCGCCGCGCCTGCCGCCGGTGACCAGCTGCGCGCCCTCGGCCAGACCGGTTTCGACGTATCCGGCGACGTTGTCGAGGTGCTCGGCCGAGACCAGCGGGCCGAGCTGGGTGTCCGGGTCGAGCCCGGCGCCCAGCCGCAGGCCCTCCGCGGCTTCGGCGATCTTGGTGGCGAACTCGTCGACGCGCTTGCTGTCGACGTAGAAGCGGGTGTAGGCGGCGCAGACCTGGCCGGAGTTGAGCAGCGCGCCCTGCAGGTTCCCGGCGACGGCGGCGTCGATGTCGGCGTCGCGGGCGATGATGCTCGGCGCCTTGCCGCCGAGTTCGAGGCTGACGCGCTTGAGGTTGCCCGCGGCGGCCACCACGATCTTCTTGCCGACCTCGGTGGAGCCGGTGAACGACACCTTGTCCACCGCCGGGTGCTCGGCCAGCGCCCGGCCGGCGTCCGGGCCACCGGTCAGGCAGTTCACCGCGCCGGCGGGCACCCCGGCCTCCGCGCACAGCCGCGCCAGCTCCACAGTGGACAGCGGTGTCTGCTCCGCGGGCTTGAGGATCGCGGTGTTCCCGCAGGCCAAGGCTGGGGCCAGCTTCCAGGCGGCGATCATCAGCGGGAAGTTCCACGGCGTGATCAGCGCGCACACCCCGACCGGCTCGCGACGGGTGTAGTGCAGCGCGTTGGGCACCGACACCGGCGAGGTCGCGCCTTCGACCTTGGTGCACCAGCCCGCGTAGTAGCGGAACACCTCGGCGGCCATCGACACGCTGACACCGCGGGCCACGCCGATCGGCTGGCCCTGGTCGCGGGTCTCCAACCGGGCGAGCTCGTCGGCCGAGTCCTCGATGAGGTCGGCGATCCGCCACAGCAGCCGGGCCCGCTCGGCGGGCGGCATCTCGCGCCAGCCGGGATCGGCGAACGCCTCGCGCGCGCTGGCGACCGCGCGGTCGACGTCGGCCGCGCCCGCGTCGGCGCAGCGCCCCAGCAGTTCACCGGTTGCCGGGTCGTGGGTGAGCAGCTCGGCCCCGTCGGCGGCAGGCACCCAGCTGCCGCCGATGAGCAGTTGTCGGCGCACGTTCTCCTCCTGGTTGCTGGCGACGCCGACCACTCTGCTGCCGCCCGGCCCGTGCCTCTTGCCCACGCGCGAACTCCTGTTGTCCACCCGCGCACGGATCGGCGAGAGGCGCCGTTTCCGCAGGTGGCGGCCCGTGAGTGCTTTGTGGTGCTATAGCCCCCCAAAGTGCTCACGGGAGCTGAACAGGGGAAACGGAGCTGCTGATGTGCCGGGCGGCATCGGCGCGGGACTCAGCCGCCGAGGTGGGCTGAGCGGTATTCGCGCGGGGAGAGGCCGAAGGTGGCTTTGAACAGCTTGGAGAAGTGGGCCGCGTTGGGCAGGCCCCAGCGGCCCGCGATGGCGCTGACCGGCAGTTCCGCCAGTTCCGGGTCCGCCAGGTCGCGGCGGCAGCGCTCCAGCCTGCGGGCGCGGATCCAGCCGCTGACCGGGACGCCGTCGGCCGAGAACAGCTTGTGCAGGTAGCGCACCGAGATGTGGTTCTCCGCCGCGATCGTCTCCGGCCCCAGCTCGGGGTCGGAGAGGTGCTGCTCGACGAACGACCGCAGCCGCCCGAGCAGGTCACCGCGCAGCACCGCGGGCTCCACGCCCTCCTCCACCGCCGCGGACAGCACGTCCAGCACCGCGTCGCAGATCAGCAGCCCGGAACGCGATCCGGCCGCGTCCTCCCGCACGCACAGCTCCTGCACCAGCGAGCGCACCAGCCGCCCGGTGCCGCGGTGGCCGTCGAACCGCCGCGCGCGCAGGTCGGCGAGGTCGTGCGGGCGCAGCCGCAGCAGCTCCCGGGGGAACATCAGCACCACGGCGCGGAACGACTCGTCGAAGCTCAGCGAGTACGGCCGGCCGGTGTCGTAGAGCGCGAAATCGCCTGGTGCGAGCACGGTTTCGCGACCGTCCTGGCAGACCACGGCGTTGCCGCGCACCTGCAGGCTGACCTTGAGCTGCCCGGCGTCGCCGCTGCGGATCAGCTTCGAGGTGCGCGAAACCCGGTGCGGCGCGGCGGAGATCTCCGAGAGGTGCATCGCGCCGATGTGGTTCGACCGGATCCGCGCGCGGAACCGGCCCTGCCGCGTGGCGCTCGCCTGCAACGGCACGAACGCGTTCGAGATGACCTGCTGCCAGGCTTCGAAGTGGTTCGCCTGCACCGCGGCGACAGCCGACATCCAGACCTCCATTGGTCGATGCCGAGCACGCTACAAAGCCCGCCGGGAAAAGGCCACGGTTTCCACCGGGTCAGTTCGCGTCGAAGCGGTCCCGGTGGGCCGCGATCGCCACCCGGTGCTCGACCGCCCACTCCCCGAGCCCCAGCGCCGCCACCAGCAAGGACCGGCCGATCCCGGTGAGCTCGTAGGACACCTGCGGCGGCACGCTCGCGCGCACGTGGCGGCTGACCAGCCCGTCGCGCTCCAGCTTGCGCACCGTCACGGTGAGCATCCGCTGCGAGATGCCGGGCACGGCGCGCTGCAGCTCGCCGAACCGGCGCCGGCCGCCGCGGAGCTGCCCGAGGACCAGCAGGCTCCACTTGTCCCCCACCAGCGCCACGTTCTGCAGCACCTCCCGGCAGACCCCGCCCTCGTCCTCCAACGGTTACCTCCTTGTGCGCAGCGCACCGAAATGTGCCGTCTTGCAACGACTTCGGCCGGGACCCGACGATGCCCCCGGATGAACAGTAACCACTGGAGGATCTGGTGCACCGAACGCTGGTGATCGTGGGAGCAGGGCCGGGGCTCGGCATGGGAGTGGCGCGCGCTTTCGGCGAGCGCGGGTACCGGGTCGGGTTGATCGCCCGGGATGCCGGGCGCTTGGCGGCTTCGGTCCGCGAACTGGGCGGGCTCGGCATCACCGCCGCCGCCCGCCCGGCCGACGTCGCCGACCACGCCGCCCTGGCGGGCGCGCTCGACGGGCTGCGGGGCGAACTCGGCGAGATCGACGTGCTCGAGTACAGCCCGGGGCCGCAGGGCGCGCCGATCACCTCGGCCGCCGAGACCACGCCGGAGACCGCCGCCGCGCAGTTCGCGCTGAGCACGCTGGGCGGGGTCGCCGCGGTCGGCCACGTCCTGCCCGCGATGCTCCGCCGCGGCAGCGGAACGCTGCTGCTGACCACCGGTGCGTCGTCGAAGGTGCCTGCGCCGTTCCTCGGCAACGTCGGGCTCGCGATGGCAGGTCTGCGGAACTGGGCGCGGGCCCTGCACCTCGAACTGGCCCCGAAGGGCCTCCACGCGGCATCCGTCGTGATCGCCACCGGGATCACCGCCGACAACGCCGACGAGATCGGCCAGCGCTACGCCGAACTGGCCGAGCAGCCCGAGCGCGCGGAGGAGGTCATCGGCGACGTCGCCGCCTTCGAGGAGCTGGTCCGGCGTGGTGCCGGGTGAACGTGATGGCCCGGTCGCCGGGGGATGTGCGACCGGGCCACGTCACGTGCGGATGCCCGGGGGTGAGCGGGCACCGTCGACTCGCGCAGTTCCGCGGCCTGCGCCGAAGCGCCGCGGAATCACGCGGGCACCAGCGGCATCCGCCGGTGCCGGGCCACCGCGCGGGCAGCCGGAACGTGATGCACGCCATGCTGCACCCGCGCACCGGCCGTGTCGCCCTTTTGCAGCTATCGACACTTCTGTCACTTGTGTAACCGGGCCGATCCGGTGTTTGCCCCGGCAACGGACGGGTTAACGTTCCCGGACCCGGTCCTGGCGGAGGTGACCATCGTGCTGCGGGTGCAGGCGTCGCTGTCCCGGCAGCTGCTGAGCTGGCAGCTGCTGATCATCTTCGTGCTGCTCGCGTCGGTCGCGGTGTTCTCCGTGGCGCAGACCGACGTCGCGTTCCGGGCCACCGAGGGCAGGCGGATGCTCTCGGTGGCCGAGGACCTGGCCGCCACCGACGGCGTGCGGGTCAGCCTGCTCAACCCCTTCCGCCGCGACGCGCTGCCGATCTTCGCCGAGTCCGCCCGCAGCCTCTCCGGCGCCGATGCCGTGATCATCGCCGACCACCGCGGCATCGTGCTCACCTCGCCCGATCCTGCCCAGCGCGGCAAACCGCTGCCGCTCGGTGAGAGCACCGTGCTGCACGGCCGCTCCTGGGTCGGCGAGATCAGCACCGACGACGCGGACTCGCTGGTGGCGCACGTGCCGGTGATCTCCCAGGACGCGCAGATCATCGGGGTGGTCGCGGCGGGCAGCGACACCCCGGACGTGCTGCAGGGCCTGCGCGAAGCTCCCGAGAACCCGCTGGCGCTGCTGGCCTTCGCCACCGTCCTCGGCGTGGCCGGATCGGTGCTGCTGGCGCGACGGGTCAAGCGGCAGACGCTCGGGCTGGAGCCGCGCGAGATCACGCGGCTGGTCGAGCACCGCGAGGCGCTGCTGCACGGCGTGCGCGAAGGCGTGCTGGGCGTCGACGAGCAGAACCGGATCACGCTGGTCAACGACCAGGCGCGGCAGCTGCTGTCGCTGTCCGACGACTGCGTCGGCCGCGACATCGACTCGCTGGACCTCAACGACCGCGCCCGCGACGTGCTCACCGGCCGCACCGACGGCGTCGACCAGATCGTGCTGCGGCGCGGCAAGGTCGTGGTGCTCAACCGGATGCCGATCTCCTCGGTCGGCGCGGTGGTCACCATGCGCGACCGCACCGAACTCGTCGACCTGCAGCGGGAGCTGGCCGTGCACCGCGACACCACCGACACGCTGCGCGCCCAGGCGCACGAGTTCAGCAACCGGCTGCACACCATCTCCGGGCTCATCGAGCTGGGCGAGTACGACGAGGTGCAGCGCTACGTGCTGCGCATCAGCCACCGCCACGAGCAGTGGCACGCCGAGGTCACCGCGCGCATCCACGACCCGGCCACCGCCGCGCTGCTGATCGCCAAGGCCAGCCTGGCCGCCGAGCGCGGCGTCGGGCTGCGCCTGGACGAGGGCAGCTACCTGCCCGAGATCGGCGAAGAGCTCTCCGCCGACCTGGTCACGGTGCTGGGCAACCTCGTCGACAACGCGCTGGACGCGCTGGAGGGCTCAGCGGAGGCCGACCGCTGGATCGAGGTCGACCTGCGCAGCACCGACGAAGTCGTCGCCGTGGTGCGCGATTCGGGCCCCGGGGTGGCCGCCGAGATCGTCGAGGAGGTCTTCCGGCACGGCTTCACCACCAAGGCCGCGCGCGGCGGTGATCGCGGGCTGGGGCTGGCCATGACCAGGCAGATCTGTCATCGTCGCGGCGGCTCGGTGCAGGTGCACAACGCACACGGCGCGGTGTTCACCGCGCGGCTGCCGCTGGAAGGACCGCAGGTATGATCAAGGTGTTGGTGGTGGACGACGACTTCATGGTCGCCAAGGTCCACAGCGGGTACGTGGCGCGGGTGCCCGGTTTCGAGGTCGTCGCTGCCGTGCACACCGGGACCGACGCGATCCGCGCGGTGGACGAGCTGCGGCCCGACCTGGTGCTGCTCGACATCTACCTGCCCGACGTCGACGGGCTCTCGGTGCTGCGGCAGCTGCGCGCGCACCCGACCGCCGACCCCGACGTCATCATGATCACCGCGGCCCGCGACCTGGAGGCGGTGCGCGGCGCCATCCGCGGCGGCGCGCTGCACTACCTGATCAAGCCGTTCAGCTTCGAGGCGCTGCGCGACCAGCTGGAGAACTTCCGGTCGCTGCACAGCAAGCTCGGCGAACTGCCCGCCAACGCCCCCGCCGCGCAGCACGACGTCGACCGCCTCTTCGGCACCCGCACCCGCCGCACGACACCGCCGAAGGGGCTGACCAACGAGACCTCGGACATCGTCGAGCGGATCCTGCGCGAGGCGACGGCGGCGGGCGGCGACCTGTCGGCCACGGAGTGCGCGGAGGCCAGCGAGATCTCCCGGGTCAGCGCCCGCAAGTACCTGGAGCACTTCGCCGAGACCGGTCGCGCCGAAGTCCGCCTCCGCTACGGCGGAACCGGCCGCCCCGAACGCCGCTACCGCTGGTCCGGCTGACCGGCCCACGCACCACGACACCGAGCACCCGAACGACCGTCACAACGGTGCCGAGCTTCGACGATTTCGCATGAAATTGGCGACCTCCCCACCGCAGCCTCCGTCGACAACGCTGCCAATTTCATGCGAAATCGCTACCCACCCGAACCGGCCACCTACCGCTTTGAACCGAACTCAACCCCGCACCCGACCGCCCTTCCCCTCCCCGAATGCACGCGCGATCACCGCTGAACACCAGGTATCCAGCCCCAGGGGCCCGGCAAAGTCCGGACGGGCTGGTGCTGGGCGGCAGTTTTGCCGGAAACCGCCACCCCATCCCTCCCGGAATCCCCGGTCAGTTTCCGGCAAAACTGCCGCAGACCCACCCAGGACGACTTTGCCGGAGCACTGACCAGGCACCCCGGAACGAATGCGCCGGGCGGGAATCAGGCGGTGGGCAGGCGCAGGCCGTTGTAGCCCGCGCGGGCGTCGGCGAAGCGCTTGCCGACCTCGTCCCAGTTCACCACGTTCCACAACTGCTTGATGTAGTCCGCCTTCACGTTGCGGTACTGCAGGTAGTACGCGTGCTCCCAGATGTCGAACACCAGCAGCGGCGTCGTGGCGATCGACAGGTTCGAGTGGTGATCCCGCAACTGCTGCGTCACCAGCCGACGGCCCACCGGATCCCACGCCAGCACACCCCAGCCGTTGCCCTGGATCGTGCCCGACACCGCCTCCATCTGAGCCCGGAACGCGTCGAAGGAACCGAAGTCCTCATCGATCGCCGCCGCCAGCTCACCGGTCGGCTTGTCCCCACCGTTGGGCGAGAGGATCTTCCACCACACCAGGTGCAGCGAATGCCCCGCCAGGTGGAACGCCAGCGTGGTCTCCAACCCCACGATCGACGAGAAATCACCCTTGTCCCGCGCCTCGGCGATCTTCTCGACCGTGTCGTTGGCGCCCTTGACGTAGGTCGCGTGGTGCTTGCTGTGGTGCAACTCGTTGATCTCACCGGCGATCGCCGGCTCCAACGCCGCGTAGTCGTAATCCAACTCCGGCAACACGTACTGCGCCATCGAACTCATCCCTTCACCGAATCTCGCGGTTCCCCAGCAGTCTCGAACCTCCAGCGCACTCCAGGTCAATGACGCAGCGTGAGTGCTCTCGATCACTTTTCACCCTGTTCGGGACGCGGCCGGGAAACTACTCTGCGCACCAGCACGGTCACCCGGAGGAATCATGTCCGAGAACTCCCAGTTCCCGCACGACCTGGACCTGGATCGCCCCAGCGGCGCGCGGGTGCACGACTTCCTCCTGGGCGGCGGCAGCAACTTCGCCTCGGACCGCGAGCTCGCCCGCCGGGTGCTCGCGGTCGCCCCGGACGTCCGGCTGGACGCGCTGGCCAACCGCGCCTGCCTGCACCGCGTGGTGCGCACCTGCCTGGACCTGGGCGTCCGGCAGTTCCTGGACGTCGGCTGCGGCATCCCCACCATCGGCACCGCGCACCAGATCGCGCAGCAGCTGGCCCCGGACGCGCGGGTGGTCTACATCGACAGCGAGCCGCTCGCCGTCACCCAGGGCGAGCTGCTGCTGGAGGGCGTGCCCAACGCCGCGATCGTGCAGGCCGACCTGCGCGACGTCGACGCGGTGCTCGCCTCCGACCGCGCCCGCGGACTGCTGGACCCGGCCGAACCGGTGGCGGTGCTGATGTTCTCCGTCCTGCACTTCGTCCCCGAGCACCCGGCCGAGATGATCGGCCGCTACCTCGACGCCTTCGCCGCGGGTTCGCTGCTCGGGCTGACCCACTTCACCGCCGACCACGCGCCGGAGACCGTGCGCGCGGTGGCCGACCTGCTGTCCGCGACCCCGCGCAGCCGGGCCGAGCTGGGATCGCTGCTGGCGGACCTGGAGGTGCTGGATCCCGGAGTGGTGCCGACCGCGGACTGGCGACCGGATCCCGGCGATGCGGACCTGAGCACCGCGACGCCGCTGAGTTGCGCCGCGCTGGCCCGGAAACCGTGACCAATCCGACATGGACCGACCGGTGCGGACCAGTGCGCCATCTGCCCAGCGCAGAACGCGATGATCCTTCGAGATTCAGACAAACACCCCTGGTACGGTGACCCGCGTGCCCGAGATGACACCCACTGCCACCAAGCGGAGCTCGGGCCGGAGCAAGCGCAAGATCAGCTGGGACGTGGTGCGAACCGCCTGCGTCGTGCTGGTGATGCTCTACCACTCCACCTTCCTCAGCACCTACCTGCACCCGGAGATGACGCCGCGCTCGGTCGTCTTCCCGTTCCAGGTCGGGGCGAGCCTGCTGCTGGTGATCTCGGCGTACTTCGCGTGCGTGACCATCGGCCGCGGCACGCTGCTGCGCTACTGGTGGGGGCGGATGGCCCGGCTCGTTCCGCCGTTCATCGGCGCCGTCGTGGTGGTCTTCCTGGCTATGCGCTGGGCGGCCGTGGAGGGCTGGTTCTACCCGACCGGCAGCGATCTGGTGTCCAACCTGCTGATGCTGTGGAACTGGAAGCCCGCCGACTACTGGTTCATCGACGGCTCGCACTGGACGGTCCCGCTGCAGCTGATGGGCTTCACCGCCGCCGCGGCGCTGTTCGCCACCAAGTGGGGCCACGGGCGGCGGATCATCGTCGTGCTGTGGCTGGCGGTGCTGCTGCCGATCGTCCAGTGGCCGCTGCGGGTCAGCGATCCCTCGGAGCTCTACCGCACCGTCGTCGACGGCATCGGCGTGCACCGCTGGCACCTGTTCGTCGTCGGCGTGGCGATCTGGCTGTGGTCGACGCGGCGCATCTCGCTGCCGCACTTCCTCGGCATGCTGCTCGCCTGCATGGCCGGTCAGGCGCTGCACAACTACGCCGAGACCCCCGAGGGCCTGGTGGCCGACTGGGGCTCCACCATCGCGGTGTGCCTGGGCATGCTCGTGGTGGCGGTGACCGCCTACGGCCCGGACTGGAACCGGGTGGTGCCGAGCTGGCTGGCCGGCCGGATCAGCTGGTTCGCGGGCATCTCCTACGGCGTCTTCCTGGTGCACCAGACGATCGGCTACATCGTGATGCGCAAGCTCGACGACCACGGCGTCGACCCGCTCCTGCAGACCGCCGCGATGCTGATCACCGGCACGATCCTCGGCTGGGCCCTGACCCGCGTGGTCGAGCGCCCGGCCCACAAGTTCCTGATGAACACCTACGACACCCTCGCCGCCCGCCGCACCCGCGCCAAGACCGGCTGACCCGCACCGCTCAAGCCCCAGTGACGTGACCCGACCAGGTGAAGCGTGAAGGGCACCTTTCACCAACTAACTCGGCGAAAGGTGCCCTTCACCTCGATTCCCACACCCGCTCCGCACTCTCCCGCGCAACTCGTGCACCCCGATCAGGACGGAGCGAAGGGCACCTTTCGCCAACTGTGTTGGTGAAAGGTGCCCTTCACCTGGTGCCGGTCGGGTTAGCGCGGGTGGCGCTGGAGCGGCTCGGCGTCCAGAACCGCGGAGCGCGTGGCCGGGGCTTCGACCTCGGCCCAGCGGCGGAGGGTCTGCTCGGCTTCGGCGCGCTGGTCGGCGGGCAGGCCCTCGATCTTGGCTCCGTGGTTGGCGCCCGGGACCAGGTAGCTGAAGGAGTCGCGGGTGCCGGGGCCGAGCTCGAAGGGTTCGGCGCTCCAGGGGTCGCGCTCGCCGTTGACGAACATCAGCTCCGAACCGCGGCTGCGCACCCACGTGTCGACCTGGTGCATCGTGCCCGGCTTGAAGCGCATCGGGATGTCGCGCGACACCAGGTTGCGGGGCTGGCTCAGCTCGCGGTTGTGCAGCAGGTCGGCCAGCGGTTCGTCGGAGACGTGCGGCCAGCCCAGCTGGGTGCCCGCCTGGTAGTAGTACGGCGCGTAGGGCTCGATGCCCTGGTCGGTGTAGAAGCGGAACTCCGTGGTCTGGTCGAAGAACGCGTAGATCTCGTCGGTGCTCGCCGTGGTCGCGGGCACCTGGGCGCAGTCGTCCTGGCCGCGGTACTGCCAGAACGCGAAGGGCGTGTCGATCACCGTCATCTCGAAGCCGCGGTCGATGTCGCCGATGATCCGGTCGAAGGTCAGCCCCTCGCTGTCGGCGTAGGCCTGGAACTTCGCCACCAGCTCGTCGCGGCGCACCAGCGCCTCGCGCTGCACCGCAGTCAGCGCCGCGCGGCAGGCCGGGTCGGTGCCGACCCCGGCCAGGAACTCGTCGTAGCGGTCCTGGTCGTTGTCGACGTCGTTGGGCGCGACGTAGGCGACCGTGCCGTCGACGTCGTCGGGGTAGAACCGCCGGTGGTAGACCGCCGTCATGCCGCCCTTGCTGGCCCCGGTGGTGATCCACTGCTCGTCGTAGACCGCGCGCAGGGCGCTGATCACCCGGTGCTGGTCGGTGGCGGCCTGCCAGATGTCCAGGTCGCCCCAGTCCGCCGGGTCCGGGCGGGACGGGGTGAAGAAGCGGTGCTCCAGGCTCACCTGGTTGCCGTCGACCAGCCGGGTCGGCTCGGTGCGCGTGGTCTTCTCCGGCAGGCCGTAGCCCGAGGTGTAGAGCACGGTCGGCCGCGCCAGGTCGCGGTGCAGCAGGGTCAGGCGCTGCTGGAACTGCCCGGCCGCCGGGTTCCGGTGGTCGGCGGGCTGGGTGAAGGTCAGGTCGAAGAGCCGGAACCCCGCTTCGGTGGGCCGCTCGCCCACCACCGTCAGATCGGGCACCGCCTCCAGCCGGTCGCGCACGTCGTCCGCCGGTGGTGCCGCACCCACCGGTGCGCCGACCAGCAGCATGCCGCACACCGCGACCGTGGTGACCAGACCGCGCCAGTTCATTCCGCCTCCCGCTGCGCCGAATCCCAGCCGAACCTAGTGATCAGGCGCGGAGCCCGGAAGTCGTCGGCGAGTTCTCGCCGGGGGCTCCGCTGGTGAGGATCTTCGCGGTTCGAGATCGGCTCCGCTGATCGGGAGGCCGGATCCGGTGACGGGAGCGCGGGCAGCGGCGGTCTCGCGAGGACCCGCGGAGTCCTCGCGAGACCGCGGTGCCGTCAGGCGCTCGCCGCCGCGCGCACCGGCTCTTCGTGGCGCTGCTCCGGGACGTCGACGTCCCCGGCCGGGACGTGTCCATTGTGGACTACTTCGGTGACGTAGCCGTCCGAGCCCTCGGTGGCCGCGCCCGCTTCCGTCGCGGCCAGGAACGGCTCCGCGCCGGCCAGCACCTGCTGCGCGGCGCGGACCCGCTGCGCGAGGTCCTGCCGCATGCGCAGCATCGTCTCGGCGTACTCGTCCGCCCGCCGGATCCGCCGCTCCGCTTCCGCGGTGGCCTCGCGGACCCGCCGCTGCGCGGCCTCCCGGCTGGCCTGCTCGCGCTCGGCCATGATGCGCATCGCCTCTTCGCGGCGCGCCGCCATGGACACCTCGAAGTCGTGCTCGACCTGGGTGCGCCGCTCCTCGGCGTCGTTGTCGAGCTTGCGGCGGCAGTCCTCGGCCTCGCGCTTCATGGCCTGGACTTCCTCGCGGGTGCGGGCGAGCATCTCGTTGCGCTGCTGCTCGGACTGCCGCCGCCACTCGTCGGCCTCGGCGACCAGCTTCTCGTAGCGCTCGCGCAGCTCGGCCGCGGCCTGCTCGCTGCGCGCCCACTCGTGCTCCGCCGCGGCCTGCGCGGCGGCGACCACCTCGTTCGCCTCATCGTTGGCGAGCCGGACCATGCGGCGTAAGCGGTCCGTCAGCGCAGCGGCATCGACCGGAGTGCGGGCCTGCTCGTCGAGCTGCTGCTTGAGCGAGTCGACCTCGGCCCGCGCCCGCTCCAGCTGCGCGGTCAGGTCGCCGACCTGGCTGAGCGCCGAGTCGCGATCCTCGGCGAGCATCCGCACCTCGGTCTCGGTCTGCTGAATGTAGAACTTCACCTGAGATCGGCGGAACCCGTACCACACTGTGTCGAAATCCGACTTAAGCGGCACCAATTCGCGGTCTTCGTTGTGCCCCACGGTCTCACCCCACCTGAGTTGATCAAATGTGCTGGGAGCGAGCCACGCCCCGACGCGGCAAGTCCGTTGTACACCCGAAAAACGTCCGGCGATGTGCTCCACCGGGCTGAAACCGGCGGAGGCGCACGCGCGCGGCGCGGAGGTGCCACGGATCGCTGGCACCATTCTTCCCGCCCCGGGCAGCTAGATCAACAGCCCCGGATTCGGTGCAATGCAACGGACATCCGATGTTGACCGATCGGACACCCGGCGAGAAATGCCTGCTGGAATCAGCTTTCCGCGGGCCCCGGCAGCACCCTGCGGAATATCATCTCGATTTCATCTCGGCTCGGCACCGATTCCCGGACGATGCCTTGCAGCAGCAATCCGCAGAACACCACCGACAGCGCGCGGCCGGTGGCCGGGTCGACGAGCGAGGCGAACAGCTCGGCCAGCGCGCTGTCCCACTCCTGGCTCGCGCCGTGCAGCGCGGGCTTGTGCAGCGCGGCGATGTAGAGCTGGTGCTCGACGGCGGTCTGCGCGCGGGCCGGGCCGAGGTAGTGCAGCACCAGATCGGTCAGCGCGGCGACCAGGTCGCCGTCGAGCCCCGCGGCCCACTCGCGCAGGTGCGCGACGTCGTCGGCTGCCGCCTGCCGCAGCGCGCTGGCCAGCAGGTCGTCGAGGGTGGCGAAGTAGTAGGTGGTCGACCCCAGCGGAACCCCGGCCGCCGCCGCGACCGCGCGGTGGGTGAGCTTGTCCACACCGCGCTCGGCGACGACGGCGATCGCGGCGCGCGCGATGCGCTCGGGCCGGGCCGGGTCCTTGCGGCGCGCGGCGGGCGCGGGCTGCGTGGTCGACATTCGCTTCGGCGTCCCTCCCGTGTTGCCGGCGGTGGGCCGGATGACCTTGACCAGCCTGCCATGCCACCCGGCCCGCGCGATGCGGTCCAGGTCACCGAATTGGCGTTCATGCTGTTCGGAGCGCATATTTTCAACGGAGAACGACATCTTCCAACCCCGGTGATGTACAGATGTACACCACCGGTGTTAGGGTCTTCGGCGGCACTGAGAGCAATCGCACCAGGTCGTGGAATCGACCTGAAGCTGGAATGGGAACGAAGACCGCGCACGGCCGCCACCGAATGCACCGCCAGGAGGTGAAATCGCACCACGGCGTGCCGACGGCACCATTCGTCGAATTTCGCCCGGATGCGACGACGACGATTCGCGTGGCGAAGTGCCGGCTCTCGCGGCATTGTGTGACCACACCGCCACCAGAAGTGCACGGTCGTGCGGTTCCAGCACATTAAGCACAACCGACATCACGGGGAAACGAGCATGTCGCAAGCTGAGAATTCGGCGGCCACGCTGTTCATCGACGGCGAATGGGTTCCTGCCGCGGACGGCCGCACCCGCGAGATCCGCTGCCCCGCCGACGGGGAACTGGTCGCCACCGTGGCCGAGGGCGGGCGGGCCGACACCGAGCGCGCCATCGCCGCGGCCCGCCGCGCCTTCGACGAGGGCTCCTGGGCGACCAGCTCGCCGTGGGAGCGCGGTGACCTGCTGCTGCGGGTCAGCGACATCCTGGTGCGCGACAAGGCCGAGTTCGCCCGCGCCGAATCGCTGGACACCGGCAAGCGGCTGGTCGAGAGCGAATTCGACATGGACGACATCGCCGCCTGCTTCCGCTACTTCGGCAAGATCGCGGGCACCGACGCGGGCCACCTGGTCGACACCGGCTCGCGGGACTCGATCAGCCGCGTGCAGTACGAGCCGGTCGGGGTGTGCGGCATGATCACGCCCTGGAACTACCCGCTGCTGCAGGTGGCCTGGAAGGTCGCCCCGGCGATCGCGGCGGGCGACACCTTCGTGCTCAAGCCCAGCGAGCTGACCCCGAGCACCGCGATCCTGCTGATGCGCGCGCTGACCGAGGCCGGGCTGCCCGCCGGTGTCGGCAACCTGGTGCTGGGCACCGGCGCCGAGGTCGGCTCGGTGCTCTCCGAGCACCCCGACATCGACCTGGTCTCCTTCACCGGCGGCCTGCACACCGGCCGCAAGGTCTCGGCCGCGGCCGCGGCCACGGTCAAGAAGGTCGCGCTGGAGCTGGGCGGCAAGAACCCCAACGTGGTCTTCGCCGACGCCGACTTCGAGACCGCCGTGGACTACGCGCTGACCGCGGTGTTCCTGCACTCCGGCCAGGTGTGCTCGGCGGGCACCCGGCTGATCGTGCAGGACGAGCTGCACGACGCGCTGGTGGACGAGATCGTCCGCCGCGCCGAGCTGATCCGCCTCGGAGGGCCGTTCGACGCCGACGCCGAGACCGGGCCGCTGATCTCGGCCGCGCACCTGCAGAAGGTCGACGACTACGTGGCCAAGTCCGTCGCCGAGGGCGCGGTCCTGCGCACCGGCGGCCGCCGCCCCGAGGGCGAGCGCTACGCGGGCGGTCACTACTACCTGCCGACCGTGCTCGACAACGTGCAGCAGGGGTCCTACGCGGTGGTCGAGGAGTCCTTCGGCCCGGTGCTGACGGTGGAGCGCTTCACCGACGAGGACGACGCGGTGCGCATCGCCAACGACACCCACTACGGCCTGGCCGGCGGGGTGTTCACCGGCGACCCGGCCAAGGCGCAGCGGGTGGCCAACCGGCTGCGGCACGGCACCGTCTGGATCAACGACTTCCACCCCTACCTGCCGCAGGCGGAATGGGGCGGTTACAAGCAGTCCGGCATCGGCCGCGAACTCGGCCGCGCCGGACTCGGTGAATACCAGGAGGCCAAGCACGTCTTCCAGAACCTGCGGCCCGGGCCGCAGAACTGGTTCTCCGGGAAGTAAGGAGATTCGGTGCGCTGCGGCGGTGTTGATCCACCGCCGCAGCGCACCTGTGCGGCCCAAGAGGTCGCGATCGCATTTCGCGCGACGCAAGCAACCACCCGGTCCAACCCTCCCGCATCCGGCGGGCGGCGTTGATCGGGAAAGGAGTTCGGGGCATGAGCGCGCCCAATTATGATGCCGAGCTCAACGAGTTCGGTTACACCAACAAACTGAAGAGAAGTCTCGGAGGTTTCCACACCTTCGCGGCCGGGATCAGCTACATCTCGGTGCTCACCGGCACCTTCCAACTGTCCTACTTCGGCCTGTCCTTCGGGGGCCCCGCCTACTGGTGGTCCTGGCCGATCGTGTTCCTGGGGCAGTTGCTCGTGGCGTTGAGTTTCGCCGAGCTGGCATCGCGGTACCCGATCGCCGGTTCCGTCTACAACTGGGCCAAGAAGCTGGGCGGTCAGCACGTCGGCTGGCTGGCCGGGTGGATGATGCTGCTGGCCTCGATCGTGTCGATCTCGGCCACCGCACTGGCCTACCAGAACACCCTCCCGCAGATCTGGTCCGGCTTCCAGGTGATCGGCGACGGTTCCAGCAGCACCGACGCCGCGGTCAACGGCATCCTGCTGGCGCTGGTGCTGATCCTGTTCACCACGCTGGTCAACGCCTTCGGCGTGAAGCTGATGGCCCGGATCAACAGCGGTGGCGTGTTCATCGAGCTGGTCGCCGCGGTGCTGCTGATCGTCGCGCTGGCGCTGGTGGCGGTGAACCCGCCGACGGTCGTGTTCGACACCAACGGCACCGAGTCGGCCTTCGGCGGCAGCTACCTCAGCGCGTTCCTGATCGCCGGGATCGCCTCGTCGTACGTGATGTACGGCTTCGACACCGCCGCCTCGCTGGGCGAGGAGTCCATCAACCCGCACCGCAACGCGCCGAAGGCGATCCTGCGGGCGCTGATCGCCTCGTTCATCCTCGGCGGGCTGATCCTGCTGTTCGGCATGATGGCCACGCGCGACTTCTCCGCGCCGGAGCTGGCCTCCAGCGGCCTGCAGTTCGTGCTCAACGACGCGCTCGGCCCGTTCGTCGGCCGGTTGTTCCTGCTGGCCATCTTCGTGGCGATCACGGTCTGCGTGCTGGCGGTGCACACCGCGGCGATCCGCATCGCCTTCGCCATGGCCCGCGACAACGCGCTGCCCGCGGGCAAGCTGCTGGCGCGCGTCAGCCCGCGGTTCCAGACCCCGGTGATCCCCGCGGTGGTGATCGGCGTGCTCGCGGTGGCGCTGCTGGTGGTCAACATCGGGCAGCCGCAGATCTTCACCGCCATCACCAGCCTGGCGATCATCCTGATCTACATCTCCTACCTGCTGGTCACGGTGCCGATGCTGATCGCGCGGCTGCGCGGCAAGTGGAAGCCGGTCAAGGAGGAGGGCCGGTTCAGCCTGGGCAAGCTCGGGCTGCCGGTCAACGTGCTGGCGGTGCTGTGGGGCCTGGGCATGACGATCAACCTGGCCTGGCCGCGCCGCGAGGTGTACAACGCCGAGCCGCCCTACCACTGGTACCTGCAGTACAGCTCGATGCTGTTCGTCGGAGTCGCGGCGGTGGGCGGATTCGCGTACTACTGGTTCGTCCAGCGCCACAAGGTCGGCGTCCTCGCCGAGCACGCGTCCACATCGGACAACGAGACCAGCCCGGTCGCCTGAGGTCCGGCACCTCGCACGGGTGGGCGAGATGACCGGAACCTGCGGAGAAAGAAACGGAGATTCGGACAATGACAGACCAGTTCGACTACGTGGTGGTCGGCGGCGGCAGCGCGGGCGCGGCGGTCGCGGCGCGGCTCTCGGAGGACCCGGACGTCACCGTGTGCCTGCTGGAGGCCGGGCCGTCGGACGTGGGCGACAAGGCGATCCTGGAGCTCAAGCGCTGGATGGCGCTGCTGGAGTCCGGCTACGACTGGGACTACCTGATCGAACCCCAGGAGAACGGCAACTCCTTCATGCGGCACGCGCGGGCCAGGGTGCTCGGCGGCTGTTCCTCGCACAACTCCTGCATCGCGTTCTGGGCCCCGGCCGAGGACCTCGACGAGTGGGAGTCGATGGGCGCCACCGGCTGGGGCGCCAAGGACGTCTTCCCGCTGTACAAGCGGCTGGAGACCAACGACGGGCCGGGTGACCACCACGGCCGCAGCGGCCCGGTGACCATCCGCAGCGTCCCGCCGGAGGACCCGTGCGGCGCCGCGCTGCTGCGGGCCTGCGAGCAGCAGGGCATCCCGACCACGGAGTTCAACTCCGGCAAGACCGTGGTGCACGGGGCCAACTGGTTCCAGATCAACGCCCGCGAGGACGGCACCCGCTCCTCGTCCTCGGTGTCCTACCTGCACCCGAACCTGGACCGGCCGAACCTGGAGATCCGCACCCAGGCGTGGGCCAAGAAGGTGACCTTCACCGGCACCCGCGCCACCGGCGTGCAGTACCTGGACGCCGACCTGATCCACACCCGCACGGTCACCGCCAGCCGCGAGGTGGTGCTCTCCGCGGGCGCCATCGACACCCCGAAGCTGCTGATGCTCTCGGGCATCGGCCCCGGCGAGCACCTGCGCGAGTTCGGCATCGACGTGCTGGTGGACTCCCCCGGCGTCGGCTCCAGCCTCCAGGACCACCCGGAGGGCGTGATCAGCTGGGACGCCAAGCAGCCGATGGTCACCGACTCGACGCAGTGGTGGGAGATCGGCATCTTCACCACCACCGAGCCCGGGCTGGACCGGCCGGACCTGATGTTCCACTACGGTTCGGTGCCCTTCGACATGCACACCGTGCGGCAGGGCTACCCGACCTCGGAGAACAGCTTCTGCCTGACCCCGAACGTCACCCGCGCCCGCTCCACCGGCACGGTGCGGCTGCGCAGCCGCGACTTCCGGGACAAGCCGAAGGTCGACCCGCGGTACTTCACCGACCCGCACGACATCCGGGTGATGACCGAGGGCATCAAGCTGGCCCGCGAGATCGTGGCCCGGCCCGCGATGCAGGAGTGGGCGGGCGCGGAGCTGTTCCCCGGCCCGGACGTGCGCACCGACGACGAGATCGCCGACTACCTCAAGCGCACCCACAACACCGTCTACCACCCGGCGGCCTCGGTGCCGATGGGTGCCGACGACGACCCGACCAAGCCGCTGGACGCGCGGCTGCGGGTCAAGGGCGTGCAGGGCCTGCGCGTCGCGGACGCCTCGGCGATGCCGTTCCTGGTGGCGGTGAACCCGAACATCACCACCATGGCCATCGGTGAGAAGTGCTCGGACATGCTGAAGCAGGACAACAGCTGACCCGGTGCGGGGCCACCGCGCCCCGCACCTCCGAAAGATCTCACCCGATCGATGCCGAAGCCGGTGCTGTTCCCCGAAAGCAGCTTGGTGTTCGGTAGCTGCGAAGGCCCCTCCGGTCCCCCGCCCTGGAGGGGCCTTCGCCTTTTGCGCGGTATTTCCGGTTCCGCCGCGCGGGGTCGTCCGATTTCAATGGAAATCGGACGTGGAGATTTCCATTGAAATCGCGGCCCCGGATCAGGCCGGGGACATGACCTCGTAGAGGTTTCCGGTCTCGTCGCAGAAGAACAGGCCTCGGGGGCACAGCGGGTGGTCGATCCGCCCGTTGTCCGGTTCCATCGGACTGCTGCCGAAGGCGACGCCGCCTTCGCGGAGGCGGGCGAGGATCTCGTCGAAGTCCTCGGGCGTCACGTCGAACGCGAGGTGGTGCGGTTCGGCGCCCGGCACCGCCATGAACTGCAGGGTCAGGGAATCGTTGACCTCTACCGGGGCGAACTTCCCGTCGAAGCCGTCCGGCGGCAGGCGGCGCAGGCCGAGGATCCCGGCCAGGAAGTCGGCCGCCGCCGCGTTGTCCCGAGCCGGAACGATGGTGTGGTTCAGGGTGATGGTCATGCAGTCCCGCCTCTCCGCGTTTTTCAGCGGTGGTCGCGTCCGGATTGATCTTGCGTTGTGCGGTTGCACCACGGTCCCCTGAGGTGCGGTTGAGCAGGGCTCAGGTTGGCGCACAGGGGCGTCATGCCGCTTCCACCAGCGCACCGTGCAGGAAGAGGTCGACGAGCTCGGCGGGTTCCACCCCGGCGGATTCGCCGCCCATGCGCCCGCGCGTGTACAGGAATCCGATGAACATCGCGGTGAGCTTCTCCGGCGGCAGCCGCAGCGAATCCCGCTCCGGTTCGAAGAGCTCGGCCACCGCATCGCGCACCTGGCGCCCGCCATCCCGGTCCTCGGGGTTCGGCCGCTCCTTCGCGCGCTTCATCCGGAGCTTGCCCGCCATGGCGTTGCGCGCACCGCTCGGGTGCCCGGTGGCGTGCAGCGCACCGGCCAACGCGCCGATCCGCTCCAGGTGCGCGGCCAGCGCATCCGCCGCGGCGCGGAGCCGGTCGGCCAGCGGGTCGTCGAGCGAGATCGAACCGATCTCCCGCGTCACCTGATCCGGCCGGAGCGCTTCCTCCATGCACGACGAGATCAGCTCGTCCTTGTCCTCGAAAACCCGGAAGATGGTCGCCTCCCCGATCCCGGCCGCCCGCGCCACCTGCTTGGTCGTCACCGCCGCCCCGTACTCGGCCACCAGCGGAATCGCGGCAGCGATGATCATCGCCCGCCGCTCCTCCGGACTCATCCCCGGCGCCCGGCGCCGCGTCGTCTCACCCATGCCCACCACCGTACGGAGTGAGCACTCACTCCGTCAAGGACGAAGTGAGTGCTCACTCCGCTCCACGGCCGGGCTCCGCCAAGGACGACTCACCACTGATGCCTCGGCCGCACGAAGGTTTTGGCAGGTGATGGCCCGTGAGCGTTTTGTGGTGCTATAACACCACAAAACGCTCACGGGGCCTGAACAGCGGAAACACTCCCCGAGCCATCTCAGGCCGGGTCGGGGTAGCGCATCACCAGCGTCGCGAGGACGTCGTCGGCCGGAGCCTGGTAGACGTGGTCCACTCCGCCGTCGAAGCGGATGTAGTCGCCGGGACCGAGGGTCTCCGGGGCCGATTCCGGTCCGGTGACCAGGGTTCCGGAGTGCACCAGCAGCTGCTCGACCACGCGCGGGCGGTGCGCGGCGGAGACGTACTTGGAACCCGCGCGCACGCGCAGCCGGTAGATCTCCTGGCGCTGCCCGCCCGCGACCACCCGGTCCATCAGCTGCACCTCCACCACCTGCCCGGACAGCTCCGCACCGCCGGCGCGGTTGACCACCACGGCGGGCTCCGCGTCGGGCTCCGGCTCCGCGACCAGCAGCCGCCCCAGGGGAACGCCGAGGACCCCGGCCAGCGCGTAGAGGGTTTCCAGCGTGGGATTGCGGCGCCCGGCCTCCAGCTCCGACAGCGTCGCCTTGCCGATCCCCGCCCGCCGCGCGGTCTCCGACAACGACAGCTCGCGCTCGGCGCGGGCCGCGCGCAGGTTCGCCCCCACCACCTTGACCAGCTCCACCGCTTCCTCCTAGCATCGCCGTCGTTCCATATACAGAACGGACGGATTCCAGTGCAGTTGCGTCAACGACTCCCCACCGCTTCGGCGTCCACTCTGGTCGCCGGTGGCATCACCACGCTGGTCGGGGTGGTCAGTTCGGCGGCCATCGTCTTCCAGGCCGCTCGCGCGCTCGGCGCCGGGCCCGCCGAGATCGCCTCCTGGATCCTCGCCCTGGGCGTGGGCATCGGCGTCACCTCGATCGCGCTGTCGCTGCGCTACCGGGCTCCCGTCGTGCTCGCCTGGTCGACACCCGGTGCCGCGCTGCTGGCCACGAGCGGTCACGGCGTTTCGATGTCCGAGGCCGTCGGCGCGTTCCTGCTGGCCGCCGCGCTGACCGTCGTGGTGGGGCTGACCGGCTGGTTCGAGCGCGCGGTGGACCTGATCCCCGCCTCGATCGCCGCCGCCCTGCTCGGCGGGGTGCTGCTGCAGTTCGGCATCGGCGTGTTCACCACCATGCAGGACCAGTTCTGGCTCGTCGCGGCGATGCTGGCGGGCTACCTGCTCGGCAAGCGCTTGCTGCCGCGCTACGCGGTGCTCATCGCGCTGGTGGTGGGCGTCGCGCTCACCGGCGCGCAGGGTTCGCTGCGGCTCGGCGGCGTCGAGATCGCGCTGGCCGCTCCGGTGTGGGTGTGGCCGAGCTGGTCGCTGCACACCACGATCAGCATCGCGATCCCGCTGTTCGTCATCACCATGACCTCGCAGAACCTGCCCGGCGTCGTCACCCTGCGGACGCACGGCTACTCGACCCCGGTGTCACCGCTGCTGTCCTGGACCGGTGCGGTGAACGTGGTGCTCGCGCCGCTGGGCTGCTTCGGCATCAACCTGGCGGCGATCACCGCCGCGCTGTGCATGGGCCGCGACGCCCACGAGGATCCGGCGCAGCGCTACAAGGCGAGCATCGCCTCCGGCGTCTGCTACCTCCTGCTGGGCATCTTCGGCGCGACGCTGGGCAGCCTCATCGCGGCGTTCCCGCTGGCGCTGATCACCGCGCTGGCCGGGATCGGGCTGCTCGACACCATCGGCGGTTCGCTGGCCAAGGCCACCGAGGACGCCGACAGCCGCACCGCTGCGCTGATCGCGTTCCTGGTCACGGCCTCGGGACTGACGCTGTTCGGCATCGCCTCGGTGTTCTGGGGACTGCTCGCCGGCGTGGCCGCGCACCTGGTCATGCGGCGGCGGAGCTGATCAGCGCGGCGCGCCGCGGCGCCGGACGAGCAGCACCACCAGTCCCAGCAACGGCAGCACGACCGCGGTCGCCAGGCCGTACTCGAACGCCGCGGAGGAGACAAACGACCGCAGCCCGGCAGCAGTTCCCTGCCACGCGGTCACCGGCTGGTCGCAGGTGATCGAGGCGGGGCCGGAGAACCAGCGCGGCACCTCGATCTCCTCGACCTGCCGCTGCGGTTCGACCTTCCGGGCCGGCCCCGCCTCGGGAACCACCTCGCAGGTGCCGAAGCGGTTGAACTGCAGCACCACGTCACCGGTCGTCCACCGGTGCGGCTCAGCGCGGTCGACCGCGATGCCGGACACCGACCCGGCCACGATCACGCCGATTCCGGCGATGCCGAACAGCGCGCTGAGCACCACCAGCAGACAGCCCGGCAGCAGCAGCCGACGGGGCTTGGTCACCACTGGCTCGGTCGGTCCATCCAGCTGTTGTTCCCGAGGTCATCGGGATCGTCCCAGTTCGGCTCGGCGGGCCGCGGCGGCGCGTCCGAAGCGACGGGCTGCTCCGGCGCCGGTTCCCTGGCGGCGATGACTTCGTCGACGTCGTGGCCTTCGCGCAACAACGTGTGCGCTTCCTCGAACGCCGGCATGCCCGCGGAAAGTCCGCGCAGCACTCCGGGGTCGTCCGCGACCCGCCCGGCGCGGACGTCCTGCCAGGACAGCTCACCGGCGTCGATGCGCCGCTGCAGGTCCCGGAGCTCGGGCGGCGCCTGGTCGCCGCGCGCGAACTGCTCGATCTCGGCGAGGTCCTCGTCGGTGAACGCCGGGGCGTACCGGCCGATCTGGGCCGCTTCCTCGGCGACCCGCTTGCCCTCGGCCAGCGCGGCATCGAGCTGCTCGGTGAGCACGCGGAGATTCGGGTTGTCCAACGGATTCGACACTCGTTACGTCCTTTCCCGCCCTCGTCGCGACGCGGTCACTCGCCCGCTCCCCCGGCTGTGTTCGGTCCCCCGGTCCCGCCGGACCGCAACGAGCTCGCGCCCTTGCTCAAGCCGCGACCGGCCCACGCACCACCGGCACCGGCCATCGCCGCACCCACGGCGCCGGTCTTGACCGCCTTCTTGCCGTCGTCGATCTTCTGCTTGGCGTCCTGGGTCTCGTCGAGGACGTTCATGGCGTCGTTGACGTTGTTGACGTCCTTGATCTTCATCAACGCCGTCCCCATCCCCACGATGCCGTCGATCATCGACTTGACGCCCTCGATGATCTGCTGGACCTGGGTGATGATCCGCCGGATCGCGTCGACGATGTCGATGGCATTCTTGACCATCAGCACGACGGTGGCCCACGCGGGCGGGAAAGCGGCCTTGATCGCGGCGTCCATCAGCAGGCCGATCAGGATGTCCAGCAGGGACATCGCGGTGTTGCACATCATCCGGCAGGTGTCGGCGGTGTTCTGGAACCGGTCGCCGATCAGCTTGGCGACCTGCGAATCCGCCTCGATGCCGACGGTCCACACCACGCTGATGTGCTTCTCGAAGTTCTGCGCGGCCTCGCCCTCCCAGTGCGGCTCCAGCTCCTGGAGCCCGGCGTTGAGGTTGTTGCGCACGGCGTCGAGGGCCTTGGCGATGTTGCTCCAGGCGGCCGCGTTCTCGTCGATCTTCTCGAAGTCGCCGAGCAGCGGCTTGATCAACGAGTCGACGAGGTTCTCGCCGGTGACCTTCTCGTAGACCCAGTTGACGCTCTGCAGCTTCCACCCGGCCGCCTCGATGAGCTCCTTGGTGGACTGCAGCCCGGGCCGGTTCTGGGCGGCGGCGTTGAGCACCGCGGCGGGATCCTGGGTGTCGGCGTATCCGCTCACTTGCGCCCCCCGAGGCTGGTGGCCTCACCCATGATCGACTCGACCTGCTTGATCCGCTCGGAGTTGGCCTGGTCCTCCTTCTCGTAGACCTCGGCGGATTCCTTGAGGGCGTCCGACACACCGGTCAGCCGCTCGTTGGCGAACTCGAGGGTTTCTCCGTACAGCTTGCCGACCGCGATCACCACGGGCTGCAGCAGCGCGAGGACCCCGGTGAACCCGCTGGTGTCGGAGCCCTTGGTCTCGGCGTGCTCGCGGATCGTCAGGAAGTGCTGGGCGTTGCGGTCCAACATGCCCGAATAGCCCCGCAGTTGCTCGGGTTCGACCCGAAACTTCTCCGCCATCTCTCCTCCAGTTCGCCGCGAAACAGCAACTGTGACGAAGTTCCAGGCGTCGAGGTTCCCACCGCGACCGAACGCTTTTTCGCCCATTGGAACGGTTTTCGGGCGACGGCGGGCATTTCGGGCGCAGCCCGGGAGCGGCGGCGGGGCGCTGGGCCCCGCCGCCGTCGGGGTCAGCCGATCGTCGTGGTCGTCAGGACCGGGTTGGGGTTGGGGAAGCAGCGCGACGGCACGTTGGTGTCACCGATGATCGACGAGACCACCGCGGTGAAGGTCAGCCCCGGGTCGTCGTGACTGGTGCCGTGCAGCTTCGTCTCGATCGTGCCGGAGTCCCCGGCGGTGAGGTGCGCGATCACGGTGGGCAGCTCGAAGTCCGAGCCGCCCGCGAGCGGGCCGTCCAGGTGCAGCGTGGCGACGTTACCCTCCACGCTGATCGTCGGCGGGTTCGGGCCGAGGCCGGAACCGCCCTCCAGGTCGGCCGAGACGAACGTGGAGTTCGCCGGGATCGGGATCTTCAGGTCCATGCCCTCGATCCGCTTGACCGTGTAGCCGTTGACCTCGGCGGGAACGGTGTTCACCGCCGGGTCGATCACGATGTCCAGCGCACCGCCGGGGGCGACGGTCGCCGGCGCCGTGACGTCGGCGCCCTGCTGCAGGCTGAACTGCTGCTCGCCCACCGGGGACGAACCGGAGCAGTCGAAGTTGACGTCGAAAGCGGCAGCCAGGGCTTGCGGTGTGAACGCAAGCGCAGCGGCTGCGGTCAGGGCGGCAGCAGTGGCGACACGTCTGCCACGGGATTGGGACGTCATTGGCCTCACCTCGCAGAATCGGCAACGAAAAGGTGCGGGCCGCGCGGCGACCCAGATACTTACTGCCGAGTAAACTCCGCGTCAACGCGCCCGTCGTTCCCACAATTAACAGTGCGCACCGAGCGCCACACCCCGTGGGCCACCATCGCGCGCACAACCGCCGTACTGATGGATGACGTTGCGACGAACGGGTTTCCGCGAAAGCCGCAACGCGCGCTCCCGCAACCCGCGGTGATCAGCGACCTGCCATTGGTGGTAGTTGCACGCTCACCCGGGGCAACGGGGCGCTCGCTGGTCCGAACGCCGCCCGCGGTGCGCCCGTTCCGACCAGAGCTGGCACCCGAGACCCCGCACCGACACCATGATCTCCATGCGCCTTGGACTGACCCTCCCCCAGTTCGGCCCGTTCTCCGACCCGCTCCTGGTGCCGCGGCTGGCGGCCGAAGCCGAAGCGCTCGGCTTCGAAAGCCTCTGGGCGGGCGAACGCGTGCACGCCGCCGCCGACCCGATCACGCCCTACCCGGGCGGCACCATGCCCGAGCAGTTCCGCAGCGGGCTCGACCCGCTGCTGGTGCTGACGCTGGCGGCCGGCGCCACCACGCGCCCGCTGCTGGGGACCAGCACGCTCAACGCGCCGCTGCACCCGCCGATCCACCTGGCCCGCAGCCTCGCCGGGATCGACCAGCTCAGCGGCGGCAGGCTCATCGCCGGGTTCGGGCTGAGCTGGTCGCGCGACGAGTACGACGCGGTCGGGGTGCCGTGGCGGGAGCGCGGCGCGCGGCTGGACGAGACGCTGGACGTGCTCGCGGCGCTCTGGGACCCGGACCCGGTGCAGCACAGCGGAAAGTTCTGGACCATCAGCCCCGGCCACTTCCAGCCCAAGCCCGCGAAGCAGGTGCCGATCTACCTGGGCGGACTCTCCCCGGTGGCGTTCCGCCGGATCGGCCGCCGCGCGGACGGCTGGCTCGGCGTCGCGCTGCCGGTGGAAGCGCTGCGCAAGGCGATGGCCGACATCGACGACCAGGCCCGGCGAGCCGGGCGCGGACCGATCGCCACCGCCGTGCGCATCAACGTCAAGCAGGACCCCGATGCGGTCGGCCAGCTCGTGGACTACCTGCACGAGCTGGCCGGGCTCGGCGTCGCGGACGCCTTCGTCGACCTCCAGTTCAGCACCGCGACACCGGCCGAACTCCTGGACCGCGCGGCCCGCATCCGCCACGGCTTCCAGTCGTCCGGCAGTTCTGCCTGAAACTGACCGGACGGCCCGGGTGCAGCGGGGTGGCAGTTTCCGGCAAAACTGCCGTCCCCACCAGCCCGACCGGACGTTGCCGGGCCCTGCGCCACCCGGGGGAGCGCCAATTTCGTACGAAATTGACACCTCCCCCCGAGCCGTTGGTGTCGTCTTCTCGCGGGGAACCGCTCGCGGGCTCTAGCGCTACATACCGGCTAGTCGGTACGGTCCTGGTATGGGTTCCGGTGATGCGACCTGCCCGGTCCGGGCGGTGATCTTCGACTACGGCGGAGTGCTGACCACCTCCGGCCGCGCCGCCCTGCACGGCTGGATCGAGCAGGAGGGCATCCGCCCGGAGACGTTCTCCGCCGCGATCAAGGAATGGCTGTCGCGCGACGCACCGCCCGGCACCCCGATCCACCGGCTGGAGCTCGGCGAGCTCGGCGCCGAGGAGTTCGACCGCACCCTCGCGCGGCGGCTGCGCACCGTCGACGGATCACCGGTCGCGCCGGAGGGCCTGCTCCAGCGCATGTTCGCCCGGATGCGCAGCGAACCCGCCATGCTCGACCTGGTCCGCGCTCTGCGCACCGGCGGCGTCCGCACCGCGCTGCTGTCCAACAGCTGGGGCAACGACTACCCGTGGGACCTGCTCGACGGGCTGTTCGACGTCGCGGTCATCTCGGCGGAGGTGCGGCTGCGCAAGCCCGACCCGAGGATCTACCGCATGACGCTGGAGCGGCTGGAGCTGTCCGCCGGGCAGGTGGTGTTCGTCGACGACGGCGCGCCCAACGTCGACGCCGCCCGGAACCTGGGCATGCGCACCGTGCTGCACACCGATCCCGCGGAGACCCGCGCGCAGCTCTCCGCCCTGACCGACGTCATCCCGCTAGGCAAGGAGTCCCGATGACCGCCGAACCGCTGCCCGGCCTCGACCTGGACCGGCTGCGCGCCCACCTCGACGCCGAGCGGCCCGGGCTGCTCGGCGGGCCGCTGACCGGCGAACTCGTCCAAGGTGGACGGTCCAACCTGACCTACCTGGTCAGCGACGGGAGCGGGCGCTGGGTGGTGCGCAGGCCGCCCCTGGGCCACGTGCTGGCCACCGCGCACGACATGGGCCGCGAGTTCCGGGTGATGTCCGCGCTGGCCGGGACGGACGTGCCGGTGCCGCGCACCCACCTGCTCTGCCAGGACGACAGCGTGCTCGGCGCCCCGTTCTACGTCATGGAGTACGTGCCGGGCACCGTCTACCGCACGCAGCGGCTGACCGAGCAGCTGACGCCGCAGGAGCGCGTCGAGCTGTCCTGGCAGCTGGTGGACGTGCTCGCCGACCTGCACTCGATCGACCCGGAACCGGTCGGGCTGGGCGACTTCGGCCGCCCGCAGGGCTTCCTGGAACGCCAGGTGCGGCGCTGGAGCAAGCAGCTGGCCGCCTCCCGCAGCCGCGACATCGACGGCATCGAGGAGCTCGCCACCCGGCTGGCGGGCAACCTCCCCACCACCTCGCGCACCGGCATCGTGCACGGCGACTACCGGCTGGACAACGTGATCGTCGACGATCAGCGGATCACCGCCGTGCTGGACTGGGAGATGGCCACCCTCGGCGATCCGCTCACCGACCTCGGGCTGCTCGCGGTGTACTGGGAGGGCTTCAGCGGCATCGAGCACAACCCGATCGCCAAGGGCATCGGCCCGGAGCACGGCTTCCCCACCGCCCAGCAGCTGCTGGCGCGCTACGCCGAGCGCAGCGGCACCGATCTGTCCGAACTGGACTGGTACGTGGCGTTCGGCTTCTTCAAGATCGCGGTGATCCTGGAGGGCATCCACTACCGCTTCATCCACGACCAGACCGTCGGCGAGGGCTTCGACCACGTCGGCGCGCTGGTGACCCCGCTCGTCGCGCAGGGCCTCGCCACTCTCAAGGAGGACTGAATGGACTTCGGCTACGACGCACGCACCCAGGAACTGCGCGAGCAGCTCCTGGACTTCATGGACGCCCACGTCTACCCGGCCGAGCCGGTGTTCCTGCAGCAGCTCGCCGAGGCCGAGGACGAGTGGGCGGCGCACCCGCCGATCATGGACGAGCTCAAGGCCGAGGCGCGCAAGCGCGGCCTGTGGAACCTGTTCCTGCCCGGTGAGCACGGCGCCGGGCTGACCAACCTGCAGTACGCGCCGCTGGCCGAGATCATGGGCCGCGCCGGGCGGCTCGCGCCGGAGGCCACCAACTGCTCCGCGCCGGACACCGGCAACATGGAGGTGCTGGCGCAGTTCGGCACCGAGCAGCAGAAGCAGCAGTGGCTGAAACCGCTGCTGGAGGGCGAGATCCGCTCCGCGTTCTGCATGACCGAACCCGACGTCGCCTCCTCCGACGCCACCAACATCGGCACCCGCATCGAGCGCGACGGCGACCACTACGTCATCAACGGCCGCAAGTGGTTCTCCTCCGGCGCGATGAACCCGCGCTGCGCGATCCTGATCGTGATGGGCAAGACCGACCCGGACGCCGAGCGGCACCGCCAGCAGAGCCAGGTGCTGGTGCCCAGGGACACCCCGGGCGTGCGGATCGAGCGCAGCATGCACGTCTTCGGCTACAGCGACGCCGACCACGGCGGCCACGCCGAGGTGGTGTTCGACGACGTCCGCGTGCCGGTGGACAACGTCATCTCGGGCGAGGGCGAGGGCTTCGCGATCGCCCAGGCCCGCCTCGGGCCGGGCCGCATCCACCACTGCATGCGCGCCATCGGGATGGCCGAGCGGGCCCTGGAGCTGATGTGCCGCCGCACCAGCGAGCGCATCGCCTTCGGCAAGCCGCTGGCCGAGCAGGGCATCGTGCAGCACTGGATCGCCGAATCGCGGGTCAAGATCGAGCAGGCCCGGCTGCTGGTGCTCAAGACCGCGTGGCTGATGGACACCGTGGGCAACCGCGGCGCGCACACCGAGATCCAGGCGATCAAGGTGGCGGTGCCGGAGATGGCCACCTGGGTCATCGACCGCGCCATCCAGGCCCACGGCGGCGGTGGTGTCAGCCAGGACTTCCCGCTGGCCAACCTCTACGCCCACGCCCGCACCCTGCACATCGTCGACGGCCCCGACGAGGTGCACCGCCGCTCGCTGGCCCGCCGCGAGCTCAAGAAGTACCGCTGACCGCCCGCCGTCGTTGAGCACGGTGCAGACCCACAACGCACAAGGAGATTCCATGGCAGACAGTCGAGTCGCGATCGTCACCGGTGCCGCCCGCGGGATCGGCGCGGCGACCGCCAAGCGGCTGGCCGAGGACGGCTTCGCCGTCGCCGTCATCGACCTCGACGAGAAGCACTGCGCCGACACGGTTTCCGCGATCGAGGCGGCCGGTGGCAAGGCGCTGGCCGTCGGCTGCGACGTCAGCGACGCCGACCAGGTGCAGGCCGCGGTGGACCGCGTCGCCGCCGAGCTCGGCGCCCCGACCGCGCTGGTCAACAACGCAGGCGTCATCCGGGACAACATGCTGTTCAAGATGTCCGAGGACGACTGGGACGTCGTGATGGGCGTGCACCTGCGGGGCGCGTTCCTGATGAGCCGCGCGGTGCAGAAGCACATGGTCGAGGCCAAGTGGGGCCGCATCGTCAACCTCTCCAGCACCTCGGCGCTGGGCAACCGCGGCCAGGCCAACTACTCCACCGCGAAGGCCGGTCTGCAGGGCCTGACCAAGACGCTGGCCATCGAGCTGGGCAAGTACGGCGTCACCGCGAACGCCATCGCGCCCGGGTTCATCGCCACCGACATGACCAGGGCCACCGCCGAGCGGGTGGGCATGGAGTTCGAGGAGTTCACCAAGGCCGCCGCGGCGAGCATCCCGGTGGCCCGGGTGGGCCAGCCCGAGGACATCGCCAACACCGTGTCGTTCTTCCTCGACGAGCGCGCCGGATTCGTCTCCGGCCAGGTCGTCTACGTGGCCGGCGGGCCGAAGGCATGAGTGCCGACGCCACTGAGATCCGCGGCCGGGTGGCGGAGTTCCTCGCCGCGCACGATCCGCAGCGCACCGACCGGGTGGAGTTCCTGCGGGCGCGCTTCGACGCCGGGCTCGCGTGGGTGCACTTCCCCGCCGGGCTCGGCGGCCTCGGGGCCGCGCGGGAGCTCCAAGCGGTCGTCGACACCGCCTTCGCCGAGGCGGGCGCGCCGGACAACCAGCCCCAGCTCAACGTCATCGGCCTGGGCATGGCCGGGCCCACCATCCTGCGCTTCGGCACCGACGAGCAGCGCCGCCGCTTCCTGCGTCCGCTGTGGACCGGGGAGGAGACCTGGTGCCAGCTGTTCTCCGAACCGGGCGCCGGATCGGACCTGGCCGCGCTGTCCACCCGGGCGGTGCGCGATGGCGAGGAGTGGGTGGTCGACGGGCAGAAGGTGTGGACGTCGCTGGCGCACCGGGCCCGCTGGGCGATCCTGGTCGCCCGCTCCGATCCCGACCAGCCCAAGCACAAGGGCCTGAGCTACTTCATCTGCGACATGACCGCGCCGGGCGTGGAAGTGCGCCCGCTGCGGCAGATCACCGGTGAGGCCGAATTCAACGAGGTGTTCCTGACCGGGGTGCGGATCCCGGACTCGCTGCGGCTCGGCGAGGTCGGCCAGGGCTGGCAGGTCGCCATGGGCACCCTGATGAACGAGCGGGTGGCCATCGGCGGGCGCACGCCCCCGCGCGAGGGCGGCATGATCGGTGAAGCCGCCGAGGCCTGGCGCGCGAACCCGGACAAGCGCACCCACGGTCTGCACGACCGGCTGCTGCGGCTCTGGGTGGACGCCGAGGCGACGCGGCTGACCAGCATCCGGCTGCGCCAGCAGATGGCCGTCGGCGAACCGGGACCGGAGGGTTCGGCGGTGAAGGTCTCCTTCGCCGAGCAGAACCAGGCGATCACCGGTTTCGAGCTGGAGTTCCAGGGCGAGGCCGGGCTGGGCTACGACGACTGGACCTTCCGCCAGCCCGACTTCGCCTCGCTCACCAAGCGCGGGGCCGGTTTCCGGTACCTGCGGGCGAAGGGCAACTCCATCGAGGGCGGCACCACCGAGATCCTGCGCAACGTCATCGCGGAGCGGATCCTGGGGCTGCCCCAGGAGATCCGCACCGACAAGGACCGGCCGTGGAAGGAGTTGCCGCGATGAGCGCGCCGGACCTGCTCTACAGCGAGCTGGAGGAAGACCTGCGGTCCACCGTGCGGCGGCTGCTGCGCGACCGCTGCGACTGGACCGCGGTGCTGGCCCGCTGCGAGACCGACGAGCCCTACGACCTGGCGCTCTGGCGCACCCTGGCCGGCGAGCTCGGCCTGGCCGCGCTGCTGGTGCCCGAGGAGCTCGGCGGAGCCGGGGCCAGCGCCCGGGAGCTGGCGGTGGTGGCCGAGGAGATCGGTCGCGCGGTCGCCCCGGTGCCGTTCCTGGGCAACGTGCTGGCCACCGCGGCGCTGGTGGCCTGCGCGGAGCCGCCGGCCGAGCTCGCCGACGGATCGCGGATCGGCACCGTCGCGGTCGGGTTGACCACCCCGCCGCAGGCACCGTTCCCGCAGGCGGTGAAGGCCGACGGAGCGGCGCTGACCGGCGCGGTGTCAGCGGTGGTGGACCTGGAGGTCGCCGACCTCGTCGTGGTCCCGGCGACCGATGCCGACGGCCCGGCGCTGTACCTGGTGGACACCTCGGCGACCGGGGTCACCCGGACGCCGACCACGCCGCTGGACCTCACCAGGCGGTTCGGCACCCTCGACCTGGACGGCGCACCCGGCAGGCGGCTGGCCTCCGGCGCCGACGCCGAGCGCGCGCTGCGCCGAGCGCTGCTGACCGCGGCCGGGATGCTGGCCTCCGAGCAGGTCGGGCTCGCGCAGCACTGCCTGGACTCCACAGTGGACTACGCGAAGACCCGCTACCAGTTCGGCAGGCAGATCGGCTCGTTCCAGGCGGTCAAGCACCGGCTGGCCGACCTGTGGGTGGGCGTCAGCTCGGGGCGCGCGGTGGCCCGCAACGCCGCGGACGCGCTGGCCCGGGACACCGAGCCGGAGCTCGCGGTGGCCATCGCCCAGGCGCACTGCTCGGACCTGGTGGTGCTGGCCGCTGAAGAGCACCTCCAGCTGCACGGCGGCATCGGCATGACCTGGGAGCACCCGGCCCACCTCTACCTGGGCCGGGCCAAGAGCTCCCAGCTCGCCTTCGGCATCGCCGAAACCCACCGCAAGCGCATCGGCGAGCTCGCCGACCTGCCCACCCCGTAGCGGTCGTGT
>NZ_JAQGLB010000020.1 GCF_027853965.1 Saccharopolyspora indica | reverse complement strand
ACTCATCCACACCCGAAAGTGCTTCAGCGTTCGACTTGCATGTGTTAAGCACGCCGCCAGCGTTCGTCCTGAGCCAGGATCAAACTCTCCAACAATGCTGTTGAACAATCCCAGCAGACACTCAAACCCCAAAGGGCGAGCGTCATACTCAAAGAAACCACCAACCAAAACACAATGTGTTTGGTCGGGGGCATTAAAGAACACTAACCAAAACAGTCCGCTGTTGAGTTCTCAAAGAACACACCCACACCATCACCACCAGTCATTCAAGACCAGCAAGCTCCGGGGAGCATTTCCTCTGTTCGCTTTCTTGTGTCGGTAACTCTAGCAGGCCCATTTTCGGGCGTTTCAGGGGGGTAGCCCCTCCGTCTCACCGCTGAAATCCCGGCTCGCTATTCAACCCGACCGCAGTCAAGCGCATGTTCTTCAAAGATCTGGGTTGGGATCCGAATCCGCATCCTGGCGGGCGCACTGGCCCGCAGCCGCTTTTCCGGTTTCCCGATCGAGGCGCCCACTCTACCATCCTGAGATGGGAGCTTGGTTCGCGACCCCGCGTCAGCCCCGGCCCGGTTTTCCCGGCCCGTGTCGCGCTGACTTGAAACAAGTTACGCGCTGATCCGCACCAAGTCAAATCGGCGGGGATCAGCACCGGAAAGAAGCGAACACGCAGGTCAGCGCCCCGTTCCGGTGCTGAATCCAGGCTAGTGCACCACGCGAACGCCCGCAGTGTGACGCTTGCCACGACGCAGAACCAGCCAGCGGCCGTGGAGCAGTTCCTCCGCCGCCGGAGACCACTCCTCATCAGCGATCTTGACGTTGTTGACGTACGCGCCGCCCTCCTTGATGGTGCGTCGCGCAGCGCCCTTGCCGGTCGCCAGACCGGTCTCGACCAGCAGGTCGACCAGGTTCGGCGCGTCCGAGAGCCGGGCTTCCGCGGTCGGCACCGCGGCCATCGCCGAGTCCAGGGTCGCCTCGTCGAGCTCGGCCAGCTCTCCCCTGCCGAACAGCGCCTGGCTGGCCGCGATCACCTTCCGCGTCGCGTCCGCGCCGTGGACCAGCGTGGTCAGCTCCTCGGCGAGGCGCTTCTGCGCGGCGCGCAGCTGCGGCTTCTCCTCGGTGGTGCGCTCCAGTTCGGCGATCTCCTCGCGGCCGAGGAAGGTGAACAGGCGCAGGTACTTCGCCACGTCGGCGTCGGCCGCGTTCACGAAGTACTGGTACCAGGCGTACGGCGTCGTCATCGTCGGGTCGAGCCAGACGTTCCCGCCGCCGGTGGACTTGCCGAACTTGCGGCCCTCGGAGTCGGTGACCAGCGGCAGGGTCAGCGCGTGCGCGGCCACGCCCTGCTGCTTCCGGACCAGGTCGACGCCGGCGATGATGTTGCCCCACTGGTCCGAGCCGCCGAGCTGGAGCAGCGTGCCGTACTTGCGGTTGAGCTGCACGTAGTCGTTGGCCTGCAGCAGCATGTAGCTGAACTCGGTGTAGGAGATGCCGTCGGTCTCCAGCCGCCGCTTGACGGTGTCCCTGGCCAGCATGGTGTTCACCGAGAAGTGCTTGCCGATGTCGCGCAGGAACGCGGTGACCGGCAGGTCGGCCGTCCAGTGCGCGTTGTTCTCCATGATCGCCCCGGTCGGCGAGTCGTCGAAGTCGACGAAGGAGGACAGCTGGGCGCGGATCTTCTCGGTCCACTCCTGCACGGTGTTCTCGTCGTGCAGGTTGCGCTCACCGACGTCGCGCGGGTCGCCGATCATCCCGGTGGCGCCGCCGGCCAGCACCACCGGCCGGTGGCCGGCCTGCTGGAAGCGGCGCAGGGTCAGGATCGGGATCAGGTGTCCGGCGTGCAGGCTCGGCCCGGTCGGGTCGAAGCCGGCATAGAGGGTGAGCGGCCCCTGGTCGAGTTCCCGTCGCAGCGAGTCGAGGTCGGTGGATTGCGCGATCAGTCCGCGCCAGGTCAGCTCGTCGAGGATGTTCTCACTCACGCCTGCCAGTCTCGCTCATGCGAGCAACCGGGTTTACGCCCGGGCCCGGGGTCGGCGGCGGGTGCCGCGGCGGTAGGTGCTGACGGCCGCCGAGCCGTCCACCCAGGTCCGCCACGGCAGGTCCATGGCCGCGGCCACTCCGACGCGCGGGCCGCTGCGGACGTCGTCCTCGGCGACCTGCGCGCCGTTGACCAGCCGGACGGGTGACTCCGGGTCGGTGAGGTCGATGCCGTTGTGCTCGCGGGTGATGCCCAGCACGCCCGCCAGCCGGGCCGGACCGCTGGCCAGCTGGACGTCCTTGCGGACCGCCGGGCGCCGGGAGCGCGCGAGGTCCAGCCCGGTGGTGATCTCCCCGGCGCGGAGCAGGACCGCACCGGGGACGCCGTCGGTCAGGCACACCACGTTGATGCAGAAGTGCATCCCGTAGACGAAGTACACGTAGAGGTGACCGGCCGGGCCGAACATCACCGCGTTGCGCTCGGTGCGGCCCCGGTAGCAGTGCGACGCGGGGTCGTCCGGGCCGCGGTAGGCCTCGACCTCGACCAGGCGGACGGCGACCTCGCCCTCGGGGCTGTTCGACCGGAGCTCGCAGCCGAGCAGCCGTCGAGCCACCCACAGCGGGTCGAGGGCGAGTTCGTCGCGCGTCACCTGGCTCACGGCCTAGACAGTACCGGTCGTGTCTGAACCGTGATCACTTAGACAGCCAGTCGCGATGTTCGCGCGCTGCCGCGACCACCCGTTCGCGCTGCTCACGGACGCGGTCGGGGGCGGTGCCGCCGTGCGCGTCGCGGGAGGCGATGGAGCCTTCCACGGTGAGCACCTCGCGCACCTGCGGGGTCAGCGCCGGGTTGGCCGCCGCCAGTTCCTCGTCGGTCAGGTCTTCCAGGCCCACGCCGCGGGCTTCGGCGGTGCGCACGCACTCCCCCGACGCCTCGTGCGCCACCCGGAACGGAACGCCCTGGCGGACCAGCCACTCGGCGATGTCGGTGGCCAGGGTGAAGCCGGCGGGCGCCAGCTCGGCGAGCCGCTCGGTGTGGAAGGTCAGGGTGCCGAGCATGCCCGCCATCGCGGGCAGCAGCAGGTCGAGCTGCTCGACGGAGTCGAAGACCGGCTCCTTGTCCTCCTGCAGGTCGCGGTTGTAGGCCAGCGGTTGCGCCTTGAGCGTGGCCAGCAGGCCGCTGAGGTTGCCGATGAGCCGGCCGGACTTGCCGCGGGCGAGTTCGGCGACGTCGGGGTTCTTCTTCTGCGGCATGATCGAGCTGCCGGTGGCCCAGGCGTCGTCGAGGGTCACGTAGCCGAACTCGGCGGTGTTCCAGATGATCACCTCCTCGGCGATCCGGGAGAGGTTCACGCCGAGCATCGCCAGGCAGAACGCCGCTTCGGCGGCGAAGTCGCGGGACGCGGTGCCGTCGATGGAGTTGTCCACGGCGCCGTCGAAGCCGAGTTCGGCGGCGACGGCCTGCGGGTCGAGGCCGAGCGAGGAGCCCGCCAGCGCACCGGAGCCGTAGGGCGAGTACGCGGTGCGCGCGTCCCAGTCGCGGATGCGCGCGACGTCGCGCAGCAGCGCCTGGCAGTGCGCCAGGAGGTGGTGCGCCAGCAGCACCGGCTGGGCGTGCTGGAGGTGGGTGCGGCCGGGCAGGACGGCGTCGGGGTGGTCGGTCGCCTGGGCGACGAGGGCGTCGACGACGTCCAGGACGCCGGTGGCCACGCGGCGGTTGGCGTCGCGCAGCCACATCCGGAACAGGGTGGCGACCTGGTCGTTGCGGGAGCGGCCGGCGCGCAGCTTGCCGCCGAGTTCCGGGCCGACGCGCTCCAGCAGGCCGCGTTCGAGCGCGGTGTGCACGTCCTCGTCGTCGATCACCGGCTTGAACGCGCCGGATTCGACGTCGGCGGCCAGGACGTCGAGGCCCTGGAGCATCCGTTCGAGCTCGTCGGCGGTGAGCAGCCCGGCGTGGTGCAGCACGCGGGCGTGGGCGCGGGAGCCTGCGATGTCGTAGGGCGCCAGGCGCCAGTCGAAGTGGGTCGACAGGCTCAGCGCGGCCATCGCCTCGGCCGGGCCGGAGGCGAACCGGCCGCCCCAGAGCTTGGTGGGCTCGCTGCCTTGCTGCGTCACGGGTGTTCCTTCGGTGTGCTCGTAGTTGCGTTGCGCGGGGTGTCAATTTCGTACGAAATTGACGTTCACCCGGGTGATGGTCAATTTCGTACGAAATTGACCATCCTCCACCCTTCGGGTGGGCGGTGCGGAGCCGGTGCGGATCCCGCTCGCAGCGAGTCGTACCAGGTCGGGAGGTGCTCGGCGCGGCGGGGTTCGTCGGTGCGCCGGTCGCGGACCGACGCGCGGCCCGCGTGCAGGGCGATCCGGACCTCGCCGGAGACCTGGTGCTGCGAGTCCGCGATGAAGGCGTCCAGGGCGTCCTTGAGCGGGGAGAACCACATGCCGTCGCGGACCAGTTCGGTCCACCGCTGCCCGACGGTGCGCTTGAAGCGGGCCAGGTCCCGTTCCAGCGTCACCTCTTCCAGCTCCTGGTGCGCGGTGATCAGCGCGATCGCGCCCGGTGCGTGGTGCCGCCCGTGCCCGACGCCGTGCGCGCCGGCCCGGCGGTTGAGCTCCTGGATGGCTTGCAGCACGGTGACGGTCTCGCCGTCGATGGCCACCGGGACGCCTTCGTCGAACTTGATGGTCAGCTCTTCGGGCCATTCCGGTTCGGCGTGCCAGTCCTGCGGGGTTTCCGCGTTCCGGCCCCAGACGTTGCGACCGAGCGCGGGACCCGCTCCGCCGGGAGGGATGACCGCCAGGCGAGGAGCGAGCGCGGCGATGTCGGCTTCGCAGCCGTGCGCGACGGTTCCCGCGCCGAACTCGTCGGCGGCGGCGACGAGGTGCTTGGCGATCAGCGGCCGGGCCAGCTCCGCGACCAGCGGGTAGCGGCCCAGGTGGAGCGCGTGCGCTTGGAGCGCGGGCAGGCAGTGCTGCTCGGCGAACTCGTCGCGGGCGTCGACGACCAGCGCTTCGGCGGCCCCGTGGTCGAGGGCGCGTCGGCGGATCGCCGCCGGGTCTTCGCCGCCCTGGCCCAGGTCCACCGCGATCGCCACGACTTCCGCGTCGAGTCCCTCGAAGGCCGCCTCGTCGCCGGAGTAGGCGAGCACCACGCGCTCACTCATCTGCTCTGCTCCTACGTTCTCCCGTTGCTCTCCGCCGCATCGTCGGCACCGGCGGCCATCGCGGTGAACCGCTCGCCCAGCTCGCGGCCGGTGAGCGGTTCGCGGGCGACGATCATCACGGTGTCGTCGCCCGCGATGGACCCGACGACCTCCGGCAGCGAGGCCCGGTCGATGGCGCTGGCCAGGAACTGGGCCGCGCCCGGCGGGGTGCGCAGGACCGTCAGGTTGCCCGATCCGTCGGCGCTGACCAGCAGCTCGCCGAGCAGCCTGCTCAGCCGCGAGGTGCCGCCCTGGACGCCGCGGACGGGGCTGCCGTCCTCGGGGATGACGTAGACCGCCGCTCCCCCGTCGGCGCCGCGCAGCTTGACCGCGCCGAGCTCGTCCAGGTCCCGGGACAGGGTGGCCTGGGTGACCTCGATCCCGTCGTCGGCGAGCAGCTTGGCCAGTTCGGTCTGGCTGCGGATGCCGTTGGCCGAGACCAGTTCGACGATGCGGGCCTGCCGCGCGACTCGGCTCGTCATGGTCGTCGCACCAACCACGCCAGCAGCGCCTTCTGGGCGTGCAGCCGGTTCTCGGCCTCGTCGAACACCGCGCTGGCCGGGCCGTCGATCACCTCGTCGGTGATCTCCATGCCGCGGTGCGCGGGCAGGCAGTGCAGGACGCTGGTGTCGGCCTTGCCGGTGGCGGCCAGCAGCTCGGCGTTGACCTGGAACGGCCGGAACGGGCTGACCCGGTCCTTGCCGTCGTTCTCCTGGCCCATCGAGGTCCAGGCGTCGGTGACCAGGACGTCCGCGCCGTCCACGGCGGCCTTCGGGGTGCTGAAGAGCTCGACGGAGCCACCGGTTTCGGCGGCGCGCGCCTTGGCCGCGTCCAGCACCCAGTCCAGCGGCCGGAAGTTCTCCGGTGCGCCGATGCGCACGTGCATGCCCGCGGTGACGCCGCCGACCATCAGCGAGTGCGCCATGTTGTTGGCGCCGTCGCCGAGGTAGGTCAGGGTCAGGCCGGCGAGCTTGCCGTGCCGCTCGCGGATGGTCTGCAGGTCGGCGAGGACCTGGCAGGGGTGGAACTCGTCGGTCAGCGCGTTGATCACCGGGACGCGGGAGACCGAGGCCATCGCGTCGATGCGGGCCTGCGCGAAGGTCCGCCAGACCACGGCGTCGACGTAGCGGGACAGGACCTGCGAGGTGTCCTCGATGGTCTCCTCGCGGCCGAGCTGCATCATCCGCCCGTCCACGACGACCGGGTGGCCGCCGAGCTGGGCGATGCCGACCTCGAAGGACAGCCGGGTGCGGGTGGAGTTCTTCTCGAACAGCACCGCGACGGCCTTGGGGCCGGCGAGCGCGTCGGAGCCGAGCGGGTCGGCCTTGAGCTGGTCGGCGAGGTCGAGGACCTCGGCCTGCTCCGCGGGGGTGAGGTCGTCGTCGCGGAGGAAGTGGCGGGGCATCAGTCGTTCTCCTTGGCAGCGTCGAGCAGCGCGGGCAGGGCGGCGAGCAGCCGCTGCACCTGCTCGGAGCGCACGATCAGCGGTGGGGCGAGCCGGATGGCGTCCGGCTGGATGGGGTTGAGCAGGAATCCGGCGTCCTGCCCGGCGGCGGCGATCTTGGCCGAGACCGGTTCGGTCAGGCCCACGCCGATCAGCAGGCCTTCGCCGCGCACTTCGCCGATCAGCGGGTGGTCGAGCTGCCGCAGGCCGGTGGCGAGTTCCGCGCCGACCTTGACGACGTGGTCGAGCAGCCCGTCCTCGGCGATGGTGTCCAGGACCGCGAGCGCGGCCGCGCAGACCACCGGGTTGCCGCCGAAGGTGGTGCCGTGCTGGCCGGGGTGCAGCAGGTCGCCCGCGGCGCCGATGCCGATGCAGGCGCCGATGGGCAGGCCGCCGCCGAGGCCCTTGGCCAGGGTGATCACGTCGGGCACGATGCCGGTGCGCTGGAAGGCGAACCAGGAGCCGGTGCGGCCGATGCCGGTCTGCACCTCGTCGAGCACGAGCAGCGCGCCGGTGCGGGCGGTGATCTCGCGGGCCGCCCGCAGGTAGCCCTCGGGCGGGGCGATGACGCCGTTCTCGCCCTGGATCGGTTCCAGGAACACCGCGGCGGTGTTGTCGTCCACTTCGGACTCCAGCGCGGCGGCGTCGCCGTAGGGCACGTGCACCACGCCGGGCGGCAGCGGTTCGAACGGCTGCTGCTTGGCGGGCTGGCCGGTGAGCGCGAGCGCGCCCATGGTGCGGCCGTGGAACCCGCCGTGCGTGGCAACGATCTTGGCCCGGCCGGTGAGCCGCGCGATCTTGAACGCGGCTTCGTTGGCCTCGGCACCGGAGTTGCAGAACAGCACGCGACCCGGCGCACCCACCAGCTCCAGCAGCCGCTCGGCCAGCGCGAGCCCCTGTTCGTGCACGTAGAGGTTGGAGACGTGGCCGAGCTTGCCGACCTGCTCGGAGACCGCGCGCACGATGGCGGGGTGCCCGTGGCCGAGCGCGTTGACCGCGATCCCGCTCAGGAAGTCGAGGTAGGTCTTGCCGTCGGCGTCGGTGACCTCGGCGCCCGAGCCGCTGACCAGGGTCAGCTTCGGGGTGCCGTAGTTGTCCATCATGGACGCTTGCCAGCGCTGCGCGCCCGCCACGTTGCCGGTCATGAGTTCTCCTCGGTGTTCTGCGCCGGCAGCACCATGGTGCCGATGCCGGCGCTGGTGAAGACCTCCAGCAGCACGGAGTGCGCGAGGCGTCCGTCGATGACGTGCGCCCGCGGGACCCCGCCGCGCACCGCGCGCAGGCACGCCTCCATCTTGGGGACCATGCCCGAGGCCAGGTTCGGCAGCAGTTCCGCGAGCTGGTCGACGTCGAGCCGGGACACCAGCGACGAGCGGTCCGGCCAGTCGGTGTAGAGGCCTTCGACGTCGGTGAGCACCACCAGCTTCTCGGCGCCGAGCGCCACGGCCAGCGCGCCGGCGGCGGTGTCGGCGTTGACGTTGTGCACCACGCCGTCGACGTCGGGCGCGACGGTGGAGACCACCGGGATGCGACCGGCGTTGATCAGGTCGAGCACCGCGTCGGGGTTGACCGAGACCACGTCGCCGACCAGGCCGACGTCGACCGCCTCGCCGTCGACGGTGGCGGTGCGCCGCTCGGCGGTGAACAGCCGGGCGTCCTCGCCGGACATGCCGACCGCGTGCGGGCCGTGCTGGTTGATCAGGCCGACGAGCTCGCGCCCGACCTGGCCGACCAGCACCATCCGCACCACGTCCATGGTTTCCGGGGAGGTCACCCGCAGGCCGCCGCGGAACTCGCCCTGCATGCCGAGGCGGTCGAGCATCGAGGTGATCTGCGGGCCGCCGCCGTGCACCACGACCGGGTGCAGCCCGGCCAGGCGCAGGAACACCATGTCGGTGGCGAAGGCCTGCTTGAGCTCGTCGTCGACCATCGCGTTGCCGCCGTACTTGACCACGATGGTGGCGCCGTGGAAGCGCTGCAGCCACGGGAGTGCTTCGACCAGGACGCTGGCCTTCTCCGCGGCGGTGGCCAGCCGGTCGGTGGTTTCCGGAGTCATGAGGAGTAGGCGCTGTTCTCTTCGACGTAGGCGTGGGACAGGTCGGTGGTCAGGATGGTCGCGGCGTGCTCGCCGAGGTGCAGGTCCACCACGATCTCGACCTCGCGGCCGGACAGGTCGGCCTCGCTGCGGTCGCGGGCCTTGGTGCCCGCGGCGTAGAGGGTGACGCCGTTGGTGGCGATCTCCAGCCGGTCGACGTCGATCTCGGCGTCCACCCGGCCGAGCGCCATCGCGATGCGGCCCCAGTTCGGGTCGGAGCCGAAGATCGCGGTCTTGACCAGGTTGTCCTCGGCGATGGTGCGGCCGATGGCGACCGCGTCGGCTTCGCTGACCGCGCCGCGCACGGTGATGTCGATGGTCTTGGTGGCGCCCTCGGCGTCGTCCTGCAGCTGCCGGACGAGGTCGGTGCAGACGGTGGTCAGCAGCGCGGTGAAGTCCTCTTTGGACACCTCGACGCCGGAGGCGCCGGAGGCCAGCACCAGCACGGTGTCGTTGGTGGAGGTGCCGCCGTCGACGTCGAGCCGGTCGAAGGTGACGCGGGTGGCCGCGCGCAGCGCGTCGTCCAGGTCGTCGCCGCTGATCACCGCGTCGGTGGTGAGGACGCTGAGCATGGTGGCCAGGTTCGGCGCGAGCATCCCGGCGCCCTTGGCGAAGCCGCCGATCGACCAGCCCGCGTCGTGCTGCCCGAAGGCCTGCTTGGGCTTGGTGTCGGTGGTGAGCACCGCGGTGGCCGCGTCGAGACCGGCCTGCGCGCCGCCCGCGAGCGCTCCGTTCGCGGTGTCCACGCCGGGCAGCAGCGCGTCCATCGGCAGCCGCTCGCCGATCAGGCCGGTCGAGCAGACCGCCACCTCGATGGCGCCGGCGCCGAGCACGTCGGCGACCTTCTCCGCGGTGGCGTGGGTGTCCTGGAAGCCCTCGGGTCCGGTGCAGGCGTTGGCGCAGCCGGAGTTGAGCACCACGGCCCGCAGCTTGTGCTCCTTGAGCACCTGCTGCGACCACAGCACGGGCGCGGCCTTGACCTTGTTGGTGGTGAACACCCCGGCCGCGGTCTGCTGCGGTCCGTCGTTGACGACGAGCGCGAGATCGCGCTTGCCACCGGCCTTGATCCCGGCGGCCACCCCGGCCGCCCGGAAACCGGCAGGTCCGGTCACGCTCATGTGCTCTCCTCGGTCATCTCGACGACGTGCCCGGCCGCGGTGAGCGCGGCCGCGGCCTTCCCGGCGGCGTCGGCCGGGACCAGGATCCAGTCGGTGTCGAAGGTGGACAGGGTGAAGACGCTGATCCCGGCGTCGGCCAGCGGCACCAGCAGCGCGGCCAGGACTCCGGTCAGCGCGAAGTCCAGCGGGCCCTGCACCTCCAGCGCCCGGAACGGGCCTTCCACCCGCACGTCGCGGCCGGCTTCGGCGGCCAGCGAGTGCGGGAAGACGATGGTGCGGCCCGCGCTGGTGGTCAGGCTGCCGTGGATCGGCGCGTTGCCGCCGGTCAGCGCCAGGTTGGCGTGCGCGGGCACCATGCCGACGGCCAGCAGCTCGTCGTGCAGGCGGAGCGAGAGACCGGTCACGGGGCCACTCCGACCGTCGGCAGGCCGGTGATCTCGGGCAGCCCGACCGCGAGGTTCATGCACTGCACGGCTCCGCCCGCGGTGCCCTTGGTCAGGTTGTCCTCGGCGGCGACGACGATCAGCCGGTCGGCGTCGGGGTCCACGGCCAGCTGGAGGTGGACGGTGTTCGCGCCGAGCGTGGCCGAGGTCTGCGGCCACTGCCCCTCGGGGAGCACGTGCACGAACGGCTCGTCGCCGTAGGCCTCGAGGTAGGCCTCGCGCGCGGAGTCGGCGCTGACGCCCTCGCGCAGCGCGGCGCTGCAGGTGGCGAGGATGCCGCGCGCCATCGGCGCCAGGACGGGCGTGAACGAGACCTTCACCGGTTCGCCCGCGGCGGCGCTGAGGTTCTGGATGAACTCCGGGGTGTGCCGGTGCGCGCCGCCGACGCCGTAGACGCTGGCGGAGCCCATGACCTCGGCGGAGAGCAGGTGCGGCTTGAGCGCGCGACCAGCGCCGGAGGTGCCGGTGACCGCGACGACGACCGCTTCGGGCTCGACGAGACCGGCGGCCAGCGCAGGCGCGAGCGCCAGCGAGGACACCGTGGGGAAGCACCCGGCGACGGCGACGCGCTTGGCGCCGCGCAGGCGCTCGCGCGCGCCGGGCAGTTCGGGAACGCCGTAGGGCCAGGTGCCCGGGTGCTCGCCGCCGTACCAGCGGGACCAGTCCTCGGGATCGTTGAGCCGGTGGTCGGCACCGCAGTCGATCACCACGGTGTCCTCGCCGAGCTCGGCGGCGATCGCGGCGGAGTGCCCGTGCGGCAGCGCGAGGAAGACGACGTCGTGCCCGGCGAGCTCGGCGGCCGTGGTCTCGACCAGGACCCGGTCGGCCAGCGGCAGCAGGTTCGGGTGGTGCTGCCCGAGCGCGCTCCCGGCGTTGCCGCCCGCGGTCAACGCACCGATCTCCACCTCGGGGTGCGAGAGCAGCAGGCGGAGCAGCTCCCCACCCGCGTAGCCACTGGCACCGGCAACAGCCACTCGAACCGTCATGCGGATGATTATGCACCCTCATGCAATTTCAATCAAACAGCCGTCCGTCACAGGACGCAGCGGGCACCTTCGGGCGGTGTCCTCAGGTCGACCAGGTATGCGAGGACGGTGTCGTCGATGCACGCGTTGCTGCCGACCAGCGAGACGCCGTGCTGCTCGCCCTCCACGGTCAGCAGGCCGCCGCCGAGCGCGTCGGCCAGTTCGACCCCCGCCTGGTACGGAGTGGCGATGTCCCCGGTGGTCGACACGGTCAGCGTCGGTGGCAGCCCGGCGACGTCAGCGGCGAGCCAGGGGCCCGTCCTGGACGGCGGCTTCGGCCATGCCTCGCACGCGTGGTGGCTCTGCTCCACCGGCCTGCCGTCGTCCATGAACGGCGCCGCTTCGCGGAGCCGGCGGTTCAACTCGGTCTGCTCGGCCGGCGAGCGGCGGGGCCAGTCCATGCACCGGATCGCGAGGAAGTCCTCCATCAGACCGTTGTAGCGGCCGTCCGGTCCGCGGCCGGTCATCTGGTCACGCAGCGCGAGCAGGATGTCACCCCGGCCCTCGGCCAGTTCGGTGAGCCCGTCGATGAGCTGGGGAAGCAGCGCCTCGGCGCGCATCCCGGTCGCCGCAGCGGTGATGGCGTCGTTGTAGCCGAGGCCGCGGCCGTCGGCGGTCGGTGCGGGCTGGTCGACCAGCGGCCGCGTCAACGCCTGGAACCTCTCGGTGGCGAGAGCCGGATCGGTCCCCAGTGGACAGTCCGGGGCCTTCGCGCATTCCTCGGCCAGCCGGCCGAAGCCCTCCTGGGCCGCCACGGCCTGCCCGATGGTCATCTCGTCCGGGGTCTGACCAGGGGAGACCGCGCCGTCGAGGACCAGCGCGCGCACCTTCTCCGGGAACGCCTCCGCGTAGACGCCGCCCAACTCGGTCCCGTAGCTGTAGCCGAGGAAGGTCAGCTTCTCGTCGCCCAGGACCTCCCGCAGCACGTCCACATCCCGCGCGACCTCCCGGGTGCCGATGCTGGTGAGCGCGTCCTCCCCACCCGCGCTCTCCGCGCACCGCTGCATGATCTCCTGGGCGTGCTCCTCGCTGGCGGCGCCGTGTGGATCCAGCGCGTTGTCGAAGCCCGCGGCACGATCGTCGTTGTCGGCATCGGTGAAGCAGTCCACCTGGGGCGACGAGGCGCCCACGCCGCGGGGGTCGAACCCGATGATGTCGAACCGCTGCCCGAGCAACCCATCGGTCCACAGTGGATTCGCGGAGGCCATGGTGGCGACGAAGTTCATCCCCGAACCGCCGGGGCCGCCCGGGTTGACGAAGAGCGACCCGATCTTCTCGCCACTGGCCGGGATCCGCAGCAGGGCGACCTCACCGCGAGCCCCGTCCGGGTCGTCGTAGTCCAAGGGAACCTGCACCCGCGCGCAGTCGAGGCGCTCGTTGGCGAACAGCTTCTCGTCGGTGGACGTCGTCGCGAAGGGGCCGCACGGCTCGAACGCGACCTGCTGGTCGTGGAATTCGGTCAGGTCCGGTGGCGGTGCGCCGGGCGGGGGCGGTGTGGTGCAGGCGCTCGCGAGGGCCAACGACGCGGCTCCCACGACGAGCAGTCTCGAGCGCGTACCGAACACGGAAACTCCTTGGTAGCGGTGACTTGCCGCATCGACGCTAGGACCCCCGGTCGCTCACGCGGATCCACCGCAGGACCCGGAACGCCTGACCAAAGTCGGAGCCGCGCCTCCGTCTTCGGTGGGAGCCGGCGGGAGCGGTGGCCCGTCTAGGCTCGGCACCGTGAACGACGCAGCGCACAGCCGGCGCCGGGACCGGGCCGCCGACGGTGGGCTGTTCGTGCTCGCGGTCCTGGCCGGGCTCGCGGTGGCGGTCCTCCGGCTGGAGATCGAGCCGGCACCCGGCTGGATCATGACCGCCGACACCGCCGCCGGGGCGCTCGGCTGTCTCGCGCTCTGGTGGCGACGCCGTTGTCCGACGGTGCTGGCCGCCATCCTGGTGGCACTGACCACCTTCTCGGAGACCGCCTCACCCGCGGCGCTGGTCATGTTGTTCACCGTGGCCGTCCACCGCTCGGCATGGACCGTCGTGCTGCTCGCCGCGGGCAGCGTGCTCACCCACACCGTCTACCTGACGTTGCGGCAGATGCCTCTGGTCTCGATGGTGTCGACGTGGGTGTTCGTCTCGTGGATCCTTCTCGTGCACGTCGTGGTCGTCGCGTGGGGGCTGCTGCGGCGCGGCCGTCACCAGCTCATCGCGTCGCTGCGGGAACGGGCCGTCGCCGCCGAAGTCGAGGCCCAGCTGCGCACCGAGCACGCCAGGCTCGAGGCCCGCGAGGCTCTGGCCCGGGAGATGCACGACGTGCTCGGCCACCGGCTGTCGCTGCTCACCATCAACGCGGGTGCCCTGGCCTACCACCGCGCGGCCACGGCCGAGGAGACGCAGCAGGCCGCGGAGTTGATCCGGGAAAGCGCCCACCGCGCGCTCAAAGACCTGCGCGAGGTCATCTCGGTGCTGCGCGCCCCGGACGGTGACATGCCGCTTCCCGGTGTCGCGGACATCGCCGAGCTCGTCGAGGAAACCGCCCGCACCGGCACCGACGTGCGGTTGCTCGACGAGCCGGGCGTGTGCACCGGTGCCCACGCGGTCCCGGCAGCTCTGGGCCGCACCCTGTACCGGTTCGTGCAGGAGGCGCTGACCAACGCGCGCAAGCACGCTTCCGCCGCGCCGATCGCCATCACGATCACCGCCGAACCCGGCGCGCACCTGAGCGCGGAAGTGGTCAACGAGGCACCGCCCGTGCGCCCCGCGGCGACACCGCCCGGATCCGGGGCGGGGCTGAGCGGCCTGGCTGAGCGGGTCGCGCTCGTCGGCGGCGACCTCCGGCACGGCCCCACTCGCGCCGGCGGGTGGCGGCTGGCGGTCCGGCTACCGTGGCCGGCATGACCGAGACAGGACCGGGCGACGACCCGGCCATCACCGTGCTGATCGCCGACGACGACCCGGTCGTGCGCTTCGGGTTGACCATGATGCTGCGCGGCGCCCCCAACGTGGAGGTGGTCGCTGAAGCGCGCGACGGCGCCGAGGCGATCGAGCTGACCACCCGCCACTCGCCCGACGTGGTCCTGATGGACATCCGCATGCCCGGCACCGACGGCATCACCGCCACCGAGGCCCTCCGCGCCCGTGGCCACGCGCCCAACATCGTCGTGCTCACCACCTTCGACTCCGACGCCCACGTGCTGCGCGCCCTGCGCGCGGGGGCGGCGGGTTTCCTGCTCAAGGACACCCCGCCCGAGGAACTCGTCGTCGCCATCCGCCAGGCGGCGCAAGGCAGACCGGTGCTCTCGCCCGAGGTCACCCGCCGACTCATGGACCGCGCCGCGGGCGAGAAACCCGGACGCGACGCCCGCGCCGAAGCAGCACGCCGTCGCCTGGAAGCCCTCGCCCCGCGGGAACGCACCGTGGCCGTCGACGTGGGCGCCGGGCGCTCCAACGCCGAGATAGCCGCCCGCCACCACCTGGGCCTGGCCACCGTCAAGACGCACGTTTCCGCCATCCTCACCAAGCTGGACCTCGAGAACCGCGTTCAAATCGCCCTGCTCGTCCACGACGCCGACCTCGACGTGCAAACGTGAGCCGGACGACGGTGGTTCAACGCGACTGAGAACCGGCACGGCCCGCGGGGCTTCCGGCGATCAGCGCTTCATCAGGGCGAAGACTCCCCAGCCGAGATGCTCGCGCGTGCAGCGCGCATATCGCGCGGGCTCGGTGGTGAGCTCGGCCCGCACCTCGGGCGCCAGTTCGTCGTCCGGGTTCCGGTCGAGCCAGCGGCGGAGGTTGAGCCACTGCGCCGCGGCGTACCGGTCCCAGCTGTCCTGGTCGGCCAGCACCATCTCCACGACGTCGTACCCGAGGTCGCCGAACTGCTCGATCAGCCCGGGCAGCGGCAGGAAGTCGGCCGGGCTGGTCGCGTGGCAGGCCTCCGCGGTCTCCTGGTCCGGCGGAGCCACGCGCCAGTAGGGCTCGCCGATCAGCATCAGGCCTCCGGGGCGGAGGCTGCGGCTGAGCAGCTCGGCGGTTCCGGCGACGCCGTTGCCGATCCAGGTGGCGCCGATGCAGGCGGCGAGATCGACCGGCTCGTCAGCGACGTGACCGGCGGCGTCGCCGTGGACGAACGCCACCCGGTCGGCGACGCCGAGCTCGACGGCGCGGGCGCGGGCCTGCTCGGTGAAGACCGTGCTGATGTCCACGCCCGTGCCGGTGAAGCCCAGGTCGCGGGCCCAGGTGCACAGCATCTCGCCCGAACCGCTGGCCAGGTCGAGCACCTGCGTTCCGGGAGCCAGGTGGAGCGCCCGGCCCAGGGTGGCCAGCTTGTCGTGCGTCAGCGGGTTGTGGATGCGGTGGCTGCTCTCGCGGATGGTGAAGATGCGGGGAAGGTCCACAGTGGATTCCTTTGGGAGGGGCCCTCCGGACCACGCGCGAAACTCCCGCTGGGCGGGTGCGGGTCAGGACGAGGCCGGGGAAGTGAGGATGATCCGGGCGCTGCACGTGGCAGCGGTCGCCAGGACAGTCATCAACTCACCTCCCTCGATCTCCGGCAGCAGACCTCGCTGCGCCGCCGAGCTTAGCAGCCCAGGCAAGCAGTCCCGCGAGCGCTTTGGGGTGCTATGACGCCCCAAAGCACTCACGGGACCTGACCAGCCGGAACCTGCACCTCAGAGCCAGATCAGCCGGAGGTCGCGGATCCGCGAGAAGCACTCCAGCGCACCTTCGGCGGAGTCGGAGTTGCCGGTCCACCCGTGCGGACTGACGAACACCGCGCCCGGCCCCGAGCCACCCGGTTCCCGGCAGAAGTCCAAGCCCCACAGGTAGATCTGCGCATCGACGACCCCGTCGCCATCCCGAGCGACTTCGCACAGCGCGAACTTCCTCGGCTGCTGCGCCTCGGCCAGATCCGCCAGCACGGCGGACAGCTCCCCCTCGCCCCAAACCTTCGGCGAACGACACGACTTCGACATCCCGACTCCCATCTGCCGATCAACTTGCGAGAAGATTATCGAGAAAGTTGCTTCTTAACAGTCGCTGGTCTGGGTGATCGATATCCAGACACCCGGATTTGACGAACAGGAGTGCCAAGATGTGCGGCATGGCGACGTCCCCGGACCCGAAGGTGCTCAAGATCCAGATCGGGATCGAGCTGCGCCGCTTGCGCGAGAACGCCGGTCGCACAGCCGCCGAAGCAGCGGCAGCGCTGGGCGGCGCCGTACCCAAGATCAGCAAGATCGAGAACGGGAAGCAGGCTGCCACGCCAGAAGAAGTCGAGACGCTGTCAGACCTCTACGGAGCACCGGCGAAGCGGCGCAAGTACCTGACCGGACTGGCCGCACAGGTCCCGAAGCGCAGCCGCCACCGGACCATGTACCGCGATGCCGTCCCCGACTGGTTCCAGCGCTTCCTGGCACTGGAAAGCGACGCCTCGGAGATCAAGATCTACGAGGTCGAAATCGTAACCGGACTCCTGCAGACCGAGGACTACGCACGGTCGACCATCCAGGCATGGGAGCCAGCTGCCGACCCGCGCTTGGTCGATCGGCAGGTGCAAACCAGATTGCAGCGCCAAGAGGTGCTGACCCGGCGCACCAGACCGGTGAACCTCCAGGTCGTCCTCAGCGAAGCTGCTTTGCATCGCGTGCAGGGGAACGCCGAGATCATGCGGCGTCAACTTGAACGTCTGATCACCTCGTCACACCAGCAGAACATCGAAGTCCGTGTTCTCCCCTTCGATGTCCCGAATCGCATCGCCGTTGCGTCCGCAGCGACGCTTCTACAGCTTGCCGACCAGCAGCTCTCCGTTGTGTACCTGGAGGACGTGCTCGGGGCGACCTACTTGTGGGAGCCGGAGGAATTCACCCGCTACAGCGTCGTGTTCGAACGCCTCCGGGCTGCTTCCCTACCTCCTGAGGAATCACGCGAGTTCCTCGATAAGGTGAAGCAGACCTACCAGTAAGCAATCAGAAGGGGTGAGGGTGTCCGCCCCGATTTCTCCAACCACGACTTGGCGCAAGTCCAGTCGCAGTGGCTCCAGCGGTGGCCAGTGCGTCGAAGTCGCCGTTCAGCCCGCCGTCATCGGGGTCCGGGATTCCAAGGACCCCGACGGCCCGGTGCTGGTGTTCAGTCCCGGCGCGTTCGCGCAGTTCCTCGGCACTTTGCGGAGCTAGGTCGCAAAGCTGCAGGTTAGAGCCCGTGAGTGTTTTGGGGTGCCATAGCGCCCCAAAACGCTCACGGACCTGGTGCCACCTGTGGAGGTCGACCTGGACCGTTCGGCGTGGTCGGATGGCGGCTGATCCTGATGTGTAGGAGGCGCGATGGTCACCGTGCAGGCCGCTGTTGTGCAGGACGCTCCCGTTGCTTTCGATCTCGACGCCACGCTCGACAAGGTCGACCGGCTCGCCGAGCAGGCGGCTGCCGGTGGGACCGAGCTGGTCGTGTTCCCGGAGGCGTTCGTGTCCGCCTATCCCCGTGGCGCGACCTTCGGAGCGACCGTCGGGCAGCGGACGCCGGAGGGCAGGCAGCTGTACCGGCGGTACTGGGAGTCGTCGGTCGAGGTGCCCGGACCGGCGACCGAGCGGATCGGGGCGGCGGCCGCGCGGCACGGGATGCACCTGGTCATCGGCGTCATCGAGTGCGATCGCGGCACGCTCTACTGCACCGCGCTGACCTTCGGGCCCGACGGCGTCCTGCTCGGAAAGCACCGGAAGCTGATGCCGACCGGCAGCGAACGACTGGTGTGGGGCTTCGGCGACGGTTCGACGATGCCGGTCCACGACACCCCGATCGGCCGCATCGGCACCGTCATCTGCTGGGAGAACTACATGCCCGCGATGCGCATGCACATGTACTCCCAGGGCGTTCAGCTCTACTGCGCGCCGACCGCCGACCCGCGCGACACGTGGGTGGCCAGCATGCAGCACATCGCCTGCGAGGGCCGCTGCTTCGTGCTCTCCGCCAACCAGTTCACCCGCCGCTCGGACTACCCGGCCGACTACCCCGTCGACGCCGAACCCGGCGAAGTCCTCAGCCGCGGAGCGTCGGTCATCGTGGACCCGCTCGGCACCGTGCTGGCCGGGCCTGCGACCGACGGGCCTGCGATCCTGCGCGCGGAGCTCGACCTCGGGCGAATCGCGGAGGGCAAGTACGACTTCGACGTCGTCGGCCACTACTCCCGGCCGGACGTCTTCGAGCTCCGCGTCGACCGGAGCCCGAAGCACCCCGTCATCCCGCAGGACCGAGCCGCGAGCCCGTGAGCGTTTCGGGGTGTCCCAGCGCCCCGAAGCACTCACGGGCCCACCCGGCTACCGGTCGATCTTCGGCTTGCTGGTGCCCGGGGCCAGGCCGGTTTCGGCGTGGACACCCGGGTCGGTGAACGTGCCGATCGAGTAGATGCGGGCACCGCGGGCGAGGGCGAAGGCGTGCAGGTCGTGGAGGAGTCGCACCGCTTCGTCCGCGCGCTCGCGGGTCGGGAAGTCCAGCAGGCAGTCCAGCAGCCAGTACCGCTCCCCCGCGCCTTCGGGCAGCGGCGGGTTGCGGCGGCCCGCCGCGTCCATGGCCGCGCGGTTCTTCACCGCCAGCAGCACCACCGAGGTCGGGCTGATGAGCGGCTGCACCTGCGGCAGGGCTTCGGGCAGGATCTCGGTCAGCTGATCGTCGGTCATGATCCAGTCGGCCCACGCCTTCGGGAGCTCGTTCCAGCCCAGCTCCCGCTCGGCGTAGTCGTACATCGGGTCCGCCAGGCCGAGGACGAAGTCGAGGTAGGCGCGGTCCTGGTACTCGGGCTCGCCCTCGCCGAACCCGTCCAGCACGGTGGCATCGATCCCGCGCGGCCCGGGGTCGTAGATGTCGGCCTCCAGCCAGGCGACCTGCGCGTCGGGGTACTTCCAGGTGACGTGCAGCTCGTCGAGATCGGGGTTGTCGGACAGGACCCGGAGGGCCTGGTACGCCGCAGCAGGAGAGCTGAACCGCAGCGTGTAGGTGCTCACCCGGCTCGGCGCAGGCGTCAGCTCGACCCAGAGCCGGGTGATGACGCCGTGCTGGCCGACGCCGCCGAGCACCGCGTCGTACACCTCGTCGTTCTCGTCCGCGCTGCACAGCAGCCGCTGCCCGGTGGGGGTGACGACCTCCATGCGGGACACCGCGGCGCCGAACGCCCCGCTGCGCACGTTGGCGCTCCACCCGCCCACCGCGGCGAACCCGCCGGCCGACAGCGTGGTGCGGCCGGGATACCCGGTGCTGACGCGGGCCCGGTGCTTGTCCGCGGCGATGGCGACGTCGGTCAGCAGCACGCCCGCATCGATCTCGACGACTCCGGCCGACCCGTCCGCCGCGGGCGGCTGGAGGGAGTGGATGCGGTTGAGCCGCAGCATGTCGATGGCGATCCCGTCGGCGGCCAGCGCCTGCCCGCCGACGGTGTGCTGGTTGCCCTGCGCGGCGCACGGGATCCCGTGCTGGTGCGCGAACCGCACGACGGCTTCGACGTCACCGGCTCCGGCCGGGCGCAAGACCGCGCCGGGCAGGGCTGTCACGCGAGCGCCGCGATCGGTGCCCGCGGCGTTGCGGGCTTCGGCGTCCACCACGAGCTCACCACCGTCGGGCAGCCCGGGTGCCGGGACCCAGTCGGACGTCCCGTCGTCCGGGCCCCAGATCCGGGTTCGCGAGTTGATGCCCAGTCCGCCACTCGTCACTGCAGGTTCCTCCCAGCGCTCCGCGAAGGCATGATCAACGTCCGGTGCCCACTATCTCGGTTGAGCCGGGCTCGGGGAAGCGTTGGCATCACTGCGCGCAAGTGCCGTGGCTCACCCGACCCCCTTGCGAGATCGGTTGGGCGGCGCGGGATCATCGGTGCTGATGACGATGATCCCGCCCCGGCCGAGCGCGGTCGACCACCGAGCTTCGCGGCCGACTGCGGGCTGGGTGGGACGGCGGGTGCTGCTGCGCGGCGTCGAGCCGGCGGACCGGCGCACCCTGATCGGCTTCGACCGGGCGTCCGCGCAGGAGGGGCCACCGCAGTTCGACGGCTACCGGCACTGGGCGGCGCACCGCGCCGACCACCTGGACCCGGGCGAGGACCTCCAGCTGGCGATCGAGACCCGGCACGACGGGACCCTGGTCGGTTCGCTGTCGACCAGCCAGCCGGAGCCGGGCACCTTCAGCTACGGCATCGGGATCGGCCCGCGGCACCGCCGCCGCGGCTACGCCGACGACGCGATCAGCACGCTGCTCGGCTACATGTTCGGCCACCGCCGCTTCACCAAGTGCGAGGTCGGCATCTACGGCTGCAACACCGCGTCGCTGGCCCTGCACGCCAGGCTCGGCTTCCGCGAGGAGGGCCGCCTCCGCGACCCGGAGTTCCTCTGCGGCGGGGCCCAGTACCTGGTGCTGATGGGCATCACCGCCGAGGAGTTCGCCACCCGCCACCTCCCCCGCGCCCGCTGAGCGCTCACTCACCGATCACCGGCGCGGAGCCCTCCTCGCCGCCACCGAAGAAGTTCTGATGAGCGGTGCCGTGCACCACCCGGTTCTCGGACTCGCCGCCGGGAGCGATGGATCTCGCACCCACCACCTGCCCGAAACCGGCTTGTTCCAACCGCCTGGTCAGGTACCGCTGCAGTTCCGCGCGATCGACCGAACCGCCAGGTGCCACGAACCGCTGCAGATCCTGGGCGCACGCAACCACAGCATCGGTGGCCGAATCCCGCGCCGCCGCGGCGATCGCGTCGAGCCAGGCGTGCACGGCGGGTTCGGCCTCGATGCCGCATGCCGTCGCGCAGTGGTGCAACGCCTCGGGCAACCAGCGGTGCGCGGCCGAGCACAGGCGGTGGTAGTGCTCCTCCACCAGCAGCATCCGCCACTCCCAGTCGAACCAGCAGGAGTCGCCGGGCAGCCCGAGCTCCTCGCGGCGCTGGCGGAAGTGCTCGGCGAGCGCCTGGTGGTGCTGGCGGAAGCGCCGCGGTGCGCGGCCACGCTCGTAGCGGACCATCTTCTCCCGCACCACGTGGTGGTACTTCAACTGGCCCTGGTCCTCGTGGACGAACGGCCGCTCCCGCAGCCACCGGAACAGGCCCACCGCCCGGCCCGGCTCGCGCAGCACGGCCAGCACGTCCTCGTCCAGCACCCGGGGCAGCGCGGCCAGCACCGCGTCGTCCCTGCTCTCCTGCTCCGGGACGAAGTTCAGGAAGCGCGCCACCGCCATCCCGGTCGGGTCGTGCACGCCGTCGTCGCCCGATTCGGCCAGGCTGGCGAGCAGCAGCGGGAGCCCGCCGGAGAGTTCGAGGATCACCTCCGCCAGCTCCGGGTCCCGGACGCCCTTCCGGCCGAGCAGCGTCCTGGACTCCTCGACGGTGAACGGATCCAGCCGCCAGGACACCAGGATCGACGAGAACTCGCCCCAGTGGTTGAAGTCGAGCGGGTGCTGTCCCGCGACGCCGAGCACCAGCCCCAGCGGGAGCTCCCCGTAGTACCCGTGCAGCAGGCGCAGCAGCCACGGTTCGACGACTTCGGCGGTGCGCTCGTAGTTGTCGAACAGCACCACCAGCTGCCGGTGGCGGGCGATCTTGCGCAGGTCGTCCACCAGGTGCGGGGTGAGCTCCTCGACCGGTGAGAGCAGCAGCCGGACATCGGCCTGGCTGCCGAAGCGCCTGGCCAGGTAGCCGCGGCACTGCTCCACCCACTCCTGGATCCGCTCCGGCGGGACGGCATCGGCGACCGGGCCGAGCCCGGGCGCGGCGGCGCGCACGACGCCGAGGCCGAACCTGACCGCCGTGGCCATCACCAGCTCGCGGGCTTCGGACGGCGCTTGCGGATCGGACAGCACCTCGTCGTGCCGCTGCTCGTACTCGGCCAGCCGCTGCGCGAAGTTCCGCGCCTCCCCGCCCTGCCCGGCCAGCTGGCGGGCGATCGCGGCCAGCACGCGGACCAGGTTCGACTCGTTGTCGTCGGTGACCGCGACCAGCGCGGAGTGCTGCAGCGAGATCTCGCGCAGCTGGCGCAGCAGGAAGGTCTTCCCGATGCCGGCCTGGCCGTGCAGGCCGAACACGAACTTGCGCTCGGCCACCGGTGCCCGCAGGTTCGCGCGGAAGGCGTCGCACTGCTGACGCCGGCCGACGAACTCGCTGCCCTGCCGCTGCCGCAAGACCTCCTGCAGGCTCCGAGCACCTCCAGGTCCGGTCACCGGATCATGGTGCCAGGGCGCACGCGGGCGCGATGGCGGTTTCCGGAGAAAGATCCACTACTCGGCCGTCAGCTCCCGCTCTCGCCGGAGATCGCCGGTACTCGCTGGTCGAGGGCGTACTCGGTGGCGATGCGCAGGAGCATCTCCTTCTCCACGCGGAGGAGGTGGTTCTCGCGGCGGAGGCGGTCGAGCTCTTCGCGCTCCGCCGCGGTCAGCTCGTTCACCGCAGCGGGTCGAACGGCCGCAGCAGCGCCGGGCGCTTGCCGGTGGTGATCTGCTCGGCGAGCAGTCGCCCGGTGAGCGGGCCGAGGGTCAGGCCCCACATGCCGTGGCCGCCCGCGACGTAGGCGCCGGGCAGCTTGGTCGCGCCGATCAGCGCCAATCCGTCGGGCGTGACCGGGCGGCCGCCGACCCACTCGTCGTGGCGCTCCTCCCAGCGCACCCCGGTCAGCAGCGGGCGCGCCGAGCGGACGATCGCTTCGATGCGGCCGCGGTCCAGCGGCGCGTCGACCGGTCGGAACTCCATGGTGCCCGCCACCCGCAGGCCGCCCTGGTAGGGCGTGCACGCCACCCGCGCGGCGGGCAGGTAGACCGGGCCCGGGACCGGCTGGTCCGTCGGGACGGTGAAGGAGTAGCCGCGGCCCGCGCGCACCGGGGTGCGCACACCCAGCGGCTTGGCGAGCTTGCTCAGCCAGGCCCCGGCGGCCAGCACGACCACCTCGGCCGACACCCGGTCGTCCTGAGCGGACTTGACGATCACCTGGCCGCTGGTGCGCACCATGCCCCGCACCTCGAACCCGGTGCGCAGCGTGCCGCCGCGCTCGACGAAGGACCGCGCGAGGGCCCGGGTGAACTCGCCGGGGTCGACGTAGCGCTGGCCCTCGACCCGCAGCACCGACGTGATGCGGTCGGACAGCTGCGGCACCTCCGCTTCCGCCACGGACAGCTCGGTGGTGTCGACCGGCTGGCCGCAGCCGCGGATCTGCTCGAACTCGTGCCGCAGATCGGCGGCCTGCTCGGGCTTCTCGAAGGCCGCCGTGATCGGCGCGCTCTCGGTCTTCGCCTCGACACCGCCCGCCAGCAGCGCGTCGAAGGCGTCCAGGCATTCGGCGTTCATCGGCACGAAGGACCGCATCCCCCGCTGCCACGCCCGCGGCGTGCAGTGCGCCGCGAAGCGGGTCAGGAACGCCCACAGACCGATGTCCGGCGTGGCGGGCACGTGCAGCGGGGCGTCGGCGGAGAGCAGCGTGCGCAGCCCGTAGCGCAGCACCGCCGGCTCCGGCAGCGGGATCGAGAAGGCCGGCGAGAGGTAGCCGGCGTTGCCCCACGACGAACCCGCCGCGACGTCCTGCTTGTCGAGCACGGTCACCTCGACGCCGTGCTCCTGCAGGAACCACGCGGTGGACAGACCGACCACGCCGGCGCCGACCACCACTGCCCGCCGCGGAATCCCGTCGATCCCGTCCTCGCGCATGCTGCCTCCTCGGTGCGAACCTCGACAGGAGCATGCCTGGGCGGCCGCGCGCAGCCAGTGTCCGAACCCGACAATCGGTGGACCGCCGTTTGGCCGAAATCCACTATCCGACCGCGAGCGCGATGATCATCGCCAGCCGGGCGTTCGGATCGTCCAGGTCCAGCGGGGTCAGCTCGGCCATCTTCCGCATCCGGTAGCGCACGGTGTTCGGGTGGATCTCCAGCCGCGCCGCGGCCGCCCCGAGGTCGCCCTGGCACTCCAGCCACGCCCGCAGCGTCTCGACGTAGCGGGTGCCCTGCTCGCGGTCGTGGCGCCGGAGGTCGACGACCGGCCCGCGGTCCGGCAGCCGACCGGTCGAGGCGGCGTGCCGCAGGCGGCGCAGCAGGATCTCGTGCCACGCATCGTCGTAGACCACGGCGTCCTGACCGGCCCGCGTCGAGTGGACCGCGAGGCTCTCATCGGCCTCGCGCCTGCTGTCGACGAGCTGGTTCGGCCCAGCAGCTCCGCCGACACCGGCGAGGATCGTGGTGCCCGAAGGCAGATCGCGCACCAGCGCGCGCACCCACTCGCGAGCGCGCGCGGCGTCGTCGTGCGGCAGCACGGTGTAGACGGTGTTGGCGAACAGCGCGCTGCGGCCGGGCCGCGACCAGCCGAACCCGATCGTCGCCCGCTCGAAGGCCAGCAGCGCGGTTTCGTCCCGTGCGGCACCGCTGTGCACCTGCACGGCCACCACCCGGAACTGCTCGCTGCGCAGGCCGAGCCTGCTCAGCACCGCCGAAGCGTCCTCGTGCCCTTCCAGCAGACCGATGACCAGGTCCGATTCGACCTGCCGCTCCAGGTCCGCGCTGGCCCGCGTGCGCAGCAGGTGCAGCGCCGCGGTGCGCGCGCCGCCGACCAGCGCCGCCTCGTGCGCGGCGGTGAGCGGCTGCTGGGTCTCCACCCAGATCGAGCCCAGCAGCTCCCGGCCCGCGCGGATCGCGACGACCACGCGCCCGTGCGAGTCCTGCGGTTCCAGCGGAGCCACGTACATCGGCTCGTCCGAGGTCTCCAGGTGCCGGAACACGCCCCGCGCGGCCAGCGTCCGCCGGATCTCCTCCGGCACCTGCCGCCCCAGGATCGTGGCCAGCCGCGCCCGGTCGGCGCTGAGCTGCCGCCGGGAGTAGGCGAGCACGCCGGAGCGGTGGTCCTCGATGGTGACCGGGCCGCCCACCGAATCGGCGAGCGCGTCGGCCAGCGCGAACAGATCCGTCGGGCCCCGCCCCGCCTCGGTCTCCCGCCCCTCCAGCACCAGCCCGTACACGACCCCGGCCAGCTGGCCCCAGGACACCGCCGGATCGACGAGCACGACGGCCAGCCCGCGCTCGCGGGCAGCGGCGATCACCCGCTCCCCGACCGCACCGGCCCGGAACACCACCACCTGAGCGGAGGTCCGCTCGATCAGCTCCGCGTCCTCGGCGTCGACGCCGACGGCCAGCAGCACATCGCCGGTGGCCCCGGGATCGGCCGGATCGTGCAGCGCCACCGAGCGCAGGTCCGCGGACCTGCTGCGCGGTGCGCTGGCCAACCTCGCCCCGACACCGCCGAGCACGTTGATCAACCGGTCCAGCTTTACCACGCCGCTCCCTCCCCGCCGGAAAAAGCCAGCGGCCCCGTCCCTGGTCGGGAGCGGGGCCGCTGGGTCGATCGTCAGGCGCGCAGGGTCGCGCCGAGGCGGTCGGCGGCGGACTTGACCGCCGCGTCGCGGGCCTCGGTGGCCTCCTCCTGCTTGAGCGTGCGGTCCGGAGCGCGGAAGCGCAGCGCCAGGGCCAGCGACTTCTTGCCCTCGCCCAGCTGCTCGCCCGCGTAGACGTCGAACAGCCGGACGTCCTCCAGCAGTTCGCCGCCACCGGTACGGACCGCGTCGACCAGGTCCGCCGACGCGACCCCGGCGTCCACCACCAGCGCGATGTCCATCAGCACCGGCGGGTACGGCGAGATCTGCGGCGCCGGGCGGTCGTCCACCAGCGGCAGGGCGTCCAGGTCGAGCTCCATCGCGCAGGTCCGCTTGGGCAGGCCGAGGGCCTCGACGACCTTCGGGTGCAGCTCACCGGCGTGGCCCACCACGGTCTCGCCGACCTTCAGCTGCGCGCAGCGGCCCGGGTGCCACGGCGCCAGCTCACCGGCACCGACCTCCAGCTCCACACCGGCGGCCGCGGCGACCACGCGGGCGGCCTGGACGGCGTCCGCCCAGCTCGCCTCGCGGCCCTTGCCCCACCAGCCGGCCTGCTCGCGGTGACCGCCCAGCAGCACCGCCACGTGCTTCGGCTGCGCGGGCAGCGCCGCCTCCAGCGCGGCCAGCTGCTCGTCGCTGGGCCGCTGCGCGACACCGACCTCCGGCACCGGCGGCTGCTCCGCGGCGGGCTGCACGACCTGTCCGATGTGGAACAGCGCCAGGTCGCGCTGCCCGCGGGAGACGTTGCGCTGCATGACCTCGGCCAGGCCGGTCAGCAGCGTCGTGGTCAGCAGCGACCGGTCGCTCTCCAGCGCGTTGAGCACCGACATCGTGCGGCGCCGCTCGTCGTCCTCGGCCAGGCCGAACGCGTCGAGCATCGCCTTGCCGACGAACGGGAAGGGCAGCACCTCGACGTAGCCCTCGGCGGCCAGCGCGCGGGAGACCGCGCGCTCGCGGCGCTGCTCGCCGGTCAGGCCGCGGCCGGGCGGCGCGGCGGGCAGCACCGACGGGATCGTGTGGTAGCCCTCCAGCCGCAGCACCTCCTCGACCAGGTCGTAGGGCTGCGTCAGGTCCGGGCGCCAGGTCGGCGGCGTCGCGGTGACCAGGCCGACGCCCTCGTCCGAGGTGCTGACCTCGATGCGGCAGCCGATCTGGCCCAGCCGTCGCGCGGTCACGCCGCGCTCGTAGGACACCCCGGCGATCCTGTCCGGCAGCGCCAGCGGCATGGTCACCGGCTCGGGCTGCTTCGGCTCGCCCACGTCGGTGCGGCCCGGCGCGATGGTGCCGTCGCCGTATCGGACCAGCAGCTGCGCGGCCAGCTCGACGGCGACCGGCGCGACCGCCGGGTCCACCTGCCGCTCGAACCGCTTGCCCGCCTCGCTGGGCAGCTTGTGGCGGCGGATGGCGCGCGCGATGCTCGCCGGGTCCCAGTTCGCCGCCTCCAGCAGCACGTCGTGCGTGTCGTGGCCGATCTCGGTGGACTCGCCGCCCATCACCCCGGCCAGCGACACCGGGCCGGTCTCGTCGGCGATGACGATGTCGTCCGGGTCCAGCTCGCGGCTCGCCCCGTCCAGGGTGATCAGCTTCTCGCCCGCCTCGGCGCGGCGCACCACCAGGTCACCGGTCACCTTGGTCGCGTCGAACGCGTGCAGCGGCTGGCCGAGTTCGAGCATCACGTAGTTGGTGACGTCCACGGCCAGCGAGATCGAGCGCATCCCGGCCAGCGCCAGGCGGCGGCGGATCCACCACGGGCTCGGCGCGGTCGGGTCGACACCGGTCACGCGGCGCAGCACGAACCGCGAGCACGCCGACGGGTCGCTGAGCTCCACGCCGCGCGAGGGCCGGTCGTCCTCCGGGACCGGGCGGGTGCCCGGGTCGCCGAACGGCACGTCCAGCGCGTTGGACAGCTCGCGGGCCAGGCCGCGCACCGAGAAGCAGTAGCCGCGGTCCGGGGTGATGGCCAGCTCGATGATCGAGTCGTCCAGCCCGACCAGGCCCACCGCGTCGTCGCCCGGGTCGGCCGAACCGGGCGGCAGCACCAGGATGCCGTCGGCGTCGTCACCGATGCCCAGCTCGGTGGTCGAGCAGATCATGCCCTCGCTGAGCTTGCCGTAGGTCTTGCGCGAGGTGATCTCGAAGTCACCGGGCAGCACCGTGCCGGGCAGCGCGACCACCACGAGGTCGCCCTCCTGGAAGTTGCGGGCGCCGCAGATGATGCCCTGCACCTGCTGCTCGTCGGCCTCGTTCTCGCCGACCTCCACCTGGCAGTACCGGATGGGCTTCTTGAACTCGGTGAGCTCTTCGATCTCGGCGACGCGGCCGACCACGAGCGGGCCCCGCACCTGCGTCAGGTGCGTGACCTCCTCGACCTCCAACCCGATCCGGATGAACGCTTCGGCCAGCGTCTCCGCGGTCGTCTCCTCGGGCAGCTCAAGGTGCTCGGCCAACCAGGAAACCGGAATCCGCACTTGGTCAGGCCCTTCTCTCGTTCCGGTGAGTCATGTCGGTGGGTGTCAGATGCCGAACGGCTGGGTGAAGCGGACGTCGCCCTCGACCATGTCGCGCATGTCGGGGATCCCGTTGCGGAACATCAGGGTGCGCTCCAGGCCCATGCCGAAGGCGAAGCCGGTGTAGACCTCCGGGTCCACGCCGCAGGCGCGCAGCACGTTCGGGTTGACCATGCCGCAGCCGCCCCACTCGACCCAGCCGGCGCCGCCCTTCTTCTCCGGGAACCATATGTCCATCTCCGCGGACGGCTCGGTGAACGGGAAGTACGACGGGCGCAGCCGGGTGGTGGACTCCGGGCCGAACATCGACCTGGCGAAGGCGTCCAGCGTGCCCTTCAGGTGCGCCATGGTCAGGCCCTTGTCCACCGCCAGGCCCTCGACCTGTGAGAACACCGGGGTGTGGGTGGCGTCGAGCTCGTCGGTGCGGTACGTGCGACCGGGGCACACCACGTACACCGGCAGCTCGCGGTCCAGCAGCGCGCGGATCTGCGACGGCGAGGTGTGCGTGCGCAGCACCAGCCCGGAGTTCTCCGGGGCCACGTAGAAGGTGTCCTGCATGGTGCGCGCCGGGTGGTCCTTGCCGAAGTTCAGCGCGTCGAAGTTGAACCACTCGGTTTCCAGCTCGTGGCCCTCGGCGACCTCCCAGCCCATGGCCAGGAAGGTGTCCTCGATCTCCTCCGCGAGCTGGGTGTTCGGGTGCCGCGCGCCGGCCGGGACGCGGTCCCAGGGCAGCGTGACGTCGACGGTCTCCTCGCGCAGCACCCGCTGGTCGCGCTCGGCCTCCAGCGCGGCGCGACGGTCGTCGAACGCGCTCTGGATCGCCTCGCGGGCCTGGTTGACGCGCTTGCCCGCCTCGGACCGCGCCTTCGGCGGCAGGGCGCCGATCTCCCGGCGGGCGGTCAGCAGCGGCGAGCGGTCACCGAGGTGCGCGGGCTTGGCGGCGGCCAGTGCGTCGAGATCGGCGGCCGCCGCGAAGGCCTCGCCGGCCTCGACCACCGCGCGGTCCAGCGTCTCCGGCGACAGCGCGGCGACCTCTTTCGGGTCGTACTGGTCGTTGGCTCCAGACATCGTGTGTGCGTGACTCCCGTTGATCCGACAGGCATCAGCGCCCGAGCCTCCCGGGCTGACGAACCTGCTCGTCGGCATGCGGACTCCGACCGCAAGCTAGCCCCTGAAGTCTATGCGACGGCCCCAACCCGTTTTCGCGGAGATCCGCTGCGGCGTGTTCCACCAGCACAGCCCTGACCAGCTGGTTGGCAGTTCTGCCTGAAACCGCCGACCTCCGCGCCTGGTGCGCAGAGGTCAGTTCTGCCTGAAACCGCCGCTATCCGGCGCGGTGCTGGGCGCGCGCCGAGGCGTAGAGGCAGACCGCCGCGGCGGTGGCCAGGTTGAGGCTCTCCGCGCGGCCGTACAGCGGGACCCGCAGCGTCGTGTCCAGCTGCGATTTCACCTCATCGGGCAGTCCGTGGGCCTCGCTGCCGAACACCCACGCGGTGGGCCCGTCCAGCTCACCGGCGCGATCCGCGGTGTCGAGGTCGCCGGTGGCGTAGCCGTCCGCGCCGACCAGGCGCAGCCCGGCCTCGCGGCAGGCGGCGAGCACCGCGCTCACGTCCCGGTCGCGGGCGACCGGGAGGTGGAAGAGGCTGCCGGTGGAGGCGCGCACGGCCTTGCCGTTGTAGGCGTCGACGGTGTCCCCGGCGAAGAGCACCGCACCGGCGCCGGCCGCGTCGGCGACCCGCACCACGGTTCCCGCGTTGCCCGGGTCGGCCACGCCGACCAGCACCGCGACCAGCGCCGGGCGCTCGGCGAGCGCGGCGGGCAGCTCGACGGCGGGCAGGTCGCACACCGCCACCAGGCCCTGCGGCGTGACCGTCTCCGACAGCGACGCCGCGGCCCGCTCGGTGACCAGGTGCACCGGCACGCCCGCGGTGCGGGCGCGATCCAGGTGCTCGGCGTGGCGATCGTGCTCGGTGGCGAACAGCTCGCGCATCCGCAGCGCTCCGGCCGCGTGCGCGGTCAACGCCTCACCCACCGCCTGAGCGCCTTCGGCCAGGAAGGCCCCGGCCTTCTCGCGCCCGGCGCGGCGGGTGAGCTTGCGAGCGACCGCGACCCGGGACGATCGCTCCGTGAGCGGAGCCGTCCCGGGTCGCGGTGCAGCAGAGGTGCCGTCGGCGATCAGGCCGCACTCTCCGGCAGGTTCTTGCGGGCGACCTCGACCAGCGCCGCGAACGCGGTGGGGTCGTTGACCGCGAGCTCGGCGAGGATCTTGCGGTCGACCTCGACCTCGGCGGCCTTCAGGCCCTGCACGAACTTGTTGTAGCTCAGGCCGTGCTGGCGGGTCGCCGCGTTGATGCGGGTGATCCACAGCTTCCGGAAGTCACCCTTGCGGGCGCGCCGGTCGCGGTAGGAGTAGGTCATCGAGTGGAGCATCTGCTCCTTGGCCTTGCGGTACAGCCGCGAGCGCTGACCGCGGTAGCCGCGGGCCGACTCGAGAATGGTGCGGCGCTTCTTCTGGGCGTTGACTGCCCGCTTGACGCGTGCCACGGGGTCCGTCCTGTTATCTCATCGGGGGCGGGGGATGACCGCCCGTGCGGGTGACTGGTGTCCTGCTGACCTGCGGCCCCGGTCCAGGGGCCTGCGAGATCAGAGACCCAGCAGCTTCTTGATGCGCGGGGTGTCGGCCTTGGACACCGCTTCGGTGCCCTCCAGGCGACGGGTCACGCGGCTGGACTTCTTCTCCAGGATGTGGCGGCGGCCGGCCTGCTCGCGCCGGAGCTTGCCCGTCCCGGTCACCCGAAAGCGCTTCGAGGTGCCCTTGTGGGTCTTGTTCTTCGGCATCTTCTCGTCCTCGTTTCGTACTGATGCCGGGCTGGGGCGCGGTTTGCGTCCCGGCCCGGCGTCACAATCACGAGCCCCAGACGTCCGTCAGGCGTTCGCCTTGGGCTTGGTCTTGTTCGTCTTGTGCGGCGCAAGAACCATGATCATGTTCCGACCGTCCTGCTTCGGGTTCGCTTCGATGAACCCCAGTTCGGAAACATCATCGGCCAGTCGCTGCAGCAGGCGGAAACCCAGCTCGGGACGCGATTGCTCACGACCGCGGAACATGATCGTCACCTTGACCTTGTGACCCTGGTTGAGGAAGCGGGACACGTGGCCCTTCTTCGTCTCGTAGTCGTGCGGGTCGATCTTCGGCCGGAGCTTCTGCTCCTTGATGACGGTCTGCTGCTGGTTGCGACGCGACTCGCGAGCCTTCTGCGCGCTCTCGTACTTGAACTTGCCGTAGTCCATGAGCTTGCAGACCGGCGGGCGCGCCTGCGGGGCGACCTCGACAAGGTCCAGATCCGCTTCCTGGGCCAGCCGGAGCGCGTCCTCGATGCGGACGATCCCGACCTGCTCACCGTTCGGCCCGACCAGTCGGACCTCCGGTACCCGGATGCGGTCATTGATGCGCGTCTCGGAGCTGATGGGCCCCTCCTCGGTTCGATGGCTGTTCTTCTGCACCGCGGCGCGTAGAGCTCACCCCGGAATGCGAAGATCCCGTCGCTCCGCTCGCGCGGACCGCGGGATCCTGACTCCAACCGATCGAACCGGCACTGCAACACCGTTTCGCACCACCGGTGGCACTACACCACCGGCAGGACCGGACCCGGAGGCCTGTAGCGGCCACTCGGGTGGGAGCGGGACTCCACTTTGCCGCCCCCGCCTGCGCGGGAGCTGGTCGTGCGTGTCAGGGTAGCAGGCGTGACCGAACCGCAGCCAACGCCCCTGACCAGCACCGACCCGACCGGTGAGCCAGCACACGACGCGGACTTCCAGGACAACGTCCGCGACCTCGCCGATGTTCCCAGCGTCGAGGTGATCAGCCGCGCGGCGGTCATGCTGATGTCCGCCGCGGCGGAGAAGCTCGGCCTGGCCGACGAGGACCCCGACTCCGCCGCCACCCGCGACCTGGACGAGGCCCGCCGCCTGATCACCGCCCTGGCCGGGCTGGTCACCGCCTCGGTGGAGTACCTGGGCGCGCACGCCGGCCCGATCCGCGACGGGCTGCAGACGCTGCAGCGCGCCTTCCGCGAGGCCTCGGCCATCCCGGACGCCCCGGGCCAGGGCCCCGGCGAGAAGTACACCGGCCCGGTCTACTGACGTTCCCCGCGCAGCCGCGCCCGCGCGCGGCCGCGCCGGCCGGGCACGCTCCGTGCCCGGCCGGTTCCGCTTCGAATCCCCTGGTCGCGCCGGTAGCAGCCCGCGCAACGGCAACCTCCGGAAATTGCGCCACGCGCAATGCAATGTGGACGGTTGATATCGAAAACCCTTGCGCTGCGGCAAGATCTTGACCCGCGTTCGACCGCTGACATAGCTTCCGCCCTGATTCTCAGCGAATGCAGAGCAAAGGGTGGGCGCATGGTCGATCCCGTCGAACTCATCGCGGACTTGGTTCGCATCCCCAGCATCAACCCGCGCGACCGCGCCGAGCCGGCGGAAACCGCCCTGGCCGAGCACATCGCCGAGTGGGCGACCGCGCGCGGGATGCGCGCACGCACCGAGGAGGTGCTCGACGGGCGGCGCAACGTGCTCGTCGAGCTGCCCGGCGACGACGAGCGCCCGCTGCTGCTGGAGTCCCATTTGGACACCGTGGAGACCGATGGCATGACCATCGCGCCGTTCGAGCCGGAGGTCCGCGACGGCAGGCTCTACGGCCGGGGCTCGTGCGACGCGAAGGCCTCGCTGGCGGTGTTCCTGACCGCGATGGCGCGCCTGGCCGAGAGCGGCCCGCGGCCGCGCTCGGTGGTGTTCGCCGGCGTGGTCGACGAGGAGCACCTGTACCGCGGGGTGACGGCGCTGCGCCGCAGCGGCCTGCCGGTACCGGCGGGCGCGATCATCGGCGAGCCGACCGAGCTGCGGATGGTCGTGGCGCACAAGGGCTGCATGCGCTGCCGCATCGAGGCGCGCGGCGACGCCGGGCACAGCTCGCAGCCGTGGGGCCGGACCAACGCCATCGAGGTCGCCGCCGAGGTGGTGCGCCACCTCCAGCAGGAGCACGCACCCCGGCTGGACGCCCTGGCCCGGCCGCTGGTCGGACCGCCGTCGCTGGCGGTGACCATGATCGAGGGCGGTCAGGGACCGAACGTGCTGCCGGACAGCTGCGCGGTGACCGTCGACCGGCGCACCGTCGGCGGCGAGGACCCGCACGAGGTCTGGGCGCAGCTGCGCGGCGAGCTCGAAGCGCGCTGGCCGGTGCTGGTGCACGAGCCGCACATCGTCGACTACTCGCTGGAGACCGATCCGGACGACCCGTTCGTGCGGAGCGTGGCCGCCGGGCTGCGGGCCTCCGGGCTGGACGCCGATCCGCTCGGCGTCGGCTACGGCACCGACGCCAGCAAGATCGCCCTGGACGGGGTGCCCGCCGTGGTGTTCGGGCCCGGCTCGATCGCCGACGCGCACACCGCCGACGAGTCCGTCCCGCTCGACGAGGTCCGCACCGCGGTCGACGTCGTCGAGCGGGTCCTGCGCACCGGAGGTGCTCCCGCATGACGATCGCGCAGACCGCCACCGCCACCAAGCGCCGGTTCGGGGTGCTCGCCGCCGACTTCGCGGTGCTGGGCCTGAACTACGCCGACCGCGCCGCGTTCGGCATCGCCGGGCCGCTGATCATCGCCGAGTTCGGCTTCTCCAACGCCGCCTTCGGCTGGCTGGCCAGCATCTTCGCGCTGGCCTACTCGCCGTTCGGGTTCATCGGCGGCTGGCTGGCCGACCGGTTCGGCCCGCGCAACGTGATGGGCTGGGCGGTGGTCGCCTGGTCGGCGTTCACCGCGCTGACCGCCGCGGGCGTCGGGTTCGTCAGCCTGCTGATCATCCGGTTCCTGTTCGGCGCCGGGGAGGGCCCGCAGGCCACCGTCACGGCGAAGCTGATGCACAACTGGTTCCCGAAGCGGGAGCTGGGCACCGCGCTGGGCATCGCCAACGCCGCCACGCCGCTGGGCGGCGCGGTCGCCACGCCGGTGGTGGTCGGCATCATGCACGCCACCAACGGCAACTGGCGGTTGCCGTTCCTGATCTTCGGCGCGCTGGGCGTGCTGGCCGCGATCGGCTGGTTCTGGGTCGTGCGCGACACCCCGGAGCAGCACCCGAAGGTCAACGAGGCCGAGGTCCGGGTCATCCGGCAGGACCAGGCCGAGGCGACGGCCGCCGACCAGGAGGACGCGCCGGGGTTCTGGAGCTGCGTGGCCAAGCCCGCGGTGTGGGCGACGGCGATCGCCTACTTCGGGTACGCCTGGATCCTGTGGACCTTCGTGTCCTGGTTCCCGAACTACCTGGTGCAGGAGCGGGGCATCGACCTCGACGGGCTGGCGATCGCCGGGGCGATCCCGTGGGTCGGCGGCTGCGTCGGGCTGATCGCGGGCGGGGCGCTCACCGACTGGCTGGTGCGCCGGATGGGCGATCCCGAGGCGCCGCGCCGGTGGCTGGTGATCATCTGCCTGGCCGCGACCGCGGTGCTGTTCGCGCTGGTGTCGATGGTGACGACCACCTTCGCGGCGGTCGCCGTGATGACCGTCGTGGTGTTCCTGCTGTACCTGACCGGCGCGCAGTACTGGATCATCGTGGGCGAGGCGGTGCCGGCCTCCCGCTACGGCGCGGTCTCCGGGGCGGTGCAGATGTTCGCCACCTCCGCGTCGATCTTCGCGCCGCTGGTCACCGGCTACCTGGCCGATTCATCGCTGGGCTGGGGCGGGGTGTTCGTGGTCGCGGGTTCGATCACCATCATCGGGCCGGTCCTGCTGCTGTTCGCCGGACGGCGGCGACGCGCGTGAGCGGCGGGCGCGGACGCGGGCCGGCCCGCTTCCGCGCCCGCGGCATCACGGGTTGACGGCGAGGAACAGGAACGCCGCCAGCAGCGCGAGGTGCACGCCGCCCTGCAGGCGGGTGGCCCGCCCGGGGACCACGGTGAGCGTGCTGACCACGATGGTCAGCGCGAACAGCACGATCTGGGTGGCGCCCAGCCCCAGGTGCAGCGGGCCCTGCAGCCAGATCGTGGCGACCGCGATCGCCGGGATGGTCAGGCCGATGCTGGCGATCGCCGAGCCGTAGGCCAGGTTGAGGCTGATCTGCATCCGCCGCCGGACCGAGGCGCGCACCGCGGCGATGGTCTCCGGCAGCAGCACCAGCATCGCGATCACCACGCCGACGAAGGAGTTCGGGAAGCCCGCCGCGGCGACCGCGGCCTCGATCGCCGGGGACTCCACCTTCGCCAGGCCGACCACCGCGACCAGGGCGATCAGCAGCAGGACCAGGCTCGCGGCGGTCCGCTTGCCGGTCGGCGGCTCGGCGTGGTCGTCCTCGGGTTCGACGGTGCCCTTGTCGGTCACCGGGAGGAAGAAGTCGCGGTGCCGCCGGGTCTGGGTGGACACGAACAGCGTGTAGAGCACGACCGAGGCCAGTGCGGCGAACACCAGCTGGTTCGGCGAGTACTCCGGCCCGGGCACGGTGGTGGTGAAGGCCGGGAGCACCAGGGTCAGCGCGCCCATCGTCGCCACCGTCGCCACCGCGGCCCCGGTGCCCTCGGCGTTGAACATCGGCAGCCCGTAGCGCAGCGCTCCCACCAGCAGGGACAGCCCGGCGATGCCGTTCATGGTGATCATGATGGCGGCGAAGATGGTGTCCCGCGCCAGCGTCGCGGCCCCCTCACCACCGGAGATCATCATGCTGACGATCAGCGCGACCTCGATCACGGTGACGGCCACCGCGAGCACCAGCGAACCGTAGGGCTCCCCCACCTTGTGCGCGACGACCTCGGCGTGGTGCACCGCGGTCAGCACCGCACCGGCCAGCAGCACGGCGACGACGATCACCATGCCGGTGCCCAGGCTGTCCTTCATCGGCCAGGCCACGGCCAGCGCGATCATCGCCAGCACCGGTATCACGACGTTCAGGGACAACAACGATCGCAGCGACATGTGTCCACAGTAGAAGCCGAGATCAATTCGCGCGGCCCCGGGTCCGGGCATATCGGGCACCGGTCGCCAGAACGCCCCGTCCCCGCGACCAGCGGCGACAAGAGCCACTCGATCAGGTGAAGCGTGAAGGGCACCTTCCACCAACCAACTTGGCGAAAGGTGCCCTTCACCTCAATCCGGTCAGCCCAGGACGGCGAGCGCGTCGATCTCGACGAGGAGACCGGCGGGGAGTCCGACGTAGACGGTGGTGCGAGCCGGGAAGGGCTCGCCGACCACGCGGGCGTAGGTCTCGTTCATCTCCGCGAACTGGGAGACGTCCGTCAGGTACACGCGCAGCATCAGCACGTCCTCGATGGAGCCGCCCTCGGCCTCCAGGATCGCGATCACGTTGCGCAGGCACTGCTCGGTCTGCTCCGGGACACCGCCCTCGACCAGCTTGCCGGTCGCCGGGTCGACCGCGGTCTGGCCGGAGACCTGCAAGATGTTGCCCTTGCGGACGCCCTGCGACAGCGGAATGCTCGCCGGCGGCTTGGGGGCTTTGTCGGTGCTGACGACGGTCCTGGCCATCAGGGTTCCTTCCTCTTCTCCGTTGGCTGCCAGCCCAGCTCGGCGGAGACCCCGCCCGCTGCGCGCAGCACGTCGTCGACGAGCCCGAGCAGGCCGTCGAAATCCAGCAGTACTTTCGGCACCGACAGCGAGACGGCCGCGATGGTCTCGCCGCGGTGGTTGCGGATCGGCGCGGCGATGCAGTGGATGAAGTCCTCGTGCTCGCTGCGGTCGACCGCGTAGCCCTGGTCGCGCACCCGGTCCAGTTCGGTCAGGAACCGCGTCGCGGAGTCGATCGTGTTCGCGGTCAGCTTCGGGTAGGTCAGCGCTTCGGCGAACTGCCCGCGCTGCGCTGGCGGCCAGTCCGCGACGAGCGCCTTGCCGACCGCGGTGCAGTGCACCGGGGCCCGGCGGCCGATGCGGGAGTACATCCGCACCGGGTGCTTGCTGTCGACCTTGTCGATGTAGATGACGTGGTCGTCCTCCAGCGTCGCCAGGTGCACGGTGTGGCCGCCGATGCCGTTGAGCTCCAGCAGGTGCGCGCGGGCGACGTCGCGGACGTCGAGGTCCTCCAGCGCCTGGTGCGCGAGGTCGAACAGCGCGCTGCCGAGGCGGTAGTGGTGCACGTCCTCGCGGCGGACGAAGCGCCCGGCTTCGAGGCTGCGCAGCAGGCGCATCGCGGTGGACTTGTGCACGCCGAGGCGCTGGGCGAGCTGGTCGAGGGTCTGCGGGCCGGCGGCCAGCGAGGTCAGCACGGCAAGTCCTCGTTCCAGGCTCTGACTCACCGGCCGCTCCCTTTCGTTGACGTGCTGCGCGGCGTGATGGTACACACCTAACCATCATTTTGCGCAATCAGCGTTGCATTCTACGCAATAGGAGACCTTGGTGTCAGCACGGGGTATCAACATCGAGGCGGTCCGCGCCCTGCACGACGAGCGCATCGACTGGCGCTTCAAGGGCATGCCCTCGGACGCCTTCGGCACCACTGTCGGCGAGTTCCTGGCCACCCGCCCGACGGTCTTCGACGGCGGCTTCGTCGGACCGCTGCTGACGCTCGACCGCGCCGCCCTGGAGCACAACCTGCGGACCATGGCCGACTGGTGCGCCGAGCACGGCGTGCAGCTCGCCCCGCACGGCAAGACCACGATGGCGCCGCAGCTGTTCGGCCAGCAGCTCGCGCACGGTTCGTGGGGCATCACCGCGGCCAGCATCAGCCAGCTGCGCGTCTACCGCGCGTTCGGCGTCGAGCGGATCCTGTTCGCCAACGAGCTGGTCGACCGCAACGGCCTGGCCTGGCTGGCCGACGAGCTCGACCGCGACCCGCGATTCCAGTTCTGCTGCTACGCCGACTCGCTGCGCGGCGTGCACCTGATGGCCGAGGCGCTCGCCGCGCACGGCGCGTCCCGGCCGGTCGACGTGCTGGTCGAGCTCGGCAATCCCGACGGGCGCACGGGCGCGCGCACGAAGGCCGAGGCCCGCGAGATCGCCGATGCCGTGCTGGCCAACCCGATGCTGCGGCTGGTCGGCGTGGCCGGCTACGAGGGCGAGGTCGCGCACGACATCAGCGACGGCTCGCTGTCCGCCGTGGACGGCTACCTGGAGCGGGTGCGCGAGCTGGTCGCCGAGCTGGCCGGTGCCGGGCACTTCGCCGGGCTGGACGAGGTGATCGTCACCGCGGGCGGCAGCTCCTACTTCGACCAGGTCGCCGAAGCGCTGATCAAGCCGTGGCCGCCCGGGCTGCCCGTGGTGCCGGTGATCCGCAGCGGCGGCTACCTGCTGCACGACGACGGCTTCTACCGGCTGCGCTCGCCGTTCGGCCGGGAGCACCGGCTGGCCGGGCAGGAGCGGCCGTTCCGGCCCGCGATGCGGGCGTGGGCGCAGGTCATGTCCCGCCCGGAGCCCGGCCTGGCGCTGCTGACCATGGGCCGCCGCGACGCCTCGTTCGACCAGGACCTGCCCGAACCGCAGGCGATCCGCGGCGCCGACGGCGTGGTGCGCGACCTGCCGGACGGTTCGGCCCGGGTCCGGGCGCTGGCCGACCAGCACACCTTCCTGGAGCTCTCCGGCGCCGACCCGCAGGTGGGCGACTGGATCGGCTTCGGCCTCTCGCACCCCTGCACGGTCTTCGACAAGTGGTCGCTGATCCCGGTCGTCGAGGACGGCGTGGTGATCGACCTGATCCGCACGTTCTTCTAGGCAGTTCCACACCGCTGGAGGGCTCCACAATGGACATAGTGGTCCGCGGGGCACGGGTCGTCGACGGCGACGGCGGCCCGGGCTATCGCGCCGACGTCGGCATCGAGCGCGGCCTGATCACCGAGATCGCCGAACCCGGCCGGTTGCGCGGCAAGCGCCCGATCGACGCCGACGGGCTGGTGCTCTCCCCCGGTTTCATCGACATGCACGCGCACTCGGACCTGCAGCTGCTCGCCAACCCGGACCACACCGCGAAGGTGTCGCAGGGCGTGACGCTGGAGGTCATCGGCCAGGACGGGCTGTCCTACGCCCCGGTCGACGACGCCACGCTGGCGACGCTGCGCACCCAGATCGCCGGGTGGAACGACGACCCGCCCGGCTTCGACTGGAACTGGCGCAGCGTCGCCGAGTACCTCGACCGCCTCGACACCGGGATCGCCGCCAACGCGGCGTACCTGGTGCCGCAGGGCACGCTCCGGCTGCTGTGCGTGGGCTACGACGACCGCCCGGCGACACCGGCCGAACTGGACCTGATGCGCGAAGTCCTGGCCCGGTCGCTGGACGAGGGCGCGTTCGGCATGTCCTCGGGCCTGACCTACACGCCCGGCATGTACGCCGACACCGCCGAGCTCGCCGCGCTGTGCGAGGTGGTCGCGGCGCGCGGCGGCTACTACAGCCCGCACCACCGCAGCTACGGCGCGGGCGCGCTGGCCGCGTACGCGGAGATGATCGAGGTCAGCAAGCGCTCCGGCTGCCCGCTGCACCTCGCGCACGCCACGATGAACTTCAGCGTCAACCGCGGCAAGGCCGCCGAGCTGCTGTCCATGTTGGACGACGCGCTCGACGACGGCTGCGACATCACGCTGGACACCTACCCGTACCTGCCGGGCAGCACCTCGCTGCACGCGCTGCTGCCCAGCTGGGCGATGGCGGGCGGCGTCGAGGCCACCCTGGCGCGGCTGCGCGATCCGGAGCAGCGCGAGCGGATCCGCGTCGTGCTGGAGGAAGAGGGCTCCGACGGCTGCCACGGCGTGCCGGTCGAGTGGGACACCATCGAGATCAACGGCGTCCGGCAGGCGGGCAACGGCCACCTCGTCGGCCTCAGCGTCACCGAATCCGCCCGCGCCGCCGGAAAACCGCCCGCGGAGCACTACTTCGACGTGCTGGTGTCCGAGGAGCTCGGCAGCTCCTGCCTGATGCACGTCGGGCACGAGGACAACGTGCGCGCCATCATGCGCCACCCGGTGCACACCGCGGGCAGCGACGGCCTGCTCGTCGGCGCGCGCCCGCACCCGCGCGCGTGGGGCACCTTCCCCCGCTACCTCGGCCACTACGTGCGCGAGCTCGGCGTGCTGGGGCTGGAGGAGTGCGTGCAGCACATGACCTCCCGCGCCGCCGACCGGCTCGGGCTGACCGACCGCGGCCGGATCCGCCCCGGGTTCGCCGCCGACCTGGTGCTCTTCGACCCCGACACCGTCGCGGACACCGCCACCTTCGACGACCCCCGCCAGCAGGCCGCGGGAATCCCGCACGTGCTGGTGAACGGGGTACCGGTGATCGAGGACGGTCACCGCACCGACGCACTGCCCGGCGGCGCCCTGCGCAAGGCGCGCTGACCCGCAGAGTTCCTCCTCTCCCCTAGGAGACCCCCCGTGGGCACTTTCCTGCAATGGCTCCAGCACGACACCGCCGGTCTGCTCGTGCTGTGCGCGGTCGGCATCGCGGTGCTGCTGCTCATGATCATCCGGTTCCGGGTGGAACCGTTCATCGCGCTGATCGTCTCCGGGCTGCTGATCGCGCTGGCCGCCGGGCTGTCCGTCGAGGAGATCGTCGGCACCGCGCAGAAGAGCAGCGAATCGCTGCTGGAGAACGGCTTCGCCGGGATCCTCGGGCACATCACCGCCATCGTCGGGCTCGGCACCATCCTCGGTTCGATGCTGGAGGCCTCCGGCGGCGCCCAGCTGCTGACCCGCAAGCTGCTCGGCGCCTTCGGCGAGCAGCGCGCGCCGCTGGCGATGGGCCTGTCCGGGCTGGTGTTCGGCATCCCGGTGTTCTTCGACATCGGCATCTTCGTGCTGGCGCCGCTGGTGTACGTGGTGGCGCGGCAGGGCGGCAAGTCGATCCTGCTGTACTGCCTGCCGCTGGTGGCCGGGCTGTCCATGACGCACGCGTTCCTGCCCCCGCACCCCGGGCCGGTGGTTGCCGCGAGCCTGCTCGGCGTCGACCTCGGCTGGATCATCCTGATGGGCCTGGCGTGCGGGATCCCGGCGTTCGTGGTCAGCGGTCTGCTGTTCCCGATGTGGATCGGCAAGCGCATCGACCTGCCGGTGCCGGAGGACATGCTGGCCGCGGCCGACGAGCTGGCGCGCAAGAACGAGAACGAGGGCCGTCCCGAGCCGGGGCTGACCACCGTCGCCTTCATCATCGGGCTGCCGATGGTGCTGATCCTCGGCGCCACCTTCGGCAGCATCACGCTGCCCGAGGGCAGCGCACCGCTGGCGGTGCTGACCTTCCTGGGCAACCCGACGGTGGCGCTGACCATCGCGGTGCTGATGGCGTTCTGGCTGCTGGGCACCCGGCGCGGGATGACCGGCAAGGAGCTCTCCGAGCTGACCGGCAGCTCGCTGCGCCCGCTGGGCATGATCCTGCTGGTGGTCGGCGCCGGCGGCTTCTTCGGCAAGGTGCTGGCCGAGACCGGCGTCGGCGAGGCGCTGGCCGGGTCGCTGCAGTCCACCGGGCTGCCGCTGCTGGTGTCGGCGTACGTGATCAGCTCCGGGCTGCGCATCGCGCAGGGCTCGGCGACGGTGGCGATCGTGACCACCGGCGGCATCATCGCCCCGCTGCTGCACGCCGGGGACTACTCGCAGGCCCAGCTCGCGCTGATCGCGGTGTCCATCGCATCGGGCTCGATCATCGCCTCGCACGTCAACGACGGCGGTTTCTGGATCATCAGCCGCTACTTCGGCATCCCGGTCAAGGACATGCTCAAGTCCTGGACGGTGCTGGAGACGATCCTGTCGCTGGTCGGCTTCGGGATGGCGGCACTGCTGTCCGCGCTGCTCCCCTAATTCGGAAAGCCTTGCTATGGCGTCGGATTCGCCCGTAGTGTTCGCCGGGATCCGACGCCGAGGCGAGGAGTGCCCGAATGGACCTGAGCAGACGGTCGTTGCTCCAGGCGGCCGGTGCCGCCGCTGGCTTGGTGGGACTCGCACCAGGACTGGCCAACGCGGGCACCGTGCTTCCCGCGGATGCGCCGACCCCGCCGCGCGGGCCGGGCGAGGGGCAGGGCCCGTTCCGGAAGCTGGTGATCCGCGGCGTCAACCTGATCGTCGGTGCGGACGGCGAGGTGCGCGGGCCGGTCGACGTGGTGGTCCGCGGCAACCGCATCGACCAGATCATCCCCGCTGGTCAGCCGTCCCGGGCGCTGCCCGCCGACCGGCCGCCGCACGACGCCGAGCACGAGATCGACGCGACCGGCATGTGGATGATGCCGGGGCTGGTCGACGAGCACTCCCACACCGGTACCGGCGGCACGCCGCGGACCTACGCCTACAAGCTGTGGCTGGGCCACGGCGTCACCACGGTCCGCGGCGTCTCGCTGGCCAAGAACCCCGACGCGGTCTCGGACAAGGAGCGCAGCGAGCGCAACGAGATCGTGGCGCCGCGCATCGTCAACTACCAAACGCCGGGCAGCGGCTGGGAAGAAGGCCCGATCGACTCGCCGGACAAGGCCCGCCGGTGGGTCGCCTGGGCCGCCCGCAACGGCGTGGACGGCATCAAGTTCTTCGGCGAGGGCCCCTACGGCCGCCCCGAGATCGAGGCCGCCATCCGGGCCGCCCAGCAGTCCGGGCTCGGCACCACGATGCACCACTCGCCGCCGATCTACCCGCAGCTCAACGCGCTGGAGACCGCGCAGCTGGGCCTGGGCACCATCACGCACTTCTACGGCCACTTCGAGGCACTGCTCAAGGAGGGCCGCGAACACCCGAAGCCGCCGGACTACGACTACTCCAACGAGGCCTCGCGGTGGCGCGCGGTCGCCGAGGTCATCGACTACACCTTCCCGCCCGGCTCCCCGCAGTGGCGCTCGTACCTGTCGCGGCAGCTGGACAACGGCGTGACCTTCGGCCCGACCTTCGGCGTCTACCTCGCGGGCCGCGACCTGCTGCGGGCGCGCGGGCTGGAGTGGCATCCGCGCTTCGTGCTGCCGTCGCTGTGGAACTTCTGGGAACCGAGCCCGGAGGCGCACGGCTCGTTCTACTACGACTGGAATTCGGAGGACGAAGCGAGCTGGAAGCGCTTCTACGTGCAGTACCTCCAGCTCGTGCACGACTACAAGGAGATGGGCGGGCGCATCGCGGGCGGCACCGACCCGGGCTACATCTACAACCTCTACGGCTTCGCCAACATCAACGAGCTGGAGATGCTGCGCGAAGCGGGCCTGACCGCGCTGGAGGCGATCGAGGCGATGAGCTCGGCGACCGCGCGCACCATCGCCGAACCCACCGGCCGGGCGCCCGAGTACGGCGCGGTCAAGGAGGGCTTCATCGCCGATCTGGCGATCACCGCGCACAACCCGCTGGAGGACCTGAAGACCCTCTACGGCACCGGCACTCCGCGGCTGGACGCCGAAACCGGTGACATCGTCCGGACCGGCGGGGTGCAGTGGACGATCCGCAACGGCGTGGTCTACGACGCCAAGCGGCTGCTCGCCGACGTCGCCGAGATGGTGCAGGCGCAGAAGTCGCAGGGCGCGTGCGGCGACGTCGACCCCGACTGGAGCATGTCCGGCCCGTGCGGCGGCAGCCCGGGCGTCGGCGTGGCACCACCGGCCAAGCCCGCGCAGCGGGCCGCCCCGCTGCCCTGACACCGCCCCCGCTCCGCCCCGCGCGTCAATTTCGCGCGAAATTGACGTTCACCCGGGTGACGGTCAATTTCGCGCGAAATTGACCGTCACCAGCGCGGGACGGAGCGCTGGCGGGGCACGGGCGGGTGAACTTTCCCGTTCTCGGGGAAAGTTGGGAACTTCGCAGGTGCACCGGGGGTTGAGGAAGGTTTAAGGCGTTGTGGTCTAGTCCAATGGCGGCGGATGGGGCAGACTGACCCGCGATCATCCACCGAGCAGGGAGAACATCGTGCGGGACAACGCAATGCCGCGTCGCCGGTTCCTCACCGCCGCCGGCGCGATCGGCCTCGCCGGCGCGGCCGGGGTGGTCGCCACCACCAGCACCGCGTGCGCGACCACTTCGTCGAGCGCAGCGCCGCGAACCGAGCCTGCGACGCACCACGCGGCGGCCGGGCTGATGACGCTGATCGGCAGCTACACCTCGGCGAGCCCGGCGGGTCGCGGCCTGGAGGTGGCCATCCGCGACGACGAGGGCAAGCTGGAGCAGTCCGCGGTGGTCGACGGGGTGCCCGACGCGTCGTTCTTCGCCTGGTCCCCGGACCACAAGTACCTCTACGTCACCAACGAGCTCGTCCCGAACGGCACCATCACCGCCGTGGACCTCTCCCAGCACCACCCGGTGGTCCTGGGCAGCAAGCCCAGCGGCGGTGCGGGTCCGACGCACCTCTCCGTGCACCCGAGCGGCGAGTTCATCTTCACCGCCCACTACACCGACGGGAAGGTCGCGGTGCACCGCCGCAACGCCGACGGCTCCATCGGCGACCAGACCGACCTGATCCAGCACCCCGGTGCGCAACCGCACGCCCACCAGGTCCTCGTCGACCCGAGCAAGCGGTGGGTGGTGGCGGTCGACCTCGGCGCCGACGCGGTGTTCGTCTACGCCTTCGACGCCGCCACCGGCAAGCTCACCCAGCACCAGCACCTGGAGCTGCCCGCCGGGACCGGGCCGCGCCACCTGGCCTTCAACTACACCCGCGCCTACCTGCTGGCGGAGCTGAAGTCCGAGATCACCGTGCTGGACTGGGACCTCGACGCCGGGCGGTTCACCGCGGGCCAGGTCATCGGCACCCGCGAACCCGACGCCAGCGGCGAGAACTTCCCGGCGGAGATCGCGGTCACCCGCGACGCCAAGTTCGCCTACGCCTCCAACCGCGGCGACAACAACATCGCCACCTTCGCGATCACCGAGGCGGGCCTGGAGTTCCGCGGCACCACGCCGGTCGGCGGCGACTGGCCCCGCCACTTCTCCCTCGACCCGGAGCAGACCTCGCTGTTCGTGGCCAACCAGCGCTCCGGCGCGATCACCCGCTTGGCCCGCGACGCGAACACCGGCGCCCTCACCCCCACCGACGACGTCTACGAGTGCCCCTCCGTCGCAGCCATCACCTTCCACGGCTGATCCACGACCGGATGAAGCGTGAAGGGCACCTTTCGCCTACTAACTTGGCGAAAGGTGCCCTTCACCTCGGTTGCCCGTCGGGGGTGGTGAGCCGGGGTTCGATGCCGTCGAGGATGGTGGTCAGGCCCAGGTCGAAGGAGTCGTCGAAGTCGTCGGTGCCGACGAGGTCCGCTTGTCGTGCCAGGGTCGGGTAGGTCTGGCGGTGGGTTTCGAGGTAGTGCTGGGATCGGGCGCGGAGTTCGGATTCCCGGGTGGGGTCGCGGTGCGCTCCGGTCCAGAAGTTCTCCATCGCCGCGTAGCCCTGGACGTAGTAGGTGAGCGCGCCGACGACCGCCGTGAGGCGGGGGCCTTCGAGGCCGACTGCGGTGAGCACGGTGTAGAACCGCTCGGAGAGCGCCAGCGCGTTCGGGCCGAGCAGCGGGCGCGTGGACATCAGAGCCGGTAGCCACGGGTGGCGCTTCATGACTCGCCGACCGCTTCGGAGCTGCTGCGTGAGCGCTTCCCGCCACGGCGTGCCGTCGGTGGCGTCGAGCTCGATCTCCGCGAGCGCTTCGTCCACGGCGAGGTCGAGCACGTCCTCCTTGCTGTTCACGTACTCGTACAACGACATCGCGCTGACGTCCAGCCGGGCGGCGAGGCGTCGCATGGACAGGCCCGAGGCTCCCTCGGCGTCCAGCACCGCGACCGCGGCTCGCGCGATGCGCTCCGTCGACAGGCGGGGTTTTCGGGGTCGCTGCGCGGAGAACCAGATCGCCGGTGGTCGTTGCTCGCCCATGCTCGTTCCTTCCTTACAGCGTACGGAAAACCGTACAGCTAGCTTCGGCCGGAGTCGACGGAGCACGAGGAGGACCCGATGACGCCGGACGAATGGGTGCACCAGTACGCGCTGCTGGCGCTGCGCATCGACAAGCTGGTGGCGGGAAGCGCGACGGGCACTGTGGTCATCTACAGCGGTCCGCCGCAGTGGCAGGCGCAGGTGGCCGCCGAGGAGCCGGCAGCCGCTGGGAAGCTGGCCGAGGACGCCGAGGCCTTGCTGGAAGACCTGCCGTTCCCGCCCGAACGCGCTCGCTACCTCGCCGCCCAGCTCCGGGCTGCGCGGGCGGTTGCCCGACGGCTGAGCGGCGAACGGCTTGCGCTGTCCGCCTACGCGGGCGAATGTCTGGGCGTGGCGGCGGAAGCGCTGCCGACGGAGGTCTTCGAAGCCGCGCACGACCTGCTGGACCGCGCGCTGCCGAAGGGCACCGGGTCCCTGCTGGAACGGCTCCAGGCCTGGCAGGAGACCCATGCGCTGCCGCCGGACCAGCTGGACCGGCTACCCGTGCTCGTGGACCGGGCCATCACCGAAACCAGGCGGCGCACCAGCGCGATCGTGCCGCTGCCCGACGGCGAGGTGACCAGGTGCGAACTGGTCTCCGGCGTGCACTTCCGGGCCGCCGGGGCCTACGAGGGCGACCTGCGCTCGACGATCCACCTCAACACCGATCTCCCGTTCAACCTGGCCGATCTGCTGTACGTCGTCGCGCACGAGGGCCACCCCGGGCACATCACCGAGTCGATGCTCAAGGATCTCCGCCTGGCCGGGGAGCTCGGCTTCCAGGACCAGCGGGTCCGGTTCATGATCTCGCCGTCCTTCGTGATCAGCGAGGGGCTCGGGCTGCACGCCCAGGACATCGTCTTCCCGGGCGGCCAGGCTCAGTCGTGGCTCCGCGACAACGTGCTCGCCGAACGCGGGATCGCCCCGGACGGCAGCGACTTCGCCGCGATCCACCGCGCGCAGAACATGCTGTTCGGCGCGTGGGGCAACGCCGCGTTCCTCGCCGACGAGGGCCGATCGGACGACGAGATCAGCGCCTACCTGACCAGGTGGGCGCTGATCCCCGAAGCCGACACCGGCGCGGTCCTGGGCACGCTCCGCGCCGGTGGCATGGCCACCTACGTGCTCGGTTACTTCCACGGGTGGCGACTGCTCGACCGGTGGCTGGCCGCCCCGGACCGCGATGCGCGGGTGCGGCGACTGCTCACCGAGCAGCTGCTACCTGCCGACCTGGCCGGTTGATGCACCGATGAGGCGGTGCCAGGCGTTGGCGCGCCAGTCGTCGCCGTCGTCGAGGAACATGCGGTTGCCCTCGGCGTCCCAGTGGGTCAGGGCCCAGCCGTTGCCGGTGCGGTTCTCGTGCCAGCCGACCAGCGGCCAGTAGGCGAAGTCGGTGTCGTTGGCGATCAGGAAGTCGACGAAGTTCTCGAACCAGGCCCGGGACTTCGGGTCCTGCTCCTCGCGGCCGCCCACGCCGAACTCGCTGATCCACAGCGGGGCGGTGTAGGGCTTGCCGTCCTCGGTGACGAAGAAGGCCTGGCGCTGCAGGACTTCCCGCAGCTCCTCGGGGCTCAGATCCCGGTAGCGCGGGTCGCTGGTCTCACCCACGCCCGTCGCGCCGGAGTGGTTCGGGCCCGTGTAGCCGTAGAAGTGCGCGGAGTACACCAGCTTTCCGGGTTCGGCCAGCTCGTGCGACAGCTCCCGGACCGGTTCCAGCGTCGGGCGGCCGTGCGGGAAGCCGTCGACCGGCAGGCCCACCCAGTTGATGCCCTCGATGATGATCAGCAGGTTCCGGTTGGCCTCGGTGAGGATCCGGTTGCCCGCGCGCTGCGAGGCGGCGAACCAGTCGTGCTGGTCGCCGAGCCCCCAGTTCGGGTCGTCGAGGACGTCGCGGCGGACCTCGTTGTAGAGGTCGGCGCCGACCACGCGCGGGTTGTCCCGGTAGCGGCCGGCCATGAACAGCCAGTCCTCCTCCCACTGCTGGTCGCTCTGGCTGCTGTTCCAGCGCTCGTTTCCGTCGACCCCGCAGCACCAGCGGGTGGTGTTGGTGTGGTTGTTCAGGATGACCGCGAAGCCGCGTCCGGTGAGCGCGGCGACCGCGGCGTCGTAGATCTGCAGGCGGGTCTTGCCGCGCAGCTGCGGGTTGGCGGCGACCGCCTGGTCCGGCACCACCGCCTCGTCGCGGATCATGTCGTTGGCGAAGGGCAGCCGGATGCTGTTGAGCCCGAGTTCGGCGAAGCTGTCGAGGATCTCCGCCACCGGCGCGCGGTCCAGGCCCAGCGGGATGCCGCTGCTGTTCTCGCCGGCGTGGTGGTTGGCCGGGTCGTCGACGTCGCCGCTGCCGTCGTAGGTGCCGCTGGCGCCGTGCCAGTTCCCGGACTTCAGCTTGAAGCGGGTCCCGTCGGCGTCGACGATGTAGCGGCCCTCGGTGTGCAGCGGTGCCGTCCACTCCGGCACCGCTGCCGGTTCCGGGCCGGGTGGTGGAGGTTGCACCAGCGTTGCCGTGAGGACGGCCGTGAGCACCCCGGCGATCATGCGCGCTCCCTGGGTTCGGACGAATCGCGGACCGGCGGCGGACGTTCATCCTCGCAAAGATCGACGGGCCGGAAATATCTGTGAATTCACCACTTTTGCCGCCGTTCACCAGGAACGACCAGGAGTTCGGCGGTGATCCGCCGTCGGCGGCACCGCGCGGAGACCGCACCGAACATTGGTTCAGACCTTGCCAACCCGGGTTGTGATCCATAGCATCCGATTGCTCAGCGCAAAACGGGAATTGCAGACAGTGCAACGGAGACTGCTCATGCGCGCCTGGAAAGCCATCACCATCACCGCCATCGGCGCGTTGCTCGCCGCCTGCGGGCCACCGCAGGTGCAGCAGAACGCGCCCGCCGAGGACGAATCCACCGGAACCCTGCGGGTCTGGCTGTTCGACGAGGCGAGCCGCGAACCCAAGCAGACCACTGTGGACGAAGCAGTGGCCCGCTTCGAGGCGGAGCACCAGGGCGTCGAGGTCGACGTGCAGTACATCCCCGTGGACACCCGCTCGCAGCGGTTCACCGGCGCGTTCAACGACCCGGCCAGCGCGCCGGACGTCGCCGAGTACGGCAACACCGACGTGGCGGGCTACGTCGCCGCGGGCGGCCTGCTCGACCTGACCGACCAGATCGGCCAGTGGCCGGAGGGCGCCGACCTCAACGAATCGGTGCTGGACACGGCGAAGGTCGACGGCAAGGTCTACGGCGTGCCCTGGTACACCGGCATCCGGGCGCTGTACTACCGCACCGACGTCTTCGCCGAGCTCGGGCTCCAGCCGCCGCGCACCACCGCCGAGCTGGTGGACACCGCGCAGCGGATCCGCCAGGCCCGCCCCGACCTCTACGGCATCTCCGTCGGCGGCAAGTACCACTACGCGCTGATGCCGTTCATCTGGGCGGCCGGTGGCGACCTGGCCCGCCGCGAGGGCGACAAGTGGGTGTCCACTGTGAACGAACCCGCCGCGCGCGAGGGCGTGGCCACCTACGCCTCGCTGATCAGCGGCGGCGCCTGCCCGCGCGAGCAGTGCGCGGACATGACCGGCAGCCAGGCCGTGCAGGCCTTCGCCTCCGGCAAGGCGGCGATGACCATCGGCGGCGACTTCAACCGCGCCGCGGTGGAAGCCGGTGAGGCGAAGGGCAAGTACGCCGTCGTCCCGCTGCCCGGCCCGACGGCCGGCTCGATCGCCCCGCCCTTCGCGGGCGGGAACATGCTCGGCGTGCTCAAGTCCTCCAAGCGCGCCACGCTGGCCAAGGAGTTCGTGCAGCTGCTGGCGGGCAAGGAGTACCAGCGCAAGATGTACATCGCGATGGGCAACCTGCCGACGTTCTCCGACGTGCAGCAGGAACTCGCGGCGGGCGACCCCGAGGTGGCCCCGTTCGTGCAGTCCCTGCAGGCGGGCACCCGGTTCGTGCCCACCGCGGAGGGCTGGTCGAAGATCGATGCGCAGGGCGTGCTGCCCACGATGGTGCAGCAGGTCGTCAACGGCCAGAGCGTCGAGCAGGCCTCCGATGCCGCCGCGGCGCAGATGAACGAAGTCTTCGAAGGACGCTGATGGCCGCACTGCTCTACCTGGCACCGGCCGGGCTGCTGCTCGTCGTGATGATGGGCTACCCGCTCTACCAGCTGGTGCAGATCTCCCTCTACGAGTACGGACAGGCGCAGGCCTCCGGCGGCGCCGCGCTGGAGTTCCTCGGCGCGGGCAACTACCTGGCGCTGCTGGAGGATCCGAAGTTCTGGACGATCCTGGTGCAGACCTGCCTGTTCGCCGCGGTGTGCGTGGTGGGCAGCCTGGCGGTCGGCATCGGGCTGGCGGTGCTGGCCACCAGGATCAGCCGGATTCCGCGGCTGCTGCTGTTCCTCGCCGCGATCGGCGCCTGGGCCACCCCGGCGATGGCCGGGTCGACGGTCTGGCTGTTCCTGTTCGACCAGGACTTCGGCCTGGTCAACGAGGTGCTCACCGGGATCGGCATCGACGGTGCGGCCGGGTTCTCCTGGACCTACGACAAGTTCATCGCCTTCGGCCTGGTGGCCGCCGAGGTGATCTGGTGCTCGTTCCCGTTCGTGCTGGTCACCACCTACGCCGGGCTCAGCGGTATACCCGGCGAGGTGGTGGAGGCCGCGTCGCTGGACGGGGCGTCGGCCTGGCGGACCGCGCGCAGCGTGCTGCTGCCGATGCTCAAGCCGGTGCTGGTGATCGCCACCATCCAGTCGATCATCTGGGACTTCAAGATCTTCACCCAGATCTACGTGATGACCAACGGCGGCGGGGTCGCCGGGCAGAACATGGTGCTCAACGTCTACGCCTACCAGGAGGCCTTCGCCGGCTCGAACTACGGGATGGGCTCGGCGATCGGCGTGGTGATGACCGTGCTGCTCATGCTGATCACGCTGGCCTACCTGCGGGCGCAGCGGAAGGACGGGGCGATCGTATGAGCGGATCGCGCAAGCGCATGCCGCGCCGCATCGCCGACGGCGTCGCGGTGCTGATCGCCGCCGTGGTGGCGTTCCCGCTGTACTGGATGGTGCTCTCGGCATTCAAGCCGGAGGGCGAGCTGCTGTCCTCGGACCCGCGGCCGTGGACCTGGGCGCCGACCCTGGACGGGTTCCGCCGCGTGTTCACAGTGGACGGTCTCGGCGGATTCTTCGTCAACAGCCTGCTGGTGGCGGCCGCGGTGGTGGCGCTGTCGCTGCTGATGTCGTTCCTGGCGGCGGTCGCGCTGACCCGCTTCCGGTTCAAGGGCCGCACGGTGCTGCTGCTGATGATCCTGGTGGCGCAGATGGTCCCGGTGGAGGCGCTGACCATCCCGCTGTTCTTCCTGATGCGCGAGGTCGGTGGCGTGGCCCCGGCGTTCGGCCTCAACCACCTGGGCTCGCTGGTGCTGGTGCACCTGGCGTTCAGCCTGCCGCTGGCGATCTGGATGCTCCGCGGCTTCGTGGCCGCGGTCCCCGACGAGCTGGAGGAGGCCGCCAAGCTCGACGGCGCCAGCCGCGCCCGGTTCGTCTGGCAGGTGCTCTTCCCGCTGGTGGCGCCGGGCCTGGTGGCCACCAGCGTGCTGTCGTTCATCCACGCCTGGAACGACTTCCTGTTCGCCAAGACGTTCATCATCTCGGCGACGGAGAACCAGACGCTGCCGATGGCGATCCTGGTGTTCTTCAAACCCGAGGGCAACGATTGGGGCGCCATCATGGCGGGTTCGACGCTGATGACGATTCCGGTGCTCATCTTCTTCGTGCTGGTGCAGCGCAAGCTGGTCTCCGGCCTGGCCGGGGCGGTGAAGGGATGAACAGCCCGGTGCCAACCCCCTGCACAACCGCACCTCAGGGGAACGTGACGCAAACCAGCCACAAGAAACCCCGAAAACGCAAGAACAACCCCAAACGCAACCACCACTGTGAATCGCGGAGAGGCGGAACAGCATGAGTAGCTGGGACTCGTTGCTGCCGCGCCCGGTGCTGGTCCGGCCCGCGGCCGGAGTGCTGGAGCTGGACCACAACACCACGGTTGGCGGGGAACCCACCACCGCCGACTGGTTCCGCCGCCACATCGGGGCGGCGACCGGGCTGCGGCTGGCCGACGCCGAGCGGCCGACGATCGAATTCCGCGTCGACGCGGGCGAATCCGCGCCGGGCGGCTACCGCGCGCAGGTCCGCCCGGACGGCGTCGAGGTCGTCGCGCACGACACCGCGGGTGCGCACCACGCCGCGCAGACGCTGCGGCAGCTGCTGGACCCGTCGGCGTACCGGTCGGCGCTGATCCACTACCGGCGGTTCGTGCTGCCGTGCGGGGAGGTCGAGGACCGGCCGCGCTTCTCCTGGCGCGGCTGCCACCTCGACGTCGCCCGCCACTTCCTGCCCAAGCGGGAGGTGCTGCGGTTCATCGAGCTGCTGGCGGTGCACAAGCTCAACGTGCTGCACCTGCACCTGACCGACGACCAGGGCTGGCGGCTGGAGGTGCCGCGCTACCCGGAGCTCACCCGCGTCGGCGCCTGGCGGCACCGGTCGATGGTCGGGCGCGGCCCGGAACCGGAGTTCGACTCCCGCCCGCACGGCGGCTTCTACACCTCCGACGACCTGCGCGAGATCGTCGCCCACGCGGCCCGCCACCACATCACCGTGGTGCCGGAGGTCGACGTGCCCGGCCACAGCACGGCCGCCATCGCCGCCTACCCGGAACTGGGCAACGGCGTGCGCCCCGAGGTCTGGCAGTCCTGGGGCATCAGCACCGACCTGCTCAACACCGATCCGGCGACCACGGACTTCTACCGCGCTGTGCTGGACCACCTGATGGAGGTGTTCCCGTCGCCGGTGATCTGCATCGGCGGCGACGAGGTTCCCGGCATCACCCCGGAGCACGGCGTGTTCCTGCGCGAGCTCGTCGAGCACGTGCACGCGCGCGGCCGCCGCGCCTCGGGTTGGGACGAGCTGCTGGAGGCGGTGGACCCGCTGCCCGCGGGCACCATCATCGCGGCGTGGCGGGACGAGGAGGCGGCGGTGCGCGCCGCCGAGCGCGGCCACGACGTCGTGCTGTGCCCGGAGAGCCACTTCTACCTCGACCACCGCCAGTCCGACCACCCCGACGAACCGATCCCGGTGGGCTTCCTGACCACGCTGGAGAAGGTCTACGGCTACCAGCCGCGACCGGACGTCCTCGGCGTCCAGGCGCAGGTGTGGAGCGAGCACCTGGACACCCCGCGCCGGGTGGACTACGCGGCGTTCCCGCGCCTGTCGGCCTTCGCCGAGGTGGCCTGGAGCCAGGAGACCGACTTCGCCGACTTCCAGCGCAGGCTGGTCGACCACCACCTGCCCCGGCTGGACGCCTACGGCGTCGAGTACCGCCCGCTCGGCGGCCCGCACCCCTGGCAGACCAGGCCCGGAGTGCCCGGCAGGCCGCGCTGAGGGCTTGATCCCGCGAAATCGGTGCACCAGGTCACACCCCAGCTGTACGGTCGCTGGTGATCACGTGATTCACCGGGGGTGTGCATGACGGAAGCGACCACAGGACAAGGGATTCCGGTCGCGCAACTTCCCTCGCGCCTCGGGTGGCGCTGGATCCGGAACAAGCGCCTGGAGACGATCCCGGACCAGCCGATCGTCCACCTGCTGCGCGAGAAGAACCCGGGTGCGCTGGTGGACCAGCTGTCGGACCACCTCGGCGCCGTCGTCCCGCACGTGGTGCTCGACGTCGGCGCCGATCCGGCCGAAACCCAGCGCGGGAAGTCGGTCCAGGTGCGCAAGCTCCTGGACCACGCCGCGCTGGGGCTGCGCGACGCCGATTCGTGGCCGCGGATCGGCAAGCTGCGCTTCCGCCGCTACGCGCTGCTGAGCTGGCTGCTGAAGAAGAACCTGCCGCCGGCGAACCTGTCCCGGGCACCGCACTCGGACGCCCGGCACCTGCTGCGCGAGTACCTCAGCAGCCGGCGGCCGCGGCGCACCCAGCAGGAGGAGCAGCTGGAGACCCAGGGCTGGGAGCTGGCCGCCCAGAACCTGCCCTGGTACCTGTACCTGCTGTCGCTGGTGTTCTTCCCGGTCTACTACGCGTGGTGGATGCGGGCGGGGCGCGTCGCGCGCTGGTTCATGCGGCAGCCCTACCTGTCCCCCGGCGAGTCCGCCGACTTCCCCAGCTTCGCCCAGCGCCTGATCGCCACGCCGTCGCGCTTCGAGAACGCCGAGCAGGTGCGGAAGCTGCTGGTGCACGCCTTCCTGGCCGACCTCGCCGACTCCTACAAGCGGCGGCTGTGGCGGTGGAAGTGGGTGCCGAAGGACTGCTACCCGGTCCTCCTGCTGCGCAACCTCCGCGCCGAGAGCACCGGCAAGCTGCTGGTGCGCCTGATCAACGACGTCCGCAACGAGACCGGTGTGCGGGACCCGCTCCTGGTCATCGGAGCGGGCACCGCCGCCCTGCCGGACGAACCGCTGAACGAGGCGGTGACCCTGGAGCAGTGGTCGGCGCAACTGCAGAACGCGCGCCGCCGCCGCTCGTCCACCGCCTGGTACGTGCCGGTGCAGGTGGCCGACGAACCGAGCAATCTCGACGACGAAGCCTCGGTGCCGCTGGGCCAGGTCGACCTGCCGCTGAAGCGCTCCCGGCTGGTGCGCCGCGTCCCGTCCATCGTCGTGGTGCTCCTGCTGCTCGGCGGCACCGGCGCCTACGCCGAGCAGTACTTCGGCCCGTGCGGTCAGCTCATGCCGTGGCGCAACGCCGGGATGTGGGCCGAGGGCGACGAGTGCGTCGGCCTCTCCGACGGCAGCTTCGAGTTCACCAAGCAACTGCCGCCCGGCGGGGACAACAAGGTCGAGACGGACTTCCTCGCCGACTTCACCAACGCCCAGGAGCAGATCAAGAGGCAGAACAACGACATCGACTTCCAGCGCGGTCAAGAACCGGACCGCCCGTCGGCGACGATCGTCTACTTCAGCACGCTGTCGGCGCCGAAGCTGTACTCCTCGACGCTCAACGGGGTCCGCGAGGAGCTCAGGGGCCTGGCCGCGGCGCAGCGCAGCGCCTCGATGAACGGCGGGCCGCTGATCCGCATCGAGCTCGCCAACGGCGGGGACCGCATGAAGCACGGACGCGCGGTCGCCGAGCAGATCGTCGAGTTCGCCAAGCGCGCGAAGGACTCGGACTCACCGGTGATCGGCGTCGTCGGGCTCGGCGGCAGCTGGGCAGGCACCGAGGAGGCCATCAAGCGGCTGGGCGCCGCCGGACTGCCGATGGTGGGCACGACGACCTCGGCGGACCAGTTCCAGCAGACCAGCAAGCTCTACCACCAGGTCGGGCCGGACAACCGGCAGCAGGCGCAGTTCATCAAGGGCTACCTCGACAGGTTCCACCCGGGCAAGAACCTCACGGTCTACTACTCGGGTTCGACCGACGACCTCTACAGCCCGAACCTGGCCGAGGACCTGACGAAGGCCTACCAGCCGCGGCCGGCCACCCGGATCCGGTTCTCCGCGGAGAGCCGGATCAACTGCGGCGAGCAGGAGGTGGCCTTCTTCACGGGGCGCGCCGACGAGCTCCGCACCTTCCTCACCACCTTGCGCAACACCTGCAATCCCGGCAGCGGCGCCTTCCCGCACGTGATGGCGGGCGACGACATCACCAAGTTCATGCTCCGCGACGAGCTGGACGCGAGCGTGACCGGAAACCTGGAGTACACCTCGTTCTACGGCAAGACCAGCGAAGACACGGGCGTCGAGCTGGAAGGACGCGCATCGCTGGCCCACGACGCGTTCAACGTCCTCAACCGCGCGCTGGTCAACGTCGTGGGCGCCCGCGTCCCGCCCGAGAAGAGCGAGAGAGGAGTCCCGACGGACGGCCTGTCGGTGTGGCGCGGCATCGCCGAGATCAAGGCGCCCGACAAGCCGCTCTTCGGCATCACCGGACACCTCGACTACGCGGGCGGGTCCGGGCAGGTGCCGGTGCAGAAGCGGATCTCGATCATGCGCGCGGCCGGGAAGAACGCGCCCTATCCCGTCTGGACCTGCGAGAACGGGCGCTGCGAGCCGTAGCCGTCAGTCCCGGTGCTCCTCGACGTGGGACTTGAGGCGCCGCAGGGTGGCTTCGATCGAGCGGAGGTTCTGCGCGGGAAGGCCGGTCCGGGCGACGAGCTTCGGCAGCATCGCCGCGTAGTCGAAGGTCTCGGTGACCCTGGTCGCCTCGCCCTCCGGCTCCAGCTCGTAGCGCCAGCGGGCGGGCATCGCGTGCCGCCAGGCGATCAGCCGGTTCTCCTCGTACTCCACCACGGTGTTGGTGATCCGGTAGCCGATGCCCTTGCGCATCCGCATGCCGAACCTCGAGCCGAGCACCAACCGCTCCGGTCCGCTGATCTCCCCCTGCACGGTGCCGGAACCGTCGATGACCGAATGCTTCCGGGGATCGGCCAGCACCGCGAACACCACCTCGGCCGGAGCGTTCACGACCGTGCTGCTGGACACCGAGAACTCGTTCTGCGCCATGGATCCGAACCTAATGGCCGCCGGTAACGAGCCGGGCACGGCCGCGAGGTCCCGGGCCGGAAACGACACCGCGGGCGGGTGCTCCCGAAGAGCGCCCGCCCGCAGTGCGGAATGAGATCAGCTCGCCGAGGCCTTCTCCGGCTCGGTCGCCTTGGGCTCCCAGCACTCCACGCCGGTCAGCTCCGGCAGGCGGTCCCGGGTGAAGACCGGGTCCAGGCCCTGCTTGCGCTGCTCGTTGTAGTCCTTGAGGAGCTTGAACGCGATCGCGCTCAGCGGGGCGATCGCCGCCAGGTTCACCAGCGCCATGATGCCCATCGTGGTGTCGGCCAGGTTCCAGACCAGGTCCGAGGAGCCGATCGCGCCCAGGAACGTCACCACCAGCACGACCCACCGGTAGCCGGTCATCACCGCGCGGTTGCGGGTCAGGAAGCCGACGTTGGACTCGCCGTAGAAGTAGTTGCCCAGCACCGAGGTGAACGCGACCAGCAGGATGATCAGCGTCAGCAGGTGCAGCGACCAGTTGCCCAGGTTGAACTGCAGCGCTTCCTGGGTCAACGTCGGGCCGCGGTTCTCACCGTAGGTCGGGTTGGACAGCAGCACGATGAACGCCGTGGTGGAGCAGACCAGCAGGGTGTCGACGTAGACGCCGAGGGTCTGCACCAGGCCCTGCTTGACCGGGTGGCTCACCGAGGCGGTGGCACCGGCGTTCGGGGCCGAGCCGAGACCGGCCTCGTTGGAGAACATGCCGCGTCGCACGCCCTGCACGATCGCCGCGCCGACACCGCCTGCCGCGATCTCCTCGAAGCCGAAGGCGCTGGCGAAGATCTGGCCGAACACGGCGGGCAGCGCGTCGATGTTGAGCACCACGATGATCAGGCCCAGGATCATGTACAGGCCGGCCATGAACGGCACCAGCAGCTGCGCGACGTGCGCGATGCGGCGCACCCCGCCGAAGATGACCGCGGCGGTCACCGCCACCAGGGCCAGGCCCAGCACCGGCTCCAGCCAGCCCATCCCGGTCGCGCCGGTGGCCTCCACCGAGGTCATGATCGCGCCGACGATGGTGTTGCTCTGCACCGCGTTGAACACGAAGCCGAAGGTGACCGTGATGACCACCGCGAAGAGCACGCCCATCCACTTGGCGCGCAGGCCGTGCAGCATGTAGTAGGCCGGACCGCCGCGGAAGCCGGACTTGTCGCGCACCTTGTACAGCTGGGCCAGGGTGGACTCCACGAAGCTGGCCGCACCGACGACCAGGCCCATGATCCACATCCAGAACACCGCGCCGGGCCCGCCCAGCGCGATCGCGGTGGCCACGCCGGCGATGTTGCCGGTGCCGATCCGGGCGGCCGCGGAGATCGCGAACGCCTGGAACGACGAGATCGCCTTCTTGCCGTCCTCGGCCACCTCGGCCTTGCCGACCATCGCGCGGACCATCTCCGGGATCATCCGGATCTGCACCGCACCGGAGCGGACCGTGAAGTACAGGCTCAGCACGGCCAGCACCGGAATGATCAGGTAGAGCCAGAACGTGTCGTTCAGCGCGACGATCGCGTCGTTGAGCGCTTCCACGTAAAACCTTTCCGCAGGGGTGGTGCGGAGCATCGACGTTCCCGCGCACGTCGAGGTCGACGCGCCCGTCAAAGATCACCGCTCGTTTCGGTCGGCACAGTCTGGCCGATGGTTGGGCGCAGAGCCCGGTGCCGTGGCGGAAAGGTTACAAAACGAGGCCCGCGCCGAACGGCGCAGGGCCCCGTTTTCGCAGATCAGCCCTCTGCCAGCACCGGGGCGAGGAATCGGCCGGTGTGACTTTCGTCGATGGCCGCCAGGTCCTCCGGGGTGCCCTCGGCCACCAGCGTTCCGCCGCCGCTGCCGCCTTCCGGCCCCATGTCCAGCACCCAGTCCGCGGTCTTGATCACGTCCAGGTTGTGCTCGATCACGATCACCGTGTTGCCCTTGTCCACCAGGCCGTTGACCACGCCGATCAGCTTGCGGATGTCCTCGAAGTGCAGCCCGGTGGTCGGCTCGTCGAGGATGTAGACCGTCTTGCCGGTGGAGCGCTTCTGCAGCTCGCTGGCCAGCTTCACGCGCTGCGCCTCACCACCGGACAGCGTCGGCGCCGGCTGGCCCAGCCGCACGTAGCCCAGCCCGACGTCCACCAGCGTCTTGAGGTGCCGGTGGATGGCGGTGATCGGCTCGAAGAACGTCGCCGCCTCCTCGATCGGCATGTCCAGGACCTCGGAGATCGTCTTGCCCTTGTAGTGCACCTCCAGGGTCTCCCGGTTGTACCGGGCGCCCTTGCACACCTCGCACGGGACGTAGACGTCGGGCAGGAAGTTCATCTCGATCTTCAAGGTGCCGTCGCCCGCGCAGGACTCGCAGCGGCCGCCCTTGATGTTGAAGGAGAACCGGCCCGGCTGGTAGCCGCGCACCTTCGCCTCGGTGGTCGCCGCGAACAGCTTGCGGATGTGGTCGAACACACCGGTGTAGGTGGCCGGGTTCGACCGCGGCGTGCGGCCGATCGGCGACTGGTCGACCTGCACCAGCTTGTCCACGTGCTCCAGGCCCTTGACCCGGGTGTGCCGCCCCGGCACCTGGCGGGCGCCGTTGAGCTTGTTCGCCAGCACCGACGCGAGGATGTCGTTGACCAGCGTGGACTTGCCCGAACCGGACACGCCGGTGACCGCGGTCAGGCAGCCCAGCGGGAACGACACGTCGATCTTGCGCAGGTTGTGCTCGCGCGCGCCGACCACGGTCAGCTGGCGCTTGCGGTCGGGGACGCGGCGCAGCTCCGGCACCGGGATCTGCTTGCGCCGGGACAGGTAGGCGCCGGTCAGCGACTTCTTGTTCTCCAGCAGCTTCTTGTAGGTGCCGCTGTGCACCACCTGACCGCCGTGCTCGCCCGCGCCGGGGCCGATGTCGACCACCCAGTCCGCGCTGCGCACGGTGTCCTCGTCGTGCTCCACGACGATCAGCGTGTTGCCCAGGTCGCGCAGCCGGCTCAGCGTCTCCAGCAGCCGGTGGTTGTCGCGCTGGTGCAGGCCGATCGACGGCTCGTCGAGCACGTAGAGCACGCCGACCAGGCCCGAGCCGATCTGGGTGGCCAGCCGGATGCGCTGCGCCTCACCACCGGAGAGGGTCCCCGCCGCGCGGTCCAGCGACAGGTAGTCCAGGCCCACGTCGAGCAGGAAGCCCAGCCGCGCCTGCACCTCCTTGAGCACCGCACCGGCGATCATCTGCTCGCGCGGCCCGAGCACCAGGCCGTTGAGGAAGTCCGAGCACTCCTGCACGCTCAGCGCGCTGACCTCGGCGATGGACAGCTCGCCGGCGTCCGCGCCCGCCATGGTCACGGCCAGGATCTCGGGCTTGAGGCGGGTGCCGTCGCAGGCCGGGCACGGCACGTCCCGCATGTAGCCCTCGTACTTCTCGCGGGCGAAGTCGGACTCGGTCTGCTCCAGCCGCCGCTCCAGGAACGGGATGACGCCCTCGTAGTTGGCGTAGTAGGAGCGGGTGCGCCCGTAGCGGTTCTTGTAGCGGACGTGCACCTGGTCGTTGCTGCCGTGCAGCACCGCCTTCTTGACCTTGGTGGACAGCTGCCGCCACGGGGCGTCCATCCGGAACCCGATGGACTCCGACAGCGAGGTCAGCAGCCGGGTGAAGTACTCCGCGGTGTGCCCGCCGGCCCACGGGGCGATCGCGCCGTCGGCCAGCGACAGCTCCTCGTCGGGCACCACCAGCTCGGGGTCGACCTCCTTGCGGATGCCCAGCCCCGCGCACTCCGGGCACGCGCCGTAGGGCGAGTTGAAGGAGAAGGAGCGCGGCTCCAGCTCGTCCACGCCCAGCGGGTGGCCGTTCGGGCAGGCCAGGTTCTCGGAGAACTTGCGCTCCCGGCCCGGGTCGTCCTCGTCGAGGTCGATGAACTCGATGAGCACCAGCCCGTCGGCCAGCCGCAGCGCGGTCTCCACCGAGTCGGTCAGCCGCTGCTTGGCGCCGGCCTTGACGGTGAGCCGGTCCACGACCACCGCGATGTCGTGCTTCTCCTGCTTCTTCAGCTTCGGCGGCGCGTCCAGCGAGTGCACCACGCCGTCGATGCGGGCGCGGGCGTAGCCCTGCGACTGCAGCTGCTCGAACAGGTCGACGTACTCGCCCTTGCGGCCGCGCACCACCGGCGCCAGCACCTGGAACTTGGCCCGGTCGGGCATCTCCAGCACCTGGTCGACGATCTGCTGCGGGGTCTGCTTGCTGATCGCCTCCCCGCAGGTCGGGCAGTGCGGTTTGCCCGCCCGCGCGTACAGCAGGCGCAGGTAGTCGTAGACCTCGGTGATGGTGCCCACCGTGGACCGCGGGTTGCGGCTGGTGGACTTCTGGTCGATCGACACCGCCGGGGACAGGCCCTCGATGAAGTCCACGTCGGGCTTGTCCATCTGGCCGAGGAACTGCCGGGCGTAGGCGGACAGCGACTCGACGTAGCGGCGCTGCCCCTCGGCGAAGATGGTGTCGAACGCCAGGCTCGACTTGCCGGAGCCGGACAGGCCGGTGAACACGATCAGGCTGTCCCGGGGCAGATCGAGGTCGATCCCGCGCAGGTTGTGCTCACGGGCGCCGCGGACGACGAGGCGGTCAGCCACAGTGATCCCTTCGGAAGTACTTGCGTTGAGGTCGACGCGCGCCGCTGCGCGCCGGGCGCGAGAACCCGGTCTTCGACAGGTCGCGACGTCGCGTCGCCCATGCTATTCGGGGCCACCGACAGTCCCGGATCGCCTGCGCCCCACATCCGGCGCAACCCCCGATCTGCACCCGATCGTGTGACATCCGAAGCGGTTGGCCGACGACACTCCCGACGATACGCAAATTCCCCCGGATTGGGCACTGTTGCCCCTGTGGCCTGCGCAATTAGGCTCGATATCTCCCATCGCGCTCCGCGCACCCCTCCCCTCCGCGAGGTGGAACCCATGGCTGACACCGTCCTCGGCACCGGCGCGCAGCTCGCGCGCGAAGTCACCGATCAGCTGGCCGCGGTGGACCGCGCCACCGAACGGCTGCTGCGCACCGTGGGCAGCCTGGACGAGGTGTCGGTGCGACAGCCCAGCCTGCTGCCCGGCTGGAGCCGCGCGCACGTGATCGCCCACCTGGCGCGCAACGCCGACGGGTTCAGCAACCTGCTGATCTGGGCGCGCACCGGGATCGAGCACGCGATGTACGCCAGCGGCGACGACCGGGACGAGGCCATCGCCGAAGGCGCCCAGCACAGCCACCGCCTCCTGTACGAGGACCTGACCGCCTCCTGCGACCGCTTCGCGCACGCCGCGCGGGAGCTGCCGGAGAGCGCGTGGACCGCCGAGATCGCCGATGCCGTCGGCGATCCGATGCCCGCCCACCACATGCTGCGGCTGCGGCTGCTGGAGGTGTGGGTGCACCTGGTCGACCTGGACCACGACGTGGACTTCGCCGACATCCCGCCGCGCGACGCCGAACAGCTGCTGGAGGACGTCGCGCAGCAGTTCGGCGGCCGCCCGGACGTCCCGGCGCTGGCGGTGGAGGTCGACTTCGGCGACCACCGCCGCACCTGGGAGCTCCGCGGCACCACGGCCCCGCCGAGCCGGGTCGGCGGCGAACCCGGCCCGATGCTCGGCTGGCTCCTCGGCCGCACCGACGCCTCCGACCTCCACGGCGAGGCCCCGGACCTCCCCGACTGGCTCTGACCTCCCGCAGGGTGTCAATTTCGTACGAAATTGACGCAGCCCCTCAGTCGGCTGGCGATCGTGGGACACCCGTCCGGGTGACGTTGATCAGCGGTCGGGCGAAGGGCGGCTTAGGTTCCCCGGCGACCTCGGTGGCCGACCCGGTGGAGGACCGATGCCGCAGACGACGCTGGTGAGCTTCGCCGTCATCGTGGCCGCCACCGCGGTCGCGCCGCTGATCACCGACCACGTCAAGCGGTGGATCGCGATCCCCTCGGTGGTGCTGGAGATCCTGCTCGGCATCCTCATCGGCCCGCAGGTGCTCGGCTGGGCGGGCGTGGACGACGTGATGGGCTTCGTCGCCGACTTCGGCCTGGCGATGCTGATGTTCCTGGCCGGCTACGAGCTCAAGATCGACGAGGTGCGCGGCAAGCCGATCCGGCTGGCCTCGGTGGGCTGGCTGATCTCGCTGGTGCTGGGCCTGGGCTTCGGCGCGCTGGTGCACGGGTGGGCGTTCGCCTCGCTGATCATCGGCCTGGCGCTGACCACCACCGCGCTCGGGACCACGCTGCCGATGGTCCGCGACGCCGGGCTGCTGCCCACTCCCCTGGGCGCCCGGGTGCTGGCCGTGGGCGCGGCGGGCGAGTTCGGGCCGATCATCGCGGTGGCGCTGCTGTTCAACGACCAGAGCCCGGCGCGCACCGTGCTGTTCCTGCTGGCCTTCGGCGTGGTGGCGGCCCGCCTGCTGTGGGTGGCGGCGAACCGCCGGTCGGGGCGGATCAGCAGGCTGGTGCGCACCACGCTGGGCACCAGCGCCCAGTTCGCGGTGCGGCTGTGCATGGTCGTCGTGGTGTTCATGCTGTGGCTCGCCGGGACCCTGGGCCTGGACCTGCTGCTCGGCGCGTTCGTGGCGGGGCTGGTGGTGCGCCTGTTCCTCGACGCGGGCGATCCCGAGGAGGGCGCGGTGGTGGAGAGCAAGATCGAGGCGATCGGCTTCGGGTTCCTCATCCCGTTCTTCTTCGTGGTCAGCGGCATGCGCTACGACCTGGACGCGCTGCTGGCCACGCCGAGCGCGATCGCCCTGCTGCCGGTGTTCCTGGTGCTGTTCCTGGTGATCCGCGGGCTGCCGGTGCTGGCCCTGCACCACCGCGACCTGCCGGTCCGGCCGCGCTGGACGCTGGCGCTGCTGGCCTCGGCGGCGCTGCCGCTGGTCGTGGTGATCACCACCATCGGCACCGACGCCGGTCTGCTGCCCACGAGCACGGCTTCGGCCATGGTCGGGGCGGGCATGATCAGCGTGCTGGTCTTCCCGCTGATCGCGCTGCGGCTGGTCCGCGACGAGCAGCCCGGCCCCCACCCCGCGGATCCCGAGCTCCGCTGAGCTCCGTGCTGCGCCGTTCGCCCGATCGCGCGACATTGGCAGCGGAAGTCATCGAGTTCGCAGAGGGGGGCGCTCACGATGTCCAGTCCGCAGACCGAGCCCGGTTCCGGCAGGCAGGAGGCCGAGGCGAAGCAGGCCGAGGAGCAGGCGCAGGCTCCGGAGCAGCAGAAGCAGTGGGCGATGACGTCCGCACCGGAGGCCACCGCGATGTCCGGGTGGCTGGCCTTCGCCGGTTCGCTGATCCTGCTGGTCGGGATCTTCAACATCATCGAGGGACTGACCTCGCTGTTCCGCACCGACTACTTCATCGTCGGCGAGAGCCAGCTGCTGGTCTTCAACTTCGTCGCGTGGGGCACGATCTTGCTGGTGCTCGGCGTCCTGCAGGTGGCCACCGGCGTGGGGTGCATGTACGAGCAGGCGTGGGCCCGCACCACCGGTGTCGTGCTGGCCGCGCTGTGCGCGATCGGGCACCTGGCGTTCCTGGCCGCGTTCCCGCTGTGGTCGCTGCTGGTGATCGCGCTGTCCGTGCTGGTGATCTACGGCCTGGTCGTCCCGGCCAAGAACACCGCGCCCTGACCGGCTCGCACCGCACCGCCGCGCGAGGTGGCCGGGCAGCGGTCTCTAAGCTCGGCGGTGTGGAGATCGAAGCTGAGTACACGGGACACGTCGAGCCCGGTGGGAACCCGGCTCGCCGGGAGCTGGCCGCGCTGACCATCACGAAGATCTCGGTCGGCCCGATGGACAACAACGCGTACCTGCTGGTGTGCCGCAACACCGGCGACGCGCTGCTGATCGACGCCGCCAACGAGTCCGAGAAGCTGGCCGACCTGCTCGGCCACGACGCCCAGCGCCCCCGGCTGCGCACCATCGTCACCACCCACCAGCACGCCGACCACTGGCAGGCGCTGGGCTCGGTGGCGGGCCAGACCGGGTGCTTCACGCTGGCGCACCCGGCCGACGCCGAGCCGCTGCCGGTGCCGCCGGACCGCCTGGTCGAGCACGGCGACACCATCGCGGTGGGCGACTCGGAGCTGTCGGTGATCCACCTGCGCGGCCACACGCCGGGCTCGATCGCGCTGCTCTACCGCGACCCGGAGGGCCACCCGCACCTGTTCACCGGCGACTCGCTGTTCCCGGGCGGGGTGGGCAAGACCAGCTCGCCGGAGAACTTCCGGTCGCTGATCGACGACGTGGAGAACCGCCTGTTCGCCGAGCTCCCGGACGACACCTGGTTCTACCCCGGCCACGGCGACGACTCGACGCTCGGCGAGCAGCGCCCCCACCTCGCCGAGTGGCGCGAGCGCGGCTGGTGAGCGACGTCGGTGCGGAGGTCGAGCGCCTGCACCGGCTGCTGGCGGACTGGCTCGGTGCGGACTGCGACGCCGCGGTCCTCACCGAGTTCCGCGACTCGCACGCCGAGGACTTCACGCTGATCACCACCGAGGGCGCGGTGCTGACCGCCGAGGAGCTCTTCACCGCGCTCGCGGGCGCGCGCAACTCCGCGCCGGGCCTGGCCATCGGCGTGGACGAGATCGCGATCGTCGCGGAGAGCCCGGAGTTCACCGTCGTCCGCTTCCGCGAAGCCCACCGCCGCGACGGCACCAGCACCGTCCGCCGGACCACGGCGGTCCTGCGCCGCACGCCTGGTGGGCTGCGCTGGCAGCACGTGCACGAGACCGCGGCCTGATCCACGGGCGGGTTCGCGGGCGCTGCCGGATCCTGTTGGGACGTCGTCGGCAGGAGGCTCGTGCGTCATGGCCGGTCCAGGTCCGAGCGGGCAGCCGCCCGCGAACCCGTCCCTGCTGCGGCACGCCCAGATCGCCTGCGTCTACCTCGCGGTCGCGGCGCTGGCGGTGCTGGCCTACGCGGCTCGGAACATGCTCGTGCTGATCTTCGTCGGGTTCTTCCTCGCGCTCGGCGTGGAGCCGGTGGTGGCGTGGTTGCAGCGGCACCGCTGGCGGCGCGGCATGGCGATAGCCGCGGTCATCCTCGCCGTCGTGCTGCTGGTCGGGCTCGTGGTGCTGTTCGCGGTCCTGCCCGCGATCGGCCAGCTCGGCCACTTCGCGGCGCAACTGCCCGATCTGCTGTCCCGGCTGGGCGTGCGGCTGGGTGACCACCAGCTGCGCGCCACCCTCGACGATCCCGCCGTCCACGACAAGGTGCGGGAAGCCGTCGAGAAGGGCGCCGCGTTCCTGGCGAGCGCGCTGGGCGCCGGGTTCGCCGTCATCGGCACCTTGCTCGGGGGCGTCTTCGCGGCCTGCACCGCCGGTGCCCTGCTGGTCTACTTCTCGCTCGCCATGCCCCGGTTGCAGGGCGCGATGACGCGCGCCGCGGCCAAGCACCCCGGCCGCCCGGAAGCGATCCTCTCCGCCATGAGCCGGGTCGGCGGCTACGTCACCGGCCAGGCCCTGGTGTCGCTGTGCGCGGGCGCGGTGTCGTTCGTGTTCTTCCTGATCGCGGGAATCCCCTACCCCGCGCTCCTGGCGCTCGTGGTCGCCGCGCTCGACGCCGTCCCGCAGATCGGCGCGACGCTGGCGTCGGTGGCGGGAATCCTGGTGGCGCTGTCGCAGAGCCTGTCCCTGGCCGTGATCACGCTGCTCTTCTTCATCTGCTACCAGGCGTTCGAGAACTACCTGATCGCACCCAGGGTCTTCGCCCGCACCGTCGAGCTGAGCCCGCTGGCGGCCTTCGTGGCGATCCTCCTCGGCGGCTCGCTGGCAGGAGTCCTGGGCGCGCTGATCGCCCTCCCGATCACCGCCGCCCTGAAAGTCCTCTACCGCCAGGCCCGAGCCGAACGCGCCACCACGACCTGACCGTCCACATGCACCGGTCGCGACCGCGGGTGAGACTCCGGGATGACGGTGCCACCGCGACCGGGGAGGTCCGAGCATGACACCCCCTGTGCCAACCCCAGCCCTGCTCAACCGCACCTCAGGGGACCGTGATGCAACCCAGCCACAAGAAACCGCACAACGCAAGATCACTTCCGAACGCAACCACCACTGAAAATCGCGGAGAGGCGGGACAGTGGCTGCACATCTTCTGGGTCGGGCTGGTGCTGTGGGCGCTCAGCGTCGTGGTCACCGCGCTGACCGGCAACCCCGCGCTGCTGCCGACCGTCGTGCTGCTGGGCAGCTTCCTGGTGCCGGTCTCGTTCGTGACGTGGCTGTCCGGCAAGGGCTCCGCCGAGGTCACCCTCGGCCGGGTCGTGGAGGGCTTCGTCGTCGGCGGGGTGCTCGGCGTGCTGGCGGCCTCGCTGCTGGAGACCTACCTGCTGTCGCCGTCGGTGTGGATGTACCTCGGCGTCGGGTTGATCGAGGAGCTGGTCAAGGTCCTGGCGCTGATGTACGTGGCGCGCGGGATGGCGCACCGCACGCTGCGCGGCGGGCTGCTGCTCGGCGCCACCGTCGGATTCGGCTTCGCAGCCTTCGAAAGCGCCGGTTACGCCCTCAACGCCCTGATCACCCGGCACGGCCTCTCGCTGTGGCAGGTGGTGGAGACCGAGATCCTGCGCGGCATCCTCGCGCCGGTCGGCCACGGGCTCTGGACGGCGATCCTCGGCGGTGTCCTGTTCGCGGCGACGCGCGCCGGCCGCTGGCGCCTCACCGGCGGCGTGGTGCTCGCGTACCTGGGCGTTGCGGTGCTGCACGCGCTGTGGGACTCGATGCGCGGCATCGCGCTGGTGCTCGTCGTGGTGCTGACCGAGACCCGCGGCCAGCGAGCGGCTCTGGAGCTCGGCTACGTGCCCAGGCCGACCGACCAGCAAGCCCACTTGTTCACCGTGTTCAACGGAGCAGGCCTGATCATCGTCAGCGTTCTGGGCCTCCTCTGGCTGGCCGCACTGCGCAACCGCCTGCCCGACCCCGAACCGGCGCACGTCCCGACCGGCCGCTGACGGTCACGGCCGGGCGATCGGGAAGTTCGGGTCCGGGTCGTCCAGGAGGTTCTGGAGGGTGGTCAGGGCCGCGCGGTCTCCCCGGTGGTCGATGCCTTCCTGGTCGCCTCCGGTGAGCAGGGCGAGGAGCTGCTGCTTGGTCAGCGTGAGGGTCAGGTCCGGAGATGGTGGTTCGCGGATCGGCTCCTGGACGAGGGCGCCGTTGGACAACGTCGTCCGGACGTGGTCGTCGGTGTCGGTCACGTGCCAGTCGATGGCCAGCTCCGCGGTCGCCGCGCGCGGGCCGTCGACGCGGATCGCCACCGAGTCCAGGAGCTGTTCGACCGTCAGCGCCGCCAGGATCGCTCCCGAGATGCTGATCTCCATCGGCGTGATGCCCTCGCGGAGCTCCTGCGCGGCGGTCAGGTAGGAGTTGCGCCAGGTGGCGTTCTCGGCACCGAAGCCGAGCCGCTGGTAGACCTCGGCGAGCAGGTCACCGGCGGCGGTGTGGTCGGGCTCGGCGAACACCGCGTGCTTGAGCAGCTGGGCGGCGAAGCGCAGGTCGCCCGCGGCGGCGTACTCGGCGGCCTTCTCCACCACCCGGTCCGCGCCGCCGATGCAGTCGACGTAGCGCTTCGCCGATTCCTCCGGCGGGTGCTCCCACAGCGAGGCCGGGTTGCCGTCGTACCAGCCCATGTAGCGCTGGTAGATCGCTTTGACGTTGTGGCTGACCGATCCGTAGTAGCCGCGGGCGTGCCAGGCCGCTTCCAGCGCCGGGGGCAGTTCGAACCGCTCGGCGATCTCGGTGCCGGTCCAGCCGAGGTTGATCCGGCGCAGCGTCTGGTCGTGCAGGTAGGCGTAGAGGTCGCGCTGCTCGGTCAGGTGCTTCTTGACGCGGTCGCGGCCCCAGGTGGGCCAGTGGTGCGAGGCGAACGCGACCTCGACGTCGTCGGCGAACTCGGCGATGGCCTCGGTGAGGTACCGCGCCCAGTTCCGGGCGTCGCGGACCTCGGCTCCGCGCAGCGTCAGGACGTTGTGCATGGTGTGCGTGGCGTTCTCGGCCATGCACAGCGCGCGGTGGTCGGGGAAGTGGAAGTTCATCTCCGCGGGTGCCTCGGTGCCCGGGGTGAGCTGGAACCGGATGGGCACGCCGTCGACGACCTCCCGCTGCCCGGTGCGCGTGATGTCGAGCGTGGGCGGGAGCAGCGAGACCCTGCCCACCGAGATGCCCTGGCCCAGTCCCGTGCCGACCTGGCCGTGCGGGCCCTTCGCCAGCAGCGCGCCGTACATGTAGTTGCCGCGGCGGGTCATGGCGGTCCCGGCGTAGACGTTCTCCGACACCGCGTGCTCCATGAAGCCCGCCGGGGCCAGGATCGGCACCTCGCCGGACACCACGCCCTCGACCCCGCCGAAGTGGTCGACGTGGGAGTGCGTGTAGATCACCGCCGTGACCGGCCGGTCGCCGCGGTGCACCCGGTACAGCGCCAGCCCCGCGGCGGCCGTCTCCACCGAGATCAGCGGGTCGATCACGATGACGCCCCGCTCGCCCTCCACCAGGGTCATGTTGGACAGGTCCAGGCCGCGGACCTGGTAGATGCCCGGCACCACCTCGTAGAGGCCCTGCTTGGCGCACAGCTGGGACTGCCGCCACAGGCTCGGGTGCACCGACGGCGGGCAGTCGTCGCGCAGGAAGGCGTAGGCGTCGTCGTCCCACACCGCGCGCCCGCGCCCGTCGGTGACGACACCGGGTTCGAGCGCGGCGATGAAGCCCCGGTCGGCGTCCTCGAAGTCGGTGCGATCGGCGAAGGGCAGCTCGCTCACCGGACACCCCCATCAATCGGCGAACATCCGACCAGTACAACCGCTGGTCCGCGGGCTCGCAGCCCGGAACCGGCTGCGGTCGGGGGTGGCGGGTCCTAGGCTGGCCGGGTGGCTGATTCGGTGGTGCTGGAGTTCGGGGAGACCGAGGTGTCGGTGTCGCACCCGGACAAGGTGTTCTTCAGCAAGCGCGGTGAGACCAAGCTCGACCTGATCCGGTACTACCAGGCCGTGGCCGGGCCGCTGCTGAGCACGGTGCAGGGCCGCCCGCTGCTGCTGGAGCGGTATCCCGACGGGGCGAGCGGCAAGTCGTTCTTCCAGAAGCGGGTGCCCAAGTCCGCGCCGCCGTGGCTGCGGACCACCGTGGTGTCCACGCCCAACGGCACCACCAGCGACGCGCTGGTCGCCGCCGATCTGGCGCACATCGCCTGGGCGGTGAACCTCGGCTGCCTGGGCTTCCACGTCTGGCCCTACCACGCCGACGCGCCCGCGGTCACCGATGAGCTGCGCATCGACCTCGACCCGTCGCCGGGCGTCACGTTCCCGCAGGTGGTCGAGGCCGCCCAGCTGACCCGGCAGCTGCTGGCCGAGCTCGGCATCGAGGCGCAGGTGAAGACCTCCGGCTCGCGCGGCCTGCACATCTACTCCGCGCTGGAACCGCGGTGGGACAGCTACGAGGTTCGCGCCGCCGCGGTGGCGCTGGCCCGCGAGCTGGAACGCCGCCACCCCGACCTGATCACCGCCAAGTGGTGGAAGGAGGAGCGGGGTTCCCGGGTGTTCGTCGACTACAACCAGAACGCCCCGCACAAGACCGTTTTCGGCGCCTGGTGCGTGCGCCCGCGGGTGGGCGCGCAGGTGTCCACGCCGATCTCGTGGGACGAGCTCGGCACCGTCGAACCGGATTCGCTGACCATCGCCACCGTCCCGGCCCGGCTGGCCGAGCTCGGCGACCCGTGGGCGGGCCGGCGGCCGCAGTCGATCGAACCGCTGCTGGAGCAGTCGGCCCGGGACATGGCCGCCGGCCTGCAGGACGCACCGTGGCCGCCGGTCTACCCGAAGCAGCCGAACGAGCCACCGCGAGTAGCACCGAGCCGCGCCAAGCGCGACTGATTCAGTGATTCCAGACTCGTTTTGCGTAGCGGTGCGGGTAGCGGAACCTCAGAGGTTCCCTGGACTGCGGGTGCCCAGCCTTATGTATGACCAGCCTGAAGTGCGGAATCAAACCGACTAGCGGGCTTCTGCTCGTGCGGGCAGGACCTTGCGCAGGGCCAGGAACAGGTGGACGAGGCCGACGGTGATCAGGATGTGGCCGAGTCCGGCGATGCCCGAGATCGCCGCCGAGCTCTCCGCTCCGAGCACCGTCATGGTGCCGTGCACCAGCATCATCGCCGCGGTGAGCGCCAGCCCGCTGTTGTAGAACCAGAAGAACAGCGTGAACAGCCGGTTGCCGGAGAGCCCGAAGGCCTTGTCCAGCGCCAGCACCACCAGGAAGAACAGCATGCCCAGCGCGAGCAGGTGGGTGTGCGCCACCGCCAGCTGGGTGTCGCCGGTGAACTCCTGGGCCTTGGTCAGCTCGCGGTAGTACAACCCGGCCGCCAGCCCGAGGACCAGGTAGCTCAACGCGGCCCAGTAGACCTTCTTCATCGCCGATGCGCTTCCTTCCCTGCGGTCGCCGTCTGCACCTCCACTGTGGTCGCCGACCGCGCTCGCGCGCATCGATCCGGGGATCGGTCGCCGGGAACCGAAAGCGGCACCGCGGAATCAACCGTTCGAACGATGCGCGTCAGCTCACGAGCTTGGCCAGCTGGACCCGGGAGCGGACACCGAGCTTGGTGAAGATGTTGCGCAGGTGGTGGTCGACGGTGCGGTGGCTGATGTAGAGGCGTTCCGCGATCTCCCGGTTCGTCGCGCCTTCCGCGACCAGCCGGCAGATCTCCGCCTGCTGCGGGGTCAGGTCCTCGCCGGGGGCGAGTGCGCGCCGGGGCGTGCCGACCCCGGCCGCGCGCAGCTCCGCACCGGCCTGCTCCGCCCAGCTGTTCGCGCCGAACTGCTCGAAGATCGCGTAAGCCTCGCTGAGCAGTTCGCGGGCCTGCCGGGGTTTGCGCCTGCGGCGCAGCCGCTTGGCGTAGAGCAGCTCGGTCCGGGCGAGTTCCACCGCTGCGCCACTGCTGCGGTGCAGTTCGATCGCGGCGCGGAAGCGTTCGTCCGCGTCCGCCCCGGTTTCCGCGATCAGCGCGTGGCAGCGGTGCGACAGCGCCATCCTGGTCCGGCTGCCGGTCGTGCTGGCCCAGTCGTCGAAGGCGTCCAAGGTGCGGCGGGCGCGGGCTCCTTCGCCGCAGTCGACCGCGGATTCCACCAGGTGCGGCGCGGCCAGGACGCGCACGACCGTGTTGATCCGGCCCGAGCCCGGTGCGGCCGAGCACAACCTGCGCACCGCGTCGGCCGACCGGCCCGACGCCAGCTCCGCGCAGCCCAGAGCCCACATGCTGAACGCCCCCGGCCGCCCCAGCCCACGGCTGGCGACGCCGTCGCCGAACGCCGCGTCCAGGCGGCCGCGCGCCGTCTCGTGGTCGCCGCGCAGCGCTGCGGCCAGGGCCAGCAAGGCGAGGTGGTCGATGGCGACGTTGCGCTGATCGGTGGCGCGGGCCACCCGCAGCCCCTCGAGCGCGCCGGTTTCGGCGTCGTCGTACCGGTCGAGCAGCAGCGCGGAGAGCACCAGGTACACCAGCGCCCACGGCAGCTGGGCCGTTTCACCGCGATCCTTGGCCGCGGCCACGGCGCGATGCGCCATGTCGTGCGCGAGCACCGGGTCGCCGAGCGCGAAAGCCGCTTGGCCGGCCAGGATTCGGCTGAGCACGGCCTCCTGCTCGTCGACCAGCTCCAGCACCCGCCGCAACGCCGGGACGGCCGCCGCGTGCCGGCCGCGGAACGTCGCGGCCATGCCGCGCACGTGCTCGAAGATCAGTGTCTCAGCCGGGCCGTCGTGCGGGCTCCGCAGCCGCTCGGCCCGTGCCGCGACGGCGAAGAGGCGCTCGTGGTCACCGGAAACGCAGTTCGCCTCCGCGGCCAGGGCCAGCGCGGTCGCCGCCATGGCCCGATCGGTGCCGATCAGCCGGTCCGCGGCGCGGAGCAGGTCGTGGTGCGCCGCGCCGGGCATGCCGTCGCGCAGCGCCACCTCGCCGAACACGAAGTCGGCCACCCCGCGCCACCGGGCCGAGGCGGGCAGCGGGCGTGCTCGATCGATCAGCGCCAGCGCGCGCCGCGGCTGACCGGACAGCTGCGCGTCCCGGCTCGCCGCCAACAGGTGCTGGGCCCGCTGGTGCGGGTCCACCGCCAGCTCGGCCGCCTTCGCCGCCGCGTCCGCCGCGGCGGCGTGGTGGCCGGCGCGGCGTGCCGATCGCGCCGCTCGGGCGAGGTGCGCGGGCAGATCGCCGATGTCGCGATCACCTGCCCGGTGCTCGTGCCAGGCGACCTGCACCGGGTCGGTGCTCGCCCGCGCGAGGTGGCGGTGCGCTTCGCGCAGCAGCTCCGGCGGGAGATCCGCGCGCAGGCAGGACTTCGCGAACTCGTTGGGCATCCGCACCCGGTCGCCGACCACCACGACCAGGCCGGAGCGTTCCGCCTCGGCCAACCCGTCCACGGGGAACGCGACCGCCGCCAGGTCGTGCTCGGCCGCTGCGGCCCGCGCGATCACGGTGCCGGCGGACTCCGGTAGCTCACGCACGGCGCGGCGCAATCCCGCGCGCAAACCGCTGCTGTGCGGCAGCAGTCGCGGAACGGGTTCCAGTCCTGCGCGCTGCTCGGCGGAAAGCGCGGTCGCAGCCTCGACGAGTGCGCGCGGGTTCCCGCCCGCGCGCCGCGCGATCTCGTCCACCACCACTGGATCCAGCGCGGGGCCGAACCGGTCGGCGAGCAGGTGGCGACCCGTTTCGTCGTCGAGTTCGGTGAGCCGCAGCTGAGGTATGCCGATCAGCTGCCCGTCGGCGGTCACCGGATCGGCGGCGAACACCAGCAGGACCTCCTCCGCACCCACCCGCCGCGCGGCGAATGCCAGCACCCGCAACGACTCTGAGTCCAAATCGGACGCGTCGTCCACGCAGCAGAGCAGCGGGCCGTCCTGCGCGCGGACGAACAGCGCTTCCTCAGCGCGCTCATCCGCGGCGAGCCGGTGGCCCGCGCTGCGCAGCAAGCGGTCCAGGGCTGCCAGCGGGATCTCGCGCTCCGGCGGAACCCCGTCGACGTGCGCCGTCCGGAACCCGGCAGCGATGCGGCGGACGTGGTCCAGCAACGCGGACTTGCCCGCGCCCGCGGCGCCGGTGATCACGAGCGCGCCACCGCGCTGCGCCAGCAAGCCGCGCAGGACGGCCGATTCCCGTTCCCTGCCCCGCAGCACGGGGTCGACTGCGCTGTCCGACATGGGGTCAGTGTGCGGGTGGGATCGCCGCCGGGAAACACGCCCAACGTCGTAACCGCGGTCATCCGGCGCGCGGACTGGTGATTTCGCCGATGCCCGGAACGCACCGGGGGCGCGAAGCTCTCCGCCATCCGTTCCCGCTCAACGAGGAGGGCCGCATGCGTCGGCTGATCGGTGTTCTTCTGGCGTGCACGGCATTCGCCGTCTTGGCGCCGACCGCCCCTGCCAGCGCGGCGGGTTCGCACCCCGTCGTCTTCGTCCACGGTTACACCGGCAGCGACTCCAACTGGACGGCTGCCGAGGCGTACTTCCGCGCCAACGGTTACGACCAGTCGGACCTGCACGCGTTCGAGTACGACTGGAGCCAGTCCAGCGAGCGCAGCGCCGCCGAGCTGGGCGCGTTCGTCGACCGGGTGCTGGCCGAGACCGGGGCGGAGCAGGTCGACATCGTCAACCACTCGATGGGCGGGCTCGTCAGCCGCTGGTACCTGAAGGAGCTCGGCGGCCACGCCCAGGTGGCGCACTGGGCGTCGCTGGCGGGCGCCAACCACGGCACCACGGCCGCGAACGCGTGCCTGGTCAACGCCTCGTGCCGGGAGATGGTGCCCGGATCCGCTTTCGAGCAGCAGCTCAACTCCGGTGACGAAACGCCCGGCGACACCGCCTACGCGACCTGGTACTCGCCGTGCGACGGCGTGATCCTCCCCTACCAGAGCACGGCCGTGGACGGTGCCGACAACACCGTGGTCGCCTGCCAGACGCACCTCGGATTCCTCACCGACACCGGCGTGTTCGGCGAGGTGGTCGGCTTCTTCGAGTCCTGAGCCCAGGGCACCCGTGCAACGGATGCCGGTTCCGCGGACTCCAGGACCCGCAGCGCGAGACCGCGGTCGCCCGTCGGCAACCGCGGTTTCCGCGATGGCGCCCGAGCTGGTCAGCGCAGGTGCGCCGCGACCGCGCGGGCGGTGTCGGCGAGCAGCTCGTTGCGGTACTCGTCGTCCTGCCTCGGCCTGGTGCTCATGATCGCGATGACGATCGGCGTGCCGTCCTCGGTCCAGGTGACGCCCGCGTCGTTGCGCGTCCCGTAGTCGCCCGCGCCGGTCTTCTCACCGGTGCGCCAGGTCGGCGGCACCCCGGCGCGGATGCACTCGTCGCCGGTGGTGTTGGCGAGCAGCCACTCGGTCAGCTGGTCGCGCTCCGGTGCCGCGAGCGCGTCGCCGAGCACCAGCGCCCGGTAGCCCGCGGCGAGCCCGGCCGGGGTCGAGGTGTCGCGCTCGTCGCCCGGGATCGCCGTGCCCAGTTCGGTCTCCCACCGGTCCAGCCGGGTGGTCGGATCGCCGATCGAGCGGGCGAACGGCGCGATCGACTGCGGGCCGCCGCGTTCGCGCAGCAGCAGGTTGGCCGCGGTGTTGTCGCTGACCTTCATGGTCGCCTCGCAGAGCGCGCGGACCGTCATGCCGGTGTCCACGTGCTTCTCGGTCTCCGGCGAGTGGCTCACCAGCTCGTCCTTGGTGTAGCGGATGACCTTGTCGAAGTAGCCGCTGTTCAGGCCGTGGTCGCGCAGCAGGGCCGCGACGGCGTAGGTCTTGAAGGTGGAGCACAGCGCGAACCGCTCGTCGGGGCGGTTCACCAGCGTCCGGCCGGTGCGGACGTTGATCGCGTACAGGCCCAGGCGGGCGTCGTAGCGGCGCTCCAGCTCGGCCAGGTCGGGACCGGGCGGGGCAGGAGCGGGCGGCGGAGCTCCCTCGACGGTGCCGCACGCCACCAGTGCCGGAACGGCCAGCAGCGCCCCCAGGACAGCGCGTCGCCCGAGTCGGATTTCGTTGTGCCGCAAGTACTTCTCCGTTCAGTCCGAAGACCGGAAGTCCGGTCGGGACCAATCAAGCAGCACCCGCGCGATCGCGCCAATCCACTGCCGACCGCACGGCGATAGCGGTTCGATATGGCCGCAGCGCGCACCCGGTCGCGACCGGCAGCTACCGGCGGAAAAAATTTCTCAGATCCGCCCGGAGCGCAGGTCGTTGACCGCGACCCAGGCGCACTCCCCGATCGCCGTGTCCACCCGGGGAAGCGCGGAGTCGGCTCGCGCGGCGAGGGTGAACACGGCCACCGCGACCGGCTCCTCGCCCTCGAACTCCACCACCGACACCTCGTTGCGCACCGCACCGACGGTGCCGGTCTTGCCCGCCACCCGCACGCCCTGGAACGGGAAGCCGGAACGCACCCGGTGCAGCCAGATCTGGTTGCCCAGCAGCCGCCGGATGAACGCGCACTGCTGCGGCGAGGCCACCGCGTCGGTCCAGATCAGCTCCAGCAGCCGGGTCATCTCGCGCGGTGTGGTGGCGCTCGCGTAGGCCGGGTCGTAGGCGCTGACGGTGCGCGCGGCGTCGTTGTTGCCCAGCAGCTCGAACGCTTCCGCCGCCGTCGTGGTGCCCAGGTCGCGGACCAGCGAGGCGTGCTGGTCGGCGGTGCCGCCGACCACGCGGGTCCGGCTGAGCCCCAGGTCGTCGAGCACGTCGGCGACCGCGTCCAGGCCGACGGCGCCGAGGATGACGTCCGCGGCGGAGTTGTCGGACACCGCGATCATCGAGGCGGCCAGATCGCGCCAGGACACCGTCACCGGGTCGAGGAACGTCGAGAAGCCGCTCGGGCCCGGCGTGCAGGACGGCGGGTCGATCCGCACCGTCGCGCGCGGGTCGAGGCGGCCGTCGTCGAAGGCCCGGCACATCGCCACCAGCAGCGGCAGCTTGTAGACCGAGGCCGTGACCACCAGCTCGTCGGCGCCGACGCAGATCTCCCGCCCGCCGCCGAACTGCGTCGCGTGCACCCAGCCCTCGGCACCGGCGTCGGCGAGCACCTCGCGGATCCGCCGCTCGACCGGGCTCACCGGTCACCTCGCAGGGACGCCTCGAACGCGGTGCGCACGTCCTCGGCCGCGGACTCCTGCCAGATCAGCCGGACCCGCAGCGCCAGGTCGTCGCCCGCCGGCGCCCGGAGCACGCCCGGGCCGTCCAGCTCCGGGTCGGTGGTCAGCGCGAACGCCCGGCCCGCCGCGACGGCGGTGAGGGCTTCGCGATCACCGGGCGCGGGCAGGAAGTCCGGGTCCAGCCCCTTGGCCCGCAAGGTGTCCACGAGCAGGTCGAACGCGGGCGTGCCGTGGTTGCGCGGGGCGGTCGCGCAGGCCAGGCCGCGCAGGCCGCGGATGGAGGGCTTGCGGTCGGACGGGACCAGCAGCCAGCGCGGGATCTTCAGGACCGGGCCGGGCGTCAGCGCACCGATCAGCGCCGGGTGGTGCACCGCCGCGCAGTCGAGGCGGCCGGCCGCGACCGCTTCGACGAGGTCGGTGGTCGGCGCGGTCGTGGTGATCACGGTGCGGGCGGCCGGGTCCGGTGCCGCGGCGCGCACCGCTGCCGTGCAGGCGGCGACCTGCCGGTCGCTCAGCGCCGGGATGACGCCGATGCGCACCGCGCCGCGGTTCTCCCGCTGCCGCCGGGCTTCCTCCTCGAACTGCTCCGCGCCGTCGAGCAGCGCCCGCGCCCTGGGCAGCAGCTCGGCCCCGGCGGTGGTCAGCTGCACCCCGCGCGATCCCCTGGTGAGCAGGGTGATGCCGAGTCTGGCCTCCAGCCGCTGCACGCCCTGCGAAACCGGCGGCTGGGTCATGCCGAGGCGGTCGGCGGCGTGCCCGAAGTGCCCTTCCTCGGCGACCGCCACGAAGAACCGGAGATGGCGAAGCAGATCCACGGGTCGATCCAATCACTGCCGGACCGGCCGGTGGGCGCCGGCTTCGCGCGGGAAGCCGGCGCCCACCGGGACTCACCGGACGACCAGGTCGGCGGTCCTGGTGGAGGTCCAGTGCAGGACCCGCTCCAGCGGTCCGCGGCCGAGCAGCGGCCGCCACAGCGCGCAGAACACCAGCGAACCCAGCGCGAGGGTGAGCAGCGGCAGCCACGGCTGCCAGCTCAGCCCGACCAGCACCGGCTCCAGCAGCAGGCCCTGCGCGGTGTACACGGTCAGGGCGAGCGCACCGACCGCCGACAGCGGGGCCAGCAGCGTGCGCAGGTGGTCACCCGCGAACAGGCAGAGCGCCAGGACTGCGAGGGCGGCACCGGTCGAAGCGACGATCTCGAACGGAGTGCCGGCGTGCGGGGCGTTGAGCAGCAAGAACGCCGGTGAAGTCGTGGGAACGACGCCGAAGCCCATCATCTGCAGCAGTTCGACGGGTTCCTTGCCGATCTCGGCGGCGATCGGCGCCAGGTTGGTCAGGAACGGCTCCAGGGCGCGGAGGCCGCCGAAAACGTTGAGGGCCAGCCAGGAACTGCCCGCGCCGATCACGGCCAGCACGACACCGCTGATCAGCAGCCGCAGCCGCACCGCCGTCGACCGCAGGTCCAGCCGCCCGACGGCCAGCCCGGCGAACACGAACGGCATCCAGGTCAGCACCGGGTAGGCGCCGTCGAGCAGCAGCCGCTGGAATCCCGCCACCGCGGTGTCCCACGAGGTCAGGTCGGTGAACGACAGGGCGCCGCCCACGGTGTCCGCGCTGGTCCAGGCGCCGCGGATGAAGAAGGACGCGATCGGCCCGGCGATCGCCCACACCGCGGCGAGCACGGCCAGCACCGCGGGGCGCACGCGCAGGAACGGCAGCGCCAGCAGGAAGTAGAGCGCGTAGAACGAGAGGATCACCATCATCTGCGCGCCCAGCTGGGTCAGCACCATGCCGAGCACGAAGAGGACGACCGCGCGCACCGCGATGCGCACCCGGTCCCGGCGCAGCACCGAGCCCTCGTGCGGCCGGCTGCCGCCGGTCAGCAGCGCGAGCGAAACCCCGGCCAGCACGGCGAACAGCACCGAGGCGTGCCCGTTGCCGAGACCCGCCAGGAATTCCGCCGCACCACCGGCGGTCGGGTCGAGCATGGCCGGACCGGCGTGCGCGACGAACATCCCGAGCACCGCCAGACCCCTGGCGATGTCGACGCCGTCGAGGCGGGTGCGGGCTGGGCCCGGGGTGATTCGCACCGTCGGACTTTCGTTCGTGAAAACCATGCGGCGAACGCTATTCCCGGGTGCGCTGCGCAGGCGTCGGACTCCAGGTGCATTCGCCGATCATCCGCCAGGCGCACGGAGATCGCGTGCGGCGCGGTCTCGTCATACCCGGGGAGTACGACCCGGGGTTCATCCGGCGCGACGCCGGTTGCCATAGGCTCGCCGCGTGGCTACCGAGAAGCTGAACGCGCCCGCGCCGAGCACCGCCGAACCGGACGAAGCACCGTTCGTCGGTTCGCGACCGTCCTGGCTCGCGGGCGTGCCGCGGTGGGTCGTGCTGGCCGCCATCAGCGCGATCACCTTCGCGCTCTCGGCCATCAACGTCCTGCAGAACCGCCCGGACTTCGGTGCGGCGCTGCCGCTGCTGACCGGTGCGCTGATCGGGGCGCTGGCGCTGCTGGGCATGCGCCGGTTCCCGATCACCGTGGTCGTCATCACCACGGTCCTGCGCTTCATCGAGCCGATGTCGTCGCTGGCGCAGCTGCCCGCTCTGTACGCGCTGGGCGCCTACGGCCGGAAGAACTGGCAGATCTGGGGCGTCGCGGCGCTGTGCGTCCTGCAGGAACTCGCCTCGTGGCTGATCAACGGGTTCGGCGGGAACATCGAATCCCTCCTCACCAGCCTCACGGCTTGGTCGCTCTTCCTCTTCTTCCCGATCGTGATCGGCCGCTACATGGCGGGCCGCCGCACGCGGCTGGTGCACTGGGTGGAGCGGGCCGAGCGCGCCGAGCGCGAACGCGCCCTGATCGCCGAGCGCACGCGCAGCGAGGAACGCGCCCGCATCGCCCGCGAGATGCACGATTCCGTTGCGCACCAGGTGAGTCTGGTCGTGGTGCACGCCGGGGCGCTGGAGATGGTGGCCAAGGCCGACCCGGAGAAGGCGGTCAGCGCGGCGGCGACCATCCAGCAGGTGGGCCGCGGTGCGCTGGACGAGCTGCGGCAGATGATCGGCGTCCTGCGCGCCAACCCCGGCGACGAGACGCCGGAGCCGCCGCAGCCGAAGCTCAAGGACCTCGAATCGCTCGTCTCGGCCTCCCGCGACGCCGGGCTCGACGTCGAGCTGGTCCTCACCGGCGACCGCCGCGACCTGTCCGACCAGGTGGAGCGCGCCGCGTACCGGGTCGTGCAGGAAGCGCTGACCAACGTCCACAAGCACGCGGGCGGCGCGCGGGCCACCGTCGCGCTGGACTACCGGCCGAAGCAGCTCGCCCTCTCGATCCGCAACGGCCGCCCGGCGGCGGGCTTCCAGCGCAGCCTGCCCAGCGGCGGCCAGGGCCTCATCGGCCTGGCCGAGCGGGTGCAGCTGGCCGGTGGCGAGATCAGCTCCGATCGGCTGCCCGACGGCGGCTTCGAGGTGTCGGCCACGCTCCCCGCGCAGCCGCGCGACCTCAGCTGAGCACCTCGGCCCGGTCGACGGCGCGCGAGTCGGTCAGCCGCAGGCCGGTGAACACGTAGGACAGCCCGCGGTGCCCGGCCGTGGGGAACAGCGCGATGAGCGAGGCCAGGCCGTAGCAGGTGGCGACCGTCCCCAGCATTCCTCCAGCCGAAAGCGCCGTGTCCAACTGGGTCAGGAACACGTAGCCCCCGACGCCGAACAGGCTGCGGACCATGCGCATCACCGGCCCGGCCGGTCGCCCGTCGCTCCTGGTGGCCTGCAACCGCACGATGCGCTGACCGAGGCTCGGCGCCTTGCCCACCAGCGGTACGACGACCGCCAGCAGCAACCACGGCACCCAGGGCGCCACCGCGGTCACCTCGGCGTACCCGGCCAGCTCGGGCAGCGGACCGATGTCGCCGCTGATCAGATCGCCGTGCACGGCGAGCAGGCCCACGTTGGCGGCGGTGCCGAAGACGACGGCGGTGAACTGGTAGGCCATCAGATCGCACACCATCGCCAGCAGCCGCCGCGACCTGGTCACCGGCCTCGGCTGGCCCGGGTCGGTGTCGAGGCGCTGGCCCGGCACCGCTCGCAGCACCGGTGCCGCGAGCGCGCCGAGCAGCGCACCGAGCCCGTTGGCCATCAGGTCGTCGACGTCGAACAGCCGGTACGCGCACGGGTAGAGGAACCAGATGCCGGTGACCTGCGTCAGCTCGATCAGCAGCGACACGCCCAGGCCGATCGCCGTGGTGGCGAGCACGCTGCGCTGGAACATGTACCGGACGAACATGCCCAGCGGCAGGAACAGCGCCACGTTCAGCAGCACCTGGGTCAGCGCCGGGTTGCGCAAGGTGGCGGCGATCCCGGTGCCGATCGCTTCCTTCTCCATGTCGGTGAGGAAGTTGAACGGGGTCCACTGTGGAGCGCTGGTGCCGTAGACCGCGCAGAAGTCCGGGCCCATGGCGGGCAGCGGGAGCAGCACGTAGGCGACCAGCCCGAGGCTGTAGACGAGCCCGGCCAGCGCCAGCGCGGCATTTCCGATGCCGAGTTCGCCGCGCCTGCGGTACTGCCTGGCGACGTAGGGGACGAACAGCGCGATCGCCAGCAGCGCCCCCAGCACGATGGCCACCACAGCCGGAAGCATTCGCGTGCTCACGAACTCCCCTTCACTCAAGACGAAGCAGCGCGGGAGTCAGCGCACGCCCCCGCGGATGAACGCGGCGATCCTATCCGGGAGGGCTCGAACCCGTGCCCCGGCCTCAGGAGTTCGGGGCCAGGCCGCCGAGGAACAGCAGCACGCAGATGCCGCCGTTGATCACCTTGTGCGAGAGGAAGACCGCCACGAACTCGCGGATCGTCGCGCTCGGCCAGTAGTACCGCGCGGTGGGCGAACCGATCACCTGGCCGTTGACCTTCTCCGCGCGGGCGATGCGCGCGGCCCGCATCACGTGGAAGTTGTTGGTGACCACCAGGCAGCGGAAGTCCGGCTTGACCTCCGCCATGATCGCCTTGCTGAACCGGAGGTTCTGGTCGGTGGTGCGCGACTGGTCCTCGACCAGGACCTGCTCGGCGGGCACCCCGCGCTCGATCAGGTAGTCGGCCATCGCACGCGCCTCGGGCAGCTCCTCGCCCGGCCCCTGCCCGCCGGAGGTGACCAGCAGCGGTTCCCTGCCCCGTGCGCGCTCGGCCTCGAACACCGCGCGGCCCCGGTCGAGCCTGCTGGCCAGCAGCGGCGGCACCCGGGAACCGAGCAGGCCGGAGCCGAGCACCACGATGAAGTCGACATCGGTCTTGTGCGGGAACTTGCCGTAGACGAAGGAGTACAGCAGGAAGCACACGAACAGGAACGACACGTAGAACAGCACGCTGGTCACGGCGTTGACGAACGCCGAGACCGCGCCCAGCTGGAAGTAGTTGGCCACGAAGCTCAGCACGATCAACCCGATGATCCCGAGCCCGGCGGCCAGCGACAGCAGGTTCGCCACCCGCCTGCCCTCCCGGCGCAGCATCGTGATCCCGTTGGCGATCAGGAACCCGGCGAGCACCAGCACCGTCACCGGCACCATGATCACCAGCACCGCGAGGGTCAGCGCCGCGGCGAACTCGTTGATCTTGGCGAGTTCGAACAGCAGCCCGGCGAGCACGAACATCAGGCAGAAGAACAGGTAGACGCCGTTGCGCACCCGACGCCGGTCGCGGATGAAGCCGATCAGGAAGATGCCGAACAGCACAGCGGCGATCACGAAGAAGAGCACGGCCAGAAGGCTAACCGACCGGCGATCGTTCCGGCATCGGCACGCTGCCCCGGCCGATCATGTCTGCTCGGGAGGTCGCGGCGGCTTGCCCTTGCGCGCCTCGGCCTCCCAGTCGCCGAACACCGGCGGAGCGACCTTGGGGATCTCGAGATCGCTCCACGCACCCCGGTCGCCCTTGACGAACTTGCGACCGTGCTCCTTGTCCTCCTCCTTCTGCCGCCCACCAGCCGCAGGCGCCCCACCGGCCACACCGCCGCTGCCGGACGCCCAGCGCGCGGCCGGGCTCGCGGAACCGGTGGAGCCCGGAGGCGTCGAGCCGCCGCCACTCCCGGAACGACCGCCACCGGGAAGGCCCTTCCCCGTGTCACCACCCCGGCCGGTCCCGGTGCCACCGCCACGCCCTGTCCCGGGCGAAGCCGGGCGACCGCCGCTCCCGCCCGGCGGCACGACCACGCCCCCGGCCACCCCGCCAGCGCCGCCGGGGGCAGGAGCACTCCCACCTGCCACCGGGCTGCCGCCCGCAGCAGGCGCCACCCACGCCGAGCCGGACTCAGCGGGCGCCACGGGTGCGGCGGCCGCGGCGGCCGGTTGGTCCGGCACCGACGGCGGCCCGGGATCAGCCACCGGCGGCACCGCGGGCTGCTCCGCCTCGGGCTTGGCGGTGGTGTGGCTGCTGGTCGGCTCGACCTTGTGCACCGGGTCGGTCTTCGCGGGCTCGACGTCGGCGGTGAACTTGGGCGGCGGCGAGAACTGTTGGATGCCGTTGATCCGCTCGTTCGTACTGCGGGCGTAGTCCTCGTACTGCTGCCGCGCCTGCGCTTCGATCTGGTCCCGCACTTCCTCGTGCCCCGCCCGGACTCCCGACTTCAGCGCGAACGCATACGGGTTGACGTAGTCACCCCAGCCGATGTTGTCCGGCGGAACCCGGTGCGGTTCCGGGAAAGCGTTCTTGAAGTCAGCCGACACGTCGGCCTGCTCCTCCACCGCCTTACCTGTCAGCTCCGCGATCTCGCTCGCTTCCCGAGTCGCACGGGCCAACGGAGTAACCGCCTCGCGCGCCTGATCGGCCGCTCCGCCCTGCATCAAGACCTCGGAGTCCTTCAACACCCGGCTCAACGCGGCATCAGCGTCCACGAATGCATCGCGCACCTCTCTTTGCCACGCCGCCCCGACGTGAGACATCGGAACGACCGACCCAGGCACGACCTGGTTGTACGTCTTCACATGATCGAATACGGCCTGAGCCTGCCCCGGTACCACTTGCTTCCCGAACAGCCAGTCGAAAGCTCCCATCATTCCCCCAGATCCTGACCCATCCGAAAGAATTTCCGTTACTCCTCCGGAAGATTTGACAGCACCATGTCCGTGATCTTGTCAGACATCGCGCACGGATCCGCATACTCCGGATTGCTCCGGCCATCCGCTCCGACCTGGAAGCTGACCAGCAGAAGCTCGGTCGCCGAAGTACCGACGTAGGTTCCGCAGGATCCGGCGCTCTGCCCGTAGTGCACCACCGGGTACCCGGAAACCTCGCCTGTCGGAACACCGTCCGAGACGTTCTTCGCCGTGTTCTTCAACCCCAGCCCCTGCGTGGTATCAGGTGAGATGCTGACCGTGAGCTGCCGGTTCCGCCAGCGGCAAGCCTGCTGATCCCAGAGACTCTCCTCTGGGACGCCGGTCGGCAGCGAGGCGAGTTGCTTGAGTTGCTGTGGGTTCAGCAGCTGGCAGGGGTCGCTGATGGTCTTGAGGCTCTTCGGCTGGTCGATGTGAAACGGGTCTGCCTCCATCGGCGGATTCTGTTGAACAACAGGGTCTTTGGCTACTGCAAGGGTGTAGGACGTGTACCAGATTCCTGCACCCAGGAGCAGAGTGCCCACAGCGACGACAACGATGAGCACGACTTGTTTCGCCTGCACAGGTCAGCCACCCATCCTGTTGTCCTCATCGATGCGCTGATGGTCCCGGATCGCCGCCTGAACAGCCTTCTCGAACGCCTCAATCCAGACGATCAGAGCTTCGGCCGTATCGAACAGGCTGCCTTCTCCACCGTGCGCACGTTCACGAATCTTCTGGGCAGCACTCATGGTCACGTCATCGTCGGCTGGCGCCCGGAAGTTCGCGAGCCGCATCGCCTGGTCTCGGGCGAACTCGAACTTGGCCCGGACCTCGTCCAAACCCGCCAGCACCTTCGGGAGCTGCTCGGGCTGGATGTGGAAGGTCTCGGTACCGGCGTAGGTTCCCACGGCGATCAACGCCGCGCCGCTGACCAGATCGAACGGGGTCAGAACGCCTTCCGCTGTCAGCTCCGCTGCCGTTCGCGGCGATATCGGAACATTCACCTGATCCCCCTGGAAAGAGGCTTCATTGCGCCTGATACTGTCAGCTTCAGCCGGAAAGCCAACAGTTCCGGGATGGTCTTCACGCAATCTTCATCAGTTCGTGTTCATCGAATCCTGCTTTCGGGTTCACCGCCGGCATTCAGCACACGTGCGCATCTCTTCGTGGTAACCGCGGAGCGCCGCAGCAATCACGCCAACATCCCCCGGAGATACCAGCACTTCTACCCCATCCGGCGGTTGCGGAATCTGCGCGACGCGCCCAGAAGAATTGTGGTGAACGGTAATAGCCCACGGTGCAAAACGCTTCCGGCCGACACCATCCCTGATCGCGACGTTGAACTGCCCCGTCACGCGGTCTGCCATCCTCGCCAGTCGCCCCGCCTCACGAGCGTCGGCCGGGTCGATGTCGGCCTTGCCGAGTTCGTAGGCGATCCAGTCTCCCTGGTCCGCCTTGTGGTTCTCCGCTTCCAGCGCCGCCGCCGCGAGGAGTTCCGTTGGCAGCAGGACGCTTCGCCCGTTCGCCGGGTTGACTTCCGGGAGGCATTCCACCACCGATCGTTCCGCCTCGCTGGTGGCGACTTCGTCGATCCACACCTGGTCGCCGCGGAGGACGATGCGGAACGCCAGGTTGCTCACCGCCGCCACGGCGCGGGTTTCCGGCCGGCCGGGTTCGGTGAGGTACAGGTACGTCAGGGAGCGGCCGTGGACCAGGGCCGACACGATCTCGTACCACTCGTCGCTCAGCCGGCCGCCGGCGATCCATCCTCTGGCGCGGACGCTCGCCTCGGCAGCCTCCAGCACCTCCTCCGGGTTCGCCGGCTGGTCCAGCCCGCTGTCGCGGGACGTGATGAACGCGGGGATGTCGAACCTGCGCCGCGCTCCGGCTCCCCCGGTCTCGCGACGTGCCTTCTCGTGCCGCACGATCGCGCCGAATTCCCAGAAGCTGCACTCCACCCCAGACCTCGCAATGCCGCACGCACGGAACTTTCGAGGACCTTCGAGACTAGCCAGACCGCGACATCAATCCAGAAGCCGGGAACTCAATCACCGGAACAGACCAGCGACCGTCCACAGAGGAACGCGGCAATTCCGGGGAGCGGCCGGGAACCACGCGCACCTACCCCGTTCGGCGGACGCGATGCATTCTCGCGAATTTCCGGAGGAATATTCCGAAAATTGTCACCCCGAAGCGAATCCGCTGGTCACTCCTTCTTCTTGTCCTCCTCGTCGACGACCTCGGCGTCGACGACGTCCTCCGCCGCCTGCTCCGGTTCCTCCGGTCCGGCGTCCTGCTGCGCCTGGCGCCCGTACATCGCTTGGCCGATGGCCTGCGAGGCGGTCGCCAGGTGGTCGACCGCCGAACGGATGCGTTCCACGTCTTCGCCCTTGAGCGCTTCGTTGACTTCCTTGATCGCGTCCTGCACCTGGTTGCGCGTGTCGGCCGGGATCTTGTCCGCGTTGTCGGTGAGGACCTTCTCGGTCTGGTAGACGAGGGTCTCGGCCTGGTTTCGGGTCTCGGCCTCCTCGCGGCGCTTGCGGTCCTCGTCGGCGTGCGCCTCGGCGTCCTTGACCATCCGGTCGATGTCGTCCTTCGGCAGCGCCGAGCCACCGCTGATCTTGATGGACTGGTGGCGACCGGTGCCCAGGTCCTTCGCCGAGACGTGCACGATGCCGTTGGCGTCGATGTCGAAGGTGACCTCGATCTGCGGCAGACCGCGCGGCGCCGGCGGCAGTCCGGTGAGCTCGAACATGCCGAGCTTCTTGTTGTGCGCGGCGATCTCGCGCTCGCCCTGGAACACCTGGATCATCACCGACGGCTGGTTGTCGTCGGCGGTGGTGAAGGTCTCGGAGCGCTTGGTCGGGATCGTGGTGTTGCGCTCGATCAGCTTGGTCATGATGCCGCCCTTGGTCTCGATGCCCAGGGACAGCGGGGTGACGTCGAGCAGCAGGACGTCCTTGACCTCACCGCGCAGCACACCGGCCTGCAGGCTGGCGCCGACCGCGACGACCTCGTCCGGGTTCACGCCCTTGTTCGGCTCCTTGCCGTCGGTCAGCTCGCGCACCAGGTCGGTCACCGCGGGCATCCGCGTCGCGCCGCCCACCAGCACCACGTGGTCGATGTCGCCGACCTTGATCCCGGCGTCCCGGATCGCGTTGCCGAACGGCTTGCGGCAGCGCTCCAGCAGGTCGGAGGTGATCCGCTCGAACTCGGCGCGGGAGAGCGTCTCGTCCAGGAACAGCGGGTTCTTGTCCGCGTCGACCGTGATGTAGGGCAGGTTGATGCTGGTCTGCGAAGAGCTGGAGAGCTCGATCTTGGCCTTCTCCGCGGCTTCCTTGATCCGCTGCATGGCCATCCGGTCCTTGGTCAGGTCGATGCCCGACGACGCCCGGAACTTCTCCACCAGCCACTCGACGATGCGCTCGTCCCAGTCGTCACCACCGAGGTGGGTGTCGCCCGAGGTCGCCTTGACCTCGACCAGCCCTTCGCCGACGTCGAGCAGCGAGACGTCGAAGGTGCCGCCACCGAGGTCGAAGACCAGGATGGTCTGCTCCTTCTCGCCCTTCTCCAGGCCGTAGGCCAGCGCGGCCGCGGTCGGCTCGTTGACGATCCGCAGCACGTTCAGACCGGCGATCTGCCCCGCTTCCTTGGTCGTCTGCCGCTGCGAGTCGTCGAAGTAGGCCGGGACGGTGACGACCGCGTCGGTGACCTCCTCGCCCAAGTACGACTCGGCGTCCCGCTTGAGCTTCATCAGCACGCGAGCGCTGATCTCCTGCGAGGTGTAGGCCTTGTCGTCGATCTGCACCTTCCAGTCGGTGCCCATGTGCCGCTTGACCGACCGGATGGTGCGGTCCACGTTGGTGACCGCCTGGTTCTTCGCGGGCTGACCGGTCAGCAGATCGCCGTTCTTCGCGAACGCCACCACCGAGGGCGTGGTCCGCGAGCCCTCGGAGTTGGCGATCACCGTCGGTTCACCGCCCTCCAGGACCGCCACCACGGAGTTGGTCGTCCCCAGATCGATGCCCACCGCGCGACCCATCACGCACCCCTCTCCGACTCGCTGCCGTCGAGCCCTTCGAGGTCGATGTCCTCAGTATGGGAATGCCCCACGAGCACGTCCACCTGGGCAAACCGGGGATCCGGCCGCGGAGGTGGGCAGCGCAGCTCACGCAATGTGACGGGTGGTGCGACCGAGGGCGGTGAGGCGCTCCGCACGCTGAAGCGGGCGAACGCGTCGAACGCATGACATTTGCCCGAAAACAGGAGAACGAGGGCGATTCACGTGCTTCGATGCTGATCCGCAAAACCTTGTCGAGGAGCTTCGATGACCCACCCCGGCCCGCCGCAGCAGTACCCGCAGGAGGGACAGCCCCACGGGCAGTACCCGCAGCAGGTTCCGCAGGGCCAGCAGCATCCGCAGCAGTACGTCCAGCACGCGTACCCCCAGTGGGGGCAGATGCCGCCGCAGCAGGGCAAGCGCAAGAGCAAAGGCCCGCTGATCGCCGTGCTGGCCGTGGTGGGCGTGGTGCTCCTCGCCGGCGCCGCGGTGGGCGGCCTCTTCTTGATGGAGGAGTTGGCCAAGGAGGAGAAGCCGGTGGTCAACACCTCGCTGGACCTGCCGAAGGCCCCTCTGGGCTGCGCGCTCTTCGAGGAGAACGAGGTCGCGCCGTACATCCCCGGCCGCACGGACTACGAACCCAGCTCCTTCGGCAGCCAGACGAAGACGAAGGAGAGCGCGCAGTGCAGCTGGAGCAACCGCGACACCTTCCGCGATGACAAGGTCCCCAACACCAGCGTGTGGGCCACCAGCTACATCTGGCACGCCACCTCCCAGCAGTCCGGCGTCGACCAGGCGAAGGAGGAGATGGAACGCGAGGGCAGGGCGAGCCGCAAGGCCGGCGACGTGCACGTGCCCGGCGCCGACGAGGCGATGCTGCGGGAAGTCACCGACAACAAGGTGGAGGTCATCAGCCGGTACCGCAACGTCATCTACAAGATCAGCTACGACACCCGCGCCGATGGTGCCAACCTCAAGCGGCCGGCGACCGAGCTGACCGCCCTCGTGATCAGCAAGATCACGAGCGGGAGCTGACAGCGCGTGACACCTCTGTGTCCACCCCAGTCCTGCTCAACCGCACCTCAGGGGACCGTGACGCAACCCAGCCACAAGAAACCCCCACAACGCAAGATCACTCCGAAACGCAACCACCACTGAAAATCCCGGAGAGGCGGGACAGCGGGAAGTCACGCGCCGCGGGGCTTGGCGCGGACGTGCATCTTCTCGCCCTGCGGGCCGAAGAGGCTGAGCACCTCCACCGGCGCTTCGCCGGTGCTGCCGAACCAGTGCGGGACGCGGGTGTCGAACTCGGCCGCTTCGCCCACCTTGAGCACCACGTCGTGCTGGGCCAGCACCAGCCGCAGCTTGCCGCTGAGCACGTAGAGCCACTCGTAGCCCTCGTGGGTGCGCTGGTCGGGTTCGCTGCGCTCCGGGCCGATGATCATCTTGAACGCCTGCAGCCCGCCCGGCTGCTGGGTGAGCGGCACGATCGTGGTGGCGTCGCCCTGCTTGAACGGCTTCATCCGCACCCGCGGGTCGCCGACCGGCGGCGCGCCGACCAGTTCGTCCAGCGGCACCTGGTGGGCGTGCGCGATCGGCAGCAGCAGTTCCAGGCTCGGTTTGCGCTGCCCCGACTCCAGGCGCGAGAGCGTGCTGACCGAGATCCCGGTCTTCTCCGACAGCGCCGCCAGCGTGCACTTGCGCTGCTGGCGGATGCCCTTGAGGCGCGGTCCGACCGCGGCGAGCACTTCATCCATGCTCGTATTGCAGAAACAGCAACAGGATTTGTCAAGTCGGCGAGGCCGAGCGCACCGTGGTGGCAGGACAACCGGGATTGGAGTGCAGATGACCGACCACGACTGGGCGGCGATGGCCGACGTGCTCGAACTCGAAGGGGAGGCGTACCGGCCCTACGTGCAGCTGGCGCTGGCCGAGCTGGCGCAGCTGGAGCCGCGGCGGATCACGGACGTCGGCAGCGGCCCGGGCGTGGCCGCCTGCCAGCTGGCGGCCGCGTTCCCGAAGGCCGAGGTGACCGCCGTCGACGGCACGCCGGAGCTGCTGGCGCGGGCCGAGCAGCGGGCGAAGCGGCTCGGGGTCGAACTGCGCACCCAGGTCGCCGAGTTCCCGGCCGGGCTGGACGACCTCGGCACCGCGGACCTGATCTGGACGGCGCAGACCGTGCACCACGTCGGCGACCAGCAGGACGCGCTGGACCGGCTGGCGCGGCTGCTGGCGCCGGGCGGCGTGCTGGCGGTCGTGGAGGGCGGGCTGCCGACCCGCTGGCTGCCGCACGACTTCGGCTTCGGCCGACCCGGACTGCAGTCGCGCATCGACGCGGCGATGTCCGAGCGGTTCAACCAGATGCGCGCCGAACTGCCCGGCTCGGTCGCGACGGTGGAGACCTGGGCCGACATGCTGCGCGCGGCAGGCCTCGACGGCACCCGCAGCAAGACCTTCCTGGTCGACCGCCCGGCCCCGCTGGACGACGGAACCCGGCGGTGGCTGCGCGGAACGGCCGAGCGCTACCGCCACGGCCTCCAGGACCACCTGGACGCCGAGGACCTCGCCGCGCTGGACCGCCTGCTGGACCCGGCCGACCCGATGGGCCTCGACCAGCGCCCGGACCTCTTCCTGCTCACCGCGAAGACGGTCCACTTCGGGCACAACCCGGCCTGACCGATCGGCGCAGGCAGAGCCCGTGAGCGTTTTGTGGTGCTATAACCCCACAAAACGCTCACGGGCTTTCACCTGCGGAACGGTCAGGGTGTCGCCGAGCCGCCCTGGGAGACGGTGCCGCCCTTGTTGACCACCTGCGGCCGGCCGGAGGCGTAGTGCACCGCGCTGCCGGGGCCGACCGCGATGATCTTCTGCGCGGAGCCCACGTCGACGGTGGAGTTGCCGCCCTGGACCTTGACCAGCGAGCAGGCGCCGTTGAGCGTCAGGTCGGCGTCGCTGGCCAGCACGATGACCTTCCGGGCCGCGCAGTCCTCGGTCAGCGAGGTGCCGTTGGCCCGGACGATCAGCGGAGCCCCGCCGCCCCGGTGGTCGCCGCCCTGGTAGTCGTCGGCGGATTCGTCCTGCCCGGTGGTGTCGCCCTCGCCGGTGGCACCGACAGCCTCGTCCACGTCATCCACGACCGGCAGCGGCGCGGCCTGCGCGTCGGCGGACGCCGAGGCCTCGCCTGACTCGGACGCCGCCTGGCCGCCCGAGCCGCACCCCGCCACCAGCAGCGCGGTCAGCCCGGCACCCGCCAGGACCACTGCGGCGCGACGAACCCCGGACAAGCCGTCCCTCAGAGGATCTACCTGCATGTTCAACAAAATATCAACCTTGAGTTCCGTGTCGACCCCCTGGCCACACCTGGGGTGATCTCCCTCTCCAGGCCCGAACGGCGCGGTGACCGTTCGGCCCATCGAATCAGAAATCGCTTCACATTCTGTGAACGATGAAGAGCTCGCCCATTCATGGCATATTCCGCGAATTTCGGAATCCTTTCGACGTCGGCGTGAACCTTTTCGATTCCCAACCGCGCGACCAATGCGGTGGTCTATGGTCACCGACCAAGTCGAGCACCCAATAGCCCTTCATCGGGGGGACGAAATGGATCCCGAACTCGCCGCCTTGGCGTCGTCCGCGGCGAACACGCTGGTGGAATCGCTGACGACCAGTGCGTGGCAACAGGCCAAGAACGGGCTCGGAGCGCTGTGGCGCCGAGTGCACCCCGAGCAGGCCGAGACCGTGGAAGCGGATTTCGACGGCTCCCGAGAGGAAGCGCTGGCGGCCGCCCGAACCGGCGATGAAGAGGCCGCGGGGGAAGCGCTCACCGCGGAATGGCGGTCCCGGCTGCACCGCTTGCTCAACAAGAACCCCGAGCTGGCCACCGAACTGAGCCGGTTGATCGAGGAGCTGCGCCCCGCGCTGCCGGAGAGCAGCACCTCGACGATGTACGGCAGGGCGTCCGAGCACGGCAGGGTCTACCAGGCCGGCCGCGACATGCACTTCAACGAGCGGTGAAGCCCGACGAGAAGGCCGGAGCGCCCCACCTCTCGGCTCGTGCGTCCGAATTCGCGAACATCTTCCAGTCGCTCCGCGATCAGCACTTCCACTTCTACGACCGTGAGGGCCGGTCGACGCACCGCGCGCTCCCGACGGATGGCATCTGCCCGTACCCGACCGACATGGCGGCGTTCGGCCCGGCGGACCAGCAGTGGTTCTTCGGCCGCGACCACCTCGTCGCCGACCTCCTGCAGCGCCTCGACCAGCGGCGGAAGGACGAGCACGGCCCGCTGGTCGTCGTCGCGCCCTCCGGGGCGGGGAAGTCCTCGCTGCTCCAAGCCGGGCTGATCCCCATGCTCGCAGCAGGCGCGCTGCCGGGTTCCGCGCGTTGGCCCCGGCTGCTGTTCACCCCCACCGGCGACCCGGTTCGCGCCTTCGCCGCCGAGCTCGTCGGTCTCATCGGTGACGACCCGGACGAGATCCAGCAGCAGTTCACCGATCCCGTTCAGCTCGGCGAACGCCTGCGTGAGGCGCTGCGCGAACGGGCGGCCGCCGGGGAGGAATCGGGGGCGAGCCTGGTGGTGATCGTCGACCAGCTCGAAGAGCTGTTCACGATGTGCACCGACGTGGCGGAACGGCAGCGCTTCCTCGCGCTGCTCTCGCACCTCGCCCAACCAGGGCCGGGCGGCGGAGCCCCGACCGCGCTGGTGGTCTACGCGCTGCGCGCCGACTTCTACGCGCAGTGCACCGACCACCCCCAGCTGCGCGACGCGTTGCAGAACGGGCAGGTCGTCGTCGGCCCGATGAGCCGGCTGGAACTGCGCCAAGCGATCGTCTTCCCGGCGCGGAGGGCGCGCCTGGGAGTCGAAGAAGCGCTGGTCAGCATCCTGCTGCGCGATCTCGGCGTGCCCGACGACGACGCAGCCGGGTACGAGGCCGGGCGACTGCCGCTGCTGGCCCACGCGCTGCGGGTCACCTGGCAGGTGCGCGAAGGCGATCAGCTCACCGTCGCCGGATACGGCAGAACGGGCGGGATCCAGCACGCGGTGGCGACCACCGCCGACGGTGTGTACGACGCGCTCCTCTCCACCGAGCAGCATGCCGCGCGGACCCTGCTCCTGCGGCTGGTCAAGATCGGCGACGGCACCGAGGACACCCGCAGGCGGATGTCCCGCTCCGAGCTGCTGGCCGATCTGCCCGATCAGCAGATCGCGCGGGACGTGCTGGAGAGGTTCACCCGGGCCCGCCTGCTCACCCAGCAGCAGGACACCGTCGAGATCACCCACGAGGTCCTGCTCCGCGCCTGGCCCCGGCTGCGCCGCTGGATCGACGACGACCGGTCCGGCAACCTGATCCGCCAGGCGCTCGACGAGGACGCCACCGCCTGGGATCGCGACGGGCGCAGCCCTGCCCTGCTGTACCGGGGAAAGCGGCTCGACGACGCCCGCGCGTGGAGCAGGGCGCATCAGGGCGAGGCGAACACGCTGGCCTCGGCGTTCCTCAGCGCATCCGCCCGGCGGAAGCGCTTGCTCACCGGTGCGGGCTACACGGCGGTCGCGCTGGTCGGCGTGCTCGCCCTGGTCGCGACGCTCGCGGCGGCGGACGCCTTCCGGCAGCGCGACAAGGCCGTCTTCAACCAGGTCACGGCGCAGGCCGATCGCCTGCAGGACGTCGACGTGTCCCTGTCGGCCAAGCTGAACCTCACCGCCAGCCACATGCGCCCGGACGACCCCGACGTCCGGATGAGCCTCGTCGCCGCCGAGAACACCCCGCTCTCGTCGCTGCTGACCGGCCACTCCGGCCGGGTGGGCTCGGTGACCTACAGCCCGGACGGGCGCACCCTCGCCAGCACCGGTGAGGACAAGACGGTGCGGCTGTGGAACCTCTCCGATCCCGCTCGTCCCGCGCCGCTCGGGCCGCCGCTGACCGGGCACACCGATACGTCGACGCAGACGGCGTTCAGCCCGGACGGGCGCACCCTCGCCTCCGGGAGCAACGACGGCGCGGTCCGGCTGTGGAACGTCGCGGACCCGGCGCATCCCGTTCTCCTCGGCCAGCCGCTGACGGACCAGATCGGCGAGATCTCGGACGTGGCGTTCAGCCCGGACGGGCGCACGCTGGCCACCACGGGGGAGAACGGCACGGCGCGGTTGTGGAACGTCGCCGACCCGGCGCGTCCAGTGATCTTGGGAACTCTCTCCAGCGGGTACTCCGGATACCTCGCTTCCGCTTCGTTCAGCCCCGACGGCCGCACGCTCGCCACTGCCGGGAAAGACGGGCTGCTGTTGCTGTGGAACGTCGCCGATCCCGCCAATCCGGCGCCACTGGGCAAGAACCTCGACGGCCACAACGGCAACGTCCAGTCCGCGGTGTTCAGCCCGGACGGGCGGCTCCTGGCCGCGTCCAGCGATGACAAGAAGACGCTGCTGTGGAACGTTTCCGATCCCGCGCAGCCCGTGCTGCTGGACCGGGCGATGACCGGACACACCGGCCCGGTGTTCTCGGTGGCCTTCAGCCCTGACGGGCGGGTGCTGGCCAGCGCCGGTGTCGACCGGACCATCCGGTTGTGGAACATCTCCGATCCCGCCTACCCGGTGGCCCTGGGCGAACCGCTGAGCGGGCACGGCAACTACGTGAGCTCGGTGGCGTTCAGCCCCGACGGCAACGCGCTGGCGAGCAGCAGCAACGACGGCACGATCCGGGTGTGGCACCTGCCGCGCACCCTGCTGACCGGCCACACCCACTTCGTCAGATCGGTGGCGTTCAGCCCGGACGGGCGCACGCTGGCCAGCGGCGGCGATGACCAGACCGTGCGGTTGTGGGACGTTTCCACCGGCACCCGCCCGGCACCGCTGGGCGAACCCCTCACCGGCCACACCGACGCCGTGTGGTCGGTGGCGTTCAGCCCCGACAGGCGCACGCTGGCCAGCGCGGACGTCGATGGCACCGTGCGGTTGTGGGACGTCTCCAGGCCAGCGCACCCGGTGGCCGGGCAGGCCTTGGCCGGTGACCCCAGTCCACTGTGGTCCGTCGAGTTCAGCCCGAACGGGAGAATCCTGGCCGGGGCGCGGGAGAACGGGACGGTCCAGCTCTGGAACGTCGCCGACCCGGCTCACCCGGAACAGCTCGGAGGCCCCTTCCCCATCGGCAGCGAGAAAGCGCATTCGGTCGCGTTCAGCGCGGACAACCGCAAACTGGCCGTGGGAGGCGACGACGCGGTCCGGTTCCTGGACATCACCGACCCGGCACGGCCGACAGCTCTGCCGCTGATCAGCAGCGAGGGAGGCAGCGTGCAATCGGTGGCCTTCGGCCCCACCGATGATCTCCTGGCCACCACCGGATACGACCTGAAGGTGCGGCTGTGGGACGTCTCCGACCCGGCGAACGCCGAACTGCTGGGGCAGCCCCTGACCGGCCACACGAACTTCGTGACGGCAGTGGCCTTCACCCCGGACGGCCGCACCATGGCCAGCTCGGACAACGACGGCGCAGTGCGGTTCTGGGACGTCTCCGATCCGGCCAACCCGAAACCGCTCGGCCAGCCCTTCACCGGCCACACCGACGCGGTGTGGGGCCTGGCCTTCAGGTCCAACACCACGCTGGCCACCGGCAGCCACGACCAGTCGGTGCAGCTGTGGAACCTGGATCCGGGCTTCGCCTCGAACCGCGTCTGCGCCGTCACCAACGACAACGTCCTGACCGAGGAGGAGTGGCGCAAGTACGTCTCCCCCGAGCTGGCGTTCGACCCGCCCTGCCAACCGTCCTGACTCACCTGAACGGCGGCGGGGCGGGCACCGGGTCCGGGATCGGCTGGCGCGGGGCGTTCTGGGAGCCCCGGACGCTGATCACGCTGCCCGGCGGTTCGGCGCAGTGCAGGTCCTCGTTGATCGGGCCCGGTGCCGTTTCGCTGCCCGGGCGGCGGGGCGTGTCCTCGTAGCCGCGGGTGCAGGCGATCGGGTTGAAGAAGTTCAGGACCAGCCCGAGGTGACCGGTGCCGTCCGGGGCCAGCGTGTGCGAGAACGCCGAGATCACCGGCAGGGCCACCAGCAGCTGCTCCATGCCCTCGGTGCGCACCTCGGTGATCTTCATCGTGGTCAGCATGTTCGCCGCGACCACGCCGAAGTCGGTGCCCGCGCTGTCGAGCAGCGCCTGGACCTCCTGCCCGGCCGCGGGCGCGTCGCGGATGATGCCGCGCAGGTCCGGGTCGGATTCCTTGAGCTGCCCGGAGATCTCGCGCAGGCCCTGGCTGAAGGACACGATCTCCTCGGCCTGCTGCTGCTGGGTGCGCAGCACGACGTCGCTGTTGGCGAGCAGCGAGGTGGTCTGCGGCAGGTGCTGCTCGGCCGCGGCGGTCACCGAGCTGGTCGCGTCCAGCAGCCGCTGCAGGTGCGCGCCGGAGCCCTCGAATGCGGTGCCGACCTCGTCGACGACCGTGCGCAGGTCGTCGACCGGCACGCTGCCCACCAGCCGGTCGAGGTCGACCAGCAGCGATTCCGGCGGCAGCGGCACGGCCGTGCGGTCCTGGGCGACCACGGCCCCGCTCGCCAGGTACGGGCCGCCTTCGCGCTCCGGCCGCAGATCCAGGTACTGCTCGCCGACCGCGGACCGGTTGGCCACCACCGCGCGGGTGTCGGCCGGGATCTGCGGGGCGGAGTCGTCGATGTGCAGTTCGGCTTCGAGGCCGGTCTCGGTGAGCCGCATCGCGGTGACCCGGCCGACCGCCACGCCCCGGTAGGTGACCTCGGAGTTGGTGAACAGCCCGCCGGAGTCCGCCAGCTGCACGGTGACCGAGTAGCCGTTGCCGCCGACGAGCCGGTCCAGCCCGGCGTAGCGGCCACCGGTGTAGCCGATGCCGACCACGGCCAGGACCAGGAACAGCGCCAGGTGCACCTTGGTCTTGCGGCTGAACATCACTGGCCTCCCAGCAGCGGCGGGACGGAGGGCGGCGGCGTGGAGCCGGGCACCGGCAGCGGGAGCGGCGGCAGCGCCGGGGCCGGTGGCGGCGGCCGCAGGCCCGGCTGGCCGGCGTCGGTGAGGCCGGGGATCGGGATCAGCGGGCCGGAGGAGCGCGAGAGGTTCTCCACGATGCTGCTCAGGTCCAGGTCGAAGCGGACGTCGGCGTTGACGAAGTCGCCCTTGAGCGGCTTCATCACGTACTCCGGGAACGGGTAGGTGGCCAGGAAGCCGATCGCGTCCGGCAGCGCGTCACCGGTGTCGGCGAGCTTCTGCAGGGTGGGCGCGAGCGCGTGCAGGTCGGCGAGCATGTCCTCCCTGCTGCGGTTGACGGTGTCGACCGCGACGCCGGAGAGCCGGTCCAGCGATTCCAGCATCGACACCAGCTGACCGCGCTGCTCGTTGAGCACCTGCAACCCCGGCCCGATGCCGTCGAGCGCGGCCGAGACGGTGCCGGTCTGCTCGCGCAGCGTCGTGGACAACCGGCCGAGCCCGTCGATGGCGCGGGTGATGTCCTCCCGCTGACCGTCCAACCTGGACACCGTCTCGTCCAGGTTGCCCAGCAGCGAGCGGATCTCCGCCTCGTTGCCGGTGAAGGCCTTGTTCAGCTCCTTCACGATGTCCTGCAGCTGCGCCACCCCGCCGCCGTTGAGCAGCATCGACAGCGCGCCGAGCACCTCCTCGATCTGCGGGTTGCGGTTGGTGCGCTCCAGCGGGATCACCGCGCCGTCGGCGAGCTCGTCGGACGCGGGCTGCTCGGGTGCGGCGAGCTCGACGAACTTCTCCCCCAGCAGGCTGGACTGCCGCAGCCGGGCATCGGCGTTGGCGGGCAGCCGGACGTCGCCGTTGACCGACATCGACACCAGCGCAGTGGTGTTGTCCGGGCCGAGCTCGATGCGCTCCACCCGGCCGACCGGCACGTCGTTGACCTTCACGCTGGACTGCGGCACCAGGTCGAGCACGTCGGCGAACTGCGCGCTGACCCGGTACGGCCGGTCGCCCAGCTCGGCGCCGCCGGGCAGCGGCGCGTTGTAGAGACCGGTGAACCCGCCCGCCGAACAACCGGACACCAGCAGCAGCACCACCACCAACGAACACCGCTTCACCGGAAGCTCTTTTCATTCTGGCTGGCCGCAGCCGCGACGCTCGACCGGCTATGCCGCGGAAGCTGTCGCATGCGCCGCGAGGCGCATGACCCACCCTCGCAGCTCGCACCGCCGCGGGTTCTCAGCGGTTTCCTGGCGAGGACAGCCCGTTCGCCGTGTATCGGACATACATAAGAACGGGATCCCGCAGCCAGGGAACCGCTGAGGTTCCGCCACCCGCACCGCCACGCAAAACGAGCCTGGAAAAACCTCATTGGGAGCCTCCTTCGCGCGAGGCGTCGACGAGCGGTAGCGGCAAGGGCGGGAGTTCGCCTTGCTGGAGGTGGTGCAGGGCCTCGCCGATCGAGGGCAGGCCGAGCTTGCCGTCGAGCACCGGGGCCAGCTCGTCGCAGGTCTTCTTCAGGTCCTCGGGCACCGGTTCCGGCAGGCTGTGCTGGATCAGCTTGCACACCATCAGGATCGGCGGGTGGGTGAGCTCGTTGAGGTGCCCGCGCACGGTCACGCTGCCGGAGGCCGCGTCGTAGGCGTTGATGAAGTTCGTCGCGCCCAGCGGTGCCACGTCGAGCACCTCGCCCAGCGCTTGGCGCTGGTCCACCAGCGCCTGCGTGACACCGGTCAGGTTCTCCACGTTGGACGAGAACTGCTCGCGGTTGTCCCGGATGAACGCCGAGACATCGCCCAACGCCACGGCCAGCGAGCTCAGCGAGGCACCCATCTGGTCCTGCTCGCTCGCCAGGAACCCGGCGACGTCGGCAAGCCTGCCGTTGAACTCCCGGATCTGCCCGTCGCTGGCGGCCAGCGCGGCGGTGAACTCGTTCAGGTTGTCCACCGTGGCGAACAGGTCGTCCTGGTTGTCCTGCAGCGTTCCGGCCAGGTCGCCGAGCCGCTGGATCGTCGCGTTGAGGTTCTCGCCGTTGCCCTCCAGCGCCGCGGCCGAGGTGTTGAGCACGTCGGTCAGCGCGCCGGTGCTGTTGGCCCCGTCCGGCCCGAGCGCCTCCGCCAGCGACTTGGCGCTGTTGTAGAGCTCGTCGAGCTCGGCCGGGGTGGCCGTGCGGTCCTTGTCCAGCACCGCGCCGGTGGCCAGCTCCGGGCCGCCGGAGTAGGCCGGGGTGAGCTGCACGTACCGGTCGCTGACCAGGCTCGGCGCCACCACCACGGCCTTGACGTCGGCCGGGATCTGCACGTCCCGCTCGACGTGCAGGTCGACGCGGACCACCTCGCCCTGCGGCACCACCGCGTCGATGCGCCCCACCTCGACGCCGAGCACCCGCACGCTCGACCCGGCGTAGACGCCGACGGCCTTGTCGAAGTAGGCGGTCAGCTGCTTGCCCGGATCGCTGAACACCCACCACAGGCCGGCGCTGACCAGCAGCACCAGCGCGCTGCCGATGCCGAGCACCTTGATCAGCGGCGACTTCCGGCGCGGCTCTTCCTCGTCCGGTGTGGACATCAGTCACCTCCCACTGGTCGGCTCGGCACCGGGAGCTCGCAGGAGGTCGTGTTCGTCTGCAGCGGCCCGGCGTTGATCGGGGGCGGGAACAGCCCGCAGATGTAGCCGTCGAACCAGCGCCCGTTGCCGACGGTGTTGTTGAACCCGCGCACGTAGGGCGCCATCGCCTCGATGGTGCGGCCCAGGTTGTCCTGGTTGCGCTGCAGCATCTCGGTCAGCTGGTTGAGCTGGTCCAGCGTCGGCCGCAGCTGCGCCTGGTTGTCGGCGACCAGGCCGCGCAGCTCGTCGGAGAGCTTCTGGGTGCCGCTCAGCAGCGAGGAGATGGCACCGCGGCGCTGCTGCAGCTCGGTCAGCAGGAGGTTGCCGTCGGCGATCAGCCGCTGCACCTGCTCGTCGCGGTCGGCGACGATCCGGCTCACGCCGCTGGTGTTGCGCAGCAGTTCGCTGAGCTGCTGGTCGCGCGAGGAGATCGTCTGCGACAGCGCGGAGAGCCCGTCGACGGCCTCCCCGAAGTGCTCCGGCGCACCGCGGAAGGTGTCGGCCAGCACCCGGAAGCTCTGCGCGAGCTGCTCGCCGTCGACCTCCTCGGCGGTGCGGGTGAGCTGGTCGAGCGCGTCGGGGATGTCGAACGGCGCGGCGGTGCGCTCCACCGGGATCGGCTCGGCCAGCTCCTGCTCGCCTTCCGGTTGCAGCGCAAGGAACTTCTCGCCGAGCAGCGTCTTGATCTCGATCCCGGCGCGGCTGCGGTCGCCCACCTCGGCGTCGTCGACGCGGAAGGACACCAGCACCCGGTTGCCCTCCAGCGACACGTCGGTGACCTCGCCGCTGCGGATGCCCGCGATGCGCACGTCGTTCCCGGCGGCCAGCCCGGCCGATTCGGTGAAGTAGGCCTGGTAGGTGCTCCCGCCGAGCACCGGCAGGTCCTTGGCGAAGAACGCGCCGCTGGTGACGAGCACCAGCAGCACGATCGTCACCACCCCGACGACCGCCTGGTTCCGCTCCCGCAACGGTTTCACGACTGGCACCTCTCCGGCATCTCCGACGGCGGCGCGGGCAGGATCGGGATCTTGATGTTGAGATCGGAGATCCCGACGGTGCCCGACATCCGGCACAGGTAGAAGTTGAACCAGCTCCCGTAGCTCACCGTCCTGGTCAGCGCGTTCAGCCGCTCCGGCACGGTCTGCAGGTCGTGCTCCAGCTTGGGCATCTCGGCGTTGAGCACGGTGGTGAACCGCTGGAGCTCGGCGATGTTGCGCTGCAGCGGTTCCCGGCCCTCGGCGAGCAGATCACCGGTGGTGCCGGCCAGCTCGTCGAGCGCGGCGACCGCCTCGCCGACCGGTTCGCGCTGCTCGGCGAGCCCGCTGGTGAGCTGCTGCAGCGAGGTGATCAGCTCGCCCAGCTGCGGGCCGCGCGCGTTGACCGCGCCGACCGCGGTGTTGAGGTTGTCGATCACCTGGCCGATCACCTCGTCCTTGCGGGCGAGCGTGGTGGTCAGCGAGGCGGTGTGCGAGAGCAGGCTGTCCACCGTGCCCGCTTCACCTTGCAGCACCTGGACGAGTTCGCCGGAGAGCTGGTTGACGTCCTCCGGCGAGAGCGCCTGGAACAGCGGCTTGAAGCCGTTGAACAGCGCGGTGAGGTTCAGCGCCGGGTGGGTGCGCTCCAGCGGGATCTCGCCGCCCGGCGGCAGCACCTCGTCGCCCTCGCCGATGGGTGCGTCCAGCGCGAGGTAGCGCTGCCCGGCGAGGTTGCGGTACTTCACCGTCGCCGAGGCGTCCACCGGCAGCCGGCGATTCGCGTCGACGTCGAAGCTCACCAGCGCGTGCTTGGCGTCGACGACCTCCAGCCCGGTGATCCGCCCGACCTTGACCCCGGCCATCCGCACGTCGTCGCCGAGGTTGAGCCCGGAGGCGTCGGCGAACCGCGCGGTGTAGGCGCTGGAGGAGCTGGACGTCGACGCCGCGATGGTCATCGCCAGCACTCCGGTCAGCACCACCGTGACCAGCGCGAACAGCAGCAGCTTGAGGAGCGGCGCAGTGATCGACCTCATTTCACCTCCACCTCGGCCCCGCGGTAGACCGGCCCGACCAGCAACCCGCTCCACCCCGGCACGTCCTCCCTGGCGACGCCGAGCTGCGGGGCGAGCAGCGTCGAGAGGAGCTCGCGCTCGGCCGGAGCGTTGGCCACCGACTGCGGGGTGGTCGACGCCGGGGACGCCCACGGGAACACCTCGTCGCGGTCGCGCGGCGGTTCCGGGAACGTCGAGCCGTCCTCCACCGGACCGCCCGGCGGGTACTGCGGGAAGGTGTCCGGCGGCTCGACCCACGGGTAGCAGCGCGGCCCCCGCTGGTCCAGGTACTTCGGATCGTCCACGCCGGGCAGGTACTTGCCGCGGCTGCCGGTGATCTCGATGGTGAACTTGGCGATCTCCGGGTTCTCGGTGCCCTTGCCGAAGGACGCCTCGGCCGTCGGGATGGAGTCCGCGAACTGCTTGAGCATGCACGGGTACTGCGGCGAGTACTCGGCCAGCAGCTCCAACGTGGACCGCGAGCTGCTGGTCAGGTTGATCAGGTTGTCCTTGTTCAGGGCCAGGAACCGGTCGAGGCTCTCGGCGCTGGTGGTGACGCTGCCGATCATGTGCTGCAGCTGGGTGCGCTGCTCGGCCAGCGTCCGGCTGGTGGTGGTCAGATCTCCCAGCGCCTGCGCCAGATCCGGCACCGCCTCGGAGTAGGTGTCGGCCACGTCGTCGATGCGGGCGATGACCGACTCCAGCTTCGGCAGCGAGGGGTTGAGCCGCTCCAGGTAGCTGTCCAGCTGCACCAGCGTGTCGCCCAGCTGCTCGCCGCGGCCGTCCAGCGCCGTCGACACCGCGGTCAGCGTCGTGGACAGCTTCTCCGGCTGCACCGCCTGCAGCACCGGCATCAGCTCGTCGAGCACCTTCTCGACCTCGATGGCCGAACTGCTGCGGTCCTGCGGGATCACGTCGCCGTCGGCGAGCACCTGCGAACCGCCGCCCTCCGGGATCTGCAGCGCGACGTAGCGCTCGCCGAACAGCGTCTTGGGCAGCAGCCGCGCCGACGCGCCCGCCGGGATCAGCTCGGCCTGGTCCGGTTTCAGCGCCAGCTCCAGCACCGCGTGGTCGCCGACCGCGCGCACGTCGCGGACCTCGCCGACCACCACACCGCGCGCCTTGACGTCGGCGCCGACGCGCATCTGGTTGCCGATCCGGTCGGTCTCCAGGCTCACCGCCACCACCGGCGTGAACGCCTTGCGGTACATCGCGATGGTGCCCGCGAAGAACATCCCGGCCGCGACCAGGAAGGCCACTCCGAGCGCCTGGTAGCGGCGCCTGTTCCCGTTCATCCGGAGATCCGAACCGTCGTGGTGGAACCCCAGATGGCCAGGCTGAGGAAGAAGTCCAGCACCGAGATCAGCACGATCGAGGTGCGCACCGCCCGGCCCACCGCCATCCCGACCCCGGCGGGCCCGCCGCGCGCGGTGTAGCCGTAGTAGCAGTGCGTCAGGATCACCGCGAGACTGAACACGATCACCTTCCCGAAGGACCACAGCACGTCCTCGGGCGGCAGGAACAGGTGGAAGTAGTGGTCGTAGGTGCCCGCCGACTGGCCGTAGAACCACACGGTGATCTGCCGGGAGGCGAAGTAGGAGCCCAGCAGCCCCACCACGTACAGCGGGATCACCGCGGTCACCCCGGCGATCACCCGGCTGGTCACCAGGTACGGCACGGTCCGCACGCCCATCACCTCCAGCGCGTCGATCTCGTCGGAGATCCGCATCGCGCCCAGCTGCGCGGTGAACCCGCAGCCCACGGTCGCCGACAGCGCCAGGCCCGCGGCCAGCGGCGCGACCTCGCGGGTGTCGAAGTAGGCGGCGATGAAGCCGGTCAGCGCGGAGGTGCCCAGCTGGTCCAGCGAGGAGTAGCCCTGCAGGCCGACCACCGCGCCGGTGGCCACGGTCATGCCGATCATCACGCCGAGGGTGCCGCCGATGACGGCCAGCGCCCCGCTGCCGAACACCACCTCGGTCAGCAGCCGCGCGGTCTCCCGCGAGTAGCGGCGCAGCGTGACCGGGGCCAGCGCGAGGGCGCGCAGGTAGAACGAGAGCTGCCAGCCCAGGCCCGCGAGCGCGTCCCCGGGTCCGCGCAGGAACTGGTTGCGCGCCGGGGAGGCGGCGACCGGATCGACGACGGCCATCGGCTCACAACCCCTTCGGTGGCACGAGTTGCAGGTAGATCCCGGTGAGCACCAGGTTGATCAGGAACAGCAGCAGGAAGGTGATCACCACCGCCTGGTTGACCGCGTCGCCCACGCCCTTGGGCCCGCCGGACGGGTTGAGCCCCCGGTAGGCGGCGACGACGCCCGCCACGAACCCGTACAGCAGCGCCTTGAACTCGCTGATCCACAGGTCCGGCAGCTGGGCGAGCGCGTTGAAGCTGGCCAGGTAGGCACCCGGGGTGCCGCCCTGCAGGATCACGTTGAAGAAGTAGCCGCCCATCACGCCGACGACGCTGACCATCCCGTTGAGCAGCAGCGCGACCAGCATCGCGCCGACCACCCTGGGCACGATCAGCCGGTGGATCGGCGAGACGCCGAGCACCTGCAGCGCGTCGATCTCCTCGCGGATGGTGCGCGCCCCGATGTCCGCGCACATCGCGGATCCGCCTGCCCCGGCCACCAGCAGCGCGGTGATCAGCGGGCTGGCCTGCTGGAGGATGGCCAGCGCGCTGGCCGCGCCGGTGAACGACTGCGCCCCGATCTGCTGGGTCAGCGACCCGAGCTGCATCGCGATGACCGCGCCGAAGGGGATGGCCACCAGCGCGGTGGGCAGGATCGTCACGCTGGCGAAGAACCACGCCTGCTGGATGCACTCGCGGACCTGGAAGGGCCGCCGCGGCATGAGCCGCAGCACCTCCCACGCCAGCGTCGCGATCCGTCCGACCTGGGCGAACGCGCCCGCACCAGCGCTGCGCACCGCCATCTGGTCACCTCCCGATCCGCGTTGATCCGGGGCGAAGGGCACCTTTCCCCAAGTAAGTCGGTCAAAGGTGCCCTTCACTCACCGCCCGTTCAGGCGAGCGAGTGCGTTGCCGTCGCACCGCCGTCGGCGACGAACTCCGCGCCGGTGCAGTAAGAGCTCTCGTCGCTGGCCAGGAACACCACCAGGTCCGCGATCTCCGACGGCTGCCCGACCCTGCCGAGCGCGACCCGCTCGCCGACGTGCTCCATCGGCACCGGCCCGCCCACCGCGTCGGGGATCATCTGGGTGTCGATCGCGCCCGGGTGCACCGAGTTGACCCGGATGCCGCGCTTGCCCAGCTCCATCGCCGCCACCTTGGTCATGCCGCGGATGGCGAACTTGCTCGCCGAGTAGGCCACCAGCAGCGGCATCCCGCCCAGACCCTCCACGGAGGACACGTTGATGATGGAGCCGCCGCCGTCGGACATCGCCGGGATCACCTCCCGCATGCCCAGGAAGGTGCCGATCTGGTTGACCCGGATCACCCGCTCGTAGTCGGCCAGGCTGGTGTCGGCCAGCTCCGAGAAGTGCAGCACCCCGGCGTTGTTCACCAGCACCTCGATGCGGCCCAGCTCGCCCGCCGCGCGCACCGCGTCGACCCAGTCGTCCTCGGAGCTGACGTCCAGGTGCTGGTAGACGGCGTTCTCACCGAGCTCGTCGGCCAGCGCCTTGCCCGCCTCGTCGGCCACGTCGGCGATCAGCACGCGCGCGCCCTCTTCGACGAACCGCCGTGCCGCCGCCGCGCCCTGCCCGCGCGCCGCGCCGGTGATGATCGCGACCTTTCCCGTCAGCCTCATGTCACATCAACTCATCGGTCAGCGGCAGCAACACGGTCTTGAGCTCGGTATAGGCCTCGTAGGCCGATCGGCCGCCCTCCCTGCCGAGCCCGGACTGCTTGTACCCGCCGAAGGGCAGGTGCGGCTCCACCTGGAACCCGTTGATCCCGACCGTGCCCGCCCGGATCCGCTTGGCCACCCGGAACGCCCGCTGCACGTCCTTGGTGTACACCCCGGCGCCGAGGCCGTACTCGGTGTCGTTGGCCAGCCGCACCGCCTCGTCCTCGTCGTCGAAGGGCACCACGGTCAGCACCGGGCCGAAGATCTCCTGCTGCGCGACGGTCATCGAGTTGGTCGCGTCGGCGAAGATGGTCGGCTGCACGAAGTTCCCGGCGCTCAGGTCGCCGTCGCCGCGCGCGCCGCCGGTGACCAGCCGCGCGCCTTCCCGCTGGCCCTGCTCGATGAAGCCGAGCACCCGCTCCAGCTGGCGCTGGTTGATCAGCGGCGCGGACAGCACGCCGGGGTCGAACGGGTCGCCGTAGGTCACCGAACCGGCGATCAGCTCGGCGGCGCCGATGAACTCGTCGTAGGCGTCGCGGTGCACCAGCGCCCGGGTGGTCGCGACGCAGGCCTGCCCGGACAGCCCGAGGGTGACCATGCCCATCGCGGTCATGCCCGCCAGCCCGACGTCACCGTCCGGGAACACGATCGCCGGGCTCTTGCCGCCGAGCTCCAGCGACACCCGCTTCATGGTGCCCGCCGAGGCCTCGACGACCCGGCGGCCCACCTCGCGGCTGCCGGTGAAGCTGACCTTGTCCACCTGCGGGTGGGTGATCAGCGCTTCGCCGGTCGGGTCGCCGGGGCCGGTGACGACGTTGACCACGCCGTCCGGGATCCCGGCCTCCTGCAGCAGTTCCACCATCCGCAGCACGCTGAACGTGGCGTACTCGGAGGGTTTGACCACCACCGTGCACCCGGCCGCCAGCGCGGGCGCGACCTTCTGCGCGAACAGCAGGAACGGCGCGTTCCACGGCAGCACCGCGGCCACCACGCCGACCGGTTCGCGCAGCGTCATCGCGAGGTGGTCGCCGCCCTGGTACGGCGGGAACGTCTCGCCACCGGCCTTGTCGATCCACCCGGCGTGGTGGTCGAAGACGTCGGCGGCCACGTCGACCGAACCCGCGTAGACGGTGGCGAACGACAGCGGCACGCTGTTGTCCAGCGCCTGCCGCGCCCGCAGGTCCTCGGCGTTGTCCCGGAGCAGGTCGGAGCACCGGCGCAGCAGCCGGGAGCGCTCGCCCACCCGCATCGCAGGCCACGGGCCCTCGTCGAACGCGCGACGGGCGGCCCGCACCGCTTCGTCGACGTCTTCGGCACCGGCGACGGCGATGTCGCCGACGACCTCTCCGGTCGCCGGGTGGTGGTGGGTCCAGGTGCGGCCCGCGCGGGCCTGCCGCCACTGGCCGTCGACCAGCAGCAATCCGTCCTTGAGCCCAGCAGCGTCGCGGTGCTGCTGCACGGTCAGCGCCATTCGGAAGTCCTCCCTGCGCGGCGGTTCCAGCTGGTTTCGGGGGGCTCCTCCCTAGGGGAGGGAGAGAAGTTCGGTCGCGGAGAAGTTGCGCTCCGGGTCGCGGTCGGCGAAGTAGGCGCCGACGGTGCCCGCCAGTTCGTCCTCCGTCCACAGCGGACCGCTGGTGTCGAAGCGCTGCTCGACCACCGGGGCGGCCATGAGCGCGATCATCCCGCTGTGCACGACGAAGACCTGCCCGCTGATCCGCTCGGCCGCGGGCGAAGCGAGGTAGGCGACCAGCGGTGCCACGTGATCCGTCGACAGCGGATCGACGCCGTCCTCCGGCGCCGGGCCGAAGACCCCCTCGGTCATGGCCGTGCGAGCTCGCGGGCAGATCGCGTTGGCGCGCACGCCCATTCGCGCGAGGGCGCGCGCGGTGGACACGGTGAGCGCGGCGATCCCGGCTTTGGCCGCGGCGTAGTTCGGTTGTGCCGCGGCACCGAGCAGGAAGGCCTCCGAGGCGGTGTTGATCACGCTGCCGTACGTGGTGCCGTCCTGCTTGTACTGGTCGCGCCAGAACGCGGCGGCGTTGCGGGACAGCAGGAAGTGGCCGCGCAGGTGGACGCGGACCACGTCGTCCCACTCCTGGTCGGCCATCTTGAACAGCATCCGGTCGCGCAGCACGCCGGCGTTGTTCACCACCACGTGCAGTCCGCCGAAGCGCTGCACCGCGGTGGACACCAGCTCCTCGGCGGTCGTGCTGGACGAGACGTCCCCGAGCACCGCGACGGCCTTGCCACCGGCCTCCTCGATCTCGGCCACCACGTCCGCGGCGCGTTCGCCGACGTCGTTGACCACCACCTCGGCTCCGGCTCCGGCCAGCGCGAGCGCTTCCGCCCGCCCCAGCCCGGCACCCGCCCCGGTGACGACCGCGACCTTGCCCTCCAGACTCCGCACCACCACTCCTAGCTTCAGTCGAAGATCACGATCCGGCGGACGCGCAGGCGCCGGCCCCACGGCCGGCCTGCTCGAGAACCGCCACCTTCACCGGTTGGTCACCTCACCGAGGGATCCGGGACTGTAACTCGCAACACACTAGAACGTGTTCTTTCACAGTGGCAAGACCGGCGGGAAAAACCTTGCTGATTTCCGATCGATCCACGTCGTGGATCGTGCAACCAGTTCTACCGAGATCCGCCAGGGCGATCCGCTCGGCTGATCAACGAGCCGTTCGAGCGAACGTCACTGCTCCGTTCGGTGCGATCTCACCCCTTCGCCGCACCCTAGAACTCGTTCCGCGCCGGAAATCCGGACGACACCACCCATCCCACGAGCGACTTGTCGACCTGAGCACCCCGCCGGGCTTATGGTTGTTGAAACATGTTTCAGCACACTGCCGATCGCAGGAGGGGTGCATGCGCATCGCCTACACGTCCGAGCAGGAGGAGCTGCGCGAGGAGCTGCGGCGCTACTTCGACAAGCTCATGACGCCCGAGATCCGCGAGGAACTGGCCGCGCACGGCGACTACGGCGACGGCGAGGCCTACCGGCAGGTCGTGCGGCAGATGGGCGCCGACGGATGGCTCGCGCTGGGCTGGCCGACCGAGTACGGCGGGCAGAACCGCAGCACGCTCGACCAGCTGATCTTCACCGACGAGGCGGCCGTCGCGGGCGCCCCGGTGCCCTTCCTGACGCTCAACAGCATCGCGCCGACGATCATGCGCTACGGCACGCCGGAGCAGAAGGCCCACTACCTGCCCAAGATCGCCGCCGGAGAGATCCACTTCGCGATCGGCTACTCCGAGCCGGAAGCGGGCACCGACCTGGCCTCGCTGCGCACCACCGCCGACCGCGACGGCGACGAGTACGTGGTCAACGGCCAGAAGATGTGGACCAGCCTGATCCAGTACGCCGATTACGTCTGGCTGGCCTGCCGCACCGACCGCGAGGCCAAGAAGCACCGCGGGCTGAGCATCCTGATCGTGCCCACCGACTCCCCCGGCTTCTCCTGGACGCCGGTGCACACCGTCGCCGGGCCGACCACCAGCGCGACCTACTACCAGGACGTGCGGGTGCCCGCGTCGGCGCTGGTCGGCGCCGAGAACGAGGGCTGGCCGCTGATCACCAACCAGCTCAACCACGAACGCGTGGCGCTCACCTCGGCCGCCCCGCTGCGCTCCGCGCTGGACGAAGTCCTGGAGTGGGCGCGGGAAACGCGGCTCACCGACGGGCGGCGCGTGATCGACCAGGAGTGGGTGCGCCACCACCTGGCCCGCGCGCACGCCGGTGCGGAGTTCCTCAAGCTGGTCAACTGGAAGATCGCCACCACCGTCGAGCGGCACCCGGCGCCCGCCACCGCATCGGCCACGAAGGTGTTCGGCACCGAGTTCGCCACCGAGGCCTACCGCCTGCTGATGGAGGTCCTCGGCAGCGCGGCCCACATCCGCCGCGGCTCGCCCGGCGCGGCCCTGCGCGGCCGCATCGAACGGATGCACCGCTCCTCGCTGATCCTGACCTTCGGCGGCGGGACCAACGAGGTGCAGCGCGACATCGTCGCCGCGGTGGGCCTGGGCCTCCCCCCGGCCAAGCGCTGACCCAGCAGCGGGGCTGCGTCAATTTCGCACGAAATTGACCGTCACCCGGGTGAACGTCAATTTCGTGCGAAATTGACCGGGGCCCGGGCGGCGGAAGGGACTGGACTTCGTAAGGAGAGGCATGGACTTCACGCTGACCGAGGCGCAGGACGACCTCGCCGAGCTCACCCGCAAGATCCTCGACGACCAGGTGACCAACGAGCGGCTGCGCGAGGTGGAGCGCGGCGAGGACCGGTTCGACCGGGCACTGTGGACGCAGCTGGCCACCGCCGAGGTGCTCGGCGCGGGACTGCCGGAATCCGTCGGCGGCGGCGGTTTCGGGCTGCTGGAGCAGTGCAGCGTGCTCATCGAGCTCGGCCGCGCCGTCGCACCGGTGCCCTACCTGAGCTCCATCACCACCGCTGCGGCCGCGATCGCCCGCTTCGGCACGGAGCAGCAGCAACGGCGCTGGGCCGCTCCGGCCGCCCGCGGTGAACTGGTGCTCACCGCGGCGCTGACCGAGGAGCACAACCCGACCCCGGCGGTTCCGTCCTGCCAGGCCGAGCGCCGGGGTGGCGAGTGGGTGCTCACCGGCAGCAAGACCGGCGTCCCCGCGGGCGCGATGGCCGATCTGGTGCTCGTCCCGGCGTCCACGTCGGAGGGACCGCGGGTGTTCGTGGTCGAGCCGGACCGGCTGACCGCGCAGCGCCAGCGCGTCGTCGACTCCGACAGCGAGGCGTGGCTGGACCTGGGCGGCGTCCGGGTCGGCGACGACCGGGTGCTCGGCGGTGATCCGGTGCTCGGCTGGCTGCTGGCCCGCGCCACCGTCGGCAGCTGCGCGCACCAGGCCGGCGTCGTGTCCCGGGCCCTGGAGATGACCAGCGAGTACGCCCGCGAGCGGGTGCAGTTCGGGCGTCCGATCGGCAGCTTCCAGGCGGTCGCCCAGCGGCTCGCCGACGCCTTCATCGACGTGGAGGCGGCGCGGCTGACGCTGTGGCAGGCCGCGTGGCGCCTGGAGGAGGGCCTGCCCTGCGCGGCGGAGCTGGCGACCGCGAAGTTCTGGGCGGCCGAGGCCGGGCACCGCGTCGCGCACACCGCGGTCCACGTGCACGGCGGGGTCGGCATCGACCTCGACCACCCGCTGCACCGCTACTTCGTCGCGGCCAAGCGCAACGAGTTCAGCCTCGGTGCCGCGGCGGTCCAGCTGGGCCGGCTCGGCGACGCCCTGGCGGGCTGATGCATGACGCCCACCGTGACCGAGTTCCTGCTCGCCCGCACCGAAGACGAGCGCCGCGGTCTGCTCTTCGAAGACCGCTCGTGGTCGTGGGCGGAAGTGGTGCGCACCTGCTCGCAGTACGCGTCGCTGCTGCGTTCCCTGCGCCGCCCTGGCCCGTTCCACGTCGGGGTGCTGCTGGGCAACGTCCCGGAGTTCCTCTTCCTGCTCGGCGGCGCTGCGTTCTCCGGCGCGGTGCTGGTCGGGCTGAACCCGACGCGGCGCGGCGCGGCGCTGGCCCGCGACGTGCGGCTGACCGACTGCCAGCTGATCATCACCGACGACGCGCACGCGGACCTGCTCGCGGGCGTGGACGTCCCGGTGCTGCTGATCGGCACGCCGCCCTGGTCGGCGCTGCTCGCCGAGCACTCCGGCGTCGAGCTCGCCCCGGTCGAGGCCGATCCCGACGACCTGCTGGTGCTGGTGTTCACCTCCGGCACCGGCGGCGACCCGAAGGCGGTCCGCTGCACGCACGGCAAGATCGCGTTCCCCGGCCGGATGCTGGCCGAGCGCTTCGGGCTCACCGGCGAGGACGTGACCTACGTGTCGATGCCGCTGTTCCACTCCAACGCGCTGATGGCCGGGTGGGCGGTCGGCGCCTCCGCCGGTGCGGCCATCGCGCTGCGCCGCCGGTTCTCCGCCTCCGGCTTCCTGCCCGACGTGCGCCGCTTCGGCGTCACCTACGCCAACTACGTCGGCAAACCGCTCGCCCACGTGCTGGCCACGCCGCCCCGGCCGGACGACGCGGAGAACCCGCTGCGCCTGGTCTACGGCAACGAGGCCAACGAGCGGGACGTGCGGCGCTTCGCCGAGCGGTTCGGCTGCCGGGTGGTCGACGGCTTCGGCTCCACCGAGGGCGGCATCGCGATCGCCCGCACCCCGGACACCCCGCCCGGCGCGCTCGGCAAGCTGCCGGAGGGCGTGGCCGTGCTGGACCCGGACACCGGGAAGCCCTGCGCCACCGCGCAGTTCTCGCCCGACGGGAGGCTGCTCAACCCGGACGAGGCCATCGGCGAACTGGTCAACACCACCGGGTCCGGCTGGTTCGCCGGCTACTACAACGCGCCGGAGGCCGATGCGGAGCGGATGCGCGACGGCATGTACTGGAGCGGCGACCTGGCCTACCTGGACGCCGAGGGCTTCTGCCGCTTCGCAGGCCGCACCGCCGACTGGCTCCGGGTGGACGGCGAGAACCTGGCGACGGCACCCATCGAGCGAATCCTGCTGCGCCACCCGGAGATCCGCGAGGCGGCGGTCTACGCGGTACCGGACGAGACCACCGGCGACCAGGTGATGGCCGCCCTGATCACCACGGCCGACTTCAGCCCGCACACCCTCGCGGACTTCCTGACCGCCCAACCAGATCTGGGCCCCAAGCAGTGGCCCCGCTACATCCGCCTCGCGGCCGCCCTGCCCCGCACGGCGACCCACAAGATCCTCAAACGCCACCTGATGTCCGAGGGCCTCGACATCTCAGATCCGGTCTACCACCGCGAGGGCTCCACCTACGTCCGCCGGTCCGAGGGGTGAGAAGGAGGCGATTTCGCGCGAAATCGGCGCGCTCCCTCCGTGGGAGATGTCGATTTCGCGCGAAATCGCCACCCGACGGCCAACGTCAGGCGAGGTAGCCGCCGTCGATGTCGAGGACCGCGCCGGTGATGAAGGACGCGCCCGGCCCGGCCAGGAAGGCGATGCCCGCGGCGATCTCCTCCGGGCGGCCGAAGCGCCCCATCGCGTTGGCCGCGCGCTGGACGTCGGCGAACGGTCCCTCGTCGGAGTTCATCTCCGTGGCCACCGAGCCCGGCTGGACGACGTTGACGGTGATGCCGCGCGGCCCCAGGTCGCGGGCCGCCGCCTTGCTGTAGCCGACGATCGCGGCCTTCGTCGAGACGTAGTCGGCGACGCCCGGGAAGCCGACGCGGGTGGCCTGCATGGACCCGACGGTGATGATCCGCCCACCGGCTCCGAGCACGCCCGCGGCGGCCCGGATCGCCGCGGTGGCACCGCCGAGGTTCACCGCGAGCTGGCGGGCGAGCGCACCGGGGTCCACGTCGTCGTCGACCTTGCCGGGCACGAAGGTCGCCGCGTTGTTGACCAGGACGTCCAGCCTCCCGAAGTCGTCGACCGCGCACCGCACCAGCGCCCGCACCTGCTCCGGATCGCCCTGGTCGGCCGGGTAGGCGGCCGCCCGGCCACCACCGGCCTCGATCTCGGCCACCACCGCCGCGGCGCGGTCCGGGGAGGCGGCGTAGCTGATCGCCACCGCCGCACCGTCGACCGCCAGCGCCCTGGCCGTCGCCGCACCGATGCCGCGTGATCCTCCCGCCACCAGCGCCACCTTGCCCGCCAGCGGTTTTCTCACGTCCACCAAGGGAATCCCCTCCTCTCGGGTCAGGCGGCGACGGGCCGCCGGTCGCGGTGCACCACCAGGAACGCGATCGCCAGGCTCGCCGCGGTGAGCACCGCTCCGGCGAGGTGGAGCGAGCGCAGGCCGGGGCCGCTGCCGATGATCCAGCCGCCGAACCACCCGGCGAAGGCAGCCGCCAGCTGGAAACCGGAGGCGTTGACCGCGACCGCCAGGGTGGGTGCCGCGCTGGCCGCGACCACGACCTGCGTCTGCATGCCGGGGATGATCGCGAAGGCCAGCACACCGGTGCTGAAGGTCAGGATCACCGCGGCCACCTGCATTCCGCCGACCAGCCAGAACACCAGGAGGTCGAGCGCCAGCGCGGTCAGCAGCCCGATGAGCGCGGGCATCCGGGCCCGGTCGGCCAGCCAGCCGCCGAGGAAGTTGCCGACCACCGCGCCGACGCCGTAGACCAGCAGCAGCACCGGGACGGTACCGGCGGCGAACCCGCCGATGTCCACCAGCAGCGGGGTGATGTAGGAGAAGACGGTCACCACGCCGACGTTGCCGAGCGCGGTCAGCGCGATCGCCAGCAGCACGCCGCGGTCGGCGAACACGCGCAGCTCGCCGAGAACCGAGCTCGACGCCACCGCGGGCTGGACCGGCACGAACACCAGCACGAGGACCAGGGCCACCGCGGTGAGCCCGGCGATGGTCGCGAAAGTCGCCCGCCACCCGGCGTTGTGGCCGATGGAGGTGCCGATCGGCGTGCCGAGGATCATGCCCAGGTTCATCCCGAGCGCGACCTTGGCGACGGTGGAGGCCTGCTTGGCGGCCGGGGCCAGCGACACCGCGGTGGCGATGGCGACGGCGAAGAACGTCGCCACCACCAGGCCCGCGACGAACCGGGACACCAGCAGGACGGCGTAGTTCGGCGCCGCGGCGGAAGCGGCGTTGCCCAGCAGGGACACGCCGACCAGGCCGACCATGAGCGGTTTGCGGGCCACTCGCGCGGTCAGCGCGGTGACCACCGGGCCGCCGACGATCATGCCGAGCGCGTAGGCGGTGACCAGCAGGCCCGCGTCGGGGATGGAGACCAGCAGATCGGCGGCCACGTCCGGCAGGATGCCGACGATCACGAATTCTCCGGTGGTGAAGCTGAAGACCACCAGCACGAGGGAGAACAGCACGGGAGGCATGAGACCCCTGTAGTTCGAGTTCAAATGATGTGAACTAGAACTACCATAGTTCGAACGACCCTCGCTAGACTGGCGGCATGGCGGAGGACCGGATCGATCGCGACGTGTGCAAGCTGGTCCACCAGTTCACGCAGGCGCTCGACGCGCACGTGCGCCGCGTCGCCGAACAGCTCGGCCTCACCGCCTCCCAGGTCATCGCGCTCCGCGAGCTGTCCGAGCCGATCACCGCGCGCGAGCTCGCCGTCCGGATGTCCTGCGAACCGTCCAACGCGACCTTCGTCCTCGACCGGCTCGAACGGCAGGGCCTCATCGAGCGCCGGCCGCACCCGACGGACCGGCGGGCCAAGCAGATCGTGCTCACCCAGGACGGCGAGCGCACCCGCACCACCGTCCTGGAACACCTGGACACCCGCTCACCGCTGGACCCGCTCACGCCCGGCCAGCAGGAGACCTTCCGAGATCTGCTGCGCGCTCTGGTGACCGACCGCTGACCTACCGGAGGCCGTTGAGGCGGTCGACCGTCGCGTCGAGTTCGGCCAGCAGGTCGGCCATCACGTCGGCGACCGGGCGGACCTGGTTCATCCGGCCCACGATCTGGCCCACCGGCATCGACACCACCGACGGGTCCGCGGCCCGCATGATGCGCTGGTGCGCCTCGCTGACCAGGATGTTCTGCAAGGGCATCGGCAGCGGGTCGGGCGCGCCGGGCACCGTCCACGCGTCGGTCCACCGGGTTTTGAGCAGCCGCGCGGGCTTTCCGGTGTAGATGCGGGAGCGCACCGTGTCGCTGGAACCGGCCTCCAGCAATGCCCGCTGCGTCACGGCGTTGCCCGGCAGCTGCTGGTACTCGGTGGTGGCCAGCCAGTACGAGCCCATCCACGCACCGGCGGCCCCGAGCGCGAGCGCGGCCGCCGCCTGCCGCCCCGATCCGATGCCGCCCGCCGCCAGCACCGGCGCCCGCGCGCCGACCGCGTCGACGACCTCCGGCACCAGCACCATGGTGGCGATCTCGCCGGTGTGCCCGCCCGCTTCGTGGCCCTGCGCCACGACGATGTCCACCCCGTTGTCGACGTGCCGCACCGCGTGCTCGGCCTTGCCCGCCAGCGCCGCCACCAGGACGTCGTGCTCGTGCGCCTGCTCGATGACGTCCACCGGCGGCGATCCCAGCGCGTTGGCGATCAGCCGCACCGGGTGCCGCAGCGCGACGTCCACGTGCGAACGCGCCACCGAGTGCAGCCAGCCCAGCACGCCGTCGCGCTGCTCCTCCTCCGCGGGCAGCTTCGGCACGCCCAGCTCGTCGAGTGTGCGGTGCACGAAGTCCCGGTGCTCGGGCGGGATGAGCTCGGCGAGGTCCACCGCGGCGCCCTCGGTGGGGATCTTCGCCGGCATCACCACGTCCACCCCGTAGGGCCTGCCGTCGGTGTTGGCGTCCATCCAGTCCAGCGCCGCGTCCAGGTCGTCGGGGTCGTTGAACCGCACGCAGCCCAGCACCCCGAGCCCGCCCGCCCGGCTGATCGCCGCCGCGACGTGCTCGGAGGGCGTGAACCCGACGATCGGGTGCTCGATGCCCAGGGTGTCGCACAGTGTCGTTCGCATCTGGTCCTCATCGGTCGTCTCGGAACGCCGCGCTCGGCGGAAACCCGCGACCTCCGCGGAAATCGGACGTGCGATCTCAACGGAGGTCGCGGGACCTACTGAGCCGCGCGCTTGGGCTCGCGCACCTCGGCGGGCGGGTGCGCTTCGGTGTGCTGCTTCGCCCAGGTGTAGTCGGGTTTCCCGCTGGGCGAGCGGGTGATCTCGTCGACCAGCCAGAGGCTGCGCGGCACCTTGTAGCCGGCGATCGACTCCCGGACGTGCGCGTCGAGGTCGGCCAGCCGGGGATCCGCACCGGACCTCGGCTGCACCACGGCCGCGACGCGCTGGCCCAGCCGCTCGTCCGGAACCCCGACGACCAGCACGTCGAAGACGTCCGGGTGGGACTTCAGCGCGGCCTCCACCTCCTCCGGGAAGACCTTCTCCCCGCCGGTGTTGATGGACACCGAGCCGCGGCCCAGCATGGTCACCGTGCCGTCGTCCTCGATCCGGGCGTAGTCGCCGGGCACCACGTAGCGCGTGCCGTCGATCTCGACGAACACCTTCCGCGACTTCTCCTCGTCCTTGTAGTAGCCGAGCGGCACGTGCCCGCGGCGCGCCAGCCACCCCACCTCGCCGGGTTCGGCGAAGGTGTTGTCGTCGCGGATGACGGTGGTGGAGGCGTCGGCGTTGACCCGCGGGCCGCCGGACTGCCCGCTGTCGCGGGAGACCACGCCGATGCCGCTGAACCCGGTCTCGGAGGAGCCGATGGAATCGGTGATCACCACGTTCGGCAGCTCGTCGAGGTACTGGCACTGCACCGCGGGCGAGAACAGCGCCGCGCTGCTGGAGATGGCCAGCAGCGAGGACGCGTCGTAGCCGCCGTCGCGGTAGGCCTCGATGAGCGGCCGGGCCATCGCGTCGCCGACGATCGCCAGCACGTTGACCTTCTCGCGCTCGATCGCCCGCCACACCTCGTGCGCGTCGAACTGCGGCACGAAGACCACGGAGCTGCACGCGAAGAGGTTGCCGAAGCTGGCCCACTGCGCGGCCCCGTGGATGAACGGGGCCGCGGGAAGCCGCACCAGACCGCCGCTCTCAGCACCGGCGCGGGCCTGCTGCCACTCGTCGCCCAGCACCTCACCGGTCATGAAGTCGATGCCGCCGCCCAGCACCCGCCAGACGTCCTCGTGCCGCCACATCACGCCTTTCGGCATGCCGGTGGTGCCACCGGTGTAGAGCAGGTACAGGTCGTCGGAGCTGCGCAACTCGAAGTCCCGCTCACCGGAATGGCCGGACAGCGCGGATTCGTACTCGGTCCCGTCGTGGTCGAGGTCCGTTCCGTCCTCGATCACCAGGACCTCGCGCAGTCCCGGGAAGTCCGGGCGGATCTGCGCGACGTTGTCGCTGTAGCGGCGCTCGTGCACCAGCGCCGCCAGGTCGGCGTTGTCGAAGATGTACCGCAGTTCCGCAGGCACGTAGCGGAAGTTGATGTTGATCGGTACGGCGCGGATCTTGTAGGCCGCCAGCATGGCTTCCAGGGCCTCGATCCCGTTTCGGGAGTAGATCCCGATGTGCGAGCCCCGCCCGAGTCCACGAGCGGTGTAGTGGTGCGCCAGCTGGTTGACCCGCCGGTCCAGCTGCCCGAAGGTGAGCCGTCGCTCGCCGCAGATCACGGCGGCGCGATCTGGCGTCAGATCGACGGCGTGCTCGAAAAGATCTGCGATGTTGTACGCCACCCTGAAGAAAGTAGAACGTGTTATCGTCCCGGGCAAGAACCCGTTCGAGCCCAACCGGAATTCACCGCCGATGCCGGGCTCCTTGGACGATCCAGATCCGCTTTCCCCTTGACAGCAAGGCCATCCGCCGAGTGGAGGGTTTTCCATGACGTCGAGCACCGAAGCACCCCACTGCCTGGTCGAGCGCCGCGGGCCGGTGCTCGTGGTGACGATGAACCGCCCCGAGGCGCGAAATGCGCTGTCCGGCCCGATGTTGCAGATCATGCGCGAAGCGTGGGACGAAGTGGACCGCGACGACGAGATCCGCGCCTGCGTCCTGACCGGTGCGGGCGGCGCGTTCTGCGCGGGCGCGGACCTCAAGGCGATGACGCAGTCCCACCCCGGCGACACCACCCGCGGCATGGACATGTCGGTGATCGAGCCGCTGCTCAAGGGCCGCAGGCTGACCAAACCGCTGATCGCGGCGGTGGAGGGCCCGGCGATCGCGGGCGGCACCGAGATCCTGCAGGCCACCGACATCCGGGTGGCGGGCGAGAGCGCCCGCTTCGGCGTCTCCGAAGCCCGCTGGGGCCTGTTCCCCCTCGGCGGCTCGGCCGTCCGGCTACCGCGCCAGATCCCCTACACCGTCGCCGCGGACATCCTGCTGACCGGCAGGCACATCCGCGCCGCGGAGGCCAAGGACATCGGCTTGATCGGCCACGTCGTCCCCGACGGCCAAGCCCTCGCCAAAGCCCTCGAACTGGCGAACCTCATCGCCGCCAACGGCCCGCTGGCCGTCCGAGCGATCCTCCGCACCATCCGCGAAACAGAAGGCATGCCGGAAAACGATGCGTTCAAAGTGGACGCCCACCACGGCATGCAGGTCTTCACCAGCGAGGACGCCAAAGAAGGCCCCAGAGCCTTCGCCGAGAAGCGCACCCCCACCTTCCGCTCCCGCTGATTTCCCCCGGTGAAGGGCACCTTTTAGCAAGTATCTTGCCCAAAGGTGCCCTTCACCGTCCCCCCCAAACGGGTTACGGGGCCAGGTGAAGGGCACCCTCCACCAATTTAGCTGGCGAAAGGTGCCCTTCACCCACCACCCGTTCGAGAACGAAGCCGCGCGGCGCGGTATGAGTTTTCCGCGTGAAGGGCACCTTTCGCCGAGTAAGTTGGTCAAAGGCGCCCTTCACCTGCTCCCCGAACGAGTGGCGATCACCGGTGAAGGGCACCTTTAGGCAAGTTAGTTGCTAAAAGGTGCCCTTCACCGCGCTCAGATCGCGCGTTCGCGGTCGGCCCAGTAGGGGGCGCGGAGCTTGCGCTTGTAGAGCTTGCCGTTGGGATCCCTGGGGAGTTCGTCGATGAAGTCGATGGTGCGGGGTGTTTTGAACTTCGCCAGGCGGTCTCGGGCGTAGGCGAGGAGTTCGGCCGCCAGGTCGTCGCCGGGCGCGGTGCCTTCGGCGGGTTGCACGACGGCCTTGACCTCCTCGCCCCAGTCCGCGTTCGGGACGCCGAACACCGCCACGTCGGCGACCTTCGGGTGCACCGACAGGGCGTTCTCGATCTCCGCCGGGTAGATGTTCACGCCACCGGAGATGATCATGTCGCTCTTGCGGTCGCACAGGTACAGGTAGCCGTCGGAGTCGAGGTAGCCGACGTCGCCGAGGGTGAACAGGTCGCCGACGCGCGCCTGCTCGGTCTTGCGGGAATCGCGGTGGTACTCGAAGGTCGAGCTGCCCATCCGCATGTACACCGTGCCGATCTCGCCGGGCGGCAGCTCCGCGCCGTCGTCGCCGAGCACCTTGACCGTCGAGCCCGGCCACGGCCTGCCCACCGATCCCGGCTTCCGCAGCCACTCCTCGGCGCCGATCGCGGTGCCACCGCCTTCGGTCGCCGCGTAGTACTCGACCACCACCGGGCCCCACCACTCCAGCATCGCCCGCTTGACCTCCAGCGGGCACGGCGCGGCACCGTGGATCGCCGCGCGCATCGAGGAGACGTCGTAGCGCTGCCGGACCTCGGGCGGCAGCGCCAGGAGCCGGTGGAACTGGGTGGGCACCATGTGCGTGTGCGTCACCCGGTGCCGCTCGATCAGCCGGAGCATCTCGGCCGGTTCCCAACGGTCCATCAGCACCGCGGTGTGCCCCAGCTGGATGGCGTGGGTGACGAAGTTGAGCACCGCCGTGTGGTAGAGCGGCGAGCCGCACAGGTGCACGTGCCCGTCGAAGGGTTCGAGCCCGAAGATGCCGAAGAACCAGGTCGCGGCGGCGGGCACCACGTCGGGATCGGCACCGGTCAGCGGCCGCCGGACGCCCTTGGGGCGACCGGTGGTCCCGGAGGTGTAGAGCATCGGCGAGCCCGCGGTGCGCACGTCCGGCCGCTTCGCCGGTTCCTGCGCGCCGAGCTGCGACAGCTGCTGGAACCCGGGGACCTCGCCCACGGCGAAGCGCGCCGAGGCCGGCAGCCCGCTGCGCGCGGCGGCGTCGGAGGCGGCATCGGCGAACCGCTCATGAGCGATGAATGCCTTCGCGCCGCTGTCCTCGATCAGGTAGGCGACCTCGGGGCCCACCAGGTGCCAGTTCACCGTCACCGCGTACAGGCCGCACTGCAGCGCGGCGAAGTAGGCGGCCAGCAGGTCCGGGCCGTTCGGCAGCATCAGCACCACGCTGTCGCCGACGTCGAGCCCCATGCTCTGCAACCCGCGGCCGTAGCGGTCCGCCGCGGCGGCGAGCTCGGCGTAGCCGATCGAACTGCCGTCGGGGGCGATCACGGCGGTGCGGTCCGGTTCTTGCTCTGCGATCTTCCACAGCCCGATCTCGGACACGGCGGACTCCTGTCAACGTCGACGGGGGAATCGGAAAGCTCCCGCGAATCTAGAACCTGTTCCACCACATCGGCAAGGCCTGGCCGCGATCGCCGTTCTGTCCACCGAGGACAGAGGACATCAGCCCGCTCCCGCCGGGACCGTCACCTCGCCCGAGTGCGGGGCCGTCCGATTCACGCTCCGTTTCCGCTGCTCAGAACCCGTGAGCGGTTTGTGGGGCTATAGCACCCCAAAACACTCACGGTCACCACCGCGACGTAGCCTCCGGACCTCACCCGCCGGTCAGATCAAGGGCCTTTGCGACGCTCCGGATGTGGTCGGCGGAGCGGCAGCCGACCAGCAGCGTGTCCACCCCGGACTTCTCCCACTCCGCCACGCGCGCCCGCACCGCCGCCGCGTCGCCGATGATCGCTACGTCGTCGACCATCTCGTCCGGCACCGCGGCCACCGCCTCCTCGCGCCTGCCCTCGCCGAACAGCCGCAGCACGTCGTCCACGACCTCGTCGTAGCCCATCCGGCGGAAGAGCTCGGCGTGGAAGTTCATGCCCGGCGCGCCCATCCCGCCGATGTAGAGCGCGAGCGAGGGCTTCAGCTTCGCCCGCTCGGCGGCCGCGTCGTCGGTCACCACCACCTGGCAGCTGGCGGCGACCTCGAAGTCCGCGCGACCGCGCCGCGCTCCCGGCCGGGCGAAGCCCTCCCCCAGCCAGTCCTCGTACATCCCGGCCACGCGCGGCGAGTAGTACACCGCGATCCACCCGTCCGCGATCTCGGCCGTCTGCGCCACGTTGCGCGGGCCTTCGGCACCCAGCCAGATCGGCAGGTCGGAGCGCAGCGGGTGGGTGATCGGGCGCAGCGGCTTGCCCAGCCCGATCGATCCCGGCCCGTCGTAGGGCAGCCGGTAGTGCGCCCCGTCGTTGCGCACCGGCGCCTCGCGGGCCAGCACCTGCCGCACGATCGAGACGTATTCCCGAGTCCGCGCAAGGGGTTTCGCGAACGGCGTGCCGTACCAGCCCTCCACCACCTGCGGCCCGGACACTCCGAGCCCGAGCACGCAGCGGCCGCCCGAGAGGTGGTCCAGCGTCAGCGCGTGCATCGCGCACGACGCCGGGGTGCGCGCGGCGACCTGCGCCACCGAGGTGCCCAGCCGCACCCGGCTGGTCCGCGAACCCCACCAGGCCAGCGGCGTGAAGGCGTCCGACCCCCAGGATTCCGCGGCGAACACCGAGTCGAACCCGGCGCTCTCGGCACCGAGAACGAGTTCCTCCGCGTTCGGCGGCGGCGCCGCTCCCCAGTAGCCGAGCTGAAGTCCGATCCTCATCAGCGATCCTCCTCGTCCCGACGGATCCACCGACGCCCATCCTGCCCGCATGTTGCCCCAAAATCGAGAACATGTTTCACTGCGAATCGTGACTGGGCTCTCCGAACCACTCAGCGCACCGCTCGAAGTCGGCTTCGACTACACCCGCTCCCTCGGACCGGTCCACCGCCGGTTCGCCACCGAACTGCGCGGCCGCCGCATCGTCGGCGTGCGCGGCAGCGACGGCCGGGTCCACGTGCCACCGGTCGAGTACGACCCGGACACCGCCGCCGCGCTCGACGAGTTCGTCCCGGTCGGCACTCGGGGCACCGTGCTGAGCTGGTCGTGGATGCCGAAACCACTGGAAGGCCAGCCGCTGGCGCACCCGTTCGCCTGGGCGCTGGTGCTGCTCGACGGCGCGGACACTCCGATGCTGCACGCGCTGGACACCGGCTCGCCCGGTGCCGTGCGCACCGGCATGCGGGTGCAGGTCCGGTGGTCCGCCGAGCTGGGCAACGGGATCCGCGACATCGCCTGCTTCGAGCCGGTCGGCGGCTCCTCCGCCGCGCCGCTGGCCGATCCCGAACCGGTCGCCATGATCACCTCGCCGGTGCACCTGCACTACCAGCACTCGGCGTCCCCGGAGGAGAGCCGCTACCTGCGCGGGCTCGCCGAGGGACGGTTGCTGGGCCAGCGCTGCCCGGAGTGCCGGAAGGTCTACCTCCCGCCGCGCGGCGCCTGCCCCACCGACGGCGTGCCCACCGTGGAGGAGGTGGAGCTGCCCGACACCGGCATCGTGACCACCTTCTGCATCGTCAACGTGCCGTTCCTGGGCCAGCGCATCCCACCGCCGTACGTGTCGGCCTACGTCCTGCTCGACGGCGCCGACATCGCCTTCCTGCACCTGGTGCTGGGCTGCGACGCGGCGGAGGTGCGGATGGGCATGCGGGTGCGCGCGGAGTGGAAACCCCGCGAGGAGTGGGGCTACACGCTGCAGAACATCGACCACTTCCGCCCCACCGGCGAGCCGGACGCCCCCTTCGAGACCTACGCCCAACACCTCTAGCCGGGCCGGACCGCGTCAATTTCGCGAGAAATTGACGTTCACCCGGGTGATGGTCAATTTCTCGCGAAATTGACGCACCGCCCCGGAGCGGTCCGCTGCGACAACCGAAACGCCGAGGAGTGCACCGTGGCAGACGTAGCGGTCGTCGGGTTCGCGCAAGCACCGAACGTGCGCGCCACCCACGGCACCACCAACGGGGTCGAGATGCTGGTCCCGATCTTCCGGGAGGTGCTCGACAGCACCGGATTGCGCACCGAGGACATCGGGTTCTGGTGCTCTGGCTCGTCGGACTACCTGGCGGGGCGGGCGTTCTCGTTCATCGCCGCGGTGGACGCCATCGGAGCCTTCCCGCCGATCAACGAGTCCCACGTGGAGATGGACGCCGCGTGGGCGCTCTACGAGGCCTGGGTGAAGATCCGCACCGGCGAGGTCGACACCGCGCTGGTCTACGGCTTCGGCAAGTCCTCGGCCGGTGACCTGCGCCGGACCCTCGCCCTGCAGCTCGACCCGTACACCGCGGCTCCGCTGTGGCCGGACTCGGTGAGCATCGCCGGGCTTCAGGCCCGCCTCGGCCTGGACTCAGGCGCGTGGACCGAGCAGGACATGGCCGAGGTCGCCGCCCGCAGCCGCGCATCCGCCGGACCCGGCGCCCAGATCTCGGGCCAGGTGGACGCAGCTGACCTGCTCGCCGAGCCGTACCTCGCCGACCCGCTGCGCAAGCACGACTGCGCCCCGATCACCGACGGAGCCGCCGTGGTCGTGCTCGCCAGCGCCGACCGGGCGCGCGAACTGCACGAGCGCCCGGCGTGGATCACCGGCCTGGAGCACCGGATCGAATCCGGCAGCATCGGCGCCCGCGACCTGCTCCGATCGCCGTCGACCACCGCCGCGGCCGAGGCCGCCGGGGCCGGCGACGTCGAGGTGGCCGAGCTGCACGCACCGTTCACCCACCAGGAGATCGTGCTGCGCCGGGCGATCGGGCTCGGCGAGGACGTGGCGATCAACCCCTCGGGAGGGCCGCTGTGCGGCAACCCGATGTTCGCCGCCGGGCTGGCGCGCATCGGCGAAGCCGCCTCCCGCGTGATGTCCGGTGCGGCGCAGCGGGTGCTGGCGCACGCCACCAGCGGGCCCGCGCTGCAGCAGAACCTGGTCTGCGTGATGGAGGGAAGGTCCTGATGGGCAAGCGGTTGGCGGCGGTCATCGGGACCGGCCAGACGCACCACACCAGCAAGCGCCTCGACGTCTCGATCGCCGGGCTGTGCCGGGAGGCCGCCGAACGCGCGCTGGCCGACGCCGGGCTGGACTGGCCGGACGTCGACGCCGTCGTCGTCGGCAAGGCCCCCGACCTGTTCGAAGGCGTCATGATGCCCGAGCTCCACTTGGCGGATGCCCTGGGCGCGACGGGAAAGCCGATGATCCGGGTGCACACCGCCGGATCGGTCGGCGGCTCGACGGCCAACGTCGCGGCCAGCCTGGTGCAGGGCGGCGTGCACCGGCGGGTGCTGGCGGTGGCCTTCGAGAAGCAGTCGGAGTCCAACGCGATGTGGGCGCTGTCGATCCTGCCGCCGTTCAGCATGCCGGTCGGCGCGGGCGCGGGCGGCTACTTCGCACCGCACGTGCGCTCCTACATCCGCCGCTCCGGCGCGCCCGAGCACATCGGCGCGATGGTCGCGGTGAAGGACCGCCGCAACGGCGCGCGGAACCCGTACGCGCACCTCAAGCAGCCCGATATCACGCTGGAATCGGTGCTGGCCTCGCAGGTGCTGTGGGACCCGATCCGCTACGACGAGACCTGCCCGTCCTCCGACGGCGCGTGCGCGGTGGTCATCGGCGACGAGAGCTCGGCAGGTGGTTCCGCGGCCTGGATCCACGCGACCGCGATGCGCACCGAGCCGACCACCTTCGCCGGGCGCGACCAGGTGAACCCGCAGGCCGGCCGGGACGCCGCGGCGGCGCTGTGGCGGGAGGCGGGCATCACCGATCCGCTGTCCGAAGTGGACGCCGCCGAGATCTACGTGCCGTTCTCCTGGTTCGAGCCGATGTGGCTGGAGAACCTCGGCTTCGCAGCCGAGGGCCAGGGCTGGAAGATCACCGAATCCGGCGACACCGCGCTGGACGGGCGGCTGCCGGTGAACCCCTCCGGCGGCGTGCTCTCCTCCAACCCGATCGGCGCTTCCGGCATGCTGCGCTTCGCCGAGGCCGCGATGCAGGTCACCGGCAAGGCGGGCGAGCACCAGGTGGACGGTGCGCGCACCGCGCTGGGCCACGCCTACGGCGGTGGCTCCCAGTACTTCTCGATGTGGGTGGTCGGCACCCGGAAACCGGGGTAACGATGAAGTTCACGCTTTCAGTGGCGATGAGCCCGCTGGACCAGCTCGCCGGGCTGGCCCGCACCGCGGAGGAGTGCGGCTTCGCCGCCATCGCCCTGCCCGACTCGCTGTTCTACTCCGAACAGGTCTCCGCGGCCTATCCCTACACACCGGACGGCTCGCGGATGTGGAACGCCGAAACACCGTGGGCGGACCCGCTGATCGCCGCCGCGGCGATGGGCGCGGTCACCTCGCGGCTGCGCTTCTACACCTCGGTGCTCAAGCTCGGGCCGCGCAACCCGGTGCTGCTGGCTCGGCAGCTGGCATCGGTCGCGGTGCTCACGGGCGACCGCTTCGGGCTGGGCATCGGGCTCGGCTGGGCGCCGGAGGAGTTCGAGTGGTGCGGCGCGCCGTACGCCAAGCGCGGTGCGCGCGTGGACGAGGCCATCGAGGTGCTGCGGCTGATCCTCGGCGGCGGGATGGTCGAGCACCACGGCGAGTTCTTCGACTTCGACCGCCTGCAGATGAGCCCGGCGCCGACCGCGCCGGTGCCGATCTACATCGGTGGGCACACCGAGCCCGCGCTGCGGCGAGCGGCCCGGATCGGCGACGGCTGGGCCTCGGCGATGATGACGCTGGAGGAGCTGCGCACCACCATCGACCGGCTCGCCGAGCTGCGCGCCGAGCACGGCCGCTCCGAGGCGCCGTTCGAGATCCAGGCGGTGTGCGTGGACCGCTTCGGCGCGTCCGGCTACCGCGAGCAGGCCGAGATCGGCGTGACGGACGCGATCGTGGTCCCGTGGCTGTTCGACGGGCACGGCTTCGACGCCGAGCTGAGCGCCAAGCAGGACTCCATCCGCAAGTTCGCCGACGAAGTCATCGGCCAGATCTGATCGCCCCAGGGGAACAGCGCTCACCTCGTTCGATGAGCGCCGAACCACCGCACCGGACTCGGAGGAAACCATGGTCGATGGCGTGCACTGGTCCGCCAGCGCGGAGCCGCACCCGGCGCGCGACGCGGCGCTGAAGTCGATGAGCGCGGTGACCCGCGGCGAGAAGGACGAGTGGGTGGCGCTGTTCGCCCCGGACGGCTTCGTGGAGGACCCGGTCGGGCCGTCGGTCTTCGACCCGGAGGGCCGCGGGCACCACGGCCACGAGGGCATCGCGGCGTTCTGGGACCTGGCGATCGCCCAGGCCGAGCGCATCGAGTTCCACATCCAGGACTCGTTCGCAGCGGGCAGCGAGGTCGCCAACACCGGCCACATCACGACGTTCCTCCCGGACGGCAGCACGATGGACGCCGAAGGCGTCTTCGTCTACCACGTCGACGAATCAGGCCTGATCCGCTCCATGCGAGCCTTCTGGGAGTTCGACCGGGCGATGAAGACCCTCCGCACGGCGGAGTAGCCCGACGCGAACGGGGGCGCCTTTCCGCGGAAGGCGCCCTCGCGGAGTGCGGTTCTGAGCTACCGCCGGTGCAGGATTCGCTACCTTGGGGCAGATCTTGCGGGAGGCGTGATGGCGGGACGAGGTCGCGGGGGTATCCGGCCTGCGGTGCACGCGTTGGGCACTGCGGTGGTCTCCTCGGCATGCGCCGCGGCGATCAACGTGGCGACCGGCGATCCTGCGGCGGTGTGGGCGTGGTCAGCGGTGGGGGTTCTCACGGTGACCAGCGGCTTGTGGAGCTGGCAGCTCAGCCGCGGCGTGGAGCGCGAGACGCCGCCGGCTGCGGTCGAGGAACAGGGGCCGCGCTCCGCCGCTACGACCGATCCCCGCCCGCGCCCTCCTGCTCAGCCCGGCTCCTTCCGGATCTCTTGGAGCGGCGAAGAGCCGCTGTCCGAGTACGCGTCCAGACCGCACGTCTGGCGCTTCTGGCTGGGCGCGGTGTCGTCCTCGGCAGTACTGCTCGCGGTCTACGTCGGCATCTACTTGCCGCTCGGACTCGCTGCCGAGGACTCGTTCTGGTACGAGGTTGCCGTAATCCTCGGCGGCTTCTCGTCCGCGGCGGTCTTCTTCCTCGCCTTGGGCGGGCTCCTCAACACGGCTTCGGTCGTGCGTCACCGCTTCACCCCGAAAACCTGGTCCGGATGGGATGTGAGCGTGGGGCCGTCCGGCATCGTGACCAGCAGTGCCGCTGCCCGGTTCGAGTTCTCGTGGAACCAGATCGACCGGGTCAAGATCGAGAAGGTCGATGCCGTGGCCGGATACGCCTACACCGGTCTCTACGTCGACCCGGTGCGCGGAGCCAGGTTGCCCCCGATGCTCCGCCCGGCAGGGTGGCCGTACCGGGACAGCAAACCCCCGGCACGACGTGTCAGGGGCCGGACCCTCGTCTGCGTCCTCGGGCCGATGACAGAACGACAGCGGGTACAGCTCATGGAAGCCCTCGCGAGTCACGGCGGCGAACGGTGGTTTCCGTTCCTCCTCAGTTTCGCGACCCCTCCGATCGACACCGCCGAGCGGACGATCGACCGACTGCCGTGAAACGTGCCCGACCGTCGTGAGCGGCGGCAGGCGAGCACCGCCGCTCACAGCGGAGGTCAGCTGTACTGGACCTGGACTTCCTTGATGCCGTTGAGCCAGCCGGAGCGGAGGCGGCGGGGGTCGCCGATGCGCTTGATGTCCGGCATGTGGTCGGCGATGGCGTTGAAGATCAGGTCGATCTCCAGGCGGGCCAGGTTCGCGCCGAGGCAGAAGTGCGCGCCGGTGCCGCCGAACCCGACGTGCGGGTTGGGGTCGCGGGTGATGTCGAAGCGCTCCGGCCCGTCGAAGACCTCCGGGTCGAAGTTCGCCGAGCTGTAGAACAGCCCGACCCGCTGGCCCTTCTTGATCTGCACCCCGCCGAGCTCGGTGTCGGTCAGGGCGGTGCGCTGGAACGAGACCACCGGAGTCGACCAGCGGACGATCTCGTCGGCGGCCGTCTTCGGCCGCTCCCGCTTGTACAGCTCCCACTGGTCCGGGTTGTCCATGAAGGCCAGCATGCCGTGGGTGATCGCGTTGCGGGTGGTCTCGTTGCCCGCCACCGCCAGCAGGATCGCGAAGAAGCCGAACTCGTCCGAGGTCAGCGCGCTGCCGTCGACGTCGGCGTGCACGAGCTTGGTCACGATGTCGTCCATCGGGCAGCCGCGCCGCTCCTCGGCCATGTTGCTGAAGTAGCCGAGGATCTCGGCCGCGGCGACGTCCGGCTGCACGCCGTACTCGGGGTCGTCGTAGCCGATCATCTGGTTGGACCAGTCGAAGATCTCCTTGCGGTGCTCCTGGGGCACGCCGAGCAGTTCGGCGATCGCCTGCAGGGGCAGCTCGCACGCCACGTCGGTGACGAAGTCGCCGCTGCCGTTCTCGCGGGCCTCGGCGACGATGCGCCGCGCGCGGTCCTGCAGCGTCGCTTCGAGGGTCTTGATGGCACGCGGGGTGAACCCGCGCTGCACGATCTGGCGCAGCTTGGTGTGCTGCGGCGGATCCATGTTGATCATGATGAACCGCTGCAGCTCGATCTGCTCGCGGGTCATGCTGTCGTTGAACCGGATGATCGCGGTGTTCTCCCTGGTCGAGAACACGTCGGAACGCCGGGAGACCTCCTTGACGTCAGCGTGCTTGCTGACCACCCAGAAACCACCGTCGTCGAAGCCGCCGCACCGGTCCGGCTGCTCGTTCCACCACACCGGAGCGGTGCTGCGGAGCTCGGCGAACTCGGCCAGCGGTAGCCGTTCGGCGAGCAGATCGGGATCGGTGAAGTCGAAGCCCTCCGGAATGCGCGGTACCGCCACGGCTACCTCCTACGCGGGAATCCGATCAAGAAATGAAACGAGTTCTACGCTAGAGAGAAGCACATTCCGCAGGTTCAGTAAACCCCTGTAACTCAGCCCGAATCGAGCAAGGTTCGGGATTCCCGAGCAAGTCCGCTCGGACACCTTGTCGAGTAAGAGGAACGTGTTCTAGTTTTGATCGACGATGCCGTCCGAAGGGAGTACCAGGTGGGCAACCCGGTGATCGTGGACGCGGTCCGCACCCCGATCGGCAAGCGCCGCGGCCGGCTCTCCGGCCTGCACGCGGCCGAGATCCTCGGCGCGGCCCAACGCGGCCTGCTCGACCGCGCCGGTCTCGACGCCGCCGAAGTCGACCAGGCGATCGGCGGCTGCGTGACCCAGGCCGGCGAGCAGTCGAACAACATCACCCGCACCGCGTGGCTGCACTCCGGCCTGCCGCACCAGGTCGGCTGCACCACCGTCGACGCCCAGTGCGGGTCGGCGCAGCAGGCCACGCACCTGATCGCCGGGCTGATCACCGCCGACGCCGTGCGCGTCGGGATCTCCTGCGGCGTCGAGGCGATGAGCCGGGTGCCGCTGCGCAGCAACCTCGGCGCGGACGTCGGTACGCCAAGGCCGGATTCCTGGGACATCGACCTGCCGAACCAGTACCTGGCGGCCGACCGGATCGCGGCCAACCGCGGCCTGACCCGCGAGGACGTCGACGCCTTCGGCCTGCGCTCCCAGGAACGCGCCAAGACCGCGTGGCGGGAAGGGCGGTTCGACCGCGAGATCGTCCCGGTGCGGGTGCCCGGCGGCGAACCGGTCACCCGCGACGAAGGCCTGCGCGAGACCAGCATGGCGGCCCTCGGCGGCTTGAAACCCGTGCTGGAGAACGGGATGCACACGGCGGGCACGTCCTCGCAGATCTCCGACGGAGCGGCCGCGGTGCTGCTCGCCGACGCCGACCGCGCGGCCGAGCTCGGCCTGCGCCCCCGCGCCCGCATCGTCGCGCAGTGCCTGGTGGGCGGCGAGCCCTACTACCACCTGGACGGGCCGGTGCAGGCCACGCAGCGGGTGCTGGAGCTCAGCGGGATGAAGATCGGCGACATCGACCTGTTCGAGGTCAACGAGGCGTTCGCCTCGGTGGTGCTCTCGTGGGCCGCGGTGCACGAGCCGGACCTGGACCGGGTCAACGTCAACGGCGGCGCGATCGCCCTCGGCCACCCGGTCGGCAGCACCGGAGCGCGCCTGATCACCACGGCCCTGCACGAGCTCGAACGCAGCGACGCCAGCACGGCCCTGATCACCATGTGCGCGGGCGGCGCACTCGCCACCGCGACGATCATCGAACGCCTCCGCTGAGACTGCCGTGAGTGTTTTGGGGCGTCATAGCACCCCAAAACACTCACGGAACCATGGAGACCGAACCCCCACCACTACCCAGCTCGGGCCAGGCGGAACCCGAGGTCCTCCACGCGGAAGGTCGGGTGGCTCTTGCGGCGGCAGGACGCGCGGCAACCGCGGGGCGGGTCGAACGCGCCTCCGCCGCGGAACACCCGGTAAGGGCCGTAACGCCGCGGGTCGTAGCGGTCCCAGCACCACTCCCAGACGTTGCCGATCGTGTCGTGGAAGCCCCACGCGTTCGGCACCCTGGTCGCGACGTCGTGCACGCGTTCGCCGGAGTTGCCGCGGTGCCAGGCGATTTCGTCCAGCTCGCCGTAGCGGACCTCGGCACTTCCCGCCCGGCACGCGTGCTCCCACTCGGCCTCGGACGGCAGGCGGTAGCCATCGGCCGTCCAGTCGCAGAGCACGCCCGCTCCGTCGGGATCGCCGGTCAGCGCGTAGCACGGGCTGAGCCCCGAGTCCCGCGAGAGCCGGTTGCAGAACTCGATCGCGTCGAGCCACGACACCTCGGTCATCGGCGTGCGCGGCGAATCCGGTTGCGCGGCACCGAGAACTTCGTGGTACAGCTCGCGGGTCACCGGATGCGAAGCCAGCTGGAAGGCCTCGACGTCGACCTCCCAGCTGGACTTCGCGCCCTCGTCCCGCAGCTCGATCCGTCCCGCCGGGACCTCGATCACGCGCTCAGGCGGGCGTCGAGCGCGGGCAGGTCGGGCAGGAACCAGACGTGCTTGGCGCGGTTCGACTCGCGGACCAGCGCGCGCAGCGCCGAGCTGGACTCCAGGTGCTCGGAGATGTCGCCGATGATCGCCAGCTTCACGTGGTAGTTGACGAACTTCTGCATCACGTCACCGGCGAAACCGTTGCTCAGCCGGAAGAACCGCGCGTCGATCCGGGAGACGGGCAGCGCGACCAGCTCACCGCCGTAGGACGCGCCGATGAGGTCCAGCGCGTCCTGCACGGTCGCGACCTCCGGCCCGTCGGCGTCGCACACCAGCACCTGCACGCCGGCCCGCTCCTCCATCACGTCAGCCACTTCCAGCCTCCCCTGAGTGCAGTCCGCTTTCGAGCACGGCCTCCAGCAGCCGCAACACCTCGGCGGTGTCCCCGGCGCTGCCGAGCACCACGACCTTCAACCGGTGCCACTCCTCGTCGTAGACGGTTTGAACGCGCAGCGGCTGCGACGCCTCGCGAGCGGAGTTGACCCCGGCCAGCACGAGGGTGCCCAGCCGGTCGGCCGACCTCCGGTCGACACCGTCGACCTGCACGATGCTCGACACCTCCACCGAAGCGGCGCCGGTCATCTCGACCGGCGTCTGCCGCCCGGTGAACGCCTCCAGGTCGGACCGGGAGATCCGGTACTGCTTGCCGATCCGGACCGCGTTGAGCCGCCCGCCGCGGATGTATCCCCGCACCGTGCGCACGTGCAGGCCGAGCAGGTCGGCAACCTGCTCCACCGAGTACATTTCGTCCTTCATCGTTCCCTAACGATACCTCAACAGGGAACGATACGTCATGTTACGCCGGATACATCGATGACAGCCGAGGACCGGGGATCGACGCCCGCCCCGCGTCCTGCCCGGCTCAGGACCGGCGGGCACGCTTGATGTGGTCGAGCAGCGCGTCGGCGGAGAAGGTCTCGCCGCGCCCCCGGAGCGTCACCAGCGCCGTTCGCCAGCAGCGCTCGGCCAGCTCCGCGCGTCCGAGGCTGAAATGCAGGTCTCCGCAGGCCGTGAGCGCGTCGACCTCCCCTTCCCAATCGCCGATATCGCGCAGAATGGGCAAAGCGGTCTCGAAGTTGCCGACGGCCCGGTCCTTGTCCTCGTCGATGCGGCCGAGAGCCACCCACACCAGGGCCTGATCATGTCTGTCATCGACCTGCTCGAACAGATCGAGGGCCTGGTGGAGGAATCCGCGGGCGCTCTCGTGGTCTTCGGCGCCGATCAACACGTACGCCGTTTGCAGCAGGCAGCGCCCCTGACCGTACTGATGCTTCAGCTCCGCGAAGATGTCCATGCCCTTGCGCAGGTGGGAGAGCGCGTCCGCAGAATTACCCTCACCATTTGCCGTGATCCCCAGATTGAGCTGGATCCAACCCTGCCCGGGCACATCATCTATGTCCCGCCGAATCGCGAACGCCTGCTCAAAACAATCGCGTGCGGCGACGAGGTCATTCCGCCGGCGGTGGTAGTCGCCGATGCTGGTCAGAATCCACGCCTTTCCGAAGGGATCGGGATGCTCCCGCAGCGAGCGCAATGCGATGGAATTGGTCGCCCACCAGCACCCCCACGGCTGCCGAACGTGAAAGAAGTCCCACAACGACGCCGCGAACCGCCACACGCCCGGATATCCGTGATCGACGGCATTGCGCAACACGCTGGCGAAGTTGACCACCTCCTGATCGCACCAGTCCAGTGCCTCGAGATAGGTGTCGAAGCGCTCCGCCGGAGTTCGGTCGTCCACCAATTCCGCGTCCGGGCGCATCCGATAAGGCCCGAGGATCGACGTCGCGGTATCGATCGATCCCAGATAGTAGTCCAGCAGCCGGGTGACGGCTTTCTCCCGGACGTCCCGCTCGTCTTCGACGGAAGTTCGCTCCGCGGCGTACAACCGAAGCAGGTCGTGCAGCCGGTACCGGTCGGCCGAGATCTCCCCGACCAGGTGCGATCCGCACAATCGGCGCAACTGCGAACTCACATCGTCCGCGGCGCAATCTGTGAGCGCGGCCACCGCGGTGGTTCCGATGTTGCAGCCCTGGTGCAGCCCGAGAAAGCGGAATGTTCTCGCCTCAGCGGAATTCAGCGCGTCGTAGGACAACCCGAAGACCGCCCGGACCGCCACCGTCGCGTCGTCCTCCTCATTGGCCGACAGGGAGTCCAGCCGGGCGTTCCGCAGCTCCCGGCACAGGGTCGGCACGTCGAGGTGGTCCTGCGTCACCGCGCGCTCCCCCGCGACCTGCAGCGCGAGGGGCCAGCACGAGCACAGATCCGCGAGTTGCGCGGTCGCCTTCGGGTCGTTCTTGGCGCGGTCGCCGATTATCCGGCAGAGCAGCTGAGCTGCCTCGTCGTGGTCCAACGGGCCGAGGCAGAGCCGCTTGGCGCCGTTGCGGATCGACAGGCCGACCAGCTGCCTCCTGCTCGTGATGAGCACCGCGCAGCTGGACGCACCGGGCAGCAGGGGCCTGACCTGCGCGACATCGGCGGCGTTGTCCAGCACCAGGAGAACCCGCTGCCCCTCCAGCACGCTCCGGAAGAGCGCCGCGCGGGCGTCGACCTCGCTCGGGATCTGTTCGCCGGACACACCCAGCGCGCGAAGGAAGTGCTCGAGAATGTCGGTCACGTCCACCGGCGCACGCGAGGAGGTGAAGCCGTGCAGGTCGGTGTAGAGGATGCCGTCCTGGTAGTGGTTCTTGATCGCCGGGCTGGAGGCGCACTGCACGGCGAGCGCCGTCTTGCCCACTCCGGGCGGCCCCTCCACTATTGCTATGCCACTGTTGGACAGCAGTATTTTCGAAATCTCTTCCAGCTGGTTCTTCCTGCCCACGAAATAGGCGCTGCGCGCCGGCAGTTGCGTCGGCCGGGCGATCGGCGCGCGGCGGGAGTTCGATACCAGCGGCAGCAGGACCCCGTCGAGACCCAGCGCATTCTCGCAGGCCCGGGCGAACTCGACCGTCGGCCTCTTCGCCCCGGTCTCGACATGGGAGAGGTGCCCCGGTGAGAACATGATCTGGCGAGCGAACGCACGTAATCCTATATGTGCCGACTCGCGGTACTTCCGCAACGCGATCCCAAAAGCGGTAGGCCGCACGCCATTCACTCACTGCCTCCTGCGACAGATAGCGACCCCCGTATTGTGATCCCCTGGATCGGACGTACGGGAAGGGTCGTTCTGCCATAGGCCTGCAAGCGTGGCAACATACACCAAAAAACGAATCGAGAACGTTCTCAGGAAGATTTTTCCGGCAGTCGGTGACAGCAATTGTACGGCAAGTCGAGCCCACTCCGATCTGAACCGACCGGCCAAACCAGGAAGCACGCCGGAAGCCGCTAACATTCGAGCAGCCGCGCACGTTCCGTCCAAACCCGCCATATCACACCCCCGCCATCGGGTAGGCACCCCAGAAGCACCCACAGGTCCGAACCAAGGCTACCCTAACGCGCAAGTCCGCCCGACCGTCTAGAGTGCTACGCCGAACGGTGGTGTTTTCGCCGTTTGCACACAACGGAAGCGTCCGAGCACCGGTGTTGGGCAACATAATCGGTGCATGACACCAGGACGATGCAGCGCGCCGCGAAAGTGACTCGCCGTTCCCTCCGCTTTGAAATGGAATACCAGAACCAGCACAGGAGCAGAGCCATGTCGACGGCGCACAATGAACGAGCCTTGGCCCACGCGTTGAAGACCATCGACGACTTTCTTGCGCACTTCCAGGTGATGAACGACCTCGCCCGCGAGGCGCGGGACAGGCTGGCGGCCTACCGCGACGTGCCGAAACCGGCCCTTCAAGTCGAGGTCGGGATGCCGGCCCCGCTGCCGCAGTGGGAGAACTCCGTCAAGAATTCAACAAATCGCCCGGACGTCCAGCTGACACAACGCCAGCAGGACGTTCTGGAGCTCCTGGTGCAGGGCGCGACGAACCGGCGCATCGGCCGGGTCCTGCACATCACCGAGCAGACCGTCAAGGCCCACCTGCACATGATCTACCGCAAGCTGGGCGTGGCCGACCGCACTGAAGCCGTGGTCATCGCCATGCGCTTCGCCCTGGTCCCGGACGGCCTGCCGGCCGCTTCCCGGCTGCCGCACGCCCGGGAAACCGTTTCCTGACCGAGCCGACCCGGCATCCGCCAGCGGTCGGACCGCACGAGCGCGTGAGCTGACGTCGGTGTTCTCCGGTGATCCACCGCGCACCGTGGCCGGTGCACCACCGGAGAACGACCGCCGTCCGGGCAGGCAGGTCATCGGGACGCGTTCCCGGTGCGCGGTCGGAGCCGATCACCGACCGCGGCCACCACCCCCTGCCAGTCGTCGTCGACGAAGAAGTGATCTCCCGGGAACGCGACCAGCTCGAACGGGCCCGTGCTGCGGTGCCGCCACGCGTCCAGTTCGCCGAGGTCGACGTCCGGGTCCTCTTCGCCGCCCAGCGCGGTCACCGGGCAGGTCAGCGGTGGCCCCTCGGCGAACTCGTAGGTCTCGGAGGCGGTGAAGTCAGCGCGCAGCACCGGCAGCAGGAGCCTCCGGAACTCGGGGTCGGTGAGCGCGCGCAAGGTGCGCGATCGTTCGCTCAGCGCTTCGAGGAACTCCGCGTCCGGCAGGTGGTGCAGCACCTCCTCCCGCATCGGCAGCTGAGCTGCCCGGTGCCCCGACACCAGCAGGTGCACCGGCTGGACGCCGTGCTCTGCCACCAGCATCCGGGCGCACTCGAAGGCGAGCAGGGCGCCGAGGCTGTGCCCGAACAGCGCGATCGGCCGGTCCGCCAGGCGAGCGAGCCTGTCCCGGGTGTCGGCCAGCAGGTCTTCCCAGCGGTGGCGGGGTGCCTCCCTGATGCGCTCCCCGTGCCCCGGCAGCTGCATCGGGCACACCTCGACGTCCGGTTCGAGCGGACGTCGCCAGCGGACGTAGCTCTGGGCGTTGCCGCCCGCGTACGGGAAGCACAGCAGGCGCAGCCGTTCAGTCACCTGCGCTCACCCCGAGCATGATCGAGGAGATGTTGCGGAGCAGCACGTTCGAGGTCCCCTCGTAGATCTTGCCCGCCTTCGCATCCCGGTAGAGCCGCTCCGCCGGGTAGGCGTCGGTGAACCCGTTGCCGCCCAGGGTTTCCACCGCCACCGAGGCGGCCCGCTCGGCGATCTGGGAGGCGGTGTACTTGGCCATGGCGGCGAACCGCATCCGCTTCACCGCGTCGGTGTCCCGCTGGAACACGTCGACCGACTCGTACAGCAGTGCTCGGGCGGCGGCCAGCTGGCTGGCGGCGTCGGCCAGCGGGAACTGCACGCCCTGGTAGTCGGCGATGCGGCTGCCGAACTGCTCGCGGGACCGGCTGTAGGCGACAGCCAGGTCCAGCGCGCCCTGGGCCAGGCCGACGAGCTGGGCGGCGATGCCCAGGCGCCCCAGGTCCAGCGCGGCCATGGCCACCGTCTGCCCACCGCCCACCGAGCCGATGCGCTGGGCGGCGCGGACCGGGGTGCCGTCGAACACCACGTCCGCGGTGTGCGCGGCCCGCACCCCCATCTGCTCGGCGTGGTCCTCCACGGACAGCCCGGCGGCGTCCGCGGGCACCAGGAACGCGGTCGGGCCGCTGTCTTCCACGAGCGCGAAGGCGAGCAGCAGGTCGGCGTTGCGCGCGTTGCTGGTCCACCGCTTGCGCCCGGTGATCCGGTAGCCGTCCCCGTCCGGCCGGGCGGTGGTGGTCAGAGCGAACGCATCGCTGCCCGCCTGCTCCTCGGACAGCGCGAACGCGCCGACCTTCGCGGTGGCGAGCAGCGGGAGGTACTGCCTGCGCTGGTCACCGGTGGCGTGCCGCAACAAGGTGCCCGCGACGAGCACGTTGTGGACGTCCACTCCGACGGCGACGCCCGGGTCGACCCGCGCGATCTCCTCGATGGCGAGCATCAGCTGGAGCAGGGTGCCACCCGTTCCGCCGTAGCCGCGTGGGATCTCCACCGACATCAGCCCCGCCGCGAACAGCTGCTCGCGCAGCCCCGGGTCCAGCTCGCCGGTCCGGTCCATCCCCGTGGACAGCGGGCTGATCGCCTCCTCGGCGAACCGCCGGACCTGGTCCCGCCACTGCTGGTTCGCCGGGCTGCTGTGGTGCTCCGGTTCGGACATCGCGTTCACCGCGCCTCCCCCGCCGGTACCGGTCGGACCGCGTCCACCGCGCTCGCCAGCTCGGCCACCGTGCGGGCGGCGAGCAGATCGGCCAGTGCCAGGTCGAGCGCGTGCTCGCTGCGCAACCGCGCGGTCAGCCGCATCGCGCCGAGCGAGTGCAGCCCCAGTTCGCCGAGCACGTCGCCCGCGCCGACCCTCGGCAGCTCCAGCACCTCCGACAGCAGCCGGGCCAGCAGCTGCTCGGTCTCCGTTCTCGGGGCGAGGAACTCACCGTCCGGCACGCCGTCCGGTGCAGGCAGGGCGGCGAGGTCCACCTTGCCGCCGGGAGTGGTGGGGATCCGGTCGATCCAGTGCACCGCGACCGGCACCATGTGCTCGGGCAGCCGGGTGCGCACGAAGTCCAGCACCTGATCGGCAGGCCGGGGAGCGCTCGCCGCGTCCGGCTGCTCCGGGACGACGTAGCCCGTGATCCGGTTCGGCCCGCGGACGGCCGCCGTCGCCGCCCGCACGCCGGGCGCCTCGCGCAGCACAGCTTCGATCTCGCCCAGCTCCACGCGGAAACCGCGCACCTTGACCTGGGAATCGGCACGCCCGAGGAAGCGCAACTCGCCTCGGGACGTGCTGGTGGCCAGGTCGCCGGTGCGGTACATCCGGTCGGCACCGGTCCCCGGGTCGGTGCCGAACCGCTGCGCGGTCAGCTCGGCCCGCGCGTGGTACCCGGCGGCGACCGCGGGCCCGGCCACGCACAACTCGCCGGTGGCGCCCACGGGTACCGGGCGGTCGTGCTCGTCGAGCAGGTGCACCCGCTGGTTGGGCAGCGCGCGGCCGATCGGGATCGGCTGGTCGGTGCCGACGTCCTCCGCGCGCACCAGGTGGTAGGTGGAGACCACGGTGGCCTCGGTGACCCCGTAGAGGTTGTACAGCTCGACGCCCCGGCCGGCGAACCGGGCGAACCAGGGCCGCAGGATCACCGGGTCCAGCCGGTCGCCACCGAGGAACACCTTCCGCAGCGCCGGGTCGTCGGGCAGCTCTGCCACCAGGTGCTCGAACAGCGAGGGGGTTTCGCTGAGCACCGTCACCCGCTCCTCGTCGATCAACCGGGCCAGCGCTCGCGGGTCACGTCCGGTCGGCTCCGGGACCACGACCAGCCGGGCGCCGTTGGCCAGCGCACCCCAGATCTCCCAGACCGAGTAGTCGAAGGCGAAGGAGTGCGCGAAGGTCCACACGTCCTCGGCCGCGAAGCCGAATACCTCGCGCCCGGCGGACAGCAGGCTCTGCACGTTGCGGTGGGTGACCGGCACGCCCTTCGGCCGCCCGGTCGAGCCCGAGGTGTACAGCAGGTAGGCCGGGGCGTCGGGATCGGTGGCCGCCCGCGGCCCGTCGGTGACCGGCTGCCCGTCCACCTCGGCCGGGGTGATCACCTGGACGTCGCCGGTGTTGAACGAGGTGTCCGCGTCGGTGAGCACGAGTTCCGCGCCCGAGTCGGCCAGCATGTCGGCCAGCCGTTCCGGCGGGTAGTTCGGGTCCAGCGGAACGTAGGCCGCACCGGCTTTGAACACGCCGATCATGGCGGCCACCAGGTCGGTGGAGCGGGGCAGGCACAGGCCGACCCGCGCCGCGCCCGGGTGCCGGTCGCGCAGTGCGGCGGCGATCCGGTCGGAGCGCTCGTCCAGCTCCCGGTAGGTGACGGTTCGGTCCCCGAAGCTCACGGCGATCGCCTCCGGGCGGGCGAGCGCGTGCCGCCGGAACGTCTCGTGCAAGCACTCGGAAGGCGGCTCGGCGAGCGCGGTGTCCTCCGGTCGTGGTGCGCTGCGGAAGGACAACTCGCCGAGGGTGCGCTCCGGGTGCTCCACGAACTGCGTCAGCACCGAGACGACCTCGTCGGCGAAGCGCTCGGCGACGTCGTCGGCCACCTTCCGGCGGTCGTAGACGACCCGCAGCGGCATGTCCTCGCCCGGCATGATCACCATGGTGATCGGGAAGTGCGGTCTGCCGTCGTAGGACAGCCCGGTCATCTCCGCCCCGACGTCGGCCAGGTCGAAATCCGGCATCGGCACGTTCTCGTAGGAAACGCTGCTCGGCAGCAGCGGAACGCCGGCGTCCATGCCGAGCAGGGCGGGCATCTCCGCCAGCGGCACCTCGCTGTGCTGGCTGGCCTCGATCACGTGCCTGCCGAAGTCCCGCAACCACGAACCCACCACCGCCGTGGGATCCAACCGCCTGCGCAGCGGCAGCGTGGCGATCATCGGGCCCAGGATGTCGTCCGATCCGACCAGGTCGGGCGGCCGGTGCGCCATGGTGATCCCGCAGACGAGATCGTCGCGGCCGAGGAAGCGGCCCAGCACGAGGAACCAGGCTCCCTGCGCCAAGGTGGCCAGCGTGAGCTGCTCCGACCGCGCCAGTGCGTTCAGCCGGGGAGCCAGGTCGGTCAGCAGTCGCTCGAAGTGGGCGTGCGGGGACCGGCCGCGCGGCACGTCGCCGCCGCCCAGGTAGAGCTGCTCGACCGGCTGGTAGCCGGCCAGTTCCCGGCGCCAGAACTCCCGCGCCGCCGTGCTGTCCCGCTGCCGCCACCAGGACAGGTAGTCGCGGTAGGGCTGGCCCGGTGCGGCCGACGGCTGCCCACCGGAGCACAGCGAGCGGTAGTTGTCGATGAAGTCCTGGATGGCCAGGGTGAACGACCAGCCGTCCATCAGCAGGTGCGAGAAGCGCCAGGAGAACGTCCAGCGGTCTTCGGCACGCCGGATCAGCGTGCTGCGCATCAACGGCACGTCGGTCAGGTCGAACCCGGCCGCCCGCTCGGCTTCCAGCGAGGCCGTCAGCCGCTCCTCCTGCTCCGGCTCGCCGAGATCGCGCCAGTCCAGGGTTTCCAGCGGCAGCGTGGCCGTCGCGTGCACGACCTGCATGGCGGTGCCGTTCTTGCGCCAGTGGAAGGAGCTGCGCACGATCGGGTGCCGGTCCACGACCAGCTGCCAGGCCCGCTCGAAGTGCTCGGGGTGCATCGTCCCGGAGAACTCCAGCCGCAGCTGTTCCACGTAGACGCCGATTCCCGGCTGGGCGAGCTGTTCGTAGAGCATGCCCTGCTGGATCGGTGAGAGTTCGTAGATGTCCGCGATATCGCGGGCGGGTCGCTTGGTGGTGCCGTTGTCCTTCATCACAGCCCTGTTCCGCCTCTGTCGCAGGTCGTTCGGTTCACCGCAGGTCATCGAGGAATTCGTCCAGCTCGCCCTGGGACAGCTGGGCCAGCGGGAAGTCGGACGGTTCGTAGGAACCCGCCGCCATGCCCCGGCAGTGCTCGGTGATCTCCGCGAGCACCGCGTCGAATGCCGACGCCAGCCCGGCGAGCTCGTCGTCGGTGGCGGATTCACCCAGCTGCCAGCGGATCCGGAGGGCACCGTCGACCACGGCCGATCCGAGCTGACCGGCCAGGTCGTCCTGCCAGCCCACGAGGCCCGCCACACCGGTGAAGTCCTCGGGCGCGGCGAGCACGCCCGCCACGCGCTCCCAGGTCACCAGTTCCCGGACCGCGACCGCCGCTGCCCGGACCGGCTCCGCTCGCCGGGCCCGCAGCCGGCTCTTCACCGAGGGCAGGAACTGGTCCGGCCCCGCGTCGGCTGCCGCCGGGTCCACGGTCACCAGTTCGGTCACCCGGCCCACCAGTCGTCCGGCCGGTTCCTCGCTGCCCGCCAGATCCGACCGCAGCGACCGTTCCACCAGCAGTTGCGGGGGCTCGGCGAGCACCCGGCCCAGCGCGGCGGACGCGGCCGCCACCAGCACCTCGGCCGGATCCAGGTGGTACCCGCCCGCGGCCGCGGTGAACAGGTCCGCGGTGCGCGCGGCGTCCAGCTCCGTCGTGTGCTCCCGGGGCAGCGCTCGCGGCACGCCGGGCGGGTCGGCGAGCCCTGCCGGGTGCACGAGTTCCCGGTGCAGACCCCGGTTCCACGCCTGCAACGAGCCCGCCCCCGATTCCCAGACCACCGGCTGGCCGTCCGCGAGCCGCTGGTAGGCGTGGGCCAGTTCGCCGCACAGCAGGAGCAGCGAGGCGTCGTCGATCAGCCCCTGGGCCGCGGTGCAGGCCAGCGCGCTGCCCCGGTCGCCCAGCCGGAACACCGCGAGCTTGACCGTCGGCCCGGCCGCGACGTCCAGTTCATCGGCCATCTCGCCGACCATCTGCGGAACCGCTTCGGCCCGCACGTCCTCCGGCAGGCCGCCGAGGTCGATCTCCGGCACCTCGGGGTCGGGGACCTGGTCGGAGCGCACCGCGATCCGCTGCCCGTCCTCTTCGCGCACCCGGGACCGCAGTGCCGGATGACGGTCCAGCAGTGCGCGCAGCGCCCGCCCGGCCAGCACCGGGTCGAACTCGTCCGGCACCGCCAGCAGCACCGAACCGACCTGGCCGCGGGCCAGTGCCTGGTGCGCGGTGAGCGGGACGGCCGAACTCGCGTTCCCGGCGTCGGCTTCTGCCGGTACCGCGCGCGCCAGTTCCAGGAAGGTGGTGCTCTCGAACAGGCTCTGCGGCGTGATCGGGATGCCCTCGGCGTTGGCCCTGCCGACGAACTGCACGCCCATGATGGAGTCGCCGCCGAGTTCGAAGAAGTTGTCCTGCGGGCCGGGCTGGTCCACGCCGAGCAGGTCGGCCGCCAGCACCAGCAGCGTGCGCAGCGGCCCGGTGAGCTCCGCCGCCTCCGCCGTCTCGCCGCTGCCCGCGCGCAACGGTTCCGGCAGCGCGGACCGGTCCACCTTTCCGTTGCTGCTCAACGGCATCTCGTCGATGAGCACGAGGTCGGCCGGGATCATGTAGGAGGGCAGCGCGGCACCGAGGTGCTCCCGCAACCGGTCGGCGAACCCCGGTTCCTCCCGCGCGGCCGGGGTGGCGGGCACGACGTGGGCGACCAGCCGTTGCTGCGTGCGCGGCCCCAGCGCCGAGGCCACGGCGCTGGCGACCTCCGGGTGCTGCGCCAGCGCGTGCTCGATCTCACCCAGTTCGATGCGGTAGCCGCCGATCTTGACCTGGAAGTCGTCGCGGCCGAGGAATTCGATGGTGCCGTCGGGAAGGTACCGGCCCAGGTCGCCGGTGCGGTACAGCCGCTCCCCCGTCTCCGGGTGCGCGATGAACGATTCGGCCGTGCGCTGCTCGTCGTTCCAGTACCCCTCGGCCAGGCCCGCCCCCGCGATGTGGAGGTGGCCCGGGACCCACACCGGAGCGTGCCGCATCCGGTCGTTGAGGACGTGGAAGCGCTGGTTGCGCAGCGGATGTCCGTACGGGATGGACGGCCAGTCGGCCGCGACCGCGCCGATCGGGTAGGCGATCGACCACACCGCGGCCTCGGTGGCGCCGCCGAGGCTGATCACCTCGGTCGAGGGCACCACGGCACGCAGCCGGTCCGGCAGGGACAGCGGAATCCAGTCCCCGCTGAGCATGGTCAGCCGCAGCGCGGAGAGCGTGCTCGCACCGCCGTCGGACTCGAGGTGCTCGACCATCATCTGCATCAGCGCGGGCACCGAGTTCCACACCGTCACCCCGTGGCGGCGGCACAGCTCGGCCCAGCGGGCCGGGTTGCGGCGGTCCGCCGCCTCGGGCAGGACGATGGCCCCGCCCGCGGCGAGGATCCCGAACACGTCGAACACCGAGAGGTCGAAGTTCAGCGCGGACAGGCCCAGCACCCGGTCGGTCGAGTCGATGCGGAACCGCTGCTCGACGTCCACCAGGGTGTTCAGCGCCGCCTGGTGGCTGACCGCCACGCCCTTGGGCGTTCCGGTGGAGCCCGACGTGTAGATGACGTAGGCGGTGTCCTCCGGTTCGGCGGGGCAGGTCCACCCCGCGACGTCCGCCGAGGCCCATTCGACGTCCTCGTCCACCGGTATCACCTGCGGCGCGTTCGGCCAGTGATCCGCCGCCCCTGGTTCGGCCAGGACGCAGCCGATACCCGCCTGCTCGACCAGCCAGCGGCGGCGGGCCTCCGGGAGATCCGGGTCCAGCGGCACGTAGGTGCCGCCCGCGGCGGAGACCGCCAGCGCGGCCACGACCTGCCGCCAGCCCTTGGGCAGCCCGACACCGACCACGCTCCCCCGGCCGAACCCGGCCTCGGTCAGCGACCGGGCCAGTGCCACGGCACGACCGGTGAGTTCGGCGAAGCCGAGCGTGCGGTCCTCGGCGATCACCGCGGGTTCGCTGGAGCCGCCGCGGGCCAGCACCCGCGCGGGCAGCACGTCGCTCGGCAGTTCGCCGTCCGTGGCGTTGGCGGCGGCCCTGGCCTCCAGCTGCCAAGCGGGCAGGTCCAGCACCGGCGGCCGGTGCCAGTTGTCGGCATCGGCCAGCCCGGCCACGAAGTCCTGGTACGCCTGGAACATCTCGGCCATCAGCCCGTCCGGGAAGAGCCCGTCGACGGCGTGCCAGGCCAGCTCCAGGTTGCCCTCGAACTCCAGCAGGAAGTGGTCGATGGTCACCTGCGGGGTCTGGGAGATGAAGTAGGTCTGCTCGCCCAGCCAGTCCACTGGGGACGGTGCGGGCTTGCCGTCCACATCGCTGCCGAGCGCACTGGTGAACACGACCGGCATCACGTCCCCGGCGCCGCCGCGGGCCCTGGCCCGCTCGCGCAGGATGCGCACCCCGCTGACGTAGCGGTGCTCGAAGTCGGCCCAGCTCTGCCGCTGCAGCTCCCGCACCAGTTCGCCGAAGCTGCCCGCCGATACCGCGTCCACCTCCAGCAGGTCGAAGGAGGCGAACTCGCCGACCAGGTCCTCGACTTCTTCGTGCACCGGCAACCGGTTCACCGCCGTGAAGTTCAGGGTGAACCGCTGCGTCTTGCTCCAGGTGGCGATCGTGACGGCGAACGCGGCGAGCATCGCGCTGGAGGCGGTCACGCCGAACTCCCCCGCCTTCTCCTTGATCCGGCCCCAGGTCTCGGCGTCCAGCCTGGCGTGCCTGCGCACGAACTCCAGCCGTTGGCCATCGCCGCTGCCCTGCGCCGCGGGCAGTTCCGGTGCCGGCGGCAGCTCGCGCACCCGCTCGCGCCAGTACTCCAGCGCGCGTTCGTAGCGCGGGGTCTGCCGCAGCTCCTCCTCGGCGAGCACGTAGTCGCGGAAGGACAGCTCCAGCGGCGCGGGATCCAGGTCCGGCTCGTGGTAGAACTCCCGCCACTGCGGCAGGATCTGGTAGAAGAACGAGGACACGTCCGCGACCAGCAGGTCGAAGCTGATGTGCACCCGGACGACGCGCTCGGCCAGCAGGCTGATCCTGATCTCCCACAGCGGCCAGGTGTCGGCGCGCCGCACCTCAGCGCCCATCCGGTCGCGGATCTCGGCGAGCTCCCGCTCGGCCGCCGCCGCCTCCGCGTCGCGCAGGTCGAGCACCTCGAACCGGTAGGGCGTCACCTCCGGCAGGATCCGCTGCCTGCCGTCGGGGAGCACGACCATGCGGAGCACGTCGTGCCGCTGCACCACTCGCCGCCAGGCGCGCTCCAGCCGGGCCACGTCGATGGTGCGGCTGTCGAACTCGAAGTACAGGTGCGGAGCGACCCCGCCCATGTCGAAGCTGGACAGCCTGCCGATCCACTGCGCCTGCTGCATCTCGGTGAGCGGGAACGGCTCGAACCGGTCCTCGGGTCGCGGGACGACGACCGGCAGCCGGGCGTCGTGC
>NZ_JAQGLB010000001.1 GCF_027853965.1 Saccharopolyspora indica | reverse complement strand
CGGGCCCGGGGGGGGGGGCGCGGGGGGCGGCCCCCCACCACCCGGTCGTCGTCAGCCGCTGCACGGCGTCGTCGCGCCCGCACCCCGCCCCAGGCGGTCCCCGCCATCCGGACCAGGGACAATGGGAGCAACCCACCCGTCCACCTGGAGCACATCAGCGTTGTCCCACACCGATCCCGCCGATCTCGGCCTGCGCGCCGACTGCGGCAGCTGCGCCGGGCTGTGCTGCGTGGCCCTGCCCTTCTCCGCCTCCGCGGGCTTCGCCGTGGACAAGGACGCCGGCACGCCGTGCACCAACCTGCTCGCCGACTTCAGGTGCGGCATCCACGCCCACCTGCGCGAGCGGGGCTTCTCCGGGTGCACGGTCTTCGACTGCTTCGGGGCCGGGCAGAAGGTCTCCCAGCTGACCTTCGGCGGCCGCGACTGGCGGCAGGAGCCGCAGCGCGCCGGGCAGATGTTCACCACCTTCGCCGTGATGCGCCAGCTGCACGAGCTGCTGTGGTACCTGGCCGACGCGCTGACCCGGCAGGCCGCCGCACCGGTGCACGAGGACCTGCGCCGGGCGCTGCGCGACACCGACGCGCTCACCCGCGGCACCGCCGAGGAGGTGACCGGAGTCGATGTCGCCGCAGTGCGTCAGGACGTCAACACCCTGCTGGTGCGCACCAGCGAACTGGTCCGCGCCGAGGTCGGCGGACGCACCGAGAACCACCGGGGAGCCGACCTCCTCGGCGCCTCGATGCGCGGCGCGCGGCTGCGGGGCGCGAACCTGCGCGGAGCGCTGCTCATCGCCGCCGACCTGCGCGGAGCGGATCTGCGATCGGCCGATGTCATCGGTGCGGACTTCCGCGACACCGACCTGCGCGGCGCCGACCTCACCGATGCCCTCTTCCTCACCCAGGCCCAGGTCAACGCCGCCAAGGGCGACCGGGCCACGGTGATCCCCGCCGGACTGGACCGCCCCGCGCACTGGTGATCAGGCCTTGGCCGGGCGCAGCAGCACGACCGCGACCACGGCCAGCCCGGTCAGCACCACCGCGCCGATGCCGCCCACGACGTTGATCCCGCTGGTGAACGCCTCCCGGGCGGCTTCGAGCAGGTCAGGTCGCGATCCCTCCAGCGCGACGACATCGGCGAGGGTCTCCCCGGCCTGGCCCGGCGCGTTCGACATCTGCGCCTGGTAGACGGCCGTGACCAGCGTGCCCATCACCGCCACGCCGAGCCCGACGCCGAGCTCCCCGCTGGTCTCCGACAGCGCCGCGGCCGCCCCGGCCCGCTCCGGTGGCGCGCTGCCCACGACCAGATCGGTGGTCAGCACACCCATCGGGCTCAGCCCGGCGGTCACCAGCGCGGTGGCGACCACGACCACCGGCACGCTGCTGCCGTCGAGGGCGGTGAACAGCACGAACCCCACCACCGAGAGCACCGCACCGGCCGCGATCGCCCGCGCGGGCCCCCACCACCGCGCCACCACGGGCGCCAGCAGCGAGGAACCCGCCGCGGCGAGGGCCACCACCGTCAGCCACATCCCGGTCCGCAGCGGCGTGAGCCCGGCAACGCCCTGCAGGAACTGCGGCACCAGGTAGAACACGCCGTTGACCACCAGCAGGCCCGCCAGCAGCAGCACCAGCGCCGCGCTGAAGGTGCGGTTGCCGAACAGGCTCACGTCCACCAGCGGATCGCTCATGCGCCGCTGCCTGCGCACGAAGAGCACCCCGGCGACCGCACCTGCCACCAGCGCGAGCAGCGGCAGGAGACCGGGACCGCGGTGGGCGATCTCCTTGAACCCGTAGACCAGCGGCACGATCGTCAGCAACGACAGCAGCACGCTGACCGGATCCAGCCGTCCCGCGTCCTCCGGACGGTGCTCGGGCAGCAGCCACGGCCCGAGCACCAGCACCAGCACCATGACCGGCACGGCGAGCAAGAACACCGAACCCCACCAGAACGCCTCCAGCAGGACCCCGCCGATCAGCGGGCCGGCCGCCACCCCGGCGGTGAAGGTCGTCATCCACACCGCGATCGCCACCGACCGCTGGGCGGGGTCGGTGAACATGGTGCGGATCAGCGCCAGGGTGGAGGGCATCAGCGTCGCCCCGGTGATCCCCAGCAGCGCGCGAGCGGCGATGAGCATCTCGGCGGTGGGTGCGAACGCGGCCAGCACCGAGGCCGCGGCGAACGCGGCCGATCCGATCAGCAGCAGCCTGCGGCGGCCGATCCGGTCGCCCAGGGTGCCCATCGTGACCAGGAACCCGGCGATGAGGAACCCGTAGGCATCCATGATCCACAGCGCCTGGGTGCTGCTCGGCCGCAGGTCCGCGCTCAGGTGCGGCGCGGCGAGGTAGAGCACGCTGACATCCATGGCCAGCACCAGCAGCGGCAGCGCGAGCACGGCCAGCCCGATCCACTCCCGCGCTCCGGCGCGACTCCGTCGCTTCTCGTCGACAACCATGCCCCGATCCTGAAACTTCGACCATGCTGTAAGTCAAGGGAATTTCCGCGCGGCCCGGCGCGTTTCGCGGCACCCGGAGCCGGGGGCACCGCACCGCAGCGGTGCGGGGGCTGGCAAGATCGCCGAGTGCGCTTCTACGCCGATCTGCACATCCACTCGAAGTACTCCCGCGCCTGCAGCAAGGACTGCGACATCGAGCACCTGACCTGGTGGGCGCGCCGCAAGGGCATCACCCTGGTCGGCACCGGCGATGTCACCCACCCCGCCTGGTTCGCCCACCTGCGCGAAGTCCTCGAACCCGCCGAACCGGGCCTGTTCCGGCTGCGCGCGGAGCTCGACCGGGAGATGACGCGCGGCATGCCCGCCAACTGCGAGGGCACGGTGCGGTTCATGCTCTCGGTGGAGATCTCGACCATCTACAAGTGCGGCGAGCGCACCCGCAAGGTCCACCACCTGTGCTACCTGCCCGACTTCGCCGCCGCCGAGAGGTTCAACCGGAGCCTGGGCCGCATCGGCAACCTCGGCTCCGACGGCCGCCCGATCCTGGGCCTGGATTCCCGCGACCTGCTGGAGATCACCCTGGAATCCGGCGACGGCGCCTACCTGGTGCCCGCCCACATCTGGACCCCGTGGTTCGCGGTGCTGGGTTCCAAGGCCGGATTCGACGCCATCGAGGACTGCTACCGCGACCTGGCCGATCACATCTTCGCCCTGGAGACCGGGCTGTCCTCGGACCCGGAGATGAACTGGCGGATCTCCGCACTGGACAAGTACACGCTGGTCAGCCACTCCGACGCGCACTCCCCGCCGATGCTGGGCCGCGAGGCCAGCGTCTTCGACACCGATCTGGACTACTTCGCGGTCAAGCGCGCGCTGGAGACCGGTGACGGTTTCGCGGGCACCGTCGAGTTCTTCCCGGAGGAGGGCAAGTACCACCTCGACGGGCACCGCAAGTGCCAGGTGCGGCTGGAACCGGGCGAGACCCGCGCGCACGGCGACGACTGCCCGGGATGCGGCAAGCCCCTCACCGTCGGCGTGCTGCACCGCGTCGAAGCCCTGGCCGACCGCCCCGCGGGCATCCGGCCCGCAGGCGCGGCGGAGTTCCGCAACCTCATCCCGCTGCCGGAGATCGTCGGCGAAGTCCTGGGCGTGGGCCCGAAGAGCAAGAAGGTCTTCGGGCGCATCAGCGAACTGACCGCGGCCCACGGTCCGGAACTGTCGATCCTGCAGGACGTTTCGCTCGACGAGCTGCGCCGCACCGATGCCGCGGTGGCCGAAGCCGTGGAGCGGCTGCGCGGCGGACAGGTGCTGCGCGATCCCGGCTACGACGGCGAGTACGGCACGATCCGGCTCTTCCAGCCCGCCGAACTCGCCCGCCTGCGCAATGCCGGCGCACTCGCGTTGTTCGACGACGCGGTGCTCACCCCGGCACCCGAACCGCTCACCGCGCCCACGCCTGCCGCACCGGCTGCCGATGAAACCCCGCAACCCGTTCTTCCCGCCACCAGCGGCGAAGGCGTGCTCTCCGGCCTGGACCCCGACCAGCGCGCCGCCGCCGCAATCCCCGGCGGGCCGCTGCTGATCGTGGCCGGCCCCGGCACCGGCAAGACCCGCACCGTCACCCACCGGCTGGCGCACCTGGTGCTGGAACGCGACGTCGACCCGGCCGAATGCCTGGCCATCACCTTCACCCGCCGCGCCGCGGAGGAGATGACCGAACGCCTCCAGCACCTCATCGGCGAACCCGCCCAGCACCTGACCGTGGCCACCTTCCACTCCTTCGGCCTGCAGGTCCTGCGCGACCAGCACGAACACCTCGGCCTGCCCGCCGAGTTCGGCCTGGCCGACGCCGCCCGCCGCCACCAGGTCCTCACCACCCTCACCGGCGACGAGCGCAGCGCCCGCCAGGCCGCCCCTCGGCTGTCGCTGGCGCGCCGCACCGGCACTCCCGACCCGCTGCTGGCGGACTACCTCGCCGCGCTGCGCGAGGCCGGGCTGGTCGACTTCGACGACCTGGTCGCGCTGCCCGTCGAGCTGCTCACCGACCGCCCCGACATCGCCGAGCAGTACCAGCGGCGCTACCGGTGGATCAGCGTCGACGAGTACCAGGACGTCGACGAACTGCAGTACCGTCTGCTGCGGCTGATCGCACCGGCCGGGGCGAACCTGACCGCCATCGGCGACCCCGACCAGGCGATCTACTCCTTCCGCGGCGCCGACGTCGGCTTCTTCCTGCGCTTCGAGCAGGACTACGCCGGAGCGCCGGTGCTGGCCCTGACCCGCAACTACCGCAGCGGCGCGCACATCCTGGACGGCGCGCTGCGCGCCATCGCACCGTCCACACTGGTCACCGACCGCACGCTGCACGCCGCAGCACCGCGCGAAGCCCACCGCATCACCAGGCACCGGGCCTGCGACGAACGCGCCGAGGCGGCATTCGTGGCGCGCACCGTCGACCAGCTCATCGGCGGCGCGTCCTTCCACTCCCTCGACAGCGGCCGCGTCACCGGCGACGGACCCGGCGGAATCGGGTTCAACGACATCGCCGTGCTCTACCGCACCGACGCGCAGTCCCGCGCAGTCCTGGACGAGCTGACCCGCTGCGGGCTACCGGTGCAGAAGCGCTCCCACGACCGCCTGTCGGCCCGCCCGGGTGTCGAGTTGCTGGTGCGCGAGCTGCTGCACGTCGCCGACCGCACGGGCCCGGTCACCGACCAGCTGCGCACCGCCGCGAGAACCGTCGCCGCCACCGTGCCCGACGACCAGCGCCCCGACGTCCACACCGCTGCAGAGCTGTTGGGCCCGCTGGCACAGCGCTGCGGCCACGACGTGCCGCTGTTCTGCCGGGAAGTGCTGCTGGGCGCCGAAGTCGACACCCTGGACCCGCGCGCCGAGGCGATCTCCCTGCTGACCCTGCACGCCGCCAAGGGCCTGGAGTTCCCGGTGGTGTTCCTCATCGGCTGCGAGAACGGCCTGCTCCCGCTGCGCTGGCCGGGCACCGAACCCACCGAAGCCGACATCGCCGAGGAACGCCGCCTGTTCTTCGTCGGCATGACCCGCGCCCAGGACCACCTCTACCTCACCCACGCGGCCCGCCGCACCCTCCGCGGCAGCACCCAGGACCGCTCCCGCTCGCCGTTCCTGGACGGTCTCGGCGCCTCGGTGACCGAAGCCGAAACCCCCACCCGCCGCCAACGACCGGCGCAGCTCTCCCTGCTGTGAACCCGCGGCCGTTCCTCAACTGCAGCGGGCCGCCGCTCGGTGCAGGGCCTCTCGGCACGCTCGGATCGCGGGGTGGTCGCTGCCGCCGCGGCGCACCGCTGTGATCAGCTTGCGGGTGTGCCAGCCGCTGGGCAGTGAGCGCAGCGGCACCGTCGGACGGGTGTCGTGCCACAGCAGGTCGGGCAGCATCGCGGCGGCGTGGCCCTGTTCGACGAGGCGCAGGTGCAGCAGCAGGTCGCTGGTTTCGAACCGCACGTCCGGCTCGAAACCGGCGTCGCGGCACAGGGTCACGGCGCGGAGCCGGGCCGGGGTGCCCACCGGTTCCATGGCCCAGGGCTGATCCGCCAGAGCGCGCAGCGCCTCGTGCGGACTGCCGGGTTCACGATCCGCCAGCGAGATGTGGGCGAGCCGCAGCGTGTCGACGCAGAGGTCTTGCTGGTCCAGTTCGGCGGGGCGCGGAATCGGGCTCCCGGGGTACTCCTCGGAGAGCACCAGGTCGAAGTCGCGGGTGAGCAGCGCTGGGAGCGCTTCTTCCGGTTCGGCCTGGGTCAGGTGGACGCGGAGTCCGGGGTGGGTGTCGCGGAGCAGGGTCAGCGCGGTGGGCACCAGGGTGAGCGCCGCGGTCTGGAAAGCGGCGATGCGGAAGGTGCCGCTGACGGTCGTGAGGGAGGCGGCGAGGTCGGCTTCGGCCTGTTCGAGCCGTTCCAGGACGGCCTCGACGTGCCCGACGAGGATCTCCGCTTGTGCCGTGAGCCGGACGCGCCGTCCCACCGGTTCCAGGAGCGGGACGCCGACCTCCCGCTCCAGCTGCGACAGGTGCTGGGAGACCGAGGACGGGCTGTAGGCGAGGGCATCGGCGACCGCCGCGAGGGTGCCGCGGTGCTTCAGCTCGCGCAGCAGCTTCAGCCGGTGCAGGTCCTGCACGCGCTCCTCCCGAATCATCAGGTTTCCTGATGAGTATAGGTGGGAAAGATTCGCTGGACCGATGTGTTCGTCGTCGCGCATGCTTTCCGCATGTCCTCCGAGATCGCACGACTGCCCTGGTACACCCGCCCGGAAAGCCGGTCCTGGACCTGCGCGCCGGCCCCGGCCGAGGTCCGCCGGTTCCACGCGTCGCTGCCCGGCTACGTCCGGACCCCGCTCACCGAGATCCCGTCGCTGGCCGCCGAACTCGGAGTCGGCCGGGTGTTCGTCAAGGACGAGTCCGACCGGCTCGGGCTGCCCGCGTTCAAGGTGCTGGGAGTGTCCTGGGCGGTGCACCGGCTGCTCGCCGAGCAGGCAGGCCGCCTGCGCCTGGTCACGGCCACCGACGGCAACCACGGCCGCGCCCTGGCCCACATCGCGCGCCGGCTCGGCCACTCCGCGCACGTCTTCGTTCCCCGCGGCGTGCACCCGGCAGCGGTGGCGGCCATCGCCGCCGAAGGAGCGCAGGTCACGGTTGTGGACGACACCTACGACACCGCCGTGCGGGCAGCGGCGGACGCGGCCGGTTCCCAGGACGCGGTGCTCGTGCAGGACACCGCGCTGCCCGGTCACGAGCGGATTCCGGCCTGGATCGTCGAGGGCTACTCCACGCTCTTCGCCGAGACCGACGAGCAGTTGACCGCGGCCGGGGCCGGTCCGGCCGGGCTCGTCGCCGTGCCCGCGGGCGTGGGCTCGCTCGCGCAAGCAGCCGTCACGCACTACCGCAGTCGCACCGCAGCATCCCCGGCGGCATCGCTGATGACGGTCGAGCCCACCGCCGCGGCAGCGGTCCTGCACAGCCTGCGGAGCGGGCGTCCCACCGCGGTGCGAACCGGTGAGACCGCGATGACGGGGCTGGTCAGCGAGAACATCTCCTCCCTCGCGTGGCCGCACCTGCGCGACGGTGTGGATGCCGCGGTCGCCATCACCGACGCCGAGGCCACCGCGGCCGCCCGCGACCTCGGCGCGGCCGGTGTATCGGCAGGCCCGTGCGGTGCGGCGGCCCTGGCCGGGCTGCGCGCGGCCCTCTCCGGCCAGGAGGCCGAGGATCGTCGTGCTGCACTCGGCCTCGGTCCTGCCTCGACGGTGGTCCTGCTCAACACCGAGGGCACTGACGCCAACCCCCACTGGGAGGTCGGCCAAGATGCGCCGGAAACCGGCGACCAGTGATCTCACCGCAGGTGAGGTGCTGGCGTGCCGCTGCCCGCCGAATTGATTTCTCACCCGAGCGGCGGCTCACGACGCGCTAATTTGGGGGCACCCCAAAGCAGAGGAGAGCCTCGTGGGCAAGGTGGTCATGTACAGCTCGGTGTCGGTGGACGGCTTCGTCGCGGACGAGAACGACCAGCCGGGAGCGCTGTTCGACTGGTTGTCCAACGGTGACGTCCCGTTGGACGAGAGCGGCGAGCTGAAGGTGTCTCAGGCGTCCTACGACTGCACCCGGCCGTACTGGGACCAGATCGGGGCGACCATCGTCGGCCGCCACGTCTTCGACATGACCGACGGCTGGGACGGGAAGCCTCCGGGCGGGATCGACCACGTGGTCGTCGTGACGCACCGGCCGGAGCCCGAGGGCTGGGACCCCGAGGCGCCGTTTCACTTCGTCGGCGGCGTCGAGGCGGCCATGGCCAAGGCGCAGGAGCTCGCGGGTGACCGCGTGGTGGAGGTCGCCGCTGGCGACGTCGGTGGCCAGGTGCTCGCCGCGGGCTTGGTCGACGAGGTGCGCATGGACGTCGTGCCCGTCGTGCTCGGGTCCGGCAAGCGCTACTTCGGGTCGGTCCGCGCGCAGCACCTGTTGGAGGATCCGGACGTGGTGATCCAGGGCAACCGGGTGCTGCACCTGCGCTACCGGGTGCGCCGTTGACCGATCGGAGCAGGTGCGCGAGGAAGTCCACTGCGGACGGTGACACGAGATCGTGCCTCCGGCTGCGCATCGCTGTCCCTGGTCGGGCGGCCGATGCGTGACCGGACGACATCGGCGGCGAAGGTGGCCCGCGCCCAGGATCACCTCTCGTACGACCAGCTTCTCCACCGGCGGTGAGCCACGCTGGTCACGACGTGCCGCACCACCGGCAACAACGCCGCGACCAGCGGTAGCGCGATCAGCGCTGCCAGGCCGTGACAGCGATGCTGAGCAGGACGCGCAGACCGCCGGGCAGGCACCCCCTGCGGTGTCGGGTCATCGACGCCCCGATCGCGGCTGCCAGTCATCGTCGTCGTCGATGCCGGCCGAGATCTCCCAGTTCTGCCTGTCCTGGACCGGTGGCCTCGGTTCAGCGTCCCGGGGTTGCCGGGAGGCGATGACGTCCTCGACGTCCTGGCCCTCCCGCAGCGCCGTGTAGGCCTCCTGCAGGTTCGGGACACCGGATGAAAGCGCCTGCACGACGGCGGGGTCCTGCATCGCGACGCCGGAACGGACGTCGTTCCAGGAGAACTCACCCGCGTCGACGCGCCGCTGCAGTTCCTGGAGTTCCTGCGGGGCCTGGCGGCTGCGGGCGTACGCCTCGATCTCGGCCATCTCCTGGTCTGTGATGCCAGGAACGGTCCGGTCGACCTGGGCTACCTCAGCGGCCACTCGCTCGCTCTCGTCAAGCAGCGCGTCGAACTGCTCGACGAGCATGCGCAGTTCCGGGTTGTCCAACGGGTTGGTCATGGCTGCACTCCTTTCGTCGTTCTCGCCCGCATCACGTCAAGCCCCACCGCCGGGACCCGGCCCACCACCGGCTGGTGCCACGCGGTTCGCGGTGAAACCGTTGATCTCGCCTCTGAGCCTGATGCCTGCCCTCACCGCGCTGAACGCACCGCGGGCCGCGTCCTTGGCGCCCTGCGCCGCGGCCTGCTTGCCGTCGTCGAACTGCCCCTTGCCCTGCTGGGTCTCGTCGAGAACATTCGCCGCGTCGTTGACGCTGCGCACATCCTTGATCCTGGCCAGCGCAGTGCCCATCGCGACGACGCCGTCGACCATGGCCTTGACACCCTCGATGAGTTGCCGGACGTTAATGATGATCTTGCGGATGGCGTCGACGAGGTCGATGGCGTTCTTCACCATCTTCACGACCGTCATCCAGGCAGGCGGGAACGCGGCCTTGACCGCCGCGTCCATCAGGATGCCGATCAGCTTGTCCAGCTGCTTCAGCGCGAGCGAGCACATGTTGCGGCAGGTGTCGGCCATGTTCTTGAACCGGCCGCCGATCAGGTTCGCCAGCTGCGAGTCGGCCTCGATGCCGACCGTCCACACCACGCTGATGTGCCGCTCGAAACTCTGCGCGGCCTGGCCGTCCCAGTGCGGTTCGAGCTGCTGCAGTCCCGCGTTGAGGTTGTTGCGCACCGCGTCCAGTGCCTTGGCGACACCGTCCCAGGCGGCCGCGTTCTGATCGATCTTGTCGAAGTCTCCGAGCAACGGCTGGACGAGGGACTCGACCAGGTCCTCACCAGCGACCTTCTCATAAACCCAGTTGACGCTCCGCAGCCTCCACCCGGCGGCCTCGACCAGTTCCCGGGTGGTCTGCCGATAGGGCCGGTCCTGCGCGGAGTTGTTGAGCACCGAGGCCGGGTCCTGCACATCGGCGTACCCGCTCATCTGCTCCCCCCGAGGCCGGCGGCTTCATTCATGACGGACTCGACCTGCTTGATCCGCTCGGAGTTGGCCCGATCGTCCTCCTCGTAGAGATCGACGGACTCGTTGAGCGCATCGGAGACACCGGTCAGGCGCTTGTTGGCGAATTCGAGCGTCTCACCGTACAACCGGCCGACAGCGGTCACCACGGGCTGCAACAGCGTCAGCACCCCGGTGAAACCACTGGTGTCGGCCCCCTTGGCGGCCGCGAACTCACGGATGTCGAGGAAGTGCTGGGCGTTTCGATCCAGCATCTCCGCGTACCCGCGCAACTCGTCGGGTTCGACCTTGAACTTCTCATTCATGGGACCCCCAAGATCCGTAGCGATTCACCGCATCTGACGACCGGGCGTTTGATCTGACTCCCTCCGAAGCAGACCCGGGCACCCGCCTGAACTGGTCCGACGCGCGAGTTCCCACCAGAGCGCGCCGTTCCCGCGGCGATCGCAAGAGTGTCAGGAAACGTGATCGAAGTCAGGTATTCGATCCCGAAAGCATTCGAAGGTAGGCCCTTTTCCGGACCCGTTCGCAACAATTGGCAAGGCGGGGTATCCAAAGTCGCGGTATCCATGTTCCAAAGTCGAACCTCAGATGCGCCTTGCAGTGCGCTTCCGCGTTCGGAAAGGGATCACCAGAGGTGAAGCGGTGCCCGCCGAGTCGTCCTCCGCAGCGGCTTGCGCACTGCATGACATGATCCGGTGATGAGTCCCATCACGATCATCACCGGTGGTAGCCGGGGTATCGGCGCGGCCACCGCGCTGTGGCTGGCCCGGGCCGGGCACGACCTCGTGCTCTGCTACCTCGGCAACCGCGGCGGCGCCGAGGAGGTCGCCGAGCAGGCCCTCGCGCACGGCGTCCGTTGCGTCCCGGTGCAGGCCGATGTCAGCCGGGAGTCCGATGTGGAGCGGCTCTTCGACGCGGCCGCTGAGCTGGGAACGGTCACCGGGCTGGTCAACAACGCCGGGCTGACCGCGCACATCGCCGACCTGGCCGACACCCCGGTGGAGGCGATTCGGCGGGTCATCGACGTCAACTTCCTCGGCACCGTGCTGTGCTCGCGGCGCGCCGCGCAGGTGATGTCGACCCGGCGCGGTGGTGCGGGCGGGGCGATCGTCAACGTCTCCTCCAGCGGCGCGACGCTGGGTTCCCCGCACGAGTACGTCCACTACGCGGGTGCCAAAGCCGCGGTGGACGCCTTCACCGCCGGGCTGGCCAAGGAGCTCGCCCAGGACGGGGTGCGGGTCAACGCGGTGGCGCCCGGGCTGGTGCGCACCGACATCCACGCCGGGGCCGGGGTTCCCGAGCGCATCGACACCGCTGTGTCGCGCGTGCCGGTGGGGCGTGCCGGGGAACCCGAGGAGATCGCGCCGGCCATCGGGTGGCTGCTGGGCCCGGAGGCGACCTACACCAGCGGGGCCGTGCTGCGCGTCGCCGGCGGTTTGTGAGCGCCGAAAACCTGTTGCCGCGCGCCTTAACCTGGTGGGCGTGGGTGAATCGCTGCTGGTCAACTTCGTCTACTGCCACCCGGTGGGGCACGCCGTGGAGGCGCTGCAGTACGCCCTGGGGTACCGGCGGGCCGATCCGGACCGGCGCATCGGCGTGGTGCTCAACTCCGCGACCGCGGTGCAGCTGGCCGACTGGTGCGAGGCCGTCGACGAGCTGTACACGGTGGACATCGACGTGTTCGAGCCCGGCGACGCCGGGATGCTGGCGCACGTCCCGGCCGAGTGGGACTGGGTGGTCGACGACCCGCGCGGCCACCAGAGCTGGCAGCACCAGTTCTTCCCCGGCCTGCAGCGCTACTACGAGCTCTCCGCGCAGCACTTCCGCACCACGCGCGGGCACACGCAGGTCGGTGCGCCCCGGCCTTCCTACCAGCGCCGCAACCAGCTGGAGCTGGCGCTGCCGCAGGAGTCCCGCGACTGGGCCGCCGAGCTGCTGCCCGAGCACGACGGCCCGACGATCGCGGTGCTGCCCGGTGGCAGCGCCGAACGCTGGCGCTACCCGTCGCTGACGTCGTGGCAGCGCGTCCTGGAGGCCTTCGCGCAGCGCTGGCCGCAGGTCCGGTTCTGCCTGACCGGCAAGCACGTCGAGGACGGCCGCACCAGCACCGGATTCACCCGCGCGGAGTTCGAGGCCCTGGCGGAGGTGGCACCGCAGGTGGTGTGGGCGGTCGACGTGCCGCTGGAGCGGCAGCTTGCGGCGTTGCAGCGCTGCGAGATGCTGCTCTCGCCGCACACCGGGTTCGCCTTCGCCGCGATGGCGGCGGGCACCCCGTGGCTCACCCTGGCGGGCAACGACTGGGCCGAGTACTACTTCAACCCCGGCGTGCCGTTCCACTCGGTGCTGCCCGACCTGCAGCGGTTCCCCTGCTACCTGATGCTGGGCAACACCCCCGATCCCGTCGACGACGACGGTCCTCGCGCCCCGAGCATGTCGGCCGAGCGCATCGAAGCCGACCTGCCCGAGCTCCTCGACGGCGCGGCGACACTGCTGGCGGGCCTGGACTTCGAGACCGCGATGCGCGATCACGCCGCCCGCGTGCACGCGCTCTTCGGCGGGCGCCGCGATCTGCTGTACTCGGTGGACGGTCTGCTGGCCGACTACCTGCCCGCCGAAGATCCGGTGTGAGGGATCACGGCGTGCGGAAGCCGCGGAAGGTCACGTGCTTGCGGGTGTCGAAGCCGAGCCGTTCGTAGAGGGCCATCGCACCGGTGTTGGCCTCGACCACGTGCAGGAAGGGACGTTCGCCGCGGGCGGTGATGCGCGCGATGAGGGCGCGGACCAGCCGCGCGGCGTGACCTCGCCCGCGTGCTCGCGGGGCGGTGCACACCGCGCTGATCTCGGTCCAGCCCGCCGGCCGCAGCCGTTCGCCCGCCATCGCCACCAGCTCGCCGTGCTCGCGGATGCCGAGGTAGGTGCCGAGCTCGTGGGTGCGCGGCCAGAACGGTCCCGGCTTCGCCCGCTCGGCGAGGCCGAGCATCTCCGGTGCGTTCCCGGCGCCCAGTTCGACCAGGCCGTCGTCGTGGCCGGGCCGGTTGCCGGTGTAGATCATCTGGCGGGCTTCGAGTTCGAAGACCGGCTCCCAGTCCGGCGGCGGGACGGCCGGGCTGCTGAACATGTCGGCGAACTCGCCGCGGCTGAGCAACCGGGCCAGGTCGGCCCATTCCTGCGGTCCCGGATCGGTGGCGACCGCGGAGAAGGTCGCCACCGCGGGCGGGAAGGTGAGGGCGGCGCCGAACCGGCGGGCGAGGTGGGCGTGATGACCGCGCAGTGAGCTGCGCACCGGGTCGTCGAGTGCGGTGGTGTCGTGGTCGGCCATCGTGCTGCCCCTCGTTCGCGTCCGCTGCCGTCATTCTCCTCGCCCGGCGCGCTAGAGTGACGTGAAGCCGCTCTCAGCCTCGGCCGGTTCCGGCGCCCGGTCTTCCCCGCCGTCTCAGGCGGAATCAATCCCCTCGGCAGGTCCCCATCAACTGGTGCACCGGGAGGGTGTCGTGGCACAACGTTTCGTGGTCATCACAGGAGGTCCGGGCGCGGGCAAGACGACGGTGGTCGAGCGGCTGGCCGCCGCAGGCCACGCCCACGCTCCGGAGGCGGGGCGGGCGGTGATCACCGATCAGCTGGCCATCGGCGGCCGCGGCCTGCCGTGGCAGGACCCGGAGCTGTTCGCCGAGCTGATGCTGGCCTGGGACCTGCGCTCCTACCGCCAGGCCGAGCGCACCACCGGGCCGGTGCTCTTCGACCGCGGTCTGCCCGATCTCATCGGCTACCTGCGGCTGACCGGCCTGCCCGTTCCGGCGCACGTGCGCGAGGCGGCCCACCGCTTCCGCTACCGGACCCGGGTCCTCATCGCCCCGCCGTGGCAGCAGATCTACCGCCGGGACGACCAGCGCCGCCAGTCCTTCGCCGAAGCCGAGAGCACCTACCACCACGTGGCCGCCGCCTACGCCGACTGCGGTTACGAACTCGTCCGGCTCCCCCGCTCCACTGTGGACCAGAGGGTGCGGTTCGTCCGAGATGAGCTGCTGGGTTGAGCGGCCCTAGCCGACGGCTTCGGTGAAGTACTGCCAGCCGTCGAGTTCGACGGTGCGCTCGCCCGGCCGTTGTTGCAGGACAGGCGCCGAGGCGTCCAGCAGGCGCCGCGCGACTCCTGGCTCGTGGAGGTTGAGGTGCTCTCGGCCCGGCAAGCGCAGCACGGTGCCCGACTCGAAGTGCGAGTTCGAGATGATCTTGTCCGGTGCGGGGGCGAAGACGAGAGTCAGACGGCGTCGCGCGCCGCCGCGGTGGCCCTCGGGGGTGAAGAAGGTCAGAAGCAGGCGGCAGTCCGGGTAGCTGGGCCGCACCTGCTGCCGGACGATCCAGTGCCAGGTGTCCCCGTCCACCACCAGGCGGCGGAGACGACGCTCGTCGCCCATTCCCGCAGTGTAGGGGTCAGGGCCGATCGGTCGTGCCGTAGAGCTCGGTGAGCAGGCGGGTGGCGCGGTCGGCGAGCGGGTGCGGGTCCTCGCGCCACCAGATCAGGCGGACCGGGATCGGTGCGGCGTCGCGCACGGGGCGGAACACCACTCCGGGTCGCGGGTACTGGGTCACGGTGCTCTCGGCGGTGATGCCGACGCAGCGGCCGGTGGCGATCACGGTGAGCCAGTCGTCGACGTCGAGGGTGTACTCCACGGCCGGGCGCTTCTCCGGCGGCCACAGGTCGGTGGTCGTGCTGCCCGAGCGCCGGTCGATGACCACGGTCCGGTCGCTGATCTCGGCCAGGCGCACGAAGCGGCGCCGCGCCCACGGGTCGTCGGCGGCGACGGCGAGGTGGCGGCGCTCCAGCCCGACGATCACGCCGCTGAAGCGCCGCTGGTCGGGTTCGGTGCGCACCACGGCGATGTCGCAGGCACCTTCGGCCAGCCCGCCGGTGGCGGAGTTGGTGCGCACCAACTGCAGCTCGGTCTCCGGGAAGAGCCGGGCCCAGCGGCGCTGGAACTGCAGGGTGTGGCGGCCCATCGCCGACCAGGCGTAGCCGATGCGCAGGTGGCTGTGCCCGGTCGTGGCTTCGCGCACCAGGTCCTCGGTCTCGGCCAGGATGCGGCGGGCGCGGGCCAGCACCCGGGTGCCTGCCGCGGTGGGGGCGACTTCGCGGCTGGTGCGCCGCAGCAGCCGCACGCCGAGCGCGGCTTCCAGGCCCGCCAGGGTGCGGGAGACCGCGGCCTGCGAGACACCGAGATCGATGGCGGCGTCGGTGAAGGTGCCCGCGTCGACGATGGCGACCAGGCAGCGCAGCTGCCGCAGCTCCACATCCATGACCAGAGCGTATCGCTGCGGCCGCACATGCATTTTGCGAATGCGCCTGCAACGCTCAGGCTCGCCGCATGCAGACCACGACGACAGCTCCCGCGCAGGGCCCGGCGAAGGCCGGTGGCGGTGCGGGTTTCGCGATGCTGCTCGGCAGCGGGTTGTCCAACCAGCTGGGTGCGGCGATCGGATCGATGGCGTTCCCGGTGATCGGCCCGGCCGGGGTGGTGGCGGTGCGGCAGTGGATCGCCGCGGTGCTGCTGCTGGGTGTCGGGCGGCCGCGACTGCGGGCGTTCACGCTGTCGCAGTGGCGGCTGGTGCTGTCGCTGGCGGCGGTGTTCGCGACGATGAACCTCTCGCTCTACGCCGCCATCGACCGCATCGGGCTCGGGTTGGCGGTGACGCTGGAGTTCCTGGGGCCGCTGGCGGTGGCGCTGGCCGGATCGCGGCGGAGGCTGGACCTGGCCTGCGCGGTGATCGCCGCGGCCGGGGTGGTGGTGCTGACCCGCCCGCAGCCCAGCACCGACTACGTCGGCATCGGGTTGGCGCTGCTGGCGGCGGTGTGCTGGGCCGGTTACATCCTGCTCAACCGCGCGGTGGGCCGAAAGCTGCCGGGTGCGCAGGGTTCGGCGGCGGCCGCCGGGATCTCCGGGCTGGTGTTCGTGCCGGTCGGCGTGCTGGTGCTGCTGCACAACCCGCCGACCGCCGGTGCTCTGCTGTGCGCGGCGGGTGCGGGCCTGCTGGCCTCGGCGGTGCCGTTCCTGGTGGATCTGCTGGCGTTGCGGCGGATTCCGGCTGCCGCGTTCGGGGTTTTCATGAGCGTCAACCCGGTGCTGGCCGCAGGCGTCGGCGTGGTGGTGCTGGGCGAGTCGCTGCAGGTGGTGCAGTGGTTGAGCATCGCGGCGATCGTGGCCGCCAACGCCATCAGCGTCACCTCGGGACTGCGCCGCGGAAACAATTTGGAGTCGCCTCCAAAAATGGAGTAGGGTCCATTCTCGTGACCGAGGGATTGCGGGAGCGCAAGAAGCGCCGGACGCGGCAGCACATCAGCGGGGTGGCCACCGCGCTGTTCGTGCGGCGGGGCTTCGACCAGGTCACCATCGCCGAGGTCGCCGAAGCGGCGGAGGTGTCGGTCAACACCGTCTACAACTACTTCCCCACCAAGGAAGATCTCGTCCTGCCTCCCGAGGAGGCCTCCCCGCAGCGGCTCGCCGACATCGTGCGGGCCCGGCCGGCCGGGCAGTCCGCGGCCGGGGCGGTGCTGGAGCAGCTGCGCGCGGAGGTGGCCCGGCGGGACCGCAAGCTCGGCCTGTCGCCGGGATTCGGCCCGGTGCTGGCCATGATGCGCGCCGCGCCCACGTTGCTGGCCCGCCTGGAGGCGCTGGGCGGGCAGATGACCGAGGCGCTGGCCGAAGTCCTCGCCGAGGAGACCGGTGCCGACGCCGCAGATCCGCTGCCGCGCGTGGTGGCCCACCAGCTCGGCGGCCTGCATTCGCTGGTCTACGCCGAGCTCGGTGCGCGCCTGGCCGCGGGCGCACAACCCGAGGAGCTGGCCGAAGCGGCCTCGCGACTGCTGGAGGCCATCGAGCAAGCGCTCGGCGACAACGTGCTCGACTACGCCATCAGAGAGGACCGGACGTGTTCCGAGTGACCATCCGCGGGAAGTTCGACGGCATCAGCGAAGCGGGTCGCGAGCAGGTGCGCGCCGCTTCCGGTGCCGCGTTCACCGAAGCGGGCTCCTTCACCCACGACGCGAGCGTCTCGGTGTTCACCTTCCGCTGCCAGGTGCCCGTCGGCGATGACGACGACGAGAAGGTGGCGACCCGCCGCGCGCTGGCCGCACTGGAGGCCCACGGCCACCCGCACCAGGTCCTGCGCGTGGCGGCGACCGACATGCGCCAGATCAAGATCCGCCGCAAGACCGGCAAGCGCTGACGGTTTCAGGCGCGGATGCCGCCGAGGATCGTCGCGACGATGCTGTCCAGGAACTCCGCGGCGACGTCGAGGGGTTCGTCCGCGGCGGGCTGCAGCAGGCGGGGCAGCACGACTTCGTAGCAGGCTCCGACGAGCAGCGCCGCTGCCGCCCCGGTGTCGGTTCCCGCGCGGATGCGGCCGTGCCGTTGTTCGGCGTCGAGGTAGGCGGTCAGGGTTTGGCGCAGGTCGTCGCCCTTCTTCGACCGGGGCCAGCCGTTGAACCGGGCCAGCACCTTGGGCTGGCTCAGCAGTCCGGCGAACGCGGGCAGGATTCGCTCGTGCAGGTCGAGGATGTGCCGGAGGTAGCCGGCGAGGCTGGCCTCCAACGTGCCTTCGCCGGGCCGCGGTGGAGCAGGCAGATCGCGTTCGGCCGCTTCGATGTGCGCCAGCAGCGCGTGCGCGAGCAGCTCTTCCTTGTCGGTGAAGTAGTTGTAGAGCACTCCGTCGGCGACCTGCGCCTCCCGCGCGATGGCGCGCACGGTCAGCTTGTCGGTGCGGCGCTGGGCGATGAGCCGCTCGGCGACGCCGATCAGGTGATCGCGCAGATCGGGACTGCTGCTGTCCCGGAGCGCGGCTGCGGTGCGCGGCACCTGCTCTCCCCTCGCGGACTGGATCTCACGTGCGGATCCGGGTGTTCTGGAAGGTCCGGAACAACCACCGCCCATCCTGCCGGACGGCGACCTTGGTCTGGATGGAGAGGTCCTCGGTGCGGCATTCCCGCGCACCGGGCTGCAGAACGCAGTTGCCGCTGTTGATGACCACGGCCAGGTCGGCCGAGACGAACTGCACGCTGCGCTCCCGCGGAGCCGACATCCGGGTCCCGGCCATGAAGGTGTCGAACCCCTGCTGCAGGCTCTCGGCGATGGCGGCACGGCCGTGCAGGTGCCCGCCCATCACGTCGACGAAGTCGGCGTCCTCGGTGAAGGTCGCGGCGAACGCCGCCCCGTCCGCGCCCCACGCTCGCACTTGCTGCTGCTCGAGCTGTTCCAGCGCCGCCCTGTCCGCGTCCCTGGTCATGCGCACCGCACCATCCCATCGTTGTGAACGATTGTTCATGAACGTGCGTTCACGCTATTCGGGTCACGGCTCACCGTCAACCGGCGATCAGCACTTCCCCGCCGATGCGGCACGCGATGCCCGACCCCGCTCGCCTGATCGGATCAACCAGCTGCTCCGAGTGGAGCGAAACCACCGCGTTGGTCCGCGAATGCCCGGTTCGAGTGCCTAGGGTCGGCGGACCGGCCAGGTGCGCCCTGCCCGGGATCCGCTGAGGCCGACCGACGGGAGCGCTCGATGATCAACCGACGATGGCGCGCAGTGGCCGCCGTGATCGCCGCCGCGGGGCTCGCCCTCAGCGCACCGGTGGCGGTCCAGGCGGCAGCACCGGCGGCCAAGCCGAAGACGATGCTGCTGGTGCACGGCTACAACCCGGATCCGCCCACCAAGTGCAACGTCACGACCTGGGACGAAGCGCTGGCCTACTACCAGGACGCGGGCGGCCGGGACCGTTCCACCATGCGCACGATCGGCTACTACGCGGGCGACGCGGACTACTGCGACGACGTGATCGGCGATGGCAAGGCCACCCGCGAGCGCCCCATCCAGGACATCGCCAAGGACTTCGCCAACCACATCTACGAGAAGTACACCAGCAAGGGCGAGGAGGTCGACATCGTCGCGCACTCGATGGGCGGCCTGATCACCCGCGTCGCGGTGCTGGGCACGCGCGAGGGCTGGAGCGGCTTCCCGCCGAAGGTGGCGGTGGAGGACGTCGTCACCCTCGGCACCCCGCACCAGGGCCTGATCAACGGGTGCGGCAACCCCGACGCGGACCCGAACGACAAGTGCACCCGGCAGTGGAACCAGATGACCCCGAAGGACGAAGGCGGTTCCGGGTTCATCGAGAAGCTGCACGAGTCCGCGCCGGGCCGAGGTGACCGCGGACTGGACGATCCGTGGGCCGCCGGGATCGACTGGAGCCTCGTGGGCTCGATCGAGGACGAGACGGTCTCGTACTACTCCGGCATCGACAAGGGCTACTTCGCGCACCAGAAGTACGGCTACGACGAGACCTTCATCTCCGGCTGCTCGGACCCGAACGTCAGCCACGGCAACCTGCGCCAGCTCACCGGCGCAGGCGGTTTCTGCCTGCGCTACTGGCACCACGGCGCCGACGGTGGCCCTTACACCACCAAGGACGGCTGGTCCCCGCTGAAGGTCGCCTTCAAGGCCGCCACCTACAAGGGCGACGACCTCCCCCGCTGACAATGGCCTGTGGCGCGGGAGTTCCCCCACCACAGGCTGTTTCGTCACCGTGACGAAGACGATCAGGGTCGCCACATGGACAGATCACGAGCTGTGGTGGTCTCCGAAACCGCGTCGAAACGCCGAATCCGGCCGCGCGAGCCGAACCGGGGCCAGCCGGGATCACCGGTGGCCGCGAAGGAGACCCACGCCCCGTGCATCTCCTTCGCCAAGGCCACCGGTGGCTCGTCCTGACCGAGCAGCGCCTGCGGGCCGCGCAACACCGGCAGGTCGAGCAGACCGAAGACGAACGGGAGCTCGACGGAGTGCGCAGCGCCGAGCTGACCGTCCACAGCGGACGAACGCCAGGCGAACTCGTAGACGTGCGCGTTGCCGTGGGCTTCGGCCAGCCTGCGCCCTCCTGCGGTGAACATGGCGTCGCCGAGGATCGCCGACCGCAGTTCACCGTGACCAGCACCCGGCCGCTGCGCGCGGTAGGCCGCGATCAGCGCTTCGGGGTCGCGGTGCACCCGGGCGGCCAGTTCGCGGAGGTCATCGGTGGTCGAGGCCATCAGATCGCCCTGCGGCGCGAGGTAGAGGTTGCCCTCCTCGGCGTTGGAGCCCACGAGCAGGTCCACCGCGGCCAGGTCGCTGTCGGCGGGCTGGCGCTCCAGCACCACGTCGAACGGGGTGAGCCCGACGAGCGGGTCGAACTCCCCCGCGGTCTGCAGATCCAGGCCGGTGAGCCCGGGCATGATCTCCACCAGCCGTTCGTCGGGCACGGAATCGAACCCGGCCAGGCTCGGTTCGACGCCGAGGGCGGTAGCCGCGGCACGGGTCACCACCGCGGCCTGCTCTGGTGAGAACGCGCCGAGTGCGTTGCCGCTCTGCACGATCGCGCGGTGGAACAGCCCTCTCGCCTCGGGTGCGGCCAGCAGCGCGGAGACCAGCGTGGCACCTGCGGACTGGCCGAACAGCGTGACGTTGCCGGGATCGCCACCGAAAGCGTCGACGTTGTCCTGCACCCACCGCAGGGCCGCGATGACGTCGAGCAGTCCGCGGTTGCGCACAGCACCGGGCACGTCGAGGAAACCGGTGATGCCCAACCGGTAGTTGAGCGTCACCAGCACCACGCCGTCGCGGGCGAAAGCGGTGCCGTCGTAGAGCGGTGAACGGGCCGAGCCGGAGATGAATCCGCCGCCGTGCACGAACACCATCACCGGTCGGCGCCGGGCGTCCTGCGGGGCCCAGACGTTGGCGGTGAGGAAATCCTCGCCGCGGACCCATCCGGGGCCGAAGAACGGTGTCATGTCCAGCGCCGCGAACCCGTCCCGGCTCGGCTGCGGCGCGGTCGGCCCGGGCCGGGTGGCGTCGCGGACCCCTGCCCAGCCCGGATGCGGGACCGGGGCGGCGAACCGGCCGGGCGGGGTGGCGTAGGGGATGTCGAGGAAGCGCCGCACACCGCCGCGGGTGCTGCCGCGGACCGCTCCGGCGGTGGTGGTCGCGAAGGACTCGGACACGGGTGGTCCTCCTGTCAGATCCGGTCGAACGGTGCCCAGGCCTGGACGGCGAACTTCTCGCCGTCGCGCGCCACTTCGGCCGCGCCGTGCCCGCCGAGGTGCGCGGGCACCACCAGGCTTTTGGTGTCGGCGGCCTGCTCCAACAGCCTGCGGCGGGTGGCCCTGGCCGCGGCCGGGTCCTCGCAGAAGCAGCTGTTGGCCTCGGGTTCGACGAACTGCGCCGCGGTGTGCATCAGGTCCCCGACGAACAGCGCCCGGTCGGTGCCCGAATCCAGGCTCAGCACCGACGATCCGGGGGTGTGCCCCGGCGCTGGGACCAGCCGCAGGTTGCCGTCGATGACGTGCTCGTCCTCCCACAGCAGGGTCTGGCCCGCTCGGTGCACCGGGGCGACGCTGTCGGCGAAGACGTTCTCGTTGCCGCTGCCCAGGGCCGGGTCGTGGCCGTCGGCGGGGTTCCAGAAGTCGAAGTCCGCGCGCGCCATCAGGTAGGTGGCGTTGGGGAAGGTCGGCACCCACTCGCCGTCCTGCAGCCGGGTGTTCCAGCCGACGTGGTCGACGTGCAGGTGGGTGTTGACCACCAGGTCGACGTCCTCGGGCCGCACCCCGGCGCGAGCGAGGTCGCCGAGGAAGTCGGTGTCGAGCTGGTGCCAGACCGGTGCGTTGGGCCGTTCCTTGTGGTTGCCGACGCCGGTGTCGACCAGGATCGTCCTGCCCTCGCTGCGCAGCAGCCAGGTCTGGACGGCGCACACGCACACGTCGGCGGCGGGATCGACGAAGTCCGGCGCCAGCCACGACTCGTGGTCCCGCCAGCTCTGCGCGGGCAGGTCGGGGAAGAACTGGCCGGGCGAGAGCCCGACCGGCCCGTAGTACTCGACGACACGGGTGACCGTGACATCACCCAGCACGATTTCACGCATGGCTGCTCCGGAGGTTCTCGTCGGGGATCTCCTCCAGCCTGCGCGCCGCGGTCACCGGTGAACCAGCCCCGGTCGTGCGTACCACTGCCAGTGGCAGGCACGACCGGAGCGGCTTTCAGCCGAGGACCGCGATGGCCTCGACCTCGACGAGGTGCTCGGGGACGTCCAGGGCCGCTGCTCCGAGCAGCGTGCCCGGTGGGACCGGGGTGCTGCCCAGCTTCGCGGCGGCCCGGGAGACACCGTCGAGGAACTGGGGCATCTTCTCCGGAGTCCAGTCCACGACGTGCACGGTCAGCTTGGCCACGTCGTGGAAGGACGCGCCGACTCCGGCCAGGGCGGTGGCGACGTTGAGGTAGCACTGCTCGACCTGCGCGGCCAGATCACCCTCGCCGACCGTGGCACCGTCGGCGTCCCATGCGACCTGCCCGGCGATGAAGACCAGCTTCGATCCCGTCGCGACCGACACCTGCTTGTAGGCGTCGACCTCCGGGAGCCCGTTGGGATTGACCAAGGTGATGGGCATGCTGCGCGTACTCCTCGTGGTGCTCTCCGACGGTTACTGGAACACCGTAGGAGAGCGTGCTCTGACGTGGAAGAACGCACTTTTCGGTGACTGGGGAACCTCGAGGTGACCGCGCAGCTCAAGCCGTGCCTACCACTGACGGGGTCAGGTTCACCACCGGCGCGGAAGGCATAGTGTGAGCATGAGCAGCTCTGCGCCACGGTCACGAGCACCACTCGACCGCACCTCAGGGGAACGTGACGCGAACCAGCCACGGGAACCGCGAAACGCGAGATGGATCCCGGGCGCGACCACCGCTGTGAATCGCGGAGAGGCGGGACAGCCATGAGCGGTTCTGGGCTCCTCGGCGAGTTCCTGCGGGCACGGCGGGCGCGGCTGCGGCCCGAGGACGTCGGGCTGATCACCCCGCCCGGTCACCGCCGGGTCGCCGGGCTGCGCCGCGAGGAACTCGCGCAGCTGGCCGGGGTCAGCGTCTCCTACTACACCCGGCTGGAGCAGCACCAGTCGGTTAACGCCTCCGACGGTGTGCTCGACGCACTGGCCACCGCACTGCGCCTGGACGATCACGAACGCGCCCACCTGCGGGAACTCGCGGTTCAGCGCCACCACCGGCAGAAACGCCCACCAGCCGAACGCGTCGACGGGCTCACCCGCGAGCTGCTGCAGTCGTTGAAGGACATGCCCGCGCTGCTGGTCGGCAGGCGATCGGACGTGCTGGCGTGGACTGCCCGGGGACATGCCCTGCTCGCCGGGCACATCGACCCGACGGCACCGGAACGTCCCGGCGAGCGACCGAACCTGGCCCGGATGCTGTTCCTGGACCCGCACACCCGCGAGCTCTACGTGGACTGGGAGCGCAAGGCGCGCGGCCTGGTGGCCAGCCTCCGCCTGGCGGCGGGCCGCCACCCCGATGACGCGCTGCTGGCGTCGCTGGTCGGCGAGCTGTCGGTGAAGTGCCCGGAGTTCGTCGCGTTGTGGGGCGACCACCGGGTCAAACCCTGCCAGGGCGACGCCTTCCGGCTGCGCCACCCGCTGGTCGGCGACCTGACCATCACCCAGCAGGGCCTCCAGATCCCCCGAGCACCGGACCAGTCCATCGTGGTGGTCACGGCCGAGGAAGGCTCCAGCTCCGCCGACACCCTGGAACTGCTGGCCCAGCTGACCGCGAAGCCCGCCGGTGACAACGAGATCCAGCAGACGCTTACGTGAGCTCGAGTAGACCCACAGCTCGCCGTGGCGCTGCAACCTCTCTGGTCCAGTGCCGGGACAGACTGGGCTCTTCCGGTGTCAGCGCGAGGCGAGCCAGCCGCGGTGCAGCGCTGGGGAGAGGTCGTGGGCGGCGGAGAGGGCGAGGTTCTCCGCGTCGTGCAGGTAGCCCTCCGTGGTGGTCAGGGAGGCGTGGCCCAGGTCGCGCTGGACCTGGCGGGCTTCGGCGCCCCGGTTCTTGGCGTGGGTGGCGTAGGAGTGGCGTGCCGAATGCGGGTGGATCGTCTCGCGCAGCGGTTCGAGGTGCAGCGCGATGAACGCGGCCTGCTCGGTGGCGAGCAGGTCCCGCAGCCAGCGCGCCCGGGGCGGTGGGGCGTCGGCGGGCGGGGCGAACGTGGCGCACAGCCGCCGCAGCACGGCTTGCACGTGGGAGACGTGCACCCGGGCCCCGGTGCGGGTGATGAACAGCGGCTCGCGGGGCCGGGTGCCGACCTGGCCGGTGCGCGCGGGCACTGCGGCGGGACGGCGCTCGGCGAGGTAGGCCTCGACGGCGTCGGCGACCGGCGGCGCCAGCGCCACGCGCCGGTCCTTGGCCCCTTTGCCGTGCACCCGCTGGGCGGCCGGCCCGCCGGGTTCCGGCCGGTGGTAGTCGTCGATGTCGATGCCCACCAGTTCCTCCGCGCGCACCCCGGTGCCGATGAGGATCTCGACCATCGCGCGGTCGCGGAGTCCGTGGCGGTGGCGGTCGACGAGCAGGTAGGAGGCCAGCAGCAGCGCGCGGCAGGCCTCGAAGGACCACAGCACGGTGCTCGACGGGGTTCCGGCGGGGCGGTTGAGGTGCTGGGCGGAGCGGTCGACCAGGGCCACCGGGTTGTGCTCGGCGAGGCCTTCCCGCAGCAGGTACTTGCGGTAGAACGCCGACACCGCTGAGAGCATCCGCGCCCGGGTGGCGTCGCGGTAGCCGGCGGCGGTCAGTTCGCCGAGCCAGCGCTCGACGTGCTCGACGCGGATCTCGGCGAAGGAGGTGAACCCGTTGCGCAGGCACCACGGCAGCCATTCCAGGCCGGTGGGCTGGCTTCGGCGAGCGCGGCCCCGGCGCCGCGTGGGATCCGGTGGCCGGTAACCGGGGACCCAGTCCAGCGGGATCCCGAGGTCGGTGGCGTAGGCCAGGCGGGTGTTCAGCGACGCGTAGATGCGCAGGAACTCCGCGAACCGCTCCTGGCCGGACTTGCGCAGCTCCTCCTCCAGCGGGGCGATCGCCTTGGTCACGAGCACCTCCTCTCCCCTGCCGCGCCCGGCGTCCGCGGCGGTTTCATGATCGGGCACCGCCCGGCTCCGGCCGCCAGCGGGGTCGGAGCCGGGCGGTTCGGGAGTCAGGACGTGAGCCGTCGCAGCGCATCGTGGGCGGGTGGACCCCAGGTGGCCTTTCCACCAGGACGGCCGTGCACCCCGGCATCTCCGACGTGCATGAGCATCAGGGCTTTGATCACCGCGCAGCCGCGGGCACGGCGCAGCATCGCGGCATCCGCGGTGGGCCGGTAGGAGCGGTGGAAGTGCTCGGCTCCGCCGTCGGGCAGCAGGATCCACGCGGCGGACAGGTCGTGGGCCGGGTCGCCTGCGCAGAGATCACCGAAGTCGATCACACCGCAAATGGTGCCGTTGTCGGTGAGGACGTTGGCCGGGTGCAGGTCGCCGTGGAGCCACCGGGCCGGTCCTGTCCAGACCGGCGCGGCCAGGGCGTCCTCCCACACCGCGCGGACCGCGTCCGGGTCGGAGACCAGACCGAGTTCGGTGGCCGAGGCGAGTTGTTCGGAGACCCACCCGGCCGCTTCGGCCAGCGGTCCACCACGACCGCGGCCGGTGGGCGCCTCCTCAGGAGCGGTGCGGTGCAGCGCCGTCAGGAAAGCGGCCAGAGACTCGGCGGCGTCCTCAATGCGGGTGACCGGAGCCCGGTCGGCCGGCTCGCCCGGTACCCAGGTGGTGACGATCCACGGCCGGGGAAACAGTCCGGAGGGTTCCCCCAGCCGCTGCGGGACGGGAACCGGCAGCGGCAGCTGCGGGGCGAGTGCGGGCACCCAGGTGTGTTCCTTGCGCAGCAGGACGTCGGCGGACTCCGTGGCCCAGGGCAGCCGGACCGCGAGATCGTCGCCGAGGCGCCACAGCTGGTTGTCCCAGCCCCGCGCCCCGAGCTCCACCGGCAGATCGGCGAGATCGGGATGCTGATCGCGCAGCAGGTCGCGGATCAGCTCCGCGGTGATCTCGGTCTTGGTGCGGGTCATGCCCAGCAACGTACTAGGACCGCGATCACCGGCTCAGCTGCGCCAGCAGTTCTCCGGCCTGCGGACCGAAGGTTGCCTCGCCGGTGTCGTGCGACTGCTGCAGGTACCGCACGGCCTGGTCGGTGTCGCCGTCCTTGCCCAGCCGGGCGCCGATGTCGGCGCCGCGCTGCTGGGCTCGCGACGGCGTCCAGGATCGTGTGGCCTTGGTGCGCAGTTCGTCGCGGACGGTGGCCAGGTCTCCGGCGTGGTGGTGGTCGACGCCGGTGCGGACCGGGGCAGCCAGCAGGGCGGCGCCGGTTCGTCCAATGGGGACAGAGCCAGGCCGGCCGGGTCGGGTGTGCCGGGATGGGCGCTGCGGCCTGCGGCCGATACCAGGGGTGACCGGAGTCGACCGCGGCCCGGTAGGTGCGGGATCGCCCGAGTGCTCTTGCAGGTGCGTTTCGAGAACGCCTGTCATTCGGCGGTGAGAACCGCCAAGGTCACCGAAGGCTCACGATCCGTACTGGCGGGCGCGATGTCGCCGCACGGCATCCCTGTTGGCGCACACCCGGGTGCAGTAGCGCTGTCGGCCGCTTCTGGTGAGGTCGACGAACGCCTGCGCGCATTCGGCGAGCGCGCAGCGGCCGAGGCGGTGCATGCCGTGCTCGGTGAGGTGCTTGGCCGCGGCCACCGTTGTCACGGCGCGGATCGTCGTCGCCAGTGCGACGTCGTCGTCGCGGTAGTGCAGGTGCCAGCCCGAACCGTCGTGGTCGGTGATCCGCGGATAGGCGGCCGCTTCCGCGAGCAGGTCGTTGAGCAGGGCGACACGTTCTTCTTCGGTCCGCGCGTCGATCACGGCGGTCCACCGCCGCGTGAAGCGCGAGATCTCCTCCAGATCGGCCTCGCACGCCGTGACGTGGCTGCCAAGACCGAATTCGTTCCACCGGTCGGCCAGGTCCTCCGGGCTCAGCGCCGGACGGTTCACGAGATCGGCCGCGAGACGCAGAGCATCCCGGTAGTAATGGTTTTCTGGCACAAGCCTATTACAGCAGAGTGCAGGCATGCCCAACACGATCGTCGGTGCCCGATGAACGCCAGCCTCGATTCCGCGACGTCGCGGACCGGAACCCGGCGGCTCGTCCTCGCCCTCGGCGGCCTCTCGGCCGCATCGCCGTTCGCCACCGACATGTACGCCCCCGGCTTTCCGCAGATCCTCGTCTCGTTCGGCACCTCGGGAACCGCCGTCCAGCTGTCGCTGACGGCGTGCCTCGTCGGGCTGGCCATCGGTCAGATCGTTCTCGGCCCGCTCAGCGATGCGATGGGCCGACGGCGCTTGCTTCTGATCGGTTCGATCCTGTTCACGGCGCTGTCGTTGGTCTGCGCGCTCGCACCGTCCATCGCGGTGTTCAACCTCGCCCGTCTGCTGCAGGGAATCGCAGGCAGTGCGGGGCTGGTCATCGGCCGGGCCGTCATCAGCGACCGGTTCACCGGCGCCCGTGCAGCTCGCCAGCTCTCGGCGCTGAGCGTGATCGCGATGACCGCGCCGGTGCTGGCGCCGGTCCTCGGAGGCCTCATTCTGGGCGTCGGCTCCTGGCGGCTGGTGTTCCTCGCACTGGCCGCGAGCGGGTTGTTGCTGTCGATCGCGGTCTGGGCGTGGATTCCCGAGTCCCTGCCCGCCGAGCAGCGCCGGGCCGGTGGCCTGCGGGCCGTGGTGGTGGCGATGGGTGGTCTGCTGCGGCGCCGTGAACTGATCGGCTATCTGCTGGTCACCGGTTGCGGTCTGGCTGCGCTGTTCGCCTACATCAGCGGTTCGCCCTTCGTCTTCCAGACCGTCCACGGCCTGTCCCCCGCCGGTTACGGCTTCGTCTTCGCCACGAACGCCGTCGGCACGGTGGCCGCCGGTGCCCTGTTCGGACGGCTGGCCGGCCGTGCGCGGCTCAACGCGCTGCTGGTCATCGGCGTGGCCGTGATGACGGGCTCCGCGATCGTCCTGGTGGGCCTGCTCGCCGTCGGTGCCGGTACGTTCACGGTCACCTGGGTCTGCTTGTTCGGCGTGACGTTCGGGTTCGGGATCGTGCTGCCCGCGGCGACCACCATCGTCCTCGCCGTCGGCAGCGATGCCCCTGGTGCTGCTTCCGGTTTGCTCGGCGGCGCCCAGTTCGTGCTCGGCGCCGTGGCCGCACCGCTGCCGGGTCTCCTGGGCAGCACGACTGCCATGTCCATGGCCGCGGTGGTGCTGATCTTCGCCGTCCTCTCCGCGCTGGCACTGGTCGCCCTCGCCCGGCCGTGGGAGGACCACGGCGAACCGGCCGCCCGGCGCTGAGCCTGCGGCATCCGTTCGACGACCACGGCGAACCCTTCGATGGCGTTGTTTGCGGATCTCGGGATACGAAGTTGTTTCGTCACGGTGACGGATCGGGGAGGCGCTCGAAGCCTGCTTGCCCCTGGTCGGAATCCGGCCAGGGGCAAGAGGGCACCCACTCGCGCCAAGCGCTTTGAGCCAGCGCGGAGATGTCGGGTTCGACAGCTCGTCCGCACCGTTTGAGTTTATATCCATAATCCTCCTTATTTATATGAAGTCGAACGGCTGCGACACTCTGCTTAGTTTCCAATTAAAACCTCCTATCTGATGTTAGAGTTCAGGAACTGAAACATGGTGTGACAGGAAAGTGCAGGTCAGAGCTGTATGAGTGTCGAGGTGGAGCACTTGGGAGATGGGGATGGGCAGGTTCAGACGGCTGCCCCTGCACGCCGGGGCAGCCGGGAGCAGCGGCGGGAGGTGACGTTGCGGGCGCTGGCCTCCGGGGAGGACGCCTTCTGCGCCTACTGCGGGCAGGTGCTGCCGCCGTTGCCGCCGCGGGGCGGGCGGCCGACCCCCTACTGCCCCGCCGATCCCGACCGCTACGGCAACTGGGGCGCCAAGACCATCACCTGCGCGATGCTCGACGAGCACCGCGAGATCTGGGTGCAGGTCTACGGTCCGGATCAGCCGATGACCCGCTTCGACGTGCACACCCTCGACGAACGTCTGACCGTGCTGCACTCCGCGCTGGATCCGGTGCGCCAGGAGGTCGCGGCCCTGCAGGCCCACACCGCCGGGGAACTGGCTTCCGCGCTCGCCGCTCGCGAGGCCGCCGAAACCGGACGCCAGCAGGCCGAGCAGTCCGCGCGCTCGGCCGAGACCGCCCGCGAGCAGGCGGTTTCGGCGGCTGAGCAGGCGCGGAGCGAGGCCGAGGAAGCCCGGCAGGAACGAGCGCTCGCCGAGGAACAGGCCAGCCGGGCGGAATCCGAGCGTGATCGGGCATTCGCCGAGCGCGATGAGGCACAGCAGGCGGCTGAGGACGCTCGCAGTGACCGTCAGCGGGCTCTCGCACAGCTCACCGCCGCCCAGGACCGCATCACCGAGCTGCAGGCGACGCTGGCCAACGAGCGTGCTGTCGGGCTTGAACGGCTCGATCAGCTGCGTCGCGAGGAGGAACGAGTTCGTCAGGATTTGCGCGGCACCCTGGTCGAGAACGGCGAGCAGCGGCTGCGCGCTCAAGCCGAGGAACACGCTCTGCGGCTGCAGAACGTCCAGGATGCCGCTGATCGGCGCATCGCGAAGCTGACCGATCAGCTCGCCGAAGCCGCGCACGACTACGCCAGCAACCTGGCGCCGCTGCACGGCCAGCTCGATTCCCTGCGCAGCGAGGTGGCCCGCTGCGGCGAGGCCGAGGCGGCCGCGCGCCGGGAACTGGCGGAGCTGAGGAGCCGGATCGCCGGTGCTCTGGGCAGCGCTGAAGACGATGCCGCGCTGCGAAGGCATGTCGAGTCGATGCTGGATACCGGCACGCCGGCCGCTGATCACGAACCAGGATCGTCACAGTGACGAAACCGGTCGGTGTGGCTGGGAAGCTCGATCTTGACCTGGGGAACGGCCGGATCATCCGACGGTCAGGACCAGCGACCGGGTGAACCCGGGGCATTCCCCTCCGCCCGGTTGCCGTCGCCGGTGCGCTTCGGGGTTGGGGGCGGATGGTTGCGGGTGCCCGGCTAAGGTCCGGGGTGAATCGGGTGCCTGTACCGGAGGTGGGACTTGTCGGGGAACCGTCCGAGTGCGCAGGAACTGGACGCGGCGGAGGGGGCGAGGATCCCGGATGTCCTCTCCCCCGATCTGCGGGTGCTGTTCTGCGGGATCAACCCCGGTCTGTGGTCGGGTGCCACCGGGCACCACTTCGCCCGCCCGGGCAATCGCTTCTGGCCCGCGCTGCACGCCGCCGGGTTCACGCCGCGGCTGCTGGAGCCGCACGAACAGGGCGAGCTGCCGGGTTTAGGACTGGGCATCACGAACTTCGTGGCGCGGGCCAGCGCGCGGGCCGCGGAGTTGTCCGACGACGAGCTGCGGGCCGGTGGCGTGGCGCTGGCGGCGAAGGTGCGGCAGTACCGCCCGCAGTGGGTGGCGGTGGTGGGGATCACCGCGTACCGGGTGGCTTTCGGTGAGCGGCGGGCGACGGTGGGTCGTCAGGACCGGCTGATCGAGGGCGCGCAAGTGTGGGTGCTGCCCAATCCCAGCGGTCTCAACGCGCACTGGACGGCGGGCACGCTGGCCGCGGAGTTCCGGCAGTTGCGGCAGGCTGCGCTGCCCGAGCCGCTGGCGGAACGCTGCGACCACGAGACTCCCTGCTAGGCGGCGAGCGCCGGGCGGTGGCCCGCATCCGCGCGGTGCGGGCCCGCCTTCCCCCGCGGATCAGTTCAGAACAGGCCGGGCTCGATGCTGCCCATTCCTTCGAGCAGCCGCATCGCCATCGGTTTGGCGGGCACGATCTCGGCTGCTTCGAAGCGGGCGATCTCGGATTCGGGGACGCCGGTGGCGTCGGCGAGCCTGGTCTGCGTCCAGCCCTGCTCGGTGCGGATGAGGGTCACCAGCCGCACCAGGTCTTCGGTGTCGTGGGGGTGTTCGGTTTCCTGCTCGGTCTGCGCTGGGCGGTCGCCGCCTTCTGGCATGGCTGTTCCTCCTCGTCGTTCGTGCCCGCGCTGGCCAGCGGGCGGCTGCGGACACGCTACCGGAGTGGATCTCCCGGTCTCCGACCGTAGGCGCACCGGCGCGCGGGGTCGCGAGCCGAGTTGCTCCGGTGTGGACGATCGGCGGCAGCCCGGTGGCCGTTTGTGCTGGTGGAGCCAGGATTCCGCTGTACGCACCACATCTGGCGGAGCAGTTGATTGCGCTGAATGGTGGAGTCGGCACTGGGCGTGATCGCCGGGGAGAGCTAGGGAACACGGGGGTGTGCTTTATCTGTCCGTTACCGGTAGGGTCTGATCGGCTGGAACGGGAAGACCCCGTTCCGGTGACACTGGCCGTTTGCTCCCTCGCAGAGTCGATACGGATGACTATTCAAGACGACATTGCTCGACCGTGGTTCCAGCCGGTGCTCCCGACGGCGGCGCAGCAGGCGCCGCGTCCGGATGCCGGGCCGCCGACAACTCGCATCGTCGGTCAGCTGCCGTTGGACGAGGTGATCGTTCCCACTCGACCGGTTCCCCCACCCACGATGGCCGACGCGCCGGAGCGGGTTGAGGTCACCCAGCCCTACATTCCCGCGATCCGCGATGAGCAGCCCGAGTTCGCCAAGCGGCTCAACCCCGATCCCCCGGCGGCCTCGCCGGTGTTGACGGGGCCGCAGCCGGCCGTCGCGCCGCCGCAGCCCAAGCCCGCCTCGCGGCCTGCCGCGAAGGCACCGGCGGCTCCGGTGAAGAAGCGCAGCCTGGTGCGGCGCGTGGTGCGGCGGATCATCGGACCGGACCTGTTGCGCAAGGACCCGCCGAAGAAGCGGCGCTGACCCCGAGCGTCAACAGCGGTGGCCTCGGCCCTGGCGCAGACCTGCATCCTGCGCCGGTGCCGGGGCCGCTGTCATTTCCGCAGTTCGAGGTGAGATCCCTGTACAACCACGAACCTCCCGGATACCGCTGCCCGTTCTGCATGCTGCTGGCCGGTCATCTGAGGTGATCGGGTCCGGGTAGGGTGCTGGGCATGCGTTTCTGATCTCGTCCTGCCCTGCGTCCGAGGCGTGCTGCCCGGCGGGGTGCTGCGCGTTGACGGGTCGGGATCGTGTTCTGCCGTACTTCTCGGTGTGCGTTCGCTGGGGCGCGCGGGCCTCCTCGGTGGCGGGTGGTCGCTGGTTGAGCATCCCGTTGTTCGAGGAGGACGATGATGGTCGATACCCGTCTTGCCGGTCGGACCGTGCTGGTCACCGGAGGTTCGGGGAATGTCGGTGCGGCGATCAGCCGCGCGTTCGCCGCTGAGGGCGCGCGCGTGGCGGTGCACTACCTCGCGCAGGACTCCCCTGCGCCTGAACACGTCGAGTGGGCGCACATCACGCCCGCGGGCAGCGCGGCCGACGCGTTCGCTGCCGAGCTCGGCAACGGTTCGTTCGCGGTGAGCGCGGATCTGGCCGAGCCGGACGGGCCGCGGGGGCTGGTGCGGGCTGTGGTGGAGCGGGCCGGTTCGGTGGACGTGCTGGTCAACAACGCGGCGCACTGCGAGTTGCCGGATTCGGTCGATTCGCTGACCGCCGGGTCGTTGGAGCGGCACTACCGGGTCAACGCCATCGCTCCGGCGGTGCTGATCACCGAGGTGGTGCGGTCGCGCCGCGAGGGTGCGCGGTTGTCGGTCGTCAACATCACCACGGATGCGGCGCGGGCGTTTCCCGGTCAGACCGGTTACGGCACGTCGAAGGCGGCGCTGGAGGCGCTGACCCGGTCGATGGCGCTGGACCTGGCTGCTCGGGGTGTGCGGGTGAACGCGGTCGCGCCGGGGCCGGTCCAGACGGGGTGGATCGGTGCCGAGGAGATCGATGCGGTGACCGCGATCGTGCCGATGGGCCGGGTGGGTGAGCCCGAGGACGTCGCCGATGCGGTGGTGTTCCTGGCTTCGCACCAGGCGCGCTGGATCACCGGGCAGGTCTTGCAGGTGGCAGGCGGGCACGCGTTGTGAGCCGGGCGCCGTGCCACCGCCGCTGCTGAAAGGGTGGTGGCACGGCGCGGATCAGCGGCGTTGCATGCGTTCGGTCTCTTCGCTGCCGACTTCGGTGATGCGTTCCAGGTACCGCTCGACGATGGCGAGCTCGTCGTCGGTGAAGCTGTCGAGGGCCTGGTTGAACAGGGTGTAGGCGGCGTGGTGCCGTCGGGCGGCCGCGGTGACCGCCGCGATCGCCTCCGCGCGAGTTCGGCTTGATATGAACCATTCCCTACGGCTTACATATCTGCGTCACGCAGATAGTGCGTGGTGCAGAACCTTCGGCGAGTTCGTCGAGTACTGGACCTGCACCGACATCCTGGACGGCCTCGCCCAGCTCGGAGCCGTCTCCGGCCCCAACGGTCCCGCCCAGCGCTGACGCCGGCGAAAGCGCCCGGGTCAGGCGCGGGCGTGCCAGCGGCCGTCGGTGCGGGTGATGCGCACCGGGTGGTTGAAGCACTTGCTGATGTGGTCGGTGGTGATCACCTCGTCGACCTCGCCGGAGGCCAGGCACCGGCCTTCGCGCAGCAGCATGGCGTGGGTGGTGCTGGCGGGCAGTTCTTCGAGGTGGTGGGTGACCAGCACGGTGGCCAGTTGCGGGTGTTCGGCGCGCAGGTCGTCGAGGCTGGTCAGCAGTTGTTCGCGGGCGGCCAGGTCGAGCCCGGTGGCCGGTTCGTCCAGCAGCAGCAGGCGGGGCACGGGCATCAGCGCGCGGGCGATGAGGGTGCGGCCCCGCTCCCCCTGCGAGAGGGTGTCCCACCGGGCCCGGGCCTTCTCGCTCATGCCGAGGGTGCTGAGCAGCCGGTCGGCCTGCTCGGCCTGCTGCGGGCTGGGTTGCCAGCGCGGGACGAGTTCGGTGGTGTTGGTGGCGCCGGTGAGCACCACGTCGCGGACCTGCAGCGGGCTTCGCAGGGGGTGGCGGGGGTTGATGTGGCCGACGTAGGAGCGCAGTTGGCGCATGTCGACGCGGCCCAGCTGGTGGCCGAGGACGGTGACGCTGCCGCGGGTGGGGTGGTTGATGGCGCCGAGCAGGTTGAGCAGGGTGGTCTTGCCCGCGCCGTTGGCGCCCAGCAGCGCCCAGTGCTGGCCGGGGTGGACCTGCAGTGACACCGAGCGCAGCAGGTGGTTGCCGTCGCGGACGACGTCGACGTCGTCGGCGTGCAGGACCGGGCCGGTGCCGGTGGGCCGGGAGTCGATCAACGGAGGTTGCCTTCCGGTGCGGGAATCGCTGCGCGGACGGCGCGCGAGGGGTGGCTGCGCGCAACGGGTCCGGATCAGCCGAACAGGCGGTGGTTGCACCCTAACAACCGGTCATGGCGGCTCTCGCGATGTGGGTTGGTTTGCGGTGGTGCGGGCGGTGCTGACTACGCTGGCGGCAACGAAGAACGACACATTTCGCATCGAGGAATTCATGCCGCCACCTTCCGCGCACCCCGGCTCCCCGACGCTGGCCGACAGCGTGCGACTGGCCGACGACGGGGTGCACATCCTGGACCGCAGGGTGTTCCCGTTCGAGCACCGATGGGTGCACGCCCGGACCGTTGACGAGGTCGCCGTCGCGATCGAGGACATGGTGACCCAGTCCTCGGGCCCGTACTTCGCGGTGCTGTGGGGCATGGTGCTGGCGGCCCGCGAGTCCGCGGGCGCCGATCCCGACACCGCGCGGGCCCGGCTGCGCGCCGCCGGGGACCGGCTGATCGCCACCCGCCCCACCAACGACCAGCCGCGCAAGGCCGTGGAGTGGGTCCTCTCGGCTGTGGCCGATGGCGGCGATGATGTGGCCGCCGCCGCGCTGGCGGGTGCGCTGGCCGGTGATGCCGATTACCGGCGTCGCAGCCGGGAGATGGGCCGGGCCGGTGCGGAGCTGCTGCCGCGGGGTGCCCGAGTGCTGACGCACTGCTGGGGCGACCTGTACCTGGTGGGTCTGGTGGAGGCGCTGCTGGAGCAGGACAAGCAGCCGTCGTTCGTGTGCACCGAGACCCGCCCTTACCTGCAGGGTGCGCGGTTGACCGCGCACACGCTGGCCGAGATGGGCGTGGAGACCACGCTGGTCACCGATGCGATGCCGGCGTCGCTGATGCGCGCTGGGGAGATCGATGCGCTGGTGACCGCCAGCGACCGGGTCACCATGGACGGGCACGTGATCAACAAGGTGGGCACGTTGCAGCACGCGGTGGCCGCGCAGGCCTTCGGGGTGCCCTTCCACGCGTTGTGCCACGCCCCGGATCCGCATTCGGCGACCGGTGCGGACGTGCCGATCGAGTACCGCGACGGCGAGGAGGTGCTGCACACGCTGGGGCGGCGCAGCGCCACGGATCTGGTGCGGGGGCTGTACCCGGCCTTCGACGTGACCGAGCCGCGGTTCGTCTCCACGGTGGTCACCGATCGCGGGGCGTTCACCCCGGATCGGCTGGCGGCGGGCTACTTCGGGGAGGGATCGCGGTGAGCGTGCAGGTCGCGGCCCGGTGGGTCGTGCTGGACATCGAGGGGACGCTGACGGCCACCAGCCAGGTGCACGTGGTGCTCTACGACTACGCGCGGCCGCGGTTGGGGCCGTGGATCGACGAGCACGGCTCGGATCCGGTGGTGGCCGAGGCGGTGGAGCAGGTCAAGGCCGATGCGGGGCTGGATGCCGGGGCCGGTACCGCTGAGGTGGTGGCGGTGCTGCACTCCTGGATGGATGCCGACCGCAAGGCCACGCCGCTGAAGACGTTGCAGGGCCTGATCTGGTCCGACGGTTACGCGCGGGGCGAGCTGGTCACCGGCTACTTCCCGGACGTGGTTCCGGCGCTGCGGGACTGGCGGGGCCGGGGCGCGCGGCTGGCGGTGTTCTCCTCGGGTTCGGTGGCCGCGCAGGTCGCGTCGTTCTCCAACACCACCGCGGGGGATCTGCGGGAGCTCTTCGCCGGTCATTTCGACACGGTCAACGCCGGGCCGAAGCGGGAGCGCCCGTCCTACGAGGCGATCGCCGGGCGGCTGGGTGCGGTGCCGGGTGAGGTCGTGTTCTTCTCCGACGTGCCCGCCGAGCTGGATGCCGCCGCGGCGGCGGGCTGGCTGACGGTGGGGTTGGCGCGCGACGGGGAACCGTTCGCCGGCGCCGATTTCGGGGCGCACCCGGTGGTGGCGGGTTTCGACGAGGTGGAGCTTGAGGTGATCGTGTGAGCGGCGAGCTGGAGCGGGCCGGGGCGGCGCTGGCCGCGGAGTCGGCGCGGATGGCGGGGCTGGGCTGGATGCGCGGCACGTCGGGGAACCTGTCGGTGACGCTGGGGCGCGATCCGCTGCGGCTGGCGGTGACCGCCAGCGGGCTGGACAAGGGTGAGCTGAGCGCCTCGGACGTGGTGGTGGTCGACGAGGCGGGCGCGGCGGTGCCCGATCAGCCGAACCCGGATCAGCGCCCGTCGGCCGAGGCCGGGTTGCACGCGCGGATCGCGGCGGTGGCCGGTGCGGGTGCGGTGGTGCACGTGCACATGCTCTCGGCGGTGGTGGCCGGGCAGCGCTGGCCGGAGGGTGTGGTGCTGCGCGATCTGGAGATGCTCAAGGGCCTGGGTCGTCGCGACGACGATGTGATGACGGTGCCGGTGGTGCCCAACAGCCAGGACATGCGGGTGCTGGGCGATGCCTTCGAGGCGAGCTTCGATGCCGCGACGCCCGCGGTGATCGTGGCCCGCCACGGGTTGTACGTGTGGGGTCGTGACCTGGTGCAGGCGCGGCACCGCACGGAGTGCTTGGACTGGTTGTTCCGGTTCACCTTGGCCGCGAACGGATTTCAGGAGGTTGTGGCATGACGTTGCTGACCGTGTGGCCCGACACCGATCCCGCCACTGTGGAGCTGCGCACCGAGGAGCCCGGTGAGATCGCCGCCGCGCTCAAGCCCTTCGGGGTGCGTTTCGAGCGCTGGGAGCTCAAGGAGCTGCCCGCGGGCGCCAGCTCGGAGCAGGTGCTGGAGGCCTACCGCGCGGAGGTCGACCGGGTCATCGACGCCGAGGGCTACATCAAGGTCGACGCGGCGGTGATGGCGCCGCGCGATGACGATCCGCAGTGGGCCGAGCAGGCCAGGGCGGCGCGGGAGAAGTTCCTCTCCGAGCACACCCACGACGATGACGAGGACCGGTTCTTCGCCCGCGGTGCGGGGGTGTTCTACCTGCACCTGGAGGACAAGGTCTACGGGGTGCTGTGCGAGGCGGGTGATCTGCTGAGCGTGCCTGCCAACACCACGCACTGGTTCGACATGGGGGTGCGCCCGGATTTCGTGGCGATCCGCTTCTTCCACGACGAGGACGGCTGGGTGGGCGACTTCTGCGACACCGACACCGCGGAGCGGTTCCCGTCCTTCGACGAGCTGATGGCCTCGCGCTGAGCACCGACCGGGCGCCGGGTGCGGATCTCCTCCGCACCCGGCGTTCGTGTACTCGCGCGGCCGCGATGAGGCCGCGGCCCGGCTGGGTGAGGTCGGTCGCCGGGGCGGTGCGCGGTTACTTCCCGGGCGAGGTCGAGCCGGTCGCGGCCTGGTCTCCGAAGTGGACGGTCGGCCGACCGGCACTCGCGCTCGAACGCTGCCGGTGGTCGCCCGCCTGCGACCCCTTGCGAAGCCGGGAGCGGTACTCGCCCGGGGAGACGCCCAGGGCACGTCGGAAGGCGCGGCTGAAAGCGTGCGGAGAGGCGTAGCCGACCGCGCCGGAGATCGACTCGACCGGCTCGTCGGTGTCGCGGAGCCGGACCGACGCCAGGTCCATGCGCCACTGCGTGACGTACGCGCCCGGTGTCTGTCCGAGGGCGGACCGGAAGTGCCTGGACAGCGTCGTCCGGGAGACCGCCGTCGCGGCCGCCAGGGACTCGGTGGTCCAGGGGTGTTCCGGTCGGGCGTGGACACGCGCCAGGGCATCGCGCACGACAGGATCACGCATCGCGCCCAGCCACGAGACGGGCTGCTGCTCCGGGTGGCGGGCCAGCCAGACGCGCACGAACTGGATGAGCAGCAGGTCGACGATGCTGTTGACGGCGGCGGTGGTGCCGATCTGCGGCTGCGCGAGCTCCGCGGTGAGGAGCTCGACGGTCTTTCTGAGCTGTGCGTTCTCCCCGCTCGTGACGTGCATCGGCTGAGCGAGGGAGGTGAGCACCGGCGTGCTCACCTCCGGGTCCTGCTCGTAGCGCAGGACGAGCACTTCGGTCTGCACCGGCGTCGAGCCCAGGTGCAGGGCGCTGCCGTCGGTGAGGGCCTGGACCGTCGCCTTCCGGTCGCAGGGATTCATCGTCGCGCTGAACCCGCCTGCTATCCCGTGGGCGGTGCCCGGCGGCAGCAGGACGGCATCTCCTGCCTGCGCCTCCAGGGGTTTGCGGCCCGGGACGTGGAGCCACATCGTGCCCCGGGACACCACGTGCAGCGCCGCTCCCGGAGCGGAGTCCAGCCACAGGCCCCAGGTTCCGCCGGCCTTCAGCACGACCCCGAGCGCCCCTCGCGCACCCGATACGCGCAAGGCCTCCGCGAGCACGTCCATCGTTCCACTCCTGCCGACAGGCCTCAGACCACGTCAAGGACGATCTTTCCGTGCACCTTCCGCGCGAACAGCGCCTGGACGGCCTCGGCCACGTCCTGCCAGACGCCTCGCAGTCCAACCGGTGCCGAGAGCCTCCCGGCGGCCACGAGGCCCAGCAGGTCCGTCAGCTCCCCGCTGGTCGGCGTCATGTCGCCGTAGGTGGCGATGCTGCGGGGTTCGCCGAAGCCGAACAAGGTCCCTGACGGGAACGTGGTGTCCTGCCCCGAGGAGTAGCCGACCAGATGGATGGTGCCGCCCACGGCGAGGCAACTCCACGACCGGGCCACCAGCGGCCCACCGACCGTGTCCAGGACGAGGTCGAACCGGCGCGCTGCGTCGGCCAGGTCGGTCAGGACCTCGTCGGCCCCGAGTTCGCGGAGTCCGGCGGCCCGCTCCGGCGAACCCACGTGCGCCGTCACCCGGGCACCGGCCAGCGCCGCCAACTGGACGGCGAAGTGCCCCACTCCCCCGCTGGCACCGGTGATCAGGACGTTGCGCGCCAGCAGGGAACGCGTGCGCAGCACCCGCAGGGCGGTGACTCCGGCGATTCCCAGCGCGGCTCCGTCGGCCAGATCCACGCCCTCGGGGACGGTACCGAGCGAAGCGGGCCTGACTGCCACCCGCTCCGCCCACGCGTGGGCGGACATCCCCAGCGCGACGCGCGTGCCTTCGGGTGGCCCCGAACCGTCGGAGGCGGCGCGCACCACGACGCCGGCCGCGTCGTGGCCGTGCACAGCGCCGGCCGGCCACTGGTGCACGTAGTTCAGCTCTCCGAAGTTGAGGCCGATGTGCCGTATCTCGACCAGCGCCTCGTCGCTGGCGGGCACGGGCTCATCGACATCGGCGAACCGGACGGGTCCGGCCTCGCCGTGATCGACCACAAGGGCGCGCATGGGTGGGTTTCCTTCTCTCGTGGATGCGCCTGAAAATCGGTGTCGCAGCGCGAATTCCGCACTGCGACCTCCTTGAAACCCTACGCAGGACCGGCACGGTGACCAGCCCCGTGAGAGTCGATCAGTTGACGATCTGTATCAGCTCCCGCTGATCTGCGCAGCCGCGCTCGAGCTCCGCTCGCTCGTGTGCACCTGGTGACGCGGCACCCCACGTGCGCGCCTTCGCGGGGTTCAGCGGTGGTTGCGGGTGGTGAGGTGGGCGGCGATGCCGTCGAGGTGGCGTTGCAGGCCGAACTCGAAGAGCTGGTCGAGGTCGAGGCTGATGCCGCTGGCGGCGGTGGCGGCGAGTTCGGGGTAGCGGCCGCTGCCGAGCAGGGAGTGCAGTTCGGGGCGGTCGGTGTTGTGGCGCTGCCGCACGGTGAGGCCGGTTTCCTGGGTGTACTCGCGTTCCATGGCGTGGCTCATGGCCAGGCCGCCGACGAAGCCGTTGACGCTGACGGCCACGTGCAGGGCGGTGCTGCGGGGCAGACCGAGTCCGCTCAGGACGGTGAGCTGCCATTCGAGGTGCTCGACGCCGGTGGGCAGCAGGGGCGGCTGGGCCAGCGAGGTCAGGGCGATCGGCGCCAGCCAGGGGTGGCGCCGGTAGGTGGCCCAGTGCTGGCGGGCGAGTTTTTCCAGGCTGCGGCGCCAGCTTCGGCGGCTGGGTTCGGGCAGCGGGGTTTCGGCGAGGGCGGCGTCGGCCATGAGCCGCAGGAGTTCGTCCTTGTCGGGGACGTGCCGGTAGAGCGACATGGTGCCGGCGCCGAGCTCGGCGGCCACGCGGCGCATGGACACCGCGGTGCGGCCTTCGGCGTCGGCGATGGTGATGGCGGCGTGCACGATGCGTTGCTGGTCGATGTGGGTGTCGGTGGTGCGGGTGCGGGGTGCGCGCCGCCGGGTGGGTTCGGCGACGACGGTGCCGGTGCCGGTGACGGGGTGGACGAGGCCTTCGCGGCGCAGGGTGGCGAGGGCTTTGGTGGCGGTGGCCATGGCCACGCCCCATTCGTCGGTGATCTGGCGGGTGGAGGGCACGCGGTCTCCGGGGCGCAGTTGACCGGAGTCGATGCGGGCGCGGATGTCGGCGACGATGCGCAGGTAGGGGGGTGGTGGTCCGGCGGGCATCGCGCTCCCCTGTTGTCGCACTAGTGCACGTGTGCCGGGAAGCCTAGCGCACCACCGCAAACACCGGCTTGCACTAGTTCGGTTCGAACGAGATGCACGGGTTTCTCCTTGAGCGGTACCGGATTCCCTTGGTGATCAATACGGTGTACGCAGTTGGTTGAAGCGTACGCGAGGGGGTTTCCGAGGTGAGCACGGTGACGCAGCGGCCGGAGGTGAACCGGCCGTCGGTGCGGTGGTGGCGGCGACCGTGGGTGGGGCCGCTGGCGCTGGTGGCGGTGATGTTCGTGGTCTACTCGCTGCCGCCGTACCTGACGCTGGATCCCGCGTTGTCGCGGGTGCAGTTGTCCGAGGGGATGGAGGTGCACTACCCGCTGCTGGTGGGGCACGTGCTGTTCGGGACGGTGGCGATCCTGAGCTGCTGCTTCCAGGTCTGGCCCGCGTTCCGGGCGCGGTATCCGCGGGCGCACCGCCTGATCGGGAGGGCCTACGTCTTCGCCGGGGTGCTGCCCGCGGCGGTGCTGGCCGCGGCGGTGGCGGTGTTCGCGCCGTTCGGCCCGGTGGCGGTGGCCAGCAACCTGACGCTGGCCACGGTGTGGTTCGGCTGCACGGTGGCGGGCTGGCGGGCGGGGCGGGCCCGCCGCTTCGGCGACCACCGCCGGTGGATGATCCGCTCGTTCGTGCTGACGGTCTCGACGGTGACCAACCGGGTGTGGACGCCGTTGTGGGCGGTGCTGCTGGCGCCGCAGCTGCCGACGACCTACGGCGGCGACATGGCCTACTTCATCTCGACCATCGCGGGGTTGTCGACGTGGCTGGGCTGGGTGGTTCCGCTGCTGGTGAGCCAGTGGTGGCTGGACCGCCGCCCGCGGCGCGCTCGCGCCGCTGCGCGGTGAACGGTGGTGGCGCCGGGGGGGGAGGGGGGGGCCGGCGACACCACCACGTGTTCAGGCGAGGTGGTTCTCCAGCGCGTCGGCTCCGGCGGTCGCACCGCCGCTGGAGCGCACGACGCGGCGCATCTTCTCCAGGTTGGCGCGGATGCCTTCGTCCGAGGCGACGTCCTCGACGGCGGCGCGCAGCACCTCGGCGGTGACGGTCGCCGGTTCCAGGTGGCGGCCGAGGCCGAGTTCCTGCACGCGGGCGGCGTTGATGGCCTGCTCGGGCATCTGCGGCACGGCCACCAGCGGGACCGCGGCGTGCAGCGATTCCATGGTGGAGTTCATGCCGGTGTGGGAGATGAAGGCGCTGGCGTGGCGCAGCACCGCCGGCTGCGGGAAGCTCGCGCGCACCTCGACGTTGCCGGGCACCGGCCCGAGTTCACCGGCCTGGACGTCGTGGCCGATGGACATCGCGACCTGCCAGGGGCTGTCGCCGAACGCGCTCAGGCACATCCGGTAGAAGTCGGGCCGGTTGTTGAAGGCGGTGCCCAGTGCGATGTAGAGCAGCGGGGCGTGCGGGTCGCGCGGCTGCCAGGGCTGCTGGTCGCGCTCGCCCAGCAGCGGACCGATGAAGTGGTAGCGCTCGTCGAAGGTCTCGCCCGCGCGCTGGAATTCGCGCGGCAGGAAAACCAGGTTCAGCTCGCCGGATTGCGCCTGGAGCGGCAGCACCGGGCGCACGCCGAGTTCGGCGGCGACCTGCCCGATCCGGTTGGTCATCTCGGTGAAGAGCTCGGTGGAGAAATCCTCGCTGGCCGGTGCTGCCTCCAGCATCGAGAATTGCTCGTTGGAGGCCATGCTGGGCATCAGCACGATCGCGGGAACCCCGAGCTCTTCGGCGATCATGCGGCCGTAGGGGGTCATCGCGTCGGCGCAGACCGCATCCGGCGGGTCGTCGGCGAATCGCTGCCGCAGCACCGGGATGCTGGCTCGCAGGTCGTGGCAGAAGAAGTCCAGCATCGTCGCCATGCGTTCGGTGAACGGGACGCGGCCGATCTGGGGCAGTTCGGTGGGGAGTTCGACGAGCTCGGCGCCCGTGGATTTCACGGCCGGTGCCATGTCGTGGCCCACGGCGTAGCTGACCCGGTGACCGCGGCGCAGCAGTTCGGCCACCAGCGGCAGGGTCGGGTTGACGTGTCCGGCGGCGGGCACGCTGACGAAGGCGAAGTGTCTTTTCATGTTCCCTCGGGACAATTCTGCGATGGCGTGATCGGCAATTCCCAGTATCCGGATGTGCACGCTGCGTCGCATGTGGGATTGATCATCGGCCCGGCGGCGCGGAGAGGACCTTCGGCGGGTTGACCTGGGAGCCCAAAGTCCCGGCCCGGAATCCCTTTTCCGACGGTGTGGGGAAATTGCGCCGAGTGGCGTGTCAGCGCGCGGTGAGGATTCGCGGGCCGTCGGCGGTGATGGCGATGGTGTGCCCGGTGTGGGCGGCGCGGCTGCCGTCTGCGGTGCGCACCACCGAGCCCTCGGTGGTGGTGGCATCGGTGCCGCCCGCCAGCACCACCGGTTCGATGCTCAGCACCAGTCCTGGGCGCAGCGGGACGCCTTTGCCCGGGTGGCCGTCGTTGGGGACCGGTGGTGCTTCGCGCCTGTCGCGGCCCACTCCTGCGCCGCCGAGTCCGGCGGGGATGCCGTATCCGGCGCTGCGGCCGAGCACGCCGATGGCGCGGCAGACATCGCCGAGGCGTGCTCCGGGCCTGGCGGCGGCGATGCCGTCGGCGAGCGCTTGCTCGGTGGCGCGCACCAGTGCGGTGTCCTCGGGCCGGGGCCGGCCGGCGCTGAAGGTGATCGCGGCGGCGCCGACCCAGCCGTGCAGGCTCGCGGCGCAGTCGATGCTGATCAGGTCGCCGTCGGCCAGCCGGGTGTGATCGGGGGTGCCGTGGGCGATGACGTCGTTGACCGAGGTGCTGATCGCGCCCGGCTTCGGCGCCCGGCACGGCCGGGCTCCGGCCTCGGTGAGGAGGGTGCGGGCGAGCTCGTCGAGCTCGCGCAGCGTGATCCCGGGCCGGGCGTGGGCGCGCACGGCGTGCAGTGCGCGGGCGACGACGCGCCCGGCTTCGCCCAGGGCGTCGATCTCGGTGGCGGTCTTCAGCTCGATCACGTGCTGCTCCAGCGGAACTGGCCCAATAACTATACCGATATTAGTATCGCGGTCATGGTGCGTGAACCTCTCACCGAGCACGAGCTGCGCCGGGGCGAACTGCTGGGCCAGGCCCTGCGGGAGGCGCGCGGCCAGCGCAGCATGGTCGAGGTCGCCGCGGCCGCGGGCATCTCCACCGAGACCCTGCGCAAGATCGAGAAGGGCCGGATCCCGACGCCGGCGTTCTTCACCGTCGCGGCCCTGGCCGACGCGGTGGGCCTGTCGCTGGACGAACTGCGCCGCACCGTCCTCACCGGCCAGGCTCCCCCGCAACGACCACGCATCTCCGCCTGATCGCCCGCTCCCGCAGATCCGGGTCGCCCGGCTCGGCGAAGAGCGTCACGCCCTGCCGATGTCGCCCGCCGGAGGTTTCAATCACCGGGCTCCCCTCCCGCCGTGGCTGGAGGGGAGCTGCTCGCGCGGGTGTTTCTCGCCGCACCGCGGTCGGCGCTCAGGTGGCCGGGGTTTCCGGCCGGGTCGTGCGGTGGGGGCCTGCGAAGAACTCCACCAGGCGGGCGAGGAGGAATTCGGGCTGTTCTTCGGGGATGTAGTGCCCGCTGCCGGGCACGGCGAGGACGCGCACGTCGGTGCCCTTGTCGGCCATCTGCTCGCGCAGCGCCGGGTAGCTGTCCTCGCCGGCGAGGGTCAGGATCGGTGTGGTCACCGGCGGGTAGGTGGCCAGGTCGGCGACGTCCTGGCGCATGGTCTGGTACCAGCCGTTGCCCGCGCGGATGGCCTGCTGGCTGTCGTAGGCGTGGGCGTAGATGCGGCGGGCCTGCTCGTCGACCGATGCCTGGTCGTGGAGCATGTGGCCGTAGAGCCAGTCGATCAGCAGCCGGAATCGCCCGTCGAGCAGTCGTTCCGGTAGTTCGCGGAGCTGGTTGAGCGCGAACCACCACGGATATCCGCCGCGGCCTTCGGTGAGCGCGGCGGCCTGCTCGTCGCTGGCGGGGAGCATCGGGATGGCCAGCCAGGAGGCGTCCGGCACGCCCATGTCCAGGGTGACCAGCCGGCGCACGGCGTGCGGGAAGCCCGCGGTGAGGTGGTAGGCCACCGCGGCGCCGATGTCGTGCCCGGCGACGAAGGCCGACTGGTGGCCGAGGTGGCCGATGAGCGCGTGGATGTCGGCGGCGATGGTCTTCTTGTCGTAGCCGGTCTCGGGTTTGGCCGATCCGCCCATGCCGCGCAGGTCGACCGCGATCACGCGGAAGCGGCGGGCGAGCTCGGGCATGATCTTGCGGAACTGCCACCAGGTCTGCGGCCACCCGCCGAGCAGGACGAGGGGGTCGCCGGTGCCGCCGCTGACGTGGTGCAGGCGGGTTCCGTTGACCTCGGCGTGGTCGCTGGTGAAGTCGCCGTCGAGCGTGGCGGCCAGTTCGGCATCGGTGGGAACGGCGGAAACCATGATCACGATTCCTTTAGTTGAACGATCGGTCCAGAAATTGGGCATGAGCGTCCCCGGGGGACGAGGTGGCGGGATCAGCCGAGCAGTGCGAGGGCCTGCTCGACGGTGTCGTCGATCAGGCGTTGGCGCAGGGAGGTCTTGCCGACCACCCGCACGCCTTGGAGCACCGTCACCAGGAAGCGCGCCAGCGCCGCGGGGTCGCGGTCGGCGGGCAGTTCACCTTCGCTCCTCGCCCGCATCAGTGCGGCCGTGAGAGCGGTTTCCACGACCTCCAGCCCCGATTCCACCAGGCGACCGGCGTCGGCGTCGCCGGGCAGTTCGATCGCGGTGTTGGTGATCAGGCAGCCTTTGCGCTGCTCGTCGGTCAGCGCTGCGTGCGCGTACCAGCGCACCAGGGCGCGCACGGCATCGAGCGAGGAGCCTGGTGCGGAGAGCTGGTCGAGCAGTCCCGCGCGGGCGTCGTCCGCATAGCGCTCGACCGCCGCCAGGAACAGATCGCGCTTGCCCCCGAACGCGCCGTAGATGCTGCCGCGCCCCAGACCCAGGTGGTCGACCAGGTCCTGCATCGAGGTCGCCTCGTAGCCCTGGCGCCAGAACAGCTCCATCGCCGTGCGCAGTGCCGCGTCGGGATCGAACTCCTTCACCCTGCCCATGGCCGCAACCCTACTCATACTGGACCGGTCATTCAAGAAATGGTGGGTTCCACGGCCGGTTCGGGGCACATCTCATCGGCGCTGGCGTCGGTGTTCTTCTGCGGCGTCGAGTGCGGGTGCGAGCACCTCGAGCGCGGTGCGGAGCAGGTTCGGGAGCGCTCCGGTGGGGATGACGAGACCGCCGGCGGTGGGTGCTGGTTGCAGCCACCGCCTCAGGGCGGTGCGGACCGCGGCGGTGATGGCGGCCGCGAGCACCGCGGCGGTGGCCGGGTCGGTGTCGCCGAGGCGGTGGGCGATGGCGGTGGCCAGGGGGTCTTCGATGGCGGTGGTGGCGTGCAGGAACGCTTCGCGCAGTGCGGGGCTGGTGGTGATCAGCGTGATCTCGTCGTGTCCGGTGCCGGTGTACTGCTCCACGATCGAGTCGGTGATGGCTTCGGCGAGGCGGATGCCGTCGGGCCGGCCGGTGACGGACTCGGCCAGCCGCGTCTGCCGCTGGGCGGTGATGGCGGCGATGATGGCCTGTTCACGGCTGGAGAAGTAGTTGTTGTAGGTCCGGGGTGAGACTCCGGCGGCTTGGGCGATGTCGTCGACGCGGACGTTGTCGGGTCCGCGTTCCAGCGCCAGCCGCAGTGCCGCTTCGCGCAGGGCTCGTTCGGTGGCCTGCTTCTTCTGCTCGCGCAGTCCTGTCCGCCGTGTGGTCACCGGCCCACCCTCCCAGCTTTACTGCGTCCACGCAAATTTGCGTGCACGCATTTTTTTCGTCTAGGTTGGCGCCGCGGACGGGCGCTGGGCCCGTCCGCGGTGACCGTGAGGAGAGTGCTGGTGATCACCGATGTCGTCATCATCGGCGGCGGCCCGAACGGGCTGATGCTGGCCTGCGAGCTGAGCCTGGCCGGGATCCGGCCCGTCGTGCTGGAACGCCTGCCCGAACCCGGTGACGAACCCAAGGCCAACGGGCTGCTCGGGCAGGTCGTGCGGCTGCTCGACCACCGTGGGCTGCACGAGCGCCTCACCGGTGAGGCGCAGCCGCCGCGAGCCAACACCGCCTACTTCACCTTCGGCGGTCTGGGCCTGGACCTGAGCCTGCTGGAGGACAGCCCGGTCCACACCGTGGCGGTCCCCCAGCGGCGGATCGTGGAGGTCCTGACCGAACGCGCCGCGGAGCTCGGGGTGCAGGTGCGCCGCGGGCACGAACTCGTCGGCCTCTCCCAGGACCAGGACGCGGTCACCGCCGAGGTGACCGGACCGGAGGGGACCTACCGGCTGCGGGCCCGCTACCTGGTCGGCGCCGACGGTGCGCACAGCCGCACCCGCAAGCTGGCCGGGATCGCCTTCCCGGGCCGCACCTACGACCGCATGACGGTGCGCTCGGCGCACGCCGGTGTTCCGCCGGAGTGGGTCGATCCGGCCACCGGTGTCCTGCAGGTGCCGGGTTTCGGCGCGGTGGCGCCGTTCCTGCCGCACCGCACCGAAACCGGCGGTTTCTCCTACGCGCCGCTGCCCGGCCAGCCACCGCTGATCAGCACCACGGAGTGGGACCAGCCCGCCACCGGGACCCCGATGAGCCTGGGTGAACTGCGGGCCAGCATCGGCCGCGTGCTGGGCGCCGAGGTGCCGCTGAGCCCTCCCGGTGGCGCGGGCCCGCACGTGCTGCGGCGACTCAGCGGCGGCAACACCCGGGTGGCCGAGCGGTTCGGTGACGGGCGGGTCCTGCTGGTCGGCGACGCCGCGCACGTCTACGCCGCCACCGGCGGCGGCCCCGGGCTCAACCTCGGCCTGCAGGACGCGGCCAACCTGGGCTGGAAGCTGGCCGCCGAGATCCGCGGCAGCGCCCCGCCCGGCCTGCTGGCCAGCTACCAGACCGAGCGGCGGGCCGCCGCCGAGCGCATGGTGCTCAACGCGCAGGCGCAGGCGGCCCTGATCGCCCCGGGCAGCGACGTCACCGGACTGCGCGCGGTGATGGCCGAACTGCTCGGCGAGGCCGGCACCGTGCGGCGGCTGGCGGAGCTGACCACGGGCGCGGACATCGGCTACGACATGGGTGATCCCGCCGCGCACCCGCTGACCGGCCGCTTCGCCCCGGAGCTGGACCTGCGCACCGAGGCCGGGCCGGTCCGGCTGGCGGAGCTGACCAGGACCGCGCGGCCGTTGCTGCTGGACCTGACCGGCAACGGCTCGCTGAGCGCGATCGCCTCCGAGTGGCGCCACCACTTCGATGTCGTCACCGCCCGCCCGCGGCCGGGATCACCTGCCGCGCTGCTGCTGCGCCCGGACTGCTACGTCGCCTGGGCCGCCGATCACCTGGACGAACCGGCCCTGGAGGCGTTGCGCAGGGCGCTGCGGCGCTGGCTGCCCTGCGCCGGCCGCTGAGGGGTCACCGAGCTGCGGCCAGCACTGCCGCGAGGCCTTCTCGCAGGTCGTTGACGAAGTACCCGGGAACCTCCAGCGACGGGAAGTGCCCCCCGGCATCGGGTGATCTCCACCGGACGATCTGCCGGTACCGCTGCTGGGCCCAGGGGCGCGGGCACTTCTCGATGTCGCGGGGGTACATGGTGATCGCTGCTGGTACGTCGACCCGGAGTTCGGGGTCCAGCGAGTTGTGGCTCTCGTAGTAGATGCGGGCCGCCGATGCGCCGGTCCGCGTCAGCCAGTACAGGGTGACGTCGTCGAGCACGCGGTCCACGGGAATCGTCTCGAACGGGCTGTCCTCGGTGTCGGTCCACTCGGCGAACTTGTCGAGGATCCAGGCCAGGAGCCCGACGGGTGAGTCGACGAGCGAGTAGCCGATGGTCTGCGGGCGGGTCGCCTGCTGTTTGGCGTAGGCCGCGCGGTGGCGCCAGAAGTCGCGGGTCTCCTCGGCCCATGCGCGCTCGTCGGCCGTCAGCCCGTCCGTGGTCAGCCCGGGTGGCCCCTCGGCGAAGGTGGTGTGGATGCCCAGGACGTGCGCCGGGAACCTGCCGGCGAGAACCGTGGTGATGTTGCCTCCCCAGTCGCCGCCGTGGGCGGCGAACTCGTGGTAGCCGAGCCGTCCCATCAGTTCCACCCATGCGGCCGCGATCTTCTCGGTTCCCCACCCGGTGGTGGCCGGTTTGCCGCTGTACCCGAAGCCCGGCAGCGAGGGGGCGACGACGTGGAACGCCGGCGCGTCGGCGTCGTCGGGGTCCGCCAGCTGCTCCACCACGTCGGTGAACTCGGCGATGCTGCCCGGCCAGCCGTGGGTCAGGATCAGCGGTGTGGCGTCCGGGCGCGTGGACCGGCGGTGCAGGAAGTGGATTCCCAGATCGTCGATGGTCGTGCGGAACTGGCCGATGCGGTCGAGGCGCTCTTCGAACGGGCGCCACTGGTACCCGGTGCGCCAGTAGTTCACGACATCGACGAGGTCGGCGAGGGGGACGCCCTGGCCCCATCGGCGGGGGCCGGGCGCGGCGCGGTGGACGGTCTCGGCCTCCGGCAGCCGAGCTGCGGCCAGTCGCGCGCGCAGATCGTCGAGCTCGGCGTCAGTCGCGCGGGCTCGGAATGCTTGCACGTCGCTGGTGGTGCGGGGCATGGGGTCTCCTGACCATCACGGAACCGGCTTAGGTGGTTCTAGCATGTGGATCTTCCCACGGGCAACCGGCTAAGGTGGTTCCATGCGTGCTGGGTTCCCCGACTTCCGCCTCGGCAGCGTTCTGGCGACCAGCTTCACGGCGACCCTGACCGAGCGCAGCGGTGAGCCCGTGGAGCGCATTCCCGTGCCGCAGCGGCTCGTCGACTGGCTGGCGATCCACGGCCTGGCCGTGGACTCCTGCACCGCCGCCCAGCTCGAACTCGCCCGGGAGCTGCGGGAAGCCGTCCACGCCGCCGCGACGGCGACCGCGATCCAGGACCCGCTTCCCGCCTCGGCCCTCCAGATCATCAACGACCGCAGCGTTCAGGGACGGGCCGCGGCGATCCTGACGCCTGACGGCGATCGTCGGTGGCGACTCGGTTCGGACTGCGTGGAGGACGCTCTCGGCGTGATCGCCGCTGATGCGATCAGCATCATCGCGGGCGAACGGGACGGGAAGTTGGCCCTGTGCGCATCGCCGACCTGCCGGGCCGCGTTCTTCGACACCAGCCAGAGCCGCACCCGCAAGTGGTGCGACATGAACACCTGCGGGAATCGCCAGAAGAAGGCGCGCTTCAACGCCAACCGGCGCAAGAACGGCGCCGCCGCACCGACGGGTGCCGGCTGATCCGGGGCGGGTTGACCTCCAGCGCGGTGGAGGTTTCATGCTGTGCGGATGGAGACCGACGCGCAGCGCAGGATCGAGCCGGACTTCGACGTGGCGGGTTTTTTGGCGCGGCCGCTGACCGCGCGGGTGGCCACCAACGGGCCGACCGTGCGGCCGACGTGGTTCCTCTGGGAGGAGCAGGCGTTCTGGATCATCACCGGCAGCTGGGCGAAGCTGCCGGGCCGGGTGCGGGCGGATCCCGCGATCGCCCTGGTCGTCGACGAGTGCGATCTCGCCACGGGCGTGGTCCGGCAGGTCACCGCTCGCGGTGATGCCGACATCGTGCCCTTCGACGTCTCGCGCGGCCGGCGCAAGCTCTCCCGCTACCTCGGCGCCGACGAGTCGCGGTGGGATCGGCGGTTCCGCCGCATCGTGCACGACGATCCCGCCGGCAGCGGGGCGTTGTGGCTGCGGTTGCGCCCGGTTTCGCTGACCGCCAGGGATCTCAGCTTTTCGGTCTGAGCGCGGACCGGCACGACACCGCCTCGAGCGCGGGCGACCGCCGCATCCCCTGTGGACCGTCCACAAGGGATGATCACGGGCTGTGCCCGGGCATGCGTTCCCGGTGTGCGGCAGGGGTTCCCGCGGCGCGCGAGGTGCAGATCACATTCGGGTGCCGGCGTTGCCGTGCGCACCGGAAACAGGCCACCGAGCGGGGTCGCGGTTTGCCCGCTGGACACCGAATCGTGACGAATTCGCTACGATTCGCCCCGCCGGTCGGGGAAAACACGGCACCAACGCGACAAGGAGCGCTCTTCCGTTGCCTGCCCAGACCCCCGCCACGCTGCGCCGCTGGTGGTGGCGCACTCCGGTGGCCGCCAGGCTGCTGCCGGCCGCCGCGCTGCTGGCCGCGACCGCCACCACCGGTCTCAACGCCCTGCCGAGCCCGGCCAGCACCGAACTCGCTCAGCCCGCTCCCCCGGTGGCCGCTCCCCCACCACCCGCGCCATCCGTGCCGAGCACCACGGCGGCCCCCACCACCAGCGCCCAGCCGACCACGACGACATCCCGCCGCACCCCGGCCACGACCACGACTCCGACCAGCACGCGGCGCACGAGCACCCCACCGCCGAGCCCCCGCCCGGAACCCGTCGAGCGGCCGGTGCCCAGCCCCGCACCGACGACCACCGCCACCGAGCCCGACGAGGACCGGGTTCCGGTGGTCACCCGCAACGAGCGCTGCTCCGAGGAAGGCGACACCGGCCGCACCCCCAGCGGCGCGGCCGCCAGCTGCGAACGCGACGACGACGGCGAGCTGAGGTGGACCACCCGATGGTGAACTCCGATACCGACCGCACCCCGACCAGCGCCCTGCACATCCTCGAAAACGGGCCCCACGCACCGCAATGCCCCCACGGGCACGGCCCGCTGACCGCCGCACCGGACGAACGAGCACCCACCGGTGCCGCGCTGAGCTGCCCCGTCTGCGGACACCGCCGCGACACCGAAGTGGCGATGCTGCGCACCCTGCTCAACCCCGGCACCGCCCGCTTCGACGCACCCCTGCGCACCCACCCCGCGCCGACCGAGGTCACCACGGAGATCGCCGCGATCAGCGACGCACGCGAACCGCTGGGCAAGAGCGCCCCGGAGACCACCCGCGACACCGACCAGTTCGACTTCCCCGACGAACCGCCGCCACCACCGCGCGGGCAGCGACCCGACGGCACGATCCGCACCACCGGCTGGCTGCAACTGGGCCGCCACCCCATCAGCTCCGGGCTGTGGGCGGCCCTGGCCGGCGCCGCTCCCGGGCTCGCCCTCACCGACCTCGCACCGTGGCTGCCCGTCGCGCTGCCCGCGCTGACCTGCACCGCCTGGTACGCCACGATCCGCTGGCTGCGCCCGGCCTCAGCGGCGATCAACCGCGAACGCGTCCGCGCCGACGAACTGCTGCCCGGCGACCCCGTCCGCCTCTACGGCCCGATCGGGCCCGTCGGCATCGTCGAACAGGTCACCCCCGGCAGCAGCGGCCGGGTCCTGGTGCGCTTCACCGGCGGCACCCAGCGGATCCTGCCCACCGACGCGCGCTGCCACGTCGTGCACCTGCGGGCCTGACGTTGCTCGCGCGCACATTCCTCCGCTGGGTGGTACCTGCCCGACTGGCCGGTCACTAGCTTCAGCAGTGGCCGCCAGATGTGCCAGGCTCTTCACAGACAAGGGGATTGCTGCATGTCAGATGCCCGTGTCCAGGAAACGCTGCGGAACACCTTCGACGCGGTGGCGCTGGTCTACGACCACGATGATGTCGAGTACTTCCAGCCCGTCGGCCGCAGACTCGTCGAGCTCGCCGGGATCGGTGCGGGACAGTCCGTCCTGGACATCGGCTGCGGTCGCGGCGCGGCGTTGTTCCCCGCTGCCGATGCGGTCGGTCCGGGCGGTGAGGTGGTGGGCATCGACCTGTCCGAGGCGATGACCGCCGCGACCGGTCAGGAGGCGGACCGGCGCGGCCTGCGGCAGGTGAGCGTGCGGGCGATGGACGGGCAGAACCCCGATTTCCCGCCGGAGAGCTTCGATGCCGTGATCGGCAGCATGAGCGTCCACATGGTACCCGACACCGCGGCGGCTTTCCGCGCCTACCACCGGTTCCTGCGTCCGGGCGGCCGGTTGGCGGTCTCGGCCCCGGTGTCCGTGCAGCACCCGGAACCGGCGGTCTTCGGTCTCGGCACGATCGCGAAGTGGTCGGCGGAGTACGGCAGCGGAACCCAGGTCTACCCGCAGTCGGACGCCTTCGGTGGCGCTCAGCAGGTGCTCGACGACTTGCGCGCGGCCGGCTTCCGCACGATCACCGTCCACGACGAGGAGCTGCTGATTCGCACCGCCTCGGGCCAGGAGTTCGTCGCGTGGACCTGGACCCACGGCATGCGGCTGTTCTGGGAGAAGGTTCCCGAGCACCAGCGGGCCGGGATCGCCGCGGAGATCGCCGCCGAAGTCGAATCGCACCGCGATCCCACCACCAGCGGTATCGCCATCCCCAGCCCGGTGCGCTACGTGCTCGCCGAGCGCGGCAGGTGACGAACGAGCACGGGCGCTGCCTCAGCGCCCGTGCTCGTCGATCACGCGGGCGAGCGCGTCGACGGCCCGGTCGATGTCCTGGACGCTGTTGAGCACTCCGGGGGCGATGCGCACCGCGCTGCTGCGGTAGGGCGTCTGACCGACGATGACCCCGGCGTGCAGCATCCGCTCGACCACCTCGGCGGGATCCAGTCCCGGCACGTCCAGGCAGACCATCCCGGAGGACAGCTGCGGCGCCGCGGGTGTGCGCACCCGCACCCCGGGCAGCTCCGCCAGCCGCGCCTGGCAGTGGGCGTTGAGCTGTGCGATCCGGGCGTTGATGGTGTTCTTGCCGCGGGCGAGGTGGAAGTCGAACGCCTCGGCCAGCGCCCACCGGTGCTCGTAGGCGGGAAACCCGCCTGGCGTGCACATCCGGGCCTTCGGTGCTTCGAGGTCGGGCAGGCGCCCCAGGTACCAGGGCCAGAAAACCTCGACGTCGAAGGACGTCACGACCGGCTCCACCGCCTGCCAGCCGCGGTCGCTGCCCCACACCAGGCCGGTGCCGCGCGGCCCGAACAACCACTTGTGGCAGCCCGCCACGAAGAAGTCGCAGCCCAGGTCGGCGACCTCGAAGTCCTCCACGCCCAGGCCGTGCACGGCGTCCACGCACACCACGACCTGCTCGTCGGCGGGGCGGTGGCGGTTGTGCTCGGCCACCACCGCCGAGATCTCGGCCAGCGGCAGCTTCACCCCGGTCCCGGAGTGCACCCAGGTCAAGGCCAGCACCCTGGTGCGCTCCCCGAGGCCGTGGCGCACCGCGGAGACGATCTCGGCCACCGTCGCCTGCCGCGGGTCCTCGTACAACCGGATCGTGCGGTGCGCCGCGCCGCTGCTGGCGGCTTTGAAGCGGAGCAGTTCGGTGGCCGCGTAGTGCTCGTGCTCGGTGCTGAGGATCTCCTCCCCCGGCTTCAGCCGGAATCCGCCGTAGACCACGGCCAGGCCCATCGTGGTGCTTTCGGTGAGGGCGATGGCGTCGGGGTGCGCCCCGAGGTAGGCGCCCGCCCGCTCCAGCACCGCCCGGTGCAGCTCGTCGCGGCGGTGGAAGTACAGGGCGGGGTTGGTGTCCAGGCCCCGGCGGTGGCGTTCGATGGCTTCGCGCACCGGGCGCGGGTGGGCGGTCAGCATCGACAGCGCCAGGTGCACGTAGTCGGGGGTGAGGTCGAACTCGGCGCGCAGCTGCGCCCAGTCGGGTTCAGCGCTGTGCACCGGTCATTCCTCCACGCCCCACTTGCGGGATTCCACCGGGGTGAGGTCGATGAGCTTGGCCCCGCGCCGGATCGCCTCCTCGTCGAGCACCGCGATGTTGGCCGGGGCGGGGTTGTCCTGCAGCCGCTGTTCGTGGGCCTCGGCGATCTGGTAGATGTCGAAGCCGTACTGGTTGCGCATGATCCGGTAGCCCAGTTCGTTCATCATGCAGTTGGTGCTGCAGCTGCCGGTGTTGCGCGGCACCTTCCAGCCGGTGGCCTCCAGATCGGCCAGCTTCTGCTCCAGCGGTGGTTTGGGCACGAATTCGTAGAAGGGCACCATCACCGTCCGGGTCCGCGAGGTCCGCAGCAGCCGGGCCGCCTCGGGTGCCTTCTTCTCCGCGTGCTCGCGCAGCATGGCGACCATGTCCTCGACAGCGGCGTCCAGGGGCGGCAGCGGCCCGCCCGGCACGTAGGGCTTGCCCCGCATGTTCGTGCGGTTCTGGCCCTTCTGGGTGCCGATGAAGCAGAACGGGATGTCGTTCTCGTGGCAGTACACGGTGGACTGGGCGATGATGGTGGAGAAGCACGGCCAGCAGGCGGGCCCGTAGGACATCACCGCGCGCAGCAGGTTCGGGTCGGTTTCCTCGTTCATCGAAAAGCCCAGCCGGAACAGGGTGTTCATGGGGTTCTGCTCCGGGCGGGAGATCACCAGCTCCACGCCGAGCCGGTCGCACAGCGCCCGGGCGTTGCTAATCGCCGCGGGTGACTGGTAGCCCTGGTCGAGCATCCAGGCCTTGACCCGCAGATCGCGTTGCCGGGCCAGCTGCATGAGCATCCAGCTGGAGTCCTTGCCGCCGCTGTAGAGCACCACGGCGTCGGTGGTGGACCGGCTGCTGCGGGTGGGGATGCTGTTGACGAGTTCGGCGCGCTTGACGGTGTCGGCGGGCAGCAGCCGGTGCAGCCGCGTCGCCGCACGCGCCAGCAGGCGGGGCCAGCGGCGGTTCTGCCGGTAGATCCGGAAGATCATCTCCAGCTGGGTGCTGCGGTCCTGGCTGGAGACGCGTTCCGGGGTCACCGAACCCGTCTGCACCCCGGCGCAATGCGCGCACAGCCCGGGTTCGGGTGAGGTCGGGTTGCCCTCGGTCTGGTTGATGTAGGTGTCGTAGGCCAGCGGCATGCCGCAGCGCCGGCACACCGTGCTGTCGGGTTGGATCGTCATCGGTGCCAGTCCTTCGCGGATTCGGCGGTGCGTCAGGGTGTCGCGGTGCTGGTCTCGGCGTGCATCGTGTGGAAGATCTCGTCGTGCAACGCCCGCAGGAGGCCGGTGTCGCCGGGCTGCCTGCGGTCGATCAGGCCGAGGTGGCCCGCCCGGTGGACGAGGTCGTCGGTGCAGGTCAGCTCGTAGTGGTCGAGCAGTCGCCGCACCGGGTCCGGGTAGGCCGTGGTGTCGATCTTGCGGGAGGGTTCGGCTTCGCCGGTCCGGCGCGGGTGTTGCAGGAGTTCGCCGACCAGCTCGGTGAGGACCTCCATGGTGTGGTCGTAGGTGGCCCAGTCCGGGACGTGGTGCTGCGGCGGTGTGCCGCGGTCGAGCACCTGCCGGCATTTGACCGTGAAGTCCTCGACGTTCATCACCGCGAAGTCGTAGGGGGTGAAGCACGGCTGCGGGTGGTGGTCGACGTCCACGAGCGCCCCGTTGGTGTCGTTGACGTAGTAGGGAAATCCGTCGAAGCGCGGCACGACCACCGGCAGCCCGCACGCCATCGCTTCCAGCGGGGCTTTGCCGTAGGTCTCGAAGATGCTGGTGGCACCGGAGACGTAGACGTCGGCGGCGTTGTAGAGGTCCACGGTCTGCGCGCGGTCCAGGCGCTGGAAGCGCACGACGTGCTCCAGCTGCGCGGCCAGCTGGTTGTGGTAGCGGGTGTCCAGGTGGGTGGTGGACATGACCAGCAGCAGCTCCGGGTCCGCCGCGCGGAGGCGGTGGTAGCCGGCCAGCAGCGGGGCCAGTCCCTTGTCGTTCATGAACCGCCCGGTGTAGAGCAGGATCGGCCGGTCCGCGGGCAGGCCGAGGTTGCTGCGGGCGCGGTCGCGGTCGCCCGGCCGGTAGATGTTCTTGATCCCGAAGGTGCAGATGTTGGCCGCGGGGATGCCGGTGATGTGCCGGTAGGCGCTGGCGGCGTTGGCCGAGCCGCAGATCACCAGGTCGCCGGGGTGGGGGTGCTGGGCGATCAGCAGGAAGTAGAAGAGGATGTTCAGCGGGTAGGGGTTGGTGTGCGGGATCATCAGCGCAGGGCAGTGGTATCCGTCGCGGCGCATGAAGTACAGCAGTGGCAGCGCCTCGATGTACTCGGCGATGACCAGGTCGATCGTGGAGAGATCGCATGCGGACTTCAGCTTCTGGTACTGCTGCTCGAAGGCGGTGAAGTCGTGCTGCTCGGGCAGCAGTTGCCCGATCCGGAACAGCATCAGTTCTCTGCCGCGGCAGAATCGTTCGACGTCGTCGGGTGCGTCGGTGAGGGCCAGTACCCTGCTCATCGGCTCCGCTTCTGCGCTGCTGGTGTTGGTCGGGGCGGAGGCGCCGGCCGGCGCCTCCGCTGCTCGTCCCCGGTGGTGGCCGGTGCCGCGGTCAGTGCTGGGGCAGGGTTTCGAAGTACATCTGCGCCGTTGCCAGTTCCGGCCAGTCCCGCTGCGCCCGCTTGGTGGCCTCCACGACCCGGCGCACGCCTTCGCGCACGCTGGTTCGCGCGCGGAACCCCAGCACGTTCTCGGCTCGGGTGGTGTCGGCCAGCAGGCGGTGGGCGTAGATGGCGATCGGCACGTCGACGAACTTCGGGGCCAGCGACACGCCCAGTTCCTGCTCGACCATCGCGATCGCCTCGGTGAAGGTGGTCTCGATGCCGGTGCCGACGTTGAACTCCTGGGTGTCCAGGTCGGCTTCCAGGGCGCGCTGGAAGGCCAGGCCCGCGTCGTCGACGTAGATGAAGTCCCGGGTCTGCTGCCCGTCGCCCCACACGACCGGGTTGGTCTTGCTGACCGCTGCCCAGGCGAACAGCGAGATGACGTTGGCGTAGCCGCCCTTGCTGAACTCGTCGTGGCCGTAGACGCTGAACGGGCGCAGCCCGATGGCCTTGATCCCGTAGCGCGTGGAGTACTGGTGGGCGGCGTCCTCGTTCCACTTCTTCGACAGCGCCTTGAGGTCGGGCGGGTCGATCGTCATGCCCTCCACGTAGGGCACCGGGTTGCCCTCGTAGACCGCGCTGGTGCTGGCGTAGACGAGTTTGCGCACGTCGTTGCGCCGCATCGCCTCCAGCACGTTGAGGAAGCCCTGGGTGGTCACCGACGCCCCGTCGATGGGGTCCTCTTCGTACATCAGGAACGACGACGGTGCGGCCAGGTGGATGACGCCGTCCTTGCCGCGGACCAGTTCGGAGAGCAGCCCGAAGTCCCGGGAATCGCCCTCGACCCAGTTGACCTGCTGCGCCACGTCGACCGGGAGGAATTCCTTACCACCGATCTTGTAATTGTCCAGGGATGTGATCTCGTATCCGTCCGCGACCATCTGGCGGATCATGTTGCGGCCGATGAAACCAGCACCACCGGTGACCAAGACCTTTTTTCCAGACATAATTCTCCCGTGCTCGCGTTGACATATCAGACCGACTTGCCGAGTGAATTGACCGAATTACCGCCCGCATTCCGGCTCTCCGGCCGGAGACGATCCCGGATCGCGGGCGCCCGCGCGCAGGTGGTTCTCACGAGAACGTCAGCATCAACACGCCGCTGATCACGACCATAGCTCCCAGGAATCGGCGCAGGATCTCCCGCTCCTTCAGGAAGAACCACGCGCCGAACAGCGCCATCACGATGCTCAGCTCCTTCGCCGGCGCGATCACGCTCACCGGCGCCAGCCTCATCGAGAACAGCACGAGAATGTAGGCCGTGGGGGCCAGGACGCCGACGATCAGCACTTCCCTGCGGTGCTGGCGCCACAACCGGGAAAGGCGGTCCCGCTGGGGCAGCACGAAGGGGGCCAGCAGCAGGACCTCGAACATCGAGATGCCCCAGTAGACCAGGAACGGCGACAGCGCCATCCCGCTGACGGCCTGCTTGTCCCACACCGTCGCCAAGGCGTTGGCGGCACCGATCAGGGCCCCGTAGAGCACGCCGTTGAGCTTGGTGCCGCGGGGGGAATCGCCCTGCGAGCTGTGGACGCTGATCACCACCACCCCGGCGATGACCACCGCCACGGCCAGGAATCCCATCGGGCTGGGCCGTTCACCGAGCAGGATCATCGCCGCCACGACCGCGAACAGCGGCGCCATCCCGCTGGAGAGCGGGTAGATCACCGACAGGTCCGAGGTCGCGTAGCCGCGCTGGAGCAGCAGGTAGTAGGACAGCTGCAGCACGGCACCGACGCTGACGGCGATCAGCCAGTAGCCGAAGTGCACTTCGCCGGAGGTCAGCACCAGGGTGACGATGCCCACCGGGAGGACGACCACGCTTCCGACGACTTTGTAGAGCCAGACGAACGGTGCGCCGCCGTCGGACAGCCGCTTCGCGCAGACGTTCCAGCCGGCGTGCGCGACCGCGGCGATGGCCACCAGGGCGATTCCCAGTGCGATCAAATCTCCAGCCTTCCGTGCTCGCGGGTGCGGGCCGGCCACCGGTGCGGTGACCGGCCCGCGTGGAACGTGACCGCTATCAGCAGCTCACGAGCTCGTAGAGCCCGTGGGCGTGGCTCGCGCGGTCGGAGAACCACGTCGTGGCCTCAGCGCGGTCGGAGAACCACGTGGCCTCGGTACGGTCGGAGAACCACGTGGCCTCCGAGCGGTCGGAGAACCAGGTAGCTTCCGCGCGGTCGGACACCCAGGTCGTAACCATTGTTCAACTCCTTTCCTCAGGAAACGGCAAATACAAGGATTACGAGGGAGCAGGGCCGGACCTGACAGGAACCCGGGCCGTGGCGCAAACATCGATACTCCGACCAGGAAGGTCTCGCTCCGGCCCATCCCGGAAACCCGGTTTGCCGAATTGACAGCACAGTTGCGCCGGATACATTGTTGCCATTATTCAATGTCCTGATCAATACTCTCATCGAGTGCACATCGCACTTCGCCGCACCCTTTCAGCCCATCCGGCTTCGGCTACAATCGGTCCAGCAGGCGCACGGAACCGGACATGACGGCGTGAAAGTCAGCGAAAATCAGCGAAATGCCGACCCATTCCGGCGCTGGTGGTGCGAACAAAAGAATCCACGCATTGTTCCGGATGGCGTAGGTGTCCGGCCGCCATTCGCTCCCCGCTCCCTCTCGAGGACAGGAATGCCTATGGACCTCCAGCGCACCGGGCTCGATCTGGGCGACCAGCCGGCGGAGTACGACGCGCTCGTCTCCTGGTGGTCGAGGATGCGCGAGCGCGCACCGATCAGCTACGACGAAGGACTGGGGCACTGGCACGTCTTCCGCTACGCCGACGCGGCAGCGATCATGGCCGATCACACGACCTTCTCCTCGGACCTGCGGTCCCTGGTCGCCCAGCCCGAGCAGTTCGCCGTCGTGGCCAAGGGGGCGTTCAACGGCTTCGACCCGCCCGACCACCGCAAGCTGCGCAGCCTGGTCAGCAAGGCGTTCACACCGCGCGTGGTGGAGGCCCTGGAGCCGCGCGTCCGCCAGATCACCCAGGACCTGCTGGACGCGGTGGCCGGATCACCGGGCTTCGAGCTCATCTCCGAACTCGCCTACCCGCTGCCGCTCATGGTCATCGCCGAACTCATGGAGATCCCGCTCGACGACCGCGAGCGGTTCCGCCGCTGGGCCGACGCGCTGTTCTTCCAAGGCCGGGGCGACGAACCCGTGATAGTGCCGACCGAGCAGATGCTGCTGTCCATCGAACCCGAGATCGGCGAGATGAACGAGTACTTCCTCGACATCATCGATCAGCGGCGCCACCGGCCGGGCACCGACCTGGTCAGCAAACTCGCGGTGGTCGAGGTCGACGGCGAACGCCTCGCCGACGAGGAGATCCTCGGCGTGTGCGGATTCCTGCTGGTCGCAGGGCACATCACCACGACCATGGTGCTGGGCAACGCGATCCACCTGCTGAGCACGCACCCCGGCACCGCAACCGCGCTGCGGGCCGACCCGGCGGCGATCCCCACCGCGGTCGAAGAGGTGCTGCGCTACCGCGGCCAGCTTCCGGCCACGGCCCGGCGCACCACCCGGGAGGTCACGGTGGCCGACCGCACCATCCCGGCAGGGCAGGTCCTGCTGGTGTGGGTGGCCTCGGCCAACCTGGACCCCCGCCAGTTCCCCGAAGCGCACCGGTTGCGCATCGACCGCGACCCGAACCGGCACCTGGCGCTGGGCAAGGGCATCCACTACTGCCTCGGCGCGCCCTTGGCCCGGATGGAACAACGAATCGCCCTCGAAGAACTGCTGCGGCGCACCGAGGACTTCGGCATCGGCGGGCAACTCCGCTTCGTGAACCCGCTGCAGGCCATCGGACTGCACCGCCTGCCCCTGCACGTGACGTGGCGGCACTGAGCCACGGCGCTCAGGCAGCCGGCACGTACTCCAGGAGGAAGACGCCTTGCCCGTCGATGAGCGAGACCGTGCTCACCAATCTCAGGCCCGCCGCCGCACCCAGGGCCCCGAACTCCTCGAGACCGCGTTCCGCGGCGCCCATCAGCAGCAGCATCGCCATGTCCCGCTGGCTGACGAACCGCCGCGACGCCTCGCTGCCGGTATCGGCCACCACCCGCTCGGCCAGCAGGACCCGGCCTCCCGGACCGGCAGCGGCCGCACACCGCCGCAGGATGTCCACACTGTCCTCATCAGGCCAGTCGTGGACGATGTTGGACAGCAGGTAGACATCACCGTCGTCGGGCAACACCTCGAAGAAGCTCTGCCCCACCACCGCGCACCGCCCGGCCAGCGCGGCCAGCTCCGGGCTCGCCGCCGCACGCTCGACGGTGCCGGGCAGATCCACCAACGTGCCGGTGAGATGCGGGTACCGGCGCAGCAGCTCGGCGATGACCTGCCCGGTCCCGCCGCCCACGTCGACCACGTGCCGCACCCCGGACCAGCCGTAACCTTCGGCGATCGCCGGCGCGAACCGGGCGGCGTGCACCGCCATCGCGGCGTCGAACGAAGCGGAGAACTCCTCGTCGGCGGCCAGATCAGTCCAGAAAGGACGGCCGAAGCGCGACTCCCACGCGGCCGCGCCGGTGCGCACCGACTCCAGCAGGCCGGGGATGGCCTGGTCGGTGCGGCGGGCGAACGCATCGTTCTGGTCCAGGAAACGAGCGGTCTGCGACGGGTGGTCGGCGCACAGGACCCGACCGCGACCGGTGAGCTCGACGTGCTCGTCGTCGATCCGGCGGAACAACCCCAGATTCGTCAGGTGCCGCACCACCCGCCGCAGCGCGGCGGGGTCGGTGCCGGATCGCTCGGCGAGCTCACCGAGAGCCGTGCAACCCCCGGCCACGAGATCGGGAAGCCGGAAGGTCACCGCCAGCCGCAAGGACCACGGCGTGAACAGCGTGGCCATCTGGGCGATCTGGAGGACCTCGGCGTCCTCACCGGTGGAATGCGCATCGCTGGACAAGAAACCTCCTGCTGCTCGGCAACCAGTTTCTCCGTCTGCTGACACGACCTAACCAGATGTCCAGGAGGAATGTGAATATCTACCGATCGCCGGATCCGCTTCGACCGCCCGGCCGCCGAGCGCCTATGCCGATGCCCCGGTCGATCCGCCCACCACCGCATCCGAGGCACCGGAGGCCTTCGGCGGCACCAGCGCCGAGACGTCCCCGCCGGTGTCGTTGACCTTCACCACGAACGGCCGCGTCCGGGTGTAGCGCACCACGCTCACCGAACACGGATCGACCACGATCCGCTGGAAGGCATCCAGGTGCATGCCCAGCGCGTCGGCCAGCACCGCCTTGATCACGTCGCCGTGCGTGCAAGCCAGCCACACCTCCTCGTCGGCCAGCTTCCGGTCCCACGCCCGCACTGCGGCCACCGCCCGCGCCTGCACCTGCGCCAGGCCCTCGCCATCGGGGAACACCGCCGCCGACGGGTGCTGCTGCACCACCCGCCACAACGGTTCCTCGGTCAGCTCGCTGATCTTGCGGCCGGTCCACCGCCCGTAGTCCACCTCGACCAGATCCGGTTCGACCACCGGCGAGAGCTCCCGCTGCGCCACCAGGCCGGCCACGGTCTCCTGGCACCGCTGCAGCGGCGAGACCACCACCTCCCGCAACGGCACCCCCGACAGCCGCTCCGCCAGACCGGCGGCCTGCCCCCTCCCGGTCTCGTCCAAACCCACACCGGCCGACCGGCCCGCCAGAATCCCCGAACCGTTGGCCGCTGAACGCGCATGCCGCAACAAGATGAGAGTCGCCACGCCCGCGAGGGTAGTGGCCGCCGAAAAAGGAGCGCGGCCCGCGCCCACCGGCACGGACCGCGCTTCCCGGGTCGAGGTCAGATCACGGCTGCATGACGCCGAAGCCCAGCAGCGCGAACACCAGCAGGCCCAGCGCGATCCGGTACCAGACGAACAGGTAGACGCTGTGGCGCTCGACGAAGCGCAGCAGCCACGCGATCACCGCGTACCCGACCACCCCGGCCACCACGGTGGCCACCACCATCTGCGCCACCGACGGCTGCAAGCCCGTCGCGCTGGGCTCGAAGACGTGCGGGATCTCCGAAAGCCCCGCCGCGAACACCGCCGGGATCGCCAGCAGGAAGGAGAACCGCACGGCCGTCGGCCGGTCCAGGCCCAGCGTCAGACCGGCCGTGATCGTCCCACCGGACCGCGACACACCCGGGATCAGCGCCAGCGACTGCGCGAAGCCCATCACCACGCCATCGCGCAGCTGCAGGCGTTCCTGGTTGCGGCGCTGCTGACCGAACCGCTCCGCCAGCCCCATCAGCACGCCGAACACGATCAGCATCGCGCCGGTGATCCACAGGCTGCGGAACGTCGAGCGGATGTAGTCCTGGAACAGCAGGCCCAGCACCCCGATCGGGATGCTGCCCACGATCACGTACCACGCCAGCCGGTAGTCCTGCGTCCGCCGCACCTCGGCGTTGAACAACCCGCGGAACCACACCGCCACCAACCGCACGATGTCCTTGGCGAAGTAGATCACCACCGCCAGTTCGGTGCCGATCTGCGTCACCGCGGTGAACGACGCACCCGCGTCGGCACCGAAGAACAACTCCGAGACGATCCGCAAATGCCCGGACGACGAGATCGGCAGGAACTCGGTCAGCCCCTGGACCACGGCCAGCACCATGGCCTGCAACCACGACAACGAAACCCACTCCAGCACAAGTCGGGATGAAACCGGCACGCACCCCGGCGATGGGGCAGCCGGAAGACCGACCCAAATCTTGCAGCATCCCCCGCACCACCCGATCCCCGCCCCATCACCCGGCCCAGCGACCAGCCGATCACCCACCGCAACGAGCCGGTCCTGTGATCCAGCACACCACCGGCCAGACCCGCCGCCCCAACCTCACCGACACCCGCCCCCGCACCGAATACCCTCCCCAGCGTGGAACACCGACAACTCGGCCGCAGCGGCCTCCGCGTCTCCCGACTCGCCCTCGGCACCATGACCTGGGGCCTGGACACCGACGCCGACCAAGCCGCCGAACAGCTCTCGGTCTTCCACGACGCGGGCGGCACCCTCGTCGACACCGCCGACGTCTACCAGGACGGCCACGCCGAGACCATCCTCGGCCAGCTGCTCACCCACCACGTCCCGCGCGACGAGATCGTCCTGGCCACCACCGCCGCCGCCCGCCGCAAACCCGGCCCGTTCGGCGGCGGCGCCTCCCGCGGCTCCCTGCTGGCCGCGCTCGACGACTCGCTGCGCCGCCTGGGCACCGACCACATCGACCTCTGGCAGCTGCACGCCTGGGATCCCGCCGTGCCCCTCGACGAAACCCTCGCCGCCCTCGACACCGCCGCCACCACCGGCCGCGTCCGCTACGCGGGCATCGCCAACTACGCCGGCTGGCAGCTGGCCACCGCCGCCACCCACCAGCGCGCGCACCCCACCCGCACCCCCCTCGTCTCCACCCAGCACGAGTACTCGCTGCTGGACCGCAGCACCGAACGCGAAGTCATCCCCGCCGCCGCCCACCACGGCATCGGCCTGCTCGCCTGGGCGCCGCTGGGCCGCGGCGTGCTCACCGGCAAGTACCGCAACTCCACCCCCGCCGACTCCCGCGGCGCAGGCCCGCTGGCCAGCTACGTCGAACACCACCGCACCGAACGCGCCTCCCGCATCGTGCACGCCGTGCTCACCGCCGCCGAAGGACTCGGCACCCCACCCGCCCACGTGGCGCTGGCCTGGGTCCGCGACCGCCCCGGCGTCACCGCCCCCGTCCTCGGCGCCCGCACCACCGGACAGCTCAAAACCGCTCTCGCGGCCGAAGAGCTCACCCTGCCCCCCGCCATCCGCGCCGCCCTCGACGACATCAGCGCACCGCAGGACACCCCACCCCAACCCTGACCGCGCCACGGGCCATCAGGGATGCTGGAAGCAACAACCACCCGCCACCCGCGGGCCAGCACCACCAAGGAGGGCCTCGTTGCGCCGTCTGGTCATCACGTGCCTGATCGCCACCCTGCTCACCGGCTGCGCGACCGACAAACCCAGCGACCCCCTCCAGGTCACCGACACCCTCACCGCCGCCACCCCGGCCACCTCACCTCCGGCCACCACCGCACCCGCGGGCACCGTCCACCCCGCACCGCCCGTCCAGCACACCGCCTTCGACACCACCACCGGCACCCTCGTGCTGGCCAGCGGCCCCACCCTCACCCTCACCGACACCACCACCGGCGCGCAGCGCACCGCCACCCTGCCCAGCGCTCCGGCCTCGCTGACCCTCCAGAACGGTCAGCTCCTCGCGGCCCTGCCCGACAGCGATCAGCTCGCCCGCCTCGACGTGCGCACCGCCGAAGTCCGCACCACTGCCGTGCCCGGCGGCCCCGTCCACGCCATCGACCTCGACGCCGAGCGCACCGCCGTCGCCCTGCGCAGTCCCGCCACCGTCACCGTCCTGCGCAACGGTGCCCCCACGGCCACCGCCGACAACCTCCAGGGCCCCGCTCAGGTCCTCGCCGCAGGCCAGGACCTCTACGTCCTCGACCGCCTCACCACCGCCGTCACCCCCATCAACCCCGCCACCGGCGCCAAGGGCGCGGGTCTGCGCGCCGGTGATGGCGCCACCAACGCCGTCACCGACCGCTACCAGCGCATCCTCACCGTCGACACCCGCGGCCAGGAACTGCTCGCCTTCAGCACCGATCCGCTGGTGATGAAGCAGCGCTACCCCGTTCCCGGCGCGCCCTACGGCCTCGCCTACGACCCCGCTCGCGACCTAGCCTGGATCACGCTGACCGCGACCAACGAAATCGTCGGCTTCGACATCGCCGGCGGCGAACCCACCGAACGCCACCGGCTGCCCACCATCGCCCAACCCGACAGCGTCGCGGTCGACCCGCAGACCGGAACGCTCTACATCGCCTCCGCCAACGGCGCCGGATACCAGGTGGTGACACCATGACCCCATCCCCGGAAGGGACCGACACCGACCCCGACTGGGAGTACCGCCCGCTGCGCCTGCCGCCCGGCGTCACCCGCCTGAGCGCAGCCACCCAGCTCAGCATCCACGCCGAGTTCTCCGGCTGGGAGCTCTCGCGCGTCCTGCTCTACGCCGACGGCACCCGCAAGGTCTGGCTCCGCCGCAAGCGCAGCACCCCGGGCATCCCCGAACTCCTCACCTGAGGCTTCGCCGCAGCATCCGAGCGCCGCCTCGCGGAGCGAGGGTCTTCACGACGTGCCGTCGGCGTGTTCGTCCAGGGCGAGCAGCAGTTGCCGGAGTTTGCCCGCGAGGTCCTGCTGCTCGCCGGCGTTGAGCGACTTGAGCAGGCGGGCTTCGAAGGCGAAGTGGTCGTCGAGGTCTCGGTCCAGGTCGGCGACGCCTTCGGGGGTGAGCCGCACGACGGTCGAGCGCCCGTCCTGGGGGGAGGCGCTGCGGGTGATCCACCCTTCGTCTTCGAGCCGCTTGAGGCGCCCGGTCAGGCCCGCGCCGGAGACGAGCATGGCCTGCCGCAGCTGGGTGGGGGTGAGCGCGTAGGGCGGGCCCGCGCGGCGCAACGCCCGGAGCACGTCGAAGTCGCCGAGGTTGGCGACGGTCATGCCGGAGCGGCGCCGGAGGCGGCGGTTCTGCTGTTCGTCGATGAGCTGGCTCAGCCGCTGGATGCGGGCGAGCACGTCGCTGGGGCTGGTGTCCAGCCGCGGCCAGGCCGACGCCCATTCCCGCGCTGCCCTGTCGATCGCGTCTTCCATCTGCATCTCTTTCGCACGTGGCCGAAGGTTTCCCAAGATTACCAGCGTCGATACCCGCGACAAGCGCCACATAATTCGTTCGCGAACTAAATAGAAGTTATGGTGGAGACATGGCCGAAGGAACAGCCCCCACCACGTCACCACCGGACACCCGCGCGGACGTCGCCCCACGGCGACGCTCACCCGGACTGGTGCTGGCCAGCACCAGCCTGGGCACGCTGCTGGTGATCCTGCTGACCTCCGGGCTCAACATCGCCTCCCCCGCGATCCGCACCACCTTCGCGGCCGATCAATCCGCGCTGGCATGGGTGCTGTCCGGCTACACGCTGGCATTCGCGATGTTCACCCTCGCCGGCGGAGCACTCGTCGACCGGTTCGGGGCACGCCGGGTGTTCTTCGCCGGACTCGGCACGTTCACCGCCGCCAGCCTGGCGGCCGCCGCCGCACCCGCGGTCGAGGTCGTCACGATCGGCACCTTCGGGCAGGGCCTGGGCGCCGCACTGGTGCTGCCATCAGCGCTGAGCCTGATCCAGTTCGTCCACCAGGACGTGCCCGAGAAGCTGCCCTGGGCAATCGGGATCTGGGCCGGGGCCAACGCGCTGGGCGCGGCGATCGGGCCGGTGATCTGCGGCGCGGTGGTCTCAGTGGCCTCGTGGCGGTTCATGTTCGTACTGGTCGCCGCGCTGGCGGTGCTGTTCGGGCTGATCGGCCGACCGGTGCTGCCCCGGCTGCAGGGCGGCGGCCACCGCCTGGACCTGCCCGGACTGGCGGCGATGATCGTGCTGCTGGGCACGGCCACATTCCTGGCCCACGACTGGGCAGCCCTGCCCCTGCCCGGCGTGGCCCTGCTGATCGTCATCATCGTGGCGGCGGGGTGGCTGTTCGTCCGGGTGGAACGCCGATCGACCACACCGATGCTGCCCCTGGCGCAGCTGCGCGACGTCCCGTTCAGCGCCAACGCCGTGGTCACGGTCGTGGGCACCGGCGCGTTCTTCGCCACCCTCTACATCCTCAGCCAAGCCCTGCAAGACGAACTGGGCATGTCGGCGTTCATCGCCGGGATCGCACTGCTACCGCTGGCCGGCGGCAACATCATCGCCGCGCTCGCCGCCGGACGGATCATCGGAGGCCTGGGCAACCGCAACGCGATGATCCTCGGCTCGGCCCTGCTGGTCACCGGCATCGCCCCGATCCCACTGCTCTCCGGCAGCTACCCCGGACTGGTCGCCCCGCTGATCATCACCGGCATCGGATGGGGACTGATGGTCCCCACCACCTCCCACGCCGGACTGGCCCGCGCGCTGAAGGGCAAGGAAGGCGTGGCCTCCGGCGTCACCGCAGGCGGCCGCGAATTCGGCGCCGCACTGGCCGCAGCCACCCTGTTCCCCCTCGGCATGCCCGGCATCCTCGCCGCCGCCGCCGTCGGTGCCCTCTCCCTGGCCATCGTCGCGCTCGGCGTCCGGCACGTGGACTGACCACCGACCACGAAAGAAATCGCAGAAAGGAACACCATGCCCCTGCCCAACCAGGACTCCTTGCTCGACCCCACCCCGACACCGCTGGAAACCGGCTACGAACGCGACACCGACGGCGTGCTGCACGTCGCCTGCCGCACCGACCTGCACGGAACCACCGGCGAGATGTTCGAGTGGTGGTTCCGGTCCCGCCCCGACACCCAGCGCTACACCTGGTGGCACCCCATCGACCACGTCTCCAGCGACTGGGCCGAAGGCCAGAAGAACACCCACGTCGGCTCGATCCACCTCGCCGAGGAGCGCTTCGGGCACCTGCCCGCGGAGCAGATCTCCATCCAGTTCCGCGACTCCGAGGAGTTCTTCACACCCAGCACCTACCACTCGGCGCGCGCCAACGGCGACATCACCGCCGCCGTCTGCGGACGGATCGGTTTCGGCTTCAACCCCGAACGCGACCACAACGGCCGCGTGCTGGGCAACCGCCTGCTGCACCTGGGCCGCGACACCGACTGGGGCATGGTCCTGCGAAGCCACTTCTACTTCGGCGTCGACCTCGCGGAAACGTCCACACCGGATCAGCTCCGGGAGACCTTCACCGACGAGTTCGCCCAGGAAATGCTGCGGCACTGCTACAACGAGATGACCTTCCTGTCCCGTTTCCTGCCGCACCTGCACGCGACCGACAACCGCGACCGCACCCCGGTCCCAGCCCCCTGGTGAACCTACCCCGCAAGGCCTGACACCAAACACCCACCGCCGATCGGCACCCGAACCAGCCCGAGCCCCGGCACCAGCCCGGTGCCGGGGCACCGGGCAACACCGACCAGCCCAGCGGCCACAGGTCGCGAAACGCCAAGCGCTGTACGACGATAGTGACTGGCGCGGCTCACGAATCGCCTATCGGCGTCAACGTCCCCCACCGAACGCCGGCCGATGACGGCCCGCAGGGACGACGCAGCACCTGCACAGCGTTGTCAGCCGCCAGGCGTCCACCCGCACGCACATCGCCAAGGGGCGGAAAAGCCATGAACGAAGCTGCCAAGAACGTGTTCTGCTTCGGCGGAACCGACGTCAACTGGGTCATCCTCCGCGAAGGCACGGACCTGACGCTGATCGACGGCGGATGGCCAGGCGACGTCCCCGCGGTGGAGAACTCCATCCGATCGATCGGCAGCAAACCCGAAGACCTCCGCGCGATCCTGCTCACCCACGCCCACATCGACCACATGGGAGCGGTCGAGAACTTCCACCGCCGGTTCGGGACCCCCGTCTACGCCGACCCGATCGAAGTCCACCACGCCCGGCGCGAATACCTCGAACAGGCCAGCGCCGACGACGTCGACAAAGGACCGATGCCGCAAACCCAGGAATGGTGGGAAAAAGTGCAGGAGGTCGGCGCCACCGAAGACCTCCAGATCGACGACGTCAAGCCCGTCAGCGCCGGACCACTCGACATCCCAGGACGACCGATCGCGGTGCCCACCCACGGCCACACCTCCGGCCACGCCGCCTTCCACCTGCCCGACTCCCACGCGGTCATCACCGGAGACGCCCTGCTCACCGCACACCCGACCTCGCAGTTCGACGGACCACAGCTGTGCCCCTGGTTCTTCGCCCACTCACCGCCCGACGCACTGACCGCACTGGACGCCCTGGAAGTCCTCGACGCCGAGGTCATCCTTCCCGGCCACGGCGACCCCCTGCGCATGCACATCGCCGACGCCGTCGGCATCGCCCGCAGCCACGCGCACGACAGCGGCTACGACCCGACACGGAAGGCGTGAACCACCATGGCACGCATCAACCTCCCCAACCCCGCCACCATGCCCGACGCCGACCGCGCCGCGTACCACCGATTCCCGGCGAACCTGACCCGCGGCCTGCTGCGCACGACGGCAGAAATCACCGACGGCTACCTGTCCCTGGGCACAGCCTTCCCGCAATCCCCACTGGACCCCAAGCTCCGCGAAATGGTCATCCTCCGAGTCGGCGCGCTCAGCCACAGCGCCTACGAGCGGATGCAGCACATCGGAATCGCCCAATCCGCCGGCGTCACCGACGCCGAAGTCACCGCCCTGGAAGCCGGCCGCTTCGACGAGCTGACCGAGGAACAGGCCACCGTCCTGCGATTCGTCGACGAGCTGTACGCCACCCCGAAAGCCACCACCACATTCGACCAGGCCCTCAAGACACTGGGCGAGCAGGCAACGGCCACGGTCACCCTCCTCGTGGGCCACTACATGATGACCGCCCGATTCCTCGAAACCCTCGACATCGAACTCGACGCCGAACCCACCAGCTGGGAATCGGCCCGCACGTAGACATCCGACCGGAGACGTCCCCACCACAGGAGGTGCAGGGTGCTCGAGTACATCCAGGCACTGGGTGCCGGAATCATCCTCGGAATCATGTACGTGCTGATCAGAGTGCCCTCCCCGGCACCCCCACCGGTCGCCCTGACCGGACTGGCAGGCATGCTGATCGGCTACAGCGCCATCGACGCCATCGCATGAACCGCCTCGTCCTCCGCTACGCGCTCTCCCTCGGCGCCGGCATCCTCGCCGGAATCCTGTGCTGGCTCATGGGCGTACCGACCCCCGCCCCACCGTGGATCGCGCTGGTCGGACTGCTCGGCATCGTCATCGGCGAAACCGCAGGACGCCTGCTGCTCACCCGCCTGCGCCGCCGCCCCGCCACTCCCTCAGACACCCCAGCACCGGACAGCGACGACTGAAAAGGACACCACCATGCTTCCCGTGACCTACTACCCGGTCGCCACCCAAGAACTGTTCCGCCACAACAGCGAACGAATCAAGGACAAGCCCTACGCCAAGTACTTCAACGGCGACCTGTGGCTCCACGACGACGTGATGCCCTCCATCCAGCGCGCCATGCCCCCCGACGCCGCCATCACCAGCTCACCCGAAGACCTCAACACCCTGCTCGACCCCGGCTACCACAAGGTCGAGACCGGCTTCTGCGTCACCGACGACGGCCACCCCTACGTCACCAGCCTCACCCGCTTCCCCGGCTGCACACCGGAGATGTTCACCTGGTGGTTCTGGTGGCATTCCGTCGAACCCGAGCGCTACTCGCTGTGGTACCCCTACAACCACCTGCAAGCCATCCCCCGCGACCAGGACGTCCTCACCCGGCCCGACATCGCCGACGTCGACCGCTACATCGGCAACACCCACGACATCATCGAATACATCGGCCCCATGCGCTCGGAACTCACCATCCAGTTCCGCCACCCCTCCGAACTGGGCTTCGACACCAACCGCTTCGCCCAGTCCGACATCAGCGCCCACGCCTGCGGCAACCTCAGCATCAACAACGGCGTCATGCTCCACCTCGTCCGCACCACAGCCGACGGCTTCGAACTGCGCAGCCGCTACATCTTCGACCGCGGCAAGACCTACACCACCGACGAGCAACGAGCCGAAGCACTCGGCTTCGCCTACGAGATGATGCTGCACGACCAGACCGAGTTCACCCACCTGTCCACCTTCCTGGCCGCCATCCACCAGGAATTCGCCAACCAGGGATGAGACATCCACCGGTGGTCGCCGAGCCACGCGGCGACCACCGGCCAGCCGCGAACACCGCTCACGGCACCCGCAGCAACCACTCCCGAGTCGCGAACTTCGACTCCACCAACTCCTGCGCCCGCGCGCGCTCGGCATCGGTCACCGGCCCCGCCACCAACCCGAACCGGTCCCGGAACCCGGCGATCAACCGCTCGATCACCACCTCGCGCGCCAACCCCGTCTGCCGCGCCAGCGGATCCACCCGCTTCTTCGCACTCGCAACACCCTTGTCGGACAACTTCTCCTTGCCGACCCGCAGCACCTCACCCATCTTGTCCGCATCGATGCTGTAGGACATCGTCACGTGGTGCAGCACCGCACCCGAGGCCAACCGCTTCTGCGCCGCCCCACCGATCTTGCCCGCATCCGAGGCGATGTCGTTCAACGGCTGGTACCACACGTTCAACCCCAGCTCCCGCAGCACGCCCAGCACCCAGTCGTCCAAGAACGCGTACGACTCCGCGAAACTCATCCCCGCCACCAACGACGCCGGCGCGTACACCGAATACGTCACCGTGTTGCCCGGCTCCACGAACATCGCCCCACCACCGGTGATCCGCCGCACCACCTCGATCCCGTGCCGCCGCGCACCCTCCAGGTCCACCTCGTTGCGCACCGACTGGAAACTGCCGATGATCACCGACGGCGCCGCCCACTCCCAGAACCGCAACGTCGGCGACCGCCGACCCGCACCCACCTCCTCGGCCAGCACCTGGTCCAACGCCATGTGCATCAACGGCGTCTGCGGCCCGTCGTGCACCAGCAACCACTCGTGATCGGTCCACCCCGACGCCCGCGACACCGCCCGCCGCACCGCCACCGCGACCGCCGCCGCATCGAAGCCCACCAACCGCGCCCCCTCCGGAAGTCCACTGTGGATCCGCGCGGCCAGCTCCTCCCCGTCGGCATCCGCCGGCGCACCCTCCAACGCACCGTTGATCGCCTCCAGCGCCTCATCCGGCTCCAGGAAGAAATCACCGCTCACCCGCACCCCGGACAACCGGCCGCCCACCACGTCCAGATCGACCACGACCAGCTTCCCACCGGGAACCTTGTACTCACCGTGCACCGCACACCCCGCAACATCGACAACTACCACCGACAACATCGCACAACACCGGATATTCCACCGCACCCGGAGGCCACCACATGCCCCGAACCGAACTCCTGCTCACCGGAGCCGACCTCGCCGACGGCACCGCGACCCCGCTGCGCCCCGCCGAAGTCCTCCTCCACGACGACCGCATCGCCGCCGTCGAGAACCCCGGCACCCTCCCACCCGACATCCCCCGCCGCGACCTCACCGGCCTCGTCCTCGCCCCCGGCTTCATCGACGTCCACTCCCACGCCGACAACGCACCCCTGCTCCCCGCCCACGACACCACCAAGATCCACCAGGGCATCACCACCGAGATCGTCGGCAACTGCGGATTCAGCCTCGCCCCGCGCAGCCACGACCACCACGACACCCTCACCACCTTCCTGCAACGCCTCTTCCCACCCCTGGACATCACCTGGACCGGCTTCCACGACCTGTTCGCCGCCACCGACGCCGCCGGCTACGTCACCAACCACTGCCCGCTCGTCGGCCACGGCACCCTCCGCATCGCCGCCACCGGCATGACCGACGCGGCACCCGACGACGACGCCCGCCGCACCATGCGCGACGCGCTCGACGAAGGCATGACCGCAGGCGCGTTCGGCCTCTCCAGCGGCCTGATCTACCCGCCCGCCGTCTTCGCCACCACCGACGAGCTCACCGACCTGGCAGGCGTCCTCGGCGGCACCGGCCACTACGTCACGCACATGCGCAACGAAGGCGACGCGCTGCTGGAATCCATCGGCGAAGCCCTGCGCATCGGCGCCGTCGCCGGCCGGACCCACATCTCCCACCTCAAGGTCACCGGCCCCCGCAACTGGGGCACCATGCGCGCCGCGCTCGACGAACTCGACCGCGCCCGCCACCGGGGCCAGCAGGTCCACCAGGACGTCTACCCCTACACCGCTTCCTCCACGATGCTCACCGCCGTGCTGCCCGCCCACTACCTCACCGGCAACCCCGACGACATCCTCGCCCGCCTGACCAGCCCGAAAGGCCGCGACGAGCTCGCCACCACGATCAACGCCACCACCCGCTGGGACCGCATCCTCATCGCCACCACCGCCAGCCACCGCCACGAAGGCCGCACCCTCGCCGAGATCGCCGGGACCACCGGCGCCGAACCCGTCGACGCGCTCATCGACGTCCTGGTCACCGAACGCCTGCGCGCCGCGATGATCCACTTCAGCATGCACGAGGACGACCTCGAACTCGCCCTGGCCGACCCGCACACCGCGATCGGCTCCGACGGCCTGCCACCCGGCACCGGCGGCAAACCGCACCCGCGCCTCACCGGCACCTTCCCCCGCGTCCTCGGCCGCTACACCCGCGACCGCCGAGTCCTCGACCTGCCCGAAGCCGTGCACCGGATGACCGGGCTGCCCGCGCAGATCTTCGGCATCCCCGACCGCGGCCAGATCGCCCCCGGCAAGATCGCCGACCTGGTCGCCTTCGACCCCCGCACCGTCGGCGACCGCGGCGACTACGCCGACCCGATGCAGCAGCCCGCAGGCATCCCGTGGGTCTGCCAGCGCGGCCGCACCGTCGTCGAGGACGGCCGCTACCTCGGCCACCGCAGCGGAATCCGCCTCACCCCGCGAAGCTGATCGCCGTCGAGGCGATCTTTCGGGTGCCTGACTGAAGCGAGTTCCGGTGTGGTGTTTATTTTGATCAACACTGAAGCCACAGAGATCAATATCGGTGCTGATCAACAGTGCTCGACCGGGCGATTCCGATCAGCACCTCAGCGGGTCGCGATGCGATCTCGATCGCCGAGAAGCACCATCGGGCAATCACTTCCGCGCCGAAAGGAGCCGGTCATGACGCTTTCCGACCCCCTCACCGCTCAACAGCGCTACGACTCCTTCGTCCCGGACCACGACGAGCTCCACCTCCCCGCCCAGGACCGCACCGAGCCCGAACTCGACGACCTCGACGAGAGCCACCTGATCCGCGGCTACGACTGAGCCCCCACCCCACCGCACGGCCTCGCGGCGATCGACTCCGTGACATCCGGCCGCGGAGTCGATCGCAAAACCTGTTGCCGCAGCACGACGACCGCTACTACTTTCCCGGAAGCCGTGCCGGACGACGAGGAGGTGGTACCCGTGAACGCATCGACATGGGCGCTCCCCTCCGGGGTCACGGCCGGACGATAGGTCGTCCGGGAGCGCCTTCGAGCACTCCCGAAAGGCACGACCATGCGATTCACCTCCGAGCAGCGCCTCGACGACGGCGTCCTCGAACGCGAATTCACCCTCGGCGAGATCCCCGGCATCCTGTGGACACCGACATCCGCACCGGCCCCGCTGGTCCTGCTCGGCCACCCCGGCGGACTGCACAGGATGTACCCCCGCCTGGTGGCCCGGGCCCGGCACTCCGCGGCCGAAGGCTTCGCCACGGCCACGATCGAACTCCCCGGAAGCGGTGGCCGGCCCCGCTCCGCCATCGCCGAGCAGGCCCGCGCCGACCTGCGCCGGGCGCTGGAAGCCGGCGGACCGGTCGACGACGAGATCGTGGACCGGCTCATCCTCCCGCTGGTCGACGAGGCGGTCCCGGAATGGCAGGCCGCCCTCGACGCCCTCCTCCCGCTGCCCGAGATCAGCGGTCCGGTCGGGTACTCGGGAGGGGTGATCTCCATCGGGGTCCGGCTGGCGGTGACCGAGCCCCGCATCGCCGCGGCCGTCCTGTTCGCCGGGAGCTTCGTGCCGCGCACCACGTTCCAGGAGGCGCGGCAGGTCACCATTCCGCTGCACGTCCTGCTGCAGTGGGACGACGAGGGCAACGACCGGCAGTCGGCCCTGGACCTCTTCGACGCCTTCGGCTCCGCGGAGAAGACGCTGCACGCCAACACCGGCGGGCACACCGGCGTCCCGCAGCACGCGGGAGACGCCGCAGCCCGGTTCTTCACCCGGCACCTGGCGCAAGATCAGACCACCGGAACCCCAATTTGAAAGTTCTCTCCCCGATCACCGGCCTGACTCAGGAAAAGTCTCAAAAAGCAGTTCAACGATAAAGTTGAAGGCATGAGCACTGGGCCGACCGAAGCCGACATCATCCAGCACACCAGCAGCCTGCCCGGCGTCGTAGCGGAAACGGCCGACGAGGCCAGCGGAGCCCCCGAAATCGCCTGGGGCGACACCTTCTTCCACTACGACCCGGACGGCCGCGACCCCGCCGACCGGCCGTTCCCGTTCGCCACCATCGTCACCAAGGACTACGGCACCTTCGACGCCGAATCCGACCTCGACCGCCCCGGCGTCTACCGCCTCAACATCAACGTCGGCCGCACCGAATTCCAGCGGCTCACCGGCCACAGCCCCGCCGCGCACCCCGCCCACCACGACGAGTTCGACTACACCGCCCTCGACGAAGTCCTCCCCCACCCCGTCTACGCGACCCAGTCCTGGATCTCGATCCTCAACCCCGGACCGCGAACCGCGGCCCAGGCCCTCGACCTGATCACCCAGGCCCACGCCCGCGCCGCCCACCGCCACCGCTGAAAGGGGGCGTGAAGTACGACTCGGGCAAGGCCCGGCGGGATCGCCGAAGAGGCGATCCCGCCGGGCGGTCACGACGAGGCACAACCCGGCTGATCTGATCGATGCGGCGTTGGAGGAAGCGGTGCGGGCGGGGTGCGAAGCGCCCAGGTTCTCGACGCCGGACCGGCTGGTCGCGGCGATCCGGGCGGAGACGAACACCGCGCTGTACGCGTGCGCGTCCGGCTCACTCGTAGACCGTCGCCGTGCGGTGGTGTCGCTCCCAGATCGCGGCGGAGGTGGCGGTCGGGTCCGCCTCGACCGTCGGCGGGAGGTCCCAGATCTGGGCGAGCCGGTCCTCGGGCCGGTATCGCGGCCAGCCGGGATCCCCGGTGGCGGCGAACTGCGTCCAGGCCGAACGCATCGCCGTGGACAGCGCGTCGAACTCCCCCGGCCCAGCGCCGAGGTCCCAGCCGAGCGGGCCGGTCGGGAGACCGAACACGAATGACTGGTCGAGCCCGTGGTAGGCGCCCAACACCGGGTCACCGACCCAGGCGAACTCGTACAGGAAGGTGCGGCCCCCGGCCTCGGCGTGGGCCCGGGCGCACCACTGCGCGGGCAGCCGGAAGAACGCGTCGGAGAGCACCAACGTGGACAGATCGCTGTCGGTGATGCCGGGACGGGCGCGGCGGTAGTCGTCCACCGCGCCCGGGTCCAGGCCCACGTCCCGGGCCGTTCCGACGGGATCAGCGTCGGCCGGGTCCGAGTTCACGGTGAACATGCGGGCCTCGGCGGCCGTGCAGCCGCAGATCAGATCGATCGCACGGCCGGCGCCGCGCCGCATCGCCGTCCACGGCAGCTCGCCGAGCAGCTCGCCGTCGAGGACCACGCCGAAGGGACTGTTGGAGTAGGTCCAGGCGCTCGGATCCGCGGACATCACCGCCACCGGGTTCCACTGCACCGCGTGGATCGCTTCGGCGGGGACGGTCGCGAGCGTCTCGGCCGTCGGGCGGACACCGAGCTCGTCAGTGATCATCCCGGAGATGGCGCGCGCTTCCTCGCGCGGGATGAACACGTTGCCGGGGCTCTGCGCGATCCCCCGGTGGAACACCCCGTCCGCGCGGCCTCCGGCGAGGAGCGTGACGATCGAGGTCGCGCCCGCGGACTGGCCGAACACCGTCACGCGGTCCGGGTCGCCGCCGAACGCGGCGATGTTGTCCTGCACCCACCGCAGCGCGGCGAGCTGATCGAGCACCCCGCGATTCCAGGGAGCGTCCTCGACCCAGCCGAAGCCCTCGTAGCCGACCCGGTAGTTCACCGACACGAGCACCACGCCGCTCCGGGCCAGAGTCGTACCGTCGAATCCGGGCGTGTTCGCCGAGCCACCGATGAACCCGCCGCCGTGCAGCCACACCAGCACCGGCAGCGCGTCACCGCCGCCGGAACGCGGTGTCCAGATATTGAGCGTCAGGCAGTCCGGACCCGCCGCACCGCGCACCTCGGGCACCTCACCGGTGGTAGGTCCGGACACGGCGGGTGGGATCCCCTGCTGCGGAACCCACACCCCGAACGCTCGCGCGTCCCGCACGCCGTCCCACCGAGGGGCGGGAAGCGGAGCCCGGAACCGCAGCGCCCCGTGCAGCGGGGCGGCGTACGGGATCCCCAGGAAGGCCGCCACTCCGCCTTCCGACCGCCCTCTCACCGCGCCGGACTCCGTCCGTACCACGTCACCCACTGCAGCCACCTCCCGTGCCGCGGCCGGGCGCTCGCTCGGCCGCGCCGACACCTGGCCCACCGCGGAACCCCACGACGACCACCTAGTCTGATATCAGACCAGATGGTCGGAAATGAGTCCAGCCGCACAGTCCAGGCAGCAACTGCCGCGCAGAACTCGCCGGATCGGGTTCCGCGGTGATCACATGGTTGAGTCGGAAACAATTCGCCCGTCGTACCCGCCCTCACTCCGAGACCGTCTTCGAGAGGACCAGTTCACGCCGATGTGGAAGCAACGAGCCCCCGAGGAAATGACCTTCACCGAACGCGGTCGACGTGCCCAGATCCTGCACGGCGCGATCGACACCATCGTCGAGCTGGGCTGGGCGCAGACCTCGCTGATCCGCATCGGGGAGCGAATCGGGGCCAGCAAGGGCGCGATCCTGCACTACTTCCGCGACAAGGACGCCCTCGTCGGCCACGTCGTCCTCGAGGTCAACACTCGCCTGGCCGACGTCGTCGCCGAGGCCATCGGCGCCGAGACCACAGCGGCTGGACGCATCCGCGCCTACATCCGCGCCTACATCGACTTCATCGCCGACAACCCCCGGGACATCGCCGCGCTCGTCGAACTCGGCACCGCCTACCGCCACTCCGACGGACGGCGCCTCAGCGAGATCATCGAGAGCGCCGAACGCTGGCCGCAGGAGCTGCTCCCTCTCGACCTGGCGGGCCTGCTCGCCCGCGAACGCGGCGGTTCTCAGATGCACGACGTCAACCCCGACGTCATGGCCATGATCATCCGCGGCGCGATCGACTCCGCTGCCGAGCGCCACGCCCGCGACCGCGACTTCGACCCCCGGCCCTACGGCCGCGAACTCGCCGACATGGTCGAAAGCCACCTCTTCCCCGGCACCGGAGCCCGGCAAGAGACATAAGGCGCGTTCGACGATGCGGGGACCCGCCCGCAGTCGTCGGTTGGCAGCAGATCGGCCAGGACAGCCGATTCCCGGCGGTCCCCCTGAAACGCGCTGCGGCCGGGCCCGCAGCACCCACCGGACGCGGGTACCACCGCCGGACAGCGGCGGTACCCGCCAGGACCTCACCGCACCAGCAGGTCCTCGATGGTGATCGGGATGTGGCGCACCCGCACACCCGTGGCGTTGTAGACCGCGTTCGCCACCGCCGCGGCCACCCCGACCGTGCCGATCTCGCCCAAGCCCTTCGACCCGACCGGGTTGTGCAAGGTGTCCGGATACCGCACGAACTCCACATCCGCCTCCGGGACGTCGGCGTTCACCGGCAGCAAGTACCCGGCCAGATCACCGTTGGCCGGCCGCCCGCTGCCCTCGAACTCCAGCGCCTCGTGCAACGCCGCCGACACACCCCAGATCATCCCGCCCAAGGCCTGGCTGCGCGCCGCCGTCTCGTTGATGATCCGGCCGCAGTCGAACACCCCGAGCATCCGCGACAACCGCGTCTCACACGTCCACTTGTGCACGCGCACCTCGCAGAACTGCGCCCCGAACGAGCTGAACGAGTGCTTCGTCAACTCCTCACCCGGAGCCGACGAACCCGTCGCCGAAACCGACTCGCGGCCCACCGCCCGCAGCACCTCGCCGAAGCTCAGCGACCGGCCGTCCTCGGCCAGCACCCGACCGTCCTCGTAGGACAACTCCGCCCCCGCCAGCGGCCCCTCCGGCGCCGACGCCAGGGCCAGCAGCGCATCGATCACCTCGACAGCCGCGACCATCACCGCCGAACCCGCGCTCGCCGTCGCCGTCGAACCACCCGACAAACCGCCCGACGGGAACGTCGAATCACCCAACCGCGGCGTGATCCGATCCACCGGAACAGCCAGCGACTCCGCCCCCACCAGCGCCAGCACCGTCAACAGCCCGGTGCCCGGATCCGCACCGCTGGTCGAGATCACCGCGGTCTCGTCCTCCCGCAAGGTGATCTCGACGGTCGCCGGGAACCGCAACGCCGGGAACATCGCCGTGGCCACCCCCATGCCCACCAGCCAGTCCCCGTCCTCGCGACCGCGCGGCGAGCGCTGCGACCACCCGAACCGCTGCGCGCCGATCTGGAAGCACTCGTCGAGGTGCTTGCTCGACCACTGCAGGTCCTTGCCCGGCGGCGCGATCGAGCTGTTCCGCCGCCGCAGCTCGATCGGATCCATGCCCAGCGCCACCGCCAGCTCGTCGAGCGCGCTCTCCAGCGCGAACGACCCCGGCGCCTCCCCCGGCGCCCGCATGAACGTCGTCGGCGGAACGTTCAACGGCACGATCTTCTGGCTCAGCGCCAAGTTCGGCGTCGCGTACCACTCCCGCGACGTGCCGTGCGAAGTCGGCTCCACGAACGAGCGGTCCGCGGCCGTGGCGCACCACGAATCGTGCCGCACCGCGATCAACGTGCCGTCCTCGGCCGCACCGAGAGCGATCTTCTGCACCGTGGCCGCCCGGCCCGCCGTCGCGGTGAACACCTGCTCCCGGGTCAGCGCCGCCTTGACCGGCCGCCCCAGCACCCTGGCCGCCGCAGCGGCGAGGAACGCCGGTGCCGAAGTGCGCCCCTTGCCGCCGAAAGCACCGCCCACGAACGGGTTCAGCGCACGCACCGACGCGATGTCCACGCCCAGCGCACTGGCCAGCTCCGTCGCCTGCAGATCGGACGCCTGGTTCCCGCTGTACACGGTCAGCACACCCGAATCCCACACCGCGACCGCCGAGTGCGGCTCCATCGCGGCGTGGTTCTGCGTCGCCGTGCGGTAGGTCTGCTCCACCACCACGCTGCTGGCCGCCAGCGCCTCCTCGATGGACTCCACGCCCTCCGCCAGCACCGCGAGATCCTCGGTGCCCGGAGCCTCCTCGGCCGTGGCCAGCCCGTCCTCGAACGACGTCACCGCAGGCCGCGCGCGGTAGCCGACCTCCACCAGCATCGCCGCATCCCGCGCCTGCTCGAACGTCTCGGCCACCACGAACCCGATCGGCTGGCCGTAGTAGGCCACCTCCCGGTCCTGCAGCGGAACCCAGGTCTCGCCGAACAGCGGGGACTGAGCCGTGCTCAGCTCCAGCCGGTCGAACGGCGTGTACACCCCGAGAACACCCGGAGCACCCTTGGCCGCCGTGACGTCCACGGTCTCGATCTCACCGTGCGCGATGGTGCTCAGCACGAGATACCCGTAGGCCATGCCCGGGAAGTTGTGATCGGCCCCGTACTTGGCCTGCCCGGTGACTTTCAGCGGGCCATCAAGCCGACTGGTCACAGCCTGCTCCCTTCGGTCAGTTCGAGCAGAGCGCGGACGACGGTCCGCTCCAGCAGCGGCACCTTGAAGCCGTTCCCGGACAACGGCCGCGCCCCGTCAGCAGCCAGCGACGCCGCGTCCACGAAGGACTCCTCAGCCACCGGCTTCCCGCGCAGCGCGTCCTCCACCGCGGGCAACCGCCACGGCACCGACGCCACACCACCCACCGCGACCCGGGCATCGACCACGCGCGAATCCCGCACGTCCAGCGCCACCGCGGCCGAGCACAGCGCGAACTCGTAGGACTGCCGGTCCCGCACCTTGACGTAGGTCGAGCGCGACGCCCAGTCCAGCCGCGGCACCACGACCTCGCTGATCAGCTCACCAGGTCGCAGCACCGTCTCCACCTCCGGCGAATCCCCCGGCTGCCGGTAGAAATCGGCCAACCGCACGGCACGGTCGCCGTCAGCGCCGACCAGCCGCACCTCCGCATCGAGCGCGACCAGCGCCACGGCCAGATCGCTGGCATGCGTCGCCACGCACGAATCGCTGGTGCCCAGCACGGCGTGCATCCGGTTCGCGCCCGACACCGCCGGACACCCGCTCCCGGGCTCCCGGCGGTTGCACGGCATCGCGACATCGCGGAAGTACGAGCACCGCGTGCGCTGCATCAGGTTCCCGCCGATGCTGGCCATGTTGCGCAACTGCTGGGACGCGCTCAACAGCAGCGCCCGGGAGATCACCGGCGGCACGTCGGGGTGCGCCGCGACGTCGCTCATCCGCTCCAGCGCGCCGATGCGCAGCCCATCGGTGGTGTCGATGCCGCGCAGCGGCAGCTCGTTGATGTCCACGACCTGCTGCGGGGTCAGGACGTTGAGCTTCATCAGGTCGACGAGCGTGGTCCCGCCCGCCAGGAACGCGCCCGGCTCGGCCAGCGCGGCCTCGACCGTCGCGGGTGCCGTCAGATCAAAGGGACGCATCGGACCGCCTCGCCTGGTCGATCGCCGCGACGATGTTCGGGTAGGCCGAACAGCGGCAGAGGTTGCCGGACATGAACTCGCGGACGTCGTCGACGTCCTGCTCGACCGCCGCGACGGCCGACATGATCTGCCCGGAGGTGCAGAACCCGCACTGCAGGGCGTCCTGGTCGACGAACGCCTGCTGGACCGGGTGCAGCCTGCCGTCCTCGGCCAGGCCTTCCACGGTGGTGACCGGCTCCTTGACGGTCGCTGCGAGGGTGAGGCACGAGAGCACGGGCTTGCCCCCGACGTGCACTGTGCACGCACCGCACTGCCCCCGGTCGCAACCCTTCTTCGGGCCTGTCACGTCGAGCTGCTCGCGGAGCGCATCCAGGAGCGTCACCCCGGGATCGACGCTGAGCCGCTCGGTCGTGCCGTTGATGTCGATGGAGATGTCCACTGGTTCCCTTTCCCGCGGACCGCCCGCAGGACGTCCGCGGCGGCGTGGGTTGGTCGTGGTGGGAGAGAACGCGAAGAGCGGAGCCGGACCGGAAACCGCCCGGCTTCGGAACCGAAGCTAGCGGATATTTATCCGGTAGGCAAACACCTCACCCGAAGCTTGCCGGAGCCCGGCCGGGTCGTGCACTACATTCAGCGCCGGAGACCGCGGCAATCCGGGAGGGACGATGACGACGGGCTCGGTCAGCCCCCGGCGCGCGGACACCCGCCGCAACCACGAGCGCATCCTCACCGCGGCCGCCACCGCGCTGGCGGGCTCCGGCGAGATCTCGTTCAACGCCATCGCCAAGCAGGCCGGCGTGGGCGTGGGCACGGTGTACCGGCACTTCCCCAACCCGGAAGCGCTCGTCATCGCCGTCTACCAGCGCGAACTGCAGCACCTCGTCGACGTCGTGCCGGAACTGCTCGCACAGCACTCCCCCGAGGTGGCCTTCCGCGCCTGGACGGCCGATCACCTGGTCCGCTACATGATGACCAAACGAGGCCTGGCCAAGGCGCTCGGCGCCGCTGCCTCCTCGCACGGCGAGATGCTGGCGAAGGCCCACGAAGCCATGGCCGGCGCGGTCACCACCCTGCTGGAGGCCAACATCCAGGCCGGAACCGTGCGCCCCGACCTCGAACCCGAGACCCTCATCCGCGGGCTGGGCGGGCTGTTCTTCCTCGACCCGAGCAGCGACTGGCGCGCTCCCACCGAGAAGCTCATCGACCTGCTGTGGCGAGGCATGGGCACGAACAACCCGGCTTGATCTCCTCGTCGTTGCGGTGTTCTGCCGGTTGTCGCTCTGATGCTTTATTTCGATCAACACTGAAATGAAAGACGAAATAAAAATTCATGTTCGGCCAGCAGCCGGTGGTCGTGATCGACGGCTTGCGGCACCGTAGCGCCATGCCTGAATTCCGCTTCGCGTACAACGTCTTCGAGCTGGGATCCGCCGAGGACTTCGCCGCGACCTGCCGCCGAGCCGAGCGGTACGGGTACGACACCGTGTTCGCCGCCGACCACCTCGGCATGGCCTCCCCCTTCCCCACCCTCGTCGCCGCGGCCCAGGCCACCGAACGGCTCCGCGTCGGCACCCTGGTGCTCAACGCGCCCTTCTGGAATCCCGCGCTGCTCGCCCGCGACATCGCCACCACCGACCTGCTCAGCGGCGGCCGGCTGGAGGTCGGGCTCGGTGCGGGGCACATGAAGTGGGAGTTCGACGAAGCCGGCATCGAGTGGGAGCCCTTCGGCGGCCGCGCGGACCGGCTCGAAGCGCTGATCGCCGAGCTGACCGAGCTCTTCGCCGCCGACGGATACGCCCAGCAGGCCGCGCTCCGCGAGCACTACGGCGTTTCCGTGCTGCGCCCGGTCCAGCGCACCGGCTTCGGCGGGTACGGGCCACCGCTGATCGTCGGCGGCACCGGTGACCGGATCCTGCGGATCGCCGCGGCCAGCGCGGACATCATCGGCATCGCGGGCGCCTTCCAGGTACCCGGGCAACCGCCCGGCACGCTGCGCGTCGGCACCGCCGCCGAGACCGACGAACGGATCCGGTTCGCCCGCGAGCACGCCGGCGAGCGCGCCGGCCAGGTGCAGTGGCAGGCCCTGACGCAAACCGTGGTGATCACCGACGACCGCCGCGCCGCCGCCGAGGAGTTCCTGGCCAGGACCGGTCCGATGATGACCGCCGACGAACTGCTGGAGACGCCGTTCGCGTTCATCGGCACGGTCGAGCAGATGGCCGAGCAGGTCCTGCGCAACCACGAGCGCTACGGCTTCACCTACTACGCGGTGCACGGGCCCTACATGGACGCCTTCGCCCCGGTGATCGAACGCGTCCGCGCCGTCAGCTCCCTGGACTAGGGTCCGGTGGTGTGGTGAACGATGATTCGCTGGCCACCGGCCAGCGCTCGCTCGGCGACCCCGGAGTCCGCTACCCGCTGTGGCCGCCGCTGACCAGCGGCTGCCCGACGACCAGCACCGACACCACCTCCTACCCCGTCGAGGTCGACTACGACTACGACCGGGTGCCCGCCGGGCTGTTCCAGCAGCCGCCCGGCCCCGGGCTGGAGCGGTGGGCTCCCCTGCTGCCGCCGCTGCGCGCGCCGGGGCTCGGCGAAGGCGGCACACCGCTGATCGAGCTGCCCGGGCACGGGGTGTTCGTCAAGGACGAGTCGCGGAATCCGACGTGGAGCCACAAGGACCGGCTCAACCGGGTCGCGGTGAGCGCCGCGGCGGGCGTCGGCGCACCCGGCGTCGTGGTCGCCTCCTCCGGCAACCACGGCGCTTCCGCGGCCGCTTACGCCGCCCGGGCCGGTCTGCGCTGCATCGTGCTGGCCTCCGCGGAGATGCCGCCCGCCGTCAGCTCGTTCCTCCGGTCCTACGGTGCCGTCGTGCTGGCGGTGCCGACCGCCGCGCGATGGCCGCTGCTGCGCCGGATCACCGCCGAAACCGGCTTCCACCCGGTCAGCAACGTCACCACGACCCACACCGGGCACGCCTTCGGGCCCGAGGGCTACAAGACGATCGCCTACGAGATCTTCGCCGAGCTCGGCGTCCCGGCGGCGCTGTTCGTCCCGACCGGGTACGGCGAGCTGCTCTTCGGCGTCTGGAAGGGGTTCGCCGAACTCGTGCGGCTGGGCCTCGCCGGGACGACGCCCCGCGCGTTCTCCTGCGAACCCGCAGCTGGTGGACCGCTGGCGCGCGCCATCGCCGAGGGCCTCCCGGCCACCTCGGTGGAGGTGGCCCCGACCGACGCCTACGCCATCAGCTCCGCCGTGAGCGGGTACCGGGCGACGGTGGCGATCGAGGAGAGCGCCGGGCGGGCGCTCCTGGTGGACGATGCCGAGATGGCGCTCGCCCAGCGGGACCTGGCCCGCTGCGGGCTCTGGTACGAGCTGTCCTCGGCCGCCGGGCTCGCCGGGTTCCGGCAGGTGCGCGAGGAGTTCGACGGACCCGTGGTGTGCGTGGCGACTTCCAGCGGGTTCAAGGACGTCGGCGTCGGCGACCGCGGGCCCGAAGTCCTCGAACCGGACTGGGCCGTGGTGCGCCCCCGGCTGCTGGAGGCCGGCATCCGCTGCTGATCAGCGCCGCCACACCAGCATCGGACCGTCCGAGAACTGGAGCTCGCCCGTGACGGCGAAGCCGAGCTTGCGCGCGACGCGCTGGGACGGTTCGTTGGGCAGGTCGGTCATGATCACCACCGGCCGGTCGGTGCACCCCCGGTCGGCCAGGTCGATCGCTGCCCGGGCCATCTCCGGGGCGTATCCCCTCCCCCAGTGATCAGGGCTGAAGCGGTAGAACAGGTTGAGCACCGGTTCCTCGCCCGCGAAGTGGAACCGCAGACCGCCGAACCCGATCACCGCGCCGGACTCCGGCAGCGTCACCGCCCAGTACCCGATGCCGTCGCGCTCCCAATCGGCTTGCCACTTCGCCAGCATCTCCCCCGCCTCCGCCGCCGAGGGCGCGCCGGAGGGGTTGAACCGGTTGGTCTCCGGGTCGGACAGGATCTCCACCGCGGCGGGCAGGTCGTCGCCGCGAACCCGCCGCAGGAGCAGTCGATCCGTGCGGATCTCGTCAGCCTCGAACGTCACGGCCGCCACCGTAGGTCGATGATCCGACATCCATTCCGCGAGGCGGTCCGCAGTTGTTCGGTACCGGTTAAATTCAGTTACCACTGAAGCAATCGACACTACTGACGTGCACGGCGCTTCGTAAGCATGGGCACTGAGTGCCGTTGAATCAGCGGAGCTCGCGGAGCGCGTCTTCGAGCTGCTTGAGCACCACGCCCGTCGGTGCCGTGGTGCGCACGACGCCCACCACCACGTTCTCCCCCTCGCCGACCTGCTCCACCGCGGACCGCCGGTCGGCCAGCGCCTCGGCGACGTGCTCGACCGCCTCGCGCAGCGACCGCTTGGCGTCCAGCGCTCCCCCGCTCTTCAGCCACTGCCGGAGCACGTGGTTGTGCGCGGCGACCACCGCCGCGGCCGCCACCGCGGCCCGCAGGTCCCCGCCGGGCTCCCCCGCGAAGCGCTCCCGCAGGTAGCGGGCGAACACGCGCTGGTAGCGGTCGATGCTGGCGATCTCCTTGTCGCGCAGCGCCGGAACCTCGCGGGTCAGCTCGAACCGCTTGAGCGAGACCTCCGGTTCGGCCAGGTACATCTCCAGCACCACTTCCGCGGTGGATCCGAGCACCAGCAGCGGATCCGCCGCGGGGTCGGCACCGGCGAGCCGCTCGACCACCTCGGCCAGGCGCTCGTCGTGGCCGGGGAAGACGACGTCCTCCTTGGAGCGGAAGTAGCGGAAGAACGTCCGGCGGCCGACACCGGCGGCATCGGCGATCTGGTCCACTGTGGTCGCCTCGAAGCCCTGCTCGGCGAACAGTTCGAGCGCGGCCAGCGCCAGTGCGCTGCGCACCCGCCGCCGACCGTGCTCGGTTCGGCCGGAACGGGGTTTCGGCGCTGGAGCCGCTGCCTGGGACATGGCCGGAATATAGCACCGGACCGCGTTGCTCGTGGCACTCAGTGCCGTTACGATGGCGATCGCAAGCAACGTCCGCGAACCTGCGCGGACCCGCGACGGACTCACCCCCACCGGGCACGGCGGCGGGAACGAGGAGGCACCCGGTGAACCCCGATTTCGGCACCTACCAGCTGGCCGAGGAGCACGACGCGCTGCGCGAGGCGGTCCGCGATCTCTCCGAGAAGGAGATCGCCCCGCACGCGGCCGAGGTCGACGAGCAGGAGCGCTTCCCCCGCGAGGCGCGCGATGCGCTGGTCAAGTCCGGGTTCGCCGCGGTGCACATCCCGGAGGCCTACGACGGCCAGGGCGCGGACTCGGTGGCCACCTGCATCGTGATCGAGGAGGTCGCGCGCGTCTGCGGCTCGTCCTCGCTGATCCCGGCGGTGAACAAGCTCGGCACCATGCCGATCCTGCTGTCCGGTTCCGAGGAGCTCAAGAAGCAGGTCCTGCCCTCGATCGCCTCGGGCGAGGCGATGGCCTCCTACGCGCTGTCCGAGCGGGAGGCGGGCTCCGACGCCGCCGCGATGAAGACCCGGGCCCGGCTCGACGGCGAGCACTGGGTGCTCAACGGCAGCAAGTGCTGGATCACCAACGGCGGCGAGTCCAAGTGGTACACCGTGATGGCGGTGACCGACGCGGACAAGCGCGCCAACGGCATCAGCGCGTTCGTGGTGCACGCCGACGACCCGGGCTTCGTGGTGGGTCCGAAGGAGAAGAAGCTCGGCATCAAGGGCTCGCCGACCGCGGAGCTGTACTTCGAGGACTGCACCATCCCGGCCGACCGGATCATCGGTGAGCCCGGGACCGGCTTCAAGACCGCGCTGCGCACCTTGGACCACACCCGCCCGACCATCGGCGCGCAGGCCGTGGGCATCGCGCAGGGCGCGCTGGACGCCGCGCTGGCCTACGTCAAGGAGCGCAAGCAGTTCGGCAAGGCGATCGCCGACTTCCAGGGCGTGCAGTTCATGCTCGCCGACATGGCGATGAAGGTCGAGGCCGCCCGGAACCTGGTCTACCTGGCGGCGGCGCGCGCCGAGCGCGGTGAACCGAACCTCGGCTTCATCTCGGCGGCGGCGAAGTGCTTCGCCTCCGACGTGGCCATGGAGGTCACCACCGACGCGGTGCAGCTCTTCGGCGGCGCCGGTTACACCCGCGACTTCCCGGTCGAGCGGATGATGCGCGACGCCAAGATCACCCAGATCTACGAGGGCACCAACCAGGTCCAGCGCATGGTGATGGGCCGCGCGCTGCTCAAGGGCTGATCCCGCGATCGGGGGCCGGGCACCGGGCCCGGCCCCGATCGGCGTTGGGGCAGAATGCCGGAAGTGGATCTCGTTCCGACGCTGCGCCAGTTCACCGACGCCTTCGGGCGGAACGACGCGAATCTGGGCAGGATCGCTCTGCGCGCGAACGCCGCGGACGTGCCCGGGCTGCCGCCTGGCCTGCTCGGCGACTACTTGGCCGCCGTCGAGCTCGAAGACGCTCCGGTGATCGGCGGTTTGCTCGGTCTCCAGCTCTTCTCGCACCACGAGCTCGCGAAGGTGCAGGACGGCTGGTCCACGACCTGGACGAACGGGCAGCCGCAGCCGAACCCGGCGTGGCAGGAGTCCTGGATCGTCTTCGGGGACGTCAACGGCGACGCCGTCGTCGCCGACACCGCCGACCAGGCCTGCCCGGTGTTCGGGAGCGTGCAGCACCGCAACACCCCGCTCGCACCCGACCTCGGCGCGTTCTTCGGCGCCATCACCGCGGTGATGCGGTGGGAGGCAGCGCGTGAGCCGGACACCCACGACGAGGACTTCAACCTGCTCCCCGAGGTGCCCCTCGAGCTCTACGCGGCGTTGAGCCCCCACCTGGATCCGGTGTTCACCGACGAATTCCTCGGGTTCTTCCTGAACTGACGGGCCGCGAGCGCTCCGAGATGACCGCGGCCGGTGCAGCCACCAGACTGGTGGGCGCGCACCTCACCGCGCGAGGTCGGCGGCAGGACAGGAGGCCCGTCATGCACGTGGTACGCGATTTCTTCGCCTTCATCGGGCGGCTCGGCATCGGCATCATCCTGATCGCGCACGGCTGGCAGAAGATGGTCGACTACGGAATCGGCGCCGTCGCCGACGGCTTCGCCCAGATGAACATCCCGCTGCCGCAGGTCTCCGCCTGGTTCGCCGCTCTGGTGGAGCTGGTGGGCGGCGCCCTGCTGATCCTCGGGTTCCTGCTGCCGCTGGCCGGGATCCTGATCGCCATCAACATGGCGGGCGCCGTGCTCTTCGTGCACCTGCCCCACGGGCTGTTCTCGCCGGAAGGCTTCGAACTGCCGCTGGCCATCGGGGTGGCCGCCCTGGCCCTGGGGTTCAACGGCGGTCGCTGGTCCGTCGACCACGGGCTGTTCGGCCGTCGCAGCGCTCCCGCGGAGAGCGAGCCGAGCACGACCTGACGACTACTCCGATTCCACTTCGCGCTGCTGCTGCGCCGCGATGTAGTTGCCCGACTCGGCGTACAGGCTGGTCAGCAGCCAGGCGCCCACGCCGATGTCGTCGCCGATGCCCAGCAGCGGCAGGAATTCGGGGATGAAGTCGATCGGCGAGACCACGTAGCCGACCGCGATCAGCCACAGCAGCAGCTGGTAGCGCGGGAGAACCGGATTGCGGCCCCGGGCGGTCGCCGCGAGCATCCCCGGCACCGCCCGCGCCCGGCGAACCGGACTGCCCACCGGCGTCGCTCGATGCGCGCGGACCGCCGCCAGCAGCGGGACGCGTCGCCGCACCGCGGCCGCGGCACCGGCGATGAGCATGCCCAGCCCAGCTGCGATCAACCCGACCGGAAGCAGCCAGCCGCCCGCCGCGTCACCGCCGAGCACCACCGCCACGACCACACCGGCCACCAGCAGCAGCCCACCGACCACGATCATCGCTCGTCCCCCGTTCCCGCACCGCTGCGATCAGGTTGCCACGAACCGAGCTCGTCCGGCGGAGCCGGGTGATCCGTGGCACGGTCGGCGAAAGTCGCCGAGGCCGGGGAGGACCGTGGTCGACCAGTCCGAATCCCGGGTGCGCGACACCTCGCTGGCCCGCGCGAGCGCCGCGATGGCGGTGGCCACCGCCACCAGCCGGGTCAGCGGGCTGCTGGCGAAGGTCCTGCTGGTCGCCGTGCTCGGCCTCGGCGTGGTCAACGACTCCTACACGGTGGCCAACACGCTGCCCACCGTGGTCAACGAACTCCTGCTCGGCGGGGTGCTCACCAGCATCGCGGTTCCGCTGCTGGTGCGCGCGCAGCAGCGCGGCGAGCGCGAGGGCACCGAGTACGCGCGCTGGATGATCACCATGGGTGGGGTGCTGCTGCTCGTGGCCACCACAGCTGCGGTGGCGTGCGCTCCGCTGCTCACCGAGCTCTACCTCGGCCCGGACACCCGCGCGAACGCCGCTCTGACCACGGCTTTCGCCTACCTCCTGCTGCCGGGCATCGTCTGCTACGGGCTGTCCGCGCTGCTGCAGGCCGTCCTCAACGTGCGCGGGGTGTTCGGCACGCCCGCCTGGGCACCGGTGGTCAACAACCTCGTCGTGATCACCACGGTTGTGGTGTACGCGCTGGTGCCCGGCGAGATCTCCACCCACCCGGTGCGGATGGGCGAGCCGAAGCTGCTGGTGCTGGGCATCGGCACCGCGCTGGGCATCGCCGCCCAGGCGCTGATCATGGTCGTGTCGCTGCGGCGCGGCGGATTCCGCTTCCGGTGGCGCTGGGGCTGGGACCGGCGGCTGGCGGAGTTCGGCGGGCTGGCGGGCTGGGTGGTGCTGTACGCGCTGGTCAGCCAGGCGGGCATGGTGGTGATCACCCGCGTGACCGGGCAGGGCACCCCGGGCAGCGTCGCGACGTTCAACTACGCCTGGCTGCTGTCCCAGGTGCCCTACGGAGTTCTCGGGGTCTCGCTGCTGACCGCGCTGATGCCGCGGATCAGCAAGGCCGCGGCAGCGGAGGACACCGCCGCTTTCGTCTCCGACCTGGCGCTGGGCACGCGGCTGAGCTCGGTGCTGCTGATGCCGATCAGCGCGCTGCTGGTGGTCGCGGGCGGGCCGCTGGCCGTGGCGTTCTTCTCGCTGGGCGCCAGCGACGTGGCCGCCGCCGACCGGCTCGGGTACGCCCTGGCCGCCGCCGCGATCGGCGTGGTCCCGTTCGCCATCACGATGCTCCAGCTCCGCGCGTTCTACGCGATGCACGACGCGCGCACGCCGACCTGGATCAACGTGATCATGGTCGTGGTGCGCAGCGCGCTGTGCTACCTCGTGCTGGCCACCGCCGATCCGCAGGACCTGGTCGTCGGGGTGACCGCGGCGATGTCGGCGAGCTTCGCGGTCGGCGCGGTGGCCGGTCAGATCTGGCTGCGCTGCCGGGTCGGCAGGCTGCGGACCGGGAGCACGCTCGCCGGGATCGGGCGCAGCGCCGCCGCGACTGCGCTCGGATGCGCTTGCTCGATCGCGGCCGTGACCGGCGCGCGCAGGGCCTTCGGGCCGCTCGGACCCGCTGCGGACGCCTGGATCTCGCTGACCGTTCACACCGTCGTGGTGCTCGGCGTCAGCTTCGCGGCGCTGGCGCTGTTGCGGGCGCCAGAGCTGAAGCCCGTGGTCGACCGGCTGGCCCGGCTCTTCCGCCGCTGAGGTTGCCGGATCCGTGCATCAGAAGGGCACCCGCAGTCCAGGGAAGCGCTCAGGTTCCAAGCACCAGCATGCGCTGCGGGCTCACTTGCGGTTGCGCACGTGCGGTTTGCTCCGCTCGGCGCGCAGCGCGCGCAGCTCGGGTGGATCCGGGAGCGGCTCCAACGGTTCGCCGATCGCCCACTCCAGCAGCAGATCCGCCAGCCGCGGATTGCGCGCCAGGACCGGACCGTGCATGTAGGTGCACACCACGTGGCCGCGCACCGCACCCTCGGCGGAGTCGTGACCGTTTCCGACGCCGCGCGCGACCCGCCCCAGCGGGCGCGAGTCGGCGCCCACCCGGGTCCGGCCGAGGTGGTTCTCGAACCCGGTCAGCATCCCCACGCCCAGCAACGTCGACTGCGTCGTGATCTCACCGATCGCGCGCCCGTCCCCGGGTTCGGTATCGGCGTCGACGAAGCCGAGCCCCTCGTGCCGCGCGCCGTCGCCGGTGACGAAGCTGGTGCCCAGCACCTGCAACCCGCCGCAGATGCCGAGCACCGGGACGCCCCGGTCCACCGGACCGCCCAGGCCGCGCCCGCGGCGGAGGAACCGCACCGCCGCGACCTGCGCGACGTCCTCTCCCCCGCCGATCAGGTACAGGTCGCAGGACTCCGGGACCGCCTCCGAGGAGGACAGCACCGTCACCGTCTCGCTGTCGATGTTGCGCCACTTCAGCCGCTGCGCCAGCACGATGGCGTTGCCCCGGTCGCCGTAGGTCCCCAGCAGGTCGGGCAGCACCAGCGCCAGCCGGACCCGGTCGCGCATCACGATCGGCTCCGGGCGAGCAGATCGCGGAACGCCGTGTAGTTGGCGATGACGTCGGGAACGCCGTCGCCAGCCCCGGTCAGGGCGTCGTCCACCGTGGTGGCGACGGTGGCCCGGACCCCGGCGTAGTGCAGCCGGACGGCGAGGTCGAGCGCGCGGTCCCCGGCCACCCGCACCGGACGCCCGCTCAGCAGCTCGAAGTCGACGTCCCAGAGCCAGGAGACGTCGTGGCCGTCGGCCTCCCGGCTGTTGACCACCAGCACCAGCGGCTGGTGCTCGGCGGAGACCAGGTCGAGCATCTCCAGCCAGCTCGCCGGGTTCTTCGCCAGCAGCAACCGCGCCGGGCGGCCGGCCAGCCGCACGGTCCCGTAGCGGCCCGCGGCCTGGGTGATCCGCTGGATGCGCTGCACCGCGGCGTTCGGGTCGCAGCCCAGGTGCCCGGCCGCCGCCAGCGCGAAAGTGGCGTTGACCCGGTTGACCTGGCCGGGCAGCGCCAGGTCGAGCTCGCGGCGGGTGCCGTCGGCGGCCACCGCGGCACCGGCGGTGACCGTCCAGTCCGCTTCGGGCCGGGCCAGTCCGCACTCGCAGCGCCAGTCCTGGTCGGCGTCCCCGAGGAACGCTCCGCAGCGCGGGCAGTTCAGCGCGTCGCCCTTCCAGCGGGAGCCGCCGGAGATCCAGGTGACGCCGGGGTGCTCGGCGGCCGCGAAGACGATGTTGGGGTCGTCCCGGTTGGCGATCACCCGTGCGCCGGGTGCCTCGGCGAGGGCGCGGCGCAGGCTCTCGGCCACCGTGCGGATCTCGCCGACCCGGTCCAGCTGATCCCGGCTGAGGTTGAGCAGCAGGATCACCGCCGGCTCGAACTGCGCGGTGACCTGGGCCAGGTGCAGCTCGTCGACCTCCAGCGCGGCGAACGGCGCGTTGGGCTGCGTCATCAGCGCGGCGACGTGCCCGTCGAGCATGTTCGCGCCGGTGGCGTTGCTGACCGCCGGAGCTCGCGAACGCAGCGCCTCGGCGACCATCCGGGTGGTGGTGGTCTTGCCGTTGGTACCGGTCACCATGACCACGCGGCGGCCCACCGCCAGTCGGCGCAGCGCCTGCGGCTGCAGGCTCAGCGCGAGCCTGCCGCCGATCATCGCGCCGCTGCCCATGCCGAGCCGCCGGGACATCGCGGCGGCCAGCCGGCCGAGGTCGATCGCGATGGTGGTCCGCAGATCGAGCCGGTGCGCGCCGCGAGGCGGCGGCACGGGCGCGGGCACGACCTGCCAGCGCTGCTGCTCCGCCGGTGCCCGCTGCCCGGATGTCGGCTCGACCGCCCCGGTGTCCCGCGTGGTCTCGGCCATGCACCCCTCCCCCCTCGGCACCCGCCGCGGGCGGGCTTCCCAGGTCGGCTCGGGACCGGCGCGTCACCACCACTCGGCCGCACTCGGGCGCGCCGTCCGTCGCTTCTTCGCCAGTGTCGCCCGGGATCGGCGAAACAGCGCGACGATCAGCAGCAGGACACCGGCGGCGATCGCCGCTGGTCCCACCCAGCTGTGCAAGGCGCTGGTCAGCTCCGCCAGCGCCGCCTGGTGATCGGTGGACATCGTGGTGCCCCTCCTTCCCCGTCGGCTCGGGAGCCCGGCCGGTGAGCCGGACCCGCTCGCCGCACATGATCCGGCCGCGAGCGGGCGATCAGGGGTCCTGACATGCCGGGGAATCGCCCGATTCGGGGACTTCGCGCGTCCGTCGCCGGCCGTCCGCGACCGGCGATCATCGCGAGGATCGTTCACGCTCGGCGTGCACCCGGCGGCGGGGAGGAGTCGGTATGACGCAGCTGCTGCTGTTGATCGCACTGGGCGGGATCGCGTTGGCCGGGATCGGCTGGACCGCGTGGGACATCCGCTCCGACATGCGCCGGCGCAAGCCGTGAGATGCGCTGGAAGCACAAGGAACCCCGCCGGAGAGAGGCAGGCGGGGTTCCTTGTTGATCACCTGGTCGCGCGGACCGGGTGGGTCACTTCACGGTCAGCTGCTGACCCGGGAAGATGAGGTTCGCGTCGCTGATCACGTCGCGGTTCTTGTCGAAGATCGACTGCCACTCGACGCCGACCTTCGCACCGATCGTGCTCAGCGTGTCGCCGGCCTGCACGGTGTAGGCGCCCTCGACCGACACGGTCTTCTTGACCTGCGTCTTGGTCTCGGTCTTGACCTGCGGCTTGGTCTTGGTGGTGGTCTTCGGGGTGACCTTCTTGGTCGTGCCGCCGGAGGCCACGTCCTGGTGCTCGGCACCGCCGCCCTTGGTCAGGCCGGCCTTCTTCGAGCACACCGGCCAGGCGCCGGGGCCCTGCCCCTGGAGCACGCGCTCGGCGACCGCGATCTGCTGCGCCTTGGTGGCCTGCGAGGCGTTCGAGGCGTAGCTGGTGCCGCCGTAGGAGGCCCAGGTGGAGGCGCTGAACTGCAGGCCGCCGTAGTAGCCGTTGCCGGTGTTGATCGACCAGTTGCCGCCGCTCTCGCACTTCGCGACGGCGTCCCAGGTGGACTCGGACGCGGCGTTGGCCGGTGCGGTGAGGGCGAACGGGGCGGCGACGACCGCGCCGGCCAGCGCCACGCGGGCGATGTTGCGACCGGTGGCGGACTTGCGGTGCTTGCCTCGCGAGATTGCCATGTTTCGTCTCCAGCAACGCCTGCGCTGGCACCGGTGGCGGCGTGCCGGGTCCGATCGGGGTCGGCCCGGCGAGTGCTGCCGCCGCGGTGGTCAGGTCCCTGCCCCTGATGCGTGTCGGGGGTCGAGAAGCCCGCCGGGACAGGGTTCGGCGCTGCGGACTTCCGGTCTTGCTGCGTCGGCTTCGGGGGTGCCGACGAGGGGCCACGCTACGTAGCGAGTTTCCGCAGACCAAACCATCGGCGAGTGGCCATCGTCATAGAAACGCCGACAAGATCGGCGCGATGTCGCCGTTTCCGCAGCTCGGATCCTGATCGTGCGACGCGGGGAAAATCCAAAGCCGATCACCCAGGGTGAGACATGAGCCACGACTCACCCGATCGAGCGAGTACCGAGCGCAATCAACCGCATCCGATCAGTTCCGGACGCAGCCGAAAACGCCGCGAGCACAAGGACTCGCGGCGTTTTCGCATCCTCCGGTTCATGCACCGATGTCCGGATTTATTTCTGTCAGCACTGAAATTGTGGACATCGTCGATCCTGCGGGCGCGTCCCTCGGTGGACGCGCCCGCGCCCGATCACTCCGTGCGCAGCCCCTCCGGCGCGGCGGCCCGGGTCGCCGCGGGCAGGGTCAGCACGGTGACCACCAGGACCGACGCGGCCGCGAAGGCGAACAGGCCGAGCATCCCGGGCACGTCCACGACGACCGGGCCCTTGCTGGAGACCAGCACGACCAGCACTCCGAGCAGCAGACCGGTGACCGCGGCGAGCGCGGTGGCCACCAGCATCGGAACTGCGTTCTGCAGCAGCAGGGACCACGCCATCGTCCGGCGCGGCACCCCGACCGCGCCCAGCACGGCCATCGGTCGGCGCCGTTCCTGGATCTGCTCGGCGGCCGAGACGAACACACTGCACCCGATCAGCGCGAACACCGCCAGCGCTCCCGTCAGCAGCACCACCTGGACGGCGGTCATCGCCGCCTCCCGCTCCAGTTCCGGTACCGCCCTGGGCGAGCCCATCGCGTTGCTGGTCGTCGGTTCGATCAGGTGCGCCGCAGCGATGTTGCGGACGCGCTCGACGACGTCGGGCGCCACCGACGGGGCGAGTTCGGCATCGATGCTGACCTGCCGGGCGAGATCCGCCAGGCCGCCCGCCGCGGCGGGCGTGACCAGCAGTTCCCGTCCACCGTCCGGCAAGATCCCGACCGGACGCACTGTGCTGGGAACGCTCCAGGTGGCCAGCTGGTCCCGGGTCGGCCTGCTGGTCGCGCCGTAGTAGCTGTCGATCAGGTGCAGCGTCGCACCGGCGAGATGATCGACGCGCTGGTCCGGGACGGCGGCGAAGACGTCACCGTCCGCGCAGTCCGGCACCGGGGCGAGCTCGCGGATCTGCGCGCAGTCCACGACGCGCACGGTCCACGAGGAGTACTCGCCGTCGCTGGCTTGAATGGACGAGTCGTTCACGCGCGCGTCGAGAACCCCGGGCAGCGCCTGCAGTTCGCGCACCGCCGTCGGCACGGCAGCCGGGTCCTCCGGCAGCCCGCCCATGATCGTCATCCGGCCGCCCGCGCTGGCCTCCGGTCCCGGAGCGCGGCTCGGTTCCGAGGCGATCACGGTTGCGAGGAGCGTTTGCAGCGCGATCACGCCGGTCACCACCACCGCGATGGCGCTGACCGCACGCGCAGCGGTGCCGCTGGTCAGCTGGAGCCGCCGCACCGCGAGCTGCCACGCAGTGGAACCACCACCGCCCAGCCGGCCCGCGAATCGCTCGACGCACCACGGCAGCACCAACGGGACACCGGCGAGCACCAGCACGACAGACGCGATGAACAGCTGGAGCGCCGGCTGACCGGAGATGCCGTCCAGACCGATGAACACCAGGCCCGCCATGCCCGTCACGACCGGCACCACTCGCCAGAGCAGCTTCCGCGGCCGCGCCGTGGCCCGGCGCGTGACCTGCAGGGGTTCGGCGATACCGCGGCGCAGAGCGCCGATCGTGACCAGCGCCGCCAGCGCGGGGAGCCCGATGGTGACCAGCGCGGCCAGCCACCAGACCGGTCGCACGTACGAGCTGAAGAGCGAGTACTCGCCCATCGAGATGCCGTCGACCGCCGGTTTCACCAGCTCGAACAGCACCCAGCCCAGTGCGACTCCGAGCACCGCCCCGGCCATGGACTCCCCCGCCGCCATCCGGCGCACCTGGGTTCCGGTGGCGCCGACGAGCCGCATCGCCGCCAGCCGCCGCTGCCGGGCCGCCTCGGCGAGCCGGGCGGTGGCCGCGACGTAGACCACGATCGGCACCAGCAGCACCGCGACGCCCAGTGCCAGCACGAGCTGGAGGTGGCCGTCCAGTTCCGCCTCGACCGTCGTGGACTCCCCGAACCGCTCGGAGACGCCGTTCACCTGGTGGCTTCGCGGTGACAACGAGTCGGTGCCCGCGTAGTAGAACAGCTCCTTCATGCCGACCAGGCCGTCCTGGCCGATGACCCCGGTGATCTCGGCGGGCAGCCGGGGCCGCAGCAGCTCGCCCTCCGGGCTCTGCAGGAGTTTCTGCAGAGCTGGGGAGACCACCGCCTCGCCCGGTGCGGGATTGCGCGTCAGCCCCGGCGCCACCGGCGCGTCCGGACGCAGGTCCTGCAGTTGCAGCCCTTGGATGAAGCGGTCGCCGAACTGCACCGCCGGTGTGTTGGCGACCAGCACGCCGACCCCGGGAGCGTCCGCGGCGGCGACCGGGTCGCGCATGTTCTCGCGCTCGATCCGCGCGGAGTGGATGTTGGGCACCGACGCGGCGCCGAGCAGCACCACGACGCCGAGCGCGATGCCCAGCGAGGTCACCACCAGTCGTCCCCAGGGGCGGTGGCCGGTGAACGCCAGCCGGAAGCCGAAGGCCAGGTCCTGCAGCCAGTTCGTCATCAGGACACCTCGGCGAGTTCGGTGCTGCCGTCGCGGAGCACGACTTCCCGGTCGGCGTAGGCCGCCACCCGCGGTTCGTGGGTCACCAGCAGCACCGCTGCTCCGGTGTCCCGCGCGGCGCGGGTGAGCAGGCCCATCACCTGCTCGCCGCCGACGGAGTCCAGCGCTCCGGTGGGCTCGTCGGCGAAGACCACCGTCGGCTCGGCGACCAGCGCTCGCGCCAGCGCGGCCCGCTGGCTCTGGCCGCCGGAGATGTCCCCGGGCCGGGAGTTCGCGATCCCGGCGATGCCGAGCTCCGCCAGCCAGGAGGCGGCCTTCGCCTCGGCCGCCCGGCGCTTGGCGCCGCCCAGGCGCAGCGGCAGGGCCACGTTCTCCCGCACGGTCAGCTCCGGCACCAGCTGGCCGAACTGGAAGACGAAGCCGAACTCGTCGCGGCGCAGGGTGCTGCGCTGATCGTCGGTGAGCTCGGTCAGCTCGGTGCCCCGGTACCGGATCCGGCCGGAATCGGGCCGCCGGATCCCGGCCAGGCAGTGCAGCAGCGTCGACTTGCCGGAACCGGAGGATCCCATGACCGCCACGACCTCCCCCGCCTCGACCGAGAGCCCGGCGCCGCGCAGTGCGGGGGTGGGCCCGAAGGACAGGTGCAGATCCGCACCGGACAGCAGCGGTTCGGTCACGGGGAGACCTCCTTGGTGAGCGGTTCGAGTCGGGTCACGGCCAGCTCCAGCCAGCGCAGATCGGCCTCCAGGTGGAACAGCGCGTAGTCGTGCACCAGCTGTTCACCGGGTTCGGCGGCGGTCTTGCGGCGGGTCAGCTCGCGCATCCGGGCGAGGTGCGCGCGGCGCTGGGCGTCGAGCACCGCGGTGGCGTCGCGACCGGAGCGGACCGCGAGGACGATCTTGGTGTAGAGGGTGTTGTGCAGCTCGGCGACGGGCTTCTCCGGCGTGCTCAGCCACTCCTCCAGCCGCTGCCGGCCGGACTCGGTGATCGAGTAGCGCTTGCGGTCGGGCCCGTCGCCGGACTCCACTCCGTCGACCTCGACCAGGCCGTCGCGCAGCAGCCGGGACAGCGTCGAGTAGACCTGTCCGTAGGCCAGCGACTTGGCGTGCCCGAAGTCGGCGTCGTAAGCCCGTTTGAGGTCGTATCCGTAACCGGGGCCACCCTCCAGCAACCCCAGCATGGTGAGACCGATCGACATGCGAGCGACTATACATCCGGTGTATATACCCGGTGTATAGATCTCCCCCGAAAGTGGAAAGTGCTGGTCAGGAGGCGCGCTGCGGCTGCACGGTGTAGCGGGGATCGCGCGCCGACGCGCGACCGGCCTCGAAGATCCCGTACCTGGTGGCCGCCGCCGCGGCGTTCAAGCAGAGCCCCGAGGCGACGCGCGCGGTCCTGCTCCGGCCGGCCAGCGCTGCCGCGCCCAGACCGAGGCAGGTCAGCGTCCGGGCGGCGCGCAGCACCGTTCCGGCCCTCCCCTGCTGGTAGACCTCGCCGACCAGTCCTGCGCCGCGGTGCATCCGGCGGGCCGCCGCCAGCTCCAGCACCGCACCCGCGATCGCCATCCGCCGCGCGGGCGCGGCCTCCTCCGGCGCGGCGAGCATCCCGACGGCCCCGGCGCTGGACACCGCGCTCCCGGCGAAGACGAACGGCAGCTCCCGGTACGCCGCGTGCCAACCGGGCACGGCCGTGTCGGCCAGCAGCACCGCGGTGTAGGTCGTCATCGCGGGCGCGAGCACACCGGCGGCAGCCGCCGCGGCTCGTCCCGCTCGGGGCAGTCGGCCGGTCAGCTCACTGGCCGCCGCCGCGCCGGACAGTGCCGAGAACGGCGCCAGGATCCAGGATCCGACGCTCAGCGGGGAGGTCGGCTTGAACACCCGCAGCATGTTCAGGAACCGCATCGGCCGCCCGAGGTCGTGGACCAGCGCTGCGACGCTGGCGGTCGCGCCCACTGCGGCGGCCAGCCGGCCGGCACCGGCCAACCGGTCCCGGCCGGTGAGATCGGCCAGCAGCGCCATGGTCGACGACGCTCCGGCGAGGCCGCCGAGGTAGAGGTAGAGCGGCACGTCCGGCACCTTCCACACCGGCGGTTTGAGCACCGGGCGGCCGTAGTAGGACTCCGCCGTCACCGCTTCCTCCCCAGGAAGCACCCGGCGATCACCGCGACCGCGGTCACCGCCGCGCCCGCCGCGTGCCGCCACATCGACGGCAGGTCCCGCGTGGTCACCACCGGGTCCGGCGGCAGCCCGTAGACCTCCGGCTCGTCCAGCAGCAGGAAGAACGCACCGGTTCCGCCGACGCCGTCGTCGGGGTCCTGCCCGTAGAGCCGGGCACCGGTGATCCCCTGCTCGTGCAGCTCGGACACCCGCAGCTCGGCGCGTTCGCGCAGCTCGTCGAGCGGCCCGTACTGGATCGACTCCGTCGGGCAGGCCGTCGCGCAGGCGGGCATCAGCCCGGCGCCCAGCCGGTCGTGGCACATCGTGCACTTGGCCGCGCCGCCGGTGTCCGGCCGGATGTCGATCACCCCGTACGGGCAGGCGGGCACGCAGTAGCCGCAGCCGTTGCACACGTCGTCCTGGACCAGCACCGTGCCGTGCTCGGTGCGGATCAGCGCTCCGGTCGGGCAGACGTCCAGGCACGCGGCGTGCGTGCAGTGCTTGCAGACGTCCGAGGACATCAGCCATCGCACCTGGTCACCACCCATCCCGGGCATGCCCAGATCCACAGTGGACTCCTGCTCGACGAAGGCGACGTGCCGCCAGGTGGTGGCGCCCAGGGCACCGGTGTTGTCGTAGGACATGCCGGTGAGGTCCAGGCCGTCCTCGGGCAGCAGGTTCCACTCCTTGCAGGCGACCTCGCACGCCTTGCAGCCGATGCACACGCTGGTGTCGGTGAAGAACCCGACGCGCTCGGGGTGACCGGGCGGGTAGCCGGCATCGCCCGCCGGGTCGGCCAGCGGTCCGCTCAACCGGTTCCGGGCCACAGGGCTCATCTCCCTCCGCGTTCCGGGTCGTCGGCGTGCTCCACGCCGGTGCGCTCGGTGACCCCCGCCCGCCTGCGGTAGTCCTCGACCAGGCGGCGCAGTGCCGCGCCGCGCGGCCGCCGCCCCGGGCGGATGTCGCAGGCTCCCGCCTTGGTCTCCATGATGTGCACGTTGGGGTCCAGCGCCACGTTGATCAGCTCGTTCGCGGCGTCGCCCGTGGTCAGCCCGTTCGGGCCCCAGTGCCACGGGATGCCGATCTGGTGCACCGCGCGCTCGCCCAGCCGCAGCGGCCGCAGCCGGGCGGTGACCAGCACCCGGCCCTCGATTGCGCTGCGCGCGGTGATCACGGTCGCCCAGCCCAGGTGCCGCAGCCCGCGCTCGGCCGCCAGCTGCGGGGAGATCTCCAGGAACATCGCCGGGGCGAGCTCCGCCAGGTGCGCCAGCCACCGGCTCATGCCGCCCGCGGTGTGGTGCTCGGTGAGCCGGAACGTGGTGAACACGCAGGGGAACACCGCGCTGCCCGGTTCCAGTCCGCTGGGCTGGTAGCGGTTCTCCGGGCGGGCGAACACCTGCCGCGCCGGATTGCGCTGCTGGGCGGGGTGGACGCGGTTGGCCAGCGGCGATTCCTGCGGTTCGTAGTGGGCGGGCAGCGGCCCGTCCACCAGCCCGGACGGGGCGTAGAGCCAGCCGCGGCCGTCGCTCTGCATGATGAACGGCTCGGTGCCCGCGATGCCCTCCGGGCCGGTCGCCCCCGGTGCGGGCACGTGGTCCGGGCGCTTCGTGCGGTCGAAGTCGGGCACGTCGTGGCCGGTCCACTCGCCGCGCTGGTCGTCCCACCAGACGTAGGCCTTGCGATCGCTCCACGGCCGGCCGTCCGGGTCCGCCGACGCGCGGTTGTAGAGCAGGCGGCGGTTGGCCGGCCACGCCCAGCCCCACTCCGGGGCCACCCAGGACTGCTCGGCACCCGGTCGGCGGCGGGCGGCCTGGTTGACGCCGTCGGCGAAGACACCGCAGTAGATCCAGCACCCGCAGCTGGTGGAACCGTCCGCGCGCAGCTGGGTGTAGGACGACAGCGGTGCGCCGTCGGCGCCGGTGCCGTTGATCTCCCGCAGCACTGCCGCGGCGCTGGGCTCGCCGATCGGGCCCTCGGTCGGGTAGTCCCAGGTCAGCTCCAGCAGCGGGCGGTCGCGCTCGGCGTCCTGCGCCTTCTGCCGCAGCCGCCGTCCCAGGTGGTAGAAGAACCACAGGTCGCTGCGCTGGTCACCGGTGGGTTCGACGGCCTTGTGGTGCCACTGCAGCAGCCGCTGGGTGTTGGTGAAGGTGCCGTCCTTCTCGGTGTGCGCGGCCGCGGGCAGGAAGAAGACCTCGGTGCCGATGTCCTCGGTGCGCAGCTCGCCGCTCTCGATCTCCGGGCCGTCCTGCCAGAAGGTCGCCGTCTCGACCAGGTTGAGGTCGCGCACCACCAGCCAGTCCAGGTTGGCCAGGCCCAGCCGCTGCTGGCGGGCGTTGGCGGTGCCCACGGCCGGGTTCTCGCCGACCACGAAGTAGCCCCGGCAGCGGCCTTCGATCTGCTCGACCACCGTCTGGAAGGTGCCGTGATCGCCGGTGATCCTCGGCAACCGGTCGAAGCAGAAGTCGTTGTCGGCGGTGGCGTGCTCGCCCCACCACGCCTTGAGCAGGCTCACCAGGTAGGCGCGCACGTTGGCCCAGTAGCCGCGGGCCTGCTCGTCCGGCGCGACGTAGGCCTCCACGTCGGAGTCGGCCTCGGCGTGCGGCATCGGGAGGTAACCGGGCAGCAGGTTGAACAGGGTCGGGATGTCGGTCGAGCCCTGGATGCTGGCGTGCCCGCGCAGCGCCAGGACTCCCCCGCCCGGACGGCCGATGTTGCCCAGCAGCAGCTGCAGGATCGACGCGGCGCGGATGTACTGCACGCCGACGGTGTGCTGCGTCCAGCCGACCGAGTAGACCACCGCCGTGGTGCGGTCCCGGCCGGAATTGGCCACCAGCTGCTCGGCGACCCACGCGAAGTCCGCGCGCGGCACGCCGCAGACCTCCTCCACCAGCTCCGGCGTGTAGCGGGCGTAATGCCGCTTGAGCAGCTGGAACACGCAGCGCGGGTGTTGCAGCGTCGGATCGGTGCGGGCTCTGCCGTGGTAGACCGGGCCGCCGGAACCGGTGGTCTCGGGGCCGTGCGGTTTCGTCGGGACCTCGGGGCCGTGCCCGCCGACCGACGGGACCGCGGCGCTGCCCTCGTACTGCCAGCTGGTCGTGTCGTAGCTGCCGACCTCGGCGTCGAGGCCGGAGAAGACGCCCTCCAGGTCCTCGGTGTCGCGGAAGTCCTCGCCGACGATCATCGACGCGTTGGTGTAGGCGGCCACGTAGTCGTGGAACTGCGCGCCGGTGGTCAGCACGTGGTTGATCAGCGCGCCGAGGAACACGATGTCGCTGCCCGCGCGCAGCGGGACGTGCCGGTGCGCCAGCGCCGAGGTGCGGGTGAAGCGCGGGTCGACGTGGACGACCGTGGCACCGCGCCGCTTGGCCTCCACCACCCACTGGAAGCCGACCGGGTGCGCCTCGGCCATGTTGGACCCCTGGATCAGGATGCAGTCGGCGTTGACGAGGTCCTGCTGGAAGGTGGTGGCGCCGCCGCGCCCGAAGGAGGTGCCCAGACCGGGCACCGTGGAGGAGTGTCAAATGCGCGCCTGGTTCTCCACCTGGATCGCACCGAGGGCGGTGTAGAGCTTCTTCATGAGGTAGTTCTCCTCGTTGTCGAGGGTCGCTCCTCCGAGGCTCGCGATGCCCGTCGTGCGGCGCAGCGGACGTCCGTCGACGTCGGTGTCCTGCCAGGTGGCGGCCCGGGTGGCCAGCACCCGGTCGGCGATCATGTCCAGCGCGGTGTCCAGGTCGAGGTCCTCCCAGCCGGTGCCGTGCGGGCGGCGGTAGCGGACCTTGGTCTGCCGCAGCGGCGAGGTCACCAGTTCCCGGCTGGCCGAACCCTTCGGGCACAGCCGGCCGCGGCTGATCGGCGAATCGGGATCGCCCTCGATCTGGGTCACCGCGCCGTCCTGGACGAAGACCCGCTGGCCGCAGCCGACCGCGCAGTACGGGCACACCGAGCGCACCACCGCGTCGGCGTCCTGGGTGCGCGCCCGCCGGGCGTCGGTGCGCGCCGAGCGGGCCGCCAGGCCCCTGCCCAGCGGATCCGCACCGGTCAGCTGCCGGAGCACCGGCCAGCCGAGCCATTCCGCCATCGGATACCTCCCTGCGCACGTGCTCCCAGGAGAAACCCGATGGCCGACGGGTGCAAACCGGTCACCGGAAGACGGCTTCGCGCACCGCGCGAACGGGCCGGTGCCGCATCTGCAACCGAGACGGCCGCTGGCGGAAGCCTCAGTAGAGGCGTTCGGCGTAGCTGGGGCCGTAGTAGCGCTCGAGTTCGGCGATCGAATCGTCCGGGCGCTCCAGGAGCTTCGCGATCTGCGGCCGGGACGGGACCGAATCCGGTTGCCAGGACTCGGGTTTCCACAGTCCGGAGCGCAGGAACGCCTTGGCGCAGTGGTGGAACACCTCGTCGATGTCCACCACCAGCGCCAGCACCGGCCGGTGCCCCTTGACCACCATGTCGTCGAAGAACGGCGCGTCGCGCACCAGCCGGGCCCGGCCGTTGATGCGCAGGGTGTCGCCGCGACCGGGCACGAAGAAGATCAGCCCGACGTGCGGGTTGGACAGCACGTTGCGGAAGCCGTCGGCGCGCCGGTTGCCCGGACGCTCCGGGATCGCGATCGTGCGCTCGTCCAGGACCTGGACGAACCCGGCGGGATCGCCCTTGGGCGAGACGTCGCAGGTGCCGTCGGCGGCGGAGGTCGCGATCAAGCAGAACGGCGAGGCCGCCAGCCACTGGCGGTCCACCTCGTGCAGCGCGCCGCGCGCCTTGTCCCGGACCCTGGGCAGCGGTTCGCCGACCACGTCCCGCAATTCCGCTTCCGAAGTGATCTCCACCAGCCCGGTGAGCGCCACGAAATCCTCCCGAGATCGACTGTCCCGACCCTACGCCGCACCGCCGGGCAGCTCCGCTCGCTGCACCGATCCTGCGCTGAAAATCACGTGGCCCACGCGCACGACACCGAGGACGATTCCACCGGCTGAAGCAACCGGTCGAGTGGCGCGCTTACAGGTCGAGCACCACGTGGCCCTCGGAGCGGGACACGCAGATCGCCATGTGATCACCGGCCGCCCGGCCCCGGTGCTCCACCTCCCCGTCGAGGACGCGGACGTGGCAGGTGCCGCAGAAGCCCTGGCGGCACGAGAACGACACCTGCGGCAGCACCTCGGTGATGGCCTCCAGCGCCGAGCGGTCCGCGGGCACCTGCACGGTGCGCCCGGTGCGGGCGAGTTCGACGGTGAACGGCCTGCCGTCGTTGATCGGCGGTGCCGAGAACCGTTCCCAGTGCAGCGAATCGGCCGCGCTGCCCGGCAGGTCCACCCGCACGCCGGTGATCATCGGGATCGGCCCGCAGCAGTACACCGCGGCACCTGGCGGGGTGTGCTCGAGCAGTTCCGCGCCGGATGCCGGGATGCCGAACTCGGTGTCCGGGCGGATCCACACCCGTGCCGGGTCCAGCTCGGACAGCTCGTCGAGGAACGGCATCGATTCCCGCGACCGTCCGGTGTGGACCAGCCGCCAGTCCGCACCGCGCGCCGCCGCGGTGCGCACCATCGGCAGGATCGGCGTGATGCCGATGCCGCCGGCGATGAACAGGTACTTCTCCGCCGTGATGAACGGGAAGGCGTTGCGGGGCCCGCGAGCGGTGATCCGGCTCCCCGGCCGCAGCACGTCGTGGACCTCGCGGGAGCCGCCCGCACCGTCGGCGATGCGCCGCACCGCGATCCGGTAGGAGCGCCGGTCGCCCGGCTGGCCGCACAGCGAGTACTGGCGGGTGCGCCCCGACGGCAGCACGAGGTCCAGGTGCGCGCCCGGCTGCCAGGCCGGGAGCAGCCCGTCGCCGACCAGCCGCAGGCCGACCACGTCGTCGGCCTCGGCCCGGACCTCGGCGACCTCCAGCCGGAGGTCGCGGTCCACCGGCGTGACCGGTCGTCTGCGGCTGTTGCGCTGCAACCACTCCATGCCGACGGCCACCTTGTCCAGCGCCCACAGGAAGCGGTCCGGCCCGCTGCCGTTGAGCGACCGCGGCACCGCACGAGCTCCGGCCATCAGTGCTCCGCCGCCTGCGCTGCCGGGGACTTGGCCAGGTAGGCGATCGCCTGGCTGGTCGATCCGTGCTGCGACGGGTGGTAGGACCTCCGGAAGTAGGCGGGGATCGAGCGCAGCATCTGCCAGTAGCTGGGCGTGAGGCCGAGGCGGCCGGTGCGCAGCATGTCCCGCCAGCGCGGCTTGCGGCGGCCGCGCAGCACCGGGTCGGCGGCCATCAGGTACTTCACGCCGCGCACCCACAGCACGCCGAGGACCACCATCGCGATCACCATCGCGTGGCAGCGCCGCAGGTAGCTGCCGTCGACGTGCGTGTAGAGGTCGTAGGCCACCGAGCGGTGCTCGACCTCCTCGGCGCCGTGCCAGCGCAGCAGGTCGAGCATGGTCGGGTCGGCGCCGGCCGCGTCCAGGCCCTTCGCGTCGAGCACCCACTGGCCGAGGAACGCCGTGTAGTGCTCGATGGCCGCGATCATCGCCAGCCGCTGCACCAGCCACGACTCGGCGCGCCTGCCGCCGTAGGGCCGGTCGCCGAGCACCTTGCGGAACATCCAGCCGACCTGCTCGACGTAGGGCCGGGTGTCCATGCCGTGGGCGTCGAAGTGGTCCAGCACGCCCTGGTGCGACTCGGCGTGCATCGCCTCCTGGCCGACGAAGCCGCGCACGTCCTCCAGCAGCTGGTCGTCCTTGATCAGCGGCAGCGCCTGCTTGAAGACCTCGACGAACCAGCGCTCGCCCTCGGGCAGCACCAGGTGCAGGAAGTTGATCACGTGGGTGGCGAAGGGCTCACCGGGGATCCAGTGCATCGGCAGCGTCGACCAGTCGAACTCCACGTCGCGCGCCTGCAGCACGACGCGGTCCGGCTCGCCCGGATCGGTGTGGGACATGCTCCGGCCTCCTTCAGCGCGGTGTCAGATCGGCCCTGGCCGCTGCGCGCAGCAGGCCCGGGGTGAGGCGGGAGAGCACCAGCCCGGCCTTGGCCTCGGCGGTGACCGGCGCGATCGCGGCGTTGCGGCGGGTGGCGCGCAGGATCTCGACCGCGGCGCGCTGCGGGGTGAAGTTCCGCCGCTGGTAGAGCCGCTTGGCGGCCTGCCTGCGCCGCAACTGCTCGGCCTCGTCGACGCCGACGAAGCGGGCGCTGGTGGTGATGCCGGTGTTGACCAGCCCGGGGCACACCGCGATGACGCCGATCCCCTCGGCCGCCAGCTCGACGCGCAGCGACTGGCTCAGCGCCAGCACCGCGGCCTTGGTGGTGCTGTAGGCCGGGAGCAGCTGGGAGGGCAGGTACGCCGCGGCCGAGGCGATGTTCACGATCCGGCCGCCTTCCCCGCGGTCGGTCATCTGCTGCGCGAACTGCCGGCAGCCGTGGATGACGCCCCACAGGTTGATGTCGATGGCCCGTTCCCATTCGGCGTCCGGGGTGTCGAGGAACGCGCCCGCGAGGCCGATCCCGGCGTTGTTGACCACCACGTCCGGGGTGCCCAGCTCAGCGCGAACCTGCTCGGCGAAGCGCTCCACCGCAGCGCCGTCGGCGACGTCCACCCGGTGGGCCGTGGCGCCGGCACCGGTGCGGGTGATCAGCGCGGCGGTGTTCTCGGCCGCGGCCTCGTCGATGTCGGCGACGACCACGTGCGCCCCGGCGGCGGCGAACTCCACGGCCGTCGCCCGGCCGATCCCGCCGCCCGCTCCGGTGACCACCACCAGCTGGTCCTGGAACTCGCGGCGTCCCGGACGCACCCGGCTGCGCCGCAGACCGCGCGACTCGGCACCGCCCTCGACGTGCTCGACCAGCTCGGCGGCGCACCGCGCGACGAGTCCGGGACGGCTGCGCGGCAACCAGTGCCCGCCCGGGACCCGGCGGATGCGCAGGTTGGCCACCCACGGGGCGATCTCGGTCTGCATCGGCGCGGAGACGAACGGGTCGCCGGTGGGCGCGAGCACCTGGACCGGGATGTCCGTGCGCCGCTCCCCCGGATCGCCCAGGCGTTCGCGCATGTTCGCCCGGTACAGCGCCAGGCCGCGCACGCCGTCGGACACCGCGGGTTGCGTCGGGTTGTGGGCGGCGCGCGGGTCCAAGCGCTCCAGGGTGCCGATCAGCCGGCGCATCGCACCGGTGCGCCAGGCCAGCTCCGGCAGCACCGGGAGCTGGAAGAAGCCGATGTAGCCGGAGAAGATCAGCTGGTTGACCAGCTTGCGCAGCGATCGCGGGGTCGGGTGCCGCAGCTTCTCGCGCATCCACCGCCCGGCGTGGTCCAGGCACGGGCCGGAGATCGAGGTGAACGAGGCGAACCGGTGCGCCAGCCGCGGCTCGGTCACCGCGTGCCAGGCCTGGATCGAGCCCCAGTCGTGCGCCAGCAGGTGCACCGGCCGGTCCGGGCTGACCAGGTCGGCGACCCGGCCGAGGTCGTCGGCGAGCTGGTCCAGCAGGTAGGCACCGGTGCGGCGGGGCTTGTCGGACTCCCCCGCGCCGCGCACGTCGTAGCTGACCACCCTGAAGCGCCCGGCGAGGGCTTCGGCCACGCCGTCCCAGATCGCCTGGTCGTCGGGGTAGCCGTGCACCGCGAGCACGGTCGGCGCCGCCGGATCGCCGTGCTCGCGCACGGCCAGCCGCAATCCGTCACTGGTGTCGAGCCATCTGCCGGCTTCCCGCGTGCGAGCCATGTTCCGGAGCCTACCGAAGTTGTCAATATTCATTGTCACAGTGAATGTTGTTGCAGATCGTCCCCGGGCCGCACCGGCCGGGCGGCCCTACAGTGCGGACCATGGCTGACCCGCGGCAGCGCGTGCCCGGCACCGACCGGGTGCTGACCCACCCGGAGGTGGCGGCCGCCGCGTACCGGCTCGGCCACCAGCTGGTCAAGCAGGCCGTGCACACCGCGCAGCAGCGAGCGCGAGACGGAGAGATCGCCGTCTCCGCGGTGATATCGGAAACCCTTGCCGCGCTGCCGGATTCGGCGGCGAGCAGCCGCCCGGTGCTCAACGCCACCGGTGTCCTGCTGCACACCAACCTCGGCCGGGCTCCGCTTTCACGCGCCGCCGTCGAGGCTCTCGGGCACGCCGCTGGCACCACCGACGTCGAGCTCGACCTGAGCACCGGCCGCCGCGGGCCGCGCGGGGCCGCGGCGCTGGCCGCGCTGCTGGCTGCCGTGCCGCGAGCCGAGGCCGCTCACCTGGTCAACAACGGGGCCGCGGCGCTCTCGCTGGCCGCCACCGCGCTGGCGCAGGGACGCGAGATCGTGCTGGCACGCGGCGAGATGGTCGAGATCGGCGATGGCTTCCGGCTCCCCGAACTGCTCACCGCCACCGGCGCGCGGCTGCGGGAGATCGGCACCACCAACCGGGTCCACCTCGACGACTACCGGACCGCCGTCGGCCCGGACACCGGGTTCGTCCTCAAGGTCCACCCGTCCAACTTCGTCATCACCGGCTTCACCTCGGCGGTTCCGGTCGCCGCGCTGCGCGGCATCGGCGCTGCGGTGGTGGTCGACATCGGCTCCGGCCTGCTGCACCCGCACCCGGTGCTGCCCGCCGAACCCGACGCCACGAGCGTCCTGACCGACGGCGCCGACCTGGTCCTGGCCAGCGGCGACAAGCTGCTCGGGGGGCCGCAGGCGGGGCTGCTGCTGGGCCGCGCGGAGATCGTGCAGCAGCTGCGCCACCACCCGCTGGCCCGGGCGATGCGCGTCGACAAGCTGACCCTCGCGGCGCTCGAAGCGACGCTGCGCGGTCCGCGCACACCGATCGAGCAGGCGCTGCGCCGCGACCAGCAGAGCCTGCTGCGGCGGGCCGAGCGGCTGGCGGAGGCCTTGAGCGCAGCCGGTGTCCCCGCGTCCGCGCAGTCGAGCGAAGCGACGGTCGGTGGCGGCGGCGCACCCGGCGTGGCACTGCCCAGCGCCGCGGTCGTGCTGCCCGCACGATTCGCCGAGCTGCTGCGAGCCGGGGAGCCGGCAGTCCTGGCCTGCCTCGCGCACGACCGCTGCCTGCTCGATCTCGCCGCGCTCCCGCCCGAGGACGATGACGACCTGCGCCGTGCCGTGCTGGCCGCGACCTGACTCGCGCGGTTTGCGAGGCCGGGCACGCCGTGGCGTAGTGGTCGTGTTCGGAGCCCTTCCGCCGACCCGGTTCGGAGACAGGCACTGGTGCACGTCATCGCCACCGCAGGGCACGTCGACCACGGCAAGTCCACGCTCGTCCACCGGCTCACCGGGACCGACCCGGACCGGTGGGCCGAGGAACGGCGCCGCGGGCTGACCATCGACCTCGGATTCGCCTGGACGCGGCTCGCCGACGGCTGCACCGCCGCGTTCGTCGACGTGCCCGGGCACGAGCGGTTCGTGCCGAACATGCTGGCCGGGATCGGGCCGGTACCCGCGGTGCTGTTCGTCGTCGCCGCCGACGAGGGCTGGATGCCGCAGTCGGACGAGCACCTCGACGCGCTGAACGCGCTCGGAGTCCGCCACGGCGTGCTCGCGGTGACCCGCAGCGACCTGGCCGATCCGGCGGCGGCGACCGAGCAGGCCGTGGCCCGGCTCGCCGGGACGACCCTCGCAGGCATTCCCGCGGTGCAGGTCAGCGGCGTGACCGGTGCCGGTGTCGACGCACTGCGGGGTGAACTCGGCGCCCTGTTCCACCGCCTCCCGCCACCGGACCGCGATGCCGACGTGCGGCTGTGGATCGACCGGGTGTTCACCGTGCGCGGCGCGGGCACCGTCGTGACCGGCACGCTCACCGCGGGGACTCTGCGCATCGACGACCACCTGCGGTTGCATCCGGCCGGTATCGACTGCACCGTTCGCGGGCTCCAAGCCCTCGGCTCCCCCGAATCGCAGGTCGAGGCCGTGGCGCGGGTAGCGGTAAACCTCCGCGGCGTCGACTGCGCACGAGCCCGGCGCGGCGATGCGCTGCTCGCTCCGGGCCGCTGGTCGACCACCGAGGTCTTCGACGTCCGTGTCCACCCGGCACCGGCGGCCTGGCCCGCGGAACTCGTGCTGCACATCGGCTCCCTCGCCACCCCGGTGCGGGTCCGGCCGCTCGGCCCGGTGCACGCGCGGCTGACCGCACGCCTGCCGCTGCCGCTGCGCATCGGCGACCGGGCGCTGCTGCGCGATCCGGGCGGTCACCGGATCCACAGTGGTCTGCACGTGCTCGACGTGCGGCCGCCTGCGCTGACCAGGCGCGGTGCGGCGCGGGCCCGCGCCGCCGAGCTGGCGGCGATGAGCACTTCTCCCGACGGGCGCGCCGAGCTGGACAGACGCCGCGTGATCAGGGCCGATGAGCTGCGCGCGATGGGTGCGAGCCCGCCGCGGCCGGGTCGGTGGCTGATCTCCGAGGCGCACCTCGCCGAACTCGCCGCCCGGCTGGTCGAGCTGCTCGCCCAGCACGAGCAGGACGAGCCGCTGGCCGCCGGGATGCCGGTGGAAGCCGCTCGCCGGGCACTGGGCCTGCCCGACCAGGCGCTGGTCGGGCAGGTCGCGGCAACAGCGGGAATCGCGTTGCGAGCCGGACAGCTGCACCACGAGCACGCCCGGCTGCCCGAGCACGTCCACCGCGCCGTCGCCGCCGTCCGCGAGGCGCTGCTCGACCACCCGTTCCGCGCGCCGACCGCCGCCGAGCTCGCGGACTGGGGGCTCGGAGATCGGGAACTGGCGGCGGCCGCACGCGTCGGCGAGTTGCTCCGGATCGCTCCCGGACTGGTCCTGCTGCCCGACGCCGAGCAGGCGGCCGTGGACCGGCTGGTCTCGCTGCCCGAGCCGTTCACCCTCAGCCAGGCCCGGCAGGCGCTCGACACCTCCCGGCGCGTGGCGGTCCCGCTGCTCGAACTGCTCGCCCACCGCGGCCGGACGCGGCGGCTCCCCGACGGCACGCACCGCGTCGTTCCCCGGTGACCTGCACCGGGAAACACCGAGTTCTGCGATCTTGCCGCCGCGACCGCATCGTGGACGGCGGGGGCGATGGGAGGCTGCCATGCCGCGCAAGATCTGGACCGGGTCGATCAACTTCGGCCTGGTGACCATCCCGGTCGGCCTCTACGCCGCGACCGAGGACCACACCGTGCAGTTCCACCAGTACGAGCGCGGTACCACCGACCGCATCCGGTACAAGCGGGTCAACGAGCGCACCGGCGAGGAGGTCGGCTACAACGACATCGTCAAGGGCCGCGAGTACGAGGGCGGGGTGATCGTCGTCGAGCAGTCCGAGCTGGACGAGATCGCCCCCGGGCGCTCCCGCACCATCGACATCACCACGTTCGTCGACCTCGCCGAGATCGACCCGGTGCACTTCCAGAAGACCTACTGGCTGGCGCCGAACAGCAAGGAGCACTTCCGCCCGTACAACCTGCTGCGGCGGGCCATGCAGGACACCGGGCAGGCGGGCATCGCGACGTTCGTGCTGCGCGGCAAGCAGTACCTGACCGCCGTGCGAGCCGACTCCGACGTGCTGGCGCTGAACACGCTGTACTTCGCCGACGAGATCCGCGATCCCGCCGACCTCGTCGGCGACCAGCCCGAGCAGTCCGGACCGTCGTCGAAGGAACTCACCATGGCCACCACCATCATCGAGTCGATGAGCGGCCCGTGGGAGCCCGAGGAGTACGAGGACACCTACACGGCGAAGGTCGAGGAGCTGCTCGCCGAGAAGGCGCACGGCGGCGAGATCGAGGCCGCCGAGGCCCCGCCGAAGCCGACCGACGTCATCGACCTCACCGAGGCGTTGCGGCGCAGCGTCGACGCGGCGCGCAAGGGCCGCGCGCCGAGCGGAGCGGAGGACCTCTCCGAGCTGAGCAAGGCCGAGCTCGACAGCCGCGCGAAGGATCTCGGGATCAAGGGCAGGTCCAAGATGAAGCGCGCCGAGCTGGAGTCCGCGGTCGCCGAGGCCACCGCGGAGAAACCCGCCGGTGGCCGCCGGTCCCGCAAGGCGTCCTGAGCCGGAGCCCCGTTCCTGGACACGGCCAGGTAGAACGAACCTTGCGAGCGAGTCCGTTCCTCTTGGCCGGCAACCGAAATCGCGGCGAGCACCGCGCTATACCGCGGGAACGGCCGCAGGCGCACACCCCACCCGCGCCGCCACGCACAACGAGTCTGCAAACCCGGCTCAGGCGTCGAAGTCGATCGTCACCTCGTCGGTGGTCGGCAGCGATTGGCAGGTGAGCACGAAGCCCTGGTCCAGCTCGGAGTCCTCCAGGGCGAAGTTGCGGCGCATCCGTACCTCACCGCAGGTGACCTTGGCCCGGCAGGTTCCGCAGACTCCGCCCTTGCAGGCGAACGGCAGGTCCGGGCGGACCCGCTGGGCCGCGTCCAGGACCGGCACGTCGCGGGGCAGCGTCATCGGCGTCGAACGGCCGTCGAGCACGACGGTCACCTCGCTGGTGGGTCCGTCGATGGCCGGTTCCTCGTGGTGCGCCGGTTCCGGTGGCGCGTCCTCCACGTAGAACAGCTCCTGGTGGACGCGCTCGCTGGTCACGCCGCTGTCGCGCAGCACGTCCCGGGCATCGGTGACCATCCCGAACGGTCCGCACAACCACCACTGGTCCACCGCCCCGGCGTCGACCACTGTGGACAGCAGGGACCGGATCTTCGCCGCGTCCAGCCTGCCGGTGAACAGCTCCGACTCGCGCGGTTCCCGCGAGAGGACGTGCACCAGCTCCAGCCGGCTCGGGTAGCGGTCCTTCAGGTCGGCCAGCTCGTCGGCGAACATCACCGTGCCGCTGCGGCGGTTGCCGTACAGCAGCGTCACCGTCGCATCGGTCTCGCGCAGCACGGTGGCCGCGATCGACAGCACCGGTGTGATCCCCGATCCCGCCGCGATGCACACATGCCGCTCGTGGGCGGTCAGGTCCGGCGTGAAACCACCGGTCGGCGGCAGGACCTCGATCTCGTCGCCGGGCTCGACCTCGTGCACCAGCCAGCTGGAGAACAGCCCGCCCGCGACGTGGCGCACCCCGATCCGCAAGGCCGCACCGCGCGGCGCGCAGATCGAGTACGACCGGCGCTCCTCGCGGCCGTCGACGCGACGGCGCAGCGTCAGCGACTGCCCGGGCCGGAAGGCGAACTCGTCGGCGAGTTCCGGCGGAACGTCGAAGCTCACCGCGACCGCGTCCTCGCACAGCCGCTCCACGCCGCTGACGCGCAGCGGGTGGAACTCGGTGCGACGGCGGGCCGCGGGCGGGGCGGGGGCCTCGACGGGGGCGGGACGGACCACGTCAGATCTCCTTGATGTGCTCGAAGGGCTCGTGGCACGCGCGGCACCGGCGCAACGCCTTGCACGCGGTCGAGCCGAACTGCGAAACGCGTTCCGTGTCCGGTGAACCGCACTGCGGGCAGCTGACCCGCGGACTCGGAGGCGTCAGCGTCAGGGGCACCGGACCGGCGGCGCGGTGCGGCGCGGCGCCGGGCGGGGCGATGCCGTAGTCGGCGAGCTTGCGCCGCCCGGCCGCGCTGATCCAGTCCGTGGTCCAGGGCGGATCCAGCACCGTCCGCACCTCGACCTCGGCGAAGCCCGCTGCGCGCAGCCGGGTGCTCAGGTCGCTGCGCATCTCGCGCATCGCCGGGCACCCCGAGTAGGTCGGGGTGATGGACACGACCACGGTGCCGTCCTCGGTCAGCTCCACTTCCCGCAGGACGCCGAGATCGGCCAGCGTCAGCACCGGCAGCTCCGGGTCGGTGACCGACTCGGCGACTGCGCGGGCGTGCTGGAGACCGGGCTGCGTGCTCGTCACCACGTCGCCTCCGGGTGTGCTCGGGCCAGGCTCTGCATCTCCGCCAGCAGGTAGCCCAGGTGCTCGGTGTGGATGCCGTCCCGACCGCTGCGCCCGCCGACGCCGGCCAGCTCCGGGACGTCCGGTCGCCGCAGCGCCGCCGCGGTGCGGACCTGGTCGATCACCTCGTCGAACTCGGCGCGCACCTCCGCCGGGTCGGCGCCGATCCCGGCCGTGGCCATCCGCAGCTCGGTCTCGTGCGGCGTGAACAGCTCGCCGACCAGCGGCCACACCTCGTCCAGGCCGCGCTGCATCCGGGTGTGCGACACCTCGGTGCCGTCGCCGAGCCGCACCGCCCACTGCGCCGCGTAGTCGCGGTGGTAGGTCAGCTCCTTGACGCCCTTGGCCGCGATCGCCGCCAGCACCGGGTCGCGGGATTCCGCGAGCCGGCCGAACAGCGCCAGCCGCCAGGTGGCGAACACCAGCAGCCGCGCGGTGGTCTGCGCGAAGTCGCCGTTGGGCGATTCGACCAGCCGCACGTTGCGGAACTCCCGCTCGTCGCGGAAGTACGCCAGCTCGTCCTCGGCCCGGCCGCTGCCGTCGGCCTGCCCGGCGCGGGCCAGCAGCAGCCTGGCCTGGCCCAGCAGGTCGAGCGCGATGTTGGCCAGCGCCAGCTCGTCCTCCAGCTCCGGAGCGCGGGTGACCCACTCGGTGAGCCGGTGCGAGGCGATCAGCGCGTCGTCGCCGAGCATCAGCAGGTAGCGGCTGAACTCGGCGCCGTCGACACCGGCGGGCAGCGTCGTGTCCACACCGGACAGCGGATCGTCGAACCCGGTGCCGAAGGCCCAGCGGGACTCGCCGTCGGGTTCGGCGGCGGTCAGCGCCTCGTAGGCGTTGTCGAACGACATTGAGCCGACCTCACATGTGCGGGACGTTGTCGGGGATCCGGTAGAAGGTGGGGTGCCGGTACACCTTGTCGCCGCTGGGCGCGAAGAACGGGTCCTTCTCGTCCGGGCTGGACGCGGTGATCGCGTCCGCCCGCACCACCCAGATGCTCACGCCCTCGTTGCGGCGGGTGTACAGGTTCCGCGCGTTGTGCAGCGCCATCTGCTCGTCCGGCGCGTGCAGCGAACCCACGTGCACGTGGTTGAGCCCCCGCTTGCCCCGGACGAAGACCTCGAACAGCGGCCACGAGGGACGCGGCGCGCCCACCTCGGCGTCCGAACTCATCGCGCGACCTCCTCTCGTGCGGCCTGCTTCGCGGCGTGGGCGGCTGCCGCTTCGCGCACCCACTGCCCGTCCTCGTGCGCGGCCCGGCGCCTGGCCAGCCGCTGCTCGTTGCACGGCCCGCCGCCGCTGATGACGCGCTTGAGCTCCGACCAGTCGGGCTCGCCGAAGTCGTGGTGCCCGCGCTCGGCGTTCCAGCGCAGCTCCGGGTCGGGCAGCGTGACGCCGAGCGCCGCCGCCTGCGGAACCGTCATGTCCACGAACTTCTGCCGCAGCTCGTCGTTGGTGTGCCGCTTGATCCGCCACGCCATCGACTGCTGGGTGTTGGGCGAGTCCCCGTCGGGCGGGCCGAACATCATCAGCGATGGCCACCACCACCGGTCGGTGGCCTCCTGCACCATCTCCCGCTGCTCGGCGGTGCCGCGCATCATCGTCATCAGCAGCTCGTAGCCCTGCCGCTGGTGGAACGACTCCTCCTTGCACACGCGCACCATCGCCCGCGCGTACGGGCCGAACGAGCTGCGGCACAGCGGCACCTGGTTGCAGATCGCCGCACCGTCGACCAGCCAGCCGATCACGCCGATGTCGGCGAAGGTCAGCGTCGGGTAGTTGAAGATCGACGAGTACTTCTGCCGCCGGTCGATGAGCTTCTCGGTCAGCTCCTGGCGGTCCACGCCCAGGGTTTCGGCCGCGGAGTACAGGTAGAGCCCGTGCCCGGCCTCGTCCTGCACCTTGGCCAGCAGGATCGCCTTGCGCCGCAGGCTCGGCGCCCTGGTCAGCCAGTTGCCCTCCGGCTGCATGCCGATGATCTCGGAGTGCGCGTGCTGCGCGATCTGGCGCACGAGGGTCTTGCGGTAGCCCTCCGGCATCCAGTCGCGGGGCTCGATGCGCTGGTCGTGGGCGATCCGCTCGTCGAAGTGCCGCTGCAGCTCGGCGTCCCCGAGCTGATCGGCCCGCACCGTGGTCGTCATGGTCACTCCTGGGTCTCCGGCCGCTTCGCGACCAGGGTGAGCACGTCGTACTTGGCCACCGAGGCACCGTCCTGGTTGGTCACGTCCGCGTCCCAGCGGACCTCGCCGTGCTCCGCTCCGACCCGCGGCGTGATCTGCTTGGCGGTCAGGGTCACGGTGATCTCGTCGCCGGGGTAGGTCGGCGTGAGGAACCGGAGGTTCTCCAGCCCGTAGTTGGCCAGCACCGGACCCGGCTCCGGGTCGACGAACAGCCCGGCGGCGAAGGAGACCACCAGGTAGCCGTGCGCGACCCGGCCGTCGAAGAACGGGTTGGCCCGGGCGGCCTCCTCGTCGGTGTGAGCGTAGAAGGTGTCGCCGGTGAACTCGGCGAAGTGCGCCACGTCCTCCTGCGTCACCCGGCGCGGGCCGGCGATCACCGTGTCGCCGACCTTCAGCTCCTCCAGGTGCTTGCGGAACGGGTGCACGTCGGTGAACAGCTGCGGGCCCCCGGTCACCCACTGCCCGGTGATCGCGGTCAGCGTCGCCGGGTCGGCCTGCACCGCCGTGCGCTGCATGTGGTGCAGGACGCCGCGGATCCCGCCCATCTCCTCGCCGCCGCCGGCCCGGCCCGGTCCGCCGTGGACCAGCGCGGGCAGCGGGGAGCCGTGCCCGGTGCTCTCCTCGGCGTTGTCGCGGTTGAGCACCAGCATCCGGCCGTGCCGGGACGCCGCGCCCAGCACCACGGCGCAGCTGAAACCGAGGTCGGCGCTGACCACGGAACCGGCCAGGCTGCCCCTGCCCCGCCGGGCGAGGTCGACCGCGTGCTCCGTGCTCTCGTAGGGCAGCAGCGTGCTGACCGGCCCGAACGCCTCCACCTCGTGCGGCTGCGGCTGGTCCGGGTCGTCGCAGCGGACCAGCAGCGGGGACAGGAACGCGCCGCGCTCCGGGTCCGCGTCGACGACCTCGACCCGATCGGGGTCGCCGTGCACGAGGGTTCCGGCTTCCAGCAACGCCTTCAGCGAGCGCCGGACCTCCTCGCGCTGTTCGAGGCTGGCCAGCGCACCCATCCGCACCCCCGGCGCGGACGGGTTGCCCACGACGACCTTCTCCAACCGCGCCTTGGCCGCGTCCACCACTTCTTCCATCAGGCCCGCGGGCACGATGGCGCGGCGGATCGCGGTGCACTTCTGCCCCGCCTTGACCGTCATCTCGGTGACCAGCTGCTTGACGAACAGGTCGAACTCCGCGGTGCCGGGCACCGCGTCCGGGCCCAGGATCGAGCAGTTCAGCGAGTCGGCCTCGACGTTGAAGCGCACCGAGTTCGCCGCCACCACCGGGTGCGCGCGCAGCCGCTGCCCGGTGGCCGCGGAGCCGGTGAACGACACCAGGTCCTGGTCGGTGAGGTGCTCGAACAGGTCGCCGACGCTGCCGCACACCAGCTGCAGCGAGCCCTCCGGCAGCAGCCCGGAGCCGATCATCAGCTCCACCAGCCGGTGCGTGAGGTAGGCGGTCTGGCTGGCCGGCTTGACCAGCGTGGGCACGCCCGCGAGGAAGGCAGGCGCGAACTTCTCCAGCGGCCCCCACACCGGGAAGTTGAACGCGTTGATCTGCACCGCGACACCGCGCAGCGGGGTGCAGACGTGCTGGCCGACGAAGGTGCCGCCCTTGCCCAGCGGCTCCACCGCGCCGTCGACGTAGACGGTGCTGTTCGGCATCTCGCGCCGGCCCTTGCTGGAGTAGCCGAACAGCACGCCGATGCCGCCGTCGACGTCGAACTTCGAGTCGCCGAGCGTCGCGCCGGTGCGCGCCGACAGGGCGTACAGCTCTTCCCGGTGCTCGAGCAGGTACGAGGCGAGGCTCTTCAGCAGGGCGCCCCGCTGGTGGAAGGTCAGCTCGGCCAGCGCCGGCCCGCCGCGTTCGCGGCCGTGCGCCAGCGCGGCGGCCATGTCGACCCCGGCCGAGGAAACGCGTGCGACCTCGTCACCGGTCACCGCGTCGTGCAACGGCACGCCGTCCTCCGCCGGCGTGTGCCAGTCACCGTTGACGTAGCTCCGCAGGGCAGCCATGCACTCCGACCTCCTCAAGCCCGGTTCCGCGGGCAGCGTGTTCACGGATTTCTTTTACTGACCGTTCATTCGAAAAACTAGCACGGGCGTTCCCCGGGGAACACCACCCGAAACGGCGAAATCCGCCTTGACCGAACCAGGAAGACCACTTCGGACGATGGTCCTTGACAGGCCAGGACCGAGCGGGATTAATTACTGACTGTTCGTTCGGTAGCTAGGCGGTGCACAGTGCAGGAACCCAGCGCGACGAGGCGCAATCCGGCCCAGGTGATGTTCGACGACGACCGCGCCTCCCAGGCGCTGGGCATCGAACTGCTCGACGTGGGCAGCGGGACCGCCCGCGCCCGGATGACCATCACCGAGACGATGGTCAACGGGCACGGGATCGCCCACGGAGGCTACCTCTTCCTGCTCGCCGACACGACCTTCGCGTGCGCCTGCAACAGCCACGGCCCGACCACCGTCGCGGCCCGCGCGGACGTCACCTTCGTCCGCCCGGCGCGGCTCGGCGACGAGCTCACCGCCAGCGCGGTGGAGCGCACCCGGTACGGGCGCAGCGGGATCTACGACGTCTCCGTGCACCGCGGCGAGGAGCTGATCGCCGAGTTCCGCGGGCACAGCCGATCGATCGGTCCGGCACCGGCCGGCGAGCCCGAAGGAGCGACGCGATGACCGCGACCACCGAAGCGCACTCCGCGCCGCGCAGGCTCGGCGCCGCACCGGACCCGGCCGAGCTCGACGCCGCGGAGCGGTACTCGGCCGACGAGCTGGCCGCCGTGCAGCTGGAACGGCTGCAGTGGACGCTGCGGCACGCCTACGAGAACGTGCCGCTGTACCGGGCGAAGTTCGACCGGGCCGGAATCCGCCCGGAGGACTGCCGCAGCCTGGCCGACCTGGCGAAGTTCCCGCACACCACCAAGCAGGACCTGCGGGACAACTACCCGTACGGCATGTTCGCGGTCCCGCGCGAGCAGATCCGCAGGCTGCACGCCTCCAGCGGCACCACCGGCAAGCCCACGGTGGTCGGCTACACCGAAGGGGACCTGCGGAACTGGGCGGACCTCGTCGCGCGCTCCATCCGCGCGTCGGGCGGCCGCGCCGGGCACCGGGTGCACGTCGCCTACGGCTACGGGCTGTTCACCGGCGGCCTCGGCGCGCACTACGGCGCCGAGCGGCTCGGGTGCACCGTCATCCCCGCCTCCGGCGGCATGACCGCCCGGCAGGTGCAGATCATCCAGGACTTCCAGCCCGAGATCATCATGGTCACGCCGTCCTACCTGCTCACCCTGATCGACGAGTTCGAGCGGCAGGGCATCGATCCGCGCGGCACCTCGCTGCGCACCGCCATCCTCGGCGCCGAGCCCTGGACCGAGCAGATGCGCCAGGAGATCGAGCAGCGGCTGGACCTCGACGCGGTCGACATCTACGGCCTGTCCGAGGTGATGGGCCCCGGGGTGGCCAACGAGTGCGCGGAGACCAAGGACGGCCCGCACATCTGGGAGGACCACTTCTACCCCGAGGTGATCGACCCGTTCACCGAGGAGGTGCTGCCCGACGGCAGCGAGGGCGAGCTGGTGTTCACCTCGCTGACCAAGGAGGCGATGCCGATCATCCGGTACCGCACCCGCGACCTGACCCGCCTGCTGCCGGGCACGGCGCGGCCGATGCGCCGGATGGCCAAGATCACCGGTCGCAGCGACGACATGATCATCCTGCGCGGGGTCAACGTCTACCCCACCCAGATCGAGGAGCTGGTGCTGCGCACCGACGGGCTCTCCCCGCACTTCCAGCTGGTGCTCACCAAGCAGGAGCGGATGGACGTGATGACCGTGCGCGTGGAGGCCCGGACCGACTGCCCGGAGCCGCGGCGGGCGGCCGCCGCGGCCGAGCTGGTGCGCGCGATCAAGGACGGGGTCGGCATCAGCACCGAGATCGCGGTGGTGGACCCGGACACCCTGGAGCGCTCCGTGGGCAAACTCCGCCGGATCGTCGACCGCCGCCAATCCTGACCGACCGGCCGGTCAATGCAAGTCTGACGAACTCGTTCTGCATAGCGGTGCCGGTGGCGGAACCTCAGGCGCCGCCTGGTCTGCGGGAGCCCGTTCTTGTGTATGTCCAATACACGGCGAACGGGCTGTCCTCGCCAGACGACGCCTGAGAACCCGCAGCGGTGCAAGCTGCGGGGCGGGCTAAGCGGCTACGCCGCTTCAAGACGAAGACCGAAACCAGGATCGAATACGGCACTGAAATACTCGGGACCATGGCTGACAACGCTGGACGGAGCACTCGCCGGGGCCGACCGGGCTACGACCTGGGCAGGCTTCTGGACGTCTCCGTGCGCGTGTTCAACGAACGCGGCTACGAGGGCACCAGCATGGAGGCCCTCGCGCAGCGGCTGGGCATCACCAAATCGGCGATCTACTACCACGTCTCGGGCAAGGACGAGCTGCTGCGGCTCAGCGTCAACCGGGCGCTGGACGCCCTGTTCGCGGTGGTCGAGGAGGAGGCGTCGACGACCGGTCGCGCGATCGACCGGTTGGAGCACGTCGTGCGGCGCAGCATCGAGGTGCTGGTGACCGAGCTGCCGTTCGTCACGCTGCTGCTGCGGGTGCGCGGCAACACCCGGGTCGAGCGGCAGGCGCTGGCCCGCCGCCGCGAGTTCGACCTGGTCGTCAGCGATCTGGTCGAGCAGGCCGAGGCGGAGGGCAGCATCCGCCCGGACGTCGATCCGGCGCTGACCACCCGGCTGCTGTTCGGCATGGTCAACTCGATCATCGAGTGGTACCGGCCCAGCCGCGGGCTGCGCGCCGAGCAGGTCGCCGACGCGGTGACCAAGATCGCGTTCGACGGGCTGCGCACCGGGTCGGGGAATCCCGCGTGAAAATTCTTCGCAGACTCACGTCACGCCTGGAGGCCGAGCCGGTCTAGATCATGTGGGCGTTCTGGAGCGCCCGCGCGCGTGCGCGACGAAGAGGGGATCGCGCACGAGACGGCCGCCGGTCGTGGCAGGGGTGGATGTCGGCCGCGACCGGTGGCCCCGCGCTGCCCCCGAGGTGGGCAACTCCCCCTACCTCGGGCGAAGAGCGCCACCGCATTTCCCACCTCGCCCGGCACCGTGAAGTTCCCCCTCCACGCCCGCGGGCGGTTGCGGTTACCAACCGGAACGCACCGGATGCGACGCGAAAGTTCCTGGCAGCAACGCGAAAATCAGCGTGTGGGTGACAAAAGTCCCCTGCGATCTAGCCATCGGTCCGCTTAGGCTTCCATGCGTTGTGGCCGTTCGGGGCCCGGCGGTCGCCGAAGCGCATTCGCTGAACTGGGGACGGCGAGAGCGCTTCCGGGGCGACGTGACACGCCGATCGCCGGTTCGACAGCCCCGCGGTCCTCCCTCCCTCTCGCCCGGACAACGCGGACGAGCACGCTTTTGGAGGCGGTTTTGGCACGGCTTGAGTCGATCGCTCGCGCCTTCCTCCGGTACCTCTACGAAGATCACCGCTTCCGGCCGGAGGTCGCGGACTTCTTCGGCAGCGCGGCGGCCGAGGCGGCCGCCGTCCAGCCGTCGTGGGCCGAGCTGGCCGACGTGCTGGCGGAGCTGCGGGAACGCGAGCTGATCGCCACCAGCGGGGTCGGGCAGCTGGGCACCCCGGCCCGGGCCGGGCTCACCGGTTCCGGGCTGATCTGCGCGGGCAGGCACGGCGGTGACATCACGTCCTGGTCCCGGTCGCAGTCGGTGGCGGTGCTCGACGCGCCGCCCGAGGGCGCGGTGCCGCAGGCGCGGTCGGCGATCGAGGAGGCGCCGCACCGCATCGACTACTCCGGGCTGACGCGCGTCGCCAAGGTGGTGCTGCTGGCGCTGCCGACGGTGCACGCGCGCTACGGCGACACCGTCGAGATCGAATCGACCGCCCAGCGGCTGTGCGAGGCGACCCGCCAGGACCGGCCGGACGCGGGGCGGGTCCGGATCCTGGCGCAGCGGTTGCGCACCGACCTGGCGACCGGCTCGGTCGCCAACACCCTCGGCGTCGTGCTGCTCGACGGCCTGGACGAAGCGCTCGACGAAAGCGGGCTCGGCTGACCGGGTTTGAGCCGGGCACCTCGCGGGTACTGTCCTCTTCGGACTCCGGACGTGACGGGGTTCACCACGAGCGGCCACCGTGCGCACACCTGCGCACTCGGTGTGCTGTGATTTCCGGTATGGACACGGGCACCAGGTCGTCGGCGGCAGCGCGCCGCGAGCTCGACGCCGCCCGCATCCCGGAGCACCTGCACGCCGCCTACCAGCGGTGCCGGGCGCTCAACGCCGAGCACGGCCGCACCTACTTCCTGGCCACCCGCCTGCTGGCGCCCGCTCAGCGACCCTCCGTGCACGCGCTCTACGGGTTCGCGCGGTGGGTGGACGACATCGTCGACGAGACGGGGCCGCGGACGGTGCACGAGCGCCAGCAGGCGGTCGACCGGCTGGACGGCGAGCTGCGCGCCGCGCTGCGGGCCGGGCACAGCCGGAACCCGATCATCGCCGCGCTGGTCGACACCACCTCGCGGCACGCCATCGACACGGCCCTGTTCACCGACTTCATGGCGTCGATGCGGATGGACCTGACGGTTCGCGACTACCCCACCCGTGCCGAGCTGGACGCCTACGTGCACGGATCTGCCGCGGTGATCGGCCTCCAGCTCCTCCCGGTGCTCGGCACGGTCTCGCCCGCCGCGGAGGCCGCCCCCTACGCCGCCGCGCTGGGCGAGGCCTTCCAGCTGACCAACTTCCTGCGCGATGTCGGTGAGGACCTCGACCGCGGCCGGGTCTACCTGCCGCTGGAGGAGCTGGCCGCGTTCGGCGTGGACCGCGAGCGGCTGGCGTGGTGCCGGCGCACCGGCCGCCCCGAGGGCCGGGTGCGCCAGGCCTTGGCCGACCAGGTGGCGCGCACTCGCGCGCTCTACCGGAGCGCCGAGCCCGGCATCGCGCTGCTGTCGGCCCGTTCGCGCCCCTGCGTGCGCACCGCGTTCACGCTCTACGGGGAGATCCTGGACTGCATCGTGGAGTCCGGTTACGACGTGTTCCGCCGCCGGGTGGCCGTGTCCGGGTCGCGGCGGTTCGGAGTCGCCGCGGCCGCGATCAGCGCGGTGGCCGCGGTGAGCCTCCGCACCCGCTGGTGAGGAATGTCGATCGACCCGCTCGGGTAACCCGACGGCGTGACGGTTCGAGCACGTCGGGCCGCCGACCGGATCCGGTGGGGAGCGACCAGATGAGCAGCGGCACGCCGCGTCGGCGGGACGTCGAGGCGACTACCGACTTGATCGGGCAGGCCGGTCACCGGCTGGAGCGCAGCGCCCGGGAACTCGTCACATCGCCGGAGGCGCTCGTCGAGGCGCGGGAGGCGCTGCTGCTCATCACCGCGACCAGCGCGCGGCTCGCCCGTCAGCTCGACGGGCTGGCCGCCGCCTGCGAGCAACCCAACAGCACCGAGCCTTCGGAGGCGCACGTCGCGCTCGACCAGGCGGCTGCGGCGGCCGAAGATCTCGGCAACTGCACGAAGGTCGCCGCGCAGGCCATTTACGACGGAGAGTGACCGGCGCGGGACGGTGCGCAGGGCTGCCTCCGGGCGATTCGCCTCGCCCGGAGGCAGCCCCTTCGTCACGGTGCCTGGACCAGCCCGGCGCCCACGTCGGTGGCGGCCAGCGGCAGCCGGCGGGCCGTCTGCGACAACCGCGCCCACAGGCCCCACGCCCGCTCCGGGTACTGCTGGGCGTAGAGCGCGGCCACGCCTGCGACGTGCGGAGTGGCCATGCTGGTGCCGCTGAGCTTGCGGTAGCGCTCCGCGCCCGGCCAGCTTGAGTAGACGTCGACGCCGGGGCCCGCCAGGTCGACCTGCCCGATCTGGTCGACCGTGCCGGAGGAGAAGTCGGCGATCTGCAGCTGCGAGTCGAGCGCGCCGATGGCCATGATCGACGGGCAGTTCGCCGGGTGGCCGACGGGCGCGATCGCGCCTGCCGAGCGCTGGCTCTCGTTGCCCGCCGCGGCGATGATCAGCGTGCCGCGCTCCATCGCCCGCTGCGCGACCTTCTCGAACGCGTCGGAGTACGGCGCACCGGGTTCGGTGGGCGCCCCCAGCGACATCGACACCACCGCGCAGCCGTTGGAGATCGCCCACTGGATGCCCGACAGGATGCCGCCGTCGGTGCCCGAACCGTCGTCGCCGAGCACCTTGCCCGCGTAGATGCTGGCCTCCGAGGCGATGCCGTAGCCCGGCCCCTCCGCGGAGGTCCGCGGCCCGCAGGAGGTCCCGATCACGTGCGTGCCGTGGCCGTGCCCGTCCTGGACGTCCTGGCCCTCGACGAAGGAGCCGGTGACGATGTCGCGGCCGGCGAAGTCGGGGTGCTTGAGGTCCAGACCGGTGTCGAGCACCGCGACCCGGACGTCCTTGCCGGTGGCCTGGCTGCGGTCGGCGCGCACCTCCTGCAGCCCCCAGGTGAACTCGCCGTCCTCGGCGGCGGCGGACGGGCCGCCGATGGCGAACACCCGGCGCTCGGCCTCGATCCCGGCGATCGGGCCGGTTTCGCCCGCCGCCTGCCGCAGCGAGTTGAACTGGTCGTCGTCCGCGCTGATCAACGCGACGCCGAGGTCGTGCAGCACGATCCCACCGGCGCTGCGGAACAGCTCACCGGGCGCCGCACCGGCGGCATCGGCGGTGTTGGCGCAGCGGATGCCGGTCAGCCGGGACAGTTCGCGGGTTCCGATGATGGTCGAGTTGTCCTCCAGCAGCACCAGGTAGCGTCCGGTGGAGTTCTCCTCGGTGGTGGTCATGAGCAGTCCGCCTCTCCCTTGTCCGCCGCTCCGCGATCTTCAGTGATGGTCTTGCCCGGGATCGATCTCGCGTTTCGCGGTTTCCTGTGGCTGGGTTGCGTCACGGTTGCTCGCCACGGCGTTCCCAGATTTCGCCACAGCGATCTCAGGTGTATCGCGCACTACGTTGAGTCACAAGCACCCACCCGGGTAAGGCCTGCACTTCCCGTCCTGCGGATCCCGGATTCCGCGCCGGTTCGCCCAGAACACAACACCTTCGTGGTCGACCGGACGTGGGTAGATCGACACGACGCGCAGGTGCGCCGCGACCGCCGCGGTGCGCACCGGGTGTAGTCGGTGCGCACCGATCCCGGACTGGACGGAACCGCCGGTTCGTACTTCCATGGGAACCGCAACGCTGTTCGAGCAGGCCCGGAGGGTGCCATGAGCGAACGCAAGGTCGTCGTCGGTGTGGACGGGTCGGACCCGTCGAAGTGCGCGTTGCGGTGGGCGGTGAGGCAGGCAGCGCTGCTGGACGCCACTGTGCACGCGGTCGGGGCTTGGGAGTTCCCGGCGTTCTACAGCTGGGAAGGCGGCCCGATGCCACCTGACGACTTCGAGGACGCCGCTCGCAAGGCCCTGGACGACGCCGTCGACCAGGTGCAGGGCGAGGACCTGCCGTCGGTGCCGATCGAGCGCGAGCTCACCCACGCGCACGCCGCACAAGCGCTGCTGGACGCTTCAGAGGGGGCCGAGCTGCTGGTGGTCGGCAGCCGGGGCCACGGCAGCTTCTACGGCGCGCTGCTCGGTTCGGTGAGCCAGCGCTGCGCCGTGCACGCCAAGTGCCCGGTGGTCATCGTCCGCCACTGATCACGTGGCCGAGGCGTTCGGAGAGGGTGCGCGCTCCCTCCGCGATCAGGTCGCGCAGGGCCGCTTCGGTCTCCTCGTTCCAGCGCAGGATCGGCACCGCGATGCTGATCGCGGCCACGACGTCGCCGGTGTGGTCGCGCACCGGAGCGGCCACGCACGCCACCGCTTCGTTGGATTCGCAGTGCTCCCGCGCCACCCCGGCCTCGAGGACCTGGTCCAGTTCGGCGCGCAGCTCCTTGCGGGTGGCGATGCTGTGCTCGGTCATCGCCTTGAGCTTGCGGTTGCCGTACAGCTCGTCGACCTCGGCGCGCGGCAGTGCGGCCAGCAGGGCCTTGCCGACCGCGGTGCAGTGCGCCGGCAACCTGCGCCCCACCGCGGAGACCATGCGGACCGGGTGGCTGCTGTCGACCTTGGCCACGTAGAGCACCTCGGTGCCCTCCCGGACGCCGACGTGCACCGTTTCCTGGCAGCGCTCGGCGATCTCCTCGGCGACCAGCTGGCCTTCCCGGGCCAGGTCGAGGCGCTCGGCGTAGGCCGAACCCAGCTGGAACCCGCGCACGCCGAGCCGGAACCTGTTGCTGCCGCGACCGGCGGGCATCAGGTAGCCGCGTTCGCCGAGGGTGCCGATCAGCTCGTGCACCGTGGTGCGCGGCAGGCCGAGCTTCGCGGTGATCTCCGGTGCGCTGAGCTCGTCGGTGTCCAGGAACAGCTCCAGGACGTCGAACGCTCGCTCCACCGCTGGTACCGCTCGTGCCACCGCTGGTGCTCCTCCCCCGCCGACCGCGTGCGGCCGTGACCGGTATTTCGAACATCGTATCCGATACCGGCCGCGAACTGGAGCTTCCGCTTGACCGCCCCATTCCGCGCTGCATACGATTTTCCGAACGTCGTTTGGTATCTCGAACGGAGTGGTTCAATGCGCCAGACCCGGGACTTCCTCCGCTCCCAAGGCCTTCCCCGGGAGGACGCCCCGGTCACCAGCACCAAGAGGTTCCCGGACGGCGCTCAGTACCGGGTGGAGATCCCGAGCACGGAAGGACCCGAGGTGCTCGACGCCGTGCTCGCCGAGGCCGACGCCCGCCAGGTCGTGGTGCACCGGATCTCGCAGGGCAGCGGCGGGATGCTGCTCACCGATGCGGAGCTGCGCGAGATGGCGCGCACCGCCGCGGCGCGCTCGGTCGAGCTGAGCCTGTTCGCCCGGCCGGTCGCCGGCTGGGACACCAGCCCGATGGCCACCGCCGCGGGCGGCGGGCCGGTGGCGGCGCAAGCGCGCGGCACCGAACAGCTCGTGCACGTGCTGGAGGACATCAAGCGGACCGCGGAGGCCGGCATCCGCAGCGTCCTGATCACCGACCTCGGCGTGCTCAAGACCGCATCGGCCATGCGTGCGGCCGGAGATCTACCGCCGGACCTGCAGTTCAAGATCAGCGTCCAGATGGGGCTGGCGAACCCGGCGGCGGTGCGCATCGCCGAGGACCTGGGCGCCGACACCTACAACGTGCCCACCGACCTGAGCATCGGGCAGCTGGCCGCCATCCGCGCCGCCACCGAGCTCCCGCTGGACGTCTACGTGGAAGCGCCCGACGACCTGGGCGGTTTCGTCCGGCACTTCGAGATCGCCGAGATCGTGCGCGTCGCGGCGCCGGTGCACGTCAAGTTCGGCCTGCGCAACGCCCCGAACATCTACCCCAGCGGCAGCCACCTGACGCCCACCGCGGTGGCGCTGGGACGGGAGCGGGTGCGCCGCGCGCGGATCGGGCTGGACCTGCTGCACCGCTACGCTCCAGCGGCCGAGGCGTCGCAGCTGGCCGCCGACGGCCTCGCCGTACCGCGACCGGACTCCACTGTGGACGATCTTGGGCGTTGACGCCGCTCGCCCCGGCGGCCAGAGTGTGCCTGGACCCGGCGAAGGAGTCGCGATGGCAGCGCCCACCCAAGTCCCGGACGTGTTCGACCCGCGCAGGTACGCCACGGGCGTGCCGCACGAGGACTTCGCCTGGCTCCGCGAGCACGCCCCGGTGAGCTGGCAGCAGGAGCGCGAGGTCGGCGCCTGGCCCGGCGGCCCCGGTTTCTGGGCGGTGACCCGCTACACCGACGTGGTCGCGGTGCTGAAGGCCGCCGAGGTCTTCTCGTCCTGGCTGGGCGCCACCCAGATCCGCGACCCGGATCCGGCGGACCTGCCGTTCATCCGGCGCATGATGCTCAACCTCGACCCGCCCGAGCACGGCAGGCTGCGGCGGCTGGTCAGCCGGGCGTTCACGCCGCGGCGCATCGACCGGTTCCGCGAGGCGGTGGCGGAGCGGGCGCGGCTGCTGGTCGACGAGGTGGCCGAGCGCGGTGGCTGCGACCTGCCCGCCGAGGTGACCGACGACTACCCGCTGCGCAACCTCGCCGACCTGCTCGGCGTGCCGGAAGCCGATCGCGGGATGCTGCTGGCGTGGACCAACCGGGTCATCGGCTACCAGGACCCGGAGCACTCCGAGGTCGTGCTGGACGCCGACGGCAAGCCGGTGAACCCCCGCTCCCCGGCGATGCTCGCGGACATGTTCGCCTTCGCCCAGGACCTCGCCGCGTTCAAGCGCCGCAACCCGGCCGACGACGTGATGACCGCGCTGGCCCACGCCGAACTGGACGGGCGCGGGCTGGCCGACGCCGAGCTGGAGATGTTCTTCTTCCTGCTCTCGGTGGCGGGCAACGACACCGTGCGCAGCGCCCTGCCGGGCGGCGTGCTCGCCTTCGCCCGGCACCCCGACCAGCACCGGCTGCTGCTGGCGGAGCCGGAGTTGCTCGACTCCGCGGTGGAGGAGACGCTGCGCTTCCACCCGCCGGTGCTCAGCTTCCGCCGCACCGCCACGGCCGACGCCGTGCTGGGCGGGCAGCGGATCCGCTCCGGCGACAAGGTCGTGGTGTTCCACTGCTCGGCGCACTTCGACGACGAGCGGTTCGGCGAACCGCACCGCTTCGACATCCGCCGCTCCCCCAACGCCCACGTGGCCTTCGGCGATGGCCCGCACGTCTGCCTGGGCGCGCACTTCGCCCGGCTGCAACTGCGCGCCTTCTACCGCGAGGCGCTGTGGCGGCTGCGCGATCTCCAGGTGACCGGGCCGGTGCAGCACCTGGTGTCGAACTTCATCAACGGCATCAAGCACCTGCCGCTGTCCTGCACGCCCGCTCCGCGCTGAACTGCCGCGAGAAAAGCCCGTCCGGCATGGTCCGCCGACCAGCCATCAACAGGCTCCAAGGCCTATCGTCGGGCGATATGAGCACTGCTGCGCCGCTGCGCTCGCGATCGGGTCGCTGGATCCTCGTCGCCACCATCCTGGGCTCCGGGGTGGCGTTCCTGGACGGTTCGGTCGTCAACGTCGCGTTGCCCGCGATCGGTCGGGCGGTGGGCGGCGAGCTCAGCGTGCTGCAGTGGGTTCTCGACTCCTACTTGCTCACCCTCAGCGCGCTGCTGCTGCTCGGCGGGGCGCTCGGTGACCGCTACGGCCGCCGGCGGGTCTACGTGGTCGGTCTGGTGCTGTTCACCATCGCGTCGCTGGGGTGCGGGTTCGCGCCGACCGGCGAGGCGCTCGTCGTGGCGCGGTTGCTGCAAGGCGTGGGCGGAGCACTGCTGGTGCCGGGCAGCCTGGCGCTGATCAACTCGACCATCCGGCAGGAGGATCGCGGCGAGGCGGTGGGCCGGTGGGCGGGGCTGACCGGCGTTTCCTCGGCGATCGGTCCGTTCGTCGGCGGGTGGCTGGTGGACGCCGCCTCCTGGCGCTGGGTGTTCTTCATCAACGTGCCGATCGCGGCCGCCGCGCTGCTGGCGCTGCGGCACGTCCCGGAGACCCGGAACCCGCAGGCGGCGGGACGGCTGGACGTCTTCGGCGCGATCGCGGTGACCATCGGGCTGGCCGGGGCGGTGTTCGCGCTGATCGAGATCCCCGCGGCGGGCTGGACGCCGCTGACCACCTCGGCGGCCGTGGCCGGGGCGGCGGGCCTGGTGGCCTTCCCGCTGATCGAGCTGCGCCACCCGAGTCCGCTGCTGCCGCTGTCGCTGTTCCGCTCAGCGCAGTTCACCGGCGCCAACCTCACCACGCTGACCGTGTACGCGGCGCTGAGCGGCGCGTTGTTCCTGCTGTCGCTGCAGTTGCAGCAGTCCATGGGCTACAGCGCGCTCGCCGCGGGCATCGCGACGCTGCCGATCACCATCATCATGCTGCTGCTGTCCAGCCGCGTGGGCGCGGTCGCGCAGCGCACCGGTCCGCGACTGCCGATGACGTTCGGCCCGATCATCTGCGCGGTCGGCCTCGCCCTGCTGACCTGGGCGGTGCCGGGCAGCACCTACCTGACCGGAGTGCTGCCGGGCGTGCTGGTGTTCGGCCTCGGCCTGTCGATCACGGTCGCGCCGCTGACGTCGGCGGTGCTCGCCTCGGTGAGCGAGGACAACGCCGGAGTCGCCTCCGGCGTGAACAACGCGGTCTCCCGGCTGGCCGGGTTGCTCGCGGTAGCGGTGCTGCCGGTGGTCGCCGGACTGTCCCGCACCGAAGCCGGTGCCCCGCTCGGCCCCGGCTTCGTCACGGCGCTGCTGATCTCAGCGGCGCTGTGCGCGGCGGGCGGAGTCCTGTCCTGGCTCACCATCGGCCGGGCGGAACGCGTGGACACCTACCCGCTGCCCGGCCTCAACCACGCCTGCCAGGACCCCTGCACCTGCCACCACGACCGGTGACCGGCGGTTCGGCCTGACGGGCGAAGTGCTTGCGGAGCAGATCGTGCCGGAACTGGTAGGCGGGCCCGACCTGCCGGAGAACGCCTGCGGCGTGGGCGTCCTGGAGGAACGCCATCAGCCGCAGCGGGAGACGCCCCCGCAGAGCCAGCCAGATCCGGGCGAAGGAGTACGACAGCCACGCGGGGCCCAGCGAAACGGAGACCACGACAGCGATCACGCCCAGCGTGAGCGAGATCATCCAGAAACTCGTGGTGAAAAGCAGCCCTCCGTTCAGGAGGCCGAGCACGATCGCCGGCGCGACGCCACACGCCAGTGCTGTGGTCAGCACAGTCGAGCGATCACTCCGCAGGACGTCCAACGACGAAACCGCAGAGCGGTCCGGGACCGGTGCCGCCAAGCCTCGTGCCACCCCGATCGGAATCCCGGCCAGCGCCACGCAGTAGACCGCGACCAGCCACATCTCATCTCCGCCGAGTCCTGCTGTGAACAGGGAGAACACAACGTAGACGACGGGCACGAAGACCAATCCGGCGAGCGTGCCGAGCACCAGTGCCGGGATCAGCGTCCACACCCGTGGCGCATTGCGCTGCGGCATCCCGGACCGGTTGACCCCCAGGACGTTGGCGACCACGAAGAAGATCACCGTTCCCGCCACGACGAAGGCCATCGGCCCTCCCCATCCCAGAAGGCTTGAGAGGGACGACGGCTCGTCACCGGAAATCCACGCCACGACGTGGTCGACGAGCAACCGCACCGCGAGGATCAGCGAGAGGACCACGGCTGCGGCCAGAAGATCACCGCTCACACCACGCAGCATGGTCCACGCCCAGTTGCGGGACTGTCGGACCGGAGGGTGTGCCGTGCGCGCCGTCCGCACGCCGACACCCGCACCCAGCAAGACGCTCAGGGTTGACCCGATGTACAGCGTTTCGTCTGCGTACCTCGATTCCACGAACGCTGTTGCCAGCAAGAACGGGATCACCAGCGCAAGGGCTGTCGCAAGTCCGCCCACGAATCCCACGATCCAGCGTGGAACCGCGCGCGGGAGGTGCCACCACTCGAAGTTCGGGTCCGCGACGCGGGTTTCCAGGTGGTGTGCGAGGAAGACGAGCCAGCGCCGGGCTCGGTCCGGGTCCTTCGGGTACGCCGTGGGCAGGAACTGTTCCAGCAGGTGGTTCTCGATCTCGTCCGCCGTGCTGAAGCCTGCCAGCGTCCCGGGTTCGCTGCCGGGTCTCCGGTAGACCTGCCGGGCGAGGCTGATCATCAGCGGGGTGGACAGCGCGCGGGCCAGCGGGCCGGTCGGATCGGTGCGCAGGGAGTCGACCACCGGGGACCAGCGGTCGGCTCCGGTGACCTCCCGCTCCTGGAGGTAGGTCACCACGTCGTCGATCGCCACGGGTTCGACTTCCACCACGACCGCCTGCGCCAGCGGGCCACCGCCGGACACGGCCTCCTCGAACTCGGCGCTGCGGCAGGTGATCAGCATTCGCAAGCCGGTGCCAGCGGAGCGGTCCAGATCGGCCAGCGCCAGCGCCAGCAGCGGGCGCGGCATCTCGTCGAGCCCGTCCAGCACGGGCAGAATCCGCCGGTCCGCCAGCAACCGGCGCACCAGCTCAGGCAGGTGCGACTGCGGTGCCAGCATCGGGTAGTCGGCGACGATCCGGTGCGCGATCCAGTCCTCCACCGGCTCGCTCGGGTCCCAACCGGCCACGGACAGCAGGACCGGCACCGGATCTTCTTCCCGGGAGTCCTCGATGACGGCCAGCGTGCCGAGGATCGCCAGGGTGCTCTTCCCCGATCCCGGTGCTCCCAGCAGCACCAGTTGGCGGCGGTGGTTCGTGCGGAATGCCTCCGCCAGAGCCCATGCCGACGATCGTTGCCCGTCCACCAGGGTGTCCCCGCTGTCGTCCGGCACCGAGACCGGGCGCGCAGTCCGGCGCCACTTCAGCCGCAGCGGCCTCGGCTGTCGCAGGCCACGCGTACCCACCTCCTGCGTCCACTGGCGCCGAATCTCGTCGCGCAGCGTGCGAACAGCGGCCCCCGCCTGTACCGCTGCGCGAGCACGACGGCGCATCAACCAGAAGACGAGCACCAGCGCCGCCAGCACCGGCACCGCGACGCTCGGCCAGCGTTCAGCGCCGACCGCCGCGCTGATCACGCTGAAGACGGCCACCGCGCACACCGCCGCTGTCCCCACCAGCCACGACGCTGCGCCCGTCGGCCAGTAGAGGTGCACTCCGCCGCTGACCGTGCGCGTTTGCACCACGTTGCCGTGCACGGTGCCGGTGATCTCGTTGCGCGCCGAGCCGTTGCTCGCGTCGTCGTCGGATCGCCCACGAGCAGACATGCGCGTCACCGTATCGTAACGATCACGTCACGTACGGCCAGCCCGCCGAATCATGCGGTCGTGGTCAGCCCGCGGCCCGCTTCGCCTTGACCTCTTCGGCGGTCATGGCCTGGCCTCCGATCGCCCAGCCGCCGCTGGGCGTCTCGGTGATCACGACGTGCGTCACCGGTCGCAGCGCTTCGCCTTCGACGGCGATGACCGCTTCGGACACGCTCTCGACCAGCCGCCGCTGCTCCTCGGCGCTGAACACGCCTGCGATCACCTTGATGTCGACGAACGGCATCGGACTACTCCTCCACCGGGACGCTCACTTGCTGATTCGGACTCCGGTCATGCGGCTCGGGTACCTCCCGCCGTCAGGCGCTGCATGCGGAGGAGCCAGAGCTCCAGTTCGGCGAGCTGGCCGTCGAGGCTCTCGCTGCCGTACATGTCCGGGCTGGCGCGCAGGGTCATCAGCTCTTCCCAGCGCCGTTCCATCTGGTCGACCATCTCTCGCACCGTCACCTGCGGCCCCTCTCCCCGAACGAGTACCGCCGTCGACGGTACGGCGGGGCCGTGCACGCTCGGTAAGGCCAAAAGTCACGGTTTCACCCGATCCGCCCGGTCCGAACCACTCCACCGCCGTGATCGGCTGTGGTGTGATCAAGACATGCGAAGAGGTCGCCGAGGGCACCCGTGCGAACCCGACATCAGCCAGATGGGTCTCTGGCGCTGCGAGGTGTGCGGGCAGCAGTGGGAGATCCACGGCGTCGCGGGCAATCCGCGGGTCCGCAAGGTCAGCCGGGTCGGGTGGTTCCTCGCCAAGCTGTTCGGCTGAGGCGGCCGGCCAGCAGCACGACGAGCAGGCCCGCGGCCGGTACCAGGACCAGGCCGAGCCGCAGGCTCACCGCGTCCGCCAGCAGGCCGACCACCGGCGGCCCGGCCAGCACCCCGAGCCGGTAGAGCCAGCCGACGACGGCCAGCCCCGCTCCCGGCGGCAGGCCCGGTACGGCGTCGGCCGCGTTGAACCCGGCCGGGATGATCGTGGCGATTCCCCAGCCGGCCAGTGCGAAGCCGATGATCGCGGTCGGGACCGACGGCCACAGCAGCGCACCGCCGACCGCCACGACCACCAGCGCTCCCCCGGCCCGCGCGACGGTGCTGGCGCCGAAGCGGTCGACCAGCCGGTCGCCGGTGAACCTGCCGATGGTCTGGGCTGCTTGCAGCGCGACGAACACCCCGCCGGAGAGCGCAGCGGCCGCGCCGAGCGAATCGCGCAAGTAGATGGCGCCCCACGACGCGGCGGTGTCCTCGACCAGCGCACCCGCCGCGCACAGGGCGCCCAGCGCCAGCAGGGCCAGCAGGGTTCGTCTTCCCGGGCGGGCCCGCGGGGTGCCCCGGTGCGCGGAGTCGTCGGGCCCGGGGAGCAGGAACGCCCTGCTGGTGATGGCCACCGCGGCGAGCACGACGGCGGCTGCGCCGAAGTGCAGCGGTAGCGGTGCTGCGACTCCGGCTGCCAGCGACCCGCCCAGTCCGCCGATGATCGCGCCGACGCTCCACAACCCGTGCAGCGAGTTCACGATCGACCGCCCGTAGGCGCGCTGGACCCGCAGGCCGTGCGCGTTCATCGCCACGTCGACCACGGCGTCCATCGCTCCCGCCACGAACAGCGCTCCGGCCAGCTGCCACCAGTTCGCCACGAGCCCGATCGCGACCAGGTCCGCGGCGAGCAGGGCCGAACACCACACCGCGACGTTCGCCGAGCGCCACCTGGCCAGCAGCGGACCGGCGAGCAGACCGGCCGCCATGGCGCCGAGCGGGAACGCCGCGATGGCGGTGCCCAGCGCGGCGTTGGACAGGCCGAGCGAGTCCTGCACTTCCGGGTAGCGGGGCACCACGCTGGCGAAGCTCGCCCCGTTGACCAGGAACAGCGCGGCCACCGCCAGCCGCGCCGCGACCGGTGCGGTCCCCGGCATCGCCGCCCTCCTCCCGGTAGCTCCCGCGATCATGCCAGTTCCGGCGCACTAGAGTCGGGGCCGGAACCCCGAACCCGGAAGTCCACTGTGGAGGATCGTTGAACGTGCTGGCGACGTTGCCCGTCGGACCGGTCACCTACCAGCTGCGCCGCGCGACCGGCGCCGACCTGGCCGCCGTCGTCGAGCTGCTGGCCGCCGACCAGCTCGGCGCGACCCGGGAGTCGGCCGTCGACCTGGAGCCGTACCGGGCCGCGTTCGCGGCCATCGACGCCGATCCGGCGCAGCTGCTGCTGGTGGCGGCCGCCGGGGACGAGGTCGTGGCGACCATGCAGCTGACGTTCATCCCCGGCCTCGCCCGGCGCGGCGCGCTGCGCGCCCAGATCGAAGCGGTCCGCGTGCACGAGCAGCACCGCAGTCACGGCCTCGGCGGCGAGATGTTCGAGTGGGCCATCGGCGAAGCCCGCCGGCGCGGTTGCGCCCTGGTGCAGCTGACCACCGACAAGCAGCGGGCGGACGCGCACCGGTTCTACGAGCGGCTCGGCTTCACCGCGTCGCACGAGGGTTTCAAGATGGCGCTTTGACCACCGGCTAGGCTGGTGGCGCGATGCGACGCAAGCTCAGCTCGCCGCTGCCGCAGCGGCACGGCGTGGATCCGGTCCGGATGCGACTCCCGCTCGACGGGCACTGGCGCACCGTCCGCGACCACCTCGTCGACCGGATCCCGAAGCTCCCGCCGGAGCGCATCGAGGCCATGCTGGGCGAAGGCCTGATCGTCGGGGCCGACGGTCCGCTCGGCCCGGACAGCCCGTTCGTCCCGGGCGCGTTCATCTGGTTCCACCGCGATCTGCCGGTCGAGGTGCCGGTGCCGTTCGCGATCGACGTGGTGCACCGGGACGAGCACCTGCTGGTGGTGGACAAGCCGCACTTCCTGGCCACCACCCCGCGCGGCGGGCACGTCGTGGAGACCGCGCTGATCCGGTTGCGGCGCGATCTCGACCTGCCCGAGCTCAGCCCCGCGCACCGGCTGGACCGGCTGACCGCCGGGCTGGTCATGTTCGTGATCACCCCGCGGCACCGCGGCGCGTACCAGACGCTGTTCCACGACCGGCTGGTGCACAAGGAGTACGAGGCCGTCGCCGCGTTCGACCCGGACTTGCGGCTGCCCCGCACGGTGCGCAGCAGGATCCACAAGCAGCGCGGCATGCTTGCCGCCGAGGAGGTGCCGGGCGAGCCCAACAGCGAAACCCTGGTGGAGCTCGTCGAGCAGCGCGGCGATCTCGGCCGCTACCGGCTGCTGCCGCGCACCGGGCGCACCCACCAGCTGCGCGTGCACCTGAACGGCCTGGGAATCCCGATCCTCGGCGACGACCTGTACCCGGTGGTGCGGCAGCGGGCCGCCGACGACTTCAGCGACCCGCTGCAGCTGCTGGCCAGGGCGCTGGAGTTCACCGATCCGATCACCGGTGACCGCCGGCGCTTCGAATCCCGCCGGACGCTGAGCGCCTGGTCCGGGGGATGATCCCGGAGCCTCACGCCGAGGTCAGCACCGCTCCCCCGCGCTCCCCGGTCGGGCTGCCGTCGAGGAGCGCCGGCACGCCGTTGACCAGCACCGCCGAGCATCCCGACGCCAGCTGCCACGGCTGCTCGAAGGTGGAGTTGTCGATGATCTCGGCCGGGTCGAGCACCACGACGTCGGCGGCCTTGCCCGCGGCGAGCACCCCGCGGTCGGCCAGCCCGATCCTGGCCGCGGGCAGCGACGTCATCTTGCGCACCGCGTCCTCCAGCGACAGCACCCCGCGTTCCCGCACGTAGCGGCCGAGCACCCGGGCGAAGGTGCCGAAGCTGCGCGGGTGCGGACGGCCCTCGCCGCGCTCGGTCATGGTCCAGCCGTCGCTGGCCACCGACACCCACGGGTGCCGGAGCACGGTGTCGACGTCGGCCTCGCTCATCGCGTGGTTCACGATCATCACGTTCGCCGCGTGCGCCGCCAGCACGCGCAGCGCTGCTTCAGCGGGGTCCACGCCGTCCCGGCGGCCGATCTCCGCGACCGACAGCCCGATGTCCGCGCTCCGCGCTCCGATCGGGAGATCGGCGATGACCAGGCCCTCCGGGTCGATGTCGCGGCCGAACCTGGCCCGCAGCTCGGCGGCGATGCGTTCCCGGGCGGCCGGATCGGCCAGCCTCGCCAGGAGCGCGTCCTTGCCGCCGTCGACCGCCCACGGGCTCAGGCGCGACACCAGCGAGGTGCTGGAAGCCGTGTACGGGTAGACGTCGGCGGTGACGTCCACACCCCGCTGCCGGGCCGCGTCGATGAGCGCGAGGGCTTCCACGACCTTGCCGTGGTTCTCCGGGCCCATCGCTTTGAGGTGCGAGATCTCCAAGCGGGCGCCCGCGAGTTCCGCGGCGTCGATCGCTTCGCGAACCGCGTCGAGCAGCGTCGCCGCCTCGTTGCGCACGTGCGTGGAGTACAGCAGTCCGGCCGAGGCCGCCGCGGCGACCAGAGCGCGCACTTCCGCGGTGTCGGCGAACACTCCTGGGGCGTAGATCAGCCCGGTGGAGAAGCCGACTGCTCCCTGCCGCGCGGCGGTTCTCACCAGCTCGCACATCTTCTCGAGCTCGGCCGCCGTCGGCGCCCGGTCGGCGTCGCCGAGCACCGCCAGCCGCACCGCGTTGTGGCCGACCTGCAGCGCGACGTTGACCGCCGTTCCTTCGACGACCTCGCGGAATCCCGCCGCATCGCGCCACTTCCAGCTCAGCGCGCGGTCGTCGATGATGCTGGCGCGGCGGATCAGGCCCAGGTCGGTGAACGGGAACGGCGAGTGCCCGCAGTTGCCGGTCACCAGCGTCGTCACGCCCTGGTGGAGCTGGGTGACGGCCGCCGGGGAGCCCTCCAGGGTGTAGTCGGCGTGCGAGTGCAGGTCGATGAAGCCGGGCGCGACGACCTGCCCGGTGGCGTCGATCTCCCGCCGCCCGGTCAGCTTCCCGAAGCTCACCTCGGCGATCCGGCCACCGGTGATGCCGATGCTGCCAGGCCGTCGCGGCGCCCCGGTCCCGTCGACCAGCTCACCGCCGTTGATCACGACGTCGAACATGCGCTTCTCCTCTCTCAGCTGGTCTCGAAGAACAGGATCACCGCGTACATCAGGCAGCACGGCACCAGCAGCGCGAAGCCGGTCAGCAGGATGTTCTTCAGGTTCGTCGAGCGGGCCAGGCTCATCGAGCCGACCATGTTGGCGTTCGGGAACGGGCCGTAGGTGTCGGCCTTGGAGGCGAACAGCAGCACCACGACCCAGGCCCCCGCGGTGATGCCGAGGCTGGCCGCGAGCTCACCGAAGACCTTGTCCAGCAGCACCACCTGCGCGGCGGTCGCACCGGGCACTCCGACCCAGCCGAGCGCGGCGATCAGCAGCGCGAAGGCGAACGGCGACAGGCCCCGCATGTCCGTGCCGTAGGTGTCGAGGATGACCTGGAACGGCTGCAGCTCGTCGATCCCGGCGAACAGCACCGCCAGCAGCCAGAACAGCAGGAACACGTTCACCAGCCGGGCCGCGCCCCGGTACATCTGGACCGCGATCCCGGTCGGGCTCAGGCCGCCGACCAGCCCGGCCACGATGCCCAGCACCGGCAGCGCGAGCAGCGGGAACGTGGTGCCCGCGCCGGAGACGATCGCGTAGCCGACGCTGGCGACCAGGACCAGGGCGAACGCCGCGGTCGCCCGCCCGCTGCGCCGCTTCGGCCCGTCGTCGGTGGCGCCGAGGTCGGCGGCGTCGTAGTCGTCGCCGGTGCCCTCGGTCCGCCGCTGCATCCACGGCACGATCACCAGGCCCGCGACCAGCGACAGCACCGCCAGCGGCCCCGCGCCGTAGAGCAGGTACTGCAGGTAGCCGACCTCGGCCGCGCTCATGATCGCGACGTTGGAACCGGCGAAGGGCGCCACCGCCAGACCGGCGCAACCACCGGTGAACATCATCGCCGCCGTCGCCGAGCGGGTGAAGCCGAGCCGGGCCACGACCGGCAGCAGCAGCGGCGCGGCGATCGCCAGCGCGCCGGCCAGGGTGCCGAGGCTGGCGACCAGGAGCAGGCAGGAGACCATCACGCCCAGCGTCGCGGCGGTGCGGTTGCGCTCGCCGACCACGCGCATCACACCGCGCACGATGGTCGCCGCGATGCCGGTGCTGCGCAGGATCTCGCCGACCCCGGCACCGAGCATGATCACCAGGCCGATGACGGTGACCTGGTCGCCGAGCGATTCGCCGAGCAGCTCGCCGACCGCGGCCGGGGTGGGCAGCATGATCAGCAGCGCGGAGACCACCGCGACGACGGTGGCCACCATGATGTCCATGCCCAGCAGCGCGAGCGCCGCGTAGAGCACGATCGGCACCAGTCCCCACAACGTCGGGGCCTGGACGAACGGGCCGAGCGCGCCGGACAGGACGAGGCCGCCGATGGCGGTGGTGGTGATGATCAGTCTCCGGGCCCGGGACACCGGGGCCTCGGTGCGCGGCGGAGCGCCGGCGCTGTCCACATCGCTCATGAGGACTGCTTTCTGTGGGTCTGGTGGCTGTGCTCGGCGATGAAGTCCTCATCGACCTCGACGCCGAGCCCCGGGGTGGTGGGCACGGCGACGACCCCGTCGTGCGCGACCAGCGGCGGGTTCACCACATCGCTGGCGTAGTACTTCTCCGACGCCGAGACGTCGGAGGGCAGGCTGAAACCGGGCAGGCTGGAGAGCGCGACGTTGGCGATCCGGCCGATGCCGAACTCGTGCATCCCGCCGCACCACACCGGCCACCCCGCGTCGCGGGCCAGGTCGTGCGCGGCCACCGCGGTGGTCAGCCCGCCCATCCGGGACGCCTTGATGTTGAGGACGCGGCCCGCCCGCAGCGCGATCGCGGTGCGCAGATCGTCCAGCGTGTCCACGGATTCGTCCAGGCAGACCGGGGTTTCGATGCTCGCCTGCAGTTGCGCGGAGGGCAGCAGCGCGCGGGGCGCGAACGGCTGCTCGATCATCGCCAGCTCGAAGTGGTCGAGTTCGCGCAGCACGGCGCGGTGCTCCGGGACGTCCAGGTAGGCGCCGTTGGCGTCGACGTGCAGGTTCAGCCGCGGGAACGCCGCGCGCACCTGCTTGACCGGTTCGACGTCCCAGCCGGGGGCGATCTTCAGCTTCACCCGCGGATACCCGGCGTCGACCTGGCGCTGCACCTGCTCCAGCAGGTCGTCGATGGTGGGCTCGATGCCCAGCGACACCCCGGCCACCACGGATTCCCGCGAACCGCCGAGGGCTTCGGCCAGCGGGATCCCCTGCTGCGCGGTCCACAGCGCCCAGCCCGCGGCGTCGATCCCGGCGGCGGCGAAGCGGTGCCCGCGCACCTTCCCGTACAGCTCGCCGAGCTCGCGCGGGTGCTCGACCTCGCGGCCGAGGACGGCGGGCAGCAGGTACTCGGTGGCGATCAGCCAGCTGGTCCCGACCGTGTCGGAGGCGTAGTAGGGATCGCTCGGCGAGGCGATCTCGCCCCAGCCGACGGCTCCGGTCTCGTCGACCAGCCGCACCAGGATGTGCTCCAGGTGGCTCTTGCGGTGCGAGCTGGTCTGGAAGCTGTGCTTCAACGGCAGCCGGACGCGGTGCAGCGTCGCGCTGTCGATCTTCATCAGGTCTCCGATCGGGGGTTGTCGGCTTCGTCGGCGTAGATGCCCAGTGCGCGGGAGAAGCGGTCCCGCTCGCCGAAGCGGCGTTGTGCGCCCTTGGCGCTGGCGGTGATCAAGGTGGCCAGCACGTGCGACACCGCGGCCACCGCCGTCGGGGAGTCCGAATAGGACGCGCTCTCGGTCTGCACCACGATCACCGCGTCCGCGACGGCGGCCAGCGGCGCGTCCTCGGCATCGGTGACCACGACCAGGGTGCCGCCGGAGGCGGCGAACTGGCGGGCGACCTCGATGCTCTCCCGGCGGTAGCGGCGCAGCGAGAAGACGACCAGCACATCGCTGGAGCGCACCTCGGTGAGCACGTCGACGGCCTGCACGATCCGGCCGTCGATGGTGGTCACGTTCGACAGCGAGGCGCCGAGGTCGGCCGACAGCAGGCACGCGTAGGCGAAGGACTTGCCCGCGCCCAGGATGAACCGGCGGCGCGCCTTCACCACCAGCGCGGCGGCCCGCTCCACCGAGCCGTCCCTGGCGATCGACTCCATCGCCGCGTCCAGCGACCGGATCTCCTGCTCGGCGATCCGCTGCTGAAGCACAGCGGCCGAACGGCGCTGCACGCGCGCGTCGAAGCGCTGGCGCGGGCTGGTCAGGTCGCGGTTGGTGTCATGCGCGGTCATGGTCGCCTCCGGTGATCGGGTTACGGGCGAACCAGTAAACCGAGGTCTCCCCCGACACCTGACGGCAGGAGCGGGCGACGAGACCGCGGGCCAGGAACTCGTGGAACCCGGCGCGCACCGCGGCTCGCAACTCGGCGGCGCGGCCGGGTTCGAGCAGCGCCGGGTCCGAGGGGAGCACGAGCCGGCCGTGCGCGCCGAAGTCCTGCCAGGTTCCCCATTCGGCACGGGTGACCGGCGGGTTCGGCTCGGCAGGGGCGAAGGGTGCGGGTGAGCGCTCCAGGTCCCACTCGACGACGACCCGGTCCGAGTGCTCGTGCAGGTAGAAGTCGTCGACGTACCAGCGGCCTGCCGCGCCCAGGACGTCGAGGTTGAAGTGCGCGTTGCGGGAGATCAGCGGGTCGTAGCTCCAGCGCATGTAGCGCATCCCGGTGTCCCGGGCGACCGCGGCCTGCGCCTGCTTGAGCCTGCGGCCGAGCCCGAGGCCCTGGCTCTCCGGCGCGACGACCGCGGCCTGCGAGTAGTGGTACATGCGCGTGCCGTCACCGCCGCGCATGCCGTAGGCGAAGCCGAGCAGCGCGCCGTCGGCGGCCACCGCTCCGACGACCGAACCGCCGTTGCGCAGCAGCGCCGTCAGCAGCGGCGGGCTCAGCCCGACGTCGGAATCGCGGTAGCCGAAAACGCGCCGGTACAGCGCGGCGGCCTGCCGCTGCAGCTCGGCGGTGTCCAGGTCCCGGACGACGAAATCGGCCGCCCGGAGCCCCGATGCCGGTCCGCGTCCCACGACCCCTCCTTCACGCAGCGCATCGGCGCCATCGCCCCGAGTCGCCAACATATGAAACGTAACTCGCACAAGATGAGTCCATATTTTCCTTTTGTCAACGGTCTTGTGCGGACAAGTTCGGGCATATACGTTTCGTATCCGTGAGTCAGACGCTCTCCATCCAGCCGATGCGCGACCGGCTGCACCGCTACGTCCAGCTGGAAACGCCGAGCGGAGGCGCAGACGCGCTCGACGCGCTGCTCGATCTGCTGGAGCCGCGCTACGCCGAACTCGGCGCCCGCACCGAGCGGCACCCGAGCGCCACCGGCGCCAACCTGGTCGCGCACTTCCCCGGCACCGGCGACAAGCAGCACGAACGACCGGTCCTGTGCCTGGGCCACCACGACACGGTGTGGCCGGTCGGCGCGCTCGACGGCCCGGTGCCGTGGCTGGAGCAGGACGGCCGGATCCACGGGCCAGGCGTGTACGACATGAAGGGCGGCCTCGTCGTCTTCGAGACCGCCGTCGAGCTCCTCGCCCAGCGCGGCAGCGCGCACCGGCCGATCACGATGATCCTGGTCGCCGACGAGGAAGTCGGCTCCCCCTCGGCCCGCGAGCTCGTCGCCGAGCACTCCCGCGACGCGATCGCGGCCCTGGGCTTCGAACCCCCGCACCCCGACGGCGCGGTCAAGACCTCCCGCTGGGGCAGCACCCGCGTCCGAATCCGCGTGACGGGCCGGGAATCGCACGCCGCGCTGGCCCCGGAGGACGGCGCGTCGGCGATCGAGGAGCTGCTCGACCAGCTGCTGGTCGTGCGCCGGATCGCCGCCGAGCACCCGGCCATGCTGTGCAACCTCGGCACGATCTCCGGCGGCGGCCGCACGAACGTGGTGCCCGGCGAGGCGTGGTGCGAGATCGGCCTGCGCTTCACCGACACCGCGACCGAAACCTCCGCACTGGCGGCGCTGCAGCGCCTGACACCCGTCCGCCCCGGCACGACCGTCACCGCGGACATCCTCACCAGCCGTCCAGTGTGGACAGAACCGGAATCCACCGAACTCACCGACGTGCTGACCCGCGCCGCGCGAGCCGTCGGTCAGGAAACCACCGGACGCCCGGCGGCCGGAGCAGCCGACACCAACCTGACCGGATCGCTGGGAGTCCCGAGCCTCGACGGCCTGGGCCCGGTCGGCCGCGGAGCCCACGCCCCGGACGAGCAGATCATCGCGGCCACCCTCCCCGAACGAGCAACCCTGACCGCCTCCCTGCTGGCCCACCTCTGACTGATTCGGAGGTCGTCCTTGACCTTGCCCCCAGGGGCAAGGTTTAACGTGCCATCGGAGGTGAATGGTGCGCATCGGCGAGCTCGCACAGCGAGCGCAGGTCTCGGCCAAGGCGATCCGCTACTACGAGCAGCTCGGCTTGGTGACTCCCCTTCGCGGGTCCAACGGCTACCGCAGTTATGACGAGTCCCACGTGCGGCTGGTCGAGGAGATCCGGGAGCTCGCCGCCGACGGGATCCCGCCAAGCCGGGCGAGACCGTTCATCGAGTGCCTGGGCAGCGGCCACGTGCACAGCGACGACTGCGTGACCTCCCTGATCGCATATCGCGACAGCATCGCCGAGCTGGACCGCACGATCGCCGCCCTCACCGCCCGGCGCGACCTGCTCATCCGCAGGCTGCACCGTGGTGCCACCCGAAGTTTCACCGAGGAGAACGGGATGACCGACTACACCACCCTCCCCGAGGGCCTGCCCGTCCCCGAAGACGACGGAGCCGCCGACCACCTGTCCGGCATGTCGCTTCCCGCCCTCACCCTGAGTGCCAGCAACGGGCAGGACGTCGACCTCGGTGCCCTCGCACCCGGCCGGACGATCATCTACTGCTACCCCCTGACCGGGCGTCCCGGCACAGACCTGCCTGAAGGGTGGGACGCCATCCCGGGAGCGCGCGGGTGCTCCACGGAGGCGTGCGACTTCCGAGACCACTTCGCCGATCTGCAACAGGCCGGAGTTTCACAGGTCTTCGGCCTGTCCAGCCAGGACGCGGAGTACCAAGCCGAGCTCGTCGAACGACTGCACCTGCCGTTCCCGATGCTCTCAGATCCACGCTTGACAATGGCGGATGCACTCCGGCTGCCGACCTTCGAGGCCCCCGGCCACGACCGCCTCTACTCGCGACTCACGCTGGTGATCTCCAACGGCCGCATCGAACACGTCTTCTACCCCGTCTTCCCGCCCAACGCACACGCCCAGCAGGTTCTCGACTGGCTGACCTAGAGCACGAAGCTCGGCCAGGCCAAGCCGCCGTGACGGCACAGCCAGCAGCCCCCGATGATCAGGACCTGTTCGCGGATCGCCTCGCCTACCCTGTTGAAGATCGATTCCGGGGTCAACGTTCTGAGACGAGCCACTAGCGTGGGGCGGATACTCCAGTCCCGCCTACCCCCGGTTCCCAGTCGCAAGAACGAGGAGGCACGAGCACTGTGCAGCCGAACAGTCTGGCTCCGCGCTACGGGCATGTTGTGGGCGTGGTGCACGCGCTCGACGGAACACTTCGTCCTGGATGCACGGTCGTTCCGACGTCTGCGGATGAACCGGCGCAGTACGTCCCGGAGCTTGCCGTGTTCTCCGATCAGCAAGGCCGCTACAGCTGGAACCTCCGACCGGGCCGCTACTCCGTGCAGGCCCTGTACTACTCGTCCGCTGATTCCTCCACGGTTCTCGGCAGCCCGGCAGAAGTCGTCATCAAGTCCGATCAAACCGCAACTCTTGATTTGACCGTGCCGTAAGTCATCCGCTGTCGTCCGTTCAAGGCACGATTGTCATCCCTGATCGAGCGCGCACAGGCGACCGCACTGGCGTCTCACCCCGAGTAGCGAGTGATCAGGGCCGCGAGCTCGTCGAGCTTGTGCAGTGCCGCGGGCTCCGGCATGAAGTCCAGGTGGAACGTGGCGCGGTCGGCTCCGGCCTCGGCGAACCGGTCCAGGGTTGCCAGGTCGTTCTCGTCGGCGGGCACGTTCACGACCACACCGGTTCGGCCTCGCGCGGCCAGCTGCGAGCGCATGTCCTGGACGTCCTCCGGTGCGACCACCAGCGGGAACCAGCCGTCGCCGTGCTCGATCACCCGGCGGCGCGCGGCGCGGCTGTGGCCGCCGATGTAGATGGGCGGGTGCGGGCGCTGGACCGGTTTCGGCCACTGGTGCATCGGGCCGAAGTTCACGTGCTCGCCGTGGAAGCTCGGCTCCTCCTCGGTCCAGATCTCCTTCAGCGCCGCCAGCTGCTCGTCCATCAGGCGGCCGCGGGTGCGCGGATCGACGCCGTGGTTGCGCATCTCCGCCTCGTTCCAGCCCGCGCCTACGGCGCGGAGCACCCGACCGCCCGAGAGCAGGTCGAGGGTCGCCACTTCCTTCGCGGTGTGGATGACGTCGCGTTGCACCAGGATCGCGATGCCGGTGCCCAGCCGGAGCCGCTCGGTGACCGAGGCGGCCGCGGTCAGCGCCAGGAACGGGTCCAGCCCGCGGTAGTACTCGCGGCCCGGCGCCGAGCCGTCCGGCAGCGTCGTGCCGCTGGGGATGTGGGAGTGCTCGGCCAGGAACAGCGACTCGAATCCCCGTTCCTCCAGCGCTTTCGCCAGCGCGTCCGGCCGGATGGTCTCATCGGTCGCGAACGTCGAGATACCGATCTTCACCGCTGCTCCTCCCGCTGCTCGCGCAGGCGCGCCACCCGGCGGGCCAGCCTGTCCCGGTGCTCCTGGATCCTGGCCATCCGCTCGTCGAGCACCGCCAGCCGCGCTTCGTGGATCTCGAGCGCCTCGTCCACCCCGTCGCAGGGGAGGTGATCGGCCTGGTCCAGGCACGGTTCCACCCGCCGGACGTCCTCGATCGTCAGCCCGGCGGACAGCAGCTCGTGGACGTTGCGCACGCGGGTTTCGACGTCTTCGTCGTACTCCCGCCACCCGACCTCGGTGCGCCTGCTGCGCAGCAGGCCGCACTGCTCGTAGTACCGGAGGGAGCGCCTGCTGACGCCGGTGCGCGCCGCCAGCTCCCCGATCTGCACTGTTGCCTCGCCCATGCCGACGACACTAGGCGCTGACACCGGTGTCAAGGTCAAGCCCGGAAAAGCCGGTGGCCCTGCGCAACTCCGGTGTAGCAAGATCGGCGCAATGACCGATGCCGTGGGGCGGGAAGCGCAGTACGAGCGCTTCGCCGACGAGTTCGCCGAGCACGCCGAGGACGGGTTCCACAACGCTCACTACGACCGGCCGGCTTGTCTGGAGCTGCTCGGGGACGTCGCCGGGAAGCGCGTTCTCGATGCGGCCTGCGGGCCCGGGTTCTACGCCGCCGAACTCGTCGCGCGCGGGGCGCAGGTGGTCGGCTGCGACATCAGTCCGCGGATGGTCGAGCTCGCCGCGCAGCGCGTGCCGTCGGCGGAGTTCCGAGTGCACGACCTGGCCGAACCGCTGGACTGGCTGCCGGATTCCTCGGTCGACCTGGTGCTCTTCGCGCTCGCCGTGGAGTACCTGGACGACCGGCTGGCCGCGCTCCGGGAGCTGCGGCGGGTGCTGCGGCCGGGCGGTGCGCTGGTGCTCTCGCGGATGCACCCGACCGGGGACTGGCTTCGGCACGGCGGCAACTACTTCGAATCGCGAGTGGTCGAGGAGGTCTGGAGCCGCGGGTGGCACGTGCGGTTCTGGACCGCGCCGCTGGAGGTGACCTGCGAGGAGCTCTTCGAAGCCGGGTTTCTCATCGAGCGCCTGCGGGAACCGCGTCCGGCCGAGTCCGCCGCGGCGATCTCGCCGGAGCGCTACGAGCGGCTCACCCGGGAACCGACCGGTTTCCTCGCCATCCGCGCCCGTCCCGCCTGACCCCCCGCCAGGCGGGACGGTGCGCGCTACAGGTAGCCCCTGCCGTCCAGGTAGGCCTTGCGCCACCGCACGATCTTCACCTCGGCGAACAGGTCGGCCAGCGTGAACGGATCGCGCGCGATGAACTCCTCGGCCTCGGCGCGGGTTTCCACGTCCAGCAGGTAGACCCCGCCGGAGGCCGCTTCCCCGTCGTCGGCGAGCTTGGCGCCGCAGGCCAGCAGCAGCTCCTTGTGCTCTTCGAGGAACGCCAGGTGCGCGGGCCGGTGGTCCAGCCGCACCCGCTGGTGGTCGGGCTTGTCGAAGGTCTCGATGAAGTAAGGCATGTTCTCCCTCCCGGATCAGCCGAGGAATCCCCACAGCAGGATCGCCGCGATGTAGATCAGGCCGACCCAGAACATCATGATCACCGTGTAGCCCATGACGTCCTTGAGGCGGAGCCGGGACAGGGCCAGCGCGGGCAGGATCCAGAACGGCTGCACCAGGTCGTTCCAGGCGTTGCCGAGCATCACCGACATCGCCACGTCCGGCATCGGGGCGCCGATCGCGTTGGCCGCGTCGACCATGAACGGCCCCTGGATCACCCAGTGCCCGCCGCCCGACGGGGCGAAGAAGTTGATCACGAAGGAGCTGATCAGGCCCCAGAAGCCCAGCGTCTCCGGGGTGGAGATGTCCACGAACACCTGCGAGATCGTGCCGACCAGGCCGGAGGCGGCCATGATCGCCATGATGCCCGCGTAGAACGGGTACTGGAGGATGATGCCGGAGATGGTCTTGATGCCCTCGCCGAGCTTGGCGACGTAGGCCGCCGGGGTGCCCAGCAGCAGGATTCCCAGGAACAGGATGAAGAAGTTCACCAGGTCCAGGTCGGCGGCGCCGCCGTGGATGAAGTACACGACGACGTAGATCATCCCGAGCGCGCCGATCAGCAGGCTCAGGACGCGGCTGTTGTTCAGCCGCGAGGCCACCGTGACCGCGCCGAAGTCCTCGGGCTCCACCGCCTTGCTCCTGCTCTCGACGTGCAGCGCGGGGTCGATCTCGGTGACCGGCTGCCCCGGCTTGGGGTGCAGCAGCGCGTTGAGGACCGGCAGGGTGAGCAGCACCGCGAGCGCGGTCAGCAGCATCGGCAGCGAGAAGATGGTCTCGGCCAGCGCGATGACGCCCATCTTGCTCTCCAGCGTGTGCCCGCTGGTGGAGATGGTCAGCGGGATCGTCGCCGACAGGCCGAGGCCGTACATGGTGAACCCGCTGTAGGCCGCGGCGATGATCAGCGGGTAGTGCACGCCGGGCACCTTCAGCGCCAGCTTCTTCGCCACGATCCCGCCGATGACCAGGCCGAAGCCCCAGTTCAGGTAGGAGCCGACGGAGCCGATCAGGGTCGCCACCGCCACCGCGGTGCGCGGCGAGTGCACCCGGCTGACCACCGCGTCGAGCACCCGGTCGGTGACCGGCGCGCTGGCCAGCACGTAGCCCATCGCCAGGATGACGGCCATCTGCGTGGTGAACGACAGCAGGTTCCAGAACCCGTCGCCCCAGGCCTCGGTGATCTCGATGAAGCCCTTGCCCTCCACCGTCAGCGCCAGCAGCAGGGTGAGGAAGGTCAGCCCGATCGCGAAGACGAACGGATCGGGCAGGTACCGGCGCATCAGCTCGGTGAAGAAGTTGGCGATCTTGGACATCGGTGCTTTCCTTGCCGACCGGGAGGTCCCGGCGCGTTGATCTAGACGGTGGCGACCGGGGTGACCGGCGAGCCGGCCGCTCCGGGCAGGTTCAGCGGCGGAGCGGTGAGCAGGAACCGGCTGCGGCCGCGGGCTCGCAGGTGCTCGGCGAGCGGGGTGAGCCGCCACAGCTCACCGAGGTGCACCCCGAGCTTGAACAGGCAGTGCTCGTGCAGCGGCAGCACCGCGTTGGGCACCGGCGCTTCCGGGGCCGGGAACGCCTCGACCGCGTAGTTGTCGGCGACCAGCGCGGCCAGGCCGGAATCGGTGATCCAGCGCAGCAGGTCCGGGTCGCGCCCGTTGAGGACGGCACCGGAGCCGTGCAGCACCTCGGGGTCCGGGTCACCGGCCATCGCCACGACCTGCTCGGCGAAACCGGTGTGCAGGCAGACGATGTCGCCCTCCTCCACCACGATCCGGTCGGCGGCGATGATCTCGGCGAGCTGCTGGTAGCCGACCAGCGTGCGCTCGTCGCCGAGGTGGGCCCGCAGGTCGATCAGCACCGCGCGGCCCTGCACCGCGGTGCGAGCCATGTGGTCGATCCCGAGCGGACCGGCGGTGGAGGTGCTGCGGTCGTGCAGCGACGCCGTTCCCGCGTCGTCCACCCCGGACGGCCCGAGCACGTGCTCGTCGGCGCGGAAGCCGTTGTAGAACACCGGTTCCGGCACCCCGTCGCCGTCGGCGTCGAACATCGACCCGGCGTGGGCCAGGGAGTCCCACTGCGTCGAGTACTGCAGGTGCAGGACGGCGAGGTCGTCGCAGAGCACGTCGGTGTGACCGGGGTGCAGCCGGTCCATGCCGAAGTTGAAGTTGACCTGGCCCGCGCGCAGGTTCGGGCGCAGCACCGGCGGGAACCGGTTGGGGTTCAAGGCGGTTCCGCCGGGCAGGTCCAGCGGCAGGCGCAGGCAGAAGCTGCGGCCCTCCACGACCTCGGCGACACCGGCGCGCACCTTCTCCGGGGTGATCAGGTTGAGCCGGCCGAGGTTGTCGTCGGGACCGAATTCGCCCCAGTTGGAGCCCTCGGGCCGCCGCACCCAGCGCGGGTTCTGCATGGAAACCTCCAGTGCGGTGCGGCTTCCCGCGCACGGGAAGCCGCACCGGTTCGGATCAGGCCGGGACGGCCTCGGCACGCGCGTTCCCGGCGTGCGCGCGGTCGTCGTAGTTGGGGCGGCGCAGGAGCAGCAGCATGCAGCCCAGCGTCAGCAGCACCTGGAAGATCGCGTAGGCGATCACCGCGGTGATGGAACCGGAGAGGTTCAGCAGGAACTGGCCCACGATCGGCGTGGTGCCGCCGAGGATCGTGCCGCACAGCTGGTAGCACAGCGAGATGCCGGTGTAGCGGACGTGCGCCGGGAACCGGCTGGCCAGCATGCCCGCCAGCGCCGCGTAGTACAGGCAGTGCGGGATGGTCGCGATCGCCACGCCGAACATCGCCAGGTAGTAGTCGTTCGTGCTGATCAGCACGAACATCAGCGGCAGCAGCACCACCTCGGGCAGCAGCATGATCGTCACCGCGCGGGACCAGCTGCGCATCTTGGTGGCGATGACCGCGCCGAAGGGCTGCGCGAAGATCTGCACGATGTTGGCGACCAGGATGATGGTCAGGAACGAGCTCTTGTCGAACTCCAGGGTGCTGGTGGCCCAGGACAGCGCGAAGGTCGACTTGAAGTAGGTGGCCGACAGGCCGATCGTGCAGGCGCCGATGCCCAGCGCGAGCAGCGTCGGGTGCGAGCGCACGACCTCCCAGAACGGCAGCTTGGCGACCTTCTTGCGCTCGATCAGGTTGGCCATCGCCGGCGACTCGGTGACCCGCATCCGGATGAACAGGCCCACCAGCACCAGCAGCGCGGAGGCCAGGAACGGGATGCGCCAGCCCCAGCCCAGGAACGCCTCGTCCGGCAGCTGGCTGATGGCCAGGAAGCTCAGCGTGCTCAGGGTGTTGCCGACCGGCGAGCCCTGCTGGGCGAAGGCGCCGTAGAGGATCGACTTGCCCTTGGGCGCGTGCTCGGAGGCGATCAGCACCGAGCCGCCCCACTCCCCGCCCAGGCCGATGCCCTGCACCATGCGGATGATCACCAGCAGGATCGGCGCCCACACGCCGATCTGGGCGTAGCCGGGCAGCAGGCCGATCAGGGTGGTCGCGATGCCCATCATCAGCAGCGTGATGACCAGCGTCTTCTTCCGGCCCAGCCGGTCGCCGATGTGGCCGAAGATGATGCCGCCGAGCGGGCGGGCCAGGAACCCGACCCAGAAGGTCGCGAACGCCACGAGAGTGCCGAGGGCACCGTCGAGCTCCGGGAAGAAGACCTTGTCGAAGACCAAGGCCGACGCCGTGCCGTAGATGTAGAAGTCGAACCACTCGATGGTCGAGCCGATGAAGGCTCCGATCCCGGCGCGGTTGGCCGTCCGGCTCTGCTCGCGCGCGTTGACCGCACCCATGCATTCTCCCTTGAAGCTTCGGTGCCGGTGAGCGCTCAGCACGCGCTCACGTCCCGATGTGATGGGGGCAACCGTGTCACCTCACACCAAGACTGTCCAATACAGAATCGGTGCGACAGCAAGACGCCACGCCTCTCAATCAGCGGCGTCTTGCCTGGTCACCGAGCAGGCCTGTCCCGTTCGCCCGGAATGTTCAGAGCTCGGCCGGGGTGGGCAGCGCTTCTTCGGCGATCTCCAGGACCGTGCGCAGGGCCGCCGAGGTGTTGTCGGTGCGCCAGGCCAGCGCGGCGTGCATCCGGGTCGGCTCACCCGCCAGCGGCCGGTAGACCAGGCCGGTCTGCTGGATGTGCTGGCAGGAGGTCAGCGTCAGCGTGATGCCGACGCCCGCGGCCACCAGCGCGAGGATCGTGTAGGAGTCCGGCGCCTCCTGGACGACCCTCGGGTTGAACCCGCCCGACACGCACGCCTTGACCAGCGCGTCGCGCAGGGTGGACCCGGCGTTGGCCGGGAAGCTGACGAACGGCTCCTCGGCGAGCTGCTCGATCGGAATGCGCTCCTGCTGGGCCAGCGGGTGGTCGGTGGGCAGCGCGCAGATCAGCTCCTCCACCTCGATCACCCGGGTCCGCACGCCGGGCTGGTTGACCGGGAGCCGGACGAAGCCCAGGTCCAGCGAGCCGTCGGCGACCTTGGCCAGCGCGACGTTGGCGTAGGTCTGCCCGCGCATCACCAGGTCCAGGCCCGGGTGCGCGGCGCGCACCGCGCGGGTCAGCAGCGGTAGCGATTCGTGGCTGGAGGCACCGGCGAAGCCGACGGTGACCCGCCCGTACTCGCCGCGGCCGGCGGCTTTGGCGGCGCGCACCGCGGTGTCGACGTCGTCGAGGACCGCGCGGGCCGGTTCCAGGAACGACTCCCCCGCGCTGGTCAGCCGCACCGACCTGGTGTTGCGCTCGAAGAGCTGGACGCCGAGCTCGCGCTCCAGCTGCCGGATCTGCTGGCTCAGCGGCGGCTGCGCCATCTGCAGCCGCTTTGCCGCCCGGCCGAAGTGCAGCTCCTCGGCGACGGCGACGAACGCGGTCAGGTAGCGAAGTTCCACGGCAGACCTCGGCAGATTCATCAGTGAACGCTCTTGATCCGACACTAATTCAGTATTGGACAGCTATCAATGGCGGCTGGCAGCGTGAGCTCGACCCGAACCGAGCACCGAGGAGCCCCGACGATGCACAAGCCGGTCGCCGAGCCGGTCCGCAGGCCGGACAAGACCACGACGATGCGGGAGGCGATCGCCGCCCACGTCACCGACGGGGCGACGGTAGCGCTGGAGGGCTTCACACACCTGATCCCGACCGCCGCCGGGCACGAGATCATCCGGCAAGGCCGCCGGGACCTCACGGTGGCGCGGATGACCGCCGACATCGTCACCGACCAGCTGATCGCCGGTGGCTGCGTGCGCAAGCTGGTGTCGTCGTTCGTGGGCAACTCCACCGCCGGTTCGCTCGGCGAGCTGCGCCGCCGCATCGAGACCGGGCAGCCCGAGCCGCTGGAGTACGAGGAGTACAGCCATTACGGGATGATCTGCCGCTACCTGGCGGGCGCCCAGCGGCTGCCGTTCTACCCGCTGCGCTCCTACGCGGGCAGCGACGTGCCGTCGGTCAACCCCGGCATCCGCAAGCTCACCTCGCCCTACCCCGGCCCGGACGGCGAGCCGGAGCAGATCTACGTGGTGCCGCCGCTGAACCCGGACGTCACGATCATCCACGCGCAGCGCGCGGACCGGGCGGGCAACACCCAGATCTGGGGCCTGACCGGCATCCAGGCCGAAGCCGCCTACGCCGCGCGGAAGGTGATCGTGGTGGTCGAGGAGGTGGTGGCCGACGAGGTGGTCCGCTCCGACCCGAACCGCACGGTCGTGCCCGCGCACGCGGTGGACGCGGTGGTCGAGTGCCCGCACGGCGCGCACCCGGCCTTCGCGCAGGGCTACTACGACCGCGACGGCGAGTTCTACCGCGGCTGGTCGCACATCAGCAAGGACCCCGAACGGCTGCAGCGGTGGCTCGACGAGTGGGTCCGCGGCACCGCCGACCACGCCGAGTACCTGGCCAAGCTGGGTGCCGGGACCCGGCAGCGGCTGTCGGTCGGCGAGGCGTGGAGCGAGCCGGTCAACTACGGACGTCGGCTCTGATGCCGGCCAGCGCAGGAGGAGTCGAGTTGAACACCGGAGCCGTCACGTCCTCGGAGCTGCTCGCCGCGGTCGCCTCGCGCGAGCTGGCCGGGAAGAACACCGTGTTCGCCGGGATCGGGCTGCCCACGCTGGCGGTGTCGCTGGCGCAGCTGACCGTGGCGCCCGACGTCGAGATCGTCTACGAGTCGGGGGTGTGCGGCGCGCACCCCTCGCACCTGCCGGAGACCATCGCCGATTCGGTGCTGATCACCGGTTCCGAGGCGGTGCTGTCGATGCCCGCGCTGTTCGGCTACGTGCTGCAGGGCGGCCGCATCGACGTCGGATTCCTCGGCGCCGCGCAGATCGACCGGTGGGGGAACCTGAACTCGTCGGTGATCGGCGAGTGGGACGCGCCGAAGGTGCGGCTGCCCGGTTCGGGCGGCGCGATGGAGGTGATGGCCAACTCCCGCGAGGTGTTCGTGGTGATGCGCCGCCACGACCCGCGCTCGCTGCCCGCCGAGCTCGACTTCTGCACCTCGCCGGGCCCGGACCGGGCGCTGCGCGACGGGATCCGGCCGCGCGGGGCGGGCGTCACGCGGGTGATCACCGATCTCGGCATCCTGGCCCGCGACGGCGTCGGCGAGGAGCTGCGCCTGGTCGCCACGCACCCGGGCGTCACGGTCGAGCAGGTCCGCGCGGCCACCGGCTGGGACCTCGCGGTGGCCGACGAGCTGGCCACCGTCGAGCCGCCCACCGAAGCCGAACTGGGCCTGCTGCGCGCGCAGGTCGACCCGGACCGGGTCTACCTCCGCTGATCCGGCGGGGTCACCCGACTTCGGCGCGCAGCATCGCCCTGGTGGGCGCGAGGCCGGATTCGCCGGTCCGGCGGTCGTACTCCGCTGCCACGGCGCGCATCTCGCACCGGTAGCGGTCGGCCAGGTGCCACTGCCGGGCCTGGCGGGCGAGGGTCAGCTGGTGCTCGGCGCGGCGGGCGCGGGCGTCGAGCTCTTCGGCGGTGCAGCGGCTCAGCAGCATGCCCGGTCCTCGGGTCGGGTGCCGAGCCGCGGCGCGGGGATCAGGCCGGTCGCGGCTCGCACCGCGTCGGAGTGGGTGCGGTGCACCGTGCGGGCGGTGTCGGGCCCGGGGTTGGCCCTGGTGCCCTGCTGGTCGCAGATCCACGTTCCCAGGAACAGGTTCCGGTACACGTGCGGGCGGTGGGGGGAGCGGGTTCCGAGCTGGAGGGTCGCGGTGCTCGGTGGGGGCTGGAACATCTCGGGTCGCGTCCTGGGTCGGGTGGCTTTCGGTACGACTCCAGACTGGCCGGATCCGGCCCCGGTTCCGACGGGAGTACTACGTAGCGGGTACGTATTCCGGGACTTTGTGCCCTGGCCGGATCCGGGTGCGCCTGCTGCCGCGGCCCGGCGGGTAGTCTCGGGTGCGCAAGGTCGGACCGCAGCCGGGCACAGCGGGGGTTGCCATGGCGATGAGCGACGCACAGCGGATCGAGGCCCAGCGCCGCACGATCACCGAGCACATCGAAGCGGAGAACGCGCACGACTGGCCGCGCGTGTACGGCACCTTCGTCCAGGACGAGCACGCGTTCTACGACGTCGTCCCGCTGAGCACCCGGTACGCGGGGTTCACCGGGGTGCAGGACTTCTACCGGATCCTGGACGAGGCCATCCCGGACTTCCGGGTCACGGTGAACGCCGAGTACGACTCCCCCGGCGCCTCCGTGCGGGAAGTGACGATCGACGGCACCCACCGGGGCGAGTACTGCGGGGAGCAGCCGTCGGGCAGGCCGGTGTCCTTCGAACTGGCCGCCTTCTACATCTTCCGCCCGGAGGAGCCGGGGAAGCTGCTCGCCGAGCGCATCTACTTCGACAACGAGACCGTGCTGCGCCAGATGCGCGGCGAGGAGAACGCGCCGGCCGGGATCGGCCTGGCCGCGCCGTGAGCCTTCAGTTCAGGAAGCGGCGCACCACTTCGGGGTGGATGACGATGCGGACCCAGTGCTCGGCGAGCATCCCGGCGAGCTCCTCGGCGCGAGCCGGGTCGTCGAGGTCGTCCCAGTAGCGGGCGAACAGGCGGGCGCACAGGTCGTTGCCCCCGTCGGGTTCCACCGTGGCCCGGCCCGCGACCGACACCCAGCGCTCGCGCTCCCCCACCGGCGCGGCGACGATGATCGACGCTCGGGGATCGCGGCGCAAGCGGCGCACCTTGAGCGTGTCCGGGCCGGTGAACAGCTGGATCGTGCCCTCGTCGGTGGCTTCGAACCACACCGGCCGGGGCTGCGGCGGGAGCGGTCCCGCCGCCGCGGAGAGGAATCCGTGCAGGGGGCGCCGGAGGAACTCGATGTCCTCGGCGGTCAGCGAAGTGGCGCTCATGGTGCCGATTGAACCCGGTCCGCCCGGGCGATCCCATGGGTGAGACGCCCGATCGCCTGTCCATTCGTCCAGCCTCGCCGCGGTGGACGCCGTCAGCGGCCTGACCCGGGCGAGTTCCGGCGCACCGCGACCGGAGGCGTGAGTCAGGTGGCGGCTTCGGGCAGGCCGGCGATCCACGCGGCGACCTGGGTGCGCGATCCGAAGTCGAGCTTGGTCAGGATGTGCTCCACGTGCGCCTCCGCGGTGCGCTGGCTGATCACCAGCCGCGCGGCGATCTCCTTGTTCGACAAGCCTTGCGCGATGGCTTCGGCGACCTGGAACTCCCGGCGCGTCAGCGGTCCCTGCCGCGGTTTCCGCGCGGCGACCGACGGTTGGGGCTTCTCCCGGACCGCTGCCGCCAGGCCTTCCAGGATCGACAGGTTCGCGGTCTCGGCGACGGCCTTGCCGAAGGCGCTGTCCCCCAGCGCCGCACGCGCCCGTTCCTCGGCCCGGCTGCGGTACTCGAGCAGCTGCTGCGCGCCCATCAGCGGGACCCCGACCAGCTGCCACAGGCGGTCGAGGACGCCGAAGAGCCTGGCCGCCCTGGCGTGCTCGCCGCGCGAGACGTGCGACCACGCCAGCACTTCCGCGGCCATCCCGAGTCCGAAGAGGTCGTTGAAGCGGGACTTGATGCCGATGCTGGTCCGCAGGTGCACCACGGCGTCGTCGGCATCGCCCCGCATCCAGCTCGCGAGCCCGCGCACCACGAGCCCCCACGACCTGGTCCACAGCTCGCCGGCCTTCGCGGTGAGCTGCAGGCACTCCTGCGCGTAAGCGGTGGCGCGGTCGGTCTCGCCGCGCAGGCAGGCCACCAGCCCGGACTGGACCAGCGACATCACCATCGGGCTGGTGATCTTCGGGCGCGTGCGGTGGTACGACCACGCCCGCGTGGTCAGCGAGCTGGCCTCCTCCAGGTGACCCTCGGCCATCGCGTCGACGCCCCGCAGGTGCAGGCCGAAGGCGGCCAGCCCGGCGTCCTTGAGGTGCTCGGCCACCGCGCTGCACCCCTCGGCGGTGGCCCGTCCCCGCTCCAGGTCCCCCTGGTGGGAGGCCAGCCAGCTGCACACCCAGAGCGCGGTCGCCCGCGGCGCGGTCGGGCTGGTGTCCAGCGCCAGCAGGCGGTCCAGCCACTGCCTGCCCTCCGCGATGAGCCCGCAGGCCGTCCAGTAGAACCACAGCCCCCCGGCGAGCCGGAGGCCTTCCTGCACCTGGCCCGGCTGCGTCGCGCAGAACTCCAGGGCGGCGCGCAGGTTGTCGTGCTCGGCGCTGATGCGGGCGCGCCACGCCAGCTGGTCCGGGCCGAACCACTCGCGCGCGCCCTGCTCGGCCAGCGCGAGGTAGTGGTCCCGGTGCCGCCTCCGCAGCTGCGCCCGCTCGTCGTCGGCCAGCAGGCTCCGGCCGTACTCGCGGACCGTCGCCAGCAGCCGGTAGCGGGTGGTTCCGGCGGGCCCGGGCTCGCGGGTGAGGATCGACTTGTCCACCAGGGCCGCCATCAGCTCCAGGACGGCCTCCGCGCCGAGGCCGGAGCCGCTGCAGACGTCCTCGGCCGCCGCGAGGTCCACGCCACCGGCGAAGACCGACATCCGCGACCACAGCAGCCGCTCCTCCGCCGAGCACAACTCGTGGCTCCAGTCCATGGTGGCCCGCAGCGTCTGGTGCCGCGGCAGCGCGCTGCGGTTGCCCGCCAGCAGCTGGAAGCGGTCGCCGATGCGGGCCAGCAGCTCGTCCACCGACAGGAACCGGGTGCGGGCGGCGGCCAGCTCGATCGCCAGCGGGATCCCGTCCAGCTCCCGGCACAGCTGGGCGACCGCGCCGCTGTCGGCCGCAGCGGGCTGGAAACCGGCCGCCGAGGCCCGCTCGGCGAACAGCCGCACCGAGTTGCCCGCGTCCGCACCGTTGTGGTGGCCGTCGGGGACCGGCAACGTCGAGACCACGACGACGTGCTCGCCGTAGACCTCCAGCGGCTGCCTGCTGGTGGCGAGGATCCGCAGCTCGGGCGCGGCGTCGAGCAGCACTGCGCACGCCTTGACGCAGCCGTCCAGCACCTGCTCGCAGTTGTCCAGCACGACGAGGATCTCCTTGTCGGAGACGTAGTCGGCGAGCACGTGCTCCACGCCGCGGGCCGACCAGTCCTGGATGCCCAGGGTCTGCGCCACGGTGTGCACCACCAGGTCGTCGTCGTGCACCTCGGCCAGCTCGACCAGCCAGCCGCCATCGCGGTAGGACCGCCCCAGCTGGGCGGCCACCCGCAGCGCCAACCGGGTCTTGCCGACGCCGCCCACACCGGTCAGCGTCACCATCCGGGCGCTGGACAGCGCTTGCCGGACGTCGACGCACTCCTGCCGACGATCGACGAAGCTCGTGCGCTCGGCGGGCAGGTTGCCCACCCGTCTGCGCGCCGTACGACTGGCCACTGACGGCCCCACGAGCGAATTGGTGCGAAACCGTGCACCGCCAGCCTACGACCGCCGCCCGCCGGAAGCGAGCAGCGATCTCACAGCGCGCGGCCGATGGGCACGGTCGGCATGTCCACCGCGTGGCCGCCGCCGTCGGCGACGATGACCGCCCCGGTGATGAACGACGCCTCCGCGGAGGCCAGGAACCGGCACACGGCGGCGATCTCGGCCGGTTCGGCGGCCCGCCGCAGCGGGAGGTCCGCGGTGACCGCCGCGTAGCCGGACTCGTGGTCGGGCAGGTCGGCGGCCGCGGCGAAATCGGCCATCTCCTGGTCGGACATCGGCGTGCGCACCCAGCCGGGGCAGATCGCGTTCACCCGCACGCCGCGCGGCCCGTAGTCGCGCGCCATGGAGCGGGTCAGCCCGATCAGCGCGTGCTTGCCCACGGTGTAGCCCGCCACCTCCGGTCCGGCGAACAGCCCGGCGACCGAGGACATCACCACGATGTTGCCACCCGCCTCCACCAGCGCCGGAAGCGCGGCGCGGCACATCACGAACGCGCTGTTGAGGTTGCCGTCGAGGCTGCGCCGCCAGTCCTCGTCGGTGGTGTCGGCGACCGCGGACATGCCGTGCCCGCCCGCGTTGACCACGAGCACGTCCAGCCCGCCGAACTCCTCGACGGTGCGCCGCACGACCGCGCGCGCGTCGGCGTCCACCGACGAATCTCCCTGCACCGCAAGGGCTCCGGTGGTCGCGGCGACCTCGTCGAGCGGTTCCTTCCGGCGGCCGGTGACGACCACCCGCGCTCCCTCCGCCGCCAGCCGGGCCGCCGTCGCGGCGCCGATCCCGGTGCCTCCGCCGGTGATCAGCACGACCTTGCCGTCGAACGCCTCAGCCACCGCACTTCCCCTCCACGCGCGAAACCGGACTCCAGGCTCCCAGATCCCGGACGCACCACCCCGCGGCCGAACGGAGCATTCGCGGGCAGGTTCGGCGGGTGCCGCGCGGGGTACCACGCAGGGAGCCATGCGCCGTCGGCCAGGAGGGTTCCATGAAGATCGTGTGCGTCGGGGCCGGGCCCGCCGGTCTGTACTTCGCCATCTCCGCGAAGCTGCGCGACGCCGGGCACGAGATCTCCGTCCTCGAACGCGACCCGCCCGGCGCCACCTACGGCTGGGGCGTCGTGTACTGGGACGACCTGCTGGACACCCTCTACATCAACGACCGGGAGAGCGCGCAGCGCATCCGCGCGGCCTCGACGGTCTGGCAGGAGCAGGTGGTGGCGATCCACGGTGAGCGCGCCTACCTCAGCGGGTACGGCTACAGCGTCAACCGGGCGGTGCTGCTGGACGAGCTGACCCGGCGCGCCCTCCAGCTCGGCGTGGACGTGCGGCACGAGCGCCCGGTGGACGACATCGCCGAGTTCGCCGACGCCGATCTGGTGGTGGTCGCCGACGGGGCGAACAGCCGGAACCGGCAGCGCTACGCCGAGCAGTTCGGCACCGAGCTGAGCCAGGGCAGCAACCCCTACCTCTGGCTGGGCACCCGCCGGATCTTCGACGAGTTCACCTTCGGCTACGAGCCGACCCCGCACGGCTGGATCTGGTTCCACGCCTACCCCTCCAGCGCCGGGGTGAGCACCTTCATCGTCGAGTGCCAGGAGGAGACCTGGCGGGCGCTGGGGTTCGACGAGCTCGACGACGCGGCGAGCACCCGGTTGCTGGCGGAGATCTTCGACGAGCACCTGGCCGGGCACGCGCTGATCAGCGCGGCGCGCGGCAGGCCCGCGTCCTGGCAGCGCTTCACGCAGGTCCACAACGAGACCTGGCGGCACGCCAACGCGGTGCTGATCGGCGACGCCGCGCACACCACGCACTTCACCATCGGCTCGGGCACCAGGCTCGCCATGATCGACGCCTTGGTGCTCGCCGAGAAGCTGCACGAGAACGAGCAGACCGGCAACGCGCTCAAGGAGTTCGACGGCGAGGGCCACGCGGCGATGCGCGTGGTGCAGGCCGCCGCGCGCACCAGCATGGCCTGGTTCGAGACCCTCGACCGCTACACCGACCGCAACGCGGTGGACTTCTGCTTCGCGATGTCCTCGCGCAGCGGGTTGCAGCCGCCGTGGCGCTACCAGGCGCACCGGCTCACCCAGAACCCGTTGGTGCGCAAGGTGTTGCGGATCTACTGCAACGGCCTGCGGTGGCTGGGCGCGCGGCGGCGGGGCGAGTCCTGGAAGCGCCGGGGCGCGGTCAGCCGACCCTGACGTAGAGCTGCATCCCCAGCTGCCGGTGGTCGCCGATCGGGCACCAGAAGTCGTACACCCCGGGTGCCAGGGTCACCGTCAGGTCGGCGGCATCGCCCGACCGGACCGTCGGTGTCCGCGCGTTCTCGACGCCAGGTCCGCTGATCTCCAGCGCGTGCGGTGCCGCTCCCGCGTTGATCGCGCGGAACGTGTAGCGGCCCGGCGGCAGCCACGTGGGCTGCTCCAGGCGGAAGTCGACCATCCGGACCGTCACCGCGTCCGGTCCACCGGCCGGTGCCGGTTGCGCGGCAGCGGCGGTGGTCGCCCCGGCGCACAAGGCCGTCAGCAGCGTGATGACGGCGAACAGCACGCCGAGCGTTCGGCGGCTGGCAACTCCGTTCGCATCCACATCGGTTCGCATCGTCCGCCCCCTCGGAATCCGCATCGGTCCGGGACGCCCGCGCAACAGCGCTCGAAAGCACGCACCAGACCGCTCGTGGTGTTGCGATTCACCGATCCAGCGTAGGTCCGCGGCCCGTCCGGGTGGTGGCCCGTGGGCCAGGTGGGGCGGCGGTGCGAACTCTTGCGGAAGCACCGCGCTGTGGCTCGCGGGACGCGTGCGCCCGGGTTCGCCCCGGTGGGGGTCGGCACCGCTCAGAAGGGCTTCTTCGAGTGGCTGTACCGGTGACGGGCTGGTGTGATCCTGGCGTGGGCGTGTCAACGGGTGCCCCGCCGACGGTCCATCGGCGCGGGCGAGCGGTGTTCAGCTGGGCGCTGTGGGACTGGGGGTCCTCAGCGTTCAACACCGTCATCTTGACCTTCGTGTTCACCGTGTACCTGACCGAGGGCGTCGCCGTCGACCCGGAGAGCGGCTCGACGGCGCTCGGCGTGGCGCTGACGATCGCCGGTGTGTGCATCGCGCTGGTCGCGCCGGTGACCGGGCAGCGCAGCGACGCCGGCGGGCGGCGCAAGCTGTGGCTGGCGGTGCACACCGCGCTGGTGATCGTCTGCACCGCGGGGCTGTTCCTCGTCCAGGACGATCCGTCGTACCTGGTGCTGGGCCTGGTGCTGCTGGCAGCGGCCAGCGTCTTCGCCGAGTTCGCCACGGTGAACTACAACGCGATGCTGCTGCAGGTCTCGACACCGGCGACGATCGGGCGCATCTCCGGGTTCGGCTGGGGCATGGGCTACTTCGGCGGGCTCGTCGCACTGGTGATCGTGCTGATCGGCTTCGTGCAGCCCGACGTCGGGCTCTTCGGCGTGACCGCGGACAACGGCCTGAACATCCGCGCCGTCGCGCTGTTCGCGGCGGTGTGGTTCGCGGTGTTCGCGGTGCCGCTGTTCGCCTTCGTGCCCGAAGCCCCGTCCTCCGGCGAACCGCTGCGGCACGCCCTGGTGAGCAGCTACGTGGTGCTCGGCAAGCGGCTGGCCTGGATGTGGCGCGAGGAGCGCCGCACGCTGGGGTTCCTGGTGGCCAGCGCGATCTACCGGGACGGGCTGGCGGCCATCTTCACCTTCGGCGGGGTGATCGCCGCGGGCACCTTCGGGTTCACCCCCAGCGAGGTCGTGGTCTTCGCCATCACCGCCAACCTGGTGGCCGGGCTCGGCGCGTTCCTGGGCGGCCGGGCCGACGACCGGTTCGGGCCGAAGGCGGTCATCGTCACCGCGCTGTTCGGGCTGGTGGTGGTCGGCGTGCTGCTGCTGGTGCTGCCGCCGGGCAAGGCGGCGTTCTGGGTGTGCGGGCTGACGCTGGCGATCTTCCTCGGCCCCACCCAGTCGGCCAGCCGGACGTTCCTGGCGCGCATCGCCACCCCGGGCAAGGAGGGCGAGGTCTTCGGCCTCTACGCCACCACCGGCCGCGCGGTGAGCTTCCTGGGCCCGCTGGCCTTCAGCGGCTTCATCACCCTCTTCGGCAGCCAGCGCGCCGGGATGGGCGGCATCGTGCTCATCCTGGTGGTCGGCCTGCTGGCGATGCTGCCGGTGCGGTCGCCGGACCGCCCCGCGGAGCCGACCGAGATACCGGCGGCGAGCTGACCTCAGCGGACGTTGCGGCGCAGGCGCACCCGGTAGGAGTAGTGCTCCGGGAGGAAGTGGCTGACCGCGAGTTCCACCGGTCGTCCGGTGGTGGACTGGTACATGCGGTCGATGCGCAGCAGCGAGCGGTGCGGTTCGCAGCCGAGGTGCTCGGCGATCTCGGGCGTCGCGGTGCCGACCGTGATGCTCTGCTCGGCTTCGGCGATGGGATCGCTCAGCCGGTCGTCGAGCAGCCCGATGATGGTCACCCGGCTGCGGGCGCCGGCCTCGGTGAGCTCGGGCACCGACTCGACCAGCTTGCCGACCTCGGGCGGCAGGAACACCGTGGTCAGGCAGAACGGCACGTCGTCGTGCAGGCGCAGGAACTCCAGCACGTGCACCCGGTCGGCGGCCAGCCGCAGCCGCCCGGCGGCGTCGAGGTCGACCTTGCGGTGCAGCGGGGTGAGCAGCCGCATCGTGGTGTCGATGGACAGCCCCATCAGGTCGTCGATGGAACCGAACTGGCGCAGGTACTGCTCCTCGCGGGGCGCGGCGAAGGTGCCGCGGCCCGGGATGCGGTAGACCATGCCCTCGGCGACGAGGTCCTGGAAGGCGCGGCGCACCGTCTGGCGGCTGACCCGGTGGCTCTCGGCGAGCTCGGCCTCGGTGGGCAGGCGCTTGCCCTCCGGGTAGTCGTGCTGCAGTATCGCCGCCCGCAGCTCCCGCGCCAGGCGCAGGTACGCGCTCTCCCTGCCGTCCGTCCGCGCCGCCACGCCACCACCTCCCGGGTACTCACCACAGACCGTAGCGGAACCCCGCCGCGAGGTGGCTCACGCGTCGAGGCCGCCGCGCTTGACCAGCTGGGCGGCGATCACGTTGCGCTGGATCTCGTTGGTGCCCTCCCCGACGATCATCAGCGGCGCGTCGCGGAAGTAGCGCTCCACGTCGAACTCCGCGGAGTAGCCGTATCCGCCGTGGATGCGCACCGCGTTGAGCGCGATCTCCATCGCGGCCTCCGAGGCGTACAGCTTGGCCATGCCCGCTTCCATGTCCACCCGGCGGCCCGCGTCGAACTCGCGCGCGGCGTGCAGGGTCAGCTGCCGGGCGGCGGTGAGCTTGGTGGCCATCTCCGCCAGGTAGTTGCCCACCGACTGGTGCTGCCAGATGGGTTTGCCGAAGCTCTCCCGCTCCTGGGCGTAGCGCAGCGCGTCCTCCAGCGCGGCCCGGCCCACGCCCAGCGCGCGGGAGGCGACCTGGATGCGCCCGGTTTCCAGGCCCTTCATCATCTGCGCGAAGCCCTTGCCCTCCGCACCGCCGAGCACGGCGCTCACCGGCGCGCGGTGGTCGTCGAAGTGCAGTTCGCAGCTCTCCACGCCCTTGTAGCCGAGCTTGGGCAGGTCGCGGGACACCGTGAGGCCGGGGCCGTGCTCGACCAGCACGATCGAGATGCCCCGGTGCGCGGGTTCGGCGTCCGGGTCGGTCTTGCACAGCAGCGCGATCAGCTGGGAGCGGCGGGCGTTGGTGATCCAGGTCTTGCCGCCGTTGATCACGTACTCCTCGCCGTCGCGGCGGGCCGTGGTGGTCATGGCCTGCAGGTCCGAGCCGCCGCCGGGTTCGGTCAGCGCCATCGTCGCGCGGATCTCGCCGGTGGCCATCTTCGGCAGGTACCGGCGCTTCTGCTCCTCGGTGCCGAAGTCCAGCAGCAGCTTGGACACCACGGTGTGCCCGCCCATCGCACCGGCCAGGCTCATCCAGCCGCGCGCCAGCTCCTCCACGATCAGCACGTAGCAGGGCGTGGACACCGGTGTTCCGCCGTACTCCTCCGGGATGGCCAGTCCGAAGACGCCCAGCTGCTTCATCTGCTCGATGAGCGCTTCCGGGTAGGCGTTGGCGTGCTCGAGCTCCTGCACCACCGGTTTCGCGGACTTGTCGATGAAGTCCCGCACCGTTTCCACGGCGAGCTTCTCGTCCGCGCTGAGGATGTCCACTGTGCTCACGACGTTGCTCTCCCAGTCTCCCGGTTCTCCTCTGTTCCAGCGGAAATCCGGATCGGTGTTCAGTCGGCTCGCGGGAAGGTCCTGCGCAGGAGTTGCCGGACCGCCGTCCAGTCGGCACCGGCGAGCAGGGCCGGGACGTCGGTGCCGCAGGCCTTGAACTTCTCGGCCAGTTCGGCGTCGGTCGGCGGTCGCGACGGCGCGCCCGGTGGTTGTGCCAGCCGCACGTGCAGCGGCGGGCCGTCGTGCGTCACCTCGATGTCGACCTCGCCGGTCAGCAGGCCGTCGGCGCCGGGCGTGCTTTCGAGCTCCACTCCGCGCAGCAGTTCCTGCGCCGCGGCCCGACCGACGGCCGCGTCGGTGAAGGCCGCGAAGTCCGGGTAGTCGTCCAGCAACGCGGTCGCCACCGCGTAGGGCAGGCTGAACTTGCCCTCCAGACCGGTCGTGGGGCGGTCGTGGATCAGCGGTGTGACGGTGGCCTGCGGCGTGCGCACCCGCACTCCGCGCACCTGCCCGCGGATCTGGTGGCGGATCTCGCGCAGCGCGGCGATCGGCCGCTGCATCGCGTAGCAGCACGGGTAGACCTTGATCGCGAGGCCGCCCGGCACGGCGGGCCCGGACAGGTCCAGCTCGCCGCTGCCGCCGACCAGCTCCAGCCAGGCGTCCAGGGCACCGGGGTCGGCGGTGGCCCCGGCCTGCGCCAGCTGCGCGGCGCGCACCCCGGCCTGCGCGGCGAAACCGACCTGCAGCGATTTGCCGTGCGTGCCGAACGCGTTCTGCACGCCGCCGGCGGCGGGGACGGCGAGCGCCATCGCCGTCGCCAGCTGCCCGGCGGACAGTCCCAGCGCTGTCCCGGCGGCGACGGCGGCGGCCGGGGCTCCGGCCGTGCAGGTCGCGTGCCAGCCCGCGGCGTAGTGCGACCAGCCGAGCGCGTTGCCCAGGCGGGCCATCACACCGGCCCCGGCCAGGTAGGCCCGCGCGTCACCGCCGGTGGCCAGCACCACCGGCACGGTCACCACGCTGATGTGGGTGGTGGACTCGACGTGCAGGTCGTCGAAGTCCAGCACGTGGCCGATGGCCGCCCAGCGCGCGGCGTCGGGCAGGTCGGCGGCGATCCCGGTCAGCGGGTCGTCCCTGGCGGCGAGGGTGACCGCGGCGGTGTCGAGCAGCGAGCGGTGGGCCAGCGCGAGGTCGTCGGGGCCCGGTTCGAGGTCGGCCGCCCAGTTCGCGAGGGATTCGGCGATGGATGCCATGGGAACCCTTTCCGCCAGCGCGCGCCGCTGAGCTGTCCGCCAATCTTTGTACGGCCAAATCCGCCGCGCGGTCAAGGACCCTCCGAAACCGGCTGCCCCAACGAGAGCACGTTGACGGCGCGGCATACGAGGCCGAGACTTGCGTGAAGTTTGTACGGCCCAATCGGCGGACCGAGGAGGAGCAGTGCCGGGACTGGACACCTACCTGCGGGAGTGGCGGCCGGAGCCGCTGGTCGAGACCGACGCGCTGCCCGCCGATCCGTCGCGCGCGCTGGCCGCGGCGCTGGGGACGACGGCTCCGGAGGAGGTCCTGCCGCCGCTGTGGCACTGGCTGCACTTCCTGGACTGGCCGCGGCACGCCGAGCTCGGCGCGGACGGGCACCCCGAGCACGGCCACTTCCTGCCACCGCTGCCCGACCGGCGACGGATGTTCGCCGGTGGCCGGCTCACCATCACCGCTCCCCTGCGCCTGGGCGCGCCTGCCGAACGCACCACGTCGCTGGCCGATGTCGTGGTCAAGCAGGGGCGGTCGGGCGAGATGGCGTTCGTGACGGTCCGCGGTGAGTACCGGCAGGACGGCGAGCTGCGGTTCGTCGACGAGCAGGACTACGTCTACCGCAGCGGGGAGAGCGCGGCCAAGAACCCCGACGCCGCCCGGCCCACCGGGTTCCCGGTCTCCGGCGCACCGTGGCAGCAGGAATTCACCGGTGATCCCGTGCGGCTGTTCCAGTTCAGCGCGCTGACCGCCAACACGCACCGCATCCACTACGACGCGCCCTACGCCCACGACGTCGAGGCCTACCCCGGACTCGTGGTGCACGGCCCGCTGCTGGTGCTGCTGATGACCGAACTCGCCCGCCACCGGGCACCTGGTCGCGAGCTCGCCGGTGTCGACTACCGGCTGCGCCGCCCGGTCTTCGCCGGTGATCCGGTGCTGATCACCGGTGGGCCGGACGGCGCCATGGCGGTGCGCACCGCGCCGGAGGAGGTCATGGCCACCGCCCGGATCACCTTCGGCTGACCCGCGCCCAGACGTCGAGCAGCCGGGCCGCGGAGCCGCCGACGGGACCGACCGCGTCCGCGAGCACGGCCGCATCGGGCAGCTCCGCACCGTCCACTGCGGACACCGCGGGCGCCGGGTCGGTGATGGTGCTGGAGCAGACCGCCAGCAGGTGCTCCGGGACGGTCAGCGCCGGGTCGACGCATCCGACCAGCGGTGTGCCCACCGCGGCGATCAGCGGGAACACCGTGCCGGGAATCCCGATCGCCGCCTCGGCCCGCGCCGACGCCTGCAACGACGGGACGTCCCTGATCTCGTAGCGGCTCCACAGCGACGGGTCCTCCCGCGGGTGCAGGCCGACCAGGATGCGCTTGCCTGCGGCCTGCAGCTTCTCCGCCGCCGCCAGCAGCAGCTCGGTGCCGGGCGCGGCCGCCCCGGTGCCGTCGGGATGGGTGACGCTGGTGAGCACGAGCACCAGCCCCGGTTCCGGAGTTCGCGTCGGCAATGTGTCCGCTTGCGGCGCGCCGACGACGCGAACCTTGCGGCGGGTTCCCAGGTAGCCCGCGAAAGCGCGGGCTTCCGCCGGGGACGATGCGGTGATCGCGCGCAACCGCGGCCGCAGCCACCGAGCGCGGGCGGCTTCCTTCGGGTTGAGGTAGGCCAGCGAGCTGGCGGCCAGCGGCAGCCGCCGGAAACGGGCCGCGCACTCCGCGGGCCACTCCTCCGCACCCGTCACGACCAGCAGATCCGCCCGCGAGACCTCGCCGGGCACCGCCACCGGGACCGGGTCGTCCGGAGCGACCCCGGTGCGATCGGGCACCAGCTGCGTCAGCTGCCAGCCGCGCCGGTCGGCTTCGGCCAGCAGCGGTTTGACGTGGTAGGTGCCCCACGGCTCGTTCGTCGCAATCAGCACCCGCCGAGGCCGCGCGGCCGAAGCCGTCCCGCCGAGCGCGAGAAGCCCCGCCCCGGCCAGAGCGCCACCCAACACCGTCCGGCGCGCGAGCACCGCCTGATCGTCGTTCATGCCCGGCAACCTAGACACCCGATTCGTCCACGACGTGAACGCACGGCGAACGCACGTCCCATCCCGATGCCGATTTCACGCGGACCCGCCATCGGATCCGTTTCCGCTGCTCAGGCCCCGTGAGCGTTTGGGGTGCCATAGAAACGGGTGTTTTGCTTCCGATTGACAAGCAGTTGGACAGTCACCAGGCGCTGGCCAGGGGCGCGTCGACAACCAGCCCAGGAGAGCCCTAGAGCGCTCGATCGCACGAGAAGGTTCGGTAACGTCGATGAACATGGACTCGGATTCCTCTGCAGCCGCCGCACTCGCCGAGAACCTGGTCAAGCCGCTCGGGCGCCGTTGGGAGCACGTCCAAGCCGTCGCAGCTCGTGCGCACGAGCTGCGCCGCGCCGTCGCCCCCGAGGACGAAGACACGCTGATCGCGGCCGCGTGGCTGCACGATCTCGGGTACGCACCCGAGATCGGCCACACACGATTCCATCCGCTCGACGGAGCGCGCTACCTCCGCGACCAGCACTGGCCCGAGGTCATCGTGAACCTGGTCGCTCACCATTCTGGAGCACGATACGAAGCCGCCGAGCGTGGCCTGTCCGACGAACTCGCCGAGTTCCCGTTCCAGGACTCACCGCTGCTCGACGCGCTCGTCACCGCCGACCTGACCACCGGCCCGGCCGGCGAGCGATTCACCTACGACGAGCGCATGGACGAGATCCTCAGCCGGTACCAGCCCGACGATCCAGTCCACCGCACCTGGACCAAAGCCCGCCCGGTGATCGGTGCAGCCGTTGCCCGGGCCGAACGCCGGCTGGCCGCGGCTCAGCCGAGGTAGGGACTGGTTCGAGCCGAATCGAGCGCGTGGTCGATGCGCAAGCGCATCGACGGGTGGATGTTGAGGCCGTCGAGGTCCGCCGGGGCGACCCAGCGGACCTCTTTCGTTTCGCTTCCGTCCTCGCGGGGTTCGCCGCCGATCCAGCGGCATTCGAAGCAGAGCGAGAACTGCTGCCGGACTTCCCCATCGTCGTAGGCCATGACGTGCGCGGGGTTGGTGTACGTTCCGACCAGGCGGACGACCTCGACGTCAAGCCCGGTTTCTTCCTGAACTTCCCGGACGACGGTGTCGGTGAGGCACTCGCCGACGTCGTGCCCACCGCCGGGTAGTGCCCAGAGGTCGTTGTCGACCTTGTGAATGAGGAGCACGTCTCCAGCGCCGTTCCGGATCGCTGCGGTCACCGATGGCACCACGGAATTCGCGGGCGGAGCACTGGGGTCGTTGAAGTAGTCGATGCGGGCCACGGGGCGCCCCTCCTCAGTCGGACAGTTCTGGTCGAGCTTGCTTCCAGGCGTGGTCGAACGAGCGCACGTAGTTCTTCCACATGAGGCCACCGGGGAGCTGGCGGAGATGCAGCACGGGATTCTGACCGGCGAGCCCTCCGAACACATGACCGTTCACCAGCAGGTTGTCGTCGAACCGGTAGAGCGAGTTGTACAGGATCGTCCCGTGCGTTCTGACCTCGACATTCGAGAGGTCAGCCACCTCGGCGAGGTAGCGCCGCATCATCTGGATCCGCCCTTGGAGGCCGCCGGTCGTGCCTTCTTCCATCGCCCTCTGCGTCACCGCGGTCGAAGTCTCGTCGCCGACCGCGAACCGGAATCTCACGCCCTCGGCGGCCTTCTGGCGCACGACGGGGAGGATGTCGTGCTGCTCCACCAGGAACTGCCCGGAGAACACGAGGACGTCCATCTGCTCCTTGACGCTGGCGATCAGCTCGGTCCACAGCGTGAACGGGATCGACGACCGGGACGGGTACAGGTGCACCAGCTCGGTGTCGGTGTTCGGCTTGACGTGCAGATTCTCGGCCAATGATGGCCAGAGGTGAACCTCATCGACTCCGACGAGATTCGAGATGTCCCGGCGGTTGCCGGGGTGGGGGACACGGCCATCAACCGTGACCCATCGCCCCGCGGTTTTCGGGTCGACGCGGAGCTCCCGAGCCAGATCGTCGATGGTCAGGCCCGCTGCCCGGATCGCGGACTGTAGGCGTTCGTTCGGCATTGGGCACCCCGGGAAGGGACGTTTTCGGTACGAGTTCGGACGTTTTGCGGACGCTAGCGACCGCGCAGGACGTCTGCAAGCGACCCGCCGAAGCCCTGGGAACGTCCTTTGCGCTGCGGTGAACTTGTTGTCGTGCAATGCAGATCAGGACAGATTCCCGAGCCTGCCAGCTGCATCCGCGAGGCGCGCGGCGGACAGGTGGGTCCGGTTCCGGCCACCAAAACGAACCGGCCCCACCCCTCCCCTAGGTGCACCGACCTCACACAGACGACAGGAGTGTCCATGCCCCAGATTGAGCTGCGCTACTTCTGGCTGCCCGTGCCAGACGAGACCAGCGACTACGGCTTGGTCCGCCACGCGTTCGCCGGTAGCCGACTGGACAAAGGCCCGGCCGATGACTCCTTCTGCGGCGACACGTACGCCCTGGCTACTCCATCCGAAGTGGACTGGATACGCGCACCCACCTGCCAGGACTGCAATGCACTGCTGAAAGAGCTCAAGGAATAGCCCCTCATACTCGCTGCCGCTGAGCCCCCTCCCCGGACACCGGCAGCGAAGGGATGGCCTGTCGGTGCGAACCCCCGTAACGCACCGACAGGCCAGCCACCACGACCATCCGACCAAGAAAACGATCACCTTGCACCACGAGGAGATCCACCATGACCAGCCAGAACCAGCAACATTGCCGAGGCGTCCACTGGCACACCTACATCGCCTTCACCCGCGATGCGATGCGATCGCCGCCATGCCGAGCCCTCCGACTGATCCGAATCCCCGACCGCATTCTGCGAACACCGGAAGAAGCGTGCGCCTGGATCGCCACGATGATGAACAGACACGCCCGACGCGCACCCGTCCACTTCATCGACCCCAGAGACGGACGAGGCCACATCGCCGACCACGACCACATCGCCCACAACGCAGCCAGCAACCTCGCCATCCTGCGCCGAGGCCACAGCCTCTACCAAGACTTCGCCCGCGCACACGACCGAATGCACCTCTGGCTCGACGCAGTCAACGCTGCCTTGCCTGATCGGAATTCGCCAGGTCGATGGGGTGAGGACACAGCCCCTCCCTTGCAGAGGGAGACCACAAGCTCGCCCTAACCGCCAGAACAGCAAAGCCGCTAGAAAACAGTGGTGCGACCAGTTTCTATAGCACCCCAAAACGCTCACGGGCCTCCACAGCGAAAACCGAGCCGTTCGCGCTCTCCGCACGACGTGTGGTGAGGTTTCAGCGCTCTGCGTCGCGGAAGGCTGCGCGGTAGGAGGCGGCCGGGTGGCGCGGGTTCAGGCGGGGGCCGTCGGCGTACAGCTTCTCGCGGAAGGTGCCCGGGGTGTAGTCGGTCTGCGCCAGGCCTCGGCGGCGGAGTTCGGGCAGCAGGCCGTCGATCACCTCCGCGTAGCTGCCCGGGATGACGTGGTTGATGATGTTGATCCCGTCGATGCCTGCTTCCTGCCAGCGCTCCAGCTCGTCGGCGATCCGCTCCGGCGTGCCGACCAGCCGCATCCGCTCCGCGCGGTAGCGCACCATGTCCTCGATGGTCGGGTTGCCGCCCGGCACGGAGTCGATGACGGCCTGCAGCACGCCGCGGCCGCCCTCGACGCGCAGGTCCTTCAGCGGGGTGTCCACCGGCGCGTCGCCGAGGTCCACGCCCATTCCGCCGAGCATGTGCGCGGCGAGGCCGTCCACCGAGAGGTACTCGTCGAAGTCGGCCTTGCGCCGCCGGGCCTCGGCTTCGGTGCTGCCGACCACGAAGGACAGCCCCGCGAAGAACAGCACGTCCTCCGGACGGCGGCCGTGATCGGCGGCCTGCGCGCGGACGGTCGTGGTGATCTTGCGCGCGCTTCCCGGCGAACCGGCGAACATGAACACCGCTTCGGCGTTGCGCGCCGCGAACGCCATCCCGGCAGGAGAGGTGCCCGCCTGGAACAGCACCGGGGTGCGCTGCGCCGACGGCGCCACCAGGTGCGGGCCCTCCACCGAGTACCGCTCGCCGCGGTGGTGGATCTTGTGGATCTTCGCCGGATCGGCGTGCACCCCGGCGGCCTTGTCCCGCCGCAGCGCGTCGTCCTCCCAGCTGCCCTCCAGCAGCTTGTAGACCACCTCGACGTACTCGTCGGCCCACCGGTAGCGCTCGTCGTGCGGGGTCAGGCCGGGCAGGCCGAAGTTGCGGTGGGCGTTCTCCAGCGCCGAGGTGACGATGTTCCAGCCCGTCCGGCCGCCGGTGAGGTGGTCGAGCGTGGCGGCGCGCCGGGCGAAGGTGAACGGGTGCTCCTGGATCACCGAGCTGGTCCAGGCCAGGCCCAGGTGCTCGGTCACCGCGCCGAGCGCGGAGATCATCACCGACGGGTCGTGCGAGGGGATCTGCAGGCCCTCGGTGGCGAAGATGTCCCAGTTGCCGCGGTAGTTTCCGTAGAGCCCTACGACGTCGGCGAAGAAGATCGCGTCGAAGCGGGCCGCCTCCAGCTGCCGGGCGAGGTCGGTCCACAGCGACAGCTCGTCGAAGCGGTGCTGCTGGGCCTGCGGGTGCCGCCACTGGCCTTCCAGGATGTGCGAGGTGGTGGCCATGACGAAAGCGCTCAGCCGCAGCCGCTTCCGGGCGCTCACAGCCGCTTGTCCAGTCGTCGCACGGTCAGGTTCCCGGCCAGCTGGACCAGTTGCACCAGCGCGATCATCACCAGCACCGCCACCACCATCACGCCCGTCTCGTAGCGGTAGTAGCCGTGCCGGATGGCGAAGTCGCCGATGCCCCCGCCGCCGACCAGGCCCGCGATCGCCGAGTAGGAGATGAAGCTGACCACCATGATGGTGATCGAGCCCGCCAGCCCCGGCCGCGCCTCGACCAGCAGCACGCTCCAGATGGTGCGCAGCCTCGACGCGCCCATCGCCTGCGCCGCCTCGATCACGCCGGGGCTGACCTGCAGCAGGTTCTGCTCGACGAACCGCGACAGGTAGGCGACGGCGTTGACGCACAGCGGCACGGTCACCGCGAGGGTGCCGACGCTGGTGCCCACGATCAGCCGGGTGATCGGGATCATCGCGATCAGCAGGATGAGGAAGGGGAACGAGCGGACGAGGTTCACCACCGCGTTGAGCACCTGGTGCAGCCGCGGTGACGGGCTCGGTCCGCCAGGCCCGCTCGACCACAGCAGCACTCCGATCGGCACCGCGGACAGCACCGCGATCGGTACCGTGATCAGCAGCATGATCCCGGTCTCGCCCAGCGCCTCGGCCATCTCCGGGAGCGCCGCGAGGATGCGCTCAGCCGACATGGGTCTCCTCCAAGCTCCGCAGCCGGATGCGGTCGTCGATCAGGAACTGGGCGATCTCGGTCTCCGGCCGCAGCGGCGAGCCGTCCAGCCGCAGGTGTTCGACGACCTTGCCGCCGTCCATCACCGCGACGTCGTCGGCGATCGCGCGCACCACGTTCATCTCGTGGGTGACCAGCACGATCGTGATGCCGAGCCGCTCGTTGACCTCCTTGAGGTAGCTCAGCACCGACACCGTGGTGCGCGGGTCGACGGCGCTGGTCGGTTCGTCGCACAGCAGCACCGACGGTTCGTTGGCCAGCGCCCGGGCGATCGCTACGCGCTGCTGCTGCCCGCCCGAGAGCTTCGCCGGGTAGGCACCGGCCTTGTCGGAGAGGTCCACCACCGCCAGCGCTTCGGCCACCCTCGCCGCGCGCGCCGCCTTGCCAACTCCGGCGATGCGCAGGGCCAGCTCGACGTTCTGCGCCGCGGTGAGGTTGGCGAGCAGGTTGAAGTGCTGGAAGATCATGCCGATCTTGGCTCGCCGCCTGCGCAGCTCGACGTCATCCACAGTGGTCAGATCGGTGCCGTCGACCGCCACCGAGCCGGAGTCCGGCCGCTCCAGGAGGTTGATCAGGCGGATCAGCGTCGACTTGCCCGCCCCGGAGAACCCGATGATGCCCTGCACCGATCCGCGCGGCACGTGCAGGTCGACGTCGTCGACGGCGGTCAGCGGGCCGTCCGGGCCGGTGAAGCGCTTGGTGACGCCGCGCAAGGTGATCAACGTCCGCCGTCCTTCCACCACTGCCCGAGCTGGGCCTGCGGGTCCTCGGCCCACGGCAGCGGAGCCCACTCGCCGTAGAACTGCTTGAAGAAGTCGCGGACCCGCGGGCTCTGCAGAGCTGCTTGCAGCGCACGGGCCTTGGCCGAGCCCACCTCGTCCGGGCGACCGCCGACGACGATCCGGTACGGGACGGCGTCGAGGTCCTCCTCCCGCAGCAGGGCCGCGCCCTCCACGTCCAGCCCGATCTCGATCGCCTGCCGGGAGAACAGGAACCCGGCGTCGACGTCCGGCAGCGTCTGGGTGAGCGTCTGCTGGTCGACCTCCACGAAGGAGTAGCGATGCGGGTTGTCCACGATGTCGCGCTGGCTGGTGGTCACCACCTGCGCGCCCTCGCGCAGCTTCAGCCGCCCGGCGCCGGCCAGCAGGTGCAGGGCGCGGCCGTTGTTCGCCGGGTCCACCGGTAGCGCGATGCGGGCGCCGTCGGGCAGCTGCGAGATGTCGTCGTAGCGCGTGGAGTACACGCCCGCGGGCGAGCCGACGGCGTAGAACAGCGGCACCACGTCGGTTCCGTTGTCGCGGTTGAAGGTCTGCAGGTACGCGCCGTGCTGGAAGAAGTTGAAGTCGGCTTCCCCGGCGCTGACCGCGTGGTTGGGCTGCACGATGTCGGTCACGTACCGGACGTCGAGCCGCCAGCCCTCGGCTTCGAGCTGGTCGCGGGCGATCTCCAGCGGGTCGTGGTACGGCGGGCTGTCGGTGGCGATGATGCTGATGGTGCGCTCGTCGGAGGCGGCCCCGCCGGCCAGCCCGCAGCCGGCGAGGGCCAGCACCAGGGTGCCGATCAGGGCGAGGAAGTGCTTGTTGCGGCGGGACGGGTGGTGCGAAGTGGACACTGCGGTCGCTTTCTGCTGGTCGCGGAGGTGCGGTTCGTGAGCGCGCAACCGGGGTGGGGCCCGGTTGCGCGCTCACGACCTCTCCCCCGCCTCGGTGGTCAGGTGTACCAAGTGGGTTCGGGCAGTTCGCCGAGCAGCGCGTAGCGCCCGACCTCCACCCGCTTGTAGGCGACGGGATCGTGCAGGCTGTGCGTGCGCAGGTTCCGCCAGTAGATGTCCAGGCCGACCGAGTTCGCGGTGGCCCGCGCGCCGGTGACCTCGAAGATCCGGGTGCTGACCTCCAGACCGGTGTCGATGATGCGCTGCTTGGCCGCCGCGATCAGCACCGCGGCCTCGCCCCGCTGCCGCTCGGTCAGCGACTCCCGCTCGGCGTGCAGCAGCCCGGACAGCACGGCACCGGCCTTGTCGATCAGCGCTTCGGCGGCCCACAGCTTGGCCTGGAGGTCGCCGAAGGCGTCGAGGACGTAGAACTCCTCGGTCGCGGACTCCTTGTTGTCCCCGCCGTAGGGCCAGGGCCGGGTACGCTGGGCGGTGTAGGAGATGCCCGCCCGCAACGCCGCCTGGGCGATGCCGAGGTAGAAGTTGGCGAACACCAGCTGGATCGTCGGCACGTTGAGCGTGTTGTAGGTCAGCGGGCGGAACTCCTTGTCCACGTAGCCCGCCGCCGAGGTCCACGGCACCCGCACGTCCTCGACCAGCACGCTGCCGGATTCGGTGAGCCGCTGGCCCAGGTTGTCCCAGTCGTCGCCGAATGTGATGCCCTGCTGGCCGGACGGGACGATCGCGAAGACGTGCCCGCCGCCGTCCTCCAGCACGCCTTCCAGCACCGTCAGGTCGGAGACCTTGCCGCCGGTGGAGAAGGACTTCCGGCCGCGGAAGACCAGCCGGTCGCCTTCGTCGGCGATGACCAGGTCGTCGTCGCGGGGGTTGACCGCCCCGCCGAAGAAGAGGTTGCTCGCGGTGTAGAGCTCTTCGACCGCGGCGATCTGCTCGGTGGTGCCGACCAGCCGCGCCGCCCAGGCCCACAGGTAGTGGTAGCCGAGCAGCTGCCCGATCGAGCCGTCTCCCCCGGCCACCTCGCGGACGACCCGGTACGCCGTCTCCCAGCTCTGTCCGGCCCCGCCGTGCTCCCGCGGTCCGAGCAGCGTCACCAGCCCGGCGTCTTTGAGCAGCGCCACCTCCTCGTAGGGCGTGCTGTTCGCCCGGTCCCGGGCCAGGGCGTCGGTGGCCAGGACGGCGGCGACGTCCTTGGCCCGTTCGATCCACTCCGCCGCGGTGGTGGGCCGTGCGTCGGTCCAGTTCCTCGTGGTCATGGTCGTGCGCCTCCGGTCACCGTGCGTTTCCGGCACCGAGCGGGTCGCCGGTGCGGTCGAGTTCGGCTTCGAGTTCGCGGACGATCGGCAGCACGTGGCGGCCGAAGTGCTCGACGTCCTCCAGGTAGTGCAGGAAGCCGAGCAGGATCAGGTCCGCGCCGCGCTTCTTGTACTCGACGATGCGGCGCGCGATCTGCTCCGGCGTGCCGATCAGCCCGGTGCGGAATCCGTCGTTGTACTGCACCAGGTCGGCGAACCCGGAGTCCGCCCACATGCCCTTTCCGTCCGAAGTGGACTTTCCGGCCTGCCGCACGGCGGCGCGGAAGCCCTCCACCGCCTCGGTGTCGGCCTTGTCGACGATCTCGCGCAGCACGCCGCGCGCCTGCGCCTCGGTTTCGCGGGCGATCAGGAAGCCGTTCAGGCCGAACCGGACGGTGCGGCCGTGCTCGGCTGCGGTGGCCCGGACGTCGGCGACCTGCTCGGTGAAGCCATCGAAGTCCTTGCCGTTGCTGAAGTACCAGTCGGAGACCCGGCCGGCGACCTGTCGCGCGGCGGTCGAGTTGCCACCCTGGAAGATCTCCGGGTGCGCACGGCCGGGCACCGGGTGCGGCTGCGGGCGCAGGCTGAAGTCGTGGATCCGGTAGAAGTCGCCGCTGAAGTCGAAGTCCGGCCGGGTCCACAGGCCGCGCAGCACCCGGATGAACTCCTCCGTGCGGCGGTAGCGCTCGTCGTGCTCGAGCCAGGGTTCGCCGAGGCCGGTGAACTCGTCCTTGAACCAGCCGCTGACGATGTTCGCCGCGAAGCGGCCCCGGGACAGCAGGTCGGCGGTGATGCCGAACTTGGCCAAGACCGCCGGGTGCCACAGCCCCGGGTGGGCGGCGACGATCAGCTTCAGCCGTTCGGTGGCCAGCAGCAGCCCGAGGCTGAACGCGGCCGGGTCGTGCTGCTGGGCGGCGCCGTAGCTGGAGGCGTAGCGGACCTGGCTGAGCGCGTACTCGAACCCGCTGCGCTCGGCGAGCACGGCGAGTTCCCGGTTGTAGTCGAATCCGAAGTCGGTTCGCTGTTCGATCTTGCTGGTGACCAGGCCACCGCTGACGTTGGGCACCCAGTAGGCGAATTTCAGCGGTTCGGCGCGGTGGGCATCGGGCATGCTCATCTCCTGTCGCGCACGGGGCACCGGCGCGCGGCACCGGCGCCAGCTGCGTCTGGCAGCTCGCGGGAAAAGCGGGGATCGGCCGCCCGGTTCAGGCGGCGGAGGAGATCAGCAGCCGCGACAGGACTGCGCGCCGACGCGAGCGAGGTCGACGTGGCGGCGCCTGGTCAGCCGGTCTGCGGGGAACACGCATCAATGCCACCAAAGAAGATCAGCGGTGTCAACGGATCTCAGCACCCGGACATAGTCCTTTGTGGACATGAAAAGGGCCCGCCGGGCGGCGTGGTGCCGCCCGGCGGGCCCGCTGCCACCTCGCCGGTCAGGAAGCCGCGGCGGGCTCCCGCGAGCCGCCCGCGAACGGGATGCCCGCCGGCGCGGCATCGGCGGCCCCGGCCGGGTGCCGCCACAGGCCCTTGCGCTCCAGGATCGGCAGCACGCCTTCGCCGAACCAGTACGCCTCCTCCAGGTGCGGGTGCCCGGAGAGCACGAACTCGTCGATGCCGAGCGCGTGGTACTCCTCGATCCGCTCGGCGACCTCGGCGTGGCTGCCGACCAGCGCGGTCCCGGCCCCACCGCGCACCAGGCCGACGCCCGCCCACAGGTTCGGGTAGATCTCCAGGTTCGCGGTCGATCCGCCGTGCAGCTCCAGCATCCGTCGCTGCCCCTCGGACTCGCTGCGCCCCAGGCCTTCTTGCACTCGCGAGATGGTCGCCGGGTCCAGCGCGTCGAGCAGCCGCTGCGCCTCCGCCCAGGCCTGCTCGCTGGTGTCGCGGCTGATCACGTGCAGCCGGATGCCGAAGCGCGGCGTGCGGCCCTGCTCGGCCGCCAGCGCGCGGATCCACTCGACCTTCTCCGCGACCTTCTGCGGCGGCTCACCCCAGGTCAGGTACACGTCGGCGTGCTTGGCCGCGACGGTGCCCGCCGCGGGCGAGGAGCCGCCGAAGTACAGCGCGGGCACCGGGTCCGGGATCCGGGCGAGCTCGGCGCCTTCGACGTGCACGTGCGCGCCCTCGAAGTCGACCCGCTCGCCTCGCCACAATCCCCGCACCACGTGCAGGAACTCGTCGCAGCGCGCGTAGCGGGCGTCCTTGTCCAGGAAGTCGCCGTAGGCGCGCTGCTCGGCGCTCTCACCGCCGGTCACCACGTTGAGCAGCAGCCGCTGGCCGGAGTGGCGCTGGAACGTCGCGGCCATCTGCGCGCCCAGCGTCGGCGACACCAGTCCCGGCCGGAACGCCACCAGGAACTTCAGCCGCTCGGTGACCTCCGCCAGCATCGCCGTGGACAGCCAGGCGTCCTCGCACCAGGCACCGGTCGGCGTCAGCGCGCCCTCGAACCCGAGCTGCGCGGCGCTGCGGGCGATCTGGCCGAGGTAGGCCAGCGTCGCGGGCCGGGAGCCGGTGGCGGTGTTGGTGGTCGCCACGCCGTGCCCGCCGCCGACGAGGTACCGGCTGTCGCCGTAGGTGGGCAGGAACCAGTGGAAGGTCAAAGACATCAGTCACTCCAGGGGAAGCGGGACCGGCCCAGCACGTGGTCGCGAACCCGTCGAGTCCGTTGTGGACGAAGAGATGGCCTCGCCGCGCGGGCGGGAACTGCCGTCAAGGACGACAGGCCTGCGCCGACACGCGGTGGAAGTCCACGTGCCGGCGCCTGGTGAACAGCGCCGCGGCTCGCACGGATCAATCGCAGCAAAGCCGCGCCGCGGGTGTCAACCGGCGGCCGGGCCATCCCACCTGGCGGACCACCGCGGTGATCTCATCGGCTGGAACCGGCCTGCCGCGACGTTGACACCGCCTCGGCCGCCTCCATAGCGTCGCCGTGTGCTCCGACCGGTGCTGCTGACCTGCCGCCACCACGTGGACCTGCTGCGCGTGACGTCCGCGGCCTGTTCCGCCTCCTGAAACCACTCACCAGCCGATCCGGCACGCACCCACATCCGCAGGAGGCAGCACCATGACCGCGACCTCGCACGTCGAGGCGCCCGGCACCCGGCAGGTTCCGGCCAAGGACGTCCGCACGGTGATCGCGTCCAGCCTGATGGGCACCACCGTCGAGTGGTACGACTTCTTCCTCTACAGCACCGCCGCCGGGCTGGTCTTCGACGAGCTGTTCTTCCCCACCGACGACCCGGCGGTCTCCACCGTGCTGGCCTTCGCGACGTTCTTCGTCGGCTTCGTCGCCCGCCCGCTCGGCGGTGTCCTTTTCGGACACATCGGCGACCGGATCGGCCGCAAGCGCACGCTGGTGACCACGATGCTGCTGATGGGCGTGGCCACGGCCCTGATGGGCGCGCTGCCCACCTACGCCGACATCGGGCTGCTCGCGCCCGTCCTGCTGGTGCTGCTGCGCGTCGTGCAGGGCTTGGCGATCGGCGGCGAGTGGGCGGGCGCGGTGCTCATGGCGGTGGAGTACGCGCCGCCGGGAAAGCAGGCCCGCTACGGCGCCTGGCCGCAGGTCGGCCTCGCGCTGGGGCTGGGCTTGGGCACCGGGCTGTTCGCGCTGCTCGGCAACGTGCTCGACGACGAGCAGTTCCTCGGCTACGGCTGGCGGATCGCGTTCGGGCTCAGCATCGTGCTGGTGTTCATCGGCCTGCTGATCCGCCTGCGGGTGGCCGAAACACCGGCCTTCGAGCAGATGCGCGCCGCGCGGGAGACCTCCCGCGCGCCCTTCCTGGACCTCTTCCGCGACCGCACGGCCCGCCGCAACACGCTGCTCGGCCTGCTCTCGCGCTGGGCCGAAGGAGCGGCTTTCAACACCTGGGCGGTGTTCTTCCTGGCCTACGCGACCACGACGCTCGCCATGCCACGCACCGATGTGCTCGTGGCCGTGATGGCCGCCTCGATCGTGCTGGCCGTGCTCATCCCGGTGTTCGGGCGACTCGCCGACCAGTGGACTCCTCGCCGCACGTACGCCTTCGGCGCAGTGCTGTTCGCGGCATCGGTCTTGCCCGCGTTCCTCGCGTTCCAGACCCGCGATCCGCTGCTGATCGGAGTGGTGATCGTGCTGGTGCTGGGCGTCGTGCACGCGGTGCTCTACGCCCCGCAGGGCACGCTGTACGCGCAGCTCGCGCCGGTGCGGCTGCGCTACACCGGGATGTCGTTCGTCTACCAGTTCTCCGGCATCTACGCCTCGGGTCTCACGCCGATGGTGATCACGATGCTGCTCGCCGTCGGCGGCTCGCCGTGGTGGGCTTGCGGTTACCTCGTGCTCGCCGGGCTGATCGGCGCGGGCGCGACGCTGGCGTTGCGCCCGCGCGACCTGCACTTCGGGCGCGAGGCCTGAGCGTTCAGGCCGGTGCTCCGGTGGTCCAGCCGAACACCGGGAGAGCATCGTTGATCGCGTGGTCGCCCACTGCCCGGGACTTGTAGATCAGCGGGTTGTGCACGGTGAGCGTGCGGGCGTTGCGCCAGTGGCGGTCGAGCTGCCGGGTCTCGCTGACCACCGACGAGCCGCCCACCTCGAACAGCTCCGCCGCGGCGCGCAGGACCACGTCGGCGATGGCCACCTGCGCTTTGGCCACGTCGTCCTCGGCTGCGATGACGTCGTCCTGCGCGCCCTCCTGCGCCCGGCGCACCGAGGCGACCGCGGCTTCCAGCGTTGCCTGCGCGGCGAACGCGGCGCTGTGGATCTTGCCGACCACCTGCTGGACCAGCGGATCGTCCTTGGGCAGCGGCGCGCTGGCGTGGCTGTACGAGCGGCGGCGCTCCCGCACGAACCCGGTGGCCTCGCGCGCCGCCGCCCGGGCCACGCCGACGAGGGAGGCCAGCAGCACGAGCTGCGCCAACGCGGTGTGCAGGCCCGGTCCACGGTCCCACCGCACGACGTGGGCCGCGTCGACCTCGACGTCGGTGAACTCGACCGTGCCGCTGGCGGTGGTCCGCTGCCCGAAGCCGTCCCAGTCGTCGCGCTGGACCAGCCCGTCCGCGTGCGCCGGGACCCGCGCCACGACCAGCTCACCCGGCGCCCGCTCGGCGCGCACGGTCAGCCATTCCGCGAACAGGCTGCCCGTGGCGTAGTACTTGGTGCCGTTGAGCACCAGGCGCCCGTCCTTCTCCGACAACCGGGTGTTGAGCCGCCCCACCTCGTGCGGATCGCGTTCGCTGATCGCATTGCCGACCAACGTCCCGGCGGCGACCAGCCGGAGCCACTCCTCGCGCTCGGCCGACGCCGGCTGCCGCAGCTGTTCCTCCACGAACAGCACGTGCGGGCGCAGCGCCTGCGGCAGGTTGGAGTCGGCCTCGCCCAGCTCCACCAGCAGGCCGAACAGCTCGTCCAGCCCGGCTCCGGCCCCGCCCAGCCGCCGTGGCACCCGGATGGCACCGAAGCCGGCGGCCCGCAGCCAGCCCACCTCCTCGTGCGGCAGGCGGCGCTGCCGCTCGCGGTCCGCCGCGCCGTCGGCGATCCGCTCGAACACCGGGCGGAACCGCGCCGCCAGATCCTCCCTCGACACGTGGTCCTCCTCGTTCTCAGACGATCCCGTTGCGGGGCGGGTGCGTTCCGTTGAGCTCGTAGTCGCCCAGGTGCTGGACCTTCCACCGGCGCGGGTCGTGCAGGGTGTGGGTGCGGGCGTTGCGCCAGTGCCGGTCGAGGTTGCGGCCCGTCCGGGCGGCCCGGGCGCCGATGAGCGCGAAGATGTCGCTGGAGACCGACACTGCGGCGTCGTCGGCTTGCGCGCGGACGGCCGCCACCGCGACCGACGCCTCCGCCGCCTTGTCCTCGGCGTCGTCGGCTCCCGAGTCGATCGCCGCTCTCGCGGCGTCGAGCGCATCACCCGCTTCGTTGAGCAACGCCTTGGCCGCCCGCACGCGCAGCGCGAGCTCGCCGAAGCGCTGCACCACCAGCGGCTCCTCCGCGGTGCGCTCCACACCGGCCTCCCACCACGGGCGGCTGAGCTCGCGCACCCCGCTCCCGCCGTCGCGCAGCGCGGCCTCGGCGATGCCCACGTCGATCGCGGCGTGCAGGAACTGCCCGTAGGCGCCGAAGATCTCGGCGCCGCCGAAGGTCCGGTAGTGCGGCACGACCCGCTCCGGCGGCACCCGGACGCCGTCCAGCAGCACCGTGCCGCTGGCGGTGGTGCGCTGCCCGATGCCGTCCCAATCGTCCAGCACGGTCAGCCCGTCGGCACCGGCCGGGACGAACGCCGCGTTGACCTGGTTCTCGTCGTCGATGGCGAACACCGGGATCCAGTGCGCGAACAGGGCGCCGGTGGTGTAGTTCTTGGTCCCGGTGATCCGGAAGTCCCCGCCGGGCTGCTCGACCAGCCTGGTCTCGAAGGCGTGCGCCGTCTTCGCCCCGGCCTCGGCCAGCGCGTTGCCGAACCGCTTGCCCGCCAGCACCTCGGCGTGGAAGAACGCCAGCTGCCGCTCGGTGGCGTTGTGCCGGAGCACGTTGAGGAAGAAGAAGTGGTTCTGCGGGATCTGGCCGATGCTCGAATCACCGGCCGCCAGCAGCCGGAAGACCGAGCCCAAGGTCCGGTGCGACGCCTCAGCCCCGCCGTGCCGCCGGGGCACGGTGATGCCGAGCAGCCCGCTCCCGGACAGCTCCGCCAGCTCGTCCTTCGGCAGGATGCGCTGCGCGTCCCGCTGCGAGGCGCCTTCGGCGAACCGCTCCCCCAGCCGGGCGGCGACGGCGAGCGCCTCCGCGTCGTCGGCGATGACGTGGACCATCGGACTCCTCCACTGCCTGCGGTGAAACACCCGGTGCACCAATCTCTCCGACCCGGACACTACCGATCCGGCCGAGGCGCTCAACCCCTTTCCAGATGCTGGTAGCCACCTCGTACAGTCCACTGTGGCCAGAATGTTTCAGGTCGGTTAAGCCGGAACCAACACATTCCACAAAGGACTTCAAAACCGGTGTCGGCGCATCACGCGATCCGCCTCTCCACCGAACCCGAGCGGCGCGGGACGAGCCGGCGATCCCCCAACGCGACGAGTGGATTAGGTCTCGATCCGGCCGGAGGCGGCCGGGCGAAGGGCTACCGTGTACGGAGAGCGACCGGTGGAACCCCGACGCGGGAGGGCTCATGAGCATCGAACGGACCTGGCGGCCGAGCAGCTCGCACTGGGGCGCCTTCCGCGCCACCACCGATGCCGACGGCACCCTCCACGTCCAGCCGCACCCCGCCGATCCCGCGCCGTCGCCGCTGCTGGGCAACCTCGCCGGCACCGTCCAGCACCGCACCCGCGTCCGGCGGCCCGCGATCCGCCGTGGCTGGCTCACCGATGGCCCTGGCCCGACCGGTGCGCGCGGCGACGAGGAGTTCGTGGAAGTCAGCTGGGACACCGCCCTGGACCTGGTCGCCGGGGAGCTGGAGCGCACCCGGCGGGAGCACGGCAACGAGGCGATCTACGGCGGCTCCGGCGGCTGGGCCAGCGCCGGGCGCTTCCACCACGCGCTGAGCCAGCTGCACCGGTTCCACAACACCATCGGCGGCTACACCGCCTCGCGCAACAACTACAGCTACGGCACCTCCCAGGTGCTGCTGCAGCACGTGATCGGCGGCGTCGACGCGCTGGTGCAGCACGCCGACAGCTGGGCGACGCTGCGCGAGCACACCGACCTCGTGGTGGCCTTCGGCGGGTTGCCCGGCAAGAACCTCTCGATCGCCCCCGGCGGGATCACCCGCCACACCGGATCCGCCGTGCTGCGCGACCTGGGCACCGACCTGGTGGCGATCAGCCCGCTCGCCAGCGACGCCCCAGCGCGCTCCGGCGAGACCTGGTGGCCGATCGCACCCGGCACCGATGTCGCCCTCCAGCTCGGTCTGGCCCACACCCTGCTCACCGCCGGCCACCACGACCAGGACTTCCTGGACCGCTGCTGCACCGGCTTCGAGGTGTTCGCCGGGTACCTGCGCGGTGATCGGGACGGGATCGCGAAATCCGCCGAGTGGGCGGCCGGGATCTGCGGGATCGACGCCGCGGACATCCGCGCCCTGGCCGAGCGGATGGCCGCCGGGCGCACGCTGATCACGGTCTCGTGGTCGTTGCAGCGCACCGAGCACGGCGAGCAACCGGTGTGGGCGGGGCTCGCGCTGGCCGCGATGCTCGGCCAGATCGGGTTGCCCGGCGGCGGATTCGGGCACGGCTACGGGTCGATGGCCGACGTCGGCGACGACGCACCCACGGTGCGGCCGCCGACCCTGCCGATGGGCAGCAACCCGGTGCAGGCGTTCATCCCGGTGGCCCGCATCGCCGACCTGCTGCTCAACCCGGGCCGGGAGTACGACTACGACGGGCAGCGCCTGACCTACCCGGACATCCGGCTGGTGCACTGGGCCGGCGGCAACCCGTTCCACCACCACCAGGACCTCAACCGGCTGCGGCGGGCGTTCGGCCGCCCGGACACCGTCGTCGTGCACGAGACGCACTGGACGGCCACCGCGCGGCACGCCGACGTGGTGTTCCCGTCGACCACGGCGCTGGAGCGCGAGGACGTCGGCGCCGGGCACCGCGACAGTCACCTGATCGCGATGCACCAGGTGCTCGAACCGGTCGGCGAGGCCCGCGACGACTACGCCACCCTGGCCGGGCTCGCGCAGCGGCTGGGCACCCACGAGGAGTTCACCGAAGGCCGCTCGCCCCGCGAATGGCTGGTGCACCTCTACGAGCAGTGGCGCACCGGGCTGATCGCGCAGGGCCACGACATCCCGCCGTTCACCGAGTTCTGGGCAGCCGGAGACCTGCGGATGCCGGATGTCCGGCACCGCGCGCCGCTCGCGGCGCTGCGCTCCGACCCGGAGCGGAACCCGCTGCCCACGCCCAGCGGCCGGATCGAGCTGTTCTCGGCGACGATCGACTCCTTCGGCTACGCCGATTGCCCCGGCCACCCGGCGTGGTTGCCCCCGCAGCAGCGGCGCGGCGGCCCGCTGCACCTGATCGCCAACCAGCCGCCGACGCGGCTGCACAGCCAGGGCGACGTGGGCGAGGTCAGCCAGCGCGCCAAGGTCGCGGGACGCGAGGCGATCCGCATCCACCCGCGGGACGCCGCCGCGCGGGGGATCTCCGACGGCGACGTGGTCCGGGTGTTCAACCACCTCGGCGCCTGCCTGGCCGGAGCCCGCGTGAGCGAGGACGTCCGGCCCGGTGTGGTCGTGCTGCCCACCGGAGCGTGGTTCGACCCGCAGCCCGATCCGGCACGTCCCGGCGAAACCCTCTGCGCGCACGGCAATCCCAACGTGCTGACCGCCGATGTGCCCTCGTCCCGGCTGTCGCAGGGCTGCGCCGGGCAGCACGCGCACGTCGAGATCGAGCGCCACCTCGGCCCGGTTCCGGCGCTGCGCTGCAGCGCGCCGCCGCCGCTGGCCGATTCCTGAGGCCAACGCCGCGCTTTGCCCGCGCGCGGTGTGATTTCCGCTCCGCCGCAGCGTTTTCCGGTGACCAGTTCGCGGATTGGTCCTGGTCCTTTGCGGTGAGGCCGTTTCGTTCATCTTGACCGGATTCCGACCAGATCATTATGGTCCAGACCACACCGAAACCTCGGGTCGGCAGGTCGACCGGCGGTCGTCGACCACGCCGCTGCTCTCCCCTATCCAAGGCGAATCCCGCACTTCGCCGGCCGCCAGCACGGGGGGCCCGCCCGGCAGGGAACAGCCCGGCCGGATCGACAAGGGAGTCGATATGACATCGAAGCGCAAGTTCGCCGCAGCGGCGGTCGGCGCGGCGATCGCGCCCTTCCTGGTGGCCATCCCCACCTCGACCGCCAGCGCGCACGGCTACATCAACACGCCGCCGAGCCGCCAAGCCCAGTGCGCCCAGGGCACCGTGTCCTGCGGCCAGATCAAGTGGGAGCCGCAGAGCGTCGAGGGCCCCAAGGGCCTGACCAGCTGCAGCGGCGGCAACGGCCGGTTCTCCGAGCTCGACGACGACAGCAAGGGCTGGCAGGCCACCAGGGTCGGCAACTCGGTGAACTTCAACTGGACGATCACCGCCTCGCACGCCACCACCACGTGGGAGTACTTCATCGGCGGCAACCGCGTCGCGGTCTTCGACGACGGTGGCAAGCGCCCGCCGAACAGCTTCTCGCACAACGTCAACCTCGGTGGCGTCAGCGGCAAGCAGAAGTTGCTGGCGGTGTGGAACATCGCCGACACCGGCAACGCGTTCTACAACTGCGTCGACCTCCAGGTCGGCTGAGACGCGCCGGGCCCGGCCCGGTACGCAGAGATCCCGCGGAGATTCCGGCGGCGCCAGCCGGATCCCGCGGGATCTTCGCCTTCCCGCCTAGCCCGACAACGCCGCGCCGACCTCGGCCGCCGCGCGGCGGCCGGATTCCACCGCGCCGTCGAAGTACCCGTTCCACCGCACCGCGGTTTCGGTGCAGGCCCAGTGCAGCGCCCCGACCGGTGCGCGCAGCGCCGCGCCGAACGAGGTCCAGCCGCCGGGGATGAAGTGCCCGGAGAAGCAGCCCCGCGTCCACTCCTCGGCCAGCCAGTCGAACTCGACGAACTCGTCGGGTTCCAGCGCCCGGCCGCCGAACAGCTCGCCGAGCTGCGCCAGCACGATCCGCCGCCGCTCGGCCGGATCGCGGCGGCGCAGCAGGATCGCCTCCTCGCCGTAGGCGAACGCGGTCAGCACCGCCCTGGGCGAGTTCGGCGGCGTGTTGTCCACGGTTTCGGTGAGCACGCCCGAGGTGGACCTGGCGACGCCGGACAGGCCGTCCGCCCGCCAGAACGGTTCCGGGTAGACGGCGTGCACCTTCATCGCGGTCCCGGCGGGCATCCGCTGGAACGCGCCTTCGCGCAGCCCCGGCAGCGGCGGGTCGTACTGGATGCGCCCGGCGAGCATCGGCGGCACCGCGATGATCACCCGCGAGGCCCACTGCTCGCCGAGCCTGGTGACCAGCCGCGCCCCCGACCCGTCGTGCTCGATGCGCAGGACCGGGTCGCTCAGGTGCACGGTGCCCGCGGGCAGATCGGCCGCCATCCGGTTGGCGATCTCCTGCGCACCGCCCACGATCCGCGTGTCCTGAGCGGCTCCCGCGTAGCCGAGCAGCGGTTCCACGCCGCCCGCGCTGGCGATGTAGAACAGGGTCTCCAGCACCGAGGTCTCGCTGGCGCTGCCGGCGAGCAGCCCGCCGGAGATCACCCGGTCCAGGAACCTCGCCGCCACCTGCGAGCAGCCCCGGTCGGCGATCCAGGAGGCGAAGGTGCAGCGGTCCCACTCCGCCGCTCGGGGCGCGTTCCACGGTTCGGCCACCGGGACCTGCCGCGCCATGGCGTCGATCTCGGCGAACAGCTCGGTGATCTCCGGCGGGGTTCCGGTGAGCCGATGACCGCCGTAGTCGACGATCATCGCGCCCTCGCCGGGCGTCGGGTAGGTCTCGACGCCATAGCGCTGCACCAGCTCGGTGATGTTCAGCTGGGTCGGCCCGATCCACTGCCCGCCCAGGTCGAGCTGCGTGCCGTCGGCCAGGTACCGGGTCAGCACCCGCCCGCCGACGCGCGGGCGCGCCTCCAGCACCCGGGTGGAGAGCCCGGCGCGCACCAGTTCGTGCGCGGCGCTGAGCCCGGCGAAACCCGCGCCGACGACGACCGCGTCGTAGTACCCGAACCGAGGCATCCCGCCACCACCCGATCGCCGGAGGTCATCGCGACGAGTGTCGGCACGCCGACCTGCCCGGGCAACTCGTGGCGGGCTGCCGCGCTCACGGGTTCGGGAACTCCGGTCCGGTGTAGCTCGTGCTCACCTCGATCTCGCCGTTGACGATCCGCCGGCTCAGCGCGTCGACCTGGGTGCGCACGTGCTCGGGGACGTCGGGGGCGAGGGTGAGGCGGACGGCGTCGGGAGCCTCCAGTCCGATGCGGACGTTCTCGCCGCCGTGCAACCTGCCGTTCGCGAAGTCCTCGATGGCGCGGAAGACCGCCACACCCGAGTCGGCGATGGCCGAACCGGCGAAGACGGCGGGGTCTTCGGCGGTGAAGTCGCGGACGTTGCCGAACTGGCGGCCCTTCCCGGCGGCCCGGATGGCCTCGGCGACGCCGGGGCGCCCGGCGTTGAGCATGGTGAAGATCAGGTCCGCGCCCGCGTCGAGTTCCGCGGTGGCGACGCGCCGGGCCAGTGCGACGTCGTCCTGATCTCCGGAGAAGTTCGTCAGCACCCGGGCTTGCGGGTTGGTGTGCGCGACACCGGCCACGAACGCCGCGCGGCCCTTCAGCCCCGGTACCGGGCGGATCCCCGACATGTGGCCGACGACGCCGGACTCGGTCAGCAGCCCGGCGGCGGCACCGGCGAGCCAGGCGGACTGCTCCTGCAGCACCTCGTAGCTCGCCAGGTTGGGGCCGGTGACGTCGGACTGGGTCACCACGAACTTCGTCCGCGGGAACTCCGCGGCCACGACCTCCGCCGCCGCGTTGTTCTGCCCGCCCTGCGCCACGACCAGGTCGACCCCGCTGCCGGCGAGCTCCCGCAGCGCGCGTTCCAGCTCGGGCTGCTTCGGGGCCACTTGGTCGACCACCGTGATCTCGGCGCCGAGCTGCTGCTCCGCGCGCTTGGCCCCGCCGTGGCCCGCCTCCATGAACCCGCCGTCGTGGCGCGGGCCAGCCAGCAGCAACCCCACTCTGACCTTGGCAGGCGGTGGCGGAGCGCTTTCGGGAGCGCTGCACGCCCCCACCGCGAAGATCCCCACCGCAGCCGCCACTCCCGCTACCGCCTTCGCAACGTTCCGCATGCCCATCCGCCTCTGCTGGATCACGAACAAGTGCTTCGGTATACCAAAATGCGCGACCGGCGAGCGAAAGACCAGACCCATCCCGCCCTGCGGGAACCGTCCCGGACGAGCACCCTCCCGTGCGAATTCAGATATGTCAGCGTTCGGTGTACTGTTTCACCCATGCTGAAGTGCGAGTCCCGGGAAGAGGCATTGGCCCGGCTCGGGCGGGCGCTGGCCGACCCGACCCGGTGCCGGATCCTGGTCGCCCTGCTCGACGGCAACGACTACCCCGGGCGGCTGGCCGAGCAGCTCGGGCTCTCCCGCTCCAACGTGTCCAACCACCTGGCCTGCCTGCGCGGCTGCGGCCTGGTCGTCGCCACCTACCAGGGACGGCAGGTCCGGTACTCGCTGGCCGACGACCACCTGGCCCGGGCGCTGCGCGAGCTGGTGCAGGTCGTGCTCGCCGTCGACACCTCCGAGCCGTGCCTCGACGAGACCGAACCCGCGACAGCACCGGCGAAGGCGAACCGGTGAGCGAGATCCGCGACCCGCGGTCCCCTGCCACCGCGCAGCAGGACGGCTGCTGCGGCGCGACTCCGGTCAACACCGCGACCCCGGATCGCCGGGCAGTGCTCGCGCGACGGGTGCGCCTGCTGGTCGCCGCCACGATCACCTACAACGTCATCGAGGCGATCGTCGCGATCGCAGCGGGATCGGTCGCGTCCTCGACCGCGCTGATCGGGTTCGGGCTCGACTCCGTGATCGAGGTCGCCTCGGCAGCCGCGGTCGCCTGGCAGTTCTCCGGCGCAGACCCCGGGGCTCGGGAGCGAACGGCGCTCAAGGTGATCGCGGTGTCGTTCTTCGCGCTGGCCGCGTACGTCACCGTCGAGTCGATCCGCGCACTGCTCGGTGCCGAACCCGCCGACCACTCGACGGTCGGCATCGTCCTCGCCGCCCTGTCGCTGGTGATCATGCCGGGGCTGTCCTACGCGCAGCGCCGAACCGGGCGCGAGCTCGGCTCCGCGAGCGCGGTCGCGGACTCGAAGCAAACCCTGCTCTGCACCTACCTGTCCGGCGTGCTGCTGGTCGGGCTGCTGCTCAACAGCACGTTCGGCTGGTCGTGGGCCGATCCGGTCGTCGCCCTGATCATCGCTGCGGTGGCGGTCAAGGAAGGCCGCGAAGCCTGGCGCGGCGAGCACTGCTGCTGACCGCCGGGTGCAGGTTCCGTGAGCACTTCGTGGTGCTATAGCCCCAGAAAGTGCTCACGGAACCTTCGGGTCAGGTGAGCAGGCGGCGGATGGCGAGTGCGGCGCCGACGAAAGCGCACGCCGTCGCCAGGACGAACGCCGCCGCCGGTGAGACCAGGTCCAGCAGCGTGCCCGCCGCTGCCGAGCCCAGTGCGTTGCCGACTCCGAACGAGGTGATCATCCAGGCGTGCGCTTCGGTCAGCGTGCCTTCCGGGGCCATGCGCGCGATCAGGGCGAAGGCCGATGCCAGCACCGGTGGCAGCGCACACCCGCTCAGGAACGCGAACGCCGCCATCGCGGGCACGTTCAGCACGAGCACCAGCGGCAGGTAGCCCAGCGCGAGCAGGGCCAGCAGCACGAGCAGCCGCCGGTCCTCGCGGTGCGCCACGGGCACTGCGGTGTAGGCGATCCCGCCGACCAGCGCACCCGCCGCGTTGAGCGCGATCAGCAGACCGGCCGCGGCGGAACTGCCCGCGACTTCGGCGTATCCCGTGATGCCGACGGTGAAGGCGCCGATGGTGGCACCGACGCAGATCAGCGCGGCGAACAGGCGCAGCACGCCCGCTCCGCGCAGCGGCCCGGCCCAGTGCCGCTCCGCGTGCGTGCCGCGCCAGGCGCGGGCCGGGCGGGCGGTGGCGAACCACGCAGCGCCGAGCAGTCCCACCGCTGCCGCCGCGATCAGGCCGGCGGACGGCCCGCCGAACGCGGTCACGCCGAGGACCACCAGCGGCCCGCACACGAAGATCAGCTCCTGCGTGGCCGCGTCCAGCGAGAACGCCGCGCGGATGTTGTGCTCGCCCGCCACGACGTGCTCCCAGAGCACGCGCAAGCACGGCTCCAGCTGCGGAGTCGCCGCACCCGCGACCACGGCGGCCACCGCGCCGATCGCCACCGAGCGGACCGGGTCGACCAGGCCCAGCACCAGGAACGCCGCGGTCGAGGTCGCCGCGCTGGCCAGCAGCACCGGGACCTGGCGGGTCCGGTCGATCAGCCGCCCGAGCACCGGTCCGCACACCGCGGCGCTCCCGGCGTACAGGGCTGCGAGCAGACCGGCCAGCCGGTAGTCGCCGCCGTTCTCGCGGACGGTCAGCAGGATCGCCAGCGGAGCCATGCCGGTCGGCAGCCTGCCGATCAGCGAGGCCGACAGCAGCCTCGGCACGTAGCGGGATCGCAGCACCGCCACGACCGAACCGGCACTGGTCGTGGTCGTCGCTTCGGCGCTCACCGGGCCTCCTCGATCGCGAACCGGACCGCCTCGCGCAGCGAGGTGACCACCGGAACTCCCTGCGCGGCGAGCACTTCGGTGGCGTGCAGTCCGCTCGCGTAGAGCACGCACCGCATTCCGAGCGCATCGGCGGCGACCGCGTCGTCGACGCTGTCGCCGATCAGCAGCGCGTCGCCGCCCGCCAAGCCCAGTTCCGCCAGGTGCTCGGCCAGGTGCGCGCGCTTGAAACCGCGGTCCGGGCCGCGCTGGCCGTCGATGCGGGCGAAGTGCGCGGTGATGCCGAACCCGTCGACCAGCGCGGTGAGCCGGTCGTGCGGGTGCATCGACAGCAACGACTGCGACAGGCCCCGCGCGCCGATCGCGTCCAGCACTTCACGGGCGTCCACCGCCAGGGCGAGCGAAGGTCTGCGCCGCGAGTACGCCTCGTGGAACGCCGCGTGCAGCGCGCTGCGCACGTCGGGTGGCACCGGTGCGCCGAACAGCCGGTCGTAGAACACATCGATCGGTTGGGTGTGCTGCCTGCGGTACTGCTCGACGGTGACCGGCGGTGCCCCGGTCACCTCGAACGCTTCGATGGTGGACTGGATCAGCGCGTCGGCGTCGTCGAACAACGTCCCGTTCCAGTCCCACACCACGTGCGCCGTCCGCACTCCGGTCTCGTTGACCGCCACGGTCGCCCTCCTCGGTGTCCGCTCCGCCCGGCAGTCAACCGGACACCGGTGCGGGAGGACCAGGGCAGCAACCGGGCATCCGCCGGGTCAGCCGTGCGGGTCGAACGGGATGCCGTCCGGTTTCGCCTTGGCCAGGTTGTCCTCGAAGGCGCCGTCCTTGATCCCCAGGCTGGCCTTGCCGAAGTCGGCCGAGGTCAGCTTCTCGCGGATGCCCTCGGGGTAGTGCTCCCAGCCCACCAGCGGCGGGTACTGCCAGGTGCCGTGGTGGTTCTCCGGTTCCTCACCGGGTTTGGCCAGCCGGAAGGCGTGCGTGCTGGCCCCGTCCTTGTGGTAGACGATCTTCGGGTGGGTGCCCTCCCAGTGCACCTGCTCGGCCGGGTAGGTCGAGTAGTCGCCGTGCGCGGAGGTGGAGACGTACTTCGCCTGGTCCTCGTGCACCCACACCACGACGTGCTCGAGGTCGTGCCGGTGCCCGAAGACGTCGTCCACGCCGCCGAGGGCCTGGTCCTTCTCGAAGTACAGGTCGTAGAGGTAGGCGCACCAGCCGCTCGGATCGCACTTGGCGCGCGAGTAGGAGTTCGTGTTGTCCAGGTCGGACTGGTCGTGGCAGTCGCCGTCGAGCGGCCCGGACGGCTTGAGCCCTTCGGCCACGGTGCCGTCCGGCCCGATCGCCGGCGTCGGGTAGCAGCCGTCGCCGTCGTAGTCGAACGCGGGCTGCCACGTGCGGTCGGCTTCCGGGGCCGAGCCCGGCAGCGCCTGCGGCGGTTCGGCGAAGGCCGAGCCGGGCGGCAGCACGAGGAGCAGCGCCGAAGCGCCGACGAGCGCCCGCGCGACGAATCCGCTGGTCGGTTTCCGGCGCGCAGCACCCATGTCGCCTCCCGGTCGGCACGCGAAGATCAGCCCGACCCTACGTGCGGCACCCCGAGAACCGGACACCGCTGGCGACTTCTCGCCGACCGCTGCTGAAGAGTCGTCGTCGCAGGTGTTCCCATCGCGAGCGCGAGGCGCAGGACGCCGTCAACCCGATCCGGCCCGGCGTCGAGAGCGCCTCCGGCGGCCGCTCCCCGGCCCGTGCGATCGATTCGGCGCGTGCAGCAGATCGCCGTGACCCGGTTCGAGCAGCACGTCTCCCCCGTCCGGACCCGGCCCGTGCGTCGAATCGCGCAATATCGTCCTCTTGACGTAGCAACCGCTCACCACGAACCGCTGCGCCGAACGGTGGTCGAATCTGCACACCGGCGGCCGCCCGGCCTCCATCCGCAGCAGCGGATCACCGCCGATCGGTCGCGGCCTCCTCCTCCACGATCAGCCACAGTAGACACTGTGCCGGATATAAGTCCTGACCACAGTGCTTTTCCCCGCCTCCCGCGCACGACCGGCGCGCTCGGCGCCGCTGAGCCAGTCGGGTGGGGAACCTGGGTCGGGGGCCGCTCGCCCGTTATGGTCGGGGCACCCCCACGGGGTTCCCTGTTCACCTTCGCACTCCCGGCGGGCTCGCTCGTCCGGGAATCCGGCAGAGAAAGGGGTCAGATGATGGAATCCGCTGCCGCGCGGCCGGAACTCCTCGCTTGGGAGACACCGGACTTCGAAGAGGTCGGTTGCGCCGCCGAAGTGACGATGTACGTCGCGCAGCTGGACGACTAGCAGCCGCACCGCGGGTGCCGGGCGTGCGCTCCGGTGCCCGCCCGAACTTCCAGCGAGGAGCCGCGGATGTGGTTGCGGGTGCTCGGATCGGCGGCCGGTGGGGGTTTTCCGCAGTGGAACTGCGGCTGCCCGAACTGCCGCGCGGTGCGCGCGGGTTCCCGTCCGGCCCAAGCCCGGACCCAGTCGTCGATCGCGGTGAGCGCCGACCACCAGCGGTGGTTCCTGTTCAACGCCTCACCGGACATCCGCGCCCAGATCGAGGCGTTCCCCGCGCTGCGGCCGGGCGCGGGACGAGCGACCCCGCTGCAGGCGGTGCTGCTCACCGATGCCGAGCTGGACCACACCCTCGGCCTGCTCCTGCTGCGCGAGGCGAAGTCCGTCGAGCTGCACGCCACCGCCGCGGTGCGGGAAGCCCTGTGCAGCGGCAACGCGATCTTGCGCACGTTGGAGGCCTACTGCCCGGTGACCTGGCGGGAAGTCGTGCCCGGCGCGGAAACCCCGCTGGGCGGTGGGCTTTCCTACCGGGCCTTCGACGTGCCGACGAACAAGCGCAACCGGTTCGGACCCGGCCGGGAGCACGGCCGCGTGGTCGGCTACCGGCTCACCGACGCGAACACCGGGCGCACCGCGGTCTACCTGCCCGGCGTGCAGGAGCTCACCCCGGCGGTGCTCGACGAGCTGGCCGGCGGCGACTGCCTGCTGGTCGACGGGACCTGCTGGCACGACGACGAGATGATCCGGCTCGGCCTGGCGGGCAAGACCTCGCGCGACATGGGACACCTGCCGATCGCCGGCCCGGACGGCAGCCTGCGGCGGCTGGCCGCGCTGCCCGCCGAGCGCAAGATCTACGTGCACCTCAACAACACGAACCCGGTCCTGCTCGACGATTCGACCGAGCGGCGCACCGTCGAGCAGCACGGCGTGGAAGTGGCGACCGACGGATTGGAGGTGCGGTTGACATCGTGACCGCGCTCACCGACAGCTTCACCGCAGCGCTGCGGGCCCATTCGCAGCGGTACCACCACCAGCACCCGTTCCACGTCAGGATGAACGCGGGCCTGCTCGACCCGCGGCAGATCCGGGGCTGGGTGGCCAACCGCTTCTACTACCAGGAGAACATCCCCCGCAAGGACGCCGCGATCCTGGCCAACTGCCCGGACCGGGCGGTCCGCAGGCGGTGGATCCAGCGCATCGTGGACCACGACGGCCGGGTGGGCGAGGAAGGCGGCATCGAGGCCTGGCTGCGGCTCGCCGAGGCCGTCGGGCTCAGTCGCGCCGAGGTGCTCGACGAGCGGCACGTCGCGCCCGGGGTCCGCTTCGCCGTCGACGCCTACGTGAACTTCGCCCGCACCCGGCCGTGGGTCGAGGCGGTGGCCTCGTCGTTGACCGAGCTGTTCGCCCCGGACCTGATGGCCGAGCGCCTCGCGGCTTTCGAACGCCACTACCCGTGGATCGAGCGCGAGGGCCTGGTCTACTTCCGGTCCCGGCTGACCCAGGCGCCCCGCGACGCCGAGCACGCGATGGAAGTGGTCACCGAGCACTGCCGCACCGAAGCGGAGCAGGCTCGTGCGCTGGAGGCCCTGTCGTTCAAGTGCGACGTGCTCTGGAGCGTCCTGGACGGCATCGACCGGGCGTATCCCGACGTTCCCGAGCCGACCTGATGCCGGTGGTGCACCCGTCCAGCCGGCCCGAGCTGACCTCGCACGTGCGCGTGACCTTCGACCGGGTGCGCGAGCAGCACCTGCTGCTGGCACCGGAAGCGGTGTCGGTGCTCAACCCGACCGGCGCCGCGATCCTCGAGCTGTGCGACGGGCGGCGCAGCGTCGCCGAGATCGTCCAGGAGCTGCGCGGGCGCTACGAGCACGTGGCGCCCGGCGACGTCGCCCAGTTCCTCACCCGCCTGATCGGCAAGCGGTACCTGGAGGTCCGGGATGCCTAGCCCCTTCGGCTTGCTCGCCGAGCTCACCTACGCCTGCCCGCTGCGCTGCCCGTACTGCTCCAACCCGCTCGACATGGCCGACTACCAGGACGAGCTGGACACCGCGCAGTGGCAGCGGGTGCTGGCCGAAGCCCGCGAGCTGGGAGTCCTGCAACTGCACCTCTCCGGCGGTGAACCGCTGCTGCGCCGCGATGTGGTGGACATCGTGCGCACCGCACACGAACTCGGCATGTACACCAACCTCATCACCAGCGCGCTGAGCCTGTCCGAGCAGCGCGCAACCGAGTTGCGGGATGCCGGGCTCGACCACGTGCAGATCAGCGTCCAGGCCCACGAGGCCGGCCTCTCCGACCGCATCGCGGGCACCACGTCCTTCCAGCGCAAGATCGCCGCCGCCCACCTGGTGAAGGAGCTGGGCTGGCCGCTGACGCTGAACGTCGTGCTGCACCGGCTGAACATCGACGGCATCACCGATGTCCTCGCCATGGCCGAAGAGCTGGGCGCCGATCGCATCGAGCTGGCGAACACCCAGTACTACGGCTGGGCGCGGCGCAACCGCGACGGGCTGCTGCCCAGCCGGGCGCAGCTGGACCGGGCCGAGGTGGCGGTGCGCGCCGCGAAGGAGCGGCTGGCCGGGCGGATGGAGATCATCTACGTCCTGCCCGACTACTACAGCCGCTACCCCAAGCCCTGCATGGGCGGCTGGGGCCACCGCCAGCTCACCGTGGCGCCCAACGGCGACGTGCTGCCCTGCCCGGCGGCGCAGGAGCTGCCGCTGCCGCGCGCGAACGTGCGGGAGCACTCGCTGGAGTGGATCTGGTCGCGATCACCGGTGTTCCAGCACTTCCGCGGCACCGACTGGATGGGCGAGCCGTGCCGCAGCTGCTCGCGCCGGGACGTCGACTTCGGCGGCTGCCGCTGCCAGGCGTTCCTGCTCACCGGCGACGCCTCGCGCACCGATCCGGTCTGCGCCCTGTCGCCGGACCACGGGCTCGTCGCCGACGCGGTCCGGGCGGCCAACGGCGACCGGCCGGTCGACCTGGTCCTGACGCCGCGCCCGCATCCGCGCGACACCCCGTCGCGGCTCGACCGGGGCACCGCCGGGTCGGTGCTGGACGACTGAGCCCGGCCGGGATCGGCCGCGCCGGGCACTGTCCGGGCCGTCCGCAGTGGACGATCAACACGCCTTGAGAATAATTGATCGATCGACAATTGACGAGACCAAGAACAAATGCGGTCGATCGTTTCACCACGGCCTTGATCGCAATTTCCCGAGATCTGGATCAGCGCACCCCTGATCGAATTCGGCACCCCGGTGGCCACAAAGGGGGATTGCCGAACAATTCGATCTACCAAAACGGGCGAGCGGCCGCTGCAACTAAAGTGACAGTGTCACTTTCCGTAGTGATGTCACCCGATCCAGATCGACAAATGTCGACAACCAGCCCGGCGATCGACTCGTTTTCGACCTTGTTTTCACGATCAGTGATGTTGAATCCCGATTGGACACATCAACACCACCCCGATCGTATGATCATGTATTCCTGCGGCTGCCGAACGCGAAATAGGTGATTACCGTACGAACAGCCTCCTTTCAAATCTCACGAGGCGTTCTACAAATGATTTTGAGCGAGTATTTCCACTCAACTGATCAAAGGAGGTTCAGGTGTCCGCAAAGCTAGTACGCATCGGCGGCCTCGCCGCCTTCGTGCTGGGCGCGTCGTTCAGCCTGACCCCACTGGCCGCCGGTGCGGCACCGAGCCCGGCGCTGTCCCCGGTGCTCACCGTGGACGAGGACCAGTGCAAGCCGGGTGACGACAACTGCAGCAAGCCACCGCAGCACGACTGCGGGCCCGAGGAGTGCCCGCCGCCACCGCCCTGCAAGCCGGGCGAGTGCGAGGAGCTCGCACCGCCGCCGGCCGTCGCACCTCCGCCCGAGGTCGCACCGCCGGCCGCACCGCCGCCGCAGGCCCCGCCGCCTGCTCAGCAGCCGCAGCAGCAGCCCGAACAGCAGGAGCAGCCGACGCAGCGGCCCACGCAGCGACCGACCCAGAAACCGACCCAGAAGCCGCAGGCTCCGATGCCCACCCAGCAGCCGCAGGTCGAGCAGAAGCCGACCGGTGGCGTCCAGGCGGGCGGTGGCGCCATGGCGCAGGAGAGCACCGACAGTTCCGCCCCGCTGCTGGCAGCGGGCGGGCTGGCGCTCACCGCGCTGGCCGCCGGTGGTGCTTACCTGCACCGGCGCCGGTACGCCGAGCAGCGCGACTGATCCGACCGGGTCGGCGGTGCGGGCCCGATGGGTGCGCACCGCCGGCCCGTTCGACCGAACGGGTGGAGGTCCGCCGTGCGAACCGCGATTCTCCTGCTGTGGTCGGCCGTGCTGCTGGCGGTCGCGGTCGCGGCGGACCCCCAGCCGGTCGCCGCGCGTTCCACCGCACCGCCCGCGGCAGCACCCGCCGCCGCGGTCCCGGGCGATCCGCGGCCGCGCGCCATCAGCCTGCCCAGCATCGACGCCGAATCCTCGCTCATCCCGCTGGGGCTCAACCCCGACGGCTCGGCCGAGGTGCCCCCGATCGACCAGCCCGGGCAGGCGGGCTGGTTCCGGCTCGGCCCGGGCGCCGGTGAGGTCGGGCCCTTCGTCGTGCTCGGCCACGTCGACTCCTACCGCGAGGCCGGTGTCTTCTACCGGCTGCGCGACCTCCGCCCCGGCGATCCGGTCGAGGTGGACCGCGCGGACGGCTCCCGGGTGACCTACGTGGTCGACCGCGTGCAGATGGCCGCCAAGGACCGGTTCCCGACCGAAGCCGTCTACGGCGACGTCGCGCGCCCGGAGATCCGGATGATCACCTGCGGTGGTGCGTTCGACGAGTCGCGGCGCAGCTACGCGGACAACCTGATCGTCTACGGCCACCTGCGTTGACCACCGACGTCCGATGTGGACTCCCCTGCTCACCGGCTGATCCCCCACCGGTCCGTCGAGCGCGGCCACACGGCCTCCGGACCACCGGGTGAACCCTTGCGCCGCACGCGTTCCGGACGTCACGATGGCGGGTGGGTCCGCACATCGAGCTGCTGGAGGCAGGATGACCGGCTCGGCCGCCCGGCGCCCGGTGATCGCCGGGCTGGGCATCACCGAGGTGGGCAAGGTCTACGACCGCGACGCGGCCCGGTTCGCCGCCGACGCGGTGCGGCTGGCGGTCGCCGACGCCGGCCTCGACCTGTCCGATGTGGACGGACTGTTCGTCAACCCCGGCACCACCGGAGAGGTCGGCGTCGACCTGCAGTCCCAGCTGCAGCTCCCGGAATTGCGCCTGCTCTCGGAGATCCAGGCCTTCGGCGCCTCGGCGGGCGCGATGGTCGCGCAGGCCTCGCTGGCCGTGCAGGCCGGGATGGCCGACGTCGTCGTGTGCGTCTTCGCCGACGCCCCGCTGCGCGAGGGCAAGGGCAGCGGGGCCGTCTACGCGGGCAGGGCGCAGCCGAGCGGCTTCGCCGGGATGATCCCGGCAGCGGGTCTGACCAGCGTCAACGCCGTGTACGCCCTGGCCGCGCGGCGGCACGTGGAGGCCTACGGCACCACTTCCGAGCAGCTCGGCGCGATCGCGGTCGCGCAACGGGCCTGGGCGGCGATGAACCCGCTGGCGCAGCTGCGCGAGCCGATCACCATCGCCGACCACCAGGCGTCCCGCTGGATCGCCGAACCGCTGCACCTGCTCGACTGCTGCCTGGTCAGCAACGGCGGGATCGCCGTCGTGGTCACCTCCGCCGACCGCGCCGCCCAGCTCCGCCAGCCGCCGGTGCACGTGCTCGGCTTCGCGCAGTCCCACGTCGGCCACCCGAATCCCCGCGACGGCCGGTTCGGCCTGATCAGCGGCGCTGCCCAGGCCGGCCCCGCGGCGCTGAAGATGGCCGGGCTCGGCATCTCCGACGTGGACGTGGCCGAGCTGTACGACTGCTACACCTACACCGTGCTGCTGACGCTGGAGGACTACGGGTTCTGCGCCAAGGGCGAAGGCGGTCCCTTCGCCGCCAGCGGCGCGCTCGGTCCCGGTGGTTCGCTCGCGGTCAACACCGGCGGCGGCCAGCTGTCGTCCTACTACCTGTGGGGCATGACCCCGCTGTCCGAAGCGATCATCCAGGCCCGCGGGCACGGCGGGCCGCGGCAGGCACCGCGCAACGACGTCGTGCTGGTCAGCGGCAACGGCGGCCTGCTGGCCCACCACGCGACGCTCGTGCTCAGCCCGCACCCGCACAGCTGACGAGAGGACTCCCCGCATGCCGATCGTCCCGGTCGCCCGCGACACCGCATCCGCTCCCTTCTACGACGGCACCGCCCGCGAGGAGCTGCTGCTGCGCCGGTGCGATGCGTGCTCGTCGATCAGCGCCCCGAACGTCGAGAGCTGCTCGGCCTGCGGTGGCACCGCGCTGTCCTGGACTCCTGCGAGCGGCATCGCGCAGCTGGTCACCTGGACCGTGGTGCACGGCCGCTCCCCCGTCGACGGAGAGCACCTGCGCATCGTCGCCGGGCTGGTGGAGCTGGCCGAAGGACCGTGGCTGTACGCCCGGATCGTCGACATCGCGCCCGAGGACGTGACCACGGGCCTCGCCCTCGCGGTCGGCTTCGACCACGCCGAAGGCAGCGAAACCGTGCCCGTCTTCCGGCCTGCCTGACACCGGACCCACCACAGCTGCGGTGAGAACCAGCCGGGGCGCTGCCCCACCTCAGATGTGGTGGAACAGCGCCCCGGGCGCGGTCTTCGGGCTAGCGCACGTGCGTCGTGTCCCGGACGGTTCCGACGTATTCCTCGACGAGGTCTTCCATGGCGACGACGCCGACGGGTGCGCCGGTGGTGTCCACGGCGGTGGCGAGGTGGCTGCCGGAGCGCCGCAGCGAGGCGAGCGCTTCGTCGAGCCGGGCCGCGGCCGAGACCGTCGGCAAGGGTCGGATTCGCCAAGCCGCCACGGGTGTGGCGTCGTCGTGCCCGATCTGGTCGAGCACGTCCTTGACGTGCAGGTAGCCGCGCATCTCGCCGTCGTCCCCGCGCACCGGGAACCGGGAGAACCCGGTCTCGGCCACGGCCCGCTCCACGTCACCGAGCGTCGGACGCTGCGGCAGCGTGATCAGCTCCGCCGTCGGGACGAGGACGTCGGTGACGGTGTGGTCGGCGGAGGAGAGGGTTTGGGCGAGGCGGCGGTGTTCGGAGTGGTCGATGAGTCCTTCGCGGCGGGATTCGACGAGGAGTTCGGCGAGTTCGGCGGAGGTGTAGGCGGTGTCGAGCTCGTCCTTGGGTTCGACTCGCATGATCTTGAGGATGGTGTTGGCCATCATGTTGAACAGGGCGATGAAGGGGCGGGCGAGTTTGACGAACCCGACCAGCGGCGGGACCAGCCACAGCGCGACCTTCTCGGGTTCGGCGATGGCCAGGTTCTTCGGGACCATCTCACCGACCAGCACGTGCAGCACCACCACCAGCGCCAACGCGATCGCGAAGGACACCGCACCGGTCACCGGTTCCGGGATGCCCAACGCACCGAACGGGATCTCCAGCTGATGAGCCACCGCAGGTTCGCCGAGGCGTCCGAGTCCGAGGGAGCACAGGGTGATGCCGAGCTGGGCGCTGGCCAGCATCAGCGAGCCCTGCTGGCTGGCGTTGATCACCACGCGGGCCCGTGCCTTGCCCTGGGCGGCCAGGGCTTCCAGGCGGTCCCGGCGCGAGGACAGCAGCGAGAACTCCGCGCCCACGAAGAACGCGTTCAGCAGCAACAGCACCACACCGAGCAGAATCGCGAACCCATCACTCATCGCTCTTCCTCCTCGGCGTCGGCGGGCTTGCCGGTGAGGCGGAACTCGGCGATGCGGTTGCGGTCCATCTCGGACACCGTCAGCACCCAGCCGTCAACGGTGAGCTCGTCACCGACGACCGGGATGCGGCCGAGCTTGCTGAGCACGTACCCGGCGGCGGTCTCGTAGTCGCCGTCGGGCATCGCGAAGCCGGTGGCGTCGGCGAGCTCGTCGGGCCGCAGCAGACCCGAGACGATCCAGGTGCGGTCGTCGATCCGCCGCACGGTCGGGAGTTCACCCCGGTCGTGCTCGTCGCGGACGTCACCGATGATCTCCTCGACGACGTCCTCCAAGGTCACGATGCCCGCCGAGCCGCCGTACTCGTCGACCACCACGGCCAGCTGGAGGCCGGAACCGCGCAGGGTTTCCAGCACCGCGTCGCCGTCCAGGGTTTCCGGCACCGTGGGGACCGGCTGGGTCAACGAGCCGACGAGAACCCGCTCGCGCTCCTCGGCAGGCAGCCCGAAGGCCTTCTTGACGTGGACGACGCCGTGGATGTCGTCCAGATCACCACCATGCACCGGGAAACGCGAGAACCCGCTGCGCCGAGCCAGTTCCAGCAAGTCCATCACCGTGTCACCGACCTGCAAGGCCTCCACCCGAACACGCGGAGTCATCAGTTCCTCAGCGGTGCGGTCACCAAACCGCAACGAGCGATCCATCAACTCCGCCGTGGACTCATCCAACGTCCCGTGCTCAGCACTGGAACGCACGATCGACCCCAACTCCTCCGGAGAACGAGCCGACCGCAACTCCTCCTGCGGCTCCACACCGAAACGACGCACCACCCAGTTCGCGCTGTTGTTCATCGCATCGATCAACCACCGGAACACCTGCGAGAACCGCGCGTGATACCCCGACACCGCCCGCGCCGTCGGCAACGGCCGCGCGATCGCCAGGTTCTTCGGCACCATCTCCCCGAACACCATCGACAACGTCGTCGCCAACAAAATCGCCAACGTCAACGACACCGCACCCGCCGCCGACACCGGAACACCCACCGCCAACAACACCGGACGGATCAACTCACCGATCAACGGCTCAGCCACATAACCGGTGACCAACGTCGTCAACGTGATCGCGACCTGCGCACCCGAAAGCTGGAACGACAACGTCCGATGCGCCTTCTGCACCGCCCTCGCACGCCTATCACCCACCGCATGCACATGAGCATCAACCGTGCTGCGCTCAAGAGACGTCAACGAGAACTCGGCAGCCACCGCCAAGCCCGTCCCCAACGTCAGCACACCCACGAAAACCAGGCCCAGAACGGCCAACAGGATTTCCATCACCGGCCACCCCGCAGGCGACCGCACACGAACTCAGAAAGGCCGGGACCACGTCCCGGCCCGGTACTTCCCCCGTCGGGGGATTGTGCCGCAGGCACTGAAGCCGTCACTCCTCGAGATGAAGCGGAGAAAAGGGACACGCAGTATAGCCCGGACAGATCACCTCGCCGTCGAGTGAACTTGACCCAGATCACACTTCCGGCGGTAAGGTTCGGCGCGCGCTCGGCCCCCGCGGCACACGTCCAGGAATGCCCGGTTCACGCCATTGGGTGATGTTGTGTTGATCACGATCTTCGTCGGCTTCGTCCGGAACTAGGACGATCCGCAGACCGTTGCTGTGTGCGTGGACGACGAGCGGCCCACCCTCCGCTGTGGATCGTCCAGCCGCACCAGGCGAGGACGAGGGAAGGAACCGCAGGAATGGTCTTCAAGAAGCTCCTGGGCGCGCTCGGGATCGGCGCGCCAGCGGTGAACACCGTGCTGCACCAGCCCTACGCGCACCCCGGCGCGACCGTGACCGGGGACGTCCGCATCAAGGCAGGCAAGCAGGACATCACCGTCGAGCACGTCGCGCTGAGCTTCGCCGCGCACGTGGAGAACGGCTACGACGACCCCGTCGCGGTCGAGTTCCACCGCGCCGAGATAGCCGAGCGCTTCGAGCTCGGCAGCGGCGAGGAGAAGATCGTCCCGTTCGAGTGCCCGATGCCGTGGGAGGCGCCGATCAGCAACGTGCAGGGCATGAACCTGGACGGCGTTGCCCTGGGCGTGCACACCGAGCTGCGCGTCTCGGAGCCCGGCAAGGAGGAGATCTCGACCAGGAGCGATCTCGACCCGTTCGCGATCGAGCCGCTGCCCGCGCAGGCAGCGGTGCTGGACGCCTTCGGGCGTCTCGGCATCCAGTTCCGCGGCACCGGCCTGGCGCCCGACCGGCTCGACGGCGTGCGGCAGGAGCTGCCGTTCTTCCAGGAGATCGAGTTCTTCTCGCCGCCACCGCTGGCCGAGTACCTCCACGACGTCTGGCTGACCTTCGTCGCGGACGCCGAGGGCGTGGACGTGGTGCTGACGGTCGACAAGCTCAGCCGGATCGCCGCTTCCGACCAGACCCGGTTCCGGGAGAGCCACGAGGAAGCGCCGTCGGCCGACTGGACCGGGCGCATCCAGAGCTGGCTGCAGGAGACCGCCGAGCAGCGGGCGCGCTAGCGGCGGATGTGCTGGACGGGTGCCGGGACCCGGCGGCCGGTGTGCGCCGAGTGACACCGCGGCCACCGTGTGCAGCGGGCGCCGGACCCGCCCGCTAAGTTGATCATCGACTTCCGTCCAGCACAGTCCTGCCAGGAGCTTTCGGTGAACACGCGTGAACGGGTCCGCATGCTGGTCGACGCACCGGCGTTCCAGCGAGTCATCATCGCGGTCATCCTCGTCAACGCCTTCACCCTCGGCTGCGAGACCTCGGCGACGCTGATGGCCGGCTACGGCTGGCTGCTGCACGCGATCGACCGGATCGCGCTGGCGGTGTTCACCATCGAGATCGCCGCCCGGTTCTACGCCCACGGCTGGCGGTTCTTCCGGGATCCGTGGAACTGCTTCGACGCCGTCATCGTCGGTGTCTCGCTGCTGCCCACCACCGGAACTTTCGGCGTGCTGCGGGCTTTGCGCGTCCTGCGCGTGCTGCGGTTGATCTCGGCGGTGCCGAACATGCGGCGCGTGGTCGGCGCCCTGCTGACCGCGGTGCCCGGGATGGCGTCGATCGCCGCGCTGCTCGTGCTGATCCTCTACGTGGGGTCGGTGATCGCCACCAAGCTGTTCAGCGAGGTCGCGCCGGAGTACTTCGGCGACCTCGGCGAGTCGCTGTTCACGCTGTTCCAGGTGATGACCGGCGAGGCCTGGTCGGAGGTGGCGCGCAGCGTCATGGACGCCGAACCGCTGGCCTGGATCTTCTTCATCGGCTACATCGCGGTCACCACGTTCACGGTGCTCAACCTGTTCATCGCGGTCGCGGTCTCGGCGATGGAGTCGCAGGTCAGCAAGGAGCGCGAGGACAGCGACGACACCGTCCAGGACCTGCTCGGCGAGGTGCGCGAGCTGCGAGCCGAGCTCCGCGAACTCCGCACCGAGTTCGGAAGCGCCCCGACGGCGCGCTCCTGACCCCGGCCGGGGACGCGCGAAGGGCACCTCTCGCCAACTAACTTGGTGAAAGGTGCCCTTCGCTCTTCCCCCGTTCGGGGCTACGGCGTCGCGGTGATCCGGTCGGCCGGTGGTGGGGCGATGTCCGGGTGGGCGGCCAGGTAGTCGACGAGGGCGTCCAGGTCGACCGGGCCGCCGGTGAGGTCGGTGCCCTTCGCGAACTCGGTGAACCCGTCGCCGCCCGCGGACAGGAAGTTGTTCACCGACACGCGGTAGCTCGCGGCCGGGTCGACCGGTTGCCCGGCGACGGTGATGGCGGAGACCTTCGACCCGACCGGTGCGGAGGCCGAGTAGCTGTAGCGCAGCGTCGACGAGACCTGCAGGATGCGCGTCGATTCGGGCTGCCACTGCTGTTCCAGCACGTTCTTCAGCTGCTCGCCGGTGAGCGTCAGGGTCTGCATGACGTTGCCGAAGGGCTGGACCGCGTACGCCTCGCCGTAGGTGACCACGCCGTCGCCCTCGCCGGCCGGGGAGGACGCGTGCACGAGGTCGGTCCGGATGCCGCCGGGGTTGGTCATCGCGATCTGCGCGCCGTTGACCTCGGTCGCCGCCAGCTGCGCGTCGGCGAGCACGTCGCCGAGCGGGGATTCGCCGGAGGGAGCGCCTTCGCGGCGCAGGTCGCCGGTGATCGTGCCGATCTCGCGGTTGGCGATCGGCGCGGCCTTGCCGGTGGCCTCGTCGATCAGCTGCTGCGCGGCGGGATCGGCGGGCACGTCGCGGGTGACGATCCGGTTGTGCGCCTCGGTCTCCGCGCGCACCACGTCCTTGCTGCTCCGGTCGATCGTCAGGTCGGCCACCGACAGCAGCCTGCCGAAGGACGCGCCCTGCAGCACCGTCCGCGGATTGCCCTCCGGATCGGGGATCGTGCAGCTGTACTGCTGGTGGCTGTGCCCGGTGAAGATGACGTCGACCTTCGGCGAGGCGTGCGCGGCGATCTCCGAGGCGGGCCCCGGTGTCACGCGGCAGTCGTCGGGGCCGCCGCCCTCGGTGTTGTCGCCCTGGTGCAGCAGCACGACCTGCGCCTTGACCCCGGCGCGGTCCAGCAGGTCGGCGGTGCGGCCGATGGCCTCGACCTCGTCGCCGAAGGCCAGGCCCCGCACCGCTTCCGGGGTGACCATCGCGGGCAGGTCCTCCAGCGTCACGCCGATGATGCCGATCGGCACGCCCTGGACGCGCTCGACGCTGAACGGCAGCAGCGCGGGCCTGCCGTCCTCGAAGGCGACGTTGGCGCCCAGCTGCGGGAAGTCCGCGCCGCCGAAGGACTCCCGGAACTGGCAGCCGTCCTCGGCGTGGCAGCCGCCGGACTGGATCCGCTGCAGCTCGGCGTATCCCTCGTCGAACTCGTGGTTGCCGACGACGGAGGCGGCCACGCCGAGCTCGTTGAGGAACTCGACGGTCGGCTCGTCGTGGAACAGCGCCGAGTTCACCGGCGAGGCACCGATGTTGTCGCCGGCGGAGAGCACCAGCGAGTTGCCGACCTCGCCGCGCAGCGCGGCCACGTGCGTGGCCAGGTAGGCCGCGCCACCGGCGTCGACCGTGCTGCCGTCGGGCAGCGTGACCCGTCCCGAGGAACCCGCCGGCGGGTCCAGGTTGCCGTGCAGATCGTTGAACGCGATCAGCCGGACGTCCACGGTGGCGGGTGCCGCGCTCACCGGTGCTCCCGACAGCGCGGCGGTGGCCAGCACCGCTGTCCCCAACGCCGCCGCGCGGCGGCCCAACCGACCTGATCTCACGGATTCTCCTCCCGAGGTCCTGCGACGCCAGCAGATCTTGCCCCCTGCGTGCGGCGGAGGCCAGCACTTCCGGCAGATCCGGCCGGTGCGTCCACCGAGGACGGTCGCTAGCCGCGGCCGCCGCCGAGGTGCTCGGCGAAGTGCCGCTCGATCGCGCGGTGCAGCAGCACCTGGTTCTCCGGGTGCTCGAACCCGTGGCCCTCGCCCGCGGCGACGAGGTGCTCGACCGGCACACCGCGCGCCCGCAGCGGCTCGACGATGTTGACCGATTCCTCCTGGATCACGCGGACGTCGTCGGCGCCTTGGGCGACCAGCAGCGGCGTGCGGATCCGCTCGACCATGGTGACGGGCGAGCGGGCCAGCATGTCCGCTTCCTGGGCGGGGTCCTCGGGGTCGCCGACGTAGCGGTACCAGCTGTTGGTCATGGCAGGCCTGGTGAACGGCGGCAGCGTGCGCATGAAGTTCGCCAGGTTGGAGATGCCCACGTAGTCCACCGCCGCGGCGAAGTAGTCCGGGGTCGCCGTCGCGCCGACCAGCGCCGCGTAGCCGCCGTAGGAGCCGCCGGCGATCGCGATGCGGCCGGGGTCGGCGTACCCGCGCGCCACCGCCCAGTCGGCGGCGTCGACGAGGTCGTCATGCATCTTCCCGGCGAACTCGCCGATCGCGGCGGTGAGGTGCCGCTTCCCGTATCCGGTGGAGCCCCGGAAGTTCACCTGCAGCACCGCGTACCCGCGGTTGGCCAGGAACTGCACCGTCGGGTGGTAGGACCAGGTGTCGTGGAACCACGGTCCGCCGTGCACCAGCAGCACCAGCGGCAGGTCCTGCGGTGCGACGCCGACCGGCAGCGTCAGGAAGGCGGTCAGCGGCAGCCCGTCGCGAGCCGGGAAGGACACCGCCGCCATCGGGGCCAGGTCGGCGGGGTTCAGCTGCGGGTGCGGGCGGAACAGCAGCCGGCTCTCCCCCGTGCCGTGGTCGTAGAACCAGGTCGCGCCGGGGTCGCGGTCGTGGATGAAGGTGGCGACCCAGCGCTGTTCGGTCTCGTCCGAGGACACCGAGTGCAGCACGCCGTCGGACAGCGCGGACAGCGCCGCGTGGACCTCGGCGAAGTGCGGGTCCAGGACTTCGATCCGGGGGCGGTCGCCGACGAAGCGGGCCGCGATGACCTCCCCGGTCCGCCTGCTGGTGAACACGGTGGACGGCAGCGCGCCCGGTCCGGCCAGCCCCGCGGTGCACAGGCTGTGCCCGGCCACGGCCGCGACCGCGGTCTCCGCGCCGGTCGCCCGGTCGATGCGGACCAGCCGCAGGTCGTCGGAGTCCTGGTAAGCACCGACCAGCAAGCCCGTCCCGTCGGGCGTCACCATCTGCAGCGGCAGCCCGTGCGGGTGTTCCGGGCCGCCCACGCGGCGCAGGAGCCGCTTGCGGCCGGTCTCCGGGTCGATGGCGGAGAACTCGCAGGCGCCGTCGTCGGCCAGCACCGCCCAGAACGCCGGCTCGCCGTCGCGGTCCAGCAGGACGGTGCCGCCCGGTTCGGGCTGCTCCAGGTGCAGCTGCACCTCACCGGTGGCGACGTCGATGCGGAACACGTCGATGGCCTCGGGCCGCCGGTTCATCCAGACCAGCACGTCGCCGGGGGCCGGCTTGCCCGGGTCGACGGCGAACACGCGCAGTCCCGGTGGCAGCGGGGTCAGGTCGACCGCCGGTTCGCCCGGCGCGTCGAGGTCGACCCGGTGCAGGTGCCAGTCCTCGTTGCCGTCGACGTCCTGGAGGTACAGCAGCCAGCGCGGATCGTCGCACCAGTAGTAGGACTTGATGCCGCGCCGGGCGTCGTTGGTGACGCACACCGCGTCCTCGTGCTCCTCGTCGATCCCGCGCACCCACACGTTCGGCCTGCCGTGCTCGGGCGCCAGGTAGGCGATGCGCGTCCCGTCCGGCGAGATCGACGCGTGCGAGAAGACCGGATCGGCGAAGAACTCCTCCACCGCGATCAGCTGCGGCGGCGTTCCGGTCATCCAGTGCTCCGATCAGGGGTGCCAGCGCCGGGAGCGGAGATCGCTTCTGCAACGCGATCCGACACCGTGCCGTTGGGGCTCGGTCAAGCTCCGTACGCCTCGTACACGTCATGATCGGCACCCGGGGTTCACCGCCTGCCGCCGAAGCGGGCCGTCGGCCCCGGCGAGCGCGGTGAAGTGCCCTTACGGGCACCGCACCGCCCGCGCTCAGAGACCGTGGCGGCGGTCTCCGGCGACCAGTTCGCAGATCCGCGATTCGGACTCCGGGGAGAACGGGCCGGCGACCGCGCGGTCGACCTCCTCGGCCACCAGGTCGGCGTTGATCTGGCCCGCCGCCGTCGCGCCCGCCGCAGCCGCGTTGCCGACCTGGGCGGCGAGGTCGGTGACGTTGCCCGCCACCCACACGCCGGGGACCGAGGTGCGCCCGCCGGGATCGGCCGGGACGTGCTCGCCCATGCCGCTGGGGTGCTCCTGCGGCCGCAGTCCGAGATCGGCCAGGAATCCGGCGCGCGCCACCATCCGCGACGCCACGGCCACCGCACCGCGCGCGACGACGGTGCCGTCGGCCAGCCGCACGCCGGTGAGCCGGTCGCCGGTGACCTCGATGCCGGCGACCTCGCCCGCCACCACCTCGATCCCGCGAGCGATCAGCTTCCGGGCGTCCTGCTCGTCCAGCGGCGCGTCGGTGCGGGTGAAGAACGCGATGTCGGCGCTCCACTGCCGGAACAGCAGCGCCTGGTGCACCGACATCGGTCCGGTGGCCAGCACGCCGATGGCCCCGTCGCGGACCTCCCAGCCGTGGCAGTACGGGCAGTGCAGGACGTCGTGACCCCACCGCTCGCGCAGCCCCGGCACGTCGGGCAGCTCGTCCACCAGTCCGGTGGTCACCAGCAGCCGCCGCGCCCGCGTCGAGCGCCCGTCGGCCAGCAGCACCCGGAACCCGCCGGCGGCGCGGTTCACCGCGAGCACCTCGCCGGAGATCACCTCGCCGCCGTAGCCGCGCACCTCTTCCCGGCCGCGCTCCAGCAGTTCCGCCGGGCTGATCCCGTCGCGTCCGAGCAGCCCGTGCGCCGCCGCCGCGGGTGCGTTGCGCGGTTCGCCCGCGTCGATCACCACCACCGAGCGCCGGGCCCTGGCCAGCATCAGCGCCCCGTTCACACCGGCGGCGCCACCGCCGACGACCACCACGTCGTAGTCCTGCGCCAACTGATCGGTCAACTCGACCACCTCCGCGACCACCATGCGAGCGGCGCACCGCGAACCGCAAATCCGCTTGCGGAAACAGCAACAACCTGGTCCGCAGTGGACGATTCTCCGAATGCGCAGTGCAACCGCTTGCTACCCGACGTGTTCGGGGCGAAAGACCCCTCCTCCGCGGCGGCGCCCGGCTCTATCGTGGTCGGTGCGCATGCAAGCGCATCCAGCTGGATCCGAGAAGCACGTTCTCGCACGCTTCCGCCCGTCCGAAGCGGCGGTCACGGAGGTGCGCCGGTGCTGCACACGCAGCGCGCATCATCCGACGGAATTTCACCGAAACCGGGCTCCGGTCCGGGATTTCGAGGGATCACGATGAAAATCAGCACGGTCTTCAGCAATCCGAGCCGCCACTGGGGCGGCGGCTGGGGTTGGGGCTGGGGCTGGGGCCACTGGGGCGGCTGGTGGGGCGGTTGGCACCACTGGGGCCGTTGGCACCACTGGGGCCGCTGGGGCCGCTGGTGACCGGCCCATCGAGCTCTTAGCTCCCAACCCGATCACCTGAGCCGGGCGAACCCCGCGGGGTGATCAATCCTCCGAGTAGCTCTCGCGTTCGCGGGAGCTACTCGCGCGTCCACCCCGCGGCGGCCAGCGCGTCCGCGACGACCTCGGCATCGTCGAACGGGTGCTGCTCCCCCGCGACCGTTTGGAAGCGCTCGTGACCGCGGCCCGCGACGAGCACCACGTCGCCCGGCACCGCCCGGCCGACGGCGAGGGCGATCGCCGCCCGCCGGTCGTGCTCCACGACGAAATCCCCACCGCTGCGCCCGATCGTGCCGGTCAGCACCTGCGCGGTGATCTCCGCCGGGTCCTCGCCGCACGGATCGTCGGCGGTGAAGACCGCGGTGTCGGCGGCCAGCGCGGCGCGCCCCACTTCCGGACGGCTGAACCGGTCGCGGTTCCCGGCGCAGCCGACGACCAGGTGCACGCGCCCTCCGCTCGTCCGGCGCGCGGCCGCGATCAGATCGGCCACCGCGGCGGGCGTGTGCGCGAAGTCGACGACGGCCAGGAACGGCTGACCGGCGTCCACCCGCTGGAAGCGGCCGGGCGGCAGCGCGGCTCCCAGTCCGCGAACCGCGGCCGGCCTGGAGACACCCAGCACGCGAGCTGCCGCGTAGGCCGCGGCCAGGCCGGTGGCGTGGCGCCCGGTCGCCGCCGGAACCGTCAGCACCACCGGTTCGCCCTCGTCGTGGACGACCACGCGCAGCCCGTCGGCCTCCGCCACCCGCACATCCGCGCGCGGGCTGCGCCCGACGGTCACGACCGGCACCCGGGCCTGGTCGGCCAACCGCCGGCCCCACCGGTCGTCGATGTTGATCACGGCGCGGCGGCAGCGCTCCGGCGTGAACAGCGCGGCCTTCGCCGCGAAGTACTGCTCCACCGTGCCGTGGTAGTCGAGGTGCTCCGGGCTCAGGTTGGTGAACACCGCGACGTCGGCCCGCACCGGATCGGTGCGCTGCTGGTCGATCGCGTGCGAGGACACCTCCACGACCGCCGCCTGAACTCCCGCTGCGCGCATGCGGCACAGCATCCGCTGCAACTCCGCAGCGTCCGGCGTGGTCAGCGCCGCCGGGCAGCGCCATCCCGGCGCGCGGGTCTCGACCGTCGAGCTCAAGCCGGTGCGCAGGCCTCCAGCGGCGAGCGCCGCTTCGACCAGGTGCGCGGTGGTCGTCTTGCCGTTGGTCCCGGTCACCGTGGCGATCGAGAGCGCATCCGCGGGGTGGCCGTGCACTCGCGCGGCGACCGGCCCCACCGCGGCCCGCACGGCGGGAACGCGCACCTGGGGCACCGGCACGTCGACGAACCGCTGCACCAGCAGCGCGCCGGCTCCCGCCGCGACCGCCTCGGCGGCGAACGCGTGCCCGTCGCGCTGCGCTCCCGGCACGGCGCAGAACAGCGCACCCGGCCGCACCCGCCTGCTGTCGGTGCCGACGTCGGAGATCCGGGCGTCACCCCGCAGCTCGGCTTCGGCCAGACCGCGCACCGCAGCGGAGAGGCTGCAGGCGCGCCGGCAGTCGCATTCCACGATCGTCCCCCGGAAACCACGGCTGTCCCGACACCAACCGGACATACCCACCGACGGCCCCCGCAATGCCTCCGCGAACCTCAGAAGGCCCCGCAACCCCGGGCATCACCGCAGGTCACGGCAACAGTCGACCCCCGATTTCATAATCATGCAGTCCATCGCATACTCTTAAGTCATGTCCAAGGTTCTGACGAGTCTCCCGGTCGGCCAGCGAGTCGGCGTCGCCTTCTCCGGAGGTCTCGACACCTCCGTCGCGGTGGCCTGGATGCGCGAGAAGGGCGCCGTCCCCTACACCTACACCGCCGACATCGGGCAGTACGACGAGACCGACATCGCCTCCATCCCCGGCCGCGCCAAGTCCTACGGCGCCGAGTCCTCCCGCCTGGTGGACTGCCGCGAGGCGCTGGTCGAGGAAGGCCTGGCCGCGCTGACCTGCGGCGCGTTCCACATCCGCTCGGCCGGGCGGACCTACTTCAACACCACCCCGCTGGGCCGGGCCGTGACCGCCACCCTGCTGGTCCGCGCGATGCTCGAGGACGGCGTGGAGATCTGGGGCGACGGCTCCACCTTCAAGGGCAACGACATCGAGCGGTTCTACCGCTACGGGCTGCTGGCCAACCCGCGCCTGCGGATCTACAAGCCGTGGCTGGACACCGACTTCGTCGGCGAGCTCGGCGGCCGCCAGGAGATGTCGGAGTGGCTGCAGGAGCACGGCCTGCCCTACCGCGACAGCGCGGAGAAGGCCTACTCCACCGACGCCAACATCTGGGGCGCCACCCACGAGGCCAAGCAGCTGGAGCACCTCGACACCGGCGTGGAGATCGTCGACCCGATCATGGGCGTGCGGTTCTGGGACCCGGCGGTCGAGATCCCCACCGAGGACGTCACGATCACCTTCGCGCAGGGCCGCCCGATCGCCATCAACGGCAAGCGGTTCGCCTCCGCCGTCGACCTGGTGCACGAGGCCAACGCGGTCGGCGGCAGGCACGGCCTCGGCATGAGCGACCAGATCGAGAACCGGATCATCGAGGCCAAGAGCCGCGGCATCTACGAGGCCCCGGGCATGGCCCTGCTGTTCATCGCCTACGAGCGGCTGGTCAACGCGATCCACAACGAGGACACCGTCGCCAACTACCACAACGAGGGTCGCAAGCTGGGCCGCCTGATGTACGAGGGCCGCTGGCTGGACCCGCAGTCGCTGATGCTGCGGGAGTCGCTGCAGCGCTGGGTCGGCTCGGCGGTCACCGGCGAGGTCACCCTGCGGCTGCGCCGCGGCGAGGACTACTCGATCCTCAACACCACCGGCCCGGCGTTCTCCTACCACCCGGACAAGCTGTCCATGGAGCGCACCGAGAACGCCGCCTTCGGCCCGGTGGACCGGATCGGCCAGCTGACGATGCGCAACCTGGACATCGCCGACTCCCGCGCCAAGCTGGAGACCTACGCCCAGCTCGGCCTGGTCGGCCCGGCCCAGACCGAGCTGGTCGGCTCGCTGCAGGCCGGTGGCGCCGAGGCGATCGCCTCGGTCGGCGCCCACGACGACACCGAAGCGGGCTACCTGGACCGCGCCGCGATCGAATCCGGCACGGACTGAGCACCGGAGCACCCAGGCCGCCGCGGGGCGAACACGCCCCGCGGCGGCCTTCCGGCATCTGCGCTGAACGCACGGCAAGATGGGCGCGGACCCAGGTCGCGCACGAGGAGGTTCCCGCGATGCCCCAGATCGCCAGCAACACGAGGGTGGAGCTGTCCGGACTGCTGGACTTCATCCGCCCGCGGCACCGCGCGATCCTGCTCACCACCAGGACCGACGGCAGTCCGCAGGGCTCGCCGCTGACCTGCGGGGTGGACGACGCGGGCCGGCTGGTGATGTCGACCTACCCGGAGCGCGCGAAGACCCGCAACGCCAAGCGCGACCCGCGGGTGAGCGTGATCGTGCTCTCCGACGACTGGAACGGCCCGTGGGTCCAAGTCGACGGCACGGCCGAGGTGATCGACGCACCGGACTCGGTGGAACCGCTGGTCGAGTACTTCCGCAACATCGCGGGCGAGCACCCGGACTGGGACGAGTACCGCGAGGCGATGCGCAAGCAGGGCAAATCCCTGATCCGGGTCACCCCCGAGCGCTGGGGCCCGATCGCCACCGGCGGCTTCCCCGCCCGCCTCGCGGACTGATCTGCGCCGACTCGGCTCAGGCGGGTTGGTAGGTCAGGCAGTCCACGATGTCGTGCTCGTGGCCCACCGAAATACCGGGTGCCTGGCACTCGAGGTGGGAGTTGTAGCGGCAGTCCTCCATCTTGCACGCGCCGACGTGCGCGACCGAGTCCGGATCGCCGCCGGTGACCGAGGCCGTGACGAAGGTGTCGCACTGCGGTTGCCGCGGTTCGCCGATGGTGATCGCCAGCGCGTGGCAGTTCTGGTGGTCGTTGTACGCGCACTCGGTAGCGGTGCAGTTGTTGACCAGCGGCATCTCCATCATGAGGTCCCCTCGCGTCGTGCTGCGTGTCTGAAGAGGGCTTCCCCGGAACGGGCCGCGGTAATCGCGCGGGCCTCACTTTCGGGGACGGCCGACCAGCAGTCCGACGACGACGCCGATGATGAGCATTCCGGCCAGCGCGGTCCACAGCGGGAGGGTCACCACCGGGACCAGGAGCCGGACCTCGACGAGGCCCCGGTTCTCCACGGCGAGCACCACGGCCAGCACGACCAGCGCCAGGCCGGTCACCACCCGTGCCGGTACCCGGCGCTGACCGGGTTCGCGCTGCTTCACCACCTGCCCAGTGTGGTCGGCCGCGGGGGTCGGCTCCAGAGCACAACGTCACCGCGTCGATTGAGGACTTTCGCCCCGGTGACAACGCCGGGACCGGCCGCGACGGTCGAAACGTTCTCCGCAGTCGAGCTCCCGCTGGAGGAAACGATGCGCAACGGCCACGAAATGCGCTGGGGCGGGCTGGCCGGGCTCGCTTCGCTCGTGCTCGCCATCATCGCGAGCATCCTGCTCCGCGGCGCGCCGCGGATCACCGAGTCCACCAACGCGATCGCCAGCTACCTGTTCTTCTCCCGCGGCGTGATCCTGACCGCGGTCGTGCTCGCCGCGGCGGCCGTCGTGCTGTTCATGTGGTTCGGCGCGACGCTGGCCACCGCGTTCCGGCTGGCCGATCCCGACAGCGACGCGCCCGCCGTGGTGCTGGGCGGGTTCGCGATCACCGCCACCACCGGTTTCCTCGCCACCGCGATGTTCGGCGGCCTGGTCCACGCGCTGACCACCCACCCGATGCTGCTCGCGCTCGCCTCGGTGCCCTACTCCGCGCTCATGGTGGTGCGGGCGATCGCCGGGCTGGCCCTGGCCTTGCCGCTGGCCGCCTGCGCGGTGGCCATCGTGCGCACCGAGGTGTTCCCGGCGTGGGCGGGCTGGTTCACCGGTTTCGTCGCCGCGATCCGGGTGCTCGGCGCGATCACGGTGATCGGCGGGGCCGGGGTGCTGGCGCCCGACAGCGTGCTCGCCGCCTACGTCCCGAACGTGCTGACCGCGCTGTGGCTGCTGGTCATGAGCGGACTGCTGGTCCGCGAACACCTGCCCAGCATCAGCCCGCAGCGCCGGGGAGCCGTGGGTCCCGCCTGAGCCGGGTCGCGCGCAGTTCGCTGCGGCGGACCTTGCCCGCGTCGTCGCGGAGCTGGTCGGTGGTGAACTCGAAGGTCCTCGGGATCTTGTACGGGGCCAGGCGGGCGCGCAGGTGTTCCAGCAGGTCCTCGGCGGGCAGCGGCCGGGTGGTCTCCAGGATCGCGTGGACCGCGTTGCCGAGGTCGTCGTCGGGCAGCCCGATCACCGCGCTCGACGCGATCTTCGGGTGCTCGGCCAGGGCGTTCTCGACCTCGGCCGGGTAGACGTTCGCGCCGCCGACCAGGATGACGTCCGTGCTGCGGTCGGCGAGGTAGAGGTAGCCGTCGGCGTCGAAGCGGCCCATGTCGCCGAGCGATTCCCAGCCCTCGCGCGCCCGGGGATCGGCGCCGACGTAGCGGTAGCCGGGCGGGCTGCCCGGGCTGCGGCGCAGCCACAGCTCGCCCACCTCGCCCGGCGGCAGCTCGCGGAAGTCCTCGTCGCGGGCGGTGATCTCCCCGGCCACCACCTGGCCGACCGAACCGGGCCGCTGCAACCAGGCCACCCCGTCGATCATCGTGCTGGCCAGCGATTCGGTGCCCGCGTAGACCTCCAGGACCTTCTCCGGGCCGACCCACTCGATCCAGCCGCGCTTGACGTGCTGCGGGCACGGCGCTCCGACGTGGAAGACCGTCCGCAGCGAGGAGACGTCCACCGCTGCCCGGCGCTGCGCGGGCAGCCGCAGCATCCGCCCCATCATGGTGGGCACCACGTAGAGCCAGGTGACCGCGTGCCGCTCGATCAGGCCCAGCGCGCGATCGGCGTCGAACCGCGACATCAGCACCACGTGGCTGCCCTGGAGCAGCCCGATCAGCGAGAACATGTAGGGCGCGTTGTGGTAGAGCGGAGCGGTGGTGAGCACGACGCCGTCCCGTTCCAGGCGCAGGTGCTCGATCCCGGCGAGCACGCCCTCGGCGCTGGCCTGCTGCCCGGACACGATCAGCTTCGGCCTGCCGGTGCTGCCGCCCGACGTCGGGGCCTTCCACGCCGGTCCGACGACGTCGGGCAGCGCGGCGGCGGATTCGCCCGCGACGTCCTCGTCACCGCGCAGCCACGGACGCTGGTCCTGCGGCGGGAGCCCGACCACGAGCGCCGGATCGGCGACCTCCAGCAGCGACGCCAGTTCGCGGGGCGGGAGCCGGTGCGACAGCGGCTGCGGGATCGCGCCGAGCTTCCACGCCGCGATCGAGCACTCCACGTGCCGCACCTGGTTGACCAGCGCGATCGACACCATCGATCCCCGGGTGACGCCGAGCGAGGCGAACCGGCGCGCGAGCTGGTTGGTGCGCCGGTCGAGTTCCGCTCGGGTCAGCGTCTCGTGATCGTCGGTGACCGCGGGGCGGTCGGGCGCCTGCGCCGCGAGTTCGCGCAGCCGCGCGGCCAGCGCCGTCGAGCCGGTGGTCATCTGCGCCTCGTTCCTCCGTCGGTGTGCGGTGGCCCTCGCCCGGCCACCGAGGTCCGAACGTATGCGCGGGGCGCACCTCGGGTCGAGGCGCTGTAAGCGGGCACACGTCGGCCTCATCCACCCTGCTCGGCACCACGCTCGCCGCACACCCGGCGAATCGGTGAAATCCGCCGCACCGCGCCCTTTTCAGAGCAGCGCTTGCGCGATCAGCGCCGAGATCAGGAACGAGGCGGCGAAGGAGGTCAGCCCCACCGGGACGATCCGCCAGCCGATGCGCTTGAGCGCGGGCACGTCCTTGCCGGTGCTCAGCCCCGCGAAGACCAGGATCGGCGTGGCCATGGCCAGGAACTCGATCGGCTCGATCACCGACAGCACCGGCTCGGCGACCGGCGAGATCGGCGAGGTGAGCAGGATGGCCAGCACCGAGGTGCCCGCGACCGCGGGCAGCCCGGTCAGCTTCTTGAGGCCGAGACCGGCCAGGACCACGGCCGCGACCAGGGCGAACCCGAGCAGCGAACGCGGCTGGAGACCGCCGGTGTGCACGACGTTGGAGACCACCATCGCCACCAGCACGAGCAGGATCGCGATCAGCGGCCGGATCCGGACGGTTTCGCCGGGCTCCGGCACCGCGGTCACCCGGGGCGCGGCCGCGGCGATCGTGCGGCCGCGGGTCAGCAGCCGGTAGAAGCGGTCGGCCAGCGGGAGCGCGACGAACATGCCGACGTAGAGCCCGAGCAGCGTGGTCACCAGGTTGCTGACCGCCGCCACCGCCACGATCTGGTCGGCCATCCCCGGGTACTGGGCGGCGATGGCCGCCGACGATGCGGCCATGACCGAGCCGGAACCGACACCGGTGCCCATCGCCAGCGCCAGCGGGTCCAGCCATCCGGTCCCCGCCAGGAAGCTCGCGAGCAGCGTCACGTAGAGCGCTCCGACGACGCTGCCGAAGATGTACATCCCGAGCACGCCCCGGTACTCCTCGGAGTCGGGGCCGAACCGCTCGGAGACCATCGCGAAGGAGGCTTCGCGGTCGATGGAGAAGCAGGCGCCCACCGCGGAGCGCCCCATCCTCAGCAGCACGGCCAGCGGCAGCGACAGCACGACCGTGCCGAAGAGGTGGCCGAGCTCCTGCAGCAGCAGCGCGGCGCTGGCCTGCTCGAGCACCGGCAGCTCGTGCCCGACGACGAAGGCCAGGCGCACGCCGAGCAGCAGCACGCCCGCTTCCACCAGGTAGGTCGACGCCTTCTGCAGCCCCACCGGGACGGGTCGGAAGCGCTGGATGCTCACCACCGCGCCGAGCACCAGTCCCCAGATGATCGGGAAGAGCGTGATCGCGCCCACCCCGAGGGAGATCTGGTAGCTCCCGATGGCCTCGGCGGCAGCGGTCAGGGCGAGCGCGAGCAGGACGAACAGGGCGAGTCGGCTGCGCGATGCGCGGGCCGGGCGCGAAGTTCCCCGCGCAGCCGTCGTGCCGGACATGGTTTCCTCCATGATGACCAGAGGTTCTGAGGTCGGGTGGCCTTCAGCAGGCCACGTCGTCGGGGGCTCGTGCTCAGCTCCGGTGGAGGCGGGCGGCGTGCTCGGCCAGGAACTTCTGCCGCAGCACCGGGTCGGCGGCGACGTCCACGGCGGTCAGCGCCATCGCGGCGGCACCGTCCACGACGGCGTCGTCACCGGCCGGGGTCGCCGCCGCGGCGGCGAAGCCGCGGGTGTGCGGCGGGTGCTCGCAGCCGACGATCGCGATGGACGGGTGGATGCTGGGCACGACGTGCGAGACGTTGCCCATGTCCGTCGACCCGCCGCGCATGCCGTGGGTCTCGCGCAGTTCCCGGCCCAGTGCCTCGACGTGCGCGGCGAACCGGTCGGACATCGCCGGTTCCTGCACCAGGTCGGCGTAGAGCGGTTCGGTGGGCTCGACCGACATCGTCGCGCCGCTGGCCCGCGCTCCGGCGTCGAAGCAGGCCATGACCCGCTCCTGCAGGGCGGACATCGTCTCGACGTCGAAGGCCCGCACCTCGCAGTCCACGACCGCCTTCTCCGGGATGATGTTGGTGACCGCGCCGCCCTCCCGCACGAACAGGCCGATCCGGCAGTCGCCCGTGATCTGCTGGCGCAGCAACCCGATCGCCACCTGGGCGACGACCGCGGCGTCGGCGGCGTTGATCCCCTGGTGCGGCGCGGCGGCGGCGTGCGAGGCCCGGCCCGCGTAGGTCACCGCGAACCGGGTCACCGCCTGGCTGGCGAAGGCCGCCGGGTGCACGTCGGCCTGCCCGGGGTGCACCATCATCGCCACGGTGACGTCGTCGAAGACGCCCCGCTCCAGCAGCAGGACCTTCCCGCCACCGTGCTCCTCGGCGGGTGTGCCGATCACCTTGACCCGGATCCCGAGGTCGTCGGCCACGGCGGCCAGCCCGATGGCGGCGCCGACCGCGGCCGAGGCGATGATGTTGTGCCCGCAGGCGTGCCCGATCTCGGGCAGCGCGTCGTACTCGGCGCAGATGCCGACGGTGAACTCCCCGCCGCCGCGCACCGCGGTGAACGCCGTCGGCACGTCGTCCGGGCCCGGTTCCACCGCGAAGCCCGCCGCGCCGAGCAGCTCGGTGACCTTCTCCACCGAGCGGTGCTCGGCGAAGGCCAGCTCCGGCTCCGCGTGCAGGCTGCGGCTGAGCCGCACGAGGCGCTCCTGCCAGCGCTGCTGCTCGGCCCGCACCACGTGCCCGAGTGCCACGACGTCGATGTCCTGACCGCCCACTTGCGCCCCTCCCCGGTCCGTCCTGGACAGGAAGGGTCAGCGATGGGACGCTCACCTTCCCCCGAACGCAGGATTGCGGCAGGAAGACCGGTCTGATGCAGGATCACGCCGAGCTGGACGAAGTTGATCTAGCGCTGGTCAACGCCTTGCAGATCAACCCGCGCGCGCCCTGGTCGCTGATCGGCGGCGTGCTCGGCATCGACCCGGTCACCGCCGCCCGCAGGTGGGCGCGGTTGGAGCGCACCGGGCTGGCCTGGATCTCCGCCTATCCCCCGACCACTCCCGCTCAGGCCACCGCCTTCGTCGAGCTCGGCTGCGAACCGGGGCGAGGCGTGGACGTGGCGCGCGAGCTGGCCGCAGACCCGCAGGCCATGACCATCGACGTGACCGCGGGCGGGCGCGACGTGCTGGTCACCGTCAGCGCGCCGGACCCGCAGGCGCTGTCGAGCTACCTGCTGGAGCGGATGAGCCGGGTCGGCCACCTCCAGCAGGTGCGCAGCCACCCGGCGGTGCGGATCTACACCGAGGCCAGCCGCTGGCGGTTGCGCGCGCTCGACCACGACCAGGCCGCGCGGATGGCCTGGGACCCCGGCACGTCCGGCCTGGTCCCGCTGACCGAGCAGGACTGGGCGATCGCGGTGGCGCTGGCCGCCGACGGCCGGGCCCCGGTCGCGGCGCTCGCCGACGCGGCGGGCACCAGCACCAGCACGGTCCGGCGGCGGATGGCCCGGATGCTGGCCAGCAGGCAGCTCCGCCTGCGCTGCGAGCTGGCCCGGACGCAGTCCGGCTGGCCGGTCTACGCGTGGTTCTTCGCCCGCGTGCCCCCGGCTCACCTCGACGACACCGCGCGCGCTCTCGCCCGCATCCCGGAGGTTCGCGCGGTGACCTCGGCGGCAGGCCCGCACAACCTGATCATCGCGGTCTGGCAGCGGTCCCTGGCCGACGTCCAGGACCTGGAGACGCACATGAGCCGGCGGCTGCCGCACCTGGACATCGTCGACCGCAGTATCGTGGTGCGACCGGTGAAGCTCGTCGGCCGGCTCCTCGACGAACGCGGCCACGCGACGGGCTGCGTCCCGCTCGACACCCGCCGCAGCCCGTGACGCCACCTCGCGAGCCCGCGTCAGTCCTCGCAGGCGTCGATCAGCTTCGTTCCACATCGGACTCGGCGGTCTCCGCTCCCGGCGGGCGGGCGTAGGAGCCGACGAGCGCGAGAGCCAGCACGTCGGGCCGCTTGTCCGCCCACGCGCACAGCTCGGTCACCACCTGCTCGGCCCGCTCGTGCCGCGCGGTGCTGTCCACCGGCTCCTCCTGCTGATCGCGTTTCCAGCTGACGTCAGCGGTCAGCGGTGGTCTTCCGGGTGAGGGTCCGGACGTCCTCGACGGCCAGCGCGAGGCCGGTGACCACGAGCACCGCGATCGCGCCGCCGAGCAGGACCGGTGCGATGCCGAGATGTTCGGCGAGCGGCCCCGCGGCGACCTCGCCGACCGGAAGTGCGATGAACGAGCCGAGCATGTCGTAGGAGTAGACCCGCGCGAGCTTGTCCTCCGGGACGTTCTCCTGCAACGAGACCTCCCACGCCACGCCGAACTGCTCCAGCGCCATTCCGGTCACGAACATGGCCGCCAGCAGCAACAGCACCGATGGCGGCTGCGACAGCACGACCAGCGGCAGCGCTTCGAGAATCCCGATCGCGACGCCGAAGCCCAGCGCCCGCTTCGGCTGCCAGCGCGCCGCGACGATCCCGCCGACGAGCGCGCCCGCCGTCTGCGCACCCAGCGCCAGCCCCCAGGCGGCCCGGCCGATCGTCTCGTCGGCGATCACCGGCCCGATCACCGTCAGCGCACCGGCGGTGACCGCGTTGATCACCATGAACTGCCCGACGACCACCCACACCCAGCGCCGGGACCGGAACTCCCGCCACCCCTCGCGGATCTCGGCGAGAGGGCGCGACCGCCCCGGCACCGCGACGTGCGGCAACCGCACCCCGCGGAAGAACAGGGCGGCCACGGCGAACGAGACCGCGCTGACGACCAGCGCGACACCGGCCCCGCTGATCGCAGCCACCGCACCACCGACGGACACCCCGATGATCCGCCCGCCGTTCACCCCCAGCCGCAGCAGCGCGTTGGCCGGGGCGAGCAGGTGAGCGGGCACGGTCTTCGGCGTGAGCGACGCCGCCGCGGGCAGCGACAGCGCAGCGGCGGCACCGTTGGCCACGCCCAGCAGCACCAGCAGCGGGACGGAGGCGAATCCGAGGAGGACGCTCGCCGCCACCAGCGCCTGGCTGGCAGCGGCGCCGAACTGGGCGCCCTGCAGGATCGCCTGCCTGGGCAGCCGGTCCGCCAGCACGCCGCCGAGCAGCAGCAGCACGACGTTGGCCAGCGAACGCGCTCCGACCACGATCCCGATGTCCACCACCGAGCCGGTCAGGTCCAGCACGGCGAAGGCGATCGCCACCGGCGCGACCGCGTTGCCGAGTTCGGCGGCGGTCCGGCCTCCGGCGAGCCTGCGGAAGGCCGGCCGCACCAGCGGCCGGGACAGCCCGGTGCCGCTCATCCGGCATCCCCGCGCTCGACCGGGAACAGCGCGACGGTCGCGCTGATCGGCTCGGCGCCCGGTGTCCGAGGTGGCACGGCGGCCGAGTGCAGCAGCTCGCCGAGTTCCCGCGCCAGCGAGAGCGCCCGCTGCCAGCTGTCCGGCTCCAACCACACCTGCGCATCGGTCAGCGCCCCTGGTGCACCGGTGGGCCACCGCTGGGCGCGGCCGGGCAGGTCCGCGGCCATCGTGCTCACCAGCCGCCGCTGCTCGTCCGGGTCGGCCAAGAAGCGCGCACCGCTGTCGGGATCGTGCCGGTACCGCTTGGCCCGGCCGCCGCGGATCACCACCTCATCGACGACGTCGAGCAACCCGGCCTCGTGCAGCCGCCGCAAGTGGTAGCTCGCGTTCGCCTGCGACTCCCCCAGCTCCCGCGCGACCTCGGCTGCGCTCATCGCAACACCGGTCAGCAGCGAGAGCATCCGAAGCCGCAACGGATGCGCGAGCACCCGAAGCTCGCCCAAAGAGCGTTGTTCTGCCACAGCTCGATCCTGGCGGACGACCACCAACCCCCAAAGAACCATTTGGGGGAATGTGCGGACCACGGCACCGCCGACCAACCCGCAGGCGCGCGGGGTTCGCCGACGACGGGTTTCGCGAACCGGCGCCCGCTACGCCCCGGTCGCCGGGATCTCGTGGATGTGGGCCGCCACTGCTTCGCAGGCCGCTTCCACGTCGTCGGCGCGGAGGGCTTCGAGGAGGCGGGCGTGCTGGTCGGCCACCGCCTTCGGGGACGGGTGGGCCGGGGCGTCCCGGCGGAACTGGGCCACCACGCGGGGTTCGATGACGTTCCACAGCTGCAGGCAGTGCGGCTGGCCCGACCTGGTGATCAGGAACCGGTGGAACTCGACGTCGGCGTCGGCCAGGCCCGCGTGGTCGGCCGTCTCGGCCAGCCGGGCCATCCGGTCGACGAGCGCCATCAGGTGCGCGAAGTCGTCCTCGGTGAGCAGCGGGTGCACCGTGCGGACCGCGAAGCGCTCCAGGGTCAGGCGGATCGGGACCAGGATCTCGGTGACCTCCTGCTGCGAGATGCCCAGGACCTCGGTGCCGCGGTACGGGTAGGAGACGACCAGGCCTTCCTGCTCCAGCTGGCGCAGCGCTTCGCGGATCGGCGCGCGGCTGGTGTCCAGCTCCTCGGCGAGGTCCCGCTCGGTGAGCTTGTCGCCCGGTTGCAGCGTGCCGTCCACGATCGCCGCGCGGAGCACGTCGGCGACCTGGTGGCGGCGCGAGGTCGAGGGCAGGGCGGGCAGGAGGTTTCTGGCCATCGGTGGAACTGGCCCCTTCGGTCGGCTCGGATGCGAACAGGACTATATCCGGAGCACCCGAGATGGTTAAATGGTCGACCATCGACCATCGACCGAAACGGAGGCACTGGTGAAGATCCGCGAGATCCGCGCCGCCGGTCTGCGGGGCGCGACGCCGGAGGGCGGGTGGAGCGTCGAGCTCCGGCCGGACGACGTGGTGCACACCCTGGTCGCGGTGCACTCCGACACCGGGCTCGTCGGCGTGGGCAGCGCTTTCACCAGCGAGAACCTGGTGCGCGCCGCGCTCGACGTGCTCGCTCCGCTGTGCCTCGGCGACAGCGCGCTGGAGCCGGAGCGGGTGTCCGAGCACCTGCACCAGCACACCTTCTGGCTCGGCCGCGGCGGCGCGCTCACGCACACCACCAGCGCGATCGACATCGCGCTGTGGGACCTGCTCGGCCAGGCCACCGGGCAGCCGGTCGGCCGTCTCCTGGGCGGGCGGCACCGGGAGCGGGTGCTCCCCTACGCCTCGGTGCTGATGGACGAGCCCGCACGGCTCGCCGAGAACCTCACCGGGCTCGCCGAGCAGGGCTTCCGCGCCTTCAAGATCGGCTGGGGCCCGTTCGGCCGGGTGAGCGCCGGCCTGGACGAGCAGATCGTGCGCGCGGCGCGGGACGCCGTCGGCCCCGACGCGCTGCTGGCCGTCGATGCGGGCGGCAGCGACGCCTACTGGCGCGGCGACCTCAAGTGGGCGCTGCGCACCGCCGAGATGCTCCAGGCGCACCAGGTCGCGTGGTTCGAGGAGCCGCTGTGCCCCGACGCCGTCGAGGACTTCGCCGCGCTGCGCAGCCGGACGCTCGTGCCGGTCTCCGGCGGTGAGGTGCTGACGCGGCGCCAGGCGTTCCGCCCGTACCTGGAGCAGCGCGCGTTCGACATCGTCCAGCCCGACACCACCAAGGTCGGCGGGCTCAGCGAGAGCCGCCGGATCGGCTGGCTGGCGCAGGAGCACGGTGTCCGGCTGATCCCGCACGGCTGGAACACCGCGGTCGGCCTGCTCGCCGACCTGCACCTGGCTTCGGCGCTGCCCGGCACCGATCTCGTGGAGTACAAGACCGGTTCGCCCTACATCGACGGCATCACCGAGCAGCCGTTCCGCCTGGACGCCGACGGGATGCTGCCGATCCCGGCAGGCCCCGGCCTCGGGCTCCAGCTGGATCCCGACCGGCTCGCGCGGTACGCCGACGCCGAGGAGCTGCTCCGACCATGACAGCGCTGACGCTCATCACGGGCGGCGGGTCGGGCATCGGGCGCCGGACCGCGCTGCTGCTCGCCGCGGCGGGCGAGTCGGTGGTCGTCCTGGATGCCGACGAGGCTGCTGCGCAGGAGGTCGCCGAGCAGGCCGGGGCCGCGGGAGCCGCATCGGCGGTCGGGGCGCGCTGCGACGTCACCGACGAAGCCGCCGTGCACGCCGCGGTCGGCGAGGCCGGCACGCCCACGGGGCTGGTCTGCGCCGCCGGGGTCGACATCGGCGGTCTCGCGCACGAACTCCCGGTCGGCGACTGGCGGCGGGTGCTGGAGGTCAACCTCACCGGGTCCTTCCTGACCGCGCGCGCCGTGCTCGGGCGCATGCGGGAGGCGGGCACCGGTGGCTCCATCGTGCTGTGCTCCTCACCGGCTGCCTTCGCGGGCTTCGCCGCCGGCGGGACCAGTGCCTACGCGGCGAGCAAGGGTGGCGTGTCCGCGCTGGTCCGCGCCCTCGCGGTGGACTACGCCCCGCACGGCATCCGGGTCAACGCCGTCGTGCCCGGTCCCACCGAGACCCCGCTGATGTGGGCCGCCGTGCCCGCCGAAGAGCGCGCGGCGATGCGGGAGCAGGTGTGCGCGGAGGTCCCGCTCGGGCGCATCGCCGACCCCGCGGAGCCCGCGCGGGCCATCCGCTGGTTGCTGGGGCCGGAATCCAGCTACGTCACGGGCACCCACCTCGTCTGCGACGGCGGCGTGCTCGCCAAGGCATCGATCAGCGTGTGACACCACCGGGAAGGAGACCCCGACCGTGATCGAGAAGTCCGATGTGGACACTGAGGCGCCGTGGTGGCGCAGCGCCGTGATCTACCAGATCTACCCGCGCAGCTTCGCCGACAGCGATTCCGACGGCGTCGGGGATCTGCGCGGCATCATCGGCAAGCTCGACTACCTGGCGGACGCGCTGGGCGTCGACGCGATCTGGTGCGGGCCGCTCTACCGCTCCCCGCAGGTCGACTTCGGCTACGACATCAGCGACCACGCCGACATCGACCCGGCATTCGGCACGCTGGCCGACTTCGACGCCCTGATCGCCGCCGCGCACCGGCGCGGGCTGAAGGTGATCGTCGACTTCGTCCCGAACCACACCTCCGACCAGCACCCGTGGTTCGCCGAGGCGCGCTCGAGCCGGGACGCGGCGAAGCGCGACTGGTACGTGTGGGCCGATTCCGCGCCGGGCGGGCGGCCGCCGAGCAACTGGACGAGCGAGCAGGGCGGCTCCACGTGGGAGTTCGACGAGCTCACCGGGCAGTGGTACCTGCACTCGTTCAACCGGGCTCAGCCGGATGTGAACTGGCGCTGCCCGCAGCTGCGGGCGGCGATGCTCGACGTGCTGCGGTTCTGGCTGGACCGCGGGGTGGACGGTGTCCGCATCGACGCGCTGCACATGATCGCCAAGGATCCCGGCCTCACCGACAACCCGGTCCGAGTCGACGCCGCGCCCAACCCGGCCGACCGGCAGGACCCGGACTTCGACACCCAGTGGCACCTCCACGACCGGATGCACCCGGACCTGCACGAGTACATCCGCGAGATCCGCGGCCTGCTCGCCGAGCACAGCGCCCGGACCGGGCAGGAGCGGATCGCGATCGGCGAGATCGAGGCCATGCCGTGGGAGTCGTGGGTGCGCTTCCTCGGCGACGGCGGGACGCACTTCAACTTCAACTTCAACTTCGTCGAAACGCCCTGGGAACCCGCGGCGCTGCGCACCAGCGTCGAGGAGCAGGAAGCGGCGCTGCCCGCGGGCGCCTGGCCGAACTACGTGCTGTCCAACCACGACCGGCCGCGGCTGGCCACCCGCAACGGCCCGCAGAGCGTGCGGATCGCGGCGATGCTGCTGCTGACCCTGCGCGGCACCCCGACGCTGTACTACGGCGACGAGCTCGGCCTGGCCGATCTGCCGATCCCCGAGGAGAAGTGGCTGGACCCGCTGGGCCGGGACCAGGCCCGGGCGGCGATGCCGTGGACCTCCCTGGGCAACGGCGGTTTCGACTCCGGCCCGGCCGATGCCGCACCGTGGCTGCCGGTGAGCGAGGAGTACCTGCGGCTCAGCGTGCAGAACCAGCTCGCCGAACCGGATTCGGTGCTCAACCTCTACCGCCGCCTGCTCGCCCTGCGCCGCAGCGAACCCGCACTGCGGCACGGCGCATATCGCTCTCTCGACCTCCGCGCCGAGCACTGCTTCGGCTACGTGCGAAGCACCCGGGCGCAGGAGCTGGCCGTGCTGCTGAACTTCAGCAGCACCGACACCGTGGTCGGACTGCCCGGTCACGGCCGCGTGCTGCTGTCCGCCGATGCTCCTTCGGCGGCGACGGGGAGCGCGCTGCGGCAGCGGTTCCTCGTCCGCGGCCACAGCGGGCTGCTCGTCGAGCTCGGCGAGGTCGTTCCCAGGCAGCGCGATTCGTAGCCGTCAGCGGACCGGCGCTGGGGCGGCCCAGTGGTGCTCGGCGCTGAAGATCGACGCCTTGCACACGAAGACGGCCGCGAGCAGTCCCACCACCGCGATCGCGCCGTGCAGACCGAGCAGTGCGGTCAGCCCGGCGATGAGCACGCCTTCGACGGCGATGCCCGTGTAGGCGATGCGGTTGAGCCTGCCGAGCTGCTGCTCCTCGTCATCGGGCGCGCTGCCGTGGCCGACGGCTCCGGTGCAGAACGGGTGCAGGTTCGCCAGACCGAGTCCCGCCACCGCGGCGGAGACCAGCACCGCTCCCGCCGCCGTGCTGAGCAGGACGAGTCCGGCGATGCCCGCGAGCACCAGCCCGCCCATGACCCGGACGAGCACGACCTGGTCGACGCGCGCGGCAACGGTTCCGTAGCCGAGCCGGCCGGCGCACAGCGCGGTGGCGAACGCGGTGAGCCCGAGACCGGCGGTGAGCAGGGAGGCGCCCGAGCCGACGACGAGCACCGCGATCCAGTTCGTCAGGGCGCCTTCCAGCAGGAGGGCGGAGAAGCTCATCGCGGTCAGCCAGCGCAACCGCGCCGGCCAGGCCGTTCTCGCTGCCCGGACACCGCACGGAACTCGGCCGGGTGCGGCCGGGCCCGCGGTGCGCAGTGCTGCCAGGGTGATGGCCGCGACCAGCGGTCCGGCCACCGCGAGGACGGCGAAGCTGTGCGCCAGCGGGATGCGCCCCGCGGTCAGCAGTCCGAAACCCGTTCCGGCGGCGACGCCCACGGCCTGCAACCCCTCCAGCGGCGAGAGCAGGCTGTTGGCGCGGGCTCCGCCGTCCGCCAGCATCCGGAGCTTCTCCAGCCGCACGGCCAGGACGTTCTGCCCGATGTCGACGAGCGCGTTGAACGCGCCCGCAGCCAGCAACCAGAAGCCGAAAGCCGTTGTCCCCGAGGCTGATCCGGCCAGGCAGATGCTGATCACGTAGAGCCCGGCGGCCAGCGGGGCGGCGCGCTGCGCCCGGTAGCGCCGGACGAGCCGGGGTGCGACGAGCATCGTCGCCACGATGCCGATGACGAATCCGGTGCGCGCGAGCCCGAGCTGCGACTCCGACAGGCCCAGAGCCCGCTGGAGTTCCGGCAGCCGCGAGGCCAGCGCGGCGTATCCGAGGCCGTTGAGGAAGAACAGCGACGCCACCGCCAGCACGGCAGGGCGGCGCCAGATCGGGCCTTGCAACTGGTTTCCTCCTTGGTGGGCGTCGCGCAGCGCTCGGCCGGTGCGACCCGGGCCGGGCGGTGCGCGACGCAGTCAGACCGGGATGATCGGGCCCTGCCACGTGGCCGAGGCCTGCGAGGCGGCCATGGCCCGCACCAGCGCCAGCTCGCGCTCCCGCTCCTCGACCGGTGCCGGACCGCTGGCGAGTGCTCGCACGACGTGGTCGAGTTGCAGCAGGTGGCACTGCGCGGTGGTGCGCAGCGGTGGCAGCGCGACGGGGTCGCCGGTGCGCGGGTAGCAGGTGGGCGGATGGGCCGCGGCCCACTGCTCGTCCTGGTGCGTGGGCAGTTCGGCGTGGACGGATCCGCGGGTGCCGTGGATCTCCAGCCAGCAGTCGTCGGACTTGTCCAGGTGCGGCGCGTCGTAGGCCGCATCGATCTGCAGCTCCACCTGGTCGGCGCTGCGGATGGTGAGGCGGGCGACGTCCTCCGTGGACCAGCCGGGGCCGACCTGCCAGTCCCGCGCTTGCACGGTGAGCGGTTCCGGGCCGAGCAGCGGCAGCGCCTGCGACAGCAGGTGCGGGATCAGGTCGCCGCGGACCCCGTGGCCGCGCCGGGCGAGGCTGCGCCGGGACTCGGGGTGACCGGCGCGGCGGAGCCAGCGGGCGTTGATGCAGTGCAGCCGACCGGTGATCCCGTCCCCGATCCAGCCGAGCAGGCCCTCGACCATGAAGCGCCGCTGGTAGGCGACCCCGAGGTAGCGGCCCGCGCGTTCGGCGTGGTCGTACAGGCGCGCGGCCGCCTCGGCGTCGTCGGTCAGCGGCTTCTCGCACAGGACGTGCCACCCGAGGTCGAGGCACCGGGTGACCACTTCGGCGTGGACGGCGTCCGGTGCGCACACGATCGCCAGCCCCGCGCCGCCGCGCGGCGCGGCGAGCGCGCGATCGACGACCGGGATCGCGGGGTAGCGCTGCCGCAGGCGTTCTGCCTTGGTCTCGTCCGGTTCGACCAGCGCGCCGACGGACGTCGCGGGGTGATCGGTGGCGGCTTCGACGTGGCGGGGTGCGACCGCGGACGATCCGCCCACGATGCACACCTGGACCTGGTCGGCCGGGTTCCGGGTCGGGTCGGGGTGCGCTGCGCGGAGTGCGCTTGACGGCATGTCGATCCTCAGCTCACCGGTGATCGGGGTGGACGGCGGCTTCACGCCGCGGTGGTGGATCGCAGGTGCTCGGTGGCCCGCTGGAAGCGGCCGGGGAACGCCTCGTCGAGCAGCGCGGAGTGCTCGAAGGCGATGCTGCCGCGGCGCAGCGCTCGCGCACCGGGCAGCTCGAACCGGCTCGGCTCGACCGCGACGACGAACTCCGGCGACCAGTGGTTGGCGGGATCGGTGTCCGGCCGGTAGAGAGCGCTGTCGTTCAGCGGGTCGTAGAGCGTCGTCACCTCGCAGCCGAGCAGGTGCTGGTACTCGGCGGCCAGCTCCTCAGCGGTGCGGCGGCCGAAGGCGGACGGGTCGAAGAGGGCGAGGGCCTTGTAGGTGATCTGCTGGTCGACGGCGGGTTGCGGGTCCGGCGCGGAGACTCCGTCGATCCGGTCGAGCACGGTCTCGAACTCCCTCAGCACGCGCTGCTTGACCGGCAGCTGATCGCGGTAGAAGCGGCGCAGCTGAGCGCGCAGCAGCGCTGCTTGCAGAGCTCCGAGGCGTTCGTTGCCCGCTTGGAACCGCTGCGATCGACCGACCTGGCGACCGCACGTCACGATCGACACCAGCTGGTCGACCAGACCGGCGTGGCGCGTGGTGACCATGCCGCCTTCCCCGCAGCTGACGGATTTGGAGCCCTGGAAGGACCAGGTGGCCAGGTCGGCGATCGCGCCGGCGGCCCGGCCGCCGATCCGCCCGCCGTGGGCGTGCGCGCAGTCCTCAACGGACACCACGCCGAACTCCTCGCACAGCGCGGCGATCCGCGGCATGTCGACCATCCGGCAGTACAGGTGCGGCAGCACGACGGCGACGATCCCGGGATCCTCGCGCAGCGCCGATTCGATCACCTCGGCGTCGACCACACCGGTGCGGGGATCGACGTCCACCAGCACCGGGACCAGCCCGCGGTCGATCGGCGCCATCGCGCCTGCCTGCCAGGTCAGCCCGGCGACCAGCACCTTCCCGCCCGGCCGCAGCGCACGCCTGCCGGTGCCCGCGGCCAGCACGCTCGCCGCCATCAGCGCGACGACGAGGGCGCGCGTGCCGTTGGCGACCGGGACGGCGTGCTCCAGTCCCTGGTGGGCGGCGAACTCCGCGGCCGCGCGCGCCTGCTCGACGCCCAGCGCCTCGGCGACCGACGGGTCGAGTTCTCCGGCTTCGAGCGGAAGGCCACCGGGATTGTCCGATCCCCACTTGCCCGACGCCACCACCGGCTGCAGGAAGGCCAGTTCCAGCTCGCCCGCCGCGGCGGGCGAGGCACCTGCGCCGCGCTCGGTTCCGGGCGGTTTGCGAACGGCGTTCTTCACAATTCCACTCCTGATCCGCACATTTTCCGAATGGTTGCGAACAACCGGCGCGCGATATCCGCGCAGCGCCCAGAAGTGCGGGTTCCGCCGCGCCGGCCCGAAATTCCGATTTCCCCGACCGAACGCCGCGGCGGTGCGGCACCACGGAACGTACACCCGGCGAATCGCCTGGGTAAACCGGCTGGCGCTGGCGGCACCGGAATGGCCGAACCCGTTGTGATGCACGACATCTCCGGTCCGGAATCAGCCGATGAGCACCGGTCCACATCGCTTAACCGAATTGACCGCGCCCATTCAGCGCGGCGTTCGGATCCGGTTCACATTCGACCGCCCTCCGGGGCTTCCGCGGCCACGGCGCGGTACCTCTCGGAGGTCGGCTCCGGCCGGAGCTGATTGGATGTCCTGCTGTGGACATCCTGCTGCTTCATTCCATGTTCGGGCTGCGACCCGCGGTGCACGCCGCCGCCGACCGGCTGCGCGAGGCCGGTCACGAGGTGCACGTCCCCGACCTGTACGACGGGCGCACCGCGGAGACCGTCGACGAGGGCATGCGCATCCGCGACGAGATCGGCCGCGATGAACTGCTGCGCCGGGCCGTGCACGTCGCCGCGCCGCTCAGCGAGCGGGGGCTGGTCTACGCCGGTTTCTCGCTGGGCGCTGCGCTGGCGCAGAACCTCGCGCTGGCCGACGAGAAGGCCCGCGGCCTGCTGCTCCTGCACGGCACCTCCGACATCGCCGAAGGCGCGACCGTCGACGCGCTGCCGGTGCAGCTGCACGTGGCCGACCCCGATCCCTTCGAGTCGGAGGACTGGCTGAACTCCTGGTACCTGCTGATCCAGCGGGCCGGGGCGGACGTGGAGGTCTTCCGCTACCCCGGGGCCGGGCACCTCTTCACCGACCCGAGCCTGCCCGACCACGACGCCGACGCGGCCCGCAAGACCTGGAGCATCGCGGTGGACTTCCTCGACTCGCTCTGAGCCGCCGCGTCCGGGCGCTCGTCTTGCGGAAGTCCGGGCATCGGCGAAGCTGAAGGGCAGCGCACCCGGACCGGAGGAGGAAGTGGGCCATGCCTTTCACGCTCCCCGCCGACATAGGCGAGCGCCCGGTGGCCGTCATCGGCGCGGGCACCCTCGGCCGCCGCATCGCGATGATGTTCGCCACGCGCGGCGGCCGGGTCCGCATCTCCGATCCCGCGCCGGGGCCCCGTGACGAGGCGCTGGCCTTCATCGGCGAGCACCTGCCCGCGGTCGCCGCGCGGGTGGACGGCGGCACGCCGGGCGAGGTGAGCGCGACCGGCGACGTGGCCGCGGCGGTCGACGGGTGCTGGCTGGTGGTGGAGGCCGTGCCCGAGCGGCTGGACCTGAAGAAGCAGGTCTTCGGTCAGCTCGACCGGCTCGTGGCCGACGACGCCGTCCTCGCCAGCAACTCCTCCTCGTACACCACCAGCCAGTTCATCGACCAGGTCCGCCACCCGGAGCGCGTGGTCAACATGCACTTCTACATGCCGCCGCAGCAACCGGCGGTGGACCTGATGTCCAGCGGCAGCACCGATCGCGCGGTGCTCGACCTCCTGCTGCGCGAACTGCCGGGCTACGGGGTCTTCCCGTTCGAAGCGCACCGGGAGTGCACCGGGTTCATCTTCAACCGCATCTGGGCGGCCATCAAGCGCGAATCGCTGGCCGTGGTGGCCGACGGAGTGTCGACCCCGCAGGACGTCGACCGGATGTGGCAGCTCAACCTGGGCACCGAGGCGGGCCCGTTCCGGATGATGGACCACGTCGGCTTGGACGTGGTGCTGGACATCGAGAACCACTACGCCGCCGAACGTCCCGGGCTGCCCGCCGGTCCCCGCGAGCTCCTGCGGCGCTACGTCGACGCGGGTCACCTGGGCGTCAAGACCGGGCGCGGCTTCTACGACGACTACACCGGCTGACCCCTGGAGGTCCACATCGGACTCACGACGGGCGCGCGGATCGCCGGGCGATGTGGACGAACGCGCGGGAAGCGGCGCTCTGGTAAGCGCTCGCGCGGCGCAGCAGGCAGGCCGTGCGGGTCGGCAGGCCGGGGTCCAGCGAGATCGGGTGCAGCTCGGGGTGCCCCCGGGTGATGGCGTCGGGCAGCACGGTGACCAGGTCGGTCCGCCGGATCATCTCGATCAGCGCGGTGACGGAGTTCGCCTCCACCGCGACCCGCACCCGCGCCCGGTGCTCGGCGAAGTAGGCGTCGATGTGGCCCCGGGTGGCGAAGTCCGCGCTGAGCAGCGCCAGCGGCTGCGCGGCGACCTCCGCCACCGGCAGCGGGCGACGGCGGCGGGCCAGCGGGTGGCGGCGGCCGACGACGAGGCTGAGCGACTCGGTCAGCAGCGCGGCGCTGTCGACGCCCGGCAGGTGATCGCCGCGGAACGCCACGCCCAGGTCGAGCTCGTCGGCGAGCAAGGCGGCTTCGATCCGGTCCTGGGTCATCTCCCGCACGTCCAGGCTGATCCCGGGGTGCGCGGCCCGGAACTCACCGGTCAGCGGCCCGACCAGGTAGGCGGTGAAGGTCGGCGTCACCGCCAGCCGCAGGTGCCCCCGGCTCAGGTCCTGCACGTCGAGCACAGCGCGCTCCCCCGCCGCGAGGTCGCGCAGCACCTCGCGCGCGTGGTGCAGGTAGGTCGCGCCCGCGTCGGTCAGCCGCACCGAGCGGCCGGTCCGGTCGAGCAGCTGCACGCCCAAGGCCTTCTCCAGCTGCTTGACCTGCTGCGACAGCGTCGGCTGGGAGATGTGCAGCTCCTCGGCGGCGCGGGTGAAGTTCGCGTGCTCGGCGACGGCCAGCAGGTAGCGGAGGTGGCGCAGCTCAACGGTCACGCGACCAACCATAGACCAGAGCAATGGTCTTGATGGCAACTGCGTATTGGACGCTATAGCTCCAGTTCAGGCATGGTCGTGGTGTCGATCCACCAGCTACCAGAAGGAGGGGCCGTGCAGCACCTCGTGGACGGCGTCCGCCGGTTCCAGCAGGGCGTCTTCCCCGCCAAGGCCGAGCTCTTCGCCCGGCTGGCCACCGCGCACCGGCCGCGCACGCTGTTCATCGGCTGCTCCGACGCCCGCGTGGTCCCGGAGCTGATCACCCAGCAGGATCCGGGCGAGCTGTTCGTCATCCGCACCGCGGGCAACCTCGTGCCCGCGCACTCCGGTGGGGCCGACGGCGTCGCCGCGAGCATCGAGTACGCCGTCGACGCGCTGGAGGTTTCCGACGTCGTCGTCTGCGGGCATTCCTCGTGCGGCGCGATGACCGCCCTCGCCGAGCGCCAGGACCTCTCCGCGCTGCCCACCACCGCCGCGTGGTTGCGCCACGCCGATGCCTCGCTGGCGCGAGCCGCGGCCGCCGGCGGCAACCACGAGGTCGACGTGCTCGTGCGGCACAACGTGCTCGCCCAGCTGGCGAACCTGGCGACCCATCCGTCCGTCGCCCGCGCCGTCGCGAGCGGCCGGATCGCGCTGCACGGCTGGGTCTTCGACATCGCCACCGGCGTCGTGACCGAGATCGGCCACGACCTGACAGTCCCCGCCCCGGCCGCCTGAGAGCCGCGGCGGTCGTTTCCGCACCAGATTCGAGAGGAAACCAGAATGATCCACGCCCAGTTCGACCCCGCCGCCCGCCAGCAGCTCGCGATCGCCGCCGTCGAGGCCAAGACCCGCAAGGACCTGACGTGGCGGCAGATCGCCGACGCCGCCGGGTACTCCGAGGCGTTCGTGACCGCCGCGCTGCTGGGTCAGCACGCGCTGCCCGCTCCCGCCGCCGAGGCCGTCGCCGAGCTCCTGGGACTCGATGCGGACGCGGCGCTGCTGCTGCAGACGATCCCGACCCGCGGTTCCATCCCGGGCGGCGTCCCGACCGACCCGACCATCTACCGGTTCTACGAGATGCTCCAGGTCTACGGCACGACGCTCAAGGCCCTGGTGCACGAGAAGTTCGGCGACGGCATCATCAGCGCGATCAACTTCCGGCTGGACGTGCGGAAGGTCGTCGACCCCGAGGGCGGCGAGCGCGCCGTGATCACCCTGGACGGCAAGTACCTGCCCACCAAGCCGTTCTGACGGTCTGTCAGCGTAGCCGTCCGCGCTTGTGCAAGCGGCGAAGCCGCTTTGAGTACGCACGCAGCTCGCACCGCCGCGGGTACGGTGGCCCGCCACTGGGTGGCTCCCTGGGCGAGGACGGCCCCTCCGCCGTGTATTCGGTCATACATCAGGAGGGGCACCCGCAGTCCGGGGAAGCACTCAGGTTCCGCCACCCGCACCGCCACGCAGAACAACCACAAACAAGCTCTGAGATTCCTGGAGACGACGTGGACCCCATCCAGCGCACCATCGACCTGGCCCGGCGCAACGTCGCCGAGGGCGGCCGCCCGTTCGCGACCGTCATCGTCAAGGACGGCGAAGTCCTGGCCGAGAGCCCCAACCAGGTGGCGCAGACCGGCGATCCCACCGCGCACGCGGAGATCCTGGCCATCCGGGAGGCGTGCCTGAAGACCGGCAGCGAGCACCTCACCGGCACCACCGTCTACGTGCTCGCCCACCCGTGCCCGATGTGCCTGGGCTCGCTGTACTACTGCAGCCCGGACGAGGTCGTGTTCCTGACCACGCGCGAGGCCTACGAGCCGCACTACGTGGACGACCGCAAGTACTTCGAGCTCGACACCTTCTACGCGGAGTTCGCCAAGGACTGGCGCGACCGGCGGCTGCCGATGCGCCACGAGCACCGCGACGACGCCGTCGAGGTCTACCGGGACTGGCAGCGCCGCAACGGCGGGCAGCGCCGCGTCGCAGGCGCCCCGACCGCCTGACCACCCGTGTGATTCCCTGGCACTCCGGTGCCGTCCGCGCAGCCACCGGTTCCCCCGCCACCGGCGGCTGCGCACCCCGTCGAGGAGAGGACTCCCATGCCCGACCGACGACTCCTGCACGCGGCCACCACCGGCGATCTCGGCGAGGTCCGCGCCGCGCTGGCGGCGGGCGCCGATGCCGGAGCCCGCGACGCGCACCAGCGCACCCCGCTGCTGCTGGCCGTGCTCAGCGACCACGTCGACGTCGCCCGCGAGCTCGTCGCGGCCGGTGCCGACCCGAACGCCCAGGACGACCGCCGGGACAGCCCGTTCCTGGCCACCGGGGTGACCGGCAGCGTCGAGATGCTCCGGGTGCTGCTGCCCGCCGGGCCCGACTTCACCGTGACCAACCGGTTCGGCGGCGTCGCGCTCATCCCCGCCTGCGAGCGCGGCCACGTCGACTACGTCCGGGAAGTGGTGCGCACCGGGATCGACGTCGACCACGTCAACGACCTCGGCTGGACCGGGCTGCTGGAGGCCGTCATCCTCGGCGACGGCACCCGCCCCTACCAGCAGATCGTGCAGATCCTGCTGGATGCCGGAGCCGACCCGTCGCTCCCCGACCGCGACGGCGTGACGGCGCTGCGCCACGCCGAGAACGGCGGTCAGGCGGAGATCACCGACCTCCTGCGCAACGCCGCCTGATCAGTCGTCGTAGGGGTCGTCGTTGCCCGCTGAGCCGTAGTCGGTGGCCTGGGACGGGTCGACGAGCGCGAAGCGCGCACCCAGCGGGTCGCGCAGCACCGCGACGCGGCCGAGGCTGGAGTCGTAGGGGTCCACGCGCACCCGGCCGTGGTGGGCGACCGCCGTGCGCACCATCTCGTCGGTGCCGACCTCCTCGTCCACGCCGAGGTAGACCAGCCAGTGCGCGTGGGCGCCCGGGCTGAGGTGGTCGCGGATCATGCAGACGCGGGCGAGCACCGAATCCCCGCCCAGGTACCAGACCTCGTAGTCGGAGAGGTGGTCGGTGCCGAACTGCTCGCCGGTGTAGCCGAACAGGCCGCCGTAGAAGTGGTCGGCCGCCTGCGCCTTGATGGTGACCAGCTCCGCCCACACCAGGGTGCCCGGCAGGCCGACGTCGAACTGCCACGTCGCGTCCGGCTCCAGCAGGCCGAACTCGTCGTCGGCCGGGGTGGCCAGCACGAGCTTGACGCCCAGCCCCGGCACCCGGCTGCGCGGCACGGTGATCTGCCCGCCCAGCTTGCCCGCCTCGGCCGCGGTGGCCGCGCTGTCGGGCGTGGCCAGGAACAGCCGCCACCGCGTCCGGCCGTCCGCGGACTCGCGGATGCTGGCCACCGGGAACCCGTCCCGGTGCGCGATCACGTGCCTGCCCTCCCGCGGATCGTCGTGCTCCTCGAACTCCCAGCCGAACAGCGTCCCGTAGAAGCCGCAGGCCACGGGGATGTCGGTGGTCACCAGCTCGATCCAGCAGGGCGTTCCGGCAGGGATGCTCAGGCGAGCTCTCTCGACGGACATGTCCGGCCCCCAGCCATCCGGTCAAGATCACGTGTCGGCCCCATTATGCGCCCGAGGTCCGACGACGCACTCCGCCGAAGGGGATCACGATCGGATCAAACACCCGGACAGAGCACCGCTTCCGGAGCAATCGGGCACGAACCCGCCGAACCGGCCAGGCATCCGCGCACCCCGCTCGCCCATGTGCACTGTGGACACTGCTGACGGTGCGGCCGTGCTGGTTCAGCACCCGAGCCGTGAGTGCTTTGGGGTGCTGGGACGCCCCAAAGCACTCACGGGAGCGCGTGCGGACCATGCGCTTCGCGGTCAGGCGGGTTCCACGACCTGACCGGCGCGCACGACGTGGAGCGGAGCCAGCAGGACCGAGAGATCGGTGTGCGGATCGCCGGAGAGGACCACCGCGTCGCCGCTGAAGCCCGGGGCCAGTCGGCCCGCTTCGCGCTCCACGCCGAGCAGGCTCGCCGCGGAGGTCGTCGCGGTGCGGATCGCCTCCAGCGGCGGGAGGCCGGCCTCGTGCATCAGCTGCACCTCCCGGCCGATCGGGTCGACCTCGCCGCCGGAGGAGTCGGTTCCGGCCGCCAGCGGCACGCCGAGCTCGTGGGCCGCGCGCACGGCGTCCTTCAGGATCGGCAGGTAGGTGCGGCCGCGCTCGGCCAGGACCGGGTTCGAGGACTCGGCCAGCCCGGCCATCGCCGTCAGCGTCGGGGTGAAGAAGGTGTTCCGGCGGCGCATCTCCCGCAGCGTCCGCTCGCCGACGTAGACGCCGTGCTCCAGCGAGCGGATGCCCGCGGTCACCGCGTCGTGGCAGCCCTGCTCGCTGTAGCTGTGGCAGAGCACGCCCTTGCCGCGCCGGCCCGCCGCGGAGACGATCTCCGAGAGCTGCTCGTAGGAGTAGACCTGGGTCAGCGGGTCCTGCTCGGGCAGCCCGGCGCGTTCGTTGACCCGGGTCTTGATCACGTCGGCACCGCGCGCCAGGTTCACCTCGACGACGCGGCGCAGCGCCTCCGGCGAGCGGACGCCGTCGGCCAGCCGGGCCAGCGCCGTGAGGTCGGGGTCGGCGAGGACGGTGTCGCCGAGGTCCGGGGTGACGAACACGCCCGCCGCCTTCAACCGCGGAGCCCGTCCGGGCACCTGGCGGGCGAGCTCGCGCACGGCGATGTCCTGGTAGAAGTTCGTGGATCCGCTGCGGGCGCTGGTGGCTCCCTTGCGGACCGCGTCGCTGGCCTCGTCGACGGTGTTGAAGTGGATGTGCGCGTCGACCAGGCCCGGCAGCACCCAGCGACCGCGCGCGTCCAGGCGGGCCGCTCCCGCGGGCACCTCGATGCCGTCGCGGGCCCCGGCCGCGCGGACGATGCCGTCGCGGATGACGACCACGCCGTCCTCGACGACCGCGCCGGTGGCCGGGTCGAGCAGGGTGCCGCCGTCGATGACCAGATCACCAGCCCTCGGCGCCGGGCGCCGGGCGGCGGCCGCCGTGCCGGGCGCGGCCGTCAGCGCGGTGGTGCCCGCCAGCACCGCCGCTGCGGTGAGGACACCTCGGCGGGTGAGGTGGCCGGCGGGCGGCGGAACGGGGTCAACGCACATCGAGCGCTCCTTGCTGTCCATCGTCGGGATTTTCTGTATACCAAATCATGAACCCCAAGCCCAGTTACACGCATGATTCTTCGCCATCAGGATCAGGTTGATCGATTTTGGTATACCGCAACAGGAGCCTCGTCCGGCACACGCGGCCGCACCCGCACCTGATTCGTGGACACCCGGGCCCGCAGCGGTCACCATTCCGGCAGGCGGCCATCGGCGCGATGCCCGGATCGCCCACCCGGAGCCCGCGGGCCGCACTCGCAGCGCTCGAACGAAACCCTTGACGCGCCTGGACCATCGGTCTAGCGTTTTCGAATCATAAACGTATACTTCCGCAATTCGAAATAGAAGTTTCACCAGGTCGCCCCGGCGACTCCCCGCCCAGCGCTGCTGGGCGCCGCGGGACCACCGGTCGCACTCCTCCACCGGAGAAGCCCATGTCCTCCTCGAGCACCACCTCCCCGGCGCGGTACCGCACGCCGAGGACCAGGGCCCAACGCTGAGCGGCACTCCGCACCCACCCCATCCGATGCCCGGCACCAGACAAGGAAGTCGACAGTTGCGCACAGGACACCTGGAGGCCGCCCGATGACCGCCACGGACAACGGCTCCGCCGTGGAGGCGCCCACCACCACGAGCTCCCGGCTCTACACCTACGACCTGGCGCCCACGAAGAAGGAGGGGCGCCGCTGGGGCGCCTACAACGTCTTCACGCTCTGGGGCAACGACGTGCACAGCCTCGGCAACTACGCCTTCGCGATCGGGCTGTTCGCGCTCGGGCTGAACGTGTGGGGCATCCTGGCCGCCTTCGTGCTCGCCTCGCTGCTGCTGTTCCTGCTGCTGACGCTGTCCGGCTACATGGGGCACAAGACGGGCGTGCCGTTCCCGGTCATGAGCCGGATCGCCTTCGGCACCAAGGGCGCGCAGATCCCGGCCGCCGTCCGCGGCATCGTGGCCATCGCCTGGTTCGGCATCCAGACCTACCTGGCCTCCGAGGTGCTGAGCACCCTGCTGGTGGCGATGTTCCCGTCGATGCAGGCGCTGGAGGAGCAGTCGTTCCTCGGGCTCTCGGCGCTCGGCTGGATCACCTTCCTGGCGCTGTGGCTGGTCCAGGTGCTCATCGCCAGCTACGGCATGCACGTGATCCGCAAGTACATGGCGGTCGCGGCGCCGACCATCCTGATCACGATGACCGCGCTGGCGATCTGGATGTTCGTCCGCGCCGGCGGCGAGATCGCGCTGTCGAACGCGCAGCCGTTCACCGGCGGCGAGATGTGGCTGCAGATCCTGCAGGGCGCCGCGCTCTGGGTGGTCATCTACGGGACGTTCGTGCTGAACTTCTGCGACTTCACCCGCTCGGCCAAGAGCCGCCAGTCGATCAACCGCGGCAACCTGATCGGCATCCCGGTCAACATGCTGTTCTTCGCCGTCATCGTGGTGGTGCTCAGCGGCGCGCAGTTCAAGCTCGACGGCAAGGTCATCACCAGCCCGACCGACATCGTGCAGACCATCCCCAACATGGTGCTGCTGGCCGCCGCCTCGCTCGCGCTGATCATGCTGACCATCGCGGTGAACCTGCTGGCCAACTTCGTGGCGCCGATCTACGTGCTGGTCAACCTGTTCCCGCGGCAGCTGAACTTCCGCAAGGCCGCGCTGGTGAGCGCGATCATCGGACTGGTCATCCTGCCGTGGAACCTCTACAACGACCCGGTCGTGGTGAACTACTTCCTGGGCGGCCTCGGCGCGCTGCTCGGCCCGCTGTTCGGCGTGATCATGGCCGACTACTGGCTGATCCGGAAGACCCGGGTGAACGTCCCGGCGCTCTACAGCGAGGACGCGCACTCCGACTACCACTACAGCCGCGGGTACAACCCGAAGGCGATCTGGGCGTTCATCCCGTCCGCGGCGATCGCGGTCGCGGTGGCGCTGGTCCCCGCGTTCAGCGCGGCCGCCGGGTTCTCCTGGTTCATCGGCGCCATCCTCGGCGCCGCCATCTACGCCGTGATCGCCGACCGCGATCCCGAAGCCTCCGATGTGGACGGCGAGTCGATCGCGGTGGCCGCCGAGTGAAGCACCGGCAGGCGAGTTCCCCGAAGAAGGTTGGACGATGCGCATTCTGGTCGTGAACGTCAACACCACCGCCGCCATCACCGATGCCATCGGTGCGCAGGCCGCCGGTGCGGCGTCTCCCGGCACCGAGATCGTGGCCCTCACCCCGGCCTTCGGCGCCGAGTCGGTGGAGGGCAACTACGAGAGCTACCTGGCCGCGATCGCGGTGATGGAGACGGTGCGGGCCTACCCGGAGCCGTTCGACGCCATCATCCAGGCCGGCTACGGCGAGCACGGCCGGGAGGGGCTGCAGGAGCTGTTCGACGTCCCGGTCGTGGACATCACCGAAGCCGCCGCGAGCACCGCGCAGTTCCTCGGTCGCACCTACTCGGTGGTGACCAGCCTGGACCGCACGGTCCCGCTGATCGAGGAGCGGCTGCACGTCGGCGGGCTCAGCGCGCGCTGCGCGTCGGTGCGCGCCAGCGGCATGGCCGTGCTGGACCTCGAACGCGACCCGGACGCCGCGGTGGAGGCGATCGCCGAGCAGGCGGCGCGCGCCGTCGCCGACGACCGGGCGGAGGTCATCTGCCTGGGCTGCGGCGGCATGTCCGGGCTCGCCGAGCGAGTGGTCGAGCGCACCGGGGTACCCGTCGTGGACGGGGTGACGGCCGCGGTGACCATCGCCGAATCGCTCGTCCGCCTGGGCCTGCGCACCTCGAAGGTCCGCACCTACGCCGCGCCGCGGCCGAAGCGGATGCTGAACTGGCCGCCGCGGCTGGGCTGAGGACCGGTGGTGGCGGGGCCGTGCTCCGCCACCACCGGCCCGCCAGCCGGAAATGGTATACCAAAAGTGGTAGGCTGGTCGGCATGAACGAACCGCAGACCATCAGCGAGCAGGACCGATCGCACCTGCGGCGGTGCGTCGAGCTCGCCCGCGAAGCCCTGGTGGACGGCGACGAGCCGTTCGGCTCGGTGCTCGTCGACGCGACCGGTTCGGTGCGCTTCGAAGACCGCAACCGGGTCAAGGGCGGCGACGCCACCCGGCACCCCGAGTTCGAGATCGCGCGCTGGGCGGCCGCGAACCTCTCCCCCGCCGAGCGCCGCGAGAGCACCGTCTACACCTCCGGCGAGCACTGCCCGATGTGCAGCGCCGCGCACGCCTGGGTCGGGCTCGGGCGCATCGTCTACGCGACGAGCACCGAGCAGCTGACCGCCTGGCACCGCGAGTGGGAGCTGCCCGCCGGGCCGGTGGCGGCGCTGCCGGTCAACGCGATCGCACCGGAGATCCCGGTCGCCGGGCCCGTCCCGGAGCTGGCCGACGAGGTCCGCGAGCTGCACGCCCGCAGGCACGGCATCGACCGGTAGCCCGCGTCAGGACTCCGCCGCGCGCTGGCGCTCGGCGGCCATGCCCTGGCCCGCGGCGAGGTGCTCGGCGATCAACCGCTCCACCCGCGCCACGTCCCGGTCCGCGATCGCCGAGTAGAGGCCTTCGTGCTGCTCGGCGATCGCCGTCAGGTCGTCGTGCTGGCCGAGCAGCCACCGCATCCGCCCGCTCATGACCCGCTCCAGCTCGCTGAGCAGCTCGTTGGCCGCCAGTGAGGTCACCACCTCGTGGAAGTCCGCCGCCGCGCGCCGCGCCCGCACCTCATCGCCCGCGCGCGCCGCGGCCAGCTCGGCGTCCAGCACCTCGCGGAGCCGGGCCAGGCCGTCCTTGGTCCGCCGCTGCGCGGCCAGCTTGAAGGTCAGCGCTTCGAACGCTCCGCGCACCTCGTTGAGATCGGCGACGTCGGAGGCGGTGAACTCGCGGACCACCGCCCAGCTGCGCGGCCGGGGCGTCACCAGTCCCTCGGCCACCAGCGACCGCAGCGCATCGCGCACCGGGAGCCTGCTCACCCCCAGCTCGGCCGCCAGGTCGCGCTCGACGAGCCTGCTGCCCGGAGCCCGGATCCCGCCGAGGATCTCGTCGCGGAGCTGCCGCATCACCCGCTCCGACTCCGGCTCGAAGCTCCCTGCCTGTGTCATGAGTTCAAGTCTCCATCGCGATCTGGACCGCCATCGTATCGGCGGCGCCGCCCCACCGGGGCCCCGCCACCAGATATCCACAGTGGACTTCCCGGTGCCGGGTCGCGGTGGGTTGGGCGCGGGATGTTCCGGGTACCGCAGCGGGAGCGCCCAGCGACACGAGGAGGTGTTCCGAGTGCTGGTTGCCGATCACGTCCTGGCCCGGCTGCGGGAGTGGGGCGTCGAGCACGTCTTCGCCTACGCCGGGGACGGGATCAACGGCCTGCTCGCGGCGTGGGAGCGCGCCGGGGACCGGCCCCGGTTCGTGCAGTCCCGGCACGAGGAGCTGTCGGCCTTCGAAGCGGTCGGGTACGCGAAGTTCTCCGGCCGGGTCGGCGTGTGCGCGGCGACCTCGGGGCCGGGTGCGATCCACCTGCTCAACGGCCTCTACGACGCCAAGCTCGACCGGGTTCCGGTGGTCGCGCTGATCGGGCAGACCGCCCGCACCGCGCTGGGCGGCGCCTACCAGCAGGAGATCGACCTGATGGCGCTGTACAAGGACGTCGCGGGCGACTGCCTGGAAACCGTGACCGTGCCCGAGCAGCTGCCGAACGTGCTGGACCGGGCGATGCGCACCGCGCTGGCGCGCAGCACCGTGACCGCGCTGATCATCCCGGGCGACGTGCAGACCCTGGCGTACGAACCGCCGAAGCACGAGTTCAAGATGGTGCCCTCCAGCATGGGCATCTCCGGTGCCTCGCTGCTGCCCGACGAGGCCGGCCTGAAGCACGCCGCCGACGTGCTCAACGCCGGCGAGCGCGTCGCGATCATGATCGGGCAGGGCGCGCGCGGCGCCGCCGAGGAGGTCGAGCAGGTCGCCGACGTGCTCGGCGCGGGCGTGGCCAAGGCGCTGCTGGGCAAGGACGTGCTGCCCGACGACCTGCCGTTCGTCACCGGGGCGGCCGGGCTGCTGGGCACGAAGCCCTCCTACCAGCTCATGCGCGACTGCGACACGTTGCTGATGGTCGGCTCCAGCTTCCCGTACAGCCAGTTCCTGCCCGAGTACGGCCAGGCCCGCGGGGTGCAGATCGACATCGACCCGAACCGCATCGGGATGCGCTACCCGTTCGAGGTGAACCTGCTGGGAGATGCGCGGCGGACGCTCAGCGCGCTGCTGCCGATGCTGCGGCGCAAGCAAGACCGGTCCTGGCGGCAGACCGTGGAGAAGGGCGTGGCGGCCTGGTGGGAGGTGCTGGAGCGCCGCGCGCACGTCGACGCCGACCCGGTCAACCCGGAGCTGGTGTTCCACGAGCTCTCCCCGCTGCTGCCCGACGACGTCGTCCTGACCTCCGATTCCGGGTCGGCGGCGAACTGGTACGCCCGCCACCTCAAGATCCGGCGCGGGATGCGCGCCTCGCTGTCCGGGACGCTGGCCACGATGGGCCCCGGCGCGCCCTACGCGACGGGGGCGAAGTTCGCGCACCCGGACCGCCCGGTGATCGCCGTGGTCGGGGACGGTGCGATGCAGATGAACGGGCTCAACGAGCTGATCACCATGGCGCACTACTGGCGGGACTGGTCGGACCCGCGGTTGGTCGTCGCGGTGCTCAACAACGGCGATCTCAACCAGGTGACCTGGGAGCTGCGCGCCATGAGCGGTGCCCCGCAGTTCATCCCGTCGCAGCGCCTCCCGGAGGCCGGGTACGCGGCGATCGCCCAGCAGCTGGGCCTGCGGGCGGCGAAGGTCGACGACCCCGGTCAGGTGGGCGCGGCCTGGCGGCAGGCGCTGAGCGCCGACCGCCCGTGCGTGCTGGAGTTCGTCACCGATCCGGCGGTGCCGCCGATCCCGCCGCGAGCAGACCTCGACCAGCTGGAGAAGGTGGCCGGTTCGCTGCTCAAGGGCGATCCCGAGGCGTGGTCGGTGGTCCGCGAGGGCGTGAAGTCCAAGCTCCAGGAGTACCTGCCGGGGAACCGGGGCAGCTGATGTCCGGGACCCGCTAGCTGCGGCTCACCGCCTGCTCGAGCTCGGCCTTGGTCATCTTGGACCGGCCCTTGACGCCCGCCCGGCGGGCGTCTTCGTAGAGCTGCTGCTTGGTCCGCCCACCCGGGCCCTGGCGCTTGCCCGACCGCAGGCCGCCGCGCCGCTGCGGCGGGATGTCCTGGGTCGAGGTCCGGCTGCTCTGCTCGGTCTGGCCCTGCTGGGCCCGGTCCTTGTTGACCGTGCGGGCGGCGATCTCGCTCGCGCGCTCCTCGCTCGAGCCCCGTTCGCGTGCCTGCTGCTTGATGTGCTCGTACTGCCGTTCCTGCTTGGCGTTCCAGCTTCGCTGCGGCATGTCCGTCACTTCCCTCCAACGGGGTTGGGCAGCCCGTGGCTACCCGCAGCGACGGAAAGTACACCGGGATCACTCCGCCTCGCGCTCCTCCTCGGCCCGTTCGCGAGCCTCGTGCCGGCCGGTCGCGGTGGGCTTGGATCCCGGCAGCGCGCGCCCGGCGGGCTCCCTGGTGGCCCACACCGCCACCAAGCCCACCGCACCGGCGACCACCAGCAGGAACGCCGGAACCGACCGCATCCCGGTGGCCGCCACCAGGGCCTCGGAGATCAGCGGGGTGGTACCGCCGAAGAGCGCGACGGCGATGTTGAACCCGACCGACACCGCGCCGTAGCGGACCTCGGTCGGGAACAGCGCGGGCAGCGTCGAGGGCATGGTGCTGCTGAAGCAGACCAGGACCAGGCCCATCACCAGCAGCCCGGCCAGGACCGCGGGTGCGCTGCCCACGCCGATCAGCAGGAACGCCGGGAAGGCCAGCACGATGAGGGCCGCGCTGCCCAGCGCCGCGATCGGTCGCCGCCCGATCCGGTCGGAGAACCGCCCCAGCACCACGATCAGGCCCATCACCAGCACCATCGCCACCAGCACCAGGGCCAGCGCGCCGGTGTGCGGGAAGCCCAGCACCGCCGAGAGGTAGGTCGGCATGTAGGCGGTCAGCATGTAGTTGGTCACGTTGAACACCAGCACCAGGCCGATGCACTTGAGCATCGCCGGCCAGTGGTCGCCGAAGATCGTGCGCAAGCTCCGCCAGGTGGCCGCCGCCTGCTCGTCCTCCGCCGCGGAGCTCTCCTGGTAGGCGGGGCTCTCCCCCAGCCGGAACCGCAGGTAGAGGCCGACGATGCCGAGCGGGCCGGCCAGCAGGAACGGGATCCGCCAGCCCCAGCTCTGCAGGTCCTGCGGGGGCAGCGCCGCGGTGAGCGCGATGACCAGCCCCGCCCCCAGCGAGTAGCCGGTCAGCGTGCCCAGCTCCAGCCAGGAAGCCATGAATCCGCGCCGCCGGTCCGGCGAGTACTCCGCGACGAAGGTGGCCGCACCGCCGTACTCCCCGCCCGTGGAGAACCCCTGCACCAGCCGGGCCACCAGCAGCAGCACCGGCGCCCAGATGCCGATGGTCGCGTAGCTGGGGATCAGCCCGATCGCCACGGTGCCCAGCGCCATCGTCACCATCGTGGTGGCCAGCACCGTTCGCCTGCCGATGCGGTCGCCCAGCGGCCCGAAGAAGAACCCGCCCAGCGGCCGGACCAGGAACGCCACCGCGAAGGCGGCGAAGGCGGACAGCAGCTGCGCGGTCGGGCTGGTGGGCGGGAAGAACACCTGGCTGATGACCACCGCGAGGTAGCTGTAGACGCCGAAGTCGAACCACTCCACGGTGTTGCCGATCGCGGCGGCGGCAACCGCCCGCCTGACCTGCCCTTCGTCCACAATGGTCGCTTCCCGCTCACCCCGCCGCGACCACCGGCGCCGCCTCCCGCCTGTCGGCATCGCAACCATCCCCCGTCGCGCCGCTCGCCCGCAATCGGCGGATACCCCTGGCCCCGGTGCGGAAACGGAGCGGGTTCAAGCACCGGCCGCGCTGGTTACCCGGGGAGCGAGGACGAACCGCAACACCTGGAGGGAACCATGTCGCTGCCGCACTTCCCGCGCATCCGCCGCGTGCTCAACGGTGTCTGGAGAACGGGGCCGAGCTCGGGTGTGCCCGGCCGCGAGCCGGACCCGCTGCTGCACACCGGCCCGCGGATCCCACCCGACACGCTGAAGCGCCGGCGGTGACGCCGCGGCGCGCTCATCACCCGCGTGGCCGGTCGCCCTCGGGTTTCCCGGGCTGACCGGCCATTCCGTGGCGCGGTGGGTGCACGGGCTCCGGTGATCCGCTGGGATCCACCGGTGAACCAGCCGCCGCGTCCTCGGCCTCCAAGGGGTCGTCGTCCTGCGCGCCGCCCGACGGCCGAGCTCCCGAGCGCAGCTCGTCCAGCCGGTTCTGCAGGATCTCGCAGACCTGCGCCCGGGCGTTGTGCGTGCGCTCGTGGTCCAGCAGCAGCTTGATCTCATCGGCGGGCAGCGACCGGATCCGGTGCTGCAGCGAGCCGACCGGGATGTTGTCGTAGTCGATGATCGGGAGTTCGTGCGGGGACATCTCGCCTCCTGAGTTCGCGTACCGCCAGTCGGATTCCCCGCACCGCGCAACAACATGCACCCCTGCAGTCGCCGAGCGGAGGCACCTGCGGAATGCCAGCCTGGTGGACATGGTGCGATTCGGGTGCACGCTGATGACCGAGCAGTCCGGCCCGCGGGAACTGGTGGCGCAGGCCGCGGCGGCCGAGCGGGCCGGGTTCGACTTCGAAGTCATGAGCGACCACTACTTCCCCTGGTTGCAGGAGCAGGGGTACGCGCCCTACGCGTGGAGCGTGCTCGGGGCGGTCACCCAGGCCACCGAGCAGGTCGAGCTGATGACCTACGTCACCGCACCGATCATCCGCTACCACCCGGCGGTCGTGGCGCAGAAGGCCGCCACGGTCGGCCTGCTCTCCGGCGACCGGTTCGTGCTGGGCGTCGGTTCCGGGGAGAACCTCAACGAGCACGTCGTCGGCCGCGGCTGGCCGCCGGTCAACGTGCGCCACGAGATGCTCACCGAGGCGCTGCACATCATCGGCGCGCTCTTCGACGGTGGTCACGTCGACTACGCCGGGAAGCACTACCGGGTCGATTCGGCGAAGCTGTGGGACCTGCCGTCGCAGCGCGTGCCGGTGGCCACCGCCGTCTCCGGGGCGCAATCGGTGCGGCGGTTCGCCGAGCTGTCCGACGCGATGATCGCGGTCGAGCCCAGCACCCGGCTCTGCGCGCAGTGGGACCGCGCCGCGGCCGGTGGAGCTCCGCGCAAGATCGGGCAGCTGCCGATCGCCTGGGCGGCCGACCGGGACGCCGCCGTCGAGCGGGCGCGGCAGCAGTTCCGCTGGTTCGCGGGCGGCTGGAAGGTCAACTCCGAGCTGCCCGGCCCGGCCGCGTTCGCCGCGGCGACCGAGTTCGTCCGCTCCGCGGACGTCGCGGACTCGATCCCCTGCGGGCCGGACGTCGCGCCGATCGTGGAGGCCGCGGCGGCCTTCTGGAAGGCCGGGTTCACCGATCTCGCGGTCGTCCAGATCGACGTGGACGCCGACCCGCGCGGATTCTTCGGCTTCGCCGAGCGGGAACTGCTGCCCGCGCTGCGCGAAGCCGCGGCCTGAGTTCGCTCAGACCTTCTCGGCGAGCACCGTGAGCTCCACTTCGGACGCCACCGGCGGCCGCCCGATCGGTTTGAGGTAGCGGGCGGCGAACTCCGGCCTGCCGACCTGCTCGACCAGCCGCCAGCCGTGCTCGGCCAGGAACCCGGCCACGTCCCCGGGATCCCAGCCGAACTTCCACAACCGGCGCTTGATCACGTACTCCCGGTGCAGCGCCGCGGAATCGCGGAGGTCGCTGCCGTCGAGGAAGTCCGCGCGCACGTAGGTGAACGCCAGCCTGCTGCCGATCCGCGCATCGGCGAGGAAGGCGAACGTGCGGCGGATCGCGGTCTCGGTCAGGTACTGCGTCACGCCCTCCCAGACGAAGAACGGCCGCCGCTCGGCGGTGCAGCCGTGCGCAATGAGCGCTTCGCCGAGGTCCTGGTCCTCGAAATCGACGGGCACCAGCCCGACCCGGTCCGGGACCTTGCCGTAGACCTTCTGCACGAGCGCGCGCTTGCGGGCGGTGCTGGCGGGCAGATCGACTTCGTAGCAGGGCATCGCGGCCAGCTCCGGCAGCCGGTACGCGCGGGTGTCCAGCCCCGCTCCGAGCAGGACCACGGCGTCGATCCCGTCCTCGGCCGCGGTGCGCAGCTGGTCGTCGATGTAGCGCTTCCGGCACAGCAGGCTCGACCACAGCCCCGGGGCCTGCTTCTCCACGGCCCTGGCGATCGCCCAGCGCACCGGGAGCAACGCGCTCAGCCCCGCGACGGTCTTCGCGCCCAGCGGCAGCAGCCGGTAGGCGAGCTTGTCCCGGACCAGCGGGATCTCCTCGTGCTGGTCGATCGCGACGAGCGCCATCGGCCCCACGGCCGTGCGTGCAGCCGCGTTCCCCATGCTTGCGAGTCCTTTCCTCCGTCAAGGCTCGCCGCAGCGGTCGCCCGGGCGCACCGGCCGGTGGCCGGGGAACGCGCGAAGGCGGGGCGTGCGGCGATTCCGGCGTTCGGTGAACGCCGCGCCGCTACCGCAGAACTGTGGCCGGACCAGCGGTGCAGGGTCCGGTGGTGCGCGCCCGCGGTCTCGTCGGCATGGCAGTTCCTCTCCTGAACAGGGTCATCCACCACGCCGACCAGGCTTCCCGGCACACCATCGACACCGCTTCGGGCTCGATACCGCCACCGTACCGCACGGAGGGGCGGCGGCAAGATCATTTTCGGCCGGCCGGATGAACGCGGCGGCCGGCGGCCGCGGTGATCACCACGACCGCCGGCCGGGACCGCCTCATGCCATCCGCCGCGCGTTGCCCCTGCCGACGGCGAACCACAGGATGCTGCCCAGGAACGGCGCCACGAAGACGAAGATGATCCAGACGACCTTCATCCCGAAGGTCTGGGGCGAGCCGAGGACGCTGATCAGCGCCGCGATGATCAGGCCCACGTAGAGCAGCAACGGCAGGGCGATCAGCACGAGCGTCCCGAACTGGTACATCCCGTCGTCGAGGGCGAGGGAGGTCTGCTGGACCAAGGCGTGCATGACGGGTGCTCTCCTGTCCGCGCCTGCGGCGCGTGTCGTGGCCGTCGCGGTTCTCCGTCGCCCGCGATCACCTTCGAGCAAGAACGTACGTCCGCGGTGCCTGCGCGAACATCATCCCGAGCACTGGTTCCCCGGTGGTCCGCGAGTCGTAGCCGGGGTCGGACCCCAGTCGTACCCGCCGGGCTACCGCGCCATCAGCTCGCGCAGCGCGCCGACGATCTCGGCGGGCGATTCCTCGGCCATGAAGTGCCCGCTGGACACCGTGCGGTGGACCAGATCGCTCGCCCAGCCGCGCCAGAGCGCCGCGGCGTCGTAGCCCAGCGCCGCGCCCCAGTCCTGCTGCAGCACGGTCACCGGCATCCGCAGCCGGTTCCCCGCGTCCCGGTCCCGCGCATCGTGCTCCACGTCGATGAACGCCGAGGCGCGGTAGTCGGCGACGATCGACGGGATCGCCGCGCGGGAGGCGGCGAGGTAGGCCGCCCGGACGTCGGCGGGGATCGCTTCCGGGTTCGCGCCCCAGGAATCCAGGAAGTGCCCGAAGAACGCGTCCGCGCTGCCCGCGATCAGCTGCTCGGGCAGGCCCGGCGGCTGGGCCATCAGGTAGAGGTGGAAGCCGACCGCGGCGGAGGTCCCGCTCAGCACGTCCCACATGTCCACTGTGGGCAGCACGTCGAGCACGGCCAGATGGCTGATCCGGTCCGGGTGGTCGAGCCCGGCCCGGATCGCCACCAGCGCTCCCCGGTCGTGCCCGGCGAGCGCGAAGCGCTCGTGGCCGAAAGCCCTGGCGAGGGCCACCACGTCGGCGGCCATGGTGCGCTTGGCGTAGGTCGTGCCGCCGGTGTCGGCGGGTTTGGCGCTCTCGCCGTACCCGCGCAGGTCGGGGACGAGCACGGTGTGGTCGGCCGCCAGGTCGGCCGCCACGTGCCGCCACATCAGGTGCGTCTGCGGGAACCCGTGCAGCAGCACGACCGGGCTGCCGGTGCCGCCGACCGCGACGTTGAGCGCCACCTCCTCCGCCACGGGAACCCGCTGGTAGTCGAAACCGTCGATCCGCAGTGCCACGTCGAGCCCTTCGCCGGGACCGCCGCTGCCCGGCGGTCGCTGGTGGCAGCCTGCGCGAGCCCGATCAGCAGCGGATCAGCACGCGCTGAGCGGCGGGCCTTGTCTTTTCCTTTTCCCTGGGCTGGTCGGACATCAGGCCGGGCACCCGCAGTCCGGGGAACTCCTGGGGTTCCGCCACGCAAAACGGGTGTGGAATCAACCATCTAGGGTTGTCGTGGAGGTGAGCCGAGGCGGTGGTGAAGTTCGGTGTGCTCGGCCCGGTCGTCGCCGAGGACGAGCGCGGCGCGATCGACCTGCGCGGGCCCCGGCACCGCGCGGTGCTGGCCCGGCTGCTGATCGCCAGGGGCCGGGTCGTGCCGGTCGGGATGCTCGTCGCCGATCTGTGGGAGGTTCCGCCGGACGGCGCGGTGGGTGCCGTCCAGTCGTTCGTCGCGACGCTGCGCCGTGCGCTGGAACCCGGCCGCGCGCCCCGCACGCCCGCCCGGCTGCTGGTCACCGAGTCTCCCGGCTACGCCCTGCGGGCCGAGTTCGTGGACGCCTGGGAGTTCGAGGCCGCGGTGGCGGCCTCCGGCGACCTGCTGGCGCACGGCCGGGCGGAGGCCGCCCTGGCCCGCGTCGAGGCGGCTCTGGACCAGTGGCGCGGGCCCGCTTACTCCGAGTTCGCCGAGGAGCACTGGGCCCGCGCGGAGGTGACCCGCCTCGGTGAGCTGCGGTTGCTCGCGGTGGAGCGGCGGGCCGAGGCCGGGCTCGCGGTGGGTCGCGCTCCTGGCGTCGCCGCCGACATGCGGGCGCACGTGGCGGAGCACCCGTGGCGCGAGCACGCCTGGCACCTGCTGGCCGTCGCCCTCTACCAGGCCGGGCGCCAGCGCGATGCGCTCGAAGCGCTGCGCACCGCCAAGGCCGCACTGGTCACCGAGCTCGGTGTGGATCCAGGACCGGACCTGCGCCGGCTGGAAGCCGACATCCTCGCCCAAGCGCCGCGACTGAGCGCCACGCCGTCGGCTGCCCCGGCGTTCCAGGTCGTCGCCGAGCAGCGCTTGGTCGGCCGCGACCGGGAGCTCGGCGAGCTCACCGCGGCCGCGGCGAAGGCCGCCGACCGGCGCGAGTTCCGGCTGGCGCTGGTCGCGGGCGAGCCGGGTGCCGGGAAGACGGCGCTCGTCGAAGCCCTCGTGCGAGACCGGGCCGCCGCCGGGTGGATCACCGCCTGGGGCCGCAATCCCGAGCACGAGGGCGCACCGGCCACGTGGCCGTGGATCCAGTTGCTGGACGGCCTCGCGGCGGCCGCGCACGTCCCGGTCCCGGACGTCTTCGCCGGGGCGGACGACGCCGTGGCGGCTCGCTTCCACGCGCGGCGCCGCATCGTCTCCCACATCGGGGCGGTGGCCGCCGAGCACCCGGTGCTGCTGGTCCTCGACGACCTCCACCGGGCCGACGAGGAGACGCTGGCGCAGCTCACCGCGCTGATCACCGAACCCGTGCACCAGCCGGTGCTGCTGGTGGGGACCTACCGCAGCACCGAGCTCTCCCCCGGCCTGGCCGACGTGCTGGGCCGCAGCGCCGGTTCCGAACCGGCCCGGGTCTACCTCGGCGGGCTCGCCGTCGCGGACGTCGCCGAACTCGCCCGCGCCACCGCGCAGCGCGAGGTCCCCGAGGAGGTCGCGCAGGTCATCCACGCGCGCAGCGGCGGCAACCCGTTCTTCGCCCGGGAGCTGGCCAGGCTGTTCGACACCGACGGGGACGCGGCGCTGCACGCGGTCCCGGCCGGGGTGCGCGACGTCGTGCGGCAGCGGCTCAACGCGCTGCCCGGCACCGCCCGCACCGTCCTGCGGCAGGCGGCCGTCATCGGCGACGACGTCGACATCGATCTGCTGAGCGGCGCCGAGGAAGCGGTGCTGGACGCCGTCGATGCGGCCGTTCTCCTGGGATTCCTCGTCGAATCCGGTTCGCAGCTGCGGTTCGCCCACGCCCTGGTCCGCGACACCGTGCACGCCGAGGTGTCCGGGCCGCGGCGGAGCCACTGGCACGCCAAAGCCGCGGAAACCCTCGAACGCACCCGCCCCGGCGACGTCGAGAAGATCGCGCACCACTACCTCCTCGCGGGCAGCACTGCGACGGCGGCCGAAGCAGCGCACTACGCGGCGCTGGCCGCGCAACGGGCGGATCGCCGCTTCGCACCGCACGAAGCGGCCCGGCTGTGGGAAGCGGCGATCGCCGCGCACGACCGCTCCGGCGCGACCGAGCCGCGGAGCAGGCTCGACCTGGTCATGGGCCTGGTGCGGGCGCTGGCGATCACCGGTGACCTGGCGGCGGCACGGGTGCACCGCGCCGAAGCGATCACCGCCGCCGAAGCGCTGGGCGATGCCGAGTCGACCGCGCGGGTGATCGGGGCGTTCGACGTGCCGGGCATCTGGACGACCAACGACGACCCGGAGATGTCCGCGCAGGTGGTGGCGGTGACCGAACGGACCCTCGAGGCCGTGCCGGAGCACTTGGTGGCGGAGCGGGCGCGGCTGCTGGGCACGCTGGCGATGGAGCTGCGCGGCACCGGCTCGGGCCGCGGGCGCGAGGCCGCTGCCGAAGCCGTGGCCCTCGCTCGCCGGCTGCGCGACCCGGAACTGCTCGCGTTCGCCCTCAACGGCCGGTTCATGCACACCTTCGGCCGGGCCGGGCTCGCTCCCGAGCGCGCGCGGACCGGTCGTGAGCTCGTCGAGCTGGCCGCGGCCCACGAACTCGTGACCTTCGAAGTGCTCGGCCACCTGATCCTGCTGCAGGCGCACTCGGCGCTGGCCGAGTTCGGCACCGCCGACCGGCACGCCGCGGCCGCCGACGAACTGGCCGGACGCCACGAGCTCCCGCTCGTCGCGGTGTTCACCCGCTGGTACGCGGCGGTCCGCGACGCGGCCGCCGGTCGCACCGCGGCGGCCGAAGCCGGGTACCGGGCCGCGGCCGCCCGTCTCGGCGGCACCGGGATGTGGGGCGTCGAGCGCGGCACGCTCCCGCTCGCCCTGCTGTGCCTGCGGATCCAGGAGGACCGACCGTCCGCAGTGGACTTGGCAGCCGACTGGGGCCCTTTCCTGCCCTGGGTGCGCCCGCTCGGCCTGCTCGACGCGGGCGACCGCGACGGGGCTGTCGCGGCGGCGCGCGCGATCCCGGAATCACCGCCCGACCTGCTGCGCGAGGCGCGGCTGTGCCTCACCGCGACGATCGCCGTGCGGCTGGATGATCAGGCGATGATGGAGCGCACCTACGCGGCGCTGGAACCCGCTGAGGGCGAGCTCGCCGGTGCGGGCAGCGGCCTGCTCACCGCGGGCCCCGTCGCGCACCACCTCGGCAAGCTCGCCACCGGGCTCGGCAGGCCGCACGACGCGCAGCGGCACCGCCGGCGTGCGACCGAGATCGCCCCGCGCTGATCCGGCGTTCAGCCGCGGGGCTTCTCCCAGATCGTCACGTGGTAGCGGCTCTCGTCGCCGAAGGGCCGGCGAGCCCAGTCCGCCCAGCGCTCCCGGCGCCGCAGCCCGGCGAGTTCGGCCATCAGGTCGAGCTCGGCGGGCCACACGTACCGGCTGGGGAAGGACCGGAACTCGCCGCGACCGTCGGCCACTTCGACGTAGTTCGAGGTCAGCAGCTGGTCGGCCACCTCGTAGACGTCGTAGGCCCAGCCGGTCGCGCTGGTCTGGAAGGGCACCACCCGCTGCCCGGGCGGCAGCTTCCGCAGCTCCGGGACCTCCACCTCCGTGACGAAGCAGCCGCCGGGTTCCAGGTGCCGCGCCGCGTTGCGGAAGCACGCCACCTGCCCGGCCTGCGTCATCAGGTTGGTGAGCGTGTTGAAGACCGCGTAGACCACCGCGAAGGTGCCGTCCACCTCCGTGGTGGCGATGTCGCCGATCGTCGTGCCGATCGCCGCACCGCCGGGCTTGGCGCGCAGCTGATCGACCATCGCCCGCGACAGGTCGACGCCGTGCACCTCGACACCGCGCTGCGCCAGCGGCAGCGCGATGCGCCCCGTGCCGACGCCGAACTCCAGCGCCCGTCCGCCACCGGCGAGCCCGGCCAGCAGGTCGACCGCGGGTTCCACCGCGTCCGGCCGGAACAGCTCCGCCCACATCTCGTCGTAGCCCGCCGCGACGTCCGCCCCGAAGTGACCGTCGGCATCCACGGCACGACCGTAGCGAGCGCGATCTCCGCCCCGCATCCCATTTTCCGGCCGGACGCCGCCATTCGGGCAAGACCGCGGCGACCGGCCGTCCCGGTCCGATCTCCGGTCGTAGTCTCGATCGCGGTGGGTGGCGCCGGTGCGCCGAGCTCGGCACGACGTGCAGGAGGAACCGAACTTGATCTCGAACCCGGACCTCGTGCGGCGCTCGGCCGCGCTCCGCCCGGTCCTGGAACGGCACCGGCAGGCGGGCGACGAGCAGCGCAGGCTTCCCGACGAGACGGTCGATGCGCTCACCGAGGCCGGGCTGCTGCGGGCCGTCGTGCCGAGCCGGTTCGGCGGCGGGGAGTGCGATCTGCCGACGGTCCTGGCGGCCACCCGCGAGGTGGCCAAGGCGGATCCGTCGGCGGGCTGGGTGATGATGATCTTCAGCACGGCGAACTGGGTCAGCGGCCTGTTCGAACCCGCCGCCCAGGAGGAGGTCTACGCGGACGGGCCGGACACCCACGTGTGCTCGGTGCTGACGCCGCACGGGACGGGACGCCGCACCGACGGCGGCTGGGTCCTCAACGGCAACTGGGCACCGGCGTCCGGCTGCCTGCACGCCACGTGGGCGCTGCTGGCGTTCACGCGGGACGTGGGCGGCCCCGGGTTCGCGCTGGTGCCGACGGCCGAGCTGACCGTCTCGACCACCTGGTTCACCCTCGGCATGCGGGCCACCGGGAGCCACCTGCTCGTCGGTGCGGACGTCTTCGTCCCGGACCACCGGGTGCTCGCGCTCGGGCCCGCCGTCGCCGGCGTGCGCGGCACCGATGTACCTCGCTACCGGTCCGCGCTGATCCCGACGCTGACCACCTGCATGATCGCGCCGTACCTGGGGATCGCCTCGGCGGTGCTGGAGCACGTCGTCGACCACGCCGAGGACAGGGGCATTCCCGGCACCCGCTACGAGCGGCGCAGCGACTCGGCCGCGTTCCAGATCGCCGTCGCCCGCGCCGCGACGAACATCGACCTGGTGGAGATGATCGGCGACCGCGCCGCGGCCACCGTCGACGGCCACGCCGCGGCGGGCACCCACCCCGACTACGCGACCCGCGCCCGGATCCGGCAGCACGCCGGGCACGCGGTGCAGCTGTGCTTGACGACGGTGGACGAGCTCGTCACCGCCTCCGGATCGTCGGCGCTGGCCGATTCGCACCCGCTGCAGGGCTACGTGCGCGACATCCACACCGCGGCCAGGCACGCGATGGCCAACCCGGCGATCTGCGCCGAGGCGTTCGGCCGCGCACTGCTCGGCACGGGCACCAACATCACCGACCTGATCTGACACCGGGCGTCCGAGGGTTGGTGGTGGTCGCGCGCGGTTAGCCGGTGGATGGCCGGAAGGGGGCGATGGGCGTGGTGCGGGATTCCTGGGACCGGCTGGGCGGAGCCGCCCTCTCCGCCGCGCGGATCGTCGTGTCGCTGCTCTTCGTGCTGCACGGTGCGGCGACGTTGTTCGGCGTGCTCGGCGCCGGCGTGCCCACGCCCGCCGGGAAGTGGCCGGGGTGGTGGGCCGGGCTGATCCAGTTCGTCTGCGGCGGGCTGGTGCTGGTCGGGCTGGGCACCAGGCCGGCCGCGCTGATCTGCTCCGGGGCGATGGCCTTCGCCTACTTCACCGTGCACCAGCCGCGCGGGCTGCTGCCCATGCAGAACTACGGCGAGGCCGCCGCGCTGTACAGCTGGTTCTTCCTCCTCGTCGCCGCGCTCGGCGCCGGGCCGTTCTCGCTCGACGCCCTGCTGCGCCGGGAGGTCAGGCGTGAACGCCGGTGAGGGCGAAGAACTCCTGCCGGGAGCGGGCGTCGGAGCGCAGCGTGCCCAGCAGGGTCGAGGTCACCGTGCTGGATCCGGTGGCCTGCACCCCGCGCAGCGTCATGCAGGTGTGCTCGGCTTCGATGACCACGCCGACGCCCTGGGGCCGCAGGTGCTCGCACAGCCAGTCGGCGACCTGCTTGGTCAGCCGCTCCTGCACCTGCGGGCGGCAGGAGAAGTGCTCGACGACGCGCGCCAGCTTCGACAGCCCGAGGATCCGCTCCCCCGGCAGGTAGCCGACGTGCGCGGTGCCGACGAACGGCAGCAGGTGGTGCTCGCACACCGACCGGACCGGGATCGCCCGCGCCAGCACCAGTTCGTCGTAGCCCTCGTCGTTCGGGAACGTCGTCAGGTCGAACGGGCGCGGGGTGAACAGCTCGGCGTAGGCGCGGGCCATCCGGCCCGGGGTGCCCCGCAGGCTCTCGGAGTCGGTCGAGATGCCCAGCGCCCGCAGGAGGTCTCCCGCAGCCCGCTCGGCGGCGCCGAGGTCGATCTCGCCCGCGGGCTCGTGCGCGACGCGCAGGGCAGGTGCGGATGTCATCAACGTCTTCCTTCGCGTCGACGCGGCCGTGCGGCCCTCGATTTCACCAATCGACGTTAGTCTTATTCCGGCAGTGAGGTCAACGCTCCCGGCAGTGGGATCACAGCGCGGATTCCACCCATTGGGATGTGCCGGAGAGCGCTAGGGTTGGGCCATGGATGAGGCCGGTTCGGCGGTGACCGCGGTGGCCGCGCTGGAGGACGAGCTGCGACGCGGGATGTACGACTACATCCGCCGCGCCCGGCGGCCGGTGGGGCGCGACGAGGCCGCCTCGGCGGTCGGCATCTCCCGCAAGCTCGCCGCCTTCCACCTCGACAAGCTGGTGGCCGCGGGCCTGCTGCGCGCGCGGTACGAACCGCTCGGCGGCATCCGCAAGGTCGGCCGCACGCCGAAGGTCTACGAGCCGGCGCGCACCGACATCCGGATCAGCATCCCGCCCCGCCAGCACGACCTGCTCGCGGGCATCCTGCTCGACGCCGTGCTCGACGAGGGCGATGCGGAGAACGCCTCCCAAGCGACGCTGCGCGTGGCGCGCGAGCACGGCCACCGCCTCGGCACCGCCGAACGCGAGCGCACCCGCCCCGGCAGGCTCGGCGCGGAACGCGCGCTGACCCGGGCCGCGGAGGTGCTCGCCGGCTACGGCTTCGAACCGGACCGGGAAGCACCCGGGTGCGTGCGGCTGCGCAACTGCCCGTTCCACCCGCTCACCGCCCGGTCGCCGGAGCTGGTGTGCGGCCTGAACCACGCCTTCCTGCAGGGCTTCCTCGCCGGGTTGCAGGCCCGCACCGCCGAAGCCGTGCTCGAACCGCACCCCGGCGAGTGCTGCGTGGCACTGCGGAGCAGGTGAGGGCCGAAGACCCGGATTCCGCCCCCTGCCTGCCCTTCCGGGCAACGCGGTGGTGACCGGAGCAGCGCCGCGGAGCTATCCTGCAGGGGCGATGGGCCCGGTATGGCGGGGAGGCGCCGGGCAGCCGCGATCACCCCTCGACGCCGGCGCTTCCCCGGGCTCGTCGCGGCGCAGAGGAAGAGGGTGTCAGCCGTGGAACCCGATACCGCCCGCCCCGCTCTCCGCTGGGAGCCACCGGAGTTCGAGGAAGCCGAGTGGGAGCACCCCGACTTCGAAGAGGTGCAGTGCACCTCCGAGGTGACGATGTACGTCGGGCTGCTCGAGGACTAGCAGCGGTGGGAGCTCCCACCGGATCGAGGCCGGTGCGCTCCGCCAGCCGCCCGGCGCTGGCCTCCCACGTGCGGCTCGCCTACGACAGGTCGCGCGGCCAGCACGTGCTGCTCGGACCGGAGGCGGTGCTGGTGCTCAACCCGCCCGGGGCATCGATCCTCGACCTGTGCGACGGGCGGCGGACGGTGGCCGACATCGTGGCGAACCTGCGCGGCCGCTACGACCGGGTGGCCGAGGAGGAGGTGGCCCGGTTCCTCGACCGCCTCGTCCGCAAGCGGTACGTGGAGGTCGGCGATGACTAGGCCGTACGGGATGCTGGCCGAGCTCACCTACGACTGCCCGCTGCACTGCCCGTACTGCTCCAACCCGCTCCGGATGGGCGACTACGCCGACGAGCTGGCCACCGCGGAGTGGCAGCGGGTGATCGGCGAGGCGCAGGAGCTCGGCGTCCTGCAGCTGCACCTGTCCGGCGGCGAACCCCTGCGGCGCCGCGACGTGGTGGACCTCGTGCGCTTCGGCAGCCGGCTCGGCCTCTACACCAACCTCATCACCAGCGCGATCGGCCTGTCCCGGCGGCGGGCCGAGCAGCTGCGGGAGGCCGGTCTGGACCACGTGCAGCTGAGCATCCAGGCGCACGAGGCCGCGGCGTCGGACCGGATCGCGGGCGTTCCCGCCTTCCAGCGCAAGGTCGAAGCGGCCCACCTGGTCAAGGAGCTGGGCTGGCCGCTGACGGTGAACGTCGTGCTGCACCGCCTCAACATCGACCGGATCACCGAGATCATCGCGCTGGCCGAGGAACTCGGCGCCGACCGCGTCGAACTGGCCAACACCCAGTACTACGGCTGGGCCCTGCGCAACCGCGCCGCGCTGCTGCCCAGCCGCGCCCAGACCGACCGAGCCGAGGCCGTCGTGCGCAGTGCGCGCAGCCGCCTGGCGGGCCGGGTGGAGATCACCTACGTGCTCCCCGACTACTACAGCCGGTACCCCAAGCCCTGCATGGGCGGGTGGGGCGCGCACCAGCTCACCGTGGTGCCCGACGGCGACGTCCTGCCCTGCCCGGCCGCGCACGTGCTGCCGCTGCCCCACCCGAACGTCCGCACCGATGCGCTGTCCCGGATCTGGGCGGACTCCCCGATGTTCCAGGCCTTCCGCGGCACCGGCTGGATGGCCGAGCCCTGCCGGAGCTGCCCGCGCCGCGAGATCGACTTCGGCGGGTGCCGCTGCCAGGCGTACCTGCTCACCGGCGATCCGGCCCGCACCGACCCGGTCTGCGTCCTGTCCCCGGACCACGGCATCGTCACCGAAGCCGTCCGCGCGGCGGGCGAACGCGTGCTCACCCCGCGCCCGCACCCCCGCGACACCTAGACATCGCGCGTCCTGCGCTGGGGCGTGTGCGGGCTAATTGCTGACAACCGCGGCGGGATCGCGGTCGGCGCGCCAGAGCGCGACGAGCACGAGGAGGCACGAGACGGCGACGATCGCGGCGAACCAGCTCACAGCCGCGGTGAGGCTGAGGGCGGTGGCGAGGACACCGACACCGAGCACGGGCAGTCCGACACCGGTGTAGACGATGACGTAGAAGCTGGAGAGCACCTCGGCGTGGCTGGAGGACGGGGCGTTGTCGTTCACCGCGGTGAGTCCGCCGAGGAACACCAGCCCGTGACCGGCTCCGGCGAGAACGGTGGCCGCCAGGAGCAGCGCGAGCGAGGGGACGATCCCGACCAGCACGAGGAGCCCGAGCCCTAGTGCCAGGATCGGCAGTCCGACGAGCTGACCGCGGCGTGGCGCGCGTCCGCAGGTGGTGAGCTGGACGACGACGGAGCTGGTCAGCATGAGGGCTGCGGTCCCTCCGCCGAGCAGCGGGCTCGTGCTGCCCGTGAGCGCGGCGACGTAGGCCGGGATGAGGGTGAGGAACAGGCCGATCACCGCGAAGGCGAGGAAGTTGGCGCTCCCACTGGTCACGAACACCCCTCGCATCGTGGCCGGAAGCCGAGGTCGGCGAGGACGCCACCGCGCCACCTGCCGCGTCGAGGGCATCCGCGCGACCGCGAAGGCGGCGGGGACGAGCAGCACGATCTCGACGACGAACGGCACCACGTCAGGGGCCGGAGAGTACTCGGCGATCAGTCCGCCCAAGACCGGGCCCAGGCCCAAGCCGCCCACCGAGGCCACCGTTGTGACCATCGCAGCTCTGCGGCGGTTGCCGGTGGGTTCGAGTTCGCTGAGCGCGGCCGTCAACGCCCCGGACGCCGCACCGACGGCGAGGCCCTGCGAGATCCGGGCGGCGAACAGCCAGCCGGTGCTGGTGGCGAGCGCGAACCCCAGCGACCCCAACGCCGCCAGCGCGAGGGCGGGCAGCAGGACCCGGCGCCGCCCGATCGCATCGGAGAGCGGGCCGGCCACCAGCAGGGCCGGGATGAGGACCGCGACGTAGACGGCGAAGATCAGCGTGACGACGAACGGCGAGAACCCGAACCGGGTTTCGTAGCCGCGGTACAGCGGTGTGGGCAGATTGGTTCCGGCCAACAAGATCAGCAGCGCGTACGCCGTGGCCCAGAACCGCCACCGACCGGCCCGCGGGCCGCGGGCAGACGACCCTGCCGAGCGTGTCGGCCGAGTCGCATCGTGAGCCCTGCTGTCGGTCGATTCGCACCCTCGCGTCATGTTCATGTTTCCCGAACATAGCAGATGTTCGCACATGCCGAACATGTTCGGTACGGTGGGAGGCATGGCGAGTAGGACCGCGACCAAGCTCGTGCACCCGGCCCCCGGCGAGCTGGAGTTCACGACCGTGCTGGCCGCGCTCGGCGACCCCGTCCGGCTGGCCATCATCGCGCGGCTCGCCGAAGTCGAGCCCGAGGGCGAACTGGCCTGCACGACGTTCGCGCTGCCGGTCAGCAAGTCCACCCAGAGCGGCCACTTCAAGACCCTTCGCGAGGCAGGGGTGATCCACCAGCGCGACGAGGGGACCAGGCGACTGAACCGGCTTCGGCGCACCGACCTCGACACCCGCTTCCCCGGACTGCTCGACCTCGTCATCCCGCAGGGGCACGACATCATCGCCGGCTGGGCGCGACCAGGACCGGGACGGGGTTGAACGGCCACCACCGATCCGGAACCATCGAGTCCGGTGGAGGCGAAGCGGTTCCCGCAACCGGCATTTCCGCCCCTGTCCGCAGGACTGGAACGCGGTGCGCTCACGACCGGTCGCGGGCGCTCGGCTTCGACCTGCGGGCGAGGCGGGCGCGCAGGGGTTCGACGAGCGATGGTCCGCCGGCCAAGCACCACACCGCGATCACCGGGTCGCAGATCGCGCAACCGAAGGACGAGTGCTCGGCGAACGGGATGATCGGGTTGCCGTGCAGGTGGTGCGCCACGTCCCACGCCGTGTGCAGCAGCCAGGCGATGCCGATGAACGTCCAGGACTCCAGCCCCCGGTAGGCGCAGCAGGCGACGACGGCGCAGAAGGCCAGCTCCCAGACCCCGAAGCCGCCACCGCTGATGTAGGCGGCCCCGGCACCGGCGACCATCACGGCGTTGAACCGGCGCCGGTGCGGTTCGCGGATGAACGAGTTCAGCAGTGCGTAGCCAACACCGATCAGCATCGGCGCGATGATGGACATGCTCGGTCCTGCCACTTCCGGGTTCCGGGGGAACGAGGGCACCTGCTGCCCTCCTGGTCGGGACCCGACGCTATTCAGCGCGGGCAGGTGCTGGAAGTGGCTGGATTGCCAGCCTCCCGCGGAATTTCGCCAACGTAGTGACCAGCGCTGCGATGCAGTGCGCGCCGCTGGCGAGAACCACGGGAGCGGCTAGATTCGCGCCATGCACACCGTGGCCGTCCTGGCGCTGGACGACGTCATCCCGTTCGACCTGGCCACGCCGCTCGAGGTGTTCGCCCGCACCCGGCTGCCCGACGGGCGCGCCGCCTACCGGCTCCGGATCTGCGCTCCCGCCCCGACCGTCAGCGCGGGGCTGTTCACCCTGCAAGCACCGTGGGGACTGGACGCGCTGGAGACGGCCGACACGATCGTGCTGCCCGGCTGCGCGGATCCCACCACCGAGATCCCGGGCACCGTCCTGGACGCGCTCCGGGGAGCCGCCGAGCGCGGCACCCGCATCGCCTCGATCTGCTCCGGCGCGTTCATCCTCGCCGCCACCGGGCTGCTCGACGGGCTGCGCGCGACGACCCACTGGCGCGCGGCCCCGCTCCTGGCCGAGCGGCATCCCGGGATCGACGTGGATCCGGACGTGCTCTACGTCGACAACGGGCAGTTCCTCACCTCCGCGGGCGCGGCGGCGGGGCTGGACCTGTGCCTGCACGTGATCCGCCGCGACCACGGTTCCGCGGTCGCGGCCGACGCGGCGCGCCTGTCGGTGATGCCGCTGGAGCGGGAGGGCGGCCAGGCCCAGTTCGTCGTCCAGGACCTGCCCGCGGCCCCGCGCGGCTCAACCCTGGAGCCCCTGCTGAACTGGCTGGAGGACAACGCGGCGCACGACCTCGCGCTGGAGGACATCGCGGCCCGCGCGGGCATGAGCACCCGGACTCTCAACCGCCGCTTCCGCGAGCAGACCGGCACCACGCCCCTGCAGTGGCTGCACCGCACCCGCATCCGCCTCGCACAGCACCTGCTGGAGACCACCGACCACCCGGTCGAGCGGATCAGCGCCCAGGTCGGCTTCGGCTCGCCCACCGCGTTCCGCGACCGCTTCAAACGCGTGGTCGGCACCACTCCGAACACCTACCGAAACGCCTTCCAGCACACCGAATCCCGATCACCATCCACTGTGGATTCACCAATGGCGGATCGCGCACGCGTCGGGCTTCGACCGTTCGAGGGTTCCGGCGGGTGACCGGCACCGGCCGCCGGTACTTTCCGACCCGGCGGAACCGCCGCCGCACCGACTCGCTGCTGGAGATGATCGGCGTGGAACTCATCGTTCTCGGCTGCTCGGGAAGCGCACCGTCACCGGATTCGCCGTCGTCCGGCTACATCCTGCGATCCGGTGACAGCAGGCTCGTGATCGACCTCGGCAACGGGACGCTGGGCCCGCTGCAGCGCTGGGTCGACCCCTACGACGTCGACGCGCTGTTCCTGACGCACCTGCACCCGGACCACTGCGCGGACTTCGCGCCGCTGGACGTCTACCGCCGGTTCCGCCCGAACCAGCCGTACGACCCGAAGCAGCAGCGCCTCCCGGTGTACGCGCCTCCGGAAGCACCGAGCAGGCTGGCCGCGCTCTACGCACCCAGCTCCGAACAGCTCGGCGACCCCGATCTGTCCGACATCTTCGACTTCCGGCCACCACCGGTCGACCCGGTCACCATCGGCGCGTTCGAGGTCCGGGCGGTGCCGATGGACCACCTGTGCCCGACGTGGGGCCTGCGCATCGAAGCCGACGGCCGCGTGTTCGCCTTCACCGGTGACACCGGCCCCTGCGACGGCATCGGCAAGCTGGCGGCGGGAGCCGACGTCCTGCTCTCCGAAGCGTCCTGGCTGGACTCGCCGGACCAGCCCAGCGGCATGCACCTGTCGGGCAAGCAAGCCGGTGAGGCGGCCAGCGCCGCCGGAGTCGGCCGCCTCCTGCTCACGCACTACTCCCCCTGGACCGACCAGCAAGCCCTGGCCCGCGAAGCCGCCGAGGCCTACGACGGCCCGGTGAAGGTCGTCCAGGCCGGCGACACCCACCTGATCTGATCGCCGCCCCGGCGGATTCCCGAAAACGACCTACCGGCAACGCGATTGCACTCCACCGGCGGTTCGCCCGGCGAACCGCCGGTGGAATCGTCGTGCGCGCCGTGAAATCCGCGCGGAATCCGGTGGCGCGCGTCCGCGCCTCGCGCTGATCGCCACTCGCCGTGTTCGCTCCACTGCGGACCGCTCTCCCGCACCCGGCGTCCCCCATCCGGTGTCGAACCCCGCCGGGTGGGAGGTAGGGTGTGTGGCCGTTGACAGGGGAGCGCCGTGGTGAAGGGCGCTGAGAGTGCGGGTTGAGCCGCAGACCCTCCGAACCTGCTCCGGTTAGCACCGGCGAAGGGAGTTCTTGTGGCGCGCGATGCCGCTTTCCGGTACCGGACGATCGATTTCGTCACCGTGGCCATGCTGGGCGTGGCGATCGGTGTGGCGTTCTGGGGCTGGGCGCAGCTCTACCAGGTGCTGAGCACCCTGTCCGCGTTCGCGTTCCCGCCGAGCTCCGGGCTGTTCGGCGGTGCTTGGCTGCTCGGTGGCGTGATCGGCGGGCTGGTCGTCCGCAAGCCGGGCGCCGCGCTGCTGACCGAGGTGGTCGCCGCCTCGGTGGAGGCGCTGCTGGGCAACAGCTGGGGCCTGTCGACCGTGGTGTCCGGGACCATCCAGGGCTTCGGGGTCGAGCTGGTGCTGGCCGTGTTCCTGTGGAAGCGGTTCGGCCCGCTGGTCGCCGCGCTGGCGGCCGCGGTTGCCGCCGCGTTCGAGTCGTTCTACGAGTGGCAGGTCTACTACACCGACTGGGCGCTGCCCTACCAGCTGGCCCACCTCGGGTTCTTCGTGGTCTCCGGCGTGGTCATCGCCGGGTTCGGCAGCTGGGCGCTGGTCCGCGGGCTGGCCGCCACCGGGGCGCTGGACGCGTTCGGGGCCGGGCGGGAGCACCACGAGCGGACCGCGGTGTGACCACCTCGACGGACCTCCGCGCGGAGCTCCGGGGTTTCGGCTGGCAGCCGCTGGGGCGGCGCGCGCCTGCGATCGACGGGCTGGACCTGGACGTCCGGCCGGGCGAGCGGATCCTGCTGGCCGGGCCGAGCGGGGCGGGCAAGTCGACGGTCATCCACGCGCTGGCCGGGGTGCTCGGCGGCGCGCTGCCGGGCGAGATGAGCGGCGAGGTCCGGGTCGACGGCCAGATCGGCCTGGTGCTGCAGAACCCCGGGGCGGCGGTGGTGGCCGACCGGATCGGCCGCGACGTGGCCTTCGGCCCGGAGAACAGCGGGCTCGCGCGGGAGGAGATCTGGCGGCGGGTCGCCGAGGCGCTGGAACTGGTCGGGCTGCCCCACCCGGTCGACCGGCCGACGTCGGCGCTGTCCGGCGGTGAGCTGCAGCGGCTCGCCCTGGCCGGGGTGCTGGCGCTGCGGCCGTCGGTGCTGCTGCTGGACGAACCGACCTCGATGCTCGATGCGGACAACGCCGACCGGGTGCGCACCGCCGTGGCCGATGTCGTGGCGAGCACCGGTGCCTCGCTGGTCGTCGTCGACCACCGGATCGGGCCGTGGCTGGATCTCGTCCACCGCGTGGTCGTCCTCGACTCCGGTGGCCGGATCGCGCACGACGTCGACCCGGGCACCTGCCGTGCGCAGCTCACCGAGGAGCTCGGCCGGGCCGGGGTGTGGATGCCCGGCCTGCCGCCGCCCGAGCCGGTCGACGTGCCCCCGGCGCTCGTGGCACCGGACTCCCCCGGCCCGCGGTTCGACGTCCGCGACCTGGGGGTGGACCTGGTGGCCCGCCGGATGCGCGGGACTGCCCCGGTCGTGGCGCTCGACGAGGTGTCGACCGAGGTGCTGCCGGGGCAGGTCTCGGTGTTCACCGGTGCATCGGGGGCGGGCAAGTCCACCCTGCTCGCCGCGCTGGCCGGCCTGGTCCGGCCCGATCGCGGCGGCATCGGCGGCACGCCGGTCCCGCTGCACCGGATGCGCTCCGCCGAGCTGGCGCGGACGGTCGGCTGGGTACCGCAGAACCCGGAGCACGGCTTCCTCACCACCAGCGTGCGGCAGGAGATCACCCGCACCGGGCACAAACTGGGCACCGGCGTCGCGGTCGAGGAGGTCCTGGACGTGCTCGGGCTCGGCTCGCTGGCCGAGGCCAACCCCTACCGGCTCTCCGGTGGTGAGCAGCGCCGGGTGGCGCTGGCCGCCGCGCTCGCGCACCGGCCCGGGGCGTTGATGCTCGACGAACCGACCGTCGGGCAGGACCGCCGCACGTGGGCGGCCATCGCCGGGTGGGTGCGGGCGGCCGCGCGCGCAGGCGCCACCGCGGGCGCTTCCACCCACGACCAGGCCCTGATCGACCTCGCCGACCGCGAGACGCGGCTGCACCGGGGACGGGTGCGGTGAACGGCGTGCTGGCCAGGGTGAACCCGCTGGTGCTGGTCGCGGTGGGGCTGCTGGCGCTCGTCGCCTCGCTGGGGGTGCGTTCGCTGCTCACCGCGGTGATCACCGCAGGCGCCTACGTGCTCGCCCTGGCGCTGATGCTGCCCGCCCGCTCCGGTCATCCGCTGCGGTTCGCCACCGTCGTGCTCGGCGGTGTCTCGGTCGCCTACTCGACGTGGCTGCTCGGCGGCGGGCACCTCGACGTCGCGGCCACCGCGGGACTGCGCATCGCCGTGCTGGCGCTGCCCGGGGTGGCCGTCGCGCCGCTGATCGAGCCGATGGCGCTGGCCGATCAGCTCGGGCAGCGGCTCCGCCTGCCGCACCGGTTCGTCGTGTCCTTCGCCGCGGCGCTGCAGCGGTTCGAGCAGCTCGGGCAGACCTGGCAGCACCTCTCGCGGGCGCGCCGATCGCGCGGGTTCGGTCCCGGGCGCGGCCCGGTCTCCCGCGGCCGTCACGCCGCCTCGGTGACCTTCGGGCTGCTGGTCACCACCATGCGCGAGGCCACCAGCGCCTCCATCGCGATGGACGCCCGCGGCTTCGCCAATGCCCGCCGCCGCACCTGGGCCGAACCAGCGCCCTGGACTCGGACGGACACCGCCGTGCTGCTGGTCGGCGTCCTGCTCGCCGCGGTCCCCTACGCGGTGGAGGTCCTGACAGCGGCCTGACGCCGGGTGGCCTCACCTGGAGAAGAACTCGGTCACGCGATTCGTCCAGCTCTTGACGTCGGCCGCGGTCTTCGACACGTGGAGGGTGGAGTTGGGCAGCAGCTCGTGCAGCCGTTCGGCGGTGGAGACCGGGTGGAGCGGGTCGGTGTCCCAGGTGAGGATCAGCGCCGGGTGGTCCAGGGCGGCGATCGCATCGGGTGCGGGCAGCTCGGAGGAGCCGACCCCGCGCAGGGCGGCCGGGATCAGCTCGTCCGGCACGTCGGGCGTGAGGTCGAACTTCGGGTAGTCGGCGAAGATCGGCAGCGGTTCGGCAGCGGCCCACCGACGCCGCCATTCGGCCGCGCCGAGCCGGTCGAGGTCGTCGGCGGTGTCGAAGTACCACTGCTTGGCCTGGGCGGGGCCGCTCTCCCAGGAGACCGGCGGGATCAGCAGTGCGAGCCGCCGGAAGCGCTGCGGTGCCGCGACCGCCGCGTGCAGGACGGCAGCGCTGCCGAGGGAGGAACCGGCGAAGTCGGCGGGCTGGTCGATCGAAGCGGCGTCGAGCAGTGCGAGGAGGTCCTCCGCGACGTGCTCGAAGCGGTAGTCCCCGGCCACCGGTCGCCCCGTGGACCGGCCGTGCCCGCGCTGGTCGTAGGTGAGCAGCTTGCGGCCGGTGGCCAGGGCGTCGAAGTCGAAGAGCTCGAAGCGCCGGATGGCATCCCGGCTGAGCAGCACGCCGTGCGCGTAGCCGACCGGAGCTCCGGTCCCGGTGAGCTGGTAGGCGATTCGCGCGCCTTCGCGGTCCAGGTAGCGGTCCGGGGACATCGGTTCTCCTCCTCCACGACTGATCGGCCGACCACCGGCCGCCCGATCTTTATACCCTACCCCCCACGGGTATAGGAAGGGTCAGGAGGAGCGGGCGCCGATGTCGTGCACGGCTGGTTGGTGGACGCGCACCCTGGCCTGGTCAAATGTGCGCATGCGACTGAGCAGGGGCGAGAACTGGTGGTGGTGGGTTGCCGCGGGCGCTCTCGTGGTCGCGGTGACCGGGTGCGCGCCGGTGCGCGATGCCGAATCCGCCGCGCCGCCCACCACCACGTCCGCGGACTCCGCCGGACAGGACCAGGACCCGGCGCGGTTCGCCGCGCAGGTGACCGCCCGCGCGCGGGAAGCCGGTGTGAACCCGCAGCTGGTGATGGCGATCCTCCTCAACGAGTCCTACAAGCCGCACGACCCGGCAGCCGAACGCGCCTGGCTGCGGCTCGACCCGGACGCCGCGCTGGGCGTGGCCAACATGCACCGCGCCACCTTCGACGAGGTCAAGGCCGAGCGCGGTTTCGCCGATCGCGACTGGCTGGAGCTCCCCGACGATCCGGACCTCGCCATCCGGGCGGCCGCGTGGTACCTGCACGACCTCGCCGCGACGCTCCCCGGGCAGCGGTCGGGCGCGCACACCACCGACGAACTCCTGGCGCTCGGCTACAACGCGGGCCCCGGCAACATGCGGGCCTTCGCCAAGGGCACTCCCCCGGGCTCGCAAGCCCAGTCCTACCTGGACAGACTGCGCGAGAACTGGGCCGAGGCAGGCGCCGCCGTCAGCCGCTGACCCGGCGCCGGGCCGGAGCGACCCGGCCACCATTCGCCCGGCGGAGCGGGAGCCGACCGTGGACCGGACCACCTCGTACCACTAGGTTCCTGCCCGGCGCGGAGCAGCAGCGGCGGACCAACCGACAGGAGGCAGCACGATGCCCGAGCACGTCAACCGCATCCAGCTCGACGACGGCGACATCCACGTCGTGGACGACGGAAGGCCGGACGCCCCGGTGCTCCTGCTCATCCACGGGTCCGGCGCCTCCGGCCGCTCGTGGGACGCGCTCGTTCCGCTGCTGACCGGATCCCACCGCGTCATCCGGATCGACCTGCTCGGGCACGGCCGGTCCGGCAAGCCGGACGACCGCAGCTACGACACTTCCGAGCAGGCACGCCGGGTCGGCGCCGTGCTGGACCGGCTCGGTGTCGCGCGTGCCGTCGTCGTCGGCCATTCCAGCGGCGGCCTGGTGGCCACCGCGCTCACCGAGCTCCGCCGCGACCTCGTGGCCGCGCTCGTGCTGATCAACACCGGACCCGGCCTGAACGCCTTCAGCGCAACGGGTTTCGCCATCGAGCCCGCGCAGTGGGCGGAGCTGACCGATGCGCGGATCCGCCAGTTCATGAAGCCCGCGTTCAGCCGCGCGGGCTTCGAGATCCCGCAGCAGCTCGTCGCCGACGTGCGCGCCATGACCTTCCACACCTTCACCGCGACGATGCGGGGCGGCAACGACTACCTGCAGCAGCGGTCGCTCCCGGACCGCCTGGCCCCGCTCGGCAAGCCCCTGCTGGTGCTCTTCGGCGAGGACGACCAGCGCTGGCGGTCCTCCTCGGCCGCCGACTACCGCGCCGTGCCGGGTGCCGTCGTCGAGCTGCTGCCGGGCCTCGGGCACTCCCCCATCCTCGAAGACCCGCCGCGCACCGCCGCTTCGCTGCTGCCCTTCGCCGAACTCCACGCCGCGCAGCCGGACTGATCCGGTCAGGCGGTCTCGCGCAGCGCGCGTGCGGTTTCCGACTCGGCGCAGGCCAGGAGCTGCCGCGGGGTTCCCGAGCACACGACGCGGCCGCCGCGGCGGCCTGGGCCCGGGCCGAGGTCGATCACCCAGTCCGCGCTGCGGATCACCTCCAGGTCGTGCTCGATCACCAGCACCGTGTTGCCGCGCTCGACCAGCCTGTCCAGGACCTGGAGCAGGACTCCGGTGTCGGCCAGGTGCAGTCCGGTGGTCGGCTCGTCGAGGACGTAGCTGGTGGGGTGCTCGGCCGCGGAGAGCTCCTTGGCGATCTTCAGGCGCTGGCACTCACCGCCGGACAGGTCGGTCAGGGGCTGGCCGAGGCGCAGGTAGCCCAGGCCCACGTCCACCAGCTGGCGCAGGGCGCGGGCGACCGCCGGTTCGGGCAGGCGGTGCACGGCCTCCTCGACGGTCAGGTCGTCGACGTCGGCGATGGACAGCCCGTCGACGGTGTGCGCGAGGACTTCCGCGGTGAAGCGGCGGCCGGAGCAGGCCTCGCAGACCGTCTCCTGGCCCTCCATGAACGCCAGGTCGGTGTAGATCGCCCCGGCGCCCCGGCACGCCGGGCAGGCGCCTTCGGAGTTGGCGCTGAACAGCTTCGGGCCGGCGCCGCTGCGGCGGGCGAACAGCTTCCGGATCGCCGGGGCGATCCCGCAGTAGGTCAGCGGCGAGGAGCGGCGGTTGGTGCTCACCGGGCGCTGGTCGACGACGGTGGCCTGGTGCTGCGCGACGAATTCCGCCGCCAGGCTGGACTTCCCGGAACCTGCGACGCCGGTCAGCACCGTCAGCACACCGGTCGGGATGTCGACGGTGAGGTCGCGCAGGTTGTTGCGGCGGGCGTTGTCGATGCGCAGCTTCCCCTTGTAGGTGCGCGGTTCTCGCTCCCGGAACCGCGTTCGCAGGCCGCGCCCGGTGGGCGTGTCCGCGGTCGCCAGCTCGTCGAAGGTGCCCTCGAACACGATCCGCCCGCCCGCGCCGCCCGCGGCGGGGCCGAGTTCGACGATCCGGTCGGCGGCGCGCATCACGGCCGGGTCGTGCTCCACCACGAGCAGCGTGTTCCCCTTGTCCCGCAACGACTTCAGCAGCGCGATCATGGACTGCACGTCGTGCTGGTGCAGACCGGCGGTCGGTTCGTCGAACACGTACAGCATCTCCACCAGGCTGCTGCCCAGGTGCCGGACCGTCTTGATGCGCTGCGACTCGCCGCCGGAGAGCGTGGTCGTCGGCCGCGCCAGCGACAGGTAGCCCAGGCCGATGCCGGTCAGCGCGCCGAGCTTGTCCGACAGCGCCGCCACCACCGGCGCCACCCGCGGATCCCGCACCTGGCCGATGAGCCCGGCCAGCTCACCGATCTCCATCCGGCTCATCTCGCCGATGGTGCGGCCGAGCACGCGCGCGGTGCGGGCGGCTTCGCGCAGCCGTTCACCACCGCAGTCGGGGCAGCTCGCCGAGCGGGTGAACCGGCGCAGCACCGCCTGCTTGCGCTCGGACACGTTGTCGGCGGTGTGCAGGTAGATGCGCTCGAAGCGGTCGATGACGCCTTCGTAGTCCTTCGGCACGTCCCGCGACAGCCGTTGCGCCGCTTCGCGGTGGAGCAGGGCTTCCCGGTCCGCGGCAGGCCAGTCGCGCAACGGCCGGGCCGGGTCGAAGGCGCCGATCTCGGCGTACTGCCGGTACCAGTACTGGCCGTTGCCGAAGCCGGGCAGCAGGATCGCGCCCTGCTCCAGCGTGCGGTCCAGGTCCAGGACCTGTTCGGTGGCGGTGGTCAGCATCTCCCCGAGGCCCGCGCACGACGGGCACATCCCGGCCGGGTCGTTGAAGGAGAAGTGGTTGGACTCGCCGACGTGCGGTTCGCCCACCCGGGAGAACAGCAGCCGCAGGTAGGTGAACGCGTCGGTGATGGTGCCGACCGTCGAGCGCGCGTTGCCGCCCAGGCGCTTCTGGTCGATCAGCACCACCGGCGACAGGCCTTCCAGCAGCTCGGCTTCGGGGCGGCTCCAGCGCGGCAGCCGGTTGCGCACGAACGGCGGGTAGTTCTCGTTGACCTGGTACCCGGCTTCGGCGGCGATCGTGTCGAACACCAGCGAGGACTTGCCCGCACCGGACACCCCGGCGAACACCACCAGCTCGCCGCGCGGCAGGTCGAGGTCGACGGCCTTCAGGTTGTGCGTGCGCGCGCCCCGGATGCGGATCGTTGAGCTCATGGGCGCGACGCTACGAACAGATGTGGCCGGATCCTGACCGCGATTCGCGGATGATGGGGTCATGAGCGATGTCACCCGGCGCCTGCTCGAACTGCTCGCCCACCTGCAGACCGGCCGCCGCTTCAGCGGCCCGGAGCTGGCGGCGCGGCTGGAGACCAGCCCGCGCACGGTGCGGCGCGACGTGGAGCGGCTGCGCGACTACGGCTACCCGGTGACCACCCAGCCCGGCCCGGGCGGTTTCTACCGGCTGGCGGCCGGGCAGGCGCTGCCGCCGATGGTGTTCGACGACGAGGAGGCGGTCGCGACCGTGGTCGGTCTCGGCGTGCTGGCCGGCAGCGCGCCACCGGACACCGGCGGCATCGGTTCGGCGGCCGACCGCGCGTTCGGCAAGATCGACCAGTTCCTGCCCAAGCGGCTGCGGGCCCGGGCGGGCGCCGTGCGCGCCACCTTCGAAGCCGCCGCGCAGACCGCTCCGCCGGTCAACGCCGAGGCGCTGGCCACGCTGGCCGCCGCCGCGGCCCGGCACGAGCACGTCACGTTCGGCTACACCACCCGCGACGGCACCACCTCCCAGCGCCGCGCCGAGCCCTACCGCCAGGTGCACCTGCACCTGCGCTGGTACCTGCTGGCCTGGGACCGGGACCGGGCGGACTGGCGCACCTTCCGGCTCGACCGGATCAGCGGCATCGCCGTCCCCGGCACCCGGTTCGAGCCGCGCCCGCTGCCCGCCGAATCGGCCGCCGAGTACCTGCGCGGCAAGCTCTCCGAGCCCAAGCACCGGGCCGTGGTGACCATCCACGCGCCCGCGCCCCGGGTCGCCGATGCGCTGAAGTTCTCCGACTGCGCCGTCGAACCGCTGGGCCCGCAGCGCTGCCGGATCACCACCTGGGTCGATTCCTTCGAGTGGCTGGTGCTCAACCTCGCCTTCCTCGACGCGGACTTCGCCGTCGAGGAACCCGAGGAGTTCCGGGACCGCTGCCGGGAACTGGCCCGCAGGCTCGGCCGCGCCGGGGACTGAGCCGGTCAATTCGGTTGCCCCGCGGATCGCCGCGCACGACACTCACCGGGTGATCACGATGCAGCCCGTGCTGGAGGCCGGCCCAGCGGACGGCTTCGCCCTCTGGCCCGCCGCCGAGGCCGAACCGTTCGGATTCTTCGCGATCAACGGCGAACTCACGCCCGCCGAGATCGGCACGGCGCTGATGTGCGTGGCCAGCTGCAACGACCTCGACCCGGAGCCCGACGGGCGCCCGCCCCGGCCCGCCGACCCGATCGGCGCGTTCCTGCACGGCCTGCTCACCTTCGACACCGTCTTCGCCGCCGGTGGACTCGAGGTCGTCGACAGCGCGTCGGGAGTCACGGTCCTGCCGGGGTGCTGCAGCGGTCTGGAGGAGTGGCGCGACTGGTACGACGTCCTCGACGGCGGCGGTAGCGCCGGGTTCGGGCACGATCCCGATGCCAGGGCCGAGCGGCAGGGCGACACCGTCCGGATCTTCCGCGACGTCAGCCAGGACGACGGCCCGGTGATCGAGCTGCCCGCGGATGAGCTCCGGCGCCTCCTCTCCGGTGTCGAGCGCGACCTGACCGGTTTCCGCGACTCGGCGGCCGGCTGGCTCTCCCGGCAACTGCCCGGCCACGCCGCGGCCACCACCGCGGCCATCGAGCGCGCGCTGGGCCTGCCACCGGCCTGACCGTCACCCCGCGAAGAAGGCACGCAGGGCGGCGGCGGTCCGCTCGGGTTGTTCTTCCGGGACGTAGTGGTCGCACGGAAGTGCTCGGCCGCGCACGTCTTCCGCGTGGTCCCGCCAGATCGCGAGCACGTCGTAGTGGCGGCCGACGAAGCTGTGCGCGCCCCACAGCGCCAGCACCGGGCAGGCGATGGCCCGGTCCGCGTCGGCCGCGTCGTGCTCCAAATCGACGGTGGCCGCCGCGCGGTAGTCCGAACAGGAGGCCGCGATCGCGGCGGGATCGGAGAAGCAGCGCACGTACTCGGCCATCGCGGCCGGGTCGAAGGGCGTTCCGCCGTGGTGGCGCGCCGACATCCGCGCCCTGATCCAGAACTCCGGGTCGCCGCCGATCAGCCGTTCCGGGATGCCGCCGCCCGCGGCGAGGAAGAACCAGTGGTAGTAGCCGAGCCCGAAGTCCTTGTCCGCCCGCTCGAAGGCGTGGCGCGTCGGGACGATGTCGAGCACGGCGAGCGCCGAGACCGCCTCAGGTGCGTCCAGCGCCAGCCGGTGGCCGACCCGGCCGCCGCGGTCGTGCCCGGCCACGCCGAAGCGCTCGAAACCCAGCGCCCGCATGACCAGCAGCTGATCCCGCGCCATCGCGCGCTTGGAGTACTCGGCGTCGTCCGGTCCCGGTGCGGGTTTGTCGCTGTCGCCGTAGCCGCGGAGGTCCGTCAGCACCACCGTGTGGCCGGTGGCCAGCAGCGGCGCGACGTGGTGCCAGATCAAGTGGGTCTGCGGATATCCGTGCAGGAGCAGCAGCGGCGGCCCGGAGCCGCCGACCGCGCAGTTGATGCGCACTCCGTCGGCGTCGACGGTCTGCTGCGCGAACGTGCTGGGCAGCGGGACGCCCATCCGCTTCTCCTCCCGGTCGTGATCAGCTGCCGAGGAATTCCAGCACGGCGCTGGTGAATTCCCGGGTGGTGGCCGTGCCGCCGAGGTCCGGCGTGCGGACCGCGGTGTTCGCCAGCACCGCGGCGATGGCCTGCTCGACCTCGGCCGCCGCCTCGGCGTGTCCGAGGTGGTCGAGCAGCATCGCGGCGCTCCAGATCGCGCCCAGCGGGTTGGCGATCCCCCGGCCCGCGATGTCCGGTGCGGAGCCGTGCACCGGCTCGAACATCGACGGGAACTCGCGCTCCGGGTTGATGTTGGCCGACGGCGCGATCCCGATGCCGCCCGCCACGGCGGCGGTCAGGTCGCTGAGGATGTCGCCGAAGAGGTTGGAGCCGACGATCACGTCGAAGCGGGCCGGATCGAGCACCACCTTGGCGCACAGCGCGTCGATGTGCTCGGCTCGCCAGGAGACGTCCGGGTAGGACTCGGCGCGCTCGGCGACGACCTCGTCCCAGAACGGCAGGGTGTGCACGATGCCGTTGGACTTCGTGGCCGAGGTGAGCTCGCCGCGGCGCTGCCGGGCCAGGGCGAACGCGAAGTCGGTCACGCGGCCGATCCCGGCGCGGGTGAACACCGCTTCCTGCACGACCATCTCCTCGGGGAAGCCCCGGTTGAACCGGCCGCCGATCTCGCTGTACTCGCCCTCCACGTTCTCCCGCACGACGACCAGGTCGACCTCGCCGGCGACCGCCCGCCGCACCGGGCTCTCCAGGCCTTCGAAGACCTTGACCGGGCGGAGGTTGACGTACTGCCGGAAGCTCCGGCGGATCGGGATCAGCAGTCCCCACAACGAGATGTGGTCGGGCACCGCGGGATGGCCGACGGCGCCGAGGAGGACGGCGTCGTGGTGGCGGAGCCGGTCCAGGCCGTCCTCGGGCATCATCGCCCCGAGTTCGCGGTACCGCGCGCAGGACCAGTCGAACTCCTCGTGGTCGAAGGTGATGCCGTGGCGCCGGCCGACCACCTCGAGCACCTCGACGGCGGCCGGCGTCACCTCCGGTCCGATGCCGTCGCCGGGGATGAGCGCGATGCGGTGAGCAACCATGGCCGGAATACCACCACCGGTCGCGGTGCCGCGTCCAAGACGGAATCCGAGCCCGCCTCATAGGTTGCGCTTATAAGCAGCGCAGGAACGCCGCGGCCGCCGGGGTGAGCGCATCGGTGCGGCTGACCACCGCGACGTGCAGGTGGGCCTCCGGGATCAGGTCGAGCACCACGGCTCCGGCCCGGCGGGCCAGCGGTGCCCACGACTCGGCGAGCACCGCCACGCCCACTCCGGCCAGCACCAGGGGCAGGATCGCCTCCCGGTGCTCGGTCTCCACGACCTGCCGCAGGTCGACGCCGGACGCGCGGATCTCGTCGACGAGCCGCCGCATGCCGGTGCCCGGTTGGCCGGCGATCACCCGCTGCCCGGCCAGGTCCGCCCACCGCACCGCGCTCAGCTCCGCGAACGGCCCGCCGGCGCCTGCCACCACCACGAAGCGCTGCCTGCCCAGCGGGGTCACCGAAAGCCCTGCCTCCGCGAGCGGTTCGGTGCTGGCGAGCAATCCCAGCTCCGCCACCCCGCTGCGGACCAGCTCCAGCACGCCGCCCGCGGTGAAGGCCGCCTTGACGGCCACCGACAGCCCGGGGTGCCGTTCGGCGAAGGTCCGGATGATCCCGCTCAGCGGTTCGACCGCCTGCGACGGCATCGCGGCCACGTCCACCCGCCCGGAGGCCAGCCCGGCGACCGATTCGACGCTGGCCCGCGCGGTCTCCAGTCCCCGCACCACCTGCCGGGCGGGGCCGATCAGCGCGCGACCGGCGTCGGTGAGCACCAGGCGGCGGCCGATGCGGTGGAACAGCTCCTGGCCCAGGTCGCGTTCCAGCGACCGGACGGCCTGCGACAGCGAGGGCTGCGCGAGGTGCAGGGCCACCGCTGCCCGGTTCACCCCGCCGTGATCGACGACCGCCAGGAAGTACCCGAGCTGACGCGCGTCCAACGCCCTACCCGGCAGCCTGGCCGGTGGCCGCCCAGGCCGCCTCGATCATCGCGAAGATCTCGTCCAGCGCGGTGTCGGGATCGGCGGCCTCGCGGGCCAGCGGGTGGGCGTCGACCACGAACCTCGCGATCGCCCGGCACACCGTCGTGGTCCGCGGCAGGCCGAGATCGGCGGCGATGGCCGCGGCCAGCGATTCCGCGTGGCGCAGCCGCATCGACTCCTCGTAGCGCCGCAGGTCCGGTGATCCGTCGATCATGCGCCAGATCGGTGCGGCGTCCTCCGCCGCGCAGTGCCGCACCATGGCCTGCATCTCGCGGCGCAGCGCGGCGATGAGCGGTTCGTCCGACGCGCGGTCGGCGACCGCGCGAGCGAGGCGGTGCTCGAAGTTCTCGTCCTGCTCGAACACCAGGGCCTCTTTCGAGGCGAAGTGGGAGAAGAGCGTGGTCACGGCCACGTCGGCCTCGGCGGCGACGTCCCGGATGCCCACCGCGTCGTACCCGCGTTCCAGGAAGAGCCGCCGGGCGGTGTCGGCGATCTTCTGGCGGGTCGCGGCCTTCTTGCGCTCGCGGCGTCCGGGTGGCTGTCCCGCCTCGCTGTCCCGCCTCTCCGCGATTTTCAGCGGTGGTTGCGTCCGGATCGATCTCGCGTTCTGCGGTTTCTGGTGGCTGGGTTGCATCACGGTCCTCTGCGGTGCGGTTGAGCAGGACTCGACACAACGGGTCTCATGCGTTGAGCCTATCAGCTGCAAAACCACAACAGATTCAAAACACTAACCGTTAGTGCTACGGTTGGTGGCATGAAGAGAGTGAGCTTCGCCGAGTTCGGCGGTCCGGAAGTCCTGCAGCTGGTGGACGTCGAGGAACCCCACGCGGGCCCGGGGCAGGTGCGCATCGCCGTGCGGGCTGCGGGGGTGAACCCGGTCGACTGGCGGATCCGCGAAGGCCAGATCCTCAAGGCCCATCCGATCGAGCTGCCCGCCGGAGTCGGGATCGACGCCGCCGGTGTGGTGGACGAGATCGGTGACGGCGTCGAAGGCATCGAGGTCGGCGACCGCGTGTTCGGCGAAGGCCCGGACACCTACGCCGAGTTCGCCGTGCTGTCGGCCTTCGCCCGCATGCCCGACGGGCTGAGCTTCGAGGAAGCCGCCGGATATCCCTCCGTGGTGGAGACCGCGCTGCGCATCATCCGCGAGGTCGGCGTGCGGCCCGGGCAGACGCTGCTGGTCAGCGGTGCGTCCGGCGGCGTCGGATCGGCGGTGCTGCAGATCGCCCGCGAGCGCGGCATCAAGGTGATCGGCACGGCCGGGGCCGCGAACCAGGACTACCTGCGGGGCTTGGGCGCCCTCGCCACGACCTACGGCGAGGGCTGGGTGGAGCGCGTCCGGCAGTTCGGCCGGGTCGACGCGGCGCTGGACCTGGCCGGTTCCGGCGTGATCGGCGAGCTCGTGGGGCTGACCGGGGATCCGCGGAAGGTGGTCTCCACCGCCGATCTGGAGGCGCCGAAGCTCGGCGTCCGGTTCTCCGACACGGCCGGGAGCGTGCCCGACGCGCTCGCCGAAGCGGTCGACCTCATCTCGCGGGGCAGGCTGCACATCCCGGTCGAGAAGTCCTACACCCTCGCCGAAGCCGCGGCCGCGCACGTCGACAGCCGGGCCGGCCACACCCGCGGGCGCCGGGTGATCCTCGTGTGAACCACAAGCCGGGCAAGGGCTTTCGGCCGCCGCTAGGCGAAGGCGGTCACGACCATCGCGATCAGCACGATCAGCAGCAGCACCAGGTAGGCGATCGCGTGCACCCGGTCGGGGATCTTGCCGACCAGCCGCTTGACCACCGCGATGGTCGGCAGCGAACCGCAGAGCAGGGCCGCCGCGACGACGACGTTGACGTGGCCGAGCTGCCCCGGGTAGGCGGTCACCGGTGTCGCCGTGGCGTACACCGCGGTGCCGGCGACCGCGACCGGGATGCTGAGCGGGTTGGCCATCGCGGCGGCATCGGCCATCGGCAGCCCGCGGCGCCGGAGCAGCGGCACGGTCAGGACGCTGCCGCCGACGCCGAGGAAGCTGGCGACCGCGCCGATGCCGACCCCGCCCGCCGTCGAAGCGGCCTTGCCCAGCGGCTCGCCCCGAGCGCGCTGCCGGGTGTTGTCGAGGAATCCCCTGCGGAGGACGCTGTCGGCGATCGTGATCGCGAGGTAGCCGATGAACAGCAGGTGCAGGACGGCGTCCGGGGCCCAGATGGCGGCGACCGCGCCCAGCACCGCGCCGAGCGCGATGAACTCGACCAGCGGGTGGAGGTGTTCCTTGCGCAGGCGTCCGGACCTGGCCTGCGCGAGGGTGGCCGTGGAGGCGTTGACGATCATCACGGCGGTCGAGGTCGCCACCGCGGTGTGCATCGCGTCGGCGCCCGTGGCGGCGGCGACGACCGCGAACACCACCGGCACGATGATGAAACCGCCGCCGAAGCCGAACAGGACCGTGGTCACGCCGGTCAGGCAGCCGAAACCGAGCAGCACGAGGAAGGAGACGAGCACCCGGCCACGCTAGGACCGGCCACCGCTGTCGCACAATCGATGCCACGCCACGAACGTTCGAGTTCACGCCACCGGTCGGTTAGGGTGACCCGGTGCGCAACGTGCCGTTGGACGAGGTGGACGGGATCGACCGCGCGGTGCTGGCGATCGGCACCGACTACCCGCCCGGGCACCTGCTGGCCTACCACCGGCACCGCCGCGCGCAGCTGCTCTACGGCGCGATCGGGATCATGCAGGTCGAGACGGCGGACGGGAGCTGGACGGTGCCGCCGCGGCGCGCGGTGCTGATCCCGCCCGGAACCGACCACCAGGTGCTGATGGACGGCGTCACCACCCGCAGCCTCTACCTGGAGCCCGCGGCGGTGCCGTGGTTCCCGGCGCGCTGCCGGGTCGTGGACGTCTCGCCGCTGCTGCGCGAGCTGCTGCTCGCCGCGGTCGACGTCCCGCCGGAGTACGACCGGCACGGCCGCGACGGCGCGCTGGTCGAGCTGGTGCTGCACGAGATCCGCAACCTCGCGCCGCTGCCCTTCGACCTCCCGCTGCCCGCGCGGGCCGACCTCCGGCAGCTCTGCGAGGCGTTCCAGTCGGCGCCCAGCATCCGCGAATCGCCCGCCGAATGGGCCGCCCGGCTCGGCGTGAGCACCCGCACCTTCAACCGGGCGTTCCTGGCCGGGACGGGGCTGAGCTTCCAGCAGTGGCGGCAGCGGGCCTGCGCCCTGCGCGCGATCCACCTGCTCTCGGCCGGTCGAACGGTCACCGGGGTCGCGGCGGAACTCGCCTACGACACCCCGGCGGCGTTCTCCACCATGTTCCGCAAGCAGACCGGAACGGCACCGAGCTCGTTCCAGCCCCGCTGAACCGAGGCCGCACCTCGCGCATTCCCATGTGGACGTTCCGCCGGGCGAAAGCACCGGGTGCGCCCCTGCGGTGGCCGCAGAGGCGCGTCCGGGCTCAGTTCACCGCCATCTCGCCCAGCTCCGACCAGTCGTCCTGGTCCAGCGTCGTGTTGATGACCCGCGGGGTCTCCACCAGGTGCGGCGGCAGCTCCCGCTGCGCGGTCTTGAAGTGCGCCGAGCTGACGTGCGCGGCACCGGCCTCGCCGTCCCGGAAGGCCTCCACGAGCACGTACTCCGCCGGGTCCGCCAAGCTGCGGGACCAGTCGAACCACAGGCACCCGGGCTCGGCGCGGGTGGCCTCGGTGAACGAGCGGGCGATCTCGGGCCAGCGGTCGGCGTCCTCGGGCTTGACGCGGAACTTCGCGGTGATGAAGATCATCGGTTTTCCTCCTCCTGCTACCGGCTTCTCCGGCACGTTCTACCCCGCCCCGGGAGCCCCCGCTCGCGGGCGGGGCAGAACTTGCGATCCGGATCACGCGGCGCGGATCACCGTCCACAGGAGATCGACCGGGTCAGACCCGTTCCAGGCAGGCGGTGATCACGTAGCGGCGCTGGCCGAAGTGGTCGACCGGGTACCACTGGCTGCCCGGCTGGCTGCCGCACTGCGGGCCGTACGCGCCGCCCGTGACGGGCAGCGCGGTGACCAGGATCCGGTCGTCGGTCTGCATCTGACCGACCGAGGTGGCACCGGGATCGGGACGGGTCCGGATGTTGACGCCGTCGCCGTAAGCCCGGTACCAAGCGGGAAAACCATCAGCCATCGCGATTTCCTCCCCAGGTGGACTGCTGATGCGGCGCCAGTCTCCGGCGGCGCCGTGCCGGACGTGCCGGGTTCGCGCCGCCGTCACCCGCACGGAGCAGTCCGCGAGCACCGGGGCGAGGTGGAGCTCCTCGCCCGAGCGCAAGACGGTGGCGTCCGACGTCAGCCCGCCACGTGAGTACTGTTGCCCGGTCGGAAGCGGTGCTCGGTCGTCACGGGAGGGGCAGGATGGAACTCGACCTCGGTGCGGTGCGGGCCTTCGTCGCCGTGGCCGACGAGCAGCACTTCGGTGCGGCAGCCGACCAGCTGGACCTCACGCAGCAGGCCGTCTCCAGGCGGATCGCGAAGCTGGAAGCCGCCCTGGGCACGACGTTGCTGCACCGCACCCAGACCGGGGCCAGGCCCAGCGACAGCGGTGCCGAGTTCCTCCGCCACGCCCGGGCCCTCCTGGCGCTGGCCGATCAGGCCGTGGACTCGATCCGGGTCCGCGACCGCCCGCTGCGGGTGGACGTCAGCGACACCCGCCTCCCCGCGACCGAACTGGTCAGGGGGTTCCACGACAGCAACGCCGACGTCGACATCGACATCATCACCTCGAACGGGCTCCGGAGCGGGCGGACCGCGCTGATCAGCGGTTCGATCGACGTCGCCGTCGCTCGGGTGATGGGCCCGCTCGATCCGGGCATCAAGCACCTCCCCGCCTTTCTCGGTCCCCTCCACGTCCTCGTCGGCCGCTCGCACCCCCTCGCCGAGCGGCGCCAGGTGCGGCTGACGCACCTCCGGGACTCGATCGCCTGGATGCCGACCAACGAACCCGGCAGCGAATGGGCCGACTTCTACGACTGCCTCGCCCGCGAATTCGGGCTCACCATCGACACGTCGGGCCCGAACTTCGGCCTGGACCACATGCTGGACTACCTCGCCGCATCGGAGCACCGCTTCACCTTCGGCGGCGAACTGCTGCGGGTTCCGTGGCACCCGGAGATCGTCCAGATCCCCATCGTCGATCCGACTCCCGTCTACCTGCACTCCCTGCTGTGGAAGCAGGGCAACCGGCACCCCGTGCTGCCCCGGCTGATCGACCACGTCACCTCGCGCCTGCGGCCGTTCGACCCGCAACGCCAGTGGCTGCCACCGGCGGACGTCCGCACGCTCGACCTCGCGGCGGCAGCCGACGAGCGCCCTGCCCCGGATCCGTCCGGAAGGGGCGACGGGGCGAGCCTCACGAACCGCTGGCGAGGACGCGCGTTCCGCGCAGCGCTTTGAGCTCTCCGAACAGGGCCGGGCTGGGCTCGACCGGGTACCGGTCCACCGCCAGCCGGGTTCGCCGCTGCCCGTGCCTGATCACGACGCGCAGCGGGGTGCTCCCCCGGTGCGCGCGCAGCGTCGCGCGGAGCTCCTGGACGTAGTCCAGGTCGACGTGGCGGGCCTCCACCTCCACCGTCAGCGGGTTGGTGCCGGGATCGGTCTCGGCGGCGGAGATGTCGACGGGCACGGCGTCGGAGGCGAAGACGCTGATGGTGCCCTCGCGTTCGTTGATGCGCCCCTTGACGGCGATCGCGGTGTCCTCGACCAGGCAGTCGGCGAACATCTCGTAGGACTTCGGGAAGAACAGCACCTCGACACCGGCGTCGAGGTCCTCGACGGTGACGATGGCCCACGGGTGGCCGTTCTTGTTGATGCGGCGCTGGATGCCGGAGATCATCCCGGCGATCCTGATCTGCTCCTTGCCGCCGAGCTCCCGCAGGCCGGCGATGCCGGTGTCCTGGTGGGGCGCCAGCAGCCGCTCGGCCCCGTCGAGCGGGTGCGCGGAGACGTACAGGCCCAGCATCTCCCGCTCGCAGGACAGCAGCTGCTCGCGCGGCCACTCCTCGGCGGTGAACGTCAGGTGCGCCAGCGGTGAGGATTCCGCGCCGCCGGCCGAGTCGGCGCCGAACAGGTCGAACTGGCCCATCGCCTGCTGCCGCTTGAGCCCGATGACCGCGTCGACGGCGCTCTCGTGGTGCTGCGCCAGCGACCTGCGGGTGTGCCCGAGCGAGTCGAACGCACCGGCCTTGATCAGCGATTCGACGACGCGCTTGTTGCAGGCCGGGATCTCGGACTTGTCCAGGAAGTCGGTGAAGGAGGCGTAGCGGCCCTTCTCCTGCCGGGACTCGACGATCGAGGCCACCACGTTGGATCCGACGTTGCGGATCGCGCTCAAGCCGAAGCGGATGTCGGAGCCGACCGCGGCGAAGGTGTCCGCGGAGTCGTTGACGTCCGGGGAGAGCACCTTCACGCCCATCCGCCGGCACTCGGCCAGGTAGACGGCCATCTTGTCCTTGTTGTCCCCGTTGGAGGTCAGCAGGCCCGCCATGTACTCGGCCGGGTAGTTCGCCTTCAGGTAGGCCGTCCAGTACGCCACCAGGGCGTAGCCCGCCGCGTGCGACTTGTTGTAGGCGTATCCGGCGAAGGGCAGGATGGTCGCCCACAGCGTGCTGATCGCGTCGTCGGAGTAGCCCTGGGCGAGCATCCCGGCCCGGAAGCCCGCGAACTCCTGGTCCAGCACGGACTTCTTCTTCTTGCCCATCGCGCGGCGCAGGATGTCGGCCCGCCCGAGGCTGTAGCCGGCGACCTCCTGCGCGATCGCCATGATCTGCTCCTGGTAGACGATCAGGCCGTAGGTCTCGGCGAGGATGTCGGCGAGCGGCTCGCCGAGCTCGGGGTGGATCGGCTCGATCGGTTTGCGGCCGTTCTTGCGGTCGGCGTAGTCGTGGTGCGCGTTGACCTCCATCGGGCCCGGCCGGTACAGCGCGTTCGCGGCCACCACGTCCGGGAACGCGGTGGGCTGCATGCGCTTGAGCAGTTCGCGCATGCCACCGCCTTCGAACTGGAACACCCCTAGGCTCTCGCCGCGGGCGAGCAGCTCGTAGGTCTTCGCGTCGTCGAGCGCCAGGCTGGACAGGTCGATGTCGACCCCGTGGTTGTCCTTCACCATGCGGATCGCGTCGCCGAGGATGGTGAGGTTGGACAGGCCCAGGAAGTCCATCTTCAGCAGGCCGATGGCCTCGCACGACGGGTAGTCCCAGCCGGTGATGATCGACCCGTCGTCGCGCGCCCACAGCGGCACCGTGCCCAGCAGCGGCTGCGAGGACAGGATCACCGCGCAGGCGTGCACACCGGCGTTGCGGATCAGGCCCTCCAGCCCGCGCGCGGTGTCGAAGATCTGCGACACCGACGGATCGGTCTCGATCAGGCCCCGCACCTCCGCCGCCTCGGGGTAGCGCTCGTGCTGCGGGTCCACGATCCCCGACAGCGGGATGTCCTTGGCGGCGATCGGCGGCGGCAGCGCCTTGGAGATCCGGTCGGCGATCGCGAAGCCCGGCTGGCCGTGGTGCACCCGCGCGGCGTCCTTGATCGCCGCCTTCGTCTTGATCTTGCCGAAGGTGATGACCTGGGCGACCTTGTCCCGCCCGTACTTGTCGATCGCGTACTGCAGCACCTCGTCGCGGCGCCGGTCGTCGAAGTCGAGGTCGATGTCCGGCGGCGAGTCGCGCTCCGGGTTCAGGAACCGCTCGAAGATCAGCCCGTGCTCCAGCGGGTCCAGGTTCGTGATGTGCAGGATGTAGGCCAGCAGCGACCCCGCCGCCGAACCGCGGCCCGGCCCCACGTGGATGCCCTGCGACTTCGCCCAGCGCGTCAGGTCGCCGACCACCAGGAAGTACGCGCAGTAGCCCTTGGCGGCCAGCACGTCCAGCTCGACCTGGATCCGCTCGCGGCACCGCTCGGTCGGCCCGTCCGGGTAGCGCGACGGCAGGTACTGCTCGACCTCCGCGGCCAGCAGCTCGCGCTCGGACCGGCCGCTGCCGTCGGTCACGCGCGGCATCCGGTCCTGGAAGCCCCACACGTCCTCGTAGGACTCGACCATCTCCGCGATCAGCAGCGTGTTGTCCGCCGCTCCCGGGACCTCGGAGTCCCAGTACGCCCGCATCTCCCCGGCCGATTTCAGGTAGTAGCCGTCGCCGTCGAACTTGAACCGCGACGCGTCGCCGAGCGTCTTGCCGGACTGCACGCACAGCAGCGCGCCGTGCGAATCCGCCTGGTCCACCGTCACGTAGTGGCTGTCGTTGGTCGCCAGCGGCGGGATGCCCAGCTTCCCGGAGATCTCCAGCAGCCCCTGCCGCACCGATCGCTCGATGGGCAGCCCGTGGTCCATCAGCTCCAGGAAGAAGTGCTCCCGGCCGAAGATCTCCTGGTACTCCGCCGCCGCCCGCAGCGCCTCGTCGAACTGCCGCAGCCGCAGCCGCGTCTGCACCTCGCCCGACGGGCACCCCGTGGTGGCGATGATGCCCTCGGAGAACTCCGCGATCAGCTCCTTGTCCATCCGCGGCTTGCGGTACATCCCCTCGAAGCTCGCCCGGCTCGACAGCGCGAACAGGTTCCGCAGCCCGGTGGCGTCGCGCGCCAGCATCGTCATGTGCGTGTAGGCGCCCGCACCCGAGACGTCACCGCCCGCACCGGACTCGTCGGTGCCGCGCTGCTTCGCCTCGCCCCAGAACACCGGCTTCTTGTGGAACCGGCTGCCGGGCGCCAGGTACGCCTCGATCCCGATGACCGGCTTGATGCCGGTCTTGCGGGCCTGCTGGTAGAACTCGTCGGCGCCGAACATGTTCCCGTGGTCGGTCATCCCCACCGCGGGCATCCCGAGCCGCTGCGCTTCGGCGAACAACGCCCCCACCTTCGCAGCACCGTCGAGCATCGAGTACTCGGTGTGCACGTGCAGGTGGACGAAGGGATCCATGCCAACTCTCCCGGTGTTCGAACGGCTTTCCGCGACATTCGAACCGGGGGCGGCCGCGGGCGTCCAACAAGCGCCGCGCCGGGATCGACAACGATCAGTTGTCGCACCAGGCCGGGGCCGCAGGTGGCGTCGCGCTGGTGGGTGGGCGAGGATCGGGGTCGTCATGAGCGATGTCGAACTGGTCCCGATGGGGTTGCCGCACCTGGCCGGGGTGCTGGAGCTGGGCAACCGGGTGTTCGACGTGTCGGCGATGCCCTACACGTCGTGGTCGTTGTCCAGCGCGGCCGTCCACCTGGACGCCCAGCCGGACGCGTGCTGGGTCGCCGAGGCCGGCGGGCAGGTGGCCGGGTTCGTGCTCGGGTCGCTGTCCTACGACGAGCGGGCGGACTGGGGCTACGTGGAGTGGCTCGCCGTCGACCCCGAGCACCAGGGCAAGGGGCTCGCGCGGACGCTGCTGGAGGAGTCCTGCGCGGCGCTGTTCGCCGCGGGCGCGACGCGGGTGATCACCGACGTCGAGCAGACCAACACCGCTTCGGCCCAGCTCATGCGGCGGTGCGGCTTCAACGACAGCGTGACCGTGACGCTGTTCGTCCGCCACGCCCCGGCCGAGGACGGCGCCGCCCGGCAGGCCCGGGCGCGGGCGCGCCCGACCGATCCGGCCAAGGCCCGGCTGCACGCGGCGGCCCGCAAGTCCGAACGCGACTAGCGCGGCCGGTGCTCCGCTGTGGACTGCCACCGTTCAGCGGGGAACGCAAGGATCTGAATCACACCTCTCATTATCCCGGGATCAATTGCGGAAATCGTGAATTCCTTCGCCGGATTCCGAAATGGGCGTCGTGATCATTCGGCGATTCGGGTGATGTTCACCGGCACGGGGGTCACCCTTTCATCTGTATCTAGGCGAAAAACCGGCCCATAGACTCGGGCATCGATCAAGTTCGCAGCCAGCTCGCCGAACGGGCGAGAACATCACGACGCGCAATGCGGCGGCACCGCCGCCGATCGACCGGAGCGCGTGCCATTCCCGCGAAAGGAGAGCCGGTCCACCGTGCCCGCGGCACGGCCGCTGGAAGTCCGCCAACGCACCGAGCAAGAACACCAACGGGAGGTTCGTGACGTGTCCTCACCCGCTGCCGAACAGTTCTCATCCTTGCAGACCCGCGCGGCGCGGCTGCTCGCGACGACGACGAAGACCCCGCCGCAGATGCAGTCCATCAGCTCCCGGAACCTGCTCCGGCAGCTGCCGTGGCTGACCGTCTCCAGCGGCACCTACCGGGTGAACCGGCGGCTGCAGATCAAGGTCGGGCGCGGGCGCGTGTCGTTCGTCCAGGAGGGCACCGACGTCCGCATCATCCCGGAGACCCTCACCGAGCTCGCCGCGCTGCGCGGTTACGCCGATGTGGACGTCCTGACCAGACTGGCGGGCATGTTCACCGTCCGGCAGGTGACGCCGGGCGAGGTGCTCGCCGCGGAGGGCAGCCCGATCCGGGAGGTCTTCGTCGTCGCGCACGGCCGGGTGGAGCGGCTGGCCACCGGCGAGTACGGCACCGTCGACCACCTCGGCGTGATCACCGACGGCGACCAGGTCGGTGACGAGGCGGTCGGGGTGGAGGACCCGACGTGGTCGGCGACGCTGCGCTGCGCCACCTCCGGGACGATCATGGTGCTCAACTGGGACGCCCTGAGCGGGCTGCTCGACACCGAGGAGGGGCTGCGCGCGCACCTGGAGGACTTCGCGCGGCGCCGCTCGCTGCCGCAGAACCGGCGCGGTGAGGCCGAGATCGCGTTGTCGGCCGGGCACCTCGGCGAGGCGCTGCTGCCCGGTTCGTTCGTCGACTACGAGCTCGGGCCCCGCGAGTACGAGCTGTCGCTGACGCAGACGGTGCTGCAGGTGCACACCCGCGTCGCCGACCTCTACAACGACCCGATGAACCAGGTCGAGGAGCAGCTGCGGCTCACCGTCGAGGAGATCCGCGAGACGCAGGAGCACGAGCTGCTGCACAACCCGGACTTCGGCCTGCTGCACAACACCTCCTACGACCAGCGGATCGCCACCCGCACCGGCCCGCCGACCCCCGACGACCTGGACGACCTGCTGTCCATGCGGCGTTCCACGGACGCGTTCTTCGCGCACCCGAAGGCGATCACCGCGTTCCTGCGGGAGTGCAACCGGCGGGGCCTGGCGGTGGACGCGGCCGTGCAGGAAAACGGGTCGAAAGCGCTGTCCTGGCGCGGAGTTCCGGTGTTCCCGCTGGGCAAGATCGGCCTCACCGACCACAACACCACCTCGATCATCGCGATGCGCCGCGGCGAGGAGAAGCAGGGCGTCGTCGGGCTCCAGCCCGCCGAGCTGCCCGACCAGGTGCAGCCCGGGCTGAACGTGCGCTTCATGGGCATCACCGATCAGGCCATCCTGCGCTACCTGGTGTCGGCCTACTACAGCGTCGCGCCGCTGGTGCCGGACGCGGTCGGGCTGCTGGAGCACGTCGAGATCGGCCGGACGGACTCCTGATGATCGAGCTCATCGCGCACGAAACACCGGTTCCCGTGCAGCAACCGCACACCGGCGGTGTGCAGGGGACCAGCGCGTGCACGGCTCCGGGAACGCAGCGGCGGACCACCGTCCTGCACTGCCCGCCCGCCCCGCCCGAACGGCCCGAGGCCGCGGCCGAGATCAACAGCCGCGTGGTGGCGTGGATGACCGGGCTCGGGCTGGGCAGCGCGGCGAACGTCGAAGGCGTCTACAAGCACGACCCGGGTCGCGGGATCACGTTGTGCCACCCGGGAAGCCAGGACGTCGACCGGATGACCGCGGCGGGCAAGATGATCGTCGCCGAGACCGCGGTGGACGACTACTTCTGCGAGACCAACAGCCAGCGCGATTCCCAGGACCAGACGATCGGGCCGAACCTGTCGCTGGCGCAGTCGGCCATCGACGCGCCGTGCCTGACTCCCGACTACCAGGGGCTGTGGGAGCGGCAGCGCGCCGGCCACCCGGTGCTGCGCGCCCAGCACGAGGCCTTCGAGGACCTCAAGCGGATCAGCAGCCCGGCGCAGGCGCAGCGCACCCGGCACGACATCGCCCAGCTCTACCTCGGCTACAACGCCGAGAACGGGTGGCGGCTGGTCAACCGGCTGCCGCCGGTGTGGCAGTACCTGGCCAACCGGCAGATGAACTCGTTCCGCCCGTGCCTGGACCTCACCGACGTGCTCGACGGCTACGAGCTGCCCGACGAGCTGCACGCCCACCCGCTGGTGCAGGACTGCACGGCGCGGGCGTCGCTGATCGCCACCCTGCACAACGACCTGGCCTCCTGCGAGCGGGAGATCCGCGAGCACGGCCTGCCGTTCAACCTGCCCGCCGTGATCGCCGCGGAGGAGCGCATCCCGCTCGACGAGGCGTTCATCAAGGCCTGCGAGGTGCACAACGAGCTGATCCGCGCATTCGAGGACGACACCGAACGCACCACCGCCGCACTCCCCGACCCGGTGGTCGCCCGCTTCCTGACCGGGCTGTGGGCCTGGATCGCCGGAAGCCGCCACTGGCACTTCACCACCGCCCGACACTCCGCGTGAGAGGACCCGCTCGATGACGAACACGATCCAGCACAACCCCACCACCGGCAGCATCTACCAGGGCAGCGTCGCGGAGTACTGGAACCGGGAGGCCAACCCGGTCAACATCGAGCTCGGCGAGGTCGACGGCTACTTCCACCACCACTACGGCATCGGCGAGCCGGACTGGTCGGTGACCGAGGGCGAACCGGCCACCGCCCGCGAGCGCATCACCGCCGAGCTGCACCGGCTGGAGACCAAGCAGGCCGAGCTGCTGCTCGGCCACCTCGGCGAGGTCGAGCCGAAGCACCGGATCATGGATGCCGGCTGCGGTCGCGGCGGCAGCTCCTTCATGGCCCACGAGCGGTTCGGCTGCTCGGTGGACGGCATCTCCATCTCCCGCAAGCAGGTGGACTTCGCCAACGAGCAGGCGCACCAGCGCGGCGTCTCGGACCGGGTGGCCTTCCACCAGCTCAACATGCTCGACACCGGTTTCGAGACCGGCAGCATGCGGGCGATCTGGAACAACGAGTCCACCATGTACACCGATCTGGCCGATTTGTTCGCCGAGCACTCGCGGCTGCTCTCGCGCGGCGGGCGCTACGTGACGATCACCGGTTGCTACAACGACGTCTACGGCCTGCCCTCGCGCGCGGTGTCCACCATCAACGCGCACTACATCTGCGACATCCACCCGCGCTCGGGCTACTTCCGCGCGATGGCGGCGAACCGGCTGGTGCCCACCGCGGTGGTGGACCTGACCGAGGCGACGCTGCCCTACTGGCGGCTGCGCGCCCGGTCGCCGCTGGTGACGGGCATCGAGGAGGCGTTCATCGAGGCCTACACCAGCGGCGCCTTCCAGTACCTGCTCATCGCCGCGGACCGGGTCTGACGTTCGTGCTTCCTGGCGGCGCCGGACCGGCACGTCCGGCGCCGCCAGGCCAAGGAGACCAAGGAGCGGTAATGGGCATGGTGGACCTGGAGGAGATCCGCGCCGAGGTCGACTCCGCGCTCGCGGGGTTCTTCGACCGCGCGACGCTCGCCGGCGGGATCGAGCCGCACTCCGACGACATGATCGAGGTGATCGAAGGTTTCGTGCTGACCGGCGGCAAGCGCATCCGCCCGGTCCTGTGCGCCCTGGGCTGGCTGGCCGCCGATCCGCAGCCGCGCTGCCGGGCACCGCTGATCGGGCTGGCCGCCGGGCTGGAGATGTTCCACGCCGCGATCCTCATCCACGACGACGTCATGGACCGCTCCGCCACCCGGCGCGGCAGGCCGACCGTGCACCGGGTGATGGCCGGGCTGCGGCCGGACCGCGGCGGGCAGGACGGCGAGTGGTACGGCACCTGCGCGGCGATCGTGCTCGGCGATCTCGCGCTGGCCTGGGCCGACAAGCTCACCTGCGGGCAGCTCAGCGCCGAGCAGCTGGGCCGGGTGCTGCCGCAGATCGCGCAGATGCGGCACGAGGTCACCATCGGCCAGTACCTGGACCTGCACTCGGCGGGCGCCCGGTCGGCGGACGCGGACCTGGCCGAGATGATCATCCGCTACAAGACCGCCTACTACACCGTGTACCGGCCGCTGTCGATCGGTGCGGCGGCGGGCAACGCCTCCCGCGAGACGACGCGGGTGCTGCACCACTACGGCATGCCGGTGGGCAAGGCCTTCCAGCTGCGCGACGACCTGCTGGGCGTCTTCGGCGATCCGCTGCTCACCGGCAAGCCGGTGACCGACGACGCCAGGGAGGGCAAGCACACCGCGCTCATCGCGCACGCGCTGACCACCGCGAGTTCGCCGCAGGCGGTGAAACTCGGCCAGCTGTGGGGCAAACCGGACATCACCGAGTCCGAAGTGGACACCGTGCGGGAGATCCTGACCACCACCGGGACGGTCCGCGCGGTGGAGAACCTGATCACCGACCACCACCGCGCCGCGCTCGCCGCGCTCGAAACCCCGCACCTGCCCACCGAGGTGGCCGAGGCGCTGCGCACCATCGCCGACCAAGCAGTGGAGCGTGACCGATGACCAAACAGGTGCTGCTGGCCTCTTCGCGCGGGTGCTGCGCGGGCGTGGACCGGGCCATCGAGACGGTCGAGAACGCCCTCGCGAACTGGGGGCCACCGGTGTACGTGCGGCATCAGATCGTGCACAACACGCACGTCATCGCCGCGCTCGAAGCCCGCGGGGCGGTCTTCGTCGACGACGTCGCGGACGTGCCGGAGGGAGCGCGCGTCATCTTCTCCGCGCACGGCGTGTCCCCCGTCGTGCGGACCGCGGCCGCCGGCCGGCGGCTGGAGGTGGTCGACGCGACGTGCCCGCTGGTGAGCAAGGTGCACAAGGAGGCGGTGCGGTTCGCCGGCGACGGCTACACCGTCCTGCTGATCGGGCACGCCGGTCACGAGGAGATCGTCGGCATCATGGGCGAGGCGCCCGAGTCGATCCGGCTGGTGGAGTCCACCGGCGACGCGGCCGCGGTCGAGGTGCCCGACCCGGGCCGGGTGGTGTGGCTGTGCCAGACCACGCTCGCCATCGACGAGGCGATGGAGATCGTCGACGTGCTCCGCGACCGCTTCCCCGCGCTGGCCGATCCGCCGTCGGACGACATCTGCTTCGCCACCCAGAACCGGCAGAACGCCATCAAGTCCGTCGCGCCGCGCTGCGACGTCGTGCTGGTGGTCGGTTCGCCGAACTCCTCCAACTCCAGGCGCCTGGTGGAGGTCGCCGCGGCGGCCGGGGCCGGGGCCGCGCACCTGGTGGACGGCGCGGGCGAGCTCGACCCGGCGTGGCTGGCCGGTGCGGAGACCATCGGCGTGACCTCCGGGGCGTCGGTGCCGGAAGTCCTGGTCACCCACCTCCTCGACCGCTTGGCGGGGCTGGGTTTCGACCGGGTCGAAACCGGGCAGGGCGTTGCCGAGCCCCAGCGGTTCAGCCTCCCGCTGCCGTTGCGCACCAAGGTCGCCGGCTGAGGTTCCACCGGTCCGGTGCCGGGAAGTTCCCCGGCACCGGACCGGCCGCGTCAGCGGGGAGCGTCGCGGAGCACGCCGCTGACGTTGACCAGCTCCACGCAGCGGTCGGCCTGCCTGCCGGAGGGCGGGGTGCCCGGCCGGGTGCAGCGCACCGTCACCGTGACCACCTCCTCGCTGGTGACCTCCAGCGGTGTCACCCAGTGCAGGTCCTGGTTGCGGAAGGTCTCCAGCGCGATCGTGGTGATGGTGCGGTCGCCGAGCTCGATGGTGAGCAGCCCTTCGTCGCCCTGGTAGTTCGCCATCACCAGGTCGGTGACGTAGAACATCTTGCCCTCCGGGACGCGTTCGGAGACGCCGTTGTCGGTGCGGCCGGAGCTGGTCCGCACCTCGATGGTCTGCGAGACCTGCTGCCCGCTCCCCCGCTGGCCGCCCGGTGGCTGCCCGCCGGGTGTTTCGCCGGGCTGCTCGCCGGGCGTTTGACCGGGCGGCACCTCGGGTTTCGGCTGTTCCGGGGGCGGTGGTGCGAGCAGCTTGCCCTCCTTGGCCAGCTCGATGGTCTTCTCCTCGGCGGCTTCCCGCGCCGCGGTCACCACCGTCGGGCGCCCGAGGGTGAGCCAGAACAGAATCAGCGCCAGCAGCAGGGCGAGCAGGGCGAGCAACCAGCGCGGCAGCAGCGGCAGCTGGACCAGTTCGCCGTCGAGCTCCTCCGGCAGCTGGTCGTCCGCCGCCTCCGCTTCGACGGCGGCGGTGGCCCGGAACGGGCGGCCGACCGGTTTGCCGAACCAGAGCAGGCCGCTCGTCCGCGCCCGCAGGCGCAGCTCGGCGCGCTCTCCCGGCTCCAGCTCGGGGCTCTCCTCGTCGAAGCTGAAGCGCAGGTCCTCCGCCGGATCGGTCGCCGCCAACGGCATCGCGACCGGTGTGTTGCCCTGGTTGTGCAAGTTCACCTGGAACCGGCCGCTGCGCCACGCGCGCCGGCGTTGCGGGCTGAGCGAGGCCCGGTACCGGTAGAACGGTGCGATGACGACGGTCGTCTCCGGCACCGCCACCATCGCGGGCTGCTCCACCGGGACGACCCGGACCGCCAGCGGCACCTCACCGGCTCGCACGGAGGCCGACAGCGGCGGGCGCAGCACCAGGGTGACCGTGCCCTGCGCACCCGGGTAGAGCGGCAGCCGCGCGGGTTCCACCGTCACCCAGGCAGCGCACTCCCCCACGACCTCGAACTCGTAGGCCTCGACGATGTCGGTGTTGTTGCGCACCGCGAGGGTGGTGGTCGCCTCCCCGCCCGGGCTTACCTCCACCCGCGGGCTGTCGAGCTCGGCATATGGCGTCACAGCGCTGAAGGTAGCCGGGTTCGCCCGCCGCGAGCAGAGCAGCGAGGGCAACGCGGGGGCAACGCTGCTGCCCGCGCGGCGATCACCCGGTGCCCTTCGCGAATACCGTGAATTCCCCTTGCACCACAAGCACAATCCGCCACCTTGTCGTCGATATCACCGGTGAACCACCCGATTTGCCCTGCGGTAGCGCGAAATGGAGCACCGCAGCGAGCGGCCGAACGGTCGGACCGTCCCGCCGGAGAACGCGCAACACTGGGTGCACGGGCGTTCTAGCGAGGAGAGGCGATGACGAGGATCCCTGTCGCGGTCTACGCATCCGATCCGATACTCGAGGCCGGTGTCACCCACCAACTGCGCCTGCGCCCCGAGGTGGAGGTGCTCAGACCGAGCGACGAGCAGCGCGCCGAGGTGTCGCTGGTCGTGGTCGACCGGCTCGACGACGCCTCCGGTCAGCTGCTCCGCCGCCTGCAGCGCACCTCGTCGGTCCGCACCGGACTGATCATCGGCGAGTTCGAGCAGGACGCGCTGCAGACCACCATCGAGTGCGGGGTGGCGGCGGTCCTGCGCCGCCGCGACGCCGACCAGAACCGCCTGGTGGGGATGATCACGGCGCTGGTCCGCGGGGAGGGCGTGCTGCCCGGCGACATGGTCGGCAGGCTGCTCGACCACGTGGGCAAGCTGCAGCGCAGCGTCGCCACCGCAGGGCACACGCTCTCCACGCTGGCCACCCGCGAGGCCGAGGTGCTGCGCCTCATCGCGGACGGTTTCGACACCAGGGAGATCTCGGTCAAGATGTCCTACTCCGAGCGCACGGTGAAGAACATCCTCCAGGAGGTCACCTCGCGCCTGCAGCTGCGCAACCGGGCGCACGCCGTCGGCTACGCCATGCGGCACGGCCTGATCTGAGCTGCCCGAAAGTGCCGAAGGGCTGCCCGCGCAACTGCCTGTCGGCTTCTGGGGTCGGGCGCGGATCCGCGCCAGGATGCTGGGCACAGCCCCTCACCTGCGACGGAGGTCAACCGTGATCGGCGGCTCGACGCGCCTCGGAATCACCCTGCTCGCGGTACTCCTGGTGCTGTCCGGGCTGGTCGCGCTCCCGGCCACCGAGGCCCGCCCGCACCGGCCGCCGGCGCCCGAGCCCGCCCGCATCGCCTTCTCCGGAACCGGGCACCGCAGCCTGGGCATCACCGAAGCAGGCCCGCACGGCGGGACCGCGCCGCTGTTCGGCGAGCAGCGCCAGCACTTCGACCAGGACGTCTCGGCCCGCGGCGGGACGATGGTGTTCACCAGCCTGCGCGACGAGGCCGCGCCGCAGGTGTACCTGCGCACGCACCACGGGCACGTCGAGCGGCTCACCCGGGGCCACGACGCGGCGAATCCCGAGCTCTCACCGGACGGCCGCTGGGTGGCGTTCGACTCGGCTTCGCCGGGGCAGCGCGACGTGTGGCTGGTGCGCACCGACGGCACCGGGGCGCACCGCCTCACCAGCGCTCCGGGCGATGAGGTGAATCCGACGTTCTCCCCGGACGGGACGCGCATCGCCTACGCCGCGAACTCCAGCGGCCGGTGGCAGATCCACGCACGCCCGGCGGGCGGCGGCGCCGAGCAGCAGCTGACCGCGGAGCCGACCGGTGCCGCGACCCAGCCGGCTTGGAACCCGGTCGACGAGGACCGGATCGCCTACACCTTCGCGGTGAACGGCGAGCAGACCGTGCGCGTGCTGCGGGGCACCGGAACGGGAACGCCGCTGCCCGGGCAGGCCCGGGAACCCCGGTGGCTGCCGGACGGTCGCGGCCTGCTGTTCCTCAGCCCCCGTTCCGGCTCCGGCGCGGTGGACGGCGTCGACCGCGTCTACCTGGCCGATGCCGACTCCCCGCACCCGCCGAAGCTGCTGCTGGACGAGGACCGCAGCGTCGACTCGCCGACCTGGTGGCGCGGGCACCTGGTGGTGGCCCGCACGACCGCACCGCTGCGCAACACCGCGCGGTTGCAGGACGTCCAGCTCGACGGCACCGATCCGCGCGACCTCGGATCGGACGTGCTGACCGAGGACCCCAAGGCGGTCGAGGACTCCATGCGGCTGTTCAAGCCCGAGCAGGGTGATCCGTGGACGCAGCGGCAGAGCTACTCCCCGGACGGCAAGCAGATCGCAGTCAGCCGCTTCGAGACCGTCCACGGGCGGCGCGTCCAGCGGATCTGGCTTCTCGGAGCCGACGGCGGCCACCCGCGGCCGCTGCCGATCGCCGACCGCCAGGCCGGCGACTGGGAGACCGACGCCGCGTGGTCGCCCAACGGCGAGGAGATCGCCGTCGCCCGCCGGTCTCCCGGCGGCCTGGACGCCCCCGGGCCGAGCCGGATCGTCGTGGTCAACGTCCGCACCGGCGAGGTGACCAGGCGGTTGGCGAACCCGGACCCGCAGCTGGACGACACCCAGCCGGCGTGGTCGCCGGACGGCCGCAACTTCGCCTTCAGCCGGGGCCGGCCCACCGATGCCGACCCGGCCCGCCGGGAGAACCACGTCTGGCTCGCCGACGCCCGGACGTTCGGCGGGCAGCGGGATCTGAGCGACCTGATCTGCGAGTGCCTGGTGGTCGACGACAGCCCGGTGTTCGCCCCCGACGGGCGCAGCATCGTGTTCAACCGGGAGAAGGACGGGCTGTACCGGTTCCACCTGGACGGCGACCGCTGCGAGGTGCTGCTGCCGCGCGGGCAGAACAGCTGCGTCGACCAGCCCCGCGGCGGCGCCCCCTTCCAGCCCAGGGACGTCAGCTGGTCGGCGGACGGCCGCCGGCTCGTGCTGTCGCACCGCGCGGTGCAGAACGAGAACTCGCCGGAACACCTGTCGGTGCTGGACCTGGCCACAGGCGAGCTGAGCTCGCTGACCGGCAGGCTGCCCGGGCGGCAGAAGGAACCCACCTGGCAGCCGACGGTCGACCTCGACGTCGACGCTCCGCCCGAGCAGCCCCAGGTCCAGCCCGGCGAGGTCATCACGGTCGCGATCGTGGTGCGCAACCAGGGGCCGTCGGACGCCGCGGACACCGAGACGACCCTGCAGGTCCCACCCGGCCTGCGGTTGACGGGCATGTGGTCGTCCAAGGGCACCTGCGAGGGCGAGAAGTGCTCCCTCGGCACGCTGGAACCCGGCGATGCGGTCGAGGTCACGGCGCAGCTCGTCGCCGTGGTGGTGGGCGAGCACCGGCTCGTCTGGACCATCACCAGCGCAGTGCGGGAAACCGACCAGGGCGACAACACCAACACCACGGTGATCGTCGTGACGCCGACCCCGGCGCCGCCACCACCTCCACCGCCGCCCCCGCCACCGGCCAGTCCCGGGCTCGCGCTGACCGTCGGGCCCGGCACGTCCTACGTGGGCGGTCGGACCGGGGTGACCTTCACCGTGCGCAACACCGGCAGCAGCACCGCGACCGGGCTGGAGCTCGACATGGCGCTGCCACCAGACGTGCCGGTGGTGCACGTGCCGCCCGGCTGCTCGGCCGCGCAGTGCCGCCTGCCCGACCTGCCACCGGGCGGTGTGCTCGCCAGGCAGGTGGTGCTGGCCCCGGACGCTGCGCTGACCTCGGAGATCCGGGCGAGGCTGCGGACCGGCGGAACGGACGCCGATCCCGGTGACAACCACGTCGTCGCCCCCTACCGGGTGCTGCAACCCCGCATCGTCGCGGTCCCGGCGATCGGCGAGCCCGGGTTCGTGACCTCGGTGCGCGGCGTCGACTTCCCGCCCGGGATGCCGGTCCGGCTGGAGTGGTCGCCCGGCATCACCGCCGCCGCGGCACCGACCTCGCCCGCCCCGGACGGGCGGTTCGCCGCGCAGCTGCTGATCCTGCCCAACGACGAGGTCGGCCCGCGCACCATCACCGCGTCCGGCCCGGGTTTCAGCCCGGTCACCGCGGAGTTCCTGGTCGTCGCCTCGCCCCTCGCACCGCCCGAGCTGGTGGAGTGGAGGTGAGCCGGTGATCCACGAGGTCGACGAGGCGTTGCGCCGGCTGCTGGCCGCGCACGACCTGCCCGGCGCGGGCGTCGAGCTCGGTTTCGAAGCGCCCACCACGGACTGGGCGGCCAAGCGCAACGCGCCGACGATCAGCGTTTTCCTCTACGACATCAGGGAAGAACCGGGATTGCGGCAGAGCGGCCAGTTCGAGCGGCGCGACGAGTCCGGGGCGGTGACCGGCTGGCAGGGCGCGCCGCACTGGTTCCAGCTCTCCTACCTGGTGACGGCGTGGACGAAGCGCCCCCAGGACGAGCACCGGCTGCTGTCGGCGGTCCTGCGCTGCGTGGTCGGCCACGACGCGCTGGCGGCGGCGTGGCTGACCGGGACCCTGGCCGAGCTCGGCCTGACGGTGGCGCTCGAGGCGGGCGGAACGATGGCGGAGGGCCGTTCGGCGGCCGACGTGTGGTCGGCGCTCGGCGGGCAGCTCAAGCCGTCGATCAACCTCCAGGTGACGGCACCGCTGGCGGGCGACCGGACACCGGCGGGACCGCCGGTCACCGAAGGCGTGGTGCTGCAGGCGGATTCGGATGCGCCGCGGCGGCTGCGCTACGACGGGCCGAGCACGGCCGAGGGAGAAGGTTTCGCGCCGTCACGTCCGCGCCCGGAGCCGAAGCGGCGACGCCGGGGGCCGCTGCCGTGACCGGCCTGAAGTACCTGTGGGCGAGGCTGAACGTGGTCGAGCAGCGGGTCCGGACCCTGGTCGCGGCGCGGCGGGCGGGCGATCCGCAGCCGGACGACCCGCACCGGGGCCTCTACCTGACGCCGGAAGCCGTCGAGCGGATCCTCGCGACTCCGGCGAAGTCGTGGCGGATGCCCGAGGCGGTGGCGGCGGATCTCGACGTGCTCGCGGAGCCCGTCCCGGCATTGCTCCGGCTGGCGGATGATTTCGGGCTCACCGCGCTGGACGTGGAGCTGCTGCTGGTGGCACTGGCTCCCGACGTCGACGTCCGCTTCGAGCCGCTCTACGGCTACCTCAACGACGACGTGACCCGCCGCCGCCCGACGACCGGGCTGGCGCTGGAGCTGTGCGGCACGCCATCGGCGGGCGACGGCCGGTTCCGGTTCGCCGCGGGAGCACCGCTGGTTTCCGGCGGTCTGCTGGAGGTGCAGGAGGCCGATCGGCCGTTCCTCTCCCGCACCGTGCGGATCCCCGACCGCGTGGTAGCGCACCTGCTCGGCGACGACAGCCCCGCTGCGAACCACCTCGCACGCCTCACCCGGACCGATCCGGTCGCGCCGGGCGCGCTGGCCGAGCGACTCGGTGCCGGGCTGGACTCCGGTGTCGCGTTCGTGCACCTCAACGGCGTGGAAGGCACTGCCCGGACGGCGGTGGACGCCCTGGCGGTGAGCGGCCGCGCCGCACTGGTGCTCGACGCCGGGGAGCTGGCCGACGAGCCCGACCCGCTGGCGGTCCTCCCCGCGCTGGTCCGGGAAGCGCGGTTGCAGCGCGCCGGAATCGTGCTCGGGCCGGTGGAGAAGCTCGAACCGGAACGGCAGGAGCGGGCGCGGCTGCTGCGAGCGGTCGTCGCCGCGACCGCGGAGGTGCCGCTGTTCCTGCACGGCTCGCGGAGCTGGGACCCGGCCTGGTCGCGGCGGACCCCGGTGTCGATCCGCGTCGAAGCCGCTCGGGCCGAGGAACGCGCCCGGGAGTGGCGGCAGGCGCTCGCGGTGCCCGAAAGTGCGTTCACCGCTGCCCTGGCCGCCTACCAGCTCGATCCCGAGCAGATCAGGCGAGCGGCGTCGGTCGCCTCGCAGCTCGCGGCGCTCGACGCGCGCCCGGTGGAGCTGGCGGACGTGCAGGCCGGGGTGCGGGCGCAGAACGGTGCTGGTCTGGAGCGCCTCGCCCGGCGCATCACGCCCGCGGTCGGCTGGGACGACCTGGTCCTGCCCGAACCGACCCGCCACCAGCTGACCGAGCTGTCGCTGCGCGCCCGCCACCGCGACCGCGTGCTCGGCGACTGGGCCATGCGCCCGGGAGGCGGCCGGGGCCGCGGGGTGATCGCGCTGTTCGCGGGCGAGTCGGGCACCGGCAAGACGATGTCGGCGGAGGTCGTCGCGGCGGATCTCGGCGTGGACCTCTACGTGATCGATCTGTCCACAGTGGTCGACAAGTACGTGGGCGAGACGGAGAAGAACCTGGAGCGCGTCTTCACCGAAGCGGCCCGGATCAACGGAGTCCTGCTGTTCGACGAGGCCGATGCGATCTTCGGCAAGCGCTCAGCGGTCAAGGACGCCCACGACCGCTACGCCAACGTGGAGTCCGCCTACCTCCTGCAGCGCATGGAGTCCTTCAACGGCATCGCGATCCTCACCACGAACCTCCGCGCGAACCTCGACGAGGCCTTCACCCGCCGCCTGGACGTGATCGCCGACTTCCCGGTGCCCGACGCCGCCCAGCGCGAAGCCCTCTGGGACCGCTGCCTCGGCAAGGCACTGCCCCGGGCCTCGGACCTGGACCTGGTGTCGTGCGCGCAGCGGTTCGAGCTCGCGGGCGGCTCCATCCGCTCGTGCGCCACCACCGCCGCCTACCTCGCCGCGGCGAGCGGGAAACCGGTGGGCACGGCGGAGCTGATCACGGCGATCCGCCAGGAGTACACCAAGCTCGGCAGGCTGCTGGTCGAGTCGGAGTTCGGCGACTAGCCCATGACCTGCCTGGCGACCTGCTCGGCTTCGCGCTCGAAGCGGTCGGACGGGTCGGACACCGCGAGACCGTCGCCGTTGTCGGTGCCCGCGACCGGGCCCGAGCGCTGCTGGAGGACGTGGGTCAGCTCGTGGGCGAGGGTGTGGCCGTCCGCGCCGCCTTCGCCGACCACGACGTGGTTGCCGGAGGTGTAGGCGCGAGCGCCGATCTCGGCCGCCGAGCGCTGCGCGGTCGGACCGGTGTGCAGGCGGACGTCGGAGAAGTCCGCGCCGAAGCGGGATTCCATGTCGGCGCGGACGGACGTCTCCAGCGCTCGGCCCGGCGAGCGCAGCACGTCGTGCACGGTGGATCTCCGCACCTCGCCCATCATCCGGGCGACGGCGGCGTTGCCCAGGGTTCGCTGGAGGTGCAGGACGTGCGCCGCCGATCGGGGAACGGTGTTCGACTGCGGGGTCGCCGGCGGCCGGGCTGCCGATTCCCGTCCGGCGTCGCCGTGCTGCGCGTGCATCGGGTCTCTCCTCACGACACCACTGGTACCGCGCAGGCGCGGCGGGCGGAATGGCCGGACGGGCAGAGCCGGGGGCAACCGCGCCCAGAGGCAACGCCCGGTTGCCCGGAGAGGCAGGGGCGCTGCCCTCGGAGGGGGCCGCGTGGACCTGTTCGCGCGCGAGGCGGGGCGCGAGGCTCGGAGGCACGCCACGCCTCAGACGAAGGAGCGAACATGCCGTCGTACCTGTCCCCTGGCGTTTACGTCGAGGAGGTCCAGAACGGGGCCAGACCGATCGAGGGGGTCGGGACCGCCGTCGCCGCCTTCGTCGGATTCGCTTCGCGGGGGCCGTTCCACGAGCCGACGCTGGTGACGAACTGGAACCAGTACGTCCAGACCTTCGGCGGGTTCGACGAGAGCTACCTCGGGCGCTCCGTCCACGGCTACTTCGCCAACGGCGGCGGCGCCGCCTACGTCGTGCGCATCGGCGGGCCGGCCACCGCACCGGCCGAGGCGGCACCGGCGCCGGTGGAGATCGGCGGGTTGCGGATCTCGGCGCTGCCCGGCGCGGGCGCCGGCCTGACCGTCGAGATCGCCGACGCCGAGGGCGAGAACCCGCCCGAAGACCGGTTCCGGCTGCTGGTCGCCCAGGGCGGCAAGGTGGTGGAGACCTTCGACGTCTCCACCAAGAAGAACGTCAAGAGCTACGTGGTCACCCAGGTGCGCGAGCGGTCCAAGCTCATCGAGGTCACCGAACGCGGCAGCGCGGCGCTGACCCGCCCGGACAACCAGTCGGTCGCGCTCGCCGCCGCGCCGAGCCCGGCGGCACCGGCCACCGTGGACGCCAGGGAGTACGTCGGAGACCTCGCCGCGCGGACCGGGTTCGGCGGGCTGGAGACGATCGACGAGATCACCATGGTCGCGGTGCCCGACCTGATGAGCGCCCACCAGCGCGGCCTGATCGACGCCGAAGGCGTGAAGACCGTTCAGCTGGCGGCGATCTCGCACTGCGAGCAGATGGGCGACCGGGTCGCGCTGCTGGACGCCCCGCCCGGGCTCAACGCCCAGCAGGTCCGGGCCTGGCGGTCCGATCAGGCCGGCTACGACTCGAAGTACGCCACCCTGTACTACCCGTGGATCAAGGTGTTCGACCCGGCCAGCGGCCGCAACGCGATGGTCCCGCCCAGCGGGCACGTCGCCGGGGTGTGGGCGCGCAGCGACGCCGAGCGCGGGGTGCACAAGGCACCGGCGAACGAGGTCATCCGCGGCGCGGTGGACCTGGAGGTCAACCTGAGCAAGGGCGAGCAGGACGTGCTCAACCCGATCGGCGTGAACTGCATCCGGGCGTTCGCCGGGCGCGGCATCCGGATCTGGGGCGCCCGCACGCTCTCCTCGGACCCCGGCTGGCGCTACCTCAACGTGCGGCGGCTGTTCAACTACCTGGAGGAGTCGATCCTGGTCGGCACCCAGTGGGTGGTCTTCGAACCGAACGACGACCGGCTGTGGTCGAGCATCCGGCGCAACATCAGCGCCTTCCTGCACCAGGCCTGGCGCGACGGCGCGCTGTTCGGCCGCACCGCGGCGGAGGCGTTCTACGTCAAGTGCGACCGGGAGAACAACCCGCAGGAGTCGATCGACCTCGGCCAAGTGGTGTGCGAGATCGGCGTCGCGCCGGTCAAACCGGCCGAGTTCGTGATCTTCCGGCTCTCCCAGTTCTCCGACAGCACCAGTCTGGTCAGCGAGTAGTCCCGACAGCGCGGAAGGCGACGGGTAGTCATGGCACAGGGCGACACTCTCTCCACCCACCGGTTCGGCGTCCAGCTCGGCGGCATCACGGTGGAATCCGTCAAGGAGATCAGCGGTCTGACCGTCGAGCAGGACGTGGTCGAGACCCCGCAGGTCACCCCGACCGGCGAGCGGATCTACAAGAAGCAGCCCGGCGGGCAGAAGGGCGGCGAGGTGACCATCACCCGCGGCCTGGACAAGAGCTCGGCGTTCACCGACTGGATCAAGAAGACGCTGCTCGACGGCGACGTCGAAGGCGCCAGGGAGAACCTCACCATCGAGATCCAGGACTCGCAGGGCGAGACGGTGCGCCGGATGCAGCTGTTCGACGCCTGGGTCAGCAAGTGGGACGGCCCGGAGGTCAGCGCGGGCGAGTCGAACCCGGCGACGGAGAAGGCCACCATCGTCTTCGAGCGGATCGAGGTCGAATGAGGCGACGCATCTCCTCGCTCGGCGAGCTCGACGAGGTCGCGGGCAAGAACCGGCAGGCGAGGGCCGCGCCCGCCCAGCACGACGAGTTCGAGTTCGAGCTGCCGCGCGGCTACGTGCACACCGACGGCACGCTGCACCGCCGCGGCCGGATGCGGCTGGCGACCGCGAAGGACGAGCTCCGGCCGCAGATCGACCTGCGGGTCAAGGAGAACCCGGCCTACCTGAGCGTGGTGCTGCTCAGCCAGGTGATCACCGGGCTGGGCGAGATCACCGACGTGCACGCGGGCGTGGTGGAGAACATGTACGCCACCGACGTGGCGTTCCTGCAGGACTTCTACCGGCGGATCAACAGCGAGGGGCACACCAGGGCCGGGGTCACCTGCCCGTCCTGCGACACCGCTTTCGAGGTGGACCTGGCGGGTGGGCGCCTGGGGGAATCGTGACGTACGCGGCCGACCGGTTGCACGAGGAGGTCGCGTACATCGCCTACCACTTCCACTGGACGCGCGAGGAGATCCTGGACCTGGACCACCGCGAACGCCGGCGCTGGGTGCGCGAGATCGCGCAGCTCAACACCCGGGTGAACGAAGGGGGGTGAACCGGTTGGGACTGCTGGACCTGTTCCGCCGCAGGCGCGACGACAGCCCGCCGCCGGTCCCGGAAGCCGCCGTGCCCGACTGGGACGGCGGATGGCGCCGGGTGGCCCGGGATCCCTCGGTGGTGCAGCGCGCGTCCTGCGACGTGACCGGGGCCGGGCGGTTCCGCAGCTCGGTGGTCTCGTTCCGCGATCACGGCGTGCTGACCGGTCTCGGGCACCGCCTCGACCCCGGCGCACCGGCCGGTGTCCTGCACGGGCTGATCCGGCCGGTCGGGATGCCGGTCCAGCGTTCGGTGAGCGGGGACCTGCCGGTGCGGCATCGCCGTGAAGAGCCCGCCGACTCTGGTGAGCCCGCCGAGAAGCGGGATCTCGTCCCGGTCGTGCAGCCCCGGCGGCTGTCACCGCCGTTGACCGTCGCGCGGTCCGCCAAGCCACCCGCGGTCCGGACCGTGCCCGTGGTGCGCCAGCGACCCAGCGATGAGCCGGGCGCTTCGCAGCCGACCGTGAGCAGCCCGCTTCCCGGCGCCGATCCGCAGGAATCCCGGCTGGACGCATCGTCTCCGCAGGCAGTGCAGCGCCAGGCGCGGAGTGCCGAGCCCGTGCGGAATCCTGCGCCTGGTGAGCCGCTGCTCGGTCTTCCCGCCACTGCCGTCGTGCTTCCTTCCGGCCATCCGGCCGATGACATGCCGTTGACGAGCGGCGCGGCGCCACCTGAGGTGCAGGCCAGCGCGCCTGCGGTGGTGCAGCGGAAGGTCGATCCGGTGCTGGAGCGGACGAGCGGTGGGCCACCGTCGGAAACCGCTCCCCGGCTGGGCATCGGTGCGCCGATCCCGGAGCTCCCGAAGTCCGCGATCGCGGTCAGCACCGGGAGTTCGCCGGATTCACCCGAGCCCGCGCCGCTGCTGGGGGCTCCTCCCGCGGTGCAGCGCTCGTCGTCGGCGGCGGCAGAACCACCTGTCTCCGCTGCCCCGGATCGGACGACAGTGCGGGACAGCAGTCCGAGTGCGGAATCCGGGATGGCCGTGCAACGGCTTTCGCGCGGCGCCCCCGACTCCCCCAGCGCGCAGCCATCAGCCGGGCAGCAGGTGCGCGAGAACCCGGATCTGCCGGGCACTCCGGATCCCGGGCAGCACTCCGCGGCTCGGGAAGCGGACCGTCCCGAGGTGCAGCGCGCTCTCCTCCCCGGCTCCGCCGATCCGGTGCCAGGAGCGGCAGAACCCGAAACCGGCCGATCGATGGCGGCCACGGATGGCGAAGCCCCGTCGAGTCCCGAGGTCGCGCGCCCGGTCGTACGACGAGCATCTCCCGACCATCCGGCTTCAGCGCCGGAAGCAGTCGTCCAGCGCGTGCTCCACTCCGAATCCGGGAATCCGGCGGCGCGTTCAGGCGGCTCGGCAAGACCGCTTCCGGGTTCTGGAGCCACCTCAGCGGTTCCAGAGGTCCACCTGGACGAGCCCGTGCTGCCCGAGACGCGACACCCGGTGGTGCAGCGCAGTCCGCTCCCCCGTTCCGGGAACCCGGTGGTGTCCGCGGAAAGCTCCACGGATCGCCGAACGCACCTTCCCGGCGCCGGAGGTCCTTCGACCGCTCCAGAAGTCCACCGTGACGAACCCGTGCTGCCTGACCTGCACCATCCGATGGTCCAGCGGATGGTGCCCACCGAACCCGGAGCCCCGACGAGCTCGGAGCAGCCGCGCCGCACACCCGAATCACGGGATGCCGAGCCAAGTCCTGCTCCCGAACTCGAACGTCCTGTCCTTCAGCAGGTTCCGGATCACACGCGCAGTGCGACTGCGTCACCGGACGTCGAACTCCCAGCAGTGCAGCGGCATTCCCACCCGCGTGGTGCACGGCATCCGGAGCCGTCGAGCAGCGCCCGGGGTCAGGAGCGCTCGCCGCTGACGACACCTGGTGCGCGAACACCCGCGTCCGGGGACTCGCCGATCCAGGGCACCGCTGATGTGCGGCGGACACCGCTCTCGAGCGGAGGCAGCGCTGAGCTGTCCAGGACAACGAGCGAGTCGCCTGATCCGCTTCCGATGCCGTCGATCCAGCGGACGGCCGACGGCATCGCGCCTCGGGAGAGCATCCGATCAGCTCGCCGGGAACAGCCCGCGACGACCGCGGTCCAGCGCCGAGCTCAGTCGGACGATGCCGCGCCGACGTCGCACGTTCAGCGGGTCCGGCCGCTGCTGGGAGCACGCCAGCTCACCACCAGGACCGTTCGAGACCCCGCCCCCGCAGCCGTCCGCCAAGCCCCGCCAGTGGCACAGTTGCGGGGCGCGCCGCCACCCGCGAGCGCGATCAGACCCGCGCAACGCAGCCCGGCGGAAGTGCAACGGGCGCACCTGTCAACGCCTCCCCCGACGCAGCCGCTGGACGTCCCTCCGGTGAGCAGGCCGACCCCGGAACCTCACGTGACCAGCACACCAGCGCCCCCGGTGCCGACCGTGCAACGCGCGGCAGCGGCCGCCGACCGGCCGAGCGGGCAGCCGGACATCCAGGTTCCGGGAATCCCCGCCGGAGTGCCGGTCACCGTCGTCCAGCGGGACGCGCAACCGGCCCCGGCCCAGCAGCCGGGCAACGCAGGTGAACCCGACGTCGAGGAGCTTGCCCGGCGGCTGATCGAGCCCGTCGGGCGACTGCTGCGCGCCGAGTTCCGGCACGGCAGGGAACGGATCGGGCGGCTGCACGACCGCCGCCGCTAGGAAGGAGAGTTGTCGGTGCCGCAGGAGATCTTCGCATCCAGCGTGTTCTTCCGGCTGACCATCGCCGGCGACGACCTGGGCAGGTTCCACACCTGCAGCGGGCTCGGCGCGCAGGTGGAGGTCGAGCAGTTCGCCGAGGGCGGCAACAACGGCTTCAGCTGGCAGCTGCCCACCCGCATCACCTGGTCCAACATCACCCTCACCCGGCCGGTCACCAAGGACACCACCAAGATCTCGCGGTGGCTGGCGCAGACCATCCGGCGCGCCGAGCGCAAGAACGGCGAGATCGTCGCGCTGAAACCGGACCTCACCCCCATCGCCCGGTGGCAGGTCCTCGGCATCGTGCCGGTCAGCTGGCAGGGCCCGTCGTTCGACCCGGGCAGCGCCGAAGCCGCCGTCGAGACGCTGGAAATCGCCCACGAAGGACTGGAACCCGCGTGATGGCCACCGCACCGGGAAAGAACCTCGCCCGCGCCGCCCTGCTGATCATGGAACCGCCCGCGCGGGTCGGCGCGAAACCCGGCGGCACGATCAAGCGGGTCAAGTTCCAGTTCAACCCGAACCGGCTGTCGCTGACCAAGAGCACCGAGTGGCGGCGCAAACCCACCCGGATGGCCAGCGAATCGGCGCTGCCCGAGTTCGTCGGCAGCGGACCCCGCTCGCTGTCCCTGGAGGTGTTCCTCGACGCCACCGCGACCCACGACGGCTCGGTGGAGAAGAAGGTGGAGGACCTGATGCTGGCCTGCGTGCCCACCCCGAAGAGCCTGGCGGCCAAGAAGCCCGCCAGCCCGTGGATCCGGCTGGAGTGGGGCACCGCCAAGACGACCTCGTTCGACGGGGTGCTGTCGAGCTTCTCGGTCGACTACTCGCTGTTCGACGTCGACGGGAAACCGCTGCGCGCCACCTGCTCGCTGAGCATCGACGAGGCCGGCGCCGACACCCCGGGCCAGAACCCGACGTCGGGCTCGGACAACGCCCGCCGCACGCACCGGGTCGTCGCCGGGGACAGCCTGCCGCAGCTGGCCTGGAACGAGTACGGCGACGCCGGGCAGTGGCGGGTGATCGCCGAGGCCAACGACATCGACGACCCGATGGTCCTCGCGCCGGGAACCGAGCTGCTGGTCCCGGCCCTCGAAGACGTGCCGGGCGGTGCGTGATGGGCGGCGACGGCGCCGGGCGGTCCATCGCCGCCGACCCGGTCGTGACCTCCGGCGGGCCGCTGCCGCCCGCCTGGCAGAAGCAGCTCACCGGCTGCGTGGTGGACGAGAACGTCGGCCTGCCCGACACCGCGACCCTGACCTTCCGGGACCCGGACCACGAACTGCTCACCGCGACCGGCATCACCATCGGCGCCCCGCTGGCGGTCTCGGTGGTCACCACCGGGAGCCGGGCGCCGGAGGAGCTCTTCGCGGGCGAGGTCACCGCGCTGGAGCTGGACTCCGACGGCACCGGTTCGTTCACCGTGGTGCGGGCCACGAGCAAGGCGCACCGGCTGATGCGGGGCCGCAAGGTCGTGGCGTTCCGGAACATGACGGCCACCGCGATCGTGCGGAAGGTCGTGACGGGCGCCGGGCTGCGCCCCGGCCGCATCAAGGCGAAGCCGATCACCTACCCGCAGCTGTCCCAGGCGAACGTCTCGGACTGGGAGTTCCTCCAGGACCTGGCCCAGGAGCACGGGGTCGTGGTGCGCGTCGACGGCAAGGGGACCGTCGACTTCGCCGCGCTCGACCCGGCAGCGGGCGCACCCGCCCCCACGACCTCGGCGGCCAAGAGCCCGTTCGTGCTGGAGTACGGCCGCAACCTGATGGCGCTGCGCGCCGCGCTCACCGCCACCGACCAGGTGGACTCGGTCGAGGTGCGCGGCTGGAACGTGGCCACCAAGAGCCCGCTGCTGGCCAAGGAATCCCCGGCGGCCAGCAACACCGTGCGGCCGGGTCTGACCGCGTCGAGCGCGACGCGCAAGTTCGGCCGCAAGGCCCAGCTGCTGGTCACCGACACGCCGTACGGCACGCAGGCCGAGGCGACCGCGGCGGCGCGCTCGCTGGCCGAATCGATGCGGGCCGGGTTCGCGGAGTTCGAAGCGGTCGCCGAAGGAGATCCGAAGCTGCGCGCCGGAACACCGGTCGCCCTGGGCAACGTCGGAACCGCCTTCTCCGGCAAGTACACCGCCACAGCGGTGCACCACGTGCTGGAACCCGGTCAGGGCTACCGCACCACGGTGCTGGTCAGCGCCTCCCCGGACCGGTCGCTGGCAGGCCTGGCCACCGGTGCCTGCGCCCCCGCCCGCGGCCCGCGGATCCCCGGTCTGGCCACCGGGATCGTCACCGACATCAAGGAGGAGGGCCGGGGCCAGCGCGGCCAGGTGCGGCTGAAGTTCCCCTGGCTGGACCCCGACTACGTGACCGACTGGGTGCGCACCGTGCAGCTGGGCGGACAGGGCGGCGGCGGGGTGTTCAGCCCCGACGTCAACGACGAGGTGCTGGTGGGCTTCGAGCAGGGCAGCCTCGACCGGCCGTACGTGCTCGGCGGGCTCTACAACGGCCGGGACAGCCCGTCGCCGCACGACCTGCCGCTGGTGGACCGGACCAGCGGCAAGGTCAACCGGCGGTCGCTGGTCTCCCGCAAGGGGCACCGGCTGGAGCTGATCGACTCCGCCACCGGCCCGCCGGGCATCCGCCTGGCCAGCGGGAACGAGCGGCTGGACATCAGGTTCGACGAGAAGGCGAACACCATCGAGATCAGCGTGCGCGGCCCGGGCGGGCGGCGGGTGCTCAGCTCGGTGAAGCTCACCGCCAGCGGCATCGAACTCGACGCGGGCACCGGGGAGATCACCCTGTCCGGCCGATCGGTGTCGGTCAAGGGCCGCACCGGCGTGGAGATCGACGGCGGCGCGAGGGCCACCTTGCGGGGCGCCATGGTCCACATCAACTAGCGCCCGATACCCACCGAGAGAGGAGCTCCCGCGATGCCACCAGCCGCCCGGATCGGCGACCAGACCGCCCACGGCGGTGCCGTCGGCACCCCACCGCCCGCTGCCGCCGCGAAGGTGGCCACCGTGCTCATCGGCGGCAAACCCGCCGCGGTGACGGGAAGTCTGCACGTGTGCCCGATACCGCACCACGCCGTGCTGGGCCCGGGCAACGTGCTGCTGCCCGGGCCGCCGGGAGGTCGCGGTGCGGTGCTCATCGGCGGCCTGCCCGCGGCCCGCGTCGGCGACAAGACCACCTGCGGCGCGCAGGTCGTCCTCGGCGCGATGAACGTGCAGATCGGAGGCGGGTTGTGAGCGACCGGTTCATCGGCCGGGGCTGGGGCTTCCCGCTGCGCGTCGACGCGACCGGCGGCATCGGCATGGTGGAGCGGGAGCAGGAGATCGAGGAGGCGATCCGCCTCGTGCTGGGCACCGCGCCGGGTGAACGGCCGATGCGCCCCGAATTCGGCTGCGGGATCCACGACTACGTGTTCGCGCCGAGCGACGGCGCCACCGCCGGGCGCATCGCCCACGAGGTGCGCAGCGCACTGCACCGCTGGGAGCCCCGCATCGAGGTGTCCGACGTCGTGATCGCGTTCGACGGCGTCGAAGAAGGCGTGCTCTACATCGACGTGCACTACACGCTGCGCGCCACCAACGACCCCCGGAACCTCGTGTTCCCCTTCTACACGATTCCGCGCAGCGGTGAGGCGGGAGACGCGAGCTGATGTCACTGCCGATGCCGAACCTGGACGACCGCCGGTTCCAGGACCTCGTCGACGAGGCCAAGCGCCACGTGCAGCGGCGCGCCCCGGAGTGGACCGACCACAACGTCTCCGACCCCGGCGTGACCCTCATCGAGACCTTCGCGCACATGGTGGACCAGCTCGTCTACCGGCTGAACCGGGTGCCGGAGAAGAACTACCTCGCCTTCCTGGAACTGCTGGGAATCCGCCTGTTCCCACCCGCGGCGGCCCGCGCCGACGTGACGTTCTGGCTGTCGGCGGCACAACCCGAGGTGGTGCTCCTGCCGCGCGGGACCGAGGTCGCCACCGCGCGTTCGGAGACCGGCGACGCGGTCGTGTTCGCCACCACCGAGGACCTGCCCATCGTGCCGTGCGAGCTGACCGCGCTGGTGACGATCCCGGCCTCCGGCGAGCAGGCGAACCGGACCGACGACCTGGACATGAACAAGGACGTGCCGTGCTTCCAGCCGGAACCGGCGGTCGGCGACGCGATGCTGCTCGGGCTGAGCAACGCGGTCCCCCGCTGCGTGGTCGTGCTGCGGCTGGACAGCCAGGTCGAGGGCATCGGTGTCGACCCGCGGCAACCGCCGCTGGTGTGGGAGTCGTGGGACGGGGTCGGCTGGGCCGAGTGCCCGGTGTTCGAGGACACCACGGGTGGGCTCAACCGGCCCGGCGAAGTGGTGGTGCACGTGCCCGCCGGGCACGCTCCCTCGGTGGTGGCCGGGGCGCGCGCCGGCTGGCTGCGCTGCCGGGTCGTCGCCCCGGAGGAGGGTCAGCCCTTCTACTCCGAGTCGCCGACCATCCGGGTCGCCGAGGCGTTCACGATCGGCGGCATCACCGCGGTCGAGCACGCCGAGACCGTGACCGACGCGCCGTTGGGCGAATCCGCTGGCGTGGCGGGACAGCGGTTCCGGCTCGACCGGGCCCCGGTGCTCACCGACGGCGAACCGGTGGTGGTGCAGGTCGTCGACGGCGAGGGCTGGGAGGACTGGCAGGTCGTGGAGCACTTCGGCGATTCCGGCCCCACCGACCGGCACGTCACGCTCGACCCGGCCAACGGCGAGTTCGGCTTCCCGCCGGCCGTTCGCGCCGCGGACGGAACGCTGCGCCGGTACGGCGCGGTGCCCGCGCGGGGCGCCCAGATCAGGGTGCCCAGCTACCGCACCGGCGGCGGCCGGGCGGGCAACGTGGCGCGCGGCGCGATCTCGGTCCTGCGCAGCTCGGTCCCCTACATCACCGACGTCGAGAACCGCGAAGCCGCCGCGGGCGGGGTCGACGGGGAGACCGTCGAGGAGGCGAAAGTGCGCGCGCCGCACCAGCTCCGAGTGCAGGAGCGAGCCGTCACGGCCGAGGACTACGAGCTGATCGCGCGGCAGGCGGCCCCGGCCGCCGCCAGGATCCACTGCCTGCCCGCCGGGGAGCCCGGGGCGGCCCGGGTCCTGGTGGTGCCCGGTGCCGTGGCCGACACCGGCGACCGGATCCGGTTCGAGCAGTTGATCCCGGCGGAGCAGATGCTGGCCACGATCGCCGCCAGGCTCGACGAGCGCAGGCTGCTCGGCACCCGGTTGATCGTGGAACCGCCCTTCTACCAGGGAATCACGGTGGTGGCGCGGATGCGCGCGGGGCGATCGGACCCGACCCGGGTGCGCCGGGACACCCTGGACGCGCTCTACGGCTACCTCAACCCGCTGCGCGGCGGTATCGACGGCACCGGGTGGCCGTTCGGGCGGCCGGTGCAGCTCGGCGAGGTCTACGCCGTGCTGCAGCGGGTCGAAGGCGTCGAGCTGATCGACGAGGTCCGGCTGTTCCCCGCCGATCCGATCACCGGGCAGCGGGGCGCGCCGGTGGACCGCGTCGAACTGGCCCCGCACGCACTAGTCTTCTCCCACCAGCACCAGGTCCTGGTGCAGCCCGACGGGCCGGCCGAAGGCGGGGCGCCGCGATGAGCCGCCGGGCGATCCCCGACCTGCCCAGCCGCTACCCGCTGGGCGGTCTGCTCCCGGCGATGTACGCCGCCGACGACTTCGCCCAGCGGTTGACATCGGGCCTGGACGCCGTCCTCGCACCGATACTGTCCACTCTGGACAACGTGGCGCACTACTTCGACCCGCGGGTGGCGCCCGAGGACTTCACGTCCTGGCTGGCGACGTGGGTGGCGGCCGACCTCGACCCGAGGTGGCCGCCCGCCCTGCGCCGGGCGGTGCTCCTGCGCGCCGTCGAACTACACCGCTGGCGGGGCACCGCGCGCGGACTCGTGGACGTGCTCTGGTTGTGCGCGGGTGTGCACGCCCGGGTGCTCGACGGCCCCGGTGCCACCTGGTCCACCCGGCCGGGCAACGCCCTCCCCGGCGCTGCCACCGCGCGCGCCGTGGTCCAGGTGTGGCCGGGCCGTTCGCAGGTCGACCAGCAACAGGTCGTGACGTTGGTGAACTCGGTGTGCCCGGTGCACCTCGGCTGCTCCGTCGAGGTGCTGCCCGGCCCACCGCAGCAGGAGAGGGGGTAGTGCGATGCGTTCCTGCACGACGTGCGGTGCGAAGGTGGCCCGCGACGACGACTTCTGCGGCACGTGCGGCACCTACCTGGGGTGGGGCTCGAAAGCCGAGGAGGCGGAACCCGAGCGACCGGCCGAGGACGCTCCGACGCAACGCATCCCGGCCGAGCCGGACCAGCCCGCGGCCGTGCAACCGGCGGTCCCGGTCGCGCCACGGCCCGAGTCGACCGCACCGGTGGAAGAAGCCGCTCCCGACGGCCCGCCGTGCCCCGCGTGCAGCACCCCCAACCCACCCGGCAGGCGGTTCTGCCGACGCTGCGCACGGCCGCTGGCCTCTGCGCCCGAACCGGAGAAGGCGCCGCGCCGCACCCGCCGTTCCCGGAACGTCGACGGGCACAAGGTGCTGCGCCGGCTGATCGTCCTCTGCGCGCTGCTGGTCCTGGTGGTCGGCGGCATCCTGCTCTACCCGTTCGGCCAGTACGCAGTGCAGGACTTCCTCGACAAGACCTCCGGGACGGCCCGCATCGGCCCGGTGCGCACCGCCGCCAGCGCGGAGGTACCCGGTCATCCCGCCGCGAACGCGATCGACGTGGTCAACGGCGAGTACTGGGGCGCCCCGGAGCCCGACGCCTGGATCGAGTTCGACTTCGACCAGCCGTTCCGGCTGGTGAGCATGCTGGTGACGATCGGCCCGTCGAGCAAGGCCGAGCTGTTCGACACCCAGGCCAGGCCGACGTCCGCGCACATCACCGCGACCACCGTCGACGGCAAGGCCGAGACGCGAACCGTGCAGCTGACCGACCACGCGGACCCGCAACAGGTCAACATCGGGGTCAGCGACGTCAAGCGGGTTCGCGTCAGGTTCCAGGGCGCCACCGATCTGACCGAGGGCAAGCACGTGGCGGTGAGCCTGATCGAGTTCTTCAGGCGGAACTGAGCAGCGGTCAGGTGTGGAAGCGCGTCGTCTCACCGAGCTCCGCCCGCCCGGGTTCGATGTGGTTGACGGCCGCGGAATCCCGGGCGTAGCCGAAGGAAACGCCGAAGAGCACCTTGCCGTCGCTGATCCCCAGGCAGTCGCGCACCACGTCGCCGTAGAAGCCGAGCATGCCCTGCGGGCAGCTGGCGACCCCGTACGCCGTCATCGACAGCAGCAGCGTCTGCCCGTAGATGCCGATGTCGGCGGCCATCCGCTCGTCGGCGTTGGACGGCGCGAGCAGCAGGGCCACGTGCGGCGCTCCGTAGAAGCGGAGGCTCTCGGATTGAAAAGCGTCGCGCGCCTCGTGGTCCGCGCGGCCGATGCCCAGCGCGCCGTACATCGCGGCGCCGAAAGCAGCCCGGCGCGTCCTGTGCACCTCGCTGTACAGCTCGTCCCGGTACGGGAAGTCCACGGAGAGGCGCTGCTCGGCGTGGGCGGTGAGCAGCGCCTCGCTCAGCCGGTCGCGCGCAGCGTCTCGTCGGGCACCGGGTCCGGCCGGAACGAGCGCACCGCTCGCCGGCTCCGGATCAGTTCTTCGGCGCGTTCGGCCATGGTGGTCACTTCGGGGCTCCTCGCAGGTCCACTAAGTAGACGATATCGTTTACATTGCGGCACGCTAGCACAAGGGAGCCCACTAAGTACACGACCCTGTATACTTAGCTGGTGGCCGAGCAGCAGGCGCCCCAGCGTCGCAAAGGACGAGGCGGGCGCGAGCGCATCCTCGCCGCGGCGAACGCGCTCTTCCAAGCACGAGGCATCAACGCGACCAGCATGGAGCAGGTGGCCGCCGCCGCCCCGGTCTCGAAGCGCACCCTGTACGCGCACTTCCCCACCAAGGACGACCTCGTGGTCAGCCACCTCCGGGAACTCGTCGAATCCGACCGCACCCTGGAAGGCGTGTTCGACCGCGCAGACCTCACACCCGAAGAGCGCATCCTCGCCCTGTTCGCGGCACCAGACCACGAGCCGATCCGCGGCTGCCCCTTCATCGACGCGGCAGCCGAATTCCCGGACCCGGCCAGCCCGGTCCACGAATTCGCCGCCGAGCAGAAGCGCCGCCTGGCAAGCCGCCTCACCGAGCTGACCAGTGCGCTGGGCGCCACGAATCCCGCCGCGCTGGCCGAACAACTGGCCGTCCTGGTCGACGGCGCGGCGAGCCGTTCGATGGCGCTCAACGACGCGAACTGCCTCCAGCACGCGAAGGTCGCGGCGCAGGCGCTGCTCGCCGCCAGCACCGGCGGGATGCCTCGCTGACGTTCAGCTGCCCAGGCGCTTTTCTTTCCAGAAAACCGCACTCGACTCGGCGTGTCGTCGCCGTCACGCACTCGAATTATCGTGCATCACGCCGGAAAGTTCACCTATCACGTTGACAGCGTTGGAAATTCAGCGTTCTTGAACCTGATCGAGCGATGAATACGGGTTTTCCGCTGTGGATAGTCGTTGGCATGGACGGGCTGGCGTTGATCTCCGATCCGGGTGTGGACACTCACCCGGCGGTCGCCGCGCGCTCCGACGAAGAACTGATCGCCGCGATCCACGACTCCGAGGCCGCGATGCGGGCCGCGATGGCGACCCAGCTGCGGGCCATCGCCGAGGCCGAAGACCGCGGACTCCCCACCGCGCAGAGCGCCCGGAACACCGAGGCCTGGCTGAAGGGCATGCTCAACATCGCCAGCGGCGAGGCGAAAAACCGGGCCATGGTGGCACGCCTGGCCACCGAACGCACCACTCCCGACGGAACCCCGGTGCCCGCCGAGCTCCCGGCCACCGCCCGGGCGATCGCATCCGGCGCGATCACCGTGCCACACGCCCGCGCGATCGCCGACGGCATCCGCCGGCTGGCGCCGATCAGCACGGCCACCGAACTGGAGCAGGCCGAGACCATGCTCGCCGGCTACGCGGCCGAGCACTCCCCGCACCAGCTCTCCCTCCTGGCCGAGCGCACCCGCTACCACCTCGACCAGAACGGCGCCTACTGCGAAGAAGAAACCCAACGCGTCATCCGCGAGCTGAACTACGGCACCGCCGCCGACGGCATGACCATCATCAACGCCCGCCTCGACCGCGAAACCGGGGCGAAATTCCGGGCCGTCCTGCAACCGCTCGCCGCCCCGCGCCCCACCACCGACGGCGAGCTCGACCCGCGCTCGCCCGCGCAACGCAACGCCGACGCCCTCGACGCGCTGCTCGACATCGCCATCGCCTCCGACAAACTGCCCCGCCCCGGCGGGCAGCGTCCGCACATCGCGGTGACCATCGACTTCAACGACCTCGCACGCGCGCTCGGCGGCGACGGCCTGCCGGGCACCCTCACCGCGACCGGCCAGCCGATCACCGCCGAGAACGTGCGCCGGATGGCCTGCGACGCGGAGGTCCTGCCCGTCGTCCTCGGCAGCGACAACCTCCCGCTCAACGTCGGCCGCGCCGAACGCACCGCGCCGCCCCACATCCGGGCGGCACTGCTCCTGCGCGACGACACCTGCGCGTTCCCCTCGTGCGACCGACCGCCGGGCACACCGGAAGCGCACCACCTCACCAGCTGGATCGACGGTGGTGCGACCGAGCTGAACAACCTCGTCATGCTCTGCGGGCACCACCACCGGACGATCCACAACCAGCGCTGGACCATCCGGATGGAAGAGGGGCGACCGCTGTTCACCCCACCATCCACAGTGGATCCATCCGGCCGACCGAGACCGGGCGGCCGCCCCACGGGCAGCGAGCACAACGAGATCATCCGGCGGACCACGGGCGGCCCGGCGGACTCATCAGCATGCGCCTGAACCGTCGGCGCCCAACACGGTAGAAATACCGGCAGACCACCGCGGTCACCTTTCCGCAACGATACGGAGAACGGAACCGGTCCTATCGCTGCGAGATTGGCGAATGTTACCCAGCACGTACAAAAAAGTCGTACCACTGAGTACGATCGCATCGATCAGATGCTCTGTACGGGGGTCACGAGGTGTGGACACAGCGAGATCAGATCCAGGCCTACCGGTTCTTGCGCCGTCGGCTGGTCTCCGCGCTCGTTTCCGCTGACGCCAACCACCCGGTGGCGCCGGCCAAACGCGTCGTGCTCGGCACCGCGCTCGGACTGGCGGTCGCGCTCCTGGTGTCCGCGGTGTTCGGTGTCATCGGCCTGCTCGCCCCGACGCGCGCGGAGGCCTGGCGGCAGGGCGGCCAGGTGATCATCGAGAAGGAGACCGGGACCAGGTTCGTCCTGGGCGAGGACGGTTTGCTGCACCCGGTGCTCAACTACGCCTCCGCGCGGTTGCTCGCCGGAGGTGACGGCGCCAAGACCGTCACCGTGCCCGCGAAATCGCTGTCCGGTGCTCCCCGAGGCGCGGCCGTCGGCATCGCCGGTGCGCCCGATTCACTGCCACGCCCGGAGCGCCTGCTCAACGGGGCGTGGACCACGTGCACCCGGGTCGACCGAAACGGCGACGCTCCGATCACCACCATCCTGTTAGGACCGAAGGCCGGTGGCACCGAGAGCCGCGCGCTGCTGGCGCGGCTCCCCTCCGGAGAACGGTTCCTGGTGACCGGAGGTCAGCGGCACCGGCTGGACGGTGAGCGCGCCCTGGTGGCCCTCGGGTACGCCGGATCTCAAGACGTCCTGGTAACGCCCGCCTGGCTGAACACCGTCCCGGCCGGCCGGGATCTGAGCCCCATCGAGGTGCCCGGGGCAGGAGCTCCAGGCGTCCAGGTGGGCGCGGAGCCCCGCTTGGTCGGGCAGGTCCTGCTGTCCGAGGTCGGCGAGTACTACCTGGTCCAGCGCGACGGCCTGGCCGTGATCACCGAGACCGAGGCAGATCTGGTGCTCGGAGCAACGGGCACCGCCGCCGCCTACCCCGGCGAGCGCCCCCACCGGATCGAGGTCGCCACTGCCGACATCGGCCGCGTCCCGCGATCTCCACACCGCGAGGACGGGTACCCGGCACAGCGTCCGGAACCGGTGGCACCCGGCCGAACGGCCACGGTCTGCACCTCCGACGGGCACGTCACCGTCGGCTGGGAACTGCCGCAGCGCCGGATCCCGGTGGCCGCGCCGACCCCGGAGACGGCGAACGAGGTCTACGTCCCCGGTGGATCCGGTGCGATCGTCACCGACGCCGGGGCGGTCTACCTGATCACCGACACGGGTGCGAAGTACCCGATCCCGGGCGATGAGGCGGTTTCCGCGCTCGGATACGGCGAGCTGCCGCGGCACACCGCACCGGCCTCCGTGCTCGCGCTGCTCCCGACCGGCGCGGCCCTCGATCCGGGGCGGGCCCGGCAGGTGATCGCAGGCTGATGGGGTCGGCCGAACGCGGGCTCGTCCACCTGGGGCTGCACTACGCGGTGTGGGTGCGGGCGGTCGTGGTGGCCATGGCGAGCCTGCCCTCGCTCGTCATGGAGACGGAGCTGTCGCCCGGGCTGGCCGTCGTCATCGTCGTCGCGCTCAACTCCTGGAACGTCACCTACGCGATCTGCATGACTCGCGGCGGTGGGCGCTGGCCGGTGGTCGTGGACGTGCTGGTGGTGTGCGCGATCGGCCTCACCCAGGCCTGGACGACGCCGATCGGCTCCGGTCCGGAGGGCACCACCTGGGTGCGAGTGGCATCGGCGGTCATCCTCGTCGCCTATCCCTGGCACATCGGGGTGCGGGCGCTGGCCGCGGCGATCCCGGTGATCACCGCCGCGCACCTGGTCGGCACCGCACTGGCCATGCCCGACCACTGGCTGACCGCGGCGCCGATCCACCTGTGGATGCTCATGGAGGCCACCCTCTCGGGATGGCTGTACCTGCTGGTGCGGCGCAGCGCCCAGACCGCTGATCAGCACGTCGCCCGCGGTGAGCGGCTCCGCCGTCAGGCAGCGGTCGCCGAAGCACGCCGAACTGATGAGAGCGAGCACTTGGCGGCACTGCACGACACCGCCTCGGCCACGTTGTTGATGGTGGGCGCCGGCGTGGTGCACGAGAAGCAGCCCTGGCTCGCCGAGCAGTCCAGCCGCGACCTGGAGGTGATCCGCGGCCGGTCCGTGGTCTCCGGCGGAGATGTCGATCTGGTGGGCATGCTCCGCGACACCGTCACCAGGACCCCGTTGACGGTGCACGTGACCGCCCCCGGCGAGCTGGTGGTGCCGACGGTCGAGGCTGCCGCTCTGTGCCACGGCACGCGCGAGGCGCTGACCAACGTCGTGCGACATGCCGGAACCGACAGTGCCGAGGTGATCGTCTCCCGCGATGGCGACGACGTCGTCGTCGAGGTCGTCGACGCGGGGCTCGGGTTCGACCCGGAGCGCATCTCGCGGCACCGCTACGGCGTGACGCGCTCGCTGGTGGAGCGCATGCGCCGCACCGGTGGCAGTGCCGAGGTGACCAGCAGCCCCGGCTGCGGGACCCGGGTGCGGATGGCCTGTCCGCTGGGCGCACCGGAGGACCTCGGCGGGGACGCCGAGAACATCGCGGCCCGGTTCCTGCGCGGCCTGCAGTGGGCGGCCGTGGTGATGAACCTCGTCATCCTGTGCTTACTGGACCTGCCGAAGCTGCTGACCCATCCTGATGCCTACCGGCCGATGGCCGCCCAGTTCGCCTCCTGGGGCGGGTTCGTGGTGCTGACCCTGGTGGTGCTGGTCGCGCTGCGCCGGGGGCGGTCGATCGGCCGCTGGCGCTGGCCGCTGATCGCGGTCGTCTTCGGGTTGTCCGTGCTGGGGACGGCGTCGGTTCGCCCTGAGGACTTGCTCGGTTTCGCGCACTGGTCGGAGGGCGACGCCGGCTGGACGTTGGTGCTGTTCCTGCTCGACTGCAGGCTGCTCGTCTTCGCCGTGACGCTCATCGCCCAGTACGTGGTGACCTTCGTGCAGGTCGGGCTGGCCGGGGACGCCGCGATCACGTTCGCCGACTCGGTGAACGCGACCACCCTGATCATCTCCTACCAGCTCTCGGTGGGGGTGATCTCGGTGGTGCTGCGCGCGCTGGCGGTTTCCTCGGCGCGCGTGGCTCGTGAGGAGGAGCAGCTGCGGACTTCCGAGGAGGTCGCTCGGCAGCTGCACCGGGACCGCAAGGACCGGTACGCGGATCTGGAGACCACGACGGTCCCGCTGCTGTCCGGTCTGGCCTCGGGCACCCTCGACCCCGGCGACGATTCGGTGCGGCGGCGGTGTTCGGTGGAGGCGGCCAAGATGCGGCGCCTGTTCGCCGAGGACGCCTCGGTGCCCGATCCGCTGCTGCACGAGCTGCGGGCGTGCATCGAACTGGCCGAGCGGCAGGGGCTTTCGGTGCGGTTCGCCGCGACCGGCAAGCGCCCGGAGATCCCGAAGGACGTGCGCCGCAAGCTCACCGAACCCGCGGTCACCGCGCTGGCCACGGCCACCGGCACGGTGCGGTTGACGGTGGCGGGCACGGAGGACGCGGTCACGGTCAGCGTGATCGGCGAGGCGCTCGAACCCGCGCTCCCGCACTCCGACGTGGATGTGGCGACATCAGCGGTGGTCGACGGTGACCGGGTGTGGATCGAGGCGACGTGGGAGGTACGCAGGTGATCACGGTAGTGGTGGTCGACGATCATCCCGCGGTGGTGGCGGGGGTTCGCGCGTGGTGCGGGCTGGCCGATCCGCCGATCAAGGTGCTCGATTCGGGCCCGGCGGTGTCGGTGGCGTGGCTGGAGCCCGGCGCGACCGCGGACGTGGTGATCTTCGACCTGCAGCTCGACGTCACCGGCCCTGCCTACGGCGATCTCAAGCGCTTGGTGGACGCCGGGCGCCAGGTGGTGATCTACAGCATGCGGGCGGACCGGGAGACGGTGCTGACCTGCCTGGACATCGGCGCGTTCACCTATCTGACGAAGGCCGAGGGCGAGGACCACTTGGTGGCCGCGGTGCAGGCGGCGGCGAGCAACACCCCGTACCTGCCGCCGTCGCTGTCCGGTGCGTTCGGCACCGACGACCGCCCGCACCGTCCCCGGTTGTCGCCGCGGGAGGCCGAGGTGCTGCTGGAGTGGTTCCACTGCGAGTCCAAGGAGATGGTCGCGCGGCGGTTGAACCTGACGGTGCACCGCGTGAACTCCTGCCTGGAGCGGGTGCGGGTGAAGTACGCCAACGTCGGCCGGGAGGCCCCGACGAAGGCGGCGCTGGTGGCTCGCGCGATCCAGGACGGTCTGGTGCGCGCCGACGAGCTGTGACCTGTGATCGGTAGGCGCCTCCGGTGCCGCAGGATCGACCTGTCAATGGGGTACGAACAGCCACCACCGCAGGTGGCCGGACCTCGATAGCGTCGCATGCGGAAGTCCGACGGGGAGGAAGAAGCCGGTGGAGACCCGAGTCGGGGTGGTGGAGGACCACCCGTTGTACCGAGCAGCGGTGACCAGGGTGTTGGAGGAGGCCCCGGACGTCGTGGTGGACGCGGTCGCGGAGTCGGTCGCTCAGTTCGCCGCCCGCAGCCGGTGGCCGGGCAGCATCGTCGTCCTGGATCTCGGGATCCCTGGGGTGCGGGGTGCGGCCGCGGTGATGGAGATGGTGCGCCGGGGTCACCCGGTGCTGGTCGTGTCGGCGCAGACCGATCGTGCCGAGGTGCTCGGCGCGATGCTGGCCGGGGCCCGGGGCTTCCTGGGCAAGGACGCCGATGGTGAGGAGATCCTGCACGCGGTCCGGGAGGTCGCGGCCGGGCGCAGCTACGTCGCGTCGAAGCTGGCGGACGTCGTGCTCGAGACGGCTCCGCTCAAGCGCGCTCCGGGTGCCCGCATCGATCTCTCGCACCGCGAGGCCGAGGTGCTCGCCAGGCTCGCCGCGGGCGAACGCGACCAGGACATCGCGGTGGGTCTGCGGATCAGCATCCGCACCGTGCGGTCCTACTTGGACCGGATCCGGGACAAGACCGGTTTGCGCCGCCGCCCCGCGCTGACCGCTTATGCGATCGAGCACGGCTTCGCCACCTGCTCGGCCCCCGACCGCCTGTCGGCCTGACATCCGGGAGATTCGCGTGATGATCCTCGCCGCTTCGCTCTGCTTGATGGTGCTGCTGGTGTTGAGCGTCCGGCTCGCGCACCGCGCCGGTTACCGGCACGGTCGCCGCTGCGAGCGGGACGTGTTGAACCGGTACTTGCACGACCGGGTTCTGCCGACGTTGGAGGCGTTCGCGCTGGGCAGCCGGTCGGACGAGGGCGCCGCACCGGCCCGCCTCGCCGAGTTGCGCCAGGCCGCCAAGGAGCAGGCCGCGCTGATCCGCCGTGACATGGCCGCTGCTCCCGCCGCCGGCCGCGCCCGGCTGGGCCCCGAGTTGGTCGCGCTGATCGAGGACCTGTCGCGCAGCCGGCTGCGTGCCGAGCTGATCCGCGCGGAGGTGGACGACACGCTGTCGGCAGCTCGGCGGACCGCGGTGCGCGACGCCACTGGTGAGGCGCTGCGGAACACCTTGAAGCACAGCGGTACCGATCAGGCGGAGGTCCGGGTGGCGGAACGCGATGGCGGGATCGCGGTGACCGTTCGCGACCGCGGTGCGGGGTTCGACCCGGCTCGCAAGCCGGGTTTCGGCATCGCGGAGTCGATCAAGGCGCGGATGACGGAGGTCGGTGGCTCGGCGCGGGTGGAGTCGCGTCCGGACTGGGGCACGCAGGTCACGCTGTGGGTTCCCCAGTCGTGAGGGCCGCACTCGTGGCCGCCGTGCTGGTCAGCGGTTTCGCCGTCGCGCCTGCGGCTTCCGCGCAGTGCGCGTCCCCGGCCGGGGTGTATTCGGAGCCGGTGGGCTGGGCGCAGCGGCTCACCGATGCGTCGGAGATGTGGCCGCTGGCCGACGGTTCCGGGCAGCTGGTGGCGGTCGTGGGGACCGGGATGGATCCGGGGAACGCGCAGTTCGCGCCGGGGCAGGTGGTGCCGGGTTCGGATCTGGGCGACTGCGATGGCCGCGGCACGTTCGCCGCGGGGATCGTCGGTGCGCAGCAGGTTCCGGGCACGGCTTTCGCGGGGATGGCACCGGGGGCTCGGCTGCTCGGGATCAGGTACACCGAGACCACCACGGGTGGTGGCGCCCCGTCACCGAACGCGCTGGCAGGTGCGATCGGGCGCGCGGTGGACGCCAACGCCACGGTCGTCCTGGTGGCAGTGCCCGCATCCAGCACGAGCCCGGCGTTGGAGGCAGCGGTGCGGGATGCCTTGTCCCGCAACGCAGTGGTCGTCTCGCCCGCTGTGGGCGACGAACCGGAGGCGCGCTCGTACCCGGCCGATCTTCCGGGTGTGCTGGCGGTCGGCGCTCTCGACGAATCGGGTGCCGCGGTGCAGGGCGAAGCCGGCGATCACCTGTCGATCGCCGCGCCCGGGGCTGATCTGGTCGGCACTTCGGCCGGTGCGAGTGGTCTGGGGCATCGCTGGGGCGTCGACCTTCCGGCGTTCTCCGCGGCCTACGTCGCCGGCGCCGCGGCCCTGGTGCGCTCCTACCGACCCGAGCTGGACGCGAAGCAGGTCGCGGATCGCCTGGCCCGGACCGCGAGCCGGCCGCCGAACGGCTACGACACCCGTCTGGGGTGGGGTGTGCTGGACGTGCGCTCTGCGGTGACCACCGAGCTCGCCGATGATCCGTCGGCGCTGGAGCTTCCCCCACCTGCGCCTGAAGTACCGACGGTGCGCCCGGCCGCAGGTCCTCCGCCGCTGCCCGACCACTCCCCGCTGCCGGGCTGGCTCGCTCTGCTCGGCATCGCGGCGGCAGCGCTGGCGGTGGTGGTGCGGGAGACCATCCGGCGGGGCCGGGAGCGCGGCTGGCGTCCCGGATCCGACGCCTGACGCTGGTCTCAACGTTGGCTGGAGTGCACTGACCGGGAGTTGCCCAGGATCCGGGCGGTGAACCTGGCACCCTCTCACCGAAGGTGGGGCGGTGAACCTCTGCGATTTCGGCTGTAATCGGCTGGCCGCGGGACTGGAGGTTCCGTCGAGAACGAGGCCGATTTCAATTGAAATTGCTACACACCTCAAGATGGCCACCTACCGCTTTGAACCCAACCCGGCCCCGTGCCTTGCCGCACCGCACCTCGCCAGGTCTCCCGGGTATCACCACCGACCCCTTCGGCAGTGACACCCGGGAGACCTGGCAGGTAGTGGCCCGGTGGGGTGCGGGGCCGGGTTTGGGTTCGAAGCGGTAGGTGGTTGCGCCGCGTGGTGTAGCGATTTCAATTGAAATCGGATCTGTCACGTTCTCGACGAAGGCTGCGGTGCCGAGGATCCAAATTCAACCGAAATCGCGGAGGTTCACCACCCACCGATCGGTGGTGACCACCGGCCGCGGCGGACAGGTGCCGTCCGAGATCTTCCGCCCCCGGAGTGGAACGGCCGCTGAGCGACGGGGGATTATCGCTCAGCGGCCGGTTCTGGGGGGTGCGCTCAGTGCAGCACCTGGGAAGTGCGGATGGAGCCGTTGACCACGCTGTTGATGTCGTTCCAGGAGTCGGTGCCGGGAGCCAGGATGCTGCTGTGCGAGCCCACGTCCGGCAGGAACCAGCCGTCGTTGTCGCGGCTGGACGGCAGCGGGGTCACGCCGGGGAAGTCGTCCGGGTCCGGGCCGTGGGCGCGGCCCTGCGCCCACTGGATCGGGTCGCGTTCCATCGTCACCGAGTACCGGTTCTCCGGGTACATGTTGGTCAGTTCCGTGACGCCTGAGCCCATGCCGGCCGAGGCGACGTGGACCACGTTGTCCGCTCGCATTCCGGCGGCGTCGGCCAGGCCGACGGTCGCCCCGCCGTAGCTGTGCCCGATCACCGTGACCTTGGTGTTCTCGCCGAGTTGGGGGCGCAGGTCGCCGTTGACGAAATCGGCCAGCCTCGGAGCCATTTCCTGCGACGCCTCCGCGCCGCTGGCCTGGATCAGGCCCTGCGGGAAGTCACCGTCCATCCACAGCACCCCGGCGGTGCCGCCGGTGGTGTCGGCCTGGGCGAAGCTGCCGACGGTGTTGGTGTAGCGGACGAAGTCCTCCACCCCGGTGTTCATGCCGGGGACCAGCACCGCGACCGACCGGGTGTCGGAGTTCAGGTCGCCGACCAGCGCAACCAGTCGTCCTTCGCCGTTGAAGCTGAGGATCTGGGTGTTGCTGTTGAGGATTTCGTCGTAGGCGGCGATCTTCTCCCGGAGCTGCTGGATCTCCATCTCGCGGTTGACCGGGCCGACGCTGCCCTGCAGCTTGCGCATCTCCTCCTCGGCCGCGTCGCGCGCGAGCTCGATGCGGGCCCGGCTGGCGGAGTTGCGCTCGGCGATGGAGCCGCCCGCTCCCCCGTTCAGAACCGGTACGACGAGGTCCGGGTTGAGCTTCTTGATCTCGGCGGCCTTCTGCGCGTCCCAGCGGCGGACCGCGGCGTTCGACGACTTGATCCCGTCGATCACCCCGGTCAGCCGGCTGGAGGCCGCCCGCAGGTTCTCGTCGCCCGCCTGGATGTTGCCGAGGTGACCGGTCTGCGCGTGCTGCGATCCGGGCACGTTCGCGAACGCGTTCGTGCTCAGCGTGCGCGCGGTGAGGTGGCGGCGGGCTTCTCCGAGCACCGTCACTTGGTCGGGCAGCGACTGCGCCGCCGTGTCGAGGGCGGTGTGGTTCACCGCGAACCGCGTCATGTCCGTGTCTCCTCAGAAGGTTCAGACCTGGTCGATCAGGGACCGCTGGCTCTGCTGGGCGTGTGCGGCGCGGTCGTCGTGCTGCCGGATCATCCGCGCCGCCCAGTCCAGGTCGTCGCGGAACTTCTGGTCGTCGGCCAGTGCCCGGCGGGTGCTCTCGCAGGTGTTGGAGATGTTGGCCTGGTGCGCGCCTGCGGCTGCGGCGGAGGCCTGCACCCTGCCGAAGGCGTTCTGCGATGCGGCACCGTGGTTCAGCGCTTGGGAGGCGTTCAGCAGCGGTTTCCGGGTTCCTTCGACGAGTTTGGCCGCCGCGTCGAAGAACTTGGCGATCTCGCCCTGGAATCCCCTGGGGTTCGAGGCCTGCCGCGCGCGGACCGCTCCGCCGGAGGTCGCGTTGCGGGCCCGGTCCATGAACCGCCGGTACTGCCCTTCGGTGTAGGTCGACCACTGGCCCCACCCGTGCTCGCGGAAGATCGCGTAGGCGTTGCGGGCGTTGGTCGCCGGGTCGGCGTTGGCCGCTTCGTCGCGGTGCGCGCGGTCGAAGGCGTTGCCGTGGCCGGGGTTCACCGACCGGATCTGCCACAGGCCGACCGAGGGCCCGAAGGCTTCGGTCTGCAGGGACACGTCGCCGATCGCGCCCGGGTCGCCCTTGGATTCGGCGAGCGCGACGGCGACGGCGATCCGCAGGTCGTCGCCGCTGAACCCGGCGTTGGCGGCGTGCTCGGCGATCTGCTGATCGGTGAGCGCTGGCATGGTCGGTTCTCCTTCAGTCGGTCTGGTCGGCGCCGAGGACCGAGGGGGTCACCACCGAGGACTCGCCCCAGACCTCTTCGGTCTCCACCAACCACGGCGGGATGCGGCGCGCCCCGGACATGTCCTGCGCCCCCGGGGCGAACGGCATCATCGGCATCATCGGCATGTGCCCGACGCCTGCTCCTGCCGCGTTCGCCGCTCCCGCCGCTGCCCCCAGCACGCCCGCTGTTCCCATCGCGCTGGTGGCCGAGGCGGCCCCGCCCAGACCTGCCGCGGCGACCGGTGCGGCCGCACCGGCGCCCGGACCACCGAGCGACATCCCTCCTGAACCGGGCATGCTGATGGGTTTGACGGGCTTGGCGTTGTCCTCTTCCTCGGGGTTCTTCGGCTTGCCCCACTCGGGCACCTTCGGGGGCCGGAACGTCCCGAGCCGTCCCATCCCGGCGGCTGAGGCCGCGGCCAGTCCGGCGGTGAACATGTTGCCGAACAGCGGTGTCGAAGGCTGCTTCTCGACCGGGTCGGGCACCAGGGGGGCCTGTTCGCCGGGCTGGCCGGGTTCCTCGCCGCCGCCTCCGTGGCCGGGCTCGGCGTCCCCTGCCGAGCCGTCCTCCGGCGTCGGGACTCCCGGAACCGACGCGTGGGTGGCCAGCGGCATGCTCTGATCGGCTGCCCGGTAGCGCGCGCCGAGTTCGGTCATGACCTCGATCGCTTTGCCGTGCGCCGCGTCCGCGGCCGCGCTCGCCTGCTGGTGCTCCTGCACCGCCTGCACCGCGGTGGCCTGGCGCTGGCGCAGCTGGGACACCATCGCGGGCGAGGCGTCCGCGGGCACCTGCAGCGAGGCGGTCGCCCACTGCTTGGTCTCCGCGGGCAGTTCGGCGACCTCGACCGAGGGCGGCATCTCGGCGCGGGCCTTGGCCAGCGCATCAGCCGAGTCGTGCACCCGGTCTCGGATGGCGAACGCCGAGTCGGCGATCCGGCGCAGCCCGCCGGCCAGGTCCTTGATCATGACCCGGTACTGCTCGGAGGCGCCGCCCTGCCACTGCTCCTGGAACTTCGCCAGCTTGGCTTCCAGGTTGCCCGCCTGCTCGTGCAGCGCGGCGCCCACGCTGTCCCAGGAGTCGGCCGCCGGGCGCACCGAGGCGTCGTCGCCGGACTGCAGCATCGCGGCGAGCTGCTGGTGGCTGTAGGCCGAGAAGTTCGTCGGTTCCCGCATCTGCCTCACGCCCTCTTGAAGTCGACCGACTGCACGGCCGAGCCGAGGCCGGACAGCGACGAGGTGACCTGGTCGTCGTGCTGCTCGTAGGCGTTCATCACGGTGCCGGTGATCCGCTCGGCGAAGTCGATCGCTTCCCGCGCGCGCCCGACCAGGTTGCGCATCTCGGCCACGGCGAGGAAGTGGTTCTCCCACAGCGATCCGGCTTCGTTGAACGCGCCGAGCCGGAGTTCCCGCTCGGTGAGCGATTCGAGGTGCCCGTTCGGCCGGTCGATCCCGGTCAGCTGGGTGGTGAGCTCGGAGGCGAACTCCACCAACGACTGCAGATGAATCGCGAACGATCCATTGCTGGACATGACAACCCTTCCCGCGGTGTCGAAGGAGACCAACTGAGGGTGGTACCACCGAAAATCCGGAGGACCACGGCAAATCCGCTCGCAGACCACAGAGAACCAATCTGGCGATGCGGGGCGTTCGTGAGTGGTTCGGGGTGCTATAACGCCCCGAACCACTCACGGACGACGGTCTGCAGAACCAGTCCCACCACCAAAGCCCAGGCAGCGAGGCGCGGACGCGAACCGGACGAGGCCGGGACCGGCAGCCGCAAGGCAAGTCAAAGTGACGAGGCGAGTTGTCAGAGCAGCCATCGTCGAGCAAGCGGCGAAGCCGCTTTCGGCGCTGAACCGCAGCCGCGACGCCTCCGGCAACAACGGCATGAGCCGTCGCATGCGCCGCAGGCGCATAACCCACCCTCGCAACTCGCACCGCCGCGGGTTCTCAGAGGCTTTCTCGCGAGGACAGCCCGTTCGCCGTGTATTGGACATACATAAAAACGGGATCCCGCAGTCGAGAAAGCCTCTGAGGTTCCGCTACCCGCACCGCCACGCAAGACGAGTGCAGCTCAGTGAAACTTCGCCGCCAACGAATTGTCGAGGGCTGCTCCGTCCATCGCCGAGCGGCTCAGCAGCGATCCCAGGTTGTTGATGATCTGGGTCATCTCACCGAGGGCGCTGCGGAGGTTGGCTTCGGCGGTGCGGGCGTCGGCGCCGGACTGGCTGCCCGACTGGTACCAGGTTTCGCGCACCGGGCCCAGCGCGGTGTCCAGTTCGCCGAGCGCGGTGCTGATCGAACCGGAGTAGCGGACCAGCGTGCTGCCCGCGTTGTCCACCGCGCCGAAGTTCATCGCGACGGTGTCGCTGGAGGGTCCACCCACGTAGCTCATGCTCGCTCCCCTGTGCTCAGCCGTTGAGGCCGGCGATGATGCCGCCGCCGGAGTGCAGGGCGGCTGTGGTCTGGTTGATCTGGGTGCTCTGCTGCTCGGAGAAGCCGGCGTGCTGGTTCATGACCTCGTTGAACTTCGTCGCGATGACGGTGAGTTCGTTCTGCGCGCGCTGGATCTTGTCGTTGAGCAGCATCTTGTTCTGGTCGAAGGCCAGCCGCGCCGAGCCGTTGAAGTTCTGCGTCGCGCCGACCAGACCCTCCACCTCGGCGTTGAGCTTGGCCATCATCTCGCGGATCCGCGTCGCCGTGTCGTCGAAGTCGCTGGACGCCTTGCTCATGACGGCCCGGTCGACGACGACACCCTGGGGTGTGCTCATGTTTTCGCCTCCTTTCGCTTGTGACACTAGGGATGTTGGCGGTGCCGTCACACGGCAGAACTGACGTCGTCGGCGACGGCACTTGTGCCCGCACCGAACGGGGTCCAGGCGACCTGGACGAGTTCGTTCGCGGCTCGGCGGCGCACCAGCACGCCGCGTCCCGGTGGCTGCTTGCCCGGGCGGACGTCGCCGAGCAGCGCGCCTTCGTCGCGGCTGCCCGACATCACCAGTCCTGGTGAGCCCAGTTCACGGATCCGCTGGACCACCGGGTCGAACATGGCTCGTGCCGCGCCGCCGCTGCCGCGGGCCAGCACCAGGTGCAGGCCGATGTCGCGGGCGTGCGGCAGCAGGTCGAGCAGCGGCAGCAGCGGGTGGGTGACCTTGCCCGGTGAGGCGACGAGTTCGTAGTCGTCGACGAGCAGGAACAGTTCGCGGCCCTGCCACCAGTCGCGGCGGCGCAGCTGCTCGGGGGTGATGTCGGGGCCGGGCAGTCGTTCCCGCATGGCTTGGGCGACTTGGGCGACGGCGTCGTCGAGCGCCGGTTCGGATCCGGCGTAGCCGAGCAGGTGTTCTTCGCCGATGGCGCCGAGCAGGCCGCGCCGGTAGTCGACCGCGATGATCCGGGCTTCTTCGGGGGTGTACTGGCGGGTGATGCCGTGCGCGATGCTGCGCAGCAGCGCGGTCTTGCCGCTCTCCACGTCGGCGAAGGCGATGAAGTGCGGTTCGGTGGCGAAGTCCAGGTACACCGGTTGCAGGTCGGATTCGGCCAGGCCCAGCGGGATGGCGCGCCCGGCGGGCAGCGGCAGTTCGCCGGCGGCGATCTGGCGCGGCAGCAGCCGCACGCGCGGCGCCGGGGTGCCCGGCCAGGCTTGGCCGACCCTGGCGACCAGTTCGGAGGTGCCCGCGGCCAGCGTTTCCGGGCGCTGGTCGCCGTCGGCTCGGGGCAGCGCGGTGAGCATGTGGAGCTTGTCCACCGTCAGTCCCCTGCCTGGCGCGCCGGCGGGGACGTTCTGCGCGGCGCGGCGGTCGATCATCGAGTCGCTCGGGTCGCCGAGGCGCAGTTCGATGCGGGTGCCCATGCTGTCGCGCAGCGGGGTCGGCAGGTTCAGCCACCAGGTGGTGGAGATGATCACGTGGATGCCGAAGCCGAGCCCGCGGGTGGCCAGCCGGATCAGCGGGTCTTCCAGCGAGGAGAACTCCTGGCGCACCGTCGCCCAGTCGTCGACGACGACGAACACGTCGCCGAACTCGCGTCCTGAGCCGCCGCCTTCGGTGAATTCGGCGCGCCGCTGCCGGAAGGTCTGGATGGAGTCGATGCCGTGCTCGGCGAAGAACGCCTCCCGCTGGTCCAGCAGCGTGGTGGCTTCGGCGACGATGCGCCGGCAGCGCTCCTCGTCGCGGCGCGCGGCGTGGCCGCTGACGTGCGGCAGGCCGGCGACGGCGGCCAGCGCGCCGCCGCCCATGTCGAGCAGGAAGAACTGCACTTCCGCCGGGGTGTGGGTGAGGGCGAGGGAGGCGATCGCGCTGCGCAGGAAGGTGCTCTTGCCGCTCTGCGGGGCACCGATCAGCAGGGCGTTGCCCGCGGCGCCGGAGAAGTCCAGCCACAGCTGGTCCCGGCGCTGCTCGAACGGTTTGTCCACGGTGGCCACCGGGACGACCAGTCCCCCGTTGCCGCTCCAGCCCACCGGGCACAGTCCGCGTTCCGGGTCGAGCCCGAGGGCCGGGAGCAGCTGGTCGAGGGTCGGTGGTTCGTCCAGGGGCGGCAGCCAGATCCGGTGCGCGCTCGGCCCCTGCCCCACCAGGCGGTCGACCATCGCGCTCATGATGGTTTCGCCGGTGCTCTCGGCTTCGGGCAGCTGCGTCGGCCACACCACGGGCGGTGCCGGGTCTTCCGCGTGGTCGAGGCCGAAGGGGATGACCTGCCTGCCCGGTGCGGATTCCGGCACCGCACCGGCCGCGGCCCTGGCCGGGAGTTCACCGGAGACGTAGGCGGCTTTGAGGCGCTGCAGGGTGTCGGTGTCGCTCTTGAGGTAGGCCGAGCCGGGCACCGCGGGCAGGTGGTAGGCGTCCGGGACGCCGAGCACCGTGCGGCTTTCCGACGCGGAGAAGGTGCGCAGGCCGATCCGGTAGGACAGGTGCGCGTCGAGTCCGCGCAGGCGTCCTTCCTCCAGTCGCTGGGAGGCCAGCAGCAGGTGCACCGACAGGCTGCGCCCGAGGCGGCCGATCATCACGAACAGGTCGATGAACTCGGGTCGGCTGGAGAGCAGCTCGCTGAACTCGTCGATGATCACCAGCAGTGCGGGCAGCGGCGCGAGGTCGGCACCGGCTTCGCGGGCCTGCTCGTAGTCGCGCACCGAGGCGTAGTTGCCCGCGGTGCGCAGCAGTTCCTGGCGGCGGACCATCTCGCCGTGGATCGCATCGGCCATCCGGTCGACCAGCGCGAGGTCGTCGGAGAGGTTGGTGATCACCGCGCAGGTGTGCGGCAGTTCGCTCATCCCGGCGAAGGTCGCGCCGCCCTTGAAGTCGATCAGCGCGAGGTTCAGCGCTTCCGAGGAGTGCGTCACGGCCAGGCCGGTGACCAGGGTGCGGAGCAGTTCGCTCTTGCCGGATCCGGTCGCGCCGATCACCAGCCCGTGCGGGCCCATGCCGCCTTCGGCGGATTCCTTCAGGTCGATCTCCACCGGCAGCCCGTCGGGATCCAGCCCGAGCGGGACGCGCAGCCGCTCGCGGGCGCTGCGGGGCCGCCAGGTCACCGCGGGGTCGGTGTCCCGGGGGTCGCCGAGGCCCAGCAGGTCGGCCAGGCCGAACGTGGTGGACATCGGGGTTTCGGCGGCGGCCGAGCCGGGTGCGTGCCACGGGGCCATCGTGCGTGCCAGCGCCTCGGCGGAGGTGGTGCTCAGCTGGTCGGGTTCGCCGACGTAGCGGAACCCGACCTCGTCGTCGCTGCCGACCAGCATGCCCATCAGCCCGTCGGAGACGTGCAGGAACAGCGCGTTCGGGCGCACCGCGTCGGGTGGCAGCTCGGTCAGTTCGAGCACGGTGACGCCCTGGCGCTCGGCTTCCGGCGGGACGGGGCTGCCGTCGGAGATCACCAGCAGGTGCGGGCGGTCGGCGTCGGCCCTGGTGAAGGCCGGGCGTTCGGTGAAGTCCGGGCCGAGCAGTTCGACGAGCGCCGCGATGTCGGCTGCCGCCAGCCGGACCGGTCCGGCGGCGTCGGTTTCGGACTGGTCCTGGGCGTGCGGCAGCCACTTCGCCCAGTCCCAGTCCGCGCGGTTGCGCGCCGCCACGCACAGCGCCACGCGCAGGTCGGCGGGCGAGTGGAAGGTGGCCGCTTGGCCGATCACGGCCCTGGCCAGTTCGACGGCCTCGTCGCGGGCTCCGCTGATGGTGATGCGGGCGTAGCCGCGCAGCGCGATGGCCACCGGCAGGTCGGGCACCGTCGAGTAGGTGCGGATGAAGTGCCGCAGCGAGGTGGAGGCGACCGGGTCGAGGTCTTCCAGCGGTGCGGTCTGCGGCGCGCGCAGCGGGGTGGCCAGCTGCTGGGGGCCGAGTCCGATGCGCACCTGGCCGAAGTGCGCGTCGGTCCGGCGCCGCTCCCAGCGCCGCTGGGTGGGCACGATGGTCCACAGGTCTTCGGGTTCGGGCTGGGTGAACAGCAGCGCGGCCCGCTGGGCCTCGGCGGTTTCGCGCACCTGCTTGCGCAGCCCGGCGAGGTAGCGCTGGTAGTCCCGGCGCTCCTCGTTGATCTTGGCCTTGGCCGACTGCCTGCCGCCCGCTACCGACATGGTGATCATGCCGATCATCACGACCACGAACAGGCCGCCGAAGATGTAGGTCATCGGACCGCCGGATCGTCCGATGTAGACGAACGACATGGCGCCCATGCCCAGCATCATCGGCACCATGAACATCATCTGCATCCAGGACTGGCTGCCGCCGCCCTTGGCCACGCCGGGCGGGGCCTGCAGCACGATCTGCTCGGGCGCGCGGTCGCGCAGCGCCGGTTGGGTCCGCATCGAGTACTTCCGCCTCCACTTCGGGGTGAGAGCCTGTCGGCGGATGCAGTCCGCGTTGTGATGAGCGGCGGCAGCCGCTCGCACCCACTGAGCGGTCGCCCGCCACTGGGTGGCTCTCTGAGCGAGGACGGCCCCTACGCCGTGCATTGGACGGGGCACGCAGTCCGGGGCAGCACTCAGGTTCCGCCGAGTGACCACGCACGCAGACCGGCCACCAACAGGTTCTAACACCTGAAGTGTCGTCATCGCGGCATCCGCGCAGGTGGGTACTTTTGCCGTCCATCCGCCGACCGCGTCCGCCCTACGCTCGCGGGGAATGGAGGTGCGGCATGGACACCAGTCTGGTCACCGCGATCATCAGGGCAGGCCTGACGCTGCTCACCCAAGCGGTCAGCGACGTCACCGGCGACCCGGGTGAACTGCGGTCCAAGGCCAGGGATTGCGCGCAGTGCGCCCAGCAGGTGGGCGCGGCGGCGGGAGCGACGAACCAGGTCGTGACCCAGTTGGGCGAGACCTGGAACGGGCGGGGCTACGACGCGTGCCGGCAGAAGTCGGACGGTTTCGTCGACCAGTTGACCAACGTCCTGAAGGTGGCGCTGGAGAAGGAGAGCCAGCGGCTCACCGCGGCCTCCGACGCGCTGGTGCAGGCCCGCGGCACGGCGCAGCAGCAGAAGACCGATTTCCTGCAGAAGGCGATGGAGGTCGTGCAGCGCATGATGGACGGCATCCGGGCCGCGCAGGGCATGAGCTCGCCGTGGCGGGAGGCGGCCATCGCGCTGGCCATCATGAACGCGGTCATGCAGGCGATGCAGCTCAAGCAGCAGTTCGAAGCTTCCGCCGAGCAGAACAAGAACGCGCTCAGCCAGACCCTGTCCAACCTGTTCGCCGACAGCGGCATGCCCGCCGCGGTCGCCGCCTGAACGCGGAAGCGCACCGATGAACGCTGATCTTCCCGAGATGACCGATCTGCTGCAGCGGATGCAGCACCAGCAGGCGGAGATCGACCGCATTCGCCGGGACATCGACTCCTCGCTGGTCTCCGGCTGCTCGCGCGACAACGAGGTGACCGCCACCGTGCGCGGCACCGGCCGGTTCACCGAGATCGCGATCGACCCGGAGGCCTTGCGCCGCTACGACGCCCGCGACATCGGCGAAATGGTCGCCGAGGCGGCCAACGACGCGCTGGAGCAGCTGGCCAAGACCGCCGAGCAGCGGCTCACGCCGGTGCTCGGCGAGCTCGGCTGATGGCGGCACCGCGGCGGGTCACCGTGGTCTCCCCCGGTTCCCGGGTGGACGTCGCGCTGCCGCTGGAGTGCACGGTGGCCGAGCTGATCCCGCAGCTGGTGCGGCTCAGCGGGACGCCACCGCGGTCGGAGCAGCACCCGGGCTGGGTGCTGGCCCGCCTCGGCGGCGCTCCGCTGGCGCCGGGGCTGACGGTGTCGGCGACGCTGATGCAGGACGGGGAGATCCTGTCCCTGCAGCCCCGCCCGAGCCGGGAGGCACCGCTGGTCTTCGACGACGCGGTGGACGCGATCGCCGGTGCGGCGCAGACCCGCGCCGGCCCGTGGCGCCCGCGGACCGGGCGGCGGGTCAGCCTGCTGGCGGCTCTCGCGCTGTTCACCGGGGCGACCGCGTTCGTCGCCGGAGCGCTTAGCGGCGGCGTGCTGGCGCCGCTGTCGTGCGCGCTGATCGCGGTGGCGCTGGTGGCTTCCGGCGGTGCGCTGTCGCGGGCTCGCGGCGACGTGGACGCCGCGACGGCGACCGCCGCGGCCGGCGTCCCGGCGGCGCTGCTGGCCGGTGCCACCGCGCTGCCGCCGCACACCCTGGTGGGTTCGCTTCCGCTCGGGCTCGCCGCGGTCACCGTCTACGCCACCGCGGCGGCGATGCTGGTCTACCGGTTCACCTGGTTCGCGCCGATCATCGCCGCCTCGGCGCTCGGCGCGGCGATCACCGCCTGCGTCCCGCTGTTCGACCTGCCCGGCCCCCGGATCGCGGCGGTGGCGGTGGCGCTGACCGCGGCGCTGACCGCGGCCGCGCCGATGATCTCGCTGCGGCTGGCCAGGCTGCCGATGCCCAAGGTGCCCGCGGACATGGATTCGTTCCGCGCCGACGAGCAGCCCACGCTCGGCTCCGCGGTGCTCGGCCCGACGACGACGGCCACCCACATCCTGACCGGCCTGGTCACCGCGCTCGGCATCGTGACGGCGGGCTGCTGCCTGGTGCTGCTCGGCGATCCGTCACCGTGGGCGCCGGTCCTGGTCGCGGTGGTGGCCATCGCCTGGCTGCTGCGCTCCCGCTCCTACGCGGGCACCGCGCAGCGGGTGGCGACGATCGTCATCGGCCTGGTCCTGCTGATCGGCCTGAGCACCCGTCTGCTGTCCACGCTGGACGCCGACTGGCTGCTCGCGGTGGGCGCGGGAACCGCGCTGGCCGGGGTGGCCTGCCTGTACTACGCCGGGCGCGGCCCGAGCGCCGCTGCCCCGATCCGCGCCCGCTGGCTGGACCGCATCGAGTACCTGGTGCTGATCGCACTGATCCCCCTCGCCGCGGCGGTTCTGGACCTCTACAACACCATCCGCGACGCGGTCGGCTAGCCCGTTGCGCACCGCCCAGCCACCAGGGCGGTGCGCAACACCCACCCGGGCTCTCATCGCTTTCCCCCGGGACGATCGCACATCGAGTTGCAGCGCACGAGGATCGAACCAGTGGACCGGACGAATCTGACAGCGCCGATCGAGGGCGACTGGGTCGGCCTGGACCTGGAGCTGCCGCAGGCACCCCGACCGGGCCTGCGGCCGGAGGTCGCGAACGGGAACCAGGTGGTCCTGTCGCAGGGGCCGGATGCGGTGCTCTTCGCCGCGGTCGACGATGACCGGGGCGGCGTCGAGTACTCCCGCACGGACCACTACCGATCACCCATCGCCCCGTTGCGCACCACCGAGGTGCGCGCGGTCGCCGAGGGAGGGGCACCGTCCTGGTACGCCCGCTGGGCGCATCGCTTCGCCGACTCCCTGGGCTCCTCCCCTCTCGGCCCGCTCCACGAGGGGCGGTGGGTGCTCTCCCGTCAGCTCGTCCGGGAAGGGATGACGCGGACTGGAGGCGGGCCGGCCCGCGAATGGCGCTCCCGGCTGCTCGACGATCACCCGGGCGGCTACATCGACTGGTTCACCGGCTCATGGGGGATCATGCCGCTTCGGCAGCTGCCAACGCCCGACGACGGCAGGGTGAAGGCCTACCGGAAGCAAGCGCGGGAGGGCATCCTGCCGCCCGTGCTGCTCTGGTGGTTCAGCGGACTCCACTGCTACGCGATCCTGGACGGCCACGCCCGCCTCATCGCCGCCATCGCCGAGAACCGGGAGCCGCCGGTACTGGTCCTCTTCCGCGCACCATCCGAGGAGCAGACCAGGGCCGCGACGGACAAGGCCCTGGCGACCTATCGCGGAACGATGTCCATCCTGGACGGTCCGCATCCGGTGGCGGATCGCCGAGGCGCGGCCCGGGCTGCGAGCCACCTGCTCGCTGCGCAGCTGCACGATCTCAAGGTCGGCTACGCACCCACTCGCGCATGGCCGATGCCCCCGGTGCGGACGCCGACCCGTTGAAGGCGGAGGCCGACTCTCCGGTGCGCGGCTTTCGGGGTGCCGAACCAGCCGCCTCGACCAGTTCGGCCCGCAACGCGGCCGTCCGTTGCGCAGCACCTGTCAGCTCAGGTCGACGTCCAGGATCCGGAGGAACTCCGCGACGGTCAGGTCCAGCGGCTCGCGTTCTCCTCCGTCGGCCAGGAGCAGGTCGACCTCGCCGTAGCGCCCGTCGGTGAGCTGCAGCATGAACTGGTTCCCGCCTGCGTCGTAGCAGAAGGGCACCTCGTCGACGCAGCCGTCGTGGCGCAACTCCATGTCGTCGACCAACCGCTCCACGGGAAGCGTTCCGCGGCTGATCGGGTTGAACCCGTGCACGCCCAGCGAGTTCTCCGAGCTTTCGGGAACCCAGCCGCCGTTGTTCATCCGGTAGTGGTCTTTGAAGGCGTCCGGCAGGATCCGCTCCAGGAAGCGCTCGAAGGCGTCGAATTCCTCGTCGGTGACCGGCTTCTCGGTGTGCTCCAGTCGCATTCCCGTCCCCCGCCAGATGCACTGATGGCCTGTCCCTCGGGACAGGCCATCAGTCTGCGCATGACGCGAGGAGAGCGGAAGAACTAGGAATCTATGGTGATCAGAAGGAAGTTCCCCATGGCCTCGCGAGATCAGGATACCAGACCGTCCGGTGTGATCGCGGTCGAACCGGCGGGCAGGCCGTCGGGCCGGTGCAGCCCGAGGAAGGTGACCGGTCCGTCCAGCTCGGCCGCCGGGTCCCAGGTGGTGACCGACCCGCACTTCCCGCGCCACAGCTCGACCAGGTGGCGCACCGTCAGGTACTCGCGCTGCACCAGGGCCTGGGCCAGCGCACCGGTGGCGAAGTTGTTGTTCTCCAGCTGGTTGAAGATGCGGTCGCTCTCCAGGTACAGGTGCAGCCAGGTCGCCGTCCACGTCCCGTCCGCCCCGCGCGCGAACACGACCGGCAGTGCGATGCGGCCGGAGCCGCGCATGTCCGAGCGCGTCCGCACGGTGCGCGCGTCGAAGGGTGCGCCGGCTTGCGCGCGGTCGCGGGTCATCCAGCCGAACATCGACTCGGCGACCTGGTTGAAGTTCTCGCCGCTGAAGATGTCGACCTCCGGCACCACGTAGGCGGCGTCGACCGAGCCCAGCGGGATGTCGATGAACTCCGTCGCACCACCCGGCGCCGAGGTGAGGTCCCCGGAGTGCACCACCGCATCGTCGGTGAGGCGGGTCCACGAAACGTGCCCGAGGTAGCCGAACTCCGCGTCGAGGAGCTGTCCGCCCAGGTCGAAGTCGGTGTCCTCGCGGGTCTGCCGCCAGTAGGTGAAGAACCGGAGCAGCTCCCCGTCGATCTTGCTGCGGGAGCCGCGCGGCAGCACTCCGAACCCGTCCTCGCTCGCCGCACCGGACAGCGGCAGCGCCACGTCCAGCACTGCCGGGTCGACCACCAGCCGTTCGGCCTCGGGCAGCCGGGTGCGCAGTTCGGCGTCGATCAGGGCGCTCGCCCGCTCGATCACCTCGCGCGGGAGCGGCGCCCGCGCGTCCGGGGTGACCCATGCCCGGCGGGCGCGGTTGACGAACACCCGGTGTCCGCCGACCGTGCTGCGGTTGAGGAGGTGTTCGCGCACCGAGCACAGCACGCGCCCGGAGACGGCTCCGAGCACCTTCGCCATGGCGTCCAGCACCGCGTCCGGTTCGGCGGCCTGGCGGAACAACCGGTCCAGCGACCGCATGAACAGCCCGGGCGCTTCGGACAGGACCGCGACGGCAGCGGGGATGTCCCCGGCGGCGAACGCCAGCTCCGCCCGGCCGGTCAGCGACTTCGCGGTCCGCTGGCCGCGCGCGACGGCGAACACGTCCTGCGCGCCGGGGAACTTCGGGTGCTCGTGCGGGTGCAGCCGCTCGCCGAGCCGCTTGAACCGCTCCGCCCAGCGGACGATGTCGCCGAGCTTGCCCTCGTTGCCGGTCACGACCTCGTCCAGCGCGGCCAGCAGGACCCGCCGCTCGCGCCGGGTGAAGCTGCGGAACCGGGTCGGTTCGACCAGCGTCACGTCTCCACCGCTGGCCTGGCACGCCGTGCGCAGCACGTCCACCACGGTGTCGACTTCGAGCAGCGGGAGTCCTGCCGCCAGCCGCACGGCGTTGATCACGGCCCGGTTCTCCCGCACCGGAATGCTCTCCGGCGGCGCGTAGTGCCCGGTCAGCTCGGCGAGCAGCTCGCGGTCGGTCTCCCGCAGCGGTGTCGTGGACCCGGCCAGCGCCAGGTGCAGCGCGCGGGCCTCGTCGTCGAACGAATCGCCCAGGTGCACGATCGTGACGCGGTCCTTGACCGAGGGGATCAGCTCGTCGTGCGCGGCCAGCATCTCGGCGTAGGTGTGCTGGTAGCGGCCGTAGCTCGGGAGGTCCAGCAGGCCGACCAGCCTGGTGCTGAGCAGACCGAGCAGTTCGGCGTCGGTCGCATCGCCCGGGGTGAACGCGTCCCGCAGGCAGCTCACCCAGAACTCCACGGTGTCCGGCACGCCGTTCGGGAAGTCGATGAAGTACGGGTTGTGCCGCACGTGGTCGCCGACCAGCTCGCGCACCGCCCCGACCACCTGCGCGGCCAGGGCCGCGGCCGCGCCCGGCTCCAGTCCGGACACGTGTTCCAGCAGGTCGCGCGAGGCTTTGAACCCGGCCCTCACCAGGACGGAGTCCAGCTGCCGCGCGGCGGCGGAACCATCCCCCGTCGGCGCCGTGCTGCGGGGCACGCGCAGCGTCCGCTGGATGATCTGCTGTTCGAGCACGGGACTCCTAGGTTCCTCGGGCCGGGATCTGGGCGACCCGGGTTCGCTCGTCGGGTCCGATCCAGACGAACGCGGGTGCGCCGATCTCCGGGACCTCGTGGTGCGGCAGGTTGATGCCGGGTGACAGCGCCACGACCGACATCCGGTTTCCGGGCGGCCATTCGCAGGCGACGTCGACGACCAGCCTGCTGACCCTGCGGTACCTGGTGGGCTTGCCGCGGATGCCCGCTACGGTACCGCGCACCTGGACGGCCTCAGCGCGGAACGCCTCGTAGGCGTCGGCGAACCGGGATGCGGTGAAGCTCCGGACCGTCCTGTCGAAGTAGTCCTTCCAGGCCGGTGCCAGGAAGACCCACGGGAAAACCGTCCAGAGCACGTTCCAGTACCACGGGAAGAAATCCTCGTCGTCCCACGCGTTCACGGTGACCAGGCGTACCGCGAGCGCGCTGATGACGATCAGGAGCAGGCCGGTCAGGACGGGCTGCTTGACCGTCTTGAAGCTGCCGGTGATCAGCTCGGGGTTCTTCGGCAGCTGCGCGGGCTCGCCGATGCTGGAGACCACGCGGACTCGCGCCCCGCGCTGGACGAGGCGCTTCGCGGCGTTGAAATCCTTCGGCGCGGCAAGCGTTCCCGCCGCCTGGCGCTGCTGCTCACCGGCGCTCATGCCCACCGCTCCAGGGTTCGCTTTTCCGGGTCGGCGAGCACCGACGCCAGGAACCCGGGTGCGCTCTCGCCGTCGAGCTCAGCGACGATCGCGGCCTTCTCGTCGTCTTCCGGCTCCAACGCGCGGTACCGCTCGATGAGTCTTCCGGCCCGGTCCACCACGTGCACCCCTAGCCCAGCAGTCGTTGTTTGGCCTTCTGGTACTCCTCGTCGCTGAGCGCGCCGCTGGAGTGCAACTCCGCGAGCCTCGCCAAGGAATCCACGACGTCCGCACCGGGCTCCGGCGGTTCGGCGACTCCCGATGCGATCTGCACGACCTTGGTCTGCTGGTCCGGTCCGATCCAGACGTGCGCGGGCGCGCCGACCTTCGGCACCTCGGTCTGCAGCAGGCTGATCTGCGTGGTGAGCACCACGAGCGGGCCTTGCGCGCCGCACCCGATCTCCGCGGCCAACCTGATCACCCGGCCGCTCTCGCTGGTCATCACGTGCACGTTCTCGACGGTGCCCGCGACGCGGACCGCCCGGGCCCGGAACTCCTCGAAGCCCGCGGCGAACCTGCGGGCGTAGGCCTGCCGCCGGAGCGACTTGGCGTAGCCGAGCCAGACCGGGGTCAGGAAGAACCACGGGAACAGCGTCCAGAGCACGTTCCAGAACGGCGGGAAGAAGCCCTCGTCGTCCCAGGCGTTGAACGTGATGACGTACACCGCGAGCACGCTCACCGCGCACAGCACGACACCGCCCAGGAACTGCTTGCCGGGTGAGGAGATCGCACCGACGACCGCCTCGGGATCCGGCTCCAGCCGGGATGCGTCGGAGTCCCCGGTGACCACGCGCAGGCGGGCATTCTTGTCGGCACGTTTGGCCAGCGCGAAGAAGTCCTCCGTCGAGGCAAGGTACTTGGGCATGGACTGATCCTAACCACACGCCAAACTCGTTGGCCATCTGGCACTTTCAAGATCCACTGTGGACGCGGGGTACCTCCCGCCGGCCGGGAGGCACCCCGCGGTCATCACTCGGCGACCGCGGCGCGGACCTCGGCGGCTTCAGCCGTGCGTCCGAGCTTCTCCAGCACCTCGCCGAACTCCAGCGACACCCCGGTGTGCGCCTGGCTGCCCACCGGAAGCCGCTGCAGCGACTGCCGGTACAGCCCGACCGCCTCCTCCGCGCGCCCCTTGTCGTTGAGCACGCGGGCGGCCAGCAGCTCCGCCATCGCAGCCGAACCCGCGTCCCCGACGGCGGCGTAGCCGTCGGCTGCGGTCAGCGCGAACGGGACCGCTTCCTCCTCGCGGCCCATCGCGGCCAGCGCGCGGGCCTTGGTGTCGGTCACGTCGGCGACGAACCACTCCGGCGCGACGTCCCAGCCCTCCTCCGCCGCCCGGCCGGCTTCGATCGCCGCGTCGAGGTCGGCCAGCCCGGCCTCGCCCACGAACTTGATCTTGCTCTGCCCCAGCTGGTGCAGCGCCCGGGCGGCCTGTTCGGGCAGCTCGTGCGCGCGGGCCAGCCGCAGCATCGCCTCGAAGCTCTCGATGGCGTCCTCGTCGTCCACCGACACCAGCAGGTCGCCCAACGCCGAGTGCGCCCGGATCGCCAGCCCCACCAGCGCCTCCTCGCCGGATTCCTCCGCGACGTGCGCGACCTCGGTGAGCACCCGGTAGGCCGTGCCCAGCTCCTGCGCCTGGCGGGCGGCCACGGCCAGCCAGAACCGCGCCTCCAGGGCGAACGAGCCAGCCCCCTCGCTGCCCGCGAAGCCCGCCGCGGCCGCGTCCAGCGACTCCATCGCCAGGTCCGGCTCACCGGCCTGCAGCTGGAACCGGCCCAGCCAGAACCGGTTGGCGTTGACGAGGTCGGCGGTGTCGCCGAGTTCGGCGTGCCGCACCGCGATCTGCGCGCGGTTCACCGCCTCCGCGACATCGCCCAGATCGTCGAACAGGTGCGCCGCCAGCATCGCCGCGTACGACGCACCGGCCCGGTTGCCGATCGCGGTCTGCAGGTCCAGCAGTTCGTCGGCCACCCGGACACCGGTGGCGAAGTCGCTCATGCTGCCCGCGACCCGCGCCCGCAGCTCCAGCGCCTTGATCCGCGCGCTCCGGTCGGTCTCAGCGGCCAGCAGCGCATCCAGGGCGTCGATCGCGGGCTCCGTCTGGCCTTCCCGCAGCAGGACCTGCGCCAGCAGGAACCGGGCCGAGGTGAGCTGGTCCGGCGTGGCGAGCTCGACGGCCTGCCTGGCCGACAGCACCGCATCGGAGGTCTGGTCGCGGGCGGCCAGCAGCCCGCTCAGCGAGATCAGGACCTCCGCGCGGGTGGCCGGTTCGAGGTCCTCGCGGGCCAGCACCGCGCGCAGCCGGTCTTCGGCATCACCGGCGAACGGCGGGTACAGCGCCAGGCCGAGTTCTTCCTCGACGTCGGCCAGCTGCTGCTTGCCCAGGGCGCGCAGTGCCTCGGCGTGGGCCTTGACGGCCGCCTTCGCGCCGTCCCAGTCCTCCCGGTCCCGGCAGATCATCAGGACGGTGCGGTAGAACCGGGGCAGCAGCTCCGGCTCCGGCAGCTCGTCCATCTCGTCGAGCAGTGCCAGCGCCGCCGCCGGGTCCTCCTTGACCATGCTCTCCACCCGGATCAGGTCCAGGTAGTCCGCCGCGGTCTTCGGCGCGTCCTGCTCGGCGAGTTCGGTGGGCACGAACGTCTGCGTTTCGATCGGCAGGTCGTAGTGCTCGTCGGCCAGGGCCCGGGCGCGGGTGATCTGCCCGGCGTAGTGCTGGTTGCCGTTGCGCGTGTCGAAGGCTTCGGCGATCTCAGCGGCGACCCGCCACGATTCGGCGGCCAGCTCGGCAGCCGTGCGCAGCCGCGCCTCGACGCCGAAGACCGCTGCCACGTCGGGCATGTCGCTGCCCCGGACCTCGACCTCGCCGTGCCCGCTGCGAGTCACCGCGTCCAGCAGCACCCCGTAGGAGACCAGCGCGTGGAAGCGCTTGTACACGTCCAGCGGGTCGTTCGGCAGCTCGCCGATGTGCCGCTCCAGCAGCGACAGCCCGCGCACGGTGTTGCCCGTGACCGCGAGGAAGATCAGGTGGTCGGAGATGATGCCGAACCCGTCGGCGTTGGCCACCGCCGCGCGGTAGCTGCGGAAGTGGTGCCACTTGGCCTCGTCGGCACGGCCCGCGCGCAGCAGCGGCAGCAGGGCGTTGCCCTGCGCGCGCTCCGGCTCCGAGCCGCACGAGACGCGGTTCTCGATGATCTCGTCGAACAGCCGCAGCGCCGTCGCCTCGTCACCGGAGTCCCGGAAGTAGTCGGCGTCGTCGCTGCGGACGCACGCCTCGCAGTGGCTGTAGTTGTCGCGCGGCAGCGCCTCGCGGGCATCCCGGAAACCGGCCGCTTCCTCGAAGCGTCCCGCCGTGGTGGCGTTGGAGTACTTCGCCTGCCAGACGCCGGAGAGCCCGACACCGGCAGCGCGGTAGCGCCGCTCCATGTCGTCGAGGACCTGGTCGACCTGCTGCTGCGGGAACGCCGGGTTCAGCGCGACCGCCTCGGCCGTCCACTTGTAGTACCAGAGCAGGTCGTTGTCCTCGACCTCCAGCGGGAACCGCGCCGGGTCGGAGTCGTGCTGGCCCAGGCACCAGGAGAACGCGGTGAACATGGTGTCGCTGTCGCCGATCATCGACGCGCTGGCGATCTGCCGCATCCGCGCCTTGTAGAGCAGCTCCTCCTCGCCGGCGTCCTGGGCGAGCCGGACCGCGTCGGCGACCATCGCCGATTCCTCCGGCCCGTAGGGCATCATGTCGCTCTCGTCGAGCAGCCGCTCGATCTCGGTCACGGTGTCGGACATGCTTGATCTCCTCTTGGTCAAGTGGTGCGCGGCCTCGGCCGCGGTCAGCTCGCGACGCCGACGCTGAGCTGGATCAGGTCGCTCATCGCGGTGGTCATCACGGTTCGGTCGTTGCGGGACAGCGGCCGGTGCCCGGCCAGCAGGGCCTGGATGTAGACCAGCCGCACGCTGCGGTCGAAGACCAGCTGATCGTCCAGGTTGGCCAGCTGGCGGATCATCGGGTTCTGCCAGTTCAGGCACAGCTGCGCCGTGGTGCTGCGGGCGGTGCGGCCGGGCTTGCCCGCGGTGATCGCGTCCACCCCGCCCAGCACGTCGGCCCACACCGACGGCGCCGAGTCGCGCACCTCGGTGCGCTCGATCCGGCGGATGGCCGCGGCGTCGGCGACGTAGAGCGCGGTGACGTTGTCCGGCCGGAAGGAGCGCACCAGCGCGTCGCAGCCCAGCTCGGCCAGCACCGCCGCGGCCCGGCGCTCCAGGGCGCTGGTGCTGCTGCGGTCGTCCATCGGCGGCGGTGCGAGCTCGTCGAGGATCGAGCTGGCCTGGACCTGCTCGATCGTGACGTCGTCGATCAGCAGCGGCAGCCGCCGCAACAGGTCCGACTCGTAGGTGTAGCCGCCGTTGATCACCGGCTGGTCGGCCGGGACCACCGCCGCGATCTGCCGGAACTCGTCGACGGTCTCCACGAAGCGGACGTGGCGGGACTGGTCGAGGTAGTCGCGGACGGTCATCCGCCCGGCCGAGGTCTCCACGGTCAGCCACGGCAGCACCGCGGCGGCCAGGTCGTCGTCGTGCACCGCCATCGACTTCAGGCCCAGGTGGTGCACCGCGACGAACCGCTCGAACCGGGCCGGCCGGGTGGTGGCCTGCTGGACGATCCAGCGCCGCAACGCCTTCCCGATCTCCTCCCGGGTGTACTCCAGCGCCTCGTCGGCGACCAGCTGCTCCCGGGACGCCGTCGGCCGCAGGCCCTCGGTGTTGAGGACGCAGCGCACGAAGTAGGCCCACTCCGGCAGCAGTTCGGAGAGGTCCTCGCCCAGCAGCATCCGGCCGAGGTAGAGCTGCCCGCTGCGCCGGGCGCCCGGCGGCGGCGCGAACGGCAGCACGTAGGCCACGCCCTGCGTTCCGGTGGCCGGCACTGAGATCTCGATCGTCTCCAGTGGACGGTTGCCGGTCAGCTCCGCGCCGAACTCCGCCAGCGCCTCGGCCGCCGCGCGCTCGTCGGCGGGCCGCTCCTGCGGCAGGAACACCGCCGGTTCGTTGACCGCGTCCCAGGTCCGGTCGGCACGCCGCACGCGCACCTCCACCGGCAGGTACCGGCCGAAGCGGCGGGCCAGCGACAGCACCTTCGCCTCGGCGAGCAGGGCCGCGTCGTCCGGGCGCGGGGACAGCCGCACCTCGGTGCCGATCGCCAGCCCGGCCGCCTCGGCCTCGGTGAGCTCCCGGATCGAGAAGGTGCCGTCGGCCGAGCCGGTCCACTCCACCGGTGCGTGCCCGTGCACCGAGCGGCTGCGCACCACGATCCGGTCCGACACCATGAAGCAGCTCAGCAGGCCGATGCCGAACTGGCCCAGGTAGTCCTCGTCGCGGAGGTTGAGCACGTCGTCGCGCTTGGAGCTCTTGCCCACGGTGGCCAGCAACTCGCCCGCCTCGGCGGCGCCCAGCCCCTGCCCGGCATCGCGGAAGACGAACTCCTCCGGCGATTCCGGGAGCGTGCCGACCGGGAAGATCTCGATGCCGCCCCGGGTCTGCCCGCCGTCGGCCTTGGTGCGAGCGGCGATCGCGTCGCGCCCGTTCTGCAGCAGCTCGCGCAAGTAGACCTCGGCACCGGAGTAAATGTGCCTGCTCAGCAGATCGACGACTCCACCAAGGTCCACCTGGAACGGGCGCACAAGCGAACCCCCGGTGTTTTCCATCTGAATTCTCCCTCCGCACAACCTCACCACCGAGCATACGGGACGGCACTGACGACTCCACGATTCCCGGATGCTCGCGAGTAGTCGTACCACGCCCGCATCTGACCTGGTCAAGCAGTTTTTCGCGGTGCACCACCGACTAAAGAGGGTGGCCGGAAGCACCTTCGAGGACGATTCTCGAAGCGGTAACGAATTCATCACACAGCACTTTGAGAATGCGTTCGTGAAAAACGCGTCGGCAGAATTACCCGCAGAATCGAAACAGTGCGCACCGCGCGTTGATTGTCCGGCACGCTCCGTGCACATCGGACAGTGGCCCACCTCCACGCCAGCAGATCCCTCGACAGCGCGAGCAGCATTGAGCCCTGCTCCATACTCTGGCGGCCATGAGCGAGCAGGCAGGCCCGGGAACGTCGATGATCGTTGTGCTCTCCGAGGTCGAGACGCCGGGCCAGTTGCACCTCGTGCTGAAGCGCTCGTTCGGATTCCCGCACATGTACGGCATGAACTGGGACGCCTTCTGGGATGCGATCACCGGGCTGGTCGAACTTCCGGATGAGATCGCTTTCACCGGCTGGGCCCGCCTGGCGGAGAAACTGCCCCGCGACGCTGCGATCATGCGGGAGATCCTGGCCGGCTACCTGGCCGAACCATTCCACTCGCACAAGCACATCACCTTCGCGTGAGCCACCGGATACCGGGGAGACGCTCGCCGCGGAGGCGAGGACGAGCCGCGCCACCGCACAGCTTTGCCGGGAATGCGTTCGGGAGAACCGGAACAGCGGGCACCGCGCGTTCTTCCCCGGACACGCTCCGTGCACATCGGACAGTGGTGCGCCCGGAGTACACCGCCGGGCCAGCACGGGTTCGCCCGGCGGTCATCTCGCGGTTCTAGCGTGCACCCGGCTCGACCGATTCGGCGCGGCTCGTTCGCGCACAACTGCAGAGGGGAACCATGACAGCGAACTCCGGCACCAGCGGAGCGAACCCGTCCCGCCGCCAGGTCCTGTTAGCCGGTACTGCGGCGCTCGGCGCGGCGGCGCTGACCACCGCGGGCTTCGGCAGCACCGCGGCGAGCGCGCTGCCCGGCGCGGGCGGGCCGATCCGGTCGCCGTTCACGCTCGGTGTCGCCTCCGGTGACCCGCTGCCGCACGGCGTGGTGCTGTGGACCCGGCTGGCGGTGGACCCGCTCGCCGACAACGGCCTCGGCGGGATGCCCGACCGGGTCGTCCCGGTGCAGTGGCAGGTCGCCGAGGACGAGGGCTTCCGCAAGATCGTGGCCAGCGGCACCGCGCAGGCCCGGCCGGAGTCGGCGCACTCGGTGCACGTCGAGCTGTTCAACCTCAACCCCGCCACCGAGTACTACTACCGCTTCCGCGCCGGCGACGAGCTCAGCCCGGTCGGCCGGACCAAGACCGCGCCGCGCTTCGGCGCGCAGCTCGACGAGTTCTCCTTCGCCTTCGCCAGCTGCCAGAACTACCCGGTCGGCCACTTCAGCGCCTACTCGCACATGGCCCGGGAAGACCTCGACCTGGTGGCCTTCCTCGGCGACTACATCTACGAGAGCGGCGCGAAGGGCAGCATCGGGCGCCCGCACGCGCCCGCGCACGAGACCTTCGACCTCGCCGACTACCGCACCCGGCACGCCCAGTACAAGACCGACCCGGACCTGCAGGCCGCGCACGCCGCGTTCCCGTGGGTGGTGGTCTTCGACGACCACGAGGTGGAGAACAACTGGGCGGCCGGCCGGTCCCAGCCCGACGACGAGCCCGACCAGGACCCGGCGGTGTTCCGCAAGCGCCGCACCGAGGCGTTCCAGGCCTACTACGAGAACATGCCGCTGCGCGAGACCCAGCACGCGTGGGGCGCGAACATGCGCCTGTACCGGCGGCTGACGTTCGGGAACCTGGTGGACTTCCACCTGCTCGACACCCGCCAGTACCGCGACTTCCAGGACCAGGACAAGCGGCTGGACGCCGAGCGCACCATCCTGGGCGCCGAGCAGCGCGACTGGCTGCTGCGCAACCTCGGCGGGCAGACCGCGCGCTGGAACGTCCTGGCGCAGCAGGTGTTCTTCTCGCAGCGCGACTTCACCGCCGGTGCGGAGGACTCGTTCAGCGACGACGCGTGGGACAACTACGTGGCGGAGCGCGACCTGGTGCGCGACCGCATGGCGAAGGCCTCCAACCCGGTGGTGATCACCGGTGACGTGCACGCCAACTACGTCTGCGACGTCAAGGCCGACTTCGACGACCCGGCCTCGGCGACGGTGGCCACCGAGCTGGTCGGCACCTCGATCACCTCCAACGGAAACGGTGTCGAGCAGAACCCGGGCGATGCGGTCCAGCTGGCGGAGAACCCGCACATCAAGTTCATCAACCGGCACCGCGGCTACGTCCGCAACACGATCACGCCTTCGGCGTGGACGGCGGACTTCCGCGTCCTGGACCACGTCGAGAAGCCCGGTTCGCCGATCCGCGACCGCGCCCGCTTCGTGATCGACGACGGCCGCCCCGGCGCCAACCTCGTCTGACGCGTCCCGGCGGCGGGACTACCGGCTGCTCCGTTTCCGCTGTTCAGCCCCCGTGAGTGCTTTGTGGTGCTATGGCACCCCAAAGCACTCACGGGCCGCCACCAGCGGAAACGGGCCTTCCGTCAGCTCGGGGCGGACCGCAGGTCGCCGGGCAGCGGGATGACCTCACCGGTGCACCGGCCGTCGGGGTGCATCAACCAGCCGACCCGCTTGCGGGTGCGCAGGATCACCGAGCTGTTCACGATCGCTCCCGCGGGCATCAGGCGTTCCAGGTGGTCCTGCATGGTCAGCAGGTCCGTCATGTCCGCCGTCCAGGCGTTGATCACCAGCGTCGCCGATCCGGTCACCGACATCACCAGCCGCACCCGGGAGTCCTCGCGCAGCCGCGACACCGTCCCGGCCAGGGCGCTGCTGGGCAGGCGGCACCACCAGATCACCGCCACCGGCCACCGGGTGTGCAGCTGCGCGACCTCGCAGCGCATCCGCAGCGTCCGGGAGCGCAGCAGCGCCGACAGCTGGCGGCGGACCGTGGACGTCGGCCGCCCGGTCTTGCCGGCGAGTTCGGCGGCGGTGGCGCGGCCGTCGTGGGCGAGCTCGGCCACCAGCGGCCCGTAGATGTCGGGGCGCAGGTAGATCCGCTCGCTGGGCCGGTCCTGCTCGGTGCGCCCGGCGCGCAGGATCTCCGCGCGCTGCGCCCGGTTCAGGGCGTCGAGCTGCCACTGGCTGCCTTCGATGTGCATCCGGGCGCCGATGTGCGAGTGCAGCGACGCCACGCCGGGCACCTTCGGCAGCTCGTCGAGCAGCAGCGCCGAGAGCTTCTCGAACGACGCGGCCGAGACGGTCACCAGCAGGTCGCGGCCCTGGGCGGCGTGCTCGATGTTGTGCACCCGCGGCATCAGCTCCAGCCTGCGGGCCACCTCCTCCACCGCGCCCGGGGCGCAGTTCATCTCGACCAGCGCGACCATGGCCCCGCCGGCGAGCTCGCCGTGCAGCGGGTAGGCGGTGATCCAGGCCAGCCCGGCAGCGCGCAGCCGCGCCCAGCGCTGGGCCAGCGCCGTCGGTGACGAGCCGAGCACAGGAGCCAGCGCGGACCACGGAGCGCGAGGCCACAGCTGCAGGGCGTGGATGAGCGCCAGATCCTCTTCGGCGAAGTCGTCGTGCACGATTCTTCCCCATGCTCGGCGCCCGATGGGCGAATCCAGCGAAATTCCGGCCCGTGGGGGCTGCGTGCGCAGACTCTACCCAGCTCAACGACGAGACCAGGAAGGTGCACCACGTTGGATCTGTTGGACGACGCCCGGTCGCTGCAGCCGGATCTGGTCCGGCTGCGGGAAGAACTGCACCGGGTTCCCGAGGTCGGGCTGCAACTGCCGCGCACCCAGGAGCGCGTGCTCGAGGAGCTGCGCGACCTGCCGCTGGAGATCAGCACCGGCAGCAGCACGACCTCGGTGACCGCCGTGCTGCGCGGCACCGGGCCCGCTGCGGCGGGCGAGCCGACCACGGTGCTGCTGCGCGGCGACATGGACGCGCTGCCGATCGACGAGCGCTCCGGTGAGGACTTCGCGGCCACCAACGGCGCGATGCACGCCTGCGGCCACGACCTGCACACGGCCGGGCTGGTCGGTGCCGCGCAGCTGCTCAGCGCGCACCGCGATCGCCTCTCCGGCGATGTCGTGTTCATGTTCCAGCCGGGCGAGGAGGGCTACGACGGCGCCCGGGTCATGATCGAGGAAGGGGTGCTCGACGCGGCAGGTCGCAGGCCCGACCACGCCTACGCGCTGCACGTGGTGCCGCACCGGCTGCCCGCGGGACTGGTGTCCGGCCGGGCCGGGGTGACGCTGTTCGCCTCCTACACCTTGGCGGTCACCGTGCGCGGCACCGGCGGGCACGGCGCCACGCCGCACGAGGCGAAGGACCCGGTCGTCGCCGCCGCCGAGATGGTCGGCACGCTGCAGACCGCGGTGACGCGCTCGTTCAACGTGTTCTCACCGGTGATCGTCACGGTAGGCATGCTGCGGGCGGGCACCGCGGCGAACATCATCCCGGACACCGCGCACTTCGAGGCGACCGTCCGCGCGGTCGATCCCGATGCCGGGCCGCGGCTGCGGGAGGTCTTCACCCAGTACCTCTCCGGTGTTGCCGCCGCGCACGGCGTGCAGGTCGACGTCGAGCTGGTCGCGGGCTACCCGGCCACCGTCAACGACGCCGCGGAGGCCGAGTTCGCCGGTGGCGTCGTGCGCGAGCTGTTCGGCGCCGAGCACCACCGCGCCGAGGAGCACCCCACGCAGGGCTCGGAGGACTTCTCCCGGGTGCTGCAGGAAGTTCCCGGCGCACTGCTGTTCCTGGGCGCGCACGCGCCGGGAGCGGTGCCGGAGCAGGCCGCGGCGAACCACTCGCCGATGGCGCGTTTCGACAGCTCGACGACCGGCCGCGCCGCCGCGCTGCTGGCCGGTCTCGCGGCGGAAAGGCTGGGCGCATGAGCACTTCGCTCTCGCGGCGCAAGGTCCTGGTCGGGCTCGGCCTGGGCAACGCCATCGAGTGGTACGACTGGGGCGTCTACGCGACGTACTCGGTGTTCTTCGCCTCCCAGTTCTTCACCGGCGGCAGCGCCGCGTCGAACCTGCTGAGCACGCTGGCGGTGTTCGCCATCGGCTTCGTGGCCCGGCCCGTCGGCGGGATGTTCTTCGGCTGGATGGCCGACCGGGTGGGCCGCAAACCCGTCCTGACGCTGAGCATCGGCATGTCGGCCGGTTCGTGCTTCGTGATCGCGCTGGCCCCGACCGCGCACCAGGTGGGGCTGCTCGCGCCGGCGATCCTGGTGCTGGCGCGGCTGGCGCAGGGGCTGGCGCACGGTGGTGAGCTGCCGTCGGTGCAGACCTACCTCGCCGAGGTCGCGCCGCCGCAGCGGCGGGGGCTGTGGTCCAGCGTGATCTACGTCTCCGGCGGGATCGGCACGCTGTTCGCGCTGGGGCTGGCGGGCGTGCTCTCCGCCGTGCTGACGCCGGAGCAGATGGCCGGGTTCGGCTGGCGGATCCCGTTCGCGCTCGGCGGGTTCCTCGGGTTGTACGCGCTGGTGCTGCGCCGGAAGTTCACCGAGACCGAGATCTTCACCGCCAACGGGTCCCGCGCCGGCGACGCCGCGCCGAAGCGGTCGACGGTGCGGCAGCTGCGGGCCAACATCAAGCCGATGCTGCAGGTGGTGGGCATCAACCTGGGCGGCACGATCGTCTACTACGTGTGGGCCGTCAACGCCCCGACGTTCGCGATCTCGCAGCGCGGCACCGATCCGACCGGCGCGATGCTGGCCGGTGCCGCCGCCACCGCGCTCTACGTCGCGGCGATGCCGTTCTGGGGCTGGCTGTCGGACAAGATCGGCCGCAGGCGGCTGCTGCTGATCGTCTGGCCGGTGTTCCTGGTGCTGTTCTACCCGTTGAACCTGATGATCCAGGGCGAGGTCTGGCAGCTGTTCGTCGCGATGTCCATCGGCGTGGTGCTCAACGGCGTGCTCAACGCGATCGGCCCGGCGATCACCGCGGAGCTGTTCCCGACCGGCATCCGGGCGCTCGGGCTGGCCGTGCCTTACGCGCTGACGGTCGGGCTCTTCGGCGGCACCGCGCCGTACGTGCAGACCTACTTGTCGGAGCAGGGCCTGTCCGGTGCGTTCAACGCCTACGCGATCTTCCTCGGGGTGCTGACGCTGATCACCTTCTGGTTCCTGCCCGAGACGAAGGGCGTCAAGCTGGGCGGCGACGCGCGACCGGCCGCCCGGAGCTCGGCGAGCGGGTCGTGACCGTCCACAGGTGACGGCGGAAAAACCGGTGCCGCCGCGGGGAAGTCGTGTGCGATGATGGTCGCATGACCACGACTCCCGCGGCGGCACCGCTGTTGGCCGTCCCGCGCGATGAGGTGTGGGTCCGCTGTCCGCGGTGCTCCGGCCCCGCCCTCATCCGGCACGGCGTGCCGCGGTGCGCGCAGTGCGCGTGGACGACCTCCGGCGGCGAGGCCGGGCACTGGTGCGCGTGCTGCCAGCGGTGGGAGGGCGACCGGCCGGCTCCGGTCGGTGACCGCCGGGTCGCGGTCGAGCAGCGCTGCCGCGACTGCGGGCGGCGCGAGTCGTTCACCACCACGCTGCGCCCCGCCCAGTCCGCGCGGCCGCGCGGCTGCGCGTGCGGTGGCCGCCCGGAGGTGACCCGCCACTGGCCGCTGAGCCGCGACATGGCCGCCGACGGCATCGACGCGCTCTACGGGCTGCCGTTCTACCTGACCACCCCCTGCGCCGGGCACCGGTTGTGGGCGGCCAACGAAGCCCACCTGGACTACCTGGAGCGGTTCGTCGGCGCCCAGGTCCGCACCGTGCGCCAGACCCCGATCGGGCGTGAGCTGGGCTACAAGCTCCCCCGCTGGATGCTGCTGGCGAGCAACCGCGACGCGGTGCTGACGGCGCTGGCGAAGCTGCGCGCGATGCTGCCCGAACCGGCACGGCGATGACCGCGATTTCCCAGCGAGCGCTGGAACTCCTGCACCGTGCGGACATCCCGCTCGGCCCGGGTCTGTCCGCGCAACAGCTGCGGACCGTCGAAAACCGCTTCGGCATCGCATTCGGCCCCGACCACGCGGCCCTGCTCCGGCGGGCGGTGCCGCGCGGCCCGGGCTGGGTGGACTGGCTCGGCAACCCGGACGAGGTGCGCCAGCGGCTGTCGGTGCCGCGGGAAGGCGTGCTCTTCGACGTCCGCGAGAACGCGTTCTGGCCGGATCGCTGGGGTCCCCGGCCTACGTCGAAACCGGCCGCGCTCCAGCAGGCCGAGCAGCACCTGGCCCGGGTGCCGGTGCTGCTGCCCGTGTACGGCCACCGCTTCCTGCCCGCCGCGCCGGCGGGCACCGGGAGCCCGGTGTTCTCGGTGCACCAGACCGACGTCATCTACTACGGCACCGATCTGGCCGACTACCTCGCCCGCGAGTTCCTCCCGCCCACCGGTCCCCCGCTGACCTCCCCCACCGCGCGGATCGACTTCTGGTCCGACCTCGCCGAGGCAGGACCCACCACCCGCTTCTGGTGAACAGCGGGACAACGCGTGCTGTGCCCGGTCACCGGCTTGTCAGGCTCTCCGCCCGCGACCGCGCAGGTGCTTCAGCGCGCGGGCCGCGGCGTGGGCGCCGCACATGCCGTGGGCTCCCGGGCCGGGCGGGGTGGCCGCCGAGCAGATGTAGTGGCCGGGCAGTCCGACGTCGTAGGGGTTGAGCGTCGTGCGGGGGCCGAACACGAGCTGGGGCAGGTCTTTCGCCCCGGTGAGGATGTTGCCGCCGACGAAGTTCGGGTCGTGCTCGGCGAGTTCAGCGGTGGTGCGCACCGCGGTGCCGACGATCCGCTCCCGGAAACCGGGGGCGAACCGCTCGATCTGCGCGATGATCGCCCCGGTCGCGTCGCCGGAGTACCCGTGGGGCACGTGGGCGTAGGTCCACACCGGGTGCACGTCGCCGACCGAGCGCTGCGGGTCGGCCAGGTACTGCTGGCCGACGAGCACGAACGGCCGCTCCGGCATCCGCCCCCGGTGGATCTCCCGCTCGGTCGCGGCGATCTCGGCGAACGAACCTCCCACGTGCACGGTGCCCGCCCGGCGCGCCGGTTCGGACGCCCAGGGCACGCCGCCTTCGACCGCGAAGTCCACTTTGAACGCTCCCGGGCCGTAGCGGAACCGCCGGTAGGCCCGGGCGACGCGGTCCGGCAGGCGATCGCCGAGGATGTCGGCGACCGCGGACGGAGCGAGGTCGAAGACCGTCACGTCGCTGCTCGGCAGGTCCGCGCTGGAGCGCACCCGGACCCCGGTCTCGACCTCGCCGCCCAGATCGCGCAGCAGCGCGGTCAGCGCACCGGTGATCGACCGGGAACCCCCGGCCGCCACCGCCCAGCCGTGCCGGTGTCCCGCGGTCAGGATGCCCAGGCCGATGCTGGAGCTCAGCGGCCGGTCCAGCGGGCGGAAGGCGTGCGCGGCCACTCCGCCGAACAGCGCCTTCGCCTGCTCCCCGGAGAAGACCTTCGCGATCACCGATGCCGGTAGCAGCGCGGGGATCCCGAAGCGGGCGAGCCGGACCGGGTGGCGCGGGATCCGCAGCAGCGGCCTGAGGATGTCCTCGGACAGCACGTCGTAGCCTGCCGCCGGACCCGCGAACAACCTCGACCACCAGCGGCCGTCGGCGCCGAGACCGGCGGCGGTCTCGGCGACGGAGCGGTGCAGCACCCCGGCGGTGCCGTCGTCGAGCGGGTGCGCGCAGTCGATCTCGGGGAGCAGCCACTCCAGGCCGTAGCGGCCCAGGTCGAGGCCGCGCAGGAAGCTCGACCCGGCGGCCAGCGGGTGCGTCGCCGAGCACTGGTCGTGCAGCAGACCCGGCACGATCGCCTCGGCGGTGCGGGTGCCACCACCGATCTCGTCGGCCGCCTCCAGCACGGTGACCCGCACGCCCTCCCGGGCCAGGGCGACGGCGGCGGCGAGCCCGTTGGGCCCACCACCCACCACGACCGCCGTCCCGCCGCTCCGCGATTTCGCGGTTTCTCGTGGCCGGGTTGCGCCACGGCCCCCTGGGGTGCGGAACCGGGGTGGTACAGGGCTGCTCATGTCGCGCTCCCCACCGCCGGGTCGGTCTCGCCGCTGTCGCGCACCGACGGTAGCCCACCAGGGCGGCCCTAGCGGGCCTGGAGGGCCTTGCGCAGGGCCGGTTTGTCGATCTTCCCGACCGGGTTCTTCGGCAGCGCGTCGAGCAGGTGGACCTCGACCGGCAGCTTGATCTTGGTGAGGTCGGCCCGGCAGCGTTCGAGCAGCTCCTCGACCGTCACCGACGCATCCGGGTAGCGCACGACGCAGGCCACCGGGACCTCGCCGTACACCGCGTGCGGGACGCCCACCACGGCTGCCTCCAGCACCCCGGGGTGGCCGTGCAGCACGGACTCGATCTCCTTCGGGTACACGTTCTCCCCGCCCCGGATGATCATGTCCTTGAGCCGGTCCACGAGGGTGAGGTAGCCGTCCTCGTCGATCCGGCCGACGTCCCCGGTGCGCAGCCAGCCGCCGGCCAGCGTCGCGGCGGTCTCCGCCGGCCGGTTCAGGTAGCCGCGCATCACGTTGGCCCCCTGGACGACGACCTCTCCGACCGCCCCGGCAGGCAGGAGATCCCCTCCCGGCGAGATCGTGGCGATGCGCTGCCCGGGCAGGGCCGGGCCGACGGTGCCGAGCTTGCGCACGCCGTCGACCGGGTTGCACGCCGATGCGCAGGTGCCCTCGGTGAGCCCGTAGCCCTCGACCATCACGAACCCGAACCGCGACTCGCAGTGTTCGAGCAGTTCCCGCGACACCGGCGCCGCACCGCACACCGCGAACCGCAGCGACGAGGTGTCGGCGGTGAACTCGCCGGGGAGTTCGGCCAAGCGCGCGTAGATCGTCGGCACGGCGGAGAAGTAGGTCGGCCGGTACCGCTCGACGGCGGCGAGGAAGGACTTCGGGTCGAACCGCTCCAGCACCGTGAGCTGGCCGCCGCGCAGCATCATCGTCAGGAAGCTGACGCAGATCGCGTTGACGTGGAACAGCGGGAGGACGAGCAGGCAGTGGTCGGCGTCGGTGGCCCGGAAGTGCTCGGCCATGGCCGAAGCCATCGCGCCGAGGTTGGCGTGGTCGAGCATCACGCCCTTGGGGCGGCCGGTGGAGCCGCTCGTGTAGACCAGCAGCGCCAGCTCCTCCGGCCGGACCGCCCGCTCCGGGAGGTTTCCCCGCGCCGTGCACCGCATCTCGCCGACGTGGATCGCGGGGAGCCCGGCGCTGGGCGCGTCCGGGCCGCCGTTGAGCACCAGCCGGGCACCGGAGTCGCGCAGCTGGTACCCGGCCTCGTTCTCGGTGAAGGCCGGGTTGATGGGCGTCACCGCGGCCCCGACGCGCCAGGCGGCGAGCAGTCCGATGAGCAGCTCGACGCGGTTCGGCAGCATGATGCCGAGCACGTCGCCCGGACCGAGGCCGCGCTCGGCGAGTTCCTCGGCGAACGCGGCGACCCGCTGCCCGACCTCCGCGTAGGTGAGGTCGCTGCGCTCATCGCGCAGGCACGGGCGGCTCGCGGCGGGTTCGGGGCGGTTCCACGGCAGGTATCCGACGTTCACGGGCCACCTCTCGGATGCGACAACACCACGTGTTGCGGAACACTAGAGGTTTCGTCGGCCCATTCCCATGCTCGGCGTGGACGAAGTTTCGGTCCCCGTGCACGAGCACCACAGTGGACCGTTCGTCCGGTCAGGCGGAGGTGCGGCTGACCGCCCGCATCGCCGCGCGCGATTCCGGTGCGCAGCGCTTGGCGCCGCGGCGGCGTTCGCGGCTGAGTTCGCGCATGTAGTCGTCGAAATCGACCTGGACCGTGTGGCGCCTGGCGGCGACGTAGCGCTTCGCGACGGCTTGCCGGTGCTTGGCGATCTCGGCGAGCATCGCCAGCCTGCCGGGCAGCGCGTAGGTGCCCTGCAGGTGGTCGGCGATCAGCTCGGACTGCCGCTCGGCGATCGGCATGATCGCCCCGAGCGGCTGCACCAGGCCGATGAAGTACAGGCCCGGCACCCTCGGGTGGAACACCCGCTGGTAGAGCCGGACCTCGTTGTCCTCGCCGGGGTCGAGGAACCCGGTGTCGAAGAACGGGAAGCTGATCCGGTAGCCGGTGCAGTACACGACCAGGTCGGCCGTCGCCCGGCTCCCGTCGGTGAACACGACCTCGGAGCGGTCGAGGCGCGCGATGTTCGGCTTGGGGTGGATCGCGCCGTGCGCCAGGCGGTCGAGCACCCGGCTGGACATCGTCGGGTGCGCCTGGGCGAACTTGTGGTCCGGCGCGGGCAGCCCGTACCTGGTCATCCGGCCGGTGACCGACCGCAGCAGCAGCCGGGCCAGCGGCCACCGGATCCAGCCCGGGATGCGCTCGCTGCCCGCGATCTGGTCGTAGGGCCTGCCGAACACGTACTTCGGGATGATGTGCGCGCCGCGGCGCGCCGACAGGTGGGTGGCCGCGGCGTGGTAGCTGGCGTCCACCGCGATGTCCATCGCCGAGTTGCCCATGCCGACCACGACCACCCGCTTGCCCACCAGCTGCGACTCGTCGGTGTAGCGGTGCGAGTGGATCTGCTCGATCGCGGTGGAATCCGCGCCGGGGAAGGCCGGTTCGGGCCAGCGGGGGTCCCAGTGGTGCCCGTTGGCCACGCACACCGCCTCGTAGCGGCGGGTCTCCCCGGTGCTCAGCGCGACGTCGAACCCGCCGCCCGGCAGCGGTGCGACGTGCTGCACGCCGGTGCGGAAGGTGATGTGCTCGCGGAGCCCGAAGTGGTCGGCGTAGGCGTCGAAGTACGCGGCGACCTGGTCGTGCCGGGGGAAGTCGGGCAGCTCGGCGGGCATCGGGAAGTCGCTGAAGGCCATCCGCTCCCGGGAGGTGTTGATGTGCAGCGACCGGTAGGCCGCGGAGACCCCGTTGCGGTTGCCCCACACCCAGTTCCCGCCGATGCGGTCGGAGAGCTCGAAGCAGTCGAACGGGATGCCGCGTTCGAGCAGGACCTTCGCGGTGGCGATCCCGGAGGAACCGGCACCGATGACGCAGACGCGGGGCGGTGCGGACATGACCGGAGGACCTCCCGTGTGACCGGTGGTCATATGACCAGTGGTCACATTAGGGGCGCGCGGCCGCCCGGAGCAACCCCGAACGCACGGTTGGAGTAACGGGTCAGCGCTGCGCGCCAGGCGCGGCGAAGGCCGTGACCAGCACGTTCACCAGCCGGTCCACCGAATCCCCGATCTGCCGGGAATCCCCGGAACCCAGGCCGAGCACCGGGTCCAGACCGGGGTTGAACGGGGCCAGGGCCAGGTGCGGCAGGAGCACCAGCAGCAGCGCCAGCAGCGCGTCCACATCGGCGTCCGCGCGCAGCTCGCCCATGTCCTGGGCCTTCCGCAGCAGCGGGCGCAGCACCGCGAGGTAGTGGCTGTTGGCCGCCTCGCGCACCGCCGAACGCGCGGTCATGTCCGGCTCCAGGCTCACCGCCGCCATGAACGCCCGGTCCAGCGGGTTCACCGCGAAGTAGGCCACCCAGTCCTGCGCGAGCTGCCGCAGCGCCGGGAAGAATCCCACCTCCCAGCGCAGCTCGGCGATGCGCAGCTCCATCGCGGCCCGGATGCGCTGGCTCGCCAGGTCCGCCAGGTGGGCGTACATGTCGGCCTTGTCGGTGAAGTACTGGAACAGGCTGCCCTTCGCCACCGAGGCGTTGCGCGCGATCACGTTCAGGCTGCCACCGGAGAACCCGTTCGCGGCGAACTCCGCCTCGGCCGCCCGCAGCACGGCTTCCCGCCGCGTCTCGGGCAACCGCTCCCACGTCGCCGTCGGCACCAGACCACCCCTCCTCGCAACACCCAGCGGCGACATTCTGCCGCAACAGAGCCGGATACCGGAAACCATCGGTCAGCCCACAAGGGACAGGAGCCGCGGTTATAGGCAGAACCGAACGCCCCGTCCGCACATCGGCCGTTGAACGCGCCGCGCCGGCGGTGTGATGTGGACCATGCGCCCCGAGCCGTCGCGGCCGGGGTTCGCCGACCGGCTCAGGTCGAGCAGAGCCGCACAGGAGAACCACATGACATTTTCCGATTCACGCGTCCGCACCGGCGGGCCGCCGGGTGCCCCGCACCGCTCGACGGGCTGGGGGCTCGTGCTCTTCCTGTTCCTGTTCTTCACGCTGAACTTCGCCGACAAGGCCGCCGTCGGGCTCGCCAGCGGCCGGATCCGCGCTGACCTGGGTTTGACGGCCGAGCAGTACGGCCTGCTCAGCAGCGCGTTCTTCTGGTTGTTCGCGGTCGGCGCGGTGGTGCTGACGGCGGCGCTGCGCAAGATCTCCTACACCTGGGGCGCCGGGCTGCTGATGTGCACGTGGATCCTGAGCATGCTGCCGCTGACCTCGCCGACCACCTTCGGGGTCCTGCTCGCCTCCCGCATCGCCCTGGGCTTCTTCGAAGGCCCCGCGCACGCGTTCTGCCAGTCGGTCATCGCCGATCGCTTCCCCCCGGAGCGGCGCGCGACGGCGGGTGCCGTGGTCAACGCCGGTTCGTCGATCGGGCCGCTGCTCGCCGCTCCCGCCCTGACGTGGATCATCGTGAACTGGTCGTGGCACGGGGCTTTCACCGTCCTGGTCGCCGCGGGTGCCGTGTGGACGATCGCCTGGTTCTGGTACGCGGAGCGGATGCCGTTGCGCAAACCCGCCGACCGGGCCGGAGCGGGCCGCGCGCCGGATCCCAACGGGCACATCGCCGTTCCCTTCCACCGCCTGCTGGCTCTGCGCAGCTTCTGGGGACTGGTGCTGCTGTCCTTCGCCGGCTACCTGATCTCCTCGTTGAAGGTCGCCTGGCTCCCGGCCTACCTGGCCGAAGGACTGGGGTACCCCACCGGCACCATCGGTGTGCTGGCGGCCGTCCCGTACGCGGCGGCCGTGGTCGTGCTGCTGTCGGCGGGCGCGCTCTCCGGCCGGCTGCTGCGCCGGGGGCGCAGCTCGCACCTGGCCCGCGGAAAGCTCACCGGCGCGTACCTGGTGTTCGGCGGGCTCTCGATGATCGCGTTCACCCAGCTGGATCCGGGCCCGCTGCAGGTGGTGCTCGTCGTGCTCGCCTTCTCGGTCAACAGCGTCGCCTTCTCGGTCGCCTTCGCGGGCGCCTCCGACTTCCTGCCCGCGCGCCAGCGCGTCGCCTTCTTCGGCTGCATCATCGCGGCCTACAGCGTCGCGGGAATCCTGGCGCCCTACGGTCTGGGGCTCATCGTCGACCGGTCGGCCACCCCGGCTCAGGGCTACTCCACCGGGTTCCTCGTCGTCGGCCTGATCGTGTGCGTCCTGGGCGTTCTCGGCGGGGCGATGCTGAACCCGGAGCGGGCCAAAGCCGAGCTGGAACGTCTCACCACCACGTACCGGAGTGCGCCATGACGGGGCCGCTGACGGGTGTTCGCGTCCTGGACCTGGGCCAGTACATCGCCGGGCCGTGCGCTGCCCAGGTGCTGGGCGATCTCGGCGCGGAGGTGCTGAAGGTCGAGAGCTTGCGGGGCGATCAGGCCAGGAGCATCGGCCCGTTCGGCGAAGCGATGGTCCAGGCCTACAACCGCGACAAGCGCAGCATCGCGCTGGACCTCCGCCACCCGGAGGGGCGGCGCGTGCTGCACCGGCTGCTGGGCACGGCCGACGTGCTGGTGCAGAACTTCCGCCCCGCATCCGCCGGGCAGCTCGGGATCGACGCCGAGACCCTGCGCCGGGACTTCCCGCGCCTGATCTGCGCCAGCGTGACCGGATTCGGTTCCCGCGGCCCGTCCCGGGAACGCCCCGGTCTGGACATCGCGGCCCAAGCCGAGTACGGGCTGATGCACGCGACCGGCGCCGCCGACGGCGAGCCGCAGCGGGTCGGTTTCCCGGTCGCCGACGTCACCGCGGCCAACGCGCTGGCCACCGGAGTGCTGGCCGCGCTCTTCGAACGCGAGCGGTCGGGGCGGGGTGCGCACGTCGAGACGTCCCTGCTGGAAGCGGTGATCTCGGCGCAGGCCGCCACCTGGGGCGAGTACGTGCTGACCGGGGCCGCGCCCCGGCGGAGGGGCAACGGGCAGGCCAACGCCGCGCCCGCCGCCGACGTCCTCGCGCTCACCGACGGCGCGATCGTGCTGTCCGCCTACACCGCCGAGAAGTGGGCGGCCCTGTGCGAACTGGTGGGCAGGCCGGACATGGTCGACGATCCGAGGTTCGCCGACAACTCCGCGCGCGTGCGCAACCGGCCGGAGATGCTCGCCGCGCTGCACAACGCGTTCGCGGGAATGACCCGCGAGCAGGCCATCGCGGCGTTGCGCTCGGCGGGCATCGTCTGCGGCGCCGTTCGCTCCTTCGACGAGGTCGCCGCCGACGAGGACGTGGCTTGCTCGAACGTGCTGGTCGAGGTGACCGACCGGCGAGGCCACCGCGTCACCAGCCCCGGGTTGGCCTTCACGCTGGACGGGCGGCGCCGGAGCACCTCCACCGCCGCCCCGCAGGCAGGCGCGGACACCGCCGAGGTGCTGCGCGAACTCGGCTACCCCGACGAAGCCATCACCGATCTCACCACCCGCCGCGTCGTCGCAGCACCGACGGCCCGGCCCAGCGAGGAAAGGACTTCACGTTGATCGACCAGGACGTGCTCCGCCACGACTTCTCCGCGCACCTCCAGCAGATCGCGGACTTCACCAACGACGAGCTGATCCCGGCCGAAGCCGAGATGGTCGGCACCGGTGCCGTCCCCGAGCGGATCCTGCACCGCATGGCCGCGCTCGGGCTGTTCGGGATCTCGATCCCGCGCCGCTACGGCGGCCTGGAATGGACGATGGAGCAGCAGGTCCGGCTGACCTTCGAGTTCACCCGCGCCTCGTGCGTCTACCGGTCCCGCTTCTCCACCGTGATCGGGTTGTGCTCGCAGGCGATCCTCGATCACGGCACCGAGGCCCAGCGGCAGCAGCTGCTCCCCGCGATGGCCGCCGGGGATCTCGTCATGGCCTTCGCGCTCACCGAGGAAGAAGCGGGCTCGGACGCGGCGCACCTGCGCACCACGGCGATCCGCGACGGCGGGGACTACCTCGTCAACGGCCGCAAGCGCTACATCACCAACGGCGCCTGGGCCGACGCGTTCCTGACCTTCGCGCGCACCGACCCGGGCGAACCGGGAGCGGCGGGCGTCTCCGCGCTGATCGTCGACGCCCGGTCGCCCGGGATCTCCACCGAGCTGCCCCGGTACATGAACGGCCACGCCGAAGCACCGGTGGCCGAGATCGGCTTCCACGACGTGCGCGTCGGCGCGCAGCGGCTCCTCGGCGACGTCGAAGGCCGGGGGCTGACGATGGCGTTGCGCGGGATCAACCACGCCCGGCTGCACGTCGCGGCCACCTGCGTCGGTCAGGCCACGCGGATGCTGGAGGAGACCACCGCGCACGTCAACGGCCGCGAGCAGTTCGGCGGGCCGCTGGCCGATCTCGGCGCGGTGCGCTCGACGCTGGGCGAGAGCTACGCGGAGCTGGAGGCGGGCCGGGCGCTGGTCGTGGAGTGCGCCCGCACCTTCGACCGCGGGGAGATCCCGCGGCACCGGATCGCCGCCGCGAAGCTGTACTGCTCGGAGATGGCGAGCGCGGTCGCCGACCGGTGCGTCCAGCTGCTGGGCGGCGCGGGCATCGTCGGACCGCACCCCGTCCCGCGCATGTGGCGCGACGTCCGGGCACTGCGCATCTACGAAGGCTCCTCGCCGATCCACCAGCGCAACCTCGGCCGCGCGATGATCGAGCAGGTCGGCGCCGACGGAACGCTGCCCGACACGTTCCGCTCCTGACGCCGGCCGGGAGACGATGCGGGTATGGAGATCCGTCAACTGGAGTACTTCCTGGCCGTCGTCGAGCACAACGGGGTGAACCGGGCGGCGCAGCAGCTGCACATCGCGCAGGCATCGCTGTCGCAGAGCATCCGGCAGCTGGAGCGCGAGCTGAAGCTGACCCTGTTCCACCGCACGGGCCGGAACCTGGTGCTCAACTCGGCGGGCGAGCTGCTCGTCGAACCGGCGCGCAAGGTGCTGCGGGACGTGCTGGCGGCGCGCGACATCATGCGCGGTGCGCGCGAGCTGCAGGTCGGGTCGATCACGATCGGCACGATGCCGGAGATGTCCAGCGACGCGGTCGCCGCGTGGAGCGCCTCCTTCACCAAGCTGCACCCGGGCATCCGGATCGACCTCGTGGAGCAGGCGAGCGCGGCGGAGCTGTGCGAGGAGGTGGCGGCGGGCAACTGCGAACTCGGCTTCACCACGTTCCCCGCCCCGGCCGACAACCTCGCCGAGGTCGACCTCGGCGTCCAGCGGCTCCTGCTGGTGATGCCGCCCGGCACGACCGGTGCCGATCCGGCGGCGCCGCACGACCTCGCCCGGCTGGACGACGTGCCGCTGGTGGTGAGCAGCTCGGCGCACCGGGAGAACGACTTCGTGACGACCCTGCTGCGCCAGGAGGCGGTCGTCCCCCGGATCGTCGCGCGGGTCCCCAACCGCCACGCGCAGCTGACGCTGGTGCTCAACGGTGCGGGCAGCGCGTTCCTCCCGCTGCGCATGGCCGCCGCGGCAGCGCGCGCGGGCGCGGTCGTGGTGGAGACCCGCCCGGCGCTGCGCACGCCGTTCGGCATCGTCCACCGCGATGGTGGCCTCAACCCGGCGGCGCAGAGCTTCGTGATCGAGAGCGGTGCGGCCCTGAACCGCTGGACCGAGCTGATCGCCGGTTTCCAGCAGGAAGGGCTGTGCCTGCTCGATGCGGCCCTGCGCGCCGACGACGAACTCCGCACCTGATCGCACTCCGTCCCCTTAGGACAGTCATCCGACGGGAGGGGATCGGGCTACCATCGTGCGGTGCGGATCGATCTCGTCACGATCGTCGTGGCCGACTACGACGAGGCCATCGAGTTCTTCGTCCACGTGCTGGGCTTCGACCTGGTCGAGGACTCCCCTTCGCTGACCAACGACGGCCGCCCCAAGCGCTGGGTGGTGGTCCGGCCGCCCGGCGGCGGCACGGGCGTCCTGCTCGCCCGCGCGGACGGCACGCGGCAGGCCGCCGCGGTCGGCGACCAGGTCGCCGGCCGGGTGGGGTTCTTCCTGCGGGTGGCGGACTTCGACGCGACCTTCGAGCGGCTGGTGGCGGCGGGCGTGGAGTTCACCATCCCGCCGCGCACCGAGCCCTACGGCCGGGTCGCGGTGTTCCTGGACATCGCAGGCAACCGCTGGGACCTGCTCGGCCCGGCCTGAGCGCTCACTCGACGACGAGTTCGACCGGGATGTTGCCGCGCGTGGCGTTCGAGTAGGGGCACACCTGGTGGGCCTGCTCGACCAGGTCGCGGCCGGTGGCCTCGTCGACGGAGTCGGGCAGTTCCACCCGCAGCACCACGGCGAGCGCGAAGCCCTCGCCCTGCTTGCCGATGCCGACCTCGCCGGTCACCGCGGCCTCGCCGAGGTCGAGACCGGCCCGGCGGCCGACCAGGCCGAGCGCGCTGGCGAAGCAGGCGGCGTACCCGGCGGCGAACAGCTGCTCCGGGTTGGTGCCCTGGCCGGAGCCGCCCATCTCCACCGGCACGGCCAGCTGCAGGTCGAGCTTGCCGTCGGAGGTGACGGCGCGGCCGTCCCGGCCGTGGGTGGCAGTGGCGACGGCGGTGTAGAGCGCGTCCATGAGAACCAGCCTTCTCCTGAGGTGCGGTCGTCGTGCCAGACCATCCTCACGCGCCGCGGACTCCACCGCCAGGGCGAACCGGCTCCCAGGAGGGCGCACCGGTGTTCGATCGCTCACAGCGGCCGACGTCCTCGGCGAGGATCGACGAACCATTCTGTCCAATCAGGACACAACGCCCGGAAGGCGCGGGAGACACCCGCGCCTTCCGGGCGAGCGCTCGCTAGGCCGCGGCTTCGCACGCGGGTTCGGCGCTCCGGTGCTCCGCCCGGAGCCGGGGCGAACCGATGCCGAGCCACCCGGTGAGCAGGATCCCCAGCGCTGCGGGGATCAGCGTCCACCCGGCGAGGTCGCCGGGACTGGTCCCGGCCGCGAGCAGGCTGCTGCCCGCGGCCGCTCCGGCGGCGGAGCCGAGGTACATCGCGGCCATCTGGAACGCGACGACCGGCATGGCCTGCTCGGGCCGGTCGCGGGTGAGCGCCTGCTGCAAGGTGGGCACGCTCGACCACCCGGCCGCACCCCACAGGGCCGCCGCGGCCAGCCACACGACCGGGGAGTCGAACACCCAGATCGCCGCGAACGCGGCCAGCAGCACCGCGGGCAGGACGATCAGCAGCACGCGCGGCCCGAAGGCGTCCAGCGGCCTGCCGATCAGAGCGGCGCCGGCGACACCGCCGATGCCCCACGCCCACACCAGCGCGAAGCCCCAGCCCTGGAGCCCTCGCGCCTCGGCCATCGGCAGCAGGTAGGTGTAGAGCCCGAGGCTGGCCCCGCCTAGCAGGAACACCGCGAGGACCCCGATGACCGTCCGCGACGAGCGCAGCACCCCGAAGGCCGGTCCGCGCGAGGCAGGCAGCGCCGGGATCACCCGCGCCCGGAGGGCCAGGGTGATCATGCTCAGGACGCCGACGGCCACGACCAGTCCCATGGTCCACCGCCAGTTCAGCCGGTCACCGATGATCACCCCGGCCGGCACTCCGGCCACCGTCCCGGTGGACAGGCCGAAGGTCACCATCGCCATCGCCCGGCCGCGTTCGTGGTCGGCGACCATGGCGGCGGCCGTCGCCGTGGCCACCGCCGTGAGCACCCCGGCGCCCGCGCCTGCGACCACGCGGGAGGCGAAGAACACTTCGACGCCCGGCGCGAGCACGGTGATGAGGTTGCCCAGGTTGAACACACCGAGCGCGATCAGCAGCGCACCGGCGGTGCTTCCCCGGGTCAGCATCCCCGACAGCAGCGGTCCGGCCAACGCGTAGGCGGCGGTGAAGGCCGTCACCCCGAGTCCGACCGCGGCCGCGGTGGTGGCCAGCGAATCGGCGATCGCGGGCAGCACTCCGGCGAGGACGTAGGCGTCGATCCCCAACGCGACGGCGGCGGCCACCAGTGGCCACACCCGGCGGATCATGCGCGGTCCCGCCTCTCCCTGTTCCGCCTCTCCACGATTTTCAGTGGCGGTTGCGTTCTCGGATGATCTTGCGTTGCGGGGGTTCCTTGTGGCCGGGTTGCATCACGGTCCCCTGAGGTGCGGTTGAGCAGCACTCCGGTTGACACGAGGAGTGTCATGCGTCCTCCTTCGCCGGCGCGGAGTCCTGGTATCCGCTCAGCACCGTGTCGATCAGCCCCGGGAAGCGGGCGTCCAGGTCCTCGCGGCGCAACTTGATCATGCACTTGCGCCCCTCCGCGCGGACGAACACGACGCCGGATTCGCGCAGGAGCCCGGTGTGGTGCGTCAGCGTCGACCGGGGCAGGTCCGGCCCCAGCTCGATGCTGTCGAGCTCACCGCGCTCGGCGAGCATCCGCACCATCGACAGCCGCAGCGGCTCGCTCAGCGCGAACAGCACGCGCGGGATCGCGATCTCCTCGGTCGCGGGGTGCTCGTACACCCGTGACGGAGACATCCGGACCACCTCTCATCGTTCGACAATTTCCGCACGATAATAGTGCGGGAATTGTCGAACGATCAACCCGGCCCCCCGCAACCTGTTCGGGGCAGCCGGTCGGCGCGCCATCAGGCGCCTCTGCCACCATGCGGGGCATGGACGAGGTCGATCAGCCACGGTTCCAGCCGGGCGCGACGAAGGCCGTGTGCGCGCACATCGGCATCGGCTCCGACGAGCGGGAGGCCCGGATCGCCCGCGATCGCCTCGACCGGATCCTGGCCGCCTACCGGGTGGCGATCCAGCAGGACCTGCCAGCCGCCGGGACCCCGGCCACCCGCTGAACCGCACCTGCTGTGCGCGCTCCGGGGTCCTATAACGCCCCGAAACGCGCACAGCAGGCGACCTGCCGCGAAACCGGACCGGGATCCCGCGGGATCAACCACATCGGCGACTGCGGCCACACGATGGAGGGCATCCCGGTCGTGGCTGCCCGCTGCGCGCCGCTGCTGCTCACCGGCACCTCGGCGAGCACCGCCTGCCGCCGAACTACGAGATCACCCCGCACGAGCGCGGGCCGCGGCGGAACCTGGTCCTGGAAGCCATCGCCTTCGACCCGACCGGATCGGTGCTCACCAGCGCCCTGGAAGGACCGCTGATCCAGGACGGCCCGCTGCCGACCACCGAGCGCGGCGCACTGGCCCGGGTCACCGCGCAGACCAGGACCGGGGAGGTGCTCGGCCAGTACGCCTACCCGATCGAGCCGGTCTTCACCTCGCCGCCGCCGGGCGGCAGGCGGCCCGACACCGGGGTTCCCGCCATCCTCGCCCACCCGGACGATCCGGACCGCTTCCTCGTGCTGGAGCGGACCTACGTCGAGGGCACCGGCTTCAAGGTGCGGCTGTTCGAGGCCACGACCACCGGCGCCACCGACGTCCAGCGCGTGGACTCCCTCGCCGACCGGCCGGTCCAGCCGATGCGCAAGCGGCTGATCGTCGACTTCCACGACCTGGAACTGTCCACGGTGGACAACATCGAGGGCATGACCTGGGGCCCGCAGCTGACCACCCAGATCATCGCGCTCGCCCTCCCCGGCGAGAGCTGAGGTGTGGTGCCCCCGGCAGCGGGGGCACCACGCATCACAGAGCGAGCAGCCGCTGGAGGGCCAGCGCCGTGCCGGGGTGGCGGTCCAGCAGCAGCGCTCCGCCCGGCTCGGGCTGCCGCCACTGCCCGGTGCAGCCCAGCAGGTCCGCCACCGCGTCGCAGGTCGCCGGGTGGGCGGCCAGCAGCGCGGCACCGCCGCCACCGCGCGGCGGGAGCACCGGTTCGGCGGGTTCGGCCAGCCACGGCGGAGTCCACTCGTCCAGCGCCGCGAGGGCGCCTGGGAAGATCCGGCCCGCTTCGCGGATCAGCAGCGGTGCCAGCTCCGCTCCGCCCGAGCGCAACGTGGTGATCAGCTTCGGCAGCCACGGCAGCAGGACCGGGTCCGGCAGCACGCGGAAGGCGTTCGACACCGCCTCCACCACGAAGTCGGCCAGGCTCGGCACCGGTTCCAGGGCGTGCAGGAATCCGCTGAGGTAGCGCGGATAGCCGGGCACCACCAGCGGGTTGCCGAGCAGCTCGGCGCAGCGCCGGCGGAGATCGGCCCTGGAGAGCTCGCCGAGCTGCACCTGCGCCGCCCACAGCAGCGCCAGCTTCTCCGGTTCCCCCGGGTGGGACTGGGCGAACGCCAGCTCCAGCTGGGTCCGGTCGCAGCCCAGCGACAGCGCCAGGGCTTCCATGTTGAACAGGAATCCCAGCATCGCCGCGACCTGGTCGACGGTCGCGTCCTCGTCGGTGAACGCCGTCGGCAGCAGGGTGCAGTAGTGGGCGTAGCCGGTCTTGACGAACGACTCGATCCACTGCGGCAGCACCGGTTCGCTGGTCCGGTAGAACGCCAGGAGACGGCGGACGCGGCGCAGGACCTCGGGCGCGCCGTCGACGCTGCGCTCGGTGGCGAGGACTTCCAGCGCCCGCGTGCCCAGCTCGTTGGCGAGACGCGAGCTGCGCAGGTACAGCGTCGCGTCCTCGACCGCTTCCAGCACCGTCGCCGCCGTCGCCGCGGGGGCGTAGGCCGCGGCGCGGAGTCGCTGCTCCAGCACCTGCTCGATGCTGACGCCCTCGTAGCCGAGTTCGATGAGCGCCCGCTGGTGCGTGCCCAGCGCCAGGTCCCACGACTCCTGGATGGGTTTCTCGCCGAGGCTGCGCTCGCCCATGATCGGCCGCGCCGCGCCGCGCGGCATCAGCCGGTGCAGCATCCACAGGACGTCGGAGCACTGCGCGAGTTCCGGCTGGGAGGCGATGTCCAGCAGCGCGCGCTGCACGCCGCGCTGCTCGAGCTTGAGGTTCAGCGGCGCGAGCCGGTCGTGCACGTCGCGCGCCAGCGGTGGCAGCGAGTCGTAGCCGACCTGCCCGATCCGGTCGCCGCCCATCATGATCTCCACGAGGCGGCGCACGTCGCGGCGGCCCGGCACGACGTCCTTCTCGATGCAGGTGATCGCGGCGTCCTGGAAGTCGTACGGCGTGGGCTTGGCCCGGTCGCGCATCCCGGCCAGCAGGATCGACGTCTCGAACACCGCGATGGCATCCGCCGTGGAGGCCAGGTAGCCGTTGCGCCGCGCGGCGCGCACGACGTCCACCGACCAGGCCAGCAGTTCGGCCTCGTCCAGGCGGTCGAGCACCGGTGGGCGCCGCAGGAAGCCCGAGAGCTTGTCCGCGGGTGCGGATTCCGGTTCGGGGACGGGCGGCGCCGACTGCTTCTTCGACGTCTTCCTGGTCCCGGCCTGGCCTTCCAGCCGGAACGGCTGCACGCGGGTGCGCTTGAGGTTCTTCGCCCACTCCGTCGCCGCGATCGACACCGATCCGGAGGCCAGGCCGAACTGCGCCTCGATCGCCGCGTTGCTGGAGGGGATCAGGCCGTGCTGCCACTTGGTCGCGGTGCGCGGGCCGATCTCGAAGCCGCCGGTGCCGTGCACGCCGAACTCCTCCACGCGGCTGGCCGCGTGGAACGCGCCGCAGACGTGGAGGCAGTCCGCCGGATCGGTGCCGGTGCGGGCCAGGTGCTCGCGCATCCGGGTCCACATGTAGCGCTCGCGGTCCTCGTCGACCCGCACGCGGTGCTCGTCGCCCGGTGCCAGCCGCCGGAACAGGCTGCCGATCAGCAGCATCACCTGCCGGTAGGTGTCGTGGTCGCTGTCGCCGAGCGGCAGCTCCACGTACTGGTGCCACCACTCCGACCAGTGCCGCACCTTGCCGTGGCGCAGCAGGTGCTCCTCCAGCTCGGCGAAGCGGGGCCGCAGGTCGCCGAGCTCCACGCCGACGGCGTCACCGTGCAGACCGGCCTCCTCCGCGGCCGGTTCCGCCCGGCGCTCGTCCCACTGGAAGACGTGGTCCGAGGAGCGGTCGACCAGGACGAGCTCCACTCCCGGGGTGTCCAGCGCGTAGGCGATCGCCTGGTACTCCGCCGAGGCCTCGGTGATCGGGGCGACCACCGACAGCGGCGACCACTCCAGCGGGAAGCCGTCGACCTCGGTGGCGAAGGCCTGCACCGCCACCGGGAGCTTGCAGTTGCGCAGCTCGGTCAGCAGCGGAGCCATGTCCTCGCACAGCTCCAGGTAGATCACCTTCGGCTGCTTCTGCCGCAGCCGCCGCGCCATCGCGATCGCCGAGGCCGGCGAGTGGTGGCACACCGGGAAGATCTCCAGCGGTTCCCGGCAAGCCCGGTCGACGTCGTCGACGATGCCCAGCAGGATGTCCTCCAGCGCGCCGGGCCCGTCGGCGAACGTCGCGGCGGCTTCCTGCAGCTGCCCCCGCAGCGCCCCGAAGGCGCCTTCGTCGGCCCCGCTCATGACAACGTGGCGATCGCGTCGCGGCCGCCCTCCAGGAACTCCGGCCAGGATCCGCCCTCCTCCTTGCTGCGCGGTTCGACGACGCCGTGCAGGTACTTGTTGAGGATCGCCAGGTCCTCCGGTTCGCGGCGGGCCAGCGATCCGACGAGCGAGGACGCCAGGGTGCGGGCGGTCAGCTCGCGCTGGCCGAAGAAGTTGCTGTGCAGGATGGCGTCCTCGAGCACGCCGATCTGCTCGGCGGTGGACAGCGCGGACTCCAGCTTCTCGTCGTCGCTGCCCGCCGCGGCCGCCGAATCGCGCAGGTCGGCGAAGCTGCGCAGCAGCACGTCCAGCAGCGTCGGCGGCACGTCCAGCTCGATCTGGTGGCGGCGCAGCAGCTCCTCGGTGCGGAAGCGGACGATCTCGGCTTCGCTCTTCTTGTTCGTCACCACCGGGATGCGCACGAAGTTGAAGCGGCGCTTGAGCGCCGAGGACAGGTCGTTGACGCCGCGGTCCCGGCTGTTGGCGGTGGCGATGATGGAGAACCCGGGCTTGGCGAAGACGATGTTGTCGTCGTCGAGCTCGGGCACCGAGATGTACTTCTCGGACAGGATGGAGATCAGCGCGTCCTGCACGTCGCTGGTGGAGCGGGTGAGCTCCTCGAACCGGCCGACGGCGCCCGCCTCCATCGCGGTCATGATCGGCGAGGGGATCATCGACTCCCGCGACTGGCCCTTGGCGATGACCATGGACACGTTCCACGAGTACTTGATCTGGTCCTCGGTGGTGCCCGCGGTGCCCTGCACGACCAGCGTCGAGTTCCGGCTGATCGCCGCGGACAGCAGCTCGGCCAGCCAGCTCTTGCCGGTGCCGGGATCACCGATGAGCAGCAGGCCGCGGTCGGAGGCCAGCGTGACGATGGCGCGCTCGACGAAGCTGCGGTCGCCGAACCACTTCTGCGCGACCTCCCGGTCGAGGCCGTCGGCGCGCTCGGAACCGAGGATGAACAGCCGGACCATCTTCGGCGAGAGCCGCCAGGCGAAGGGTTTGGGGCCGTCGTCGACGGACTCCAGCCAGTCCAGCTCCTCGGCGTACTTGATCTCGGCGGGCGCGCGCAGCAGGTCGGACATGTGGGAAGGCCTTTCTGGGGTGCTTTCGGCGGGGAGGTCTGGCGGTCAGGCCAGGAACGTCTTGAGCTCTTCGACGAGCTTGCGGATGTGGCCGGAGATCACCGGTGCGCCCAGGTCCTTGAAGCGCTCCCGGAACCACGGGTTGACGCTGCCGCGGCCGGAGCTGGTCACCGAGCCGACCGGGATGAACTTGGCTCCGGAGCGGTGGATGGCGGCCATGCTGTTGAACAGCGGTTCGGCCGACCACTCGTAGAAGTCGGAGATCCACACCACCACGGTGTTGCGCGGTTCGGCGATCTTGGGCTGGGCCAGCGCCATGGCGACCTCGCCGTTGGTGCCGCCGCCGAGCTGGGTGCGCAGCAGCGTCTCGAACGGGTCGTGCACCCACGGGGTGAGGTCCAGCGCCCGGGTGTCGTAGGCGATCAGGTGCACGTCGACCTTCGGCAGCCCGGCGAAGATCGAGGCGAGGATGGTGCAGTTCACCATCGAGTCGACCATCGAACCGGACTGGTCGACGACCACGATCAGCCGCTGCGGCGTCGTCTTGCGGGCGGTGCGCCGGTAGAAGAGGCGGTCGACGTAGAGCCGCTGCTCCTCCGGGTCCCAGTTGGTGAGGTTCTTCCAGATCGTGCGGTCGAGGTCGAGGTTGCGGAAGACCCGCTTCGGCGGCACCGACCGGTCCAGCTCGCCGACCGGGGCCTGCGCCACCTGGGTGCGCAGCACCTGCGCCACCTCGTCGACGAACCGCCGGATCAGGTCCTTGGCGTTGGCCAGCGCCACCCCGGACAGGTTGTCCTTGTCCCGCAGCAGCTGCTCGATCAGCGACATGCTCGGGGTCAGCTGCGCGGCGAGGTCGGGATCGGCCAGCACCTCGCGCAGCTGCATGCGGTCGACCAGATCCGCTTCGATGGCACCGAGTTCGGGGCCGATCTCCGGGATCAGCCGGGAGAGGTCGGGGGTCGGGCCGCCCTGCCCCGTGCCGGTCCCGGCGGTGCGACCGCCGCGCAGCTCGCCGGGGCCGCAGCCCAGCGCGCGCTCCATCCAGCCCGCATCGGACTGCCAGCGGGAGAGCTGCTCGGCGGTGACCGCGCCGGATCCGGTGTCGAAGACGTTGAGCAGCACCTTCGAGACCAGCGCCGCCCGCCGCACCTCGGCGGCCCGATCCCGTTCGTCCGATGTGGACTCGGGTGCCATCAGCCCGTCGAACTCGGCGGCCAGTTCGGGGTGGCGCTGCACGATCGAGTCGACCGAGGTGCGCGGGTCCAGCAGTGCCGCGGGCAGCCCGATGTCCTCGACGACGGCCAGGCTCGCCGATTCCAGGCCCGCCTGCTCCTCGCGGTCGAAGAGCCGGGCCAGCAACCGCCAGTACAGGACCTGGCGGCGGTTGTCGTGGGAGGTCTCCTCGGTCATTTCCGCAGCAGCCTCCCCGCGCGCTCGCGCAGCACCTTGGCGGCGTCGGTGGCCGCTTTCTCCGCCTTGGCACCGGCCTTGTCGGCCGTGCCGCCCGCCCACGCCCCGGCGTGCACCGCGACGGCCTTCTTCCGCTTGGTGGTCTCGACCGCGAGCGGCTGGAGGTGGAAGCTCCCGGCGTCCCAGCGCAGCAGGCCGATGCAGGCGTTCGACGCCGCGATCGCCTCCGCGGTCAGCGGGCTCGCGGCGGGAACGCGGTCGGTGTTCACCGCGAGGTCGTGCTCGGCGATGGTGAAGGTCAGCACGTCGTCGTCGGTTCGCGCGGTGTAGCCCTCGACGAACACGGGCACCGCGATGCGCGCCGGATGCCGGTCCAGCGGCGCGGTTTCGGCCGCCGTCGCCGCCTGCAGGGCGACCCGGGCGGTGACGAAGGGATCGGCGGGTTCACCGGGCTGGGCGCGCTCGTCGCTCCAGATCAGGTCGCCTTCCGCGGTGACCGGCATCCCGGTGAGCTCCATCGAGCGGCCTTCGCCGAACGCGGCCAGCAGCGACATGTGCGGTCGCAGCAGCTGCCACAGACCGGCCCCGACGACGGTGTCCGGTTTGGACACCGAGGCGCTGGCGCGCACCAGGCGCGAGGCGGAACCGTCGGCGGGCTCGAAGACCGCGTGGACCTGCGCCTGCACGGCGGTGGCGTGTTCCTGCACGTCGATGCCGACCGGCAGGAGGCGGCCGGTGGCGGTGCCGGTCACCGGCGTCACCGCGGCGCCCGGCAGCGCGAGCAGCATCCCCCGCGACCACAGGTCCGCCCAGCGGCGGGCCGGGACGCGTTCCAGCGAAGCACCGGGGCAGGACGCCGCGAGCTCGGCGGCGAAGCCGTCCAGGAGCGCCGCGGCCCGGCGCAGCGCCGGGTCCGGGAGCATCGCCGAGATGATCTGCGCCGATCCGGAGATCAGGTCGTGGTCGATGCCGCGCCAGCCGGTGCGGGCCAGGTCGCTGAGCCAGGAGCGGGCGGCGGCCAGCAGGTTCAACGACGGCGAATCGCTTTGCACCCAGTCGGTTTCGCCGTCACCGGCTCGTCCTGTCGCCTCGGTGATGCGCGCTGCGAGGGCGTCGTGGGCGGAGCCCAGCAGCGCGAGGCGCGCGGCGGCGAGGGCGGTGAAGTGCTCCTCGCTGGCGGCTCCGGCGACCGCCTTGTCGGCGGCCTCGGCGACCTTCTCGGCCAGCGGTGTGCCGGCGACGGACCGGGCGAACTCGGCCATGTCGGCGGCGTCCGGGCGCAGCAGGCCGCCGGTGAGCGCGCGGTCGACGGCGTCGACGGCGGCCAGGGCTTCGTCGACCCCCTCGACGGGTTCGGCCAGCAGATCGGCGCGCATCACACCACCGCCCTGGTCGGCGGGAACCACTGCATCTCCGGCAGCGGCGCGGTCGTCGGGGGCAGCTCCAGGTAGGCCAGGTGGCGCAGGAACCGGCTGAACACCGGCGCCGCGGTCCCGGCATCGCCCTGCCGCGCACCGGTCATGGCGTCGGTGATGCTGTCCGCGGTCAGCTCCTCGTCGGTGACCTCGGCCTTCAGGTAGCGGGCGACCCGCTCGCCGCCGTACTGCAGCACCGCCTCGGTGAGCAGGGCCCGGATGTGGTTGCAGAAGTAGCCGCGCGCACCACCGCAGGGCCGGTTGTTGTTGGTGCTGCAGGTGAACTCGTAGCTCCCGGCGGCGACCGACGAGACGTAGACGCGCTCGATGTCCGAGCCGCTGGACACCACGCCCTGCAGGCGGCCGTCGGCCAGCTCCGCGAACGGGACCTTGGCGAGCTTGCGCGGCCGGGCGGGCGCGACCACCCGCGTCGTGCTCGACCGCTCCCAATCTTGCAACACGCACTCTCCTGTGGATTGGGGAAGCCCAGCCGCACCGGCCGGACACGACGAACATACTTGCGACCCCTGACACTCCCGCACGACCTCGCCCGATGCGGGCTCCGAGCACAGTGGACGACCGCGCGCTGCTCCGAGCGGAGGATGGTCGCCGGATCCGGGCACCCTCCCGATCACCGGCGGCTACGCTGCGGCGATCTGTGCACGGGGAGGTGCGTGATCATGCGCGACAGCGGTGAGCTGCCGTCCTTCGACGGCGCCCGGACGACGCTCGACCTGATCAGCGCGCTCTACGTCAAGCAGCCGCGCGATCACGCCGACCTGCCGATGCTGTGCCTGGTGCGCCCCGCCGAGCACGAGGGCCTGCTGCGCGCGATCTCCCACCGGCTCGACGAGGCGAGGCCCTACCGCGTCCCGCACGCGCTGGTGGAGCTGGAGGGGACGATCCGGCTTCCGCGCGACGCGGGCCCGGAGCGGCTCTCCGAACCGACGCACGCCGACGTCGAGCAGGTCCGCGACCTGCTGGTCGACATCGCCCACGAACTCGCCCAGGCCCGCAACTCCCGCACCGGCCGGTTGCGCTTCCCCCGGCTCTCGCTGGCCGTCTGGTTGATGGCGCACGAGGTGCGGCTGGGCGGCGAGAACACGCCGCGGGTGCTGCGCAGGCAGTTGCGCGAGCGCGGCATCGACCAGCGGATGTCGGGTGCGCTCGATGCGCTGGAGCAGCGCGCGCAGGACCTGCCGGCGTGGCTGCGGTGGGCACCGGGGTTGATCGGCGTGCTGCCGCCGGTGTGGTTCCGGATCAAGTCCAGCGGCCGGATTCCGCTGCTGAGCGCGGAGTTCCGGTGGTTCCTGCGGCAGCCGTACCTGGCCGCGGAGAACCCCGGCACCTTCATCGGGTTCGCCGAACGGCTCAGCGCCAGCGGCTGGCAGCGGGAGTCGCCCGAGCAGCTGCTGAAGTTCCTCACCAACGCCTTCCTGGAAGACCTGCGGCGCTCCCACGCCGGTTCGGCGCGGCGCACCACCAACGCCGTCGTGCTGCTGGACCACATCACCCTGTTCAACGGGGGCTACCGGCTGCTCGACCTGATCAACGAGGTCCGCAACGACACCGGCCGCTCCGACCCGCTGCTGCTGATCACCGGCAGCCGCTACGTGCCGCCGTACCGGACCGCGCCGGACTCCGGGGAAGGGCGCCCGAAGGCCTACCGCCCGACCGAGGCCGGCAACGGCTACCGGGAATGGCGCGACGCGCTCGACCTGGCGCGCAAGCAGCGCAAGGAGATCGCCTGGTACCTGCCGATCCGCATCCCCGATTCCGCGGACCGGGGCGATCCGCCGATCTACACCTTCGGCATGCACCGCCCGCCGTGGTGGTCGCGCCGGCTGGCCTCGGTCGGCGCGGTGGTCGCGGTCGTGGCCGCGCTGACCACCGGGTACGCGGCGTGGAGCCACCAGCACTGCGAGGCCTGGCCCGGGCTGGCCCCGCCGCTGACCCGGATCGGCGGCGAGTGCGTCGGGATCTCCGACGGCTCGCACCCGCTGCTGCAACCGGCCGACGCCAACCTCGACGCGGTGCGCGCGCAGATCCTCGGCAACAACCGCCGCGCCGCTGAGCTGCACGAGCGAACACCGCAGCGCCCGTACGTCACGCTCGCCTACATCGGCGCGCTGACCTCCTCGTCCGGCGACGCCAGCGGTCTGGTGGCCAAGCGGGAGGAGCTGGCCGGGGTGGCGGTCGCGCAGCACGCCGCGCTGGAGCGGCGCGGCACTCCCCTGGTCCGCGTGCTGCTGGTCAACGCCGGGCGGGACATGCGGCACGGCCCGGAGGTGGCGCGCCGGCTGGGCGAGTTCGCCGACCAGGAGGCGCCGCTGGTCGGGGTGATCGGACTGGATCGCAGCAGCACCCAGACCGACGAGACCATCCGCGTGCTGACCAGGGCCGGGCTGCCGATGGTCGCCGCACCGCTGACGGCGGACAGGGCGGCCGCGGACTTCCCGATGTACTACCAGGTCGCGCCGCAGAACCGGCGTCAGTCGCTGGTCGCCGCCGCGCTGGTCGCCCACCTGGCCGAGAACGACGTGCTCGGCCAGGGTGCCTTCGAGCGCAGCGCGCGGATCTACCACTCCGACGACCCGACCGACATCTACAGCGCCAACCTGCGCCAGGACGTGGAGACCGCTCTGCGCGCGGAGGGTTTCGCGGTGGAGTCGCGGGCGTTCAGCACCGACGGGGCGTGGTCGGCGGGGCAGTCCGCGTGCGGCCACCCCGGGCTGGTGTACTACGCCGGGCGCGGGGTGCCGGAGTTCGACCTGTTCCTGGGCGGTGTCGGCACCAGCTGCCGCAGCGATCCGCCGCTGCTGCTCGGCGGGCACGACACCTCCCGCTACGTCGCCGACCGCGCGATGCGGGAGCGCAACCGCAAGATCCCGCTGCTGTACCAGACCTCGGCGATCGGCCCGGCGAGCGACGACCCGCTCACCGAAGCCCGGCTGACCGAGGCCGAGCAGGTCTTCTACGGGGAGCTGTTCCGGCTGTTCCCGTTCGAGCGCACCGCCGAGGGCCGGTCCCGGGACGGCCACGCCGCGCTGGCGCACGACGCGGCGCTGACCATGATCACCGCGGTGCAGCACCTGCACGGAGCGGGCATCCCGGTCAGCCCGGCCGCGGTGTGGCGCGAGCTCAACAACATCCACGAGGGCGGTTCGGGCACGGTCGAGGGCGCCACCGGTGTGCTGGACTTCGGCGGCACCCTCGGCCGCAACGTCCCCGAGGACAAGCCGGTGGCGATCCTGCGCGTCGACGCCGACGGCGCGGTGGACCCGAACGTGGTCTGGTACTGCCCGCAGTCCGCCCGCCCGGCTCCCCCGCTGGTCGCGCTCGCGTGCCCGGCGACGGGCTGAGCCCGGGGCGGCCGCTGACATTCATGCGTGCCCCGCGATCCGTACCTACGCTTGAACCGAACGGTCGAACCTGCTCATCCATCCGGAGGCGACGATGACCACGGCGCACCAGCAGCACACCGGTCACGACCACGTCCACCGCGAAGGTTGCGGCCACGTCGCCGTGCCCCACGGCGACCACGTCGACTACGTGCACGACGGCCACCTGCACCGCAAGCACGACGACCACTACGACGAGTGCGAGCCGCAGGGCCACAGCACGCACGACGCGCACGACCACACCCACGGCGAGGGCTGCGGCCACACCGCCGTCCCCCACGGCGACCACGTCGACTACCTCCACGACGGGCACCGGCACGCCGCTCACGGCGACCACTACGACGAGCACTGACCCGGCTCCGCACCCCGCGGGCGCCGAGCCCCACCGCATCGCGCCAGAACCCCGTTGCCCGATCATTTTGAAAATGATTATCATCGCTATCTGCAACGCGGGGTCGCGGAGGGAGTCGGTGTGGGGCACGTGTGGTCGGTGCGCGTCGGTGCGGTGAACCCGCTGTTACCAGGTGGCTTCGCCGGCGGCGGCCACCACCGAGTCGCGTCGTGACGACCTGGCGCCTGATCCGGAGCTTCCCGCTGGCCGTGCAGCTGCTGCTGGTCAACCAGCTCGGCGTGAACACCGGCTTCTACCTGCTGGTCCCGTTCCTGGCCGGTTACCTGGGCCAGGAGCTGGGCATCTCCGCCGCGCTGATCGGCGTGGTCCTGGGCGTGCGCAACCTCAGCCAGCAAGGCCTGTTCCTGCTCGGGGGCTCCGCGTCCGACCGGCTCGGCGCCCGCGGCGTGATCATCGCCGGGTGCGCGCTGCGCACCGTCGGCTTCGGCCTGTTCGCCTTCGGCACATCGCTGCCCGTGCTGCTGCTCGCCTCGGTGCTCAGCGGCCTGGCGGGAGCGCTGTTCAACCCGGCGGTCCGCGCCTACATCGCGCAGGAGGCCGGGGATCGCAAGGCCGAGGCGTTCTCGCTCTTCAACGTCTTCGCCAACACCGGAATGCTGCTCGGCCCCCTGCTGGGCAGCGCGCTGATGCTGGTGGGCTTCCAGCTGTCGGCGATCGTGGCGGCGGTCATCTTCGCGCTGCTCACCCTCGCGCAGCTCGCGGTGCTGCCGGTGCGGCGGGTCGAGCGCTCGCGGACCTCGGTGTTCGCCGACTGGCGCCGGGCGCTGACCGATCGCCGGTTCCTGGCCTTCACCGGCGCGCTGACCGGCATGTTCGTGCTGCAGAACCAGCTCTACCTGGTGCTGCCGATGCACGCCGAGCACGCCACCGGGTCCCCCGCCGCCGTGTCGATGATCTTCCTGGTCTCCACCGCGACGAGCCTGGCGCTGCAGGTCCGGATCACCGCGCGGATCAAGGACCGCTGGAGCCGGGGCCGTTGCATCGCAACGGGCCTGGCGGTGATGGGAGCCGGTTTCGCGGTCACCGCGGTGGCCGCGACCGTCCTCCAGCCCGCGCAATCCGCCAGCCCGGCCGAGACCGCACTGCGCCTGGCACCGGTGCTGATCACGGCGTTCACGTTGTCGCTGGGCGTGATGCTCGCCCAGCCGTTCGTCTACGAGCTCATCCCGTCCTACGGCGGGGAAAGGCTCTCCGGAACCTACTTCGGCGTCTTCTACCTCGCCTCGGGGGTCACCGCCGCGGGCGGCAACGCCCTCATCGGCTGGACGAGCGACCTGGCGGGCGGCCGGTGGCCGTGGTTGCCATCGCTGCTGTGCGTCCTCATCGGAACCGGCTCCGCACTCGCGGTCGCGGCGCTCGACCGACGCCGCGGCATCGCCCCCGGGCTCGCCGGGCCGGACGAATCCGCTTGCCGCACCGAGATGTCCGCCCGGACATCGTGACCGGCGACCCCGATCGTTCGCACCACCAGGCCCTGCGCCGGACTGCTGCACGCCCTGCAACGAATGGAGAAACCCCGTCATGCGACGTGAATTGCACCTGCCCGCGCTGAGCCGCCGCGGGTTCATGGGACTCACCGCCGCTGCCGTGCTGTCCGGTTGTGCGGGACCGGGCACCACCTCCGCCGGTGGGCCCCCGCGTCCCGGCGGCAGGTTGCGGGCGGCGTTCTCCGGTGGCGGGGCGGCCGAGGTGCTCGACCCGCACAAGACCGACCTCTACGTCGAGATCGCGCGCGCCAAGGCGCTGTTCGACAAGCTCGCCGACTTCGGTTCGGACATGTCCCCGGTGCCCAGGCTGGCCGAGCGCTGGGAACCGAGCGCGGACCTGACGACCTGGCGGATCACCCTGCGGCAGGCGGCTTTCCACGACGGGCGGCCGGTGCGGGCGGCCGACGTGCTGGCCAGCTTCGCGCGCATCACCGAGCCCGGCAGCAGTCGTCGCGCCAAGTCGACGCTGTCGGTGATCGACCTGCCCAACAGCCGCGAGATCGACGAGCGCACCGTCGAATTCCGGTTGCAGCGGCCCTACGGGGAGTTCCCGAACGCGCTGGCCACCCTCGGCGCCTACATCATCCCCGAAGGCACCGCGAACTTCGACCGCCCGATCGGCACCGGCCCGTTCCGGTTCGTCGCCTTCGAACCGGGCCGCACGTTCCTCGCCGCGCGCAACCCCGGCCACTGGGACGGCGCGCCGCTGCTGGACGAGCTGGAGATCGTGGTCACCAACGACGAGGCCGCGCGGGTCAACGCGCTGCTGGGCGGGCAGGTCGAGTACGCCCACGACCTGACCCCCACCAGCGCGCGCACCCACGAGTCCAGCGGGCAGGTCCAGGTGCACCGGCTGCCGCTGAGCAACTTCCACGGGCTGGCGATGAAGGTCGACCGCCCGCCGTTCGACCGGCCCGAACTGCGCCAGGCGCTGTTCCACCTCGTCGACCGGGAGGAGCTGGTCCGCTCGGTGTTGCAGGGCTCGGGCCAGGTCTGCAACGACATCTACGGCAAGGGGTACCGCTACTACGCCGACGCGCTGCCGCAGCGCCGCCAGGACCTGGACCGGGCCCGGGCGCTGGTCCGCCAGGCAGGCGCGGAGGGGATGACGATCGGCTTCGACACCTCCGACGCCTCGACCGGGTTGAAGGAGGCGGCGCTGGCCATCAGCGACCAGGCGAAGGAGATCGGCCTCCACCTGGAGGTCCGGCTCGGCAACAAGGACACCTACTGGTCGGACATCGCCAGCAACGGCGTGCTCGCCGGCTACCGCTCCGGTGGCATGCCGCTGGAGTCGCACTTCTCCCAGCGCCTGCTGACCACGTCGACCACCAACAACACCAGGTGGCAGCGACCGGAGTTCGACGCCCGCTACCACGAGGCGCAGTCCACGACGGACGAGCAGCGCCGCGCCGAGCTGTACCGCGAGATGCAGGAAACCCTGTTCCACGAGGGCGGATTCCTGTGGTGGGGCGTGTCGGACTGGATCGTGGCCTCCGCGCCGGGCGTGCACGGCATCGACGACCGCGCCCCGGCCAACACCCTCGACTGGGCCCGCTTCGACGGGGTGTGGTTGGCGTGACGATCCCGCGCTACCTGGCGCGGCGAGCGCTCCTCGGCGCGGTCCAGGTCCTGCTGGTCGTGGCCGGGGTGTTCGCCCTGGCCGAGGCCCTGCCGGGCGACGCGGCCGTGACGATCGCCGGGGACAACCCGGATCCAGCGGTCATCGCGGCCCTGCGGGAGCGACTGGGCCTCGACCAGCCCGCGTGGCAACGGCTCGGCGAGTGGCTGCTCGCGGCGCTGCGCGGTGACTTCGGCCAGTCACTGGTGGGCCCGCGGGCGGTGGTGGACATCATCGCCGCCGCCGCGGGGCCGACCCTGCTGCTGGCCGCGCTGACGCTCGCCCTGCTCGTGCCGCTGTCGATCGGGCTCGGGGTGCTGTCGGCGCGGCGGGAGGGCGGTCTGCTGGACCGCTTGGTCACCGGGACCACGCTCGGCCTGTACTCGGCGCCCGAGTTCGCCATGGGCGTCCTGGTCGTGACCGTGTTCGCCGTGCAGCTGCGGTGGTTCCCGCCCACCGCGGTCGGAACGTCGTTGCTGAGCGACCCGGCCGTGCTCGTGCTGCCCGTCTTCGTGCTGCTGCTCCGCCCGATCTGCTCGCTGAGCAGGCTGATCCGCGCCGGGATGATCGACGCGCAGCGCTCGGCCTACGTGCACCACGTCCGCCGCCTGGGCCTCTCACCGGCGCGCGTGCGCTTCGCCCACGCGCTGCCCAACGCCGCGGCACCGGCCGTCCAGCAGCTCGCGCGCACCACCGACTGGCTCGTCGGCGGGGTGATCGTCGTCGAGGCCATCTTCGTGGTGCCCGGTCTGGGCACCACGTTGACGGAGGCGGTCGCCGCCCGCGATCTCCCGGTGATCCAGGGGCTGGCGGTGGTCTTCGCGACGGCGACCGTGCTGGTCAACCTCACCGCCGACATCGCAGCACGGGTGCTCGCCCCCGCCGCGGAGGCCGGCCGATGAGAAGGTACGCGGTCCCCGCGACGCTCGTCGCCGTCCCGCTGCTGCTGGCGGTTCTGGGGCCGCTGCTGGCCTCTCACGACACCACCAAGGACGTGGCCTTCCTGCTCGGCGGCGGGCACTGGTTCGGCACCGACTTCGTCGGCCGCGACGTCTGGAACGAAGTGCTGCTGGGCGGCCGGTCCCTCGTGCTCACCGCCGTCACCGCCACCGCCTGCAGCTACGCGCTGGCGGTGCCGTTGGGCCTGGTCGCCGGCATGACCGGCAGCCGTGCGCTCGACGAAGCGATCATGCGACCGCTCGACCTGCTGCTGGCGGTCCCGTCGATGCTGATGCTCCTGCTGCTGGCCTCCATCGCGCCCGGCGTGCCGTGGGTGCTGATCGGTGTCGTGACGTTGATCAACCTGCCCGACGTGGTGCGCATCAGCCGCGCGGCCGCGCTCTCGCTGTCCTCCCGGCCAGCCGTCGAGGCGATGCGCTTGCAGGGCGAGAGCCGGATCCGCATCGGCGTGCACTACGCGGCGCGCGCGATGCGCCGCACCCTGGCCGCCGACCTGGGCACCCGGTTCACCGGCGCGATCTACCTGGTCGCCTCGGCGAGCTTCCTGGGTGTCGGGGTGTCCCCGCAGACCAGCGACTGGGCGGCCATGGTCGACCGCAACCGGGTCGGCCTGTTCATCCAGCCCTGGGCCGTGGTGCTGCCCGCGCTGCTGGTCGTCGCGCTGTCCATCGGCGTGAACCTGGCCTTCGACCGGTGGCTGCGCGACCACGACCCCCGTTCGACCTTCCTGGAGGCCCGGTGACCGTCGTCAGCGTCCGCAACCTCACCGTCACCGCAGCCGACCGCGCGATCGTCTCGGGCGCGTCGTTCGACCTCGCCGAGGGCGGGATCACCGCGCTCGTCGGCGAATCCGGCAGCGGCAAGACCACCACCGCGCTCTCGCTGCTCGGCGAGAAGCCGCCGGGCGCCGAGGTCTCCGGCAGCATCGAGGTGGCCGGCGAGACCGTCGATCCGGCACACCCGCCGGCCGCCGGGACCATCGGCTACATCCCGCAGCACCCCTCCGCCGCCTTGAACCCGGTACGCCGGATCGGCCCGGTGCTGCGGGAGATCGCGCGGCTGCACGTCCGCGCGGGTTCCCGCCGCGAACGCCGGGAACTCGTGCGGCAGCGGGTCCTGGAGGCGTTGCGCCAAGCCCAGGTGCCGGAGGAGCTGCTGCACCGCTACCCGCACCAGCTCTCCGGCGGGCAGCAGCAGCGCGTCGTCCTGGCCCACCAGCTCATCGGGCGGCCGCGGGTACTCGTGGCCGACGAGCCCACCACCGGGCAGGACGCGGTGATCCGCGGCCAGCTCGTCGAGGAGTTCCGCTCGGTCGCCGCGCGGGGCATCGCGGTGCTGCTGCTCACCCACGACCTCGACCTGGTCCGCGCGCTGGCCGACCACGTGCTGGTCATGAACCGCGGCGAGGTCGTGGAAACCGGGCCGTGCGAGGAAGTCCTCGGCGCACCCCGCCATCCCTGCACGCGGCGCCTGATCGACGCCCAGCCGGATCCCGCGGCAACCGGGCGGGCAGCGCCGGAACCCGGCGACCCGGTGGTGTCGGTGCGCGGTCTGGTGGCGGGCCATCGCCGCGTCGACACCGTGCACGACGTGACCGTGGAGGTCCACCGGGGCGAAACGCTGGCCGTGGTCGGACGGTCCGGCAGCGGCAAGAGCACGCTGGCCCGCTGCCTCGCCGGGCTCCACCCGCACCGCAGCGGCGAGATCCGCCTCGGCGACACCCCGCTGCCGCCGCTGCTGCGGAAACGCACTCCCGAGCAGACGGCCCGCATCCAGTACGTGTTCCAGGACGCCCGCGCCTCCTTCAACGAGTTCGCCCCGGTCCTGGACCAGGTCGCCCGCACCGCCGAACGGCTGCGCGGCGCCGGTCGCACCGAGGCTCGCCGGCGGGCGGCCGGCGAACTCGCCAGGCTCGGCGTCACCGAGGCCAGCGCATCCCGACGGCCGGCGGAGCTCTCCGGCGGGGAGCTCCAGCGGGCGGCTCTCGTGCGCGCCGCGCTCGCCCGGCCCGAGGTGCTGATCTGCGACGAGATCACCTCCGGACTCGACACCACGACCCAGGCCGACCTGCTCGACGTGCTCGAAGAGCTCCAGGACGACACCGGCTGCGCGCTCGTGGTCATCACCCACGACCTCGCCGTCGTCGCCGGGCGCAGCGACCGCGTGGTGATCGTCGACGGCGGCCGGATCGTCGAACGCGGCCGCACCGCCGAGGTCCTCGCCGAACCCGGGCACCCGGTCACGAAGGACCTCGTGACCGCGGCGGTGCGGTTCACCGCGGGAACCCGCGCCCGGCCGGACTGATCGGCACCGCGTGGCGCGCACCAGCGCAGCCCGAACCGCGCCACCATTCGGGGGCGAGATCGACTACGGTCCGGACACATGCGCTCCTCAACCGGTGAGCTCCTGGCCATCAGCGACCTGCACGTGGCGATGAGCGAGAACGCGGACATCCTCCGCAAGCTGCGGCCCCGCACCGAGCACGACTGGCTGCTGGTGGCGGGCGACGTCGCAGAACGCTCCGACCAGATCGAATGGGCGCTGGGCCTGCTCGCCGAGCGGTTCGAGAAGGTCGTGTGGGTGCCCGGCAACCACGACCTGTGGACCACCGATCGGGACTCCCTGCAGCTGCGCGGTGAAGCGCGCTACCGCGAGCTGGTGCGGCGCTGCCGCGAGCTCGGCGTGGTCACCCCGGAGGACGAGTTCCCGGTCTGGACCGGCCGGGGCGGACCGGTCACCGTCGTCCCGCTGTTCGTGGGCTACGACTACACGTTCGTCCCGGAAGGCGCGGCCACCAAGGAAGAAGCGCTCGCCATCGCCCGCGAGGCGGGCGTGGTGTGCACCGACGAGTACCTGCTGCACCCCGATCCCCACCCGACGCGCGACGCGTGGTGCCGCGCCCGGCTGGAGTACAGCGAGCGGCGGCTGGCCGAGTGCGACCCGCGGTTGCCGACCGTCCTGGTCAACCACTACCCGCTGGTGCGCGAACCCACGGACGTGCTCTGGTACCCGGAGTTCGCGCAGTGGTGCGGAACCGTGCGCACCGCCGACTGGCACCTGCGCCACCGCGCGGCTGCGGTGATCTACGGGCACCTGCACATCCCGCGCACCACCTTCCACGACGGGGTCCGCTTCGAGGAGGTCTCGGTCGGCTACCCGAGGGAGTGGAAGCGCCGCGGGCTCCCGGACGACGTCCTGCGCCTGGTCTTCCCCGAGGACTGACGCACGGCCGGAAAAGGCGTTGCGGGGCAGCCGGTGATCGTGCGATGTTGGCACCTCGGACCAGTGTTTGAGAGCGGGAGGACGAGCTTGGCGATCGTGGTCAACGGCATGGCTCTGACCTGTGCTTCTGCGTCGCGGGCGGGTCGTGGCCTGAGCTGACGCCGCGAGGCGTCGCCCCCGCACCGGCCGAACGAGGGCCGGTGATTCCACGCGTCCCCTGCTGACGTCGAAGCACCGCACGGTGGTTCCGCGGAGCCACCTGTCCTGGTCCGCGTGGCGCCGTTCGCGCGCCACCGCTTCGACGGAGTACGCATGTCGTCTTCTGCCACGAAATCGTCCCCGCCCCGGGCCGGCCTGCGGGAATGGCTGGGCCTGGCCGTGCTGAGCCTGCCGACCCTGCTGGTCGCGCTGGACATGAGCGTGCTGTTCCTGGCGCTCCCGCACCTGACCGCGGCGCTGGGCGCCACCAGCGTCGAACTGCTGTGGGTCACCGACGCCTACAGCTTCGCGATCGCCGGTTTCCTGCTCACCGCGGGCACCCTCGGCGACCGGATCGGCCACCGCAGGCTGCTGCTGATCGGCGCCGCGGGGTTCGGCGCGGCATCGGTGCTGGCCGCGTTCTCGACCAGCGCCGGGATGCTCATCGCCGCCCGAGCGCTCCTGGGCGCCGTCGCCGCCACCCTGATGCCCAGCACGCTCGCCCTGATCAGCACCATGTTCGGTGATCCGCGGCAGCGCCGGATCGCCATCGCCGGGTGGTCGAGCACCTTCATGGCCGGTGTCGCGGTCGGGCCGGTCGCCGGTGGTGCGCTGCTGGAGTTCTTCTGGTGGGGCTCGGTGTTCCTGCTTGCGGTACCGGTGATGGTGCTGCTGCTGGTGGCCGGGCCCGCGCTGCTGCCCGAGCAGCGCGCCGCCGAGGCCGGTCGCCTGGACCTGCTCAGCGTCGGCTTGTCGCTGGCGACCGTCCTGCCGCCCGTGCACGCCCTCAAGGAGCTGGTCAGGGGCGGCAGCACCGCGACGGCGGTGCTCGCCCTGCTGGCCGGGCTGGTCGCCGGGGCGCTGTTCGTGCGGCGCCAGCGGCGGTTGGCCGATCCCCTGTTCGACCTCCGGTTGTTCGCCGACCGGGGCTTCAGCACGGCGCTGCTGATGCTGCTGCTCGGGGCGGCGACGACGAGCGGGATCACCATGTTCGTCGCGCAGTACCTGCAGATGGCCGATGGGATCTCGCCGCTGCGGGCCGCTCTGTGGCTGCTGCCCGCCGCCGCGGCGCTGGTGGCGAGCTCGATGCTGGCACCGGTGGCCGCCCGGTGGATCAGGCCCGGGTACGTCGTCGGCGCCGGGCTGCTGGTCTCGGCCACCGGGTTCGCGGTCCTGGCCCAGGTCGGCGGTCCCGTCGGGCTGGCCGCAGTGGTGGTGGGCCTGGCCATCGCCTACTTCGGCAGCGGACCCGCCGATGTGCTCGGCACCGATCTGGCGGTCGGTGCGGCCCCGCCCGGCAAGGCCGGTGCGGCGGCATCGATGTCGGAGACCACCACCGAGCTCGGTGTGGCCGTGGGAACGGCCGGGCTGGGCAGCCTCGGCGCTCTCGCCTACCGGGGCGAGATGGCGGGCTCGGTGCCGGCGGGCATTCCGCCCGAGGCCGCCGAACGCGCCGCCGACACGATGGCGGGTGCGATCACCGCCGCCGAGCAGGCACCCGGTGAGCTCGCCGGTGAGCTCCTCGGCCTCGCACGCGAGGCCTACACCGGTGGGTTGAACGCGGTTTCCGGAGCCGCGGCCATCACCACGGCTGTGCTGGCCGTGCTCGCCATCGCGCTGTTGCGCCACCGGACGAGCTAGCGGGCACGTCGCCGGGAGGTGGGGAGCGCGCCCGTTCCCTGCGCCGGGGCGGTCGCTGGCCGAGAATTGTCGCGGCCGCCCCGTCGCGCGCATCCCGCAACCGGGTCCCACCCCGCACAACGAGAACGGAAGACCTCTCATGAGCACGTCAGCGCAGATCGGCGTCACGGGGCTCGCGGTCATGGGCCGTAACCTGGCGCGCAACTTCGCCCGCAACGGCTACACCGTCGCCGTGCACAACCGCACCGCGTCGCGGACCCGGGCGCTGCTGGAGGAGTTCGGCGGCGAGGGCGAGTTCATCGGCGCCGAAACGGCCGCCGACTTCGTCGCGGCGCTGGAACGCCCGCGCCGCCTGGTGATCATGGTCAAGGCCGGGGATCCCACCGATGCGGTGATCGAGGAGTTCGCGCCGCTGCTGGCGGACGGCGATGTGATCATCGACGGCGGCAACGCGCACTTCGCCGACACCCGCCGCCGGGAGCGCGACCTGCGCGAGCGCGGCATCCACTTCGTCGGCACCGGCATCTCCGGTGGTGAGGAGGGCGCGCTGCACGGACCCAGCATCATGCCCGGCGGTTCCGCGGAGTCCTACGCGTCGCTGGGCCCGATGCTGGAGAAGATCGCCGCGAAGGCCGCCGATGGCGCGCCGTGCGTGACGCACGTGGGCCCCGACGGGGCGGGCCACTTCGTGAAGATGGTGCACAACGGCATCGAGTACGCCGACATGCAGCTCATCGCCGAGGCCTACCAGCTGCTGCGCGACGTCGCCGGGCACTCCCCCGCCCAGATCGCCGAGGTGTTCCGCACCTGGAACACCGGCCGGCTCGACTCCTACCTGATCGAGATCACCGCCGAGGTCCTCTCGCACGTGGACGCCGCCACCGGCAAGCCGTTCGTGGACGTGGTGGCCGACCGGGCCGAGCAGAAGGGCACCGGCCGCTGGACCGTGCAGCTCGCCCTCGAACTCGGCGTGCCGGTCTCCGGCATCGCCGAGGCGGTCTTCGCCAGGTCGCTGTCGGGCCACACCGCGCTGCGCGAGGCCTCCCGCGACCTGGCCGGGCCGACCGCGGTGCCGCTCAGCGGAGCCGAGTCCGACGCGTTCGCCGACCAGGTGGAGCAGGCGCTGTACGCGTCGAAGATCGTGTCCTACACGCAGGGCTTCCACGAGATCGCCGCGGGCAGCGCCGAGTACGACTGGAACATCGACCTGGGCGCGGTGGCGGCGATCTGGCGCGGCGGCTGCATCATCCGCGCCGCGTTCCTCGACCGCATCCGCGCGGCCTACGACACCCGCCCGGACCTGCCGAGCCTGCTGTCCGACAAGACCTTCGCCGCCGAGATCGCCGATGCTCAGCACGACTGGCGAGCGGTCCTCGGCGCGGCCACCGGCCAAGGGGTGCCGACCCCGGGCTTCGCGGCGGCGCTGGCCTACTACGACTCCCTGCGCGCCGACCGCCTCCCGGCGGCGCTGACCCAGGGCCAGCGGGACTACTTCGGCGCCCACACCTACCGCCGCACCGACCGCGAAGGCTCCTTCCACACCCTCTGGGCAGGCGACCGCTCCGAGGTGCAGGTGTAACTCTACTGTGGACGAATGGCGGTCAGGCCGGCCCGATGCCGCGCGCCAGGATCGCCGCCTGGACCAGGTCGACCGGGCCAGGACCTTGCTCACCCGTTCGGACCAATCGTGGTGGCCGGTCTTCGGGCGGGGCGGCCGGAAGCCCGGGTTTCCAACAGTCGCCACGAGTTGGAAACCTTCTTCACAATCCCGGGGGGCCGGGAGATCATGGCAGCACGTGCTCACCCGGCACGCGCTGGCCAAGAGGAAGGCGTCGTCACATGGCATTCTTCCCAGTCGAGCTCGGACCAGGGTTTTCCTCGGAGCTCGTCGACCTCGGAGCGGTCCCGCTGTCGAAGTTGCGGGCCTCGGACGACCCGGCGCTGCACCGGTCGCTGCGGCACGTCGTGCAACAAGCAGCGGACATCGGCGTGACGTCGCAGGGCACCGCCGGAGGCGGCGAGCGGGTCGACTGACGCCGCGGTCGGCGTCCTACTCCCAAGGAGCAGCCGTGCCCGTCGGCCACGAGAACTCCCCGGAAGACCTGGCGCTGCACCGCCTGTCCTGGACCGACTTCGACGAGCTCGCCCGGGGCGCTGGCGGGGCACCCACCGTGCGCAAGCTGCGCCGCGCCGAACGCAGCCGTCGGCTGCTGCTGTTGCGGGGTCTGGTGGACGAGGCGGCCAAGGTCCCCGACCGGTGCGAACCGCTACCTTCCCCCGAATGGGCCTGGGAACTGCTCGAACGCGTCCAGTCGGTGCGCCCCGACGTGCTCGACCTGGTCCTCGCACATCCCTACACGGGGAGCTGGGTCGGCTACACCACGCGCCTGTTCCACCACCGGGTCACCGGGATCTGCCCGCTGTGGGTCCACATCGGACACATCCACGCGATCGCCGCCGCGGCGGCGATCCGCGCGGGCCTGCCGTTCCGGGCGTCGGTGCCGGTCTGGCGCGGCGGCGCGATCCTGCCCACGCTCGGGCTCGCCCACCTGCCCTCGGACGCGCCGTTCTCGGTGGCCGAAGTGCGCGGCGACGGCGACCGGGTGGAAGTCGGCGACGACACCACCTGCGTGCGCCTGCCCACCGATCCCGCCGCGGACGCCCCGGGCTGGTCGGGCATGCGGCAGGTGTCGCTGCGGGCGCACGACCAGGTGTTCTCCGTGCACCTGGACGACATCGACCCCTACCGCGGGCTGCATGAACCGGCACTGCCGCAGCGGCTCAGCGACGCCGAGGCGACCTCCTGGCGAGAACTGCTGGCGGAGGCGTGGCAGGTGCTCGTCGAGCACCTGCCCGACATCGTCCCCGCGCTGCAGGTCGGCCTGGACTCGCTGGTGCCCCGGCCCGCGGTGCCGTTCCGGATGCCGAGCGCGTCCACCGGCGAAGCGTTCGGCAGCGCGATCGTCAGCCGTCCCGCCGACGGTGTCGAACTGGCGGGCATGCTCGTCCACGAGTTCCAGCACATCCGGCTGGGCGGCCTCCTGCACTTCATCCGGTTGCGCGAGGACGACCCCCGGTTGCGCTTCCATACGCCCTGGCGGGACGATCCGCGCCCCGTCGCCGGCGTGCTGCAGGGCGTCTACGCGTTCTTCGGCGTCACGATGCTCTGGCGCGCTCTGATGCGCGCCAACCCGCTCGACCGGCGCGCCGCGTTCGAGTTCGCCTACTGGCGGGCAGCGACCTGGAACACCCTCCAGGTGCTGCGCCACGACCCGGCGCTGACCCTGGCCGGGCGACGATTCGCCGACGGCATCGCCGAGCGGCTCGGGCCCTGGCAGGACGAGCCGGTGCCCGCCGAACTCGCCGGCAAGGCCACCGATCTGGTCGCCGACCACTACGCGGGCTGGCGCCTCCGGCACGTGCGCCCCGATCCGGAGACCGTTTCGGCGGTGACCCGCGCGTGGCGGGAAGGGCGGCAGCGCGTGGCCGGGGTCGAGGTCGCCGACGACCGGGCACCCACGCCGGTGCCCGACGGCGCCTGGTCGCAGGCCCGCCTGGACCTGGTCCGCCTCAGCTTCGTCGAGGACGTCGATTCCCGTTCCCGGCCCGCTCTTTCCAGAACGTGGGCGAGCGTTCCCGACGCCACCGCGGCGGATCTGGCTTACGCCACCGGGAACCTCACCGCGGCGGCGCGCGGGTACCGGGCGGAGCTGGCGGCGGACCCGGACCGCCCGGCGTCCTGGACCGGGCTCGGCCTCGCCCTGTCCGGGCTCGGCAGGCGCCCGGCCGCCCGGGCGCTGCTGACCTGCCCCGAGCTGATCCGCGCGGTGCACCGGGAACTCCGGTCTCCAGCGGCACCCGCGCCGGACGAGCTCGCCGACTGGATCGGCCGGTTCCTGGCCTGAACCGGCCGGCCCACCGCCATCACAGCGGAACGGGGTCGATGTCGCAGTCCGCCCGGTCGCCGCGGACCGCGGCCATCACCGCGGGATGCCTTTCACCCAGCACCTCCCGGTAGCGGGACAGCACGTCGGCGTGCTTGAGCTCCGCCTCCTCACCGCGCCCGGCCGTGCGCAGGTCCAGGACGAGGTTGTGGGTGGCGGCGATGGTCGTCGGGTGATCGGGGCCGAACACCCGCCCCGCTCGCTGCGCGGTCTCGGTGCTCAGCTCCAGCGCCGCCTCGTTCTCGCCGAGAGCGGCCAGATCGCTGGCCAGGTTGATCACCGAGATCACCGAGTGCGCCTGCTCCGGACCGAAGATCGCGCCGAGCTGCTCCACCGACCCCTCGTCGAGCTGCCGCGCGCCGTCGACCTCGCCGAGGGCCCGCAGCGTCACCGCGACGTCGATGGCCGCGCCCAGGGTGTGCGGGTGGTTCTCGCCGAGACCGCGCCGGTACCGGTCGTAGGTGTCCTCGCCGAGCTTGCGCGCGTTCGCCAGATCGCCGTAGTGCCGCAGGTCGATGGAGTGCGAGATCGCGCAGGCCAGCGTGTTCGGGTGGTCGGAGCCGTAGCGGAACCGGAACAGGTCCAGGGCCCCGCTGGAGAGCTCGAAGGCACCTCGGTGGTCACCGTTCTTGCGGGCCGCCACCGCCAGCCGGTGCTGGCAGTACAGGGTGATCGCCTTGTCCTCGCCGAAGAGCTTGCGGCAGCGGGCGAACAGCCGCTCCATCTCGGCGTGCGCCCAGATGTAGTCGCCCAGTTCGAGGCGGTCCAGGATCAGCCCGCCCAGGGTGTTCACGGCGTGCGCGCTGTCGTAGCCGTGGACCTCGCCGCGCCGCCGGACGGTGTCCTCGTTGAGCTCCCGCGCTCCCCGGTAGTCGCCGAGCAGCCGCAGCGTCACCGCGAAGTCGTGCACCGCGGACAAGGTGACCGGGTCGTCCTCGCCGTAGAGCGCCTTGGCCTTCTGGTAGGTCGCCAGGTTCATGTCCCGGGCTTGCGAGTACTCGCCCTTGGCCTTCAGGTCGAACGCGACGCTGAGCTCCGCGTCCAGGGTCTCCTCGCTGTTCTCCCCCGAGGTCTGCTTGCGCAGGGCCAGCATCCGCCCGTTGAGCTCGGCGGCTTCCTCGAAGCGGCCCAGGATGGTCAGGTGCGGCCCCAGCTTGGCGGCCACCTGCATGAGCTGCGGGTCGGTCTCCTCCAGCTGCGTGGACCAGGCCTGCATCGCCCGGCGGCCCAGCGCGGCGCTCTCGTGGTGGTCGCCCCAGAAGAACAGGTACTCCATCAGGTCGATGACCAGCTGCCGCACCCAGGGGTCCTCGCACTCCAGCACGTTCGAGGCGTAGGCGTGCGGGAGGATGGCCTGGAAGCGCGGCCACTGCGCGGGATCGGCCGGATCGCCCGGGTCGAGGTTGGCCAGCAGCAGGTGCGCGCCGTGCCGGACCTCGGCGCGGCGCTGCGGGGACATCCGGTCGCGCAGGACCAGCTGCACCAGCCGGTGCAGCTGCAGCGTGTCGTTGCGGTGGTCGATCTTGGCCAGCCCGAACCTGTTGATGTCGCGGATCGCCCGGCCCAGCCGCAGCGGATCGCGCAGCGCCGCGTCCAGCTCCGGTGACACCGCCGTGCCGCGCACGCCGGTGAACAGGCTGCGGGAGATCGGTTCCGCGGCGAAGAACGCGCACACCTGCAGCAGCTGGTGCGCGGCCGGGTTGCGGGCTTCCAGCTGGTCCAGCGAGACGTTCCACGCCGCCGCCAGCGACACCTCGTAGTCGTTCGGCGCGGACACGTCGAGTATCTCGGCCACCTTCTCGTCGAACACGCGCAGGTACTCGCTGACCGGCATCCCGGTCTCGGCGCGCCACGCGGCCGCCTGGGCGATCGCCAGCGGGAGATCGCCGAGCTTCTCGGCCAGCGCGTCCGCCTCGTCCTCGGTGATCTCCGGGCCGCGGCTGCGCAGCAGCGCCTTGCTCTCCGAGCGCTCGAACAGCGTGACCTCCAGCGGACCGGCGACCTCCGCCCAGTCCGGGTTGCGCGAGGTGATGATGATCTCGCCCGGCCCGTTGGCCGGGAAGAAGGGGCGCACGTCCTCCGGGCTCTCCGCGGCGTCGAACACCAGCAGCCACCGGCGGATCGGATAGCCCCGGCGCAGCGCCTCCCGCACCGCGGGCACCGCGGTGTGGGCCTCGGAGCTGCCCGGCAGCTGCAGCGCCTGCGCCAGCTCGGTCAGCCCGGCGCGGATCTGCGCGGCCTGCCCGGCCTGCACCCACCACACCAGGTCGTAGTCCGACAGGTGGCGGTAGACGTACTCGACGGCGATCTGGGTCTTGCCGATCCCGCTCATGCCGTGCAGCGCCGAGGGCAGGATGGCGGTGGTGCCGCCGTCCTTGAGCCGCTCGTCGAGCTCGGCCAGCGGTTCCTCCCGGCCGGTGAAGATCGGATTGCGCGGCGGCACGTCGCCCCAGATCGGCGGCACGTCGTCGGACCGCCGCTCGCGGAGGATCCGGGCGACCACAGTGGACGGCGGCCCGGAGGTGTCCGAGGCGCCCTCGGCCGGTTCGAACGGCACCACCCGGAGCGGTTCCGGCAGGCGGTCCGGGTGCTGCTGGGCGCTCGCGGGTTCGCTGTTGTGACCTGACATTTTTCCACTCGCCGTCGTGTCTGCGGTACTCACGGATTCATCGGACCCACCGGTCCCGGAACTGAAGCGATCACGTTCCGCCGAACGTGTGATCTTCGCGGTGCCCCGGAGCTGCCTGCCGATCCGGCCCGCACGGGCCAGGTACGGCCCCGACAGGGCCCGCATCACGGCGCGCTCGATCTCCAGGTCACCGGCCGAGTCCGGGGCCGGGAGCGGGCTCGGCGTCCGGTCCGGGTCGGCCAGCGCATCGCGGAGGTGGGCGACGCCGGGGACGCGGTCGGCGACGATGCGCAGCACGTGCGCGGTCTCCGAGCGCCGGGCGCCGCTGAGCAGGACCTCCCGGACCGGCTGCTCGAAGGCGAACGTGGCGTTCTCCCAGCCACCCGCCTCGTCGACGGGCCGCAGCAGATCGCTGGTGAACACCTCGGCCAGGTCGTCCGGTCCGGAACCCGGCACCAGCTCGGTCTGGATCGCCCGCGCGACCGGCACGCTCACCGGCACCGCGGCCAGCAGCGTCGCGAGCCGCGACGCGGGCGGCGAGGCCGTGCTGAGGAAGTTCATCACCCGCTGTTGCGGGGACCGCGCGCGACCGTTGCCCGGGACCTGCGCCTCGTCCTCGGCCGGCTGCAGCGGACCGGCCAGCATCACCACGGCCTCCGCCGAACGCCTGCGCTGCCCCGCGACCAGCTGCGCCCAGTGGGACAGCCAGCGCGTTTCCAGCTCCAGGATCGGCACTGCTACCGAACCGGGCGGTGGGGACGGGTCGGGATCCAGCCACGCGTCGGGCAGCTCCACCTGCCACTGCCGGTTGGGGGCCGCCGCGCGCGGGGTGGTGAGCTTCGCGCGCTGCGGGCGCAGACCGCCGCGGTGCCACAACCGCTGCGGGAACAGGTGGGCCACCGCCACCGACATCGACTCGCCCCACGTGGCCAGCAGGGGCGCGACCGAACCCCGCCGCCAGCACGCGGCGACACCGTCGGTCAGGACCAGCACGACCCGCCGCCCGGACGGGTCGATCAGCTCCGCCGGGCTGCGCACCGGGGTGTCCGGCGTGCCGCCGCGCAGCGACGGCGTCGCACCGGTCTCCAGCAACCGCCGCTGGATCGACCGGAACGCGCCCAGCCGTTCCAGCGCGCTGAGGAACCCGCTGATCGTCGAGCTCCACAGCGCCATGGACGGGTTGGTGTCCACGACCAGCGTCAGGTCGAGCCAGCGCGTCTTGCCCGGTCGGGTCATCGGCAGCCACAGTCCGTCCTCGACCGCGCGTTCCGCGGTCGCGTCCTCGTCGAGAAGCGCGTCTTCGTCGTGCGGGGACGAGATCTCGCGCTTGAACGGCCTGAGCGCCCGGACGAAGTCCGGTCTTCCCACCTCCCGGCGCACCACTCGCAGCCCGGCACCGTCGGCTGGAACTCCGTCGCGCACCGACCACTCCTCGTCCGGGAGCACGTCCGCGACGACGTCCTGGTCGACCTCCTCCGGCGGGCGCGGGAGCGGCTCGGGCGGCTCCGGCGGTTCCTCGCGCGGCTCGGTCTCCGCGACCGCCGGCCGCTCATCGGTCCACTGAGGACTTTCGTCGGCCGGGTCCTGCGGAGCGGCACCGCGCTTGCGCCCCCACGCGTGCTGGGTCGCCGCGGTCAACCAGACCGCATCGGCGACCTCGGACCAGTCCAGCTCACCGGCGCTCAGCAGCGGCGCGGTCGCAGGTTCCGCCCGCCCGTCCGGACCGGCTGCCGCACCACCATCCGCGCGCCGCACGTCAGGTGACCGAGGTGAGTTGCCGCCACAGCGCATCCCGCAACCGCGACCAGGACTCGCCGTCGTCGCGGTAGGTGCCCGAGGTCACCAGGTACAACGCGTCCAGCAGCTTGTCGGCGGGAAGACCACCACCGTCGGCCCCGCGGTCCAGGAACTCCTGGATCATCCGCTCCCGCTGGCCGTCCTCGGTCCCGGCCAGGTGCGCGGCCACCATCGCGGCCAGCTGCTCGGCGCCCGGTTCCCGGACGGTCAACCGCAGGCAGCGGCGCAGGAACGCCTCCGGGAACTCCCGCTCGCCGTTGCTGGTGATCACCACGACCGGGAAGGCGCGGCAGCTCACCCGGCCGTCGACGACGGTGGCCGTGGTGCCGGGATCGTCGGCCAGCACGGTCACCTCCGGCGACCGGTCCCGCATCCGCTCCAGCTCGGGAATGGTGAACTGCCCGTCCTCGAAGATGCTCAGCAGATCGTTGGGCAGGTCGACCTCGCTCTTGTCGAGCTCGTCGATGAGCAGCACGCGCGGCAGCCCGGTCGGCAGGAAAGCCGTGCCCAGCGGCCCCAACCGCACGAAGTCGCCCACCGGCGGCTCCGCGGCCGGTTCGTGCTCGCCGCCCGCAGCCCACTTCGCCGCCGCCTGCCGCGTCGCTGCGGCCTGCGCTCGACCGATCGCGTCGTAGGCGTACAGGCCGGATTTCAGCGTGGTGCGACTGGTGATCGGCCACCTGAGCACCCGCCCGAGCCCCAGTTCGCGGGCGATCCGGAAGGCCAGGCTGGACTTGCCGGTGCCGGGACGACCGGTCACCAGCAGCGGGCGGCGCAGGTACAGCGCCGAGTTCACCATGTCGACCTCGTGCGCGTCGACGTCGCGTTCGGACAGGTACGCCTCCGCGCCCAACCGCCGCCGGGTCTCGCCGTCGTCCGGGGGCGGCAGGTCCCGCTCGGGCAGCGGACCGCCCTGGAAGTCCCGCCAGGGCGGCGGTGCGGGCAGCAGATCGGTCAACCGGACATCGCGCAACGGCCTGCCGGTGCCGCGGTAGATCCACCAGTCCGGCGTGCCGAACCCCGCCGACCGCCCTCGTTCCGCATCACCGGAACGCTCGTCGATGCTCATTCGCGGTGTACCTCCCGGCTTCAGCCCGCGAGCTCATCGGGGTTCAGCAACCGGCTCGGATCATCCCACATCACCACCAGCTCTTGCACCACCTTCACGTCGAATCGCGTTGGGGAGTCCCGGTGCGCGTCCCGCCGGATCCGCTGGGCGCGGGACGGCAGCTCACCCAGCCCGCCTTCGTCGACCAACCACTCCACCACCTCGCGCACGCGTCCCGGATCCGCGTCGGTGCGGTGCCAGAACACCGCGGGCAAACCGGAGCGCAGCGCCGACATCAGCTCGTCCCCGCGGCGCGGTTCCCGCGACGGGGCCGCCGTCAGCACGATGGCCGCGCACCGCTCCTCCCCCTCCAGCACGGCTTCCACCGCGTGCGGGCTGTCCGGGTCCGCCTGCCGGGCGTAGTGCACCACCGCGCTGCGCGGATCCTCGCTCATCGTCCGCCACCGCCGGTTCCACACCCGGTGCCAGTGATCGGACATCATCCGCTCCAAGGAGCGCACCACGATCGGGTAGTCCAGGCACAGCGGGCGGGGTACGCCCGAGTCGTGCTCCTTGTGCCACAGGTGCACGGGCAGGTTCAGCAACGCCCGCGGCAGCACGACTTCCAGCGCCACCGCTCCCTCGTGACCGCGCCACGCCCGCTCCGCCTCGATCACCAGCGCGTCCACGTGCCACTCGATCTCGTCGAACCGGGCCGTGCGGCTGCGCCCGCGCACCGGCGGCCACTCCGCCGGATCGTCCTGCCGCCAGTGCGAGATCACGAAGCGGTCCGGGTCGATCCCGTCGTGCTGGACGACCACGACCAGGTGCAGCCGGGAATCGACCGCGACCGGTTCCGCGTGCGCCGCGCGGAAATCCGCGAGTTCGGCGTCGAGCAGCAGCCGCCGGGCCTGCGCGCTGCTCCACTCCTCCAGCTTGGCGCGCACCGCGCGGTCACCGATCTGCCGCGCCAGCAGCTCCACGAACGCCAACGCCGGTGGGAAGCCGTCCGCGCCCGCGTTGACATCGGTCAGGTACTCCAGGACGTCCCACGCGCTGGCCTCGCGCCCGGGGAGCTGGACGGCCGGGCCGGCGGCCCGCCGCAGCAGCGTCGGCAGCTGCGCGACGTCGAGCTCGGCCAGCGGGTCGCGGAGCTTCTCCAGCTCACCGGCAGGCAGCAGCTCCAGCACGTCGCGCGGCGCGGCCGGTTCGAAGGCCTTGGCCTCCGCGCCCAGCAGCCGCAGCCACGCGACGGTGCTGGTCTCCTTCACCGCCACCGAGATCTGCTGGAACATCTCGGGTTCGGCGGCCTCGTGCTGGATCACGTCCCGGAAGAAGTCCTCCGAGGCGATCAGCGCGAGCGCGCTGCGCGTCTGCGCCAACCAGGTCTTCGCATCCGGCGCGTCGAGGATGCGGGCCGCGAAGTTGATCGCCGGGCTGACCTTGCCGTTGGAGCTGACCTTGACGTGCCCGGCGTGCAGCGCGACCCGCAGCTGCATGGCCGCCGCATCGGAGTGCACCGCGTTGTGCCTGCGCAGCCCCGCGAGCAACCGGTTGCCGAGGTGGTCGGCCAGCCGCACCTGCGGCACGTGGGGCGGCACCAGGATTATCTTGCCGTCGCCGCGGTCCTCCACGTCGCAGGTGCGCCACTCGATGCCCGACTCGTCGAAGGCCTGCTCCAGCAGCTGGGTGAGGCTCCGGTGCACCGCGACCTGGTCGTGGAAGGTCCGGCGCGCATCGGTGAAGCGCGCGACGTCCACCAGCACGACGCTCCGGTAGAGCGCCTCGGAGTAAAGCGGCATGAGACCCCCTCCCAGCACCGCGATACCCGCACACCGCCCCACCGCGGCGCGCCGGTGTCACCGGCGGCCTGCCCCGGGACATCGCACCGCTGTCACCCGGTATCCCGGACGTACTGTACGCGACGCGCACCTGCCGGGAGGACCGTTCGATCTTCGTCCTGGCGACGGCACCGGTCCTGCCGTCCGCGCACGTGCGGGCGGGGAGCGGCGCGGCCCCGCGCACCGCTCCCCGCCCTTCTGGGCGCCGTATCCGCTGAACACCCCTCGGATCCGCGGCTACGTGCGCGCCCTCCCCCAGGCCGACATGACTGCCGTGATGGCAGCCGCCATCACGGCGGCCAGGGCCACCCGGACCGCGCCATCGGGCTGGACCGACACCAGCAGGACGACCAGCGCCCACACCTGGACGGCGGTGAACAGGACGCTGCACAACAGCATCGGCCGGTCCCACCAGCGAAGGCGGCGCTGCGGCAGCGCAGCGGCCGGGATCGTTCGGGAGTCGACTCGCGGCGAACGGGTTCTCGTCATGTTCGTCAACCTCCTCCGAGCAACGGTGATGAACGAGGTGTACGGCAGCCGCGCGCCGCCCAGTGCGTCACGTGACTCATTCGCGCTTTTCCGCGCCGGACTCGTCGTCGCGCTCAGGAGGCGAGGCGTTCGAGGGCGTCCAGGCGCAGGATCGTCACCCGGCGGCGGGCGGTCGCGATCAGGCGCTGCCGCCGCAGTTCCGCAAGCACCCGCACCACCGATTCCCGGGACGCCGAGATCAGACCGGCCATGCTCTTCTGCGTGATGGGGATCGCGATCGTGACGGATTCCCCCGCGGACACGCCGTAGCGGCCGGCGAGCTCGATCAGCAGCGCGGCCAGCCGCTGCTCGACCGGCCGGCCGCCGTGCTCGGCGCGCTGCTGGCTGATCTCCCGCAGCCGGTCGACGACCACGAGCAGCAGCGCCCACGCCAGCCCGGGCCTGGACTGGCACAGCGCGGCGAACCGGTCGGCGGGCACGACGATCGCCTCGACGCGTTCGAGCGCCCGCATGGTCGCCGAGCGCGGCCTGCCGTCCACCGCGGCGAATTCGCCCACGATGTCTCCCGGTCCGCGCACCGCGAGCACGCTCTCGTAGCCCGTGCTGACGTCCGAGACGACTTCGAGGCTGCCGCCCAGCAGCACGTAGACGTGCTGGGACGAATCGCCCTGCCGGCAGAGGGATTCGCCGGGGTCGAACCGCCGCGCCGCACCGGCCCGCCGCACCAGCTCCCGCTCGGACGGTTCCAGCATCGTCCAGAACCCGCGGTCGGAGGGGCCCCGCCGGGAGTCGACCATGCCCACCCCCGGGTCGCGCCGTGATCTCGGTACGGCCAGCATGCCCATCCGCACAACGCCGGACAACCGTCCGATAGCCGTCCGCGTCCCGCTGAACGGCGGAGTCCCGCGCGCTCCGCCGCTGATGTCGGCCAGTCGGAAAACCCGGTGCGACCGGTGCTGTATGGTCTGCGGCGTGAACTCCCCCGAGGCGTCCAGACGGTAGCCGCTCAGCACTCGCGCTGAGCGGCGGAGCAGCACGCCGCGGTGCAACGCCTTCTCGCGTTGATCACCGGTGCTCGACTTCGCCCGCGGATCGTCTTTTCGCTTCCACGCACGCCCGCGCGCGGCCGGTTCGCCGTGCCCGGCGGGTGTGCCTGCAGTTCGGGAGAAGGTTCAGTTGCCTTTCGTGGTTTTCGTGCTCGCTGCCGCGGTGTTCGCGCAGGGCACGTCGGAGTTCATGCTGTCCGGGATGCTGGCGGACATCGCCGCGGACAGCGGTGTTTCGCTCGGCGAGGCCGGGCTGTTGACGTCGGTGTTCGCCGTGGGCATGGTGCTCGGCGCCCCGACGATGGCGATGGCCGCCAGCGCCGTCCCCCGCCGGGTGGCGCTGATGGGCTTCCTCGCGCTGTTCGCCCTGTGCCACGTCGTCGGTGCGATGACGGCGAACTTCGCCGTGCTGCTGGGAACCCGGCTGGTGGCGGCGGTGGCCAACGCGGGATTCCTGGCCGTGGTGCTGGCGAGCCTGCCGGTGCTGGTGCGCCCACCGCTGGTGGGCCGGGCCACCTCCGTGATCCTCTCCGGCGTGACGATCGCCTGCATCGCCGGAGTGCCCGCGGGAACGGTCGTCGGGCAGCTGTGGGGCTGGCAGTCGGCGTTCTGGGCGATCGCCGCGCTCAGCGCGGTGGCGCTGGTCGTGCTGTGGCCGACGACCTCGGCGCTCGCCGGGCGCGGCGGGGGTTGCGCTCCGGTGTGGACCGAATGGCGAGTGCTGGCGCAGCGACGTCTCCTCGTCGTGATCGGCATCGGGATCCTGGTCAACGCGGCGACCTTCGCCGGGTTCACCTACCTGGGCACGATCACCACGGCGGTGTCCGCACCCGGGAGCGCCTGGGTTCCGGCGGCGCTGGCGCTGTTCGGCATCGGCTCGTTCCTCGGCGTGACCATCGCGGGCCGCTGCAGCGACCGGTACGCGCGGCGCATCGTCACCGGCGGCGCGGTCGTGGTGACCGCTCTGTGGGTGCTCGCCGCGCTCTCCGCGCACACCCTGCTCGGAGTGCTCGTGCTGGCGCTCGTGACCGGGGCCGGATCGTTCGGGGTGGGCTCGGCGGTGATCGCCTCGATCGTGTCCTCGGCATCGGAATCGGCCCCGCGCATCGCCGGTGCGCTGGCCACCACGGCGTTCAACCTGGGCGCCATCGCCGGTCCGGCCGCGGCCGGGCTCGCGGTGGGCGGGGCAGCCCACGCATACCTGGCGTTGTGGATCAGCGCGGGCTTCGCCGCGGCCGCGGCCTTGCTCGCAACGCTGAGCGCACAGCGCAAGTCCTAGTGCCGTTCTGGTCCTCCTCAGTGGACCGCGCGTTCGCTGAGGAGGATCACGGTGCGAAGGCCGACTGACTCTTGAACAGCTGTCCGACGGTGGGAACCGCGTCGGATTCCGGCCAGCTGCCGGGATTCCAGGCCCCGGAGTGCAGGAACGCCCGGCCGCAGTGCACGAAGAGCTCGTCGACCTCGACCACCACGGCCAGCGCCGGATCGACGCCGTTGACCGCGAGACCGGTGAAGAACGGTGCGGAGCGCACGATCGTCGCCTTGCCGTTGACGCGCAGCGAGTGGTCGAGGCCGGGCACGACGAAGAGCATGCCCACCCTCGGGTGCCGGAGGATGTTGCGGAAGCTGTCCAGCCTGCGGTTGCCGTTGCGGTCGGCGAAGGCCAGGGTGCGGTTGTCGTCGAACAGCAGCACACCACCCGCCTCGTCCCCGCGCGGGGAGACGTCGAGGCTGCCGTCCGGTGCGGTCGTGGCCAGGAAGAACAACCGCGAGGCCGCGATGAAGTCCCTGCTGCGCTCGTCGATCCCGGCGATGCCCTTGTCCGCGATCACCGGCGCGGGCGGCTCGACCACCTCGCGCAGCTGCGTCTCGCAGGTCACCACGTCCGCTCGGTCCGGTTGCCAGGTGAGCGCGCCGAGCAGCGGCTCGGAGGAGAGCATCGAACACCCCACATCGGTCGGTCAAGCATGCCTAACCTAACTGCCGAGGTGCTATCCGCCCGCACCCACCCCTGGCCGGGTCGCGGTCGGGCTCAGCTGCGCCTGCTGGTCGACGTGGCGCCCGTGCGCGGCGATGCGTCGCGCGTCGCGTTCGGGGCGGACGAAGGCGAAGGCCAGCAGGCCGCCGATGAGCATCAGGGTTCCCGGTATGGCGAACGCGATCGCGAAACCCGTCGCCGGATCGGCCGCCGATTCGACGATCCGGCCCGTCACGTAGGGCGCGGCGAGACCGGCCAGCGTCACCAGCCCGACGGTCATCGACAGCACCGCGCCGCGCTGAGCCGGTGGGGTGATCTCGGCGTTGATCGTCTGGCCGATGGCGAACTTGACGGCGCCGATGCTGAACGCGACCGTGATGAGCGCGATCTTGAGGCCGTGGTGCGTCACGAACGGGGCCAGCAGCATCGCCGCACCGGCCAGGAACACCGCGCAGCCACCGAGAACGCCGCGCGAGACCCGGCTGGACACCCCGCGGTGCATCAGCCACTGCGTCAGCGCACCCTGCCCGAAGGTCGCGACGGTCTTCAGCACCCAGGGCGCGGTCACGATGGCACCGGCCGCGACCGCGCTGTAGCCCAGCGAGGTCTCGAGGTAGGACGGCACCCACGCGAGCAGCAGCGCGGAGGTCCAGTAGGCGCCGAAGGCGCCGACGAATCCGGCCAGCCAAGTCCCGCTGAGCAGGATGCGGTGGTAGGGCACGCGGAAGTCCTCCGCGCGCTCCGGTTCCGCGCCGGTCGCCGCGGTCGCGCGGTCGGCGGTGCCCTCGCGGCCGACCACCGCCCAGACGGCGCACCAGAGGACGCCGACGACGAACAGCGACAGGAAGGCCCAGCGCCAGCCGAAGTTGATGATGACCAGGGTGAGCAGCGGCGCGGCCAGCACGCCGCCCAACCCGCCGCCGCCGGAGATCAGCGAGCTCGGGATGCTGCGCTTCTCGTTCGGGAACCACTTGAACGCGGCGTGCATCGCGACCGGCTGCGCGGGCCCTTCCGCCGCACCCAGGACGATCCTGCTGACCAGCAGCGCGGCGAAACCGGCCCCGGCGACCACCGGCAGCTGGGTGAGCGCCCACACCAGCGCCATGCCGAACAGCAGCCACTTCGCCGGGAACCGGTTGGCCAGGAAACCGAAGGCGACCGCGGAGATGTTGAACAGGAAGAAGAACGAGCTCGCCAGCAGTCCGTACTCGGAGTGGCTCAGTCCCAGTTCCCGCATGATGGGGTTGGCGGCGAGCCCGAGCACGGCCTTGTCCGCGTAGTTGATCAGCATGAAGACCAGCAGCATCGCCATGACGGCCCACGCGCGCAGGTCAGGCTTCTTCGAGGGGCCGGCCGGGGTGTCGGGTTTCGAGGACTTCATCGTCGCTCCAGGTGAAGTGGCCCGGTCAGGTGGTGAGCAGCTCCTTGGCGATGCCGTTCTTCTGGATCTCCGAGGAACCGGTGAGAATGCGGAACATGCGCAGCCTGCGGAACAGCCACTCGACCTCGCTGCCGCGCACCAGTCCCGCCTTGCCGTGGATCTGCACCGCCTCGTCGGCGATGCGGAAGGCGTTCTCGGCGACGAAGAGCTTGCACATGAACGCCTCGGTGCGCGGTTTGGCGCCCGCGTCGAGCGCGGCCAGCGCGTCGTAGGTCATGCTCCGCGCGGCGTAGTAGGTGGTGGCCAGGTCGGCGATCTTGTGCTGGACGGACTGCAACGCCGCCAGCGGCGCACCGAAGGCGTGCCGGTTCTTGGCGAAATCGACGGTGAGCTGCAGTGCGCGCCGCGCGTTGCCGAGCACCGTGGGGCAGTGCAGCAGCCGGTTGGCGGTGACCCGGCCCAGTCCCACGCGCAGGCCGTCGCCGACGCGGCCGAGCAGTTGCTCCGGGCCGACGTAGCAGTCCTCCAGGACGATGTCGCTCTCGATGTGCTGGCCGGACATCGGGGTCTGGCCGTCGAGCACGGCGCACCCCGGTGAGTCCAGGTCCACCAGGAACGCGGAGTAGGACTCCTCGGCACCGGCCATGCGGGCCACCAGCACGGAGAAGTCGGCGAAGGGCCCGGCGGAGGAGAACACCTTGTGGCCGGTGATCCGCCAGCCGTCGCCGTCCGGGACCGCGGTGGTGCGCATCGCGCGCACGTCCGAGCCCGCGTCCGCCTCGGTCAGCGAGAAGCAGCACGCCCGTTCGCCCCGGATCACCGGCAGCAGGTACTTCTCCAGCTGGAGCTCGGTGGCGAACTCGAAGATCGATCCGGCGCGCAGCGGCCCGCCCATGTCGCCGAGCACGGAGTGCGACAGGACGCGCCCCGAAGCACCGATCTCCTCCTTGAGCGCGGCCAGTTCGGTGAACGAGAGCCCCTGCCCGCCGAACCGCGCGGGCAGGTGGATGCCGTAGAAGCCGAGCTCGCGGCTGCGCTTCCAGACCGGCTCCAGCACGTCGCGGCTCAGCCGCGTCTCCGGGGTGAGGCGGAGATCGGCCTCGTACTCCGCGAGCTCGCCGTCCAGGTAGTGGCGCAACCGCCCGACGAGGTCGGCCAGGCGCGGGTCGTCGTCGTAGGCCGGGGTGAGCGTGAACGACATGGTTGTCCCTCCTCAGTGGACCTTGCGGTCGCTGCTGGTCCAGTAGCGGTCGCGCACCGCGCGCCGGTCGGTCTTGCCGTTGCGGTTCACCGGGAGGCCGGCGGCGAAGTCCACCGTCTTGGGCAGCTTGTGGCGGGCCAGCTTCGCCGCGCAGAACTCGATGAGCCCGGCTTCCGACACCGCCTCGCGGGTCACGACGACGGCCTTGACCGCTTCGCCCCACGTCTCGTCCGGGACGCCGACCACGCAGGCTTCCGAGACCGCGGGGTGTTCGTAGAGCGCGGCCTCGACTTCGCCGCAGTACACGTTGAAACCGCCGGAGATGATCATGTCCTTCTTGCGGTCCACGACGAACAGGTAGCCATCCGCCCGCAGGTACCCGATGTCGCCGGTGTGCACCCAGCCGTCGCGGAAGGTCTGGGCGCTGAGCTCGGGCTCGCCCCAGTACTGGTGGACGCAGTCCGGGCCGCGCACCACCACCTCGCCGAGTTCACCGGCGGACACCGGGTCGCCGTCGTCGTCCACCACGCGCACCTCGGTGTCGTAGACCGGCCGACCGCAGGAGGACAGCAGCTCCGGGTCCTCCGCGATGCCGCGGACTACGTCCTCGGCGGTGAGCACGGTGACTCCGCTGGTGGTCTCGACCTGCCCGTAGCCCTGCATGACGACCGGTCCGAACGCGGCTACGGCCTCGCGCAGCCGCTGCGGCGAGACGGGTGCGCCGCCGATCCGCAGGCAGGTCATCGAGGACACGTCGGCAGTGCTCAGATCCGGGTGCCCGAGCACCTGGTTCAGCATCGTCGGCACCAGGAACGTGGAGGTGATCCGCTCGGCTTCGACGAGGCGCAGGAACTCCCCTGCGTCCCAGCGCGGCTGCACCACCACGCTGGTGCCGCGGGCGAAGGCCGCCAGCAGCCCCATCCCGGTGGCGTGGGTGATCGGCCCAGCGGCCAGGTAGCGCTCGGCCTCCTCCGGGCGGCGTTCCGGGGTCATCAGCCGCTTGCGCATGTTCGCCAGCCGGTTGCCGGTCGTCTGCACCGCGGCCTTCAGCGAACCGGTCGAACCGGAGGTGAAGTTGAGGACCGCCGGATCGCTCTCGGCGACCTCCACCGCGACCGGGCCCTCCCCGCCTGCGGCCAGGAGGTCGGCGTAGTCGCCGTCGTAGTCGACCACCTCGCACGCCAGCCCGGCGCCGTCGACGATCTCGCGCGCCGCCTCGACGCTGGCGGGATCGGCGAACAGGACCCGGGCCGAGGAATTCGCCAGGACGTGCCCGACTTCGCCCGCGGCGAGCCTGGTGTTGATCGGCACTCGCAGGAAACCGCCCTTGCCGAGGGCCATTTCGGTCTCCACCAGCTCGGCGCAGTTCCCGGCGAAGGTGGCCACCGCCTGCCCCGGACGGATCCCCCGCGCGAGCAGCGCCGAAGCCAGCCGGTTGGTGCGCGCCTCCAGCTCCCGGTAGGTCCACCGCCGGCCACCGCACACCAATGCCTCCCGATCCGGCCAGAAGCTGCTGCTGCGGGTGAGGTAGCTGCCCAGGTTCATGCCGACTCCCAAGGTCTTCGTCGCGTCGACCATTAGGAGACACAATGTCTACAAACGCACGGGCTGTCAATGGACCGGTAAGCTGATCGGCCGGAACGCCGAACCACGAAAGGCCTTGCCATGTCGACCGAGGACCGGCGCAGCCGCCGCACCCGCCGCCTCCTGCGGGACGCTTTGGTGTCCCTGGTGCTGGAACGCGGCTATTCCCACGTCACGGTGGAAGACATCACCGAGCGCGCCGATCTCGGCCGGGCGACCTTCTACAAGCACTACGCGGACAAGGACGCGCTGCTCAGCCGCGTCACCTCCGACCTGCTGGAGGAGTTGCACGCGAGACTGCTGCCGCTGGTGCCGACCTCGTCGGTGGGCTTCACCGGCAAGCCGGTGCTGGAGCTGTTCCGCCACGCGCTCGACGAGCGCGACGTCTACCGGGTCGTCCTGCGCGGCGAGGGCGACGGGCGAGCGCTGCGGGAGTTCACCGACGCGCGCACCGCCGCAGCCGCGCACATCTTCCAGGCGCGCGCCGAATACCACGGCGTGTCCCCGAGGATCGACGTCGAAGTGCTGGCGCGCGCCTGGGTGGGCGAGCAGATCGCGGTGATGCGCTGGTGGCTGGAAACCGATCCACCGCAGCTCTCGCCCGAGGAGGTCACCGGCATGCTCCTCGACCTGTCGCTGCGCGGTCGCTACTGGGCCAACGGCTTCGACGGCGTTCCGCCCGACCGGGACGAGAAGATCCCGGCGGAGGACTAGGCGGGACCGGCGCCGACCGCACCGGTCCCGGTGGCCGCTAGCGCGGCTGCCCCGCGTTCACGTCGGCCTCCAGCCGGACCTGGTCGCGGTCGACGTCGAGCTCGACCACCGCGCCCACCTGCCGGAACAGCGGCAGGGACAGCTCCGCGCGCACGTCGGCGACGTGCTGCCCGCCCGGCGGGACCAGCGGCAGCGGGAGCAGCGGGGTGTTCTCCTCCACCGGCGGCTCGGGAACCGGGTCCGGTGCGGGTTCCGGCGGCGCCGCGGGCGGCGGGGCCACCGGTGGCGCCACCGCCGGTGGCTGCGGGTTCCGGGCCGGAACCTGCTGCTGCTCCGGGGTTTCCGGTTCGACGGGCGCGGCGGCCAGCGGCGGCGGGTCGGTCTGGTTCGCGGCCAGCGCGATGCCCAGCGCGGCGAGCGCGGCCAGCACCGCGCCGCCAGCCGCCGCGCTCTTGCGCGGGTTCGAGCGCACCGCCCCGATCACGCCCGCGCCGACCAGGCCGCTGCCCGACGCGGCCAGGTAGCCGGTCGCCGTCGCGGTCCCGCCGAGCACGATCGGCGCGATGAACACCTTCAGCGCCCCGTTGATCTCCATCAGCTCGGCCGCGATCGCCGCGCAGCGGTCGCAGTCGTCCAGGTGCTTGTTGACCTGCGCCGTCTCGCGCTTGGACAGGCCTTCGCGGGTCCACGCGCCCAGCCGGTCGATCGCCGAGCGGCAGGCGTCGGGCTCGGCGGCCATCTTCATCAGGTGCACCTGGAGGTACTGCTGCTTGAGCCCCTCGCGCGCCCGGTAGGCCAGCGCGGACACGCCGTTGGCCGTCATGCCCAGCATCGGCGCGACCTTCGACGGCGACTCGCCCTCGATCTCCACGTGCCAGAGCACCATCTGCCACCGCTCCGGCAGCCTGCGGAAGGCCTCCGCGATCAGCGACCGCTCCTCGTTCTCCACCGCCACGTCGCGGAACGGCTGGCTGATGTCGATGTTGGGCACCGTCTCCACGTCGTCGACGGTCTGCGTCCGCTTCGCCTTGTTCGCGCGGTCGTAGGCGCCGTGGCGCACGGCGGTCAGCAGGTAGGCGCGGAAGGCGTCGGTCGGGCCCCGGCCGTCCCGCAGCAGGCCCAGCACCTTGGCGAACGCCTCGGAGACGACGTCGTCGGCCTCGGCCTGCGATTTGGTGACCTGCCTGGCCATCGCGTGCGCCGCGCCCACGTGGCGCTCGTAGAGGATCCCGTACGCCGCGCTGTTGCCGCCGCGCACGGCGTCGATCAGCTCGGCATCGCCGACCCCCTGGACCTGCTCTTCCTGCGGTACCGCCGCCACCACTCATCTCCCCAACGCCACGTCTCCCAGCGGGAGGAAGCGTATCCCGGCAGCTATCGGCCGAACAGGCGTTCTGGATCACGACAACGGCTCAGAACCGGTTCCTCCCGCGGGACCAGCGGCCTAGCCGCCGTTGGCGGGTGCGGCCGGGTGCGGGACCGGTGGCCGCAGCGGGCTGTTGAAGATCATGTTGAGCAGCACGGCCACCACCGCTCCCGCGACGATGCCGGTGCCGAACACCGTCTGGAACCACTGCGGGAACTGCTGGTAGATGGTCGGCGCGGCCAGCGGGATCAACCCGACCGCCAGCGAGACCGAGACGACGAACATGTTGTGGCCCTGCTCCAGGTGGGCGCGCGAGAGGGTGCGGATGCCGCTGGCGGCGATGCTGCCGAACAGCATCAGCCCGGCACCGCCCAGCACCGGGTACGGCACCAGCGAGACGACGCCGCCCAGCACCGGGAACAGCCCGAGCAGCGCCATCACACCGCCCGCGACGGCGACGACGAACCGGCTGCGCACCCCGGTCAGCGACACCACGCCGACGTTCTGGGCGAAGGCGCTGGTGGGCAGGCCGCCGAACAGCGAGCCGACGGTGGTGGCGATGCCGTCCACCCGCAGGCCGCGGGTGACCACCTGCTTCTCGACCTCCCGGTCGCAGATCTCGCCGATGGCCAGCATCCCGGCCGAGCTCTCGGTCATCGCCACCAGGATCACGATGCACACCGCGAGGATGGCCGCCGGGTGGAACTCCGGCGGGCCGAAGTGCAGCGGCATCGGCAGCGAGAACAGCGAGGTCTGCGCGAAGGTGCTGGTGTCGAGCATGCCGAAGGGCGCGGCGGCCAGGGTGCCCGCGACCAGGCCCAGGATCAGCGCGATCTGCTTGAGGAAGCCGCGCAGGACCCGCTGCAGCACGATGATGACCACCAGCGTGAACAGCGCGAGGCCGAGGTTGGCCGCCGAACCGAAGTCGGGCGCGCCTTCACCGCCCTGCACCCAGGCGACGGGCACGGTCATCAGCGATACGCCGATCAGCGTGATCACCACGCCGGTGACCAGGTGCGGGAAGAAGCGCATCAGGCGCCCGAAGAACGGGCCGACCGCCAGGCAGAACAGCCCGCCGACCAGGACCGCGCCGAGCACGGTCTGGATGCGGTGGCCCTCCGGCGCGGAGTGCGCCACCGTCAGCAGGGAGGCCAGCCCGGCCGAGGAACTGGCGTTGACGAACGGCAGCCGGTTGCCGGCGAACCGCCCGGCGCCCAGCGTCTGCAGCAGCGTCGCCAGCCCCGCCACCAGCAGGCTCACCGAGATCAGCACGATCTGGTCGCTTTGGTCCAGCCCGCAGGCCGGGCCGATGATCAGCGGTGGCGCCACCACACCGGCGTACATCGCGCCGACGTGCTGGAAGGCGGCCGGGATCAGCTGCTTGGCCGGCAGCTTCTCGTCAACCGGATGGCAGGCCGCCGGGGCCGGATTCGTCCCCTGCGAATTGATTGCCATGCCCAGTTCCCCTTTTGAAAACGGATGCCCCGGTCCGCCGCGGACGGGGGCCGGACTGTTAGCGTCGGTCGCGGGGGCGGCGGCACCGATCGATCCACCACCCCTCCCGCCGTCGCGTGGTGTCCGACGCGGCGGGACGGCCGTTACCCGGCGTGAACCGGCCGCGTGGGCCGGTTCCGATGCCTCCTCCCCGGTGAAGAGCTCGGCGCCGCAGGCGTTTCTGCGCTGTCGGGCAGGAGCAAGCTACGTCCGGAATCCAACTCACGTCAACATTTTGTTGAACTTCCGTTTCGCGGAATTGTCTCGCCCGCCTGCCGCGGTCGAAGCTTTCTCGCCCGAGAAGAAAACGACAGCTTCTTCTCGGCAACTCCTTGAACGAACACCGAATCACTGCTAACCGAATGCGCGTTTCACCGCGCAACCGATTTCCGGTCACGCACCGTGCAGGGCGAGGTAGGGCGCCAGCGCGAGCAGGGTGATGACGAGCCCGTACTTCAGACCGCGCGCGGGCAGGGCACGGGCGATCTTCCAGCCCAGCAGCACACCGGCGAGCTCGGGAATCCCGACCAGCGCGGCCAGCGGCCAGTTGATCGATTCCGCCGCCAGGTAACCGATGGTGCCCGCACCGGCGATGACGATCGACTGCGCCTGGGCCGACGCCAGCGACTCCAGCACCGGCACGCCCAGGGCCACCAGCAGCGGGACGGTGAGCATCGGCCCGCCGATGCCGACGATGCCCGCCGCGACCGACACCGCGAACCCCAGGCCCGCGATCAGCATCGCGGGCGGGTGCGCGCGGGTGCCCGCGGGACGGCGCCACTCGCGGTAGCAGACCAGCGCGGCCACCAGCGCCACGAAGATCCCGAGCACCAGCCCGAAGATCCGCTCGGACACCCCGGTGTTGATCAGCACGCCGAGCGGGGTGCCCACCAGAGCCGTGGCCGCGAGGATCAGCGCGGTGCGCCGGGTCTCCGGCTCCCGCAGGTGCCCCGATCGGGTGTAGGCGGCGGTGGCCAGCACGCCGGTCGCGACGTGGGTGACGATGGCGGTTCCGGCGACCTCGGCCGGGGACAGGCCGGTCAGGGCGAACAGGCCGATCGTGGGCAGCACCCCGCCGGGCCCCACGGCGGTGATGCCCACGCCGCCGGCGAGCCCGAACAGCCCGAGCAGGACCAGCGTCGGGACCGTCAACTCCGCCATCACATCGCACCGGAACGCGTTGGCACCGAGGGAGATCTCCGAATCATCGACATCAATCCCTTTCCTCCGCAGGTGAATTCCGGCCGCGGTGCAGCGTGGCGGTCAACGCCATGCGGTCGGCGCGGATCCGGATCGACTCGACGTCCACCGGCCGCCCGTCGGCGGTGCGGGTCAGCCGCTCCAACGCGAAAACCGCTGAGTGGTCGGGAATTCCGAGCAGCGCTGCGGTGTCCGGGTCGGCGTTGACCGCGTGCACCGCCACCTCCGCGGACCCCAGCCGCCCTCCGGTGGTCTCCTCGATCAGGGTGAACACGTCGCGGCCGGCGAGGTCGCAGTCCAGCAGGCGGTGGCCGATGTCGGCGGTGAGGTAGGTGGTGTCCAGCGACAGCGGCAGACCGTCCAGCCACCGCAACCGCTCCAGGTGCACCCCGCCCGCCGACGGCGCCACCCCGAGCCGCTCGGCGATCGGCACCGGCAGCTCGGCGACGGCCCGGGCGGAGCGGACCTCGTTGGTGATCGTGCCGTACCCGGTCATCGCCTCGGCCAGCCCGGCCAGCCGGTCCAGCCCGTGGCCGTACTTCGGCAGCACGACCCGGGTCCCCCCTCCGCGCTGCCGCGTGATGACGCCTTCCCGCCGCAGCAGCGCCAGCGCCTCGCGCACCGCGTTGCGCGAAGCGCCGAACTGCTCGCCCAGCTGCCGCTCGCCGGGCAGCACGCCGTCGGCGAAGCGTCCCGCCGTGATCTGGTACCGCAGCACGTCGGCCACCTGCCGCGCCCGCTCGGCGCGCGGCCGCGCCGAGCTCCACCCGGCCGGGATTCGCCTGCCTGCCCTCTCGTCCACGATCGCGCACGCTACCCGGGCAACATTGCGCCAGAGTTACGCCACCCATATTGACCTGGGAAAACGTCCGACCAGGCACGATGGCGATGCGAATCGGAGTTCCGCCGGGCCCACCCGGCCGCACGGCCCGCAGCGGCATGATCGTGTTGAGATGTGCCGATCGGACACCGACAGTTGTCAGGACGTGGAGCCGCAGCGTCGAGGTTCGGGGGTCGGGATGCAGGTCGCGAAGGGGTGGCCACTCATCGTCGGGACCGCGCTCGCGTGCGCCCTGACCTCGTGCACGGAACCGGCCCCGAAGGTCTCAGCCGCCTCGGTGACCACCTCGGTGCCCGACGGGGCCGCGCAGGTCGGGCCCAGCGATCCGCTGGTGGTCACCGCCCACCGCGGCGTGCTCACCTCGGTCACCGTCACCGCGGACGGCGGAACCGCCGTGCCGGGCGAGCTGACCGACGGCGGCCGGCGGTGGAGCAGCACCGCGCCGCTGGAGTTCAGCAAGACCTACCGGGTGCGGGCCAGCGCCCAGGACGCCGAGCGCATCCCGGCACCGCCCACCAGCTCGACGTTCACCACCGCCACCCCGGTCGACGAGATCACCGTGGACCGGACCCGGCCCGCCGCGGGCGACGAGGTCGGCATCGCCATGCCGGTCTCGATCTACTTCAGCAAGCCGGTGACCGACCGCGCCGCCGTCGAGCGCCGCCTGTCGGTCGAACCGTCGGTGCCGACGGAGGGCTCGTTCCACTGGATGAGCGACGAGCAGGTCAACTGGCGTCCCAAGGACTACTGGCAGCCCGGCACCACCGTCCGGGTCCGCGCGCGGCTCTACGGGGTGGACGCCGGCGGCGGGGTGATGGGCACCGCCGACCACGAGGCCGAGTTCCGCATCGGACGGGACCAGCGCGCCGTCGGCGACGTCAACAGCCACACCCTCACCGTCTTCCAGGACGGCCAGGAGATCAAGCAGCTGCCCGCCTCCTACGGCCGCAGCGTCTACCCCACCCAGTACGGCGTGCACGTGGCCTTCGAGAAGCACACCTCCACCCGGATGCGCTCGGACACCTGGGGCGGGCCGCAGAAGGGCGAACCCGGCTACTACGACGAGGTCCTGCCCTACGCGGTGCGCATCTCCAACAACGGCGAGTTCGTCCACGTCAACCCGGCCACCGTGTGGGCGCAGGGCGAGTCCAACGTCTCGCACGGCTGCGTGAACCTCTCCCCGGACAACGGCAAGTGGTTCTTCGACTTCGTGCAGATCGGCGACCCGGTGGAGATCGTCGGCTCGGACCGCCCGCTGACCACCGCCGACGGCGACATCCCCGACTGGACCATCCCCTACGAGGAGTACGTCAAGGGCAGCGCCCTCTACCAACAATGAGATTCCAGGCTCGTTCTGCGTAGCGGTGCAAGTGGCGGAACCTCAGCGCCCGCCTGGACTGCGGGCGCCCGGCCTCAGGTACGACCAGCTCACAGGTACTGGCCGAAGGCATCGCCCCCGGTGGCCAGCTGGCTGACCCGCACACCGGCCAAGTCGGCTGGGCGCAGCAGGCGGACCTCCGCCGGGTCCTGCTCGGTGGCGGTGATCCGCTCGCCCTGCAAGGCGATCGCCCGGTCCAGCAGGTTGCGCACCACGCGGCCGTTGCCGAAGGACTCGTCGCGCTTGGCCGCGCGCAGGATGCCGCGGACCTCCGCGCCGACGCCGTCGGCCAGGGCGAACCCGGCGCTGCCCGCCATCCGCTCGAAGATCGCGACGAGTTCGGACTCGGCGTAGTCCGGGAAGTGCACCACGGAGGGGAAGCGGGAGGCCAGGCCCGGGTTGGTGCGCAGGAACTCCACCATCCGGCTCTCGTAGCCCGCCGCGATCACCACCAGGTCGTCGCGGTGCTCCTCCATCAGCCGCAGCAGCTCGGCGATCGCCTCCGGGCCGTAGGACTGCCTGCCGTCCGGCGGGGTCAGCGCGTAGGCCTCGTCGATGAACAGGACACCGCCCAGCGCGCTGTCCACCGCGGCGCGGACCTTCGGCGCGGTCTGACCGATGTACTGGGCGATCAGGTCGGCGTGCGAGACCTCCACCAGGTGCCCGGAGGACAGCAGGCCGAGCTTGGCGTACACCGCCGCGACCAGCCTGGCCACCGTCGTCTTGGCCGTGCCCGGGTTGCCGGTGAACACCAGGTGCCGCATGCGCGAGCCCAGCGCCAGCCCGGCGCCGCGGCGCAGCCGGTCCGCCTCGGCCTCCGCCACCAGCAGCCGCACCTCGCGCTTGACCGACTCCAGGCCGACCAGGTCGTCGATCAGCGCCAGCGGGTCCTCCGGGAGGTCGGTGCGCACCCGGTCCACCGAGGTGTCCGGGACGTCGGCGGCCACGATCCGGTGCACCGCGCGCGGTTTCCGGCCGGTCAGGATCCGCCGGGACTGCGCGGAGATCGTGCGCTCCAGCAGGTGCACCGCCAGGCGTCCGTTGGTCATCGCCGCGGTGCGGCGGGCGGCGCGGACCAGCCGGGCCACCTTCGGCCGCACGCCGGGCGCCGCGGTGAAGCCCGCTTCGGCGGCCTTGCGCTCGAACAGCTCCACGACCTGCTCGTCGGTCAGGTCCGGGAAGCGCACCACCTTCGGGAAGCGGACCGCCAGCTCCGGAGTCGCCTTGAGCAGCCCGTTCACCGCCGCGTCCGGACCGCACAGCACCACCAGCAGGTCGTCCGGTCGCGCCTGGAGACCGGCCAGCAGCGCATCGATCACACCCCGGTTGCGGGAGTGGTCGAGGTCGATGCCCGGGCGGGCGAGCGTGCCCGCGTCCTCGATGCACAGCACCCCGCCCGAGGCCTGGTCGATCGCGCGCTGCACGCCGATGGCCGCCTCCGCCAGGTGCCGCCCGGCCAGGTCCGCGCAGTCGACCACCACCAGATGGCCCGAGGACAGCACGCCGAGATCGGCGCACATCCGGCCCAGGATCCCGGCCGCGGTCGTCTTCCCGGTCCCGGCCGAACCGGTGAACACCAGGTGCCGCGGGCGGATCACCTCCGGCATCCCGGCCTCCCGGCGCAGCTCCGCGGCCCGCACCTCGGCCAGCACCTGGTCCAGCTCGCGGCGGACCGACTCCAGGCCGACGCAGTCGGCGAAATCCGCACCGCGCACCGGCGACTCCGGCAGGTCCCGGCGCAGCACCTCCAGCGGGCGGCCGCTGTTGCGGGCCCGGGCCGCTTCGACGCCGCGTTCGGCCAGGTGCTCGACCAGGCGCGCCCCGCGCAGGTTCTGCTGCCCGGCCGCGGCCAGCCGCGCGCCCTCCCGGGCGGCGTCGTCGGCCACCACCGCTTCCCGCCGGGCCACCGCGCGCCGGAACAGCTCCACGCGTTCGTCCTCCGTGAACGCCCGGGTGGCGGCGACCCGGAACTGCTGCAGCAGCGCGGGATTCACCTCGCCCACCCGGTCGGCTCCCCCGGTCCGGCTCACCGCGACGACGTGCAGGTCCGGCACCCGGGTCAGCAGCCGCCGCAGCTCCTCCAGCAACGCCGCCCCGGACCACTCCAGGCCCGCCAGCCGGTCGAGCCCGTGCAGCACCAGCAGATCCCGGGAGCCGAGGGCGTAGGTCTTCTGCTGCAGGTGCACGACGGCGTTGCTGACGTCCAGACTGGCGAACTCCGCCTCGGACACCCACATCTCCTGCCGCTGCGCACCGGCGTTGAGCAGCGCGCCGCGCAGCAACCGGACCGCGGTGCCGCGGCCGGTGCTCTCCGGGCCGGTCAGCAGCATTCGCACCGGCCGGCCGTCCTGGGCACCGGCCAGCTCGGTGCGCAGCGCCGCCGCCAGCTCCGGCTGCCCCACCAGCTCGGCGGCCGGATCCTCCTGCGCCGTCGGCAGGTCCTCGCCGGTGGCCAGCTTCGCCGCCAGCGGGTTGCGGACCCGGCGCGGCTGGGCGAGAACCCGCAGCTGCTGCTGGAAGTCGCGGACCAGGACACCGCAGTTCGGCGTCACCACGCCGTGCGGCAGCCCCTGCACCACGCCGCTGATCCGCATCGCCATGTCGAGCCAGGCGCGGCAGACGTCCACCTCACCGGCCAGCACCGCGCGCCCGAGCCACGCCAGCACCTGACCGTGCCACCGGTCGGCGTTGAAGGTCGCCCGGTAACCGGCGAACATGCTCTGCACGGTCTCGAACACCGGGCGCCCGGTGGTCAGCGCCAGCTCCACCGGCACCTCCGCCAGATCCGCGTGCAGCATCAGGTGCGCCAGCACGGCCTCGTGCTCCATGCCGGGACCGACGTCGGGCACCGGGCCGGGGCCCACCGCGCTCGGCACCCGCTCCAGCAACCGCTGGTGCGCGGCCAGGAACCCCGAGCACGCCCAGTCCAGGTAGGCGGCCGGGCCGGCGAGCTCGGGCAGCGCCGCCAGCACCGATTCGTCCGCCCGCTCCGCCCACGCCTCCCGCAGCGCCTCGACCGGGGCGAGCAGGTCCTGCTTGGCCAGCGCCGGATCGGCGGCGCGCAGGTCGTGCAGGGCGATCAGCGCCTGCCTGCGCGACTCGACGGGTTCGAGCCCGGCGAAGACGTCCAGGCAGCGGCGGGCCAGGTCGAACGCCGCCTCCCGCAGCTCCGGGTCGTCGCCGGCCCCGGTCAGCAGCCACTCCGCGGGCAGCCGGAACACCGCCGCGTGCGCGCTCCACGACCAGCTGCGCACCGGCGTCCACGGCTGGGCCACGAACCCGCTCAGCGTCTCGCACTGCACATCGGCGGCGTTGCCGCCGCGCACCGCCACGGTGCCGAGCAGGAACTCCAGCAGGCACCACAGCTCGGCGCCGACGACCGTGGTCCCCTCGGCGTAGAACTCCGGCAGCTCCACCGCCAGCCGCTCGGCGGCCGGATCCCGGTTGAGCTCCTCCGCGCGCTCCCAGATCTCCTCGTACAACCCGTCCGGAACCCGCCACGGGCCGTGGGCGTACACGTCCAGCACGGGTTCGTCGGACAGCAGCAGTCGCAGGTGCTCGGGCAACGTCGGTCGGTCCACGATCGGCCAGACTACTGACGCGCGTCACCCGCCCGGGGCCGAACCCGCACTCCGGGCCGGTCGGTGGACGCTGGGCGGACAGCGCGCTCAGGGCATCGCCAGCACGATCTTGCCGAGCGCCTCGCCGGTGCGCAGCCGGTCGAGGGCCGCCGCGGCTCCCGCCAGCGGGAAGACCTCGTCGACGACCGGCCTGATCCGGCCCTCGGCCACCGCGGGCAGCACTTCCGGCACGAGCCCGGCGAGCACGTCGCCCAGCTCGGCGGGGCGGCCGAAGCCGAACGAGACGCCGCGCAGGTGCAGGTGCCGGTAGGACAGGTGGTCCAGGTTGATCGTGGATTCCGCCCGGTCCAGGCGGCCGATGTTGACCAGGTGCCCGTCGACCCGGGTGGCGGGCAAGCAGGCCGCGAAGAGCCGTCCGCCCACGTGGTCGAGCACCACGTCCACGCCCTCGCCACCGGTGGCCGTCAGCACCTCGTCGGTCAGCTCGTCGCCCGGGCCCACGACGACCACGTCCGCTCCCGCGCTGGCCAGCAGCGCCTCCTTCGACGCCGTCCGGGTGGTGCCCACGACCGTCGAGGCACCGAGCACCTTGGCGATCTGCACGCCGAGCAGCCCGATCGCCGACGTGGCACCGGTGATCAGCACCGACTGCCCGGCCCGGAAGGCGCCCAGGCGCAGCGCGCCGTGCTCGGTGAGCAGACCGGTCGGCAGCGAAGCGGCCTCCTCGTACCCGGCGGTGCCGGGAATGCGCAGCACGTGCCGGTGATCCGCGCGGACGTACTGGGCGAAGCTGCGCGGCTGGGTGCCCATCACCCGCTCCCCCACCACGACGCCGGTGACGCCCGCACCGACGGCGAAGACCTCACCGGCGAACTCGTACCCGGCCTGGTACGGCTCGCCCGTGCCACCGGAGGTCGGATCGGCGGCGGCCAGCACCGGGGCGTCGGCGTTGTTCAGCGCCGCCGCGCGCACGCGCACCAGCACCTGACCGGGCCCGGCCTCGGGCACCGGGATCTCCCGGACCTCCCACTCGGGGCCGGTGCCGCCGAACAGCGCGATCATCGTCGCGGACATGCCGATCTCCTCCATCGCAAGGAGCTGGCCGAAGAGGTCGCCCCAGGATGGACGCCGGGTGCACCGCCCGCACCTCAACCGGAGCAGAACCGCGGGACTACGCGGTGCCGGGAGAGCAGTCCGCGCACAGGCCCCAGTAGATGACCTCGGCTTCGTCGATCGTGAAGCCCCGGGCATCGGAGGCGGTCAGGCAGGGCGCGGCGCCCACGGCGCAGTCGACGTCGGCGACCACTCCGCAGGACCGGCACGCGAGGTGGTGGTGGTTGTCCCCCACCCGCGCCTCGTAGCGGGCCAGCGAGCCCATCGGCTGGATGCGGCGCAGCAGGCCGGCGGCGGTCAGCGCCCGCAGCACGTCGTAGACGGCTTGGTGGGACACCTTCGGGAGCACCTCCCGCACCGCACCGATGATCGACTCGGTGTCCGCGTGCGGGTGGGCGTGCACCGCCGACAGCACTGCGACCCGCGGGCGGGTCACGCGCAGTTCAGCCTCGCGCAGCAGCTGCTCGAGGTCGGCTGTCGTCGGCACGAGCCGAAGTCTGACCCGGTTTCCGGAGTGGATCAAGGGCCTTTCGCGCTTCAGCCAATTTTTTCGATTAACACTGAAATCATCAACCTCTCTGAACTACGGATTGCAGATCACCTCGCACACCAGGAGGGCCATACGTGCAGGGGGGTATTCACCCGAGGGCCGGTGACCCCCGTCATCATTCGGAATCCCGAGTCCCCGGACGCGGCGGCCAGCAACGCATCGGCGAGCTGCCCGCGGTCGAAGGCTTCATCAACGTCGAAGGACTCGGCGTTCAGGGCATCGTCGACGGGCACGCCGTGATCACCGGGGCCGCCATGGCCTTCAGCAGCATCTTCGTCGCCACCAACAGCCTCCGACTCCGCACCTCCCGCAGCACGGCGGGAATCTCCTGAGAAGAGCCGGCCGGAACCGGCAACGGGCCACCGCGCGACCGCGGTGGCCCGTTTCGCCGTACCGGCTCCGCCGCGGATGTTCAACGATCGCGCCGAGATCTACCCGGAAGTGTCCACTGTAGATGCCGGTGCGCCCGGCGTTCGCTATGTTCGCCGTGACATCCCGGCAGCGCAACGAGGAGGCGTGATGCAACGGTCTCGGGAGATCCCGATCCACATGCGGCGCAACGGATTCGACCCGGTACCAGAACTGAATGCGATTCAGCAGAACGACGGCATCGTGCGCAGCACCAGCCCGTTCGGCATGGACACCTGGCTGGTGACCCGCTACGCCGACGTCCGGCGAGTGCTCTCCGACTGGGAGAGCTTCAGCAACGTCCCGCCCGGTTCCGCGGAACCCGGCAAGGGGTCGACGATGCTCCAGCCCGGCAACGTGCTCGTCGTCGATCCACCCGAGCACACCAGGCTGCGGCGGACGGTCGCATCGGAGTTCACCCCCCGCAGGCTGCTCCGGCTGGAGCCGCGCATCACCGGGATCGTCAACGACCACCTCGACGCCCTCGAACGCTCCGGATCACCCGGGGACCTCGTCACCTCGTTCTCGATCCCGGTGCCCTCGCTGGTCATCTGCGAGCTGCTCGGCGTCCCCGTCGAAGACCGGGAGGACTTCCTCCGGTACACCAACGGATTCCTCAACACCTCCTTCTCCGACGAGGAGCGCAAGGCGCTGCACGCCGAATCGCAGGCGTACCTCGCCCAGCTCGCCGTCCGCAACCGGACCGATCCGGGGGACGGCCTGCTGGGGCGGATGACGCTCGAGCACGGTGACGAGCTCAGCGACGCCGAGATCGTCGGCATGGTCAGCCTGCTCCTGCTGGTCGGGCACGAAACCACCTCCGACATGCTGTCGCTGGGCACGCTCGCGCTGCTGCGGCACCCCGATCAGCTCGACCGGCTGCGGCGGGATCCCGAGCTCATCGACACGGCGATCGAGGAGCTGCTGCGGTGGCTGACGATCGCGCACGTCAGCACGACGAAGGTGGCCACCCGGCAGGTGGAGATCGCCGGGCACGTGATCAACGCGGGTGATCTGGTGACGTGCTCGTTCCCCGCGGCCAACCGGGACCCGGACTTCGTCACGCGACCGGACGAGCTCAACATCACCCGTCCCCCGTCCCGGCACGTCGCGTTCGGGCACGGCCCGCACCACTGCATCGGCGCGCCGCTGGCCCGCCTGCAGCTGCGGATCGCGCTGCCCATCCTGCTCGCCCGGTTCCCCGGGCTGAAGCTGGCCGCCGAGCCGGAGTTCCGCTCCGGTCACCTGACCCACGGCCTGAACTCCCTGCCGATCGCCTGGTGAACCGTTGGTGCGGTGCTGCGCCCCACCGGGGCGCAGCATCACATCAGTGCTTCGCTCTGGTGGAGATCACCGGTCCGGGCTGACCCCGAACCCACCGGGATCACCAGGTGGGTCGGTTCCGGAGCGCTGTCGTCGATGCTGGCGGTGAACTCCTTGCCGTCGTCGCGGCAGACGAACTGCATCACCTGCCTGCCCGCCGCGGCGGCCCGGATCAGGCCGCCCGTGGTCGCCCACACCCCGGAGAGGTAGAAGTTCTCCAGGCCCGGCAGCCGCGGCCCGTGCTTCTTGATCACCTTCTCCATCGTCTCGCCGCCGTCGACGAACGGCTGCCAGCCCAGCACCGTGCCGTTGTAGTTGCCGGTGTAGCGGACCTGGGTCAGCGGCGTGGAGATGTCCCGGACGACGACGGAGTCCTTCAGCCCCGGGTAGCGGCCGTCGAGGAAGTCCACGATCACGTCCTTGACCCGGCGCTTGGCGGCGTAGTAGTCGACGCCGCGCCGCACCGAGAGGGTGTGCCGGGGCTCGCCCTTGCGGATCCGGGTCGCCTGCTCCGGCCCGGTGGCCAGCTCGCGCCACGGCGCGATGTCGCAGAAGTAGGTCGCGTAGACGATCGTCTTGCCCGCCGGCGCCAGCTCCGGGTAGTGCGAGCTGCGGAACTGGACGTTGATGCTGGGGTGGCGGATGCCGGTCAGCTGCGCGGCCACCTCCTCGTCGAGCAGGTGCGTGGTGCACGGTTCGCCGTCCGGGAACGGCCGGTCCAGGCCCAGGAACAGCGCGAAGTACCCGGGGAAGATGTTGCCGGGCTCGTCGATCGTGCTGGTGTAGAGCTCGCGGTGGGTGTCGGTGAGGTAGCGGCCGCGGAGCAGCTTCATCGTCGTGGTGTGCCCGTCGCAGGCCGACACCACGACGTCGGCGCGGAACTCGCGGCCGTCGCTGAGCCGCACGCCGACCGCGCGGTCGTCCTCGACCAGCACCTCCTCGACCTTCGCGTTGTAGTCGATCTGACCGCCGAGGCGGCGGTAGCGGCGCTCGATCGACTCCGCCAGCCCGAGCGAGCCGCCCTCCGGGACCCCGGCGGAGCCGTTCGCGTGCGCGGCGAGCTGGAAGTAGAACGGCAGCACCGGGAACGCCGCGTGCTTCTCGTAGAGGATGAAGTTGAACGCCTCGCGCAGCAGCGGATCGCGGAACCTGGCCGAGTAGTCCGTCATCAGCGTGCCGATCGACTTGCGGATGAGGTTGAAGTACGGCGCGAACGAGGCCAGCATCCGCCAGCGCTCGAAGGTGCCCATCAGGCCGACCGGCTTGAGGAACGGGTACACCGACAGCAGCTTGCGGAACCGGCGCAACCCGTTGCAGAAGTCCCGGATCAGCCGGGCGTCGGACGGGGAGATCTCCATCAGGTGCGCCTGCAGCCGGTCCGGGTCGGAGTAGAAGTAGACGGCCCTGCCGTCCCGGGCGCGCACGATGTTGAACACGTCGAAGTGACGCATCTGCTTGCCCTGCAGGGCGCCGAGCTCCAGCCAGATCTGGTGCATCTCGTTGCCCGGGCCGTTGCCGAGCAGCCAGCTCACGCAGCAGTCGAAGGTGAAGTCGCCCTTGTCCCAGGCGGTGCAGCACCCGCCGGGGATCTCGTGCATCTCGAAGATCCGGCTGCGGTAGCCGTTCATCTGGGCGTAGCACCCGGTGGACAGGCCGCCCAGCCCACCACCGATGATGATCATGCTCTGCCGGGACATGTTCAGGCCTCCTCGGTGAGTTGCATCGGGCGGACGTCCAGTTGCGGCAGGTGGCCGAGCTTGTCCGGCCGCCAGGGTTCGTCGTCGCGACTTTCCCAGGCCCGGAACGGGATGCCGAGCTCCTCGCACAGGAACTGGACCACGAACCGCCCGCTCGAAGCCGCCTTGATCAGCCCGCCGCCACCGACCCACTGGCCGGCCATCGAGAACCCGGCCAGTCCCGGCAGCCGCATCCGCTGCCGGTTCACCAGCTCGGTCGCCAGGTCGTCGGCTTCGGTGAAGCCCATCCAGCCGAGGATGCTGCCGTTGTGGTTGCCGGTGTAGCGGTGGTTGGTCGTCGGCGTGGCCACGTCGACGACCTCGATGCGCCCGGCGACCCCGGGGTGGCGCTGTTCCAGGAAACCCCGGGCGAAATCGGCGACCTTGCGCTTCTGCGCCCAGTACTCCCGCCGGTTGCGGGTGCGCAACTCGCGCCAGTAGCCGAAGTCGCTGAAGTAGGTGCAGTGGAACAGCGATTTGCCCGGCGGCGCGCAGCCCTGCCAGTAGCGCGACCGCAGCTGGACGACGAGGCTGTCCTGCATCACCTCCGGCAGCGCCGCGCTGTCCTGTTCGGACAGCAGGTAGGTGGTGCTGTGCGGGGTGTCCGGTGGGAGTTCGCCGTCGACGCCGACGAACACCGACACCATGCTCGGGTACGTCACTCCGGGCTTGTGCAGCAGCTCGCTGTAGAGCTTGTCCACGGCCGGGCTGGTGTACTCACCGCCCAGGAAGCGGTAGATCGTGGTGTACCCGTCGCAGGCCGAGATGACGTGGTCGGCGTAGTGGCGACTGCCGTCCTTGAGCTCGACGCCGACCGCCCGGTCGTCCTCGACCAGGATTCGCCGGACCCGTGCGCGGTAGCTGATCTCGCCGCCGAGCCCGGTGTAGCGATCCTCGATGGAACGCGCCAGCCCCAGCGAGCCGCCCTCCGGGAAACCCGCGTTGCCGTGGTGGGCGCAGGCGATGTTGTACAGGTACGGCAGCAGCGGGAACCGCTCGTGGTCCTGGAAGAAGACGTTCGGGAACGCCCGCCCCAGGAACGGGTCGGTGAACCTCCCGCTGAAGTCGGTCATCTGCGTCGCCGAGGTCCGCCAGAACAGCAAGGACGCCGGCAGCACCTCGCGCAGCATGGCCAGCTTCTCGGGCAACGTCTTCAACGGCGGTGGCTTCAGGAACGGGAAGACCTCCAGGTTCAGGAACCGCCGCAGGTCCCGGCAGAAGGACTTGATCTGCCGCGCGTCACCTGGCGAGATGTCCAGCAGGTGCCGCTCCAGCCTGCCCGGGTCGTGGTAGAACCGGACTTCCCGCCCGTCCTCGCCGACGACCCGGTTGAACGTCTCGAAGTTGGTGATCTCCTTGCCGTCGAGCGCGCCGAGCTCCCGCCAGATCTGGTTGGCCTCGTTGCCCGGCGCGGTACCGATCAGCCACTCGATGCAGTAGTCGAAGATGTAGCCCTCGCGCGACCACGCGGTGCAGCACCCACCTGGCAGCACGTGCTTCTCCAGGACGTGGCTGTCCATCCCGTTCATCTGCGCGTAGCAGCCGGCCGCCAGGCCCGCGATGCCACCGCCGATGATGATGACGCTCGGCCGGTCGGTCTTGTCCTCGTCACGCTTCACGATCCGAACCTCCCGAGAGGATCTCGCGCACCAGCCCGGCGTTCACCGGCAGGTGCGTCTCGTCGAGCATTTCGGCGTGGCTGCCCGAGCCGCGGTGCAGGCCGCTGCGCGTGGCGGAGCTGCCGTGCCAGCTGCCCGGTGCACCGGTGGCGTACTGCGCGGCCTTGGTCTCGTCGGAGATCACGCTCACCGCGGCCCGGACCGTGCCGGTGTTCGGCGTCCGGCTGCTGTGGTCGAGGTAGTCGCGGGCCTGCTCGCGGGTTTCGGCCGCCACCACTTCCGAACCGGTGTGCCTGCGCAGGTGCTCGGCCAGTTCCCGTTCGAACGCTTCGAGGTGCTCTTCGCCCAGCTGGAAGGACTCGCCGATCCGGTAGGAGTCCATGATGATCACGTCGGAGACCTCCCGGCCGCGCCGCTCCAGCTCGCCGGCCACCTCGAAGGCCAGGTTCCCGCCCAGCGAGTAGCCGAGCAGTGCGCACCGGCCGGTGGGCTGGAGGTCCTCGACCAGGTCCGCGTAGCGGGTCACCTTGTCGTCACCGGTCAGGTAGTTGAACGCCACGACCCGGTGGCCGGGCAGGTGCTCGGCGAAGCGGCGGTAGACCAGGCCGTGCCCGCCGGCGGGCGGGAAGCAGAACAGCGGTGCGCCGAGGTCGCTGAAGGTCAGGTACGGCTGGGCGCCACCGATCCGGCCGGTGATGATGTGCTCCAGCGTGGTCGCCATGCCCTGCAGGGTGGTGACCTTGAACAGCTGGCTGACCGGGATGCTGATGTTGAACTCGTGCTGCAGGTGGTGGATCAGCTCGATCAGCCGGATGGAGTTGCCGCCGACCTCGAAGAAGTCGTCGCGCAGCGTCACCCGGTCCAGGCCCAGCACCGATTTCCAGTGCTCGGCCATCCGCTCCTCGAACAGGGTCACCGGCGGCTCGTCGGTCTCCTCCCGGACGACCTCGGGGGCGGGCAGCGCGGCGAGGTCGACCTTGCCGTTGGTGGTCAGCGGCAGGCCGCCGACCTCGATGAGGTGGGCCGGGATCATGAAGGTCGGCAGGTACTCCGCCAGGTGCCTGCGCAGCGCCCGAACGTCCAGCGCCACTCCCTCGGCGGGCACGCAGTATGCGCACAGCACGGTGTTGCCGTCGGCGCCCGCCCGGGCGGTGACGACCGCCTGCGCGAGTCCCGGCCAATCCGCCAGCCGGGCTTCGACCTCACCGGTCTCGATGCGGTGACCGTGGACCTTGACCTGCGAGTCGGCGCGGCCGAGCAGGTGCGCGATGCCGTCGGCGTCCCAGCGGGCCAGGTCGCCGGTCCGGTACAACCGCACCGGCTCGCCGCCGAAGGTGCGGGTGACGAAGCGCTGCGCGGTCAGCTCCTCGTCGAGGTAGCCCAGCGACACCCCGGCGCCGCCGACCCACAGCTCCCCCGGCACGCCCGGCGGCACCGGCCTGCCGTGCTCGTCGAGGATGTAGAGCGTGCTGTTGGGCAGCGGCCGGCCGATCGGCACCAGCTGCCCCGGTGCCAGGTGATCGGTCGGCCCCTCGAAGTAGGCGCTGTCGATGGTGGCTTCGCTGAGCCCGTAGGAGTTGATCACCCGGGTGTCCGGGCCGCACAACGCGCGCAGCCGCTGGTACTCCTCGACCTTCCACGCGTCGGAGCCGACGACCAGCAGCCGCATGAAGTCCAGGCGCTGCCCGGCCCGCTCGCAGTGCTCCACCAGCCCGCGGACGACGGCGGGCACGAACTCGGCGCAGTCGACGCGCTCGGCGCGCATCGCCTCGTGCAGCCGGGCGGTGTTGAACAGCAGGTCCCGGTCCACCAGCACGAGGGTCCCGCCGGAGCACAGGGCCCGCACCAGGTCGCCGGTGAACACGTCGAAGGCGGGGCTCGCCAGCTGCAGGTGCGCGTGGACGTCCTCGCCGAGCCGGTACTCCGCGTGCCAGGCGTGGTAGGCCGAGGACAGGTTGCGGTGGCTGACCCGCACCGCCTTCGGGCGGCCGGTCGAACCCGAGGTGTAGATGACGTAGGCGGGTGATCCCGGGTCGACCGGGCGGTGCGCCGCCTGCGGTCCGGCCGCGCTCAGCAGCTCGGCCGGTGTCAGCACCACGCCCGCGCCGCCGAGCCGGTCCCGGTGGTCGTCGTCGACGACGGCCAGCACGGCATCGGCGTCGCGCACCATGTCGGAGAGCCGGTCGGCCGGGTAGCCGGGGTCCAGCGGCAGGTAGGCGCCGCCTGCGTGCAGCACGGCCAGCAGCGCGACGACCAGCTCCGGCGACTTCTCCATGCACAGCGCCACGACCGCGCCGTTGATGACGCCGAGCTCGCGCAGCCGGTGCGCCATCCGCCGGGAGTCGCGGTCGAGCTCGCGGTAGCTGAGCCGCCGCGTCTCCCCCGTCTCCGACGGCATCGAAACGGCGATCGCGTCCGGGTTCTCGGCGGCCGCCCGGCTGATCAGGTGGTGCACCGGCACGTCGTCGGCAGCCCGCCGGACCACGCCGCTGAAGCCGTGCAGCAGCCGTTCGGTCTCGGCGGGGTCGAGCATCTGGAGCTGGGTGGCGGGTTCGGCGGCGGGTGTGCGGGTCAGCGAGTCGACCAGGTTGCGGTAGTGCCCGGCCAGCCTGCTGATGGTGCCGGGCCGGAACAGGTCGGAGTTGTACTTGAAGACGCAGTGGAACCGGCCGTCGGCCTCGTCCTCGTAGGCCGACAGCGTCAGGTCGAACTGCCCCTCCTCCTCCGGCAGCTCGATGTAGTCCAGCCGGTAGCCGTACTTCTCGGTGGCCACCTTGTGCACGAGCAGGATGAACATCGCCTGGAACAGCGCCGAGCGGCTCGGGTCGTGCGCGCCGCCGAGTTCGTCGACCAGCAGCACGAACGGGTACTCCTGGTGGTCCAGCCCGTTGAGGACGGTCTCGCGGGTGCGGGCCAGCAGCTCGCCGACCGTCGGATCGCCGGTCATGTCCACGTACAGCGGCAGCGGGTTGATGAAGTAGCCGTACACCGAGGCGAACTCGTCCTGGGTGCGGCCGCTGACCGGGCTGCCGACGATCACGTCGTCCTGCCCGGAGTAGCGGCTGAGCAGCAGCGAGTAGGCGGCGAGCAGCACCACGAACACGGTCACGTCGTGCTCGCGGGCCAGTGCGTGCACCCGGGCGGTGAGCTCCTCGTCGAGGACGAAGAACTCCGAGGCGCCGTTGTTGGTCTGCACCGGCGGGCGCGGGCTGTCGGTGGGCAGGTTCAGCACCGGCGGCTCGGCGGGCAGCGCCTGCCGCCAGTACTCCAGCATCCGCCGCGCGTCGTCACCGGCCAGGAACCTGTTCTGCCAGTTGAGGAAGTCCAGGTAGGTGGCCGTCACCGGCGGGAGTTCGGCGCGGCGCCCGGCGCGCAGCGCCTCGTAGACCGCGAGCAGCTCCTCGATGAAGGTGAAGGTGGAGATCGCGTCGGAGACGATGTGGTGCACCGCCTTGGTGATCACCCACCGGTCCGGGCCGCGGCGGAACAACCGGAACCGGATCAGCGGGTCGTTCTCCAGGTCGTAGGGCTTGCGGTACTCGTGGACGATCAGCTGGTAGACGTCCGCCCAGGGCTGGTCCTGGACGTCGAACAGCTCGACGTCGGGCTTGACCTCCTCGGAGATCCGCTGCACCGGTTCGCCGTCGACGAGCACGAAGTTGGCCCGCAGGCTCGGGTGGCGCGCCAGCATCGCGCGGAACGCCTCGAACATCAGGTCCGGGTCGAGCTCGGTGCGCACCTCCACCGCACCGCCGATGTTGTAGGCGAAGCCGTCCGGGTTGAGCTGCTTGAGGAACCACAGCGCCTGCTGGTTCTGCGTCAGCGGGTACTGCCGCTGGTCGCGGAACTCCTCGACCTCCGCGGCGGGCCCGGTGCCGGTCCCGGCCGCGTCGAGCTGTTCGTGCAACCGGGCGACGAGGTCGGCGACCGGTGAGCTGCCCAGCAGCGCCACCACCGGCAGCGCGACGCCGAGCTCGGCGTGGGTGCGGGCGCGGACTTCCATCGCCAGCAGCGAGTCCAGGCCGAGCGCGCCCAGTCCGGCGTTCTCGTCGACCTGGTCCGGCCGCACCCGCAGGACGCCCGCGACCAGTTCGGTGAAGTGCCGGGTCAGCAGTTCGCGCCGCTGTTCCGGTGCGGTGGCGCGGAATTCCTCCAGGAAGCCGCCCGCCGCCCCGGCGTCGTCGGCCGCTTCGGCGGCCAGCTCGGCCACCAGCGGCGGTGGTGTGGTGTACCAGGCGGTGAACAGCGGCCAGTCGACGATGGTGGCCACCAGCAGCTGCGGGTGGCCCTGGTCCACGACCCGTTCCAGCACCGCCATCCCGGCTTCCGGGGACAGCGAGCTCATGCCGCGGTTGTTGCGGTAGTGCTCCACCAGGCCGAGGTCGGCGATCATGCCCGTCGCCCACGGCCCCCAGTCGATGCTCAGCGCCGGGAGCCCGAGCGAGCGCCGGTGGTGGGCCAGCGCGTCGAGGAAGGCGTTGCCCGCCGCGTAGTTCGTCTGCCCGGCCGTGGTGAGCACCGCGGCGATGGAGGCGAAGAGCACGAAGTGGTCCAGCGGGTCGTCGCGCAGCTGCCGGTGCAGCACGGTGGCGCCGACCGTCTTGGGGTCGTGCGCGGCGTCGAAGGTCTGCCGGTCCATCTCCGGCAGCAGCGTGTCCTCGACGCTGCCCGCGAGGTGGAAGACGCCGCGGATGGGCGGCAGGTCGTGCCGCCGGTAGCCGACCAGCCACGCGGCGAAGTCCCGCTCGTCGGTGATGTCCAGCGGCACCAGGAGCGACTGCGCGCCGAGCTCTTCCAGTTCCTTGACCAGCGCCACCTTCCGGCCGATCGAGCTGTCCGGGTCGAGCTCGCGCCAGTGCTCGCGGGCGGGCAGTTCGGTGCGGCCCACCAGGATCAGCCGCCGGGCGCCGCGCCGGGCCAGCGTCCGGCAGACCAGCCGGCCGAGCGCGCCGAACGCGCCGGTGACCAGGTAGGCGCAGTCCGGGCGCAATCGCAGCGGCAGCGGTTTCAGCAGGTCGTCGGGTCTGCGGAGCCGGCAGGTGTGGCGGCGGTCGCCGCGCAGCGCGATCTCCTGCTCGTCGTCGGCGCTGATCTCGCGCAGCAGCGCGGCGGCGTCGGCGGCCACGTCCGTGCCCGCCAGGTCCAGGTCGATCAGCTTGCCGCGGTTGGCGGTGAGCTCCTGCTGCCACAGCACGCGGCCGATGCCCCAGGCAGGCGCGCCCAGCGGCTCGACCTCGGCATCGGCGGTGACCGCCTGGGCGCCGCGGGTGACCACGTGCAGCCGGGCCGGGGACTGCGCGGCGACCAGGGCCTGGGCCAGCGCGATCACCGAGTAGGTGCCCTCGGTGTGCTGACGCGCCAGCTCGGCTTCGCCTGCGGCGTCGAAGTCCGGCCGGTCCAGGTTCCACAGGTGCACCACCGCGTCGCACGGCAGCTCGGCGAGCAGCCGTCGCAGGTCGCCGGCGCTGTCCGGCGCCACCACCGATTCGCGCTCGCCGCGCCGGTAGCCGGTGCCCGGCCGCACCAGGTGGCAGCGGCCACCGCGGGCGGTGAGCTGCGCGGCGAGCTCCTCGCCGATGCCCTGCGAATCGGCCAGCACCAGCACATCGCCCGGCGCGTCGGGGTGCTCGGCGAGATCCGGTGCCGGTTCCCACCTCGGCGCGAGCAGCCAGTTGTCGATGGTGGCGGTCGCGACGCCGGCCGAGGACTGCTCGACGTCGGCGGCGCGGAAGCCGTCGACGTGGCCGAGCACCGAACCGTCCTCGGCGTGCACCGTGATGTCGCCGATGAGCTCGTCGCCGTCGCGGCGCACGACCCTGGCGTGCGCCCAGATCGGCTGCGATCCGATCGGCTCGGTCCGCACCTCGGCGATGGACAGCGGCAGCCGGATGCCGGTTTCCGGGGCGTCCTCGCCGATCAGCGGCGTCAGCAGGGTCTGGAAGCAGGCGTCCAGCAGCGCCGGGTGGAAGTGGTGCTCACCGGTGAGCGCCTCGTTCGGCCGGATGCGGGCGAGCGCTTCGTCCGGCCCGATCCAGACCTGCTCGATGTTCTGGAACGCGGGGCCGTAGTGGTAGCCGAGTCCGGCCAGCGCCGCGTAGCAGGCAGGGCCGTCGAGGTGCTGCCGGCTGCGCGCGCGGATCGCCTCCGCGTCGAGCCTCCCGCTGCTCCCGTTCGGGCGGCCGGTGCGCAGAACGCCGGTGGCGTGCACGGAGCGCTGGTCGGCGCCGTTGACCGTGGCGATCGCGAACTCCGAGTCGGCGGTGCACGACAGCTGCACCCGCCGGGCCTCGTCCTCCGGCAGGAACAGCGCCTTGCGCAGCTCGACACCGGCCAGCGCGACCGTCGTGCCGCCGGTCATCGCGCGCACCGCCTGCGCGGCCATCTCCAGGTACCCGGCGGCGGGGAACACCACGTCGCCCTGGATCCGGTGGTCGCGCAGGTACGGTTCCCGCTCGACGTCGAGCGTCGCTTCCCAGGACGGTTCGGCGGTGGACAGGCGGCGGCCGAGCAGCGGGTGGTCGAGGTGGCCGAGCCGGATCTGCGCGACCGACGCGGGCTCCACCCAGTACCGGTCGCGGCGCCACGGGTAGGCGGGCAGCGGCACCGCCCGGCCCCGCGGTTCGAGCACCGCCCAGTCGACGTCGACGCCGAGGTTGTGCAGGTCGGCCAGCGAGGCGGTGAACCGCTCCGCCTCGTCCTCCGCGCGGCGGATGGACGGCACCGAGGCGCCCTCGACCTGCTTGTCCAGCAGGCATTCCCGGATCGAGTGGGCCAGCACCGGGTGCGGCCCGATCTCCAGGAACAGCCGGTACCCGTCGTCGGCGATGCGGTCCACCGCCGCGCGGAAGCGGACGCTGTCGCGGACGTTGCGCCACCAGTAGGCCGCGTCGAGCTCCGGGCCGCGCGCGGTGCCCTCCTGGCCGGTCAGGTAGAGCGGTACCTGCGCCGGTCCGGGCCGCAGTCCGTCCAACGAGGACAGCAGCTCGTCCTTGATCAGCTCCATCCGGGAGCTGTGGTAGGGCACCCGGACGCCGAGGAACTTCGCGAACACCTGCTCGGCGGTCAGTTCGTCGGCGAGCGCGGCGAGCGCGTCCTCGTCACCGGCCAGGGTGCAGGAGGCGGGGGCGTTGATCGCGGCCACCGAGACGCGGTCGCCGAAGCGCCGCACCCGCTGCTGCGCCTCCGCCTCGGTCAGGCTCACCGCCAGCATCGTGCCGGTCCCGACGAGCTTCTGCTGGAGCCTGCTGCGGTGGACGATGATCCGCACCGCGTCCGCCAGGCTGTAGACCCCGGCCTCGTAGAACGCCGCGACCTCACCGGTGCTGTGCCCGACGATCGCGTCCGGCCGCACCCCGTGGTGCCGCCACAGCGCGGCCAGCGCGATCTGCACGGCGAAGTTGGCGGGTTGGGCCAGCCACGTCTCGGCCATCTGCGAGTCGGCCTCGTCGGCGGTGAGCTCGTCGAGCAGGGACCAGCCCGCGATCCGGGCGATCTCGCGGTCGCAGCGCTCGATCACCTCCCGGAAGACCGGCTCGCCTTCCAGCAGCTGCCTGCCCATCGCCCACCACTGCGGCCCCATCCCGGTGAACACCCACACCAGCCGGTTCTCCTCGCGCCGCTGTCCGGTGCGGGCCAGCGGGTGCGCCTCGCCCCGCGCGCACTCGGCCAGCCGCTGCGCCAGTTCCTCCGGCGAGGAGTACACGATGGACAGCCGGTGCTCGTGGTGCTGGCGGCGGTGCGCCAGGGTGTGGCCGAGGTCGGCCGGGTCGATCTCGGCGAGCCGGTCGGCGAGCCGTCCCGCCAGCTCCGGCAGCGCCGCGGGGTCCCGGGCGGTCAGCGGGAGGATGCGGTGCGCGCGCTGCGCCGGTCGCCGGTCGGGTTCCGGCCGCGGCGGGGCCTCCTCCAGGACGACGTGGGCGTTCGTGCCGCCGAACCCGAAGGAGTTCACCCCGGCCCGGGCCGGCCCGTCGTGCTCGGGCCAGTCGGTGAGCCGGTCCGGGATCTCGTAGGGCTGAGCGGCCAGGTCGATGTCCGGGTTGATCCGGGTCAGGTTGATGTGCGGCGGGATCTTGCGCTCCGCCAGCGACAGCGCGGTCTTGATCAGCCCGGCCATCCCGGCCGCCGACTCGGTGTGCCCGATGTTGGTCTTGACCGAACCGATGTAGCAGCGCCGGCCCGGCTTGCGGCCGGTCGCCAGCGCCCGCCCGAGCGCGTTGGCCTCGATCGGATCACCGACGGGCGTGGAGGTCCCGTGCGCCTCGACGTACTGCAGCTCGCCCGGTTCGATGCCGGCTTCCGCGCAGACCTGCTCGATCAGGTCGACCTGCGCCTCCGCGCTGGGCACCGTGATCCCGTTGGTGCGGCCGTCCTGGTTCACGCCGCTCGCGGTGATCACCGCGTGGATCGGGTCGCCGTCGCGCACCGCCTCGTCGAGGAGCTTGAGCGCGACCACCGCGACGCCTTCGGCCCGCACGTAGCCGTTCGCGTCGGCGTCGAAGGTCCGGGACCTGCCGTCCGGGGAGAGGAAACCGCCCTTGGTCTCGGCGATCGTGTACTGCGGGGTCATGTGCAGCAGGGTGCCGCCGGCCAGCGCGAGGCTGCTCTCGCCGCGGCGCAGGCTCTGGCAGGCGAGGTGCACCGCCACCAGCGAGGAGCTGCAGGCGGTGTCGATCGAGACGCTCGGTCCGCGCAGGTCCAGGCAGTAGGAGATGCGGTTGGACGTCATCGTCATCATGGTTCCGGTCGCGGTGTGCGCGGCCAGCGTCTCGAAGCCGAGGTCGGCGAACTGGACGATCTTGTAGTCCAGGGTGAACGCGCCGACGAACACGCCGACGTCGCGGCCGGCCAGCTCGTCCGGCCGCTGCCCGCCGTCCTCCAGCGCTTCCCAGGCGACCTCCAGCAGTTTGCGCTGCTGCGGGTCCATGTGCTCGGCCTCGCGCGGGCTGATCCCGAAGAAGGCCGGGTCGAACTCGTCGAAACCGGTGATGTAGCCACCGCGCCCGCCGACCAGCCTCCCCGGTTTGGCCTTGTCCCGGCTGCCCAGCGTCGACACGTCGTAGCGGTCGACCGGGGTCGGCACGATGCAGTCCTTGCCGTCGGCCAGGTTCTGCCAGAACGACCGGTGGTCGGAGGCTCCTCCGGGGAAGCGGCAGCCGATTCCGATGATCGCGACCTTGTTGCCGGAAGCAGGATTCTGCGGGTTCACCATCGTCCATTCCTCGGGTCGGGCGCGGTGGCGCGGACAGCAAAGAGCACTCGAACGCATTCGTGCTGGAGGAGAATTGATCGGCGGAGAACGAGAAATGTTTTCACCGAACGGGAACGGACTCGAAACACCGGACCACGCGGGAAACCCCGAGCCGGAGCAAGCCCGGCACCGGAGCCGGGAACTCGGCCGAAACATCCACCACGGCAATGAAAACCGGGTCACGGCTCCGGCCGATCCGCATCGAATCCCCCGTCTCGTTCGGATGATCTCCGCACACATCAATACCGGGGAACCCAGACCCCCACCACTCGACTCCTACTACCAGGTGTCGTCCTGGAATATGCCGCCGAAACTGAATGATTCTTACGATTTTCCCGTTCGCCGGATCGATCGGAGAACGCGCGGATTCGGTACCGTTCCGGTTGAGCGAAAGGACGCGAGATGGGCGAAGCACCGCAGACCGGCCGCCGCACCGCACCCAACGACCGGGACCTCGTGGTGTTCCTGCTCGGCACGAGGATCAACGAGCTCACGGCGGTGCGCAGCTGGATTCCGGTGATCATCGCATTCCGCCGGATGCTCGCGGAGCTGCGGGCCGCCCCGGACAGCGGCCTGCTCGCCTTCCGGATCCTGTACCGCCCGCCCCGACTGGTGACCACCGTGCAGTACTGGGAATCGGCCGAGAAGCTCTACGCCTACGCATCGGATCCCGCCGGCCGGCACCGTCCGGCGTGGACGGACTTCTACCGCCGCAGCAAGGCGGCGGGCGGGCGCGTCGGCATCTGGCACGAGACCTACCTCGTCCCGGCCCGCTCGTACGAGAGCATCTACGTGGCCATGCCGGAGTCCGGGCTGGCCCGGGCGTTCGGCAGCGCACCGGTCGACCACCGCACCGACCGGGCGAACGACCGGCTCCGCGGCGTCCGCCGCGACGGCGGGTAGCCGGTCAGTCCCAGTCGACCGGGAGGCCGCGCACGCTGTAGTTGAGCGAGTCGTCGCGCATCTGGACCTCCGCGGCCGGGACCGCAAGCCGCAGCGCGGGAAACTCCCGCAGCAGCCCGGCGAAGCCGGTGCGCAGCACGATGCGGGCCAGCTGCGCGCCGAGGCAGTGGTGCACGCCGTGGCCGAACGCCACGTGCCCGCTCGCCGCGCGGGTGAGGTCGAGCCGATCCGGATCGGGGAACTGGGCCGGGTCGCGGTTGGCCGCGGAGAGCGACAGCGTCATCAGGTCGCCGTAGCGGAGGAACTCGCCGTGGAACTCGAAATCCCGCCAGGGCGACCCGGGTCGAGCCGAACTGGTTGATCGTCAGGTAGCGCAGCAGCTCCTCCACCGCGCCGTCGATCAGCGACGGAGTGGCGCGCAGCGCCGCGAGCTGATCCGGGTTGGTCAGCAGCGCGTAGCTCCCCAGCGCGAACACGCTGGTGGTGGCGTCCTGGGCGGCGGTCACCAGCATCACGGCCATCGTGGTGATCTCCTCGGCGGAGAGCTGGTCATCGGCGGTGAGCGCGCTGAGCAGGTCCGCACCCGGCCGCCGCCGCTTCTCGTGCACGAAGTCCGCCAGCACAGCGCACAACTCCGCCCAGCCCTCGCTGCTCCGGTCCTCGCCGCCGAGCGCGAGCACTTTCTCGGTGGCGCGGCGGAACGCGGTCTCGTCGGCGATCCGGATGCCGAGCAGCTCGCCGATCACCTGGCTGGTGACCGGCGACGCGAAGGTCGGCACCAGATCAGCCGGACCACCGGCGCGCCGCATCGCGGTGAGCCGGTCGCCCACGATCCGCTCGATCCGCGAGGTCATCGCCCGCATCCGGCGCGGGCCGAACCCGGCCGAGAGCTTGCGCCGGTACCAGGTGTGCTCCGGCGGGTCCAGCATGCTGAACAGGCCCGCCGGTGTCTGCTGCTCCGGATCACCGGCGATGATCGGGAACTTGACCAGATCGAAGCGCGAGCCGAAGCGCGGATCGGCCAGCACCTCCCGGACGAGCGCGTGGCTGGTCACCAGCCAGCCGCGGCGCCCGCCGTCGCAGCGCATCGGTGCCAGCGGCCGTTCCTCGCGCAGCTCCCGCAACCCGTCGTGCGGGTCGAACGGGCAGCTGCGAGTGGTTGGGTGCACCACCGGTTGCGGTTGGGCCTCGGTCATCGCACGCTCCTGGAGCTCCGCCGGATGCCGGTTGGCATGATTCGCCAACCGGCGTCCGGCAGCACCGCGAGTCACCCGGTCCAGGTGCGCCCGGAGGCGTGAACTTCCCGTCGCGACGGGGAACTCCGCGCTCAGCTCATCGCCGTCCTCCGCACCTCCGCCGCCGAGGTCTCGCGCAGCCCTCCGTCGAGCAGCAACCACCGGGTGACGCCGATCGATTCGAGGAACGGCACGTCGTGGCTGGCCACGATCAGCGCACCGGCGTAGGCGTCGAGCGCCGTGATCAGCTGGCGGGCGCTGGCCATGTCCAGGTTGTTCGTCGGTTCGTCCAGCATGAGCAGCTGCGGCGCGGGTTCGGCGAGCACGAGCGCGGCCAGCGTCGCCCGGAAGCGCTCCCCGCCGGACAGCGTCGCCACCTGCCGGTCGGCCCGGTCCCCGGTGAACAGGAACCGGGCGAGACCGGCCCGGATCTGGTTGTTGGTCGATCCGGGCGCGAACCGCGCCACGTTCTCGGCGATGCTCGCGTGCTCCGCCAGGACGTCGAGGCGCTGCGGCAGGAAGCGCAGCGGAACGTGCCCGACGACTTCCCCGGCCAGCGGCTCCAGCTCACCGGCGATCGTGCGCAGCAACGTCGTCTTGCCGGAACCGTTGCGCCCGACGAGTGCGATCCGCTCCGGCCCGTGCACGTCGAAGTCACCCGGCACCCGCGCTCCGCGGGGCAGGCGCAGACCGCGCGCGTTCAGCACGGTGCGTTCTGGCGGCACCGCCGTGCGCGGGAGGTCGACCCGGATCTCATCGTCGTCGCGCACCGCGCCGGACGCCTCGGCCAGCCGTTGCCGGGCTTCGGCGAGCTTCGTCTCGTGCATGATGCGGTGCTTGCCCGCCGACACCTGGGCCGAGCGCTTGCGCTGGGCCATCACCGCCTTGGGCTCGCGCTTGGTGTCCCACATCTTCTGGCCGTAGCGCTTGCGCCGGGCGAGCTTGACGTGCGCGTCGACGAGTTCCCGCTTCTGCTTGCGCAGATCGGACTCCGCGACGCGCACCATCCGCTGCGCCGCCTCCTGCTCGACGGCGAGAGCTTCCTCGTAGGCGGCGAGGTTCCCGCCGTACCAGCTGATCTCGCCGTCGCGCAGATCGGCGATCCGGTCCACCCGGGCCAGCAGCTCGCGGTCGTGGCTGACCACGACCAGCGCCCCGGGCCACGCCGCGACCGCCGAGCACAGCCGCTGCCTGGCGGGCAGGTCGAGGTTGTTGGTGGGCTCGTCGAGCAGCAGTACCTCCGGCCGTTCCAGCAGCAGCGCCGCCAGCCGCAGCAGCACCGACTCGCCGCCGGAGACCTCGCCGATCGTCCGGTCCAGGCCGATGTGCCCCAGACCGAGCTCTTCGAGCACCGCGACGGCCCGCTCCTCGACGTCCCAGTCCTCCCCGACCACCGCGAAGTGCTCCTCGCGGACGTCACCGGCGTGGATGGCGCGCAGCGCCGCGCGGATCCCGGCGATGCCCAGGGCTTCGTCGACGCGCAGCCCGGTGTCGAGCGAGACGTTCTGCGGCAGGTAGCCGACTTCGCCGGAGACGCGAACCGCGCCGCTGGTGGCGGTCAGCTCACCGGCCAGCAGCTTGAGCAGCGTGGACTTCCCGGACCCGTTGAGCCCGATCAGCCCGGTGCGGCCGGGACCGAACGCCGCGTGCAGACCGTCGAAGACGCGACTGCCGTCGGGCCATTCGAAGCCGAGCTCGACGCAGCAGGCACTCGCGATGGTGGACAGGGGTGCGGAAGATGACATGGAGAACTCCCGAGGTCTGGATCGAACGGTGCGCACAACACGTTCGAGACGCCGCGAGCGACAGCGGTGCGGGAGACGTCCACGCCCGGACACGGGAAGGACGACGCCACGCAGCACGGAAAGTCGCACACCGGATCGGGCTCAGCACGAGCCACGACAGAACGGCATCTCAGACCTCAGCGGACCAACGTCCTACTCCAAACCGACGGCAGCACAAGCACGGCGAAGCTACCTCCGCGCCGAAACCGGCGTCAACGGAATTACCGCCGGACGATCCCGGGCCGGGCAGCGCGAAAGCGACGCCGCAGCTGACCGGCTCGTTCATCCACACCCCGGCGGGCTCCTCGCACATCCCGCAGACGACCGGCCCGGGTTGATCCCCGGAGCCCAGCACGATCGGCCGTTCAGACTAATCGCATCGGGTCGGGAGCCGACCGGTTACCGTGGGCGACATGCATCAGAACTCCCGGGACGCGGAGTTGGCGGCCAGGGTCTCGCACGCGGACCTGGACAACCCCAACATCGCTCGCATGTACGACTACCTGCTCGGCGGATCGGCGAACTTCGCGATCGACCGGGAAACCGCGGAGCGGGCCCTGGAGTTCGCCCCGACGGAACGCGACTACTGCTACATCAACCGCGGTTTCCTCGGCCGCACGGTGCGCTTCCTGACCACCGAGGCCGGGATCGACCAGTTCATCGACCTGGGCTCCGGCGTGCCGACGGTCGGCAACGTGCACGAGATCGCCCACGCCCACAACCCGGAGGCGCGGGTGGCCTACGTGGACTGGGAGGCCGTCGCCTGCCACCACGCGCGGCACCTGCTCGGCGGCGACGAGCGGGTCACGGTCACCGAGGCCGACGTCTGCGATCCCGACTCGGTGCTCAACGCCCCGGGAGTGGCCGGTCTGCTGGACTTCTCCCGGCCGGTGGCGGTGCTGGCCTTCGGCATCCTCGACATCATCCCGAGCCCCGACGGCGCGTCGCTGGTGGCCCACTACCGGGACGCCTGCGTGCCGGGCAGCGCGCTGGCGGTGTCCAACAACGCCCAGCTGAGCCGCACCGACGAGGAGATCGCCGAACTGCGCGCGCTGCTGGCCGAGACCTCCACCCCGCAGATGCACATCCGCAACGCCGACGAGGTCGCCGCGCTCTTCCCCGGCTACACCCTCGTCGAGCCCGGCGTGGTGCCCGCCGCCTACTGGCGCCCCGACCAGCCGGTGGACGACGCGGCGGCGCGCCGCGGCAACGTCCTGGGCGCGGTCGGCTTCCTCGACCCGAAGCCCGCGGGCTGATCCGTTCGCGGTGAACCGCACCGGGCGAGCGACGGGGCGTCCCGTCGCTCGCCCGGCCGCGTTCAGCCCTGCTTCGCCAGCCCGCGCTCGACGGCGGCGATGATGTCCGGGCGCAGCCGCTCCGGCTGGACGATCGCGTCCACCGACCCGACCTCCACCGCGCGCTGGATGCTGTGCACCGAGTCGAACTCCGCGGCCACCTCGCCGAGCTTCTCGGCCCGCACCGACGAGCGCAGTTCCGCCAGCTCGGCGGCCAGCGTGGCGCGCTCGACGTCGGCGGCGGCGGCCACCCGGGCCGCCAGCTCCTGCACCCGCGGGTCCTTCGCGGTGCGCGCGTCGACCTCGCCCGAGAAGACCACGGCCGCGGCCGGGGCCCCGCCCAGGACGGAGGCGAACGACCCGTCGACGGCCAGCACCGTCATGTTCGGGTTGAGCGCCTTGGAGAAGACCACGAACGCCCCGCCGTGGTATCGGGAGATCACGCAGAACACGATCGGGCCCTCGAAGTTCACCACCGCGCGGCCGATCTCGGCGCCGTACTCCAGCTGCAGGGCGCGCATCGACTCCGGGGAGCCGTCGAAGCCGGAGAGGTTGGCCAGCACCACCAGCGGCCGGTTCCCGCTGGCCGCGTTGATCGCCCTGGCGACCTTCTTCGACGAGCGCGGGAACAGCGTGCCGGAGGTGTAGGTGTCCGGGCCGTCGGTGGGCGGGAAGCCGCGGCGCGGCACCGACCGCGACTCGATCCCGACCAGGCAGACCGGCATCCCGCCGAGGTGCGCGTCCTGCACCACGGCCGTCTCCGCGTCCGCCATGCCCGCCCAGCGCTCCAGCACCGCGTGGTCCTGGTCGGCGATGGCCCGCATCACCGTGCGGATGTCGAAGGGCTTCTTGCGGCCCGGGTTGGTCTCCGCCGAGAAGATCTCGCCCACCGTGGTGAAGTCGCTGCCGACCACCGCGTGCGGGAAGCCCGAGACGTCCCGGTCGACCGGGTCGGCGGTCCGGGCGCGGCGCGGCCCGGTCTCGCCCGGCACCACGTAGGTGTGGTCGTAGTGCCCCATCAGCACGCGCCGGGCGCCGGCGAGGTCGGCCGCCCAGTACTGGGCCTGGCCGTTCGGGCCCATCACGCGGTCGTAGCCGCCGATGCCGAAGTTGTCCTCCGCCGAGACACCGCCGGAGAAGTCCAGCGACTGCTTGCCGGTGAGCACCATCGCCGAATCCGGTGTCATCACCAGGATTCCCTTGGTGTGCATCAGCATCGTGGCCTCGGCGTTCCAGTACGGCTGGGCGCCCACGTTGATGCCTGCCACCACGACGTTGATCTCACCGCCGTCCTGGGTGAAGTGCACGATCCGCTTCAGCGCGGCGGCCACCCAGTCCATGTTCTCGGTGCCGGAGTCCATCGAGATCCGGGCACCCGCGGACAGCGCGTACCACTCCACCGGAACGCCCTCGCGCTCGGCGAGGTCCAGGGCGGCGATCACCCGCGAGCACTCCGGTTCGGAGAGCGCGCCGAGCGCCTTGGTCGGGTCGCCCAGCAGCACCACGCGCTTGATGCCCTCCGGGTAGCGCTCGGTCGGCGTGCTGGCCACACCGGCCACGATGCCCGACTCGTTGAGCCCCTTGGGCCGGTCCACCGGGACCAGCGCGCCGGTGTCGTCCAGGTCGTGCTCGACGAACGTCCCGTCGGCGCCGGCCACCACGTCGACCAGCTCGTAGGGGTAGACGTTCCCGCGCCGGCGGGCGCGCAGCACCTTCTGGCCGTAGTCGTCCAGCGGCTGGATCGGCTCGGTCGGCGGTTCCGCGAGCTCGATGGTCAGCCCGGCACCCGCCCCGTAGGACAGCCGCAGCGCGACCTCGTCGAGCTCACCGGTGCCCGGGTCCTGCTGCCTGCCGAGGTAGAGGACCTCCTCCAGCCCGGCGCCCGCGGTGCGCGGTGCGACCCGCGCGGCCACCGAGGTGAGGGCCTGCTCGGCGATGTCGCTCGACGGCCACACGTAGAGCACGATCCGGTTGGCGTCGAGCCGCTTCTTGGCCGGGCGCTGGGCCTGGACCCGGCGGATCGCGTCCAGGCAGGCGTCCAGCACCGCCTCGGCGGCGGGCAGCGCCACGACCCGGCCCTCGGAGTCGCGCAGCGGCGTCAGGTCGCGGATCTGGGCCATCGCGACGAGGCGCTCGTCGGCCGGGTTCTCCGGGGCGACGCACCGGAGCAGGTGGACGTCCTCGTCGGCCGACGGCAACCGGGTGATGTCGAAGTTCTCCAGCCGGTGCAGCTGAAGCCGCTGCGCGACCAGCGGGTGCAGGCCGCGGATGATGCGCTCCTCGACCAGCCCGTCCTCGCCTGGGCGGAAGGTGAAGTGGTGGTGCATCGTGGTGCCGCGCCGGCCCGCCACCGTGGTCGTCACCCGCCGCAGCCGCTCCGGCAGCGGCAGCGCGGCCAGCGCCTCGCGCAGCACCGCGGCGGCTTCGTCCGGGTCCGCGGGCTGGTCGTTCCAGGCCAGGTAGACGTCGGCGACCAGCTCTGCCGACGAGGTCGCCGTCTCGGCCACGGCCCGCACCGCGTCGGCGAGGCCGGTGAACTCGGCGGCCGTGGCGACCAGCTGCAGGCGCTGGCCGTCCAGGTCGTACTCGGCGGTGACCAGCGAGCGGTCCCCGGATCGCAGGCACTGGACGTCCTCGAGCGAGCGGTCCCGGTAGTAGCGCCTGCTGAGCACCTCCAGCAGCGGCCCGTGGTCGAACCCGTTGCGGTCCATCCGCTGGCCGAGCAGTCGCACCAGCGGCTCCGGGCTGGCGACCATGGCGGCGATGCGCTCCGCGCGGTCCGGCGCGGCGGGGTTCTCGTCGAGGTGGCGCAGGTGCCTGCGCACGTCGGTGTAGACCTCGGCGCGGGCGCGCCGCAGCATCGGCTGCGCGAACCAGCGGAACACCAGGCTGCGCGCGAGGTCGCCGACGACCGGGAACCGCACCTGGGTCGCCACGATCAGGTGTTCGAGGGCGTGGCCCACGGTCTCGCGCAACGATGCCGGCGGCACCGGTTCGGTGAGCCACTGCTTCAGCAGCGTGGTCACCACGGCCACGTCGGAGGCGGCGCGCTGCTGGGCCAGGAAGATGCGGAAGACCGCTTCTTCCAGGGCGTGCGTGCGGTCCAGGCCGTCGACGCCGTAGTGCCCGACTACGCGGGTGAGCCGGTTCTGGAAGGTCTCCGGGAGCCCGGCGCGCTCGACGTCGAGGCTCTGCAGGTAGCTGTGGAAGAACTCGCGCGGGCTGTGCACCTGCACGTCGGCGGTGGAGTCCTGCGCGGCGGGCTTGTTGCGGCTGAGCTCCGAGAGGTCGGCGAAGACCCACAGCAGGTCGACCTCGCCGGTCAGCGGGCGGTCGCCGTCGGCGGTGGCCTCGGCGCGAGCGGCCAGGTAGTCGGTCAGCACGCGCTGCTGGTCGTGCGGGTCGACGTCGAAGCCGAGCAACCGGCTGCGCAGGTCCTGCAGCCCGCGCCGCACCCGGTCCGCCGCCGCGACGCCGGTGGGCTCCTCCGGCAGCGCGACGTCGGCGGCCGGGCTCGCGGCGGTCGCGGACTCCTCGCCGTCGTCCTCGACCGGTTCCAGCCGCAGCAGCGGCGCACCGGTCTCCACCTGGCTGCCGACCGAGACCAGGCATTCGCGCACCTTGGCGCGGAACGGCGCGCGCAGCACCGTCTCCATCTTCATGGCCTCCAGGACGAGCACCGGCGCCCCGGCCTCGACCTCGTCGCCGACCTCCAGCGGAGTGGCGACCACCAGCGCGGGCGACTGCGAGCGGAGCACGCCGCCCTCGTCGCGGCTGATCCGGTGCGTCACGCCGTCCACCTCGACCAGGTGGATCGGGCCGTGCGTGCTGGTGACCAGCCGGAACCGCTGCCCGTTGACCACGAGCTGGCCGGTGGCGGCGTCGTAGCGCTCGAGCTCGGCGTCGACCATGCGCACGTCGTCGCCGTTGGCGAAGCCGACCCGGTAGCGCTGCGGGCCCACCTGGGCGACCAGCACCCGGTAGCTCGCGCCGCGCAGCTTGAGGTCGATCGCGCGGCCGCCCTCGTGCTGGACCTGCGGGCGGCCGCCGTGCGCGGTGGACAGCAGCCGCTGCAGCTCGACCTGCGCTTCGTCCTCGTAGGCCTCGATCGCGGCGGCGGCCAGCGCGACCCCGGAGCCGCTGTCGCACACCAGGCGGCCCTGCTCGCGGACGCGGTCGATCCAGCCGGTGTCGGCGCTGCCGTCGATCACCTCGGGCTCGCCGAGCAGGTCGAGCAGGAAGCTCTTGTTGGTGGTGCCGCCCTCGATGATCACGGTCGTCTGGGACAGCGCGCGCCGCAGCCTGCCCAGCGCCTCGTCCCGGTCGCGGCCGTAGGCGATGATCTTGGCGATCATCGAGTCGAAGTCGGCGGGGATGGTGTCGCCCTCGCTCACCCCGGTGTCGACGCGGATGCCGGGGCCCGCGGGCAGGTCGAGCAGCGCGATCCGGCCGGGCGCGGGCGCGAAGTCGCGGTCCGGGTCCTCGGCGTTGAGGCGGGCCTCGACGGCGTGCCCGATCTCGGCCGGGATCTCGCCGTCGAGCTTGCCGCCCGCGGCCACGTGCAGCTGCGCCTTGACCAGGTCCACGCCGGTGGTGGCCTCGGTGATCGGGTGCTCCACCTGCAGCCGGGTGTTGACCTCCAGGAAGGCGAACAGCCGCTCGGCGGGCTGGTAGAGGAACTCGACGGTTCCGGCGCCGCGGTAGTCGGCGGCCAGCGCCAGCCGTTCGGCGGCGGCCTTGAGCTCGCGCACCTGCTCGGCGCCGAGCACCGGCGATGCCGACTCCTCGATGACCTTCTGGTTGCGGCGCTGCACCGAGCAGTCCCGGACGCCGAGCGCCCACGCCGTGCCCTGGCCGTCGGCGATCACCTGGACCTCGACGTGGCGGGCACCGGTGACCAGCCGCTCCAGGAACAGCACTCCGCTGCCGAAGGCGCGCTCGGCTTCGAGGCTGGTGCGCTCGTAGGCCTCCGCCAGCTCGTCCTCGGAGTGGATGACGCGGATGCCGCGCCCGCCACCGCCTGCGGTGGCCTTGAGCATCAGCGGGTAGCCGATGTCCTTCGCGGCGCGCAGCGCACCGTCGAGGTCGGCCACCGCGCCGCGGCTCCAGGGCGCCACCGGCACGCCGGCCTCCTCGGCGAGGAGCTTCGCGCCGATCTTGTCACCGAGCCGGCGCATGGCCTCGGGGCTCGGGCCGATGAAGGTCACGCCGAGCTTCTCGCAGAGCTCGGCGAACGCCGGGTCCTCGGCCACGAAGCCCCAGCCGACCCACACCGCGTCGGCGCCGGTCTCGCGCAGAGCGCGCTCCAGCACGTCCAGGTCCAGGTAGGGGCGCGCGGACGCCGGGCCGAGGAGGTAGCCGATGTCGGCCTCTCGGACGAAGGTGGAGGTGGCGTCCACATCGGTGTGGAGCGCGATCGTCCGGATCGACGCCGTGCCCTCGGCGTTGACCTCCCGGACGGCGTGGATCAGCCGCACAGCGGCCTCTCCCCTGTTCACGATGGCGATACGACTGAACACCGAGCCTCACATCTTCGACAACACGAGAAAGGCGACGACCCGGAGCGGAACGTCGCCGAACTTGACCTCAACCCTGCCTGATGCCGACCGGTTGCGAGAGGAGCAACGCGCCAGCATTCGCGACCAAGATTTGTAGGGTCCCGCCAAAAGCACCCGCCTCGGGCGTGCCGCCGGCGGCGGCACCACGAGCACATCACTCGATCAGCACCGCCTGCAAGCACCCGGCGACGCACTGCGCACGCGGGGAGAGGACGGGCGCGGCGGGCTCCTAGACTCGACAGGTGCTGCCCGACCTCGACGAGATCACGTCGGACGAGTCCTACGCCGACCGCCGCAACGACCTCGAGTTCTGGGCGCCCTGGGTGCGGCGCGGCCTGGACTCGCTCGGCCTCCCGCGGCCGACCCGGCTCCGGAGCCCCGGCGAGAGCACGAACCCGGTGTTCGTCGGCGACAACGGACTCGTGGTGAAGCTCTACGGGGAGTTCTGGTGCGGACCGAGCAGCCTCGAGTGCGAGGCCGAAGCCTACCGGCTGCTCGCAGGGCACGGGCTGCCCGTTCCCGCGCTGCTCGGCCGCGGCGAGCTCCGGCCGGACGCCGCCGGGTGGAACTGGCCGTTCCTGGTGCTCTCGGCGGCCGAAGGCAGTCCGTGGCGAAGCGCGGAGACCGACCGGGACACCGAACTGGTGCTGGCCGGGCGGGTGGGCGAACTGCTGGCACGGCTGCGGCGGATTCCCCTCACCGGCAGCGAAGTCCTGCACCCGGCCGCGTTCGTCGACCTGCTGCGGGAGCGCGCGGCAGCGGCGGCCGCCGACCACCGCGGGTGGCAGCACCTCTCGCCCGGGCTCATCGACGCCATCGACGACTTCCTGCCCGACGCGGTCGAGCTCCTGGACGGCAGCCCCGAGCTCGTCCACGGCGACCTGCACGCGGGCAACCTCTTCGTCGTCCCGGAGCGCGGCGAGGTCACCGGGCTGATCGACTTCAACGACGTGCACGCGGGCGACTTCCGCTACGGCCTCGTGCAGCTGCACCTCGACACCTTCGGCGCCGACCGGGAACTGCTCGCGGCGGCGCTGCGCGGCGCGAACTGGCCGGTCACGCCGGACTTCCCGCGGGAGATGCTGGCGTTCACCTTCCTGCACGACTTCGACGTGCTCGAGCGGACGCCGCTCGACCTGACCGGCGTCACCGACCTGACCGAGCTCGCCGAGCTGCTGTGGGGCGTCGACCGGTGATCACGGGAGGCGCTGCTCCCGGTACCAGGCGCCCCACTCCTCCAGCCGCCGGACGACGTCCTCCAGGCTCGTGCCGATCGCGGTCAGGCTGTACTCGACCTTCGGCGGGACCTGCGGGTACACCGTGCGGAGCACGATGCCGTCGGCTTCGAGCTCGCGCAGCTGCCGGGTCAGCATCCGCTGGGTGATCGACGGCAGCGCCCGCTTGAGCTCGCCGAACCGGTGCGGCCCGTCGGTGAGGTGCTTGAGGATGGCCATCTTCCACTTGCCGCCGACCACCTCCATCGCCGCCTCGACGGTGCAGTACTCGGGCATCTCCGACACGCTCTCCCGCACGGGCCCCGCTCCTCACGGTATACAAACCGACACTACGGCACTTCAAAGACCGTACTTGCCCTGGCGCATGCGTGGAGAAGAGGATCATTCCGCGGCGTCGAGCCCGGCCGCTGCTCACCGAAACGAGGAATGAGATGTCGATCCACCCTGCCCTGACGCCGGTTCGCATCGGCGGGACCGAGCTGTCCAACCGCGCTGTCGTCGCCCCGATGTCGCGGGTCAGCACCACCGGAGACGGGGTGCCCACCGCGCTGATGGCCGACTACTACCGGGAATTCGCGCGCGGCGGGTTCGGGCTGATCACCACCGAGGGCACCTACACCGACGAGCAGCACAGCCAGGCCTACCCGGACCAGCCGGGCCTGACCTCCGATGCGCACGCAGCGGGCTGGCGCGAGGTCGTGCGCGCCGTGCACGACGCCGGTGGCCGGATCGCGCTGCAGCTCATGCACGCCGGAGCCCTGTCGCAGCTCGACCGGCCGACGATCGCGCCTTCCGCGGTCGCTCCCAAGGGCGCGAAGATGCCCGCTTACGGCGGCGGGGCGGGACCGTTCCGGACTCCGGCGGAGGCCACCGAGGAGGAGATCGCGCAGGCCGTCGCGGGCTTCGCCGCGACCGCGGCCCGAGCGCGCGAAGTCGGGTTCGACGCGGTGGAGGTGCACGGAGCGAACGGCTACCTCATCGACCAGTTCATCACCGGCTACACCAATCTCCGCGATGACCGGTACGGCGGCTCGGTGGCCAACCGGGCGCACTTCGCCGCCGAGGTGCTGCGGGCGGTCCGCACCGCCGTGGGGCCGGAGTTCCCGGTGGGCATCCGGCTGTCGCAGACCAAGGTCAACGACTTCGAGCACCGCTGGCCGGGCGGCACCGGCGACGCGGAGGTGATCTTCGGCGCCGTCGCCGCCGCAGGCGCCGACTACCTCCACCTGGCCAGCGAGGGCCGGGACTGGGCCGAGAGCGCTCAGCTCGCCCCGGGCGTGACGATCACCCGGTTGGCCAAGGAGGTCACCGGCCTGCCGGTGATCGCCAACGGCGGGATGCACGAGCCCGCGCTCGCGCAGTCCCTGCTCTCCGGCGGCGAAGCCGACCTGGTCGCGCTGGGTCGCGGAGCACTGGCCAATCCCGACTGGCCCCGCCTGCTGGCCGACGGTGAACAGCTCCGCGAGTTCGACCGGGCGATGCTCACCCCGGACGTCACGCTCGCGAGCCAGGCCGCCCTGCGCTGATCACGACCGGTCCGCCTCCTCGCCCGCCGGGGAGGCGGACCGGTCGCGCAGCGCGAGCCAGGACACCGCGGCCATCGCCAGCAGCACCGCCCCGCCTACGAGCGCAGCGGCGGTGAAGCCGTTGCCGAACGCGGTCACCGCCGCCGTTCGCAGCGCCGCACCCACCTGCTCGTCCATCTCGCCCGCGATCCGCACCGCCGCGCCGAGCGAGTTCTGCGCTTCCGCGTGCTGCTCGGGGCTCACGCCCGCGACCGGTTCCAGGGTGTTCCGGTAGATCCCGCTCAACGCGGTGCCGAGGATGACGATGCCCAGGCCGGAACCCAGTTCGAACGACGTCTCCTGGATCGCGCCCGCCGCACCGGCCTGGCTCGGGGCCGCCGCCGACATGATCACCTCCGCGCCGAGCGTCATCACCACCCCGACCCCGAGCCCGCTGCCCGCCAGCAGCGCGACGACGACGCCGTAGCCGCTACCGGAACCGAACAGGGCGAGGCCGGACATCGAACCCGCGAAGACGAGCAGGGCCAGCGCGATGGCGACGCGATCGGTCAGGGCCGCCGCCACCTTCGGCGCGAAGACCGCACCGACGGCGTTCGCCACGGCCATCGGCAGCAGAGCCGCTCCGGCCAGCAGCGGCGAGTAGCCCGAGATGAGCTGGAACTGCTGGGTGGCGAAGAACATCAGCGCGATGTAGCCGGCGAAGCTCGCCAGGATCGCCCCGGTGGCGACCGAGAACTTCCGGTCGGCGAACAGCGACAGCTCCAGCAGCGGCTCCCGGATCCTGCGCTGCCGCACCACGAACGCGATGAGCAGCGCCACCGCCACCACGCCGATGACCAGGTTCGGCGGAGAAACCGCGCCGTGCTCGCCGATCTGCTTCAGCGCGTACACCAGCCCGCCCAGCCCGAGGACCGACATCGCGGCGCTGAGCGCATCCCACCGGCGCACCGCCTCGTCCCTGGATTCCGGCACGACGACCGCGCCGACGACCAGCGCGACGAGCACGACCGGCAGGTTGATCAGGAAGACCGACCCCCACCAGGAGTGCTCCAGCAGGAATCCCGCCGCGATCGGCCCGATGGCCGCGCCCGCGCTGTGGCACGCCGACCACACGCCGAGCGCGAACGCCCGCTCCCGGGCGTCGGGGAAGGTGATGCGGATGATGGCCACCGTGGCCGCCGCGATCATGGCCGCGCCGAACCCGAGCGCCGCGCGGAAACCGATCAGCGCCACCGGAGTCGTGGCGAAGGCGGCACCGGCCGACGCCAGTCCGAACACGGCGAAACCACCGAGCAGCACCTTCTTCCGCCCGACCCGATCGCTCAGCGTGCCGCAGGTGACCAGGAAGGCCGCCACCGTCAGCGGGTAGCTGTCGACCATCCACAGCAGTTGCGACGCGCTGGGCAGGAGTTGCTGCGACAGCGTCGGAACCGCCACGTGCAGGATCGTGAGGTCCATGCCGACCAGCAGCAGGGTCGTGCACAGGATCCCGAGCACCAGCCACCTGCGCCGGGACAGCTCGTTCCGGAGCGCCGTCGCGGCGCCCGCATCGTCATTCATCACCTTGTACCGCGAATTCCCGTTCGAGCAGCGGAAACGAGTCCGGTCACCGGCGCCCGAACCGCGCCTCCGACCTGGAACTCACCGGACGAGTGGCCCTTCGGGGGCCACGGTGCGATCGTCGACCGGATCACCGCGGCGCACAAGTACGGAATTCCTTGTGCCATAGGCACAAAACGTATACCACTGAGGACTGCCGGCCACGGTTGCGGAGCTGTGGCGAAGCCGATCAGACGCAGGCCGGAGGAACGAGTTTCAGTCGGCGTCGGCCATGTGCGCGCGGCGGGGCTTGCTCTCGTCGAGGCGGCGGAGCTCCCGGAGGCTGTCGGCCAGGGTGCGGTCGCCCAGCGAGGCGAGCACCGCCTGTTCGGCTTCCGCGGTGAGCGCGGCGAAGTACTCGCTCGCGTTCGCCGTCACCAGGCACACGTGCTCACCGCTCGGCGAGCACGCCCACAGGGGTTTGTCGCCGATCGCGCAGCGGTAGATCTCCGCCAGGGTGATGTCCTCCGCCGGGCGCCCCAGCCTCGCGCCGCCCGCGCGGCCCTTCGCGCACACGACCAGTCCGGCGTCCACCAGCGGGACCAGGAGCTTGCGGACCAGGCTCGGGTTGGTGTCCAGGGTGTCGGCCAGGTGGGCCGAGCTCATCGCCGCCGTGCCGCGCTCACCGGCGACGGCGAGGGACAGCATCATCTTGAGCGCGCGGGAGAACCGGATGTCCAGCACGGCCCCACCCCCGTTCGCGATCAGCGCCGATGCTACTCGACCCCATAATAGCAACTCTCACAGTTGCACTTACGTTCTGAAACTGTACTCTTGATTCGTACAGTTTCAGTCCGGCACGTCCGACAGGAGACCGCCAACGTGAGCACCCGCGCAGCTCAGCTACTGTCCCGCCCGTTCGCGCTGGGATCGGCAACGCTGCCGAACCGGATCGTCATGGCTCCCATGACCCGCCAGTTCTCCCCCGGCGGCATCCCGGGAGACGACGTCGCCGTGTACTACGCGCGCCGCGCCGCAGCGGGAACCGGCCTGATCATCACCGAGGGCACCAGCGTCGACCACCCCTCCGCCGGGTTCAGCGCGGACGTCCCCCGCTTCCACGGCGAGGAGTCGCTGGCCGGCTGGGCCCGCGTGGTGGAGGCCGTGCACGCGCAGGGCGGCAAGATCATGCCGCAGCTCTGGCACGTGGGCGTCCAGCGGCCCGCAGGCGCACCGCCGTTCCCCGAAGCGCCGCCCGTCGGCCCCTCCGGGGTCGGTGTCGACGGAACGCCCGGCACGGGCGAGGCGCTGACCCTCAGCGGCATCGACGACATCATCGGCGCCTTCGCCGGCGCCGCACGGGAAGCCGAGCGCATCGGCTTCGACGGCATCGAGCTGCACGGCGCGCACGGCTACCTCATCGACCAGTTCCTGTGGGAGCGCACCAACCAGCGCACCGACGCCTACGGCGGCGACCCGGTCTCCCGCACCAAGTTCGCCGCGGACCTCGTGACCGCCATCCGCGAACGCGTCGCCCCCGACTTCCCCGTCGTGCTGCGCTTCTCCCAGTGGAAGGCGGACAACTACGACGCCCGGCTCGCCGAGAACCCCGGCGAGCTGGAGGCCCTGCTCACCCCGCTCGCCGACGCCGGCGTCGACGCCTTCCACGCCTCCGGCCGCCGCTACTGGCAGCCGGAGTTCCCGGATTCCGGCTCCGAGCTCAACATCGCGGGCTGGACGAAGAAGGTCACCGGCAAACCGGTCATCACCGTCGGCTCGGTCGGCCTGAACAAGGAGTTCAGCCCCGAATCGCTGAACGGAACGGCCGCCGCGGTGGAGAGCATCGAACGGCTCCTCGACCGCCTGGAGCAGGACGAGTTCGACCTCGTCGCGGTCGGCCGGGCCCTGCTCGCCGACCCGCAGTGGGCGGAGAAGGTCCTCGCCGACCGGATCCCCGACCTCACCCCGTTCAGCAAAGCGGCGGTCGAAACCCTCCACTGACCGGATCCGCGCCGCAGTGCCCGCATTCGCCGTCGCGATGCGGGCACTGCAGCTCCGGTGCGAGGCGCCCGGGGCCGTGGCGGGGGCGGCTGCTCGACGCGGACCTGCCCCGGCTGCGCAGTGAGCTCGAAGTCTCGCGCGACTACCTCTTCCGGGCGATGGGCCTGCGGCAGGACCTCTTCGCGTGGAGCTGAGCGGCATCAGCGCCCGAAACTCGCGGATGCCGGGCCGGTGTTACTCGTCGTCGTCCCACTCGGCGTCTTGGGCGTCCGCTTGGCGGGTTCGCTCCGCTGCGATCTCCAGGGCCCGGCGGGCCGTCTCCTCGTCCGGGTAGGGGCCGAGCAGGTCGTCGGCCCTCGCTCGGTCGTGGTGCTGGACCTGGTGGGTTCGCAGGTTGAAGTACCAGCCCTGGTCCGGGTTCGGGTCTTCGGTCATGGTGCGCTCCTCGCGGTCAGCTTCCGGCTGGGGCCAGCTCGACGGCCGCCTCGGGGGTGTGCAGCTGGAAGGCGAAGGACTCCTCCAGGTACAGCTCGACCGACGTCGCGTCGTGGCCGAGGTATCCGATCGACAGGTCCCGGCCCAGGACCAGTTCGCTGTCACCGCCGCGGGTCGACACCAGCAGGCCGCCGTCGAGCGCCGGGGACCACAGGACGTCGCCGCCCACCACCCGCGACAGCTCCTCGATCGCGAGCCGTCCGCCGATCACCGAGCCGCTGACCGCGGTGTGCACGGCCGGGCTCAGCAGCAGTGCGCAGGGGCCACCGACTCCCGACGAGCGCAGCGCGGTGCGGGCCTGCGCCACCGCTTCCGGGATCGCCGCGACGTCCTCGGGCAGCGCGATCGCTTCGTGCGACGAGCCGCTGCGCAAACCGTCCGAGGCGACCGCTGCCAGGCCGTCGAACACGGCGCTGTCCTCCGCCATCGCCATCTGCTGGGCCGCGGCGACCGCGGGCGACCAGTCGGCGTCCTGGGCGCCGCGCTCCACCGAGTCCACCGCCTCGCGGGTGACGCGGAAGGGCATCCGGAGTTCGGCCACCGGGCTGCTCCGGCGCACCCGCACCTGCACTCCCGCCGCCGCGGTGCCGGGTTCGCCGAGGTGCCCGGTGCCCACCGCGGCCAGTTCCGGTCCCCTCGGCTCCGGCACGTCCACCACCCGGCGGGCACCCGCGCTGAGCGCGAACGCGTCGCGGACCTGGGCCTCCAGGTCCTGCCAGGCCGCCGCCGAGATCGGGGCCAGCTCGCGGTGCAGGTTGTTCATGGCTGTCGTCCCTTCAGGCTGCCGATCCGCAACGACGCGTCGGCTTCGGGCGCGCGGCCCGGCTCCGGTGGGGGTGGCTGGTCGTCGAGGAAGTCCGCGGTGGGCACCACGAACAGCGAACCGGTCACCGCGGTCGAGAAGTCCAGGATCCGGTCGTGGGTGGCGTCGGCGGTGCCGAGGAACATCCGCTCCAGCATCAGCTCGATCACCGCCGGGTCGGCGGCGTAGCCGATGAAGTAGGTGCCGAACTCGCCTTCGCCGAGGCGGCCGAACGGCATGTTGTCGCGCACGATCTGCCGCTCGGTGCCGTCCGGGTCGACGATCGTGTTGACCGCGACGTGCGAGTCGGCCGGTTTGACCGCGTCGTCCATCTCGATGTCGTCGAGCTTCGTGCGCCCGATCACCCGCTCCTGCTCCTCGACCGGCAGCGCGTTCCAGGACTCCTGGTCGTGCAGGTACTTCTGCACGACCACGTAGCTGGCGCCCTCGAACGGGGCGTCCGCGGCGGCCGGGACGGTCACCGCGGTGCGCGCCGCGGGCCCGGTGGGGTTCTCCGTGCCGTCGACGAATCCGAGCAGGTCCCGCTGGTCCCAGTACTTGAAGCCGTGCACCTCGTCGACCACCGAGACCGCGCCGCCCAGGCGCGTCAGCACCTGGGCGGCCAGTTCGAAGCACAGGAACATCTGCCGGGCGCGGATGTGCAGCAGGACGTCGCCCGGAGTGGACACCGCCCGGTGGCGGGGCCCGGCGTACTCGGGCAGCACGTGCAGCGCGGCCGGGCGGGGCCCCGAGTAGAGCCGGTCCCACGCGGCCGATCCGATGCCCGCCACGCAGGCCAGGCCGCCCTCCGGGTAGCGGAACCCCACCGCGCGCTGCAGGCCGGCCAGGTCGCCGAGCAGGTCCCGCACGTCGGGTTCGCCGCCGCCGTTGATCGTCAGCACCAGGAAGATCGCCGAACCGGTCAGCGGGGTCAGCACCGGCTGCGGCTCCGGCGGCTCACCGGACGGGTCCTCGCTCGTCATCGCCACGCCGGTCCTCCACAACGTCGTCGCACGCACTGCGGTCGCGATTCGCGGGAAGCATGCAGCACCTCCGGCAACATCACGACTCGAGCCGATTCTGCGGCGAGGGTGCTCGCGGCGTCCAAGACGCGTTCCCGACCGCTCGACAGGCCGCGCCGATGTCAGCTGGTCGCGGTGCCGTGGTCGAACGAGGCGGTGGCGCGAACGGTCCGCGCGACCTGCACCAGGGCTCTGGTGAGCACCGATCCGGGCTCCACCGCGCTGGTGACGAGCGCGATCTCGGCGGTCACCGACGGGTCGCGCAGCTCCAGCACGCGCGCACCGGCCGGTGGGCGCACGGTGCGGATCCAGGTGTGCGGCACGATGCTCGCCCAGCGGCCGGTGCCGACGTGGGCGAGCAGCGACACCACGGAGTCGGCTTCGAGCCGCGGTGCCACCACCAGGCCCCGGGCCGCGAGCGCGTCGTCGATCAGCTGGCGCCCGCGCATTCCCTGGGTGAGCAGGCACATCGGCAGCTCCAGCGCGTCCGCCCAGCCGATGGTGCCTGCGTGGCCGGTGAGCAGCTCGCCGCTGGCGACGAGCACGTGCTGCTCCTCGTAGAGCGGGGTGACCACGAGATCGGTGGTGTGGAGCCCGTGCGGGTAGATCACCCCGGCGTCCAGCTCGAACCGGCGGATCCGGTCGATGATCTCCGAGGAGCGCAGGCTCGTCTCCAGCTGCACGCGCACCAGCGGGTGCTCGGCGCAGAACGGGTCGGTGAGCAGCGCGACCGTGCTCGCCGCCGCCGGGATCACGCCCATCCGCAGTTCCCCGGTGAGGCCGGTCTGCAGCGCGGTGACCTCCTGCTTGAGCGAGTCGTGGTCGGCCAGGATGCGCCGCGCCCACAGCACGAGGCGCTCGCCTTCCGGGGTGAGGCCCTCGAAGCTGCGCCCGCGGCGGACCAGCGGCACCTTCAGCTCCTGCTCCAGCTTGCGGATGGCCTCCGACAGCGCCGGCTGGGAGACGTGGCAGGCTGCCGCGGCGCGGGCGAAGTGGCGCTCGCGGGCGAGCGCGACGAAGTATTCGAGCTGGCGGAAGAGCATGGCCCATTCGACCACGCGCCGGGCCCATCTCGGCTGATAGGCGCGGTCTATCGGTGCCTCGGAACTTCCGCTTGGACGCGGCCGCCGGGGGTCGGCCAGACTCGACGGCGAGGAGCAGGGCCGAGGTGGGCCGCCGTCGCGGCATCGCCGCCTTCCGGCCGCGGCACCGCCGCGGAGGACGATCGGAGGGTTCGCTTGCCCGCCCAGGTGCTGATCCGCCCCGCGGCGGAGGACCACCGGCACGCGCTGCGGGTCGCCGCCGCGCTCTTCGTCCCCGGCTTCGCCCTGCTCGTGGCCGGGCGTCCCGACCTGATCATCTACGCCGTCTTCGGGTCCTTCACCGGCATGTACGGCCGGGGCGAATCCGACCGGCTGCGCATCGCGCACCAGGCCCAGGCGGGCGCGGTGCTGCTCAGCGGGGTGAGCGCGGGTGTTGCGCTCGCCGGCGCGCACGCTCCCGCGTGGGTGCTGGTGGTGACCGTGGCCGGGTGCGCTTCGGCGTGGTCGCTGCTGGCCGACCGCCTCGGGCTCCGGCCTGCCGGGCCGTTCTTCGGGATCTTCGCGCTGGGTGCCACCGCGACCGTTCCCGCGGGCCGGGTCGCGCCGTGGGCGGCGATCTCGATCTGCGCCGCGACCGCGCTGCTGTGCCTGCTGGTCAGCGTCGCCGGTGCCGTGCGCTCCCGCGAGCCCGCCGGCCGCCGCCAGGTGGAGCGCGGGCCGGGCGCGCTGGTCCACGCGGCCCGCTACGCGGTGGCCGTTTCCGCCGCTGGTGCGGTCGGGCTGCTCCTCGGCATCGACCACGCCAACTGGGCGATGGCCTCCGCGGCCGTTCCGCTGGCGGTCGTCGGCGTGCGCGACCGGTGGGCTCCCGGGATCGGCGGCATCGTGCACCGCGGGATCCACCGCGTGCTGGGCACCTTCGCCGGGCTCGCGATCACCGCCCTGGTGCTGCTGCCCGACCTGCCCGCCACGGCGCTGGCCGTCGTCGTGGTGGTCCTGCTGTTCCCCACCGAGCTGTTCATGGCCCGCCACTACGGGCTGGCGCTGGGGTTCTTCACCCCGCTGATCATGCTGATGACCGACCTGGCCGCACCGGCCGATCCGCTGATCATGCTCCGGGACCGCGCGGTCGACACGCTGATCGGCGTCACCGCCGGGATCGCGGCGGCGATCGTCATCCGGCGTCGAGCGGGCGCTGGCCAGCGTCGTAGATGAGCACGCCCCGTTCCGGGAGCAGGCGGGCTTCCGGGCTCGGGCGGTGCGGGCGGACCTTCCCGTCGTGCATCAGGTGCCCGACCGCCACCCCGCGCACCAGCGTCAGGTAGTCGGCGATCATCTTGCGGTGGCAGCGCCACCACAGCGATTCGGCGCACATCACCGCAGTCATCTCGGCGGCCGCGCCGGTGAGCAGTTCGTCGACGGCGGCCCGGAAACCAGCGGTGCGCATGTGCTCGGCGTAGCCGGCGAAGGAGCGGTTGCGCAGCGCGGTGTCCGGGCCGTCCGCGTGCGCCCGGCGCCAGCCGCCGAGCCGCGATTCCCAGCGGTAGCCGATGCCCTGCTCGGGCACCCAGCGCGACATAGCCGCCCGGGCGGCGTCGGGGTTGCGCCTGCTGCCGGGTGCGGTGCGCACGTCGACCAGCTCGCGGATCCCGGCGCCGCGCAGCAGCCCGGTCATGGTCGCCGCGTCGGCGGTGCCGTGGCCGAAGGTCAGCACCTCCGGTTCGGTCGGTGCGGCCAAGGCTCAGCCGCCGGGGAGGTCCAGGGAGACGACTCGGGCGCGCACTTCGCCCGCCGGTGTCGTGTAGCGGATGGTGTCGCCCGCGCGGCGCCCGGCGAGCGCCAAGCCCAGCGGGCTGTCGGTGGTCACGGTGATGTCCTGCTGACCGGCCGCGATCTCCTCGGGGATCGCCACCACCCGCACCGCCTGCTCGGTGCCGTCGTCGAACCGCAGGGTGGCCGCGGTGCCGTCGGGAACCCGGCCCGGTGGCTGCTCGGGGCCACCGGCCAGCAGCTCGTTCACCGTCCTGATCCGGTCGTCGACCGCGGCCAGGTCGTCGCCGCTCTCCAGCGCGTTGGCCTCGTCGGCGCGGTCCCCGACGTCGCTCTCCTGCTCCTGCATCGCGGCGGCGAGCGAGCGGCGGCGCTCCCGCAGCGTCGCGAGTTCCGCCTCCAGCTGAGCGCGGGCCCGCTCCGGCAGCTGCTCGGTCATCTCCGGTCCTCCTCCGTGGTCGCGCTCCCCCATCGTGCGCGGAACGCCCGGCGCGGCGCAGCGCGTGACTCGCTTTGCCGAGGTGCGTTCGCGGTGGTGGGATGCGGGGGTCGGACGCCGGAGGGCAGGAGCGCGTGATGGACGAGCGGACCAGCGGAGAGCAGCCGGAGTTCCGGCCCTACCACCACCCCGCCGCGGGCTGGGGCGCCGCCAGGAGCGTGACCGAGTTCCTGGTCCGCGAGCGCGAGCTGGTCGACGGGCCGCGGGCGATCATGCGGATGAACCACGAGAACGGCGGCTTCGACTGCCCCGGCTGCGCGTGGCCGGACGACACCAAGGGCCTGCACCTGGACATCTGCGAGAACGGCATCAAGCACGTGACCTGGGAGATGACCCGCAAGCGGGTCGGCGCGGAGTTCTTCGCCGCGCACACCGTCGCGGAGCTGTCGGAGTGGAGCGACTTCGAGCTGGAGGACCAGGGCCGGCTGACCGAGCCGCTGCGCTACGACCCGGGAATCGACCGCTACGTCCCGATCTCCTGGCCGGAGGCCTTCGCGCTCTTCGGCCGCGCGATGGCCGAGCTGGACAGCCCCGACCAGGCGTCGTTCTACACCTCCGGGCGCCTCGGCAACGAGGCGACGTTCCTGTACCAGCTGATGGCGCGGGAGTTCGGCACGAACAACCTGCCGGACTGCTCGAACATGTGCCACGAGGCCAGCGGCCGGGCCCTGCAGGCGTCCCTGGGCACCGGCAAGGGCACGGTCGACCTCAAGGACTGGGAGATGACCGACGCCCTGTTCATCCTGGGCGTCAACGCCGCTTCCAACGCGCCCAGGATGCTCACCTCGCTGGCCGAGGCCTACCGCAGGGGTGCGCAGATCGTGCACATCAACCCGCTGGTGGAGGCCGCGGCCACGCGCACGATCATCCCGCACGACTTCGCCCGGATGGCCACCTTCAAGGCCACCCGCACCAGCACGCTGAACGTCCAGCCGCGCATCGGCGGCGACATGGCGCTGGTGCGCGGCATGGCGAAGGCCGTGTTCGAGGAGGCCGAGCACGATCCGAAGGCCGTCGACGCGGAGTTCGTCGACCGCCACACCACCGGTTTCGACGACTACCGCGCGCTGTGCGAGGCCACGCCGTGGCCGGAGATCGAGCGCCAGTCCGGCGTCAGCCGCGCGGTGATCACCGCGGCCGCCCGCGTCTACTGCGAGGCCGACCGGAGCATCTTCAGCTGGTGCCTGGGCATCACCCAGCACGAGCACGGCGTCGACACCGTCCGCGAGATCGTGAACTTGCTGCTGCTGCGCGGGAACCTGGGCCGGGAGGGCGCCGGGCCGTCGCCGGTGCGCGGGCACAGCAACGTGCAGGGCAACCGGACCTGCGGCATCGACCACCGCCCGGACGAGGCGTTCCTGGACCGGCTGGCCGAGGTCTGCGGGATCGAGCCGCCGCGGGCCCACGGGCTGGACACGATCGGCACCATCGAGGCGATGCACCGCGGCGAGGTGAAGGTCTTCGTCGGCATGGGCGGCAACTTCGCGCTCGCCGCGCCGGACACGCCGCACACCTTCGCCGCGCTGCGCAAGTGCGCGCTGACCGTGCAGGTCAGCACCAAGCTCAACCGCAGCCACCTGGTGCACGGCGAGCAGGCGCTGATCCTGCCCTGCCTGGGGCGCACCGAGAAGGACCACCAGCGCGGCGGGCTGCAGTCCACGTCGGTGGAGGACTCGATGAGCATGGTCCACCTCTCGCGCGGCATGAAGCGCCCCGCCTCACCGCACCTGCTCTCGGAACCGGCCATCATCGCCGGGCTCGCCGCCGCGGCGCTGCCGGGCAGCCGCACCCCGTGGCAGCGCTACGTCGAGGACTACGACCGGATCCGCGACACGATGGCGCAGGTCCTGGACGGGTTCGAGGACTTCAACCGGCGGGTCCGGCTGCCGCTGGGGTTCCGCATCCGGCAGCCCGCCCGCGAGCTGATCTTCCACACCCCGTCCGGGCGCGCGGAGTTCTCCACCGCGGAGCTGCCCGACGTCGTCCCGGCCGACGGAGTGCTGGCGCTGGGCACGATGCGCTCGCACGACCAGTGGAACACCACGATCTACTCCGACGACGACCGCTACCGCGGCATCAAGAACCTGCGCACGCTGATCTTCATGAACGCCGAGGACATGCGCGACCGGGGCATCGGCGAGTTCGACCGCGTCGACATCACCAGCACGGCCCGCGACGGCAGCACCCGCACGCTGAACCGCTACCAGGCGATCCCCTACGACATCCCGCGCGGCTGCGCCGCGGGCTACATGCCGGAGATGAACGTGCTGTGCGCCCTCGGCGACTACAGCACCCAGAGCGATCAGCCGATCATGAAGCACGTCGCGGTGACCGTCGAACCGTCCGCCTGATCACCACGGGCGCGGCGTTTCGAGCACCTCGACGGCCGATCCGGCGGAGAGACCACCGGGCGGGACGACGGCGAGACCGTCGGAGAGCGCCAGCCCGCGCAGCATCGCGGGGCCGCCGAAGGGCAGGGCGGTCGCGGTGCGCGCGCGGAGCTCGACCGGCAGCAGCTTGGTGTCGCGCGGATGCCCCGGCAGGTCCGCGGCGGCGGTGAACCCGCGCGGCTCGGCCTCCGCGCGGCCGTTGAGGCGCTCCAGCAGCGGCTGGACCAGCGTCGCGGTTCCGGCCACAGCTGCCAGCGGATTGCCCGGCAGCCCGGACAGCCACCGGGCGCGCCCGTCGCGCGCGGGCGGGAGCTCGGCGAGCAGCATCGGGTGGCCGGGGCGGACGGCCACCGAGTCGACCAGGAACCGGGCGCCGAGCTCGGCGAGGACCCGGTGCAGGAAGTCTGCCGGACCGGCCGCCGTGCCGCCGGTGGTGACCACCACGTCGGCCGCCGAACCGGCGATCGCGGTGCGCAGCAGGTCGAAGTCGTCGGGGATGCGGCGGCTGCCGGTCAGCTCGCCGCCGCACCGCAGCCAGGGTTCCAGCAGCGGGCTCAACGCGTCGCGGACCCGGCCCTCCCGCGGTGGACCGGAGTCGAGCAGTTCATCGCCCAGCACCAGCAGTTCCACCACCGGGCGGCGGTGGACCGCGATCCGGTCGTGCCCGGCCGCGGCGGCCAGGCCCAGCACCGCGGGCGTGACCGCGGTGCCGGGCGGGAGCAGCGATTGACCTTGCCGGCATTCCTGGCCCCGCGGCCGGATGTCGCGGCCCGGGGCCGGTGAACGGCCGGACAGCGCGGTGCCCGACGGGTCGACCTGGCCGTGCTCGCGGCGCAGCACGGCCGTCGTGCCCGGCGGGAGCTGGGCGCCGGTGGCGATGCTCAGCGCGGTGCCGTCCGCGAGCGGCTCGGCCTGAGCACCGGCGAGCACCCGCCCGTCCCGCAGGCGCCACGGGCCTGGTCCCGCCACCGCCCAACCGTCCATTGCGGACGTGTCGAACGCCGGGAGGTCGGTGCGGGCCGTCAGCGGTTCGGCCAGCACGTGGCCGAGTGCTGCGGAGAGTTCCCGGGTGGTGGCGGGGAGCGCTCGCGCGGCGCTTCGGGCGGCTTCCCGCGCCTGGTCCCAGGTCGGCGGGGATCCCAGCTGGGTCGGCGTGCCGCTGGTGGAGGTTGCCAGGTCCATCGGAGTCCTCGCGCCGGGTCGTCGGTCGTGGTGCCGCCGACCATTGTCCACTGAGGACGTGGCGGCGTTGCGGCGAGCCACTCGACGACCAGCCTCCACCCATCGGGACGGCAGGTCAACCGGCAGGTTCTACCAGGTGATAGGCGGTGCTTCTCAGGTGGATCACCACGCCCCTCCGGCCGTCCGGTAGAGCGGTTCGGTGATCTCGGTGGTGAACTGCGGGCCCACCAGGTACCGGGTGCATCCTTCTTGCTCGCCGGGCGGGCACGGGTTCCCGCCGCCGTCGAAGAAAGCGCTGTGGCTGTTGTCGCCGACGACCGTGCCGATCCCGGTCGTCATGTTCAGTTCGGAGAACCGGGGGCCGCCGCTGGAACCGCCGCCCATGGTGCAGGCCACTCCCCACTGGTTCGCAGCCGCGGGGTGCTCGGGAGTGCCGTGCTCCTCCTTCGCCGGTCCCCGGCAGTGGGCGAGCCGCTCGCCGATGTACTCGGGCAGGCCCTCGCGCGCCGGATCCGAAGTCGCGCGCGGATATCCGAACGAGGTCGCGGTGCCCGCACCCGGCTCACCGAAGCCGATGCGCTGGGCGGCGCCGACGACGTCCTCGGCGCGCTGCCCGCGCTCGTCCGGGTTGAGCACCACGAAGGCCTGGTCGTAGGCGTCGTACACCTCGCCGTGCTGCTGGTCGTTGTGCAGCCAGGTCTCATCGAGAATCGCGATCCGGCCGGTGAACCGGCCGTGCGGCGCCTGCCCGTCGTGATAGCCCGGGATGAACAGCACGTTCTGCGACCACTGGTTGTTCTCGCCGAGCAGGTCCGTGTTGTTGACGCAGTGCCCGGCGGTGACGATCGTGCTGCGGTTGGCCGACTCGACCACGGTCGCGGTGCAGCTCGCGTCCTCGCCGTGGTCGGTGAAGAACAGGCGGCCCACGGTCCTGGACAGCGCGTTCGGCGTCGTCCACGGTGCGCCGTCCGGCCCGGCTTTGGGCGGGTTGTCCGACGAGGGCTCGGTGAGCGCGGCGATGCGCTCCGGGGTCCAGTAGTCCTGCACCGCCTGCTGTTCCGCCTCGCTGGTGGCGAGGCGGTGCTCACCGACGGACCCGGCTGCGGCGAGCGGGACGGTCAGCGATCCCGCGGCCAGGGCCGCGCACCCGGCGACCAGGCCCTTCACCTTCGTGCTCATCATGCGGTCAAGCTAGGGAACCGAGATCAAGAACTTGTCAGCTTCCTGTGGTCGGCTCGTGATGCCGGACACTCGGCCGGATGGCCGGGTGGTGGGTTTCGTCGTGAGATAGCCGGCGCCTATCAGGTGATCGACCCCGCTTCTTTGACTTCCGCGCGCGAGCGGCATTGGCTGGACCAGCGCGGATGGCGAATGACGAGGGAGCACGGGATGAGCGGGTTCGACGGTTCCAGCGAGGACGAGCTCTCGGTCACGCCGCCCAAGACCTGGGCCGCCGGGGTGCCCGCCGTGGCGCACGCCCTGGAGTACTCGCTGTCGCAGACCTCACCGCGGCGGACGATGCTGACGCTGCTCAACGTCAACCAGGCGAAGGGCATCGACTGCCCCGGCTGCGCCTGGCCGGAGCCCGGGCCGAAGCAGCGGCACCTCAACGAGTACTGCGAGAACGGCGCCAAGCACATCAACGACGAGGCGACCACTCGCCGCATCACCGCCGACTTCTTCCGCGAGCACCCCGTCTCCGAGCTGGCGGGCCGCACCGACCAGTGGCTCAACCACCAGGGCAGGCTCACCGAGCCCGTGGTGAAGCGCCCGGGATCGGACCACTACGAGCCGATCGGCTGGGACGCCGCGTTCGACCTGCTCGCCACCGAGCTGAAGGCCCTGGACTCCCCCGACGAAGCGCTGTTCTACACCTCGGGGCGGCTCAACAACGAGGCCGCGTTCCTGCTCCAGCTCTTCGCGCGGGCCTTCGGCACCAACAACCTGCCCGACTGCAGCAACATGTGCCACGAGTCCAGCGGCTCGGCGATGCAGGAAACGCTGGGCGTGGGCAAGGGCACCGTGAGCCTCGACGACATCCACCGGGCCGACCTGGTCTTCGTCGTCGGCCAGAACCCCGGTACCAACCACCCGCGGATGCTCTCCGCGCTGGAGGAGACCAAGCGCAACGGCGGGCAGGTGGTGGCGGTGAACCCGCTGCCGGAAGCCGGGCTGTTCCGCTTCAAGAACCCGCAGAAGGCCCGCGGCGTCATCGGTCGCGGCACCGCCATCGCCGACCAGTTCCTGCAGATCCGCCCCGGCGGTGACCTCGCGCTGTTCAAGGCGCTGAACCTGCTGCTGCTCCAGGCCGAGGACGCCGCTCCCGGAACCGTGCTCGACCACGACTACATCCGCGAGAACACCAGTGGTTTCGCCGAGTTCGCCGCGCAGGCCCGCGAGCTGTCCTGGGAGCAGGTGCACGCTGCCACCGGGCTGACCCGCGAGGAGATCGAGCAGGTCCGCGACCGGGTGCTGGCCAGCAAGAGCGTCATCGTCTGCTGGGCGATGGGATTGACGCAGCAGAAGCACGGCGTGCCGACCATTCGCGAGGTCGTCAACTTCCTGCTGCTGCGCGGGAACTTCGGCAAGCCCGGTGCCGGCGCGTGCCCGGTGCGCGGGCACAGCAACGTGCAGGGCGACCGCACGATGGGTGTCTGGGAGCGGATGCCGCAGTCCTTCCTGGACGCGCTGGAGCGCGAGTTCGGGTTCACCCCGCCCGCCGAGCACGGCCTGGACTCGGTCGACTCCATCCGGGCCATGCTCGACGGGCGCGCCAAGTTCTTCCTCGGCGTCGCCGGGAACTTCGTGCGCGCCGCACCGGACAGCGAGCTCACCGAGCGGGCGATGCGCCGCTGCCGGCTGACCGCGCACATCTCCACCAAGCTCAACCGCTCGCACACCGTCTGCGGCGAGACGGCCCTGATCCTGCCGACCCTCGGGCGCAGCGACCGGGACGTCCAGGCCGGCGGCGAGCAGTTCATCACCGTCGAGGACTCGATGAGCGCCGTGCACGCCTCCCGCGGCCGCCTGGAACCGGCCTCGGACGCGCTGCTCAGCGAGGTCGCCATCATCGGCCGGCTGGCGCGCCGGACGCTCGGCGCGAACCCCGCGATCCCGTGGGAGGAGTTCGAGGCGGACTACGGCACGATCCGGGACCGGATCTCGCGCGTGGTGCCGGACTTCGAGGACTTCAACGCGCGAGTGGCCGAACCGGGCGGTTTCGCGCTGCCGAACCCGGTCAACAGCGGGGAATTCCGCACCGCGACCGGCAAGGCGATGTTCACCACCAACGACTTCGAGATGCTGACCGCGCCGCCGGGGCACCTGCTGCTGCAGTCGCTGCGCTCGCACGACCAGTGGAACACCATCCCCTACGCCCCCAACGACCGGTACCGGGGAATCCACAACGCCCGCCGGGTGGTGCTGGTCAACCCCGAGGACCTGGCCGAGCTCGGGTTCGCCGACCGCGCCGAGGTGGACCTGGTCAGCGTGTGGCACGACGGCGTGGAACGCCGGGCGCGCGACTTCCGCGTGGTCGGCTACCCGACGACGCGCGGCTCCGCGGCCGCGTACTACCCGGAGACCAACGTGCTGGTGCCGCTGGACAGCGTGGCCGACATCAGCAACACCCCCACCTCCAAGGGGATCGTGGTCCGGCTGGAACCGGCCGGGGCCTGAGGAGCTCCCATGGGACTAGTCACCGCACGGCGGCGCGTGCTGCGCATCCGCGACGGGGTGCCCTCGCACCGCCCGGACACCCTCGCGGTCGAGGAACCGGTGGAGATCCGGGTCGGCGGCCGCCCGCTGACCATCACCATGCGCACCCCGGGCCACGACTTCGACCTGGCGGCCGGGTTCCTGGTCGGCGAAGGCGTCATCCGCTCGGCCGAGGACGTGGCCGGGATCCGCTACTGCGCGGGCGCCACCGCCGACGGCGGCAACACCTACAACGTCGTCGACGTCGCCCTGGCCCCCGGTGTGGCGCTGCCCGAGGCTTCGCTGGAGCGCAACTTCTACACGACGTCCTCGTGCGGGCTGTGCGGCAAGGCGAGCCTGGACGCGGTGCGCACCAAGACCACCTGGCCACTCGGCGAGGACTCGCCGCGCATCGGGTTGGAGACGCTGACCGCGCTCCCCGACCGGTTGCGGGCGGCGCAGCGGGTGTTCGACAGCACCGGCGGGCTGCACGCCGCCGGGCTGTTCACCGCCGATGGCGACCTCACCTGCGTGCGCGAGGACGTGGGCAGGCACAACGCGGTGGACAAGGTCATCGGTGATGCCCTGCGCTCCGGCCGGCTCCCGCTGCGGGACTCGGTCCTGATGGTCAGCGGCCGGGCGTCCTTCGAGCTGGTGCAGAAGGCCGCGATGGCGGGCATCCCGGTGCTGGCGGCGGTGTCGGCCCCGTCCTCGCTGGCGGTCGACCTCGCCGCGGACACCGGGATGACGCTGATCGGCTTCCTCCGCGGCAGGTCCATGAACGTCTACACCGGCGCCGATCGCGTCCGGACCGGCCTCGCCGCGGGCTAGTGCCGCCGAACGCGGTCGACACCGACCGAGCGTCCGGAGTGGACATCTGCTGCCCGTTCGATAGGCGGCGGTTATCGGGCGAGCGGAAACGTCTCTTTGCCACGATCCGCTGCGGCGGCGGAGAATTCGGTGCAGTTGCAGGTCCTGCGCTGCGCGCGGGGTTCGTCCGCTGGAAACAGCTTCCGGGAGGGCGTTGCCCGGGTGGTGCGGGCGGATGCGGGAGGTGGGCCATGCCTGCTTGGCGGGTGCGCGATTTCCACGACGACGACCTGGACCAGGTGATCCGCATCTGGGACCAGAGCAGGGAGACCGGTGAGCCGGTCTTCTCCGCCGCCGAAGTGGTGTCCATCGCGCGGGCCGGGCACCCGGCCCTGGTCGCGGTGGTGGAGCAGGAAGTCGTCGGCATGGCCGCCGCCAAGGTCGAGGGCGAGCGGGCCTGGCTGGCGCTGTTCGCGCTCGACGCCCGGTGGCGCAACCGCGGCATCGGCAGCGCGCTGCTGGCCGAGCTGGAGAAGAAGCTGCGCGGCGTCGGCGTGCACCGCATCACCAGTCTGGTTCCCGAGGGAGCCGCGGGTTTCCGGGCGATGGTGAACTCCGGTTATCGCCCGCGCACCGATCTGACCTACTTCGAGAAGGTCGAGGTGCTCGACCCCGCCGACTTCGACGTGCTCGAGCACCTCGGCGGCATGCTCCTGCCGCCGGGCAGGTGGGCCGCGCTGGCGGGCATGCAGCGGGAGAAGGACGTCATCGAACGCCGCGTCGTGCTGCCGATCTCCCACCCGGACCGGGCCGAGCGGCACGGCGTGCTGCCGCCGAAGGCGATCGTGCTGTTCGGCCCGCCGGGCACCGGCAAGACGAGCTTCGCCAAGGCGATCGCCTCCCGGCTGAACTGGCCGTTCGTGGAGCTCTTCCCGTCCCGGCTGGCCGCGGCCTCCCCCGAAGGCCTGGCCACCTCGCTGCGGGAGGTGTTCACCGAGCTGGAGGAGCTCGACGACCTGGTCCTGTTCATCGACGAGGTCGAGGAGATCGCGGGCACCCGCACGACGCCGGCGGCCGGCCCGGCGCACGGGGTGACCAACGAGCTGCTCAAGCTGATCCCCGGCTTCCGGGAGCACGACCACCGGCTGCTGGTGTGCGCCACCAACTCGGTGAGCTCCCTGGACCCGGCCTTCCTGCGCCCCGGCCGGTTCGACTACATCATCCCGGTCGGCCCGCCGGATCCGCCCGCCCGGCGCGCGATCTGGTCGCGCTACCTCGGCCCGGCCCGCGACAACGTCGACCTGGACCTGCTGGTGGAGCGAACCGAGCTGTTCACCCCCGCCGACATCGAGTTCGCCGCCCGCCAAGGCGCCCAGGCCGCGTTCGAGCGCGACGTCCTGCACGAGGACCGGGATCTGGCGACGACCGAGGAGTACCTGAAGGCGATCGACGACACCCGGCCCACGCTCACCGCCGAAGCCATCGCCGACTTCGAGCAGGACATCGACACCTGCACCCGGCTGTAGTCCGGGAGCGGAGGACCGAGCCGCTGACCGCACAGCGGCTCGGTCGCCCGCTCAGCCGGCGAAGACCAGGGCGGGCACCACCATGGTGAGGATCGTGACCGCCGGGCCGATGATCATCATCGCGAATCCCCAGGCCGTGAGGTGCTTGGTGAGCACCGGGCGCCGGTCCTCGGGCGCCGAGGCGATGATGGTGGCGCCCGTGGTGGAGTACGGTGCGCAGTCCACGAGCGACGCCGAGATCGCCAGCGCGTAGATGAAGCCGGTCACCTCCAGCCCGCCACCGGGCACCAGCAGCGGCACGGCCAGCGGGATGAGCGCGCCGAGGATGCCGATCGTCGAGGCGAACGCCGAGACCACGGCGGCGATCACGCAGATCACGATCGCCGCGATCAGCGGGACGTTCACCGACCGGGCCAGCTCGCCGAGCTGGTCGATGGCGCCCAGCCGGGTCAGCACGCCCACGTAGGTGAGGATGCCGCCGAGCAGCAGGATCGTCCCCCAGTCGACCTTCGAGATCGCGCGGCGGCCCACGTCCGGCACCAGGATCGACAGCGCGACCGCGAGGGTCAGCGCGACGACGCCGAGGTTGACGTCCACGTCGAGCACCGTCAGCACGACGAACCCGGCGATCAGCAGGACGAGCGTGCCCAGGACCGTCACCTGCAGGCGCGTGATGGGCGGCGCGGGTGTGGTCCGGGCGGCCGTCGCGGATGCTTCGAGCGCCGCGGCGTCCCGGCGCGATCGGCGGATCAGTTCCGGGCCGCCGAACATCAAGAACGCGACCAGGACCACCAGCGCGTTCACCCCGACCGAGAGGCCGAACATCAGCGCGGCGCTGTAGGGCAGGTTCGCGTCCTCGGCGATGGTGGCGACCGTGATGCCGTTGATGCTCGTCGGGGCCAGCGCGCCGCCGACGATCGCCGAGCTCATGGCGATGCCCATGAGCGTGGGGCTGATGCGGTGCGTCGTGGCCAGGGACATCGCGATCGGCACCACGGCGAAGGCGGCGTGCGAGGTGCCGAGGCAGGCGACCCCGGTGCCGATGAGCCACATCGCCCACGGCAGCAGGGCGACCCGCGGGCCGACGAGCCGCACCGAGCGGTCCACGAGCCAGTCGATCGTGCCGGTTTCCCGCGCCACGCCGAACAGGTACGTGATGCCGAGCAGGATGAGCAGCGCATCGACCGGGAAGTCCGCGAGGACGTCGTCGAGGCTCTCGCCGACGACGCCGACCCCGACGACGAAGGCGGCGACCAGGGCGAGCGCGCCCATGTGCACGTTGCGGATCGCGGAGATGGCGAACACCGCCGCGAAGACGATCAGCGCGATGATCTCGGCGTTCATTCCCCGGCCTCCTGGGCGAACCCGGCGGTGTAGGCCGACAGCGGTTCCGGTGCGAGGTGCTCGAGGTCGTCGAGGCGCACGAGTTCGCCCGCTCCGACGCCCTTCCGCAGCTGGGCGTCGCCGAGCAGGTAGTACGGCGCGAGGGCGGCGTCGGGTTCCACCATGACCGGGCGGACGCCGTCGATCTCGTGGTGGTGACCGGTCACCCGGAACGACGTGCCGGGTTCGAGCGCGGTGGCCGCTCGGGCCGCCAGCAGCGTCGTCGGCCGCGGGCGCGGCGACGAGCCGGTTCCGCTGACGGCGGCGTGGATGGTCAGCGGCGTTTCGACGCCCATCGCGTGGTGCGGCCAGTACAGGCAGGCGTACTCGCCGTCGCGGCTGACGACGTGCCCCTTGGCCCGCAACATCTCCCAGGTCACCGGATCGCCGGTGCGCACCACCGCGAACACTCCGCCCGCGAAGCTCGCCTCGCCGGGCAGGCGGAGCGCGGAGAACACGTCGACGACGCCGTCGCGGCGCAGGATCCCGCCGTCCTCGTGCGCCGCGTAGACGTCGGCGAGCTCGGCGATGCGAGCGACCGGGTAGTGCAAGCTCTCCGCGTCCGGCACGGCGCCGGTGCGCATCGCCACGACGGTCATCTCGCAGAGGTCCGCCGCGGCCGTGCGCTTGAGCCCGGCGACGAGCTCGGCGCGACGGCTCAGCGTGGTCCGCGGCTCGGCGCCCAGGTCGAGCAGCTCGGCGAGGCCGGGTGCTCCGATCGTCACCCCGGCCTGCTCCACGGTTCCGGTGCCCGGGTCGAAGACCAGGTCGTACTCCCCCGACTTGCCGATGGCGACGATCTCCAGGCCCACCGCGGAGATCCAGTCGACCAGCCGGAGCAGGTTGGCGGGCTGGTCGCCGTCGCCCGGCAGGTAGCGGAGCCCGGCCGCGTCCGCCTTCACCGCGAGCGCGACGCCGCTCACGGTGTCGACCTCCTTGCTGATCATGACCACGTGGGTGCCGTTGGCCAGCGCTTGCTCGGCGTAGGCCGTGCCGACGCGAACCTGCCCGGTCCCTTCCACGAGGACGTCGACCTCGCTCCAGTCGAGCGCGTCGGCATCGCGGAGCAGCGCGGTCCTGCCCTCGGCGACGGCTTCGCGGAACTCGTCTCCGGTGGTGACCACCGCGGAGCGGTCCTCGCCGAGTTCGGTCAGCGTGCGGCGAACCCCGTCCACATCCGGATCGACGAGCGCCGCCGGGACCAGCTCGGGCGTGCGCTGGAGCTGCGCGAGCAGCGTGCGGCCGTACCCGCCGTTGGCGCCGGTCAGGGCGACCCGGACGGGGCCGCGCTCCCGCGCTGGATGGGAATGGATCACCGGTGCTCCAATCTGGCGACGCGTCGCCCCTGCTTGTTGCGGGTCGGCGGCGGGCGCTACTCTGACACAGCTTCTAAATTTTTACAATCGTCCACCAAATTTTCACAAACAGTGTCCCGTGGTCGGCCGGTCCGGCAGCGGGGCGGAACGAGGTGCGGGAGTGCTGGGAGCAATCGCGGACGACTTCACCGGCGCGACGGATCTGGCGATCATGTTGCGGCGCAACGGTTTCCGGGTGGCAGTGGCGATCGAGGGGAACGACCTCGGGGATTCGGCCCGCGCCGGCCTGGACGCCGTCGTCATCGCGCTGAAGACGCGGACCGCACCGGTGCCGGACGCGATGGCCGCTACCCGCGCGGCGCTGGGCAGGCTGCGCGACTGGGGAGCCCGGCAGGTCTACGTCAAGTACTGCTCGACGTTCGACTCGACCGAGCGGGGGAACATCGGCCCGGTCCTGGACCTGGTGTCCGACGAGCTCGGTGCGCGGCGAGTGGTCGTCGCCCCGGCACTGCCCGCCAACGAGCGCACGGTCTACCGCGGGCACCTGTTCGTCGGCTCCGACCTGCTGGAGCACTCCTCGATGCGGCACCACCCGCTCACGCCGATGACCCGCTCGCGGGTCGCGGACCTGCTCCGGCCGCAAACGTCGCACGCCGTCGCGGAAATCCACCACGAGACCGTGCGCCGCGGTCCGGAGGCCGTTCGCGCGGCCATCGAAGCCGCACCCGCTCGCTACGTCGTGGTCGACGCGATCGACGACGAGGACCTGCGGGTGCTCGGAGCCGCGGTCGCCGACAGCCCGGTGGTCAGCGGCGGTTCCGGCCTCGCTTGCGGCCTGCCCGGTCCCGGTAGCGCCCCGGACAGCTGGCGGCCCGGCCCGGACGGGCGCCAGGTCGTGCTGTGCGGCAGCGCCTCGGCGACCACCCGCCGCCAGATCGACACCGCAGCCCGCACCGAGCCGGTGCGCCGGATCGACCCCTGGTCCGCGGTGCGCGAACCGGCGAAGGAGGCCGAGGCGATCACCGCGTGGCTGCGGGCCCAGCCGAGCAGCAGCACACCCGTCGTGTACGCCGCTCGCGAGCCGGACGACGTCGTGCCCGAGGTCGACGGTCGGGCGGTCGCGCCCGCGATCGAGCGCGTGCTGGCCCGGACCGCTCAGCAGCTCGTCGAGAGCGCGGAGGTCACCCGGCTGCTCGTCGCGGGTGGCGAGACCAGCGGCGCCGTCGTGCGCGAGCTCGGGATCGGCGTGCTGCGCATCGGGCCGGAGATCGCGCCGGGCATCTGCTGGAGCTCGGCCACGACGAGCGGCGGCGAGATCGCGCTGGCGCTCAAGAGCGGCAACTTCGGCCCCGACGACCTGTTCACCTCGGCCTGGGACCGGCTCGCGTGAGCGCGCTCGAAGAGCTGCTCACCGCCGGCGCGCGCGTCGTCGAGGAGGGCCTGAGCCCCGGCACCAGCGGAAACCTCAGCGTTCGCGACGGCGACCGGATCCTGCTCAGCGGCACCGGTGTTCCGCTGGGGCAGCTGCGCCCGGAGGACGTCGCGGTGCTCGACCTGGCGGGAAAGCACCTCGGCGGGGCCAAACCCTCGAAGGAGTCGCCGCTGCACGTCGCCTTCTACCAGCGCGATCCGGCGCACCGCGCGGTGGTGCACGTGCACTCCGCTTCCGCCGTCGCCGTGTCCTGCCTGGAACCGTGGTCGGAGTACAGCGCGATCCCGCCGCTCACCCCGTACTTCGTGATGCGCGTCGGCCAGACACCGCTGCTGCCCTATCGCGCACCCGGCGATCCGGCCCTGGGGGACGACCTCCTCGCGAGCCCGTGGGCCATGTTCGCGGCGCTGCTCGCCAACCACGGCCCGGTCATCGCGGGCTCGACGTCGGACGAGGCCATCGACCGTGCCGTCGAGCTCGAAGAGGCCTGCCGGATCGCCCTGCTGACCACCGGGCTCCCCCGCCGGGAACTCGACGCCGCCGCGACCTCCGAGCTCGCCCGGCGCTGGTCGAGCCCGTGGGGCGAGCGGACTACACTGACCGCCGCGAGGAGGTAACCCATGGCAAGGCCGCCGCTCATCCCCGAGCAGCGACAGCAGGAGATTCTCCGCCACCTGCGGCACGAGCAGGTGCTGAGCTACCGCCAGCTCACCGAGCTCCTCGGCGTCAGCCACATGACGATCCGCCGCGACATCGCGACCCTGGAGAAGCAGGGCAGCGTCGAGGTCACGCCCGGCGGGGCGAAGATCGCCACCCGGCTCCTGCACGAACCCGACCGCACCGAGAAGGCCGTCACCGATCGCACCGGGAAGACCGCCATGGCCCGCGAAGCGGCCACGATGGTGTCCGACTCGATGACCATCTACCTCGACGCGGGCACGACGCTCCAGGCCATCCGCCCCTTCCTGGACGGGCTGAGCGATCTGACGGTGGTGAGCAACGACCTGGCGACCGTGGCCGACTTCTTCGACCACCCGGGCGTCGACCTCATCTGCCTCGGCGGGCGGGTGGAAACGGCCAACCGCTCGACCGCGGGACGCCTCGCGGCGCTGACGCTGCGCGAACTGTCGCTGGACATCGCCTTCCTCTCCTCGAGTTCGTGGGACGTCTCGCACGGCGTGACCACCCCGGTCGAAGCCAAGATCGACGTCAAGCGCACGGCGCTCGCCGCGGCCACGACCTCCGTCCTCGTCGCCGGCAGCTCGAAGTTCGGCCGCTACGCGCGCTACCGCGTGCTGCGCCTGGACGAACTCGACAGGATCATCACCGACGACGGCGTGGACGACGAGGCAGCCGCCGAGGTCACGGCCACGGGCACCCAGCTCACCCGGGCTCGCCGCACGGACTCCGACGACGGCGCGGCCTGATCCGCCCACCGCACCCGGCCCGGTGAAGATCCTCAGAGGACATACCTGGTCCGCGTTCCGGTGGTGGCGCTCGCCCGCGGCGCACCCAGTCCGTCCTCAGGTGGTCGCTTCGGTCATCTGGTCCTCCCGATCAACGACTGGGCCAGGGCGTCGAACGCGGCACGGGTTTCGGCCGGCATCGCCACCGAGGTCAGGCAGTCGTCGACCTCGGCGAGATGGCGGGCGGCCTCTCGCTCGGCGAACTCGCGACCGCCCGCCTCGGCCACGAGATCCGCCGCCAGGCGCAGCTCGAAGTCGGTGCGCACGCCGCGTTCGACGAGCTCCCCCAGCCGTTCGCCCGCCGAGCCGCCCGCGGTCAGCGCCGCGATCACCGGCAGGGTCCGCTTGCCCTCGCGCAGATCCCCGAACACCGGCTTGCCGGTGCTCGCCGGGTCGCCCCAGATGCCGAGCACGTCGTCGGTGCACTGGAACGCCAGGCCCAGGTGGCGGCCGAGGCGGTCGAAGCAGTCCGCGACCGCCTCGGACGCGCCGCCCAGCAACGCGCCGGCCGCGGCGGAGAAGGCCAGCAGCGCACCGGTCTTGGCCTCCGCCATCGCCTGGTACTCGGCGACGCTCACCGCCCGCTCCCCCGTCCACGGGCGCTCGGTGAACCGGATGTCGTCGACCTGCCCGACGACGACTTCCCGCATCGCGGTGGACAGCCGCACCGCCGCCGCAGCCGCGTTGGGGCGACCGCCGCTCAGCAGCACGCCGAAGGCCTCGGAGTGCAGCGCATCCCCGATCAGGATCGCCTCCGGGACGCCGTACTCCTTCCACACCGCAGGCCGCCCCCGCCGCAGCTCGTCGTTGTCGATGATGTCGTCGTGGATCAGGCTGAAGTTGTGCACGAGCTCGACGGCCGCCGCCGCGGGCACCGCGGCCGACGCCTCGGCACCGACCGCTTCCGCGGCGAGCACGGCCATGGTGGGCCGGATGGCCTTGCCCGCCGAGCCGGAACCCCCGGCCCGCCAGCCGAAGTGGTACCTGCCCACGTCCCCCAGCGATGGCCCCAGCCGGTCCACGAGCTCCCGCAGCACGGGCTCGGTGAGCTCGCGAGCACGCCGGATCGCGCCGATCCCCAGCTCGTGATCGGTGCGCGCGGTGGCCGGAAACGTCATCGTGATCCGCCTCAATCCTGGTCTGGTCCCCCGACCAGGACGACGCTATCCACTCGCCGCACCTGTCGTATCGGCCGAAATGGCAACCTTGATCAACCGATCGGCCGAGGCTGGCGACCGCTCCCTCGTACTTTCGGCCAGAAATCCACTCGCCGCGGCCACTCGACCGCGCCGGAACAGCCGATCACCTAGAGTCGGAGAATTCACCCGCGACACCGTCCGCTCAGCGTCCGATGTGGTCCGCGGGCTGGATGTTCTGGTTGCCGCGCAGCAGGTTTGCCGGGTCGTAAGCCGCCTTGACCGCGCGGAGGCGATCGTGGTTGCGGGCCCCGTAGGCGCTCCGGATCCGGGCCTGATCGGCGTCGCGGGGCAGGTAGTTCACGTACGCCCCGCCCGCCGAGTGCGGTTCGAGGGCCGCCACGAGCTCCCTGGACCACGCGCGGTTCTCGGCGTCGGCCGCCGGATCGTCCCACTTGGCCTCCACGAACACGTTGTAGCGGGCGTGGCGGAAGCCCACGGCGGTGCTCGCGGGGTCGGCGCGGGAGATCGCGCCGTGGTAGTGCTCGACGTTGATCGCGCTCGCCGCCGAAGGAGCGGACCTGGCGTGGTCGGCGAGCACTCCGACCACTTCTTCGTCGAGGTGGCGCAGCGTGGTGGTGTTCCAGTACACGCGCTGGCGCCACCGCGCGCCCTCGTCGAGGAAGCGCTGGCTCTCGGTGTAGCTGCGGGGCGCGACGGTGTCGGCGACCGGCGTGGCGACGCGGCGCAGGTCGTCGATCAGCGGCACCTCCGCCGCGCCTCCCACCGCCCTGGGAATGACCACGATGACGGGTTCACCGCCGTCGTCGCGCTTGAAGACCAGGTCGGCCACGGTGTCGTCGGGCAGCTCATCGGCGCGGGCGCGGAATGCCGCGGCCACCCGCTGCGCCCGGTCGAGCGGCCAGACCAGCAGGCCGGTGGTGACCCCGGAGACCGGGTGGAGCGCGAACTCCAGGCGGACGGCGACGCCGAAGTTCCCGCCACCGCCGCGCAACGCCCAGTACAGCTCGGGCTCGTGATCGGCATCGGCGCGCGTGACGGTGCCGTCGGCCAGCACGACGTCGGCACCGCGGAGGTTGTCGACCGCCAGCCCGTGCAGGCCGCGCAGAGCGCCGACCCCGCCGCCGAGGGTCAGCCCGGCCACGCCCGTGCTCGAGACGATCCCGCCCGTGCTGGCCAGCCCGTGCCGCTGGGTCGCGGCGTCGTAGTCGCCCCAGGTGGCGCCGGGATCGGCCCAGGCGATCCGGCGCTGCGGATCGACGTGCACCTCCCGCAGACCGCTGAGGTCGAGCATCAGCCCGTCGGCCACCGCCGCGAACCCGGCTCCGCTGTGGCCGCCACCGCGGATCGACAGCGCGATGTCGTGCTCGCCCGCGAAGCGGACCGCCGCCCGCACGTCGGCGACATCGCGCGCGGAGAGGATCGCCGCAGGCACTTCCCGCGGATGGGCGTACAGGTCCCAGGCCGGGGCCGCCGCCACTTCCGGTCCGGTCCTGACCCGCCCCGGGAACGTGCTGCGCAAGCGCTCCGCCCACGTCGTCATAGCTCTCCGCCACCTCACTGCGCATCGGTTCTGGTGCTGCGCCCGAGCCGGGCGCAGCACCAGAGTTGCACAGAGTAAGCCACTTATCAATGTATAGTGGGTGGCACGGTGGTAAGGTCGAGCCATGGCGCACCCGTACGATCAGGGCGAGCAGTTCTGCCCCGCCTACCACCACGCCGTCGAGCTGATCGGCCGCCGGTGGACCGGCGTCATCCTGCGCCAGCTGCTGCACGGCACCTCCCGGTTCGCCGAGATCCGCGATGCGATCCCCGCCCTCACCGACCGGATGCTCGCCAGCAGGCTGCGCGAGCTGGAGGCCGAGGGGATCGTCCGGCGGACGGTCCTCGACACGATCCCGGTCAAGGTCCAGTACGACCTCACCGACAAGGGCCGCGACCTCGAACGCACCATCACCGCGCTCAGCGAGTGGGCCGACCGCTGGGACGGCACCGCTCCGGCCGGGGCCTGACCGCGCGAACACCAGCGGCGGGCCCGTCTTTCGACGAACCCGCCGGGTGAATGGACCACTGCCCGACGCGGACAGCTGGAGCAGGCTTCAGGGAGCTGTCGTGCCGCCGAGGGGCATCGGGGGCAGGCCGAGCTTGCGGTGGTCCCAGGACCGCGTGCGGTCGACGTGCAGCCGCACCGCGATGCGCTTGTTGAGCATCGCCTCCACCAACGGCTTCACCTCCTCGCCGTACGGGCCGTGGTAGCGCTCCCACATGTCGACGCCGACCTTCCAGAGCGCGTCGGCGTCGTCGACGAGCTCCGCCCGGCCCTCCATCGAGACGCCGCGCAGCACGTCGTAGGTCTCACCGTCCTCGATGAGCACCGTGGCCCGCGGGTCGCGGCGGATGTTGAGCGCCTTCTGCGCCTTGGCCTTGGTCTCGAACCACAGATCACCATCGATGACGGCGAACCACATCGCGACCGCGTGCGGGTGCCCGCCGGGCCCGAGCGTGATCAGCGTCGCGGTGCGCTGGGCCGACACGAAGCCCGCGACCTCCTCCGGTGTCATCCGGACCTCGGCCCGCTGGTTGCGTCCCACTGCTCGTCCTCCTCATCCCGCGGGTTCGTCGCGGAGGTCGCGGCCGCTGGTCTCGGAGATCAGCAGCACGGCGGTGATGCTGATCCCGACCGCCAGCACGATGATCCAGCTCAGCGGCAGGCTCGACCCGCCGGTGCCCGCCACCAGCGCGGCGGCGACCATCGGCGTGAAACCGGCGCCGAGCAGGCTCGCCATCTGGTAGCCGAGGGAAACGCCGGTGTAGCGGACGCGGGTGCCGAACATCTCCGACAGCATCGGGGCCAGCGGCGCGTACATCAAGTTCTGGAAGACCTGCGCGGTCATCAGCGCCGCGGTCATCGCCACCACCGAGCCGGTGCCGACCAGCGCGTACATCGGGAAGGCGAAGACGACCGCGCCGATCGCCCCGAGCAGCAGCACCCGCCGCCTGCCGATCCGGTCCGACAGCGCGGAGAACAGCGGGATGCCGACGAGCCCGGTGAGGCTGATCAGCAGGTGCGCCCGCATGATGTCCGGCAGCTCGTAGCCCAGCCCGGAGGCGTAGGCGACGCTGTGCGAGCCGATCAGGGCGGTCAGCGCGAAGGGTCCGATGCCCGCGGCGCAGGCGAGCAGCACCGCGCGCGGTTTCCGGAGCACCCGCACCAGCGGCACCGGTTCCCGCTTGCGGGCTGCGCCCGCCGCGACCGCTTCGCGGAACAGCGGGCTCTCCACGACGCTGAGCCGGACGTAGAGGCCGATGATCAGCAGCACCGCGCTGGCCAGGAACGGGATTCGCCAGCCCCAGGCCAGGAACTGCTCCTTCGGCAGCAGGGTCACCAGCGCCACGGCTCCGTTGGACAGCAGCGATCCGAGCGGGGAGCCCATCTGCATGATCCCGACCCACGCGCCGCGCCGTCGCGGGTCGGCGTGCTCGATGACCATCAGCGCGGCCCCGCCGTACTCGCCGCCGACCGCGATGCCCTGCACGACGCGCAGCAGCACGAGCAGGAGCGGCGCGGTCAGCCCGAGGGTCCCGTAGGTGGGCAGCACGCCGATGAGCACGCTGGCCACGCCCATCAGCAGCATGCTGGTCACCAGGGCGGACTTCCGGCCGAGCCGGTCGCCGAAGTGCCCGAACAGCAGCCCGCCGAGCGGTCGCGCGACGTATCCGGCGGCGAGCGTGCCGAAGGCGGCGATCGTGGAGGTCGCCGGGTTCGACGCCGGGAAGTACAGCGTGCCGAAGACCAGCGCGGCCATCGTGCTGTAGAGCAGGAAGTCGTAGTACTCGATGACGGTTCCGAGCAGCCCGGAGAACGCCACCTTGCGCACCTGCCGCGCGTGCTCGCGGCCCGTTTCCACCCCGGCCGCGACCTGTTCCTGGCTCGTCATCGACCCCACCGCTCTCCCGGCACCAGAGCTGACCAAGCGCTTGCTCGACGCAAGCTACGCACCCGGTCGACGGCGGTCAAGACCGTCGCGGTGCGGGTGCCGGTCAGTCCTCGGTCGGCGGTGACCCGAAGCTCTGCAGGTGCGGCTGCCGCGCCATGAGCAGGTGCACGCCGACGGCGCAGAGCACGATGAATCCCCCGATGAAGAGCATGACCTCGGTGAATCCCGCGATGATGCCCTCGCGCCCGGTCGCCCCCGACGAGCGCAGGACCCCCACGACGATCGGCACCACGACGCCCAGGCCCAGCCCCATGCCGAACTGGCCGACCGCGGGCTTCACCGCACCGACCGAACCGACCATCTCCTTCGGCGCCGCCGACATCACCACCGCCGACTCGGAGTTCTGCGCCCACATGATCCCGAAACCGACGATGAACGCGCAGGCCGCGAAGTACCACGAGCCGGTGGTCGTGCGCACCAGCCCGAGCAGCAGGACGCCCAGCGCGATCGTGAGCAGACCGCTGGTGAAGATCGTGCGGGCGCTCAGGCGGAAGCGCTTCTGCGCCTCACCGGCCGCGAGGGTGCCGAACAGCATTCCCACCGACATGACCGTCAGCGCGATCGAGACGACGAACGCGCTGCGGCCCAGCACGCTCTCGAGCACGGTCGGCAACTGCATCGCGATCACGCCGTTGGCGAAGTTGAACACGATGCCCACCACGCAGGCGGCGGTGAAGGCGGGCACCGCGAACAGCCGGATCGGGAATCCGGGCTCGGCACTGCGCGCCTCCCAGACGGCGAACGCGGCCAGCAGCACCACCGCCAGCAGCAGTCCGCCCAGCACCACCGGGTTTCCCCAGCCGAGTTCGCCCGCCAGCGTGAAGCCGCCCATCAGGCAGATCAGCGCCACAGCGGCGAGGACGACGCCGACCACGTCGAACCGCCGCGGGTGCGCCGCCCGGCTCTCCGGCACCGCCAGCGCGCCGAACGCGGCGAACACCACCGCCAGCACCGGGATGATCAGGCAGGTGGCGCGCCAGCCCAGCGCGGCCTGCAGGGCGCCGCTGCCGATCGTGCCGAACACGCTGATCGCCGACTGCACGCCCAACCACGCGCCGAACACCCTCGGCAGCTCCTCCGGCCGGAACAGGGTCGGCAGGATCGCCAGGCTCATGCCGAAGCTCGCCGCCGTGCTCACCCCCATCACCACCCGGCCCAGCACGTAGACACCGGCCACCGGGGCGGCGGCGCACACCACCCCGCCGACCGCCATGCCGAGGGTGCCCGCCAGCAGCACGCGGCGCCGCCCCCGCAGATCTCCGAGGATCCCGATGCCCAGCATGGCCGCCGCGAGCAGCAGCGTCCCGACGCTGGAAGCGAAAGCGCGCACGCTCGGATCCATCCCGAGCTCCCCGGCGACCTCGGGCAGCGCCAGCGAGTTCAGCGTGGGGTCGAGCACCTGGAGGGCGGACAGCAGCGACAGGCCCACCAGCGCGTACGCGCGCCGGTGGTGGTGGCCGGCCACTGCCGCGGGCCACCGCTGCGCGACGGGTGTTTCCGGCGAGGACATCGGCGGTCACGCCTGGAAGGTGCAGCGACCGTCGAGGTAGGTCGCGCGGACCGGGATGTCGCCGATCTCGCCCGGTGGCACGGAGTGCGGATCGGCGTCCAGGACGACCAGGTCCGCCCGCTTGCCGACCGCCAGCGAACCGACGTCGTGCTCGGCGAACAGCTGCCAGGCGGCATCGACGGTCTGGGCGCGCAACGCCTGCTCGACGGTGACCCGGTGCTGCGGCCCGATGACGCGTCCGCTGCGGCTGGTGCGCGTCACCGCGACCTGGACGTTGCGCAGCGGTTCCGGTGGCGTGACCGGCGAATCGTTGTGGAAGGAGATCGGCACGCCCGCCTCGATCGCGGCACCCGCGCACGTCCAGGATTCGGCGCGGGCCCCGAACAGCCCGTCCACCAGCACGTCTCCCCAGTAGTACAGGTGGTCGACGAAGAGGCTGCAGGTGACTCCCAGCCGTGCCGCGCGCCGGTACTGCTCCGGGGTCATGGCGCCGCAGTGCTCCAGCCGCAACCGCGCGTCCGCGCGCTCCGGGTGCGCGTCGAGCGCCGCGGCGAACACGTCCAGCACCATCTCGACCGCCTCGTCGCCGTGCACGTGGCAGGCGATCTGCCAGCCCGGCGGGAAGTAGGCGTCGACGATCTCGGTGAGCTGCCCGCGGGTGTAGTTGGTGCCGCCGCGGTGACCGGGGGCGAGCCCCATCGAGCGGGTCTGCGGGGTGTCGAGGTAGGGGAAGCTGGTGGCGATGTTGCCGACCCACGGGGAACCGTCGGCCCAGATCTTGATCCCGATCTGCTGGAACATCGGGTCCTGCCGGTCCTCGCCGGGGACGACGTCGGTGCGCTTTTCGGGGACGCTCACCTCGTAGACGCGCATCCGCACCTTCGCCGCGCCGGAGCGGTAGAACTCCTGAACGCGTTCGCGGGCGTCCCGGCGGAACCCCAGGTCGGCGACGGTGGTGATGCCCGCCCGCGCCAGCCGGTCGTGCTCGTGGCCCATCAGGGCGGTGAAGTTGTCCGCACCGGGCGGGCGGATCGCGCCGCCGAGCAGCATCGCGGTCGCCGGCGCCTCGAAGGCGGCGCCGGTGGGATCGCCCGCCGCGTCGCGCTCGAACCGGGATCCGGGCGGATCCGGGGTGTTCCTGGTGATGCCTGCGCGCTCGATGGCCGGGGTGTTGGCCCAGGCGCTGTGCCCGCTGTTGTGCATCACCGAGAGCGGACTGCCGGGGCAGAGCTCGTCGAGCAACGCCCGGCCGATCGGCGGCAGGCCCTCCTGCAGCAGCGGATCCCAGCCGAACGCGCCCAGCCAGGTGCCGGGTTCGGCGGCGGCCACCGCCGTTCGCAACCTGGACAGCACCTCCTCGGCGGTCGGGCAGGTCACCGGGCGGATGTCGAGGACGTCCGGGCCGGTGATGACCATGTCGAGGGTGGGATGCCCGTGCGCCTCGACGAAGCCCGGCAGCACGGTGCGACCGTCGAGCCGGATCACCCGGGTACCCGGCCCGCACCACCGCTGAACCTCCTCGTCCGAACCGACCGCGGTGATGCGGCCCCCGGACGCCGCGAGCGCGCTCGCGCGCGGGTGGTCGCTCGTCATCGTGAGCACGTTCCCGCCGATCAGGACGAGTTCTGCTTCGGGTGCCATCGGCCACCTCCGGAGTGCGAACGCCAGCACCACCGATACTCGGTGCCGCCCCGGCGGATCGCACCCCGGCGGGCGCGGACCCGATCGACCCCTCGTCCGTCCACATCAGACCCATATCCGTCCTATGTGGAACAGCGCGCCGCACCACCACCCCGCCGGAACGCACGATTCGACCGTTTCGGCCGGATCACCGGACGTCACCGGCGCAGTCGCCCATCAGGAACACGCCGACAGGAGCAGTCGGCCGCGCGACCAATCACCCGGTCGGCCCATCGACGAGCACGCGGAGACCGCCACCGCCCGCGGTTTCACCTGTTCACGGGGCGTGCGCCCACCGGCTCGCACCAACACCCCGGGGCAGTTCACCGGTGCGGCGGAAGCGCAAACGGACGCAGGGGCTTGATCCCCGCGTCAGCGGTCGAACATAATCCGTCGTTAACTTCCGTTAACCGGGTGGGCCGGACCGCGGGTGGTCCACCTCCGCGCATCGCCTGGAGGACGCGGTGAACGCAAGCACTGCACAGGCCGGCCGTGCGACGCGCGCCGAGATCGAATCGTCCTGGCGGCGCGCCAGCCTCAGCGGCCTGCGCCCGGAATCGGCGCTGGACCGGCTGAGCATCGGCGAGTTCGACCCCCGCAGCCGGCTCCTGGTGGCGACGACCCCGGTGCTGGACGAGCTCACCGACCGGCTGGCCGGGACCACCTTCTGCATCGCGCTCGCCGACAGCACCGGCCGGATCGTGGACCGCCGGTTCACCGACCCGCGCACCGAGCGGGCGCTCGACCGGATCAGCGCGGTCCCGGGCGCGCTGTACACCGAGGAGAACGCGGGCACCAACGCGCTGGGCACGCCGCTGGAGACCATGCGCGGCGTCACCGTGCACGGTCGGGAGCACTTCGTCGAGGCGCTGAAGGTGTTCAGCTGCTACGGCCACCCGATCCGCAATCCGGTCACCCGGCGGATCGAAGGCGTCCTGGACATCACCGGCGTGGGCCCCGAGGCCAACCCGCTGTTCGCACCGCTGATGCAACGCGCGGTGGAGGACATCGAGCAACGCCTGTGGGAAGGCGCGCGGCAGGCGGAGAAGCGACTGCTGCAGGCGTTCCAGCACGCCGCCCAGCGGCGGTGCCGGGCCCTGGTGGCCTTCGGCGACGAGCTCGTGCTGACCAACCGGGCGGCGCTCGACCTCCTGGACCCCTCGGATCACGCCGTCCTGCGCGACATCGCGTCGGCCGCGCCCGGCTCCGGGGATCTCGCCCGCGAGCTGGTGCTGGGCTCCGGCGCACCTGTCACCCTGCGCGCGCACAAGGTCGGCGGCACCCCGGACGGCGTGCTCGTCGAGCTGACGCCCCGCGCGCGGACGCGGGTGCCGCGCCGCCGCACCGCAGGGCCACGTTCGTCCACTCTGGACAGCAGGCTCGCCGAGCTGCGCGCGAGCGCTGGACCGGTGCTCATCGCCGGCGAACCGGGCTCCGGCCGCACCCGCGCGGCGCGCCTGGTCGCCGGTGCGCGCGCGGCGGTCATCGACGCCGCGGACCTGGTCGTGCTGGGCGAGCGGGCGTGGGCCGAGCAGCTCGACTCGGCGATGGCGGAGGCATTGGTCGTCGAGCGGATCGAGCTCCTGCCCGACGCGCTGTGCGCGCGCTTGGTCCGCGGGCTCGACGAGCGGCCGCGCGTGGTGCTCACCTCCGCCCCGCAGTCCGATCTGCCCGGCGCTGCGCGCAGCGCCGCCGCGATCTGCCCGGCCCGGGTCGACCTGCCGCCGCTGCGCAGCCGGGACGACGAGTTCGCCGGGATCGCCCACGCGATGCTCGCCGAAGTCCGGCCGGGGGCGCGGATCGCGCCGAGCGCGCTCGAAGCGCTGATCGCACAACCGTGGCCGGGGAATCTGCGGGAGCTGCGGGGAGTTCTGCGCGCGACCGCCGAGAACCGCACGGCCGGTGACATCACCATCCACGACCTGCCCGCCGCTTACCGCAGCACCGGGCGCTCCGCCCGGCTCAGCGGGCGGGAGCGCGCCGAACGCGACGCGATCACCGAAGCGCTGCGGGTCACCGGCGGCAACAAGGTGCACGCGGCGCAGCGCCTGGGCATCAGCCGCACCACCCTGTACAGCCGGATGCGGGCCTTCGGCCTGCCGCGCTGAGGTGTTCAGAAGTTGAACAGTTGACCACCCGCCCGGACCGAGATCCTGGGCCGGGTCACGACGACGTGAGGAGGCCAGGTGGCAGCGGACGAGAAGCCCCCGGCCGCCCGCGAGGAGAACTCCCCGGAGCCCGGAACCGCGAACCCGGCATCGCGCTGCCGTTCGGCGGTTTCGCGCCACGCGGTCGCGGGCGTGCACTGGGAGCCCAAGCCATCGACCGCTGGATCAGTCACCGTCGCGCTGTAGATCGGAGGCCGGAAGTGAAGACGAAGGCAGCAGTTCTGCGGGATGTCGGCAAGCCGTTCGAGATCGTCGAGCTGGACCTGGACGGGCCGCGGGAGGGCGAGGTGCTGATCAAGTACACCGCCGCCGGGCTGTGCCACTCCGACCTGCACCTCACCGACGGCGACCTGCCGCCGCGCTTCCCCATCATCGGCGGCCACGAGGGCGCCGGGATCATCGAGGAGGTCGGGCCGGGCGTCACCAAGGTCGCACCGGGCGACCACGTGGTGTGCAGCTTCATCCCCAACTGCGGCACCTGCCGCTACTGCTCCACCGGCAGGCAGAACCTCTGCGACATGGGCGCGACGATCCTGCAGGGCTCGATGCCCGACGGGACCTTCCGCTTCCGCGCCGACGGCGAGGACATCGGCGCCATGTGCATGCTCGGCACGTTCTCCGAGCGGGCCACCATCTCGCAGCACTCGGTGGTCAAGGTCGACGACTGGCTGCCGCTGGAGACCGCGGTCGTGGTCGGCTGCGGGGTGCCCAGCGGCTGGGGCACCGCGGTCAACGCCGGCGACGTGCGCGCCGGAGACACCGTGGTCGTCTACGGCATCGGCGGGCTGGGCATCAACGCCGTGCAGGGCGCGGTGCAGGCGGGCGCCAAGTACGTCGTGGTGGTCGACCCGCTGGAGTTCAAGCGGGAGAAGGCGCTGGAGTTCGGCGCCACGCACGCCTTCGCCGACGCCGACGAAGCGCAGGCGAAGATCACCGAGCTGACCTGGGGCCAGGGCGCGGACGCGGCGCTGATCCTGGTCGGCACCGTCGACGAGACCGTGGTGGCCAAGGCGACCGCCGCGATCGGCAAGGGCGGCACCGTGGTGATCACCGGGCTGGCCGATCCGGCCAAGCTCACCGTGCACGTCTCCGGCGCCGACCTGACGCTGAACGAGAAGACGATCAAGGGCACGCTGTTCGGCTCGGCCAACCCGCAGTACGACATCGTGCGCCTGCTGCGCCTCTACGACGCCGGGAAGCTCAAGCTCGACGAGCTGATCACCCGCCGCTACAGCCTGGAGCAGGTCAACGAGGGCTACCAGGACCTCCGGGACGGCAAGAACATCCGGGGCGTCATCGTGCACGACTGAGCTTCGAGGAGACGAGCCGCGAGACGGCTCGCTGAGACGGTGCGCGGATCGGCCGGTCCGCGTGACGCACAAGGGGGGCCGGGCCCGCTGCGCGACTGGAGCCGCGCAGCGGGCCCGCTGTGTGCGTTCAGGGACTTGTCATCACCGGTTGGTGGTTGTTCTGCGTGGCGGTGCGGGCGGCTGCACCGACAGGATTTAAGGCGATCGTCGGCCACCGAACACGATCTTCGCCGCGGGCACCGGGATACTGGTCACCGATCCCGAGCCGTGGAAGGTGACGAGATGACCGATGGGGCCAGGACCACCGCTCGGCGCAGGAGCCTGCGGGAGACGATCGCCCTGGTCTGCGTGCTCGCCATGGCTCCACTGGCTCCGGCCGCGGTGGCGTCGGTCCGCGTCGTGGAACGCCTCTGGTGCGCCGATGGCCGGTTGGTCGTCGCCGGATCGGCCGTCTACGCCCCGATCCTGCGACGGGCAGCCGACGACTACACCGCGGCCTGCCCGGACAGCAGCATCCTGATCGACACCGGCGAGTCGGCCGAAGGGCTGCGACGGCTGGTCACCAGCGGGGAACCGCTCGACGGCGGCCCCGAACTGCTGGCGGTCTCCGACGGCCCGAAGGGACGCGGGGTGCAGCACCTCCGGGAGAAGCTGTTCGCCTCGAAGATCTTCGCCCTGGCGGTGAATCCGGCCACCGGGGTCACCGACCTCTCCGCGCAGCAGATCGACGACATCCACGCCGGGCGCGTCACCTCGTGGGCGCAGGTCGGCGGCAACGACGTACCGCTCTCCCCCGTCGACCGCGGTGACAGCACGGCACGGCGCATCCTCGAGCACCGGATCCTCGGCGATCCCGAGCCGACCCGTTCCGGCTGCGAGAACGCGGCGGCCTGCGAGCTGCCCAGCAGCGCCGAGGTGCTGGGCGCCATCGCGGCGGATCCCGGCGGGTTCGGCTACGTCGAGGCAGGTGAGATCACCGACGACTCCGGGGTCCGCGCGGTCCGGATCGACGGCGAGCTCGCGCCGAAGAAGGTCACCGACCTGGGCCGCTACCCGTTCCACCAAGCCGGATTCGCCTACGTTCGCGAAGACGCCCCGTTCCTGTCGCTGGCGACCAGCTTCCAGAACTACCTGGCGAACAACCCGAGCCGCTGACCCGGGGGCGCGCTTGTGCGGGCACAGCGGGAGATCGCCCGGCGTCGGCGGGATCGCCCGTCACAGGCGGAATTCCGCTCCGGCCACGGCCGCGTCGATCATGCCGAGCAGCGCAGCTTCGAGTTCGCGGCGCACCTCCGGCTCCTGGTCCGGCGGGTTCCAGACGGGGCGGGCGGCGATTCCGTCGGATGCCGCCAGGATCACCCGCTGGGCCGCGAGAGGGACACCGTCGGCTTCCATGTCGCGCTGCCACCGCCGCTCGTCGTCCCGGGACATCTCGAGGATCTCCGGCACCGTGAGGAGCTGGGCGACGAGGCTGTAGCGCTCGATGATCTCATCGCCGTCGAACGGGCCCAGGTTCGCCCGGACATAAGCGCGCGTGAGCCGTCCGGGCGTGCCCTCGGGATCGGCGATCTGCTCGCGCACGCAGTCGCGGAAGTCGTCGAGCTGCTCCTGGGCCAGCGCCACGAGCAGGGCCTGCTTGCTCGCGAAGTGGTACACCAGGCCACCTTTGGAGATCCCGGCGTGGCGGGCGATGACGTCGAGCGTCGCACCGACGCCCTGCCTGCTGATCACCTGCGCGGCAGCGTCGAGCAGCAGCCGCCGAGTGGCCTCGGGAGTCCGTCCGGTTGTGCGACCCATGCGCTCATTCTTCCCGTCGTCCGGCAACCGGCGAGCACCACCTGGAAACTACACCGACTAGTCAGTACAGTTTATGGCGAAGAGCTCACGCCCGGACGAAGGAGCGGATCGGATGCACCACGACGACCGAGCACCGGCCCAGCAGTGCCCGATGGGCGCAGCGCCGGACATCCCGCTGCACATGCGCCGCGACGGCTTCGACCCGGTGCCGGAGATGGCCGCGCTGCGCGAGGAGGACGGCGTCCGCCTCCTGCCCTCGATCTTCGGCACCGTCTACGCGGTCACCCGGCACGACGCGGTGAAGGCCGTCATGGCCGACAGCACCCGGTTCAGCATCGCGCCGCGCGAGGAGGAGTTCGGCATGTCGGCGCTCACCGAGGAGGAGCGGGCGCGGAGGGTGGCGGGCGACCTGCTCGGCCTCGACGCGCCCGAGCACACCCGGCTGCGGCGGATGCTGACCTCGGAGTTCACCGTGCGTCGCATGCGCAGGCTCCAGCCGCGCATCACCGAGATCGTCGAGGAGCACCTCGACGCGATGGTGGCGGCGGGCCCGCCCGCCGACCTCGTCGCCGACTTCGCGCTGCCGATCCCCTCGCTGGTGATCTGCGAGCTGCTCGGCGTCCCCTACGCCGACCGCGCGGAGTTCCAGGAGCGCACCAGCAGGCAGGTCGACCTGTCGCTGCCGGAGGAGGAGCAGGCCGAGCTCGTCCGGGAGAGCCGCGCGTACATGGCCGGACTGGTCGCCCGTGCGCAGGAGCGGCCCGGCGAGGACATGCTCGGCATGCTGGTGCGCGAGCACGGCGACGAGCTGACCACCGACGAGCTGATCGGCATCGCCGAACTGCTGCTCGCCGCCGGGCACGAGACCACGTCGAACATGCTCGGGCTCGGCACGCTCGCGCTGCTGCGCCATCCCGATCAGCTCGCGCTGGTCCGCGACGACCCCGCGGCCGTCGCTCCGGCCGTCGAGGAGCTGCTGCGCTACCTCAGCATCGTGACCGCGGGCGTGACCCGCACCGCGCTGTGCGACGTCGAGATCGACGGTGTCGCGATCCCCGCGGGCGCCGCGGTGACTGCGGTGCTGGCGACGGCCAATCGCGATCCGCGCTCGATCGACGACGGCGAGCGGCTCGACGTCACCCGCGCCGCGGCCGGGCACGTCGCCTTCGGGCACGGCCTGCACCACTGCCTCGGCGCGCCGCTGGCCCGCATGGAGATGCAGATCGCCTTCCCCGCGCTGCTGCGGCGTTTTCCGGGTCTCGCGCTCGCGGTGCCGTTCGAGGACGTCGCGTTCCGGTCGCACCACTTCATCTACGGCCTGCTCTCGCTCCCGGTGAGGTGGTGAGGCGATGCGGATCGAGGCGAACCGCGATGTCTGCGTCAGCGCGGGGATGTGCGTGCTGAACGCGCCCGAGGTGTTCGACCAGGACGACGACGGCGTCGTCGAGCTGCTCTCGGCCGAGGTGCCCGCGGAGCAGGTCGAGGCCGTCACCCGGGCCGTGCAGGTGTGCCCGTCGGGCGCGCTGCGGCTCAGCGGATGAGGCCGCTATTGCGCGTCGGCGCAGAGCACCGCTACCGGGCACCGGGCGCGGTGGAGGACGCCGGAAGCGACCGAACCGAGCAGCAGGGCCGCGAGCGGGCCGCGGCGGTTGCGGTGGCCCACGACGAGGAGCTGGGCTTCGTGCGCCATGTCGCTCAGCGCCGCGACCGGGTGGCCGCGCGGGGTGTGCCTGCGCACGACGACGTCCGGGTACTTCTCGCGCCAGCCCGCTAGCTGGTGGCCGAGGCTGCGTTCGGCTGCGGCGCGCGCTTCGGCCAGTTCCTCCGGCGGCGCCAGCACGACCGAGAACTCCGCTCCGGGCGCCTCCCACACCTGCATCACCGCGAGTTCGGCCCGGCGGGCGGCGGCCACGTCGAAGGCGAACCGGAGGACCCGCTGACCGTGCGGGGAGTCGTCCACGCCGACCAGCACCGGCCCGGCGCGCTCCCGGTGCTCGTGCATGACGACGACCGGGCAGCGGGCGTGGGTGGCGACTTTGGTGCTGACCGAGCCCAGCAGCATCCCGGCAGCCGCGCCGCGGCCCCTCGCGCCCAGCACCACGAGCTGGGCGCGGGCGGAGCGCCGGATCAGCTCGGCCGCCGGACGACCGCGGGCGATCTTCACGCCGATCGCGGTGTCCGGGCCGCGGAACCGCTCGGCGATCTCCTCCACCACCTGCTCGACCGCGCTGTCCCGGGACGGGTGGTCGTTGATGACGACGGCGTGCACCTCCGCCCGCCGCAGCGCGGCTTCGGCGACCGCCCACGCCAGCGCGGCGACCGACTGCTCGGAGCCGTCCACGCCGACCAGCACGGGTTCCTCGGCCAGCATCCGACCTCCTCCGCGGATCGGACAAATCCACCAGCTCAGGATCGCAGCACCGGATCGGCCTACGCGCGCTGTGCGGGCCTCGGCTCCGGTTCGGCCGTGCTGGGGAGCAGGATCGCACCGAGCACCGCGACCAGGCAGCAGCCGAGGACCCACCAGAAGGTGCCGGTGAACGCCAGCGGAGCCGGCTGGTCGGCCAGCTTCGCCTGGAGCACCACGGCGATCAGCGCCGTCCCCACCGAACCGCCGACGGTGTTGAGCATGTTCAGCGCGCACGACGCGCCGGGAAGCTCCGGTGGGCGCATCCGCCGGTAGACGGCGCTCATCACCGGGGCTCCGATCATCGCGATGCCGAGACCGCGCACAAGCAGCGCCGATCCGAGCAGCGCGTCGGTTTCGAGGACCGCGAGTCCGGTCAGCGGCGCGGTGCCGAGCGCGATGAGCGCGATGCCCGCCAGCACCAGGCCGCGCGGCGACTTCCGGTCGATGAGGCGGTTGACCAGCAGGGATCCGAGGACTGCGCCGAGGCCTTGCGGCGCGAGCAGCAGGCCCGCCTCCCACGACGACAGGCCTCGCCCGGTCTGCAGGTACAGCGGCAGGAGGAACATCGTGCCGAAGACCGAGGCGCCGAGCACCACCAGCGCGAGCGCGGCCGCGCCCAGCGGCGGCCGGGCGAACAGCCGCGGGTCCAGCAGCGGCGGCCGGGTGCTGCGCAGGCCGTGCCGGACGAACCCGGCGAGCATGCCCAGGCCCAGCAGGGCCGCGCCCAGCGCGATCCCGACCGGGACGGTGCGCGAACCGACCTCACCGAGCCCGAACACCAGCAGCGCGATACCGGGCGAGAGCAGCACCGCGCCGAGGAGGTCGAACGGTTGCTTCTGCCCGGCGGGCGGGTCCGCGGGCACGCATCGCGGGGCGAGGACGAGCACGGCGATGCCGATCGGCAGGTTGACGTAGAACAGCCACGGCCAGTCCGCGACGCCGAGGATCGAACCGCCGATCAGCGGCCCCAGGACCGGCGAGAGCAGCGGCACCACGGCGACCACGCTCATCACCCGCCCGATCCGCTCGGGCCCGGCCGCGCGGGCCAGCACCGCCTGCCCCACCGGTGGGAGCAGTCCGCCGCCGAAGCCCTGCAGCACGCGGAACGCGATCAAGCTCGGCGCCGACCAGGCCAGCGCGCACAGCACCGAGCCCAGCAGGAACAGCACCACCGCGGCGATCCAGGTGCGCTTGCCGCCGAACCGCCCGGCCAGCCAGCCCGATGCCGGGACCGCCGTGACCACGGCCAGCAGGTACGCCGTGGTCACCCACTGGATCTCGGTGACCGGGGCGTCGAAGTCGGCGATCAGCTCCTTGATGCCGACGCTGACGATCGTCGCGTCCAGCGTCGCCATGAACGTGCCGGACACCAGCACGAACGCGGTGCGCCACAGCGCCGCGCCGATGCGCTCAGCCATCGATTCCCCGCAGCCGGTCGATGAACGCGGACGCATCGGAGTCCAGGTGCTCGCCGAGCTCGCTCAGCGCGGTCACCAGTTCCGCGCTCAGCGAGCGGGCTTCCTCCGCGCTGACGGATTCGGGCCGGTGGCCGAGGACGCCGGTCCAGCCCTCGCCGTCCGGCAGCACGGTGAGCGTCACCGGGTGGTGGGTCGCTTCGCGGAACCGGGTTCCGGTGATCTCCAGGCCCGGCGCGGGGTGGCGCAACCGCTCGGGGTCGGCCGGGTAGTTCTCGAACACCACGAGGCTGTCGAACAGCGGGCCTCGCCCGAGCAGCCGTTCCAGCTCGGGCAGCGCGACGTGCTGGTGCCCGGCCATGGCCTGCTGGCGCATCTGCAGATCGGTCAGCGCTTCGGCGAGCGTGCCCGCGAAGCGCGCCCGGACGGGCACCGAGTTGGCCAGCAGGCCCACGATCTCCTCGACGCCGTCGACCTCCGCGCTCCGGCCCGAGACCATCGCGCCGAAGCAGACGTCGGTCCACCCGGTGCGCGCCGCCAGCACGGCCGCCCACGCCCCTTGCAGGAGCGTGTTCGCGGTCAGGCCCCGCACCGCTCCTGCCGCGGTCAGCTCGCCGACCAGCTCGGCGGGCACGTCGAACAGCACCGGTTCCGCGAACTCCGGCGCGGTGAGCGCTTCGCGGCCCACCGAGGCTTCGGGGAGTCCGCTGAGCTCTGCCGTCCACGCACGGGTGTCGGCGTCGTGGTCCTGCGCCGCTCGCCATCGCAGGTAGGAGGCGAACGGCACCGGCGCGGGCAGCGCGCTCGGCGCGCCGTGCTGGACTCGCGACGTGTAGTGGGCGAACAGCTCCAGCAGCATGCGCGGCGCGGACCAGCCGTCGGAGAGCACGTGGTGGCTGGTCAGCACCACCTCGGCCTGGTGCGGCGAGGTCCGGAGCACGGTGAGGCGCAGCGGCGGCCCGGCCGCGAGGTCGAACGGTTCCGCGAGATCGGCGGCGAGCGCGCGCTCCACCTCCTCCGGGGCCAGTTCGACCGCGCGGCAGTCCGGCTTCGGGTCCGCGAGGATCACCTGCACCGGCAGGTCCGCCGGGAAGACCGCGGCGAGGTTCGGGTGCCTGCGCACCAGGTCACCGCACGCCGCGTGCAGCGCGTCGGTGTCCAGCGGGCCGGTGACGGAGAACGCCGACTGCACCGCGTACGGGTCGGCAGCGCCGTCGGCGCGGTTGCGGGAGTGCTGCAGCACGAGCTCCTGCAGCGGTCCGAGCGGGAGCACGTCGGCCACCCGGTGCTCGGCGGTGAGCCGGTCGATCGCGGTCTGGTCGAGGTCGACCAGCGGGAGGTCGGACGGGGTGAGACCGGCTCCGGCGACCGCTCCGGGGTCGGTGGCCAGCGTCAGCAGCTCCACGCGCAGGCAGTTGGCGAGATCGGCGATCGCGCCGTCGTCGAACACCGCGCGGGGCCAGCTGAGCCGGATGCCGAGCGCGATGCCGTCGCCGTCGTCCCGCGCCAGCGCGTTGATCATGAGGTGGTGCTCCAGCGGGAGGTCCTCGCCGCCCCCGGAACCGAACGGGTCGGCTTCGGCGGGCCGCTGCCACGGCGCCTCGCCGCTGCTGTTCGGGAAGACGCCGAGGTAGTTCCAGCTCAGCTGGGGCCGGACGGCCGGGGCTTGCGCGGCGAGGATGCCGTGGCCCAGGCCGTCGCCGTTGGCGTGCAGCTGTTCCTTGACCGCCTTCAACGCTTCCGGCGTGCCACCGCTGGGCAGCTTCACGCGTGCCGGGTGGACGGCGGTGAACCAGCCGACGGTCTGCGCGAGGTCGACCTGGCCGGTCCGGTCCGGGGTGTGCGGCGGCCTGCCGTGGCTCTCCAGCGAGACCACCAGGTCCGCCGCTCCCCCGCGCCAGGCGCGGACCGCGCGGGTCAGCGCGGTGAGCAGCACCGGGTCGGGCGTGCACCGGTAGGCGGCGGGCAGCGCGGTGAGCAGGGCGCGGGTGGAGTGCGGGTCGAGCCGGATCTCGTGGTGCACCAGGGTCGCGGCGGTGTCCCGCGCCGGGTCCAGCGGTTTCGCGCTCAGCGACGTCGCCGGAGCAGCAGCGATCTGCTGCCAGTGCGGCAGTTCCGGCCGGCGCGCTTCGACCGCTTCGCGCAGCGAGCGCGCCCAGCCGAGGAACGATTCGCCGTGCCTGGGCAGTTCCGGCTCCGCGCCCGCCGCGACGGCTTCGTAGGCGTGGGCGAGGTCGTCGAGCAGGATCCGCCAGGACACGCCGTCGACCACGAGGTGGTGCGCCAGCAGCACCAGCCTGCCCAGCTCGTCCGGGCCGCGGTCCAGCCAGATCGCGCGCACCAGCGGCCCGGTCCACGGGTCCATCGCCGCCCGGGTCTCGGCGATGTGCGCATCGAGCACCGGTCGCGGGTCCTCGGACGTGGTCAGGCGGGTGAGCACTTCCGCGCCGGTGACCGCGCCGGGTTCTGGGATGCGCAGCACCGGCTCGGCGCCGTCGGCCAGGAAGCCGCGCAGCACGTCGTGCCGGGCGAGCACGGCGTCCAGCGCTGCGCGCCAGGTCGCCTCGTCGCCGCCTGCCGGGGTGCACACCTCCATCCACTGGCAGAAGCCCGCTGCCGCCCGGCCGTGGCGCAGCAGGTCCCGCATGACCGGCGTCAGCGGGGCGTCACCGCAGGCCGGGGCCTCGGTCCGGGACGTGGGGACGCCGGCGAGAGCGGCGATGCCCGCCAGGGTTCCGCCGTCGAACACCTCGCGCGGCCCCAGGGTCAGTCCGCTCCGCCTGGCGCGGGAAACCACTTGCAGCGCGACGATGCTGTCGCCGCCGACTTCGAAGAAGCCGTCGTCGAGGTTGATCGCGCCGGTGCCGAGCACCTCGCGGAAGACCTCCAGCAGCAGCGCTTCGGCCGGTGTCGCGGGCTCTCGCGCGGCGGCTTGCGGTCCGGGCGCGGGCAACGCGGCGCGGTCGAGCTTGCCGCTGGTGTTCAGCGGCAGCGCCGTCAGCGGCAGCAGCGCGGTCGGCACCATGTAGTCCGGCAGCTGGGTCGCGAGGTGCTCGCGGAGCAGCGCGGCGTCGAACTCCGCGCCGTCGGTGGGGATCACGTAGCCGACCAGCCGCCGCTGGCCCGGTTCGTCCTCCCGGACGATCACCGCGCAGGCCCGCACGTCGGGGTGGCGGGTGAGGGTGCTCTCGATCTCGCCGAGCTCGATGCGGAACCCGCGGATCTTGACCTGGTGGTCGACGCGGCCGACGAACACCAGCTGCCCGTCCGGCCGCCACCGCACCAGGTCACCGGTGCGGTAGGCCCGCGAGCCCGGCGGTCCGAACGGGTCGGCGACGAAGGCCGCCGCGGTGAGGTCGGGCCGCCCGACGTAGCCGCGCGCCACTCCCGGCCCGGCGAGGTAGAGCTCGCCGGTGACGCCCGTCCCGACCGGTTGCAGGCCTCCGTCCAGCACGTACGCGCGCACGTTCGGGTCGGGGCGGCCGATCGGCAGCGGGCCCGCGTCCTCGGCGTCGTAGCGCCAGGTCACCGCGTTGATGGTGACCTCGGTGGGCCCGTAGCAGTTGAACAGCGCGCGCCGGTCGCCCCAGCGCCGCGCCAGCTCGGGGTCGAGCCGCTCCGCGCCGACCATGAACACCACGTCCGGGTCGACCTCGGCGTCGTCGGGCATCGCGGCCAGGAAGGAGGGCAGCAGGTTCAGCGCGCTCACCCGGTGCTCGGCGAGGTAGCCGAGGATCTCGTCACCGGGCAGCCGCACCTCCTCCGGGGCGATCACCAGCGTTCCGCCGGACAGCAGCGGCATCATCGTCTGGAAGAACGCCACGTCGAAGCTGGTCGAGGCGAAGTGCAGGTAGCGGTCGTGCTCGGTGATGCCGAAGGTGTCCTCCTGCAGCGCGACCAGGTCCGGGATGCCGCGGTGCGGCACCGCGACGCCCTTCGGCCGCCCGGTGGTGCCGGAGGTGTAGATGATGTAGGCCAGCGCGTCCTCGGTGAGGCCGCGGCGCGCGTGCACCGGGTCGGCGTCGCTCCCGCCCAGCGGTTCGTCCAGCAGCAGCGCTCCGAGATCCACCGCGAGTCCACTCCGGACGTCCGATGTGGATAAAGCGATTGCCGGTTTCACGTCGTCGAGCAGGTAGGCGATCCGATCGGCCGGGTAGGCCGGATCGACCGGGACGTAGACCGCACCGGCCTTGAGCACGCCGAACAGGGCCACGACCTGCTCGACGTCCCGGCCGAGCAGCACCGCGACGGGGTCCTGCGGCCGCACTCCGGCCTCCAGCAGCGCGTGGGCCACCCGGTTCGCGCGGCGGTCCAGCTCGGCGTAGCTCAGCGACCGGTCGCGGCACACCACAGCCTCCGCGTCCGGCTTGCGCGCCACCCATCCGGCGAAGCGCTCCAGCACGCCGCCGCGCGGCTTCTCGGGCGCCGCCCCGGTCCCGGCTCGCAGGATTGCGCGCAGTTCACCGGGTTCGAGCATCGGCAGCCGGGCGACGGGCCGGTCCGGGTCGGCCACCAGTTCGCGGAGCAGCGCCAGCAGCCAGCGGCCGCAGTCGCGGACGGTCGCCTCGTCGAAGGCCTCCGGCTGGTAGCCGAGCCCGATGGTGATCGCGTCCTCGGGGATGACCACCACGGTCAGCGGGTAGTGCGTGGCGTCGGTGATGTCCACACCGGACAGTTCCAGGCCGGGTGCCAGCGGGGTGCGGTTGCGGCTGGAGAGCGGGAAGTTCTCCATCACCAGCATCGTGTCGAACAGCTCGCCCGCGCCGACGGCGCGCTGGATGTCCGGCAGGCCGACGTGGTGGTGCTCGGCCAGCTGCACGCTGCGTTCGTGCACGTCGGCGAGCAGCTGGGCGGCGGTGTCGTTCGCGGCGTGGCGGACCCGCACCGGGATGGTGTTGCCCAGCTGCCCGATCATCGCCGCCACGCCGTCCACCTCGGCGGGCCGGCCCGAGACCGGGCAGCCGAAGACCACGTCCCGGCGACCGGTGAGCCTGCCCAGCAGCAGGCCCCACGCCGTTTGCAGCACGGTGGTCAGGGTGATGCCCCTGGCCTGGGCGAACGCGCGCAGCTCGGCGCTGAAGGCGGCCCCGAGCTCGACGGCGACGCGGCCCGGACGGCCGACCCGGGAGGTCTGGTTCGCCGGTGCCAGCCGGGTGCCCTCGTCGATGCCTGCCAGCTCGTCCTGCCACGCCCGCAGCGCCGCACCACCGTCCCGGCGGGCCAGCCAGCGGTAGTACTCCGCCAGCGGCGGCGCGGTCGGCACCGGGTCGCCGCCGCCGAGTTCGGCGTAGATCGCGAGCAGGGTCCGCCCGACCAGCGGCATCGACCAGCCGTCCAGCAGCGCGTGGTGGTTGGTGATGAGCAGCCGGTGCTCGGTCCTGCCCAGCGTGCACAGCAGGAACCGGATCAGCGGCGGCTGCGCCGGGTCGAAGGGGCTCTCGAGCTCCTCGCGGGCGAGCGCGGCGAGCTCGTCGGGGGCCGAGGACAGGTCGGCCTCGCGCCAGTGCAGGTCGACGTCGGCGGGCACGACCTGCACGACCTCGCCTGCGGCGGTGGTGTGCAGGTGGACCCGCAGCGCGGGGTTGCGGCGCAGCAGTTCCGCCGCCGCGGCCGCCAGCCGTTCCCGGTCGAGTTCACCGTCCAGGTGGGTCATCGCCTGCACGACGTAGACGTCGGCGTCGGTTTCGGCGCGCACCATGCTGTGGAAGGACAGTCCGACCTGCAGGGCGCTGGCGGGCAGCACGTCGGCGATCGGCCGGGCGCTTTCCAGCGCGTCGATGTCGGCCTGCTCCAGATCGACCAGCGGCAGGTCGGACGGGGTGAGGCCACCGGCGTCGATTCGCCCGGCGTGCGCGGCCAACGCCTCCAGCGCCGCGCCGAACGCGCCCTGGATCTCGGCGACTTCGCCGGGCGCCAGCACCAGACCGGCGGCCGTCCACTCGACCGCGAGGCGTGGCGCGTCCGACTCGTGCACGAAGCAGTTCAGCGCGAGCACCTGCTCCAGCGCCTTTCCCGGCGGCTCCAGCACGGCGAACGGGTCGCCCTCGGGGAGTTCCCAGCCCTCGCCGGGCAGCGGTGCGAACCGGCCGAGGTAGTTGAGCAGCACGTCCGGCGGTGGCGTCGCGCCTAGCTCGGCCCGGGTCTGCGGGTCCAGGTGGCGCAGCACGCCGTAGCCGATGCCGTTGCCGGGCACCGCGCGCTTGGCTTCCTTGGCCGCGCGCAGCAATCGCCCGAGCGCCGGGCCGCCGGCGAGCGCGTCGGCGAGATCGGCGTCGGAGGCCACCGCGTCCGCGGGCACTCGGACCGGGTGTTCGCTGGTGAACCAGCCGACCGTGCGGGAGAGGTCGATTCCGTCGACCAGCGGATCCCGGCCGTGCCCCTCCATCGTCACGGTCGCGGCGTCCAGCGAATGCAGGGATCGCAGTGCGAGGACCACCGCGGCCAGCAGCACTTCGTCGGCACCGGCGCGGTATGCCTCCGGCAACGCGGTCAGCACCGCTTCGGTGGCGTGCGGCGTCGCCTCGGTCGTGGTGCGGAATCCCGTGGCGACGGTGTCCAACCGCTGGTCCAGCGCACGGCTGCCCAGCCTGGTGGATGCGTCCAACGCCGCGCGCCAGTGCGCCAATTCGCCGCGGCGAGCGCCTTGCGCCCCTTGTTCCGCCAGGAGCATCGCGTGCCGCCGCCAGGACGTTCCCACCGGGGCGAGTTCGGCGCCTCGGCAGGCCGCGTGCAGGTCAGGCAGCAGAACCCGCCAGGACACCCCGTCGATGACCAGGTGGTGGCCCAGCACCAGGAGCCGGTCCGCACTTCCGGTGCGCACCAGCGCGACCCGGAAGAGCTCGCCCGCGCGCGGGTCCAGCTCCGCTGCGAGTTCCCCGGCCAGCGCGGTCAGATCCGCGGCCTGCACCTCGCGGACGATGCGGTGCGCGGTGACCGAGCCGGGCGGGCGGACCGACAGCTCGTCGGCGCCACCGGCCCGCAAGCGCAGCGCGTCGTGCCGGTCGAGCACCGCCTGGACACCGGTGATGAGGTCGGCCAGCGTCAGGTCCGCGCCGACGTGCAGCGCCGTCCACTGCGCGTAACCCGCTACGACGTCGATGTCCGGGTGCGGGTCGAGCAGTCCGCGCGCGATCGGCGGTGCGGGCACCGGCCCGGTCGGGTCGTCGGGGGCCTGCGCCGGTTCGTCGGCGATCGACTCCGCCGATGCCGCGAGCGCGGCGAGCGTGCGACGCGCCAGCAGGTCGCGGGGCCGCAGGTGCAGCCCGCTCTCCCGGAGCCGGGCGCTGACCGTGATCGCCGAGATGCTGTCGCCGCCCAGGCTGAAGAAGTCCTCGTCGACTCCGGCCTCGTCGATGCCGAAGACCTCCGCGATGACCGCGCACAGCAGGCGTTCCCGCTCGGTGCTCGGCGCCCGGCCCGACTCGGTCCGCGGCGCGGGCAGCGCCGCCCGGTCCAGCTTGCCGTTGATGGTCACCGGCAGTTCGTCGAGGATCACCACGGCCGAGGGCACCAGCGCGTCGGGCAGCCGTTCGGCGACGGCGGTGCGCACCGAATCCGGGGTGAGCACAGCGCCTTCGGAAGGCACGACGTAGCCGATCAGCCGGGGCTGCCTGCCGTCGGTGTTGAGGATCGCCGCCGCGGCGCTCACCCCGGCGAGCTCGGCCAGCGCCGCTTCGACCTCGCCGATCTCGACCCGGTAGCCGCGGATCTTGACCTGCCCGTCACCGCGGCCGAGGTACTCCAGGCCGCGCCCGGGCACCCAGCGGGCGAGGTCGCCGGTGCGGTAGGCCCGGTCGCCGGGCGCGCCGAACGGGTCGGCGACGAACCGCTCCGCGGTGGTGCCGGGCAGGTTCAGGTAGCCGCGCGCGAGGTGCGGTCCGGCCAGGTACAGCTCGCCGACCGCGCCCGGCGCCACCGGCCGCAGCGCCGCGTCCAGCAGGTAGATCCGGGTGCCCGCGAGCGGGAAGCCGATGGTGGGGTCCTCGCCGTCGATCACCGCGGCGGTGGCGTCCACAGTGGCCTCCGTGGGCCCGTAGAGGTTGCGCCCCGGCACCGCGGATCCGGCGACGCGCTGCCACAACGCGGCCGGAGTCGCCTCACCGCCGAGCACGACCAGCGACGGCCGGTGCCCGGAACCGGTCAGCAGACCGGCGTCCACCAGCGGCGCGGCCATCGACGGAGTGGTGTCCACGACGTCGATCCGGTCCTCGCGGTACGCCGCGAGCAGCGCATCGGCGTCCTTGGCCAGCTCGACGTCGTAGAGATGCATCTCGTGGCCGCACAACAGCCAGCACAGCTGGTCCAGGGAGGCGTCGAAGGCGAACGAGTAGGTGTGGGCCGTGCGCAGCCGCCGCCCCGCCAGCCGGTGCGCGTCGGCCACGACGGTGCTGCGGTTGTGGTGCAGCAGACCGGCGAGCGCGCCCACCCGGCCCAGCACGCCCTTCGGGCGGCCCGTCGACCCGGACGTGTAGATCACGTACGCGAGGTGCTCGGGATGCCGCGGTGCGGCGAGCTCATCGGCCGCCAGCGGAGCAGCGGCGTACCCGGCCAGTTCGGCGGTGAAATCCGGGTCGTGCAACCGGATCTCCGAGCCTCCGAGATCGACGTCCGCGCTGGTGATCAGCAGCGCCGGGCGGGCGTCGGCGAGCAGTTCGCGCAACCGCTGCCCGGGATGCGCGAGGTCGAGCGCCAGGTACGCCGCCCCGGCGTCCTGCGCCGCGAGCAGCGCCACGACCAGGTCGACCGAACGCGGCATCGCGAGCGCGACCACGTCGTCCGCGCCGATGCCTCGCGCCCGCAGCGCACGGGCGAGCCGGTGCACCCGGGCCGCGAGTTCCGCTGCGGACAGCCGCTCGGAACCGTGCACCAGCAAGGTTCGCGCCGGATCCTCGGCCACCAGCTGGTTCAGCGCGGTCGGCACGTCGACCGGCGAGCCCGGCAGTGCGGGCACCGCCCACTCGCCCAGCAGTTCGTCGCGCAGCGCGGGCTGGAGCAGGTCCACCTGCCCCACCGCCGGGGCGGCGTCGCCGGTCAGCTGGGCCAGCAGAGCGCGCAGCGCGGCGAGCCTTCCGTCCACTTCGGACTGCGTGGTGGTCCGGGCGTCCACCTCGAAGCCGAGCAGCAACCCGCCGTCGGCCGTCGGCAGCACGCTCAGGCCCAGGTCCTCCGGCGGTCCACCGGCGATGTTGCGCATCACGCCGGTCGACCCGCCGAAGTCGATGGCCAGGTCGAACGCCTTGAGGTTGATCCCCCTGCCGTGCAGCAGCGCCCCGGCACCGGGCGCGGCGAGGTCCTGCGGCAGGTTCTCGCCGCGGTAGCGCTGGTGCTTGCGCATCTCGCGCATCGCCTTGGCGACCCGGCGGCTGAGCTCGGGCAGCCGATCGCCGCCGCGCACCGCAACGCGCAGCGGCAGCACGTTCACCGCCATTCCGGGCGTGCGCAGGCCCGGGCCGAACCGGCACATCAGCGGCAGCGCGAACACCACGTCCGATTCGCCGGTCAACCGGTGCACGAACGCGGCGTAGCAGGCGATGAGCACCTCGCCCCAGCTGGTGCGCGCGGCCTCGGCGACCTCGTGCAGCCGCGCCACTTCCGCGGCGGGCAGGACGGCGCGGGCGATCAGCGTCTCGCTCGCGGGCCCGACCGGAGCGTCGGTGGCGGTGGCCGATTCGGGCAGCGGGGTGAGCACGTCGCGCCAGTAGTCGCGATCGGCGGTGAACCGCTCGCCGGCCAGGTACTCGCGATCGGCTTCGACGAGTTCGGCGAACCGGCCGAACGGGCAGGGCGCGACGTCGGTCCCGCGCACCAGCGCGGTGTAGTGCTCGGCGGTGCGGCGGGCGAGCATCGCCGCGCTGTAGCCGTCGAAGACCAGGTGGTGGCCGAGCTGGGTGTACCAGACCTCGCGGTCGGAGAGCCGCAGCACGGTGCGGGCGTAGAGCTCGCGGTCCACCATCTCCCGGCACCGCACCGCCAGCCGCGCGCGTTCACCGGCGATGTAGGCCTCCGCGGCCGCCGCCGGATCGGGCTCGGCGCGCAGGTCGACGACCTCGGGCAGCTCGGTCGGAATCGGGTCGACGACCTGGCGCGGCCCTTCCGGCGTCTCCAGCACCCGGATCCGCAGGCTCTCCGCCTCGTCGGTGGTGGCCCGGACGGCCTCGGCCAGCGCGGCCACGTCGACCGCGTCCGGGCCGGAGATCTCCACGACGTCGCCGACGACGTAGTGCGGCGAATCCGGTTCCAGCCGCTGCGCGTTCCAGACGCCGAGCTGCGCCCGCGTCAGCTCCATCACCGGATCGGCCGATTCCCCGGCTGCGGTGCGGGATTCGATGCTGGCAGTGCTCAACGCGGGCTCCTGGAGGACAGCGACCAAGGTCATCGTTAGCTTAGGCTAAGCTAAGCAAATCTCAAGGGGTCGTCGCGCCGATCACACCGCGCGGCGGAGAGCCGTCCGCTTCTGAGCCGTTTCCGCCGCGCGTCTCAGGGTTTCGGGACGACCATCGGCGTTCCGGTCAGCGGATCCGGCACGACGATGCTCGGCAGGTCGAAGACGTCGGCCAGCAGCGACTCGTCGACGATGTCGGCGGCGGCTCCCTCGGCCACCACCGCGCCGTCGCGCATCGCCACCAGGTGGTCGGCGAAGCGGCACGCCTGGTTGATGTCGTGCAGCACCGCGATCACCGTGCGGCCCTCGTCGCGCAGCTTCGCCAGCAGCGCCAGCAGCTGGTACTGGTGCGCGATGTCCAGGAACGACGTCGGCTCGTCCAGCAGCAGGTAGGGCGTCTGCTGGGCCAGCACCACCGCCACCCACACCCGCTGCCGCTGCCCGCCGGAGAGCTCGGCCACCGGCCGCCCGGCGAGTTCGGCGACCCCGGCGGCGGCCATCGCCTCGGCGACCGCCCGCTCGTCGTCCTCCGAGGTGGTGGCCAGGAAGGACTGGTGCGGGAACCGGCCCCTGGCCACCAGCTGCGCCACCCGGATGTTCTCCGGCACCGCCGGGTCCTGCGGCAGGAAACCCAGCGAGCGCGCCAGTTCCTTCGTCGGGTAGGCCCCGACCGGCCGGTCGTCGAAGCGCGCCTCGCCCGCCGCCGGTCTGAGCAGCCGGACGAAGGCGCGCAGCAGGGTCGACTTCCCGCACGCGTTCGGGCCGACGATGGCGGTGAACGCGCCGTCGGGGACGTCGAGGCTGAGCCGGGTGGACACCACCCGGTCGCCGTAGCCCAGGGTGAGCTCCTGCGCGCGCAGTCGCGAAGTCATGCTCGCTCCACTTCCTTGGTGAGCAACCAGATCAGGTAGCAGCCGCCGATCGCGGTGCTCACCACACCGACCGGGAGCGACACGGGCGCCAGCAGCATCTGCGCGATCAGATCCGCGGCCAGTAGCAGCACCGCGCCGGTGAGCGCCGCGGGCAGCAGCGGCACACCGGCGGCCTTGGCCAGCCGCCTGCCGATCTGCGGCGCGGCCAGTGCGATGAACACGATCGGCCCGGCCACCGCGGTCACCGTCGCGGTGCACCCGACGCCGACCAGCACCAGCAGCAACCGGTGCCGCTGCAGCGCAACTCCGGTGGTCACCGCGACCGGATCGCCCAGCGCGGTCTGGTGCATCGCGTGCGACTGGGTGGTGAGCAGGGCCAGCAGCACCAGGATGATCGCGAACGGCAGGTGCACGTCGGCCCAGTCGATGCCGTTGAGCGAGCCCGCGTTCCAGCCGACCGCCGCGATCGCCACCTCCAGCTCCGCGCGCAGCACGATCCAGGCGTTCACCGAGGTGAGGATGGCGTTCACCGCGATGCCGACGACCACCAGCCGCAGCCCGGACAGCCCGCCCTTCGCCGACAGCAGGTAGATCGCGGCGGCGGCCAGCAGCCCGCCCGCCACCGATCCGACGGCCAGCTGCGCGGAAGTCCCGGACAGCACGGTGATGGCGAACAGCGCGCCGGAGTAGGCGCCCGCGTCCAGGCCGATGACGTCCGGACTGCCCATCGGATTGCGGGTGATGTTCTGGAAGATCGCCCCGGCCACGCCGAGTGCGGCGCCGAACACCACGGCGGCGAGCACGCGCGGCAACCGCCACTGCGCGACGACCACGCTCCACTCGCCGGTGCCCGCCAGCGCGGCCAGCACCTCTCCTGGAGTCAGCCAGTTCGCGCCGAAGCACAGGCCCAGCAGCGAAAGGCCGAGGATCACCAGGATCAGCGCCGCGGCCAGCAGCACGGTCCGGCGCGGCAGCCGCAGCGCCCGGCCGCGCGCACGCAGCACTATCGTGCTCACAGCGTCACCGCCCCGTACCGCCGCACGGCCCAGATCAGCACCGGCCCGCCGAGGAATCCGGTCACGACCGCCACCGGCACCTCCCCCGTCGGCAGCAGCACGCGGGCGCCGACGTCGGACAGCAGCATCAGCACCGAACCGAGCACCGCGGTGTAGGCGAGCTGCCAGGGCACCGAGCCCGGCGCCATCCGCCGCGCGAGGTGCGGCACGATCAGCCCGACGAACAGGATCGGCCCGGCCAGCGCCGTCGCCGCTCCGGTCAGCACCGTGATCACGACGAGGGTGGCCACCCGCACCACCGCGACGCGGGTGCCGAGGGTGCGCGCGATCGTCTCGCCGAGCTCGATGGCGTTGAGGGAGCGGGACAGCAGCATCGCGCCGACCAGCGCCAGCCCGATCACCACGAGCGGCACCTCCAGCGGCACCTGCTCGCGACCGGCCAGCGAGCCGACCGCCCAGAACCGGTACTGGTCGAAGACATCGGGGTTCAGCAGGCGCAGGCCGAGCGAGAGCCCGGACAGCACGGCGCTGAGCGCGACGCCGGTGAGCACCAGGCGCAGCGGCGAGCGGCGCCCGACCGAGTAGACCAGCAGCGCGGCCAGCACCGCGCCCACCACCGCGGCGAGCAGCTCGCCGAATTGGGAGACCGCGATCCCGAGCGCCGAGCCCACCGCCACGGCGAACCCGGCGCCCACCGTCACGCCGAGGATTCCGGGCTCTGCCAGCGGATTCCGCGACAGGGTCTGGATCAGCCCGCCCGCCACGGCCAGCGCCGCACCGACGCCGATGCCGAGCAGCGCGCGCGGTGCTCGGATGTCCCAGACGATCAGGTGCTCGGACGAGCCGTCGAAGGCCACCAGCGCGCGCAAGACGTCGGCCGGGTGCAGCGACTGCGCGCCGACGGCGATGCTGAGCACGAGCGCCGCCGCGAGGACGACGCCGGTGCCCAGCAGCAGCGCGGCACGGCGCCCGGCCGAGCCGCGCGCCGTGCCTGTTTCCGTTGCGTTCACGAGGATTACTGCGCCAGCAGCGGGGCGAACGACTCGTCGATCGAGCCGAGGGTCTGCATCGCCTCGGGGTAGGTCGCCGCCTCGGTGTAGCGGATCGGGAAGACCTTGCCCGCCTTCACCGCGGGCAGGTTCTTCCACAGCTCCGAGTCCAGCACGTACTGCACGGCCGGGGCGACCGACCCGTCCGGCTTGACCGAGTAGGTGATCATGTCGGCCTCCGCGAACGCGGCGGGCAGCTCCTCGATCGACGGGTACTCGCTGACGTCCCGTCCACCACCGCCCTTCACCTTGACCTCGCCGTAGTAGTCGCCGCCGATGTCGTTGACGACGCTGGTGCCCCACGAGTCGTTGAACTCGCGCTGGAAGTTGCCCTTGGCCACCTGGCCGTAGGAGCCGACGTGCCCGAGCTTGAGCTGCGGCAGCACCGACTGGTACTTCTGCTTCAGCTCCGCGGCCTTGGCCTCGTACTCGGCCTTGGCGGCGTCGTAGTTGGCCAGCGCGCCCGCGGCGTCGGCGTACCTGCGGGTCAGTTCGCGCCACTGCGCCGGGTTCTTCGGGCCGATGGCCACCACCGGCGCGATCGCTTCGAGCCGCTGCACGTCGACGTCGCCGAGCACCGGGGTGGGCACGCCGATCACGATCAGGTCGGGCTGGGCCTTGGCGATGGCCTCGTAGTTGGTCTCCGCGGCCGATTCGCCCGCGACCTTCTCCAGCTTCTCGTAGGTCGCGACGTCCTCCGGCGCGAACATCGGGACACCGCGCGCCCAGGCCGAGATGCCGACCAGCGGTGCGTCGGCCTCGATCAGCGCGGGCACCGCGTAGCCGGTGGCGATCACGCGCTGGGGCTTGGCGGGAACGGTGATCGGGCCGTTGTCGGCCTCGAAGACGCGGGTCTCGGCATCCGCGGCGGTGGTGGACCCACCGGCCCCGCAGCCGGCGAGCGCGCCGATGGCGACGGTGAGGGCCGCGAGGAGCCCGAGCGGTCGAGCTGAGCGCATGCGTTCATCCTTGACTAGAGCAATTAGGGTTGGCTAACCTTAATCATCATCGCGCGGCGGCCACAAGCCCGGTGCGCCGAAACACCGGGCGCGGGTGGGCCTTTCGGCCCAGGAAGTTCAGTGAGCCCTTCATCTCGGCGGTTCCGCAACCGCGAGGCCCGAGGCAGCACGTCGACGGGGTGCCGCATGCGCCGCAGGCGCATAACCCACCCTCGCAGCTCGCACCGCCGCGGGTTCTCAGAGGTCGCCTGGCGAGGACAGCCCGTTCGCCGTGTATTGGAATACATAAGAACGGGCTCCCGCAGTCCAGGCGGCCTCTGAGGTTCCGCCACCCGCACCGCCACGCACAACAAGCCTGGAAACTCACTTGTCGTGGTCGTCGTCGAAGTCCGCGACGCCGCGCTTCCAGTAGCCGGTGACGTCGTAATCCCGCTTGTCCAGCCCGAGTTCGCCCTTGACCCAGCGGCGCAGCGGCTTGAGCACACCGGCCTCACCGGCCAGCCACACGTACACCCGCTCGTCGGCGGGCACCGCGACCGAGCGGACGGCGTGCTCCAGCGCATCGGAGGAACCCGGCGGCCGCTCGCCGCGGTGCAGCCACCGCACCTCGACGTCCTCGGGCGCCGACAGCTCGATCTCCTCCCCCGGGCCGGAAACCTCGATGAACGCCCAGCCCTTCGCCGTGCGCGGCAGCTCCTCCAGCCGGCGCGCGATCGCGGGCAGCGCCGTGATGTCTCCGGCCAGCAGGTAGCGGTCGTAGGTGTCCGGCACGATCAGCCCGCCGGGCGGGCCCGCGATGTGCATGACCTCGCCGGGAGCGGCGGTGCGCGCCCACTCCGATGCCAGGCCGCCGGGGTGCAGCACGAAGTCGATGTCGATCTCGCCCGCCACCGGGTCGTAGCGGCGCACCGTGTACTCCCGCGACGTCGGCGACGGCTTGGGCCAGCGCAGCAGCAGCCCGTTCTGCTCGGGCAGCCGCAGTCGCCCGTCGGGATCCGGGAACATGAGCTTGACGTGCTCGCACGGGGAGTGCGCTTCGAAGCCCGCCGCTCCCGGGCCACCGAAGGTGACCCGGATGAGCCCGGCGCTGATCATCTCGGTGCGGACCACCTCGGTCCGGCGGATCCGGATCGGGTAGCCCACCTTCTCCGCGTGCTCGCCCGCCCGGACGGCCTCGATCCGCTCCAGGTGCTGCACCCGCTCCGCTTCGGCATCCGCGCGCGTCACGCCGCCCCCTCCCCCATCGCCACCCGCAGGCTCTTCGGCCGCAGGTCGGTCCAGTTCGCCCGCACGTGCTCCAGGCACGCTTCGCGGCCATCCGGCCCGAACACCGGCCGCCAGCCCGCCGGGACCTCGGCGAACTCGGGCCAGAGCGAGTGCTGCTCCTCGTCGTTGACGAGCACCAGGAAGGTGCCATCAGGATCGTCGAACGGGTTCATGCTCACCTCTTTCGGTCAGTGCTTGTCGCGGCTCACCGGTTGCGCCTGCGGCGCGCGGCTTCGGCGAGGACTTCCAGGCATTCCGCGGTCGTCGGCCAGTCCAGGCAGCCGTCGGTCACGCTCACGCCGTAGCGCAGCGGTTTCGCCGCGATGTCCTGGCTCCCGGAGCCCAGGAACGACTCGACCATGACCCCGCGCAGACCGCGGTTGCCCGCCGCGACCTGGGTCGCCAGGTCCTCGATCACACCCGGCTGCCGCCGGTGGTCCTTGCCGCTGTTGCCGTGCGAGGCGTCCACCACCACGCCGGTTCCCAGGCCTGCGGCGTGCAGCTGCTCGAGCGTCGCGCCGACGGATCCGGCGTCGTAGTTGGGCCGCGCGCCACCGCGGAGCACGACGTGGCAGGACGAATTGCCCGCGCCGACCACCGCGGCGGGCGCTCCGTTGCTCGCCACGCCGGGGAAGGTGTGGGCCGCTCGCGCGGCGCGCACCGCGGCGATCGCGACCTCGACGTCCCCGGTCACGGCGTTCTTCATGCCGATCGGCATCGGCAGCGCCGACGCGAGCTGGCGATGCGGCTGGGACGCCACCGTGCGCGCGCCCAACGCGCCCCACGACACCAGGTCGAGCACGTAAGGAGCCAGGAGCGGGTCCACGAACTCGTAGGCCAGCGGAAGCCCGGAAGCCGCCGCGCGGACCAGGAACTCACGCCCGATCGCCAACCCCGCGGCCAGGTCGCTCCCGCCGTCCAGGTGCGGATCGTGCAGCAGCCCCTTCCAGCCGACCGACGTCCGCGGCTTCTCCAGGTACGCGCGCATGACGACCAGCAGGTCCCGGTCGTGCGCGGCGGCAGCGTCAGCCAGCTCGTGCGCGTAGTGCAGCGCGGCGTCCGGGTCGTGCACCGAGCACGGCCCGACGACCACGAGCAGCCGGTCGTCCGCGCCCTCGACGACCTGCCGCACGGCCCGGCGGTGCGCGGCCACCCTGGCGCGCAGGTGCTCATCACCCGGGAACCGCTCGGCCAGCTCGGCGGGCACGGGCAGCGGCCCGAGCACCCGCGCCGAGCCGTCCGGCCACGCCAGCGCCGACGGTTCGGCCGCGACAGCGGGCAGTTCGAGGGGTAACGCGGATCCAGCCATGCCGGCGAGCTCCTCCTCCGTCGTGAGCACTCCCGCGACCGGCACCACACCCCCGGCCGCTTGGGTTAGCCTAACCTAAGCACACCGGCGATCGAGCCCGAGTGATCGAACGAACAAAGCGGACCGGGCGAGGAGTTGTCCACTGTGGATGTCGCGCAGCGGGCTGTGCAGGCGAAGGTTCAGTGCCCGTGAGTACTTTGGGGTGCTATAACCCCACAAAACACTCACGGGCACTGAACTGGTGGAGACGCAGCCGCCGCGTCCCGGCCACGCCGTCCACCGCCTGGCGCGTCACCGCAGCGGGCACACCACCGGGCCTTTGTCAGCGCCGGCGCCGATGATCAGCACTTGGCCGCCTTCGGGGGCGGCCGTGCACGCGATCTGGTCGACGGCGAGATCGGACAGTTCGCCGGCAGGCGCTGACGCGGTGACCACCGTGCGTCCGGAGACGTCCGCGGTCACCGAGAACGGGGCGGCTCCGGCCGGTACTTCGCTGGTGAGCCCGCGTTCGCGTTCCTCCTGCGTCGGGCCTTGGGCCAGCAGCGCCAGCGCTTCGGTGCGCGACATCGGTCCTGCCGGGCGGACGATCATCGCGAGCCGCCCGTCCGAGACCAGGTACAGGGACGTGCGGGCCGACGGGGCCACCGCCCCGCTCGGCGGGGAGGAACCGTAGATGATCCCGCTCGGCTGCACCCCGCAGCCCGCCAGCGCCGCCAGCGTGCTGGCGACGAGCATCGTCCGCAGCGTTCTCGTCATTCGCCGCCTCCGTCCCTGGCCCGGCGCGGCAGGCGCAGCGTGAACACCGCTCCACCGGCCGGATCGTTGGCCGCGAACAGGTCGCCCCGGCGCTCGCCGTCGCTGTGCAGGGCCGCGTTCTCCCGCGCGATCGCCAGGCCCAGGCCGCTGCCCTCAGAACGCGTGCGAGCCACGTCGGCCTTGTAGAAGCGGGAGAACACGTGCGGCAGGACCTCCGGGTCCAGTCCCGGGCCGCTGTCGCGGACCTCGACGCTGGCCCAGTCCTGGTCCGCGCGCAGCCGGACCGAGACCGGTGCGGCGCCGTGCCGCAGCGCGTTGCCGACCAGGTTCGCCACCACGACGTCCACCCGCCGCGGGTCGACCACCGCGGTGACCTCGGGGAGGTCGGCCTCCACCTGGTCGCTCCAGCCGCGGGTGCGCAGCGTCGCGCGGACCAGCGCGGCGAGGTCCACCTCGTCCAGGGTCAGCGCCGCGGTGCCGGAGTCGAACCTGCTGATCTCGATCAGGTCGTTCACCAGCCGCCCCAGGTTGTGGATCTCCTGGCTGACCAGCCGGGCGGCGGCGCCGAGTTCGTCGGGCAGCCGGTCGGCGTCCTCGTCGAGGATGTCGGTCACCGGCGTCACCGCGGCCAGCGGGGTGCGCAGCTCGTGCGAGACGTCGGCCACGAAGCGCTGCGCCTCGGCCTTCATCTCGCGCAGCTGGGTCACGTGCCGCTCCAGCTCCGCGGCCGTGTCGTTGAAGGTCCGCGCGACCTGGGCCAGCTCGTCGTTGCCGCGCACGGATATCCGGGTCTCCAGGTCGCCGCCGCCCAGCCGCTGCGCCGCATCGCTGAGCTCGCGGACCGGGCGAAGCACTCCACGCGCGGCCAGCAGCGCCAGCACGATCGCCAGTCCCAGCGCGACTCCGCCGAGGATCCACGACCGATTGGCGAGCTGATCGATGCTCTCCTGCTCCGCCATCAGATCGCGCACGGTGTAGACCTGGATCCCGGACGGCCGCACCGAACCATCGGGGTGCACGATCAGCAGCGGCACGCCGGTGACCAGCACCGGCACCCCGTGCGGGCGGATCCGCTGCCAGACGATCCTGCCGCGGTCCACCTCCCACCGCAGATCCGCCGGGATCAGCTCCAGCGGGAAGTCGGCGCGCGAGTGCTCCTCGCCGTAGAACGCGACCACGGAGGTGTTCCGGTCCCGCACCACATCGGCGATCTCGCCGAGCTCGGCCGGTCCCGGTGCCGGATTCCGCAGCGGGTACAGGGCTTCCAACCGGGTCGTGGTGGCGCGCACCGAGGCGTCCTGGGACTGCTGGAGCACCAGGTTGCGCGCCTGCACGTAGCTCACCCCGGCCACCGCCGCCGCGGTCACCACGCTCAGCAGGGCGAAGGCGAGCAGCAGCCGGGTGCGCAGCCCGAACAGCCGGATCACAACGGCCCGAACCGGTACCCGAACCCGCGCACCGTCTGCACGTACACCGGAGCCGCCGAATCGTCCTCGATCTTCGCGCGCAGGCGCTGCACGCACGCGTCCACCAGCCTGGAATCACCGAGATAGCCGTGGTCCCACACCGATTCCAGCAGCTGCTGGCGGCTGTGCACCCGGCCCGGGGTCGCCGACAGCTCCAGCAGCAGGCGCAGCTCGGTCGGCGTCAGGCCGATCCCGGCGCCGCGCTTGGTCACCACCAGGCCCGCCCGGTCGATGGTCAGCTCGCCGTGCTGCTCGGCGGACTCCTGCTCCCGGCCCGCGCGCCGCAGCACCGCGCGGATCCGCGCTTCGAGCACCCTGGCCTGCACCGGCTTCACCACGTAGTCGTCCGCGCCCGCTTCCAGGCCGGCGACCATGTCCACGTCGTCACCGCGCGCGGTGAGCATGATGATCGGCACCAGGCTCTCGGCCTGGATGCGGCGGCACACCTCGAAGCCGTCGATGCCGGGCAGCATCAGGTCCAGCACCACGACGTCCGGCCGGTCGGCGCGGAGCCGCTCCAGGCCCAGCTCGCCGGTGCCGACCGCGTCCACCCGGTGCCCCTGCCTGGTCAGCGCGAGTTCGAGGCCCTGCCGCACCGCCGGGTCGTCCTCGATCAGCAGCACTTTGGGCACGCCGTTCAGTATCACACCGGCCTCCGAAGCTCTCCCGTCGGCCACGCGCCTGCGCACCGACACCGTTGCGGGGACGGCCTGCACGACGCCTGGCGGTGCGTGGAAAGCTGCCACTCGTGCGCGCAACCGAGATCTCCGGCCAAGCCGTCCAGCGGCATCTGAGCGTGCTCGCCGTCGCCGTGGCAGCGGGACTCGCCCTGGGCGCGCTGACCGCCTTCGGGCAGCAGTGGTTGCCGGAATCGCTCGCCCCGCTGGCCAATTCCTCGAGTTCCTGGGCGCTGACGGCCTTCCTGGTGGCGCTGCTCGCGCCTCGCGGTGGAGTGGCCGCCGCGTCCGGTTCCTTCGTGCTGGTGTGCATGCTGATCGGGTACGTCGTCGCCAACCAGCTCCGCGGATATCCGTCCTCGTCGGGTTTGCTGATCTTCTGGGGCGCAGCGGCGGTCGTGGCCGGCCCGTTGCTCGGGCTCTGCGCGCACCGGCTGCGGCACCGGCGAGGAACGCAGGCGGCGCTGGGTGGCGGTGGAGTCAGCGGAGTGCTGATCGGCGAAGGCGCCTACGGACTGATCTACATCGCCGACACCACCTCGCCGTCCTACTGGTGGGGCCAGATCGTGGTCGGGCTCGTCCTGCTGGTGGCGGTATCCGCGTGGCGTCTGCGCTCGTGGCGCACGACCGCGCTGGGCGCGCTCACCACCGCGGTCGTGGCAGTGGCGTTCGTCCTCCTGTACAGCCGCGGCGGAACGCTCATGTCCCTGCTGTGATCGGGTGAACTCGTCCGATTCCCGCACCGGCCTCCGCTGCGCTCCCGTCGCCCAGGCGGCAACGCAGCCGATGGCCGCTGCCAGCAGCACTGCCCCCGCCACATCGCTGAGCCGGTGCCAGCCCGCGATCACCGTCGCCGCTCCGACCGCGGCCACACCCGCCGCGCCGGGCACGGCGAACCACCACCGCACCCGGGGTGGGAGCACGAGCAGGAACGCGACCAGCAGCCCGGCCGCGGCGGTCACGTGGCCGCTGGGGAAGCTGTTGTGCGTCGTCGAACCGGCGATGTCGAGGTCGGGGCGGGGCAGCACGAGCTTGAACAGCCTGGCGGTCGCGATCGCCGCTGCGAACGCGACCGCACCGGCGATCCCGGCCCGCCACCGGCCGCCGAGCGCACCTATGACGAGCACGGCGACGAGCAGTCCGGCCAGCACCATCGGGTCCCCGGTGACGGCGAGCAGCTCCACCGCCCGGGAGTAGGCAGTGCTCCCCCGATCGGTCCTTTCGAGGAGCTGCTGGTCGAGCAGCTGGCCGGAGGGTGTCCACACGAACAGCGCGCAGATCGCTCCGAGGCCGATGACGCAGGTCGAGGCCATCAGCGGCAGTGCCGCCCGGAGCGGGCGCGGCGAATCCAGTACCACCAGGTCAGCATCGTCCGGGGATGTCCGCGCCCGGTGCTCGGAATGTCATGGTTCTGTCACAAACGCGCGGACGCCCTATCCTCGGCGCTGGAGGTGTGAGGGCGCCTGGTGGCCCCCGCGGTCTTCAAAACCGACGTGGCCGAGCACCTCGGCCAGGCGGGTTCGATTCCCGTCCACCTCCGCCACCCGCATAGGCTGGCGCGATGCGGATGCGGGTACCGAGGTGACCGGCTGGTCCGGCCTGGCGCCGGCGTTCACTTGGCGCAAGTCGCAGCGGCACCTGCTGGAGCTGTGCTCGCACGTCACCGACCGGCGGTGGCACCTGTGCGCGCCGCCGGGTTCCGGCAAGACGCTCATCGGTCTCGAGCTGGCCCGCCGGCTCGGCGAGCGCACCCTCGTGCTCTCGCCCACCACCGCCATCCGCAACCAGTGGCGCAGTTCCACCGCGCTGTTCGGCGCCGATCCGGACACCTTCGCCAGCACCGACCTCGACGGCCCCGCGCAGCTGCACTCGGTGACCTACCAGCTGCTGGGCAATCCCGGTGCGGCCGAGCAGGACCTGCGCGCAGCCGCCCGCAGGCTCTGGAGCACCGAGGTCGCCGCGGAGCTCGGAGCGGAGGCAGCGGCGGAGCGGATCAGCACGGTCGAACGGGACGATCCGGCGCGCGCCAAGCGCGAGCTCAACCGGCACGTGCGCGCGCTGCGCCGGTCGTTGAGCACCGGCGAGCACGCCGGGCTCGGCCCGGAGCAGCTGCTCGGCGCGGGGCCTGCCGCGCTCATCGACCGGATCGCCGGGCTGGGCATCGGCTGCCTGGTCCTCGACGAGTGCCACCACCTGCTCGACTGGTGGGCGCTGGTGGTGAACGCGCTGGTCGAGCGGCTGGACCCGGTGGCGGTCATCGGCCTGACCGCGACGCTGCCCGATCCCGACACCGCCCGCGAGAAGCTGAACTACGCGGGTCTGCTCGGCCCGGTGGACGCCGAGCTGCACCTGGCGGCGATGGTCGCGGAGGGTGGTGTCGCGCCGTGGCGCGACGGGGTGCGCGTCGCCGAGCTGGAACCCTCGGAAGCCGCGTTCCTCGACACCTGGTCCGATTCGTTCGCCGCCGAGCTCGACGCGGTGCTGCTGGCGGATCCGTTCATCACCTGGGCGGTCGCGCACATCGAGTCCGCGGCCGCCGATGCGCGGGACCGCGTGACCGCCGCGTGGGACCACTTCTGGGATCGCGATCCGCTGCTCGCCGCAGCGGTGGCCCGGTGGTGGTCCGCCCGGGGCATGGCGTTGCCCGCCGGGTTCGACCCACCGGCGGAGGCCGACGTCGCAGCACCGCTGTCGCTGGACGACCGGCTGCTGCTCGCCGATGCCTGGCTGCACGCACCCGACGGCGGAGTTCCTCCTGCCGCACGCGAGGAGCTCACGCGGATCCTGCGCAGGCACGGCGTCGCCGTCACCGCTGCGGGCATCCGCTGGACCCGGTCGACCGCGGACATCGTGTGCTCCCGCTCCTCGGCGAAGGGCCGCGCCGCCGGTGAGGTCCTCGCCCGCGAGGCCGCCGTTCGCGGCGACCGGATGCGGGCGCTGGTCGCGGTGGAACGCGATCGGGCCACGAGCCCGCCCGCCGCGCTCCGCGCTTCCCTGGGCACCGACGCGGGAACCGCCGCACGGGTGCTCGCCGCGGTGTGCGAAGCGGGAGAAGTGGTGCAGCGCGGCGTCATCTGCGTGACCGGGCGCGGCGCGTGGTGCGACGCGCTCGGCGCCGACCGGATCCAGCGCGCGATCAACCTGTCCACAACGGACGGCCGGTGGGTCGATTCGCGCGGCTGCGACATCCCCGCCGCCGTCGAGCTCGTCGGGCGCGGTGCGGCGTGGGAACCGGCGCACTGGCTTCGGGCCGCGCGGGCAGCGCTCGAAGACGGCGCAGCGCACACGCTGGTCGCGACCCGCGGCCTGGTGGGCGAAGGCTGGAACTACCCGGGCCTCAACGTGCTGGTCGATCTCACCGAGGTCGCCAGCCCCACCGCGACCACGCAGCTGCGCGGACGGGCGCTGCGGATCGATCCGGACGCACCGGAGGAGGTGGCGTCGCTGTGGGACGTGGTCATCGCGCACCCGACGGCGCACGGCGATTGGAGCAGGTTCCGCCGTCGCCACGCCCGCTGGTGGGGGCCGGACGGCAACGGCGGCATCGTGACAGGTGCCCGCAAGGTCCACCCGCGCGCTGCTGACGCGGCTCCGCCGCCCGCCCACCAGCACGCCGTCATCAACGACGAGAGCGCGGCGCTGGTCGCCGATCGCGCCGGAACCCTGCGCGACTGGGCGACCGTGGCAGCGGACGGCATCGCGACCAGCGAGTTGCGGTTCGCGCCGCGGCGCGGGCGACGGGCGGTGCGGGTCCGGCGCCGGGGCTGGCGGCGCACCGGTGCGGGCACGGCTGCGCTGGGCAGCGCGGCGACAGCGGCTGCTTCGGTGGCCGCACAACTGCCGACCGCCGTCGCGCTGGCGGGCGCCGTCGGAGCGGCAGCTGGGCTGCTGACCGTCTTCGCACGCGGGAGAACCCGTTCCCAGCAGCAGACCGTCGGTCTGCTCGGTGACGCGGTGGCCGCCGGGCTCACCGCCTCGGGGCGGTCGGAACTGCGGAGCGCTGTCGTCACCACCACGGCCACGGTCGACGGCGTGACCGCGGTGATCAGCGGTGTCGACGACGACGCCGCGCGACTGTGGGCCGATGCCTTCGAGGAGGCGATGGGCCCGCTGGGCACTCCGCGATGGCTGATCGCCACCGGACACCGGGCGTGGCGGGTGCCGCGCCCTGCGAGCACGACGAAGGCGCTGGCCACCGCGTTCGCCACCGCCTTCGGCCGCTACGTGCCCGGGGCCCGCCTGATCCGGGCGGGCACTCCCGAGGCCACCGAGCTCGCCCTCCGCGCGGCGCGCGAACGGCCGCACGAGATCGTCCGCACCCTGCGCTGGCGCAACCCGCGCTGACTCACGGGGTGATGACGTAGGCGATGCCACCGGAACCGCTGGCCACCTCGCCGTTGGCGTCGTGGCGCTTGGTGCGCAGCCAGACGTTCTCGAACTGCCTGCGCGGGTAGACGTTGCGCACCGCCGGATCGTCGGCGGACGCCGGGTCGTTGACGACGACGTCGCCGTCCGCGGTGAAGCCGACGACGACCAGGAGGTGGCCTTCGGTGTCGTAACCCGCGCCGTCGAGCTCGTCGGCGCGGAACGACTGCGAGGTGATCAGCGGGATCCCGCGGCGGATGTAGTCCTCGGCCTCTGTCAGCGAGCGCAGGCGGGTGACGTGCGCTTTCAAGCCGTAGGTGGCGGCGTAGGCGACGTTGAACGACCAGTTCCCGGTTCCCTCGTAGGCGTGGTCGAAGGTCTGCCGGGCGGCGTGGTCGACGGCCGGGTCGGGGTGGTCCGGGCCGATCCAGGCGAGGTCCTGCTCGGACGGGTGCTCGCCCCAGTACTCCACGACCATTTCGGTGGCGGCCGGGCTGCACCACGCCTCACCGCCCCCGCCGTACTCCGGGAAATGTCCTTTGTGGATGTTCTGCGAGTACCGCGGCACCGCGAGCTCGACGCCGCGCGCGCCCGGTTCCGATGCCGGGACTTCGAACCGGTCGGGAACCGCCGAGGTCATCGCGCCCACCATCGACACCGAAGGCGAGGCCGAGGTGCCGACGGCGCGGTGCAGGGTGACGCGCAACTGGTACCCGGCCAGGGTCTCGCCCGGGTTCGCGGTGAAGGTGTCCACGTTGACCGTCCCGTGCGCGTCGGACTGGCCGCCGACGCTGGTCCGGTGGATGTCGGCGTCTCCCGACGCCCACCGGCCCATGACGTACCAGCCGGTGTCGGCGCCGCCCGCGGTGCGCCCCCGCATCTCCACCTGCACCCAGGTGCCCGGCGGTGTCGAGGCGTTCCACGAGGTCACCAGCTGGGTGGCGGCGAACCCGGTCCGGTGCGGCGGCGAGGTCCACCTGGCGTAGTCGTAGTCCCTGCTCCCACCCTCCGGCGACGGGTGCTGGACGGTGCCGACCGGGTTGCCGATCCGGATGCCGTCGCCGACGACGTCGGCCCCCTCGGCCGTGCCCGAGCGGAAGGCGGGCCCGGAACTCCACTCGTGGTAGCCGACCTGCTCGGCGGGCGGCCCGCAACCGACCGCGGCCAGCGCCAACGCCACCACGACAGCCATCAGCACGATCGTCCTGCGCATGCCGGCACCCCGTTCGCATCCCGAAGACCCCAGGTTCGCACGCCTCGCCCGCGACGGCGGGACCAACGCCCTTTCGGCCCAGCGGCGCTGCGCCCCCTGCCGCATCCGGCGCTGCCGGTGAACGCTGCCCGGCCGGTCAGCCGTGTTCCACCGAAGCGCACCGTGCGCATCCGGACACCACCGCGGAGGACCACGTGACAACACGGCAGACGCGGCGCCGCATCGCCGCCACCACCCTGGCCATCGGCCTGAGCATCGCCGCCATCACCATCCCGCCCGCCGCCGCGGACATCCCGCCGCCGGAGGAGGGCTGGGCGCTGACCTTCGGCGACGACTTCACCGGCGCCGCGGGCGCCCCGCCCTCCCAGGACTGGATCGTCGACACCGGCACCTCCTACCCGGGCGGCCCGGCCAACTGGGGCACCGGCGAGATCCAGACCTACACCGGCGACCCGGCCAACCTCGCCCAGGACGGCAGCGGGAACCTGCGGATCACCCCGCTTCGCGACGACGCGGGCGGCTGGACCTCGGCGCGGATCGAGACGCAGCGCGCCGACTTCAAGGCGGCCGAAGGTGGTGCGGTCCGCATCGAGGCGCGCCTGCAGGTCCCCAACACCAGCGGCGAGGCCGCGCTCGGGTACTGGCCGGCGTTCTGGGCGCTGGGCTCGCCGTACCGCGGGAACTACTGGAACTGGCCCGGGATCGGCGAGTTCGACGTGATGGAGAACGTCAACGGCAAGAACGAGACGCACGGCGTCCTGCACTGCGACGTCAGCCCCGGCGGCTCCTGCAACGAGACCGAGGGCATCGCGGGCAGCAGCCCCTGCCCCGGCGAGACCTGCCAGGGCGGCTTCCACACCTACCGCTTCGAGTGGGACCGCAGCGGTGAGGTCGAGGAGCTGCGCTGGTACGTCGACGGCCAGCAGTTCCACTCGGTCAGCGAGTCGCAGATCAACCCGCAGGCGTGGGCGAACATGACCTCCCACGAGGGCTTCTTCCTGCTGCTCAACGTGGCGATGGGCGGAGCCTTCCCGGACAAGGACGCCGGTTTCGCCACCCCGACCGAAACCACCGAACCCGGCCACCCGATGCTCGTCGACTACGTCGCGGTCTACAACCGCTGACCAAAGCCCCGCGGCCCGGGACCGCCGTTCCCGGGCCACGGAGCCACATCCGGCGGCGAACCGCTCCGCCCCAACGCGGCCCGCGAAACCGCCCGATGAGTACCGCGAGACCCTTGACCACTCCCCGCCTTCGCGTAGCGTGAAGCTAGAACGCGTTCTACCTGGAGGCGTCGTTGAACAATTCGCCATCAGCCCCGCCCAACCGCACCTCAGGGGACCGTGACGCAACCCAGCCACAAGAAACCCCCACAACGCGAGATGAACCCGAGAACGCAACCACCACTGAACATCGCGGAGAGGCGGGACAGTGGTCGGAGTTCTGCCGGGCGTTGGAGGAGGCCGGGCAGGTGGTGCTGCGCGACAGCGCCCCGGACACCCCGCTGGACCGCGCGGAGGGCTTGCGCTACCTGGCCCGCCTCACCCGCGAGATGCTCTACACCTGCGTCGACAACGCCGACCCGGACTTCCCCCGGCTGCACGAGCTGGACCTGGTCAAGATCGGCGCGGACAACCCGGACAACGTGTACCTGTCGGCCAGCATCCGCGGTGACCGCAGCTACCGGATCACCGGGCGGCGCGGCAGCATCGCGTACTTCAGCATCGGGTCCAAGGCCAACCGGTACGCCAAGGACGGCACCATGGCCTCCACCGGCGAGCTGACCGACGCCGACCTGGTCGTCGAACCGGACGGCACCGTCGAGATCATCGCCAGCGCGACCGAGCAGGGCCGCAACTGGCTCCCGCTCGCGCCCGACTCCACCGGCCTGGTGGTGCGCCAGACCTACCTGGACCGCACCACCGAAACACCCGGCCAGTGGCACGTCGAGCGGATCGGCGCGCCTGCCGGGCCACCGCCGCTGACACCGGAGTTCATGGCCGGTGCGCTGCGCCGGGCGGCGCTGGCGGCGCACGGCACCGCGGCGACCTTCGCCGGCTGGACCGAGCTGTTCATGACCCGGCCCAACGAGCTGCCGGACTTCGGCCAGGACATGTTCCAGCGGGCCGGCGGCGACCCGGAGATCCACTACCTGCACGGCTACTGGGCGCTGCGGCCGGACGAGGCCTGGGTGATCGAGGTGGCGGTGCCGGACTGCCCCTACTGGAACTTCCAGCTGAACAACTGGTGGATGGAGTCGCTGGACCACCGCCGCCGGATCTCGGTCAACAAGCACACCGCGACCGTGCGCGACGGGCAGCTGACGATCGTCGTCGCGGCCCGCGATCCTGGCGTCGGCAACTGGATCGACACCTGCGAGCACCGCAGCGGAACCGCTCTGCTGCGCTGGCTCGGGGCCGATGAGCACCCGGTCCCGCGATGCCGGGTGGTGGACCTGGACTCGCTGGCCGCCGGAGGCATCCCGCCGAGCACCGGGGCGGACCGATGACCGCACCGCTGCACGTCGACGACCTGCTGGCCGCCGCGCAGAGCAAGGCGGGGCACTCCGAGTTCGGCGACGACTGGTTCCTCGAACCGCTCGCAGTGCTGGTGGGCGCGCTCAACGACGAAGCGCGGCTGTCCGGGCTCGGTGCGGAGCTGACCCGCCGCAGGCTCACCGCGCTGCTGGTGGACCGGCTGCGGCTGCGCGCCCTGCAACGCGAGCACCCGGAGATCCTCGACGTCGAACCGGTGGTGGCCGGGGTGATCTGCGGCCTGCCGCGCACCGGTTCGACACTGCTGCACCGGCTGCTGGCCACGTCGCCGAAGCTGACCGCCACGCTGTCCTGGGAGACCTCCTACCCGGTCCCGTTCCCCGGCGAAGGCCCGGACGCGCCCGAGCGCAAGCGCCGCGCGCAGCAGCGGATGCAGGCCTTCCTCGACCTGTCACCGGACTTCGGCGACATCCACACCGTGCAGTGGGACGGCCCGGAGGAGGAGGTGATCCTGGTCGACCGGTCGTTCACCTCGATGAGCTTCGACTCGTTCTACTGGGTGCCCGGCTACGGCGACTGGCTGCGCGCCGCCGACCAGCGCGACGCCTACGCCGAGCTGCGCCAGTGGCTTCAGGTGCTGCAGTGGCAGGACCCGGGGCGGGCGGGCAAGCGGTGGATCCTGAAGTCGCCGCACCACCTGACCGCTGTGGACACCGTGCTGGACACCTTCCCCGGCTGCCGGATCGTCATGACGCACCGCTCGCCGCTGCGCGCGGTGCCCTCCTACGCCTCGATGGTGCGCACGATGTCCGCGCAGTACAGCGACGCGGCCGATCCCGTTGCGATCGGCCGGTACTGGAGCGAGCGGTTCGCCACCAGCCTGCGGGAGTTCGGCGCGGTGCGCGCGAAGCGCCCGGAGCGATTCGTCGACGTCCGGTTCGACACGATGCTGACCGAGCCGGTCACCGGCGCACGCCGAGTGCTGGACGAGCTGGGCCTGCCCGCCGACGACACCGACACCGCCGCGTTCGAGTCCTATGTGGAGCGCGACCGCCGGGAGCGGCACGCGGTCCACTCCTACACCGCCGAGGACTTCGGGCTCTCGCCCGAGCAGCTGACCCGCGATTTCGCGTTCTACCAGGAAGGATCCGCATGATGCTGGACGGCGAAGTGGTGGTCATCTCCGGCGTCGGCCCGGGGCTGGGCGCCCGGCTGGCGGCGGGCGCCGCGGCCGAAGGCGCGAAGGTCGTGCTGGCGGCCAGGTCGACGGACGTGGTCGACCGGGAGGTGCAGAAGATCACCGACCTCGGCGGCGAAGCGCTCGGCGTCTCCTGCGACGTCCGCGAACCCGAGGAGGTGGACGCGCTGGTGGCGGCCGCCGTCGACCGGTTCGGCACGATCACCGGGCTGGTCAACTCGGCCTACGGCCACCCCGGCTTCACCGACCTGCTCGACACCCCGGAGAAGGCCGTCCGCCGCACCATGGACATCATCCTGTTCGGCGCCCTGAACATGACCCGGGCCGTGGTCCCGCAGATGACGGCGGCGGGCCGCGGATCGGTGGTCAACATCGGCACCATGGCCACCCGCAAGCCGACGCGCGGCGACGGCGGCTACGCGGTGGCCAAAGCGGCGATGACGGCGGCGACCCGCTCGCTCGCCCTGGAGCTCGGCGAGCACGGCATCCGGGTCAACCAAGCGGTCATGGGCTGGCTGGACGGCCCCGGCGTGCGCCTCCACCTGAAGATGGCCGCCGAGCAACGGGGAATCTCCGAGCAGGAGGTCTACGACGAGATCGCCGCGCGCAACCCGCTCGGCCGCATCCCGGCCGACGAGGACTGCACGGGCCCGGTGCTGTTCCTGCTGTCCCGCCACGCCTCCGAGATCACGGGAGCCACGCTCGACGTCAACGGCGGCGAGTACATGCCGACATGACCAGCCCAACCCAGCGCAGCCCAGCCCAACCCAACGCAGCCCAACCCAGCGCAGCGCAGCGCCAACCCCCTACCCAACCGCACCTCAGGGGACCGTGATGCAACCCGGCCACAAGAAACCGCACAACGCAAGGTCAACCCCAAAACGCAACCACCACTGTGAATCGCGGGGAGGCGGAACTGCGCTGCGCGTCGAGGAGCTGCTGGCCTCCGCACGGGACGAGGTGGGGCTGTCCGAGTTCGGCGACGACTGGTTCCTCGAACCGCTCCGGGTGCTGGTCGCCGCGTTGAACGGCGAGGCGCGGCTGTCCGGGACCGGTCTTGAGATGACCCGGCGCAAGCTCACCGCGCTGCTGGTGGACCGGCTGCGGCTGCGGGCCCTGCAACGCGAACACCCGGAGGTCCTCGACGTTCAGCCGGTGGTGGCCGGGGTGATCTGCGGCCTGCCGCGCACCGGCTCCACGCTGCTGCACCGGCTGCTGGCGTCGTCGCCGAAGCTGACCGCCATGCGCTTCTGGGAAGCCTCCTACCCGCTCCCGCTGCCCGGCGAAGAGCCGGGCGGGCCCGAGCGCAAGCGCCTCGCACGACAACGCATCGAGGCGTTCCTGGAGTTCGCACCGGACTTCGGGAACATCCACACCCTCCAGTGGGACGCCCCGGAGGAGGAAGTGATCCTGGTCGACCGGTCCTTCGCCTCGATGAGCTTCGACTCGATCTACTGGGCGCCCGGCTACGGCGACTGGTTGAGCGCCGCAGACCAGCGCAACGCCTACGCCGAGCTGCGCCAGTGGTTGCAAGTGCTGCAATGGCAGGATCCGGCACGGGCGGGAAGGCCGTGGATCCTGAAATCGCCGCACCACCTCGCCGCGCTGGACACCGTGCTGGACACCTTCCCCGGCTGCCGGATCGTCATGACGCACCGCTCGCCGCTGCGCGCGGTGCCCTCCTACGCCTCGATGGCGCACGCGATGTCCACGCGCTACAGCGACGCGGTCGACCCGGCCGCGATCGGCCGGTACTGGAGCGAGCGGTTCGCCACCAGCCTGCGCGCGTTCGGCGCAGTGCGCGCGAAGCGCCCGGAGCGATTCGTCGACGTCCGGTTCGACACCATGCTGACCGAACCGGTCACCGGCGCACGCCGAGTGCTGGAGGCCCTGGGCCTGCCCGCCGACGACACCGACGTCACCGCATTCGAGTCCTACGTGGAGCGCGACCGCCGGGAACGGCACGCGGTCCACTCCTACACCGCCGAGGACTTCGGGCTCTCCCCGGAGCAGCTGGCGCGGGACTTCGCGTTCTACCAGGAAGGATCCGCATGATGTTCGAGGGCGAAGCGCTCGGCGCCACCTGCGACGTCCGCGAACCCGACGACGTGGCCGGGCGGTCGACCGGTTCGGCACGATCTCCGCACGTCACCGGAGGGGAGCACAGGCCGGTATGAGCAGCCCGGCGCCGACCCGCTCGATCGAGTCGATCACCGTCGAGATCGGTGCGCCCGCCCGGTTCGTGTGGGACGTGCTCGTCGACTTTCCCGGCTACGACCGGTGGAATCCGTACACGGTGCACGTGGAGACCTCGCTGGAGGTCGGCTCGCCGATCGACCTCACCCTGCCGAACGCGGACGGCACGGCGGGCACGTTCGTCAGCCGCGAGCACATCCGCGTCGTCGCCCCGCCGCACCACCTGCGCTACGACACCGGTGAGGAGATCCCCGGCATCTTCGCGGTCCGCGACCAGTGGATCGAGCCGCTCGGCGAGAACCGCTGCAGCTACCGCACCACCGACGCGTTCAGGCGCGAGCACGCCGAGGCGATGCTGGTGGCGATGGGCCCGTGGATCAAAGCCGGGTTCGACTCCGTCGCCCGCGCGCTGAAGAAGCGGGCCGAAGAGCTCTGGTTGTCGTGAGGTGACGCCGAGGACCGGTCCGCGGTCCTCGGCGTCGAGGCGATTCAGTTCTGCACGACGGCGAACGGCTGGGGCTGGTAGGAGTCGCCGCCGCTGCCGGTGCCGACCAGGCGCCCGTCCGGGAGTTCGGCGCCGTTGCCGAGCGCGCCTTCCCGCGGCCCGTCGACCTGCTGCCACCCGGTTCCGTCGTAGCGCAGCAGCGCCTCCGGGGAGAGGTTCCACAGCGCTCCCCCGGCCTGCACGAGCTCGCCGAGCTCGCTGACCGGCACCGGAAGGTCCTGCCGCGTCCACACCGAGCCGTCCCAGTGCACGAGGACCGGTTGGCTGGCCTCGGGATCGTCGTAGGGCGTCCGGGTCGCCGACAGCCAGACGTCGTCCGGCCGGAAGGCGGCGACGTCGTGCACGGTGAGGTAGTCGGACTGCCCCGTGTCCAGCGGTGGCACCGGAACGTGGCTCCACCGCACGCCGTCCCAGTGCATCGACACCAGCTGCTGCGGCCGCCCGGCGGTCGTGCCCGCCATCCAGAGGTCGTCCGCCGCCGCGCCGCCGATGCTGGTGAAGACCTGCTCATCGGTCTCGGGCGGCAGCGCAACGCCCTGCCAGCCGCCGTCGGCCCAGCGCTGGGCGAAGCTCCGCGAGAGCGGGGCCTCACCGTCGCGGTAGGCGCTGCCGACGACCCACACGTCGGGTCCGGCAGCCGCCACGTCGCGCGGCGAGATGCGCGGCGCGTCCGGCACCACCAGCGGCACCTCGGTCCACGCCTGCCCGTCCCAGTGCAGCGTCGCGCCCCTGCTGAACTTGCTGAACTGGCTGACCACCCAGGCGTTGTCCGGGCCGGTCACCGCGGAGGACGCGACCTGCCCGATGTTCGGCATCGGAACCTCGCTCCACCGCCCGCCGTCGTCCCGCCGGAAGCCCTGCGCGGTGGTGGAAACCGGCGAACCCGGCGGACCGTAGGTGCCGAAGGCCCAGGTCGCCCCGCCCCCGCTGGACACGGTGCTCACGTAGGACGCCATGTCGGGCCTGCCCGGGAACTCCTCACCGGTCCAGCCGCCCTCCGCCAGCGCGGTACCGGCCACTCCGACGACCGCGACCACGGCGACGGCCACCGCCGCTCCGCTCGTTCTCGACATCACTGCCTCTCCGCCGATGATCCCCATTCATCCACAAGACGCCGACGGTACCGATCAGGTTGCCCCGCGCAACCGGCCGAAAACCAGCGGACGTGCGGTGCCGGTTCCGCTAGCCTCGCGCGGTGAACTCGTCGATACTCGCCATGGCAGAACTGGCCACGCCGATGGCCATCCGGGTGGCCGCGACGCTCGGACTGGTGGAACGCGCGGGCGGGGCGGGCGCGACCGCCGAGCAGCTCGCCGCCGGGACCGGGACTTCCGCACCCGCGCTGCGGTTGATGCTCGACCACCTGGTCTCCGCCGGGGTCTTCGAGCTCGAAGCGGACCGCTACCGGCCGACCGAGCTCGGCGGGCAGATGAGCGAGGACGCGCCGGAGGGCGTCAAGCCGCTGCTCGACATCAACAGCGCCGGCGGGCGCGCCGAACTCGCCTTCGCCGAACTGCTCGGGACGATCACGACCGGCGCACCCGCCTACCAGCACCGGTACGGCCGCGACTTCTGGGCCGACCTCGACGCCCACCCGCACTTGCGCCGCTCGTTCGACGCCCAGATGTCCTGGCGGTTCGAGACCCAGGCCGCGCAGATCGCCGAACGCTTCGACTGGAGCCGCTTCGCCCGCGTCCTCGACGTCGGCGGCGGTGACGGGAACCTGCTCGCGGCGATCCTGCGCGCCCACCCCGCCGTCCGCGGCCAGGTCCTGGATCTGGCGCCGACCGCCGCCGCGGCGGCCGACCGGTTCGCCGCAGCCGGTCTCGGCGACCGGGCCGACGCCGTCCCGGGCAGCTTCTTCGACCCGCTGCCCGCGGGTGCCGACGCCTACGTCCTGTCCGACATCCTGCACGACTGGGACGACGAGCGGGCCCGGGAGATCCTCTCCAGGTGCCGCCGGGCCGCGGCTCCGGACGCGACCGTGGTGGTGATCGAGCCGGTGCTCGGACCGAGCACGAGCACCGCGATCAACCTGTTCATGCTGATGTGCTTCGGCGGCCGGGAGCGCACGGTCGGCGAACTGACCGCGCTGGCAGCCGAAACCGGCCTCGAGCTCCAGGGCACGACCGAGGTCTCGGGCGAACGCACCGCCCTGGAGTTCCGCAGCGCGCCGCGACCGGCGGGAACTCGCTGACGCACCGGTCTCCGGGGCGGTCCGGCCTGCGGCAGCGGCATGTCAGCGGCCGTGTCAGCGCGGTGGCCGTCCGGTGTCAGCACGGCAGGCGAACGTGGTTCCAGCGACCGGGCAACCGATCGCACCCACCACCAGCGCCCCGCCAGCGGGACCGCCCGAACGGAGAGCACGATGCAGAACTTCGACACCCCCGCCCCGATCTCCGCCGTCCTGGACGTCCCCGCGGGACGCGTCCGGCTCATCGCCGCGGACCGGGCCGACACCGCGGTCGAGGTCCTGCCCGCGAACACCGCGAGGAGCCGCGACGTGAAGGCGGCGGAGCAGACCGCGGTCGAGTACGGCGACGGCGTGCTGCGGATCGAGACCCCGGTGCGGAACCAGGTCCTCGGCCCTTCCGGGGCCGTCGAGGTGACGGTCCAGCTGCCCGCCGGATCGCAGGTCGAGGCGAAGGCCGCCGCCGCCGAACTGCACACCGCGGGGCGGCTCGGCGACGTCGCCTTCGACGGCGCGCACGGCGCGATCGCGCTCGAGGAGGTCGCGAGCCTCCGACTCACCGCGCACGCCGGTGACGTCTCGGTCGGCCGCCTGAACGGCCCTGCGCAGATCAGCACCCAGCAGGGCGACATCCGCATCGCCGAGGCCGTGCGCGGCGCGGTCGTGCTGCGCACCGAATCCGGCTCCATCTCCGTCGGCGCCGCCCGCGGAGTCTCGGCCAGCCTGGACGCCGGCACCTCCTGCGGCCGGATCCGCAACGCGCTCAAGAACTCCGACGGCGCCGCCGCCCAGCTCGACATCCGCGCGACCACGTCCTACGGCGACATCACCGCCCACAGCCTCCCCGGCAACGCGGTCGACCAGTCCGACCGCCCGGAGCTGCAGCGAGCCGTCCAGGCGCTCGTCGACGCCGGTTTCGCCAGCGCCGAGATGCGCGTGCACGACGAGCGGGGCGACTGGGCAGGCAGCGCCGGGGTGAGCGAGCTCGGCGGGACCGCCAAGCCACCGGCCAACGGGCAGGTCTGGGCGGGCAGCGTCATCAAGACCTTCACCGCGACGCTGGTGCTCCAGCTGGTGGCCGAGGGCGAGATCGAGCTCGACAGCCCGGTGGCCGGTCACCTGCCCGAGCTCGGGCTGGACGAGCGGATCACGGTGCGGATGCTGCTGCAGCACACCAGCGGCCTGTACAACTACACCGGCGAGCTCGACGCCGACGGGACGTTCGTGATGGGGCTGCCCTCGCAGGGCAAGGCGTGGGTGGACAACCGGTTCCACACCTACAAGCCCGAAGAACTGGTGCGGTTCGCGCTGTCCAAGCCCGCGCGGTTCGAACCGGGGACCGGCCAGAGCTACTCCAACACCAACTACACGCTCGCCCTGCTGCTGGTCGAGAAGCTCACCGGCCGCTCCTACGCCGAGGAGGCGCAGCGGCGGATCCTGGAGCCGCTCGGGTTGTCGGACACCGCGGTGTCGGCCACCTCGCCCGACCTCCCCGGGCCGCACGCCCGCGGCTACTACCGCTACCAGGACGCCGGCGAGTGGAAGGTGGTCGACGTCAGCCGCCAGAACCCCTCGCTGCTGGCCGGTGCCGGTGACCTGATCACGACCGCCGGGGATCTCAGCACCTTCATCTCGGCGCTGCTGCGCGGCGAGCTCCTGCCCGCTCCGCTGCTGGCCGAGATGCTCGCTCCGCACGGCGAGCTCGGCCTCGGCCTCGGCCTCTGGGTGCAGGACCTGGGCCCGGACCACGGCACCATCGTGCACCACAACGGCGGCGCCCCGGGCGGCTACGGCGCGCTGATGATCAGCACGCCCGACGGGGCCAAGACCCTGACCGCCTCGCTGACCACCGGGGAAGCGGACCCGGCGGCGGTGTTCCCCACGGCGCTGGACGGGCTCATCAAGGCGGTGTTCTGCGACGGGCAGGCTCAGCCGGAGGACTGAGCACTCGGGAGGAAGAAGCCCGTGGAGGCCGTCTCCACGGGCTTCTGCCGCCCCGCGGCCGGCAGGCGGATCTGGGACGATCCCGCTCGGGAGGGAGTCGACATGCGGTTGTCCGTTCTGGACACTTCGCCGATCGTGCAGGGGTCGACGGCGCGGCAGGCCTTGCACAACAGCGTCGACCTGGCCCGGTTCGCCGATTCGCTCGGGTACCACCGGTACTGGGTTCCCGAGCACCACGGCATGCGGGGCGTCGCCAGCTCCGCTCCCGCCGTGCTGGTGGCCCGGATCGCCGACGCCACCGACCGCATCCGGGTCGGGTCCGGCGGAGTCCTGCTGCCCAACCACGCACCGCTGATCGTCGCCGAGCAGTTCGGGACGCTGGAGGCGCTGCACCCGGGGCGGATCGATCTCGGGCTCGGCCGCGCCGCCGGAGGTCCGCCGCAGGCCGTCGCCGCGGTTCGCGGCGCGCAGACCTCCGCGCCCTTCGGCGAGCGGTTGCACGAGCTGCTCGGCTACTTCGAACCAGCGGCGGGGGCCGTCACCGCGGTGCCCGCAGCCGGAAACCGGCCGCAGGTGTGGGTTCTCGGTTCGAGCACCGCCAGCGCCGAACTCGCGGGCGCGACCGGCCTGCCCTACGCCTTCGCCCACCACCTCAACCCGGGCGGGCTGGACGCCGTCCGGCGCTACCGGGACTCGTTCCGGCCTTCGCCGGTGGCGTCGGAACCGCAGGTGCTCGTCAGCGCGTCCGTCATCGCCGCGGACACCGACGAGCACGCCGAATGGCTCGCCGGGTCAACGCGTTCGAAGGTGCTCAGCCGCCTGCGCGGCAACCGGATCCTCCTGCCCAGCCCGCAGGACGCCGCCGCTCATCCCCGCACCACCGCCGACCGGGAGGAGCTCGCAGCGCGCCGCCACGAGGTCGTGGTCGGCTCGCCCGCCACCGTGCGCGGCGAGCTCGACGCCGTGCTCACCGCCACCGGCGCGGACGAGATCATGGTGACCACCCCGGTGTACGACCACGTCGAACGGCGCCGCTCCTACGAGCTGCTGAGCGCGTTCATCGACTAGGCGCACCGACCGCGCCGGGTGGGCACTATGGTGAGCCGATGGCGTCTGTGAAGCAGGTCCAGATCACGTTCGACTGCGCGGAACCCGAGCGTGTCGCCCGGTTCTGGTGCGAGGTGCTGGGCTACGTCGCCCCACCGCCACCGGAGGGTTTCGCCACCTGGGACGACTTCAACCTCTCGCTGCCGGCCGAGGAGCGGGATTCCTGGTTCGCCTGCTCGGATCCCACCGGTGCGGGCCCGCGGCTGTACTTCCAGCGCGTTCCCGAGGGCAAGGTCGTCAAGAACCGGGTGCACGTCGACGTGCGGGCCGGTATCGGGCTCGTGGGCGAAGAGCGCCTCGCCGTGCTCGAAGCCGAATGCGCGCGACTGGTCGCGCTCGGCGCGACCCGCGTGCGGCTGCTGCCCGCCGACGAGGGGAACGAGTCCTGCATCGTGATGCAGGACGTCGAGGGCAACGAGTTCTGCCTGGACTGAACGAGGTCTGCGGCCGACCGCCGCTAGCGGGTTCCGCCGTGGAGCAGGCAGACCGGGCTCGGGGTCGGGAACGGTTCTCCCACCGGGGACAGCGCGCCGCTGTCCGGGTCGACCTGGAAGGCCGTGATCGTGTTCGAGTACTGGTTGCTCGCGTGCATCCACCGGCCGTCCGGGGTGATGGCGATGTGCCGGGGCCACCGGCCGCCGCACGGGACGGTGTCCACCAGGCGAAGCCGTTCCCCCGCCGCTTCCACGGCGAACCGGGCGATGCTGTCGTGCCCCCGGTTGGAGACGTAGACGAACCGGCCGTCGGCCGAGATCAGGATCTCCGCGGGGAAGTTGTCCGGCGCTCCCGGCGGAACGGTGGAGATCACCTGCCCGGGGGTCACCTGCGCGCCGTCGTGGGCACAGACCGTCACGGTGGAGTCGAGCTCGTTCGCCACGTAGAGGAACGGGGCTCGCGGGTGGAAGACGAGGTGCCGCGGTCCCGCGCCGGGCGCCAACCGCGCTTCACCCAGCGTTTCGAGCTTTCCGGTGCCGGTGTTCAGGCCGTGCACGTGGATGGTGTCGGTGCCGAGGTCGGGCACCAGCACGTGGCGGCCGTCCGGGGCGATCGCGACCATGTGCGCGTGCGGTCCCTCCTGGCGGCCGGGCACCGGCCCGCTTCCCTCGTACTGCACCAGATCGGTCTGCGGGCCGAGCGCGCCGTCGGGCAGGATCGGGAAGACCGCGGTGCTGCCGCTGCCGTAGTTGGCCACGATCAGGTGCTGCCCGCCGGGGAAGATCGCCAGGTGCGTGGGCATCACCGCGTGAGCGGGCTGGCTGCCCAGCACGGTGAGCCCGCCGTCCGGGCCGACCGACAGCGCCGTCACCCTGCCCTCGTCGATGTCGTTGACCGCGTACACCCGGGTGCCGTCGGCGTTGCCGATCAGGAAGGCCGGACTGTCCACACCGGGCACCGAGCCGGTGCCGGTCAGCTCGCCGTCCGCGAGGTTCAGCTCGGCCAGCTCGATGGCGGGGCTGAAGTTGCCGCTGTAGACCGCGAGCGCGCGCGGGGCTCCAGCGGTGGCTTCCCGCACCGGCAGGGCCGCGCCCGCGCCGACCGCGGCCATTCCGAGTCCTACCAGCCGGAGGAACCCGGCCCGGTCGATCTCCCGGGCACCGTTCATCGTGATCACCGCTTCCCGCGTCGCAGCAGCCGCCACCAACGATCACCTCCGCCGCGGCGGCGGACAAGACGGCGCTCGGCGCGAACGCGTACGGCGATTCGGCGCACCGATCCCCCTGTCGCGGCAGGGGATTGCTCCTCGTTGCGCAGTCGTGCGGGCTGTGATCAACCGCGCACCGCGGGTGACCGGATGGGGCTGGCGCTCAACGTGGAGCTGCGCCGGCTGGGCATTGACCGATGAACGCGGTCAACGCGTCCACGACTGCGCCGGGCTGCTCGTCCGGAATGAAGTGCCCGGCGTGCGGGATGACCACGCCTGTCGCGTTGTTCGCCCAGGGGCCGATGGAAGCGGCCATGTCGGGGATCGAGCCGTGGGAGCTGGAGATTCCCAGGACCGGGACGGTCAAGTGCTGTCGTCCAAGAGCGTCGTGGTTCTTGCGCGCCGATTCCGCGGCATCGCGGTAGTAGGCGAGAGACGCTCGGAGACCGCCCTCGGCCGCGATGGCGGCGGCGTAGTGGTCGATCTCGGCACTGCCGAACGTGTCCGGGTACAGCGCTTTGGCCTTCAAGAACCAGTCGACGTAGTCACGCTCGCGACCGGCGAGCAGCGTCTCGGGAAGGTCGGGCACCAGGTGGAACGCGAAGTGCCAGGTCTTCCAGGCCCGGTCGGGGTCCGTCGGGATGGCCTCCGGGAGGGTGATCCCGGGAATGCCGGCGTCGAGCAGAGCGACACCGTGCAGCCGCTCTTCGTGCTCCAGGGCCAGCGAGAAGGCGACCCAGGCCCCGATGTCGTGGGCGACGAGCCAGTACTTCGGCACGTCGAGCGCGGTCACCGCGGCCTGGACTCGCGAAGCGACGGTGTGCGTGTCGTAGCTGTCGTGGGGGCGGTCGGAGTGGCCCTGCCCCGGCAGGTCGATCGCGATCACGTGGAAGTGCTCGGCGAGGCCCGGCATCGCTTTGCGCCAAGCCCACCAGGTCTGCGGGAAGCCGGCGAGCAGGACGACGGCAGGGCCGGTCGGCCGACCGCCTTCCACGGCATGAAGCCGGACGCCTTCCGCGTCGACCCAGCGGTGGGTGAATCCCGCGAGGTCGGGCAGCGGCAACCCGGAGATCGAGCTCTGGTCGCAAGGGCGGTTCGCGGTGGTCGCGGCATCGGTCATGTCTCGAGCCTACGCATCTTGAACTGATTAGTTCAAGATATGCTGGGCGGGGCACAACGGCTTGACCCGAGAACGAGGTGCGTGCGCGATGGCCGGGAAGAAGCAGTTCGACGTGGACGTCGTGCTCGATGCGGCGATGGTCCAGTTCTGGCGAGCCGGGTACGCCGACACCTCTCTCGACGACCTCTCCAGGGCGACCGGGTTGAACCGCAGCTCCATCTACTCCTCGCTCGGCGACAAGGAATCGCTCTACCTGCGCTGCCTGGACCGCTACACCACGCGCTACGGGGCCAAGTACGACCAGGCCCTCTCACGTGCGCCCGACGAGCCGCTGCGGGCGGTGCGGGAGTTCTTCGACGTCACGCTGCAGCGCATCGCCGACCCGGACCTGCCGGACGGATGTTTGGTCGCCCAGACCGCGATGGCGATACCGGCGCTGAGCCCCGGCATCGCCGCACGCGCGATCGAAGCACTGGGACTCCAGCGCGCGCGGCTGCGAACGGCCCTGAACGCCGCGAAGCTGGCCGACAGCGATGCCGACGACTTCGCCGTTCACATCGCGGCGGTCAACCAGTCGCTGGCCGTGATGAGCAGAGCCAAGGCGAGCCAGGAACAGCTCCGCGCGACGGTCGAGATCAGCATGAGCGCGCTCTCACAGGCATTGCACGCCGGAGCTAGGCCCTGAGCCCGAGGTGGCACTTCCTCCAGTGCTTTCACACCCCAGGAGCCTTGAGGGGATTCACGGCCGTCGCCTTGAAAAACGCGTAGTGGAAGGTCCCGCCCGCCCCGGTCGTCCGGTGGAGGTCCGCGGTGCCCCGGCGCCAGGCGTCCGGGGTGGTGAGCCCGGCGGCCAGCGCGTCGGCCCCGATGGATTCGATCATGGCGATGAAGGTGTTGCGGGTGAAGTCCTCGACCAGCTCCGGCCGGTTCTGATCCGCGTAGACCGGCCGCGGCTGAACGGTGATCCCGGCGTACCCGGCATCGGCGAGCAGAGGCTGCAACTTCCGGCCGATGAGCGCGTCGCCACCGGCGGTGGACTGCAGTTGGACCTGGCAGTCGATCGCGGCGCGAGCGGCGGCGCTGTCGGGGTGGAACAGCGCCGATCCGTGGTCGCCCTCGATCGCGGTGACAGTGCCCCCGGGCCGCAGGAAGCGACGCAGTTCCACCAGAGCCCGCTGGGGATCGCGCAGGTGCTCCAGGACGAAGCAGACGAAGAGGTGGTCGAAGGAGGACTCGGGGAAGGGCAGGTCGAACAGGTCGCCGCACAGCCACTCCACCGCCGCCCCTGGCGAGGTCGCAGCCACGCGAGAACGGGCCTGCGCCAAGGACTCCTCGTTGACGTCCACTGCGACGATACGAGCTCCGGGACTACCGGCCACCAGGTGCGCGGTCTGCGCGCCGATCCCGCAGCCGACCTCCAGCACCCGGCTCCCCGCGGGGTACGCGGTGCCTTCGTGCAGCAGCGCCGCCAGCGCGTTGGCCTGGTCGCCCAGCCGACGGGCCTCCAGCTCCGAGTAGCCGTGCACGTAGTCGATCGTCATCACGCTTCGCCCTTTCCCGCGGACCGCTCCCTCCGGCACCACCCACCCTCGCGCCACAATGGTCCGGTGCCCAGGTCCAATGACGACGCTTCGCACAGGTCCAAAAGTCCGGGTGCGGACTTCCTGCAGCTGCACGCGGACGACGCACCGGTGGGCGGGCTGTCCGACTGGCTGGCCCGCCGGCTCCGGCTCGCCATCGCCGACGGCCGGCTGCCGGTGGGCAGCAGGCTGCCCGCCACCCGGACGCTGGCCGCCGAACTGCGCGTCTCCCGCGGAGTCGTCACCGAGGCGTACCGGCGGCTGAGCGAAGACGGTCACGTCGACGGTCGCGGTCGCAACGGGACGGTCGTCGTCGCCGCTCCCGCATCGGCGTCCCGGCCACCGGCTCCCGGCGCGACCCCGTCCGCGAACGCGTTGTTCACCGCCGCCCCCGGTGCCGACGTCTTCGATTCCCTGCGGGCAGCACCGGCGCGGATCGACCTGTCACCGGGCACGCCCGACCTGGCGGCCTTCCCCCGGGCAGCCTGGTTGCGCGCGGAACGCACCGCGCTCGGCGAGCTCGCGGCTTCCGGCTTCGGATACGGAGATCCCCGCGGCACGCCAGCGCTGCGCGCGGCGGTGGCCACCTGGGTGGCCCGCACTCGTGGAATCTCGGTGGATCCCGACGAAGTTCTCATCGTCGCCGGCACCGCCCAAGCCCTCACCCTGACCGCGCAGGTGCTCCACGACTCGGGAATCCGCGACGTGGCGGTGGAGGATCCCGGATCGCTCGGGGCTCGCCAGCACCTGCGCAGCCGACAGGTGAGAACCCCGCCGACAGCGGTCGACGCCGACGGTCTGCGCATCGATCACCTGCACGCCTCGGGTGCTCCCGCGGTGCTGCTGACACCCGCGCACCAGTTCCCCACCGGCGTGGTGCTCAGCGGCGAGAGGCGCCGCGAGCTCATGCGGTGGGCCGCTGGTGGCGGATTGATCGTCGAGGACGACTACGACGCCGAGCACCGCTACGACCGACCGCCGGTGCCCGCCCTCCGCTCGATGCTCGCCGAAGAGGTCATCTACGCCGGAAGCATCTCCAAGCTCCTGGCTCCGGCGCTGAGAATCGGCTGGGTCCTCGCGCCCCGGCGCCATCGGGACGACCTCGTGGCCGCGAAGCGGTACGCGGACCTGGGCAACGCGGCGCTACCGCAGCTCACCTTGGCGCGGCTGATGGAATCGGGCGACCTGGAACGCCACCTGCGCCACCTCCGCCCCCGTCACCGGCGACGCCGGGACACCATGATCGGGGCGATCAACGCCCACCTGCCGGGCGCGGTCATCCACGGTGCCGCCGCCGGGCTGCACCTGCTGATCACGTTCAACGCGGGGTTCACCGACACCGAGCTCGCCAGTGCCGCGCTCGAGGCGGGGGTGAAGGTCCAGCCGCTGTCCTGGCACCGCCAGCACCCGCACGAGCCGGGGCTCGTTCTCGGCTACGCCGCCAGGACGGCGACCGAGATCGATGAGGGGATCGCCGCCATCGGCGAGGCCGTGCGCCGCCTGTAGTCAGCTCGGGTCGCCGAGCGCTTCGCGGAGGTACGGCGCGGTGCGACCGGTCCCGGCATTCGCCACCTCCGCCGGGGTTCCGGCGGCCACCACCGCGCCGCCCTCGTCACCGCCGCCGGGGCCGAGGTCGATCACGTGATCGGCCGCCGCGGCGACGGACATGTCGTGCTCGATCACCACCACCGTGTTGCCCGCGTCGACCAGGGCGTGCAGCAGGCGCATCAGCACCTCCACGTCGGCGGGGTGCAGGCCGGTGGTGGGTTCGTCGAGCACGAAGAGGGTCCGGCCGCGGCGGGTTCGCTGCAGCTCCGATGCCAGCTTGATCCGCTGGGCCTCGCCGCCGGAGAGCTCGGTCGCCGGCTGGCCGAGGGTGAGGTAGGACAGCCCCACGTCGCGGAGGGTGTCCAGGCTGCGGGCCACCGCGGGCACGTCGGCGAAGAAGTCGCGGGCCTCCTCGACGGTCATCGCGAGCACGTCGGCGATCGACCTGCCCCGGTAGTGGATCTCGAGGGTTTCCGGGTTGTACCGGGCGCCGCGGCAGACCGGGCAGGGCGCGTAGCTGTTGGGCAGGAACAGCAGTTTGGCAGCCACCGCGCCCTCGCCCTGGCAGGTGTCGCACCGCCCGCCGTCGACGTTGAACGAGAACCGGCCCGCCGAGTACTTCCGCTCGCGGGCCTCGGCGGTGGCGGCGAACAGCTTGCGCACCCCGTCGAACAGGCCGGTGTAGGTCGCCAGGTTCGACCGCGGGGTGCGCCCGATCGGCCGCTGGTCGACCTCCACCAGCCGCTTGACCGCCTCCAGCCCGGTGATCTCGCGAACGTGGCGCGCCACGAGCTCTTCCGGTTCGTCCTCGTCGTCCGGGCGGGTGGCGCCGAGGTGGTCCCGGACCGCCGCGGCCAGAACGCCGGTGACCAGCGTCGTCTTGCCCGAGCCGGAAACCCCGGTGACCGCGGTGAAAACGCCGAGCGGGAAGTCCACATCGGTCTCGACCAGGTTGTGCAGGCTCACGCCGCGCAGCTCGATCCGCCCGGTCGGGACGCGGTGGCGGCCGACCGGGGCCGGTGGGTCGAGCAGGTGGGTGCGGGTGACCGATTCCGCGGCGTCGGCCAGCCCGGCCAGCGGCCCGCTGTGCAGCACCCGCCCGCCGTGCTCGCCGGCGCCGGGGCCGACGTCGATCAGCCAGTCGGCGTGCCGGATCACCTCCGGCTCGTGCTCGACGACGACCAGCGAGTTCCCGGCCTCCCGGATCCGGTCGAGCACCCGCAGCAGCGCCCGGGTGTCGTCGGGGTGCAGCCCGGCCGACGGTTCGTCGAGCACGTAGACCACGCCGAAGAGCGTGGAGCGCAGCGTCGCGGCCAGGCGCAGCCGCTGCAGCTCACCGGCCGAGAGCGTCGGGGTGGTGCGATCCATCGGGAGGTAGCCGAGGCCGAGCTCGGTCAGCGCCTCGATGCGGGCCAGCAGGTCCGCGACGATCACGCGCGCGACCTCACCGTCCTGCTCGGGTCGCAGCTTGGCCGCCAGCACGCTGAGCGGGAGGGCGGCGAGCTCGGCGACGTCGGCACCGGCGAAGGTCACCGCCAGCGCCTCCGGCCGCAGCTTCGAACCACCGCAGGCCGGGCACGGCAGCACTTCGGCGTGCTGCAGCGCGCGGTTGCGCAGCGCCGTGCTCTGGGTGGTCGCCAGCGTGTGCAGGACGTAGCGGCGGGCGCTCTGGTAGGTGCCCTGGTAGGGGCGCTGGATGCGGCCCGCCTCGCGCTGGGGGTGCACGGTGACCACGGGCTGCTCGTCGGTGAACAGGATCCACTCGCGCTCGGCCTGCGGCAGCTCGCGCCACGGCCGGTCCACGTCGTAGCCGAGCGTGGCCAGGATGTCGCGGTAGTTCTTGCCCTGCCAGGCGCCCGGCCAGGCGGCGATCGCCTTCTCCCGGATGGACAGGCCGGGATCGGGCACCAGCGAGTTCTCGCTGACCTCGTGGATCCGCCCGAGGCCGTGGCAGGCCGGGCACGCGCCCGCCGGGGTGTTCGGCGAGAAGGAGTCCGAGTCCAGCCGTTCAGCGCCCTCCGGGTAAGTGCCCGCGCGGGAGAACAGCAGCCGCAGCGAGTTCGACAGCGCCGTCACGGTGCCGACCGTGGAGCGGGCCTGCACGGCGCCGCGGGCCTGCTGGAAGGCGACGGCGGGCGGCAGCCCGGTGATCTCCCTGGCGTCCGGTGCGCCCGCCTGGTCGATGAGCCGCCGGGCGTAGGGCGCGACCGATTCGAGGTAGCGGGCCTGGGCCTCGGCGTAGACGGTGCCGAACGCCAGCGACGACTTGCCGGACCCCGAGACGCCGGTGACGGCGACCAGCGCATCGCGCGGGAAGTCGACGTCGACCTCGCGCAGGTTGTGCACCCGGACCCCGCGCAGGCGGACCATGGAGTTCTCGTGGTCTGGCACTACCGGGTCCTCACAAGTCGAACGGCATCGCGGCGCGACACACGCTACTGGAGCCGGACCCGATCTCCGCAGCAAGGCAGCCCGCAGCCCCGCTGCACGCGGAGCGGAGCGCGCGCACCGTCGAAACCGCCCGCGACGTGCACGTGGTCGTCGTGTCCGGGGCGGTGGCGCCCGCCGCCTCAGTCCACCCGGCCGCGCTTGTCCCGGTACATCGCCCGGTCCGCGTGCGCCAGCGCGTCGCTGGGGTGCTGACCAGGTGCGATGCGGTGGTAGCCGAGGCTGGCGGTGATCCGCACCGGCGCCTTCACCCCGTTCAGGGCGACCGGTTGCGCCACCGCGTCGGCCAGGCGCTGCACGAGCGATTCGGGGTCCGGCGGGGGCGGGATGAGGAGGATCACGAACTCGTCGCCGCCGATGCGCGCCACCGTGTCGTCGTCGCGCACGCAGCGGCGCAACCGGTGCGCGGTGATGCGCAGGAGCTCGTCGCCCGCGCGGTGCCCGAGCTCGTCGTTGACCGCCTTGAAGTCGTTCAGGTCGACGTAGATCAGCCCGCGCTCCTCGTACCGGGGGCTCGACAGCGCTTCGTCGAACAGGTCGGCCAGCTGCACCCGGTTGGCGACGCCGGTGAGCGGGTCGCGCAGGATCGCCCGGGCCAGCCGCTGGTGGGACCGGTAGAGCGCCAGCAGGCTGCTGATGTGGCGGAGCACGACCAGCGCGATGATCACGCTGAGCACGTAGATGACGTCGGGGTACGGGCTGCCGCCCGCCACGTTGATCACGACCATGCCCAGCACCACGGCCAGCGGGACGTAGGGCACGGCCAGCAGCGCCAGCGAGATGCTGCGGCGCCGGATCACGGGCTGCAGGGAGGGCCCGAGCGCCGCGGGGATCAGCAGGAGCATGCCTGCCAGGTGGCCGAGTTCGGCGGCGTCGGGTATCGCCGCGTCGGTGATCGTGCTGTAGGCGTAGGTGAAGTCGCCGGCTCCGATGGCGCACAGGCCGAGCACCAGCCAGACCTGCCGGGACCGCGACATGCTGCGCAAGCCGATGGCCATCAGCAGCGCGAGCACGATCAGCACGACATCGCCGACCGTGTAGGAGACCCGCACCAGCACCGCCGCGGCAGAGCCGTCGGGGCCCGGGTCCAGTGCGTGGACCTCGCGAGCGACCGCGATGATCGAGGCCACCACGATGAGGCCGTCGAGCAGCAGCACCCGCGGCGGCTCGGTGGTCTCGTAGCTCCGGAGCGTGGCGTGATCGGCGCGGGCGATCACCAGCAGCGCGGCGAACACACCGACGGGCAGCGCCAGGTAGAGGACGCTGGCGGCGCCGGGCACGGCGACCGGCCCGCCGTTCGCAGCGCGGTGCCACGTCCACATCGCGTGCGCCGCGGCCCAGCCGCCGAGTCCCGCGGCCATCAGCAGCCGCCAGTTCCGCTCCGGCCCGGTGTGCGACCAGCCGGTCCCCGCGCAGGCGGCGGTGGCCGCGATCGCGCCGACCACGGCCGCCAGGTCGTCGGCGAACCTGGCGGCCGGGTTCGAGCAGGTCAGAACCACGACCGTGGCGGCCACCGCGAGGACCGCGAGTCCCGTCACCACCAGCCACCGCGACGGCCGCGCGGGCGCGCGCACTTGGCCACTGTGGCACACCGCCCGCGCCCACGCCGTCCGGATCTGCTCGACTACAACGCTATGACCTGCATAAACACCGTCAGACGATGCGGAAGTGCTGGTTGTCCTGGCCGTTGCAGGAGAACTGCACGATCGGCGTCAGATCGGCGCTCGACGCGCCCCGCACGTCGAAGCACTTGCCCGAGACGGTGCGGATCTCCACCAGTCCGGGGCCGACGCCGGCGATCCTGAACGCCTGGTTGTCCTGGCCGTTGCAGGAGAACTGCACGATCGGCGCGAGATCGGCGCTCGACGCGCCGCGGACGTCCAGGCACTTGTCCGCGAAGGTCCGGATCTCCACCAGGTCGGGGCCCACCGGGACGATGGTGAACCGCTGGTTGGGCTGGTCGTTGCAGCTGAACTGGATGAGCGCCACGTCATCGGCCGTGCTGCTGGCGCTCACGTCCGCGCACTTGCCCGCGAACGTGCGGATCTCGACCTCGTCCTGCTGCGCGGCCGCGACGCCCGCGGTCGCCGCGAGCACTGCGGGGACCACCGGGAGCGCGCGAAGCCATGTCGTCAACGGAGCCATGATCGACCTTCCTTCCAGCCGAGGCTGAGCCTCGTTCCGCCCGGACGCACTGAGCTTCCGCTGAGCACAGGTACCGCACCCGCCGATCTTCACGCGACGGTGCGGTGAAATTCCGGGCACCGGAGCGGACTTCGCGTCACGACCGGGTGCACACCGAACCGGCCCCACCGGGCCGATCATCCACAGTGGACAAATTGAAGATCCTTTGCCGCGCAACGGGATTCGCCACACCAGCCACTGCCGCCGCACACTCTCGGCACACGATCGACCACACGTCGCGATTAGTCCGTTCGGAGTAATGCGATTACTCCCCGCATTGGGCAGTATCTCCGCACACCCGACTAACCCCAGCTCACGGCGCACTCCCCCGGCGCCGGGCTGGACCTGGAAGGAGAGAACGTGCCCCGAGGTTCTCTGCGCCGCGGAATTCTCGCGTCAGCGGCGATGCTTTTCGGACTGGCGCTCGCCACACCGGTCGCCGGCGCCACGGCCACCCCGCTCATCATCGGAGGTACCCAGCCGACTCAGGAGTACGGTTTCGTCGCGTCCATGCAGTCCACCGACGGCGAGCACCACTGCGGCGCCTCGCTGATCGACGAGCAGTGGCTGGTCACCGCCGCGCACTGCGTGGACGGGAAGAAGCCGGGCGATGTCCGGTACCGGATCGGCACGACCGATCGCACCAGCGGCGGCGAGCTCGTCGAACCGGACGAGTTCGTGACCCACCCGCAGTCGAAGCAGCAGCAGGCCGGCTACGACATCGCCCTGGTCCACCTGTCGAAGCCCGCCCAGGCCGAACCGGTCGAGATCGCGAGCTCGGCACCGCAGACCGGCACCGAGCTGCACCTGCTCGGCTGGGGGCAGACGTGCGCGACACCCAAGTGCGGCGAACCGCCGGTGCAGCTGAAGGAGCTCACGACCACCACGACCGAGCCGGCGAACTGCACCGGATCGGACAACCCCTTCGACTCCTCGCGCGAGCTGTGCATCGACAACCAGGAGGGCAAGGCCAGCGCCTGCTACGGCGACTCCGGTGGCCCCGCCGTGGTGCGCAACGGCAGCGGCTACGCGCTCGTCGGCGCGACCAGCCGCGGGCAGGCCGAGAACTGCACGGAGAAGCCGGGCATCTACACCAGCGTCGTGGCCCACGCCGACTGGATCAGCCAGACCACCGGCGGCGACCGCAGCCGGTGAACCGGGCGGGCGGGGCCGTGGATCCGTTCCACGGCCCCGCTCCCGGGACCATCCGCACAGGACCAACCGGTCTTGCTCGCTCCCGATCCGAACCTCAGCGGATGCGAGCGCGCAGACCGTCGAGGATCAGGTCCAGGCCGAAGCGGTGCCGCTCGCCGAAGCTGCCGGCGCCGATGTGCACGACAGTGCGCGCGAGCGCCGGGTAGGCGCCCGCGGTGACCGCGGTGGCGAGCGCCCCATCGCCGTCCGGCGCGCTCTGCTCCTCGGCCACGAGGCCGAGCGTGAAGTACACGAGCGTCCACGCCGTCCACGCCGCGTCGGCGTCGCCGCAGCCCGAGCCGAGCAGTGCCGCGACCAGCGCGTCGGACAGCCCGAGGGTGTTCGGCCTGGCCACGAACGTGCCCGCGACGACGGCGGCTCCGTCCCGGTGCCGCAGCAACGCTGCGCGGTAGCGGCGGACCAGTTCGCGCACGCGCGGCTCCCACTCCTTGGGCAACCGCTTCAGCGACACCTCGCCGACGATCTCGTCGGCCATCAGGTCCTGCAACCCGGCCTTCGAGCCGACGTGCCAGGACACCGTGTTGAGCCGCACGCCGAGCCGGTCGGCGACCGCGCGCAGGCTCACCGCCTCCGCTCCCCTGTCCTCCAGCAGTTCCAGCGCCGCCCGGGCGATCTCCTGCTGCCGCTCGCTCATCCCGCGATCCTAAACCGGGCGGCGGCCCGCAGCGGCCGGACCTCGCTTGTTCAACGGACAACGCACTCTTGTTCACTGACCAACACAGCCACTAGTGTTGGTCAGTGAACAAGAGGAGGTTCCATGGACGAGGTCGTCATCGCCGGGGCCGGGCCGGTCGGGCTCCGGCTCGCCGCGGAACTGCGACTGGCCGGGATCGGCGTCACCGTGCTCGAACCGCGAGCGGCTCCCGATCAGCGCTCCCGGGCGCTCACCATCCATCCCCGCACCATCGAGCTGCTCGCCTCGCGCGGACTGCACGAGCAGTTCCTGACCGAAGGCGTCCGCATTCCCAGCGGGCACTTCGGGATGCTCGACGACCGGCTCGACTTCCGGCTGCTCGACACGGACTTCCAGTACACGCTCGCCATCCCGCAGGCCCGCACCGAGGAGTTGTTCGAGCAGCACGCGCGGGCCGCGGGCGCGACGGTCCTGCGTGGACACCGGGTCGCGAAGGTCGTCGACAACGGCAGCTCGGTCACGGTCGAGGCCGAGGGGCCGGACGGCGCATACGCGCTCGAAGCCGGGTACGTGGTCGGCTGCGACGGCACCCGCAGCACCGTGCGGCGGTCGGCGGGCATCGGCTTCCCCGGCACCGCCCACACCATGCTCGGCTGGCTGGCAGACGTGGTGCTGGACGCACCACCGGCGGGCAACTTCGCCACCGTGGCGACCGAGCGCGGCGGGGTGATGATCGTGCCGCTGCCCGGCGGGCTGCACCGGCTCGTCGGGCAAACCCCGGACGACCTGCGGACCGACTGGCCCGGTGAGCCGACCCTCGACGAGGTGCGGGCCAAGGTCACCGCGATCACCGGCACCGACCACGGGATGCGCTCACCGGCCTGGCTGTCCCGGTTCGGCAACGCCAGCAGACAAGCCGAGCGCTACCGCGCGGGCCGGGTGCTGCTGGCCGGAGACGCCGCGCACCAGCACATGCCCGCCGGTGGTGTCGGCCTCAACGTCGGGGTGCAGGACGCGATGAACCTCGGGTGGAAGCTCGCCGCCGTGGCATCGGGAGCGACCTCCGAGGACCTGCTGGACAGCTACCACGACGAGCGGCACCCGGTCGGCGTCGACCTGCTGGAGAGCACGCAGGCGCAGAACGCGCTGTTCGCCGCGTTCTCGCCGGACGGCCAGCAGCTGCGCGCACTGCTGTCGAAGCTGATCGCCGAGCAGCCGGAGTTCTCCCGCGCCCTGGCCGAACGGCTCTCCGGCCTGGCGGTGCGCTACCCGCCGGCGGATCCGGGCGCGCACCCGCTGACCGGCCTGCGCGCCCCGAACCTGCGGTTCGGCGACGGCACGTGCCTGTTCGAGCGGCTGCGGCCCGGCCGCCACGTGCGGCTCGACTTCACCGGTGGGCGGGACGAGCTCGCCGAAACCCGGCCGGACTGGGCATCGGTCCGCGCGGCGCTGATCCGACCGGACGGCCACGTGGCCTGGGCGACCGACCGGGCCGTGAAGTCGTTCTGAGCTCCTGCGATCGGCGCCACTACTGCGTTTCGTAGCCGAGGCGGGCGGCGAGGAGCTCGGCCGCTTCCGCCACCGCCCGGCCGAAACCCTCCTCCGATTCCTCGGTCAGGCGGCTCATCGGGATGTTGACGCTGAGGCTGGCCACCGGCCGCTCGGGTTCGGCCACCACCGCGGCCGCCACCGAGCCGACGTCGGTGCGCCACTCGCCGTGGTTGACCGCGAAGCCGCGCAGGCGGATCCGCTCCAGCTCGGCGAGCATCTGGTCCGGGTCGGTGATCGTGCTGTCGGTGTAGCGCGGGAGTTCGCCGATCGCAAGGCGTTTGAGCACCTCGGCGCTGCTGTGCGCGAGGACCGCCTTGCCGTTGGCCGATGCGTGCAGCGGCAGCGCGTGCCCGAGCGACATGCTGATGCGCAGCGGCTTGGAGGTTTCCAGCCGCTCGATCAGGACCACCTTGTCCTCCTCCGGGACGGTCAGGTGGATCGTCTCCTCGGTGCGCCGCCGCAGGTCCTCCATGATCGGCCGGGCCGCGTCGCGCAGTCCGAGGTCGCCGCTGGCCCGTCCGCCGATCGAGAGCGCCTTGGTGGTCAGCGCCCACCGCTTGACCTCGCCCTCCGCCGGGCGGATCCAGCCCGCTTCGCCGAGCGTGAGCAAGGCGCGCTGCGCCGTGCTCTTCGGCATGTCCAGCGCTCTGGCCAGTTCGCCGACGCCGATCGGCTGGCGCGCGGCGACTTCTTCCAGCACCCGCAGCGCGTTCAGGACGTTGCGCATGTCTTGACTCCGTTCATCCGGCTGCCTACTCTCGCCGCGCTCCAAATCGGCACAGCGTACCACCACACGGCACAGCGGCGGGGAAAGAAGGCTGTGCGATGAGCCCCGAGTCCTGCTCAACCGCACCTAAGGGGACCGTGATGCAACCCAGCCACAAGAAACCGCACAACGCGAGCTCAATCCCGGACGCAACCACCACTGACAATCGCGGAGAGACGGGACTGATGAGAGCCGGACGGCACTTCCTGCAGATCCCCGGACCGACCAACGTTCCCGACCGGGTCCTGCGCGCCATCGCGCAACCCACCATCGACCACCGCGGGCCGGACTTCGCCGAGCTCGCGCTCGACGTGCTGCGCCGGATCAAGCCGGTGTTCGGCACCAGCGGCCCGGTGGTGATCTACCCGTCCTCGGGCACCGGGGCCTGGGAAGCCGCGCTGGTCAACACCCTCTCCCCCGGCGATCACGTGCTCGCCTTCGAGACCGGCCACTTCGCCACCCTGTGGCGCGACATGGCCGAGGGGCTCGGGCTGGTCGTGGACTTCGTCCCCGGCGACTGGCGGCACGGAGTCGACCCGGCGGTGGTGGCCGAGCGGCTGGCCGCCGACACCCGGCACCGCATCGCCGCCGTGATGGTGGTGCACAACGAGACCTCCACCGGCGTCACCAGCCGGGTGCCGGAGATCCGGGCGGCCATCGACCGGGCCGATCACCCGGCGCTGCTGCTGGTGGACACCATCTCCTCGCTGGGCTCCATCGACTACCGGCACGACGAGTGGGGCGTGGACGTCACGATCAGCTGCTCGCAGAAGGGCCTGATGCTGCCGCCCGGCCTGGGTTTCAACGCGATCAGCGAGAAGGCGCTCGCCGCCGCCGAAGGAGCGCGGCTGCCGAAGTCGTACTGGAACTGGGCGCCGTTCCTCGAAGCCAACGAGCGCGGGTACTACCCCTACACCCCGCCCACCAACCTGCTCTACGGGCTGCGAGAAGCGTTGGCGCTGCTCGAATCCGAAGGGCTGCCCGCGGTCTTCGCCCGGCACGACCGGCACGCCGCGGCGACCAGGGCCGCCGTGCGCGGCTGGGGCCTGGAGGTGCTGTGCGCCGACGAGCGCGAGCACTCCAGCGCGCTGACCGCGGTGCTGCTGGACGAGGAGCACGACGCGAACAAGGTCCGCCAGATCATCCTGGACCGCTTCGACATGTCGCTGGGCGCCGGGCTGGGCAAGGTCAGCGGCCGGGTGTTCCGCATCGGCCACCTCGGCGACTTCAACGACCTCACGCTGGCCGGAACCCTCTCGGGCGTCCAAATGGGACTCGAGCTGGCCGGGGTTCCCGTCGACCCCGGCGGGATCCGGGCCGCACTAGAGGTGCTGCGCGCCTGACCGCTGACACCGGACGGAAGGGTTCCGAGATGACCGCCTCCACCACCCAGCAGACCCTCGGCGCACGTCTGGAGCGCGCGCTGCGCGACGCGCTCGACGGCGAGGTCGCCTTCGACGACTACACCCGCCACCTCTTCTCCCGCGACGCCAGCATGTACTCGATCACGCCGCTCGGCGTCGCCTTCCCGCGCCACGCCGACGACGTCGCCGCCGCGGTGCGGATCGCCGCCGGGCTGGGCGTGCCGATCGTGCCGCGCGGCGCGGGCACCAGCCTGGTCGGCCAGACCGTCGGGCCCGGCCTGGTGCTCGACACCTCCCGGCACCTGAACCGGATCCTGGAGATCGACCCGGTGGCGCGCACCGCGCTGGTCGAGGTCGGCGTGGTGCAGGACCAGCTCAACCAGGCCGCCGCCGAGCACGGGCTGATGTTCGGCCCGGACACCTCCACCAGCAACCGGGCCACCATCGGCGGCATGATCGGGAACAACTCCGCGGGCAGCGGGTCGCTGACCTACGGCATGACGATCGATCACGTGCGGGCGCTGGAGGTGGTGCTCGCCGACGGCTCGCGCACCCGGTTCGAGCCCGTCGGCGAGGCCGAGCGGCGGCGCCGTGCCGCGGCCGACACCCTCGAAGGGCGGATCTACCAGGCGCTGCCGGAACTGGCCGAGGCCAACGCCGCGGTCATCGAGGAGAAGATGCCCGCGTTCTGGCGCCGCGCCTGCGGGTACCGGCTGGACCGGCTGGGCGAGCCGTTCGACCTGGCGAAGTTCGTGGTGGGCGCGGAGGGCACGCTGGTCGTCGCCACCCGCGCGCTGGTGGACCTGGTGCCCAAACCCGCGCGGACGGTCTACGCCGTCGGGCACTTCACCGACGCCGCGAGCGCCATCTCGGCCACCACCGACGCGCTGGCCTGCGATCCGCACCAGGTCGAGCTGATGGACCGCACGATCCTGGAGCTGTCCCGGCAGAAGATCGAGTTCGCCGATCTCGGCACCGTCCTCGTCGGCGACCCGGGCGCGCTGCTGTTCGTGTCCTTCACCGGCGACGACGAGGCGCAGCTGATCGCCAAGCTGGACCAGCTCGACCGGCAGTGGCAGCGCAGCGGGCACGGCTACCACACGCTGCGCGCGGTCACCCCGGCCGAGCAGGCCGCGCTGCTGAAGGTCCGCAAGTCCAGCCTGGGCCTGCTGATGGCCGCCGGGGAGGGCACCCGCCGCCCGCTGGCCTTCGTCGAGGACACCGCCGTGGACCCGGTCCACCTGGCCGAGTACACGAAGCGGTTCAAGGAGATCCTCGACGAGCACGGGATGGAGGCCGGGTTCTACGGGCACTGCTCGGTGGGCTGCCTGCACATCCGCCCGTTCGTCGACCTGACCGACCCGGCCGAGGTCGCGAAGATGCGCACCGTCGCGGAGGCGGTCAAGGACCTCGTCGCCGAGTACGGCGGGGTGAACTCCAGCGAGCACGGCGACGGGCTGGCCCGCAGCGAGTTCAACCGGGAGATCTTCGGCGACCAGCTCTACGAGGCGATGCGCGAGGTCAAGCGGCTCTTCGACCCGGACGGCGTGCTGAACCCGGGCAAGATCGTGGACGCGCCGCCGATGACCGAGAACCTCCGCGACCGCGACGCCCTCCCACCCGCCCCACCGCTGCGGACCTCGCTGGAGTTCGAGGTCGTCGGCGGGATGCGCGGCGCGGCGGACCGCTGCATGAACATCGGCGCCTGCCGGAAGTCGACCGCGGGCGTGATGTGCCCGTCCTACATCGCGACCAAGAGCGAGGAGCACTCCACCCGCGGCCGGGCCAACGCGCTGGTGAAGGCGCTGTCGGAACCGGATCCGCACGCCGCGCTCGGCGACGAGCGGCTGCACGAGATCCTCGACCTCTGCCTGATGTGCAAGGCCTGCAAGAGCGAATGCCCGATGAGCGTGGACATGGCGTCGTTGAAGGCCGAAGCGCTGGCGCACCACCACGAGATCCACGGAACGCCGCTGCGGTCGCGCGCGTTCTCCGCGATCCGCGCGCTCAACCGGCTCGGCTCGGCCACCGCGCCGCTGTCGAACCTGCCGGGCCGGATCGGTTTCCTGCGCCGCCTGCTGGAGCGCGCGCTCGGCATCACCGCGGCCCGGCCGCTGCCGGTGTTCCACCGGGAGAACCTGCTGCGCTGGTTCCGGCGGAGGCCCGCTGCCGGCGGTCCGCTCGGCGCGGTCACCTGGCTCGCGGATTCCTTCACCACCTACACCGAGCCGCACATCGGCCGGGCGGGCATCGAGCTGCTGGAGCGGGCCGGCTGGCGGGTCGAGCTGGCCGGAGGCGGCTGCTGCGGCCGGTCGAGCATGTCGAAGGGGATGCTGGCGGACGCGAAGGAGAAGGCCGCCGCGCTGGTCACCTCGCTGCACCGGGACACCGCGCCGGATTCGCCGATCGTCGGCTGCGAGCCGTCGTGCGTGCTGATGCTGCGCGAGGAGCACACCGCGCTGCTGCCCGGCGCCGCGTCGGTGGCCGACCGGGTCAAGCAGGTCGAGGAACTGCTCGTCGAGGCCATCGACGCCGGGCGGCTGGCGCTGCGCGCGGATTCCTGGCTCGCCGGGCGGCGCATCGTCTTCCACGGCCACTGCCACCAGAAGGCCGAGGTCGGCACCGCCGCCACGATGGCGCTGCTGCGCCGGATCCCGGGTGCGCAGGTGGTGGAGATCGACGCGGGATGTTGCGGGATGGCGGGTTCGTTCGGGTTCGAGGCGGAGCACTACGACACCTCCATGACCGTCGGCGGCGACCGGCTCTTCCCCGCGCTGGCAGCCGAATCCGAGGAGACCGTGGTGGCCGCGACCGGTGTGTCGTGCAGGCAGCAGATCTTCCACGGCGCGGGCCGCACCGCCTGGCACCCGGTGGAGCTCGTGCGCGAGGCGCTGGCGCGATGCGACTAGTCCGCTACCGCCGCGACGGGCGGACGGGCCGGGGTGCCGTCGTCGGGGACCTGGTGCACGAGCTCACCGACGGCGTCCCGGGCCGGGTCGTCGGAGAGCTGGGTGAGGTCCGGCTGCTCGCGCCGTGCGAGCCGCGCGTGATCGTCTGCGCGGGCAGCAACTACGCCGACCAGATCGCCGAGAAGGGCAGGCCGTGGCCCGAGCAGCCGGCGCTGTTCCTCAAGGCTCCCAACGCGATCGTGGGCCCGGGCGACGAGATCCTCCGGCCGCCCGAGGTGCGGCGCCTGGAGTACGAGGGCGAGCTGGCCGTGGTCATCGGCCGGACCGCTCGTGGTGTTCCGGCCGATCGCGCCGCGGACTTCGTGCTCGGCCACACCTGCGCCAACGACGTCACCGCGCACGACTGGCGGGCCGACGGCCAGTGGACGCGGGCGAAGAGCGCGGACACGTTCTGCCCGCTGGGCCCGTGGATCGAGACCGAGCCGCCGGACCCGGCGGCGATGCGGATCACCACCCGGCTGCGCGGTGCGGTCGTCCAGCGGGGATCGGTCGCGGACATGGTGTTCGGGATCGGTGAGCTGCTGGCCTTCGTCACCCGCTGGATCACCCTCGAACCCGGCGACGTGCTGCTCACCGGCAGCCCCGCCGGAGTGGGGCCGATGGCGCCCGGGGACGACGTCGAGGTGGAGATCTCCGGTATCGGCACCTTGCGCAACGCGGTGGCCGAGCGGCCCTGAGCGCCGGCAGCGAGGAGGAGGTGGTGCTCCAGGACGAACGCCCAGCGGGCCCGGCCACCCGCGCGAAGCGGTCGACGTGCGCACCGGAAGCGGCGCGATCCCGCGCCGCACCAACGAGATCCGCCACACCAACGCACCCCCTGCGAGCCACCGTCAGCCTCGAGGAGTGTCGATGTCCCCACAGGTAATCTCGATCATCGGCCTGGTACTGATCTTCGCCCTAGCGACCCTGCGCTCGGTGAACATGGGAGCGGTCGCGTTCCTGGGCGCCTTCCTGCTCGGCACGTTCGTCTTCGGCCAGTCCAGCGACGACCTGTTCGCCGGGTTCCCGGGCGATCTGTTCGTCACCCTGGTCGGCGTCACCCTGCTGTTCGCCATCGCCAAGGCCAACGGCACGGTCGACTGGCTCATCCACAGCGGGGTCCGGGCCGTGCGCGGCCGGATAGCGCTGATCCCGTGGGTGATGTTCGTGATCACCGGCCTGCTGACGATGGTCGGCGCGGTGGTCCCCGGCGCGGTGGCCATGATGGCGCCGATCGGGCTGAACTTCGCCACCCGCTACCGGATCAACCCGCTGCTGATGGGCCTGCTCATCATCAACGGCGCGAGCGCGGGCGGCTTCTCGCCGATCAGCATCTTCGGCAGCATCACCAACGGCGTCGTGGAGCGCAGCGGGCTGCCGGGCGATCCGGTGCTGCTGTGGATCAGCTCGATGCTGTTCAACCTGCTGCTCAGCGTCGCGGTGTTCTCCCTGTTCGGCGGCCGGAAGCTGCTGGGCCGCCGGGTGACCACCGAGCCGGGACAGCCCGGCGGGCCGGGCGCCACGACCGCGGTCCGGACCAGCACCTTGAACGCGCAGCGGACCACGACGCTGGCCGGGCTGCTCGCGCTCGCCGTCGGCGCGCTGGCGCTGGAGTTCGACGTGGGCCTGCTGTCGCTGAGCATCGCGACGGTCATCGTCCTGCTGTGGCCCGAGGTCACCAAGAGGTGCGTGGCCGAGATCGCCTGGCCGACGGTGCTGCTGGTCTGCGGCGTGGTGACCTACGTGAGCCTGATGGAGGGCGTGGGAACCATCGAGTTCCTGGGCGACGGGGTCGTCGGCATCGGCGTTCCGCTGCTGGCCGCGTTCGTCATCTGCCTCATCGGCGGCGGGGTGTCCGCGTTCGCCTCCACCACCGGCATCCTCGGCGCGCTGATCCCGCTCGCGGTGCCGTTCCTGCAGACCGGTCAGGTCGGCGCGGTCGGGCTGATCATCGCGCTGGCCATCTCGTCGTCGGTGGTGGACTCCTCGCCGTTCTCCACCAGCGGCGCGCTGGTGGTCGCCAACGCCCCGGAGGAGCAGCGCGATGCCACGTTCAAGGGCCTGATGGTCTGGGGCATGAGCATGATCGCGGTGGCCCCGGTGCTGACCTGCGCGATCTTCGTCCTGCCTGGCTGGCTCTGACGGCTCACCGCGTGCTGGCGAACCGCTCGCGGTAGTGGGTCGGCGTGGTGCCCAGGTGGCGGGCGAAGGCGCGGCGCAGGGATTCGTCGGTGCCCAGCCCGCTGCGGCTCGCCGCCGAGGTGACGCTGTGCCCGTCGAGGAGCAGCTGCTGGGCCCGGTCCAGGCGGACGCGCTCGACCCAGCGGGCGGGCGTGGTGCCGAGCTCGGCGTTGAACAGGCGGGTCAGGTGCCGGGTGCTCACGGCCGCGGCGGCGGCCATGGCCGGCAGGCTGTGATCGGCGGCCGGGTCGGCGACCACGGCCGCGAGCACCTCGCGCAGCAGCTCGTTGCGCGCCGGTGGCGTGGCGATGGCCGTGGAGAACTGCGACTGCCCGCCGGGGCGTTGCAGGAACACGACCATCTCCCGCGCCACGGCCCGCGCCACCTCCGGCCCGTGGTCGTCCTCCACCAGCGAGAGCGCCAGGTCGATCCCGGCGCTGATGCCCGCAGAGGTGAGGTAGCGGCCGTCGCGGACGTGGATGGCGTCCGGTTCCACCCGCACCCGCGGGTAGCGGCGGGCCAGCGCCGCGGCGTGCCGCCAGTGCGTGGTCGCCCTGCGGCCGTCGAGCAGTCCCAGCTCGGCGAGGACGAAGGCACCGGTGCAGACCGACGCGACACGTCGCGCCCGAGCGGCGAGCCCGCGCACCGCCTCCAACAGGTCGTGCTCCGGCGGCTGCTCGACGAGCCGGTCCCCGCCGGCGATGACGACCGTGTCGACCGGCCCGGCTTCGTCCGCCGCGACGGCCCCGGCCAGCGCCGGTCCCGAAGAGGTGGCGACCTGCCCACCGCGCGGTGACACCAGCAGCAGCTCGTACGGGTGCCCGAGGCGGCCTGCCTGGTGCAGCACCTCGTACGGGCCGCTGACGTCGAGCGCGGTCACCCCGTCGAACACCACGACCGCGACCCGCCGGGTCATGTCCGAATCCGTGGTTCTTCTGGCTTGAAGGACATGGCACCAGGGTAACCGTCCGGGCGAAGCTGGATCCGTCGCCGAACGAGGAGGAGCGCAGGATGGCGGAATCGATCGCGGGCGTGCAGATCCCGGACAGCCCGCTGGCCCGGGAGGCCACCGAGCTGGTGCGCGAGGCCGCACCCGGGCTGCTGTTCGACCACTCCCGGCGGGTGTTCGTCTGGGGCGCGCTGCGCGGGCGCGAGCAGGGACTGCGGTTCGATCCCGAACTGCTCTACGTGGGCGCCATGTTCCACGACCTGGGCCTGACCGAGCGGTACCGCCGCACCGACCAGCGCTTCGAGATCGACGGCGCCGACGAGGCCCGCGAGTTCCTGCGCGCGCACGGCATCACCGGCGAGCCCGCCGAGCGGGTGTGGACGGCCATCGCCCTGCACACCACACCCGAGATCCCGCTGCACATGGCGCCGGAGATCGCGCTGGTCACGCGAGGTGTCGAACTGGACGTCCTGGGCATCGGCTACCACGCGGTCACCGACGAGCAGCGCGCCGCCGTGGTCGCGGCGCACCCCCGGCCGGACTTCAAGAACCGGATCCTCGCCGCCTTCGCCGACGGCATCGCCGACCGCCCGGAGACGACCTTCGGCAACGTCAAGGCCGACGTCCTCGCGCACTGCGTCCCGGGGTTCGAGCGCGGCGACTTCGTCGAGGTGATCAAGAACTCCGACTGGCCGGAGTGACCGTCCGGTGCGGACGACGCCGGGTCTGCGGACCGAGGTTCATCCGATCCGCTTACAAGGGCGCTCCGGCAGCCGTGTTCCAGCTGCTCAGAACGGGAACACGGAGCGTGATGAGCCTCGTCCGCCTGGTGCTGTGACGGCTGCGTGATGGGGTGGTGACGGGCGTTGTGGCGTACTCACGGCAGCGGTTCGTGCCGCTGTTGGAAGGTCTGAACGCGAACTAGGGGGAAGCATGTTCGAACACCTCTCGGTGGAGCTGCTGCCGGAGCGCAAGGCACTCGGCGGCGGCTGGTGGGGCGGATTCGGCGACATCGACCAGGACCTCTACCTGGATCAGAGCGTCGATGTCGACGTCGACAACGACTCCTGCTACGGCGACGTCGACGTGACCGCCTTCAACAACGCCAACATCGACCAGAACGCCCACTGACCGGCTTCTGGACTTCTGGCCGCCCACCGCAGCTGCGCGCGGTGGGCGGCCACGTCGTGCGCCTACGAACCGGCCAGGGCCGCCAGGGCGTCGAGCTGCTCGGGGTCTTCGAGGGCTGATCCGACCGCGACCACGCGGGCTCCCGCGGCGAGGAAGTCACCGGCGTTGGCGGCGCTGATCCCGCCGGTCGCGACGAACGCGACATCCGGGAACGGGCCGTGCTGCGCAGTGATCCACGCCGGACCGAGCTGAGCCGCGGGGAACGCCTTGAGCCAGCGGTGGCCGTCGCGCACGGCCCTGGTGATCTCGCTCGCGGTCGCCACCCCGGGCAGGTGCGCGAGCCCGCGCCGAGCGGCCGCTCCGGCGATTTCCCGGTCGTAGCCGGGAGAAACGGTGAACGCGGCGCCTGCCGAAGCCACCTCCTCGACCTGTTCGGGCGCGATGACGGTTCCCGCGCCCACCGGGTGCCCCGCTTCTCGGCCCGCGGCGATCGCAGCGCGCAGCGCGGGCAGGTGCCCGGCGGTCATGACCGGCACTTCGACCAGTTCGATGCCCACTTCCCAGGCTCGGCGGCACAGCTCGACGGTGCGCTCCGGCGGGTACCCGCGCAGGATCGCCATCACCGGAATCCGGGAGTACCGCTGGAAGAACTCCGCCGCCGTCATCGCGCACCCTCCGCCCGCCGCCGCTTCCAGCCGCAATGCTACGTCCGCACCGCCGCCGCTCCCGCAGCCGGGAACCGATCGCGCCGCACCCTGGTGGATCTCGCCGCAGGGGTGTACAAGATCTGAACAGTTAGCGGCGAGTGGTTCGGTCCACGCTCGGCTCGCGTGAAATCTCATCCGGCGACGCGACGGGAGACGGCATGTCACAGCCAGGGACGGGAGCCCCAGCGGGAGGCATGGGCCGGCGGAAGTTCCTCGGCTACCTGATCGGCGGCACCGGGCTGGTCGCCGCCGCGAACGCGGGGCTGCTCAGCTCGCCGGGTGAGGCGAACGCGCTCACCGCGCCGGTGCCCGCGGATCTGCTGGACCTCAACGACGTGCTCACCGCGGCCGCGCTGCCGACCTCGCAGCTGATCAAGGTCGAGGTGCACGAGGACGGCACGGCGTCCTTCGAGTTACCGCGCGCCGAAGTGGGCCAGGGCATCACCACCTCCATCGCGATGATCATCGCCGAGGAGCTGGACCTGCCGCTGGAGAAGGTGCGCGTCACGCTGGCGCCCGCGCGGCCGGAACTGCTGTTCAACCAGCTCACCGGCGGGTCGAACACCATCTTCGCGATGTACACACCGGTCCGGGTCGCGGCCGCGCTCGCCAAGCTGGCGCTGCTGGAGGCCGCCGCCGCGCTGCTCGGCGACGCCGTCGAGCACCTCACCACCAGGGCCGGTGAGATCATCGGCAGCACCGGCCGGGTGCTGCCCTACGGCGAACTCGTGCCGAAGGCCGCGGTGCCGACGACCACCGCGCGCGAGGTGCAGCTCAAGCCGGAGTCGGAGTTCCGCGTGGTCGGCACCCCGCAGAACCGCAAGGACGCCTACGCCGCGGTGACCGGGCAGAAGCAGTTCGCGATGGACCTGGAGGTCGACGGCGCGCTGCCCGCGATGGTCTGCCGTCCGCCGACGATCGGCGGCAGCGCGGCGAGCGTGCTGAACTCCGCCGAGGTCAAGGCCATGAACGGGGTCACGCACGTCGAGATCGTGCCCAGCGGTGTCGCCGTCCGGGCGCACACCTTCGGCCAGTGCATCGACGCCATCCGCGCGCTGCGGGTGCAGTGGAAGCCCGGCACCGCCGAGGGCGCCTCCGACGACTCGATCCGGGCGGAGATCAAGTCGGCGGAGCTGCCGATGGTGGTGCCGCACCTGCCGGTGCTGGCCGAGACGATGGACTTCGACTTCACCTTCTACTTCCGCAGCGGTTCACCGCTGGAGCCGAACTCCGCGGTCGCCGACGTGCGCGAGGACCGCGCCACCATCTGGGCCTCGGCGAAGTCGCCGATCGCGGCCAAGCAGGAGATCGCCGCGACGCTGGGCATCCCGAGCGGCAAGGTGACGTTCAACGTCGTGGAGGGCGGCGGTTCCTTCGGCCGCAAGCTGTTCTTCGACGGCGCGCTGGAGGCGGCGATCGTCTCGCGGGCGTGCCGGGCGCCGGTCCGGCTGATGTGGCACCGCGCCGACGAGCCCCGGCAGGGGCGGTCGCACCCGATGGTGACGGCGCGGATCCGCGTCGCGCACCTGGGCGAGCAGGTGCTCGGCTTCGAGCACCGGCACACCGGGGTGGCCGTCGACTTCACCCACGGGCTCGGCGAGGCGATCACCGCCACCGCGGGCAAGCTGCCGATCGCGGGCAACCTCAGCCTGGCCGAGACGATCTTCGAGACCACCCAGTTCATGCCCTACGACTTCGGCGTCATCAACCAGAAGCTGATGGAGACCGGCGCGCACGACCGGTTCCCGACCAGCGCGGTCCGCAACGTCTACTCCCCCGACGTCCGCGCCGCCAACGAGCTGGTCGTCGACCAGATCGCGAAGAAGCTGGGCAAGGACCCCTACGAGTTCCGGTTGGCCTACCTGCGCAAGGAGCGGGTCAAGCGGGTGCTGCAGAAGGTCGCCGAAGCCGGTGAGTGGGGAAGGCCGATGCCGCCCGGCACGGCGCAGGGCATCGCGATCCACGAGGAGTACAAGGGCGCGTCGGCCTGCCTGGTGGAGATCGACTGCCGCCCGGAGACGGTCAACCGCGTGGTGCGCGACGCGGTGACCGGGCCGCTGGTCACGAAGGTCACCTTCGCCGTCGATCCCGGCCTGGTCATCAACCCCAAGGGCGTCGAGGCGCAGATGCAGGGCGGCATCAGCGACGGCATCGCGCTGGCGCTGACCAACTCCAGCCACCTCACCGACGGCCGCTTCCTCGAAGCCAGCTGGGACAACTCCGCCTACACGCGGCAGTGGAACACCCCGCGCGAGATGGAGGTCTTCGTGCTGCCGAGCGACAACCCGCCCGGTGGCGCGGGAGAGGCCGGGGTCGCCTCCGCGTTCGCCGCGACGGCCTGCGCCTACACCAGGGCGGTCGGCAAGCTGCCGCAGTACTTCCCGATCAACCACCACGACCCGCTGCACTTCGAGCCGAAGTCGTTCATCCCGCCGGTGCCCGCCTCGCCGACCGACGGCCTGGACCACACCTACTGAGCCCGGCCGCCAGGTTGAAATCCTCATCCACTCCAGGAGGTTCCGGCTGATGCCCACCCACACCTTCAAGGTCAACGGCGAGACGGTCACGGTCGAGGCCGACGACCGCGAGCGGCTGCTCTGGGTCCTGCGCGACCTGCTCGGCATCCGCGGCCCGAAGTACGGCTGCGGCATCAACGTCTGCAAGGCGTGCACCTCGCACATCAACGGCAAGGCGTTCAACCCCTGCGCGGTACCGGTCGGCGAGCTGTCCGCCGACGACGAGGTGACCACGATCGAGGGCCTGCCCGCCACGGTCGGCCGCGAGCTGCACCCGATGCAGGAGGCGTGGCTCGAGCACGACGTCGCGCAGTGCGGTTACTGCCAGCCCGGCCAGATCATGGCGGCGGTGGCCAAGGTGAACCAGGCCCGCCGGGAGGGCCGCGAGATCGACGACGAGCTGCTGGACGAGATCCGCAACGTCTGCCGGTGCGGCACCTACTACCGGATCCGCGAGGCGATCAAGACCGGCGCCGAGCGGATGTGACGACGGCGCGGACTTCCCCACCCGGCCCCTCGTCGGGCGGGGAAGTCCGGCGGTTCAACGGCTTTCGGCGAGCTCGGGGTTGTTCTCGGCGGGCAGCTCCAGCGCGGGCAGCGAAGCCCGGATCTGCTCGCGGTCGGGCTCCAGCCACGGCGGCAGCTTCAGCGCGCGCCCCAGTTCCAGCAGCGGTTCGTCCACGCCGAACCCGGGCTCGTCGGTGGCGATCTCCTGCAGGACTCCGCCGGGTTCGCGGAAGTAGATCGAGTGGAAGTACTGCCGGTCCAGGATGTCGGTGACGTCGTAGCCCTTGTCCTCGAGCTCGTCGTGCCACGCCCGCTGAGCGGCGTCGTCGGGAACCCGCCAGGCCACGTGGTGCACCGTGCCGCCCGCGACCACACCGCGCGGGGCGCTCGGCTCGACCTGCACGTCGACCAGCGCACCCGGGCCGCCGTCACCGGCGGCGAAGCGCAGGCGGTTGCCGTCCTGGTGCCGGAACCGCAGCCCCAGGTCGTCGACGAGCATCTCGGCCGTCGCGGCTTCCTGCGCCACGGTCATCGTCACCGAGTGCAGGCCCCGGACGGCGTGCTCGCCCGGCACCAGCGCGGTGTCCCACGGGTCTCGCGGGTCGCCTTGCGGGTGCGCCACGAGCGCGATGCCCAGGCCGTCGGGGTCCCGGAAGGCGAGCCGGTCCTCCTCGTCGGAGTTGGTGATCCGGCTCGTCGGCACACCGGCGGCCGCGAGGTGCTGCTGCCACCAGCCGATCGAGTTCGCCGGGACCGAGAACGCGGTGGTCGTGGCCTGTCCCGCGCCGTGGCGGCCGTCCTCGACGCCGTCCCACGGGAAGAAGGTCATCAGCGTGCCGGGCCGGCCCTCGGCGTCGCCGTAGTACAGGTGGTAGGTGCCCGTGTCGTCGAAGTTCACCGTCGTCTTGACCAGGCGCAGCCCGAGGGTGCGCAGGTAGAAGTCGGCGTTGCGCTGCGGATTCCCGCCGATGGCCGTGACGTGGTGCAAGCCGGTTGTGCTGATCGACATGACCGCCTCCTGCGGTTGACGGGATGCTGCTGCGCGGGCTCCGGCCGGGCATCCGGTCGCGCCACCGAATGCCCGGCCGGAGTTCGTCAGGCGCGGCCGTTCTTGAGCGCCTGGGCCACGCTCACCACGCGGCGGGCCTGCACGGCCGCGGCCGCGCGCGTGGTGTCGTCCACCTTGTTCGCGCCCTGCGCGTCGACGTGGCTGGTGCCGTAGGGGTTGCCGTCGGCGAACTTCGCGCCGTCGGTGTAGCCCGGGGCCACCACGATGCCGCCGAAGTGGTGGAAGGTGTTGTACAGCGCCAGCAGCGTCGACTCCTGGCCGCCGTGCGTGGTCGAGGTCGAGGTGAACCCGCTGTAGACCTTGTCCGCCAGCAGGCCCTGCGCCCACTGCCCGCCCAGCGTGTCGATGAACTGCTTGAGCTGCGAGGAGATGTTGCCGAACCGGGTCGGCGAGCCGAACAGCACGGCGTCGGCCCACACCACGTCGTCGGCGGTGGCCTCCGGCACCGAGCTGGTGGCGTCCACGTTGGCCCGCCACGCCGGGTTGCTGTCGATCGCCGCGTCGGGCGCCAGTTCGGCGACGCGCCGCAGCCGGACCTCCGCGCCCGCGGCCTCCGCCTCGGCGGCCAGCGTGTTCGCGATCTCGGTGCCGGTACCCGTCGACGAGTAGTAGATGATGCTCAGCTTCACGTTGCCCACGGCTGATGACTCCTGTTCGCGAGGGCGGGCGGCGAAACACCCCCACCAAATCTCTTACGCGGAAGACGCTACCGCCAACTTCTCTTCCGCGCAAGAATTCACCGGCACAGATTCGACTGAGACGTGCATCACCCGCGTCGATGTCACAGGACGGCGCGCAGTTCCGTCTCGGGTGGTGACAGCACTTCGACACGAGGAGCACACCGTGGACGCACGACTGGACTACCAGGCGGCAGGCCCGATCACCACGAAGGTCTTCAAGCACGTGATGTCGGCGGGCCAGGCGCTCAAGGAATCGCCGCTGCCCGCCGAGACGAAAGAACTGGTGGCGCTGCGGGTGAGCCAGATCAACGGCTGCGCCTTCTGCATCGACATGCACACCAAGGACGCCATCGCGGCCGGGGAGAGCGCGGTGCGGCTGAACCTGGTCGCGGCGTGGCGGGAGGCCACCGTCTTCACCGAGGCCGAACGCGTCGCGCTGGAACTGGCGGAGGCGGGCACCCGGGTCGCGGACGCGGCCGGCGGTGTCGGCGACGAGCTGTGGAAGCGGGCCGCCGAGCACTACGACGAGGAGCAGCTGGCCGCCCTGGTCGTCCTGGTCTCGTTCATGAACATGGTGAACCGGTTCAACATCATCACCCAGCAGCCGGCCGGTTCCTACGAACCCGGCCAGTTCGGCTGAGCCCGACACGGGGTTCGTCCCCTCCTCCGCGATTTCAAGGGAAGTCGGACATCCGATTTCCCTTGAAATCGCGGGAGTTCTCCACAACCGTCGGTGTGCCGGCGCGCGGCACGCCGACGGTCCGCCACACCGGCGGCGGGACCCGGTGGTGACGTCGGTGCCACGGGTGATGATCAGTCGTACCGAAGAACGGAGTCGTGGTGGACAAGCTCGCGGAGTTCGAGGAGCTGCGGCCGCTGCTCTTCTCGATCGCCTACCGGATCCTGGGCAGCGTGGGCGAGGCGGAGGACGCGGTGCAGGAGACGTGGCTGCGCTTCGACGGCTCGTCGACCCGGCCCGCCTCGACCAAGGCGTTCCTGTCGGCGACGATCACCCGGATCTCGATCGACGTGCTGCGCTCCGCGCGGGTGCGGCGGGAGGAGTACGTCGGGCCGTGGTTCCCGGAACCGCTGCTCAGCGATCCGTACCAGGACCCGGACCGGTCGGCGGAGCTGGCCGACTCGGTGTCGATGGCGCTGCTGCTGCTGGAACGGCTCAGCCCGCTGGAGCGGGCGGTGTTCGTGCTGCGCGAGGTGTTCGCCTTCGGGTTCGACGAGATCGCCGAGGCGGTCGGGCGGTCGGAGGCGGCGTGCCGGCAGCTGGTGGTGCGGGCCCGGCGGCACATGCAGGACGGCCGCCCCCGGTTCGCCGCGGACCGCCGCCAGCGGCAGGAGCTGGCGACGCGGTTCCTCGGCGCGCTCAAGGACGGCGACGTGGGCGAGCTGCGGGAGCTGCTGGCCGCCGACGTGCAGCTGATCGGCGACGGCGGCGGCAAGGCCCCGCAGGTGGCCACGACCATCTCCGGGGCGGAGAACGTGGCCCGCCTGCTGGGCGCGGTCTTCCCCCGGTTGTCCGGGATCGGCGTGACCTTCGAACCGCACGAGGTCAACGGCCAGTCCGGCACCGTCCTGCGCGACCGGGCCGGGAAGGTCCTCAACGTCATGGTCCTGGACGTGCTCGACGGCAAGATCCAGACCATCCGCGGCGTGCTCAACCCGGACAAGCTGGGCCACCTCGGGCCGGTCGCCGACGCCTGGGCGCTCACCCGGGAACTGCGGCAGGACTGACCGCGAATGCCCGTGAGCCCTGGGCGGTGCTCACGGGCCCGCGGTGGTCAGCTGCGCTTCTGCGCGGCGATCTCCTGGAGCCGGGCGAAGGCCGCGGACCGGTGCGGTTCTTCCGGTCGCACCAGCGGTTGCGTCTCCTCCATGATCTGCGGCTCGCCCAGGTACGCGATGCGGTCGTGGTCGAGCCGGCGGTACGGCTGCACGAGCTGCAACCCGGCCGGGCGGCCGAGCTCGTAGACCTCGATGAACACCGCGCCTTCTTCGTCCTGGTCGTCCGGGAAGTCCCCGCCCCAGACCAGCGCGGCGCAGCGGACCACCGCCGGGTCCAGCGACGCGAGCTGCTCGTGGCCGAAGTCCAGTCCGCCGCCCACCGTGGGGTTCTGCTCGTCGTCGACCAGGCGCCACATGTCACGCGTGCCGTCCAGGCCCTCGACGGCGGCGAACGGGACCATGATGATCGCTTCCGGTTCCACGTCCTCGATGCCGACACCGATCGTGTCGAGCATGAACTTCTTGGCCTCCGGGCCGAGGTTGGGGTACTCGACCGGCTTGCGGTCCGCCGACACCAGCGGTTCTCGCTCGTCGTCGAGCAGCATCGGGTTGCCGATCAGCACGACCTCGTCGCCGCGCCGCTCGTAGCGCTGGCACATCAGCACGCCGAGCGAGCGGTCCAGCTGGTGGCCCTCGACGAACACCGCCTCGGTCCGGCCGCCGTCACCGGTGAAGTAGCCGTCGTAGATCAGCGTCACGAAGTGGGCGTCCTCGTCGAGGTCGCGGAGCTTCTCGCGGCCGAGGGCCACGCTCTGCTCCTGCGTCCACGGTTCGTCATCGTCGCCGATGAGCTTCATGATGTGCTTCGAGCCGTCCGCGCCGAGGATCGTCGCGAGCGGGACGAAACCGTTCGCGTCGAGCTTCGCGTAGTCCACGCCGAGATCGACGGCGTCGAAGAGGAACGCGATCGACCGGTCGTCGTGGCCGTCGAGCGTGGGGCAGCCGGGAGGCATGCGGTCACCTCCTGCCTTCGCGCACGCGTAATCGGGTTCGCACCGCGCAGCCGCGGGCTTCGTTGATCAACATGCCGGTCACGCTAGCAACACCGGGCGACGCCGAAGGGCGTTTTCCGCTGAGAGCTCCGCGGTTCCCGGACCGTCCGCAGCAGACAGTCGCACCAGGACACCGTTGTCCCGCAGCGGTTCAGGCGTTGGCGCGGACCGACAGCACGACCTCGGACTCGTCGTGCGGCAGGTAGATCACGTCGATCACCATGCCCGGCTGGGTCTTCGGCAGGAACTCGGGCGCCAGCGCCTTCTCCTGCGCGACGTCGAAGGTGGTGCCGTCGGCGCGGGTCACCCGCAGCTCGATGCGGATCACCGCGCGGTCGCGGTGGATCTCCCCCGTCGGCTGCGCGGAGAGCACCACGGCGCGCCCCGGCACGCCGCGCTCGGCGATGTCCAGCTGGCGCGGGGTCATCTCGCCGGTGGCGACCCGGATCCGGTTGAACGCGGCCTGGAGCTCCTGCTGCGAGGCGTCGGTGGCGAGCACGACCTTGCCGTCGGCCGACCCGGGCAGGTACCGCACCGGCATCTTCGCCCCGGCCTGGACGGCACCCGCCTCGTGGACCAGGACGATCTGGCGGGCCGAACCGCGGAAGGTCGTGCCGTCCTCGGTGTCGACGTCCATCACGAACTCCAGCTGCGGCTGGTCGTTGACCCGCAGTCCCGTCGGGCGGACCGACACCACGGTGCCGATCCCGATCGCCGCGCCCCGGAACTGCTTGGCCTTGACCCCGCCGCCCACCGATCGATCCGTCGCGAACAGCATCGGGACGACGGTCACCAGCATGATCGGGCCGGTCATGCCGACGCCCACCAGCTCGCCCGTCGTGCTCAGCGACACGATCCACTTCGCCGTCAAACCGACGCTCAGCGCCAGCATTCCCCACTTGACGATCTTGAGGATGCCCATCTCAGCAACCCTTCCGCTTCAAGGACTCGGACGACGCCGAGTCTGCTGCGCTGATGCCGTCTACCGATCACAGCAATGCGCGCGCGGAGGAGGCGCGGATCACGTCGCGCGCCCGGCATCGAAGATGAAGAACTTTCACTAGACTAACCGGGTGAGCACACACGCGCCGGAGACGGCGGGACCAGCGGCTTCGGTGCCTCGCGACCGGGTCGTCGCCGCCGCGTGGGCCGAGCTGGGCCCTGGCGTGGCGGCGCTGAGCAACGCCAGCGGCCGGCCGCTCGCCCGCACCGTGAAGCTCGTCCTCGACCCGCTGGTCCTGCGGCCCGCCCAGAACCCGCACCTCGGCGGCGGCCGGATCGACCAGGCCGACGCCGCCGGACTGCGGCAGCGCATCCTCGACGCGGCTGCCGACCTGACCGCCACGGCCGCCTGGTTCGCGGCCCTGAAGCGCGCGCGCCGCGCCGCCCGGATCACCGAGGGCAACCCGCAGGACCTCTACTTCCAGCGCTGCTTCGAACTGGCCCGCACGCACGGCGCTCCCGGTGCCGACGCCGGGCAGATCGCGCTGGAGGTGGTCCAGGAGATCCGCGACGCGGCCGGGGACATGACGGTCGCGCAGCTGCGCCGCCACATGACCGACCAGGCCGACGCGCTGACCGAGCTGCTGGACGCCGCGTGGCGCGAGACGCCGAGCCCCGAACCCGGCGAGACCACCTCCGTCGCGGACTTCCTGGACAGCTGCGGTGCGGGCGAGGCCGACGGCGACGCCTTCGACCGGCTCCTGAAGACCGCCGCGGGCACTCGTGCGTCCGCCGAACTCGGCGTGCGCGGAGCCGCCCGGGACCACGGGCTGACCGACCTGCCGCTGCCCGAGCCGCCGCGACTGGGCGACCACGCGTCGAAGAACCGGCTCCCCAAGCCCTTCGACCGCTCCATCTTCGAGCGGCTCTTCGCGTCGTTCACCAGCAGTTTCCACCGGGAGAGCATGGAAGCCGTGCCCGGTCTCGTCCGCGCCGAGATCTCCCGCTCCGCGCTCCCCTGGCAGCTGGGCGAGGAGCGGAGCCGCCTCACCATGCTGCTCGGCCGCGAAGCCAGCGGCGGGCTCACCGAGGGCGGGCCGCAGGCCACCGCCGCGCACCGGCGACTGGGCTCGCGCTGGGAGCGGGAGGCCTACGTGCGCCGGGTGCTGCGGCTGCCCGGCGCGGCCAGCGGTGTGCCCGAGGACCTGCGCTCCGACGTCGTCACCGTGCGCCAGGCCTACCTGCGCAGGCTGTGGGTGCGGGTGCACGGCCGGGAGCTGCGCGGTGAGCAGCTGGAACCGCACGAGGTGTGGGACCTGCTCGACGGGGTGCTGCGGTCGGTCATCATGGACCACCGGCAGCGGCTGAAGCAGTCGCTCACCCGGGAGACGGCGGGGGCGGCATGATCCGGATCGAGATCAGCGGCGACCAGGCGCGGCTCGCGGAGGCCACCGACTGGCCGGAACCGGCGACGACCGGACTCGTCGAGGCCCGCGGCGCGCTGCTGAGCTGGGACGTCACCGCAGGCGCCGCGTTCCCGAACGCGCAGGTCCACGACCCGGACGCGGCCGCGGGATGGCTCTGGGAGATCTACGGCGACGACATCGCCGACGCCGTGCTCGCCGACGCCCCGACTCAGGCCCCGCTGCCCCCGGAAGAGCCCGAGCTGCTGCCCGCGGCACGCCGGCTCGCCCGGCTGAACTGGGCGGCGGCGTGGTGGCCCGCCTCCGCGCAGGCAGCGATCCCTCCGCTGTCCCGGGAACTCCTCGCGGCGGAAACGGCGGTGGCCACCGCAGCTCTGGAGCACCTGCTCGACGACGAGGACTGCGTCGAGCGGGCGCTCGACGCGGCCTCGCTGAGCGCGGTGGAAGCACTCGCCGAACACGCGGTCTTCGCGGCCGGTGCGATCGAGCTGGCCGAAGAGCTGCGCTCGCTCGCCGAGGACCACGGCGTCGAGCTCGACGCGGCGCGGGTGCCCGGTCAGGCCGACTGGGCGCTGGCGGCCGGTGGCACCCACCTGGCCGCCGCCACCGGGACCAGCTCGCTGAACTGGGCGGACGTTCCCGCGCAAACGCTCGACGCGATGGGCGGCGCCGGGTGGACGATCGGCCGCCGGGGCGGCGAGACCGTGCTGTCGGTGTCCGTTCCGGCCGCTCCGACGGTCGAGTTCCCCCACCACGAGCCGCCGCTCGCGCCCGTCCTGCTCGCCAGGTTCGGCCCGGCCCGGCTCGGCGTGGAAGTGCCGCTGCGGCGGGTGGAGAACCGGTTCACCGGCGAAGCGGTGCTTCCGGCGACCGCGCTCCTGCTGCCGACAGCCGAACGAACGCTGTCGGTGCGCGACACGCGGATCACCGCAGAACCGACCGCGGTCCCCACCCCGGCTGAGGACGTCCGCGCCGCCGTGATCGCCCACGCGCGCAGCAGGCTCGCGGACGCCACGGCCTCGTTGGCCGAGCGGGCCGCCGCGCACGCCGGAGGAATGTCGTGACCGGACCGGCTCTCCAGGGGCCGATGCCCACCGGAGAACGCTGGAAACCGGTTCGCGACAACAACAACGAAGGCGCGCAGCTCCTGCGGGCCGGGCAGATCGCGCGCAGCGCCGAGCTCTTCGAGCAGGCCATCGCGCTCACCCGCGTCGCCGACGTCGACGCCGAGGGCCTCGACCTGCGCTGCCGCGCCCTGACCAACCTCGCCGCGGCCCGCGAGCTGAGCGGGGACCTCGGCGGCGCGATCGCCGGGATCGAGGAGGCGATCGGCACCGGCCTGCGGGTGCTGGCCGAGATCGGCGACCGCCGCGGCACCCGCTCCGCGGTGCTGAACGGGCACCTCTCCCGGGCGCAGACGCTCATCCTGCTGGGCAGGCTGGACGAAGCGCTGGAGTCCGCCGACCGGGCCGCCGCGCTGATCTCCGGTGATGACGGTGATCTGCTCCGGTTCTCCCTGCACAACGTGCGCTGCGGCATCTTCCTCGAAGCCGGGCGGCTGCCCGAAGCCGAGCAGGAGGGCGAACGCGCCCTCGAAGTGGCCCTGGCCAGCCACCCGGAGCTGTCGGCCTCGGTCTACCCGAACCTCGCCGGCATCGCCCAGCTGACCGGTGATGACGCCACCGCGCAGGACTACCTCGCGCTGGCCGAGCAGATCAACCAGCTCGCCGGCGACGCGACGAGCCGCCAGCTCGCCGTGGAGAACCTGGCCCGGACGTCGTTGCAGGCCGGGCGGCTGGAAGAGGCGCGGCGCGGTTTCGAGACGGCCGAGGCGCTGGCCGTCGAGGCCGGGCTGCCGACCAGGGCCGCCGCCAGTCGCTGCGGGATCGCCGCGGTGCGGCTGCACAGCGGGTGCCCGGAGGAGGCGGCGGGAGCACTGCGAGAAGCGATCACGCAGTTCCCGGCCGGCGGCGCGCATGTGGAGCGCCTCCAGGCCTGGGGCCTGCTCGGCGACGCCGAATCGGTGCGGATGAACTTCGACGCCGCCGAAGACGCCTACACCAGCGCCCGCGAGCACGCGCTCACCGCGCAGGACCGGTGCCGCGTCGACGTCCGCCGCGCGGAGATGCACGCGGAGCGGGCGGCGGCATCGCCGGACGACCGAGCGGCACTGCTGGCCCGAGCGCTGGACCTCGCGGTCACCGCGCACCTGACCACCGAGGCGCTGCGCGAGACGTTCCCGCCGGGTCCCACGCGCGAGCGGTGGGTCGGCTCCGTGGCCGCACCGGCCCGCGAGCTCGCGTTCCGGCTGGCCGCGGCGCTCCGCGACACCCGGCTGCTGCTGGCCTTGACGGAGAACGCTTCGGCGGCGGTCACCTTCCGCTCCCCCGCGGCCACCGCGATCTCCCCGTGGGCCACCGAAATCCAGCCGACCGTTCCCACCGGCTCCGGGATCGAGCTGCCCGCCGCGGCATCCGGGCTGCTCACCGGTGCGACGCGGATTCCCGTGCGGTTCCAGCCGCCCCCGCGGGTGCTCTCCTGCCCGGGTGCGGACGTGCTGCTCTCGGAGTGGATCGACCGCGCCGAGCAGCGCTACGGCATCCGCGTCCGGTCCGAGGAGGTCGTGGCGGGATGGTGAACTGGCGAGCAGCGGAGCACCTGGTCCCGCCGGAGGTCCGCGCGATCCCGGACGGCGGCGAAGTGCTGGCCGGGCTGGCGGCCGCCACCCGGCCGGTCGCCCGACTGACCTACGTGGACGCCGATGAGCTCTACCTGAGCTGGGTGTGGGACCACGCTCCGGCGCACCCCCGGATGGTCGTGCTGCCGCGCGCGCACATCGCCCCCGGTCTGGAACTGCTGCGCGCCGCGCTGCCCTCGCCGCTGCCGTCCGAAACCGGCCACCAAGCGCTCGAACGAGCTCTCGGCGGCGGCGACTTCACCGACCCGGCCCGCGAACAGCGGCTCGCCACCGCGCTGACCTCGTGCGTCATCCCGCAACGGCTCGGGCTGGAGCTCAACGCGCTGGAATCCCGCGGATTCCGCCCGCACCTGCGCATCCAGCCCTCGCCGTCCACCGCGCAGCTGCCGTGGGAACTGCTGGGCACCTCCGGCACCGACCGGTTGACCGACATGGTCGACATCTCCACGCTGCTGCCCGCATCGCTGCGCAACGGGGCCGGAAGGGCCGTCTCGGCGTGGGATCCGCGGGGCGCGGTGGTCACAGCGCTCGACCCCGCGGTTCCGGGCTTCGGCGAGACCTCCGAGCTGGGCAGCGTGCTCGGCCCCGTCGCACCGGGATCACCGCTGGCCGAGATGGTCGCGGCGCTCGGTGATCGCGCCCGCCCGGGCGGAAATGCCTTCCGTCGCAACGACTTCGGCCGCGACCGGCTGGTCGCCGAGCTCGACGGCGCGTCGCGCTTCCTCTACGTCGGCCACGTGACGGCCTCGACGCACGCCCTCGACTCCCGGATGCACCTCTCCGACGGCGCCGGGACCACCGGTCACGCCGAACCGGTCAACGGGCACCGCCCCTTCACCGCCGCCGACATCGTCCTCGGCCACGGACCGGCCGAACCGCTGCGCGCGCCCAACCGGGTCGCTCTGGTCGCGTGCGAGTCCGGCGGTGACCTGCGCTTCGCCGAACCGACCGGCCTGGTCGCGGCCTTCACGCACCGCGGAGCGGAGTACGTCACCGCGACGCGCTGGACCCTGCCGACCGAAGCCGGGTTGCGGCGCTACGTCCCGGGGCTGGGTGATCGCGCGGCGGGCGTGCTGGCCGAGGCGATCCTCGCGGTGAACGCCGCGCACGAGTCACCGGACCCGGTCGCCGCGCTCAACGCGTGGCAGCGCGCCCAAGCCCACCGGTGGATCGAGACCGGCGATCTCCGCTGCACACCGCTGATCTGGGCGGCGTTCCACACCGCCTGGTCACCGCCACCGCCCGACCTCCGGCAGCGCTGACGCGCCTCGGCCGCCCACCGCGCAGGTTGCGGTGGGCGGCCGAGAACGTCCAGGTGCGGGTCAGCGGGCGTTCTGGTCGACGCTGGCGTTGTTGAAGGCGGTCACATCGACATCACCGGCGAAGGAGCCGTTGTAGACGTCGACGTCGACGTCCTGCCACACGTCCAGGTGCTGGTCGATGTCGCCGAAGCCGCCCCACCAGCCGCCGCCGAGTGCCTTGCGCTCCGGCAGCAGCTCCACCGAGAGGTGTTCGAACATGGTTCCCCCTTGTTCGCGTTCACGACAGTGCAAACAGCGGTACCAACCGCCGAGCCCGAGTACGACAGAGCACCGTCACCACACCGTCACCACGCCGTCACGCCCGCCCGCCGACCACCCGCCGACACCCGCCCGCACCCTCCGTGTTCACCTCCCCACCAGGTGAAACGCGGGTTTGAAACGCGCCGGGTAAGCGAATCGGGTGAACCCGGGATCCCTCGCCTGCGCAGCGCAGCGAGCGACCGTTGTACGCTATTCCATGGAAGATTGGAGAAGCGATGGCCGATCGGGATTCGAAGACCGCTCTGTTCGATCAGTTCGCCCGCGTCGGCAAGGCGCTGAGCAGCGGGAAGCGGCTGGAACTGCTCGATCTGCTCGCGCAGGGAGAGCGCACCGTCGAGGCCCTGGCACGCGCCGCGCAGCTGGGCACGACCACCGCCTCCGCGCATCTGCAGACGCTCAAGCAGGCGAACCTGGTCCTCACCCGCCGCGAGGGGACCAAGATCTACTACCGGCTCGCCGGGAGCGACGTCGCCGCGCTGTTCGCGCTGGTGCGGACCGTGGCCAGCGCTCACCTCCCCGACGTGGAGGCGGCTCGCGCCGCCCACCTCGGCTCCGCGGGCACCGAGCACGTCAGCCGGGAGGAGCTGCTGCGCCGCGCCCGGCTCGGCGACGTGGTGGTGCTCGACGTGCGGCCTCACGAGGAGTACGCCGCCGGGCACATCCCGGGAGCGGTGTCGATCCCGGTGGACGAGCTCGCCGACCGGCTCGACGACATCCCGGCCGATCAGGAGATCGTCGCCTACTGCCGCGGGAGCTACTGCGTGCTGTCCTACGACGCCGTGCGGCTGCTGACCGCGCACGGCCGCAACGCCCGGCCGCTGGCCGACGGGATGCTCGAATGGCAGCTCGCCGAGCTGCCGGTGGAGGCGAGCTGACATGACCAGGGCAGCCGACCTCGGGCACCTCCAGCACGAGCACTGGCAGAGCACCTACCGAGCCCATCCGGGCATGTACGGCGACCAGCCGTCCGAGCCCGCGCAGCACGCGGCGGGGCTCTTCACCACCGGCGGTGCGATCCTCGAACTGGGCGCCGGGCACGGGCGGGACAGCCTGCACTTCGCGCGGTGCGGTTTCACCGTGCACGCCATGGACTTCAGCAGCGACGGCCTCGCGCAACTCCGCTCCCGCGCGCGCGAAGGCGGTGTGTCCGGTCGCATCACCACGACCGCGCACGACGTCCGCACCCCGATCCCGCTCCGGGACGGAAGCGTGGACGGCGTCTTCGCGCACATGCTGCTGTGCATGGCGCTGTCCACAGCGGAGATCCACGCGCTGGTCGCGGAGATCCACCGCGTGCTGCGCCCGGGCGGTGCCCTGGTGTACACCGCGCGGCACACCGGCGACGCCCACTACGGCGCCGGTGTCGCGCACGGCGACGACATCTACGAGCACGGCGGTTTCGCCGTGCACTTCTTCGACCGCGACCTGGTCGATTCCCTCGCGCTGGGGTGGTCCGCGCCCGATGTGCACGCCTTCGAGGAAGGCGGGCTCCCCCGGCGCCTGTGGCGCATCACCCAGACCAAACCCCGCTGAACCGGGGAACGTTCCAGGCGGAAAGGCCTCTCCGTGTCCGTTGCAGCCCATCCTGCCCAGAAGCGCATTCTCACCGTGCTGGTGACCGCGCAGATACTCAGCGGGGCCGGTCTCGCCGCAGGCATCACCGTGGGCGCGCTGCTGGCGCAGGAGATGCTCGCCAGCACCAGTTTGTCCGGGCTGCCCAGTGCGCTGTTCACCATCGGTTCCGCCGCCACCGCGGTCATCGTCGGACGCGTCTCGCAGCGATTAGGCCGCCGCGTCGGGCTCTCGATGGGCTACGCCACCGGAGCAGCGGGGAGCTTGGGCGTCGTGATCGCCGCCGGCACCGGCAACGTGTTCCTGCTGTTCCTCTCGCTGTTCGTCTACGGCGCGGGCAGCGCCACCAACCTCCAGGCCCGCTATGCCGGGGCCGATCTCGCCGCGCCGCAGCAGCGGGGCCGAGCGGTGAGCACCGTCCTGGTGGCCACCACCGTCGGGGCCGTCGCCGGGCCGAACCTGGTCACCGCGACGGGCGGGCTGGCCGCCTCCCTGGGGCTACCGCAGCTGGCCGGTCCTTTCCTCCTCGCGGCGGTCGCCTACGCGGCGGCCGCGGTCGTGCTGTGGGTCATGCTCCGCCCCGATCCCCTGACCACCGCGCGCGCCTTCGCCGCGGAAACGCCGCGGTCCCAGGAAGAATCCGTGGATCCGGCGACACCGCATCGCGCGCACCTGGTGCTGGGCGCGTCGGTCATGGTGATCACCCAGATCGTCATGGCCGCGATCATGACCATGACGCCGGTGCACATGCAGCACCACGGCCACGACGTCAGCGCGGCAGGACTGGTCATCGCGGTGCACATCGCCGGGATGTACCTGCCGTCCCCGTTCAGCGGGCTGCTCGTCGACCGCTTCGGCCGGCTGGCGGTGGCCGCCGCCTCCGGGATCACCCTCCTCGGCGCCGGGCTGGTCGCGGCCCTGGCACCGCCGCAGTCCACCTGGCTGCTCGCGCTCGCGCTCGGGCTGCTCGGGCTCGGCTGGAACTTCGGCCTGATCAGCGGCACCACGATCATCACCGACGCCGTTCCGCTGGCCACCCGGGCCAAGGTCCAGGGCAAGATCGACGTCTCCATCGCACTGGCCGGGGCGGGCGGCGGCATGGCCTCCGGCATGGTCGTCGCGGCCAGCAGCTACTCGGTGCTCGCGGTCGTCGGCGGTGTCCTCGCCCTGGCGATCATCCCCGCCGTCGCCCGCACCGCCCGCGCCTGAGCGCTCGCGGAGCCGGTTCCGGGTGGTGACCCGGCCAGGTCACCACCCGGAGCGGTCGCACCGCTGGCGGCCGGTCACGCGGCGACGACGGTGAACTGGGCGGTGCGGACCTTTCCGGCGTGCTTGAAGTCGAGGAACAGCCGGTAGGTCCCCGGGCCGGGCACCGCCGCGTGGAAGCCGATCTCCGGGCCGGGGCCGGTCGCGTCCTCCGGGTGGACGTGCAGGTACGCGAGGTCTCCGAGCCGGAGGGCGACCAGGTGCCCGTAGGCGCCGAGGTAGGGCTCCAGGTCGGTGACCGGGGCACCGTCGCGGTGCACGGTCAGGGCGAGCCGGTGTGCCTGGCCCGGCCGGAGTTCGCCGTCGAGCACGACCTCGTAGCCGTCGACCGCCGACACCGCGGCCGCTTCCGGCACCGGGCGCGGCCGGTAGTCACCGGCGACCGCCAGGTCCGCGCCGAGCGTGAGCCCGGCCGCGCCTTCGGGCTGGAAGTCGACGAAGACGCGGTACTCCCCCGCCTCCGGCAGCTCCAGCGGCACCGTCCAGGTCCCGCCGCCGGTCTCGACCGGGTGCAGGTGCCAGAAGGCGGTGAGGTCGCGGCGGACCGCGATGAGGTGGATCCGCTTCCCGTGCACCTCGGCCAGCGAGGTCACCGCCGCCCCGTCCGGTCCGAGGATGCGGAACCGGTAGTCGGCGGTTCCGCCGGCGACCAGCCGGGCGGTCTCCGGCGCGAAGGTGTAGCCGTCCTTGCTGATCTGCAGCCCTTCCGGGGCACCCGCGTGGCCGTGGTGACCGGCGTGGTGCGCTGCGGCGTGGTCGTGGTGACCCGCGTGCGTCGACTGGTTCATCGCCATCCCCTCTCGATACCCCCAGGGGGTATGTGCCCGATGCCGAGAACTATGCCAACCCGTCCACGTCGGCGCAACGTGATCCACAACATACCCCTTGGGGGTACGCGACAACTTGATGAGACATACCCCCAAGGGGTATATGTATCAGCCCGGACCACCGAGCAGCGCCTGGAGCGAGGACGCGTGATGCGACGACTGACAGCACTGGAACCGATCGACGCCCCCGCCGCTTCGCGCGAGCAGCTGGAGGAGATCATCACCCGGCACGGATCCGCGGGCGAGATGATCCGCACGATGGCGCACTCGCCCGCGCTCCTGCAGGGCTACCTCTCGTTCTCGAGGGCGGTGAAGCGCACGAAGCTGCCGCGCGCGCTCAGCGAGAAGATCTCGCTGGCCGTCCAGGAGTGGCTCGGCTGCGAGACCTGCTTGAACGCGCACGCCGAAGCCGCGAAAGCGGCGGGGCTGACCGACACCGACATCGCACTCGCCCGGCAGGCGACCTCCACCGACCCGCGCGAGGCGGCACTGCTCACCTTCGCGCTCAAGGTGCTCGCGGAACCGGCGGCGATCAGCGACGACGAGCTCTCCGACCTCACCGCCCACGGCTGGACCGAACGCACGATCGCCGACGCAGTCGCGCTCGTCGTCCTGAACCAGCTCACCGGCACCTTCAACCTCGTCGCCGGAATCTGACCGAGGTGAAGGGCACCTTTGGCCCACATACTTGGCGAAAGGTGCCCTTCACCCCTCACCCGATCGTGAGCGCCCGGGTCAGGACGCCAGGCGGTCCGGGAGGTGGTGGTGGGCGAACTCGACCACCTGGTGGGCCACCGCCCGGAGCTGGTCCGCGGGCTGGCCGGTCGGGGTTCCGGTGTCGTCGAAGCACGGGAGCGCCGAGTTCATCGCGACTCCCAGCGGGGTCGGCCAGCCGCGCAGGGCGTGCGTGATGGCGCGCAGCTGGGCCAGCGTCGCGGTCGACGCCTGCCAGCCCGCCGCCGTGGCGATGCAGCCGACCGCCCGCCCGTCGAGGTACGGGCGGACGTCGGTGCGCAGGTCCTCGGTGTAGTCGAGGGCGTTCTTGATCATCCCGGAGACCGCGCCGTGGTAGCCGGGCGAGGCGATGAGCACGCCGTCCGCCCGGCGCAGCGCCTCGACCAGCCGCGCCGCTTCGGGCGTGCGACCGGGATCCTCCGGCCGGTACATCGGCAGGTCGAGCTCGGCCGCGGCGCACACCAGCGTCCTCGCACCGAGTTCCGAGGCCACCTCCAGCGCGAAGCGCAACGCGCGTTCGCTGGAGGAGCCCGCTCTGGTCGTGCCGCCGATCCCGACGACCAGCGGGCCGTTCGATTCGCTGTGCTGCATGGCTGATCCCCTCACGAGAAGTCGGCGAAGTCGAAGCGGGCCACTTCGGCGAGCTGGTCGCCCAGCTCCGCCACCAGGGCCGAGAAGCCCCGTTCACCGGCTTCGGCGCTCGCGCGGGTCGGGTCGCCGAGGTAGCCGTCGGGGCCGAAGTCGTCGGAGAGCCAGCCGAAGGCGACGCTGCCGCCGAACCGGACGTGCTCGTTGTCGTTGAGGCGCTGGGGAATCCGGCGACGCGCTGCGGAGAGGTCGACCAGGTCGGGGCGCAGGTGCAGCACCAGCGAGGTCTCCATCGCGCCGCCGTGGACGCCCAGGCCGAGTTCCGCGTCGGCGAAGGACTCGTCGCGCTCGACCGGGACGAAGGTGTTGGTGGCGAAGGTCATCAGCCCGTGCCGCAACCGGATGTCGCGCAGCGCCGTCTGGATCTCGGAGATGTTGCCGCCGTGGCCGTTGACGAAGACCAGCCGCCGGATGCCGGTGGCCGCCACCGACCGGCCGATGTCGTCGAGCACCGCGGCGAACGTCGCGGTCGACAGCGACAGCGTGCCCGGCGCCCAGACGTGCTCGACGGACCGGCCGAACGCCAGCGCGGGCAGCAACCACAGGTCGAGCTCCTCGCCGCGCTGGTCCACCACCGCGCGCGCCGCCGCTTCGGCGACCAGCGCGTCGGTGCTCAGCGGCAGGTGCGGGCCGTGCTGCTCGATCGCACCCACCGGCAGCACCGCCACCGACGACGGGCGGGCGGCGCCCACGTCGGCGGCGCTCAGCTCGGCGAACTCGCGGGACACGATCACGGTTCCTCCTTCTTGTGCGCCACTGCGCGGATCTCCACCCGCATCTGCGGGGTGGCCAGCGCCGGGTAGATCAGCAGCGAGGCGTAGGAGCGCTCGTCGAGCAGTCCCGGCGCGTGCTCGGCGAACCACTCGTCGCGGGCGCGCATGTACTCGGCGCGTTCGGCCGGATCGGCGACGAACTGGTCCAGCGCAACGATGTCGTCGGGTTCGGCACCCGCATCGGCCAGCAGCGCGCGGATCCGGTCCAGCGTCGTCCGGGTCTGCCCGGCGATGCCTGTGACGGTCCGGCCTTCGTCGTCGATCACGCCGTCGATCCCGCTGAGGAAGACGAACTCCCCGGCAGCGGCGCCGCGGCTCCACGGTTGTTCGGCCGATCCGTAGAAGAGCGGCCCCAGGCCGCGCTTTCCGGTCATCGCGTCTCCCGGGTGCGGGTGAGGAAGTAGTAGGCCGCCGCGGCCACCGCGCCGCCGACCCAGTAGGTGATGTCGCCGAGCTGCGGGAACGCGGCGGCGATCGGCCCGGTGAACAGGCTCTGGTGCATGAACGGGATCGAGACGACCACGCCGATCGCGAACGCCGGCAGCCCGGAGCGGACCCGGCGGGTGCGGTCGTAGAAGACGTCGACGTCCACGTCGTCGCGGCGGTGCACCAGGAAGTCCACCAGCGTCACGCCCAGCCACGGCCCGATCCAGTAGCCCACCAGGAACAGGAAGTTCTGGAAGTTGCCGAACACCGCTCCTTCGGTGTGCCCGGCCCACCAGCCCAGCGCCGCGCCCAGGATCCCGGTCAGCAGCGCCGAAACCCAGCGGCGCAGCGGGACGTCGGCCATCAGCAGGGCCAGCGAGCCGGAGTAGATGTCGAGCACGCTGCCCGCGATCGTCGAGGCCAGCAGCGCCACCAGGGCGAGCACCGCGAGCCCGTTCGGGATGAGCTGGGTGACCAGGTCGGTCGGGCTGTCCGGCGAGATGGCGGTGCCGATCGCCGCGCCGAGCAGGTGCATCCACAGCCCGGCGATGGCCGCGCCGCCGAACGCCGACCACCGCAGCCTGCGGCGACCGGTCTCGCGGGGCAGGTAGCGGGTGTAGTCCGATGCGCCGATCGCCCAGCCGAACGTGCGGGACGAGCAGATCGCCACGGTCATCAGCATCGCCCCGCTGAGCGTGTTGGCGCCCGGATCGCCACCGGCGCCGAGGTCGCCGCGCGCGATGCCGTAGCCGGTGATGATCAGGAAGAGCACGGCCATCACGACGACCAGGGCACGTTCCACGCGGTGCACGAAGTCGTGGCCGATGATGGCGATCACGATCTGCACCAGCGCCACCACGACCAGCGCGGCCAGGAACGGGATGCCGAACAGCTCGCGCACGATGTAGGTGCCGAGCACGGTGTTCACCGCGAAGTAGCCGAACCCGGTCAGGAACAGCAGCGCGACCGGCAGGAAGTTGCCGAAGTAGCCGAACGGGCCGCGCGACTGCACCATCTGCGGCGCTCCGGCCTGCGGGCCCATGGTGGCCGCGACGCCCAGCAGCAGGCTGCCGATCAGCGTGCCGATGATCAGCGCGAGCGCGGCCTGGGTGAAGCTCAGGCCGAGGAAGGCCGTCGGGATCGCCCCGACCGCCAGCGCCGAGTACTGGAGGTTTCCGGCGAACCACAGGGTGAACGCGGACAGCGGCGTGCCGTGCCGTTCGCCGTCGAGGACCGGTTCGATGCCCTTCTGCTCGACGGCGACCCGGCGCGAGGATCCGGGCGGGGTGGTGGCTCTGGCGGGGTCTTCGACCATGGCGGCCTCCCTGGAACGCACCGATGCGCGCGGAGGGCGCGTGATCGGTGACGAAATGTTGATGCAGCCAACATTCGGACCGATCGTGCACCTGCGGTTCCAGCAAGTCAAGAACGGGAATCCGCGCTTGACTCGGCACGGATATGCGCGACACTGGGCCAACAAATGTTGATGTCACTTACATTTTGGAGGTCGCCTTGCGCTACGGGGTGTTCTTCTTCGGCTCGGTCGAGATGCCCGACGTGCTGGCCGGGAACCCGCTGCCCGCCGGGCAGCGCCGCGCGACCCGCCAGCAGGTGTGGCAGGCGACCCAGCACCTGGTCGACCTCGGCGTGCGCGCCGAGGAGCTGGGTTTCGACAGCTACTGGCTGGCCGAGCACCACTTCCAGCACGAGGGCTACGAGATCGTGCCCAACTCGCTGATGCTGCAGTCCCACCTGGTCGCCAAGACCCGGCGCATCCAGGTCGGCGCGATGTTCAACATCGTCCCCCAGTGGCACCCGCTGCGGCTGGCCGAGGACTTCAGCACGCTGCTCAACCTCTCCGGTGGCCGCGCGGTGCTCGGCGTCGGACGCGGCACCGTCCCCCGCGAACTTCGCAGCCTCGGCATGCACCAGGCCGACATGGGCTACCTGGAATCGGGGGCCAAGCGCGACGAGGTCGACGCGCACAACCGCAAGGTGTTCGCCGAGTACATGGAGGTCGTGCGCACCGCGCTCGGCAACGAGACCTTCTCCTACAAGGGCGAGTTCTTCGAACTGCCGCCCGCGGGCACGCACGGCCCGGACGGTTCGGTGGACACCCTGACGCTGCTGCCCGGGCCGCTGCACGAGGTGGAGATCTGGCAGGCCGTCACCAGCCCGCCCACCCTCGGCTACGCCGCCGAGGTCGGCCACGGCTGCGTCTGGTGGAACCAGTACCACGGGTTCGTCCGCGACCAGTGGGAGCGCTACGCCGAGCTGTACCAGCAGCACCACGACGTCGCGCTCTCCAGCGGCGCCAAGCGGATCCTGGTGCTGCCGGTGCACATCGCCGACGACCACGAGACCGCCTGGCGCATCGGCGGTGCCGGCCACGACGAGTTCTGGAACCTGCTGGCCCCGTTCGGCTGGAGCCGCGGCTACCGGGGCGAGGACGGCAAACCCGCCGCACCCGGGCTGGTGCCGACGCTCCAGCAGTCGACGGAGCAGAAGATGTGGGCGGTCGGCACCCCGGAGGAGGTCGCCGAAACCGTGCAGCACCACAAGGACTCGCTCGGCCTGGAGCACCTGGTGGTCTTCCCGCACTTCCCCGGCCACACCTACGCGATGGCCGAGGAGCAGATGCAGCGCTTCCGCGAGCAGGTCGTGCCGCTGCTGCGCTGAACCCGGCGCTCAGCGGTCGGTGACCATCACCAGCACCCGGACCTGCTCCTCGCCGAGCACCCGCCACCGGTGCGGCGTGCTGCCCGGGTAGGTCGCCACGTCGGCGGGACCGAGCTCCTCGCGCCTGCCACCGGCGAAGTCCAGCTCGATGCGCCCGGACACCACGTACAGCATCTCGTGCCCGACGTGCTCGAAGTAGTCGCCGAACTCCACCGGACCACCGGTGTACTCGATCGGCTGCACCGGCCAGTCGGCGCGGCTCAGCGAGCGCACCGTGGTGCCGTCCGGCACGTCCGCCCGCGGCACCGCGACGCCCTCGCCCGCGCGCAGCACGCCGATCTCCTGCTCGGTGCGGGTGGCCAGCAGAGCCGACACCGTGGTGCCCAGCGCGACCGCGATGCGTTGCAGCGTGTTCACGCTGGCGGTGGTCAGGCCGCGCTCGAACTGGCTCAAGAACGCGTGCGAGAGCCCGGCGTGCTCGCCTAGTTTCTTCAAGGTGAGCCCGCGCCCGCGGCGCAGCTCCCTGACCCGCGCACCGACCGAGTCGCCCCAGTCGTCCGAAGCCGTTCTCCCCACGACGCCACTGTAATCGATCCAGCACGGAGGGAATCCCATGGCGAGCCCGGTGACCGATCCGCACCGCACCGACCACGACGCCCTGCGCGAGGTCGCCGACCGCGTGCTGTGGTTGTCCACCGCGATGATCCACCACGCCAACCGGGTGCGGCCCAATCCCACCGGGCTCAAGGTCGGCGGGCACCAGGCGTCCTCGGCGTCGATGGTGTCGATCATGACCTCGCTGTGGTTCCGCCACCTGCGACCGCAGGACCGGGTGTCGGTGAAACCGCACGCCTCGCCGGTGCTGCACGCCATCAACCACCTGCTGGGCAGGCTCGACGCCTCCTACCTGCCGCGGCTGCGGGAGTTCGGCGGGCTGCAGAGCTACCCGAGCCGCACCAAGGACCCCGATCCCGTCGACTACTCCACCGGTTCGGTCGGCATCGGCGCCACCGCGCCGGTCTGGGGCGCCATCGCGCGCCGGTGCGTCGACGGCGGCACCGGCCGCCAGTACTCGCTCATCGGTGACGCCGAGCTCGACGAAGGAGCCGTCTGGGAAGCGGTGCTGGACCCGGTGACCGCCGAGCTCGGCGAGCTCGTCTGGATCGTCGACCTCAACCGGCAGTCGCTGGACCGCGTGGTGCCCCACATCGCCGCCGGGAAGCTGCAGGGCATGTTCACCGCGGCCGGCTGGCAGGTCATCACCCTCAAGTACGGGCAGCGGCTCGAGGAACTGCTCGACCGGCCCGGCGGCGTGCACCTGCGCGCCCGCATCGACGCGATGAGCAACCCCGAGTACCAGCGGCTGCTGCGCTGCGACGCGGCCGAGCTGCGGCGCAGGCTGCCCGGTGGCGGGCCGGATTCCGGCGCCGTCGCCGACTTCCTCACCGCAGTGGACGATGCCGAGCTCGTCGAGGCGTTCGGCAACCTCGGCGGACACGACCTCGGCGCTCTCGACGAGGCGTTCGCGGCGATCGACGACACCCGCCCGACGGTGCTGTTCGCCTACACCGTCAAGGGCCACGGCCTGCCCACCCGGGGACATCCGCAGAACCACTCCTCGCTGCTCAACGACGAGCAGATGCGCGAACTCGCCGAAGCGCTCGGCACCGATCTCGACGACCCGTGGCGGCCGCTCCCCGCGGGCAGCGCCGCGCACGAGCTCTGCACCGCGGCCGCGCGGCGACTGCACCGGCCGGAGCCGCCGCAGGCCCGGCCGCCCGCGGTCCCGGCCGACTTCGGCCGGACGCCCACCGGCACCGCCACCACGCAGGCCGCGCTGGGCCGCGTGCTGCTCGACCTCACCCGGCAGGCACCGGACGTCGCCCAGCGCGTCGTCACCGTCAGCCCGGACGTCAGCTCCACGACGAACCTCGGTGCCTGGGTCAACAAGGTCGGCGTCTGGTCGCCGGTGGAGCGCACGAACTGGTTCGCCGACGACGGGGAGACCATCCTGCACTGGCAGGAGCACCCGACCGGCAGGCACATCGAGCTGGGCATCGCCGAGGTCAACCTGGCCGGGCTGCTCGGCGAGCTCGGCGCGACGTGGAGCCGCTGGGGACGGCCGCTGCTGCCGATCGGGGTGGTCTACGACCCGTTCGTCGAACGCGCGCTGGAACCGTGGTCCTACGGCATCTACGCCGGTGGTCAGTCCATCCTGGTCGGCACGCCCTCCGGTGTCTCGCTCGCGCCGGAGGGCGGGGCGCACCAGTCGATCAAGACGCCGTCGATCGGGCTCGAACAGCCCGGGTGCACCAGCTACGAACCGGCCTTCGCCATCGACACCGAGTGGACACTGCTGGCCGCGCTGAGCCGCCTCGGCAGGCCCGACGGCGGTTCGGCCTACCTCCGGCTGTCCACCCGGCCGGTCGATCAGGGCCTCGCGGCCGTCCCGGACGACGCCGCGGCCCGCGAACGCCGCAGGCGCCAGGTGGTGGCCGGTGGTTACCCGCTCCGGCGCGTCGAGCGCCCCGCGGTCGCGATCGCCGCGATGGGCGGCGTCGTCCCCGAAGCCCTCGCCGCGGCAGCCCGGCTCGACCAGCTCGGCGTCCCCGCCGACGTCATCTGCGTGACCAGCCCCGACCTGCTCCACCGCGCCGTCCGAGCTCGCCAGGGCCGGGAAACCGCCGAATCCTGGATCCTCGACCAGCTCTTCCCCGCGCACCGGGCCGCACCGCTGGTCACCGTCCTCGACGGCCACCCGCACGCGCTGTCCTTCCTGGCCACCATCAACCAGGTCCGCACCACGGCTCTCGGGGTGACGTCCTTCGGCCAGTCCGGCTCGCTCGACGACGTCTACCGCCACCACGGCCTGGACACCGACACCATCATCCGGGCCGCCCTCGACCTGACCGCCTGACCAGAACTTCCGGCTCTCGTTCAGGGTTCGGCGTTCGCCGCTCCGGCCGCGGGTGGGCCCGCGCGCACAGGTCCGAGCGTCGGGCGCTTCGCGCTGCGGCCGTCTCCCGAAGACCGGCCGAGCACTCGGCGCACGATCCAGGGACCGACGAAACCGGCCACCCACCGGAGTTCCTCGGCGACTCGGTGCTGCGCGGACAGCGGCTGCCGCGCGGGGAGGGGGGCGCTCCAGTCCGCGCTGCTGCCCGGGATTTCCAGCGCGTGACTCACGGCTCCGGCCAGCCGAGCGTGCCCGAGAGCGTTGAGGTGCAACCGATCGCCGCTCCACAGCCGGGGATCCGAGGTGACGGCGTGAGCGGAGAGGTCGACGACGATGGCACCGCAGCGGTGCGCCGCGGTGCGGATCCGGTCGTTGAGGTCGCAGGTCCGCGCGGTGAGCAGGCGCCCGGCCAGCAGCCGCAGACCGGGGTCCGGGTAGGTGAACGTGACGACCGCGGCGCCCGTGGCCGCGAGTTCGCCGAGCACGTGCTCGATGTGGTCGCCCACGGCCGCGGCGTCGAATCTCGGGCGGATCAGGTCGTTCACCCCGGCCATGACGGTGACCAGGTCGGGCGCCAGCGCGAGCGCCGGGGCCAGTTGCTCCGCGCGCACCTCGTGGGCCAGCCTGCCGCGCACCGCGAGGTTCGCGTACTGCAGTTGCGGGTTCGCCGTCGCGATGCGCTCGGCGAGGCGATCCGCCCAGCCGCGGTAGCCCACCACGTCGTCACCGTCGTCGAGGCCTTCGGTCTGGCTGTCGCCGAGCGCTACGAATCGCAGGGGACCGCGCGCTTCCCAGTCGCGGTCACCGCTGAACATCAGCGCCCTCCCTGGCCCGCAGGACGGATGCGGCGCGAATGCACCAGTCCAGGTTCCCCTGCTCGAACTGCCGTCCCCGCAAGCACGTCAGGTACGGACCGATCCGCCCGCCGCGAGCCAGGAACTCCGCTTCGTCGAGCTCACCGCGCATCTTGCGCAGGAGCGCTTCGAAGAGCTCGATCTTCGCGGTGGCGATCGCCGCGCGTTCTTCGAGCTGGCCGATCAGCTCGGCGGCTTCGATCGAGTCCGCGGCCGCGACCTTCACCATGAGGTCGTCGCGGATGAACGAGGGCTTGGACGGCGCCCCGGCGAACCGGTGCAGCTCGGCGAACCCCGCTTCGGTGACGGTGAACAACCGCTTGTTCGGCCGGGTTTCCTGCACCACCTCGCGGCCCGCGACCAGCCCCTCCCTCTCCAGTTTCGCCAGCTCCGAGTAGAGCTGCTGCGGCAACGCGTGCCAGAAGTTCGCCATGCCCGCGTCGAAGGCCTTGGCCAGCTGGTACCCGCTGAGCTCGCCGTCCAGCAACGCAGCGAGCACCGCATGCCGCAACGCCATGTCACTTCCTCCCGGGCCGGGTGCGCATCTCACTATAGTCAACAATAAGACTAATCATATCCTTGACCAAGGAGATCGGATGGACACCGTCGACCGCTTCCGCACCGCAGTCGAGCAGCGCGACGCCGAGGGGCTGGAGCCGCTGTTCGCCCCCGAACCCAGGTTCTTCAGCCCCGTCAAGTTCACCCCGTTCGAGGGCCGCACCGCGGTCCTCGGCGTCTTCGGAGTTCTCCTGCGGGTGTTCGACGAGTTCCGGTACGTCGGCGAGCTGCACGGCACGGCGGAGACTGCGGCGGGCGCGCCCGCCGACACGCACCAGCTGATCTTCCGCGCAGTGGTCGGCAGCAAGCAGATCCACGGCATCGACCTGATCCAGCTCGACGACGACGGCCTGATCGAGGAGTTCACCGTGATGGTCCGGCCGATGAGCGCGGTCGCGGCGCTCGGCGAGGCGGTGCAGGCCGGGCTCGTCGCAGAGGGTCTGGTCGCCGGCGGAAGCTGATCAGCCGACCGGTCGGACCGCTTCGCTCCCCGACCAGTGCGATGGCCGGATTCCGCCAGCTCGCCGAGCGTTCCGGGGGTTGGCTGGTGGCGGGTGCCCGTCGTGAGGAGTCGGCATGTTCGCGGGAGTCGTGGTCCAGTTCGTCCTGCTGGCCGTGGCGTGGGGATCGAGCTTCCTGCTCATCAAGATCGGTCTGGAGGACCTGTCCCCGGCGCAGGTGGTGCTGGCCCGGATGGTCTTCGGCGCGCTGGCCCTGGGCGCGGTCGTGCTGGTCGCCCGCCGGCCGGTGCCGCGGGACCCGCGCGTGTGGGGCCACCTCGCGGTGGTCGCGATGCTGCTGTGCGTGGTGCCGTTCACGCTGTTCGCCTGGGCGGAGCAGCGGATCTCGTCGGGTCTGGCGAGCATCTTCAACGCCACCACACCGCTGGTCGCGATGCTCTTCGCCGCCGCGATGCTGGCGGGCGAGCGGATGAACCGGGACCGCACCTGCGGGCTGCTGCTGGGGTTCGCGGGCGTGGTGGCGATCATCGGCCCCTGGCGCGGACTGGGCGAGCACTACGACCTCCTCCCCCAGCTGGCCTGCCTGGGCGCCACCGCCTGCTACGGCCTCGCATTCGCCTACCTGCGCCGCTTCGTCTCCGGCCGCGGTCACTCCGCCCCCGCGCTCGCCTTCGTCCAGGTCCTCATCGGAGCCGTGATCATGGTGGTCGGGGCGCCCTGGGTGGCCGCTGAGCCCGTCGACCGGCTCAGCGGCGCGGTCGTCATCAGCATGGTCGTCCTCGGCGTCTTCGGCACCGGGCTGGCCTACGTGTGGAACAACAACGTCGTCGCCGCCTGGGGCGCGGCCAACGCCGCCGCGGTCACCTACCTCTCACCTGTCGTGGGTGTGCTCCTCGGGGTCGTGCTGCTGGGCGAGCCCCTCACCTGGAACCAGCCGGTCGGCGCGGCGCTGGTCGTGCTCGGGATCATGGCGGCGCACGGGCGCTTGAACTGGATCATCCAGCGGCGGCGTGCGACCACCGGTGGCCGGCGCGGGAGCGCAGCCCGCGCCGGCCACCAGCTCTGACCGGCTGGTTCACCGAGTCAGAGCGTGATCACGATCCGGTACTTCTCGTTCGGCGTCTGCACGTCGGTGACGTGCAGTTCACCGCGGGCGTTGCGGTAGGCGCCCGTACCTCCGGTGACGGCCATCGGCCCGTCGGTACCGCGGACCCACACCGCCTGGGCGGTGAGCTGGCCGTCCGGCAGCTGGAGCGACAGCGTGCAGTTGGTGGTGATCCGCTCGCCGTCCACGTGCGTCACCTGGCAGGAGCCGCCGTCGTAGCCGACCCGCTGCCCGTTCCGGTACAGCACGTCGGAGAACACGTACTCGTCGCCGAGGCTCAGCCCGTGCTCGCCGACGTCGGTGAGCACGAACTGGTCGTTGCCCACGTCGAGCTCGATCACCTGCGCCGCGGCCGGGGACGCCGCCGCGGGCGGTGCGGGCACCGAGCCGGGAGCCAGTGCGAGCAGTCCGATCACGGCGAGGCCGCCGCCGACGGCGAAAACCTTCTTCGCGGACAATGATTCGCCTTCCTGCTAGGCGCCGTGCGGTCCACGGCGGTCCGGAGCCGATCGTGAAACTTCGAGCGCGCACGAAGTCAAGGACGTGCTGAGCAGCACGATGAGTTGCCGTGGAGCGATCACCGGACGAAGCTTGCGCGGGAAGTCCCACGATCAGGCGGAAGGTGTTCGATGACCGAGGCGCACGACCGCGCGGTGCCCGCCGCGGCCCACTCCGAGGGAAGGCTGCCTTCGGGGCAGTACTGGCAGAGCTGGACCGTCGAGCAGCCGGTCGGAGTCGTCGTGCTGGTGCACGGGCTGCACGAGCACAGCGGCCGCTACCGGCACGTCGCGGCGCGGCTCAACGCGGCGGGCTACGCCGTCCACGCGCTGGACCACCCCGGGCACGGCCGGTCGCCGGGCACTCGCGGCAACATCGGCGGCATGGCCGCCGCCGTCTCCGGGGTCGGCCTGCTGGCCCGGCTGGCCGCCGACCGGCACAGCGGCGCACCGGTGTTCGTCTACGGGCACAGCATGGGCGGGCTGATCTCGCTGCAGTACCTCACCGGAACGCCGCTGGAGCGGATCCGCGGCGCGGTGATCTCGGCGCCCGCGCTCGACGCCGGACCGGTGTCCACTGTGGAGCGGATCGTCGCGCCGCTGCTGTCGAAGCTGCTGCCCGACCTCGGCGTGCGCACCATCGACGCCGACACCATCAGCCGCGATCCCGCGGTGGTGCGGGACTTCCGCACCGATCCGCTCAACCACAACGGGAAGATGCGGGCGCGGACCGCGGTCGAGATCATGCGGACCGCCGAGGACATGCCGCAGCGCCTGCCGTCGCTGACCATGCCGCTGCTGGTCCTGCACGGCGGCGCCGACCGGCTGATGCCGCCGTCCGCCAGCGAGCTGGTGCGCGACCGCGCCGGATCCACCGACCTCACGTTCCGGATCCACGAGGGCCTGCACCACGAATCGCACAACGAGCCGGAGCGGGACCAGGTGCTCGACGAGATCACCGCCTGGCTCGACGCGCACCTGGCCGGCTGAAGTTCCCGCCGCGGCGGGAACAAGCCAATCCGGCGATCTGGCGTTGACTCGCGATCACCACCGGGCGAGCATGCTCACGCCGTGCTCGTTCCCGGATCGCGCGCCCGCGCGAATGGATGAGGTGCCGCATGCGATTCGCGAAGAAGACGTGCCTGGCGCTGTCCGGTGCCGCGCTGGTCGCCGCCGGGTTGAGCGGTGTCGAGATCGCCTCCGCAGCTCCACCGGAATCGGCCGGGTGCAGCGACCTGTACGTCCTCACCGACGGCCGGGGGCGCGGGTTGACCGGCCGGACCTGGGACGACGCCGGGACGACCGTGCCGCCCGGAGCCCGTGCCGAGAAGTTCCGGTACGACGACGGGATCGTCCCGGGCGTGCACCCGCACAGCCTGGACAACACGCGGCGGGTGGCGGCCCCGGCGCTGGAGCGGAAGGTCGGGGACTTCCACCGCGCCTGCCCGGGTTCGCGGATCACCCTCGTCGGCTACTCCTTCGGCGCGCTCATCTCCGGTGACGCCGCCGAGCTGCTGGCCGCGCGGGACGAGGTCCCGGACCAGCTGGTCAACGCCGTGCTGATCGCCGATCCGCGGCGCCACGTCACGAACACCGCGGTGCAGGGCCCCTCCGGCGGCATCATGTCGGTCGCGCCGGACGGGCCGGGCATGCACACGCCCGGCCCGCGCGAGTTCGGCGACATCAAAGTGGCGAGCATCTGCCGGGAGGACGACGTGGTCTGCCACGCCGCGAACCCCATCTCCAACGCGCAGGCGTTCAGCGGCCAGCTGCAACGCCTCCCCACCGCGCACGGCGCCTACGGCTCACCGGGCCAGAACTTCTGGGCCCGGCCCGCCGATTTCGCCGACGCCGGTGACCTGCTGCTCCCGCCCGCCGCGCCGATCGCCTGGGGGCCGCCCGCGTTCCCGTCGCCGATGCCCCGGGAGATCCTCAACGACAACGCGGTCTACCAGCGCGTGATGGACGGTCTGACGGAGTCCGGCGATGCCCTGGCCTGGGCGGAGGTGCTGAACTCGTTCGGACTTCCCGGTGACCAGATCGTGCACGGATTCTGGAAGGCCCTGCAGGAAGCAGGCGCCGGGTACTGACAGCGGTCAGAGCTTGTCGGGGCTTCCCCGGCCTGCGGGTGTCCCTCCTGATGTATGCCGACAGCATTCTCAGACCGACCATCCGCCCGCAGCGGCCGTGGACTCGGCGAATTCGGCGAAGGTGCGCGGGGCGCGGCCGAGAGCTCGCTGCACGCCGTCGGAGACGTAGGAGTCGGTGCCGTTGCGGAGCGGTTCGAGGACGTCGGCGAATCCCGCTGCCTCCGAGGCCGGGAGCCCCTGAGCGACCAGTTCCGCGACGAAGTCCTCGACGGACAGCGGCACGTAGCGGATCTCGCGGCCGGCCGCGGCGGAGATCGCGGCGACCGCCTCCGCCAACGTCACCGGCTCGGGCCCGGACAGCTCGTAGATCTGGCCGGAGTGGCCCGCCCCGGTCAGCGCCGCGACCACGACCGCCGCGATGTCCTCGGCGTCGACGAAGCTGACCGCCCCGTCACCACCGGGCAACCGCAGCTCACCGGCGGCGATCGCCTCGGCGAAGAAGCCCTCGCTGAAGTTCTGCGCGAACCAGCCCGGCCGGCTGATCGTCCACTCCAGACCGCTCTCCCGCACGGCGGCCTCGCTGTCGAGCAGGGCGTCGCGAACGCCGCCCGGGTCGTTGGCGTAATCCGGGTCGTCGATGCCGCGACCGGAGGCCAGCACGAGCCGCTGCACCCCGTGCCGCACCGCTCGCTCGACGAACGGGCGGACGAACCGCGTGCCGTCCACCTGCACGAGGTAGGCGGCGCGGACTCCCTCCAAGGCCGGATCCCAGGTCCGGCTGTCGGCCCAGTCGAAGGTGTGCTCGCCGCCGCGGGACGCCGCGCGAACCGGCAGCCCCGCGGCGCGCAGCCGGCGGACCACCCGGCGGCCGGACTTGCCGGTCGCGCCGGTGACGAGAATCGGCTTTTCAGACATGACTCCAGCCAATCAGCGGGAATCGAGACGATCCATGGCTGATGAGCTCCGCTCGATGTTCGTGCGTCTACGCTGTGGGCATGGACGCCGTGTCAGAGCTGTTGGCGGACGTGCGGGCGCGCGGCGCCGTCTTCCGGCAGGCGATCGTCCGGCCGCCGTGGGCGCTGCGGATGTCCAGCGGTGCCTCGCTGACGCTGGCCACGATGCTGAACAGTCCCGCGTGGATCGTCCCCGACCAGCGCGAACCGGTGCGCATCGAAGCGGGCGACATCGCCGTGATCCGCGGTGACGTGCCCTACTCGGTGGCCGACGATCCGGCGACCAGCCCGTCGGCGGTGGTGACCGAGGCCGACTACTGCTCGGCGACCGGGGGCGGCGAGCGCGCGGCCGCCCGGACCTGCGGAACACCGGCGGCCGGGGCCGCCGTGCTGCTCAGCGGGGCATTCGAGCGCCAGGGAGAGCTCAGCGCGCAGCTGCTCCAGGCACTGCCCGCGGTGCTGGTGGTGCCTGCCCAGGAGCGCCCCTTCCCGTCCCCGGAGCAGGTCGCCGAGGAGATCACCCGGGACCGGCCCGGACAACAGCTCGTGCTGGACCGGCTCATGGACCTGATGCTGGTCTCCGCGCTGCGCAGCTGGTTCGACGATCCGGACGCCGGTGCGCCGGCCTGGTGCCGCGCCATGGACGATCCGGTGGTGGGCACCGCGCTGCGGCTGCTGCACGACGCGCCCGCCCACCCGTGGACCGTGGCGGAGCTGGCGGCGAAGGTGGGGGTGTCGCGGGCGGCGCTGGCCCGGCGGTTCACCGCGCTGATCGGTGAACCGCCGATGACCTACCTGACGAACTGGCGGATCGCGCTGGCCGCCGACCTGCTGCGCAAGACCGACCGCACGGTGGACGTGATCGCGCGGAAAGTGGGCTATTCCAACGCTTTCGCGCTGAGCGTGGCGTTCAAGCGGCTGCGCGGCGCACGGCCCAGCGACCACCGGAAACGGGAGACCGAGCAGCGGAGCGGGTAACGCCGCACCGGCAGCCGCCGCCCTCGCCTCCCGCAGCCGAATCGGCCGGTCCTGGGCGGAACCGGCGGAAACCGGGCCATCGCGGGCGGTGGCCCGGTCCGGGAGTCAGCGCGCCGTGTAGCCGCCGTCGACCAGCAGATCGGCCCCGTTGATCATCGCCGAGGCGTCGGAGGCCAGGAAGACCGCGGTGGCCGCGATCTCCTCGGGGAGCGCGAAGCGGCCGGTGGGGATGACCGCCTTCAGCGCATCGCCCTTGGGCCCCTCCCACGCCTTGCGGCCGAGCTCGGTGAGCACCACCGTGGGCGAGATCGAGTTGACCGTGACCCCGCGACCGGCCCACTCCGTGGCCAGCACCTTGGTCAGGCCGATCACGCCGAACTTGGACGCGCAGTAGGCGGCGTGCTGGTCCAGCGCGACGCTCCCGGCCTGGGAGGCGAGGTTGATGATCCGCCCCCGTCCCGCCGCGAGCATGTGCTTGCCCACCGCCTGCGAGACCTGGAACGTGCCGGTCAGGTTGACCGCCATCGTCTTGTCCCAGGCCTGCCGGCCCAGGTCTTCGGCAGGCGCCAGCAGCGCCACGCCCGCGCTGTTGACCAGCACGTCGACGCGCTCGCAAGCGTCGATCACGGCTGCCACCGCCGCCTCGACCGAGGCCGCGTCGGAGACGTCGCAGGCGAATCCCCGCGCGCCGCCGCCGATCCGGTCGGCCTGGGCCCGTGCCGCCTCTTCCTGCAGGTCGAGGATGGCAACCCGGGCACCCTTCGCGGCGTAGGCAGCCGCGATCGCACCGCCGATGCCCGATGCCCCTCCCGTGATGACCGCGACCTTGTCCGCGAGCCCGAAGTCCAGGTCCACGTCGGCGGGTTCCATCGTCATTGGCGTTCTCCTCACACCGTTGCTCCAGTTGGAGCAGAACCTACCGAACGCGGTGCCGCGGGTGGACCGCTCGGGTGGCCGCCGCGCACCCGGCGAAGCTGGTCGGCGCGGTGCACTGCGGCTCAGACGTCTCCGTGCTCGACGAGACCGGGCGCGAGCCACCCGCTGACGGTGTGCACCGGGTTCGAGCACGAGACCGGTGCGGTGGTGCGCGGGTGGGAGAGCCGTCATGATCCTCCGGACCGCACACCGCTGTTCGGAGCGAGGAGGCAGATGAGCACCACCAACGGCACGTCGACCCCGGCGAAGGGGAGCCCGCTGCTGCTCGTCCTGTTCGCGGTGGTGCTGGCACCGACGTTCCTCATCGGCTACGCGGTGGGCGCCGGCTCGGCCTCCGTCGTGGGCGGGTTCGTCGCCATGTACTCGCTCATCGCCTTCCTCGGCGGACCGCTGCGCGCCGATCTCCGCCTGGCTGCCGCGCTGAGCCCGCTGCTGCTGTTCGCGGCGATCGTGCCGCGGCTGCTCGGTGAGATCTCCCGGCCCGCCGCGATCGCCGTGATCGTGCTGATCGTGTTCGTCGCGGCGCTGCTGCCGCTGCGCGGACCGCGCTTCGTCACCGTCGGCCTCGGGCTGGGCATGGTCGCGCTGTTCGCCTACGGCATGGCGCTGATCGGGCCTGCCGGCCCCTGGCAGGTCGTCGTCGCCGCGGTGACCGGGGTGGTGATCGCCGTCGTGCTGCGCGTCCTGCTCGGGATCGGCGATCCGTCCAAGGCGACCCGGGAGAAGATCGCCGACGTCCTCGACGCCGAGGCTCCCGCCCTGACGACGGCCTTCGACACGTGGCTGGCCGACGGCCGCCGCCGCTGGCTCGGCATCGCGCTCGGCGCCGCATCCCGCTACCGCCTGGCCCTGCACTCGGCCGAGGCGGTCCAGCGCGCGGGACAGGTGGAAGCCTCGGACGAGGAACTGGTCGCGCTGCGCACCCGCGCCCACGAGCTCGCCGAGCTGCTGCGCGCCAAGAAGCCCGGTCCCGCACCGCAGGTCGAGGCCGGTGCCGCAGCGGTCGAGTTCGGCTCCGAGGCCTCGGCGGCCCTCGACGCCGTCGAACGGGCCATCACCGAGCGGGACACCTCCCGGGTGGCGCTGCCCGACCGGCTGCGGACGTCCGTTCTGCGGCCGAGCGTGCGGCTGCGCTCGATCCAGGTCCGGCACGCGGTGCGCACGGCCTTCGGGCTCCTGCTGATCCTGGTGATCACCTCGTACCTGCCCGCCGGTGATCCGCTGGTGGCGACCGCGCTGATGACCACGTTCGGCATCCTGCAGGCGAGCTGGCGCGAGACGCTGATCAAGGCGCGTCCGCGCGTCGTCGGGCTGGTCGCGGGCGCGGCGCTGGCCGTCGTGATCATCCTGGTGGTGCCCGCGCCCCACCTGCCCGTGGTCGCGCTGACGGCGCTCGTCATCGCGCTGTGGAACATGATGTCCCGGCCCTCGCTGGCCTACACGTTCATGGTGGTCGTGACCGTCGGCTTCAACACTTCACTGCGGCACACCGATCCGGTCCACACCCTGGTCGAGTACGCGGTGCTGACGCTCACCGCAGCGCTCATCGGCGTCCTCGTCGGCTTCGCCGTGGTCCCCGGCCTGCGCCCAGAACCGCTGCGGCACCGGATCGTCGCCGCGCGCACGACGACCGCGCGGGCGCTGCGGGCGATGACCGAGCCGGGCCACGACACCGAAACGCTCGTCCTGCACCGGGAAGCGGCGCGAGCCCGCGTCGAGCTCACCCCCGACCGCGAGAAGCTCGACGACGACCAGCTCGCCGAACTCGACCGCTTCCGGGCCGCGCTGCGCGACCTCTCGATGCTCGGCACCACCGCCGCTCTCGGCCGAAGCACCGACGTCGAACGGCTCAAAGCCGCACTCGACGCGCTGGAAGTTCCCGCACCGGCCGACGACGAATCCCCCACCGGGCTGGAGTCGATCTTGGCCGGTCTGGCCGACCAGGTCCGGACCACCGAAGCCCAGCTGCTGGCCACGCTCCCCGACCGCTGACGTCCAGCCGTTCCGCCACGAAGTGAAACGTGTTCTAATCGTGGTCCGGAAACCGAGCAGGGATCGGAGGAATGCCGGTGCGATACGGCGTCGTGCTGTTCACCAGCGATCGCGGCATCTCGCCCGCCGAAGCCGCGCGGGCCGCGGAAGAGGCGGGGTTCCACTCGTTCGCCGTCCCCGAGCACACCCACATCCCCGTGCGGCGGGACGCCGCGCACCCGGGCACGGGCACCGAGGAACTGCCCGACGACCGCTACCAGCGCACCCTCGACCCGTGGGTCGCGCTGGCGACCGCGGCTTCGGTGACGCACCGGATCACGCTGTCCACCGCCGTCGCCCTGCCCACCGAGCACGATCCCATCACGCTGGCCAAGACGATCGCGACGCTCGACCACCTCTCCGGCGGGCGCGTCGCACTGGGCACCGGATTCGGCTGGAACACCGACGAACTGGCCGATCACGGAATCCCGGGCGGCAGGCGCAAGACCGCGCTGCGCGAGTACCTCGGCGCCATGCGGGCGCTGTGGACGCAGGAGGAAGCGAGCTACGGCGGCGAGTTCGTCAGCTTCGGCCCGAGCTGGGCCTGGCCCAAACCCGTGCGGGCGGGGCACATCCCGGTGCTGCTCGGCGCGGGCGGCACCGAGCGCAACTTCGCCTGGGCGGTGCAGCACGCGGACGGCTGGATCACCACGCCGCGCGAACGCGACGTCGAGGACCGGGTGCGCCGCCTGCGGGAGCTCTGGAAGGAAGCGGGCCGGGACGGCGAACCCGAAGTCATCGCGCTGGCGGGCAAACCCGACCCGGACACGTTGACCGGGTGGGCGGCCTGCGGCGTGACCGAGGTCCTGTTCGGGCTGCCGGACGCGCCGGCCGAAGTCGTCACCTCCTACATCACCCGGCTGGCCGACCGGATCGGCCTCGCGGCGGCGAACTGAGCCACCACCGGGCCCGCGAACGCTAGGGTGTCGCACACCCGGCAGCTGGAGGCCGACGATGGACCGACCCGACCGCGACGACCCGATACCCGGCACCACCGGAGCCCGGGTGGACACCTCGGTGCCCAACGTGGCGCGGATGTACGACTACTACCTCGGCGGGGCGGCGAACTTCGCCGTCGATCGCGAGGCGGCCGAGCGGGCGCTGGCGGTCACCCCGGAGATCGGCCGGTTCGCGCGGATGAACCGGGAGTTCCTCGGCCGGGTGGTGCGATACCTGTGCGAGCGGGGCATCGACCAGTTCCTCGACCTGGGATCGGGAGTTCCCACCGTCGGCAACGTCCACGAGATCGCCCACCAGCACGACCCGCGCGCCCGGATCGCCTACGTCGACCACGAATCCGTCGCGGTCGCGCACGCCCGCGCGCTGCTGGTCGACGAGCCCGACGTCAGCGTCACCCAGGCCGACATCCGCCGACCGGCGGAGGTCCTGGCCGCGCCGGGCGTGGCCGGGCTGCTCGACCTCTCCCGGCCGGTGGCGGTGCTGGCCGTGGCCATCCTGCACTTCGTGCCCGATTCCGACGAACCCGACCGGATCCTGCGCACCTACTGCGACGCCTGCCCGCCGGGCAGCTTCGTGGCCCTGTCGCACGCGTCGATGACCACCATGACCAAGAGCGAGGCCCACCGAGGTCAGGACGTCTACCGCAGCACGCCGACGCCGCTGGTGGTGCGCAGCCGCGACGAGATCGCCGCGCTCCTCGACGGCTGCGAACTGGTCGAGCCCGGGCTCGCGCCGATCAACCACTGGCCGTCGGACACCGGCGAAAGCCCGGCCAACGGCTACGGAGCCGTCGGCGAACTGCGCTGAGGGGCGCGGCTCAACCGAAGTCGCGGCGGCGCAGGGCGAACAGGCCGGTGGCGATCAGCAGCGCCGACAGCACTAGCATGATCAGTGCTGGTACCGGGTCGAAGGGGGCCCCGGCGACCGTGTTCGGGATGTGGTGGAAGGGTTCGAAGGGCGTTCCACCCCAACCGCCGTACAGCGGACCGGCGACACGCCCCAGCACCGCCACCGCTGCCCAGACCGCCCAGCCGATCGCCGCGGAAGCCCGCGGCACCGCGCCGTGAGCGAGCACGCAGATCGCGCCGACCAGCCAGACGGCCGGGAGGGTGCCCAGCGTTCCGGCGAACACGCGCGGGATGTCGGTCGCGGGATCGCCGACGAAGAAGGCGAAGGACACGCCGAACACCCCACCCGCGATCGCGAGCAGCACCGCCGAACCGAGGCTCAGCACCACCAGATGCCCTGCGGCCCAACGGATTCGGGTCAGCGGCGTGGACTGCACGAGCTCCGCGCGGCCGGAGCGCTCCTCGGCGCGCATCCGCTGCACCACGAGCACCGGGTACAGCGCGATGACGTGCGCGAAGATCAGGATCATGGCCCACAGCCCGAAGGAGGCGAGATCGGCTCCAGGACTGCCGCCGAAGCCGCGCAGCAGGTTGTCCGTCGTGGTTCCGGGGGCCTGCTTCCACTGGTCCATCATCGTGCTGAAACCACCGGCGCCGACCGCGAAAACGGCCACCGCGACGGCCCACCTGAGCAGCAAACCGCGGTGAAGCCGCCACGCCAGGCTGATCGGTCCGCGCAGGCCGGGTGCGGCCGCAGCCCCGCGGCCCTCCGGGAGCAACCCGGCACCGAGGTCTCGGCGGTCGACCAGGCGGTACGCCATGGCTGCCAGGACAGCGCTCACCCCGAGCGGAAGCACGAGCGCCCACCAGCGGTTGGTCCAGTACGGCTGCACCGCGTGGATCCAGCCGAGCGGCGACGCCCACTTCATCCAGTACAGCCCGGACGCATCACCGGCGTAGCGCAGGATGTAGGCGACTCCGAGCACGAGCAAGCTCAGCGCTCGCGCGGTGCGGGCCATCCGGCTGAGCTGGGCGAACACCGCTGCGATGGCGCCGAACAGCACTCCGGCCCCGCTGACCGCCGCGCCGTAGACGAGCGATCCGGCCGGGTCCATCCCGATGGCGATCAGTGCGATCGCGGTGGCCGCGCCACCGGCGAGGCTGGTCCCGCCCGCCACCAGCAGCGCTGCGGTCAGCGGGGCACGGCGGCCGATCGCACCCGCGCGCAGCAGCTCGATGCGCCCGGCGTCCTCGTCGGCGCGGGTGTGCCGGACGACCACGAACACGGCGGCGAACGCGCTGAACAGGTAGAGGAACCCGCCGCTGCGCCAGGCCGCGAGGTAGCCGAGGTCGGAGATGACGAATCCGCCGCCCAGCGCCCGGAAGAAGTTGTTGCGGTTGATCAGCTCGACGTATTCGGCCATCAGCTCCGGGGTTGGCATGGCCCGCTCGATGTAGGAGACCAGTACCAGGGCCAGCGCGATGAGCAGCGCGATCCACCACGGCGCGATGGTGCGCTCGCGCCGCAGCGCCAACCGCACCAGGCTCGCCGTCCCGGCGCTCATCGCTGCCCGGCCTTCTCGTAGTGGCGCAGGAACAGCTGCTCCAGGGTCGGTGGTCGGCTGACCAGGCGGCGGACGCCGAGCGCGTCGAGCTGGCGCAGCGCCGGGCCGAGAGCCGCGGTGTCGACCTCGAATCGCACGACATCGCCGTCGGCGCGCAGGTCGTGCACTCCTGGCAGCTCGGCGAGCCCGTCGGGCGGTCCGGGAATCTCGGCTTCGACGCAGGTGCGGGCCAGGTGCCTGAGCTCCGCGAGGCTTCCGGTGCCGGCCGTGTGCCCGGCGCGGACGATGGTCACCCGGTCGCACAGGTCCTCGACCTCGGTCAGCACGTGACTGGACAGCAGAACCGTCCGGACGCCGCGCTGTTCGCGCACGAGGTCCCGGAAGACCTGCTCCACCAACGGGTCCAGGCCTGAGGTGGGTTCGTCGAGGACGAGCAGTTCGGCGCCGGAGGCGAACGCGGCGATCAGCGCCACCTTCTGCCGGTTGCCCTTGGAGTAGGCGCGGGCCTTGGTCCGCGGATCCAGGTCGAAACGTTCGATCAGCTCCGCCCGCCGCGCGCGTGCGGCCGGGCCGCGCTCCCGCATCAGGAGGTCGATGACCTCACCGCCGGACAATCCCGGCCAGAGCGTCACGTCCCCGGGCACGTACGCCAGCCTGGAGTGCAGTTCTGTCGCATCGCGCCACGGATCGCCGCCCAACAGCCTGGCGGTGCCCGCGTCCGCGCGCAGCAGGCCGAGCAGGATGCGGAGCGTGGTGCTCTTCCCCGCACCGTTCGGCCCGAGGAACCCGTGCACCTCGCCGGCGTTCACGGTGAGCTCGAGGCCGTCCAGCGCGGTGGTGCGGCCGAACGTCTTGACCAGTCCGCGGATCTCTATGGGAGCCGTCATCCGGAACTCTTTCCGCCCTGCGGCAAGCGGTCTCGCAACTCGGCCGCTTCCTCCGGGCTGAGGTAGGGGTGGGAGTAGATGTCGAGCAGGGCCCGTGCCAGCAGGTCGGCGCCCTCCGGGCTGAACACGTCGACGCCGAGCCCCCGCGACACGTGCTCGTGGAGCACTGAGACGGACAGCGCCATCGCCGCGCCCACGGTCGCCCTGGCCTTGCGCGACACTTCCGGTGCGTCGGAACGCTTTTCGTCGGCTTCGGCCAGCCACTGCGCCCCGAGCCGCACCAGCTCGTCGAACACCGGCGCCGCGCGGCCCTCGGTCAGGGCGCGCAGGACGTAGCCGCGGTAGGGCCCGAAGACCGCTCCGGCGACCGCGACGTAGTTGACCTCGCCCGGGCCGCTGTCGGCCCTGACCTGGTCGTTGATCTTGCCGAGCGCTTTGGCCAGGTGGGCGTCGCACGCGTCGCGCAGCGCTTCCTTGGAACCGAAGTGGTGGCGCACCAGGCCCGACGACACCCCGGCCGTCTCGGCGATCCCGCGGATCGTCGCCCGGTCGAAGCCGTGCTCGCCGAAGTGCCGCAGGGCGGCATCCCGGATCCGCGCACGAGCGGTGAGGTCTTCGGGTTCGGTCATGAGCACCTCCACCTCCGACTGTACGCACGGACAGTTCACTGCACAAGCGTGTAGTCGGTACGCTTCCGATGCAGCCGATCGGACGTACCCGGCCTGCGCGGGCGGTGGCACACTGGCGATGTCCGAGATCGTCTGTCCCTGACTCGGTGACCGGAAACGGGGGACCGGTTGGCCGTGGAGGTGCAGGCGTTCCTCTTCAGCAGGTGCTGGGACGCGCCGTCGGCGCGCCCCTGCGCCCGACCGAGGGAGAACGCGTGATGTCCGCCCTGACCTGCATCGTTGGCGCGCCCGTTTCCGTCGCCGTGGTCCTGCTCGTCCTCCGCTTCGCACCGACGGCGGTGCTCACCGTCCTCGCGGGCGCCACAGCGATCATCGCGCGCGACAAACGAGCCGCTCGCGCGCTGGTCGTCCTGCAGATGCTCCGGCCGAACACCCGGACGTCACCCGAACCCGTTGCGCGCCAGCAGGATCCCGCGACGCACTCCCCCACCGCCTAGCCCGCCCGAAGCAGGGGCGCGGCTCTCCGGTGCAGCTGCGAAAGCAGCCGTCGCCCGGAGCCCCCTCCCTTGAAAGGGACCCGCGACTTGAATGGAAATCAGGTCTTCCGGGGATTTCGAGGGCTTGGGAATCCGGGGACGGGCGAACGCCACAGGGGCAGGCTAGGACCCATGCGCTACCGATCACCGGCCTTGGTTTACACCTGTTCGTGTGGTGAAACAGGCGTTCGACGCTGGCATCGTGGATCTCATGGACGTCATGGCGTTGGTGGCGGGGTCGGGTGTGGACGGTGAGAGTCCACAGTCGACCATCCCGGTGTGCTCGGATGCCGAGCTGATGGCTGTGATCGCCGATACCGAGGCTCTCATGCGGGCCGCGGTGGCAATTCAGCTGCGGGCCATCGCTGAAGCCGAGCAGCGGGGCATCCCCTCAGCGCAGGGCGCGCGCAAGACCGAGACCTGGGTGCGGGAGAAGCTCAACATCGCCGCCGGAGAGGCCAAGAGCCGGGTCATGGTGGCCCGGACGGCCACCGAACGCACCACGGCCACCGGGGAGCAGGTTCCCGCGGAACTGCCCGCCGTCGCCGAGGCCATCACCGCCGGTGCGATCACGGTCGACCACGCGCGGACCATCATCAACGGCGTGCGCCGCATGGCACCGGTCTGCACCCCGGCCGAGGTGGGCCAGGCCGAGGCAGTGCTCACCGAGCACGCCCGGAACCACAGTCCGCACGACCTGGCCACACTGGCCGAGCGGATCCGCTACTACTTCGACGAGGACAACGCCTTCCGCACCGAACAGGTGCAGCACGTCCTGCGGGAGCTGCACTACAGGACCGACGCCGACGGGATGACGGTGATCAACGCCCGGCTCTCCCGCGAGGCCGGCGCGAAGTTCCGCGCCGCGCTCCAGCCGCTGGCCGCACCCCTGCCCGCCGAGGACGGTCAACCGGACTTCCGCAGCCCCGGCCAGCGCAACGCCGACGCCTTCGACGCCCTGCTGGACATCGCCCTGGCCTCCGACCAGCTGCCCCGCTCCGGCGGTCAGCGCCCGCACATCACCATCACCATCGACTTCAACACCCTCACCCGCACGCTCCAGGACACCGGTCGCGGTGTTCTGCCGGGCACGCTGACCGCCACCGGGCAGCCGATCACGGCCGCCACCGTCCGGCGTTTCGCCTGCGACGCCGAAATCCTCCCCGTCGTCCTCAACAGCGACGGACTCCCCCTCGACGTGGGCCGTGCCGAGCGCACCGCGCCGCCCCACCTGCGCGCCGCACTGCTCCTGCGCGACGGCACGTGCGCGTTCCCCGCCTGCGACCGCCCGCCCGGCACTCCCGAAGCACACCACGTCCAGTCCTGGCTCGACGGCGGCGCGACCGAGCTGAACAACCTCGTCATGCTCTGCGGCCACCACCACCGAACCGTCCACACCCAGCACTGGGCGATCGCCATCGAGAACGACCGCCCCGTGTTCACCCCACCCACCACAGTGGACTCCGCTCGGAAACCCAGACCCGGCGGCCGGCCCACCGGCACCGAACACAACGCCCTCCTCCACCAGCTCATCCCGCGACCACGCCAGGCGGAGGAGGCAACACACGTCACCTGAGCCGCCCACCCCGGGCGGCCGCCCCCGCACGCCCACCCGACCAAACCGATCAGCGCGATTCTCTGAACGGTTCGGTCGGGTGGGCTTCCCCTACCTGCCCATCGGCACCTCGGTAGCCCGCGGGTCGGTACGAGTTGGGTTCGACAGGTGAGTCACGCGCTCCCACGGGTCCGGCCACGTGTCCGACTCATCCCACCTCGCGGTGCCGGGCGACCGCGATTCCGGCTGAAAGCAGCCACTCGCCCCCACCGGCGACATCGCCGATCTCATGCGAAATCGCTTCTGCCGCGGGCGAAGTCCAGTCGTGGCAGTGGTCAGCCGATGGGGTCCGGCCAAGGCTCCCGGGGCACGAGGGCTTCTATGCCCGCGCCTACCCGGAACACCGCCTGCTCGTCGTGCGGGTGGCCCACGACCTGGACACCGGTCGGGACACCGTTGCTGGCCGTGCCGCTGGGCACCGCCAGCAACGGGCATCGGTTCGCGACGTTGAACGGGCTGGTCAGGTGCGCTTCCCAGTAGTGCTTCCGGTGGTCTCCGCCGATGTCGATTCCGTCGAGGTAGTCGCCGTCGGCCGTCAAGGCCGTGACCGCGTTGGTCGGGCAGAGCAGCACGTCCACGTCGACCATCGCGGTGGCCAGTTCGCCCTGCATGGCGGCATCGAGAACGAGGGACTCGACGAGGTCGTCTCGTTCAGCGGCTCGGCGGGCATCGGCGATGAAGCGCTGGGCGTACGGCGCCAGCTCCGCCACCGCACCGGATTCCCGCACCATGGCCGGAGCCAGGATCTGACCGAAGTGGGCGAAGATCGTGCGCACCACCTGCTCACCCGTCCACGGCAGTTCGACCGGCACGACGACGGCACCGGCACGCTCCAGCCGTGCGACGACGTCCGCGGTGGCCGACTCGACCTCGGGGTCGACCGGAAAAGCACCCAGGTCCGGGGAGAACCCGATGCGGACACCGCGCAGCGCGGCCACCGGATCTTCCGGCAGCACGATCGGCGCGCCCTCCGGCCCCCACGAGGTGTGGTCGGCGGGATGCCGTCCCGACATGACCGAAGCGAGCAGCGCGGTGTCGGCCACCGTGCGCCCCATCGGTCCATCCCCTCGGTACCAGTCGGCGCTGAGCGGCGGGAGGCCTGGTATCCGGCCGTAAGGGGCCTTGTAGCCGACGGTGCCGGTGAACGCCGCGGGCACGCGCGTCGAGCCGGCGATGTCGGATGCGGTCGCCAGCGTCGTCATGCCCGCGGCCAGTGCGGCACCCGCGCCGCCGGAGGATCCGCCCGGAGTGGCGTCGAGGTTCCACGGGTTGCGGGTCACGCCCCACATCGCGCTGTGCGTCACCGTGGCGCAGCTGAACTCCGGTGTGGTCGTGCGCGCGTGCACGATCCCGCCCGCGCGCTGGATGCGCTCGACGACGGGGTGGTCCGCCTCGGCTACGCGTCCCGCGTGCGCGACCAATCCCTGCTCGAGCCGCCGACCGGCGAGCGCGTGCTTCTCCTTGGTGGCCACCGGGATCCCGAGCAGCGGCGCGGTGGGTTCCCGGGTGCGGGCCGCGCGGAGGTAGGCCGAAGCCGCTCGTTCGGCTTCGGCGCGCGCCTCCTCGAACAGGGTCTCGGTGAAGGCGTTGACGCCAGTCTTCCGGTCGCCGTTGACCCGCTCAGTCCGGTCGGCCAGGGCATCGAGGAGTTCCACCGGGGAGAGCTCCAGGCTGCGGAAGGCCCGCAGCGCGGCGATGGCGTCGAGGTGGACGAGGTCTGTCACCGCTCGGCCTCCAGTTCGCCGTTGAGCAGTTCCCAGGTCGCCTCGGTGAGCGCGTCGACCCCGGTGGCCATCTGGTCGTCGCTGGTGAACTCGCGCTCGCAGTGGCTCACGCCGTCGATGGAGGGGATGAACAGCATCAGCGCCGGCACGATGCGGTTCATGGCGACCGAGTCGTGCCCGGCCATGGTGTTGATCCGCCGGATGCCGGTCCCGAGGTCGGCGGCCACCTTCTCAGCGATCTCCAGGCCCTGTTCCGGGAAGTGCTGGACCGGGCGGACGTCGAAGTCCCGGACGTCGATGGTCAGGTCGTGCTCGCGGGCCACCACCGCGATCCGCTCCAGCAGCAGCGCGCGGGCCTGCTGGACGATCTCCGGCGCGTTGGCCCGGATGTCGGCGACGAGGTGGACGCGGCGGGGCACCACGATCGGCGAGTTCGGTTCGAGCGTCAGGTAGCCGACCGAGGAGACGATCGACTCCGGTTCGAAGTCGTCGGTCACGTCGTGGACGAGCACCACGACCTTGGACGCGGCGACGAGGGCGTCCCGGCGGTCGGCCATCGCGGTCGCGCCGGTGTGCGACTGCTCGCCCAGCACCTCCACGTCCAGCTTCTGGGTGTACCAGCTGCGGTCCACCGCGCCGAGCGCGATGCCCTCGCGTTCGAGCACGGGTCCCTGCTCGATGTGGATCTCGGCGTAGGCCGCCGGTTTCGGCCGCTCATCGGTGCCGCGGTAGCCGATGGCGTCCAGCGCTTCGGCGACGGTGACGCCGTCGGGATCGGTGACCTGCAGCATCTCCTGCTCGTCCATCAGCCCGGCGAAGACCGAGCTGCCCATGATCGATGGCGCGAACCGGCTGCCCTCCTCGTTGAACCAGTCGACGACGGCGAGGTTGTACTTCGGCGGCTCGCCCTGCGCGACCCGCGCGGCGAGCCGGTCGGCCGCGTGCAGGGCCGCGATGACGCCGTAGGCGCCGTCGAACCGGCCGCCGAGCGGCTGGCTGTCCAGGTGCGATCCGACCAGGACGTAGTCGGCGCCTGGCCGCCACTCGACGAGCGCGAACAGGTTGCCGATGGAGTCGATCCGGACCGGCCAGCCCCGTTCTGCGGCGAACGCGGTGAACCAGTCCCGCAGCTGCTTGTCCTCAGGGGTGGCGGCCTGGCGCTCGACGCCGCCGGCCGGGGTGGCGCCGATCGCGGCCACCTGGTGGAAATCGGTCAGGAAGGCTTCGGCGTTCATCGGGCGACCTCCGCATCGACGCGCTGCCGGGTCTCGGGCACCCGGGTGGTGACCAGCAGGACGAGAACGATCAACGCGGCAGCGGCCATGTACCAGCCGGGCGAGGATTCCCACCCGGTGCTGCCGACCAGGTAGGTGCCGACGAACGGTGCCGTGCCGCCGAACACCGCGTAGGCGACGTTGTAGCTCACCGCGGCGGAGGTGAACCGCGTCCGGGTCGTGAAGATCTCGACGAAGAACGCGTAGCAGCCGCCGCCGTAGGTGATCAGGCACAGCACGAACAGGGCTTGCCCGAGCAGTGCGAGACCTAGGGATCCGCTGGTGACCAGGCTGAAGGACGGCACGGCCAGCACTGCGAGCGCCAGCGAGCCCGCGATCAGCATGGGTTTGCGCCCGAAGCGGTCTCCGATGATGCCGCCGACGGGCAGCAGCAGGGCGTAGAGCAGCATCGCGACCGCGTTGGTCACCAGGGACGCCTCGCGGCTGAGGCCGGTCTCCTGGAGGTAGGACACGAAGTAGCCGCTGAGGAAGTAGAAGCCCAGCGCGGTCAGGCCCATCACGAAGATGACCTGCAGCATGCGGACCTTGTTCTCGCGGAAGGCTTCCCGCACCGGGGAGTGCTCGCGGTGCTCGGCCTTCCGGAGCACCTGCTGGAACGCGGGGCTCTCCTCGGTCCGGCTGCGGATCCACAGGCCGATGAAGGCCAGCGGCAGCGCCAGCAGGAACGGGATGCGCCACCCGTAGGACAGGAAGTCCTCGGGGCTCAGGACGTTCGAGAGCACGAAGATCAGGGTGCCGCCGACCACGGAGGGCAGTGCCGTCGCCGAGATCGTGATGCAGAGCCAGAAGCCGCGCCGGTCCAGCGGTGCGTGCTCGAACACGAACGCCGGGGCGCCGACGGACTCACCGCCCGCGGAGAAGCCCTGCGCGAGTCGGCACAGCACCAGGAGCGCGGGCGCTGCGGCGCCGATCGTGGTGTAGGTGGGCAGCAGGCCGATCAGCGTGGTCGCGCCACCGATGGTCAGCAGCGTGGTGTAGAGGACCTTGCGGCGCCCGATGCGGTCGCCGAGCGCACCGAAGAAGAGCCCGCCGAGGGGCCGGACGAAGAAGGCGACGCCGAAGGTGGCGAAGGTGGACAGCATGCTCGCCAGCTGGCTCTCGCCGGGGAAGAACAGCGCGGCGAGGGTGACGGCGGACAGGCCGTAGAGGGTGAAGTCGTAGAACTCGATGAACTGCCCGACGCTGCCACCCGCGAGAACGCGCTTCTGGACGCCCGTGGGGCGGGTCGGGGCTCTGCCGCGGGTGCCGTGCTCGCTCGTCCTCAACTGGCTGCTCCCAACGAGAGGTGGGGCGACGAAGGCGTCGCAGGTGTGACCATGCTCAGCAGCCGCACGCGAGGTGTCCAACAGATTCGACCGCAACTGCACGATCGGCTCAGTCGATGGAAACGACCGGTTTGACCGGCTGCGTCCCGGCGCCTGCAAAATCTGGCGACATCGGCTGCCATCCGCGCAAGGATGGCCATTGTGGAAGAGGTTGAAGTCGTCGTCGCCCACAGTCAGCGCGCGACGCTGCGCGTCGGCGAGGTGTTCCTGAAGGTCGACGGCGACCCGGCGCACGCCGACGTCGAGGTGCGGGCGATGGCCATGGCGCCGATACCGACCCCGCCGATCCTCTGGCACGAGCCGCCTGTGCTCGCGATCGCCGCCGTGCCGGGCGAAGCGCTCGGCGTCCTCGGCGAACCGTCGGCCGCATCGCCGGCGGCGTGGGCTGCGGCGGGTGCCGCCGTGCGGAGGCTGCACGACGCACCGTTGCCGCCGTGGCCGGGGCGCAGCGTCGACGACGTGGTAGTGGAGCTCGACGGCGAGTGCGCGTGGCTGCTGGACAACGCCGTCCTGCCCGCCGAGGTGATCCGGCGCAACCGCGAGATCGCCGGGGCCGCGCTCCGGCCGTGGAAACCGGTGTTCATCCACGGCGATCTGCAGATCACCCACGTGTTCGTCGACGGTGACGAGGTCACCGGCGTCATCGACTGGTCCGAGGCGGCCCCCGGCGACGCCATGTTCGACCTCGCCACCTTGACGCTCGGGCACGAGGAACGCCTGGACGACCTGCTGGCCGGCTACGGCCCTGGCGTGGACCGGGACGTGGTCCGCGCCTGGTGGTCACTGCGCAGCCTGCTGGCCTCGCGCTGGCTGATCGAGCACGGCTTCGATCCGGACGCGCCGGGGTGCGAATTCGACGTGCTCAGATCCCGGATGCTGGAAACTTAGGCGCGGTTGTTCGAGCCCTTCCGCTTGCGGGACAGTTCCCGCTGTACTCGCTTGCGTTCTGCGCGGCGCAGGAACCTCGGGTTGTCGATCAGCCGGTCTTGCGGGTCGACGGCGAACGCAGGCAGCCCGAGGTCGGGTCACCGGCGAGCATGACGTTTTCCTGCTTGATGGTGCCGACTTCGGGGGCAGGTCTGCCTCGGGGGTGTGGCTTGGCGTGCGTGCGCCGGTCATGTGGTCACGCCGTAGACGCGCAGGCAGATCTCTTCGAATGCCTTCGATTTGAGGGTGGCCCGGGTGCCGCCCGGCCGCACGAGCAGCACTTCGATCGGCGGCAGGTCTTCGACGACGGGCAGCGGCACGACCGGGCTGCCCGCGTAGGTGAGGTCGTGCGGCAGCCGTTGGTTGAGCACCGAGTAGCCGTGCCCGCGGGCGACGAACGCCCGGACCGTCTCGTACCCGCTGGCGCGGTGGCGGATCTTCGGTGCCACGCCGAGGAGTTTGAAGAGGCTGAGGTAGTACTCCCGGCTGTGCGGCAGGTCCAGCAGGATCAGCGGTTCGGCGGCCAGCTCGCGCAGGCTCACCGGCTGTTCGGGGGTGGCGGCCAGCGGGTGGTCCGGGGAGACGATGACGTGCGGCGGGACTCGTCGCAGCACGCGGCGCGGCAGTTCGCCGCCGAGGCCCAGGTCGTACATCAGCGCGAGCTCGCACTTGCCGTCGCGCAGCGCCCGGCGGAGGAATTCCTGGTCGCCTTCGAGGAACGACAGGGTGACGCCGGGGTGCGCGCGCTCGAACTCCTCCAGGATGACCGCGGCCCGGAACGGCGCGAGCGGTCCGAACACGCCGACGGTGAGGTCGCCGGCCAGCACCGGGCCTTCTTCGCGGACCGCGCCCGGTAGCTGGTCGGCGTCCTCCAGCAGCAGCAGTGCGCTCTCGCGCAGGCGACGGCCGGCGCGGGTGAGCCGCAGTCCGCGGCGCGGGAGCCTGGTGAACAGCGGTGTGCCCATGACCTGTTCGAGCTGGGCGACGGCGGAGGACAACGTGGACTGGGTGACGTTGAGCGCGGCGGCCGCGGCCGTCATGTTCTCCAGCTCCGCGACGGCGCAGAAGTAGCGGAGCTGGACCAGGGTGAACGACCGCGTCATGCCTGGACATGCTGCCATCCGGACGTGTCGCCGGGCTACTGCTCGGCGTGCACCGAGTCGTAGGTGCACAGCGGCCTGCCGGTGAGCTCGTCGAGCCAGACCCGCCCGGACACGCCGAACACCGCTGCCAGCAGTTCCTCGTCGACGACCTCGGCGGTCGGGCCTTCGGTGTGGACCGCGCCGTCGCGCAGGGCGACGACGCGGTCGGCGTAGCGGGCGGCCTGTTCCAGGTCGTGCAGCACGGTCACCACGCTCAGCCCGCGCTCGCGCTGCAGGCGGCGGACCAGTTCGAGGACTTCCAGCTGGTGGCCGATGTCGAGGTAGGTGGTCGGCTCGTCGAGCAGCAGGATCGAGGTGTCCTGCGCCAGCGCCAGCGCCAGCCGCACGCGCTGGCGTTCGCCGCCGGAGAGCCGGTCGACCAGCTCGTCGGCGCAGGGTTCGACACCGGTGACCGCCATCGCCTCGCGGACCTGCGCGTCGTCCCCGCCCGCGAGCATGCCGAGCGGCCCGCGCACCGCGTACCGCCCCTGGCGCACCAGCTGCCGGACGGTGAGACCGGGTACCGATGGCATCGACTGAGGCAGCACCGCGACCTCGCGGGCGATCTGGCGGCGGGACAACGCGCGCAGCGCCCGGCCGCGCACGAGCACCTCACCGGCGTCCGGGGCGTGCAGTCCGCCGAGCGCGCGCAGCAGCGTCGTCTTGCCGCAGCCGTTGCGGCCGACCAGCGCCACCCATTCACCGTCGGAGACGGCGAGATCGACGCCGTCGAGGACCACCCGATCGCCGAATCGGACGGTGACCTCGTTGGCCTGCAAGGCGCTCATCAGTTCCCTCCGGTGGTCGAGCTTCGCCTGGCTACCCGGATCAGGACCACCGCGCCGAGCACCGCGGTCACCGCTCCGGTGGGTACACCTGCGCGGGAGGGGTCCGCGGCCCACGACGTGACGGTCTGGGCCACGACGTCCGCGCCGCACACCGCGGCGGCTCCGAGCATTCCGGCCGCGGGCAGGGCGAAGCGCAGGTCGGCGCCGAACAACGCGCGCGCGGCGTGCGGGGCGAGCAGTCCCACGAAGGCCATCGCGCCGACGGAGGCGATCGCAACCGCTGTGAGCACCACCGCGATCAGCAGGACCGCGCTGCGCCACGGGGATATCGCGAGGCCGACGGCGTGGCCGTGGTCGTCGTCGACCGACAGCAGCTGGATCACCGCGGACACCAGCAGCCCGGCCACCGCGGCGGTGAGCAGCCACGGCCACAACGCCGACCAGTGCGCCCAGGTTCGCCCGTTGAGCGAGCCGATCAGCCACTGCGCCATCGACCCGGTCAGCTGCGGGCGCGCGGTGAGCAGCACCATGCTGCCGCCGCTGAACGCAGCCGAGACCATCACGCCGATCACGACCAACCGCACCGGATCGGTGCCTGCCCGCATCGCGACCAGCCAGAGCACGGCGCCGCCCAGCGTGCCGCCGACCACTGCCACCAGGATCATCCGGGTGGGTGCGGCGAAGTCGCCGCCGATCAGCGTCGCGGCGACCGCGCCCAGCACCGCGCCCGAGCCGACTCCGGTCACGTCCGGTGAGGCCAGCGGGTTGCGCAGCACGGCTTGCAGCACGACACCGGCCATGCCCAGGCACATGCCCGCCCCGGCGCCGACGAGCATCCGCGGCATCCGCAGGTCGTGGACGATCTGCGCGGTCAGCTGGTCCGCGTGGCCGAGCACCGCGGCCAGGGTTTCCGCGGCTGAAGCCGTCGATCCGGTAGCGAGCTGCGCCAGGGCCAGGGCCAGCACTGCGCAGAGCAGCGCGAGCAGCCGCAGCGTGCGGGGAATCCGCTGGATCACCGCGCCACCACCGACATCTTGCGGCGCAGCAGGAGCAGCACCCCGGTGCAGATCGCGACGACCGCGGTCAGCCCGCCCACCGGCAGTTCGACCGGGTGCAGCACCGTTCGCGCCAGCAGGTCGGCTGCGACCACCAGCAGCGCACCCAGCGCGGCCGACCACGCCAGCCACGACCGGTGCGTGCCGCGCGGGCGCAGCCAGCGGCCCAGTTGCGGCGCGAGGAAACCGACCCAGGCCACCGGTCCGCATGGCCCGACCACCACGGCGGTGAGCAGGCAGCCGACGGCCAACGTCGCTGCGCGCGCTCGGACCGGGGATGCGCCCAGGGCGGCGGCCGTGTCGTCGCCGAGGCGCAGCACGCCGAGCGAGGGGATCATCAGCGCGGCCAGCGGGAGGCCGATCAGCAGTCCTGGGGCCGTCGTCGCGACGGTCTCCCACGTCGTCCCGGCCAGCGAGCCCAGCAGGTAGCGCACCAGGACGCCCTGGTCGCGCGAGTCCGACAGGGACAGCGCCGTCAGCATCACCGCGTGCAGCCCCGCGCTGACGGCCGCGCCGATGAGCAGCACTGCCGCCCGGTCGCGCACCCCGCGCACGGCCAGCATCGTGATGGCACCGCCGATCGCGGAACCCGCCAGCGCGGGCACGAGGGGCGCACCGGGAACCGACACTCCCCACGCGACGCATCCCGCCACGGCAGCTGCCGCACCGCTGGAGACGCCGAGCATTTCCGGCACTGCCAACGGGTTCCGCAGGGATTCCTGCAGCAGCAGGCCGGCGACGCCCAGCAGGGCTCCGGCGAGCACGGCGAGCACCACTCGCGGTGCGCGCAGCAACACCACCACGGTGTGCTCGACACCGCCGTCGGCGGTCAGCGCGTGCGGAAGGCGGTTCACGCCCACGAACGGCTCGCCGAGCATCAACGACGCGGCGACCAGCACCACCGCGAGGGCACCTGCGAGAAGCCAGTCACTGCACCGGAATCGTGCGTTCATCGGGTCGCGGGCACCAGTTCCACGGCTTCGTCGATGATCGCCGCCAGGCTCCGGGTGCCGCGGCCGGAGCCGAACAGCTTGGCGTGCACTTCGTGCACCTGCTGCTCCTGCACCGCCGGGATCTGCTGCCACACCGGGTTGCCGGCGAGCTGCGCGCTGAGCGTGCGGTCTTCCGGCGAGAACAGCAGCGAGTACGCCAGCACGACGTCGGGCTGCTTGGCCAGCAGTTCCTCGATGCTGTAGTTGCTGGCCGTCTCGACGTCGGCGCCCTGGGCCGGGAAGGGGTAGTTGAACAGCTGGGCGAGCAGATCGCCCTTGAGCGAGTCGCTGGTGTCCACGCCGATGGACTCGGCGCTGCCGTACATGAGCACGACCTTCCGGCTGGCCTGCCCGCTCGCCCGGGTGGCCTGCGCGGCGTCGGCGAGCTTGGCGCGGAAGGCCGTCTCGGCGGTCACGGCCTGTTCGGTGCGCCCGGTCAGCGATCCCAGGTTCCGCAGGTATTCGACCGATTCCTGCCAGTCGGCGGGTTCGGTCAGCCACAGCGGGGCGAATCCTTCGATCGCGGGGCGCAACGCGTCGTGCACCCCGGAGAGCCCGATCACGAGGTCGGGTCGCAGTGCGGCGATGCTCTCGACGTCCTCGGAGCCGAAGCTGCCCTGCACGACCGGAACCGACGCGGCCCGTTCCCCCATCAGCGCGGGGTGCACGAGCAGGTCGGGGTTGCTCGTGCCTGCCGGTGTCATGCCGAGTTCGACGAGCATGTCGTCGCAGAGGCCGCTCAGGCACACGATCCGCTCCGGCGCCTTCGGCAGGCTCACCTGCTGGCCGTGCGGGTCGGTGATGGTCGTCGACGCCGATAACGGCTGCGCCGCGCGGTCGATCATCGAAGCCGGGGCGGGTGCGGCGTCGGCGGGCTGCTCGTCCGGAGCGGCCGAACAGCCGGCGAGGCCGATCAGCGCGGTCAGCAGGGCTGCGAGAAGCATTCGGGCGGTGCTGCGCTCAGCGCGCACTGGGTTCCTCCTGGGAAGAGTCGAAGACCTGACGGTAACCGTTTTCATGTTCAGTTGTCCACGGCCGCCGCGATGCGATCGCGCAGCGCTGCCGCATCGCGGCGGCAGGCGGTCGCGCTGTCGCCGGGCACGAACTCCAGGAGCACCTCCCGCCGCTCGCCGTCAGCGGCGAGTTCGCGCAGGACGGCGTCCCAGAGGTCGGCGCGGTCGGCGAGCGGCAACCGTTCGGTGAACCCGTCCGCGCCCCACGAGAACGCGTGCACCGACGCCAGGTCCGGCAGCAGCGCACGCACTTCCCGCACGCACTCCGCGACGTCCGGCAGCTCGCGCGGCTGCCAGTGCGCGACCAGCGCTTCGTGGCCGACCTCCTCGCGCAGCCGCACCGCCGAGTCGATGTCGTCGGTCAGCGACTCGACGTGGTGCTCGACGGTGAGCCGGATTCCCGCTGCCGCGCACGCATCCGCGCAGCGCCGGAGATCGGCCACGGTGCGGGCGCGCTGCTCGGCGTCGGCGTCCGCGGAGCCGACCACTCCGGCCCACACCCGGATGCGCGGAGCGCCCAGCGCCGCGGCCGTGCGCAGCACCGCGTCGAAGTCGGCCTCGGTGGTGTGACCGGCTTTGTAGTACGAGCCGTACGTGCCGATCGCGATGCCGTGATCGGCGCACAGCGCGGACACCGCGCGTGCGGTGCCGATGGCGCCGGCGGGGACGTGCACGTCACCGCCCCACTCCACGACCCGCAGTCCGCAGTCGAGCGCCACCGACACCACCTGCGCCGGGTCGAGCTGCCGAAAGGTCACCGACGCCAACCCCGGGATGATCATGCTGTTCCGTCCTCCTCAGCTGCGGTTCAGGTCTGTCCGCCCGCCGATCGCGAGCGCGTGGAGCAGGCGGGCCGGGCCCGCCGCGGAGTGCAGGACCGCGTCGATCCAGCAGCCGACCGGCCGCGCCGGGAGGCCCAGGCCGGTGGCGGCCAACCAGGCCGCGTGCACCGCCAGACCGGCTCCGAGGTGTTCGGCGAACGCCGTCGGCGGCTCGGGGTCGACGGTTCCGGTGGCCAGCAGCAGCCCGCCCGCACCCAGCAGTTCCGGCTGTCCGCACGAACGGGGCGCGAGGTCTGCCACCAGGTCGTTTCCCGCGACTTCCAGCATCGCGACCCGCCCCACCGCCATCGGCGCAGCTGCGCTCGCCGGTTCCGCCGGCACGCGGCCCGGGTTGACCGCTTCCCACGGCGCAGCCGTCCGGGCCAGCAGGTCGGGAGCTGCCGGTGGGGGCCCGTGCCACTGCCACGCCCGCTCCGACGTTCCGGCACCGAACTCGGCCAGCGCCGCGATCAGCTGATCCCACGCCGCTTCACCGTGCGCCGCGACGACGTCGTCGAGCAGCGGTTCCGGGAAGGGCGCGCGCTCGGCCGGTGTCGCCAACGGGACGGTGACGGCAGCATCGATCTCCACCACTGCCAGCGGGAACTCGGGCGCGCACCCGGGCCAGCGCACGACGCCGCCCGAGTGCGGAAGGCCCGCCCGCTCCGCCAGCACGTCCGCGCCCAGGCCTGTCGTGGCTCGTGCCGGATGCCCCAGCGCGGCGGCTGCCGCCAGCAGTGCGCCGATCGCGTGGCCCAGGTCGAGCAGCAGCACCGGCAATGACCGCGGGCCGTACCGCCACCACGTCCGCACCGGGTTCACCGACAGCACGACGGCCAGGTCCGGTGTGGACGGACGGGACGGCGCGGGTGCGGCCAGCGCGTGGCGCACCGGGTCGTACCGCCAGGCGGTGCCGCGGTGGACGACGTGCGCTTCGACCGGGTACCGCCCGCCCGCCGAAGGCACGCGGCGCAGCTGCACTCCCCCGGCTCGCCGCGGTGACGAAGCCAGTGCGAGGTCCAGCAACGCGCCGACCCCACCGCGCGGCCACCGGCCCAGCACGACTTCGGGCCCCGGCCAGCTCCGGCATTCCGCCGGCCGCAACGCGTGTTCGGTGGCACCGGGCGGTTCTCCGCGCCATGCCCGGCGCAACGATTCTCGGGCGCTCACAGGAAAGGCGGGGGTTCGACGACGAGCCCGTCCGGCCCGCTGAGCGGGTCCGCTCCCGGAGCCCAGCCGCGTGCTTCGATGACTTCGCGCCACCGCGGCAGCCCCCAGTACCGGAAGGCCGCGGGCGCGTTCGGCACCAGGCCCGTGGCGCACACCCGCACGACCCGCAGCGGCGTGTGCGCCACGTCGTCGGTGGTCAGGTCGGCGTGCGCGATCCGGCACCCGGCGCCGCGCAGGCTCGCCAGCAGCGAATCCAGGTCACCGCGCGGCAGTTCACCGGCTCCGATCACCTGCTCCGGCTCGGTGAACCGGTGCAGCGAGCGCTCCTGCACGCGTTCGTCCAGCCACACCTGGACCTGCGCACCGAGGTCGCGGACCCGGCCGAAGTGCGCGCCGACGTCGTCCAGGTGGCGGCGGTCGGCCCGGAACGGCAGGTAGAGCCCTTCGGCGAGGATCCCGGCGCGGATCGCCTCGAAGACCCAGCCGCCGGGGTCGATCAGGCCGAGCGTGAACACCCACGTGTGCACGGCTTCCAGCACTGCCTTGGTGCACGCCTCCACCGGATCGAACCGCGCCGCGCCACCGCCGCCGACGATCCCGGTCACCGGGTCCACCACCACGGCCGCCACGCAGGCGACGGGGTGCTCGGTCGGCAGCTCGACCAGGTGCACCGCCAGCCGGGATCCCGCCATCTCACCGGCCAGGCCGGGCACCGAGTCGACGTCGATCCCCCGCGACGGACCGCCCAGGTGCCACCACAGCTCCAGCGCGTCGCGTTCGAGCAGTTCCAGCAACCCGCGCCGGAACGCGTCGCGCTCGTCGGCGCCGGTCGCGATGCCCGCGTAGTTCAGGTGGTGCAGGCGAGGCTCGCGACGTCGCTCGCCGCTGTGGTAGTTCAGGTGCACCCAGGACGCAGGCAGCCAGCAGGGTTCGCCGTCCTCGGTGCCCTGCACCCACTTCACCGGCAGGTCGTCGGTGAACCGCTGGTACGGCCAGCGCGGGGCGTCGTGCTGCCACGGGGCGAAGAACGGGAGGTCGTCCGGGCCGAACATCCGCTCACCGGTCAGCTCCGCCGCGGTCGCCGACCGCAGGTCCGGTGCGACGCGGTTCCCGCAGTAGCGCTCCACGGCCTCGCCGAGCGCGGCGGTGCGGGCGCCTTCCGGGGCTCCGAAGGTGGTGCCGAGGCTGACGCGGTCCGCGGGCCACGCGCCGAGCCTGCGCGCGTCGGCGACTTCGGCGGTGACACCCGTGTAGCGGGGCGGCGCGCCCTCCACCGGCGCGACGTCGACGAGACGGCGCACGATCCCGGTGACGGGGTCGATCAGCGACTCCACCGGCATCGGCGGGCTAGCGGACATCCGGGGTGACCTCCTGGTCGGGTTCGAGCAGATCGGCAGGCGGGACCGCACCGGTTCCGGGCGGCCGCCACGGCACGTCGAGGTGCGCCGCGCGCACGCGGCGCGCGCTGGCGAGGAGTTCCGTCGCGTGGGCCGGATCGGTGCCGGTGTGCGGGTTTCGCGCGTGCGCGGGCCAGTGGTGCCCGGCGACCTCGACGACCAGCCGCGCACCGGCGGGAATCCGGGCACCGACGGGCGGTGTCGTGATCACGACTTCGCGACGTGCCGTCGCGTGTTCGCAGCGGCTGATCGCGTGCGCCAGGGGCACGATCCGCTGACCGGTGTCCACGGCGATGCGCACGACCCAGTCGGAGTCGACGGCGTCGGTCTCGGCGTCGAGGGTCACGGTCACTCCTCCGGCGATCTCGCCCGCGTGGAGCGGATCGGTGCGCACCAGCGCCCGGCTCCCGGGTTCGGCGGAGGCGGTGTCCGAGCGGAACGGTGCGGCCGGGTCGGCGGTGAAGGCGCTTTCCACCACCGCGCAAGCGAATCTCGTGCGATCGGGGGTCAGGTTCAGCCACCGGCCGTGCGGTCCGACGGCGATCACGGCCGCGTTCCCGCTGATTCCGCCGCAGACCTGACGCGCCCACCGCACGTACAGCGAGCCGATCCGCTCTCCGCCGAGTGCGGCGCCGGGCTCGCGCGCATCCAGGTCGTGGCCCCACGGGCCGAGGACCAGGCGGGTCGGTCCGCCCCAGGCTTCGGCGAGTTCGACGGTGTGCGAGGCGAAGGAGTCGTGCACGCCACCGACCGCCAGCAGCGGAATGCGCAGCCCGCGCACCCCGTCCCACAGCCGCTCGTCGCGGCGAGGTGCCGTCCACAGCTCGTCCCAGCCCGGCGGCGTGGTGCCGAGCGCTCGCTCGACGAGCCCCGCGACGGGGAGTTCCGAGAGCAGGTCGAGGTCGTGCGCTGCCCGCGGCCGAGCGGTGCCGCCGTGTTCGGCCCACCATCCCAGGCGGCAGGCGAGCCGGGCAGCGCCACCGGGTTCTCGCGCGGTCTCACCGAGCCCGAGCGCCGGGACGCTCGCCAGCACTCCGCGCACCACATCGGGCCTGGCCAGCGCAGCGACGACGGCGCAGTGCGCACCGTACGACGCGCCTGCGGTCAGCAGCGGGCCACCGCCGAAGTCCTGTTCGGCGATCCAGTCGACCAGTGCCGCACCATCGGCTGCTTCGTGCGCGTAGGGCCGGAATTCGCCGGTCGAGTCGAAACGTCCTCGCACGTCGCTGATCACGCAGGTGAAGCCCCGCGAAGCCCAGCCCCGCGCTTCACCGAGCAAGTGGTGCCGCCCGTACGGCGTGCGCAGCAGGACGACCGGTCCCGGGGCGTCGGCCGGCACCACGGTCGCGGCGAGCAGGCAACCGTCGGCGGCGACGCGGTGTTCGCTGATCACGGTGCGCTGGCCGGAACGGGCAGGACCGGGTGATCGCTGATCGCGCCGGTGTCGAGCCCGACGACGCGCAACCGCCTGCTCGCGGGCAGCGGCTCGGGCTGGAACGCGCTGCCGCCCGCGTCCGAACCGATCGCCCACGCCCGGAGGTCGGTCACCAGCAACGCCACGACGAGCGCGAGATCCGCCGCATCGGTGGTCTCCTCGCCGTGCAGCGCGGTTCCGGCATCGTGCTGCGCCCAGAACTCCGCGAGGTGGCGGTGGCCCGAGCCCGCTGCGGCAAGCCGACGAGCGACGACGTCGCGGTGCCGCACGGCGCCCGCCACCGGCTCGATGAGGACGTGCCTGCCTTCACGGCTCGCGCGCTGCCACGCCACTCCGTGGTCGACGAGCACATCGAGTTCACGCCACGCGCTGGGAGCAGGACCATCGGACCACGCGCACACCGCTGCCGGATCACCGCCCAGGACGTCCGCCAAGCTCGAATCCGCAGGCGCCGCAACCGGTTCCGCTCCCGCGCGACGCAGTGCTTCGCACAGCGCAGCACTCTCGTCGGCGAGCACGACCACCCGCGCGCGATCCTCGGGCCACCTCGCGCGCTCACCGAGGTGCCCGGCCTTGCGGAATGCCGCCAGCGCCTCGGTTTCCGCGCCGGTCAACGCGCTGCGCACGGCCTCGTCGGGCAGCGCGATGTCGAACATCTGCCCCGCGGCGTCCCGCAGCACGGTTCCGCGGCCTTCGACGGTGAACACCGAGCAGCCGGGACGGAGCCGGGGATGTCCCATCGGTCCTGCCTTTCCGGGGTTTGCTAGCCGGTGCCGGCACCTCGCGAGGCGCCGGCACCGGCGGGTGGTCACTCGTCGTCCTCGAAGGGGTTCTCCACGAGGGCGTTGCTGTGGCTGGCGGAGTTGTGCGGGAGCTCCCGCTCGACCTCCACCCGCTGGAACACGTCGTCCATGTCGTTCACCTCCTCCCGATCGGCACGGCCCAGTGAACCGCAACTGACAATCATTTTCAATCACTAGATCAACAGTCACCCCCGTGATGCATCCCACCGACCAGACCCTTGCGTAAACGAAAATGATTACCAATTACACTGCCCGGGTGTCCCACACCACGATCGACGAGGCCGACATCGATCAGGACTTCCGGCGCTACCTGGCCGCGCGCGCGACATCCGTGACGGGCAGCCTCGTCGCGACGGTGGCCCTGCCCGTCCTCGTCTACCAGCTCACCGGCTCACCCGGCTGGACATCGGCCATCGCCGTCGCCGAGGCGCTCCCCTACCTGCTGTTCGGCCTGATCGCCGGCGCGGTGGCCGACCGCGCCGACCGCCGCGCACTCATGCTGATCGCCGACTTCGGCGGCGCCGCGCTGCTGGCCACCATCCCGGTGGCTTGGGCCTTCGGCGTGCTCACCGCACCGCACGTGCTGGTGGTCGGATTCTGCGTGCAGACCCTGTTTGTCATCTTCGACTCGGCCAACTTCGGCGCACTGCCCACGCTCGTCGGCAAGCAGCGCCTCACCGCGGCCTACTCCAAGGTCTACGCGGCGACGACGCTGGCCGAACTGGCGATCCCGCCGCTGACCGGCCTGCTGGTCGCGATCGTCTCGCCCGCGCCGCTGATCGCCGTCAACGTCGTCACCGCCCTGGCCTCCGGACTGCTGGTCCGCTCGATCGTCCGCCCGCTGTCCACGCCGAAGGACACCGCCGACCGCCGGACCACGACCTCGATCCTCGCCGACATCCGCACCGGCCTGGCCTTCCTCGCCCGCCACCGGGTGGTCCGCGCCCTCACCCTCGTGGGCACCACCCACTCGGTCGCCAGCGGCGCCTACGTGGCCATGCTCGTGCCGTGGGCCGATCGCGTCCTCGGCGTGCCGCCGTCGGGAGACTGGCGCATCGCGGTCCTGTTCAGCGGCTGGGGAGTCGGCGGGCTCCTCGCCTCGCGGATCGTGCCGCGCCTGAACCAGCGCTACGGCGGTGCCCGCCTGGCGCTCGGCGCACTGCCCGTCTCGCTGCTGTGCGGCTGCGCCGTGCTGCTCAGCACGCACTGGATCGCCGCGGCGCTGTCGGCCACCGCGTGGGGAGCCGCTTACTCCACTGTGGTCATCAACGCGATCACCTACCGCCAGCAGATCAGCCCCGACGAACTCCAGAGCCGCATCAACACGACCTGCCGCATGCTGTCCTGGGGAATCGGCATGCCGACCGGAGCCGCACTCGCCGGAGCGGTGGCGATGTCCGGGGCCAGCCCTCGGACCGGAATCGCCGCCGGAGTCCTCGTCCTGCTCCTCGGCGTCATCGCAGCCTGGTTCTCACCGCTGCGCAAGGAGTCCTGACCGAACCCATGGCGTCACCACCGCAGACCGCGACTTCCCGCAGCCCGGGCTCGCGCCTACTGTGCGCTCATGAACGACAGCCCGCAGAAGCCGACTCCTGGTCAGCGCTCACCCGGTTCCGGAACCATGCGAGGCGCAACCCCACCCGAGGGATCGGAAGCAGGCGGAACGACGAAGAAGATCGTGCTTTATCACGACATGCGGGTCGAAGAGGACTTCACCAAGTGCGCTACCCGCCTCTTCTCGATTCTCAAGCAAGCTGCGGCAACAGCACCCGGTTCCCCGCGCTGCCTCTACCTCGACGTCCAAGGGCACCGCAACGCCGCCGGAGGCTATGACGCGGATGCCTTCGAGATCATCCACGAGTTCTTGCTGAGCTTCCTCAGTCCATACCTCACGGAGATCAGCACGCCTCTCTTCCGGGTGAGGAACCCGGGGCCGCAACGCGAGGACGTTCCTGCCGTCCTGAACATACGAGACCCGGACCGCGAGCACGCTTACGACCACAACGAGCTGCGCGTGCGCAACCGGGACGGCCACCCGCACCGACGCCGATCCAGACCCCCGGTCCGGGCCATCGCCGACTACCTCGGTCTCGAGGAGCCGATCTGCCTGATCTGCTGGCAGACACCGGTGGAGAGGGCCCACGTGGTCCCGGAGTCGCTCGGCGGTTCCAATGATGTGCGCAACTTCGCCCTTCTCTGCCCGCACCACCACCGAGAGGCTCCCGATGTCGCGGACGCCGAGGCGTTCTGGTCCTGGGTCGACTACGCCTGTGAACGCGACGGCCACGTGAAGTGGGAAGGTGTGGAGCCGGAGTTGCTGGCCAAGGCGGAACGCGTCGGCCTCCGCATCGACACGTTCGGACCCGTGCGGAAGAGCCTTCACCATTTCGATCAAGTGCGTGACGAACTCGTGCGTCACTACGGCTGGTGCCCAGAGGACTTCGCAGGCGGCGACCACTGGGGCGCGCTGATGGAGGAGTTCCACACGGTGATGGGTGCGGCGACCAGCACTCACTTCAACGTCGCCAAGAAGGCATCCACCGAGGCATGGGCCTTCGAAGTGGCCCGCAGACGCCTGCGAGACTCGGTAACGGATTCTGAGACCGGTGAGGACCGGTCATCTGTGTCGAGCCATCTGCCGGTTCACCTGGCCGAGCGGACGGTGCGCAAATCACCGAAGAGCGGTTCTGCGCAGAGCCTCGTCGATGCCGCTCGCCGAGCCGACATCGCCACCGAAGCAGCGGTACTCGTGCGCGACATCATCTCCTCGGCGGGGGTTTCCAGCGCCGAGGAGGTGCTGCGGGGCGTCGAAGAAGAGGTCGCGGACCGCACCGCGCAGTTCGAGCGACTGGCTGACGAATTGATGGGGCACGCAGTATGCCGGCACTGCGGCCACGCAATAGCCCGAATCGAGGGCTCTCCCTGGCGCCACAGTGCCGCGGCGCCCATGTCCCGCGGCTGCCGGGCCGCCAGCTTCGACCGGGACGGCACTTGGGACGATTCCCTCGACCGAGCGTGGAAGGCGAGCCCACCGCACACGTACCGGTGAACTGGCCCGGTGGTCCAGCCCTTCGAACTGTCGGGGACGTGTGCGACTCTCCTGGCGTGCGCGCGCGAGGTGATGACGGTGTGGAGTTGAACGCCGAATTCGACGTGGAAACCGACGGGACGCACCTGAACCTGGTGCTGGAGAGCGCGGGAGGAAGAACCGCGGGCAACGAACGGCCGCGCAATGACCAGTACGTTCCCGCACTGACGCTGCTGCTGATCAGGCTCCGCGCGCGGCATGCCGTGCTGCTCTCCGCCACGGTCGTGTCCAAACGGGTGGCCGGCCTGCCCGAAAAGGACCGTGCCCTCGTGAACGGGCCGTTGGATCTTGGCGCGGTCGACGACATCGACCGGCTGCGACTGGACCTCACCAGCGCCCAAGGGCGTGTCGGACTTCCCGCAGGAGCGACGAAAGAGGGCAACAACCGCAAGCGGATCCAGCTCCTGCTCGCCGTGCCAGGCTACGGCCCCGGTGACGCGACCAGGCTGGCCGCAGACCTGGCAGCCCCGGACACCCCGAGCTCACTGGCGGTCAACCCCTTCACTCGCGACGGACTGCTTTCAGCGGTGAGGAAGCTCAGCCTGCACCGGCACGAGGGACGGCCGAGCCTGCACAAACCCCTGGCACTGCTGTGGGCGATCGGTCGGGTAGCCGATGGCAGATGCCGGCTCGTGTCTTGGCCCGAGTTCCGCGGCGAGGTCGGGGCTCTGCTCGCTGAGTTCGGCCACGAGCATTCCAAGACCACTCCGCAATACCCGTTCTGGCACCTCCGCACCAGCCCGCAGGTTTGGGAAGTGCACGGACTCGCTGATGTCCCGACCGCTGGCGATGTCACCGCGGTCGCCGGCCTGACCCACCAGGCCGCCGAACTCCTGCGTGATGACACCACCCGGGCAGACGTCGTCGGCCTGCTGCTGGAAGAGCATCTGCGCGGCATCACCGATCACCAGACGCTCCTGGCCCGGGTCGGGCTCGGTGGCACGCATATCGCATTGCCCGGTGCACGGACCCTGCTGCGAGCGCTCGTGGGCGAGCAGATCCGAACCGCATCCGAGGAGTCGCACACCGTCCTCGCCGTCCACGGCGACGCAGCACTGGTACGCACCGATGGTTCACCATCCGGACAGTCCCTCAGGATCAGCGAAGTCCAGAAGGGCCTCGACCTGCTTGCCGTCCGTGGATCAGTTCACCTGCACGTCGACGAACTGGGCCACCGGTGCTCGCTCATCGGCGCTGTCCTGGCCACACTGCCCGGCGCACGGTTCACCGAGGACCCGACCGCGGTGACGCTGCACGCCCCGACCAGCACCCGAGTGGCCGAGGATCCGCACTTCGGCGGCCTGGACACCGTCGCCCAGGTCAAGGTCCGCACAGAACAGGCGCAGCTCCGGCGCTTGCTCGCAGGAGACCGTGACGCAGCGGAATGCGCGCTTTGCGGACACCATTTCCCCATGTCGTTCCTGGTCGCCGCGCACATCAAGAAACGAGCGGTGTGCAGCAACTCCGAACGCGAAGACCTGCACCAGGTGGCCATGCTGGCATGCAGCCTCGGCTGCGACGCCCTCTACGAATCCGGCTGGATCACCGTGAACGCCGACGGACACGTCGAAACCGCCCCACCGGACATGGCTCCTGCAGGCAGGTTCCGGGACCAGCTCCTGCATCTGAACGGACGGCGCTGCACCGCTCACCGACAGGAGTCAGAACCCTACTTCGCCTGGCACCGAGAAACCGTCTTCCGCCGCACCAGCGACTGACCCGTCCGGTCTTCGAAATCGGCGCCGACGGTCAGGAGGCGATCTGCGGGGACCCCGGTTCGCGGGTTTCGCGGAGGTGGCGGGCGAATTCCTCCAGCGCCGTGGTGGCCTGCCCGTCGCGGCGGCGGATGAAGACCGTCGGCACCGGCGTTGCCCGGTGCAGGCGGAGCCGGTGGCGCAGCCCGGAGCGTTCCACCAGTTCGCGGGGCAGCATCGTGATGCCGAGACCTGCCGCCACGCAGCCGAGGATGCCTTCCGCGGAGCCGTATTCGAGGATCTTCGGCTCCGCACCGCGGGCGCGGGCGACGGATTCGAGCCTGCGCCGGTACGAGCATCCCGCCCGGAACACCAGCAGTCGAGGGATGTGCAGCGCATCGTCGAGGTCGCAGTGGCGCGCGGCGGTGATGACGGCCAGTTCCTCGGTGAAGATCTCCTCCTCGTGCAGTTCCCGGTCGCCGACGGGGCCTGCGACGAGCGCTCCGTCGAGGGCGTGGTCCTTGACCTGCGCCACCAGCGCGTCGGTGGGCCCGGTGAGCACCGACAGGTCCACCTCGGGCCAGGCCGCGGTGTAGGCCTCCAGGACCGGTGGCAGCCGGATTCCCGCCGTGGTCTCCATCGCTCCGATCCGCAGCGGACCGCACGGCGTCTCGTCCCGCGCGATGCGGACGGCCTCGTCGGCGAGCGCGGTGATCCGCCGGGCGTAGTCGAGGAACTGCTCCCCTGCCGCGGTCAAGGTGACTCCGCGCGCGTGCCTGCGGAGCAGCGTCGCGCCGAGCTCCCGTTCCAGCCCCGCCACGCGGGCGCTGACGCTGGACTGCACGGTGTGCAGCTCCGCGGCCGCGCGCGTGATGCCACCGGCGCGGGCCACCGCGGCGAAGATCCGCAGGTCGGACAACTCCACGCGATCACTCCCATCCCCTGGGTTCGCGGATGACGATGGCTGCGTTCGTCACTCATCGTTGGACACGATGCCAGGCAGAGCTTAGCGTTCACCTGGCACCGGATGCCCAGGGCGAGAGCGGGGAGAACAGCAGTGGCACAGCGGACGCAGCAACGGGTTCAGGACTTCTGCGAGCGCTTCGGGCTGCGCGCGCCGATCCTGGAAGCGCCGATGGCCGGTGCCTGCCCGCCGGAGCTGGCGATCGCGGTGGCCGAGGCAGGCGGGATGGGCGCCAACGGCGTGGTTCTCGACCAGCCCGAGCGCATCACCAGGTGGGTGGAGAGCTTCCGCGCGGGCACCGACGGCCCGTGCCAGCTCAACATCTGGATCCCGGACGAGCCGGTCGACGCGCCCGAGCGGCAGCAGGCCGCGGAGCGGTTCCTGGCCGGTTTCGGCGAACCGGGCGAGACCGGGGCACCGGGCCCGGTCTTCGCCGAGCAGTGCGAGGCCATGCTGGCCGCCCGGCCCGCGGTCATCTCCTCGATCATGGGGCTCTTCGAGCCCGATTTCGTGGCGCGGCTGCACCGGGAGGGCATCGCGTGGTTCGCCTGCGCGACCAACCTGGCCGACGCCCTGGCCGCCCAGGAAGCCGGTGCGGACGCCGTCGTCGCCCAGGGCATGGAGGCCGGTGGGCACCGGGGCAGCTTCGACCCGCAGGTCGCCGAGCAGATCGACGTCGGTTTGTTCGCGCTGCTCCCGCACCTGGTGGACCGCCTGGACGTTCCGGTGATCGCGGCAGGCGGGATCGCCGACGGCCGCGGTGTGGCCGCCGCGCTGGCGCTGGGCGCGAGCGCCGTCCAGGTGGGAACCGCGTTGCTGCGCTCGCCCGAGGCCGGCATCAACGCCGACTGGTCGGCTGCCCTGGACGGTTTGCCGCCGGAGCGGACGGTCACCACCCGCGCCTACAGCGGCAGGCTCGGACGTGCGGTGGCCACGCCCTTCGTCACGGCGTGGGCCGCCGCCGACGCTCCGCTGCCCGCCCACTACCCCGTTCAGCGGCGACTCGTCGGCCAGTGGCGCCGGGGTGGTGCGACCGGGGTCGACCGGGCCAACAACTGGGCCGGTCAGAGCGCGTCCTTGGCCACGACCGCACCGGCGGGCGAGATCGTCGAGCGCATGTGGGCGGACGCGCGCGAGCTGCTCGCCTGAGCGGATCCCCGCGCAACCGCCGAGCTCGACGGTGGAGGGCGGACGGCGGCGGCTCGACTACCCGAGACCGCCGTCGCTGTGGAGGAGCTGCCCGTTGATCCACCCGCCCTCCGCCGAGCAGAGAAACACGACCAGATTCGCGCAGCCGGTATCGGTCGGCCCGGGGTTGATCGCGTTGCGGCTGACTCCCAGCTGGGCGAGCTCGCGGGCGACGGCCAGCGTGATCCGGTCCATCGCCCGCTTGCTCGCCCCGTAGGGCGGGTTGCCCACCGTGGTGTCCAGCAGGCCGGAGTCGACCGGCTCGCAGGTTCAGCACCACGGACGCCGCGATGCCCGCCGAACGTCCCGCCCCGGTGACCGGCCGGACCGTTTGCACCGGTCAAACCGCCTTGACCGGGACTCCCGCGGTTTCGAAGCGTTCGAGGAGTTCGGCGGGTGCGGCGGAGTCGGTCAGCAGCATGTCGATCCTCTCCGCCGGGCAGATGTGGGCGAAGGCGGTGCGGCCGAGCTTCGAGCCGTCCGCGACGACCACGACGCGCTCGGCGCGTTCGGTCATGAGGCGGTTGATGCTCGCTTCGCCCTCGTTGTGCGCGAACGCACCGCGGGCCGGGTCGACCGCGTCCACGCCGAGGAACACCACGTCGAGGGTGATCTCCTCCAGCAGGTGGGTGCCGAGCGGCCCGGTGAGCTCGAACGACTGCGGCCGCGCCACTCCCCCGGTCACCACGATCTTGACCTGGGGCCGCACCACCAGCTCGTTGGCGATGTTGAGGGCGTTGGTGACGATGGTCAGCGAGGTGCGCTCGCCTGCGTCGGCGAGGTCCGCGCGGGCCACCAGGGCACGCGCGATCTCGGTGGTCGTCGTCCCGCCGTTGACGCCGACCACCGAGCCCTGCGCGACCATCGCCGCTGCCGCCCGCGCGATGCGACTCTTCTCGCGGGCGTTGCGGGCCGCCTTGTAGCGCAGCGGCAGGTCGTAGGCGATGTTCTGCGCGACGGCACCGCCGCGGGTGCGGGTCAGCAGCTGCTGTTCGGCGAGGTGGTCGAGGTCGCGGCGGACCGTGGCCGCCGAAGCGCCGAGCGCGGTGGAGATCTCCTCCACGGTGACCTTGCCGCGTTCGCCGAGCAGGTCGAGCAGTGCGGAAAGCCGCGCGTGCCGGTCCATCGATGCGCTCCTGTTCAAGCGGGTTGGACCGCGATGCGATCGGAGATCTCGCGCAGCACGCCGCCGTCGAGCGTTCCCGCGACCGGTGCCGCAGCGGCCGCTGCGGACCACGCGACGGCGTTGCGCAGCCGTTCGGGCCAGTCCTGCTGGCCCGCGATCCCGGCGGCGAGCGCCGCCACCGCCGCGTCACCAGCGCCCGTCGGGTTGCCGCTCACCGCGAAAGGCGGTGCGGCGCGCCAGCTTCCCTCACCGGTCACCGCGAGCAGCCCGTCCGGGCCGAGCGAGACGATCACCGCTGCCGCGCCGCGGTCGCGCAGCTGGCGGGCCCCGGTGACCGGATCGTCCTGGCCCGTCGTCTCGCGGAGCTCGACCGCGTTGGGCTTGACGAGATCCGCCCCGGCTTCCGCGGCGGCGAGCAGCGCGGGCCCGGTGGCGTCGACGATCGCGGGCACCGAGCGGGAACGGGCGTCGCCGACCAGTTCCGCGTAGCTGTCCGCGCCGCATCCGGGCGGCAGGCTGCCCGAGCACACCAGCACCGGGGCACCGGCGAGCCGCGTGGTGAGCAGAGCCCGGAACCGCTGCCAGTCCGCTTCGCCGAGGTGGCTGCCGGGCTCGTTGAACAGGGTCGCCTCGCCCGAGGTGTCCTCCTCGGCGACCACCGCGATGGTGCGGCGGGTCGGCCCGGGCACCGGCAGCAGGAGGTGCTCGATCCCCGCGGCGTCGAGATCCTCGCGGATCGCATCGCCGTGCGCACCGCCGACGGGTGCGACTACGAGCGTGCGGATGCCCTGGCCGTGCAGCACCCGGCTGACGTTGAGGCCCTTGCCGCCGGCGCGTTCGTGGACGTCGCGGACGCGGTGGGATCGCCCGGGGTTCAGCTGCGCCACGCGGTAGCTGACGTCCAGCGCCGGGTTCGGGGTGACGGTGATGATCATCCGGCCAGAACTCCGAGCAGGCGCGCGGTTTCGGCGGCCAGGGCGTCCCTGCCCGCGGTGAGGTACTTGCGCGGGTCGACCAGCTTCGGGTTGCCCGCCAGCACCTCCCGCACCGCCTCGGTGAACGTCTTGTTCAGGTGCGTGGAGATGTTGATCTTTGTCATGCCGCTGCGGATGGCGGTGCCCAGATCGTCGTCGGACACGCCCGAAGAACCGTGCAGCACCAGCGGAACGCCCAGCGCCTCGCGCAACCGCTGGATGAGGCCGAAGTCGAGCGCGGCGTCGCGGGTCAGCATCGTGTGCGAGGTGCCGACCGCCACGGCCAGCGCGTCCACACCGGTTGCGGCGACGTACTCGGCGGCCTCGCCCGGGTCGGTGCGGGCGCCCGGCGCGTGCACGCCGTCCTTGCCGCCGACCTCGCCGAGTTCGGCTTCCACCCAGATCCCGGCGTCGTGGCACCGGGCCGCGACGGCGCGCGTGCGGGCCACGTTGTCGGCGTAGCCCTGCTTCGAGGCGTCGAACATCACCGAGCCGAACCCGAGCTCGATGGCCTCGTCCACCAGCTCCTCGGATTCGGCGTGGTCGAGGTGCACGGCCACCGGCACCTCCGACTCGCGCGCGCGGGCCAGCGTCGCGCGCGCGATCGGCTCCAGCGCGCCGTGGTAGCGCACGCAGTTCTCGCTGATCTGCAGCACCACCGCGAGACCCGCGCGCTCCGCGCCCGCCACCAGGCCTTCGGCGTGCTCCAGCCCGATGACGTTGAACGCCCCGACCCCGCGACCGGCGCGGACGGCGGTCTCCACGATGCTTCCCGTGCCGACCAAAGGCATTGCTACTACCTCATTTCCGTGCTGTTGATCTTCGCCGCCAGGTCGGCGGCCAGCAGCGCCGCGCCCAGGCTGCCCGCGCGATCGCCGAGTTCGGCGGGCACGAGCCGCGGAGCGCGCGCGAGGGGCCAGTCGGATTCCAGCCGGCGCGCCAGCGGGTCGAACAGCAGCGGCCCCGCCTGCGACAGACCACCGCCCACCACGACGACTTCCGGTGCCAGCAGGGCGGTGAGCCAGATCAGCGCGCCACCCAGCGCGTCGACGGCTTCGTCCCAGACCTCGGCGGCGACCGGGTCCCCGGCGGCGACCCGCTGCGCCACCTCCGCCGCGCCCGCCACCGGGTTCCCGGTGCGCGCCTGGTAGCGCCTGCTGATCGCGGCCGCGGAGGCCACCGCCTCCAACCGGCCCCCGGATACCGGCACCTGGCCGATCTCCCCCGCGTACCCGCCCCCGGCGTGCACCCGTCCGGCCTGCACGTGCGCCGCCGAGATGCCGGTGCCGACGGGCAGGAACACGGCATCCGCCGCACCGCGCGCCGCGCCGAGCCGGTGTTCGGCCAGCGCTCCGGCCCGGACGTCGTGGCCGAAGGCCACCGGGAGCCCGAGCCGCTGCGCCAGCAGCGACCGGAACGGCACCTCCGACCAGCCCAGGTTCGCCGAGAACACCGCCACGCCCCGGGATTCGTCGACGATCCCGGGCACCACGAGCCCGACGGCCGCCGGTGCGGCGTCCGCGGAGAGCTCGGCGACGAGCGAGCAGGCCAGCTCCAGCACCCGCTCGGCCCGCGGCGGTGTCGGGCGGTGCCGTTGCGCCAGCACCGTTCCCGACGCGTCGGCCAGGACCGCTTTCGTCCCGGTCCCGCCGACGTCGACGCCGATCACCGGCTCGGTCACACCTCGTCCAGGACGATCGACCGGGTCAGGTTGCGCGGGTGGTCGGGGTCGAGCCCGCGGTTCACCGCCGCGGCCACCGCGACCCGCTGCGCGAGCACCAGGTGCGCCATCGGGTCGTGCTGCCCGCTGTCGAGGTAGGCGGCTCCGGTGGCGGCGACCTCGGCGGCCAGCCCGGTCGGCGCCTCGCCGAACATCCAGGTCGTGCGGCCGGGCTCGGCGATGCTGATCGGCCCGTGCCGGTACTCCATGGCCGGGTAGGCCTCCGACCACAGGCCCGCGGCTTCGCGCACCTTCAGCGCCGCCTCGTGCGCCAGGCCGACCGTCCAGCCGCGGCCCAGGAAGCTGATCTGCTCGCTGGCGGGCAGCTCGCCGAGCTCGGTCGCCAGCACCGCGCGGACGTCCTCGACAGCACCGGTCAGGTCCTCGCCGAGCGAGGCGCGGAGCAGGGCGAGCGCGGTCGTCGCGAACCGCGTCTGCACCACGGACTGCTCGTCGGCGAACTCCAGCGCGACCAGCTCGTCGCAGACCTCCGCGATGGGCGCGCCGGGGACCGCGGTGATGCCGACCGTGGGCACCGTGCCGCGCAGCTTGCGCAGGAGTTCGAGCACCTCCGTGGTGGTGCCCGAGCGGGTGATCACCAGCACGCGGTCGTAGGAGCGGCCCAGCGGCATCTCGGATGCGGGGAACGCGTCGGTGACACCTTCGCCGGCGGCCTCCCGCAGGGCCGCGTAGGCCATGGCCATGAACCAGGACGTGCCGCACCCGGCCACTGCGACGCGCTCACCGCGCTGGGGCAGCACACCAGCCACCTCCTGGGCCAGCTCCGATGCGCGCAGCCAGCACTCCGGCTGGCTGCCGATCTCGCCGTCCACGAGGTATCCGCCAGACGCCATCAAGTCCTCCCAGACCCGTCGTTCTCCGTGGCGAGCACCGTCGCAGCGCGCCACATCGCCAGACTAGATGCACAAAAGTGATTCAACAAGCATCCGATCGATCAGTATCAATCACACGATCTTCAGGTGGCTCCACCACCCCGCCACGGGGGTCATCACCAGCCAAAAGCCGTGCGTGACACACCGAGCACGTCAAGTCACGACCGCGGACGCACGGCGAGGCATTGCGAACTGGGGTAGTGACAGGCACCACGAAGCACGTTAATAATGTGCCAACTTGCATGAAGTTGCTCGATAAAACCAACTAACGAGCAAACATGCGCAAGGGTTGAGTGTAGGGAGAGCGACAGATGGCCCAGAAGCTCCGGAGGCGGCTGGTGCTCGCCGCGGGGACGTGCCTGGCGCTGCTGGCGGGCTGCGGTGCGCACGACACCGACGCCGGACGGGTGCTGCGGGTCGCGCAGTACCCGGATCCGGACGAGCTGAACTCGCAGCAGAACTCGGGCAGCCAGGTCTACATGGGACTGTGCGAGCCGCTGACCGGGCTGGGGATCGCCGACGCGGGCGACATCCGGATGCGCGGCGCGGAGCGCGTGGACACCACCGACGGTCTGGTGTGGACGATCAAGCTGCGACCGGGCCGCGAGTTCCAGAACGGCGAGCCGATCACCGCGCAGACCTACGCCGACACCTGGAACGCGGTCTCCTACGGGCCCAACGCGTACAAGGCGAGCTCCACCTTCAGCGTCATCGACGGCTACGCCGAGCTCAACGAGGACCAGCCGCAGCGCGACACGCTGCGCGGCCTGGAGGTGCTCGACGAGCTGACCCTGCGGGTCACGCTCACCCAGCCCGACTACGACTTCCCGAAGATCATCGCCTCCTACGCCGCCTGCCCGATCCCGAAGGAGGGCCTGGCCGATCCGACCGCCTACTCGCAGGCGCCGGTCGGCAACGGCCCGTACCAGTTCGTCCGCTGGGACCGCAACGAGCGGATCGTGCTCAAGCGCTGGCACGACTACCAGGGCGAGGTGCCGCCCGGAGCGGCCGAGGAGATCCACTTCAAGATCTACCAGTCGCAGGACACCGCCTACCGCGACGTGCAGGCCGGTCAGCTCGACGTGCTGCGCAACCTGCCCGGTGGTCTGCTCGACGACGCCCGCAACCAGCTCGGCGACGAGGGCCTGTTCGCGATCCCGCAGCAGCGCCAGATCACCCAGATGCTGATCCCGGAGTACGTCGAGTCGCTGAAGGATCCGCGGCTGCGCAAGGCGATCTCGCTGTCGATCGACCGCGACGCGATGGCCGGCGCCCTGCTGCGCGGATCGGCGACGCCCGCGCGCTCCCTGATCGTCGAGGCCGTCGGCCCGGCCTACCGGGCCGACGCGTGCAAGGACTGCACCTACGACCCGGATCGCGCCCGACAGCTCGTCGCCGAAGCGGGCGGGTTCAAGGAACCGGTGTTCATCTGGTACTCCAACACCGGCGGTGGCGGCGGCACCGAGATGTCCCAGATCGCGCTGGCCATCGCCAACGCGCTGCGGCAGGAGCTGGGCGCCGACGTCCGGCTGCGGCCGGTGCTGCCCGCGCAGCTCACCCAGGCGCAGAGCAGCGGCACGCTGACCGGCCCGTCGCTGAGCCTGTGGGGCGACATCTACCCCAGCCCCGACCAGTACCTGGGCATGTTCCGCGAAGGCGGCGACGGCAACGAGTACACCCAGTACGACAACCCGGCCGCCAACGAGCTGATCGCCAAGGCGCTGGGCAGCGGCGACGAGTTGCAGGCCGCGCGGTACTGGCAGCAGGCCGAAGACCTGATCTTCGAGGACATGCCCGGGATCCCGCTCTACTACCCGGGCATCTACGCCGCGCACGCGCCGTGCGCGAAACCGGGCACGCTCGGCGGCGATCTCCAGTACTACCTGACCGCGTTCGAGTGCGGCCCCGGCCGCGAGGAGTGAGGCCGCGACCATGCTCGGATACCTGATCCGCCGCATCGCGGCGATGCTGCCGGTGCTCTTCGGCGTGACGTTCCTGATCTTCGCGCTGGTCTACGCGATGCCCGGGGACCCGATCGCCTCGCTGGCGGGCGACCGCCCGCTGCCGCCCTCCACGGTGGAGGCGCTGCGCGAGCGGTACCACCTGGACGAGCCGCTGATCACCCAGTACCTGCTCTACATGGGCGGGCTGCTGCGGGGCGACTTCGGCACCGACTTCTTCGACCGCCCGGTGCTGGACATGATCGCCGAGCGGTGGCCCACCACGCTGCAGCTGGCGCTGACCGCCTGGGTGCTCAAGCTGGTGATCGGCCTCGCGGTCGGCATCTTCGGCGCCCTGCACCGCGGCCGCGCCGGTGACCACCTGACCTTGGCGTTCACGGTGCTGTTCGTGGCGCTGCCCGGGTTCGTGATCGCCTTCATGGCGCAGCTGGTGTTCGGCTTGAAGCTGGAGTGGTTCCCGATCGCCGGCATCGCCGAGGGCTGGCCGCTGAGCTTCGTCCTCCCGGCGCTGGTGGTGGCTCTGGAAGCCGCCGCACCGCTGGCCCGGCTGACCCGGTCGAGCCTGGTCGACACGCTGGGCTCGGAGTTCATCCGGACCGCGCGGGCCAAGGGCGCATCGCCGGGCCGCGTGGTGTGGGGGCACGCGCTGCGCAACTCGATGATCCCGGTGGTCACCTACCTCGGGCTCAGCCTCGCGGCCATGCTCGGCGGCGCCGTGATCGTCGAGAGCGTGTTCAACCTGCCCGGCATCGGCGGCCTGCTGGTGCAGGCGGTGCAGACCCAGCAGGGCACCATCGTGGTCGGCGTGGCGACCTTCATCATCCTGATCTACCTGCTGGTCAACCTGCTGGTGGACATCAGCTACGGAATCATCGACCCGAGGGTGCGCAATGGCTGACCGAACCGATCTCTCCCCCGCTCCCACCGCACCCCGCCGACGGTTCACCCTGGTCGGGCGGCTGCCGAAACCGCTGCGCGCACCGCTGTTCGTGGTGGCGGCGCTGATCGCCGCGGGCTACGTGCTGATGGCGGTGTGGCCGAGCCTGTTCACCTCCGCCGACCCGATGCACTGCGAGCTGCGGCTCAGCGGCGCGGGCCCGGCGCCGGGCCACCCGTTCGGCTTCGACATGCAGGGCTGCGACTACTTCGCCAACGTGGTGCACGGCGCCCGCCCGTCGATCGCGATCGGCCTGATCGTCACGGTCGCGACCTTCGCGATCGCCGCGGTGCTCGGCGCGCTGGCCGGTTACTTCGGCGGCGTCGTCGACGGCGTGGTCTCGCGCATCGCCGACGTGGTGTTCGGGCTGCCGATGATCATCGCCGCGATCGTGGTGCTCAACCTCTTCGAGGAGCGCACGGTCTGGACGGTGAGCCTGGTGCTGATCGTCTTCAGCTGGCCCGGCGGCATGCGCTACATGCGCGGCTCGGTGCTCAAGATCCGCAACCTGGAGTACGTGCAGGCCGCGCGCGTGCTCGGCGGCAGCCACCTGCGCATCATGGGCACCCACATCGCGCCGAACGCGCTGACCTCGCTGATCGTGCTGAAAACCCTGGAGATCGGCGGCATCATCGCCGCCGAGGCGGCGCTGACCTTCCTCGGCATCGGGCTCCAGCCGCCCGCGATCTCGTGGGGATTGCAGCTGTCCACCGCCCAGGCGCAGTGGCAGGCCAGCCCGCACCTACTGATCTACCCCGCGCTGTTCCTGACCGGCGCCGTGCTGGCGTTCGTGGTCCTCGGCGACAGCCTGCGGGAGAGCCTCGACCCGAAGGGAAGGAAATCGTGAACGCCAAGGAGCGGCAGCAGGCCGCGGTCCTCGACGTGCGCGGCCTCAGCGTCGACTTCCACACCGCCGCCGGCCGGCTGCACGCCGTCCAGGACGTCAGCTTCTCCGTCGGTGCGGGCGAAACCCTCGCCGTGCTCGGCGAATCGGGCTCGGGCAAGAGCGTCACCGCGCAGGCGATCATGGGCATCCTCGACACCCCGCCCGCCGAGATCACCGGCGGCACCGTCGAGCTCGGCGGCGAGGACCTGCTCGCGATGTCCGACCGGCAGCGCCGCGCGGCGACGGGCGCTCGCGTCTCGCTGATCTTCCAGGACGCGCTCACCGCGCTGAACCCGGTGCAACCGGTGGCCAAGCAGATCGGCGAGCTGTACCGGCTGCACCGCGGCGCGACGCGGCGGCAGGCCTGGCAGCAGGCGGTGGAGATGATGGACCGGGTTCGGATCCCCGCCGCGGCCAGCCGCGCCGGTGACTACCCGCACCAGTTCTCCGGCGGGATGCGCCAGCGCATCATGATCGCGATGGCGCTGGCGCTGGACCCGGAGGTGGTGATCGCCGACGAGCCCACCACCGCGCTCGACGTGACCGTGCAGGCCCAGATCCTCGACCTGCTCGCCGAGCAGCAGGCCGAGCGCGGGCTGGCGCTGGTGCTGATCACCCACGACCTCGGCGTCGCGTCCCGGATGGCCGACCGCGCGCTGGTGATGTACTCCGGGCGCGTCGTCGAGCACGGGCCGATCCGCGAGCTGTTCACCGCACCGGTCCACCCGTACAGCCAGGGTCTGGTCGACTCCATCCCGCGGCGCTCGCACCGCGGCGGGCCGCTGCCCGCGATCGGCGGCCTGCCGCCGAGCCTCACCGACCGGCCCGCGGGCTGCCGCTTCCACCCGCGCTGCGCCATCGCGCGCGAGCAGTGCGAGACGGTCGAACCGGAACTGCTGCTGCTCGACGACGGCAGGCAAACCCGGTGCCACTACTGGGCGGAGGTCTCGTCGTGACCGAGCAGAACATCCTCGAAGTGCAGGACGTCACCAAGCACTACCGCAAGCGCGGCGGTGGGCGGTTCGGCCTCGCCACCGACACCGTCAAGGCCGTCGACGGCGTGAGCCTGCGACTGCGCAAGGGCGAGGCGCTGGGCATCGTCGGCGAATCCGGGTGCGGCAAGTCCACGCTGACCCGGCTGCTCACCGCGCTGGAGAAGCCCACCAGCGGGCAGGTCCGCTACCGCGGCATCGACGTCCACGGCGCGAAGGGCGCCGAGCGGACCCGGATGCGCCGCAACATCCAGATGGTCTTCCAGGACCCCTACGCCTCGCTCAACCCGCGCAAGACGGTCGGCTCGATCCTGGCCGAACCGTTCCGGATCCACCGCGACGCGGTGCCCGAATCGGGCCTGCGGCCGCGGCTGGAGCAACTCCTCGAACAGGTCGGCCTCCGCCCGGACCACCTCGACCGCTACCCGCACGAGTTCTCCGGCGGCCAGCGCCAGCGCATCGGCATCGCCCGCGGCATCGCGCTGAACCCGGAGGTGCTGATCTGCGACGAACCGGTCTCGGCGCTCGACGTCTCGGTGCGCGCGCAGGTCCTCAACCTGCTCGCCGAGCTGCAGCGCGAGCTGTCGCTGACGGTGGTGTTCATCGCGCACGACCTGGACGTGGTGCGGCACTTCTGCGACCGCATCGCGACGATGTACCTGGGCCGGGTCGTCGAGGAAGGCGACTGCGACGCGGTCTACGACAGCCCCTCGCACCCGTACACCCGGGCCCTGCTCTCGGCGATCCCGCGCCCCGGCTTCGACGACGAACCGGAGCAGGAGCGCATCGTCCTCGAAGGAGACCCGCCCTCCCCGATCGCACCGCCACCCGGCTGCCCGTTCCACACCCGCTGCTGGATGGCCCAACCGGACTGCGCAACCCAAGTCCCCGAGGCCCACGACCTGGGCGCAGGCCACACCTCCCACTGCCACTTCGCCGCCGAGGTAGCAGAAGCCGACCCGGCAACCGCGAAGTCCTGACCCGATGCCCGGCGCTGCCCACCGCAGCGCCGGGTTCTTCGCGAGCACTGGGCAGGTGAGATCGGTCTTCGGTCCTCCGCGGCAGTCGACCGGCCACCGTTTGTGCTGGTCGAGTGCCGTGAGTGTTTTGTGGTGCTATAAGCCCCAAAAGCACTCACGGTCCTTGACCAGGGGAAAACGAATCGAGAGCGGGATGCGCAGGCCGATCGCCGCGTCCACGGCCTTGACAGCGGCGCACCGGCACCGGATTCGCGGCATTTAGACTCGGCTCCGGCCGGTGCTGGGCCGGTCGTGCAGCCAGAGGTGAGGTAGTTGGTCGCGTTGTCCCCGCATCTAGCCCGGTTTCGCAGCGCGGTTTCCGGTGCGGTGGAACAGGTTCGCACGACACCTCGGCGGTTGCTCGTTCGCGACGCCGTGCTCTCCGCACTGGTGCTCGCCATCGGGCTCTTCCCGGTTCCGCTGCTCCCCCTGCCTCTCGGTCACATCGGCTGGACCATCGGGCTCGCGTGCTGGACCGCGTTGCTGGTTCACGCTTGCTGGAGGTGGCCGGTCGCGACGTTGCTGGCCACGGCGCCGGTGTTCGCCGGTGTCAACTTCTGGGCCGCAGCTGTCCTCCCCGTCATCACCTTCGCCGCCGCTCGGCGGATCGCACCTGCTCGCCGGTTGTGGCTCGCCGTGCTGGCCACCGCCGTCGTGGACTTCGCGCTCATGCTCGCGTTCGAGTCCGCCCAGTTCAACGGGTTCGGCGAGGTAGTCGCCGGATATGCGGTGAGCGCGGTGCTCCTGCTGGTGCTGCCCGCGGCTGTCGGGGCGCTCCTCGGTCACCGGCGTCCGCGGGTCCGCCTGCTCCAGGAGCGCAACGAGTACCTGGAGCGGGCGCAGCAGCTCACCGCGGCCAAGGCTCGCGTGGAGGAACGCGGGCACATCGCAGGCGAGATGCACGACATGCTCGGGCACCGGTTGAGCCTGATCTCGATCCACGCCGGGGCGCTCGAACTCAGCGCTGCCAAGGACGCGCCCGAGTTGAGCGGCCAGGCCGTACTCCTGCGCACCACAGCGAGCAGTGCGCTGTCCGAGCTCCGCGAGATCCTGGGTGTCCTGCGCGGGGCCGAGGAGTCGGATCTCGGCCCCGACGACCGCATCGGCACTCGGACCGACGTCGAAGATCTCGTCGCGGAATCCAGGTCGGCGGGCATCGACGTCGACCTGCGGTGGACCGGCGCGGACCTCGACCACGCGGACCCGCGCACCCGCCGCGCGGTGCACCGGGTGGTGCGCGAGGGCCTGACCAACGTCCACAAGCACGCTTCGACCGCGCGCACGGGCGTCGAGATCGTTGTCGAGAGCGATCGCGTGCACGTCCGCGTGGTCAACGGTCCCGCGCAGGCCGGCGGGCGGCGGCTACCGGGAACGCGGAGCGGGCTCGTGGGGCTCGACGAGCGGATCTCGCTGCTCGACGGAAACCTCCACAGTGGACCAACACCTGAAGGCGGTTTCCTCGTCGCAGCGGCGATTCCCACCCACCCGGCCGGAACCGACCGGCCTGATCCTTCGGTCCTGCCGGATCAGCCGCCACCCGAGCCGCTCGCCGCGGAGGCCCTCACGTGGCCCCGCGTGCTCGGGGCGGGCTGCCTGGGCATGCTGGCGGTCCTGCCGGTGGTCATCGGGCTGGTGATGCTGGTCGTCGCGCTGGTGATCGGCTGATCACGGCCGGTCGGCGAGCAGACCCGCGTCGTGGGCCAGGATCGCGGCCTGAACCCGGTTCGCGCAGTCGAGCTTGGTGAGCACGCGGCTCAGGTGCGCCTTCACCGTGCCCGCGCTGATGTAGAGATCGCTCGCGATCTCCGCGTTCGACAGCCCGAAACCGACCAGGCGCAGCACTTCGCGCTCGGCCTCGGAGAGCTGGTCGATCTTGCGCCGCGCCGCCGAAGTCCGGTCCGTGCCCGAGCGGAGGTGCCGCTCGATGAGCCGCCGGGTGATCTGCGGAGCCAGGATCGACTCGCCTTCGGCGGCCAGCCGCACGGCCCGGATCAGCTCGCTCGGCCCGGTGTCCTTGAGCAGGAAACCCTTCGCCCCCGCCCGCAACGCCCGCGCCACGTGCCCGTCCTCGCCGAAGGCGGTGAGCATGATGACGTTGGTGTTCGGCGACTCGCGAGCGATGTCCTCGACAGCGCCGAGCCCGTCACCACCGGGCATCTGGATGTCCAGCAACGCCACGTCGACGACCTGCTCCCGGCAGGCCCGGACCGCAGCCCGGCCATCCCCCACCTCGGCCACCACCTCGACGTCGGAGGCGTTGGCGAGGATGAGCCGGATGCCCGCTCGCATGAGGTTCTCGTCATCGGCAATGAGCACACGGATCACTCCACCATCCTAGATCCGGAAACACCCTCCCAAACCGACCAGGTCGGCGGGCCACCCGGAGGCCGGGCGCCGACAAGGTGCGCAGTGGCGGGAAACGCCTGGAAGGAATGGGGCGCTCTGCGCTCCCGGGTCCTCACCGTGATCATGCTCGTGCGCAGGCGGTGGCGCCCAGCCCTGCCCGGGGTCGGGTGAAGGACGTCCTTCATCCCGGCAACCGGGCGAGCCGATCGGGTCGGCAGCCTTGGCCGATCGGCCATGGAGGGGTGGCCGATCGGCACATGTCCGGGTGGTGATCGATCCCTAGGTTCGCAGGTGACACGAACGCGGAGGGATGATTCAGTTGCTCACCGAACCGGCCACCACCCAGGACTCCCCGCCTGGCAGCGGCACGCCGTACCACCTGCTCGGGCGCACCGGCTCGCACCGCTGGTGGCGGCCCTGGGTGGAGATGGTGCTGCTGCTCGTGCTGGCGGTGGTGACCTCGATGCTGCTGTTCGGGGCTGTGATCGGGCTCGCGCTGGTCTCCGACCCCGTGATCGGGGACGATCTGCGCTTCGCCGATCCGCTCTGGGACTTCGGGTACGGGTTCGCCGCCATCGGGGCCCTGCTGCCCCTCATCGCGCTCACCGTCCGCTGGATCGGGAAGCGGCGGCCGGGGTCGGTGTCCAGCGTGGCCGGCCGGCTCCGGTGGGGTTGGCTGCTGCACTGCCTGGGCTGGGCGCTGCTGGCGATCGGGTTGGCGATCGGGGCCGATCTGCTCCGGGGCGCGGACTGGGACGCCGCGGCGTGGCCGGGATGGCCGACCTTCTTCGCGGTGCTCGTGCTGGCGCTGGCTCTGATCCCGTTCCAGGCCGCCGCCGAGGAGTACCTCTGCCGCGGGTGGCTCGTGCAGACCATCTCCTCCTGGACGCGGACCCCGTGGCCGGGCGTCGTCATCAGCTCGCTGGTGTTCACCGGGCTGCACGACCACACCGAGCCCTGGGTGCTCGGCGAGATGTTCCTGTTCGCGATCGCGCTGTGCTGGCTGACCCTGCGCACCGGCGGGCTGGAGGCCGCGATCGCGCTGCACGTGGTGAACAACGTCGTCCTCATGGTGCTCGAATCCACCCAGGGCATGCCGGATCTCAACCAGGCCGGCGGCGACTACGCGCTGTGGGACGTCCTGCCGGTAGCCATCACGACGCTGCTCTACACCTGGTGGGTCGACCGGCAGGCCCGCCGGCGCGGTCTGGCCACCACCACCCGTTGACGAGGAGGAATCTCATGTCCGGAAAGACCCTGCCCTGCACCGAAATCTCCCGCGATGTCGCCGAAGCGCTGACCCTCGCCTTCCGCGAAGCCATCCGGCGAACCCAGCCCAAAGTGGGAACCGAGCACGTGCTCTCCGCGCTGCTGGACGGCGATTCCGCAGCCGGTGGGGTTCTCGCGCCCACCGTTCGCGCCAGCGGATCGATGATGGGCGTGATCCGGGCCAAGGGAATCGATGACCACTGGGTGCACGACGACGATGCCGAGCCGGTGCACGACCTCGCGGTGACCGGACTGCTTCGCGAAGCAGCATGGGCCGCGCGGCAGACCGATTCCGACGTCCCGCCACCGACAGGTGCGCTGCGCGCGGCTCTCCGGCAAGCGCTGCTCTACGCCGACGAGCACGGAACTCCGCGGGCGAACACCACGCACCTGCTGATGGGCCTGCTGCACACCCCGGACAACCGGGCCCACGAGGCGCTTCGCGAACGCCGCGTCGACCGCAGCGACGTACTCGCGCGACTGCGGGTGCACCCGAGCGCGGGCGAGCCCGGCGAACCGCCCCACACCGACACCGCGCGAACGCTGCGGAAGATGGGGCTGCTCGACGGACAGCGCGGCCAGATGTCCGTGCGCTTGGTCGCCAAGCTCTTCGGCAACGGCGCACCGGTGTTCATGGCGCTCCGGATGGAAGCCCGCCGCCAGGCGGTCCGGCTCGGGCACGGCGAGATGACGACCGCGCACCTGCTGCTGGCCGTTCTCGCGCTGGACGAACAGCTCACCACCGCCGGGCAACGGTTCTCACCGGAACTGGCCGGGAGCAACACCGCAGCTGAACGACTGCGGGCCCGCGGGCTCACGCTGCACGCTGCGGCCGATGCCGCGCGAAACCTGTTCCCGGAGGCCGAGAACCACCCGTACGCCGAGAAGTTCCCCGAGAACCCGGCCCTCGAGAAAGTGCTGACCAAGGCCCGATGGCGTGCCGGGGAGGACAGGGTTCCGGCAGGCACCGACCACCTGCTCGCCGAACTGCTGGCCGAACCCGACGGCCCGGTCACCGCACTGCTGTCCGGAATCGGCATCGACACCACCGACCTGAGGTGACCGAACGCCGCTGCGCCCGCCGGACTCGGCGGGCGCAGCGGTGCTCGGCACTTCCCAGCCGACTACTGCTACCGACCTGGGGGTTCCTGCTCCGGTCGGCCTGCCGACCGGGCGGCTTCGAGCAGCGCGGCGTACTGCTCGTCGGTGATGTCCCGCCGGGCGTAGGCGAGCACCACCTCTTCGAACGATCCCGGCGTCGTTTCCGCCGGATCCGCCGCGGTGCGCCGGCCGGGCGGTGGCGGGGCGGGCCAGCTGCGCTGCCGGAATCGCGCCACGACCTCATCGAGACCCAGCGCACCGCTGCGCAGTCCGGCCAGCAGCTCGGTCACCTCGCTCATTCCGGCTGGTTCCCCTCCCCCGCCGCCACGAGGACGGGCTCGTTCCCGGAAGCGTCGTAGCGGAACCACTGGTCGAATCGGCCCTTGGTCGCCTCGAACGCCTTCCTGTTGACGCTTCCCCACTGCGGATCGGCACTTTCGCGGATGAGTTCGGCGGGCACGTACCGGCCGTTGCAGCGGTCTCCGTTGCGGAACTTCTCGTACCCGCGGCGGTGGCGCTGGTCGACCCGCTCCACGCTGGTTTCGACCGGGACGTCCAGGAACAGCGCCTTGATCTCGTGGTAGCCGCTCCCCCGCATCGCGTCCAGCCGCTTGTTCACCGATCCGGCCGAGGACATCGTGATGTCCCAGATGATGTTCTTGCGCTCCCGGTAGGCGCGATCGGCGAGCATCTTGGAGACCAGCGACGATTCCTCCTGGATCAGGTCCGCCGCCTCCATCGGCGCCAGGCCCGGCAGCTCGGGGATCATCCCCCGCTCGCACATCTCCTGCTTGACGTCATCGGAGTTCACGACCAGGTAGTCGTCGGGATCGATGTGCGGGTTCTGCTTGAGCGCGGTGGTCTTGCCCGCGCCGGGCAAGCCGCCGGTGAACACCGCCGCACCGTCCGAGGGCACCTCCGCTCCCCGCGCGTACAGCTCGTCGACGATCTCGCGCTGGAGCAGCACCCGCTCGGGCAGCCAGTGCACCCGGTCACCGCCGGTGGTGTACTGCACGTCAGTGGCCAGTCCCTGCGCCAGGCCCTCGTCCGTGCGCTGCCGGACCTCCTCGACGTGGTGGGCCCATTCCTCGTCCGTCAGCGGCTCGACCACCGCGACGGAGGCCTGGGCCGGTGGAGAACCGATCGGGGGGAGCGCGGACTGCGTTCCCACCAGCGCCAACAGCAGCACTGCGCCGATCGCGGAGCGGAGCCAGGTCTGGATGGTTCCGCGCTCGGCTGGGTCGTTCTGGCTTCCGGACATGCGGGCCTTCCTCGGCTGAGATGAGCAGGAGTCGACCCGCGTGACTCGACCGTGCGGCCCGACGTCCGGAAGAGGATCACGACCGCGCTGCGATGGCTCGGCCGAACAGGCGGAACCACCGCACATTCGCCGACATGGGGGACGCCCGACCGCACCACCGCGGAGGGGCCCGTTCCGAACCGCCGAGTTCCCCCGGAATTCCACAGAGGACGCTTGAGCGGCCGGGTCGCACGTGTTCCACCACGCCGCGACGGACCAGGAGCAAGCTCACCGAGGCGTCCGGCGACCTGGTGCCACCGAGGGTGCTGCGCCCGCCGGGTCCGGCGGGCGCAGCGCTGCTCAGGAACGGCTGGACTTCGCGAAGTAGTCGAGCAGCGCGGCTTCCGGTGCGGTCACCTCGACCGGTGCTCCGCCGCTGCGCAGGGATTCCGTCGCCGCGCAGCCGGTGGCGACCGCTTCCCGGGCCGCGATCGGCGAGGTGACGGTCGGCACCCCGGCGCTGACGAACTCCAGGAACTCGGCCACGATGCGCGGGTCGGCGCCGCCGTGCCCGCCGCTGGCGCGCTCGACCTCCACCACCCGGTCGGCCTCCGGCGCGTAGCCGCGGTGCCTGCGGTTCCACACCTTGACCACCGCGCCCTCGCCGTCGCCGAAGTTCTCCAGCCTGCCCTCGGTGCCGATGACGGTGTAGTTGCGCCAGTAGTCCGGCGTGTAGTGGCACTGCTGGTAGCTGGCCAGCACGCCGTTGTCCAGCTGCAGGTTGACCAGGTTCAGGTCCTCGACGTCGACCACCGGGTTGAGGCCGGTCTGGCTCAGCGGCGGCCAGTTCTGCTGGTACTCGGCCCAGTCGTGGCCCGTCTTGTAGACCTCGTGCTCGTTGCGGTCGGTGATCTCGCCGTAGACGGTCAGCGCGCCCAGCGCGTTGACGCGCCTGGTGTAGCCGCCGGCCAGCCAGTGCAGGACGTCGATGTCGTGCGCGCCCTTCTGCAGCAGCAGGCTCGTGCTCTTGCTGCGATCGGCATGCCAGTCCTTGAAGTAGTAGTCGCCTCCGTGCCCGACGAAGTGGCGGCACCAGACCGATTTCACCTCGCCGATCGCACCCGAGGTGATCAGGTCGCGCATGGTGCGGATCACCGGCATGTGCCGCATGTTGTGCCCGACGTAGAGCTTGCCGCCGGTGCGCTCGGCCGCCGCGAGCACGCGGTCGCAGCCCTCGGTGGTGATCGCCAGCGGCTTCTCCAGGTAGACGGCGATGCCGGCTTCCAGGCAGCGGATCGCGTGCTCCTCGTGCAGGTGGTCGGGGCTGACCACGAACACCGCGTCGAGCTCGCTCTCCAGCAGCTCGTCGAACGAGTGCGTCACCCGGACGTCGCCGTCGTAGCGCTGCGCGGCGGCCGCGGCGCGCTCCGGGTCCGGATCGGACACCGCGACGATCCGCGATCCTTCGCCGGGACGGTGGGCGTGATCGGCGATCCCCACCCGGAGCCCGCACCCGAGCACACCTGTCCTTACGTCCATGAGTCACCTTCCCGCACGACCGCGCGCACCGACCAGACTGCACACACTTGTCACAAGCTGATTGTTTTCAGCTTATATCGATCACTTACGCGCAATCCACCCTATGTTCCCCGCGCCGCGCGCAGCAAGGGTCAGCCCCGCCCCGGCCAGGCGGCGTCGTCCGCGGTCAGCCACGGTTCGTCGGCCGCGGCGGCGGGGGTCGTCCCGGCGAAGGCGCGGACGTCGTGGTGGAGGTGGGACTGGTCGGCGTAGCCGGTGTCCGCCGCGACCTGCGCAGGCCCGTCCCCGCGCACCAGCCGGTGGACGGCGTGGTCGAAGCGGACCAGCATCGCGGCCCGTTTGGGGGTCAGACCGATCTGCGCACCGAAGCGCGACCACAGCCGCTGCCTGCTCCACCCGGTCCGGGCCGCGAGCTCGCCCACCGCGGCCCGGCCGCGGCTGGCGACGATCTGGCGCCACACCCAGGCCACCTCGGGCTCGACCGCCCGTCCAGCGCGGAGGCGACCGGACAGCTCCGCCTCGACGAGCGCGAAGCGCTCCGCCCAGGTCCGGGCCTGGTGCAGCCGTTCCCGCAAGCGCCGCACGTCCCTGCCCCACAGGTCGTCGAGGCTCAGGACGTCGCCGCGCAGCTCGGCGAGCGGAACGCCGAGCATCGGAGCCGCAGCGAGCGGCGACAGGCGGACCTGGACGCACGCGATGCCTTCCGCGCGCACCTGGAACGCGCCGAAGCCCATCCCGGCGGCCAGGCTCTCCGACCGCATCCGGCCGGGTGCGCCGCGAACCTCGAACGAGCGGTCACCGAACTCGACGGCCACGGTGACGGCCGGGTGCGGGATGGCGCGCACCTCGACGGGACCGCGGATGCCGAACCCGGCCATGTCGACCCCGGGCAGCGCGAGCGCCCCCGGTGGCCGCGCGATCTCCCAATCAGCGGTGGAACCCGCACGAACTGGTCGCACACCTCGAATGTAGGCCAGCGGCGCGGACATTCCTCCAAGACCTCCCGCACCCAGCGCCGCGAGGGTGGTGGCGCCCGACGAGACGGAGGAACCGTGAACGAGACGACCAAGCCCCGGCGCCGACTGCGGCGGATCACCGCGCTGACCGCAGGCGGGCTCGCTGCCCTGCTGGCGTGGAACTCGCTGTCAGTGCGCTCGGAGACGGCCGAAGCCGCCGGTGAGCACATCGTGCGCACCCCCGGCGGAGATCTCCACGTCGTGCAGGACGGCCCGCGGGATGCGCCCGCGGTGGTGCTCCTGCACGGCCTGGCCGCTTCGACGGCGTGGTGGGAACCGGTGCTGCCCGCGTTGCGGGACCTGCACGTGGTGCGGGTGGATCTGCTCGGGCACGGCAGTTCGGCCAAGCCGCGCGACGGCTACGGCATCGCGGACCAGGCGGCCCGGCTGGGCGCGGTGCTCGACAGGCTCGGGGTGCGCCGCGCGACCGTGGTCGGCCACTCCACCGGCGGCGCCGTCGCCACCTCGCTGGCCGCGCAGCGCCGCGACCTGGTGGCGGCGGTCGCGCTGGTCGACACCGGGCCGCGGGCGGAGGCGTTCCTCGGCGAGAGCTTCGCCGCCGACCTCATGACCACGCCGGTGGTCGGGGAACTGCTCTGGCGGCTGCGCACCGACGGCGTGCTCCGCGGCGCGCTGAGCACCGCGTTCACCCGCGAGGTCCAGGTCCCCGAACAGCTCGTCGCCGACGTCCGGGCCATGACCTATCGCAGCCTCACCGCGACCGACGCCGCAGTGGACGCCTTCCTGGCCGAACGGCCCGTCCCCGACCGGCTCGCCGGACTCGACCTGCCGGTCCTGGTGATCTTCGGCGCCCAGGACCGGCGGTGGCAGCCGTCCTCCGCGCAGGACTACCGGCGGATCCCCGGCGCCAGGATCGAGATCCTCGACGGCGTCGGCCACACGCCGATGTTCGAGAGCCCGGACATCACCGGCGGTCTCCTGCGCGACTTCGCCGGTTCCGCGCCGCGCTGAGATCGCCAGCGGCGGGCCCGGACCAGGAGGAGAATCGCCACGCCACCGGCCAAGGACTCTCCCGACAGGAAGGGCTGGGCATGCACATCGACCTCAGCGGGAAGACCGCTCTCGTCACCGGATCCTCGGCGGGGATCGGCTACTCGATCGCACGCGGACTCGCCGGCGCGGGCGCGGCGGTCGTCGTCAACGGCCGTTCGGAGAACACCGTCGGCGACTCCGTCGACCGCATCCGGCAGGACTTCCCGGATGCCGACGTCCGCCCTGCCGTGGCCGACGTGACCACCGAGGACGGCGCGCGCCTCGCGGTGGAGGCGGCGGGCGAAGTCGACGTCCTGGTCAACAACCTCGGGATCTTCGGCGCCACCCCGCCGCTGGAGATCACCGATGCCGACTGGTTGCGCTACTTCGAGGTCAACGTCCTCGCCGCGGTGCGGCTGACCCGCCTGCTGCTGCCCGCGATGACCGACCGCGGCTGGGGCCGCGTGCTCAACATCGCCAGCGACTCCGCGGTGGTCATCCCGGAGGAGATGATCCACTACGGCACGAGCAAGACCGCGCTGCTCGCGGCCTCCCGCGGTTTCGCGAAGGCCGCCGCGGGCACCGGGGTCACGGTGAACTCGGTCATCGCCGGGCCGACCCACACCGGCGGCGTGGAGGACTTCGTCTACCAGCTGGTCGACCGGTCCCTGCCCTGGGACCAGGCGCAGCGCGAGTTCATGCGCGCCAACCGGCCGCAGTCGCTCCTGCAGCGGCTGATCGAGCCGGAGGAGATCGCGAACATGGTCGTCTACCTCGCCTCGCCGCTCGCCTCGGCCACCACGGGCGGCGCGGTGCGCGTGGACGGCGGCTACGTCGACTCGATCCTGCCCTGACCGGCGTCCCCGGCCGGGCCGGGGACGCCGCACTCGTCAGAGGGCGAGGCGCAGCACCGCGGCGATGAGCGCCAGCACGCTCGCGCCCAGGAACACCGCGCCCGCCACCGACCACAGCTCCCGGGACCCGGTCCGCGGCACGCGCGCGATGCTCGCCACCCAGACCAGGCACAACGCGACCGCCAGCACCGCGCCGAGTGCGCACACCCCCGTCCACCCGGCTCGGGCGTGCACCACCGCGGCCAGGGCGGAACCGATCGCACCACCGGCGAAGTAGCAGGTCATGTACGCGGAGGTGATGCGCCCGCGCGCATCCGGGCGCAGCGCGTAGATCAGCGACTGGTTGGTGATGTGCACGCCCTGGTGCGCCAGGTCCAGCAGCACGATCCCGGCGATCAGCAGCACGAGGCTGTGCGCGCCCGGCAACAGCAGCCCCCAGGACGCGAGCAGCGCGACCGCGCTGGCGATCGTGGTGTGCGTCGTCAGCCCGCGGTCCGCCAGCCGCCCGGCCAGCTGAGCGGCGACCGCACCCGCGGCGCCGAACAGGCCGATCAACCCGATCTCGGCCTCCGACCAGCCATGGTCCGGCCCGGACAGCAGGAACGCGAGCGACGTCCACAGCACGCTGAAGCAGGCGAAGGCCAGCATCCCGATCGCCGCGCGCACCCGCAGGACCGGCTCCTCGACCAGCAGCCTGGCGGTGGAGCGCACCAGTCCCGGATAGCGCAGAGCCGCAGTTCCCCGGAGCTGCGGGAGCGCGCGGTGCAGGACCGCGGTCAGGACGAGCATGGCCAGCGCGGCGACCCCGTAGACCGTCCGCCAGCCCCCGGTGGTGGCCAGCGCCCCGGACGCGGCGCGGGCGAGCAGCATGCCCAGCACCAGACCCGTCATCACCGTTCCGACGATCCGGCCGCGCTGGTGCGGCGCGGCGAGGTCCGCGGCGAAGGGCACGAGGATCTGCGCCGTGACCGACAGCAGGCCGGTCAGCGCGGCACCGGCCAGCAGCAGGGCACCGTTCGGGGCGATCGCGGTCAGCGCCAGCGAACCCGACGTCGCCAGGGTCAGCCCGCACACCAGGCGGCGGCGTTCCAGCAGATCGCCCAGCGGCAGCAGGAACACCAGCCCCAGCGCGTAGCCGATCTGGGAGACGGTGACGATCAGCGATGCCGCGGTGGCGGACATGCCCAGATCACCGGCGACGGTGCCCAGCAGCGGCTGGGCGTAGTAGTTGCTCGCCACGCACAGCCCGACGGCTGCGGACAGGAGCAGGACCGTCCCCCGCCCCGGGCCGGTGCGCGGGCGGATCGCCGGTGCGACGTTCTGGAGCGGCGGCTGCTGAGCAGCGGAGGGAGCCACGGTTCTTCCTTCCGGGAGTGCGGATGGGTGGCGGATCCGGCCTGCCGCCGATGCTCTCCCCGTGCGCATCCATCGGTCCAACAGGTTGTTGCCATAGAACCGATCGGTCATCACGATGGATCGGTGGAACTCCGCCAGCTCACCTACGCCGTCGCGGTCGCCGAGACCGGCAGCTTCACCCGGGCCGCCCAGCGCTGCTTCGTCGTCCAGTCCGCGCTCAGCGAGCAGATCGCCCGGCTGGAGAAGGAGCTGGGAGTCCGGCTGTTCGAGCGCACCAGCCGCCGCGTCCAGATCACTCCGGCCGGCGAGGGGTTCCTCGGACCGGCGAGGGAAGCGCTGGCCGCCGCCGAGCGCGCCCGCAGCGAGGCGGTGGCCCGCAGCAGCGAGATCCGGGGCAGCCTGGTCATCGGCAGCATCGCGCCGCTCACCGCCGTGGACCTGCCCGGCCTGCTCGCCACCTACCGGGAGCGGCACCCGGCCGTCCGGGTGACCTTGCGCTCCTCCCTGGTCCGGGACCAGCTGCAGCAGGTCCGCGAACGCACCAGCGACATCGCCTTCGTCGACATCGGGCCGGGCGAGCTGCCCCGTGGATTCGCCGGGCGCGTGCTCAACCAGGACGAGCTCGTCGCCATCGTCCCGCGCGGCCACCGGCTGGCCGGCTCCGCGGAGGTCACGCCCGCTCAGCTGGCCGAGGAGGACATGGTCGACATGCCGCCGCGCTCGGGCATCCGGGGCCACAACGACGCCGCGTTCGCCGCGGCCGGAGTCACCCGGACCGTCGCCTTCGAGGCCGACACCACGGCGATGCTGGAGCAGCTCGTCGCGCGCGGACTCGGCCTGGGTGTGGTCTTCGCCGCGGTCGCAGCCCGGATGTCCACTGTGGATAGCGCCACGACGTCGGGGTTCGCATCCCGCACGGTCCAGGCGGTTTCGCTCGCGTCCGGGATCTCACCCGCCGCCCGGGCCTTCCTGGAGCTGCTGGACGAACAGCGACAACCGTCCGCACCGGGCTGAACCGCCGAAGACCGGCCGGAACACTCCGCGGAACGCAGTCAGCACCCGGATGCCTGCGCAGGCCGAGCCAGACCGTGGAGGGCATCGACCAGCGGGGCGAGCTCGGGAGTTCGGGACGCTTCGGCGAGCGCCGCCTCCAGCGCGGCGTCGTGGGCCGGGCGGGCTCGCTCCAGCAGGGCCCGGCCCGCGTCGGTGAGCTCGGTGTAGATCCCCCGGCGGTCGTCCTTGCAGAGGATGCGGGTCAGCAGCTCGCGGTCTTCCAGTCGGCTGACCAGCCGCGTCGTCGCACTGCCGCTGAGCGCCGTGGCGCGGGCGAGCTGCTGCATGCGCATGTGCCAGCCGTCCTGGCGACTGAGCGCGTCGAGCACCGCGTACTCCACGACCGAGAGGCCGTGCCCGGCTTGAAGCGCTTTCTCCAGAGCCGCGTCGAGCGCCCCGTGCAGCGCGGCGAGCGTGCGCCAGCCATGAGCGCGCACCTCGACCGCATCGTCGGCGAGTCCCACGAGGACCTCCTGTCGGTGGGCCTACCACACGGACATTACAAGCTTGCACGCCTATGAGGCGCATGCAACTATCTCGCACATCACACTACACCCACTTTGAAATATCAAGCGTGCGCAACTATTGTCGACGCCTGTAAGGCACATACGCAGTCCTACCGGAAAGGCCTCGACATGCCTCTCGCGCTCCTGGCTCTCGCCATCGGGGCCTTCGGGATCGGCACCACCGAGTTCGTGATCATGGGGGTGCTCCCGCAGGTCGCGGGTGAGTTCGGCGTCAGCATCCCCGCCGCGGGCTGGCTGGTGTCCGGCTACGCGCTCGGCGTCCTCGTCGGCGCACCGATCCTCACCGTCCTGGGCACCAAGGTGTCCCGCAAGAAGATGCTGCTGTTCCTGATGGGCGTCTTCATCGTGGGCAACGCGCTCTCGGCCGCCGCCCCCACCTTCGGTGTCATGCTCATCGGCCGCATCGTCGCCTCGTTCGCGCACGGCGCGTTCTTCGGCATCGGTTCCGTGGTCGCCGCCAGCCTGGTCGCGCCCGCGAAGAAGGCCTCGGCCATCTCGCTGATGTTCATGGGGCTGACCATCGCCAACATCATCGGCGTGCCCGGCGGCACCTACGTCGGACAGGCCTTCGGCTGGCGAGTCACCTTCGGCATCGTCGCACTGCTCGGCGTGGTCGGATTCCTGGGCGTCGCCGCGCTCATCCCGGAGCAGGGCAAGCCCGAGGCCGCCAACATCCGCACCGAGTTCGCCGCGTTCCGCAACGTGCAGGTCTGGCTCGCCATGGCGATGACCGTCCTGGGCTACGGCGGCGTGTTCGCCGCGATCACCTACATCGCACCGATGATGACCGATGTCGCCGGCTACTCCGAGGGCGGCGTGACCTGGCTGCTCGTGCTGTTCGGCATCGGGATGTTCCTGGGCAACCTGCTCGGCGGCAAGTTCGCCGACAAGGCCCTGATGCCCATGCTGTTCGTCGCGCTCGCGGCCCTGTCCGGCACCCTGCTGCTGTTCACGGTCACCGCGCACAGCCAGCTCCTGGCCGCGATCACCCTGCCCGCCATCGGCGCCCTGGGCTTCGCGACCGTGCCGCCGCTGCAGAAGTGGATCCTCGACCAGGCCTCCGCCGCACCGACCCTGGCCTCGGCGGCCAACATCGGTGCCTTCAACCTCGGCAACGCGCTGGCCGCCTGGCTCGGCGGCGTCGTGATCGCCGCCGGGTTCGGCTACACCTCGCCCAACTGGGTCGGGGCCATCCTCGCGGGCACCGCGCTGCTGCTGTCGTTCCTCGCGGCCTTCCTCGACCGCCGCACCCGGGCCACCACCGCCGTCCCGGCGTCCGAGCACGCTGAGCCGGTTGCCGCCCACCACTGACCCGATCCGCACCGAATCAACAGGAGTTCCAAGAGATCATGGTTCCCAACGTCACCCTCAACAACGGCGTCGAGATCCCGCAGCTCGGCTTCGGCGTCTTCCAGGTCCCGGACGCCGAGACCACCGCCGCCGTCACCACCGCCCTGCAGGCCGGTTACCGGTCCATCGACACCGCGGCGATCTACGGCAACGAGGCCGGCGTCGGCCGCGCCATCGCCGAGTCCGGGATCGCCCGCGACGAGCTGTTCATCACCACGAAGCTGTGGAACGCCGACCAGGGCTACGACTCGACCCTCGCGGCCTTCGACGGCAGCCTGGACAAGCTCGGGCTGGACCACGTGGACATGTACCTCATCCACTGGCCGACCCCGGCGCGCGACCTGTACCTGGACACCTGGAAGGCCATCGAGAAGCTGGTCGCCGACGGCCGCGTCCGCGCCGCCGGTGTGTCGAACTTCCAACCCGCGCACCTGCGCCGGCTGATCGACAACAGCTCGCTGGTCCCGGTGGTCAACCAGGTCGAGCTGCACCCCGGCCTCCAGCAGCGCGAGCTGCGCGCCGTGCACGCCGAGCACGGGATCGCCACCGAGGCCTGGAGCCCGCTGGCCCAGGGCGCGATGCTGCAGGAGAGCACGCTGACCGACATCGCGGAGCGGTACGGCAAGTCGCCCGCCCAGGTCGTCATCCGCTGGCACCTGCAGCTCGGGAACATCGTGATCCCGAAGTCGGTCACCCCGGCCCGCATCCAGCAGAACATCGACGTCTTCGACTTCACCCTGTCCGAGGACGAGATGACCGCCATCGCCGGTCTCGACCGGGGCCTGCGCACCGGCCCGGACCCCGACACCCTGAACTGACGCTCACCGCAGAGGTCGCACGGGCAGAGGTTCTCCACCCGTGCGACTTCCTTTCAGGTCAGGGCAGGGTGATTCGGTGGTGATAGCGGAGTGGGGTGGCGGCTGAGTTTGGTTTCACAGCGGCGGGTGGTCGCCTTGTGATCGAAAGGTCAACGATCACAATGCCTTCCGAACTCACCGCACTGGACCACCTCGTCCGGCCGCCCCGCTGCCGGGAGCGCCATCGACCAGGACGCCTTGAACCGTCCACAATGGCTATTCGGCGCTGCGCGTGCCGAGAACAGTGGCGCGGAACGAAGTCACCACCGGGCGCAGGTCGATGTGGTGCCAGGCGGCCCACAGCTGGACACAACCGTCGTGCCATGGGAGTTCGCGCACCTCGATGTCCTCCGCGGTCGCACTCGCCATGCTCTTCGGCACCAGCGCGAGCCCGAGCCCGGAGGCCACCAGCCCGAGCGCGGTCAGCGGTTCCGCGGCGTCGAGGCGGATGTCCGGCGTGAAACCCACTGCGGCGCAGGACGCGACGAAGGTGTCCCGCCAGGCGGGGTCCTGGGCGTTCTCGATCGCGATCCACGGCAGGCCGTCGAGGTCACCGGGCGCGATTTCCGCCTGGTCGGCGAGCGGATGCTTCGCGGGCACGGCCAGCAGCAACGGTTACGGCGACGAAGTAGCGGAGTTGCCGCAAGTCCAACATCTTAAGACCTCTGAAGACTCAACTACGTCCAAGCAAGTCTTGGACAGTCTCAAGTTTCGTTCCTAGCCTGGAACTTGTCAACCGGCGGACCGCGCACCGACAGGACGCGATTTCCCGCCACAGCAAGGAATTCGAGGGATCCACAGCATGGCCATCAAGTCCTACCTGCCCGGTGAGCTGGGCTTCGGCACCGCACCGCTGGGCAACATGTTCCGCGCCATCCCCGACGAGGAGGCGGCGGCCACCGTGGAGGCCGCCTGGAACAACGGCATCCGCTACTTCGACACCGCCCCGTTCTACGGTGCGGGCCTGGCCGAGATCCGGCTGGGCGAGGTGCTGGCCGACCACCCCCGCGACGACTACGTCCTGAGCACGAAGGTCGGCCGCATCATCCTCGACGAGATCGAGGACCCCGCCGCCCGCGACCTGGGCGAGAAGGGCGGCATCTTCGAGCACGGGCGTCCCAACAAGATCGCCAACGACTACTCGGCCGACGCCACGATGCGCTCCATCGAGGACAGCCTCAAGCGGCTGCGCACCGACCACCTCGACTTCGTGTGGGTGCACGACGTCGCGCAGGACTTCTACGGCGACGAGTGGGTGGCCGCCTACGAGTCCGCCCGCACCGGCGCGTTCCGCGTCCTGCAGAAGCTGCGCGACGAAGGCGTCATCAAGGGCTGGGGCCTGGGCGTGAACAAGGTCGAGCCGCTGGAGATGACGCTCGACCTCGACGAGCCGAAGCCCGACGGTTTCCTCCTCGCAGGCCGCTACACGCTGCTCGACCACGAGCGCGCCCTGCAGCGCCTGCTGCCCGCCGCCGAGGCCCAGAACGTCGACATCGTCGCCGGCGGTCCGTACAGCTCCGGCATCCTCGCGGGCGGCCAGCACTTCGAGTACCAGAAGGCCCCCGCCGCGATCATCGCCAAGGTCGAGCGCATCAAGGCGTTGGCCGAGCAGCACGGCGTGAGCATCAAGGCGGCGGCGCTGCAGTTCTCCCTCGCCCACCCCGCCGTCGCCGCGACCATCCCCGGCGCCACCCGCCCGAGCCGCATCGCCGAGGACGTCGCCGCGCACGCCGAGACCGTGCCCGCCGAGTTCTGGACAGCCCTGCGCGCCGAAGGCCTCATCGCGCAGCACGCGCCCGTCCCCCACGCCTGAACCTGATCAGGAGATCACCATGGCAACCACCACCGCGACCACCGACATCCCCGTCCCCGCCGACCGCATCTGGCAGCTCATCGGAGGCTTCGACGCGCTGCCCGACTGGCTGCCCTACGTCCCGGTGAGCGAGCCGAGCGAGGGCGGGCGCGTCCGCACCCTCACCAACGAGGACGGCGGCGTGATCGTCGAACGGCTCGAAGCCTTCGACAACGACGCCCGCACGTACACCTACTCCATCGTGCAGGCCCCGTTCCCCGTCACCGGCTACCGCTCCACGATCACCGTGCACGCGGTGTCCGACGAGCGGAGCCGAGTGGAGTGGTCCGGTACCTTCACCCCGGACGGAGCGACCGACGAGGAAGCGATCGCCCTGTTCCACGGCATCTACACCGACGGCCTGACCGCGCTGAAGAAAACCCTCGGCGCCTGACCCCGAGCGCGCGGATGCCCGCCTGCACGAGCAGGCGGGCATCGCCGGTTTCAGGACCGATCGACTGGCGTCAGCCGAGGTCGTCGAACTCCCCCGCCTTGACGCCCTGGAGCCAAGCCGAGCTCTCGGCACGGGTGAACAGAACGACGCCGTCCTCAGGCGTGTTGCTGTTGCGGATCGCGACACGACCATCCGGCAACGCAGCGGCCTCGACGCACTGGCCCCCACCGTTGCTGCCACCACCGGAGAAGCTGCTCTTGCGCCACTGAAACTCGGCTGAGCGGTTCACCTCTGCCATCGATGACCTCCGTCGTTCACCGGTGATTCTTCACCGCCTTGCTGATCGCGTCGAGGGAATCCGCACGGGAGAGAGCCAGCTCGGTGAGGATCCCGAAACGCAGCGTGCGGCTTCGAACCTGTTCGCGATCTTCGATGTAGAGGCTACCCGCCGGACCTTCCGTGTAGCCGATGTCCGGAATCGGATCCGGAAGGGTCAAGAGAGCGAACGGACCCTCCAATCCTGGGGTTCCCGGCACCTCCTCGGGAAGGATCTGGATCGTGACATTCGGGGATTCAGCCACGTCGAGAAGCTTGCGCAACTGGTCTCGCATGACCGAGGCCCGGCCGACTACCCGTTCCAGGATCGTCTGATCGAGGATGAAGTGCAGCTGGGGCGGATCGTCCTTGGCGAGGATCAGCTGTCGAACCATCCGGGCAGCAACTCGTCGTTCCACGTCATCCGGGGCGAACGTACCTGGATAGACGGCATGCATGACGGCGCGGGCGTAGTCGGCGGTTTGCAGGAGTCCGTGCACGAGCTGGGTCTGGAAGTCGCGCAGCGCGACCAGCCCGCCCTCGATGCTGAGCAGTTGCCGGACATCGTCGGGCAACTCGTTGTTGAAACGGGTCCACCAGCCTTGGTCGCGCGACGCTTCCGCGAGGTTTACGAGCTCGTCACGAACGGTCGGGTCGTTGACGCCATAGGCGTTGAGCAGCTGCTCGTTGCCGGAGCCGGAGTTCGCCGCGTTGGTGCAGGAGGAAGCCGACAGCTCGCCGCCGAGGGTGTTCGCGTTGGTGGAGGAGCACGGGGACCGCGTGGACTGCGGGATCTACGCCTGGGGCTTGGAGTTCGAACAGCGCGCGTCGGTCTTCGATCCCGACGGCACGCTCCGGGCGAGGTGCGCTTCGGCCGACGGAGCGCACGCCCTGTTCTCCCGGATCCGCAACGTGCGGCTTGTTTGGCCTTCCGAGGCCGCCCCGCGCCGCTGATCCGGCCGATCACCGCAGGCGATCACGGCAAGGTTGCGCGCTGAGCCGTGAGTGTTTCGGGGTGTTATAGCGCCCCAAAACACCCACGACACCACAGGATCAGCGACATCGCCAGCAGCGGGGTGAAACCGCGGGCCGAACCCTCAGCGCAGCGGGTCGTAGGGCGCCAGGTCGATCCCCGGATCGACCTGGCGGGCCAACCGCGCCGCGACCGAACCCGCGTACGGGCCCATCGTCAGCCCGGACGCTCCCAGCCCGTTGGCCACGACCAGCCCGGCGACCTGCGGAATCGCACCGAGCAAGGGTCGGATGTCGGGTCCCATCGGGCGGAACCCGATGCGCGTCTCCACGTGCGTGGCACCGGCCAGTCCGGGAGCCACCGACAGCGCTTCACCGAGCACTTCCGCCATCCCGGCGGCGGTCACCCGGTGGTCGAAACCGGCGTCGTCCTCGCGGGTCGCGCCGACCACGACCCGCGAGTCGTCGAAGGCCAGCAGGTAGTGCCGCGACCGCGGCAGCACGACCGGCCAGTTCGCGGTTTCCACTCCCGGCAGCCGCAGGTGCGTGATCTGCCCGCGCTGCGGCACGACCCGCACCTGGACGCCGATCGGTTCCAGCAGCTGCGGCGACCAGGCACCGGCCGCCGCGATCACGGCATCCGCCTCGATGAGCACGTCGTCGACCCGCACGCCGCGGACCGCGCTGTCGGCGACGATCGCGGCCGTGCCGTTGACGATCCGGGCGCCGCGCCGAACCGCGGCGCGGCGCATCGCATCGCGGACCAACCGCCCGTCCAGTCGCGCTGCTCCGGGGATGTGGATCGCCGCGCCGTCGTGCTCGAGTGGAGGGAAGAGCTCGCGGGCCCGGCGTGCGCTGATCAGCTCCACCTCGCCGGCCATCGGGGACTCCGCGGCGCGCCCGGCCACGCGCCGAAAGGCCTCCTCGGATTCGTCGTCGGTGACCAGTCGCAGCGACCCGACCCGGCGGTAGCCGAGCTCGACCTCCCCGTCAGCTGCCAACGCCGCCAGCAGTCCCCGGTAGTGCTCCGCCCCGGCGACCGCGAACCGGTACCAGTCCGGATCGTCCACTTGAGACGACCAGGGGCAGATGATCCCCGCACCGGCCGAGGTCGCACGGCCCGGGGTCAGCGAGTCCACCAGGACCACGTCCGCCCCGGCCCGCGCCAACTCGTAACCGGCTGCCGCACCGACGATGCCGCTCCCGATGACCGCCACTCTCATCTTCCGCTCCTCCTGGTTCGACCGATTTCCGCTCACCGCACACCACCCATGCGCCGCTGCACCCACGGTGTCATCAGGTGCATGACGACTCCGGCCGCCATCACCGCCGCGCCGACCCCGGCGAAGTAGCCGACTTCGGTCTCCGCGCGGTAGAACTGCACGAGCTGCGCGTTGATGCCTTCGGCCGCGGCGGAGGCCAGGAACCACAGGCTCATCATCTGCGCCAGGAAGGCCCGCGGGGCGAGCTTGGTGGTGGCCGACAACCCCACCGGCGACAGGCACATCGACCCGCAGATCACCACGAAGTAGCTCCCGACGAGCCACCACGGGCTGGCCGGCGCATCCACGCCGTGCAGCAGGCCGGGCCCGGCCATCAGCACGAACGATGCCCCGCCGAGCAGCAGGCCGATGGCGAACTTGCGCGGCGTCGCGGGTTGCCGGTCACCCAGCCTGATCCACAGCCAGGCGAAGGTCGGTGCCAGGACCAGGGTGGCGATCGGGTTCAGCGACTGGAACCACGACGACGGCACCGCGAACCCGAAGATCTCCAGGTCGGTTCGCGTGTCGGCGAACTGCGCCAGCACCGAGCCGGACTGCTCGTTGACGACCCAGTAGCACACCGCGCCGAGGAACAGCGGGATGTAGGCGATCAACCGGGACCGCTCCACCGCGTCGGTGTGCGGACTGCGCAGCATCATGATCAAATACGCGGCAGGCAGCAGCACTGCGAGCACCGACACGGCGTTGATCAGCGCCTGGACGGTCAGGGACCCGGTGGCTCCGAGAGCCACGATCGCCACCGCTGACACCGCGGCTCCCGCAGCTGCGCGCATCCCCACCTGGCGCCGCTCACCGGCGCGCAGCGGGTTCGTCGGCACGTCCCCGGCCTGGCCCAGCCTCCCCCGCCCCCGGACGTAGGCGACCAGTCCGACGGCCATGCCCACGGCCGCAAGACCGAAGCCGAGGTGGTAGCCGATCTGCTGCCCGAGCGTGCCCACCAGGTACGGTGCGAGGAAAGCACCCAGGTTGATGCCCATGTAGAAGAGGGAGAACCCGGCGTCGCGGCGGTTGTCGGTCGGCGAGTACAGCTCCCCCACCAGACTGGACACGTTCGGCTTCAGCAGCCCGGTGCCGACCACGATCAGAAACATCGACACGAGCAGCGCGGGCAACCCGCCGGGCACCGTCAGCACCAGGTGACCGCACATGATCAGCAGGCCGCCGAGCAGGACCGCGCGGCGCATGCCCAGCACCCGGTCGGCCAGCCAGCCGCCGACGATGCCGGACATGAACACCAGGGCACCGTAGATCGACACCAGCGCCGACGAGGTCGGCTTGTCCATCCCGAGCCCGCCGTCGGAGGTCCGGTCGTACAGGTAGTAGAGCAGGATCGCGGACATCCCGTAGTAGGAGAACCGCTCCCACATCTCCAGGAAGAACAGCGTGGCCAGACCGCGGGGGTGGCCGAAGAAGCCTCGGTCGTTCGGGGAAACCTTCGTCTGCTCGCTCATGGCCGCCTTTCGATGGATGGCGTGCACCGGCGGAAGGGGTGAGGCGAAGCGCGGTCAGCGCGTCGTGCCGTCGGGTCGCCGCAGCATCGGGCGGTCGACCGTCCAGAGGACCTCGGCGATGTCGGTGCCGCGGTTGTGGATGGCGTGCGGAATCCTGGACTTGAAGTGGACCGAGTCGCCCGCGGCGAGCACCGCGGCCTCGTCCGCCAGCAGGAACGTCAGCTCACCGCGCAGCACGTAGCAGAACTCCTCGCCGTCGTGCTGGGTGACCGGTGATGGCTCGGTGGTCGGGTGCACCTTGGTGACCAGCGCTTCGAGGTGCTGGTCGGGCAGGTCCGCGGTCAGCACGCGGTGCTCCCGCTCGCCCATCACCACCCGCGTGGCGTCCGGGTCGTCGTGCCGGGTGACCGAGTACTCGCGCCGGCTCCGGCGACCGGCCGTGCCCAGCAGCTCGACCGCGTCCACGTCCAGCGCGGTGGCCAGCGCGAACAACGAGGTCAGCGAGATCGAGTTGATGCCCCGCTCGGCCAGCGAGAGGAAGCCCGGAGACAAGCCGCAGCGTTCCGCCAGATCCCGCAGCGTCAGGCCGCGTTCGGCGCGGATCCGCTTGATCTCCGCCCCCACCAACCGGCTCGGACCATCGGCGGCCGGCTCGGCCGGACGAGCGCTGTCGACCACGGCTTCTGCCCTTCCGTTCGGGTAGCGATATTTAGTCACACCAAACAGAGGCAGTCAATGCTGAACAGCCGACTCGAGTGGAGCTTTCCAGAACCGCGACATCACCGGACAATCCGATGTGGACAGTGAAGTGCAGCTCGCGGAGGAACGCTCCGGCAGGCTGGACGCGGCCGGGGCGTCAGGCGAGGTCGTCGAACTCGCCTGACGCCCTCGATCCAGGCCGAGATCTCGCTGCCAGGCCGCAGGCACCGCCTCGGCGGAGCCTGCGGCGCCCTCTCGATCACCTTGCGGTTGTGGTCATGGGATCGGGAGCGGGTTGGGCGTGCCGACGCGCGATGCTTGCGCTTCGCGGACGGTTTCGGCGGCGTCGTGCTCGAGGATGAAGCCCTCGCGGAGGTTCCTGTTCGTCACATCGCGCACCGCCCGCACGTAGGCGTCGTGCGTCGGGTACAGCGAAGCGAGCTTCTCAGCGGTGAAAGGCTGGTGCGATCCGTAGAGACGGCAGAGTTCCTGCCCCGAGTTCTCGCCGGTGTTGGTCGCGGTCGGCGCGTCGACCTCGGCCAACCGGATGCCGCCGAACGGGAGCCCGTTCTCGTCGCGCGGGATCGCCACCCCGTCCGGCGCGGGCGTCGTCCGGATCGGCTGCGCGATGGGCGGCTGCTTGTCGTGGCGGACCCAGTTGACGAGGTGGTGGTATCCGGCGTTGAGCACGTTCTTGGTGTCGACGTGGCTCAGCGGCGGCCGGTCGCAGGTGAACGAGAACGGCTTCAGGCCGTCGCGCGCGACGCCCTGCATGCGGTTCATCATGAACCAGTAGTCGACGTGCGAATCACCCGCGATCTCCCAGGAGCGCAAGACCCCGGAATCCGCCTGCTGCGGCACCCGGTTCAAGAAGACCTCGGTCTCGGTGCTGATGCGCAGCAGCTTCGCGGGAATGTCGGTCCGGAACGGCCCGCCGCTGCCCACGAAGAGCATGAAGCCGTCGTAGACCTGGGCCAGCGGGTGGATCGAGTTGTAGTACAGCGCCAGCCGCGACGCCGACTGCGACTGCCCGACGGCCAGCACGGTGCCCGGCCGCAGCCCGCCGAGCACGGCGGGGTTGGTCCGAACGGCCTGTCCGGCCTGCGAGAAGATGTCGTAGGACAAGGAGTCGTCGGTGATCGTGCCACCCGCGGTGACGTCGAGCGTGCCGTAGCGGGTCGGGCTCCACGCGGTCAGGCCGTAGGGCTCCTGCTGGACGCCGACGCGTTGCGCCGACACGCCCACGTAGGCATAGCCCTCGCGGGTCAGGTAGTCGCGGGATTCCTGCCAGTGCACGTCGAGGTTGTAGCCCGAGGTCACGTTGACCCACTCGACGATCACGGTGCCGTTGAACTTCGCGGGGTCGTCCGGGCGCCGGACGATCATCCGGGTCTTGTACGGGTTGCCGGTGGACACCGCGACGCCGTCGGCCATCGGCGGTGTGTCGTAGCGCGTCGCCTCCCCCTCGAAGAAGTGCTCCTCCTCGACGTAGCCGCGCCCGGACAGGTCGAATCCCGGTTCCGCGGCCAACTGCGGGTAGTCGTGCGCGAGGTCGGTGCCGGGAGGCATCGCCACCGGCACCGGACCCGTGACGATCGGCGCCGCCACTCGCTTCGCCGCCGAGGCCGGATCGACCGCGGTCCGCGGCGCTTGCTCCGCTGTCGCGGCCGGATCAGCCGCGGTGGTGGACGATTCGGCTGCCGAGGCCGCTGTGGACAGAAGGGTGGCGGCGGTGAGGGCACCCAGCACCGCGACCGGGAGCGACCTGCGCTTGGCCGCGGGAAGGAATCTCTCCATCGAGCTCTCAATCCTCCGTGTGTCGAGTTCGCACCGGACAGGTGGTGCCCGGCGATCTCCCTCCTGCTCCGGCGAAGCCCCTAGTCGAGCACCCGGCCCTTGGTCTCCGGGAGCAGCCAGATGAACAGGACCGTCAGCACCGTGCAGACCAGCAGGACCGCGACGATGGCGCTGCCCAGCCCGATGCCGTCCGATGCCCAGCCGATCAGGGCCGGGCTGAACGCCGCGACACCGCGGCCGACGTTGTAGGTGATGCCCGCCCCGGTCCCGCGCACCCGCGCCGGGAACAATTCGGTGAACAAGGCTCCCTTGCCCGATGCTTGAGCCGAGACGAAGAACCCGACCACAGCCGCGAGCAGCAGGTCGTACCAGAGCGCCTGGACCGGAACGGCCATGAACAGGAAGCCGAAAACCGCTGTACCCGAGTAGAAGAGCGTGAACGCCCAGCGTCGTCCGATCCGGTCGTGCACGTGCCCGCCGAGCACGTAGCCGAGCCAGTTGCCGACGATCATGAACCAGATGTAGAGCGCGGTGCCGCTCACGCTCAGACCGCGTTCTTCCTTCAGGTAGAGCGGGATCCAGGTCTGCAGGGCGTAGGTGCTGGCCAGACCGGTGGCGCCGAAGAGGGTGCCCAGCACGGTGTACCTGCGCAGTCCCGGGGCGAACAGCTCGGCGAACGCACCCTTCTGCCGCGGTTCGCGCCGCACCCGGACGGTCGGCACGTCGCGCAAGTTCCGGCGGATCAGCAGGGCCACCACCGCGGGCAGGATGCCGACGGCGAACATCACCCGCCAGGCGACGGTTTCGGGCAGCCACGCGTGGCTGAGCACGTAGGCGAGGTTGGCCGCGCCCCAGCCGACCGCCCACGCCGACTGGATCCAGGCCAACGCCCGGCCCCGGCGCTCCGGCGCGGCGTACTCGGCCATCAGCGCCGCGCCCACCGGCCACTCGGCACCGAAGAAGAACCCTTCGAGCGTGCGCCAGATCAGCAGTTGCTCGAAGTTCTGCGCGGTCGCGGTCAGTCCGGTGAACAGGGCGTAGGCGCTGATCACCAGCACGAGCACCTGGACCCGGCCGAACCGGTCGGCCAGGCGTCCGCCGACCACGCCGCCCACCGCCGAGGCGATGAGCGCGCTGGAGGTGGCCAGGCCGCCCTGAGCGGTGGTCAGGCCGAGCGTGGCGATGATGCCGCCGAGCGCCAGCGGGAACATCTGGTTGGTGAAGCCGTCCAGGCCCCAGCCCGACCAGGTCGCCCAGGTCACCCTGCGGACCAGTGATCTGTGCGGTGGAGCGGAAACGGTCGATGTCGTCGTCATTCCTGCACTCCAATCAGTGCCGGGAGTCAGTCGGCCGAGGTGAATCCGTGGTGCTCGCGTGCTGCTCGTTCGGTGATGCGGCCGTTGCGCAGGTCCTCCCGGACCTGCTCGGGCGAGCGCTGCGCGGGGTCGCCGAAGCCACCGCTGCCCGGGCTCTCCACCCGCAGCACGTCGCCTTCGCGCAGCTGCACACCGGAGATCCGGCCGCCCGGAAGCCGCCGCTCGTCGGCGCGGCCGGGGTTGATGACGAACTGTCCGGGACTGCCGTCCTGGCCACCGCGCAAGCCCCACGGGCGGGACGCCTGCCGGTCGGCGTGCGCGGAGAACTCGGCGTGGTCGCAGCGGATTCGCACGTCCCGGCGCACGCCGAGGCCGCCGCGGTGGGTGCCCGCGCCGCCGGAGTCGGGGATCAGCTCGTAGGTGTCGACCAGCAGCGGGTACTCCTGCTCCAGCGCTTCGATGGGCAGGTTCGAGGAGTTGGTGATGTGCACCTGGACGGCGTCCATGCCGTCCTTGCCGGTCCGGGCACCGCCACCGCCGGCCACCACCTCCGGGTAGACGAAGAACTCCCCGTCGTGCTCCCCGGAGAACGTCACGTACGTGACGGTGCTGTGGCTGGCCGCGGGCACCCGTTCCGGTACCGCCTCGGCCAGCGCGCCGAGCACGACGTCGGCGACCCGCTGGCAGGTGTCGGTGCGGGCGGTGACCGGCGCGGGCTCGACCGGGTTGACGATGCTGCCGTGCGGCGCGCTGATCTCGACGGCGTCGAAGAACCCGCCGTTGGGCGGGATACCCGGGTCCAGCACCGCCTTCAACGCGTAGTAGACGGTGGCTTCCAGCGCCGGGCGCACCACGTTGATGCCGACCGGGCTCTGCGGGCCGGTGCCGGTGAAGTCCAGCGCCACCCGGTCGCCGGTGACGGTGACGGCCACCACGATCTCGGTGGCGGGTCCGTCGCCGGGGTCCATGCGGTCGCGGAACCGGTAGGTGCCGTCCGGGACCGCGCGCAGCGCCGCCGACAGCCGCTTCCGGGAGTGCTCCAGCAGGTGCGCGGTGGCAGCGCGGACGGTCTCGCGGCCGTGGCGCTGGTGCACCTCGCGCAGCTGCCGCTCCCCGATCTCCACCGAGGCGAGCTGGGCGAGCATGTCACCCCGCCGTTCCTGGGGCAGTCGCGAGTTGAGCTCGACGAACGCCAGCGGTGCCCGCTCGACCCCGGCGGCGGTGGCGAACTTGACCAGCGGGATCCGCAGTCCCTCCTGGAACAGCGAGTTCGAGTCACCGGCGTTGCTGCCCGGCACCCGGCCGCCGATGTCGGAGTGGTGCGCGATGTTGGCGCTGTAGCCGATGAGCTCGCCGGCGTCGAAGACCGGCTTGACCATCGTGATGTCCGGCAGGTGGGTGCCGCCGCCGTGGTAGGGGTCATTGGTGATGAACACGTCCCCGGGCCGCACGGGCAGCGCGGCGGCTTCCAGCGAGTCGATCAGGCCGGTCATCGATCCCATGTGGATCGGCATGTTCTCGGCCTGGGCGACCAGCTTGCCGTGTTCGTCGAACAGCGCGGTGGAGCAGTCCGAGCGTTCCTTGATGTTGGTCGAGTAGCTGGCCCGGCGCAGCACCGCGCCCATCTCCTCCGCGATGGTCACCAGGGACGCGCCGATGACCTGCACGGTGATCGTGTCGGGAGTGTTCAACGCTGCTCCAGTTCGATGACGAGGTTGCCGCAGCGGTCGACGCGCGCGGTGGAGGCCGGGGTGAGGACCGTGGTCGTGTCGAGCTGTTCGACGATGGCCGGGCCGGGCAGCACCGTGCCCGCGCGCAGGACCGACCTGTCGTAGACGGGGGTGTCGATCTCGCCGGTCTCGTCGAAGTCCACCGGTCGGTACCCGAGCAGCGCACCGGCGGGGTCGGTTCCCTCCCCGATGGCGGGCAGTTCGGGTCTGTCCGCCACCGCCGTCGGGGTCAGCTGCACCTCCACGATCTGCACCCGGGCGTCGCGGTGGGCGAATCCGTAGCTCTTGGCGTGCTGGTCGTGGAAGGCGGCGACGAGCTCGGCGAGCGCGGCGGCGTCGAACCGCGCCGCGTCGATCACCTGCTGCGGCAGCGGCACGGGCAGTTCGAAGTTCTGCCGGGCGTAGCGCATTCTGGCCACGCCGGTGATGGCGGTGTCCGCATCGGAGGGTGCTTCGGCGGCCAGCCAGTCCTGAGCCGCGCCGTGCACCTCGTGCAGCGCTTCGTTGAGCTTGTCGAGGTCGCTGGCAGCTGCGTCGGCCAGCATCGCTCTGGCGAACTCGGTGCGGATGTCGGTGACGAGCAGGCCGAGCGCGCACAGCGTTCCCGGGTTCGGCGGCACGAGCACGGTGCTCATGCCGACCTCGCGCGCGACCTCGACGGCGTGCAGCGGTCCTGCGCCGCCGAAGGCGACCAGCACGTAGCCGCGCGGGTCCTCGCCCGCCTCCACCGAGACCTTGCGCACCGCACCGGCCATGTTGACCGCCGCGATCCGGCCGATGCCGCGCGCGGCCACCGTCCGGTCGACGCCCATCGCGGCGGCGATGCCCTCGACCGCCCGCATCGCCGCCTGGTGGTCGACGGCGAGGGCACCGCCGAGGATGTGCTCCGGGTTCAACCGTCCACGCAGGACGTTGGCGTCGGTGACGGTGGGTTCGGTCCCGCCGCGCCCGTAGGCGGCGGGACCGGGCTGGGACCCGGCGCTGCTGGGGCCGACTTCCAGCGCCCCGCCGGTGTCGACCCGGGCGATGCTGCCGCCACCGGCGCCGACGGTGTGGATGTCCAGCGACGGGGTGCGCACCGGCCGGTCGTTGATGCGGCGCTGCGCGGACACCAGCGCGCGGCCGTCGCGCACCAGGCAGACGTCGGTGCTGGTCCCGCCCATGTCGAAGGTGATCAGGTTCTCGAAGCCCGCCTGCCCGGCGACCTGCGACGCGGCGACCACGCCTGCCGACGGCCCGGACAGCAGCGTCGTGACCGGGTAGCGGCCGACCGACTCCAACGACATCATGCCGCCGCTGGAACCGATCACCTTCGGCTCGACCGGCACCCCGGTGGACCGGATGCGCTCGGCCAGCCGCGACATGTAGCGGTTGATCCTCGGCCCGACGTAGGCGTTGACCACGGTGGTGGAGAACCGCTCGAACTCGCGGAACACCGGTGCGATCTCGGCGGAGGCGCAGACGTAGACCGAGGGCAGCGCCGCGCGCAGCCGTTCGGCGACTTCCAGCTCGTGGTGGGCGTTGCGGTAGCTGTGCAGGAAGCACACCGCGACGGCCTCGGGTTCGTCGGCGCGCACCCGGTCGATCACCGCCGCGAGGTCGTCGGCGTCGAGCGGTTCGAGCACCTTGCCCTCGGCCGACATCCGCTCGACCACCGGGTGCACTTGGGACCGCGGCACCAGCGGCGGCGCCTTGTCGGCGTCCATGTCGTAGAGGCTGGGGCGTTGCTGGCGGCCGATCTCCAGGACGTCCCGCAAGCCCGCGGTGGTCACCAGCGCGGTGCGGGCGCCGTTGGATTCCAGCACGGTGTTCGTGGCCACAGTGGTGCCGTGGCCGAGGTAGCCGACTTCGGCGGCGTCGGCGCCGGCCAGGCGCAGCACCGCGCGGACGCCGTCGGCGACGGCGACCGACTGGTCGTCGGTGGTGGAGGGCAGCTTGTGGATGTGGAACCGGCCGGTGGCCGTGTCCAGCGCGGTCACGTCGGTGAACGTGCCGCCGACGTCGATACCGATGCGGAGCATGGCATTCCTCGAGGGTCGGTCGAGCGAGCGGCACCAGCCGCTCGACGAGGGGTGGCCGAGGTGGCGCTGCCCCACCGCTACGCGGACGGGGAGGAGCACCGATCCGGCTCTAGCGGAGGCGGGACAGCGACAGGTGGTCGATCGGCACGTCGGTGCGGCCGGTGCGGAGCAGCTCGGCGGCCGCCCTGGCGAACACCGGCGCCAGCTTGAAGCCGTGACCGGAGAAGCCGCCCATCACCAGCACGTTCGGCCGGTGCGGGTCGCGGCCGATGATGCCGTGGTTGTCGGCGGTGTAGCCCTCCATGAAGGTCCGCACCTCGGCGGGGCGCGGCGGCAGCCCGGGCAGGCAGCGCGACACCGCCGCGGACACCCTGGCGACGTAGTCCGGTGCCACCACCGGGTCCAGCAGGTCCGGGTCGTCCACGATGGACTTCGGCACGTGCAGGTTGATCTTGACGCCGCCGCCGACGTCGGGGAAGAAGGAGAAGGTGTTCTCCCCTCCGCTGCGCCGGATCCCCACCGGGAAGCGCTCGGGATCCCAGTTCTCCGCGGTCTCGAACCAGCACAGCACCGCGCGCCGGATCTCGATGTCGCGGGCGAGCACCGGCACGCTGCGGGTGATCCACGGCCCGGTGCACACGACCGCCTGGTCGAACTTCTCGACCTGGATCTCCGAGCCGCGGCGGAAGTGCACGGCGACGCCGTTGCCGTCGTCGACGACGTCCTCGACGGTGGTGCCGGTGTAGAGCCTCGCTCCGGCTTTCTCCGCGAGGAGGGTCGTTTCGACGATCGCGCGCTGCGGGTGCAGCAGGCCGCCTTGGCGGTCGAGCAGCACCACGTCGTCGGGGAAGAGCCGGTGTTGCGGGAACCGGCGGGCGGCCTCTCGGTGGTCGAGCCGTTCGACGTCGAGACCCCACCGCTCGGTCACGTCGGCCACGGTGCGCACGTCGGGGTCCTCGGCCGACCCGATGGTCATCGCGCCGCAGGGTTCGAGCATCGGTACACCCGCGCGGGCGCTGAGTTCCTGCCACGCCGAGCGCGCTTCGCGCAGCAGCGGGACGTAGTTGCCGCCTTCCTTGTAGGCGACGCGGAAGATGCGCGTCTCACCGCCGGCCGCGCCGCGTTGGTGGCCGATGTCGAACTGCTCGAAGCCGGTCACCGCGAGGCCGTCGGCGGCGAGCCGGTGCAGCAGCTGGCTGCCCATCGTGCCCACTCCGATGACTGCGACGCTCGACTGCTGAACTGGTTTCATCACGGTCTCCGCAGGAGGTCGGGGAGCAGTGGCTCCAACAGTTCAGAAACGTAGCATTCACTTCACATAGGCACAATGGACAACGTAAATACTTCATATCAGGGGTGCGGCCGAAGGGAGCGCCTTCCGGCGAGCACGGGCCCGTGAGTGTTTCGGGGTGCTATAGCGCCCCGAAACGCTCACGGAACCTCACGCCTCGACTTGCCGCTCCGGCGCGTTCCTGGTCGGGAAGAGGCTGCGGCGGAAGGTTTCCGGAGCAGCGAACATCGAGGCGGCCGCGATGAGCGCCCCTGCCGCGACCAGCGCCGCCACGCTCCACGAAGCCCCGCCGGACCACAGGATCAGCGATGTCGCCAGCAGCGGGGTGAAGCCACCCAGCAGCACGCTTCCCATCTGGTAGCCGATGGACACCCCGCTGTACCGCACGCGCGGCTCGAACAGCTCGGCGTAGAACGCAGCGATGGGCGCGAAGACCGCTCCGTGCGGCACCGCGAGCGCGATGGCCAGGGCCAGCGCGATCAACGCCGGGGACCTGGTGTCGACCAGCCAGAAGAACGGCCACGCGTAAGCGGCCATGAACAGCGCACCGCCGATGAACACCGGTCGGCGGCCGAGGCGGTCCGACAACGCACCCCACAGCGGCAGCGCGGCGATGTTCAACGCGGCCGCGAGCATCACCCCGGTCAGCCCGGCCTGGCGCGGCAGGTCGAGCTGCTGGGTGATGTAGGTGAGGATGAAGACGGTGAACACGTAGTAGTTCCCGCCTTCGGCGAAGCGGACCCCGATCGCGATCAGGATCTGCTTCGGGTGCGTGCGCAGCACCTCGACCAGCGGCCGGCGCGACGGTCCGCCGGATTCGGTTGCCGCCACGAAGGATTCGGACTCGGTGATCCGGAACCGGATGTACAGGCCCACCAGGGCCAGCAGGATGCTCACCAGGAACGGGATCCGCCACCCCCAGCTGATCAGCTGCGGTTCGGGCAGCAGCGAGACGACGCTGAAGACGCCGGTGCCCAGCAGGAGCCCGGCCGACACGCCGGTTTGCGGCCAAGCGCCGTAGCGCCCGCGCTTGCCCTCCGGCGCGTGCTCGACGGCCATCAGCACCGCCCCGCCCCACTCGCCGCCGACCGCGAAGCCCTGGACCAGCCGCAGCAGCACCAGCAGCGCCGGGGCCGCGATGCCGATCTGCTGATAGGTGGGCAGCAGGCCGATGAGCGTGGTGGCCCCGCCCATCAACGTCAGGGTCATCACCAAGGTCGCCTTGCGGCCGAGCCGGTCACCGTAGTGGCCGGCCACGAACCCGCCGAGCGGGCGGGCGATGAACCCGGCCGCGAAGGTCCCGAACGCGGCCAGCGTGCCCGCCGCCGGGCTGATGTTGCTGAAGAACAGCTGGTTGAAGATCAGCGCGGCAGCGGTGCCGTAGATGGTGAAGTCGTACCACTCGATGACGCTGCCGATGGTGCTGGACGTCAGCGTTCTCGACGCCGACGGGGCCCCGGCACGCGCCGTTGCGTTGGAGGACATGTGCGCCTTTCGGGCTGGCTGGTCAGGAGCGGGCGAACGCGTCGGGCGCCCAGGGAAGTTGCGCGCCGCCGAACTTGGCGGCCCGGACGTCGCCGGAGCGGGCGTGGCCCTCGAACAGCTCGACGCGGGCCGCGCGTCCGCACACCTCGCCGAGCTTCGCGCTGGAGGCCGGGTCGGTGACTTCCTGGTAGGTCACGGTCTTGAGGTACTTGCCGACCCAGAGCCCGCCGGTGTAGCGGGCGGCGCCGCGGGTGGGCAGCACGTGGTTGGTGCCGATGACCTTGTCCCCGTAGGACACGCAGGTCCCCTCGCCCAGGAACAGCGCACCGTAGTTGCGCATCTTCGCGAGCGCCTCGCGCGGCTGCGCGGTCAGGATCTGGACGTGCTCGCTGGCGTAGGTGTCGGCGAGTTCGTAAGCGGCGTCGAGGCTTTCGACGACGTGGACCTCGCCGTGATCGCGCCAGGCGGGCTCGGCGTTGTCCCGGGTGGGCATCTCCGGCAGCAGGCCGTCGACGTGCTCGACGACCGAGCGGCCCAGCTCCTCCGAGGTGGTGATCAGCACCGCGGGCGAGTCCGGGCCGTGCTCGGCCTGGCTGAGCAGGTCCACCGCCACGACGAAGGGGTCGGCGGTCTCGTCGGCCACGATCAGGACCTCGGTGGGGCCGGCGAACAGGTCGATGCCGATCTCCCCGAACAGCTGCCGCTTGGCCTCGGCGACGAAGGCGTTGCCGGGACCGGCCAGCATGTCCACCGGCGCGATGGTCTCGGTGCCCAGCGCCATGCTCACCACCGCCTGAACGCCGCCGAGCAGGTAGATCTCGTCGGCGCCTGCCAGGTGCATGGCCGCCACGGTCGCGTCCGGCACCGCACCGCGGATCGGCGGCGTGCAGGCCACCACGCGCGGCACCCCGGCGGTCTTGGCCGTCAGGATCGTCATGTGCGCCGAGGCCAGCAGCGGGTAGCGACCGCCCGGCACGTACGCACCTGCCGCGGCGACCGGGATGTGCTTCTGCCCCAGGTGGACGCCGGGCAGGGTCTCCACCTCGAACTCCTGCATCGACGCCAGCTGCCGCTCGGCGAAGGACCGGACCTGCTGCTGGACGAACTCGATGTCGGCGATCACCTGCCGCGGAACCCGCGAGACGATCTCCTCGATCTGCGCGGCCGACAGCCGGAACGACTCGGGCTGCCAGTTGTCGAACTTCGCCGAGTACTCGCGAACCGCCTGGTCGCCGCGGGCGCGGATGTCGGCGACGATCGCCTCGACCTTCTCCTGCACGTCGGGCAACGAGGTCGTGGTCGCCGCCGAGCTGGTGGCCGGGGCCTTGAGCGCGAAAGCCATGGCTGTCGTGATCCCTTCGGATGTTTACGTACACATCGCACTGTAGGCCGATAGGGTGTTTACGTAAACCCGCAGTTCGGACTCCCTCGATCCAGGCCCTGGAGGTAATCGATGGTCACCAGCCGGGACGTGGCGCAGCTGGCCGGCGTTTCGCAGATGACGGTGTCCCGGGTCCTGCAGGGCAGCGACAAGGTCGCCCCGGAGACCCGGCAACGCGTCCTGACCGCGATGGAGCAAGCCGGTTACCGGCCGCACGCCGCGGCGCGGACCATGCGCACCCGGCGCACCTCGACCATCGGCGTCGTGGTCGCCGACATCACCAACCCGTTCTACCCGCAACTGCTGGAAGCGGTCGGCCAAGCTCTGGACGCGGCCGGCCAGCGGATGGTGCTGTGGAACGCGCCCGACCCCGGCGGGGAGAGCGCCCTGCGCGCCCTGGACGAAGGCACCGTCGACGGCCTGATCTTCACCACCGTCACCGAGGGCTCCGAGCGGCTCGCTGGCGCGCTCCGGCGGGGAGATCCGATCGTGCTGCTGCACCGCGGGCTGGATTCGCTGGACTGCGACCAGGTCACCACCGACAACCTCGCCGGCGGCCGGGCGGTCGCCGACTACCTGGTCGCCACCGGGCACACCCGGATCGGCTTCCTGCGCGGTCCCGAGCTGCCGAGCACGTCCCGGCACCGGGAGCGCGGATTCCGCGACCGACTGGCCGAACTCGGCCGGCCGCTGGAGGCGGAGCTCACCGCCGACGGCGGCTTCGCCCACGACCTCGCCAGGTCGGGGATGCGCGAACTGCTCTCCAGGGAGAACCCGCCCACCGCCGTCTTCTGCGCCAACGACCTGACCGCGCTGGGCGCGGTCGACGGCGCCGTGTCCCTGAACCGGCGCGTTCCCGAGGACGTGTGGGTGATCGGGTACGACGACATCGCGATGACCTCGTGGGACTCCTACGACATCACCACGGTCCGGCAGCCCATCGCGGAGATGGCGCGCACCGCGGTGCACCTGCTGCTGGAGCGGGTCAACGACCGCTCGTTGCCGCCCAGGAAGCAGCAGTTCCCCAGCGAACTCGTCGTCCGCGGCTCCACCGCGCGCACCGCGGCGCGGTGACCGCGGACCACCGGATCGGCCCGGCGACGGGCATTCCGGTGCGCCGAGTCCCGGACGAACGAGGGCACGAGCCGGGCGGAGGCACAATGGGCGACGTGAACACTTCGCACCCGGAGTCGCTGGGGCAACGCATCCGAAGGGCGGGCAAGCTCGCGAGCGGCGAACGAGCGGTGGCCGACTACCTGCAGCGCCACCCCGAAGAGGCGGCGATCTCCTCGGCCGCCAAGCTCGGCGAAGTCACCGGCACCAGCGACGCGACCGTCATCCGCACCGCGCGCAAGCTCGGCTTCGACGGGCTCAACGACCTCAAGCGCAGCCTCGTCGACCACCTGGCCCGCCGCCGCAATCCCGCGCAGGTCCTCGACGACCGGGTGCAGCGGCTGCACTCCGAGCACGGCGTGCTGCAACCCGTGATCGACGCCGGACTGGCCCTTCTCGGCGACGTGCCCGCGCTCGTCGACAGCGCGGACTGGACGCGCGCCGTCGCAACGCTCACCGACGCCGAGCACATCTGGGCCTACGGCATCGGTCCCAGCGCCGCCATCGCCGACCACCTGGCGCTGAGCCTGCGGCGCGCGGGCAAGCCGGCGGATTCCTGGACCGCGACCGGCTTCCGCCTCGCCGACGAACTCCTGCGGCTGCAGCCCGCGCACGCGGTAGTCGTCATCGCACCGCTGCGGGTGTTCCGCGAGATCGGCATCGTCCTCGACCACGCACACCGGATCGGCGCGCGCAGCGTGCTGCTGACCGAGGCCATCGACGAGGCCGGGGAAACCCGCGCCGACACCGTGCTGCCGCTGCCCGACTCCACCGAGGGCGCGGCGAACGAACTCATCGCTCCCCTGACCATCCTGCACGCCCTCGTGCTGGAACTCGCCGCGGCCGAGCGCACCTCGGCGGTCGAGCAGTACCAACGGCTCAACGAGCTGCGCACCGAAATCGCCGGCACCGATCTCGACATCAGCCGCCTGCCCGAACTGTGAACACCATTCCGGCCGCGGCCGGAATGGTGTTCACGCGTGCCAGTCCAGCAACCGGGCCGGGTTGGCGCGCATGATCGCGTCCGCGAGTTCTGCGCCGCCTTCCCGGACCAGCCGGGGCAGGAACCGCTTCGGCAGGTACTCCAGGCCCGGGATCCCGCCGTAGGCCCGGTACCTGCTGCGGCGGGCCACGTCGCCGCCGAGCAGCAGGCGCTGGGCACCACCGCGTTCGGCGGTGGCGAGCAGGCATTCCAGGATCACCGAGTCCGGCCGGTCGCGGTGCCGAGCGATGCCGTCGTAGCCGAGGTAGGCCCCCGCCGCGCAGAGCTCGGCGTGCAGGCCGGGATCCGGATTGCGGTCGGCGTGGGCGAGCACCACCCGGTCGGCCCGGACACCGTGGGAGCCCAGCTCGTCGAGCACCTCGAACGCGGCGCTGCCGTGCTCCAGGTGCACCATCACCGGCGCCCTGGTGGCCGCGTGCGCGGCTGCGACCGCGGCCAGCACCCGGTGTTCGAACGCGGTGATCGACCAGTAGCCGATCCCCGCTTTCAGCAGCCCGGCGCGAATTCCGTCCACATCGGACATCCCGGTGACGAGATCGGCGGTGAACCGCTGGGCGAGCGCCTCCTCGGTGCTCGCCAGCAACGGATGGCCGTCCGGGTAGTGCGCCTGCCGGTGCGCACCGGTGGTCGCGACGACGTGCAGGCCGGTGCGCTCGGCGATGCGGGCCATGCCCGCCGGATCGCGGCCGAGGCCGATCGGCGTCGCCTCGACCATCGCCTCGATCCCCGCCTCGCGCAGGTGCCGCGCCTCCTGCCCGCTGCACTGCTCGTCGTCGAGCTCGTCGCCCGGCAGCAACGGGGACACCTGGAACAGGTGCTCGTGGTAGTCGGTGCGGCCGAGCTCCTGCGCGGGTACGTCGCCGAGGACGGTGCGGACCGTCATCGCACCGCCCCGGCCGCCGCGGCGAGCTCGCTGACGGTCTCCTGGTCCAGCCGCAGGTCGAAGACCTCCGCGATCACCTGCGACCAGCCGTGGATGAAGTACCGCCAACCGTCCACCACGGTCAGCCCGGCCGCTTCCTCGCCCGCCCGGGCCTGGCCGAGGAACTCCAGACTCCCCCGGTAGTTCAGCTCCCACACGACGGCGCGGTGCGGCCACCGGACCGCGTCCGACACCGGCGAGCCGGGCCGGTCCTTGCCCAGTCCGGTGGCGTTGACCACGAGGCTGCCCGCCGGGCAGGCCGCGACCAGCTCGTCGGCCGGGCCGCCGGCGACCGCGGTCACCACGTTCCCGGTGTCCAGACCGCCCCGGCGCAGCACCTCGACCAGTTCGGCCAAGCGGTGCTCATCGGTGTCGGTGCACACGATCCGGCGCGGCCGGTCGTCGCGGCCAGCCAGGTACCAGGCGATCGCGGTGCCCGCACCGCCCGCGCCCAGGCACAGCAGGTCCGCGCCGGTCCTGGCGAAGTGGTCCGGGGCGAGGAACTCCTCGATGGACAGTCCCGCGGTGATCGGGTCCTTCGCGTGCCCCACCAGCGCGGCACCGCGCTTGGACACCGAGGAGATCTCACCGCAGAGGTTCGCGAACTCGTCCAGCTCGGCGAACATGTCACCGGCCGCGTCGTGCACCCCGATCTTGTGCGTGGTGATCAGGGCACCGCGCAGGCCGGGGTCGTCGCGGATCGCGCTGATCGTCTCGCGGTACTGCTCGCGGGTCGCGCCGACCGGCAGGTCGAAGCCGACCAGCCGGTCCGAGGGCAGCCCGAGAACGCGCGCCCACGCCGGGAAGACCTCGCGGATCGAGGACTGCCCGGTGCTCACCCCGACGAAGCCCATCGCCGCGTCGTCGTTCAGCTCGGTCATGCGGTCCTCTCCTCGATCAGAACGGGGTTCTCCGGGGTCCGGCCGGAGATGACGTCGAGCACGGCGCGCACCGCACCCGTGCCCATCCGGTCCACGGCCTCCACCGTCTGGGCACCGGCGTGCGGGGTGAGCACCACGCGGTCGCTCAGGTCGGCGGCCAGCAGCGGGCTCGCCCCGCCCGCCGCCTCCCCCGCCAGGGTGTCCGCCGCGTACGCGGCGAGCTGCCCGGACCGGAGGGCATCGGCCACGGCCTGCTCGTCGACGAGGTCGGCTCGCGCGGTGTTCACCACGATCAGGCCGGGTTTCACCGATTCCAGCCAGGCCCGGTCCACCAGCTGCTGCCCTCCCGGGGCGTGCAGCGTCACCGCATCGCACTCGGCCGCCAGCTCGGTCAGCCCGGCGCTGCGCACGCCCAGCACCTCGAACACCACCGGGTCCAGGTGCGGGTCGTGGCCGAGCACGCGAGTGCCGAAACCGCGGGCGCGGCGCACCACTCCCCGGCCGATCCTGCCGAGCCCGGCCACCCCGAGCACCAGGGTGCCGAGTTCCCGGCCGCGCCGGGTCCGCCACGAGCCTGCGCGCACCGCGCGGTCCCCGGCGGCCACACCGCGCAACGCCGCGAGCAGCAGCGCGATCGTCAGATCTGCGACGGCCTCGCTGTTGGCCCCCGGGGTGTTGGTGACCGTGATGCCCCGCCTGGCGGCGGCTGCGAGGTCCACGCTGTCCACCCCGACGCCGTACCGCGCGATCACCTTCAGCCGGGGCGCTGCGGCCAGGTGCTCGTCGGTGATCGGTGCGGTGCCCGCGATCCAGGCCACCGCCTCGGCCAGCGGGCCGGCCAGCTCGGCCGGATCGTGCACTGTGGACCCGCGGACCACCCGCAGGCCCGCCGCGGTCAGCTCGTCCGCGCAGGGCACCGCGCCGCTGCCGAACGACCGCGAGGTCACCAGAACCGTGCCGCTCATCTCGCCGCCATCCCCGGCAGGCGCGACTTCCCGCCGCCGCGCAGGTTCTCCGCACCCACGGCGATCAGGATCAGCACCCCGATCGCGATCTGCAGCCAGAACGGGTCCACACCCAGCAGCGTGCCGCCGTTGTTGAGCAGCCCGACCACCAGCGCACCGACCAGGGCGCCGAGCGCGGTGCCCTTGGCGCCGAACAGGCTGGCGCCGCCGATGACGCACGCGGCGATGGCCTGCAGCTCGTAGCCGGTGCCCGAGGTCGGCACGCCGTTGCCGAGCCGGGATGCCAGCAGGACTCCGGCGAAGGCGGCCAGCAGCCCGGACAGCGCGTAGGCCGACAGCAGCACCGGCCGCACCGGAACACCGGTCAACCGGGCGGATTCCGCGTTCGAGCCGACCGCGTAGACGTACTGGCCCCACACGGTGCGCCGCAGCAGCCAGGCCATCAGCACCGTCACCAGGAGCATCAGCCAGGTCAGGTTCGACACCCCGAACACCGAACCGCCCGCGATCGCGGTGAACTCGGCGGGCAGCGGCTGCACCGTGCGCCCGTCGGTCAGCAGCAGCGTCGCACCGCGGGCGATGCCCATCATGCCCAGGGTCACGATGAACGGCGGCATCCGCAGCACCGCCACCAGCACTCCGTTGATCAACCCGGCCGCCGCGCCGACGACCAGCGCCAGGACGACGGCCAGCGCCACCGGGAGGCCGCCCGAGGTCTCGAACACCGCGGTCGCGGCGACCACCCCGGCCAACCCGACCACCGAGCCCACCGACAGGTCGATGCCCGCGGTGAGGATCACCAGCAGCTGGCCGACCGCGATGATCGCGTAGATCGACACCTGGCGGCCCAGGTTGTCCAGGTTCGTGCCGGTGAGGAACGAGTCGGTGGCGAGGCTGAGCGCGAACGCGATCGCCAGCAGCACCGGGATGCCGCCGAACCCGCGGTCGAAGAGGTGGCTCAGCCGCAGGATCTCCGAATCGGCCGGTCGAGGCCTGGGCCTGCGCTTGCGCTTGCCGCCCGCCGCGGAAGGCGCGGGGGCGCTTGCGACGTCGGTCATCGCATCTCCTGTGTTCTCGTCGGGCACGGTTCGCGGTTCACGAGGCCTCCTGCGCGGTGACGGGGCTCGCGAGGTGCAGCACGTCCTCTTCGGTGGCCTCGGCCGGATCCGCGAACCCGGCGATGCGCCGCTGCCGGACCACCGCGATCCGGTCGCACAAGCCGAGCAGTTCCGGCAGGTAGGACGACACGACCACGACGGCCAGCCCGGCGGCGGCCAGTTCGGCGATGACCCGGTAGATGTCGGCCTTCGCGCCGACGTCCACGCCCTTGGTCGGTTCGTCGAGCAGCAGCACCTTGGCTCCGGTGGCCCGCCACCGGGCGACCAGGGTCTTCTGCTGGTTGCCGCCGGAGAGCGAGGACACCGGGTCGGTCCAGTCGCCGAACTTGACCCGCAGCCCGTCGGCCGCGGCGGCGACGTGCTCGCGCACCTTGCCGCGGCGCAGCACGCCGAACGAGCTGACCGCGCCGATGCTGGCCATGGCCACGTTCTTCTCGATGCTCAGCCCGAGCATCAGCCCGGACTCCTTGCGGTCCTCGGTCAGCAGACCGATACCGCTGCGCGCCGCGGCCCGCGGTGAGGAGGTGTCGGCCGGCCGGCCGTCCACCAGCACCTGGCCGGCCAGCAGCGGGTCCGCGCCGAACGCGGCGCGCAGCAGCTCGCTGCGGCCCGAGCCGAGCAGTCCGGCCAGCCCGAGGATCTCCCCGGACCGCACCGAGAGGTCCACCGGCTCGTCGAAGCCGACCGGCCGCACCCCGCGCAGTTCCAGGCGGACCTGACCGGTTCCGGCGCGCTCGCCCGGGTAGAGGCTTTCGATGGTGCGGCCGACCATCGCCTGCACCAGGGTGTCCTCGGTGTGCCCGGCCATCGGTTCGGTGGCCACCAGCCTGCCGTCGCGCAGGACGGTGACGCGGTCGCCGATGGCGAACATCTCCTCCATGCGGTGGCTGACGTAGAGCACCGCCACGCCTTCGTCGCGCAGCGCGCGGATGCGGTCGAGCAGCGCCGCCGCCTCCTGCTCGGACAGCGCGGTGGTCGGCTCGTCGAAGATCACCAGCTTGGCGTTCTGGCCGAGCACGCGGGCGATCTCCACCAGCTGCCGGGTCGCGGTCGGCAGCTCGGCGACCCGGGTTTCCGGGTCGAGCTCGGCCAGCCCGACCCGGCTGAGCATCGCGGTGGCCATCTCGCGCTGCCGCCGCAGGTCGCGGAAGCCGGCGCGGGACGGGAAGCGCCCCATGCACAGGTTCGCCGACACGGTGAGCTCGGGCAGCAGGCTGAGCTCCTGGTAGACGACGCCGACGCCGGCATCGCGCGCCACCGCGGGGGTGAGCACCGGGCGCATCGGTTCCCCGGACACCAGGTACTCCCCCGCGTCCCGGGTCTCCGCGCCGGTGAGGATCTTGATCAGGGTGGACTTGCCCGCCCCGTTCTCCCCGGCGAGGCAGTGCACCTCGCCGGGGAGCACCTCCAGGTCCACGCCGTCCAGCGCGGTCACGGCGCGGTAGGTCTTGCGCACCCCGCGCAGGCTGATCACTGCGGTGTCGGCCATCGCTCAGCCCTTGGTCTTCGGCGGGTCGAGCAGCTGGGCGTACTCCGGCTTGTCCACATCGGACTTGTCGATGACGACGGCACCGGGGTCGAGGTCGACCGGCGGGGTGCTGCCCGCGACGGACATCGCCGCCTCCACCACGCCCTGGTAGCCGAAGAAGAACGGGTTCTGCACCAGGATCGCGTCGATCGAACCGGTGCGCACCCCCTCGACCTCGGCCGGGTCGGAGTCGAAGGCCACCACCGCGAGCCGGTCGGCCGCGCCCCGCTCGGCGACGGCGCGCGCCGCACCGGTGCCGGAGGTGTTGTTGTCGGCGAAGATTCCCGCCAGGTCCGGGATTCCGGTGATCGCGTCGTTGACCTGCCCGACCGCCTTGTTCAGGTCGTTGTCGTTGACCGCGGTCTGCACGACCGCCGCCTGCGGGCACTTCTCGGCGAGCCCGGCGCGGAACCCGGTCAACCGGTCGGCCAGCACCTGCTGGCCGGAGGTCGAGCTCTCGTGCAGGATCTTGCCCGCCGCCTTGCCCTGCGCGGTGAGCAGCTCGCACATCCGCTGCCCCGCCTGCTGCCCGGCCTTGACGTTGTCGGTGCCGATGAAGCCCTCGGAGGCGGTGGTGATCGAGTTGTCCACCGTGATGACCTTGATGCCCTGCTGCCGGGCCCGGTCCACCGCGCCGTTGAGCGCGGTGGAGGAGTTCGAGGCCAGCACGATCGCCTTGGCCCCGCGGGCGATCGAGTTCTCCACCAGGCTGACCTGCTGGTCGATGTCGGTCTCCGAAGTGGGGCCGAACAGGCCCAGCTCCACGCCCAGGTCGGCGCCCGCCCGTTCGGAACCGGCCAGCATCGACTGCCAGAACTCCGAGTCGGTCGCCTTCGTGATCACGTCGATCCGGGTGCCCGCGACCCCGCTCGTGCCGGAGCCGGTCCCTTCCGCGGCCGGCCCGAAGGCCGCCTTGCCGCCGACCAGGCCGGCCCCGACCGCGACCACCGCGATCGCGGCCGCGACACCGGATGAGACGAACCGTATGCGCGCCATTGCAGCTCCTCGTTCGCTTTTCTCGGGTCAGCCCGCGACGGGCTCGGACCGGAACGGCACGAGCTGCGGCTCGGCCGCACCGCGCCGCACCCGCCACCCCATGCCGTGCTCGAGCACCCAGCCGTAGTCGTGCCCGGCGTCGCCCGGGTACACGGCGAGGAACCGGTACGGCTCGTCGCCGGTGTTGACGCTGCGGTGCGCCCAGCCCGGCGGGATGTAGCCGATGACGCCCGGCGCCATCGGGATCCACTTCGGCGTCGTGCCGTCGAACAGCAGCAGGCCGCCGGTGCCGGACAGTCCGAAGTAGATCTCGCCCTGCGGGTTCGGGTGCTGGTGCCCCTTGGTCATGTGGAACTCGCCGCCGACCGTCCCCGGGTGAATGGTGGTGATCGACTGCGGCAGTTCGCCGGGCGCCTCCGGCACCGGGGAGGACGCGACCTCGTAGACCACCGGGTCGGCGCCGTCGCGGGCTTCCTGCCAGGCGGCGGTGTCGGCGAACAGGCCCTCCAGGTCGGACATGCGCCGGCTCAGCACCGGGCCGCTCGGGTTCATGCCGCCGGTGGCGGGCTGGAAGGTGACCGACATCGGGTCGATCGGGGCAACGGCGAACTCCGGCACGGGAATTCCTCCTCGGGGGTGAAAGTGGAGCTAACTGTCGTCCTGTAATGACAGGATGTCAAGAGCGGATCCTCGTCCGCCCGGCAACGCGGCGGATCAGGCGCGAGCGGCGGCTTCCCGGTGCGCGAGCGCGAACTTCCGCGCGATGGCCCGGATCTCGCCCCAGTCCTCGGCGAGCATCGCCGCCTTCGGGCAGAGCTCACCACCGGCCCCGACGGCGACCGCACCCGCGTCGAGCCAGTCGGCGATGTTGCCCGAGGCGACGCCGCCGGTCGGCATCATCGCGATGTCCGGGAACGGTCCGCGCAGCGCCTTCAAGTAGGCGGGCCCGCCCAGCGAGGCCGGGAAGATCTTGACCGCGTGCGCGCCGAGCCGGTGCGCGGCCATGACCTCGCTCGGCGTCAGGGCGCCGAGCAGGACGTCGGCGCCGGTGCCGAGCATGGCCCGGGCGACCGCCGGATCGGTGCCGGGGCTGACCAGGAACTGCGCACCGGCGGCCGCGGCCTCCTCCGCCTGCTCGGCGGTGCGGATCGTGCCCGCGCCGAGGTGGATCGCATCGCCGTGGACCTGGCGGAGCTTCCCGATCGCGGCAGGCGCGTCCGGCGTGCTGTAGGTGATCTCGATGCCGGTGACACCTCCCGCGATGAGCGCTTCGGACGCGCGCACCGCGACGTCGGCGGAAGGTGCGCGCAGGACGGCGATCACCCCGGTTCGGCGCAGTCGGTCAAGTCGCAGCAGTTCGTCCATCCGGATGCTCCCGATCGCTCGATTCGGCGCGGCGGTCGCGCCGGGGAGCAATGTAATCCTGTCCGGACAGGTTGCCAAGCGTGCGGATCCGGGCGGATTCCGCGCCGGAGATCTCGACGCGCGGTGATTCCTGATATCCTCTCATGACATGGTGACACGTATCGACCGCTCGTCCCCGCTGCCGTTCTACTACCAGCTCAAGCAGATCGTGGTCAGCGACATCGAGCGGCGCGGCATGTCACCCGGCGACCGCCTGCCCGGCGATCACGAGCTGTGCGAGACCTACGACGTCTCCCGCACGGTGGTGCGGCAGGCGCTGTCCGACCTCGAAGCCGAAGGCGTGGTCGAACGCGTCAAGGGCCGCGGCACCTTCGTCGCGAAGCCGAAGATCGCCGAGGGCCTCGTCCAGTCCCTCACCGGCCTGTACGCCGACGTGGCCGCGCGCGGGTCGTCGCTGCGCAGCGACGTGCGGCGGATCGAGGTCGTGCCGGCGAACGAGCAGACCGCCTCGGCGCTGGACCTCGAACCGGGCACCCCAGTGATCGCCATCGAGCGCCTGCGCTTCGTCGACGACGAGCCCTGGGTGTTCACCGCGACCCACCTGCCGCACCACATCGCCCCGGGACTGGAGGACGAGGACCTCTCCACGCAGTCGCTGTACACGCTGCTCGAGCAGAACTACGGGGTCCGGCTCAAGCGCGGCAGGCGTTCGGTCGAGGCGGCGAAGGCAGGTGCCGAACTGGCCGCCGACCTCGACATCCCGGAGGGAGATCCGGTCCTCCTGCTGCGCAGCACCAGCTTCGGCGCCGACGACCGCCCGGTGGAGGTGTTCGTGGCGTTCCACCGCGGCGACCGCAGCCGGTTCGACGTCGACCTGGAGAGCTCGGCGACCGCGGGCCCGAACACCCTGATGCGCGTCACCGACGCCTGAACCGTTACAGCACCTTCCGCGCGGCCGAGTTCTTGACTTCCTGTCATGACAGGACGACATTATGAGCTCAACACGACCAACCGGTGATGCCGCCGATCCGCGGCCGCCGTGCGCGCGGGAGGTAAGCGGCGTGATCATCGCGCATGACCTGGGAACCACGGGGAACAAGGCGTCGTTGCACACGACCGACGGGACTCTCGTGGCCGCGGTGACCACGCGGTACGGCACCGACTTCCGGGCAGGCGGCATCGCCGAGCAGGACCCGCGCGCGTGGTGGCGCGCGGTGTGCGAGGCGACCGCCGCCCTGCTCTCCCGGACCGGCACCCGGCCCGCCGAGGTCCGGGCCGTCGGGTTCAGCGGCCAGATGATGGGCGCCGTGCTGCTCGACCGGCAGCACCGCCCGATCCGCCCGGCGCTGATCTGGGCGGACCACCGCAGCGCCGAGCAGGCCGACCGGCTCAACGCGGAGCTCGGCCCGTACGAGATGTACCGCCTGCTCGGGCACCGCGTGCACCCGACCTACTCGCTGTCGAAGGTGATGTGGGTCCGCGACCACGAGCCCGAGAACTTCGCGCAGGTGGCGCACGTCTGCCTGGCCAAGGACTACGTCGTGCACCGGCTCACCGGCGTGCTGCGCACCGACCCGTCGGACGCCTCCAGCACCAACGCCTACGACCAGCGGGCCGGGGACTGGTCCCAGACCGTGCTCGACGCCGCGCGGCTGGACCGCTCGCTGTTCCCGCCGCTCGTCGCTTCGGCCACCCAGGTCGGCGAGGTACGGCCCGCGATCGCGGCGGAGATCGGGTTGCCCGCGGGCACTCCCGTGGTGCTGGGCGGCGGCGACGGACCCCTGGCCGCACTGGGTGCGGGCATCATCGATCCCGAGGACGGCGCCTACACCTACCTGGGCTCGTCGTCGTGGGTGTCGATGTCGGCGTCCCAGCCGCTGCACGACCCGCAGATGCGCACGATGACCTTCGACCACGTGGTGCCCGGCCGCTACGTGCCGACCGCGACCATGCAGGCCGGCGGGGCATCGCTGGAGTGGATCACCGGCGTGCTCCGGCCCGACCCCGGCGAGCAGGACCGCTTCGCCCGGCTGCTCGCCGAGGCCGCCGACGCCGACACCAGCGGCCTGTTCTTCCTCCCGCACCTGCTCGGCGAGCGCTCGCCGCACTGGAACTCCGCGGCGCGCGGGGCGTTCGTCGGCCTGTCCCGCCACCACGGCCAGGCCCACCTGACCCGGGCCGTGCTGGAGGGCGTGGCGTTCAACCTGGCCACCTGCATCCAGGCCTTCCGCGAAGCAGGCCACCCGGTCACCCGCGTCGATGCGATCGGCGGTGGAGCCGCCAGCGACCTGTGGCTGCAGGTGCTCGCCGACGTCTGGGGCGCGACCGTGCGCAGGCGCACCATCGTGGAGGAGGCCAACAGCCTCGGCGCGGCGGTGACCGCTGCCGTGGGTACCGGACTCGTGGACGACTTCCGCGCCGCACGCGATCTGTCCACGGTGGACCGCGAGTTCGCGCCGGACCCGGACCGCCACGGCGACTACGCCCGCCGCCACGCCGAGTTCCGCGACGCCTACACGAGCCTGGAGCCCTGGTTCGAACGCGAGAAGCGGGCTCGGCAGCCGCTCGAATCGCAACCCGTTTCCCGCCACCAACCTCAGTAGCTGAGTTTCCCTTGCGCACAGCGAGATCTTGAGCTCTGCGGATCTTGTCAAGCAAATTACTATCTGAGATAGTTGACGAGCTCGCCGGACCCCAGAACCCGGCGACCACCGGGCGCGGACCGGCCCTCGCCACCTTCACCCCCAGCGCGAGACCGGTCCGCGGCCCCCGGCGCGATCAGATCGGCAGCGTGAAGCCCGCGATCGGCCCGCGCATCCAGTTGATCAGCTCGCCCCACAGGCCGGTCACCAGCGCCAGCCCGATGAGGATGAGGAAGACCCCGCCGACCTGCTGCACCCGGCGGACGTTCCTGCGCAGCCAGTCCGCCGCCCGGACCGCCCAGCGCAGACCGAGCGCCAGCACCACGAACGGCAGCCCCAACCCGAGGCAGTAGGCCAGCACGAGCAGGAGTCCGCGCCACATGGCGGGGCCGACGTCGGTCCCGCTGGCCACCGCGATCACGCCGGTCAGCGTCGGGCCGAGGCAAGGCGTCCACCCGAGGCCGTAGACGGCACCCAGCAGCGGCGCGCCCCACAGGCCGTCGCGGCGCGGCGTGTGCCGCACCCGCCAGCCGAACTGCAGCGGCGGGATGAAGCCGAGGAACACCAGTCCCATCACGACGGTGACGATCCCGCCGATCCGCTGCAGCAGCAGTTCGTTGGCCAGCACCGCGTCCGAGAAGCCGAGCACCGTGACCGTCGCCGCCGCGAACACGACGGTGAAGCCGAGCACGAACAGCAGCGCCGCACCGGCGACCCGCCACCGGCCGACCGGCCGGCGCTCGTCGCGCTCCGCGAGGTCGGCCGCAGGCGCCTGGACACCCACCAGACCCGCGAGGTAGGCGAGGTAGCCCGGCACCAGCGGGACCGCGCACGGCGAGGCGAACGACACCGCTCCGGCCACCACCGCGAGCAGTGCGGCGAGCAGCAGCGGGCCGGAGATCGCCAGATCCGTCAGGTCCACGGCGCAACCCCCGCGCGCTCGCCGCCGCTCCGCGATCCGGCTCCGGGCAACGACATCTCGACCACCTCCGCAGGACCATCTGACTACTAGATCGGATAGTACTTAGCGGCGCAGGTCACTCCACCACTGGCCCGCATCCCCGGCCCGGTATCCTCGACACCCGGAGACGGGAGGTGGCATGCAGGGCCTGGGAGAGCTCGAGAACGGCGTGATGGACGTGCTGTGGACGTCCGCAGCGCCCATGACCGTGCGCGAAGTCCTCGCGAAGCTCAACGAAACGCGCGATCTCGCCTACACGACGGTGATGACGGTGCTGGACAACCTCCACCGCAAGGGCTGGGCGGACCGCGAGCTGCAGAACCGCGCCTACCTCTACACGCCCGCCGAGAGCCGCGAGGAGGCCGCTTCGCGCGTGCTGCGCGAGCTGCTGGACTCCAGCGGCGACCCCGAAGCCGTCCTGCTCCACTTCGCGCAGTCGGCCTCGGACGACGAGACGGCCGCCCTGCGGCGCGGCCTGCGCCGGCGGCCCCGGCGATGATCCTCGCCGTCGCCCTGCTGCTCGGCGTGGCGTTCGTCGCCGGGTTCGGCCCCGCGGTGCTGAACCGGATGCTGCAGCGGCGGATGGACCCGCAGCTCGTCCTGATGACGTGGGGCGGCCTGGTCGCCACCACGTTCGTCACCGTGACCGCGGCCCTGACGATCACGGTGCTGCCCACCCACGGCCCGGCACCGCTGCTCGTCCAGCTGCTCCACCACTGCTGGACGGCCCTGCAGCACGGTTCCGCACCCCAGCTGCACCTGGCCGCGGGACTCCTGCTGCTCACCGCGATCGCCGGCCTGTCGTCCCGGGTGAGCATCGGACTGCTGCGGCACGCCCGGCGCCAGCGGCGCGAGCACCGCCGCCACCTCGACCTGCTGCGCATCGCGGCGCGCCCCGAGTCCGGCGCGTTCCCGATCATGTGGCTCCCGCACCCCGAGCCGATGGCCTACAGCGTCGCGGGCGCTCCGGGCTTCGTGGTCGCCACCGACGGCGTCCGCGACCGCCTCGGCCCCGATGCCGCCGCGGTGCTGGAGCACGAACGCGCGCACCTCCGCGGCCGCCACCACCTGCTGGTCGGCCTGGCCGAGGCGCTGTCCCGCTCGGCCCCGTGGCTCCCGCTGATGCGGCGTTCCCCGGAGCTGGTGCGCACCGCCGTCGAGCTGGCCGCCGATCGCTCGGCCGCGCACCTGCACGGTCCCGGTGCGGTGCGCTCCGCGCTGCTGCACATGTCCGGCGGGCGCGGCGGCGGTTCGATGCCCGCGCACGCGCTGGGGATGGCCGACAGCGCGGTCGCCCTCCGGCTGCACCACCTCAGCGACCTGCCGTCGGCGCCGGGCAAGGCCAAGCGCGCCCTGACCTCCGGCATGGCGGGCCTGACCGCGGCCACCCTGCCGACGCTCGCCGGTATCGCACTGCTGCCCGTGCTGGCGATGATCACCTGCCCGTTCGCGTTCGGCTTCTGACCAGCAACCCCAGAGGTGACGATCAGTCACCACCGCACCTCGCGCGACACCGCCGATCATCCTTCGCATGGGCCACTAAGGCTCATAGCAGTAGTGGCGCACCGTGCCGACCGCGCGCCGCTTAACCCAAAAGCATTGCGACGGACCGGCGGGCGCTCGGTCTTGCAGCGTGCTCGACCTCGCCCGCTCGACCGGACTGCCCGCGCTGCCCTGGCTGACGATGTCGGTCATCGGCCTGCTGTGCGCGGGAGCCATCGCCGCGCTCCAGCGCACCCGGCGGCTGAGCGCACCCGGCCTGCAACCAGCGGTCGGCTGATGTCCTGACCACCACGTGGAACCGCCCGACACGCCGGTGTCGCGTCGGGCGGTTGCGCGATTTCAATTGAAATCAGACGTCTGATTTCAATTGAAATCGCGGGAGTCCCCCACCTGTCGGTGGTCGCACGTCAGTCCGGCAACGGACGTGCGCCCCGCTCGGTGAGCATTCGCGTCATCACGTCGAGCTCCGCCGTTTGCGCCGTCAGCATCTGCTGGGCGAGGTTGCGCACCTGGGGGCGGTCGGCGTTCTCGGCGGCGTACTGCATCATCGGCGCACCGCCCCGGTGGTGGCGGATCATCAGCTGGAGGAAGAACGCGTCGAACTCCGGCCCGTCGAGCGAGCGCAGCCGGTCGAGGTCCTGTTCGGACGCCATGCCGGGCATCGCGGTCGGCTGCGACGAGTGCTGGTCGTGCTCGCCCGCCATCCACGTCATCGGGTTGCCCGGTGCCAGATCGGGTTCGTTCCACAGGCTCAGCCAGCCCTTCATCCGGCCGGTCTGCTCCAGCTGCGTGGTCTCGATGTCGAACGCCAGCTGGCGGATGAGCCGGTCCTGGCTCTTCTCCCGCGCGATGGAGGCCATCTGCACGCCTTGCAGGTGGTGCACGCTCATGTCCTGCGAGAACCCGACGTCGACCGGGTCGGCCGCGTCCGGCTCGCCCATCCGCAGGGACAGCACCCCGGAAGCCACGAGCAGCCCGACGGCCAGCAGCATCGCCGCGCCCAGGGCGATCTGCACCGGGCGCGGTGCGGTGCGCAGCGAGTTCACGCCGGTTCCTCCTGCCCCGCCGCACCGCGGCCCGCGGCCATCGGAACCGCGTCCGGCCCCGGCGGGTTCGGGTCGAAGGGCGGCGGGGAGTCGGGGTCGAATCCGCCTGGCCCCAGCGCCGAGCAGGACGCGCCGACCTCGGGGTGGGTGTAGGGGTTGGTCCGCGTCGAGGAGATGAACTGGTCGATGCGCGGATCGCCGGCGTCGGCCAGCTTCAGCTGGCGCCCCCACGACTGGAGCGAGATCGGCTGGTCCAGGCCGGGATAGGGCGACAAAGCCATGTACTGCTGCCCGTCGACCTTCGCGCGCAGGGCGTCGAGCGCGGCGCCGTCGACCCGCTCCGGGTCGTAGGCGATCCACACCGCACCGTGCTCCAGGGAGTGCACGAGGTTCTCGGTCCGCACCGGGACGTCGTACACCGTTCCTTCGCACGCGGCCCAGATTCCGTCGTGCGGCCCGCCGAAAGCCGGGCTGTGGTCGTAGTTCACCCGCTGCGCCGGATCGACGTGCTTGGCAGCCTCGTACTCCTCGACGACCACACCCGGGATGTTCCGCGCCGGATCGCGATTGGTCTCCGAGGGCGTCCACTTCGCCATCACCGCGTCGCGCTCGGCCTTGTCCGCGTACTGGACGTAGACGTAGCCGAAGATGCCGCCCGCGAACGCCAGCACGACCGCGACCGCGGCGATGCCCGTCCACGGCAGCCCGCGGCCACCCGCCAGCGCCTTGCTCGCCTGCTTCCCCGCACTTGCTCGTTTCACGAGGACCACCGTAATACTACGGTCAATAGTACTAGGTTATATAGTGACGCTACGCAGCGCCCGGACGCCGGGCAGTCAGGAGACGAGGATGACAACGGTTGTGCCGCGGCCGGTCGCCGCGCGCCCCCGCCCAGCGCGCAAGGGTTCGTACGCGGCGCGGATGCTGCGCACCACGGACCACAAGCAGATCGGCATCCTCTACCTGGTGACCTCCATGGGGTTCTTCCTCGTCGGCGGCCTGATGGCGATGCTGATCCGCGGTGAGCTCGCGGTTCCGGGGATGCAGTTCCTGTCGCAGGAGCAGTACAACCAGCTGTTCACCATGCACGGCACGGTGATGCTGCTGCTGTACGCGACCCCGGTCCTGTTCGGCTTCGCCAACTACGTCCTGCCGCTGCAGATCGGCTCCCCGGACGTCGCGTTCCCGCGGCTGAACGCCTTCAGCTACTGGCTGTACCTGTTCGGCGGCCTCACCGTGGTGGCCGGATTCCTGACTCCGGGCGGCGCGGCCGACTTCGGCTGGTTCGCCTACACCCCGCTGTCGAGCGCCGTGTACTCACCCGGCGTCGGCGCCGACTTCTGGATCGCGGGCCTGCTCGTCGGCGGTCTGGGCACGATCCTGGGTGCGGTGAACATGATCACCACGGTGGTCTGCTTGCGGGCGCCGGGCATGACGATGTTCCGGATGCCGATCTTCACCTGGAACATCCTGGTGACCAGCGTGCTGATCCTGATGGCGTTCCCGATCCTGACCGCCGCGCTGCTGGGCCTGATGGCCGACCGGCACCTGGGTGCGCACGTGTTCGACCCGGCCAACGGCGGCGTGATCCTCTGGCAGCACCTGTTCTGGTTCTTCGGCCACCCCGAGGTCTACATCGTGGCGCTGCCGTTCTTCGGCATCGTCTCGGAGATCTTCCCGGTGTTCAGCCGCAAGCCGATCTTCGGCTACTCCGGCCTGGTGTACGCCACGCTGGGCATCGCGGCCCTGTCGGTCGTGGTGTGGGCGCACCACATGTACGCCACCGGCGCGGTGCTGCTGCCGTTCTTCGCCTTCACCACGTTCCTGATCGCGGTCCCGACCGGGGTGAAGTTCTTCAACTGGATCGGCACCATGTGGAAGGGGCAGCTGACCTTCGAGTCACCGATGCTCTTCAGCGTCGGCTTCCTGGTCACCTTCCTCTTCGGCGGTCTGACCGGTGTGCTGCTGGCGATGCCGCCGGTCGACTTCCACGTGTCGGACACCTACTTCGTGGTGGCGCACTTCCACTACGTGCTCTACGGCACGATCGTGTTCGCGACCTTCGCGGGCATCTACTTCTGGTTCCCGAAGATGACGGGCCGGATGATGGACGAGCGGCTGGCCAAGCTGCACTTCTGGCTGACGTTCATCGGCTTCCACGGCACGTTCCTGGTCCAGCACTGGCTGGGCAACGAGGGCATGCCGCGCCGGTACGCCGACTACCTGGAGTCCGACGGCTTCACCATGCTGAACACGATCTCCACGATCGGCGCGTTCATCCTGGGTGCCTCGATGCTGCCGTTCCTCTACAACGTGTTCAAGAGCTACCGCTACGGCGAGGTCGTCGAGGTCGACGACCCGTGGGGCTACGGCAACTCCCTGGAATGGGCCACCTCCTGCCCGCCGCCGCGGCACAACTTCACCGAGCTGCCCCGGATCCGCTCCGAGCGCCCGGCCTTCGAGCTGCACTACCCGCACATCGCCGAGCGGATGCGCCTCGAAGCACACCTCAGCCTCACCGGCAAATCCATCACCCACTCCCCGAAGCAGCCCGACTGAACCACGTGCCCCTTGTCCTCCCCTCCCCTTGTCGTGCATTCATGCGCATGTCACTATGTATCGGGATGACGGCAACGGAAGGGATGGACATGGGGCACGGACACGGACACGGGATATCGCCCGCCCAGGCGGCGAGCGCCTCCTCGAAGCACCTCCGGCGGCTGTGGCTCGCCGCGGGCCTGGGCCTGGTCACCTTCGCGGCGCAGGTCGTCGTCGGCCTCTCCACCGGGTCGCTGGCGCTGCTGTCCGACTCCGCGCACGTGTTCACCGACGTGTCCGGCATCCTCATGGCCATCACCGCGATCCTGATCGCGCAACGGGCCAGCGCCCGCGCCAACCGCACGTTCGGGCTCTACCGCACCGAGGTCTTCGCCGCGCTGTTCAACGCCGTGCTGCTGTTCGCGGTGGCCGGATGGGTGCTCTACGAGGCGGTCGACCGGTTCGAGGAGCCGCCGGAGGTCCCGGGACTGCCGGTCAGCATCGTCGCCGTCGTCGGCCTGGTGATGAACATCGCCGCGCTCCTGCTGCTGCGCTCCGGTGCCGAGGAGAGCATCAACGTCCGAGGCGCTTACCTGGAGGTCATGGCCGACATGCTGGGTTCCATCGGCGTGCTCGTCAGCGGCCTCGTGACGCTGCTGTTCGGCTGGCGCTACGCCGACCCGATCATCGGTGTGGCCATCGGCCTGTTCGTGCTGCCCAGGGCGTTCAGCCTCGGCAAGGGCGCGCTGCGCATCCTCCTGCAGCACGCCCCCGAGCGGATCGACGTCGCCGGGATGACCACCGACCTCGGCACGTTGCCCGGCGTGCAGGAGGCCCACGACCTGCACGTGTGGACCCTCACCTCCGGGATGGAGGTCGCCTCGGCGCACTTGAAGGTCGACGCCGACGCCGACTCCTCGGCCGTGCTGGTGGCCGCGCAGCGCCTGCTGGCCGAGAAGTACCAGCTCGAGCACGCGACCCTGCAGGTCGAGACCGCCGAAGCGGCCAGCCGCTGCCAGCAGCTCAGCTGGTAGGACTCATCAGGCCCGGGCGCCGTTGTTCCGCAGCCACGTGTACGGATTCACCTTGCGGCTGTTCGCGTCCCACACCTCGAAGTGCAGGTGCGGGCCGGTCGACTGGCCGCGGTTGCCCACCTCGGCGATGACCTCGCCCGCTTCAACGCTCTCGCCCTTGCTCACCAGCGTGCGGTTGATGTGGCCGTAGACGGTGGTGGTGCCGTCCGGATGCCGCAGCCGCACCCACAGCCCGAAGCCGCTGGCCGGGCCGGCGTCGATCACCACGCCCCGCTTGACCGCGTAGATCGGGGTGCCGATGCGGTTGGCGATGTCCAGGCCGTAGTGCGTGGTCCCCCACCGCGCGCCCGGCATCGAGGTGATCCGCCCCGCCACCGGCCACACGACGCGGTTGCGCAACGCCTCCCGCTCGGCGGCCTCCCGCTGGCGGGCCGCTTCGGCCTCCGCCGCCGCGCGCTCCTCGTCGAGGCGGAGGCTCTTGTTCAGGCCCGCCAGCTCGTCGTGCTCGCCGGCCGCCGACTGCGCGGGCAGCAGGTTGGGCGAGGCCGGTGCCGGATCAGGCCCGTCGGCGATGATGTGACCGATGGAGGCCACCGGCGCGATGCCGCCGTCGAGTCCTTCGAGGTGCCCGGACGCCTGCGCTTCGTGCGTCGAGGCCACGCTCGCCGCGGCGAGCGCTCCGCCCATGACGCCCAGCATCGTCACGTAGGAGCGGACCACACCTGATGGCCGCAGGCCGGGACGCTGTTCCAGAACCCGGTCCTCCGGGTCTTCCTGCACGCGTCCCCGGGAAGCGAGGCGCTCCTCGCGGCTGGATGCGGGGGTACCGCCGCTGGCCCGATCGTGTCGCACGTGCCGCCTTTCAGATCATCACGTTCGCGTTGCACCCCCCAGCCGACGACCCACTGCCAGCGCGCACAGCACCTGGCAGCCGCGGTCCACCCGAACGGCCCCCGAAAACCGTCACCGACAGCGACCCGCGGAAGGTCGCGGCAAGGTTACGACACCATCCCGGCCTTGTCTACTAGATCATCTAGTACGGCCACGTATCGTGAATTCTAATCCACAATGGACTTAACTGCGCGAAGGTCGCCGCCACGCCACCGGAGCGCTCATCTACTATCGAAGTTAGTGCCGCAACGAGGCGCAGCAGTTGCACGCATGAGCAAGGGTGGCCCATGAGCAGGAACCTCCAACTGACCTTGGTCGTCATCGGTGTCGCGGCGGTGGCGATCTTCACGCTGCTGCTCCTGAACCGGCCGGCGGATCCGGAGGCAGCCCCCGCTGAACCCGGCCCGCTGCCAGCCCAGCTGCTGGTCCGGGAGGACAGCCACCAGCTGTCCACCGCCGCGGACGGCAAGGTGACCCTGGTGGAGTTCCTCGACTTCGAGTGCGAGGCGTGCGGCGCGGTCTACCCGGCGATGGAGCAGCTGCGCGCCGACTACGACGGGCGCATCAACTACGTCATCCGCTACTTCCCGGTGCCCAGCCACCGCAACGCCGACCTGGCGGCCCGAGCCGCCGAAGCGGCCGCGGCGCAGGGCAAGTTCGAGCAGATGTACCGGGCGCTCTTCGACAACCAGCGGGCGTGGGGCGAGAAGCAGGAGTCCCAAGAGGCGGTGTTCCTGGACTACGCCCGCGCCATCGGCCTGGACGTCGAGCGCTTCCAGGCCGACCTGAACAGCCCCGCCACGGCTGCCCGCGTCAAGAAGGACTGGAACGACGGGCTGGCCGTGGGCGTCGACGGCACGCCCACCTTCTTCCTGAACGGCAAGAAGTTCGTCCCCGACTCCTACCAGCACCTCACCGGTGCCGTCGACGCCGCACTGGCGAAGTAGGTCACCTCCCCAGGAGGCCGCGGGCCGCCAGGTTGCTCATCAGCGCGCGGATCCCGAACTCCCAGTCCGGGGCGTCCTCGGCGCTGGTCACCGCGTTGATCAACGAGCCCAGCGCCGGGGACGAAATGCGCACCACGTCGCCGCGCTTGTGCGTGAAGCCCTGGCCCGGCACGTCGCGGTCCTCGGTCGGGGCGAACATCGTGCCGGTGAACAGCGCGAACCCGTCCGGGTACTGGTGGTGGCGCCCGCAGGCGTGGCCGACCAGGTCCAGCAGGTCCCGGCTGATCTCCGCGACCGGGTTGACGCCTTCGAGCCGGTAGCCGTCCGCACCGGTGATCCGCAGGGAGATCTCCGCGCTCCGCGCGTCGTCGAGGGTGAAGTCCGCGTCGAACAGGCGCAGGAACGGGCCGATCGCGCAGGAGGCGTTGTTGTCCTTCGCCTCGGTCAGCAGCAGTGCGCTGCGCCCCTCGAAGTCGCGGAGGTTCACGTCGTTGCCGAGGGTGGTCGCCACCGGGACTCCGGCGGAGGTCACCGCGAGCACCAGCTCGGGTTCCGGGTTGTTCCACGTCGACCGGGCCAGCACGCCGATCTCGGCGCCGGTGCCCACCGCGGACAGCACCGGGGCCTTGGTGAAGATCTCCGGATCGGGGCCGATGCCGACCTCCAGGTACTGCGACCAGAGGCCTTCCTGGACGAGCACCTCCTTGACCCGCTCGGCTTCGGGCGTGCCGGGCCGCACCTGCGAGATCCGCCCGGCGACGAGATCGCCGAGCTTGGCGCGGATCGCTTCGGCCCGGCGCAGGTCGCCGTCGGCCCGCTCCTCGATGACGCGCTCCAGCATGCTGCGCACGAAGGTGACACCAGCGGCTTTGAGCACCTGGAGGTCGACGGGGGCCAGGAAGTGGGCCTCGGTGCGATGCCCGTCGAGCGTCGCCCGCAGGAGATCGGGCAGCTGCCACGCGCGTCCGCCGGGGTGGGAGCGCACGATCTGCACCGCATCGGGACGTTCCAGCAAGCCCGACACCGTCGGCTCGACCTCGGTCAGATCTACCACCGTCCGACCGCGCACGGCGGCCACGCACGGCCCGCCCGATTCCGGGTCGTGAACGCGGGCGAGCAGCGTGGCGCGCTCGGCGTCGTGGGGCGGGACGAGATCGGCATGAGCGGTGAGGTTCACGGACTGCCCTCCTGCGGACGCCACGACGGGACCTGCTCATGTCCTATCGCCGCGAATGTCCGCGGTCAACGACCGAGTCCAGGTCGGCTGCGACGCACGAACGCGGTACGACCAAGCGAGAGCACCACCCCCAGGAGCCCGAGTGCCGTGGGCCGCGTCAATTTCGTACGAAATTGACGTTCACCCGGGTGACGGTCAATTTCGTACGAAATTGACACCGCCCCCCCCGGGGTCAGGCGGTGAACTCGAAGCGCCTGCGCAGCTGCCACTGGCCATGGAACGCGATGAGCCGGGCTTCGCGCAGGTGCGCCCGGATCGGCGTGAACTCCGGGATGATCTCGCGGGTCACCGCATCGGCCGTCGCTTCCGCGGTGTTCAGCGCGACCGTCACGTGCAGGTCGACCTCGGCGCCGAACCTGCCGTCGTAGGGAAGCAGATCCGGCCACCGGCGGCGCAGTTCGCCGACCAGCGCGGACAGGCCGTCCGCCGGATCGGGCAGCAGGGCGGCGAACCCGCTCGCCCGGCGGCATTCGGCGAACTCGACCCGCAGCGGTGGCTGATCGGCGAACACCTCGTCCAGGGCCGCGAACACCTGCTCGTCGAGCGCGCCGGCGGGCAGGAACGGGTACAGCAGCGTCAGGTGCGCGGGCAGCGGGCGCACCGCGTCCGGGAAGCGGTCCGCGACGGCGGCCAGCAGCGGATCGGCTTCCGGAAGCGGCACGACCAACGCCGTTGCGCCCTGCTTCGGCATGTTCTACCCCGCGGAGACGGAGAGGCTCGGGCGGCCGGAGCAGATGGGAGTCGGGTCCGCCGTGGCGCACGGGACGAGCACGGCCGCCGCCGCGACGAGCGCCACCACGGGCAGCGCGAGCGCGGCGACGATCCGCCAGCACGCCGACTGCACCGCCACCCTCGGCTGGACCAGGCGCCGGACCCGCTCCGGAACACCCGAACCCGCCGCGGCGAGGGCCACCTTCGGCACCGGGGCGGCCGTGCTCGTGGCCATCACCGCCAGAGCCCGGGCCACCGCGCGGTTCCCGTGCCTGCGACCTGCTCGATCATCGGCGATCCACTCGACCAGGCGGGCGATCTCCTGCGAAGCCGCCTTCAGCAGCGGCACGAAGGGGAAGGCGTGCGCGAGGATCGCCGCCCAGCCGGCCATGAGGTGGTGCTTGCCGCGCAGGTGCGCGATCTCGTGCGCCATGACCGCGTCGCGCTCGGCCGGGACCAGGCGCCGCAGCGCGCCGGTGGTGAGCACGATGGTGGAGCAGCGCCCGGGCACGCAGTACGCGGCGAGTTGCTCGGCTTCCACCACCGCGACGCGGATTCCGTTGCGCACGACCGTTCTCGACGAGCTCAGGGCTTTGCGGTGCAGCTCGCGGTGCCGCCGGGTCTGCCGGACGTGGCGTGCGGCGACCACGAGCAGCCGCGCGATCACCACGCCGGATCCGAGCAGTGCGATCGCGGCGGGCGCGTCGGCGAGGCTGTGCACGCCGACGATCGTCAGCAGGGCGCGCAGGCAGGCGTGCAGCAGCGCCGCCAGCCCGTGTCCGCCGGAGAGCTGACCCATCGCGGCGAGGCCGGCGCTGATCACCGCCACGACCCACGAGGTGGCCAGCGCGGTCCAGAAGACGAGACCGAGCCGCGGCGCCGCGGACTGCCAGCCGCGGCTGGCCCGGATCAGCCGGGGACCCAGCACCGCCAGCGCCGCGACGTAGGCGAACAACCCGATGAGCAGCGGTGTCATCAGTCCTCCGGTGCCTCGGCGAGCAGTTCCCGCAGCATCGCGGCTTCCTCCTCGGTGATCTCGTCGACGAACTTGAGGAACGTCGCGCGCGGGCTGTTGCTGGCCGCGAGCGCTTCGCGCATCAGCAGCGCGGCGTGCTCGCTGGCCTGCAGGTGCGGGCGGTAGAACCACACCCGGCCGACCCGTTCGCGGTCGACCCACTGCTTGCGGTGGAGGTTCTCCAGCACGGTGGCCACCGTGGTGTAGGCGAGCCCGCGATCGCGGAGGCCGTCGAGCACCTCCCGCACGCTCAGCGGATCCCCCGCCGACCACAGCTGATCCATCACGGCCGACTCGAGCGGCCCCAGGCTGCGCATCGCAACTCCCCCTCCCGAACCGGGAGCGTAAGTCATGGACGTCCTGCCCCGGACAGCCGGCAGACCCGTGCCGAGCGCAACCTGGCGCGCAGCGCGAATCCCAGCAGCGCGAGCGAGCCGATCGCCAGCAGCGGCTGAAGCGGGCCGAACCAGCTGATCGCGCCGCTGGTGCCCAGGGCGAGCACGACGAGCTTGTTGCACGTGGGACAGCCGACGGCGAGGAACGACAGCACCGCCCCGACGACGTTGCGGCGCTGGTCGCGCGTGCGCTCGGCCTCGGACTGCGCGCTGGGTGCCAGGTAGGTCGCGACCAGCAGCCCGGACAGGACCGCGGAGACGAGCCACACCGGGTAGCTCCACCACGGGGCCTCGATCATCCTCGTGAACACCGGGTTCGGCACCAGGCCGGTCACCGCGCCGGTCACCAGTGCGACGACCGCCGAAGCCAGCGCGGCGACCGACCAGTGCCGCGCAGTCCACTCGCTCATCAGGACCTTCCTTCTCCCGGGGGTGCCGACGTCGGGCCGGCTCGACGAGCCTACTATGCACGATAAGAGTTCTACTAACTTGGATAGAAAAGGGTGGGCGTGATGACCGCTAAAGGCTCGCCGGCGCTCCGCTGGGGATTCGCAGCGCTGGTGGTGGCCGTCGTCGCAGCGCTGGCATGGGGCGCGTTCGGCGGCAAACCGGCCCCGGACCCGGCGCAGCAGGCCGCCGCGCCGCAGCAGGACGAGGTCACCGCGGCGTTGAAGGCGTTGCAGCGGCGCCAGCCCGACGACCCGTTCGCACTGGGGCGCACCGACGCGCCGGTGGTGATGATCATGTACGAGGACTACCGCTGCCCGTTCTGCTCGAAGTTCACCGCCGACGTCAAGCCGGAGCTGATCAAGCGGTACGTCGACACCGGGGTGCTGCGCCTGGAGTGGCGCGACTTCCCGATCTTCGGCGAGGAATCCCTGGAGATCGCCAAGGCGGCCCGTGCCGCCGCCCGGCAAGGCCTGTTCTGGGAGTTCCACAACGCCGCCTACGCGCGCGGCAACGGCGGGGACAAGCCGTCGTTCCCGGAGGAGACCATTCAGGAGCTGGCCCGCGAGGTCGGCGTGCCGGACATCGCTAAGTTCAACGCCGACCGCGACGACCCGGCGATCATGCAGGAGATCCAGACCGACGCGTTCGAGGGCCAGTCCCTCGGTGTGTCCAGCACCCCGTCGTTCATCATCAACAGCCAGCCGGTTCTCGGCGCCCAGCCGCTGGACCAGTTCATCGCGGTCATCGAAGCGGAGCGGGCCAAGGTATGACGATCGGATACTTCGGCGCGTTCCTCGGCGGTGTGCTGTCGCTGATCAGCCCGTGCTCGGCGATGCTGGTGCCCTCGTTCTTCGCCTACGCCTTCGCCGACCGGATCCGGCTGCTGCTGCGGACGGCGATCTTCTACCTCGGCCTGGCCACCACCCTGGTCCCCATGGGCGTGTTCGCGGGCTCGGTCGGCGCGGTGTTCAACGAGAACCGCGATCTCGTGGTGCTGATCGGCGGATCGATGATGATCCTGCTCGGCCTGGCCCAGATCCTCGGGTTCGGCTTCGGTTCCTCGGCGGCGCAGCGGCTGAGCGGGCGGATCAAGATCTCGTCCTCGCTGTCGGTGTACCTGCTGGGCACCGTCTACGGGCTGGCCGGCTTCTGCGCCGGTCCCCTGCTCGGCAGCGTGCTGACCATGGCCATGACCGGATCCAGCCCCGCCTACGGCGGCATCCTGCTGGCCATCTACGCGCTGGGCATGGCATTGCCGCTGTTCGTGATCGCGGCCCTGTGGGACCGCTTCGACCTCGGGCGGCGCCAGTGGCTGCGGGGCCGCGAGCTCAAGCTCGGCCCGCTCCGCGTGCACAGCATCACACTGCTGTCCGGCCTGGTCTTCATCGCCCTCGGCGTGCTGTTCCTCACCACCGACGGCACCGGTTCGCTGAGCGGAATCGTCAGCATCGACGCCCAGTTCACGATCCAGGCCTGGGTGCAGCGAGCATCGGCCCTGGTGTCCGACCAGCTGGTGCTGATCGTGGTCCTCGCGATCGGGATCCCGGTTTCCCTGCTCATCGCCCGGAAACTGCGCCGCGGCGACGAAGAGCCCCGGCAGGACGCGGAATCCACCCGGTCGTCCGACTGATCTCGCCGGGCGGCCTCCTGGACCGGGCGATCCAGGAGGCCGCCCGTGCGCCTTGCTGCCCGAATTGCCGCGGAGCACGACCGAGCGCGCACGAAGAACCGGCCGGCTTCCGCCACCGGAGCCCAGCGCTGCGGGAAGGTATTGGCGGGCAGTCCCGGGAGATCAAGGCCAATCCGCTTTCAGCGTGCGCAGATCGCGGTTCACTCGCGCGAGGACTCCTGGCGGGACGAGTTCTGGAGCCGGGGCGCGGTGGTCAGGCGCCTGCTACGACGTCGGCCGAGACGACGCCGGTGGAGCGGAGCGCTCGGGCCGTCCTCCGGGTTCCCCAGGGGCCGCGCACCGCCACCTCGGTGATCGCGATCGGGCAGCTCCGGCCGCCTCCGGTGGGCACCGGGACGAGTTCATCATCGGACGCGACGTGATCGGGCACGATCTCCACCTCGGAATGAGTGCGAGCAGCTGGGATCCGGAAACGCGTAATCCGGGATGCGCAACAATTGTGACGCATGGGATCCGGTTTGGTCCGCCAGGGGTGGGTAACCTCATCCGACGATGTCGCGAACTTCCCGGAAATTGATCTCCAACCAGCGCTGAATTGCCGCATCCCGGGGTCGGCGAGCTGCGGAAACGAATCCGAGAATGATCATCCACGGGCGGCGGAATTCGGATCGATCATGAATTAGGCGGCCGCCGCCGGGGCGGTCAGCGATCCCGAGACCGCCGCGACGAACTCGGCGTTCGACCTCGTCCTGCGGACCTGCTCCAGGAACTGCTCCGCCGCGCGCTTCGGGTCCTGGCCCGCCAGGGCGCGCCGGATCCCGGCCATCGCGATCAGCTCCCGCGGCGGCTGGAGCAGCTCGTCGCGGCGGGTGCCCGAACCCGGCAGGTCGATGGCCGGGAAGATCCGGTGCTCGGCGAGCACGCGGTCCAGGCGCAGATCGGAGTTCCCGGTGCCCTTCAGCTCCTCGAAGAACACCGCGTCCGCCTGCGAACCCGTGCCGATCAGCGCGGTGGCCACGATGGTGAGCGAGCCGCCGCCGTCGATGTTGCGGGCCGCGCCCAGGATCCTCTTCATCGGGTGCAGCACCGAGGCGTCGACACCGCCGGACAGGACTCGCCCCGACGAGCGGGCCGCGAGGTTGTAGGCGCGGCCGAGCCGGGTCAGCGAGTCGAGCAGCAGCACGACGTCGCGGCCCGTTTCGACCAGGCGCTTGGCGCGTTCGACGGCCAGCTCCGCGGCGCGGGTGTGCTCGGCGGGTTGCCGGTCGAACGTCGAGGCGATCACCTCGCCGCGCACCGTGCGGCGCATGTCCGTGACCTCCTCCGGCCGCTCGTCGGCGAGCAGCACCATGAGGTGCGCGGACGGGTGGTTGGTGGCCACGGCGTGCGCGATCGACTGCAGCAGCGTCGTCTTGCCGGTGTGCGGCGGCGCGGCGATGAGCGCGCGCTGCCCCTTGCCGATCGGCGCGACGAGGTCGATCACGCGGGTGACGAGCTGGTGGCGGCTGTTCTCGAGCACCAGCCGCTCATCGGGGTGCACGGGCGTGAGCCGGTCGAACTCGGGGCGCCCGCGCACCGGCGGTGCACCGTTGAGCGACACCAGTTCTCCGCCGTCCAGCACGATTTCGTCACCTCGGCGAAGGCCGTGCGCGTGGACGAGCTTCATCGGCACGTCGACCCCTCCGGGGTCGAAGCCGAGGGTCGCGGACTTGCCGCGGATGTCGAGAATTCCTCGGTAGGACATGGTTCGGGCACTCCTGGGGAGAGGGGCGTCCGGGTGCATCCGGATCGCCGGGGAGAAAAGCCCGGACTGCGCCGGGACTGGAAGAATCAGAGGGGGAAGCTTGCGGGCGGCTGGGCCGACATCCGCGAGGTTCGCCGCAAGTATGCACCAGAGCTGGAATTCCCGCAAGCCCCGTTTCCCGGATCACCCGCTCCTCACGACCGGAGGCCGTGTTCCACCGCGGCAGGGCGGGAAAACCGAGTGGTCCACAGAGGACTCTCGGGGCCAGCGCAGGCCTCAGGGCAGCGTGCGGGCGATGAGGGCGGCGCGCAGGTCGGTGGCATCGGTGGGATCCGCCGGGTTGAGGCCGGTGAGCTCGGCGATCTTGCGCATCCGGTAGTCGACGGTGTTCGGGTGGACGTGCAGCCTGCGGGCGGTGCGGCGGCGGTTGAGACCGGTGGCGAAGTGGGTGCGCAGCGTTGCCAGCAGGTCCGACTCGTCCTCGATCGCGCTGAGCTTGCCCGCCAGCACCTCGCGGGCCGGGCCCGGGCGGGTGAGCTGGTAGTCCAGCGCGAGGTCGGCGAGGGTGTAGACGCCGGGCGGGCGTCCGGCCACCGCGATCCTCCGCAGCTCGTGCGCGGTGCGCGCGGCCTCGGGGATGCCGGGCACCGAGGCCGGTACCGCGCCGACCGTCACATCCGCGCCCGCCGCCGCGCCCGACGCCATGACCAGGTCGTGGACGCGCAGGCCCGGTTCGGTGGCGCCGTCGCAGGCCAGCAGCACGATCCCGCCGTGCCCGTTGAGCCGGGACAGCAGCGGTTGCGACGTGCGGCGTTCGAGTTCGGCGCGGAACCGGCGGAGCTTGCGCCACCGCGCCACGTCGGCGTTGGTGCCCGGTGCGGATTCGTCCGGGTGCTCGGCGATCTCCACGTCGAGCACCGCGTAGCCGGCCGCCGGCTGGATGCCCAGCCTGGCCGCCGCGTCCGACGGGTCGTCCCCGGTCAGCAGCGCGGACAGCAGGGCCTGCTGCGCGGCGTGCGCATCGGCCAGGAACACGTCCCGCTCCTGGAAGTACGCGGAGGAGACCACCGCGGTGATCTCGCGCAGGTAGCGCAGTGCGAGTTCCACGACGCCGACCAGAGCAGGCACGTCCTCGGGCCTGGCCTGCGCGCTGAAGTGCTCCCACGCCACCTGCACGCCCACGTTGTGCGCGTTGAGCACGGCCTCGATGGGCACGCCCTCCTCGGCCCGGTGCAGGACGTCTTCGCGCAGGTCCGCCAGGGATTTCGGGTCGGGCGCACCGCCGTCGCGCAGCATCCGCACGACCATCGTCATGCCGCGCTGGATGATCCGGGTGATGTCGCCGAGCAGCTCCTCCTCCGGCAGCTCGGCGTAGGCGGGGAGTTCGTCGACCAGCCGCGCCAGCACGGTGGGCACCAGCGCGGGTGCGGCGGCGGCCAGGACCTGGTCGAGCGGTTCGCCGCGCCAGCGCAGTCCGAGCGCGTTGGAGTCGATCACAACGATGACCTCCCAAGACTGGAGAACTCACCACCACCACTGCCCCCGGCGGGGGTTCAGCATGGTAACCAACGTCTTACCCGCAGGTAACTTGCGGTCGGCGGCACGTCGTCGGGCACGAACAGGGGATGCGATGGACTCTCGCGGGAACGGCCGGATCAGCAGGCGGTCGGTGCTCATCAGCGGCGGCGCGGCCGCGGTCGGCGCGGCGTTGCCCACCGGCGCCGCAGCCGCCGCACCGGGCCCCGCCGGAGGTTCCGACGCCGACGCGATCGTCGTGGGCGGTGGCCTGGCCGGACTGGTGGCCACCGCGGAGCTGGCCGCCGCGGGCCGCAAAGTCCTGCTCCTGGACCAGGAACCCGAAGCCAGCCTCGGCGGGCAGGCGTTCTGGTCGCTCGGCGGGCTGTTCTTCATCGACTCGCCGGAGCAGCGGCTGGCAGGAATCAGCGACTCGCTGGAGCTGGCCCGCGCCGACTGGTTCGGCAACGCCGGTTTCGACCGCGGCCCCGACGACCCGCTGGGCGAGGACTACTGGGCCGCGCAGTGGGCCGAGGCCTACCTCGACTTCGCCGCGACCGAGAAGCGGTCCTGGCTGCACGGGATGGGCGTGCGCTGGGTGCCCATCGTCGGCTGGGCCGAGCGCGGAGGTCAGCGCGCCGACGGCCCCGGCAACTCCGTGCCCCGCTTCCACCTCACGCTCGGCACCGGCCCCGGTGTGATGGAGCCGTTCGAGAAGAAGGTGCGCGAAGCCGCCGCGAAGGGCCTGGTCACCTTCCGGTTCCGCCACCAGGTCGACGAGCTCACGGTCACCGGCGGTGTCGTCGACGGCGTGCGCGGTGGTGTCCTCGAACCCAGCGACGCACCGCGCGGCACCCCGAGTTCCCGCACCAGGGTCGGTGATTTCGAGCTGCGCGCACCGGTCGTGATCGTCACCTCCGGCGGGATCGGCGGCAACCAGGACCTCGTGCGGCAGAACTGGCCGGAGTGGCTGGGCGCGCCGCCGGAGCGCATGGTGACCGGCGTTCCGGCGCACGTGGACGGGCGGATGCTGGCCATCAGCGAGCGGGCGGGCGCCCGGCTGGTCAACCGCGACCGGATGTGGCACTACACCGAGGGGCTGGCCAACCACAGCCCGATCTGGCCCGATCACGGCATCCGGGTGCTCGCCGCGCCGTCCTCGCTGTGGTTCGACGCGCGCGGCCGCCGGTTCCCGAACCCCGGCATCCCCAGCTACGACACCCTCGGCACGCTGGAGCTGATCAAGAAGTCCGGCTACGACCACTCCTGGTTCGTGCTCAACCAGCGGATCATCGACAAGGAGTTCGTGCTCTCCGGTTCCGAGCAGAACCCGGAGCTGACCAGGAAGGACCTGGCGGGCTACCTGGCGAGCCGGATGCTGAACTCGACACCGCCGCCGGTCAAGGCGTTCCAGGACCGCGGCGAGGACTTCGTCACCGCGAAGACGCTGCCGGAGCTGGTGGCCGGGATGAACCGGCTGGCCGGTGCGGACCTGCTGGACGCGGGCGACCTGGAGCGCCAGATCATCGCGCGGGACCGCCAGGTGGACAACAACTTCACCAAGGACGAGCAGATCATGGGCATCCGCAACTCGCTGGCCTACTCCGGCGATCTGCTCGCGCGCACCACGCCGCTGCACAAGATCCTGGACCCGGCGGCGGGCCCGCTGATCGCCATCCGGATGAACGTCCTGACCCGCAAGACCCTCGGTGGCCTCCAGACCGACCTGTCCGGCCGCGTCCTGGACGCGCAGGCCAACCCGATCCCCGGGCTCTACGCGGCGGGCGAGGTATCGGGCTTCGGTGGCGGCGGCGTGCACGGCTACCGCGCGCTGGAGGGGACGTTCCTCGGCGGCTGCCTGTTCTCCGGCCGCCAGGCCGGCCGGGCCGCGGCCGCGGCGACGGCCTGAGCAGCCGGAGCTCGTGGTCACCCGTCTCGATCGGACGTGCCGTCACGTCCGATCGAGAGGAGACCCTCACCGGGTTGGCACCGACTCCGGTCTAACTGGTCCAGGGCAGGCGGACGGCTTCGAGCTCGGTGTCCGCGAGCAGGGCCTCGACGAGCAGGTGGGGGCCGCAGACCTTGGTGCCCCAGAGATCGTAGTCCGTGCAGACGACCCAGGCGCGGTCCGCGGCCCACAGGTTGGACGGGGTGTGCGGGATGTCCGGGTTGTCGAAGAGGGATTGGGCATCGCCGAGGCGACCCGTGCGGAGGTGCCCCGTTTCGAAGTCCTGCGCGACGATCGGGTTGTAGTAGGCCAGGCAAGGCGTGTTCGCACCCCGGGGGCTGTGCGCGATGAGGAATCGGATCAGCTGGTCCCACGTCGGCCTGTCGAGGCTGCCCTCGGCGGGCCACTCGATGGAGCCGGGCCGGATGCCCGTCCCTTCCGCAGAGGGGAAGCAGCGAGAACAGGGGTACAGGCCCTGGGGCACGACCGGATCACCGACGCGGGCGGCCAGCTCCGCCCAGCGCAGTCGCTCCCATCCCGGGCCTGGGTGCTCGTCCCGGCCCTGGCCGTCGTTGACCGAATCGCCCGCGGCGCTCCCGCGTTCGTACATGCCCCCGAGCACCCAGGCGGCGTCGGGCCGCCCAGGTGCCTCGTAACCGGTGAGACCGTCCCCCTGGGTGAGGTCGGCGAGCCAGTCGGCTTCGGAGGCAGGCGCGAGGGGCCACAGGGCGAAGAGGTCATCGGGCATCCGGCCACACTACGAGCCCGGATGCGACCAGCACCGCAACCCGGTGGACCTTCCCGGTCACAGCACTAGCCGCCGACCGGGATGACGTCCTTGCTCACCAGCCGCTCGCCCGCGAAGCAGAGCCGGTACACCTCTTGCGGTTCGGGCACGACGACGTCGCTGGTCAGGTAGTAGGCGCACGCGGACCCGGCGGGGCGCGGCGGCTCGGCTGCGATCTCCAGCGATCGCAGGTCGAACGCCGGGAGCACGGCCTCCACCGCTGGCCGGGACGAGCCGACGACGAGCCCGTCGTAGGCGTCCTCGGCCAGCACCGAGTTGTAGACCCACCCGGCGTAGAGGCCGATCACCACGACGACCACCGCGACGCTCACCCCCACCGGCAGGGCCAGGCCCTTGGCGATCCGCCACCGGATCCGCCGCTGCTCCTCGTCGAACCGGGCCGGTTCGCCCGGCACCACCGGGCCCGGCGGCGGGCCCGGATCGGCGTGCGGCAACGTCGCGGAAACCCGGAAGCCGCCGTCCAGCGGGCCGGCGGCCAGGGAACCGCCTGCGATCCGGATCCGCTCCGCCAGGCCGATCAGCCCGCGCTCGCCCCGGCTCGGAGCGGGCAGCACGCCGGGCGGCGGCGGGCCGTTGATCACCTCCACAGTGGTCTCGTCCGCTCCGTGCACCAATCGCACGGTGACCGGTGCGCCTGAGGCGTGCTTCGTCGCGTTGGTCAGGGATTCCTGCACCACGCGGTACACGGCGCGGTCCGCGATCGCCCGCAGCGGCACCTCTTCACCGGAACTCTCCAACCGGACGTCCACACCGGACAGCGCGGTGCGCTCCACCAGTTCCGCGACGCTCTCGTGCACCGGTTCGGTCGGCGCGGGCGAATCCTCCTCGCGCAGCACCCCGACGACGGTGTGCAGTTCCTCCGCCGCGGCCGTCACCGCGCTCCGGATGCGTCCGGCGAAGGCGCGCAGCTGCTCGTCCCCGGCCGGGTCCACCTCCGCCTTCCCGGCGCGCAAGGCGATCAGGCTCAGCGCGTGGCCGAGGGAGTCGTGCATGTCCTGGGCGATGCGGGCCCGTTCCCGCAGCCGCTCCCGCTCGGCGGCGATCGCCCGCTCCCGCTCCAGCTGCCGCGCCCGCTCCCAACCGGCCGCCATGAGGCCGGCGTTGAGCCGGCGGTAGCGACCGGTCAGCCAGGGCAGGACGCCGAACAGCACCAGCACCACCAGCGCGTACACCGCGTGCACCAGGTCGTTCGCCACCCGGGGCAGCGAGCTGTCCAGCAGGTATCCGAGCGCGATCACCGCCAGCAGCCCGCCGGCCGCGGCCACCGCGAAGACCGCCATCGGGCGCCGGACGTCCTCGACCGCCCGGCCGGCTTCGTGCCCGGCGACGACCAGCGCCAGCAGGTACGACAGCAGGACCGGTGGCCCCAACGCCGTCCCGTGGAACTGCCCGACCGCCAGCGCGACGATCACCAGCCAGGACAGGACCGGGCGGGTGCGCAGCGCCGCACCGGCCGCGACCAGCAGGGCGACCCCGCAGAGCACCAGCCACCACGGGGCACCGCCCTGCTCCTGCGTGGTGCGCTCGGCCAGCACCAGCACGGCCAGTCCCAGCCACAGCGCCAGGTTCCCGCGGGTCTGCGCCGCGACGACCCGGGACAACCACCGCGGTGCTCTCACCGTGCCTCCCGCCGCGCGCCGATACCATCGACCGGGAAGCCCTGAGGAGTGCGGATGATTCGAGTGGTGGTCGCCGACGACGAGGCGATGGTGCGCACCGGGATCAGGGGGATCCTGGAGACCGATCCCGGGATCGAGGTCGTCGCCGAGGCCGCGGACGGGCACGAGGCGATCGACCTGGTGACCCGCCACCGGCCGGACGTCGCGGCCCTGGACATCCGGATGCCCGGGCTGGACGGCCTGGGCGCGGCCGAGGCCATCTGCCGGTCGGCGAAGGACACCGCGGTCCTCATGCTCACCACCTTCTCCGAGGACTCCTACATCGCCCGCGCGCTGGGCGCCGGGGCCAGCGGCTTCCTGCTCAAGTCCGGCGACCCCCGCGAACTGATCGCCGGTGTCCGCGCCGTGTCGGAGGGCGCCGCCTACCTGTCGCCCAAGGTAGCCGCCCGGGTGATCAGCAACTTCGGCGGCGACCGGATGCTGCGCGCCGAACGGGCCAGGGCGGCGGTGGCCGCGCTGAGCGACCGGGAGCGCCAGGTCCTCGCGCTGCTCGGCGCGGGCCGGTCCAACCAGGAGATCGCCGGGGAGCTGTTCCTGGTCGAGGGCACCATCAAGAGCTACGTGAGCACCATCCTCACCCGGCTCGGCGTGCGCAACCGGGTGCAGGCCGCGATCATCGCCCACGAAGCCGACCTGATCGACGACTAGCGGCACCTCCCGAGACAGGCGGGGTGTCAATTTCGTACGAAATTGACACCGCCCCGGGTGATTCCGGGGTTTCAGCGTCGGCGGCGCTGGGGTGGTTCGGGCTGGGAGTGGCGCCGCATCCGGACGGTGGGCTGCTCCGCGGGCGGGGTCGGTCGGTGCGGGGTGTCGCCCGCTTCCCGGGTCGTGGGGCGGGTCGGCGCCTCGGGTGCGGTCACGCCGGGCGCAGCGACCAGCAGCCGACCGAGCACGCGGTGGTCCTGGAATCGGGTGACCAGTCGCGTGGCGGGCGAACTCAGGAGCGACACCACCAGCCAGACCACCGCCGCGCCGAGGAGCAGGCCGACCAGCACGTCGTGCGGGTAGTGCACGCCGACGAAGACCCGGGAGAAGGCCATCAGCACCGCGAGCCCGATCACCCACGGCAGCAGCCGGCGCCAGGCGAGGATCAAGGCCATGGCCGCGGCTCCGGCGATGGTGGCGTGGTTGCTGGGGAACGACCAGTCCCCCACCTCCGGGCAGGGCAGGACCGTGCTGCCCTCGATCAGACCGCGGCACGGGCGGTCCTGGCCGACCAGCACCTTCACCAGCTCGCTGAGCGCGTAGGCGACCACGGTGGCCGCCGGGCCCAGCAGGGACACCGCGACCGCGCGGCCGTCCCCTCCCGCACGGGCCCGCCACCACGCCAGCAGGCACAGAAAGCCCAGCACCAGCAGCCCGGCCTTCGTGTAGGCGGCGAACAACGACTGGATCGGGCCGGGCACGGCATCGGCGAACCCGATGATGCCGTCGTAGAGAACGCTTCCCGATTCGCTCGCACGTGCAGCCGGAACCACTCGGCGCACCTCCATCCACATCTCGTGATCAACGCTCATCACGCTAGGAATGGCGAGCGCGCCCGCGCTGCGCACGATCGGCAGCGACCGGCATCCCCTTTCGGCCAGGTCCCGGCCTTACTTTCGTCAGGTTCCGCAGGTCAGAACCTCACCGAGCGCGCGCCCGGCCTCCGGCGAAGCCGGAAGCACCGGCCGGGCAGAGAGCTCTGCGGGTGGATGTTCCTGCGCGCCTCGGGTCGATTCCTTGATCGACCGGGAGAACCGCCCAGATGTCCCGCCGTGGCACACGGCCACATGAAAGGGGCCTAACGAGCATCCAGCCCGTGGCGTTCGAGCACGTTGTCGACGATGTGCTCGGCGATCGCCAGCGACGAGGTGGCACCGGGCGACGGAGCGTTGCGCAGGTGCGTCACCGGGCCGACGTGCTGGATCACGAAGTCGTCGACGAGGCTGCCGTCCGCCGCGAGGGCCTGGGCGCGGATCCCGCGCGGCAGGCGCGTGAAGCGGGCGTCCTCGATCGCCGGGACGTAGCGAGCCGCGTCCCTGATGAACTTCTTCGTCGACAGCACACCGAGGAGTTCCCGCCGCGCACCGGCGAGGTTTCCGGCGGCGAAGCGCCAGAACCCGGGATCCGCGGCGGTTTCCAGCGCGTCGCGGACGTCGATGCCCAGCCCCCGGTAGATCTCGCGCGAGAAGGACAGGAAGGCGTTGGGCCCGACCGTCATCGCGCCGTCGACGCGCTTCGTCAGGTGCACGCCCAGGAACGGGTACTTCGGATCCGGCACCGGGTAGACGAGTCCGCGCGTGATGTCGCGGAAACGGGGCTCCAGCACCAGGTACTGGCCGAAGAAGGGCACGATCGACGGGGACCTCGCCGCGCCGGAACGGCGGGCGAGCCGATCGGATTGCAGGCCCGCGCAAGCGATCACGTTGTCGAACCGCTCGTCACCCCGGCTGGATCGAACGCGCACGCCCGCGGGCGCCGTCCCGATGCTCGACACCTCGACGCCCAGGCGCACGTCCACCCCGGCGTTGCGGGCGTCGTCGACGAGTGCTCGCGTGACCGCGGCGTAGTCGATGATCGCGGTGTCCGGCGAGTGGACGGCCGCGATGCCGCGCGCTTCCGGCTCGATCTCCCGGAGTTCGCCGCCGCTGATCAGCCGGACGCCGGGAACACCGTTGCGCTTCGCCCGGTCGTGGATGGCTTCGAGGCGCCCGCGCTCCGCCTCGTCGAGGGCGACGACCACCTTCCCGCAGCGCTCGTACGGGATGTCGCGCTCGGCCACGTAGGACTGCAGCAGCTGCACACCGCGACGGCAGAGGCGCGCTTTCAGCCCGCCGGGCTCGTAGTACAGGCCCGCGTGGACGACACCGGAGTTGTGCCCGGTCTGGTGGGCCGCGAGCTCGCGCTCCTTCTCGAAGAGCACGATCTCGGCTCCGGGGAGCCGCTGCGTCAGCTCCCGGACGACCGCGGCACCGATGATGCCGCCGCCGACGACCGCGACTCGTCGCTTCTCGACCATCTGATTCCTCTCGACGTTCACCGGCGGATGCGTCCGGCAGAATGGGCGGGGTGGAAGCTCTCGACGTCAGCAGCATGACCGGTCGGGTCCTCGACCAGCTCCGGGCGGCGATCACCAGCGGCGAGCTGGAGGCCGGCCGGCTGTACAGCGCCGCCGCGCTGGGTGAGCAGCTCGGCGTGTCGAGGACGCCCATCCGCGAGGCCTCGCACGAACTGGCCCGCCTCGGGCTCGTCGAGATCGAGCGCAACCGCGGCATCCGCATCGTGGCGACGTCCGTCGAGGCGCTCCTGCAGGGCTTCGAGGTCAGGCTGATGCTCGAAGTCCCGCTGGCCCGCCGCGCCACGCGCCACGCGCAGGACGACCCGGGCATCCGCCGCCGCCTCACCGAGGTCCACGACCGGTTCCGCGAGGCGGCCACCGCCGAGGACGCGGAGCTCACGCTGCGCACCGACCGCGACTTCCACACCGTCCTGCTGGAGCTGAGCGGCAACGACCGCGCCGCAGGGGTCCTGCGCGAGCAGCGCGACATGGTCCTGGAAAGCGGCGTCGGCACCGTTCCGACGTCCCGGACACCCCTCGAGTGCTTCGAAGACCACGCCGACATCTACGCCGCGTTCATGGCGGGCGACGAGGCGGCCACCGGTGCGGCGATGAGCCGCCACATCATCAACACGGCGAGCCTGCTCATCGACCAGGAGTCCCGCCGCCGGTCGGAGTTCCACGACCACGGCGTCGCCGACCGCCTGCGCGGGCTCCTCGGCTGACGCGCACCGAGCGGTGTCGAGGTGCTCCGTGGTCACCGGGCCAACCTAAATCGAGTAGCATGCAACATGCAACAAGGCCGGTCACTCGGGAAATGAACTTGAACGGCGTGTCATCATGCTGCTGTGGAATCCACTCGTGTCGACCGCTGGCTGTGGGCCGTCCGCCTGACCAAGACCCGGCCGGACGCCGCGGCCGCCTGCCGCGGCGGGCACGTGCGCGTCAACGACCGCCCGGCCAAGCCCGCGACCACCGTCTGCCCCGGCGACGAGATCCGGGCCCGCGTCGGTGACCGGACCCGGATCGTCGAGGTCGTCCGGGTGATCCAGCGCCGCGTCGGAGCGGCCGATGCCATCACCTGCTACATCGACCGCACCCCGGCGCCGCCGCCGCAGGTCGCCAACCCGGTGGCCCGCCGCGAGCGCGGAGCCGGGCGCCCGACCAAGCGCGACCGCCGGATGATCGACAAGTTCCGCGCCAGCGGCAGCTAGCGCTGGGCGCTGATGTTGAACATCCAGGTGATCCCGAACTTGTCGACGACCGAGCCCGCCTCATCGCCCCAGACCTGCCTCTCCAGCGGCAGCGTGACGACGCCGCCCTCGGCCAGCTTGTGGAAGAAGTCGCGCAGTTCGCCGTCGTCACCGCCCAGGAAGAGCGCGACGTCGTTCCCCGGCCGGTAGGGCGGGTGGCCTGGCCTGTCGTCAGGAAAGTCCCAGGCCATCAGCGTGTAGCCGCCAGGAGTGTCGAGGCGGGAGTGCATGACCTTGTCGGCGTTGGGCGCCTCCGGCGAGCCGAAGTCCGCGATGGTTCCCACCTCCAGCTCGCCCCCGAAGACTTGCCGGTAGAACTCCATCGCCTGCCGCGCATTGCCGTTGAACGTGATGCACGGATTGAGCTGAGATCCCACTTGAACCCTCTCGTTTCATGACCGCCGCGGGCTGTTCGGTGGTCGTCGCACCATGCTCCCGGCGAATCACGCCACCTCGTGTCGTGATTCGTTGATAGGACTGTGCGGGTGCGCGCCGACCGACTGGTCTCCCTGGTGTTGTTGCTGCGTCAGCGCGGACGGCTGTCCGCCAGTGCGATCGCCCGCGAGTTGGAGGTGTCCACCCGAACTGTTCTGCGCGACATCGACGCGCTGTCGCTGGCCGGGGTCCCGGTCCACGCCGAGCGCGGTCGGCACGGGGGTTTCGCGCTGCTTCCCGGATTCCGGACCGAACTCACCGGCTTGACCGACGATGAAGCACTCGCGCTGCTGGTAGCCGGATCGCGGCGAGGAGCGCAGGCGTTCGGGCTCGGATCCGCGCTCGCCTCGGCCATGCTCAAGGTGATCGATGCATTGCCCCAGAGCCAGCAGAACGCCGGGGCCGGCCTGACCGAGCGCCTGCTCATCGACCCCGAGGCCGACTTGCTCTCGCGCCGCGTTGTCACCGAGGAGGTGTCCGACGAGACGATGGTCCAGGTTCGGCGCGCGGTGCTGGCCGGGCGCAAGCTGCGCATCCGCTACGCCGCGGCCGGTCGGTCGCCGAAGCTGCGCACCGTAGACCCGATCGGCCTGGTCACGGTCCGCGAAACGGGCTACCTGCTCGCCACCCACGCCGGTGCCGACCGCACCTACCGGCTCTCCCGGATCCTGGCGGCCGAAGAGCTCGCAGAACGAGCGCAGCGACCCGAACGGGTCGATCTGGACCAGGTCTGGCAGGAACGCAGCTTCCACTTCCGCAACGGGGACGACCAGATCACCGTGCTGGTTCGGCTGGACCCGGCGCGCCGCGAGGATCTGGCGGCCACCGCGCTCGCCATCCGTTCCGAGGACGAAGATCCTGACGGCTGGCTGCGGATGGAGGTGACCTTTCAAGACCCCAGACACGCCGAGTGGGCGCTCTGGCAGCTCGCGACCCGCGCGGAGGCCCTTGCCCCGCAATGGCTGCGGACGTCCCTGCACAACCGCGCCGCCGAAACCGCCGTGCTCTATGCATCCGGTTCGTGAGGCACAGGTCTACGAGCCCGACTCGCCACGAAGCCGTCATCCTCGGTACGACGAACGTCCTGGCCAGCGGCAACTAGCGGTCCCGGATCATCTCCTCGACCGGGTTCTCCGGTGGTGTGAACGGCCCCCAGGTGAAGGCGGGCAGCCACGGCGCGGGATCCGCGCTCCACGCCAGCTGGGCGATCTGCTCGTGCGTCCGCCGCCCGCACAACGACCGGAGCAGGTCGACCGGCTCGGCGCGCACCGATGCGACGGGATCGTCGCCGCCCAGCACCCACGACTCCTCGCCGGTCGCGAAAGTCACCGCTGGAAGGCCCTTTTCCCGGATCGACCGGTCCATCTGCGCCATGCCGAACCTGAACGCGCAGGCGTAGGCCGGGTGTCGCGCGGGCAGCGGTGCCGCCAGTGCGCAGCGCAGGTCCAGTTCGTGGACGACGGCGTCGGCCACCAGCTGCGTCCCGGTTCCGTCGCCTCGCTCCGCGAGGGCCCGTTCGAGCTCCGGCCCGACCTCGCCCCAGTCGCGGAGCGGGTCGGCTCCGCCGAGGTCCGCCGGAGGTCGTCCGGTCAGCTTGCCCAGCACCAGGTGCGCGATCTCGGTGAGGTGCCGGAGCAGGTCGGGCACCGCCCACCCCGGACATGCCGGAACGGGCACGCCAGCCGCTCCCCCGGCATCGCGCACCAGCTCGGTGATGTTGAGCCGGACCTGCCTGTAATCCGCGTGTTCACCCGTCACGCACCGGATTATGGCGACGGGCAGCCCGCGCGACCACGCCTTCGCCCAACTCCCGCACGGAGGAAGTCCTCGGATTCACCGTGCGCACGCTCCAGCACCTTCGTCTCCGGGACGAGGTGTCGCACCGGCAGCACCAACACCGAGGTGAAGGGCACCTTTCACCAACATACTCGGCGAAAGGTGCCCTTCACCCCGTTCTTCCGCTGTTCGGTGCGGTGAGCGCTTTGGGGCGTTATAGCGTTGCTTGACGTTCACGAGGTGCGAGGGCCGAGGATCACCGGCAGCGTGCGCGGGGCGTGCACGTGGACGCTGCGGCGGAAGGTCAGCTCCGCCGGGTCGGCGACCACGCGCAGTTCCGGGAAGCGGTTGAACAGCGCCGTCAGGCCCACTTCGCCTTCCAGCCGGACCAGGGCGGCGCCCAGGCAGCGGTGGATGCCGTAGCCGAAGGCGAGGTGGCCGGTGGTGTTGCGGTCCGGGTCCAGCACGTCCGGTTCGGCGAACCGCTCCGGATCGCGGTTGGCCGCACCCGTCGACAGCATCACCGATGCGCCCCGGGGAATCGCGACCCCGCCGATCTCCAGGTCTTCGGTCGCGAAGCGCAGCGAAGCGTTGAGCGCGGGCGAGAGCCAGCGCAGCAGCTCTTCGACCAGCGACGGCACCGAGTCCGGGTCGGCCAGGCGCTCGCGGGCGGAATCGTCGTTCACCAGGGCGCGGACGCTGTTGGTGAGGAACACCGCCGTGGTCTCGTGGCCCGCCATGAGCAGCAGCATGGCCATCGCCACGATCTCCAGGTCGGAGAGCCGGTCGCCCTCGTCGGAGGCGGTGATCAGCGCGGACAGCAACGCCTCGTCGGGTGCCGCGCGCTTGGCCGCGACCAGCCCTTCCAGGTAGGTCGCCATCTGCGTGGAGGCGGCCAGCAGCTCCGGTTCCGGGCATTCGTCGATCAGCACGGTGGACAGCCGCGCGAACTCCTCGCGGTCGATCTCCGGGACGCCGAGCAGCTCGCTGATCACCACCATCGGCAGGATGATCGCGTAACGCGCCACGAGGTCGACCGGTTCGTCCTCGGGCAGCTCCGCCAGCAGTTCCTCGGCGACGGCCTCGACGCGCGGGCGCAGCGCGGCGATCCGGCGCGCGGTGAACGCCTGGGTGACCAGACTGCGCAGCCGGGTGTGCTCCGGAGGGTCGAGCGAGGTCAGCATGTGCGACATCGGGGCGGGCAGGCCGGGCGGCGCGGCGGCGCGCTCCTCGGCGGGCAGGCTGGAGCGCCAGTCCTTCGCCAGCCGCTGGTCGGCGAGCCACGCCCGCACGTCGGCGTAGCGGGTGACCAGCCAGGTGCGGCCGCCCTCGAAGTCGACCTCGCGGACCGGGCAGGTCTCGCGGGTGCCTGCCAGCGCCGCGTGCGGGTCCCGCCAGTAGTGCTCGGTGAAGGAGTCCTCTTGCGTCGTCATCAGTGCTCCGTTCCAACGTCGGATCCGCGGGCCGCCCGCCGGTAGCGGCCGAGTGCGCGCAGGGCCATGCCCTGGGTGAACGCGGGGTTGCTGTACCGGCTGACGAAGCGCACGTACTCGTGGACGCTCTCCGCGGGCCACCCGCCGCCGGGTGCGCGATGCTCCAGCAACCAGGCCACGCCGGGACGCACGTCGGCCGGATCGGCACCCGCGGCGAGCAGGCCCGAGATCGCCCAGCCGGTCTCCTCGACCGTGGCCGGCGCATCGTGCCCGTCGCCCCAGGAACCGTCCGGCCGCCGGGCCCGGGTCAACCACGTCTTGGCCCGGCGCGCGGTCTCGCCGTCCGCCGAGCCCGCTCTCGCGAACGTCTCCAGCACCGCGGCGGTGGCCATCGTGTGGTGCCGGTACCACACGGATTCGAAGGCACCGTCCGGCAATTGGACCCCGGCCAGCCACTTCAGCGCGCGGCGCACCCGGCGGTCGTCCGCCGGGACTCCCGCGTCGAGCAGCGCGTCGACCGCCTGCACGGTGGTCATCGGGCACGGTCCGCTGTTGGCGACCTTCGTGTTGCGCACGCACAGGCCCCAGGAACCGCGGGTGTCCTGCACGCGGGTCAGCCAGTCCACGCCCCGCTCGATCGCCGGTGCCTGCTTCGCGCCGGGCAGGCGGCACAGCACGGAGAGGATCTCGCCCGTCTCCAAGGTCGACGGCCAGCCCTCGGTCCCGGCCCAGCCCCAATAGCCCGGTGGGCAGCCGAATGCCAGGAACGGCCGGTGCTGCTGGAGGCGCACGAACAGGTCGACCGAGGCGGCCAGCCTCGGGTCCTCGGCGTATCCGGCTTCGGAGAGCCCGCGGGCGGCGTACATGGTCCACGCCGCGTCGAGCGGGCCGGTCTGCCACCAGCCGTCGGGGTGCATCGTGCGGCGGAACCAGCCGACGGCGGCTTCGACCATGTCCGGGGCCAGTTCCGCGCGGGCCAGTCCGGTGCAGACCAGGCCGGTGACCCAGGCGTTCTCGCACCAGGCGCCGGTGGAGCCCTCGTGCTCGTAGACCTGCCGGATCGCTTTCAGCGCATTCGGTTCGCCCAAGCGGGCCAGCACCTGCTGGAAGCGCGTGAGCGGTTTGTGCCGGGCCTGGGCGAGGCCGAGCGCGAAGGCCATCGGGATGCGCAGGTCGAACAGCCTGCGGTACAGGCCCGGCCACAGCGCCACTTCCAGCGGGAACCGGCGCATCTCCTCGGCGGCCAGCCAGCCGACGAAGCCGTAGTACTGCCGGCACCACGAGACGACCTCGGGGTGCGGGATCGCGTCCAGGCCGCCGAAGTCGCTCATCCAGCGCTGCCCGTCGCGCACCGCGTCCGCACTGCCACCGGGGTCGACCAGGTGGAGCACGGCCGAGCTGACCGCCGTCGGGCCGGCCTCGCTGGCCAGGCCGGGGACCATCGCCCAGCCGCCGTCGGCGTTCTGGGTGCGCCGGAGCCACCCGGCCCCCGCCGCGATCAGGTCGGCGCTGCCGTCCGGGTCGGCGTAGTGCAGCGCCGACAGCGCGCCGACCGTGCCCAGCGTCGAGGTCAGGTTGTCCTCGCTGTAGTCGAAGACGCCGTCGGCGCGCTGGGCGGTGAACAGCGCCTCCGCGCCTTCGCAGATCGCCTCGTCGAGCGCATCCGTGAACGGATCGGGGTCGACCTGCACCGTCGTCATGCGGATTCCTCCAGCCCGGTGGTGGTGTTCGGCGTTCGTCAGTGGGCACGGCGGCCGCGGGAACGGCTCGGGGGCGGCCGCGGCACCAGCGCTGCGATGACCTGCCCGCCCGGCGTCGCGGTCGCCGGCGGCAGGCGAGATGCGTTGCGTCTCAACCGATTCGCGGTTCACCCTACGCGGCCGTTCCCGACTCGGCCAGGTCCCGGATCCGAGACGTCCGGGATGTGCGGCATCGGCGCTGGTGCGCCCGGAATCCGGTATTCGCTTACCAGCAAGGCATTTTCGGGCATGTCGAGAACTCGCCAATTCACTGCCGCGCACGAGTCCGACGTGTATCGCGCACGTTTTCCCAGCGCCGGGAGCGCAGCGCGAGCCTTCTCCCTCGACGTGCTCAAATGAGCGCCGAGGCGGTGAACCTCGCAGCCCAGAACGGATTCCGGAATCATCGACCGACCGCGACTCGCGACCGCATCGTCGCAGGCCAGAGACGTCGTCAAGTTGATGGACTTTCGGCCCCTTCGGGCAGCTCCGGCGTTCGCGACGGCCTTCCCCCGGGCGGACTCGTTGACACGCCGCCACCTGACCGGTGTAATCAAGATCGCTATCACAAGTCCTCGACGAGAAGACGAATCCGCCTGGCCCGCCCCGCAAAGCAGCGCGTCGCCACCCGTTCGGACAACCGCTCAGAAGAGCAGGAGCGCACCGGCGGGAGGAGCTTTCCGACACCGGGACCAACCCGGGCGGGAGGAGTGAACTTGGAGATCGCAAGCCACGGGTTCCCCACCACCGACGCACTCCCACCGGGCCCGGGTCCGCGCAACGGCGCGCGCCGCGGCCCTGCCCAGCGAGTTCCGGCCGGGAACCGCTGAGCCACCTCCCCGGCGAACCCGGCGCTCCTCCCCCGTGCCCGGCCCGGATCGGCTTCTCCCCGCGCAACACCAGCACGCGCACGTCATGAACGGAGATCCTGTGACTACCGTCCGGCACCAGTTGTCCCTGAACGAGAACTTCGCGGCCCCGCTGCCCGGAGTCCACGAGGCCATTGTGGACGGTGCCGACCGGGTCAACCTGACGCTCGACGCGATGTCCAGCGGGCTGACGCAGGCCATCGCCGGGCACCACGGCGTCGACGCCGCGCGGGTGTTCGTCGGCCCCGGCTCGGGAGCGCTCCTGCAGCAGTTCCTCAACGCGCTGGCGGCCGGTGGCGAGGTCGTGCACGCGTGGCCGTCGTTCGAGATGTATCCGCTGATGGTGAGCTCGGCGGGCGCCGAGGCGGTGCCGGTGCCGCTGCGCGAGGACGCCCACGACCTCGCGGCGATGGCCGGCGCCGTCACCGAGCGGACCAAGGTCGTGCTGCTGTGCAACCCGAACAACCCGACCGGCACCGTGTTCGGCGACGCCGAGCTGCGGGCGTTGCTGGACCGCCTGCCCGAGCACGTGCTGGTGCTGATCGACGAGGCGTACGTGGACTTCGCCGACCGCGCCGAGACCGCCGACGGCCTCCGGCTCGCCGCCGAGGACCCGCGCGTGTGCGTGGTGCGCACCTTCTCCAAGTCCCACGGGCTGCTCGGGCTCCGGGTCGGCTACCTCGTCGCGAGCGTTGAGGTGGTCACCGCTCTCCGGCCCGGCTCGTACTTCTTCCGGGTCAGCACGGTGGCGCAGGACGCCGCGCTCGCCGCGCTGCGGGCCGAGGAGGTCATGCGCAAGCAGTGCGCGGAAGTCGCCGCCGAACGCGACCGGGTCGGCGAGCAGCTGCGCGCTCTCGGCCTCGCGGTCCCCCGCAGCCACGGCAACTTCCACTGGCTGCCGCTCGGTGCCGACAACGACGCGTTCGTGCGCTTCTGCGCGGCCGGTGGCGTCGAGGTGCGAACGCTCGCCAGCGGCGCCGGGGTCCGGGTCACGGTCGGCACGCCGGAGGCCAACGAAGCGCTGCTCGACCTGACCCGGCGCTTCCTGAACGGCGAGCGGGTCTGACATGACCAACGCCGAAACCCGCGCCGCACCAGCCGAGTTCAACTCCGCCGAGCTCACCGACCTGCTCAACCGCGAGATGCGCAAGAGGTGGTCGGCGGCCGCCGAGCGGACCGAGCGGATGGCGGGCCACGCGCTGCTGGCGCCCGGCAAGATGCTGCGGCCGATGCTGCTGCTCGCCTCGGCCGAGGCCACCGGCGGTGACAGCACCCGGCTGATCCCCGCCGCCCTGGCCGTGGAGTACCTGCACGTGGCGACGCTGGTGCACGACGACATCATCGACGACGACGAGCTGCGCCGGGGCCGGCCCACCGTGCACGCCCACTTCGGCATGCCCGATGCGCTGGTCACCGGTGACTTCCTGATCCTGAACATGGTCAGCGCACTGCTGGAGTGCACGGCGGTGCCGCCCGCCGACGTGCTCGAAGCGGCCCGGGTGCTGGCCGCCGCGGGAGCCGACGTCTGCCGGGGGCAGGTGCAGGAGGCCGGGCTGGTCGGCGAGCTGAACTGCCCGGTCGAGGACTACCGGGAGATGGTCGCGCTCAAGACCGGCGCGCTGTTCCGGGGCGCCTGCCGGGCCGGGGCGGTCCTCGGTGGTGCCGCCGCCGAGGACGTCGAGGCCACCACGCGCTACGCCGAGCACCTGGGCCTGGGCTTCCAGATCTACGACGACCTGCTGCCGTACCTGGCGGACTCCCCCACGACCGGCAAACCCAGCACCAGCGACGTGGCCAACCTGCGCCCGACGTTCCCGGTGCTCGTCGGCCACCAGGCCGCCGGGGACGCCGACCGCGCCCGGTTCGCCGAGGCGCTGTCGGGCCGGATGCCAGCGGCGGACGCGCACCGGCTCATGCGGGAGCTGCTGACCAGCACCGGAGCGCTGGAGCTCAGCCGCAAGCTCGCCGCCGACGAGATCGCCCAGGCCCGCGAGAGCATCGCGGACCTGCCGGGAACGGCCGCGGTCGAGCTGATGCTGGCCATCGCCGAGCTGGCCATCGACCGGAACCGGTAGCCATGCGCGACCGATGGGCGGCAGCGCGCCGGATCCTGTGGGCGCACGTGCAGACCTGGCGGCCGTACACGCTGTGCTACCCGGTGCTGGTGGGCGTCGCGGGCGCCGGTGCCGGTGGTGCGGCCGGGTTCGCCGCGTTCGTCGTCGCCGGGTGCGGAGTCGCGCTCGGCTGGCTGGCCGGGCACTACCTCGGTGACTACTTCGACCGCGAGCTGGACCGGATCGCCAAGCCGCAGCGCCCGATCCCGTCCGGGAGGCTGGCTCCGAAGACCGCGCTCGCCTGCGGCATCGGGCTCGCGGTCGCGGCGGCGGCGCTGCTGGCGTGGGTGAACTGGCGGACGCTGGTGCTGGTCGTGCTGGCGCTGGCCGGCATCGTGGCCTACAGCAGGTACTGCAAGGCGCGCGGTTTCTCCGGGAACCTGGTGCGCGGCCTGATCACCGCGCTGGGCTTCCTGATCGGCGCGATGGTCGCGGCACCGCTGCCCGGCTGGCCCGCGGTCGCGTTCTCCGCGGTGTTCCTGCTGCACGACGCGGCGTCGAACCTCGTGGGCACGCTGCGCGACGTGGACGGCGACCGGGCCGCGGGCTACCGGTCGGTGCCCGTGCGCAGCGGAGTCCGCTTCGCGGCCTGGTTGGCGGTGGTCCTCTACGTCGCAGCGATCCTCATCGCCGCGATCGGTCTTCTGCTGCCGCACCGGCCCGGCTTCCCGGTTCTGCTGGGTGCGGCGGCCTGCGTCGGGCTGGTCGCGGTCCTGCCGCTGCCGCTGCTGGCCCCGACTCTCGGGCAGGCCCGCGCGTTGCGGGCGCACGAATTCCTGGTCGCCGAACGACTCGTCCTCGCCAGCGCCGTCCTGGCCCGCACCGCGCCCGCCGCCGCGGTCGTGCCGCTGCTCGCGCTGGTGCTCGTCTTCAGCCTGTGGACTCAGGCCGTGATGCGGTCGCGGCACGAGATCGCCACCGATGACATGGAGGTCCAGCCGACGTGAGCGCCCCTGTTCCCGAAGAGATCACCCGGGACGACGCCGATGTCGTGGTCTGCGGTGCGGGTGTGGGCGGTCTGGCGGCCGCGCACGCGCTGGGTTCGCTGGGGCTGCGGGTCCTGATCGCCGAGAAGCAGCCCAAGGTGCCCCGGGTGCCGAAGGGCGAGGTGTTGCAGCCCGGGGCGTTGAAGATCCTCGACGAGTGGGGCGTCACCAAGCTCCTGGAGCGGCAGGGCGCGGTGCGGCTCTCCGCGCTCATCGCCGGTGAGGGCGGCGGTGGGGGCCGGATGTCGCTGGACTACGCGCAGTTGCCGGATGAGACCAACTGGCTGCTCTCCGCCGATCACGAGTCGATCCTGGGTGCGCTCGTCGACGGCCTGCCGGAGAACGTCACGCTGCGCCGGGGAGTGAGCGTCCGCGAAGCGCTCCGCGACGAATCCGGGCGCATCACCGGGCTGGCCGTGCGGGAGGCCGGTTCCGACCGGGAACTCCGCGCCCCGCTGGTGATCGCCGCCGACGGCGTCTCCTCGAAGCTCCGGAAGGCGGCCGGTATCGGGGCGAACCGGAAGGACTACCCGCACCGGTTGGTCGCCCTGGACGTCCCCGACGTGCCCGGCGCGGAGGCGGCGGTGGCCGCCTACGTCACCGACCGCGGGCTGCGGATGCGCTATCCGCTGCCCGGCGACCGGGTCCGGCTCTACGTCCAGGCGGAACCGGACGAGCTGCGCGGGATGGATCACGACGGGTTGCAGCGCTGGGCCGGTGCGCTGATCGCGGAGCTGCCCGAGCTGGCGGCGTTCGAGGAGCAGCTGCGGAGCAGCCTGGCCGGGCGGCAGCTGCTGCCGGTCGGCCGGTTCGTCGCCGACGGCCTGTTCGCCCCCGGCATGGCGCTGATCGGCGAGGCGGCGCACTCCGTGCACCCGATGGCGGCCCAGGGCATGAACAGCGCCATCTACGACGCCGACGCCCTGCGCGGCTGCCTCGCCGGACGCTGCCTGGATGCGTCCGATGTGGACACCGCGTTGCGCGAGTACCAGCAGCGGCGGATGCCCGAGCTGATCCAGATCGGCAAGATCAGCCACAACGCCGCGCGCATGCTGACCGACCTGTCCTGGGTGGGCCGCACCCTCGGCAGGCGCGCGTTGCGCAACACCGGGGCCAACCAGCGGCTCAGCTTCACCGTGATGCACAACCTGGCCGGGCTCGGCCTGCACCCGCTCACGCCGTTCGACCGGCTCTGCCAGCTCGGGTTGCTACCGGATCCCCGCGCACGGCGCCGGCCCAGGTGGGCATGAGGGCCGACGCCGTGCCGGGGTCACTTCCGCGGCCTGGACTCCACGACCACGAGACCGCCCGGCCAGCTGCGGGACCCGGTCAGGTTCAGCCCGGCCTTGTCCACCAGCGCCTCGAAGTCCGCGACGCTGCGCTCCTGGCCGCCCAGCAGGACCAGGGACTGCAGGTCGAAGGAGGTGTTGTACTTGGCGTGGGAGTCACCGGCGAGGACCTCCACGATGAGCACCCGGCTGTCCTCCCCGGCGGCTTCGGCGCAGCGCCGCAGGATCCGCACCGCGTCCTCGTCGCTCCAGTCGGTGAGCACGCGGGAGACCACGTAGACGTCGCGGCCCGGCGGCAGCGGGTCGAAGAAGCTGCCGGGCACGAACGAGATCCGCTCCGCCACGCCCGCCTCGCGCAGGGCCTGGTCGGCCTCGGGCTCGACCGCGGGCAGGTCCAGCACCTCGCCGTCGAGGTGCGGGTTCGCCCGGACGATCTCGGCCAGCAGCGCGCCCTGCCCGCCGCCGACGTCGATGACCGTCCGCACCTGCGACCAGTCGAACTCCGCGGCCAGCACCGGCCCGGTCTGCCAGGCGTGGGCGGTCATGACGTCGCCGAAGAAGCGCCGCAGGTCGTCGTTGCGCTGGTAGTCGTCCCAGAACGGGGTGCCGTGCACCGCGCCGTAGGCCGAACCGCCGGTGCGGATGGAGTGCAGCATGCCGCTGAACGCCAGGTCCATCCGGGTGCCCGGGCCCTCCAGGTCGAGCCAGTTCCGGATCCACGCGCCGTCCTCGGACAGCAGCTGGCGGGACAGCGCCGTCAGCCCGTAGGCACCCGGCTCCGGTTCGCTGAACAGTCCGATGTGGACGAGGTGGCGCAGCAGCCGGTCCAGGGATCCCCGGTGCGCACCCGAGGCGGCGGCGAGCTCGTCGAGCCCGGCCTTGCCCTCGGACACCAGTTCCGGCAGCCGCATCGTCACCGCGACGCGAATGGCGAAAGGCGTTGCCAGATCGATGAGTTTCGCCAGCTCGCGACCAGCGTCGGCGAAATCCTCCTGAGATCCTGCGGAATCCATGGACACCTGGTTCCTTTCGAAGTGAACACCCGAGCGCCTCCGTCCTCCTCATCCTTACTGCCCGCCGCTCACGGCGTCAACAACCACGGCGGAAACCGACCGCACTGCCCGGCAACACTCGTCATCCTGCCCGAAAACACCTGCTGTCAAAGAAGAACGAGGTGACCACCCAATGACCGAATTCGACGTCCGCCCGGTTTCCGGCGCGCTGGGCGCCGAGGTGCGCGGCCTGGACCTGGAGGAGCTGACCGAGGAGTCCTTCGGGCGGCTGCACGACCTGCTCATGGACAACCTCGTGCTCTTCTTCCCGGAGGCCGGTGAGCTCTCCCCCGAGGCGCACAAGAGGTTCGGCCGCTTCCTGGGCGAGCTGGAGGTGCACCCCTTCCTGCCCAAGCTCGACGGGCACGAGGAGATCGTGGTGCTCGACTCCGACCAGGGCGCGAAGGCCGACGTCTGGCACACCGACGTCACCTTCAACGCCAGCCCGCCGATCGCCTCCGTCCTGCAGATCGTGCACTGCCCGCCGCGCGGCGGCGACACGATGTGGAGCAACCAGCACCTGGCCTACGAGAACCTCTCCGCACCGCTGCGCGACCTCCTGGACGGGCTCACCGCCGTGCACGCCTTCGTGCACCCCAACGGCACCCAGTTCGAGGCCGAGCACCCGGTGGTGCGGGTGCACCCGGTGACCGGCAGGCGGTCGCTGTACGTCAACCGGATGTTCACCATGAACATCCCGCAGCTGCGCCGGGCGGAGAGCGATGCGCTGCTGGCGCACCTGTTCGCGGTGGCGGAGCGGCCGGAGAACATCTGCCGCTTCCGCTGGACGCAGGGCGCGGTGGCCCTGTGGGACAACCGGGCCACCCAGCACTACGCGGTCAACGACTACACCGAACGCCGGATCGGCCGCCGCGTGACGATCCTGGGCGACGATCCGAAGGGCGACGAACCGCGCTGGCCGCACCTGACCGACGTCGGCACCGCCGCCGATCACCGCGCGCAGCCCAAGTCCCGGTCCTGACCGGACAGGCGGGCCGGCTCGCGGGCCGGCCCGCCTGGGACGTCGCAGTCCGTGGCGATCACGCAAACCGTTTGCCACCGACTGCTCCGATCGGGTAGGAAACTCGCATGCTCAGGGGAAACAAGGTCCTGCTCAGGGCCCGGCGCGCGGACGACATCCCGATCCTGCACGCCGGTCTGCAAGAAGACGTGGTCAACTCCTCGCGGGCCGCGGTCGGCCCGTGGCGGCCGATCGCGGCCCCGAGCGAGCACTCGCCGTTCGTGGTGGACGACAAGAAGGAGGACCTGGTCCACTTCTCCGTGGTGGCCCTGGACAGCGAGGAGCTGGTCGGCACCGCGACGCTGTGGGGCATCGACACCCACAGCCGTTTCGCGCACATCGGCATGGGTCTGCTGCCCACCGCCCGCGGCAAGGGCTACGGCACCGACGTGGTCGCGGTGCTGTGCCACTACGGCTTCGCCCAGCGCGGCCTGAACCGGCTGCAGATCGAGACGTTGTCGGACAACGTCGCGATGCAGCGCGCCGCCGAGCGCAACGGCTTCACCCGCGAGGGCGTGACGCGCTCCTCGGCCTGGGTGCTGGGCGAGTTCATGGACGAGATCCTGTTCGGACTCCTCGTCGACGAGTGGAAACCGGCCTCGAACGACTAGGTCCCGAACCGGCGGCCGTCCCACGCGCAGAAGGTAGTGCGGGCGATGCCGCGTGTGCGGCAGTCCTCAGCGACGTTGTCGATTCGGGCTCCTAGGAGCTCGCGCGCCGACCGGCTCTCGCGAAGTGCCTCCCGCCACCGGGATGTCGAGCCGGAGGACGCGACGCGTCAGGAGGAGCGGCGTGGCGAGCATCAGGATCCCCGCCAGTGCGATAGCTCCGCGCGCGCCGAGCAGATGGGCGACGGCTCCCCAGAGCAAGGTGAAGGCGGCGATGCTCATCGCGCTGCTGATCGACCAGGCGGTGAGAACCCGGGCCTGCAGCGCGGGGTCGGTGCGCTTGAGCCGGTGTGCGGCGAGCACCGGGTTGAACAGCGCGCAACAGACGATCAACCCGGTCTCGGTGACGACGACGGTCGCGAGCCCGATCCAGCCCGGCTGGACGAACGCGAGGCCGAGCGGCCAGCACGCCCGCAGCGTCCCCATCACGCGCAGCGCCCAGCACTCACCGAATCGGGCAACCACTGCCGGGGCAAAACGCGCCCCGAGAAAGCCGCCGATACACGGGATCGCGAACGCGAGCCCGTACTCCCAGGCCGAGAACCCGAGGTGACCGAGCATGAGCGCTGCCAGTGGAGGTTCGGCGGCCATGATCAGGCCGTTGACGAGCAACGAGTTGAAGAGCAGGGCCCGCAGGCTGGGAACGGAGAGGATGTACCGCCAGCCTTCGAACAGGTCAGTCCATCGACGACTCCGCGAGCAGGGTGTCGCGGATTCCTCGGGCGTCGCAATCGCTGCGATGCCGAGCGCCGAGAGGAGGTAGCTGACCGCGTCGACGGCGACGGTGACGACGGGCCCGAACAACCCGATCAGCACTCCGCCGGCCGGTGGCCCGACGACGGTGGTCGACCAGGTGACCGATTCGAAGCGGCTGTTCGCCGCCACGAGCTGGTCGGGCCGCACGATGCTCCGCAGGTACGCGCCACTGGCCGCCCCGAAGGCGATCTTCGCCGCCGCGGTGACGATCGACACCAGGAGCAGGTGCGCGAAGGTCAGCGCCCCGAGCAGGTGTGCCGCTGGAATCGACGCCAGGACCGCGAACCGGATCAACCCCAAGGCCACCATGACCGGCCGTTTCGCGCGCGTCTCCAGCCACGGTCCGAGGGGGACCGCCAGCACGGCTCCGACCACCAACCCGGCGCCCGCCAGCATCGACACCTGCTCCGCGGTCGCCTCCAGCACGGTGATCGCGACGATCGAGAAGGCACCGAACGCCAACCCGGTGCCGAGCGAGCTGACCGCGTGGGCGCCCCACAGAAACCCGAACTCACGCCCCAAGGAGGCGCGTCGCTGTCCCATTTCCGCTGAACTCCGCTCTCTTTCGCGAACAACCCCGCGTTGTTCCGCGACGAGCTTCTCGGCGATGCTCGCTGCGGGCCAACAACCGTGGCGACGGCGCGCCACAACCAGCAGTTGTTCAGCTACGGTTCACGACCGTGGACCTAGTCGCGGTACGCACTTTCGATTCCATCGCGCAGCACGGCCAGTTCCAGGCAGCCGCTGACGAGCTCGACATCACCCAGCAGGCGGCCTCGAAACGGATCGCGACCCTCGAGCGGCAACTCGGAGTCCGGCTGTTCAGCCGCACACCGCGCGGCGTCACCCTGACCGTCGACGGGCAGGCCTTCCTGCCGCATGCGCGGGAACTCCTTCGCGTCGCCGAACGAGCGATCTCCGCGGTCACTCCCGGTCGTCGAGCGCTGCGCGTTGACGTGGTCAGCCGCAGAGTGGCGCCCGGCACCGCCCTGCACGCCTTCCACCAGCAGCACCCGGACATCGAGCTCGACGTCGTGACCCTGGTCAACTCGACCGCTGACGCCGCGCTGGCCGAAGTCGCCACCGGAACCATCGATGCCACCTTCAGATCCTTGCGGGACACCCACCGGGAGGTTCCCGGTGGACTCAGCGCGGAGCGCGTGATCGACGACGGGATCCACGTCCTGGTGGGCCCGCGCCACCCGCTCGCGAACGCCGAGCGCCTGAGCCCTGAAGATCTCGTCGCACACCCGATCTGGATGCCCGGCATGGTCGACGCCGAACCGATCGGCTTCTACCAGGACCTCGCTCAGGCCTTCGGGCTCACCGTCGATGCCGTCGGACCGAGCTTCGGGTACGAAGCGCTGCTCGCCGAGATCGCCGAGTCCGACCGACTCGCGACGTTCATCGGCGAAGGAACGAGATTCCTCTGGCCGGAGAGCTACGACCTGCGCCGGATCCCGATCGTCGGCCCCACGCCTGCCTACCCGCTCTTCGTGATCTGGCGCGAGACCAACGCCCACCCCGCACTCGCCGACCTGCTCGACCACCTCCGAGCCGGTCACCAAGCCCGACGCGACCGCGACGTGTGGCTGCCCGGCTGGGCACGTTGAGGTCGCCGCTTCCCCGGGTCCCGGGCTGCGATTCAGCCGGACAGGACTTCCACGTACCCGCTGGTGCCGTTCACGCGGATGCGCTGCCCGTCCCGGATCAGCCGGGTGGCGTGCTCCACCCCGACCACCGCGGGCAGCCCGTACTCACGCGCGACCACCGCGCCGTGGGTCATCAGCCCGCCGACCACCGTCACCAGGCCGCCGATCGTGACGAACACCGGCGACCAGCTGGGATCGGTGCTGGTGGTGACCAGGATGTCGCCGGATTCGAGATCGGCCTCGGCCATGTCCAGGACGACGCGGGCGCGCCCCTCCACGATCCCCGTGGACACCGGGAGCCCGACGAGCGCACCGGTGGGCACGTCCCGGCGCCGGTAGGAGCCGGTGACGGCCTCGCCGTCGGAGGTCAGCACCCGGGGCGGCATGAGCGCCCGGTACCCGTCGAAGGCCTCCGCGCGCTCGCGGATGAGCCGGTAATCGACCTCGCCGGTGCGCACGACCTCGCGGAGCTCCTCGAACCTGAGGTGGAAGATGTCCTCGCGGTCGTGGAGCACACCGGCCGCCACGAGGCGATCGGCCTCCGCCAGCATCGCCCGCTTGTAGTGGGAGTAGCGGCAGATCATGACGAACTTGGGGTGCTCCCGGTAGCCGATGAAGGTCCGCAGCCGGTCGATCATCGACTTGGTCTCGGCGGCCTTCTGCTCGCCGTCCGGCAGGGCCCGCACGCGCTCCAGCAGCTCCTGCTCCTTCTGCCACGCCTCCTGCAGGCCCTTCTCGAAGCGCCGCTTGCCGACCCCGGGCTCGAAGTTCTCCACGTGGCCCAGGATCACGGGCACCAGGATGCTCGGGCGCTCGCTCCACCGGGGTCGCGTGATGTCGATCTCCCCGGCGCAGCGCACGCCGTACTCGTCGAGGTAGCCCTGGATCGCCTCCTGCGCCTCGCGCCCGCCCGCGAGTTCGGGCAGCTCGTCGAGGAAGTCGTCGCCGTCGACCTCGCGCAGGAAGGCCACCACCTCCGGGTGCCGGCGGATCACGTCCGCGACGTCCAGCAGCGCCAGCCCCATCTCCGAGGTGATGTTGCCCGGGGCGGACTGCGTGAGCACGTCGGCGGCGTTCTCCTCCCCCAGCCACTCGTGCATCTTCTCGTTGAGCCACCACGAGGCGTTCATCGCCGTCATGATCACCTGGAGGCCCTTGGGGTCGAACAGCCGCTTGCGCTCCCGGAGGTCCTCCAGGACGAAGTCGAACAGGTCCACTCCGGACTTCGCCCGGATGTCGCGGTCGAGGACGGCCAGGGATTCCTCGCTGCGCGCGATGAGCTCCTCGACGATCGCCGGATCGGCCTCCACCGACGCCGGTGTTTCCCACACCGGCGGGCCGTCGGTGTTCTCCTCCGCCGGCGGCAGCGCGAAGTCCTCGCGGTCGAGGACGGACTGCAGCGCATCCCTGATCAGCGGGTCGGACTTGCCCAAGGCGTCCAAGAGCCCGTCGCGGCTGGCCGGTGCGGCCAGGTTCGCGGTGACGTCGACGAACAGCCGCCCGCCGGCCTCGGCCATGGGCCGCGGCGTGGTCAGCTGCCAGACCGACAGGCCCAGCTGTTTCATCGCGTCGGTCATCATCTGCTGGTGGCCGACGGAGACGTAGACGTGCCGGTCGGCGTCCCCGGTTTCGGGAACGGGGAACAGCGTGGTGACCGGTCTGGCCTGCAGGATCTGGAAGCCACCGCCCGCCGAGCACCACTCGATGTCCTGCGGGGCGCCGAAGTGCGCCTCGATCCGCCTGCCCAGCCGCGCGAGCGCGACCACCTGCGCGTCGGTCAGCGTCGGCCGTTCCTGCTCGTCCGGTTCGACCGGTTGCTGCCGCGTCCCGCCGCCCGGCACCGCGCGGATGGCCAGCGCCTTGGCGGCGATGGTCTTGTCGACGACCTCGCCGTCGCGCACCTTGAAGACGTCCGGGTTCACCAGACCGGACACCAGCGCCTCGCCGAGCCCGAAACCGGCCTCCACGCTGGTGATCTTGCGGTTCGACGAAACCGGGTCGGCGGTGAACATGATGCCGGAGACCTGCGGTGCGACCATCCGCTGCACGACCACGGCCATCTGCACCTTGCGGTGGTCGAAACCGTTGCGCAGCCGGTAGATCACGGCCCGGTCGGTGAACAGCGAGGCCCAGCACGCCCTGATGCGCTCCAGGACCGCCGCGGTTCCCACGACGTTGAGGTAGGTGTCCTGCTGGCCTGCGAACGAGGCCGTCGGCAGGTCTTCGGCCGTCGCACTGGACCGGACGGCGTAGGCGGCGTCCTCGCCGAGCCGGGCCAGCGGGCGGGTGAGCGCTTCCGCCAGTTCCGCGGGAACGGGGATCGCCGCGACGGCGTCGCGGATCTCCGCGCTGAGCGCACCGATCGCGCCCCGGTCCTCCGGGTCCAGGTGCGACAGCTGATCCAGCTCGTCTTCGAGCGACGGCGCTTCGGCCACGACCCGCCGGAAGGCGTCCGCGGTCACGCAGTAACCGGGCGGCACGTCGATGCCGTCGATCCGCGAAAGCTCCCCCAGGTGCGCGGCCTTGCCCCCGACGACGGCGAGCTGGCTCCGATCGATCTCCTGGAGGTCCAGCACGCAACCGCCCGACGACATCGCCGCACCGCTTGCGGTATCAACCACTGCTTTCTCCTGTACGAGTAGGCGGCCGTCGGCGAGCCGGGCCGTTCCCAGGTCGCGTTCCGGCCAGTAGTACCGCGAACCCGCGATTTCCGCAGGTCGTGGCCTCGGCGGGAGATTCTGCAGCACACCCGGGGTCTTGCCGCAAGCCCCGGGGTGCGCTATACGTTGAGAGTGGGAGGAGGTTCTTCCTCCCCGGGGAATTCCGCGCGCGCTCCGCCGCACCCCCTTCGAGTCCACAGAGGACTGTTCCCTCGGACCACCGCACCGGACGCAGATCACAGCGTCCGGTTCGCCGGAATGCACAATCGCGCTCCGATTTAGGTTAGCCTAAGCACACAACGCGGGCCGGTGTGCTTCTGACCTGCGGTTCCGGGCTCTCGAAGGAAGGGATTCTCCGCATGCGTCCACGTCTCCTGCGGGCAGCCGCCACCGCGGTCATCGCCGCGCTGGCGCTCAGCGCCTGTTCGTCCACGAGCGGGAACGACACCGGCAGCACCGCCCCGGACCCGGCCGGCGGCGACGCCTTCCCCGTCACGATCGACCACGCCTTCGGCGCCACCACGATCGAGGCGAAGCCGGAGCGGATCGCGACGGTGGCCTGGGCCAACCACGAAGTGCCGTTGGCGCTGGGCATCGTGCCCGTCGGGATGGCGAAGGCCAACTTCGGCGACGACGACGGCGATGGGCTGCTGCCGTGGGTCGAGGCCAAGCTCGCCGAGCTGAACGCCCCGCCGCCGGTGCTGTTCGACGAGACCGACGGCATCGACTTCGAAGCGGTCTCCGACACCCGGCCGGACGTGATCCTCGCGCCGTACTCCGGGCTGACGAAGGAGGAGTACACCACGCTCAGCGAGATCGCCCCGGTCGTCGCCTACCCCGAGACGGCGTGGGCCACCTCCTGGCGCGACAGCATCACGTTGAGCAGCAAGGCGATCGGGAGGTCCGCCGACGGTGCGCGGCTGATCGGCGACATCGAGGGCCAGATCGACGCCGTCAAGGCGAAGTACCCGCAGCTGCGGTCGAAGACCACGATGTTCATGACGCACTTCGACACCACGGACCTGAGCCAGATCGGCTACTACACCGCGCACGACACCCGCACCCGGTTCTTCGAGGACCTCGGCATGCGCACCCCGGGCAGCATCGCGGCGGCGTCGGCGGGCACCGACAAGTTCACCGGCAGGCAGAGCGCCGAGCAGATCGACGTCTTCGACGACGTGGACATCGTCGTCGGCTACGGCGACGAGGAGGTCGGCCGCACGCTGGCCGCCGACCCGCTGCTGTCCAAGATGCGCGCCGTGGCCAGCGGTTCGGTCGTCATGCTGCCCGGCAGCTCGCCCGCGGGCACCGCCGCCAACCCGACGCCGATGTCGGTGCCGTGGGTGCTCGACGAGTACGCGAGCAAGCTCGCGGCGGCCGCTGACCGGGTCGAATGACCGCGGCGACCGACCGGGCGAGCGGCACGGCGCGCTCCACCCGCCTGCGGTTCGCCTGGTTGCTCGTCGTGCTGGCGGCCCTGCTCGTCGCCGCGATCGCGTCGGTGGTCATCGGTGCGCGCGGAGTCACCGCCGCCGACGTGCTGGCCGGGGTGGGCGGCGCGGACCGGACGCTGGCGCAAGCCGCTGTCGCGCAACGCGTTCCGCGAACCGTGCTGGCGGCGCTCGTCGGTGCGGCGCTCGGCATCGCCGGGGCGGTCATGCAGGGAGTGACGCGCAACCCGCTCGCCGATCCGGGGATCCTGGGCGTGAACCTGGGCGCTTCGCTGGCGATCGCCACCGGCATGGTCTCGTTCGGACTGGTCAGCGCCGCTTCGCACGTCTGGGTCGCCATTCTCGGGGCGGCCGTCGCCGCGGTGTTCGTCTACACCGTCGGCTCGCTCGGGCACGGCGGGCCCACGCCGCTCAAGCTCGCGCTCGCCGGTGCGGTGACCTCGGCGGCGCTGGCCGCGCTGATCAACGCGGTCGTGCTGGCCCGCAACGACGTCGCATCGACCTTCCGGTCCTGGCAGGTCGGCGGCGTCGGCGGTGCGTCCTTCGACCGGATCGGGCAAGTGCTGCCGTTCCTGCTGGTAGGCCTGGTGATCTGCCTGCTCACCGCGCGCGGCCTGAACTCCCTCGCGCTGGGCGACGACCTGGCCGCCGGGCTCGGCGAGCGCGTCGCGCTGATCCGCGCCCTCTCCTCGCTCGGCGCCGTCGTGCTCTGCGGCGCGGCGACCGCGGCGGCGGGCCCGATCGCCTTCGTCGGCCTGGTCATCCCGCACCTGTGCCGGCTGCTGATCGGCGTCGACCACCGCTGGCTGCTGCCGTTCTCCGCGCTGGGCGGCGCGGTGCTGCTGACGGTCGCCGACGTCGTCGGCCGCCTGGTGGCCCGGCCGGAGGAGATCGACGTCGGCATCATCACCGCCCTGGTCGGGGCACCGTTCTTCATCTGGATCGTCCGCCGGCAGAAGGTCCGAGCCCTGTGAACACCGTCGAACTCGTAGCCCGCACCAGGATCGCGCAGTCCCGCCGCAGGCGGACCGTGATCGCGGTGCTCACCGCGCTGGTCCTGGTGGCCGCCTCGGTGTCGCTCATGGTCGGCCAGCGGTTCTACCCGCCGGGAGACGTGCTCGCCGTGATCCTCGGCGAGCGGGTGCCGGGAGCGTCGTTCACCGTCGGGCGGCTGCGGTTGCCGCGCACCGTGCTGGCGGCGCTGGCCGGATGCTGCTTCGGTCTCGGCGGCGTGACCTTCCAGACCATGCTGCGCAACCCGCTGGCCAGCCCCGACCTGATCGGCGTCAGCGCGGGCGCCAGCGCCGCCGCCGCGTTCGCGATCGTCACGCTGTCGCTGTCCGGTGCGGCCGTCGAGGTGTTCGCCATCGCAGGCGGGCTCGGCGTCGCACTGCTCATCTACCTGCTGTCCTACCGCGGCGGCGTCGCCGGGACACGGCTGATCCTGGTCGGCATCGGCATCGCCGCGGTGCTGGACAGCGCGATCAGCTGGGTGCTCAGCAGAGCGGGCGAGTGGGATCTCCAGCAGGCGCTGCGGTGGCTGACCGGCAGCCTCAACGGCGTCGCCTGGTCCGACGTGGTGCCCGTCCTGTGCGCCCTGCTCGTGCTCGGGCCGCTGCTGCTGGCCCAGACCCGCCGCCTCGCCACCATGCAGCTCGGCGACGACGCCGCCGCCGCGCTCGGCGTGCGCCTCGACCTGACCAGGGTGGTGGTGATCGTCTGCGCGGTCGGGCTGATCTCGTTCGCCACGGCGGCCACCGGCCCGATCGCCTTCGTCGCGTTCCTCGCAGGCCCGATCGCCGCCCGGCTCGTCGGGCCGAGCGGTTCGCTGCTGGTGCCCGCCGCGCTGGTCGGAGCGCTGCTGGTGCTGGTGGCGGACTTCAGCGGCCAGTTCCTGCTCGGCGCCCGCTACCCCGTCGGCGTCGTCACCGGTGCGCTCGGCGCCCCCTACCTGATCTACCTCATCGTCCGCACGAATCGCGCTGGAGGATCGCTGTGACCACGCTCGCGGTGGAAGACCTGGCCATCGGCTACGGCGACCGCTCGGTGATCAGCTCGCTGGACCTGGCGATCCCGCCGGGCGAGATGACCGCGATCGTCGGCGCCAACGCCTGCGGGAAGTCGACGCTGCTGCGCTCGATGTCCCGCCTGCTGGCGCCGCAGTCGGGCCGGGTGCTGCTGGACGGCAAGCTCGTGCACCGCATGCCCGCCAAGCAGCTGGCCCGCCGGATGGGCCTGCTGCCGCAGTCGCCGCTGGCCCCGGAGGGCATCACGGTGACCGAGCTGGTCGGCCGCGGCCGCCACCCGCACCAGGGCGTGCTCTCGCGCTGGAAACGGGAGGACGACGAGGCCGTCGCGGCGGCGCTGGAAGCGACCGCGACGGTGGAGCTGGCCGACCGCGCCGTGGACGAGCTCTCCGGCGGCCAGCGGCAGCGGGTCTGGATCGCCATGGTCCTGGCCCAGCAGACGGAGCTGCTGCTGCTCGACGAGCCGACCACGTTCCTGGACGTGAGCCACCAGGTCGAGGTGCTGGACCTGCTCACCGACCTGAACCGCTCGCGCGGCACGACGATCGTGCTCGTCCTGCACGACCTGAACCTGGCCGCCCGCTACGCCGACCACCTGATCGCCCTGGCCGACGGCGGCCTCCACACGGCGGGCACCGCCGAGCAGGTCCTCACCGAGGAATCGGTGCGCGCCACCTTCGGCCTCGACTGCCTGATCATCGAGGACCCGATCTCGGGAAAACCGCTCATGGTCCCGATGGGCCGCCACCACACCCGGACCGTCTAACCACAGTGGACGGTGAACGGCGGGCGCGCGGCTCGCGTCAGGGCACTCGCGCGACGGCGCCGTAGCCGAGCGGCCTGGCCACGTCGTCGAGCTCCTTCGGGTCCCGGGTGTGCCACTCGGGCAGCGTGACCAGACCAGGTTCGACCAGGTCGAGGCCGTCGAACCAGGGCAGGATCTCGGCGTGGTCGCGCGGGTACACGGGTTCGCCAGCGGCCTCGTAGGCGCCGCGCAGCATTTCCATCTCCGAACGCAGCTCCGGCGAGGCGTGCTCGTCGGTCAGGGTGGACACGGCGACGAGCGATCCGGGCGCGAGGTGCTGCCGGTAAGCGCGAATCAGCTCCGCCGGCTGCGGATCCTCCAGGTACAGCAGCACGCCGACGGCCAACAGCCCGACCGGCTGGCTGAAGTCGAGCAGCCTGCTCGTGTCCGGGTGGCCGAGCACCACGGACAGATCACGCATGTCGGCCTGGATGATCGTCGTCGTCTCCGACCCGCCCAGCACGTGCTGGGCGTGGTGATAGGCCACCGGCTCGTTGTCGACGTAGACCACGCGAGCCGGGACACCGGCGTCTTCGGCGACCTGATGGGTGTTGCCGACCGTCGGAATGCCGGAACCGAGGTCGAGGAACTGACGAATGCCCTGCTCCAGGCAGTAGACCACGGCGCGTCGCAGGAACGACCGGTTCAACCGCGTCACGGCCGGGATGCTCGGAGCGATGGCCAGGACCTGATCGGCGAACTCCCGGTCAGCGGCGAAGTTGTGCGACCCGCCGAGGAAGTAGTCGTAGGCCCGAGCAGCACTCGGCTGCCTGGCATCCACGGTCTTGGGCAGCGGTGGCACAGGATCCAAATCCGACACGGCGGGCCTCCTCCGACTCCCGATGGCTGCTCATCAGCATCGCCTCCGCAGCCTATCCGCTGCCTTCCAAGGCGTTCCTGGACCGAGTAGCAGCGCTCACCGTGAATCCGCGATCAGTTCCGCTCTTGCCTTCTCTCCCAGACCAGGATGATCGCGGCGCCCACGGCGGCACTCCACATGACTGCAGGAGCGGCCCAGGACAGAAGCCCCTCCATGGCTTGCGCAGCCAGCCAGGCACCAGCGATCAAAGCTCCAACGACCGCCCCCCACGCCACGATTCGCCACCAAAGCAGGCCCATCGCGCCCTTTCGACCAGATCTACCGATATCCCATTTGCCGGAATCATAACATTCCACTGCGGAACAACGACCTCAGGTCGACACCACGCACCGACTGGCAATCAAGCCCGCCGACCAGGCGATGGGGCAGCCCGGCGAGTTCGGGCCGGTCACCCATATCGATGCGGCGCAACAGACGGGCAGCGACGCAGAGCAGCCAGTGGTACCGCGTGAATCCAACTGCGACACCGAGGTTCACCCCACCAAGCCCCCGCCACCAAAGTTCGTCGGTTTGTAACATATCGATCACTTGTTACACAAAGTGCCAAGAGCCATAAAAAGGGCGATAGGCTCGAATCACCCATTCCGCCCACGTAGGTTGATCAACGATCTTTTCCTCGTGTTCTTCTTTCTGGGATGAGGGAGTCGTTGGCGTGACGCGCTTAAGACGCGGCCGTGGTTACGGTCGCGCTGGTGTGGTGTGTGGAGTGGTCCTCAGTCTCGGCATGAGCCTGTCCGGTGCGGCGCCGGTCGCTGTGGCCCAGGCCCAGGTGGTCTCGCCGGAGGACCGGGCTGCGGTGATGCAGTTGTGGCTGACCGGAGGGGCGGCCGTCCGGGAGGCCGCTGGTGCGGCGCTGGCGGGTACCGACGCTGAGCTTCGGGAGTTCTTGAACAACGGGGTGGAGTCAGCTCGGCATCAGGACTTTCGTGCGCAGGTAATGGATTTGATGGCTCAGGGCGGTCCAGCGACCGAGGCCGCGGCCAACGAAGTCCTGGAGACCAACACCCTCGAAGCGTTGGAATCCTTCTTGCGGGAAGGGTTTCGCCCGCACTACCTGAAGGATCTGGAGATCCAGACCGTCCGGATGAAGGCTGCCGGTGGCGGGCAGGTGCAGGCCGCGGCTGAGGCGGCGCTGCAGGACGGTTCCAGGGAAGCTCTGGAGGCATTCCTGCAGGAGGGCTGGAAGCAGCCGAACCGCACCGATCTGGAACTGCGGGTGGTGCAGGCCAAAGCAGCTGGTGGGCCGTACGTGAAGGAAGCCGCCGAGGCGGCGCTGCAGGCCGACAGCGATGAGGCGCTGCTGCGTTTCCTCAACTACGACTGGGAGATCGCGCAGACCCGGGATGTGGAGAAGTCCACGGTAACCGAGCTGGTGGAGCGCGCGGAGGAAGCCGGGCGGCAGGCTCGTGAGCACACGGTGGCCGCGCAGCAGGCCACTGATCGTGCGTTGAAGGCCGCCGAACAGGCCAAACGGGCCGCGGAACGTGCTCGTGCGGAAACCGAAGCGGCCCAAGGCGATGCGCGGCGTGCTTCGGCGGCGGCCGCAGAAGCGGCGTCCATGGCCAAGCAGGCCGCAGCAGCGGCACGCACTGCCATCAGTGCGGCGAATGCGGCGGATGCGGCGGCACGGGTTGCCGCGAACGCTGCGGCTAATGCCGCGTCAGCGGCGAGCATGGCGGGCAAGGCCGCTTCACGGGCGTACTCGGCGGCCTCGGCTGCGGCGATGGACGCCAATGCGGCGAAAACCGCGCGTGACGCCGCGCATGCGGCGCGGGCTGCGGCGGCTCAGGCCACGCAGGTGGCGGTTGCAGCCCGCGAAGCCGGGAACGCAGCAGCGCAGGCGCAGAGTGCGGCAGGTTCGGCGGCCAGTGCGGCCGCCAACGCTGCGGCTGCGGGCGAAGCCGCGGCAGCGTCGGCGCGGTATGCGGGGGTGTCCGAGGCTGAGGCACGGCGCGCAGCGGCGGCTGGTGCTGAAGCGCGAGCGCAGGCCAACCGGGCCCGGCAGGCTGCGAATGCCGCCTCGGCGCTGGCCGGCCGGTCGATCGCGGCGGCGAACACCGCTGCTGAAGCGGCGGACTCGGCCGCCCGCCACGCCAATAATGCGGCGACGGCGGCTGAGGAAGCTGCCGACCACGCGGGAGAAGCTGCGGATGCGGCGGCCGAAGCGACCAGGCATGCCGATGCCGCGATCGTCGCGGCAGAGGCGTCCGTGGCCGCTGCTGAGCAGGCGAAGCAGGTCGTCGCGTTGGCTCGGGAAGCTGAGACCCAGCGAGTCGAGCAAGAAGGCCAAGTGCTCATCGACGCCGCCAAGCAAGCGCATGCATCATGGCGGGAAAATCAGGACCTCATCTCCTGGGATGCCGCCGAACAAGAGCGGGTCGACGCCGAGATCCAGCGGTTGCTGGAAACGGCGAGCGCACCCGATGCGGATGCCGAAACCTTGCTGAGCAACGGCAGGCAGGCTGCGGTCAACATCCTGAGCACTGGCGGTCCGTGGAGCGCGAAGGCCGCGCAACAAGCGCTATCCGGCACGGAGACCGATGTCCGGCAGTGGCTCAGCACGGGGCGTGAAGCCGCCGCGGTCCAGGACGACCGTGAACGAGTCGCCCAGATTGCTCGAATGGGCGAGCCTGAGGAGCTCCGTCAGGCCGCCGAGGCCGCGTTGAACGGCACCGACGCTCAGATGCGTGAGTTCCTGGTCAATCAGCACTACCCGAACCGGGACAAACTGGATGAGCTGAAGGTCATGCAGATCAAGGCTGCCGCGATCGGCCCCGCCGTGCGCGAGACAGCCGAAGCGGCGATGCAGGGCACGCCGGAAGACCGGCGGAAGTTCTTGCGGGAAGGCCAGTTCACGGCCCGTACGAAGGACATGGAGATCGCATCGGCGCGAATCAAGGCCGCCGGTGGCCCCCGGACCAAGAACGCAGCCGAGGCGGCGTTGCAGGGCCCACCGGGCTGGACCGAGAGGTTCGTGCTCTCCGAGCAGTACCTGTTCAAGCAGCGCGACGAGCAGGCTGCAGCGCACGCGGCCGACATGGACCGGCTGGTCTCCCGGGGCATGCAGGCCGCCGCCGAAGCAGTACAGGACGCTCACACCGCTGCGTCCTCCGCGGCGAAGGCTCGTCAGGCCGCCGCCGAAGCCGCCGAGCACGCTGCTCAGGCACAGAACTCGGCAGCCCAGGCCGCTGACTACGCCAGTCAGGCACAAACTTCTGCGAATGCCGCACGTGCCTCGGCCGAACAGGCCGCAGCCTCGGCACGCGACGCGGCGGCCAGTGCCCAGCAGAGCGCCCGCAAAGCGGGGGTGTCCGCGGTAGTGGCCGTCCGCTCGGCCACCGACGCTCGCAGCTATGCCAACGCTGCCTTCACAGCAGCCGACCAGGCTTGGAAGGACGCCTGGCAAGCCAACCAGCACGCCGGCTCCGCAGCGGCCGCAGCAGCAGCCGCGGAAGCATCCCGGCAAGCACTGGAAGCCAAAACCGCGGAACTCCGACCGAAGTACCACGGCGACAACCTCCGCAACGAAGCCCCTGTCACCGACGCTGACATCCGAAACGTCGCGTACTCACCTGACGGATGCCCGCCATACGAGATGCTCAACGGTTCCACAGTTCAAGTTGACTGCGCAGCCATAAATGACATGAAGAAAAGGGAAAAGATCAGAGAAAGGGAGGAGACTGTAAGTAGCGCATGCACATATCTATTCTATGGCCTTGGAACCCTTGTCACAGGCTTCGGAATAGGACTGGCAGTTACCGGAGCGGGAACCGCCCCAGGGGTAGCAGTCTCCCTCCTCGGAGCCGGAATCAGTACGGCCTCTCTCGTATGTTGAGCCAGAAAGGAGTAACGCGCCGATGATTCACTCCAAGTCCCCACGACGTGATGTCAAGTATCCACCAATTTGGTGGACGTGCCGGGTGGTCGGGTTTGCTATCACACCGCAAGGCATGCTACCTGCCCTATTCGGCGCACCGAAGTGGATCACCTTGACTACCGCGATCTGCGCCCTTCTGATCGCGATCGGACTGATTATTCTCACCGAACGATGGGCCAAGCGCATCGAGCGCGGCGCGCGTTAATGGAACGCGTCAGGTACCCGCCGAGCTGGTGGGCATGCAGGATGGTCGGATTCCTTATCATCCCACAGACGATCTTACTGAATCTATTTGACATTCCAAAATGGGTCACATGGGTTGCGCTAGCCTGCGCCGCAATCATCGGACTCACGCTGATCGTCGTCACCGACCGATGGGCGAAGCGCATCCGCAAAGCCGCGGAGGATCAACACACCGATGACGACCCGTGACCCTAATTAGACGCTGAGGCAGCGGGATCGGCCAGCTGCGAAGCACGCCGATCCCGCCTTCTCCGCAGCCGCTGCGCGCGACGCGGATGCAAGCATCCAGCAGACGCATAAACAAGGCGAACTCGGCCGCGCTGGCTCATACCGCATTCCAGGTAAGCGAGTACACCAGTGAGGTGGACCAAAAACCTAAGCAGCACCTTTGCACGACAGCACCACACCGCAGATCAACCTTTGAGGCCTGGATGAAACATGCACTAAAACTCTTCGCGCTTCTCTCACTGAGCTCACTGGTCGTCATTCCCAGCGCGGCTTCGGCAGTGAGCAGCGAGGACAATGCAGCAAGTTCGGCATTACCCGTGAACCCTCCACCCGCAGTGGAAGAGTACGACTACCCGGGCGCGGATCAGATTTTCGCAGACAGAGGCATCCGGCTGCTGAAGGGTGACGGGGGAATCGTGCTGGCCGATTGTGCTGCCGAAGGCCCGGTCATCCGGGTCAAGAGCATCACTCTCCGGGATTCGTGCTTCCGGGTCGTCGGGGCGTCGGGCTGGCTGACCATGGAGATTCCCCGGGTCTTCGCGATCCAAGGTGGTAGTCACAACGTTGCCGCGCGAATCACGAGCAACGGCAAGACCGAGGCCGTCGACATCAGTCCCGGTGAATACACCCCGGTAGGCGAGGGTGAAAGCAGTGATCCAGCGACTCTCGTCGAACTGCACGCCTCGTAAGTCCGTTTCATGCAAGGAGTAGCAATGATTCGCCCGTTCCGTGCGCGGCTGTTGACGGCCGTGGCGGTGACCGTGACCGGTGCCGCGTTGGTGTCGGCTCCGGCGTATGCCGTGTCCGGTGGCACCACCGCTGATGCCGGTGCTCAGCCGTACCTGGCCAAGATCCGCATCGGAAGCAATGACGCGGCGTGTTCCGGTGCGTTGGTGGCTCCGCAGTGGGTGGTGACCTCGGCGGCCTGCTTCGCCCCTATCCCGAGCAAGCCTGAGAAGGTGGAGTCCGGTGCGCCGCACACGGCTAGCACCGCAACGGTCGGTACGCACGAGCGGGTTGTGGACCGGATCGTGCCGCGTGAGGACCGGGACCTCGTCCTCGCGCACCTCGACAAGCCTGTCACCGGTGTCGCGCCCGTGACGGTGGCCTCAGCGGCGCCAAGCGCGGGGCAGGGTCTGCAGGTGTCCGGTTTTGGGCGCACCGCTGATCAGTGGGTGCCCGCCCAGGCGCACACCGGTGAGTTCACTGTGGACTCCGTTAGCTCCGGTGCCTTGAACCTCCAGGGCAGCGGCGGGGCCAACATCTGCAAGGGCGACGCCGGCGGCCCCGTGTTGCGCGGTGGGGAGCTCGTCGCGGTCGCCAGCGGCTCGTACCAGGCCGGATGCATCGGCGAAACGACCGAGCAGGCGGGTGCGACGGCTGCCCGGGCCGATGACCTGTATGACTGGATGGCCAGCCAGGTCGTCGCGCTGCAGGCCACTCCGGCCGGTAAGAACGCGATCAACCTGTCCTGGACCGCCATGACAGGCAAGTACCGCGTCTACGGCGCCCAGAACCCTAACGTCGCCATCGAGGCCCGCAACCTGCTCGGCGAGACCACCCAGAACCGCTTCACCCACACCTCGCTGCCCGCCGGGCAGACCTGGCACTACCGCGTTGCGGTCCTCGACGCCGACGGCACCCAGGTCGCCGTGTCCAACACGGTCAAGGCCACCAGCCGCAACGCCACCGTCACCGACTTCAACGGCGACGGCAAGGACGACATCGCCACGTTCAAGGGCACCACCACCTCCGTCGCGGTCTCCGACGGCGAGCAGTTCGGTGCCGCCTCGCAGTGGAGCGGCAACCTCGCTGGCAACGGCGCGATCCCGCTGACCGGCGACTTCAACGGCGACGGCATCAGCGACGTCGTCACCTTCAACAACGGGCCCGTCCACGTCGCCCTCTCCGACGGCCAGAAGTTCGGGCCCACCCAGCGCTGGCACGACCACTTCGGCCTGTCCAACCAGAAGGTCGCCGTCGGCGATGTCAACGGGGACGGCAAGGACGACATCATCGCCTTCTCCGGCCGCACCTACGGTGATGTGTTCATCTCGCTGTCCAACGGCAGCCAGTTCCAGCCCGCGCAGAAGTGGCACGACCGCTTCGCCCTCGGCACCGAGAAACCCGCCGTTGGCGACTTCAACGGCGACGGCAAGGCCGACATCATCACCTTCACCGACCGCGGCGCCGTCTACGTCTCCCTCTCCGACGGGACACGCTTCGTCCAGGACGGCTGGAAGTGGCACAACCTCTTCTCCCCCGCCGGTGAGATCCCCGCCGTCGGGGACTTCAACGGCGACGGCAAGGACGACGTCGTGACGTTCTTCCGCGGCGACAAGGGCTACGTCTACGTGTCGCTGTCCACCGGCGAGAGCTTCGTCGAGAACAACGACCGGTGGAACGACTTCTTCTCGATCCACGACGAATGGCCCGGCGTCGGCGACTTCAACGGCGACGGCAAAGCCGACGTCATCACCTTCACCCGCGGCGGCCGCGCCCAGGTCTACGTCGCCCGCTCCGACGGCACCGCCTTCGAGAACGGAACCGAATGGCACGGCGATTTCGCCGGTGGCCTCGAAGTACCGCTGCCCAGCGCACACCGCTGACCACGCAGTCCGGGGGTGTGGGAAGGCGTTGCCCTCCCACACCCCCGTTCGCTGTTCCAGGAGCTTTCGAGCGATCCGGCTCCACTGTGTGACTGGATCAGTGCACAGCGCTCTTCCGGGCCGCAGCGGGCATCGAGAGTGACCTGAGTTACCTCCGTTCGATGGAACATTCAAGACCATTCGGGCGATAGTTGATGTAGACAGGACATACGGGTCAAACCGTCACGAAGAGGAGTCGGGGTGTCACTTCCGCGAATACCCGCTGCGCTGCCGGTCGCCGGAGGTGCGGCGACCTCGGGTCGTCCGTGGAGTCGTCACTGCGCTCCGGCTCCGGACGCGCACCGAGACGGAAGCGATGGAGCAGTGCGCAGCTCCGCCAGCAGCTTCCGTCCACTGGGGACAGGATCCCTGTCCGGGTCGTGATGTTGCGGGGCGGCAAGCCTGGCCTGCTGTGAATTCCTCTTCACCGCGCCGGAAATGTGGCGTGCGGAGATCCTGGGGCGTTGTCCCGCACCGGGATTTCCACGTTGTTCGCTGAATGGAGATCAAGAGCTTTGTTTGACGCGATGGGGGCCTCCGGCGCTGTGCCGCTGGAGCGGGCGGAGCGGTTGCTCTCCGACGGTTCCTGCTCGGTGCTGTCGTTGGACGTCTTCGACACGATCCTGTGGCGGCGCGTGCCGCGGCCGACCGACCTGTTCGGGATGCTCGGGGCGCGGCTGCGGCGCGACGGCCGCTGCCCGGAGTGGGTCACCGACGCGACGTTCCGGCGCATGCGCATCGAGGCCGAGCAGCGGGCGCGGCACGCCAGCGGTTCGGCGTGCGGCGAGGTGTCGTTGTTCGACATCTGGCGGGAGATGCCGCAGGCGGTGTTCACCGGTGCTTCGCTGGAGGAGCTCGTCGGCGCGGAGGTCGAGCTGGAGCGCGCGGTGACGGTCGTCGACCTCGACGTCGCGCGCCTGGTCCAGGTCGCGGACAAGAACGACATCCCGATCGTGCTGGTGTCGGACACCTACTTCACCGCGGACCAGCTGGCGCACCTCCTCGACCGCCCCGAGCTGGAACCGCTGCGGGACGCACGGGTGTTCCGCTCGCACCAGCACGGGCTGGACAAGGGGTCCGGCCTGTGGAAGATCGTGCTGCACGAGCTCGGGACGAGCCCGGAGCAGGTGGTGCACGTCGGTGACAACGAGGTCGCCGATCACGAGGTCCCCGGCGAGCTCGGGGTGCGCACCGTGCACTACCGGCGCATCGACGCGGAGTTCGCGCGGGTGCTGGACCGCGAAGGCGAGTCCGTGGATTCCTTCGGCCCGTTCCACCCGCTCGTGCAAGCCGATGACGGTGACTTCGGCCTGACCAGCCTGCGTGCGAAGACGCTGCTGTCCGCCCCCGAAGACGTCGGCACGTCGGTGCGGACGGCTTGGCGCTACGGGGCCTCGGTGCTCGGCCCGGTGCTGACCGGCTTCGCCGAGTGGGTGGCCCGCCGGGCGCACCAGTCGGGCACGCCGGTGGTGTGGTGCCCGATGCGCGAGGGCGAGCTGCTCTCCGAGCTGGTGAACAACGCCGCTCGGGTGCGCGGGTGGAACGTGACCGCCAAGCCGATCTGGTTGTCCCGGCACGTCACCTCGATCGCGGCGCTGGACTGCTTCGACCACGAGTCGGTGCGCGACTTCATCGGTCGCAGCTACCGGCTCACCGTCGGGCAGCTGCTGGCATCGCTCAAGCTGCGCCCCGGCGACGTCCCGGCCCTGGCCGACAAGCTCGGCACGCTGCTCAACCACCCCGACGTCGTCGACCGCGTCACCGTCGCGCTGACCGAGTCGCCGCACCTGACGAACCGCCTGGCGAGCACGGTGACCGCCGCGCGCGAACGGCTGCTGCTGTCGCTGCGCCGCGCCGGTGCGCTGGACGCACCCGAGCTGCCGCTGGTCGATCTCGGTTGGGGCGGGACCATCCAGTTCCAGCTCGACCAGGTCCTGCGCCGCAGCGGCTCCGGCGTCCGGCCCAGCGGCTTCTACCTCGCCACCAACGAGCGGGCGACCCGGCTCTACCTGGCCGGTCTGCGCAGCGAGGCCTACCTCGGTCAGATGGGGCACCCGCAGGACGTCGTCCACGCGCTCAGCCGCAGCCCCGAGGTGGTCGAGCAGTGCGTCAGCGCCCGGTGCGGCTCGCTGATCGACTTCGCCGACGACGGCTCGCCGGAGCTCGGCGCGCAGAGCACCAGCCCGGCCCAGGACCTCGAATGGCGGGCGGTGCAGTACGGCATCGCGGCGTTCCAGGAGTCCTGGAACCGCTACGTCGCCCGCAGCGACGGGTCGTGGCCTGAGCTCACCACCGGCGCCGCTGCGCGGTGGCTGGCCGAGATCATGTGCTCAGCGGTGCAGGCCCCGACCGAAGCCGAGGCGGCGGTCTTCGGGAACTGGCAGCACGAGGACAACTTCGGCTCCTCGGTCATCACCCGCATCCTGCCCGACGACCTCGTCCCGGCGGTGCCCTACCTGTCCCCGCCGGACCTCGACGACCTGGACATGCGGGACGCGTTCTGGCCGGAGCTCCTCGCCGCCTCGGACCCGCACCTGAGCGCGGCCGTGCGCGCGATGCGCAGCGGCGCCGTCGACGCGGGCGCGTTCGAACCGTCGCAGCCCTCCGAAACCCGGCTGCGCTTCCGCACGCCCGACGACGAGTGGTGGGACGGCCCGCGCCGGCGCGTCCGGATCAACCACAACGGACTGTCCTTCGCACGGCTGAACTTCGAATCCGAAGGCGCCACCGACATCTCGCTCGCCATCCCGGGACGACCCGCGATCGTGCGCGTGGACTGGATCGAGGTCACCGCGTTCGTCAGCGGCGACCCGAATCCCCGGGTGCTGCGGTGGGAGCACGGTGATGACTTCGCCGGGCTCGTCTTCGCCGAGTGCACCTGGCTGGGCGGGAACCTCGTCGAGTTCCACTCCCCGCACGCGGCGATCTGGCTGCCGCTGGCCAACCGCGCCGGAGGCCCGATCGCCTCCGCCCAGGTCACCATCGCCTTCGCCGTGCTGCCGCAGTCGATGTCCGGCCTCGCGCCCCGGCTCACCCCCGCATCGGGGCTGGCCCGGGTCACCGGCCGGGCCCGCGAGGAGTACCGGGCGCGGGGGTTCCGGGGAGTCGCGGCCGGTGCGGCCCGGATCGCGCTCCGCCAGCTGGGCGGGCGCTGATGAGCACCCGGCCCGAGCTGGGCAGCCGGACCGACCCGCACGCGCAAGCCCGCACCGCCCGGCAGCAGCCGCTGCTGCTGCACTCCGTGGCGCTGTTCCGGGAAGTCCTGGAGCACCTCTTCACCCACCGGCACATCTCGACCGTCGTCGAAGTGGGCGTGGAGTCCGGCCAGGTCAGCTCCCTCTACGCGGAGCTCGGCGCGACCGCGGTGCACTGCGTCGAACCCGATCCCACGCCGGAACTCCGCGCCGCGATCGCCGACGACGGCGCCCTGCACCTGGCCGGACAACCGTCCCCGGCCGTCCTCGCCGAGTTGCCGGTGGCCGATCTGTACGTGCTGGACGGGGACCACAACTACGCCACGGTCCGGGCCGAGCTCGCCTGGATCACCACCCACGCGCCGGACGCCGTCGTCGTGCTCCACGACCTGCTGTGGCCGTGCGCGCGCCGCGACATGTACTACGAACCGTCCTATCTGGACCCCGCGGACCGGCACCCGGCCACCCCCGACGGTCCCACCGTCGGGCACGACGGGCTCACCCCGTCCGGATTCATCGGCCGTGGCGCCTTCACCTGGGCAACGCACGCCGGCGGCGAGCGCAACGGCGTCCTCACCGCCGTCGAGGACACCCTGGCCGCCGCACCCGGCTGGCACCTGGAGCTGATCCCCGCCGTCTTCGGCCTCGGCATCATGCTCCGACCGACCGCGGAACCCGACACCGACCTCATCGACGTCCTCCGGCCCTACAGCAGATCCGCGCTGCTGGCCGCGCTGGAGAACAACCGGATCGCCCTGTACACCCGGGTGATCGAGCTCGAGCACGAAGCCGCTGCGCACGCCGCCGACGCGGACGAACTGGCGAGGACCATCGCGGCCAAGCAGGGCGAGATCGACGAGCTCACCGAGCAGCTGAGCACTCTCCGAAGCCACCGCTGCGATCGACTCGCGGAGGACGGCGGCAGCCCGGCGGCGAGGTCGGCCGACCAACGAGGAGCCGTGGCAGCGCTCCGAAACCTGGCGGAAGCGGTCGCATCCCGCGTGTGGCAGCGCCCAAAACCCCGTTCCTGAGCCGAACCGCGCATGCGCGCGCGACGGCTCGTCCACCAACCACCGGACGGTGCAGCAGTCTGAGGTCAACGCGGTGCGCTTCCGGTGTCCCCGCGCCCCGGGACGGACGCCGCGGCCTCGCGAATCGGCTCCAACCACGCCGACGGCGCCGACCAGACGAAGCTGTGCGGACCGGGCACGGCCGCGAAGCGACCGCCCGCGGCCGCGGCCGCCAGCGCTCGCGCCCACCGCTCGGTGGACAACCCGTCCTGGTCACCGCGCAGCACCAGCACCGGGCCCCGCACCCGGAGCACGGTCTCTTCAAGCCGGTCTCGCAGGTGCACCTGGAGGAGGTGCCGCAGTTGCCCGAACCCGGCACGTGCCCAGTCCGGCGTGTGCTGCTGCTGCAGACCCGGCATCGGGTGGCGGGCGTCCAACCGCCAGTGCAGGAGGACGCGCGGCACCGACCGGTAGGCGGGGTCCACGGTCGGGCTGGCGAGCACGAGGAGCCGGACCAGCTCCGGCCGCATCGCCGCTGCGTGCGCGGCCACCTGCGTGCTGCTGGAGTTCCCGATCAACACCGCGGGAGGCAGCTGCGCCCGGTCCATCCAGTCGGCCACCGCCGCGGCGTACCCCGGCACGTCCGACCGCCGACGAGCCGGCCCGCTGCCACCAAGACCGGGCAGATCGACCAGGTGCGCCTGCGTCCACGTCGCCAACGCCCGCATGGCGGGCATCAAGTAGTCGGAGACGCCCATCCCCATCAGCGCGATCACCGGGGGCGCGCCGACGCGCTCGCAGCCGAACACCCTGCTGCGCATGAGCCCCGCAGACGTCTCGGTGTAGCGGACGAGGTGATCCGCCGCCGGAGCCGATCGCGAGTCGGCCATGCGCACCGCCTCGAGGTTCACATCCTGGGCCTGCAGGTTTGCCCCCTGGGAAGGCAGGGCAAACCTGCGCACGACAACGGGTTGAGCACCGGCCCCCGCTGGCCGACGACGGATTACCGCTCCGACCAGCGGGGTAGTGCGGTGGGAGGACACCGGGAGCGAGGTGAGCCCATGCGCCAGACGCAGAACCATCAGCGGCACCACCAGGACGACGACGCCGAGACCGGGCCGGAGCCGGTCGGCGGGCAGCGCCGGGAGGAGCTCAGCGAGGACACCGAAGCCACGTTGGACGAGATCGACGACGTCCTGGAGGACAACGCCGAGGACTTCGTCCACGCCTACGTCCAGAAGGGCGGCGAATAGCTGCGGTCGGGGACGATGCCGGGTCGGATGGATGTCGTCGCCGACGGGTACCACCAGGGCACCGGGAAACTCACCAGGAGAAGGGCCCGATCATGATCACGTTGGGAATCATCCTGCTGCTGATCGGCTTCCTCACCGGGATCCAGATCATCTGGACCCTGGGCATCGTCGCGGTCGTCGTGGGCGCCGTCCTGGCCATCGCCGGCGGTACCGGTCACGCCATCGCCGGACGCAAGCACTGGTTCTAGGAGGAACCCGCGGCAGACCCGGGCTGCGCCCGCGTTCCCGTGGGACGATTCACCGCGCACCGCCGACCCGTCACGACGAGCGGCGCAAGCGCGACCTGCGGAATCCGCGGCTGGAACGCCGGCGCCCGGTCCACGACCAGCGACCGAGCCGCAGCGACCACGTCGTCGTGCCCAGCACGCCGCGGCGCAAGCGCAACGGTCCGATCCTGGTATCGCGCGCCATCCGGTTCCTCACCTGCAACACCTGCTCACCGGCGGTCGACCGCTTCCACCCGAGCTGTACCCAGCACCGGTCCGAGCGACTCCCGCGACCGGCGCGGGAACCCACCGCGGAGGCGCTCCCGGTTTCACGCGGCTAGGCCGCGATTGATCAGCTCACGTCGTTCCCGCTCACCGAGACCGCCCCAGATGCCGTACGGTTCACGGGCCTTCAGCGCGTGCGCACGGCACTGCTGCTTCACCGGGCACCCGGCGCAGATCAGCTTCGCCTGCTCCTCGCGGTCCTCGCGCGCGCTGCCGCGTTCGTTCTCCGGGTGGAAGAACCGGCTGACGTTCACGTCCCGGCAGGCGGCGTGGAGCTGCCAGTGCCAGGCCTCGCTGACGGGCTTGGGCAAACGATGCGTGGCGGCCACTTGCTTCTCACTCCTCCACTCGTCGACGTTCAGCGGCAGCCCAGCGCTACCCGGCGCCTCGCCGACGCACACATCGGGCAGGGCCGCAGATCGATTTCGCCTTCGAGGATCACCGGATCGGCCCAGCCGCCGCTGGTGTCCACCGACCGGGTGTGGCCGACGGATCTTCCGGGTAGTCCGGTGGACACGACTCGTACGGGAGATGCCATGAGGACACCACTGCACGCGTTGGCCGAGCACGGGCAGAGCGCCTGGGTCGACTACCTGTCCAGGCGGTTCCTGCGCGACGGTGACCTGGCCCGCCTCGTCGAACGCGGGCTGGCCGGGGTGACGTCCAACCCGACGATCTTCCAGGGCGCCATCGCGGAGGGCACCTACTACGACGACCAGCTCCGCGAGCTGCTGGCCGTGGAGCCCGATCCCAAGGAGGTCTTCCTGGCCATCGCGCGCGAGGACATCCGGTCCGCGTGCGACGCCCTCCGCGAGGTCTTCGACCGCGATCGGGACAACCGGGACGGATGGGTGTCCCTCGAAGTCGACCCGAACCTGGCCGACGACACCCGGGCCACCGTCACCGAAGCCGCACGACTGCACCGGATGATCGACCGGCCGAACCTGTTCGTGAAGATCCCCGGCACCCGGGCCGGGCTGCCGGCCATCGAGGAGACCATCGCAGCCGGAATCCCGGTCAACGTCACGCTGCTGTTCTCCCTGGACCGGCACCGCGCCGCGGGCGAGGCCTACCTGCGGGGGCTGCGGCGGCTCCGGGACAGCGGCGGAGACCTGCGGTCGGTCGCCTCGGTGGCGTCGTTCTTCGTGTCGCGGGTCGACACCGAAGCCGACCGCCGGCTCGACGCCACCGGCGGGCACGAGGAGCTCAAGGGCAGCCTCGCCATCGCCAACGCCAAGCTCGCCTACCAGGGCTGCAAGGAGATGTTCTCGGGTGCCGAATGGGCGGAGCTCGCAGCCGCCGGTGCGAGCCCGCAGCGCTGCCTGTGGGCGTCGACCTCGACGAAGAACCCGCAGTACCGGGATGTTCGCTACGTCGAGCAGCTCATCGGGCCGGACACCGTGAACACCATGACGACCGGGACGCTGGAGGACTTCCAGGACCACGGCCGCATCGCCGACACCCTGGAGCGAGATGTCGACGAAGCGCGCAGCTGCCTCGACCGGTTCGCCGCGGCCGGCATCGACTACGACGACGTCACCGCAGTGCTGGAACGCGAAGGAGTGGACAAGTTCGCCGCGTCGTTCCAGCAGCTGTTCGAGGAGATCACGCGCAAGCGCGACCACCTGGCGCGAACCTGAGCGTTGCCCGGCTGCACCACGGTGGCCGGGCTTGCTCTAGCCCTCGAAGAACGTCGTCGCGGACTCCTTGAACAGGCGGCTGGACACCGCGTTGAAGTGGTTTCGGCGTCCTAGTGGGACGAACGGCGCGTGGAGAGCTGCGGCGAGCTCAGGGGCGTCGGCTGCCACCTCGTCCTGGTCCCCGGCGGCGAAGATCACCGGGGCGGGCGGCGGGCCTTCGAGCCGGTGGCCCGTCACCTCCTCGATGCACGCGTCCAGGCCTGTTGCCGACAGCGTCTCCGCCACGCGGCGCATCGAGTCGCCGTCGGCCGCCCGGCCGCCGATCCCGCCCAGGGCGAGCCTGCGGATCCGGCCGGGTGCGAGCTTGGCCAGCTCCCACCCGACCAAGCCGCCCATCGAGTACGCGACCACATCCACAGTGGACGCACCAGCTTCGTCCAGCACGGCCAGGACGTCCCGGGCCAGTGCTCCCGGCGCGTATCCGGAGGCCGGGCGATCGCTCTGCCCGTGGCCGCGCAGGTCGACCAGGACGTGGCCGTGGTCGGCGAGGGCCCGCACCCAGCCGGTGCGCACCCAGGTGCTCTCGCTGTCCGAGGCGAAGCCGTGGATCAGCAGCACCGGGGCCGGTCCCGGTGCCGTGGCGTACCAGATCTTCGCGCCGTCGCCGGTCGTGGCGAACACCGTCAATCCTCCGGCAGGGTCAGGCGGACGCGCCGCTGCGGCTTCTGCTCTTCCGGGACGGTTCCGACGATGCCCGCCTGGTCGTCGGAGACGGTGAAGGTGACCAGCGGCTCCCCCACCTCCAGCTCCGCGTCCTCGGCGACGTGCAGTCGCGAGACCCGGCCGGACTGCGGCGAGGGGATCTCCACCGCCGACTTGGTCGTCTCCAGCTCGACCAGCGGTGCGTTGCGCTCCACCCAGTCGCCCTCCGCCACCAGCCATTCCAGCACGGTTGCGCTGATCAGGCCCTCGCCGAGGTCGGGCAGGGGAAAGGTCACTTCAGCCACGGCGGTACTCCAAGGTGGTCTGGACGGCGGTCAGGATCCGGTCGACGCTGGGCAGGTACTCGTCCTCCAGCTCGCCCGACGGGACGGGCACGTCGTAGCCGGTGACGCGCTGCACCGGGGCGCGCAGGTCGGCGAAGCAGCGCTCGGTGACCAGCGCGGAGACCTCCGCGCCCAGCCCTGCCGTCAGCGGGGCCTCGTGGACCACGACCGCGCGGCGGGTCCTGGCCACCGACGCGGCCAGGCCGTCGGTGTCGATCGGCTTGAGCCAGCGCAGGTCCAGCACCTCCAGCTCGACCCCGTCCTCGGCGGCGAGCTCGGCGACCTGCTGGCAGCGCGCGACCATCGCGCCCCACGCGACGAGCGTGGCGTGCTTGCCGCCGCGCACCACCCGGCTCGTGCCCGGCGGCAGCACCTCGACCGGTTCGGTCGGGTCGAAGGATTCCCGTTGCCAGTAGCGGGGTTTGGGCTCCAGGAAGATCACCGGGTCGGGGTCGGCGATCGCCTGCCGCAGCAGGTGGTAGCCCTCCGAGGGGGTCGACGGGCTCACCACCTTCAAGCCCGGTACGTGCGCGAACAGCGCCTCCAGGCTCTCGCTGTGGTGCTCCGGTGCGCGGATCCCGCCGAAGCTGGGCAGCCGCAGCGTGATCGGCATGGTCAGCGCACCGCGGCTGCGGTAGTGCATGCGCGCCACCTGGTTCACGATCTGGTCGATGGCCGGGTAGCTGAAGCCGTCAAACTGGATCTCCGGCACCGGGCGCCAGCCGTGCATCGCCAGCCCGACCGCCATGCCCATGATCCCCGACTCGGCCAGCGGCGTGTCGAACACGCGGTGCTCGCCGAACTTGGCGCGCAGGCCGTCGGTCACCCGGAACACGCCGCCGAGCGTGCCGACGTCCTCGCCGAAGATCAGCACCCGGTCGTCGTCCTCGCACGCGTGCTGCAGGGCCAGGTTGAGGGCCTTCTGCAGGGACAGCTCAGGCATCGAGGTGCTCCTTCCACGCCCGCTGCTGCTCCAGCAGGGACTTCGTGGGCTCGCGGTAGACGAACGAGAACAGCTCCTCGCCGGGCCGCACGTCGAGCGCGATCAGGCCTTCCCGGACCTCGCGCACCACGGCGGCGGCGTTCTCCTCGGCCGCGGCGACCTCGTCGGCGGCGAGCTGCTGCGCGGCGAGCACGAGCGGATCGCGCCCGGCCCGCGCCTGCTCGTCCTCCAGCGTCCGGTAGCGGCCCGGATCGTCCGAAGTGGAGTGCGGGCCCATCCGGTAGGTCATCGCTTCGATCACCGTCGGCCCGCCGCCGTCGCGGGCCCGCTCCAGGGCGTCGCGGGTCGCATCGAACACCGCGACCGCGTCGTTGCCGTCGACGCGCCGGCTCTCGATGCCGTAGCCCGCGGCACGAGCGGCCACCGAGCCGCCGGCCACCTGCCGTTCGGTGGGCACCGAGATCGCCCAGCCGTTGTTCTGGCAGAAGAACACCACCGGGAGCCGGTACACGCCGGCGAAGTTCATCGCCTCGTGCACGTCGCCCTGCGAGCTGGCGCCGTCGCCGAAGTACGTGATGGCCGCACCGCCGGTCTCGTCGAGCTTCGCACCCATCGCCCAGCCCACGGCGTGCAGGACCGGCCCGCCGACGACCGCGTTCAGCGGCGCCAGCCGCGAGGCCTGCGCATCGTAGAGCCCGCCGTGCCAGAGGTTGCGGTGCGAGGCGAGGTAGGAGACGAGATCGACGCCCATGCCGACCGCCACGCCGAGCTCGCGGTAGGTGGGGAACGCGAAGTCGCGGTCCAGGTCGAGGGCGGCGCCGCTGGCCACCTGCGCGGCCTCCTGCCCCTTCGCCGGCGCGTAGGCGGGGAGAACGCCCTGGCGCTGCAGCGCGATGGCCTCCTCGTCCAGCCGTCGCGCCACCAGCATCAAGCGGTGGAGCGTACGAAGATCAGCTGCGTCCATGCCCGGAAGCGTGCGCAACCACCGCCCTGCCGTGCAAGCGACGCCCTTCCGGCTGTTCACTCTGCCCGGTCCCACCCGCGATACGCGCTCGTTCACAGTAAGAATTGCCCTGTGAACGAGCCCGAGCTCGTGCTGCGTGCGCCGAACCGGCGGCGAGTTCCGGTCGAACTGGCCACTAGGCCGATTCGCGGACGACGAGCTCCGGCGTCAACTCGACCTCCGCCGGTTCCCGCTCGCCCGCGAGCAGGCGCTCCACCTCGCCGACCGCGAGGGCGCCCAGGCGCCGCTTGTCGATGTGCAGCGTGGTCAGCGGCGGTGTGATGAGCTCACCGAGCATCAGCCCGTCGAAGCCCAGCACCGCGCAGTCCTGCGGGACCCGCAGCCCGCGCGCGTGCGCGGCGCGCACGACCCCGACCGCGGTCAGGTCGTTGAAGGCGAACACCGCGGTCACCTCCGGGTGGCGGTCCAGCAGCTGGTGCGTCGCCCGCTCGGCTCCCGGGATCGACTGCTCGCTGTCGACGACCGCGTCGGCGGGCAGCGCGATCCCGTGGTCGGCGAGGGCCTGCTGGAAGGACTTGCGGCGCTGGTGGCGGTCGCAGCTGGTCGAGCAGTCGATCATGCCGAGGCGGCGGTGCCCGCGGTCCAGCAGGTGCTGGACTCCGGCCCGCACGCCCGCGTCGACGTTCACCGCGACCGCTGCGCACCGCGGCATCGGCACCTCGGCGTCGAGCAGCACGACCGGGATGTCGAGGCCCTCGGGCGAGCGGTCGAGGTGGTTGAAGTAGCCGACCAGCGCGTCGACCTCCGCGGCGAAGGACCGCAGCAGTTCGGCCTCGGCGGCCGGTCCCCCGGCGCCGCTGACGACGTTGACCTGCCAGCCGCTCGCCGCGGCGGAGTCGATCACGCCGGCGACGACCTCGGGGAAGAAGGGGTTGGTCAGGTCCGGGACGGTGAGGCCGAGCGTGCTCGGGCGGGGCTTGACCAGGGCCCGAGCGTGCCTGCTCGGCCGGTATCCGAGCTGCTCGGCGACGTCGAGGACCCGGCGCTTGGTGTCCGGGTCGATCTCCGGCTTGTCGTTGATCGCCCGGGAGACGGTCTGGTACGAGACCTGCGCCGCGCGCGCGACGTCCTTGATCGTGGGCCTTCGCGCCGGTGCCGCCATCCACCCATCACAGCACACCGCGCAGCCACCCGGGAACGCCCGGCACCTTGACATCGGCAGGCTCCCGCAGGATCCTCGTGAACGTTCACGTGACCGTTCACAACCTCTGGGGCCGTGCACCGTGGGTGAAGACGAGGACGCCGGGCCGCGGTTGTTCAGCGGCGTCGGGATCGCCGGAGCGTTCGCCGGATTCGTGCTGATCGGCGCGCTCCAGGCCCTCTACGGTCCCGCGATCCCGGCGGTGCGCGCCAACTACGGGGTCTCCCCCGCGGTGGCCGGCCTGGGGCTGAGCGCCCACTTCGTCGGCGGGTTGCTCGGCGTGGTGGTGTTCCACCGGTGCTGCGGCAGGATCGGCAACCGCCTCCTGCTGGGCTGCTCCTACCTGGCCATGGCCGCGGGCGCCGTCGTGTTCGCCATGACACCGCCGTGGCCGGTGGCCCTCCTGGGCGCCTTCGTCGCGGGCCTGGGCTACGGCTCGATCGACTACGGCCTCAACCACCTGTTCGCCATCGGCTTCGGCGCACGCAGCCCGGCCATGCTGAACCTGCTCAACGCGTTCTTCGGGGTCGGCTCGATCCTCGCTCCGGTGGCATTGGCCCAGCTCGGCCCGGACAGCTATCCGCTCGTCTTCGCCGCCTTCGCGATCGCCTCGACGGCGCTGATCCCGGCTTTGCGCGGCGTGCGCAACACGCGCGTGGACAGCGGCGGCAGCACAGCGCCGGACCGGGGCGCGATGCTGCGCAACCGCACCATCGCCATCACCGGGGCGTTCGTCGTCCTGTACGTGCTCAACATCGGCGTCGAATCCGGGGCGGGCGGCTGGGAGCCGACCCACCTGATCGCCGCGGGCTACACCACGAGCGCGGCGACGTCGGCCACCGCCGCGTACTGGTTGATGATGACGATCGGCCGGTTCCTCGTCGCCCCGCTGGCGCTGCGGTGGTCCGAGCAGCGGATCCTCACCTGGAGCTGCGTCGGCATGGCGGTCTGCCTCGCGCTGGCCGTGGTGCCGTCGCTGGCGCCGTACGCCTACGCCGGTCTCGGCCTGTTCATCGCACCGGTCTTCCCCACCGGGCTGCCGTGGCTGCACCGGATGGTGCCCGACGCGCAGCGCGCCGGTGCGTACGTGATCGCGGCGTCGATGCTGGGCGGTGTCGTGTTCCCGCCGCTGATCGGCGTGGGCATCGAACTCACCTCCACCACCTCCGTCCCGATCATCCTGTTCGGACTCAACGCGCTGTGCCTGCTCGCGATCTGGTGGCTGCTGCACCGGCCCGCCCACCCGGAGCACCGCGCGACGTCGCTCGAGACGAGGAGCACGCGATGACCGGCAAGGCCCGTTCCCGCCTGGAGACCGCGCTGCGTCGACTGGACCACTGGTCGCTGCGGGTGCTGAACCCGCCGGAGGTGTTCCTGGCGGTGGCCCGGCATGACTTCCGCCACCGCCGCGGCGAACGCTGATCGTCCGATGAGGAGCGGGGCACCGCCTGCCAGGACGGTCACTCGCGGACTGGCGCCAACGGTGTCGAACGCCGCTGGCCCCCGTCCGGTTCCGGACGGGGGCCAGCGGAGAACAAGCAGGTCAGACGCGCACGCTGGCGGCCTGCGGGCCCTTCGGCCCCTGGGTGACCTCGTAGGTCACGTGCTGGTCCTCGGACAGCTCGCGGAAGCCCGAGGCCTCGATGGCCGAGTAGTGCACGAACACGTCCGGGCCGCCGTCGTCGGGGGCGATGAAGCCGAAGCCCTTTTCAGCGTTGAACCACTTCACAGTTCCCTGTGCCATGACGATCTCCTTGAGAGCTAGAGAGGAACCGGCGGCACCTTGCGCGCCTGCCGGGGCCGGAGGTGTCTCAGACGGCTGCTCACTCCAGCTTCACCAAAGAAAGCGGCTCACCCGCATCGATATCCTGCGAGCCTGCGCAAAACACGAAACAGAACTACTACGACCAGAACTAAATCTACACGACACCGGGCCGCACGGCCAGCAGGCCCACCACACGCCGTCGCGGCGGACCCGCCGAGCGGCTATTGCTGCCGGTCCGCGATGCCCTTCATGCACCATTCGCCGTCGGTCACGCCGAGGACCACGTCGATCGGGACGGTCTGGGTCTGGCCCTGCACGTCGATCGTGAGGTCGACCGGCGCCAGCGCCTCGCTGTCCAGTGCCCAGCGCGACGGGCCCGACTGCTCCGCGGCCTGGATGAGCTGCAACGCCTGCGGCGGGAGTTGCGGGGCCAGCGTCCCATCAGGAGCACGGCACGAGCTCGCCGCGAGACCGCTGGCGTCCTTGCCCGCCAGAGCGGCGGTGACCGCGGACGCGGTGTCGTCCGGTTTGCCCGGCCCGACCAGGAAGTCCGGCTTGACGAACCCGGCGAACGCCAACGCGGCGGCAGCACCCACGAGCAGACCGCTGGCGAGCCCGACGAACAGCCCCTTCTTGCTCCCGCTGCCCTTCGGAGCGACCGGGGCCTCCTCGGCCTCAGCGGCCACTGGCGCCTCGTCGGACGCGTCGTGCTGCGCGGCCCCGGCCTGGTCCCCGGCCTGCGCCGAGCCGTCCGGTTCCGGGTTCTCCCCGGTCACCGGCTTCTCAGCGGCCGACTCATCGGCCTTGCCCGGTTCGGTCATGTGCATACCTCCCGACGACGCCTCGCGAGCGCCAACGCTTCGGACGCGACACCCCGCAGGGCGCCAGTGCTGCCGACCACCCTGCCTGCGCCCGCAAGGCACGTCCACGAGCGCGCCGCCGAGAGTGGCGTTCCTCATACGCCGACCGCAGAACCGCCGAAGCCGATCACCACGATGCCGATGTGGAGCCGCGATGTTCCAGCGAGGCACTTCCTCGCACCGCTGGCGACAGCAGACCATTTAGGACAGTTCCCGAGGGATCTCTTGCAACACTGGAACAATCATCGTGGACAGCATCGAATACGCCGCAGCCCAGGAGGCCAACACCTGCCCGATCAGCCCCTTCCCGACATCCGGTTCGCGCAGCCGAGATGTTGCGGGCACAACATCCACTCGCCCGAAACCCAAGCCGTGCAGCGGGAATCCGCCGCGCGAGAGCTCCGGCATTCACCCCTGTGCGCGGCCGGATCTCGCTACGCTGGTGATCTGCTCTTGTCCCCGAACCGGCGAGGATGCACCAGTGGCGGACGGCCCAGCGCAGGTCTCGAAGATCGAGCAATCCCGGACGACCGGCCGGCGGCTGGAGTCCTTCGGCTGGTTCGCACTGCTGATGGGCGTCCTGTCCCCCACGTTCACCAGCGTCGGGCCGGACTGGCTGCAGGTGGCCGGCGGTGTGCTGGGCCTGGCCCTGATCGGAACCGGCCTGTGGGCCGTGCTCCGCGGCCGACGGCACCTGGCGCCGGTCCTGCCGAGCCTGCGCGCCCTGGCCCCGGACGAGCGGATCGTGCTCTTCCTCCGCTCGTTCTCCGACGACCGCGGCCTCGCGCGGACGCCGAAGCTGCGTCTCCGCCACCTGCTGCTCCGCCAGTTCCTGGTCTCGGTCAACGAGGTCCGCACCGAAGAGCAGCAGATCGCCCGAGGCGTCGCACCGTTCGGCCGGATGGTCGCGCTCGGACAGCCCGGCGACCGGCTGCCGCGCACCGGCGCCGAACGCGCCTACACCACCGACGAGCAGTGGCAGGACGAGATCCTCGCCGCTCTCGACCGGGCCGACCTCGTGCTGCTGGCCGCTGGACCGGGCCGGAGCCTGGAGTGGGAAGTCCGCCAGGTGGTGCAGCGCAACGCCCCCGGCCGCCTGGCGGTCGTCATCACCAGGGACCGGCACCAGTACCAGGAATTCCGGAGCTCGGTGGGCCACGTCTTCCCGAAGGGGCTGCCGGAGCACCCGCCGGAAGGAGTCCGCGGCAAGCTCTTCCGCTCCCGCTACGTCCGCGCCCTGATCTGGTTCGAGCAGGACTGGACTCCGCACCTGGAGCTGCTCAACGGCAGGTTCCCGCGCATCGACGTCCCCGCCCGAGCCCTCCCCCGCGGCCTGCGGCCACCGAGCGCCCGGCAACCCGCGCCCCGGCCGAAGGTGGTCACCGCCTGCGTGGCCGCGTTCGCCTCGTTCTGGGGCTGCGCCGAGCTCGCCTACCTGATCGTGCCGCTGGCGGTCATGATGATCGGGGCGGGCCCCGGCGAGGTCAGCGGCCTCCTCGCGATCACCGGGAATCCGACGTTCGACACCGTCTTCGGGTTGACCGTGCTGACGGCGCTGTGGGTGGTCCCGTTCGTGCTGTGGATGCGCCGCGCCCTGCGCGGTGGCCCCGTCGCGGTGCTCATGCTGCAGATCATGAGCATCTTCACCGGGTTCGTGCTCCTGGTGGCCCTGGTGTGGATGGCGTTCATCGCGGTGATCTGGATGGCCGCGCTGTCCGCGGCGTCCAGGTCGTTCGCCCCGCTCGCCGTGCTGCTGCCCTTCCAGATCATCGTCTACCTGGCGGGCGCGATCGCCCTGCCGGTGCTGGGCTTCCTCCTGCTCCGCCGCGAAGTCCGCGACTGGCTCGACTCCCGCACCTGATCGCCTGGATCACCCGGTCCGGGGAGTTGTGCCGAAACGGCCTCTTCCGGTGGGTGGTTCGGCCAGGATTCACTGGGGGTTCCCGAGTCATGGAGTGCGCATGTCGAGTACCGATCAGCTTCGGACGTTGAGCGACGACGACTACCCGGGGCTGTTCCAGGCGGCGGACACGGCTTCGGTGCGGCAGCAGCGCTCTTACCTGCGGGGCGTCCGCGCGCAGTTGCTGCTGACCGTGTCGGCTGCGGTGTTCGCCGCGTTCTCCGTGCGAGTAGGCGCTTTCGACGTGTTCGCGCTGGGGACCGCGCTGGCGCTGGTCGGGGTGATGGTGATCGAGATGGCCACCGCCGGGTCGCGGCCGGACAGGGTCTGGTACGAGGGTCGGGCGCTCGCCGAGTCGGTGAAGACCCTGACCTGGCGCTACGCCGTGGGAGCCGCGCCGTTCGCGCTGGGCTCCGAAGGCGCCGACGACGAGTTCGTCTCGCGCATCCGCGCCCTGCAGAAGGACAAGCCCGGCGTCCTGCTGCTGCCCAACACCTCCTCGGCGATCACCGGCAACATGCGCGCTCTCCGCGCCGCCCCGCTGGCCGAGCGCAAGGCGGCCTACCTGACCGGCCGCGTGCACGACCAGCAGAAGTGGTACGCCGCCAAGGCGCTCTTCCACCAGCGCCGCGCGCGGATCTTCCGGACGATCATGCTGACCATGGAGGTGCTCGGCGTGGCCAGCGCGCTGGCCAAGGCGATCGGCGTGGTCGACTTCGACCTGGCGGGCATCGTGGCCGCCGCGATCTCGGCGATCGCCGCGTGGAGCGCCACCCGCCAGCACAGCACGACCGCCACGGCGTACGTGATGGCCTCCCACGAACTGGCGACGGTCCACGACCTGCTCGACCGCGACCTGACCGAACAGCAGTGGTCCGACGAGGTGGTCGACGCGGAATCGGCGATCAGCCGGGAGCACACCATGTGGCACGCCAACCGCACCAGCTGACCACGGCTCCCGCTCAGCGCCCGGCGACGCGGGTCAGCGGGTTCGGTTGTAGTGGCGGCGGGCCTTCTCCCGGTTGCCGCAGGTGGCCATCGAGCACCAGCGGGCCCGGTTGGCCCTGCTCCGGTCGAGCAGGAAGAGCTGGCACTTCTCGTTCGCGCAGGGGCGCAGGCGGCCGGGCAGCTGCTGCTCGGTGGCCGCCCAGGCCAGGATCACCTCGACGACGAGGCGGGCGTGCGGGGGCGACTCGACCGTCCACTGAAGACCGTCCCGGGTGACCTCCGGGATCTGGCGCACCCCTTCGAGCAGCGGGTTCAGCGCGGTGGGCGGGCGTTCTCCGCACACCACGTCCCGCAAGGCGTCCCGCGCCTCGCGCAGCAGCGCCAGCTCTTCGGGGCTGCCCTCGCCGCCGTGCTCCCGCGCCCAGCGCTTGCCTCCGGCCGGGTCGGCGAGCGCGTCCTGTTCCGCTCCGTTGATCAGCGGCCTGCTGTTGAGCAGGTCCAGCAGCGCTTCCACCAGGCACTTCCTTCCTAACCGGATCGAACCCTTTGACAGGTTAGCTGATCGCGTGCTTGCATGGCGAGCAGCTAACCGGATCAGACCTTCAAAGGGGTTAGAAAATGAGCTCGGTGCACCACCGGACCGCCGTCGTCGACGGCCACGAGATCTTCTACCGCGAAGCCGGCCCCGCCGACGCTCCCGCGATCGTCCTGCTGCACGGGTTCCCCACCAGCTCGTTCATGTTCCGCGAGCTCATCCCGCTGCTGGCCGGGGACTACCACGTGATCGCGCCGGACCACCTCGGCTTCGGCCACTCCGCCGCGCCTTCCGCGGCCGAGTTCACCTACACCTTCGACGCGCTCGCCGAGCTCACCTCCGGGCTGCTCGACCAGCTGGGCCTGGACCGCTACGCGATCTACGTCCAGGACTACGGCGCTCCCATCGGGTGGCGCCTCGCGCTCGCGCACCCGGAACGGATCTCCGCCATCGTCACCCAGAACGGCAACGGCTACGAGGACGGTTTCGTCGACTCGTTCTGGGCCGGGCTCTGGGCCTACGGGGCCAACCCCGGCCCCGACACCGAGCCCGCCGTCCGCGCCGCGCTGAGCTTCGAGGCCATCCGCTGGCAGTACCTGCACGGCGTGCCCGACCCGAGCGTGGTCAGCCCGGACACCTGGGAGCACGACTTCGCCCGCATCTCCCGCGAGGGCAACGACGAGATCCAGCTGGCGCTGTTCCACGACTACCAGCACAACCGCGCGCTCTACCCGCTGCTGCACGAATTCCTGCGCACCAGCGAGGTGCCGGTGCTGGCCGTGTGGGGCCGCAACGACGAGATCTTCGGCCCGGCGGGCGCGCAGGCCTTCGCCCGTGACGCCGAGGACGCGGAGGTGCACCTGATCGACGGCGGGCACTTCCTGCTGGAGAGCCACCTGGACGTCGTCGCCGGCTACCTGCGCGGCTTCCTCGGGCGGGTCCTGGACTGACCGGTGACGGGTGCTCGCTGCCGGGCGAGCACCCGTCATCGCCTCAGCGCTTCAGCGCCTGCGAGAGCAGGTCGGCGGCAGCGGTCCTGGTCGCCTCGCGAGCGTTGCTGTAGTGCCCGCTGTCGAACGGCGGGTGCGGGTCGTACTCGATGCACAGCTGCGCCGTTTCGGCCGCCGCGGACCCGCGCCACCGGCCGATCAGCCACAGCGCGGCGTCGAGCCCCGCCGAGACACCGGCCGCGGTCACCACGTTGTCCGAGCGGACGATGCGCGACTCCGGACGCGGCTCCGCACCGAAACCGGTGAGCGCCTTCATCGCCACCCAGTGCGTGGTCGCCGGTCGGCCCCCCAGCACTCCGGCGCTGCCCAGGATCAACGCACCGGTGCACACCGAGACGACCCAGGTCGCCGTGCTCGCCGACTGCTTCACCCAGTCGACGAGCACGCGGCTCTCGGTCATCGACTTGGCGGAGGGCCCGCCGGGCACGAGCAGCACATCCGCGTTCTGCGCCTCGGCCGTGGTGTGCGTCGGGGTGAGGCGCAGCAGGCCCGAGTCGGTCAGCACCGGTTCGGCGGTGAGCCCGACGAAGCGCATGGTCAGGTTCGGGACGTAGTTCAGCAGGTCGTAAGGGCCGATGGCGTCGAGCGCCGTCATCCCGTCGTAGAGCAGGATGTCGACGACGATCTCGTGCGATTCGGCGAATTCCTCCGGCGCGACCCCGTGTTCTTCGATGTTCTGCACCTCCGCGTCGGCGGTTCCGCAGGCGGTGAGCGTCGCTCCGCCGACCAGGGTGGCGGCGAGGAACGTGCGGCGGGACGCCGCGGAGCGGGACGAGTTCGATTCGAGCATGGCAGCACTTTCGTGTCGGCGGGTGTGACGTCAACCCTCAGCGCGGTGCCGGGTGGCAGCGACTTCGCCACCTCCGCTCACCAGACGTCCCGTCCCGCACCCCGCGGATACGGCACGAGGGCCATTGGCCTCGACTGTACGAATCGTCCGGAATCGACCGTCCGCCCAGGGCGGTCGTCATTGACCTGCGCCACACGTGCCGACCGGCCGTTCTGACGGACGAGCCCGTCGACCCGGGGCCAACGGGCCCCGTCACACCGCGTCGAGGTTGGCGTTCACCAGCTCCTCGAACCGCTCCCGGCCCTCGGCACCCAGCGCGCCGCCGATGGCCGTGGCCAGCCGGTCGAACGGGTCCTCCAGGTCCAGCCCCGCCAGGCCTTCGGCGAGTTCACCGGTCGTCCAGAGCTGCCCGTCCTTGTCGATCCGGTCGCCACCGCTCCAGCCGTGGTTGACCGCGATCGAACCGCCGCGCACCGAGAGCACCTGACCGGACAGCGCGCAGTCCGGGTCGACGAGGTGAGCGACCAGCGGCGCCACGGTGACCGGGTCCTTCGGGTCCAGCCCCGCCTCCGGTGCCTGCTGCATGCCGGGCACCCCGGTCGTCAGCCGGGTGCGGACCATCGACGGGCTGACGCAGTTCACCCGAACCCCGAGCCGCTTCAGCTCCAGCGCGTGCACGGTCGTCATCGCCGCGACCCCGGCGTTGGCCGCCGCGTAGTTCGTCTGCGCCGGAAGCGGGTTGAGCAGCCCTGCCCCGGAAGCGGTGTTGACGACCGACCGGTCGACGCGCGCTCCCCGGTCGTACTGGCGCCGCCAGTGCGCGGCGGCCCACCGGGTCACCGCGAACGTGCCCTTCAGCTTGACCGCCACCACGTCGTCGAACTCGGCCTCGCCCAACCGCTCCACGCCCTTGTTCACCTGGACGGTGGCGTTGTTGACCACCGCGTGCAGGTCGCCGAACTCGGCGACGGCCAGCTCGACCATGCGCTGCGCCGCCGCCCAGTCCGCGACGCTGCCGGTGTCGGCGACCGCACGGCCGCCCGCAGCGCGGATCTCCTCGACGACCGCGGCCGCGACGCCCTCGTCGCCCCCGGATCCGTCCACTTCGACGCCGGGATCGTTGACCACGACGTTCGCCCCGGCCGCGGCCAGGTACCGCGCCACGGCTCGACCGATTCCCCGGCCGGCTCCCGTCACCAGAACCGCGCGTCCCGCCAGCTCCGCCACCGCATCCTCCTCATTCAGTTCACCTGGTGCATTTTTATACCTGGTGAATCCATGGCTCGGCAAGGTAGGGTCCGGTGCGTGGAGGCCGGCCGACGCGAACGGAAGAAGCAGCTCACCCGCCAAGCGCTGGTGACAGCGGCGATCCGGCTGTTCGACGAGCGCGGCTACGACCGGACGACCGTCGCCGAGATCGCCGAGGCCGCCGACGTCAGCAAGCGCACGTTCTTCCTGCACTTCCCCACCAAGGAGGACGTGCTGCTGGCCGACGCCGAGGTCCGGACCGGCCTCGCGCTGCGGGCGATCGAGGACCGCGGCCCGGCGTCATCCGTCCGCGATGTGCTCGCCGCAGCGGCCGACAGCATGATCGCCAACGTCTCGGCGACCGAGCTGCCCAGCGGGCTGGCGGAGCTGCGCGCCGAACTCGTGGTCACGAACCCGGCGGTGCAGGCCCGGATGCTGCACGTGCTGTTCAGCGCCCAGACCCGGCTGGCCGACGCATTGCACCGCGCCTACCCGGACCTGCTCGACGCGACATCGGCGGCGGCGACCGTCGGTGCGCTCATGGGCGCGATCAACGCCGCGGCGATCACGAGCCTCGGCCTCGACCAGACGCCGCGGGAAACCCGCCAGGCGATGCAACGCGCAGCCGAAGTGGCCCTGCGCGCAACGGATTCCCGCCCCTGACGCGGCTCGGCGCTATCGCCCGGCGAGAGCGCGGACCCCCGCTCCGGCCAGTCTCGTCGTGCAGATCGCGGCCAGTGCGAACACCGCCGCCTCGTACGCCATCGCGTGCCACATCGCGTGCTCCGCCGCCGAGTAGGCGATGCCCGCGAGCGTGACGCCCAGGGTTCCGCCCAGCTGTTGCGCCGTCGGGAGCAGGCCGGAGATCGAGGTGGCGGCCTCGGCGCCGACCCGGGCGATGATCTGGGTGAACGCCGAAGCCGTGAACACCCCGAAGCCGATTCCGCTGAGGCACAGCGCGAACCAGTACGGCCACCGCGGACCGTCGATGGTCGCCGCCACGACGATGGCCGCCAGCCCCATCGCGACCGCCGACCCGGCGAGGGCCCACGGGCCGAAGCGGCTGCCCAGGACGTTCGCGAACCCGCTGCCGACGAGAGCCCCGGCCGCGTACGGGATGATGCCCAGCCCTGCCTCCAGCGGACTCCAGCCCTGCGCGCCCTGCAGGTGCATCGACAGCAGCAGCGTGAAGGACGGCACGCCCGCGTTGAAGACGAGGACGATCGCCAGGCCCCACCTCGTCGCGGGATCGGCGAAGGTGGCCGGGTGGACGAGCGGATCCGCCACCTTCCGCTGGGACACCGCGAAACCGGTCAGCAGCACCACCGCCGAAGCCAGGCTCAGCCACGTCCACATCGGCCAGCCGGCGTCCCGGCCCGCGGTCAGCGGCAGCACCAGCAGGACGAGTCCGGCCAGGCTCAGGCTCGCGCCGACCGGATCGATGCGCTTCGCCTCGCGCGCCGGTTCGACGCGCGGCAGCGCCGGGGAGAGCACCAGGGCGACGACGCCCACGGGCACCACCAGCAACATCGCGGCCCGCCAGCCCAGCGGGTGGAGCTGCATCAGCACGCCACCGAGCACCGGGCCCGCCATGGAAGCCGCCGCCATGGTCGCGCCGAACGCGCTCAACGCGGCGGGACGGCGGCCGGCGGGCAGCGCCGACTGGATGATCGACAGGATCTGCGGCGCCATGAGGCCGCTGCCGACGCCCTGCGCGAGACGGCCCACCACGAGCGCCCCAGCGCTCGGCGCGGCGGCCGATCCGAGGGAGGCGGCGGTGAACAGCGCCATCCCGGCGACGAACATCCGCCGGTAGCCGTACCGGTCTCCCAGCCGCGCCGAGACGATCAGGGAGCAGGCGTAGGTGAGGGTGTAACCGGCGAGCACGAGCTGGCTCTCCCCCGCACCGGCACCGAGATCCCGCTGCACGTCCACCACGGCCACCTGCATGACCGTCACGCTGAACAGCTGGACGAAGGTTCCGGACAGGATGACCGGCAGCAGGATCCTCCGGCCGATCCTCACCGGACTGCCAGCGCGATCTCGGCGAGCAGCGCCGCCAGTTCGGCGGGCCTGGTCGCGAACGGCGAGTGGCCGCCGGGCAAGGAGCGCACCTGGATCGGGTCGTCCGGCACCACCTGGTCCGCCTCCGCGATCATCAGGTCCTGGGTCACGGGCGGCAGGGCCAGGTCCTCGGTCAGCCTGATGTAGGAGCGCGGGAGCCGTCCCCAGCGCCCGGCGGTGACCGGGACCGGCGTGGTCATGCTGGAGAACGGGTGGTCCGGGTGCAGGAACTGGCGCCAGGTGTCCGGGCTGGTCGCCGGGAGGTCGTTCAGGAACGCCAGCCGGATGAGCTCGATCGCGGCCGGATCCGGGGACAGCGGATTGATCCGGACGGCACCGAGCTCGGCCGGATCGCCCAGCGGCGGGATCCGGATGGCACCGGCGTTCTCCTCCGCTTCGATGTAGTCGCTGAACCGGGGTCGGCCCGCGGGGACGAACGCGGAGAGGTACACGAGGTGATCGAGCAGCTCCGGAGCCTGCTCCGCGGCGGCGGACGCGGCCGAACCTCCGGCGCTGTGCGCGACGAGGACGACGTTGCGGTACCGCGTGCGAGCAGCGACCAGCGCATCGATCACGGCATCGGCGGAGTGCTGCGCCGTGACGTCGCCGAGCGCGGACTTCTCACTGGTCAGCCCCGGCTGACCGGGCTGGAGGTAGCCGCTGGGCACCGGCGCGCCGAGGCCGCTGCCGGGCAGGTCGACGGCGACGCTGGCAAGGCCGTGGCCAGCGAGGGCGCGCTGCGTCGAGGTCCAGTGCAGCGCGTTGTGCCAGGCACCGTGCACCAGGACGACGACGGTCTCGGAGGAGGACGGGCGGTTCACGTGGAGCCCTTCCGGGTAGGTGATCGTTGACCTGATCAGGTCACACCCGCGACCCCGGCGTCATCCACAGCCATATCTGACGAAGCGTCCCGCGATACTTCTGACGTATCGTCGACTCCGTGGAAGCCCGTCACCTCCGCTATGCGCTCGCGCTCGCCGAGCACCAGCACTTCGGCCGCGCCGCGACCTCGCTGGGCATCGCGCAGCCGCCGCTGTCGACCCAGATCGCCGCCCTGGAACGGGAAGTCGGCGAGCGGCTCTTCGACCGCACCTCGCGCGGCGTCTTCCCCAACGCCGCGGGGGAAGCGTTCCTCGCCCGGGCGCGCTCGGCGCTCGCGGAGATGAACCGGGCCCGCGTCGACGCCGGGCGGGCGGCGCGCGGCGAGACCGGACGGCTGCGGATCGGGTTCATCGGCTCCGCGCTGCTCCACCCGCTGCCGGGAGTGCTCGGCCGGTTCCGCCGGTCGCACCCGGACGTCCGGCTCACGCTCCAGGAGCTGGACAGCCCCGCCTCCGCGGCCGCGCTGCTCGCCGGCGATCTGGACGTCGCCGTCGGCCGCGGCGGCCCTCGCGGGGCCGGAGCGGAGAACCTGATCACCGTGCCGATCGGCGCGGATCACCTGGTGGCCGTGGTCCCGAAGGCGCACCCCTTCGCCGGGCTCCCGTCCATCGACGTCGAGCAGCTGGTCCAGGAGCCCCTGATCGCCAGCGCGGACGCCGCGAGCTCCTACCTGCGGCCGCTGTTCGAGCTGGCCCCGGCCGCCCTCGAGGGTGCCGCGATGGCGCGCGACGTGCACACCATCGCCGGGCTCGCCGCCTGCTGCGCCGGAGTGGGCCTCGGCCCCGACCGGATGCGGCTCATCGCCCGCGACGACATCTGGTTCTGCGACGTCACGCCCCGGTTCCGGCTGCCGGACCTGCAGATGTCGTTCCGCGCCACCGATTCCTCACCGGTCCTCGCGGCGTTCCTCTCGGTGGTGCGCCAGAACTGCGCGGACGTCGGCACCCGCCTCGACGACCTCCTCGCCCGCCACTCGTCCTGACCTCCCGGCGGGAAGCCCTCCGGGTCCACTGCTCGGGCTCGTCGGCGGACTACCTCGAACAGTGGAATACGGGCCCGGAACGCGATATCGGCGATAGCGTTTCCGTCGCGGAGCTCGGGCGGATGATCAGGTGTGGAGGGAATTCATGTCGCAGCACTTGGCGGGCAAGGTCGTCGTGGTGACCGGTGCCGGTAGCGGTTTCGGCAGGCTGATCGCGGAGAAGTGCGCCGCCGGCGGCGCGAAGGTCGTCGGCATCGATGTCGACGCCGAGAACCTGGGGCAGGTCTTCGACGGCATCCGGGCAGCCGGTTTCGCCTGCACCGCGCAGGTCGCCGACGTCGCCGACCTGGCGCAGGTCAAGGCCGCCGCACGTCACGCGATCGAGACCTTCGGCGCGATCGACGTGCTCGTCAACAACGCGGGCGTGATGCCGCTGGCCTACTTCGCCGACCACGAGCGCGCGTGGGAGAAGTGGCACCGGGCCATCGACATCAACGTCAAGGGCGTCGTCAACGGCATCTCGGCGGTCTACGACCAGATGATCGAGCAGGGGCGCGGCCAGGTCGTCAACATCTCCTCGATCTACGGCAACGCGGGCACCGAGGGGTCCGGGGTCTACAGCGCGACGAAGGCCGCGGTGACCGTGCTGTCGGATTCCCTGCGCATCGAGGCCAAGGGCAAGATCAAGGTGACCACCGTGAAGCCGACCGGCATCTTCGGGACCAACCTGGGCGACTCGGTGGTCAACGAGAACGCGATCGTCGGCCTGGTCGGCCAGCGGGCGGCGCAGTTCGCCGAGAACGTCACCCACTTCACCAACGGCACGCTCCCACCCGAGAGCACCGACGTGAACTCGGCCAAGTACTGGCTGATCACGCCCGAAGACCTGGCCGGAGCGGTGGTGCACGTCATCGACCAGCCCTGGGGCATCAGCATCAGCGACGTCACCGTCCGCGCCAGCGGCGAGGACTACGTCCACTGACCGGAACCTGGGGACCTCGGGTAGCGACGGGCTCGAGCCGGGCACCTCAATACTATTACCGCTAGTACGATGGGCCATGCAGATCAAGTACTAAGGTGGATAGTATATTCGTGCCGGAAGCGGGCACCGCCCGGACGAACCGAGCAACAGGGGGCAGCATGGCCTCGAAGCGGCGCGCACCGGCACAGATCGGCACCCGGCAGAGCACTCGCCGAACGGTCGTCCTCTCGGTCACCGCGCTGCTGCTGATCGGAATCGTCGTCGCCGGAGTCTGGTCGGGTACGCGCGACGCCCCGCAGACCTCCACCGCCCCGCAGGCGGAGACGATGCTGCACGTGCACGGCCTGGGCGTCGATCCCGGTGACGGCGAGCTCTACGCGGCCACGCACAACGGCCTCTTCCGCATCCCGGCGGAGGGCGTTCCCGAACGGGTCAGCGAACGGCGGCAGGACATCATGGGCTTCGTCGTCGCCGGCCCCGGGCGGTTCCTCGGCAGCGGCCACCCCGATCCGGCCGACACCGGCATGCCGAAGAACCTCGGACTGATCGAGAGCACCGACGGGGGCGTCAGCTGGCACCCCTTGTCCCTGCACGGCGAGATCGACTTCCACTCCCTGCAGGCCGAGCACGGCCGCGTCTACGGCTACAGCAGCACGACCGGCGAGATCATGGTCAGCGAAGACCGCCTCTCCTGGGACCGCCGCGCCCAGCTGGCCGCAGCGGACCTCGCGGTGAGCCCGACCGATCCCGACGAGCTGCTCGCCACCACCGAGCAGGGCCTGGCTCGCAGCACCGACGGCGGGCGGACCTTCACCACCGCCCCTGGCGGCCCGCTGCTGCTGCTCGCCGACTGGCCGGCTCCCGACCGCGCCTACGGCATCGACGTGCGGGGCCTGGTCCACCTCAGCACCGACGGCGGAACGACCTGGACGCCGCGCGGTCAGCTCCCCGGCCCACCGCAGGCGATGACCTTCGCCAACGGACGCCTGTTCGTCGCGACCGAATCCGAGCTGGTGGTGTCCGACGACGACGGGCAGAACTTCACCACGCGATCGCCGCTGATCTGAGGCCGTTGCCGCGAAGTCCTCCCGCCGCGGTCGGCCACGCCGACCAGACCGGGATCCGGGGAACCTGGTGGCGTTCCCCGGATCCCGGTGCGGTCCCGGAGGACGTCAGGCCTGGACGCCGCTGAGCTCGTTCGGGGTGGCGGGCAGGCTCCCGGTGGCCAGGCGCTGGCCCGAGGCGAGGTCGATCGCGTGGATCTCCTTCTTGCCCGGATCGGTGACGTACGCGGTACCGCCGCGGACGAAGATCGCAGGCCGGGGCTGCTGCCACTCCAGCGGCTCCTGCCAGGGGTCCAGGACCGGGATGGACCGGGTCACCTGGGCGGTCACCGGGTCGATCTGGTGGATCCGGCCGTCGGTGCCCAGGACCAGGGCCTCGCCCGCGGCTCCCCTGGCGAGGGAGCGGAAGGTGTAGCTGGTGCCGATGTCGACCAGCCGCAGCGTGCCGTTGGCGGTGTCGATGAGCGCGACCTGCTCGGGGCGTTCCAGTTCGGCGTGCTCGTCCTGCTTGTAGTCGCCCAGCACGATGGGCGAGGCGTCGGAACCGGCCTGGTTGCCGATCCGGCCGTACTCGGTGGGGCTGGTGACCTTCGTGATGGCGCCGTCGCGGTAGATCAGCGCGCCGTTCTCGCAGCCGACCACGACGGTCTCGCCCTGCGCGGTGGCCTCCCCGTGCACACCGGGGCAGTCCTCGTTGCGCGCGATCTCCTCGCGCGCCGCGTCGAGCACCGCGATGCCGCGCCGCTCCTCCTCGTTGCCCACGGTGATCACGAGCTCGCCGTTCGCCAGCTCGATCGCGACGCCGTGGTGCGCTTCCGGCGCCCGGTACACCTCGGTCGGCGGCAGGCCGTCGCCGAGTTCCGCGGGGTCGAAGGTGGTGACCTCACCGGTGCCGTCGGCGAAGAGGACCGTCTTGCCGGCGTGCCGCACGACGTGGCCAGGCTTGGCACCGGCGAACTCGGCGTCGGTGAGCACCGCGCCGACGGCGTCCAGGACGCGGAAACCGGTCGTCGTGGAGACCAGGACGTGGCGGTCGTCACCGGCGGGGTTGAGGCGGTTGAAACCGGCCAGCGGCAGGTCCTTGACGACCTGGAGCGTCTTGCCGTCGAGGACGTGCACGCCACCGTCGTAGGTGACGGCGATGGGATCGGCCACGACCGCGGCCGCCTCCGGCTGGGGCGCGGCGGTGCCGCAGGCCGCCAGCACGACCGCCAGGGATGCGGTGGCGCACCCGGCCGTGATCTTCTTGCGTAAACTGGTACTCATCATCACCATTCCACTGTGGATTGACGAAATCGGGTTCAGCGCTGGCCGAGCGCCCGGACGATGGAATCGGTGTTGGACCGCATCATCTCCAGGTAGTCGCCCGCGCCCCGCCCCGGCGAGCTCAGCGATTCGGAGAACAGCGGCACCACCTCGACGTGCAGTCCGGCCTGGTCGGCGAGGACCTGCGCGAGGCGGTCCGGCTGCGAGGAGTCGGCGAAGATCGCGGGCACGCCCGCCGCGCGGATGGTGTCCGCCAGCGACTTCAGGTCCGATGCGCTGGGCGAGGCGAGCGTCGTCCCGCTGGGCACCACCGCACCGATGACCTCGAAGCCGTACCGCTGGGCCAGGTATCCGAACACGTGGTGGTTGGTCACCAGCTTGCGCCGCTCGGCCGGGATGGCGGCGAACCGCTGACCCAGCTCCGCGTCGAGCCGGTCGACCTCGCTCCGGTACTGCGCGGCGTTGGCGCGCACGACCTGCGGGTCCACGCCGTCGACGTGGGCGATGACCTGCTCGGCGATCACGTCGACCGCCCGGCTCACCCGCCGGGGATCGGTCCAGAAGTGCGGGTCGAGCTGCCCGTCGGCGTCCGCCGCGGTGTAGCCGAGGGGATCGACCCGCTCGCCCACGGCGACCGCCGGGATCCCGGCGGACTCGGCTGCCCGGACGTTGCGCGCGATGCCCTCCTCCAGCCCCAGTCCGTTGTGGACGACGAGACCGGCTTGCTCCAGCTTCGCCGCCTCCTGCGCCGAGATCGCGAACGAGTGCGGATCGGCGTCGGGCTTCATCAGCACCGTCACCTCGGCTTCGCCGCCGACGATGCGCCGGGTGAGGTCACCGAGGATGTTGGTCGTGACGACCACGCCGGACCGGTCCTGGCCCGCGGCGGTGCAGCCGGTGAGCACCAGCAGGACGGCGATTCCCACGGCGACGAGCAGCCTCCGAACACCGCGGTGATCTGCCGCGCTCATCGCCCGGTCTCCACCACGTGCCCGATCCGGCCGCCGAGCTCGAAGGTGCGGGCCTGGCGGAGGGAGTCGTTGTAGTCGATCTCGTGGACCACGCCCGCGTCGTTGACGTAGGCCCGCGTGGTGTCGACCTCGATCGTCGGCGCGGCACCATCCGGCGCGCTCAGCAGCTGGACCGCCGCCGTTTCCCGGCCGGTTTCACCGTCGAAGGCGCGCAGAGCTCCGTCCGGGGTCACGGCGAGCAGCGGTGCACCGGCACCGACCGCGCTGACCGCCAGCGTCGGGCCGGTGGCGACGAACGTCCACGTGCGGTGCGCGACGTCCAGCGACCAGACGCCGGATTCCCCGGCCTTCGCCGCGAGCGCGTCGCTGCCCGGCCGGTGGTCGAACTCCCGCGCCCGCTCCGCTTCGGGAACCGGCTGCGGGTAGGGGATCTTCGCTCCGCCGAACGTTCCGTCGTCCGACGTGACGAGCAGTGCGCCGTCGGCGCAGCCGAACACGACGCCTCGCCGGGTGACCGCGGCACCGGCCGGGCTCGGGCACGGCTGGTCGATGGTCGTCACCGGCTGCCCGTCCCGGTCGCGGACCTGGACCTGGCCCGGCTGTTCCACCGGCACGAGGAGGTGACCGTCGTAGGGCACCACCGCCGCCTCCCGCGCGACGCCCTCGACGGTGCCGGTTCCGGCGATCCTGCCGGCATCGAGCTCGGCGCGGTCCAGCAGGCTCGCGCGGCCGTCGCCGAAGGACACCGCTACGACCGCGGGATCGCTGTGCGCGCCCACCAGCCCCGGCCCCGGGATCGCGCCGACCTCGCGAACGGCGGCGCGGTAGTAGTGCACGTGGTCGCCGTGGTCGACCATCCAGGCACCGCTGTCGACGATCCGCACCTGCCCGCCCGATGCCAGGTAGGCGAACCTCCCGTCACCGGTGGCCTCCTCGACGCCGGACGCCCGCCCCACGTCCGTCACATCACCGGTGATCAGGTCCAGCACCCGCACGGTCCCGGAGTCCACATCGGACATAACCAGGCGCGACTGCGCCTCGGCGGCCTCCTCCGCGCCCTCGACGTAGCCGTGCGGCAACACCTCGGCAGGCGGTTCCGGCACGCCGCTCGCGCACCCTCCGAGGAGCAGGCTCGCGACCGAGAACCCCACTGCGGCAACGGTCTTCTTTCCGATTCGGTTCACGTTCACCTTTCGATTCCTGCGTCCACCCGCGAGGTGGCCGACAGCCGCTGCGCGCGGTGGCGGATTTCCGCGGCCAGCGCGGAGATGAAGAACAGCCCGACCGCGGCCGCCGAGATCGTCGCTCCGGCCGCGGTGCCCCAGTGCCACGACGCCACCAGCCCGATGACCGTCGCGGTCGTGCCGAGCAGGGCCGCGCCGAGCATGATCGCGGGAATCCGGTCCACCCAGAGCACGGCCGCCGCGGGCGGCGCGATCAGCAGGCTGAACACCAGCAGCGTTCCGACGACGTGGAACGAGGCGACGATCGCCAGCGTGACCAGGCCCAGCAGGCAGGCGTGCGCCAACCGGGGCCGCAGGCCCAGCGTGTGCGCCTTCCGCGGATCGAAGGCCAGCGCGACGAACGACCGGTGGCCGAGCGCGGACACCGCGAAGGCGACGACCAGCGCGACCCCGAGGAATCCGAGGTCCTGCTGGCGCACCGCCAGGACGTCGCCGAAGAGGAACCCGGTCAGGTCGACCGCGAAGGACTGCGAGTGCGACACGACGATCACGCCCAGCGACAGCATTCCGACGAACAGCAGCCCGATCGCGGTGTCCTGCGACAGCCGCGAAGACCGGCTCAGCGCGGTCACGCCGAGCGTCATCGCACCAGCGCTCAGCGCCGCGCCGAGCAGCAGGTTCCCGCCGAAGAGCGAAGCCAGCGCGACGCCGGGGAGCATTCCGTGCGACATCGCGTCGCCGAGGAAGGCCATGCCGCGCAGGACGACCCACGTACCGGCCAGCGCGCAGATCAACGAGACCAGCACCCCGGCCCACAGCGCCCGCGCCACGAAGGACACCTCGAACGGGACGAACAGCCAATCCATGACCGAGGACACTATCGCAAATGGTTTTCAATTTCGATAAGATGGCGGTGACGTCGAACACCACGTGAGGAGTGCAGTGACGATCGCCAGCGATCGAACGGAGATCACCATCCGCGGCCTGACCGTCGGCTACACGCGCGAACCGGTGCTGCGCGGTCTCAGCGCGAAACTCCCGCGCGGACGGACGACCGCCATCATCGGGCCGAACGGATCCGGGAAGTCGACCTTGCTCAGCGCGATCGCGGGTGTGCTCCGCCCGGCCGCGGGCACCGTCGAGGGCATGACCGGCCAACGGCCCGCGTTCGTCGCGCAGCGCAGCGCGGTGTCGGATTCGCTGCCCATCAGCGTCCGCGACACCGTCACCATGGGGCGGTGGGCGCACCGAGGCCCGTGGCGGCGGCTGACCGCCCACGACCGGGCCGTCGTCGAGGAATGCCTGGCCCGCTTGGAACTCCGCCCGCTGGCCGCCCGCAGGCTCGGCTCGCTGTCAGGCGGCCAGCGGCAGCGCGCGCTGCTGGCGCAAGGCCTCGCCCAGGAGTCCGGGCTCCTCCTGCTCGACGAGCCGGCCACCGGACTGGACGCAGAGGCGCGACGGCTGATCGCCGACGCGCTGGAGCACGCCAAAACCCGTGGCACGACAGTGGTTCAGGTGACCCACGACTTCACCGAAGCCGAGCGCGCGGACCACTGCCTCGTGCTCAGCACCGGACGGCTGATCACCGAAGGCGCGCCCGACGACGTCCTGACCCCGCAGGTCCTCCAGGACGTCTGGGGCATCCGGCCGCGCCCCTGACAACCTCGCCGCGCCAAAGGGGTTCAACGGCGCTGGCTGGGCTCCCGGCGCATGATCTGCTGCACGACGGCGGTCTTGGCATCGGCGTAGTCCTGCACGTGCCGCCACACGCGTCGCGCCAGCTCGCGCTTGGTTCGCGCGTAGTGATCGCGATCGGAGTCGCTGGCCCGCAACCGATCGCGGAAGAGCAGCATCCGGCCGATCTCCGGCTCGCCCGAACTGAAGACGTGCAGGTTGACATCGGTGTCCGGGCCGTTCAGCAGCCGGTGCTCGCACCAGTCCGGTTCCCGGACCCGCAGCACGTAGCCGGCCGATTCGAGCGCAGGCACGTAGGAACGCTCGTCCGCGGAGTCCGGCACGACCAGGACGACGTCGATGACCGGCTTCGCAGGCAGTCCCGGCACCGCGGTCGACCCGACGTGCTCGACCCGCAACGCGATGTCCCCCAGCGCAGCCGCGATCCGGCTCGCCTCCCGCTGGAAGAGCCGGGGCCAGCCGGGGTCGTAGTCGACGACGGAGATGGTGCCGTCGTGCGGATCCAGCTCGCCGACGGTCACCTCCCGCAGCTCCGCATCGCTGTTCCCGGCGAAGTCGGCCCGTTCCGCGTTCGGCATGTCCCCAGCTGCCCCTCTCCCGGATGACGGCTCGGCGTTGTGAGGAAGCCTTCCAGGCTATACCCGCCTGAACCGCGCCCGCGACACCGATCTCGCCGCGTCACCCGAGGTTCAGTCCTCCTGCTTGGTCGGGACTGGGGTGCCGTTGCGCAGGTGAGGCTCGCGGAGGCCGAAGACGTCCTGGAACTCGCGCATGCGCGCTGCCCGGTACTCCGGGACTCCGGCGGGGTCGAAGTCGTAGAAACCGGCACCGTCCTGCAGGCCGCGGCGGTCGGTCGTCATGTGCCGCTCGATCACGTCCGGGTGCTGGAAGCGCTCGCCGAGCTCGCCCTTCAAGTAGCGGGAGGCGTAGTAGAGGATGTCGCAGCCGCCCCAGTCGATGAACTCCAGCGGGCCGAGCACCGAGAAGCGCGGGCCGAGGCCCGCCCGGACCGCCAGGTCGATGTCGGCCGCGCTGGCCACGCCCTCCTCGACCATGCGGGCGGCTTCGTTCATCACCAGCGCCTGCAGCCGCGGCACGATGTAGCCCGCCGCCGGGCCGCACACCACCGGGACCTTGCCGATGCGCTCGAGCAGACCGGTCAGCGTCGCGACCGCGTCCGGGTCGGTGTCGTCGCTGCGGCTGACCTCCACCAGCGGCATCAGGTCGGCGGGGTTGAGCCAGTGCGCGTTGACCACCCGGCCGGGCCGGTCGACCAGCTTGGCGATCTCGGTGACCAGGAACGTCGAGGTGGTCGATGCGATCACCGCGGACTCGCCGACCCGGGTGCAGGCCCAGGCCAGCGCCTCGCGCTTGACCTCGATGACCTCCGGCACCGCCTCGAACACCACCGCCGCGCCGGACAGCTCCGCCGTCTCCCGGCCGCACACCGTCAACCCGGCCAGTGCCGCGTCGTCGCCGACCTTCGCGCGCAGCTGCTCGGCGAGGCGGTCGCGGACGCGCCCGCAGTAGGCGCTGCGCTCGTCGTCGGTGCGCTCCTTGACGTCGGCCAGCACCACCGGCAGGCCCGCCGCCAGGAACGTCAGCGCGATGCCCTCGCCCATCCGGCCGGCACCGATCACCGCGATCTCGTCGGTCACGACTCGAACCCCTCCACCAGCAGCTGAGCCAACTCGTCCCGGGACAGCCCGGCCAGGCCCAGGCTCTCCAGCGTGCGCCCCTCCGCGTAGAGGTCGCGCCCGGTGATCGCCGATGCGATGCTCAGCAGGCCCTGCGCCACCGGGGTCGGCACGCCCGCCCACCGGCCGACCGAGACCAGCAGGGACAGGCCCAGCCGGGTGTCCTCCAGCATGTACCGGTGGCTGAGCAGGTCGATCTTCTCCCGCCAGTCGCCGCTGTCGGTCAGCTTCTCGTGCGCGGCGCGGCCGTACATCCACTCCTCGCCGTCGGTGGCGTAGTGGTCGGCCAGCGGGAAGTGCGGGGCGCGGTAGCCGAGCGCTTCGCGCAGCGCGACGCGCTCGGCGTCCAGCGCGTCGGTGACCCGGCGGATCGACTGCTGGGTGCCCTCGTTGTGGATGTCCCAGGCCTCGAAGTGCTCCAGCGGCCCGGCGTTCATCATGATCAGCGGTGGGTGGATGATCGGCCCGGCGTTCATCAGCGCCCCGCTGAGCCCGTCCTCGGCGGCCTCGACGCTCGGGTAGGCCTCGCGCAGCACGCCGAACGCCTTGTCCGCCAGCCGGCTCGGGAACACCCCGGTCGGCAGCCGCGTCGCGTAGCAGCTGATCACGATCTCGGTGTCGCCGTGCCTGCGGGCCAAGTAGGGCAGCGTGCCCGTTTCGGCGAACGCCACCTCGGCGGAGTTGCCCGCCCCGGCCATCGCCTTGGCGAACAGCACGGAGCCGAGCGTGCCCGGCGGCAGGAAGACGACCTGGCCGTCGGCCAGCAGCGGGGCCAGCCGCGCCGCCAGGTCCTGGTGGGTGGTCGAGGGCAGCGGGATGACGATCAGCGCGGCCTCGCGCACCGCCTCGGCGAGGTCGGTGACCGGCCGGATCGCGCCGTCGGCGTCGCCCACCGGGACCTGCCGGGTGCCGCGGTGATCGCGGACGGTGACGGCGCCTGCCGCGCGGAGGGCCTCGTGCGCTCGGGCGTCGCGCCGCCACCACCGCACGTCGTGGCCTTGCTCGGCGAGTTCCGCTGCTGCGGCCCAGCACCCGTGCCCGCCTCCGAGGACTGCGATTCTCAACTCGTCGAACCCTTCTCGTGTCGGAACTCAGCCGGCCTGCACGGTCTCGCGCTGCTCGATGAGCAGCTTTTCACGCGAGAGGCTCTGCCGGAAGTGCTTGCAGCCGCGCCACAGCAGCGCGATGGTCAGCAGCGAGGCGATGCCGTAGACGATGGACAGCGACGAGCCGACCATCTTCTCGTCCCCGAAGACCCGGTCGGTGACCAGCGCGACCAGGGTGGTGCCCAGCGCGAGGCCGATCAGGTTCGAGATCAGCAGGAACATCGCCGAGACCTGGGCGCGCATCTGGTTCGGGCTGAGCACCTGCATGGCCGCGGTGGAGGCCGGCATCGGGAAGGAGGCGAAGAACATCGCCACCGCCAGCAGCACCAGCGACGCCCACAGGTTCCCCACCTGCGTGAACGCGATGACCGGGACCGTCATGCCCACCGCGCCGATCACCCCGGCGCGCATCGCCGCGTCGGAGTACCCGCGCTTGGCCAGCAGGTCGATCAGGTAGCCGCCGAAGAGCACGCCGCTGCCGTTGGCCACCAGCACGACCACGCCCAGAAGGTAGCCCGCCTCGGTGGAGGTCAGGCCGAAGGCGCGGATGTAGAACGCCGGGGTCCAGGCCATCATGCCCAGCAGCACCAGGGCGTAGAGGGAGAAGCCCAGGTAGTGCGTGGCGAAGGTCGTGCGGTGGCTCCACAGGAAGCCGAACACGTTGCGCAGCGCGACCTTCTGCACTCCCCCGTCGGCGTCGTGCTTGAGGCCGCGGCGGCCCGGGTCGCGCACCGTCAGGAACACCAGCAGCGCCAGCAGCAGACCGGGCAGCCCGACGATCAGGAACGTCAGCTGCCAGGCCCGCACCTCACCGGCCACCGGCAGCACGATGGTCTCCACGGAGTTGAGCAGGTTGATGACGTAGCCGCCGATGATGAACGCGGCGGCGCCGCCGATGAACGAGCCGAGCGAGTAGATCCCGTAGGCCCGCCCGAGCTTGTTCTTCGGGAACATGTCGCTGAACATCGAGTACGCCGCGGGCGACAGCGCGGCCTCGCCGACGCCCACCCCGATCCGCGCCAGGAACATGTGCACGAATCCCTTGCTGAGGCCGGAGAGCGCGGTGGCCAGGCTCCAGAACGCGATGCCGATGGAGATGATCAGCGGCCGGGACCGCTTGTCCGCGAGGATCGCGATCGGCAGCCCCATGAACGAGTACAGCAGGGAGAAGGCCAGCCCGTTGAGCAGGCTGAACTGGGTGTCGGTGAGGCCGAGGTCGCGCTTGATCGGCTCGATCATCAGCGACAGGATCTGCCGGTCGACGAAGGAGAAGACGTAGGCGATCATGCAGACCGCCACCACGTACCACTGGTACCGGTACGACTTCCGCGCTTCGGGGAGCAATTCGTCGGTCATCGGCAAGCGCCCTCTGCAGTTCGGTGATCTCATCGGGCCCGCCGGGGATCGGCGAAGGACCGGGCCGGCGGTCGTCGGCGTGCCCGGTACGCTAATTTCGCGTGACCGGGGCAACAACTGGGGGTTCCCCTCCCGGGGCTCAGCGAATCCCCGACGCGGCTAAGGAAATCCCCTACACCGTCCCGGCGGGCGTCGTTCCACGTAGGACACCGTGGTCATCATGCCCGCCACCTCAGCGATGACTACCACTTTGGATAGTGGTCAATCGGCGGCATGCGAGGTCACCTCGACCGGGCGCGCTCCCGGCCGGTCAGCACGTCGGGGGCGAGCAGCGCGGCGAGCTGGTGCTCGGTGAGCGCGGTCCGCTCGCGCACCAGGTCGAGCGCCGGGTGGCCATCGCGGTGCGCCTCCACCGCGAGCGCGCACGCCGTCTCGTAACCGAGTGCCGGGCTCAGCGCCGTCACCAGCCCGGCCGAGCTCGCGACGATCGCCGAGAGGTGCTCCCGGCGGGCCTCGATCCCCGCCACGCACTGCTCGGCCAGCACCCGCAGCCCGGCGGCGAGGTGGCCCATCCCGGCGCTGAGCACCCGCGCGATGACCGGCTCGAACGGGTTGAGCTGGAGCTGGCCGCCCTCGGCCGCCAGGGTCACCGTCACGTCGTTGCCGATGATGTCGAAGGCGATCTGGTTGACCACCTCCGGGATCACCGGGTTCACCTTGCCCGGCATGATCGACGAACCCGCCTGCCGCGCGGGCAGCGCGATCTCGCCGAACCCGGCCTGCGGACCGGAGGACAGCAACCGCAGGTCGTTGCATATCTTCGAGACCTTGACCGCCGTCCGCTTCAGGACGCCGGACAGCTGCACGAACACCCCGACGTCCTGGGTGGCCTCGACGAGGTCGGTGGCCGAGACGAGCGTGCCGATCCCGGTGATGTCGCGCAGGTGCGCCAGCGCGGCCTCCCGGTAGCCCGGGCGGGCGTTGAGCCCGGTGCCGATGGCCGTGCCGCCGAGGTTGAGCTCGTGCAGCAGCAGCCGGACCTCCGACAGCCGGGTCTCGTCCTCGCCGAGGGTCACCGCGAACGCGCCGAACTCCTGGCCGAGCGTCATCGGAACGGCGTCCTGCAGCTGGGTCCGCCCCATCTTCAGCACGTCGGCGAACTCCGCTGCCTTGGCCTCGAACGCCGCCCGCAGGACGGCCAGCGCGGCCAGCAGCTCGCCGAGGTGCGCGTCCAGGGCCAGCTTGACCGCCGTCGGGTAGACGTCGTTGGTGCTCTGCCCGAGGTTGACGTGGTCGAGCGGGTGCACGGTCGCGTAGTCGCCGCGCGGCAGGCCCAGGACTTCCAGCGCCCGGTTGGCGATCACCTCGTTGGCGTTCATGTTCGTCGAGGTGCCCGCCCCGCCCTGGACCAGGTCGACGACGAACTGGTCGTGCAGCCGCCCGGCCCGGATCTCCTGGCACGCCGCGACGATCGCCGAACCGATCCGCTCCGGCAGCGCCCCGATCTCGGTGTTCGCCGCCGCCGCGGCCTGCTTCACCGCGGCGAGCGCCACGACGAGGTGCGGCCGGGCGGCCAGGGTTTCGCCGCTGATCGGGAAGTTGGTCAGGGCACGCGCGGTGTGCACGCCGTAGTAGGCCTCGGCGGGCACGGCGGCGGTGCCGAGCATGTCGTGCTCGGACCGCGTGGCCGGATCGGGCATGGAGATCTCCTCAGGAGCCGTCGCGGGCCCGGTCCACCCCGGTCCAGGCCAGCGCTGTCGCTCCGTCGAGCAGGGCGCGCTCGGCCTGCTGACCGACGCAGTGCGCGGCGAACTCGCGCTGGTGGTTGGTGGCGGGCAGCGAGCCGATCCCGATGTAGGGGTGGATCGCGGGCACGACCTGCGAGACGTTGCCCATGTCGGTCGACGCCCGGTTCATCCGGCCGGCCAGCCCGTCCGGGGCGAACTCGCGCCCCAGCCGCAGGGCGTTGGCCCGGTAGGCCGCGAGCGTGCGCTCGTCGGTGCGGAACTCGGCGTAGGGCTTGCTCTCCGCCTCGACCTCCAGCGCGGTTCCGGTCGCCAGCGCGCCCGCTTCGAAGCAGCGCATCACCTTCGGCTCGATCTCGGCCAGCTCGGCCAGGGTCTCCGCGCGCACGTACCACCGGCCCGAGGAGGACTCCGGGATCGCGTTCGGCGCCGAACCGGCGGAGGTGACGATCCCGTGCACCCGCGAGCTCGGCGGCAGCTGCTGGCGCAGCAGGCCGATGGCGACCTGGGCGACGGTGAACGCGTCCGCGGCGTTCACGCCGTCCTCGGGGTAGGCCGCGGCGTGCGCGGACCGGCCGGTGTAGGAGATCCGGGAGTGGCTGACCGCGAAGGGCCGCGCCTCGGCGACGTCGACCGGCGCCGGGTGGACCATCATCGCCAGGTCGACGTCGCGGAACGCGCCGCGGTCCAGCATCTCGATCTTGCCGCCGCCGCCCTCCTCGGCCGGGGTGCCGTAGACCTCGACGGTCAGGCCGAGATCGTCGGCGACCTCGGCCAGCCCGAGCGCGGCACCGACCGACGACGAGGCGATGAGGTTGTGCCCGCAGGCGTGCCCGAGCCCGGGCAGCGCGTCGTACTCGGCGCACAGCGCGATCCGCAGCGGCCCCGAGCCGTAGCTGGCGAGGAACGCGGTCTCCAGCCCCAGGTAGGCCGGTGTCACGGTGAAGCCGCGGCGGTCGAGCAGCTGCGGGACCGCCGCGGCGGCGAAGTGCTCCTCCCAGGCCGTCTCGGGCCGGGCGTGCAGCGTCGTCGACAGCTCCACCAGGTCGGCGGCCGCCCGGTCCACCGCGGCGCGGACCGCGTCCTTCTCGCTCGGCATGCGATTCCTCCTACAGGTCGCCGGGAACGCCGTACGACGGCGCGGCCGATGGCTGCAGCCCGCGGCGGACGTAGTCGTCGCGCTGCGGCAGCCAGATCTCCAGTGCTTCGGCCAGGCGGTCGATCGGGTCCTCGGCCCAGTCGACGCGCAGGTCGGTCACCGGCCACTCCACGTCGGCCGCCACCACGGCGAGCCCCGCGGAGTGCACCGGTCCCGCCTCGCCGCCCGCTGCGACCGCCGCCTGCATCGCGGTGAGCAGGCGCTCTTCGAGCTCGCCCGTCGCGGCTTCGAAGGCCGCGACCATGACCGCCGGGATTTCGGTGCTGCTGAGCAGGTTCCCCGCGGCCACCGAGTGCGCACCGACGGCGGCGCCGTGGGTGCCGAGGGTGTGCTCGCCGCTGAACCACGCGGTCGGCCCGGTCGGCCCGACCGCCGACAGCTGGCGGTAGGCGAGATCGGTCGCGTCCCCGCCGACCTCCCGCAGAGCGCGCGGAGCGTCGCCGTGGACGGCCAGCCGGTCGAGGATGCGCCCGCCCAGGCGGGGATCGGTGATGTTCTGCGAGGCGGCGGCGCCGACGCCCGGCCGCAGGTGCAGGCAGCGCGCGGCCACCGCGGGACTGGACGAGCTGACGGCCATGCCGAAGCGGCCGTCCTGCCTGGCTGCGATCGAGAAGGTCACTGTCCCGCCTCGCAATCCCGCCACTCCGCGATTTTCAGTGGTGCTTGCGTCCAGGAGTGATCTTGCGTTTCGGGGGTTTCTCGTGGCCGGGTTGCTTCACGGTCCCCTGAGGTGCGGTTGAGCAGGACTCCGGTTGATACGAGGGGTGTCATCGTTCGTCCTCCGGGATCACGGCGATGGCGTCGATCTCGCACAGCCACTCGGGGCGGGCCAGCGCGGAGACCACCACGCCGGTGGAGATCGGGTGCACGCCCTTCGTCCAGCGGCCGACGGTCCGGTAGACGGTCTCCCGGTAGCGCGGATCGACCAGGTAGATGGTCAGCTTGACCAGGTGCTCCATCCGGCTGCCCGCCTCGCGCAGCAGCATGTCGATGTTGGCCATCGCCTGCTCGGCCTGGGCCCCGACGTCGCCGATGCCGACCGATTCGCTGGTGTCGAGGTCCTGGCCGATCTGGCCCCGGACGTAGACCGTGTTGCCCGCGACCACGGCCTGGCACAGGTCGTTGTCGAGGTTCTGCTCGGGATAGGTGTCGCGGGTGTTGAACGGGCGGATGCGGGTGTGCGTCGGCATCAGGCGGCTCCGGTCGTCTCGGTCGGTTCGGTGCGGTAGGAGAGGTAGCTGCGCTGGATCGCGATGTGCTCGGCCACGTAGGCGGCGTCGTGCCAGACGCCCCAGATGAAGCTCGACCCGCGCCGCGACAGCCACGGCAGGCCGAGGAAGTAGATTCCCGGCTCGGCGGACACGCCGCGGGTGTGCTGCGGCTTGCCGTCCTCGCCGAAGGCCCCGACCTGCAGCCAGTCGTAGTCGGGCCGGAAACCGGTCGCCCAGATGATCGAGGTGATCCCGGCTGCGGCGAGGTCCAGCTCGGCGATCGGGTCGGTGACGCAGTCCGGGTCGGGGCCGAAGGTGCGGGCCTGCGGTTCCGCGGGCAGGTCGAGCCCGTTGCGCTCGATGTAGTCGTCGGCCTCGTCGAGCATCTTCAGGTAGTTGGCATCGCCGTTGGCGATGTTCTGGCGCAGATCATCGGCGAAGTGCATCCGGCCGTCGGCGTAGCTGCGGGTCATGCCGAGGAGCGTGATGCCGCTGGCGGCGAGCTCCCGGAAGTCGACGGTCCGGCCGCCCTGCGCGCCGCTGACCGCGATCGTGACGTGCTCCGCCCCGCGCGGCGGCGCCGCGGCGTCCCACTTGTTGAGCACGCCGAGCCACCAGCAGAAGTCGCGACCCCGGTAGCGGCGCGGCGGCCGGTCGTGCGGGCCGACCGACAGGTGGACCTGCCGTCCGGAGCGCCTCAGCTCGTCGGCGATCTGGACGCCCGACGACCCGGCGCCGACCACGAGCACCGCGCCTTCGGGCAGCTGCTGCGGGTTGCGGTAGGAGCTGGAGTGCAGCTGGGTCACGTCCGCGTCCGCGGGGACGACGGGCGGGATCACCGGGGTCTGGAACGGCCCGGTCGCCGCCACCACGTAGCGGGCGTCGATCACGCCGTCCGAGGTCTCGACGCGGAAGCCGGGGCGCCCGGCGTTCTTCCGCACGCTGCGGACGTCCACGCCGCAGCGGATCGGCGCGCCGATCTTCTCCGCGTAGTCGGCGAAGTAGTCCGCGACCTGTTCCTTCGAGGCGAAGCCGTCGGGGTCGACGTCGGCGAACTCCATGCCCGGGAAGCGGTCGTGCCAGGCCGGGCCGTTGGCGACCAGCGAGTCCCAGCGCCCGGTGCGCCAGCGCTCCGCGATGCGATGGCGCTCCAGCACCAGGTGCGGGATGCCGCGGGCGCCGAGGTGCTCGCTCATGGCCACCCCGGCCTGTCCTGCGCCGACCACGAGGACCTCGGTCTCGTGCTGCGACATGTGAACCTCCGTTCCACTGGTCCCGGCGTTCTCGCTCCGGCGGATCGCGGCGTGATCGCCGGTGATCCGAGTCTGGGCGAATCCGCTGCAACAGACCAGAACATCTTTTTGAAGATCTGCATCGCTATGGCAGATGCACTCGGCCGTGCGGGCGCGCGACAGGCGCACGCCCGCGATCGTCAGGAATCGCCCTTGCCCGCGAGGGTTCCGGCCGGTGCGGCGTCGATGTCCTGCGCCTGCAGCAGGCTGCTCCCGGCCGTCTCGCGCATGCTCAGCGCGGCGACGAGCCCGATCGCCGCGGCGACCATCAGGTAGGGGCCGGGGACCAGCAGGCTGCCGGTGGCCGAGATGAGGACCGTCATCAGGAACGGCACCGTGCCCGCGAACAGCGCGGCGGTGATGTTGTAGGCGATCGACAACCCGCTCTGCCGCGTCCGGGTCGGGAAGATCTCCGCGGACCACACGGCGTAGCTGCCGAGGATCGCCGAGAGGATCACCGCCAGCACGAGCCCCGCGACGACGGTGCCGAGCATCCCGGTCTGCATCAGCAGGTAGGCGGGCGTGGCCACCACGAGCAGCGCGGTGGCGGCGCCGACCAGGACGGGCTTGCGGCCGATCCGGTCGGACAACCGGCCGAACACCGGCACCAGCACGAGCCCGAGCAGCGAGACGAAGGTCGACAGCAGCGCGGCGCTCTCGGCGGAGTGCCCCAGGTGGTCGGTCTGGTAGGTCACCAGGTAGGTCAGCACCGCGTAGAAGGGCACGTGCATCAGCGTCATGAGCCCGGCGGCCTGCAGCAGCTGCCGCCCGTTGACGCGGAAGAGCTCCTTGACGGGGCTGCGCGACACCGAGTCCGTCGCCTCCAGCACCCGGTACTCCGGGGTGTCCTCGATCTTCGTGCGGATGACGTAGCCGATCACGCCCATCGGCGCCGCGATCAGGAACGGGATCCGCCAGCCCCAGTCGGTGATCTGCTCCGGGGTCAGCGAGACCGACAGCAGGTAGAAGGCGAACGATCCGGACAGGAATCCGAGCAGCGAGCCGACTTCCAGCCAGCTGACGCCGAAACCGCGCCGGGCGCGCGGCGAGTACTCGGCGAGGAAGCTGGCCGCGCTGCCGAACTCGCCACCCGCCGCGAAGCCCTGCACCAGCCGGATCGCGACCAGCAGGACCGGCGCGGCCATCCCGATCGTCGCGTACCCGGGCAGCAGGCCGATCGCGAGCGTGGCCAGCGACATCACGATGATGACGATGGACAGCGTGCGGCGGCGGCCGATGCGGTCGCCGAGCGGCCCGAACACCAGCGCGCCCAGCGGGCGGATGGCGAAGGACACCGCGAACACGGCGAACACCGACAGCACGCCGGCGACCTCGTTCTCGGCGGGGAAGAACACCGTTGCGATGGTGGTGGCGAGGTAGGCGTAGACGGCCCAGTCGAACCAGTGGACGAAAACGCCGATCGCGCCTGCCGCGACGCTGCGGCGCAGCGTCGCGGGATCGGCCTGGACGGCCGCGTCGAGCGCGGCATCGGCGGCGGAACGTGGTGCAGGTCCGGACACGGGGCCTCCAGCGGTCGTCGCGGGGACGGCGGCAGGACGGCGCTGCGCGCCCCTGCCGTGAACAGCGCCGATGTCCTCGACGTGTTGGGAGGGGACGCTATGACCTCACCGGAAATCACTCAAACAGAGATAACAGGTCCAATGCATCGGCAAATCCGATGCACCGGCGTCAGGACCGCGGCGCGCGGCGCTTCTTGCCCAGCTGCCCGTTCGCCGCGCGCAGCCGCTCGACGACCGTGCGGGCGCTGTCGGTGACCGCGCGGGCCCGAGCGGTGCGGCGCACGGACTCCATCCACGCCACCACCACCGACAGCGACGGCACGTCATCGGCGATGGCACGCGATTCGACGCGCCCGCCGCCGTAAGTCCCGTCCAGCCCCGGGCGCTGGTTCAGCAGCGAGAAGCCCAGTCCTTGGGCGACCATCCCGCGAACGGCCTCGACGTTGTGCGACCGGTAGGCGATGCGGGGCGGCGCTCCGGCGGCGGCCAGCAGTTCGCGGAAGTACTCGCGGCTGTGCGGCAGGTCGAGCAGCACCATCGGCTCCTCGGCCAGATCGCGCAGCCGCACCTCCGGCAGCGCGGCGAGCCGGTGCCCGGGCGGCAGGATCACGTACGGCGGCGCCTCGGCGATGACCTCCCGCACCACGCCCTGCCCGAGCCCCAGGTCGTAGGTCACCGCCACTTCGACCGTGCCGCTGCGCAGCGCGGCGCTCACCGCGGCGGCCTCGAGTTCGAGCACCTCGACGTCGAGCCCGGGATGGACCGAGCTCAGCTCCGCGAGCAGCTCGGGCATCACGAACGGCACGAGCGTGACCATGCACGCGAGCCGGATGTGCCCGCGCACGTCGTCACCGCGGCCCCGCGCGGCGTCGAGCACCTCGCCGAGGTGCGCGAGCAGCCCGCGAACGTCCCGCAGGAACTCCTCGCCCGCCGCGGTCAGCACGAGCCCCCGCGCGTGCTGCCGGATGAACAGCGGCGTGCCCACCTGCTTCTCCAGCTGAGCGACGGCCGTCGACACGGCCGACTGAGCGACCCGCAGCTCCTCGGCGGCCTTCGTCATGCTCAACAAGGACGCGGCCTGCACGAAGTACCGCAACTGCGTGAGCGTCACATCCGGCTGCCTGCTCACCACAACACTCCCCTCGACCATCAACGAAACAGTTGCTGATTCCGAGAGGGCCATTACATCAGATCCAAGGACGACGGTGCCTGGTGGTCGGCGGTGACAGCCCGGCACCACCAGGACGGCCGTGGACGTGGCCGGGAGCGTGCGCATCTTCGCGGAGGGCGCTACGAAGTGGGCATGCGGTTGCGGGTGGAGCCCACGGATGTCGATCCCGCGGCGGAGCGAACGCGGGAGCGCCGGACAGCGTCGGCTCAGCGGGTGCTGGCGTTGGTGGTGGAACGGCAGCGGCGGGCGGACTGGTGCTGGGCCGCGGTGGCGTGCTCGCTCGGCTGGTACTTCGGTGCCCGCGGGTGGTCGCAGGAGGTCGTGGCGGAGGCGACTCCGCGGCCGGCCGGGCCGTCGCCCGGCGGCGATTTCGCTCGGCTGGAGGACGCGCTGGCGGTGGTGGGCTGCTTCGACCACTGGAGTCCGGGACATCCCGGGTTCGCCCGGCTGGCCGCGGAGATCGAGGTGGGGCTGCCGGTCGGGGTCCAGGTCCAGGCATCCGACGTCGCCCACTTCGTGCTCGTCACCGGTTACCACGCCGGGCGGCGCGAGCTGCAGATCTCCGATCCGGCGCACGGCACGTCGGTGCAGCCCTGCGCCCGCTTCCCGATCGAGTACCCACCGGTTGCCGGGTTCTGGCAGGGCACCTACTGGATCCGCCCGCCGGGACCGGTGGTCAACCGGTGATCCGGTAGGTGCCCTGCGAGAGGGTCCACCTCTTCGCGTCGACCGGCGCGTAGTCCTGCCGCTTGACCGTCCGGCACAGCGCGCTGGCGACCGCGTTGCCACCGGAGGGATCGGTGGTGTAGCGCTGCATGCTGTCGTAGGCCCGCACCAGCTGGCCGTACCAGGACAGGCCGAGGAGACCGGCAGCGCGGTCGAACCCCTCGCCCGGGTCGTCCGATCGGGCTTTCGGCCCGAGGAACAGGTTTCCCGGCAGCCAGCAGTACACCTGCATCAGCCCGTCGTAGAACTTCGGCTTGCCCGTCGCACCGGGATCGTGGGTCTCGGTGCTGATGCTCCGCGCGAGCTCGGCGACCCCGCTGCGCTCGGCGTCGTTGAAGTTCAGCCGGTAGCGGCCCATCGTCCTGGCGATCTCGCCCAGCACCAGCCGCAGATCGCCGAACCGGCCCTGGGCGAGCAGCGCGTTCCAGTAGTTCTTGAGCGTGCTGTAGGGGATGATGTGGTGCCGCGTCATCGGCACACCGGTGTTGGGCGGCTGCGCCGGTCCGCTGAGGTCCTTCTTGTAGTTCGGCACCGCCGCGAACGGCGCGGCGGGACGCTCTTTCGACGTGTACGTCAGGTTGTACGCCACCCGTGGTCACCTCGCTGTCACAGCATCTTCGTCGCGCGTTCCAGCGCGCAGGACTTGAACAGCTCCCACACCTTGTCCACGATCTTCCTCGCCTCGCCCGCGGTGAGGTTCCACGCCGCTTGCAGCGCCTTGGTCACCTGGTCCTTGGTCATGTTCCAGATCTGGTGCAGCGCCTCGACCGCCTTCTCCGCGGTGTAGCCCGCCAGCTTCAGCAACCGGGCTGCCTCGGACGCGGCGACCCCGAAGGCCTCCTTGAGGATCTTCGCGACGTCGTCGAGTCCCTTGATCAGGCCCTCCCCCACCGCCTTCGCCCACTTCTCGGCGCTGGCGGCGAATTCGTGGAAGATCTTGCCGGGCTGGGTGGCGAAGTAGTCCACCAGTGCGGCTTCCAGCTTCTTCCAGTCCCGCAGCGCGTCGAGGTTGAACCGGTCCGGGGTCAGCGTCTGGCTGCCGAACTTGAAGGAACCGCTGACGGCGAAGCTGAAGTCCGGGTTGATCGCGATCGCGACGGTCATCTCGAAGCGGACCCAGAAGTCCAGTCCGGCCGGGATGATCACGATGCCGCCGACCTTCACCGGCTGGGTCGTCTTCACCCGGAACGACAGGATCCCGCCGACTGCCGCGGCGAACGCGCCGTCCTTGAGCAGGCAGGACACCGAGTTGGTGAAGATGAAAGCCGCGGCCCGCCAGGTGAATTCCCAGCCGCCTTCCTTGGCGGTGGCCCTGATCATCGCACTCATGCCGAGCAGTTCGAGCTTGCCGGACAGGAACACGTAGTGGTCGCCGACGCGGCTGACAACCAGGGTGTTCACCGCGCCCTCCGGGCCCTTCTCCCCCGTGCTGTCCGAGAGCTGGAAGACGCCGTCCCCGAGCACGATCGGCTTGTCCACGCTGCCTGAGGCGTCGATGCCCTGCTCCGGCACGATCCGGACGTCGAACAGCAGCCGGTACCCGAACAGCGTCACGTCACCGGCCGCGCGGAACCCGAACGGCCAGTGCTTGTTGGTCCGGGGATCGGTGAAGCCGTTGGGGGCGAGCACGATCGCGAGGGCGAACTTCCGGAACTTGATCTCGTCGGTGAGCTTGACCAGTTCGCTGTTCTGATCGGTGAACTGGCGGATCAGGTCGCCGAGCACGATCTCCTTCTGCTCGTCGCCCTTGGCCAGCACCAGCGTGAACGCGTCCAGGTAGGGCACCTCGCCCCTGAACCCGCCCACTGCGGCCAAGTCGAGCTGCACGGCGTTCTTCCCCGAGCGCAGCGTGAGCGCGCCACCGGCGCCGAGGGACACCGCCGCTGACACGGGTTCCACGGCGATCAGGCCGAAGAAGTTCGCGACCTCCACGCCCTTGAGCCCGAACGGTTCCTTCCAGGTCGGAGTGTTCGTGGGCGGCGTCGTGCTGCCCTGCAGCTTCTTCTGCCACTGGTCGCCCTGGTCCGCGGCGAGCACGAAGTAGACCGCCAGCTTGCCCTTCAGGCTGACCACGCCGCCGAGTGCGAGGTTCAGCGTGACCTTCTGCTTGTTCAGGTCCCAGAACGTCAGGTCGAAGGCCGCGCGGAGGTCGAACTGGGCGAGCTTCGGCACGATCCGGATCTGGATGCCGGTGAACCGCACCCCCACGATCCCGCTCTCGCCGTCCTTCACCCGGTTCGCCAGGGCGATGGCGAGTTCGGACCTGTTCAGCGGCTTGGCGAGCAGTCCGGTCAGCTGCAGGTCGACCGCCCCGCCGAACACCGGCTTGAGCGCGTCCCCCAGCACTCCCTTGAGCTCGACGGTGGTGAAGAAGGTGACGCCGCGGCCGAGCTTGGCGGGCAGGTTGGGCGGCGGTTTCGGGTCGGCGGGCAGCGAGACGCCGTCGCGGGTGGACAGCGCGAGGCCGGACGCCTTGACCGTGATGCAGTCCTCGATCCAGCGCAGCACGTCCGGGTACCAGGTCCACCCGGAGGTCCAGACGGCGGCGATGAACTCCGTCGGCCCGCTGCCGGGCTTGCGCGCGAGGGCGAGGAACGAGACCTGGCTGGTGTCGACGCTGACCGTGCCGCTCACACCGAGGACGTACTCGGTGCCGACGCGGGTGTTCAGGCCCTGGTTCCCCGCAACGGTGAGCCGGACGACGACCGCGGTGAGCTCGACCGCGGGAAGGCCGTCGGGGTAGCCCAGGGTCTTGTCGAAGGTCCTGACCAGCGCGGTGAGGTCGGCCTTCGGCAGCCGTCCTTCGAGGGTGAACTTCCCCGGGATGTCCCAGCGGGCGTTGAACCGGGCCAGCGGGGCCTTTCCCGACGGGGGCAGCAGTTCCGCCTCGGCGCTGATCTCACCGGTCAGCTTCTTGCCGCCGTAGTCGAGCAGCACCGAGGCCTGGGTGAGCTTGACCGACACCGCGCCGAGCGCGAGCTGCCAGCCGCTGCTGACCGCGGCGGTCAGGGTGAACTCCCCGGCCGGGGCGACCGCCGTGATCTCCAGGTTGCGCAGCGTCAGCTCCGGGGCGTCCGGCAGCGGCAGTCCCAGCCTGGTCAGCAGCGACACGAGGTCCACCGGGCTGGCCGTGCTCAGGCCGAAGGTCGCGGTCACCCCGGCGGAGTCCCGGAAGAACACCGCGTCGGCGACCAGCTCGATCCCGTCGACCAGCGTGGCCTTGCCGCGCGCGGTGGCGGTGATCGTCCGGGTCGCCCCGTCGAAGGGGTTGGTGATGGTGAAACCGGCGGCGATGTCGCGAACGGTGAAGTGGTTCTCGACCACCTCCCAGGTCGTGGTGAGCCCGAGCTGGACGCTCACCTCGGCGACGATCTCCGCCGGGGACTTCCCGGAACGCAGCCGGATCACCAGTTGTTGCAGGGAGACCGCGCTGCCGAGCTTGAAGTTCTTGGTCACGGTGCCGGCGAGCGAGCCGCCCGCCCAGGTGGACAGCACCGCCGTGGACTGGGTGCGCGGGGTGAACGTTCCGGTGAGCACCAAGGTCTTCGCCCCGGTGTCCAGATCCGCGGTGAGCACGATGGGAGCGGCGGTGCCGATGGTGACCTCGGCGGCCACGCGGACGCGGTGCTTGATCGGCGGTCCGAGCTCGGTGACCACTTCCAGCCGGAACTTCGCGCCCATCGAACCGGCGGCCGACCAGGTGGACCGCAGGACGAACTTGGGCTGGAACTTCTTGGAGTCCGACATGTCGCCGGAACCGATCTCGATCTGCCCGGACAACGTCACCTGGCCACCGGCCTCCAGCAGCGCCGCGAAGTCGTGCAGCAGACCGGTCTTCTTCACCTTGGGCGCCTCGAAGGTGACGCCCTTGCTGAGCGCTGCGGCGCCGTTCCCGGCCTCGCGCGCCACCGACGTCAGGTGCAGGACGGGCCCGCTGACGAAGCCGAGCCCGTCGAGCGCGGTGTTCTTAATGGCCGGGAAGGCCGCGGCGAAGGTCCACTCGCGGGGCAGCGTGAGCGGGATGTACAGCGCCGGGGTTCCGTCGCTGGTCGGGTTCCCGGCGGAGTCGACGAGCCCGAACTCGATCCCCCGCACCGCGCGGTCCTTCGCGCCGATCATCGACACGGTGCCGTCGACCTTGATGACGTCACCGGACTTCTTCGTTCTCGCCCCGGTCACCACCAGGTTCCCGCCCAGCCACCGGCGGACCAGGTCGGCCACGTCACCGGCGCCGAACGCGGTCGAGGGCAGGGTCAGCTTGTCGTGCTCGGTGTGCTGGGTGAGGATCCGCTCGACCTCATCGATGCGCATGCCGGCTCCCGGGTCCGCCGCTCAGGTGTCGGTGTTCTTCTTGATGAGCTTGCGCGCGTCCTCGGTGACCCGGTTGCCGATCGACTCCCGGTTCTTCTCCACTTCCGCCTTGATGCCGTCCACCACGGCCTGCTTCGGCTCGTCCTTGTTCAGCTCCCGGTTGATCTCCTTGTCGAAGGTCCCACCGGTCTTGACCGCGATGGTCAGGTCGGCGAGCGCGATCGACGGAACCAGCTTGCCGAACTTCACGGTGAGGTCGGCGGCGTCCTTGCCCGTCACGGCGGCCTCGATGGCCATGGACGCCTTCTTGATCGCAACGGAGTAGGTCGCCTTGAGCGTGCCGGGGTCGGTGCCGATCTTGGCGGTGAGGTCCCCGGCCAGCGTGATCGGCGGCAGCGGCACCACCTTCAACGTGCCGTCGCGCGTCTTCACCTTCGTCTCGGTGGTGATCTCGCCCAGTTTCAGCACCGCGCTGATACCGCCGGCGATCGCCTTCATGTCCGCGGCCGGGAACAGCGCGTTCGAACCGCCGGTGAGCTTGGAGCCTTCCTTGAGGTAGATGCTGTGCACCTTCACCTTCTCCGTCGGGATCCACAGGTCGGGCAGCTTGACGTCGGCGGGCAGCTTGTACGGGTCCAGCGCCGGGTCGGTCAGCGACAGGATGGTCGCGGGCGGGAAGAACGCGCTGTCCTTGTTGTTCAGCGCGGTGCGCAGCCGGTCGAAGAGGTACTGGGTGACCGGGTGCAGCCGCTCGACGGTCCCGTCGTGGAGGCCGCTGTTGGGGACCGCACCGAGCGCGTCGTCGATCAACTGGCGGAACCGCCTGGTCAGCTCCGCGGACAGCGCGGTGCGGTTGTTCTCCTTGCTCAGCTCGGTGTTCACGCTGGCGAAGAAGGTCTTGGCGGCCGGCTCGCTGTTGAGCAGGTTCAGGAACATCTTCCTGTTGCCCTCGATCCAGTCCGCGTCGAACTTGGTGTTGCCCTTGTCGACCGTGAACCTCTCGTTGTCGAACTCGACGGGGTTGCTCTGGTCGCTCCAGCACTTCACCTCGACGACGGACAGCGCGAGCTTGCGCTGGGTACCGGATCCGGACACCGAGATGTCGCAGGTGATCTGCCCCTGGAGGGCGTTGAACCGCAGCGCGAACCCGCCCGTGACGTTGAGCTTCAGCTCCGGCCAGTGCGGCAGTTCCGGAACGGTGGTGCTGAGGGTCCGCTGGGTGAGCTCCGGCGGGTTCTTCTCCTTGTCGGAGATCCCGAGGTCCAGGCGGACGGAGTACTTCCCGGCGATCCCCACCTTCTTCGCGAGCTTCACCTCGTCCTGGTAGTGGCCGAAGGTCACCGGCACCACGCAGCGCAGCGCGGTCGCCGAGTGCTGGGAGACGGCGATGTCGCCGACGTGGGCGTTGGGCAGCCCGTCCACCTGCACCGTCAGCAGGTCGATCGCCGGCCACGGCCGGTTCGGGTGCACGAACAGCTTGAAGTCGTGCGGGAGGTTCTTCGCCTTCAGGAGCCTGACCAGTTCGCGGTCGCCGGCCGTGATGGCCCGCGCCTGCGCGGTCTTGCCCGGGTCACCGTCGATCTTCGGAATGGTCCACTTGTCGGCCTTGATCGGCAGTACGAGATTTCCCTTGTCGTCCTTGAGGGTTCCGAGGAGGTCCGGGAGCCACAGCTTCGAACCCTTCTTGTTCGCTCCCGCGCGCAAAACATTGGCGACGAAGCGGAACGGTTCCACGCTCATGTCCAACTCCTTGCACTGTCGACTGCGGTTACGGCGCCCGGTCCACGACGTGCAGCGCCAGATCGGCCAGCGCGGCGCGGTGCGGACCGGGCCGGAAAGGACGCAGGTACTCCAGCGCGTCCAGGGCCTGGGCCCGCGCATCGGCGTAGGCGCGGGCGAATCCGCGTGTGCGGCGCACCTCGTTCACGGCGTGCTCACCGCCGACCGGTTCGCCACCCCGGAACGCGCGGGTGACGGCGTGATCCGGGCCCAGCTCGTCCAGCGCGTAGATGATCGGCAGCGAGGCGCGGCAGCGCGCCAGGTCCATCCCCCGGGGTTTTCCCGACTTCTCCTCGTCCTGCACCAGGTCGAGCAGGTCGTCCATCACCTGGAAGGCCCGGCCGACTCGCCTGCCGAAGAACCCCGCGCGCCGGGCGTCGGCGGATCGGCCACCGGCCAGCACCACCCCGGCTTCGCAGGCCAGGCCGAACAGCACCGCGGTCTTGCGGTCGATCGTCTCCCAGTACCGGGCGAGCAGGAGGCCGGTGTCCCACGACGGGTCCACCTGGAGCTCGTCGAGTTCGCCGCAGCACACCCGGAACGCGGTGTCCAGCACCATCTTCACCAGGTCCATGTCCCGCTCGTGGTCGATGACGTCGATGAACCCGCGCACCGCCTGCACGAACTGCATGTCGCCGACGATGATCGCGGTCTCCGCGCCCCGGGCGGCGTTCACCGAGGCCATACCGCGCCGCAGCAGCGAGTCGTCCACCACGTCGTCGTGGATCAGCGTCGCCACGTGCAGCATCTCCAGCGCGACCGCCCCGTCCACGACCTTCTGCGGCGCCGGGCGCGGGCCGAGCACGAGGTGGGCGCTGAGCAGCAGCAACAGCGGCCGCAGCCTCTTGCCGCCGTGGTAGATCGCGTACTCGGTGGCGGTGAGGTAGCCGCGTTGCGGTTCCAGCCGGTCGGTCAAGGTCTCCTGGTAGCGGCGATGGGCGTCCGGCAGCAGCTCGTCCCACGCCGCCCGCACCGGATCGCGCGCTGCGGCGCAGCCCGGGAGGCGCAGCGCCGTCCGGCCCTGATTCTCGTCCAGTTCGGTCATCCGGCGATGCCCCCGGATGGCACGAGCGAGCCGTCCAGCACTGCGCGCCGGAGGCGGTCGGCCACGGCGTCGCGCACCAGGCTCTGCACGAAGTGCGTGCGCGCGAGCCGTTCCCGCGCCACGGCGCCGACCGCGCCCTGCCACCGCGAATCATCGATCTCCAGGTCGAAGACCGGGAGTTCCACTTCGATCAGCGGCTCCTCGTCCGGCCCGTAGTCCAAGATCACCCGAGCACCGTCGATGCGCGCGGTGCACGCGCTGCGGTGCAGCGTGGTGCGCTGCTCGGAACGTTCGCGTGCCCGTTGCAGCGCCCTGGCCCGGCGGGCCTGCGCCAGAGCCGCTCGCACGGGCGCGGAGAGCTGGCCGGGTACCGCACCCTCGGCGGTGGCGGCTGCGCCACCGGTTCCCGGCTCGGCGCTGTACAACGCCTGCCACTCGTCGAACGACTTGGAGACCGACTTCCCGGAGTGCTTCTCCACGACCTGGTACACCTCGGTCGCGGTCATCGCTTTCGTCGCCTCGGACGTGTTCCCGGTGTCCTTCTGGACCGTACCGCTGAAGTCCGCAACGGCTTTCGCCGCGTCCTTGTACTTCTTCTCCTCCTTGGGATAGGTCCTGGCCAGCTCGCTGAGGGCGTCGAACAGCACGCCCTGCCGGACGAACGCGCTGCCGTTGTAGCTCAGGTCTCCCGAGGCGCTGGACGGGTACTTCCGCTGGTCGTTGACCTTGGTCTTGCCATCGGCGACGGCCTTGGAGGTGTCCTCGGCCATCATCTTGGTGGCGTCCTTGTCCTTCCAGATGTCCTGCAAACCCCGGTCCTCCTGGAAGGCCTTGTCGAACGCCTCGTTGTGCTGGCCGAAGTCCGCGAGCATCTTCTTCGGCGCGGGCTTGCCCTTCTTCTCCAGTTCCTGGAGCTTCTCCCGCTCCCCCTTCGCCTGGGCGACCCACCACGCCTTCTTCTTGTCGTCGTCCGAGCTCCGTTCGGCCTCGGTCGCGCCACCGACGGTGGGCCGGAGCGCGTGCGGCGGCAGTTCGGACAGGTCGCCCGCCGTGTCGATGTCGACGATCGGGTCGGGGAACGCGGTCAGCGAGCACTCCCCGCTCAGTTCCAACGGCGGGAGCCGCAGGACGCGCCGCGCCTGCCCCGGAGCGGACTCCGCTGCCGCCCCGCCGTCCAACGCGATGACCAGCGAGCTCAACCGGAAGTTGAGCGCGCCGGTCGGATAGCCGACCTCCGGTGGCATTTCGACGGTGCGGGCCAGCGGGAACTCCAGGTCCTCGGTGACGGCGAACTCCCGCACCGGGTGGGCCGCTCCCCGTCCGGAACCGGATTGGCTGGTCATTGCGACGACCTCCTCGGGCCGGGCCGGTCAGGTGATGGTGATCTCCGAAGCGCTGAGCAGCAGCATGTCCTCGTGCGTGGCGACGCCGGGGTCCTTGAAGGAGACGTTGACCGCTTCGGTCTTGACCTTGAAGTCGAACTCCAGCTTGGGCTTGAGCGTGAAGTCGACGAGCTTCATGATCACGCCGCCGATCCGCCGTTCCTTGATCTGGCCGTTCACCACGTGGTCGCTCATCGCCTCGCAGACGAACAGGATCACCGGATAGGCGACTCCGGAGATACCGGTGGTCACCCACGACTGGTTCGGGGCGAGAGCGGGTTTGAGGTGGACGGCGTCCAGTTCGCTGGCCTTGATCTTCAGCTGGTGCTGGCCGTCGAGCTGCGCCGTGACGGTCAGGTACGGCTTCGAATCGATGTCGACGTCGTACTTGATGATGCTCACGCGGATTCCTCCGGCTGGGCTCGGGTCCCGGTCAGGACAGCGACGGCGTGGCGGTCAGCCGCGCCATCCCGTCGTACTCGTCGAGTTCGAGGTTCCGGAGCGTCAGCGTCACCTTCACCCCGGCGATGTCCAGCGGGATCGCGGACACGGTGAAGATGTGAGCCGACTTCCCGATCAGGTACTCGCGTCCCTTGGGGACGCAGTTGTCGACGATCGCCTGCACGATCGGCTTGCAGATCCAGGACAACCAGTGCCCGTCGCTGACCGCTTCTACCCAGAAGTCCTTGAGATCGGTGAGCTTCAGGGAGACCTTGTCCTCCGCGACGTTCAGATCGACGACCGCCTCGACCGGATTGGGGTGGGAGACGAACTTGTACCCGAGGTGGTACCAGACGAGCCAGTGCCGCCCGTCGACGGATGCCCAGCCGCCGAGATCCGGGTAGACGGAGAAGGTCTTCGGGCCGCTGGCGTGGACCTTGACGTCGTTGACCTGGAACCCCGCTGCGTACTGGTACCAGCCTCCCCAGTACTCGACGCCGCCACCGCGTCGCAAGGCGTAGCCCTTGATCAGCGCAGCCGCCAGCTGCGCGCCCTTCTCCATCGTGTTCTTGCTGAGCAGCACGTAGTTCCCGCGCTTGGGCAGCGCGGTGGTGGACGGCGGTGTGGCGTTCGGCCGGCCTCTGAGGTTCGCCACGGTGATGACCCGCTCGTCGCCGACTGCGGCGGCGATGGGGCCGAAGCCGAGCCCGTAGACGTCGATGTTCGGCACCGCCAGCCCGGCGAGCAGCTTGCCCGCCTCGCGCAGCAGTCTGGGCACGATGATCTGGCGGTAGATGATCCGGTCGGCTTCCACGAACCCGGTCAGGTCGACCTTGGCCCCGTGCGGGGTGAAGGTGCACCTGCCGTCCTGCGCGGTCAGCGTGCAGATCGCCTCGATCGAGGTGGTCCTGCCGTCGTGCCCTTCCCGCTTGAACCAGAACTTGGGGACGGCCAGCACGAACGCGTTGGTCGTCGGTTTGGGCGCTCCCTCGTTCTCCTTGATCGCGTCCCGCCACAGATCATCGCTCGGCGCCTGCAAGGTCAGGTAAGGCGGGTCCTCGATCTTCCACTCCACCCACTCGCTGTTCCCGCTGATCGTGACCTGCTGCTTGCCCTCCCGGAAGTTCTTGAGGTCGGGCCGCCCGTGCAGCACGCGGAGGGAGCTGTTCAGCGTCTCCTGATCGACGCACACGGCGAAGTCGTTGTCCACGAGATCATCTCCTCGGAGCTGGTCAGAGCTTGTTCCCGCCGCGTTCCACCGAGCACTTCTTCTCCGACATCGAGCCCGGATCCACCGATGCCACCGCGGTGATCACCGGCCGGGCCTTGATCCGCGCCGGATCCGACGTTCCCGGGAACGAGATGTCGAGCACCTTGTCCAGCCACACGGTCGCCCGCGGCTTCAGGTACTTGTAGTCCTCCCGCCAGTCCCAGAGCTGCCGCTCCTTCGCCGACATCTTCTGGATCTTCCCGCTGATCAACCGCCCGGCCAGGTCCTTGCCCAGCAGCGCGAAGACGTCCTTCTGCGGAATGGTGAGGTCGATTCGGGAATCACCGCGACCGGACTTCTGCACGGCGGTGATCAGCAGTCGCTTGTCGGCGATCAGCACTTCGCCCAGTTCCAGGTCCAGCTTGATCTCGGGCACCGGTTCGAGGACCGGGAGCTTCAGGCCCGCCAGCACCGAGTCGACCATGTCCAGGACTTGCGGCACGATGACCTGGTTGACGATCGTCTTGTCCCACTGGTTCCAGTGCGACTGGTCGAGCCACAGGGCCAGCGTCTTGATGGTCAGCGCTTTGGCCGCGACCTCGGCCTTCCCGTAGGCGATCACCTTCGTGGCGCCGCCGATCGGGTCTCCGCCCTCTCTCGTGAACTGGCCGAAGAATTCGGGGAGGATGACCGAGAACACCGCTCCGGAAGGAACCGAGGTGGCACCGCTGAGACTGTTCCCCTTGCGATCGATGCAGGTCTTCCACGTTTCCAGCGTGGGCGCCTCCAGCTGAAACCCGGGAGGTTTCCTGACGTCCCATTCGACCTTCGTGCCCTGGAAATTGCGAGTTCCTTTGAAGATATTCCCATCGGTGATCGGGTACAGCTTCCCGTACAGCTTTTCGACGGCAGCGGTGAGCTTGTCCTGCTGAACGCCGACGGCGACGTCGAATGGGCTGACTTTGACCCGCACCTGTCCTCCCGGAAATGGGGCAATCAATTTCCAGCCGGAGCAGAAACCAGATGAGCCGGCCGAATCCGCTGGAATCGAAGGTAACGCCACCCCGCAAAGGGGGCCAGGCGAGGATTCCCGGTTCACCCGCGAGACCTAACCCGATCGGACCGCCGCGCAGAACCGGAATGAACTGCGATCCGAAACAGCGGCGGGGAACCGCGCCATCCCGTCACAGATCAGAATTCCCGCCCATTTCGTGAATACTATTATCGCTCGCATTCTTCGCTCCCGGCGCGGTCGCCGCCAGGCGTTGCCGGGTGGGGCTCGCTCCGTAGCGGTCCCGGAAGGCTTGGCGGAGCGTTTCCGTCGTGCCGAAGCCGCAGCGGCGGGCGATCGTGTCCAGCGGCAGGTCGCTGGAGGTCAGCAGGTGGGCCACCGCTTCGGTTCGGGCCGCTCGGACGTAGCGGCCCGGCGTGGTGTCCAGCTGGTTGACGAACAGCCTGCGCAGGTGGCGGACGCTGATGCCCGCGCGGGCCGCCAGCGCCGGGGCCGAGAGGTCCGCCGCGAGGTTGCCCGCGATGTAGCCGAGGAGGTCCCGCACCACCCGGTCACCGGGCGGCCGCGCGGCCAGGAACATGCTGATCTGCGCCTGGTCGCCGCGGCGGTGCAGGTAGGTCACCAGGGTCTGAGCCACTTTCCGGGCCAGCGTCGGGCCGTGGTCGTCGGCGATCAGGCTCAGGCTCAGGTCCAGCGCGCTGGTCACCCCGGCCGAGGTGTGCAGGCGACCGTCCGAGATGTACAGCGGCACCGGATCCACCACGACGGCCGGGAACCTGGCCGCGATCCGGGCGGCGTGCTGCCAGTGCGTGGCCACCCGCTTGCCGTCGACCAGACCCGCGGCGGCGAGCAGCGAGACACCGGTGCAGATCGACACGATTCTCCTGCTGTCCCTGGCTATCCGGCTGATCTGCGCCACGATCCGCCGGTCCTCGCTGGCGGCGAAGTGCCCGTGCCCGCCCGCGACGATCAGCGTGTCCACCGGTCCCGCGACCTGTTCCAGCGCTCGCTGCGCGACCAGCGCGATACCGCACGAACTCCGGATCGTCGCGCCGCGCGAGGTCGCCAGCTCCACCGAGTAGGCCGGTGCGGCACCGGCCCGGTTGGCCGAGGCGAACGCGTCGCCCGGACAGGCCACGTCCAGCAGCTCGACGTCGGGGTAGCCGACGATGACGACGCGGCGGTCTGCAGTGCTCATCTGACCAGTTCCTCCCGGAAGGACATGTCGCACAGGATTGCGGACGTCTTTCGGCCCCGGCGGCGCGGTCTCGCGCAGAGTGGGCCGCATGACAGCGGTAGACAAGGGAAGCGGAGCGCCGCCGGTCGGCTACCGGTTGCTGGCGACGCTCTACACCGCGCAGTTCCTCGGCACCGCGTTCTTCGCCACCGCGCTCGCGTCCATCCTGCGCGACCGCGGCGTGGGGCTGGAGCAGCTCGGCCTGCTGCAAGTGGTTTCGATGCTCTCGGCGATGCGGGTGCTGTGGGCGCCGCTGGTGGACCGCTTCGGTTCCGCCCGGCGCGGGCACTACCGGTCGTGGTTGCTCGTCCTGCAGCCGGCGCTCGCGCTGGCGCTGCTGAGCCTGCTCGTGCTCGATCCGGTCGCCGACCTCGGGCTCGTGCTGTTCGCCGCGCTCGCCACCGGAGTCCTCTCCGCCACCCAGGACATCGCCGTCGACGCGCTCACGGTCCGGTTGTTGCGCCCCGAGCAGCACGGGATCGCCAACGGGATCCAGGTCGCGGGCGGCTACGTCGGCAGCCTCATCGGGGGCGGTGTCTCGCTGCTCGTCTACGACGAGTTCGGCTGGGCCCCGGCGGTGCTCGCGCTGGCGGTGCTGAGCGCTCTGCCCGCCGTGCAACTGCTCTGGCTCGCCGAGCCCGCCGAGCAGATCGCGCGGCCGCGCCTGCGGCACCGCTACGCCGCGCTGCTCGGCGTGCTGACCGAGCGCTCGAAGGCGCGCTGGACGCTGGTGGTGCAGCCGTGCTTCTTCGCCGGGATCTTCGCGGCGTACGCGCTGGTCGCTCCGATGCTGGTGGACGCGGGCTGGTCGCTGTCCAGCATCGGGCTGGTCGTCAACCTGCTCGGCGACACCTTGGCGATGCTGGGCGCGGTGCTCGCCGGAACTCTCGTGGCGCGGCTCGGCACTCGTGCATGCCTGGTCCTGCTCGGGCTCGTCATGCTGGGCACCGTGCTCGCGCTGCTGCCGCTGGCCACCGGCTCCGGTCCGCCGGTGGCGACGGGCGTGGCCATCCTGCTGTTCAAGATCGCCTACGCGGCATCGGCGACGGTGATCGCAACGGTGACGATGCGGCTGTCCAGACCGGCCACCGCGGGCGCGGACTACAGCGCCATGTCCAGCGTCGGCGCGGTGATCGCCTTCGGCGCGGGCAGCGCCGCCCTGGCCGTCGCCGGTGCCGTCGGCTATCCGGTCGCGATGGCCGCGGCCGCGGCGCTCGTCGGCGCCGGGGTGCTGGCGGTGCGGTTGCTGCCCGTGCGGGACGGGGCTGTCACGTCCGCGGCCGCTGCTTCGTCCGATGAGTGAACACGAGCGACGGTGGCTGTCGCCGACCAACCGATGGGGATGTGCCGATGTCAGAGGTCCTGGAGAAGTTCGTACCGCAGCCGCTGGGCGCCGAGCGCCACGAGCTGCACATCCGGCAGAGCCCGGAAGCCGTGTGGAGAGCGCTGAACACCTTCTCACCCGGTGACCTCCCAGTGGTTCGGCTGCTCATGGGCATCCGGTCGCTGCCGGACGCGGGTGCGGCGACCGCCGGTTCGTCGAGCATGATCGGGACGATGCTCCAGCGGGGCTGGTTCGAGCTGGCCACCGTGCCGCAGCGGTACGTCGTGCTCGGCTCGATCAGCCAGTTCTGGCGGCTGCGGCCCGGGGACTTCCGCCGCACCTGCCCTGCCGAGCAGTTCCGCGACCACGACGAGCCCGGTTTCGCCAAGTCGGCGTCGGTGTTCGAGCTGATCCCGATCGGCGGCGGCACCCTGCTGCGCACCGAGACCCGGATCACCGCCGGAACCGCGGCCCGCCGGAAGATGCTGTCCTACTGGCGGTTGATCCGGCCGTTCAGCGGGTTGATCCGCCGGGTCATGCTGCGCGCCGTGGCCCGCAAGGCCGCCGCTGCGTGAACCGGAGCGGGGCATCCCGGCCGCGGCCGGGATGCCCCGGTGGCTCAGGCCAGCCCGAGCCCGCTGCGCAGGTCCGGGATCCGCGGCGTCCAGCCGAGTTCGCGGGTCGCCTTCTCGTGGGAGACCCGCAGCGTCGTGTCGATCATCTGGCAGCCGAGGTAGGGCACGAGGCGCCGGAACACCCAGGCGGGCAACGAGATCGGCCGCGGCGTGCCGTGCGCCTCGGCCACGGTGCCGATGAAGTCCCGCCACCCGATGGGCGCGTCGTCCACGATGTTGTAGGCGTTGCCCGGCTCGCCGTGCTCCATCGCCGCGACCGCCGCCTCCGCGGCGTCCTGCACGTGGATCAGGCAGGTGCCGCCGGTCTTCCCCCTCGGCAGCAGCGGAACCCGCTTGCGGAGCAGGTCGGCGAACATGTCGCTGAACGCCTCCGGACCGTAGAAGAGCCCGTAGCGCAAGGCGATTCCCTCGATGCCCTCGGCGTTGAACGTCTGGCGCTCGGTGGCCACGCTGGTCTCCACCACGGGATCGCCCGCGTTGCCGAACATCCGGCCGAACTCGTCGTCCTCGGTGAGCACCCGGTCGCTGAAGTCGTGGTAGCCGTAGCCGGTGATCAGCGACTGGGTGACGAACCGCCGCGCACCGACCAGCCGCGCCGCGGCCAGCAGGTGCTCCGTGCCCGGACCGCGCAGCGCCTTCGTCGGATCGTCCTCGCGGATCCGCAGCCCGGCGTCGCGCATGGCCGTGGCCTGGTGCATCACCACGTCCAGCCGCATGCCGTCCACGGCCCGCAGCAGGCCTTCGCGATCCATCACGTCCGCGACCACCGGGACGGCGCCGCGCTGGCGCACCACGTCGCGGTTGGCTTGGTTCCGGATGATCGCGGTCACCTCGTGCCCGGCACCGGCCAGCGCGGTCAGCAGTGGTTTCCCGATGGCGCCGGTGGCACCGGCGAGCAGAACCCTCATGTCGTGCTTTTCCCTTCAGATTCGCGCGGTCTCGCGTGCCCGCACCGCTTTCAGCTGCCTGCGGTGCGCCACGAGCCCGGCCAGCGCGAGCAGCGAGACGAGCCCGAGCTGCCACCAGGTGTCCGGGCTGCCGCCGAGTTCGAGATCGGTGGCGTGGTTGATCGCGTGCAGCGTGTTGGTGACGATGAAGCCGCCCAGCACGATCGACAGCACGTCGCGCCACACCAGGGCGGAGAGCATCATCAGGCCGATGCCGATCTGGAAGACCCCGGCGTCGTGCAGGAAGTGCGTGTGGTTGGGGAATTGCGCGAACTCCGCGAAGCCCGGTGGATCGATCCGCATCCACATCCCGAAGACCAGCATCATCAGAGCGCTCACCACGGTCGCCAAGCGGACGAGCAGCTTGGCGGGCCGGCTGTGGCCGTCCATCATCTCCTGCTTCCCTTCCCGAGGGTGTGTTCGCCGATAGGACGAACCGGCGGACGGACCTGTGACAGCGGTGACGCGCATCGCAGGATTTCGGCCACGGCCGCGGCGGCGGCCGGGCGTGCGGTTCACGATGAGCGCATGGCTGATGAGAAGACGATCGCGTTCGTGCTCTACCCCGGCTGCACCATCCTCGATCTGGTGGGGCCGCTGCAGGTGCTGTCGATGTTCTCCGCGATGCGCCCGGAGTTCCGGGTGGTCGTGGTCGCCGAAGAGCTGGCGACCTACGACACCGACACCCCGCTGCAGGTGCGCGCCGACCGCACCTTCGCCGACGTGCCCGCACCGGACGTGGTGGTGGTGCCGGGCGGTGGCACGCCGACGCTGCGCGCGGTGATCCACGAGCCCCTGCTCGCCTACCTGCGCGGCGTCGCACCTGGTGCCGATCTGATGACATCGGTGTGCACCGGCGCGCTGATCTTGGGGGCCGCCGGGCTGCTGGAAGGGCGCCGGGCCACCACGCACTGGTCGGTGCTCGACGTGCTGGCCGAGTTCGGCGCCACCCCGGTCGGCGAGCGCTGGGTGCAGGACGGGCCGGTGCTCACCGCTGCCGGTGTCTCGGCGGGCATCGACATGGCGCTGCACCTGGTCGAGGAACTGGCCGGCGCGGAGGCCGCGCGGTCGGTGCAGTTCGGCATCGAGTACGACCCGGAACCGCCGCACGGCGGGCTGGAGTGGTCCGAGGCGCCGAGGGCGCTCTACGCGACTGTCGTCGAGCAGTGGCTGCAGGACGGCCTCGGAACGCATCCGCTCGCCGAACGCCTCGCGGCGCGGCTGAACGGATCAGCCGGCTGAGACCAGCACGATGGCGATCCCGGTGTAGACCACCATGAGCGTGACCATCGGGTACTGCCCGGAGCGCAGGTCGTCCGCGCGCACCACGCGCAACGCGCGGTCGTGCGCGGACACCACGCCCATCACGTGCCCGAGCACGATCGCGCCGACCTGCACCGCGGAGATCACCGCAGGTCCCGGCACCGCGTAGTCGACCGAGGCCCCGCCGACGCCGAGCAGGTCCCAGCCCCGGCCGAACGGGTCGGTGGCCAGCAGCCAGCCCAGCTGCCCCTCGAAGACGGCGAACGAGAAGTAGTGCGCCACGCCGTACCCGACCATGATCGGCACCATCGGGCAGGTGAACTCGTCATCCACAGTGGACACACCTGGCCGGAGGTACGCGCTGGTCGTCCTGATCGCCTCGCGGTAGGCGCGGACGTTCAGCACGAGCAGCACCGCCAGCGCCGCGGTGGCCAGCAGCGAGGTGACCGGTTGCCGGATCAGGCCGGTGAGATCGGTCCACAGGGGCAGCCCGCTGAAGCCGTCGAACATCGCCCCGCCCAGCACCACCAGCACCAGCCGCCCGTCGGCACCGCGGCCGAACGGCGACATCGCGGCGATCAGCCCGGAGTACACCTCGAAGGTGTCCGCCTGCGCGAACCACCGCGGCCCGAACAGCGCGCCGCCGATCGCGTGCACCGCGGCGTAGATCGTCACGAAAACCGCGACGGCACGCGGCGAATCCGGGTGCGGGGAGGCCAGCTCCAGCCACAGGAACGCGATCATCCCACCGACCGCCACCACGTTTCCCGCACCATCGGAGCGCAACTCGCGCCGCACGCCGCGCGGGAGGCAGCTGCGGACGATCGCGGCCAGCGGCCGCACCGGGTTCACCAACCGCCAGAACGGCCCGAAGAGCAGCGAGGCCGGGATCAGGCCGACCCAGAACCACACGTAGAACCAGACCGGCGCCGGGTTGTGCGAATCGTCGGCGCCGAACCACGCCACCGCCAGCAGCACGCCGAATGCGATCAGGCCTCCGGCTCTCAGCAGCGCGCGAGTGATCCGCGCGTCCGCCAGTCCCGCCAGCGGAAGCGGCACCTCACGCCCGGCGCGCGGCTTGGGCCTCAGCGCGGAGACCGCGAAGAAGGCGATCAGCACCGCCGCTGCTCCGGCGTAGAGCGCCAGCCAGAGCGGCACCGGCAGATCCGATCGCTCGCCGAGCCCGTGGGCCAAGTTCATAGCCGTTCCTCTCCCCTCGCCTGTCGGAGAGCAGACGAAGGAGGTCGGCCAGGTGTGACAACCTCACGGACCGGCGGTCATCGTGTCCACATCGGACCGGTTCACTCCGGGTCGGCCGAGCGCTCCTGCAGGCGCACGAGCTGGGCCAGGTGCTCAGCGGCGGTGCGCAGCGGCTGATCGGTGGCCGACACCCGGCACAGCAGCTCGGCGCCTTCCATCGTGCTGATGATCGTGCACGCCAGCGCGCGGGCCGCCGCTTCGGCGATGCCGCCCGCCGTGAGCTTGTTCGCGAGCAGGTTCTGCCAGTGCTGCAGCGACTCGTCGGAGGCGCGCTGGATCTCCGGCGACGCGCCGATGGTCTCCAGCGCCGCAGCCGCGACGGGGCAGCCGTCGGTCCACTCCGACTCGCGCAGGCTGTCGGCGAGCAGCAGGGCGCAGGCCGCTACCGCATCGGCGGGATCCGGCGTGCTGTCCAGGCCGGATCGCAGCAGCTCGGTGAACTCCTCGGCTCCGTAGCGCAGGGCCTCGGCGGCGAGCTGCTCCTTGCCGCCGGGGAAGAAGTGGTACACCGAGCCGGGCGTGACCCCGGCTTCCGCGCCGATGCGCTTGATCGAGGTGCCCTCGTAGCCCTGGCGCTGCAGGAACAGGGCGGTGGCACGCACGATCCGGGTCCGGGTGTCGACGACCTCGGCCGCCTCGGTCTTCTTCGCCTGCGCTCGCACCCGGCCAGCCTACTCGAGTGAACGTTCATTCCAGAAGCATCCCGGTTGAACGTTCGTTCAAGAGCCCGCTAGGCTCCCGGTTGAGCGTTCGTTCAAGTGGAGGTTTCCCATGCCTGAAGCAGACTTGCTGGCCGAGCACCCCGGGTTCCGGACCATGTTCGCGCCCGGCAGGCTGACGGTCGGACTGTTCCTGCCGCTGTGGCCCTACACCGGGGACATGGCCGGGATGGCCGGGCAGGGCGAGGCGATCCGGCAGGCCGACGATGCCGGGTTCGCGGCCATCTGGGTGCGCGACGTCCCGCTGTTCGACCCCGGTTTCGGCGACGTCGGGCAGGTCTACGACCCCTGGACCTACCTGGCCTGGCTCGCCGCGCACACCCGCAAGGCCGCGCTGGCCGCGGGCAGCGCCATCTTCTCGCTGCGCCACCCGGTGGACCTGGCCAAGCAGGCGGCGTCCCTGGACCACCTCTCCGGCGGCAGGCTGGTGCTGGGCATCGCCTCCGGCGACCGCCCGGCCGAGTTCCCCGCCTACGGCGTCGACTTCGAGTCGCGAGGTGAGCGCTACCGCGAGGCGGTGCAGATGTTCCGGGCGCTGCTGGAGTCGACCAAGCCCACCATCTCCTCGCCGCTGGGCAGGATGCAGGGCGTCGACCTGCTGCCCAAGCCCGTCAGCGGGCGGATCCCGCTGCTGGTCACGGGCTCCTCCCGGCAGACACCGGAGTGGATCGCCGAGCACTCCGACGGCTGGCTGGTCTACCCGGGCGTGACGGTCAACGCCGAGGGCACGACCGCGCTGGGCCAGCGGGCCGCCGCCTGGCGCGAGCTCATCCCCGGCGGGCGGTTCAAACCGGTGGCCACCAACGAGTGGATCGACCTGGTCGAGGACCCGAAGCACCCGCCGACCCCGCTGCGCGGCGGCTTCGTGCTGCGCACCGGCACCGAAGGTCTGCTGGAGCTGCTGCACCGCTGGCAGGACGCGGGCATCAACCACGCGGCGCTCGGCGTCCAGCACGGCAGGCGGCCCGCGGCGGAAGCCGTCGCGCAGCTCGCCGAGGACGTCGTGCCGCACTTCCCGGCGCTGGCCGCGCCCGCACCGAAGGACCCGGTCTGGTGACACCGCAGCCCACCGCGGAGGTGTTCCGGCAGGCGATGCGCCGCCTGCCCACCGGCGTCGCCGTCCTCACCACCCGCGGACCGCACGGCATGACGATCAACTCCGCGCTGTCGGTCTCGCTGGATCCGCCGACCCTGCTCGTGGCGATCGGGCACCGCACCCGCACGCACGGCCTGCTGGCGCACGCCGAGTCGTTCACCGTGAACGTCCTCGGAGCCGGGCAGCGCGCGCTGGCCGCGCACTTCGCCGGGCGGCGGGCGGTGGGCGAGTTCGGCGGCCTGGACTGGTACCCCTCCCCCGTCACCGGCGACCCGGTGCTGACGGGCAGCCCGGTCAGCATCGACTGCCGGATCGACCGGCGGATCGAGGCAGCGGACCACACCCTGCTCCTCGGCGCCGTCCGCCACGTCCACAGCACCGGCGGCGCGAACGATCCGCTGGTCTTCGCCGGTCGCGACTACCGGCGGCTGGCCGCGGAGCCGGTGAGATGACGCTGGGTGCCGAGTCCCTGGACACGCCCGTCGGCCCGTTGTCGCTCGTCACCGACGAGGACGGCGTGGTCGTCGCCTGCGGGTTCGCCGACACCAGCGCGGCGCTCTTCGCCTCGCTGGGGCTGGCGGCGGCCCCGACCGCGCCGAGGGAACAGGAGAGCACTGCGCTGGCCTCGGTGCGGGCGTACTTCGGCGGTGAGCTCACCGCCATCGACACCGTCGAAGTGCGCCAGCCCGGCACTCCGCTCATGCAGGAGACCTGGCAACGGCTGCGGGCCCAGCCAGCGGGCGCGCCGCTGACCTACCGCGAGCTCTCACCGGGAGCGCCGCGGGCGGCTGGGCGGGCGTGCGCGATCAACCGGATCGGGCTGTTCGTGCCCTGCCACCGGGTGCACCGCAGCGACGGGAGCCTCGGCGGGTACAGCTGGGGGCTCGACGTCAAGCGCTGGCTGCTCGACCACGAAGGCTGAAGAACGTCCCGGGGACGTGGGTCCCGCCCGCGCCCCCGGGACTACTCAGGGGACCGGAGCCGCGTGATTGAGTAGTTCAGCCCGCCCGCCGGACCAGTGGCGCCCGTCACAGTGGAGGCAGCTCACAAGGCATTCGACGGATCGGGGTCGTGACCATGTTCCCTCTGCAGCAAGAGCCCGAAGCACCGCTGGTGTCCTGCCTCCTGGACGAGCTCGACCGCCGCGCCAAGCTCGCCGAGCTCTGCATGAACCACGCGCTCGAACAGCAGCGCTGGGACCTGGTGCGGCGGCACCGCCGCGAAGCGCTCGTCGTCCAGGCCGAGATCCGCCGCAGGCTGGACGCCCTGGAGGACGCGCCCGGCCACGTCGGCACTCGACTGGGTGAACGAACCGGGGACGCCGTCGGCTTCTGCTGATCCCGGCAGCACCTAGAATCCCGGCTTGACCGCCTGCGGTGACCGACAGCGCCGAGCCGAGGAGCGAGATCGTGGCAGTGCGAGTGGAACGGGAGGGCGCGGTCCAGGTCCTCACCATGGACCGGCCGGAGCGGCGCAACGCCTTCGACGGCGCGATGACCCAGGCCCTCGACGCGGCGTTGAACGAGTTCGAGGACGACGACTCGGTGCGGGCGGCGGTCCTCACCGGCGGCCCGGACTTCTTCTCCGCGGGCACCGACGTCCGCGTCTGGGCCGGTGAGCCCACCGAGCGCGGCGGCCCGTACGGGATCGCCAAGCGCCGGCTGTGCAAGCCGCTGATCGCCGCGGTGGAAGGTGCCGCGGTCGGCGGCGGGTTCGAGATCGCGCTGGCCAGCACGATGATCGTCGCCTCGCGGACGGCGCACTTCTCGCTCCCGGAGGTCGGGCTCGGCCTGGTCGCCGAGTGCGGCGGCCTGTTCCGGGCCCCGCGAGCGCTGCCGCTGAACGTGGCCAGGGAGATGCTCCTCACCGGTGAGCGGCTGCCCGCCCAGCGCGCCTACGACCTGGGCCTGGTCAACCGCCTGACCGAACCGGGTTCGGCCGTCGCGGAAGCCCTCGCCATCGCCGAGCGGATCGCCGGGCACGCCCCGATCGCGGTCCGGGAAACCCTGCGCGCGGTCGAGGCCGCCTATCCCGCCAACGACGACAGCCGCTGGATCGACACCGCCGCCGCCAAGGAAGGCGCCAGGTCGTCGGCCGACGCGGCCGAAGGCGTCGCCGCCTTCCTGGCGAAGCGGCCGCCGCGCTGGACCGGCAACTGAGCACAGTGGACCGATCGCGCGCTGCCTTGACCGCACCCGGCTTCGCCGGAGAGGATCGGAGCTCTGCTCGCACGACGGCCGTCGCGGCGTCCGGACCGGACCGAGGTTCATTCGGTGATCACCACATCTGACGGAATCCGCCTCGACGCGCAGTGGCACCGGTCCGGTGCCGACACCGTGGTGCTGGCGCACGGGATCACCGGCGATCTGGACGAGCAGGGCCTCTTCCCGGCGCTCGCCGACCGGCTCGTCGCGGCGGGTTTCTCGGTGCTGCGGTTCTCCTTCCGCGGGCACGGCACCAGCGCGGGCCTGCCGCGCGAGATGACGATCGCGGGCGAACTGCTGGACCTGCGGGCGGCGGTGGAATCGGCGGGGCGCCCGGTGTCGGTGGTGGCGTCGAGCTTCGGCGCGGTGAGCACCGCGCTCTCGCTGAGCGAGCTGCCCATCGAGTCGGTCGTGCTGTGGCAGCCGGTTCTCGACCTGCGCCGGACGTTCCTGCGACCGGAGCTGCCGCGCGGGCGGCAGCTCTACGGCGATCTGAGCTCGTTGCAGGAGAAGGGTTTTCTCGACGTCGAAGGCCGGTTCGAGCTGGGTGCGCGGCTCTTCGAGGAGTTCGCCGAGCTCGACCCGCGCGCCGCGTTCCTCGCCAGCGGCATCCCGGCGCTCGTCGTGCACGGCGATGCCGATGAGCACGTCTCCTACGACGTCGCGCGCGAGACGGCGAGCCTGCGGGACGGCACCGACTGGCACCGCGTTCGCGGTGGCGGGCACGGTTTCCGGGGCGCGGCAGGCGAAGTCGTCGAGGTGACCGCGTCGTGGCTGCGCGGCCAGGCCGCCCGGTAGCCGGACCGGACGGCCGTCACGCGGTCAGCCGCGGGCCACGGCGATGACGCCTGCCAGCCGCTCCCCGGCTTCGTAGACCATGTACGGCACTCCCCGATCCGTGCCGAAGGCCGGTGCCGCCGCACGCCCGTTCTCCGGTTGCGCGGCGGAGGAGTCGTAGAAGATCCCGAGGTGCTCGCGCCGGGAGAAGTCGTTGCCCACCTCGGTGATGAGCACGTTGCCGCCGCTGCCCTTGTCGGTGTGGTAGACGACGTAGGTGCTGTCGTTGCGGTGCAGCAGGTGTCCCCCGCCGACGTCCTGCGCTCCGACCGCGGCGTGGTCGATCAGCGGTTCCGGGTCGAAGGTCCAGTCGCGGCCGTCGGGCGACCACCCCCAGCAGATGTCGCGGTGGTTGGCCGTGGTGTTGTGCATGAAGAGCATCACGAAGCGGGCCTCGCGCGCGGGCAGGTCGTGCCGGAACACCCTGGCGTAGCTGGTCTCGGTGGTCCCCTCCGGCATCATCGAGGCGTTCAGCACGACCTTGTCGTAGCTGAAGCGGATGCCGTCCTTCGAGCGCGCGAGGCGGGTGGTGGTGTTCTCCCCGTGGAAGTACAGCCACAGCTCCTTCGACTCGGCGTGCCACATCACGTGCGGGGACGAGACGTGGCTGACCTCGTAGTGCGGCTTCCACACGTTGGAGACGATCGGGTTGTGCGGGTGCTCGGTGAACGGTCCCTCCAGCGAATCCCCGTACGCCAGGCAGATTCCGCCCGGCTTGTCGTGCGGGGCGTAGTAGAGGTAGTAGCGGCCGAGCGGGTCGCTCAACCGGTCGTAGACGCCGCGCACGCACGGGAAGATGATCTCGCCGGTCGGGTTGTACTTGAGCTGCTCGGGCCGGAGCAGGGTGCTCAGGTGGCGGTAGTCGGGGAAGCCGCCGGGGGCGGCGGCCGCCTGACGGGTGCCGAACCCGCCGACGGCGAACAGCGCACCGCCTGCCATCGCGGCGCCGAGAAGACTGCGACGATCCAGTTCCACGGAAGGTTCCTCCACTTCGGACGGTGGATCACAAGGTGGTGGCGGCGGTGACGCACAAGCCGCCGAGCGCGACGCACCACACGTAGGGCAGGGTGCGCAGCATCACTCGCTGCGGGCTGATACCGGCGTACTGGGCGGCCCACACCGTCTGGGTGCTCGTCGGGTCGGACACGCCGAAGACCTGGTTGTACGACGCGGTCAGGCCCAGCACCGCCACGGCCGGGTAGATGCCCGCCGCGATCAGCACGCCCGCGATCCCGGCACCGAGGCCGTAGACGTTGAGCGGCCCCCGGTACAGGCACAGCGGCACCAGCAGGGTGAAGACCAGCACGAAGACGACCGGGTGCTCCGGGGCCACGGCCCCGACCAGCGGGTTGAGCGCCTCGATCGCACCGGGCAGCTTGACCGCCTCCAGCAGGATGCCGATGGCGACGAACAGCACGATGGGCGGCGCGGCGATGTCGAAGGAGGCGTAGAGGGTGCGCAGCATCCGCTGGTTCATCTCGGCCGGTCGCGTCGTGGTCACCAGCGCGTAGAGCACACCGGCGAGCATCGCCGGGATGATCGCGACCTCGAAGCCCAGCGCCAGGACCAGCGGGACGGCGGGTGCCAGCAGTGCGTACCAGGGCGCGTCCCCCAGGCGACGGGCGCGCACGCGCCCCGGGGCCGAGGTCAGCGACCAGGTGTGCTCGACACCCCTGCGGCGGGTCTCCACGAACACGAACAGCACCGCGAAGACCAGGGCGAACGGGAACAGCTTGAGCATGAAGCCGCGCACGGTGCCGACCGGCAGTTCCAGCGCGGTGGAGAAGAACTGCCAGATCGGCAGTTCGAAGGGCACGCCGACGGCGATGCCCATCAGGATCGTCCCGGCCGCGGTCGTCTTGGGCACGCCGACCGCGATCATCGCCGGGATGCCGATGATGCCCGCCATCATCGCGGCGGGTGCCGAGCCGGTGACCGTGCCGACCAGCGCGGAGACGACCAGCACGCCGAGCGCGACGGTGGTCGGGCGGTCGCCGCCGAACTCGACGATCTTGCGGACGAGGGTGGCGGCGATGCCGGTCTCCTCCATGAGCTTGCCCAGCCAGGAACCGATCAGCACCGCGAGCATGGTGGTGGCCAGCGCGGGCGCTCCTTCCTGGAGCACGGTGTCGATGATGCTCTCCTCGCCGGTGAGCGGCGCGCCCGCGAGGATCGCGATGCCGATCCCGAGCAGGACGAGCGCGAAGGCGGTGGGCAGCTTGCGGGCGAGCATCAGCCCGACGCCGGCGAGCATGAGCACGAGGATGGCGATTCCCACGTGGGCTTCACCCCTCTCTGAGGGCCAGGACCGCGCTGGTCAGCGCGGCGGTGAGCAGGATCGGGGTGCGGCCCAGGCCGACGGCGGCGCCCGCGTAGCCGTGCGCGGCGACCTCGTCGGCGCCCGCGACGTGCCCGAAGAACCGGAAGCGGCCGAGGCTCAGCGAGACGTGCCCGAGGCGGTGGCGGAGCGCTCGGCGCGCTCCGGTGTCGTGCAGGCGCGCGTGCGCCTGCTCGTGGGCGAGCGCGGCCGCGCGCAGCGAACCGGGCGGAAACCACTCCTGCCAGCCGAGGAACGCGCTCAACTCCTCGCCGAGCTCGATCGCGTCGACGTAGAGCTCCACAGTGGACACAGGTCGGGATAGGTAGCGGGCCAGCAGTCCTCGTTCAATCCCGCCTTCGCATTCGACCGCTGCGGGCGAAATCCCGTCCGCCGCTCCACCGCGAGCGAGTCCGGCACCGTACCCGGTGGCCAGCTCCGCCCAGCGGGCCAGCAGCGCCGGGTCCCGCGCTTCGTGAGTCGGCGTGCTCGCCAGCAGGCGGGTGGCGAGCTCGACATCGGTGAGCGCGGCCAGTCGTTCGCACTCCGCGACCAGCTCGTCCCGGCGTGCGGCGGTCAGCCGCGAGGTCGTGGCGGTCATGAGCGCGCCTCCAGCACCGCCACCACCGGCTCGTCCGCCGCGCGCGAGCGCAGTTCGCTGCGGGCCAGGGCCAGCAGCGGGCCCGCCTCCAGCACGCCGGAGAGGTCGGCGATCCGGGAGCCGAGCAGCAGGCGCAGCGACGGAGCGCGGACACCACCGTCCCCGTAGGTGGTGCTCTCGCGGATCAGCTCCGCCAGCACCTCCGGCGCCTGGCCCGCCGTGGTGGTGGCGACGCGGGCGTTCGCGGCGTGCAGGCGCACGACGCCGTCGGCGTCCAGGACGCGCACCGGGTGGTGCGGTTTGCGGAAGCGGCGGCGCTTCTCGGCGCCGAAGACGGTGTGCGCGTCGGTGGTGGCGAGCACCCGGACCCGCTGCGGATCGGTCTTGAGGCTCTCCGCGGCCGCGGTGCGGAGTTCGGTGTCGTCGACGCGGCGGGCGCGGTCCTGGGTGCGCAGTTCGGTGGCTCCAGTCGCGATGGCACGCACGGTGTTGGTCTGCGGATCGACCGTCACCTCCACTTCCACCGCGCCGGGCGCGGCACCCTGCGCGACGACGGCCGCTTCGGCTTCGTTGCGCACGCCGAGGACGTGCTCCTGGGTGGCGCCGGGGATGATCCGCTCGACCTGCTCGCGGACCAGCGCGAGCGCCACGCCCAGCGGGCTGATCACCTCGCTGTGCTCGGCGATCCGGCCGGTCAGCCCGGTGCTGCCGGCCAGGTGCGGCGTGACCGAAGCCGCGCCGCCTCCCCCGCCGACGAGCACGACGGTGTCGCGGTCGAGCCGGTAGTCGCGGATCATCGCGTCCACGACGGCGCGGACCTGCTTGACACCGGCGTCCAGGACCCGCCTCGCGGCACCGGCCACGTCGGTGTTCAGCGCCTCGGCGAGCAGGGCCAGCGCGATCCGGGCCGATTCCGGTTCGCCCGCGGCGAAGTCCCCTTCGGGAACCCGGCCCAGCGCGTTGGCGGCGCAGGTCATGGTGATGGCGAAGCGACCACCGGCGGCGTCGACGGCCGCGTAGTCACCAGGGTCGCCCGCCAGCGGACTGGTGGCGACGAGCTTCGCCTCCCGCAGCTCCGCCGGATTCGCGAAGCAGGCGTAGGGCAATCCGGCGATGTGGGCGCTGCGCGGTCCGACACCGCGCACCGCACCGTCGCCGAGCCGGATCATCGAGCCGCCGCCGACACCGACGGTGCGCACGTCCAGTGCCGACAGGTACGAGGACTTGCCCAGGATGGTGGCGTGCCGGACCGCGACCTTGCCGCGGCGGATCACGCTGATGTCGGTGGAGGTGCCGCCGGTCTCCAGGAACACGCCATCGCTGACCCGCTCCTGCATCAGCGCGCCCGCCACGCCCGCGGCCGGGCCCGACAGCACGGTCAGCAGCGGGCGCCGTCGCATCTCCGTCAGCGACATCACCCCGCCGTCGCACCGCATCACCATCAGCGGCGCGGTCATCCCGGATGCGGTGATGCTCGATTCCACCAGGTTCGCGGTGGCCAGCATCTTCGGCAGGATCGCGGCGTTGACCACCGCGGTGCGGGTGCGCTTGCGCAGGCCGTACAGCGAGGTGATCTCGTGCGCGGCGGTCGTGGGCAGCCCGCGAGCACCGGCCGCGGCCAGCACCGCCTGCTCGCCGTCGGGCAGGTCGACGCTGAACGGCTCGCTGGCGACCAGCACCTCGGCTCCAGCGGCGGTGACCTGGTCGACGGCGGCGCGGACACCGGCAGGATCGCCGGGGTCATCGACGTGCGCGTAGTGCAGCGGAAGCCGTTTGCCCGGCGCGAGTTCGAGGTTCCCGAGCCCGGCGAGCCGCTTCGTCGCGACGGCTCCCGGCCCGCTGCCGATGCCGATCAGCCCCACCGGGGCCACATCGCCTTCGAGCAGGGCGTTGGTGGCCTGGGTCGTGCCGTGCGCGAGGAAGGCGACGTCCTCGGCGGCGCAGCCGACCTCGTCGAGCAGCCGGTTCAGCGCCGTCACGATGCCGTGCGCGACCCCGTCGGCGTGGTGGTGCGTGGTGGGGACCTTCACCTGGGCGAGCAGCTCCAGCGTGGCCGGGTCGACCGCCACCGCGTCGGTGAAGGTCCCGCCCACGTCGATGCCGACGCGGATCCTGGTCATGGGGCACCTCCCGTTCAGTAGCCGCGGACGTCCGGCCAGTGGCGCTGGACACCTGTCCGGTCGAGCAGCCGGGCGAACTCCTCGAACCGCTTGCCGTCTTCCCGCACCTGGTGCGGCGGCACGTTCTCCGCCAGGCAGTGCGCGGCGAGCGCGCCCGCCACCTCGCCGACGTTCCACTCCACGGGGTGCAGGCGGTAGCAGCCGTTGGTGATGTGGGTGGTGCCGATGTTCTTGCCCGCGGGCAGCAGGTTCCCGACGCGGCGCGGCAGCAGCGCGCCCAGCGGGATCTCGAAGGGCACCGAACCGATGTCGACGTAGTTGTCGCCGCCGGTGGAGGGGTGCAGGTCGATGCGGTAGCTGCCGACGCCGACGGAATCGGCGTAGCGGGTGCCGCCGCGCGGTCCGACCAGATCGATGGCCACGTCGCGCTCGGTGACCGTGGTGACGGCCTTGATGCGGCGGGATTCGCGGATGTAGGCGGCTTTGGCCAGCCCGTCCGCGGTACCGGTGATGTCGGGCCGCAGCTTCAAGCCCGGGAAGCCCGTGCCCCCGTCGGAACGCGGCGCCTCGGTCTGCAACCAGTGCAGGACGGACAGGGACAGCTGCCGGGCTTCGGCCAGCGCGTCCCGGGCGGTCTCCTCGCCCGCGCCGATCAGCGGTTTGAGCCAGTAGTCGTTGAGCGGCCAGTTGACCAGGGTGATGTCGGAGTCGAAAGCGCCGCGCCGGTGCAGGTTCCGCGCCAGGATGCGCCGGAACCCCCACAGCTCCTTGTCCCCCGCGTCCGCGCTCTGGTCGGCGTCCACGGCGAGCGGGTCGACGTCCGGGTTCGGCTCGAACGTGCGCGGCACCGCTTCGAGCGTGCGCGGGTCCGGGGCGAGGAAGCCGATCAGCGGGCCGGGCCAGAAGTCCGGCCGGTAGGAGCGCCAGAAGTCGTAGTCGGCGGGCCGGTCGGTGGTGTGGTCCTCGCCGTCGTGGTGCGAGAGCGCGAAGCAGAAGGTGATGCCCTGCTGGTTGAGCGGATCGGCGATCTCGGGGGCGTGCGGCTCGTCGTGCTCGTCGCGCGCCTCGGCACCGGTCGCGTGCTCGACACCGGCCAGCTCCAGCAGCTCACCGGTCTCGGTGGCGTCGATGACGTACCGGGCCGCGATGGTCCGCCGGGTGCCGTCCCGGACGTCCTCGACGGTGACCGCCCGGACCAGGTCGCCGTCGGTCTCCGCGGCGACCGGCCGCTGCTCGGTGAGCACGGTCAGGCGCCCGGCGGAGCGGTGCTGCGCGAGCATCGCCTCGATCACGGCCAGCGCCACGCGCGGCTCGTGGCACAGCTTGCTGACCCGGCCTGCGCCCGGGTTGAGGTTCACCAGCTCCCCGGCCTGCGCCCGCAGCGGGTACCACTGGCGGTAGTGGGCGCGGATGCCCTCGCGCAGCGCCCGGTAGGAGGCGGTGACGCCGAACTGCTCGACCCACGGGTGCTCGTCCGGCGGAACGGCCTGCGAGGTGAGCTGCCCGCCGAGCCAGTCGGTCTCCTCGGTCAGCACGACGGAGCGCCCCGCCCGGCAGGCGGCCAGCGCGGCGGCCACGCCGCCGAGCCCGCCGCCCACGATCAGGACCTCGGTCTCCCCGGGAGTGCGAGTGGTCATCTGGTCGGCCTCCTCAGTGGGTTCGGGAACGAGCCGGGCCTGCCGTGCGGCCCGGGCGGAAGGTGCAGGGCACCAGGGGTTCGGTGGCGTCGTCCCCGGTCAGCAGCGCGGTGGCCATCCGGACCGCGGCCGATCCGAGTTCGGCCCGGGGGACGTCGAAGCCGGTGGGTTGCGGCCGCCCGGCCAGGTCGGCGGGCGGAGAACCGAGCAGTGCCAGGGAGATCTCGCCCGGCACGTCGAGCCCGGCGCCGTCGACGGCGGCCAGCAGCTGCCGCCACGCCGCGCCGGTGTCGGTCTCCTCGGCGACGAACGCGGTGATCCCACCGGCCACCTGGGCGCGCACCCAGTCCGGCGTGATCTCGGCAGCCGGCCGCGAGGTGCGCACGACCGCCGCGACGTCCGCGACGCCCAGCCCGGCCATCCGGAACCCGCGTTCGCGGTCGTCGGAGGCCGGCGCGTCATCGGCCTCGCGGACCAGCACGATCCGCCGGTGCCCGAGACCGGCGAGGTGCCGCACGACCTCGGCGCTGGCGCTGACGTAGTCGACGCCCACCCAGGCCAGGCCGTCGAGCTCGTCGCGCCGTCCGATGTGGACGGCCGGGTACCCGTCGGCCACCAGGCGGCGCAGCTCGTCCTCGGGGATGTGCCGACCGAGGAACAGGCATCCGTCGGCCATCCGGACCCGTTGCGGCGCACCGGGTTGCGCGGCCTTCGAACTGGCGCCGGTGAACAGCACCAGGTCGTAGCCGCGGGCCACCGCCTCGCGCTCGACGCCGACCAGGATCGGGTAGTACGAGTGCTCGACGTCGACCGGGAAGGTCGAGGTGAAGCTGAACACGCCGAGCAGGTTGTTGCGGGCCCTGGCCATCCGCCGCGCCGCCGGGTCGGGCACGTAGCCGAGCTCGCGAGCGGCGGCGAGCACCCTGGCCCGGGTGTCCTCGTGCAGCGCGATGCCCTGCTTGTTCCCGCCGAGCACCAGCGACACCGTCGTCTGCGACACCCCGGCCAGCCGGGCGACCTCCGTTTGCCGCGGCCTGCCCCGCCGTCCCGCGCTGGATGCCATCGCCACTCCTGACTAATGCGCATTAGCCGGTGCGGTGCGGCACCCGGCTCTGGATGCGGATCAGCGAGCACCCTGCCGCCCGGCGTTTCCGCACGTCAAGAGCAATCGGGGGCTAATATCCAGCTAATTGCCCGAAGTGCTCCGAGCGGCTGCCCGAATCCTCGATCCGGCCCGGATTTCCGCAGCGCGCGGGACGTCGGGCTGGACCGGAGGCGAGCGGTACGACCACGGTCCGATGTGCAGGTGTGGTCCCTGCTCCGACGACGCGGCCCGTGCGGCGGCGGCATCGTTGCGCCATGACACCCCTTGTGTCAACAAGGGGCAGGAGTCCTGCTCAACCGCACCTCAGGGGACCGTGATGCAACCCAGCCACAAGAAACCGCAAAACGCGAGAACAACGCCAAACGCAACCACCGCTGAAAATCGCGGAGAGGCGGGACAGCCATGACCGTCACGACTCCGTCGATCGCCGTTGCCGACCCCGTCTTCCCGGGACGCTGGGTGGGCGGCGCCTCCCTCGTCCTCGGCCCCCTGCTGCTGCTCACCGGCGTCCTGCTGCGCCTGCCCTTCGACTTCTTCTTCCCCGCGCAGCTGAACGCCCACCAGCACCACCCGGACCTCATGACGGTCTCGTACAGCTTCGCGTCCGCCGGGTGGGTGCTGCTCTGGCCGGGAGTCGTGCTGCTCGCCGCCAGGATCGGCGAGAGGTTCCGGGAACTCGCGCTGTGGGGCGGTGCGCTCACGGTTCTCGGCCTGTTCGCTCGCACGTTCCACGCCGGTGTGGATCACCTGGCCTTTCAGCTGGTGGCCGTCCGGGGAGCGGAATCGGCGACGCGAACGGTGAGCGAGACCTACGGCGCGTTCCACGTCTTCAGCACGTTGAACGCGGCCATCATGGGCGGCTGGCTCCTGCTGGCCATTGGCGCATACCGCTCCCGAATCCTCGGCCCGGTTCGCGCGGTGGGCCTGGCCCTGGCGTCGGCGATGCCGCTGGGGGTGCTGAAAGGAACGACCCCGCTCTCGGTCGTCGCCGCTGCGGGACTGTGCCTCGCGCTCGTCCCGCTGGGCGTGGCCGCAGTGCGCAGCGGGCCGAACCCGCGGGCGGCCGCGGTCGCCGGACGGCTTCTCCTGCTGATCGCCGCGGGCACCGCGATGTTCCTCTTCGGTCAGGCCGGATGAGCGGCCACCGGTATCGTCGGGCGATGCGCGGAACGGGGCAGCACCTGCGGATCGGCGCGCACCTGCTGGCTGTCGACGTCTGTCTGGCGGCCGTCGTGACAGCCGGTCATGCGGCAATGGCCGAGCAGGACGTCGCAGACGGTCTGCCCCGGTTCTCCGGTCCGTGGTGGCTGGGCTGGCTGGTGGCCGTCTGCGCCGGGATGCCGCTGGCCGTTCGGCGCCTGTGGCCGCTGCCCGCCCTGGCCGTGGTTCTCGGCGCTTCGGTGACGGCGACGCTGCTCGACATCACCCGCGACCCCTACATCGCCGCAGCGCTGGCCGTCTACGCGGTGGCGCTCATCGAGTCGGCACGCCGGGCTTCGGCGGCGCTCGCCCTGACCTTGGTCGTCTCGGCGGCCGCGGTCATCACCGGCGAAGCGGCGCTGACGCCATCCGGCCCGTGGGCGGAAGCCGCCGCAACTGCCGTCCTCGTCTGGCTGCTCATCGGGACCGCCTGGGCCGCGGGCCGTCTCGTCCGGGAACGAAGATCCCGAGCGGCCCGCAGGGAGCGCCGCCTCGCGGAGGAGGCCCTGACCGAAGAACGCCTGCGCATCGCCAGAGAACTGCACGACGTCGTCTCGCACAGCCTCAGCGTGATCGTCGTCAAGGCAGCGGTCGCCAACCACGTGGCCGAGGCACGCCCCCAGGAGACGCGCGATGCCGTCCAGGCGATCGAGCAGACCGGCCGGGAAGCGCTCACCGAGATGCGCCGTGCCCTGGGAGTCCTGCGCGGCGAAGCCACTGGCGAACCCGTCTCGGCGGAGACGGCGCCGCCGCCCGGGATGGACGACCTGTCCGCTCTCGTCCAGCGCGCCGAGCGGGCCGGAGTTCGCACCGAGCTCCGCACCCGGCTGGCCGCCGACCTCCCCGCGGGGACGGCGCTGACCGTCTACCGGATCGTGCAGGAGGCCCTGACGAACGTGGTCAAGCACGCCGGCGGCGGAACGCGTTGCCAGGTGACGATCACGGTCGACTCGCGAGGAGAAGCGCACGTCGAAGTGGTGGATGACGGTGCAGCGGCGCCCGACCAGGCGGGACTCAGGGGCGGGCACGGGCTGGTCGGGATGCGCGAGCGCGTGATGATGTACGACGGGACGTTGGCCGCCGGGCCGCGGCCCGGCGGCGGGTTCGCGGTGTCGGCCCGCCTCCCGCCCGAACCTCGCGGCACGGCCCCGGGCCGGAAGGAGAGAACCGCATGAGCGAACCGATCCGGGTGCTCGTCGCCGACGACCAGTCCCTGCTCCGGGGCAGCTTCCGGGTGCTCATCGACACCGCTCCCGGGCTGACCGCGGTGGGCGAGGCAGGCACCGGTGCCGAAGCCGTCGAGAGCGCGCAGCTGCTCCGCCCGGACGTGGTGCTGATGGACATCAGGATGCCCGGCATGGACGGCATCGAGGCGACGCGGCGCATCGCCGGAACTGCCGGGACGCGCGTGCTCATCCTCACCACCTTCGACCTCGACGAGTACGTGTACGGCGCGTTGCGCGCCGGGGCAGCGGGATTCCTGCTCAAGGACGCCACTCCCGAGGTGCTGCTCGCAGGCATCCGCACCGTCGCCGCCGGGGAGTCCCTCCTCGCCCCTTCGGTGACCCGGCGCCTGATCGCCGAGTTCGCCCGGCTTCCCCGCGCGCCGGGCACCTCGCTGGAGGGCCTCACGGATCGTGAGCGCGAGGTTCTGGTGCTCGTGGCGCGCGGCCTCTCCAATGCCGGCATCGCCGACTACCTCCACCTCAGCAACGGCACCGTCAAGACCTACATCGGCCGCCTGCTGAGCAAGCTGCGGGCGCGGGACCGCGCGCAGCTGGTGATCAGCGCCTACGAGTCAGGGCTCGTCAGCGTCGCTCGTCGATCGGCTGAGTGAGTTCTTCCAGCGAGCGGGCTCTGCTCTCCGGGCCGAAGACCAGGACGATCACCGCGGCGATCGCGAACAGCCCGGCGAAGGTCACGAAAGTGCCCGTGTAGCCCCACAGTCCGACGATCAGCGGCACCGAGATGGGCGCCACGACCGCCGCGGCCCGGCCCAGCGTCTGCGCGGTGCCGACGCCGGTCGCGCGGACCTGGGTCGGGAAGAGCTCGGGCGTGTAGGTGTTCAGCGCCGTCGCGATGCTCTGCAGACCCATCTGCATCACCGCGCCGAAGCCGACGACCACCCAGAAACCGGTGGCGTAGCCGTAAGCGAGCGCGCCGACCGTCACCAGGACCAGCGCGGCGGCGAGCGTGAGCTTGCGCCCGATTCGGTCCATGAGGCGGCCCGCCAGGTAGATCGACGGCAGCGCGGCCAGGCCCATCAGCGCACCGGCCGCGATCGAGCTCGCGACGCTCATCCCGCGGTCCACCAGCAGCTTGCCCACCCAGGTGCTGATGCCGAAGAACGGGAACATCACCATCAGCCACATGGCCCACCCGAATGCGGTGCGGCGCAGGTTCTCCCGCGCGAACAGCGCTCCCAACCCCGGCTGGGCGGGTAGGGCCTGCCTTTCGGCGACACGAGGTTCGGGGACGGGCAGCGGCGCCCCGTGCGCGGCTTCGACCTGCTGCTCGAACCGGCTCATGACGGCATCGGCCTGCGCGTGCTCGCCGCGGCTTTCGTACCAGCGCGGCGATTCCGGGAAGCTCCGGCGCACGTAGAGGGCCAGCCCGGCGACGGCGAACATGACGCCGAACATGAGCCGCCACCCCAGGCTCGGCCCGGCCACCGACACCACGCCCCACGCGATGAAGTTCGACACCACCACCCCGAACGCGCCGAGGACGACCAGCTGGCTGTTCGCGCGGGCCCGGCGCGCCGCCGGGACGAACTCGGCGAGCAGCGTGAAGGCCACCGGCAGCTCGGCGCCCAGCCCGATGCCGGTGATCAGCCGCAGCACCGCGAAGGACTCCAGGTCCCAGGCGAAAGCCGTCAGCAGGCTCGCAACGCCCCAGACGAACATGCTGCTGACCAGCACCGTCCGCCGACCGATCCGGTCGGCGATCGCGCCCGCCGCGGTGGCCCCGATCGCCATGCCCACGAACACCGAACTGGCCACGAGACCTGCCTGCGCCCCGGTCAGCCCCAGGTCCTGGCTCACCGGCGCGAGCAGGAACGACTGCATGCTGAGGTCGACGGCGTCCACCAGGTAGCACAGCGCGAGGACCCGGACCAGCTTCTTCTGGTAGCCCGTGAAGGGCAGCCGTTCGAGGCGGTCGCCGACGCCAGGAGCCTCGTTCGGCGCCTCGCTCCGCGAGGGGAAGGATGTCACGGTCCGCACCTTTCGTCGTCGACCGGACGCATCCGGCGGGAAGGGTGTGCTCCTCGCCGAGTATCGGGGCGACGCGGTCGATCTCGAGCACGATCCGGCAGCCGGTGCGCCACCGTTTCCCCTGCTCCGCCCGATCCGCAGAGCGAACGGGCAGCACGCGGCGGCCCAACCGGTCTGCCCGAACGGACCAACCGGTCTGCCCCCGCAGCCGCACCTCGATCCATCACATCGCAGAAGACGTCCTCGTCACCCGCTCCCCACAGTGGACACGTCCCGGCGCCGGAACTCGGTGCGCCGGAGCCGAACCGGTTGGGCCGAATGAAGGAACATCGGGGAAGACGTGGCCGACCGCCGCCGATCGTCCACTACCATGTGATCTTCATCTCGTGGGGTTCACGATGCGGGCTGGGGCGAGAATGGGCCGAGCCATCAGAAGGTCTCGCACCTGGTCGGCGGTGCTGGTGATCGGTGCGGCCTTCCTGGAACTGTACTTCCTCCCGGAGCAGTGGCTCTCCCGGCTGGTCGTCGCCGTGCTGGCCCTGGCCGGGGCGGTCATGGGCGGGCTGGCCCTGCGGGGCAGTCCGGCGAAGGCCCGGGAGATCGTGGTGCCCGAGCGGATTCCCCCGGCACCGCCCGTCCCGGTGCGCGAGCCGCCACCGGCGCGGTTCCCCGGCGAGCCGGGGCCGCCGAGGTTCGGCAGGGGTTCGAAGGCCCAGGCACTGCCGTGGTTGCTGCCCGCGCACGCGGTGTACCCCGGGATCGCCGCGGACGAGGCCCAGCTCGGCGACCTCGCGGTGCGCGCGGCCTCCGTCGTCGGCCCGGGGCACCGCTGCGAAGAGCCCGTGGTGCCCCGCCAGGACGCCTACCGGCTCGGCCGGGACGACGACGGCCGGTACCTCATCGCCGCGGTCGCCGACGGGGTGTCCAGCAGCCGGTCCGCGGAGCTGGGCGCGACCGTGGCGGTCAGCACGGCCATCACGATCCTGCGCGAGCGGCTGAACACCGCGCCGGGTCCTGAAGCCCTGGCCGCGACGGAGATCTTCAGCGGGGTGGCCGCGCAGATGGCGGACACCGCCGCGTCCCGGAACCTGCGCGGCTCCGACATCTGCGCCGCCCTGGTGATCGCCGTGATCCCGGCTCGACCGGCACCCGGTGAGCGGGAGATGTGGGTCGCGTGGGTCGGTGACTCCTCGGTGTGGACGCTCCGGGACGGCGCGTGGTCCTTCGCTGCGGGCGACGACAAGCGCACCACCGACGGCGTGGAGTCCAACGCGGTGGCGCACGTCCTGCCGGACGACCCGATGACGGTCACCAGCAGGAGGATCCGGCTGCGCAACGGCGACGTGGTGGGCCTGATGACCGACGGTGTCGGCGACGCGCTGGCCACGCTCGGCGAGGCGAACGAGCACTTCGCGAGGAGGTGGGCCGCTCCGCCGCCGGCGACCGCGTTCGCCGACGACGTCGGCTACGACGCGGAGCGGTTCATCGACGACCGCACCGCGGTGGCGGTCTGGGTGGGCATCCGGGAGGCGCGATGACGAGCTCCTGGCCGCTGTCCACCGTGGTGGGCCTCGACGAGCTGGCACCGCTGCAGCGGACGATCAGCGACGGAGCGGGCCAGAGCACGGGAATCCACCCCATCGGCGACCACCCCGGCTGGCTGGCCAAGCTCTACCGAACTCCCGGCGACCGCAGCGAGGCGACCCGGCTCGACGAGCTGATCGCGCTGCCCGGAACCATCGGCGCCGAGGACTCCGCGACGCTGAGCACCAGCACGTCGTGGCCGGTGGCCCGCATCACCGACGGCGACGACCTCGTGCGCGGTTGCGTGATCCCGGCCGCCCCGGACAGATTCCGCCAGGACGGCGACCAGGACTTCCGCGAGATCGACACGCTGGCCAGGACCGCCGAGTCGTTCGCGCGGCACGGCCTCCGGACGCCGAGCAGAGCGGACCGGCTCCGGGTCTGCCGGAACCTGGTGCGCGTGGCCGAGGTGCTGGAGCGCCACGAGCTCGTCTACTCCGACTGGTCCTACTCCAACGCCTTCTGGTGCCACGCCGACGCATCGGTGTTCGTGATCGACATCGACGGCTGCGGCACCGGCTCGGTCCCGAACATCGCCCAGCCCAACTGGGACGACCCGCTCACCCCGCGGCCGGAGGACGCCGACGCCTGCACCGACCGGTTCCGCGTCGCGCTGCTCGTCACCCGCTGCCTCACCGGGCAACGGGATCTGACCGTCGCGCTCAACGATCTGGCCGAGTCGGACGGTCTGGGCAACCGCGGGCTGCGGGAGGTCCTGCTCGACATGCTGCTCAGCGAGGATCGCGCGCGGCGGCCCTCGCTGGCCGAGCTCGGCACCGTCCTCGCAGGCGGTCTCTACGCCCGCTTCGGCGCTCCTCCAGCGCGGAGCCAGATCCCGGACCGGCCCGCGCCGGCGCCCCCGGTCACCGTCGCGAGCGCTGCCCCTGGAACGAACGTCGACTGGAAGACCCCCGCCACGACGTCGAGCCCGAGCAGCGGCACACCCCAGCGGGAAACCGCGCTCATCGGGATCTTCTTCGGCGTGGTGGTGCTGGTGCTCCTGGTCGTGATCATCGCGAACAACGCGTAGGAGGAGACGTCCATGGCCGATGGCCCCCGCACGATGAAGCAGAAGTGCCTGCCGACCTACGTCGTGGTCGACGCCTCCTACTCGATGACCCCGTACCAGGACACCCTGAACCAGACGCTCGCGCAGCTGCACCGGAAGCTGGCGGGCAGCCCCCGGGTGTCCGAGTTCGCGCTGATGTCGATCATCGCGTTCTCCACGTCGGCTCAGGTCGTGATCGAGATGACCGACATGGAGCGGATCCCGGTCATGCCCGACGTGGTGTGCAACGGCAAGACCGACTACCGCGCGGCGTTCGACCTGGTGCGGGAGCGGATCGAGGTGGACGTCCCCGCGCTCAACGCGCAGGGCAAGGCGGTGCTGCGGCCCGCGATGTTCTTCCTCACCGACGGCCAGCCCACCGAACCGGGCTGGGAGGCCGCCTTCCGCGAGCTCGTGGACCCCGGCTGGAAGCGGCATCCGCACGTGATCACCTACGGGTTCGGCTCGGTGCAGAGCGAGGTGCTGAGCAAGGTCGCCACCAAGGCCGCCTTCTACGCCGAGCCGGGCACGCGCAACGACGAAGCCCTCGGCCAGGCGATCAACAGCCTGCTGAACTCGCTGGTGGCCTCCTCGCGCAGCGAGGAGATGCAGATCCCGGTGGTGGCCGAGGGATACCGGTCCATTCCCGTCGAGTACATGGACTGATGCCGATGACCAGCTGGGACCGCTCCGCCGTGCTGCTCGGCGCGGCATCGCTCTGCGTGGCCGCCGCGGCCGTCGTGTCGATCGCCGCGCGGCTGCCCGCCACCGAGGAACCACCGCCCGGCCGCGACGTGCAGCAGCACGCGCCGCAAGTCCCCGACACGGAGGTGCCCAGGTGAAGTGCCATCGCTGCGGCGGCGACAACGACGCCAACTTCCTGCTGTGCGCGCACTGCGGCCACAAGCGGGTCATCGACCTCTCCGGCGGCGCCCAGCCGACGGCCGCCGGGCCCGGGACGGCACCGGCCGCCGCACCCGGGACGGATGCGACGCGCTACCTCTGCGCCGCGCTGCAGCTGGATGCGGGGCTCAACGACAAGGCCCTCGAGAACATCCTCGGTGAGGAGTACCGGGCGGTGGTGTCCTCCCCCGGCGTCGACCTCGCCACGGTGCTCAAGTACGGGCTGGCCGCCCGGCGGAGGCAGCGGATCCGCGACGTGCTGATCGTGCTCCTCGCGCTGATCGGCCTCGGGATCCTCTTCGGCGAGGAGCCGGAGTGGTTCCCGCTGGTGCTCTTCGCCGGGTGGGCGGTCATGTTCGTCGAAGCCATGTCGACCCACTACGGGCTCCTCTCCTCGCAGCTTCGGCGCAACGCCTTCGACCCGGCGAACGCGCCCGCACCGGCCAACCGGCGCGCCGCGGCGCGGCTGGCCGAGGTCGCCGACCAGGACCGGGGAAACCTCACGGTCTTCGCCGACTACGCGCCGTTCGCCGGTTACGGGATCACCATCGACAACTGGTCGTTCACCCTCAACGTGGCCAAGGCCGTGGAGGGCGAGGACGTCGTCGAGTTCACCGTGCAGGAGTTGCACGACTTCATCGCGGGCTCGGTCCGCCAACTCGGCCTGCCCGGCGTGCTGGTCGAGGACCGGGTGTTCGTCAGCGGCCTCGACCTGCTGCACGAGCTCGAACCGCCGGTGCGCCAGGCGATCCTGCCCGAGGAACTGGCCGCCCCGGCTTCGCACGTCGACGACACCTTGCTCGCCCGGTTGCGCGAGGACGCCGAGTGCCGGGCGCGTCCCTACCTGACCGTGCGCGTGACCGGCTGGAACGGTGACCTGGTGGTGACGATGTTCCTGCGGTTCGTGCTCTCGCCGCAGAAGGACCTGCTGTTCGTCGAGGCCAACTACTCGCTGCTGCCGCCGGTGAAGCGGCGCTACCAGCAGGTCGACCAGCTGCTGCGCAGCCCGACCCCCAGGCAGCTGGGCCGGATCGCGGTGCTGAGCCTGGTCAGGCTCGTTCCCGCGGTCTTCGAGGGCGTGCAGCGCGTTTTCGGGATTCTCGGTTCACCGCTGGCGCAGGCCGTCAAGTCGATGCGCGAGCGGCGCGAGATCACGCAGGAGCGGACCTTCAACTACGGGGCGGCGATGAGCCTGCGCGAAGCGGCCGCCGACAACCGCTACCACCGGTACTTCCAGCAGCTGGACAAGGAGATGTACGCCAAGCTCGCCGAGCGCCGGGTGATGGACACGCTGGAGCAGTTCCTGGCCGACCACAACGTCGACACCAGCGATCTCAGCGAGCGCCAGACCACGATCCTGAACAACGGCGTTTACGTGACGGGGCAGGGGAAGCTGAACGCGATGAGCGTGGCCGCGGGCGCGGGCGCCATCGCCAGGACGGCCCAGGCCGTCCGGAACGCGACGCCGAACAGCAGGCAGGGATGAGCGATGGGCGACAACTACGGGATCAACGTCAGCGGCAAGGGCAGCTTCCAGGCCGAGTCGGTGGCCGTCGGCCAAGGGGCGCAGGCCATTTCCGCGGGCAGCTCGCAGGAATTGCGGGAACAGGTGCGCGAGCTGCTCGCGGTGCTGCGGACCGCGAGCGAGGACGGTCGGCTCGACGGCGACGACGTGGTGGCCGACGCCGAGCTCCTCGACGCGGAGGTCAACGACGGCAGTCCCGACAAGTCGAAGGTCTTGGGACTGCTGAGCAAGATCTCCTCGGCCGTGACGCAGGTCGGCGACCTCGCCACCGCGGTGCGGGCCACGCAGGACGCCGTGAGCTCGTTGTCGGCCTGACCGGGAAGGGGCAGCATGGCGCACCAGGCGGGTGAGCTCATCGGTGGGCGCTACCGGCTCGTGCTCGGCTCCGGACGCCGCTGGCAGGCGCGCGCCGAGGACACCGGCGCGGAGGTGTCCCTGGAGTGGGCCCGGTCGCCCTCGGCGCAGGAAGCGGCCGAGCACGCCGCGCGGTTCGAGCGGGAGCGCACCGAACGCGAGCAGCGCCAGGACGCCGCGCTGCGTGCCTGCCCGAACCTCGTCTTCGTCGATGACGTCGTCGCCGAGGAGGACGTCCTCTGGTCGGTGACCCGGCTGGTCGAGGGCCGCACGCTCTCCGAAGACGTGTCGGCCTACGGGCCGATGACGGCCGAGAGCGTCGAACCGGTGGCGCGTGATCTCCTCGAGGCGCTGGCCGCCGCGCACGGAGCCGGGATCGTCCACGGCGCGCTCTCCCCCGCCACCGTGCGGCTGACCGGCGACGGCGAGGCCCTGCTCACCGGTTTCGGCGCACCTGCCGATGAGCACTACCTCGCGCCGGAGCGAGACCACGGGCAGCACGGAGACCTCTTCTCGCTGGGCGCGACGCTGCACTTTGCGCTCACGGGCACTCCACCGGTGCGTCCCGGCAGCGCGGCGGGAGACGTCGGTGAGCTCAGGTCGCTGATCGCGCGACTGCTCGCCGAAGATCCGTCGCAGCGGCCGACCGCGGCCCGAGCACTGGAGCTGCTCGAACCTCCCCCGCCACCCGTCCAGCACATCGCACCACCGACACCCGGCCCGGCGAAGCCGTACTCGATGGCGCCTGTGGTGGGGCTCGTCCTGGCCGTCGGCGTGCTCATCGCGGTCATCATCGGCCTCGGCCAGTCCGAGTCCTCCAGCGACGCGGGATCCGGTACGAGCGCGGAAAGCACCTCCAGCGAGGAGGAGACCACCAGCGACAGCTCCGAATCCGAGTCCAGCGAGGAGGAGACGGTCTCGGCGGAGGAGACCACCGCGGAGGCCGATCCCACGGAGGAGGCGTTCGAGGCCGTCCAGGCCGACACGTGCCTGCCGATCTACGTGGACACCGACGGGGAGTGGTCCGCGACGACGCCGCCCGACCCCGTCGCCTGCAACGACGACCGCGCCGGGGTCTTCCTCGTCGTGAGCACCACCATGAGCGCCGACGACTGCGAGTCCGCATCGGACGACTACACCTGGTGGAGCTACACGGGGAGCTCCGGTACGACGACGCTGTGCCTGGACCGGGTCTGGGTGCCGCGCTACTGCATCCCGGTCACGTTCAACAGCGACAACACCTTCTACTACGGCAAGGACTACGCGGTCGAGTGCGACGGCAGCGACCTTCCCGAGGGATACAGCAGCACCCTCCTGGTCACCAGCGTCCGCGAGGCCTCGGAGAGCTGCCCCCACACGCCCAGCTGGTCCTTCATCGCGGACGAGGGCAGCAGCCGGGTTTGCCTGACCCTGCCGGCGTAGCCCCTCTCATCACGCGGTGGGCACCATCGAGACCGCCAGCCGGTTGTAGGTGTTGATCAACGAGACCGTCCACACCAGGCAGACCAACTGGGTGCGGTCGAAGTGCTCGGTCGCCGGGAGGTAGTCCGCGTCGGGCACGCCGCCGTCGAGCCGGGTGATCGACTCCGCCAGCCGCAGCGCGGCCCGCTCCGCCCCGGTGAAGTGCTCCGATTCCGCCCAGTCCGCCAGCTCGCGCAACCGGAGTTCGGACTCCCCGCTGTCGAGCGCCTGCTTCGAGTGCAGCTGCTGGCAGTACCCGCAGCCGTTGATCTGCGAGGCGCGCAGCCGCACCAGCTCGATCAGCCGGGCGTCCAGCCCGGACTGCCGGGCGAGGTCCTCGGCGTCGCGGCTGAGCTGGTGCAGCGCGGTGAACGTCGTCGGCGTCGTACCGCCGATGTCGAACCGGAGGCTGGTCACATCTGTCATCGTGCGGTCTCCTTCTCGAGTTCGGCCGCCATCGCGGTCACCGTGCGGCGGCACACCTTGCCGGTCGGAGCGAGCGGCAGTTCCGGGAGTCTGAGCAGGTATTCCGGCAGCTTCCGGCGTTCCAGGCCGCGTTCGGCCGCCAGGAAGTCGGTGATGTCGGTCAGCGTGAGCTCGGGCGTGGCCGCGGCCTGGCTGATGCACGCGCACATCCGCTCCCCCAGATCCGCGTCCGGCACGGCAACGCACGCCACGTCCACGATCGCGGGGTGCGCGCTGAGCTCTCGTTCGACCTCCGCCGGGCTGATCTGGTACCCGCCCCGGGACACCACCTGCTTGAGCCTGCCGAGCACGTGCAGCCTGCCGTGCTGGTCGAACGTGCCGAGGTCGCCGCTGCGGACCCAGCCGTCCGCGGTGCGGTAGCGGGCGTCGAGCTCGGCGTCGGCGACGTAGCTCAGCGGTGTCATCGGGCCTCGCGCCCAGATCTCGCCGGTCGGCGCGTCGGCCCCGTGCTCGTCGACGGTGCGGATGTCGGCGACCGCCGGATCCGGTGTGCCGGTTCCGGGGAGCTCGCCGGTCCTGGCGGTGTGGCAGTTGATGCCGTCCGACGAGCCGTAGATGGTGATCACCTGGCACCCGAAGCGCTGCCGGCAGGCGGCGGCGGTCACCTCGGGCAGTGGCGCGCCGCTGGACACGACGGCCTGGAGGCTGGAGAGATCCTCCTCCGGTGCTGCGGGGTGTTCGGCCAGCCGCCGCAGCATGGTCGGCACTCCGAACAGGTGCGACGGGCGGTGCCGCGCGACCGTGCGCAGCGTTTCGGCGGCGTCGAAGCGGTCGGCCAGGATCAGCGTCGAGCCGAGCGCGGTGAGGCTCACCACGGCGCACGAACCGTAGGACGTGGCGGTTTTCACCAGCAGGAGACCGCGCATCGGGCCGTCGCCGCGGTGCAGGGCGCGGACGTAGTTCGCCCGGCCGCCGCCCATGGCGTTGTGCGAGTAGGCGATCATCTTCGGCTCCGCCTGCGAGCCGGAGGTCACCAGGATGCGCGCCGGGGCCTCGGGATCGATCGGCGACGGCTCCCAGCCGTGCTCCTCCGGGGCTTCGTCCAGCGAGCCCGAGCCGAAGGTGAAGACCTCGCGCAGGTGCGGCAGTTCGGCGGCCACCGCAGCGTCCGCCCGGTCGGCGAAGATCGCCGCGGTGGCGCGGGACCGGCCGAGCAGGCTCCTGGTGTCGCGGCTGCCCGGCCCCGCCGGGTACGGGAGCGCGACCGCGCCGATGGCCACGACCGCGAGTTCGGCCACCAGCGCGCGCCAGCCGTTGGGCAGCCTGATCCCGATGATGTCGCCGGGCCCGAGCCCCGCGCGGGACAGTGCGGCGGCGATCCGGCGCACCTCGCGGTCCAGTCCGGCGTAGTCGAGCGCGCGTTCGCCGTCGATGACCGCTTCCCGCCCGGGATGGGCGCGAACGCGTTCGCGCAGCAGCGCGTAGAGGTCGCGGTCGGGGCAATCGCCGCGCTCGACCCACCGGCGGCGCAGCTCCGCGGGCACCAGGTCGCGGATCTCGACGCCGTTGCGGGAAATCCAGGTCACGAGAACTCCCAGGGAGCGAGGGGGAACACGTGGGTGCCGCGGCCGAGCACGGCGGCGAAGCGCGGGTCGGCGGCCAGCTCGCGCAGGTCGGTGCACACCGGGGTCACCACCACGTCCGCGGCGGAGAGCTCCGCCGACCAGAAGCCGCTGGGCCGTTCGCGGATGCGCTCGGCAACGGCCTCGGGCGCGACGCCCAGAATGGCGGCGAGCTGTTCCGGAGCTGTCCCGGAGAGCACCGCGAAACCGTCCGAAGTCCGCAGCGGCTGATCCAGCACCGGGCGTCGCGGTGGCCGGGGCAGGACACCGGCGCTGGAGAACAGCGAGCTGTCCACCCGCACTCCCTCCCCGGTGCGCTGCCGGTGCAGCAGCGCGGCCAGGACGCCCATCGCGCTCACCGCGCCACCGAGCACGTCGGTCAACGTCATCAACGACGGCGCACTCGGCTCGCCCGCGGGCTGCACCGCGGCGGCCAGCCCGCTGTGCGCCTGCACCAGGAAGTCCGTGCCCAGCGGTGGATCCGGCCACCGCAGGGGTTCCCAGCCCGACGACCACGCGTAGACCAGGCCGGGGGCGACCCGGGACAGGTCCTCGGCGTCGAGACCCAGCTGCGCGGCCTTGCCCGGCGCCCAGTTGTGCACGAAGGCGTCCGCGTCGGCGACGAGTTCGCACAGCTCCCGGCGACCGCTCGCGCTCTTGACGTCGAGTTCGACGGCCCGCTTGCCGTCGTTGAGCGCCCGGAACCGCGCCGAGCAGTCGCCGGACATCGGCGCAACGCCGCGCATCGCATCGCCGCCCGGCGGTTCGACGCGGATGACCTCGGCTCCCAGCATCCGCAGCAGGTGCCCGGCCAGCGGCCCCTGGATCCGCCTGGTGGACTCCACCACGACGATGCCGTCCAGCGGTGCAACACCACGCCGCTCAGCGAACCGCGCAGTGCCGGGCAGGGCGCGGAACGTGCACGCGGGCGCTTCGGCAGGCGGCACCGGATCGTCCCGCACCGGCAGCACGCTCACCCCGGCGAGTGCGGCCACCGACACCACGGTGTCGTAGTCCACCTCGCGCACGGCCCGGTGCAGCGCTTCAGGCAGATTCGCCGCGGCGGTCGCGAAGCGCTGCTGGAACGGCCACCAGCCGTCCGCCACCGCGCCCGACTCCGCGCCGAGCTCCGCCCAGAACCGGAGCCAGCCCTCGGCGTGCAGCACTTCCAGCTCGAAGCGGACGCCGTCCCGGCTGGTGAACGGCGGGCGACCACCGGACTGCCAGTGCTCCGCCCAGTCGTCGTCGGCGGTGGCGACCGCGAGGTACTGCTGCACGGACAGCAGCGCGGCCTCGGCCACCGAGGTCCGCACGGAGGTGAACCACGCACCGCGTGCCCGCGCCAGCGACGCGGCCAGAACACCTTGCGCGGCAAGAACTCCGGCCAAGGTGCTGGCGTAGTCGACACCGAGGCGCTGCGGACGGCCTGCCGCGCGCCCGTGGACGTGCATGATCCCGCACGCGGCCTGCACGGCAGGCTCATCGGGCAGCTCGTGCTCGACCGGCCCGGCCCAGTCGATGTCGAACGCCAGCGGTTCGGGATCTCCGGGCAAGGCCCTCAGCTGTTCGGCCGCGACGCGGGCCGCCACCTCCGGCCCCGTCCGCACCGCGGTCAACGGTGCTGATCCTTCCGTCCCTGCACCGAGTAGATGACGCTGGAGGACGCGCGGAACGACGGATCGCGCATCACCTCCCGGACCGCGTGCAGCTCATCGCCGGTCATGCCGACCGACAGCAACCCGTCCCACAGGTGGTAGGTGTGGTGCAGCTGGAGCCCGATGTCCGGCGAGCCCGCGTGCCTCGGCCGGGCGCTGGGCACCGGATCGACGTCGACGAGCCCGGCGGCGCGCATCGCGCGGGCCACCTGCCGCCCCCACGACGGGTCGCCGCCGTTGCGGCGCATGAGCTCGCTCTTGGCCGCGAGGAACTTCTCGTACAGCCGCGCGGATTCGTCGTCGGGCGCGAGCAGCACCGGCTCGTAGGAGGTGTCGAACTCGTCGATCTGCAGCCAGCCACCGGGCTTGAGCGCCCGGACCAGCTTGGCCAGCACCGCGTCCCGCTCGGCGAGGTGCTGCAGGACGAGCCGGGCCACGATCAGGTCGAAGTGGTCCTCCGGCAGCGGCTCGGCGGTGATGTCGTGCTCCGCGGTGGTCATGCGGGGGTGCGGCGGGATGTCGGTCAGCTTCACGTCGGTGGCCAGCACGCTCCCGGTCGGCCCGACGCGGTCGGCGAGCCACCGCGCGACGCTCCCGCCGCCGCAGCCCACCTCCAGGCAGTGCCAGCCCTCGCCGACACCGGTGGCGGCGAGCCGCTCGGTCGTCAGCGGGTCATACGCGGCGGCGAGGCACCGGTGCTGCTCACCGCTGTGCGGGTTGTGGTTGTCGAAGACGTAACCGCCCGGGGCGGTCTGGACGTGCGTCACTTCAGTTCCCCCTCAGAACCTGTTGGTCAATGGCCTGCTCGGTGGTCGATCTGCGCAGGAGGCCCGAGCACGATCGCGGACGGGCAGTGCTCTCAAGTCCATCGGCCGGTGCCGCACGTGGCGGTGCTGCCGGTCAGCTGTTCGCGCAGGTCCATGCGGCGCACCTTGGCGGTGCCGGTGCGGGGCACGTCGTCCCACCGCAACGACACCGGTTCCTGCATCCGCGGCAGTCGTCGGCACGCGCGCCGCCACGCGGCGGTCGAAAGAGTCCCGTCGGCGGTGATGATCACGGGCAGCGGCGGCTTGCCCGGTTCGGCGAGCAGCACGCACTCCAGCGCCTCCGGCAGCCGGTCCTCGAGGACGTCCTCGACCTCCAGGCAGCTGCCCTCGGGCGTGCGGTCGACCTCGCGGTCCAGCAGCCGCACGCTGCCGTCCCACCGGCGGACGCCGAGGTCACCGGTGATCCACCACTGCCCCACCTGCTTGTCCGACCAGCGCCGGGACTCGCCGAGGTAGTCCAGGCAGCGAGCCGCGGTGCGGGCCAGCACCAGCCCGGGCTGTCCGGGCCGCACCGGGCGGAAGGTGTCCGGGTCGACCAGCCGCAGCCTGGTCTTGACCGGGATCGGCCGCCCGACGTCGTGCCCCGCCGGGCGGCGGGCCAGCGACCGGCGGGTGTGGAAGCGGAAGGTGAGCGGCCCGGTCTCGGTCTGCCCCCAGCCGTCCATCCACAGCGGATTCCGCTGCCGACTGGCGTTCAGGTAGGCGCGGATCATCGGCGGGTGCACCGCGTCGTAGGTGCTGATGTAGAGCCTGACCCGGCGGAAGGGGTTGTCCAGGCGTTCGGTCAGCGGCCGGAACCGCACGTAGGACGCGGGCAGTCCCTCCATGATCGTGGGCGGGTGCGCCCGCAGCACCGGGTCGGCGCGGTTCGGGTCCTGGCCGGTCAGGATCACGACCTCGCGGGGCGCCATGCTCATCACCACGGCGGTCCAGCAGAAGGTGCGGCCGTGCGCGTAGGAGCTGGCCGTGGCCACCACGTCATCGCCGCGGACGCCGATCTTGGGCATCCGCCGCGCCTCGAACCGGGCCAGCTCACCGATGATCGTGCGGGTCGAGTGCACCACGAGCTTCGGGACCCCGGTGGTGCCGGAGGTGTGGTCGATCACCAGCGGCTCGTCCTCCCCGCGCCGCTGCGGAGCCGGAACCCGGCCACCGCGCAGCTGGTCGAGGTGCACCGCACCGGGGGCCGTGACGTCCGTGGTCACGGTGGCACCGGCGAAGGCCGTCAGGTCGATCCCCACCGCGCGGCACCGCTCCAGCTGACCGGAGGTGGTCATCAGCACCGCGGGCTTGAGCCGTTCGAGCAGGATCGCCAGCGAGTCCGGGGACAGCTGGGCGGACAGCTGCGCCGGAACCGCGCCGACCCGCGCCGCGGCGCAGGCGAGCAGGTCGTAGTCCCAGTGGTTGTCCTTCAGGATCGCCACCCGGTCACCGCGTCCCGCACCGGCGGCCGACAACCAGCCGGCGGCGTCCCGGACGAGCCCGGCCAGCGCTGCCGCGCCGTACTCCGCGCCGCCGTCCGGGGCGATGTCGAACGGCCGGTCCAGGTGCGCGGTGGTGGCGGTGCCTCGCGCGGCGCACTCGTCGAAGAGCACACCCATGTCATGCGGTCTCAACGGGAGTTCTCCAGGTCCTCGGTCCGGATCGGCAGTCGCTTGCTGAACGCCGGTCGCACCAGCGGGCGGAGCCCGCTGAGGACCCGCGACGCGGCGAGCGCTCCGGCGCGCACCGCTCCTTCGCTGGCTGGGCGCAGCATCACCCAGTCGCCCGCGTAGTCGACCGGGCCGACCGGGCGATTCATGAACCGGGCCCGCCGGTGCAAGGCGGCGGGTGTCGCCTCGGGCAGCCCGAACCGGTGGCGGTGCACGAAGTTCCGCCGGTTCACCGCGTCGAAACCCGGGAGGTAGCGCGGCACCGCCCGGGTCAGCCGGTCGACGATCTCCGCGTCCGGGGCCGACAGCAGGTCCGGGATCGTCGCGGCGTTGGCCATCAGCGTCAGCAGGCCCTTGCCCGCGGGCGCCCGGCCGGGGTGCTTCTCGTGGTCGAGGATGATCGCCGACAGCACCTGCTCCTCCACCGCGGGCGTGAGCAGCACGTACGGCCGGTCGCCGCCGGGCGCGGACAGCGGTGCGTCCAGCAGGCAGCTCACCTTCAGCGCCGGGGTGAAGGTGCACGCGGCGAGGAACTCCGCGTCCTCCGCCGGTGGATTCGCGTGCAGCTCGGCGGCGACGGGCGCGGGTACGCACAGCAGCACCGAGCGCGCGGTGGCGACGTCCTCGCCGATCTGCAGGCGGGCGCCACCGTCGTCGGCGATGACCTGGTGCACCGGCTGCCCGGTCGCGACGTCCAGCTCCGCGGCCAGCAGGCGCGCCGGGGTGTCCATGCCGTCGCGGTAGGTGCGCCAAGTGCCCGCGCTGCCCACCGACAGCAGCAGGCTCACCATGACCGCTGCGGCCGATCGCTCCGTGTTCCAGCCGAAGAAGCTCCCGGCGACCGGCTGGAGGAGGTAGTCGTGCAGGTCCGGGTGGTAGCGGCGGGCGAAGTCGGCGACGGTCTCGGCCGCCAGCAGGCTGCGCTCCGGGCGATCGTCGTCGAAGCCCTCGCGGTGCCGGAACGCCCACGCCTGGAAGCGGATCAGGTCGAGCTGGGCGCGGCGGGACAGGCCCGCACCGCTGAGCAGCGCCCGTGCCTCGGCGACACCGGCGTGCGCCCGCCCGTCGCGCCACACCGCCAGCGGCCGGCCGATGCGCGGCACCTCGTCGTCGGTCAGCCCGAGCCGGGAGATCAGCTCCCAGGTCGCCCGGTAGCCGCTCGGCGAGATCTGCTCGGCCCCGGTGTCGATGGTCCAGCCGTCGTGACGCGCGCTGGCCATCCGCCCGCCGACCTGCGGTGCCGCTTCGAAGACCCGCACCGACAGACCAGCGCGCCGCAGCTCGTGCGCCGCGGTCAGCCCGGCGATACCGGCACCGACGACCGCGACGTCAAGGTCCCGGCTCACGCGAGGATCCCCGTTCCGATCAGCAGGTTCGCCAGGACCAGCAGTGCCACGTACGTGCGGTGCACGGTGAAGCCGAGCTTGCGGGCGCGCATGATGTCGCCGCGGCCGAAGCCCAGGTAGTACTGGCGGGCGCGCAGGATCGTCGCGGGCAGCATCAGCACGACGAACCACTCAGGCGCCACTGCGGTCAGCGATGCGGCCGCGACGAGCACGAACTCGCCAGCCGACAGCGCGCCGATGAAGATCGCGTTGCCGCGCGGCGAGGTCAGCGCGGCCACCGTCGGCCGCCCGACCGCGCGGTCGCCCTCGACGTCGTTGGTGTTGGAGTACACCCCGAACATCAGCGGCCCCATGCCAAACAGCACCGCCTGCACCAGCAGGAACCCGGAGAACTCCCCGGTCGCCAGGCCGTAGGGGCCGAACACCAGCGCCACCCCGAGCGCGACCAGGAACGCCTCCTGGAACCCGTGGTAGCTCAGCTTCACCCCGTAGGAGTACTGCAGCGAGATCACGTAGGTGGCGGCGATGAGCACCACGGTCCACATCGGACGATGCGGTGCCACCGCGATCGCCCCGGTCCACAGCAGCGCTCCGGCGCAGGCGGTGATCCAGGCGAACCGCATCGCCTCCGCCTCGGTCAGCGTCCCGGCCACCAGCGGCTTGCGCAGCTTCTTGCGCAGCGGGTTGTTGGGCCCGTAGTTCTCGATGTCGCTGCCGTCGCGGTAGCCGGTCACGTCGTCGAGCGCGACCATCGCGACGATGGTGCAGACCTCGCCCGCCAGGAACAGCAGCAGCATCGGCACGGTCCCGGGCTCCACCGCGGCGACCGGCAGCAGCACCGCGGCGGAGACCACCAGGATGCCGATGTAGTAGTCGAACACGTCGAGCTTGCCCAGCCGGAGGTAGCTGCGGAACTTGCTCTCCTGGCGGGTCTGCGGGCCCGCACCGCGGGCGATGTTGACGTCACTGGTCATGGTGAGCGTTCCTCCGTCGGTCGCCGAACTCGCAGACGGCGTCGGCGATGCCCGCCACGTCCGCGTCGGTGAGGTGCGGGTAGATCGGCAGCGCCAGGATCCGCGCGCTCGCGTGCTCGGCGTTCGGCCAGCGCCCGTCGGCCGGGGCGTGCGGGGCGAACGCGGATTGGCGCGGGAGGGGCTGCGGGTAGTAGACGTGCGAGGCGATGCCGCGCTCCGCGAGGTGGTCGCGCAGTTCATCGCGCTGCTCCACCTGCAGGCAGTACACGTAGTAGCAGCGCCCGTTGCGGCCCGGCGGTGGTGCGACGATGCCGCGGTCGGCCAGCGGCGCGAACCGCGCGGTGTAGTGGTCGGCGATCGCGGCCCGGCGTTCCAGCCGCTCCGGGAAGCCCGCGAACCGGTGCAGCTGGAAGGCCGCCTGGATCTCGTCGAACCGGCTGTTGGTGCCGATGACCTGGTGCACGAACCGCTGCCCGTCCTGGCCGTGGTTGCGCAGCACCCGCACCCGGTGCCCGAGCTCGGCGTCCCCGGTCACCACCGCGCCGCCCTCGCCGGGCATGCCGAATGACTTCACCTGCACGAAGGAGAAGACGCCGGCCTCGCCCCACATCCCGGCGGGCGTGCCGTCCAGCACCGCGCCCTGCGCGACCGCGGAGTCCTCCAGCAGCCGCACGTCGTGCCGCTCGGCCACCGCCGCCAGGCGCGGCATGTCGGCCATCACCGAGAACATGTGCGCCGGCATGATCGCCTTGGTGCGGTGGTTGATCTGCTGCTCGACGGAATCCGGATCGACGACCATGGTGCGCCGGTCGATGTCGGCGAACGCGGGCTGCGCACCGACCTCCAGCACCGCCGAGGCCAGCGGCGCGCACCCGAACGCGGGCACCACGACCTCGTCGCCCGGACCGATCTCCATCGCGCGCAGCACCAGGCCGAGCGCGGCGGTGCCGCTGCCGCAGGCCACCACGTCGGCAGCGCCGAGCGAATCGCGCAGCACCTCCTCGAAGCGCCGGGTGTGCTCACCGAGGATGAACTTCTGCTCGGGCGCGGTCGCGATCTCGCGGATCAGGTCGAGCATGACCTTGCGGTCGCCCTCGAACAGGTCCGGTGGGAAGAAGGGGATCCCGGGTTCCATCAGGCGCACCTCCGGGCACCGAAGTCGCTGATCGCCGCGCACACCCGGTCCAGCTGGCCGAGGGTGAGGTCCGGGTACAGCGGGAGCGCCACCGCCCGCTCGCTCGCGGCCTCCGCGCGCGGGAAGTCGCCGCGCCGGTGGCCGTGCCCGGCGAAGCACGGCTGCAGGTGGAACGGCACCGGGTAGTAGCTCTCGGTGCCGATCCCGCACCGGTCCAGGTGGGCCACCAGCTCGTCGCGGTGCTCGACCTCGATCAGGAACACGTACCAGACCCCGGCGGAATCCGGCGCGGTGTCGGCGATCTCCGGCAGCCGGACGACGCCCGGTGCTCCGGCCAGCTGCTGCCGGTAGGCCGCGGCCAGCTCGGCGCGGCGGGCGATGTCGGCGTCCAGGCAGGTCAGCTTGGCCGACAGCACGGCGGCCTGGATGTCGTCCATCTTGCTGTTGGTACCGGCCAGCCCGGTTTCGGTGGCGATGCCGGGGAAGTTGTCGATGGTGCGGCCGAAGCGCCCGTGGTGGCGCAGCCCGGACACCAGCTCGGCGATCCGCGGGTCGTCGGTGAGCACCGCGCCCGCGTCGCCCAGCGCGCCCAGCGTCTTCGAGGGGAAGAACGACAGGACTCCGCCCGCGCCGTGCAGCCCGGCGTGGACGCCGCGCTGCCGCATGCCGATGCCTTCCGCGCTGTCCTCCAGCACGGTCAGCCCCCGCCGCTCGGCGACCTCGGACAGCGCGGCCATGTCGGCCATCTGGCAGAACAGGTGCGCGGGCAGCACGAACCGGGTGCGCGGCCCGGCGACGCGGTCGACCTCGGCCGGGTCCAGCGCGTAGCTGACCGGGTCGACGTCGGCGAACACCGGGCGGCCGCCGGCCAGCACGACCGAGGTCGCGGTGGCGACGAACGAGTAGACCGGGACGATCACCTCGTCGCCCGGCCGCAGGCCCGCGGCGCGCAGCAGCAGGACGAGCGCGTCGGTTCCGCTGTTGACGCCCACCGCGAAGCGGGCGCCGGTGTAGTCGGCGAGGCTCCGCTCGAACTCGGCGACCTGGCGGCCGTGGGAGAACTTCCCGTTGTCGAAGACCCCCTCGACCCGCGCGCCGATGTCCGGCCAGAGCCGGTCGAACGTGCGGGCCTGCGAGAAGAACGGGATCGGATCCGCCGCGCCCTCCTGCCGGAGCCCGGGGGTTTGCGTCCCGCGGGACAAGAAGACCACACTCCTGACTGGGTGCTGAACTGATCGAGACAGGCACGAAACTAGCCGAGGAGCAACTCGGATCACCAACTCATCGGTTGATCACTCCGCTTTTTCACCCATACCGGTTACGTATGTCGCGGACATTATCCCCAGTCTTCGAACCGGTTTCGTCGATCGGTAAGGTTCCGGTCGCGATCAACGACGATCAGTCCTATGTAGACGAACGATCGCGATCCCCTTCACTCCACAAAGGACGTTCATGCTGCACGCACTCGTGCTCGGCCTCGGCCGCGCGGGCGCCGGCCTGCACCTGCGGGTCCTGACCAAGGCACGGGCCACGGCCCCCGAGCTCTTCCACCCCGGCCCCGTGATCGGCTGCGATCCCGCACCGGGCGCGCGCCAGGACCTGCCCGGCGCGATCACCACCGATTCCCTCGCAGCCGCAGCGGAACTGCTGGACCCGCAGCGCACCGTCGTGCACGTCTGCACACCGCCGACGAGCCGCGCCGCCGTGCTCACCCGATTGGCCCAACACGGCTTTCGCCGGGCCATCGTGGAAAAACCCCTCGCCACCGGGACCGACGACCTCCGCGAGATCGACGACCTGCGCCGCCGCCACGGGCTCGACCTCGTGGTGGTGTCGCACTGGATGGCGGCCGAGCTCACCGAGCGGATCACCGCGCTGGTCCGCGGCGGCGCACTCGGCGACCTCCGGTCGATCCGGTTCACCCAGGACAAGCCCCGGTTCACCCGTTCCGCGGCGACGCACGGGCACCCGACCGCCTTCGACGTCGAGCTGCCGCACTCGCTCGGCGTGGTGCTCCAGCTGGCCGGCCCTGCGGAGGTGGAGCGCGCTGCGTGCACCGACATGCACGGCCCGGACGCCGTGCTGCCCGCCATGGGCAGCGCGCACCTGGTGCTGCGCCACGCGGGCGGGGTCACCAGCGAGCTCTCGTCCGACCTCACCGCCCCGGTCCAGCAACGGCGGATCGCGCTGGAGCTCACCGGTGGCGAGGTCACCGGCCACTATCCGATCAGCGACCAGGACGACCACGCGCAGCTGCTGGTCGACGGGCAGCGGCAGGTCTTCCGCGACGACGCGCTGACCCGGTTCGTGCTGCGCGCCTACCACCACTTCCAGGACCCGTCCCCGATCGAGCACCCCACGCTGCAGGTGCACCGCGAGGTCGTCCGCCTGCTCGCCGAGGCCAAGCAGAGCTGCGCCGCGGCAGCCGAGAGGAGTTCCAGCCATGCGCGGTGAACCCGCGGGCAACCGGCTCGCCGGGATCGGCGACGAGGCTGCGGTCGGCCTGAGCGGCCAGATCGCCGCGATCCGCGAACTGGGCTGGTCCGCCGTCGAACTGCGGACCGTGGACGGCGTCCCGCTCGGCGACCTCGACGCATCGCAGTTCGCCGCGATGCGCTCGGCCCTCAGCGCGGCCGGGCTCGACGTGGTGTGCCTGGCGTCCCGGATCGGCAACTGGGCGCGCCCGATCACCGCCCCCTTCGCCGACGACCTGCGCGAACTCGACGTGCTCGCCGGGCAGTGCGCCGAGCTGGGGACCCGGCTCATCAGGATCATGTCCTACCCGAACGACGGTCTGCCCGAAGCCGACTGGCGCGACCGGGTGCTGGACCGGATCGCGCGGCTGACCGAGCGCGCCGCCGGGCACGGTGTCGTCCTGGTGCACGAGAACTGCGCGGGGTGGGCCGGTGACGACGCCGAGCGGATGCTCCACCTGATCAGCGAGGTGAACAGCCCGTCGCTCCGGCTGCTCTTCGACATCGGCAACGGCATCGACCACGGCTACGACGCCCACGAGCTGCTGGTGCGGATCCTGCCGCACGTGGTGCACGTCCACGTCAAGGACGCGGTCGGGACGCCCGGCAACGCCGAGTACGTGCTGCCCGGCGACGGGCACGCCCGGGTCACCGACTGCCTGCGGGAACTGCTGACCGCCGGGTACACCGGACCGCTGTCCATCGAGCCGCACTTCGCGACCCGCCCGCACGAAGGCCTGCGCGCGCACGGCTCGGCGGCGCAGCTGTTCGTCCAGGCCGGGCAACGCCTCGAACAGCTGCTGCGAACCTGTCCGGAAGCGGTCGCCTCCTGATGCGCATCGACGAAGAACTGCTGCTGCACCTGCTGTCCACCCCCACCATCGGCCCGCTGGAAGCCGCCGCAGGCGATCCGCCACCGCAGCTCTGGACGGCACAACGCGCCTACGCCCGCGCTGCGGCGGCCATCGGGTTCCGAACGGTGCACCACGCGAGCCCGAGTCCCGACGTCCTGGTCCGCGAGGACGTGCCGCTGACCGTGCGCCGCGCCGCCGAGGACCCGGAATTCCTCGCTGCGCAGCCGAGCCTGCTGCTGCGGCTCGGCCCGGAACTGCCGCGCTCGGCCACCGTGATGTTCAACGTCCACCTCGACACCGTCGCCGGGCTGGAGCCCGTCGGTCTGATCGGAGGGCGGATCACCGGCCGCGGCGCGATCGATGCGAAGGGTCCGGCGGTGGCGCTGCTCTCCGGGATCCGGGACGCAGTGCGACGCGACCCTGCGGTGGGCCGGGACGTGGCGGTGCTCGTGCAGGCCGTGTCCGGCGAGGAGGGCGGTGCGATGGGCACCTTCGGCACGCGTCCGCTCGTCGAGGCCGGTCACGTCGGACGGCTGAACATCTTCTGCGAGCCGACCGGGATGCGCTACCTGCCCCGCAGCACCGCGTCGATGACCGCCCGCGTGCGGGTTGACGGCCGTGGCGCGATCGACGACCGGCCCGACGCCGGGCACAACGCCACGGTTCTGCTCGGCTTCCTCGCCCAGCACCTCGCCGCCGAGCTCGACCCGCAGGACCGGCCCGGCAGGCTCTGCGTCGCGGGGCTGCACACCGGCCACCTGCACAACAGGGTGTACGGCAGCGGCGAACTGCTGCTCAACCTCTCCTACTGCTCACCGGCCGAAGGGGCCGCCGCCGAGGCGGCGTTGGACGAATCCGTCCGCGGCGGCCTGCGTCGGTTCACCGAACTGTTCACCGGGACCAGGGAATTCGGGCGCACCGCGGCGGAGGCGATCGCCCGCACCGAGGTGGAGTGGCTCAAGCGCGGCCTGCCGAGCCTGGACAACTCGGACCCGTGGGCCGAGGAACTGCTCACCCGCGCGGGCACGACCCGCTGGCCCGACGACGAACCCGCCTTCACCTGCGACGCCATCTGGATGGCCGGGCAGCCCGACACCTACACGGCGGTGCTGGGGCCCGGCTCGCTGGACGGCAACAACGCGCACGCCGATGGCGAGCACGCCGAGCTGGACGAGCTGCGGGACTTCGCCGCCGCCGTGTCCGCACTGCTCACCGGATTTGCCGAGCACCACCGCGATACCGCTCCGAGAAAGGGGAATCTCGATGTCACCGCATGATGCACGCGTCCGCGTGCCCTACGACGAGCTGCACTCGTTCGTCACCCGGTTGTTCACCGAACGAGGTGTGCCGCTGGAACGCGCGATCACCGCGGCCGCCGCGCTCTGCCACGGCGACCTCTGCGGGTTCGACTCGCACGGCGTGTTCAACCTGACCCGCCTGTACCTGCGGCTCTTCGCCACCGACCGGGTCGATCCCGCCGCCGAGCCGCAGACCACGACCGACCTCGGGGCGTGCGCGGTCGTGGACGCGCGCCGGGCGCTGGGCCTGTGGTCGGCCTCCGAAGCGATGGACGACGCCGTCGCGCGCGCAGGCCGGTACGGCATCGGCCTGGTGTCGGTCCGCGGCGCCACCCACTTCGGCTGCGCGGGCTTCCACGCCGCTCGCGCGGCCATGCACGGGATGGTCGGCATCATCGCGAGCAACTGCGGCGGCCAGCGCATCGCCCGCCCGCCGTTCGGCGCCCTGACGATGCTGGGCACCAACCCGATCAGCGTCGCGGCCCCGGCACTGCCCGACCGCCCGTTCGTCCTCGACATGAGCACCACGGTGGTGCCCACCGGGAAGATCCGCACCGCCGCCAGCAGCGGCGAACCGATCCCGGAGGGCTGGCTGGCCGACGACGCCGGGAACCCGGTGACCGATCCGGCCGAGTTCGACCGCCGCAACGCGCACCTGCGCTGGCTCGGCGGCACCCCGGACAACGGCGTCCACAAGGGCTTCGGCCTCGGGCTCGTGGTGGAGATCCTCTCCGCGCTGCTGCCCGGAGCCGCGTTCGGCCCCGCCCCCGACGCCCTGAGCGGCGATGGCGGGCCGCACGGGCGGGACGACGACATCGGCTACTTCGTCCTGGCCATCGCCCCGGACCTGCTCCGCGAACCCGGCCGGTTCGACCTCGACGCGCAGACGATGTTCAGCACCCTCCTCGACTGCCCGGCCACGGGCCAGGACGTCCGCTACCCCGGCTGGTGGGAGGCGGAGCGAGCCGCCGAACGCCTGCAGAACGGCGTCCCGATCCGCGAGCACGTCCACCGCGAACTCCTCGAACTGGGACTCCGCGGCCGGCAGCCGGTGGCCGGACGATGAGCCGCCGGGTCGGAGTCGTCGGCCTCGGCGCGATCTCGAAGTACTACCTGCACGCCATCACCGAACTGCCCGACTGGGAACTCGCGGCGGTCTGCGACGTCCGCGACGCCGCACTCGCCCCGCACCGCGGCCGCACGCCTTGCTTCCAGGACCACCGCACGATGCTGAGCGAATCCGAGCTCGACGCGGTGGTGGTCACGGTGCCCAACGACGTGCACGCCGCAGTGTGCGGCGACGCGCTGCGCCGGGGAATCCCGGTGTGCGTGGAGAAGCCGCTGGCCGTGTCGGTCGACGACGGGCACGACCTGGTGCGGCTGTCCCAGACCGCGGGAGCGCCGCTGTTCACCGCGTTCCACCGCCGCTACAACAACAACGTGCTGCACCTGCTCGAGCAGGCGCAGCGCCGCAGCGACATCATCGCGCTGCGAGTCCGCTACCTCGAACTCATCGAGGAGCACATCGGCGGCGACACGTGGTACCTGGACCCGCAGCGGTGCGGCGGCGGATGCGTGGCCGACAACGGCCCGAACGCGTTCGACCTGGTCCGGCTGTTCCTCGGCGAGGTCGAGGTGGCTCGCGCGAACATCGCGCGCGATGCGCACGGCACCGACCGCCAGGCCACCATCAAGCTGCGCTCGGCCTCCGGCATCCCGGCAACCGTCGAGCTCGACTGGGCGCACCCCGGCGAGACCAAGGACGTCGAGGTCCTCTTCACCGACGGAACCCGGCTCTCAGCCGACATGCTGGCCGGGCACGAGGAGTTCAAGTCCTCGCTGTGGCACGAGTACTTCGGCATCCTCGACGACTTCGCCGCGACCATCACGGCACCACCCGCGACCACCACCGGCGGCCTGGCCGCACTGGAGCTGGTCGACGCCACATACCGAGCAGAACTGCCCGAACCGGCCCTGACCGCGGAGGAGACGAAGTGAACCTGGCAGAGGACGGCCCCAAGCGGGCGCTGACCGGCACGCTGGTGAAGGTGCTGGTGCACCACCGCGACCAGCGCGGCATGGAACTCGAACCGCACGCCAGCCGCTGCGTGCGGCGCGGCGAGGTGCACGAGCTGGTGACCACCGACCACCGGGACACCGAGCCCGGAGCGCGGATCGACCGGGTCGGCTTCCTCGGCTTCGCCGAGATCGACTGCGCCGGGGTGATCGACCGCGGCGACGAGTTCTGGGTCGGTGACCAGCGCGTCGGGACCGTGCTCGGGTTCGACGCCTGTCACTTTCCGAACCACTACAACATCCTGATCAGCGCCGAGGTTCCCGTGAGCGGGGCGGACCTGGAGCTCCGGCCGGAGATGGCGGTGTCGTTCACGCAGGCTCTGGTGCCGGTCGGGGCGGCCTGCGCCGGGGCGTAGTCGTTCGGGTTGGTCTTTGGTTGGGTTCGTCGTGATCGGCGGGTTTGGGCTTTGGTGGCTGGTGTTGTGGTGGTGGGGGTGGTTGGGGCTTTTGACGGTTGTGTTGTGGTGGGGGTCATCCCCGTGGTTTGGTGGATTGTGGGGGCTGTGGTCCGGATGTCAAGCCCGGCCTGGCGGCCGCCCCTTCGGGGTTTCAGGCTTGACATCCGGAC
>NZ_JAQGLB010000019.1 GCF_027853965.1 Saccharopolyspora indica | reverse complement strand
GGGGGGCCCCCGCCCCACTGCGCGAGCACTCGGGTTACCAAGCGTGCACTTGTGTCGTAACTTCCGGGCTAGGCGTCCGGCGTCCCGGTACGCAACCCCGTGAACGACCAGCCTTGTGTGCGGCAACGCGTGGGTGCTCCGGGCCTCGCGCGCGGAGTCCGATCGGGGTGGACGTTACTTCTCCTCCGTAACGTCCCTGGCCAACCGTGGTCCGCACTTCCATTTGTAGACGGTGACGCCCGTCACTGCAAGGGTTCCGGCCGGTGTGGTCGCGACGACTTCGCGGACTGGCGATCACCGCGCGCTCTGCGCTATGGGGCAAGCGAAAACGCCGCTCAGCGGCGGCGGCGCCAGGCGCGCAAGCCCCACCACGCGGCACCCGCCGCGGCGACCGCACCCATCCCGACCCCGGCCGCGGTGACCGCGGCGCGCGAGGGAGTGGGGATCCGGGCCCGCAGCGACACCGGGTGGTCGAAGGCCAGCGACGGCCAACCGCGCTGCACCGCTTCCTTGCGCAGCGCGCGATCGGGGTTGATCACAGTGGGGTGGCCGACGGCCTCCAGCAGCGGCAGGTCGGTGATCGAGTCCGAGTAGGCGTGGCACTCGGCGAGGTCGTAGCCGTTCTCCTCGGCCAGCTCGCGGGCGGCGATCGCCTTGTTCTCCGCCGAGCAGTAGAAGTCGACGTCGCCGGTGTAGCGGCCGTCGGCCACCACCATCCGGGTGCCCGACCAGTGGTCCGCGCCGAGCAGCTTGGAGATCGGGGCGACGACCTCCTCGCCGGAGGCCGACAGCACCACGATGTCGTGGCCCTGCTCCTGGTGCTCGGCGATCAGCTGGGTGGCTTCCTTGTAGACCAGCGGGTCGACGATGTCGTGCAGCGTCTCCTCGACGATGGCGTTGACCTGCTCGACGTCCCAGCCGCTGCACAGCGAGGTGATGTGCGCCCGCATCCGGTCCATCTGGTCCGCGTCGGCGCCGGCCAGCATGAACACGAACTGGGCGTAAGCGCTCTTCAGCACGGCCCGCCGGTTGATCAGCCCTTCCTGGAAGAACGGCCGGCTGAAGGCGAGCGTGCTCGACTTGGCGATGATCGTCTTGTCCAGGTCGAAGAACGCTGCCACCCGGCGTCCGGTGGCGGGCGATGGGTTCGCGGGCTCTGTCACGCCGCACAGCATACGAGCCGGGCCCGGCCGCGGACGGGCCGCGCACGCACGGTGGCATGGACCACTGATGCTTCACGCTGCGTAAATTCTTGCCCAGGTATTCCGACTAGTGGGATAAGTTTCTTGACTCGAATGATTGCTAGTTGGCGATACGTGCGCACCGAGAGCAATAACGTTCCCTCAAATGGACGGGGGGCAATGCGGGTGATCTGCGGGATACAGTGTGTGGAGTCCGGCACGACCGGACAGGTTCAGCTCGACCCCCCGGAGCTGAACTGATGACGACCCCCGCCCCTCCCCCCTGGCGGGGGTCGTCCCATTTCCGCGGTGCGCGGCCGGCGTCCGGTTCGCGGACCCGGCAGGCGGGGATCCGTGCCCAGGAATGATCTTGCCGAGTGGTGGGGCGGGCTCCCGTCCGCGGGCCGCCCGGCCGACGGTCCGCGCGGAAAGCGAATTCGCGCCACGCTTTCGAGTGAGCCGAGTTGTCCACAGGCCGGAGGTTTGTCCACAGATTTCGAAAACCTCCTTGGCATCGGCCGGAGTTCGGGCCACCTTGGTTATCGAGCGGAGCCGTTCGGGTTTTCGCTCCCCGTCCCGAATCACCGGAAGGTTTTTGCCATGACTGCTGCACGCCCGCTTCTCGTTGCGCGAGATGCCGAACTCGCCGAAGAAACCGCTCGCCTGGCCGCTGCGTCCGGTGGCGAGCTGGTGCGCACCCGAGATCTGTCCGCACCTGCCTGGCGCACCGCGCCGCTGGTGCTGCTCGACGCCGCTGCCGCAGCAGCCGGGGTGACCGGTGGTCTGCCGCGAAGACGCGGTGTCGTCGTGCTGTGCCGAGATCCGACGCCGGAGCTGTGGCAGGTCGCGTTCGGGGTCGGCGCGGACCAGGTGATCACCCTGCCCGCCGAGGAGGCGAAGCTGATCGAGCTGCTGGCCGATGCCGCCGACGTCCCGGTGCAGGACGGCCGGGTCCTCGCGGTGCTCGGAGGTTGCGGTGGTGCCGGTGCATCCGTGCTGGCCACGGCGACAGCGGTGCTGGCCGCACGCGGTGGCGAGCGGGCACTGCTGGTCGACTGCGATCCGCTCGGCGGCGGGGTCGACCTCGCGGTGGGCGCGGAGACCGACGACGGGCTGCGCTGGTCGGGGCTGGCGGTCAACGCCGGTCGGCTCGGTGCGAGCGCGCTGCACGAGGCGCTGCCCGAGCGCCGGATCGGTTCCGGCGCGATCACGGTCCTGTCCTGCGATCGCGACGGCCCTTCCACCGGACTGACCGCGGAAGGGGTGCGAGCGGTGCTGGCCGCCGGGCGACGGGCCGGTGACGTCGTGGTGTGCGACGTCCCGCGAGCGCTCCCGGAACCGGCCGTCGCAGCGCTGCGAGAGGCCGATCTCGTGGTGGTGGTCGTGCCTGCCGAGGTCCGCGCGGTCGCCGCGGCCGAGCGAGTCGTGGCCGCGGTCGGGGAGCACGCCGCCGGGCCGATCCGCCTGGTGGTGCGCGGACCCGCGCCAGGTGGGCTGCGGTCGTCGGACGTGGCGGGAGCGGTCGGAGCCGAAGTGCTGACCGGGATGCGGCCGGAGCCCCAGCTGCCGGCGCTGCTCGATCGCGGCGGGCTGGCGGCCCGGCTGCGCCGTCGCGGTCCGGTGGCCAGAGCAGCTCAGCAGGTGCTGGCGGAATTCGCTCGCCTGGAACCGGTCGCCGCGGCTTGCTGATCTCCTGATCGGCGATTTCGTTTTGTCGTACTGATTTTCCGACATCGTCCCGCATCGCGGCGGAACCGCGGTGCCTGCCCGGCTTTTGGGTGCCAGCCGTCGATGCGCGGCCGCACAGCCGTCAAATCTTTGCTGAGAACCCGCAGATCGTGAGCTTTCACCGAGTGCGGAAGGCGAATTCGGCATTTCACGCGGACGAAGTTGGAAACCGCATGGGAGAGGAGAGTTGAACGGTCATGTCCACGAGTCGTGTTCTGGAACCCGTCGACGGTGCGGTGGACGGCGAGCTGCTGGCGCGGGTCCGCAACCGCTTGGTCGGCAGCGGTGCTGCGCCGACCTCCAGCGCCGTCGCCGCCGCGGTCCGGGAGGAGTCCGGCGGGCTGGTCGCCGACGCCGATGTGCTGGCGGCGCTTCGGCTGGTGCAGCAGGAGTTCCGCGGTGCGGGAGTGCTGGAGCCGCTGCTGCGCGACCCGGAGGTCTGCGACGTGCTGGTGACCGCGCCGAACAAGGTCTGGGTGGATCGGGGCAGCGGTCTCCAGCGGGCAGCGGTGCGCTTCGCCGACGAGGACGCGGTGCGCCGACTGGCGCAGCGCCTCGCGATGTCCACCGGTCGCCGGCTCGACGACGCCCAGCCCTGGGTCGACGCCTGGTTGCCGCAGGAGAGCGCCTCCGGCGCGGTGCGGTTGCACGCGGTGCTGCCACCGGTGGCGGGCGAGGGGACCTGCATCTCGCTGCGCGTCCTCCGCCCCGCGGTGCACGACCTGGCCGCGTTGCAGCAGTCGGGCGCGTTCGACGGACCGACGGCAGGCGTCCTGCGCGAGATAGTCGCCGCGAGGTTGGCCTTCCTCGTGGTCGGTGGCACGGCCAGCGGGAAGACCACGCTGCTGGCGGCGATGCTGGGCGAGGTGGCCGAAGCGGAGCGGATCGTCTGCGTCGAGGAGGCGGCGGAGCTGCACCCGCGGCATCCGCACGTGGTCCGGCTGCTCACCCGGCCGCCGAACGTCGAAGGCGTCGGCGAGATCCAGGTCCGCGACCTGGTGCGCCAAGCGCTGCGGATGCGGCCGGACCGGTTGATCGTCGGGGAGGTGCGCGGCGGCGAGGTCCGCGAGCTGCTCTCGGCGCTGAACACCGGCCACGACGGGGGCGGCGGCACGCTGCACGCGAACTCACCGCAAGAAGTCCCGGCCCGGATGGAAGCGCTGGCGGCGCTGGGCGGTCTGTCGCACACCGCGCTGCACAGCCAGCTCGCCGCGGCGGTGCAGGTCGTGCTGCACGTCCGGCGAAGTGCGCAGCGTGGGCGGTACCTGGCCGGGATAGGCGTGCTGCGGCGCGACGACGAGCGGGTTCAGGTCGTCCCGGCCTGGCAGCGCGATGGAGGCTGGACATCGGGCCGGGAGGACCTGGCCGCGCTGCTGGCGGCTCGGGGAGGTGGGCTGCCGTGCTGATCCTCGCGCTGCTGCTGGCCGCAGTCGCGGTGCTGTGCTGGCCTGAGATCAGCGCTCGCGATCGGCTTCGCCCTCGACAGGTGCGGTTGGTGCTCGGGCCGGTGCGCCACGTGCGGTTGCTCGTGGTCCCGGTGGCGGCGGCCGTCGGGATGGTTCTGGCTGGTCCGGCGGGCTTCTTGGCCGGAGCCGGGTTGGCCCTGCTCGGCGGGCACCACTGGCGGTCTCTGCGGGGTCGGCGGGCCCGGCTCGCCCGGGCCGACGAGCTGACCGCGGGCCTGCGGCTGCTGGTGGCGCAGCTGCGAGCGGGTGCGCATCCGGCTTCGGCGGCGGAAGGTGCCGCGGCCGAAGCCGGGCCGGCGGTCGCCGGTGTCTTCCGGGACATGGCGGCCACGGTGCGGCTCGGCGGTGATGTGGCGGCGGTCCTGCGCGGGCACGACCTCGTCGAGCTGCGCGCTCCGCTGGGACGTGTCGCCAGGGCGTGGGCGCTGGCGGAGCGGCACGGTGTCGCGCTGGCCGATCTGCTCGACGCGGTTCGCCGCGATGTCGAACGGCGCACGGCGTTCCGCCGCGGCGTCGAGGCGAAGCTGGCCGGTCCGCGCTCGACGGCGGCGGTGCTGACCGGGCTGCCGGTGTGCGGCCTGCTGTTCGGCGAAGCCCTCGGGGCGGCTCCGATGGCCGTGCTCAACGACGGGCTGTTCGGGCAACTGCTGTTGCTGGTCGGGGTGGCGTTGCTGGCGGCCGGTGCGAGCTGGACGTTGCGGCTGACGGAGGTGGTGCGATCGTGATCGAGGCGGTGCCGGTGCTCGCGGCAGCCGCGGTGCTGGCCGCTCCGACGGGCTCGGGGCGGCACCGGCTCCGATCGCTGCGCCCGCGGTCCCGGTCCCGGCAGCGGATTCCCGTCACCGCATGGGCGCTCCCGCTCGCCGTGGGATCGGTTGCGGTGCAGGTGTTCGGCCTGGTCATGGGCGTGTTGATCGGGCTGGCGGCCGCGCTCGCCGCACGCCGCTGGTCAGCGCTGATGGCGCGAAGACAGGAGCGGACGGATCCGCTGGTGCTGGCTGCGGGCTGGGACCTGCTCGCAGCGGGCATGCGGGCGGGCCTGCCGGTGCCGGTGGTCGTGCGGGCGGTGGCCGAGGAACTGGCCGGATCCGCACGCCGAACCCTGCGCGAAGTGGCCGCACACCTCGCGCTGGGATCGGACGCGGTGACGAGCTGGGAGCCTGCGCTGGCCGACCAGGACACCGCCGAGCTGGCCCGCGCGGCGCGGCGGACCGCGCGCACGGGTCAAGGCCTGGCGGAAGTGGCTGCTGAGCTGGCCGAGCACGCCCGTGCCACGGTCGCCGAGCAGGCCGAAGCACGTGCGCAACGAGCAGCGGTGTGGATCTCCGCTCCGCTCGGCCTGTGCTTCCTGCCCGCGTTCCTGTGCTTGGGCGTGGTGCCGGTGGTCGCGGGCACGCTGAACCGGCTGGCCATCTCCGGATAGCCGAATCCGCTGCGGTCTCTCGGCAGCTGGCCGATCGGCATCGAGCGAAATCTCCCGAAAGTGGCCGTGCTGCTCGCTTTTCGGGCGAAGAGGTCACAGCGATGGGCAAGTCTGAAGCAGGTCAATGTGGACGGACGAATGGAGAAGAGGATGACCAGGACGATCATGACCACCCGGTGGGCGGCGGCCCGGCGGCTGCGGGCGTTGTTGCACGGCGATGGCGGGATGACGACCGCCGAATACGCGATGGGCACGGTGGCTGCGGTCGCGTTCGCCTCGCTGCTGTTCGAGATCGTCACCGGCGGCACGATCAAGGAAGCCCTGACCGGTCTCATCGAACGCGGTCTGGAGGGTGGCGGCATCTGATGGCTGCACAGGTGGCTCCGGCGCCGCGCGGTGCCGGAGCACCCGACCGCGGCGCGGTGACGGTGGAAGCCGCGCTGGGCATCTGCTCGGTGGTCGCGGTGTTCGTGCTGGGGCTGGTCGGCACCAACGCGCTGATCGGCCACCTCCGCTGCACCGATGCGGCGGTGGAGGCGGCCCGGCTGGTGGCGCGCGGCGATCGGGCCCGGGTCGACGAGGCGGTCCACCGGATGGCCCCAGCAGGTGCTGCGCTGGAGGTGCAGGTGGACGGTGATGTCGTCCGTGCGGAGGTGAGCGTGCCGCTGCCCGCTCAGCTGCCCGGTCGCTGGCTGCACGCGCGGGCGGTGGCCGTGCTCGAACCGGGCGTCGAAGGGCAGGTGGTGCGATGAACGACGACAGGGGAGCGGCGACGGCGCTGTCCGCGATCCTGGCGCTGGCACTGCTCGCGGTGCTCGTGCTCGTCCTCCAGATCGGTGCGGCGACCATCGCCCGGCACCGCGCGGAAGGCGCCGCCGACCTCGCGGCGCTGGCCGCCGCTGCGCACGCCCCGAGCGGGGCGGAGTCGGCGTGCGAGCGGGCCGCGCAGGTGGCGGACGGCATGCGCGCGTCGGTCGTCGAGTGCCTGCTGGTCGGCTGGAACGTCCGCGTCATCGTCGAAGCCGATCTTCCGGCCATCGTGCTGCTGAGCGGAAAGCCCAGGGCACGGGCGCACGCGGGGCCGATCGAATGCTGATCGGCCCCGCCACGACGAACGGTCGACGAACGGTCCGGAGCGGACCGCAACGTCCGCGCCAGCAGCGGTTCGGGAGCCGTTCACCTGATTGATCTTTCGGTGGTCGTGTTCCGCTCGGGCACGTTCGTCGCGGCTGGACGACCGGTCGCCGACGCGGGGTGTACTCATCGGGGTGTCATGCCGTTGATTGGAGGTGTGAGCGGAAAGACTCGAAGTTCACGACAACGAGGTCGCGAACCAGGTGGTTCCCCGAGACCACCGGTCCACCGCCCACTGTGGAGCAAGGAGGCGGAACAGATGCGATGGTCGGCGGAGAGGTGGCAAGGTGCCTTCCGCGGCGTCCCGGCCCATCCGGCCGGGTTGACCAGCAGCCGGATCGAACTGCGCGTGCAGGCAATCGGATTCGCTTCGCGCGGTTGGCCGGTGCTTCCCGGAACCTACCCCGATGAGGACCACTGGATCGGCCGGCACGGCCGCCAGGAGCACGGCCCGATGCCGGTGCACCGCGACTGGCAGACGCGGCTGGGCACCAACCCCGACGAGGTCACGGCCTGGTGGGCGGAGCACCCGTACAGCCTGCTCATCGCCACCGGGCACACGGTCGACGCGCTCGAGGTCGACGCGGCCCTCGGCCGGGCAGGCGCCTCGGTGCTGCGCGCCCTGGGCTTCCCGGTGCCGATCGTGGCGACCCCGCGAGGTCGCTGGTACTTCCTGATGGCCAGCGGCGGCGAGCTCGCCGCGGAACTGGCCGACGTGCCCGGAATCCGCTTGCACGGCAAGGGGAGCTGGGTGGCCATGCCCCCGACCGCCTACCCGGGTGGCGCGGTGCACTGGCGGGTCAAGCCGGAGGTCTGCGCCTGGCGGCTGCCCACCCCGGACTTCGTGCAGGACGCGCTCCGCACGGGTCGCGAGAACCTTGACAACGACGCAGACGTGGCGGAACTCCTCGCGGCACGCAGGTGACCCTGCCGACCGTGCCGGCGCCGACCGGATCGGCATCCGCGCCCGGGCTCCCCGACACGACCGGACACCGCAGCTCCCCGAGCACGCACCAGTTCCTCTGTGCTCAGACCCGTTGCGGACGGTCGTGCAGCCCAGCCGATCCACCGGTGCCGCCCCCGAGCACGGTCGACACCGCATCGAGAACAGCCACCGCCCCTGCCTTGTCCAGCGGTTCGTTGCCATTCCCGCACTTGGGCGACTGAACGCAGGACGGGCAACCAGCCGGGCAGTCGCAGGAAGCGATCGCTTCCCGCGTCGCGGCCAACCACGGGACCAATGCGGCAAAACCGCGATCGGCGAATCCGGCCCCTCCCGGATGCCCGTCGTGCACGAACACCGTTGCCTCCCCGGTGTCGGCGTGCATCGCGGTGGACACCCCGCCGATGTCCCAACGATCGCAGGTCGCGAACAGCGGTAGCAGGCCGATCGCCGCGTGCTCGGCGGCATGCAGCGCGCCGGGGATGCGCGCCGGTTCCAGCCCGGCGCCCCCCGGCGCGCTGCTCATCAGCAGTTCTTCGCTGGCCGTGTACCAGACGGCGCGGGTCAGCAGGGTTTGCGCCGGGAGGTCCAGCGCGACCTGGTCCAGCACCTGACCGGACGGCCGCTTCCGCAGGAAGCCGACGACCTGCGAGGTGACCTCCACCTCGCCGAGGCAGACCGTCACGCCCCGGCCGGTGTCGTGCTGCTCGATGGTCCGCAGCACCGAGATGTCCACGACGTTGCGCGGTGAGGTCGTCCAGTCCGGGCTCTCCGCGTGCACCAGCGCGATGCCGGTCTCCAGGTCCAGGTCGTCGACCACGAAGGACTCGCCGCGGTGCAGGTAGACGGCGCCCGGGTGCACGGTGCTGCAGGCGGAATCCGGGTCCACGGTGCCCAGCATCCGGCCGGAGTCGCCTTCGACGACGGCGATCGGGTGGCCGCCGGCGCCGCGCAGCTCCACGTTCCGGTGCGGACGTTCGCGCGAGGTCCAGAACCAGCCGTGCGGCCGCTTGCGCAGCACCCCGTCCGCGGTGAGGGCCTGCACCGCGCGATGCGCGGCCTCGCCGCCGAAGATCGCGAACGACTCCTCGTCCAGCGGCAGTTCCGCGGCGGCGCAGGCCAGGTGCGGTTCGAGCACGTACGGATTGGTCGGGTCTAGCACTGTCGCCTCGACCGGCCGGTCGAGCATCGCGGGCGGGTGGTGCACGAGGTAGGTGTCCAGCGGGTCGTCCCGCGCCACGAACACCACCAGCGCGCCCTCGCCGTCCCGCCCGGCGCGACCGGCCTGCTGCCAGAAGGACGCGAGCGTGCCCGGGTAGCCGGCGACCACCACGGCGTCGAGGCCGGAGATGTCGACGCCGAGTTCGAGCGCGTTGGTGGTGGCCACCGCGCGCAGCTCGCCGGTGAGCAGCGAGCGCTCCAGCTCGCGCCGGTCCTCGGGCAGGTATCCGCCGCGGTAGGCGGCGACCTTGCCCGGCAGTGAATCATCCACTTCGGACAGTGCGCGCTGGGCGGCGATCGAGGCCAGCTCGACGCCGCGCCGGGACCGGATGAACGCCAGCGTGCGGGCGTCCTCGATGACCAGTTCCGCCATGATCCGCGCGGCTTCGGTGCCCGCGGCGCGGCGCACCGGAGCGCCGTTCTCGCCGGTGGTCTCCTCCAGCAGCGGTGGTTCCCAGAGCGCGATGGTGCGCGCGCCGCGCGGTGATCCGTCGTCGGTGATGGCGCGGCAGGGCGCCCCGGTGAGGCGCTGCGCCAGCGCGTCCGGGTCGGACACGGTGGCCGAGGCGAGCACGAAGACCGGATCCGCGCCGTAGTGCTGCGCGATCCGGCGCAGCCTGCGCAGCAGGAGCGCGACGTGCGACCCGAAGACGCCGCGGTAGGTGTGGCACTCGTCGACCACGATGTGCGTGAGCTGCCGGAAGAACCGGGCCCAGCGGCTGTGCCCGGGCAGGATCCCGTAGTGCAGCATGTCCGGGTTGGTGAAGATCCACCGGCCGTGCGCGCGGATCCAGTCCCGCTCCACCTGCGGCGTGTCGCCGTCGAAGGTGACCGCGCGGACCTCCTTCAGGCCGAGTTCGGCGACGGTGCGCAGCTGATCGGCCCCCAACGCCTTCGTCGGGGCCAGGTAGAGCGCGGTCGCGCGGCGCTCTTTGAGCAGCCGGGACAGCACCGGCAGCTGGTAGACCAGCGACTTCCCCGAGGCAGTGCCGGTGGCGACCACCACGTGCTCGCCGGCCCGGACGGCCTCCGCGCCTTCGACCTGGTGCACCCACGGCTCGTCGGCGCCGCGCTCGCGGAGGGCGTCGACCAGCTGCGGCGGGGCCCACGCCGGCCAGTCGGTGGTGCGGGCCGTTCGGTTCGGCAGCTGCGCGACGTGGCGGATCGGTGATTCGCCGGTCGGCACACCGGCCAACACGCGGTCGAGCAACCGCTTGCCTCTGTTCTGCTCCGCAGCGCGCACAGCAGCGAGCCTCGCACAGGGCGGTGCGGGAGCCGCGCACGAGTTCCCGGTTCCCGCAGCTGTGTCGGTATCGCCCGATCGGCTGATTCCCGTCCATGGCGGGCCTGTACCGCGCTGGAAGAGCGCAAAACGGCGCTATATACCTCATGTCACCCGATTGGGCCAAATCAAGATCGGACCGAACGGGTGATCAAGTGGCCTTCTGAATCGATAAACAGGTAACAGATTCCCACGTCGGAGAGAGGTGCGTATCACACCGTGAGGTAAGCCACTCGTGGCCTGAATAGACTCCCGAGCCACGACGTCGCCACGGACGGCCAGCGGACGATCACGGGCCGTACCGGGCGGGGCCGCCTACCGCGCACTGGAGCCGGTCGCGAGCCGACCGTCTCCGGTGCTGAACCGAGCACAACCCAGGAGGACGGATGTCCCTGCTCACCCCGGTCCAGCACGGCTGGGCCCAGGGCGCTGCACCACCGAGCTCGCAGACCCGGATGGACCTCGCCCAGCAAGCCTCCGGAATCGAACTCGGCGGCGCCGACTACGCGGTGGTCGGCGTGGTCATGGTGATCGCTCTGGCCGCGTTGGCCTTCGGCTACGTCCTGATCAAGGAGGTGCTGGCCGCCGGTCAGGGCACGGCCAAGATGCAGGAGATCGCCAAGGGCGTGCAGGAAGGCGCTTCGGCCTACCTGAACCGGCAGTTCCGCACCCTGGCGATCTTCGCGGTGCTCGTGTTCCTGCTGCTGTTCGCGCTGCCCGCGGAAACCGTCGGCGAGCAGATCGGCCGCTCGATCTTCTTCCTGTTCGGCGCCGCGTTCTCCGCGGCCATCGGCTACCTCGGCATGTGGCTGTCCACCCGCGCCAACGTGCGCGTCGCGGCGGCCGCCCGCGAAGCCGGTGAGGGGCGCGAGAAGGCGATGCGCGTCGCGTTCCGCACCGGCGGCGTGGTCGGCATGACGACCGTCGGCCTCGGCCTGTTCGGCGCCGCGCTCGTGGTGCTGGTCTACGCCGGTGGCGCACCGCGCGTGCTGGAGGGCTTCGGCTTCGGCGCCGCCCTGCTGGCCATGTTCATGCGAGTCGGCGGCGGCATCTTCACCAAGGCCGCCGACGTGGGTGCCGACCTGGTCGGCAAGGTCGAGCAGAACATCCCCGAGGACGACCCGCGCAACGCCGCCACCATCGCCGACAACGTCGGTGACAACGTCGGCGACTGCGCCGGGATGGCGGCCGACCTGTTCGAGTCCTACGCGGTGACCCTGGTCGCCTCGCTGATCCTCGGCACCGCGGCGTTCGGCCTGCACGGCCTGCTGTTCCCGCTGATCGTGCCTGCCATCGGCGTGCTGACCGCGGTGATCGGCGTCTACATCACCAAGGCCCGCGGCGGGGAGAGCGCGCTGGTCGCGATCAACCGGTCGTTCTACATCTCGGCCGCGATCTCGGCGGTGCTCTGCGTGGTCGCCGCGCTGCTGTACCTGCCCAGCTCCTTCGCCGACCTCAACGGCGTCTCGCCGGAGCTGCAGGCGACCCCGGGCAACCCGGCGGTGATCGCGATGGTCGCGGTGATCATCGGCATCCTGCTCGCGGTGGTCATCCTCAAGCTGACCGGCTACTACACCGCGACCGAGCACCGCCCGGTGCAGGACGTCGGCAAGTCCTCGCTGACCGGTGCGGCGACGGTGATCCTCTCCGGCCTGTCCGTCGGTTTCGAATCCGCCGTCTACACCGCGCTGATCATCGGCGCGGCGGTGTTCGGCGCGTTCCTGCTGTCCGGTTCGCTGCCGGTGGCGCTGTTCGCCATCGCGCTGGCGGGCTGCGGTCTGCTGACCACCGTCGGCGTGATCGTCGCGATGGACACCTTCGGCCCGGTCAGCGACAACGCGCAGGGCATCGCGGAGATGTCCGGTGACGTCGAGGGCGAGGGCGCGAAGATCCTCACCGAGCTCGACGCCGTCGGCAACACCACGAAGGCGATCACCAAGGGCATCGCGATCGCCACCGCGGTGCTGGCCGCGACGGCGCTCTTCGGCTCCTACACCGATGCGATCGGGGTGGCGCTGGCGGACGTCGCGGGCACGCTCAGCCGCTCGGAGTTCTTCGTCTACGCGCCGAACGTGCTGGTGGGCGTGATCATCGGTGCCGCGGTGGTGTTCCTGTTCTCCGGGCTGGCGATCAACGCGGTCTCGCGCGCTGCGGGCGCGGTGGTCTACGAGGTGCGCCGCCAGTTCAAGGACAAGCCGGGCATCATGGACGGCTCCGAGCGGCCCGAGTACGGCCGGGTCGTGGACATCTGCACCCGCGACTCGCTGCGCGAGCTGGCCACGCCCGGCCTGCTCGCGGTGCTGGCGCCGATCGCGGTCGGCTTCGGTCTCGGCGTCGGCCCGCTGGCGGGCTACCTCGCCGGTGCCATCGCCACCGGCACCCTGATGGCCATCTTCCTGGCCAACTCCGGTGGCGCCTGGGACAACTCGAAGAAGCTGGTCGAGGACGGCCACCACGGTGGCAAGGGTTCCGAGGCGCACTCCGCCACGGTCATCGGCGACACCGTCGGCGACCCGTTCAAGGACACCGCCGGACCGGCGATCAACCCGCTGCTGAAGGTGATGAACCTGGTGTCGGTGCTGATCGCGCCCGCCGTGGTGGCCTTCTCCATCGGTGCCGGCGCGAACCACCCGCTGCGCATCGGCATCGCGGTGGTGGCCGTCGCGGTGATCGTCGTCGCGCTGGTGATCTCCAAGCGCCGCTCGACCTCGATCGCCGAGTCGTCCCCTTCCGATGACAAGGCGATCAACGGCGCACCTTCATAACGCGCCGGACCGGATCGGAGGGCGCCTTCCCCACCGGGAGGGCGCCCTCCGCCGTGCGCAGGGGTTTCGGCGGAGCGCGCACCCCGGGATCCGGAGCGTGATCGCGGATGCGGGAGAGTCTGGGCCGCACGCCGAAGGCAACTCCGATCTGTGCGAGGAGTGCGCATGAAGTTACGTTCCACCGCGGTGCTGGCCGCTGTTCCGCTCGCGCTGGCCGGTTGCGCCGGGGGTCCGGCGGGCGCCCCGGAACCGCCCGCACCGCCCGCGCCGAGCGCGGAGGCGGTCGCCTGGACCGGCAAGATGTGCGGTCTGATCAGCGGTTTCAGCACGGCCCAGCAGAACCTGCCCGAGCTGGACCAGAGCAACACCGCGACGGTGAAGGATTCGGTGATCAACCGCATCGATGCGGCGTCGAAGGCCGCCGACGACGCGGCGCGCGGACTGCAGGACCTCGGGGCCCCGCCGGTCGAAGGGGCCGAGCAGCTCGGGGTCGGCTTCCAGGAGAGCTTCGGCCAGGTCCGCGACCTCCTGGGCGGCGCGCGGGCGAAGGCCGAGCAGGTCGACCCGACCGACAAGCAGCGCTTCCAGGAGGGCATGACCGCGGTCCAGCAGGAGCTCGACAAGGGCGGCCAGCTCGACCTCACGGACAAGCTCGTCCAGCTGGAGCAGAACCAGCAGCTCAACGCGGCGGCCCACCAGGCGGCGGAGTGCAAGCCCTTCTTCGCCAAACCCCAGCAGCAACAACCACCGCGCTGACCCCTCGCGCCGCAACTTCCATTGAAGTTGGACGTCCGATTTCGTTGAGGTTTTTCCAGGCTCGTTTTGCGTGGCGGTGCGGGTGGCGGAACCTCAGAACCCGCGGCGGTGCCGGTTGCGTAGGTGGGTTGTGCGCCTGGCGGCGCATGCGGCACCCCGCCGACGTGCGGCTTCCAGCCTCGCGGCTGCGGAACCACCGAGATGAAGAACGCTCAATGGAAGTTGCGGCTGGAGAGCGCGGTGCGGTGCTTTCGACTCGCACGTTCGGGTGAAGGCATGGCGCAGCTCGAACTGTCGTTCTACGATGCGGGCCGTGGACCAGCTGTCCTTCTACTCGGCCGAGGCGCGGCAACCCGTCATCGCTGATCTGGCGGGCATGCTGTGCGGACCGGGGCAGGCCGTCGGCTTCGGGCGCGGCACCGCGGCGCGGCTGTCGGTCGTGGTCGACGACGAGTGGCGGGCCCGGTCCCTGGTCGACGCGTGCGCGCAGCGCGGCGTGGAAGCCGAGCTCGGTCGTTCGGACGAAGGCCGTCCGCTGATCCGCACCGCGTTCCGGGCCGACCTCACCGGCCTCGCCGCGAACTGGCTGCGAGGCGCGGTCAAGTCGGTCCCGGCCGGTTACGTCCCGGACGGCGCGGCCCTGCGGATCTGGGCGCTGACCGCGGGTTCCGCCGAGCCCACCGGCTACCGCCTCGGGCTCGACCCGCACGCCCCCGACACGCACGAGCCGCTGGCCGCGGCGCTGCTCGGCTGCGGCCTCCCGGCCAAGCCGATCGGCCTCCGCGCCGGTGGCCCGGCGCTGCGCGTCACCGGTCGCCGCCGCCTGGCCAGGCTGGCCGAGCTGGTCGGGCCGACGCCCGATGGTGCGATCGAGCGAACGTGGCCGCTCGTGTCGTGACCGATTTGACGCATATCACGCCAGGTCACGCAACGGAACACGTTCGTCACCCGATACGTTCGTAAGACAAGACGCCGACGTACATGGGCGTGTTATGTGCAACCCTGTGCCTTCCCGGGCGGCGGTCACGACCGCGCACGGGGCACACTGAGGAACTTGTCGGGTAGCAAAGGATGCTTCCGGGAGAAGAGAGCGGGTAAGCGTGGCTGGGTCGACACGGACGAAGAAGGCCGGCGGGACCGGCCGGACTTCGGGGTCCGCCAACGGGGCGGGCTCCGGGGGCCGGCGCCTGGTGATCGTCGAGTCGCCTGCGAAGGCCAAGAAGATCGCCTCCTACCTGGGCTCGAACTTCATCGTGGAGTCCTCCCGCGGCCACATCCGCGACCTGCCCAAGAACGCCAAGGACGTGCCGGAGAAGTACAAGGGCCAGGCGTGGGCCCGGCTCGGCGTGGACGTCGACAACGACTTCGAGCCGCTGTACCTGGTCTCCGCCGACAAGAAGTCCACGGTCACCGAGCTGAAGGACGCGCTCAAGCAGGTCGACGAGCTCTACCTCGCCACCGATGGTGACCGCGAGGGCGAGGCGATCGCCTGGCACCTGCTGGAGACGCTGAAGCCGAAGGTGCCGGTGCGCCGGATGGTGTTCCACGAGATCACCGAGTCGGCGATCCAGGCGGCCGCGGCCAACCCGCGCGACCTGGACCACGACCTGGTCGACGCGCAGGAGACCCGCCGCATCCTGGACCGGCTGTACGGCTACGAGGTCAGCCCGGTGCTGTGGAAGAAGGTCATGCCGAAGCTGTCGGCGGGCCGCGTGCAGTCCGTGGCAACCCGGATCGTGGTCGAGCGCGAGCGCGAGCGGATCAAGTTCGTCCCGGCCGACTACTGGGACATCTCCGCGACCATGGACGCCGGCCCCGATGCCTCGCCGCGCCGCTTCGGCGCCCGCCTGGTGACGGTGGACGGCGCGAAGCTGGCCACCGGCCGCGACTTCGGCCCGGACGGCCGGCTCAAGAACACCGACATCCGGGTGCTGACCGAGACCGAGGCCCGCGCGCTCGCGGCGGCGCTGACCGATGCGCAGCTGAGCGTCTCCAGCGTCGAGGAGAAGCCGTACACGCGGAAGCCGTACGCGCCGTTCATGACCTCCACGCTGCAGCAGGAGGCCAGCCGCAAGCTGCGCTTCTCGGCGGACCGCACGATGCGCACGGCGCAGCGGCTGTACGAGAACGGTTACATCACCTACATGCGTACCGACTCGACGACGCTGTCCGAGACGGCGATCACCGCGGCGCGCAACCAGGCCACCGACCTCTACGGCAAGCAGTACGTGTCGCCGCAGCCGCGGCAGTACACCCGCAAGGTCAAGAACGCGCAGGAGGCGCACGAGGCGATCCGCCCGGCGGGCGAGAGCTTCCGCACTCCCGGCGCGGTCGCCGCGGAGCTGGGCAACGACGTCGACGGCTTCAAGCTGTACGAGCTGATCTGGCAGCGCACCATCGCCTCCCAGATGGCCGACGCCAAGGGCACCACCCTGTCGGTGCGCATCACCGGCACCGCGACCAGCGGCGAGGAGTGCACCTTCGCCGCCTCGGGCCGCACCATCACCTTCGCGGGCTTCCTGAAGGCCTACGTCGAGGCCGTCGACTCGGAGGCGGGCGGGGTCGCCGACGACGCCGAGTCGCGGCTGCCGCAGCTGGTCAAGGACCAGTCGGTCACCGCGCCGGAGCTGTCCCCGGACGGGCACACCACCAACCCGCCGCCGCGCTTCACCGAGGCCAGCCTGGTCAAGACGATGGAAGAGCTGGGCATCGGCCGCCCGTCGACCTACGCCTCGATCATCAGCACCGTGCAGGAGCGCGGCTACGTGTGGAAGAAGGGCTCCGCCCTGGTTCCGTCGTGGATCGCCTTCGCCGTGGTCGGCCTGCTGGAGAAGCACTTCGAGCGGCTGGTGGACTACGACTTCACCGCCGCGCTGGAGGACGAGCTCGACCGCATCGCCGAGGGCCGCGAGCAGCGCACCAGCTGGTTGTCCGGCTTCTACTTCGGCGGTGACGTGGGCCCGGAGGGCTCGATCGGCCGCGCCGGTGGGCTGAAGAAGCTGGTCGGTTCGAGCGTCGAGGAGATCGACCCGCGGGCGGTCAACTCGATCCCGATGTTCACCGACGACCACGACCGCACCGTCTACGTGCGCGTCGGCCGCTACGGGCCCTACCTGGAGCGGACCCTGGAGGACGAGTCGTCGCAGCGGGCGAACCTGCCCGACGACCTGCCGCCGGACGAGCTGACCGTGGAGATCGCGGAGAAGCTGTTCGCCACGCCGATGGAGGGCCGCAGCCTGGGCACCGACCCGGAGTCGGGCCACGAGGTGGTGGCCAAGGAGGGCCGGTTCGGCCCGTACGTCACCGAGGTCCTGCCCGAGGGCAGCAAGAACAAGCCGCGCACCGGCAGCCTGTTCAAGTCGATGTCGCTGGACACCGTGACCCTCGAGGACGCGCTCAAGCTGCTGTCGCTGCCGCGCGTGGTGGGCAAGGACCCGGAGAGCGACAACGAGATCACCGCGCAGAACGGCCGCTACGGCCCGTACCTGAAGAAGGGCACGGACTCGCGGTCCCTGGAGACCGAGGAGCAGATCTTCTCGATCACCCTGGAGCAGGCGCTCAAGATCTACGAGCAGCCCAAGCAGCGCGGACGGCGTGCTGCGGCGGCGCCGCTGCGCGAGCTCGGCGAGGCGCCGGACACCGGCAAGCCGCTGGTGATCAAGGACGGCCGGTTCGGCCCGTACGTCACCGACGGCGAGACGAACGCGTCGCTGCGCAAGGGCGATGACGTGGAGTCGTTGACCATGGAGCGCGCGGTGGAGCTGCTCGCGGAGCGGCGGGCCAAGGCCCCGGCCAAGAAGAAGGCCCCGGCCAAGAAGTCCACCGCGGCTGCGAAGAAGACCTCCACCACCGCGGCGAAGAAGACCACGAGCACGACGACCAAGAAGCGGGCCAGCTCCTCTTCGAAGTCCTCGTGACGAGGCACGACGCGCTCTCCGGCCCGGACGGCACGCAGGCACTGCCGCCGCTGCTCCACTTCCCGGATGCGCTGACCGTGGCACGCGCGGTGCCGCCGACCACCACGTCGGCGGCACCGCCCGTCCCGCCACCCGTCGTCGAACCCGAAGAACAGTTCTCGTTCCCGCCCGCGCGGAGGCAGAGCCCGCCTGCGCAGCAGCGGCAGAAGAAGCCGAAGAAGAAGCAGCAGACGAGCGTCGGCGCGAAGATCGGCTGCCTGGTGGCGCTGGCCATCCCGCTGCTGGTGATCCTGGCCGCGGTCTTCGGTTAGGCCTCGGTCCGCGGTCGGGGCGGCACCGTAGAGTCGTGCGTGCGAGCACGCACCAGACACGGGAGGCGACGCGATGCGGACCGACGCTCCGGAGCAGCTGAACACCGGGGTGTGGGCGGAGGTCGTCGGCCAGCCTGACGCCGTGCAGACGCTGTACGCCGCGGTGAGCGCGGCCCGCCGCCAGGTCCGGGGCGAACCGGTCCCGCCGGGTGCCATGACGCACGCCTGGCTGTTCACCGGCCCGCCCGGTTCGGGCCGCTCGGTCGCGGCCCGCGCCTTCGCCGCAGCGCTGGAGTGCACCGATCCCGTCGTCGTGGGCTGCGGGAGCTGCACGGCGTGCCGGACGGTCATGCACGGCACCCACGCCGACGTGCGCCTGGTGGCGCCCGAGGGCCTGTCGATCTCCGTCGCGGAAATGCGCTCTCTGGTCCAGGCGGCGGCGCGCCGGCCGACCACCGGCCACTGGCGCGTAGTGCTCATCGAAGACTCTGACCGCCTCACCGAGGGCGCGGCGAACGCGCTGCTCAAGGCGGTCGAAGAACCGCCCCCGCGCACGGTGTTCCTGCTGTGCGCGCCATCGGACCACCCGGAAGACGTGTCGGTGACGATCCGCTCCCGGTGCCGAGTGGTGCAGCTGCGCACGCCCTTGTCCAGCGCCATCGCCGAGGTGCTGCACGAGCGCGACGGCGTTGGCGCCGAGCTGGCGCAGTGGGCCGCTTCGGTGTGCGGCGGGCACATCGGCCGCGCGCGGCGGTTGGCGACCGACGAGGAAGCGCGTGAGCGGCGCGAGTCGGTGCTGCGCATCCCGCTGGGCCTGCGCAGGTTCTCGGACGTCTTCACAGCGGCGACCGGCTTGGTGAAGCTGGCCGAGACCGAGGCGACCACGGCCAACGAGGATCGCAACGAGGCGGAGAAGGAAGAGCTGAAGACGGCGATGGGCGCGGGCGGCACCGGCAAGGGCACGGCCGCGGCCACCCGGGGCGCCAACGCGGCGCTGAAGGAGCTGGAGAAGCGCCAGAAGTCCCGCACCACCCGCTCCCAGCGAGACGCCCTCGACCTCGCGCTGGTCGACTTGGCGGGCTTCTACCGCGACGTCCTGGTGACCCGCGCGGGCTCGTCCGCCCCGCTGAACCACCCGGACTTCGAGCGCTCGGTGGCCAAAGCGGCGCAGGAGTGGACCTCGGAGTCGGCGCTGCGCCGCCTGGACGCGGTCCTGGAGTGCCGGGTGGCCCTGACGCAGAACGTGAAACCGATCATCGCGGTGGAAGCGATGCTCGCCACCCTCTTCACCGGCTGACGTCCACAGTGGACTTCAGGTTGCGGGCTTGGTCATGAACACGGCGCCTGCGATGTGCCCTGGCACGTGCGGGGCCTCGGCGAGCTGGTACCCGGCCCGCTGGTAGGTGCGGATGTTGCGCTGGCTCGCGGCTCCCGTGAACAGCGAGAACCGCCGCACCGATGTCGGGGCCTGCGCTTCGATCAGGGCCAGCAGCGCGGACCCGATGCCGTTGCCGGCCAGGTCCGGGGCGACCATGAGGCGACCGATCTCCCAGTCCTGGCCGTTCAACCGCCCTCGCACGGCGGCGACCAGACGTCCTTCCCGGCGCACGACGAGAGTCGTCCACGACTGCGTCCAGGCCAGCACCTCGTCGTGGGTCTCGTGCAGGGCGGGCACGTCCAGGGTGTTGTTCAAGACGGCCTCGGAAACCCAGCAGCACCGCTGCAGCACGACCAGCTCGGCCAAGTCCTCCGGGGTGAACAGGCGTGTGACGGCTCCGGGCAGAACCTGGGTCAGGGCGTCGTCCAGCGGAACAGCAGTCATGCCGACGACCATACGTCGCGGAGTCCTCGCAGAGCTCAGGCGCGGCGGCGGGGGAGGGCGGCGACGATGATCGAGCCCAGGAGCAGCAGGCCTGCGCCGGTCCAGAACAGCGGGACCGCGTAGTAGCCGCTGCTGGTGAGGGCCAGCGGCTGGACCGCTTGCGGGGTCGTGCCCGCTGGGGCGGCGGCAGCCGGTGCCGGGGCGGTCGTGCAGTCCACGCCGCCGCCGGGGGCACCGGCTCGGACGATCTGCTCGCCGAAGGAGGCCTGCACCAGCGAGGTCGGCAGTCCGACCGCGTGCCCCCGCAGGACCTGGAGGTCGAAAAGCCGTGCGGCGGCCCGGACTTCGGTGCCCACGACGTCCTGCTTCAGCTCGCCGACGCTCAGCCGCAGCACTCCTGCGTCGAGCACCCGCTGGTCGAGGCCGGGCAGCGGAACGTCCAGGCCGGGGTTCGCGGCGTCGAGCACGCCGAGCTCTTCGCCGCCGCGCGAAACCCGCAGCACCGGTGCCTCGTAGTCCACAGTGGAGGAGCTCGGGTCGCCGGTGGCGGTCGCGGTCAGCCGCGGCGTGCCGACCACGTCGACACGGATCTCCTGCGCGGTCCCGGCGAAGAGCCGCACGCTGGCCAACTGCAGGTCCGAGGTGGCCTGGACGGCCTTGCCGACCTGCCCGGGCACGTCGACGAGCTCCACACCGGAGTGCGCCTGCGCGGAGTCCGGCACGTGCAGCAGCGAACCGGTGCCGCTCTCGGCGGGCTTCCCGCCGCCGAGCAGCCCGCCCAGCGACAGCCCTTCCGGCAGCGCGTTCACGGCCGATGCGCTGCCCATCGAGTACCGCGCGTCGGCGATCGGCGACACGCAGGGCCCGGCCTGCTTGTCCCAGCGCGCGTGCACGCTGCCGTCCAGCCCGCTGAGCTTGACCAGCTGATCGGCCGGTGAGCTGGGCGGCTGCATGCTCGAACTGATCGGCTCGGCCCGATCCGGCAGCGCGGCCTGCGCCAACCCGACGGGCAGCTGGGGCGACTTCCCGAGCACCGCGACCCCGAACGGCGAGGCCTCGGCGACCGCCCGCTCGTGGGCGAAGTAAGCGGTGGAGTTGGCCTGCGCGACGGCCCGCCCCATCCCGGCCTCGGCGACGGCCTGCTTCGGCAGCTGCTCCTCGAACTCGGGATCTTCGACGACGGAGCCGCTCGGCACGGTGTTCGGCAGGATCCGCACCACGCCGATCAAGGTCCCGGCATCGGCCACGATCGGCCCGGGAGCCGGAGTCGGCACGGAAGCAGGTGGCTGACCGGGATCGACCGGCGACGGGATGGGAGTGGTCGGCAGAGTGCTCTGAGCGAAGGCAGCGGGCAGCGAAAGCCCAGCTACGGCCAACGACACGGCGGTGCACACGCCGAACCGGCGAACAGCGCGCATCCGACCCCCTCCAGGTCGAGTGACGGGCATCACTGTGATCTCAACGACGCCCCGCGCGCCGGGTGACGCCCGACTTCAGCGCACCTGGGGGTCGTGCGCGAGCCGCCGAGGCGGCCCGCTACACTTGACCGCGCAATGCCGCCTTAGCTCAGTCGGCCAGAGCGACGCACTCGTAATGCGTAGGTCGAGGGTTCGATTCCCTCAGGCGGCTCCGCCGGGTTCAGCCCGTTGACCTGCGGCGGGAGAAGAGATCGATGATCTCGGCTCCCGCCGCAGAGTTGTTTTCGCTCCTTGTTCGACGTCCGTGGGTGGTCCGGTCAAGGTCGGCGCGGTGGCGCGTAGCGGTTTGCCCGCTGATCGAGACATGATGAGTTTGCTCGATGCGCAGTACGCTGGGCTGAGCGTTGGCCGTCCGTTGAGCATGTCAAGGGGGTTCGCCATGACCGCCGAGATGATTGCGCCAGCCTGGATGCATGCGCAGGTCACTGCGGAGCAGTACGACTCCTGGTCGGCAGAGCAGTGCGCGGGCATCGAGATCGTGGACGGGATGATCGTTGTGAGCCCCAGCGCTTCCAAGCGGCACAATCGCCTGGCGCGGATTCTGGCGAACGCCCTGGATGCTGCGGCTGGGACGGAGTGGAACGCGGACACCGACTTCGACGTCCGCTTGCAGGACGTGCCGCTGACCAACCGTCGCCCGGATGTGGTCGTGTACCGAGCCGACACCATCGACATCACGCCGACCCGTCCCGAACACGTGCTGCTGGTGGTCGAGATCGTCTCGCCCGGTTCGGAGACCACCGATCGGATCGTGAAGGTCGCCCAGTACGCCAAGGCAGGCATCCCCTTCTACTGGCGGGTGGAGCAGAGCGTTCCGGGTGTTCCGCTGGTCTACACCTATCTCCTCGATCCGGCCAGCCGTGTCTATCGCGATGGTGACGTTTTTACCGGCGTGGTCAAGGCAATGGCGCCGTTTTCGGTCGAGATAGACCTCAGCGCGATTTGATCCGGCGCGCAGTGCCTCTCGATCGCCTGGGGCTTGTCACTGCTGGGGCAATCGATGTTTCTCGCGTTGTCTCTTGGTCAGGGGCTAGATTCCGGTCGAATCGGTGATCCAGCGGCTCAAGCGGCCTACGTTGACGACTACGAGAAATCATTCCGAGCGGCAGCCGTCGGTGCGGCTGTCGTACACGGTGGCTAGGTTCTCCGCATGACCTAACTTTTCTCCGTGTCGATCGACGACCACTACGAGTGTGCAATTCGCGGCACGGTGCACGTCATCAACCTCGATGCGGCCTTCTTCCCCGCCTGCGGTGCGGCAGGCGCTCAGGGCGAGCTTGAGGATTGTTGATTGCGTCCACTGGCGGATTGTCGCGACTTCGCTCCGCTGCATGACACGGCACTAATACCGGCATTGCCTACATCGGTAAGGTGAAACTCCTTGTCACAGTTGACTGTTCGCTGCGTTCGGATGAGGCTGGCCGTCGGGACTTCGTGATCGGGACTACCAGAGATCACTTCGGTTGGCGGCCGCCTGAATTCCCGTCAGCCCCTGCCCTTCTCGAGGTGCCTCGATCGACTGCGTCCGCGACTGAGTTCGAGGAAGTCATTGATGAAACGCTCCAAACGCACTGCTTCCGTGCTGGCCACCGTCGTGGCCACGCTGGTGTCCGGCCTGACCTTTGCGGGGACGGCCCACGCGGCGGGCACGTCGTACCACGTCGACAACCGTTCAGGCTCGAACTGCTCCGACTCCGGGCCCGGCACCCAGCAGCGGCCCTGGTGCACCTTCGCGCCGGTCAACGCCCGCACCTACACCGCGGGCGACAAGATCCTGCTGGCTCGCGGCGCTGCCTGGGCCGAGAGTATGGACCTGCGCGGCTCCGGTACGGCAGGCAACCGGATCGAGCTCTCCGCCTACGGCCGCGGAGACAAGCCGCGCATCCTCAAAGGCGCCGACCACACCGGCATCGAGATGTTCAACGTCTCGCACTGGAGCGTGAACAACCTGGAGATCGACGGTAGCGGGGAGGGGAAGGCGAAGCTGGTCTTCGGGATCCGGGCCAGGTACGACGGTGCCGAAGGCATCGGCAACCAGGACCTGAACTTCTCCAGCCTGGAGCTGCACCACAACCACATGGGCGTCTACGTCGCCGGGACTTCCACCCTCGCGGACGGCCAGTGGGCGATCAAGGGCGTCCGGATGAGCGATATCGAAGGATCGCGCAACGAGGTTTCGATCGCCTTCGGGGCCGCTGGGCTGCCGCGCACCTTCCTCCAGGACGTCGTGCTCAGCCGGCTCAACCTCACCAACGACGACGGCCAGCCCGCCGCCTACAAGAACTGCCCCAACTCCCTCACCCTGCAGAACATCACGCGGCTGACGGTGATGGACTCGCTCGTCAGCCACGCCGGGGGCTGCTACGTCCACTCCGGCACCACTGGCATCTACCTCGGCAACGTCAACGACGCCAACCTCACCAACAACATCGTCGCCTACACCCAGCAGTCGGGCTCTCCCGATCAGAGCGGCGTCAACTACGAGAACGGGACCAGCAACGTCGCCCTCCGCGGCAACCTGATCACCGGGAACGTCCGCTGGGGCGTCGCCCTCCAGGGCATCCACGAGGGCAGTCCGAACGAGGACGTGACCGTTGAGTCCAATGCGATCGCGTACAACGGCCAGCCCCCCATCGCGGCGCTGGGCGACGATGCGCACTCCGACGGGGTGATCCGCGGCAACCTGTGGGAAGGCGACAGCCTCACCGCGGTCGTGAACGGCGGCAGCTTCGCCGACGTCGAGATCACCGGGAACGTCGGCCCCGCCGTCGGAGACCGGATCTGGTTCGCGGCCCGCGACTTCTCGCCCAGCCAGGGCCTCTACGGCTGGCGCTACCAGTACTCGGACAACGGCGGGGCCACCTGGGCCGACCTCACCTACCACCAGAACGACCAGTCCTGGCGTCCGGCCGGCAGCGCTCTGCCCGTGCTCGAGAAGTGGAACTGGCACCCGGGCGGCTCTTCCGGCCACGTCGCCAGGACCTGGACGGCGCCGCGCGACGGGACGGTCGCGATCCGCGGCCAGGCCGCGAAGTCCGACCTGGGCGGGGACGGCGTGCGCGTCCAGATCCAGCACAACGGCCGTCCGGTGCTGGGCAGCCGCGCCCTGGGTGGCAGCGACCGCGTGGGTGTCCCCACCAACGTCGACTCGCTGACCCTCAAGGCGGGCGACACCCTCCGGTTCATCGTCGATCCCGGTGCCGCAGGTGCCAATTCCTACGACACCACCAGCTGGACCCCGGTCATCGGCTACCTGAACTGACGTGGGAAGGCCGCAGGATCACTCGGGTGACCTGTGGTCTTCCTCTTCTGGTCTGGGCAAGGGGAGTGGTCGCCGGATACGTTCGGCCGGTGGAATTCGTGCCGCTCGCTTCGCTGCTCGGTGTTGTGGTGCTGGAGTTGGGGATGGTGCTGACTCCCGGGCCCAACATGGTCTACCTGGCTTCGCGGGCCATCTCGCAGGGACGGCGGGCCGGTCTCGTGTCGCTCGCCGGGGTCGCTCTCGGGTTCGTCGTGTACCTGCTCGCCGCCGCTGCTGGTCTGTCCGCGCTCTTCGCGGCCGTTCCGGAGGCCTACCACGTGGTGAAGCTCCTCGGTGCCGCGTACCTCGCGTGGATGGCTTGGCAGATCCTGCGTCCCGGCGGCCGGTCGCCGTTCGAGCCGCGGGAGCTGGCCCCGCACTCCGCTGCCCGGTTGTTCGGCATGGGGTTCCTGACGAATCTGCTGAACCCGAAGATCGCGCTCCTGTACGCGGCGCTGATCCCGCAGTTCATCGATCCCGCGCTGGGTTCGACGTGGTGGCAGTTCATCCAGCTCGGAGCCGCGCAGATCGTGATCGGTGTGGGCGTCAACGGTCTCATCGTGCTCGCCGCCGCCGCGCTCGCCGGGTACCTGGCCCGCCACCCCCGCGTGCTCCAGGCGCAGCGTCTGGCATCCGGCACCCTGCTGGGCTTCTTCGCCGCGAAGATGGCCATCAGCCGACCCAGCTGAACCACGGCCCGAGGTGCGGGATGATCGTTCTCGGCGTTCGGGGGAATGCGGTTCAGGAGGCGGATTTGGCTCGAACACGCGGCAGGGCGAGGGCAGCTGACGGGGGTACCGCGGAGTCGCCCGTGGTTTCCACCGTGCTTCCTCCCGTGGAAGACGGGTACTGGACGGAGGAGCGGATGCGCAACGCCGTTCCGGCCGGGCCGAGGGTCAGTTACCGCTATGCGGTGATGGTGGCGGTGACCGGTGCGGTGCTCGGTGGGGTGAGCGCGGTTCTTGCCGCTGTGCTGATCGAGAAGCTGCGCCGGTGCTCGGTGGGTTGAGGCTCGGGAGGCCGGTTTCGCAGCAGTGCCCCGGCTACGGGTTCGGGGACTCGGCCCTGAGGGCGTCCATGGTGATGTCGAGCAGGCGTCGGGTTCGGTCTTGCCAGGTGGCGTCGGGGGCGATTCGCCAGAGGAAGCCGACCAGCAGGAGGACTTCTTCCGGCGTGATGTCCTCGCGGAGGGTGCCGTCCCGCACGCCCGCTTCGAGCAGTGAGCCGATCGCGGTGACGACCGGGCCGTAGCCCTCTTCGGCCAGTTCGGCGTGCATTGCCGTGTGGAGCGCGTTCGCGAGGCCGTGCTTGATGCGGCCGTACTGGGCGAGGCGGTCGAACCACCGGCGGAGGGCGACTGCCGGCGGGTGCTTCGCGAGCAGCGCTGGGGCGGCGTCGACCAGGTCTTGGACGTCGTTGCGGTGCACGGTCATGACGAGCGCCTCGCGAGTGGGGAAGTGCCGGTAGAGCGTGCCCTGGCCGACGCCCGCTGCCTTCGCGATCGCGTGCATCGAGGCGTTGCCGTCGGCTTCGAGCGCTGTTCGTGCGGCGCCGATGATCAGCGCGCGGTTGCGCTCGGCGTCGCGGCGGACCGCGCGTCCCCCGGCCTCCTGCGATCGCATCACCGCTCCGTTCCTCGATTGCAAAGCGGACAACTGTCCGATAGCTTCACGACTGTTCCGGACAGTTGTCCGCTTCAGGTTATCAGGGGTGCGCATGGGTGAGCGGGACGGCGTCGAGGGCAAGATCATCGCGATCACGGGTGCGAGCAGCGGGATCGGTGCGGCGATCGCCGAGCACCTGGCGGGGCGTGGTGCGGCCGTCGTGCTCGGTGCGCGGCGCGAGGACCGCCTCGCCGAAGTCGTCGCGCGCATCGACGCCGCCGGTGGCGCGGCTTTCGGGCTCGGCGTGGACGTGCGGCGCCGGGAGGACCTCGGGAGGCTCGTCGCGGCTGCTCAGGAGCGGTTCGGGCGACTCGACGTGCTCGTGTCGAATGCGGGCAGCATGGCCGTCTCCGGGTTCGACGAGCTGCGGCAGGACGACTGGGACGACATGGTCGCGACGAACCTGACCGGAGTTCTCAACGGGATCGGCGCCGCGCTCCCGGTGTTCCGCGCGCAGAAGTCGGGGCACTTCGTCCACATGGCGTCGACGGCCGGGCACCGGATCGTTCCGGCGCAGGGCGTGTACGCCGCGACGAAGACGGCGGTCCGGGTGCTCTCGGAGGCGTTGCGGCAGGAAGCCGGTCCTGACCTCCGCGTGACGGTCGTTTCGCCGGGGATGACCGACACCGAGGGCGCGCGCTCGGGTGCGGTCGACGAGGAGACCGCTTCCCGCGTGCGGGAGGTCGCGCAGCCGCCGTCCGCGATCGCGCGTGCCGTGGCGTTCGCGATCGAGCAGCCCGCCGGTGTCGACGTGGGCGAAGTGATCGTCCGCCCGACCGCGCAGAGCTAGTCCGCGCTCGGGGCGATCACGGTGCGTGCCGGGGTGACCGTCGCTCCGGTGAAGATCTCGACCGGTGGTGGACGCCGGCTGGCCGGGTCGGTGCGCTGCCGGTTGTCTCCCTCCTGCAAGCAGGTTCCAGGAGGGAGAACGCTGATCATGATTCGTCATCTCGGCCGGTCCGTGGCGGCAGCGGGTGTGCTGGCCGCCGCGCTGGGGTTCGCACCCGCCGCTCAGGCCACCGCGCCGGTCGTCCTGGCCAGCGTCGATGACTGCATCGACCACGCCGTCGCGAACGGCGGCAACGAGCACCTCGCGACGTTCGCCTGTCACGAGGTCAACCTCACCGACTGCTACCGGGCCTTCCGCGACAACTACGGCCGCCAGCAGTGGGCTCTGGACGCCTGCAAGCTCCGCGGCGCCTAGCCGCATTCGAAAAACCGGGCCTGCGATGGGAAGTGCTCCTGTCGCAGGCCCGGTGGCGTGTCAGTCGCAGTACTGCGCCGTTGCCCAGTGCGTGCCGGGCACTAGGTGGGCGACGTGGCGGGCGTCGTGGGCGGTGAAGGTGAACTCGACGTACGGGTAGGCGTCGACGTTCTCCGGGAAGTCGTCGTCGGTGGCGGTTTCCCAGAAGCCTTCGGCCTCCCAGAAGCCCGGCGTGTTCCGCGGTTCGCTCACCTCGGCGGACTCGATGATCTCCTCGAACTGGTCGAGGAGGGTTCCGTCCGCTTCCTCGTCCTCGAAGACCTCCTTCAGCTCGTGCTCGTCGGCGAGCGCGGCCGCTTCTCCGGTGGAGATGGGGAGGGCGTCGTCGGTGAGGCCGTCGCCGGTGTAGAAGCGGCCGTCCTTCATCCGCTGCCACGCGTCGAGCATGATCTCCAGCACCAGCTCTTCGTAGTCCGGGAGGATCCCGGCATCGGGGTTGATCATGTGGAAGCGGCCGCGCACGGTGGCGTCGGTCCTGTCGTCGATGGCGATCCGGTAGAGGGCGGTCACGTCTGCGGACTCCTATCCAGGTGTGGGCAATCAACGCCTAGGACGTGGCGGGGCGCGATCCGGTTTCGGCCGGATCCGGATCGTCGGCGATCCGGGCCTGTCCGGCGGGTTTTCGCCGGACAGGCCCGCCGTTCAGCGCTTGAGGGTGAAGGTGAAGTCGCCGGAGAGCTTGCCGTTCAGCCGGACCGCCGAGACGATTCTTCCTCCGTCGAGCAGCCTTTCGACCTCGGCCCGGGAGAAGCCGAAGCCGTCGGCGATCAGTCGTACCGGCCGGAGCGGGATCCGGGCCGCGAAGCGGACGGCGACGTCGATCGCCTCGTCCTCCGCGGGCTGTTCCGCTCCGCCGGTGTCCAGCCGCCAGGCGCCGTCCCAGTCGAGGGTGATGCGGTTGCGGCGCTGCACGACCGGGTCCTGGAGCAGCTCGGCGGCCAGGGCGGGATCGTTGTGGTGCAACCGGTCCAGCAGCTCGGCTCGCACGGAGCGGACGTGCGCCCGCTCCGTGATCGTGAGCTTCGCCGTCTCCCCGCAATCGGTGCAGAGCACCAGGAGCCAGACGTCGATGAGCTTGTGGTTGGCGTTGACGCGGAACTTTCCGTTCGGGCGGAAGCGATCGGACCCGCACGCGTGGCAACGACGGCGGACGAGCGGCAGGCAGGTGGGCGTGACCACCCAGTTGTTCAGCACGGATGTACACCTGTTTCAAGTGAGGAGGTCCGCAGCAGACATCGGCGCGACGCGGATGCGCGTCGCGCGATGAATCAGCGCTTGGGAGGTCTCACTCGATGTACAACGGCACGCCCTCGGCTAGACGACTCGGTCCAGCCGCAGAGTAGGCGCGCGCCTCGTTACCGCTCAACCGGTTTTCGGCGCGAGGCCTGTCGTGAACTGCCGGGAACTACCCGCCGGAAGCGGCCGACTACTGGCACGACGGGAGTGGCAGGAGCCGCCCGCAGGTCCGAGAGGGAGGCCGAGCGCCGTGAAGTGGTACGAGGACGACTCGCTGTGGTCCGACTTCGCGCCCACCATGTTCTCCCCGGCCCGAGCGGAGTCCGTCGCCGAGCTGGTGGCCACCTCACCCCTCCTCGACTTTCCGCCGGGAGCGAGGGTTCTCGACCTGTGCTGCGGTCCGGGTCTGTTCCTGGCGCCGCTGGTCGGCCGGGGATTCGACGTCACGGGCGTCGACCTCAGCGAGCCGATGCTGGAGCGCGCGCGGAGCGCGTGCGCGGAGGCCGGTGCCGATGTCCGGCTGGTGCGGGGCGACATGCTCACCTACACGGCGCCCGAGGCGTTCGACGTCGTCCTGAACGTGTTCACGTCATTCGGGTACTTCGACGACCCGGACGACAACCTCCGGGTCCTGCGCAACGCGTGGGAGAGCCTCGCCCCCGGTGGGCAGCTCCTCGTGGACGTCATGGGCAAGGAGGTCCTGGCCGGCTGGATCGGCAGGCCCCAGGTGGTCGACCTGCCGGACGGTTCGTACGTGGTCCAGCGGGACGTCGTCTTCGACAGCTGGCGCAGGCTCCGGACCGACTGGACGCTGGTGCGCGGTGCGTCGGCGCGCACGGCGTCCCTGACGTCCTACCTCTACAGCGCCGCTGAACTGCACGACCTGTTCGTGACCGCCGGCTTCGCGGATGTGGAGTGCTTCGGCGGTTTCGACGGTTCCGCGTACGACAACCACTCCCGGCGGTTGATCGCCCGGGGGCGCAAGAAGTGATCAGGTCCGCACCGTCGCCCTGGAGGACCGGTACGCGATGTCATCGCACCACGAGAACGATCCCCCGCTCGGCATCCGCTCGCCCGAACGCGGCCCGGAAACCGCCGCACCCGTCCACGAGCACATCACCGACGCGTTGAAGACGCCGGACCTGATCCGGCTCGACGGCAACGTCGTGCTCGCCCGCTTCGAGACGATGAAGGTCTACGCGGCTCTGGGCGCCGTTCGCACGCTGCTGCACCGCGGGCGCATCCTCCCGGGGCAGACCCTCATCGACAGCTCCAGCGGCATCTACGCCCTGGCGCTGGCCATGGCCTGCCACCGCTACGGCTTGCGGTGCCACATCGTGGCCTCCTCGGCCGTCGACTCGGTCATGCGCGCGCAGCTGGAGGTCCTGGGTGCGACGGTCGATCAGATGCCTCCGTCGCAGAACCTCCAGCTCGACCAGGAACGCCGCGTGCGCCGGGTCCGCGAACTGCTGGCCGACCGCCCCGACTTCCACTGGATGCGGCAGTACCACGACCCCGTCCACTACGTCGGGTACCGGGAGCTCGCCGAGCTCGTCACCGGGGCGCTGCCCGATGCGCCCCTGACCGTCGTCGGCGCCGTCGGTACCGGGGCGTCCACCGGCGGGCTCGTGCAGGCGCTGCGGGAGACGGGGCGGGCGGTGCGCCTGGTGGGGGTCCAGCCGTTCGGCAGCGTCACCTTCGGCAGCGAGCACTTCAGCGATCCCGAGGCGATCATCGCGGGCATCGGGAGCTCCATCCCCTTCGAGAACGTGCGGCACGAGCTGTACGACACCGTGCACTGGCTGGACTTCCGGCACGCCATGGCAGGCGCGATCGGTCTCCTGCAGGAGCACGCCACCTTCGCGGGGCTGTCGACCGGGGCCGCGCACCTGGTCTCCTCCTGGGAGGCCGCGCGCGATCCCGAGCGCCTCCACCTCGTCCTGGGCGCGGACACCGGCCACCGCTACGCCGAACGGGTCTTCGCCCGGCACACCGAGGCGCAGGACATGCGCACCCTCCGGCCGCGGCCCATCGGCACCCTCGACGAGCTGCGCCCGCCCTGGTCGGTGATGGAGTGGGCACGGCGTCCCGATCCGGCGTCGGCGCGGTGCACGAACAGCGTTGAACCCGTGGAGGTGACGCCATGACATGTCTCGTGTCGACAAATCGCGGAGAGGCGGACCGGCCATGACACCCCGTGTGCCAACCGGAGTTCTGCTCAACCGCACCTCAGGGGACCGTGATGCAACCCGGCCACAAGAAACCGCACAACGCGAGATCAATCCGGACGCAACCACCACTGAAAAACGCGGAGAGGCGGGACTGTGAGGCGGACTGCCCCATGACCATCGCAGCTTTGGAATCCCTGTCCTTCGGCCTGGGCCGCATGGCCGCCGCGGCGGCGGACGCCGGGCACGAGCTGTGCTTGCTCACCGCGGACCGTTCGGTCTACCGGCACGAACTCGAGACCCTGCCCGGCGACGCGCTCACCGTCATCGACGTCGACACCTTCGACGCGACGGCGTCCCGCAGCGCGCTGGCCGCCCTGCCCGACCTGGCCGGTCTGCTCAACACCACCGACACCTGGAGCGTGCCCGCCGCCGATCTGGCCGCCGAATTCGGGCTTCCCGGACCGGATCCGGCCGCGGTGCGGCTGCTGCGCGACAAGTACCAGGTGCGCGAGCTGCTGCACCGCCGAGGCTTGAGCCGGAGCGGTGCCGTGCGCGTCGCTGCGAGCCCGGACAGCGCCGACGCGGTGCGTCTTGCGGTTGGTCTGCCTGCGGTGCTCAAGGATTCCTCGGGCACCTCTTCGCGCAACGTCTGGATCGCCCAGGACGAAGAAGCGCTGCGCCGAGCGCTCGACGAAGCCGCCCAGCAGCAGTTCACGGGGGAGCTGTTCGCGGAGTCCTTCCTGGCCGGGCCGCTCTACAGCGCGGAGATGCTCAGCTGGGACGGCTCCACCCGGCTGCTCGGCGTCCTCAGCAGGCAGACCTCCCGGCAGCCCGCGGTGCGGGAGGAGGTCGCCGCCTTCCCGGTCGCGCTGCCGACGGCCGAGTCGAACGCCATCGAGCAGTGGGTCGGGGACGTCTTGCGCGCGGCGGGTCATCGCAGCGGCTTCGCCCACGTGGAGTTCGTCCGCACCACCGAGGGGCCGGAACTCGTCGAGATCAACCGCAGGATCGGCGGAGCCCTGGTGGGAGAGGTCATGTGCCGCTCGCTCGGCACCAACGTCTACACCGCCATGATGGAGGAGGCGCTGGGCCGCAGACCGGGCCTCATGGACGCCGCGCTCGGAGGCGGCCCCGCGCACGCCTTCGTCCTCGTCTACGCGGACCGTCCGGGCGTCCTCAAGGACTGGCACGGGCTCGACGAGCTGGCGGCCTTTCCCGGCGACGTGCGCTGGTTTCCGACCAGAGCGCCGGGAGACGTGATGCCGCAGGTGGGGGATCAGCGCGGCTGCACCGGCATCGTGCTGGCCGAGGCCGCGACGGCGGAGCTGGCGCAGCACCGGGCGTGGAGCGCGGCCACCCGCGTGCGCCCCGTCATCGCCGACAGCGGTTCGTGAGCCTCCCGCCGGTGACCCGCGTCACTGGGTGCTGGTGGGAACTTTCGCCTCTCCTGTCCGACTCATCCAACAGTGCGTCTTGGCGCGCCGTGCACGGAAGGCGACGCACCCGCTCACCAGCCGAAGCGACTGAAAAGGCGGCAAGATGACGTCATCACCAGCGCACCCCGCCTCTGAACCGGCAGGCGACCGCGTCGAGACCGGTGGCAGGCGGCGCCCCACCCTGCGGTCCGACCTGCGCGCCGCCTTGCCCGACGGCCTGATCGCACTGGTCGTGACCGGGGCCGTCTTCGCGCTCATCTACGTCCGCATCCGCGCCGGGACCTCCTCGACCTTGTCCGTCATGCCCTTCATGGCCGACACGGGCAAGTTCTGGATGTACTTCCTCAGCCAGGCGTTCGGCTGGTCCGCCCTGCTGTGGGCCTGGATCACCGTCGTCCTCGGGCTCTTCCTCTCCGGCCCCCGCCCTTCCTGGCCGCCGCTGTCCGGCCAGCGGCTGGAACGCCTGCACCGCACGACCAGCCTCAACACCATCGCCCTCATCGCCGCCCACGCGCTGCTGTTCGCCGCCGAACTGTTCCGGTCGGACTCCGCGCGCTGGGACTCCGCGCTCGTCACGGCCTTCGTGGAGACCTTCGTCCCCGGCGGCTACGTCTCGGGCACCGGCAGGATCGCCATCCCCATCGGGCAGGCGGCCCTCTACCTGGCCATCCCGCTGGGCCTGCTCTTCTACGTCAGACACCGCATCGGCCCCAAGACCTGGCGCGTCCTGCACCGCTTCGTGATCGCCGTGTACGTCCTGAGCGTCTGGCACACGCTCCTCTACGGCACGAACGTCTGGTACGACGGCTGGTTCCGCACCGCGGTCTGGTTGCTCCAGATCCCCATCGCGGCACTCCTCCTGCTGCGCCTGCTGCGGCCCGCCCGGCGCTCGGAGGAGCTGCGCGGCCCTCGCGCCCACACCGGATCGCCGACGGGCTGGGGCCTGCGCTTGGGCGGCCGTCTCGCCATCGCCGGCGTGATCGTCGCGCTGATCGGTGTGATCGTCAGCGGGTACGACGGCGGGCGGACCGCGCCTCCCGAGGACACCTCTTCCAGCCACGTCGAGCACGACTGAGTTCGCCCCCGCGCCAGGGATGCGCGCGGGGGCGATCGGTCAGCGGACGACGTCGTAGACGAGCTTCTGGATCCCGTTGGAGTAGGACTCGCTCTCGACGAGCTTCAGGTTCTGCTTGTCCTTGTCCGCGTCGCTGAAGAGCTTCTTGCCCGCGCCGAGCAGGACCGGGAAGCTCAGCAGGTGGTAGCGGTCGATCAGGCCCGCGTCGGAGAGGTTGCGGTTCAGCGTCGCGCTGCCGTTGATGATGATCGGGCCGCCTTCGGTCTCCTTCAGCGCGGCGACGTCGTCCAGCGAGCGCAGGATGTTGATCTCGCCCCAGTTGGTCACCAGGTCCTCGTCCTTGAGCGTCGTCGACACGACGTACTTCGGCATCGCGAGGTAGCCCGCGAACTCCTCGGTCATCTGCGGCCACACCGGGGAGAACGCCTCGTAGCTGACGCGGCCCAGCAGCAGCGCGGTGGCCTCCTCCTGCTCGCGACCCTTGATCTCGAACGCGGCCGGGTCGAAGTCGATGTCGTTGAAGGTCCAGCCGGCGTTGCGGTAGCCCGCCTCCCCGCCGGGTGCCTCGACGACGCCGTCGAGCGAGACGAACGCGGTGGTGATCAGAGTGCGCATGTGGTGCTCCTGGGTTGTTCTCGGCTTGCTCTCGTCAGGGCATCGAACGGGCCGCGCCGAAATCGACACGTCCGCCGAAAAATTTCTGACGAACCGAATTCAAGCAGGTCATGGGCGTTTCCCGGGCGGTTTCGCGGATCGGACCGCTGCCGGGCGGTGGAGTTCGCCGACCCGAACCTGTGACCTGCGGCATAGGGGCGGGACTCCCGGGTTTGTGAGCATGGGCGGGTGGTCGGGGAGCACGCGCGGTTGTGGACCGCGGCGGGCAGTTCGCAGGTCGAGCTGTTCGCCGCGCGGTTCGAGCGGTTCGCCTTCGACCGGCACAGCCACGAGCAGCTCTCCGTCGGCGTCATCGAGCAGGGCGCCGAGGGGCTGCACCTGGTCGGCGGGAAGGTCGTGATCCCGGCCGGGCAGCTGGTCGTCCTCAACCCGGGGCAGGTGCACACCGGGTTCGCCGCGGCCGAATCCGGTTGGCGGTACCGGATGTTCTACTTCGACACCGCGATGGTCGAAGAGCTGGCCCGCGAGCACCTCGGCACCTCCGGCGTCTGGTTCCCCGAAACCGCTGTGCGGGACGAGCGGCTGTTCTCCCGGATGCGCTGCATCCACCGAGCGCAGGAGCAGGCCGAGGATCCGCTCACCGCGGAATCCCTGCTGCTCGAAGGACTGGGCGCGGTGCTGCTCCGACATGCCCGCACCGGCCCGGCGTCGACCGTGGGAATGCCGGAAAGCCGCCAGGGCGCGGATCTCGCGCGGCAGCTGCTGCACGACCGGTGGGCCGATCCGGTCACGGTGGCGGAGCTCAGCGCCGCTGCGGGCATGCCGCGCACCACGCTCATCGCCGCTTTCCGGCGCGCGTACGGGCTGCCGCCGCACGCCTACCTGCTCCGGTTGCGCGCCAACCGCGCTCGGCGGCTGCTGCTCGCCGGGCAGCGGCCCGCGGAGGTGGCCGTCGCCGCGGGTTTCGCCGATCAGGCCCACCTGACGCGGATCTGCAAGCGCTACTTCGGCGTCACGCCCGGCGCGATCCGCCCGTAGCGGGATTTTCGTTCAAGACCGACGGCTCTCCGCGGCGCGAGGCTGTGCGCAGCGCACGACGGAAGGCGAGCGAAATGGTGTGGACGGCTGCGGTTTCCCCGCTGGTCCTGGTGTTGGTGATGATCACCGGTTTGCGCAGGCCCGCGCATTGGGCGGCGCTCTCCGGGGCGGTGCTGGCGGTGACCCTGATCTGGTGGCTGCCGGACTTCGCGCTGCCCGCGGATCTGGCGGCCGACGCCGGTGGTGCGGGGCTGCTGGTGCTCAACGCCGCCGCGGTGATGCTGCCCGGCGTCTACCTCAGCCAGGTGCTCACCCGGCGGGAGGTGCACCGGTCGTTGCAGGAGTGGGTGCGGGCGCTCCCGCTGCCCGGCCCGGCGAAGATCGCCCTGGTGGTCGCGGGCATCGCGCCCACGGTGGAAGCGCTCACCGGGTTCGGGGTGTCGCTGCTGGTCACCGTGCCCGTCCTGCTGGCGCTCGCGCCGCCCGCGATCGCGCTGCGGCAGGCCATGCTCGGCATGAACATCATGCCCTGGGGAACGCTCGGCCTGGCCACCGTCATCGGTGCCGCGCTGGCGGGCGTGGACGCCGCCGCGCTCGGCACCGCGACGGCGGTCACCAGCAGCTTGGTCTTCCCGCTGGTGGCCGTGTGGGCGACGCTGCTGGTCCGGCCGCGACGCCGGTTGCTCGCCGCCGTCGTGGCGGCCGGAGTGGGCGGCGTGCTCTCGCTCGGGTTGCTCGCGCTCAACTGGATGGGCGTGGTCGAGGCGGCCGGGATCGTCGCCGGGCTGCTGACCACCGCGATCGCGTTGGTGCTGGGCCGCGCCGGGGCCGGGAGGTTGTTGCCGCCGCGCGAGGTTCTGGTGGCCTACGGGCTGGTGCTCGGCGGTATCGCCGTCAGCCGCGCGGCGATCGCGCTCGGTGTTCCGCCGCTGGAGCTGCGCGCGGGCGAGACCAGTTTCGCGCTGCTGTCCGCACCGGGCCTGCCGCTGCTCGCCGCCGCGCTGCTGCTGGATCGGGGGCGGCTGCACGGATCGGACGTCCGCGCCGCCTTCGCCCGCGTCGGACGCCCGCTGCTCGCGCTGGCCGGGTTCGTCGTGCTCGGCAGGCTCATGGCGGGCAGCGGGATGATCGGCGAGCTGGGTGCTGCGGTCGAGGCGGCGCCGCCGCTGGTCGCCGTGCTGGCCGCGCCCGCGCTCGGCATGCTCAGCGGGTTCATCACCGGATCCAACGTCGGTGGCAACGCGCTGATGATGCCGCTGCAGGAACGGCTCGCGACGAGCGGAGTCGGCGAGTGGTTCGCGGCGGTGCAGAACAGCGCGGCGGGCCACGCGGTGTTCACCTCGCTGCCGATGATCATGCTCGTGCTGGCGGTGGCCGGAGATCGCGCGAAGACCGAGGAGCACACCTTGCTGCGCTTCGGCCTCGGCGTGGCCGCCGCGGTGTACGTCGCGCTGGCGGTGGTGGCGGTGGTCGTGTCGTGACGTGCTAGAACAGCGGCATGGCACATCGTTTCACCGCGCTCGCGATCAGCGCCGACGTGGAGCCCGACCACGTCGAGGCCGGTGTCTCGGAACTGGCGGACGGCAGCGGCTTCGTCGTGCTGTTCCAGTGCGGTGCCGATGAGCCGGACGCGCAGGACGCGGAGCTCGGCATGGACACGTACTGCGTGGTCACGGCCGACCAGGGCACCGCGTACGGATGCGTGCGAGCGGCGGAGCTGACCGGGAACGTGCTGCGAGTGACCTTCGACCCGGCAGCGCTGCCCGCGCTGGGCCTGGACGACGCCGAACTCGAAGCAGTGCTCGAAGCACCGGCCGAGGACGTCGCCCGGTTCGGCGAGGTCCTCGGGCAGGTCCTGGACTACGGCCGCGAGGACGTGCGAGTGGAGCTCCGGCCCGGCCTGCCCTTCCGTGCCGGAGCTCCGCGCCGCTAGCCGTTCGCGACGGCTCGGACCGGGCCGGTGAGGAACACCGGGCTCTCGGTCAGCGGCAGTACCACCCGCCCGTTGGCGGGTTCCAGGGTTCTGGTGCGGCCGAACTGGTCGGTCAGCTGGAGCGGCCCGGTCGCGGCGATGTCGACCCGGCTCTTCGCCGTGGACCACAGGACTCGCGTGGTGTCCTTCCCGGTGCCGAAGCGGTAGGAGTGGGACTCGGCCGCCAGGGCGTCGCGGCCGGTCGGTCGCAGGCCGTTGAGCATCCGGATCAGCACGGCCTGGGAGACCAGGGCCTTCTTCGGCGCCGGTGCGGTGATGCCGTTGCCGGACTTCCGGAGCAGGCCGAAGTTGTGCTCCTTGTCGTTCGGGTCGGTGCCGTCGTCGACCATGTCGTAGAAGTAGACCTGGCTGACGCCGTTGGCCAGCGCGAGCGTCTCGGCGCGGATCACGTAGTCCGCCTGCGCGGCGTCGTTGCCGCCTTTGGTGGTGCACCCGGTTTCGGTGATCCAGAGCGGTTTGTCCTTGCCGCCGTTGAACTTCCGGACGTTCTCCCGCAGCTCGCGGGCCTTGGCGTCGATGTCGCCCTCCGGTCCGTCCGCGCACGCGTAGACGTGCATGTTCACCGTGTCCACGGCGTCCAGCCCGCCGTGCTCGAACAGCTTCGCGTGCCACTCGGGCTTGCTGCTGACGTCGACGACGACGTTGGCGTCCGGCGTTCGCTCCTTGGTCCGGTCGTAGGCGGGCTTGATCAGCTTGTACTGGCAGCCGGGGCCCTTGCACGGGCTGGTGTTGAAGCCGCCGTAGAACTCGTTGTAGGTCTCGACGTCCTTGGTGACGCCGAGTTCGCGGAAGTGCGAGAGCCACCAGGCCTGGTAGTTCGCGAAGGCGCGCAGGCCGGTCGGGCTGCTGGGCGTCACGTCGTGGTCGTAGTTCGGGTTGTGGAAGCCGGTGACCAGCATCGGCGTGATGCCCTTGCGCTTCGCGGTGACCAGGTAGGCCTCGTACTCGGCGGGGACGTGGTACTCGCCCGGCTCCTTCTCCAGGGAACTCCACTCCATGCTCTCCCGCAGGTGCCCGAACCCGACCTGGCCGACCGTGTCCAGCAGCGACGTCGTGTAGTCGTCGTTCCAGGTGCGCTGCGCGAAGTGCGTGTTGACGCCGAACGGCGATGACGGCCTCAGCGCGTCCTCCGGCACCGGTGTCAGCACGGCGAAGTCGGTGTTCCGCTGCGTGGTGGAGCCGTTGGCGGTGGCGGTCGTCTCCAGGCGGTAGTGGCCGGGCCCGAAGCCGCTCACGTCGATGCTGCCGCGCCGCTGGTCGATCTTCGCGGTGCCCGATCCGGCCGGATCGCCGTGCACGTCGGAGATCTCCCACCGCACGCCGGCCGCGGTGGAGTTCAGCGAGATGCGGTTCTGGCCCTGGGTGAACACCAGGCTCGGCGAGTCGATGATCAGCGTGGGCGCCGCGGCGCTCGCCGAGGGCGCCACGAGCAGCGAGGCGACGCCCGAGGCGGCGATCAGTGCCCCTGCCGCGCGGTTCTGAGTGCTGGGCATGCCAGCTCCTTCCCGGTGCGGGTACTGCCGCGAACAGGCTGGCAGCACCGCTGCGGGTGGTATGTCGGCAGAAGTACCAGCATCAAACGCTTAGCTCTTGCGCTAAGTGTTTCGGCGAGCAATACTTAGCCTCATGGCACAGTATTCGGCGCAGCTGGACGGCGTGTTCGTCGCGCTCGCCGACCCGACCAGGCGCGCTGTCGTGCGGCGCCTCGGGCACGGGCCGATGAGCGTCGGCGACCTCGCGCGCGAGTTCCCGATGACCCTGCCGTCGTTCATGAAGCACGTGCGGACGCTCGAGTCGAACGGGCTCATCCGCACGGTCAAGTCCGGCCGGGTGCGCACCTGCGAGCTCCGCCGCGAGCGACTCGCCCTCGTCGACGACTGGCTCGCCGAGCAGCGCCGCATCTGGGAAGAGCGCACCGACCGCCTCGAGCAGTTCGTCACCCAGGAGGACAACGCATGAATCCCGACCTCGATCTCGGCCTGGAGCGGATCATCCGCGCCCCGCGCTCGACCGTGTGGAACGCGTGGACCGATCCGGCCCGGCTAGCGCAGTGGTGGATCCCGGCGCCGATGCGCTGCCGGGTCGACCAGCTCGAAGTCCGGCCAGGTGGCGCGTTCGTGACGCGGATGAGCGAGGACGGCGAGCAGTTCGTCCCGCACCTGGACGCGTGCTTCCTCGTCGTCGACGAGCTGGAGCGGATCGTGTTCACCACCGCGGTCGACAGCTCGTGGCGCCCGGCGAGCTCCGCACCGATCACGATGACCGCCACGATCACCTTCGCCGAGCACCCGGACGGCACCGACTACCGCATCGTCGTCCGCCACGGCGACCCGCAAGCCCGCGCCCGCCACGAAGAGCTCGGCTTCGCCGAAGGCTGGGGCACGGTCGCCGCCCAACTCGCCGCACTGGCCGAGCGCACCCACGACTAGGGGAGAGGTGAAGGGCACCTTTTAGCAAGTAACTTGCCTAAAGGTGCCCTTCACCGCGCAACATCTGAACGGGTGCGTTCAGATGTTGCGCTCGGCGGCGCTGCGCTCGATGCAGAACTCGTTGGACTCGGGGTCCAGGAGGGTGACCCAGCCGAGGCCGTCCGGCTTCCGGTGGTCCTCGTGCAGGGTCGCGCCGAGGGCGAGGATGCGCTCGACCTCCTCGTCCCGGCTGCGCTCGGTGGGCATCCAGTCGAAGTGGATGCGGTTCTTGACCTGCTTGCCCTCGGGAACCCGGATGAACAGCATGCCCGGCTGCGGCTCCGGTGCGACCACCAGCACTTCGGGATCGCCCGGGAAGTCGTCGTCGCCGAGCGGCCAGCCGGTCACCTCGCTCCAGAAGGAGGCGAGCTGGTGCGGATCGGCGCAGTCGATGGTCACGTGGCGGAGGATCATCCGCTCACCGTAACCGGATCTCGTGAGCGTGCAACGGAATTCGGGTGCGCTCACGGCCTCCTGGGCGCGACGTGGGTGAGCAGCTGTTCGAGGTGGGCGCGGGCGGTCCGGGCTGCTCGTTCGGGGTCGCCGTCGGCGATGGCTGCGACGACCTCGCGGTGCTCGGCATGATCCACCGGCCGCGGTTCCGGCAGCAGGGCCAGCACGTCCAGCATCGCTTCGCGGACCCGCTCGGTCAGCGAGTCGAACAAGCCCGTGATGATCGTGTTGTGCGCGGCGTCGACCACCGCTCGGTGGAACGCGATGTCCGCGTCGACGAACTCCTCCGGCGTGCCGTCCCCGAGTTCCGACCGTCGCGAGATGGCCCGGTCGATCGCGGCCAGGTCGGCGGCGGTGCGCTTGGTCGCGGCCAGCCGGGCGGCTTCCACCTCCACCGCGATGCGTCCCTCCACGACCTCCGAGATCACCGCCTCGCGGACCGTGCTCGGCCAGTCCTCGACCGGTTCGGTGCGGATCACGTACACGCCCGAGCCGTGCCGCGGTTCGAGCACGCCGCGGCCGGCGAGCTCGCGCACCGCTTCGCGGACCGTCGAGCGCCCCACGCCGAACTCCGCGGCGAGTGCCGTCTCGCTGGGGATCTTCCCGCCCACCGGCCAGTCGCCGTCGGCGATGCGCTGCAACATCGCCTCGGTGGCCTGCTCCGACAGCGGGTAGCGCCGCAGCGACACGACTGCCTCCAAAGTTATCGGGTTGTCTGAGGACCTGATCTATTGTACGTTGCCGATCATGTGGTTCGGAGCTCGCGGCCTTATCCGCCGCAGCAGGGGTTGATCGCACCGGCGCCCCCTGCTGCGGGGTGGAGTCGTGCGCCGGTGGCGACCCGTCTCACGAACGCGGAAGGCGAAATGACCTCCCACCACTGGAATCCGCAGCAGCCATCGGGAATGCCCCACCACCGCTACCGGAGCGCCTTCGACCGGGTGCCCGTCGCCGAGATCGACCGGGAGTGGCCGCGGAACCGGATCACGCAGGCCCCGCTGTGGGTGCCCGTCGACCTGCGCGACGGCAACCAGGCCCTGGCCGAACCGATGGATCCGGCCCGCAAGCGGCGCTTCTTCGAGCTGATGGTCTCCATCGGCTACAAGGAGATCGAGGTCGGTTACCCGTCGGCCTCGCAGACCGACTTCGACTTCGTCCGCCTGCTGGCCGAATCCCGGCTGGTGCCCGAGGACGTCACGGTCGTGGTGTTCACCCCGGCCCGGCGGGACCTCATCGAGCGCACCTTCGAGTCGATCGCCGGCCTGGACCGCGTCGTCGTCCACATGTACACCCCGACCGCGCCGCTGTGGCGCGAGGCCGTGCTCCGCACCGAACGCGACGAGCTGCGCGAGCTGATCCGCCGCGCCGGTGCGGACGTGCTGCGCTGCGGTGGCGACCGGCCCGGCATCAGGTACGAGTTCTCGCCCGAGGTCTTCAACCTGACCGAGCCGGACTTCGCGCTCGAGGTGTGCAACACGATGATCGACCTGTGGGACGCCTGCCCCGACCGGCCGGTCATCATCAACCTGCCCGCGACGGTCGAGGTGGCGACGCCGAACGTCTACGCGGACCAGATCGAGCACGCGAGCAAGAACCTCGACCGCCGCGAGGACGTGATCCTCTCGGTGCACCCGCACAACGACCGGGGAACCGGCGTGGCCTGCGCCGAGCTGGCGGTGCTCGCGGGCGCGCAACGCGTCGAGGGCTGCCTGTTCGGCAACGGCGAGCGGACCGGGAACGTCGACCTGGTGACGCTCGCGCTGAACCTGTACTCGCAGGGCGTCGATCCGATGATCGATTTCTCGGACATCGACGCGATCCGCGACACCGTCGTGCACTGCAACAGGATCGGCGTCCACGAACGGCACCCGTACGCCGGCGAGTACGTCTACACGGCCTTCTCCGGCACGCACCAGGACGCGATCCGCAAGGGCTTCCAGCGCCACGCGGTCCGGGCCAAGGAAGCCGATGTCCCGGAATCCCTGGCCCGATGGGAAGTCCCGTACCTGCCGATCGACCCGCACGACGTGGGCCGGGACTACGAGGCGGTGATCCGGGTCAACAGCCAGTCGGGCAAGGGCGGCATCGCATACCTGATGCGCACCGAGCACGGCCTGGAGCTGCCGCGCGGGTTGCAGGCCGAATTCGCCCGCGTGGTCCAGCGGCACACCGACGAGACCGGCACCGAGGTCGACGCGGACACGCTGTGGAAGCTGTTCTCCGCCGCCTACCTGGAGCACCCCGAACCGGCGGCGGAGCTGGTCGGGTGGTCGGTCGAGCACGGGCCGTCCGGCGACCGCCTCACGGCGACGTTGCGCACGAACGGCGAGACCACGACGCACGAGGTGACGGCGGAAGGAGCGGTGTCGGCCCTGGTGCTGATGCTGGCGCAGCACGGCCGAGAGGTGGAGATCGTCAACCTCGTCCAGCAGTCGATCGAGCCGGGCCGCTCAGCCCGCGCGGCGACCTACCTGGAGTACCGGACCAGCGCGGGAACGGCCTGGTCGGTGGGCATCGACGTCTCCACCACCGCGGCCAGCCTGCGCGCAGTGCTCGCCGCGGCCTGATCGAGTTCGTGCGCAACGGTCCGGGCACCGTTGCGCACGAACCGGCGGATCAGCGCACCAGCTCGTCGTACGGTGGAAGCGGTAGATCACCGGAGATCAGAGGAACACCGTGGAGAGAGTCAGCCCGCCCACCACCGGCTCGGAGCGCGAGCTCCTGCGAGCACACCTGGACTTCCACCGCGCCACGCTGGCGATGAAGTGCGAGGGGCTCGCCGACGACGACCTCCGCCGCCAGTCGGTCCCGACGACGTCGCTGACGCTGCTCGGCCTGGTCCGGCACATGGCGGAGGTGGAGCGAGCGTGGTTCCGCCGAACCATCGACGGCGAGCACGACCTCCCGCTGGTCTGGTCGAACGCGGGCGACTTCCAGGAGGCGTACGACGCGAGCGACGCCGACCGCGACGAAGCGTTCAAGGCCTGGCAGGCGGAGGTGGAGCACGCCCGCCGCATCGAGCTGGCGGCGGAATCGTTGGACGTGACGGTGCACAGCGCCCGCTGGAACGCAGAGGTCTCCCTGCGAGCGGTGATGCTCCACATGATCCACGAATACGCCCGCCACAACGGCCACGCAGACCTCATCCGAGAAGCCACCGACGGAACAGTCGGGGTCTGAGTGATCTCAGCTCTGCTGAAGGCGAGACGTGAACGACGCCCACTGCTCGGGGGTGAACGCGAGCGTGCCGCCGTTGCGGTCTTTGGTGTCGCGCACGCCGACCGCACTCGTGGTCACCGCGACCTCGACGCAGTGGGCGTTGCTGGCGCTGCGACTGGACTTCCGCCAGTGGGCCTCGTCTAAGCTTCGGGAAGCGCGGAAACTGCTCATGTTCCAACTGTATCTACCGCGGTAGCTCTGTCGAGATCTTCTTGATGAGTGAACGGGATTCCTCGCGGCTGAGTGCTGCCTGGACGGCGGTCTTGTGAGCGATGGAGTACTCCCGGACGGTCATGGGATCAATGATCAGCTGCGTTGACGTCACGGTCTCCTGCCAGAGCACGGTGGGCAATCGGCCGTTCGGGAAGGTCATGAGGTAGAAGGCGGATCCGCCCAAGGCTTCGTGTCCCCTGGAAGAAAACGGGACGACGCGCAGATCCAGGGTGTCGGGCAGGTCGTCGATGAGAGTCAGAAGGTGCTCAAGTTGAGTTCTGAGTACTTCTGGCCCGCCGATTTCTTGGCGCAGCACGGCTTCTGACATGACGGCGTTGAACCGGAGCGGATCGTCCCCGGTGAGTCTCAGCTGCCTGGTCATCCGGCAGGTGATTCGGCGATCGACCTCGGCCATTCGAAGATTTCCGGTGCTTGCGTCGCTGATCGCTCGTGCGTAGTCCTCGGTCTGCAGCAGGCCGTTCATGAGGCCGCTGTCGTATGCCTGCACTGATTCCGCGCCGTGCTCGAAACCGAAGAATCGAAGCAGATCGTTTCCGAAGATGCCGGAGTACTTGCCCCACCAGCCGCGCTGAACGGCCTGCTCCCGCAAAGTTCGCAGCTCCTGAGCCTCAGCGTCTTCGACGCCGTACTCAGCCATAAGAGTGTCGAGCTTCTCCAGGACGAGCGTCTTCTTGCCGTGCTCGGTCTCGGACAAGTAGGCGGAGGTTACGCCGATGACCTTGGACGCTGCGCCGCTGGTCAGGCCGATTTCCTCGCGGATTTCCCGAAGTCGGCGTCCCAGCGCCCAGCAAGCGACTGTTGGGGAGATTGGCGGCATGCTCGGACTCCTCCTGATCACACCTTTGGGTTTACAGGGTGGCTATATAACCAAAACCTTCGCTAGCGTTGCTGCTGTCGGTGACGATATCAGCACGGTCGGTCACCGCCTGGCGGTGGCTCCGGTGTTTGCCTCCTCCCCGACAGCCGGGGCCACCGCTTTCCCTTCGACACCAAGGAGAAGCGATGCACGACATGTTCCAGCCAGCGGGTTTGGTCGCGTACTGGCGGCCGGTCGACGGCGTGCGGCACGGGTTGCTGCCGACCGAGCCGCCGTACCCCGGTCAGGAACGCGAAACCCTGTGCGGCACAACGGTGACCATCTTCAAGCCGACCGACCTCGACTGGCTAGCCCCGACCTGCGGCCCGTGCTGGGACGAGGCCCGAAGCCGCCGCGACGCAGCAGAAGCCGCGAACAAGGCAGGTGCGCAGTGATGACACCGGTTCTCACCCTGATGCAAACACCGACCAACGCCCTGATCGCACTCAGCGCGATCGCGGTCCTCGCCGCAATCATCGCCCTACTACCGCTGCGAAGCGGAAACGGCCAACACGCGCACGCAGGCCCGGGAACGGTGATGGTGTGGCAACTCGTCGACGCGATAGCCGCCGAGCCCCGACCTCCCGAAATGCCCCTCCACCAACCACCAGAACCCATCGCCTGGCCACCAGAGCAAGAGGAGTGCACCGGCCGCCACCGGCTGCTCTCATCGACCTGAGTTCGCCCCGGTTACGCCGATCGAGCAGCCGTCCCGCCGGATCCGCCCAGGTGGCGGTCAATTTCGTACGAAATTGACCGTCACCCGGGTGAACGTCAATTTCGTACGAAATTGACCAGGCTCCCTGCTCGGGTGAGGCGCCTGCGGGGTCGTGAGTGCGTTGCTGGGCGCTTGCGGGTTGCTGCGTCAGAGGCTGGCGTAGGTGTCGTTGTAGAGGTGGTGGGCTCGGGTTTGGAGGTGCTTCGGGTTTTGGCCTTCGAAGCGGGTTGGGGCGAGGGTGTTCAGGTCCGGGAAGCGAGGGGTCTTGTCGAGGAGCTGGTCGACGAGGGCTTGGGCCGCTCCTCCTGCTGAGGTCACCCAGATCGCCACTGCCGACCAGAGGCCTTCGACGCTCGGGATCGGGCCGAGGAAGGGGAGGTTGTCCGGGGTGACGGCGAACATGCCGTTGAGGCGTTCCGCCGGGTCGAACGGCGTTGGCAGCAGGCGCATCGCGCGGTGCACCGCTTCGTCGAACACCTCTCCCGGCCACGGCTTCTCCGCGCTGGTGCCGAGGTCGTCCTGCGGGACCGGCTGGATCGCGTGGTTGTAGGTGCCCAGGCCGAGGCGGCCGCCGTGGTGGCGGACGTAGACCTGGTGCTCCGGCCAGCGCACGAACGGTGCGGTCGGCGCAGAAGCGCCTTCGGGGCCGTAGACGTACGGGTGGGCGAAGGCCGTCAGCGGCAGCTGCACGTCGACCAGCGCCGCGATCTGCGGGCCCCAGATTCCGCCTGCCAGCACCACGTCGTCGGCCGGGTACGTCTCGGTTTCGGTGCGGACCGCCGTGGCGCGGTTTCCGCTCAGCTCGATGCCGACGACCGCGGCGTCCTGGACGAACCGGGCGTTGCTGCGCTTTCGCAGGGCTGCGGTGAGGATGTCGGGGCGGGCCGCGCCGTCCGAGGTGAGGTGCAGGCCTCGGTGGCAGTGCTCGGGGTTGATCAGGCCCGGTGCCAGGGCCACCGCTTCGGCCGCGTCGAGCAGGCGGTGCGGGAGGCCCGCTGCGGCTGCGAGTTCGGCCCTCGCCGTCAGCTTCTCCGCCGCTTCCGGGCTTCCCGCGACCTCCACGCCGCCGATCCGCTCGAAGCCCCGCGTGCCGTCCAGCTCCAGGTCGTCGTAGAGCTCGGCGCTCGCGCGGGCCAGCTCGGTCAGCACCGGGACCTCGTTGAGCAGTCCCACGAAACCGGGCGCGAGGCCGGTCGAACCCGCCAGCGGTCCGACCGGTCCTCGGTCCAGCACCGTCACCGAGACGTCGTCGGGCAGCAGTGCCGCGATCGACGATCCGACGATTCCGCCGCCGATCACCACGATCTTCCTGGCCATGCCCACAACCTACGGGACGTTCGAAGCCGCGGGAAAACCGTTTCTGCGCCGGGCGATTCTCGGAGTCAGGCGATGTCCAGGACCGCCTTGCCGTGCAGGGTTCGGCCGAGGAGCGACTCGATCGCCTCCGGGGCGCGGTCCCAGGAACCGCGCCAGGAGATCTGCGGGTCGAGGTCGCCCGCCGCGACCCGTTCCGCCAGCCAGGTCAGGTCCGGGGCGAGGTTCTGGCAGCCGAGCAGGAAGAACGTGGCGATCGTGCGGTTGTGCCTGCCTTCGTTGCCGTACATGGCGCCGTGCGGGAAGTGCTCGCCCTCGGCCGTGGAATGCCCGATCGCGACCAGCGTGCCGTTCTCGGCGAGCCGGTCGTGGGCCGCGACCAGCTGGGGGCCGCCGACCATGTCGAGCACGCCGTCCACGATGCCGGATTCGGACGGTTCGGAGACCACTCGGTGCGCGCCGAGCGCGTGCAGGCTCTCCGCGTGCGCGGCCGGGTTCCCGGTCGACGCGGTGATGTGCGCGCCGCCCATCTTGGCGAGCTGCACGGCGTAGCGGCCCGTTCCGCCGGTGGCGCCGGTGATCAGCAGCTTCTTGCCGAGGATCGGGCCGACGCGGTGCAGCGCGCGCAAGGCCGTGGCTCCGGCCACCGGGATCGTGCTGATGGCGCCGAGGTCCGCTTCCGGCGGCACGATGCCGATCAGGTCGGTGTCCACGGCGCGGTACTCGGCCCAGCCGCCGTCCGCGGCGAGCGTGATGACCGGTGTTCCCGCAGCCGGGCCGGAGCCGTCGGCGGCAGGGCGCTCGATCACGCCTGCCGCGTCCCAGCCGAGCACGGTTCCCTCCGGGGCCTGCTCGATGCCCACCTTGACCTCGCCGTAGTTGAGGGAGGTCGCGGCCACCCTGACCAGGGCTTGGTTCGGCGCGGGCTCGGGCATCGGGGCTTCGCCGAGGCGGAGTCCGCTGGGGGTGGAGCGGTCGACGAGGAGTGCGCGCACGGGAACCTCCGGAGAGAAAATGTTACTGAGTGCCGAAAGTTTATGAGTCACGTTCGGTGTGCGGTAAACTGTTTGTGATGAGCACCTCACCACCCGCCTCGCTGCGCGAGCGCAAGAAGCAGCGCACCCGGCAGGCCTTGATCGACACCGCGCTGGCGAAGTTCGCCGAGCAGGGCTTCGACGGCACCACGCTCGACGAGCTGTGCGAGGCGGTCGAGGTCTCGAAGACCACGTTCTTCCGCTACTTCGGCGGCAAGGAGGACGTGGCGCTGGCCCCGGTCGAGGACATGTGGACGGCCTTCGTCGCGGACCTCGGATCGCGCGAGCCCGGCAGCCGCTCCCTGGTCGAAGTGCTGCAGGAGACCCTGCTCAGCGCGTTGTCCGGGATGCCCGGCGAGGACTGGGCGCACCGGCTGCTGCTGAGCAGGCGGATCGCCGCCGGGATGCCGTCCATCGACGCGCACGGCAAGCAGTTCTGCGAGCGGACCACCAACGAGGCCGTCGACGTGCTGCGGGCGCGGTTCGACCTGTCCGACCAGGTCGACCTGCGCGCGCGGCTGGCCATGGACCTGGCGATCGCCGCGTTCCACCGCGCACTCGAACTGTGGTTGCAGCGCGAGGGCGCGCACACCCGCGACGAGCTCGCCGACTGCGTCCGAGAGGTGTTCGCCGCCGTCCCCGGCGTGCTGGAGGTTTCGGTCAGCTCAGCCTGAGACGGCGCGCAGCGCTCCGGGGTGGCGGCCGTTGAGGCGGTCGAGCGCCAGGGCGGTCACGTCGTCGCCCGGGACGTAGACGACCAGGCGCTGGGAGTCCAGGTCGGCCAGGTCCATGATCTCGAAGTCCAGCAGCAGCTCGCCGACCTCCGGGTGCACCCACCGCTCCTTCCCGGAGCGCAGCGCCGGGGTGGGCGACCTGCGGAACCGGTCGGTGAACTCGGCGCCGACCGCGGACAGCTCCGCGACCAGCTGCATCGAGTGCGGGTCCTGCTCGTGGGAGCCGAGCTTGAGGTGGTTGGCCTGCGCGTCCGCGAGCAGCGGCCAGTCCGGGTGCGCGTCGCGGGCGCGGGGATCGGTGAACAGGTAGCGCGGCAGGTTCGGCGGCTCGCCGTCCAGGACGCCGAGCGGGCCCGCCAGCCGCTGGTAGCCGGCGGTGCGGGCGAGCACGTCGCCGATGCGGTTGATCACCAGCGCGGGGCTCGGTTCGAGGCGGTCGAGTACCGCTCGCACGCCCGGCCGCACCTGCTGCACCGGCGGTTCGGCCACGCTCGGGCACAGCGCGGACGGCTTGTTGTGGCCGAGGATCACCCACAGCTGCTCGCGGTCGGACACCGACAGCTGCAGCGCTCCGACCAGCGCGGACAGCACCTCCGCCGACGGGTGGCGGTCGCGGCCCTGCTCGAGCCTGGTCAGGTACTCGACGCTGATCCCGGCCAGCATGGCCAGCTCGGACCGCCGCAACCCGGGCGTGCGCCGCCGCTGCCCGGTGGGCAGCCCCACGTCCGCGGGCTGCACCGCTTCGCGGCGGGCCCGCAGGAAGTCGCCGAACTGGTTCTCGCGCACGGCTCGAACCTAGCGCGTCCTGCTGGGCGGAGGGTGTCCCTGGGAGGACCAGTCTCCGCGCGGTCTCCCCGGCGCCGGGCCGGAGCAGCAGTGTTTCCGGCATGACCACTCGAACCAATGCACTCCCGCTCATCGCCGGCCGCTGGGCGCTCGACTCGTTGCACTCCTCGGTCGGCTTCGCGATCCGGCACCTCGGGGTGTCGAAGGTGCGCGGCCGGTTCACCGCGTTCGACGCCGAACTCGTCGTCGGGGAGTCGCTGGCGGACAGCGCGATCACCGCGACCGTCGAGCTCGCCTCCATCGACACCGGCAACGCCGACCGCGATGCGCACGTGCTCGCCAATGACATGCTCGACGTCGAGAAGCGCCCCACCATGTCCTTCCGCTCCACCGGCATCCGCGGCGACGGCGAGGACTGGACCCTCGACGGCGAGCTCACCATCGGCGAGGTGACCCGGCAGATCAGCTTCGCCGTGGAGTTCGGCGGCGTCGAGGACGTCTTCGACGGCAGCAGGCACGCCGGGTTCGAGGCGACCGGGCAGATCCGGCGCAGCGACTTCGGCATCGGCTTCGGCGCGGGCGAGGCGATCCTGGGCGACGTCGTCAAGATCCAGCTCGACGTCCAGTTCGTCGAACCGGCGGAGTGACGCTCTCACCACTGCTATCGGTTCCGCCGTTGCTGGTCAGGTGCCGTGAGCGTTTTGTGGTGTTATAGCCCCACAAAACGCTCACGGTCACTGTGCAGGCGGAACGTCCCCGGCTCGGCTGAAGTTCTGGTGCAGGTGCGTGCGTATCGTGGTGGCACCGGCTTCGGGAGGGGAACGTGTCGCAGCGCCGCTACTGCGCCGATGATGCCGATCAGTGGGCAGGGTGGTCGTACTACGGGGCCGCTCATCGGTACGACGTTCACGGCACGTCCGAGGCGGCTTCCTCCTGTGCGCGGGTGATGGATCAGCTCGAAGCCGCCGGCGATGAGGTGCGGTTGCGCGAACTCGGTTTCGGGGACGGCGATCGGTGCGCCTTCATCCGGTTGATCGAGATCCTGGTGGACGGGGATCGCCTCGACGACCTGCGGATCTTGGCGCGGGACGGTGACGGTCGCGCGTTCACGACGTTGATGGAGCTGCTGTTCCGCACCGATCGCGTCGACCAGCTGCGCGCCGAGGCCGATGAGTTCCCGAGCGCCCGGTTGTGGCTGGCGCAGCTGCACCTCCGCCGGGGTGAGGTCGATGCCGGGCTCGCGGAGCTGGCGGCCGCGGAGCTCGATCCCGAGCTCGGGTGGAGCGCTCACTCCGAGCGGATCGCTCAGCTGCTCCGGTTCGGCAGGGTGGCGGACGTCCGCGCGATGGCCGAGGCCGGGGACCGGGTCGCCGGCAGGCGGCTGCGGCGGTTCGAGCGGGAGAGTGATCGCTCGCAGTAGCAGCCGCCTTGCTTAGTCACTCGTTCGAGTGGAACCGGCGGATATCGCGCGCTCACGTGATCGACTGCTGGAGCGGGCCGGAGCAGTTAGCTCGATCCGGTGAGTTTCGGCGAGGCAGCGGGGTGAATCCGGGTTCTCGCGTCCGGTCGGCACCGTCCGTGAGGAGTGGAACGGTCTTCGGATTCCGGGCCGGTCCGGTTCACCGATAATCGCGACCACTGTGGACTCTCGGTGTTCGCGGCGCTTTCTTGTGGCGGACTTCCGGAGTCGTCCGGACGAGTCCCGGAAAACGGAGTGGGTCATGCCATCGGGCCATTCCGGAATGCACCGCCGGAGCTCCTCGGCTGGAATCTCCCCGGGCTGCCCCGCGCCGGATCGAAACGGAATTCGGCGCCAGCGCCAATTCAGCCCGGCCACCGCCCGGTGCGGCGGATGGCGGGAGGAGTGGAATCCGATGGCAATTCCAGAGAGGACCGCGCTCGGCGGTCTCACCGTCCTGTTCGCGGTCAGCGTCGGCGGTGTCGCCACCGACCTGTCCGCCGCCGTCCCCGCGCCCGCCGCGCGCACCGCCCCCGCGGCGTACTTCGCTGCTCCGCGGCCTGCGCCGGACGAGGAGTGGGTGGCGCCGACCGAGGGCGAGATCAGCAGCGGCTTCGGCGAGCGGTGGGGATCGGTGCACCACGGCGTCGACGTGGCCAACGAGGTGGGAACGCCGATCCGGGCCGCTTCGGCGGGAGTCGTCATCGATTTCGGCCCGGCGAGCGGATACGGCCTGTGGATCAGGATCGAGCACCCGCACGACGTCATTTCCACCTACGGCCACATCGACGCCGGATTCGTGGCGGTCGGGCAATCCGTGCGGGCCGGTGAGGTGATCGCGACGATGGGCGATCGCGGCGAATCCACCGGACCGCACCTGCACTTCCAGCTGGACGTCGCGGGCGTGCCCGTCGATCCGGTGCGGTTCTACGCCGAGCGCGACGCCGAATTGCTCGGCTGATCCGCCGGACCCGGTTGCGCGGTGCGCGGCGGGCGCTGCCACAGTGGCAGGCCCGGAGCCGGTCGCGCCGCCGGAGATCGCGCCACCCGCTGTTATCACTGCGGAGTATCGCGCGGCGATCGACCTGCGAGCCCAGCGGCGATCACCCGGCGCAGCCGGAAGTGGTCCGGAAGGCCGAAGATTCCATCACCCTCCTGGCCGATTGTCGTGGTGCTCCGGGAGCTACTTCGATCGCATCAACGCGCTGGAAGGATAGTGATGGAGCGAGTGGACACAGCCGGCATCGTCGGCGGCGGGGTGCTCTCCGGAGAGCACCGGCCCGCGGACTGGGACCGACGGATCGCCGAGCGTTCCGAGCAGCTCTACCGCAACCGGATGGTCCAGCGGTTGCTGCTGCTCTGGGCCGTGCCCGGAAACCTGCTGCTGGTCGTGCTCGGAGTGGTCGCGCTGGCGTTATGGGGCATCGCCGCCCCGGCCGCGGTGGTGTTCGCGCTGGCGGTCGCCTCGGCCGCGGTGTCGGCGAAGTTCGTCTACCGGCAGCACTTTAGGGTTCGCGCGGTGGAGTCAGAACTGCGTGCGCTGGAGCACGGCTACCGCGAGCACCTGCTGGACGAACTGGGCGACGGGGATCTGCTGGCCGCGCACAAGCGCTACCGCGCGCAGCTCCCCGAGCTGATCGAGCGCTACCGCGGCGAGGCCCGGCGCGACCGGTGGAAGGACAACGCCCTGCAGACCGTGGTGGTGGGCGGTTCGATAGTGGCCGCCGCGGTGACCGCGACCGCCATGTCCGTTGTGGACGTTCGCTGGGTGGCGGCGGTGCTGAGCCTGCTGGTCGCGGTGGCCGCGGCCTTCGCCGGGTACGCCAAGTACCGGGATCGCGCGCAGGCGTTGCGGCAGACCGCGGACGCCCTGGAGCGGGAGTACGAATCGGTGGAGCTGCGGGTCGGCCGGTACCGCCGGTTCGACGGCGAGCGCGAGGCGTACGCGGAGTTCGCCGATGCGGTGGACGCGCTGCGGGCCGAGCAGGTGCGGCGGTTGCCGTCGGCAGCGACCGACGCGCCCGGCCAGTAGTCGCGGTCACGCCATATCGCTCGAAAGTGGGGCACTTGAACGGTGATTCGGTCACTCGGTGTTTACATTTCCCACTTGCGTGATCGCTGAATAGTGGAGGTTGATCCTTCCGTAATCTCCGCCGCGGACACAGGAAGTCGGCCTGTGCAGAGAGGAGCATTGCGATGAAGCGCACCCTTACGGCCGCGGCCGCAGTTCTGGTCAGCGGTGCCGGTGCCGTTGGCTTCGCCGGCGCCGCGAACGCCGAAACCCCGCAGCTGCCCGCCGAACTGCCCACGGACAACAACCTCGCGCAGACCGCGTTCCACGCCGCGGGCACGCTGCACTCCGCGCAGCAGACCGTCGGCGACGTGGTTCCGCTGGGCAAGCAGCTCTCCGGTCGCAGCGGCGACCAGGTCGGCGGCCTCGCCGGTGGCGCCCTGGCCGGGCTGACGCAGGGCGACGTGGTCGGCAACCTCGCGGGCAAGACCCTCGGCGGCCTGCCGGTCGGCAACGTCGTCCCGGCCGGGCAGACCCTGCCCGCGGGCCGCAGCGGCGTGGACCAGATGCTGCCGACCGGCGTCGCCCCGACGCTGGACCAGCTCCAGCCGAGCGGCCCGCAGACCAAGCCCGCGCAGCTGCCCGCGCAGGACGTGAACGTGGTCGGCGAGACCGTCAACGGCGTGGTCGGCACGACCCCGCTGGGCCGCACCGGCGACCTGCTGGGCGCCGCTGAAGGCATCACCGGCGTGGCCAGCGACCTGACCGGTGGCCTGCCGCAGGCCGTGCCGGTCGGCCGCGCGACCCCGGACGTCCTCCCGGCCGGTACCGGCGAGAAGGTCAACGACCTGCTCGCCCACGGCCCGCTCGGCGGCGTCAACCAGCTCGGCAGCTGATCCACCGCGGCGGACCGGGCGCCTCCGCCCGCGCCGGAACGCCCGCAGTGCCCAGGGCGGCCCCGAAACCCGCGCTGCCCGATCGGCGGGCGCGGTGTCGGACCGGCCGACGCCGGTAGCACCCCCGAGCGAAGACTCGATGGCCCTCGCGACCCCGCGAGGGCCATCGCCGCTTCCTGGCTGTCCACAGTGGATCAGACGTGGCGCTTTGCCGGAAATGCCCCGGAATTCGGGTATTCGACTGGGCTGAACGCGTGAACCGGCGCTGGGCCGAACGGGTGGAGTGCTGCCGGGCGGCATCATGACCCGGCTGCTCGCGCATTTCCCTCCGCGACGGGAGGGAACGCGATGTTGTGGTCGATGGCAGTGGTCGCGGTGGGGCTGGTGCTCGCCGTGCCCGGAGCCCGCAGGTACCTGCTCCGGCGCCGGGCGGTGGCCCGGGCGCGGACCGAACTGGCCTGGTTCTACCAGCGGCGCCCGGAGCGCGAGCGGTTCACGCCGGGCAGCGGGAAGCACGCTTCGACGGTTCCGGTGGTGGTGCTGCGCCGGGTCGACGGCACGCCGCTCGGGCAGGTGCCGAGGCCGCGCTGAGAGGGATTCCACAGAGTTGTCCACAGGCGGGACGAGTTATCCCCAGGGTTGTGGACAACCTCGGGGCAAAACAAAGCCCTCCCTCGCGCGAAGCGGGGAGGGCTCGTTTTGCGGGCCGGGTTTCAGTGACCCTGCTCCTTGAGCCGCTCGTACGAGCGCTTGATCTCCTCTTCGGCCTCCGTGCGGCCGACCCAGGTCGCGCCTTCCACGCTCTTGCCCGGTTCCAGGTCCTTGTACACCTCGAAGAAGTGCTGGATCTCCAGCCGGTAGAACTCGGAGAGGTGGTGGATGTCGCGGAGGTGCTCCTGGCGCGGGTCGTCCGAGGGCACGCAGATGACCTTGTCGTCGCCGCCCTTCTCGTCCCGCATCCGGAACATGCCGATGGCGCGCGACTTGATCAGGCAGCCCGGGAAGGTCGGCTCCTGGACCAGCACCAGCGCGTCCAACGGGTCGCCGTCCTCGCCGAGGGTGTCCTCGATGAACCCGTAGTCGGCCGGGTACTGGGTGGCGGTGAACAGCGTGCGGTCGAGGCGGATCCGCCCCGTCTCGTGGTCCACCTCGTACTTGTTCCGGTTCCCCTTGGGGATCTCGATCGTGACGTCGAAGTCCACGCGGTTCCTCACTCGTCTTGCGTCGGATGCAGCCGCCCGCTCCGGTGCGCGGCCACGTCTAGTGTGGACCACGGCAGCGCACCGAGCCCCACCGCAGTGCGGGAGCTCGCAATCTGGCAGGCTGGCGATCCGTCGAGGAGGAGCACGTGCCCGAACCCCAGAACAACCGGGGTGAGGTGGCCGAAACCGGCGCTCGGGCGTCGTCGTCGGACAACGAGAGCCCAAGCCCAACCGCTGCGTCATCGCCGAACCGACCTGCGGAAGCCCCCGCCCCGGAGGCGTCGGACACCACCCCACCAGAACCCGATCGCACCGCGGAAGCCGCCGAGCAGGCGGACGGAGCTGAGACGAAGCGCACAGCCGCGGTGTCGAAGCGCGTGTCGGGTGCGCTGGCCGAGCCGGAGGCGGAAACGACCCGGCTCCAGACCGTCGAGGCCGAGCGGGAGACCACCCGGTTGCAGACCGTCGGGGACGAGCCCGAGACCGCTCGGTCGCAGACCGCCGAGCGCGAGGACGCGAGCGCCTCGAAGCGCGTCGCGGGCAACCTCCCGGACGCCGAGGACGAGGCTGCGGAGCCCGCCGACGCGGAAGCTCCCGCCGAGCCGACCGATGGCGAAGCGGCGGACGGCGCTGGTCAGGGTGCTGCCGAGGAATCGGAGAGCGACTCCGCGGAGCAGGGGACTCCGGAAGACCCGGAGCCTGCCGATCAGGACGGCGCCGCCGACTCGGCGGAAGAGCCGAGCCCGGCCGAATCCGCTGATCAGGGCGAGGACGAGCCCGCCGAAGCCCCGGCTTCCGCTGCCGACCAGGACGACAGCGCTGAGGGCCGCACGGTGACCGGGCGCGTCACCGGCACCGTCGATGTCGGCGGTGCGGAACCGGAGCGCGCCGAGGAGCCGCCGCAGGCCGCCGTGGAGTCTGGTGACGCTGCGGAGTCTGGTGATGCTGCGGTCTCCGGTGACGCTGCGGGGTCCGGTGACGCTGCGGACTCTGGCGATGAACCGGCACCCGATGCCGCTCCCGAAGAGGAGCAGCCCGCCGAGAGCTCCGAGGCCGCCGACGACGAGTCGGCGACCGACGATGGCGCTGCGGCGAGCGATGTTTCTGCTGGTGAGCAGCCCGACGCAGAGGCTTCGCCGGGCAGCGCCGTCGATCAGCCGGACGCCGATGAGGCCGACTCGACGAGCGATGAGTCGGCGACCGACGCGGAAGCCGTCGAGCAGCCGGACGCTGCTGAGGAGAGCGTCGCCGAAGCCGCGACGAGCATTGATTCCGCTGGTGAGCAGGCGGACGGTGTCGCCGAGAGCGCTGCTGACGAGCCCTCGGCAGAGAAGGCCGACGAGCAGGCTCCGCCGGAGGACGCGAGCGAGCAGGACGTCGACGAGAAGTCGGACGCCGCTGCCGACGACGCGGCCGAGACCGTTTCGGTGAGCGTTGTTCCCGCTGATGAGAAGCCTGCCGAGCAGGCGCCGTCGGACAGCGCCGATGAGCAGCCGGTGTCCTGGCCCGCCGACGACGCGGCTCCGGCGGAGGAAGCCGCCGAGGAGCCGGAGCCGGACGACGATGCGGAGGACGGCCCGACCGGGCCCGTCGTCCCGCCGCCGACCGCTGTCGAGCAGACCCAGCAGTTCAAGCCGATCACCGACGCGCCGCCACCGGCCGCCGTCGAGCAGACGCAGACGATCGGCCGCGTCGAGGCCGCCGAGGTCGAGCGGGTCGACAGCACGCAGCAGATGCCGCGGGTTCCCGCCGCCCCCGAGGAGCGGCCTGCCGAGAGCACCCAGCTGATCGCCAAGGTGCCCGCCGAGACCGAGGTGGAGCGCACCACCCGGCTCGAGCTCTCCGACCTCGCCGAGCTGCGGAAACCCGCCGATCCGGGCCCGGCGACGCAGCGCATCCCGGTGGTGCCGCCGGTCGCGCCCGCCGAGCGGACCCAGCAGTTCGCCCGCCCGGACTTCAGCGCCCCGCGCCCGGCGTCACCGGCCGACTTCGCCGGTCTGGCGGCCCCGGCCGCGTCGCCGGGGGAGGCCGCCGGGCTGGACGCGCCGACCGCGTCGCCAGGCGATTTCCCCGGCTTGTCCGCGCCGACCGCGTCGCCCGACGACTTCGCCGGGCTCACCGCGCCGCACGCCAAACCGCCGCAGGGCCCTCCTCCGGTGGCCGCACCGGAGGACTTCGCCGGATTGCGGGCGCAGCCCGCGCGCATCGAGCCGCCGCACGCGGCCACCTCGGATGACTTCGCCGGGCGGGCTCAGCCGCAGCACGTCGGGCAGGCGCAGCCCGCCGCGCCGGCGAAGCGGAGCCGCAAGGGGCTCATCGCCGTCGCCGCGGCGGTCGTCGTGCTGCTCGCCGCGGGCATCGGCTTCGGGCCGCAGCTGCTGATGCAGGCGCAGATCGAGGATCCGCCGCCGCCCGTCCGGCTCGACCCGTCGATCAAGCCGCTGGCCCAGGACGCGCCGCAGCCCACGCCGTCCGGGGTCGAGGCGGTCCTGGCCGGCCCGCTGAGCAACCCCGCGCTGGGCACCCTCGCCGGGACCGTGCGGGACGCCCGGACCGGGCAGGTGCTGTGGTCGCAGACCCCGGACCAGGCCCTGCTCCCGGCGTCGACCGGCAAGCTGCTCGCCATGAGCGCAGCGCTGCTCGTCCTCGACCACGACCAGCGGCTGACCACCAAGGTGGTGCGCGGCAACGAGCCGGGCAGCGTCGTCCTGGTCGGCGGCGGTGACGTGACGCTGTCCACGCTGCCGCCCGGCAAGGAGTCGGTGTACCCGGGAGCCGCCCGGTTCGACGACCTGATCCAGCAGGTGCGGGAGGCGACCGGCGGGAACGTGACCTCGGTGCAGCTCGACACCGGCCGCTACCAGGCGCCGAAGCTGGCGAAGGGCTGGCTGCCGGGCGACGTGCGCGCCGGGATGATGGCGCCGATGGAGCCGGTGATGCTCAACGGCGGCCGCGACGACCCGACCCAGGAGTACAGCCCGCGGACCGAGCAGCCCGCGCGGCAGGCCGCGCAGCGGCTCGCCGACGCTTTCGGCGCGACGGTGGGCGGGGAGGTCTCGGCGCCGGGCAACGGGGAGGTCCTCGGCCAGGTGCAGTCGCCGACGGTGCAGGAGATGGTCGACATCGCGATGCTGCACTCGGACAACATGCTCGCCGAGGTGCTCGCGCACGAGGTGGCCATCGCGACCGGTCACTTCCCGTCGTTCGAGGGCTCGTGGCAGGCCGTGCGCAAGGTGCTGGCCGACCACGGCTTCGACGTCAGCGGCACCGAGATGGCTGACGGCAGCGGGCTGTCGGTCGACGACCGGGCCACGCCCAAGCTGCTCGCGGAACTGCTGACCACGGCGACCACGGAGGCCAGCCCGGAGGGCGGGCTGCCGCCGCAGGCGGCGAAGCTGCGGGGCCTGCTGACCGGCCTGCCGGTGGCGGGCGGCAGCGGCAGCCTGCAGGGGCGCTACGGCAGCAGCGACGGCCGCGGCTGGGTGCGGGCGAAGACCGGCACGCTGACCGGCGTCAACAGCCTGGCGGGCACGGTCGTGACGAAGGACGGCAGGCTGCTGGTGTTCGCGCTGATGTCCAACGGTTCGGGCACGCCGGACGAGGGCCGCAAGGCGCTGGACGCCGTCACCGGAGCGCTGCACAGCTGCGGTTGCCGCTGAGCGCCGCCGCCGAGTTCGGCGACAGGGCACCGGGCAGCGGGTACGGTCGGTCGTGTGAACGCCCGACCTTCCACCCTGCCGACGCCGGGCGCGGCGGGGGAGCACCGGCCGCTGGACTGGAACGTCGCCGTCGCCACCGCGGTCCGGCTGATGAAGCCGGGCCCCGAGGTGCCGCGAGCGGAGGCTGAGCGGGCGGTTCGCGCGCTGCGGCGGTTCAGCGTCGACGCCGAGAGCCACGTGCGCGAGGTGACCGGCCTCGGCCAGGAGCTGCCGATCATCGCGGGCGACGTCGTGGACCGGCCGGCCTGGGTGCACGGCGCGGCGCACGGCCTGGCCGCCCTGACCGACGCCGCGCTGTCCTCGGCCGATGCCCGGATGCAGCGCGTCGACGACCTGTTCACCGGGCTGAGCTCGCGCAGCGCCGGGGTGCAGGCCGGGCTCGTGCTCGCCTACCTCGGCGGCAAGGTGCTGGGGCAGTTCGACCCGTACGGCGAGTCCGGCGTGGCCGGGCAGCGCGGCAAGCTGCTGCTGGTCGCGCCGAACATCGTCGCGGCCCAGCGCTCTCTCGGCGTGCCCGCCGACGACTTCTCGATGTGGGTCTGCCTGCACGAATCCACGCACCGCCTGCAGTTCAACGCGGTGCCGTGGCTGCGCGAGCACTTCGCCGAGAGCCTCGGCATCCTGCTCGCGGAGATGGAGGGCACCACCGGTGAGCTGCTGAGCAGGCTGCCGACGGTCCTGCGGGAAGCCCGCGCGGCCCGCTCCGGCGACTCCAGCCCGGGCATGCTCGGCGTGATCGAACTGCTGCAGACGCCCCAACAGCGCCTCGCGCTGGACCGCATCATCGCCATCTCCACCCTCCTGGAGGGCCACGCGGACCACGTGATGGACGCGGTGGGCCCGCGAGTGGTGCCGAGCGTGGCGACGATCCGCAGCCGCTTCACCGAACGCCGCAAGGGCGGCGGCCTCCTCGACCGAATCCTGCGCAGCCTCCTCGGCGTGGACGCGAAGATCCGCCAGTACGCCCAGGGCGCGGCCTTCACCCGCCACGTCGTCGACCAGGTAGGCATGACCGGCTTCAACGCCATCTGGACCTCCCCCGACCACCTGCCCACCCGCGCCGAGATCTCCACCCCCGACACCTGGATCCGCCGCATCCACGGCTGACCCCGGTGAAGGGCACCTTTTAGCAAGTAACTTGCTAAAAGGTGCCCCTCACCATTTCCGCCACCCCGATCGATACCGGGGTGAAGGGCACCTTTCGCCAAGTTTGTTGGTGAAAGGTGCCCTTCACTCCTCGCTCGAACGTGTGAGCGCGGATGCTGTGCGTCGGGGCTTCCGGGTGGCGGGAGAATGGCGGCGTGCCGCCGCCTCCCGCCGTCAGCGCCGTCCGCGGCGCCGTCCGGCGCTTGCTCGGCTCCGCCGAGGCCGCGCCGTTCCGGGGCGCTCCGCTGGTCGTCGCGTGCTCCGGCGGCGCGGACTCGCTGGCGCTCGCCGCTGCCGCCTCGCACGCTGCCCGGCACGCCGGCGTCGCGCTGCGCGCTGTCGTGGTGGATCACGGGCTCCAGGTCGGCTCCGCCGACGTCGCCGCTCGCGCGGCCCAGCAGCTCGCCGGGCTCGGCGCCGTTGCCGAGGTGGTGAGAGTGCAGGTCGGGGGAGTCGGGGGGCCTGAGGCCGCCGCGCGTCGCGCGCGGTACCGGGTGCTGCGCGAGAAGTGCCCGCCCGGTTCGCTCGTCCTGCTCGGGCACACCCTCGACGACCAGGCCGAAACCGTGCTGCTCGGGTTGGGGCGCGGTTCGGGGGCGCGGTCGATCTCGGGGATGCGGCCGGTGGATCCGCCGTGGGCGCGGCCGTTCCTGGGCGTGCGGCGGGAGACCACCGAGGCCGCTTGCCGGGAGCTCGGGATCGAGCCCTGGCGGGATCCGCACAACGCCGATGCCCGGTTCACCCGTGTGCGGTTGCGCACAGAAGTTCTTCCGCTGATGGAAGCCGTCCTGCAAGGTGGCGTTCACGAGGCGTTGGCCCGGACCGCGCAGCAGCTGCGGGAGGACGCCGACGCGCTGGACGCGCTGGCCGCCGCCGAGCGCCGCCGGGTGGCGGCCGGTGATGGGCTGGATGCCTTGGCGCTGAAGGAGATTCCGGCCGCGCTGCGGCGCCGGGTGGTGAAGGCGTGGCTGCTCGACCGGGGCGTGCCGGAGCTGACCGATGCGCACCTGCGAGCCGCCGATGCGCTGGTGTCGGACTGGCGCGGGCAGGGCGGGCCGAGCTTGCCGGGTGACTTTGTGCTTTTCCGCGCGCATGGCACGCTTCAAGTCGAAGGGGCGGGTCGCAAGCCGCCGAATGGCTGACGGGCGACGCGCTTGTTCGACACCGGGGCGGGCAGCACCGGAGATCCGACGACGAGGGGAAGCCGGGCCGTGTACGACGGCGACATCGCTTCTGTGCTCATCAGCGAGCAGCAGATCAAGGACAAGGTCACCGAGTTGGCCAAGCAGGTCGACGAGGACTACCAGCAGGCCGGGGGGGATCTGCTGCTGGTGGGCGTGCTCAAGGGCGCGGTGATGTTCATGACCGACTTCGCGCGGGCCCTGCCGCAGCCCGCCCAGCTGGAGTTCATGGCGGTCAGCTCGTACGGCTCGTCGACCTCCTCCTCCGGGGTGGTGCGGATCCTGAAGGACCTGGACCGCGACATCGCGGGCAGGCACGTGCTGATCGTCGAGGACATCATCGACTCCGGGCTGACGCTGTCCTGGCTGTTGAAGAACCTCAGCTCGCGCAACCCCGCCTCGCTGGAGGTGTGCACGCTGCTGCGCAAGCCGGACGCGGTGCAGGTCGACGTGCCGGTGCGCTACGTCGGCTTCGACATCCCGAACGAGTTCGTGGTCGGCTACGGCCTGGACTACGCCGAGCGCTACCGTGACCTCCCTTACATCGGCACGCTCGATCCGAAGGTCTACACGTCGGGCGTCTGACGCCTGCGCAGGAGCCTGTTGGTGGTTGTTTTGCGTGGGTGGTTGCTTAGCGGAACCTGAGAGGCTCCCTGGACTGCGGGTGCCCCTCCTGATGTATGACCGAATACACGGCGGAGGGGCCGTCCTCGCCAGGAAGCCTCTCAGAACCCGCGGGTGGTTACGTTGCGTAGCCGCTCAAAGCGGCTGCCGCCGCTTGCACAAGCGCGGACGGCATTCGCCGACGGGCTGTTGGGCGTGCCCGGTTCGACCCTCCTGCCCCGCGCGGGCGGGTCGACCGGATACGCTGTTCAACCTGTGTCGGGTTCGGCGTGGTCGGGCCCGCACATCGGCCGGTACGCTGGTCTGAAGGGGTTGACGGCGACGATGAAGTGTGTCTGCCGAGCAGCCGTCGCCCGAAGTGACAGTCAGGGAGGGTCGAGGCCGCCCGTCGGCCGCAAGTGAATGGACCGAAAGCGCCTGCTCCGCAATCCGCTGCTGTGGATCCTCATCGCTTTTCTGTTGATCTTGTCCTTCAACGTGCTCTTCGACGAGACGCGCGCCTACCGCGAAGTCTCCACGTCGCAGGCGCTCGAGCAGATCGCTCAGGGCAAGGTCAAGGAAGCGACCATCGAGGACAAGGAGCAGCGGGTCCGGCTGACCCTTAATGACGGCCAGAACTTCGATGGCAGCAACCAGCTGATCGCGCAGTACCCCGCGGGGGCCACCGACAAGGTGGTCGACGAGATCCGCAACGCGCACGTGCCGGTGTGGAACACCAAGGTCTCCCAGGACTCGTTCTGGGTGCAGATGCTGTTCTACCTGGTGCCCATCGGCCTGCTCGTGCTGCTGCTGATGTGGATGATGAACAACGTCCAGGGCGGCGGGAACCGCGTCCTGAACTTCGGCAAGTCCAAGGCCAAGCAGCTCACCAAGGACATGCCCAAGACGCTGTTCACCGACGTCGCCGGCGCCGATGAGGCCGTCGAGGAACTGCACGAGATCAAGGACTTCCTGCAGAACCCCGGCCGCTACCAGGCGCTGGGCGCGAAGATCCCGAAGGGCGTGCTGCTCTACGGCCCGCCCGGCACCGGTAAGACGCTGCTCGCGCGCGCGGTCGCCGGTGAGGCCGGAGTGCCGTTCTACTCCATCTCCGGTTCCGACTTCGTCGAGATGTTCGTCGGTGTCGGCGCCTCCCGGGTGCGCGATCTGTTCGAGCAGGCCAAGCAGAACGCGCCCTGCATCATCTTCGTCGACGAGATCGACGCGGTCGGCCGCCAGCGCGGCGCCGGCCTCGGTGGCGGGCACGACGAGCGGGAGCAGACCCTCAACCAGCTGCTGGTCGAGATGGACGGCTTCGACTCGCGCGGCGGCATCATCCTGATCGCCGCCACCAACCGCCCGGACATCCTGGACCCGGCGCTGCTGCGCCCGGGCCGCTTCGACCGGCAGATCCCGGTGTCCGCGCCGGACCTGCGCGGCCGCCGCGCGATCCTGGGCGTGCACTCCAAGGGCAAGCCGCTGGCCCAGGACGTCGACATGGACAGCCTGGCCAAGCGCACCGTCGGCTTCTCCGGCGCCGACCTGGAGAACGTGGTCAACGAGGCCGCGCTGCTCACCGCGCGCGAGAACGGCCAGCTGATCACCGCCGCGGCCATGGAGGAAGCGGTCGACCGGGTGGTCGGCGGCCCGCGCCGCAAGAGCAAGATCATCTCGGAGCGGGACAAGAAGATCACCGCCTACCACGAGGGCGGGCACGCGCTCGCCGCGTGGGCGATGCCCGACCTGGAGCCGGTCTACAAGCTGACGATCCTGCCGCGCGGTCGCACCGGCGGGCACGCCCTCGTCGTCCCCGAGGACGACAAGGAGATGATGACCCGCTCGGAGATGATCGGCCGGCTGGTGTTCGCGCTGGGCGGCCGCTCCGCGGAGGAGCTGATCTTCCACGAGCCCACCACCGGTGCCTCCAGCGACATCGAGCAGGCCACCAAGATCGCCCGCGCGATGGTCACCGAGTACGGCATGACCGCCCGCCTGGGCGCGGTGAAGTACGGCAAGGAGGAGGGCGACCCGTTCCTGGGCCGCACCGCCGGCCAGCAGCCGAACTACTCGCTCGAGGTCGCGCACGAGATCGACGAGGAGGTGCGTCGCCTCATCGAGGCCGCGCACACCGAGGCGTGGGAGGTGCTCAGCACCTACCGCGACGTGCTCGACGAGCTGGTGCTGGAGCTGCTGGACAAGGAGACGCTGAACCGCAAGGACCTGGAGCGGATCTTCGCCAGCGTGGAGAAGCGCCCCCGGATCACCGCGTTCAACGACTTCGGTGGCCGCACGCCCTCGGACAAGCCGCCGATCAAGACCCGCGGCGAGCTGGCCAAGGAGCGCGGCGAGCCGTGGCCGCCGGTCAAGGAGGAGCCGACCCCGGCGCCCGCCGCACCGGTGAACCAGAACGGCGCCCCGCCGGCCCTGGGCCAGCAGGAGCCGACGCCGGCCGGTGCCGGTGCCAACCAGGGCACGGTGCAGATCCAGCAGCCGCAGCCCGGCCAGTACGGCCAGCCGCCGCAGGCGGTGCCGCCGAACTACGGCGCGCCGCCCGGGTGGACCCCGGCGACCACGCCGTCGGGCTCGTCCAACTACTCCGGTGGCCAGCAGTACAACTGGACGCCGTCCTGGGAGCGCGGGCCGCAGCAGGCCGAGCACCCGGCGACGCCGGAGTCCGGCGAGCAGCAGGCCGAGCAGGCCCCGCGCCAGGAGGGCTCGGACCCGGCTCAGGAGAACGGCAGCGGCAACCAGAGCCGCTGATACCGGCTCGCCGCACGGCGATCCGGTCAGTGGAGGAACGAAGAATTGACCAGTTCGGTCGACGAGCCGATCGGGGCGGGAGGCGACTCCCGTCCCGACGGCTCTTTTCACGCGCCCCAGTTCGACCACGCGCGCGCCGAGGCAGCGGTGCGCGAGCTGCTGCTCGCCGCCGGTGAGGACCCGGACCGGGACGGCCTGCGCGACACGCCCGCCCGCGTGGCCCGCGCCTACCAGGAGCTCTTCGCCGGGCTCTACCTCAACCCGGACGAGGTCCTGGACAAGACCTTCGACGAGGCCCACGAGGAGCTCGTCCTGGTCCGCGACATCCCGGTGTACTCGCAGTGCGAACACCACCTGCTGCCCTTCCACGGGTACGCGCACGTGGGGTACATCCCGAACGAGAAGGGGCGGGTGACCGGGCTGTCCAAGCTGGCCCGGCTGGTCGACCTCTACGCCAAGCGGCCGCAGGTGCAGGAGCGGTTGACCTCGCAGGTCGCCGACGCGCTGGTGCGCAGGCTGGAGCCGCGCGGGGTGATCGTGGTGATCGACGCCGAGCACCTGTGCATGGGCATGCGCGGGGTGCGCAAGGCCGGTTCCACCACCACGACGTCGGCGGTGCGCGGCCAGTTCCGCAGTTCGGCGTCCTCGCGCGCCGAGGCGTTGTCGCTGATCAGGGGACGCTGATGCATCCGCGGTTGCCGCAGCCCGAGCGGTGCGCGGTGATGGGCGTGCTGAACGTGACCCCGGATTCGTTCTCCGACGGCGGGCGCTACCTGGACCGCGACGCGGCCGTCGCGCACGGCGTGGAGATGCACCGGCTGGGCGCCGACATCATCGACGTCGGCGGCGAGTCGACGCGGCCCGGTTCGGAGCGCGTCGACGCCGGCACCGAGATCGGCCGGGTGCTGCCGGTGGTCCGCGAGCTGGTCGCGGCGGGCGTGCCGGTCAGCGTCGACACCACCCGCGCCGCGGTCGCCGCGGCCACCGCGGAGGCCGGGGCGGCGGTGATCAACGACGTCTCCGGCGGGCTGGCCGATCCGGACATGGCGCGCGTGGCGGCCGACACCGGGCTGCCGTGGGTGCTGATGCACTGGCGCGGCCACAGCAAGGACATGAACAGCCTCGCCGACTACTCCGACGTGGTCGCCGAGGTGCGCGACGAGCTGCTGCGGCAGGTCGACATCGCGCTGCGGGCCGGGGTGGCGGCGGAGGCCGTGGTGCTGGACCCGGGCCTGGGCTTCGCGAAGACCGGGCGGCACGACTGGCAGCTCCTGCAGCGGCTGGACGTCTTCGTCGAGCTGGGGTTCCCGGTGCTGGTCGGGGCTTCGCGCAAGCGCTTCCTGGGCCGGCTGCTGGCCGATGCCGAGGGAAGCCCGCGACCGCCCGCCGGGCGCGAGACGGCGACCGCGGTGGTCTCGGCGCTGGCCGCCGACCGCGGCGCGTGGGGCGTGCGGGTGCACGACGTTCGGCAATCGTTGGACGCCGTCGCGGTGACCGCCGCGTGGCGCAGCGGAGGGGAGTTCGGTGGCTGACCGGATCACGCTGACCGGCCTGAAGGTTCGCGGCAACCACGGCGTCTTCGACCACGAGAAGCGCGACGGGCAGGACTTCTTCGTCGACATCACGGTCTGGATCGACCTCGGCGAGGCCGCTTCCAGCGACGACCTGGCCAAGACGGTGCACTACGGCGAGCTGGCCGAGCGCGCGGCGGCGATCGTGGCCGGGCCGCCGAAGGACCTGATCGAGGCGGTGGCCGGCGAGATCGCCGACGACGTGATGACCGACGAGCGGGTGTACGCCACCGAGGTCACCATCCACAAGCCGAGCGCGCCGATCCCGCTGACCTTCGCCGACGTGGCGGTGACCATCCGCCGCTCCCGCCGCGGCGGCCGCGGCCAGTTCTAGGCAAAATCGCCCGGCCGTGCCGGGCACAGGCCGTGGTCGGTTTTAGGCAAAACTGCCCGGGGCACCGGGCGAGGAGGACGTTGATGAGCAGGGCAGTGCTTTCGCTGGGCTCGAACCTCGGGGACCGGCTCAGCTACCTGCGGATCGCCGTCGAGGGGTTCGCCGACGTGCTGGTGGCGGCTTCGCCGGTGTACGAGACGGCGCCGTGGGGCGTCACCGACCAGCCGGACTTCCTCAACGCGGTGCTGGTCGTGGAGTCGCCGGAGCTGGACGAGTGGGGCTGGCTGCGGCGCGGCCAGCAGCTGGAGCAGCAGGCGGAGCGGGTTCGCGAGCAGCGCTGGGGTCCGCGCACGCTGGACGTGGACGTGGTCAGCGTGGACGACGTCCGCAGCGAGGACCCGGAGCTCCTGCTCCCGCACCCGGGAACGCCGAGCCGCGCGACGGTGCTGATCCCGTGGCTGGCGATCGATCCGGACGCGGTGCTGCCCGGGCACGGCCGGGTTTCCGAGCTCCTCGACGCTCTGCCGCCGGGCGAGATCGCCGACGTGCACCTGCGCTCGGACCTCTCCCTCAGCTGACTCAGGATTCGGCGAGTTCAGCCAGTTCCTTCAGCGCTAGCTCCCGCTGGTGGCGTTCGCCGCGGCTGGTTGCCAGGCTCAGGGCCTTGTGCAGCAGCACGTTCGCCGCGGTGAGGTCGCCCACCTCGCGGTGCGCCGCGCCCAGGTCGATGAGCACTTCGCTCTCCGCCGCCGGGCCGCCCACCTTCGCCACCACGCGGCGCGCGGTCTGCAGGTTCGCGGTGGCTTCCGGGTAGCGGCCCAGTTCCCGGTAGACCTTGCCGATGCGGTGGCGGGCGTAGGCGACCTTCGGCGTCAGGCCGTGGCTCATCGCCAGCTCCAGCGCCTGGTCCAGGAAGTCCAGTGCCGCTTGGTGGTCTCCCAGGCGGCGGTGCGCGTCGCCGATGTCGGCCAGCGCGATGGACTGGCCGTCGATGTCGCCCGCCCGCCTGGACAGTTCGAGGCCGGTGTTCAGGCAGGTCAGCGCGTCGGGCAGGAATCCCTTCGCGGCCAGGGTGTTTCCGGTGCCGCTGTGCAGCACGCCCTGGCGGAACGGGTCGTCGCCGGTGCACAGCTCGGTGGCGTCGCGGAAGTGCTGTAGCGCTTCGTCGAACTCGCCCAGCCGGAAGCACGCGATGCCCAGCGATTCCAGCGTGCTCGTCTCCATCTCGCGGTCTCCGGCGCTGCGGTGGAACTCCAGCGCGCGGTACAGGTGCTCGCGGGCTTCCGCGCCGCGGCCGAGGTCGAGGTAGGTCGCGGCCAGGTCGGCCCTGGTGAGCGCCTCGCCGGTGGTGTCGTGGGCGGCGATCGCGGCGGCCAGAGCTGCTTCGTGCGCGCGCACCCAGTCGTGGTCGTGCCCGTAGCCGTAGAGGCGCAGGTACTCGCGCAGCGATCGGGTGAGCTGCCAGGCGTGCGTCGGCCAGCCGTGCGCCGCGGCGAGCCGCACCGCCGCGATCAGGCAGGCGCGTTCGGCGTCGAGCCACTGGCGTGCCGAGACCGGTGTTTCCAGTGCCGGGCGGTGCACGGGCTCGCTGCCGACCAGCGGCAGCGCGGGTTGGTGGGGTTGCAGGAGGCGGGTCGCGGCGGCCGTGCTGTGCAGGTAGAAGTCCAGCACGCGGGTGATCGCGGCGGAGCGCTGCGCTGCGGGGTCCTCGTCGCGGACGCGCCCGCGGCCGTACTCGGCGAGCAGGTCGTGCAGCCGGTAGCGGTCCTTGGTGACCACGGTGGCCAGGTGCTCGTCGACCAGGCGGTCCAGCAGGAAGCGGGCCTCACCGGCCGTGGTGCCGGCCAGCGCGGCCACCGAGTCGGCGGTGAACTCGTCGCCCGGGTGCAGGCCCAGCAGCCGGAACATCCGCCGCTCGACGGGGTCCAGGGCCTGGTAGGAGAGGTCGAAAACGCTGCGGAGGCGGCGGTTTCCGGCGACCAGCTCGTGCAGCCGGTCGTCGCACTCGGCCAGCCGTCCCGCCAGGTCTCGCACCGTCCACTTCGGACGCGCCTGTAATCGGCGCGCGGCCAGCGCCACCGCGAGCGGTAATCGGCCGCACAGCTCCACCAGGCTCCGCGCCGCCGAGGGGTCCACCTCGACGCGGTCGCGGCCGACCGCCTTGGTCAGCATGTCGCCCGCTTCGGCCGGGGTGAACACGTCCAGCGGCAGGGTGCGCGCGCCGTCCAGCGCCAGCGTGCCGCGGCTGGTGATCAGCACCATGTTCTCCGCGCCGGACGGCAGCAGCGGCGTGACCTGGTCCTCGGTGGCGGCGTTGTCCAGCAGCACCAGCGCCTTCTTGTCGAAGAGGCGGTCGCGGAACAGCATCATCCGCTCGTCGGCGCGGGACGGGATGTGGTCGTCGGGCACGCCGAGCAGCCGCAGGAAGGAGGCCAGCACCGCGGCCGGGTCGGCGGGCGGCTGGTCGGAGTGGCCGCGCAGGTCCACGTAGAGCTGGCAGTCGCTGAACCGGCCGTCGGCCAGCAGCCGGTGCGCGGCGTGCACCGCGAGCCGCGTCTTGCCGACGCCGCCCATGCCCTCGATCAGCACCACCTTCACCGCCGAGCCGCCGACGTGCGGCAGGTTCGCGCGCAGCGCGGCCAGCTCGGTCTCCCGGCCGGTGAACTCGCCGATGTCCGGCGGCAGCTGCCGGTGCGCGCTGACCGGGGTGAACTCCGGGCGCGGCACCTCCTGGCGCAGCACCCGCTGGTGCGCGGCGGTCAGCTCGGGCCCGGGATCGGCGCCCAGCTCGTCGGCGAGCCTGCGGCGCAGGGCGTCGAAGGTGGTGAGCGCGGCCGCTTGCTGGCCGCTGCCCGCCAGGGCGATCATCAGCGCGGCGTGCACGGCTTCGTGCAGCGGGTCGGCATCGGCGATGCGTTGCAGGTGCGGCAGGACTTCCTGGTGGCGGCCCAGTTCGGCCGCGACGGCGGCGTATTCCACCAGCACTGCGCGGAAGTCGCGGACGAGGGCCGTGATCAGCGGGTGTTCTTGCAGGCTGGCCAGGCCCTCCAGCGGCTCACCGCGCCACAGCGCCACGGCGTCGGCGAACAGCGCGCACGCTTCGGTGGCCTTGGGCGCCTGGCGGGCCGCGGTGACCAGTCGGCGGAACACCAGCAGGTCGTGCTGGCCCTCGGAGAGCACGAGCTGGTACCCGCCGCGGTCGGCGATCAGCACCGGTTCCTCCGCCTCGGCCTGCAACCTGCGCCGCAGCCGGGACACCCGGGACTGCAGCAGATCCGCCGAGCCCGCGGTGGATCGCTCGCCCCACACCGCCTCCACCAGGGCGTCCCGCGCCACCGGCTCGTTCGGCGAGAGCGCGAGCAGCCCGAGCAGCACGCGCTGGGTCTCCGATCCGGGATCCACCGCTTCGCCGCCCGCCGAGACCCGCAGCGGTCCGAGCACCTCGACGCGCAGGCCGCTGCCGTTCTCGCCGCCCGCCTCGCGGATCAGCGATTCGAGCTCGATCCGGGACAGCGCGAGGACTTCGCCCAACTGCCGCAACGTCGACACCCGCGGCCGGACCACCCGGCCCTGCTCCACATCGCGCAGTCCCGCGGCGCTCAGCCCGGCCTGCTCAGCGGCCTGGAGCTGGGTCAGCCCGGCCCGCTTCCGGAATCCGCGGACCAACCGCCCCAGCGTGCTCCCGGTCGTGCCCACAAGACCACCCCACATCGAAGATCGTTCAAGCGTTGAGCTCGTTGCGGCACCGATGGCGCGAATTCCCGATCCCCACGTCGGTTTCGACGACCCGGTGCCGCTTTCGGTTCCTGCTCGGCCGGATTCAGCCGGTTTCGGTGAGCGCGTCGGCCGCGCCCGCGAGGATCTCGTCGAGGATCTCGGCGCTGCTGATCAGCTCGGTGCCGCTGCCCGGGTTCAGGCACAGGGCCGGGCGTTCGGCGGGCCAGTTGGCGGCGAGGACGAGGAACGGCAGCCGGGTGAAGTGCTCGATGCCCGGCGCGGTGCGGTGCAGCAGCTCCTCCGAGGTGAAGGCGGGCAGCGCGGTGCCGGTGATCAGCCACGGGAAGTCGCGGTCCTCGGTGATCGGGGCGGTGAGCGGCAGCAGGACGTCGGCACTGATCAGCGTGGCCAGGTAGGACTCGAAGTCCTGCTCGGCGATGGCCTCGGCCAGGGCCGCTTCCAGTTCGTTGGCCGGTCCGGCATCGCCCGGGTCGCCGCCGAGCTCGGCGAGGCACCGGCGGCGGATCTGCGCCTGCACCACGGCTTCGGCGTCCTCGGCGGGCAGCAGGAACTCCTCGCCCGCCGCCATCCGGGTCAGCGAGTCCGGTGCCATGACCACGCCGATCGGCAGGTCGAAGTTCAGCGCCAGCACGTAGTCGGGGTGCGGCCAGTGCTGCATGAGCGTCGTCGCGCTGATCTCCCGGTGCCCCAGGGCGAACGGTTCGAGCGCCCGGGCCAGTCCTTCGCGCGAGGTGAACGCCAGGACGTGCCTTCGCTCCAGCGGGAGGTACTCGTTCAGCTCGCGGCGCATGTCGGTGCCCTGCGCGGGCAGCACCGGGAGGTAGAGCGGCGCGGAGAGCACCACTTCCGCGAATCGCTTGCTCTCGCCCGCTTCCAGGGCCGCGACCAGTTCCTTCTCCACCGCGTTGGCGGGATTCCACTGCGCTTCCAACCGAAACCGCCTTCCTGGTCATCGGATCTACTTCCCGGGGCGGGCCCTGGGGTAGCTTGTCCTCGCACGGCAACTGTTCCCGCGAGATTTGCTCGGAGCCATGGCACGCACGCTCTCCGTTTCCCCAGACCAGCGCGGTGCGCTGCCGACCATTCGGGATGCGCTGGAGGCCGCCGCCGACGGCGCGGTCATCTCCGTCGCGCCCGGCGAGTACGAGGAGCAGCTGGAGATCCGAGGTGCGCGCGTGACGATCGCGGCCCGCGAGCCCGGCACGGTCACCATCACCTCGCCGCTGCTCGACCAGCCCACCGTGTCGGTGGTGGGCGGCACCGTGGAGCTCAGCGGGCTCGCGGTGGTCGGCGATGCGCGGCCGGCGATCCGGATCTCCGGTGGCAGCGCGACGATCGCGGACTGCGCGGCCACCGCGGCCCGCGCCGCGGCGATCAGCGTCGGCGACGGCGCGGACGTGGCGGTGCGCGGCGGCCGGATCAGCGACTCGCAGTGCGGGCTGATCATCGAGAACGCCGACGGCGTGGTGGAGAGCTGCGAGATCCGGGACATCGGGGACGATGCCGTGATCGTGCGGCTCGGCGCGCGGGCCGTGCTGCGGCACTGCACGGTGCGGGGCGCCGGTTTCCGCGGCGTCTACATGTACCAGGCGGGCGGTTCCGGCCTGGAGCGCTGCGACATCTCGCAGACCGGTGATGCCGGGATCGCGGTGGCCGACCAGACCTCCCCGAACATCGTCGAGTGCTGGGTGCACGACACGCAGGGCGTGGGCATCTCGGTCGGGCGCGGGTGCGGCGGCGTGGTCGAGAACTGCCGGGTGGACAACACCGCCGCGCCCGGTGTGCTGATCGACGAGGGCGCGCGCACCGAGGTGCGCGACGACGCCCCGGGCAAGCCGCCGGTGGGTGCGTCGGCGTCCAGCGGCAGCAGGCAGGACCAGGAGCAGGTGGACCAGCTGCTCGGCGAGCTCGACGGCATGATCGGCCTGACCGGCGTGAAGGCCGAGGTGCGGGCGCTGATCGACGAGATCCAGGTCAACGAGTGGCGGCGCGGCGAAGGCCTGTCGGTCAACGCGGTCAGCAACCACCTGGTGTTCACCGGCGCACCCGGCACCGGCAAGACCACCGTGGCCCGCGTCTACGGCGATCTGCTGAAGGCGCTGGGAATCCTGCCGCACGGGCGGTTCAAGGAGGTGTCCCGGCGCGATCTGGTCGGCCAGTACATCGGGCACACCGCGGAGAAGGCGGCCAGCGCGTTCGACGAGGCGCGCGGCGGCGTGCTGTTCATCGACGAGGCCTACACGCTGTCCCGCTCCAGCGGTGGCGGCGCGGACTTCGGGCAGGAGGCGATCGACACGCTGGTCAAGCTGATGGAGGACCACCGCGACGAGGTCGCCGTGATCGTCGCGGGCTACACCTCGGAGATGCGCGAGTTCCTCGACGCCAACCCCGGTCTGGCCTCCCGGTTCGCCAAGACGCTGGAGTTCGAGAACTACACGCCGGAGCAGCTGGTCTCGATCAGCGGCCACCTCGCGCGCGGCGACGACTACCTGCTCGGCGAGGAGCTGGACCTGGCGCTGCTGGAGTGGTTCACGCTGGTTCCCCGGGACGAGAACTTCGGCAACGCCCGCGAGGCGCGCAAGCTGCTGGAGCGCATGCGCAAGTCCCAGTCGACGCGCTTGCGGGGCCTCGGCCGCCGCCCGACGCGCGACGAGCTCCGCACCCTGACCCTCGACGACCTGCTGGACGCCGTCCGCGAGTAGCTCAGGCATCGTCGGCCTTCCGCAAGGCCATGCCCACGAGCACGTCGAGCTCCCGGCGGCCCCGGGGCACGCGGCTGAGCGGGACCGAGATGCTCGCGTCGGGCGATCGCGCGGCCAGCAGCTGCCCGCCCACCACGCGCAGGACCGCCTTCCTGCCGTCCGGCAGCCGGACGGCCCACGCGGTGCTGTCGTCCGGGTGGCGTGCGATTCCCAGCTCTGCCAGCCGTTCCTCGGTCTCGTCGGGCTCCTCCTCCGGTTCCTCCGGTTGCGGCGGGACAGAGGGGCGCGGCGGTGTTTCCGGCCAGCGCGGGGCCGGTGGCGGTCCCGGTGGTGGCGGTGGCTCGGTGATCGGGTGCACCTCGCCGTCGCCGGTGATGCGGACCCGGGTGGTGGTGCCGTCGCCGCCGATCACCGAGAGCTCGATCTCGACGGCGGCCGTCTCGGCGAAGGACAGCTCGGCGGCCAGGCCGCGCGCGAGCTCGACCGGGTCCAGCGGTGCCCGGTCGAGTTCGGCCGGGGGCGTCCACCGGCGGCCGGTGAGCTGGGCGGCGGTCTCCAGGATCGCCGCCAGCTGCCCGGCGCGGGTGGGGGCGCCGGGGTCGAACCGCGCCATCCAGGTCCGCTCCGCGCCGGTCGCCTCGTGCTGGACGAGCATCGCGCGCAGGTCCTGACGTGCGTTGCGCCAGTTCTGCATCGCGTTCTCGAAGCGGTTCCGCGCCGCCGGGTCTTGCTGCACCGCTGCTCGCTCCGTCGCGACGGCGGCTGCCGCGCGCTCCAGCTCGGTGACCACGGTGCGCAGCGGCTGGACGTCGACCGTCGGTGCGGACTGGGCGATCTCGTCGAGGAAGGCGTGCATCCGCTCGGTCGTCCGCTGGTCGTGCGCCAGCTGCGCCGCCGTGGCGTCGTCGGTCAGGTGGAGCTTCGAGCCGGGCGATGTCAGCTCGGCGTGCTCTTCGCGCACGTGCGCGGCGAGGGAGCGGTGCGGGTGCTGCGGATCGTGGTCCGAGCGCTGTTCCGCTGCTCGCATCGCGGCGTTCAGGTCGACGGCCTGCTCCTCGGCCGCCTGGTCGCGCCTGGCCAACGCGCGCAGCACGCCCTTGAGCTTGCCTTCCGGCAGCTGAGCGTCCTGGGTGAGTTGCCACGCCTTCTCGTTCCTGAGCGCGTTCTGCAGCGCGTCGAGCTGTTCGGCGGGGACTTCCACGTAGATGTCGACCGGGTCGGCGTCGACGCCGACGTGCCGCTGGGCGACGGGCAGGGCGGGATCGGTCTGCTCGTTCATGGTCGCGGTGACGGTGAAGCGGGCCCGCAGCCGCACGAGCGCGCGCGGGTTGACGTCCTCAGCCTCCGACTGCGCCCACGCGCCGCTCTGCTCCGCCGCCGAGCCGCTGGTCGTGGTGCTCCGCTTCACGCCCGGGGCGAGCGGGACCTCGCCGTCGATCACGTCGCCGGGCAGGTCGCCCACCGCACCGGCCGAGTCGGTCCGGCTCCGACCGCGGCTCTGCGAGGTGGTGCGCTGCGCCCGGTCCAGCCCGTAGGTCCCGTGCTCGCCTCGTTCGTAGCGCCGCACGACCTGCATCTCGAAGTTCTGCAGCCGCACGTCGACGGCGACGTTGTGCAGCGGTGACGCCGGGTAGGTGCCGACCAGCGCCGGCAGGCCGGAGGACAGGCCGTGCCACAGCGCTTTGCCGCGCTGGGCGGTGAAGTCCCGCTGGATCGCGTGGGTCAGGTTGTTCGCCGCGGGCAGCTGCTGCGGCCGCTGCCAGGCGGCGCGGAGCACCTTCCGCACGGCGGCTTCGGCGGACGGGAGCAGGTCGCGCATGCTCCATTCGACGATGCGGCTGGTCACGTTGTCAGGCAGCCTGGTCAGCCTGCGGTGGTCGGCCGCTTCGCGCGGGCCGTGGACCTCGGGGCGCGCGCGGTGCATCGCGTGCTTGAAGGACAGCGTTCCGGTCGACTTCGGGCTGTCCACCGGTGGTTCGCCGGGCAGCAGTGCGCGCACGACGCCGATCGGGCCGAGCGGCGCGGTTTCGAGCTTCGCGGTGAACCAGGCCTGGGCCGGGCGCTCGAACCGGACCAGACCGCTGGAGTCGACCACGCCGGGTTCGCTGACCTCGGCGTGCGAGGTGGTCGTGCGGCTGGTCCGGCTCAGGCCGTGGCTGGTGCTGCCGGTGCCGCCGACATCGCTTTCGCCGACACCGTGGTCGGCGGTGAGGTTCTGGGACTTGCTCCTGGTGCTGGTGGTGCTGCTGGTGGTGCTGTCGCCGGCGCGGTGCCGGTGGCCCATCGACGAGGTCGCTCCCGGTTCGGTGCCGGTGGCGGTGGCCTGGCCGTCCGGGGTCACCTGGTAGGTCACGGTGAGCCGCATCCAGCGGCCGTTGCGGCGGATCAGGCCGCTGAACAGGTCGGTGCCGCCGCTGGCCAGCGCTTTGCCCTGCGTGTGGTTGAGCGCTTCGCCGGGCGCGAGGGCGCTGCGCAGCCGCTCTTCGAGCCCGGCGGTGTCGGCGACGTCGAGCTGCGCCAGGAGCTCCTTCGCCTGCCACAGCGGGAGCACGTCGGCCTGCCAGCCGCTCACCACGCCGGGACCGAGGCCGCTGCCCGGCTGGTAGCCCGGTGGCCGGAAGCGGTAGTTCAGCACCAGCTCTTCGTCGGTGTCCGCCAGCAAACGCGTCAGCTCGGTGCTCGCCTCCTCGTTGGTGCGGCCCAGCATTCGCGTCATCGCGGACGGGTACTCGCGCAGCGCGCGGTCCACGAGCCGCCGGTTGATCTCCCCGGTTTCGGCGGCTCGGCGCAGCACGGCGCGCGCGGCGACCCTGCGGTCCAGCGGTAGCGCGTCGTCGGCCCAGGCCGTCAGCATCTCGTCGATCGTCGCGGCCGGGACGGCGTCGACGACGAGTTCGTTGCCGTTGGCGTAGAACTCGACGACCTGCTGGGCGCTGAGCACGAACTGGAACTTGCCGGGCACCACCGCGGGCGGGGTGGTCGGTGCCTGCTCGCCCGCGGCTTCCCCGGCCCGGACCGCGATGTCCAGATCGGCTTCGAAGGTGAGCCCGTCGTGGTAGGGCGTGATGACGTTCTCATCGCTGCCACCAGCGCGCTTCTGGTTCGCGGTGGTCCCGGTGGTGCGGTCCTGGGAGGCGCCGACGAGGTCGGCCTCGGCCATCTCGCCCGAACTGTCGGACGAGCCGGAGCCGCTGCGCGAACGATCCGCGCTGGAGCTGTGCCCGGCCTGGGACAGCGCCATCGGCCCGGCCGCGACCTTCGTCAACCGGTTCAGCACCCGCAGGCCGGTGGGGCGCGCGGTGATCTCCGCGCGGCCGCGCACGTCGCCGTCCGGTGCGCGGGGGCGGACCAGCTCGCCGTGCGACAGCCACTCGCCGATGTGCGCGAGGGCGCTCGCGTTGGTGGTGTCCACGTAGGCACCGGTGACCGGCATCGCGCTGCGCACCGCGGCGTCCAGGCCGCGGGCGTCCAGGTGCAGCAGGGAGTGCATGCTGGTGACCAGCTCGGCGAACTGGGCCGGATCCACCACCGGAACCGTCCGCCCGGCCACCGCAACGGCGGTCGGCACCGAGATCTCCACGACCTGGTCGGCGATCTCCGCGCGAACCGGGGCTCCTGCCGCGTCGAGCACCGGGGCGCCGGTCGCGTCCACCACGCTCACCGCCAGCGCCACCGGGAGCCGCCACACCGAGTTGCCGCCGCGGTATTCCAGCCGGGTGCCGACGTTCTCCGACTGGCTGAACGCAATCGACGCGCTGCGGCTGGTGCTCGCGTTCGCGCCGAGGCCGCTGCCCAGCAGGCCCGTCGCGCCGTGCCCGCGGCTGCGCGTGAGTTCGACGGTGCTGCTGTGCGAGGTGCTGGTCAGCAGCGAGCTGACGCGCTGCGTCCGGTCGATGCGGCTGATCTCCTCGGCGCGCTCGGGCTCCCAGCGCGCCTCGACCTTCACCCAGCGCGGCTCGCCGTTGCGCGGCTCGACCCGGATCAGGAATCCGTCCTGCATCGCCTCGCCGATCCAGGCCTGCGCGTCCTCCTCGGTGAGCTGGGCGAGCACGGCGTCCACGCCGGTGAACTTGCCCGCGGTGAGCGCGGTGTGCAGGAAGTCGCGCACCGCGGGCAGGCCGGTCATCCGGACCACGCGGTCGAGCAGCGTCGGACCGCTGTCCTGGAGCTGGTTCCGGCTCGGCGCGCCGGGCGCGGTGTAGCCGCTGCGGGCCACCAGCGGCACCTCGCGCGGTGCGGTGAGCGCGTTGCCCTGCCCGTCGAGGACGAGCTCCTGCACCGTCGTGGTCGCGATCTCACCGTCCTCCGTGTACTGGAGCTCGCGGCGGCCGACCGGCAGCCCGTTGCTCGCCGCGTCCTGCACGGACAGCTGCGCGAATCCGCGGCCGGTGACCGACTCCGCTCGCTGCCCGACCTCGACCTCGGTGGTCACCTGCACGCGGTAGGTGTGCTTGGGGCGGAAGTCGTGGTCGTCGAGCAGCATGAAGTGCCCGGTGCTGGTGTCCGAGCCGACCGACACGCCGCGTCCGCGCAGGTAGTTGTAGGCGGCGAGCACCTTCGGGCCCACCGACGAGCCGCTCTGGGAGGTCCGCGTCAGCGAGGTCGACCCGGTCGCGCTGTGGTACGCCGCCACGACCCGGCCGTGGCCCAGCTCGGCCGCCGCCGCGTGCGCCGGTTCCGCGGTGTCCCACCGCACCCGCGTCCGCAGCGTCACCCGGTGCGCCTTCCCGCCGGGCTTGGCGGCGACGTCGAACCGGAGGCCGTCGGGGCGCAGGGCGGCTTCGGCCCGCCGCTGCACCTGGTCGACCACCTGCGCGCGGACGAAGTCGTTCTCGCGCATCCCGGCGGGCAGCTGCGCCAGCACGGCGTCGACCACCTGCGCGGTGTCGTCGAGGTCGAGCAGGCGGCTGGCGCGGACGAGCTCGTCCTCGTCGCGCCGCGCGCCCTCGAAGACGACGGTGTCGCCTGCCGGTTGCTGGTGGGCCGCGTTCACCCAGATCGACATCGCCCGATCGGCGGTGACCTCGGTGGTGGCCCCGGCTTCGGCCCGGATCCAGAGCTTGACGCCGGTCAGGTCGTAGCGGAGGAACTCGCCGCGGAGCTGGTCGGTGGGCGAGACGTGGGCCTGCTGCGCCGTCGTGGTGCCCTGCGAGCCGCTGGTGCTCCAGGTGGTCTGCGGGGTCGCGCTGACCGTGCCGCCGGTGGCCAGGCTCAGCGGGGCCTTCCCGGACACCGAGGTGCTGGTGCCCCGGGAAGCGGAGCTGCTCTGCTCCGGCAGGCCCACCAGCGCGGTCTGCCGCCTGCCCAGCACCGCATCGGTCGCCACGTGAGCGGCGTCGCCGAAGGTCAGGCCGACGGAGAACAGGGCGCCGCGGAACTCCAGCTGCTGGCCGTTGGCGTTGAACAGGCCGGGGAAGACGGCCAGCAGCCGCTGGTTCAGCTCGTCCTGCGTGAGCCCGCGAACGCCCTGGTCGGCGAGCCACAGCGCGGCTTCCGCCATGCCCGGGAGCGTTTCGTCGACCACCGCGGAGTGCGCGAGCGCGACGTCCGACGGCGCGTCGTCGCGGGCGTTGTGGTCGCGGACCGGCACGTCCTGGTGCAGCGCGCGGAGGCCTGCCTCGATCATCGACCGCATCTGCTCCGGCGTTCCCGCGGTGGACACGCGGACCTCGCCGGGGCCGGTCTGGCGGAGCGTGCTGGTGCCGTCGTTGCGCCAGCCGGGGGCGCGGGCCTGGACCTCGCCGGAGGCGAGGGTGGGATCGACGGTCAGGTCGACCGCCACGTCGGTGCCCGCCTGGGCGTAGTGCACCAGCAGCGTCTGGCCGGGCGTGCCCGCGATGGCGATCGGGTCGGAATCGGCGATGGTGAGGGTGGTTTCGGTCTGCCGCCGGGCGATCTCCTCGTGCAGCAGCTGTTCCGATTCCCGGATCGTGCCCGGCGCACCGGGTTCGGTCCGCGCGGTGCGGGGCGGTGGTTGGCCGAACGCGCGCACGTCCGCCTGCCCGGCCGGGAGCGGGGTGCGGCCGTGCGCGGCGGTGAACTCGCCGGAGGCGATGACCGGAGTGGTGGCGAGCAGGTGGCTCAGGGCCGCGGCGGTCTGGTGCCCGCCCAGCTCGCCCGCGGCTTCCGGGTACTGCGTGGTGGCGGTGGAGATCCGGATCTCGGCGGGCGCGGTCTGGACGTGACCGGCCGGGGTCAGCTCGAACTCGCCCGGCAGCACCTGGAACTCGCCCGGGGGCAGGTCGTCCTGCAGCCCCAGCCGCACCTGGACGACCTCGCCGGTGGAGGCCTGGGCGGTGAAGGTCCCGGTGTCCACGTCGAGCGAGCCGAGGCCCTGCCGGACCAGGTCCACGAGGTGGTCGCTCACCCCGGCGCGGGCGAGATCCGGCATCCGGACGGGATCTTCCGGCGGGGACGGCGGCTCCAGCCGGAGCGGTTCGGCCCGTGCGACCGAACCGAGTTCTCGCAGCCCGTCGGGCCGACCGGATTCGTCCGGGGCCGTGCGGGGACCGGGTGCTTCGGAGCGCTCGGCGTCCGGCGTGCCGGTGGGTTCGCGTTGCGAGGAGCCGTCGCCGGTTTCGGTGCTCGACGGATCGGCTTGTCCAGCAGCGGGTTCTGGTGCGCCGGTCCGGTTCTCGTTCTCTGCTTGACCTGCGGAGTTGTCGTCGGCTTCGGGAGCCCCGGGGGAGCGCGTTGCGGGTTCGGCGCGACCCGCTTCCTGGTTCCCTGAGCCGTTCTCACTGGCAGCGCGGCCCGGGTCGGCCTGCCCGGGGTCGGTGGCAGCCCGCTCGGCTTCGCGATCACCGGACTGCTGGCCTTCCTGATCGCGGGACCGTTCGGCCTCTCGATCACCGGTCTGCTCGGTTTCCTGTTCGCCGGTGCGGCCGCGTTCGGTCTGCTGGTCACCGGTGCGGCCGCGTTCGGTTTCCTGTTCGCCGGTGCGGTTTCGTCCGGCTTCCTGCTCCTCGGCCCGAACCCGTTCGGCTTCCTGGTCGCCGGTCCTGGTCGGGTCGGTTCGTTCCGGCTCGCCGGTCCGGGCCTGCTCGCTCTGCTCCGGCGTGCCCGCTTCCGGCTTCCCGGACTCCGGGCCCTGCTCGTTGCCCTCGCCGTTCCCGCCGTCGTCGCCGGGCGCTGCCGCACCGGCCCGGCCGTTGCCCGAACCGCCGCCTGAGCCGCCCGACCCCGCGGCACCGCCACCCGTGCGCGCACCGCCACCGTGCCCGGTGTTGGAACCGCCGGAACCCGACGCCCCGCCCTGCCCGGCACCACCTGCGCCCGCACCGCTCTGCGCAGCAGCCCCCGCCGCGGTGCCGCCCGCCGCGGTTCCGGCCGGACCGGCTTCGGGCGTCGCCCCGGCGACCGGGTCCTGCCCGAGCTGCGCGATCGCGGGCGCCACCCCGCCACCGGGCACGTTGCCCAGGTCGGGAGCCTGGCCGGTGGCGATCACGTTCCGCACCGCCATGCCCTGCCCGGCCTCGTGCCAGCTGCGCTCGCCGATGTACCGCTCCCACGAACCGCCGATCGCGCCGCCGATGGCCGCGTCCGCGATCTCCTGCCGGATGCGGTCGTTCTTCCACAGCTCGTCGACGTCGGTCACCGCGTCCCACAGCTTCCCGGGGTCGGTCGCCGTCTCCCAGACCTTCTCGGCGTGGGTCACCGCAGTGGCACCGGCGTATCCGGCCGCGCCGCCGACCGCGCCGAGCGCCACGAAGCCCGGCAACCTGCTCGCCAGGCCGAGCGGCGCTCCGCCGAGGCTGGCGCCGACGAAGGCCGCCGCCGTGGAGCGCAGGTCGATCTCGTACCGCCCGTCGGTCTCGATCACGGTCATGAACTGGGCGTACAGGTTCGTGCCGACGCCGAACTTCAGCGCGCTCTGCAGGCCGTAGCCGATCACCCGCTGCTGCAGGAGATTCCTCGTGGTGAACGCCAGGACGCCGCGGCGCGTCATCACGCCCCGCTCAGCGGCGCGCCGCACGACGGTGCTGATCAACGCGGCTTGCTCTCGCGTCACCGCCGCGGCGAAGGGCACGGATCGCCCGGCCAGCCTGGCCGCCACCTGCTGCCGGATCGCCTGCCGCACCGCGGGATTGCGCAGCACCGACCTGACCGCTTCCCTGCGCAGCGCCGGTGTGGCGCCGCGGGCCGCCGCCAGCGCCACCACCTCGCGGAGCAGGTGCCGGCTCTGCTGGCGGGCCACCGTGTTCGCGAGGAGACCGCCGACCCGCGGCGGAGCGGTCCGCGCCGCCGCACCGGCGAACGTCCGAGCACCGAGCCGCGTCGCCACGGTGCCGCTGCGCAGCCCCAGCCGTCGCAGGGTCTGCTGGATGAAGATGCTGCCGACGCGCTGCAGCGCCTGCGTCACCGCGATCCGGGTGCCGTTGCGAGCCGCGACGATCGCGGGTGGCACGGTGAGGAACGACCCGCCCATGGTGAACACCGCTGCCACTGCCGCGCGGATCAGCTCGTAGCACAGCAGCAGCAGGCTGCCCTGGAAGATGTTCTTGGCCAGCACCACGCTCATGTTGAAGTCGTAGGCACCTTTGGCGTACGAGGTCGCCGTGGTGGCGTAGTCGTTGACCGCTTGCGCCAGCTCGGTGAAGGCCATGCCCATCGACGACGCGGCCAGCCCGCCGTTCCAGCTGCCGTTGACGGCGTCCAGCGCCAGCTGCGCTTCGCGGAGGAACTCGACCGCCCTCTCGGCCTCCTGGGACCACGCTTCGCCCAGTTCCGCCGACTTGTTCTCGTCGGCCTCCGGGTACTCGCCGATGAGCAGCCGGAAAACGCTGCTCAGCCGCGGGATCGGAAGCACCGGGAAGCCCCAGGAGCTCCGGAACTCGTTGAGCTCGTCGATGTAGCCGTCGGCCCACTCGCCGAAGGCCATCACCTGCCGAGAGAACTCGTCGAGGACCCCGTCACCCACGGCGCACCTCCCTCAGGGCTGGACGTTGCGGTGCTGGTCGGCGAAGAAGTCGTCGACCGAGCCGTAGGCGCCCAGCGCCTGGATGCCGTTCTCGCCGAGGATCTGCAGCTGCCGGGCCAGGTGCTCGCGGTTGTCGAACACCGCATCGGCGTCGGGGAACTGCTTCCTGCCCTGCCGACCGATCCGGTCCTCGCCGAACGTGTCCGACTCGCTCATCAGCCTCTTGATCTGCTGCTGCCCGCCGCCCGCTCCGTTCGCATAGGCCTCGCCCAGCGCGCTGAGCCTGCGCAGCAGCGCCGCGACCGCTTCCGGGCCGCCGTTGACGTTCAGCGCATCGCTCACGGCCGGTCCTCCCGCTCTTCGTAGCGCTGCGCATCGCTGCGCATCAGGTCCGCGAAGTGGTCTCCCAGGCCGAGGTCCTCGCGCGGCTGCCGGGCGCGCAGTTCGGTGAGCTCGGGCGGCAGCTGCTCCTGCATGATCTCGTCCACCTGGCGGGCCACCTGGTCCGCGGCGTCGCGGCTGGCCTGCAGGATCATCGTGGTGAGCGCGGCGGCGTTGGGCTGGCGGAAGACCCGCGGGTCGATCACGAGGTCGACGAGCTGACCCCGCGGCCCGACCACGGCCTTCACCATGCGATCCGGTGACCACGCGACGCCGAGCTGGCCCATCATCCTCCGTTGCGTCTCCGGGATCCGCTCCGCCGTCCGCTGCAGCTGCTCCAGCAGGTCCTGGTAGACCGGATTCACCGACATGGCTTCGTTTTCCACTGGTGCACCTCGAAAGTTCCTCGCGTCGAAACCGTGGACAAGCCGTGCGGTGCACCGGCTAACATCCCCGGCGTGTACGCCAAGCGCAGCCTTCGCACGCTGCTGGCCGCTGCCGTCGGCAGCCTCGGCATCCTGCTGATCGATCCGTCCGCCGCCCACGCCCAGCAGTGCGTCGGCGCCGGGCAGCGGACCAGTCCGGTGCCGTGGGCCCAGCAGGTGCTGACCCCGGAACGGCTCTGGCCGCTGACGGCGGGCTCCAAGCAGCGCGTCGCCGTGGTCGGCAGCGGCGTGTCGAGCCCGCTGGTGGAGGTCGAGGCCGGTGCCGACCTCAGCCCGCCGTCGCGGAGCCAGCCCACCGGCAAGCCGGACTGCCTCGGGCTGGGCACCGCCGTCGCGGGCGTGATCGGCGCGGCGGAGACCGGCGAGCACGGATTCCACGGCGTGGCCCCGAAAACGCAGTTGCTGTCGGCGAAGGTGGTGGGCGACTCCTACCCGCCGGGCGGCCAGCCGAGCCAGGCGGTCGCGCCGGAGACGCTCGCCGCGGGCATCAACTGGTCCCTCGAGCAGGGCGCCACCATCATCACCGTGGCCGCGGTGTCCTACCAGGACAGCCCGGCCCTGCGGCAGGCGGTGGACCGCGCGCTGGCGGCCGACGCCGTGGTGATCGCGGCGGCCGGGACCGCCGGGCAGCACGACCCGCCGGGAACCGCCCCGTACCCGGCCTCCTACGACGACGTCCTCTCGGTCGGCATGATCGGGCAGGACGGCATGACCGCGGGCGCCACGCACGCACCGCGCATCGACCTGGTCGCCCCGGGCGCCGAGGTCACCTCCGCCTACCCGGACGGCGGCGTCGGCCCGGTCACCGGCACCGAACTGGCCGCCGGGTACGTGGCCGGCACCGTCGCGCTGCTGCGCGACTACATGCCACAACTGTCCAATGAGGACGTCAAGCGCCGTCTGCTGGCCACCGCGTCCCCGGCGCCGGAAGGCGTCGGCAGCCGCGACTACGGCCACGGCATCCTCAACCCGTACCAGGCCGCGGTGGGCAACCTGGCCGACGGCCACCCGTCGGCGCTGCCCCCGGCCGATCCGGGACTGCCCTCCGACGAGGAGCTGGCCCGCGAAGCCGCTTGGCAGCGGAGCACCCGCATCGCCTACGGCCTGGCCGGTGCCGGTGCCGCGGCCGCGGTGGCCATGACCGCGGTGGTCGTGTTCGGACCGCGCGGACGGCGCCGCCGCTGGCGCGCCGGGATCGCCGAAGCCCCGGTCGAGCGTCCCGAGGACGACCACCCGGAGCCCCCGGCCGAGCTCTTCGACGACCGGCCGAGAACCGGTGCCTGACAACAAGGTCCGTCCCCCAGTCCGGTCGGCTCAGCTGAACAGGTTGGAAGCCCTGATGTCGGTGGCGAGCATGTCCTCGCTGGCCTGCGTGGTCAGCTGACCGGTCCGCAGCTGCGCCTCGCCGAGCGCGTTGGCCTGCACGTCCCACCGCGCCTGCGCCTTGTCGAACGCGTCCGCGGCGGCACCGTTCCAGTCCTCGGCGAGGATGCCGCGCGCCTTGGTCATCAGGTCCTCGAAGATGGTCTTCATCTGCCCGGCGGCGGTGACGGTGTTGCCGCCGGTGTCGCTGATCGCGCCGAATCCGTACTTGATGGTCATCGTCTGCACCTCTCCCGCAACGTGTTTCGTCGAAGTTCGTGGGAATTCGTTAGCCTGTTCGGTAAACGGGGACCGCGATGGATGATCTGGTCATACATAAGGCAGGGCACCCGGAGTCCAGGCGGGCGCTGAGGTTCCGCTACCCGCACCGCCACGCAGAACGACCACTGGAATTCCTTTAAGAGTCAGAGTCTGCTGAAGTTGCCCATGCCGGTGTCGCCGCTGCCGTCCACGGCGTTGAGGAGCTGCTGGTAGTCGTCGTCCTGCTGACCGACCATCTGGGTCGTTCCCGAGATGCCCTGCGCCAGGTCGGCGAGGATCTCGGCGAGGTTGCGCCAGATGTTCTCGAGCTCCTCCTGCTTGTTGACGGCGGCCATGGACGCGCCGCCCATCCAGGCGGCACCCGCGATGGACGTGTAGTCGCCGGCGATCTGCCTGATCAGGCTGCTCGCGTTCTCGTAGGTGTTGCCGATCGCGATCTGCAGCTGGTTCGTCTGCTCCGGTGTCAGCTTGAGGTCGGGCAACTCGGGTCACCTCCAGGTGGGGCTGTGGGGACGCCACCAGGCTATGGCGCGGCGCTGCCAGATCCCGGGTAGCCGGAAATCCGCACCGCGCAGGTGATTTCGCAGGTCAAGCCGCTGATGGCGGCGTTGCCTGCGGGAGAACTACGGGAGCGCCGACGCGTCCTGCAGCGCGGCGGCCGGGTCCAGCGTGGGCCCGGCCGGGATCCGCTTCACCAGCTCGGCGGGCATCGACACCGCGTCCGCCGGGGTGTAGCCGAGCAGCGCCAGCACCTCCTCGGACGGTACCGGGAAGCGCAGGCCCAGGTCGGTGACCACCTGGTAGGCGCCCGCCGGGTCCGTCGCCGAGGACTTGGCGCGGACGATCACCACAGTGCCCGGCGGCACCAGCACCTGATCGGCCAGCTTGGTGCCGTCGGAGGTCTCCGCGCTGGTGCGGATGCCCGCGTCGAGCACGTCGGCGTTCCCGCCCACCGTGATCTCCGGTGCGGCCGCCGCGTCCGAGGTCCGCGCGCACAGCGTGTCCCGCCGCGAGACCGGTGCGGGGGCGAGTTCCGGCACGTCAGCGGGCTTCGCGGACTCGCCGCTGGGGGCGGCCAGCGCGTCGCTGACCGGGGCGGAGTTCGCCACCGACGGCGCGATCGCCACCGGCTCCACCGGGTACTGACCGCGCACGATGCGGACCTGGAGCTCGGTCAGCGGCGCGATCCCCTCCGGGCGCACCAGGTAGTACTGCTCCCGCGGGCCGATCGGGTGGTGCACCAGGTCGCCCACCTCGTGCCCGGGGAGCACAGTGGACGGTGCGCCGAAGTCGTCCACCGCGATCGGGGCGATGTCCTGCCCGGCGGGCAGCCCGTTGAGCCACGCGGTGCCCGCCTCGAGCACCACCGCCTGCGGGCCGAAGATCGCCCGGATGACCTGCTCCGGCTTGACGCTGTCGTCCGGCGACCCGACGATGCGGTAGCGGTGGTTGCGCCAGATCAGGTAGTTCATGTGGTCCTTGGTGTCGCGGGCCAGCACCGCCCGCTCCTCCAGCGGGGTCCCGCCCGCCAGCGATCCGCCCGCGAACAGCGTGCTGGTGGTGATGTGCCCGCCCGCCGGGTTGTTGCCCGGCACCGAGCACATCGTCCAGCCGTCCTTGTTCGCGAACTTCGCCTCGGGCAGCGAATCCGGCGCGCCGGGGATGCCGATCGCGGCCCGGCGCGGCACGCCTGCCAGCGTCTTCCCGGAAACCCGGTGCACCTTGGCGTCGGCCTTGCCCGCGACGAGCTTGGCGGAGGCGAAGTTGAGCGTGGGCTGCAGCGCGCCCTGCCGGTACACGTAGCTCGCGCCGGTCTCGCGCTCGACGACCACCGCGCCCTCGGCCTGCCACGCGTTGCCGCCGATGCCGGTGAACACGCCGTAGACCCCGAAACCCGCCGCCACCAGCACCATGACCATCACACCGGCGAACGCGGCACCGACTCCGCGGCGCAGCGGCGTCAGCTCGGGATCGGTCTCGCGCACCATCAGCGCGGAGACGACCCGCTGCATCATGAACTGGTACGCGTGCAGCTGGTCACGACGATTCGCCACGTTTCAGCCCCGTTTTCCCGGAGTTCGAAAGCACACACCTCAGGAACAGCCCCCGCAGTCTAGGCGGCCGCCAAGCGTTCGCCACCCACTCCGCGAACTTCTGTTCACCAACCCCGATCCCGCAACCCCGAGACGAACGCAGCCCACTGCCTGCGTGGGAAGGCGAGCACGGCTCCATCCCGGTCTTTCGAGTCCCGAACCCCGACCACGGCAGGCTCTAACGCCACCTCAACGCAGTTTCCTTGCCCGGCGCTTCGGCTGGACTTCTGCCACGCCACCTCGACGCAGTTCGAGGTCGATCCGGACCTGCTCGACTTGCGCCAGGTCGTCTTGTCCGAGTCAAGAGACATGATCACTCCTAGCTGAGCGCTGCGATCTCCTGGTTGATCAGCGACAACGTGTCTTTGTCGCTGAGCGCGGCCACCCGCAATCGGTCGAAACCAGGCTATATGCGCGGGTGTGCTGCGGTCGAGACAAGTAGTCGGCACTGGTCAAGCTCTCGATGTAGGCGATGTCCGAGTTGGCGTGCTCCACATGGAGGAGGGTGAAGGCGATCCCGAGGCCCGCGTGGGAGCCGCCATTCATCGGGATCGCCAGGACCGTTCCGTTGTCCAGTTCAGCAAGGGAGCGCAGTCTGTCCAACTGACCTCGATGAACGTCTCGATCGCCGACTCGCCGCAGGACGGCCTCTTCGCCGAGCACGACCCATTCCCGCTATCAAATCCGCGCTCAGGAGGTTCTGATGTCGGGCTACTTGAAGTACGTGTGGCGCCCGGTCACGGGAGGCCGCCACGCTTTCCCCATCACAGCAACGAAAACCCCACCAGACGAGCAGGTCGAGGCCTACTGCGGAGCGAAGGCCCCTGCCGCCGAGCTCCACGACCGCTCCGAAGTGGGCTGGGTCCGCGAGAAGTCCTGCATGAAGTGCTGGCACCACCTCGCCGACAACGGCCCGTGACGTCGCGGGCCCTGGTGGCGATTTCGCGCGAAATCGTCACCCCGCACGCCTGCCGATTGCTGATTTCGCGCGAAATCGCGCCACAACCACCCACGGAAGGACACCCGCCATGTTCTGGATCCAGCTCAGCACGTTCCTGCTGTTCAACGTCCTCCTGGCCGCAATGATCGCCACCCAGATCCCCTTCGGAGGCCTGAGACTCGCCACCGGCCAACACGCCGGAACAGGAGACGGCGAGCACACCGTGTGGCACCTCATCGCCGACATCGAAGCCGAACGCCACCACACCACCACCGAGCCCGGTACTCACGCACGCCGCCGCGAACAACCACCCATAACGCCCGAACCACCAGCACAACCCGAACCCAGGCCCGAGCTCCAATTCCCCGACCTCGACCCCGACGACCAACCCACCGGCCGCCACCACCTCCGCCGGTAACCCCCACCCCCGATTCACACCACCAAGCGAGAGGTGAAGGGCACCCTTCACCAAGTTAGTTGGCGAAAGGTGCCCTTCACCCCACCCCTCCACAACCCCGGTTCACACCGACAGGTGCCCGGTGAAGGGCACCTTTTAGCAACTTACTTGCCTAAAGGTGCCCTTCACCGGGCAAAAATCCCCCCGAACCGGGCCGGTGCGGTAGCGCCTCCCCCGACCGCCGCACTGCACCGGCCCACCCCCGGCGGCCGGGCGCGAACCCCTCCCCGCGCCCGGCCACCGCCCGCGGAGATCGACAATGGGGCTGAGGTTGGCCGATTGAGGCGATCCGCGCGGGCGGGGTTACATCGGGGGGTACCTGAATACGGGGACCGGTGGAACAGGGCCGAGGACTGGCTCGTGCTCGGCCTCGGTGAGCATGGTGATCACCTGGTCTGCCGTCGCCGAGGACATGTCGGCCAGTGCGATGTGGAAGTTGTCGTCGCCGAGCTGTTCCGTTGCCAGGATGATGGGGATCTGGCGGACCAGGTCCTTGGCCTGGGTCCTCTTCTTGGTCCACCACTGCTCGAAGCCGCGCAGCAGGATGCCGCCGCCCCAGATGGAGCCGTCGCTGATCGTCTGGATCATCAGGGGGACGAAGTTCGATTCCAGTGTGGTCGGCTCGTGGAGCTTCCCCTGGCGGACGTATTCGTCAGGGTTGGTGCGGGCGAGGTTGATCTCCACGCCGACGCCGACATTGGCGGTGAAGTGATCCACGAACGGTTCGTACAGCCGAGGAGGCAGGTCGACGTGCAGCCCGACCTGGGTCCGCATCGTGCGGGCGAAATCGGGATTCTCGTGCACGACGACCGACACTCCGGACGCAGCCGGTGGCTCCGGCACATCCCGCTCCGGTGCATCCTCGATGATGTTCAACGACGCCATCACGTTGTCCCGGTCGTTGATCGAATCCATGCCAGGCACCAGAACATCGTGCTCGTACAAAATCGACCGGAGTTCAGTGCTTTCCGCCCGTGTGATCGGAACCTTCCTGTGCAAGAGGGCATAGGCCAGGCTGTCCAGCGCCAACGTGTGCTCACCTGCGCGGGTGTACGAACTAAGCCACGGGCTCAGCTTGTCGTGGGACCGTTCGCTGATCGCGTCGATCAGGGCCTCAACCCGGTCCATGTATTCCAGCTCATCCATCGTCTGACGTCCGTTACTTCTTTCGGGGATTTTCGTGTACACCGGGGCCGCCCACGGGGAAGGCCGTGACAACTTCCCCGTTCGATTTGAGTACGACCTGCATGCGAACACCGTCACGTGTTCCGAAGACGACCCAGCGATCCTCGTCCGGCTGTGGCGGCTGGTCCGGGTTTCGTGCGATGTCTAGAGCATGCCCGATGACTCTCGGTGCTTTCCAGTCAGGCGGGAACTCGCTCTTGCCTGGTTTGCCAATCCCGGCTAGGTGACCGCCGCCGTTGCTCGGAGGTGGATCACCGACGAGGATGTGAGTCTTTCGCCAATCTGGGATGTGCATCTGCGATGCGGTCGGGTGCGGCTCGGGCACGTCGGCCCAAGCGCTGTAGGTCGCTTGGGTGATGTGTGCTTCGAGCCCTTGATCAGCTTGATCGTAAGCCCGTCGCTCCGACTCCACGGTTGTTGCTGGGGCGGTTGCCGCCCACGATTGGAGCAGGCTGAGTCTGCCGCCGGTGGAGAGAACCCGGATCGCCTCGGTTCGCTCGTACTCGTACACCTTCTTGATCTCTGGGACGCGGTTCCTGACCGCCATCAATTGCCCGATCTCGATGCCGATCTCTGCTGCTTGAACGAGCGGGGTTTTCCGGAGGATTCCCAGGACTGAGAAGAGATCGGTGTCCTTCAGGAACTGGTCGAGGTCCGCCATCTTGGTCTGAGCGGCTTTGACCGCAGCGGCCAGGATCTTGCAAGACGCGCTCAGCGCGCTGCAGGTGGCGGTGAGCACCGGCAAGATCTCCGAGGTTCCGCAGATCTGCGATTTGGAGGACCAGTAGCGGCGGATACCATCGAAGACCTCACCGCGATTGCTCTCGGTCAGCGCATCGATCAGGGAATCGCCTGAGCTGGAGATCTTTGCGAGCTTTTCGACGAGTTCTTCCCACTCGCTACCGGCGTACCTGAGTCCTGCCGGATCGCCGTCCGGCCAGTACTCGTAGCCCCAGTCGTCCAAGGCTTGTGCAGGGCCGCCCGAGCCGCTGGGCGGTGGTTCCACGCCGGGGCGGACGGTGTCGACCGGAAGCTGCGGTAATCGTTCCGGCAGGCCACGGCTGCGTCCGGCTACGGAGGCTTCCTCGGACGCGATGTAGTTGTTGCCGGTGTCGGTCATGCCCTGCGCGATGCCGCCCAGCATGTCAGCGGCCGTGTCGAGCACTGCCCACACCGCCCGCACGGTGTCGTCGTAGAGAACGCGCCACGGCTCCAGCACCGGGTCGGCTCCGGCCATACCGGTGGCGTTCGCGTGCAGATTCCGGCTGATCCAGGCCATGTTGTCGGCCAACTGCTGTTGGAGCCCGTAGAACGACCTCGCAGCGCGGCGCAGTTCCTCGATCGAGACGTCGACTTCGCCACCCGGCCCGGCGGTCGGGCCAGCCGACATCGCAACGGTCGCGGTCGCGTCCGCGGGGCCCGAGAATGCTTCCCAGATGGCCAGGTTCGCCTGGTGCGCGCTTTGGTAGTTCTCGTCGATCAGCGACAGCAGATCCGCCATGTCGGCGAGGAACTCGGTCATCTCCTCGGCTTCGCGAACCCACGTCGCGCGGGCGGTCTCGAAGCTTTCCGCGGCTTGGCCGGTCCAGGTCGCGCGCAGCGGTCCTAGCGACACGTCGAGATCAGCCAATTTCGTGCGGATCTGGCCGGTGGCGTCGCGGACGCTTTCCCAGGCTTCGCCGATCGCGGCATAACGGACGGCGAACCGATCCATCCCATTCCCCCTAGAACTCAAGGCCCCGCACAGTCCTAGGGGACGGTCCATCGGTGAGCAACCGATTTGGGTGGAATGTGATCAAGGCACGACTAGGGCACCGAGTTCCCGCAGTGGCTGACGTCTGCGGGACGCCAGCCACGCCCCTTCCACCTCAGCCGATGGAGGCCATGAGGCCTTGGACGTAGGTGAAGAAGCCGGTCGTGTAGGCGGCGTAGGGGATCAGGGCCAGGACGGCGAGCACGTCGGTCCAGTCCGCGATGCGGCCGAGGAGCGGCGACGGCGTCTTGTGCGCGTAGACCATGCCTGCGGCTGCGACCAGCAGCGCCACGAGCACCAGCACCAGCAGCGACAGCGCTGGGCCGAGCGTGCCTTCGAAGCCGGTGGTGATTCCGGCTGCGAAGCCCGCCGCGACCAGCAGACCGGCGATGAGCAGCGGAACCCGCTGGCGCGGGATCGGGAACAGGCGCGAGCGCAGCAGCAGCGCGGCCGCGCCCAGCGCGAGCATCGTCACCCGAGCTGCGCCGCCGTGCGCGAGCAGCGGCGGAACGCAGAGCGCGGCGGTGGCGGCGAGGCCGAGCAGGAGTCCGGTGAGGATCTCGTCGGTGCGGCGGGCGGCCGCGAACACCGTCGAGGTCGGGGCCGCGGGCTTGTCGGCGAGCATGTCGGCCGCGCGCTGGGGGAGTTCCGGGACGGGGAGCCGGCCGAGGCGGATCGCCAGCAGCGGATATGCCGGTAGCAGCGCGATTCCCGTCGTCAGGACCAGCGCCGCCGCCGCGTCCGCGCCGAGCCAGCCGCCGAACGCCGCGCCGAGCGTGCCGAACAGGCCTACCGCGATCGCGGCCACGAACACCCGCGCTTCGGCCGCGACTCCGACGTATCCGGCAATCCCGAACACCAGCAGGGAAATCGTGCCGACCAGCAGTTGCGCGCTGCCGAACTCCAGCAGCGCGACGTGCGCGGGCGCGGTGCTCAGCAGACCGCCCAGGAACGCGTACGGCAGCGCGCACCCGGCGAACAGCGCGCCCGCGCGCGCATCCGGAACCGCGCGCGCCACGACGATGCCGAGCGCGGTCAGCGCCACCGCGGTGGTCAGCAGCACCAGGCCGGGCAGCAGCCAAGGTCCCCGGAACAGCAGCGTGATCAGAGTTCCGCCGAGCAGCAGCGAACCGGCGACCGCCAGGCCGCACCGGCGCGTGGCCGTCCGACCCCAGCTTCGTCCGTTCTGCCTAGCGCCGCTGGCGATCGTCTCCACCAGATCGTCGTACTCGATCTCCGGCCATTCGGACTGGCCCGGCACCAGATGGAGTACTTCGCCGTCGAGAACTCCCTGCGCACCAAGGGTTTGCTTCGGGTCGAGCCGGTCGCCGGTGGTGCGCCGCAGCGCCCAGCCGCCGTGCCGTTCCCCGGCGTCGGCCGCGTCGTCGCCGGCGTGCCGCAGGACGTAGGGCAGCAGCTCGGCGACCGCGACGTCCTCGGGCAGTGCGACGTCGATCCCGCGCTTCGGCGTGGAAATCGTGACTTTCGCCAGCGTGGTGCCCAATGCGGACGACATGCGCGCTCCTGTCGGCGGGGGCGGGAAGATCGGAATTCGCCAGGATTGTCTATCAACGATCCGCTCGGTGGCGCCAGTAACGTAACCTCGCCGCGTCTTGGAAGTCCCGGATTTGCGGCTAATCTGTGCCCGGGGGCACCGCGCAGCACTTCGGGATGACGAGAACACGACCGCGCCGCAAGCGATCTGGAGGTCTCGGTCTTGGGAACGATCATCGTCCGGCGTCCGCTGCGGCGGCCCGCGCCGGACCTGCCCTCCGGCGAGCTGGTGCTCGACGCGCCGCCGGAGAACCCGCCACCACCCGGCCGGAACTGGACGCGGGTGCTGATGGTGCTGCCGATGATGGCCGGCATGGCGGGCATGGCGCTGCTGATCGGCGCCGGTCGTTCGGGCCCGCTGATGTACGTCGCGGGCGGGCTCTACGGCGCGGCGATGCTCGGCATGATCGGCTTCCAGGTCGTCAACCAGATGAGCCAGGGCGCCAGCAAGCAGGAGATGCTCGCCGAGCGCCGCCGGTACATGCGGCGGCTGAGCCAGCTGCGCGCCCAGGTGCGCGACACCGTCGAGCGCCAGCGCAAGGCGATGTTCTACCGGCACCCCGATCCCGAGCAGCTGTGGTCCACCGCGCACAGCGCCCGGCTGTGGGAGCGCCGCCCGGCCGACTGGGACTACACGGTGGTCCGGATGGGGCTGGGCCCGCAGGAGCTGGCGACCCGCCTGGTGCCGCCGGACACCCGCCCGGTCGACGAGCTCGAACCGCTGTGCGCGATGGCGCTGCGCAAGTTCGTCACCACCTACTCGACGGTGCCCGACCTGCCGGTCGCGGTGGCGCTGCGCGGTTTCTCCCAGATCTACGTCACCGGCGACCGCGAGGCCAAGCGCGCCTTCGCCCGCGCCGTCGTCGCGCAGCTGGGCACCTTCCACGCGCCGAGCAACGTGCTCACCGCCTTCTGCATCCGCCCCGACGAGCGCGACGTCTGGGAGTGGGCGAAGTGGCTGCCGCACGCGCTGCACCCGACCAAGACCGACGCCGTCGGCCAGATCCGCCTGGTGGCGCCGAGCGTCACCGCGCTGGAGGCGATGCTCGACGACGTGCTGGCCAACCGGCCGCGGTTCAACCCGGGCTCGGTGCCGATCGAAGGCGCCGCGCACCTGGTCGTCTTCCTCGACGGCGGCGACACCACCGGTTCCGAGCACCTGATGATCGAGGGCGGCGTCGAGGGCGTCACGCTGATCAACCTGGCCGCCGATCCGCCCCGCGTGCTGGATGCCACCACGCTGGTCCTCGACATCGCCGCCGACGGCAGGCTCACCAGCCGCACCATGGACGGCACCGGCTCCGTCGGCCGTGCCGACGCCTTCGACCTGGAAGGCATGCGCGGCCTGGTGCGCTCGTTGGCGCCGATGCGGCTCTCCGCGCTGTCCACCGGCGACCAACCGCTGTCCGGTTCGCTGGAGCTCACCGACCTGCTGGGGCTGGGCGATCCCTACGAGTTCGACCCGGCGGAGAACTGGACGGCGCGCTCCAACCGCGACCGGCTCCGGGTGCCGATCGGCATCACCGCCGACGGCCGCCCGATGGAGCTGGACATCAAGGAGGCCGCGCAGGACGGCATGGGCCCGCACGGCCTGCTGGTCGGCGCCACCGGCTCCGGCAAGTCCGAGCTGCTGCGCACCCTGGTGCTCTCCCTCGCGGTCACCCACGACTCGGAAGCCCTCAACTTCGTGCTCGTCGACTTCAAGGGCGGCGCGACCTTCACCAAGCTCGACCGGCTGCCGCACACCAGCGCGGTGATCACCAACCTCGCCGACGAGCTGCACCTGGTGGACCGGATGCTCGACGCGATCCAGGGCGAGCTGATCCGCAGGCAGGAACTGCTACGCAAGGCGGGCAACTACCCGTCGCAGCGCGACTACGAGCGCGCCCGCACCGCCGGTGCGCCGCTGGATCCGCTGCCCTCGCTGCTGGTCATCGTCGACGAGTTCTCCGAGCTGCTCACCGCCCGCCCGGACTTCATCGACATGTTCGTCCAGATCGGACGCGTCGGCCGCTCGCTGGGCGTGCACCTGCTGCTCGCCTCGCAGCGCCTGGAGGAGGGCAAGCTGCGCGGCCTGGACACGCACCTGTCCTACCGGATCGGCCTGCGCACCTTCTCCGCGATGGAGAGCCGCGTCGTGCTCGGTGCGCCTGATGCCTACGAGCTGCCGCGCTCACCGGGCAACGGCTTCCTGCGCGTCGGCACCGAAGAACTGCTGCGCTTCAAGGCCGCCTACGTCTCCGGCCTGCACCAGCGCGGAGTGGTCAAGCGCATCGACGACGAGGGCCGCCAGATCGACCCGGTGCAGGACTACTCGACCAACTTCCTGCGCCCCCGCGTCACCGAGGAGCTGCCTTCGGAGCCCGCCGAGGAACCGGCCGGCGACACGCTGCTCGACGTGCTGGTGGACCGCCTGGAGGGGCAGGGCAAACCGGCGCACCAGGTGTGGCTGCCGCCGCTGGACGAACCGGCCACCCTGGACCAGCTGCTCGGCCCGCTGGAGGTCGACCCGGAGCGCGGCCTGACCACGTCCAAGGTGGAGCTGCAGGGCAAGCTGCGCGCGGTGACCGGCGTCATCGACCGGCCCTTCGAGCAGCGCCGCGACCTGTGCTGGCTGGACCTCGCGGCGGCGGGCGGCAACGTGGTGGTCGTCGGCGGCCCGCACAGCGGCAAGAGCACCCTGCTCCGCAGCATCGTGGGCAGCCTCGCGCTCACCCACACGCCCGCCGAGGTGCAGTTCATCTGCCTGGACTTCGGCGGCGGCGGGCTGACCGGCATGCGCGAGCTGGCGCACATCGGCGGCGTCGCGACCCGCCGCGAGACCGACCAGGTGCGCCGCAGCATCGCCGAAGCCCTCGCGCTGCTGGCCGAGCGCGAGGCCCGGTTCGCCGAGCACGGCATCGACAGCATGGCCACCTACCGGCGGATGCTGCGCGAAGGGCGGTTCCCGGAGGACCGCTTCGGCGACCTGTTCCTGGTCGTGGACGGCTGGTCCACGCTGCGCGGCGAGTTCGAGAGCCTGGAGACCGGCGTCATCCAGCTGGTCAACCGCGGCCTGGCCTACGGCATCCACGTCATCGCCACCGCCAACCGCTGGATGGACCTGCGGATGAACACCCGCGACATGTTCGGCAGCCGCATCGAGCTCAAGCTCGGCGACGCGGTGGACTCGATGCTCGGCAGGCGCGAAGCGGCGGGCGTGCCCGAGCAGTCGCCGGGCCGCGGCCTCTCGCCCGACGCCGGGCAGTTCCTCGCCGCGGTGCCGCGGATCGACGACCGCTCGACCGCCGAAGACCTCTCCGACGGCGTGCGGCACTTCGTCGAAGCGGTCGGCCGGGCGTGGCCGGGGCAGCGCGCCTCCGGCGTCCGGCTGCTGCCCGCCGAACTGCCCTACTCGGCGCTGTCGCAGAACTCGCCGCACGGCATCGCGGTCGGCATCTCCGAGACCGACCTGCAGCCGGTCCACCTGAACTTCGAGGTGGAACCGCACCTGATGCTCTTCGGCGACGTGGAGTCCGGCAAGAGCACCTTCCTGCGGTCGCTGGCGCGCAGCATCATGAACCGCTACACCCCGGAGCAGGCGCAGATCGCGGTGGTCGACTTCCGCCGCAGCCTGCTCGGCCTGGTGCCCGACGAGTACCTGGTCGGCTACGCCAGCGCGGCCAACAGCACCAAGGAGATGGTGCAGCTGACCATCCAGGCGATGCAGAAGCGGCTGCCCGGCCCGGACATCACGCCCGAGCAGCTGCGCGCCCGCGACTGGTGGCAGGGCCCGGAGCTGTTCATCCTGATCGACGACTACGACCTGGTCGCGCCGAACCCGCACGACAACCCGCTCACCAGGCTGCTGGACTTCATGACCCAGGGCCGCGACATCGGCCTGCACCTGGTGCTGACCCGCCGGGTCGGCGGCGTGGCGCGAGCGGTCTTCGACCCGGTGATCTCCCGGGTCCGCGACCTGGCCTCGCCGGGCGTCCTGCTCTCCGGCAACCCGGAGGAGGGCCCGGTCTTCGGCAAGCTCAAGCCGGAACCGCTGCCCCCGGGCCGCGGCTGGCTGGTCACCCGCGGCCGCGGCCAGGAGCTCGTCCAGTTCGCCAACCTGCCACCGGAGTGAGGCGGTGGGGTTGACACGGGGTGGTTCGTTGGACGGGACGGGGTTCTGACGAAGGGGACGACATGGCGGTTCCAGAGCAGGACGGCGGCGGGGCGAGCTGGGCCACCGAGGGCGACCAGCTCAAGGCCGATCCCGGTTCGCTGCGCGGTTACGGCAAGAACATCGCCACCATCGCCAAGAACCTGCAGGACGACGCGATGGGCGGCGCCATGAACATCAACGGCGTCGGCGACGACACGTCGATCAGCACCGGCGGATTCCCGGAGGGCAGCCACGCCGGCCAGCTGGTGGACCGCAACGCCCGCGAGATCATGAGCTTCCTGGCCGACATCCGGCAGAACCACCTGGCTCTCTCCTCCGTGGCGCACATCTGCGCCGACCTCTACGAGGACACCGACAACGGCAGCCGGGTGCGCCTGAACGGCATCGAGTGGGCCTTCGCCGAACCGGGCGCGGAACGACCGCCCGGCGCCCCGCCGTACCTCAAGGGCAGCGAGACGCTCGCCGACCAGGCCCCGCCGCCCGGCATGGGCAAGCCCGGCGAGGAGAAGCTCGTCGCCAAGAGCAACTTCTCCGGCGGCGTGGCCTACACCTACGAGACCGCGGACGGCCGGACCCGCACCGTGGTGCAGACCGCCGAAGGCATCACCGAGACCGGGTACGACGAGAACGGCACCGAGACCTACACGAACATCACCAGGCCGGACGGCACGGCGATCACCAAGGGCTACGACGGCAACGGCCAGGTCATCAGCACCACCACCCGCACGCCGCGGGAAGATCGGATCGCCGGTGGCCGCGACGAGGTGACCAAGATCCGCACCGAGCGGCGGGGCAAGGGCGCTGTCGAGTTCGAGGAGCACAAGGAGATCCGGGAGCACCGGGACGGCACCGAATCGCACCACTACTACAAGCAGCGGGTGAAGGACGGCGAGGCCGTCGGCGACCGCACCGAGGAGCACGACGTCGGGCGGCAGCCGAAGAAGGTGACGCCGGAGGACATGACGGAGCAGGCGCGCCGCAACCTGGAGAAGAGCCGCCGACTGGCCGAGGGGATGTGATTCGGGTGCCCGGATCACCTGACGACTACTACGGCTACAACTTCAACGCGCTGGAGCAGTACTCCACCGGAGCCGGTCGCGGCCCGATGGGCCCCGACGAGCTCTTCTACACCGGGGAGACCAAGGGCGGCGGCGGGTACACCCGCAGCCCCGACGAGTCGAACGAGGGAATCGAAGGCATCAGGCTGCAGATCATGGGTGAGCAGCCGGAAACCGCGGAGTTCCGCGGCGACGAGTTCACCAACGTCGCGACGATGCTGTCCACCACGCAGACCCAGCTGCGCCAGCAGACCGAATCCCTCAAGGCGGAGTGGGAATCGCCCGCGGCCAAGGACGCGTACCTGAGCAAGGTCGGGGAGACCCTGGCGTACCTGCAGGTCTGGCAGTCGGCGGCGAGCCGCACGGCGGGATCGCTGTACGGGCTCGCCGCGGTGATGCGCGAAGCGCAGGAGAAGATGGACGCGCTGTGGCGCGAGTACCAGCGGGAGAAGGCCGCCGCCAACAAGTACAACCCGCCGGTCAACCCCGGGGCCGGACCGCCTCCGGGCGCCCGGGCGGAGAAGGTGGCCGAGGTCGGCGACGAGTACGACCAGAAGGCGCGGGAGCTCGCCAACGAGATCGCCTCCGACTACGCCCCCTACATCGTCGAGCTGGCGCAGGGGCGGGCGTTGAAGCTCAGCCCGCTGAACGCGGTCCAGCACCCGGGGGCGATGGGCATGCCGCCGCCGAAGCTCCCAGGAGCGCCGGGCGGCCCCGGAGCTCCTGGGGGAGCACCGCCCGCGGCCCCGGCGGCCCCCGCAGCGCCGGGAGCACCTGCTGGGCCAGGCGCGCCGGAAGGCATGGCACCGCCAGCCGCTGGCGGCGGCCCTGGCGCGCCAGCGGTGCCGCCGCCCGTCGGTGCTCCGGGCGCGCCTGGAGCACCCGGTCGGCCAACACCGCCCGGCGCGCCGAGCGGAGGGACGCCACCGGGAGCACCGCGAGGGACGACACCTCCGGCACCCGGCCGAACACCTGAAGCACCGGTGGGCACCACACCACCCGGTCAGGCCCCACCACCCGCCCGAGCGCCCGGAACGCCGGTCGGATCCGCTCCGCCCGGCGAAGCTCCGGCACCGGGCTCACCACCGCCGCTGGCAGGCGGCGAGGGCAGCGCGCCACCTGCGGTCGTCCCACCGGCGGTGCCGGGAACCGCCCCAGCTCCAGGTGGCGCCCCACCGCTCGGCAGCGCCCCGACGCCCGGCAGCGCACCAACTCCCGGAAGCGCCCCGCCGCTCGGCAGCCCCGCACCCGGCGTCCACGGAACTCCACCATCACCCGGCGCCGCACCGGGCATGACGGCACCGGGCGGTGGACTGCCGGGCACGATCGGCAACCCCGGCGTGCCGGGTGCGGGCATGCCGCACGGCGCGACGCCGCCACCACCGGGTTCGCTGCCGCAGCAGCCGAAGCAGCAGGGCAAGATCCTCGGCCAGCGCCCAGGAATCCCGGGCGCGGCAACACCTTCCAACCCGGAAGCGGGCACCATCCGGCCACCGGCGCCCGCTCAAGGTGCGCCCGGCACGCCGAGTTCGCAGCACGGCGGCCGGTCGCCGAAGAACACCTCCCGGCCGGAGGTGCCCGAGGCGTTCCTCCCGCCGCCCAACGCGACGCCGTCGGTGCTCGGCGGCGAGCAGCGGCGCACCCGGCCGGGCAGCAGCGCGGAATCGCCGGGCAAGCACTCGGGCAGCGCCGACGTCCCGCCGCCGATCCTGAGCAACCCGCACCGCTCGGGTCCGGCGATGACGTTCACCGAACGCCGGGCCCAGCGCAAGCGCGATCGCGACAAGAAGCGCAAGCAGCAGCCGACCTCGGAGTTCGCGGTGGACCTGCCCCTGAGCACGGCACCGGTCCTGGAAGGCCGGACGGCGCCCCAGGTCGACGTCCAGGCGGAGCTGGGCGCCCAGATCCCAACGGCCCTGCGCACCACCACGACGCCCCCGCCGAACACCCCGTCGGTCCGGGCAGCACCCGAACCGGCGGAGCTCACGGCGGACCGCAAAGCCCGCCGAACCCACCGGGACGACCAACCCCAGTCCACCTGGGAAGTGGAAACCCCGGGAGGCTCCCTCCTGAACGGCGAGCAGGAGTACCGCTACCGCCCAGAACCAGAACCAACCCTCAACACGAAGCCCTGAGAACCCCGGCCGGTGCGGACCCTCCCACCCCGCACCGGCCGGCCCGGGTTATGACCACGACAGCGGTGCCGAACCTCCGCGATTTCGGTTGAAATTGGCTTACCTCGTCATCGCAGGCTTCGTCGAAAACGACGCCAATTTCAATTGAAATCGCTACACCCCCAAGCCGACCACCCACCGCTTTGAACCCAACCCCACCCCGCACCCAACCGGCACCACCCCTGCCCAACCCACCTCGGTATCACCACCGAAACCCTCCGGCCAGGTCAGTACCGGCCGGGAGCGCCGAGCTCCTCCTGCTCGCGCTCTTCCGGGGTGACCCAGACGTAGTGGTTCTCCGACTTCGTCAGCACCGCCAGCATGTCGTCGTGCATCGCCTGCAACTGCTCTGCCGTCTGGGCGGTGAGGCGGCGTGCCGCGGCGATCGCTGCCGCCTCCTCGGGAGCGAGGCGCTGGAGGAGCAGGACGTCGGCGTTCAGCGCGGCGTCCGCTCGGTGCGGGGTGAAGCGGTGCAGGACCATCGCCCTCGCCTGCCACGGTGCGGGCTCCGCCGGTGGCGGCGGCGATTCCGCGTCGTACAGCGACAAGATCGGGGCATCCGCCGTCGCGGCCACGCTCGTCAGCGCACCCGGTTCCAGCACCGCCACCCGGTCTTCCCGGTCGGTCGCCGCGCGCCCCAGATCCGCCCAGCCGGCCGGTTGGTCGGTGAACACGTGCACCTTCGCGCCGAAGCGCAGCGCCCGGTAGGCCAGCAAGCGCGCCGCCCAGGACGCGCCGACCAGCGCGATCGACACCGGAACGGGCTGGAACAGCGTCAGCGTCACCGGGAACCCGGCCTGGTTGCGGCCCAGCGGGAAGCCGAAGGAGGTGCCGGTGAGCTGGAGCAGGTCCAGCTCCGCCTCGGTGGCCAGGTGCCTGCCGATGTCCAGCCTGGGCACCGAGCGCTGCTTGCGCGGCCGCCACCCGCGCGGCTTCCGCACCACCTCGGTCGGCGTGTCGTCCTCGCGCGGCCCCGGTCCACCCGGCGGCAGCGGCGCGGCGGCGGCCTGCGCCACCGGCGCGGACACCGCAGCGGTGCTGGTGAGGACCGCGCCGCGCGCCTGCTGGTGCCACTCCGCCGAACCGAGTGCGGGCGCGAACGCCGTGTCATCGGGCTTCGGCGCGGCCGCCGCGGGTTCGCCCGCGATCACCGGCGGCTGCGCCGCCGAGATCACCGGAACCTGCTTGCCCGGCGCGGGTTCCGGGGCAGGGGAAGGCGGTGCCACCGCCGCGTGCTGGCCCTCGCTCACCGCGCGCCTCCTCCGGTCGGTGCCGACGCGTACACCGCGGGCAGCTGCTGACCGTCCAATTTGGACAGCCGACCGCCCGCGAGCCCGACGAGCCGCGCCACCTGCTCGCAGGTCCTGTCGTAGTGCTGCGCGTCCGCGGCCACCCGGACGAGCCCGGACAGCTCGGTGCCGCGCAGCCCCGCTTCCACCGCGATCGAAATGCTGACCTGCGCCTCCGGCACCTCGGCCAGCGCGGACAGCAGCAGCGAGCCGCGCTCCGGATTCGGCCACGACCGCACCCAGAAGCAGCCGTGCCGCAACCGCGTGGAACGCCACGAATCCCATTCCTCGCGCGGCTGGACGGGCCGCCGGTCGGCAGGTTCTGCCAGGTCGCAGGAGCGCACCAGCGCGTCGAGCAGTCCATCGGCGTCCAGCGCGCGAGCCCGCGAACCCCGGCGCCGGAACAGCCTCTCGACGCGGTTGACCAGATCGGCGAGCAGCAGCGGAACATCCGGATCGATCCCGCTGTCCACCGCGGACGAGGCAACGGCCCGCGCGTCCAGCCGAACCGCGATCCACGCCACGTGATCGCGCCGCACCGTGCCAGGCAGGGGAGCGCTGTGCAGCACGCTCTGCACCACGACTCCGGGCTGGTCGGCCGCGATCCGCGCCAACGCCGTCATCGGAACCGGTGGCAGCGGTCCGTCCTCCGCGACGACCTCCAGCACGGCGAACCAGCCCGCGCCGTCGCTGCCCATGCCCAGCTTCGAATCATCCGCGCCCGCAACGTCTTCCGCGGTGAAATCGGGAGCTAGCTCGCACAGCGCGGCCAGCCGCGGATCATCGCGGCGGGCGGCGACGATGCCGCGCCGACCGCGGAACCGCAAGCGCAGCGCGAGGATCTCGGTCCACCAGCGGTCGCCGCGCCTGCCGAAGAGGAACGCCACCGCGGCGAGCCCGAGCAGTCCACCCACGACCGCCGCCCACCAGGACTGGACGACGACGGCGCACACCGCGAGCCCGACGATCGCGAACGCGAGCAGGCGGCCGAGTCCGACCGGTCCGATGCGGCCCGTCCGGCGCTGCGGCCGGAACCACGCGTCATCCCGGGAACGGCCGAACGCGGTGCTGGTCTGGCTTGTCATCGAAGGCAGATCCCTCCCACCGCGCAAGGCTATCCCGATCGGGGCCGCCACCAACAGCGTTCGGCCGCACCCAGCCGTACCCGGACCGCACCGCACCGGCACCGCGTCCGGACTCCGGCCCCGCAGCCTGCGATTACGCCGCCGGAACCGGGCGATCGGCGCGTCAGCGCGCTGCCAGCACCGTTCGGCACGCTGGCAGAGCACGCACCCGAAGTCCGGGAGGCCTGGCAGGTGGCAGCCCCGCTGCTCGACATCGACGACGTCCCCGGGACCGAGCGGCCCGCGACGGCCGTCGACCCGGTGCGCCTGTACCTGTCCGGGATCGGCCGCACCGAACTCCTCGACCACGCCGCGGAAAACGCCCTGGCGCAACGCGTCGCGGACGGGCTGCGCGCCGAGGAACGCCTCGCCGGAGAGCCCCTCGCCGCGCTCCGGGACGAGCTGCTGGCCGTCGCGGAGGACGGCCGAGCTGCCAGGACCGCGCTGGTGGAGGCCAACCTCCGGCTGGTCGTGAGCATCGCCAAGCGCTACGCCGGTCGCGGCCTGCCGCTGCTGGACCTGATCCAGGAGGGCAACCTGGGGCTGCTGCGCGCCGTCGAGAAGTACGACCACAGCCCGGGATTCCGCTTCGCGACCTACGCGACCTGGTGGATCCGCAAGGCGATCAGCCGCGCGCTGGCCAACCAGTCGCGCACCATCCGGCTGCCGGTGCACGTCACCGACCAGCTCGCACGGGTGGCGCGGCAGCGCCGCGACCTGTCGGCGGAGCTGGGCAGGACGCCCAGGCACGACGAACTCGCCGCGGCGCTGGACGTCCCGCTCCACCAGCTGCTCGAACTCCTCGCGGTGGCGCAGGAGCCGCTCAGCCTCGATCAGCCGGTCGGCCAGGACGGCACCTCGCTGGGCGACCTGATCGCCCGCTGGGACGACCCCGGCACGCCGGGAATCCAGTTGCTGCGCAACGAGATCGAGGACGTGCTGGAGACGCTCAGCGCACGGGAGCAGCAGGTCATCCGACTGCGCTGCGGCCTCGACGACGGCAGACAGCGCACCCTCGCCGAGATCGGCGACGAGCTCGGCGTCACCCGCGAGCGCATCCGCCAACTGGAGCACCGGGTGCTCCGAAAGCTCCGCGAGCCCGCCAGAGCCGACCGCCTGCTGACCTACGCCGGCTGACCGAGTTGTTCCACGCTCGTTTTGCGTGGCGGAACCTGAGCGGTTCCCTGGACTGCGGGTGCCCCTCCTGATGTATGTCCGATACACGGCGGAGGGGCCGTCCTCGCCCAGAGAGCCGCCCAGCGGCGGTGCCAGCTGCGAGGGTGGGTTAAGCGCTGCGCGCTTGCGGTAGGTCAAGCGGTTGGCGCGATGCGCCTCGCGGCTGCGGCCGCGAAATTGCAGTCCTGGGTCACGCCGGTTACTCGGCGGAAGCCCGCAGCGCGGCGGCGAGCCAGCGCGTCGTCTCGTCGGTGACCGGGTGCTGCGGCCAGCCGTTGATGATCGCCAGCAGCTCCCAGTAGCGGGACAGCCGCGGGTCGTGGCCCTCGTAGTGGTCGGCCATCTCGCGGCGGAACTCCGGCGTGTCCGGCTTCTTCCACTGCTCTGCGGCCAGCGCCATCATCCGGTCCACCAGCGCACGGGCCTCGGCGCTGTCCGGCGCCGCGCCCGACTCGGCGGAGGCCTTCGCCTCGTCGGTGATCGCCCACCACTTGGGCGCCTCGTTCTGCTCGACCATCTCCTCGCCCGCGTCGCGGCGGGCGGACTGCTCCCGGTAGAGCCCGCGCACGGTGGCCCGGAAGTCCTCGTCCTGCACCAGCTCGGCGAGCTCGATCCACGCCTCCAGCTGTTCGGTGCTCGGGTCGTCGGGCAGGTTCGGCTTCGCCGAGCGCATCCACTCGGTGAACTCCGGGTTCAGGTTCAGCCCCGACTCCGAGCTCACCTCGTCCCAGAACTCGTCGATCAGCCGGTTGCGCTCCTCGTCGGACATCTTCGCCAGTTCCTGCATGAGTCTTGCCTCCTCGGTCGTTCGGTCGAGCTTCACGACCGCCCGCAGCACGGCTCGCCGAGTCCGCAGCACGCGCATCTGGTCCTCCAGCAGCCCCAGGTGGGCGCCGGCCAGCTGCGCGAGCGTCGTCTCGCGGGCCAGCACGCGCTTGACCTCCTCCAGCCCGGCCCCCAGTTCGCGCAGCGTGCGCACCAGTTCCAGGCGGCTGACAGCGGTCACGTCGTACAGCCGGTAGCCGGCCGCGGTCCGGTCGGTGGGCGGCACCACGCCGGTGTCGGAGTAGAACCGGATCGTCTTCACGCTCAGTCCGGTGCGACGGGCCAGTTCGCCGATCGTGTAGCGGGCGGTGTCGTTCACGTCGTCCACCTTCGACCCTCCTGTCGGGGGAGACTCAAGACGATTTTTTCGCACCCCGCGCGACGGCCGGAACTCCCCGCGGCCGGATCAGGTGCGATCCTGGATCCGTGGCACCGCGACGAGCAGAGCACCTGTCCTTCACCAAGCCCGGTCAGCTGATCACCGCCGGCGTGGCGGCCGCGGTCGTGGTCTTCCTGCTCACCCGGCTCGCCTACGGCGACCTGCCGCAGCTGCCGCTGCTGGCCGGGGCGACCCTGCTGCTGATCGCGCTGGTGGACCTGGTGCTGGCGCTGACCATGCGGCCCCGGATCAAGCGCAAGCCGGGCACCGAACCGGTGGACGGCCTGACCGCGGCGCGCGCGGTGGCGCTGGCCAAGGCGTCCTCGATGGCGGGCGCGATCATGGCCGGGGTCTGGATCGGCCTCGGCGCCTACCTGCTGCCGATCGCCGGCACCGTGGCGGCGGCCCAGACCGACATCATCGCCGCGGTGATCGGTCTGATCAGCGCGGCGGCCCTGATCGCGGCGGGCCTCTGGCTGGAGCACTCCCTCCGAAACCCCGACGAGCCAGAAGAACCCCTCGACGACGAGGACTGAACCCGGCACGCCCCGCGGCGACGCGATCACCCACCGGCACCGACCGCTCCGCCGCAACCCCGCTCCGCCGAGCCCGCGGTCAATTTCGTACGAAATTGACCACCACCCGGGTGAACGTCAATTTCGCGCGAAATTGACACCGCCGCCCCGTGCGGAGGCCGCCGGTTTCGCGCGAAATCGTCACCGGCTCCGCACTGAACTCGCTGATCTCGCGCGAAGTCGTCGCGCGGTGACGGACGCCCGGACGCCGCCGCTCGGCCGTTCGGATGCACGTGGTGTGGGCCACGGCGACCAAAGTGGAGCCGGGTTGCTCGCCTTCAGGTCTCGAACTGATAACCGCCCGGTACCGTGGTGGGCATGTCCGACCGCGGCAGTACCGAGACCGAAACCCGCGCCGGCGGTTCGACCGCCCTGTGGGTCGGCGCGCTCGTCCTCGCCGCCGCCGCGACCGCCGTGCTGGTGATCAGCGACGACGCCCGCCTGCTGCGGCTGGGCCTGGTCGCCGCGCTGTGGTCGGCGCTGGTCGGGGCGTTCGCGGTCGCCCGGCTCCGGCACCGGGTGGCGCGGGAGGAGAAGCTCGCCGAGGACCGCCAGCGGATCTACGAGCTCGAACTGGAGCGGGAGATCGCGGCCCGCCGCGAGTTCGAGCTGGAGGCGGAGGCCGAGGCCCGCCGGAAGGCGGCCGAGGAGTCCGACGGGGAGCTGAAGGCGTTGCAGGCCGAGCTGCACCGGCTGCGGACGAGCCTGGAGCAGGTGCTCGGCGGCGACGTCCTGTTCGAGCGGGTCGCGCTGCGCGCCGAGTCCACCCGGGTCCGCTCGCTGACCGAGAACAGCAGCAAGATCGAGGGCCAGCTCCTCCAGCCGGCGCAGGCCCGGGAGCTGCCCGCGGCCCAGAACACCGAGCTGATCAACAGGCTGGCAGGCGAGGAGCACCGCCCGAAGACCCGCCCGCGCGTCAAGCCGCAGGCGGCGCAGGTGCACCAGTCCCGCCCGGTGCAGGCGCGCCGCCCGGAGAAGGTGCACCACGAGCCGCCGCAGCGCCCGCCGGAACCGCCGAAGCCGCAGCCCGAACCGGCTCCCGCGCCCGCACCGGACCCGGCAGGCGCGCATGCCGAGGGAACCTCGGTGAACGACCTGATCGCGGCCTACGGCGCCGCCCCCGAGACGCCGCGCCGACGGCGGCGACGCGCCTGAGAAGGTGACTGTCCGGGCAACCCCGGACGCCCTTCTCTAGGGTTTTGTCCGTGTCGAGTCCTGATCTCCGGGGTCCCGCCGCCGATCTCTCCGGCGCGCGCAAGCTCCAGACCCGCAAGCACCACGCCGTCGGTTGGCCGGTCGCCGGCCTGATCGTGCTCGGGATCTGCGGACTGGTGATGGCCGGTGTCACCACGTCGCGGGTCGGCCTGCTGCCCGCACTGGTCGGCGCGCTCGCCGCGCTGCTGCCGGTCGGCGTGGTGTTCGCCGCGATCATCTGGATCGACCGCTGGGAGCCCGAGCCGCCGATGCTGCTGCTCGGCGCGTTCCTGTGGGGCGCGGGCGGGGCGACCGCCTGCTCGCTGCTGCTCAACGACACCTTCATCCAGCTCGCCGACACCCTGATCGGTCCCGACGACCAGAAGTTCTTCCTGACCGCGGTGATGGGCCCGCTGGTGGAGGAGGCGGCGAAGGCGCTGTTCGTGGTCGCGCTGTGGTTCAAGCGCCGGTCGGAGTTCAACGGGATGGTGGACGGCATCGTCTACGCGTCGCTGACCGCGGCGGGCTTCGCCTTCACCGAGAACATCCTGTACTTCGGCAAGGCCTTCGCGATCGGCGGCGTCGGCGGCACCGCCGGTGGCGTGGTGGCGGTGTTCATCATGCGCGGCGTGCTGGCGCCGTTCTCCCACCCGCTGTTCAGCTCCATGTTCGGCATCGGCATCGGGCTCGCCTCGCGCACCGACAACAAGCGGCTGCGCCTGGGCTACCTGCTGGGCGGGTTCGCCGCGGCGTTCCTGCTGCACGCGGTGTGGAACGCGGCGACGCTGCTGGGCGGCGTGGAGTTCCTCAACGTCTACTTCCTGATCATGGTGCCGATCTTCATGGGCACCTTCGGCCTGGTGGTGTGGCAGCGCAAGCGCGAGCAGCGGATCGTCATCCAGCAGCTGCCGGTGCTGGAGCGGGCCGGCCTGATCGTGCGCAGCGAGATGGAGATGCTGGCCACCCTCGCGGGCCGGAAGGGCTGGCTGCGCAAGGTGCGCCGCAGCGCGGGCAGCGAGGCGGCGAAGGCGGTCCGGGACTACCAGATCGCGGTCACCGAGCTGGCGTTCCTGCAGCACCGTGCCGCCGAGGGCCGCACGACGAGCGCGGCCCGCCGGGCCCGCCGGGAGAAGCTGATCGAGGACCTCAAGCAGGCCCGCCGCTCGGCCGCGGGCACCCAGCAGGCGATCCAGACGGCCCGCATCAAGCTCAACGAGCTCACCCAGCACAACATGAAGCGCCCGCTCCCCAAACCCCCACAACGCTCCCGCGACTGACCAGCGCGAGCGCTCAGCGGCGGCGGGGGACCACGCGATTTCAACGGAAGTCGGGCGTGTGATTTCCATTGAAATCGCGCGGTGACGGACGCGAGCGGGGCGTGGTGCTTGCCACCCGGGGCCTGTTGGCGGGCCGTTGGCGGGCTACTCTCGCGCTGCTGTCCGGTACCCGGAGGTTGGGACTGGAACGGTATGGAGGACGACGTGGCGATGTCTGGTCGCACGGGCCCTCGGCTGCGCGTCGGAGTGATCTCCGCGGGCCGGGTGGGTGCCGTGCTGGGCGCGGCGTTGCAGCGAGCAGGGCACCAGGTGGTCGCGGTATCCGCGGTGTCCGAGGCGTCGCTGCGCCGCGCGGAAGAACTGCTCCCCGAGGTGGCCGTGCTGCCGCCGGACGAGGTCGCGAAGCAGGCCGATCTGGTGCTGCTGGCGGTCCCGGACGATGCGATCTCCGGTCTGGTCCGCGGGCTGGTCGCCACCGGATCGCTGCGTGCAGGCCAGATCCTCGCGCACACCTCCGGCGCGCACGGGGTCGCCGCGCTCGCCCCGGCGGCCGAGATCGGCGTGCTGGCGCTGGCGCTGCACCCGGCGATGACCTTCACCGGGCGCGCCGAGGACGTCGAGCGGCTCGGCAACGCCTGCATGGCCGTCACCGCGTCCACCGCGGACGAGACCGGCTGGAGCGTCGCGGAGGCGCTGGCCCTGGAGCTGGGGATGGAGCCGGTCCGCGTGCCGGAGGAGTCCCGCCGCCTGTACCACGCCGCGCTCACCCACGGCGCGAACCACCTGATCACCCTGGTCAACGAGTGCGCGGAACTGCTGCGCGACGCGGGCGTGGACAACGCCGACCGGGTCATGGCCCCGATCCTGTCCGCATCGCTGGACAACGCGCTGCGCTTCGGCGACCGCGCGATCACCGGCCCGGTGATGCGCGGCGACGCGGGCACGGTCCGCGCGCACCTCGCCGCGCTGCGCGAGGCGAACCCGGACGTCGTCCCGGGCTACCGGGAGCTGGCCAGGCGGACCGCCGAGCGGAGCGAGCGCGCGGGCGTCCTGCGCGCCGACGGCGCCGCCGAGGTCCGCGAAGCACTTGACGAAGAGCCGTCGTGATCACGACGCGCCGAGCACTGGAGTCGTGATGAGCGCAGCTTTCGAGCGCGGTGCGCTGACCGTGCACCGCGAACCCGCCGAGCTGGCGAAGGTCACCCGCGCGCTGCGGGCCACCGGCCGCAAGATCCACCTGGTGCCGACCATGGGCGCCCTGCACCGCGGGCACCTGGAGCTGATCGAGCGGGCCCGCCGCGACATCAACGCGGTGGTGGTCGTGTCGATCTTCGTGAACCCGCTGCAGTTCGGGCCGCACGAGGACTTCGACCGCTACCCGCGCAGCTTCGAGTCCGACCTGCAGCTGTGCCGCGAGGCCGGGGTGGAGCTGGTCTTCGCCCCGTCGGTCGAGCAGATGTACGGCCCCGACCCGCAGCTGACCGTCCACTCCGGACCGCTCGGCGAGCAGCTGGAGGGCGCGGTCCGGCCGGGCCACTTCGACGGCGTGCTCACGGTGGTCCTGAAGCTGCTCAACATCGTGCGCCCGGACCTGGCGTTCTTCGGCGAGAAGGACTACCAGCAGCTGGTGCTGATCCGCCGGATGGCGCGCGAGCTGAACCTGGACGCCCGCATCCAGGGCATCCCCACCGTGCGGGAAGCGGACGGCCTGGCGCTGTCCTCCCGCAACGCCTACCTCAGCGATGAGCAGCGCGCCGCGGCGCTGGCGATCTCGGCGGCCTTGGCCGCCGGGTCGCACGCCGGACCGGCGGGGGCGGACGCGGTGCTCAAGGCCGCGGGCGAGGTGCTGGCCACCGAACCGTCGCTGCAGCTCGACTACCTGGAGCTGCGGGACCCCGAGCTCGGGCCGGTGCCCGCGGAGGGCGAGGCGAGGCTGCTGGTGGCGGCCCGCGTCGGCACCACCAGGCTGCTCGACAACGCCATGGTGCTGCTGAGCGCGCGAGAGCAGGGCTGAGCGGTGCCGGCGGTGGGAGCCACCGCGGCATCGCGCAAGATACGTCGGCGAGACGATGCGGTACCGGCCGTAGGAGGTCAGCGATGTTCCGCACCATGTTGAAGTCCAAGATCCACCGGGCCACGGTGACCCAGGCCGACCTGCACTACGTCGGCTCGGTGACGGTGGACGCCGATCTGATGGACGCCGCGGACCTGCTGGAGGGCGAGCAGGTCGCCATCGTGGACGTCACCAACGGCGCCCGCCTGGAGACCTACGTGATCACCGGCGAGCGCGGCTCCGGCGTGATCGGGATCAACGGCGCCGCCGCGCACCTGATCGAGCCCGGTGACATCGTGATCCTGATTTCCTACGGGGTGATGGACGAGCTGGAGTCGCGGTCGTTCCGCCCGAAGGTGATCTTCGTGGACGCCGACAACCGGATCCTGGAGACCGGCGACCAGCCGGGCGTCGCCCCGGAGGGCTCGGGCCTGATCAGCGCCGGAGTCGAAACGCCCGCCGAGACCGACGACGCGGCCAAGCTCGACGCCCTCCTGCAACAGCCCGAGCACTGACCAAGACCGGCACGGAAGGACGAACCGGTGCTGCTGGCCATCGACGTCGGAAACACCAACATCGTGCTGGGCCTCTACGACGAGGATCCGGGCAGCTCCGACATCGCATCGACCCTGGTGCACGACTGGCGGATGCGCACCGAGCCGCGGATGACCGCGGACGAGATGGCGCTGACCATGCGCGGCCTGCTCGGCGAGCACGCCGACCGGATCACCGGCATCGCCGCCCTGTCCACGGTGCCCGCGCTGCTGCGCGAACTGCGCGTCATGCTCGGCCGGTACTGGAACGACGTGCCGCGCGTGGTCGTCGAGCCGGGCGTGCGCACCGGCGTCCCGCTGCTGGTGGACAACCCGAAGGAGGTCGGCGCGGACCGGGTGATCAACACCCTCGCCGCGCACCACCTGCACGCCACCAACTGCGTGGTGGTCGACTTCGGCACGTCCACGAACATCGACGTGATCTCGTCCAAGGGCGAGTTCCTGGGCGGCGCGTTCGCCCCCGGCGTCGAGATCTCGCTGGACGCGCTGGCCTCCCGCGCCGCGCAGCTGCGCAAGGTGGAGCTGGTCCGGCCGCGCTCGGTGATCGGCAAGAACACCGTGGAGTGCCTCCAGTCCGGCATCCTCTACGGCTTCGCCGGGCAGGTGGACGGCCTGGTCCGCCGCATCGTGGCGGAGCTGGAAGCCACCCACGGCGGCCCCACCACGGTCCTGGCCACCGGCGGCCTGGCGCCGCTGGTGGTGTCGGAGTCGACGACGATCACCCACCACGTCCCCGACCTCACCCTCCTGGGCCTGCGCCTGGTCTACGACCGCAACTTCAGCCGGGCCTGAGCCAGGTTCAGTTGAGCTCGGAGGTTCGGCCTGCACAGTGGCCGTGAGCGTTTTGGGGTGTCATAGCGCCCCAAAACGCTCACGACCCCATGGACACCGAACCCATCCCACCTCTGACCGTTGGTTGGCCCTGCTCATTCGGTGAAATGGCGGAACCGTACCCTTGTTCTCCGTGACTGAGGACCGTTCCATTCCCCCGGCAACCAGCGACGACGGCGTTGACGACCTGCCGGAGCAGATGCGGGTCCGGCGGGAGAAGCGGGAGCGCTTGCTCGAAGCCGGAGTCGACCCGTACCCGGTGACCCTGCCCATCACGCACGAGCTCGCGGAGATCCGCGCCGCCCACCAGGGGCTGGAGCCGGACACCGCGACCGGCGCGCAGGTCGGTGTCGCCGGCCGCGTGATGTTCCTGCGCAACACCGGCAAGCTGTGCTTCGCCACGCTGCGCGCGGGCGACGGCACCGAGCTCCAGGCGATGCTCAGCCTCAAGCAGGTCGGCGAGGATTCGCTGGCCATGTGGAAGAGCGACGTCGACCTCGGCGACCACGTCTTCGTGCACGGCGAGGTGATCACCTCCCGCCGCGGCGAGTTGTCCGTGATGGCCGATGAATGGCGAATGGCGGCCAAGTCGCTGCGCCCGCTGCCGGTCATGCACAAGGAACTCGGCGAGGAAATGCGGGTCCGGCAGCGCTATGTCGACCTGATCGTCCGAAAGCAGGCCGCCGACACCGTGCGCACTCGGGCCGCGGTGCAGCGCTCGTTGCGGGAATCGTTCGACCGGCGCGGTTTCGTCGAGGTGGAAACCCCGATGCTGCAGACGTTGCAGGGCGGTGCCGCCGCGCGCCCGTTCGTGACGCATTCGAACGCCTTCGACATGGATCTGTTCCTCCGGATCGCGCCGGAGTTGTACCTGAAGCGTTGCGTGGTCGGTGGGATCGAGAGGGTTTTCGAGATCAACCGGAACTTCCGCAACGAGGGGAGTGATTCTTCCCACTCGCCGGAGTTCGCCATGTTGGAGTTCTACCAGGCGTACGCCGATTACAACGACATGGCCGCGCTGACCAGGTCCCTGATCCAGGAGGCCGCGGAGAAGATCGCCGGTTCGCAGGTGGTCACCTGGTTCGACGGAACCGAGTACGACCTGTCGGGCGAGTGGACGTCGATCCGGATGTACGACTCGCTGTCCGAAGCGCTCGATTCGGAGATCACCCCGGAAACTCCGGTGGAGGTGCTGCGCAAGCACGCCGACTCGCACGGATTGCAGACCGATCCGGCGCACGGGCACGGAAAGCTCGTCGAGGAGCTGTGGGAGCACCTCATCGGCGACCATTTGACCGCTCCGACGTTCGTTCGCGACTTCCCGGTGGAGACCTCGCCGCTCACCCGGCAGCACCGGGAGCGGCCGGGCCTGGCGGAGAAGTGGGACCTCTACGTCCGCGGCTTCGAGCTGGCGACCGGCTACTCCGAGCTGGTCGACCCGGTGGTGGAGCGCGCTCGCCTGGAGGAGCAGGCGGCGCTCGCGGCGGCCGGGGACGACGAGGCGATGCCGGTCGACGAGGACTTTCTGCGCGCGCTCGAGTACGGAATGCCGCCGAGCGGTGGCGTCGGAATGGGTATCGACCGGTTGTTGATGGCGTTGACCGGTCTCGGTATCCGGGAGACGATCCTGTTCCCGCTGGTCCGGCCGGAATGACCCGATCAGGGCCGTCGAGGTGAATTTTCGGGCAGAGGTGAGTGCATTATCGCAGTTACTGCGCTAACCTGAGCCCAGAATCCATCGGTGACGGCTATTGGAGTACTTGCGGGGGAGTTCGCTCCCAGCGGTTCGTGCTGTCCCGTTCTGGCACATTTAGCTCTCCCGGGGAGGACTTCGAAGATGGCGCAGAAGGTCACAGTCACTCTTGTCGACGATCTGGACGGCGGCCAGGCCGACGAAACGGTCGAGTTCGGATTGGACGGCGTGTCCTACCAGATCGACCTTTCCGCCGACAATGCCGGCGAGTTGCGGGACGCTCTGGCGAACTACGTCTCCAACGCGCGGCGCGCGGGCGGCCGGAAGAAGCCGGGGCCGCGTCCGGGCGGTGCCGGTCCGCGTTCCGCGGGCGGTTCCACGAGCGCGGATCGCGAGCAGAACCAGGCCATTCGGGAATGGGCCCGCAAGCGCGGCCTGAAGGTGTCGGACCGGGGCCGGATCCCGGCCGACATCGTGGAGCAGTACCACCAGGCGAACTGACCTGGTCCCCGCTTTTCGCGGTGCTGCGGTGGCCGCCCCGGTCGGGGTGGGCCGGGGGATCCCGCAGTGGCGCGAGTTGTGCGGTCGAGGGGCGTTGGCCCGGCGAAGTGCCGGGCGAACGCCCCTCGTTGCGTTCGGATAACGCTATTCAACGTGAATCGCGAAAAGCGGCAATGATCTTTCTGCGGTGATTTCTACCCGCGGATCAGCCGAACCGGTGTGACGGTGGACATCACGCCCCGCTCTGGGCAGCATGCTTAGGTGGGCCTAACCTAAGCACCGATCGGGTGAACCGGCAGGAGGAGTGGGACGTGAGTGGCAGCCTGGCCGTCGACGGTCCACGCGCAGCCGACCAGGCCGCGCCCGGCGGTGCCCGCCTGCGCGAACGCCGCCGCAAACGGCTCATCGGCATCGGCGTGCTGGTGGTGGCGCTGCTGGTCAGCTGCGTGCTCAGCGTCGTGGTCGGCGCCAAGACGATCCCGCTGTCCGAGGTGTGGAGCGGGCTGTTCGCACCGACCGGCACCGAGAACGACCTGATCATCCGCGAGCTGCGGGTGCCGCGCACCATCGTCGGCGTGCTGGCCGGGGCCGCGCTGGGCCTGGCCGGGGCGCTGATGCAGGGCCACACCCGCAACCCCATCGCCGATCCCGGCATCCTCGGCATCACCTCGGGCGCCGCGCTGGGCGTGGTGCTGGCGATCTACACCTTCAGCGTCACGACGCTGCTGGGCTTCATCTGGTTCGGCTTCGCCGGTGCGGTGCTGGGCGCGATCGCGGTGTTCGCCATCGGTTCGATCGGCCGCGGCGGCCCGACGCCGGTGACGCTGGCGCTGGCGGGCACCGCGATCAGCTTCCTGCTGCAGGCGATCACCTCCGCGCTGGTGCTCACCGACCAGCAGACGATGGACACCTACCGGTTCTGGAAGGTCGGTTCGATCGCGGTCACCGACGCATCGGTGATCCCGCAGGTGCTGCCGTTCGTGCTGATCGGCATCGTGCTGGCGCTGACCAACGCGAGCGGGCTGAACGCGCTGTCGCTCGGCGAGGACGTCGCCCGCTCGCTGGGCCACCGGGTGGAGTGGTCGCGCCGGGCCGGGATCGCCGCGATCGCGGTCCTGGTCGGCAGCGCGGTCGCGATCTGCGGGCCGATCGGCTTCGTCGGGCTGATCGTCCCGCACGTGGCCAGGTTCTTCACCGGCGCCGACTACCGCTGGCTGCTGCCCTTCGCCGGACTGCTCGGCGCCGCGCTGGTGCTGCTGGCCGACGTGCTGGGCCGCATCGTGGCGCGGCCGTCGGAAGTCCAGGTCGGGGTGATGCTGGCGATGGTCGGCGCCCCGTTCTTCATCGCGCTCGTGCGTCGCAGGAAGATGGTGCGGTTGTGACCCAGGTGCTGGAAGGCGGGGTCGCCGGGCGGCGCCCGGCCCGGCTCGGGCCGTTCTCCGGAGTGCTGCGCTGGCGGCCGCTGGTGGCCCTGCTCGGCGGGCTGGTGCTGCTGCTGGCGGTCTTCGTGCTCGACGTCGGGCTCGGCGAGTACCAGATCAGCCCGGTGGAGGTGCTGCAGACGCTGGTCGGCGGCGGCGACCGGGCGCAGCAGATCATCATCCTGGAGCTGCGGCTGCCGAGAGCGCTGACCGCGCTGCTGGTCGGTGCCGCGCTCGGCCTGTCCGGCGCGATCATGCAGACCCTCGCGCGCAACCCGCTGGCCAGCCCGGACATGCTCGGCATCACCTGGGGCGCGGGCACCGCGGCGACGACGGTGATCGTGCTCGGCGGCACCGCGGGCAGCCTGGCCGGGGCGCTGGCCGACTACGGCCTGCCGCTGGTCGCCCTCGCAGGCGGGCTGCTCACCGGGCTCGCGGTCTACGGCCTGGCCTACCGGCGCGGCGTGGACTCCTACCGGCTGGTGCTGGTCGGCGTCGGCGTCAGCGCGCTGGCGGGCAACGCCACCTACTGGCTGCTGACCGTCGGCGACGTCAACGAGGCGGGCCGCGCGCTGGTGTGGCTGACCGGCAGCCTCAACGCGCGCGGCTGGGAGCACGTGGTGCCCACGGCCATCGCGCTCTGCGCGCTGGTGCCGCTGACGCTGATCGGCGGGCACGTGCTCGGTGCGCTGCAGTTCGACGACGACACCGTGCGCGGCCTGGGCGTGCGCACCGACCTGACCCGCGGCGTGCTGCTGCTGGCCGCGGTGGTGCTGGCCTCGATCGCGACCGCGGCGGCCGGGCCGATCCAGTTCGTCGCGCTGGCCACCCCGCAGATCGCGCTGCGCCTGGCGCACACCTCGCGCCCGCCGCTGCTGTCCTCGATGGTGTTCGGTGCCGCGCTGGTGGTCGGCGCCGACGTGATCTCGCGGACCGCCTTCGGCTCCCTGGAACTACCGGTCGGCATCGTCACCGCGGTCCTGGGTGCGCCCTACCTGATCTATTTGCTCGTCCGTCGGTACCGGGAGGTCCGTGCATGACACCCGACATGCCAGCTCCAGCCCTGTCCAACCGCACCTCAGGGGACCGTGACGCAACCCAGCCACAAGAAACCCGCTCAACGCAAGATCACTCCCGAACGCAACCACCACTGAAAGTCGCGGAGAGGCGGGACCGTCTGCACGCCACCGACCTCAAGCTGGCCTACGGCGAGCGGGTCATCGCCGACGGGCTGGACTTCGACGTCGTCGACGGCACGATCACCGCGGTGATCGGCCCGAACGGCTGCGGCAAGTCGACGCTGCTGCGCGCTCTCGGGCGGCTGCTGCAACCGCAGCGCGGCAGCGTGCTGCTGGACGGCAAGCAGATCCACAAGATGCCGACCAAGGAGGTCGCGAAGGTGCTCGGCCTGCTGCCGCAGTCGCCGGTCGCGCCCGAGGGCCTGACCGTCGCCGACCTGGTCGCGCGCGGACGGCACCCGCACCAGTCCTGGTACCGGCAGTGGTCCTCCGACGACGAGTCCGCGGTGGCCGAGGCGCTGGGCATGACCGGCATCGCCGAGCTGGCCGACCGCACCCTCGACGAGCTCTCCGGCGGCCAGCGGCAGCGCGCCTGGCTGTCCATGGCGCTGGCCCAGGGCACCGACCTGCTGCTGCTCGACGAACCGACCACCTACCTCGACCTGTCCCACCAGGTGGACGTGCTGGAGCTGGTCGGGCAGCTGCACGACGAGAGCGGCCGCACCGTGGTGATGGTGCTGCACGACCTCAACCTGGCGGCCCGCTACGCCGACCGGCTGGTGGCGATGAAGGACGGCGCGGTCGTCGCCGAGGGTGACCCGTCCGAGGTGCTCACCGAGTCGCTGCTGGCCGAGGTCTTCGGGCTCAAGGCGCGGGTGATTGCTGATCCGGTGGCGGGTACCCCGATGGTGGTACCGATCGGTGGTCGCACCGCCGGGAAGGCCGATCGGCCCAGCTAGGCGGGCCGTGTTCGCGCTCAGCGGAACGGGCCATCCGATAGGTGCAAATCCGGAATCCCGCAGGCCAGCGAGCCGTTGGTCAGGGTGCCGGACAAGAATGTGGGCAGCAGGCCGTAGCGGGCACGGACCGCGACCGGGTGGGGCTACTACAGTGGTCCTCAAGAGTGCTGAACCCGTCGTGGGCATCGGCGATGCAGGAGCCGTGTCCCAGCCAACGAGACCGCCGGCGCAGCAGTCAGGGAGTGCGAATGTTCGAGAGGTTCACCGACCGCGCGAGGCGGGTGGTCGTCCTGGCCCAAGAAGAGGCCCGGATGCTCAACCACAACTACATCGGCACCGAGCACATTCTCCTGGGCTTGATCCACGAGGGTGAGGGTGTCGCCGCCAAGGCGCTGGAGTCGCTGGGTATCGCGCTTGAGGGCGTGCGGCAGCAGGTCGAGGAGATCATCGGCCAGGGGCAGCAGGCCCCGAGCGGGCACATCCCGTTCACCCCGCGGGCCAAGAAGGTGCTGGAGCTGTCGCTGCGCGAGGCGCTGCAGCTCGGCCACAACTACATCGGCACCGAGCACATCCTGCTCGGGCTGATCCGCGAGGGCGAGGGCGTGGCCGCCCAGGTGCTGGTCAAGCTGGGCGCTGACCTCAACCGGGTGCGCCAGCAGGTCCTGCAGCTGCTGTCGGGCTACCAGGGCAAGGAGCCCGCGGAGGCCGGTGGCCGCGGCGAGGGCACCCCGTCGTCGTCGCTGGTGCTGGACCAGTTCGGCCGCAACCTGACGCAGAGCGCGCGCGAGGGCAAGCTCGACCCGGTGATCGGCCGGGAGAAGGAAATCGAGCGGATCATGCAGGTCCTCTCGCGGCGCACCAAGAACAACCCGGTGCTCATCGGCGAGGCGGGCGTCGGCAAGACGGCCGTGGTCGAGGGCCTGGCGCAGAAGGTCGTCAAGGGCGAGGTGCCCGAGACGCTGAAGGACAAGCAGCTCTACACCCTCGACCTGGGCTCGCTGGTCGCCGGTTCCCGGTACCGCGGTGACTTCGAGGAGCGCCTGAAGAAGGTGCTCAAGGAGATCAAGACCCGCGGCGACATCATCCTGTTCATCGACGAGATCCACACCCTGGTCGGCGCGGGCGCCGCCGAGGGCGCGATCGACGCGGCGAGCATCCTCAAGCCGATGCTGGCCCGCGGTGAGCTGCAGACCATCGGCGCCACCACGCTCGAGGAGTACCGCAAGTACGTCGAGAAGGACCCGGCGCTGGAGCGCCGGTTCCAGCCGATCCAGGTCGGCGAGCCGTCCCTGCAGCACACCGTCGAGATCCTCAAGGGCCTGCGGGACCGCTACGAGGCGCACCACCGGGTGTCGATCACCGACTCGGCGCTGGCGGCCGCGGCCAACCTGGCCGACCGCTACATCAACGACCGGTTCCTGCCGGACAAGGCGATCGACCTGATCGACGAGGCCGGCGCCCGGATGCGCATCCGCCGCATGACCGCGCCGCCGGACCTGCGCGAGTTCGACGAGAAGATCGCCGACGTGCGCCGCGAGAAGGAGTCCGCGATCGACGCGCAGGACTTCGAGCGGGCCGCCCGCCTGCGGGACGAGGAGAAGCAGCTCCTCGGCCAGAAGGAGGAGCGGGAGAAGCAGTGGAAGGCCGGTGACCTGGACGTCGTCGCCGAGGTCGACGACGAGCAGATCGCCGAGGTGCTGGCGAACTGGACCGGCATCCCGGTCTTCAAGCTCACCGAGGAGGAGACCACCCGCCTGCTCCGCATGGAGGAGGAGCTGCACAAGCGGATCATCGGCCAGGACGACGCGGTCAAGGCCGTGTCCCAGGCGATCCGCCGCACGCGTGCGGGCCTGAAGGACCCGAAGCGCCCGTCCGGTTCGTTCATCTTCGCCGGTCCGTCCGGTGTCGGTAAGACCGAGCTGTCCAAGGCGCTGGCGGAGTTCCTGTTCGGCGACGACGACGCGCTCGTGCAGATCGACATGGGTGAGTTCCACGACCGCTACACCGCCTCGCGGCTGTTCGGCGCCCCTCCGGGCTACGTCGGCTACGAGGAGGGCGGCCAGCTCACCGAGAAGGTCCGCCGCAAGCCGTTCTCCGTGGTGCTCTTCGACGAGATCGAGAAGGCCCACCAGGAGATCTACAACACGCTGCTGCAGGTGTTGGAGGACGGCCGCCTCACCGACGGCCAGGGCCGCACGGTGGACTTCAAGAACACGGTGCTGATCTTCACCTCGAACCTCGGCACACAGGACATCTCCAAGGCCGTGGGCCTCGGCTTCTCCAGCGGGCAGGGGGCGGAGTCCAACTACGAGCGGATGAAGTCCAAGGTCCACGAGGAGATGAAGAAGCACTTCCGGCCGGAGTTCCTCAACCGGATCGACGACGTGATCGTCTTCCACCAGCTCACCGAGCAGGAGATCATCCAGATGGTCGACCTGCTGTCGGGCCGGGTGGAGAAGGCGCTCAAGGGCAAGGACATGGCCCTGGAGCTGACCGAGAAGGCGAAGAAGCTGCTGGCCAAGCGCGGGTTCGACCCGGTGCTGGGCGCGCGGCCGCTGCGCCGGACGATCCAGCGGGAGATCGAGGACAAGCTGTCCGAGAAGATCCTGTTCGGCGAGATCCAGGCCGGTCAGATCGTGATCGTGGACGTCGAGGGCTGGGACGGCGAAGGCGCCGACGACAAGGCGCACTTCACCTTCCGCGGCGAGCCGAAGCCGTCGCTGGTCCCGGACACCCCGCCGGTCGCGGTCTCGGCCGGCACCGAGGACAAGTCGGAGGGCTCGGACTCCGAGTCCGCCTGACCCACCGCAGCGAAGGCCCCGCCCCCACCAGGGAGCGGGGCCTTCCGCACGACCAGGTCGAGGTGAAGGGCACCTTTCACCCGCATAGTTGGCGAAAGGTGCCCTTCACCTCGCACCCGATCAGGTGTCACGCGGCAACGGGCGGAGCCGCTGCCCACCTCGGCTTCACCCGGACGAGATGGTGTGAAGGGCACCTTTCGCCAAGTAAGTTGGCGAAAGGTGCCCTTCACCTTGGATCGATCGGTCAGCGGAGGCGGCGGATCTCTTGGGTGGGGGCTTCCGCGGAGACGCGGGCGAACTGGACCGTGGGGGCGTCCTCGGCCTGCGGTGCGGGTTCGCCGCGGCGGTTGTTGCGGATGCGGACGGCGATGAAGGCCACCACGGCGAGGATCGCGAGGACCAGGACCACCTTGGAGAACACGCCCGCGTACTCCTCGACCAGGTACCAGCTCTCGCCCAGCAGGTAGCCCGCCACCACGAAGACCGTGTTCCAGATCAGGCTGCCGAGGGTGGTGAACAGCGCGAAGGTGCTCAGGCGCATGCGCTCGACGCCGGCGGGCAGCGAGATGAAGCTGCGGAACAGCGGGATCATGCGGCCGAAGAACACCGCCTTGACGCCGTGCTTGGCGAACCACGCCTCGGTCCGGTCGATGTCGGCGATCTTGACCAGCGGCAGCTTCGCCGCGATGGCGCGGGTGCGGTCGCGGCCGAGCGTGGCGCCGATGCCGTAGAGCGCGAGGGCGCCGACCAGCGAACCGAGCGTGGTCCACAGGATCGCGCCGATGAGCGTCATGTTGCCCTGGCTGGCGGCGAACCCGGCCAGCGGCAGGATCACCTCGGACGGGATCGGCGGGAACAGGTTCTCCAGGGCGACGATGGCCCCGGCGCCGGGGCTGCCGAGGGCCTCCATCACGGAGATCACCCAGCCGGTGAAGCCGGTCGGTTCGGCGGAGGTGGCGGCAAACGTCGTCAGATCCATTCGAGCGGCTCCGGGTAGGGGTGCTCCGCCGCGGCTCGCGGCAAAAGCGGAACGTTGATCGGAATAAATGTCCGTTTATTCCATGATTCCAGCCGTTCGGCGTACTCCGCCCGCACGGACAGTGATCTATGCCACTCCTCGGCTCGTTTCGCGCCCCGAGCGCCCCCGCACCTACGCTGTCCGAGCGGGACGGAGGTGACCGCGAGTGGCGAACTACGCGGCCCGTCGCGGCGCCCGGACCGGAGCGACGGTGTGGCGCGTGCGGGCGGACGGTCCTCAGCAGCACGTCGTTCCCGACGGCGTGCTGGATCTGATGTGGTTCCAGGACCGCCTGGTCGTCGCGGGCCCCGACACCCGGGCGATGGCCGTCCGGACGCGGCCGGGAGAGGTGACGTGGGGCCTGCGCCTCGCTCCGGGCGTGGCGCACGCGCTGCTGGGCGTGCCCGCGGACGAGCTGGCGGACCGGCGGATCGACCTGGCGGAACTCGTCACCCCGCCGAAGCGCTGGTCCTTCGAGGGCGACGTGGCCGACGCCCTCGAACAGGTGCTGATCGACATGTGGGCCCGTGCCGACCCCGACCGCTCGCTCCTGCGCACCGCGGCCTCGCTGGACCGCGCGGCCCGCGAGGGGCTGAGCGTGCGGGAGACGGCGGAGCTCCACGACCTCTCGGAGCGTTCGTTGCGCAGGCTCAGCGCCCGGCTCTTCGGCTACGGCCCCAAGTCGCTCGCGCAGATCCACCGGTTCCAGCGCGCGCTCCACCTCGCGCGGTCGGGACTGCCGCTGGGCGAGGCCGCCGCGACCGCGGGCTACGTCGACCAGGCCCACTTCACCCGCGAGACCAAGCGGCTCGCGGGGCGGACACCCGCAGCGCTCACCCGCGCGTAGCCGTGGCCGATTCGTCCAAGCCGGATCGGGCAGGCAGCTGGCACAGTCCTGGCATGAGCATCGACCTGGGGCGCGCGAGGACGTTCATGGCCTCGCACGCGAGAGTTCTCGACCGGCGGCGATTCGAGGCCCTGACCGGCGGCGACGCCGCTCGCGATGCGATCGCCAGCGGGCTCGACGCCTACCGGAATCCCGACGGCGGCTACGGGTGGGGCCTAGAACCGGACCTCCGCGCTCCGGAGAGCCAGCCCGGCGGTGCCCTGCACGCGCTCGAAGCGCTCGCGGACGCCCGGGCGAACTCCTCGCACGCCACCGCCCTGCTCGATTGGCTGAACACCGCGACGCTGCCCGATGGCGGCCTGCCCTTCGCGCTGCCGATCGGTGATTCCGCGGCGTGCGCGCCGTTCTGGTCCCAAGCCGATCCCGCGGAGTCGTCCCTGCAGATCACCGCCGCCGTGGCGGCGCAGGCCCACCGGCTCGCGCGCTGGGACGGATCGGTCCGCGACCACCCGTGGCTCGCGACGGCGACGCGCTACTGCTTCGACGCGATCCGCCGGATCGACGAAGCCCCCTTCGCCTACGTCCTCTCCTTCGCGCTCCAGCTCCTCGACACCGCCTCCGACACCCACCGCGAGGCGCGCGAGCTGCTCGACCACCTCGGCCGCTTCGTCCCGCCGGACGGAGCGATCGCCGTCGTCGGCGGCGCGGAGGGCGAAACCCTCCACCTCCTCGACTTCGCGCCGGAACCCGGCCGCCCGGTCCGCGAGCTGCTCGACCCCGAAGCCGTGTCCGCCGACCTCGACCGGCTCGAACGGGGCCAGCGCGAGGACGGCGGATGGGCCGTGGACTTCACCAGCTACTCCGACGCCGCAGCCCTGGAGTGGCGCGGTTACGCGACCGCCAACGCGGTCTCGGTGCTGCGCAGCAACGGCCGATGACGGTTAATCCCGAGCATCGGAGCAGGAGTCTTTGAGAAGCTGGGCGGGTGCGTGTCGCTCTCCTGGGGCCCTTCCGGCTGACCGCCCCCGACGGCCGGACGGTCGACGTCGGCGGCCTCCGGGTGCGCACGCTCCTCGCGCGCCTCGCGCTCGAAGCCGGCCGCACCGTCGCCACCGAGCGGCTCATCGCCGACCTCTGGGGCTCCGCCCAGCCGGCCGGCGCGCTCAACGCGCTCCAGTCGCTGGTCTCCCGCGCGCGCCGCGCGCTCGACGGCTCGCTGACGCTGCGCTCCGACCCGTCGGGCTACGCCCTCCTGGTCGATCCCGACGACGTCGACGCCGACCGCTTCGCGCGGCTCGCGGCCGATGGCCGCCGCCTGCTCCGCGACGGCCACGTCGACGCCGCCGCTGCCTCGCTCCGCGAGGCGCTGGCGCTCTGGCGCGGCGGCGCGCTCGCCGACTTCCTCGACGTTCCGTTCGCCGAAGCGCAGGTGGCGCGGCTGGACGAGCTGCGCCTCACGGCGCTCGAAGATCGCATCGAGGCGGACCTGCGCGCCGGGCACCAGGTCGACCTGGTGCCCGAGCTGCAGGGGCTGTGCGCGCGCTACCCGCTGCGCGAGCGGCTCACCTCGCTGCGGATCCGCGCGCTCTACGCCTGCGGCAGGCAACCGGACGCGCTAGCGGTGTTCGAGGCGTTGCGGCGGCGGTTGGACGACGAGTTCGGCGTGGAGCCGTCGCAGGAGCTCAAGGACTTGCAGCTCGGGATGCTGCGCGGTGATCCCGCGCTGGCGCCGAAGCCGGAGCCGCGCCGGTCGTCGAGCCCCGCCGTGCTGCCGACGCGGTTGAGCAGCTTCGTCGGCCGGGAGCGGGAGATCGAGCGCACGCTGGCGGAGCTGACCGATGCGCGGCTGGTCACGCTCTTCGGGCCGGGCGGCGCGGGCAAGACCCGGCTGGCCATCGAAACCGCGGCCGGGGTGTCCGACCGGCGGGTGTGGTTCGTGGAGCTCGCGCCGCTGCGCGATGAGCAGGACCTGCCCACCGCGGTGCTGACCGCGCTGGGCATCCGCGAGAACCGGCTGCTGGAAGGCCCGAAGACGCACGCCTTGAGCCGGGTGGGTGAACTGCTCGCGGCGGAGCCCACTCTGCTGGTGCTGGACAACTGCGAGCACGTGATCGGAGCTGTCGCCGAGTTCGCCCAGGAGCTCCTCGGCCGCTCGCCGCAGCTGCGCGTGCTCGCCACCAGCCGCGAGCCGCTCGCGGTGGCGGGCGAACGGCTGCTGCCCGTCGGCCCGCTGGAGCTGCCGGAATCCGCTGCCGTGGCGGGGGAATCCGCGTCGGTGCGGCTGTTCGCGGACCGGGCGGCCGCTGCTCGCCCGGGTTTCGCGCTGGACGAGGACACCATCGGTGACGTGGTGGAGATCTGCCGCCGGCTGGACGGCATGCCGCTGGCGATCGAGCTCGCCGCGGCCCGGCTGCGGGCGATGAGCACGCGGCAGATCGCCGACCGGCTGGACGACCGCTTCCGCTTGCTCACCAACGGCAACCGCACCTCGATGCCCCGCCACCGGACGCTGCGCGCGGTCGTGGAGTGGAGCTGGGACCTGCTCACCGAGCAGGAGCAGACGCTGGCCAGGCGGCTGTCGGTGTTCGCGGGCGGTGCCACGCCGGAGGCGGTCTCCGGGGTGTGCGCCGACGCCGAGCTCGCCGGCGGCGACGCGTTCTACGTGCTGCTGTCGCTGGTGGAGAAATCGCTGGTGGAGGCGGTGGATTCGGGCCTGGGCATGCGCTACCGGATGCTGGAGACGGTGCGCGCGTTCTGCGCCGAGAAGCTCGACGCGGCGGGGGAGGAGGACGCGCTGCGGGCCTCGCACGCCGCGTACTACGTCGAGTTCGCCGAGAGCGTCGCGCCGAAGGTGCACCAGGCCGACCAGCTCGACTGGATGGAACGGCTGGACGCCGACCACGACAACATCATCGCCACGCTGCACTGGGCCACCTCGTCGGGTGACGCGGACCGGGGGATCCGGCTGGTGGCGGCGCTGTGCTGGTACTGGTCGATGGCGGCGCAGCACGAGGAGCTGACCGGTCGGCTCAACGCCGTCGCCGAGCTGCCGGGAGCGGCCCCGCCTGCGAGCCGGGCGGTGGTCGGGCTGATGCGGCGGCTGGTCGCCGAGGAACCGGACTGGTTCACCCGACTGCGCGCCTCGGTGGCCGAGGTCCGCGACACCGGCGCCCGGTCCCGGTACCTGTACGCGTCGATGATGGAACCGATGGCCTGGATGCTCTCCGGTGAGCTGTCCGAGATGGAGCGGTGCGTGGAGTCCGCGCTGCAGGACCCGCACCCGTGGGCGCGCGCGGCCGGTCTCTACTGCCGGGCCTGGGGTTTGGAGCACACCGGCAATCCCGGACCGGCGGAGGAGGACATGCTGGCGTCGCTGGCCGGGTTCCGCGCGATCGGCGACCGGTGGGGCACGGCGAGCACGATCCAGAGCCTGGCCGAACTGCGCTCCCAGCGCGGCGACCACGCAGCGGCGATCGAGGGGCTGCGGGAATCGGCCGCCACCCTGCGCGAACTGCGCTGCACCGACGACCTGGTGTCGGTGCTGGCGCGGATCGGCCTCGAACGGCTGCGCGCGGGCGACCTCGAAGGCGCGGAGGAAGAGCTGCGCCGGGCCGAGGAAGCCGGCCAGAACGCCTTCCCGCACCACCGCATCGGCGCGCTGAGCGGGCTGGCCGAGGTGTCCCGGCAGGCCGGGGACTTCGCCAAGGCGTGGGAGCGGATGGCGGAGCTGCGCGAGCTCGTCGGCGACGTGACCGTGACGCCGCAGCCGCTGCGGCAGCTGGTGAAGCTCTGCGAAGCCCGGCTGCACGTCTCGGAGGGCCGCTTCGACGCCGCGCGGGCGGGACTGGCCGAAGCGCTGGTCACCGGCTTGGACCTTCGCGACATGCCGATGACCGCCGCCATCGCCGAGCAGGCGGCGAGGACGGAGCACGCGCAGGGGCGGCCGGAGGCGGCGGCGCGGCTGCTCGGCATCGCGATCGCACTGCGCGGCCAGCTCGACGAGGGCGACCCGGAAGTGCGCGATCTCCTGCACGCCCTGACCGGGACCTTCGACGCGGAGCAGGAGAAGGGCGCGGCGCTCTCCCGCGAGGTCGCGTTCGAGGAGCTCCGCGCGGCGCTGGGCGCGTGACCGGTTCCTCCCGCCCCCGAGCACGGGAGGAACCAGGTCGTGCACTTCAGACCCGGCGGCGGTAGGCCCACATCGCCAGCGGGAAGAACACCGCCACGATCGCCACCATCCAGATCGCGGTGGCCGTCAGCGGGCTGAGGACCGGGCCGCCGATCATCAGGCCGCGGGCGGTGTCCGCGAGCTGGGTGACCGGGTTGATCCCCACCCAGGCCTGCAACCAGCCCGGCATCGTCTCGGTCGGCACGAACACGTTGCTGCCCATGGTGAGCGGGAACATGAACGCCATCGCCACGCCGGGCAGCGCCTGCTGGCTCTTGATCAGCATGCCCAGGAACACCGTGATCCAGCACATCGCCAGCGCGAAGGCGATCACCACGACGATCGCGAGCAGCGCGGACAGCGGATCGGTCTGGATCCGGAAGCCCATGATCGTGGCGAACACCAGCAGCACCGCCAGCGACACCACGTAGCGCACGATGTCACCGAGCACCGCGCCGATCAGCGGCGCCGAACGCGCCACCGGCAGGCTGCGGAACCGGTCGAAGACGCCCTTGTTGATGTCGGTGTTGAGCGCCATCCCGGTGCCGAGGCTGCCGAAGACCATGTTCATCGCCATCACACCGGGCAGCGTGACCTGCAGGTAGGAGGCGGTGTCCCCGGCGATCGCGCCGCCGAAGAGGTAGACGAACATGACCAGGAACAGGATCGGCTGGATGGTGACGTCCACCAGGCCCTCGGGCGACTTGCGGATCTTCGCCACGCTCCGCCCGGCGAGCGTCAACCCGTGCCGAAGCGTGCGCAGCGGCCCGATGCGCTCGGGAGCCGCGGCCGAAGCAGCGGGCGTGCGTTCCAACGTGGCAGTCATGCGGCCTCCTCGGCTGGTTTCCCCGTGATGGCCAGGAACACCTCGTCCAGGCTGGGCAGGCGCAGCGCGAGCTCGTCCGCGGTGATGCCCGCGTCGTCCAGGCGGCGGACCAGGGTGGACAGCAGCACCGGGTCGTCCACCGGGGCGGTCAGCAGCCCGCTCTCGTCGTGCACGGCTGCTTCGGCGCCGGTCAGCTCGGTCAGGATCCGGCGCACCGCGGGCACGTTCGCCAGATCGGTCGGGCGCACCTGCAGGGTCTGCCCGCCGGTCCGGCGCTTGAGCTCGTCGGCGCGGCCGTCCGCGACGACGCGACCGTGGTCGATCACGCTGATCCGGTCGGCCAGCTGATCGGCCTCCTCCAGGTACTGCGTGGTCAGCAGCACCGTGACGCCCTCGCCGGTCAGGTCGCGGACCATGTCCCAGACCTGGTTGCGGCTGCGCGGGTCCAGCCCGGTGGTCGGCTCGTCCAGGTAGAGGATCTCGGGGCGGCCCACCAGGCTCGCCGCCAGGTCCAGGCGGCGGCGCATCCCGCCGGAGTAGGTCTTGATCGCGCGCCCGCCCGCGTCGGTCAGGCCGAACCGCTCCAGCAGCTCGGCGGCGCGGGCCTTCGCATCGCCGCGCGGCATCTCCAGCAGGCGGCCGATCAGCACCAGGTTCTCCACCCCGGTCAGCTCCTCGTCCACCGAGGCGTACTGCCCGGTCAGGCCGATGCGGCTGCGCACCGCGACGGACTGCCGGAGCACGTCGTAGCCAGCGACGGTCGCGGTGCCGGCGTCCGGCCGCAGCAGGGTGGCCAGGATGCGCACCGTCGTCGTCTTGCCCGCGCCGTTCGGGCCGAGCACGCCGAGGATCGTCCCGGCGGGCACGGCGAGGTCGACCCCGGCCAGCGCGGTGGTGGAGCCGAAGCGTTTGACCAGGCCTTCGGCCTGGATCGCGTATGACATGCAACCTCCTCAAGGGCTTGCGCATCCCACTATCCGAAGGGGCGCTGACAGCACGCGCACAGCGCGCTGACAGGCTTGGTGAGCCGGATGACAGGGGGTCGCGAGTGACTCGGACGTTGGTCGAGGAGCCGGAAGAGGAGCTGGAACGGCGCAAGCCCGGCGGGCGGGTGCTGACCGTCCTGCTGGTGCTGCTGAGCCTCGGCTTCCTGGCCTGGGCGGCGCTGCCGCTCGGCGGGCTGGAGTTCGACCGCTACACCGTGGCGCTGGTGGCGCTGACCCCGTACGCGGTGCTGGTCGGGGCGGTGCTCGCGCTCTTCGCGCTGCTGCTGCGCCGCTGGCTGACGATGCTCGTCGTAGGCCTGGTGACGGCACTGCTGGTGTTCTCCGTCGCGCCGCGGACGATGTCGAGCACGACTCCGGCGCAGGGCGCCGCGCTGCGGGTGCTGTCGGTCAACGCCTACTTCGGGCAGGCGGACGCGGAGGCGGTGGTGGAGCTGGTGCGGCGGCACGAGGTCGACGTGCTCAGCCTGCAGGAGCTCACCCCGGAGCTGGTGGACCGGCTGGACCGCGCGGGGCTGGCCGCGGAACTGCCGCACCGGGTGTTCCGGGCGGGGCCGAAGGCGGACGGTTCCGGGATCGCGGCGCGCTACCCGCTGCGCGAGCTGGACCTGGTGCCGGAGTCGACGCTCGCCCAGCCGTCAGCGCTGCTGGACCGGCCGGGCAGCCCGCCGGTGGAGATCGTCGCGGTGCACACGCTGTACCCGATGGGGCGCCACACCTACGACGTGTGGCGGCGCGAGATGGTCGAGCTGGGGCAGCTGCCGCTGAACGGCACGCCGCGGGTGCTCGTGGGCGACTTCAACGCGACGCTCGACCACGCCCGGCTCGGCGACCTGATCGGCCGCGGCTACACCGACGCCGCAGCGGCCACCGGCTCGGGGCTGAGCGCGACCTGGCCGGCGGGCTGGTTCCCGCCGCCGGTGGCGATCGACCACGTCCTCACCACGCCGGAGATCACCCCCCAGTCCTTCGAGGTCGTCCCGCTACCGGGCGCCGACCACCGCGCGACCCTCGCGACGCTGCGGTGGCGCGGCTGAGGAGCTCCGCTTGCGTTGGGGAGGGGGTCCGTGAGCGTTTTGGGGCGCTATGGCACCCCAAAACGCTCACAGGCTTCTCACTTCTCCGGGTAGGACTCCTGGACCAGCTCGAACTCCAGCAGGCTGGACCCGGAGGCGACCGGGTTCTTCGCCTCCCCGGCGTGCGCGGCCTTCGCCGGGCCCGACGCCCAGGCCTGGAACGCCTCCTCGGACTCCCACTTCGTGTAGACGAAGTAGCGGTTGTCGCCCTTCACCGGGCGCAGCAGCTCGAACCCGAGGAAGCCGGGCGCGCTGTCCACCGAGCCGTGCCGCGAAGCGAACCGCTTCTCCAGCTCCGGACCAGCACCTTCGGGAACCTCGATCGCATTGATCTTCACAACAGCCATGTAGCCAGCCTACGAGCCCGGCGGAGTGATCGCGCTAAAGCTCGATCTGCGGGTGCAGGCGGGCCACGGACCAAGTGCGCTGCTTCTGCACGACCAGCGTGGTCAGGAGCAGGAAGACCACCAGGAACCCGGTCAGCACCACGGCGTCCTTGAGCAGGTGCTGCGTCTCGCCGCCGGAGATCGTCACCCGCAGGCCGTCGACCAGGTAGCTCATCGGCAGGAACGGGTGCACGGCCTGGAACGGCGCGGGCGCGGTCTCCATCGGGTACAGCCCGCCGGAGGCGGTGAGCTGGATGATCAGCAGCACCAGCGACAGCAGGTCGCCGACCGCGCCCAGCGCGGTGCGCAGGAAGTGGTCGATCGCCACGAACGCGAGCGCGGCCAGCGAGACCAGCCCGAGCGTCCACCACAGGTGCACCGGGTCCAGCCCCAGCCCGAAGTCGACCACCGCGTACAGCACCAGCCCGCCGAGCACGCCCAGCGCCGCGGCGGGCAGGAACCCGGCCAGCGCGATGGTCCACGCGTTGACCCGGTCCGCCATCGCCCGCTGGTTCACCGGCTTGAGCAGCAGGTACGCGAACAGGCCGAACACCCACAGCGCGATGGCGAAGAAGAACGGCGCCAGCCCGCGGCCGTAGACGTGCGCCGGGTTGATGTTGTCCACGTGGATCTCGGTCGGCGAGCCCAGCACGTCGGCGGCCTGCGCTACCTCGGTCGGGTTCGTCGGCGGGATCTTGCCCAGCGTGTCGTCGACCAGCCCCTGCAGGGACTTGGCGCCGTCGTTGAGCTGCCCGGCGCCGGTGTGCAGCACGCCGCTGCTCGCGGCCAGCGTGTTGAGCCCGTTGGTGATGCCGAGGCCGCCACCGGCCAGCTCCGCCGTGCCCGCGCGCAGCGTGTCGGCCGGTGCGGTGATCGCGCGGACCTGGTTCTGCAGCGGGCCGAGGTTGTTCTGCAGCGCGAGCGCCTGGCGGTTGGCGTCCTGCGCGGTGGCCAGCGCCTTCTGCGCATCGCCGTCGGCCGTGGCCGCGGAGTCGGCGAGCTTGCGGGAGATGTCCAGCGCGCGCTGGTAGGCGGAGTCCTGCGCGATGTCGGGGTGCTTCTCGCCGAGCTCCTCGACGGCCGCGCGGCCCTCGGCGGCCCGCTGGCTGAGGAACCCGGTGGTGGTCTTGATCGCGCTCAGGCTGTTGACCGCGATGTTGCTCGCGTTGACCAGCGCGTTCACCGCGCCGGGCAGCCGCTCGGCGGTGAAGTCGGTGATGGCCCGCAGCTGCTGGTCGAGCTGAGCGCTCGCGTCGGCGATGCTCTGCACGCCGCGGGTGATCTCGCCGGTGCCGTCCCGCACGCCGTTGAGCCCGGTGGTGAGCGCGGCGGTGCCCTGCTTGCTCAGCTCGGTGCCCTCGACCAGCTGCTTGGACGCCTCCGACGCCAGCTGGAGCTTCTGCCGCGCCTGGTCCAGCTCGCCGTAGAGCGCGCGGGCGTAGGTGGCGTGCGCGGCCGCGTTGATCTGGTTCTGCAGCTCGGTCTTCACCGTGTCGGCCATGATCCCGACGATGAAGCCGTTGGCGTCGTTCTTGACGATGTGCAGCGCCGCCCGCTCCGGGTTGCGGTCGGCCGCGGTGGCCAGCCGGGCGCTGAAGTCCGACGGCACCTCGATGGTGAAGTAGTAGGTGCCCTCGGTCAGCCCGCGGCGCGCGTCGGCGGCGTCCACGAAGTGCCAGTCGAAGGTGTCGGTCGCCTTGATCTGCTGGATGAACTGCTCACCGGCGTTGATGTGCTCGCCGCGGCTGTCCACCGGCAGGTCGGAGTTCACCACGGCGACCGGGACCTGGCCGAGCTTGCCGTAGGGATCCCAGTTCGACCACAGGTACAGCGAGCCGTACAGCAGCGGGACCAGCACCAGCACCAGCGGTACGAGGCGGCGCAGCGGTCCGCGGAAGCGCCGCAGCTCCAGCCAGGCCAGGGTGAACGCTTTCACGGCGTGTCCTCCTCCAGCAGGTCGAGCACATCGGTGGGCCGGTCCTGCTCGCGCGCGGGGAGGTGGATCACCTCGACGTCCCCCGACGGCGCGTCGGCGGCGCTGGCCAGCACGGTCATCCCGGTCCGGGTCACCTCGCGCAGCGCCGCCCACACCCGCGCCCGCGACGGCAGCGGCAGGCCGACGTCGACGTCGTCGACCAGGATCCCGGCGGGCGAGGGCGCGATCGCCAGCGCCACCGCGAGCAGCAGCCGGTCGGCGGCGTGCAGCTCGTCGACCAGCGCGGACCGGTCGGGGGCCAGGCCGACCAGGTCGAGCGCGGCGTCGATGGAGCTCTCGGTCGCACCGCTGATCAGGCGGCGTTCGAGGATCGCCTCCCGCACCCGGTGCTTGTCCTCCAGCTCGTAGCCCGGCCGCAGCCGGGCCGGGCGGATCAGCTGCTGCACCGCCTTCGCCTGGGCGGGCAGCACGTGCCCCGAGACGTCCAGGTAGCCGGTGATCAGCGGCAACCGGCCGGACAGCGCGAGCAGCAGCGAGGTGCGCCCGGTCCCGGAGGGGCCGGCGACCACGGCGAGCGCCCCGGCGGAGACCTGCAGGTCGAGGTTGGCGAACACGACGCCTTCCGGCCCCTTGGCCGCGATCCCGCGGCCGAGGATGCTCACGCCGTCGACGTCCATGCGTCCTCCTACCGGGTGCGAGGTGCTGGTCCAAAGTGGCGCGTCACCCGGAACTCGGCAACTCGTGATCGCGAAGGACGTCCACTATGGACCAAATGCCCGACCTCGGAAGCGGCCCCTCCACCGCTGCGCCCCGCGGCCCCGCGCGATTTCAATGGGAAATCAGGGCTCCGATTTCAATGGAAATCGCGGGACCGACGGCGTGTCGGGACCCGGACGCGCCGTCGGTGCGGTCAGCGGGTCAGGACGGTCTCGGCGTCCCCGGTGCGGGTGTCGACGATCGCGACCTCGCTGATCGCGGCGCGGACGGCTCGCGGCGGCTGGAGCGCGCGGAAGCCCGCTGCGAGCTGGTCGTCGGTGATGCCCTGGGCGAGGGTGCAGTGCGGGATCCAGGCGCCCGGGAAGTAGTAGGCCGACGGGTTCTGCACCCGGCCCGCCAGCGCGTCGTGCACCGCGGAGTGCACCGCCAGCAGCTCGGCGTCCACCACCGCGCCCAGCAGCAGCTTCCGCTCCTCGTCGGGGAACGTGCCGAGCGTGTGCAGCCAGAGGTCCGGGACGGACAGCAGCTCCAGCTCGGCGCGCACCGCCTTGCGGGCGGCGGGCGGGATGCCGCCGGCGGCCGCCAAGGTCACGTGCGGGCGGTGCTTGCCCGCCGGGCTCGGCACGCCCGCGCCGTCCAGCCGCTGCCACAGGCCGCGGATCTCCGACTCGGTGCGGTCGTCGAAGAAGAACACCAGCGCGTGCGCCATCAGTGCTCTCCGGGCAGCGCGAAGCGGCCGTCGTCGGTCTGCTCGACGAGCCCGTCGACCAGCAGCGAGTCCAGGCAGCGGTCGCGCTGCCCGGCGTCCGACCACACCGCGTCCAGCTGCTCGCGCAGCACCGGGCCGGTGGAACCGCGCAGCACGTCGAGCAGCTTGCCGCGCACCTGGCGGTCGGTGCCCGCGAACTTCTGCACCTTCTTCGGCGGGCCCGCGTAGGCCGGTCGCCCGGCGTGCTGCCAGGCGCAGTCGTGCGCGATCGGGCACGACTCGCACAGCGGCGAGCGCACCGTGCACACGACCTGCCCGAGCTCCATCAGCGCGGCGGAGAGCTTCGCCGCGGAAGCGTCGTCGTCGGGAAGCAGGACGTCGACGTCGTCGAGATCCCGCTTGGTCGACGGCGGTCCGGCGTCGCCCGCACCGTGCACGGCTCGCGCCACCACGCGCCGCACGTTCGTATCGACCACCGGAGCGCGCTTGCCGTAGGCGAAGGCGGCCACGGCCCGCGCCGTGTAGGCGCCCACGCCCGGCAGTGCGAGCAGGGTGTCCACGTCCGACGGGACGACGTCGCCGTGCTCGGTCGCGATGGTCGCGGCGGCCTCGTGCAGGCGCAGCGCGCGGCGCGGGTAGCCGAGCTTGCCCCAGGCGCGCACCACCTCGCCCTGCGGCTCAGCGGCCAGGTCGGAGGGGCGCGGCCAGCGGCGCATCCACTCCTCCCAGATCGGCTGGACCCGGTTGACCGGCGTCTGCTGCAGCATCGTCTCGCTGACCAGCACGCCCCAGCCCGTGACGCCGGGCGCGCGCCACGGCAGCGGTCGGGCGGTGGCGGCGAACCAGTCGATCAGCTCGACCGGGTTCAGCGGCGGGACGACGGGATTCGCGGCGGAGGTCTTCATGACACCGCCGATCCTGCCAGGCCCCCGGATCCAGCGAAGACCCGCGCCCGAACCAACCACGCACAGTCACTCCCCGGCCACCACGACCTCCACCAACCTCGAACCAACACAGCCTTGGTCACCAGCACGAACACCGCTGCGGCGGCGAGACGGTGTCAATTTCGCACGAAATTGACCATCACCCGGGTGAGCGTCAATTTCGCGAGAAATCGGCGCTGCTCGCTCGGCCGGGTGGTTTCGGTGCGGTGGGGGCGGATTCGCCGAGTTGCACCCGATCAGGTGATCATCGGCAGCGCCGTTCGGAGTAGTCGCCGCGTTACTGTCGATCCGTGCTAGATCCGAACGGGCCGTTGCCGCCAGCCGTGTACTGGCGTCGCCGCGTGGTGGCGATCGCCGCGGTCCTGCTCGCGGTCGCACTGGTCGCCTGGGCAGCGGTGGTGCTCCTGAACGGGTCGGCGCCCCAGCCGCAGGCCGCGCCGCCTGCCGCACCGGTCGCGATCGCGGCCGACGAGCCGCCGGCGCAGTGCCCGGACGAGGCGATCCGGGTGGTCGCGGAGGTGGCCCGCCCCGAGTTCCGGGCCGGTGACAAGGTCCCGATGAGCATCGTGATCACCAACGCGGGCGAGCGCCCCTGCGTGCGCGACACCAACCGCATGCTGCGCGAGCTGACCGTGACCTCCCAGGCGGGCAAGCACGTGTGGTCCAGCAACGACTGCTACGCGGAGTCGACCAACGAGCAGCCGCTGCTGCAGCCCGGCCAGTCGGTCCGCAACGACGTCGAGTGGTCCGGCCTGACGTCCACCCCGGACTGCGGCCCCGACCAGGCCAAGGCCGCCGAGGGCCAGTACAAGGTGGTGGCCAGGCTCGCGTCCCTCAACAGCGCCCCGGTCGAATTCCGCCTCACGCCCTGACTCAGGGTTTGGTGGTGGTTGTTTTCGAAGCGGCTGCCGCCGCTTATAAGGCGCGGACGGCTACGCCGACAGTGCTATCAGGCGAACGGGTCCACGATGGACGACTCGGCCAGCCGGGACAGGCCTTCGCGGACCAGCCGGGCCTTGGCGTCGCCGAGCCCGTCGACCTCGCCCAGCTCGTCCACGGTCGCCGCCAGCAGCCGCTGCAGCGAACCGAAGTGCTCCACCAGCCGCCGGCGAGCGGTCGCCGGAAGCCGCGGCACCCGGGCCAGCAGGCGGTAGCCGCGCGGGCTCAGGTGCTGGTCCAGGGCCTCCGGGGCGTCCGAGTAGCCGAAGGCGGCGGCGATCGCGGTCAGATCCAGCAGCTCGGTCGCGTCGAGCTTGTGCAGCGCCGCCTCCACCTGCTCCGACGTCGGCACGGCGTCGGTCGGCAGGTACTCCTGCACGATCAGCTCGCGGTCCAGGTCGGTGCCGTCGCGCTCGGCGCGGGTGCCGCGCAGCGGGCCGACCAGCTCGTCGAGCTGCAGCTCGATCAGCCTGCCGTCCCCGCCGAGCTCGACCACGTCGCCCTCGATCTCGTCGGCGATCCGCCGCACCATCTCCATCCGCTGCACGACGGTCATCGCGTCGCGCAGCGTCACGTAGTCCTCGATCTCCAGCGCCGACAGCGCCTGCGCGACCTCGGCCAGCCGCGCGGTGTAGCGCTCCAGCGTGGCCAGCGCCTGGTTCGCGCGGGACAGGATCTCCGGCGAGCCGATCAGCACGTGCCGGTGGCCCTGCGTGTAGACGCTGATGATGCTCATCGACTGGCTGACCGACACCACCGGGTAGCCGGTCTGGATCGCGGTGCGCTCCGCCGTGCGGTGCCGGGTGCCGGACTCCTCGGTGGGCGTGCTCGCGTCGGGCACCAGGTGCACGTTGGCCCGCATGATCCGCCGGGCGTCGGTGGACAGCACCACCGCGCCGTCCATCTTGGACAGCTCGCGCAGCCGGGTGGCGCTGAACTCGATGTCCAGCCGGAAGCCGCCGTCGCAGAGCGCCTCCACCGCCGGGTCGTACCCGAGCACGATCAGCCCGCCCGTGCGGCCGCGCAGGATGCGCTCCAGGCCGTCGCGCAGGGCGGTGCCGGGGGCCAGGCGGGCCAGCGTGGCGCGCAGCGCCTCGTGGCTCATCGTCACCTCACGATCTTGAGCGCGTCGCCGATGTTGGACACCACCGTGGCACGCACGCCCTTGGGCAGCGGACCCGAGTCCGGCGGCACCAGCGCCTGGTCGAAGCCCAGCCGCGCGGCCTCCGCCAGCCGCCGCCCGACCCCGTTGACCCGGCGGATCTCGCCCGCCAGGCCGACCTCGCCGATCACCACCAGGTTCGGCGGCAGCGGCTTGCTCTTGCGCGAGGAGGCGATGGCCATCGCCACCGCGAGGTCCGCGGCGGGCTCGCTGACGCGCTGGCCGCCGACCGTCGCGGCGAACACGTCGTGATCGCCGGTGGGGATCTTGCCGTGCTTGCCCAGCACGGCCAGCGTCATCGACACCCGGGCCGAGTCCAGCCCGCTGACCGATCGGCGCGGCATCGCCATCTGGGTGTGCATCAGCAGCGCCTGCACCTCGACCAGCAGCGGCCGCTTGCCCTCGACCATGACCGTCACCGCCGTGCCGTCGACCACCGATTCCTGCCGGTTGATGAACAGCCCGGAGGGATCGGGCACCTCGGCGATGCCGTCGTCGCGCTGCTCGAAGCAGCCGACCTCGTCGGCGGGGCCGAACCGGTTCTTCACGCCGCGCAGCATCCGCAGCGCCGAGTGCCGGTCGCCCTCGAAGTGCAGCACCACGTCGACCAGGTGCTCCAGCACGCGCGGCCCGGCGACCGCACCGTCCTTGGTGACGTGCCCGACCAGCACCACCGGCAGCCCGCGCTCCTTGGCCAGCGCGACCAGCGCGGTGGTCACCGCCCGGACCTGGGTGACGCCGCCGGGGCTGCCCTCGGCATCGGGCGACTGCACGGTCTGCACCGAGTCGACGATCAGCAGGCCGGGCCGCACCGCGTCGACGTGCCCGAGCACGGCGGAGAGGTCGCTCTCCGCACCGAGGTAGAGCTGCGGGTGCACCGAATCCGTCCGCTCCGCCCGCAACCGCACCTGACCTGCGGATTCCTCGCCGGTGATGTACAGCGACGGGCCGCGCGCGGAGCTGGTGGCCCAGCGGTGCGCGACCTCCAGCAGCAGTGTGGACTTGCCCACACCGGGTTCGCCGGCGAGCAGCACGACCGCGCCGGGCACGATGCCGCCGCCGAGCACCCGGTCCAGCTCGTCGATGCCGGTGGACACCGCGCGGGCCGAGTCCAGGTCGACCTCGGCGATCGGCCGCGCCGGGGTGGCCGGGGCACCGGCGCTGACCTTGGCCAGCGCGGGCCGGGCCGGTGCGGCCTCCTCGACGGTGCCCCACGCCTGGCAGCCCGGGCAGCGCCCCACCCACTTGGCGACCTCGTGGCCGCAGTCGGCGCATCGGTAGGCGGGGCGGGCGGCTCGGGCGTTCTTGGGCGGCACCCGGCGAGGCTATCCGCCCGCGACGACACCCCGCCCCACGACGTCCGCCTCGGTCGTGTTCCCGCAGGTCAGAACCCGTGAGTGTTTTGTGGTGCTATAGCCCCCCGAACCACTCACGGGCAACCACCTGCGGAAACGCAGATCGGGCCGCCCGCGTGGTGCGGACGGCCCGATCCGGGAAGCTGGGAGGTCAGTGACCGCCGCCGCCGTGCTCCTCGGGGCGCGGCGAGTGGTCGATGCCGATCGGCACCTGGACGGTGACCGGACCGGCCTTCTCGAAGACGAAGGTCACCGGGATGGTCACGCCGGGGGTGATGTCCTGCTTGAACCCGTTCAGCGTGATCTGCACCTGGCGGTTGCCGACGGCCTCGGCCTGCGCCTTCAGCTCGGCGGAGGCGCCGGTGGCGTGCAGGGCGGTGCGGCTCGGCAGGTCGGTGACGCCGCCGATGGTGGCAGGCGCGGTGGTGTAGCTGCTGGTGACCTCGACGAGCTTGTCGTTGGCGCCCTCGTTGGCCAGCACGGCCTCCAGCGGCGCCGAGGATCCGGCCGGGTAGACCGTGCCGGTGCTCGGGAAGGTGAACATCGCGTTGCGGACGGCGATCTCCTGGACCTCGCCGTTCCCGCCGTTCACGGCGGCGACCTGGGTGTCGGTCTCGGTCACCTGACCGGCACTGCACCCGGCGAGGGCAACGATGGCGCCGATCCCGAGTGCGGCCGGGATCAACCGCAGGCGGACGGCCTTGTGGTGCTGGGGGCGGCTCACGGTTGCAGCGTCCTTCCTGATTGCCGGACAACCAGGTGGAGCTTAATGCCCCGCCCGCGCGGGGGTGCCCCAGGGTCTTGCCGAGCTACGCATCGAGCGCCCGCCGATCCGGCCGAAATCGATGTCCACAGTGGACGATTTCAGTGGGCCGAAAGGTCGCGCCTTGCACGTTCGGGTGCCCTTTGTCAACCCCGGTCCACGGCTTGACCTGCGAATACGGGCGACGGGGCTTCGAGGGCGAGTTGCCCGGCGTGGTAAAGTGGGCATAGCGAAAGGGGCAGAGGACACATGGTTTTCAAGGTCGGAGAGACCGTCGTCTACCCGCATCACGGTGCCGCACTCATCGAAGCAATCGAGACTCGTGTGATCAAGGGCGAGGAGAAGCAGTACCTCGTCCTCAAGGTCGCGCAGGGCGACCTGACCGTGCGCGTTCCCGCGGACAACGCCGAGATCGTCGGCGTCCGGGACGTGGTCGGCCAGGAGGGTCTCGATCGGGTTTTCGACGTGCTGCGGGCCCCGCACACCGAAGAGCCCACGAACTGGTCTCGACGGTACAAGGCCAACCTGGAGAAGCTCGCCTCCGGCGATGTGAACAAGGTGGCCGAAGTGGTGCGCGACCTCTGGCGACGCGAGAAGGATCGTGGCCTGTCCGCAGGCGAGAAGCGGATGCTGGCGAAAGCCCGTCAGATCCTGGTGAGCGAACTGGCGCTGGCCGAGGGCACTGACGAGGGCAAGGCGGAAACCCTGCTGGACGAAGTCCTCGCCACCGCGGTTTGATCATCGGGAACGGGCGAGCGTGAGCGTAGTCGCGCTGGTCCCCGCGGCAGGTCGCGGGGTGCGCTTGGGGATGGGGATGCCCAAGGCGCTGGTTCCGGTGAACGGTGAATCGTTGTTGTTGCGCGCGGTCCGCGGCCTGCTGGCCGCGGGCTGCGTGCAGCACGTCGTCGTCGCGGCCCCGCCCGACCAGGTCGAGCTGGTGGCCGCTGAACTGGCCGAGCTCCCGGCCGCGCACGTGGTGCCCGGGGGATCGGAGCGAACTGATTCGGTGCGCTTGGCGCTCGACGTCGTCGAGCGGATCGCACCGGACGCGCGGGTCGTGCTGGTGCACGACGCCGCACGTGCTTTCACCCCGGCTTCGGTGATCCGGGACGTCGTGCGCGCGGTCGAGCAGGGCGCGCCCGCGGTGATCCCGGTGCTGCCGGTGTCGGACACGATCAAGCGGGTGGACGAGTCCGGCGACGTCGTCGCGACCGTCGACCGCGCCGAGCTCCGGGCGGTCCAGACCCCGCAGGGCTTCGCCATCGACGTGCTGCGCGAGGCGTACGCGGCGGCCGGTGACATCGCCACCGACGACGCCGGCCTGGTGGAGCGGATCGGCGGCGAGGTGCGCACCGTCGCGGGCCACCCGGACGCGTTGAAGATCACCACCGCGTTCGACCTGGCCGTCGCCGAGTCGGTGCTGGCCGCGCAGACCACTGGAGAGCTCGCGTGACCGAACTGCTTCCCCGCGTCGGCCAGGGCGTCGACGTGCACCCGGTCGAACCGGGCCGCGACTGCTGGGTCGCGGGCCTGCTCTGGCCGGGCGTGGACGGCTGCGCCGGTCACTCCGACGGCGACGTCGCCTCGCACGCGCTGTGCGACGCGCTGCTGTCGGCGGCCGGGCTGGGCGACCTCGGCGCGGTGTTCGGCACCGACGACGACCGCTGGGCGGGCGCGCACGGCGTGGACTTCCTGGCCGAGGTGCGCGATCGCGTCGCAGCGGCCGGCTTCCGCATCGGCAACGCGACGGTGCAGGTGATCGGCAACGCACCGCGCATCGGCAAGCGCCGCGAAGAGGCCCAGCAGGTGCTCTCGGAAGCGATCGGAGCGCCGGTGTCGGTCTCCGGCACCACCTCCGACGGCCTCGGCCTCACCGGCCGCGGCGAAGGCATCGCCGCGGTCGCCACCGCCCTGGTCTTCCCCACCGCCTGAGCCGCGCCGCTGCACTCCGCCTCGCGCACCCGGGGCGGCGTCAATTTCGCACGAAATTGACCACCACCCACCTGGCCGAGGCGAGGGACCGCTGAGTAACGGGCCGGTACCCGGACGTGACGGATCAGCGGAGTCCGGGAAAACTCAGGGTCCGCGCTCTGGAACGTCGGGGGCGGCGCGCGCGATATTCGAATCATGGTGATCGAGCGGAACCGGTGGATGCGTCGGCTGCTCGTGGCGCAGCCGATCGTGGTGTGGCCAGTGTCGTTCGTGCTGTGGTCCGGAGGCGGTGGTCTCGGGCTGGCGCTGGCGGTGGTCCTGTTGTGGGCGAGCGCGGCGATCTCCGTCGCGGGCATCGTGGTCCCGATGCGCGGTGTCGATCGTTGCCGCGATTCCCGGCGGGCGGCGTGATGGGCGTTGCCGTTCACGGGAGTCCGCGGCGGGAAAATCCGGCAATTCAACGCAGGTGAGCTTGGCCGCATGTCGGTGCCGGGTCGCTCCGGCACCTCTACCTTGGGCGTCGTGACTCTGCGCGCGGTGCTCTTCGACTTCTCCGGCACGTTGTTCCGCCTCGAGGAAGATCCGTCCTGGTACGCCGACCTCACCGATGCCGACGGCGCCCCGTTCGACCTGGCCGCCCAGGCCGAGATCATGCGGCGGATGACCGCGCCGACCGGGCAGATCGTCCAGCTCGACGCCGAGTACCAGCACGCCTGGGACAACCGCGACCTCGATCCCGAGCTGCACCGCAAGGTCTACGTCGAGGTGCTGCGCAGCTCCGGGGTCCAGGACGGGGAGGCCGACGGGCTCTACGAGCGCCTGATCGACCCCGACTACTGGACCGAGTACCCGGACGCGGCCGAGGTGCTGCGCAGGCTGCACACCTCCGGCGTGAAGGTCGGCGTGATCAGCAACATCGCCTTCGACATCCGTCCCGCTTTCGAGCGGATCGGTGTCACCCAGTACGTGGACGAGTTCCTGCTGTCCTACCTCGAGGGCGTCATCAAGCCGGACCCGAAGATCTTCCTGCGCGCCTGCGAGCGGCTGGGCGTGGAGCCGTCGGAGGCCCTGATGGTCGGCGACAGCGAAGAGGCCGATGGCGGGGCCGCGGCGGTGGGGTGCCAGGTGGCGATCGTGGAGCCGTCGCCCACCGCGCAGCGCCGCGACGCCCTGCTGACCGCAGCGGGCGACCTGCTGCGCTGACCGTCACTGCGGTCTTGACGTGACCGCACCTGTCGTGATTCGGCGCGGACCGGCCCCCGTACCATCGGGGTGTGAGCCTGCACCTGCATGACACCGCGACCCGCACGACGCGCGAATTCCACCCGCGCTGCGCCGGAGTGGCGTCGATCTACGTCTGTGGTGCCACTCCGCAGGGCCTTCCGCACGTCGGCCACGTCCGCAGCGTCCTGAACTTCGACGTGCTCCGCCGCTGGTTGCAGCACCACGGCTACGAGACGCGCCTGGTCCGCAACGTGACCGACATCGAGGACAAGATCCTCACCAAGGCCGCCGAGGCGGGCCGGCCCTGGTGGGAGTGGGCTGCCACGCACGAGCGGGCTTTCGAGCGCGCCTACGACCAGCTCGGCTGCCTGCCGCCGTCGGCGCTGCCCCGCGCGACCGGCCACGTCACGCAGATGGTCGACCTCATCCAGCGCCTGATCGACAAGGGCCACGCCTACGCGGCGGGCGGCGACGTCTACTTCTCGGTCGCCTCCTACGCCGACCACTACGGCAAGCTGTCCGGGCAGCGCCTCGACGAGGTGCAGCAGGGCGAGACGCTGGCCAGCGGCAAGCAGGACCCGCGCGACTTCACGCTGTGGAAGGGCGCCAAGCCGGGCGAGCCGAGCTGGCCGACGCCGTGGGGCAACGGCCGGCCGGGCTGGCACCTGGAGTGCTCGGCGATGGCCACCTACTACCTGGGCGGCGAGTTCGACATCCACGGCGGCGGGCTCGACCTGATCTTCCCGCACCACGAGAACGAGCTGGCGCAGGCCAACGCGGCGGGCGACGGGTTCGCCCAGTACTGGATGCACAACGCCTGGGTGACGATGAGCGGCGAGAAGATGTCGAAGTCGCTCGGCAACGTGCTGTCCATCCCGGAGGTGCTCAAGCGGGCCCGCGCGGCCGAGCTGCGGTACTACCTGGTCACCCCGCACTACCGGTCCAACATCGAGTTCTCCGAGGCGGGCCTGTCCGAGGCGGTGGCCACCTACCGCCGCATCGAGTCGTTCGTGCGGCGGGTCGGGCAGCGCGCCGGTGCCGTCGAGCCCGGCGAGGTGACCGCCGAGTTCGCCGCGGCGATGGACGACGACCTGTCGACGCCGCAGGCGATCGCGGCAGTGCACAACGTGGTCCGCGAGGGCAACGCGGCGCTGGACCGGGGCGACGACGAGTCGGCCCGCAGCGCGGCGGCGTCCGTGCGGGCGATGACCGGCGTGCTCGGGCTGGACCCGCTGTCCGAGCAGTGGGCCGAGGACTCGGGCGCGGACGACGCCGCGCAGCGCGCGCTCGGCGACCTGGTCGATGCCATGCTGGAGCAGCGCAAGCAGGCCCGCGCGGAGCGCGACTTCGCCACCGCCGATCTGCTGCGCGACCGGCTGCTGGCCAGCGGGATTGCCGTCGAGGACACCCCCGACGGTCCGATGTGGACATTGAAAGACGGGTAACACGTGGCTGGCAACGACAAGCGCCGCGGCGGCATGCGCAAGACCAACAAGAAGGGCATGGTCGTCGGCTCCGGCGGCCAGCGGCGCAGGGGGCTGAAGGGCAAGGGCCCGACGCCGAAGGCGGAGGACCGCGTCAGCCACCCCGCGAAGCGGCGCGCGGACGCGCGCTCGAAGGCCGAGCAGCAGCGCGCGAAGCGCCAGGCGGCGGCGGAGACGCAGCCGGAGCTGGTGGCCGGGCGCAACCCGGTGGTGGAGTGCATCCGCGCGGGCGTGCCCGCCAGCGGGCTCTACGTCGCGCAGGGCATCGACATCGACGACCGGGTCACCGAAGCGGTCCGGGAGGCGAAGGCGCGCGGCATCTCGGTGGTCGACGTGCCGCGCATCGAGCTGGACCGGATGACCAACAACGCGATGCACCAGGGCCTCGCGCTCCAGGTGCCGCCGTTCAAGTACGCGCACCCGGAGGACGTGCTGCAGGCGGCCTACGACTCCGGCCTGCCGCCGCTGATCGTGGCCCTCGACGGCGTCACCGACCCGCGCAACCTCGGCGCGGTGATCCGCTCGGCGGCGGCCTTCGGCGCGCACGGCGTGATCGTCCCGCAGCGCCGCAGCGCCGGGATCACGGCCGTGGCCTGGCGGACCAGCGCGGGCACGGCGGCGCAGCTCCCGGTGGCCAAGGCGGTGAACCTGACCCGCACGCTGAAGGACCTCAAGAGCGAGGGCCTGATGGTGATCGGTCTCGACGCGGACGCCGACGTCACCTCCGACGAGCTGGAACTCGCGACCGGCCCGCTGGTCGTGGTCGTCGGCTCGGAGGGCCGGGGCCTGTCCCGCCTGGTCCGCGAGACCTGCGACCAGACGGTCTCGATCCCGATGGCAGCGGGCGTCGAGTCCCTCAACGCCTCCGTGGCAGCCGGCGTGGTCCTCTCCGAGGTGGCCCGTCGCCGCCGAATCAGCTGAGTCGTCCTCGGGGCCGTGAGTGTTTTGTGGTGCTATAGCCCCACAAAACACTCACGGCCCCACCCACAACCAAACCTTCCCCACCACCGAACACGGGCCCCACCACCGAACACGGGCGGCTACTGCTGCTGGCTGGCGATGGTGTCGAAGGTGAGGGCCGAGGCCAGGACCATGCTCAGGAGCGGGTCTTGGAGGGGGCGGTGGATGTGCAGGACGTAGTTGTCCGCCGTGGTGAAGGCCGCCTTCGCCAGGCCCTGCCAGGTCTTGGTGATCTGGCCGATCTGCTGGTCCGCGTGGTCGACGACCTTGATGTCCCACGCGCGCAGGTTCTCCGCCCGCATGCCGCCGATGCGCTGGCCGCCGACCTCGAAGTCGAAGCGGGGCTTGCCCCAGACGTTGGCCAGCTTGATCTCGCCGACCGGTGACTGGTCCGGGCGCTGCACCTGGACCTTGCCCTTCCACATGGTGGCCGGGCGGGTCAGCAGCAGCACCGGGCGGCCGGTGGCGTCCCGGATCTCCAGCTTCACCGTCATCAGCGAGTCGAGCTTGGTCAGCACCCGCAGGGCCTTCTGCGCGCCGCTCTGGCCGGTCTGCACGACCGAGCCGAGCTGCCGCCCGTGCTGGTCGTAGATGGCGTACTGGTTCGACACCTCGATCAGCTTCGCCTGCTGGTTGATCACCAGCACCGGCTCGCTGAACAGGGTGCCCCCGCCGCCCGCGACCGGGCCGCCCACCGCGGCGCGCTGCTGCACCTGCTGCTGGATGGACGCGGCGTCGCCGGTGCCGCCCACGGAGAGCTCCAGCTCGGAGCCGTCGCCCTGCGGCGCCGGTGCTCGCGCCGGCTGCACGTGCGGGGTCCACTGGCGGCCGTCCCACCAGCGGACGTAGCGCTGATCTGCCTGGTCTGGGTACCAGCCCGGCGGGGGAGCGTTCATGAGCCCCAGGCTAGGTGATCCGCGCGGCCGCTGTCCCCGGTTCGCGACCGTGCCCGCGAACTCGTTTCGCCTGGTCAGGACAAAGCGGATCAATGCCAGGTTTTGACCCGTTCCGTTTCGGCACGGTGACGTTCCGGGCTCGGCTAGAGTCCGGTTCAGCAATCCTGACGTGCTCCCAGGGGAGGCGAGGGCCTCCCGTACCCCGAGGCCCCGATGTCGTTCGCAAGCCCCCTGTTCCTCTGGTACTTCCTGCCCGCTGTGCTGGCAGCAGTGCTGATCGCGCCGCGCGCCGGGCGCAACGCCGTGGTCGCGGTGGCCAGTCTGCTGTTCTACACCAGCGGTGCGGGCGGCACCACGCTGCTGCTGCTGGCGTGCATCGTGGTGAACTACTTCGCGGGGCTGCGGCTGGAACCGGTCGAGTGGGGCTTCGAGCAGAACCGGCGGCGCTGGGTGCTGATCGGCACCGTGTCGTTCAACCTCGCGATCCTGGCGGTGTGGAAGTACGCCGGGTTCGCCACCGAGCAGCTGGCGGTGCTCGGCAGCTGGTTCGGCGGCGACTTCCCGGTGCTGGAGCTGGCGCTGCCGATCGGCATCTCCTTCTACACGTTCCACCACATCTCCTACGTGGTGGACATCTACCGCGGCGAGCGGCCCGCGCTGCGCAACCCGGTCTCGTTCATCACCTACATCGCGATGTTCCCGCAGCTGGTGGCGGGTCCGATCGTGCGCTACCGGGAGATCGCCGACCAGCTGCCGCAGGAGCGCACGCACCGGCTCGACGACATCGCGGCCGGGTTCCCGCGCTTCGCGTGGGGGCTGACGAAGAAGGTCGTGATCGCCGACACGCTGGCGCCGATGGTGGACGCCTGCTTCGCGACACCCGACGAGGACATGACGTTCGCGATCGCCTGGCTCGGCGCGATCGGCTACGCGATGCAGCTGTACTTCGACTTCTCCGGCTACTCGGACATGGCCATCGGGCTGGGCCGGATGCTCGGGTTCCGGCTTCCGGAGAACTTCGCCCGGCCGTACTCGGCGGTGACGGTCACCGAGTTCTGGCGCCGCTGGCACATGTCGCTGTCGCGCTGGTTCCGCGACTACGTCTACATCCCGCTCGGCGGCAACCGGGGCGGCCCGGCCCGCACCTACCGCAACCTGGCGATCATCTTCGTGCTGACCGGCTTCTGGCACGGCGCGGCCTGGACGTACCTGATGTGGGGCCTGTTCCACGGCCTGCTGCTGGTCGTCGAGCGGAGGTTCGGCTGGGCCCACGCCCCGACGGACGTCCGCGCCCGCATCGCCCGCCGCGCGCTGACGATGCTGCTGGTGGTGATCGGCTGGGTCTTCTTCCGCTCCCCGGACCTGACCAGCGCGTTCGTCATGCTGGGGCACATGCTGGTGCCGGACTTCGCGGGCCTGACCGACATCGTGGCGGCGGCGGTGACCAACCAGCGCCTGGTGTTCCTGCTGCTGGCGCTGGTGGTGGTCTTCCTCCCGGCCAACGCGGGCACCGGCCCGTTCCTGGAGTCGGTCCGCACCCGCCGCGCCAAGGCCCTCCGCATCGGCGTCCTGACCCTGGGCCTGGGCTACTCCGGCCTCCTCGTCGCCACCGGCTCCTTCAGCCCCTTCCTCTACTACCAGTTCTGAGGTGTTTGACTCTTCCTGGTGGGACGGGCCGGTGTGATCTTCGCACCGGGATTGCGGGATCGTGCGAACCTCAGCGGGTCGGTGGCCGTCTACCGATCGAGCAGTTCGACCGGTCAACCCAACGGAGGGGATCCGAAGTGACCAGCACGCTTGTCGCCGGCGCAGCAACGCACCAGGGCGGACGCAGGAACAACCAGGACGCGGTGGTCGTCGGCGACGGGCTGTTCGGGCTCGCGGACGGGGTGGGCGGGCTGTCCAGCGGGGAGGTCGCCAGCAGGCTCGCGCTGGACGCGCTGAACGCGGACTTCGCCACCGACCGCAGCGCCGACGGGCTGCTGCACGCCTGCCAGCAGGCCAACCGGGCGGTGCTCAGACGCGCGGACCGCGAGGCGGTGACCATGGGCACCACGCTGGTCGCCGTGGCGCTGACGACGGACGCCGGGGTCGTGGCCGCGCACGTGGGCGACTCGCGGCTGTACCGGCTCCGCAACGGGCACCTCGAGCTGCTGACCCGCGATCACACCGTCATCGCGGAGCTGCTGCGCGCCGGAGCGGTCAGCGAGGACGCGGCCGACGAGCACCCGCACCGCAACGTGCTCACCCGGGCGATCGGCGTCGGCCCGGAGGTCGAGGTCGACCGCATCGAGCTGTCCTGCCGGCCGGAGGACCGGCTGCTGATCTGCTCGGACGGCCTGTTCAAGACGCTGTCCACCGAGGAGATCGAGGAGATCCTGGGCTCGGAACCGAACCCGCAGGACGCCGCGGAGCAGCTCGTCGCGGCCGCGGTGGAGCAGCTCTCCGACGACAACGTCAGCGCGGTCGTGGTCAACGTCGAGTAGCTCCGAGGTGCCGCGCGGGCTCAGCCGGCGTTCGGGCGCGGGGGCACTTGCAGGCCGTCCATCTGCTTGACCCAGTTCTGGATGACCTCGTCGCCGTCGACCATGAGGGTCAGGCCTTTGCGCAGCTCGCGGAAAGCGGGGCGCAGGTTGCGCGATTCCCGCTCGACGGGCTCGATCGTCGACACCAGTTGCTCCAACGCCTCCAGGCCCTCCGCCGAGCCGGACGCCATCTGCCGGACCAGCTCGACGAAGTCCTCGGCGCTGCTCGAGTTCTGCCTGAGCTCGCCGGGCATGCGCGCGAGGACCGCTTGCATGCCCAGGTCCATCGCGTGGAGTTGGGCGGCGAACTCGTTGCTCAGTCTCGCGATCCGTTCGGCCGGAGACTTCAGCCCCTGTGCGAACTGGTTGAAGATCGAGTTCCTGGCCACTGGCCCCTGCCCGCGGGCATCGCTGGCCTGGAGCTGCTCTCCCGCAGTGGTGGCGAGCTTCTCGATGCGGAGGATCTCCGCCGTGATCCGGCGAACCGTTTCCGTCCACGCGGGCATGACTTCCTCGGCCTCGGACACCGCGTCGGCGAATCCCGCTTCGTCGTCCGGCGCGGACGGGATCGCCTCCCGGACGCCCTCGGCGTCGCTGCTGTCGTCCACCGCTTCAGCGGCGGTCGCGGCCTCCGCGAGCCGCTGCGCCAGCTGTGCCACTGCTTTCCGGTATTCAGGAGAGGTGGTGGCCGCGAACCGGAGATCGGTCCAGTCGACCCGCTGGAAGGCGCTGGTGCGCGCGATCAGCTCATCGGTCGGCGGATCTTCGCGGAGTTCGGGGAAGTCGGTGTAGAGGATGGGCAGGACCAGCTCGGTGAGCCCGAGCGCTCGGGCCTTCTTGATGAAGAAGTCCAGTTCGCGGCGGCACTCCTGGCTCCGGAAGTAGCGCCGCGTGAGCACCGGGATGAAGAAGGCCACGTCGGACAGGGTGTCGTCGATCTTGGAACGCCAGTCCTCGCCCCAGGAGATCTCGTCGCGGTCCAGGAACAGGTCGATCTGCTCACCGGTGATCATCTCGTACTGAGCCACGACGTCCCGGGCGAGCTGCGCGATCCTCCCGGATTCCGCGGCGTCGTCCGCGTGGACGTAGGACAAGAACCCCTTGGCGCTCGACATGTGCTCGCTTCCCCGGTCGATCCTGCGCAGCTGGCTGAATCGTCTCAGCGGTGCTCGGGGCGCTGCGGACTCGGATCTGCGCTTCACCCGAATAGATCAGCTGGGCTCGGTGCTTGTCGTGGCGCGACGGCGCTGCTCGTGGATCTGCGAGTTTTCGATCGGTCGCGGTGAGTGGCCGGTTAACGTTGGGGTGTGTCGCGGCAGAAGAAGCTCCCCCCGGTCCACGAGGCGTGGTTGCCGCGGGAGCACCCGCTGCACCGGCCGCGGCACGGCAGGCGGCAGCTCGCGGCGCTGGTGTGCGCCGTCCTGTTCTTCACCGCGCCGCTGGTGAGCTGGGTCTTCGGGGCTCGTCCCGCGCAGCTGGAGAACCGGCCGCTGGCCGCGTTCCCGAGCGTCACCGACGGCTGGGGCTTCTTCACCGGGATGAACGCCTGGGCCACCGATCACCTGCCGTTCCGGCGCCAGGCCGTGCAGTCGGTCGACGCGCTCAGCCGCGGCGTCTTCGGCGAACCCGCTCGGCTGGACGGCGGTTCGCACACCTCGCCGGTGGGTGCCGGGCAGGTCGACGAGAAGCCGCAGATCGACGAGAACGTGTTCCCCGCGGTCATCGAGGGCAAGGGCGGCTGGCTCTACCTGGGGCACGACGTGTCCTACCGCTGCGTGCCGAAGCGCTCGCTGGACGAGGTGATCGCCGGGCTGCGCCGCTGGCGCCAGGTCGTCGAGGCCTCCGGGCGGAAGTTCCAGCTGGTAGTGGCACCGGACAAGTCCACTGTGTACCCGGAGAACCTGCCCGACGCCTTTGCGGGCGAGGACTGCTCGGCGAAGGCCCGCGAGGAGTTCTGGAAGCGGGTTCCGCGCGAGACCGGCGCGCTGGACATGCGCGGTCAGCTGCGCGAGGTGGCCGCGCGCAACCAGCGGCCGATCTACCACGACATCGACACGCACTGGACGCACGAGGGCGGCATCACCATGGCCTACCAGCTCGCCGAACGCCTGGAGCCGGGCGCGACGCGCGACTGGAAGGTCCGGCCGTCGCGGCAGTACCCGCACAGCGCGGACATCCCGGACCTGCTGGGCCAGGACCGCACCGTGCCGATCCAGGCGTACTCGCTGGCACCGGACGGCAGCGACGTGGACAACACCCAGTTCAAGCCGAGCGACTTCCACGAGCCGCTGCACCTGGAATCGCCGCCGAAGCCGGGCATGGTGACCCGGCCGATGCGGATGGTGGGCGACTCGTTCACCCAGTTCGCCAGCCCGTACCTGGCGGCGACGTTCACCGATCTGACGATCGTGCACCCGGACCAGGTCGCGGTGGACCCGGAAGCGGCGGGCCGGCTCCTCGCCGAAGGCGAGATCGTGACCTTCGAGCTCTCCGAGCGCTTCGTGGCAGGCGGCCGCTACCCGATGCTCGACGCAGCGGTCGCCGACAGGGCGGGCGCGGTCCTGGCGGCCCACCCCATCCGCTGAGCCGTGGCCGTGAGCGTTTCGGGGCGCCATAGCACCCCAAAACGCTCACGGAACCATCACCAACTCAGCAAAACCCCCACGGCACCCATCACCGACTAAGCGGCGTGCGGTCCTGCGCCGCGATGAAGCGCGGGCGTGGGATCTGCGCTGCGAAGGGGTGCTCCAGGGCGTTCTCCACGCTGTTGAACACGATGAAGATGTTCGAGCGGGGGAACGGCGTGATGTTGTTGCCCGAGGCGTGCATGCAGTTCGAGTCGAACCACAGGGCCGAGCCCGCCGGGCCGGTGAACTGCTCGATGCCGTGCTCGTAGGCCAGCCGCGTGATGTCGTCCTCGCTGGGCACCCCGACCCGCTGCTCCTTGAGCGAGGACTTGTAGTTGTCCGCGGGCGTCTCGCCCGCGCAGGGCACGAACGTCCGGTGCGAGCCCGGCATGATCATCAGGCCGCCGTTGAACGGGTAGTTGTCCGTGAGGGCGATCGAGATGCTGACCGCGCGCATCGCGGGCATGCCGTCCTCGGCGTGCCAGGTCTCGAAGTCGGAGTGCCAGTAGAAACCGGTGCCCCGGTAGCCGGGCATGTAGTTGATCCGGCTCTGGTGCACGTACACGTCCGAGCCGAGGATCTGCCGGGCCCGGTCCAGCACCCGCGGGTCGCGGGCCAGTTCCGCGATCAGCTCGCTGGTGCGGTGCACCTCGAAGATCGAGCGGACCTCGTCCGACGACCGCTCGACGATGGTGCGCTCGTCCGCGCGCACCGCCGGGTCGCTGGTGAGCCGTTCCAGCTCCTGCCAGTACGTCTGCACCTCAGCCGGGGACAGCAGGCCCTCCACGACGTGGAAGCCCTTGACCTCGTGCGAGCGGAGCTCCGCCGCGCTGGCCGGGCCGGCGTCCACGCCGGGCCACACGGTGGGGTCGTCCCGGTCGATCGGGGACGGTTCGGCGCCCACCCGGGTCGGGTAGCGGTCCTGGGTGCTGAGTTCAGCGACGGTCATGGGTTGCGCCTCCTTCGCGAATTCCCGCCGGAGCGGTCGGTGCCGTCGGCACCGCCGCCATTTCTCGGTTCCTCGGTTAGAAGCGGCGCGCACTCGGCGCGCCCGCAATCCCCCCGAGCCGGGGGGAGACCAGTTGTGCGCGTGGCGGGTAACCAGCCTGGGTTACCCGCCACGGGCGGTGGACAAGCGCGGTGGGCTCAGTTGGCCGCCGCGGCCTCGTCCTCTTCGACGATCAGCGGGTACACGCCGTTCTCGTCGTGCACCTCGCGGCCGGTCACCGGCGGGTTGAACACGCAGACCGTCTTCATCTCGGTGCGCGGCCGGACCTGGTGCTTGTCGGCGTTGTCGAGCACGTAGATCGAACCCGGCTTGAGCTGGTGCACCTCGCCGGTCGCCTTGTTCTCGACCTCGCCCTCACCGGAGGTGATGAACACGGCCTCGATGTGGTTGGCGTACCAGAAGTCGTTCACCGTGCCCGCGTAGAGCGTGGTCTCGTGCACCGAGAAGCCGAGCTTGTCCTTGGCCAGGATGATCCGCTTGCTGCGCCAGTTCTCCGACTTGATGTCGGCGTCGGTGTCCTCGATTTCCGACAGGTGCCGGACGATCACGTTTCCTCCAAGGATGTTTCTCAGTACCAGTTCGCGCGCGGTCGCTGCCGCGCACCGCCGCAGATTCTCATCAGGCGCACGCGCGGGAACAGTCCCGGCACGCGGATTCGATCGTCCGGGTGCCGGGATTCCCGCGCGCCCGTCAGGCCAGCACTTCGCGGACCGACTCGCGGATGATCTGCAGGCCCTTCTCCAGCTCGTCGTCCGAGACGGTCAGCGGCGGCATGATCTTCAGCACCTCGCTGGACGGACCGGAGGTCTCCACCAGCAGCTTGCGGTCGAAGGCCGCCTTGGAGACCTTGCCCGCCACGTTGAGGTCGTCGAAGCCGATGCCGCGGGCCAGGCCGCGGCCCTTCGAGATGGCCCCGCCGTGCTCGGCGGCGATCTCCTCCAGCACCGCGCCGACCCGCTCGCCCTTGGCGATGGTCGCCTTCTGCAGCGAGTCGTCCTTCCAGTACTGCTCGATGGCCTCGGTCGCGGTGATGAACGCCGGGTTGTTGCCGCGGAAGGTGCCGTTGTGCTCGCCCGGCTCCCACACGTCGTGCTCCGGCTTGATCAGCGTCAGCGCCATCGGCAGGCCGTAGCCGCCGATGGACTTCGACAGGCAGACGATGTCGGGCTGGATGCCGGCCTCTTCGAAGCTGAAGAACGGGCCGGTGCGGCCGCAGCCCATCTGCACGTCGTCGACGATCATCAGCATGCCGTGCTTCTGGCACAGGTCGTAGAGCCCGCGCAGCCACTCCGGCCGCGACGAGTTGATGCCGCCCTCGCCCTGCAGCGTCTCGACGATCACCGCGGCCGGCTCGTTGAGGCCGCTGCCGCTGTCCTCGAGCATCTTCTCGAAGTACAGGAAGTCGGGGACCTGGCCGTCGAAGTAGTCGTCGTAGGGCATCGGCGTGGCGTGCACCAGCGGGATGCCCGCGCCGCCGCGCTTCATCGAGTTGCCGGTCACCGACAGCGAACCCAGCGTCATGCCGTGGAAAGCGTTGGTGAAGCTGATGATCGACTCGCGGCCGGTGATCTTGCGGACCAGCTTCAGCGCCGACTCCACCGAGTTGGTGCCGGTCGGGCCGGGGAACTGGACCTTGTAGTTCAGCCCGCGCGGTTCGAGCACGTTCTGCTGGAAGCTCCGCAGGAACTCGCCCTTGGCGACGGTGGACTGGTCGAGGGCGTGGGTGACGCCGTCCCGCTCCAGGTATTCGAGGAGCTTGCGTTTCAGCGCCGGGTTGTTGTGCCCGTAGTTGAGCGCTCCCGCACCGGCGAAGAAGTCCAGGTAGGCGGTGCCGTCCTGGTCGTACAGGTAGCTGCCGGAGGCGCGGTCGAACACCGTCGGCCAGGTGCGGCAGTAGCTGCGGACTTCGGATTCCAGGGTTGCGAAGATGTCGTTCACGATCCTCCGTTCGTGCCGGGCGGCGCACTGCGGGCGCGCCTCGGCAGCAGGCAAGATTTCGTGCGTCAGCGGCCGGTTGCGGCTGCGACAGCGGGGGCCGCGGCGAACGGCCCGATGCGGTACAGGTCTTCTCCCAGGTGCGCGTCCGGGAACAGGTCGGCGGTGAACAGCTCGCTGCGCTGCAGTTCCGCCGAGCGGCTGCGCGCCAGCGCGGTGAACAGCTTGATCGAAGCGGCGTTGTCCGGGGTGATCGTCGTCTCCAGGTACCGGATCCCGCGCGGTTGCACGCGGTCCACCAGGTGCCCGAGGAGACGGCTGGCCACGCCACCACCGCGCTGGGAGGCATCGACGGCGATCTGCCACACCACCAGGGTGTCGGGGGCGTCGGGCCGGATGTACCCGGTCACGAAGCCCACCACCGCTCCGTCGATGCGCGCCACCGCTGAGGTCTGCGCGAAGTCCCGGCACCACAACAGATAGGCGTAGGACGAGTTCACGTCGAGCACCGCCGAATCGCAGGTGATCCGGTAGAGCTCGGGGCCGTCCGCGACGACCGGAGCGTCGATCTCCAACCGCCCGGCTGAACCGCTTCCGCCAATTCGTTCGTCGTTGTTATGGCTCGGTTTGTCGCCGGTCATGCTTCGCCAACTTAACAGAACATCCGTAACGCGTCAGGTTCGCGGAGCGATAGTCACTCGTCTACCAGGCGAGACGCGATTTTACACGTGAGAAGCACTACAGAAACGTTGATTTGTGATCTGACGCGGTGCTACCCGCGCGCCGCGCGTATTATTGATCAATTCTTTCGTATACCTTCTGACCTGCGGAAACGCCGAATTCCCGCGCTGTTCGCGCGGGTGTGTCGGGGATGATTTCCGTTAGCCGAAAAAACTGCTCGCAGAGATGAAATCCAAACGCGAACGGTCCGCTCGGGTGCCGGCACGCACCCGAGCGGACCGCCGACCGCGTGGGATCTACACGCCCGCCACGGACTGGATCCAGTCGCGGTATTGGGTGATGTTGGTGTAGGCCGTGGTGGTCTGCCGGTCGCTGGTGGAGGCCACGCCGACCTGCACGTTCCCGGAGAACATCGGGCCGCCGGAGTCACCGCCGGCCGGGATGCCGTCGCCGCGGCTCGCGCACACCGCGGTGCCGCCGCGGTAGTCGCTGCACGCGATGTCGGTCACGCGCACGTCGGCGACCTTGAGGCGCTGCGACTGGCACTGGATCTCGGGAAGGTTGGTGCAGGTCGCGCCCCAGCCGTAGGTCTGCACGGTCTGGCCGACCTGGACGTCGCCGACCGTGCCCAGCGGCGCGTACTCGGCCTGCACCGCGTGGTCGATGTTGACCAGGGCGAGGTCGGCGCTGGGGTGGGTCGTGACGCCGCCGGGCTTGGCGTTGGCCTTCTCGCCCTGCGTCTGGTCGAGGTTGCCGATGTTGAAGCTCAGCTGCCCGCCGCCTGCGACGCAGTGCTGCGCGGTGAGGATCCACTCCGGCGCGATGATGGTGGCCGAGCAGTTCTCGCGGCCGTCGGCGAACAGGCGGGCGGCCCACGGCGCGTTCTCCGCGTACCGGCCGTCGATGATGTAGGGCTGGACGTCCGAGGACGGGGGTTGCTCGGCGGCCTGGGCCGGGGCGACGAACGCCGCGGCGGCCAGGACGGCCCCGACGACGCCGGCGAGGTTTCGGGCGAGGGACACGCTGATCTCCTTCGGTTCGCGAGGAACGCAGCTGGTTCGAACCGAAATGCACTCTTCACTCGATCGAGTGAAGATGTCCATTTGTTGGACACAACTCGCCAAATTAACGGCGAACCCCCAGAAATTGATCAAGGTGTTGACCCGGTAAAACTCGGGGAATTACCGGATTTCCCGCGCTGCTGGTGATCGGGAGGCGGCGGGGCCTGCGGACACGCCGAGATCGATGCGCCTGCGCAGTCCACAGAGGACTCCTAGGCTCCGCGTGTGATCAGAGCGACCCATTCGATCCTCGCCGCGGTAGCCGCGGTGGCCGTGGCCGCCGCGGGGCCGACCGCGGCCGCCCAGCAGACCGTCGCCGAGAGCTCGCTGCTGCAGCTGGACGTCACCGCCGTTCCGCAGGCCGGCGTCGGCGGCTTCAGCGGCGAGCTCGGTGCGGTTTCCGCCGGTCCGGGCAACGAGCTCGCCTCGTGGGACCAGAGCGACCCCGAAGGCGTGCGCAGCCACGTCAACGGCTGGCACGGCGGCCCGACGCCGCCCGGCACCTCGACCGCGCAGGTCACCGACAGCGCGGGATCGCGCGAGGCCAGCGCGGCCTGGAGCGGGTTCGGCATCTCCGCGACCGAGGGCGGCCCGAACCTGCTCAGCTTCGGCGCGCTGCACACCTGGGCGCGCTGCACGCAGGCGCCGCTGGCCAGCAGCGAGGAGGCGTACGCGGCGACCGACTCGAACTCGGTCTACCTGTTCGACGACACGACCCGCCCGCTGCCCGCCGGGAGCTCCACCGCGGAGACCACCGGCGCGCAGCTGGGGCTGTCCGGGATCGGCGAGGTGACGCTGACGATCGACGTGGCCCGGATCCAGGAGACCTACGCCCACGGCGCGCACGCGGCGATCCGGGTCCAGGTGCACGCGGTCATGCGCGACACCTCGGGCGAGACCGTCTTCGACGGCGGGCTGATGGACGTGACGGCCGGTGAGGTCCGCGTCGAGTGCGGGGACGACCAGTCGACGTCGGAGCCGCCGACGTCCACCACCGAGACCACGGAACCGCCCACGTCGTCGGAGACCTCGGAGCCGCCCACCTCGACTTCGGAGCCGTCGACGAGCGAATCCCCGACGTCGACGAGCTCGCCCTGCCCGCCGCCCCCGGACTGCGACCAGCAGCCGTGCCCGGAACCGCCTCCGACCTGCACCGAACCGCCGGACTGCGCGGAGAATCCCGGATCGCCGGGCTGCGGTGGTGACGGCGGTGGCGGTGACGGCGGTGGACCTGACGGCGAACAGCCCGTTGACGGCTCTTCGCCGGGCATCGACCACCTGGCCCAGACCGGTGTGCCGACCGGTGCGCTGAGCATCGCCGGTGCCGCGCTGCTGGCCGCCGGTGCGCTGCTCCTCGTGGTGCTGCGCAGGAAGAAGGTCTGACGGCCGGAACTCGCTCCACCCGTCGCCCGACACGCTCCGGTGTGTCGGGCGACGGCTTTCACCGGAGGTCCCGGATCTCCGGTGAAACTGGCATATTTCGCGGTCCAGCGGTCACGCTCGTCGTCTGCGCAGTTCCAGGTACTCCTTGACGACCAGGACGATGATCGCCACGTCGAGCGCGGCGAGCAGCGGCAGCACGATCGAGCGGGTCTGCGCGGCCCGGAGGACCTCGAAGACGACGAACAGGCCCAGCGCCGCGACCGCCACCGGGTACATCGGCAGGATCTGGCGGATCAGCGCGATCACCAGCACCAGCTTGATCGCGCCGTGCAGGAGCAGGTACGCGATCACGAAAGTGCGGTTGCCGTCGGCGAAGTGCCGCACCGCCTCCTCGAAGTGCCCGGCCAGCGGCCCTTCCGGCGGCCCGACCAGGTCGCGGGTGACGACCGCGTGCGCGAGCCGGGTGATGGTCCCGGGTGGCAGGAGGACGAGCACGATCCCGCCGATCAGCTGCACCGCGCCGTCCAGGCCCTTCAGCAGGACGGCGAGCAGGAAGAGCTTGTCGGTCAACGTCTTCCGCTCGCGCACCGCCCCATCATGCGCGCGCTGATCGGGAGCGGCGAGCTCACCTGCGCGCGTAGGTGTGGATCGCCGCGCCGCCGCTGAGGACGTGGGAATCGGTGAGGGTGAGGTGCGTCGGGGCCACCTCGCCGTCGAACACGCCGATGCCGGTGCCGAGGACGAACGGGTAGATCTTCAGCACCAGCTCGTCGATCTCCGGCAGCAGCGCGGCGGCGAGCTTGCCGCCGCCGGCCAGCCAGATCCCGCCGCCCGGCCGGTTCTTGAGCTCCTTCACCGCGGCGAGCGGGTCGCCTGCGATGACGTTGATCGCCGGGTCCGGGCTGGTGCGGCCGGACGAGACCACGTGCTGCTCCAGGTGGGCGTAAGGGCTGGTGACGCCCTGCTCCACGCCCGGGTCGTAGGTGCCGCGGCCCATCACGACCGCGTCGAAGCGGTCGCCCAGGTCGGTGACGCCCATGACCTCGTGCAGGTGCGTCGGCAGCGTCTGCGGGTACTCCGCGACGACGTGTTCCACCAGCCCGTCCGGCAGCGGGAAGAACGCGTCGAGCGAGCCGTCGGTGGCGGCGATGTAGCCGTCGACGCTGCATCCGATGAAGTAGGTCAGCTTTCGCATCGAGTTCTCCTGTGCGCGGGCGGGCTGGGCTGGTGCGAGGAGTCTGTCAGCGGTGACCTCCGGGCTTGGGCAGCGGCCGCCGGATCGGGAACGAGCGGGGAGCCTGCGGGCGCGGGTTGTGCCGCTTGCCGCCGCGCGGCGCCGGGAAGCCGGACTGGGCGTTGAAGGGGTTTCGCATGTGACAACCACTCCGTTCGAAGTACTGCGTTTGAAGTACTTCGAACGTAGTACTCCATCCGTAGTGGTGTCAACCGTGGTGTCGAGAAGGCGTGCTGACCTGGTCTTCCGCGCGGGTTCAGAGCCGCTTGGTCAGGAAGACGCTGTTGGGGTCCGGGCGGTAGTCGGCGAAGGGCTCGCACCGGGTGAAGCCGTGCTTGGCGTAGAGGCGGCGGGCGGGCTCGAAGAAGTCGAACGACCCGGTCTCCAGGCTCAGCCGGGAGAAGCCGCGCTGCTGCGCGGTGGCGGTGATGTGCTCCAGCAGCCGGGACGCCAGGCCGCGGTTCTGGTGCGTCGGAGCGACTCGCATCGACTTGAGCTCCGCGTGCTCGTCGTCCAGCTCCTTGAGCGCTCCGCAGGCGACCACGGCGTCGCCGTCGCGCATCGACCAGAAGGTGATCTCGGGGCGGCGCAGCGCGTCGAGGTCGAGCGCGTGGGTGCTCTCCGGCGGGGAGATCGCTCGCAGCTCGGCGACGTGGGCGGTGAGGAATTCGGCGATCTCCGGCCCGGTCAGGTCGTCGACGATGATCTGCACGCGTTGCTCCGTTCGGCTCAGTCCCGCCTGATCGTCCGGGATCCCGGTTTCGGCGGAGAAACGGCGGTGTGACGGTCGCGTTTCCGCTGGTCGGGCTCCGTGAGTGTTTTGGGTTGCTATGGCACCCCAAAACGCTCACGGCAGTCCACCTGCGAAAACCAGCCCAAAATTGGTAAATACCACCGAGCCGGAAGTCTTGTTTTCGATCTGCCCGCTTGGCATAAAGGTTTCGATTGAATTCGTCGTATTTATTCGATTCAGGACCAATTTCCGAACTGGTCCGGTCGAGAGGGGAGCGGTACATGGCCGGTCGGATGAAACGCCTGCTCGGAGCCGGTCTGGCGGTGGCCTTCACCGCCGTTCTTCCGGTGTTCCCGGCCGCGGCGGACACCTCGGCTCCCGCGCCGGAAGCGGCGGCCAGCTGTCCGGTGAAGTCGAAGCCGGAGGGCAAGGTGCTGCACGGCTACTGGGAAAACTGGGACGGTGCGGCCAACGGCGTGCACCCGCCGTTCGGCTGGACGCCGATCACCAACCCGGAGATCCGCCAGCACGGCTACAACGTGATCAACGCGGCCTTCCCGGTCATCCGCTCCGACGGCACGGTGCTGTGGGAGGACGGCATGGACAGCACCGTCAAGGTGGCCACGCCGGAGGAGATGTGCCAGGCGAAGGCGGACGGCCTCACCATCCTGATGTCGATCGGCGGCGCGACCGCGGGCATCGACCTGTCCTCCAGCGCGGTCGCCGACCGGTTCGTCGAAACCGTGGTGCCGATCCTCAAGAAGTACAACTTCGACGGCATCGACATCGACATCGAGACCGGCCTGAGCAGCAGCGGGAACATCAACGAGCTGTCGCCGTCGCAGGCCAACCTGATCCGCATCATCGACGGCGTGCTGGCCCAGATGCCGGCCAACTTCGGCCTCACGATGGCCCCGGAGACCGCCTACGTGACCGGCGGCAGCGTGACCTACGGCTCGATCTGGGGCGCCTACCTGCCGATCGTGAAGAAGTACGCGGACAACGGCCGCCTCTGGTGGCTGAACATGCAGTACTACAACGGCAGCATGTACGGCTGCTCCGGCGACTCGTACCAGGCGGGCACCGTCGAGGGCTTCGTCAAGCAGACGGACTGCCTGAACAGCGGCCTGGTCGTGCAGGGCACGACGATCAAGGTGCCCTACGACAAGCAGGTCCCGGGCCTGCCCGCCCAGCCGGGCGCGGGCGGCGGCTACATGTCCCCGGACCTGGTGGCCCAGGCCTGGAACAACTACAACGGCGGCCTGAAGGGCCTGATGACCTGGTCCCTCAACTGGGACGGCTCGAAGAACTGGACCTTCGGCAACAACGTCAAGTCCCTCCAAGGTCGCTGACCGGCGAAAACCGTTGCCCCGCCCGGGATTCCCCGGCGGGGCACTCCGCCGCGCCCGTCATCCCACGGGGAACGCACTTTCGAGGGATTCGTGCGCAGGATCAGTGCTGGAACTCGCCGCCGTCGGTAGACAGGTCGAGTCGGCCTGCTTCCAGTCGTCGGAACTGGTCGGATTCTCGGGAGATGCAGCAGAATACGAACTATGAGGGAGCAGCCAGTGAGCGTGTGCGCCGATGCAGTGGACGAGGCGCTGTCGTCGGTGGGCGAGGCCTTGTCGTCGTGGACGGATGCTGTTCGCAGAGCCGAGCACGGTGAGACGGTGCCGGTCGTCGCGCACGGCGAACACGTCGCGGACGTGGTGCCGTCCGGCGAAATCGACCGGCTGCGCGAGACGATCGAAGTGCTTTCCGACTCCGACCTCATCCGGGACCTGCGCGAAGGACTTGCCGATGTGACCGCTGGGCGCACCGTGTCCGCCGACCAGATGGCAGCTGATCTGCAAGCGAGGCAGGACAACGAGTGAGTTGGCGCGGTAGCTACGCGGTCGTCTACACCGCTGCTGCGCGTCGCCAGATGAACCGCTTGCCGTTGGCTGCTGCCATGGCCATGCACGACCACCTGACCGGCCCGGTCGCCGACAATCCCCACCGTCTTGGAAAGCGCTTGGACGTGCCGTTCGACGGACTGTGCAGCACGCGCCGTGGTGAGTACCGAGCTCTTTACTCGATCGATGATGGTCGGATCACGGTCACCGTCGTGACTGTCGCTCACCGCCGGAACGCCTACCGGTCGTCCTGAATCCGCTGGTCCGGGGCACTGTCGGTTCGTTCATCGCGCTGTGCCCAGTGATCGGTCGTTGATCGAAGTCGTGAGTCATCCCCCGGGGATCGACGCGTAGCGGTGGGCGAGCTTTCGGCATGCTTCGACGAGTTCTGGTGGGTGCAGGTCCGTCAGGTGGGCGTCGAACGTCGCGAGGATTCCGGCGATTCCCGCCCAGGACCAGGCTCCGAGGGTGAGGCGGCAGTGCTCGGCGTCGAGGTGTTCGACGACGGATCCTCCGGGGGCCCAGCGGGCCACGACGTGGGCGGGCAGGCGGAGCCGCGCGCTGCCGGTGCAGGGCCAGGCCGCGAGGACGTCGCCGCGGTCGTGGCTGCTCATGACGAAGTGGGCGAGGTCGCCGCCGGGCACTTCGCGGTGGTCGAAGCGCGTGGTCGTGTGGCGGGGGTGCAGCCGGTCCACGCGGTGCACCCGCCACTGCCGGTCGTCGACGTCGTGGGCGACGACGTACCAGCGGGCGGCCCAGACGACCAGGTGGTGCGGCTCGAAACGGGCAGCGGTGAAGTCGTCGTCCTCGGGGGCGGGTCGCGTTCCATCGGGGCGCAGGAGTTCGGCGACCAGGACGCGGCGGTGCCGCACAGCGCTGCCGACGGCGCTCAGCGCGGCAGGATCGATCGGTGGTGCGGGGAACTCCCAGTAGTTCTGCAGCTGGGTCAGGCGCAGGGATTCCATTGCGGTGCGCAGTGTTTCGGGCATGGCCTGCTGCACGGTGGCCAGGGCTCGGGCGGTGTCGTCCTGCAGGCCGAACACCGTGCTGGGCGCGGTTTGCAGCGCCACGGCGATCGCCAGCGCCTGGTCGTGGTCGAACAGCAGCGGCAAGGTGCGCCCGGTGCCGAGCCGGTAGCCGCCGTCCGGGCCGCGGACGGTCGTGATCGGGTAGCCGAGCTCCCGCAGGGTGCCCAGGTCGCGGCGGACCGTGCGCTCGCTGACCTCGAGCCGGGCCGCGAGGGCGCGGAGCGACCACTGGCGGCGCGATCCCAGCAGGGACAACAGCCGCAGCGCTCGGTGCGAGGTGCTCGCCATCGGCCCATCCTGGCACCGGTACTGGCCGTTCGGCGTCCACTACCGGTGTCACCGTCGGGGACGAAGTGATCGCTCGGCAGTGGAGGTCGGATGAGCATGCGCGTCGCCGTGGTCGGGGGCGGGATCGGTGGGCTCGCGCTGGGCGCCGGGCTGCGCCGCAGCGGGTACGAGGTGGCGGTGTTCGACCGCGACACCGATGTCGCCGCGACCGGCGGCTACCACATCACGCTCGACCAGCGGGCGCAGTCGGCGCTGGAACGGCTGGTGGCGCCGGAGATCGTGCGGCGGCTGCTGGCGTCGGGGTCGGCGCTGCGGATGCGGGACCGGGACGCGTTCTGGGACCGCCGCGGCCGCTTGCTCGGGCACGGCCCGGACCTGACGGGCAGCGCGAGCATCGACGTCGACCGGATCACGCTGCGCACGCTGCTGGCCGAAGCCGTCGGCGAGGACTTGCACCTCGGGCGGGAGGTGTCGGGCGTCGATCAGCGGGGGACGCCGCGAGTGACGTTCACCGACGGCACGTCGGTCACCGCGGACCTGGTGGTCGGAGCCGACGGCACCCACTCGGTCGTCGCCCGCCACCTGGCGGCGGGCCCGACCAGCCGCCCGGCGGGCATCATCGGATTCTCCGGGCGAACCCGGCGCACCGACCTCAGCCCTGCTGAGCAGCAGCGCCTCGGCCTCCGCTCGTCGATGGCGATCGGCCCGCGCGGTGCCGCGCTCTACATCGGATACCTGGACCCGGTCGGCAACGCCGCCCTCGACGCCCCTGAGCTGCGGATGTCGGTCACCACCGGCCCCACCTACATCTGGGGCGCGATGTTCCCCGAATCCGCCCGGACGGACGCCCTGCGCGATCTGAGCGGCGCCCGGTCGCAGGGCGCGCTCCTCGACCGCTTCCGCGACCAGGGATGGGCCGAGCACGTGCTGGAGGTCATCGCCCGGGCCGACCCGTCCAGCGTGGCGGCCTTCCGTTTCAACGCCGCCTCGACCCGAGCCGCCGACCTCGTGCCGTGGAACGCCAGCCGCATCACGGCCCTCGGCGACGCCGTCCACGCCACCCCGCCGACCGCGGGCATGGGCGCCGGCGCTGCCATCCGCGACGCCGCCGACCTCCTCCACCACCTCGACGCGACGACCGAAGCGACGCTCATCGAAGCGATCACCCGGTACGAAGCGAGAATGCGCGAGCGCGGAGCCGAAATCCTCACCACGGCGATGAAAACGGTCCGCCTGATCCTGGCCACGGACACCACCCTCGGGGCAGCAGCCACCACGGTCGCCACCCCGCTCCTCGCCGCGGCCGCCCGCCTCCGGCGCTAGGACCGTGGCGGTTTCGCGCGAAATCGCCGCTCGCCAGGCGTGGAAGATGCCGATTTCGCGCGAAATCGCACGCGATCACGACGCCGGTCGGGAGACGAGGACGGCTGACCGACCCCTCGGGCCCGGCGGTGAACCGCCGCTCGTCCAGGCCTTCCCTGACCGCGCTTCCGGATCCGTCCGGGGAAAACCCCGATGTCTGCACGGCCTTCCCCGGCCAGTGTCGGTGCATGACCTTCTCCCGGGCATGTCTTCTCGCAGCGCCGCTGTGCTTCGCCGGATACGGGATCGCGCGGCTGGTCGGCCGGATGGACGGCCAGTACGGTCCCGGCCTCGACTGGCAGGTCGCGCACATCCTCGAGCTCATCGGCCTCGCCCTCCTCGTGCCCGCGGTCCTCGGGGTGCGGCGGGAACTGGCCGCCCGCTCCCGCACCTTCTGGACCGTCGTTACGCTCGCCGGTGCGGCGACCGCGGCGGTTCAGTTCGCGGTCGACGTCGTGGCAGGCCTGCTGGCCGCCGACAAGGCGGAGATGAACGCGATCACCGCCCGGTTCAGCGAGATTCCGGGCGCTCAAGCGGTTTTCTACATCGCCGGGCCACCCCTGATGTACGTCGGCCTGCTGGCGTTGACGATCCTGTGCGCCCGGGCGGAGAAGCTCGCGTGGTGGGGGCCGGTGCTGCTCTTCGCCGGTTCCGCCCTGCCGCTGATCACGCTGGACCTGCTGCCCATCGCTGCGCTGTGCGTGCTCGTCGCGCTGGCACCGCTCGCGCTGCGCAACGAGACTGCCGGGTAGTCCGGGCGAATCGCGGCGAGCCGGTCTATGTTCGGCCGCGTGGTTCGGGCAGAACGGGATGGGAGCGCTCATGGAGCCGGAAGCGCCGCTGGTCGGGATCGGTGAAGCCGGAACGTTCGCCTGGAAGGTGTTCCACGAGCGGCACCCGGTGATGATCGACCAGCTGTGCGCGGCATTCCCGTACAGCGCCGGGACGCGCGGCAGGCTGGCGGAGCTGCTGCGGGAGACGACCGGGGGAGTCGTCGAACCGCTCGACGACGTGGCGCCCGACCACAGCGCGTGGCAGGCCTGGACGAGTGAGCGGATCGGGCGGCCGTGGTCCGAATGCCCCTTCCTGTGGGCGGAGAGCTACTTCTTCCGCAAGCTGCTCGCCGCCACCGGCTACTTCACACCCGGACCGTGGCAGGGGGTGGATCCGTTCGCGCCGATGAAGCAGGCCGAGCTGCGCAACGCGGCCACGGCGGAGACCCTGAAGTCCTTCGACGCCCTTCAGGGTCTCGATGCTGCCGAGCGCGACACCGCGGTGCTGCAGGCGGCCGTGTGGGGAAACCGGGCCGATCTGGCCTTCCAGCTGTCGGCGGGCACCACGAGGGCGTCGTCCGCGCTGGTGGCGGACGAGGGCGGACCGTTCTGGTCGCTGTTCGACGAGGCCGGTCCGGTTCAGCTCGTCGCCGACAACTCCGCAGGTGAGCTCGCCGCGGACCTGGTGCTGATCGACCACCTGCTGATGACCGGCCGCGCGAACCGCGTCGTCTTGCAGGTCAAACCGAACCCGTACTACGTCTCCGACGCCACGCCCGCCGACGTGCTCGAGGTGCTGCGGCACCTCCTCGTGCTCGACGGCGAGGCTGCCGCCGTCGGACAGCGCGTCTGGGACGGACTGCGCGACGGCCGGATCGAGGTGCGCGCTCACCCGTTCTTCTGCGCACCGCTGGACTTCCACGCCATGCCGGACGACCTGCGCGCGGAGTTCGCCTCGGCCGCGGTCACGATCATGAAGGGCGACCTGAACTACCGGCGCCTGGTCGGGGACCGGCACTGGCCCGCGACGACACCGTTCGCGGCCGCCACGGCCCACTTCCCGGGACCGGTGGCGGCACTGCGCGTCCTGAAGTCCGAGGTGGTGGTCGGCCTGGACCGGCAGGCGCTCGAAGCCCTCGGCGACCACGACGCGACGTGGCGGACCAACGGCACCCACGCCCTCGTCCAGGCGACGAGGTGACCAGGTGAGGGGCACCCGCGGCTCAAGGGACTGATGCCCCGCTCGGCATGATCGGGCGGGGTGCTGTGTGCTGCACCTGACAGGCCGCTCGGGCTTCATCAAAAGGCCTGGTCAGGTACCTTTGGAGCCGCTGAGGGGACTCGAACCCCTGACCGTCCGCTTACAAGGCGGGCGCTCTACCAACTGAGCTACAGCGGCGCGCACGTCGTGTTGTGCGGGGACATCGTAAGCATCCGCCCGCTCCGGTTGGGAAGCGGCTCGGCCGCATCTGGCGGACCATCGCTTCGGCCGCTGGTGACGGGCGCGGCCGGACAGTGATGGACGCCACGGAATTCAGGTGCAACGGTCAGCTCATGACAGGCGATGCCCGAGGGGAAGATCAGGCACGGCGGACCGCCCGCAAGCCCGGGCGGCAGGAGGGAAGAGCAGCATTGGGAATCACGCAGCGCGCCCGGGGTGTGCTGCGGCGGCGCGACCCGGAGGCCACCATCCCGCCCGGGGTTCGCAACGTCGTCTACGGGCCCGCCCTGCCCGACGAATCCACCGTCCACCTCGTGCTCGACCTCGGCCTGCGCATCGGCGAGGTGCAGATGGCCAGCGGTGCCGGTGCCTCCGACGTGACCGCGACGATCATCGCCGTCGTCAACGCCTACGGCCTGCCGCACTGCGAGGTCGACGTGATCTACACGTCGATCACCGTCTCCTGCTACCGGGGCACCGAGGTTCCGCCGATCACCTCGCTGCGCGTGGTGCGCAACCGCTCCATCGACTACACGCGGCTCACCGACGTCGAGAAGCTGCTGCGCCAGATCACCGCCAACGAGCTCTCCGCCTCCGAGGCCTACGCCGAACTCGACCGGATCACCACCGCGCCGCACCCGTTCCCGCGCTGGGTGGCCACCGTGGCCTGGGCGGGCATGGCGGCTTCGCTGGCCGTGCTGCTCGGCGGCGGTGGCGGCGAGGTCATGCTGCCGGTGACCGCTGCCGCCGCGACCGCGCTGGTGGACCGCATCGGGCGGTTGCTGAACAAGCGGGCCCTGCCGTTCTTCTTCCAGCAGGCCGTCGGCGGTGCCGTCGCCACCAGCATCGCGATGACCTTCTTCGCCCTCGGCTGGCTGAAGAGCCCGGAGCTGGCGGTGGCCGCGGGCATCATCGTGCTGCTGTCCGGGATGACCGTGGTCGGTTCGATGCAGGACGCGATCACCGGCTACAACGTGACCGCCGCGGGCCGGATGGCCGAACTCGCGCTGATGTCGGCCGGGCTGATCGCCGGTGTGGTGCTGTCGCTCTACATCGCCGTGCGCATCGGCGGTGACACGATGGCCATGCTCGACGCCACCGACCTCGGGCGGGCTCAGGTGCTCCCCGCTGCGCTGTCGCTGTCGGTGCAGGTGCTCGCGGGTGCGTCGACGTCGGCGTGCTTCGCGCTCGCCAGCTACGCGCCGCCGCGGCCGCTGCTGGTCGCCGGGATCGGCGGTGCCGTCGCCGCCGGGATGCACGCGGTGCTGATGCTGGCCGACGTGCACACCGTGCTGGCCGGGGCGATCGCGACCACCGTGGTCGGTTTCGCCGGCGGCATCATCGCGCGGCGGCTGCGGATCCCGGCGCTGGTGATCGCGGTCTCCGGCGTCGCGCCGCTGCTGCCCGGCCTGGCGACCTACCGCGGTCTGTACGAGCTGTCCGTGCTCGGCAGCCCGAGCGGGGCGACCACGCTGATGCTCGCCGCGGCCATCGGGCTCGCGCTCGGTGCCGGCATCGTCCTCGGCGAGTACCTCGCGCAGCCGGTGCGCACCAGGCTGGGCAGGCTGGAGCGGCGGTTCTCCGGACCTCGGCTGTCCGGACCGCTGCGTCCGACCAAGCGGCGGCTGGATTAGGGTCGTGAGCGTTTTCGGTTGTGCTGGCAACCAAAAACGCTCACCAGGATTGATCTCCTCGGGCCGTTGTTCGTTGCCCGGAAGGGGCGCAAGGCGCGCGGTGCGGGTTGACCCGCTCGCAGCACGCCGGGTCTGGCTGGATTAGCTAGCCTCGCGACAGGTAGTTGACACGGCGGGAGGAATACCGGTGAGCAAGGGCAGCACGCCCGACCGAGCGGACTTCGTCGTGGTCGCCAACCGGCTACCGGTCGATCTGGAGCGCCTCGACGACGGCACCGAGCGCTGGAAGCACAGCCCGGGCGGGTTGGTCACCGCGCTGGAACCGTTCCTGCGCGCCAGGCGCGGGGCGTGGGTCGGCTGGCCCGGCGTGGCCGACGTCGAGGTCGAACCGTTCTCCGACGACGGCCTGCAGCTGCACCCGGTGCCGCTGTCGGCAGCCGAGTTCGCCGAGTACTACGAGGGCTTCTCGAACGCCACGCTGTGGCCGCTCTACCACGACGTGGTGGTGCCGCCGGTGTTCGACCGCTCCTGGTGGCACGCCTACCAGCGGGTCAACCAGCGGTTCGCGGAGGCCGCCGCGGAGGTCAGCGCCGAGGGCGCGACGGTGTGGGTGCAGGACTACCAGCTGCAGCTGGTGCCCGCGATGCTGCGGGAGCTGCGCCCCGACCTGCGCATCGGGTTCTTCCTGCACATCCCGTTCCCGCCCACCGAGCTGTTCATGCAGCTGCCGTGGCGGACCGAGATAGTGCGCGGCCTGCTGGGCGCCGACCTGGTCGGCTTCCACCGTCCCGGCGGGGCGCAGAACTTCCTGTGGCTGGCCCGCAGGCTGGCCGGTTTCGAACCCAGCCGCGGCCAGGTCGGCGTGCGCTCGCGGCCGGGCGTGGTGCAGGTCGGCGACCGGACGGTGCGGGTGGGCGCGTTCCCGATCTCCATCGCCTCCGCCGAGCTCGACCGGCTGGCCCGCACCAAGGAGATCCAGCAGCGGGTCAAGGCGCTGCGCGCGGAGCTCGGCAACCCGCGCAAGATCATGCTCGGCGTCGACCGCCTCGACTACACCAAGGGCATCGACGTGCGGCTGCACGCGATGCACGAGCTGCTGGCCGAGGGCCAGATCAAGGCCGAGGACGTGACGATGATCCAGATCGCCACGCCGAGCCGGGAGCGCGTCGAGCACTACAAGCAGATGCGCGAGGACATCGAGCGCGAGGTCGGGCGGATCAACGGCGAGTTCGGCCGCGTCGGCCACCCCGCGGTGCACTACCTGCACACCTCGGTGGACCGCAAGGACCTGGTCGCCTTCTACTGCGCCGCCGACGTCATGGTGGTGACGCCGGTGCGCGACGGCATGAACCTGGTCTGCAAGGAGTACGTGGCCTGCCGGTACGACCTGGGCGGCGCGCTGGTGCTCAGCGAGTTCGCCGGAGCCGCCGCCGAGCTCACCAGCGCGTTCCTGGTCAACCCGCACAACCTCGACGGCGTGAAGGACGCGCTGCTCGCCGCCCTCGACATCGACGAGGCCGAAGGACGCCGTAGGATGCGCGCACTGCGTAGGCAAGTGCTCACGCACGATGTCGACCGCTGGGCGCGGTCGTTCCTCGAAGCTCTGGGCACGCCTGCTGCGGAATAGCTGCGAGTGACTGGTCCGCAACACGGACGGCCAAGCTTCAGCGATACTGATTGGAACCGGCCGGTCACCATCGATGACCGCAACCGGATCGATCAACCTCAGACCTGGAGTTGTTTCAGAATGGTTTGCGTGGCGGTGCCGGTGGCGGAACCTCAGACGCCGCCTGGTCTGCGGGATCCCGTTCTTATGTATGTCCAATACACGGCGAACGGGCTGTCCTCGCCAGACGACGTCTGAGAACCCGCGGCGGTGCGGGCTGAGTCCCGCACCGCATGCGGCTCACGCCGCATTCTGAAAGAACTTCGTTGACCACGCCCCTGATGAGGAGTATGGCGTTGACCGCCGAAGCCCTGCCTGCGGAGCTGCGCCGCGAGATCGTGCAGCTCGCGCGGACACCGCGACTTCTGGTCGCCTGCGACTACGACGGCACCCTGGCGCCCATCGTGGCCGACCCCACCCAGGCGAAACCCCTGCCGGAGTCGGTGCACGCCCTGCGTTCGCTGGCCGCCCTGCCCGCCACCACCACCGCCGTGATCTCCGGCCGGGCGCTGCGCGACCTGGCCACCCTGTCCCGCCTGCCCGCCGAGGTCTACCTGGTCGGCAGCCACGGTTCGGAGTTCGACGTCGGCTTCGTGCACGAGCTCGAACCCGAGGCCACCCAGCTGCGCACCGAGCTGCAGATCGGCCTGCAGGACATCGTGCGCGGCAAGGACGGCGTGACGCTGGAGGCCAAGCCGGCCAGCGTCGCGGTGCACGTCCGCCGCGCCGAGCCCGACGTCGCGGGCGAAGTGCTGGAGACCGTCCGCACCGGCCCCGCCACGTGGGACGGCGTGCAGGTGACCGAGGGCAAGGAGGTCATCGAGCTCGCCGTGGTGCAGACCGACAAGGGCAACGCGCTGGACACCCTGCGCCACCAGGTCGGTGCCACCGCCGCGGTGTTCCTCGGCGACGACGTGACCGACGAGAAGGCCTTCGCCCGCCTGCACGGCCCCGATCTGGGCATCAAGATCGGCGACGGGGAGACCCTGGCCCGCTACCGGGTCGGCGACGCCGCCGACGTCGCCACCGTGCTGGCGTTCCTGATGGAGGAGCGCCGGACCTGGCTCTACGGCGAGCAGGCCCCGCCGATCGAGCGGCTGACGATGCTGTCCAACGAGCGCACCGTCGGCCTGGTGACCCCGGACGCGCGGCTGACCTGGATGTGCCACCCCGGGCCGGACTCGGCGGCGGTGTTCGCCGACCTGCTGGGCGGCCCCGGCGCGGGCCACTTCAGCATCCGCCCGCACGGCGGCGGCAACGGCACCCAGCGCAGCCCGCTGCCGCTGGGCCAGCGCTACGTGCCGAACACGATGACCGTGGAGACCCGCTGGTCGCGGCTGCTGGTCACCGACTACCTGGCGCACGGCACCGACAGCCACCGCACCGACCTGGTCCGGGTGATCTCCGGCAGCACCACCGCCGACGTGGAGTTCGCGCCGCGCCCCGAGTTCGGCCAGGTGCCGGTGCGGCTGACCGCCGAAGCCGGCGGGCTGCGGGTGCAGGGCACCGCCGAGCCGATGGTGCTGTACTCGCCGGGCGTGCAGTGGGAGATCAGCTCCGACGGCATGCACGAGTCGGCGCACGCGGTGCTGGAGCTGGCCGAGGGCGAGCCGGTCGTGCTGGAGCTGCGCTGCGGCGCCGACGACCTGTCCCCGGCGCGGCCGGAGGCGGAGCGGCGGGACGAGGCCGACCGGTACTGGTCGGACTGGATGAAGACGCTGTCGCTGCCCGAGGTGGAGCACGACCTGGTCGCCCGCTCGGCGCTGACCCTGCGCGGCCTGTGCAACACCGACACCGGCGGCATCATGGCCGCCGCCACCACCTCGCTGCCCGAGGAGATCGGCGGCGTGCGCAACTGGGACTACCGGTACTGCTGGCTGCGCGACGGCGCGATGACCGCGCAGGCGCTGGTGACGCTCGGCTCCACGGCCGAGGCCGAGGCGTTCCTGGACTGGCTGCACCGCGTCCTCGACACGCTGCCCGGCCCGGAGCGGCTGCACCCGCTGTACACGCTGGCGGGCACCAGCCTCGGCCCGGAGGCCGTGATCGACAGCCTGCCCGGCTACGCAGGCTCCCGGCCGGTCCGCGTCGGCAACCTCGCCGACCAGCAGGTGCAGCTGGACGTCTTCGGCCCGGTGGTGGAGCTGGTCGCGCACCTGGCGCAGGCCACCGGCCGGGTCCGCGACGTCGACTGGCAGCTGGTCACGGCGATGGCCTCGGCGGTCTCGCAGCGCTGGTTCGAGCCGGACCACGGCATCTGGGAAGAGCGCGACGTGCCGCGCCACCACGTGTACTCCAAGGTCATGTGCTGGGTGACGCTGGACCGCGCGGTCAAGATCGCCGAGGCCTACGGCCGCGAGGCCGACCCGTCCTGGGCGCCGCTGCGCGACCAGATCTCGCAGGACGTGGTGAAGAACGGCTGGCACCCGGACGTGCAGGCCTTCACCACCGCCTACGAGGGCTCGGACCTGGACGCCGCGTCGCTGCACGTCGGCCTGTCCGGGCTGATCGACCCGTCGGACGAGCGGTTCCAGGCGACGGTCACCGCGATCGAGGCGGAGCTGCGCAGCGGCTCCACCGTGTACCGCTACCGCCGCGACGACGGGCTGCCCGGCGACGAGGGCGGCTTCCACCTCTGCGCGGCGTGGCTGATCGAGTCGTACCTGCTGATCGGCCGCCGCACCGAAGCGGAGGAGCTGTTCCAGCAGATCGTGGACACGGCGGGCCCGACCGGCCTGCTGTCCGAGGAGTACGACCCGATCGCGGAGCGCTCGCTGGGCAACCACCCGCAGGCCTACTCCCACCTGGGCCTGATCCGCTGCGCCCAGCTCCTCTCGGCCTGACCCGGGTGCTCCGCGACCCGCAGCGGGTCGCGGAGCACGCTGCTTCGGCAGTGGCGGCCGTTTTGGCAGGTCGTGGGCCGTGAGTGTTTTGGGGTGCTATGGCCCCACAAAGCACTCACGGCACCTGACCAGGCCAAACGGCGTTCTCGTCGCAGACCGTGCGACATCGGGCCGGGGATGCTGGTCACGATTTGGGCGGATCGTGTCATCCGGTCGGCGGCTCGCTAATACGCTCTGTGCCGGACACTCGCGCTAGGGAAGGGCTGACGGGTGAACGGTCTGGTCACGGCGTTGATCATCGTCGTCATCGTGCTGATCATCGTCGCGGTGGTCGCTGTGGTCATGGGGATGCGCGCCAAGCGCGCGGCCTCGCAACCGCAGCCGCAGCCGCCCGCTGATCCGTTCCACACCGGCGATCAGGACTCGCTGCGCGGCGATCCGCGCGCGCTCAAGGCAGGTGACATCGTCGAGGTGCGCGGCCGGTCGTTCACCGTGCGCGGCACGCTGCGCCTGTCCGAGGGCGGCTGGACCTGGTCGGAGCACCTGCTCGACGACGCCAAGGGCACCCAGGTGTGGCTGGCCGTCGAGGAGGACCCGGACCTGATCCTCTCGCTGTGGACGCCGGTGGACGACGCCGGTGAGCCGGGCCCGAAGACCATCACCTTCGGCGGCCGCACCTACCACTCCGAGGAATCCGGCGGCGCGGACTTCCGCAGCGAGGCCACCACCGGGCTGGCCGAGCGCGGCACCGTGCGCTACCACGACTACGAGTCGTCGGACGGCGCGCTGCTGGGCTTCGAGTCCTACGGCGGCGCCGACTGGGAAGCCAGCACCGGCGAGGCGCTCAGCCGCTACGACGTGCTCATCTACCCGGCTGCGAGCTGACGCCGTGAAACCCAAGTTCTGGTTCGTCATCGCCGGCGCCGCGGCAGTGCTCGCGCTGATCGTCGGCCTGGTCACCGCGTTCTCCACCGGCAGCGGCCCGCGCGGCTACGTCGCGAACAACTACACCCGCGCGGCGCACCTGGATCTCAGCGGCGACTCCGACAACCGCGCCTACACCAGCCCGCTGCCGCCGAGCACGGTCGCCTTCCAGATCAGCTCGAAGTGGAAGCCGCAGTCGCAGTACAACGACGCCTCGGGCATCTACCTGCGGTACTCGCGCGACGCGGTGGTGATCAAGCCGCAGGCGCAGGGCTCGGTGATCCACGTGATGGACGTCGACCACGCCTACCGCCGCTACCACACCCACGTCGGCGGTGTCTGGGGCTGGACGAGCGCGCATGGCGAGAGCTTCCGCGGCAGAGGACCGGGAGCGGGCAAATGACGAACACCGCGAGGCCTCAGCGCCGGGTCGGCGTCATCGTTGTCGTGGTGCTCTTCTTCGCGGCAGCGGGCATCATCGGCACGCTCGTCGGCGCGTTCGGCGGCGACGCGGCGCAGGAGGAGTTCACCTCCGACGACACCACCGTCTACTCCGACGACCAGACCTACTACGGCACGACGCTCCAGGGGTTCACGCCCAGCGAAGCCGAGCAGCTCGCGCAGGGCCTCGCCGAGGCCGAGGCGCTGCACGGGGTCTGCTTCGGCTGGAAGCTCGTCGACGGGACGAGCGGGGAAGCCGGTCAGGGCTCCAGCCGCGGCGCGAACGTCCCGGCCGACACCTGCCCGCGCTGGGCCGAGGTGGAGGTGTTCGTCGCGGCGGGTTCGACCGACGACGACCTGGACGCCGCCGACGTCCGGACGGCGGGCTCCTCGGACCTGTCGCCGCTGCCGCTGCGGTCGGACTTCGTGAAGCTGGGCGTCACCGCGGACTCGCTGGCCGCGGAGCCGGTGTCGGTCACCGGTCAGGCGGCGCTGGGACTTCCGCTGCTGCTGGTGGAGAGCGGTGCGCTGAACCCGCCGCAGGTTCCGGACCAGGAGCCGGGCGGCGCGACGCCGCCGCCGTTGCCGCCGGGCGACGGTTCCGGTTCGAGCTGGGTGACCTGGGCGTGGCTCATCGGACTGGGCGTCGTCGCGGTGGTGGCGCTGGGTCTCGGCTTCGCCGGCCGGGCCAAGCAGAAGTCCACGTCGGACGGAGGCCCGCCACCGCCGGGCCCGCGGCCGCCAGGTCCGAACCCGCAGGCACCGCCACCCGGCCCACCGCCACCCGGACCGTCGTGGTTCCAGCCAGGAGCCCCGCAGCCCGGCCCGAACCCGCAGGCACCGCCGCCCGGTCAGGGCCGGCCGCAACCGCCCTGGCCGCAACAACCCGGCCGCTGACCCCGTTCACGACACGAGAAGGACTTCACCTTGCTCCAGCAACTGCTCCACGGCTTGCTCGCCGCGGTCGCCTACGGGGTGATCGGCGTGGCGATGATGGCGCTCGGCTACGTGCTCGTCGACCTGGCCACACCGGGCAGGCTGCGCGACCTGATCTGGGTGCAGCGCAACCCCAACGCGGCGCTGCTGCTGGTCTCCGGTCTGCTCGGCGTCGGGGTCATCCTGACCACGGCGATCGCGGCCAGCTCCGACGACCTGGTCGCCGGGCTGATCGGCACCCTCGCCTACGGCGTCCTCGGGCTGATCCTGATGAGCCTGTCGTTCCTGCTGATCGACCTGATCACGCCCGGCAAGCTCGGCGAGGAGCTGGCCACCCCGAACCTGCACCCGGCGACCTGGGTCTCGGCGGGTGCGCACCTGGTGATCGCGGTGATCATCGCCGCGGCGATCTGGTGACCGCGACCGACACCGAACCGGACACCGCCCCCAGCAGACCGCGCAGCCGGCTCGCCCGGACCGCCGTGCTGGTGGCGGTGTTCGTCTGTGCGGCCTGCGGTCTGGTCTACGAGCTCGCGCTGGTCGCCCTGGGCAGCTACCTGATCGGCGACACCGTCGGCCAGGCCTCGATCGTGCTGTCGCTGATGGTCTTCGCGATGGGCGTCGGCGCGCTGGCCGCGAAGCCCCTGCAGCGCTGGGCGGCCGAGGCGTTCGCCGCCATCGAGCTGCTCCTCGCCCTGCTGGGCGGGCTCAGCGTGCTGCTGCTCTACGCGGCCTTCGCGTGGCTGAGCCTCTACACCCCGGCGCTGATCGCGACCGCGCTGGTGCTGGGCGTGCTCATCGGCGCGGAGATCCCGCTGCTGATGGTGCTGCTGCAGCGGATCCGGCGGCAGGACGCCGGATCGGCGGTCGCCGACCTGTTCGCCGCCGACTACGTCGGTGGGCTGGTCGGCGGCCTGGCGTTCCCGTTCCTCCTGCTGCCGCTGTTCGGGCAGGTGCAGGGCGCGCTGGTGGTCGGCCTGGTGAACGCGGCGGCCGGGATCGGGCTGGTGCTGACGGTGTTCCGCCGCGAGCTGTCCAAGCGCGCCGTGCTGGTGCTGACCGGCATCTCGGTGCTGGTGGGCGGGCTGCTGGTGAGCGCCTACGTGTTCGCCGACGACTTCGAGATCACCGCGCGGCAGGCGCTGTACGCCGATCCCGTGGTGCACGCAGAGCGCACGCCCTACCAGGAGGTCGTGCTCACCGAGTCGGTGTCGCTCAAGGGCACGCCCGACACCCGCATGTACCTCAACGGCGATCTGCAGTTCAGCTCGGCGGACGAGTACCGGTACCACGAGGCGATGGTGCACCCGGCGATGGCAGGCCCCCGCGGTCGCGTCCTGGTGCTGGGCGGCGGGGACGGCCTGGTGCTGCGGGAAGTGCTGCGCTACCCGGACGTCCGCGAGGCCACGCTGGTGGAGCTGGACCCGGCCGTGCTGGAGCTCGCCCGCACCGATCCGCGGGTGTCGGCCTTGAACGGACGCTCCTTCGACGACCCGCGGGTGCGCACGGTCGCCTCGGACGCCTTCACCTGGCTGCGCGAGAACCGCGACCGCTACGACGTGGTGCTGGTCGACATGCCCGACGCGGACTCCACGGCCACCGCGAAGCTGTACTCGACGGAGTTCTACGGCCTGGTCCGCCACGCGATGGCCGACGACGCGCGCGCGGTGGTGCAGGCGGGCTCGCCGTTCTTCGCGCCCAAGGCGTTCTGGAACATCGAGGCGTCCATGCGCGCGGCGCACCTGAACACCGCGCCCTACGCGGTGACGGTGCCGAGCTTCGGCGAGTGGGGCTTCCACATCGCCTCGGCGGCGGATCAGGGCGATGCGATTTCAATGGAAATCGGACGTCCAACTTCAATGGAAGTTGCGGAGTCCGGGAAAGCGCGGAGCCCGTTGGCCTCGCCGGGAGCACCGGAACTGCGGCTGCCCGCGGACGTTCCGCCCCTGCGTTCCCTGGACGAGCCGACTCTGCGAGCCGCGGCGACGTTCCCGCCGGACCGGACGCGCATCCCCGGCATGGAACCGTCGACCCTCATGCACCCGACGATCCTCCAGCACGCCCAAGGCGAGTGGGAGAACTACTGATCTCCGGGCCGGGTGCGGTTCCGGCGTGTCGGGCACCGACGCGCCGGAGCGTCACGGCATCAGGTGACGTCGCGGGTCACGGGCCGAACCAGCGCTCCTCGGCGGAGCGGGGCGGGGCCGAGGTGGATCCGGTGATCAGCTGCGTCTCCAGCTGGATGTGGCGGGGCCTGCCCGGCTCGCCGGGTTCCAGCAGCAGGCGGCCCGCCGCCCGGCCCTTCTCCAGCCACGGCTGGCGGACCGTGGTCAGGCCCGCCCGCTCGGCGTCCGGGATGCCGTCGAAACCGGTGATCGTCAGGTCCTCCGGCACCCGCAGGCCGCGGTTGCGGGCCTCGCTGAGCGCGCCCAGCGCGAGGATGTCCGAGGTGCAGACGATCGCGGTGATGTCCGGGTCGATCTCCAGCAGCTGGGCGGCCGCCGACGCGCCGGAGGCCGTGGTGTGGTCGAAGCGCTCCACCACCGGGATCGTCGTCCAGTCCACGCCTGCTTCGCTGAAGACCTCGGCCAGCGCGGTCAGCCGGAGCTTCTGCACGTGGAAGCTGGCGTTCGCCTGCCGCTGCACGGATGCGGGGCCGTCGTTGCGGCCGCGGGCCAGGCGCATGCACAGCACGCCGATGCGGCGGTGGCCGAGCCCGATCAGGTGGTCGGCGACGCTCTTGATGGCCTTGCGGTCGTCCGGGCCGACCCAGTCCACGTTGTCCAGCCGCGGCTGGTCGCAGACCACCACCGGCACCGGGCGCTCGAGCACGGCGGCCAGGTGCGGGTCGTCCTCGGGCACGGAGTAGACGACGAAGCCGTCCACCCCGGCGCGGTGCACCGCGGCGACGTCCTCGCGCTCCGGGCTCGCCGGGATGAGGGTCAGGCCCTGACCGGCGTCCTCGCAGGCCAGCGCCAGCCCTTCGAGGAAGCCCACGGCGCCTGGATCGCGGAACGCGTAGGAGAGGTTCTCGGTGAGCAGCAGGCCGACGGCACCCGCCTTCCGGGTGCGCAGCGACCGCGCCACCGGGTCCGGACCGGGGTAGCCGAGCCGGCGAGCCGTCTCCAGAACCCGCTTGCGCAGCTCGGGGGAGAGCTGGTCAGGACGGTTGTACGCATTCGAAACCGTGGTCCTGGAGACCCCGAGTTCTGCAGCGAGCGAGGCGAGCGTCGCAGGCCGCCGGGCATTCGTTGACCGCGCCATGGAGGAACCGTAACGGTTCAGTACCCCTCGGTGAAGTGAGCATGATGCATATCCCACTCATGTTCGAGTGGTGAACACGGAGCGACTCTGCGTGATTACGTAGCGAGTTGGTTCATTCGAGGGGATGACCTTTGGTGTTGGACCGGTTACCGTTTCGGGACCGGTTCAGTTGAAAGGTGCGTCACACATGGCTGAGGTTGCATACGTCAACGCGTCTCGGGTGTACCAGGGGAATCCGCCGGTTCGCGCTGTTGACCAGCTGGAACTGGACATTGCGGACGGGGAGTTCCTGGTGCTGGTCGGCCCGTCGGGGTCGGGCAAGTCGACAGCGCTGCGAATGCTCGCCGGCCTGGAGGACGTCGACGAGGGCGGCATCACGATCGGCGGAACCGATGTCACCCACACGCCGCCGAAGAACCGGGACATCGCGATGGTGTTCCAGTCCTACGCGCTCTACCCGCACATGACCGTGGCCGAGAACATGGGCTTCGCGCTCAAGCTCCGCAAGACGCCCAAGGACGTCATCAAGGAGAAGGTCACCGAAGCCGCCCGGATGCTGGACCTGGAGAAGTACCTGGACCGCAAGCCCAAGGCGCTCTCCGGTGGTCAGCGGCAGCGGGTGGCGATGGGGCGCGCGATCGTCCGCGAGCCCAGCGTGTTCCTGATGGACGAGCCGCTGTCGAACCTCGACGCCAAGCTGCGCGTGGAGACCCGCGCCAACATCGCCGCGCTGCAGAAGCGGCTGGGCACCACGACCATCTACGTCACCCACGACCAGGTCGAGGCGATGACGATGGGGCACCGCGTCGCGGTGCTCAAGGACGGCCTGCTGCAGCAGTGCGCCAGCCCGCGCGAGCTGTACGAGAACCCGGCGAACGCGTTCGTGGCCGGCTTCATCGGCTCGCCGGCGATGAACCTCAAGACGGTGCCGCTGACCAGCGAAGGCGCGGTGCTCGACGGGACCACGATCCCGCTGTCCCGCGACGTGCTGGCCGCCGCCGACGGCCTCAAGGAGGTCACCTTCGGCGTGCGCCCGGAGGCGCTGTCGCTGGTCCCCAGCGAGGACGACGGCATGGACATGACCGTCGAGCTCGTCGAGGAGCTGGGTGCGGACGCGCTGATCCACGGCGCCATCGACGTCAACGGCTCGCAGGAGCGCTTCGTGGTCCGCGCCGACGGCCGCACGCCGCCGGCCCTGGGCCAGCACGTCAAGGTCGCCCTCCGCGACAGCACCGAGGTGCACCTGTTCCACCCGGAGACCGGCCTCCGCCTGGTTGGCTGACCCGCGAAGGGTTTTCCCGGCTGTTCAGCGGTGGGTGGGCCGTGCGCGTTTTGGGGTGCCATAGCGCCCCAAAACACTCACGGACCACCCACCCGACCGGCGCCGTCCGCTGCTCGCTCCGACGCCCCCGCTCCCGGCGGGGGCGTCTTCGCGTTTCGTGGGGAATAACCCACTCGGTGGAGTGTTGTGGAACGACGTGCTTAGACTGTAGATGACAACGGTTTCCGTTACCGTTCGCAGTAAGCCGTCCGCCTGCTGCGCACAAGATCACCTAGGAGTGCGCTAGATGACCTCCCGCCGTCGCGCTGCGTCCACCGCCCTGGCCGGGCTGGCCGCCACCGCTGTCGCCCTGACCGCCTGCGGAACCGGGGAGCAGGCCGCACCCGGTGCCGATGACAAGATCAAGGTCGTCGCGTCCACCAGCGTCTGGGGCAGCGTCGTGCAGGCAGTCGGCGGCGACGCCGTCGAGGTCGAGTCGATCGTCAGCGACCCCAGCGCCGACCCGCACTCCTACGAGAGCACCCCGCAGGACGCCGCCAAGGTCACCGACGCCCACCTGGTGGTGTTCAACGGCGGCGGCTACGACGAGTTCATCGAGCAGATCCTCGGCAGCGGCAACCAGAAGCCCACCGTGGAAGCCGTCAAGGACGAGCACGAGGGCGAGCAGAACGGCCACGAAGGCCACGGCGACCAGCCCGCGGCTCCGGAGGAGCACGGCCACGAAGGCCACGGCGATCAGCCCGCGGCTCCGGAGGAGCACGGCCACGAAGGCCACGGCGATCAGCCTGCGGCCCCGGAGGAGCACGGCCACGAAGGGCACGACCACTCGGTGAACGAGCACGTCTGGTACGACCTGCACGTGGTGCACGAGGTCGCCGACCAGGTCGCCACCGAGCTCGGCAAGCTCCAGCCCGCCAAGGCCGAGCAGTTCCGCCAGGCCGCCGGGCAGTTCGAGGCCGAGGTCGGCGCGCTGGAGGGCAAGGTCGGCGAGATCGCCGCCGCCAACCAGGGCAAGCCGGTCATCGTCACCGAGCCCGTCGCGCACTACCTGGTCGAAGCCGCCGGGCTGCAGGACGTGACCCCGCAGTCCTTCGTCAAGGCCATCGAGGCCGAGACCGACCCTTCGGCGGCGGCCGTCGCCGAGATCCAGAACGCGATCAACGCCAAGCAGGCGGTGGCGGTCATCTACAACCCGCAGACCGAATCGCCGGTCACCCGCAACGTGCGCACCGCCGCGGAGCAGAACCAGATCCAGGTCGTCGAGATGACCGAAACGCTGCCGGAGGGCAAGACCTACGTGCAGTGGATGGACACCCAGATCGCCGCGTTGCAGAACGCCCTGAACCAGAATCGCTGAGACATGACCGCCAAACCCGAGACCGAGCCGGTCCTCGCGCCGCCCACCGCGCCCGCGGTGCGGCTGCGCGACGCCGCGCTCTCCTACGGCAGCCGAACCCTGTGGTCGGGCCTGGACCTGGAAGTCGCCCCCGGCGAGTTCCTGGCCGTGCTCGGGCCGAACGGTTCCGGCAAGACCAGCCTGCTCAAGGTGCTGCTCGGGCTGCAGCAGCTGAGCGCGGGCACCGTGGAGATCGCGGGCGGCCCGGCCCGGCGCGGCAGCAACCGGATCGGCTACATCCCGCAGCAGCGGGCGCTGGAGGCCACCGTCACCGTGCGCGGCACCGATCTGGTCGGGCTCGGGCTGGACGGCCACCACTGGGGCGTCGGGTTCCGCAACCGCCGCGAGCGCAAGCGGCGGGTCGAGGCCGCGGTGCGCGCGGTGGAGGCGACCGAGTACGCCCGGATGCCGCTGGGCCTGCTCTCCGGCGGTGAGCAGCAGCGGCTGCGGGTGGCGCAGGCGCTGGTCAGCGACCCGTCGGTGCTGCTGTGCGACGAGCCGCTGCTGTCGCTGGACATCGCGCACCAGCGCAAGGTGAGCCGGCTGATCGCCAACCAGGCGCAGCAGGCCGGGGCGGCGGTCCTGTTCGTCACGCACGAGATCAACCCGGTGCTGCCGCTGGTCGACCGGGTGCTGTACCTGGTCGACGGCCGGTTCCGGGTCGGCCCGCCGGACGAGGTGATGAACTCGGCCACCCTGTCCGAGCTGTACCGCACCGATGTCGAGGTCGCCCGCGTCGGCGGCAGGCTGGTGGTCGCGGGTGCCGACGACCACGACCACCACGTGCAAGAGGCGGAAGAGGCGTGAACGCGATCACCGAGGCGCTGGGCAAGCTCTTCGACTTCAGCGCGATGGTCGACCTGCTCGGCTACCCGTTCGTCCAGCAGGCGCTGCTGGCCGCCGCCGCGCTCGGCCTGGTGTCCGGGTGCCTGGCGCCGCTCGTGGTGGCGCGGAAGATGTCCTTCGCCGTGCACGGCACGGCCGAACTCGCCTTCACCGGCGCCGCCGCGGCGCTGCTGTTCGGCGTCAGCGTGGGGACCGGGGCGCTGGCCGGTGCCGTGGTCGCCGCGCTGCTGCTGGGACTGCTGGGCCAGCGCGGCACCGAGCGCGACTCGGTGATCGGCGCGATCCTGTCGTTCGGCCTGGGCGTCGGCGTCCTCCTGCTGTGGCTGAACCCGGAGCGCACCGCGAACAAGTTCAGCCTGCTGGTCGGCCAGATCGTCGGGGTCGACTCCGCCGACGTCCTGCTGCTCACCGCCTGCGCGCTGCTCGTGCTGCTGGTGTTCGCCTTCGTGTACCGGCCGCTGCTGTTCGCCAGCGTCGACCCCGACGTGGCCGCGGCGCGCGGAGTGCCCGCGCGGGTGCTGACGCCGCTGTTCGCGGTGCTGGTCGGAGTGGCCACCGCGCTCGGCGTGCAAACCGTGGGCGCGCTGCTGGTGCTGGCCCTGATGGTGACGCCGGGCGCGGCGGCGGCGCGGGTGACGGCGAGCCCGCTCAAGGCGACCGTGCTGGCCGTGGTGTTCGCGGAGGCCGCGGTGCTGGGCGGCATTGTCCTGTCGCTGGCCCCGGGTGCCCCGGTGAGCGCCTTCGTCACGATCATCTCGTTCGTGATCTACCTGGCCTGCCGGGTGATCGGCAAGCGCCGCCTCAGCCGCCTGACCAGGACTCCCGCCGCCGCCTGACGCCGGGTCGAGTGGTGCCGGGCGCGCCGGTGGCACAACCTGGCGATCGTGGCCCGGAGAGTGCTGATCGACCTGGCCGCCGCGGTCGGCTCCGTGGCGGTGTGCACCGGCGTCTACTACGCGCTGCCGATCGGGGTGTTCGGCCTCGTCGGCACCATCGGCGAGGTCGTGGTCTTCGGCGTCGGCCTGCTCGTCGTCTCGGTGCTGATCATGGTCCAGGTGCGCCGGTTCCGGTCGGGCGGGCACCACGGGAGCTCGATGGCGGGCGTGGTGGCCGCGCTCTACCTGGCGGTGCTGTTCTTCGCCGCCGTCTACTTCGGGCTTGCCCAGCACCAGCCGGACGCGATCGCCGAGCTGCGCACCAAGACCGACGCGCTGTACTTCGCCCTGTCGATCACCAGCACCGTCGGCTTCGGCGACGTGCACGCGGTCTCGCAGTTCGCGCGGGCGGTGGCCGCGGTCCACATGGCCTTCAACATCGGTTTCCTCGGCGCGGCGGTGTCGGTTCTGCGCACCAAGGCGACCCGCCCGAAAGCCCCCTGACCACCACCGTCACCCGGGGAGACGTTCACCGGCAACGGCGGGTCGTCGCGCACTGCATCCGGGACGAACCGTGCATTCCTCCATTGG
>NZ_JAQGLB010000018.1 GCF_027853965.1 Saccharopolyspora indica | reverse complement strand
TTTCAGGCTTGACATCCGGACCACAGCCCCGTTTTGGCTCTATGTCACGGGGATGACCCGGTATGGAACGGACCCCGTAGCGTGCAGGTAGCTCGCCGGTCGTGGGTGGTCGGGGCCTTGCAGCGTTGGGTGGTGGGGTGTTTCGTCGCCGGTGGTTCGAGTGCCTGGTTGCTGTGTTGTGCGGGCTGACGGTGTGACTCCCGAGGTCTGACTGTCAACCGGCCAAGCCTGCCGTTGCTGAGATGTCCCATTTAGTCCTCATAGGACAGTCGTGGTTTTCATGTTCATGTTTGGCCGCATGTCAACGACACGCCGACGAATACCCGTCGGATGTTGGCGGTTTTTGGTTATGGGTAAGGGTTTTCGTGTTTGGTGGGTGTTGTGATCACCCGTTTGTGGGACGGTTATGTGCTCGAATTCTCGTTCGATTGTTGAGAGAATTGATGCATGACACCGCTGATGACCACCCAGGACACGACCCCCGCCGCTGGCGCGGGCGTGGTCGTGTCCGCTCTGCCCGCGTGGGATGCGCCCACGCCGGGCGGGTCGTGGGCGCCTGCGGTTGACTCCCTGACCGACGAGGAACTCACGGCCCGGATCGGTCAGGTGGAACAGCAGATCCGCCAGGCCCGGATGGAACAGCTGCGGTTGATCGCCGAGGCCGATCGCCGACGCCTGCACGCTGTGCAGGGCGCGCGGTCGACGCAGGTGTGGCTGAAGTCCCTGCTCAACATCGACGGCCAGGACGCCACGACCCGGGTCCGTATCGCTACCGCCACCTCACCGAATACGAGTGAGGGCAGCGAGGACACCGCTGCCGGTGTTGCCGGGCCGGAGGTCGCCCTTCCCGCGACCCGGCAAGCACTTGGTGAGGGTGTGATCAGCCTGGAGCATGCGCGGGTGATCTCCCGCTGCCTGGCTCGGTTGCCCGAACACACCCGACACCGCGCGGCCGAGGTGGAGCGGCTGTTGGTGGAGAACGCCTGCCGCCAATGCCCGCGTGATCTGGCGAAACTGGCCGACCGTGTGCGTTACATGCTCGACGCCGACGGTGCCGTTCAAGACGAGAAAGCGCAGTTCGAATCGCGGGAGTTGCACTACGCCACCGCACGCGACGGAATGCTGGTGATCAAGGCCCGTCTGGACCGCGAGACCGGCGCGAAGTTCGTCACGGCTTTGCGGCCGTTGGCCGCGCCGCGCCCGGAGTCTGATGGGGTCAAGGACCCGCGCACGGTCGGACAGCGCAACGCCGACGGCCTGTCCACCCTCCTCGACCTGGTGCTGGACACCGACGGGATGCCCCGTACCGGTGGTCAGAAGCCGCACCTGACGGTCACCATCGACTACACCGACCTGAAGAACCAGCTCCCGGCCACCAGCAACGGCAGCGAGATCGCCGTTGGTGGTGCGGGAATGCTGGAGGGTACCGACCAGTACCTCAGCCCCCAGACCATCCGCAGGATCGCCTGTGACTGCGACGTTCTCCCGATGGTTATGGGCGGGGACAGCCTCCCGTTGGATGTGGGTGCCTCACAGCGGACCGCGCCGACGCATATTCGTGCCGCACTGCTCGCCAGGGACGGGGTGTGCGCGTTCCCGGAATGCGACCACCCGGCCGGAACGCCGCAGGCGCACCACATCGTGCACTGGGTCGATGGCGGCCCGACGAGCGTGGAGAACATGGTGATGCTGTGTGCTCACCATCACCGCACCATCCACAACCACCATTGGGATATCGAACTCCAGCGTGGTCGCCCGGTGTTCACCCCACCGGCAAACGTGGATCCGACGCGCACACCACGACCTGGCGGGAAAGCCCAACCCGCCACACACCACTATGCCCTCCGCACCCTGACCACACCACCAGAGGGCAGACCGCCAGCGGGCAGACCGCTATCGAACACACGCTGACCCCACCCGAGACAGGGCGGGGCACCCCACCCTGCCCACCAACCGAACAACCCACCAACCGAACAACCGGCCAACCGGGCCAATGGAAGCGACACGCCGTCAGGCGACATCAACCCACCACCAACACAACGGCACGACACCCAGAAGCCAAACAACCCCCAACTAGAAAGGAACATCCTGGCGATGACGAACCAACCCACCACCCAGCCCGGAACGGCCACCATCCCCGTTCCCTGCCACAACCCCCTGTTCAACCGCCAGCCCGCTCGGCACGGCAACCCCGCACACCACCTGTCGGCGTCGGAACAGCCCACCACCCAACCCCGCAAGGCCCCCACCACCCGCCTCCCGCACTCCGCCAGCACGGCCCGGGGTCCGTTCCATACCGGGTCATCCCCGTGACATAGAGCCAAAACGGGGCTGTGGGCCGGATGTCAAGCCTGAAACCCCGAAGGGGCGGCCGCCAGGCCGGGCTTGACATCCGGACCACAGCCCCCACAATCCACCAAACCACGGGGATGACCCCCACCACAACACAACAACATCAGTACCACGCACCTTGAAAACTCAACAGCGGAAAAGTGAGCCCCCTCAAGAACGAACCATCCTCAAGAAGCACGAACACAGGTCCGCAACCCATCAACAAGAGAAGCACGATCAAGATGACGCCCGATGAAGACGACCTTGCTACCCCGGGAATCCCGCCCCCACGGCTCAGCAGGACGAAGCTCGAAGATCCGATGAATCCCCTGCAGCACGAACCGCCGAGCATCCTCCCGAACAGCGAGAACGCCTTTCAGACGGTACAGATCGTCCCCGTGCTCATCGGTGAGCCGACCGAGCCACGCCCGCAACGCGGCCTCGTCGACGTCCCCATCGATCGCACTGTCCAGCTCGATCCCGACGGAACTCACCGCAGGGTCGTGGAAGTGCTCTTGCTCATCCAGCCAAGCGGGATGCACGATCCGGTTGAACGCCCCCACGCCGAGGATGTCGGCGAGGTCGACCTTGGAGTAGTTGGACGTGATGATCTCGGCAGTGGCGTTGATCCCGCGAAGGCGTTCGCGGAGCGCGGTGAGTTCGGACTCGGTGACGAGGTCGATCTTGTTGAGCACGAGCCGATCGGCGAAGGCGATCTGGTCCACGGCCTGGTGGCCGACTCCGGCGCCGTCCAGGTGCCTGCCGATGTGCTTGGAGTCGACCAGCGTCACGATCGCGTCCAGCGCGAAGTGCTCGCTGATCTCCTCGTCGATGTAGAAGGTCTGGGCAACCGGGTTCGGATCGGCCAGACCGGTCGTCTCGATCAGCACCCGGTCGATCCGGTCCTTGCGCTCGATCAGCTTCCGCAGGATGTCGATCAGGTCCGTCCGGGCCGTGCAGCAGATGCAGCAGCCGTTGGACATCTCGAAGAACTCCTCGTCGGAGCGCAGCACCAGCGCGTCGTCGATCGGGATCTCGCCGAACTCGTTCTCGATGACCGCGATGCGGTGCCCGTGCTCGGCGGTGAGGATGTGGTTGACCAGCGTCGTCTTCCCTGCGCCGAGGAAGCCGGTCAGCACGGTCACGGGAATCTTGCTCATCGTCGTCCTCCATCGGTGCCCAGCAGGCGGCGGGCGTCGTTGCGTGCGTTTGCCGAGACCGCGATCCGGTCGCCGGCGAAGTCGGGGCCGCGCGTCGCGTCGAGCCCCATCCGGGACGTGGTGCCACCGGGATCCGACGAGGGGTCCAGCGGTGATCCCGGAAGTCCGTCCACCACGAACAGGTCGCGGTGCGGTTGGAAGTGCGTGGCCAGCGCCCACAGCACTTCGGAGTCGGAGGTGATGTCCACGTCGGCGTCCACGGCGACTGCCGTCTTCACGTACGGGTCCCAGCCGAGCAGGCCGAGCAGCACCTGGCGGGCCTGGCCCGGCCGGGATTCGCGCAACGCCACGTAGCAGTGGAAGTGGGTGCCCGACGTCGGGTAGTGCACTGCGGTGACATCGGGGAAGCGGTCTTTGAGCTTCTCCGCCAGCTCCGACTCCCGCGGTACCCGCGCGAGGTTCAGGTGGTCCGCGGTGTTCCCGCCCGCGACATCCACCAGAAGCGCGTCCTCGCGGCGCAGCACCGCCTCGACCTGCAGCACGTTGTTGGTGGAGCGGTGCGACGAGTACCCCGAGAACTCGCCGAACGGCCCCTCCTCGGCGTGGCGCCGCGGGTCGATGCTGCCCTCCAGCACGTACTCGGCCCACGCCGGCACACCGATCCCGTGCCGGGGAGTGCGCACCACGTCCAGCGGTTCACCGAACAGCCCGCCGGCTACGGCACGTTCGTCCACATCCGCCGGGACGCGGGCGGAGGCCGCCAGCATGAACAGCGGGTGCCCGCCGATGACCACCGCCACCGGCATCGGCTCGCCGCGTTCGGCGTACTTCGCCAGCAGCCGCCACAGGTCGCCGCGCGAGTGCAGGCTCGTCGCCAGCTCGGTGGGGGAGTGCACCATCGAGCGGTGGTAGCTCATGTTCCCGACCCCGCTGTCGGGATCCTCGGCCACCACGATGCCGCTGGTCATGTAGGGCGCCCGGTCAGACGCGAAGTGCTGGAACATCGGAACGGTCGCCAGATCCACCTCGGTGTCCTCGACGAGCGGCGAGGAATCGACGACGCGCGGCGCGATGAGCCTCGAAGCCCGGGACTGGTACGCCTCGTGCAGCTGCCCGGGCTCGGCGTCGAAGAACCGGGCGATCCGGTGGCGGGAGGCGAAGACGTTGGTCACCACCGGTGCGGCGAGCCCGTCGACCTCGTTGCACACCAGCATCTCGTCCCGGCCGCGTGCGGTCAGCTCGTAGATCAGCCCCGTCACGCCCTCGACGGCGGCCACCGGCTCGTCGACCACGAGGACGTCGTCGGGGTGCGCCCGCCGGTATTCGGCGAAGAAGGCGTGCGCGTCCTGACGCGGGGAAGGGTTCACCGGACTGCTCCTAGCTCTCGACGGGGGCCTTGCCAGCGCGGGAAGAGGTCGTGGTCGATGCCGAACTGGTCCAGGACCTTGCCGGTGAGGTGCGCCAGCAGGTCGTCGACCGACTCGGGCCGGTGGTAGAAGGCCGGTACCGGCGGCAGCACCACCGCCCCGGCCTCGGTCACCGCCGTCATGTTGCGCAGGTGCACCAGGCTCAGCGGCGTTTCGCGGGTGACCAGCACCAGCCGCCGCCGTTCCTTCAGGCACACGTCGGCGGCACGGGTCAGCAGGTCGTCGCTGTAGCCGTGCGCGATCCCGGCCAGCGTCTTCATCGAGCACGGCACCACGACCATGCCCGCGGTCCGGAACGAACCGGAGGCGATGCTGCCCGCGATGTCACCGCGCTGGTGGCAGACGTCGGCCAGCGCGGCGACGTCCGCGGGCCGCAGACCGGTCTCCAGCTCGATGGTGCGGTGCGCGGCGCGGGACATCACGAGGTGCGTCTCCACCTCGTCGATCTGCTGCAGGGCGGTCAGCAGGTGGATGGCCAGGTGCGGTGCGCTGGCCCCGGTCACGCCCACCACGAGTCGGTCACGCATCCGGTCGCCTCCGCAGGTGGAACAGGGCGTTGAGGGCCACCGCCAGCACCGTTCCGGTCGCCACACCGCTGTCCAGGAAGACCTGCGCGACGAAGGGCAGCTGGTGGTAGAAGTCCGGTGCGCCGGTGGGCACCAGGCCGACGCCGAGCGCGACCATCACGACCACGAGGTTCCCGGCCCTGCTGAAGTCCACCTCGGACAGCAGCTCGATGCCGGAGACGGTCAGCGCGGCGAAGGTGACCACCGCGACCGCGCCGATCACCGGCTGCGGGATCGCCGCGACCAGGCGGCCGATCGGCTGCACCACGCCCAGCAGCACCAGGATCACGCCGCCGACCGCCACCGGGTAGCGGCTGCGGACCTTGGTCAGCGCGATCAGCCCGATGTTCTGCCCGAACGTGGTGTAGGCGAAGCCGCTGAAGATCCCGCTGAGCGCGGTCAGCAGCCCGTCCACGCGCAGCAGGCGGCTGATCTCGGCGGGCCCGACCTTCCGGCCCACCACCTGCCCGACGGCCAGTCCCTGGCCGGAGGCCTCCACGGTGAGCACCAGCACGACGATGAGGAACAGCAGGATCGACGGGACGTCGAACTGCACCATCCCGTAGTGGAACGGTCCGGGCACGTCCAGCACCGGGCCCGAGCCGACGTCGGACAGGTCGCCCATGCCCGCGATCCAGCCGACGACGGCGCCGACGACGAGTGCGAGCAGCAGTGCGAGCTGGCCCAGCAGCCCGCGCAGGAAGCGGGAGAACACCACGACCAGCAGCAGGGTGAACCCGGCGATCAGCAGGTTGCCCGGTGCGGCGTAGTCGGGGGCGCTCGGATCCTTCCCGGCGATCAACCGGAGCCCCACCGGGATCAGCGTCAGCCCGATCAGGGTGATCACGGTCCCGGTCACCACGGCCGGGAACAGCTTCAGCAGGCTGCCGAACAGCGGTGCCAGCAGGATCCACAGCACCCCGCCGACCAGCAGCGAGCCGTACACGGTGGGCAGGCCCTTCGACTGGCCGATGAGGATCATCGGCACGATCCCGTTCGACGCCGCGCCCACCACCAGCGGCATCCGGATGCCGAACTTCCACAGCCCCAGCGACTGCAGGATCGTGCCGATGCCCGCCAGCACGAGGTCGATGCAGACCAGGGTGGCGATCTCGTCCTGGCCGAGCCCGAGGGCGGAACCGACCACCATCGGCACCACGACGGCGCCCGCGTACATCACCAGCACGTGCTGCAGGCCCAGCAGGATCGTGTGACCCCACGGCGGTCGGTCGTCCACTCCCAAGTCCGATGTGGACGGGGTTTCGCGCACCATCTCGTCCACCTCTCAGGGAGTTCGCCGGTTGAGCACCAGGTTCAGCAGGAAGGCCGCGATGCCACCGGCCGCGATCCCGGAGGACAGCACCGGCTGCAGGACGCCGGGCAGGTTCGCGTAGAACTCGGGGGCTCCCACCGGCAGCAGGCCGAAGCCGAAGGAGATGGCCACGATCAGGATGTTGCGCGGGTTTCCCAAGTCCGCTTGGGCCATGATCTTCACGCCGATCGCGCCGACGGTGCCGAACATGACCACCCCGACCCCGCCCAGCACCGGACCGGGCAGCGAGGCGACCACGGCGCCGAGCTTGGGCAGCAGGCCGATCACGACCAGCAGCGCCCCGGCGGTGGCGACCACGTAGCGGCTGAGCACCCGGGTCATGCTCACCAGGCCGACGTTCTCGCCGAAGGTCACGATGGTGAACGAGTTGAACACCCCGGCGAACGCGGTCCCGACCCCGTCGGCGCGCAGCGCGCGGGACAGGTCGTCGCGGCCGACGTCGCGCCCGGCGATCTGCCCGATCGCCAGCGTGTCCCCGGTGGACTCGACCATGTTCACCAGCTGGATGATGATCATCGGCAGGATCGCGGCGACGGTGAACTCGGGAAGCCCGAACGCGAACGGGTGCACCGCGCCGAACCAGGACGCCTCGCCCACCGAGGAGAAGTCCGCCAGGCCGAGCGGCAGCGCCACGAGCGTGCCCAGCACCAGCGCGATCAGGATCGCGAAGCGCGCGAGGGCGACCGGGGCGAAGGCCTCCAGCAGCACCACCAGCAGGATCGTGCCCAGCGCCATCAGCAGGCGGGTGGGGGAGGCGAAGTCGGCGGCGGTGGGGTCGGTGCCCGCGATGAGCTTCGAGGTCGACGGCAGCAGCGAGAAACCGATGATGGCGATGATGGTGCCGGTGACGATGGGTGGGAAGAACCGCATCAGCCGGCTGAACCACGGGGCGACGATCCAGGTGAGCAGCCCGGCGACGATCGTCGCGCCGAACACCGCGGGCAGCCCGCCGTCTTTGCCGACCAGGATGGCGGGGGTGATCCCGGTGAACGTCGAGCCCATCACGATCGGCAGCCGGGCCCCGATGTTGAGCACACCGAGCGCCTGCAGCAGGGTCGCGATGCCGCTGACCAGGACGTTCGCGGACACGAGCAGGGCGATCTGCTCGGTGGGCAGTCCGATGCCGAGGCCGATCAGCAGCGGCACGGTGGCCATGCCGGAGTAGGCGACCAGCACGTGCTGCAGGCCGAGCGGCAGCAGCTGGCGCAGCGGCGGGACGGTGTCGACGGCGTCTGGCGGGGCGGTGCTGCGAGGTCTGGGGCGTAATCGCATGGCTCCTCCTCGGGCTTCAGCGCAGCAGGTGGGTCATGCCGGCGCGGTGCAGCAGGAGTTCGGCTCGGTGTTGGGCTTCGGCGACGGCGGATGCTTCGTCGACGTGCAGGCAGCGGCCGTCGCGCTGGACGATCTCGCCGTCGACGACGGTGACGACGACGTCGGAGCCGCGCGCGGCGTAGACCAGCGTGCTCACGACGTCGTGCAGCGGTTGCAGGTGCGGCCGGTCGAGGTCGACGACGATCAGGTCGGCGAGCCGGCCGGTCTCCAGGACACCGGCGTCGATCCCGGCGCAGCGGGCGCCGTCGCGGGTGGCCAGGTCGAGCGCGTCTTGCGCGCGCATCGCCGTCGGGTCGAGGGTGGTCGACCGCTGGGCGAGGACGGACTGCTTCATGCACTCGAACAGGTCCTGCCGGTGCCCGCAGCTCGGCCCGTCGGTGCCCAGGCCGACCGCGACACCGCGTTCGCGCAGCCCGGCCAGCGCGAGCGTGCCCGACGCCAGGTAGGCGTTGGACGTCGGGTTGTGCACGACGCGTGCCCCGGCTTCGGCGACCTGCTCCACTTCGGTCTCGTCGAGCCAGATCGCGTGCGCGAGGGTGGCCCGCTGGTCGAGCAACCCGGCTTCGGCGAGCCACTGCACCGGTCGTGACTGGTAGGTGTCGAGGTAGCTCTGGGGATCGCTGCGTCCTTCGCAGCAGTGCGCGTGCCAGCTGGTGCCGAGCTCCCGCGCAAGTTCGATGCTGCGGCGGACGAGGTCCTGGTCCACGTAGGTGAGGTTCAGGGGTGCGGGCCAGACCTCGACCCGCGATCCGGGTGGCCGGTGCTGCACGGCTTCGCGGGTGATGGCGAGCTCGTCGGCGGCGGAGTGCCGGAACAGCGCTTCGGGCTGGCCGCGCTTCGCGGCGATTTCGGTGCGGGGGCCGACGATTCCGCGGGCGATCGCACCGCGCAGCCCGGTTCGTTCGACGACGTCGGCCACCGCGAGGGTGGTTTCCAGATCGGTCGGTGCGTAGTGGTTGTCCACCACGGTCGTCGTGCCGTGCCGCAGCGCTTCGGCCGCGGCCAAGCGCGCTGCCGCGACCGCATCCGCGCCTTGCACCGCGATGGAGTACGGCCACATGAAGTCGCACAGCCACGGGACGATGGACAGTCCTTCGCCCAAGCCCCGTGCCAGCGCTTGGTAGAGGTGGTTGTGCCCGTCGACTAGCCCGGGAAGCACGGCTTTCCCGGTGCAGTCGAGAACTGTTCTCCCTTGCCAGTCGGCCATTTCGGACTGCGGGCCGACAGCGGCGATCCGGTTGCCGGTGATGGCGACCGTTCCCGGTCGGTGGATGGTGCGGTGGTCGTCGACGGTCAGCACCGTCGCGTCGGTGAGCAGCAGGTCGCAGAGCTTCTCGTGCACGGCGGGCATGCACGCCTCACTTCCCTGGGCCCGTGGCGGCCCGATCGGTGCGGAGGGATTCGGATCGCCGAACGGAGGCCCACGACGGGGAGGTCACCGGCGAGTGCGATGCGGATAACATGTAAAGCGCGTCGGGCCCGTCGTGTCAACCGGTGAACAGCGCTGAACCGGTTCGCCCAGGGCGCCGTTACCTGCTGGAAATGCAGAGATGCACGAAATTACATGCAACTTGTTGACAGCGGCTGCGGGCCGGTGTTGCACTCGATCGCGCCGCGGTTCGAGCGCGGCGACCCGAAGGTGCGGTGATTCGCGGCCGGGGTGCGTGCAACCGATTGGAGAGATCCCGTTGATCATCGACACGCATGTGCACCCGACGAACCTGGTGGACGAGGCATGGCGGCACACCGGTGAACCGTTCACCGGCGAGCGCACCCTCAAGATGATGGACGGTCCGATGTGGATCAACGGCAAGCCGCGCCGGGTCGACATCAGCTGCATCATGCCGCCGCCGGGCAACACCTCCTGGCGGGAGGGCAACCGCGGTGGCCGCGAGGGCATCCGGGACTACCAGGCCTACGTGACCTCGCTGGTGCAGCGCTACCCGGACCGGTTCGTCGGCAACTTCATCTACAACCCGCGGTTCGGTCCCGACAACGGCGCCAAGGAGCTGGAGTTCCACGTCAAGGAGCACGGCTACAAGATGCTCAAGCTGCACGCCAACATGCACGCCTACCGGCCGGACCGGGCGCTGGACTGGCTGCGGCCGGTGATGCGGGTGTGCGACGAGCTGGGCATCATCGTGCTGATCCACACCGGTGACGGGCCGTACTCCATCCCGACGCAGTTCTACCCGATCATCCGCGAGTTCCCCGGTGTCACGTTCATCCTGGGGCACTTCGGGATCCAGACCGGCGGCGTGTACTGCTTCGAGGCGTTCTGGATGATCCAGGACTCGCACAACGTGATCGGCGAGTCCGGCTGGCTGCTGCAGTCGCGGATCGTGGAGTTCGCCAAGGAGATGAAGAAGACCAAGATGGTCTACGGCACCGACTCGCCGCCCAACGAGCCGGGCATGTGGGCGCGCGAGCTGGAGGTGCTCTGCCACGAGCCGCCGCAGGGGCTGAACCTGTCCGAGGACGACCTGGAGGGCTACCTCGGCAACAACATGGCGCACCTGCTGGGCCTGCAGCCCACTCCGCCGCCGAAGGACCGGGCGGAAGCGGAGGCGTACCTGCGCGGTGAGGTCACGCAGGCCTCGGCGACGAACTCGCACGCCGACGCCTACGCCGGCTACACGCCCGATTCCTGGGCAGAGGAGCTGGACCCGGCGAGCTGATCACCGGCCGAGGCGGCGGCGTTCGGGGGTGCGGGCGGTGGCCTGGCCCAGGCGGATGCGCAGCCGGGCGATGTGGCGGCGGGCGGCGGCTTCGGCCATCTCGGGGTCGCCGCTGGCCATCGCGTCCACCACGGCCCGGTGCTCGTCGAGCGCCAGCCGCGGCGCGTCGTCGCTGCGCCACAGCGAGTGGAGGGCGAAGTGGGCGCGTCCGGTGATCGGTTCCAGGGTGGCGAGCAGGTGCGGGTTGTCGGCGAGCTCCCGCACCGCTCGGTGGAACCGCATGTCGAGCTCGATGTGCGCGGCGTTGTCGGCGTCGGCGGCCAGCGCCCGCTCGTGCTCGGCGAGGATCGCGCGCAGCTGCTCCAGCCCGTCGGCGTCGAGGTTCTCGGTGGCCAGCCGGGCGGCGAGGCCTTCGAGCAGCTCGCGCACCACGTAGAGCTGGCGCAGGTCCTCGATGTCGACCCGGCTGACCTCGGCTCCGCGGTGCGGCACGTGGGTGGCCAGCCCGTCGTGGATCAGGCGCTGCACCGCCTCGCGCACCGGGCTCCGGCTCACGTCGAGCTGGCGGGCGAGTTCGGGCACGCTCAGCCCGGTGCCGGGCGGCAGGGTGCCGTCCAGGACGGCGCTCTTGAGCGCGGCGTAGGTGCGGTCGGCCAGCAGGCCTTCGCCGGTCAGCGGGGTCAGGTGACGGGGTGCCGAGGACATCGCGGTGCCTCACTCCTGGGTGGGGGATTCGGCAGCAATATTACATGTAATCTGGCTGCGAGTTGGGAGCAGGCATGCGCGAAGAGTCCGTCCACCGCACGATCAGCACCGAGCGCGCCGGGGCGGTGGGGCGCAGCGCGCCCCGCCCGGACGGCGCGCTGAAGGTCACCGGCCAGTTCGCCTACTCCTCGGACCTGTGGGTGTCCGGCACGGTGTGGGGCAGCACGCTGCGCAGCCCGCACGCCGCGGCGCGCATCCGGTCCATCGACGTGCGGAAGGCGTTGGCGCTGGACGGGGTGCACGCGGTGCTCACGCACGAGGACGTGCCCGGCGCGAAGACCTACGGGATGAAGGTGGCGGACCAGCCGGTGCTGGCCGTCGACGAGGTCCGCTACCAGGGAGAACCGGTGGCGCTGGTGGCGGCCGACGACCCGCGGACCGCCAAGCGCGCGGCGGCGCTGGTCCAGGTCGACTACGAGCTGCTGGAGCCGGTGACCGACGCGGAGCGCGCGCTGGAGGAGGCGACCAGGAAGGTGCACCCGGAGGGGAACCTGGTCCGCCACGTCAAGATCCGCCACGGCGACGTCGCCGCCGCGCGGGCCCGCGCCGACGTCGTGGTTAGCGGCGAGTACGAGGTGGGCATGCAGGACCAGGCGTTCCTGGGCCCGGAGTCCGGGTTGGCGCTGCCCACCGAGGACGGTGGCGTCGAGCTGCACGTGTCCTCGCAGTGGCTGCACAAGGACCTGGAGCAGATCGCGCCGTGCCTCGGGCTGCCCGCCGACAAGGTGCGCCTGACCCTGGCCGGGGTCGGTGGCGCCTTCGGCGGCCGCGAGGACCTCTCGGTGCACGTCCACGCGTGCATGCTGGCGCTGCGGCTGGGCAAGCCGGTGAAGATGGTCTACGACCGCGAGGAGTCGTTCTTCGGCCACGTGCACCGCCACCCGGCGAAGATGCGCTTCGAGCACGGTGCGACGCGGGACGGGAAGCTGGTGCACGTCAAGGCGGAACTGGTGATGGACGGCGGCGCCTACACCTCCACGTCGCCGGTGGTCATCGCCAACGCCTGCTACTTCGTCGCCGGCGCCTACGAGGTGCCCAATGCCGAGATCGACGGTTTCGCCGTGTTCAGCAACAACCCGCCGTGCGGCGCGATGCGCGGATTCGGGGCGGTGCAGTCCACCTACGGCTGCGAGTCCAACATGGACAAGCTGGCCCGCGAGCTCGGCATGGATCCGCTGGAACTGCGGATGCGCAACGCGATGACGACCGGGACGGTGCTGCCCACCGGCCAGGCGGTGGACGGCCCGGCACCGGTGGCCGAGCTGCTGGCGGATCTGCGCGACCGTCCGCTGCCGCCCCCCGGCGCGGAGCTGCTGCCCGGCGGGCTGGCGAACACCTCGCACGGCGAAGGCATCCGCCGCGGCGTCGGCTACGCGATCGGGGTGAAGGCGATCGGTTACTCCGGAGGTGTCGACGACATCTCGACCGCACGGGTGGTGGTCTCGGCCGCCGGTGGTGAACCGGTGGTGTCGGTGCACACCGCCGCGGCCGAGTGCGGCCAGGGGATCACCACGGTGCAGTGCCAGATCGCCAGCACGGAGCTGGGCCTGTCGCGGGTGGTGGTGCTGCCGGCGGACACCGCGATCGGGGACGCGGGTTCGGCTTCCGCCTCCCGGCTGACCTGGATGTCCGGCGGCGCGGTGCAGGGCGCGTGCCGGCTGGTCGCGCAGGAGCTGCTGCGGCGCGCGGCCGAGCGCACCGGGCATCCGGCCGCGGTGCTGGCGCTGCGCGACGACCACGTCGTCGACACCACCGGCACGGTCCTGGCACCGATCGCCGATCTCGTCGCTTCCGGTGATCTGGAGCGGGTTTTCGAGTTCCGCCACCGGCCGACATCGGCCGTCGATCCGGAGACGGGCCAGGGCGACGCGCACATCGCCTACGCCTTCGCCGCCCACCGCGCGGTGGTCGACGTCGACGTGGACCTGGGCCTGGTGAAGGTGGTCGAACTGGCCACCGCCCAGGACGTGGGCAAGGCGATGAACCCGCTGTCGGTCGCCGGGCAGATCGAGGGCGGCAGCGCGCAGGGGCTCGGCCTGGCCGTGATGGAGGAGATCCTGCTCGACGAGCACGGCCGCATCCGCAACCCGTCGTTCACCGACTACCTGATCCCGACCATCCTGGACGTGCCGAGCATGCCGATCTCGCTGCACGAGTTCCCGCACCCGGATTCGCCGTACGGCCTCAACGGCGTCGGTGAACCACCGACGCTGTCGTCGACCCCGGCGATCGTCAACGCCCTGCGCGCCGCCACCGGTCTGGAGCTGTCCAGGGTCCCGGTGCGGCCGCAGGACATCGCGCTGGCCTAGGCGGTCGACGCTGCGAGCACGGTCAGAAAGTCACGACGACGCGCGGTCGATCGCTCCGAATTCACAAGGCGCGCGTGCACCAGGTCAACGCAATGCGTCCGGTCGCGTCGACGGTGCCCGCAGTGGACGCGCACCGCCGACCACGGCGCGCCGAACCCTCCCGGAGATCGGGAATGCCCGTCATTCCAACCGGATCTGGTACTTCCGGGAGGCGAACACGAGCACGGCCAGCACCGCCGAGAAGAACATGCCGCCGCCCTCGCCGAGGAACAGGCACAGCACCGCCAGCACCGCCGCCACCAGCACCAGCAGCGACCGCGGCGACAGCTGCAGCCACAACCGGCGCAGCGAACTGGTTTCGGTCAGCCTTCGGGCCAGCTTGGGGTCCTCGCCCATGAGCTGGTTCTCGATCTCCTTCAGGCGGCGACGTTCGTCCTTCGGGAGCATGGCCACCTCCACGGAAACATCCGCCTCCTTGAACAAGTATTGCAACGATCGTGGCGGCTGTGAAGGGCCCATCGGCCCGCCCGGTGCCCGCGGGCTGGCAGGATCGGTGCGTTGGTCTTGGCGCAGGTGGGGAGTGGGAATGGAGATCTGGGTCAACCCGGCGTGCTCGAAGTGCCGGTCGGCCGTGTCGCTGCTGGACGAGGCGGGTGCGGAGTACACGGTGCGCCGTTACCTGGAGGAACCGCCGACAGCGGCGGAGCTGGGCGCGGTGCTCGACCGGCTCGGCCTGGAGCCCTGGGACGTCGTCCGCACGGCCGAGCCGGCGGCCAAGGAGCTCGGGCTGAAGGAGTGGCCGAAGGACCCGGCGAACCGGGACCGGTGGATCGAGGCGATGGTGCAGCACCCCAAGCTCATCCAGCGGCCGATCATCACCGCCGATGACGGGACCGCGGTGGTCGCGCGCACGCCCGAGGCCGTCCGGTCCGTTCTGCCCGGCTGAGGCCTCCGACGTGCGGAACGGGGCGGGTGCGCGATGCACCCGCCCCGTTCCACTCGCTGTCAGGCCGCGACCGGCGCGTCGACCCGCAGGGTCAGCTCGCCGTCGGCGGCGGACACCCGCAGCCGGGCGCCCTCGGCGAGTTCCCCGTCCAGGATCAGGTCGCTGATCCGGTCGTCGACCTCGCGCTCGATCGCCCGCCGCAGCGGCCGGGCGCCGAACTCGGGCTGGTAGCCGCGCTCGGAGATCCACGCCACCGCCGCCTGGTCGAACTCGACGTCGACGCCCAGCTCGCCCAGCCGCCGCTCGGTGTGCGCCAGCAGCATCCGGGTGATGGTGTGCAGCTGCTCGCCGTCGAGCCGCTTGAACACCACGATCTCGTTGATGCGGTTGAGGAATTCCGGCCGGAAGGCCTCGCGCAGCCGCGGCATGATCCGCTCGTCCAGCGCCTGGTCGGCACCGCCCGCGGTGAAGCCGATCTTGCCGCCGGGGCTGGAGATGACCTCCGAGCCCAGGTTGCTGGTCATGATCAGCACCGTGTTGCTGAAGTCCACGGTGCGGCCCTGACCGTCGGTCAGCCTGCCGTCGTCGAGCACCTGCAGCAGCGTGTTGAACACGTCGGGGTGAGCCTTCTCGACCTCGTCGAGCAGCACCACCGAGTACGGGTGGCGCCGCACGGCCTCGGTCAGCTCACCGGCCTCGCCGTGGCCGACGTAGCCGGGCGGGGCGCCGACCAGGCGGCTCGCGGTGTGCCGCTCCTGGAACTCGCTCATGTCCAGCCGGATCATCCGCTGCTCGTCGCCGAACAGGGATTCGGCCAGCGCCTTGGCCAGTTCGGTCTTGCCGACGCCCGTCGGCCCGAGGAACAGGAAGCTGCCCACCGGGCGCTTCGGGTCGCCGAGCCCGCTGCGCGAGCGCCGCACCGCGCGGGCCAGCGCCCGCACCGCGTCGTCCTGGCCGACCACGCGTTCGTGCAGCTCCTGCTCGAGGTTCTGCAGCCGCTCCTTCTCCGCGGCGGTCAGCCTGCTGACCGGAACCCCGGTCGCCCGCGCCACGATCTCGGCGATGTCCTCGGCGGTGACCTCCAGAACTCCGGTGGCGGCCGCGTCGCCGAGCCCGGAGCGGGCCTGGTTGATCTCGTCGCGCAGCGCCGAAGCGCGCTCGTAGTCCTCCTCGGCGACCGCCTCGTCCTTCAGCTGCTCCAGCCGCTCGATGCGGTCGCGCAGCGCGGCCTCGTCCGGCGTCAGCGCGGCCAGCCGCTTGCGGGCCCCGGCCTGGTCGATCAGGTCGATCGCCTTGTCCGGCAGGAACCGGTCGTTGATGTACTGGTCGGACAGCCGGGCCGCGGCCTGCACCGCCTCCTCGGTGTAGCGGACCTGGTGGTGCTCCTCGTAGTTCTCGCGCAGGCCCTGCAGGATCAGCACGGTGTCCGGCACGCTCGGCTCGGGCACCTGCACCGGCTGGAACCGCCGCTCCAGCGCGGGGTCCTTCTCGATGTGCTTGCGGTACTCGTCGAGGGTCGTCGCCCCGATCACGTGCAGTTCACCGCGGGCCAGGCGGGGCTTGAGCATGTTGCCCGCGTCCATGGCGCCCTCGGCACCACCGGCGCCGACCACGGTGTGCAGCTCGTCGACGAAGACGATCAGCTCGTCGCGGTGCTCGGAGACCTCGTCGATGACCTTGGTCATCCGCTCCTCGAAGTCGCCGCGGTAGCGGGTCCCGGCCAGCATGCCGGACAGGTCCAGCTGCACGACCCGCTTGCCGTCGAGCACCTGCGGCACCTGACCGGCGACGATGCGCTGCGCCAGGCCTTCGGCGATCGCGGTCTTGCCGACCCCGGCCTCGCCGACCAGCACCGGGTTGTTCTTGGTGCGCCGGGACAGGATCTCCACGGCCTGCTCGATCTCGGTGGCGCGGCCGATCACCGGGTCGAGCTCGCCGGCCCGGGCCCGCGCGGTCAGGTCGCGACCGTACTGGTCGAGGGTCGGGGTGCTGCTGTCCTCGGCGGACGGCGCGGGTTCGGTCTGCGGGCGCTGGGTCGCGGCGCGCAGCGCCTCGGGGCCCGCACCGGCGGAACCGAGCAGCCGCCCGGTCTCCGACTCGGGGCTGGCCGACATCGCCAGCAGCACGTGCAGCGGGCTGATGTAGGTGGAGCCGAGCGCGCGGGCGACCCGGTGCGCGTCGGCGAGCACCGTGCGCGCCGCCAGGGTCAGCGTCACCTGCTGGTCACCGGTGGCGTCACCGGCGGCGGGCAGGTGCTCCTCGACCTCCGCCGCGAACGCGTCGGGGTCGACGCCGACCTGCTTCAGCTGGGCGCGGGTGGGCTCCTCGTGCGCGGCCGACCACAGCAGGTGCAGCGCGTCCAGGTCGCTTTGCCCGCGGTCCCGGGCGAAGCGCGCGGCACCGCTGACCAGCTGCTGGGCCTGCTCGGTCAGCAGCTGCCCGATGTCGATGCGCCGGGAGCCGGACGCGGCGTCGTCGGCCCCGAAGAAGCGCGCGAAGTACTCGTCGAACGGGCCACCTGCTGGTCCGAAGAACGTCGCCATGCCTAACCTCCTCGCGACGGTGTTGCTGGCTTCCGCCGCCATCTACTTGAGTCCGTTGCTATCAACCAACGTCAGTCCGCGCCGGGTAATTCCCAGCAGTCACACGAGTGGCGCACGTCACTGCGCCCACGTCTCGGCGATCGAGGTGTTGACTTCGAGCGAGGTCGAAGTTGCACGTTGTGACCAGGGAGTTCGTGGAGAGGATGAACATGACTTCGGTTGAGCGTTCGGCGTTCGACGCCGCGTACGAAGAGGGCACGGCACCGTGGGTGATCGGCGAGCCGCAGCCGGCCGTCGTCGAGCTGGAGCGGGCCGGCGGCATCAGCGGGAAGGTGCTGGACCCGGGCTGCGGCGCCGGTGAGCACACGATCCTGCTGGCCGGGCTGGGCTACGACGTGCTCGGCGTGGACTTCTCCGGCCCGGCGCTCGAGCGGGCGCGGGCCAACGCCGCCGAGCGGCAGGTCGAGGCCCGGTTCGAGGTCGCCGACGCGCTGGCGCTGGACGGCGGCCCGTACGACACGGTGGTGGACAGCGCGCTGTTCCACGTCTTCGGCCCGGAAGACCGGGCGAAGTACGTGCGCAGCCTGCACGCGGTGTGCCGCCCGGGTGCGACCGTGCACGTCCTCGCGCTGTCGGACACCGAGCCCGGCTTCGGCCCGCGCCTGCCGGAGTCGGTGATCCGCGAGGCGTTCGACGTGCCGGGCTGGCGGCTGGAGGAGGTCCAGGAGCGCCGCTACCGGGGCATCGCGCGCGGCGAGCGCGCCGACGGGCTGGGCGTCGCCGATGGATCGCTGGTGGACGTCGCCGCCTGGCTGGCCCGCGCCACCCGGCTCTGACGTCCACAGTGGAGTCTGGGGGTGGTTCCGGCCGGCCGCGGCTGGCATCCTCGGTCCATGACCGAAGATGCTGCGTGCGCGGTGGCGCACGGCGAGGTGCCGGTGGACGAGGGCGACCGCGCGCTGATCGCGGTGTTCGCCTCACCGGTGGCCGAGCACCTGCTGCGGTACGGCCGGGACCTCGGCTTCCGGACGGTGCTGGTCGATCCGGACCCCGCCGCGGACGGCGCGGTGGCCGAAGTCCCGGAGCTGGGGCCGGACACCGACGTCGTGGTGACCGACCACCACCGCGCGGAGATCGGCCCGGTGCTGCGCGAGGTGCTCGAGCGCGATGTCCGCTGGGTCGGCGTCATGGGCAACCCGCGTCACGCCGGGCCGCACGTCGCCGCGCTGCGAGAGCTCGGCGTCCCGGAGTCCGAGATCGCCCGGGTGCACCGCCCGATCGGCCTCAACATCGGTTCCCGGACGCCGCCCGAGATCGCCATCGCGACCCTGGCCGGGTTGCTGGCCGACCGCAACGGAAAGCCGGGCGGCTTCGCCTTCTGAGGCGCCTCCGCGGATGCTCGCTTTAGCCGGGGTGCCCTGGTTATGCTCCGGGCACCCGGCGCCGGGTCGACCCGGTGTCCGGGTGGTGCGGAGCGGAGGGGTGCGGGGTGGACGGTGATCGGGCGAGCGGATCGCAGTCCGAAGCGCTGGGTGATCTGGTCGGCTGGGCGGCGAGAACCGGTTGGGGCGCGGCGCGCATCGGCTTCGGCCTGATCAAGCAGCTGCCCGGCGGGGTCGAGGCCGAGCGCGGGTTCCGGACGGTGGAGCAGGTCGTGGCCACCGGCGTGCGCCAGTGGCTCGACGACGTGGACTCCCGGCCTGCGGAGACCTCGGACGACCCGGTGGAACCGGCCGAGGAAGCTCCGAAACCGCCTGACCTGCGCGAGCGGATGGCCGAGCTGCTGCACCGCTCGGCCATGACCGGCCGTGAAGAAGCCGCCGAAGACCTGTACTCCGGCATCCTCCGGCTCCTCACCCCGGACGAGGCCCGCATCCTGGCCGGGCTGGGCGACGGCTCGGCGTACCCGGTGCTGCACGTGGCCGAGCGCGGCGTGGTGGGCGGAACCGCCCGGTTCGTGCTGCGCAACGGCTCGACGGTGGGGCGCGCGGTGGGCGTCTCGCTGACCGAGGAGGTGCCGCACTACCTGACCCGTCTGCACGCGTTCGGCCTGGTCGAGATGGGCCCGGCGCTGCCGGGCCTGGACGACCAGTACGAGCTGCTGCAGACCGATTCCCGGGTGCGCGAGGCGCTGCGCTCGTCGAAGGCGGCCAAACCGGTGCGCCGCAGCGTGCGGATATCGGCGCTGGGGGCCAGGTTCTGGAAGCGGTGCGCGGAGGGGGTGGGATGAACGCGATCGTCCAGGACTTCGCCGAGCACTGGCCGATCTACCTGTCGATCCCGGTGGTGGCCGCGCTCATCGGCTACGTCACCAAGGTGATCGCGATCCGGATGATGTTCGGCCCGGTCGAGTTCAAGGGGATCAGACCGTTCCTGGGCTGGCAGGGCATCGTGCCCAAGCACGCCGCGAAGATGGCCGGGGTCGCCTGCGACACGCTGACCCAGCAGCTGATCAGGCCGCAGGAGGTGCTGGACCGGCTGGATCCCGAGCGCATCGTCGCCGAGGTCTCCGAGCCGCTGCGGCAGACCATCGAGGAGATCGTCCGGGAGGTCGCCTCGGCCTACCAGCCGGGGTTGTGGGAGTCGTTGCCGCGCAGCGTGCAGCGGGCGGTGATCAGCCGGGTGCAGGCCGACGCGCCGCGGCTGCTCGCCGAGGTGCTGGCCGAGATCAAGTCCGATGTGGACAACGTCTTCGACCTCAAGGACATGGTGGTCACCAGCCTGGTCCGGGACAAGGAGCTGCTGAACCGGATCTTCCTGGAGGCCGGCGGCAAGGAGTTCCAGTTCATCCGCCGCTCCGGCGCGGTGTTCGGCGCGCTGATCGGCCTGGTGCAGATGTCGGCCTGGGTGGTGTTCAAGGTGCCGCTCATCATGCCGCTGTTCGGCCTGTTCACCGGCTGGTTCACCGACTGGCTCGCGCTCAAGATGATCTTCCACCCGCGCCGGCCGAAGCGCTACTTCGGGCTCTTCGAGTGGCAGGGGCTGTTCCACAAGCGCCGCGACGAGGTCGCCGAGGCCTACTGCGAGCTGATCGCGGCGGAGATCATCACCCCGCGCAACGTCATCGAGGCGGTGCTGCGCGGCCCGATGTCGGACAAGGTGATGGTCCTGGTGCAGCGCCAGGTCGACGACGAGCTCAGCCGCCGCGCGAGCATCGCCAAACCGCTGCTGGTGCTGGCCATCGGCGGCCGCCGCTACCAGGACCTCAAGCAGCGGATCTCGGAGCTGCTGATGGCCAAGCTGCCGCAGACGATGGGCTACGTGGAGGACTACGCGGCCGACGCGATGGACATCCGAAACACCCTGGTCGGCAAGATGAAGGAGCTCGACGCGGAGGAGTTCGAGGAACTCCTGCGCCCGGCGTTCCGCGAGGAGGAGCGCACCCTCATCGCCACCGGCGCCGCACTCGGCTTCATCGTCGGAGAGGCCCAGGTGCTCGCCCTGGAGCACCTGGCCCCGTGATCACTCCTCCGCGGCGAGGGCTTCCAGAACCGCTTGGCCGTACTTGTTGAGCTTCTGCTCGCCGATGCCGCTGATGCCGCCGAGCTCGTCCAGCGTGGTGGGCCGGACCGCGGCGATCTGCCGCAGCGTCGCGTCGTGGAAGATGATGAACGGCGCTTTGCCCTCTTCGCGCGCGGTGGCCAGCCGCCAGGCGCGCAGCTTCTGGAAGACCGGCTCGGCCTCGGCGGGCATCTCCTGCGGGGCGGCCTTGGCGGTCTTGGTCTTGGGCGCCGATGCGACGCGCTTGGGCTCGGTGCGCAGCAGGACCTGGCGCGGATCTTCCCGGCGCAGCACCTCGCCGCTGGATTCGGTGAGCACCAGCGTGCCGTAGTCGCCCTCGACGGAGAGCAGGCGCTGCGCGAGCAGCTGCCGGATCACGCTGCGCCACTCGTTGTCGCTGATGTCGGCGCCGACCCCGAACACGCTCAGCGAGTCGTGCCGGAACTGCTCGACCTTCGGGGTCTTCTTGCCGCGCAGGATGTCGATGACCTGCCCGGCGCCGAACCGCTGGTTGCGCTCGCGGTCGAGCCGGACCACGGTCGACAGCAGCTTCTGCGCGGCGACCGTGCCGTCCCAGGACTCCGGCGGGCTCAGGCAGGTGTCGCAGTTCTGGCAGGCCACCGGGGTGTCCTGGCCGAAGTAGGCGAGCAGCTGGGTGCGGCGGCAGCTCACCGTCTCGCACAGCGCCAGCATCGAGTCCAGGTGCCGGGACAGCGTGCGGCGGTGGGCCTCGCCGCCGTCGGAGAGGTCGATCAGCTTGCGCTGCTGCACCACGTCCTGCAGGCCGTAGGCCATCCAGGCGGTGGAGGGCTGCCCGTCGCGGCCCGCGCGGCCGGTCTCCTGGTAGTAGCCCTCGACGGACTTGGGCAGGTCGAGGTGCGCGACGAAGCGCACGTCGGGCTTGTCGATGCCCATCCCGAAGGCGATGGTCGCCACCATCACCAGGCCTTCCTCGCGCAGGAACCGCGCCTGGTGCCGCGCGCGGACCTCCTTGTCGAGACCGGCGTGGTAGGGCAGCGCGTCGATGCCGTTGGCGACCAGGAACTCCGCGGTCCGCTCCACCTCGGCGCGGGAGAGCCGGTAGACGATGCCCGCGTCCCCGGCGTGCTCGCTGCGCAGGAACTGCAGCAGCTGCTTGCGCGGGTCGTTCTTCGGCACGATCCGGTACTGGATGTTGGGCCGGTCGAAGTCGGCGACGAAGTGGCGGGCCTCGGTCAGCTCCAGCCGGGTGGCGATCTCCTGGCGGGTCGCCGGGGTGGCGGTGGCGGTCAGCGCGATGCGCGGCACCTCCGGCCAGCGCTCGTGCAGCACCGACAGGTTCAGGTAGTCGGGCCGGAAGTCGTGGCCCCACTGCGCCACGCAGTGCGCCTCGTCGATGGCGAACAGCGAGACCTCGCCGCGGCCGAGCAGCTCCAGCGTCGAGTCCAGGTTGAGCCGTTCCGGTGCGAGGTAGAGCAGGTCGAGCTCGCCGGAGGCGAACGCCTGCTCGGTGCGGCGGCGCTGCTCGTAGGTCTGGGTGGAGTTGAGGAACCCGGCCTGCACGCCGAGCTCGTTGAGCGCGTCCACCTGGTCCTGCATCAGCGCGATCAGCGGCGAGACGACGACCCCGACGCCCGGCCGGACCAGCGCCGGGATCTGGTAGCACAGCGACTTGCCGCCACCGGTGGGCATCAGCACCAGCGCATCGCCGCCACCGATGACCTGCTCGACGATCTCCTGCTGCGAGCCGCGGAAGGAGTCGTAGCCGAACACCCGCTGGAGGACCTGCTGCGCATCGGTCAAGAGATCGGGGGAAGCCACGGCGCGCATCTTAGAGGTCCTCCTGGGGTCACGTTGCGTGGCGGTGCGGGTAGCGGAACCTCAGCGCCCGCCTGGACTCCGGGATTCCGGACTTATGTATGCCCAATACACGCTCGGGCTGTCCTCGCCAGGTGAACGCTGAGAACCCGCGGCGGTGCGAGCGCCGAAGGTGGGCCAAGCGGCTGCGCCGCTTCAAAGACGAAGGTGATCGTACTCAGGTCGGGTGGCTGCCCCCGGCTCCGCCGGTGCCGACATGCGGGGGCGTGTCGGGCACCGGCTGTGACGTGCGTCCCGGCGGGGTGGGCTGGCGCCAGGAATAGCTCGTAGGGAAGAATCGTTCTCGGAAGTAGTTGAATCTCGTACTAAAGGGGCGGGATCTGGCCAGCGAGGGAGCTGACATGCAGTTCGGAATCTTCTCGGTCGGTGACGTCACCGCGGACCCGACCACCGGCCGCACGCCCACCGAGGCCGAGCGGATCAAGGCCATGGTGCGGATCGCGCTGAAGGCCGAGGAGGTGGGGCTGGACGTCTTCGCCACCGGCGAGCACCACAACCCGCCCTTCGTGCCGTCCTCGCCGACCACCATGCTCGGCTACGTGGCGGCCCGCACCGAGCGGCTGATCCTGTCCACCTCGACCACGCTGATCACCACCAACGACCCGGTGAAGATCGCCGAGGACTTCGCGATGCTGCAGCACCTGGCAGGCGGCCGGGTGGACCTGATGATGGGGCGCGGCAACACCGGCCCGGTGTACCCGTGGTTCGGCCAGGACATCCGCCAGGGCATCCCGCTGGCGATCGAGAACTACCACCTGCTGCACCGGTTGTGGCGCGAGGACGTGGTGGACTGGGAGGGCAAGTTCCGCACCCCGCTGCAGGGCTTCACCTCCACACCGCGCCCGCTGGACGACGTGCCGCCGTTCGTCTGGCACGGCTCCATCCGCAGCCCGGAGATCGCCGAGCAGGCCGCCTACTACGGCGACGGCTTCTTCCACAACAACATCTTCTGGCCCGCGCAGCACACCCAGCGGATGGTCGAGCTGTACCGGCGGCGCTTCGAGCACTACGGGCACGGCTCGGCGGACCAGGCGATCGTCGGCCTGGGCGGCCAGGTGTTCATGCGCAAGAACTCCCAGGACGCGGTGCGCGAGTTCCGGCCGTACTTCGACCACGCGCCGGTCTACGGCGGCGGGCCGTCGCTGGAGGAGTTCACCGAGCAGACCCCGCTGACCGTGGGCAGCCCGCAGGAGGTCATCGACCGGACGCTGGGCTTCCGCGAGTACGTCGGCGACTACCAGCGCCAGCTGTTCCTGATGGACCACGCCGGGCTGCCGCTGAAGACGGTGCTGGAGCAGCTGGACCTGCTCGGCGAGGAGGTCGTCCCGGTGCTGCGCAAGGAGTTCGCAGGGCTGCGGCCCAGCCACGTCCCGGAGGCGCCGACGCACGCCTCCCTGCTGGCCGCGAAGAACGAGAAGGACGCGAAGGACACGGCGAAGGCAGGGGTGGCGGAATGACCGAGCGGAAGCTGGTCGTGGTCTCGGCCGGGCTGAGCCAGCCGTCGTCGACCAGGTTGCTGGCCGACCGGCTGGCGGCGGCCACCGAGCGGGAACTGCCGGTGCGCACCCGGGTGGTGGAGCTGCGCGACCACGCCAAGGACGTGGCCGACAACCTGGTCACCGGGTTCCCGGGCACCGAGCTGCGCGAGGTGCTCGACGAGGTGGCGGCGGCCGACGGGCTGATCGCGGTGACACCGATCTTCCAGGCCTCCTACAGCGGCTTGTTCAAGTCGTTCTTCGACGTGCTGGACAACGAGTCGCTGCAGGGCAAACCGGTGCTGATCGGTGCCACGGGTGGCTCGCCGCGCCACTCGCTGGCGCTGGAGCACGCGATGCGCCCGATGTTCAGCTACCTGCGCGCGGTCGTGGTGCCGACGGCGGTCTACGCGGCGTCGGAGGACTGGGGCAACGGTGGCGACGGCACCGCGCTGGCCGACCGCATCGACCGCGCGGCGGCCGAGTTCGCGGCCCTGATCGCCGCCCGCCCGGCGACCTCCCGGCCCGATCCCTTCGAGGACGTCGTCCCCTTCGAGCAGCTGATGGCCCAGAACTGACGGCCGCCCGCCCCGGCGCGCTTCCGCCGCGCTGGGGCGGGCCGTCACGAACCGGTCGCGTCCTTGGCGGCCTCCTCGATCAGGTCGGCCACGGCTACCGGCTGCGAGGCCAGGGACGCGTGGCCGGTCTCGAGTTCGACGGTGCGGCGCGGCGACATCCGCTGCGCCATGCGCCGCTCGTTGTCCGGGGCGATCATCCGGTCGTTCGCCGAGACCTGGTACCAGGTGGGCTTGTTCCGCCACGCCGGGGCGCTCACGGTGTCGCCGAAGGTCGAGGCCAGCGGGGCCTTCTGGGTGACGGCCATGACCAGGGCCTCGTTCTCGGGCAGGTCCTGGCAGAAGCTCTCGCGGAACTTGTCCTGCCTGATCCAGAGGTAGCCGTCCGAGTCCTGGTCGAGGTTCTGGATCGCCTCCGGCGGCATCTCCTGGCTGAGCTGCCCCGGGCTCTCCCCGGCGTCCGGTGCGAACGCGGCGACGTAGACCAGGCCGGTGACGCCGGGGAGGTCACCGGCCTCGGTGATCACCGCACCGCCGTAGGAGTGGCCCACCAGCACGACGGGACCGTTCACCTGGTCGACCATCTTGCGGGTTCGCTCGGCGTCCTCGGCGAGCGACGTCAGCGGATTCTCGACCGCGCGAATCGAGCGGTACCCGCGCTGGTCGAGCTCGACGATGACGTTCGCCCAGTGCGCGGCACCTCCCCAGAAACCGTGCACGAGCACGATCGTCGGTCGTTCCGACATGAGATCCCCCCAATCGCGATGTGCGCCGAACGACGCTACGCGGGACGCGATCCGCTCGCAGGCCGCGCGGAATCCCGTTTGCGCCTCCCGTTGCGGGGTAGACCTCTCTTGGCCGTGCGAGTCGGTGACCTCCGCGCCCGAAGGGAGATGGCCATGGCCAAGACCGAGCCCGAGCCCCGACGTGATCCCCGGACCGACCACCTGCTCACGCCCGAGAACTGCATCGTCGCGCTGATCGACTACCAGCCCGAGCAGTACGCGACGATCACCTCCAGCACCCGCGAGGAGATCGACCTGAACGTGGTCGCGGTGTGCAAGCTGGCCACGGCCTACGGAGTGCCGGTCGTGCTCTCCACGGTCGGGGTCGACATGGGCGTGAACGAGGGCACCGCGCAGCTGATCCGCGACGAGCTGCCGGGCGTCGAGGAGATCGACCGCACCGGCGTCAACGCCTGGGAGGACCCCGACTTCCACGAGGCGATCGAGAGCTCGCGGCGCCGCAAGGTGGTCATCGCCGGGCTCTGGACCGAGGTCTGCCTGACCTACCCGACCCTCGACATGCTCGCCGCGGGCTACGACGTCCACCCGGTGGCCGACGCGGTCGGCGGGATCAGCCCGGTGGCGCACGAGCGCGCGTTCGACCGCATGATCGCGGCCGGCGCGCGGCCGGTCACCGCGATCTCCTTCGGCGCGGAGCTGATGCGCAACTGGGCGCGCCCCGACTCCGACAACCTCCGCAAGGTCATGCGCTGGTACTTTCCCGAACGCCAGCGCCTCGGCCTCTGACGACCTCCGCTGCCTGGAGTGGTGGGTCGATCTCGTGAGAACCGCGGTCGGGCGGCCCTGCGGTGCCGGAGCCGCCTAGAGCGAGGTTCGGACAGTTCTCAGCCGTCGATGACGATCATCGGTAGCCCTTCATCGACAGCGGGCGACTCGAAGATCGACGCGAGGTGACGTACGGCGGCCGCATCGAGAGGGTGCGCTCCGGGCTCACCATCGGCGGTCCTCGCCTCGGCGCGTGCCACAGCTGTCTCCAGAGGTACCCGGACGTAGTGCAGGCGCACGGCGAAGCCTGCATCCATGGCGCGTGCGCGCCACTGCGCCCGGCGTGCCCTGCTCCACTGGTTCCAGTCCAGCACCACGTCGGTACCGGTGCGCAGTACCTGCAGCGCCGTCTCCCAGATCAGCTCCTTGCACACCTCGGCTCGCATCGCGTACTCGGCGGTGTCGTACCGGTGCGGGTAGAGGCGCAGCATCCATTCATCCAGCCCGAATCGGACGGCGGGCAACTGCTCGGCGAGATGCCGGGCGTACGTCGTCTTCCCCCCGCCGTTCAGTCCGCACAGCAGGTGAACGACAACCTCCGGCACGCCAACCACTCCGATCTCGCTGCCCGGACCTCCGTGGCACGAGCCTACTGATCACCGGCCTCCGATGTTGACGTTCACCCGGGTGACGGTCGAGTTCTCGCGAAATCGCGGTGTTCCGGCGCTACCGTGGTGGGATGGGTGATCGGATTCCGGTGTCCGAGCCGGCCGGGATGGTCGATGTCGCGCAGTTGCGCCTCGACGGCGTGGAGCTGGTCGAGGTGTCCTTTGTGGACAACGCGGGGAACGTGCGGGTCAAGGCGGTGCCGCTGGACCGGCTGTCCGATGCGGCGCGGTTCGGGGTCGGGGCCTCGCCCTGCTTCGAGACGTTCACCTTCGACGACGTGATGGTGCGCGGCCGCTACCTGGGCGGGCCGGACGGCGATCTGCGCCTGGTGCCGGACCTGGACCGGCTGGTGCGGTTGGCGGCGATGCCCGGGTGGGCCTGGGCGCCCGCCGACAAGTTCACCCAGGACGGCGGCCGGTTCGTCGGCTGCCAGCGGGCGTTCGCCGCACGGCAGGTCCGGGACGTCGCGGCCGCCGGGCTGACGGCCCGTGCGGCTTTCGAGCACGAATGGGCGCTGGGGCAGCCAGACTCGGAGGAGTTCGTCCCGGCCTTCGACGGCCCCGCCTACAGCCAGATTCGGCTGGAGGCCACCGCCGACTACGCGCGCGAGCTCGTCGCCGCCCTGCGCGGCCAGGGTCTGCAGGTCCAGCAGTTCCACCCCGAGTACGCGCTCGGCCAGGTCGAGCTCTCGGTGGCGGCGACCGACCCGGTCACCGCGGCCGACGACGCGGTTCTGGTGCGGCACACCGTGCGCGTGGTGTCGCGGCGGCACGGCTGGCGGGCCAGCTTCGCCCCGTGCCTGGTGCCCGGTGGCGCTGGCTCCGGCGGGCACCTGCACCTGTCGGTGCGCGATGCGGACGGGAACCTGTTCGCCGGTGGGAGCGGTCCGCACGGGCTGCGCCCGGCGGGGGAGTCGTTCCTGGCCGGGATCCTGCGGGAACTCCCCGCGCTGCTGGCCATCGGCGCGGGCAACCCGGCGAGCTTCCTGCGCCTGGAGCCGTCCCGCTGGGCCGGGGTGTGGCAGGTGTGGGGTCGTGAGGCGCGCGAGGCGGCGTTGCGGCTGATCACCGGGACGACCGGGACCCAGGAGTGGGCGGCCAACGTCGAGGTGAAGTGCTTCGACGCCACCTCGAACCCCTACCTCGCGGTCGGAGCGGTGCTCGCGGCCGGTCTTGCGGGTGTGCGCGAAAAGCTCCGGCTGCCGGCGGAGGTCGCAGGAGACCCGGCGACGCTGGACGAGCACGACCGAACCGCGGCCGGAATCCGCCGACTGCCCACGAACGCGGCCGAAGCAGCCGACGCCCTGGCCGAATCGGCGGTGCTGGCCGAGGCGATGGGGCCGGAGCTGCACGACGCGATGCTGACCGTCCGCCGCGCCGAAGCCGAGCGCTACGCCGACGCCGACCCGGCGGAGATCGCCGCCGCCACCCGCTGGCGCTGGTGAGCCATCATCGCGCGGTGAGCTCGAACGCCCTGGCCAGGCGCAGCAGGTCCGATTCGGCGTGGTGGGCGCCGATGAGCTGCACTCCCACCGGGAGCCCGTCGCCGGTGAGCCCCGCCGGGACGGAGATCGCCGGGAGCCCGATCACGCTGACGCCGAAGGTGTAGCGGACGAAGGTCGGGAACGGGTCGGCCGGACGTCCGTTGTGCTGCATCAGGCCGCTCTGGGCCAGCGGGATCGCCGGTGCGGGAGCGGTGGGCGTGAGCAGAACGTCCACATCGGACAGCGCGGTCAGGTAGCCGCGGCGGATGGCGGGCACGGTCTGCTCGACCGCGGTCAGGTAGGCGTGCGCGGGCACCGGAGAGGCGTCCGGGCCGACCTGGCTGCCGAGCAGCGCGGCGACGTCGGCGCCGAAACCGCCCAGCTGCTCCTCGATCGAACCGAGCCCGCGCTCGCGGAACAGCTCGGCCACCAGCACGACCGCCTCCGGCGTGGCGATCAGGAACCCGGTCTCGCTGCCGATCTCGGCGTGCTCGACGGTGACCTCCCGCAGCTCGGCACCGGCATCGGCGAACCGCTGCGCGGCTGCCCGGTACAGCCGCTCGACCTCCGGGTGGTTGTCCGCCCAGTAGTCGCCGACCGGAACACCGATGCGGACACCGCGCAGCGCCGCGGGATCGGTGGGCAGCTCGCCCGGCGCCACCGTCTCGCCACCGGTGAGGACGTGCATCAGCAGCGCGGCATCGGTGACGTCCCGGGTGATCGGCCCGGCGACGTCGAAGCCCGCCGACACCCGCAGCACGCCCTCCAGCGGCAGCCGGTCGCGCGTCGGCTTCAGCCCGACCGCACCGCAGACCGCCGCCGGGATGCGCACGGAGCCGCCGGTGTCGGTGCCCATGGCGGCGGGCACGATGCGGGCGGCGACGGCAGCGCCGGACCCGCCGCTGGAACCGCCCGCGCTGCGCGCCGGGTCGTGCGGGTTGCGCACCGGGCCGAAGTGCGGGTTGTCCGAGGTGATGCCGAAGCTGTACTCGTGCATGTTGGTCTTGCCGAGCACGAGCGCACCGGCTCCGGTCAAGCGCTGCACCACCGCGGCATCGGTGTCGGGCACCCAGTCCCGCAGCACTGCCATTCCGCCGGTGGTCCTGGTGCCCGAGGTGGTGTAGTTGTCCTTGAGGCTGACGGGAACTCCATGCAGCGGCCCGACCGGCCCGCGCTCGGCGAGCTGCCGGTCGAGTTCCCCGGCGCGCTGGGCGGCGTCCTCGGCGATGGTGATGTGGGTGTTGAGCTCGTCGTGCGCCGCCTGCGCCAGGCAAGCCGAGACCAGCTCACGGCTGGACAGCCCGCCGTCGCGGATCTGCGCCGCGAGCGCGGTGACCCCGCTGCCGATCAGGTCGGCGTGCTCCGAAGCTGCTGCCATGCGTCGACTCCCGATCGTCCGGTGTGGATCGCCCGCCGGAGTATCGCCCGGGACGGGCCCGATCGAAAGACCCGCCGGGTAAGGGTTCTACGTACGCGGCAGCGGGCCCCGGCCGCGCACGTATGCTCGGGGTCGGCTGGGGAAGGGACGGACGCGATGCCTGAGGTGACCAATCCGCCTGCCCGGAACACGCGCCCGCGCAACCGGCGCGCGCTGATCACCGCGGCCGCGGCGGACCTGTTCTACCGCCAGGGCTACGCGCGGGTGGGCATGAGCGACATCGCCGAGGCCGTCGGCGTCGGCTCCTCGGCCCTGTACCGGCACTTCGCGGGCAAGCAGCAGCTGCTGACCAGGGTGGTGCTCGACGAGCTGCACCCGTTCAGCGAGATCACCGCCGAGGTCGCCGACCTGGACCAGGTGGTCGAGCGGCTCGCCGCGGCCGCGCTGGAGCACCGGCAGCTGGGCGTGCTCTGGCAGCGCGAGGCCCGGCAGCTGCCCGAGGAGCAGCGCGACGCGCTGCGCAAGGAGCTGCGCGAGGTGGCCAGCGGCCTGGCCGAGGTGGCCCGCGCCTTCCGGCCGGAGCTGACCGGGCAGGACGCCCGCTTCCGCGCCTGGTGCACCTTCAGCGTGCTGACCAGCCCGTCCTACCACCAGGTCGACCTGCCGAGGCGGGAGTTCGAGCAGCTGCTGCGGGCGATGGTGGTGGTCATCGGCAACCAGCCCCCGCACCGGTTCGCCGAGCGCCGCGACGACTCCGAGCAGCGCTCGGCGCTGTTCGCCGGCCGCGCCTCCCGGCGCCGGTTGCTGCTGGCCGCCGCGATGCGGCTGTTCTCCGACGCCGGCTACACCAAGGTGACCACCGAGGACGTCGGCGCGGCGGCCGGGATCGCCGGGCCCAGCCTCTACAACTACTTCGCCAGCAAGCAGGAGCTGCTCGGCACCGTGATCACCCGCGGCAACGCGTGGCTGGAGGTCGAGCTCGAACGCACCCTGGCCAGCACCCCGGCCGCCGCCGACGCGCTGCGCGAGCTGCTGCGCTCCTACATCACCTTCGCCTTCGACCACGGGCGCTTCATCGACATCCTGGTCAGCGAGGTCAACCACCTGCCGGACGCCGAGCGGCACCGGGCCCGGCAGACCCAGCACGCCTACGTCGCCGAGTGGGTCGGGCTGCTGTGCGAGGCGCGGCCCGAGCTGGACCAGGTGCGCTCCCGCATCCTGGTGCAGGCGGCGCTGACGGTGGCCAACGACATGGCGCGCACCGGCGCGGTCCGCGACGTGGACGCGCTGCTGCGCGTCGGAGCGGCCCTGATGCTGGATACCCCGATCGGCTGAGTGCGCTCGGCCACAGCGTGAGCCTCGACTACCCGTCATTCACTTAACCGGCGAATCCGCAGCTGGTTGCCGGTTCGGGTGAGCTATCCGCAGGTCACTTCCGCATTGACTGGAGACGGCTGCCGAACTAATCTCCGCGAGGGCCAGTGCTGCGCCCGCCGAGCGGCCGGAGCGCGGATACTGGGGTCGAGCAGGTAACGAGGACGGGTTGGTTGCATGAGCAGCGCGACGGAGCCGGTCGGTCAGCCGCCGGCGGACGTGCCGGACATCCACACGACCGCGGGCAAGCTGGCGGATCTGTACCGGCGCAACGACGAGGCGGTGCACGCCGGCTCGGAGCGCGCGGTGGCCAAGCAGCACGCCAAGGGCAAGTACACCGCTCGTGAGCGGATCGACCTGCTGCTGGACCCGGGCTCGTTCGTGGAGCTCGACGAGCACGCCCGGCACCGCTCCACCAACTTCGGCCTGGACGCCAACCGCCCCTACGGCGACGGCGTGGTGACCGGCTACGGCACCGTCGACGGCCGCAAGGTGTGCGTGTTCTCCCAGGACTTCACCGTCTTCGGCGGCTCGCTGGGCGAGGTCTTCGGCGAGAAGATCGTCAAGGTGATGGACCTGGCGCTCAAGACCGGCTGCCCGCTGATCGGCATCAACGACTCCGGCGGCGCGCGGATCCAGGAGGGCGTCGCGGCGCTGGGCCTCTACGCCGAGATCTTCAAGCGCAACACCCACGCCTCCGGCGTGATCCCGCAGATCTCGCTGATCATGGGCCCGTGCGCGGGCGGCGCGGTGTACTCGCCGGCGATCACCGACTTCACCGTGATGGTCGACCAGACCTCGCACATGTTCATCACCGGCCCGGACGTGATCAAGACCGTCACCGGTGAGGACGTCACCTTCGAGGACCTCGGCGGCGCCCGCACGCACAACTCGCGCTCGGGCAACGCGCACTACCTGGCCGCCGACGAGGACGACGCGATCGGCTACGTCAAGGAACTGCTGTCGTTCCTGCCGAGCAACAACCTCGCCGAGGCGCCGGTCTTCGACGCCGACATCGCCGAGGGCGCGATCGCGGACTCCATCACCGACGTCGACCGCGAGCTGGACGTCCTGGTCCCGGACTCGCCGAACCAGCCCTACGACATGCTCCAGGTCATCTCCCGCGTCGTCGACGACGAGGACTTCCTGGAGACCGGATCGCTGTTCGCGCCGAACATCATCACCGGCTTCGGCCGCGTCGAGGGCCGCCCGGTGGGCGTGGTGGCCAACCAGCCCACCCAGTTCGCGGGCACCCTGGACATCGACGCCAGCGAGAAGGCCGCCCGCTTCGTGCGGACCTGCGACGCCTTCAACATCCCGGTGCTGACCTTCGTGGACGTGCCGGGCTTCCTGCCGGGCACCGACCAGGAGTGGAACGGCATCATCCGCCGCGGCGCGAAGCTGCTCTACGCCTACGCCGAGGCGACCGTCCCGCTGGTCACCGTGATCACCCGCAAGGCCTACGGCGGCGCCTACGACGTGATGGGCTCCAAGCACCTGGGCGCGGACGTCAACCTGGCCTGGCCGACGGCGCAGATCGCGGTGATGGGCGCGCAGGGCGCGGTCAACATCCTCTACCGGCGCCAGCTGGCCGAGGCCGCGGACAACGGCGAGGACGTCGAAGCGGCGCGGGCGCGGTTGCAGCAGGAGTACGAGGACACCCTGTGCAACCCCTACGTCGCCGCCGAGCGTGGCTACGTCGACTCGGTGATCCCGCCGTCGTTCACCCGCGGCTACGTGGCGCGGTCGCTGCGGATGCTGCGCGACAAGCGGGAGAGCCTGCCCGCCAAGAAGCACGGCAACATCCCGCTGTGACCGCTGCCGGAGGAGGAGCGCAATGAGCCACGACGCGGACGCGGTGCCGGAGCGGCCGGTGCTGCGCATCGTGCGCGGTGATCCCGACGAGGTCGAGCTCGCCGCGCTGACCGCCGCGCTGACCGGCCTGGCCGCGGCCGGGGCCGCGTCGGCCGAGCCGCGGCCCGAGCCGATGTCGCGGTGGGGCGACCCCGCCGCGGCGGTCCGCCACCCCGCCGGGCGGCGGCCGCTGATCCCCGGCCCGCACGCCTGGCGCGCTTCAGCGCTGCCGGGCTGATCAGACAAGAGTTTTCGCCAGTCCGGCGTCGCGCCGGGAGTTGAGGAGTTGGCCACTGTGGACGTGACGCCGATCAGCAAGGTCCTGATCGCCAACCGCGGTGAGATCGCGGTGCGGGTGATCCGCGCCTGCAAGGACGAGGGCATCGCCTCGGTCGCGGTGTACGCCGAGCCGGACGCGGACGCGCTGTTCGTGCGGCTGGCCGACGAGGCCTTCGCGCTGGGCGGGTCGACCCCCGGCGAGTCGTACCTGAACATCGACAAGATCATCGACGTGGCCAAGCGCTCCGAGGCCGACGCGGTGCACCCCGGTTACGGGTTCCTGTCGGAGAACGCCGACTTCGCCCAGGCGGTGCTGGACGCGGGCCTGATCTGGGTCGGCCCGTCGCCGCAGGCGATCCGCGACCTCGGCGACAAGGTCACCGCCCGGCACATCGCCACCCGCGCGGGCGCGCCGCTGGTGCCCGGCACCAAGGACCCGGTGTCCGGCGCCGACGAGGTGGTCGCCTTCGCCGAGGAGCACGGCCTGCCGGTGGCCATCAAGGCCGCCTTCGGCGGTGGCGGCCGCGGCCTGAAGGTCGCCCGGACCATCGAGGAGATCCCCGAGCTCTACGCCTCGGCGGTGCGCGAGGCCGAGACCGCGTTCGGGCGCGGCGAGTGCTTCGTGGAGCGCTACCTGGACCGGCCGCGGCACGTGGAGGCCCAGGTGCTGGCCGACCAGCACGGCAACGTGGTCGTGGTCGGCACCCGCGACTGCTCGCTGCAGCGCCGCCACCAGAAGCTGGTCGAGGAGGCCCCGGCGCCGTTCCTCAGCGACGAGCAGCACCGCACCATCCACGAGGCGGCCCGCGCGATCTGCGCCGAGGCCGGCTACTACGGCGCGGGCACCGTGGAGTTCCTGGTCGGCCTGGACGGGACGATCTCGTTCCTGGAGGTCAACACCCGGCTGCAGGTCGAGCACCCGGTGTCGGAGGAGACCACCGGCATCGACCTGGTGCGCGGGCAGTTCCGTATCGCCGAGGGCGCGAAGCTCGAGCACACCGAGGACCCGAAGCCGCGCGGCCACTCCATCGAGTTCCGCATCAACGGCGAGGACGCGGGCCGCGGCTTCCTGCCCGCGCCCGGCACCGTGGCCCGCTTCGTCGCGCCGCAGGGCCCCGGCGTGCGGGTGGACGCGGGCGTGGAGTCCGGCAGCGTGATCGGCGGGCAGTTCGACTCGCTGCTGGCCAAGGTGATCGTGACCGGCGCGGACCGGCAGCAGGCGCTGGAGCGCTCGCGCCGCGTCCTCGACGAGATGGTGGTGGAGGGCATGGCCACCGTTCTGCCGTTCCACCGCGCGATCGTGCGCGACCCGGCGTTCACCGGCACCGACGGCTTCACCGTGCACACCCGCTGGATCGAGACCGAGTTCGACAACACCATCGAGCCGTTCACCGGTGGCGCCGAGGCGGAGGAGCCGGAGGCGCGCCAGAGCATCACCGTCGAGGTCGGCGGCCGCCGCCTCGAGGTGACGCTGCCCGCCGAGCTCGCGGTCTCCGGCGCCGCCCCGGCGTCGAAGGCCAAGCCGCGCAAGCGTTCCGCGAGCAAGGCCGCAGCGGCGGTCTCCGGTGACGCGGTGACGGCGCCGATGCAGGGCACCATCGTCAAGGTGTCGGTGACCGACGGCCAGCAGGTCGAAGCGGGCGAGCAGATCGCGGTCCTGGAAGCGATGAAGATGGAGAACCCGGTGACGGCCCACAAGGCGGGCACGGTCACGGGCCTGTCGGCCCAGCCGGGCGACTCGGTCTCCCAGGGCACCACCCTCTGCGAGCTCAAGGAGTGACCGCGATTCGGCCCTGCCCGGCGATCCGGGCAGGGCCGAACCGCGTCAGCCGCGCTCACGCGGGCGTGGCGATCCGGGCGGGTGCGGGAGCCCAGGCGAGGGCGAAGGACAGCGCCATCAGGAGGGCGGCGGCCAAGGGGAGGTGCGGGACGCCGACGGTGCTGATCACCGCTCCGCCGAGCGCCCCGGCGACGCCGGTGCCCAGGTAGAGCCCGGAGATGTTCAGCGCGAGCGCGGTCATCCCCGCGCTCGGACCGGCGGCCAGCAGGATGCTGCCCTGCACCGGCGGTGTCAGGCCCCAGGCGAAGACGGCCCAGAAAGCGATCACCGCGGCCAGCGGGACGATGCCGCCCACACCGCTGAACGCCAGGAACGCGGCGAGAGCCAGGGCGATGGCGTGCCCGCCGATCACGGTCCGCAGGCTCCGGTGCGGGCCCCAGGAATCGGTGACCCGGCCTGCGAGCAGCGCACCGACCAGCCCGGCCACTCCGACCACGAAGAGCAGGAACGGCAGTGCGGTGGCGGAATCCCCGGCGACCTCGCGGGTGTAGGCGGCCAGGTAGGTGTAGAACATCAGCCCGCCGCTGGCGGCGAGGAACGTGACCAGCACGAGCCGCAGCACACCGGGATCGCGCAGCGGTGCGAGGCGTTCGCGCAGCGGGGCGGCCTCCCCGCCGGACACCTTCGGCGCGGTGCCGAACACACCCGCCATCGCGATGGCGCCCACCGCGGCGATCAGCCAGAACGTGGCCCGCCAGCCCATCGCCCCGCCCAGCCAGGTGCCGAGCGGCACACCGGTGAACAGCGCTGCGGTCATCCCTGCCGTGACCACCGCCAGGTAACGACCCTGCTGCTGCGGCGGCGCCCCGGCCCCAGCGGTGGCGAAGGCGGCCGAGGCGATCACCGCGGCGGCCAGCGCGGCAGCGACCCTGGCGGCCATCAGCCACCAGTAGCCGGGCGCGATCGCGGCGGCCGCGTTCGCCACCGCGAAGACCCCGAGCCCGCCGACCACGACCGCGCGGCGCGGGAACCGCTCGCACACCACTGCGAGCGTCGGCGCCCCCACCGCGTACACGACGGCGAACACGGTCACCAGCTGCCCGGCCGCGGCGACGCTCACCCGGAGGTCGTCGGCGATGGCCTGCAGCACCCCGGCGATGATGAACTCATCGGTGGCCGTGGCCAGCAGGGCGAGGAAAAGCACGTACAGCCAGCTCGGGAGAGCGGGCTTGCTTGCGGTGACAGCACTCATGGAACCGCACGCTAAGTACTGACACCGGTGTCAGGGTCAAGCCGCGGATTCCGCCTCGGCGTCGCGCAGCACCTCGCCGAGGTCCTCGTCCGGTCGCCCGGCGCGCAGCGTCGCGATGCGCTCGACCAGCTCGGCCCGGTACCGGGCCAGCTCGGCGGCCTTCGCCTCCACCGCGGCCAGCCGGCCCTCGTACATCGCCAGCACCTCGTCAGGACTGTTCCGGCAGGCGAGGAAGTCCGCGGTCTTCATGTCCAGGCAGGGCGCCACCTTCCGGATGTCGTCCACCGTCAGCCCGGCGCCGAGCAGTTCGCGCACGTTGAGCACGCGGTGCACGGCGGGCTCGTCGTAGACGCGCCACCCCTTGCCGGTGCGGTGCGACTCCAGCAGACCGTGCTGCTCGTAGTAGCGGATCGACCGCCGGCTGGCTCCCGTGCGCTCGGAGAGCTCCCCGATCTGCATGCCTTCTCCTCCCGTTCGTGCGCGGTTCGACCCGATCGTCTCAAAGTCGGCGTGATGCGGGACGGGCGGAGAGCCCGGTCATGACCGGGGCTTTCCGCTGATGGACTGCTGGTAGATCTCGGCGTAGGTGGGGGAGTCCTTGATCAGGCCGTCGCAGAAGGCCGCGACGTCGTCGCCGATGAGTTCCAGGACTCCCTTGCCCGCCGCGACGCCCTCCTCGAAGAAGTCGACGATCTCCGGGAGCAGGGGGCCTTCGGGCAGGTCGACCGGCCCGACCTTGAACAGGTACTTCTGCATCTCCTTGTAGACGATCTGGTAGTCCGGCGGGAGCGTCTTGACCCGCGCCACGTGCGCCCGCCACTGCTTCTTGCCCTCGATGATGTCCTGGATGCCCACGTCAGCCTCCCAGCCGGTTCAGTTTCCTCGCGACGTTCCGGTTCAACTGCTCGCGCCACCGGTCGCGGTAGTCCCGGCTCCGCTCTCCACCGGCCAGCGCCGCGCAGAAGCCCTTGATGTCCTCGCCCAGCACCTCGTGAACGCTCTGCCCGTCCGACGCCGTCTCCTCCAGCAGCCCCAGGGCGCCATCGAGAATCGGCGTCAGGTTGCGGCCCGTGAAGTCCGAGTAGGGCGAAAGGTGCTCCTTGATCTCCGCCCACGCCGCCCGGTAGTCGGCGGGCAACGCCTCGGCCCGGGCTTCGAACGCCTTCCACTCCCTGGTCAGGTCACTTCCCGTGACCGTCTCCCAGAAGTTCATCTCCCGCCCCCTTTGAGCGTGTCGATCCGCGATGAGAGGTACTCCCACTTCGCCCAGAACGCCGCGAGCTCCGCGCGCCCCGCGTCGTTGAGCGCGTAGAACTTGCGCGGCGGCCCCTTCTCCGACGGCCGTTTCGTGACCTGGACGAGTCCGTTCTTCTCCAGCCGCAGCAAGATGGTGTAAACGGTCCCCTCGACGACGTCGGCGAAACCGAGTTCGTTCAGCCGATGCGTGATGGCGTACCCGTAGGTCTCCTCGCTGCTGATGATCTCGAGCACGCAACCCTCCAGCGTGCCCTTCAGCATCTCCGTCAGGTGGTCCATCGCCACCTCCTCCCGGCCCTCTCAGTACTGCGTAACACCGAGTACCAGTACAACGTACCACGGAGTAGCAGGTCGTTGCGAGAACTCCCTCACCTGTTCGCGGGATCGCCGGCAGGGCGATCGGGCAGGACCGCGAGTACGAACGGGTCCTTTCCCCCGGCGCGCGCCGCTCGGTCGAGGTCGGCCCGGTGGGAGCTGCGTAGTGTCGATCACCGGGCTGGTGCGGCGCACCGGCCCGAATCGCGATCTGGCGGAGCACAGCGAGGAGAATGTCGATGCCCGGCCCGAACCTGAACCGACGGACCCTGCTGCTGGGTACCGCGAGCACCATCGGACTGGCGGCCGCACTGCCCGCCGTCACGTGGGCGAAAGAGCTTTCCCCGCAGCAGGAGTACCCGCCGAACTGGCCGGGCGTGGAGCCCTACGGTGCCGCGGACGTCCGCGAGGACCTGTGGCCGCGCAACGACAACTCCCGCGTTCTCGAACTCGAACTCCGTCCGCGCGACCAGGAACTCGGCCGGGTCTGGATCCGGGACACCTACGTCAACTGCTTCGTCGTCGACGGCAAGCCGCGCTACGTCGCCACCGGCACCACCAACGCGGCCGGTCTCAAGGGCCCGGCACCGTGGAACGACGGCATCTTCGTCTGGGTCGCCGACTCCATGGACGGGCCGTGGAGGCTGGTGGACACGACCGGCGTCCGGCCCGACGCGGAGAAGGGCAAGGTCTGGTCGCCGGAGTTCGTCGGTGAGAACGAGCCCGGGCGCACCGTCGTCGCCCCGTGGCAGGAGTACTGGCGCGACGACAAGGGCGACAAGCGCGGCAACGCGTGGGCGCCGGAGGTGCACTACTTCCGCGGCGCCTGGTACATCGTCGCGTGCATGGGCGACCACTCCAAGAAGGTCGGCTCGTTCATGCTCAAGAGCGAGGGCGGCGTCGAGGGCCCGTACCGGGTCGTCAAGGGCAACCTGGACAAGCCGTTCGGCGACCTGGCGCCCGGCGGGCCGGAGTGGATCGACCCGAAGGTCTACTACCACATCGACGGCGGCCTCTACACCGAAGGCGACAAGGCCTGGCTGGTGCTGCACAACCACCTGCACGCCGAATTCCAGGACGACATGGAGGACATCGTCCAGAAGACGAAGCTCCCGCGGTTCGAGCAGGCGGCGTACTCGCCCGAGCCGTACCTCGAAGGCGCGAACGTCATCAAGTACGAGGGCAAGTACTACCTGATGCACGCTGCCTGGAACAAGACGTCCAAGAATCCCGACGGCAGCCAGCGGCACGCCTACACGCCCGAGGGCGAGCGGTACCAGTACGACGCGATCATCGCGGTGGCGGACAAGTTCGAGGGACCGTACTCGAAGCGCTGGACCGCCGGCGTCGGAGCCGGTCACAACAACCTCTTCGTGGACGCCGACGGCCAGCTGTGGGCGACGTTCTTCCGGAACCCGGTCGCCGGCTACTGGGCCGACCCGTCGCGGAAGGACGACGCCGCGGTGGCCGGTGTGGTGCGCATGGAGTGGACCGGCCCGGAGGGCAAGCGCATCTACGTCCGCCGCAAGCAGGGGTGACGTTCGGAGCACATCGGGGGAAACAACGACCAGTACGGCCAGGCTGGTGGTCGACACGGGACTGCACGCGCGGGGCTGCACCCGCCGTCAGGCGGTCGACTTCACGCTCTCGCACACGCTGCTGTCCGAAGTGGACGCCGACGTCGAGGTGGACCGCTACGTCGAGTGGCCCGGCCAGGCGCTGTCGTACATGATGGGGCGCCTGGAGATCCAGCGCCTGCGAGCCGGTGCGGAGCGCGCGCTCGGCGCCGCGCTGCCGATGACCGTGCTGGCCGAGGTCGTCGAGAACTGGGTCACCTCGCGGGGATCGTCGGCAGGGTGAGCAGCGACGGCTGTTCCGGCGAGGTGTGGATGGTCAGCGGGGGCAGGGCCGCAGGCAGGTCGCGCAGGGTCGGGAGCAGGTGCGGGACGTCGTAGGCCTGGACGGCGATGCGCAGCTTGTGGCCGGGCGGGATGACCGCGCCGGTGGGGAAGACCTCGACGTCGACCGGTGCGATCTCGCCCGGTTTCAGCAGGTTCTGGGCGTCCTCGGTGAACGGGTGGTACGGCTGGATCAGCTGTCCGTCGAGGTAGCGGGAGCGGGACTCGTCCAGCGCCCGGTGCGACAGGACCTGCCAGCCGCCGGTGAGGCGGTCGACCTCACCGGTCGGGGACACCGACGACACCGAGACCGACAGCATCCCGTTGCCGGTCGGCGTCGAGACGTTCAGGCGTGCGTTGATGGGGCCGCGCATCCGGAGCGGCTCCAGCACGGGTTCGGTCTCGAAAACCGCGCCGGACAGGTCGTTCCAGCGGTTGTCCTCGCACAGCTTCCCGAGCCCGGCGGCGTTGGGCAGCCCCGCGGTCCACTGGTTGGCCGACCGCGTGCACAGCCCGGAGACCGGGACCGGAGCGACGGTGCTGCGTCCGGGCCCGGCGCCGTCGGCGACCAGCCCGCCCGGAGCGCCGGGGAGCGAAGTGCCGGAGAGCTCGAAGGTGGTGGCGCGTTGCTCGTCGATCCAGTCCTGCGCTCGGTGCCACTGGCCGGAGCCGATCTCGTGCCAGGTCAGCGGCGGGATGTCCGAATCCAGCGCCGGGTCGGGCAGGCCGCGCACGTGGTGGTCGAACCAGCGCAGCTGGAGCTCCTGCAGCGAACCGTGCCCGGCTTCCTCGACGCCCTCGCCGGTGCTGGCCTGCAGGTGGTCCCACGGCCCGAAGATCATCTTGGTGGGCACGCCGCGTTCGCGGAGCCGGTCGAACAGCATCGGAGTGCCGCGCTGGAACAGGTCGTACTCGCCGCCGACGAGGAAGGTCGGCACCTCGATCCGGTCGACCACGTTGATCGGCGAGCGCTCGGCGTAGAACGGCCCGTCGAAAGCCGAATCCAGCCCCAGCGTCGCTGAAAGCAGCAGCGGCGCGGTGAACCCGGTGGCGCCCTGCACCCGCGAGAGGTACATCTGCAGCGCGTTGTCCGGCTCGGCGGGCCCGTAGGCGGGCGGGATCAGCCCGGTCCCGGTGACCAGCCCCAGCCACAGCGGGATGAACCCGACGTCGAGCGCACCACCGGAGGCGACCACATCGCGATAGGTGTCGGCGGCCGGGACCTGCGGGAAGATGGCCTTGAGCCCGGCAGGCCGGCTCGCGGCGGCGTTGAGCTGGCTGATCCCCATGTACGAAGGGCCGTGCATGCCGACCGAACCGCTGCTCCACGGCCGTTCGGCGGAGGAGGCCCACTCGACGACCTCCCCGGCATCGGCGTTCTCCCGCGCGCTGAACGCGGCCCACGAACCACCGGAACTGCCGGTACCCCGAGCATCGACGTTGACCTGCACGTACCCGCGCTTGACGAAGTAGCTGGGATCGCCCATCACGCCGGCCCCGGCCCGGTACAGCACGGCCTTGTTGTAGGCGGTGATGGTCACCAGCACGGGAAACCGGCCCTCCACCGGATTCCCGCCGGCATCGGCCGGCCGCTGGACGTCCCCGCGCAGCACGGTCCCGTCGGACATCGGAATGGCGACGTCGGTCTCGGTGGCGACCCCGGGGTGCTCCTCCCCGCGAGCAGTCCACCCGGCCTGCGCGAACGCGGTGTTCACGCCGGTCACGCCGCCGAAAAAGGTGGCGAGAGCGAGCAACAGAGCCAACCAGCAGCGCCGCATGATGACCTCCCAGCACATCGGGGAGATCAACGATCAGAACCTCCCGGGGTTACGCGCGAACCGGAGGTGTGCGGGGCGGGACGGGCTGCTCCTGGCTCGGATCGGTGAGCGCCTCGGTCACGCCATCGTCCGTGCGACGCACGATCTGCAGGACTGGCCGAGCGGATGGAAGAAGCCCTGCACGTAGGGAACTTCGAGGGCATGCATCTCGGCTGGTGGTCCGGCGGCGATGGTGCGGCCATCGCGCATGAACACCATCAACTCGGCGACGCCGGTTTCGGTCAGCAGTGCGACGTCGTGGGTGATGGCCAGCACGGCAGCACCGGTATCGGCGTAGGCGCGCAGAGTCGCCCACACCCGGTGGGCAGTGGCCGTGTCGAGGGAAGCGCTGGGCTCGTCCACGACGAGCAGTTCGGGGCCCGGCAGCAAGGCCGCGGCCAGCGCGGCCCGCTGGATCTGCCCGCTGGAGTGCTGGTGCGGATGCAGATCGAGCACCTCGGACGGGTACAGCGCGGCCTCGCAGGCATCTTCGACGCTCCGACCGCGATGCAGCCGTTGAAGCTCGCGCAGCTGCGCGCCGACGGTGCGCTCCGCTGCGAACGCTGCGACCCCGGATTGCGGCACCAGTCCGATGGTTCCGGCGCGGAGCTTCCGCCACTGCCGCTGATCTCGCACGACCGCGCCGTTGATGCGCACGTCCCCGGTGCTGCGCGCAGCTGGGGGAAGCTGCCCCGTGAGCGCGGCGGCGACCATGGACTTGCCGCACCCGGATTCACCGAGCAGCGCGGTGATCCGGCCCGCCGGCACCACGAGGTTCACCGAGTCCAGGACGGTTTCGCTCCACCGGCCCGTGTCGACGTGAACGGTCAGATCGCTCAACTCAGCGGTGTGCATCCGTTCCCCTCTGCACGTGGCACCACGATCGGCGGATACCTGACCACGGGTACGGGCAGGACTGCTCCGAGGGCAGGATAGACCGGTACGACTCAGTCTCGTAGAACTCGGTGATCAACCGGTTCGGGCGGAATGTCATCAGAGCGGCGGCGTGGGCGGATTTTCGTTTTTCGCTTGACTTGCGACCGTGGGTGACGGGACAGTTACCCGCTGGCTTGATCACGGGGGTGGGTGGGCCGGATGGCTGGTGGTGACGGTTTAGCCGGGCGTTCTGGAGTGGTCGAGGACCTCGTCGGCTCGTGCGTGCGGCGGGAAGCGGCGGCGGACCGGGGGTCTGAGCTGCCCGTCGTCGTGCTGACCGGGCCGCGGGGGAGCGGGAAGACCGCGGCGCTGGCCGACATCCTGGAGCGGTGCCGGGACCGGGTGCCCTACGGGCATTCCGACCTGGAGCGGCTCGCCAAGCCGCCCCGGGCGATCATCACCCAGCTGGCCTTCAACCTCAGCCGCAAGTTCGAGGGCCAGCCGCGCATCCAGTTCCGCCAGCTGTGGTTGTGCACGCTGGTGGAAGGCGCGGAGCTGAACCCGGAGAACCGGGAGAAGGCGCGGGCTCAGGTGCGCCAGGCGCTGGCGTCCGATGCGGAGTTCTCCGCGCGCACGTACAGCGTCGTCAGCGACGTCGCTGACAAGGCCGCGCAGGCCGGGGTGATTCCGTGGTGGTCGTCGCTGGCCGCCAGCACCCTGCTGCACGGCGTCGAGGCGCTGCGCTGGCGGAACTGGCTGCGCCGGGCGGCCAAACTCCGCGATGCCACTCCGCAGCGCTCGCCGAACCTGCAGGACGTGCTGGTCGACATCGGGGTCGCCGACGACGATGTGATGGACGAGGTGTTCTGCGCGGCGTTCCTCGCCGACCTGCGGGAGGCCTACCGGGGGCGAGCTGCCGGGCGGCGCAAGGCCAACTGCGTGGCGCTGCTGGACAACGCCGACTCGGCCGGTGGTGTGCGGCTGCTCGACCTGCTGCTCGACATCCGCCAGCGGCACCGGCAGGACCCCGATCCGCTGGTGGTGGTCGCCACCAGCAGGCAGTGGCGGCCGAAGTGGGGACCGCAGGGCAGCGCGCGGACCCCGGAGCAGGCCGGTCTCGACGACTGGGCGCGGCACCGGGAGATCGACCTCGGGCCGAATTCGTGGTGGTACCCGGTCGAACTGCGCGATCTGACGCCCGCCGAGGCGGTCGAAGTCGGCCGGTTCGGCGGTGGCACGGCACCGTTCGTGCACGGGCTGACCCGCGGCCACCCGTGGGGGACGCGGGAGATCCGCTCCGTGCTCGGCGAGCAGGCCCCGGGCCCGGCGATGCGGGCGTTCCTGGAACACCGCGGTGCCGACGAGATCTCGTTCGCCGAGCGGGCGCGCGACTACCTGCTCCAGGACTTCGATCCCGTGCAGCGGGAAGTCCTGGTCAGCCTGTCGGCGGCGCCGAACCTGGAGCTGGCGACCAGGGCGCAGGTCCGGCCCGGTCGCGACGACGACGCGGATGTGCTGCACGAGATCCGCAAGCGGCTGTGGTCGGTGCTCGACGGGGAGAACCGGATCGCGCTGCACCCCTGGCTGCGCCGCCTGCTGCTGCACGAACTGGCCGGGCGTCCCGACGATCACGAGGAGCGCTGGGTCGTCGTGCACGACCGGCACCGGCAGCACCACAAGGAGAACGGCAACACCCCGCTGGCGCTGTACCACGCGATGGCGCTGGGAGACCTGGGCGCGGTGGTGGCGCACCTCCAGCGGCAGTTCGAGCAGATCGAGACGGAGACCGACGTGGCGCCGTGGCTGGCGCGGCTGGAGCTGATCACCGCCGCGCCCAACCGGTTGCGCACCGACCGGGAACCCCGGGAGCAGGTCGAGGAACTGGCGCGGTTGGTGCCGTCGGCGGATGCGGACCTCGCGCGGCTGGTGGCGGCGAAGTGGCTGATGTCGGATCCGCTCGGCGATCCGGGGCGCACGTTGCGCGGCATCGCTCGCAGCGAGTTCGAACAGCTGGCGCGGCAGGCCCGCGCGGGTTTCGTGGTGTTTTTCGGCGAGAGCGAGAAGTACGCCTGACCTGGAGGCATTCGGTGGCGAACTACGTGGATCGGTCGTGGTGGCGGAAGCACCGGCTGAAGGTGCTCGCCGTGGCGTGCGTGGTGGCGCTGGTGGCCGGGGCGACCGCGTACGTGATGTGGCGGTCGGGGCGTTGCGCTGACGGCATCGTCCGCGTCGAGGGCGGCGAGTGCGTCGGCATGACCGACGGTTCCTACTCGTTCGACGAAGAGGACGATCGCCTGCGCAGCGTCATGGAGAAGATCAAGGCCGAGAACGACCGGGTGCTTCAGACCGGTGATCCGTACGTCAGCATCGCCTACTTCGCGCCGATGACGTTGGCCGCCGAGACCGACACGGTGACCGCGGTGTCGACCAAGAACTCGTTGCAGGGCGCACATCTCGCGCAGTTGCGGGCCAACAGCACCCGTGAAGTGGACGGGAGCCTACCGCTCATCCGCCTGCTCCCGGCCAACCCCGGGAGCAGGGCGGAGCACTGGGAGCCGGTGGTGCGGCAAATAGTCGAGGCCCAGGAGACCGAGCGGCTGGTGGCGGTCGCCGGTCTCGGGCAGAGCCACGACACGACCGCGGCGGCGATCGGTGAACTCGCCGAGCACGGCATCCCGATGGTCGGGGCCACCATCACCGCTGACTCGTTCACCGAAGCGGAGAAGCGGGGCGAGTTCATCGGCTTGATGCGCGTGGCCCCGTCGAACTCCGATCAGATCAAGGCGATCGTGCAGCGGTTGCAGGACACCCAGCGCGCGATGCTGGTGCAGGACATCAACCAGTCGGACCTCCTCGCCGATGACCTGGCCAAGGCGTTCAACTCCGAGTACCCCGAGAACGGTCGGCAGCTGACCCCCACGGAGAACTACGACTCCAGTCGCGGCACCGCGAACACGTTCCCGTCGATGGTGCGCAACATCTGCATCTCCAGACCGGACGCGATCTTCTTCTCCGGCCGCTACCACGATCTGACGCTGCTGATGGAGGCGTTGCAGGGCCGACCGTGCGAGGACCTGGAGCTGCGGGTGCTCACGCTGGACAGCGTGGTGGAGATCGCCGGTGTCGAGGAGGTGCGCAAGAGCCTGGCACCCAACACGTCGCTGGAGTACACCCACCTGTCCAGCCCGCTCGCCTGGCGCGTCAAACCCGAGGCGTTCGATGCGGGCGCAGTGCGCTATTTCGACGCCAACTACGGCAAGACCTTCCCGGACGACCGCAACGCGGGGGACGGCATGGCCATCACGTCCTACGACGCGATGGCGGTGGCGATCACGGGAGCCCGGCGCGCGGCGAGCGGTCCGGAGGCAGGTGCACTAGTCACGGCGAACTCCGTGGCCGAGCAGTTCCTGCAGATGAAGGGCGCTAACGCGGTGGCAGGTGCCAGCGGTTGGCTCTCCTTCGAGACCAGCGATTCGGGAGGCACCGGCGACCGGCACCGAGGGCACCCGGAGGCCAAGGCGTTCTCGGTGTTCACCTTCTCGGCGGGCGACCGGCGGCCCACCGAGGACATCCTCCCGGAGGTGGTCTCGGCAACCGGCCAGGTCTTCACCTACCCGCGCTGATCGGACGAGCGGTGAAGGGCACCCTTAGGCAAGTATGTTGCTAAAAGGTGCCCTTCACCGCCGCGCTCCTTCGCCGCTCACCGGATTGCGCTGGTCAGCCAGACGGTTCCGCTCACCTGCACGCCCTGCGGCGTTTCGTGCGGCTGGAGACCGGTGGCCAGCTCGCCGCGAAGGCGGTCCACAGTGGACGTATCGACGTCGCGCAGGTTGAACTGGACCGGTGCCAGCGAGCAGATGAAGTCCGCCGCGTCGGCGGCGTTGCGGCCCAGGTTCTCGGTGGCCCGCACCTTCTCCACCGCGATGTCCCGGAATCCGGCCGCGTCGAGCACTTCGTCGATGCGGTCCGGCGTGGCCAGGGACATCATGCCGCTCGACGCCGGGGACGGCCGGGTCATGAACTCGGCCAGGGCGCTGGTCGCGCGGGCGTAGTTGCCAGCGGGATCGGGTGCGGTCGGGCTGATGAACGCCAGTCGGCCGCCGGGGCGCAGCGCGCGGCGGATGTTGGCGAAGGCCGCGACCAGGTCGGCGAAGAACATCACCCCACCGCGGCTGATGACCACGTCGAAACCGGCCTCCGGGAACGGGTGGACCTGGGCGTCGGCCTGCACGAACTCGATGTTGTCGAGGTCGGCCGCATCGGCGCGGGCGCGCGCCACCATCGCGGCGGAGATGTCGACGCCCACGGCGCTCTTGGCCCGGCCTGCCGCCAGCCGGGTGGTGCTCCCCGGGCCGCAGCCGACGTCGAGGACCCGATGATCTGCGCCGATGCCGGCGGCGGCGAACAGCGGTGCGTTGAAGTCGTCGAGCATTCCGTCGTAGCGCTCCGGCCGCGACGCCCAGAGCTGGCCTTCCCAGCCGTTCCAGGCCTCGGCCTGCTGGATGTTGGTCACGGGACTCCCTCCCGAATTTCACTAGAGTCGCTCTCTAGTGTTCAACTCCAGTTATAGACTCCGCTCATGAGTCCGGTCAACAAACGGGCCGAGAAGGCCAGGCAGACACGTGCGCGGATGCTGCGCGCGGCGGGCGAGCTGTTCGTGGAGCGCGGCTACGGCGCGACGCCGCTGCAGGACATCGCCGACCGGGCCGGAGTGGCGGTGCAGACCATCTACTTCACCTTCCGCAACAAGCGGAACCTGCTGAAGGAGGTCGTGGACACCGCGATCGCGGGCGACGACGAGCCGGTCGCGACGATGGACCGCCCGTGGTTCCGCGACGCGCTGGAGGCCGAGACCGCGGAGGCCCACCTCCGCGCCCACGTCGCGGGCACACGCCAAGTCCTGCAACGGGTGGCGGAGATCGTCGAAGTGCTGCGCGTAGCAGCGGCAGTGGACCCGGAAGTGGTCGACCTGTGGCCGAAGGGCGAGAACCCGCGCTACACGGTCCACGCGGAGGCGGCGGAGTCCCTGGTCGCCAAGCCCGGAGCACGGCCGGACCTGTCCGCCCCCGAAGCGGCCGACGTCCTGTTCGCCCTGCTCAGCCCGGAGCTCTACCTGCTGCTGGTGCGAGATCGGGCGTGGACCCCCGAACGCTGGGAGCGGTGGGCCTGCGAAACCCTGCGCCACCAGCTCATCCGGTGAACCGGTGAAGGGCACCTTTAGGCAAGTATGTTGCTGAAAGGTGCCCTTCACCGGGGCTCGTCAGCGGCGGATGAGGTGTTCGAGGGTGTCGAGGGCGACTGGTATCGAGCGCTCGTCGATGTCGAAGAGGGGGTTGTGGTGGGGTGCGGTGTTGCCGCCGCCGACCGTCATGTAGGTGGCGATGCCGCCGTTGCGCTGGACTTCGCGGGCGAACAGGCTCGCGTCGTCGCTGCCGCCCATCTGCTTGAAGCCGTCGGCGGTGGTGGCTTCCGGGAGTTCCGCGGCGATGGCGTTGATCGCGTCGACCAGTTCCGCGTCGCAGTCCATCGTGGCCGAACCGCCGGTCTCCACCACCTCGACGGCGACTCCGTGCATTTCGCCGGAGCCGCGCAGAGCGGCCTTGATGCGCTCGGTCAGCGAAGCGCTGACCTCGGAGTCCGTGGAACGGGCCTCCAGGGTCATCCGCGCCCAGGAGGGCACGATGTTGACGTTGTCGCCGCCGTGCAGCGTGCCCACGTTGATGCGGGTGTCCGCGGTGGAGTAGCGCGGTAGCGCCATCACGTTGAGCAGTGCGCTCGCCGCGGTGACCAGCGCGTTCGCGCCCTGCTCCGGGGCGCCGGCGGCGTGCGCCGCGGTGCCGGTGAAGGTGGCGCGCATCTTGGTGGTGGCCAGCAGGCCCTGGATGCCGCCGCTGACCCTGCCCGCCGGTTCGTCCAGGCCGAGGTGCACGGCGACGAACCGGTCCACCCCTTCGACCGCGCCTGCGGCGAGCATCGACGCCGCGCCGCGCCCGCCTTCTTCGGCCGGCTGGAAGAGGAACCGCGCGGTTCCCGCGAAGTCGTCGTCGGCGACCAGCCGGCTGGCCAGGCCGAGGCCGATCGCGGTGTGGCCGTCGTGCGCGCAGGCGTGCATCGCTCCGTAGTCGCAGCGGAAGCCGTTCGCAGCAGGGGCGTGCTCCGGGCTGTCCGACTCGGCCAGCGGCAGGGCGTCCATGTCGAAGCGCAGCCCCCAGGTGGGACCCGGGCGGTTGCCGCGCACCTCGGCGATCACGGCGGTGCCGGACTCGATTGCGCGCGCGACGTTCTCGGCGTCCGCACCGGTGCGCACCGCGCGCTCGCCGAACAGCTCGCGCTGCTGCGCGGTGGGGTAGTCCACGACGGTCTCAGCGCGCATCGCCTGCTGCCCGGTCAGCGGCTCCAGGCCCAGTTCGCGCAGGCGCGACACGACGATGCTGGAGGTGCGGATCTCCAGGAACGCCGGTTCGGCGTACCGGTGGAAGTCGCGCCGCAACGCCACGAGCTCGTCGAAGTGCATCATCTCTCCTCTGCGGTCGGTTACAGCCGGATGCCCGAACCCGGGCCCACCGGCAGGTCGAAGAAGTAGAAGACGGCCAGGATCAGCAGCCACATGGCGAAGAACGGCAGCACGAACACGCTCAGCCGGGCCAGCAGCGTGCCCAGCTGGGTTTCCGGCTGGTACTTCCGGTTCACGCTGAGCAGGATGTAGACGTAGGCGTTGAGCGGGCTGACCGCCTGGGTGGTGGAGTCGCCGATCCGGTACGCGGCCTGGATGAAGGCCGGGTCGTAGCCGAGGATGGTGAAGGCCGGGATCATCACCGGGGCCAGCAGCGACCACAGCGCCGAGCCGGACGTGATGAACAGGTTCGCCACCGTGGCCAGCAGCACCATCACGATGATCGCCGGGAACCCGGTCAGGTGCGCGGCGCGCAGGCCGTCGGCCGCGCCGATCGCGATCAGGGTGCCCAGGTTCGACCAGGTGAACAGGGCGATGAACTGAGCGGCGACGAAGATGAACACGATGTAGCCCGCCATGTCCTTGACGGTCTCGGTCATCATCCGCGGCACGTCGGCGCGCTCGGCGACCGTGCCCGCGGTCAGGCCGTGGGCGAGCCCGGCCAGCAGGAAGGCGATGATGATCAGCGGCACGATGCTGTCCAGGAACGGCGAGGGCACCAGCTCCCCGGCCTCGCCGCGCAGGAAGCTGCCCGGCACCAGCCAAGCGCCGAAGGCCACCACCGCGTAGCCGACCAGCACCGCGAACGCCCGGCGCACTCCCTTGCGCTGCCGCGCGGTGAGCTCCGCGGTCGGCTCGCCATCGGGGTCGCTCCACGGGCCCAGCCGCGGCTCCAGGACCCGGTCGATCAGGAACCCGCCGACCAGCGGCAGCAGCAGCCCGGCGGTGGCCGCGAAGAAGTAGTTCATCGCGATGTGGGTGTGCACCTCGACGCCGAGCGGGGCGATCTGGACCGCCTTCTCGGTGATGCCCACCAGCAGCCCGTCCAGCGATCCGACCAGGATCCCGCCGCCGTAACCCGTTGCGCCGCAGGCGAAAGCGCCGATGAGGCCGGCGACCGGGTGGCGGCCCGCGGCCTTGAACATCAGCGCCGCCAGCGGCGGGATCACGATCAGCGACGGATCCGACATGACGTGCGCCTGGCACGCCACGAACGCCACCGCGTAGGGCAGCAACCAGCGCGGCGCGCGGCCGAAGACCAGCGTCACCGCGGCGGACAGGAAGCCCGTCCGCTCGGCGAAGCCGACCACCAGCATCATCGCCAGCACGGTGCCCAGCGGCGGGAAGCCGATGAAGTTGTCCACGAAGTTTGTCAGGAACCAGACCAGTCCCTCGGAGCTGAGCACCGCGCGCACCGGGACCGGTTCGGCCTTGCCGGGAACGTCCACGGTGATGCCGAAGGCGGCCACCGCGGTGGAGATCACCGCCAGCGCGGCGAGCAGGTAGACGAACAGGAAGAACGGTTCGGGCAGCTTGCCGCCGACCCGCTCGATGCCTGCGAACACCCGGTCCAACCGGGTCTGCCGGGTACGCGCTGTGTCCATGTGTGCTCCGGGCGATGTCGTGCCTTCCCGCAGCTCGGCCACCGCGGTTGGCGGCAAGCGTGGACAGCGCACCAGCACCGCTGCTTGGATTGCCGGAAATCGTCACATGAGGGTTCGTGCATGCAAGATTCGTCCAGCCTCGACGAGCTCGACCTGTCGCTCGTCAACGCCGTGCAGATCGCCCCGCGCGGTTCCTGGCAGGTCATCGGGTCGGTGCTGGGAGTGGACCCGAGCACCGTCGCCCGCCGCTGGCAGCGCATCACCGAGCAGGGATTGGTGTGGGTGACCGCCTACGCGCGGCTCACCGCGCCGTCGGCGTTCGTGCTGGGCTGCGTGGAGATCGACTGCCGGCCGAGCGAGCGGGACCGGCTCGCGGTGCTGCTGGCCCGGCTGCCGCAGGTCGTCTCGGTGCACCACGTCGGCAGCGGGCGCGATCTGCTGGTGCTCATCAACGCGCGGAACCTGCCCGCGCTGTCGCGGTTCGTGCTCGACGAGCTCAGTCATCACCCCGGGGTGCGGCGGACGAGCGTGCACACCGCGACCGCGGTCTTCGGCGAGGGTGTGCAGTGGCGGCTCAACGCGCTGTCGCCTGCGCAGCGCGCGCAGTTGGCCGCGCATGCGCCTCCGCGCGCGAAGCAGGGTGTGCTGACCGAGGAGGACCGGGACCTGATGGTCGCGCTGAGCACCGACGGCAGGCGGACGGTGGCCGAACTGGCCGAGCTGACCGGGGCGAGCGCGTCGACCGCGCGGCGGCGGTTGGCCAAGCTGGTCGACCGGGGACTGGTGTCCCTCCGCTGCGAGGTCGCGCAGAGCCTCACCGGGTGGCCGGTCTCGGCGATCTTCTGGGCCAACGCGCCCGCCGATGAGCTCTCGGCGGTCGGCCGAGCGCTGGCCGAGCTCCCGGAGATCCGGTTCTGCGCCGCGGTGACCGGCGAGCACAACCTGGTCATGATCGTCTGGCTGCGCTCACCGGAGGACTGCCAGCGCCTGGAGGAACGCCTGGCCGCCCGCCTGCCGTCGCTGTCCCTGGCAGAACGCGCGATCACCCTTCGCCAGCTGAAGCGGCAGACCCGGGTCCTGGACGACCTGGGGCGCGGCACGGAGGTCGTGCCCACCGACCCGTGGGCAGAACTCCGCCTGCCCGTCCTGGACGGGTCCGGGTGAGAGGATGGCGCATTTCCGGGCGAGGTCTCGGCTCACTGGAACGGGCGCTTGAGCGCCTGGATGCGCACGTCGTGGAGCGATCGCCGTTCGTTCTCGTCGTAGTGGTCGTCCGGCGGCCGTCCGGCCTCCGGGTTCTCCCCGTCGGCCGCGTCATCGGCCTCGTGGAAGGCGTGGGCCTCGGCAGCGAATGCGTACGACTCGTAGGCGGCGGAGCTCTCCTCAGCGCTGTGCATCAGGCCGGAGACGAGCACCACGAGGAGCACGCACAGCGCGACTGGAGCGCTGAGTCGACCAGTTCGCAAATCCGGTGCTTGTGAAATGTTCTTGAGCACGGCAACCTCTCTCTGGGAGATCTTGTCAGTGCGGCGAGAACAGCAGTGGTCCCGTGTCGTGACCTGCATCGGTTCGCGCAGGTCGGTTCTGAAATCAGTATTGATATCCCCGAATCAGGGGTCAACCGATGTTCGTGGAGAGCTCCAACACAGGACTTTTGTCAATTGACAGCCCGTCGCGAACGCGATATCGATCGGGTCCGATGTTGTGGGCAGGCGGACGTGCGAGCTTGATCGTGCACTGCGAAGTTTGGGTAAATGTGCTGTTCAGGGGATTGCTGGGCTGCTTTCTCCGGATCTTCGGCCACATTTGCCGCAGTGCGGGAATGGTGCGCGCACCGTCGGTGTTGCTCTTGTGCTCTGCCCGAATAGCGCGGTGGATCACGCGGATTCGGGGAGTCCGAATTCCGTTTTCGGAGTGCCGGTGTCCGAGGGAGAAGTGCGCACCGCTGTGAATCTCACCGCACAGCTGTCCGGCCGAGTGGTGTCAAGAGGCGCTATCGCTGATCCAGGCGGTAGATGCGGCGGGCGTTGTCGCGTCCGATCATCCGGGCCACGCGGATCGCGTCCGAAGCGGACCATTCGTCCGCGGTCACCCACTGGGCCAGTGCGGCGCGCATTCCGCGTCGCCACAGCAGGGCGCCGAGGTGGTGCAGTTCCGGTGGGCCCCATGCGTCGGAGGAGAACAGGAGCTTCGCGAACGGCGCGAGCTCCAGGGATTCGGCCACCACCGCTGCCGAGCGCGCGCCGGTGTGGTTCACCGCGAGGCCCACGTCGAAGTACACGTGCGGGAAGGCCTGCGCGAGGTAGCCGGCGTTGCGGTGGTAGGGGTAGCAGTGCAGCAGCAAGAGGTCCACGCCGTGCGGTTCGACCAGCTTGATGAACCTGGTCAGCAGCGCCGGGTCGCAGCGGTGCAGCTCGATGTCGGGATCGCCGTACCCGGCGTGCAGCTGCAGCGGCAACCCGCGGTCGACGCCGGACCAGAGCAGGAACCGCAGCAGCACCGGGTCGTCCACCCGGCCTCCGGTGCGCAGCCAGCGTCCCGCGGCGGCGACGACTTCGGAGGTCGACGGGCGCTGCGGGTCGAAGTCGAAGCCGAAGCGGTAGGCGACGACGCTCTTGAGCCCCACGGCATCGACCGTGCGCTCCGCCAGCAGCTCCGGGAACCGGGCCGGCAGCTCCTCGGCGCTCACCTCGCTGCGGGCGAGGTCCTCCAGCACCGTCTCCAAGCGCACGACCTCGTCCGCACGCGCGCCGGAGGACGCCGCCATCTCGGCGGGGGAGAGGATCGCGTCGCCCTCGTAGCCGGTTTCCACCAGGAAGTGCTCGACGCCGCTGGCCGCCAGCAAGCGGCAAGTGACCTCGTGGACGCCCAGTTCTTCGCGCCGTGCCACGTAGTCGGCGGCGTCGGCGTGCGGTGGCAGCCCGAGCACGGGAGCGCACCAGCGGCGCACCGCGAACCCCAGCTGCGAGTCGAACTGCGTCATCCACCCCGGTATCGGCCGATCCGACTCGGTGAGCATCCCCTCCAGCCCGGCCCGGTCGACAGGGCTCCGGAGCGCCCCGTGCACGTGGTGATCCACCAGCGGCAGCTCATCAACGGCCGCCGTCAACTCATCGATAGCCATGACCCCTCCGCTCCGGAACCCCCGCCGTGACCACAGTTTCCACGGTGAGCACCGGGGTACCGGGTGCCGGACACGCCGACGAATCGCTCGGTCCAGGGACCCTTTCCGCGGTTTCAATGGAAGTCGGACGCCTGATTTCCATTGAAACCGCGGGCTCAGGACAGGACGTAGTGCTTGACCTCGTCGATGGTCTCCGCGCGGAGCCTGGCCTGGAGGACCAGGACGTCGAGGTGGGCCGCCGTTTCGAGGACCGCCAGCATCTGGTTGTACGGGTCCATGTCGTCCAGCGCGTGCTCGCGGCGGGTCCAGGTCAGGCCGCGGGCCACCTCGTAGGCGGTGGACGCGCCGCGTGCCACGACCGCCGCCGTCGCCGCCAGCCGGCGGTCGTGGTGGTCCAGCAGCTCGTCGATGCGCTGGTGCGCGCTGTCGGTGACCGGGCCGTGCGCGGGCAGCAGCCGCATGTCCGGCAGGGCGCGGACCAGCCGCAACGAGGCCATGTAGTCGCGCAGCGGAAGTTCGCTCGGGGCCTGTTCGAAGCCGATGGACGGGGTGATGTGCGGCAGCACGTGGTCCCCGGCGAACAGCAGGCCGGTCCCGTCGTCGATGAACACCACGTGGCCGCGGGTGTGGCCGGGAGTCGGCAGCGCGCGCAGCGGCCGGTCGGTCAGGCCGACGTCGGTGGACTCGGTGATCCACTCGTCGGGTTCCTCCCAGCCCGCGGTCCGGGGCTTCTCGCCGCGGAGGGCGATCACCGCGTCCAGCACGGGTTTCGCGCCGCACCCGGCCAGCAGCTCGACCTGCTTCTCCAGCGCCACGTGGTCCGGCCGCATCAGGACCTGGAGCGTCGGCCGCTCGCCTTCGCCCAGCAGCACCCGGGATCCGTACTCCCGCCGCAGGGCCACCGCCTGCGTGTAGTGGTCGCGGTGCGCGTGGGTGACCAGGAACCGCCGGATGTCGCCGAGCCCGGCGCCGATCTGGCGCAGCCCGGCGCTGAGCTGTTCGCGGGCTTCGGCCAGCGCCCAGCCGCCGTCGACGAGGGTGAGCGCATCGCCGTCGGCGATCGCGTAGACGTTGACCGCCCGCAGGCCGTCGTTGGGAAGGGGCAGCGGGATCCGGTGCACGCCGGGCGCGACCTCGTGCGCGCCGGGCCGCATCCACTCGTGCCGTGAGTCGCCCATGACCACACCTCCGAGCCCGCCCCCGTTCGGAGGCGTCCAAGTAGACGTACCACAGGCATACCGACCGGTCAGTGTGTCCAGCGCCACGTCCGACGGGCCGGAGGGTGGCGGACGGCTGCGTGGCAGCAGGGGACCGCACTCCTGCGCCGCGGCCGTCCGCCGTCAGCCGCGGGGCCGGGCTATGCGCCGTATCCGCCGTCGATCCTCAGCACTGCGCCGGTGACGTAGGAGGCTTGCGGGCTGGCGAGGAAGACGACGCCTGCGGCGATCTCCTCCGGCCTGCCGTAGCGCCCGATCGCCGTCGTCGGGAGGAACACGGCTGCGGCCGGGCCGTCGGCGGGATTTCCTTCGGTGTCGATGAACCCGGGCTGGATGACGTTGACCGTGATGCCCCGGGGCGCCAGATCGCGGGCGGCGCCCCGGCTGAAGCCCTCGAGCGCCGACTTCGTGGCCGCGTAGTGCGCCATCCCCTGGAAGCCCGCCCGGGCAGCCGCACCAGAGCTGATGCTGACGATCCGCCCGCCATCGGGCAGCAACGGCACCGCCGCCTGGATCCCGGCCACCACGCCGGTGTAGTTGACGGCGAGCTGTCGGTCGATGGCGGCCTGGTCGACGTGCTCGCTGTCGACGAGGCCACCACCACTTGCGGCCGCGTTGTTGACCAGGACGTCCAGCTTCCCGAAGTGCTGGACCACGTCGTGCATCAGCCCGGCCGCCTGCGCCGCATCCGCCTGGTCGGCCCGGAAGGCCGCCGCGCGCACTCCCTTCGCCTCCAGATCGGCGACCACGGCCTCGGCCTGATCCGCCGAGGACGAGTAGCTGATCGCGACGTCGGCTCCTTCGTCGGCCAGCGCCAGCGCCGACGCCGCCCCGATCCCCCGCGACCCGCCGGTCACGATCGCCACCTTGTTGTGCAGCTTTCCCACGCGCTTCCCACTTCCCTGGATCCGGAGTTATTGACCGTGCGGTCCACAATAAGCATGGTGGACCGCACGGTCAAGAACTCGTATCCTGGTTCGCATGGCACGTCCGCGAGCGTTCGACGAGAAGAAGGTGCTGAACGCTGTCCGCGATCAGTTCTGGGGCGCCGGTTACGCCGCGACCTCGCTGGAAGACCTGATGCGGGTCAGCGGGCTGGGCAAAGGCAGCCTGTACGCGGCGTTCGGCGACAAGCGTCAGCTCTTCCTCCGGGCGCTGCGCAGCTACACCGACGACATCCACGGCCAGCTCCGGGAAGCCCTCGCCGAGGCTCCACGAGCCCTGGACGCGCTGCGCATGCTCCTCGAAGCACCGATCGACGACCCGACCGGTGCCAGGCGTGGCTGCCTGATGGCCAACAGCACCTGCGAGCTCGGCAACGCCGATCCGGAAGTCCTCGACCACGCCCACCGCACCTACGAGACGACCACCGCGCTGATCGCCGACTGCGTCGCCCGCGCCCAACGCGAGGGCGACCTGCCGGCCGGAGCGGATCCGATCGCACTGGCCCGGGCCCTCCTGGCCGCGCAACAAGGGCTCGTGTTCATGAGCCGGACCGGGCTGGACGCGGCCGCGCTCACCGCCACGGCACGATCGCTCGCGGCTCAACTCCTGCCGGACCGCTCCGGCGACTGAACCGACCGTTCGCCAACCCGGGTGTACGTCGATCTCGTGCGAGATCGACGCCGGGTCGGCGTTCAGAGGATCGGGTGGACCTCGGGGTGGGCGTTCCACCAGCGGTGGAAGACCGGGTTGTCCGCGACGTGCGCCAGGTACGCCTGCGCCAGGTCCTGGTAGAGCAGGTCGGCCTGCTCCCTGGTCAGGCGGTCCGGGCGCCAGGCCACCACCAGCCGGGCCACCAGCGGATCACCTTCCAGCGGGCGCACGACGGTGCCCTCCGGAACGGCGAAGGTGGGTTCCACCAACCGGATCCCGTAGCCGCGCGAGACGAGCTCCCGCGCCCCGCCGCTCGGGGCCTCGAACCGGATCCGGGGCTCGAACCCGGCGTCCAGGCACGCGGCGCGGAAGGTCGCGAGCGAACCGTCGTCGGCACCCGGCGGCCCGATCCACGATTCCCCGCCCAGATCGGCCAACCGGACCTGGTCGAGCTCCGCGGCCCAGTGGTCGGCGGCCAGCGCGACGAACCACGGGTAGCGCGGTACCAGGACGCGGCTGGTGACCGGGCGCTCCAGCGGAACCTCGAAACCCTCGGCGTTGGCGACCAATCCCGCGTCGTAGCGGCCCCGCGAGAGCGAATCCGCCAGCACCGCGGCGGAAGACTCGACGTGCAGCATCACCGACTGGCCCAATCTGCCCTCCTGCACCCGGTCCACGATGCTCGGCACGCACGCCAGGTGCGCGCATCCGAGGTGCAGCGGATCGTTCGACGGCGACGGCCGCCCCGCCGCGCCGAAGAGGGAATCGACTTCCGACAGCACGATTCGCGCGCGGTCGACGGTGCGGCGGCCGAAATCCGTCGGCACCACACCGGTTCTGCTCCGCACGAACAGCGCGTCGCCGAGCATCTTCTCGATGGCCTGCAACTGGTTGCTCAGCGCGGGTTGGGTGAGCTCCAGCCTCGCCGCGGCGCGCGTGATGCTGCCGGTCTCCGCGATCGCGCAGATCATCCGCAGCTGCCGGATCTCGATCGTCATAGCGGAACTGTATATCGCAGGTTATGACCTCAGATCACCGCTGGCTGCCAGAATTGCCCGCACGTGCGCACGTTCCACACCATTTCCCCCGGTTTCGCACCGGACCTTCACCTCATCCAGGAGGCAGAACGTGCCGATCAGACCACCGAGTGCCGCCGGTTGGCGGAGTGCGTTGCGCCGCGCCACCTTCCTCGGCCTGGCGCTTGCCCTGATCTCGCCCGCGATTCCCGCACTCGCGGAAAACCCACCGGAGACAAGGAAGTTCTTCGGCGCGAACCAGCAGCAGAGCGCCGACGAGCGCGCCCCGCTGCCCGCCGACAACCCCAGCAAGAACTTCGGGGCGCCGGAGTTCCCGCGGCCCTCGATGCAGCTGGCACCGGCGCAGGAGTGCGACCCGTCGCGGTTCACCGGCACCACCGGTGAGGCGCTGGTCGGCGAGATCAAGGCCGCCCCGACTGACTGCATCAACACCCTGTTCGGCCTCTCCGGAGCGGACGCGCACGGTGCGTTCCGGGAGGAGCAGATGGTCACCGTCGCCAACGCCTACCAGCAGAACGCGGTCGACTACCCCGGCGACAACAGCACGAGCACCGCGCAGCTGGTGCTGTTCCTGCGCGCCGGCTACTACGTCCAGTACGGCGACCCGGAAAGCGTCGGCGAGTACGGCCCGGCGCTCAAGACCGCGATCCAGGGCGCGCTGGACGCGTTCTTCGGCAACGCCAAGTCCGGGACGGTCAGCGACGCCAACGGCGAGGTGCTCGCCGAATCGGTCACGCTGATCGACAGCTCCGCCGAGAACGGGCGCTACCTGGAGGTCGTCAAGCGGCTGCTCACCGCCTACGACTCCTCCTACGACCAGTACTGGTGGATGCTCAACGCGGTCAACAACGTCTACACCGTGCTGTTCCGCGGCCACCAGTTCCCCGACTTCGTCGAGGCCGTGCACGCCGATCCCAGCGTCCTGGAGACCCTGCGGACCTTCGCCGCGGAGCACCTCGACCTGCTCGGCACCGACAACAGCTTCCTCACCGCCAACGCCGGTCGCGAGCTCGCCCGCTTCGTGCAGCACGAGGGGCTGCGCGACCAGGTCCGCCCGATGCTCAAGGACCTGCTGGGCAAGAGCGACCTGACCGGCCCGACGGCGCCGCTGTGGGTGGGCATCGCCGAGATGGCCGACTTCTACGACGGTGCGAACTGCGCCGAGTACGGCATCTGCGACCTGCAGCAGCGGTTGATCGACGCGGTGCTGACCGTCGAGCACACCTGCGGCCCGAGCATCGGCATCCGCGCCCAGCAGCTCAGCGCCGAGGAGCTGGCGGCCACCTGCACCAGCCTGACCGGCCAGGACGAGTTCTTCCACGAGAAGGTGCAGTCCGGCGGGCAGCCGGTCGCCGACGACCACAACACCAACATCGAGGTGGTCGTCTTCGACTCCAGCGACGACTACCGCACCTACGCGGGCGCGATCTACGGCATCGACACCAACAACGGCGGCATGTACCTCGAAGGCGACCCGGCGCAGCAGGGCAACCAGCCGCGGTTCATCGCCCACGAAGCCGAGTGGCAGCCCGCTTTCGAGATCTGGAACCTCAACCACGAGTACACCCACTACCTCGACGGCCGCTTCAACATGCACGGCGACTTCGCGGCGTCGATGAGCACGCCCACGGTGTGGTGGATCGAGGGCGTCGGCGAGTACATCTCCTACGGCTACCGCCAGCAGCCGTACCCGGAGGCGGTCGAGGAGGCGGGCAAGCAGACCTACCGGCTCAGCGAGCTGTGGGACACCACGTACGAGAACGGGGACACCACCCGCGTCTACCGGTGGGGCTACCTGGCCGTCCGGTACATGTTCGAGCGGCACCCGGACGAGCTCACCACGGTCCTCGGCCACTACCGCGCGGGCGACTGGGCCGGTGCGCGCGAGTTCCTCACCGGCACCATCGGCACGAGCTACGACGCGGACTGGTCGGCCTGGCTGGCCGAGTGCGCCGCGGGTGCGTGCTCGACGCCGTGAGCCCGTGATCGGCCCGGCGAGCCCGCCGGGCCGATCACGCCCGGTGACGAATCCTCAACCCTGGTGATCGCTCTGCGTGACGCAAAATCACCCGGTCGCCGCGTGGGGCGGCGCACCCGGCCGTGCCAATCTGTATGGGCCCTCCCGGGGGCTTCAGTCGGATGGGGGGCGGGTACCTCTTTGGGGTCGAAGGGAACGTCGCTAGGAGCTCGTATGTTGAGCAGGCACGAGCGGGACCGGCTCGCCGAGATCGAGTCGGCGCTGGCCTCCGGTGATCCTCGGCTGGCGGAGAAGTTCGAGCGCTTCGACGGGCGCCGGGACTGGACCGGAGTGCGCCGGTTGCTGGTGGTCCTGGTGTTCGCGCTCATCGCGCTGCTGGCGGTGCTGTGCCTGCTGAGCGGCCTGGTGCTGAGCGCGATCACGCTGTTCACGGCGGCCGCCGCGGGCGCGGGCGCGCTCTGGTGGCGGAGCAGGCGCGCGAATCCGACCTGATGTCCGATGTGGTCACGGGCGCGGCAGCGCCTGCAGCACCGTGTCGGCCTCGACGTAGGTGCCTTCGGGCAGGGTTTCCAACCGGGCCAGGTGCGCGGCGGGCGCGCCCAGCTCCGCGCACTGCCGGTAGATCTCCTGCTTGGTCGCCGGGAACTGCACGTGGCAGAGCACCCGGAGCAGCTCGCCGCGATCGGGCACCGACGGCATCACCGGCCTCCTCCTCGCCGAAACCCCGCTTCAGCGCCGGGTTTTGAGCAGCTCGCGGGCTTCCGCGGCGATGGAGGCGGCGTCGATGCCCGCCTGCCCGAGCAGCTCCGCCGGGGTTCCGGAACCGGGCATGATCCGCACGGCCAGCACGCGCACCGGCGGCGCTCCGACACCGGCCAGCGCGCTGAGCACGGTCTCGCCGAGCCCGCCTTCCGGCCAGTGGTCCTCGACGGTGACCAGTCCGCCGGTCTCCTGCGCCGCGCGGCGCAGCGTCGCGGCGTCCACCGGTTTGATCGAGTAGAGGTCGATCACCCGCGCTCGGATGCCCTCCGGCGCGAGGATCTCCGCGGCGTGCAACGCCTCGTGCAGGGTGATCCCGGCGCCGACCAGCGTGACGTCGTCGCCCTCGCGCACCACCCGCGAGCCGCCGACCGGGAACTCCTCGTCCGGCGCGTAGATCACCGGCGTGGCGCCGCGGCTGGTGCGCAGGTAGTTCACGCCGGACCGGTCGGCCATCGCCGCGGCCAGCTGCACCGTCTGGTTCGCATCGCACGGGTAGAGCACGGTGCTGCCGTGCACCGCGCGCAACGCGGCCAAGTCCTCCAAGGCCATCTGGGAGGGCCCGTCCTCGCCGATGGCGACCCCGGCGTGGGAACCCATCAAGCACACGTCGGCCCGGCTCACCGCGGCCATCCGGATGAAGTCGTAGGCGCGGGAGAGGAAGGCGGCGAAGGTCGAGGCGAACGGGCGCCATCCCCGCACCTGCATGCCCACCGCCGCGGCCACCATCTGCTGCTCGGCGATGTACATCTCGAAGTAGCGGTCCGGGTGCGCCTCGCGGAACATCTCGGCGAACGTGGAGTTCGACACCTCGCCGTCCAGCGCCACCACGTCGCCGCGGCGGTCGCCGAGCGCGCGCAGCGCCTCCCCGTAGGCCTTGCGGGTCGCGACCTCGGTGCCCGGTTCGAAGGCGGGCAATCCGCCGCCGCGCACCTCGAAGACGTGCGGCTGCGCCCGCGCGGTGGGCTTGGCCGGGGTGACCCGCAGGTCGCGGATGCCGCCGAGCTCCTGGATCGCCTCCTCCGGGTGCACCAGCGCCTTGCCGTGGAAACCCGGCTGGTCCTCGACCGCGGCGACCCCTCGGCCCTTCTTGGTCGCGGCCAGCACCGCGACCGGCCGGCCGTCGCCGTCCTCGGCGTCCTTCAGCGCGGTCTCGATCTGCTCCGGGTCGTGGCCGTCGATCTCCAGCACCCGCCACCCGGCGGCCCGCGCGCGGGCGGCGTAGGCGTCGAGGTCCCAGCCGTGCATGGTCTGCCCGGTCTGGCCCAGCCGGTTGACGTCGACCAGCGCGATCAGGTTGTCCAGCTGCTCGAACCCGGCGTGCTCCAGCGCCTCCCAGACCGAGCCCTCGGCCATCTCGCTGTCCCCGCACAGCACCCACACCCGGTAGGGCAGCCGGTCCAGCCGCTGCCCGGCCAGCGCCAGGCCGACCCCGATCGGCAGTCCCTGGCCGAGCGAGCCGGTGGCCACGTCGACCCAGGGCAGCACCGGGGTCGGGTGGCCCTCCACCCGGCTGCCGAACTCGCGGAAGGTCATCAGCTCGGCGTCGTCGATGGCCCCGACCGCCTTCAGGCACGAGTACAGCAGCGGTGAGGCGTGCCCCTTGGAGAAGATCAGGTGATCGTTGCGCGGATCGCCGGGGTGCTCGAAGTCCAGCCGCAGGTGCCCGTCCAGCAGTGCCGCGAGCAGGTCGGCGGCCGACATGGAGGAGGTCGGATGCCCGGACCCGGCGGCGCTGCTGCACCGCACGGAGTCCACCCGCAGCTGCTGCGCCAGCTCGTGGCGGAAGGTCAGGTGGTCCATGCCCAACCAGATGCCCACCAGCGCAGATCCCGAAACGCCGCCGCGCTCGCGCTTCGTCCAAGACCGGGTTTCGTGCGGCGACCGCGACGGCACGGCTGGCACCGATCTAAAGGTGTCGCATGCGCCGCAGGCGCACAACCCACCTACGGCGCTGAGGTTCCGCCACCCGCACCGCTGTGCAAGGTGAGCCCGGAAACCATCATCAGCGGAGGTCGGAGTTGCTCAGGCCGGAGAGCAGGCGCTTGACGACCTCGGGGTCGATCTCGGCCGTTTCCTCGGCCGCGTGCTCGGCCATCGGGTGGCGCTTGGTCCGGGAGCGGCGGGGGAGCGGGACCGCGTCAGCCGAGACCCCACCCGGTAGCGGCACCTCGCACCACACGAGGCTGCCGCCGCCGCGCAGGGCGGTCGAGCCGCAGCGACCACCGGCGAACCCGGGTGCCAGCGCCGGCGGGAGGGTGGCCTGCTCGTCCTCGACCTCGGCGACCAGCTTGTCGCCGCTGAGCCGCAGCCGGATGGTGAGGAAGCCCGCGGAGTCCTGGTTGGCGTTGTCCACGGCCGCGGTGACCAGGGCGGTGGTGAGCTGCGTGGTCTCGTCGACCAGATCGCGCAGGGACCACTCGGCGAGGGTGAAGCGGACGAACATCTCGGCGCAGTTGACCGCGCTGGGCAGTGCGATGAGTCGCAGGTCGTCGACTTGTGCGGTTTGGGTGTTCACCTGGCTGTCGTCCTCCATCCGCGTCCGCTGCGCGCTTGTCACCCGGAAGCCGTATTTTGCCAACTCGTTCGGGCGGCTCGTGCACAGGGGCGGTGGTTTTTGCTCGCTGCTCGCCGGGCCCGGTTCCGGGAATGCCGATTTCTCCGAGGCGTGCACCGCGAGCCCCCGGCCGGGTGCCGCGGTCGGGCCTCACGTGACTCGGTGCATGTCGACTTCCTCGATGGTCTGCTGTGGACGATGTGGTTGTGGATCTCGTTGTGGCGCAGCTCTTTTCGGCACCACGCGCAGCGGTGCCGGGCTGGTCCGCCGACGGCTGCGACAACGGTCCCGAACAGAAACGTACGTGACGGATCCGGTCTGGTACAGACCGCAACGTATCGTTTCCACAACGGGAATATTCCAGCCGGATGAGCGGCCGATGTCCAGCCGCTGAATGGGCGGAGTCGAATAACCCCAGCTCGGGGTGAATGCGGGCACTTCGCATTCACCCCGACGAGGTCACCCGATAGTGTCGAGCCCTTCCTTGAGGGCCTTGCCGAGCAATTCGATCTCCGGCTCGGCGATGGTCAGCGGCGGCGACACGGCCAGCGCCTTGCCCAGCGGGCGCACGATGACGCCGAGGTCGCGGACGGCCTTCTGCACGCGTCCGACGGCGCCCGGGTCGGCGGCCAGCACCTCCGGGGCCAGCTCCACCGCTCCCAGCAGGCCCACACCGCCGCGCACCTCGCCGACGGCGGGGTGGTCGGCGAGCCGCAGCAACGTCTGGTGCAGCGGGCGTTCCAGCTCGTCGGCCCGCTGCAGCAGCTTCTCCCGCTCCAGGATGTCGAGGTTGGCCAGCGCCGCGGCGGCGACCGTGGGGTGTCCGGAGTAGGTCGCGCCGTGGCGGAACACGCGGCCGGGCCGGTCCCAGAACGGTTCGGCCACCCGCTCGGCCACCACGACACCGCCCAGCGGCAGATAACCGCTGGTCACCCCCTTGGCGAAGGTGATCATGTCGGGCTTCAGGCCCCACCGCTCGACGCCGAACCAGCTGCCGACCCGGCCGAACCCGCAGATCACCGAGTCGGCCACGAACAGGATGTCGTGCTCGGCGCAGAGCTTGGCGACCGCCTCCAGGTAGCCGGGCTGCGGCGGGTAGAGGCCACCGGCGCCCATCACCGGCTCGGCGAAGAACGCCGCGACCCGGTCGGCCCCGAGCCGCTCGATGGCCTCGCGCAGGGCCTCGGCGTCGTCGTGCACCACGCGGGCGGTCGCCGGGACCAGGTCGCCGAACCCGCTCCGGTTGGCCTCGATGCCGCCGATGCTGGTGCCCATGCCGTTGGTGCCGTGGTAGGCGTTGCCGCGGCTGATGATGTGCGTGCGCTGCGGCTGCCCGCGCTGCGCCCAGTACTGCCGGGCCAGCTTGGCCGCGGTGTCGATGGCCTCGCCGCCGCCGGTGGTGAGGAAGATCTTCGCGTTGTCCACCGGGGCGAGCTGGGCGAGCCGGTCGGCCAGCTCCTCGGCGGGCGGGTTGGTGAAGTCGTTGAACACGAAGTAGGACTCCAGCGTGCGCATCTGCGCGGCCGCGGCCTCGACGATCTCGGCGCGGCCGTGCCCCGCGTTGGCGTACCACAGGCTCGCGGTGCCATCGAGGTAGCGGCGTCCGTCCTGGTCGTAGATCCAGACCCCGTCGGCTCCGCTGACGCAGAACTGGCTGGACTTGACCTCGAACATGTCCGCGAACGGGTGCCACAGCGCAGTGCTGCGCGGTGCTGTAGACATGCTGTTCCGCCTCTCCGGGATTTTCAGTGGTGGTTGCGTTTGGGGGTGATCTTGCGTTGGGGAGGTTTCTTGTGGCTGGGTCGCGTCACGTTCCCCTGGGGTGCGGTTGGGAGTGCAGGGGTGCTTGTCGGTCCGCTGCCGGTGTTGCCCTCACTCTTACCGCCGGTCGGCTGCTGTGCCAGTGCCAAAACGCCGAAGTTCGGCTCGCGGATTGGCCAGATTGCCAATCGTGATCACGCTCCGTGTTCAGTCCACTGTGTCCGGCGGGGCCCGCTCCCGGGTGCTGGGAAGCGTTGACGCGCCCGCGGCGGGGCGCCGACGATTGGCGCGTGATGTTCCCGGTGCTCACGAGGCGGCGGCACGTCGACTTCCGGCGGGTCTGCGCCCAGGCGTGTCGACCCGGTGTTCCGCGCAGCTGCTGAGCGGAAGACGCGGATCAGTCCACAATGGAGGACTTCGAACCCAGGGAGCACGTGTGTCCAGCGTTCTGGTAATTTCCGGCAGTCCGTCGCGCACCTCGAAGACCGAGCGGATCGGCGAGCACATCGCCCAGCGCCTGTCCGCGGCCGGTCGCGACGTCGACCACCTCCGCGTCCGGACCCTCCCGGCGGACGCCCTGCTCGGTGCCGACACCCGCGCCCCGGCCATCGCCGAGGCCATCGCGGCGGTCGCCGCGGCCGACGGCATCGTGCTGGCCACCCCGACCTACAAGGCGAGCTACTCCGGCCTGCTCAAGTCGTTCCTGGACCTGCTGCCGCAGTTCGGCTTCGCGGGCAAGGCGGTGCTGCCGCTGGCCACCGGCGGCACCATCGCCCACGTCCTGGCCATCGACTACGCGCTGCGCCCGGTGGTGCACTCGCTCGGCGCCCGGCACGCGGTGCAGAGCTTCTTCCTGCTCGACAAGCACGTCACGGTGGTCGACGGCGGGATCAGCGTGCACCCGGACAGCGGCGGCCCGCTGGCCGACGTCATCGAGCAGTTCGACAAGGCGCTGGACGGAATCCCGCACAGCACGGTTCTCGGCCGGTCTGCGTGAGGAGAGCGAAAGCGGGGTGCGGGTTCGGCCCGCACCCCGCTTTCGCCGTTCAGCGCAGTTCCGGCGGGCTGATCCGGGAGGACTCGATCGCCGAGGGCTCGACGCCCCACTTGCGCAGGATGCGCTGGTAGGTGCCGTCGGCGATCAGCTTGTTCACCGCCGCCTGCAGGGCCGGGGCCAGCGGCGATCCCTTCGCCAGCGCGAAGCCGACGTCCAGCCGGCGGAATTCGTTGAGGAAGCGGAGGTTCGGCTGCTGCGAGGTGGCGTGGCGCAGGCCGTTGATGGTGCTCATGAGCACGTCGATCTTGCCCTGCCGCAGCGCGGAGTAGTAGGCGCTCTGCTCGGAGAACACCTGGACCTGGTACGGCGGCAGCCCGGCCTCCGCGCAGCGGTGCACCTGGGCGTTGAGGGTCGACTCGAAGGTGGTGCCCGCGCCGGTGCCGACGATCCGCCCGCACAGCTGCGCGATGTCGGTGACCGGGGCGAGGTCGCTGTCCTGGCGGACCGCGAAGCCCTGGCCGTCGTCGACGTAGGTGACGAAGTCGATGGTCTTGCGGCGTTCCTCGGTGACGCCGAAGTTGCCGGTGCCGACCTGGAACTTGCCGCTGCCCAGCGCGGGCAGGATCGCCTCGAACGCGGCCTCCTGCCGTTCGACGCGCACCCCGAGCACCCGCGCCACCGCATCGGTGATGTCGACGTCGAGTCCGACGGCGGTGCGGTTGTCCGGCAGGTGGAACGCCGACGGCGGGCTGCCGATCGAGCTGCCGAACCTCAGCGCTCCGGCCTCCCGCACCTCCGGCGGCAGCAGCGCGGCGACGGCTTCGTCCTTCGCGACGGGTGACACGACGTCGGCGCCGACGTCCAGGCCGGAGTTCTGGTCGGGAGCGGGGGCGCAGCCGGCGAGCAGACCGGCGGCGACGAGTGCGGTGACGGCTGTTCTCACGCGCGTGAGCATTCGGTGGGAGCCCTTCCGGGAACGGCGAACGGGTGTGGTGGTGGAGTGGCGGCACCCGTGCGGAGCGAGAACCGGCAGTGCGGCCGGCGGCGCGAAGCGGGCAGCGTCAGCCGCGACAAGCGGCCGACCACACCAGGGCGAGGTCGACGTGGTTGCGCTTCACCAAACGCGGTTGCCTGGTCACGACCCGAGAATCGCCCGGTCCCGCGCGGGGTGTCAACGTCGATCATCCTGTGGGACGGCCTTGACGGTCCGGCCCCGGCGGCTAGCGTGGCAGGCGGTGGTGAGTGGCTCCTCCGCGCGGCGCTTTTTCCGATCGTTCAGCGCGATTCCGGTTTTCCCGCCTCGATTTCGCGAGCGCGCAACAGCGTTGTGCGCTCACGATCCCCGGCGCGGGCCGTCGGATCGGCGCTTGGCGGTTCCGAGTGAAATCGCTGCTCCGACAGGAAGTCCTGATGACCAGATCCTCGCATCTCCAGGCGGTCCCGGAGGCCCGGCCCGCCGATTCCGCACGACCACCGCGGGTGGTGCCCGCCCGGCACCCCGGCAGGTGGATCGCCGCGCTCGTGGTGCTGGCGGTGCTCGCCGCGGTGCTCCAGTCGATCGCCACCAACCCCAACTTCCAGTGGTCCGTGGTCGGCGCCTACTTCACGCTGCCCGCGGTGCTCAACGGGCTGTGGCTGACGCTGTGGCTGACCGCGGTGACGATGGTGCTCGGCTTCGCGCTGGGCACCGCGCTGGCCGTGATGCGGCTGTCCGGCAACCCCGTCCTCAGCGCCGTGAGCTGGCTCTACACCTGGCTCTTCCGCTCCATCCCGCTGCTGGTGCAGCTGCTGTTCTGGTTCAACATCGGCGCGCTGTACCCGACGGTGAGCATCGGTCCGTGGTTCGCGCTGGACACCGTCGACCTCATCGGCGGCACCGCGACCGCGGTCATCGGGCTGGTGCTGCACGAGGCCGCCTACGCCGGTGAGGTGGTGCGCGCCGGAATCCTGTCCGTCGACGCCGGGCAGACCGAAGCCGCGCAGTCGCTGGGCATGTCCAGGCTGCGGGTGCTGCGGCGGATCGTGCTGCCCCAGGCGATGCGGGCGATCGTGCCGCCTGCGGGCAACATGCTCATCGGAACGCTCAAGAGCACCTCCATCGTCAGCGTCATCGCGGTGCACGACCTGCTGTACTCGGTGCAGCTGATCTACAACCGCACCTACGAGGTGATCCCGCTGCTGCTGGTGGCGACCGTCTGGTACCTGGTGGTCACCTCGATCCTCACCGCGGGCCAGTACTACGTCGAGCGCCACTACGCGCGGGGCGCCGAGCGCGAGCTGCCGCCGACACCGCTGCAACGCCTCCGGGCCGCGTTGAAGGGAAACCGCTGATGCTGGAGATCACCGGGCTGCGCAAGAGCTTCGGGCAGGCGCAGGTGCTGCGCGGGGTGGACCTGTCGGTGCGCCGGGGCGGGGTGACCTGCGTGATCGGGCCCTCCGGATCGGGGAAGAGCACGCTGCTGCGCTGCGTCAACCACCTGGAGAAGGTCGACGCCGGGCGCATCGAGGTGGACGGGGAGCTGATCGGCTACCGCGAATCCGGTGGCGGGCTGCACGAACTCGGCGATCGCGCGATCGCCCGGCAGCGCGCCCGGATCGGCATGGTCTTCCAGCAGTTCAACCTCTTCGGTCACCTGACGGTGCTGCAGAACCTGGTGGAAGCGCCGGTCGGCGTGCTCGGTCTGTCCAAGAAGGACGCGGCGGCGCGAGCCCGGGAGAAGCTGCGCCGCGTGGGCTTGGCGGACCGCGAGAACGCCTACCCCCGGCAGCTCTCCGGCGGGCAGCAGCAGCGGATCGCCATCGCCCGCGCGCTGGCGATGGAACCGAAGCTGCTGCTGTTCGACGAACCGACCAGCGCGCTGGACCCGGAGCTGGTGGGGGAGGTGCTGGCGGTGCTGCGGGACCTGGCCGAAGCCGGGCACACGATGCTCGTGGTGACCCACGAGATCGGCTTCGCCCGCGAAGCGGCCGACGAAGTGGTGTTCCTCGACCGCGGCGAGGTGGTGGAATCAGGACCACCGGGCCGGGTTCTGGACCACCCGAGAGAAGCCCGCACCAAGGAGTTCCTGCACCGCACGCGCTGAACGAGGCTCCGTTTCCGCAGGTAGGGACCCGTGAGTGCTTTGGGGTGCTATAGCACCCCAAAACGCTCACGGGTCTGACCAGGGGAAACGGAGCTGTTCTCGCGGCCGTCGGCACCACGGGAACCGTGCGTGTGAGACTGACCGTCGTGGGATTCGATGCGGTTCTGTGCGATCTCGACGGCGTGCTGCGGTGGTGGGACCCGGCGATCATGCGGGATGCCGAGCGGATCGGTGCACTGCCGCCGGGGACGTTGGCCGGTGCGGCGTTCGCGCCGGAGCGGCTGGTGCCTGCGATCACCGGTGTGCAGAGCGATGAGCAGTGGCGCGAGGCGGTGGTTGCGGATATCGCCGGGCACTGCGGTGCGGACACCGCGCGGCAGGTCGTCGCCCGGTGGTCCGAGCCGGTAGGTGAGGTCGTCGACGAGGTGGCCGCGATCCTCGCCGGTTTGCGCGTGCCGGTGGTGCTGGTGTCCAACGCGACGAGCCGGCTCGAATCGGACCTGGCGGCGTTGGGCGTGCTCGACCTGTTCGACGCCGTGGTGAACAGCTCCAGCGTTGGCGTCGCCAAGCCCGAGCCGGGCATCTACCGCTTCGCGGCCGATCAGGCGGGGGTGGAACCCGATCGCTGCCTGTTCATCGACGACACGCAGGCCAACGTCGAAGCCGCCCGAGCCCTCGGCATGACCAGCCTGCACTACCGCGATCCAGCCGGACTTCGGGCCGCCCTCGCCTAGGCCGGGGCGATCTTCGCGTGAAGTCGGCACGCGCCACCGGTCACAGCGGGGCGTCGAGCCAGCGCTGGATGAGCGGGGCCGTGATCGCGACCAGGTTCTCCTTCGGTTCCGCGCTGATCGCCTTCGTGCGGAGCACTAGGCGGGAGGCGCCCAGGCCCATCAGGTGGCTGCACACCAGCTCCGCGCGGAGGCGGGCACCGGGGCCGGTGAGCCGTTCGGCCAGGCGGGTCACCAGCTGGTGCTCGAAGTTCGCGCGGAACTGGGCGCCCGCCGGGCGGGAGGAGGTGAACACCGCGCGCACCAACGGGTCGCCCTGGGTGCGGTCGTGGTAGTCCAGCAGGGTGCGCACCAGGTGCTCGCCGAGGCGGGGGAGTTCGCAGTCCAGCAGCCGCTCGGCGTCCTGCTCGAAGCCCGAGGCCTCGGCGAACAGGTTCTCCTTGCTGCCGAAGTACTTCACCACCAGCGCGGCGCTCACCTCGGCGTCGGCCGCGATGTCGCGCAGCGTCACGTCGGCGTACCCGCAGGAGGAGAAGCGGCGCCGGGCCATCTTCAGGATCGCCTCGCGGGTCGCGCAGGCGTCGCGCCGCTGGTCCTCGCCGACCGCCGTGGCCGGTGCCGTGCTGGGCATGCCGTTCAGGCTAGCGCGATCGTCCGCCGGAGGTCGCCACCTGCGGGGTAACGGGCGCGTACCGACGTGCGGCGGGCGTGGCGGCGGCGATCAGCGCGGCCACCAGCGCAGCCGAACCGGCGACCAGGAAGACCCAGGAGTAGGCGGTCACCGACGGGTACTCGACGCCGGCGATCTGCACCACCGACCCGGTGGTCAGCGCCACCACGATGGCGCTGCAGCTGGAGGTGCCGATCGAGCGGGCCAGCGTGTTCAGGCTGTTCGCGGCGGCGGTCTCGGCGGGCGGCACGGCCCGCATGATCAACGTCGGCAGCGCCCCGTAGGCCAGTGCACCGCCGATCGCCACCACCGTCAGGTTGAGCACCACCAGCGGCAGCGGGTCGTGCAAGAAGGAGCCGGCGAGGTTGCCCGCGGTCAGCACCGCTCCGCCGATGATCAGCGTGGTGCGCGGCCCGTGCCGCCGCGAGATGCGCGCCGACAGCGGGGAGAACACGCCCATGGCGCCGCCGATCGGCAGCATCACCAGCCCGGTGACCACCAGCGACATCCCGAAGCCGTAGCCGGTGCCGACCGGCGCCTGCAGGATCTGCGCCCCGACCATGAACCCGGCGAACATCGCCAGCCCGATCAGCACCGACGCGATGTTGGTCAGCAGCACCGCGGGCCGGGCCGAGACCCGCAGGTCGACCAGCGGGGAAGAGGTCCGCAGCTCGTAGCCGCCCCACCCGGCGAACAGCACGGCGGCGGCGAGGAGCAGGCCGAGCACGGCCGGGCTGGTCCAGCCCCAGTCGTTGCCCTTGGAGATGGCCAGCAGCAGGCAGGTCAGCGCCGCCGAGAGTCCCAGCGCGCCGACCAGGTCGAACCGCCCGCCGCTGCGCAGCGGCGACTCCGGCACCACCAGCCGCACCAGCGCGAACTCGACCAGCCCGAAGACGGCCGCGCCTGCGAACAGCCAGTGCCAGTCGAGGTGCTCGGCCACCAGCCCGGTCACCGGCAGCCCGACGGCGCCGCCGATGCCGAGCGTCGCGCTCATCAGCGCGACTCCGGAGGTGATCCGCTCCTCCGGCAGCTCGTCGCGCATGATGCTGATGCCCAGCGGGACGACGCCGATGGCCGCGCCCTGCAGCACCCGCCCGACCAGCACGGCCTCGAAGTCGTTGCTGATCGCGCCGATGGTGCTGCCCGCGGTCATGGCGGCCAGTGAGACCAGCAGCATCCGCCGCTTGCCGTACATGTCGCCGAGTCGGCCCAGCACCGGCGCGCACACCGCGCCCGCCACCAGGGTCGCGGTGATCAGCCAGGCCGCGTTGGCCGGTGTGGTGTTGAGGAACCGCGGGAACTCCGGCAGCAGCGGCACGACCAGCGTCTGCATCAGCGAGACCGCGATCCCGCAGGAGGCGAGCACCCCGATCACGGCCTTCGACCGCCGCTGGGATGCGACCGTGGCTGTCCCGCCTCTCCGCGATTCGCAGTGGTGGTTGCGTTCGGGGGTGATCTCGCGTTTCGGGGTTTCTTGCGGCTGGGTTGCGTCACGTTCCCCTGAGGCGCGGTTGCGTGGGTCTGGGGTTGGCACAGGTTGCCCCTCGCTAGTGGGGTGAACTTGCGTTCACCAAGCAAGTAAACCTGTGTTCACCTCGGCTGGCAAGGTCCTTCGGGGTGTGATCCCGTCCAGTGAAAGGCGTTTCGCCCGATTATTCGTCCAATGTGGACTGTCGGGTTGCGCGACCTGGTGGCGCAGGTGGCCGACCTGCCCGAGGAGCCGATCCGGGCTCAGGTGAGCATGCGCTCCAGGACCATCCGGCGGCTGGAGAGCACGTGCTGCTTGGCCACCTCGGCCGCTCGGTCGGCGTCGCCCGCGGTGATCGCGGCCTGGATGGCCTCGTGCTCGCGGCAGACCCGCTCGGGTTCGAGGTTCATCCGGAACAGCCAGGCGAGCCTGCCGTGCAGCGGCTCCAGCATCGACGCCAGCAGCTCGTTGCCCGACAGCTCCACGAGCTTGTCGTGGAAGGCCCCGTTGGCGTCGGACATCTCGTCGATCGCACCGGCCTCGTAGGCCTTGCGGCCCCGCTCGGCGAGCTCGGTCAGCAGCACGACGTCGCCGGACTCGGCGCGCTCGGCGGCCAGGCGGGCGGCGTGGACCTCCAGCGCCTCGCGCACCTCGAACAGCTCCTTGGCCTGCTGGCGGTCGAGCCCTCGGACGAACACCCCGCGCCGACCAGGAGGAACGTCCACGAAGCCCTCGCTCTGCAGCATCCGGATCGCCTCGCGCACCGGGACGCGGGAGATCCCCAGCTCGACGGCGAGGTCCTGCTCGAAGATCCGGTCACCGGGCAGCAGGCGGCCGTCGGCGATGCGGGCCTGCAACTCCTGCCGCACCCGTTCGCGCAGCGGAACGCGCGGTTCGACGGCTGGTTCTCCGGTGACCGACACGGCTCCTCCTCGTCGCTGGCTGCCGCACCACCCTAGGCCAGGGACCGGGCGGTGCGGCAGCCTTCGCGATCAGACGCCGCGCTTCATGGCCCGGGTGCCCAGCAGCAGGCCGAGCACCGCGATCACCACCGCGGCGATGCCGCCCGCCAGCACGGAGGGGTCCAGGAGCTGACCGGCGAACAGCGCTCGCTCGGCGTCGGCGATGTGCGAGACCGGGTTGATCCGGGCGGCCACCTGCAGCCAGGCCGGGCCGAAGTCCATCGGCAGCAGCACGCCGGACAGCAGCATCAGCGGGAACAGGACGAGCTGGGTGATCGCGTAGAACAGCTCACCGCCGGGGTGCGCGGCGATGGCCAGCACGTAGGACAGGGAGCCCAGGCCCACGCCGAACACCAGCAGCAGCGCCAGCCCGGCCAGCACGCCGACCGGGTGCAGCTGGAAGCCCAGCGGCACCGACAGCGCGATGAGCAGCACGGCCTGCACCAGCAGCAGGACGAACTCCTTGAGGGTGCGGCCGACGAGCATCGCCGAGCGGTTCAGCGGGGTCACCAGCATCCGCTCCAGCGAGCCGCCGCCGAGCTCGACCAGCAGGTTGTAGCCGGACATCATCGGCCCGAACAGGCACATCATCACCAGGATGCCGGGCACGAACCACTGCCACGGCGATGCCGGGAACCCGGAGGTTCCCGCCAGCAGCGGGCCGAACAGGAACAGGAACAGCAGCGGCTGCGCCATGCTGAACAAGATCGCCGTCGGCTCCCGCAGGCTCGGCGTGATCTCCCGCTGGAAAACCGTTGCGGTGTCGCGGAAGAAATGCAGTCCCGCCTCCGGTCCCGCCTCCGGTCCCGCCTCTCCGCGTTTTTCAGTGGTGGTTGCGTTTGGTGTCGTTCTTGCGTTCTGCGGTTTCTTGTGGCTGGTTTGCATCACGGTCCCCTGAGGTGCGGTTGAGCAGGACTCCGGTTGACACAAGACGTGTCACGTTTCGCTCTCGCGCAGGCTGCGGCCGGTGAGTGCGAGGAACACGTCGTCCAGGGTCGGGCGGGCGGTTTTGGCCGCGATGGCCTTGATTCCGTTGTCCTCCAGGGCGCGCAGGTACTCCGGCAGGGCTGCGTCGGCGCGCGGGACGCGGACCTGGATCGTGCGGTCCTCGACGCTCACCGCGTCGGGTTCGGCGATGCGCTCGGCGATCCCGGTGGCGGCCGCCACGTCCGGTTGCGGCACGGTGATGGTGATGCGGTCGCCTGCCAGGTCGGACTTGAGCTGGGTGGGAGTGCCGTCGGCTATGACCCGGCCGTGGTCGACCACCACCACCCGCTCGGCCATGTTGTCGGCCTCGTCGAGGTAGTGGGTGGTGAACAGCAGGGTGGCCCGGTGCTCCGCGCGCAGCCGCAGCACGTGTTCCCAGATGTTGGCGCGGCTGTGCGGGTCGAGGCCGGTGGACGGCTCGTCGAGGAACAGCAGCTCGGGCTCGTTCACCAGGCCCATCGCGATGTCCAGGCGGCGGCGCTGGCCGCCGGAGAGGGTGCCGGGCTTGCGGTCGGCGAGCGCGGTCAGGTCGAGCAGGTCCAGCACCTCCTCGGCTCGGCGATGGGCGTCGCGGCGGGACAGGCCGTAGCTGCGGCCCTGGGTGATCAGCTCGTCGCGGGCCCGGTAGTTGTCGCCCGCGCTGTTCTTCTGCCCGACGTAGCCGATGCGCGCGCGGACGGCGGCGGGGTCGGTGCGGATGTCGTGGCCTGCGACGGTGGCGGTGCCGGAGGTGGGCGGCAGCAGCGTGGTGAGCATCCGCAGGCTGGTCGACTTCCCGGCGCCGTTGGGGCCGAGGAGGGCGACGAGCTGGCCGGGCTCGATGTCGAGGTCCAGGCCGCGGACGGCCTCGACGGGGGTGCGCTTGACGGTGAACCTGCGGGTCAGACCGCGGGCTCGGATCATCGACTGCTCCTAGTTGATCGATCGCCCGCCGAATGCGGGCATGGCGAAGAAACCCCAGTTCAGGGGCTGTTTCGGGAGTGATTCGATCCTGCCCCGGCCAGGGAGTCGGAGTCAAACGTGAACGGTACTTTCATGTTTGCTCTGACCTGCGGAAACGCTGTTCGGCCGGGGTGTGGGCCGGTGCCCGGTTTCGGCTGAATTCGCAGTTCAGCGATCAGTTCGGGAAACCCGGAAGAAATTTTGCTGTGAACCCGAGGTTTACATGTGGTACTGTAAACCACAGGTTCACAGAGGGGTGGGATGATGGCAGCGAACGAAGTCGAGCAGCTGGTGCGGCAGATGGCCGGTGCGCCGGTCGAGGTGGCCGACCCGGGACCCAAGGTTAGCGACGTCGGCGACGAGCAGGGGCGGCGGTTGCGCGCCCTGGGCAGGTTCCGGGCGGCGCTGGACGTCGAGGAGCAGGTGGCGGAGGCGGCGCTGCGGCAGACCGCGGAGGCCGCCGAGGAATCGGTGTGGCTGGGCGCGAGCCTGGCCGACCTGAGCGCGGTCACCGGGCGGACCCGCCAGGCGGCGCGCAAGCGGTGGCCGGAGCTCGGCGGCGTCTACCGGCGCCGCAAGTGGCTCGGCAACCACGTGGAGGACATCGCCTACATGGCCGGGCTGCTCGCGTCCCGCGCCGACGACCTGGTGCCTTCCTACGGCCACGGCACGTTCATGAAGCTGATCCGCCAGCTGCGCGAGGGAATCCGCCGCTGCGAAGCGGACTTCACGCCGGAGTCGCAGGACGTCGAGAACCCCGCCGCCCGCTGGCGGAGCCTGGACGACCTGGTCAACGTGACCTTGCGCGGAGTCATCGAAGCGGCGGGCGAACCGCAGACGCCGGAAGCGGACTTCGCCCTCCACGGTGCCAAGGGCGTCCTCGGCTACTACGACCACGCCGTTGCGGCCGAGGACGCCTGAGAGCACTGTCGGCGTAGCCGTCCGCGCCTTGCAAGCGGCGTCAGCCGCTTTGAGTACGTACGCAGCTTGCACCGCTGCGGGTTCTGAGTGCTTTCCTGGCGAGGACGGCCCCTCCGCCGTGTATCTGGTCATACATCAGGAGGGGCACCCGCAGTCCAGGGAAGCACTCAGAACCCGCCACCCGCACCGCCACGCAAAACAACCACCAACAGGCTAGGGCTTCAGGAGAACACGGCCAATCCGTAGATCAGGAAGACGAGGAGGTGCGCCGCTCCGTGGAGCGGCGTGACCTTCTTGCCCGCGAACGTCGTGATCGACAGCAGCAGGGTGATGCCGAGCAGCACCAGGTTGGCCGGGCTCTCCGCGAGCACCACGGTCTGCCCGGTCAGCAGCCCGATGGTCAGCACCGCCGGGATGGTCAGACCGACCGTCGACACCAGCGCGCCGTGGCACAGGTTGCTCACCCGCTGGATCTCCCCGGCCTGCGCGGCCCGCACGGCGGTGATCGTCTCCGGCAGGAACACGATCATGGCGATGAGGATGCCCGACAGCGCCACCGGAGCACCGGCGCGGCCGAGGCCGTCGTCGAGCAGCGCGGCCATGTCGTGCGAGAGCAGCACGATGGGCACCACGGTGAGCACGAGGACGAGCGCCCGCAGGGCGATCTCGGAACGGTGCTGCGCCAGGACCTCGGAGATCCCCGGCCGCTCGTGGTCGTCCGGGGCGGCCGAGACCTCCTGGAAGTCCGCGCGCTGCTCGCCCATCTGCCGGTGGAGGAAGAAGGCGTACAGGACCACGGTCAGCACGATGACCGGGATCGCCTGCCCGGGCCGGTAGGCGCCGCCGGTGCCGATGAGGCCGGGCATGGCGAAGGCCAGCGTCGAGAGCACCACGAGCAGCGACAGGTAGGCCGACACGCCAGTGCGGTTGGGCTCGAGGTCGTCGTGCCGCCTGCCGCCGACGAGCAGCGCGACGCCGATGACCAGGTTCATGATGATCATCGACACCGCCATCACCGAGTCGCGGGCGATGGTGGCGTGCTCACCGGGGCCGAGCATCACCGCCGAGATCAGGACGACCTCGATGAGCACGATGGACAGCGTCAGCACGAGCGTGCCGTAGGGGTCGCCGAGGCGGTGCGCCAAGTGCTCCGCCTGCGTGACCACGCCGAAGGCGCAGACGACGATCACGGCGATGATGCCCGCGAGCACACCGATCAGCGCGGGGCCCGGCAGGTGCGCGGAGAGGACCGGTTCGGCGAGCAGGACGCCGGCGAAGGCGCCCCAGCCCAGCAGGAGCCGGAAGATCACAGCGGGAGTGATGACGTTTCGGAAGGTGGATGCTGTCCGCACCGACGTGCACCTGGTTCTGCTGGGCCGTCCCCGCTCGCGACTTCGCTCACGGGTCGTCCCGCTCGCACCGTTCCGTGCGCCCCACTCTACCAGCGTCTCGGAAACCGGGCTCCCGGATCCGGCCAGCCTCAGAGATCGGCGATGTGTCTCGCTGACCTCCACGTGTGGACTCCGATCACGATCTGCCCGTGACCAGACTGCGGATGCTGCGACGGGCGTCAGTCGCCAGGAAGTCGCGCACCGCACGGTGTTCTGGTCGTTCTACCAGCGCCTTTGCGAGCACGGTGCGAACCAAGCGGTGCGGGCTTTTCGCCAGGAACAGGCCGTGTTCCGCATCTGCGGGGTCGGCGGCCCACAGCGAGGCGGCCAGCGCCTGGACGTGCGGGTGGGGGTGGGCCGCGAAGAACTGGGGTGGCGTTGTCAGACTCGACAAACCGATCCTGCGCAACGCACGTACGACGACCGGGATTCGGACCTCAGTTGAGCTGCGGAGCAGGTGTATTGCCTGCGTCTGTACGGATGAGCGGTCCGTTTCGGTGACTGCTAGCCAGGCACGGGCGAGGACGGCCCCGTCCGCAGTCGTCTCCGTGCCGAACTTTGTTCTGAAGAACGACAGCGGGTGCCTCGACGCCTGGTGCATGGCATTGCCTTGGGCATGGGGGTGATCCTCATGTGCGATTGGATCGAGTGCGTCGAAGATGCGCCGCCGATGGTCGACGTCGAGATCTGCGGCTATACCGGCAAGTCCGTCCAGGGCGTCGAGCCTGTTCATCATGTCATCGTCCAGATCGAGGGCGTGTCGGAGCATGGCGTCGGCGAGTTCGTTCCTGACGGCTGATGGCAGCAGATGCGCCAGGTTCAGCAGTTCGTAGTACGGACCCCAGTATGTGACTTGCGTCGGGGTCGCTGCGGGCCGATTGATCACCTGCTTTGCACCCTTGATGGCCAGGGAACGAACGGCGTCCGTTGGTCGTCCGAAGCGAGCCAGGACCAGGCAGGCTCGCCTGTTCCCCTCTGACGCGTGCATCACGAACCTGTCTTCCAGCTCCGTGATGCAGTCGGACAGCAGTGGCGAATCCTGGTTGCGAAGTGCTGTGCGGAGGAAATCGTCGCTGCCAAGCAATCCGTCGACGAGCTGCTTCGCAGCACGTTCCGAGAGCTCTTGGTGATCGGCCGCGATGTGTACGAGCAGCTCCGCATGGTCGTGATCCGTCCGGTAGCTGCGTCCTGGAGCGGGGACCAGCGGTCCGAGGATGTCCAGCGCCGTGCGCGCTTGCGCTTCCGTCAGTACGGGCCCCAGTGCGGTGAGCGCCTTGATGGCGTGAAAAACCGGTTCGTCGGGGAAGACGCCAGCGGGTCCCTTTCCGCGCATCGTCGCCAACGCTGCGTCAACCCAGCCGCTCGCGGCCTCGTCGCTGACTAGGTCAGCGCAGACCGATGTTGCGGCGAAAGCGGTCGCTACCTGTCCGGCAGTGGTCCCCATGGCTTCGACGGGCCAGTCGATGGACTCCTCCGGGAGCGACTTCGCGGCTTCGATGGCCTGCTTTCGCGATTCGGACCAGACGAGATGTTGGAGGCCGGCCAGGGGCTCCTGGTTCGCTGCCATCGCCTTGCCGAGTTCACGCGTCGCCTCCATCTCGGAAAGCAGGTTCGCGCGAACGTAAGACCGCCAGCGCCATCGCGACAGCCTGGAGACCGCTTGCCTGGGCTTGTTGGCCAGCAAACTCCGCAACGCCTGCTTGTCGATCAGGGCGTTGCCCGGGAGCCTGCTTGGTCGGCTTTCACCGCGCAGGTGCTGCGCGAACGGGTGCTGGGTGTCGCCTTCCGGGAAGAGGGGGCCCTGTTTCATGCGCAGCATCCGCAGCGCGTACAACCAGTCTGCGGCCTCCTCGTTCATGGACTCGATCAGCGCGTCCTCGATAGCCGCGGAGTAGTCGTGCTCGGCTTCGTGGATCCGATTCGCGAGGAAGTACCACCGCGCTCGGCGTGCGAGGATCCACGGTCGACAGTAGGGCGCGAACTCGCGTCGGGCGCGTTGCAGCAGCGATTCCCATTCGCCGGTGACCTCGGCAACGCACATCGCCAGCCGAACTGCGGACTGCTCGTGTGGTGAACCGGGTTCCGCGATTTCTCCGGAGAGCACGGACAGCTCCTCGGCCCGGTTGGCCACTACGTGCTGATTTCGCGTTGACATGGCCTGTTCAGCGAGGCACACGGCGGCATCGAGCCGATGCGGATCGTCGTCGGTGAGCGTATCAAACGTCGGGGCCAAGCTTCGCTCAACGCAATCGTAGCCGCTTGCCACGTCCGGTACGTTCAACAAGAATGAGGCGACTCGGCGAACTTCCGGGCTCATGACGTCGTTCCCGTGGAGTTCCCCGATCACAGGCTCGATCGGTACGTGCTCGGATCCTTCGCGGAACTCGCTCCAGAGCAACTCCATAGCGGTCAGCGCGGCCTCGTCGTGCTTCCCCGCCGCGCGCAACGCCTTCGCCTGTTCCACCTGGAACGGGCCCGAATGCACTGCGAAACCACTGGCGCGCAGCTTCGCCGCTATGGCGCCGTAGCGATCGGCGGCTTGAAGCGGGTCGGTTTCCCGGAGCTGGTCGGCGCGCGCCCGCTCCGCGTCGAGCCCGAGGTGGCGGAGCGGACCTCGGCTGACCGCATGCGCGAGCTCGCTGCCCGCAGTGCCGACCGGCTGCCCGGGCAAGTCGGGCTTCTCCGGTTCGTCGCGGGACAGGCTGCGTCGGAGCCCTGGAAGGTTTCGGCGCGCTTCTGCTGCGAAGACACGTGCCTGAGGCGCCGGAACTCCGGAGTCCTCGAAAGCCCGGCGTGCGCCTTCCATGGAAATCCCCGGCAGGACCACGACGGTTCCTTCGGTCGGTTGATTCGGGCCCGCGGGTACCAGCACGTGGTGCCCGCGCTGCACCGCTCTGGCCACTCCGGGTGCGTCGAAGGTCGGAACCAGGAGTCGGGACTGCGGAATCTCGATGCAGTACCGCCATGCTTCCTGATCGGAAACGACGACAGCTCGGGCAAGTGGATCTTCTCGGGCTTCACAGAACGCTCCGATGAATGCGATGGCCTGGCTCTGGGAATCGCTTTTGACAAATGTTGCGCTCGGAGGGCCGTGCAACGCTGACTCAATGTCAGCGACCTCCTGCTCGCGCCCGGCCAGCAGGACTCCTGGAGGCATTGCTGGTTCGGTTCCCGCGGACCAGGATGCCCACCACTCGCTCAACTCCTCAGTTCCCGGGAGCTGGATCGCTGCGAGCTCCGGCACCGTGGCGACGAGCTCGGTGATTAACCGGTCGATCTCCTGGACCGCGCCCTTGTAGGTGATCCTGCGGAACTGGCAGCGGGCGAGATCTGCGATGTCGTCGGGAAGATCGCTGCTGTTGAGCTGGGGTGTGTTGTCGATCAGGATAGGAATGACCCGCTTGCCGTTGCCCAGCGCGTACGCGATTTCCCGGCGGACCCAGTCGTCGGGGTCGTCGAGTCGTCGGCCATCGGCTCCGGCCGCGGTCAACCACTCCCGGCCGATCACCGCGATGAGCACGGCGCAGTCGCGGAGCGCGTCTCGAATGGCCTCGTCGAAGTACTCACCGAGGCGTATTTCGCGGGATGCGAAGAAGATCTGTCCCTTTCCCAGCTGTTTGCTGAGCGTGTCGGCGATCAGGCTCGCCACCACGGCCTGCCCGCTGTCATCGACCCGGTAATTGCAGAACACTGAACAGCGAGACCTCTCGAGCACTCTTCCTCCGTGCGTTCGGCTGATGTCGGCACGGTATTCAGGTCGGCCGGAATCTGGCTTGGGCCATTTGGCTGATACTGCGGGGTAGGAAACAGGAAACTAGGTCGTGAGATTGCCGAGTGCTTCCCGTGCCTGCTTTCCTGATTGCGTGATTCCGATTGATGAGGCGGGCCGGTCGTGCTAGGTCCGGCGGGTTTCAGTCCCATGAAAGCGGTTCAGAAAGCCTTTCGCGAGCTCGTCGACTCGAACAGCGCGCCGGTGCTCGACGGCTGGTCGCTGAGCCCGGATCTCTCGGAGAAGCAGGTGCAACTCGGCAGGATTGCCGAGTTGTTGCGGGACCGCACCGCGGAAACCTCGGTTAAGGACGCGGTCTGGGCTGAAGTCGTCCGGTTAGCCCAATCCGTCGGTCAGCCATGGATGCTCGTGGCTACCGGGCTCATGACCTCTGGGCTGACCTCCGTGGTCCGACGCGTGATCCTGAACCGCGGTGGGGAACCTGCCGAGGTGGAGGCAGAGGTTCTGCTGGGCTTCGTCGAAGCCCTGCGGACCGCCGATCCTTCGATGAGGCGGTTGTCGAACCACCTCCGGCAAGTCGCTTACCAGCGGGCGCTGAGCGCCCACCAGTCGCAGTTCCAGCGCGCTGACTCCAGCAGTGTTCCTCGACCGGTGCCGTACACGACGCCGCCGGGACATCCGGACCTCGTGCTGTCTCGAGCGATAGAGGACGGTGTGCTTACTCCGTTTGAAGCCGAACTCATCGGGCGAACACGACTGGAGGGTATGGAGCTGCACGTGGTGGCTGGGGAGTTCGACCTGGCCCCAGCAGTCTGCCTGTCAGTGCGGGCCGAAGCTGAGACAGATCTCGTCGGCTACTTGGGGCAGCGGTGAGCGAGTCCTGCTCACCGCTACCCGCGGCGCCTCAGACGTCGGCGAGGGCTGTGACGGGGTTCTCCACGCAATCCGCCAGGTGGCGGAGGAACCCGCCCGCCGTGCCGCCGTCGCAGACCCGGTGGTCGAAGGTCAGCGACAGCTGGGTGACCTTGCGCAGCGCCAGCTCGCCCCGGAAGGCCCAGGGCTTGTCGATGATCCGGCCGACGCCGAGGATCGCCGCCTCCGGGTGGTTGATGATCGGCGTCGAGCCGTCCACGCCGAACACGCCGTAGTTGTTGAGCGTGAAGGTGCCACCGGTGAGGTACTTCGGTTCGAGCTCTCCCGCGCGGGCCCGTTCGGTGCGGTGGGCGATCGCCTCGGCGAGCTGCGCGGTGGTCATCTCGTGCGCGTCGCGGACCACCGGCACCACCAGGCCGCGCGGGGTCTGGGCGGCGAAGCCGAGGCCGATGCCGCGGTGCTGGACGATCTCGCCGCGCTCGGCGTCCACCGAGGAGTTGAGCTCCGGGAACCGGCGCAGCCCGACGACGCAGAACCGCGCGAGCAGCGCCAGCAGCCCGATGCCGCGCGATCGCAGCTCGTCGCGGGCCTCCAGCAGCCGGGTCGCGTCGACGTCCACCCACGTGGTCGCGTCCGGGATCTCCCGGCGGCTGCGGGTGAGCTTGTCGGCCACCGCGCCGCGCAGACCGCGCAGCGGGATGCGGACCTCGTCGCGCTCCGGCTCCGGCAGCCGGGCGGCCTCCACGTCGCGGCGCAGGATCACCCCGCCCGGACCTGATCCATCCACACTGGACAGATCGACGCCGTGCTGCTTCGCGAGCCTGCGCACGATCGGCGACAGCACGCGCGGCGCACCCGTCGCGGTCCGGGCCGCGGCGTGCTGCGGGCGGACCCGCTGGCGGCGCCTCCGCGCCGCGGTCCCGGTCCCGTAGCCGACGAGCACGTTGCCCGATCCGGCCCGTTCCTCGGTCCGGTGCTGCTCGTGCGGGGAGTCCGCTCCGTCGATCGCGATCAGCGGCGCGCCCACGGCGATCACGTCACCGGGCTCGCCGTGCAGCGCCCCGACGACTCCGGCGTGCGGGCACGGCACGTCCACCACGGCCTTGGCGGTCTCCACCTCGACCACCACCTGGTCCGCCGCGACGTGGTCGCCGACCGCGACGTGCCAGCGAACGATCTCCGCCTCGGTCAGCCCCTCGCCCAGATCCGGCAGGGAAAACGTGCGGTTGGTCAGAACAGGGCTGTTCACGCCGCTCCCTCCTGTCCACCGATCCACTTCACGTCGGGTTGGTCGTCCCACTGGAGGCGGGCCAGGGCGTCGAGCACGCGGTCGACGTTGGGCAGGTGGCTGTGCTCCAGCTTCGGGGGCGGGTACGGGACGTCGAAGCCGGAGACGCGCAGCACCGGGGCGGACAGCGAGTGGAAGCAGCGCTCCTGCACGCGGGCCGCGATCTCGGCGGCCACTCCGGCGAACCCCTGCGCTTCCTGCAGCACCACGCAGCGGCCGGTCTCGCGCACCGCTGCGGTCACCGTCTCGTCGTCGAAGGGCACCAGGCTGCGCACGTCGACGACCTGCACGTCCCAGCCCTCCTCGGCGGCCGCCGCCGCGGACTCCATCGCCAGCGGCACGCTGGGTCCGTAGGCGATCAGCGTGGCGTCGCGGCCCGGTCGGCGGATCGCGGCGCGGCCGATCGGTTCGGTGGTCACCGGCAGCTCGACGTCCTCTTTGGACCAGTAGAGCTTCTTGGGCTCCAGGAACACCACCGGGTCCGGGTCCGCGATCGCCTCGCGCAGCAGCGAGTACGCATCCGCCGCACCGGACGGGGTCACGACCTTCAGCCCCGGGGTGTGCGCGTAGTAGGCCTCGCTGGAGTCGCAGTGGTGCTCGACGCCGCCGATGCCGCCCGCGAACGGGATCCGGATCACCATCGGCAGCGCGACCGCGCCGCGGGTGCGGTTGCGCATCTTGGCCACGTGCGAGACGACCTGCTCGAAGGCGGGGAAGGCGAAGGCGTCGAACTGCATCTCCACCACCGGGCGGAACCCGGCCATGGCCATGCCCACGGCGAACCCGGCGATGCCGGACTCGGCCAGCGGGGTGTCGAAGCAGCGGTCCTCGCCGAAGGCGTCCTGCAGGCCGTCGGTGATCCGGAAGACCCCGCCGAGCTTGCCGACGTCCTCGCCGAAGACCACGACCCGCTCGTCCTCGGCGATCGCGTCGCGCAGCGCCGCGTTGAGCGCCTGCGCCATGCTGGTCGCTGCCATCACAACGCCTCCTGTTCGGCTCGGAGCTGGGCGAGCTGTTCGGTCAGCTGCGGGGTCGGTTCGGCGTAGACGTGGCGGAAGAGGTCCGCCGGGTCGGCGCTGGGCTCGACCTGCATCCGGCTGCGGACCTGCGCGGCGAACTCCTCGGCCTCCGCGGCGATCTGCTCGACCGCGGTGTCGTCGAGGTGCCCGCTCTCGCGCAACCGGCGTTCCAACCGCTCGATCGGGTCCCGCTGCCGCCACCGCTCGACCTCCTCGGCGGAGCGGTAGCGCCCGGCGTCGTCGGCGTTGGTGTGCGCCTCCATCCGGTAGGTGTGCGCCTCGACCAGGAACGGCCCGCCGCCGGACCGGGCGTGCGCCACGGCGGTGTCCAGCACCGACAGCACCGCCGCCGCGTCGTTGCCGTCCACCTGCTCGCTGCGCACGCCGTAGCCGATTCCCTTGTGCGCCAAGGACGGCGCGACGGACTGCTTGGCCAGCGGCACGCTGATCGCATAGCCGTTGTTCTGCACCAGGAACACCACCGGTGCGCGGAACACCGCGGCGAAGTTCAGCGCCTCGTGGAAGTCGCCCTCGCTGGTGGCGCCGTCGCCGATCAGCGCCAGCGCGACCGTGTCGCGGCCCTTGCGGGCCTCGCCGTGCGCCAGGCCCACCGCGTGCAGGGTCTGGGTGGCCAGCGGTGTGCACTGGGGTGCGGTGCGGGTGCTCGGCACGTCGTAGCCGCAGTGCCAGTCACCGCGCAGCAGCGTCAGCACCTCCACCGGGTCGATGCCGCGGGTCACCAGCGCCATCGAATCCCGGTAGGTGGGGAACAGCCAGTCCTGCGCGCCGATGCTCAGCGCCGCGCCGACCTGGCAGGCCTCCTGGCCGCGCGAGGACGGGTACACCGCCAGCCGGCCCTGCTTGGTGAGCGTGGTGGCTTGCGCGTCGAACCGCCGGCCGACGACCATCGCCCGGTAGGCGGCCAGCAGCCGGGACGGCTCCGGCTCCGGGTGGTTCGGATCCGGCAGCTGCACCGGACTGCTCGACGGAAGCCATTCCACGGTCTGCACCTCCATTGGACGACTGGCTTGAGATCGTCGTTCAGCGGAGCCATGTGATACAAGTCATCGGCGAGCAATCGGGACGAACGGCTTCAGGAGCGCGCGATGGTCGACCAGACGTCCGGTGGGAGCGGCATCCGGAGCACCCGGGCCGGACGATCGGCTCCGGCGCTGGACGACATCGACGCGCGCATCGTCGACGAACTGGCCCGCGACGGCCGGATGTCCATCCGCACGCTGGCCGAGCGGGTCAGCATCTCCCGGACCAACGCGCACAGCAGGCTGGACCGGCTGCTCGGCAGCGGGGTGATCACCGGTTTCCACGCCCGCGTCGAGCCGGCCAAGGCCGGGCTGGGCACCGCGGCGCTGATCGGGCTGTCCATCGAGCAGGACACCTGGCGCGAGGTGTCCCGCAGGCTGGCCGAGATCGACTCGGTCGAGCACGTGGCGCTGGTGGCGGGGGAGTTCGACATCGTGGTCCGGGTGCGCACCGAGGACAACGTGTCCCTGCGCAACCTGGTCTTCGACCACGTCCAGTCGCTACCGGGCGTGCGCACCTGCCACACCTGGCTGATCTTCGACGAGTTCGAACCGGAGCACCGCTGACCCTCGGTACACCACGACCACGACCGAGTCCCTCACCACCCACCGTCACCACGGCCCCCACCTGCGCAAACCCGCCCGCGTCACCCGGGGCTGAGTCAATTTCGCACGAAATTGACCATCACCCGGGTGAACGTCAATTTCGTGCGAAATTGACCGCCCGCCTGGCCCGGCCCGGTCAGGGGAGGTCGAGGTCGACGACCACCGGGGCGTGGTCGGAGGTGCCCTTGCCCTTGCGCGCGTTGCGGTCGACGTAGGAGTCGGTGACCGCGGTGGTGAACCGCTCGTCGCCGTAGACCAGGTCGATGCGCATGCCCTGGTTGTTGGGGAAGCGCAGTGCGCGGTAGTCCCAGTAGGTGAAGGGCACGTCGTACTTCAGGGCGCGCGGGTGGACCTCGGTCAGGCCGATCTCGCCGAGCGCGGTGAGGGCCTTGCGCTCGTCCTCGGTGACGTGCGTGCAGCCCGCGAACTCGGCGATGTCCCAGACGTCGGCGTCGGTCGGGGCGATGTTGAAGTCGCCGAGGACGGTGAACGGGAGCTCGCCCAGCTCCTCGGCGGCGGTCGCGCGCAGCGCGTCGAGCCAGCGCAGCTTGTAGGCGTAGTGCGGGTGGCCGACGTCGCGGCCGTTGGGCACGTACACCGACCAGACGCGAACGCCGCCGCACGTGGCGCCGATCGCACGCGGCTCCTCCGCCTCGAACATCGCGCCGTCGGCGAGGAAACCGGGCTCGTCGAGCAGGCCGCGGCGCACGTCCGCGATGCCGACCTTGGACAGCACCGCCACGCCGTTCCACCGCCCGGTCCCGTGCGCGGCGACCTCGTAGCCCAGCTCGCCCACCTCGTCGTACGGGAAGGCGTTCTCGGCGCACTTGAGCTCCTGGAGGCACAGCACGTCCGGCTCGGCGGTGCCCAGCCAGTCCAGCAGCTTCGGCAACCGGGCCCCGACGGAGTTGACGTTCCAGCTCGCGATCCGCACGCCAGAACCCTCCCACACGGCCCCGGCGCGCCCGGCCGGTGGTCAGCGGGGCAGCCATTCGGGGCGCGAGGAACCGCGGGGGACCAGGACGTGGCGGTAGTCGCCGGGTGTTGCGCTCATCCGGACCTGGTCGGTGACGCCCTGGTAGCGGCCGAGCGGGGTGTCCGCGGTGAAGGTCTCCGGAGCGAGGTAGGCGTGCTCCTCGCCGGTGCCGGCGATCGAGCGGGCGTAGTCGCGGTCGAAGACGCCCATGCTCAGGATCCACAGCGCCGCGCGGGTCAGCGAGACGTGCACGCGGTAGCTGCCGCCTTCGGTGGCTCGGCGGATGAGCGCCTGACCGACGCCGACGGCCATCAGCCAGGACACGATGTAGTCGTTGACCACCAGGATGGGCGGCAGCTGCGGGGTTTCGCCGTCGCCCTCGAGGTTCATCATGCCCACCACGCTGCCCGCGGACTGGTCGAAGCCGACCCGCTGTGACCACGGCCCGGTGCGGCCGTTGAAGGAGGTCGTGACGTGGACGACGCCCGGTCGCGCTGCCGCGGCCTGCTCCGCTGACAGGCCGATCCGCTCCAGGTACCCGGGACGCCGGTTGGCGAAGAAGACGTCGGCGCCGGCGAGCAGGCTCCGGATCAGCTCCGGACCGCCACCGCGGTACGGGTCCACTGTGGAGGAACGCATGCCGACGTTGGCGGTGACGTAGGTGGTGTCGTGCTCCAGCTCGTCCGGCCGCCACAGGTTGGGCACGTCGGCGCCGTGCAGCGCCAGCGCCCGCCCGGCACCCGCGCCGGCGATCACGTGACCCATGCCCAGCGCCCGGACGCCGTCCAGCGGCGCGGTGCCGCCGGGCTCGAACGGTTCGGGCTCGCTGTCGCCGATCCTGGTGATCTCGATCAGCGGCTGGTGGACCAGCGATTCCCGGTAGTGCGGCTCGGTGAACAGCTACGCGGGCGTGCGCAGCATCGGCATCACCACGCCCGCCTCGGCCCCGGCGTCCTCCAGGTCGCGGGCCCGCCACTCGGCCACGGCCTTGGCCACCGCGTCGGCGTCGTCGGGCACGCCGAGCAGCTTCTGGGCGGCGACCTTCAGCTTCGGGTACGGGTTGAGGGGCATCACCCAGCGATCGTCCGCGGTGCGGTAGAAGGCGAAGCCGAGCGCGTTGCCGACGTTGGCCGGGCTGCTCGCCGGGTAGCCGTTGAGCAGTTCCCACTTGCGGTCGTAGAACGGGCACAGCCGGTGCGGGGTGCGGCGCAGGTCCACCGCGATGTCCTGACCGGAACCGCCGCGCAGCTGCCAGATCTTGGCCATCACCACCGACTTCGCGGCCAGTGCGATGCCCGCGGCGCCGCCGAGCCGCAGCGTGCTGGGCACCACCGGGTCGGCGCCGCGGAAGGTGATCCGCCCGCCCGCGTCGGCGGGGCTCAGGCCGACTCCGGCGAGAACCTCGGTCAGCTCGGCGTGCGGGTCGAACGCGTCGTCGGTCGCGGGCGCGGCCACTGCGCCGGTGATCCGCTCGGTGAGCGACATGGTGCCTCCGGGTGCATCGACGAACCAGATTCGTTATCGATGCTAACTAGAGGCCTGCTGGACGGCTCGACCGATTCGGGAACTCCGGCGTGACCGCTGCGGTCATGAGCGGATGACGGGTTCTCCTGCGTACTGGTAGCGCCAGACGCCGTCGGCGCGGCGGTCGTGCCGGTCGTAGCGCGCGCACGGGGATTCACCATCTCGCGGGGACGGGAAGGTGAACTGACCGAGGGGTAAGTCCGCCTCCGGTGCGGGGATGATGAACGACCGGCCGTCCTCCGGGCCACCGATCAGTTCGGCGTGCACGTGCTGCTGCATTGGTGGTCTCCCTGGCTGGCGACGAACGCTTTTCTCGCCCCATAGGAACAAATGCGCCGCCAGTTGGTTCCAGGTTTCACCCGATCGTCTCAACTTGATGTGTCAGCAGGCGGTTTTCGCGCCGCGGGCCGGTTGCGCTTGGTTAGCGGACGACCACTCCGGGTAGGACCGGGGCATGGCTGAGGACGAGCTCGGAACCTACCGGCGCAAGCGCGATCTGCGGCGGTCCGGGGAGCCTACGGGTGGTGAACCCGAACCCGGGGACCGGCCGCGCTTCGTGGTGCAGCGGCACGACGCCTCCAGTCTGCACTACGACTTCCGGCTCGAGGTCGACGGCGTGCTCAAGTCCTGGGCGGTGCCGAAGGGACCGTCGCTGGACCCGCGCGAGAAGCGGCTGGCGACTCCGACCGAGGACCACCCGCTGGACTACGCGGACTTCGAGGGCGAGATCCCGGAGGGCTACGGCGCGGGCACCGTCATCGTCTGGGACACCGGCACCTACCGCAACGACACCGAGCGCGACGGTGAAGAGGTGCCGATGGCCGACGCGCTCGCGGCCGGGCACGTCAAGGTGCGGTTGCACGGCACGAAGCTGCACGGCGATTTCGCCCTGACGCGCAGCGAGTTCCGCGGGAAGGAGCAGTGGCTGTTGGTGAAGGTCGACGACGACGGTGCCGACCGGCGCCGGAACCCGGTGAGCACCCAACCGGAATCGGTCCTCTCCGGCCGGACGAACGACGAGCTCCGATGAGCACTCCGTGGGAGGTCGACGGGCACCGGTTCGACGTGTCCAATCCGGACAAGGTGCTCTACCCCGGCAACGGCTACCGCAAGCGTGACGTGCTGGACTACTACCGCTCCGTCGCCGAGGTGATGACCGGGCACAGCAGGGGGCGACCGCTGACGCTGCGCCGATTCCCGGACGGGATCGACGACGACGGCTTCTTCCAGAAGGAGGCCTCGGACCACTTCCCGGACTGGATCCGGGTGGCATCGGTGCCGCAGCGCGGCGAGCGCGGTGTGGTGCACCACGTGGTCCTCGACGATGCCGCGACGCTGCTCTACCTGGCCGGTCAGGCCTGCCTGGAGTTCCACCTCGCGCTCTCCACAGTGGACGACCTGGAGCGGCCGGTGCTGGCGGTGCTCGACCTGGACCCACCGGAGGGCACCGGGCTGACCGAGCTGCGCGAGGTGACCCGGCGGATGTGCGAGCGGTTCCGCGACGCCGGGCTGGATCCGCACGTGCAGGCCACCGGCGGCCGGGGCTTCCACGTGGCCGCGCCGCTGCGCGCCGAGCGCGAGTTCGACGAGGTGCGGGCCGACCTGCGCGAGCTGGCCGAGCGAGCGGCCCGCGACGAGCCGGAGCTGCTGACCACCGAGCAGCGCAAGGACAAGCGGGGCGACCGGATCTTCCTGGACATCAACCGCAACGCCTACGGCCAGACCGCGATCGCGCCCTACTCGCTGCGCGCCCGCCCCGGTGCCCCGGCCGCGACCCCGCTGGACCTCGACGAGCTCGGCCGCGCGGAGCCGCAGTCCTACGGCCTGGCGAACATGGCGCGCAGGCTGGCGCAGAAGAGCGATCCGTGGGCGGATCTGGCCGAACGGAGGTGAGCAGGATGTCCGAGCAACCGGAGGAACCCGAGACCTTGCAGGGCGCCGAGAGCCTGGACGAGGAGGAGCTCGGCGGTGACCCGGTGGAGCGCGGGGTGCAGCCGCCGGACAGGTGGTCCCGGGAGACCGAGAGCCGCCCGACGCCGCGGGAGGAGCGCGAAGGGGAGTCGCTCGACGAGCGGCTCGCCGAGGAGGTGCCGGACGAAGACGGGTGAATGCGGGTTCCGGGAGGCGGGTACGCCTGGTTGGCAGGTCTTGAGGGGAGGCGCTTTGGACACCGAGATCACCCTCGTCGTGGACGGCGTCGAGCACCACCTGGTCGTCGACACCCGCACCACGGTGCTCGACGCGCTGCGGGAGCGGCTCGGCATCACCAGCCCGAAGAAGGGCTGCGACCACGGCCAGTGCGGCGCGTGCACGCTGTTGCTCGACGATCGCCGGGTCAACAGCTGCCTGATGCTGGCGGTGGCCTACGACGGCGCGAACCTGCGGACCGCCGACGGCTTGGCCGACGGTGATCTGCACCCGGTGCAGCGCGCGTTCATCGAGCACGACGCGTTCCAGTGCGGCTACTGCACGCCGGGTCAGGTGGTGTCCGCGGTGGGCATGATGCGCGAGATGCGCGAAGGGGAACCGAGCGCGGTCACCGCCGATGCCGCTGAGCTGGCCGACGAGGTGCGCGAGCGGATGAGCGGCAACCTCTGCCGCTGCGGCGCCTACGCCAACATGATCCCGGCGATCGTGGAGGTCGCGCAGCGATGAGACCGTTCCGCTACCAGCACGTCCAGGACGTCGGCAGCGCGGTGACCGCGCTCGCCGCCGCGCCCGGCGCGGCGTACCTGGCCGGTGGCACCAACCTGGTCGACCTGATGAAGCTGGAGGTCGCGGTGCCGGACCTGCTGGTCGACGTCCGGCAGCTGACCTCCGACCGGATCGAACCGCACCCGGAGTTCGTGCGGATCGGAGCGGCGGTGACCAACAGCGCGCTGGCCGCCGATCCGGTGGTCCGCAGGAGGTTCCCGATGCTGTCGCAGTCGATCCTGGCCGGTGCGTCGGGACAGCTGCGCAACCTGGCCACGACCGGCGGGAACCTGTTGCAGCGCACCAGATGTCCCTACTTCCAGGACCTCAACACGCCGTGCAACAAGCGCGAACCGGGCACCGGCTGCTCGGCGCGTGCGGGCTTCCAGCGCGATCACGCCGTTCTCGGCGCTTCCGAAGCGTGCATCGCCACCCACCCCTCCGACATGGCCGTGGCGCTGGTCGCCCTCGACGCCGTGGTCAACACCGAAGGCCCGCACGGGCCGCGGGCGATCCCGCTGGTGGGCCTGCACCGGCTGCCCGGCGACGAACCGGAGCGGGACACGGTCCTGGAGCACGGCGAGCTGATCACCTCCATCGACGTGCCGCAGCTGGACTTCGCCACCAACTCCCGCTACCGCAAGGCCCGCGATCGCGCGTCCTTCGCCTTCGCGCTGGTGTCGGTGGCCGCGGCGGTCGACACCGCTGACGGCGTCGTGCGCGACGTCCGCTTGGCGCTGGGCGGCGTCGCGCACAAGCCGTGGCGGGCGACCGCCGCCGAAGAGGCGCTGCGCGGTGCCGAAGCGTCGGCGGAGGCGTTCCGCCGGGCCGCCGACGCCGAGCTCGCCGGGACGAGGCCGCTGCCCGGCAACGAGTTCAAGGTTCCCTTGGCGCGCAACATGATCGTCGGTGTGCTCTCCGAGCTCGCGGGGGTGCCGCGATGACCGCGACGACCAGCATCATCGGTGCTCCCGTCGACCGCGTCGAAGGCGTGGAGAAGGTCCGGGGCGCGGCGTTGTACGCGGCGGAGCACCCGGTCGACCAGCCGGTGCACGCCTGCCCGCTGCAGGCCGAGATCACCCGGGGCCGGATCACCGGCATCGACCCGGCCGAGGCGATGGCCGAGCCGGGCGTGATCGCGGTGCTCACCCACGAGAACGCCCCGGAGCTCGCGTCGGGGCAGGACGCCGAGCTGACCATCCTGCAGTCCCCGGAGATCGCCTTCCACGGCCAGCTCATCGGGGCGGTGCTCGCCGAGAGCATCGAGGCCGCGCGCCGGGCGGCGCAGGTGGTGCACGTCGGCTACGAGCAGCGGGAGCACGACGTCGACCTGCACCCGGCGCGGCGCGACCTGGTCAAGCCGGAGCTGGTCAACGGCGGGTTCCAGACCGACACCGCCGAAGGCGACGTGGACGCGGCCCTGGCCAGCGCCGCGGTGGTGGTCGACGAGGTCTACACGACACCGCAGGAGCACAACAACCCGCTGGAACCGCACGCCACCATCGCCAGCTGGACCGACGGCGACCTCACCCTCTACGACTCCACCCAGGGCGTGCACTGGGTGCGCGACAGCATCGCGGCGGTCTTCGGCCTGGACCGGCGGCGCATCCACGTGGTGTGCCCGCACGTCGGCGGCGGTTTCGGCGCCAAGGGGCTGCCGCACGCGCACGTGGTGCTGGCCGCGATGGCCGCCCGGCTGGTGGCGCCCCGGCCGGTGAAGCTGGTGCTGACCAGGCAGCAGATGTTCACCGTCGTCGGCTACCGCACCGGCACCCACCAGCGCGTCCGGCTGGGCGGCGACGCGGCGGGCCGGCTGACCGCGATCAGCCACGACGCGGTGTCGCAGACCTCCCGGATCAAGGAGTTCGCCGAGCAGACCGCGGTGGCCACCCGCACCATGTACGCCGCGCCGAACCGCCGCACCACGCACCGGGTCGCGGAGCTGGACGTGCCGGTGCCGTCGTGGATGCGGGCTCCCGGCGAGTGCCCCGGCATGTTCGGCCTGGAGGTGGCGATGGACGAGATGGCCATCGCCTGCGGCCTGGACCCGGTGGAGTTCCGCATCCGCAACGAGCCGGACACCGACCCGTCGACCGGGCGCCCCTTCTCCAGCCGGAACCTCATCGCCTGCCTGCGCGAAGGTGCGCAGCGCTTCGGCTGGGCGCAGCGCGATCCCGCACCGCGCTCCGGTCGCGACGGCCGTTGGCTGGTGGGCACCGGAGTCGCTTCCTCCACTTACCCGGTGTTCAGCATGCCCGGCTCGCGCGCCACCATCCGGGCCCGGCCGGACGGTCGCTACCGGGTGCTGATCGGCGCGGCCGACATCGGCACCGGCGCGTGGACGGCGCTGACCCAGATCGCGGCGGACGCGCTGGGCGTGGAGATGTCCGAGATCCAGCTGAGCATCGGCGACACCGACCTGCCCTACGCCAGCGGTGCCGGCGGGTCCACCGGGATCACCTGCTGGGGCTCGGCGATCGTGGACGCGGCCCGCCGCTTGCGCGCTCAGCTGCCCAACGGCGAGCCGATCCCGGACGAGGGCGTCGAGGTCACCGGGACGCTCCCGGACAACCCCTACGCCGGGCAGATGGCGATGCACAGCTTCGGCGCGCAGTTCGCCGAAGTCCGGGTGCACGCCGACACCGGGGAGGTGCGGGTGCCGCGGATGCTGGGCGTCTTCGCGGCCGGCCGGATGATCAACGCCAAGACGGCCCGGTCGCAGCTGCTGGGCGGGATGACCATGGGCCTGTCCATGGCGCTGCACGAGCACAGCGTGGTGGACCCGCGCTACGGGCACGTGGTCAACCACGACTTCGCCGGTTACCACATCGCGACCAACGCCGACGTCGGCGAGATCGAGGTGGACTGGATCGACGAGCACGACCCGTACGTGAACCCGATGGGCACCAAGGGGATCGGCGAGCTGGGCATCGTGGGCACCGCGGCGGCGATCGCCAACGCGGCCCACCACGCGACGGGCGTGCGCGTCCGCGACCTGCCGATCACGCTGGACCGCTTCCTGGCCTAGATCCGCTGCACAGCGGCGCGCAGCAGCACTCGCAGGCAGTACCGGACGAGGTAGTGCCCGCGCACCAGCAGCCACGGGAGGCCTTTGCCGACCAGCCAGCGCAGGTGGTCGAAACCGCTGGTCCGGATGCCGCCGGAGGCGACAAGGGAGACCTCGCCGGGCACCGCGACGCCGACGGCGCGGAACTCCTCGGCCAGCGAGGCGGCCAGCAGCCGGTGCCCGAGCTCGGACGGGTGCAACCGGTCGACGCTCCACGTGGTCGGGTGGTAGACGCCGGGCAGCCGGTCCAGGTCCACGATCCCCGCCGCGTGCTCTTCGGCGACCTCCTCCAGGATCCGGTTGAGCGCGTCGATCCGCCTGGCCAGCGCCGCGCGCAGCGGCCCGGGCAGCCGGAAGACCCGCCCGTGGTCGTGGTAGCGGATCGTCACGACGGTCGTTCCCGCCGCGGTGAGCGCGCGCAGCACATCGGTCAGCAGCCGCCGCAGCCGCAGCGGATCGAAGTCGTAGCGCATCGTGTCGTTCATGCCGACCAGCACCACGGCCGCCTCCGGCGCGGCGCGCAGCGCGGCCGGCAGCTGCGTGCTGTGCACGTCGGCCACGCGCGCGCCGCTGGACGACACGTTCGCCAGCTCCGCCGCTCCGAGCGCTTCGGCCAGCAGCGGCGCGAAGCCGCGCCACCCGCCGGTCACCGGATCGCCCATGCCCGCACCGACCGAGTCGCTGAGGACGGCCAGCGCGCGAACTCGTCGCGGACCCGCCCGGTCCGCCAGGATCGCCTCCCGCACGTGATCATGGTGATCGGCGATCACCCTGCCGCGATGAGGCGGCGGTGACGATCCGGCAACCGCTGGGCGAAGAATCGGCGCGCGTCAGCCGGGTCGGTAGCCCTTGCCCGGCCAGAACGGCCACTCCTCGAACGTCCGGCACCTGCCGTCCGGGGCGAAGCCGATGATCCACAGGTCGCGGTACTCCTGAGCGGGCGGATCGCCGTACTGGACCGCCACGCGGACGACGGCGGTGTCGCCTTCGAGGGCCACCGGAGCGCTGGTCATCCGGAACCGCTCGTCCGGACCCGTGCGTTCGGCCTCCCACATCCGCTCGATGGCGGGCAGCCCGGTGCGCGGTTCCAGGTACGGCGCCTGCAGGTAGGTGGCGTCGGCGGTGAAGAGCTCGGCGAGGGCGTCGACGCCCGGCGTCCGCCACGCCCGCTCGTACTCGCCGACCCACGCGAGTGCTCGTTCCCAGTCCATGCCCCTGGACCCTGGCACACCTGCCCGGACCTCGCGTGATCGTCAGCCGTCCCGGGCCGGGCGTCTGGCGAGCCGGTGGCCGAGCCCGTGCACCTGCGTGATGACGAAGACGCCGAGGAAGCCGAACAGGAACATCGGCCACATCCCGTCCGGGCCGGGGTTCATCACCGCGACCAGGGTTGCCGTGCACGACCACCAGCAGTTCCAGGGTCAGCGTCCACCAGCGCGATGAGCCGCACCACCGAGCGCCTGGAGCGGACCGGCCTGGTCACCCGCGGCGTCGACCCGGACGACCGCAGGCGGACCATCGCGCCGCTCACCGACGCGGGACGCCGGCCCCTGACCGAAGCGCGGCGGGAGGAGCGCGAATCCCAGCTGCTGCTGGGCGTGGTCGACGACTACGAGCGCTTCCGCGCGCAACCGCTCAAGATCGTCCGTCACGGTTCCGAGGGCTGAGCGGCCAAGGCCCGGTCGGCGACGGCGCGCAGCGGGAGGCCGAGAGCGGTCGCGGCCGCCACCACGTCGTCGTGCTCCGGTTTGGTGCGCCACGGACCGTGCTTCAGCCGGATCTCGTGGCCTTCCACGGTGACCGTCGTGGTGCGGCGGGGCAGCGCCAGCCGGTCGACCAGGTGGCGGCGGATGCCGAGGCTGCCGGTCTCGGCCAGCACCAGCTCGGTCAGCTCCGGTTCCCGCTGCGGGTGGCACAGGACGTGCAGCACGTGCGCGGGGCGGGACTTCTTCGCCGTCGCCGGGGTGGTCCACGCATCGGCGGCACCGGCCAGCAGCGCGCGGTCGATGAGGTGACCGAGCAGCTCGCCGGTCACATCGTCCACATTGCACTCCAGCACCACCATCGGCTCGGCCGAGGCGTTCAGCGGCGAGCCGAGGGTCGCCGAAAGCACGTTGGGCCGCTGGGCGAACCGCCGGTTCCCGGCTCCGTAGGCGGTGTCCTGCACGATCATCGCCGGAGGTGGGGTGAACCTGGTCCCGGCCGCTTGCAGCAGCGCCGCGCCGGTCGGGGTCACCGTCTCACCAGGCAGGTCGGTGCCGACGACCGCTGCGCCGCGCAGCAGCTGCAACGTCGCCGGAGCGGGCGCGGGGAGCACGCCGTGCGCGCACCGGACCGTGCCGCTGCCGAGCGCCAGCGGCGCGGAATGCACTGCTGCGACGTCTAAAGCGTGCAGTGCGGCGGCCACTCCGACGGTGTCGACGACGGTGTCGAGCCCGCCGATCTCGTGCAGGTGCACGTCGTCGGGGTGCTGGCCGTGCAGCGCGCCTTCCACCTCGGCGATCGCGCGGACAGCCGTCGCGGCCAGCTCCGCGACGGGTTCCGGCCGGGCTCGCCGCACCCGCGCGAGCAGTTCCGATGCGTGCCGCTCGGTGCTGGTGTCGTCGACTTCCACCACGGCCTTGGTCGCCGCGATCCCGTCGACCTGGACCTGCTCGGTGCGCAGCCGCCAGCCCGCGAGCCCGGTCGAACCGATCGCGGCGCGGACCTCGTCGATCGGCGCACCCAGTCCGAGCAGCGCGCCGAGCAGCATGTCGCCGGAGGCACCGGTGACCGGGTTGAGCCAGAGGATCATCGGCGTCCTGCCGCGGTGTGGGCGAGCCGGTGCGCGGCCATCGCCGCCCCGAACCCGGAGTCGATGTTGACCACCGTCAGCCCGGCTGCGCACGAGGTCAGCATCGCCAGCAGCGCCGTCACGCCCTCCAGCGCCGCGCCGTAGCCGGTCGAGGTGGGCACCGCGATCACCGGGCAGGCCACCAGGCCGCCGACCGCGCTGGCCAGCGCGCCTTCCATGCCGGCCACCACGATCACCGCATCCGCCCGCGCCAGCTCCTCGCGGGCCGCCAGCAGCCGGTGGATCCCGGCGACCCCGACGTCGCGCACGACGTGCGCCGGCAGGCCGATCGCGGCGCAGACCGCTTCGGCTTCAGCGGCCACCGGCCAGTCCGCGGTGCCCGCGGTCGCGATGCACACCCGGAACGGCCGGGGCTGCGCCGGGCGCCAGACGGCCAAGCGCGCGGTCTCGTCGTAGCTGCCGCCGGGCACCCGGACCTGCGCGGCGGTGTCGGCGTCGAGCCGCGTGACCAGCACCGGGCCGGTGCTGCGGGCGAGCAGTTCGGTGACGATGCCGGTGATCTCCGAGGGCTGCTTGCCCGGGGCGTAGACCACCTCGGGCAGTCCTTGCCGGGCCTCCCGGTCGGTGTCGACCCGCGCGTAGCCGAGATCGGCGAATCCGGTCATGACGCGCTCCGGACCGGCAGCAGCGGCAGCAGCGCGTTCATCCGTCCACTTCGGAACCCGCCCAGGTCGACGGCGCAGAACTGGAACCCGGCCTCGCGCACCGCCCGGTCGAGCTCGGCGTGCCGCGCGGCGACGCGCGCGATGTCGGCTTCCGGAACCTCCAGCCGGGCCACGGTGCCCTGCCCGTGCGCGCGCACCCGGCACACGTCGAAACCCATTGCGCGCACCGCGGATTCCGCGCGCTCGATGCGGCCGAGCACCTCCGGTGTCACCGGGTCGCCGTAGGCCACGCGGGAGGCGAGGCAGGCGGCAGCGGGCTTGCCCGCGGTGCCGAGCCCGAGCTCCCGGCTCGCCCGGCGAACGGCTTCCTTGGTCAGCTCGGCGTCGACCATCGGCGCGATCGCACCGCGCTGCGCCGCCGCTCGCTGCCCGGGGCGGTGATCGCCGAGATCGTCGAGGTTGGTGCCCAGCGCGATCCGGGCGCCCAGCGCCGCGGCCAGCGGCTCGACGGCGTCGAACAGCGCGGACTTGCAGTGGTAGCAGCGGTTCCCGTCGTTGGCGGCGTACTCCGGCCGGTCCGCCTCATCGGTGCACACCTCGACGTGCGCGAAACCGCGGGAGCGGGCGAACTCCTTGGCCTGCCGCCGTTCCGCGGTGGCCAGGCTGGGGGAGACGGCGGTGACGGCCAGCATCCGCGCGCCGAGCACCTCGTGCGCCACGGCCGCCAGCAGGGCCGAGTCGACACCGCCGGAGAACGCCACCACCAGGGCGTCTTCCTCGCTGATCCGCTGCCGGAGCCGATCGAGTTCGGGGGCGCTCACGGGCCCACTCCTTCCACGCTCAGAACTTGACTTCGTTCTTCTGTTTTGAAACGCCGGAGGCGTTTAGCCCACCCTCGGCGCTTGCACCGCCGCGGGTTCGCTGAGCCCAACCCTTTGGGTTTCCCCGGCGAGGACAGCCCGAGCGCCGTGTATTGGTCATACATCAGTCCGGGATCCCGGAGTCCAGGCGGGCGCTGAGGTTCCGCCACCCGCACCGCCACGCAAATCGACCGGCATACAGTTTTCAGATGGCGGTCATGCCGCCGTCCATGACGAAGGCGCTGCCGTTGGCGAAGCGGGCTTTGGTCAGGAAGACGATGCCCTCGGCGACCTCTTCCGGGGTGCCCATCCGGCCGTCGAGCTGGCGCTGTTCCATGGCCTCGCGCGCGGCGTCGGGATCCGGCGCGTCGGCCAGGATCTTGCCGATCCACTCGCTGGCCACCGTGCCCGGGCAGATCGCGTTGGCCCGGATGCCGCGGTCGGCGTAGTCGACGGCGATGGAGCGGGTCAGCCCGATGACCCCGGCCTTGGACGCGCAGTAGGCGGCGCGGTTGCGCACGCCGACCACTCCGGCGACCGAGGAGACGTTGACGATGCAGCCGCCGCCGGCCGCCACCATCCGGGGCAGCACGATCCGGCAGGTCTCGAACAGCGCGGTCAGGTTGACGCCGAGCACGGCGTCCCAGTCCTCGCGGCTGGTCCCGGTCAGCGTCGCGGCGACCCCGATCCCGGCGATGTTGGCCAGCAGCTCCGGTGCACCGCCGAAGTGCTGCTCAGCGCGCTCCACCGCGGCCTCGAACGCATCGGAGTCGCGCACGTCCAGGGCGGCGGGCAGTGCTTCCGAGCCCGCCGCGGCGACTGCTTCCGCGGCCCGCTCGGTCCCGTCGGCGGCGATGTCGACGGCCACGATCCGGTAGCCCTCGGCGGCGAGCGCGACGGCGGTGGCGTAGCCGATGCCGGAACCCGCACCCGTGACGATGGCCGTGCGAACGTCGTGCAACGGACTGCCTCCTGGTGCTCCACAGTGGACCGAAGGGTCGGTGCGGGCGGATCATCCGACCACTGCACTCTAGGCGGGGAGTGGACGGCGCTGTCAAGGGAGAGATCGGCTGTTGACGGCCGCTGTGCGGGGCGGTAGTGCCGGACTCACCGACGTGTCGCTCGTCCGGGTGGCTCGCCGGGGATCCGGCCGGGCGCGGACCTAGTGTTCGAACCGGGGACGGATCGGCGTGCGGGGAGGACCTGGTGGCGGACGACGCGGCGCGGCAGATCGCTTCGGGCTATGCGACCGGAGGAGCTGCCGTCGAACTCGGGGCGGTGGTCGTGGACGGCGCGGCCGACGCCGGGGCGGCGGTGCGCATCCCGCTGGCCACGATGAACCGGCACGGCCTGGTGGCCGGGGCGACCGGCACCGGCAAGACCAAGACGCTGCAGCTGCTGGCCGAGCAGCTCTCCGAGGCAGGTGTGCCGGTGCTGCTCGCCGACGTCAAGGGCGACCTCTCCGGGCTGGCCGCGGCGGGCGAGGGCGGGCAGAAGGTGACCGAGCGCGCCGCCCAGGTCGGCGACGACTGGCGGGCCACCTCCTACCCGGCGCAGTTCTGGTCGCTGGGCACCGGCGGCCGCGGCGTGCCGATCCGCGCGACCATCACCGGCTTCGGACCGCTGCTGCTGGCCAAGGTGCTCGGCCTGAACGCGACGCAGGAGTCGACGCTCGGGCTGATCTTCCACTGGGCCGACCAGCGCGGCCTGGCGCTGCTGGACCTCAAGGACCTGCGCGCGGTCATCCAGTACTTGACCAGCGACGAGGGCAAGGCGGAGCTGACCGGCATCGGCGGGGTTTCGACGGCCACCGCCGGGGTCGTCCTGCGCGCGCTGTCGAACCTGGAGGCGCGCGGCGGAGCGGAGTTCTTCGGCGAACCGGAGCTCGCGGTCGGCGACCTGCTCCGGCAGGTCGACGGCAAGGGCGTGGTGAACCTGCTGGAGCTGGACGACGTGCAGGCCGACCCGGTGCTGTTCTCCACGTTCCTGATGTGGCTGCTGGCCGAGCTCTTCGAAGAGCTGCCCGAAGCGGGCGACCTCGACCGCCCGAAGCTGGTGTTCTTCTTCGACGAGGCGCACCTGCTGTTCTCCGGTGCCTCCAAGGCGTTCCTGGAGCGCATCGAGCAGACGGTGAAGCTGATCCGCTCCAAGGCGGTCGGCGTCTTCTTCTGCACGCAGCTGCCCACCGACCTGCCCAACGCGGTGCTCTCGCAGCTCGGCGCCCGCGTCCAGCACGCGATCCGCGCGTTCACCCCGGACGACCAGAAGGCCTTGAGCCGCACGGTCAAGACGTACCCGACCACCGAGCACTACCGGCTCGACGAGGCGCTGACATCGCTGGGCACCGGCGAGGCGATCGTGACGGTGCTCTCCGAGACCGGCGCTCCGACACCGGTGGCCTGGACCAGGTTGCGGGCTCCGCGGTCGCTGATGGGCACGATCGGGGAGGAGGCGGTGCGGTCGAGCGCGGCCTCCTCCCCGTTGTGCGACAAGTACCAGCAGACCATCGACCGCGAATCCGCCTACGAGCGCCTGGCGAGCAAGGTCGCCGCGGCGCCGGAACCGGAGCAGGCCGCGTCGGACGAGCCCGGGATCTTCCAGCAGGCGATGGACAACCCGGCGGTCCGGTCGTTCTTCCGCTCCGCGGCCAGCGCCCTCGGGCGGGAGATCACCCGAGGCCTGTTCGGCAACCGGCGCCGGTGACCGCCACCCGTCGACGGCGGTCACCGGCGCCGGTCAGTGATCGCGGTGGGTCATCAGGTGGGCCAGGGCGCTGAGCTGCTCGGCAGGCCGCGGCGCGAGGTCGGCGCGGTGCAGGTCGGCCAGCGCCGAGTTGAGCAGGTCGTCGGTCTGGTTCTGGCTCCAGCTGCGCCCGCCCGCCAAGGCGATCAGCTCGGCGGACTGGGCCAGGTCGCTGCCGGACAGCGGCTGGTCGTGGAGGTAGACGGCGGCCAGCCGCTGCCCGGCCGGCGTGCCGGAGGTCAGCGCGGAGACCACCGGCAGGGTCTTCTTGCGGGTGCGCAGGTCGGAGAACACCGGTTTGCCGGTGATCGCCGGGTCTCCCCAGATCCCCAGCAGGTCGTCGACGTGCTGGAACGCCAGCCCGAGCCGTTCGCCGAAGCTGCGCAGCCGCGCGATCTGCTCGGTCTTGCCACCGCCGAACATCGCCCCGAGCGCGCACGCGCAGCCCAGCAGCGCACCGGTCTTGTCCCTGGCCATCCGCTGGCACTCGGCGAGGTCCACGCTGCGGCGGTCCTCGAAGGACAGATCGGCGACCTGCCCGTTGATCAGGTTCAGCACCGTCGTGCTCAGCGCCCGCACGGCGTCGGTCGCCTCGGGGTGGCGGCACGCCCCGAGCACGTCGGAGGCCAGCGACAGCAGCGCATCCCCGGCCAGGATCGCCGGGCCGCTGCCGAACACCGTCCACGCGGTGGGCCGGTGCCGCCGGGTGACGTCGCCGTCCATCACGTCGTCGTGCAGCAGCGAGAAGTTGTGCACCAGCTCCACGGCGACGGCGGCCGGGACCGCCTCCGCGGGATCGCCGCCGACGGCGCTGGCGGTGAGCAGCACCATCGCCGGTCGCAGCGCCTTGCCGCGATCGGCGCGCACCGGATTGCCGTGCTCGTCCCACCAGCCGAAGTGGTACCCGGCGACCTGCTGCATCCGGGTGGGCAACCGGTCGACCGCGGCCCGCAGCGCGGGCTCGACCATGGTGCGACTGCGGGTCAGCGCCTCGTAAGCAGCGCCCGCGCGGCGGGCGTCCTGCTGCATGGTGGTGGTCACTGGTCCGCCTCTCCGGGTTTTTCAGTGGTGGTTGCGGTGGGCGTTGATCTCGCGTTTCGCGGTTTCTTGTGGCTGGGTTGCATCACGGTCCCCTGAGGTGCGGTTGAGCAGGACTCCGGTTGACACGAGGGGTGTCATCCGAGGTTGGCACGAGGAGTGTCGGTGTTCGAAGCGGTGGCGGGAGCCTGGTGATGGGCTCGTGACGCCGAGTTCGCCGGTCGTGGGCGCGCAGCAGCGCCGCGCGCTCACGGCGGGTCGAGGCCGATCAGCGGTTGGTCTCGACGTGTTCGAGGACGCCGAGGGCGTCCGGGACCAGCACTGCTGCCGAGAAGTAGGTGCTGACCAGGTAGGAGATCACCGCCTGGTCGTTGATCCCCATGAACCGCGCGGAAACCCCGGGCTGCTGCTCGTCGGGGAGGCCGGTCTGCTGCAGGCCGACCACCCCGCTGTCCTCCTCTCCGATGCGCATGCACAGGATCGAGCTGGTGCCGCTGTCGCTGACCGGGATCTTGTCGCTGGGCAGGATCGGCACACCCCGCCACGCGTGCACCTGGCGGCCCTGCACCTCGGTGGTCTGCGGGTAGATGCCGCGCCTGGTGCACTCGCGCCCGAAGGCGGCGATGGTGCGCGGGTGCGCCAGGAAGAACTTCGACTTGCGCCGGCGGGCGAGCAGTTCGTCCAGGTCGTCGGGGGTGGGCGGGCCGGTGCGGGTGTGGATGCGCTGGCGGAGGTCGGCGTTGTGCAGCAGGCCGAAGTCGCGGTTGTTGATCAGCTCGTGCTCCTGGCGCTCCCGCAGCGCTTCGACGGTGAGCCGGAGTTGCTGTTCGGTCTGGTTCATCGGCTGGTTGTAGAGGTCGGCGATGCGGCTGTGCACCCGCAGCACCGTCTGGGCGAGGCTGAGCTCGTACTCGCGGGGTTCGAGCTCGTAGTCCACGAAGGTCGTGGGCAGCGCCGGTTCACCGGAATGCCCTGCGGCGAGCGCGATCTCGGCCTCGCCGTGCTTGTTCTGCAGCGGCGCCGGCTGCCCCCGGGTCGCCGCGATGTGCGCCCGCAGCTGGTCGAACCGGAGGTTGACGGCTTGCAGCGCCCGGCTGGTCAGCACGAGCGCGGTGCACGGTGTGACCGCCTTGTAGGTGTGCTGCCAGGTGCCCTCCTCGCCGAGGAGCGCGTTCGCGCCGAAGAACTCGCCGTCGGCCAGCACGGTCAGCACGGCCTCGTCGCCGTACTCGGCGGTGCCGACCTTGCTCACCTTGCCGTGGGCGATGAGCACGACCTGCTCGGCGGCCTGACCGGCCCGCACGATCACCTGGCCCGGCTCGTACTCCTGCTGGATGAACCGGTCGGCGAGCGCGCCCAGCGCGGTGTCGTCGTCGAACCCGCGCAGCAGCGGGAGCTCGCGCAGTTCCTGCGGGATCACGCGCACGTCGGCGCCGGTGTTGGTGAAGGTGATCCGGCCGTCGCCGACCGCGTAGGTCAGGCGCCGGTTGACCCGGTAGGTGCCTGCCCCGACGTCGACCCACGGCAGCATCCGCACCAGCCATCGCGAGGTGGTGCCCTGCATCTGCGGGACGGTCTTGGTCGTCGTCGACAGCTGCCGCGCTGCCGCGGTGCCCAGGCTCAGCGGGGACGGTTCGTCGGCTCGGGTCTCGGGTTCGGTCACGATGTCCACTGCTCCTAGCTGATCGATGCTGCGGGTGGAAGCCCGGAACCGCTCACGCCCGGCCCAGTTCGACGTGCTCCAGCACGCCGACCGCATCGGGCACCAGCACGGCCGCCGAGTAGTAGGCGCTGACCAGGTAGGAGATCACCGCCTGGTCGTTGATCCCCATGAACCGCACGGAGAGCCCGGGCCGGTACTCGTCGGGGATGCCGGTCTGGTGCAGCCCGACGACGCCCTGGTTGTCCTCGCCGGTGCGCACCAGCAGCACGGAGCTGGTGCGGGTGTCGCTGACCTGGATCTTGTTGCACGGCAGGATCGGAACGCCGCGCCAGGACGGCACCTGGTGGCCCTGCAGGTCGATGCTGTGCGGGTAGATGCCGCGCTTGCTGCACTCCTGCCGGAAGGCGGCGATGGTGCGCGGGTGCGCCAGGAAGAACCCGGGGTCCTTCCACACCAGCGTCAGCAGCTCGTCGAAGTCGTCCGGGGTGGGCGGGCCGGTGCGGGTGTGGATGCGCTGGCGCAGATCGGCGTTGTGCAGCAGGCCGAAGTCGCGGTTGTTGATCAGCTCGTTCTCCTGCCGCTCGCGCAGCGCTTCGATCGTGAGCCGCAGCTGTTGCTCGGTCTGGTTCATCGGCTGGTTGTAGAGATCGGCGACGCGGCTGTGCACCCGCAGCACCGTCTGCGCGACGCTGAGCTCGTACTCGCGGGGCGCCGGCTCGTAGTCCACATAGGTCCCCGACAGCTGCGGCTCGCCCGCGTGGCCCGAGGAGATCTCGATCTCGGCCTCGCCGTGCGGGTTGTGCTTGCGCTTCGGCTGGGCCAGGGTCTGCCGGACGTGCTCGCGCAGCAGTTCCGAGTGGCCGTTCATCTCCTGGAACGCCTGGTGGCGCAAGGTGAGCACGGTGCAGCGGGTGACCGCCTGGTAGCTGGAGTTCCAGGTGACCGGGTCGGTGCCGAGCACGTGCGCGCCGAAGAACTCGCCGTCGGCCAGCACGCCGAGCACGGTCTGGTCGCCGTACTCGCCGGTGCCGATCTTGTTGATCTTGCCGTGCGCGATGAGCACGACCTGATCGGCTGGCTGGCCCGCGGTGGCGATGACCTGGCCCGGCTCGTACTCCTGCTGCACGAACCGGTCGGCGAGCGCGCCGAGCACGGTGTCGTCGTCGAACCCGCGCAGCAGCGGGAGCTCGCGCAGTTCCTGCGGGATCACGCGCACGTCGGCGCCGGTGTTGGTGAAGGTGACGCGCCCGTCGCCGAGGGTGTAGCTTAGCCGGCGGTTGACCCGGTAGGTGCCGCCCGCGGCCTGCACCCAGGGCAGCATCTTCAGCAGCCAGCGCGAGGTGATGCCCTGCATCTGCGGTTCGGACTTGGTCGTGGTCGCCAGGTTTCGGGCCGCCGCCGTGCTCAGGCTCAACTGCGGTGCAACGTTGCCGCCGGTGTTGAGCGGTTCGGTCCCAGTCACGCCAATACCACCAATCATCTAGCTCGCCGAAAGTGACGTCCGAATTGCGCCGAGGAATGGGTTTGACCAGAATGCAGAATAGTTGGAATGAAATGGCTCGCTCGTTGTCCGGCCACTGCCTTCCGCGCTGCCGACGGCGACATTAGCACTGCTGATCTCGGCCGTACAGTCACCCGAAAGTGCTGCTCATATCGGTAAAGTTCGAGGTAGTGCGCGCGTTTTGGATCACCTGGATCGCGGCTTGCGCAAAACGCTGCGTAGTCGCCAATGGCAATGGTGTCCGACAATTCAGCGGTGACCCACCTGCTTGCGCTAGGCCATTTCGGTGATCTTGGAATATTCCCCGGGCATACTGCTCTGAATGGGTGATCCACTTCGCTGCGGTAGATTCCACGCATCGGACTATCTGTGCTCCGTCCATTTCGGAGTACTGTTCGGGCCGCGGAGGAACTGCGTTCTTCGCGGTGTTTCCTTCAGAAATTCTGAAATCGTGTCGAGCGGGCCGCAATGCCCGCTCTCGTGCATCAGGAGGCGGGCGAGCGTGTGCGCAAGCGCCATCCGGTCTGTGCAGATCGAGTGGGAGGCGATGTCGTCGTGAAGTGGAACCTGCGGTTGGTCGCGGCCCAGCGCGGTATCTGGAAGGCCGCCGAGCTGCAACGACTGCTCGCCGAGCACGGTCTGGTGGTCTCGGCCGGGAAGATGTCGGGGCTGTGGTCGAAGACGCCGGCCAGCCTGAAGCTGTCCGATCTGGACATCATCTGCGCCGCGCTGGGCTGCCAGGTCGGCGAGCTGCTGGTGCCCGAACCCGTGCTGGCGCGCGGCGAGACCGCTCTCCGGAGCGCTGAATGAACATCTACCTGCAGGGCACCATCTGGGTCCTGAGCGCGTCGGTGGCCGCGGCCCTGGTCGGCTACCTGGTGCGCCGGATCGGGCAGGACGAGGGCAGACCGAGCAACAACGACGCGGCGGGGCAGGTGTTCACCATCGTCAGCGGTTTGCAGGCGGTGGTGCTGGCCTTCGTGCTGGTCACCCTGTTCGACACCGTGACCGATGCCCGGGAAGGGGCCTACCGGGAGGCGCAGGGCCTGCTCTCGGTCGCCTGGGCGGTGGACTCGCTGCCCGCGCCGGCCGCCGACGAGGTCCGCGAGCTCGGCGCGGGGTACCTGCGCACGGTGGTGGACCAGGAGTGGCCGGTCATGCAGCGCGGCGGCGAGGTGGCCGGGCCGGGCTGGGCGCAGCTGGACCAGATCCGCGAGGTGGTGCTGCGCGCCCCGGCCGACGGCGAGTTCGAGGAGGGCCGCAAGACCGAGGCCACCACGCAGCTCGGCCAGGTCTACGAAGAGCGGCACGAGCGGCTGACCAGGGCGTTCGACCGCGGCGTGGTGGCGGTGGTGTGGTTCGTGCTGATCCTGGGCAGCGTGGTGTGCGTGCTGCTGCCGAACCTCTTCGGCGGCACCCGGTTGTTCCCGCACATCGTGCTGGTCTCCACGCTGGCCGGTGCGCTGGCGCTGCTGCTGTTCGCGATCTTCCAGCTGCAGAACCCGTTCAGCGGTGGTTCGCGGATCGGCCCGGAGGCCTTCACCTGGGCCCTCGAACGGCTCGGTCGAAGTTGATGCGGTGGTGCGCGGCGGCGATCGCCCTGGTGCTGCTGACCTCGGCCACCTGGGTGGTCACCGCGGCGGCGTCCTCGGCGTGCTCGGTGCTGCAGGTCCGCAACCGCGGTGGCCTCTCGGCGCTGCACCGCGTGGAGTTCCCCGGCGCGACCGGCACGAAGCTGGCCGCGCCGGGCTACCGGTTGAACGCTCTCGGGTACTCGGCGCCGCAGGGCGTGGTGTACGCGATGGCGTCGCGCGGATCTTCCGGCCCGTTCCCGGACGGTGGGCGTGCGGTGGCGATCGCGGCGGACGGTCAGACCCGGGAGCTGGGGCCCGTCCGCGCCGGGCGCGAGGGTTCCCGGTGGCACCCGCTGCGCGCACCCTCGGCCGGGGCGGTGTCCGGGAACCGCTGGTACCTGGTGGAAAAGGGCTACCTGTACGCGGTGGACGTCGAGCCGGGGAGCCGGACCTTCCTGGAAGTGCTGTCGATGACCGGCATCGAGGGGGTGGGATGGCCGTCGTCGTTCGACGACTTCGACGTGGACCCGGTCGACGGCGAGCTCTACAGCATCACCGCCACCAGCACCGGGACGGTGGCCCTGGTGCGCCTGGACCGCGACAGCGGGCAGGTGTCGAAAGTGGCCGACGTGCCGGGGCTTCCGCCGCTCAGCTACGGATCGGTGGTGATCGGGTCCGACCGCGCGCTCTACGTCACGGCCAACGAGTCGGGCGGGATGTACCGGGTGGACCGGGACGGTTCGGTGCGGCAGCTGGCGGTCGTCCTCCCGATGGCGAGCTCGGATGCGGCGGGCTGCCTGGCGGGCGAGAGCCCACCTGCTCCGCCGTCGAGCACTGCTCCGCCGTCGAGCACCTCGCCGACGGTCCCGCCATCGACGATCCCGTCGTCGACCCCACGGCCCTCGACCACTCCGCCGCCCGAGCCTCCATCGCGGACTCCGGTCCCGGAACCGAGCCCGATCCCGGAGCCGACGCCCAGCCCTCCGCCGGGCAACTTCGCCGTGCCCGCGGAGGAACCCGAAGTGGAGGCCTCCGGGCACAGCACCGAGGAGAAGCGGCGGTGGGTGCTGGCCGTGCTGGTGCTGCTGATCGGTGGCAGTGCCGCGGTGCGGCGGCTCTCGCGGTGACCGGGGTGGTCTTGGCAACGCAAGTTACCGATGAGTAGCATCCGGGGCATGACCACCGAAACCGCTGCCGCGGATTCCTTCGACGTCGGCGCCTTCCTGACCCAGTCGGTGCCGATGGTGCGCACGCTCAACCTGGAGTACGTCGAGACGACGCCGGAGCGGGCGGTGCTCCGCCTGCCGGACCAGGCGGATTTCCACAACCACGTGGGCGGCCCGCACGCCGGTGCGATGTTCACCCTCGCCGAGTCGGCCAGCGGCGCCATCGTGATCGCGGCGTTCGGCGACCAGCTCCACCGCGCGGTGCCGCTGGCCGTCCGCTCCGAGATCGACTTCAAGAAGCTCGCCATGGGCGAGGTGACCGCCACCGCGGTGCTGGGCCGCCCGATCGCCGACGTGCTGGCCGAGCTGGACGCGGGGGAGCGCCCGGAGTTCCCGGTCCAGGTGAGCATCCGGCGCGCGGACGGCGCGGTCACCGGCGAGATGTCGATCATCTGGACGCTGCGCCCCAACGGGTGACCGGGCGCGCCCCGCGGCGGATCTACTGTGGATGGACGTCGCGGGGCGCACCTGCGATTCCCTTGCAGTTGCAGCGTTGTCGCACGCCTGGTCGCGGGCCTATGGTTCGGACGTCGCCGAACCCGAGGAGTCCGGATGTGGCCGAAGCGGGCGAGAGCAGGGCACGGACATGGGCACGGGCACGGGTGGGCACGGCTGAAGCACGCCGTGACGCCGCACAGCCATGACGCCGTCGATTCCGTCGACCGCGCGCTGACGGCCAGCCGGAAGGGCGTGCGGGCGCTGTGGATCTCCTTCGGCGCCCTGGGCATCACGGCGGTCGGGCAGGCCGTGCTGGTCGCGTTCACCGGCTCCGTCGCCCTGCTCGGCGACACGCTGCACAACTTCGCCGACGCGCTGACCGCGATCCCGCTCGCGATCGCCTTCCTGCTCGCCCGGCGCGCGGCGACGCGCCGCTTCACCTACGGGCTCGGCCGCGCCGAAGACCTCGCCGGGCTGATCATCCTCCTCGTGATCGCCGCGTCCGCCGCGATGGCGGCGTGGGAATCGGTGCAGCGGCTGGTCGCACCGCAGCGCGTCGAGCACATCGCCTGGGTGGCGGCGGCCGGGCTGCTCGGCTTCGCGGGCAACGAGCTGGTCGCGCGCTACCGCATCCGCATCGGCCGGGAGATCGGCTCGGCCGCGCTGGTGGCCGACGGACTGCACGCGCGGGCCGACGGTTTCACCAGTCTGGCCGTGCTCGGCTCCGCGGCCGGTGCGGCGCTGGGCTGGTGGTGGGCCGATCCCGTCGTCGGGCTGCTGATCACCGGCGCGATCCTCGTGGTGCTGCGGGGCTCGGCGAAGGAGGTCTTCGCGCGGGTGCTCGACGCCGTGGACCCCGGACTGGTCGCACGCGCCGAGCGGGAGCTGGTCGCCACGCCTGGTGTGCGGGGCGTGGGCGATCTCCGGCTGCGCTGGGTCGGGCATTCCCTGCGGGCTGAGGTGGAGCTGGAGGTCGATCCGCGGCTCAGCCTCGCCGAGGCCCACCGCATCGCGCACGAGGCCGAGCACCGCCTCTGGCACGCGCTGCCGCGACTGGGCGGCGCACTCGTCCACGCCCACCCGTCGGGCCCGCAGGAAGCTCACGAGCTCGTCGCGCACCACCGCTGACCAGGCCCGGAGCCGATAGGCAAGCATCGACTTGCATGCAAGTGAATGCTTGCCTATCGTGGGTGGGGTGAGCGACGTGTTCAAAGCGCTGGCGGATCCCACCCGGCGGGCGATCCTCGACGAACTGGCCGATCATGACGGCCAGACCCTGTTCGAGATCTGCGGTCGGCTGACCGGCAAGCACGGGCTGGGGTCGTCCCGCCAGGCCATCTCGCAGCACATCGAGGTGCTGGTGGAGGCGGGGCTGGTCGAGACCCGGCGGGACGGTCGTTACAAGTTCCACCACCTGAACACCGGTCCGCTGGAGCACCTCACCGACCGGTGGCTCAAGCCAGATGCGGAGGAGACCCCTTGAAGATCTACGTGACCAGCGTCTTCGTCGACGATCAGCGCAAGGCGCAGAAGTTCTACACCGAGAAGCTCGGCTTCCAGGTGAAGCACGACATCCCGCTCGGCGAGGCCAGCTGGCTGACGCTGGTCTCCCCGGAGGCCCCGGAGGGCACCGAGCTGCTCCTCGAACCGGACGGTCACCCCGCGGTCAAGCCGTACAAGACCGCCCTGGTCGACGACGGCATCCCGGCCACGTCGTTCCAGGTCGAAGACGTGCGGGCGGAGTTCGAGCGGCTCACCGGTCTGGGCGTGCGCTTCACCCAGGAACCGACCGAGATGGGCGACGTGACCACCGCGGTCTTCGACGACACCTGCGGGAACCTGATCCAGATCGTGCAGATGTGACCCGCCGGCGGGCGCCGTCGAGCGGCGGCGCCCGCCGCGGGCAGCACCTGCGGAAGCGGTCCCGGTGCGTGAGACTTGAGGTCCGCGTTGCGTCGTCCCGGGGCCCGGCCCCGGCCGCAGGGAGGCCGCGATGGTCCACCTCACCCGAGCCCGCACGGTCGCGCTGAGCGGCACCGGACTGCTGGCCCTGATCACCGCATGCGCGTCGCCCGGTCAAGAACCCGCAGGTGCCGGAGTCGGCACCCCGCCACCGCCGGTCACGGCACCACCCGTCACCGGCGGCGCCATCGTCCTCCGGACCCACCAGGTGCCCGGCCTCGGCCCGGTCCTCACCGGCCCGGACGGCCGAGCGGTCTACCTGTTCGACGAGGACGGCGACGCCGAACCCACCTGCCTCGAAGGCTGCGCGCGCGACTGGCCACCGCTGACCACCACGGATCCACCGGTGGCGGGCCCGGAGGTGAACCAGGAACTGCTCACCACGGTCCGCCGCCCGGACGGCGGCACCCAAGTCGTCTACAACGGACACCCGCTGTACTACTACATCGGCGACGACATCCCGGGCCAGGCCAACGGCAACGGCGTCCTCTCCAGCGGCGGCCACTGGTACGCCCTGTCCTCCGCAGGCGACAAGATCGACCGCTGAAGGGCACCTCCGCTCCGTACCCACCCGTGCGAGGAATGGAGGTGAAGGGCACCTTTCGCCAAGTGTGCTGGCGAAAGGTGCCCTTCACCTCTCACCCGTCCGTGCCCTTCACCGGTGTCAGATGCGTTCGAAGACGGCGGCGAGGCCTTGGCCGCCGCCGATGCACATGGTCTCCAGGCCGTAGCGGGCTTCCCTGCGGTGCATCTCCCGGGAGAGGGTCGCCAGGATGCGGGCGCCGGTGGCGCCGATCGGGTGGCCCAGGGAGATGCCGGAGCCGTTGACGTTGAGGCGGTCGAAGTCGGCGGGCTTGAACTCCCACTCCCGCGTGCAGGCCAGCACCTGCGCCGCGAACGCCTCGTTGAGCTCGATCAGGTCGACGTCGGCGAGGGTGATCCCGGCGCGCTGCAGGGCTTTCGCGGTCGCCGGGACCGGGCCGATGCCCATCGTGCGCGGCGGCACGCCCGCCCGCGCCCACGACACCAGCCGGACCAGCGGTCGCAGGCCCAGTTCCGCGGCGCGCTCCGGAGTGGTCACGATGCAGATCGCCGCCGCGTCGTTCTGGCCGCTGGCGTTGCCCGCGGTCACCGTCGCATCCGGATCCGCCTTGCCCAGCACCGGCTTCAGCGCGGCCAAGGAGTCCACAGTGGTCTCCGGACGCGGGTGCTCGTCGACCTCGACCGCGGTGTCGCCCTTGCGGGAGCGCACCGTCACCGGCACGATCTCGTCGGCGAAGAGACCGGCGCTCTGCGCGGCGGCGGCGCGCTGCTGCGAGCGCACCGCCAGCTCGTCCTGTTCGGCGCGGGGAATGGCGTACTCGCGGCGCAGGTTCTCGGCGGTCTCCAGCATCCCGCCGGGCACCGGGAAATTCGCACCACCCGCGGTGATCCGGCCGCGGGCCAGCGAGTCGTGCAGCTCCAAGCCGCTGCCTCGGATGCCCCACCGGGCCTCGGTGGTGTAGAACGGCGCGCTGCTCATGCTCTCCGCGCCACCGGCCAGCACCACGTCGCTGACGCCGGTCTGCACCTGCATCGCGGCGTCGAGGACCGCTTGCAGGCCGGAGCCGCAGCGGCGGTCCAGCTGGGTGCCGCCGACCTCGACGGGCAGACCGGCGTCCAGCGCCGCCACCCGGCCGATCGCCGGGGCGTCGGAGGTCGGGTAGCCCTGGCCGAGGATCACCTCGTCGACCGCCGCGCCGTCCAGGCCGGTGCGCGCCAGCAGCGCCCTGATCACCGTCGAGGCCAGGTCGACCGCCGGAACGGTCTTGAACACCCCGCCGAACCGGCCGATCGGGGTCCGCAGCGGTTCGCAGATCACCGCTTCGCGCATCGCTTGCTCCTTCGGTTACGCCCCGGCGGCCGTTCCGCCGCCGTTTTTCGTTCGTAGCACAGCGCCGTTGCGCTCCGGAACACGCGGCGATTATGTTCGATCGGATATCACTGACCGGGCAATTCAGTATTGGACGGTCTTGGCGTGTCGTGCGAAGGTGCGTCGAGGGCAACCTTTCGGGAGGTCGACCATGCAGTGGGCGGAGCAGGTCAACGCGGTGCGGGTGATCGGCACCGGGGTGATGGGGCGCGGCATCGCGCAGATCGCCGCGGCGGCCGGCCTGACCGTGGAGCTCGCCGACGCGCGGACCGAAGCGGTGCGCACCGCGGTCGAGGAGATCGGCCGGATGTTCGACAAGCTGGCGGGCAAGGGCAGGATGACCGCCGAGCAGGCGGCGGCCGCGCGCGACCGGCTGCGCCCGGTGGACAGCCCGCTGGCGCCCACCGAGTGCGACCTGGTCGTGGAGGCGGTCCGCGAGGACCTGACCACCAAGCGCGAGCTGTTCGCCGAGCTGGAGAAGATCTGCCCGGCGCGCACCGTGTTCGCCACCAACACCAGCTCGCTGCAGGTCACCTCCATCGCCACCGCGCTGGCCGATCCGAGCAGGCTCGCCGGGCTGCACTTCTTCAACCCGGTGCCGCTGATGCGCCTGGTGGAGGTCATCCCCGGCGCCCGGACCGCCGAGTGGATCCCCGACGCGCTGCTGGCGCTGGTGCGGCGCCTGGGCCACACCCCGGTGCGCGCCACCGACACGCCCGGCTTCCTGGTCAACCACGCCGGCCGCGGGCTGGTCACCGAAGCGCTGCAGATCCTGTCCGAAGGCGTGGCGAGCACCTCGGACGTGGACCGGATCTGCCGCGACGTGCTGGGCCTGCGGATGGGCCCGTTCGAGCTGATGGACCTGACCGGGCTGGACGTCACCCACCCGGCGATGGAGAGCATCTGGACCGGCTACTACGGCGACCCGAGGCTGCGCCCGTCGCCGATCACGCGCACCCGTCTGGAAGCCGGGCTGCTCGGCCGCAAGACGGGGGAGGGCTTCTACCGCTACGCCGACGGCGTCAAGCAGGAGGCCCCCGAGCCGCAGGCGCCGGAGGCGGTGGCGCGCCCGGTCTGGTCGGACAGCGCGGACCTGCTCGACGTGCTGGCCGCCGCGGGCGTCGAGGTGGAGCGCGCGCCGGAGCCCTCCGCCGAGGCGGTCGTGCTGGTGACCCCGCACGGCCACAGCGCGGCCACCGCCGCGCGATCCGCCGATCTGCCGGTGGCGCGGGTGTGCGGAGTCGACCCGCTGAGCACCGAGGCCCGCTGGACGCTGTCCGTGCACCCGGCCTGCGACGTGGAGTTCGCGCGATCGGCCTGGGCCGCGCTGGCCGCGACCGGCCGCGCCGTGACCGTGGTGCGCGACAGCCCTGGCATGGTCGCGCAGCGGATCCTCGCCGCCATCGTCAACACCAGCTGCTTCATCGCCGAGCAGCGCCTGGCCGACCCGGCCGACATCGACACCGCGGTGCGGATCGCCCTGGGCTACCCGCGCGGTCCCCTGGAGTGGGGCCAGCAGGTCGGGCCGCGCCGGGTGCTGTCGGTCCTGCGCGCGCTGCACTCGGCCACCGGCGACCCGCGCTACCGGCCCAGCCGCTGGCTGGTCGAGCGCGCCGAGCTCGGCCTGGAGCTCACCGGAACCGGCACCACACCGCAGGACCTGCTCACCTGACGAGCCGGGGCGGGGGCCGTGAGCGCTTCGGGGTGCCGGAGCGCCCCGAAACGCTCACGGAGGCCACCTGCGGGCAGCAACACCGAGAACCAAGAGGAACACCGTGGACTTCGAACTCACCGACACCCAGATCGCGTTCAAGGAGATGGCGGCGCAGTTCGTCGACGCCGAGATCGTGCCGCACGTGCGGGAGTGGGACCGCCGCGAGGAGGTCGACCTGGCGATCGTGCGCAAGCTCGGCGAACTCGGCTTCCTCGGCCTGACGCTGCCCGAGGAGCACGGCGGCGTCGAGGCCGACATGATCAGCTACGCGCTGGTGATCGAGGAGCTCGGGCGCGGCGACTCCTCCGTGCGCGGCATCGTGTCGGTGTCGCTGGGACTGGTCGCCAAGTCCATCGCCGGCCACGGCACCGAGGAGCAGAAGCAGCGCTGGCTGCCGCAGCTGGCCGGGGGTGAGGCACTCGGGTGCTTCGCGCTGACCGAACCCGACGCGGGCTCCGACCCGGGCTCGCTGACCACCCGCGCGCGCCGCGACGGCGAGGACTGGGTGATCACCGGGCAGAAGATGTTCATCACCAACGGGACCTGGGCGAAGGTGGCCCTGCTGTTCGCGCGCACCAGCGACGACGGCGGCCGGGGAATCACCGCCTTCCTGGTGCCCACCGACTCGCCCGGGTTCACCGCCAACACCGTGCACGGCAAGCTCGGCCTGCGCGGCCAGGCCACCGCGGAGCTGGTTCTCGACGAGGTCCGGGTGCCGGATTCGGCGCGGCTCGGCGAGGTCGGCAAGGGGCTGGGCATCGCGCTGGGCGCGCTGACCAAGGGCCGGATCTCGGTCGCGGCGGGCGCGGTCGGGGTGGCGCAGGCGGCGCTGAGCGCGGCGACCCGCTACGCGGGCGAGCGGATCCAGTTCGGCAAGCCGATCGCCTCCCGCCAGCTGGTGCAGGAGCTGCTGGCGGATTCCGCGGTGGAGGTCGAGGCGGCGCGGCTGCTGACGCTGCGCGCGGCGGCGCTGGCCGAGCGCGGGGTGTCCCGCGAGCAGCTGACCACCGCGTCGTCGATGGCGAAGCTGCACGCGAGCGAGACCGCGGTCCGCGTCGCCAACAACGCGCTGCAGGTCTTCGGCGGGTACGGCTTCATCGACGAGTACCCGGTCGGCAAGTACCTCCGCGATGCCCGGGTGCTGACCCTCTACGAGGGCACCAGCCAGGTGCAGAAGCTGATCATCGGCAGGTCGCTGACCGGAGTCGACGCCCTGACCTGAGCGCGCGTCAGGAGATGGACCGGAGCGGGCGGCGCAGGCGGTCCACGGCCTGCGCGGTCGGTTCGTCGGCCGGGTGGAACACGACGAGTTGCTGGGCGTCGGCGGGGAGTTCGAGGGTTTCCCGGAGCAACCGGAGCCGGTGCCCGGCCGGGTGGTCGAGCCGCAGCGTCGCGCGGTTCGGCACCACGTGGCGCTTCAGCCGCCGGGTGAAGTCGGGACCGGCGATGGGGGAGAGCTCCGCGGTGAGCCACTCGGAGGTCTCGACGGACGGCGCCAACCACAGGTCGAAGGCCTGCTCGTCGGCGACGACCTCCCAGTCGGCGAAGAACGTCCGGGCGCGCGGATCGGTGAAGACGTACCGCGTGAGGTTGGGCCGGTCGGCGTCGAGCAGCCCGGTGCCGCTGGTGATCGCCTCGAATCCGCTGGTGCGGGCGAGGACGTCGCCGAGACGGTTGGTCACGATGGCGATGCCGGGTTCGAGGAGCTGGAGCGTCCGCAGCACCGGCGCGCGCACGTGCCGGGGCGGTGGTGCGGGTCGCAGGTCGGCCGGGCACGTGCTGCCGGTGAGCTTCGCGAGGTAGCGCAAGTGGTTTCGCTCCGAGAGGGCCAATCCGAGCGCGTCCGCGAGCGCGTCGACCACCGCCGCCGACGGATTGCGGTCCCGGCCCTGCTCGATGCGGGTCAGGTACTCGACGCTGATCCCGGCGCGCGCGGCGAGGTCCTGGCGGCGCAGACCTGGTGCCCGGCGGTTGCCACGGGCCGGAAGCCCCAGGGCTTCCGGCTGGGTGCTGTCGCGCTTGGCCCGGATGAAGTCCCCCAACGGCGTGCCCATGCTCGTGAGCATATGGCCGTTCCCGCTGATCTCGCAGAGCCCGGGGTGGCCCTGCTGGGGCCATCCAGAGCACGGTCTGGTCGTCGCGGCGGCGGGGCCGCACCCTGGTGGGCGCCGAGAACGGTCGCGATCCAATGTGGACCGATCGGTTCTCCTCGTTGCCGGAGTGCTGTCCACGGTGGTGGTTGTCGAGATGAGCGCGTTGGTGGAGCCCGGACGGCCGCGGGCCGGTCGGGTGCTGCTGGTGTGGGGATTGCTGGTGGTGGCCGCGAACCTCCGCCCGGCGCTGACCGGTGTCGGGCCGGTCCTGGACCGCGTGCAGGACGATCTGGGCCTGGCCCCGGCAGCGGCCGGGCTGGTGAGCACGTTGCCGTTGCTGGCGTTCGCGGCGGTGTCGCCGGTGGTGCCGCGCCTGGCTGCGCGCTGGGGCCCGGAGCGGTTGCTCGGGATCGCGCTCGGGGTGCTGGCGCTGGGCATCGCGGTCAGGTGGTTCCCGGCCGCGGGCCCGCTGTTCGCGGGCACCGCGCTGATCGGGGCCGGGATCGCGGTGGGCAACGTGCTGCTGCCGAGCCTGATCAAGCGCGACTTCCCGGCGTCAGTGGGTCTGCTCACCAGCGCGTACGCCACCGTGATGGGCGGTGTCGCCGCCGTGGCCTCCGGGATCGCGGTGCCGATCGGCCAGGTCGCGCCGGGCGGGTGGTCCACCGCGCTGGGGTGCTGGATCGTGCTCGCCGTGGCGGCGATCGCGTTGTGGCTCCCGCAGTGGCGGAATCCGCGTGCCTCGGCGGAAGTCCGCAGGCCCCGGTTGCCGTGGCGGTCGGCGCTGGCGTGGGCGGTCACGGCGTTCATGGGCTTGCAGTCGCTGGGTTTCTACGTCGCCGTGACGTGGTTGCCGCAGGTGTTCCAGGACAGCGGGAGGAGCGCGGCCGCGGCGGGGTGGATGCTGTTCCTGTTCCAGGCGGTCGCGGTGCTGACGAGCCTCGCCGTGCCCGCCGTGCTGCGCGGAGCGCGTGATCAGCGCGCGGTGTCGGTGGTGTGCTCGCTGGTCGTGCTGGTCGGCTACCTCGGCCTGCTCGCCGTGCCGGGGTGGGCGGTGCTGTGGAGCGTGCTGCTCGGGCTGGGTGGCGGAGCTTGTCTCGTGCTGGCCCTGGCGTTCCTCGGCCTGCGCGCGCCGGATGCCGCTGCGGCAGGTGCGTTGTCGGCGATGGCGCAGTCGATCGGCTACCTGCTGGCGGCGGTGGGGCCGGTCCTGTTCGGGCTGCTGCGCACCGCGGGCTCGGGCTGGCAGGCGCCGCTCGTGCTGATGTGCGGCGCCGCGGCCGGGCAGGCGGTCGTCGCGGCGGTGGCCGGTCGCGGCACGGTGCCTCACCCGGACGGACGAGTGTCGGCCTGACCAGCGGGGATTCTTCCGCCTCCGGTTGGCAAGTCCCCTGTTGGGGGGTATTGACGGTTTTTCTCCGCGGTCGCTATCGTGGCCCGCAATTGGGAACTTAGTTTCCGATTTCCCGCCGCCAGAATCGCCTTCGACCGAGGAGACGCCGATGAGGTGGCAGAACTGTGTCCGCGCGGCGGCAGTAGCCGCGACCCTGCTCATGACCGGTACCGCGGCCCAAGCCGCCGCACCGGGGACGACGATCCCGGCTGAGCTCGATCCCGTTGCGCAGAACGGGGTTCTGTCGGTGTGCGGCATGACGCTGTGCAACGACAGCGGAGCGCCCGTGCAGCTGCGCGGGATGAGCACGCACGGCCTGCAGTGGTACAGCCAGTGCGTCAACGACCAGTCGCTGGACGCACTGGCCCAGGACTGGCAGGCCGACGTCCTGCGGATCTCCATGTACATCCAGGAAGGCGGCTACGAGGACGACCCGGCGAAGTTCACCGAGATGGTGAACAACTACGTCGAGGAGGCCACCGAGCGCGGCATGTACGCGATCATCGACTGGCACATGCTCGACCCGGGCGACCCGAACTACAACCTGGAGCGGGCCAAGACGTTCTTCACCGAGGTGGCCCAGCGCCACAAGGACAAGACGAACGTGCTCTACGAGATCGCCAACGAGCCCAGCGGCGTCGAGTGGGGCGAGATCAAGAGCTACGCCGAGGAGCTGATCCCGGTGATCCGGGAGCAGGACCCGGACTCGGTGGTGCTGGTGGGCACCCGCGCCTGGTCGTCGCTGGGGGTGTCCGAGGGCGCCGACGAGAAGGAGATCGTCGACAACCCGGTCAACGCCGACAACATCATGTACACCTTCCACTTCTACGCGGCCTCGCACGGCGAGGAGTACCTGAACACGCTCTCCCGCGCCGCCGACCAGCTGCCCATGTTCGTCACCGAGTTCGGCACCCAGGAGGCCACCGGTGACGGCGGCGACGACTTCGACATGGCGCAGCGCTACATCGACCTGATGGCCGAGAAGAACATCAGCTGGACCAACTGGAACTTCTCCGACGACGCCCGCTCCGGAGCGGTGTTCAAGGAGGGCACCTGCGACGCCGGCCCGTACCCCGGCACCGACCAGCTCAAGCCGGCCGGTGTGTGGGTGCGCGAACGGGTCGGGTGATCGCGGTGCGGCGGCTGCTGTGCGCGGGGATCGCGATCGCTGCTGCGGTGCTCCTGCCGGGCTCGGCGATCTCGGTTCCGGCGACTTCGTGGGAAGCCGAGACCTCGCGCGGCACCTCGGTCTTCGAAGGTGTGGAGGAGAAGCCGGGCAGCATCGACGTCGTCGACGACCCGCTCGGCGAGCACGGTTCGGTGTACCGGCTGCACACCTCCGGTGAGCAGCAGGGCTCCGAGCGGGTCCGGGTGGAGACGCGCGGGCACCGCACGCCGGACGGCGACCGGCTGCGGTTCACCGAGGGCGACACCTACTACATCGGCTGGCGGTCGATGTGGGATCCGCTGCCCACGGCCGAGGGCGAGTGGGTGGCGCTGTGGCAGCTCAAGGACTACGGATCCGGCGCGGCGACCCCGCCGCTGTCGCTGCGCGCCCGCGGTGACGTGCTGGACCTGGAGTACGCCGACCCGGACATGAAGACCACGCGGCTGTGGGAGATCCCGCTGCCCCGGGGGAGCTGGAACAGCTTCGTCGTCGGCGTGCACGTCTCCAGCGATCCGGGCGAGGGCTGGGTCCGCTTCTGGTACAACGGCGAGGAGCAGCTCCTCAATGGACAGCAGCAGGCGCCGGCGGCCACCTTGCGCGCGGACTTCGTGACCGACAAGTGGGGTGTGTACCGGTCCGACGGGGTCCGCGGCGAGGCGACCGCCTACCTGGCCGACGCGAAGGTGGGCACCGGCTACGCCGATGTCGCTCCTCAGTCGGGCTCGCCCAGCGGGAGGGTGGTGAACGAAGCGCCGAGGTAGTCCCGTTCGGCGCCGGGCCGGTTCGGCACCACCTCCGCGGCGTGCTCCTCGGCGTCGTCGCGGGGGTGGTAGCCGATCTGCTCGGCACCGTTGGGCGAGAACAGCCGCCGGGTGTTGCGGGAAACTCCCCACACCACCCGGAATCCGGGGGAGGGAGTGGTCAGGCAGGCCTCGAACAGCCGCCCGGCGTCGTCCGGGGACAGCCAGATCGACAGGTCCCGCTCGTCGTTGGGCCGCGCCGTGCAGGCCCCGATGCGCAAGCAGATCACGTCCATGCCGAACCGGGAGTGGTAGAGGCTGCCCAGCGCCTCCATCGCGGCCTTGCTGAACCCGTAGTAGGTGTCCGGGCAGGGTGGTGCGTCGTCGGGGAAGCCCGCCTCGCCCGCACCGGCGACGGGCAGGAAACCGGTGGCGTGGTTGCTCGACGCGAGGATCACCCGCGGCACACCGGCTTTGCGCGCCGCTTCCAGCAGGTTCCGGGTTCCGTCCACATTGGTCGAGAGGATCTCCTCCCAGGTGTGTTCCCTGCTGCGCCCGGCGAGGTGGATGACGGCGTCGACGCCGTCGCAGGCCTGCTGGACCGCTTCGGGGTCGGTGATCGCCGCGGTGCGCAGTTCGACGCGTTCGCCGGGTCCGGCGGCGGCGGGCGGCTGGATGTCGAGCAGGCGCAGGACGCGGTCCGGCCGGGCCAGGCGGGTGCGCAGCATCGCGCCGACCAGCCCTGCGGCGCCGGTGACCAGGATTCGTTGCGGCGGCATTGGTTCTTCCGTGGGATGCACACCGCACACGGTAGACGGGGGAGCGGCCGGGTGGGGGTTCGCTCCCGCCGCCAGACCTGAGCGAACCCCCGGTCGGTGGACGCGGATGCCGCGTCACGCCCCGGCCTTCGAATCTGAAAGTAGGTCAGTATGTGAATGGTGTCAAGTATGTGACTGACATTCGAAGATGTGAATTCTGGTGAATGCCCGGCAAAACCGGGACTGAACAAATCCACAGTGGACGATGGGTCGAGGCCTGCTCCGGACGGCGAACCGCCCCGGAGGAAGAGCTCCTCCGGGGCGGTTCGTGGCGGGGCGTCAGCTGTTGGCTTGGCGGAGCGTGCGCATCGCTTCGGCGAGGGCGGCCGAGTCGGCTTCGCCCAGCGGCGCCAGCACGTGCTTGCGCAGCACCTCGGCGGCGGTCTTGCGGGAGCGCCGGGCGATGTCCAGGCCGTGCTCGGTGAGCACCGCGTAGGTGACGCGGCGGTCGGTCTCGCACGGCTCGCGGCGGATCAGGCCGGCCTTGGCCATCCGGTCGGCGACCTTGGTGAAGCCGCCGCTGCTGAGCGCGGCCTCGTGCGCGAGCTTGGTCATCGGCATCCGGTGCTCGGGAGAGCGCACCAGGCGCAGCAGGATGTCGAAGGAGGCCGGGGCGAGCCCGAACTCCTCGGCGATCGCGGCGGTCAGCTTGCCCTGGGTGACGTGGTAGCCCTCGATGACCAGACCCCACCAGGTGATGATCTCGTCGTCGTCGGTGCGCGGGTCTGGGCGGGTGCTGCTCACTGCTGCTCCTCGGGGGACGGGTGTTGCTGCAGACAGTCTACTCCTGAAACCTTCGAACGGAAGTCTCTTGCTCGAAAGAATAGCGACGAATGTCATCTTTCTTTCAAGAGATTTATCATCAGCGTGCCCCGCATCCGCCTCGTGTGCTTTAGTGGGTGGCAACCGCTTTAGATGTCCTAAAGTAACCACCTGGACATGGGAGGGCAGGTCATGGCCAACGAAGCCACCGCTGCTGAGAGCCTCGCGAAGGCCGAGGAGTTACGCGCCCGCACCGCCGGTGCCGGGTGGTGGTTCAGCTGGTACCTGGTGGCGCTCGGCGTCGTATCCGCCGCGGAGCTCACCCTCATCGAGACCGTGTTCGCGGAAGGGTTCGCCCGTTCCCTGGTCATCGGCGCGTGGTCGGTGTGCCTGATGCTCGGTTCCTGGTGGGCCGCGCAGCGCACGGTCGTGCCCATCAAGGCGACCGCCTGCACGATGGTGGCGTTCGTGGCGTGGTTCGGCGCCTACCTGGTCATGGTGGGCCCGCTGGTGCGGTGGCAGTTCGGCACCGAGGTGCTGCCGTGGGCGATCGCCGCGCTCGGCCTGTCGATCCCGTTCTTCGTCGCGGCGGTGGTGGTCAGGATGCTCCGATGAGCCACCCGCGGCGCGAGCTCGACCCGGTCATCCACTCCCCGGTGCGCTTCTCCGTGGTGGCGGCGCTCAGCGGCGTGGAGCAGGCGGAGTTCCGGTTCATCCGGGACGCCGTCGAGGTCAGCGACTCGACTCTCTCGCAACACGTGGCCGCGCTGGAGCAGGCCGGCTACGTCAAGGTCACCAAGGCCCGGATCGGCCGCCGCGCGAGCACCTGGCTGGCCCTCACCGGCACCGGCCGCCAGGCCTTCACCCACCACCTGGCGACCCTCAACCGCATCGCCGCCGAACCACCCCGGCCGCCGGAGGGGTGAACGGCGCTACTTGAGGCCGGAGCGGACGAAGGCGTTGACCACCTGGCGCTGGAGGACCAGGTAGATCGCGAAGACCGGCAGGCAGGCCAGGCCCGCCGTCGCCATCAGCGGGCCCCAGTCGTTGCCCTCGGTTCCCATGAAGCTGCGGATTCCCAGCTGGACCATCGCGTTCGTGCGCTGCAGGACCAGCGCCGGCCAGAAGTACTCGTTCCAGGCCTGGACGAACAGCAGGATGCCCAGCGCGGCCAGGGCCGGGCGCAGGTTGGGCACCACCACGGTCCACAGCGTCGCCCAGGAGGAGCGGCCGTCCATCTTGGCCGCGTCCAGGAGTTCCTTGGGGAAGCTGCGCAGGTGCTGGCGGAGCATCAGGACGCTCAGCGCGGAGCACAGCGACGGGACGATCACGCCCGCGATCGTGTTGAGCACGCCGAGCTGGAACAGCAGCACGTAGTTGGGCAGCATCGCCACCTGGAACGGGACCAGCCAGGTGCCCACGAACAGCAGGTACAGGAACTGCTTGGCGCGGAACTCCCACACCGCGAACGCGTAGGCCGCGAACAACCCCGTGAGCAGCTGGCCGAGCGCCGTCACCAGCGCCACCGCGAAGGTGTTCCACAGCATGCGGCCGATGGGGATCTTGTGCCACGCGTCGGTGTAGTTCTCCACCGACATCGGCCACGGCAGCGGCGACAGCGAGAGCACGTCGCCGGGGGCGCGCAGGGACGTCGCGTACATCCAGTAGATGGGCAGCACGCACAGGACGCCCATCGCGCCGAGGAGCACGTTGCCGAGGATCGCCCGCGACCGGCTCCGGGATCCGACCGGGACGTCGGGCTGCCCGTGCTCCGGGCCCTCCTCGACGCCCGCCGTCGTCTCGGATTCCATTGTGGACATCGTCATGAGGTCGTTCGCCTACTCTCGCCCGCGGCGGTCAGTCGTCGTGGAAGCTGATGCGGTCGGCCAGCCACACCAGGAACAGGGCGACGACGCCGAAGACCGCGAAGAAGATCACGCCCGCCGCCGCGCCGAGACCGGCCTGGTGGCTGTGGAAGCCGTAGTCCCACAGCAGGTAGTAGATGTGCGTGGTGGCCGCCGCCGGTCCGCCCTGGGTGAGGGTGTCGATCAGCGGGAACGTCCACTGCGCGCCGAGCAGCACGGTCATCAGGACCAGGAACACCAGGGTCGGCGACAGCAGCGGCAGGGTGATCCAGCGGGTGACCTGCCAGCGCGAGGCGCCGTCGAGCTGGGCCGCCGCGGCGTAGTCGTCGTTGATGCCCGCCAGGCCAGCCGAGACCAGCAGCACGGCGAAGCCGAGCAGGTGCCAGCCGGTGATGCCGATGATCGAGACCATCGCGGGCGCGCTCTCGTTGAGCCAGTTGACCTCCGTGCCCAGCAGCCGGTTCACCGCGCCGGAGCGGGGATCGAGCAGCCACTGCCACACCGCCGCGCTGGCCACCGGCGCGACCAGCATCGGGGCGAAGATCAGCGCCCGGTGCAGCTCCCGGAGGCGACCGCCGACCTGGCGGGTCAGCAGCGCGACGACCACCGGGATCACCACCGTGAACGGCAGCAGCCCGGCGATGACCAGGACGGTGTTCCACACCGCGTTGCCCAGTTCGGGCGCGCCGAGCAGCTGCTCGTAGTTGGCGGTGCCCACCGGGACCATCGGCGAGGTGGGCAGCAGGTTCCAGGAGAAGAAGGACAGCTGCGCGGTCTGCAGCAGCGGCCGGTAGGTCCAGATGATCAGCAGCACGAGCCCCGGCGCCAGGTAGAGGTAGGGCGGTGCGGCGCGCAGGAGTCGCTTCAGCGGTGCTGGTCGTTGCGCGGCCGGTGGTGCGGTGACCGGTGCGGGGGCGGGGATTTCGACGAACACGGCGTTCATTCCGATTCGGGGAGGGGGAATTCGGCGAAGTTGCTGCGGATCCGGCTCAGCGCGGCGGATTCGGCGAGGTCGTAGACCGGCGGCGGGGTCTCGATCCGGACCGCCGTGGCGGTGACGGTCCGGCCGAACACGTCGATGCGGCTCAGCCCGCTGCCGGGCACGCCGCGGAGGCGGCCCGTCGCCAGCGGGTCGATCTGGTTGGCGCACGCCGGCGACACCCAGACCGGGACGCCCGCCAGCGCGCCGCACCCGGTGGCGTGGTTGTGCCCGCAGAGGATGATCCGGACGTCGGTTCCGGCGATGACCTCGCCCAGGCGTTCCGCGTCGTGCAGCCGCAGCAGGTGCACCGGCGGCACGGCCGACGGCAGCGGCGGGTGGTGCAGCGCCAGGATCGTGCCGTGCAGCGCGGGTTGCGCCAGCTCGGCGCGGAGCCAGTCGAGCTGCGCCGGTTCCAGGCGGCCGTCGTGGCGGTGGGGCGTGGTGGTGTCGAGCACGATGATGCGCAGCCCGCCGACCCAGTGCACCGCGTCGTGCGGTTCGGTGGTGCCCTCGGTCGAGAGGAGCTCGCGGCGGAAGGCGGCGCGCTCGTCGTGGTTGCCCATCAGGTAGATCAGGCGGGCACCGAGCCGCTCGGCGGCGGGTTCGACGAGATCGCGCAGCCTGCGGTACGCGGCGGGCGACCCGTCGTCGGTCAGGTCGCCGGTGAGCAGCAGCGCGGACGCGGTGACCCCGGAGGCCGCCACGGTGCTGAGGGCGGCCTCCAGGTTGGCGAAGGTGTCCACCGCGCCGTGCTGGAGCTCCCCGGCGGGGAGGACGTGCGCATCGCTCAACTGGATGAGGGTGTGGTCCGGAACTCCAGCGGTCGTCACCGGATCAGCCCTTCGGCAGCAGGCCCGACGCCCGCTCCTGCGCCTCGCGCAGCGTCGCCTCCGGATCAGCGCCCTGGTAGACGCTCTTCTCCACGGCCGCCATCATGCCGTCGCGGATCTGCTGGTAGTTGACGCCGGGCATCGACACCCACGGTTCCAGCCGGGCGAGCTGCTCGATGTTGGGCTGGACCAGCGGGTTCTGCTCGGCCCACGGCTTCAGGCCCGCGGGGTCGCCGAGCAGGCCGGTGCGCAGCGGCAGGTAGCCGATCTTGGTGGCGATCAGCTGGTAGGCCTCCGGGCTGGTCAGGAACTTGATCAGCTCCCAGGACGCGCGCTGCTTGGCCGGGTCCTCGGACAGCACGAACAACGCCGCGCCGGAGTTGGTCGGCACCGTGGCCTTGCCGTCGAAACCGGGCATGGGCGCGGCGCGCAGGTCCCACTTGCCCCGCGCGGCCTTCTCGAAGTTGCCCTGCAGGGAGCTGGATTCGAGGATCATGCCCATCTCGCCGCGGCCGAAGCCCTCGTAGGCCTGCCGCTGGCCGAGCACCGGCGTCGCGCCGGAGCGCACCATCTGCTGCGCCGCCTCGACGACCTCGACGGAGGCCGGGTCGGCGAAGGTCAGCGACTTGCGGTCCGCGGAGAGCACGCGGCCGCCGTTGGACCGCACCATGGACTGGAAGCACCAGTCCTTGGTGGCCTCGGTCAGGCAGTCGGAGTAGGCGCCGTCCTTGCCGGTGGCGGCCTTGATGGCCAGACCCGCCCGCTCGACCTCGGCCCAGGTCGCGGGCGGCTTCGCCGGGTCGAGCCCGGCCTGCTGGAACAGCGTGGCGTTGTAGTACAGCACCGGCGTGGAGAAGACGAACGGCACGCCGTAGGTCTTGCCCTCCCAGTCGCCGAGCGTCCGCGCGGACCGGTCGTAGGCGTGGCCGGGCCCGTCGAAGTTGGCCTGCACGGCTTCGCGCCCCACCAGGTCGTCCAGCGGCTTGGCGCGGAGCTGGTTGACGGTGAAGTCGAGCTCGCTGAAGCCGAGCTGCGCCACGTCCGGTGGGTTGCCGGTCAGCAGCTGGTTCTGCACGCTGGAGACGGTGTCCGACACCGGGTTCGGGCTGTTGCCCTGCGGCTTCTGCGCGGTCACCGTGATGTTCGGGTGCTGCTGCTGGAACTCGTCGATCAGCTCGTTGAAGGTGTCCGTCCACGCCCCGGCCTGGCCGAAGTTGTAGCTCTCGAACACGATCGAGACCTGCTGGTCGGGCCGCAGCTCGGGGGCCCGCTCGACGGGTGCGGTGGTGGCGGGATCGGTGCTGCCCATCCCGCCGATTCCGCAGGCGGAGGTGGTCAGCGCCAGCGCGGCGGCGGCCGCCAAGCCGCGGAGGGCGCGCGTTGTTCTCATCGGGTTCTCCTCGTGTGCGGGAAGTTCGGCAGGCCGCATCCGGCCGAGCGGTCGTCTGGGGAGTGCTGGGGCCGCTTCACACCGCGGGGACGTCGAGCTCGCGGTTCACGGTGATCACCTCCGGTTCCGGATCGCGCCAGACCAGCCGGCGGCCGGAAGCCGGGTCGAAGAGGTGGACGTGGTGCGGGCTCGTGGTGAAGGTGACGTTCTCGCCCGCGCGCAGGCCCAGCGGGCGCGGTCCGCGGGCGACGAGCCGGGCACCGCCCACCGAGCACAGGGCGATCTCCTCGTTGCCGAGGTTCTCGATCGCATCGACCGCACCGCGGAATCGCGGGCCCTCGGGCACTCGCTCGCCTGCGATCGTCAGGTGTTCGGGCCGGACGCCGAGCACGACATCGCGGGACGGGGGCTCGTCGGCCGGGTGCTCCAGCGGGACGTCGATGTCGCGGGCCGTGACGTGCACCCGGCCGTCGCGGCTCTCCAGCCGGGCGTCGAGCAGGTTCATCGGGGGCGATCCCATGAACCCGGCGACGAACACCGATGCCGGGGTGTCGTAGACCTCCGACGGCGTCCCGGCCTGCTCCAGGCGCCCCTTGTCGAGCACCGCGATCCGGGTGGCCATCGTCATCGCCTCCACCTGGTCGTGCGTGACGTAGAGGAAGGTCGACCCGAGCTGCCGGTGCAGCGCGGTGAGCTCGGTGCGGGTGGCGGTGCGCAGCTTCGCGTCCAGGTTGGACAGCGGCTCGTCCATCAGGAAGGCGCCCGGATCGCGCACCAGGGCGCGGCCCAGCGCCACCCGCTGCCGCTGGCCGCCGGAGAGCTCCTTGGGGCGGCGCTTGAGCAGCTCTTCGAGCCCGAGCACCGAGGCGACCTCGGTGACCTTGCGGTCGATGGCCGCGCGGGACCAGCCCCGGGTGCGCAGCGGGAAGCCCAGGTTCCGCGCGACGGGCAGGTGCGGGTAGAGCGCGTAGCTCTGGAACACCATCGCCAGGTCGCGGTCCTTCGGCGGGACGTGCGTGATGTCGCGGTCGTCCAGCAGGAGGCGCCCGGCGCTCGGCGGGAGGAGCCCGGCGATCATCCGCAGCAGCGTCGACTTCCCGCACCCGCTCGGTCCCAGCAGCACCACGAACTCGCCGTGGCTGATGTCGAGCGAGACCGAGTCCACCGCGGCGGTGCTGCCGCGCCGGGCATTTCCGAACCTCTTGGTCAGTCCCTCAAGTCGGATTCGGCTCACTGGTGGTCCTATTCCTCCGGTGGTGGATCGGGGTGCGGCACATCGCCGTGCCGTTTTGGGAAGCCCCGGTGGTGTCGCGAATGTCGCCGTCCCGCGCGGTTCGCCGCCGACGGGAAGGGCGACGGGGCAATTGGAGCATGGCCGGGTGGCTTTCCGGTGAACGCCCGGAAAGCCGTGAATTTCCCCGGGCTTCCCGGTGGCCGGTGTCGTTGTCGCTGGCCAGGGGCGATTGGCGGGAGTGCACGACCGATTCGGAACTGCCGCGGTGGTGCGGGATCGGCGTGGGCGAGCATGCGATTGGCGATTCCAATCGCCTGAGACGAGAATCGTTCTTGACACCTCTCCTGGTGGAGTCGGCTATCGGCCGATAGTGGAAATCAATTCGGTAAACCGGGGGAGGTGCTTGTCGCTCCTGGGGGTTTGCGGAAAAATCCGCTAAATCGCCGTTGCGCGGCAACGGGCCGGGATTCTCAGGAGGAAAACAGGATGTGGCTCACCGTGCTGGGTTGCCGGGCGGGAATGCCTGCCGATGGTCAGGCGAGTTCGGGTTATCTGCTGGAGACCGGGACCAGCCGCCTGCTGCTGGACTGCGGGCCTGGCATCGCCACCGCGCTCAGCTCGGTCGTCCGGCCCGCGGGCCTGGACGCCATCGTGATCAGCCACTTCCACTCCGATCACTGCTACGACCTGCTGCCCATCGGCAAGGCGCTGCTCAGCGACTTCGCGCACGAGCCGGGCGCCTGCGTCGAGCGGCTGGCGGAATCCGGTTTCGCCCCCGTCCAGCTGTTCGTGCCGCGCGGATCGGGTGATCTCCTCGCGCGCTGGGCCGGGCTGTTCCCGGTGCGGACCTTCCCGATGCTGGACAAGGCCTTCGAGCTCGCCTTCGACGTGCACGAGTACGCGCCGGGCGAGGTGCACTCCGTCGGGGACGCCGAGCTGACGATGCACGAGATGCGGCACGCGATTCCGACCTGCGGCGTCCGCGTCGAATCCCCGACGGGGACCTTCGCCTACACCGGGGACACCGGGATGACCCCCGCGCTCTACGACCTGGCCGCCGACGTGGACGTGCTGCTCGCCGAGGCGACGCTGGCGGAGCCGGAGACCGGCGACCACGGGCACCTGTCCGGCGCGGACACCGGTGTGGTGGCGGCGAAGGCCGGGGTCGGGCGGCTGGTGCTGACCCACTTCGCCTCGGCCGACGAGGACGACCTGGAGGGCCTGCGCTCCGGCGCGGCGGAGTCCTTCGACGGACCGATCCAGCTCGCCGAGCCCGGCGCGCGCATCGGCGTCGGCGGGTAGGGCGCGCGGGTCGGCGCCGAGGGGCGCGGGCTTCTCGGCGTCAGGCCTGGCCGGGCGCACCTTGAGGGCTGTGTGTCGAACGTCACAGCATCTTGCACGCTGCGGTTTCGGCTTCCCGGAGCGGCCATGATCGACCACTGGCGGCCAGCGGTTCACCAGGTGTTCCCCGGAGCTGGATACCGTCCCGCGGTGCAGGAAGCTGTCCGACACCGCGGCCCCGGGGGGCAACGTGGAATTCAGGCACCTCGAATCCTTTCTAGCGATCGCCGAAGAACTTCACTTCGGGCGGGCGGCGGCCAGGCTGCACCTCGCCCAGCCCTCGCTGAGCCAGCAACTGCAACGACTGGAGCGCAGCGTGGGCACCGAACTGGTCGCCCGCACGTCGCACGAAGTGCGGCTGACCCCGGCGGGCAAGGTCTTCCGGGAGCAGGCCCGCGCGATCGTGGCGCAGGCGCACAAGGCCGCGCAGACGGCGCGTGAAGCGGCGGCCGGGCGCTCCGGGACCATCAACGTCGGCTACAACTTCGCCGCCGGGCAGCACGTCCTGCCCGCCGTGCTGTCGAAGATGTACGCCGAGCACCCGAACGTGGGCGTCATGCTGCACGAGATGCGCACCGGCCCCCAGCTGCAGGCGCTGCGGGCGGGTGAGGTGGACGTCGCCATGGTCTACGGGCGCGCGGTCGGCGCCGAGTTCGAGTGCCGTCCGCTGTCGCGGTTCCCGCTCGTCGCGGTGGTCGGGCCGAACCACAAGTGGGCCGACCGGCCGGGCGCGTCGTTCAGCGAGCTCGCGCACGAGCCCTGCATCCTCTTCCGGCGGGACCAGTGCCCGGCGATGTACGACGCGATCCACGGTGCGGCCTCCAGCAGCGACATCACGCTGAACGTCGAGTACGAGATCGACGACCCGGGCGCGGTGGCGATCGTGGCATCGGTCAAGCCGGTCATCGGCTTCGCCTCCGCGGTGCGCGGCAGGCAGATCGGTGGGAGCGTGCGGACGGTGCCGGTGCGGCTCTACGACCCGGTGCCGACGATCGACCTCTACGTGGTGTGGAAGCGCGGGCGGGCGAATCCGCTGATCGAGCTGTTCCTGGACTGCGTCGAATCGCGGGCCGCGGTGCCCGGTGAGGAGCCGGTGCAGGTGTAGCTGCCGCGGCCGCAGCGGTGGCATCCGGCAATAGGCCGGAACAATCGCCCGATGCCGGTCCGCGGACGCTGTTGACGATTTCCGGTGCACCGCAGAAGTATTCGCCCTGACGACGTTCGGATATTCACGCGCACCCGGAGGACGGCACACGTGGGGCAGCAGTTGAAACAGGACGTGTTCGAGGGATTCGCGCCCTACGCGGGCTCGCCGGACGGCACCGGCCCGGACTACCGGAAGATGTGCGAGCACGCGAACACGATGGTGCCGTTCAGCAATCACGTGGGCACCCGCATGGTCGAGATCGGCCCGGAGCGGGGCGTGGTCGAGATCCCGGCGGACGAGCGGATGAACAACCACATGGGCAGCGTGCACGCGGGCGCGCAGTTCCTCGCGGCCGAACTGGCCGGGGCGATGGCCTTCGGCGGGGCCTTCGCCCCGGTGATCACGCGGGTGAAGCTGTTCATCCTGCGCGACAGCACCTCGAAGTTCCTCAAGCCCGGGTTCGGCCGCCTCCGCGCGATCGCGACCCTGGATCCGAGAACCGTCGCGGACGTGCTGGCGGGCCGCGTCTCCGGGAAGTTCGACCTGGACGGCAAGGCGTGGCTGCACGACGACGATGACGTCGCCGTGGCGAAGTTCTCCCTCGACTACGTCGTCGACATCCCGGCGGCCTGAGCACCGGGCGAAACGTTCACCACACCGTAGGGATGGTTGTCATGGCACAGGAATCGGCAAGCCTGTTCGGGCCGCTGGCGCAGTACGGCACCGGCACTCCGGACTACGAGAAGCTGCGCGAGATCACCGACCGGATGGTGCCCTTCAGCGTGCACGTCGGCGTCGGCATCACCGAGCTCGGGCCGGAGCGCGCCGTCGTCGAGATCCCCGCCCGGGAGGAGATGAACAACCACATGGGCAGCGTGCACGCGGGCGCGCTGTTCCTGGCCGCCGACATCGCCAGCGCCTCGGCGTTCGTGGGCAGGATGGCGCCGCGGCTGGCCGGTGTGACCCGGTTCGTCGTCCGCGATTCCCGCAGCACCTTCCTCAAGCCGGCGATCGGCCGCATCCGCGCCGTCGCCACCGTGGACGAGCGCGTGGCCGCCGGCGTGCTCAGCCGCAACGACACCGAGAAGTTCGACATCGACACCAAGGCGCTGTGCTACGACGACAACGACGTCCTCGTCGCGAGGTTCTCCTTCGACTGCGTCTGCAACATCACCGCGGACTGACGTTTCCGGCACCGCACCAAGGAGTTCTCATGTCCGACCCCGCACGGCAGGCGCCTTCCACGGGCTTCCAGGCGCTCGAAGCCATCGAGGTGGCGCCCGAGGACGGCGTCCGGTTCGTGGTCCGCGTCCGGGCGCAGGAGGATCCCGGCGCCCCGGTCGTCCTGGTCCTGCCCGCCATGGCGATGAAGGCGAAGTTCTACTACCCGCTGGTGAAGGCGCTGCACGCGCAGGGCCTGTCGGTGGCCACGACCGATCTGCGCGCGCAGGGGGAGAGCACGCCGCCGCTGGAGGAGAGCCCGAACTTCGGGTACCGCGAGATCGTGGAGACCGATCTGCCCGCGATCGTCGGGGCCGTCGCCGAGCGCTTCCCCGGGGCGCCGCTGTACCTCTTCGGCCACAGCCTGGGCGGGCAGACCGCGCTGCTGTACGCCGCTGCGAACCCCGAGCACGTCACCGGCTTGTGCCTGTTCGCCGCGGGAAGCGTCTACTGGCGGGCGTTCCCGGCCGAGCGGCGGCTGGGCGTCCTGCTCAACGGGCGCGTCATCGGGCTGGTGTCCAAGCTGCGCGGTCGCTGGCCGGGCGGCATGTTCGTGCCCGCCCCGGTGGCCGGGCGCGTGATGACGGACTGGTGCCACCAGAACCTGACCGGCCGGTACCGGCTGGGCGGTTCGAAGCGGGACTACGCCCCGCTGCTCCGGCAGCTCTCCGCTCCGGTGCTGGCGATCTCCCTGGAGCACGACGAGCTCGGCCCGCGGTCGAACGTCGACTTCCTGCGCACCCGGATCCCCGGCGCGAAGGTGACCCGGTGGCACTGGGACGAGACCTCCGGCGTGGTCGACAACCTGGACCACTTCGCCTGGATCAAGGACAGCGGCGCGGTGGCGGACAACATCGGCCGGTGGATCAGGAGCGAGGCCGCCCGCCGCTAGCACCGGAGCCGATCGAGGCGCACCGCGCGAACCGTCGCGCGGTGCGCCTCGTGCTTTCCGGCCGGACCGCAATAGGACATGCCAACCGCGCGTTAGGGAGAGCGTGATTGCCCTGGCACCGCAGGGAAACGACAATAGGATCACGATCGGCACGATGGTGTGTCCCAGCAGGGAAGAGTCGCCGCGTGACGACGGCCTGAGCTCCGTGCGCGTCCGCACGTCCACCGCGCACCCGCACGTCGAGCGGCGATCCCGGCAGCCGGAAGGGCTGCAGCACAACGGCTTTATCACGCGCACGTGCGGTGTCCGACGAAGACGGTGAAGGTGATCAGTGGTGCGGGAAAGCAGCGGTGCCCGGGGCCTGGAACTGCCCGGTGATCAAGGGCTCTCCTACGTCGTGGCGGAAGGCGCCCGGCTGCGGCCGGACCTGCCTCTGCTCAGCAGGCAGGTGGACGGGCAGTGGCAGGACATCACCTGCCGCGAGTTCGCCGAGGACGTGCGGCGCGTGGGCCGCGGCCTGATCGGTGCTGGAGTGCGGCGCGGGGACCGGGTCGCGGTGCTGGGGAGCACCCGGTACGAGTGGGTCCTGGCGGACCTGGCCACGTTGAGCGTGGGTGCGATCACGGTGCCGATCTACCCCACGGCTTCCGCCGAGCAGGTCCGGCACATCGTCACCGACTCCGGTGCCGCGTGGTGCTTCGCCGAAACCGAGCAGCAGCAACGGGAACTGGCCGGCATCGGCGGAGGAGACCTGCGGGTGTGGGGCTTCGCCGAGCTCGACCGCTGGCGCGAAGAAGCGGTGACCACCGCTGACGGCGCGCTCTTCGAGGAACGGCGCGCGCAGGTGCGGGCGGACCACCTGGCGACCATCGTCTACACCAGCGGCACGACCGGCATGCCCAAGGGGTGCATGCTCACCCACCGCAACATGTTCGCCGCCTCCGCCGCCAGCGTGGAGCACCTCGGCCAGACGTGGCGGACCAGCGGCGGCGAGCAGGCCGCGACGCTGCTCGTGCTGCCGCTGTCGCACATCTTCGGCCGGACCATCCTGGTCGCCTGCCTCTACGCGGGAACGCGAACCGGTCTGCTGTCGGGGTTCCCGGAGCTGCTCGGCGCGTTCGGCACGTTCCGCCCCAGCCTGATGGGGCTCGTGCCCTACGCGCTGGAGAAGATCCGCAAGGCGGCCCGCGGGATGGGGCTGGATCCCACCGCGGAGCAGGTCGCGATCGCGGCCGGGCGGGCGCGCTTCGCCGGTGCGGAGATCCCCGCGGAGATCAGCGACGAGTTCGCCGAACTGGACGCCACGCTGTTCGCCGAGCTGCGCGAATCTCTCGGCGGGCGGTGGCGGCACGTGATCTCCGGAGGCGCTTCGCTGGACGAGACGACGGCGATGTTCTTCCGGGGGATCGGCGTGCACGTCCTGGGGGCGTACGGGCTGACCGAGGCGGCGACCGCGGTGACCATCAACCCGCTGGAGGACAACCGGCTCAACAGCGGTGGATTCCCGGTTCCCGGTGTTTCCGTCGCGCTGTCCGAAGAGGACGAAGTCCTGGTGCGCGGGCTGAACGTGACGCCCGGCTACTGGCCCGGTGCCGCTGAGGGCGACCCCACGGCGACCTACGCCCAGACCTCGGACTGGCTGCCCACCGGTGACCTCGGCCGCCTCGACGAGGACGGGTACCTCTACATCACCGGGCGCCGCAAGGAAATCCTGGTCACCAGCACGGGCAAGAACATCGCGCCCGCCCAGCTGGAGGACCGGGTCCGGCTGCACCCGCTGGTGAGCAACTGCATGGTCGTCGGTGACGACCGGCCGTTCGCCACCGCGCTGATCACCGTGGACCCGGTCGCGATCGCGGCGTGGGCCGGTGCGCGCGGGGTGGACCTGGAAACCCCGGGATGGGGCCGCGACGCGGGCCTGGTGGCGGAGCTGCGGTCGGCCGTGGAGGAGGCGAACGGGCTCGTCTCGCGGCCGGAGTCGATCCGCGAGTTCCGCGTGCTGGAGACCGATTTCGCGCTCGCCGCCGGTCAGCTGACCCCGTCGATGAAGCTGCGCCGCAAGGTGATCGAACGGGATCACGCCGAAGTGATCGACTCGATGTACGCGAAGTGATTCCGGATAGCCGTAAATTGGCCTGGTGGCACGAAGATGTGCGCACTCAGGTGAACGCGATGACAATTCCGCGGTAAATCGTCCGGGCGGGCAGGCCTTGATATCGGTCGCGCCGATTGCCCCGGGCTATCGCGCGATGCGCGCGGACCGCAGCTGTTGACCGGATTTGTGCCGAGGCAAGAGGATTCGAGTGCGGCTGCCGGAATGGGCCGCCGAGTTCCCCGCCCGGTTGATGACGGGAGTTCCCACATGTACGACGTTATCGTTGTTGGTGCGCGCTGCGCGGGATCCCCGCTGGCGATGCTGCTCGCCAGGAAGGGCCACCGGGTCCTGGTCGTGGACCGGGCCACCTTTCCCAGCGACACGATTTCGACCCACTACATCCAGCAGTCCGGGTTGTCCCTGCTGAAGAGCTGGGGCCTGCTCGACCGCCTGGTGGCCACCGGGGTGCCGCCGATCCGCCGGCTCAACTTCTCCTACGCCGGTATCGAGCTGGGCGGTTTCGCCGATCCCGTCGACGGGATCACCGAGGTCTACGCCCCGCGGCGCACGGTGCTGGACAAGATCCTCGTCGACGCCGCGCGCGAGGCCGGTGCCGAGGTGATCGAGGACTTCACCGTCGAGGAACTGGTCTTCGACGAGCACGGCCGCGCCACCGGAATCCGCGGCCGGTCCGGTGACGATTCGGGGCTGACGGAATTCCGCGGTTCGTTCGTGGTCGGTGCCGACGGCCGCAACTCCAAGGTCGCCGAACTCGTGAACGCGGACTTCTACGACGTCGTGCCCGCCGCCTGCTTCATCTACTACAGCTACTTCAGCGGCGTCGAGTGGGGCTTCTACCACCAGACCGACACCCAGCACCAGCAGATCGGCACCTGGCCCACCAACGACGGCATGGTGATGTGCGCGGTCATGCAGCGGCGGGACCGCTTCCGCGAGTTCCGCACCAACGCCGAGGAGAACTTCCACGCGGTCTACGACGCCATCGTCCCCGAACTCGGCCAGCGGCTCCGGGACAGCGGCAAGCGCGAGGAGCAGCTGCGCCCGATGCTGTACCCGGACAACTACCGGCGGCGTTCCAGCGGCCCCGGCTGGGCGCTGGTCGGTGACGCCGGTTACCACCGGGACCCGTTCACCGGCCTGGGCATCACCGACGCGATGAAGTACGGGCAGCTGCTCGCCGAGCGGCTGCACGAGGGCCTGTCCGGGCAGCGCCCGATCGACGAGGCGGTGGCCGAGTACGTCAAGCTCCGCGACGAGGACAGCCAGGGCTCCTACGCGATGACCTGCAGCATCTCCACGCTGGAGCTCACGCCGTACTTCGACGCGGTGTTCCGCGCGACCAGCATGAGCGAGGGCTTCAAGCGCCGGTTCTTCAACATGCTCGCCGGTGGCATCCACGGCGACGAGTTCTTCGCGGTGGACCAGCTGCAGAAGCTCTACGACGAGGTGGACTTCCCGGTGGAGAAGCGAATCCTGTCGCCCCGCTGAGGACTCGTGGCGAAGAGAGCGAAGGAGCACACATGCCGGCATTCCGAATGGCAGCGCTGGGGGACAGCTTCGTCGAGGGCCGCGGTGACCCCGACCTCGACGGCCCGTTCCACGGCTGGGTGCCCCGGCTGGCCGACCGGCTCGGCATCGCGCACCGGGGCGTGCTCAACCTCGGCAAGCACCAGGCCACCACCCAGGACGTCGTCGACGGGCAGCTGCCCGCCGTGCTGGCGAGCAAACCCCCGATGATCGGCGTGATCGTCGGGGTCAACGACCTCGTCAGCGACTACGACCCGGAGCGGTTCCGGCGCAACCTGGGCACCATCTACGCCAGCCTCCGCGGCGTGGACACCACGGTGTTCACCGCGGCCTACCCCGACATCCCGAAGAACCTGGCGGTTCCCGAGGTCTTCCGGAACCTGCTGCGGGAGCGGTTCACCGAGGCCAACTCCGTCCTGCGGGAGATCACCGCCGCGACCGGCACGCTCTGCCTGGACGTGACCGCGATCCCGGAGTGGTCCGAGGCGCGGATGTGGGCGCCGGACGGGCTGCACCCGAGCGTCGCAGGGCACCAGCTCTTCGCCGACCAGCTGACGGAGTTCGTCGCCGGCGCGACCGGTCTGGTGCCGCCCGCGCTGCTGGTGGGTGGCTGACCGATCCGCACTCCCGCGACCGAGCCGACGACGTCGTCGGTGGCCCGCACCCAGATCCCGCCCGGCGGCGGTGGCCGCCCACCGCACGGCACGACCTTGGAGAGGAAGAACGTGAGCGAGGGTACGAAACCGATGGATGGGGACCGGACCGGCCGCCGGCTGGCGGACAACCCCATCGCGATCGTCGGCATGGCGGGCCTGTTCCCGATGGCGCGCAACTACCGCGAGTTCTGGCAGAACGTCGTCGACGGCGCGGACTGCACCGAGGAGGTGCCGGAATCCCGCTGGCGCCTGGAGGACTACTACGACGCCGACCCGTCGGCACCGGACAAGACCTACTCGAACCGCGGCGGCTTCGTCCCGGACGTGGACTTCAGCCCGCTGGAGTGGGGCCTGCCGCCCAAGCAGCTCGACCTCACCAGCACGATGCAGCTGCTGAGCCTCGGCGTGGCCCGCGACGTCCTGCGGGACAGCGGCGCGGTGGGCGCGCAGTGGTACGACGCGGCCACCACCGGCTGCGTCCTGGGCACGACCGGCCCGGTGCCGCTGACGCACCCGCTGGCCGCCCGGCTGTCCACCCCCGTGCTCAAGGAGGTCGTGCGCAGCTGCGGGCTGACCACCGAGGACGCCGAGCAGATCGCGGCGAAGTACGCCGAGGCGTTCACGCCGTGGGAGGAGAGCACCTTCCCCGGGCTGCTCGCCAACGTCGTCGCCGGGCGCGTCGCGAACCGCCTCGGCCTGGGCGGCATGAACTCCACTGTGGACGCCGCGTGCGCCGCGTCGCTGTCGGCGATCCGGGTGGCCATCGCCGAGCTGGTCGACGGCCGCGCGGACATGATGATCACCGGCGGGGTGGACACCGAGAACTCGATCTTCGGGTTCATGTGCTTCAGCAAGACCCAGGCCCTCTCGCGCAGCAGCCGGATCAGCCCGTTCTCCGACGCCGCGGACGGGACGCTGCTCGGTGAGGGCGTGGGCATGCTCGCGCTGCGGCGGCTCTCCGACGCCGAGCGGGACGGGAACCGGGTCTACGCGGTGATCCGCGGCCTCGGCTCCTCCAGCGACGGCCGGTCGAACAGCATCTACGCCCCGCTGGCGAAGGGACAGCGGCTGGCGCTGGACCGCGCTTACGCCGACGCCGACTGCGCGCCGGACTCGGTCGAGCTCTTCGAGGCGCATGCCACCGGCACCCCGGTCGGCGACCGGACCGAGCTGACCGCGCTGGGCGGGCTGCTGCGCGAGTCCTCGGACGAGCCGCACTTCGCCGCGCTGGGCAGCGTCAAGTCCCAGATCGGCCACACCAAGGGCGCGGCGGGCACCGCGAGCCTGATGAAGCTCGCGATGAGCCTCTACACCAAGACCCTGCCGCCCACGATCAACGTCGAGCGCACCAACCCGGCGGTCGACTTCTCGGACGCCCCGTTCTACGTCAACGTCAAGACCCGCCCGTGGATCCGCGATCCGCACCGCCCGGTGCGCCGCGCGGCGGCCTCGGCGATGGGCTTCGGCGGCACCAACTTCCACTTCGTGCTGGAGGAGCACGAGCAGGACCGCGCTGGGATCGAGACCCTGCACCGCGCCGCGCGCGCCCACCTCTGGCACGCCGGGACCCCGCAGGAGCTGCTGGAGCTGCTCCGCTCGGACGTCGCTTCGCAGGACGGCGAGGACGTCCCGGCGGCTCACGCCCGGATCGGGTTCGTCGCCTCCGACGAGGCGACCGCGCAGGAGCTGCGGAAACTGGCCGCCGAACAGCTCGCGGGCGCGCTGGAGGCCGAGCACTGGACGCATCCGCGCGGCGTCTTCTACCGCCAGCGGGCGCTGCCGGACCTCAAGATCGGTGCCCTGTTCGCGGGCCAGGGCAGCCAGTACCTCGACATGGGCCTGGAAGCCGCGCTGAGCAACCCGGCGGTGGGCGCGGCCTTCGACGCCGCGAACGCCTCCTTCGACGGGGCGAGCACGCGGCTGGCACAAGTCGTCTACCCGCCCACGCTGCTGGACCCCGAGCTGCGGCAGGAGCAGGAAGCCGCGCTGCGCAAGACCGAGTACGCCCAGCCGGCGATCGGTGCGCTCTCGGTCGGCCAGTTCCGCCACCTGTCCTCGCTGGGCCTGGAGTGCGCCGGGTTCCTGGGGCACAGCTTCGGCGAGCTGACCGCGCTGTGGGCGTCGGGCGCGATCGCCGACGCCGACTTCTTCCGGCTCGCCAGGGCGCGCGGCGAGTCGATGGCCCCGCCCGCCGCCGACGCCGACTCCGGCGCGATGGCCGCGGTGCAGGCCGGCCGGGCGCAGGTCGGCGAACTGCTGGCGGACTTCCCGGGCGTCGTGGTGTGCAACATCAACGCGCCGGACCAGGTGGTCGTGGGCGGCCCCACTGCGCAGGTGGAGGCGTTCGTCGTCGCTTCCGCCAAGCAGGGGATGCCGTCCCGGCTGCTGTCGGTGGCCGCGGCCTTCCACACCTCGCACGTCGCGCACGCCGTCGAGAAGTTCCGGCCGGCCGTCGAATCCGTCCGGATCGGTGAGCCCGCCGCCCCGGTCTACGCCAACAGCCCGGGCGCGAAGTACGGCGCCGATGCCGACAGCAACGCCGCGACGCTGGTGCGGCAGCTGCTCGAACCCGTCGAGTTCGCCGAAGCCGTGCAGGCGATGCACGCCGACGGCTGCACGGTGTTCGTCGAGTTCGGGCCGAAGCAGGTGCTGACCCAGCTGGTGCAGCGCACGCTCGCCGACCAGCAGGTCATCGCGATCCCGACCGACGGCGGGCCGTTGGGCGACAGCGACGTCGCGCTGACGCAGGCAGCCGTGCGGCTGGCAGTGCTGGGCGCGCCGCTGAAGGGCATCAACGACCGGCTCGCCGCGGACTTCGACGAGGTCGAGCCGACCGGGATGACCGTGCCGATCTCCGCCGCCGAACACGTGCCCGCCGAGCGCCGCGCCGCCTACCAGGCCGGGTTGACCGATGGTTTCCGGGTTTCCGCGCTCGACCACGCCACCACCGACGACCAGCACGAAGTCCACGAGAGGGAGCAGATGAACGAGCAGGCGGCCTTCGCCCAGCCCCACCACGTCCCCGCCCGGCCGAGCCTCCCGGACGGTGACGGCGCGGTGCACCAGCACGTCGCGCTGCACACCCAGTACCTGGACGGGCAGCTCCAGATCGCCGAGGCCCTGACCGGCCTGCTGCGCGACCACCAGCAGTGGGACCGGCACGACTCGCGGCTGCCGGAGGTCGTGGAGAGCGTGAAGAACCAGAGCGTCGCGATCTCGCAGGCGCACGCCCGGGCCAACGAGGTGCTGGCCGAGCTCACCGTCCTCGAACTCGGCGGGCAGCGCCCGGAGAACCGGACGACGGTGTTCGCCGAGGCCACCACGGTGGAGGCCCCCGAGCAGCGGGCGCTGACCGCGCCGGAGCAGCTCCCGACTACGCCCGCACCGCAGCCGGTCGCCCCGGCTCCCGCGCCCGAACCCGTTGCGGTGCAGGAGGAACCGGTTGCGGAGAGCCCGGCTTCGGGCGGCGCCGACGCGGCGTCGGTGCGCACGGCACTGCTCGAAGTGGTGTCGGAGAAGACGGGCTACCCGGTGGAGATGGTGGACCCGGCGATGGACCTGGAGTCGGACCTGGGCGTGGACTCGATCAAGCGGGTGCAGATCCTCGGGGTCCTGCAGGAGCGGTTCCCCGAGCTGCCCGCGGTGGGCCCGGAGCAGCTGGGCGAGCTGCGCACGCTGGACCAGATCTCCGGCTTCCTGGTGGCCGACGCGGGTGATGCGGACCCAAAAGCGCAGGTCGGCTGAGTGACGGGGCCGCAGGCGACGGCCCGACTCCTCGGCACCAGGTCGAACTGGTCGCGCTGCCCGGCCGCGATCGTCTCGGCGATGCCTACGCCGCCGATCCGGTGGCCGTGGTGGCCGACCGCGGCGGTGCCGACGCCGATGCGGTCGTCGGCGGGCTCCGGGAGCACGGCTGGACGGTGCGCCGCGTGGACCTCAGCGGTTCCCCGGCCGTGTTCGACGGCGACACCGCGGACTTGGAAGAGCGTTTGGCGCAACACTTTCACGGCCGCGTGGACCTGTGCGTGAACCTGCTGGACGGCGGCACGTGGGACGCCGGCGTCCGGCAGGTCGCGGAGACCGTCCTGGTCGCCAAGCACGCGCACGCCGCGCTCACCGGCACCGCTGCCGCGGGGTCGCGGGCCGCCTTCGTCACGGTGACCCGGCTCGACGGCGGACTGGGCCTCCGCGGCGGCCGACCCGCCGAGGAAGCGCTGGCCGGTGGCGTCGGTGGCGTGGTCAAAACGCTGGCCTGCGAGGCACCCGGCGTGTTCTGCCGGGCGCTGGACATCGCCCCGGAGGTGGAACGCGACGAGTTCGTGGCCGAGCTGCTCGGGGAGATCGCCGACGCCGCGACCGACGCGGTCGAAGTCGGCATCGACGGGGCGGGAGCCCGGTGGACCGTCGTGCCCGGTGGATTCCGGTACGCCGTCGCGCAGCGCGACGAGATCGGCGGCGAGGTCACCGACCTCGGCGTCGGCACCGGTGACACCCTGGTCGTCACCGGAGGAGCCAGGGGAGTCACGGCGCTGTGCGTCCGAGCGCTGGCGCAGCGCACGGGGGCGTCGTTCGTCCTGCTGGGCCGCACGGAACTCGCCGACGAACCGGCCTGGGCCCGCGGCGTCGCCGACGACGGGCTCAAGGCCGCGGCGATCGAGGCCATCAAGGCCGCCGGTGAGCGCCCGACACCTCGCGAGGTCGAGCGGGGCTACCGGGACCAGATCGCTCAACGGGAGATCCGCGCGACGATCGAAGCCGTGGGCCAGGCAGGTGCGCAGGTGCGCTACCTCGCGGTCGACGTCACCGATCCCGAGGCCGTCCGCGCCGCGCTGGCTCCGCTGCGGAGCCAGATCACCGGCGTGGTGCACGGTGCCGGAGTGCTCGCCGACGCGCACCTGGCGGACAAGACCGGCGAGGAGATCCACCGCGTGTTCTCCACCAAGCTGACCGGTCTGCGCGCGGTCCTCGACGCGCTCGACGCCGATTCGCTGCACCACCTGGTGCTGTTCACCTCCGTCGCCGGGTTGCTCGGCAACGCGGGTCAGGCGGACTACGCGGCGGCGAACGAAGCGCTGTGCCGGTTCGCGGCGAGCTGGAAGCGGCAGCGGCCCGACTGCCACGTCACCGCGATCGACTGGGGTGCGTGGGACGGCGGGATGGTCACGCCGGAACTCCGCGACCTCTTCCACGCCCGCGGTGTGCGGTTGCTGCCGCCCGAGGCCGGAGCCCGGGCGTTCGTCGAGCAGTTCGGCGAGGAGCACGCCGACGACGTGTGCGTGCTGGTGGGCGAGCACAAGTCGCTCACGGCGGGCGAACCGGTCGCGGCGAGCTCGTTCACCGCGCACCGCGACATCGCCGCGCTGGCCGGTGATCCGGTGCTCGAAGCGCACGTCGTCGGTGCGCACGCGGTGCTGCCCGCCACGTTCGGCCTCGGCTGGATGGTCCACGTCGTGGAACGGGCCAACCCGGGGAGGCGGGTCGTCGAGGTCCGCGATTTCCAGGTGTACAAGGGAATCGTGTTCGACGGCACCCTGCCGGAAGGTCAGCAGGTCGTCGTGGAAGCGGTCGGCGGCGAGCTGGTGAAGGTGTCGGTGCGCACCGGCGCGGTGCTGCACTACGCCGCGACGCTCGTGCTGTCGGAGTCCCTTGTGGACGCTCCATCGACCGCCTCCTGGACGCTGGGCGGCGGACCGGAGGACGGGCTCGGCATCTACCGCGACGCGATCCTGTTCCACGGCCCGCAACTGCAGGGACTGCGGCGGGTTCTCGACCACTCCGACGAGCGCCTGGTGCTGGAGTGCCGGTTGCCCGCTACCGCGGTCGGTTCCGGCGCCTACCGGGGCGAGCTGCACGATCCGGTGCTCGCCGACCTGCTGCTGCAGGCCGCGTCGGTGCACGGCAACCGGCTGCTCGGGCAGGCGAGCCTGCCGCTGGGCGTCGGGCGGGCCGAGTGCTTCGTGCCGCTTCCCGGCGACGAACCGTTCGTGCTGGTCGTCGATGACGTGCGGCGGGCCGCGGCGGCCATCGCGGTCACCGTCACGGCGTGCGACCCGCGGGGACGTGTGCTGCAGCGGTGGCACGACGTCCAGCTGGTGGCGACGCCGGGAATGGCGGAGAAGTTCCGCGAGGGCACCCGGCGGTGGCTGGCACACCCGGAGGAGAAGCGATGAACGACGAACTGGGCTTCGAAGGCGAGCCGTTCGACCCCCTCGCCGAGGACGAGCCGCAGCGGACACCGGAACCGGCGACCGTCCGGCCCGCGGGAACCGGCACCGCTGTCGTGGCGCGGGAAGTGCGCAGCGCGGTCGCCACGGCGCACCGCAACGCGCTGAACGCGCAGGTGCTGTTGCAGGCCCGGACGCTGCGCCGGGCGGGCGTGGCCCTCGCGGCATCGCGGTTCGTCGACGCCGTCGACGGGCGAATCCGCCCGATCAGCGCCCTGTCGCCCGCCCCTGCCGTGCCGTTCGTGACCACCGAAGGCCGCTTCAAGCCGCTGGCCCGCACCGACAAGGCGGAACTCGGCCGCGACGACCTCCGTCGGCTGACCGGAGGGGACATCGCCGGAGTCTTCGGCCCGGCCTACTCCCAGCCCGGCTGCAACCCGTCGGTCAAGCTCGCGGCCGACGCGGCCCTGCTGCTGAGCGAAGTCACCCGGATCGAGCTGCGCGGCGGAAGCAGCGGACGCGGCCTGCTGGTCGCCTCCGCTGGCCCGCTCGACGGCACACCCGAGTCGCTGCTGGCCTCGGCGACTCAGGCGGCCGAGGTGCTCGCACTGCACCTGGGACTGCACCTCTGCCTCGCCGACGCGGTCTTCGCGCCCGGCGACGGCAGCGGCCGGGCGGCCCGCTGCGAGATCGACCTCGTCCGGCCCGGCCCGCTGGCCGCCGCGCAGATCCGGCTCGACGTCACCGACGTCGACCTGGTGCCCCGGCCGCACCTGCGCGCCGACGTGGAGTTCCGCTCCGGCGGTGCGGTGACCGGGCGGGTGGCCGGGCTCTCCCTGGCACTGGTGGAGAAACCCGGCGTCCCGGTCGGCCCGGCCCGCGGCGGCGTCCCCCCGGCGTTCCTCGGCCGGTACTCCGCGGCCGGTGAGCCGACGGTGCTCAGCGAGTTCCACATCGCGCACTTCGCCCGCGGCAGCCACGGAACCGCCTTCGGCCCGGAGTTCGAGCACTACTCCGACCGCCGGGCGACCCGGGTGCCCGACCGGGGGCTGACGCTGATGGACCGGCTGGTCACCCTCGACGGCGAGCGCGGCGCGCTCGACGGCGCGAAGTACGAGACCGAGTACGACTCGCCCGCCGATTCCTGGTACTACGCCGACACCGCCAACGCCTCCATGCCGAACATGATCTACATGGAGACCTCGCTGCAGTCGGCGCTGTCCATCGGCTACTTCCTCGGGCCGACGCTGGCCGATCCGGACGCGCCGGTCAGCCTGCGCAACCTCGGCGGCACCGCCACCGTGCTGCGCGAGGTGGACCTGCGGGACAAGACGATCCGCCAGCGCTCCGAGCTGCTGTCGACCACGCTCAACAACGGCGCGTCGCTGCAGAGCTTCACCTACACGATGCACGCCGACGGCGAGCCGTTCTACACCGGCGAGACCATGTTCGGCTACTTCAGCGAAGCGGCGATGGCCAACCAGACCGGTCTCGACGCGGGCCGCAGCGTGCCGACCTGGCTGGAGCAGCAGAACCCGCTCCCGGCGACCCGCACCATCGACGTGGCCGCCCGCCGCGCCGATCCGGCCGCCCCGCTGTGCGCCCGCGACCACCTCGCGCTGCTCGACGAGGTCCAGGTGGTCGACGGGGGTGGCGAGCACGGGAAAGGCTACCTCCGCGCGGTCCGCCGGATCGACCCGGCCGACTGGTTCTTCGCCCGGCACTTCCCCCGCGACCCGGTGATCCCCGGTTCGCTGGGCGTGGAGACGGTCATCCAGGCGATGCAGGAATGGGTGCTGGACGCGGGATGGGACGAGGGCATGACCGAACCGGGGTTCATCCTCCCGGTCGGCGCGCCCTTCACCTGGAAGTACCGCGGCCAGTTCCTGCCCACCGACGGTGCGGCGACCCTCGAAGTGCACATCAAGGACGTCCGGCGCGGGCCGGGCCGGGTGCGGGTGACCGGCGACGCCAGCGTGTGGAAGCCGGGCCTGCGGATCTACGAACTCACCGACATCGCGGTCGAACTGCGCGAGGAAGGAGCACAGCCATGGTGACGCCGACCGGCGCGGTAGCCCGCCTCGGGCGCGACGCGAGTTCGGTGCACGCGCATCTGTTGCGCCTGGACCAGCCGTTCTACCTGGTCAGGGACGCCCAGGGCAGTGCGGTCAGCGAGCAGCGGGTGCCGGGCGCGCAGGTGCTCGCGGCCGTGCCGCCGCTGCCGCCGTCGACGCTGGGGGACAAGCGGTTCCTCGCCGCCCACGGCGTCCGGCAGCCGTACATGGCCGGTTCGATGGCCAACGGGATCGCCTCGGCGGAGCTGGTGATCGCCCTGGCCGAGCAGGGCTTCCTGGCCTCCTACGGGGCGGCCGGAGTCGTCGCGCGGCGCGTCGACGAGGACCTGGCGCGGATCCGGGGCGGCCTGCGCGGTCTGCCCTTCGCGTGCAACCTCATCCACAGCCCGAACGAGCCCGCCATGGAGCGCTCCACCGTGGACCTCTGCCTCGAGCACGAGGTCCGCACCGTCGAAGCGTCGGCGTTCCTGGACCTGACGCCGCAGATCGTGCGGTACCGGCTGGCGGGCCTGACCCGCGGCGCCGACGGGACGGTCGTCGCGCACAACAAGGTCATCGCCAAGGTCTCCCGCACGGAGGTCGCCGAGAAGTTCCTGCGCCCCGCGCCGGAAGGGCTGGTGCGGGACCTGGTGGCCGCGGGCGAGATCAGCGCCGAGAAGGCCGAGTGGTCGCGCCAGGTCCCGATGGCCGACGACATCACCGCCGAGGCCGACTCCGGCGGGCACACCGACCGCAGGCCGCTGGTCGTGCTGCTGCCGGAGATCATCGCGGTGCGCGACCGCGTGCAGCGCGAACTCGGCTACCGCCAGCAGGTCCGGGTCGGGGCGGCCGGGGGCATCGGCACCCCGGAGGCCGCGGCCGCCGCGTTCGCCCTGGGTGCGGCCTACGTGGTGACCGGCTCGATCAACCAGGCCGCGGTGGAGGCCGGGCAGTCCTGGGAGACCAAGCGGCTGTTGGCCGGTGCGGACGTGACCGACTGCGACATGGCGCCCTCGGCCGACATGTTCGAGATGGGCGTGGAGGTGCAGGTCCTCAAGCGCGGCACCATGTTCGCGACCAAGGCCAAGCGCCTCTACGAGGTCTACCGGGCCCACGACGGGATCGACTCGATCGCCGCCGCGGAGCGCACCGGTCTGGAGGAGCGGATCTTCCAGCGACCGCTGGAGGAGGTGTGGCAGGACTGCGTGCGGTTCTTCCAGGAGCGCGATCCCGAGCAGATCGACCGGGCCGCGGACAACCCGAAGCGCCGGATGGCGCTGATCTTCCGCTGGTACCTGGGGCTGTCCTCGGGCTGGAGCATCTCCGGCACCGAGGGCAGGGTGGCCGACTACCAGGTCTGGTGCGGTCCCGCGATGGGCGCGTTCAACAACTGGGTCAGCGGGACCTACCTGGCCGCCGTCGAGAACCGCCACGCGGCGGAGCTGGCCGCGCACGTCATGCGCGGTGCCGCGTTCGCGAGCCGGGTGACCCAGCTGCGCCTCGCCGGGGCCCGGCTGCCCGCCGGCGCCTGCTCGTACGTGCCCGCACCGCAGACCGGGAGGGACCATGGGTGACGCGGTCGCAGTGGAGTCCGAAGTGGACACATCCTGGCTGGTGTGCCCGGGATGTTCGGCCATGGTCTACGGCAAGCGGTTCGCGCGCGCCCACCAGGTGTGCCCGGAGTGCGGCAGGCACGCGCCGCTGACCGCCCGGCAGCGGATCGACCTGCTGCTGGACGCGGACTCGGTGGAACTGCTGGACTTCTCGCCCGCCGACACCGATCCGCTCGACTTCACCGACACCAAGCCCTACGCCGAGCGCCTGCGGGAGGCCCGCGCGCGCACCGGTCTCGACGAGGCGATCCTGTGCGCCCGCGGCCGCGTCGACGGCAACCCGCTGATCACCGCGGTGATGGACTTCCGCTTCATGGGCGGAAGTCTGGGCTCGGCCGTCGGCGAAGCGGTGACCCGGGCCTGCGAGACCGCGCTGCGCGAGCGGACGCCGCTGCTGCTGGTGACGGCCTCCGGCGGGGCCCGGATGCAGGAGGGCGTCCTGTCGCTGATGCAGATGGCGAAGACCAGCGCGGCGCTGGGACAGCTCGACGAAGCGGGCATCCTCACCGTGTCGCTGATCACCGACCCGACCTTCGGCGGGGTGGCGGCGTCCTTCGCGACGCTGCCCGACGTCATCATCGCCGAGCCCGGCTCGCGCCTCGGCTTCGCCGGCCGGCGGGTGATCGAGCAGACCCTCCGGCAGCAGCTGCCCGCGGACTTCCAGACCGCGGAGTTCCTGTCGCAGCACGGCGTGATCGACATGATCCGCCCCCGCGACGAGCTCCGGCCGGCGCTGGCCAAGCTGCTGTCGGTCGCGAGCCGGCGGGCCGACGGCACCGGCCGCCCGCGGCGCGCCCCGGCCACGACGCTGGTCCGCGACCCGGGGCGGCTGCCGGAGAACGACGCGTGGGACAGCGTCCGCGCGGCCCGGCGGCTCGGCCGCCCCACCACCGCGGACTACGTCGCGGGGCTGGTGGAGGACTTCTCCGAGCTGCGCGGCGACCGGATGTCCTCGGACTGCCCCGCGATGCTGGCCGGCATCGGGCGGCTGGAGGGGACTCCGGTGGCGGTCATCGGCACGCAGAAGGGGCACACCGCCGAGGAGCTCGCCGCGAGCAACTACGGCATGCCCAGCCCGGCCGGGTACCGCAAGGCGGCCCGGGTGATGCGGCTGGCGGGCAAGCTCGGACTGCCCGTGATCACCCTGGTGGACACCGCCGGTGCCTTCCCGGGGGTCGAGGCCGAGGAGAACGCGCAGGCGTCGGCCATCGCCGAGAACCTGCGCCTGATGGCGAGCCTGCCGGTGCCGGTGATCAGCGTGATCACCGGGGAGGGCGGCAGCGGCGGGGCGCTGGCCCTGGCCGTCGCCGACCGCGTGCTCATGTGCGCCAACGCGGTGTACTCGGTGATCAGCGCCGAGGGCTGCGCGGCGATTCTCTGGAAGGACCCCGCCGCCGCGCCCGAAGCCGCCAACGCCCTGCGGGTGACCGCGCGCGAACTGCTGCGGCTCGGGGTGATCGACGGCGTCGTGCCCGAACCGGCGGGCGGCGCCGACACCGACCACCTGGCGACCACCGAAGCGCTGCGGGACGCACTGGTCGCCAACCTCGCCGAACTGGCCCCGCTGGACCAGATGAACCTCGTGACGCAACGGCACGCCCGGTTCCGGCAGTTCGGCGCGGACGAGCCGATGCCGTTCGCGCCCGGCGAAGCCGGTGCTCCCACCGACGACGAGAAGGAAAGTGCCTCATGAGCGTGACATCCGTCAACGGCAACCAGAACCGGATCAACGGGATCGCCGACCTCGACGAGGTCGCAGGCGTCCTCCGCCAGCACGTGCACGCGCTCGCCGAGCGCTCCTCGCGGGCACCCGCTTCGGTGCGGCTGTCCGCCCGGGGCGTCGAGCTGGAGATCAGCTGGCCGGACTCGGCGCAGCCCGCCGCCGGGCCGCCCGTGCCCGTCCCCGCCGTCGAGCTGCCGAGCACCACCGAGACCAGCGCTGCGAGCACGTTCCCGCTGTGCGCGGCCACCGTGGGCGTCTTCTACCGCGCACCCGAGCCGGGCGCGAAGCCCTTCGTCAGCGAGGGCGACACGATCCGCCCGGGCCAGCAGGTCGCGATCATCGAGGCGATGAAGCTGATGATCCCCGTCGAGGCCGACCGCGCGGGCACCGTGCTGGAGGTGCTGGTCGCCGACGGCGAGTCCGTCGAGCACGGGCAGCCGCTGCTGACCCTCGGCCCGGCCGAGGGAGCCGCGCGATGATCAGCAAGGTGCTCATCGCCAACCGGGGCGAGATCGCGCTCCGCATCGCCCGCACCTGCCGGGAGGCCGGTGTGGCCACCGTCGCGGCGCACTCGGCGGAGGACCGCGACTCGGCGGTCGTGCGCTTCGCCGACGAGAGCGTGCAGATCGGCCCCGGCCCGGCGAAGTCGAGCTACCTCAGCATCCCGGCGGTCGTCGAGGCCGCCCGGGCCCGCGGTGCCGACGCGATCCACCCCGGGTACGGGTTCCTGTCCGAGAACGCCGACTTCGCCGAGGTGTGCGAGGCCGAGGGGCTCACCTTCATCGGCCCGTCGGCGCGGGTGATGAACCTGCTGGGCGACAAGTCCAGCGCGCGGGCGATCATGCTCGACGCCGGGCTGCCGCTGCTGCCGGGCAGCCGCGACGCGCTGACCAGCGCGCAGGAGGCCAAGGAGCTCGCCGACGAGATCGGCTACCCGGTGATCATCAAGGCGGTGGCCGGCGGCGGCGGACGCGGGATGGCGGTCGTCCGCGACCCCGCCGATTTCGACCGCGCGTACGCCACGACCAGGGCCAACGCCCAGGCCGTGTTCCGGGACGGGCGGCTCTACGTCGAGCGCTACCTGGACAGCGCCCGGCACGTGGAGATCCAGGTGCTGGGCGACGGCCACGGCGACGTCGTGCACCTGGGCGCACGGGACTGCTCCCTGCAGCGGCGGCACCAGAAGCTCGTCGAGGAATCGCCCGCACCGCGTCTCGATCCGCGGATCGTCGCGGAGATGGGGGAGGCGGCGGTGCGCGGCGCACGCGCGGTGGGCTACACCGGCGCGGGCACCTTCGAGTTCCTCGTGGACGGGGCAGGACGGTTCTACTTCATGGAGGTCAACTGCCGGCTCCAGGTGGAGCACCCGGTGACCGAGATGGTCACCGGGATCGACCTGGTGCGCGAGCAGCTCCGGGTGGCCGCCGGGGAGCCGCTCGGGTTCACCCAGGACGAGGTGCGGCACCGGGGCGTGGCGATCGAGTGCCGGGTCAACGCCGAAGACCCGGCGCGCGACTTCGCCCCCACCCCCGGCACCCTCACCCGGTGCGTCCTGCCGGGCGGTGCGTTCGTGCGCGTCGACACCCACGTCGAGCACGGCTACCGGATCCCGGCGCTGTACGACTCGCTGCTGGCCAAGCTCATCGTGTGGGCTCCCGACCGCGACGCCGCGATCGCGAAGATGCGGCGCGTCCTGGCGGAGACGGAGATCCGCGGGGCGGGCGTGAGCACGACGGCGGAGTTCCTCGCCGGACTGCTCGACCACCCGCGCTTCCGCGCCGCCGAGCACGACACGGCGCTGATCGGCTCGCTCACCGTCCCCGCGTGACCGCCGTGGCACGGGCCCGGTCCCGTGCCACGGCCACCACCCTTCGTCGTGATCCTGGAGGACACCCACAGTGCCCGAGAAGCAAGCGGCCGCGCAGACCCTGCGGGTGCGCGTGGCCGAGACCGAACTCGAAGCCGAGGACACCAGGTCGTTCGTGCTCGTCGGGGAATCCGGCGCGGACCTGCCGGAGTGGACTCCCGGCGCGCACGTGGACCTGCACCTGCCCGGAGGCATGATCCGGCAGTACTCGCTGTGCGGTGATCCCGCCGAGCGCGGGCGGTGGCGGGTCGGCGTCCTGCGCGAACCCGGTGGCCGGGGCGGCTCGGCCCACCTGCACGACGAGGTCCGCGCCGGAGCCGTGCTGGAGGCTTCCGCACCGCGCAACAACTTCCCGCTCCGCAGCGCCGAGCGCTACGTGTTCGTCGCGGGCGGGATCGGCATCACCCCGCTGCTGCCGATGATCCGGCGAGCCGAGGACAGCGGAGCGCGGTGGCGGCTGCACTACGGCGGCCGAAACCGCTCCCGGATGGCCTTCCTCGGCGAGCTGGCGCGCTACGGGGACAAGGTGGTCCTGCACCCCGAGGACGAGTCGGGACTGCTGCCGCTGACCGAGATCGTGCGGTCCGCGGGCGACGACGCGCTGGTCTACTGCTGCGGTCCGGAGGCACTGCTGACGGCGATCGAGAACGCCTGGCGGGGAAGGGATTCCGACCGGTTGCGCGTCGAGCGCTTCCACCCCCGCGAGGTCGCCGGTGACCCGGCCGCGGATCAGCCGTTCGAGGTGCTGATCCAGAGCAGCGGCCGCAGCGTCCGGGTCGGTGCCGATCAGTCCGTTCTGGACGCTCTGGGCCGGGCCGGGCTGGACGTCCCGTCCTCGTGCCGCGAGGGCACCTGCGCGACGTGCGAGACGACCGTGCTCGGCGGCGAGGTCGACCACCGCGACTCGATCCTCTCCGACGAGGAGAAGGAATCCGGCAAGACCATGATGATCTGCGTGTCCCGCTCCCGGTCGAGCCGGCTCACCCTGGACCTGTGAAAGCGAGAATCCCCGCGGAGCAGGTTCTCCGCGGGGATTCTCGCTGCTCAGGCGACCGGCGCGGGCGCCCAGACGTCGTAACCGGATTCCAGGTAGCGCTGCTTCGCGGCGCTGCGCATGATCTTCCCGCTGCTGGTCTTCTGGAGCTGACCCGGCAGGACCAGCACCACCTCGCCGGGGGAGAGCTCGTGCTCCCGCACGATCGCCTGCCGGACCGAGGCGGCGACCTCCGCCGCGTCCTCGCCCAGCCGATCGCGCCGGACCTCCTGCACGACGACCAGCTTCTCGCCGCCGGAACCGGGAACCGCGAACGCCGCGCCCGCGGTGGGCTGCAACGCCGGATGCGCCGACTGCACCGTGTGCTCGATGTCGTGCGGGTAGTGGTTCCGGCCCCGGATGATGATCACGTCCTTCAGCCTGCCCACCACGTACAGCTCGTCGTCGATCAGCACGCCGAGGTCGCCGGAACGCAGGTAGCTGCCGCCGGTTTCGCCCGCGCACCGCGCCCGGAGGGTCGCCGCGCTCTGCTCGGGACGCCGCCAGTAGCCGGTGGCGACGTGGTCCCCGGCGATCCAGATCTCGCCGATCCGGCCCGGCGGGCAGGGCAGCGCGGTCTCCGGGTCCACGATCCGCAGCTCACCGCCCGGCACGGCCCGCCCGGACCCCACGAGCGGCTGGCCGCCGGCGGCCTCGACGACGCGCTGCCCTCCGAGCGCCTCGGCATCCACCTCCACGGTGCGCGGTCCCTCGCCCTTCGTGCTGCCGGAGGCCAGCAGGGTCGCCTCGGCCGCGCCGTAGCAGGTGTAGTGCGCATTCCCGCTGAACCCGAACGGGGCGAAGGTCTCGGTGAACCGGCGCAACGTCTCGTGCCGGATGGGCTCGGCGCCGTTGAAGGCGACCTGCCAGCAGCTCAGGTCCAGGTCCGGGACACCGCTCCTGGCGGCGTGCGCGACGCAGGCGTCGAAGGCGAAGTTCGGTCCGCCGCTGGTGTGCGCGCGGTACCGGGAGATCGCCGCCAGCCAGCTCAGCGGGCGCCGGATGAACGCCTCGGGTGCCATCAGGTGGCTGGTCACGCCGAGGTACATCGGCTGCAGGACGTTCCCGATCAGCCCCATGTCGTGGTACATCGGCGTCCAGCCGACGAACGTCGAGCGCTCGTCGTGGCCGAACGCGCGCCGGATCATCTCCTGGTTCGCCGAGAGGTTCCGGTGCGACACCATGACGCCCTTCGGGGCTGCGGTGGAACCCGAGGTGTACTGGAGGAACGCCAGCGAGTCCGGTGCGCAGGGCTCGGGCCGGAAATCGGTGTAGGCGCTGAGCTTCAGCTGGTCGAGGGGGAGCCAGGGCGCGGCCTCGCAGAGCGCCCCCAGCTCGGGCTCCACGGCTTCCATCATGGTGGTGACGGTGAGCACCGCGGCGGGCTCGCTGTCCCGGATGATGCTCCGCGTCGCCTCCTGCACCCGCCTCGCGCGCGGCGGGCTCACCGGCACCGCGACGACGTGCGCGTACAGGCAGGCGAAGTAGGCGACGATGAAGTCCAGCCCCGGCGGGAACAGCAGCAGCGCCCGGTCACCGGGCCGGCAGTGCCTGCGCAGCCGCCCGGCGACGCCGAGAGCCCGCTCGTGCAGGTCGCGATAGGTCAGGACCGACGTCTCCTGCCCGTGCTCGTCGAGGAACGCGTACGCCCGCCGGTCGGCTTCGAAGGCGGCGCGGTGCTGCAGGATCTCGGGAAGCGGTGGTGGTGTGTGCGGCACGTCTTCCTTCTCTCTCCCGGCGCGTCCTCCGCCGTCGTACTCGCCGGTGCGCGGCGTTCTCACCCGCGCACCGAGACCGGGAGCCGCTTCAGCCCCCGGACGATGAAGCTGTGGTCGTGCCATTCGAGCTCGGCCGCGTCCGGTTCCAGGAACTCCGGGCGCCGGTACAGGCACCCGAACGCGACTTCGGCCTGCAGTTCGGCCAGCAGCCCGCCCAGGCACCCGTGCATGCCGTGGCCGAAGGCCAGGTGGCCGCGCGCGTCGCGGGTGATGTCGAACTCCTCCGGCCGGTCGAAGCGCGCGGGATCGCGGTTCGCGGCACCGAGGCACAGCAGGACCTGGTCACCCGCGGGAACCCGCTCGCCGCCGATCTCGACGTCCCGCGTCGCCACGCGCTTGGTCTGCTGGAGCGGGCTGTCGTAGCGCAACGCCTCGGCGACGGCGTCCTGGGCGCGTTCCGGTTCGCGGCGCAGCAGAGCGTCCTGCTCCGGGTGCTGGAGCAGGGCCAGAAGCGCGTTGCCGATCAGGGATTTCGTGGTTTCGCTGCCCGCGACGAAGCACATCATGCAGGTGAAGACGACTTCCTCGTCGGCGAGCCGGTCGCCGCCGCCCGTCCGCACCGCCAGCAACTCGCTGATCAGGTCCTCGCCCGGCCTGCACCGCCGGTGGGCGACCACCGCCGCGAGCTCACCGGCGAAGGCCTCGACCACCTCGTGCACGCGCGCGAAGTCCGCGGCGGTCATCAGCCCCGGTTCGAGCAGGAACCGGATGTCGTGCGTCCACCGGCCGACCTGCCCGCGCAGGTGAGCGGGCAGCGCCATCCAGCCGGACAGGACCGCGTTCGGCAGCGGTGCGGCGAAGTCGGCGATGGCGTCCATGCCGCCGTCGTCCCACGCCTCGCGCACCAGCCGCTCCGCGGCGTCGGTGACCAGCGGGCGGAGCCCGGCGATCGCGGGCCCGGTGAACACCCGGTTCACCAGCCCGCGCAGCCGCGCGTGGTCGGGATTGTCGGTGAACACCAGGGACTTGCGGGCCAGCCGCCGGATCCGCGCCAGGTCGTGCCTGCCGAGGCGGCTCGCCTGCCGGTCGATCAGCTCCGGGATGAGCCCGGCGCTGAAGGTCCGGTCGCGCAGCACGGCCTGCACCTCGGCGTGGCGCGTCAGCACCCACATGCCCATCGTCCGGTGCACCGGTTGGGCCTCGCGGAGCCGCCGGTAGACGGGGTACGGATCGCGCCGGAACCCGGCGCTGAAGGGGTTGAACCGGACCGGCGGGGCAGTGGCCTCGCCGGTCCGGCCGGGTCGCGCCGTCACCGGGCCGACCGGAAGTAGCTCGTGCGGTAGGGCCGGAGCACGAGCCGCAGCAGGCAGATCTTGCCCATCCGGAAGCCGAGCGCGGACAGCTTCAGGTAGCGCTCGTAGCGGGCGGTGACCTCGGGCCCGACCAGCTCGACCGCTTCGGCGCGGCGCTGCCGGAGCCGGTGCGCCCACTGCTCGCACGTCCAGGCGTAGTCGAGCCTGCCGTTGCTCACCGACTGCACCTCGAAGACGCCGTCGGCGGCGGCGGTGATCTCGGCGAGCGTCGGCAGGTCCGCGTCCGGGAAGATCGACTGCTGGATGAACTCGCTGGCCTGGTCGCGGGACATGTTGGCGTAGGCGATGGTCTGCAGCGACAGCGCGCCGTCGTCGCTGAGCCAGTCCCGGCACCGCGTGAAGAACTCGCGGTACAGGCCGATCTTCTCGGCAGCGGACTCCTCCGGCGTGGCGAAGTGCTCGAAGGCCCCGATGGAGATGATCCCGTCGAATCGGGTGCCCGGTTCGAAGTGCGTCCAGTTCTGCGTGTGCACCTCGACACCAAGGTGGTGCTTGCTCCGGATGAAGGCGGCCTGCTCGTCGCTCAGGGTGAGGCCGACGGACCGCTGGACCCCGCGCGTCCCGGACAGCAGGCCGAGGACCGAACCCCAGCCGCAGCCGATGTCCAGGACGCTGGTGGCGTCGTCCGCGCGGATCGCGTCGAGGTGGTAGCGCAGCTTCTGCTGCTGTGCGACCTCCAGGGTGTCCTCCGGCGCGTGCCGCAGGGCGCACGAGTAGGTCAGCGAAGGATCCAGCCACAGGCCGAAGAAGTCGTTGCCCACGTCGTAGTGGTGCCGGATGGCGGCTGCCGCCTGGGTCGCGCGGACGTCCGGGGCCGCCATGATCACGCCACGGAGTTCTGCGTGTGCGCCAGCAGGTACGCCGCGACCGCGTTGATGGTCGGGTTGTCGAACAGCTCCTCGGGCGGCAGGTCGATGCCGTACTCGTGCTCGATCTCGATCAGCAGGGAGACGGCGAGCGCCGAATCCAGCCCGAGGCGGTCGAAGTCGGCCTCCGGGTCGATCTCGGCGGGCGGCACGTCGAGCAGCTGCGCGACGTAGTGCTGGCACCACTGGACGATGGATTCCTGGGCAGGCATTGAACTCTCGTCTCCCTATGCCGCTGCGCCGGCCGCGGGCCGGTCGTTCCTGGTGATCCGCTTGGCCTCGCGCCTGCTCTCCGACGGGACCTTCAGGTCCCAGACCAGGCCGGTGGCCTGAAGTCCCTTGACCAGCCAGTACCCGGGGTCGAGCCGGTACCAGTCCAGTCCGAAGGACGGTGATTCGGGGAACGCGTGGTGGTTGTTGTGCCAGGCCTCGCCGAAGGTGATCAGCGCGAAGATCCCGCCGTTGCCGCTGCGCTCCCTGGACTCGTAGGGGCGCGTGCCGAACATGTGCAGGAACGAGTTGATCGCCCACACGATGTGCTCCAGCACGAAGATGCGCACGAGACCGCCCCAGAACAGGCCGCTCACCGCACCGGTCCAGCTCTGGTACACCAGACCGCCGATGACCGCCGGGATCAGCAGCCCGAGCACGATCCAGTAGTAGTACAGACGGGCGACCCGGACCAGCGAGCGGTTCTTGAGCAGATCGGGCGCGTAGTGCACGACGTTCGGGTACTCGTGGCGGCGCATCCACAGGAAGTGCGAGTGCATCAGGCCGCGAAGACGCCCCTTCCAGCCCTCGCCGGCCAGGTTCGGCGAGTGCGGGTCGCCCTCGCGGTCGCTGCACTCGTGGTGGCGCCGGTGCAGCGCGACCCAGGACACCACGCCGCCCTGACCGGCCATCGACCCGGCCACCGCGAGCGCGGTGGACACCGCCGGCGACGCCTTGAAGGAGCGGTGCGTGAACAGGCGGTGGTAGCCGACGCTGATGCCGAGTCCGGTGACGATCCACATCGACAGCAGCAGCACCAGCTCGGTCACGCCGAACGGGTGGACCCAGAGGAATGCGATTGCGGCAGCGGTGCCGAAGATCGGCAGCACGTCGAACAGCAGGAAGTGGCGCCGCTGCAATCGGTGCACGTAGGCGTTGCTGATGGTCTTCCGGCGCGGTTCCCGTGCTTGAGCGCCGGATTCAGGTTCGATTGGTTCCGCGGTGGGCTCGGATTCTCTTCCAGCCATCTCAACCCCGAAGGTAGTGGCGAGCACGTGTGCGCCACAAAGCTAGGTGATCGGTTCCGCCTTGTCACAAGCGGTGAAGAATGCCAATCGCACGATTGCCGAATCCGCTGGAACCCCTTTCAGGACTTCGCCGGTTTCCCGACCGGCATGATGGTGGCCAGCATGGTGGCGACGTGCTTCTCCCGGTCGCCGGTGGCGGTGAAGACATCGGCCGCGGCGATCACCAACCGCGCCGAAGCCTTGATCACCCGACCGCGCCCGATCAGCTTCTCCCCGACGGCGGGCGCCAGCAGGTGGAGCTTGTACTCGGTGGTGACGACGTCGCCGACGGCCGAAGCCGCGGCCCACGCGCACGCGTTGTCGGCCACGCAGCCGACGATCGCCCCGTGCGCGAACCCGTGGTGCTGGGTCAGCTCCTTGCGGATCGGCACCACCAGTTCGGCCGCGCCGTCCGCGCACGAAATGACCTCGGTGCGGAGGAAGGAGGTGAAAGGTGAATTCGGGATGACCTGCTCCCGCATCATCTCGAGAGTGGCCACCGCGCGGTCTTCGATCTGTTCCACGAAGTTCTCCTCCTGGAAAGGTGCCGGACTCCGGCACGAAAGCGGAAAAACGCCGACCGGTGCGATCCGGTCGGCGGTTCCGCGAAGCGTAGCACCGCGGCCCGTGGCCCGAATCGCACCGGTCGGCGCTATTCCGGCACATCCGCCCGGGCCGTCAGAAATGCGAATCCCGCGATTGCGCATTCCTATCGGCGGTACCGCTCTTTCGTCACCCGCAATTCCGGGCGTCGCCCGGTCGGGAGGCAGAGCTCCGGCAAAGTCGTCCCGGGCGGGGTCGTGCGGCAGTTGTGCCTGAAACTGACCGGACGTTCCGGTGCGGGGCGTCAGTTTCCGGCACAACTGCCGCCCCGCACCGGCCCGACCGGACTTCGCCGAAAGCCTGCGTTCAGGAGGCCGGGAAGGCTATCGCGGTGAGGATGAGGTCGTTGGCTACCAGCCAGCGGCCGGTGAACGCGGTCAGCGGACGGCCCGCCTGGTCCGCTCCGGTCTTGATGAGGCCGGCCGTGAAGGTGCCGTCCGGGCGGAGCTCCAGGCGGGCGTCCTCGAAGCCCAGCCACTCCCGGGTGATCGGGTACCAGGTCTTGTAGACCGTTTCCTTGCAGCTGAACAGGATCCGGTCCCAGTGGCGGGTGGGGTCCGCTGTGGACAGTTCGGTGAGGTGGGTGCGCTCGGTCGGCAGCGACACCGCGTCGAGCACGCCGTCGGGCAGCGCTTCGTGCGGTTCGGCGTCGATGCCGAGCGACTGCACCTTCTCCTGGTGGGCGACGACGGCGGCCCGGTAGCCCGCGCAGTGCGTGATGCTGCCGACGACCCCCGCAGGCCACTGCGGCGCGCCGCGCTCACCGGGCAGCAGCGGCACCGGCGCGACGCCGATGCGGTCCAGCGCCTGGCGCGCGCACCAGCGGGCGGTGCTGAACTCCCGGCGGCGCTTGCCCACCGCGCGGGCGATGATCTCCTCCTCCTCCGGGAAGAGGTCCACCTCCGGCGGGTCGGTGACGGTCTCCGCGCAGCTGACCTCGGCGGGCAGCAGTTCCTCGATCACGCTCGACCACCCGCCGCGCTCAGCCGAACGTCGAGGTCAGCGGGGTGCACGTGCCGCATCGGTACTCCCAATCCGCGAAGTCGGTCCACCGGCTGCTGCCCGGTCGAGGGCAGCGGCGTGATCCGGACGGTGTCCGGACGACACGAGATTACGTCGACTTCGCGCGCGTGTCCTCGACCCTCCGCCGGCGGAGGTTGTGCGCGCGGTGGTCGGTGGGGTTACCTCGGTGCACAGGCGCGAGGAAGGACGCAGATGACCCAGCACGACGCTTTCCACCCGGACCTGTCCACGCCGGTGCCCGAGGCGCAGCGCGCCGCGCTGCGCACCCGGCTGCACCACGTCCGGGCCGCCGACCTGGACAAGAACACCGCGCAGACGGAGGGCATGCGGCGGCTGGCCGCGATCAGCGGTGACCTGGTCGGCTCGGAGCGGATCTGGATGGGCGAGACCCACGTGGCCCCGTCGACGGCCTCGGACAACCACCACCACGGCGAGTCGGAAACGGCGATCCACGTGGTCGGCGGCAACCCGGAGTTCGTCTTCCACGACGGTGCCGAGGAGGTCCGCATCAAGACCGGGCCGGGCGACTACATCTTCGTCCCGCCCTTCGTCCCGCACCGCGAGGAGAACCCGGACCCGGACAACCCGGCGGTGGTGGTGATCGCCCGCAGCACCCAGGAAGCGGTCGTGGTCAACCTCCCCGAGCTCTACCACCTCGACCCGGAGAGCTGAGCGCCGCCGCCCGGGCACTCCTCCGGACGCACTGGTGGTCCTCCGATCGGGGCCAGGTGCGGCTGCCCAGGAATGGCGGTGGCCGGAGGTGCGTTGCCGGTGGACATGTCAGACGTTGAGTTCAGCCCCACCGACTGGGTGCAGGAGCAGACCAAGCGGGTCCTGGAGACCGGGACCACCGAGGGCATCGAGATCCAGGGCTCGCCGATCGTGCTGATGACGCTGCGCGGCGCGAAGAGCGGCAAGCTGCGCTACACCCCGGTGATGCGGGTGGAGCACGGCGGCCGCTACGCGGTCGTGGCCTCCAAGGGCGGCGCACCGGAGCACCCCACCTGGTACTACAACATCAAGGCGCACCCGGAGTTCCGCCTGCAGGACGGGACCGTGACCAAGGACTTCGTCGCACGAGAGGTCGACGGCGAGGAACGCGCCGAGTGGTGGGAGCGAGCGGTCGCCGCCTACCCGGCCTACGCCGAGTACCAGCAGAAGACCGACCGCCAGATCCCGGTCTTCGTCCTCGAACCCAAGTGAGCCCCAGCGGTGGAGGACGCCGTCAAGACGTCCTCCACCGTTCTCGGTTCGTGCTCAGGGGTCGGTGCCGACGGGTGCGGGGTCTCACGCAGGCACGAGCCCGGCGGTCGGGATGGGACGTGCGGCCCCGCCGCTGTCAGGCGTCGGGGCCTTCGAGCGTGGGTTTCGTCCCCGCGGCGGCGAAGAGCGCTTCCACCTCGCGGCCCCAGGCAGGATCTGTCTCGACCTTCCGCGCGTAGATCGCGTAGATCTTCTGCGACAGCTCGGGGTCCAGGTCGTCGGACAGGCGCACTGCGGACTGCTTGGCCAATCGCGGCAGGATGTACTCGTCGCCCTTCACGTGCACCGGATCGTGCATGTACCGCTCAAGCGCGGCCAGGTCGGGGATCGCCGTCACGGAGGCATGGGTGAAGCCCTCCGCCGGGTCCCCGAGGTCTCGACCGACCGTGGAGAACACCGTCGACTCGACCGACGCGGTGCGCCGCATGGCGGCCAGCGCCTCCGCCTTCTCCTCCTCGGTGACGTCGGGCTTGAAGCTGAACCGCAGCAGGCTGATGATCATCGGCTCCCCCTGACCCAAAATTGCACTGATGAGTGCAATATAACGTACGGGCGAGTGCGGAAGCTATGGTTGTCCCGTGCGTGGAACGAGGCCGGGCAGCCGCACGGGGCGGATCGACAAGCGGCAAGCAATCCTGGACGCCGCGTTCACCATCTTCTCCAGGGACGGGTACCACCTGGCGGGCGTCGACGCGATCGCCACCGAGGCGGGGGTCGCCAAGCACACGATCTACAACCACTTCGGCGACAAGGAGAGCCTCTTCCGGGAAGTGATCGCCGCCCTGTCCGACCAGGCGCTGGCCCGCAACCTCGCTGCGGTCGAGCTCCTCGACGGCAGCGGCGATCTCGCCGCGATGCTGACCGAGACCGGCCTCAGGCTCGCCGAGTGCTACTGCGATGAGCGATCCGAGGCACTGCGGCGACTGCTGCGCTCGGCGAGCCGGCCGGAGCTGCTCGACATCGTCCGGGAGAGGGCCGCCGATCGCGTCAACGACGCGTTGGCCGCTCGACTGGCCAAGCTGGCCTTGGCCGGCAGGCTGGTGCTCGACGGCGACCCGGCGATCGCCGCCGAGCAATTCGGCGCCCTGCTCACTGGCGCGCTGGAGAACCGCGCCCGGCTGGGAACGCGGAAGATCCCCCAAGCCGAGCAGCGCGAAGTCACCGTCAACGCGGTCGAGACCTTCCTGCGAGCCTTCGGCAACCACCAGTAGCTCAGTTCCGATGTCCACTTGGACGGACGGCGCGCATCGGAACTGAGAGCGGGACATCAGCTCTGAGGTCCTGCAACGAGCCAGCTGGTGGCGCTGGTGGGTGTGTCGATCCAGGTCGTGTGGTCACCTTCGGGGGAGATCGTGAGGCCGAAGCGCTGTGGCCCGGGGCGGCCTGCGGTCAGCCACCAGTCGTATGCCGCGTCGGCTTCGTTCCACAGTCGGCGGGGGCCGAATTGGAGGACGTCGGACTTCTCCGCACCGCGGGTCAGGTCCACCCGGGCCCAGGAGTTCGAGGTGGTGTCGTGGAGTTCGATGCGTCGGTGGTCCGGGGTCAGCTCTTCCGCGGTGCGGTAACAGCGGGGTACCCGGAGACCGATCGCGAAGGCCGCACGCGAGTACGCGATCATCTCGTACAGCTCCGCGATGCTGCGCGTCGTCGTGCTCCGCTGCGCTGAACGGAGCTCGGCAGGGCTCGGTTCGAGGTAGTTCCGGCGTTGTTCCCGGACTCGCATGAACGCCAGGTTCATCCCGCACCGGCCGGATGCGGAACCGTCCTCGCCGACTTCCAGGCGCAGCAGCGTTCCGTTGCAGTAGTCAGTTCCCCACGGCACGACCAGGACGCCGCCGACGCGAGTCTGTTCGAGCCAGGCGCGGGGGACCGCTCGGACGGATGCGGTGGCGATGACGCGGTCGTAGGGGGCAGCGGGCAGGTATCCGTCCATCCCGTCCGCCGTGATGACCGTGACGGAGCAGCCCGCTCGCCGCAGCGCGCCGCGTGCTCGCTCGGCGATCCGGGGGTCGACTTCCACCGAGACGACCTCGCCGTGCTCGCCGACGCGGCTGCGCAACTCCGCAGCGCACCACCCGGTGCCGGTGCCGATCTCCAGCACCTTGTGGCCCGCACCTGCGCCGAGTGCGTCGAGCATGGCCGCGACGAGCGATGGTTGGCTGCACGAGCTGGACGGTTGAAGCCCGATGCCGCCAGGTGGCGTTCGCCCGTCGTCGACCTGGGTGATGATCGGCTCATCGGCGTCGACCAGTGCGCGCCAACGCGTTTCGTCCGAGGACTTCGAGACCGCGGCGAAACCGCCCGTGGCGGGGTCGTCGACCCACACCACGGGCGGGATGAACTGTTCGCGCGGCGTGGTGAGCCGTTCGCGCCAGCCGCTCATCAGCTCTCGTGCTTGTTGCCGTCGTCCTTCGAGCCCCAGGTCTCCCACTTCTCCGGCTGGGGATCGCCCTGCCCATCGCGGTCGGCGTCGCCCTTGCCCATGGAATCCTCCTTCGTCGGAAGCACTTCCGGCAATCAACCACGCAACATCGTTCACCGGCAAGGAAAAGATGTCGATGACGCCTGTTCGTGCGCGCTGGTCACCCGTCGCGGCGATACGTCCGGGGAATCACGCGAAAGGCTATCTCGCGGTGCGGGCTGGGACTGTTGCGGCGAGGAGCTCGTAGGCCTCGTGCTCGGTGTCGAGGACTTCCCGGGTGCGGGGGTTGCGGTGCCGGGGCTCCCCGTCGGCGACCGCGTGGGCGTTGCGGAGCGCGAAAACAGCGTGCACGAGCCGGGTTCTGGATTCGGCCACAGTGGACTCGTCGGATTCGCCGAGCTCGTGCTGGGCTTCGCGGCACTCGGCGAGGGCCGCGTTCAGCCGGCGCGCGGACTGCCGGTTGATCAGGACCAGGCTCACCGCCGCGGCGATCAGCGCGCCCAGGACGGTCGTGGCGATGCGCTCGACGATCATCTCGTCGTGCGCCGCCGGATTGCTCAGCGAAGCCAGCCCGAGGGCCAGCGGCGTGACGAACACCAGGCCCAGCGCGTAGTTGGCCTGGACGAACAGCTCGGCGATCAGCTGGCAGACCACCACCAGCACCAGGATGGCCAGCGGGCTCGGCTGGAAGCCGAACATCGCGAACGCCAGCACCGCTCCGGCGAGCGTTCCGGTCATGCGCTGCACCGTGCGGTGCCAGGTGTCCGTGGCGTTGGTCGACTGCAGGGCCGCGCTGGCCGACACCACCGCCCAGTAGGCGTGGTCCAGCCCGACCGCGAGGGTGATCAGCCCGGCGAGCAGGCACGAGAGCAGCATCCGGCCCGCGTTCGGCAGGAACGGCGAGATCCGCGCCGACCACGGTGCTCCGGCGTGCCGGAAGTTCCGCGGGAGCTGGGGTGCGGAGGCCGGGCGCGGGATGCGGCCGCGGCGGAGCTTGCGGGCGAGGTCGCGCAGGTGCTCCGCATCGGCGGGGTGGTGGAGCAGGTGTTCGGCGTCGGCCAGGTGGGCGCGGAGGGCGGTGACGGTGCGGCCGTTGCCGCGCAATGTCGCCGAGGCCCGGTGCGCCGCGAGGTGCGCGCGGTGGCGAGTGGCGGGGTTCGGCGCGTCGAGGTGATCGGCGATCGCCACCAGCGCGCGAGCGGTGGCGACGCGGTGCGGGCCGGTCGGGTGCAGGAGGTTGCCGAGCAGGCTCAGCGCCATCGACAGCGCTGCGGAGGCCACCATGATCCCGAGGTGCGCGCCCACGCCCGACCAGTCGTGCGCGGCGTAGGCGGCGGCCCCGGCGGCGAAGACGAACATCAGGCCGCCGGGCGGGCCGAACTCCAGCACGTCGGAGGCCAGCTTGCCCAGCGTCGCGATCGCGGTGAGCACCAGGACCCCGATGAGCGCGTTGCCGGTGGCGGCGGCGATCATCGTTGCCGTGGCCACGCTCACGACCAGCCCCAGCGCGATGAGCGGGAGCAGGCGTGCGCGGCGGGACCAGGTGTCGACCCGGCAGTACAGCGAGGTGAACGCGCCGAACGCCGCGAAGGGCACCAGTTCCGGGTGGCCGATCGCCACCAGCACCGCGATCGGGGCGCCGAACGACACGCCGACCCGCAGCGCGGGAGCCACGACACCTCCGACCGTCGGCGTGTACCGGAGCGCTTCGCGGATGCGCAGCGCCCGGCGCAGGCGGGTCAGGGCGGACTGGGGCTCGGTGCGGTCGGCAGGAACGTTCACTAGTAAAATATTACCAGATGATTTACTCGTGAAGGAGTGCGCCGTGGACGACGCAGTCGCACGGATCAGCGCGCAATGGCGCGAGCGGTGGCCGGACCTCGACATGTCCCCGATCGACGTGATCGGCCGGGTGCGGCGGCTCGCGGCGCTGATCAACCAGCTCGACGCCGCGGCGTTCGCCGAGACCGGTCTGTCGCGGATGGAGTTCGAGGTGCTCAGCGCGCTGCGGCGGGCCGACGGGGGACTGCGGCCCAGCCAGCTCACCAGGGAGACGCTGTCCTCCGGCGCGGCCACCACCAAGCGGCTCGCCCGGCTGGAGGCGGAAGGGCTGATCAACCGCACCGCCTCCCGCCGCGATCGCCGGGAGGTCGACGTGCACCTCACCGAGCGCGGGCGGGAGCTGATCGACCGGCTCTTCCCGGATCACCTCGACCGGGAGCGGCGGCTGCTCGACCCGCTGGAGGCCGACGAGCGCGACCAGCTGGGCGCGCTGCTGGCCAAGCTGCTGGGCTCGCTCGACGGAGCCGCCCGGTGACCCTGCGCTCTCGGCGAGCCGTGCGCTGGGGTGACGGTTCGATGCGATAAAGTTTTCCGGTTCTTCAACGAGAACTTCCCGCGACCAGGCGAGCGCGGCGTGATCGGACGGTCACGCACCGGTGATCCACGTCGGTCGCCTGATCGAGAGGACTCCAGTTTGGCCACGGTGCGGTTCAAATCCGGCCATCCTGCGCTCGACCTCGGCGAACTTCCGGACCGGCTGCGCGGTTTCGTGGTGCGGCGCTCGCGCGCCATCACGATCGCGTCGGTGCCGCTGCTGGGCCTCTCCTTCGTCCTGCTGCTCGTCATGCGGCGCGCCGGGCTCGACGACGGCTCGGCCATCGACTACCAGGTCTACCGCTGGGCCGTGCACACCTGGCTGGCCGGCGGCGACATCATGAACACCGCCCCGACGGTCAGCATCGGCCGCGTGCTGCCCTGGGTGTACCCGCCGTTCGCGCTGCTGCCGCTGCTGCCGTTCGCGCTGCTGCCGTTCGTCGCCGGGCTGGCCGCGCTCTACCTCGTCGACCTGCTCGCCATCGGTGCGGCGTTGTACCTGGTCACGCGGCACATGTGGGCGGCCGTCGGGCGGCGCGGCGCGCTGGCGGTGGCCATGGCGCTGCTGCCGTGGACGCTGTTCCTGGAGCCGGTCTACGCCTCCTTCGGCCTCGGCCAGATCAACATCGTGCTGATGGGGCTGGTCATCGTCGACTGCCTGGCGATCAACCCGCGCTGGCCGCGCGGCGTGCTGATCGGCATCGCCGCGGCGATCAAGCTCACACCCGCCGCCTTCCTGCTGTTCCTGCTGTTCCGCAAGGACTTCCGCGCCGCGGTGGTCGCCGTGCTGACCGGTGCCTTCGGCACGCTGGTCGGCTTCGCGCTGAACTACTCGGCCGCGGTGGAGTACTGGTTCGGCAAGGGACCGGCGAGCGGCGTGAGCGGATCGGCCTTCCACACCAACCAGTCGATCATGGGCGGGCTGGCGCGCTTGGAGCTCGCACCGTCGGTGCAGAACGGGCTGTGGGTGCTGCTCTCGCTGGCCTGCGTGGCCGTGGTGGCCTTCGCGGTGCGGCGCACCGAGCCGGTGCTGGGCGCGGTGGCCACCGGGCTGCTCGCGCTGCTGATCTCGCCGACGTCGTGGTCGGACCACTGGGTCTGGTGCGCCCCGGGACTGCTGGTGCTGCTGGGCTACTCCGTTCGGTTGCGCAGCCTGGGCTGGCTCGCCGTCACCGCGCTGACCTCGGCGACCGTGCTGGCGGCCGTGTTCAAATCGTTGCCCCCCGGTCCTCCGTGGACGCCGGTGCAGCACTTCTTCGGCAATCCGTACCTGCTGCTGGGCCTGCTGCTGCTGGCGCTGCTCGGACTTTTCGTCCGGAATCGGACGATTGCGAGTACTCCCGAGGACCCGTCGGTACTCGTGGACGACCGGGTCCAGCCCGAACCGCGCTGACCTCGCGGCCTCCGGGAGCGGTCGCTCCCGGAGGCGGAACCCGTTGGCGATCGGGTGATTTCTGCCCCGAGTGCTGCGAAAACGCCTGTTCTGAACCGAATCCGATGCTGCCCGGCAGGGCTTCGCCGTCACCGCAAGAAGATCGTGAACAACGCCACTCGATGCGCCCGGCAGTCGCGTATGGACGGTGTCGTGGTGCAGAATTCCCCGAGCTCGCAGGGATTGCGACAGCGCTGTCCCAACACCTGGGAGCCGGGTAACACTCGCTTAATTTGGTGTTACTTGACGGTAGCTATCCGGGCGCTCGATCTGTAGAGTGCCTCAAACTGACCGAGAGTGCAACGGCGCATCCTTTTGTCAGTGCCCCCAAAGGTTCTTGCGGCTCCGCCGTGGGTGAGTCATGCCCAGTTGCGGATCGCGGCCTGACGACGGGAGGTACGATGCCCCTTTCCCACCATGCAAGAAGCGTGGCGCAACGCAGCGCCGCGGCCGCCGGTCTCTACGACCCGGCCAATGAACACGACGCGTGCGGTGTCGCTTTCGTCGCCGACCTGCAGGGTCGGCAGAGCCACGAGCTGGTCGAGAAAGCTCTGACGGCACTGCGCAACCTGGAGCACCGCGGCGCCAAGGGCGCCGACCCCGACACCGGTGACGGGGTCGGGCTGCTCACCCAGGTCCCGGACGCGTTCTTCCGCGCGGAAGTTCCCTTCGCGCTGCCCGGACGCGGCGAGTACGCCGTGGGCACGGCCTTCCTGCCCGCCGATCCCGGTGCGGCGGCGCGGGCCGCGGAGATCATCGAGCGGATCGTGGCCGAGGAAGGCCTGCGGCTGCTCGGCTGGCGCGACCTGCCGGTCGCACCCGACTGCGCGGGCACTTCGGCGCGCGAGACGATGCCGGGCTTCCGCCAGCTCTTCCTCGATCACGAGGCCGGCGGGACACCGCTGGAACTGGAACGGCGCGCGTTCTGCGTCCGCAAGCGGGCCGAGCACGAAGCCGACGTGTACTTCCCGAGCCTGTCGGCGCGCACCATCGTGTACAAGGGAATGCTCACCGAGGCCCAGCTCGGCGCGTTCTACCCGGACCTCGGCGACGAGCGGTTCGCCAGCGCGATCGGCCTGGTGCACAGCCGGTTCTCCACCAACACGTTCCCGTCGTGGCCGCTGGCGCACCCGTACCGCTACATCGCGCACAACGGCGAGATCAACACGGTCAAGGGCAACCGCAACTGGATGCGGACCCGCGAGAGCATGCTCGCCACCGACCTGATCCCCGGTGACCTGCAGCGGCTGTTCCCGATCGCCAGCCCCGGCGCCAGCGACTCGGCGACCTTCGACGAGGTGCTGGAACTGCTGCACCTCGGCGGCCGTTCGCTGCCGCACGCGGTGCTGATGATGATCCCGGAGGCGTGGGAGAACCACGCCGAGATGGACCCGGCCCGCCGCGCGTTCTACGAGTTCCACAACTACCTGATGGAACCCTGGGACGGCCCGGCGCTGGTGGCCTTCACCGACGGTGCGCAGATCGGTGCGGTGCTCGACCGCAACGGCCTCCGTCCCGGGCGTTACTGGGTCACCGAGGACGGGCTCGTGGTGCTGGCCAGCGAGGTCGGCGTGCTGGAGGTCGAGCCGGACAAGATCGTCCGCAAGGGCCGCCTGCAACCGGGCCGGATGTTCCTGGTCGACACCGAAGCCGGCCGCATCATCGACGACGACGAGATCAAGGGCGAGCTCGCCGCCGAGCACCCGTACCAGGAGTGGCTGGACGCGGGCGTCGTGCGCCTGGCCGACCTGCCCGACCGCGAGCGGGAACTGCCCTCGCACGACTCGCTGGTGCACCGGCAGCAGGTCTTCGGCTACACGCAGGAAGAACTCGGCGTGCTGCTCAAGCCGATGGCCACCAGCGGCGCCGAACCGATCGGCTCGATGGGCAACGACGTGCCCTTCGCCGCCTTCTCCGAGCGCCCGCGGCAGCTGTTCGACTACTTCACCCAGCTGTTCGCGCAGGTCACCAACCCGCCGCTGGACGCCATCCGGGAAGAGCTGGTCACCTCGCTGGGCACCCACGTCGGGCCGGAGCACAACCTGCTCGACCACCACCCGGCGGCCTGCCGCAACCTGGCGCTGCCGTTCCCGGTGCTGGACAACGACCAGCTCGCCAAGATCGTGCACCTCAACGACGACGGCGACCGCCCAGGGCTCAAGCCCGCGGTCGTGTCGATGACCTACCACGTCGCGGGTGGCGGCGAAGCGCTGCGCAACCGGCTGGAGGAGATCTGCGAGGAGGTCTCGGCCGCCGTCGCCGACGGCGCGCACGTGCTGGTGCTCTCCGACCGCACGGCCGACGCCGAGCACGCGCCGATCCCGTCGCTGCTGGCGACCGGCGCCGTGCACCACCACCTGGTGCGCGAGAAGAAGCGCACCCAGGTGGGGCTGATCGTCGAAGCCGGCGACGTCCGGGAAGTGCACCATGTCGCTCTTCTCATCGGTTACGGCGCCGCTGCCGTTAACCCGTATGTGGCGATGGCCACTGTGGAAGACCTGGTGCTCACCGGCGTGATCCGGGACGTCGATGCCAAGCAGGCCACCGACAACCTCATCAAGGCGCTGGGCAAGGGCGTCCGCAAGACCATGTCCAAGATGGGCGTGTCCACTGTGGCCTCCTACACCGGTGCGCAGATCTTCGAGGCGATCGGGCTGGGCGAGGAGGTCGTGCAGCAGTGCTTCACCGGCACGACCTCGCGCCTCGGCGGCGTCGGGTTCGACGTGCTGGCGCGGGAAGTCGCCGAACGGCACCGGCGCGCCTACCCCGGCGACGGGGTGCAGGCACCGCACCGCAGGCTGGAGGTCGGCGGCGAGTACCAGTGGCGGCGCGAAGGCGAGCCGCACCTGTTCAACCCGCAGACGGTGTTCAAGCTCCAGCACTCCACCCGCAGCGGTCGCTACGAGGTGTTCAAGGAGTACACCCAGGCGGTCGACGAGCAGTCCCGCGAGCTGATGACCCTGCGCGGGCTGTTCAAGTTCCGCGAGGCGCGCAAGCCGGTGCCGATCGAGCAGGTCGAGCCGGTGTCGTCCATCGTCAAGCGCTTCGCCACCGGCGCGATCTCCTACGGGTCGATCTCCAAGGAGATGCACGAGGTCCTGGCCATCGCGATGAACCGGCTGGGCGGCAAGTCCAACACCGGTGAGGGCGGCGAGGACGCCGACCGGTTCACCCCGGACGCCAACGGCGACTCGCGGCGCTCGGCGATCAAGCAGGTCGCCTCCGGCCGCTTCGGCGTGACCAGCGAGTACCTGGTCAACTCCGATGACGTCCAGATCAAGATGGCGCAGGGCGCCAAGCCCGGCGAGGGCGGTCAGCTGCCCGGCCACAAGGTGTACCCGTGGGTGGCCAAGACGCGGCACTCCACGCCGGGCGTCGGGCTGATCTCGCCGCCGCCGCACCACGACATCTACTCGATCGAGGACCTGGCGCAGCTGATCCACGACCTCAAGAACGCCAACCCCCGGGCGCGGATCCACGTCAAGCTGGTGTCCGAAGTGGGCGTCGGCACGGTCGCGGCGGGTGTGTCCAAGGCGCACGCGGACGTGGTGCTGATCTCCGGCCACGACGGCGGCACCGGTGCCTCGCCGCTGTCGTCGATCAAGCACGCCGGCGGTCCCTGGGAGCTCGGGCTGGCCGAGACGCAGCAGACGCTGCTGGCCAACGACCTGCGCGACCGGATCGTGGTGCAGACCGACGGACAGCTCAAGACCGGCCGCGACGTGGTGATCGCGGCGCTGCTGGGCGCCGAGGAGTACGGCTTCGCCACCGCTCCGCTGGTGGTCTCGGGCTGCATCATGATGCGGGTCTGCCACCTCGACACCTGCCCGGTGGGCGTGGCCACCCAGAACCCGCTGCTGCGCGAGAAGTTCACCGGCAAGGCCGAGTACGTGGTGAACTTCTTCGAGTTCGTCGCCCAGGAGGTCCGGGAGTACCTGGCGCAGCTGGGTTTCCGCAGCCTCGACGAGGCGATCGGGCAGGCCGACCTGCTCGACACCTCCGAAGCGGTGCGGCACTGGAAGACCCGCGGCCTGGACCTCACGCCGATCACGCACGTGCCGGAACTGCCGCCGGGCACCGCGCGGCACCAGGTCGTCGAGCAGGACCACGGGCTGGAGAAGGCGCTGGACAACACGCTGATCCAGCTCTGCGAGGGCGGCCTGAAGGAAGGCCGGCCGGTTCGGCTGGACATCCCGGTGCGCAACGTCAACCGCACCGTCGGCACCATGCTCGGCTCCGAGCTGACCCGGCGGTGGGGCGGTGAAGGCCTGCCGGACGACACCATCGACGTGACCTTCACCGGCTCGGCCGGGCAGTCCTTCGGCGCGTTCGTGCCGCGCGGCATCACCCTGCGGCTGCTGGGCGATGCCAACGACTACGTCGGCAAGGGCCTGTCCGGCGGGCGGATCGTGGTGCGCCCGGACTCCTCGGCGCCGTTCGCGGCCGAGCACAACATCATCGCGGGCAACGTGCTGCTCTACGGCGCGACCAGCGGTGAGATGTTCGTGCGCGGCATGGTCGGCGAGCGCTTCGCCGTGCGCAACTCCGGTGCCACCGCGGTGGTGGAGGGCGTCGGCGACCACGGCTGCGAGTACATGACCGGTGGCCGGGTGGTGATCCTCGGGCGGACCGGCCGCAACTTCGCGGCGGGCATGTCCGGCGGCACCGCCTACCTGCTCGACCTCGACCCCGCGCGGATCAACCCGGAGATGGTCGACCTGGACCCGCTCGACGACGCGGACCGGGAGTTCCTGCACGACCGCGTCCGGCGGCACTTCGAGCAGACCGAATCGGCGGTGGCCCGCGAGCTGCTGGCCGACTGGGACACCTCGGTCGAGCGGTTCAGCAAGGTCATGCCGCGCGACTACAAGCGGGTGCTCGCGGCGCGCAGCGCTGCCGAACGCGACGGCCGCGACGTCAACGAGGCGATCATGGAGGCGGCTCATGGCTGACCCCAAGGGATTCCTGACCACGCCGCGGGAAACGCCGCAGCGCCGCCCGGTGGACGTGCGCATCAAGGACTGGCGCGAGGTCTACCTGGAGTTCGAGCAGCCCAAGCTGCAGAAGCAGGCCGGTCGCTGCATGGACTGCGGCATCCCGTTCTGCCACCAGGGCTGCCCGCTGGGCAACCTGATCCCGGAGTGGAACGACCTGGTCTGGCGCGACGACTGGGCGGAGGCGGCCGAGCGGCTGCACGCCACCAACAACTTCCCGGAGTTCACCGGGACGTTGTGCCCCGCCCCGTGCGAGGCGGCGTGCGTGGTCGGCATCAACGCCGATCCGGTGAGCATCAAGCAGGTCGAGATCAGCATCATCGACAAGGCCTGGGACTCCGGTCTGGTGCGCCCGCAGCTGCCGCGCGCCGCGACCGGCAAGAAGGTCGCCGTGATCGGTTCCGGCCCGGCCGGGCTGGCCGCCGCCCAGCAGCTGACGCGGGTGGGGCACGGCGTGGTGGTCTACGAGCGGGCCGACCGCATCGGCGGGCTGCTGCGCTACGGCATCCCCGAGTTCAAGATGGAGAAGCAGCGGCTGGACCGCCGCCTCGGCCAGATGCGCGCCGAGGGCACCGAGTTCCGCACGGGTGTGAACGTCGGCGTCGACGTCACGGTGGAGCAGCTGCGCGAGGACTACGACGCGGTGGTGCTCGCGGGCGGCTCGACGCTGGCCCGCGACCTGCCGGTCCCGGGGCGCGAGCTGGACGGCGTGCACCAGGCGATGGAGTACCTGCCGCTGGCCAACAAGGTGCAGGAGGGCGACCTGGCGCGGTCGCCGATCCACGCCGAGGACAAGCACGTGGTGGTCATCGGCGGCGGTGACACCGGGGCCGACTGCGTGGGCACCGCGCACCGCCAGGGTGCGGCATCGGTGACGCAGCTGGAGATCATGCCGATGCCACCGGAGTCCCGCCCGGAGGCCAACCCGTGGCCGACCTACCCGATGATCTACCGGGTCTCCTCGGCCCACGAGGAGGGCGGCGAACGCCTCTACTCGGTGAGCACCCAGGAGATGCTCGGCGACGAGTCGGGCAAGGTCCGCGCCCTGCGCCTGGTGGAGGTCCGCCGCACGGATGCGGGCTTCGAACCGGTCGAGGGCACGGAACGCGAGATCCCGGCCCAGCTGGTCCTGCTGGCCATGGGCTTCGTCGGCCCAGAACGAGAAGGCCTCATCGCCGACCTGGGCGTCGACCTCGACCCCCGGGGCAACGTGGCCCGTGACAAGACCTTCATGACCACGGTCGACGGAGTCTTCACCGCGGGCGACATGGGCCGCGGCCAATCCCTGATCGTCTGGGCGATCGCCGAAGGCCGCTCAGCAGCAGCCCACGTAGACACCTACCTCACCAACCGAACCATCCTCCCCACCCCCATCAACCCAACCGACCGCCCCCTCGCGTAGCACCCACCAGGTGAAGGGCACCTTTCGCCAACTATGTTGGTCAAAGGTGCCCTTCACCCACCACTCGATCGAGGCGTAGGTGCGCTTTCGAGGTGGCGTGAAGGGCACCTTTCGCCCGTTAAGTTGGTGAAAGGTGCCCTTCGGCTCATCTGGCACCGGATCGAACCGCGGTCACGGCAGGACGCGGTCGTTGGCACGCAAGTGCATAGGCTCCGCGGAGTTGTTGCAACACGCTGCCCGGATCTTCTCGCAGACTCGTCGGTAGTGTGTGGACCACGATGATCCCCTCGGCCGTCATGGCCGAATGCCGTTGCACCGTGACGTCGTAGCTCGTGGGGGACAGGTGGTAAGCACGTGAGTCGATCTGCCATGCGAGTCCGACTTCGTCGATCCAGCCGTCAGGAACACCGAGCAGTTGACCACGGCGGTCCAGCAGGCGCACGTTCCACTGCATCGGGGGCAGGCCGCTGCGTTCTGCCAGGCGATAAGCCCACCCCTCGGCGACGGAATGCACGTTGGCGAGCATTTCCTCGAGAACGACTCTGCACAATCTGCTTCCTCGGTCCGAACCCGCCTCCAGCTCTTCCCGCAGGGCTTCCGGCTGCACGATCCCGCGTTGGACTGCCTCCGAGAGCAGCGCCCGTACTTCATCGAGCTTGGTGAACCGCCGAGCAGCGTCGAGCACGCTGCGGGTCGGGGGAGCCACGAGGAGTCCTGCTTTCCGAACTGGATCTGGAAGGCGTGTGGTTCTCTCGACGATGACGAAGTTCGTGGAGAGACATCGTCTTCGATGAGGAATCAGGATGTGCACGTCGGTCGTTTCGGGAATCCGGCTGAGGCCGCCGAGCTTGGCCGCACTTATTCCAGTGAGCATCGAATCGGGTCCTGCGTAACGAAGAGCTGCATCGTGGCGTTGCGCGATCGTGAGGTGGCCGGTGGAAAGCTGGATCACGCCAGGCAGGACTCGCCTCCACGGCCCCCCTGGGTCGGTTCGCTTGGAGACCGTTTGTCGAGGCACTCCGAGCTGATCCAGCTCCCGGGCCGTGATGATTCCATTCCGCGCGACCGTGTCCACCGCATCCCAGTCAACGGGTGATCTTCTTGGCATGGTGTCCACCCTGACCACTATCGACGCGAAGGACCAGTAGGTCCCAGGAATCTGTGGAGTAGTGCCCCTTGTGTGGATAACTCGCGTCACTCGAACAGGTGTGAGGTGAAGGGCACCTTTCGCCAAATATGTTGGTGAAAGGTGCCCTTCACCGGGCATCGCCTTCGGTGGTGCGGGGGTGTCAGGTTGGGGTTTCGGCGGAGGTGATGAGGAAGTTGGGGAGGTGGGTGTAGCTTTCGAGGCCTGGGGTTGTGGTTCGGGCGGCCACCGTTGGGTCCAGGCCTGGCTCGGCGATTTCTCGGAGGTGGCCGCCGAGGGCGGTCAGTTCGTTGAGGTAGGCCGAGATCGGGCGGTGGAAGTCGGGTGCGACGGGGCCGGGGATCTCGTACTCCTGCAGGTACCGTCCGGTGCGGTACTCGCCGTGGGCTCGCCAGGTGGTCCAGAGCTGCTCGAACGCCGGGTGGACGATCGCGAACACGAAAAGGCCTCCTGGGCGCAATGATTCGACGCAGGCGCGCATCGCGGGCTTCCAGTCCGGGATCGCCATCAGGACCATGCTGCACACGACCGCGTCGAAGGGGCCGCCGAGATCCGGCAGGCGCGCCAGGTCCGCTTCCACGTAGGTGATGCCCTGCCGCAGGTCGGCTTCCTTGTCGCGGGCGTAGGTGACCATGCTGCTCGCGGGTTCGACGCCCGTGACGTGCGCTCCTCGTTCGGCGAGCATCCGGCTGAAGTAGCCGTTGCCGCACCCCGCGTCCATGATCCGTCGGCCGGACACCTCGCCCAGCAGGCGCAGCAGGACCGGGTTCACCAGGTGGCGCTTGGCGAAATCGCCTTCCTCGGCGGTGGAATCCATCGCCTCGCGCGTGGTGGACGCGTTCCACCGGCCGATCGCGGACTCGTTCGTCCATGCAGACGTCATTGGCCGGAGACTAGCCGCCGCCGAGCGCGTTCCCAAGGAGCCGGATGGCCGATCAGGCTGCGGGTGAGGTCGGTTGCGGGCTGGAGGTCGCCGGGGGCGGTGGTTCCGAGGTCGGTGGTTCCGACGTCGGGGGAGGCTCGCTCGTCGGCGGCTGCGAGGAGGACGGGGGTTCTGACGAGGGCGGTGGTTCCGACGGCGGCGGGGTCGAGCTGGGCGGTGGCGGCGGTGGCGTCGTGGTTCCGGGTGGCGGGGGAGCGGGTGGTCGGCCCGGTGCGGGTGCGGGACGGGGTGGCGGGCCTGCGGGAGGTGGTGCCGCAGCGGCTTGGGGGATGCCGGGCGGGGCTGCTGGCGGGAGCGGGTGGGCGAACGCGAGGAGTTCGGCGTTCGGCGGGATCGTCGTGTCGCCGGCCGTCGGCATGACGCCTCGGGCGTAGGCGTCCGCCCAGGCCAGGACGTTGCGGACGTAGGCCTGGGAGTGGTTGTAGCGGAACACCGCCGCCGCCAGCTGGGTCCGGTCGCGCAGGTCGCCGCCGCCGCTGCAGAGGTACCGGCCCGCGGCCAGGGCCGCGTCGAAGACGTTGTGCGGGTCGCGGATTCCGTCCGCGTTGCCGTCGGCGGCCTGGCTGCGCCAGGTCGACGGGATGAACTGCATCGGGCCGACCGCGCGGTCCCACACCGCATCGCCGTCCAGCGCCGCGCCGTCGGTGTCTCGGATCGCCGCTATCCCCGGGCCGCCGGACAGGCGCGGGCCGAGGATCGGCGAGAGGGTCCGGCCGTCGGCGTCGACCCGGCCGGAGCGCGCGTGGTGCGATTCGATGCGGCCGATCCCGGCCAGCACCGACCAGTGCAGCCCGCAGCCGGGCGTGGTGCCGGCCAAGGTGCGGTCGGCGCGCTGGTAGGCGGCCAGGACGGTGCCGGGGATGCCGAGCGGGCCGGGCGGCACCTGGTCGGCGGGCTCGGAGCGCTCGGACAGGTCCTCCCCGGTGCGCACCTCGTCCAGGAACTCGGGGCTGAGCTGTTCCTCGACGGGCAGCTCGCCGTTGATCGCCACGTCTGGCGGCGGCTGCGGCGCAGCGCGTTCGACGCTGCCCACCAGCGCGTCGCCGCCCAGCGCCAGCGCCGGGACCAGCGCGACCAGCAGGCCGGTCGTCACGGCGGTGAATCGCTCACCGCGGTTGAAATACCCCAAAATCCGCTCACCTCCACCCGGTTCGGCGCTCGACCTTGCCGCACCACCGGCGCGCTGTGAACCACCAGAAGCGGTCGACCGGGCGAACACCGGGCGGCCGGGAGGTTGTGCCGATGGGGCGAATCGACATCGGCCGATCGGCGCAGGAGCCGCTTTCTTCGCGCTGGTCGCGGCGTTGTGCCATCCGGATGACGATCTTTGCCGAGATCGCCGGACCCGCGTTGAATGCGGTGCCATCGCTGCTTTCCCCAGGAGGTGCGTGGTGGATCTGTCCCGGCGAGAGCTCTTCGCACACGGCGGCCGTGCCGCCGCTGGACTCGGTTCCGCGTGGATGTTGACCAGGTTGGCCGGTGAACCGGTCTCCTTCGCCGAGCCGGGAGCCGCGGGTACCCGGCAGGTGGTGATCCGGGAGGCCACCAATGCGGCTGCCGCGGTCTCGCCCGACGGGCGTGCGGTGGTGTTCGACCTGCTCAACATGCTGTGGGTGGTGCCGATGGCCGGTGGTGAGGCGGTCCGCATCACCGAGGTGGTGCAGGAGGCCGGTGAGCCCGACGTCGCACCCGACGGGCGGCGCGTCGTGTGCCAGTCCTACCAGGACGGTCAGTTCCACCTGGCGCTGCTGGGCCTCGACGGCTCCGGGCTCACCTGGCTGACCAGCGGTTCCAGCGATCACCGCGAACCGCGGTTCTCGCCGGACGGCACGCGGATCGCCTTCTCCGGCGAGACCGGCGGCCGGTACGGCATCCGGGTGCTGGATCCGACCACCGGCCGGATCACCGACTGGACCACCGGTGCCGACCAGGAGGCGCACCCGGTCTGGTTCCCCGACGGCTCGGCGATCGCCTTCACCAGGGGCGTGGACAACGCGCCGACGGCCATCGACGCGGTGGACTCGGCGGGCAACCGGCGCACCCTGGTCGAGGTCGCCGAAGGGCAGCTCGCCGGGCCGTCCTTCGCGCCCGACGGGCGGTTCGCATACGTGCACCTGACCACGGACCGGTCGGTGCTGGTGATCGACGGCCGCGAGGTGTCGGGCCCCGACGAGGACGTGTTCCCGTTCGCGCCGCGCTGGCTGTCGGCAGACGAGGTGCTCTACACCGCCGACGGGAAGATCCGCCGCCGCGACCTGTGCACCGGCCAGGTCCAGGACGTGCCCTTCGCCGCGGAGGTCTCGGTGCGGCCCGCGGTGGAGCGCGCGAGCACCCGCGACTTCGACAGCTCCGCACCGCGGCCGGTCAAGGGCCTGGTGGGGCCCGCGCTCTCCCCGGACGGGCAGCAGGTGGCCTGCCAGGCGCTCGGCGGCATCTGGTTGCTGCGGCGCGACGAGGAACCCGAGGAGGTCGTGGTCGACGGCAACTTCAACGGCGCACCGGCCTGGTCGCCGGACGGCCGGACGCTGGTGTTCACCAGCGACCGCAACGGCAGGCTCGACCTGTGGCTGCACGACCTCACCACCGGTGAGCAGCGGCAGCTGACCGATCTCGACGGGGACGAGCGGGCGCCCGCGTTCAGCCCGGACGGGCGCAGCGTCGCCTTCCTCTCCCAGAGCTGGGTGTGCACCGTGGAACTGGCGACCGGGGCGGTGCGCAAGATCATCGGTTCGCTCAACAGGCCCGGCAGGCCGTGCTTCAGCGCCGACGGCAGCAAGCTGGGGCTGGCCGGGTTCGTCCCGGTGACCAGGCGCTACCGGGAGGGCAGCAACCAGGTGCTGACGGTGGACGTGGCCACCGGCGCGGCGGAGTACACGCCGGCGCTGCCGGGCCGGTCGCTGGCCAACCGGATCGACGCGGGCCCGGTGTACTCGCCGGACGGGCGTAGCGCGGCTTTCGTGGTGTCCGGCACCGTCTGGGTGTCCGATGTGGATGATCAGGCGCGGCCGGTGGGCACGCCGCGGCGGATCAGCGAGGAGACCGGGGACTGCCCGAGCTGGGGCGGTGATTCCCGCACCCTGCTCTACCTGTCCAACGGGCGCATCCGGATCGCCGACGTGCGCAGCGGCGCGGTGCGGTCGATGCCCACGCGGCTGACCTGGCGGCCGCGGCGGCCGGACGGCGAGGTCGTGGTCCGGGCCGGAGCGCTGTGGGACGGCGAGCACCGGGAACTGCGCCGCGACGTGGACGTCCTGGTCCGCGGCAACCGGATCGCGGCGGTCGGCAGGGACCTCGCCGCACCGGAGGTGATCGACGCCCGGGACCTGACGGTGCTGCCGGGCCTGATCGCCGCGCACGAGCACCTGCCGTGGCAGGAGAGCAACCGGATCCCGCGGCTGTGGCTGTCCTTCGGCGTCACCTCGGTGCGCTCGCCCGGCTCGGGCCACTACCTCGCGGTGGAGGCCAAGGAGGCGCACGAGTCGGGGCGCAGGCTCGGGCCGCGGCTGTTCGCCGCCGGGGAGATCGTCGACGGCGGCCGGGTGTACTACGACAGCAACCGGCCCGTCACCGACGCCGACGAGCTGCGCCGGGAGCTGGAGCGGGTCGGCGAGCTCGGCCACGACATGGTCAAGACCTACGTCCGCCTGCCGTACTCCCGCCAGCGGGAGGCGATCGAGCAGGCGCACGCCAGCGGCGTGCCGGTGAGCTCGCACTACCTGTACGGACCGGCCGCGCTGGGCGCGGACGCGGTCGAGCACACCGGCGCCACCAGCCGCTACGGCCACCGGCACAAGGAGAGCCACACCGGCCGCGCCTACGCCGACGTGATCGACACCCTGGTGCGGGCGGGCATGACCTCGACGCCGACGCTGGGACTGGCCGGCGCAGCGACCCCGGCGGTCTACCACTACGCGGAGTGGGCGCTGGAGGACCCGCGGCTGAAGGCGTTGCTGCCCGAGGAGATGTACGAGGAGTTCCGCACCGAGGTGGAGGAAGCGGCGGGCCGCTACCCGGAGCTCGAGCTGAGGTACAACGCGCGGCAGGTGGACATCGTGCGCAGGATGGTGGCGGCGGGCGGGAACATCGCCGTCGGCACCGATTCACCTCTGGTGCCGCACGGGATCTTCTACCACCTGAACCTCGACACGATGGCGCGCAACGGGATCGACAACCACGACGTCCTGCGCGCGGCCACGTCGGGTGGTGCGCGAGTGCTCGGCATGAGCGAGCAGCTGGGCACGGTCGCCGCGGGCAAGCTCGCGGATCTCGCCTTCGTGCAGGGCGATCCGCTGGCCGACATCAACGCCGTCGCCCAGGTCCGCCAGGTGATGCTCGACGGGGTCCTGCACACCGTCGAGGAGCTGATCGGCGAGCCAGCCGCGAAGCCTCCGGCACGACCGGCGCACACCGTCCGAACCCTCCCGGAGCAGCAGGGGTACTGGTGGCACGGCGCGGAGTACACCTCCGGCCACGCCTGCTGCTGAGAGCGGCGCGTCCGCTCCACTCGTGCGCTGACATGACAGCGTTCGATGGGGCTCTTCTTGTGTTTCGTTCTGCGCAACAAGTTGGGAGGTGGTGGTTTTCGGTTCCCGCGGGTGTCCATAGTGGTGGGCTATCGGTGCGTTCGCGCGTTGCTCTTTGACGGTGTGATCCGGGTCTCGTTCAATGGGCGGGCAGTCGCCTCTCCCGGACTTTCCCGAAGGGACCGCGCATGTCCGTCGACAGAGTGCACGAAGCCCCGCCCGGTACCGCAGCGCCCGTCCAGCGGCCGGTGATGGCCTGGGTGATCACCGGCATGCTGGTGCTGTTCGTGGTGGTCAACTGGGCCGACAAGACGGTGTTCGGCATCGCCGCGCAGCCGTTGAAGGAGGAGCTCGGGCTGACCTCGGCGCAGGTCGGGTTCATCGGCAGCGCCTTCTTCTTCCTGTTCAGCATCGCCGGGCTGACCGTCGGCTTCATCGGCAACCGGGTCCGGACCAAGTGGGTGCTGTTCACGCTGGCCGCGCTGTGGTCGCTGACCATGGTGCCGGTGCTCGTCTCGGCCAGCTTCGCCACCTTGCTGATCAGCCGGATCGGGCTCGGCGCGGCGGAAGGGCCCTCGGGCGCGCTGGCCGCCGCCGGGGCCTTCGAGTGGTTCCCGAAGGAGAAGCGCAGCTTCCCGGCGGCGTGGCTGTCCTCCGGCGCGTCGATCGCCAAGATCGCCATCGCCCCGCTGCTGGCGCTGATCGTGGCGGTGTGGGGCTGGCGGGCGTCGTTCGTCACGCTGGCCGTGGCCGGGGTCGTGTGGGCGCTGGCCTGGGCGCTGATCGGGCGGCAGGGGCCGTACGCGGCGCCGCTGGGGCGCGCGGAATCGGCGCCGGTCGTGAACCGGGTGCCGTTCCGGCGGATCGCGCTGTCGCGCACCTTCCTCGGCTGCGTCGTCGGCACCTTCACCATGTACGGGCTGGTGTCGGTGATCCTGACCTGGCTGCCGTCCTACTTCGAGGTCGGGCTCGGCATCGACCGGTTGCAGGCCGGGGTGATGTTCGGCCTGCCGAGCATCTCGGGCATGACCGCGATGCTGGTGGTCTCCTGGTTCAGCGACCGCGCCGTGGCGCGCGGTTCGAGCGCCCGGGTGCAGCGCGGTCTGGTGCCCGCGGGCGGCCTGCTGGTCGGAGGTGCGCTGCTCGCGCTGCTGCCGTACCTGGTCTCACCGGTGCTGGCGATCATCGCGGTGGTGGTCGGCTACGGCATCGGGACGGTGGCGCTGCCGCTGGGGACGGCGGCGGTGTCCCAGATCTGCCCGCCCGCCCAGCAGTCCGGAACGCTGGGCGTCTTCCTGGCGCTGCAGTCGTCGTCGGGGCTGATCGCTCCGGCGCTGACCGGCTGGCTGGTGGACGTCGCGCCGACGCCGAGCGAGGGCTTCGCCCTGGCCTTCCAGGTCTTCGGCCTGGCGGCCGTGGTCGGCGGCCTGATCACCGCGCTGCTGGTCGACCCCGACCGCGACGCCCGCCGTATCCTCGGGGCGTGAGAGACGCGCTGTGATCGTCGTCGTCGAGGGCCCGAGCGCCGCGGGCAAGACCACGTGGTGCCGCCGCCACTTCCCCGGTCACGTCGTCGGCGAGTACCAACCGACCGGACGCGAGCCGGTCGGCGATCCGGCGGCGCAGGCGAGCTACTGGAGCGCGGTCAACGCCGGGCGGTGGGCAGCCGCGCTCGACCAGGAGCGGGCGACGGGCCTCGCGGTGTGCGACAGCGATCCGCTCAAGCTGCACTACAGCTGGTGCCTCGCCGCGATCGGCGAAGGCCCGGCCGCCCGGTTCGGAGCGGAGGCAGCGGCGGCCCGGGCAGCGGTGGCCGAGAAGCGGCTGGGGCTGGCCGATCTGGTCCTGGTGACGCTGCCGCCGCTGCCGGTGCTGCGGCGGCGGCGAGCCGGTGATCCCACCCGCCGGCGCCGTCACTTCGACCTCCACGCGCGGTTGTCGGAGCCCCTCGAACAGTGGTACCGCGCCTGGGCGGCGGTGAGCCCGGGCCGGGTCGTCTGGCAGCTGCCAGACGCCGAGCTCCCGCAGCCAGGTGCCCGGCCGGACCGCTACGACCTCGCGGCCTTCGACGGCCTGCTCGACGCGCTGCCGCCGCTCCCGTAGCGGTGCATAGGCGTGGCCTATCCGAGCGTTCTGGGTCTGATCTTTGCCCGGGGGCGGCCTCCGGTGGTTCATTCGAATCCTGGCCCGCCGGTTTCCGGACAGGAGATGCAGATGAGGGACGCAGTCATCGTCGAGGCCGTGCGCACGCCGGTCGGCAAGCGCAACGGTGCGCTGGCCGGGATCCATCCCGCGGACCTGTCCGCCCGGGTGCTCAACGCGCTGGTGGAGCGCGCCGGGATCGAACCGGCCGACGTCGACGACGTGGTGTGGGGCTGCGTGAGCCAGGCGGGGGAGCAGGCGGGCAACATCGCGCGGACCTCGGTGCTGGCCGCTGGCTGGCCCGAATCGGTGCCCGCCACCTCGGTGGACCGGCAGTGCGGCTCCAGCCAGCAGGCCGTGCACGCCGCCGCAGCCGGGGTCGTCGCGGGCTACTACGACATCGCCGTGGCGGGCGGCGTGGAGTCGATGAGCCGGGTGCCGATGGGATTCGCCCGCCAGGGCGTGGACAGGGTGCTGCCCGGCTCGGTGCTGGAGCGCTACGGCGTGCGGGGCTTCAACCAGGGCATCGGCGCGGAGATGGTGGCCGAGAAGTGGGGCTTCTCCCGGCAGCAGCTCGACGAGTACTCGCTGTCCTCGCACGCGAAGGCCGCCGCGGCCATCGACTCCGGCGCGTTCGACGGGCAGCTGGTGGAGCTGCCGGAGCTGCGCACCGACGAGGGCGTGCGGCGCGGCGGCAGCCTGGAGTCGCTGGGCAAGCTCAAGACGGCGTTCCGCGAGGACGGCGTCATCACCGCGGGCAACGCCTCGCAGATCTCCGACGGCAGCGGCGCACTGCTCATCACCACCAGCGACATCTCCCGCGAACGCGGCCTGCGGCCGATCGCGCGGGTGCACACCGCGGTGCTGGCCGGTGATGACCCGGTGATGATGCTGTCCGCGCCGTGGCCCGCCACGCACAAGGCGCTGCGCAAGGCCGGGCTCGGCATCGGCGACATCGGCGCGTTCGAGGTCAACGAGGCGTTCGCGCCGGTGCCGCTGGCCTGGCTGGCCGAGACCGGTGCGGACCCGGCCCGCCTCAACCCGCTCGGTGGCGCGATCGCCGTCGGTCACCCGCTGGGCGGCTCCGGCGCGGTCCTGATGACCCGCCTGGTGCACCACATGCGGGACAACGGCGTCCGCTACGGCCTCCAGACGATGTGCGAGGGCGGCGGCATGGCCAACGCCACCATCCTCGAACTCCTCTGAGACGAGCCGTGCCGGAGGCGGGGCGCGAGGGGTTGCCCGGCTGCCGGTCGGGTGGGTGGTCCGTGAGTGTTTTGGGGCGTCATAGCACCCCAAAACGCTCACGGACCCCCTGCCCAGCGGAACGGGGCGATCCCAGGCCGGGCACGCACGGAGCCGTGTTCACCGCAGGTGAGAGGAGTGGGAGGAACGGATGCGCAGCACTGCTTATGGGGCCGAGCACCAGGCGTTCCGGGAGGTGGTCCGGGAGTTCCTGGCCAAGGAGGTCGTGCCGCACTTCGCCGACTGGGAGAAGGCCGGGCTGGTGCCGCGGGAGCTGTTCCGCAAGGCCGGTGCGGTCGGGATGCTCGGGCTGCAGGTGCCCGAGGAGTACGGCGGCGGCGGGACGAGCAGCTTCAAGTTCAACGCCGTCATCACCGAGGAGACCGCTCGCGCCGGTGTTTCGCTGGGCGGGTCCAAAGTGCACACCGATGTGGTGGTGCCCTACTTCATCTCGCTGTGCGACGCCGAGCAGAAGCAGCGCTGGCTGCCGGGCCTGGCCAGCGGTGAGCTGATGAGCTCCATCGCCATGACCGAGCCCGGCACCGGATCGGACCTGGCGGGCATGGCCACCACCGCCACCCGCGACGGCGACCACTACGTGCTCAACGGCGCCAAGACGTTCATCACCGGTGGTCACAACGCGGACCTGGTGATCGTGGTGGCCCGCACCGGGCGGGGCGAAGATCGGCGCGACGGTCTGTCGCTGCTGGTCGTGGAGCGCGACATGCCCGGGTTCAGCCGGGGCCGCAACCTGGAGAAGCTCGGCCTCAAGGCGCAGGACACCGCGGAGCTGTTCTTCGACGAGGTGCGGGTCCCGGCGGCGAACCTGCTCGGGGAGGAGGGCCGCGCCTTCCAGCACCTGGGCGCGAACCTGCCCCAGGAGCGGCTGGGCATCGCGGTGTCCGGGCAGGCCGCGGCGGAAGCGGCGCTGCGCATGACGCTGGACTACGTGCGCGAGCGCGAGGTCTTCGGCAAGCCGGTGGGCAGCTTCCAGAACAGCAAGTTCGAGCTGGCCGGGTGCGCGGTGCAGATCGAGGCGGGGCGGGCGCTGCTGGACCGCGCGCTCGACGAGCACGACGCCGGGGAGCTCTCGGCGGCCGACGCGGCGAAGGTCAAGGTGTACTGCACCGAGCTCCAGTCCACAGTGGTCGACCGGTGCCTGCAGCTGCACGGCGGCTACGGCTACATCATGGAGTACCCGATCGCCCGCATGTACGCCGACGCGCGCGTCACCCGCATCTTCGGCGGCACGACCGAGGTGATGAAGACGATCATCGCCAAGGACCTCGGTCTCTGACGGACCCTCGGAGCGCCCCGAACCGGCTCGCGGGGCGCTCCGCGCGAGCGACTGGACCGGAAAATCCGTTCGTTCCGGGAGATTGACTCCGCAATGACGCGAACTTAGAGTCCTCAGCTGTGATCCCGGCCGATCAGGCGGTTCCGGGAACCGGCCCGTGCCAGGACGATCCGCGCCCTGGGCATTCTCGGCAGTGCGATGTGCTCGGAAACGCGGCGGGATCGGTGCGCCGGGATTCCGGGCTCCGCAGCGTGCGATCCGCGAACGGAGATGTAGGACTGTGAGTCGAATTCCGCGTTGGAGAACGTCATTCGCCCTGGTCGCCGTCGGCTCGGCGGCGATGGCCGGAATCGCCGCACCGGTGCAGGCGGCACCGCCGGAGGGGCCCGGGCAGTGCAAGACCTTCGACGATCCGCAGTGGAGCGGCTGGACCGATCACGCTGAGCTCGGGAAAGCGCTGCGGGACATCGAGAGCACCTCGGCAGGCCGGGTCCGCGTGCAGCAGGTCGGCGCCAGCAAGCAGGGCCGGGAGCTGTGGTCCGCGCGCGTCGGGACCGGCCCGCGAGTGCTGATGGTGCAGAGCGCGATCCACGGCAACGAGCGGACCGGCACCGAGGCGCTGCTCGGCATCCTGAAGGACCTCGGCACCAGCCGGGACGCCGCGACCGAGCAGCTGCTGTCGTCGATCACCCTGGTGGCGCTGCCGATGGTCAACCCCGACGGCGGCGAGCTGAACCGGCGCATGAACGTCGTGCCGTGGGACCAGGTGGTGGCCGACCACCCGCAGCTCGCCGGTGCCCCGACGGCCTGGTACCACAGCCCGAACGGCGACGGGATCGACCAGCCGGGCTTCGACCTGAACCGCGACTTCAACCCGGACCTGGACTACGTGCCGCGGCCCGAGGACCTGCCCGGCCGGCAGGTCGACGCGGGGTTCTTCCTGTCGCCGGAATCGCGGACCATCCGGGACACCTACCTGGCGCTGCGCGCGGAGTTCGGCGCGGTCGACGCGGTGGTGGACCTGCACCACATGGGGCCGTGCGGGCGCACCACGGGCGGGCCGCAGGACGGCAAGCTCATCTCGGTGGCGCTGGACTACCCGCCGCTCGGCGTCAACGACGGTGCGGCGTACCAGGAGCAGTACCCGCTGCTCGACCAGGACAAGTCCCGCCGCTACGCGCTGTCGGTGGCGCGCGGCATCCAGGCCGCCTACGGCTCGCAGTCGCCGCTGGTCGGGGTGGGCCGCTACCTGCACCCGCAGGAGCGCGAGTACGCGGGCCAGGGCCGGTCGGCGTTCGCGCTGAACGGATCGGCGACCGTGCTGTTCGAAGTCCGCGGTCAGCAGGACGACCTCGGGCAGAAGCAGAAGGGCATGCTCATCCAGTCGGTGCGGACCGGAGTCGAATCGCTGATCGCGGCGATGGCCTCCGGTGAGGTGGACCGCCTCAACGGCGACGAGTTCTTCGCGCTGCCGGACTACGGCTGGGACACCACCGCGACGGACTGATCCCGCGTGGAGGTCGTGAGCGCGCCTGCGTAGGGCGCACGCCCGGGGTGGGG
>NZ_JAQGLB010000017.1 GCF_027853965.1 Saccharopolyspora indica | reverse complement strand
CCCCGGGGGTGTGGACAATTTCGCGCGAAATTGACCACTCCCCGGGTGACGGTCAGGCGATGCCGAGGTAGCGGCGTTCGTTGAACTGGTCGCCGGAGCAGGAGGCGCCCAGGTCGTGGCCGATGCGCTCGATCACGTCCGCCAGCTCCAGGCGGCCCAGCCAGGGGCGGGGCAGGACCGCCGTGCCGTGGCGGGCGCCGAGGATGCTGCCGGTCACCGCCGCGGTCGAGTCGCTGTTCCCGGAGTGGTTCGCCGCGAGGCGCAGGGCGTCGGCGAACTGCTCCGGTTTCGGCATGGCCAGCGCGCAGTAGACGCCGATGGCCAGCGATTCCGGGCCGATCCAGCCCTGTCCCAGGCGTTCGACGTGGCCGACGCTGGCGCCGAGCCGGGCCAGGGTGGCCGCTTCGGCCAGCGCGTTCGCGGTCTCGGCGTCCTCGCGCAGGACGCGCCCGGCGGCCTGGTCGACGGCCGCGGGCAGCTTGCGGTCCTGGACCGCGACCAGGTGCACGATCAGCGCCAGCGCTCCGGCCGATGCCCAGCCGCCGACGCCGCCGTGGGTGAGCGCGGCGCACTGGCAGGCCAGCTGGTAGGCCATCTCGGCGGTCGGGGCCAGGCCGAGCGGCGCGCTGCGGTCGACCCCGCCGCAGCCCTTCGAGCTGTTGCGCGGCCGGTCCGGGGTGCCGAGCTCGGCCTCCTGGAGCGCGCGGAGGCTGGTCAGGCCGGGAGCCCGGCTGGCGTACAGCTCGGGCTCGGCGAGCAGGCCGGTGGCGCCGGGCTGCGGCTTGTCCTCCTGCTGAGTGATCAACCACCGTCGGTAAGCGGCCGCCGTCGACTCGACCGGGCGCCACGGACCGCCGTTGTTACCGGTGGTCCAGGCGTGCAGGTAACCCTCGCCGGTGAACAGGGCCAGCTGGGTGGCGTCCCCGAGCAGCGCCTGCGGCGGCGGTTCGGCCACTCCTGCCTGGCCGAACTCGGCCCGGATGTCGTCCAGCTGCGCGTATTCGACCGGGCTGCCGAGGGCGTCGCCCAGAGCCCCGCCGAGCAGGCAGGCGACCGCGCGATCGACCACTGTGGATGGTTTGCGCACGGGTCGGGCTCTCCTTCCACAGTGTCCTCGTACGGGTGATCGACGGGTCCCGACTTTACTTGGCGTGTTCGCCGCCCGGGGAGACGTTCACCGGCAACGGCGGGTCGTCGCGCACTGCATCCGGGACGAACCGTGCATTCCTCCATTGGAGTGAGTGCGGCTCGGCATTCCGGCTGCCCGCGACGCCCGCTCGTTACGGTGTGTCGGCCCTGGGGTGGGGTTCGCCGGGGGTGGTGGACTCGGTGTGGACCTTGGTCGAGACTGTCTGAAGGCTCAACAAAACATGAGCGAGAATCGGATTAGGGGATGATGGCGCCGCACGACAGACCGAGCGGAGCACCGATCGCGGGATTCGAGTTCCGCGTTCTCGGTCCGCTGGAAGTGCTCGTGGACGGCGCCTCGCGCCCGCTGGGCAGCAGCCAGGTCCGCGCCCTGCTCACCTGCCTGCTGCTCGAACCGAACCAGATCGTGTCCATGGACCGGCTGATCGACACGATCTGGGAGCACGATCCGCCGGCCAGCGCCCGCACCATCATCCAGGGCTACGTCTCCCGGCTGCGCAAGCTCTTCGGCGAAGGCGAACCGGGCGGCACCGAGATCGTCACCCGCCCGCCCGGCTACCTGCTGCGCGTCGACGCCGAGCGGATCGACGCGCACCGCGCCCGCGCCCTGATCAACCGCGCGCACGGCCTCGACCCGGCCGAGCGGTCGCGGGTGCTGGCCGAGGCGCTGACGCTCTGGCGCGGCCCGGTGCTGGCCGACATCTCCAGCAGCCGCCTCTACGGGATGGTGGCGCCGAACCTGGACGAGCTGCGGCTGCTCGCGCTGGAGGAGCGCATCGACGCCGACCTGGACCTGGACCGCCACCACCAGCTGCTGCTGGAGCTGTCCACGCTCGTCGACCGGCATCCGCTGCGCGAGCGGCTGACCGGGCAGCTGATGCTCGCCAGCTACCGCGCCGGGCACCGCGCCGAAGCGCAGGCCCGGTACCACGAGCTGCGCCGCAGGCTCTCCGACGAGCTCGGGCTCGACCCCGGCCCCGCGCTGCGGGAGCTCTACGAGCAGGTGCTCCGCGACGACCCGGCGCTGCGCAGCTCGCCGCGGCGGCCGGAACCGGCGCTCGGCATCAAGCGCCCCATCCCGGCCGAACTGCCGCCCGCTCCGGCGGGCTTCGTCGGCCGCCGCCGCGAACTCGCCGAGCTGGACCGGCTGCTCGCCGAGCGGGAACGCGGCTCCAGCCGGCTCGCGGTGCTCACCGGGATCGCCGGCGTCGGCAAGAGCGCGCTCGCGCTGACCTGGGCGCACCGCGTCGAGCAGGAGTTCCCCGACGGCCAGCTCTACGCCTCGCTGCGCGGCTACCACTCCGAGCGCGAGCCGCTGAGCCCCGGCGAGGCGCTGACCAGCATGTTGAAGGCGCTCGGCGTGGCCGCCGAGGCGATCCCGGTGGAGCTGGACGACCGCGCCGCGCTGTACCGGTCGCTGCTGGCCAAGCGGCGGGTGCTGGTGCTGCTGGACAACGCGCGCGACTCCGAGCAGGTCCGCCCGCTGCTGCCGGGCAGCGCCGAATCCCTGGTGCTGGTGACCAGCAGGCGGCGGCTGGACGGGCTGGTGGTGCGCAGCGGCGCGACGGTGCTGCCGCTGGAGACGCTGCCCACCGAGTCCGCGATCGAGCTGCTCGACCGCGCCGGCGTGCCCGGCAAGTCGGCGTCCGAGCCGGTCGCCGCGGCCGAGCTGGCGGCCCTGTGCGGCGGCCTGCCGCTGGCGTTGCGGATCGCCGCCGCGCGACTGGCCGCGAACCCGGCGCGCGGCGTGTCGGACCTGGTGCACGAGCTCACCGACGAGCGGAACCGCCTGCACGCGCTGGACATCGACGACGACGCGGACACCAGCGTGCGCCGCGCCTTCGACATCTCCTACCGGAGCCTGCACCCGGTGCACGCCGAGACCTTCCGGCTGCTCGGCCTGGTGCCCGGCCACACCTTCACCGCGGATGCGGTGGCGGCGCTGTGCGACACCGATCCGGCCAGCGCGCTGCGCAGGCTGCGGGCGCTGGCGCTGGCGCACCTCGTCGTCGAGCCGGAGCCGGACCGCTTCGGCATGCACGACCTGCTGCGGGTGTACGCGCGGGACCTGCTGGCCGAATCCGACGACAGCGGTGCGCTGCCCAGGCTGCTGAACCACTACCTGGTCATCGCCGACCACGCGCGCCGCTTCCTGCGCCCGACGCGCGACGAGCTGAACTTCGCCGAGGGCACCCGGCCGCCGGAGATCCACGACCGCGCGCAGGCGCTGGACTGGTTCGACGCCGAGTGGCCGAACCTGGTCGCCGCGGTCCGCACCGCCAACGCGCGGGGCATGCACGAGCTGGCCTGGCGGCTGGCCCGCCTCCAGTTCAACTACCTGATGGTGCGCTGCCCGTGGGAGGACTGGATCCGCGTCTACACCGACGGACTCGACTCGGCGCGCGCGGTGGACGACCCGACGGGCAAGGTGCTGATGTCGGCCGGGCTGGGCGTGGCGCACTCGCGGTCCGGCCAGCTGGACGAGGCGCTGGCGCACTACGAGGAGTCCTACCGGGTCGCGGTGGCCAACGACGACGCGTCGCGGCGGGCGATGACGCAGATCAACATGGCCAGCGTGCTGTTCCGGCTGAAGCGCTACGACGAGGCCAAGGCGCACTGCCAGGACGCGCTGCGGGTCTACCGCTCGCTCGGCGACAGCTACTTCGAGGCCGGGGCGCTGAACAACCTCGCGATGGTCGAGCAGGTCAACGGCGAGCGGGAGGAGGCGCTGGCGCACCTGCGCGAGGCCGAAGCGCTGTACCGGGCCGCCGACGACCTGGACACGCTGGCGATGGTGCTGAACAACTGCGGCGAGGTCTGCATCGAGCTCGGCAGGCTCGACGAGGGCGAGAGCTACCACCACGAGGCGCTGGAGGTGGCGCTGAAGTGCGGTTCGGCGATGCGCCAGGCATCGGCCTACCTGGGGCTGGGCGATGCGGCCCGCTGCCGCGGCGACCTGGCGGTGACCCGGACCAGGTGGGAGACGGCGCTGGCGATCTTCGAGGCGGAGGGCTCGCCGCGGGCGGCCGAAGTCGGGGAACGGCTGAACGCGTTGGCCGAGTCCGCTTGAACATTCGGCCGCGACCTGCTGCGATGGCGGTGGCCGCAGCGCGCCCCGGGACCGGTGGATCAGCGTTTAGCGAGCGTTTAGCGGGTGTGTAGTCCCCGCTGGGAACTTGTGTCCAGTGCGGATCCAGCCGTGCGGGATTCGCACTAAGGGCGGCTCTGGGGGGAGTCCAAGGGGGGATTGTCGCCCGGCCGCCCCGATCGTTCCTGCGTGGTCGATCGGGGCGGCCGCTAGGGGGGCGGAAAGCATTCGGGGCGCCTCCCGGATGGACGATGGGGGTGAGTGCGGGCTTTCGGCCGACGGGGTGAAAGCCGAAGGTCCGCACTTCGTCCTTTTCACGCGGTTTCCAGGCTCATTCTGCGTGGCGGTGCGGATGGCGCCGACCATGCTTCGAAGTGCTCACTTCGCGGCGGTCAGCTTCTCCAGCTTCGGGCGCTTGGGCTCGCGGCCGTCTCCGCTGGACACCCCGCGCAGCCGTCGGCTGATCCACGGCGCCAAGTACTCACGGGCCCACCGGATGTCCTGGGCTCGCTGGTCCCGCCACGAGGTGTCCGGCGCGGTCGGCCACTCCTCGCCCCAGTCCTCGTCCGTCGGCACGCCCAGCGCCTCGCAGGCGCGCAGCGCGACCCGGCGGTGTCCTTCGGCCGACAGGTGCAGCCGGTCCTCGCTCCAGGCCCGCGAGTCCTGCAGCACGCGCATCGACCACAGGTCCAGCACGTAGCAGCCGTGCCGGTCGGCGATGGCCCGCAGGTGCGAGTTGTAGGTGCCGACCTTGCCGCGGACGTGCCGCAGGACGGGCGTGGCCGCGGTGTCGAAACCGGTGCCGATCAGCACGTCGATGCCCGCGGCGCGCAGCTCGGCGACCGCGTTCTCGAAGATCTGCGCCACGGCGTCCGGGTCGCTGCCGGGGCGGATGATGTTGTTTCCGCCCGCGGTGAACGCGACCAGCGACGGTCGCAGGGCGATCGCCTTGGGCACCTGGTCGTCGGCGATCTCGCGGACGAGCTTGCCGCGCACGGCCAGGTTGGCGTAGCGCAGGTCCGGGTTGCCCGCGGCGAGGTGTTCGGCGAGCCGGTCCGCCCAGCCCCGGAACGCCCCGTCCGGCCCGGCGTCCGCCAGGCCTTCGGTGAAGCTGTCTCCCAGCGCGACGAAGCTGTCCCAGCGTGCCGAGTCGACGCTGCGCTGCGATGCCATGCGATGTCCTTCCTGGTGATTCCTCCCGCCGACGCGGTCCGGGAACAACATTGGCGCTCGAATCCCTACCTACGCCACCGTCGGTTCGGCCTTCGTGATTAACGGCACTGACTAGTCTAGTTTTTCTGGGCGATTTGCGCGCTTCGATTTCCGGCAACCCGAAGTGCCGGGGCCGACCGCTCTCCGGCCTGGTCCGCGCCGGATCCCGGGCAGCTGCTTTCCCTTGTCGTGCGGGGCTTTTGGCTGCTCGCGGCGGCAACTGGGTGGCTGTTCCTGGAAACACCAGTACGGGTGAACCTCAGCTGCTACTGTCCTTCGGCGGTAACAGAAGCAACGAGGGGGCCCGTGATGTCGGCATCTACGCAGGTGAAAGCACGTGCGCTCGGGCAAGCGCACCGCCGCACGCCTGCGCGCGCCATCGCGGCGGGTTGAGCGGGGAACGACGGAATGCTCCACCGCGTCGATTCCAGTGCGCCCGACGTCCGGACCGCTCCGGATGCCGTGCGGCGCTTCGACCGTCCCAAGCACCTGGGGGAATCGTGACGTCACCGCAGAATCCGGCGTCCGCGCCGGGGCCAGCGGGCTTCGACGCGCAGCAGGCCGGCCCCGGCAGGCGCCGCCCGGAACCGCCGGCGCGCGGTTCGCTGGGCGAAGCGCCGCCGAGCGGGCAGGGCGGTGCCCGGCCCGCGCCGCGCCCGATGCGCTTCGATCTGCGCGCGGAGTTCGCGGCAATGACCGGCGAACCGCACCCGTTCGCGTTCTGGCAGCGCGCCGAACAGCTGCCGGAGCGCTTCGAGCAGGAGCAGCGCAGGCTGCTCCAAGCCACCCGCCCGGCGCCGGACCGGCCCAAGCCGTCGGCCGCCGCGGCGTCGACGCTGTCCGGCGACCTCGGTGGTTCGCCGGAGCCCGAGTTCTCCGGATCCCTGGACGGTGAGCTGCCCGAACCGGCACCGCGGTCCAGCGGCATGAGCGGCTCCCTGGTGGCCGAAGGCCAGCTCGCGGGCTCGCTGCTCCCGGAACCGCCGCTCGGCCCGCCGAGCGGATCGATCTCCCAGGCCGGACCGCTGGACGCCCCGCGCGCCGAGCCCGGCCTGCCGGACGCACCACCGCCGCGCCGCGAAGATCCGCCGAGCGGACCGCTCCCGGCTCCGGCCCGCCCCGACGACCTGGGCCTGATCGACGGCCCGCCACCGCGCCGCGAAGGCGGGCCCGACGGTCCGCCGCCGGTGCGGCCGCCGAGCGGCCCGTTCGGCCAGGACGGCCCGGTGCCGGGGTTGATCGAGCCGATCCCGCAGGCCGGACCGGATGGCCCGGCGAGCGGTGCTTTCGGCCAGCCGGGCCCGATGCCCGGCCCGAACGAGCTGCCGCCGATCGGACACGACGGTCCGCCGCGGCGGCACGACAACCAGCGCCCGCGCCCCGACGGTCCGCCGCCGGTGGGCCCGCCGAGCGGTGCGTTCGGTCAGCCGGGGCCGGATGGTCCGCCGCCGGCGCCGGCTGAGCTGCCGCAGCACGACGGCCCGCCGAGCGGTGCGTTCAACCAGCCTGGCCTCGACGGCCCGCCGAGCGGTCCCTTCGGTCAGCCGGGTCCTGATGGTCCGCCGAGCGGTCCCTTCGGTCAGCTCGGTCCGGACGGTCCGGGGCGGCACGAAGCCGATCCGCACGTGCAGCCCGGTCCGCCGCGGCGCGAGGGCCCTCCCTCGGGGCCGCTGGACGTGCCGCCGCACGACGGCCCGCCGCCGCGGCCCGACGCCGGTCCGCCGAGCGGCCCGATCCCCGCGGCCCCGCCGCGGCACGAGGCTCCGCACGACGGCCCTCCGGGCCGTCCGCTGCCGCCCGAGGCTCCGCGCCTCGCGGGTCCGCCTCCGCCGGCCGAGCCGCCGCACGTCCCTGCTCCGCAGGGGCCGCCGTCTCCGCCGACGGGCGGTCCCGCCCTGGGCGGTCCGCCGCCGCGTCCGCCGGTCGCCCCGGGGCCTCCGCCCCCGCCTCCGGAGAGCGCTCGGCCACCGGCCCGCCCGCCGCAGCCCGCTCCGCCGCGCGCGGAGCCGCCGCGGCAGCCGGAACCACCTCGGCCGGAGCCGCCGCAGCCCGCGCCGCCGCGTCCGGTGCCCGCCCGGGCGCCGAAGTTCGCGCAGCGCGCCGACGGCGGGTTCGGCCCGATGGGCTCGGCGGGTGCGCTGGCGGGTTCGTCCGCGCGCGCCGGTTACGGCCGGAACACCACGTGGTCGGCCGACGACTTCAAGGAAGAACGCCGCAGCGACGACGACCTGCAGGTCGGCTCCGGCTACAAGCCGGGCGAGGACGGCCGCAACGTCGTACCGCAGTTCCTGATCGAAGCCGACGAGCTCTTCGACGAGGACGACGGCGAAGGCCGGTTGGTGGCGCCGCCGGTGCTCGGCGAGTCGTCATCGAGCTACCGGGACTTCTAGATGATCAATTCCAGACTCGTGCTGCGTGGCGGTGCGGGTGGCGGAACCTCAGGGGCTCCCTGGACTGCGGGTGCCCAGCGTCCAATACACGGCGGCTGGGCCGTCCTCGCCAGGAAGCCCCTGAGAACCCGCGGCGGTGCGAGTTGCGTGGGTGGGTCAAGCGCTGCGCGCTTGCGGCAGCTCATGCCGTTGTTGCGATACGCCTCGCGGCTGCGGCCCGAAGAAACGGCATCAACCGCCTAGCGCGGGCACGGCCGGTGCCGGTTCGGCACCGGCCGCTGCACCCAGACCTCGAAAAGAGCGTGCGATGGTCGAGACGATCAACCTGTCGATCCCCGCGGTCGACCTGCTCGGTGAGCAGCTGAACCTCACCGTGCGGCAGTACCCGTTCGAGCTGCCCCGGCTCGCCGAGCTGGGCGAGGACCGCAACCGGCTGGTGCAGCAGGTCTGGCAGGAGCTGGAGTCCACCGGGCTGGCCCGCAACGGCCGCCCGGAGCCGGAGGTCGAGGACGCGCTCTACCTGCTGTGCAGCTCGGAGGTGTCGATCGCGGCGGCCGGGCTGCTCGACGTGCGCGCCGGGCACCGGCTGGCGGCGCGGGTGGTGGCGACCGGTGAGGTCGGGGTCGTCGGCGTGCTCGACGGCCGCGGCCTGCGGATGAGCTTCCTGGCCCCGGACGTCCTGCCGCGGGCCTGCGCCGACCTGCTGCCCGACGCCCCGCTGGGAGCCGGGGACGCGGTGCGCGCGGTGGCCGACCGCAGCAACGGGCACCCGTCGGACGCCGGCATAGAGGGCCTGGCGGAGCTGCGCGCGATCACCTCGCGCCAGAAGTTCCGGCTCGGCCACTTCGTGGTCAGCGGCGACCGCCGCAGCGGTCCGCGACTGCCGAACCTGATCTGGTTCGACAACGACCAGGGCCGCTACGCCCTGCAGGGCGAACGCGCCGAAGGCCAGGACGTGGTGACCTGCCGCCCGGCGGACAAGCGCTCCATCGCCGGTCAGCTGGCCGCCCTCCTCGACCGGACCCGCCGGAACCACATCTGAGGCCGGTGCCCCGGAGACCGGTCCCCGGGGCACCGCCACGTCATGCCGTCCGGCGCCGCGGCCCGACGCCCTCCGGGACCTCCCCGTGGAGGTGCGGGACGTAGACGAGCTTCTGCGTCCGGCCGTCGAGCACGGTCGACTCGACGAGCTCCAGGTCGAGCTCGGCCCCGCCGTGGAGGAGCGCCTCCCGGCCTGCGCGGCCCGTGACGGCGGGGAACATCATGATCTCGAGGCGGTCGACGAGCCCCGCGGCGAGCAGAGCCCGGTTCAGCGAGATGCTGCCGTGCGACCGCATCGGGACGTCCGTGGTGCGCTTCAGCCGCTCGATCGCCGCCACCGCGTCCTCGTCGAGGACCGTCGAGTTCTGCCAGCCGAGCGGCTCTTCGAGCGTGCTGGAGAACACGATCTTCGGCAGCTCGTTCATGCGGGCGTAGTAGGGCTCGTCGTACTCGACCACGAACTCCCGGAACAGCCGGAACGTCGTCGCGCCGAAGACGAGCACCTGGTCCTGCGCGAAGGTGCGCACCCGGTCCTCGCGGACCTCGGGGCCCTCCTTGCCCCAGTACCCGGGCCAGTTCACGGCCGAGCCGTAGCCGTCCACGCTGCAGAAGAAGTCGACGGTGAAGGTGGTGCTCATGGTGCTCTCCTCTCCTCGCGCCGCCTCCAGCGGGCGGGCTTCACCCCTCCTACGAACGCGACCCGCCCGATCCGACACTCGTCCCGGAACGAGTTCCGGACCAGCGCGGAAAGAGGTTCGCGACACGGGTGGGTGCGAGGAAGGCAACCCTTAGGGCAGGCTGGGGGGCGTGACGCAGGACCGGCAGGCGGAGATCGCCGAGCACTCGGACGACCGCGATTCGTTCATGCGCTTGCTCGGCGGTTGGGGCAGCGCGATCGATGCGATGCTGCCGCCCGTCGCCTTCGGCCTCGGGTGGTTCCTCAGCGGCGAGTCGATCGCCATCGGGGGCCTGGTGGCGGTGGTGGTGGGCGCGGTGCTCGCGGGCTGGCGGCTGTCGCAGCGGGCTCGCCCGCTGGCGGTGCTGATCAGCCTGCTGGCCGTCGCGCTCGGCGCGCTCATCGCGCTGTACACCGGGGACGCGGTGGACTTCTTCCTGCCCCGCCTGGTGACCAACGCGCTCAGCGCGCTCGCCTGGATGACCAGCATCGCGATCCGCTGGCCGCTGCTGGGCGTCGTGGTCGGCACGGCGCTCGGGCAGGCGCGGCGGTGGCGCCAGGACCCGGACCTCCTGCGCGCGTACAGCCGGGCCAGCTGGGTGTGGGTCGGGCAGTACGTGGTGCGGCTGGCGGTGTTCATCCCGCTCTGGCTGCTCGACGCGATCGGTCCGCTGACGGTCTCGCAGGTGGTGCTGACCTGGCCGCTGGTCGCGGTGTGCGTGGCGGGCAGCTGGTGGGTCGTGCGCCGGTCGCTGCCCGCGCAGCACCCGGGCCTGCGGCATCCGCGGGTGGCCGGTACCCCGGAGTGACAGCCCGAGGCGGCGCGCGCAGAATGCGCTCATGTCTCTCGGCAGCGTGATCACCGCGATCGTCACCCCGTTCGACGAGCAGCAGCGCGTCGACGAAGCGGCCTTCCTGTCCCTGTTCCGGTACCTGCTCGACCACGGCTCGGACGGCGTGGTGGTCTGCGGGACCACCGGTGAGGCGCCGACGCTCACCGCCGAGGAGCACCTGCGGCTGATCGAGCTCGCCTGCTCGGAGCGGCCCGCCGGGGCCGCGGTGATCGCCTCCACCGGCTCGAACGACACGGCGCACGCCTGCGAGATGAGCGCGCGAGCGGTCGAGCTCGGCGCTGACGCGGTGCTGTCGGTGACCCCGTACTACAACCGCCCCAACCGGCGCGGGCTGGTCCGCCACTTCACCGAGATCGCGCGGGCCACCGCGAAGCCGGTGGTGCTCTACAACGTGCCGTCGCGGATCGAGCTGGCGCTGGAGCACGACCTGCTCGCCGAGCTCGCCCAGGTCGAGCACATCGACTACGTCAAGCAGGCGGACAACGCCGCCCTCGCCCAGGTCGACGGCCTCGGGCTGTACGCGGGCAACGACGACGGCTTCGCCCGCGCGCTCGACCTCGGCGGCTGCGGCGGCATCCTGGTGGCCAGCCACGTGGCGGGCGAGCAGATGCGCCGGATGGTCGACGAGCCGGAGAACCGGGCGGAGATCGACGCCTCGCTCAAGCCGCTGTACGCGGCCATGGGGGTGACGACGAACCCGATCCCGGTCAAGGCGGCGCTGAACCTGCTGGGCCACCGGGTGGGCGGCCTCCGGCTGCCGCTGGTCGAAGCCGACGAGGCGGAACTGGAAGTGATCAGCAAGGCCCTCGCCGACACCGGTCTCCTCCGCTGAGCGGCGATTTCAGGCGGGGAGCAGGCGGGTGTGCAGGGTCGCCGGGTCCGGGGTGAGGTCGAGGGCCGCCAGCCAGGCCGCGCCCGCCGCTCCGGGGCCTGCCGTGTGCGGAGCGGGGAAGTCCCGGGAAGCGAGTTCCGTCCGGAGTGCTTTGCCGAGCGGGTTCTCCGGGGCCACCAGGCCGCCTGCCAGGACGATCGGGGTGTCGTCGTCGGGCGTGCGGGTCTGCGCCGCGGTGTCGACGAGCACCCGCGCCGCGCGCTCGACGATCTCCGCCGCCACCGGGTCCGAGGCCTTGGTGACCAGCGGGGCGAGCTCGGCGAGCCGGATCGGCGGTGCCGCGTTCACCGCGGTGATCAGCTGCTTGCGCCCAGCGTCCGGATCGCCGGGCAGGAGCGCCTCGCGGACAGCCGCGGTGAGGCCGTGCAGCTGCTCACCGCGGTCCAGCGCGCCGAGCGTGGCGCGGACGGCTTCGCGGCCGAGCCAGTAGGCCGAGCCCTCGTCGCCGAGCAGCCAGCCGTAGCCACCGGCGACCCCGGTCAGCCGGTGCTGGTCGATGCGGGCCGCGATCGCCCCGGTGCCCGCGATCAGCACCGTGCCGCTCGGTTCCGGCGTTCCGGCGGCGAAGGCCACCTCGCAGTCGCTGATCGCGCTCAGCTCGCAGCTCAGGCCCAACCGCGCCCACTCCCGCTCGAACAGCTCGCGGAACAGCGGATCGGCCATCTTGCTGACCCCGGCCATCCCGATCACCGCGGCCCGCACCCGCGCCGGTTCGACGTCGCGCAGGGCGGCCCGGGTGGCGGTCGCGATCTGCCGCACCGCCTCGTCGGCCGGGTGCGAGTTCGGGTTGCCGCCCGCGGCGTCGCCGACGCCCAGCACGCTGCCGGACAAGTCGCTGATCAGGGCGCGGCTGCTGGTCCCGCCGACGTCCATACCGAGAACCACCGCTGCTGCGTCGGGCATGCGCCATTTCTACGCGTTCCAGGCCCTGCGCACGACAAGAAGTTCGAACATGACTGTTCTCGCCAATCGCTGGATTCCGCGTTCGGAAACGGCTATACATCGAGTCGTTTGCGCGATCACCCCGGGAGCAGCACCATGGCCGACCTCGCTCAGCCTGAACCATCCGAAGTGGACGAGGAAGGCCGATGACACCCCTTATGTCAACTGGAGTCCTGCTCAACCGCACCTCAGGGGACCGTGATGCAACCCAGCCACAAGAAACCGCCAAAACGCAAGATCACTCCTGGACGCAAGCACCACTGAAAATCGCGGAGAGGCGGGACTGCGAGGAAGACCGATGACACCCCTTATGTCAACTGGAGTCCTGCTCAACCGCACCTCAGGGGACCGTGATGCAACCCAGCCACAAGAAACCCCCAAAACGCAAGATCACTCCTGGACGCAAGCACCACTGAAAATCGCGGAGAGGCGGGACTGCGAGGAGGGCCGTTGACGCCCTTGTGCCGAGTCCTGCTCAACCGCACCTCAGGGGACCGTGATGCAACCCAGCCACAAGAAACCGCCAAACGTGAGATCGATCCCGGACGCGACCACCACTGAAAATCCCGGAGAGGCGGATCAGTGACCGTCGACACCCACCACCACCTGTGGGACCTCGACGTCCGCGATCAGCCGTGGATCACCGGGGCCGAGATGGAACCGCTGCGCCGCGACTTCCGGCCAGCCGACCTGCAGGCCGCGCTGAAGGGCAGCGGGGTGGACGCCACGGTGCTGGTGCAGACCGTCTCCGACCCGGACGAGACTCCCGAGATGCTGGTGCTGGCCGACTCGGTGGACCGCATCGCGGCGGTCGTCGGCTGGGTCGACCTGACCGCCCGCGACGTGCGCGAACGCATCGGCCGGTTGCAGACCCACCCCTCCGGTCGCTGGCTGAAGGGCATCCGCCACCAGGTGGAGGGCGAACCCGACCCGGACTGGCTGATCCGGCCGGACGTGCTCAACGGGCTGGCCGCGGTGGAGGACGCCGGGCTGGTCTACGAGCTGCTGGTCCGCACCGACCAGCTGCCCGCCGCCGTCAAGGCGGCAGGCCAGTTCCCGCAGCTGACCTTCGTGCTCGACCACTGCGCGAAACCGCCGGTGGCCAGCGGCGAGCTGCAACCGTGGGCGGACCGGATCCGCGCCCTGGCGGCTCACTCGAACGTGGTGTGCAAGCTGTCCGGTCTGGTCACCGAGGACGACTGGGCGCGGCAACCTGATCCGGTGAGCCTGCAGCCCTACGCGGACGTGGTGCTGGAGGCCTTCGGGCCGCGCCGCCTGATGTTCGGCTCCGACTGGCCGGTGTGCCTGCTGGCGGCGGAGTACGGCCAGGTCATCGACCTGGCCAAGCAGCTGACGTCGGGTCTGGACGACCGCCGCCGCGCGGCGGTGTTCGACGCGAACGCCCGAGAGGTCTACGACATCTGAGGACTTTGTCCTCTGTCCGCCCCGAGCCCCGACGTGTGCGGCCTGCTCCGTTCGGCGTAACCTGGCGATGCCCGCCCCACCCCGCCCCCTCGGTGAGGCGGGCTCTTCTTGGGTTTTCCCAGCTCCCGCACCCTGCGCAGCGGCGCGGTCGGCCGGTTCCCGAGCGCGGCGCGCTGCCCCTGCTTCGGTGGTGGGGAACGGTCGGTCGCCATGGTCCGTGAGTGCTTTGCGGGGCTATGGCACCACAAAACACTCACGGGTTTTGACCTGGTGAAATGGTGCGCTGAACCTGGGGCCCGCCACCGTCGGCAGCAGGCCCCGCAGCGGATCGGTCAGCGGGTTCGGGTGACCTTGTTGAGGCCTCGGGGGTTGTCCGGGTCGAAGCCGCGGGCGAGCGCCAGGCCGAGGGCCAGCTGCTGGACCGGGAGGATCTCCAGGACCGGCGCCAGCTCCTCCGCGCAGGCCGGGACCGGGATCCGGTGGGTGGCCGGGACGTCCGCGGCCGCCGAGCCGATCGCGCAGATGTCCGCGCCGCGCTGGGCCACCGCTTCCAGCGGCTCGCGCATCGCCGTGCCGCCGATGCCCTGGCTGGCCAGGGCGAGCACCGCGGTGTCCGCGTCGACCGCCGCGACCGGGCCGTGCAGGAGGTCCGCACCGCTGTAGGAGCGGGCCGACAGGTAGCTGGTCTCGGCCAGCTTCAGGGCCGCTTCGTGGGCCGTGGCCAGCGAGTAGCCGCGCGCGGTGGTGACCATCCGCTCCAGGAAGCGGTAGCGGCCGACTGCCTCGTCGACGGCGCCCTTGCCGTCCGCGAGGGTCGCTTCGGCCAGCTCCGGCAGCTTCGCCGCCTGCTCGCCGGTGCCGCCGCGCACCGCGTCGATCAGCAGGTAGAGCGCCAGCAGGGTGGCGCCGTAGGTCTTGGTCGCCGCGACGGCCGTCTCGCGGCCCGCGCGGACGTCCACCGACAGCTCGGCGGCCGAGTTCAGCGGCGAGTCGGCGGTGTTGGTGACCGCGACGGTCAGCGCGCCCTGCTTGCGGGCGGACTCGGTGACCTCCAGCAGGTCCGGCGATCCACCGCTCTGGCTCACCGAGATCAGCAGCACGTCGGTCAGGTCCGGCTGCGCGCCGAAGAGCGTGGTGGTGGACGGCGAGGCCAGCCCGGCGGGCAGCTGCAGCAGGGTCTCGACCAGGTACTTCGCGTAGAGGGCGGCGTGGTCGCTGGAGCCGCGCGCGGCGAGCAGCGCGAAGCGCGGGCGGCGCTGCGCGACGGTCGCCGCGACCTCGGCGATCGCGTCCCGGGTGGCCAGCAGGTCGGCGAAGATCGCGGGCTGCTGGCGGATCTCGTCGGCCATGTGCTGGCCGTGGGTGGCGGTCATCGGCCCATCCCTTCGATTGAGGTCTAGACCAATCGTACTCGGGAACGGCCCCGGGGCTCAATCTTCGCCCGAAACGAAGACGGCCGCCTCGCCGAGCCGGAATCCCAGCTCGACGAGGCGGCCGAAGACTGATCAGCCCTTGACGGCGCCGGCGGTGATGCCGGAGACCATCTTGCGCTGCACGATCAGGAAGAACACCAGCACCGGCAGCGTGAACAGGGTGGCCGACGCCATCGTCGCGCCCCAGTCGGTGCCGAACGCGGTCTGGAAGGTCTTCAGGAACACCGGCAGCGTCTGCAGGTCCTCGGAGCGCATCAGCACCAGCGCGTACAGGAACTCGTTCCACGCGGTGATGAAGGCGAACACCGAGGTCGCCACCAGGCCGGGGCCCAGCAGCGGCAGCGTGACCCGGCGGAACGCCTCGGCCCGGCTGCAGCCGTCCACCATGGCGGCCTCCTCCAGGTCGATCGGGATCCCGTCGATGAACCCGCGCAGCGACCAGATGGTGAACGGCAGCGTGGTGATCCAGTACACCAGGATCAGCGCGGGCAGCTTGTTGAGCAGCCCGAGGTCCCGCATGAACAGGAACATCGGCACCATCAGCGCCTCGAACGGCACCATCTGGGCGACCAGCACGAGCATCAGGAAGCCCTTGCGCCCGCGGAACCGGAACCGGCTCATCGCCAGCGCCGCCAGGGTGCCCGCGACCAGCGAGCACGCCACCGCGGTGAGCGTGACCAGCAGGCTGTTGCCCAGGTAGCGCAGGAAGTCCGAGCCGAACAGCGCGGTCGTGTAGTTCTCCAGCGTGACCGCGCTGGGCACCAGGTCGTAGGACGTGGACAGCACCTCGCCGCGCGGCTTGATCGAGCTGGTGAACATCCAGTAGGTCGGGAACGCGAACACCAGCGCGATGGCCACGGCCAGCGCGGACAGCCCGATTCGGCGGATCGTCACAGCTCTCCCTCCTGGGACCGCAGCAGCAGGCGCAGGTACTGGGCGCAGACGACGACGAGCACGACGACCATCAGCACGCTGACGGCGGCGGCCACGCCGAAGTGCTTGCCCGCGATGCCCTCCAGGTACTGCAGCACCGGCAGCGTGGTGCTCTCCCCGTTCGGGCCGCCCTCGCGGACCGCCCACACCTGCGAGAACACCTTGAAGTCCCACAGGATCGACAGGAACGTCACGATCATCAGCACCGGCTTCAGGTGCGGCCAGGTGATCGAGGAGAAGGTCTGCCAGCCGTTCGCGCCGTCGATCCCGGCCGACTCGTACAGGTCCTTCGGCACGCTGAGCAGCGCGGCGTAGAGCGTCATCGCCACGAACGGCACGGCCTGCCAGACGATCAGGATGCCGACCACGGTGAGCGTGCTGGTGCCGCTGGAGAACCAGGAGGCGCCTTCGAAGGAGTCGAAGCCCAGCAGCACCAGGGTCTTGTTCAGGATCCCGAACTGCTGGTCGAAGATCCACTGGAACACCGTCGTCGCGGCCAGCTGCGGCATGGCCCAGGCCAGCAGCAGGCTGATCTGCAGCACCACCCGCGGCACCACCGGGATGTGGTGCATCAGCAGCGCGAGCAGCAGCGCGATGACGACCGTGGCGCCGACCATGGCGGCGGTGAACACCACGGTCCGCAGCGCGATGACCCAGAAGTCGGTCCCGGTGAGGATCTGCGCGTAGTTGTCGAAGCCAGCCCAGACGACCTCGCCGCGGGTGAGCTCACCGAGGTCGAGCTTGCGGAAGCTGGTGATGATCACGTTCACCGCGGGCCAGCCGAGCAGCACGACCAGGGCCAGCACCGCGGGTGCCATCAGCAGGTAGGGCAGGGAAACCGATATCCGGGGGCGGCGCCGGGCGGGTGTGCGTGGCGGTCATGATCAGTTCTTCGCCGCCAGCAGCTTGTCGATCTTGTCGTTGGCCTCCACCGTGGCTTCCACGATGGTCTTCTGGCCGGTCAGGATCGCCGTCATCATGTCCTTCAGCGGGTTCTGCCCGGACTCGACGGCGGCCCACTGCGGAACGGCGGGCGGCACCTTGCCGTTCTTGGACGCGATCGCCATGGCGGCGCTGACCGGGTTGGCCTCCAGCGCGCTGGTGTCCTGCGAAGCGCCCGGCACCACGCCGCTCTCAGCGATCTTGGTCTGGTACTTCTGGCTGGTCAGCAGCTTCAGGTAGTCCTTGGCGGCCACGGCGTCGGCGCTGCCGGCCGGGATCGCCAGGTTCGAGCCGCCGAGGAACACCGGCGCGGTCTTGCCCGGGAACTTCGACGGGATCGGGAAGGCGCTGGAGATCTCGGCGATCCGCGGGTTCTGCTCGGCGGCGGTCTGCACCTCCCAGGGCAGCGCGATCATCATCGCGGTCTTGCCCTTGGCGTAGACCTCGGCCTGCTGCGGCTCCGCCTCGTCGGTGTCGGCCGGGGCCTTGGTGGCCGAGTCCTTGACCAGCTGCTGGTAGTACGCGATGCCGTCGCGGGCCTGCTCGGTGTCCAGCGCGCCCTGGTAGTTCGGGCCCTCCTGCACCGCGAGCTCACCGCCGGAGTCCCAGATGAACGACAGGAACGCGTACCAGGACTGGCCGGGCAGGTAGATCGACTGGAACTCGGGGTCCGAGCCGTGGGTCTGCTGCAGCTTGGCGATGACGCCCAGCAGTTCCTCGCGGTTGGTCGGCATCTGGGTGATGCCCGCCTTGTCGAACAGCTCCTTGTTGTAGACGACCACGCGGTTGGCGGCGTAGAACGGCACGCCGTACTGCTTGCCCTCCCAGGCGCCGGACTCGCCCAGCGCCGGGACCCACTGCGACTTGTTCAGCGCTTCGGCGTCGGCGGTCAGGTCGAGCAGCGTGCCCTCGGCGGAGAACTGCGGGTTCTGGCTGTTCCCGAGCTCGATCACGTCCGGTGGGTCGTCGCTGGCCAGCGCGGTGGTCAGGCGGTCCTGGATGCCGTTCCACTGCTGGATCTGGTAGTCCACCTTCATGCCCGGGTGGGTCTGCTCGAACTCGGCGTTGAGCTCGCTGATCAGCGCGTCCTCCGCGGAGCCGTCCATCAGCCAGACCGTCAGGGTGTTGTCGCTGGCGCCGGGTCCCCCACCGCATCCGGCTAACGTCAACGACAGCGCGGCCGTGGCCGCGAGCGCTTTCCAGGCCTTCAATGTTCGCCCCTTCCTCCGCCGCAGTGCGGAGTTGCAAGCTTTTGGTGTAGACCAATGCGAAGAGGATTGTGGTGCCGCACACCCGATGTCAAGGGTTCGCGGGGTTACTGTTCACCCACGCATAAGGCTGGCTTGAGCTTCGGGAGTCGATCGCCGTCCGGCCCGGATGTGGCGACGGTGCTCGCCGCGCCGTCCGGTTCGGGCATGCTGAAGAGGTCTGGACGACTTCGGCGAGGCGGCGACCACGGCGCTTCTGGGGTGGCAAGGTTGTGTCGGTAGGAGGAACGATGCTCGAAACGTCCGTGTCCGGCGGGGCGGACTCATCGGGGCGCGCGCAACGCGAACCGAAGTACTGGGGGCTCAAGCAACATCTGCTGGACATGCTCCGCTCGCTGCCGCCGGGGTCGCCGATCCCCACCGAGCGGTCGCTGGCCGCCGAGTTCGACGTCTCCCGCACCACCGTGCGCCAGGCGCTGGCCGAGCTGACGGTGGAGGGCCGGCTGCTGCGGGTGCAGGGCAAGGGCACCTTCGCGGCCAAGCCGAAGGTCGCCCAGCGGTTGCAGCTGAGCAGCTACACCGAGGACATGCGCGCGCACGGCAGGCAGCCCACCTCGCGCCTGCTGGAGGTCGTCGAGGAGCCCGCCGACCCGGAGCTGGCCGCCCTGCTGGACACCCGGCCCAGCGCCACCGTGCTGCGGCTGCGCCGGTTGCGGCTGGCCGACGGTGAGCCGATGGCCATCGAGACCACCCACCTGCCGCTGAGCCGGTTCCGCGGCCTGACCGGCAGGCTGGAGTCCGGCGGCTCGCTGTACCAGGTGCTGCGGGAGAACTTCGAGGTCGAGCTGGGGCACGCCGAGGAGACGATAGAGACCGCGCTGGCCAGCCCGGAGGAGGCCGAGCTGCTGGGCTCCGAGGTGGGCCTGCCGATGCTGCTGCTGTCCCGGCACTCCTTCGACACCGAGGGCCGCCCGGTGGAGTGGGTGCGCTCGATCTACCGAGGCGACCGCTACAAGTTCGTCGCCCGCCTCAACCCACCGAGCTGATCCACCGCCGCGTTACGCGGAGTGGGAGTACTCACGAAACGCGCTGATCAGGAGAAAAGCCGCGACTTCGCCCGTTTTCCGTTCTGGAGAGAGTGCGTTCGAAGTGCGTGGGAGCCATGGTCAGGCAGAAAGAGGATCCGCAGGACGAGCCGGACGAGAAGGACTCGGGCGAGGAGAAGTCCAAGAAGATCGAGATCAAGCCGGCGCAGGTCGCGGGGGCGGCCACCGCGTCGGTGACGGCGGCGTTCCTGGGGTCCAAGCTCGGGGTGGCGGGCACCGTCATCGGTGCCGCCATGACCAGCGTGATCATCACCGTCGGCGGCGCGCTGTACCAGCGCTCGTTCGAGAGCGCCAAGGACAAGGCGCTGCACGCCGCGGTGAAGGCCAAGCGCGCCACGCGCGCCCACGCCCGCCAGCTGGCGACGGAGGCCCGCGGCGCGGCGAAGGCGCAGGACGAGTCGACGCGACTGCTGTCGCCGGAGGTGACCCGGCGGATCCGCGTCGAGTCCGGGATGCACTGGCCCGGCGGTGAGCAGGTCGTCGATTCCGAGGGCACCAGGAAGATCGACGAGTCGGCCAGGCTGCTGGCCGCGGAGAAGGCCGAAGCGCCGGTGTCGCCGCCGGTCGACCGGCGCAAGCGGAGGATGCGCTGGGCGATGGCGGCGGCCAGCTGCGCGGTCGCGTTCGTGCTGAGCATGCTGGTCGTCACCGGTTTCGAGGGCATCACCGGGCGTCCGCTGTCCGGTGGCGAGAGCGGCACCACGCTCGGCCAGGTGCTGGACCGAGAGCCCCGCGAGGAGGTGGCGCCGCCCGCCGGCGAGGTCGAGAAGCCGACGCAGGCCCCGACCCGCGAACCGGTGCCGACCACCGAGGTCCGGCCGACGCAGGAGCCCACCCAGCAGCCGACGCCGGAGAACCCGCAGCCGAGCCAGCAGCCGACGCAGCCGACGTCGACGGAGCAGACGCCGACCCAGCAGCCGACGCGCACGCAGGAGCCGAACCAGCCGACGCCGCCGACGGAGCGGTTCCAGGAGCAGCTCCGGCCGGAGTGATCCGCCGGCTGTGCACAGTGCCAGTTCTGCCCGCGGCCATCGAGCTTCCGAATCCGGAATGCCCGATTGGTCCTGGGCAGGGCTGGCACTTCGCTTTTTGTGAGCGGCCTTCACATTTTCCGCTCCGAGTCCACCGCTGAAAGTGGCAGCCCGGGCTGCCCGGCGGCCCAATCCGCGAGTGCTGCGAACGGCCGCCGCACTACCTCGATCAGGCCGTTTTTGCGCTTGCTGAGGCAAAAGGTGGATGTGGGACCGGAGTTGTCCTCTGATACTGGCACCGCGACGGGGGCTGAAGAGATCCAGCTCACACAGAGGGAGACAACAGATGAAGCGCAGACTCGCGGCCCGGTTGGCCGGGTCCGTGATGCTGGCAGCGGGAACGGTAGCCGCCCTCACGATGCCGGCGACCGCTACCGGATCCGTTCCGCCGGAGACCCCGGCGGCGACGAGCCAGCTCGACGCCATGCAGCGCGACCTAGGCCTGACCCGGGAGCAGGCGCTGCAGCGGTTCGACCAGGAGGCCGAGGCCGCCAGGGTGGAGCAGACCCTGAGCCGGACCTTGGGCGGCGCGTACGGCGGCTCGTACTTCGACGCCCAGCAGGGCAAGCTCGTCGTGCTGGTCACCGACCAGGCGCGCTTCGACGAGGTGCGCGCGGCGGGCGCGGTGCCGCGGCTGGCCGACTTCAGCGCCGAGCAGCTCGACGCCGTCATCGCGGGCCTCAACGCGCGCAGCGCCGACGCCCCGAAGGCGGTCTCGGGCTGGTACCACAAGGCCAGCGAGAACTCGGTCGTCGTCACCACCCGGCCCGGCTCGGCGGCGCTGGCGACCCAGTTCGTGCAGGCCACCGGCGTCCTCAGCGAGGCCGTGCGCGTCGTCGAATCCCTGGAGAACCCGCAGACCTACGCCGTGATCGGCGGCAACGCCTACTACATCGGCAGCGGCAGCCGCTGTTCGGTCGGCTTCTCCGTGCAGGGCGGTTTCGTCACCGCGGGCCACTGCGGCCAGACCGGTGCGACCACCTCCCAGCCCACCGGGCGCTTCGAGGGCTCGACCTTCCCGGGCAACGACTACGCCTGGGTGAGCGTCAGCTCCGACACCCCGGAACCGCTGGTGAACAAGTACGACGGCAGCACCATCGGCGTCGCGGGCTCGACCGAGGCGTCCGAGGGCTCGTCGATCTGCCGCTCGGGTTCGACCACGGGCTGGCAGTGCGGCACGCTGGAGGCCAAGAACCAGTCCGTCCAGTACCCGCAGGGCACGGTGACCGGCTTGACCCGCACCAGCGCCTGCGCCGAGCCGGGTGACTCCGGCGGCTCGTTCATCACGAACGACCAGGCCCAGGGCGTGACCTCGGGCGGCTCGGGCAACTGCAGCTCCGGCGGCACGACCTACTACCAGCCGGTGAACCCGATCCTGCAGACCTACGGCCTGACCCTGCTCACCCAGTAACACCCGTCTCCCCACGCGGCCCCCGGCACTCCACCGGGGGCCGCGTCGCGTCAGGGGAGGCGGTCAATTTCGTACGAAATTGACGCAGGCCCCGATCAGGGGAGGCGGTCGCGGAGTTCGCGGGCCGCTGCTCGCGGGTCCTCGGCCTCGGTGATCGCGCGGACCACCACGACGCGCTCGGCGCCCGCCTTGAGCGCGTCGTCGAGGTTCTCCGGGCCGATGCCGCCGATGGCGAACCACGGGCGGCCGTGGCCGCGGTGCTCCGCCGCGTGCTGGACCAGGTCGAGCCCGGCCGCCGCGCGGCCCGGCTTGGTCGGCGTCGTCCACACCGGGCCGGTGCAGAAGTAGTCCACGCCCGGCTCGGCCGCCGCGGCGTCGGCCTGCACCACGTCGTGCGTGGAGCGGCCGATCGCGATCTGATCGCCGACGATGCGCCGCGCGATCTCCACCGGCAGGTCGTCCTGGCCCAGGTGCAGGATGTCCGCCTCGGCAGCGAGCGCGACGTCGGCGCGGTCGTTGACCGCCAGCAGAGCGCCGTGCCGGACGCACGCCTCGGCCAGCACCTCCAGCGCCGCCAGCTCGTGGCGCGCTTCCAGCGGCGCGCCGCCGGGCTGCTTGTCGCGCAGCTGCACGATGTCCACCCCGCCGGCGAGCGCGGCGTCCACGAACTCCGCGAGATCACCGCGCTCCGCGCGCGCGTCGGTGCACAGGTAGAGCCGCGCCTCGTTGAGGCGGGCGCGAATGCCGAAGCCGTCCATTCCAGGCATGTCCCACAGGGTAACTCCAGACGATTGGCCGCTACTCGTCTTGCGTGGCGGTGCGGGCGTGCTGTGCGCCTGCGACAGCTCATGCGGTGGTCGTCGCGGTGGCAGCAAGCGGAATCCGCTGCGCGGATGAACCGGGGGCTCGGAGTCGGCGATGTCGGCAGGTACGGTGTAAGGCGGTGAGCACGGGAGCCCGGTCACCGGGCTGAGAGGGGGCGTTGGCCCCGACCGTCGAACCTGATCCGGGTCATGCCGGCGCAGGGAGCGTGGAGTGTCTGAATTGGGTACCGCACACGTCGTCGTGGTCGGCGGCGGGGTGATCGGGATGTCCGTCGCCTGGCGCGCAGCAGCTGCCGGGCACCGCGTGCAGCTGGTCGATCCGGAACCGGCGTCCGGCGCGTCCTTCGTGGCCGGCGGCATGCTGGCGCCGATCGCCGAGGCCTGGCCCGGCGAGGAGGAGCTGCTGGAGCTGGGCAGCGCGTCGCTGGAGCGGTGGCCCGCCTTCGCCGACGAGCTCAGCCGCGCGTCCGGGCTGCCGTCCGGGCTGCGCCGCGAGGGCACGTTGGTGGTGGGCGTGGACAGCGCCGACCGCGCCGAGCTCGACGAGCTGGCCGGTTACCTGTCCCGCCAGGGCCGCACCGTGACCAGGCTTTCCGGCCGCGAGGTGCGGCGGCTCGAACCGTCGTTGGGGCCCGCGGTGCGCGGCGGGCTCGAAGTTCCGGGAGATCTCGCGGTCGACAACCGCTCGGCGCTGGCCGCGTTGCGCGCGGCGGCGACGGCGGCCGGGGTGGAATTCGTCGCGGCGACGGCGAGAACCGTCCGTCCGGGCGCGGTGGAGCTCGAAGATTCCACTGTGGACTGCGATGTGGCGGTGATCGCCGCGGGCGCGCACTCCGGTGCGCTGCACCCCGCGCTGCGCGGCCGGATCCGGCCCGTCAAGGGCGAGATCCTGCGGCTGCGAACGCGGGCCACCGCGCTGCCGCCGCCGAGCCGCACCGTCCGCGGGCCGGTGCACGGCCGGCCGGTCTACCTGGTGCCGCGCGACGACGGGGGACTGGTACTCGGCGCCACCCAGCACGAGGTCGGCTTCGACACCGAGGTCACCCTGGGCGGCGTGCGCGACCTGATCGCCGACGCCGAGCAGGTGATGCCGGGCATCGCGGAGTACCAGCTGGTCGAGGCCAGGGCCGGGCTGCGCCCGAGCACCGACGACAACCTGCCGGTGCTCGGCTGGCTGGAGCCCGGCGTGCTGACCGCCACCGCGCACCACCGCGGCGGGTTCCTGCTCGCTCCGGTGACCGCGGACGCGGTGCTCGCGCTGCTGCGCGGCGACGAACCGGACGCGCTGATCAAGGCCAGCGATCCGAACCGATGGGGAGGACAGCAGTGCACGTCGTGATCAACGGGGAACGGAAGCAGATAGCCGACGGTGCCGGGCTCGCCGCGGTGCTCGCCGAGTTCGGGGTTCCCGAACGAGGCGTGGCGGTGGCCGTGGACGGAGCGGTGGTGCCCCGCAGCAGCTGGCCCGCGACCGAGCTGCGGCCCGGTGCCGCTGTCGAGGTCCTCACCGCAGTGCAAGGAGGATGACGTGGACGACCCGTTGCTGATCGCCGGTCGCGAGTTCGGTTCGCGGCTGATCACCGGGACCGGCGGGGCGACGAACCTCGCGGTCCTGGAGCGCGCGCTGATCGCGTCCGGAACCGAGCTGACCACCGTGGCGATGCGCCGCGCGGACGCCGGTGGCGGCACCGGCGTGCTCGACCTGCTGCGCAAGCTCGGCATCGAGGCGCTGCCGAACACGGCGGGCTGCCGGACGGCGGCCGAGGCGGTGCTGACCGCGCAGCTGGCGCGCGAGGCGCTGGAGACGAACTGGGTCAAGCTGGAGGTCGTCGCCGACGACGACACGCTGCTGCCCGACCCGGTGGAACTGCTGGACGCCGCGGAGCAGCTGGTCGACCAGGGCTTCGTGGTGCTGGCCTACACCAACGACGACCCGGTCCTGGCGCTGAAGCTGGAGGAGACCGGCTGCGCCGCGGTGATGCCGCTGGGCTCGCCGATCGGCACGGGCCTGGGCATCCGGAACCCGCACAACATCGAGATGATCGTCTCCCGGGCCTCGGTGCCGATCGTGCTGGACGCGGGCATCGGCACGGCGTCGGACGCGGCGCTGGCGATGGAGCTGGGCTGCTCGGCGGTCCTGCTGGCCACGGCGGTGACCCGGGCCCAGGACCCGGAGCGCATGGCGGCGGCGATGCGCTCGGCGGTCGAAGCGGGCCGCTTGGCGTCCCAGGCGGGCCGGATCCCCAAGCGCTTCTGGGCGGAAGCCTCCAGCCCAGGCCGCCCGATGGGCTGATCGCGCACTCCGGTGCAGGTCAGGACCCGTGAGTACTTTGAGGGGCTATAGCACCCCAAACCACTCACGGGTCCTGACCAGCGGAAACGGAGCTTCCTCGGGGTGACCACACACCCTGGGCACCCGCCTGCGGGGTCTCCCCGCCGACCTCCGCCTTGCGTCAGCGGATGTGGAGGCGTTCCGGGCGCACGAAGGAGATCGTGTAGCTCTTCCACGGGTTGTCGTAGCCGAAGGTGCGGTCGATCGCCTGGCGGGCGTGCAAGGCGTTCTCCAGCAGCGAGCTGGCCAGCAGCTCCGTCGCCGGGGCGCTGCTCTCCGGGACGTCCGGGATCCTCGCCGACGGCTTGCCGCCCAGCAGGTCGTCCACCGCGCGCAGCGCCGGAACCGCCACCGCCTGCTCGGCCTCCGGCCGGAACGCCAGCGTCGCGACGTCCTGGCGCAGGGCGTCGAGCGCGACCGCCGCGTCCCGCGTGGCGCGGTCGTCGTCGGTCTCCTCGCCCGTGCCGTCCAGCAGCGCGGGCATGCCCAGCAGGTCCTGGGTGCGCCGCAGCGCCAGCACGTTCGCCGCCTGCAGCGCCGCGGGCAGGTCGACGCCCTGGCCAGCCGCCCGGACGCTGCGCAGCAGCTCGGACACCGACCACACCGTCGAGCGCACCGCGCCCCGGACGTCCGGCAGGATGCTGCTGGGCAGCACCAGGTAGGCGACGTAGCCGACGATCAGCGCGATGGCCGCGCCGACCGCGGTGTTCGCGGCGAAGCTGATCCCGACGTTCACCAGCGGCCGGTCCAGCCGCATCGCCTGGTCCACGACGGTGATCACGATCAGGCAGCCCAGCAGCGTCTGGTACTCGCTGCGCAGCCGGGGCATGCTCAGCAGCATCCCGCCGATCACCAGCGGCACCAGCAGGAAAGCGCCGGGCAGCAGCGTGATCAGCACCGCCAGCGCGGTCACGCCCAGCACCGCGCCTCCGGTGCGCTCCAGCGCGCCGGTCATGCTGTCGCGCGCTGCGGGTTGCAGCACCACGTACAGCGCGAGCAGCAGGCTCGACGCCGAGGGATCGCGCAGCAGCAGGACGATCACCATGCCGAAGGCGACCGCGAGCGTGCAGCGGATCGAGTGCCGGAACAGCGACGACCGGAACGACAGGTGCGCGCGCACCGCGCCGATCAGCCGCTCCCGGCGCGCTCCGGGCGCCTGCGGCGGCAGCGGGGTCTCGACGCGGCGGACCACGGTGGCCCGGATCCGGTCGAGGCCCTGGTTGATGCCGCGCACGGCCTCCGGCAGGTCCTGCCGCCCGCCGCGGGCCAGCACCGCTTCCGCCGGGTCGCGCCGCGCCGCGTAGGGCAGACCGGTGCAGGCGCGGGAGCGCACCGCCCTGGCCAGCTCCGCGGCGACCTTGTCGGCCTCGGCGACGATCCGCTGCAGCCGGTCGGCCTCGATGCGATCGCTCTGCTGGGCCTGCGCGAGCAGCGTCTCGCGGGCGGCGCGGAAGCGCGCGGCACCGGCCAGCACCTCGCCGAGCCAGGTGCTGGAGCCGTCCGCCCGCCACGCGGCGGCAGCCGACTCCACCACGCCGGGGCCGGGTTCGAGCAGCGTCCGCGCGACGGCCACGCGGGTGGCGCGGCCGGGATCGCTCAGGCCGATGATCACCCGCAGCAGCAGGGCGAACGCCGCGCCGGAGGCGGAGGCGGCCAGCAGCATCCACACCGGCTGGTCGCTGCCGATGCCGGTCGTGGTGGACACCAGGGTCGCCGCGGCGAAGGTCTGCCCACCGATCCGGTAGTGCTCGCCGAGCGCGGGCAGCATGCCGGAGCCGAAGACGACGAGCGCCACCACCAGCCCGGCCAGCACCGGGATGTTCGCCAGCAGCGGGCCGAGGGTCATCACCAGCACCAGCGCCGGGGTGAACCAGACGAACCGGCGCAGGTCCGAGCGCAGCGACTGGCCACCGGTGGCGACCAGCGCCAGCACCGCGGTCAGCCCGGCCAGCAGCGCGGGCGTCTGCAGGTCGAACAGCCAGCCGACTGCGGTCCCCGCGATCACTGCGACGAGCACCAGCACGGCGTACTGGCGCTGCCTCGGGTCCGGCGCGCCCGCCTCGGTGGCGAGCAGCTGCCGGGCTCGGGCGGCCAACGCCGACTTAGCAGTCCTGACCGATTTAGCCACGCTGTCGAAAACCCCTGTCATCGTCGTTTCGCGCAGCGCGCACAGGACCGCGCGCTGCAGAGGCGTGCGGTCCTGGGAATTACGCGCTTCTCGACCAGTTTGTCGATGAGGCACACCATTCGGGTTACAGATCCGGGATGGAAATCACTCTATTAGGGGCTCGGAGGGTCAGAACGACCGCGGGCTGACGCGCCAGAAGGTCGACACCGGGCCGACGCCCGCCCCGAGCGGGTAGGCGTGCGAGACGCTGCGCGTGACGAACCGCTTGCCGCTGCGCACCGCGTCCGGCATCGACGCGCCCTTGGCGAGCGCCGCCGTGATCGCGGAGGCGAAGACGTCGCCCGCGCCGTGCGTGTGCACCGTGGCGTAGCGCGGCCCGGCCAGCGGGATGGCCTCGGCGCCGTCGAAGAGCAGGTCGATGCACTCGGGGTCGTCGGGCAGGTGACCGCTCTTGATCAGCACCCACTCCGGGCCGAAGTCGTAGATCGCCTTGGCCGCGTCCAGCAGATCGGCGCGGGTGCGCGCGTCGATGCCGGTCAGCAGCCGCACCTCGTCGAGGTTCGGCGTCACCAGGGAAGCGCGCGGGAACGCCTCGTTGCGCAGCGCGTCGAGGGCGTCCTTCCGGAGCAGCGGCTCGCCGCTGCGGGAGGCGGCGACCGGGTCCACCACGAACGGCGTGCGCCCGCCGCGGCCGATGCCGTGCGCGTCGCAGACCTCCAGCACCGCCTCGATGGTCGCGGCGGAGGCCAGCACCCCGGTCTTGGCGGCGTCCACGCCGATGTCGGAGGCCACCGCCTCGACCTGCGCGGCGACGGTCTCCGGCGGGATCTCCACCAGGCCGGTGACGCCGACGGTGTTCTGCACGGTCACCGCGGTGACCGCGGTCATCCCGTGCACCCCGCAGGCGAAGAAGGCGCGCAGGTCGGCGTGCATCCCCGCGCTGCCCCCGGAGTCCGATCCGGCGATGGTCAGCGCGGTCGGTGGGGCGGTGTCGTGCGCGGGCCGTGCTTCGTGCTCCGCCGAGATCTCGTGCATCCACTCCATGCTACGGCCCCGCTCCTGCCGATCTTCCCGGGTGCGTGCGCGCATTTCCGCAGGTCAGGTTCCGTGAGTGCTTTGGGGTGCCAGAGCGCCCCAAAGCACTCACGGGTTCTCAGTCGGCCAGCGGCAGGTAGACCTTGCCGCCGGTGCCCGCGAACTCCTCGGACTTCTCCCGCATGCCTGCCTCGATTGCCTCGACGCTGGTCAGGCCGCGTTCCTCGGCGAACTTGCGGACGTCCTGGGTGATCTTCATCGAGCAGAACTTCGGCCCGCACATGGAGCAGAAGTGCGCCGTCTTGGCCGGTTCCGCGGGCAGCGTCTCGTCGTGGAACGCCTTCGCGGTGTCCGGGTCCAGCGACAGGTTGAACTGGTCGGTCCAGCGGAACTCGAAGCGCGCCTTGGACAGCGCGTCGTCGCGCTCCTGCGCCCGCGGGTGGCCCTTGGCCAGGTCGGCGGCGTGCGCGGCGATCTTGTAGGTGATCACGCCGGTCTTGACGTCGTCCCGGTTGGGCAGGCCCAGGTGCTCCTTGGGCGTGACGTAGCAGAGCATCGCGGTGCCGGCCTGGGCGATCATCGCCGCGCCGATCCCGGAGGTGATGTGGTCGTAGGCGGGAGCGATGTCGGTGGTCAGCGGCCCGAGCGTGTAGAACGGCGCCTCACCGCACAGCTCCTCCTCCAGCCGCACGTTCTCGGCGATCTTGTGCATCGGCACGTGGCCGGGGCCCTCGATCATCACCTGCACGTCGAGCGCGCGGGCGATGTGCGTGAGCTCGCCGAGGGTCTCCAGTTCGGCGAACTGCGCGCGGTCGTTGGCATCGGCGATGGAGCCGGGCCGCAGGCCGTCGCCGAGCGAGAACGTGACGTCGTAGTCGCGCAGGATCTCGCACAGCTCGCTGAAGTGCGTGTACAGGAAGCTCTCCCGGTGGTGCGCCAGACACCAGGCGGCCATGATCGACCCGCCGCGGGAGACGATGCCGGTGACGCGCTGGGCGGTCAGCGGCACGTACCGCAGCAGCACGCCGGCGTGCACGGTCATGTAGTCCACGCCCTGCTCGCACTGCTCGATCACGGTGTCCCGGTAGATCTCCCAGGTCAGCGCGGCCGGATCGCCGTTGACCTTCTCCAGCGCCTGGTAGATCGGCACGGTGCCGATCGGCACCGGCGAGTTGCGCAGGATCCGCTCGCGGGTCTCGTGGATGCGCTTGCCGGTGGACAGGTCCATGACGGTGTCGGCGCCCCAGCGGGTCGCCCACACCATCTTCTCCACCTCCTCCTCGACCGAGGAGGTCACCGCGGAGTTGCCGATGTTGGCGTTGACCTTCACCAGGAAGTTCTTCCCGATGATCATCGGTTCGCTCTCCGGGTGGCACCGGTTGGCCGGGATCACCGCCCGGCCGCTGGCCACCTCGTCCCGGACGAACTCGGGGGCGACGCCCTCCCGCGCGGCGATGTACTCCATCTCCCGCGTGATGGCGCCGGACCTCGCCCAGCCCAGCTGGGTCCGGTGCTCCCGCCCGTCGGTCCAGCCCGCTCGCATCCGGTGGAGTCCGCTGTGGACGTCCACGGTGGCGTTCTCGTCGGTGTACGGCCCGGAGGTGTCGTACACGTCGAGGTGCTCGCCGTTGGTGAGCTCGATGCGGCGGAATGGCACTTGCAGGCCGGATTCGGTGCTGCGGAACACCTTTCGCGAGCCGCTGATGGCTCCGGTGGTGATCTCGCTGCCGTTCTCGGACGCGTTCGGACGCACGTCGGCCACTGCCAATCCACTCCCTACGCCGGCATTACCCGGTCAGGTTCTGCGGTCGGCGGCCCCGGAATTCTCCAGCCGCCCTCTCAGCCCGCTGTTGGTGCGAGCTCCCGCGGTGTTCGTTTGCCGCTGCAACGCTAGCCGCACCCCCGCGGGCTGCCAACCCCCGTTCACCCCGATGTCCGAGCGCAACGTCCTGACCTGGGAAGACGTGAATTGTCAGAGCGGGTGGCTACTTTGGGTGCGTACATCGATCACGAAGGGTGATGAAATGGATTCATTTCTCCAGGCCGAGTTCCAGCGTGCCTGGGAGGGTTTGTGCGTGCCGGAAGGCTGGCGCGCGGAGTTGATCTCGGGGCGGATCGAAATGCGGCCGCCGACGGCGGAAATGCCCGCGATCCTCGACCGAATTGCGGCTTCGCTGGTGCCTTCGGCCTCAGTGGATTGGGTGCTGCTCCGCGACACGCACGTTGAAATTCCCGGCTGGCGGGGGATTTATCAACCGAACCTGGTCGTGGTGTCGCGCGATTCCGTGCCTGCCAGAGGTGCGCGGATTCCCGGTGCGAAGGCGTTGCTGGTGGTTGAGGTCGTGACGAGCAATTCCGAACCGGGCCGGACGAAGCTGCGCGAATATGCGCGCGCCGGAGTGGGGATGTGCTTGTTGGTCGATCGATTCCAGGAAGATCGGCCGCCGGTTCAGCTGTTCACGGGTCCTGCGGAAAGGTCGTACACCCGTTGGCGGGGATGGGAATTCGGAGAACCGGTCGAGATCCCCGAACCGTTCGACCTCACCCTGGACACCAAGGGCTTCTGATCAGTCCTCGTCGTCGGCGAAGGGGTCGCCGTGCTCGGCCGGGTCCCAGGTCAGGCCCGGCACGCCCCAGCCGTTGCGCTTGATCATCTTCTTCGAGGCGCGCTTGTGCCTGCCCACCAGGCGGTCCAGGTAGACGTAGCCGTCCAGGTGGTCGGTCTCGTGCTGCAGGCAGCGCGCGAAGAACCCAGTGCCCTCGACCTCGACGGGCTTTCCGTCCACATCGGACCCGGTGACCTTGGCCCAGCTCGCCCGGCCGGTCGGGTAGGACTCGCCGGGCACCGACAGGCAGCCCTCCCAGTCCTCGTCCGGGTCGGGCATCCCCTCCGGGACCTCCGACGTGGTCAGCTCCGGGTTCACCACCACGCCGCGGTGCTGGACGCCCTCGTCGTCGGGGCAGTCGTAGACGAACAGCCGCAGGTCCACGCCGATCTGGTTGGCCGCCAGCCCGACGCCGTTCGCGGCGGCCATCGTCTCGAACATGTCCTCGACGAGGGTGCGCAGTTCGTCGTCGAAGTGCTCCACCGGGCGCGTGGGGTTGTGCAGCACCGGGTCGCCGAAGACGCAGATCGGGTGAACAGCCATGACCGCGACTTTATCGGTAACGCCGTCAGCCGGTCCGCGGGTGCTCTTTTCCGGTAGCCCGGCGGTGTGATCCGCGCACCCGGGATTGGTGGGCATGGTGTAATCAAGGGGGAATCACAGCCGTGTGATTCCGCGAACGCGCCGAAGGCCCGGATCGCGAGGCGAGGAGTCGGATGGACGCCGCCCAAATGCTGACCGCGCAGGAGATCGCTCGCCAGTGCGAGCAGCTGGCGCGCGGGCAGGAGCAGCGGGCAACGCCGGAGGGGCGGCGATTGCGGGCCGTCGAAGCGGTGCCGGAACAAGCACCCGCGCCCGAGCCGGAACAAGCGCCCGCCCCGGAGCCGGAACTGCTGCCGTCCGGCGAGCTCACCGTCCGGGAGCGCGGCGTGCTGGCGTTCGAGTCGCAGTGGTGGAAGCGCTCGGGCGCGAAGGAGCGGGCGATCCGGGAGCTGTTCGACATGTCGCCGTCGCGCTACTACCAGGTGCTGAACGCGCTGCTGGACAGTCCTGCAGCTTTTCGGGCTGACCCTATGCTGATCAAACGGCTGCGCAAGGCACGGGCGGCGCGGCAGCGCGAACGGGCCGCTCAACGACTGGGAATCGAGTTGCACTGATGACTTCAGGGGAATCCGCCGGACCCGCCAAGGCCAAGCTCATCGGCTTCGGGCTGATCGGGGCCGGTGTGATCGCGGGCGCCATCGGCATCGCCACGCTGGTCTCCGGCGGCGACGCGCCGAACTCCGCCCAACCGCTGCCCCCCGAGCCGGGGAACTACCCGGCCAAGTCGTCGCTGGTGCAGCAGCCCCCGCCGCCCGCCGCCACCGAGCCGGTCCAGCAGCAGCCCGAGAACCCGCCCGCGCCGCTGCCCTCACCGGAGAACCCGGGCGGCCAGCAGGTTCCGCCGCCGCCGCAGCGCCCCGACTCGCCGGGCGGCTCCGGCCAGCAGTCCGAGGTGATCGTGGTGCGGGTCTACAACAACAGCACGATCAGCGGACTGGCGCACCGCGCCGCGGAGGACTTCCGCCGCACCGGCTACGACGTGCCGGAGGTGGGCAACTACTCGGCGGGCCTCATCCCGACGACGACGGTCTACTTCCGCCCGGGCACCCCGGAGGAGACCCAGGCCAAGCAGCTCGCGGCCCGCTTCGGCGCCCGCGTCGAGCCCCGCTTCGACGGCATCCAGGACGCCACCCCCGGCCTGATCGCCATCATCACCAACGACTACAAGGGCCCCGTCGACGCCAAGTAACCCGATCGGGCAGCCCAGCGTCCCCTTCCGCCCCAGGTGGGCGTCAATTTCGTACGAAATTGACGCAGGGCCGGGTGACGGTCAGGGGCGGTGGGAGTGGGCGTAGGACTCCAGGGATGCGAGTTGGGCGGGGTCGAGGGAAGGGCGGACCGCCTTGCGGGCGGTGGTGAGGTGGGTTGCCGAGACCTCGGCCGCGGAGATGGATTCGCGCATCGCGGTGAGGGCCGCTTCTCGGATCAGGGCTGCGCAGTCGGCCGCTGAGTAGCCGTCGAGGTCGGCTGCCAGGGCTGGGATGTCCACATCGGAGGCCAGCGGGGTGTTCTTGGCCGCGGCGCGCAGGATCGCCTCGCGGGCTTCGGCGTCCGGCGGGGGTACGTAGACGAGGCGCTCCAGGCGGCCTGGGCGCAGCAGGGCCGGGTCGACCAGTTCCGGGCGGTTCGTCGCGCCGAGCACCACCACGTCGCGCATCGGCTCCACGCCGTCGAGCTCGGTCAGCAGCGCGGCCACCACGCGGTCGGCCACGCCGGAGTCCGATGACTGGCCGCGGCGGGGCGCCAGTGCGTCCACCTCGTCCAGGAACACCAGCGCCGGAGCGGCGTTGGCAGCGCGCAGGAACAGCTCCCGGACCGCGCGCTCGGACTCGCCGACCCACTTGTCCATCAGCTCCGCGCCCTTGACGGCCAGCACGTTCAGCCGCCCGCTGCCCGCCAGCGCGCGGACCAGGAACGTCTTGCCGCAGCCCGGCGGCCCGTACAGCAGCACGCCGCGCGGCGGCGCCACGCCGAGCCGGGTGAACGAGTCCGGGTACTGCAGCGGCCAGAGCACCGTCTCGGTGAGCGACTGCTTCACCTCGGTCATGTCGCCGACGTCGTCCAGCGTCAGCCCGCCGGTCTGCAGGTTGTCCGATGTGGACATCGAGATCGGCCGAACCGAGGCCAGCGCCGCCACCAGGTCCTGCTGGCGGATGCGCGGGTCGGCGGTGTCGGCCTGGTGCCGAAGGGCGGCCCCGACGGCGGCCTCCCGGCACAGCGCGACGAGGTCGGCGACGACGAACCCCGGGGCGCGCTCGGCGATCTCGGACAGCTGCACGTCGCCGTCCAGCGGCGCGTTGCGCAGCAGCACCCGCAGCAGGTCGGTGCGGGTGGCGTCGTCCGGGAGGCCGAGCGTCAGCTCCCGGTCGACCAGGCCCGGTTCGCGCAGCCGCGGGTCGATGGACTGCGGCTGGGAGCTGGTGACGACCACGGCGAGCCGGTCGGTGCCGATCGCGGCGCGGATCGCGTCCAGCGCCACGGTGGCCAGCGGCGGCGGTTCGGTGCCCGGCAGCAGGCTCTCCACGTCGGTCAGCAGCAGCACGCGGTTGCCCTGGGCGCTGGTGGCGCGGTTGATCGCGTCCTGCAGGCGCTTCGCGGCGGCGCCCGGTTCGAGCGCTGCCACGCTCGGCGCGGACAGCTCGACCAGCTCGGCGCCGATGTCGGCGGTGACCGCGCGGGCCAGCGTCGCCTTGCCGACCCCGGACGGCCCGCTGAGCAGCACGCCGAGGTGCGGTTCGGCACCGAGGCGGCGCAGCAGGTCCGGCTGGTCGAAGGCCAGGCGCAGCCACTCGCCGAGCCGCTTGGCGGTGTCGCGGGAGCCGACCAGGTCGGCGACCGGGACCACCGGCTCGCTCGGCTGCTCCACCGGTGCCGGTGGTGCCGCGACCGGTGCGGCGGCGGGCTCCGGGCTGCTGACGTCCCGCCATTCGACCACTGTGGACGGACGAACGGCGACCGCGCCCGCCGGTTCGGTGGCGGCCACGGTGATCAGCTCGTTGGTCCAGGTCATGCCGATGGCGGTGGACAGCTTGCGGCGCACCTCGACGGCGTTGCCGGTGGTCGTGGGCGCCACGTCCTGCGGCAGCAGCGAGACCGAGTCGCCGGTGCCGAACACCTTGCCGGTCAGCGCCAGCCGCAGCGTCTCCGGGGCGACGGTGGCCCGCGCGATCCGCGAACCGGCGATGACCACCCGCTGCGCCGCGCTGACCTGCACCGGGGCGACGCCGACCTCGGCTCCTTCGGCGAGCCCGAGGTTCATCAGCGCGACGTCGTCCAGCAGCACCACGCCGGTGGGGCTGCCGGCCCCGGCAGCGGCGGCGAGCGCCACGGTCACCCGCGCTCCGGTGAGCTGCACGGCGTTCCACGGCCGCAGCCCCAGCGCATCGAGCACTTCGGGGTGCAACCGCACCACCCCGCGCCGAGCGTCTTTGGCGGAGGGCGAAACCCGGGCGGTCAGCGTTATCGACGACACGCCGCGAGCTTAACCGCGCGCTACCGCCTCATCAGCGTTACGCGAGTTCCATCGAAGTCGTGTGTCCGACTTCAACGGAACTCGCGTCATCCAGGGCGGCTCAGCGGTTGGTGTCGTTGCGGTCGCGGCGCAGTTCCAGGCGCCGCCAGCTGCGGCGGGGGCCGTTCGGGTGGCTGTAGCGGCGGCGCACGCGGCGCGCCGCGCCCGCCACGCTGCGGCGCAGCGGCGGGCGGAGGCCGGTGCGGCGGCGGATCGCCCGCCGCTCGCGCGGCGGTGCTTCCCACGCCTCCGGGTGGTTGGCCAGCCAGTTGTGCCGGTAGATCGCGTACGGCACGTGCAGCAGGTAGATCACCATGGCGATGGCCAGCGAGATCAGCGGGAACATGATGATCGCGGCCGCCAGCAGCGCCACCAGCACCAGCAGCGGCGCGACCAGGCGCGGCGGCACCTTGACGGTCTTGAGCGACAGCGTGGGGACCCGGCTGACGGCGAGCGCGGCGATCAGCACCATCCAGATCATCACCACGGTCTGGTCCGCCCACCAGCCCGGGTGGCCGAAGTGCGCGGTGATGATGAGCGGCAGCAGCGCGAGCAGCCCGGCCGCCGGGGCGGGCACGCCGACGAAGAACTCCTTGGCGTACGGCGGCTGGTCGGCGTCCTCCAGCAGCGTGTTGAACCGCGCGAGGCGCAGCACCATGCACGCCACGAAGATCAGCGCGGCCACCCAGCCGAGCCGGTTGTCCTGCAGCTGCCAGGCGTAGAGCGTCAGCGCCGGGGCGACGCCGAAGGACATCGCGTCGGACAGCGAGTCCAGTTCGGCGCCCATCTTGGAGGTGGCGTCGAGCAGGCGGGCGATCCGCCCGTCGAGGCCGTCGAGCACCGCGGCGACCGCGATGGACCCGATGGCGCCGGGCAGGTTGCCGGTGAGCGCGAACTGGACCGCGGACAGCCCGGCGCACATGGCCAACACGGTGATCGCGTTGGGCAGCAGCCGGACGCCGGGAGTGGTCCGCATGCTCATGAGTCGCCCCGGGGCAGCTCGGCGAGCGCCGTCTCGCCGCCGATGGTGCGCTGGCCGGGCTCCACCAGGATCCGGCTGCCCGCGGGGACGTAGAGGTCCACGCGGGAGCCGAAGCGGATCAGCCCGTAGGTGCGGCCGGCGGGCAGCTCGTCGCCCTCGGCGACCGAGCAGACGATGCGGCGGGCCACCAGGCCGGCGATCTGCACCACGGCCACCCGGGTGCCGTCCGCGCCGCGGATGACCATCGAGTTGCGCTCGTTGTCCTCGCTGGCCTTGTCCAGGTCGGCGGAGAGGAACTTGCCCGGCCGGTAGGCGATGGTCTCGATCCGCCCGGCCAGCGGGATGCGCTGGACGTGCACGTCGAAGATGGTCAGGAACGCGCTGATCCGGACCATCGGCTCGTCGCCGAGGCCGAGTTCGGCGGGCGGCACGGCGGGCTCGATGTGCGAGATCGTGCCGTCGGCGGGGGCCACCGCGAGGCCTTCGCGGCTGGGCGTGGTGCGCGCCGGTTCGCGGAAGAACCACGCGCACCAGGCGGTCAGCACGCCGCCGAGAACGCCGGCGGGGCGCCAGATGCGGCGCAGCAGGAGGGTCGCGGCGGCGGCGCCGAGCACGAACGGACGTCCGGCCGGGTGCATCGGTGGGATGGTGTCGCGCGCGAGGCCGGCGAGGTGGGCCAGCGGGCTCTTCTTCGGTTCTTTCGCGGTGCTCATCGCGGTGCTACGCCCCTGCGTCGGCGGGTCCTTGGTGCGGCCGCGCGGTCGCCGGTCCCGCAGGTGCTCGGGTCCGGTGGCCGGTGCCGTGGTCGGTACAGCATCGCGGACGCCTCGGGCCAACTGACGCCAGGGGGCGTAGTTGATCAAGAACAGCCGAGCTGACCTGCGCATATGGCGCGCTGGAATGGTACCGCTGCATTGATCCCGAAGTCACCCGACGGGGTGAAAACAAGAAACAGGGACCGTTCGGCGGCTCCCCGTAGTCGCCGAACGGCCCCTGCTCGCGCGGGTCCGTGCGCCCCCCGACGGCGCACGGCCCTCGAAGTGTCCGCCGCCACCGGGCAAGCAGTGGTGTTCAGCGGACGTCTAGTAGATGCATCTGCACGACTGTTCGTTACGCGGATTCCAGTGTAATTGACGTCACACAAACTCCGTAGCCGCTTTCGGAGGATGCTTCCAGGCCGTTACATGACGCGGAGTGATCAACTTGCGGCTCGAAGTCACTCGAACGTTTTCATCTTGGCCGACGACCGCCGCCGCGATGATCGACGTGCCGCACTGCGGAAGGTGTCGCATGCGCCGCAGGCGCATAGCCCACCCTCGCAGCTGGCACCGCCGCGGGTTCTCAGCGTTCGCCTGGCGAGGACGGCCCGGCCGCCGTGTATTGGTCTATACATCAGGTCGGGCACCCGCAGTCCAGGCGGGCGCTGAGGTTCCGCTACCGGCACCGCAACGCAGAACGAGCCTGGAAATGGCTCTACTCGATCGCGGCTAGCGGTTCTTCGACGTTCATCCGTGCGCCCATCAGCTCGCCGAGCCCCCGGTACGGGTCGCCGTGCTCCACGCCGTCGGCGCTGCTGCGCAGCACCAGCTCGGAGGCGCCGTCCTCGTCGCCGCGCACCAGGCCGTCGTCCAGGTCGGACACCGCGTACTCGTCGAGGTAGAGCTCGAGCGACAGCGACCAGCCCGCGCGGTCCTGGTCGAGCCGGGCGCTGGCCACGTCGCGGCTGTCCACCCACTGCGCGCCGGAGCGCTCGCGGAGCTCGCCGACCGGCGTCGCGGCCAGCTCGCCGAGCTGCTCCAGCTCCGCCTCGCGGAACCGCGCCAGGGTGCCCGCCAACAGGCGCTTGGTGGTGCTCGCCGAGCTGGGCAGCAGCACCAGCCCCCGATCGGTGACCAGCAGGTCGTAGCTGCTGCCCGCGCACTGCACCGGGCTGACGATCCCGGCCAGCTCCGGCTCCGGCTCGGCCGCCGGGCGGCGCGCGTGGTTCAGCGGCACGCCCAGGTTGACCAGCGCCCGGTGCAGACCGGGGATCAGCCGGGGGTCGACCACCGCGGGCCGCACCAGCCGGTCGGCGTCCAGCGGCTGGCCGCCTGCCAGCCGGACCGGCGGCGGGCCGCCCCAGTCCAGCTCGTGGTGCGCGCGGCGCGCGCAGACCAGCGCGTCCACCACGACGCAGCCGAGCAGCTCGACCAGGGTGTCCTCGGCGGCCTGGTCGATGAGCTCCGGGTTCAGCCCGGGGTTGAGCACCGGGTTGATCAGGTCGCGGCCCTGGCCGCGGTGGATGGCCGCCAGCACCCCGGCGATGGACGGCTCGATCGGCAGCCCGCTCTGCTCCACCGCGGAGCTCAGCAGCGCGGCCTGCTCGGCGACGTGCGCGGCACCGGCCCGCTGCGCCAGCTCCGGCCACGGCAGCCGCTGGTCGAGGCCGTCGACCAGCAGCCGTCCCTCCAGCTCGGGCACGCTCTTGCGCGGGTTCTTCAGCACGGCGAACGCGGGCCGCTCGTCGAGCTCGCGGTCGCCGGTCTTGATCCGCTTCATCGCCTCGATGCGCTTGCGGGTGCGCGGCTCCTCGGCGATGGTCTGCTTGGCCCGCTCGGCCAGCCGCGGCTTGCGCGCCGGGTGGGCCATGAAGTTGCGGAAGCCCAGCAGCACGTCCGGGGCGTGGCCGATCGCGGTGGCCATGCTCAGGTACTCGTCGGCGTACTCGCGCCAGCCGATCTCGACGGCCACCGCCTTGCGCAGCGCGAGCACCGCGGTGCGGGTCCCGGCCTCCCGGACGGCGACCGCGTCGGCGGCCAGCTCCAGGTCCTGCGCGGTGGTGGCGGCGACCGTGGTGAACGCGCGGGCGTACCCGTTGAACAGCCACTTGGTCGGCCCGCCGGTGAGGCCGGCCGCGGTGCGCTCGACGCTGGCCGACGTGCGGTAGGCGAGCACGGTGAGCCGGTTGCGCCCGGTCAGGCGGCCGATCTCGCGGGCCATCGCGGCCCGCAGCTCGCTGACGTTGAGCGCCGCCAGCAGCGGCAGCCCGAGCTCCAGGTACCGGGTGCGGGTGCGCAGGCCGAGCAGCGCGGTGTCCTCGCGGACCACCACGACCGGCTCGGAGGTGATCCGGATCTCGTCGGGTTCGGGGGCTTCGGCCGAGGCGGCGATGGAGTTGGCCATCCGCCACAGCTGGGGTTGCTCCGCGCGGTCCAGCCGCACCCCGCGGGCTCGCACCCGCGAGCGCAGCACGGCGCGCAGGCCGACCGCGAACAACGCGCCGACGACCAGTGCCGCCGCGGCGGCTTTGAGCCCGCTGGTCCGGTCGTAGCGGAAGGTGACGACAGCGATCGAGAGCAGGCCGAGGACCAGCGCGATCGGGGCGACGAAGAAGGCGATGTGCAGCGCCAGTGCCAGGGCGGCGCGCCAGGGGCCACGCACGTGCAGAACTCCGGAGGGGTGGGCGGGACGGTGGTGCAGTCTTCGCGACGATGCCGGATCCGTCAATCCAGCAGCATCACGTCCACTGTGGACTCCGCGGCGAGTTCGGTGACGCCCTCGGGGATTTCCAGCAGGCAGTTCGCCTGCGCGAGCCCGGCGAGCAGGTGCGAACCGGGCGCGCCCTGCAGGCCGACGGTGCCGGTGGCCGGGTCGAACCGGCCGCGCCGGTACTGCCGCCGGTCGGTGGGCGCGGTGAGCGGCTCGGTGAGCACCGCCCGGCGCACCGGCCGCCGCGTCGTCCGGTGCCCGGCCGCGGCGAGCAGCGCGGGGCGCACGAAGACCTCGAACGACACCATCGAGCTGACCGGGTTGCCCGGCAGCGTCACCACGGCCATCCCGCCCCGGTAGCGCCCGCAGCCCTGCGGCATGCCCGGCTGCATCGCGACCTTGGTGAACTCGACGCCCTCGCCGGTCAGCGCGTCCTTGACCACCTCGTACGCGCCCGCGCTCACCCCGCCGGAGGTGATCAGCAGATCGGTGCTCGCCAGGTGCGGGGCGAGCGCGCGGTGGAAGGCCTCGACGTCGTCGGGCACGAACCGCAGCAGCGTCGCCTCGGCACCGGCCTCGCGCACCGCGGCGGCGAGCATCAGGCCGTTGGACTCGTAGATCTGCCCGGGCTGCAACGCCGTGCCGGGCTCGACCAGCTCCGAACCGGTGGACAGCACGAGCACCCGCACCGGGCGGTGCACGGGCAGCTGCGCGGCGCCGATCGCCGCGGCGACGCCGAGCTGAGCGGCGGAGAGGGTGGTGCCCGCGGTGAGCACCGTGGCGCCTGCCACGACGTCCTCGCCCGCCCGCCGCACGTGCGCGCCCGGCTGCACCGAGGCGAACGCCCGCACGTGCTCGGTGCCGCGGTCGGTGCGCTCCACCGGGATCACCGCGTCCGCGCCCGGCGGCATCTGCGCGCCGGTCATGATCCGGTGCGCGGTGCCGGGCTGCAGCGGCGGCACGTCGATCCGGCCAGCCGGGACGTCCTCCTGGACCGGCAGCTCCACCGGCTGCTCCGGGCTCGCGTCGACCAGGTCCACCGAGCGCACGGCGTAGCCGTCCATCGCCGAGTTGTCGAACGGCGGCAGCGAGATCGGCGCGACCAGGTCCTCGGCCAGCGCGTGCCCCAGGCAGTCCGCCAGCGGCTTGACCTGCACCGGGGTCGGCTGCAGCAGCGCCGCGACTTTCGCCTGGTGATCGGCGACCGCGGTCAGGTCGGGAGTTCCGGTTCCGTTCGGCACGCCCCGATCATCGGCCATCACCACCCCCGCTGTCGCCACTGGCGTGTGAATCGACACCGGATCCTGTCGTGGCAGACTCGTCCGAGCGCGTCCGGATCCGGGCATCGCGGCGCACGTGTTCGCCGAAACCGCAGGTCGGCGGCTCGTGCGCGGCGCGGGTCGAGCCGGGCGCCGTCGGACACAGGAGGTATTCGTGCAGGTTCGGACCCGCCACACGCCGTCCTTCGGGGTGGCCAGGTTGATGCTGGCCCCGGGCGAGCCGGTGCAGGTCGAGAGCGGCGCGATGCTCGCGACCAGCTACGGGGTGACCGTCGACGCCCGTGCGCAGGGCGGCTTCCTGAAGTCGCTGGCCCGCGCCGCGCTGGGCGGCGAGTCGTTCTTCGTGTCCACCTTCACCGCGCCGCAGCAGGGCGGCTGGGTGGACGTGGCGCCGAACCTGCCCGGCGACCTCAACGTGCTCGAGCTCGACGGGCGGGTCGGCTGGTGCATCACCAAGGGCTGCTGGCTGGCCTCGGCGAGCACGGTGCAGCTGGACACGCAGTGGGGCGGGTTCAAGAACCTCTTCGGCGGCGAGGGCGGGTTCATGACGCACGCCGCGGGCCAGGGGCCGATGGTGGTCTCCTGCTACGGCGCGCTGGACGTGGTGACCCTGCAGCCCGGTGAGTACGTCACGATCGACACCGGTCACGTGGTGGCATATGCCGATACGGTGCAGAGCCGTTTGCGGCAGATGAGCCAGGGCGCGATGCAGTCGCTCAAGAGCGGTGAAGGCCTGGTCTTCGATTTCGCCGGGCCGGGGCAGATCCTGACTCAAACTCGCAATCCCCGGGGCCTTGTCAGCTGGCTGCAGGCGAATGGTCTCGGAGCCCGGTCCTGACCGGACTCGGCATCCGGCGCAATCGGCTGTTCGGGTGACGGCGAAAGTCGGAACCGAAATCCGAATGGTGCGCCTGCTCCGTTCGGGAAAGGCCGGGTCGGCGCCATTCCGCCGACCGGCGCAGTGCGCGGGCCATGACCTGCGGGGAATCGGTGGAACGCCGAGGTCGACGGCGGCTGGACGCCTGCCTGCGGCGCCGCTCCGCCGGGCGCTTTCGCTGTGGGCGGAATGGATTGGTGCCGTTGGGGGAACATTCCGGCGGGATAACGGACGGTGTCCGGTTGCGGCACCCGTTCGGCCCAGTCGTTAACGGAAAAGTTGCATTGCCGAACCCGCGACGAGATCCGAATTCGGGGGTAGTGTGACCGTTGCTCCAGCGGCGTTCGCGCCGTGCATCACTTTTCATGAGGAGGACGCCGTGGCGGTCGGCACGGTCAAATGGTTCAACTCGGAGAAGGGCTACGGATTCATCGCAACGGACGGTGGATCTGATGTGTTCGTCCATTACTCCGCCATCGACATGTCGGGTTTCCGCACCCTTTCCGAAGGGGACCGGGTGCAATTCGAGGTGAAGGCGGGGCGTGACGGCCGCACCCAGGCTGACGGGGTCCGCAAGGTCTGATCGAGCACGCTCGCGGCCCGGTCCCGTCCCTCGGGGCCGGGCCGCTGTGCTGGGGCTCACCGGGGTCGATCGAGCCCGGCCGGGCCAACCGTGAGACGAGCGTGATCTAGGCCGGTTACGCTGCTGCTCGTGTCGGAAGACCTCACCGGGAAGCGTCTCGGCCACTACAAGATCGACGGAGTGCTCGGTCGCGGTGGCATGAGCGTGATGTACCGCGCCACCGATGTCCGACTCGGCCGCAAGGTCGCCCTCAAAGTCATGGGCGAGCACATCACCGGTGATGCCGAGTTCCGCGAGCGCTTCGTCGACGAGGCGCGCAACACCTCGGCGATCGACCACGCCAACATCGTGCCGCTGTACGACTTCGGCGAGGTCGACGGCATGCTCTTCATCGCGATGCGGCTGGTCGACGGCTCCGACCTGGCGAGCCTGATCAAGGACGGGCCGATCTCGCCGAAGCGCACCCTGGAGCTGCTCTCGCAGATCTCCGAAGCGCTGGACATGCTGCACGAGCGCGGCCTGGTGCACCTCGACCTGAAGCCGGCCAACGTGCTGGTGACCTCGCGCGAGTCCGTCCACGAGCACGTCTACCTGGCCGACTTCGGGCTGACCAGGCGCGGCGCGACCGGCCACCGCACCTCCAGCGGCGACTTCCTCGGCTCGCCCACCTACGCGGCGCCGGAGCACCTGCGCGGCGAGCCGGTGGACGGCCGCACCGACCAGTACGCGCTGGCCTGCATGCTCTTCGCCTGCCTGACCGGCCGGCCGCCGTTCCAGGGGCAGGTGCAGGAGGTCATCCAGGGCCACCTCGCCGCCGAACCGCCGCCCGCCACCTCGCTGGTGGTGCTGCCCGCCGCCATCGACGAGGTGCTGCGCCGGGGCATGGCCAAGAAGGCCGACCAGCGCTTCAGCAACTGCCAGGACCTGGTCTCGGCCGCGCGCGCCGCGCTCGGGCAGGCCGCCGGGGACGCCCCGCCGCAGCCGCGCTCGGTCGTCCCGATGCCCGGCCCGCAGCCGGTGCAGTACCCGCCGAGCCAGCCGATCCCGGCGCAGGGCTACCGGCCGCCGTACCCGCAGCAGCAGCCGCCGCGCCCGCTGCCGCCGCCGGGCAACGACCCGGTGCGGCTGCGCCCGCCGATGCCCGCGGGCTCCTCGTCGTTCGCGACCACGTCGTCGAGCAGTTCGACGAAGTGGATCGTGCTGACGCTGGTCGGCGTCGCGCTGGTGCTGATCATCGTGGTCTTCGTGGTGATGGCCACCTCGATCGGTGGTTCCGGCAGCACCGACACCACGTCGACGACGTCGGAGACCTCGTCGTACAACAGCAACGACCTGCCCACGACGGTCCCCACGGGCGACTGACCCGCCGCCGACTCGCTTGCACTCGACTGGGGAGAGTGCTAAACACGGTATTGGCACTCAGCAAGGTTGAGTGCCAGGTCGGGACGGTGAGGCCGTCTCCGGCGGTACCACCAGACGGTACCGCCGCCGGTCGTCCGTCGCGGGCACCGCGCCTGGCCGAGCACGAGTCTTGCCGTGGGGTGCGTACCCACCTCCGCGGCGTCCATACAGGTGGAGGACCACACCGCAATGGCCAAGATGATCGCGTTCGACGAGGACGCCCGCCGCGGTCTTGAGCGCGGCATGAACACCCTCGCCGACGCCGTCAAGGTGACGCTCGGCCCGAAGGGCCGCAACGTTGTGCTCGAGAAGAAGTGGGGCGCCCCCACGATCACCAACGACGGCGTCTCCATCGCCAAGGAGATCGAGCTCGAGGACCCGTGGGAGAAGATCGGGGCCGAGCTGGTCAAGGAGGTGGCGAAGAAGACCGATGACGTCGCGGGCGACGGCACCACCACCGCCACCGTGCTGGCCCAGGCCCTGGTTCGCGAAGGCCTGCGCAACGTCGCGGCCGGCGCCAACCCGATCGCTCTGAAGCGGGGCATCGAGAAGGCCACCGAGGCGATCGCCGAGCAGCTGCTCAAGAACGCCAAGGAGATCGAGACCAAGGACCAGATCGCCGCCACCGCCGCGATCTCGGCCGGCGACCGCCAGATCGGCGAGCTCATCGCCGAGGCCATGGACAAGGTCGGCAAGGAAGGCGTCATCACCGTCGAGGAGAGCAACACCTTCGGGCTCGAGCTCGAGCTCACCGAGGGCATGCGCTTCGACAAGGGCTACATCTCGCCGTACTTCGTGACCGACTCGGAGCGCATGGAGGCGGTCCTGGAGGACCCGTACCTCCTGCTGCTGAGCTCCAAGGTCTCCAACGTCAAGGACCTGCTCCCGCTGCTCGAGAAGGTCATGCAGGCCAACAAGCCGCTGCTGATCATCTCCGAGGACGTCGAGGGCGAGGCGCTGGCCACCCTGGTCGTCAACAAGATCCGCGGCACCTTCAAGTCCGTCGCCGTCAAGGCCCCGGGCTTCGGCGACCGCCGCAAGGCGATGCTGCAGGACATGGCCATCCTGACCGGCGGCCAGGTCATCAGCGAAGAGGTCGGCCTCAAGCTGGAGAACGCCGACCTGAACCTGCTGGGCCGCGCCCGCAAGGTGGTCGTCACCAAGGACGAGACGACCATCGTCGAGGGTGCCGGTGACGACGAGCAGATCGCCGGCCGGGTCAACGAGATCCGCGCCGAGATCGAGCGCTCGGACTCCGACTACGACCGCGAGAAGCTGCAGGAGCGGCTGGCCAAGCTGGCCGGCGGCGTGGCCGTCATCAAGGCCGGTGCGGCGACCGAGGTCGAGCTCAAGGAGCGCAAGCACCGCATCGAGGACGCGGTCCGCAACGCCAAGGCCGCCGTCGAGGAGGGCATCGTCGCCGGTGGTGGCGTCGCGCTGCTGCAGGCCGCGCAGGCCGCCTTCGACGGGCTGAAGCTGGAGGGTGACGAGGCGACCGGCGCGAACAGCGTCAAGATCGCCGTCGAGGCCCCGCTGAAGCAGATCGCCGTCAACGCCGGCCTCGAGGGCGGCGTCGTCGCGGAGAAGGTCAAGAACCTGACCTCGGGCCACGGCCTGAACGCCGCGACCGGCGAGTACGAGGACCTGGTCCAGGCCGGCGTCCTCGACCCGGCGAAGGTCACCCGTTCGGCGCTGCAGAACGCCGCCTCCATCGCCGCGCTGTTCCTGACCACCGAAGCCGTGGTCGCGGACAAGCCGGAGAAGGAGTCCGCGGGCGCAGCGGCCGGTGCCGACCCGATGGGCGGCATGGGCGGCATGATGTGATTCCTGCCCCAGGCAGCTGAAGAGGGCCGTCCCCGTTCGCGGGGGCGGCCCTTTTCGCGTTGGGTGGTACCGACCGAGATGAGAAGAGCTCGATGTGAGTGGGTTGCTGGAAGTCATCGCGTTCGACGCCGCCGATGCCGAGGCGGCGCAGGCGGGCGGGGCTGATCGGGTCGAGCTGTGCCGGGATCTTGCCGCCGACGGCCTGACGCCCGAGCTGTCGGTGGTTCGCAGCGTGCTGGCCGCCACCGACCTGCCGGTGCGCGTGATGGTGCGCGAGCAGGCCGGGTTCGGGGCCGATGTCGACGTGCTGCGGCGGCGGGTCGGCGAACTGCTGGGCGCCGGTGCGGGGGAGTTCGTGCTCGGGTTCCTGGACGAGCACGGCCAGGTCGACGTCAACGCCACCCGCGCGGTCGTCGCGGAGCTGGCCGGCCGCCCGTGGACCTTTCACCGCGCCGTGGACCACGCCGCCCACTACCGGACGGCGTGGGCGCAGGCGGTGTCGCTCGGCCCGGACACCGTGCTGACCGCGGGCAGCCCGTCCGGAATCGCGGAGGGCCTTGCCGACCTGCGGGAACTCGCCGCGGTGCAGGACGCCGACGGCGTGGAGCTGCTCGTCGGCGGCGGTCTCCGGCAGGAGCACGTCCCGGTCCTGCGGGACGCCGGTGTGCGCGCCTTCCACATCGGCAGCGGCGCCCGCTCGTCCGGCCCGGTGCTCGCCGAGCTCGTCCGGCCCTGGCGGGAACTCATCGACTCCTGACCGGCATGGCGGTGTCGCACCGCCGACGGCTGGCAGATGATCGTCGCGGGAGGCCAGGATGGGACACGAGTTCGACGCGATCACGGTCGACGAGCTGCGCGCCCGCGGCAGCCTGAAGTGGACGCTGCACGATCCGGGCACGCTCGGCGCGTTCGTGGCGGAGATGGACTTCCCGACCGCGCCACCGGTCGTGCGCGCGGTGCGCGCAGCGGTGGACGCGATGAACTTCGGCTACCTGCCGCCGCGACTGGCCGACGAGATGGCGCTGGCCTGCGCGGGCTGGCAGGCGCGGCGCTACGGCTGGGACGTCGATCCCGCGTGGATCACCGCGATCCCGGACGTGCACTGGGCGCTGGCGATCGCGATCGAGCGCTTCTCCCGGCCGGGCAGCGCGGTGGTCATGCCGACGCCCGGGTACATGCCGTTCCTGGTCGAGCCCGGTGAGCTCGGCCGCGAGGTCATCGCGGTGCCGATGGCCCGCGACGGCGACCGGTTCGTCCACGACCTCGACGCGCTGGACGCGGCTTTCCGGGCGGGCGGGAACCTGCTGGTGCTGTGCAACCCGCACAACCCGCTCGGCCGGGTCTTCACCGCGGCGGAGCTGACGGCGGTCTGCGAGGTCGTCGACCGGCACGGCGGCCGGGTGTTCGCCGACGAGATCCACGGGCCGCTGGTCTACCCCGGTCAGCAGCACGTGCCTTACGCGTCGCTGTCCGAGACGGCCGCCGGGCACGCGGTGACGGCGACTTCGGCGACCAAGGCGTGGAACGTGCCCGGTCTGAAGTGCGCGCAGTTCATCGTCAGCAACGACGCCGACGCCGCGACGCTGGCCGCCGCGGGTCGTCTCGCGGTGCTGGACTCCAGCACCCACGGCGTGCTGGCCACGACCGCCGCGTACACCGAGGGCGAGCCGTGGCTGACCGAGGTGCTCGACTACCTGGACGGCAACCGGCGCGCGGTGGCGGAGCTGCTGGCCGAACACCTGCCCGAGGTCGGCTACCGCGAGCCGGAGGGCACCTACCTGGCGTGGCTGGACTTCCGCGCGCTCGGCCTCGGCGACCACCCCGCCGACTTCTTCCTGGAGAAGGCGCGGATCGCGCTCACCGACGGGGCGGCCTGCGGCGAGGCGGGCCGCGGTCACGCGCGGCTGACCTTCGCCACGCCGCGACCGGTTCTGGAGCGGATCATCAGCGGGCTGGCCGGGGCGGTGCGCTCCGGCTGAACGACACACCGGGGCGTGTTGGATCTGGTGGAAACGGCCGGGTCAGGGGGTGGGCTTCAGGCGCTCGGGTGGGGCTGGACGCCGCCTGCCAGCGATCGAGACCGGGGTGTGATCTCCTTGAACGCGTTGGGAAATCCAGGCGAGGTGGGGTCATGTTCGGTCGAAGTGCCCGGCGGCGGTCCGCAGCGGTCGCGACGCTGATGTGCGCCGTGCTGGCGGGTTGCACCAACACCCCGCAGCCGGCCGAACCCACCGCGCCGCCGCCCGCGCCGTCGCTGCCCGGGACGGGGCTGCCGCAGGTGACCCCGCAGCCGAAGGAGATGCGGCGGCTCGGCGACGACATCGCGGTGCGGGGCAAGGTCGAGGTGGTCGTGGACCAGCTGGTCGACCAGCCCACCCGCGCGCTGGTCGAGCAGGTGCTGCGGATGGCCGGGGCGAGCGACGTGGTGGTGCGCGAGGAGGGCCGGCCGCCTGCTGCGGACGCCGAGCTGCGCATCGAGATCGGCGCTCGGGGCTCGCAGGCCATCGCGCAGGGGCTGGGCGGGTTCGACCTCGCCGCACCGGCGAAGCTGCCGCCCGAGGGGTACGCGCTGGCCGGGCGCGGCGGAGCGGATCCGGCGGTGGTCATCGGTGCTTCCGACGCGGCGGGCGCGTACTACGGCGTGCAGACGCTCCGCCAGCTCGCGTCGCCGGGGCGGATCGCCGGCGTCGGCATCATCGACCACCCGGACATGCCGCTGCGCGGCAGCGTCGAGGGCTTCTACGGTCCACCGTGGACGCACCAGCAGCGGATGGACCAGCTCGCCTTCTACGGCGACGTCAAGCTCAACACCTACATCTACGCGCCCAAGGACGACCCGTACCACCGGGAGAAGTGGCGCGAGCCGTACCCGCAGGCCGAGTTCGCCGCGGTGCAGCAGCTGATCGGGCAGGCCGCCGCGCACCACGTGAAGTTCACCTTCGCGCTCTCGCCGGGCACCTCGATCTGCTACAGCGACGAATCGGACTTCCGCGCCCTGCTGGCCAAGCTCCAGGCGGTCTACGACTCGGGCGTGCGCGACTTCTCGGTGCCGCTGGACGACATCTCCTACACCCGCTGGAACTGCACCGGCGACCAGGCGAAGTACGGCAGCCCCTCGCAGGACGCGGCCGGGCGGGCGCAGGCCGAGCTGCTGAACCGGGTGCAGCGCGAGTTCGTCGACACCCACCCCGGGGTGGCGCCGCTGCAGTTCGTGCCGACCGAGTACTCCGACGTGGAGGACTCGCCGTACAAGTCGCAGATCCGGTCCACACTGGACCCGCGGGTGCTGGTGATGTGGACCGGGGACGGGGTGATCCCGCGCCGGATCACGGTGTCCGACGCGCAGCAGGCCGAACAGGTGTGGGGCCGCAAGCTGTTCCTGTGGGACAACTACCCGGTCAACGACTTCGACGGCTCGGTCGGCCGGGTGCTGCTCGGCCCGTACGAGAAGCGCGAGCCGGGGCTGAACGAGCAGCTCACCGGCGGCGTGGTGAACCCGATGAACCTGGCGACGGCCAGCGAGGTCGTCGAGCTCGGTGCGGCCGACTTCTTCTGGAACGACGAGGGTTTCGACGCGCAGCGGGCCTGGCGGGCCGCGGCCGACTACCTGGCGGGCAAGCGCTTGGCCGGTGGTGAGCCGGGGCTGGTCGCCGATCCGGCGACGGCCGGTGCGCTGCTGGCGTTCTTCGACCTGGAGCACATGGGCCCGCTGCCCAGCGGGCGGCCGTGGCTGCCGCAGGCCCCGGAGCTGTCCCGGCGGATCGAGCAGTTCCGCACCGGCTGGCAGAGCGGCGACCGCGCGACCGCGGTGCGCGAGCTGCGCGAGTACGCGCAGGCGATCGCGGAAGCACCGGAGCGGATCGGCGCGGGAGCGCCTGCGGAATTCGTCGAGGACGTCAAGCCGTGGCTGACCGCCACCGAGCTGTGGGGCCAGTCGCTGGTGGCCACGATGGACGGGCTGCAAGCGCGGGTCGACGGCGACGAGGGCAGCACGTTCGGGCACTTCAGCGAGGCCAAGCAGCTCGCAGCTCGGGCCGCGCAGATCCGGACGGTGCCGGGCAAGGTCCGCCCGCAGGGTCCGGTCCACGTCGGTGACGGTGTGCTGGACACCTTCGTCGAGCAGGCGCCCGGCCTGCGCTGACCGCGGCTCACTCCTCCGGGACCACCAGCCAGCAGGCCAGGTACAGCAGGATGCCGGAGCCGAAGCCGAACAGCGTCACGGCGATCAGCGCGACCCGGACGATGGTGGGGTCCACGCCCAGGGCCTTGGCGGCTCCGCCGCACAGCCCGGCGATCATCCGCTCGCCGCGGTTGCGGCGGAACTTGCGGTTGGTCTCGGTGTTCGCAGCGGTCGAGGTGGGGATCTCAGCGCTCATACCTGAATCCTCCGCTCCGGGGGCTTCCGGCACGTCCGGGAACAACCCCGACCGATCCCTGATCCAGCCCTGACGTCCTTCCGGAAGTGGTCATGCATCAGGAGGGGCACCCGCAGCCCGGGGAAGCACTCAGGTTCCGCCGAGCGGCCACCTGAGCAAATCAACCACCAGCAGGTTTTCCGGAAGCGGTGCAGGGGCGGTGGATGTCGAGGAGGTCGGCGCTGCTCTGCTCCCACCGGTCGTAGAGCGCGTCGCGGCCGTAGCGGGCGACCAGCTGCGCTTCGCCGCGGGTGATCGGCACGAGCGTGATGAGCTGCAGGACCGGCTGGCCGTCGGCGTCGAGCAGGACGTCGAACTCATCGCCGAGGTAGGGGTGCGGCGCGGCCAGGGCGCCGGCGATCTCGGACTCCGGCAGCAGGACGCGGTCGTTCATGATCAGCGCGCCGTAGCCGACGCGGCTGTTGGACTCGGTGAGCAGCTCGGCGATCACGCCGGTGAGGTGCTTGGCGTGCAGCTCCTGCTCGGCTCGCAGCGTGCACACCAGTTCCTGCGGCAGCGGCGCGCCCGCGGTGCGCTCGCGCAGACCGCTGGTCAGCACGGTGACGTGCGCGCCGTCGGAGTGGTCGCAGTAGACCAGGTTGTAACCGCGCTCGCGGCCACCGGCAGCCCGGCTGTCGGCGCCCCGAACCCGGCCCACGTGCTTCTCGATGTGCGCGGGGAATCCGCTGAACCGACTCATGCGCCTCCTCCCGAAGCCGTCGCGATCCTATCCGCGCCCCCGCTACACCAGTGCGCGCAGCAGCCGCACCCGCCAGGACCAGCGGGCGGGTGCGCGCACCGCTCCGGTGGTGGCCTCTTCGGCGCGGTCGAGGCAGTCCTCCAGCAGGGCGTCGTGCATCGGCCGCCAGAGCAGCGGCCAGGTGATCCGGGCGGTCCCGCGGGCGTGGATGGACAGCAGGTGGTGCAGCGAGGTGCGCCCGTCTTCGCGCTGCACGGCGAACTCGTGGAACCCGTCGAAGCCGCGCGGAGCGGTGAAGCGGAACCGGATCCAGCGCCCGGGCGAGTACCCGGCGATCCGGTATCCCACCGGGCCGTGGCCGCCGGAGGCACCCACGCCCAGCGGGCGGTCGAACTGGATCGGCGGCCACTCCTGGCTCGGCCACAGCCGGTCGTGCGGGCCGGCGAGCGAGTCGATCAGCGCTCCGGCGGTGTCCTCGTCCACCGGCAGGTGCCGGACGTGCACGTTGCGAACGGCCATCGGAACCCCCTTTTTAGATGGTTCTCTCTAAAACGTTATTAGAGCATATCCTCCAATACATGGGTAGGCCGCCACGGCACGACGCCGACCGACTCCTGGACGCCGCCGTCGCCTTGGCCGCGGAGGCCGGACCGCGCGCCGTGACCATGGCGGCGGTCGCGCGAGCCGCTGGCGCGCCGAGCGGCTCGGTGTACCACCGCTTCCCGGACCGGACGGCTCTGCTGTCCGCCTTGTGGCTGCGCACCGTCACCCGGTTCCAGGACGGCTTCTTCACCGCTGTCGAAGCGCCGCCGCTGGACGCCGCCGTCGCCGCGGCGCGCCACGTGGTCGAGTGGAGCCGGGACAACCCGGCCGAGGCGAAGGTGCTGCTGGCCGGTCCCGGCGCCTACGGCATCGCGGACTGGTCGGATGCGGCCCGCGAACACCTGGCGAAGGCGAATGCGCAGGTGGACGAGGCCCTGACCGGTTTGGCGCAGCGGCTCGGCCGATCCGGTGCGGCCGGTCGGTCCCGGGTGTTCCTGGCCGTGGTCGACCTGCCCTACGCCGTGGTGCGGCGGTACCTGGGGCGGGGCGAGCCGGTCCCGGCTTTGGAGGTTGGCACAGTCACCGACGCGGTCCGGGACCTGCTGGCCGGATGATCTGATGATCGCCCTGGCCGTGGTCGTTCGCCTACGCTCGCGGTATGGCGGTGGATGACGCGTTCGACCTGAACTCCCCGGCCGAGGTCGCCAAGGCGCTGGACGACACCGGCTACCTGCCCGACGACGGCATCGCCACGGCGGCCTTCCTGGCGATGCGGATGCGGCGTCCGCTGCTGTGCGAGGGCGAGCCGGGCACCGGCAAGACCGCGCTGGCGCAGGCCCTGGCCACCGCGCTCGGGGTGGACCTGATCCGGTTGCAGTGCCACGAGGGCATCGACGCGGCGCAGGCGCTCTACGACTGGGACTTCCCGCGGCAGCTGCTGCACCTGCGCACCCTGGAAGCGGCCGCCGGGGGCGAGCTGGACGCCGAGTCGGCCGAATCCTCGCTCTACACCCGCAGGTTCCTGCTCGCGCGGCCGCTGTTGCGGGCGTTGCAGGAGTCGCCGTGCGTGCTGCTGGTCGACGAGATCGACCGCGCCGACGACGAGTTCGAGGCCTTCCTGCTGGAGGTGCTGTCGGAGTACGCGGTGACCATCCCGGAGTTCGGCGTGGTGTCGGCGGCCCAGCCGCCGATCGTCGTCCTCACCTCCAACCGGACCCGCGAGGTGCACGACGCCCTGAAGCGGCGCTGCCTGTACCACTGGCTGGAGCACCCGGACCTGGAGCGCGAGGTGGCGATCCTGCGGCGTCGGCTGCCGGGGCTGGACGAGCGGCTGGCCGAGCAGGTGGCCGCGACCGTGCAGCGGATGCGGCAGATGGAGCTGCTCAAGCCGCCAGGAGTGGCCGAGGCGCTCGACTGGGCGCAGGCGCTGCAAGCGCTCGGGCAGGACGAGCTGGACACCGAGACGGCTGCGACGACGCTGGGCGCGGTGCTCAAGTACCGCGAGGACGCGGAGCGCGTTCGCGCCGCGGGCGTGCTGACCGCCGAGCGCTGAGGAAACGCGGGAAGGGGGGCGGAATGCACACCGTGACCGGGCTGGTCGGGTTCGCGCGTGCCCTGCGGCATTCCGGCATGGCCTGCGGCCCGACGCGCGTGCAGGCCTTCCTCGCCGCCGTCGAGCAGGTCGGGTTCGACCGCGACGCCGTCTACTGGGCGGGCCGCTTGACGCTGTGCTCCGACCCGGACGACCTGCCGCGCTACGACGCGGCGTTCGAATCCTGGTTCGGCAGCGCCGAGTCGTCCGCCGAGCCGGTGGGCCGCCCGCTCCCGCGTCCCGCGCAGATCGCCGCGCTGACCGCTGATGGCGGCGGGAACGACGAGGGCGAGGCGGACCGGCCGCTGGCCGCCGCGGCCAGCGACGCCGAGGTGCTGCGCCGCCGCGACCTCTCCGAACTCGGCGTGCCGGAACGCGAACACCTGCGGCGGATGCTCGCGGTGCTGCGCCCCGAACCGCCGTCCCGCCCAGCGCTGCGGCGCCGGGGGAGCAAGCGCGGCGCGCTGAGCTCGCGCGCCACCCTGCGCGAGATGCTGCGATCCGGTGGCGAGCCGGTCCGGCTGCGGCGGCAGCGCCGCTCCCGCCGACCGCGGCGGGTCGTGCTGCTGGTCGACGTCTCGGGCTCGATGAGCGCGTACGCGGATGCGCTGCTGCGGTTCGCCCACGTCGTGGTGCGGAGAGCGCCCGCCAGCACCGAGGTCTTCACGCTCGGCACGCGGATGACGCGGGTGAGCAGGCAGCTGCGGCAGCGGGATCCGGAGGCCGCGCTGCTGGCGGCTTCCCGCGCGGTGCCGGACTTCTCCGGCGGCACCCGGCTCGGCGAGACGCTCCGGGTGTTCCTGGACCGGTGGGGGCAGCGGGGCATGGCGCGCGGAGCGGTGGTCGTGCTGTTCTCCGACGGCTGGGAACGCGGCGACGCCACCGAGCTCGCCGACCAGATGCGGCGGCTGCGGCGGTTGGCGCGCGGGGTGATCTGGGCGAACCCGCACGCCGGGCACGACGGCTACCAACCGGTGCAATCCGGGATTGTCGCGGCCATGCCGCACGTTGACCGGATGGTGGCCGGGCACAGCCTGCGTTCGCTGGAGGACGTCTGGTCCTGGGTCCGCCGGCTGTCCCAACCTGGTGCTGGAGGGGCGAAGTGCGAGAACTAGCGGCGTTTTTCAGTCCTGACGTGATTTCAGTGGAAATCGGGCGTCTGATTTCCACTGGAATCGCGGGTTCGGAGCGAGCGGAGGTGCGCTGTGCGTGACGTGCTGGACGAGTTGACCAAGCGGTGGGAGTCGGGCGAGTCCATCGGACTGGGCACCGTCGTCGCGACGTTCCGCTCGGCCCCGCGGCCGCCGGGCGCGTCGATGCTGGTGACCAGCGAGGGCGAGGCGTTCGGCAGCGTTTCGGGCGGCTGCGTCGAAGGCGCGGTCTACGAGGAGGCGACCACGACGCTGGCCGGGTCCGAGCCGGTGCTGCGCCGCTACGGGGTCAGCGATGACGACGCGTTCGCGGTCGGCCTGACCTGCGGCGGGATCCTGGACGTCTTCGTGGAGCGGGTCGATCGCGAGACCTTCCCCGAACTGGACGAGGTCGCCGCGTCGGTGCGCGCCGAGGAACCGGTCGCGGTCGTGACCGTCGTGGAGCACCCGGACGCGGCGAAGGTCGGCGCGCACCTGCTGGTCTGGCGCGACCGCAGCAGCGGTGGCCTGGGCTCGGCGCGGATCGACGACGCGGTGCTCGACGATGCGCGCGGCATGCTGGCCAGCGGCCGCAGCGGCGTCATCGAGTACGGGCCCGAAGGGCAGCGCCGCGGCGAGGGGCTGCGGGTGTTCGTGAACTCCTTCGAACCGCCGCCGCGGATGCTGGTGTTCGGCGCGATCGACTTCGCCGCCGCGATGGCCCGGATGGGCGCCTTCCTCGGCTACCGGGTGACGGTGTGCGACGCGCGCCCGGTGTTCGCCACGCACAGCAGGTTCCCCGGCGTCGACGACGTGGTGGTGGACTGGCCGCACCGCTACCTGGCTGCCGAGGCGGCGGCCGGCCGGGTCGACGAGCGCACCGCGGTCATGGTGCTCACCCACGACCCGAAGTTCGACGTCCCGGTGCTGGAGGAGGCGCTGAGCCTGAACCTCGGCTACGTCGGCGCGATGGGTTCCCGCCGCACCCACGACGACCGGCTCCGCAGGCTCCGCGAGCAGGGCGTCACCGAGGAGGCGCTGGCCAAGCTGTCCTCCCCGATCGGCCTCGACCTGGGCGCCCGCACCCCGGAGGAAACGGCGGTCTCCATCGCGGCGGAGCTGATCGCCCTCCGCTGGGGAGGCCGCGGCGTCCGCCTCGCCGACCTGGACGGCCCCATCCACCACCACTCCTGACCAGGTGAAGGGCACCTTCCACCAACTAACTCGGCGAAAGGTGCCCTTCACCCCACCCCCGATCGAGTCACGCCACGCGCTTGGAACGCGCGGTGAAGGGCACCTTTTAGCAACTTACTCGTTAAAAGGTGCCCTTCACCGCGGGTCGATCGAGTGGTTCGCGAGATCGACGAAGGTGTCCAGGCCGGAGGGGGATTGGCAGTGGACGTGGTTGCGCGGGTTGAGCTTCGGGTCGGTGGCGTAGCGGTGGGTCAGGTCGCGTTCGGCTGCGGCGTCGCCGTCGTCGGCGGCTAGGAGCAGGGCGGCGATCTCGTCGATCAGGTCGAGGTCCAGGCCTTCGTCGGTGGTCGTCATCGCGCCCCAGGAGTCCCAGAGCAGGAGTTCGTCGCGGCGGCGGTGCGCCAGTTCGCGGAGCACGTAGTTGCCCGCGAACCAGGCGCCGCGCATCGGGTGGCCGGGGCCGACGCCGCAGCGGTCCACGTCGATCCGCCCGCGCCGGTGGGCGGTCCAGACCTGCGCCGCGGTGACGAACGGCGCCGGGTCGGAGCGGGGCATGTCGCAGGTGTCGAACGGCCAGTCCTCCTGGTCGAGCTGAGGATCGGCGAACACCCAGCGCTGCCCGTTCCAGTACTCGGCGATCACGTGGTCGGCGTGGAAGCCCTCGTGGAAGTAGGTGGCGAAGCCGACGCGGCTGCGCGCCGGGATCCGGTGCTGGCGCAGCGCCGCGACGGTCAGCAGCGCGGCGTCCCGGCAGCACCCGACCAGCCGCTGCTCCAGCGGGCGCGGCACGGCCAGGTCTGGCGGGAACCTGCGCTGATCGGTGGCGAGCAGCCGCTCGGCCCAGCGCGAGTCGATCTCGGCCAGCCGATCGCCGGTGAACGGGATGCCCTCGCCCCGGTAGTGCACGACGAGGCCGCGCACCACGGCCGCGACCTGCCGGACGTCCGCGGGCAGCTGGTCGAGCAGCGGCGCGTAGCGGCCCGGGTCGGTGTAGCGGGAATGGTGCGCGTACTCCTGCGGTGTCGTCATCGCCTGGGGACGATAGGGCGGATTTCCCGGGATTTTCAACGGCTTTTCCAGGCCCCTCCGCGCGGCGATCCGAAGAGGACTCGCCTGCGGTGGTCCTGACGGCTACTCGGTGCGACTGAACGGCCATTCTTTTGCGCGCTTGCTCGGGTCCGTGTGGCGTAGCAGGCTCTATCGATGTGACGCCCGTCACCCAGGCGGAGTAGTCCGAGTTCCCGACCGTCCGCGCACCGCGGGCCAGTCCCTCCGAGGAGGCCGCCCAAATGCCGCGCATCACCGTCAACGTCGACGGCACCCACTACACCGATGAGGTCGAGCCGCGCATGCTGCTCGTCCAGTACCTCCGCGAACGAGCAGGCAAGGTGGGCACCGTCATCGGTTGCGACACCAGCAACTGCGGCGCGTGCACCGTCCACCTCGACGGCCGCAGCGTGAAGTCGTGCTCGGTCCTCGCCGTGCAGGCCGACGGGCACGACGTGACCACCGTCGAAGGACTCGCCCAGGACGGCAGGCTGCACCCGCTGCAGCAGGCCTTCCACGACAACCACGCCCTGCAGTGCGGCTTCTGCACCCCCGGGATGATCATGCAGGCGCTCGACCTGCTCGCCGAGGTGCGCGAGCCCGACGACCAGCAGATCCGGGAGGGCATGGAGGGCAACCTCTGCCGCTGCACCGGGTACCAGAACATCGTCCGCGCGGTCGCCGACGCCGCGCAGCGCATGCAGCCGGGAGCCGGGCCGGAGCTGGAGCACACCGAGGACACGCCGATGCCGCGAACACCCGCCGGCGAGCACGCCCAGCCGGAGGTGAGGCGGTCATGACCTCGGTGCTGGAACCCGAACTCGGACGCGCCCGCAAGCGCAAGGAGGACGCGCGGCTGATCACCGGCCGCACCCGCTGGACCGACAACCTCACCCCCGCGGGCACCCTGCACCTGGCGGTCCTGCGCAGCCCCGTCGCGCACGCCCGCATCAGGTCGATCGACACCGCGGCCGCGCGCCGGATGTCCGGGGTGGTCGCGGTGTTCACCGGCCGGGACCTCGCCGACGAGCAGGGCAGCCTGCCGTGCGCGTGGCCGATCACCGAGGACATGAAGGCCCCGGTGGCGCCGCCGATCGCGGTCGACGAGGTGCGCTTCGCCGGGGAGGCGGTCGCGGTCGTCGCGGCCCGCAGCGCGGCCGAGGCGCGCGATGCGCTGGACGTCATCGACGTCGACTACGACGACCTGCCCGTGGTGCTGGACATGGAATCCGCGCTGCGGGCCGATTCCCCGCTGGTGCACGAGGACCTGGGCACCAACCGCAACGCCACCTGGACGTTCGACTCGGCGGAGGCGGGCACCGGTGGTTCCGCGGACGAGGCGCTGCGCAGCGCGGAGGTGCGCGTCGAGCGGACCTTCCGGCAGCAGCGGCTGATCCCCGCGTTCATGGAGCCGCGCTCGGTGGTCGTCGACCCGACCGGCGAGCAGATCACCATGTGGTCGGCCACCCAGGTGCCGCACATCCTGCGGCTGATGCTGGCCATGTCGCTGGGCGTGCCGGAGCAGAAGATCCGGGTCATCGCCCCGGACGTGGGCGGCGGTTTCGGCGGCAAGCTGCAGGTGACGCCGGAGGAGTTCATCGCCTTCGTGCTGGCCCGCAAGCTCGGCAAACCGGTGAAGTGGACCGAATCCCGATCCGAGACGATGGTGTCCGCGCACCACGGCCGCGACCAGGTGCAGAAGCTGTCGATGGCGGCCGACCGGGACGGCCGGATCACCGGGCTGAAGGTCGAGCTGCTCGCCGACATGGGCGCCTACCTGCGCCTGGTGACGCCGGGCGTCCCGATCCTCGGCGCGTTCATGTTCAACTCGATCTACAAGATCCCCGCCTACCACTTCAGCTGCACCAACGTGTTCACCAACAAGACGCCCACCGATGCCTACCGGGGCGCGGGACGGCCGGAGGCGACCTTCGCCATCGAGCGGATGATGGACGAGCTGGCCGCCGAGCTCGGCGTGGACCCGATGGAGGTGCGGCGCAAGAACTGGATCGCGCACGAGGAGTTCCCCTACGACACGGTCGCCGGGCTGACCTACGACTCCGGCAACTACGAGGCCGCCACCGACAAGGCGATGGAGCTGTTCGGCTACGAGTCCTTGCGCGCGGAGCAGGAGGAGCGGCGGCGCAGCGGTGATCCGGTGCAGCTGGGCATCGGCGTCTCGACGTTCACCGAGATGTGCGGGCTGGCCCCGTCGCGGGTGCTGGGCTCGCTGTCCTACGGCGCGGGCGGCTGGGAGCACGCGTCGATCCGGGTGCTGCCGACCGGGAAGGTGGAGGTCGTCACCGGGACCTCGCCGCACGGGCAGGGGCACGAGACGGCGTGGAGCCAGATCGTGGCCGACCGGCTGGGCGTGCCGTTCGAGGACGTCGAGGTGCTGCACGGCGACACCCAGGTCTCGCCGAAGGGCCTGGACACCTACGGTTCGCGGTCGCTGGCGGTGGGCGGCATGGCGGTGGTGCAGGCCGCCGACAAGGTCGTGGAGAAGGCCAAGAAGATCGCCGCGCACCTGCTGGAGTGCGGCGAGGACGACGTGGAGTTCACCGCGGGCCGCTTCGGCGTGCGCGGCACCGACCGGGGCACCGCGCTCGGCGAGGTCGCGCTGGCCGCGTTCGCCGCGCACGACCTGCCCGACGGGGTGGAGCCGAACCTCGACGCCGACGCCACCTTCGACCCGGAGAACTTCTCCTTCCCGCACGGCACCCACCTGTGCGCGACCGAAGTGGACACCGAGACCGGCATGGTGAAGATCCGCAAGTACGTCTGCGTGGACGACATCGGTGCCGTGATCAACCCGCTGATCGTGGAGGGCCAGGTGCACGGCGGGCTGGCGCAGGGCATCGCGCAGGCGCTGTTCGAGGAGGCCGTGTACGACGAGACCGGCACCCTGACCACCGCCACGCTGGCCGACTACCTGGTGCCCTCGGCGGCCGACCTGCCGGAGTTCATCACCGACCGCACCGAAACCCGCGCGACGTCGAACGTCCTGGGCGTCAAGGGAGTCGGCGAGGCGGGCACGATCGCCTCGACACCTGCGGTGGTGAACGCGGTGGTCGACGCGCTGCGGCCGTTGGGCGTCTCCGACGTGGAGATGCCGTGCTCGCCGCAGCGGGTGTGGCGCGCCGTCGCGGGCGCGCGCGAAAGCGGTGCCACCGCACCGGAAGCCGGTGGCGGTCTCGGTTCGGTGAACCCCCAGGGAGGTGCTCGGTGATCCCCGCCCAGTTCGAGTACGTCGCTCCCTCCACAGTGGAGGAAGCGGTGGCCGCGCTCGCCGAGTTCGGCGACGAGGCCAAGGTGCTGGCAGGCGGGCAGAGCCTGCTGCCGGTGCTGCGGATGCGGCTGGCCGACCCGCAGCTGCTGGTCGACCTCGGCCGCGTCGAGGACGTGCGCGGAATCCGCGAGGACGGCGACGCGCTGGTGATCGGCGCGATGACGACCCACCACGACGTGCTGCGCGACCCGCTGGTGCGGCAGCACGCCGAGCTGATCGCGCTGGCCACCCGCACGGTCGCCGACCCGCAGGTGCGCCACCGCGGCACCTTCGGCGGCTCGCTCGCGCACGCCGACCCGGCCGGTGACCTGCCCGCCCCGGCCCTGGCGCTGGACGCGGAGATGGTGCTGGTCGGGCCGTCCGGCCAGCGCACCGTGCCCGCCGCGGAGTTCTTCACCGACTACTTCACCACCGCGCTGGAACCGGCCGAACTGCTGGTCGAGGTGCGGGTGCCGAAGTGGACCGGCTGGCGCGCGCACTACGAGAAGTTCAACCGCGTCGCGCAGGCGTGGTCGATCGTCGGCGTGGCGGCGGCGGTGCGCGTCGCCGACGGTCGGATCGCCGAGGCCCGCATCGGCCTGACCAACATGGGCCCGACGCCGGTCCGCGCGACCGGCGTCGAACAGGCCCTCGTCGGTCGACCGGCCACCCCGGAGGCGATCCGCGAGGCGGCCCGCCACGCGGCGGAGGGCACCAGCCCGACGGCCGACGCCAGCGCCGACGTGGATTACCGCTCGCACCTCGCGGAGGTCCTCACCGGCAGAGCGGTCCTGACCGCGGCCTCCGGCTGACCGCGTCCCCGCCCCGCCCGGAGCCACGGCCCGGGGTGGGGCGGGGGCCACCGACGCGTCGTGGCGTGCCCGAGGGCTGCTGCGTCCCGAGACGACTTCCGCGATTTCAATGGAAATCGGAGACCTGATTTCAATGGAAGTTGCGCACCGTCGGCGTGTCGTCCCCCGACACGCCGATACCCTGCGCGATTTCAATGGAAATCGGACGTCTGATTTCCATTGAAATCGCGCAGCGGTCGACGGTGGGCCGGGCGTCGAGAACTTGCGGAGCGTGCGCGTTGTGCGGTGGGGCTCGCCCGGTCGGGTGGGGTCGGTGTCGTGAGGACGGTGGAAGGTCCGGGTCGTGTTGGTGATCATGGATGCCGCTCGGTGATCCGAACGGGGTAGAGGTCGGCCGCCGAGGCTGGGAAGCTGGAGGCTGATGCCTCAGCAGAGAGGACGGCCCGTCCCGCCGGGCCGAGTTCGTTCGAACCAGGAGGACTCCCCGTGCAGATGCAGCACCAGTTCAGCGTTCCGGTGCCGGTCGAGGTGGCCTGGCAGGCGCTGCTCGACCCGGAGCGGGTCGCACCGTGCATGCCCGGCGCGACCCTCACCAAGGCCGAGGGCAACGAGTTCTCCGGCTCGGTGAAGGTCAAGCTCGGTCCGGTGACGCTGCTCTACAAGGGAACCGGCACCTTCAAGGAGATCGACGAGGACGCCCGCCGCGTGGTCATCGACGCCAGCGGCAAGGACTCGCGCGGCAGCGGCACCGCCGCGGCGACGGTGGCCGCGGTGCTCACGGCCGAAGGCGACACCACCGCCGTCACGGTGGACACCGACCTGAAGGTCACCGGCAAGCCGGCGCAGCTGGGCCGCGGCCTGATCTCCGAGGTCGGCGGCAAGATCCTGAACCAGTTCGCGGCCAACCTCGCCAAGCAGCTCACCGAGGAGGGCGCCGCGGCGGAGCCCGCGGCGGCGAAGCCGGAGGGCGACGCGAAGCCCGGCGGAGCCGAGGCGAAGCAGGAGGAGCCTGAAGTCGTGGTGGCGGAGCGCGCGGAGCCTGCGGAGGCTTCGAGCGCCGCAGGCGCGGCGAAGCCGAGCTGGCGGGTAACGCCGGCAGGCGGCGAGCCCGCGGAGGCGGAGCCGTCGCGGCGGGCGGAGGCGCCCGCCGGAGGCGGCGCGGCGTCGGACGACGCGATCGACCTGCTCGGTACGGCCGGAGCCCCGGTCCTCAAGCGCCTCGCCCCGGCAGCGATCGCAGTCGTCGCCCTCGGCATCGTCTTCCGCCTCATCCGCCGCCGTCGTCGCCGCCGCGCCTGATCTCCTCGCCCGGCGGCCCAGGTGCCGCGCGGCACCATCATGGGCTCCGTTTCAGCTGTTCAGTGCCCGTGAGTGCTTTGAGGGGCTATAGCACCCCAAAGCACTCACGGGCCTTCACCTGCGGAAACGACATGCGTCGTGAGGCCGGTTCCCGCGGGTCTCGTCAACCGGGCGAAAGCCGACTCGGTGAACGGTGTGCGCAGCAGGCTGATCCGGCGGGCCGGGGCGTCGGGCGCGGACTTTACTCCGGACGGGCAGGGCTAGATCGCCTTGCCGGACAAGGAGGTTCGCGATGTTGAAGTCCGTGGCCAAGGTGCTGGTGCCGGGGATGCTGCTGGCGGCGAGCGTGCTGGTCGCTCCGGTGTCGGCCCAGGCGACGACGAGTCCCCGCACGACCGACGATTGCATCGACTACGCGGTGGACCACGGGGTGAACGAGTCGCTCGCGTTCTTCGCCTGCGACGCGCCGACGTTCGACGAGTGCTACTGGACCTTCCGGGACAACTACGTCCCGGCCACGGTCGCGTACCACGCCTGCAAGCTCAAGTGACCTGTTGAGCTCTCGGGGGTGGGTCCTGCGGTTGCCGCTGGACTCACACCCCCGAGCTCAGCTCGTGCACCCGGCGCAGCCTGTCGAGCCAGTAGTGCTGCACGTCCGCCGTGGGCGTGGCCGCCGCGACCAGGGCCGGGTCCGGTTCTGGGGGGCGGCGGAGCACCGGGAGGTGGCCGTTCACCGGGAGCAGGGATTTCGCGACGACGTCGCCGTCCAGGAGCGCCATCGTGCCCAGGCCGCAGGCGAAGGGGAGTTCCGGCAGGGCTCCGGCCAGGGCGAGCTGCGCGGCGAGGCCGATGCTCGTCTCCACCGCCGAGGACACCACGCACGGCAGCCCGCACGCCTCGGCCACCTGCAGCGCGCGCCGCACACCGCCCAGCGGCGTCGCCTTGATGATCGCCACGTCCGCGGCGCCGGCCACCGCGACGCGCAGGGGGTCTTCGGCGCGGCGGATGCTCTCGTCCGCAGCGATGCGCACCTCCACCTGGCGGCGGACCGCGGCGAGCTCGTCCACCGACGGGCAGGGCTGCTCGGCGTACTCCAAGCCTCCGGCAGCCCGGTCCAGTTCGCGGATCCTGGCGACGGCGGTGTCGACGTCCCACGCGGCGTTGGCGTCGATGCGGATCGCGCCGTCCGGCCCCAGCGCATCGCGCACGGCCGCGACGCGCTCGACGTCGTCGCCCGCCGCCTGCCCGGGCTCGGCGACCTTGACCTTCGCCGTGCGGCAACCCGATGCTGCGACGATCGCGTGCGCCTTGTCCGCAGACACCGCCGGGACCGTGCAGTTCACCGGGATGCTGGTGCGCACCGGCTCCGGCCAGGCCTCGGTGCAGGCCTCCAGCGCGGCGGCCAGCCACGGCACCGACTGCGCGTCGTCGTAGTCCTCGAACGGGCAGAACTCGCCCCACCCGGCCGGGCCGCCGAGCAGCACTCCGCGCCGGACCGTCACCCCGCGGAACCTGTTGCGCATCGGCAGCGCGTAGACCCGAACCGCGTCCAGTTCCGCCAGGTCGATCGTCATGGCCTCGATCCTGTCACCCCACGACCACGCCGGCGTGCCAGGGCACGTTCACCCGGGTGTACCAGCGAGCTGGGAAATGCATCGATGCAGCTTCTGTCCATTAGTGCAAAACGCCGTTCCCGGATCTGCCGGGCTGATAGCTTCGCCCGCTGCCAGGACCGGACGGTGCATTGGGGGAACGATGGGACGGTTGCGAACCAGGACGCTCACCGCCGCAGCGGTGAGCGGACTGCTGCTGACCGCGGTGCTGGTCCCGGAGGAGGGTGCCGGGGACGCGGGAGGGGTGGCGCTGCTCCAGAGCGACGACGAACCTCCGGTCATCGATCAGGGCGGCGCCACGTGCGACGTGGAACCGGGCCCCGACCCCTTCTACACCTACGAACCCGAGTACTCGGCGTCCAAGACCTACGACGACCGGTTCGCCCAGCTCGACGAGCAGCTCCCGTACCTGCGGGGGTCGGCGCCGGAGTGGGAGAACTGGACGCCGCAGGGACTGGCGCACTGGCCGGACTGGGACGGTCGGGGCAACGATGCGCTGCTGGTCACCGCCTACCGCGACGGGGACTACGCCCGCATCTACAGCCTCGACCCGGAAACCGGTGCACTGCTCGGTGCGGTCGAGGCCGCGGAGAGCCACGTGGGCGGTATCGCCATCCTGAGGGACTGGGCGTTCGTCTCCGGTCAGACCGAGGACGGAAGGCGCAAGTACCGGAAGTACGATTTGAACGAGCTCCGGGCCAAGCTGCTGGACAGCGACCCGGAAGGGGCGCCCAGCGACCAGCTCCCCAACCTCGATGACAGGGTGGGTGAGCCGGCCGAGCTGGATCTCGCCTACTCGTCGTTCATGGGTACGGACGGCACGACGCTCTACATCGGCGAGTACTTCCGGGGCAACGAGGACACCAAGCGCGCGTACATGGGCGCGTTCTCGGTGGGCGAGAGCGGAGAGCTGGATCTCCAGGCGGAGTACGGCGTACCGCTCGGCGCGCAGGGTGTGACGGTCGTCGGCGGCGACTTCGTGTTCAGCGTGGCGCCCGACCGGACCGAGACCGCTCCACCGCCCGGTGAGCAGCCGCGCAAGGGCTGGAGCTACCTGTACACGATCAGCGCGGCCGACATGGCGGAGAACCTCATCCGCACCGATTCCGACGGGTTCGACAAGGCGACGAGTTGCTACCGCGCGCCCGCCATGTCCGAGGGGATCGCCACCGCGGGTGACCGGTCGTACCTGCTGTTCGAGTCGGGATCGCAGAAGTTCGACGACAACAGCCCGGTGCACCGGATCGAGGAGATCCACGTCGGCCGGGTCGCCGGAGGCGGTGGTGGTGAGCCGGGCGATGGTCAGACCAGCACCACCTACACCGGGCCGACCGAGGCCGATTACCACGACTCGTTCACCGCGTCGGCGAAGCTCGCCGGAGACGGTCCGGTTTCCGGCGCACGGCTGGACTTCGCGCTCGGCGAGGGCGGCGGATCGCAAAGCTGCAGCGGCACAACGGATTCCGCAGGCGATGCGAGCTGCACCCTGACGCCGAACCAGAAGCCCGGACCGACGACGCTGACGGTGCGGTTCGGCGGCGGCGACGGGTTGCAGCCCAGCACCACCACCGTGCCCTTCACCATCAGCAAGCAGGAAACCGCGCTCGCCTACACCGGGCCGAAGCGCGTCGCGAACGGAACTCCGGCGCACCTCTCCGGCGTGCTCACCGAGGAGAACGCCGACGGCCCAACGGTTTCCGGGCGCGAGGTGACGCTGTCGCTGGGCACCGGCGATTCCAGGCAGGAGTGCACCGGGACCACCAATGGCGAAGGCATCGCCGAGTGCACGATCGATGAGGCCGACCAGCCGCTGAACGACGACGCCACGGTCCCGGTCGGGCTCGACTTCACCGGCGACGACTACTACGAGAAGTCCAGCGAGCGCGCGACCGTGCTGCTGGAGTACTACACCGGCCGCTCCTACGGCATCTCGGTCGACGGCCTCCTCGGCATCGAGCCGACCCCGGACACCGGCCAGGTCCGCACCGCGCAAGCCTCGCGCCACGATCCCGGCTGCGCCGTCGGGGCAGGCCTCGCGCTGGTCCGGGCCGGAACGCTGTGCCCGGAGGTGGTGACCAGCCTCGCGCCCGGCACGTCCAAGGCCACGACCACCGTCCAAGACGCGAGCATCGGCCTGCCCGGCCTGCCGTTGATCGAGCTCAGCGGAGTGACGGCACGCTCGACGAGCACCTGCGCCTCTGGCGGCTCGGCCAGCGGCTCGGTCGACCTGACGCTGCGCGTCGGCGGCGAGCTGGTCGAGGTGACCGGCGAGCCGAACGCGGTGGTCGAGCTCCCGGGAGCGGCCCGGCTGGTGATCAACGAGCAGCTCCCGGTGCCCGGCGCGGACCACGGCCGCACCGTCAACGCGGTCCGCATCGAAGCGGGCAACGGCACCGCGGACGTGGTGATCGCCTCGGCGACCAGCGACGTCCACAACTGCGCCTGATCAGCAGCGGGCCCGCTTCACGCGACGCTGGGGGGCGGCCGGTCGGTCGGGGACGATGGTCAATTTCGTACGAAATTGACGTCCACCCGGGTGATGCAGGGCTCCGGCAAAGTCGTCCAGGCTGGGGTCGTGCGGCAGTTTTGCCTGAAACTGACCGGACAATCCGGGCGCGGCGAGGTGTCAGTTTCCGGCAAAACTGCCACCCCGGCCCGGCCGGGCTTTGCCGGAACCCTGCCCGGGCGATGGTCAATTTCGTACGAAATTGACCATCGCCCGGGTGAACCGGGCTGGGGCTGGGTGGGCTGCCGGGGCATCGGGCTCGGCACCTCATCGGAGGGGTTGGCCGGTCGGCGCGGTGGGAGGGGGCTGCGCCGACCGGCCCGCGGGGGCCGGGACTTTCGGGGGCGCGGATTTCGCCCGGCCCTTGGCTTGGTCAGATTCGGTAGAGGGAGTTCAGGGCTCGCTGTTGGAGGTCCAGCGAGGGTGGTGCGTCGTCGGGCCGGTGGGGTTCGCGGAGTCGGTGCCTGCCTTGGTTTTCGCGTTGTTGTCGTTCTTCTTCGACGTGGGCGATGAGCTGCCACACGGTCAGTGCGCCTTCGCCGCTTCCGGAGTGCTGGCCGTAGGCGGCGAAAGTGCGCCAGACCCATCCGGCGGCGATCATCGCGGTCCCGACGCAGACGGTGAACATGATCAGCGAGGTCATGGGTTTCCTCTCAGAGATCGGTCAGTTGAGGGAGTCGCCGGGGATCCACAGCTCGCTCGGTCGGGAGCGGGCGAGCGACGGTGCTCCCGGCGAACCGTGCGGAGGCAGGGCGAGCAGTTCCATCACCACGTCGGCGACCGCGCCTCTGGCGTGCCACAGCGGTGGCGGCGAGTCGTGGAACTCCAGGTCGTCGATCCGGACCCGCGCAGCCAGGGCGTCGAACGCGGACTGCGCCAGGTACATGTCCATCGCGCCGTCCTGAACCCGAATGCCCTGCACAGCGAGGACGTCATCGAGCGCGGGCAGGTACGAGAACCGGAACCCGGCCCGAACGCTCGCCTCCAAAGCCCCCAAGTGAGGCCGCAACCACGCCTCCGGCTCCTCGCCCATCCCGTTTCTCCTAGTCACTGGAGTAACTCGCATTGCTGTCACGCTACAACTGTCACGTGATAGCAAGGAAGATCTCGATCGGATGATGCGGAGGATGTGCGCGATCGTGGGATAGTTCGGTGCCTGACCAGCCCGATCTTGAGAGGACGAGACGATGGCGAATCCGCCTCCGCCGTTGGCGCGACGGATCGAACTCGGTGCACTCCTGCGGACGTACCGCGAGCGCGCGGGTTTGGAAGTCGGCGAGGTCGCGGAGGCGCTCGGCTGGAGCTACGTCCAGAAGGTCGGGCTCATGGAGTCCGGAAAGCGGAAGCTCGCCCCGCTGGAGCTCAACGCGCTGCTGGACCTCTACGGCCTGAGCGCGCCGGAGCGCGAACGAGTCGTCGCTCTCGGCAAGGAAGCGCGTAAGCGCGATGTCGGCCCCGCGTTCGTCGCGGACTGGGCTCAGACCTACGTCGCACTCGAATCCGCAGCGTCACACCTGAAGTTCTATGCGGAAGAGCTGTTGCCAGGTCTTCTTCAAACCGAGGACTACGCACGCGCCATCCTTCAGGAAGGTGGTGCACTGGTGCCGCGCGAAATCGATCGCGCGGTCGCCCGCCGAGCTGAGCGGCAGGAGAGATTCGCCGGATCGGATGCGCCCCGAGTCACCGTCGTTCTGAGCGAGTCGATCTTGCGTCGTGTGGCGGGCGGCCCTGCGGTCAGGCGAGGACAGATCGACTACCTCTGCGCGCTGGCGGCCAGGTCCAACTTCGAAATCCACATCCTGCCGTTCGCGGCAGGCGCTCACATGGCGCTCGGCACTTCGTTCACGCTGCTCCACCTCGGCGATCCTGTGGTGACCTTCGCGTACGTCGAAGCACTGACCGACTCCGACTTCTTTGATGGACCGCCGCACACGGAGCTCTATACGCTGGCGTTCGATCGAGCGCATCGGGCGGCGCTGTCTGAGGCTGAGTCGCTCAAGCTGCTCGAACGAGCCAGGTCTGAGTCTGATTTTCTGGAGTGATCGAAGTGGTGCGCGCGTCCGAGCTTCCCGTGACATGGCGCAAGAGCAGTCGGAGCCAGAACGGGGCGAACAACTGCGTCGAGGTCGCGTGCTTATCCGCCGCCACGGCCATTCGGGATTCGAAGGATCCTGACGGTCCGGCGCTGGTGTTCAGCTCCTCGGCCTTCGGTGGGTTCCTGGGCGCGATCCGGGCCGGGCGGTTCTCGGGCTGACTTCAGGCGACGCTGGGGCGGCCGAGGTCGAAGACGTCGACCTCGAAGCGGGCCCACTGCTGGCGCAGGGCCGTCACGCCGTTGTCGAGGATGTAGTTCAGCTCGCCGAGGGTCACCGGGAGCAGGGTGAACACCTGGAGCTGCTCGACGCCGTCCGGGTCGGTGAACCTGGTGAACTCCGGCGCGAACATCGGGTGACCGCTGGCCAGCACGCCGTGGAACTCGGTGCCCGGCAGCAGCGGCTGCTCGTTCGGCACGATCTGGTCGGGCACCAGGAAGGTGCGCTGCTGCACCAGCACCTCGGCGGTGAGGTCGACCAGGTGCCGCGCGGCCTCGGCCTGCTCCTTGTAGACCGTGCAGGCCAGTTCCTGGGCCGGTTCGGCGCCCAGCGGCTGGAACCGCAGCCCGCTGCTGATCACCGTGGTCAGGTGGTACTTCTCCAGGTTGAAGAAGACCAGCCCGTAGCCGCGGTTGGTGCCGTGCACGTTCGGGGGTTCGGCCGCGGTCGGCGTCCCGGCGTGGCGTTCGAGGTTCTCCGCGAGCCCGACGAACCGGTGCGCGCCGCCGAGGGCGGTGCGTTCGTGCTCGGTGGTCATCCGATCTCCAGTGTCCCTGCCTGCGGTGCGCGCCCGCAGCCGTCTTCCTCCAGGCCTTCCGTCATGCGCGCCATCCGGACCGACGTGCCTGGTCAGCTCGCGTGCGTCCACCGCAACCGTAGCGGCTGCCAGGCCCAGCGTGGACACTTTTGGGTGACAGCTGATCGGGTAGGTCCCGGAATTGTCGTCACCCGACGTCCGGGATCGGGGGACCGAGCAGGTCGTCGGCGTCGACGATCCGGTACGCGTAGCCCTGCTCGGCCAGGAACCGCTGCCGGTGCGCCGCGTAGTCGGTGTCCAGCGTGTCCCGCGAGACCACCGAGTAGAAGTGCGCCTGCTTGCCGTCGGCCTTCGGCCGCAGCAGCCTGCCGAGCCGCTGCGCCTCCTCCTGCCGCGACCCGAAGGTGCCCGACACCTGCACCGCCACCGAGGCCTCCGGCAGGTCGATGGAGAAGTTCGCGACCTTCGAGACCACCAGCCGGTTGATCTCCCCGTTGCGGAAGGCGTCGAACAGCGCCTCGCGCTCCTTGTTCTTCGTCGAGCCCTCCACGATCGGCGCGTCCAGCGCCGCGCCGAGGTCGTGCAGCTGGTCCAGGTAGGCGCCGATGACCAGCGACGGCTCGCCCGGGTGCCGGTCCAGGATCGCCTTGACCACCGGGGCCTTGGTGCGCGCCGTGGAGCACAGCTTGTAGCGCTCCTCGGCCTCGGCGGTGGCGTACTCCAGGCGCTCGTTGTCGGTCAGCGTCACCCGCACCTCGACGCAGTCGGCCGGGGCGATCCAGCCCTGCGCCTCGATGTCCTTCCACGGGGCGTCGTAGCGCTTCGGGCCGATCAGCGAGAACACGTCGCCCTCGCGGCCGTCCTCGCGGACCAGCGTGGCGGTCAGCCCGAGGCGCCGCCGGGACTGCAGGTCGGCGGTCATCCGGAACACCGGCGCGGGCAGCAGGTGCACCTCGTCGTAGACCACCAGGCCCCAGTCGCGGGAGTCGAACAGCTCCAGGTGCTTGTACTCGCCCTTGGAACGGCGGGTGATCACCTGGTAGGTGGCGATGGTGACCGGCCGGATCTCCTTCTTCTCGCCGGAGTACTCGCCGATCTCCTCCTCGGTCAGCGAGGTCCGCTCGATCAGCTCCCGCTTCCACTGCCTGCCCGCGACGGTGTTGGTGACCAGGATCAGCGTGGTCGCCTGCGCCTCGGCCATGGCCGCCGCGCCGACCAGCGTCTTGCCCGCACCGCAGGGCAGCACCACGACGCCCGAGCCGCCCGCCCAGAACGACTGCACCGCCTGCGCCTGGTAGTCGCGCAGCACCCAGCCGTCCTGCTCCAGCTTGATCGGGTGCGCCTCGCCGTCGACGTAACCGGCCAGGTCCTCGGCGGGCCAGCTGACCTTGAGCAGCATCTGCTTGAGCCGCCCGCGCTCGCTGGGGTGCACCACGACGGTGTCGTCGTCGATGCGCTGGCCCAGCATCGGGGTGATCTTCTTGTTCCGCAGGATCTCCTCGAGCACGGCCCGGTCGAAGGACTTCAGCACCAGCCCGTGCGCCGGGTCGTTGACCAGCTGCAACCGCCCGAAGCGCCCCATCGTCTCGACGATGTCGACCAGCAGCGGCTGCGGCACCGGGTAGCGCGAGAAGCGCACCAGCCCGTCCACCACCTGCTCCGCGTCGTGCCCGGCGGCGCGCGCGTTCCACAGCGCCAGCGGCGTGATGCGGTAGGTGTGCACGTGCTCCGGCGCGCGCTCCAGCTCGGCGAACGGAGCGATGGCGGTGCGCGCCTCGTCGGCGAGGGCGTGGTCGACTTCGAGCAGAAGCGTCTTGTCGGACTGGACGATCAGGGGTCCGTCGGTCACGGGTGCGCAGCTCCCTCGGGTCCGCAGGTGATCAGTGACCCCGCCGACACACCCGCCGCGGGGCGTGTGCGCTGGTCACGCGACACCCACGAGGGTACTTGCCGCGAGCGGGCGACGTCCCGCGTCACCCGGCCCCGGTGGTCCCGGGACCGGGCGACGATCGTCAGCGGCGGCCCTTGCCCTTGCCGGACGAGCCGGGGTCGTCGGGCATCTTCGGGTAGTAGGTGCCTTCGTCCTTCTTGCCCGCGCCGGGGTGGGCGATGTCGAGGTGGTCCTTCAACCCGGCGTCCTTGACGATGACGTCCTTGACCGCGGAGGGGCCGGTCTGGTTGTCCTGGAAGATCTTGTGACCACCGACGGAGTTGGGGTTGTCCGCCGCGTTGTACGCCTTGATCTGGTCCGGCGTCATCGTGTTCGGGTACATCGTGCTGGTCTTGACGGGCAGGTTGCCCTTCTTGTCCTTCGCGGCGTCGGAGTTGGTGTAGTCGATCTTGTGCACGTCCGACGGGTCGCCGGTGGTCTTCTGGATCTGGACGTTCTGCGGGGGCCGCCCGTTGGTGTAGGCGTGGAACCCGGTCGGCTTTCCGTCCTTGTTCAGCTCGCCCTTGAAGATGTGGTCCACCTTCTGCTTGTTCATCTCGTCGAACTTCTTGGCGATGTTCGGGATGGCGTCGCGGGCCCGCTGCTCGGGTGTCCTGTTGTCGACCGGGCCCTCGCCGTTGTTGCCGCCGCCCCCGCCTCCGCCGCACGGGCCCTTGCCGCCGCCCCCGCCGCCCTTGTTGCCGCCACCCTTCTTCCCCTTCAGCCCCAGCGGGTCGCTCCAGCCGCTCGGGTTGGGCACGTAGGCGCGGTGGTTCGGGCCCGCTGCCAGCCCGAGCGGGTCGGAGCTGGTGTAGCGGGCCGTGATCGGGTCGTAGTAGCGGAGGTAGTTGTAGTGCAGCCCGGTTTCGCCGTCGTAGTACTGGCCGGGGAAGCGCAGCGGGATGTCGGCGCCTGCCCGGGCGCGGTCGACCGGGTTGCCCCACGTGCTGGTGCGCTGGAACCAGGCGATCCCGCCCTGCTCGTCGACCAGTTCGGTCGGGGTGCCGACGAGGTCGGTGACGATCGCGTAGAACCGGTCGTCCACCCATTCCTGCGGTGCGCGGGAGATCAGCTCGCGCTGGGTCAGCGGGCGGAATCCGTCGGGCCCGTAGTCCCACACCGTGACCCGGCCCGGGGTGCCGGGTTCGAACCAGGCCTGCTCGATCACCGTGTCGTCGTCCCAGGTGAAGTCGACCTGCTCGGCGACGCTGCCGTCGGCGGCCAGGCGCTGCTTGGCGATCCGCCGCCCGAACACGTCGTAGCGGTAGCGCCAGTGCGCGCCGTCGGGCGTGCGCACGCCGACCAGGCGGTTGCCGGAATCCCAGGAGTAGTGCCAGGTCTCGGGCTTCTGCGAGAGGCGCTTGCGGTGCCGCAGCACCATGCGGCCCAGCGCGTCGTGCTCGTCGCGGACGCTGCCCGCGCCGCGCACCACGGTCCCGGTGTAGGCCCGGTCGCCGAGCGCGTCCTGGTCGGCGGCGGTCGGCCACGAAGCGCGGGTGAGGTTGCCCGCGGCGTCGTAGGCGTACTGCTCGGTCCAGCCGGAACCCTGCACGGACAGCACGCGGCCGGCGTGGTCGAGGGCGAACGTCCGCGGCCCGGTGAGCTGGTCCTGGACGCCGGTCAGCATTCCGTCGGCCCGGTAGGAGAAGGACCGCTGCTGGCTTCGCCGGCCTGCCGCGTCGCTGACGGTCTGCGCCCGCAGGAGCTCGTTGTGCGTCCACGCCTGCTCGATCGACATGCCCGCGCCCAGGCTGCGCCGGACCTCGCGGCCGAGGGCGTCGTACTCGAAGCGCAGCGTCCGGCCCGCCGCGTGCAGGGCGATCGGCCGGCTGTTCGCGTCGTACTCCCAGGAGCTCTCCGCCCCGGAGGGCGTGCGCCGCAGGACCCTTCGGCCCAGTGCGTCGTAGACCGAGGTCACGGTGCGGCCGTTGACCGTTTCGGCGGTGACGCGCCCGAGCCGGTCGCGCTGGAACGACACCCGGCTGTCGTCGTTCACCGCCTCCAGCAGGTGGCCCTGGGCGTCGTAGGTGAAGCGGGCGACGGCGGAGCCGGTGCGCCGCTCGACCACCCGGCCCAGCTCGTCGTAGGCGAAGCGGGTCACCTCTCCGGCGGCATCGGTGCGCTCGACGAGCTGACCGGCCGCGTCGTGGACGTACCGGGTCTCGTGCCCGTTGAAGTCGACCTCCCGGACCAGGTTGCCCGCCGCGTCGTAGTCGTACCGCCAGACGAGCCCTTGCTCGTTGGTGACGCCGACCAGCCGCGTCTCGGTGTCGTAGGCCAACCGCAGCAGGCTGCCGTCGGGGCCGGTCTGGACCGTGACGAGGTCGAAGTTCGCGACCTCGGTGCGAGTGGTGGCCGCGAGCTCGTCGGTGTAGGCGCGCTCGTTGTCGCCGCCGTCGTAGGCCCACCGCTGCGTGGTGCCGTCCGCGTCGGTCTGCCAGATGACCTGCCCGGACACGGTGTAGCCGAACCGCTGCACGTCGCCCTGCGCATCGGTGATCGCGGTGGCCCGGCCGAACTGGTCGCGGTCGAACCGGGTGACCGCACCCGACGGGTCGGTGATGGTGACGGGCAGGCCGCCGATCCCGCGCTCGATCCGGGTGGTGTTGCCCAGCGCGTCGGTGAACGAGGCCAGGTCGCCCCGTTCGTCGTAGGCGCAGGTGGTTCTCGCCCCGGTGGGATCGGTCTCCTCGATCAGGTTGCCCAGCTCGTCGTACTCGCACCGGGTGACCGAACCGTCGGCTTCGGTGGCCGCGAGCGGCAGCCCGAATTCGTCGCGCTCCCAGCGCAGTTCACTGCCGTCGGGGCGGGTGGTGGCGATGAGGTGGCCCGCGTCGTCGTACTCGTGGCGCGTCGTGCGGCCGAGCGGGTCGGTGCGGCGCAGCAGGCGGTCGGCCGCGTCCCACTCGGACTCGGTGGTGCCGCCGAGCGGGTTCACCTCCTTGACGACCTGGCCCGCTTCGTTCAGGTGGAACTCGGTGCGGTGTCCCAGGGAATCGGTGTAGCGGGTGATCCGGTTCTCGGTGTCGTACTCCAGCGCTCCGCTGAGGAAGCCGCCCGAGCCTTCGGTGCGCACGCAGCGCCCGGACTCGTCGTAGCCGAACCGGTACCACTCGCCGTTGCGGTCGGTCCAGCTGGTGATGCGCCCTTCCGCGTCGTAGGTGAACCGCAGCGGCCGGCCGGAGGAGTTGATCAGCTCGGTCAGCGCGCCGTCCGCGTAGCCGTAGCGCATCAGCTCGACCTCGGTGCCGTCGGCGGCCACCGAGAACAGCGCCGTGACGCGCTCGTTCGCGGTCTCCACCCGGACCAGGTATCCGGTGCTGTGCCGGATCTCCGTCGGCGCACCGGTTTCGTCGTAGCCGAAGTCGATCCGGTTGTGGTTGCGGTCGAACATCGCGACCAGCAGCCGGGATCCGGTGCCCGGGGCGAAGTGCAGCACGCAGCCGCGCTCCGCGTCCTTGACCAGGTATCCGCCGTCGTCCAGCCTGCCCAGCGAGCGCGCCGGGCCGTCGACGCTGGTCACCCACTCGCCCGCGGTCGGGTGCGCGAAGTGCTGGAGGGTGCCGTCGGCGGCGGCGTAGCTGATCCCGCTGCCGTCCACCTCCAGTCGTTCGTCCAGTGTGGACATCCAGCTGCGGCCGAACCAGCGGCCGAGCCGGTACCGGGAGAAGTGGCTGCGGTTGATCTCCAGCGGCAGGGCGTTCTCGAACCGGACATCGGTGGCGCTCATGATCATCTGGCCGGTGGCCACGTCGATCGGGTCGCCGACGGTGGTGCACTTGTCCATCGAACGCGGGTTGGAGTTCTGGTTGCGGGTGCCCGAGGGGTTGCTCCGGGCGGGTGGCGGATTTCCGCCCGGGGAGCGGGGATTCGGCCCCGGTGACCCGCCACCGCCGAGCGAGCGGTCGGTGTTCGGCGAACCGCCGTTGCCCCCGGAGCGGTCGGACGAGCCGTTGCCGCCGCCCGACCCGTTTCCGCCGGTGCCCTGCGAGTGGGTGGACGCCGGGTCGTCGTTGTTGTCCTTCTTGCCGTTGCCGTCGCCCTTGCCTCGGTCCGGCTTGGGGCTGTCGGGCTTGTCGTTGGAGCCGCCCTTGTCCTTCTTGATCTTGTCGAGCGCCTTCTTGGCGTCGCCGAAGCCGTCCTTGAGCTTCTTCATCAGCTTGCCCAGCGACTTCATCGCCTTGACCAGCTTCGTGGTGATGTCGGCGATCTTGGCCACCGTCTTGGCCACCGCCGCGATGACCTGCGGAACCACCCAGGCCATCGCGATGCCCAAGGTCGCCAGCACCTGCAACGCCCAGGAGATCAGGCTGCCGACGAGCTCGGCGATGATGTCGCGCACCAGGCTGCGCACCGCCGCCACGACCTCACCCGCGGTGCCGACGCCTTCCGAGGCGCCCTCGGCCGCCGCCTTGGCCGCTTCGATGAGCTTTCCGGTGTCCTCGCTGCGCTTGCGGTAGGAATCCGCGGCTTCGCCGGTCCAGTCCGCGACGTCGCTGCTGACCATGCCGGCCATCTCGGTGTTGATCTCGCCGAGCTCGGTGGCGACGTTCTTCCACGTCTCGGAGTGGGCCTTGATCTGATCGGCATCACCGGTCAAGGCGTCCAGCGCATCGGACAACGGGCCGACGTGCTCCATCAGCCAGCCGACACCGGCCGACAGGATCGCCCCGAACGGATCCAGCGCCATGTCCAGCGCATCCAGGCCGGTGCCCACCGCACCCATCACGCCCGACGCCCAGTCGCCGGACTCGATGGCCTTCTTCGTCTCGTCGATCGATTCCAGGATCGGCACGCCGCTGAACGACTTCGTCGAATCCTCGCGCTCCGCCACCAGCGGATTACCCACGACCACACCCCAATGTCCGGAAACCGGCTTCGTCCAGGCCCTTCCAGCGCGCTCGTGCGAGAACCGCGGGCGGGACGCCCCCTGCCGGACCGCGAAACCGCTGGCAGCCACCGCTGCCGAGCATCCCAACGCCGGGCCGCCCGCTGGCCGGGTCGACCGGCTCGCTGCCCCCGTGCACAGCCACACCTGCCCGCATGGTCACCGAGACCGCCAACGCCGGGCCAACGCGATGCCGGCACCCCGGGCTTCCCGGAGGCGGAACGGCAGGTCATGCTGTTGATCGGGAAGGCTCCTGACCGGTGTGGCGCACGCTTCCATATCACCAGTTCGCGCACCGAAGTCCGGGCGGGCGGTTAGCCTTCTCGGGGTGAACGAATATACGGAGGAGCAGTGAGCTACCCACAGCAGCCGGATCCTTACGGATCGCAGTCGGGGCCGTACTCGAACCAGCAGTACCCCAGCGGTCAGTACCCGACCGGCGGCTATCCGACCGGTGGTTACCCGCCGCCGAACGAACCGGACGACTTCTGGCGCCACGTCGCCGGGAACCAGCCGCCGCCGATGCCGCCGAAGAAGAAGTCCACCGGGCTCATCATCGGTCTGATCGGCGCCGGCGTCGCGGTGATCGGCGTGATCACGCTGGTGGTCGTGATGATCATCAACGTCAGCAGCCGCCCGCAGGCGAACCCGACGCTGCCCACCGGCGGTGACCCCACCCAGAGCCGGACCAGCGAGAGCCGGGTCGACACCGGCCCGGTCACCCAGGGCGACTGCGTCGACCTGGCCGACGAGAGCGGCGGCGAGATGACCATCGCCAGCTGCGGGTCGACCGAGTCCGACTACGAGGTCGTGAAGGTCTCCAGCGGCACCGACCGCTCGGTGTGCGGTGACGACTACAGCAACATCACCGGCGGCAAGACCTACTGCATCGTCCTCGACGTCGAGGCGGGCGACTGCATCACGCCGTACAACGAATCGGGCAACCGCATCCCGCTGAAGCTGGACTGCTCCGAGGCGAAGGACCAGATCACCAGGGTCGCCCCGCGCGGCGAACCGGCGCAGGTCTGCGGCGAGGGCGACGGCTACTACAACTTCGCGGAGAAGACCTTCTGCTTCAACGACGTCAAGGGCGCCTGACCCCCTCGGCGTGAGCTGCGCCTTCCGGGCAGCCGAACCTCCTCCCTCCGTCCCACCCGGTGGTTCCGCGCGGAACCACCGGGTGGTTTCGGACACCCCGCGCGGAAAGAGTCCAGCTCGGCCCTCCCCGATTCCGCCCAGTGACCAACGCGATCTGGTCCAGACCGGGCTGATGTGTTCTCGTTGCAGGGACAACCTCGCAGGTGAGCGGGGTTGTTCGCATGATGAGGGAGGCTTGCGATGCGCAGCGAGGACCGCACGGTCCGTAACATCACCCGGACCCTGATGCGGGAACTCGGGTTGACCACCGTGTTCGGGAACCCGGGCACGACCGAGGTGCCGTTCCTGACCGGCTGGCCGGACGACTTCCGGTACGTGCTCGGCCTGCAGGAGTCCGCGGTGGTCGCGATGGCCGACGGTTACGCGCAGGCGCGTCGCGAGCCGGTGCTGGTCAACCTGCACTCCGCGGGCGGGGTGGGGCACGCGCTCGGCGCGATCTTCACCGCCTACCGCAACCGCACGCCGATGATCATCACCGCGGGCCAGCAGACCCGCAGCCTGATGTTCGGCGAACCGTTCCTCGGCGCCACCGACGCGCCGAACTTCCCGCAGCCGTACGTGAAGTGGAGCTACGAGCCCGCGCGCGCCGAAGACGTGCCCGCCGCGCTGGTTCGCGCCTACCAGCTGGCCACCACGCCGCCGTACGGCCCGGTGTTCCTGTCCATCCCCGCCGACGACTGGGACCAGCCCGGCGTCCCGGTGCCCGCCCGCCCGCGCACCCCCGGCTTCGCGCCGGATCCGGCCGCGGTGTCCGAGCTGGTCGAGGCGCTGCGCGGCTGCGAGCGCCCGGCGTTCGTGGTCGGCCCCGCGGTGGACGGCGACCAGGTGGTCGACGAGATGGTGCAGCTGGCCGAGAGGTCGAAGGCCGCGGTGCTGGTGGCCCCCATGTCGCCGCGCTGCTCCTTCCCGGAGGACCACCCGCAGTTCGCCGGGTTCCTGCAGCCCGAGCAGCGCGCGCTCACCGCGGAACTGGCCGAGTACGACCTGGTCGTGGTGTGGGGCGCGCCGGCGTTCACCTACCACGTGTACCGCGGCGAGAGCGAGGTCGAGCTCCCGGAGATGTTCCTGGTGCACGACGACCCGGAGGTGCTGGCCCGAGCCCGCCAGGGCCGCGGCGTGCTGAGCACCCTGGCGCACGCGGTGCAGCAGGTGAACGCGCAGGTCGAGGACGTGCAGCGCCCTGCGCCGCGGACTTACGCCCGGCCGGAGAAGCCGGTCGCGGCCACGCCGCTGAGCGCGGCCTACGTGTTCGACGCGATCTCCGAGGCGCTGCCCGCGGACGCGGCGGTGGTGGAGGAGACGCCCAGCCACCGCAACGACCTGCACGAGCACTTCCCGATCCGCTCGACCGACGGCGGCTTCTTCACCGGCTTCTCCGGCGCGCTCGGCTACGGCATCTGCGCGGCGGTCGGCGTGGCGATGGCCGACCCGAAGCGGCGCACGGTGGCGCTGCTGGGCGACGGCTCCAGCATGTACGGCATCCAGTCGGTCTGGACGGCGGTCCGCGAGCAGGCCCCGGTCACCTTCGTGATCATGGACAACTCCCGCTACGCGGCGGTGGCGGTCCTGGGCGAGGCGGCGGGCGGCGACAAGCTCCCCGGCGTGGAGCTCGGCGGCATCGACTTCACGGCCCTGGCGACCAGCCTCGGCTGCCCGTCCAAGCTCGTCGAAACCCCGGAGGAGCTGGCGACGGCCCTGTCCGAGGAGTTCGCGGCGGACAAGCAGGGCCCGACCCTCCTCCACGTCAAGGTCGACCCGAACCAGCGCTACCTGTACTGACGGTTCAGCCTGCACCGGGCCCGTGAGCGTTTTGTGGGGCTATAGCACCACAAACCACTCACGGGCTTTTGTGCGCTGAACGGCCGGTCGGCGAACTAGCATGGCCTGCTGTGCTGACAAATGAACAGGTTGTCGGGCGAGCTCTGGACCGGATCGGGGCCGGGTACGTCTTCCCGGAGAAGGTCGTGGACATCGACAGCGCGATCCGGCGCCGTCTCGCCGCGGGCGAGTACGCCGATGTGGACGGTCCTGCCCTGTGCGAGGCGGTGACCGCGCACCTCCAGGAAGCGTGCCCGGACAAGCACCTTCGGCTGCTCTGGTCGGACGAGCCGCAGTCCCTGGAACCGGCCGACGAGGACGGGGGACAGGCCGCGTTCCTCGCGCTGCTCCGGGCCGAGAACCAGGGGATTCGCCGCGTCGAGCGGTTGAACGGCAACATCGGGCTCATCGACGTCCGGCGCATCGCTTCCGCCGACGAGGGCGCTGCCGCGATCGGCGCGGCGATGCAACTGGTCGCGGGCAGCTCCGCGCTCGTCCTGGATCTCCGCGAATGCCGCGGCGGGCTCCCGGAGGGAGCTGCGATGTGGTGCAGCTACTTCTTCCGCGACGACCAGGTGCACCTCAACGACTTCTACGAGCGCTCCACCGGCGCCACGCGGCAGTACTGGACGATCGCGCACCTGCCGGCGCCGCGCTACGCTGACCGCCCGGTCTACGTGCTGACCAGCGCGATCACGTTCTCCGGAGGCGAGGACGTGGCCTACACCCTCCAGGCGCACGGCCGAGCCGAGCTCATCGGCGAGACGACACGAGGCGGCGCGCACCCGACGGCCCGCCACCCGGTCACCGAACACATCCTCGTGACCGTGCCGACGGCCCGGACCATCAACAGCGTCACCGGCACGAACTGGGAGGGCGTCGGCGTGATCCCCGACGTACCCGTCCCAGCGGACCAGGCCCTCGACACAGCCCTCAAAGCCGCGCGAACGCACCTCGACGCATAGGCGCACGGCAGAGCCGATCGACGGTTCCGCCTGCACAGGGCCCGTGAGCGCTTTGTGGTGCTATAACCCCACAAAGCACTCACGGGCTCTTCTGCGCAGGACGGCCGAGACTCGATGAGTGGTGAGCCCGGTCGCGGAAAGCGTGAAGGGCACCTTTCGCCAAGTTTGTTGGCGAAAGGTGCCCTTCACCTCGGGTCAGTTGCGCTTGGCGGTTTCGGCTGCTTCGGCCTGCTCCGCTTCCGCCCACTGCTTCGCCGTCGACTTCTCCGCGTCGTCCGCGGACTTCTCGTCGGCGTCGGGCTTCGGGTCGTCCACATCGGACTCCGTCGCCGCGTCGGCTGCCGTCGCCGCGGGCTTCTCGTCGGCCGACTCCGCCTCCGGCGGCGTCGCTGCCCCGGCCTCCGGCTTCGCCGTCGCCGCCTCCGGGGCGGGCTTGGCCGCCGCGGTGCGGACGTCGAGGAGGCGGGCCACCTCGCTGCGGAGGTGGACGAAGGTCTCCGACTCGCGGGTGGTGATCTGGTCGCGCTCGTCGCCGAGCGGGATCTCCAGGTCCGCCACCACGCTGGCCGGGGACTTCGACAGCACGAACACCCGGTCCGCCAGGTAGATGCTCTCGTCGATGTCGTGGGTGACCAGCAGGACCGTGCTGTCGAACTGCTTGCGCACCCGCAGCAGCAGGTCCTCCAGCTCGAAGCGGGTCTGGGCGTCCACCGAGGCGAACGGCTCGTCCATCAGCAGCAGGGCCGGGCGGCAGGCCAGCGCGCGGGCGATGGACACCCGCTGCTGCATGCCGCCGGAGAGCTGCCACGGGTACTTCTTCGCCGCCGCCGACAGGCCCACCCACTCCAGGACCTCGTCGGCGCGCTCGCGCCGCTCGGCCTTGCTCACGCCGCGCGAGCGCAGCGGGAACTCCACGTTGGAGCGCACCGACAACCACGGGAACAGCGAGCGGCTGTAGTCCTGGAACACCACGGCCAGGTCCTCGGGCACGCCGTTCACCGGGGAGCCGTTGAGCTCCACCTTGCCGCTGGTCGGCTTGATCAGCCCGGAGATGGAGCGCAGCATGGTCGACTTGCCGCAGCCGGACGGGCCGACGATGCAGGCCAGCTCACCGGTGCGCACCTGGAAGGTCAGGTCGGCGATGGCCTGGTGGCCGTTCGCGCCCCCGTAGCGGTGGCCGAGCCCGGAGACTTCCAGCATGGTCTTGGTTTCGGTCTTCACGATTCAGCCTCCGACTACGTTCGCCGACGGTTGCCAGCTCAGCGCGCGGCGCTCCACCGCGAGCAGCAGGGTGTTCAGCAGGTATCCGAGCACGCCCAGCAGGACGATGCCCGCCCACATGGCGGGCAGGTCGAACGCCCGCTGGTCGAAGATCAGCCGGTAGCCGATGCCGTTGGTGGAGCCGACCAGCTCCGAGACGACCATCAGCACCAGCGCCAGCGAGAGGCTCACCCGCAGCCCGGCGAAGATCTTCGGGGTCGCGGCGGGCAGCACCACGCCGAACACCCAGTGCGAGCGCGGGATGCGGAACGACCGGGCGGTGTCCACCTTGACCTGGTCGACCGAGCGCACGCCGTCCACCGTGTTGAGCAGGATCGGCCACATCACGCCGAAGACGATCACGGTGATCTGCATTTCCGGGCCGATGCCCAGCAGCACCAGGAACACCGGGACCAGCACCGGCGGCGGGATGGCGCGCATGAACGCCATCAGCGGTCCGAAGTAGTCCATGCCGGTGCGGGAGCGGCCGAGCAGCGTGCCCAGCCCGACGCCGACGACCACCGCGATCAGCCAGCCGGCGAACACCCGGCCGAGGCTGGCGAGCAGGTCGGTGAAGACCTCGTCGGTCAGGAACAGCGAGGACGCCGGTCCGCTGAACCACTTCTGGCCCGCGGCTTCCAGGATCTGCGTCGGCGGCGGGAAGAACGGGTTCTGCGCGAACCGCGTCGCCAGTTCCCACAGCACCACCGCGACGATGAACACCAGCCACTGGCGCAAAAATCCCTGCAGCTTGCTCATGCTGCCTCCCGATCCACTGTGCTCCACCGGAGGCCGCGCTTGTGCAGCAGTTCCAGCGCCTCGTTGATCAGGTAGCCGATGATGCCCGCGACCAGCGTGCCCGCCATGACCAGGTCCATCCGGCCCGCGCCGGAGCTGGCGTCGAGCACGAAGTTGCCCAGCCCGCTGCTGCCGCCCGCCAGGAACTCGGTGCTGACCACCAGGATCAGCGCCACCGCGGCGGACATCCGGATGCCGGTGAGCACGAACGGCGCCGCGTTGGGCAGCGCCACGGTGAACATCACGCGACCGCGGCCGAGCCCGAAGGAGCGGGCGGTGTCGACCATGACCGGGTCGATCTCGTCCAGCGCGTAGATGGTGTTGAACAGGATCGGCCACACCGCGGCGTACACCGCGAGCGTGATCTTGGTCTCCGGACCCGCGCCGACCAGCACGATCGCCAGCGGGATCAGCGCCACCGACGGGATCGGGCGGAGGAACTCGATGATCGAGCGGGTGGCCACCCGGATGCTGCGGACGCTGCCCAGCAGCAGTCCGGCCGGGACGGCGATGGCGATGGCGATGCCCAGCGAGATCGCCCAGGCCAGCACGCTGGCGATCACGTCGAGCAGGAAGTCCCGGTCGCCGAGCAGCTCGACGAGTTGCAGGAGCACTGTGGACGGTGGCGGAAAGTATTGCTGGGGAACGGTTCCGGACCAGCTGAAGGCTTCCCAGACGAGCAGGAAGCCCAGCAGCCCGAGGAGTCCCCGGAGTGTTTTCGTCATTTCCCGATATCAGCTCTGTGGTGGTGCGCCCGGCGATTTTCGTCGGTGTGCGCGAATTGCAGCATTCGTGGTGGGAGGTGCGGCCCTCGGGGCGGACCTTGAACGGCAAATGGCAACGCGGTGCCAATTCCCGGGAAACCCCAGGAGAACTGGTGCGGTCGGGAGTGCGGAATCGCGCTGCGCGATTCCGCACTCACCGCACGTCAGCTCACGCCTTGGGGGTGACGATCATCTCTTCGACGTTGATGTCGGTGTTGATGAAGCCGAACTGCTTCATCAGGCGCGGCACGCGCTGCAGGCGGGTCGCGTCGGCGTGGGAGTTGAACTTCAGCAGCGTGATGATCGCCGCCGTCTCCTTGTCGATCTTCGCGAACTCCGGCAGCAGCGGCTCGATCTTGCTGCGGTCCTGCGCCTCGGCGACCGCGCGGTCCATCACCTTCTGGAACGCGGCGACGGTCTTGGGGTGCTCGTCGACGAACTTCGCGGTCGCGCCGTAGCCGGTCAGCGGCAGGTCCTCCAGCGGGCCGGTGGCGGTGTCGACCACCGGGATCGCGCCGTTGCGGGCGGCCATGGTGAGGAAGGGCTCGGTGACGATCGCGGCGTCTACGCGGCCCTGGTCCAGCGCGGCGGGCATGTTCATGAACGGCACCGGGGTGAGCTCAGCTTTGCTGAAGTCCACGCCGTGGGCGTCCAGAGTGGCCTTGACCAGCAGCTCGGTGATGGTGCCCGGGCCGCTGATGGCGATCTTCTTGTCCGTCAGGTCCTGCGGCTTGCGGATGTTGGTCTTCGGCGAGGTCATGATCACCGTGCTGTTCGGCGTGGCCGAAGCGCAGTCGGCGACGATCCGCAGCGGGGCGGTGCCGCTGGCCTGAGCGGTGAAGAACGGCACGTAGCTGCTGTAGGTGATGTCGTAGTCACCGCCGATGGTGCTGGCCAGGGCCGCGCTGCCGTCGTTGGCGTTGACGATCTCGACGTTGAGGCCGACCTCCTGGAAGTAGCCGTTCTTCACGGCCAGGTGCAGCGGCGCCAGGTCGTTGATCGGCAGCGCGCCGATCCGCAGGTTCTGCTTCTCGACCAGGTCGTTCCCACCACTGTCCCCTTGCGACCCGCCGAGGAGTCCGCAGCCGCTCGTACCCAGCAGCGCACCGGCGGTGACGGCTCCGCCTGCGAGTTTCAGCAGGCTCCTGCGGGGGAGGGCGCGGTGGACGGGGCTCATGTGTTCCTCCTCGGATACGGGGTGCGACATGGTGCGAGAACCGCGCCGGGTTGTCCGGTGCACGACGACCGAGCGCATGCATGCCCCTGGATGCGCTGTGTCCGGTTGGCGTGCACCGATGATCACCGGCTGCTCAGGTGCGGGTGAGGAGCAGTCGGCGCGCCCCCGGCGGTGCGGTGGCGGTGGCGGGGCACCCGAACTGTAGAACTTTCACTAAACGCCCACAACCAGCTGTAACTAGCTCGTTGTCACACTATTGGCCCAAATGTTGTTCATACCACTCGACCGTGTGATGAACGCCTGCGTTGGGGGCCTGACTTGTGACGCCCAGTTAAGTATAGTCTCGCCCGTCGAGGTGACTGGCCTCTTGCTTCGGGGGATGCACGTTGTGACCAGGGAGTGTGATGGCAAGCCCGGCTGACAGAGTCAGGGTCTGCGGGTGCTCGGCGCGAGCCGGGGAATCGGCGGCCCGCTCGTGGGTTCCCGGCGTGGCGACGCCGGTTCGCGGGCGCACTCCCAGCACGATGATCAACACTGTCGCGGTGCGGAGAGGTAGCCGTCCGTGGCGGTGACGCACATGTCCGCCGCAGCGCAGGAAACAGGGATGCTCAACAACGACCCCGACACCGGAGCCGATGCGCCCCCGGGAGCCACCCGCACCAAGAAGTGGTGGCTGCGCAACTGGCGCCTCCGGTACAAGATGGCCGCCGTCCTGCTCGTGCCGACGCTGGCCGCACTGGCTGTCGGTGGCATCCGCGTCTACGACGGCCTGACCACCCAGACCCGGCTGAGCACCATCGTCGAGCAGGTCGAGCTCGCCCAGCAGGCCGCCGACCTCACCCACGAGCTCCAGCGCGAGCGCGACTTCGCGGTCGTGTTCACGACCGTCAAGGGCACCGCTGGTGGCCCGAAGGCCTCCGAGGACTACGCGGCGCAGAGCCGGAAGGTCGACGAGGCCGTCACGAAGCTGACCGGTTTCGAGGGTCGTGTTGGCGAATTCTCGCCAGAAGTTCGCGACTCGTACGAGAGCGCGATGCACCGCGTCAGCAGCCTCGGCGCGCTGCGCGGCACCATCAACGCCAACTTCACCAGCCCGCAGACGCTGGTCGTCTACAACTCGGTCGTCGACAACCTGCTGCAGATCAACCGCACGGTCGCCACGGCCGCGGTGAACACGCAGGTCAGCCAGACCGCACGGGCCTCGGAAGCGCTCGGCCGGGCCAAGGAGCAGCTCGCCCAGCAGCGCTCGATCCTGCTCAGCGCCGCGCTGCGCGACCGGTTCCTCACCGGCCAGACCGAGGCGATGCGCGCCGCCGACGCCCGGTTCGAGGCCGCTTACAGCGAGTTCCTCAACTCCGCGAACCCCGAGCAGCAGGCCCTCTACGCGGCCCGCGTCGCCGGTGCCGCGGTCGACACCACCGAGCAGATCGAGCAGACCGCGCTGATCACCGCGGAACGCGACCAGGCCGCCTCGCTGGGCGTCCAGGCGCAGGAGTGGGGCGGCGCCGCCGGCGAGCGGACCGACCTGGTGCGCTCGGTCGAGGAATCGGTGCTGGCCGACTTCCACGAGGACGCCACCGGGCTGGCCGACTCCGCCTGGTGGGCGCTGATCCGCGACTCCGCGCTGCTGGCGCTGCTGCTGATCGTCGCCTTCGGCGTCGCGGCGTACATCGCCCGCTCGATGCTGCGCCCGCTGCGCACCCTGCGCTACAGCGCGCTGGAGATCGCGCAGCAGAGCCTGCCGGACGCGATCAGCCGGGTGAACGAGAACCCGAGCACCGCCAGCCAGGTCACCGTGCCGCCGGTCCCGGTGCACACCAGCGAGGAGATCGGGCAGGTCGCCCGCACCTTCGACACGGTCAACCAGCAGGCGCTGCGACTGGCCTCCGAGCAGGCGCTGCTGCGGAACAACATCAACGACCTGTTCGTCAACCTCGCCCGCCGCAGCCAGACCCTGGTGCAGCGGCAGCTGTCGCTGATCGACCGGCTGGAGCAGGACGAGCAGGACCCGGACCAGCTGAGCAGCCTGTTCGAGCTGGACCACCTGGCCACCCGCATGCGGCGGAACAACGAGAACCTGCTGATCCTCGGCGGCACCGACCTCACCCGCCGGATGATGCGCCCGGTGCCGCTCAACGAGGTCCTCGGCGCCGCGGTGTCCGAGGTCGAGCAGTACGCCCGGATCGCCGTGGTGGACACGCTGGACCTGGCCATCCAGGGCCGCGTGGTCAACGACTTCGTGCACCTGGTCGCCGAGCTGCTGGAGAACGCCACGGTGTTCTCCAACCCGGACACCGAGGTCACCGTCCGCGCCGCCTACCGCAGGCAGGAACTCGTCATCGAGATCCGCGACCGCGGCGTGGGCATCGACGCCGAGGAGATCGACGACATCAACGAGCGGCTCACCCGGCCGCCGGAGATCGACGTCGCCGTCTCCCGCCGGATGGGCCTGTTCGTGGTCGGCCAGCTGTCCCGCCGCCACGACATCCGCGTCGAGCTGCAGAACAACGACGGCCTGGAGGGCGGCGCGACCGCCACGGTCCGGCTCTCCGGCGAGTTCGTGGTGCAGATCACCCCGGACGGTCCGATGCCGATGCCCGACGTGCCGCGCGGCGGCCGGGGCGACGAGCGCCGCGACTCGCTCGGCGAGACCGGCACCCACCTCGGGCTGGCCGCCGCGTTCGGCGGTCGCTCCGACCGGCCCGTCGACCAGCCCACCGAGCGCGCCCCGCTGCCGCAGCTCAGCCTGGACCAGCCGACCGCGTTCACCCCGGAGCCGGAGCCGGAACCGGAGGAGCTCGACACCGAACTGTCGACCCAGTACTCGGTGACGCTGTCCTCCGGCGATTCGTTCGGGGCCACCGACGTCCCCCAGTGGGAGGATGAACGGGCGCCCGCGGCCGACGACGTCCGCGCCGAGGAGTGGCCGAGCGACGAGCTCCCGGACGGTCAGTGCGGAGTCCCCGAGACCCCGGCCGACCTGTTCCACAGCCCGTTCGAGGCGGAGAAGACCGCCAAGTTCACCCCGTCGGAGTTCCCGGCAGAGCCGGCCGAACCGGCGCACAACGGCAGCGCGCTGAACGGGGCGATCCCGGCAGCGGTCGATCCGGAGCGCGCCGCCGACAACGGAACCCGGCACGACGCGTTCCCGGACACCTTCGCTCGAGAAGGGAGCCCGGTCCAGGGCACCCCTGGCCCGTCGCCGGCGTTCGCCGACGACGAGCCGAAGGGGGACTCCTGGGACATGGACGACGCGCCGACGCAACGACTGCCGATCTACGAAGCCGTGCTCTCGCAGTGGTTCCGCGAATCCGACGGGGACGACTCGCCGCTGGGCGCCGAGGCCAAGCCGACGCCGCCCGCGCCGTCCCCGGTGGCCGAGCCGATCGCCGAACCGGTGCCCGAGCCCGTCGCGGAGGTCCCGCGCACCACCGTGCCCGACCCGGGCTGGGGTGGTGGCGACGACGGCTGGAAGGCGGCCGAAGCGCTGCTGCAATCGCCGGAGGTCCAGGAGACCACCGCGGCCGGGCTGCCCAAGCGGGTGCCCAAGACGAACCTGCTGCCGGGCTCGGTCACCCCGCGCTCGACGCAGGCTCCGCGCCGCAAGCCAGCCGCCCCGCGCTCGGCGGACGCCGTGCGCGGCCGGATGGCCAACTTCCAGCAGGGTGTCAAACGGGGTAGGCACTCCAAGGCCGAACCGGTTTCCACCGAACCCCGCTCGAATCCGAGCCGTCCCGAGGAGCAGGAGTGAACGGGTCCGTGCAGCAACCGATGAGCAGCAACAGCTTCAGTTGGCTGATCACCGACTTCGTGCGTCGGGTTCCCGGCGTGGCGCACTCGGTGGTCGTGTCCGCGGACGGCCTGCTGCTCGCCGGATCACAAGGATTGCCGCGGGACCGCGCCGAGCAGCTTTCCGCGGTCGCGTCCGGTCTGGTCAGCCTCACGCAGGGCGCCGCGCGCTGCTTCGAAGCGGGCGAGGTCACCCAGACCGTGGTCGAGATGGAGCAGGGCTACCTGTTCCTGATGTCCATCAGCGACGGTTCCTGCCTGGCGGTGCTCGCCGCGCCCAACGCCGACATCGGGCTGGTCGCCTACGAGATGACCCTGCTCGTGGAGCGGGTCGGCCGGCAGCTCACGCCGGAACTGCGCGCGCAGCTGCAGGGCATGGGCCGCCGGTGACTCCGGCTGGAGAACGCTGAGGGGAGCTCGCCATGACCACCGGTTCCGAGCCCAGCTGGGACGGTGACCTGTTCCGCCTCTACAACAAGAGGCTGAGCGCGGAGTCCTGGCAGGACGACTTCGTGGACGACGCGTCCGGCCAGAACTCCGAATCGCTCGGCGGCTACGACCGGGCGCTGTTCGGCGGGCCGGGTGCCGACCTGTTCGGCTCCGGCTACGACTCGTCCGCGGAGGTGCCGGCCCGGCCGCGCCCGGCCGACGGCAGCGGCCCGCCTTCGGTGTCCATGCCGTCGATCTCGCAGTCGATGTCCCCGATTTCCCAGTCGATGCCGTCGATCTCGCAGCCGATGGCGCCGATTTCGCAGTCCATGCCGTCGATCTCGGGATCGATGCCGGCCATCCCGAGCATCGACGGGCCGGAGGACGACGGGCTCGACAGCGGCTCGCTGGTGCGGCCCTACGCCCGCACCAGGGGGCGGACGCGCACCGATTATGATCTTGCTATCGAAACGCTGGTCACCACCAGCGAACGCGGCCGCACCCAGGCGGCCCAGTCCAGGTCGGAGCACCGCTCGATCTCAGAGCTGTGCCTGGAAGCCCGTTCCGTCGCCGAGGTCGCCGCGCACCTGCGCCTGCCCCTGGGCGTGGTGCGCGTGCTGATCGGCGACATGGCCGACACCGGCCTGGTCCTGATTCACGACAGCGGTCTGGTCGTCGGCGATCGGCCGTCCATGGAGTTCTTGGAGAGGGTGCTCAGTGGGCTTCGCAGGCTCTGATCCCCGCACGACGCCGGGCGGCCGGAAGACCTCGACGAAGATCGTGGTCGCCGGCGGGTTCGGCGTCGGGAAGACGACTTTCGTCGGTTCGGTCTCGGAAATCGTGCCGCTGACCACCGAAGCGGTGATGACCGAGGCCAGCGTCGGGGTCGACGACCTCAGCGCCACGCCGGGCAAGGTCACCACCACGGTGGCGATGGACTTCGGCCGCGTCTCGCTGGACTCGGAGCTGATCCTCTACCTGTTCGGCACCCCGGGCCAGCACCGGTTCTGGTTCATGTGGGACGACCTGGTGAAGGGCGCGATCGGCGCGGTGGTGCTGGTCGACACCCGCCGCCTGGCGGACGCCTTCGCCTCGATCGACTTCTTCGACGACCGCGGCCTGCCGTACGTGGTCGCGGTGAACACCTTCGACGGCGTCATGCACCACCGCATGGAGGACGTCCGGGAGGCGCTGACCATCGACCCGGCGGTGCCGATGATCAGCGTCGACGCGCGCAACCGCGAGAGCACCAAGCAAGCGCTGATCGCCCTGGTCACCCACGCCATGCGCCAGCGCATGGCCACCACGGCCCAGTAGGTCGAGCGGCCGCCGGTCGGGCGGGCGGGGTGTCAATTTCGTACGAAATTGACCGTCACCCGGGTGGACGTCAATTTCGTACGAAATTGACGGGCCGCCTTGGGGGCGGCGGTGATACCGGGTGGGCTTGGCGAGGTTGTGGGGCCGGTCGGGCTCTGGTTGCGTCGGGTTCGAAGCGGTAGGTGGTTGCGTCGGGTGGGTAGCGATTTCGTATGAAATTGGCTGCGGTCTCGACGTCGCCTGCGGTGGCGAGGCCGCCAATTTCAAACGAAATCGTCGACGCTCGGCACCGCGCTGACGGTGGTGGCGGTGGTTTCGCTGTCAGTCCTCGACGACGGCGACGGTCATGATGCGGTGGAGCGGGTAGTGGCCGAGCTCTTCGCTCGTGGTGTCCACTCCTTGGAGCACTCCGCCGCCGACGCTGACCGGGCGGACCACGCGCTCGCTGCGCACGCCGCGCGTGTCCACGAAGCCCAGCCACACGCTCCGGCGCTGCCGCGCCGCGTCGCGCAGCAGCTGCAGCGTCGCTTCCGCGCTCGGCCGTCCCCGCTCGGGGCTCACGGCGCTGCCGCGCCGCGCCGCCCCTGCGCGGTCTCCCGCGCGCAGCTGCGCCACGAGCTCCGCCAGCTGCTCCGCGTTCGGGCGCGCGATCGCCGCCGGCGCTGCCGGGCGGCTCTTGCCGCGCACCCGGCGGCCGCTCTCCCGGAGGTCCAGCACGTTGCCGTCGGGGCCTTCGGCCACCGGCGTGAATCCGGCCGCCCGCAGGGTTTCCACCACGTCGGCCAGCGGTAGCGGGCTGATCAGGACGGTGGGCGCGATGCGGCGGAGTTCGAGCTCCTCGCTCGCCGGTTTGGCCATGATCTCGGCCAGCAGCAGCGGATCGTCGCAGCGCAGGAAGGCCGCCGCGGTGCCCGCGCGGAGGCGGCCGTGGCGGCGGGCGACGTCGTCGATCAGGTAGGTCAGGGCCTGCGGGATCGGCGTTCGCGAGCGGGTGCGGAACAGCGCGTGCAGGTCGTCGGCGGTGTGGCCCGCGTCGAGGGCGCGGCGGACGCTGGCGTCGCTGATCCGGTAGACCGTTGCGCTGCCCGCGGATTCGACGTCGGCGACGAGCTTCATCTCGATGGCCAGGTCCGCTTCGAGCCGCCCCGGCGCGACCACCGTCAGGTCGGCCTGCACGAGCACGTGGTCCAGCGGTTCGGGCAGCGCGTCGGCGAGCAGGCGAGCGGCGCCGGCCGCGCCGTCGGCGAGCAGCACGCGTCCGGCGCTGGTCAGCGCGTGCAGCGCGACGATGCCGAGCGCGGTCGCCTCGGCGAGGATCCAGCGCACCAGGTCGTCGCGCAGTCGGCCGCCGCGGCGCGGGGCCCGCCAGGCGAGCACGGCGGCGACGTCGTCGGGCCGGGCGCCGTGACCGCCGGGCAGCTCGTCCAGGTAGTCGAGGACGCGGCGGCGGTCCTTCGGGGCGAGCGGGCGGCGGAGGTCTTCGGACAGCGGGCCGAGCAGCCGGTCCTTCTCGTCGCGGGCGCCGATCAGGCCGGGCAGCCGCGGCAGGTCGAGCCAGGCCTGCGCGAGCGCGGCCCAGCGCTGCTCGGGCGGGGAGGCCAGCCAGGTGTCGGACTGGTAGGTGGGCACCCACTGCGGTTCGGCGGCTTCGCTGTTGGCGATGAGGTTGGCCGCGACGGCGAGCTCCACCAGCAGCCCGAGCCGCTCCTCGTCGACGTCGATGGCCTTGGCGGTGCGGCGCAGCTCGCGCACTCCGACGCCGCCGGAGCGCAGCACGTCCGGCGGCTCCTCGCCCCAGGCGTTGAGCAGGTTCTCGACGTGCCGCAGCAGTTCGAGCACCTCGCCGCCGCCGGTGCTGTCCACCGCCGACCGGTCGGATCCGGTCAGGTCCGGGATCGGCTCGTCCGGCTCGACCTCGCCCATCGGGTGCTCCCCGCGCACGGCGAGCGCGAGCTGCCGGGGCAGTTCGACGGTCTCGGCGTCGCGGCGCAGCAGCAGGCCCTTGGCCAGCAGGCGCTGCACCGGGTTCGTCGCCTGCGCGAGCGCGACCTGCTTGGCGGCGTCCTTGGTCCGGCCGACCGGCGAGCCTGCGGCGAGCTTGCCGATCAGCCGCCGCTCCTCCTCGTCGAGATCGGCCAGCGCGGCCTTCGCGGCGTCCTCGGTCAGGTTCTCGGCCAGGCGGCCGAGCCCGGCCGGGAAGGTGGGCAGCACCTCGCGCGCCGCGGACGAGATGGCCAGCTCGTCGTCATCGCCCCACGCCAGCGCCAAGCGGCGCAGCCGCTCGACGGCCCGCCGCGCCTGCTGCGGGGTGATGTCGCCGCCCAGCATCCCGGCGACCGCTTCCAGCGGCACCGGCTCGAGGTCGGCGTCGAGCAGCACCAGCGCTTCGAGCGTGGAGAGGGCGAAGGCGTCCAGGTCTTCGCAGGCCCGCGCCACCGACGAGCGCACCCCGACGCGCGTGGCCAGCACCGAGGTGTCGGCGGGCGGCGGCGTCGCGAGGTCCGGGCGAGCGCGCAGCAGCGCCACGAGGGTCTCGTCGCCGCGTTCCCGCAGCCAATCCGCAAGCGAAGACATCCCCACCACGATACCCAGCGCCAGCCGGGTTTCGAGCCCTTGAAATTGCACTGGCGAACTCGTTCTGCGTGGCGGTGCGGGTGGCGGAACCTCAGCGGCCGCCTGGACTCCGGGAGCCCGTTCTTATGTATGTCCGATACACGGCGAACGGGCTGTCCTCGCCAGGCGGCCGCTGAGAACCCGCAGCGGTGCGAGTTGCGGGGGTGGGCTAAGCGGCTGCGCCGCTTCGAAGATCAAAAACAGGTCTTGGAGCAGCTGAGGAGGTCCGCCGGACTATGGGCATGCACACCCTTGGATGAGGTTGACCACCACATCCGGCAAACTGGACCTGCACCGTTAGCCGGAATGCACAGGAGGACGACGTGGCCGGCAAGACCAACAAGGACCGCATCGACCCGACGTGGCCGCAGGTCACCGACGGAGAGCACGCGGTGAGCGAGTTCTGGGCCGACAAGCAGGGTGCGGAGTCGCCGTTCGGCAGCACCACCTTCCCGCTCGACCAGGACGTCGTGCCCTACGTCCACCCGGTCACGCGCATCAACAAGTAATCCGGGTTGTCAAGGGCAACTCAGCAGTAACCGGCCGGACGTCGCTCACACTCGGGAAAGTTTTAGGATTTTTCGTGCTGGGTGAAGTTCTGGTCGTTCAGCAGGCCCGGTGGGCTTGCATCCCGGATGAGCGATCCACTCCGGCGGTCGGCGGGCCGCCGGAGAACGGCGCCCGACAAAGTCCATAGCCGTACCGCTCGACAGGGGTGTGCCATGCCGGTTCCAGGTCCGGGTTATTCGATCACCGTGCGCGTCGAGGCTCCGCCGTCGACGACCGCAGCGGGCGATCTGACCAGCGCGATCGGTCGCGCGGGCGGCGTCATCACGGCGTTCGACGTCGTCGAGTCGCACGCCGATCGCATCGTCGTCGACATCACCTGCAACGCGCGGTCCGCCGACCACGCCAACGACCTCGCCGAGGTCCTCGACGCGCTGCCCGGCGTCCGGATCCGCAAGATCTCGGACCGCACGTTCCTGATCCACCTCGGCGGCAAGATCGAGGTCAACTCCCGGGTCGCGCTGAACAACCGAGACGACCTGTCCCGCGCCTACACGCCGGGCGTCGCGCGGGTGTGCACCGCCATCGCGGAGAACCCGGAGGACGCCCGCCGCCTGACCGTGAAGCGCAACGCGGTCGCGGTGGTCACCGACGGTTCGGCCGTGCTCGGCCTGGGCAACATCGGGCCGGAGGCCGCGCTGCCGGTGATGGAGGGCAAGGCGGCGCTGTTCAAGAAGTTCGCCGGCGTCAACGCCTGGCCGGTGTGCCTGGACACCCAGGACACCGAGGAGATCATCCGCGCGGTCGAGCTGATCGCCCCGGTCTACGGCGGCATCAACCTCGAGGACATCGCGGCCCCGCGCTGCTTCGAGATCGAGGCGCGGCTGCGCGAGAAGCTGAACATCCCGGTCTTCCACGACGACCAGCACGGCACCGCGATCGTCGTGCTCGCCGCGCTGCGCAACGCCCTGCGCGTGGTGGACAAGGACATCGCCGACTGCCGCATCGTGGTGTGCGGCGTGGGCGCGGCGGGCTCGGCGATCATCCGCCTGCTGCAGCACAAGAAGCCCGCCGACATCATCGCGGTGGACATCGACGGCATCGTGCACACCGGGCGCGGCGACACCGACCCGAACCTGCGGTCCATCGCCGCGGGCACCAACAAGGACGGCCGCACCGGCGCGCTCTCCGACGCGGTGCGCGGCGCGGACGTGTTCATCGGCGTCTCGGCGCCGAACCTGCTGACCGCCGACGACGTGTCGACGATGAACACCGACTCGATCGTCTTCGCGCTGGCCAACCCGGACCCGGAGATCGACCCGCTCGAGGCGCAGAAGCACGCCAAGATCGTGGCGACCGGCCGCAGCGACTACCCGAACCAGATCAACAACGTGCTGGCGTTCCCGGGCGTCTTCCGCGGCCTCCTCGACGCGCACGCCCACCAGATCACCGACGACATGATGATCGCGGCCTCCAACGCGATCGCCGACGTGGTCGACGGCGAGCGCCTCAACGCCTCGTTCATCGTCCCGAGCGTCTTCGACTCCGCCGTCTCCCCGGCGGTCGCCGACGCGGTCAAGAAGGCCGCCCTGGCGGCCAAGTCCGGCGAACCCTCCCAGGAAGGCGGCTCCTCCCTCCCCTGGAGCATGGCCGAGGACATCGACTTCTGACCCCGGTGAAGGGCACCCTTTAGCAAGTAAGTTGCCTGAAGGTGCCCTTCACCGGGGCGCGCACCCCGTACGTGGGAGGGGTGAAGGGCACCTTTCGCCGAGTTGGTTGGTGGAGGGTGCCCTTCGTGCTTTCGGGGTGGGTTTTCGGGTGAACTAGGCTTCGGGGCATGGCGCAGGGAGAGCTCACGCACGTCGATGAGAGCGGTGCTGCCCGGATGGTGGACGTGTCCGCGAAGGAGGCCACCGCCCGCCGGGCCGTCGCCACCGGGGTGGTGCGGACGACGGCTGAGGTGATCGCCCTGCTGCGCCGGGACGACCTGCCGAAGGGCGACGCGATCGCCACCGCCCGCATCGCGGGCATCATGGCGGCCAAGCGGACACCGGACCTGATCCCGCTGTGCCACCCGATCGCCATCTCCGGCGCCAAGGTCGAGCTGGAGCCGGGCGAGGCGGAGGTCCGGATCACCGCGACGGTCAAGACCACCGACCGCACCGGGGTGGAGATGGAGGCGCTGACCGCGGTCGCGGTCGCGGGCCTCGCGCTGCACGACATGATCAAGGCGGTCGACCCGTCGGCGACTCTCGACGAGATCCGGGTGGAGCGCAAAGAGGGCGGCAAGACCGGCACCTGGACCCGCGAGTCCTGACCGCACACAGGAGGTCTCCATGACGAGGACGGCACGGGTGATCGCCGCGTCCAACCGGGCCGCGGCCGGGGTGTACCCGGACCGCACCGGGCCGGTGATCGTCGAGTGGCTGCGCGGCCGCGGGTACGAGGTGCCCGAGCCCGTCGTGGTGCCCGACGGCGACCCGGTGGGCGAGGAGCTGCGCCGCGCGGTCGCCGACGGCGCGGACGTCGTGATCACCACCGGCGGCACCGGGATCAACCCGAGCGACCGCACGCCGGAGGTCACCGCGGCGGTGCTGGACTACCCGATCCCCGGGCTGGCCGAGGCGATCCGCTCCGCCGGGCTGCCGCAGGTGCCGACCGCGGTGCTGTCCCGCGGCCTGGCCGGTGTCGCCGGGCGGACGCTGATCGTGAACCTGCCGGGCTCTCGCGGTGGCGTCAAGGACGGCCTGGGTGTGCTGGACGGAGTGCTGGAGCACGCCGTCGACCAGCTGCACGGCGGTGACCACGCGGCACCGGCCCGAGCGGCGGCGGAGGTCCTGCGGGCCGACGTGACCGAGCAGGTGATCGACGTCGACGAGCTGGCCCGCTCGGTCGAGCACCGCGCGGCGGGCGCGGTGGTGACCTTCGGCGGCGTGGTGCGCGACCACGACGGCGGCCGCGGCGTGCAGGAGCTGGAGTACACCGGCCACCCCAGCGCGGCCGAGGTGATCGCCGAGGTCGCCCAGGACATCGCGGCCCGCTTCGACGGCGTGCGCGCGCTCGCCGTCTCGCACCGCATCGGCCTGCTCAAGATCGGTGACGTCGCGCTGGGCTGCGCGGTGGCGGCCGAGCACCGCAAGCAGGCCTTCGCGGCCTGCTCGGAGCTGGTGGACGAGGTCAAGCGGCGGCTGCCGATCTGGAAGCGCCAGGTCTTCGACGACGGCGCCGAAGAGTGGGTCAACTGCCCCTGAACGCGCGGAGGGTGGCGTCGACCAGGGCGTCGGCGAAGGCTTCGTCGAGCGGGCCGGAGCGCGTCAGCCAGCGCTGGGTCAGCGGCGAGTAGAGGAAGTCCAGGACCAGGTCCAGGTCGGCGTCCGCGCTGAGCTGGCCCGCGTCCTGGGCGCTGCGCAAGCGCCGCTTCTTCGCCTCGCGCATCGGCGCTTCCATCTTCTCGCGGTAGGCGGCCGCGAGCTCCGGATCGCCGATGATCTCGGTGTGCAGCGCCCGGATCGGCGCTTCGAACTCGGCGTCGGCGAACTCGGCCACCGTCGCGCGCAGCACCGTCTTGAGGTCCGCCTCCAGGTCGCCGGTGTCGGGCAGCGCGATCTCGCCGTCGTCGGCGCCCTCGCTCAGCGACAGGATCGAGTCGAACACCACCGCGCCCTTCGAGGGCCACCAGCGGTAGATCGTCTGCTTGCCGACGCCGGCGCGGGCGGCGATCGCCTCGATCGTCAGCTTGGCGTAGCCGACTTCGCTGACGAGTTCGCGCGCCGCGGTCAGGATCGCCGTCCGGGACCGCTCGCTGCGCCGGGTGGTGCTGGGGCGCTTCTCCTGGGCCATGGGCACACCTTAACCCAAAACGAGACGTTCCGTCTTGACACGGCGCCACGCGCGGTGCATGCTCATCCCATCAACGAGACGGACCGTATCGTCTCGGATGGGAGAAGATCATGCGCACCAGTTCACCCCGCACCTGGTTCATCACCGGCGCCGCCCGCGGCCTGGGCCGGGCCTTCACCGAAGCGGCGCTGGCCGCGGGCGACCAGGTCGTCGGCGTGGCCAGGGACGTCGCGCCGCTGGACGAGCTGGTCGCGGCCAGCGGCGGCCGCCTGGTCGCGTTCTCGCTGGACGTGTCTGACCGCGCGGCGGTCTTCGCCGGCGTCGAGGAGGCGGTGACCGCGTTCGGGCGGCTCGACGTGGTGGTCAACAACGCCGGGGGAGCGATCCTCGGCATGCTCGAAGAGCTCACCGAGGAACAGGTCCGGACGCACCTGGACACCAACTTCTTCGGGGCGCTCTGGGTGAGCCAGGCGGTCGTGCCGCACCTGCGCGAGCAGGGCTCCGGGCACATCCTCCAGGTCTCCTCGATGGGTTCGGTCGGCGGTTTCGCGTCGACCGGCATCTACGGCGCTGGCAAGGCGGCGCTCGACTCGATGAGCGCGGCGCTGGCGATGGAGGTGGAGCGCTTCGGCATCAAGGTGACGATCCTCGGGCCGGGCGGCTACCGGACCGACCTGTTCACCCGAGGCCTGACGATGGCCCAGGGGCACGAGGCCTACGGCCCGCTGCGCGAGTGGCTCCAGAGCATGTGGACCGAGTCGGAGGACTTCGACCCGAAGCGAGCGGCCGAAGTGGTCGTGGAGGTGGTGAACATGCCCGAACCCCCGAAGCACCTGATCCTCGGCTCCGCGGCCTACGACATGGTCGACGAGATGAACCGCGCCTACACCGCGGAACTGGCGAAGTGGGAACACCTCAGCCGGAAAGCCGAGTGACCGCCGGTGCGACGGGGAAGGAAAACGACCTGTGCACAGCCGTGCGCGGTGACCGCGGCGCGTGCCCGGCACCGAACTCAAGGTGTCGCATGCGCCGCAGGCGCATAGCCCACCCTCGCAGCTGGCACCGCCGCGGGTTCACGGTGCCCGTACCCCTGGGGTACTCCCTGGGCGAGACAGCCCGAGCGCCGTGTATTGGTCATACATCAGTCCGGGATCCCGGAGTCCAGGCGGGCGCTGAGGTTCCGCCACCCGCACCGCCATGCAAGACGACCACTGGAATCAATCCACAACATGACGGAACCCCCACCGCTGGGGGCGTGCGGTGGGGGTTCCGAGAAAGGCGGAGCACGTGCCGTGTCGGGGGGTACGACACGTACTCCTCGCCGGCCGGCTCAGCCGGCCGACCAGATCACTTGATGTCGAGCTGCTGGCCCGGGAAGATCAGGTTCGGGTCGCTGATGACGTCCGAGTTGCGCTCGGCGATCTGCTGGTAGCTGACGCCGAACTGCTGACCGATCTTGCTCAGCGTGTCGCCCAGCTGGACGGTGTAGTCCCCGCCACCGGTCTTCACCGTGGTCTTCTTCGGGGTCGTCGTCTGCTGCGTCTGGGTCTTGGTCTGGGTCTTGGCGGTGACCTTCTTCTGGGTCACCTTGGTGCTCGTCTTGGTGCTGCCGCTGGCCCAGTTGGTCTTCGCGGTGCAGCCCGGCCAGGCGTTGGCGCCCTGCGCGGCGAGGACCTTCTCCGCCACCGCGATCTGCTGCTCGCGGGTCGCCTGGTGGGCGCTGCTGGCGTACTGGGTACCACCGAAGGCGGCCCAGGTGGACTGGCTGAACTGCAGTCCGCCGTAGTAGCCGTTGCCGGTGTTGATGCTCCAGTTACCGCTGCTCTCGCACTGCGCGAGGGTGTCCCAGTCGGCCGCGTTGGCCATCGGGGCGATCGCGATCGGGGACGCGACCACCGCGCCGGCGACGGCGACTCGGGCAACGGTGCGGCTGGTATTGGAAGGCTTGCGGTGCTTGCCCTTGTAGCGAGCCATGTTCCTCTCTCCTGCCGCGCCTGCGAGGTCAGCTGTCGGGTTCGGGCTGAGAGGCAGCCCGGCCGGCTCGGGGGAACCGGCTTCACCCCTAGGGCTTCGGGGAGCCCGGGATTGGGTCCCCCGCCCCTGTCCGGTGTTTCTCGTTTCGGGGGTCGGAAGCCCGCCGGACAGGGTTCGGCGCTGCGGGCTTCCCGCTCTTGCTGATCGGTTCGGGGCCGACCGAGGAGCGACACTACGTAACCGGCGGGGAGATCCCAAATCTTCTCGCATGTGACGCTGGTCACGTAACAAGTGGGACGGGTGCTCCGATCCGAGCTCTTTTTGCTGATCAGAGCGTTGTTATCAAGTCGTTTCCTTGTCGAGATCGATCACCGTCGGTGAGGCGTGGGTCACCACATTGCTCCTCTCCGGCAACCTCCGTCGCACGCGTTCGCGCCACCCGGAGGGGTGGTGTTCCGGCTCCGGTGGGCGTGCGCGAGCGTGCGAAACCGATCACGAACAAGGTTCGCATCGGTGCGGAGGGTAGCGATCAGCGTCGCTGGATCAGGCTCCCTTAAGGCTGTCGAAGGACGGAGCTCCGAGAGCAAGATCGACAGCGTCGGCGATGATGCTGAAACGTCACCTGAAAGGGCATGTACGACACGCCGGGCAATGTTGTATTCGCGCACGCGCGCGCCCGCACGCGTGCGCAGTAAACAAGGTGTCCGATCGGCCGCGGTTCAGCCGCCGGCGAACGGCGGCAGCACGTCGAGAGTGGCCTGCGCGGGCACCTCGGCGAGCCGGTCCCGGACGGCCACGCCGTCGAGCAGGAAGCTGCAGGCGGGCAGCACCTTCGACAGCCCGTCGCCGTGCAGCTCCAGGACCGCCGCGATGACGTCCGAGACGGTCGCCGGACCGGCCAGCCGCACCGTCTCCTCCGGGACCCCGGCAGCGGCGCGCGCGCCCGCGAAGTAGCGCACCTGCACCGCGGTCTCGACCTGCTCGGGCAGGGTCGTCATCGGCTCAACCTCCGATAGCGCTCATCGGCCGGGACGGCTGCGCGAACTCGCCCGAGTCCATGCCGTGCCCAGCGGCTTTCGCCCACATCTCGCCCTGCCACAACCGGATCAGCTCCGCATCGTCGGCCCCGGCGCGCATCGGCCCGCGCAGGTCCGTCTCCGTCGTGGAGAACAGGCAGGAGCGCAGCTGGCCGTCCGCGGTGAGCCGGGTCCGGTCGCAGGCGGCGCAGAACGGCCGGGTGACCGATGCGATCACGCCCACGGTGGCCGGCCCGCCGTCGACCAGCCAGCGCTCCGCGGGCGCCGAGCCGCGCTCGGCGACGTCCGGGCTGAGGTCGAACTCGGCGCTGAGCCGGTCCAGGATCTCCTCCGCGGTGATCATCTGCGAGCGGTCCCACCCGTGCTGCGCGTCCAGCGGCATCTGCTCGATGAACCGCAGCTGGTAGCCGTGCTCGATGCAGTAGCGCAGCAGGTCACCGGCCTCGTGCTCGTTGATCCCGCGCATCAGCACCGCGTTGACCTTGACCGGGTCCAGCCGCATCCGCTTGGCCGCGGCCAGCCCGGTGAGCACGTCGTCGAGCCGGTCGCGCCTGGTGAGCTCCTTGAACACCGCGCGGTCGAGGGTGTCCAGCGAGACGTTGACCCGGTTCAGCCCGGCCTCGACCAGGGCCTCGGCGTGCTCGCCGAGGTTGATCCCGTTGGTGGTCAGCGAGGTCTTCGGGCGGCTGGGCAGCGCGGCGGTGGCGGCGATGACCTCCACCAGGTCCTGCCGCAGCAGCGGTTCGCCGCCGGTGAAGCGCACCGCGGTCACCCCGAGCTCCTCGACGGCGATGCGGATCAGCCGGTTCATCTCGGCGGTGTCGAGCAGCTCCGCGCGCTTGAGCCACGGCAGGCCCTCGGCGGGCATGCAGTAGGTGCAGCGCAGGTTGCACTTGTCGATGAGGGACACGCGCAGATCGGTGGCGATCCGGCCGAATCGGTCCACCAGCTGCGGGGTGTCCGGTCGTTCGGACGTGTCCATCGTGCGGCGCACGAACGGGATTCCCAGCTCCACCGCGGTCACCCCACGACCCTAACGCGCCGCACCGACGAATTTCGAACTCGGGAAGGCATTTGTGCGAAACAGCCGAATGCCTTCGACGCGGCGGGATTCCGGCTCGGAGGAACCCACGAAAGCGGTTGCGGATCCGGATCCGCGGGTGCTCCGCCCTGGATTGTTCCGCAGCTGCGGAAGTATGGTCCTCCTCGTGCCGCACTATCGGATTGCCGAAGCCGCCGGGCTGCTCGGCGTCAGCGACGACACGGTGCGCCGGTGGGTCGACGGCGGGCAGCTGCGGGCGCAGCGGGACTCCGCCGGGCGGCTCGTCGTCGACGGGGCCGAGCTCGCCGAGTTCGCCCGCGACCAGGCGCGCTCCACGCCCGACCCCTCCGGCGTCGGCCGGTCGGCCCGCAACCGGCTGGTCGGCCTGGTCACCGAGGTGCTCTCGGACCGGGTGATGTCCCAGGTGGAGATGCAGTGCGGTCCGCACCGGGTGGTGTCGCTGATGAGCACCGAGGCGGTGCGCGAGCTCGGCCTGCGGCCGGGAGTGCTGGCGGTGGCCGTGGTCAAGTCGACCAACGTCGTGGTGGAGACGCCGGGAGAGGCATGATGCCGAAGCTCAAGTCCTGGGGAAACAGGAGACCGCGAGGTTCAGCTGGCGCTGGGTGGAAGGTGCCGCATGCGCCGCAGGCGCATAACCCACCCTCGCAACCGGCACCGCCGCGGGTTCTCAGCGGTCGTCTGGTGAGGACAGCTCCGACGCCGTGTATTGGCATACATCAGGAGGAGATCCCGCAGTCCAGGCGGGCGCTGAGGTTCCGCTACCCGCACCGCTACGCAAAACGAGTCATGCATTCATTAAAGGTTGTCGCCGGAGCGCTGCTCGCGCTGGTGCTGCTGGCGGGGTGCGGCCAAGCCGGGTCCGAGCAGCAGCGCACGCTGACCGTGCTGGCCGCGGCGTCGCTGACCGAGTCCTTCGACGAGCTCGGTGCCCGGTTCACCGCAGAGCACCCGGGCGTCCGGGTGCAGTTCGACTACCAGGGCTCCTCGACGCTGGCCGAGCAGATCAAGCAGGGTCGGCCGGCGGACGTCTTCGCCTCGGCGGACGAGAAGAACATGGCCAAGGTGCGCGATCTCGTCGGCGCTCCGCAGACCTTCGCGACCAACCAGCTGACGATCGTGGTCCCGCCCGGCAACCCGGGCGGCATCACCTCGCTGGCGGATCTGGCCGGTGAGCACGCCGTGGTGGTGTGCGCGCCGGAGGTGCCGTGCGGTTCGGCGACGCAGGAGGTGACGCAGGCGGCGGGCGTGCAGCTCAAGCCGGTGAGCGAGGAGAACGACGTCAAGTCCGTGCTGCAGAAGGTGGTCGCGGGCGAGGCCGACGCCGGACTGGTGTACGTCACCGATGCGGCGGCGGCCGGGGAGAAGGTGCAGGTCGTCGACTTCCCGGAGGCGCAGCAGGCGGTCAACGCCTACCCCGTCGCAACGGTGACCGGCGCGCCGGAGCCGGAGCTGGCGGCGCAGTTCGTCGAGTTCGTCCGCGGCCCGGTCGGCCACGAGCTCCTGGCCAAGCACGGCTTCGGCACTCCGTGACCGAGCCGCAACTTCCATTGAAGTCAGGGACGCGATTTCAATGGAAATCACGTACCCGATTTCCGTTGAAATCGCGCTCCACCCAGGTCCCGGTGGTGCTGCGGGTGCCCGCGGTGCTGGCGCTGGCGCTGGTGATGCTGCCCGTCCTCGGGCTGCTGACCAGGGTCGATCCGGCCGAGCTGCCGCGGCTGCTGCTCAGCCCGGCCGCGCTCGACGCGCTGCGGCTGTCGGTCGTCACCGGGCTGATCGCCACCGCTCTGTCGCTCGTGCTCGGCGGCCCGCTCGCGCTGGTGCTGGCGAGATCCCGGATGCGCGGACTGCGGGTGCTGCGCGCCTTCGTGCTGCTGCCGCTGGTGCTCCCGCCCGTGGTCGGCGGCCTGGCCCTGCTCTACCTGCTCGGCCGCACCGGGCCGCTCGGGCAGCTGCTCGACGTCGTGGGCCTCCGCCTGCCCTACACCACGGCGGCGGTGGTGCTGGCCCAGACGTTCGTCGCGATGCCGTTCCTCGTGGTCGGGCTCGAAGGCGCGCTGCGCACCGCGGGCGGCCGCTACGAGCAGGTCGCCGCCACGCTGGGAGCCGGTCCGTGGCTGACGTTCCGGCGGGTGACCGTGCCGCTGGTGCTGCCCGCGCTCGGGTCCAGCCTGGTGCTGACCTTCGCGCGCGCGTTGGGCGAGTTCGGCGCGACGATCACCTTCGCCGGCAGCCTGCAGGGCACCACCCGGACCCTGCCGCTGGCCGTCTACACCACCGCTCAGTCCGATGTGGACGCCGCGGTGGCGATGTCGTTGTTGCTGGTGGTGGTGGCCCTGGTGGTGATCGTGGTGGCCCGGCCAAGAGCGGTGGAAGGACGGCTGTGAGCGGGTTGCGGACCGACGTCGAGTTCCGCCGGGCGGAGTTCGCGCTGCGCGCCGAGCTCGACGTGGCGCCCGGCGAGGTGCTGGCGGTGCTCGGCCCGAACGGGGCGGGCAAGTCGACGCTGCTGTCGGTGCTGGCCGGGCAGCTGGTGCCGGACCGGGGCCGGGTCGAGCTCGACGGCGTGCCGTGGCTGGACACCGAGCGCGGGATCGCGGTGCCGACGCACCGCCGGGGTGTCGGGCTGCTCGCGCAGAACGCGCTGCTGTTCCCGAACCTCACCGCGCTGGAGAACGTGGCCTTCGGCCCGCGCGCGGCCGGGGTGAGCAAGGCGGCTGCGAGGGAGATCGCCGCGCGGTGGCTGTCCGAAGTGGATGCGTCGGAGCTCGCCGGGAGGCGGCCGGGTCAGCTCTCCGGCGGCCAGGCGCAGCGCGTCGCGCTGGCGCGAGCCCTGGCGGCCGAACCGAAGTTGCTGCTGCTGGACGAGCCGCTGGCCGCGCTCGACGTGGACGCCGCGCCTGCGATGCGCGGCCTGCTGCACCAGGTGCTGGGCCGTCAGGAGAAGCCGACCGTGCTGGTCACCCACGACGTGCTGGACGCGGTCGTGCTGGCCGACCGGCTCGTGGTGCTGCTCGACGGCTGCATCGTGGAGCAGGGGCCGACCCGCGAGGTGCTGTCCCGCCCGAAGGAGCCCTTCACCGCGCGCGTCGCCGGGCTCAACCTGGTGCCCGGAGTGGCCGGGGCCGACGGCGTCGAGTTCGCCGACACCGTGCTCAGCGGCCGGATCGCGGAGGACGTCGACCGGGGGAGACCGGCGGCAGCGGTGTTCGCGCCCGCCGCGGTGGCGGTGCACCGCGAGCCGCCGGGCGGCAGCCCGCGCAACGCGCTCCGGGTGCGGCTGGCCGGGCTGGAGCCGCGCGGCGACGTCGTGCGGGTGCGCGGCGTGGTGCGGGACTGCTCGCTGGCCGCCGACATCACCCCGGCCGCCGTCGCCGACCTGAGGCTGGCCCCCGGCGACGAGGTCTGGTTCGCCGTCAAGGCGGCTGAGGTAGCAATCCACCCGCTATCCGGAGGATCATCTGGGGCGTGACTGAGCCATCCCCCTGGACCTACCTGATGGACATGGACGGCGTGCTCGTCCACGAGGAGCACATGGTGCCCGGCGCCGACGCCCTCCTGGCCGCGCTGCGCGAGAACCAAGTCCCGTTCCTGGTCTTCACCAACAACTCGATCTACACCCCGCGCGACCTGCGGGCCAGGCTGCTGCGCACCGGGCTGGACGTGCCGGAGGAGGCGATCTGGACCTCGGCGCTGGCCACCGCGCAGTTCCTGGAGAACCAGCGCCCGGGCGGCTCGGCCTACGTGGTCGGCGAGTCGGGGCTGACCACGGCGCTGCACAACATCGGCTACGTGCTCACCGACCGCGACCCGGACTACGTGATCCTCGGCGAGACCCGCACCTACAGCTTCGAGGCGATCACCAAGGCGATCCGCCTGGTCGAGGCGGGCGCCCGGTTCATCGCCACGAACCCGGACGAGAAGGGCCCGAGCCGCGAGGGCACGCTGCCGGCGACCGGCGCGGTGGCCGCGCTGATCGAGCGCGTCACCGGCCGCGCGCCGTACTACGTGGGCAAGCCGAACCCGCTGATGATGCGCTCGGCGCTGCGGCACCTGCGGGTGCACTCGGAGAACACGCTGATGATCGGCGACCGGATGGACACCGACGTGCGGTCGGGCCTGGAGTCCGGGCTGAAGACGATCCTGGTCCTCTCCGGCATCTCCGACGAGAAGACGGCCGAGCTGTTCCCGTACCGCCCGACGAAGGTGGTCGGCTCGGTCGCCGAACTCGTCGACAACGTCCTGGACCCGTTCAGCTCCCGGGGTTAGTGGTGGGGGTGGTTCAGTCGTCCATGGGCCGTGAGTACTTTGCGGGGCTCTGGCACCACGAAGTACTCACGGCACTTGAACCTGAACCAGGCGGCTAGCGGTTGGTGGCGGTCTGGTGCGGCAGGTCGACGGCGATGGTGCTGGTGACGTGGTTGAGCTCGTCGGCCATCCGCTCGGCCGCGTCCCGCGCCAGCTCGGCGCGGCGGCTCAGCGAACCGGACCAGTGGCGCTGCGCGGCGGCCAGCCGGTCGAGCAGGTCGGCGTGCAGCCGGAGCCGCTCCACGGCCGGCCAGTCCGCCGTCCCGGGGTGCCGGAACGCTCGGTCGATGGCTGCTGCGATGCGCTCCAGCTCGAGTTCGGTGATCACGGGCACCCCCAAATCGGTGTTGGGCTGACGTTGGAGAGAGGCGTCCGGACCAGCCCCTCGTACGCCGTTGTGCCGAACGTCACCTGCTGCGCATGAACGCGTACGCGTCGTCGGCGTCCACGACCCGCTTGCCCAGCGGCATCAGCGAGACCGGGATCAGCTTGAAGTTCGCGATGCCCAGCGGGATGCCGATGATCGTGATGCACTGCGCGATGCCGGTGACGATGTGGCCGAGCGCCAGCCACCACCCGGCGAGGATCAGCCACAGGACGTTGCCGATCCCCGCCATCGCACCGGATGCCGGCTCGTCCACCAGCCGCCGCCCGAACGGCCACAGCGCGAAGTTCGCCATCCGGAACGAGGCGATCGCGAACGGGATGCCGATGACGGTGATCGCCAGCAGGATCCCGGCGAAGGCGTAGCCGAGGGCCATCCACAGGCCCCCGAAAACCAGCCAGATGACGTTCAGCAGTAGGCGCATGCCCCCACCGTGCCAGTTCCCGGCGCGGAGCGAATCAGGGGAACCCCGAAAGATCAGCCGCGGTCAGACCAGCAGTTCGCCGCGGAGGGTGGTGACAGCCTGGCCGCGGAGGCCTACGCGGTCGCCGCGCAGCGCCATCCGCACCACGCCGCCGCGGGCGGAGGCCTGCTCGCCGACGAAGGTCGCATCGCTCGGGTCGCGGTGGAGCCTCGCCGCCCACCACGTCGCCAGCGTGCAGTGCGCGGAGCCGGTCACCGGATCCTCGGCGATGCCGACCTGCGGGGAGAACACGCGGCTGACGAAGTCGACGCCCGGCCGGTCGCCGGGAGCCGTGACGATCACGCCGCGGGACGGAACGGTGGCGAGCGCCGCGAGATCCGGCCGCACGGCGCGGACCTCGGCCGCCGACGCGGCCAGCACGAGCACCTTGGTGGCGGCCTGCGCGGTGGCTTCGACGGTGATGCCGGGAAGCCCGGCGGCGAGCGCCTCGGGCGGCTCCACCGGCTCGGCCCGGTCGGCGGGGAAGTCCAGCTCGATCCAGCCGTCCGCCAGCGCGGTGCAGGTCAGGACGCCGCTGCGGGTGTCGAACCGCTGGTCGCCGCCGAGCACGTGCGCGGCCGCCAGCGTCCCGTGCCCGCACAGCGGAACCTCGGTGGTGGGCGTGAACCAGCGCAGCGGTTTCGGCTCGCCCGCCGGGCCGCCGACCACGACGAACGCGGTCTCGGAATGCCGGAGCTCGGCCGCGACGGACTGCATCCAAGCCTCATCGGCGGGGGAGTCCAGCAGCACGACCCCAGCGGGATTCCCGGCGAAAGCCGAGTCGGTGAAGGCATCCACGACGAACACGCGCACCCCAGAAGCCTACGAGTCCCCCGGTCACCGCCGCCTCGCCGACAGCCGGACGCGATTTCAATGGAAATCAGACGTCCGATTTCCATTGAAATCGCATCTCCTGCGCGAAACGGGGCGTCGGTCGTACCCGCGTTCGGGGGTGGCCGGGTGAACGAGCGCGGGACAAGATGGGTGATCCGTCTCACGTGTTCGTCGGGGAGGTAGTCGACGTGGATGCCGTCCAGCTGAGCTACGACTCGGGCGTTTCGGACGTGCCGCTGCTGGGGGAGACGATCGGGGCGAACCTCGACCGGCTCGCCGCGCGGTTCCCCGAGCGCGATGCCCTGGTGGAGTGCGCGACCGGCCGGCGCTGGACCTATCGGGAGTTCGTGGCCGATGTGGACGCGCTGGCGACCGGTCTGCTGGACGCCGGGATCGGCAAGGGCGACCGGGTCGGGATCTGGGCGCCGAACCGCGCCGAGTGGACGCTGGTCCAGTACGCGACCGCGAAGATCGGCTCGATCCTGGTCAACATCAACCCCGCCTACCGGGCGCACGAGCTGGAGTACGTGCTCAACCAGGCCGGGATCCGGATGCTGGTCTCGGCGAAGTCGTTCAAGTCCTCCGACTACGTCGAGCTCGTCGAGCAGGTGCGGCCGAAGTGCGCCGGCCTGGAGCAGGTGGTGTTCCTGGGCGGCCCGGAGTGGGAGCGGCTGGCCGGGGCGAGGGCGGACGCGGCGCGGCTGGCCGCGATCGAGCTCTCCGCCGACGACCCGATCAACATCCAGTACACCTCGGGCACCACCGGGTTCCCCAAGGGCGCGACGCTGTCGCACCACAACATCCTCAACAACGGGTTCTTCGTCGGCGAGCTGTGCGGCTACACCGAAGTGGACCGGGTGGCGATCGTGCCGCCGTTCTACCACTGCTTCGGCATGGTGATGGGCAACCTGGCCTGCACCAGCCACGGGGCGGCGATGGTGATCCCGGCGGAGGGATTCGACCCGGTGTCGGCGCTGTCCGCGGTGGCCGCCGAGCGGTGCACGTCGCTGTACGGGGTGCCCACGATGTTCATCGCCGAGCTGGAGCACCCGCGCTTCGCCGAGTTCGACCTGTCCTCGCTGCGCACCGGGATCATGGCGGGCTCGCCGTGCCCGGTGGAGGTGATGAAGCAGGTCATCGACCGGATGGGGATGCGGGAGGTGTCGATCTGCTACGGCATGACCGAGACCTCGCCGGTGTCCACCCAGACCCGCGCCGACGACTCGCTGGAGCGCCGGGTGTCCACCGTGGGGCGCGTCGGCCCGCACCTGGAGGTCAAGGTCGTCGACCCGGCCACCGGGCTGACCGTGCCGCGCGGCACGCCGGGCGAGCTGTGCACCCGCGGCTACTCGGTGATGCTGGGCTACTGGGAGCAGCCGGACCGGACGGCCGAGGTGATCGACGCGGCCCGCTGGATGCACACCGGCGATCTGGCGGTGATGGACGCCGACGGCTACGTCAGCATCACCGGCCGGATCAAGGACATGGTGATCCGAGGCGGCGAGAACATCTACCCGCGCGAGATCGAGGAGTTCCTCTACACCCACCCCGACGTGGTGGACGCGCAGGTCATCGGGGTTCCGGACGCGCGCTACGGCGAGGAGCTGATGGCCTGGGTGCGGCTGCGCGAGGGCGCGGAGCCGCTGACCGCCGAGGGGCTGCGGGAGTTCTGCACCGGCAAGCTGGCGCACTACAAGATCCCGCGCTACGTGCACCTGGTGAACGAGTTCCCGATGACGGTCACCGGCAAGATCCGCAAGGTGGAGATGCGCGAGATCTCCAAGGACCTCCTCGACCAGGGCTGACGCGACTTCCATTGAAATTGGACGTCCGATTTCAATGGAAGTCGCGTGCCGTCGGCGTGTTGGGATCTGACACGCCGGCGGCACGTCGGGATCGGCGCGATTTCAATGGAAATCGGACGTCTGATTTCCGTTGAAATCGCGTGCCCTCAGCGGAGCTTGGCGAGTTCGGCCGCGTCCTCCTCGCCGAACTGGTCCTCCAGGCGTTCCGGGGAGGCGTCGACGTCGATCTGGCTCAGCGGCATGCCGCGGGCGCTGGAGATCGCGCCGAGGCGGCGGGTCGCGCGGTCCGTGGCGTAGGCGGTGAGCTCGTCCTTGTCCAGTTCGAACGGCAGGACCTCGGGTGCCTCGTCCGGGCGCCACTGGACCTGCGCGACCGCGTGCGGCAGCACCCGGGCCATCTGGTCCTCCACCACTTCCCAGTTGCGCTCGTCGGCGGCGACGTGGCGGCGGCAGGTGAAGGTGCCCCACGCCATGTGCCTGCGCTCGTCGTCGCCGATGTGCCGGACGACCTGCTGCATGCCGGGCAGGATGCCGCGGCTGACGCAGATCTTGTGCCAGGCGTAGTAGCCGGTCAGCGCGAGGGTGCCCTCGACGATGTGGTTGTAGGTGACCGACGCGCGCACCTGGTTCTCCGGGCTGGGATCGGCGTGCAGCGCGTGCAGCGACTCCGGGAGCAGCTTGTAGAAGATCTCCCGGTAGCCGGGGTTCTGCTCGACGTACCAGTGCAGGTCCTCGGTGAGGCCGACGGCGTCCATCCACAGCCGGAAGACCTGGGTGTGCTTGGCCTCCTCGAAGACGAACTGGGTCAGGTACATCTCGTCGCCGAAGCGGCCTTCGGCGGCCATCGCGGCCATGAACGGCTGGAGGTCCTGGGTGACGGCTTCCTCACCGGCGATGAACTGCGCGCACAGGCCGGCCACGCTGCGCTGCTCGTCCTCGGTGAGCTGCTGCCAGTCCTCGGCGTCCTGGGTGAAGTCGATGTCGGCGGGGTTCCAGAACTTCGCGTTGCCCTTGCTGAACAGCCGCAACGGCAGGGAGTCCCAGTTCAGGCCGCTGGCTCGCAGGGAGTGGAAACCTTCGCGGTGATGCGCGGACGTGCTCGTCATTGAACGACTCCAGCTCGCCGAGATGTGAGAAGGATTACGAATCGATTTTCGGTACTGGACAGTTCCGCGTCAAGGGCGCTGCTGTCGCTCCGTAGGGTGGTTCGCGTGGCAGCTGAGCGCACCGGACCGACCGTCGGCTTCGACCTCGACATGACCCTGATCGACCCGCGCCCCGGCATGGTCCGCGCGATCGAGGAGCTCAACCGCGAGTTCGGCCTGAGCCTCGACGGCGAGCACTTCGCGTCGAACCTCGGCCCGCCGCTGTACGACTCGATGCGCGGCTACGGGTTCGACGACGCCATGGCGCAGCGGCTGGTCCGCCACTTCCGGACCGTCTACCCGACGGTCGTGGTCGGGTCGACGACCGCGCTGCCGGGCGCGTCCGAGGCGCTGGCGGCGGTTCGCGAGCTGGGCGGCCGGACGCTGGTGATCACCGGAAAGCACCAGCCGAACGCGGAACTGCACCTCAAAGCCCTCGGCTGGGAGGTAGACCGGCTCGCCGGTGACGTGTTCGCCGCGGCGAAGGGCGAGGTGCTGCGAGAGGAGGGCGCGAGTTGCTACGTCGGCGACCACCTCGGTGACATCGTCGGCGCGCGGGCGGCGGGCGCCACCGCCGTCGCGGTCGCCACCGGACCCTACGACGCCGATCAGCTGGCCGACGCCGACGTGGTGCTGCGCGACCTCACCGAGTTCCCGGCTTGGCTCGCGCAGCAGTTCTGAGGGCCTGTTGGTGGTTGTTTTGCGTGGCGGTGCGGGTGGCGGAACCTGAGTGCTTCCCTGGACTGCGGGTGCCCCTCCTGATGTATGTCCGATACACGGCGGAGGGGCCGTCCTCGCCCAGGGAGCCACCCAGTGGCGGGCCACTGTACCCGCGGCGGTGCGAGCTGCGTGCGTACTCAAAGCGGCTGACGCCGCTTGCACAGGCGCGGACGGCTACGCCGACAAGCCTCTGATCAGCGGCGGCGGTTGCGCAGGACGGTCGCGACCACGCCGTAGATGAAGCCGGCCGGGCACAGCAGCGTGGCCAGGTTCAGCCAAACGGGTAGGTTCTCGTAACCGACGGCGAACAGCGCGAAGATCGCGATGATGGCCAGCAGTCCCAGGCCGAACATGGCCATCGAGACCGGGAGGACTGCGGACCTGCGCACGGAAGCTGCCATGTCCAGCAGCGTATTCACGGGCTGCGCCGGGTGCCGCAGCGACCCTTGCTCGATAAGGCCGGGTCTTCCCAGGCCGGTACGCGGTACGCTTGAATGACGCGTCCCGGTACGTCCCATTGCGAAGCGTAGTCGGGGCGCTTTCGTCGTGCCGGGGCTGTTCGGCTCCGCGCGACGGACCGAGACGCAACGACGGAGGCCTGCGAGCGGGCCAGTGCATCGACAGGGAACGGTGAGGACAGTGCCGACCGGCAGGGTCAAGTGGTTCGACGCGGACAAGGGCTTCGGCTTCCTGACCCAGGACGGCGGGGAGGACGTCTACGTGCGGGCCTCCGCGCTGCCCTCTGACGTGGAAGCGCTCAAGACCGGCCAGCGCGTCGACTTCGACATGGCGCAGGGCCGCCGCGGTCCGCAGGCGCTGAAGGTGAAGCTGCTGGACCCGCTGCCCTCGGTCGCCGAGGCGCGCCGACGTCCCGCCGACGAGCTGCACGGCATGGTCGAGGACATGATCAAGCTGCTCGAGCTGAAGATCCAGCCCGACCTGCGCCGCGGTCGCTACCCGGACCGCAAGGTCGCCAAGCGCATCGGCGAGGTCGTGCGCGCGGTCGCTCGCGAGCTGGACCCGGGCAGCTGACGAGCACCACCTGAGGCCGGGCGGACCACGCGGTGCGCCCGGCTTTTCGTTTTCGAGGTGAAGGGCACCTTTCGCCGGCTTACTTGGTGAAAGGTGCCCTTCACCTCGACCCCTGGTGGCGGACCGCGTGGTGCGCCCGGCTCTCTATGCCTTTCGGCAGGGGTGGTCGTGGCCGGTCGGTCGATCCGCCGACGGTGCTGGGATCCATAGCGTTTCCAGTCGTGAAAGCCATGATCATCGCACTGGCGGCGGCCATCGGGCTGGCCGCGACGCCGTCCGCGCAAGCCGCCCCGGCCATCGACGACTACCTGTCCAGCGCGCTGGAGGCCACCGGGTTGCCGGGCTTCTCGGTCGTGGTGACCAAGGGCGACCAGGTGGTGCACGCCGCCGGCTACGGCCACGACTCCGACGGCCGCCCGATGACCGCGGACACGCCGATGCGGGTGGCCTCGGTCAGCAAGTCGTTCACCGCGATGGCGGTGATGACGCTGGTGGACTCCGGCCGCATCGCGCTGGACCGGCCGGTCGCCGAGCAGCTGCCGGGCTTCTCGATGGCCGATCCGCGCGCGGCGCGGGTCACCGTCCGGCAGCTGCTGAACCAGACCTCCGGGTTCTCCGACACCACCATCGACATCGACGCGCTGGAAGAGGCCGGTTCGCTGGCCGACTACACGGCCCGCCTGGGCACCGGCTCGCTCGCTGCCGACCCGGGGACGCACTGGGAGTACTGCAACGTCAACTACGACCTCGCGGCCCGGCTCGTCGAGGTCGCCAGCGGGCAGTCGTTCGGCGACTACCTCCGCGAGCACGTGTTCGGCCCGCTCGGGATGCGCACCAGCGCGACCCGCGTCGACGAGGTGCGCCCGGCGGACGGCTACGTCTCGCTGTTCGGCGCGTGGATCCCCCGTGCCGAGATGCCCGGGTTCCACGACGACAGCGGTGGCGGCGGGGTCATCACCACCGCCGCGGACATGGGCAAGTGGCTGGTCTCGCAGAACGGCGCAGGTCAGCAGCTCGTCAGCCCGGACGGCCTCCGGCTCATGCACAGCCCGTCGGCGGTGGACGACTACGGCATGGGCTGGGGAGTCGAGCGGCCCGAGGGCGGCCCGGAGATGCTGATGCACGCGGGGAACCTGTTCACCTACAACGCGATGCAGGCGATCGTGCCGGAGACCGGCTACGGCTTCGCCGTGATGACCAACGGCGCCTCCCTGCACGAGAGCAGCTACGACATCCTCATGGGCCTGGTCGCGCTGAGCGAGGGGAAGACGCCTCCCGAGCTGAGCAACGGCAGGCAGCAGAACGAGCTGGTGCTGGGCGCGATCTCGCTGGTGGCCGTCGGGTTGGGCGTGCTCGGCGCGGTGCGCTCCCGCCGGTGGGCGGCCAAGCGCGCCGGGCGTTCGGGGTGGCGGATCGGCCTGCGGCTGGTGCCGTTGCTGATCCCGCTCGCCGTCTTCGCCGCCTACCCGGACCTGGTCTCGTTCATCAGCAACGGCCGCACCGTCACCTGGGCCCAGATGACGTACTTCCCGCTGCCGCTGACCGTCACGCTGCTGATCGCCGCGCTGGCCGGGGTGAGCACGGTGGTGTTCCGGTTGGTGCGGCTGCGTTCTGCGGGGCGAGTCGCAGATGCGCTCTAAGGTCGGCCTGGTGAGGAACGCAGCGGTACTGCTGATCATCGTCGGGGCGTGCGTGGCCAACTCGTTCGACCTCGACGTGGTTCCGCTGTGGCGGCAGGTGGTGTTCGTGGTGCTGGCCGTGGCGGGATACCTGCACGGCCGGCACCTCCCGGTGCGGCACGGCTGGGCCGTGTTCGCGCTGGCCGCGGTGCCGGGCGTGGTCGATCTGGCGATCTACGCCGGACGCGGGATCGGCACCTTGGTGCTGCTCGCGGTGTTCGTGGGATTGCCGTGGCTGGCCGGGCGGTTCCGCCGCCAGCAGGCCGAGCTGATCGAGTCCGGCCGCAAGCGCGTCGCGCAGATGGAGCGGGAGCAGGAGTTCGTCGCCGAGCGCGCCCGGCTGCGCGAGCGCGCCCGGATCGCCTCGGACATGCACGACTCGCTGGGCAACGACCTGGCGCTGATCGCCCTGCGCGCCGGATCGCTGGAGCTCGCCGCCGATACGACCGAGGCGAACCGGCAGGCGGCAGCTGAGCTGCGGGCGACCGCGGTGCAGGCCACCGACCGCCTGCGGCAGACGATCGGGATGCTGCGGGAGAAGACCTCGGAAACCCTGTCCCCGCCGGACGAACCGGTGGAGGCGCTGGTCGACCGGGCCCGCGGCGCGGGAATGGACGTGGCGCTGCACCGCTGCGGCGAACCGCTCGACGTTCCGTCCACAGTGGATCGCGCGGCGTACCGCGTGGTGCAGGAAGCGCTGACCAACGCCGCCAGGTACGCGCGAGGTGCCCAGGTCGTGGTCCGGATCGACCGCGAGCCGGAAGAGCTGGTGGTCGTCGTGCACAACACCGCCGTCGACGCCGCACCGATGGTCTCCGGGAACGGCAGCGGGCTCTTGGCACTGGCCGAACGAGTCGGGCTGCTCGGCGGCACGTTCCGCGCGGAGCGGGGGGAGGGGTTCACGGTGACCGCGCGACTGCCCTGTCCGGCAGAATCAGCGCGTCCGCCGATGGAGGAGGAGTTGTGAGCGACTTCGTGCCAACCGCAGCACACCTCAACCGCACCTCAGGGGACCGTGACGCAACTCAGCCACGAGAAACCTCGAAACGCGAGGCGAACGCCGAACGCGACCACCTGTGTGAATCGCGGAGAGGCGGAACAGCGACCACCAGTGTGAATCGCGGAGAGGCGGAACTGTGATTCGCGTGCTGCTGGCCGACGATGAGGCGATGATCCGCGCCGGTGTCCGCTCGATCCTGGCCACCGACCCGGAGATCGAGGTGGTCGCCGAGGCGGCGGACGGGCGTCAGGCCGTCGAGCTGGCCGCCCGGCACCAGCCGGACGTGGCGCTGCTGGACATCCGGATGCCGGTGCTCGACGGCTTGGCCGCCGCCGCGGAGCTGGCGCGGGTGCAGCCGGAGGTGGCGGTCGTGGTGCTCACGACCTTCGACGAGGACGAGTTCGTCGCGCGGGCGCTCGGCGACGGCGCCCGCGGATTCCTCCTCAAAGCCGCCGACCCGCGTGAGCTGATCATCGGTGTCCGCGCGGTCGCCGACGGCGCGGCGTACCTGTCACCGCGGATCGCGCACCGGGTGATCGCGGAGGTCAACGGCGGTGCGCTGTCCCGGCGCTCCGCCGCCCGGGAACGGGTGGCGGCGCTGACGCCGCGCGAGCGCGAGGTGCTGGGGCTGGTCGGCTCCGGGTTGTCGAACCAGGACATCGCGGGGCGGCTGTTCCTGGCCGAGGGCACGGTCAAAGCGCACGTCAGGGCGATCTTGCAGCGCCTGGGCGCGAACAACCGCGTCCAGGCCGCGATCACCGCTTACGAGGCGGGCTTGGTCGGGGACTGAGCCGCGATCACTGCTGCTGGATGTTGAGCACCCAGGTGCCGCCGATGCCGAAGTCCACCCCGCCGTCGACGCCCTCGGTCAGCACCGCCGAGAACTGCTGGACCTCGACGTGCTCCAGGCGCGTGCCGTCCGGCGGCAGCTGGAGCGTGTAGGCGTGCCGCTCGTCCGGGGCGAAGACCGGGCTGCGGCCGTCCAGCTCCTCGCCGTTGGTCCCGCGGTAGAGGAACACCACCTGCCACGGCGTTTCGGAGACCTTGCCGGGCACCGAGATCTGCAGCGGAGCGCGCTCCGGAACCCGCAGGTCGCCGACCGCGTCCGGCGAAGTCGCGCAGGTCTCCCCGGTCGGGTCGCAGTACTGCGCGGGCGCGACCTCCACCGACCTCCCGTGGGAGTAGAAGGTGACCTGCGGTTCGCTCGGCGCGGCACAGCCGGCGACGAGCGCCACGCCCGCCACCGCCAGCAGCGGCTTCAGTCCACGATGCACGGTTCGAGCCTACAAGCCCGTTCTCGGAGCCATCGTGCGTGGCAGCGCAGGTGGCACTCGCTCCCGTGAGTGTTTTGGGGTGTTCTGGCACCCCAAAACACTCACGGCCACTGAACAGGGGAAACCTTGCTCCACCCGTGCCGGGTGCTCGGTGTCGCGCGCCGGGCCGCGTTACGACCTGGCCGCTGCCCGCTCGGCGGCTGGTGCCGCCTTCCGTCTCAGCTGGGGCACCAGGGTGCCGCCTCGGCCTGCGGTGATCGTCTGCGCCAGCAGGAGCGCGAGCAGCGCGGCCACCACGGTGAAGCCGATCCAGTAGACGGGTGGCAGCAGTACGCCCAGCGCACCGCCGAAGACCCAGCTGAGCTGCAAGATCGTCTCCGACTTGCCGAACGCCGAGGCCCGCGACTCCTCCGGCATGTCGTGCTGGATCACCGCGTCGAGGCAGACCTTGGCCAGCGCGCTCGCCGTCGCCGCGATCAGGCCGACGACCACGGCCAGCGGCAGCCCGGCCAGCACCGCGGCGCAGACGGCCACCGCCAGCGCGCTGCCCAGGCAGGCGATGATCACCCGGTCCGGCTTGCCGAAGTGCATCTTCGAGCCCAGCGCGTTGCCGAGGAAGCTTCCGATCCCGGCCGCGCCGCCGACCATCCCGAGCTGCACCAGCTGCATGAACGGCTCGTGCTGGGTGCCCTGCTTGATCACGAACGCGGCGAACAGGGTCAGGAACCCGGTCAGCACCCGGATGCCGCCGTTGCCCCACAACGCGACCACGACGTGCCCGCTCAGCGGCACCTTCTTCGGCTGCGGGCCGCCGCTGATCGACGCGGGCACCTCGCCCTCGGTGCTCTCCACCCAGCCCGGCATCCGCAGGCACAGCCACACGCCACCGGCGGCCATCGCGGCCATGAACCACAGCGCGCCCTCGGAACCGAGCAGGTAGGCGAAGCCCGACGCGATCGCGCCGAAGATGCCGCCCGCCGCCATGCCGAACGCGGTCAACCGGGAGTTGGCCTTGGTCAGCGTGATCTGCGAAGGCAGCACGCGCGGCGTCATCGCCGCCTTCAGCACGCCGAAGGACTTCGACAGCACCATGCAGCCCAGCGCGGCCGGGTACAGCAGCCAGCTGTCGAAGTTCAACGCCATGACGGCGGCGAGCAGCACCCGCACCGCGAAGGAAGCGGCCAGCGCGTACCGGCGCCCCTGCTGCAACCGGTCCAGCGCGGGCCCGATGACCGGCGCGATCACCGCGAACGGCGCGACCGTGATCAGCAGGTAGAGCGCGACCTTGTCCTTGCTCTCCCCGGTCGCGGCGGAGAAGAACAGCGTGTTGGCCAGCGCGACCGCCATCGCGGCGTCCACCGCGTAGTTGCCCATCACGGCGTAGGTGAACTTCGCGAGCCCGGACCGGTCGGCGCCATCGGCGTGCGCGAGCGAGAAGAACATCCGCATCGCGCGGTGCGTCAGGTCCCGGCTCCGCCAAGCGGCGACACGAGTGACCGTGAGCTTCTTCGGCGGCGCGGTTCCGCGAGGCCTCTCGACCTCGGGCTCCTCGTCGTGCTCCTGAGACGAGTGGTCCTCGGGCAGCGGAGGAAGCCGCCGAGACCGGCTGCGCGGCTGCTCGTAGTCCGGGTCCTCCTCCCACGGATACCGCCTCGCGCCCCTACCGGGGCGCTCCGCGCTGCCCGCCTCGAACCGGTGCTCCGCCCGCTCCGCGTGCTCGCCGTCCTCGCTCCGCCTGCGCTCACCGCGCTCCGCGCGTTCCCGCCCGCTTCGCGCTCCGCGCTCCGCACCCTCGCTCCGCCGACGCTCACCGCGCTCCGCGCGCTCGCGCTCGGCGTCCTCCCGCTCCGTTCCCTCCGCGGGCGCGCCCCAGCGCGCAGCGCCTCCGCCGTCGGCGTAGGAGCCGCGCTTGCCGCGGTGCCCGGCGCCCCAGCCTGCGCGCGGGGAGTCCGAGCGCTGGTCATGGCGTCGCAAACCCATGCTTTTCATCCTGCCTCACCCCGCTCCCGTCTCCATCGGACTCCGCCGCTTTTCCACCGGCCTCACGGATAAAGAGGGGCGAACCGGCCCCTCAGATACACCGTTAACCCGATCCAGCGACCGTCACGACCAAGATCTCCACCGACGGGGTGATCAAGACCCGGCCGTCAGGCCGGGGTGAGCCGCCAGTAGCCGTAGGGGTTGAAGAAGATGTCGTCGTCCGGGTAGCGGTCGCAGGGCTGCTGGCTCAGCAGCCAGCGCGGCGCGTCCTCGGCCAGGCGGAATCCCTCGCCGTCGCGGATCTCCGCCGCGCGGGCCTCGGTGTGCAGGTAGCCGGTCAGGCCGTCGATGAGCTCCACCCACTCGCCCTGGCGGTTCATGTCGTGCAGGCCTTCGACCTGCAGTTCCACGTCGGGCGCGCCCAGCAGGTGCATGCCGCAGGTGTAGAGGACGTCGTCGTCGAGGATCGGCCGCTTGACCCACGCCTGCCGCAGCGCGTGCGGGGCGTCCGCGGAGTCGGCCAGCGCCAGCCAGGTGTCGCGGCTGTGCGCGAGTCCGCTGCTCTCGGACTTGATCGCCGTCGCGCCCCAGCGCTCGAAGAGCTCCGAGGTCACCGCCAGCATCCGCTCGGAGATGTGGGCCGCGTCGTCCGGGCCGCCCTTGGCCAGCACGTACGCCACCGAGTCGTGCTCGGTCACCGCGTTCCAGTCGGCGTCGGTGAAGGTCAGACCGGCCAGGCACGCTTCGAAGGCGTCGGGCATGCGGGGGTCGTGCTCGGTGGCGGATTCGTCGCGGTCCAGCGCGAAGAACGGTCCGCCGACCGCGCGGACGGCCATCTCCACCTTGTCCAGGTCCATCCCGGAACCCAGCACGCAGAGGACGTGCAGCGGCAGCACGGAATCATGTTGATCATCCATGCACAGGGACCGTACTAACGATCAGGCCGGGACGAAGCGAACTCGGAAAAGAGCGGGCCAGTACTTCCCGGTCAGCAGGAACTCGTCGGTGCCCGGCACGGCCGCGATGCCGTTGAGCACGTCGGTGCCCGGCCGCTGCTCCGGGCTCAGCAGGCCTGAGGCGTCCACCACCGCCGTCACCTGCCCGGTCGCCGGGTCGATGCGCACGATCTCCTCGCTGCCCCAGATGTTCGCCCACACCTGGCCGCCGGCGCACTCCAGCTCGTTGAGCTCCTCGACCGGCGCGCCGGCGGCCCGCACGTCCACCGAGCCGGTCGGCTCGAAGGTCACCGGGTCGCGGAAGGTCAGCCGATCGCTGCCGTCGCTCATCACCAGGCGCGCGCCGTCGGAGCACAGGCCCCAGCCCTCGCCGGAGTACTCCACTCGGCGCAATTCGGTCAGGGTTTCCCGGTCCCGCTCCAGCGCGACCCCTTCCTGCCAGGTGAGCTGCCAGATACGGTCACCCGTGATGGTGATGCCCTCACCGAAGAGATCGTCCGGGAGCTCGACCTCGCGGTGCAGTTCGCCGGTGGCGAGGTCGGTGGCGCGAATCAGCGATTCGCCCTTCATCCCGGTGCCTTCGTAGAGGGTGCCACCAGCGATTTCCAGGCCCTGAGTGAACGAGGAGCGGTCGTGCGGGAGCACGCGGATCACCTCAGCTCGAAGGTGTGGCAGGCTTCCCGCGTGCCCAACGCCCTGATCGGTCTGCTCGCCGTCGTGCTGGCCGTTGTGCTGCGCTGGTACTTCCGGCGCGCACGCAACCACCCCGAAGGTGAGCACCACGCCGCAGAGAACACGTCGAGCCAGGAGCAGTCGCACCCCGAAAGCTTGACACGGGCGACTGCACCGGCGACCGCGTACGGCACAATCGAGCATGTGACGCCTATGCCTGCTCCGATGACCAGCCCAGGCGCGGATGCCCCGTTCGAGGACGCCGGGCAGTACGAGCCGGAGCCCCTGAACCCGGAGCTCGCCGCGGCGGAGGACGTCGCGCGAGCTGCGGCGGAGGACGAGGCCAAGCCGGGGGACGACCCGATCGGCTCGCCCGTGCTGACCCTGGACGCCGAGGTCGCGGCCCCGGTGGGGGCGCACGTCGGCGTCGAGCCGGAGGGTCCGCACGCGGCGACGCACTTCTTCGAGTCGAACTACCCGGGCTACGTCGGCTGGCGCTGGGCGGTCACCGTCGCCAGCGTCGGGCCGGGCGAACCGGTGACCGTCAGCGAGGTCGTGCTGCTGCCTGGCCCGACGGCGCTGACCGCACCCGACTGGGTGCCGTGGAGCGAGCGGGTGCAGCCGGGCGACCTCGGCCCCGGCGACCTGCTGCCGACCGGCCCGGACGACGTGCGGCTGGCGCCCGGCTACCTGGCCAGCGACGACCCGGCGGTCGAGGACGTCGTGCAGGAAGTCGGCCTGGGCCGCAAGCGCGTGCTCAGCCGCGAGGGCCGGCTGGAGGCCGCGGAGCGCTGGCACAGCGGTGACTTCGGGCCGCGCGCCGATATCGCCCGCTCGGCCCCGGGGGCCTGCGGGACCTGCGGTTTCTTCCTGAAGCTGGCCGGTTCGATGGGCGGCGCCTTCGGCGTGTGCGCCAACGAGTTCGCGCCGGGCGACGGCCGGGTGGTCAGCGTCGAGTTCGGCTGCGGCGCGCACTCCGAGGTCGAGGTGGACACCTCCTCGACGGTGCCGGTGGCCGAGATCGTCTACGACGACGCGACCCTCGACTTCGAGCCGCGCGGGTGAGCGAAACGGACGTTTTCGGCGCGGCCGAGCTCCGGCAGGCCGTGCTGCAGTCCTGGGAGGCTTCGCCGACCAGGTTCCGCGAGGACGCGAACGCCGAGGAGGACCTGCGGCTCGGCGGCTACCGCGATCGCCTGCTGGTCGAGCTCGCCCAGAACGCCGCAGACGCCGCGGGCACCGGTGGTGCGCTGCGCGTCGAGATCAGCGGCGGTGAGCTGCGGGTCGCCAACACGGGCGCGCCGCTGACCGCCGACGGCGTCGCGGCGCTGGCCTCGCTGCGGGCCTCGGCCAAGCGCGAGGGCACCTCGATCGGCCGGTTCGGCGTCGGGTTCGCCGCCGTGCTGGCGGTCTCCGACGAGCCGAGCGTGGTGTCCACGACCGGCGGTGTCGCCTTCTCCGCCGCGCGGACCAGGGACGCGGTGGCGCAGCTGCCCGGCCCGGCCGAGGAGCTGGCCAAGCGCTCCGGCGAGGTGCCGGTGCTGCGGCTGCCGTGGCCGGTGGCCGCGGAGCCGCCCACCGGTTTCGACACCGAGGTGCGGTTGCCGCTGCGCGCGGACGTCGACGCGGACGCGCTGCTGGCCGAGTTCACCGATCAGGCCCCTGACCTGCTGCTCGCGCTGCCCGCGCTGACCGAGATCAGCATCGGCGCGCAGACCTGGCGCCGCGAAGACCTGGACGCGGATCGACTGGTCGTGCACGGCCCGGTCCGCAGCGACCGCTGGCTGGTGCACCGCGCCTCGGGCACGTTGGGCGAAGCCGCGCTGGCCGGGCTGGGCGTGGAAGCCCGGCACGCCGCCGAATGGCGCGTGACCTGGGCCGTTCCGCTGGACGACGACGGCACGCCGATCCCGCTGGCCGAGGACGTGCTGCACGCGCCGACGCCGACCGAGGAACGGCTGTCGCTGCCCGCCCGACTGCTGGCGAGCGTGCCGGTGGAGCCGGACCGGCGGCGGGTCGCGGCCTCCGGCGCCGCGGACGCGGTGCTGACCTTCGCGGCGGAGTGCTATCCCGCGCTGGTCGACAAGATCGAGGCCGAGCACCGGACGGCCCTGGTGCCGCTCGCCGGATTCCCGCTGTCCGATGTGGACGACAAGCTGCGGCAGGGCGTGACCGACCGGCTGCGGGTCTCGGCGTGGCTGCCCGCGGCGAACGGGAAGCCGGTCGCGCCGCTGGAGTCCCGGGTCCTCGAGTACGTCTCCCCGGAGCTGGTGGAGCTGCTCGCGGACGTGGTGCCCGGCCTGCTGGAAGCCGACTTCGCCGACGCGGGTCACCGCAGGTCGCTGCACGTGCTGGAGGTCCGGCGGCTGGCCGCGGCGGAGATCGTCGAAGCGGTCACCGGCCTGCAGCGCCCGCCGCACTGGTGGTACCGCCTCTACGACGCGCTGGCGCCGATCGAGGGCGCGGACCCGGTGGCCCGCGAGGAGTTCACCGCGCTGCCGGTGCCGCTGGCCGACGGCCGCACGATCAGCGGTGTGCGCGACGTGCTGCTCAGCCAGCGCGACGCCGACCCGGACCCGGCCGCCGTGCTGTCCACACTGGACATCTCCGGCCTGCGCATCGCCCACCCCGACGCCACGCACCCGCTGCTGGAGAAGCTGGGCGCGCACCCGGCGGGCCCGGCGGAACTGCTGGACGCCCCGTCGCTGGAAGACGCCGTGCGCAGCAGCGTTTCCGACGCCCGCGCCGGTGTCGACGTCCGCCCGCTGGCCGAAGCGGTCCTCCAGCTCGTCTCGAACACCTACCCGCGCGAATGGCTCGGCGCCCTGGCGCTGCCCGACGAATCCGGCGACTTCCGCCGCGCCGACGAGCTGCTGCTGCCGGAAGCGGCGCTGCTGGAAGTGCTGGACGAGCAGTACATCGGCGAGGACGGGCCGCTGGCGGTGCTCGACGAGGACTTCGCGGCCGAGTGGTCGACCGAGCTGCTGCGCTCGATCGGCGTGCTGGACACCTTCGCGGTGCAGGTCGAGGAAGACCCGCTGGAGCCCGACGAGGACTTCCCGGACATCCACCTGTGGTGGGCGGAGCAGGAAGCGGCGCAGCCGGAGAGCTGGCCGCCGCCGAGGTTCGTCGGCATCCGCGACCTGGACCTGGTCGCCGACGAAGCGTGGCCCGCCGCGCTGCGCCTGCTGGCGAAGCACCCGGAAACCCTGCGTGCGCTGCGCGAACCGCACAGCTACTCGGTCTGGTGGATCGAGCGCTACGCGCTGCTCGCCGGCGCCCCGCCGCGCACCTGGCGCCTCCCGGAAGCCGAAGAGCTCGCGGGCCTGTACGACCCGGTGCCGGACGTGGACCTGGATGCCGAGCACCTGCGGTTGGCGGGCGTGCGAGACGTGCTCAACGTCGAGGACACCGACGACGCAGCGGACCTCCTGGAGCGCCTAGGCGACCCGGATCGCGCAGTGCGCGCCGGAACCGCGCTGCGCGCGCACCAGGCGCTGGCGGAGGCCGTGGCGTGCCGGACGATCGACCCGTCCGAGATCGACCCGCCGGAGATGGTGCGCTCGGTGTCGGGCGCGGTGGTCAGCACCGGCCGAGCGGTGGTGCTCGACGAGCCGTGGATGCTGAGCGTCGTGGAGGCGCCGCTGGTGATCGCCGGAGGCAGCCCGGACCAGTTCGACGCCGAAGCCCTCGCGGAGCTCCTGGACCTCCCGCTGGCCTCGGAGGAGAACACGATGCAGGTGGTCGGCGAGGGCCGCACCCAGCGCTGGCCGGAGGTGGCCCGCGTCCCGGCGTCCTGCGAACTCCTCGGAATCCCGCTGCCGACCGGCGAGATCACCCTCCACGACGGCCTCCGCGTCCGCTCCTCGGCAGGGGAGCAGCGAGTCCACTGGTGGGTGGAGAACACGGGCGGAGTGCACGCGGAGCGAACCCCGGACGGCCTGGCCCGAGCCCTGGCCTGGGCAGCAGGAGCCTGGCACGAGCGCTTCGCCCTGACGGCCCTACTGGCGGACCCGGAAGCAACAACCCTGCTGCGCTGAGCGGTTCACCCGAACCGCTCAGCCTTCAGGCCGCGTAAGAACCCGTCCCAGGCTGCTGGCGGGAACATCAGCGTCCCGCCGTCCCGGTCCTTTGTGTCCCGGATCCCGACGATGCCGGAATCGGTTCCGATCTCGACGCAATCACCCTCTTCACCGCTGTAGCTAGACTTCCGCCAGCCGACCTCGACGCAGTTGCTCTCCACGCCGCTGTAGCTGGACTTCCGCCACTCAAAGATCCTGTTCATGCTGTCCTTCCATGGCCTTCGCCTGACTCAGGATTAGGTCTGCGGAATCTGCCTCACTGAGTGCTGACTTCTCAAGCGTAGAGGCGACTTCCACGTACAGGAAGGTGTCGTCGGAGTCGTCGATGAAGATTCCAGAACGTCGATGCTCCAGGTGGACGATCGGGCGTTGTCGTTGGAACTCCAAGATCAGGAAGCTCCCGTTCAAGCCCTGGTGCACGCCTGCGCTGAACGGGATGACCTGGACCGTCACGTGCGGGCGTCGGCCCACCCGCTCCAGGTGGCGAAGCTGCTCTGCCATCACAGCCCCTCCGCCGACGGGGCGATTCAGCACGGATTCATCAATCAGCACATGGAGCTCGACCGGCTTGGCTCGTGTGAGGATGCTCTGCCTGCCCAGACGCAGTGATACGCGGGCTTCTACTTCGGAGTCTGGTAGCCCACCGTTTTGGATGACCGCGCGGGCGTAGTCGGCGGTTTGCAGCAACCCGGGAACGAAGCCGAGTGTGACATCCGTGATCTTCAGCGCTGAGCGTTCGAACTCCAACAGCGATGTCAGCTGCGAGGGAAACCCGCTATAACCGATCTCCCACCAGTGCGGTTGGTGCGCGTCATGCGCGAGCTCCAGCAGTCTTTTTCGTTCGTCTCCTTTGATGCCAAGGGTTCCTAGGATGATTGCTATCTCAGTGTCGGTCGGAATTTTGTCTCCGGACTCGATGCGTCCGAGCGTTGCGCGGGACCAGCCGCAGCGCTCCGCCAACTCCTCAAGTCGCAGGCCAGCATTCTTGCGCAGGTTGCGGACCTCGATGCCGATTCCTCGGGAACGTGCAGTCGTCATATGACCACGCTATTGCAGCCCCTGAGACGGCGCTATTACACAAAGCGGTGAACAAGATTGCGAAGGATTCCTCGTGACGGTCTCATTGGTCGTGAGACAGGTTAGGAGTCCAGATGTCTGGCTACTTGAAGTACGTGTGGCGTCCGGTCACGGGAGGCCGCCACGCTTTCCCCATCACAGCAACGAAAACCCCTCGCGACGAGCAGGTCGAGGCCTACTGCGGAGCGAAAGCTCCTGCCGCCGAGTTGCATGATCGGTCCGAAGTGGACTGGGTCCGCGAACGCTCGTGCATGAAGTGCTGGCGCCACCTCGCTGACAAGGGCCCGTGACGTCGCGGGGCCTGGTGGCGATTTCGCGCGAAATCGTCACCCCGCACGCCTACCGAACCCTGTTTTCGCGCGAAATCGCGCCACAACCACCCACGGAAGGAAACTCACCGCCATGTACTGGATCCAGCTCAGCACCTTCGCCCTGTTCAGCCTCCTCATCCTCGCCCTGCTCGCCACCCAGATCCAGATCCCCTTCGGCGGCCTGAGATTCACAACAGGCCAACACGCAGGAGGAGGAGAAGGCGAATACACGGTCTGGCACCTCATCGCCGACATCGAAGCCGAACGCCACCGCACCACCACCAGCGCGGGCATCCATACGCACCGCCGCGAGCAACCACCCATAACGCCCGAACCCCCAACACAACCCGAACCCAGGCCCGAGCTTCAGTTCCCCGACCTCGACCCCGACGACCAACCCACCGGCCGCCACCACCTCCGCCGGTAACCCCAGCCCCGGTTCACCCCACCAAGCGAGAGGTGAAGGGCACCTTCCACCAAATTAGTTGGCGAAAGGTGCCCTTCACCCGGCCCGACTCACACCATCAGGTGCACGGTGAAGGGCACCTTTTAGCAACTTACTTGCCTAAAGGTGCCCTTCACCGGGCAAAAATCCCCCCGAACCGGGTCGGTGCGGCACGACATCCCCCGGCTACCGCCGCACCGGCCCACCCCAGGTGGCCGGGCGCGAACCCCTCCCCGCGCCCGGCCACCGATCAACTTTCGGAGAAGTGCCGATGTCGAGATCTCAGGTGGAAGGCTTCGAAGAATCGAGCAGGACGGGTTGCTGGGCTGCTTTCGGCTACCAGAACCACGTGATCCTGGAAGGAGATTCGAGAGGGGAGGGCGGGACTCTCGTCGCTGTCTGCGGAGTTATGACGACGTCCGAGGAGCTCGGCCCCGTGGACGGCCGCCCGACCTGCTCGGTGTGTGCGGCCGAAGCCCGCAGCGGACGAATCGACGTGCGGCGGTGACGCCGCTTTTCGGGCCGGAAAGACGCTGGCCGCGCACCGGATTCGGTGCGCGGCCAGTTCGTCTTGCTGGAGCTTCAGGTCACTCGCCGAAGACCGGCGGGGCGACCTTGGGCAGGCCCAGGTCGTCCCAGGCCTCGTCGGTGTCGACCCAGTACTTGTTCTCGTGCTCCATGTCTTCCTCGCCCTCCTTGCCCTGGCCGCGGCCGGCCGCGCCGGCGCCCATGCCGCCCGCGCCACCACGACCACCAGCAGCGCCGCTACCGGAGGCACCGCCAGCACCGCCGGCGCCCAAGCCGCCAGCGCCAGCACGGCCGCCAGCGCCCGGACCACCGGAGCCGCTACCGGCACCGAGCCCGCCGAGGCCACGGCCGCCCGCACCGCCAGGGCCACCCATGCCGCGGCCGGTACCGGTGCCGCCACCGCCGCCACCCGGACCGCCCGGAGGCATCATGCCCAGGCCGAGACCGGGGCCGTTGGGGCCGGGGCCGCCAGGGGTCGTCGGGCCGGGCAGGTTCGGCACGCCGGTGCCGCCACCCGTCGGCGAAGTCCACTGCGAGGAGCTCCCGTTCGGCGAGGTGTACCCGCCACCGGGCAGCTCGTTCCCGCCGCTGCCGGAACCACCACCGGGCCCGGGCGGAGTAACGCTGCCACCGGTGCTGCCGCTGTAGCCGCTGCCACCGGGAATCCCGGAGGCGTTCGGCATGCTGCCCACCGTCGGGTTCGTGCCGTAACCACCGGAGCCCTGGTCGTAGGTCATCTCCGGGGCCTTCGGGTAGGGCGCCAGGTTCTGCGAGACGTTCTGGGCGTTCTGGTTGTAGTTGTCGTAGTGCTGCTTGGCTTCCTGAGCCTTCTCGGTGGCCTCCCGCTCCTGCTTCTGCAGGTCGGTCTCGCCGCCGACGAGCCAAGCGCCGCCCTTTTCGAGCAGGTTGTCGGTCGCGTCGACCTTCACCGGCTCCGGCATGCTGTTCTTGACCTTGCTGAAGTTCTGAACCTGCTGCTCAGCGGAGTCGCCGACAGAGTTCGAGACTTCCTTGGCGTCAAGGATGAACTGCGACATCGGCTTCAGCGAGCTGCCGTGCTCTTCGGCGGCCTGACCGCTCCAGGCGACCCCGGCCTTCGCGTTGGCGTCGTCGAGGAGCCGCGCGACCTCTTCGAAATCCGCGCCGATCCCGGACTTCCAACCCTGGACCGAGGCAACGAGCTGCCCGGTGCCCTGGCCGTCGTGGATCTGGCCGTACTTCTGCGGGTGGTTGAAGCCCACCTGCTGCATGATCTCGTCCGTGTTACCACGGTCAGACTCACGTGTGAGCAGGTAGCCACCAACGATCATCGGGAGAACCATGGTCACACCCCCTTTTCGTGTTCGGTCGTGGTAAGTGCGGACGCGATCAGGCGTCCGGGATGTTCTTCAGTGCTTCGCTGGCAAGCTTCTCAGCGAAGGTGCAGGGGTCGTCCATCTCCGGCGTTCCGCCCGCGTTCTTCGCGTAGTTGATCGCGAAGGACTGGTCATCGGCGATGGCGAGGTCGATCCGGCACAAGCTGCTCTGCTCGTCGACCCGTGCCCCTGGATAGCCCTCAACTTCGGTCGCCTTGAAGTTGTCGCTCTTCTCCGCGAGCTTCGCGATTTCCTCCGGGCCACCGTGCGTGGTGTTGACAGAGATAGCGGTGGAGAAGGCATCGTTTCGCCAACTGCACGCTGGCTCGCCCAACCCGGAGATCTCGCTCTCTGGCGGCTTTGCACCTGTACTGCCGCCAAGCTGCGCAAACTGCTCCTGAGTCAGGAGCTGGCAAGGGTCCGAGACTGCCTTGATGTTCTTCGGGTTCTTAACCTTGGGGGCTGCCGACGTCGTGGCCTCGTCGCTGGTGGTTGGCGCAGGCACGTTCGCCGAGCCGGGCGAACATGCCGAGACGCCCAACACAGCAAGCAGCGACACGGTGGTCAGAGTTGCGCGGCGTAGCACGTGAGATCTTCCTTAAACCTGGCTGGCCGTGGCGGCTTCGTCGGTGCTGGTGTAGGTGCCCTGAGCAGCCTTCAGCTGGTCAATCATTCCCTGGATACGAGTGCGTGCATCGTTGACAGCCCAGGACAGGCAACCTTCGCCGTCTCCGGCCATCTCCCCGAGTGCCGACGCGAGCTGCTGGCTCACTTCGTCCTCACCCGGCCCATTGATGTATCGCAGATCTTGGGCCTTCCGCAGGATCCTGTCCAGCTTGTCCTGGGCCTCTTCGTACTTGGCGATCAGCCCAGGGATCTGCTCGATGTCAACCGAGAACGACGCCGCCTGAGCGGTGCCCCCGCTGTTGACCGCGGTGTGGATCATCGCCTTGTTCGCGGCCACCGCCTTGGCAGCAGCTGCGCCAGCAGCGCCGATCCCATCCCAGATTGCCACCTTGTCCTACCCCCTTGTCCCCTAGAACAGGTACACGTCGCGCTTAGCTTGCCAGGTCGTTGCTCGTTCGCGCACCGGTGTGACGGTGCTTGGTCCGGTTTCGGTTCCCTGTTGTTGTCAGATTGATCCGTTTGGTCCAGTGATACTGATCACCTTAGGCCGATCGGCGGGTCACCAGCGGGCTGCTTCTGCCGCCTTCCGGCGGGTGTGGGTCGCCAGTTCGCCGAGGACGCGGGTGAAGGTGCTCAGGTCCGCTCCGGCGAACATCCGCTGGTTGCCGCTGTTGTAGACCGCCGTCCGGCCCTGCTGCAGGTCGATGATCCGGATCGTCTGGTCGCCGCGGTGCTCCTTGCCGCGGTCGTCCCAGATCGTCACGCCGGCTTCGCCGAGGCCCAGGCGGGGGCCTTCGAGGAGCTGGGTCATCTTGCGGAAGTTCGCCGGGTTCACGCCGCGCGCCCGCAGGGCCTGCTCGATCGCTCGCGGGTCGTCGCCCTGGCGGCTCGCTTCGGCCATGGCCGCGCGCACGTCCTGCAGGTCGATCGACAGCGGCGGGCGGATCTTGGCGGGCTGGTGCTCGGGCAGGGCCGAGATGAGCGCCGGGATCAGGTCGTTCGGGTGGACCGGCTCCAGGATGATCCGGTCGCCGCTGACGACGGTGCGCACCGCCGTCTTGCTGGCCTTGGTCACCGCGGCGCGCAGCTCGGAGCCCTTCTGCGAGGAGAACCGCAGGTCGTACTCGACGCTCGCGTGCGCGTAGATGCCCAGCAGCTCCATGACCCGGTCGTTCACGCCGCTCGGATTGACCAGGCCGCGCTCGCGGACGCGCTGCTCGGCCGCGTTGAACTCGCGCGGTATGTCCTGGACCTGCGTCCCGTAGTGGCTGTACGCCGCGACCATCGGGATGCGAGTGAGTCCGGCGCGTTCGGCCAGGATGGCGTATTCGAGTCGGTCGACGTCGAGCTTGGGCACTTCCGCTGCGCTCCCCGCGTTCTGGTCAAGTCTCCGAACTGGTGACGATCTCGCAGGTTAGCCGGTCGCCAAGATCCATGGGTGGATTCGGCGTCTTGCGGCCGCGAAGGGGACTGCTCAAAACGCGCAGACCGTGCGATCGGTGTTGGTTCAGTCGTCGAGGCCGGACAGGCCCTGCCAGGCTCCTCGGGAGCCTCGGCGAGCGGCCGAGCGCTGCCAGCGGAACACTCCGTAGCCGATGACGCCGAGCGTCACGCCCGCCACGCAGGTCCAGAACTCGATGCCCAGGTTGCCGCTCAGCGCCAACGCCACCGTTCCGACGAGCCACAGCGCGGTGCCGGTGAGCACCACCGGCGTCGGGTCCGCCAGCCTGCGGGGCAGGTGGGGAACAGGCCGGTGACCTGCTGCGGTGGGGGTGGGTTCGCTGTCTGGTGCCACGTCAGGCAGGCTACCTCCGGTTGATGAACGCGCGCTCAGGCGCGGTGATGGGAAGCACGATGGTGGACGAGACCAAGAGCAAGAAATCATTGCTGGACCAGTACTTCAAGATCACGGAGCGTGGTTCCAGCATCTCGCGCGAGGTGCGCGGCGGCATCGTCACCTTCGTCGCGGTCGCCTACATCATCGTGCTGAACCCGCTGATCCTGGGCAGCTACTCCGCCGACGACCCGGGCGCCAAGCGCGACGTGCTGGGCAACATCCTGCCGGTGCCGCAGGTCGCCGCGGCGACCGCGCTGGTCGCGGGCGTGATGACCATCCTGTTCGGGCTCATCGCCAACTACCCGTTCGCGATCGCCGCCGGGCTCGGCATCAACACGCTGCTGGCCGTGACCATCGCGCCGCAGGTGACCTGGCCGGAAGCGATGGGCCTGGTCGTCATCGACGGCGTCATCATCCTGGTCCTGGTCGCCACCGGGTTCCGGACCGCCGTGTTCAACGCGGTGCCGCCCGAGCTGAAGGCCGCCATCGCGGTCGGCGTCGGCGTGTTCATCTCCTTCGTCGGCCTGGTCGACGCCGGGTTCGTGCGGCGGCTGCCGGACGAGGCCAACACCACGGTGCCGGTGGGGCTGGGCATCGACGGCTCGATCGCCTCGTGGCCGACCGCGGTGTTCGTCTTCGGCCTGGTGCTGACCTCGGTGCTGGTGGCGCGCAAGGTGCGCGGCGGGATCCTGATCAGCGTCGCGGTCACCACGGTGCTGTCGATCATCATCGAGTCGGTCTTCCACGCGGGCCAGTCCAAGGGCACCAACCCCTACGGCTGGAACCTGGGCTACCCGGCGGTGCCGGAGCAGATCGCCGGGCTGCCGGACCTGTCGCTGGTCGGCGACATCTCCTTCGGCGCCTGGACCCGGCTGCCCGCGCTGGCCGCCGCGCTGCTGGTGTTCACGCTGGTGCTGGCGAACTTCTTCGACGCCATGGGCACCATGACCGGGCTGGGCAAGGAGGCCAACCTGGCAGACAAGGACGGCAACCTGCCGGGCATCGGCAAGGCGCTGGCCGTCGAGGGCGTCGGCGCGGTCGCCGGCGGTGTCGGTTCGGCCAGCTCGAACACCGTGTTCGTGGAGTCGGCCTCGGGCATCGCGGAGGGCGCGCGGACCGGGCTGGCGAACGTGATCACCGGCCTGCTGTTCCTGGCGGCGATGTTCTTCACCCCGCTCTACCAGGTCATCCCGGTGGAGGCGGCGGCTCCGGCGCTGATCGTGGTCGGGGCGATGATGATCGGCCAGATCAAGCAGATCGACCTGTCGGACTTCAGCATCGCGCTGCCCGCGTTCCTGACGATCGTGGTCATGCCGTTCACCTACTCGATCGCCAACGGCATCGGCGCGGGCTTCGTCAGCTACGTGCTGCTGCGGGTGTTCACCGGCAAGATCCGCACCGTCCACCCGCTGATGTGGGTCGTGGCGGCGGCCTTCGTGCTGTACTTCGCGGCCGCGCCGATCAGCGCCGTCTTCGGCATCTGACCAGGTCAACGACCGTGAGCGTTTCGGGGTGCCAGAGCGCCTCGAAACGCTCACGACGCTGGTGATGCGTCGGTTCGGGTGTGAACAGGAGACGTCGGGCGGCTGGATCATTAGTGTGGACGGCCACTGAGTGGATCAGTTCGTCCGTTTTCCCCGATATAGTTTGGTAGACTAACGACGTGTCCGATATTGCGGAACGCGAGCGCACCCTGGCGAGCCGGCTGCGGCTCGCAGTGGTTCGCCTGAACCGCCGCCTGCGCGCGCAGAGCGGCGATTCGAAGATCACGCTCTCCCAGCTGTCCGCGCTGTCCTGCCTGCACAAGGCGGGAGCGCTGACGCCGGGTGAGCTGGCCGCGCGGGAAGGTGTCCAGCCGCCGTCGATGACCAGGGTGATCGCCGCCCTGGAGGACGCCGGTCTGGTCGTCCGCCGCGCCCACCCGACCGACGGCCGCCAGGCCATCGTCGAGGTGACCGACGCGGGGCGGGCCCGCATCGAGGAAGAGGTCTCCGCTCGCGAGCGCTGGCTGGACCAGCAGCTGGTGGACCTCACCGACGAGGAGCGCGCGGTGCTGTTCCGGGCCGCGGAGATCATCGACCGGCTGGCGGGCCGATGAGCGCACCCACCGAGAGGCGGTAAGCACCAGAGTGGTTGACCAACCCCGGTTACGCGTCGGAAAGGATCCCGGCGAAGGCCAGGTCAACCGCACTCAGGTGTCCACATCGGACACGAGCGCGGGCATGTTCCGCTCGCTGCGCGAGCGCAACTACCGCTACTACGCATCGGGTCAGGTCGTCTCGCTGACCGGCACCTGGATGCAGCGCGCCGCGCAGGACTGGCTGGTCCTGGAGCTCTCCGGGGGCAGCCCGGCGGCCCTCGGCGTGGCGGTCGCGCTCCAGTTCCTCCCGACGCTGCTGCTCACCCTGTGGGCGGGTGTGCTCGCCGACCGCTTCGACAAGCGGCGCGTGCTGATCGCCACCCAGACCGCCCTCGGCGTGTGCGGGCTGGTGCTCGGGGTGCTCGACGTCAGCGGCGTCGCGGTGCTCTGGCACGTCTACGTGCTGTGCTTCGTGCTCGGCTGCTTCGCGGCCGTCGACGCGCCGGTGCGGCAGTCCTTCGTCGTCGAGATGGTCGGCCCCGCGCAGCTCACCAACGCCGTCGCGCTCAACTCGATGACCTTCAACCTGGCCCGGATCGTCGGTCCGGCCATCGCCGGGGTGCTGATCACCGCGATCGGCACCGGCTGGGTCTTCCTGCTCAACGGGGTCAGCTCGGCCGCGGTGGTCGCCGGGCTGCTGCTGATGGACGTCGCGGCGCTGCACCGCGCCGATCGCGCGCCGAAGGAGCGCGGCCAGCTGCGCGCCGGCGTGCGGTACGTGCTCGGCAGGCCGGATCTGATGGTGGTCATGGTGCTGGTGTTCTTCATCGGCACCTTCGGCATGAACTTCGAGAACACCTTCGCCGTGATGGCGCGCAACGTCTTCCACCACGACGCCGACGGCTACGGGCTGCTGATCACGATGCTGGCCGTGGGCACGCTGACCGGTGCGGCGCTGGCCGCGCGGCGCAGCGGCCGCGGTGGGCCGCGGATGCGGCTGCTGCTGGTGGGCGCCGCGGTGTTCGGCGCGCTGGAGGCCGGTGCGGCGCTGATGCCGAGCTACGAGCTGTTCGCGGCGGCGCTGATCCCGGTCGGGATCGCGGTCATGACCTTCACGACGACCGCGAACGCGACCGTGCAGCTGGGCGTGGACTCGACCATGCGCGGTCGCGTGATGGGCCTCTACATGCTGCTGTTCATGGGCGGCAAACCGCTGGGCGGGCTGGCCTCCGGGTGGCTGGCCGAGCTGCTGGGGCCGCGCTGGCCGATCCTGCTCGGCGGGCTGGTGTCGCTGGTCGCGGCGCTGGTCGGAGCCGGAGTTCTGGCTTTCCGGCGCCGAGGGCTTGCGCGCTCATGACAGCTTAGGCTAACCTAAGTCTCGTCCGCTTCGTGGTGGGAGCGGTAGTCAGTTCGGGAACAGATCGAGCCCCGGGCGCCTTCGGGCGGCCGGGGCTCGATCGTTTTCGGCAGCTGGCTTGTCGGAGCACTCACCGCCGAGACCTGGGTGCGCACCCCGCCGGAGATCCGCGCGTAGATCTCCGGCGAAGCCGCACGTTCGGAGTGGGAATCAGGCGGTGGGCAGGCGCAGGCCGTTGTAGCCCGCGCGGGCGTCGGCGAAGCGCTTGCCGACCTCGTCCCAGTTCACCACGTTCCACAACTGCTTGATGTAGTCCGCCTTCACGTTGCGGTACTGCAGGTAGTACGCGTGCTCCCAGATGTCGAACACCAGCAGCGGCGTCGTGGCGATCGACAGGTTCGAGTGGTGATCCCGCAACTGCTGCGTCACCAGCCGACGGCCCACCGGATCCCACGCCAGCACACCCCAGCCGTTGCCCTGGATCGTGCCCGACACCGCCTCCATCTGAGCCCGGAACGCGTCGAAGGAACCGAAGTCCTCATCGATCGCCGCCGCCAGCTCACCGGTCGGCTTGTCCCCACCGTTGGGCGAGAGGATCTTCCACCACACCAGGTGCAGCGAATGCCCCGCCAGGTGGAACGCCAGCGTGGTCTCCAACCCCACGATCGACGAGAAATCACCCTTGTCCCGCGCCTCGGCGATCTTCTCGATCGTGTCGTTGGCGCCCTTGACGTAGGTCGCGTGGTGCTTGCTGTGGTGCAACTCGTTGATCTCACCGGCGATCGCCGGCTCCAACGCCGCGTAGTCGTAATCCAACTCCGGCAACACGTACTGCGCCATCGAGCGTTCTCCCTTCGCTGTTGACAGACTCTAGCTACTGCCACCCTATTGCAACTAGCCCGGATGGAGGCGTTGATCTCACCTGCCGGGCGCGTTGCGCGAACGGCCTCGATGAGCTGCGCAAACGTGGTGCGCAGCGGAAATTCGGGCGGTTGACCGGGATCGACGCGTGGGGCAGCATCCACTCCGACCCCGCGAGCGGGAGAAGCCGGTCGAAGTCCGGCGCTGACCCGCAACGGTAGGCCGCGCACGTCGCGGCGAGCCCGATCGTCCGCTCCGCGAGGGATGGCTCCAACGACTGTCGCGGTCTGCGGTCGGGGTCTGGGAACGCCGTGTGCGGTCCTGGTCTCGCGCATCCGCGCACGACCTCGGAAGGCACGATGCGCCGCACCTTCGCCCTGATCCTGGCCGCGCTGTTCCTGACCGGCTGCACCGCGGCCGAATCGCAGTCGGACGGCATGCGCGTGGAGAACTGCGGCAGCGTCGAGACGTTCGCCCGTCCACCGCAGCGCGTGGTGAGCCTCAACCAGCACGCGACGGAGATCCTGCTGGCGCTCGGGCTGGGCGACCGCCTCGTCGGCACCGCCTTCCCGGACGACCACGTGCCACCGCCGGAGGTCGCCGCCGGGTACGCCGACGTGCCGCTGCTGTCCGACCGGTACCCGTCCTACGAGCGCATCCTCGAAGCCGAGCCGGACCTGGTCGTCGGCGGCTACGCCAGCGCCTTCGACGACGCCGAGGGCCGCGGCCGCGAGGCGTTCGCGAAGAACGGCATCAACACGCTGCTGCTGTCGGAGTCCTGCGCGACCGAGCCCGCCGGGATGGAGGCGCTGCTGGCCGACATCTCGATGTTCGGCGAGGCGCTCGGCCTGCAGGACAACGCGCGGCAGCTCAACGCCGGCATCGAGGCGCGGGTCCAGGCGGTCGAGCAGCGTCTCCGGGGCGTGGCGCCGGTCGACGTCTTCGTCTACGACTCCGGCGAGCAGACCGCGTTCACCCTGGGCGGCAACGGCGTCGGCAACGACGCGCTGACCAGGGCAGGCGCGCGCAACGTCTTCGCCGACGTGCCGAAGGTCTTCGAAGACGTCAGCTGGGAGCAGGTCGCCACGCGCAGCCCGGCGGCGATCGTGCTCGTCGACTACCTCGGGGCCCCGGTGCAGCACAAGCAGTCCTACCTCGAAGGGCACCCGCTGGTCTCGGGCACGCCCGCGGTGCGCGACCGCCGCTTCAGCACCATCCCGCTGGTCGAGCTCACCGAGGGCATCAGGTTCCCCAGCGCCGTCGAGCGCCTCGCCCGAGACCTGCACGGCAAATGAGCAAGAGGCTCTTGTTCGTCTACGTCGCGCTGCTGCTTGCGTTGGTGGTGGTCGGCGGACTGGCGATCTCGCTGGGTTCGGTGCGGCTGCCGCTGGGGCAGGTGTGGCGGATCGTGCTGGAGCCCGTGCTGCCGTGGATCGAGCCGGACTGGCGCCCGGCGCGCGCCGCGATCGTCTTCGACTCGCGGATGCCGCGGGTGGTCGGCGGCATGCTGGTCGGGGCCGCGCTGGCGCTGTCCGGCGCGATCGCGCAGCTGGTCACGGGCAACCCGCTGGCCGACCCGTACCTGCTCGGGGTGTCCGAGGGCGCCGGGTTCGCGGTGTCCCTGACGATCGTGCTGGGCATCGGCGCCGGGGCGGTGGGCCTGCCGGTGGTGGCGTTCCTGGGCGGGCTGACGGCGCTGCTGATCGTGCTGGCCGTCTCCGGGCGTTCCGGGTCGGTGACGACGCTGGTGCTCGGCGGGCTGGCCGTCGGGCAGGTGGCGTTCGCCATGACCTCGTTCGTGCTGCACGCCTTCGGCACCGGTGATCAGGCCAAGCAGGTGATGTTCTGGATCAGCGGCGGGCTCGGGGCCGTGCGCTGGGAGTCGCTGCCGGTGCCCGCCGCGGTGCTGGCGCTCGGGCTGATCGCGGCGGCCGCGTCGGGGCGGTGGATGAACGTCCTGCACAGCGGCGATGACGCCGCGGCGGCGCTCGGGATCAACGCGCGCGCGTTCCGGACGTGCTGCCTGATCGCGATCTCGCTGCTGGCCGGGACGGCCGTTTCGGTGGCGGGCGGGATCGTGTTCGTCGGGCTGCTGATCCCGCACGCGGCCACCTTCCTGGTGGGCTCCGAGGCGCACCGCCTGCTGCCGGTGTCGGCGCTGCTCGGCGCGGTGTTCCTGGTGCTGGCCGACCTGGTGGCGCGGCTGGTCGTCGCGCCGTCGGAACTGCCGGTGGGAGTGCTCACCGCGCTGGTCGGCGGGCCGGTGTTCCTGGTGATGTTGCGGCGACGGCGGAGGATCGCGTGAGCCTGCGGATCAGCGGAGTCCAGGTGGAGCTGGGCGGTCGGCCGATTCTGTCCGATGTGGACTTGGGTGTGCGGGCCGGTGAGGTGTTCGGCCTGGTCGGCCCCAACGGCAGCGGCAAGACGACGCTGCTGCGCACGCTCTACCGAGCGGTCCAACCCGCGGCCGGGACGGTGGAGGTCGCCGGGATGGCGGCGGGCGGGCGGCGCCAGCTGGCGCGCGTCCTGGCCGCGACGACGCAGGAGACCGAGACGCGCGCGGCACTGACCGTGCGCGAAGTGGTGTCGCAGGGCCGGATCCCGCACCTCGGGCTGCTGGACCGGATGGGCGCGGCCGACCACGAGATCGTCGAAGACGCGCTGCGGGCCACGAGCCTGCTGGCGGAGGCGGAGCGCGATGTGCGCCTGCTCTCGGGCGGTGAGCGGCAGCGGACGTCGATCGCTCGGGCGCTCGCGCAGCAGCCGCAGGTCCTGGTGCTCGACGAGCCGACGAACCACCTCGACCTCCGTCACCAGTACGGAGTCCTGGCGCTGCTGCGCGAACTCGCCGCCGGTGGCTTGACCGTCCTGCTGACGCTGCACGACCTCCGCCTGGCGGTGGAGTTCTGCGATCGGCTGGCGGTGCTCGACTCCGGTCGCATCGCGGCGACCGGAACACCCGCGGAAGTCCTCGACGAGCGCCTGCTGGCCGACGTCTTCGGCGTCGAAGCCCACCTGGCCGACCACAACGGACGCCCGACCCTCACCATCACCGGCGCCATCGACCAGCGAACCTCACCAGCCACCGCGCCCCCACCGCAGGCCTAGAGCGCAAACCGACACACCGACATCAAACCCGCGTCACCCCAAAGATCCAGCAGCCCCGCCTGTCTCGGCAGGTCGGCGTCAACTTCGCGAGAAATTGACGTTCACCCGGGTGACGGTCAATTTCTCGCGAAATTGACCAAGGCGCGGCTGCGGGCGGAAGCCGAGGACGGGGAGGTCAGCCCACCTGCCAGGTGTGGACCGGCTCGCCTCCGTCGGACAGGGCGATGTAGTGCTCCAGCATGCGGGTCAGGGCTTCGTGGCGGTTCGCGCCCCGCTCCTCCAGGCGGGCCACCGTCTCGCGCTGCCACGTCGCGCCGTTGCGGCGGGCCAGGCAGCGCTGCTCGATCACGCCCAGGTACCGCTCGCGCGCCTCGTCGGAGACCCCGCACGCGCGGAGCCCTTCGTGCGCCATCGGCAGCAGGCGCCGCATGACCAGCTCGTCCGGGGCCACCCAGCCGGTGCCCGGCCAGTACAGGTGGGCGTCGAAACCGCTGCGGGCACCGGAGAACAGGTTCTCCTCGGCCGCGGCGAACGACATCTGCGTCCACAGGGGACGGTCTTGTTCGGTGAGCGCGCGCTGTGCCCCGTAGAAGAACGCGGCGTTGGCGACGATGTCCACCACCGACGGCCCGGAGGGCAGCACGCGATTCTCGATGCGCAGGTGCGGAACCCCGTCCACCAGGTCGTAGACCGGGCGGTTCCAGCGCCAGATCGTGCCGTTGTGCAGCCGCAGCTCGGCCAGCGTCGGCGCCCGCCCGGCGTCCAGCGCGGCCACCGGGTCCTCCTCCTCGGGATCGGGCAGCAGCGCGGGGAAGTAGCGGACGTTCTCCTCGAACAGGTCGAAGATCGAGGTGATCCACCGCTCCCCGAACCACACCCGCGGCCGCACGCCCTGGTTCTTCAGCTCCACCGGGCGGGTGTCGGTGGCCTGCAGGAACAGCGGGATGCGGGTCTCGTGCCAGAGCGCTTTGCCCAGCAGGAACGGCGAATTCGCGCCGATCGCCACCTGCACCCCGGCCAGGCACTGCGCGGCGTTCCAGTGCGCGGCGAAGTCCTCCGGGGCGACCTGCAGGTGCAGCTGGACCGAGGTGCACGCCGACTCCGGCAGGATCGAGTTGGCGTAGGAGCGCAGTCGCTCGGAGTGGTAGCCCTCGCCGAGCGGCTCGCCCTCCATGTCCAGCAGCATCTCCTCGCCGCGGGCCAGGAAGATCTGCTCGTTGAGCAGCGAGTAGCGCGGGTTGCGGGACAGCCAGCCCGGGTCGAAGTGCGCGCTGCGCAGGGTGGGCAGCGTGCCGATCATGACGGTCTTCGCGCCGGCGTCGTGCGCACCGCCGTCGGCCCGCCGCAGCGCGGCGCGCATCCGCTCCTCCAGCCGCAGCGCGCTGTCGCCCGCCAGCACCCGCGGCTCCACGTTGAGCTCGATGTTCTGCTGGCCGAGCTCGGTGGTGAAGGCCGGCTCGTCGATCTTCTCCAGCACCTCGGCGTTGGACATCGACGGCTCCATGCCCGGTCCCACCAGGCACAACTCCATCTCCAGCCCCATCTGCTGGCGCGGGAAGGAGAAGTTGCCGTCGGCGAGCATCCGGGCCAGCGCGTCCAGGCCGCGCTGCATCTTGTTCCGATACCGCTGCCGGTCCACCGGATTGAACGCTCGGTCGTCCACGTGCCGTCCCATCCGTCTCTCCGCTCGGTCGGCAGCACGTCAGCGCGCAGCGCTGGGGAAACCACCGTGACACATCGGTACCCGGCGATCCAGCGGCCAAAACGGTGTCAGCGAACGGAGTGTCGAGGCCGTCAAACGGAGGCGTCGTCGAGCCTCCGCAGCTCCGCCGCGGTGAGCTCCAATTCGGCCGCGAGCAGCAGGTCGGCGAGCTGATCCGCGGTGCGGGCGCTGGCGATCGGGGCGGTGACGGTGCGTTGCGCGCGCAGCCAGGACAACGCGATCGACGCCATCGGGGCATTACGCAGCGTTGCGATCTCGTCCAGCGCGGCGAGCACCCGGAGGCCGCGGTCGTCGAGGTGCGCGCGGGCGCCTTCGGCGCGCGGGCTGTCCGAGTTGTCCTGCGCCGGACGGTACTTTCCGGTCAAGAAACCTTTGGCGAGCCCGTAGTACGGTGCCACGCCGAGGTTCTCCCGGACGCACAACTCCGCGAGCTCGCCCTCGAACTCGGTGCGCTCCACCAGGTTGTACTTCGGTTGCAGCGCGACGAATTCGGCCAATCCCTCGCGGCGGGAGGTGGCCAGCGCTTCGGCGAGCCGCGATGCGGTGTAGTTGGACGCCGCGATGTGGCGGACCTTGCCCGCGCGCACCAGAACGTCGAAGGCGCCCAGCGTCTCGGCCAGCGGGACGGTCGGGTCGTCGTCGCCGTGGGCGTAGTAGAGGTCGATGTGGTCGACGCCCAGGCGGCGCAGCGAATCTTCCGCAGCGGCAGCGATGTTCGCCGCCGAAAGGCCGCGCCGCTGCGGCAACCGACCCACCTTGGTGGCGACCACGACGTCGTCCCGGTTGCCGCGGGTGCGCAGCCATTCGCCGATGATCGTCTCGGATTCACCACCGGAGTTGCCCGGTGCCCAGGCCGGGTACGCGTCCGCGGTGTCGATGAAGTTGCCGCCCGCGGCCGCGTAGCCGTCGAGCACGGCGAAGGACTCGTCGCGATCGGCGGTCCAGCCGAAGACGTTGCCACCGAGGCAGATGGGAAAGACGTCGAGCGCTGTGCCACCAAGCTGAGCCATGCTTCGAACGTACCCACGCGGGCTCTCCGGAACCCGGCGGGGAGGACCGGCCGGGGCAGCGGGTGCGAGAATGCGATGCGTGGCGCACATGGTCGAGATCAGCGAGGCCGACGACCCGCGGGTCGACGACTTCCGGGATCTGTCGCGCGCGGATCGCAGGCCGGACCGGCCGGGCGGGCGCGGGCTGGTGATCGCCGAAGGCGTCGTGGTGGTGGAACGGTTGCTCGCCTCGCCGTACCCGGTGCGCGCGCTGTTCGGAGTGCGCCGCCGGATCGAGGAGCTGGCCGGGGCCACCGCCGCCCTCGACGTGCCCGCCTACGTCACGAGCGCCGACGTGATGGCGCAGGTCGTCGGCTTCCACCTCAACCGCGGCGTGCTGGCGGTGGCCGACCGCGCCCCGGTGATCCCGCCCGCCGAGCTGGTCGAGCGGTCCCGCCGCCTGGTGGTGCTGGAGGGCATCGGCGACCACGAGAACCTGGGCGCGTTGTTCCGCAACGCCGCTGCGCTCAGCGTCGACGGCGTGCTCCTGGGCGCCGACTGTTCCGATCCGCTGTACCGGCGCAGCGTCCGGGTGTCGATGGGGCACGTGCTGCGGGTGCCGTTCGCGCACCTGGAGTCCTGGCCGGAAGATCTCAAGCTGCTGCGCGACAACGGCTTTCGCATCGCCGCCCTGACGCCCCGAGCAGATGCGAAATCTCTTCGCGATGCGGCGCTGGACGAGGGACGGGTTGCGGTCCTGCTCGGTTCGGAAGGCCCCGGCCTCACCGAGGAGGCGATCACCGCCGCCGACCTGGCGGTGCGGATCCCGATGGCCAGCGGAGTCGACTCGCTCAACGTCGCGACGGCCGGGGCGATCGCCTTCCACGCGATGAGCGGAGCGTGATGCGCGAGTCCGAGTGGGAACTGCACGCGCGCTCCGGCCGCGCGGTCCTGGTGCGCGACGTCGACCAGGAGGTGGACCCGGGCCGCCTGCGGCTGCCCGACTCGCTGGTCGAAGCGCTGCACGAATGGGCGCACGTCGCCGAATCGGCGGACGAGGGAACGGCACCCGGCGACCGCGAGCTGATCTCGAAGCGCGGCCGCCAGCTGGCGATGCGACTGGCGGCGGAGACCGGCGGCCAGATCGGCTACCTCGACCCGCTCAGCGGCCGCCTCGACCGCATCGGCCGCCCGCGCCCGCCTGCCCCCCGCCGCTACGCCCTCCCGGTGCCGCGCGAGGAACCGACGCCCTGGGGCCCGGGCCTGGTGGTGAGCGCGATCATCGCGGCGATCGCGACGACCACCCTGGTGGTGGTGACCCTGGGCCTGGCGGACGTCAGCGGCGTCCTGGCCGCGGTGGTGAACCTGGCGGTGGCGGCGGGCTTCGCCCCCTCGATCTGGCTGGGCCGCCGAATAGCGGTCTGGCGCTGGGTCGCCTACGGAACAGCGGCGGGCATCGTCCTGGCCTGGCTGGTCCTCCTCCTCACCCTCCTGAGCCCCTACCCCCCGCACGTCTGAACCCGACGAACACTTTCCGGTGCCACCGCACCCGCCACCCTCAACCCAACCACCTGCGAGAACGCGGTTCCGTCGGGGGAAGGGCGTCAATTTCGTACGAAATTGACCGTCACCCGGGCGGGCCTCCGGCAAAGTCGTCCCGGGTTGGGCATGCGGCAGTTTCGCCTGAAACCGACCGGACGTTCCGGGTGTGGTGGGGTGTCAGTTTCCGGCAAAACTGCCGCCCCGCCCCGGTCCAGCCGGACTCGCTGGAGTCCCTGCGCCACCCGGGCGAACGTCAATTTCGTACGAAATTGACACCAGCCCAGGTGCGGATAGCAGAAGGCCGGGGTGAGCTTGGGCTCGCCCCGGCCTTCTGCGGGTTTGGTTCAGCGGTGGGAGCGGACTCCGAGGAGGACGTCCTCCCACGACGGGACGATCGGATGGCTCTTCCGCCCGCGGCGCGGCTCCGCCTTGCGCGCCGCGTCGTCCTCCGCCTCCTCGGCGGTCGCGCCTTCGGCGCTCTCCGCCGCGGGCTGCTCCGGCTCCGGTGCTCCCGGCTCCGCCGGTCGCTCCGGGGCTCCGGTGTCCAGGTCGAGCGTCGGGGCTTCGGCCAGCGGTGGCGCAGGCGCCACCGGGGCCTCCGGCGGCGGCGCCGGGGTCGTCGGCTCCGCCGACATCCCCTGCTGGTCGAGCTGGAGCGCTTCGCGCGCCAGCTCGGTGACCGGGCGGACGGTGCGCAGCGGGCGGTTGGGCGACGGGTCGAGGAGGTCGGCCGCGTGGTCGTCGAGCGCCGCGACGGTGCCGCCGTGCGCGCCCGGGTGGAACACCCAGTGGGCGAGGTTCTCGGAGCGGCCCGCCTGCCAGTTCAGCTGGACGACCCACTTGCCGTCCTCGCCGCGCCAGGCGTCCCAGTCGGCTTCGGCGTAGTCGTGGCCGCGCATCCCGAAGGTGTGCGCGACGACCTCGCCGAGGGTCTGCACGTCGGGACCGTCCTCGCGGACCGGGTGGCCGCGCTGGGCCATCTCGGCGATCTGGCGGCGTTCCAGCAGGACCGGGTAGGCGTAGCGCTCGACGCGGTGCTCCGGGATGCCGGAGGACTCGGCGATCTGCTCGACCGACGCGCCGGAGCGGATGCGGGCCTGGATCTCGCGCGGCCGCATCTGGGATTCCATCTCGATCTGGACCTGGCCGAGCCGGGTGAGGTCACCGCGGGCCGCGGCGCGCAGTCGTTCGTCGGCGGGCACGGTGAAGCGCTCGCCGTTCTCCGGGTCCTCGCAGATGACGGATTCACCGTCCTCGTCGAGCCCGACCACTCGCAGCGATCGCATACGCGTGCCTCCCACCGACCTACATGTCACCAAGCTGTGACGGTAACCCGGCGCGCCGCCTTGACGCGGGAGGCTCGCCGGGCATGCCGTGCGGCAGTTGGTCGTCCTCCCGGCATCGATCTTGCCGGAAAGGGGCCGCCTGAGCGAACCAGTAAAACCACTCATATTTGGTGAACCTCACCGAGAGTGGTTGATTTTCACTCAGTGTTGTGATCGCAGGGGGGAAACTGCCGGGGCCCGCGGGGACCCCGGCAGCACTGCGTCGTCAGGACAGCTGCGAGACCACCCAGTCGATGGACTTCGTCAGCGCGGTGACGTCATCCGGCTCGATCGCCGGGAACATCCCGACGCGCAGCTGGTTGCGGCCCAGCTTGCGGTACGGCTCGGTGTCCACGATGCCGTTGGCGCGCAGCGCCTTCGCCACCGCGGCGGCGTCGACCGAGTCGGCGAAGTCGATGGTGCCGACCACCTGGGAGCGCTTGGCCGGGTCGGTGACGAACGGGGTGGCGAACTCCGAGGCCTCGGCCCAGTCGTAGAGCCGCTGCGAGGACTCGCGGGTGCGCTGCACGCACCAGTCCAGGCCGCCCTGGCCGTTCATCCACTCGATCTGGTCGGCGAGCAGGAACAGCGTGGCCACCGCGGGGGTGTTGTAGGTCTGGTCCTTGCGCGAGTTGTCCAGCGCGGTGGGCAGCGACAGGAACTCCGGCACCCAGCGGTCCGAGGAACCGATCTCGCCGATCCGCTCGATCGCGGCCGGGCTCATCGCGGCCAGCCACAGCCCGCCGTCGGCGGCGAAGCACTTCTGCGGCGCGAAGTAGTAGACGTCGACGTCGGCGGCGTTGAACGCCAGCCCGCCCGCGCCGGAGGTCGCGTCCACCGCGATCAGCGCGTGCTCCGAGCCCGCCGGGCGGGTCGGCGCCAGCATCACGCCGGTGGAGGTCTCGTTGTGCGCCCAGCCGATCAGGTCGGCGCTCGGGTCCGACACCGGCTCCGGGGCGTCGCCCGGCTCGGCCGAGACGACCAGCGGGTCGCCCAGGAACGGCGCCGTCTTGGCGGCCTTGGCGAACTTCGAGGAGAACTCGCCGTAGGTCAGGTGCAGCGAGCGCTCGCGGATCAGGCCGAAGGTCGCCGCGTCCCAGAACGCCGTGGTGCCGCCGACGCCGAGCACGACCTCGTAGCCCTCCGGCAGGGAGAACAGCTCCTGGAGCCCCTCGCGGACCCGGCCGACCAGGGACTTCACCGGCTTCTGGCGGTGCGAGGTGCCCATCAGCGCGGCACCTTCGCCGGCCAGTCGGGACAGCTGCTCGCCGCGCACCTTGGACGGTCCGCAGCCGAAGCGGCCGTCGGCGGGCTGGAACTCGTCGGGCAGCTTCAGGGTCGTCGGGTCGATCTCGGCCTGCGTCATGCCGGCGCCTCCGGGCGTTGTCGTGGTGATCGTGCGGGGGCAAGACCTCGCCCCCGCGCGCCAGTGGCCTGCTGACCGGCGCCGTTGCCGGTTCGGCTCAAGTGTTGCAGCAGGGTTTCCGGCAGGTGACGGGCACCTGCTGCCAACAGCCGCACCGCAACTTACTGCGGCTCGCTCCGGTTGGCCAGCACCGCGCCGGGGAAGATCGTTCAGGCGAACCCGGGGGCGCCGCAGCACTTCTTGTACTTGCGCGCCGAGCCGCACCAGCAGGCTTCGTTGCGCTCCGGCGGCCACGCCGCGACCTGGCCGAGCCGCGCCGCCTCGGCGGCGAACTCGGTGTGCGTCGCCGGGTCGTCCAGCGGCAGCTCGCGGGACTCGGCGAAGGCGACCAGGTCGTCCAGCGCGCCGGAGACGATCACCGCGCTCGCCGGGTAGTCGGTCAGCGTCCGCTGGATGAACCGGCGGTGCTCGGCGTGCGTCAGGCCCGGGTTCCAGCCCGGGTGCCGGCGCTGGACCTCGGCGAACTCCGCCTCGGGCCAGTAGAGGACCGCCGGGATCGCGTGCTCCTGCCTGCCGATCTCCTCGATCTGGCTGAAGACCTCGTGGGAGCGCTCCTCGGAGCGGGCGAGCACCTCGTCGTACTGGTCCGCGGGAAGGCCCAGCAGGCGGCGCAGGTCGGCGCGCTCGCGGAGCAGCTCGAAGCCGGGGTCGCCCACCTCCACGTCGGCGTCGAGGTCCGGGACGAACCGCTGGACGCCGATGTTGAGCCAGCGCAAGGCCTCCTGGTGCGCGCCGATCGCCTGGTAGCCCGCGGCGGCCTCGCCGTACGCCCATTCGCACTCCGAGCCCTCGCTCATCAGCTCGGCCATGGCGCGCTCGCCTTCTTCGCGGCGGCCGTGGGTCAGCAGGAACGAGGCGTAGGCGGCCCGCCCGCTGAGCACGTTGCGGCCGTCGTCGACCTCGGCCGCCTCGGCCAGCGCCCGCTCCTCGCGCTCGTGCTCCTCGGCGAAGTGCCAGTAACCGGACGCCTCCACGAGGTCGTCGCAGCGCTGACCGCTGGTCTCGGCATCGGCCTCGAGCGCCTCGGCGTACTCGATGTGCATGCGACGTTTCTGCGCGTCGGAGGAAGGGACTGCCACCACCCCACGCTAGCGCCAGGCGCGGGGAAGGTCCTGGGTAGAGGTTGTGCTGGCGATGGGGCCGTGAGCGTTTCGGGGCGCTATGGCACCCCAAAACGCTCACGGCAGGAAGGCGCCGATCAGACCGGGGCGATCAGCTGGTCCAGCTGGTCCCAGCCCGCGACGTCCTGCGGGGAGCGGGGGCCCGGGCCGATGTACTGCGCCGACGGGCGCACCAGTCGGCCGGTGCGCTTCTGCTCCATGATGTGCGCCGCCCAGCCCGCCAGGCGGGCGCAGGTGAACATCGCGGGCATCATCGCCGTGGGCACCTGCGCGAAGTCGAGCACCACCGCGGCCCAGAACTCCACGTTGGTCTCGATCTGCCGGTCCGGGCGCCGCTCCCGCAGCACGGACAGCGCTGCCTGCTCCAGCTCGCGGGCGACCTCGAAGCGCGGCGCGCCGAGCTGGTCGCAGGTGTTGCGCAGCACCCGCGCCCGCGGGTCCTCGGCGCGGTAGACGCGGTGGCCGAAGCCCATCAGCCGGTCGCCGCGGTCCAGGATCGACTCCACCACGCGGCGGGCGTCCCCGGTGCGCTCGGCCTCCTCGATCATCGGCAGCACGCGGGCCGGCGCGCCGCCGTGCAGCGGCCCGGACATCGCGCCGACCGCGCCGGACAGGCAGGCCGCGACGTCGGCGCCGGTGGAGGCGATCACCCGGGCGGTGAAGGTGGAGGCGTTCAGGCCGTGCTCGGCGGCCGACACCCAGTACGCGTCGAGCGCCCGGACGTGCGTCGGGTCAGGTTCGCCGCGCCAGCGGGTGAGGAACTGCTCGGTCGCGGTGGTCGCCTGCTCGATCCGCGACAGCGGGACCGGCGGCTGGTCGCCGCGGGCGGACTGCGCGACGAAGGAGAGCCCGAGCGAGCAGGCGCGGGCGAGCTGGTCGCGGGCCTGGGCATCGTCGACGTCGAGCAGCGGCGCGAAGCCGAGAGCGGGAGCGAGCATCGCCAGGGACGCCTGCGCGTCCGCGCGCACGTCGCCGGTGCGCACCGGTACCGGCGTTGCGTCGGCGGCGGGCAGGCCGTTGCCGAAACCGCCGTCCACCAGCAACGCCCACACGTCGCCGTAGGAAACCGTGCCGACCAGGTCTTCGATGTCGACGCCGCGGTAGCGCAGGGCACCGCCGTCGCGGTCGGGCTCGGCGATCTCCGTGCGGAAGGCGACCACGCCCTCCAGGCCGGGGCGGAACTCGGACTGAGCTGCACTGCTCATGACTGCCTCGTCTCGTCGCTGGACGCGTGCGCGCGGCTGCGCGGACGCTGGACGTGGCGGGGTGCAGGCGTCTGATCACACGGTGCACCCGGCTGCGGCGGCGCACAATCCCACACCCGGGGAAGTCACATGATGATCTAGCTCACAGCAACTTCAAGAAAAACCGTTAGCCACGTAAAAGTCCGGAAAAATAGTTGTAACGGGACAAGCGAACAAGATTAAAACCGCAGGGCAGCCCGGGCGCGCCAAAACCCCGTATGTTAAAGAAGCTTCATGCATCTTGCTCCTCACGAGCGCGACAAGCTGCTCGTCCACGTGGCGGCCGGCCTGGCGCGCCAACGGCTTGATCGCGGTCTGAAGCTCAACTACCCGGAAGCGGTCGCGCTGATCACCGACCACGTCGTGGAAGGCGCCCGCGACGGCCGGACCGTCGCCGAGCTCATGCAGAGCGGCCGCCAGGTGCTGCGTCCCGACCAGGTGATGGACGGCATCGCCGAGATGATCAACGACGTGCAGGTCGAGGCGACCTTCCCGGACGGCACCAAGCTCGTCACCGTCCACGACCCGATCACCTGAAGGGCGTGCCGATGGTTGCGCTCATCGCGTGGTCACCCGGCGGGACCTGAGCGGTTCCCGGCCCGCGCGGCCTTAGCGCGCGTTTCGCCCGGGCGGTGGAAGGCGGCCGCGACGCGGTCGTCCCCGGTTCCAACCACGGGCCCGATCCACTCTTCGACACATCGCTTAGGGAGTTGCCCATGCGTCCTGGGGAGATCATCACCGACGGAGACCCGATCCCGCTGAACCCGGGGCGGGCCCGGATCCGCATCACCGTCGTCAACCGCGCCGACCGCGCCGTGCAGGTCGGCTCGCACTACCACTTCGCCGCGGTCAACCCGAGCCTCGAGTTCGACCGGGCCAAGGCCTGGGGCAACCGCCTGGACGTGCCGTCGGGCACCGCCGTGCGGTTCGAGCCGGGCGTGGCGCGCGAGGTCGACCTCGTCGACGTCGGCGGCAGCCGACTGGTGCGCGGCCTGCGCCTGGAGTACGCGGGCGAGCTCGACACCCGCGACCACGAACCCACCGAGTTCAGCTACGGAGAGAAAGGCGAGGGACACCACGGTGAGCACATCGTCCATTGACCGCTCGCAGTACGTCGAGCTGTTCGGCCCGACCACCGGCGACCGCATCCGGCTGGCCGACACCGACCTGCTGATCGAGGTCACCGAGGACCGCAGCCAGGGCCCCACCGGCTCCGGCGACGAGGTCGTCTTCGGCGGTGGCAAGGTCATCCGCGAGTCGATGGGCCAGTCCGCGGCGATCCGCGCCGAGGGCACGCCGGACGTGGTGATCACGGGTGCGGTCATCCTCGACCACTGGGGCGTGATCAAGGCCGACGTCGGCATCCGCGACGGCCGCATCGTGGGCATCGGCAAGGCGGGCAACCCCAGCGCCAACAACGACGTGGACCGCTCGCTGGTGATCGGCCCGTCCACCGAGGTCATCGCCGGCAACGGCAAGATCCTCACGGCCGGCGGCATCGACTCGCACGTGCACTTCATCTGCCCGCAGGAGGTCGACACCGCGCTGGCCTCCGGGCTGACCACGCTGATCGGCGGCGGCACCGGGCCCGGTGAGGGCAGCAAGGCCACCACGGTCACGCCGGGCGCCTGGAACCTGCGGATGATCATGCAGGCCGTGGACTTCATGCCGGTCAACGTGCTGCTGCTCGGCAAGGGCAGCACCATGCGCCGCGAAGCGCTCTGGGAGCAGCTGCGCGCCGGAGCGGGCGGCTTCAAGATCCACGAGGACTGGGGCGCGACCCCGGCGGTCCTGGACAGCGCGCTGCGCGTCGCCGAGGAATCCGGGGTGCAGATCGCGCTGCACGCCGACACGCTCAACGAGGCCGGGTTCTACGAGTCCACGCTGGCGGCGATCAACGGCCGCTCGATCAGCGCGTTCCACGTCGAGGGCGCCGGCGGCGGGCACGCGCCGGACATCATCCGGCTGGCCTCGCACTCCAACGTGCTGCCCTCGTCGACCAACCCGACCCGGCCGCACACGGTGAACACCATCGACGAGCACCTGGACATGGTGATGGTCTGCCACCACCTGAACCCGGCGGTGCCCGAGGACCTGGCGTTCGCCGAGAGCCGCATCCGGCCGTCGACCATCGCCGCCGAGGACATCCTGCACGACATCGGGGCCATCTCGATGATGAGCTCGGACGCGCAGGCGATGGGCCGCATCGGCGAGGTCATCATGCGCACCTGGCAGACCGCGCACGTGATGAAGCGCCGCCGCGGCTCGCTGCCCGGCGACGGGCGCGCGGACAACAACCGCGCGCAGCGCTACGTCGCGAAGTACACGATCAACCCGGCCGTCGCGCACGGCATCGCCCACCACGTGGGTTCGGTGGAGGTCGGCAAGATGGCCGACCTGGTGCTGTGGGACCCGAAGTTCTTCGGGGTCCGCCCGCACATCGTGCTCAAGGGCGGGTTCGCGGCCTGGGCCGCGGTGGGCGACGCGAACGCGTCGATCCCGACGCCGCAGCCCTACATCGCGCGGCCCAGCTTCGGGGCGCAGCCCCGCGCGGCGGCGGCCAGCAGCGTGTTCTTCGTGGCGCCGGTGGCGCTGGACGCCCAGCTGCCGGAGCAGGCGCGGCTGAGCTCGCGGATGATCGCGGTGGAGAACACCCGCGACGTGGGCAAGGCCGACATGGTGCACAACGACGCGACCCCGGACATCCAGGTGGACCCGGACAGCTTCGCGGTGCACATCGACGGCGAGCTGGTCGAGCCGGACCCGGTCGCCGAGGTCCCGATGGCCCAGCGCTACTTCCTCTTCTAACGCCCGGAAGTAGTGAATTTTTCCAGGTGAAGGGCACCCTTCGCCAAGTTGGTCGGTCAACGGTGCCCTTCACCCGTCACACGTGCGGGTGGAGTGCGCTCCACTTCGCTGGAAGGGGGAGAGCGGTGCGAGCCGGTCTTGCGGTGCTTGCACTCGCCGATTCCCGGTTCCCCGGCGGGGGACACGTGCACTCCGGCGGCGTCGAGGAGGCCGCCGCGCGGGGGCTGATCACGGGAGTCGCCGACCTGCGCGAATTCCTGCACGGGCGGCTGCGCGCAGCAGGCGCCCTGCAAGCGGTGTTCGCCGCCGCCGCGGCGCACGCCGCCACCCGCCGGGTCCCGAGCGGATACTGGCGGGAGCTGGACGTCGAACTCGACGCCCGCACCCCTTCCCCGGCGCAGCGGGAGGCATCGCGCGCGCAGGGGAAGGGGATGATCCGCGCCGGCAGGGCGGCTTGGCCCTCGCCGGTGCTGGCTGAACTGGTGGCCGCGAGCCCGCGGCCACACCACCCGATCGTGCTCGGCGTGCTGGCCGCGACGGCCGGCGCCGGGCCGCAGGAAGCGGCGCTGATCGCCGGGTACCTGGCCGTCAGCGGCCCGTCCTCGGCAGGCGTCCGGTTGCACGGCATGGATCCCTTCGCGGTCAACGCGGTGGTCGCCGAGATGGGCGATGACCTGGACCGGATCGCCGCCGAAGCGGCGGCGACCGCCGGGCTCGACCCGGCCGACCTGCCCGCGCCCGGAGCTCCCGCGCTGGACCTGCTCGCCGAATCGCACGATCGACATCACCGGGAAGAGGTGCGTCTCTTTGCTTCCTGAACACGGCCACGGACACGGTCACACGCATCCGGTCAACTTCGACCCCACCGCCACCGAACCCGACCCGTTCGACGCGGAGCCCCAGCACGGCAGGCCGTTCCGCCTCGGCATCGGCGGTCCGGTCGGCAGCGGGAAGACGGCGCTGACCGCCGCGCTGTGCCGCGCGCTCGGCCAGGAGATCGAGCTCGCCGTGGTGACCAACGACATCTACACCACCGAGGACGCCGACTTCCTGCGCAAGGCCGGGGTGCTGGACACCGACCGGATCGAGGCGGTGCAGACCGGCGCCTGCCCGCACACCGCGATCCGCGACGACATCACCGCCAACCTCGACGCGGTCGACCGGCTCAGCGAGCGCCACCCGGGCCTGGAGCTGGTGATCGTGGAGAGCGGCGGCGACAACCTGACCGCGGTGTTCAGCCGCGGGCTGGCCGACAGCCAGATCTTCGTGGTCGACGTCGCGGGCGGCGACAAGGTGCCGCGCAAGGGCGGACCGGGCGTGACCACCGCGGACCTGCTGGTGATCAACAAGATCGACCTGGCCGAGCAGGTCGGGGCGAACATGGAGGTCATGGTCTCCGACGCGCACCGGATGCGCGGCGAGCTGCCGGTGATCACCCAGTCCTTGACCCGGACCCCCAACGCGCCCGACGTGGCGGCCTGGGTGCGCGAGCAGCTCAAGGTCGGCATCAGTGCGTGAGGTGGGTTCGGCGGAAGGCGGTGCGGCGTGCGCGCCAGTGCGCTGCTGAGCGTTGAGCTCGGGCGAGGCGGGCGCAGCGTCGTCCGGGAACTGCGGTCGCAGGCCCCGATGACGATGGTGCCCCGCCGGGCCGCCGCCACCAGCACCGACGGGACCGCCGTCGTGCACCTCGTCGGCTCGGCGGCCACCCCGGTCGGTGGTGACCTCGTCGACCTGCGGGTGCACGTCGGGCCCGGCGCGCGGTTGCTGCTGCGCGGCACCGCCGCGACCGTGGCGCTGCCGGGGCAGCACGCCGGGCGCAGCCGGTCCACCGTGCACATCGAGGTCGCCGAGGGCGGGACGGTCGAGTACCTGCCGGAGGCGACGGTGATCACCTCGCGGGCCGACCACGAGGCGGAGATGACCATCTCGCTCGGCGCGGGCGCGCGGGCGCGCTGCCGGGAGACGCTGGTGCTCGGCCGCTACGGCGAGCGCTCCGGTCTGCTGACCACCACGACGCACGTCGTGCGCGGTCGCACGCCGCTGCTGCGGCAGCGGCTGGACATCGGCGACGAGCGGCTGACCGCGAGCTCCGGTTACCTCGCCGGTGCGCGGGTGCTGGCCACCGAAACCGTGGTGTGGGACAGCGATCCCGTGGAGCCGAGCAGCGGGCAGTGGTGGTCGCTGGCACCGCTGGCGGCGGGCGGAGCGCTGGCCACCGCGGTGGGCGAGGACGCCGTGATCGCCGAACGCCGGCTCGCCGAAGCAGTTTCGCACCACCCGGATGCGAAGGAACTAGAGGTTCGAAGCTGGTGAACGACACCGCTGCGGCGAAGCCGCCGCCGGTGCGGCACGGCGCGCTGGAGCTGCTGCGCGCCGTGCCCACGGGCGTTTCACAGGTGTACCTGCAGGAGAGCGTGCCCGCCGGGATCGTGTTCCTGGTCGCGCTCGCGCTGGCCGGCCCGGAGTTCGCGCTCGCGGGCCTGGCGGGCAGCGCGGTCGGGGTGCTCACCGCGCTCGCGCTGCGCGTGCCGCGGGAGCGAATATCCCAGGGCCTCTTCGGCTTCAACGCCACGCTGGTGGTGCTGGGGACGGTGGCGTCCTTCCAGCCGCTGGGCACGGCGTTGCTGGTCGGAATCGCGGGGGCGGTCGTGGCGACGGCGCTGGCGCGCGTCGCGGACTTTCTCCTCGCGGTTCCTGCCCGCACCGCCCCGTTCGTGCTCACCTACTGGCTGATCGTCTACATCGGACACCACTTCGACTGGATCCGCGCATCGCCCAGCCCGGTGTCGCCGGTGCTCGGCCTGGACGGCGACCCGCTCGCCCTGTTCAGCGCGGAGGCCGAGGTGTTCCTGATGTCGGGCTGGCTGCCCGGCCTGGTCATGCTGATCGGCCTGGCGCTGGTCCGGTTCCGGCTGGCGGTGGGGGCGTTCTGCGGGGCGGCGGTGGCGCTCGTGGCGGTCGAGCTGCTGCCCGAAACGCCGCCGGACGTCAGCAGCGGGGTCTACGGCTTCAACGCCGCGCTGGTCGTCGTGGGCCTGCTGGCCACCGGGCGCACCTGGCGGTCCTGCCTGCTCGCGGTCCCGGCGGTCCTGCTGATCCAGGGCGGGATCGAAGCGCTGGGCCTGCTGCCGACGACCTTCCCGTTCGTGCTGGCGATGTGGACGGCCGACCTCCGCAGGCTGCGCCGCACCGGCTCCGCGCAGCCTTAGGGACCGGTTATCGGTTGGTTGTGGGATTTGTTGGGTGGTGGGTGTTTCCGTGCGCGTTTTGGGGTGTTATAGCGCCCCGAAACGCTCACGGTCCCTTTTGCTCTATTCACCGGATTTCACTGCAAGGAGTGATTTTCGCGCGTCCGATCGGGTGTGGGAACGATCACTGCATCGGTTGCGGAATCGATCGTGAAGCACCGTCGATTCGGCGTCCGTTCGGATCCCGTTTACCGTCGTACGTGGCTGGCGCCACCTGGTCCTGTCGCGCCGGCCGGTCCAACCCGTACCGTCCGGCTGAGCAGCCGGAGAAGTTCGAGTCGTGCCGCTGCCGGGCGAGTCAGGGAGGAAATGGGGATGTCGGAGGCCAACGGCGCGCTGTCGTCGATGCGGGTGTCCTACGAGGCCGGAGCGCTGGACGAGTCCTCGCTCGCCGCCACCTGGCACGAGCAGCTCCAGCTGTGGTTCGACGAGGCCGTGCGGGCCGAGCTGGTCGAGCCGAACGCGATGGTGCTGGCCACCGCCGACGCCGACGGCGTTCCGTCGTCGCGCACGGTGCTGTGCAAGGGATTCGACGAGCGGGGCGTGGTGTTCTTCACCAACTACACCTCGGCCAAGAGCCACGACCTCAAGTCCACCCGGGTCGCCGCGGCGACCTTCCCGTGGCTGGGCCTGCAGCGCCAGGTCAACGTGCGCGGAACGGTGGAGAAGGTCGCCTCGGCGGAGACCGCCGAGTACTGGGAGGTGCGCCCGCGCGGCTCGCAGCTCGGCGCCTGGGCGTCGCCGCAGTCGCGGGTGGTGGCCAGCCGGGAGGCGCTGAAGTCCTCGCTGAGCGGCATCGAGCGCCGGTTCGCCGAGTCGGAGAAGGTCCCGGTGCCGCCGCACTGGGGCGGCTGGCGGATCCGCCCCGACGTGGTCGAGTTCTGGCAGGGCCGTCCCGACCGGCTGCACGACCGCCTCCGCTTCCGCCGCTCCGACGCGACCTGGACGGTCGAGCGCCTGGCTCCGTGAGCAACCGCCGCGCCAATTTCGCGCGAAATTGACGTTCACCCGGGTGACGGTCAATTTCGCGCGAAATTGACGCCGCGCCTCGTTCGGCTCAGCGTTTCCGCTGTTCCGGGCCGTGGCGTTGGCGGAGCGGGGATTGCACGCTCGGCGGGTCGGCGCGGAAATGCCGGTGCCGGTCGTTGAGGTCGGTCACACGAGGTGGTAATTCGAGTGCTGTTAGGAGCGCTAACGGCTAGGCTTCGGCATTCGTGCAGCCCAGCAGCGGAACCCCGACAGCCAAGCGCCGATCCGTCAAGTCCCTGCTGAGCAAGGTCTTCCTGGACACCAGGCCGCTGAAGTACCCGGCCTACCGCCGGTTGTGGCTGTCCAACATCGTCACCGCCGTCGGCGCGCAGTTCGCCGCCGTCGCGGTGCCCAAGCAGCTCTACGACATCACCGGTTCCTCCGCCTACGTCGGCCTCGCCGGGATCTTCGGCCTGGTGCCGCTGCTGGTGTTCGGGCTGTGGGGCGGCGCGATCGCCGACACCGTCGACCGGCGCAAGCTGCTGCTGATCACCAACGGCGGCCTGGCGGTCACCTCCGTCCTGCTGTGGGTGGCCGCCGCCTCCGGCACCCGGTCGGTGTGGCTGGTGCTGGTGCTCTTCGCCGCGCAGCAGACGTTCTTCGCGATCAACATGCCCACCCGCGGCGCGGCGATCGCCCGGCTGATCCCGGTGCACCTGCTGCCGTCCGCGCAGGCGCTGGGCGCCACCGTGTTCCAGCTCGGCTCGATCGCCGGGCCGCTGCTGGCGGGCGTGCTGCTGCCGGTGGCCGGGCTCTCGATGCTGTACCTGGTCGACGCGGTGGCGCTGTGCGCCGCGCTCTGGGCGGTGTTCCGGCTGCCGCCGCTGCCGCCGCAGGAAGGCGCGCCCAAGAAGGCCGGCCTGCGCGCCGTGCTGGACGGCTTCCGCTACCTGGCCCTGCACTCCGTGCTGCTCGCGTCGTTCCTGCTGGACATCGTCGCGATGGTGTTCGGGATGCCGCGCGCGCTGTTCCCGGAGATGGCCGAGCGGACCTTCGGCGATCCGCCCGGCGGCGGTGCCTCGCTGGGCTGGCTGTTCGCCGCGATCCCGCTCGGCGCGTTCCTCTTCGGCGTGTTCTCCGGGTGGTTGCACCGGATCGTCCGGCACGGCGTCGGCGTCACGGTGGGCGTGATCGCCTGGGGCCTCGCGGTGATCGGCTTCGGCCTGTCGGACTCGCTCTGGCTGGCGGTGTTCTTCCTGGCGCTGGGCGGCGGGGCCGACCTGGTGAGCATGGTCTACCGCAGCGCGATCATGCAGACGGCGGCCACCGACGAGATGCGCGGGCGCATCCAGGGCGTGTTCACGGTGGTCGTGGCCGGTGGCCCGCGGCTGGCCGACACCGTGCACGGCCTGGCCGGTGCGGCCATGGGCACCACGACGGCGATCGTCGGTGGCGGGGTGCTGGTGGTCGTCGGAGGGATCATCTCGGCGGCGCTGCTGCCCGCGTTCTGGCGGTACCGCGCACCCACGTCGGAGGCCTGAGTTGTGCAGGTCGCCACGCCTGCGCCGGTTGGCGCAGTGCAGTTCGACCAGGGGTGGGCAGACGTGCCGATCAGCCTCCCTGCACACTTTTCAGCTATGGCCAACGAGACGACCGTGAACGACGACGCGCCCAGCGGTGCGCAGGGCCCAGGCCTGAAGAAGGTGATGGGTCCGAAACTGCTGCTCTTCTTCGTGGTCGGAGACATCATCGGGACCACGATCTACGCGCTGACCGGCAAGATCGCCGGCAAGGTGGGCGGCGCGCTGTGGATTCCGTTCCTGGTCGCCTTCGTGGTCGCGTTCCTGACCGCGTTCAGCTACCTGGAACTGGTCGGCAAGTACCCGAAGGCGGGCGGTGCGCCGCTCTACATCCACAAGGCCTTCGGCGTGCAGTTCCTGACCTTCATGGTCGCCTTCGCCGTCATGTGCTCGGGGATCACCTCGGCCTCCTCCGGTGCGCAGGCGTTCAGCGGCGAGTACCTGCACGAGATCCTGCCGGGCGCGCCGTCGTGGCCGGTGGCGATCCTGTTCATCCTGCTCATCGCGGCGATCAACTTCCGCGGCGTCGGCGAGTCGGCCAAGCTGAACCTGGTGCTGACCATCGCGCTGATGGTCGGCCTGGGGATCGTGATCGTCACCGGTGCCTACGCGGTGTTCATGGGCGTGAGCGACCCGACCTACGCGCCGGACCCGAGCAGGCTGCTGCAGTTCAACGCCGACACCACGCCGCTGCTGGCGGTCACCTCGGCGACCGCGCTGGCCTTCTTCGCCATGGTCGGCTTCGAGGACACCGTCAACATGGCCGAGGAGACCAAGAACCCGGCCAAGACGTTCCCCCGCGCGATGCTGTGGGGCATGGTGATCACCGCGACGATCTACCTGGCCATCGCGCTGATCACCTCGACGCTGATCCCGACCGACGTCCTCGGCGACTCCACCGCGCCGCTGCTGCTGGTCGTGCAGGTCGCGGCGCCGTGGTTCCCGCCGATCGTGTTCTCCTTCATCGCGCTGATCGCGCTGAGCAACACCGCGCTGATCAACATGATGATGGCCAGCCGGCTGCTCTACGGGATGGCCAACGAGAAGATCATCCCGGCGAAGTTCGGCCTGGTGCACCAGGCGCGGCAGACGCCGTGGGTGTCGATCCTGTTCACCAGCATCCTCGCGGTGATCCTGGTGAGCTCGCTGGAGATCTCCCAGCTGGGCGGCACCACCTCGCTGCTGCTCCTGCTGGTGTTCGCGCTGGTCAACGTCGCGGTGCTGGTGCTGCGCAAGGACGTCGTCGAGCACGAGCACTTCAAGGCGCCCACCTGGGTTCCGGTGGCGGGTGCGCTGACCTGCGCGTACTTCGCCAGCCCGCTGACCGGTCGGCCGCTGGTGGAGTACGGGATCGTCGGCATCCTGCTGGCCATCGGCGTGATCTTCTGGGCGATCAACTTCGCCCTGCACGGCCGCCGGGAGTTCAACGCCGAGCAGCTGGGCAAGTAACCCCGTCGGCCGGTGGGCCTCCTGGACCGTTCGTGCGGTCCAGGAGGCCCGCTGTCATTAGGGTGGCCGGGTGCACGAACCTATTCCCGCGACGGGGCGGCAGTTCGAGATCGCGTCCGGACCGGCGCGCGCGGTGGTCACCGAGGTCGGCGCGGCGCTGCGGGCCTTCGAGGTCGGCGGCGTGCCGCACGTCGAGACCTACGGCGCCGACCAGCTGCCGCCGGGCGGTGCCGGTGCGGTGCTCGTGCCGTGGCCGAACCGCGTCGCGGACGGGCAGTGGGCGCTCGACGGGGAGCCGCAGCAGCTCCCGCTGACCGAGCCCGCGCGGCACAACGCGATCCACGGCCTGCTGCGGCACACCGCGTGGAGCGTCGTGGAGCACGCCGAGTCCACAGTGGTCCTGCAGGCGATGGTGACCGCGCAGCCGGGCTGGCCGGTGCCGCTGCTGACCTCGGTCGGCTACTCGGTCGGCCCCGACGGGCTCACCGTGACGCACACGATGGAGAACCTGGGCTCGCGCGCGACGCCGTTCGGCATCGGCGTGCACCCGTACCCGCGCGCGGGCGCTGCCGACACCGACGACTGCTCGCTCCGGCTGTCGGCGGCGACCTTGCTGCCGGTGGACGCCGACCGGATGGTCCCGGTGCGCCCGCCCCGCGCGCTGCAGGGCGACGAGCTCGACTTCCGCTCCGGGCGCCCGCTGGCCGGGCTGCTGCTGGACACCGCGTTCGGCGGCGCCGCCCCGGCGCCGGGCGAGGAGCTCGTCCGGCACGTGCTCACCGGACCGGACGGCCACGGCGTCCAGCTGTGGGCGGACCCGGTGTTCAAGTGGGTGCAGGTCTACACGCCGGACGACTTCCCGGGCCGCGGCCGCGCGATCGCGATCGAGCCGATGACGTGCCCGCCGAACGCCCTCAACACCGGAACCGACCTGCTCACCCTCCACCCGGGCGAGACCTGGATCGCCCACTGGGGGCTGGCGCCGTTCTGAGTCGATGGCGGGGCTGCGATCACGTTGTGCCTGCACAGGTCCCGTGAGTGTTTTGTGGTGCTATAACCCCCCAAAACACTCACGGGCCCCCTCCGCAACGTGAGCCGGGCTCCTCAGCCCGGCCCGCTCCCTACTTCAGGCCGCGGGCGATGAGCATGCGCTGGATCTGGTTGGTGCCCTCGAAGATCTGGAGGACCTTGGCCTCGCGCATGTAGCGCTCCGCCGGGAAGTCGCGGGTGTAGCCCGCGCCGCCGAGGACCTGGACCGCGTCGGTGGTCACCTTCATCGCCGCGTCCGTGGCCACCAGCTTCGCCACCGAGGCCTGCTGGCCGAAGGGCAGGCCCGCGTCGCGGCGGCGGGCTCCGTCGAGGTAGCTCGCGCGCGCCGACTGGACCGCCGCGGCCATGTCAGCGAGCAGGAACTCCATGCCCTGGAACTCGATGATCGGCCGCCCGAACTGGTTGCGCTGCTTGGCGTAGTCCACCGCCAGGTCCAGGGCCGCCTGGGCCAGCCCGACCGCGCAGGCGGCGATGCCCAGCCGACCGGAGTCCAAGGCGCAGAGCGCGATCTTCAGGCCGTCGCCCTCCTCGCCGACGAGCCGGTCCGCGGCGACTCGCGCGCCCTCGAAGTACAGCGGGGTGGTGGGCGAGCCGGTCAGGCCCATCTTGTGCTCCGGAGGACCCGCGGACAGCCCGGAGGTCGTGCCGTCGACCAGGAAGCAGCTGATGCCGCGCGGGCCGTCGTCGGAGGTGCGGGCCATGAGCGTGTAGAAGTCCGCGACACCGCCGTGCGTGATCCACGCCTTGGCGCCGGTGATCGCGTACTCGTCGTCCTGCCGCGCGGCCCGCGTGCTCAGCGACGCCGCGTCCGAGCCCGCGTGCGGTTCGGACAGCGCGTACGCGCCGAGCAGATCGCCGCCGAGCATGTCCGGCAGCCAGCGCGAGCGCTGCTCGGGCGTGCCGAAGTGGGCCAGCGGGAAGCAGCTCATGGTGTGCACCGACAGGCCGACGCCGACGGTCATCCACGCGCTGCTCAGCTCCTCCAGGACCTGGAGGTAGACCTCGTAGGGCTGGGCGCCGCCGCCGTGCTCCTCGGCGTAGGGGAGGCCGAGGAAGCCGGACTCGCCGAGCAGCCGGAAGACGTCGCGCGGGAACTTCTCCGCGGCCTCGTCACCGGCAGCCCGCCCGGCGAGCTCGTCGCGGGCGATCTCCCTGGTCAGCGCGAGCAGGTCGGTGGCTTCGGGGGTGGGGAGCAGGCGTTGGACGGACATGGCGGATCGCGCTCCTGATGCCGACGTCAGTACTGGTGCCCGTACTGTAGGACGTACGCGAGTACTGTGGAAGTCTCAACGGACGAGAACCCGCATCAACCCCCGAGAGTGCTGTGGCAGGCTTCCAGCGATGACCACCTCCCCGAGCCGCCGGCCGGCCAACGCGCGGCGGGCCGAGCTGCTGGACCAGCTGCGCGACCTGTTCCTGGCGGAAGGATTCGCGCACTTCACGCTGGACGACCTGGTGGCGCGGCTGCACTGCTCGAAGTCGACGCTGTACACGCTGGCGGGCAGCAAGGAGCAGCTCGCGGTCCGCGTGGTCGCGCACTACTTCAAGTGCGCCACGCAGCGCGTCGAGCGGCAGGTCGAGGCGGTCCAGGACGTGCGCGAGAAGGTCCGGGTCTACCTCGACGCCGCGGCCGAGGCGCTGCGCCCGGCATCGCGGGAGTTCATCGCCGACATGGCCGCCAACCTCTCCACGCGAGCCACCTACGAGGCCAACGCGCACGCCGCCGCCGACCGCATCCGCGGGTTCATCGGCGAGGGCGTGCGGCAGGGCGTGTTCCGGGAGGTGCACGCCGGGTTCGTCGGCGAGATGGTCGGCCACGCCATCGCGGGCATCCAGCGCGGCGAGATCGGGGAGCGGACCGGGCTCTCGGACGCCGCCGCGTTCGCCGCGCTCTCGCAGTTCCTGCTCGGCGGGCTGGCCGCCGCGCCGCAGAACACCGAGGAGGATTCGTGAGCCACCATTCGCCCTGCTCGCGAATCCGACCGGGTGCCCCGCAGAACACCGAGGAGGAGAAGTGATCGTCATCGGCGGTGAGGCCCTGGTCGACCTCGTCCCGGACCCGGCAACGGGCGAGGGCGAGCTCGGGCCGCTGCACCCGCTGCTGGGCGGCGGGCCGTACAACGTGGCGATCGCGCTGGGCAGGCTCGGCGTCCCGGCGGCGTTCTACGCCCGGGTGTCCACCGACCAGTTCGGCGACGAGCTGGTCGCCCGGTTGCGGGCCTCCGAGGTGGACACCGGGCTGGTGCAGCGCGGGCCGGAGCCGACGACGCTGGCCGTGGTCGGGCTCGGCGAGGACGGTTCGGCGCGCTACAGCTTCCACACCGAGGGCACCGCGACCCGGTTCGTCACCGACCAGGAGCTGCCCGAGCGCACCACCGCGCTCTGCCTGGGCACTCTCGGCATGGTGCTGGAGCCCGGTGCCTCGGTGTACGAGAAGGTGCTGTTCCGCGAGGCCGAGCGCGGCCGCTTCATCGCGCTGGACCCGAACATCCGCGCCGACCTGATCGCCGATCCCGACGCCTACCGCGCCCGGTTCCGCTCCTGGCTGCCGTCGGTCGGACTGCTGAAGGTCTCCGACGACGACGCCGAGTGGCTCGCCGACGGCGGGGACGTGCTCGACGCGGCCCGCGACTGGCAGCGCCGGGGCCCGGCCGCGGTGGTGCTGACCCGCGGCGCGGACGGGCTCACCGCGGTGACCGCCGACGGCGAGGTCACCGTGCCGGGGGAGCGGGTGGAGGTCGTCGACACCATCGGCGCCGGCGACACCGTGCAGGGCGCGCTGCTGGCGTGGCTGCACCGCAACGACGCGCTCTCGGCGCAGGCCGTGCGACGGCTGGACCGCGAACAGTGGGAACGAGCTCTGCGATTTGCCGCTTCGGCGGCCGCCGTCACCGTCTCCCGCGCGGGTGCCGAACCGCCGTGGGCCGGAGAGCTGACGGGCGATTGAACTGGGCGGACGTGCCCGAGGACACCCTGTGAGCTCAACCGCCCACCATCCGGTCGGTCCAGTGCCCGTTGGGCCGTCCGGATGGTCCGATTGGTCACTATGACCGTCCTGCCCGGCTCCGGAGCGTCGAAAAATCTCCGGTGAAAGCCGCCCGATGTGATGTGATCGTGGTCCCACCTGCCAAAAAGCCGAAACACGATTGCTGCGCCGGGGGCCCACTGCGGTCTAGCGTGACTACTGACAGGACCCCAACGGGGTGGTGCTGCGGCGGTTCGGACACCCCGGGCCGCGCGCGGGCGACGAAGCGCAGCCCTGCTGCTCGGCTGGGCACCCGCGGTCGTCAACGCACGCACCCCGACGAGCGCGAGAGGTTCCCGAATGCCCGACGACGTGACCGCCAAACGTACCGTCGCGCTGCGCTATGACGCCGGCGAGCACGAGATGCAGGTGACGCAGCCGACCGAGGGTGCGCCTGGCGTGGACCTCGGCAAGTTGTTGGCCCAGACCGGTTTGGTGACGTTGGATCCGGGCTTCGTCAACACGGCCGCCTGCCTTTCCGACATCACCTACATCGACGGGGACGCCGGTATCCTCCGCTACCGCGGCTACCCGATCGAGGAACTGGCCGCCAAGTCGAACTTCATCGAGGTCAGCTACCTGCTGATCTACGGCGAGCTGCCCACCCAGCAGCAGTACGACGACTTCGCCGACCGGATCCAGCGCCACACCCTGCTGCACGAAGACCTCAAGCAGTTCTTCGACGGCTTCCCGCGCGACGCGCACCCGATGCCGGTGCTGTCCTCCGCGGTCTCCGCGCTGTCCACCTTCTACCAGGACAGCCTCAACCCGTTCGACAAGGACCAGGTGGAGCTGTCCACCGTCCGGCTGCTGGCCAAGCTGCCCACCATCGCGGCCTACGCCTACAAGAAGTCGGTCGGCCAGCCCTTCCTGTACCCGGACAACTCGCTGGGCCTGGTGGAGAACTTCCTCCGGATGACCTTCGGTTTCCCGGCCGAGCCCTACGAGGTCGACCCGACGCTGGCCCGCGCCCTGGACCTGCTGTTCATCCTGCACGCCGACCACGAGCAGAACTGCTCCACCTCGACCGTCCGGATGGTCGGCTCGGCGGAGACGAACCTGTTCGCCAGCATCTCGGCGGGCATCAACGCCCTGTTCGGCCCGCTGCACGGCGGCGCGAACAGCGCGGTGCTGGAGATGCTCGAGGGCATCCAGGCCAACGGTGGCGACGTCGACTCGTTCGTCAACCGGGTCAAGAACAAGGAGCCCGGCGTCCGGCTGATGGGCTTCGGGCACCGGGTCTACAAGAACTACGACCCGCGCGCGGCGATCATCAAGAAGACCGCCGACGAGGTGCTCAGCAAGCTGGGTGCGAACGACCCGCTGCTGGACATCGCGATGAAGCTGGAGGAGAAGGCGCTCGCCGACGACTACTTCATCGAGCGCAAGCTCTACCCGAACGTCGACTTCTACACCGGCCTGATCTACAAGGCCATGGGCTTCCCGACGAAGTACTTCACCGTCCTGTTCGCGCTCGGCCGGCTGCCCGGCTGGATCGCGCACTGGCGGGAGATGCTGGAGGACCCGGCCCGCAAGATCAGCCGCCCGCGGCAGGTCTACACCGGTGCGGCGGAGCGCTCCTACCGGTCGATCAACGAGCGCTGAATCGAAACCTGAATCCAGTCGGCTGCCACGGCACCCGGCACACGAACGGCCCCGGACACCGCAGCGGTGCCCGGGGCCGACCCGTGTCCTGGCCTGGCGGGGTGCGTCAATTTCGTACGAAATTGACTGTCACCCGGGTGAACGTCAATTTCGTGCGAAATTGACCAGGGCCCGGGTGACGGAGCTGGTCAGGTGGTGCGGAGGGCTTCGCGGAGCTTGACGCGCGAGCCCGTGCGGAGGACCGCGTTGGAGTAGATGCGGCCGCCGAGGTGGAGGAGCAGGGCGAAGGCCGCGATGCTCAGGACCAGCGCCACCGCGATCTCCCACGGCGCCGCCGCGCCGAGCGCGATCCGCATCGGCATCAGCGTCGGGGAGAAGCCCGGCACCAGCGACAGGACCGCCGCCAGGGTGCTGTCCGGCGATCCCGGCAGCACCGAGACGCCGATGATGAACGGCACCACCAGCAGCATGATCACCGGGCTGATCACGTTCTGCAGCTCCTCCTGGCGGGAGACCAGCGAGGACGCCGCGGCGAGGATCGTCGCGTAGGTGAAGAAGCCGAGCACGAACCAGGCCAGCGCCCACAGCAGCGTGCTCGTCAGCGCCGCCGACGGCAGCGTGAGCACGCCGCCGACGCCCGCCGCGATCAGCGCCGCACCGGCGATCACCACCATCTGGAGCAGGTTCGTCAGTCCGATGCCGACCACCTTCCCGGCCAGCAGCTGGGTCGGTTTGATCGTGGACAGCAGCAGCTCGACGACGCGGCTGGACTTCTCCTCCACCACGCCCTGCGCGATCATCTGCCCGCCCATGATCAGGAACATGTAGAGCACGATCCCGGAGGCGATGGCCAGCGCGATCCGCTCCCCGCGGTGCGGGTCGTCGGTCTCCAAGCTGGTCACCGCGACGTGGGCGTTGTCCGCCGCGGCGCGGACCGCGACGGGGTCGACGCCGGAGCGGGCGAGCTCGACGTTCATCGCCTGCTGCTGCACGATCGCGTTCAGCGCGGCCTCGACCGAGCTGTCCGGCGCCCGCTTGACGACCAGGCGCGGTTCCGCCGGGGTGCCGGTGATCAGCGCGTCCAGGTCGCCGTCGCGCACCTGCTGCTCGCCGGCGGGCACCGGCACGGTGCTGATCCGGAAGGTCTGGCCGTAGGCCTCGCCCGCTGTCCGCAGCGGCTCGGCGACGGCGGCTGCCTCGGGCGCGACACCGATCTTCGTGGTGCTGGCCTGGTTGCCGATGAAGGCCATCAGCGCCGCGTAACCGCCCATGATCGCGATGATGGCGAGCGTGCCGATGATGAATCCGCGGGTGCGCACCCGGGTGCGGATCTCGCGGCGGGCGACCAACCAGACGGGGCTCATTCGGCGGCCTCCTCGGTGACGACGTTGCGGAACAGCTCGGTGAGGCTCGGCCGGTGCCGGGAGAACTCCCGCACCGGGCCGGTGGTCAGCGCGGCCTTCAGCACCGCCTGGTCGTCGGCGTCCTCGTCGAGCTGGAGGGTGGTGCGGCTGCCGTCGACCGACACGACCTGCGCGCCGGGCACGTCGGCGGCCCAGCCGGGCGTCGCGTCGGGCGCGTCGACGACGAGCGTCACCGGCCCCTGGTCGCGCAGCTCGGCCACCGAGCCGGAGGCCACCATCCGTCCACTGCGGACGATGCCGACGCGGTCGCACAGCCGCTGCACCAGGTCGAGCTGGTGGCTGGAGAACACCACCGGCACGCCGGAATCGCACTTCTCCCGCAGCACCGCGCTCATCACGTCGACCGCGACCGGGTCCAGCCCGGAGAACGGCTCGTCGAGGATGAGCACCTCGGGATCGTGCACCAGCGCTGCGGCCAGCTGCACCCGCTGCTGGTTGCCGAGGCTGAGCTTCTGCACCTCTTCGTCGCGGCGCTCGGTGAGCCCCAGCCGCTCGGTCCAGCGCGTCGCGGCGGCCTGCGCGTCGGCGGCCGACATGCCGTGCAGTTCGCCGAGGTAGGCGAGCTGCTCCGCGACCTTCATCTTCGGGTACAGGCCGCGCTCTTCGGGCATGTAGCCGATGCGGCGGCGCGTGGTGAGGTCCAGCGGGGAGCCGTTCCAGCGCACCTCGCCGGAATCGGCGGCCAGCACGCCGAGCGCGATCCGCATCGTGGTGGTCTTCCCGGCACCGTTGCTGCCGACGAAGCCGAACATCTCACCGGCGCGGACGCTGAACGTCATCTCCTGCAGCGCCGTGACACGTCCGTAGCGCTTGGAGATCCGGTCGACCTCCAGCACGCGATCAGTCACCGATCGCCCCCTTCTGCTGTTGAAACCCCAGTGCGATCAGTTCAGCACACCCTCCAGAGCGCGGCTCACGAGTTCGGCGACGAAGGGCTGTGCGATGTCGCGTTCGTCCGGATTCAAACCGACGCGGCTGCGCCGGTCAAGGACGTCGTCGGCGTCGAGCGCGCCTTCGTGCCGCACCGCCCACAGGACTTCGGCGGCGGTGAGCGACACGCCCTCCGCGACGGGTTCGGCGAGGTCCGGGTCGAAATCGGCGAGCGCGGCGATGCGCGCGGCCTCGGTGCCGTACTTCGCGATCAGGCGGGCCGGGGCTTCGACGTCGGTCAGGTGGCGGCGGGGCGCCGCGCCGACCAGCGCGACAGCGGCCGTCTTGGACGGCCCGGCGGACAGGCCGCCGGCGAGCACCGCGGCGTCGACGGCTTCGGCGGCCATCTTCCGGTAGGTGGTGAGCTTGCCGCCGACCACCGTCACCACGCCCTCCGGCGAGGTCAGCACGGCGTGCTTGCGGGACAGGTCCGAGGATTCCTTGCGCCGCGTCTGCTCCAGCAGCGGTCGCAGCCCGGCGAAGGAGCCGAGCACGTGCTCGCGGCCCAGCGGCTGCCCGAGGACGTCGCGGATGCCCGCCAGCAGGAAGTCCACATCGGACTCCGGCACCTCGGGCACCGACGGGATGGGGCCGGGGACCGGCTCGTCGGTCAGCCCGAGCAGCGCGCGGCCGTCGGCCTGCGGCAGCAGCAGGAGGAACCGGCCGGAGGCGCCGGGGATCGGCGCGACCAGGGCGGTTCCGGCGATGCCCGCGGCATCGGCGTCGATGACCAGGTGCGATCCGCGCGAGGGCCGCAGCTTGACGTCCGGCGAGAGCTCCCCGGCCCAGACCCCGGCCGCGTTGACCACCGAACGCGCGCGGATGCGCAGCGTTTCGCCGGTGCGCTGGTCGACGACGTCGGCGCCGTTGCCGTCCAGCTTCTGCGCGCGCACGTGCGTGAGCACCCGCGCGCCGAAGCCCGCGGCGGTGCGCGCCAGCGCGACGACGAGCCGCGCGTCATCGATCAACTGGCCGTCGTAGCCGAGCAGTCCGCCGCGCAGCCCGGCGGCACGCAGGCCCGGGACCAGGGCGAGCGCCTCCGCGCTGGGGATGCGGCGCGGCGGCGGGAGCACGTCCGACGGCGTGCGCGCGGCGCGGCGCAGCGCGTCTCCCGCGTGCAGGCCCGCGGTGAGCACCAGCTCGGAACGGCGGGAGACGGTGCTGTGCAAGGGGATCAGCTGCGGCATCGTGCGGACCAGGTGCGGCGCGGTGCGGGTCATCAGCACGTTGCGCTCGACGGCGCTCTCGTGCGCCAGGGCCACGTCGCCGTGCGCCAGGTAGCGGAGGCCGCCGTGCACGAGCTTGCTCGACCAGCGGGAAGTTCCCCAGGCGAGGTCCTCGGCCTCGACCATCGCGACGGACAGCCCGCGGGCCGCGGCGTCGAGGGCGGTGCCGGCGCCGGTGACGCCGCCGCCGACCACCAGCAGGTCGATCTCGGCCTCGGCCACTTCGGCCAGCTCGGTGGCGCGGCGCGCGGCGTTCAGCGAGGTCGCGCGCAGCGAACCGGCGGGCAACGGGGTGGTGATCATCGCAACTCCGGAGGTGTCGGCGAGGGGCGGAGGGCTCCGTCGAGGAGCCTGGTCAGCTCCGCGGCGAGGTCGTCGGGATCGATGTCGCTGGTCGCGGGGCCGGCGGTGACGACGAACGACTGCACGAGCAGCAGCAGCGAGCGCGCCTGGACCGCCGGGTCGCCGACGCGGATGGAGCCGTCCGCGTGGCCTGCGACGAGGTATTCGCGCAGGAACCCCTCCGCGGCCCGCTGCGTGCTGCCCAGGCGTTGCACCAGGTACGGGAGCAGCAGTTCGGCGTCGGCTTCTACGACGCGCTGGAGCAGCGGCGCGGCCTGCAGCAGCCGCACGCCGTGCACGGTGGCGCTGACGAGCCGCTGCCGGACGTTCCCGGCCCGCTCAGCCGCGCGCGCCAGGTCGAGGATCTCGCCGAACTCCACGGTCATCAGCGCGGTGACCACGCTGCCGACGTCGGGGAACCGGCGGTACAGGGTCATCCGGCTGACGCCGGCCCGGCGGGCGATCTCGGTCAGCGTCGTGCGCCGCACGCCGTTGGCGAGCACGCACTCGCGGGCCGCGCGCAGCAGCTCGGCCTCGCCGACCCGGTTCGGGGCCGACCGCGCGCTCCCGCTCGGCAAACTGCTGTGACATTGCGATGTCATGTGTAACACTGTACTGGTGAGCGGGCTGATCGAACACACCCTTCGCGGCACCTGGACCCCTTCGGGGGGCTCCGCCGCGCCGTTGTCCCCCCGAGCTCTGCGCTGGTTGCGGCAGCGCATCGGGCTCGCCGAGACCACCACGCCGGCCGTTCCCGCGTCGCTGCTGGAGGTTCCGGACAGCGCCTTGCCGGAGGCGGCCCGAGAGGAGCTCGCGGCGCTGCTCGGAGAGCAGCACGTGCTGACCGACGCCACCGCGCGGCTGGGCCGGGCGGGCGGCATGTCCTACACCGACCTGATGCGCCGCCGCAGCGCCGCGGAGCTCGCGGTGCCGGACGCCGTGCTGCTCCCGGGCGATCCCGAGCTGGTGCAGGCCGCGCTGGAGGTCTGCGTCCGGCACGACATCGCGGTGGTCCCGTTCGGCGGCGGCACGTCTGTCGTCGGCGGCGTCGACGCGCTGCGCGGGTCCAAGGCGGCCGTGGTGTCGCTGGACCTGGCCCGGCTGGACCGGCTGGTCTCGCTCGACCCGAGCTCGCGGATCGCCGTGCTGCAGGCCGGGATGCGCGCGGTGGAGGCCGAATCGCTGCTGGCCGCGCAGGGTTTCACCCTCGGGCACTTCCCGCAGTCCTTCGAGCGGGCCACCATCGGCGGGTTCGCCGCCACCCGGTCCGCCGGGCAGGCGTCCTCCGGCTACGGCCGCTTCGAGGACATGGTCACCGGGGTCCGGCTGGCCACCCCGGCGGGCGAGTGGCGGCTCGGCGTCGCACCGGCCTCGGCGGCGGGCCCCGACCTGCGCCAGCTGGCGGTCGGCAGCGAGGGCGCGCTCGGCGTGATCACCGAGGTGGCGGTGCGGGTGCGGCCGGTCCCGGTGCACAGCCGCTACGAGGCGTTCGTGGTCGACGGCTGGCAGGGCGGCGTCGACGCGGTGCGGGCGCTCGCGCAGAACCGGGTGCTCGCCGACGTGACCCGGCTGTCCGATGTGGACGAGACCGAGGTGCAGTTCGAGCTGACCGGGGCGCTGAAGGTCAAGGCCCTGCAGTTCCTGCTGCGCAGCAAGGGGATCCGGCAGCCGTGCATGCTGGTGCTGGGCTGGGACGCGGGCTCGCGGGCGGAGCTCGCGCGGCGCCGCGAGGCGACCCTGGGCGTGCTGCGGAGCACGCGAGCGGTGCGGCTCGGCCGCGCCGTCGGCGAGACCTGGCGCTCGCACCGGTTCTCCGGCCCGCGCCAGCGCGATGCCCTGCTCGACCGCGGTGTGTGCGTGGAGACGCTGGAAACCGCGACGCACTGGACCGGGATCAGCGAGCTGCGCTCGGCGGTGCGCAACGCGCTCGTGCGCAGCCTGCGGACCGGCGGCAAAAAGCCGATCGTGATGTGCCACATCTCGCACGCCTACGAGACCGGCGCGTCGCTGTACTTCACGGTGCTCGCGCCGCGCAGGTCGCAGGATCCGCTCGGTCAGTGGCAGCAGGCCAAGCAGGCGGCGTCGGACGCCATCGCCGGGCGCGGCACCATCAGCCACCACCACGCCGTCGGCGCCGACCACCTGCCGTGGCTGGCCGAGGAGATCGGCGACATCGGCGAATCGGTGCTGGCCGCGGCGAAGCAGGCCGTGGACCCGACCGGAATCCTCAACCCGGGCAAGCTCATCCGGCCAGCGCGCTGATCGAGTGATAGCGGAAGCCGAGCCCGCGGTACACCTTGAGCGCGGGCTCGTTGTCCGCATCGGCCATCAGCGTCACGGCGCCCTCGCGGGCGAGCTCCCTGGTCAGGAACGTGCAGACCGCCGTGGAGAGCCCGGTGCCGCGGTGGTCGGGGTGGGTGGCGACGCCGGAGAGGTAGCGCACTCCCGGTGCGGGCCAGCAGTCGCCGCCCACCGACAGCAGCGTCCCGTCGGCCCCGCGGACGCCCGCCCAGCGGCGGGCACCGGGGTCGCCCGGGAACAGGTACGAGCGCGGATTCGCCGTGCGCAGCAGGCTTTCCACGGCAGGCTCGTCCTCACCGGTGAGCCATTCGACGTCCGGCGCCGGTGCGGTCGGCGGCGCGGTGGCCAGCTGCATCCAGCCGAAGGTCGCCAGCACCTCCAGGCCGAGCCGGTCGGCCACCCGGTGCGCCAGCGCGGTCCGGCCCAGCGGGCGCAGCTTCTCGCCGTGCAGCCCCGGCAGCACCTCGGCGAGCAGTTCGACGCAGTCGTCGGCCGATCCGCTGAACACCACCCGGTCGACGCGGTTGAGCGCCGGGGCGTGCACCACGACCGCGCTGCGGTGCTGCCAAGCGGCCCCGCGGGCGTGCGGGTAGCCCGCGACCAGCGCCTGCGCGGCCCAGCGGACCAGCAGGTCATCGGTGACCTCGCCGACTTCGGCGGCGGAACGGAGTTCTCGCATGCCCTGATCGTCCCCCGCCGCCCGTGCCGCCGGAAGTGAATTCCGGTGTGACATCACCGGATCCTGGTGGACAGCAGGAGGGCGGTGGCCGCGAGAGCGGCCGCGATCGGCCCGAGGAGCTGCGGGCCCGCCCAGGCGATGCCGACCGCGCCGACGATGCCGGACAGCGCGATCGCCAGGTAGAGGATCGCGGCGTTGAGCGACACCAGGACCGGTGCCGACTCCGGCGACAGGGTGATCAGCCGGTGCTGCTGCGGAGTGGTGATCGCGAAGGCGGCGATGCCGTAGAGCGCGATCTCCGCCATCGCCCAGCCGAAACCGCCCGTGGTCAGCGGCAGCACCAGCAGCGCGGCCACCAGCCAGACCAGCGCGAACGCCACCACCCGGCTGCTGCCGAACCGGTCGGCCAGCACCCCGGCGACGTAGTTGCCGACGGTGCCGATGACGCCCAGCAGGAACAGCAGCACCGCCAGCCGGACACCGCTGCCGCCGGTCGCCGGGCCGAACACCGCGCCGATGTAGGTGTAGGGCAGGTAGACGGCGGTGAACGCGACGAGCGTGGTCGCCAGCACCACCAGCACCCGCCGGTCGGCCAGCGGGGCCAGCCGCTCGCGCAGGCCTTCCGCGGCCGGTGTCGCGACCTCGGCGGGCACCAGCCGCACCAGCCCGAGCAGGCCCAGCACCGCCAGCCCGGCGACGAACCACATCGTCACCCGCCACCCGAAGATCGCCCCCAGCGCGGTTCCCAGCGGTGCGCCCATCGCGGTGGCAGCGGTGAAACCCGTTGTCACGACGGCGATCGCGCGTCCGCGCTGCTCCGCCGGAACCAGCGCGGAGGCGGTGACCGCGGCGGTCGGCACGAACAGGCCCGCACCCGCGGCGGCGACGATCTGCGCGGCGATCACCAGCGGGAACGTCGGGGCGAGCGCGGTGGAGACGTTGCCGAGGAGGTAGACGCCCGTCGCGAGCAGGAGCACCCGGCGTCGCGGCCAGCTCGCGGTGGCGGTGGCGAGCGCCGGTGCGAGCAGGGCGCAGGTGAGCGCGAACGCGGTGACCACCTGCCCGGCGGTGCCGATCGACACGAGCAGGGTGCTGCTGAGCTGCGGCAGCAGCCCGGCCAGCACGAATTCGCAGGTGCCCACGGCGAAGGTGCCGAAACCCAGTACCGGCACCGCCCACCGGTTCGGGGCGGTGCTCGTGGTAGCCGTCATGAGTGCGCTCCGATCCGCTGCGCCAGTTCCGACGCGGCCAGGCCGATGACGATGAAGACCGCCGCCACCAGCGGCAGCGAGGCGGGGGAGAGCTCCAGGGCGGCGGCGCCGATCACCCCGGCCAGCGAGGAGCCCAGGTATCCGCCGGAGGCGTTGAGGGAGATGACCAGCGAGGTCGACGAGGGCGCTGCTTCGATCAGCCGGTGCTGCTGCGGCACCGTCACGCTCCACGCGGTCAGCCCGAAGAGCAGCACCGCAGGTACGGCGCTGACCAGCGCTTCCGCGGTGATGGGCAGCAGCAGGCAGTTGACCAGGGCGACCGCTATCGCGACCGCGATCACCCGGTGCGCGCCGAACCGGTCGGTCCACCCGCCGCTGATGAGGTTGCCCGCGGTGCCCGCGGCGCCGGAGAGGAACAGCAGCATCGCGAGCAGTGCGCTGTTGCCGCCGGTGGCGGGTTCGACGATCGCGCTGATGTAGGTGTTGACGATGAAGATGCCGATGAAGAACGCGACCGTGGTCAGCAGGGTCATCGTGATCTTGCCGTCGCGCAGCGGGGCCAGGCGTTCGCGCAGGCTCGCCGCCCGCGGTGCCGGGATGGCCGGGAGCAGCGCGGCCACCCCGATCCCGGCGGCGGCGCCGAGCGCGGCGACGAACCACATGGTGCCGCGCCAGCTCGTGACCGACCCGAGCAGCGTGCCCAGCGGGACGCCGAGCGCGGTCGAGACGGTCAGCCCCAGGACGACCAGCGAAATCGCCCGCGCCCGCTGGGTTTCCGGGGCCAGCGAGGCGGCGGCCGCCCCGGCGATCGGGGTGAACATCGACGCGCCGGCGGCGGCGAGCACGCGCGTCGCGAGCACGGTGGCGTAGCTCGGCGCGAGCGCGGTGGCGATGTTGCCGAGCACGAAGACGGCGAGCGCGGTGAGCAGGACCGCGCGTCGCGGCCAGGTGCCGGTGAGCGTCGCGAGGACCGGTGAGAGCACGGCGTAGGCGATGGCGAAGACGGTCACCAGCTGGCCCGCCTGGGCGATCCCGACGTCCAGGTCGGCCGCGATCTCGGGCAGCACCCCGGCGACGACGAAGGCGTCGGTGCCCACCGCGAAGGTGCCCAGCGCCAGCACCGCCACCCGGAGCGGGACGCGGGCGGCGGGTTCAGCGGTCGTGGTCAACGGGACCCCCAAAAACGGTACCGATCGTTTCCATGTTGGTGGACGGTACCGATCGTTTCCGTTTTTGCGCAAGGTGGGATACCGTGGCGGCATGGCCACACGAGCCCGGGAACGCCTCGTCGAGGCCGCGGAGCAGCTCTTCTACAGCGAGGGCATCAGGGCGGTCGGCGTGGAACGGCTGGTCGCCGTCTCCGGGGTCGGCCGCGCCTCGTTCTACCGGCACTTCACCAGCAAGGACGACCTGGTGGTGACCATGCTGCGCGGCTACGACGAGCAGGTGCGGAGCTGGTTGGCGGAGGCCGTCGAAGCACGCGGCGGCGGACCGCTGGCGATCTTCGACGTGTTCGCCGACCGGTTCGAGGCCGAGGACTTCCGCGGCTGCGCCTCGATCAACACGATGGTCGAGATGGCCGATGTGGACAGTGCGGCGCACCGGGTCGCGGCCGAGCACAAGGAACGGGTCATCGACTACCTGGACGGCCTGCTGGTGGCGGCCGGGCAGTCCCGCCACCGCGAACTCGCGGAGCAGTTCATGCTGCTGATCGACGGCGCCAACGTCACGGCCCTCCGCGAACGAACCGCGGAACCGGCCCGCCGGGCCAGGGCCATCGCCGAATCCCTCATGGACGGCTGACCGGAAATGGCGAAGGCGGGGAACCGCGTTCTCCCCGCCTGCTTCAAGGTATAGCGCACACCGGGGCTTGCGGCAAGACCCGGGTGGTACCGCAGAATCCCCGCTCGAAGCCTTCGACCAGCGGAAATCGGAGTCGGCGAGCGCATTCGCCGACCGGTGCCCGCTGGCCGGGACCCACCCTCGTCGAACGGGCGTTGTGATGATGGACGTGATCGTGGTCGGTGCCGGGCCGACCGGTCTGATGCTGGCCGCCGAACTGCGGCTGCACGGTGCGAGCGTGGTCGTGCTGGAGCGGGACGCGGAGCCGACGAAGGTCGTCCGCGCGGGCGGCCTGCACGTGCGCAGCATCGAGCTGATGGATCAGCGCGGGCTGCTGGAGCGCTTCCTCGCGCTCGGCACGCGGCACGAGACGGGCGGCTTCTTCGCGGGCATCGACAAGCCGTGGCCCGAGCGGATGGACACCGCGCACGGTTACGTCCTCGGCATCCCGCAGCCGGTCGTCGACCGCCTGCTGGCCGAGCACGCCGCCGAGCTCGGCGCCGAGATCCGGCGCGGCAGCGAGGTGATCGGGCTGAGCCAGGACGAGGACGGCGTGACCGCCGAACTGGCCGACGGCGCGCAGCTGCGCTCGCGCTACCTCGTCGGCTGCGACGGCGGCCGCAGCGCGGTGCGCAAGCTGCTCGGCATCGGTTTCCCCGGCGAGCCCAGCAAGGTGGAGACACTGCTGGGCGAGGTGGAGGTGGCCGTGCCTCGCGATGAGCTGATGGCCAAGGTCGCCGAGGTCCGCGAGACCCAGAAGCGGTTCGGCGTGGTGCCGCTCGCAGACGGCGCGTACCGCGTGATCGCGCCCGCCGCGGGCCTGGCCGAGGACCGCGCGGTGCCACCCACCTTCGACGAGCTCAAGGCACAGCTGGTGGCGTTCGCGGGCACCGACTTCGGGGTGCACTCGCCGCGCTGGCTCTCCCGCTTCGGCGATGCGACGCGGCAGGCCGAGCGCTACCGGGCCGGCCGTGCGTTCCTGGCAGGCGATGCCGCGCACATCCACCCGCCGACCGGCGGGCAGGGGCTCAACCTCGGCGTGCAGGACGCGGCCAACCTGGGCTGGAAGCTCGCCGCCGAGCTCGACGGCTGGGCGCCCGCCGGGCTGCTGGACAGCTACCAGGCCGAACGGCACCCGGTGGCGGCCGACGTGCTCACCAACACCCGCGCGCAGATGGCGCTGATGTCCCTGGAACCGGGCCCGCAGGCCGTGCGCACGCTGCTGTCGGAGCTGATGGACTTCGAGGAGGTCAACCGGTACCTGATCGAGAAGATCACCGCGATCGGCGTGCGCTACGACTTCGGTGCGGGCCACGAGCTGCTCGGCCGCCGACTGCGCGACCTGAACTTGAAGCGCGGGCGCCTGTACGAGCTGATGCACGGTGGCCGCGGGCTCCTGCTCGACCAGACCGGGCGGCTCTCGGCGGGCGGCTGGGCGGATCGCGTCGACCACGTCGTGGACGTCAGCGAGGAGCTGGACGTGCCCGCGGTGCTGCTGCGGCCGGACGGCTACGTGGCTTGGGCGGGCGAGGACCAGCAGGGCCTCGAAGACCAGCTACGCAGGTGGTTCGGCGGGTGAATCGGCGGTGTGGTCGGGCGGTGGTGGGAAGTCCTTCGGAGGCTTCTTGCGGCGGAGCAGGCCGAAGTGGAGCTTCTGCACGGCCTCGCGGAGTTCCAGGTGCGCAGCCTGGATCCTGTTGATCGACTTCTCCGGAGTCACGCGCGGTGCCGAGTGGTCGGGTTCGGGGAAGGCGTCCATATCGGGACCCTTGAGCCACTTCTCGTGCCACACCAGCCGGACCGCGATCCGCCACCGCGTCTTCACCTCCGCGGCGAAGGTCTCGAGTTCCTTCGCCGCTGCGTCCTTGCGCTGCTGACCTGCGGCGACCTCGTCGCTGAGCCCGGCGGCCCGCGCCTTCTCGTGCTTGCGCAGCTTTTGCGCGGCGGTGGTCGCCAGCGCGGTCAGCTCCTTGTACCGGACCGACGCCGGAACCTGCTCAGTCACCAGCTTCCTCCAGGGCTCCGGTCTGCTCGGTGGCCTGCGGCTGCGGTTCTCCGAGGTCGAACGGCAGGATCACCTCGGGCCGGGAGTGCACGGCGCGGTCGAAGAACAGGCCGCGCCGGGCGCGCGGCGACCAGCTGACGATCTGCCCGGCGGCGAAGGTGGCCAGCTCCTGGCCGTGCACGTCGAAGGCGACCCACGCGCCGATGTCGTCCACCGGGCCCATGCCGAGGGTGTTCTTCACCCGCTGCACGCTGCGCCACCAGCCGATCACGTGCACCCGCGATTCCGGGCCCTGCTTGAGGATCTTCCGCAGGTGGTCGACGCCGCTGACGCGGGTGGTCGGGTCCTTGCGCTCCAAGGTCGTCTGCGCCGCGTCGGCGGCGTAGAGCAGCACGCAGTGCGGGATGTCCGCGCCGGTCCGGCCGTCGATCGAGGCCGCCACCTCGGTCAGCGTCTGCTCGATGTCGTCCAGGCCGACCAGCTCGACCTCGTGCTTCTCGCGCAGCTGGTCGACGATGTGCCGCGCGTCGTCGTCGACGTCGTCGAGCAGGCTGGCCACGGTGAACCTGATCCCGCCCCGGCGGTGCTGACGTGCCAGCGAGAGCGCCGCCGCGCCCAGCACGCTCACCGCGTCCACCCGGACCGAGCCGATCACCGCGATGTTGCGGCCCGGCGACCGGGTCAGGCGCACCGCGGCGGCCGTTCCGTCCACGTCGATGATCTGCCCGAGCAGGGCCTTCGGCGTGGACACCGAGGTGGAGAGCTGCCGGTAGTCGTCCAAAGTGGACAGCACCGGCAGGTTCGAGCCGTCGAACAGGCGCGGTGGCGCGGCGGATTCGTCCAGCTGCTTCCACAGCTCCAGTTGCAGCGCGTCGAAGGTGTTGCGCGCGGTGGCGTCCGGGACGCGGGCGATCTCGTTGCCGTGCTTGACGCCGGACTCGTGGTTGACCACCGCGTGCCAGCGCGGCAGCTCCATCGCGGCCTGGTTCTGCTCGCCCAGCACCCGGCGCGCCTTGGGCAGCGCGATCCGCAGGATGAACTGCTCGAAGATCGCCGGCTTGCCCCAGAACGCCTCGATGCCGGACACGTCCTGGCTGGCCAGCACGAGGTGGATGCCCTGCGAGCGGCCGCGCCGCGCCACGTCCTCCAGCAGCGCGGTGGCCTGCGCGGTGACGTTGTCGCGGTCGGCGAACAGGTACTGGAACTCGTCGATCACCGCGACGATCCGCGGCCACCGGCCGCCGGGATTCTCGGTGCGCAGCTCTTCGAGCTTGGTGACCTCGTGCTCCTTCGCCGCCTCCGCGCGCCGCCGCATCTCATCGGCCAGGAACCGCAGCAGCGCCAAGCCGAACTCGCGGTCGGTGTTGACGTTCACCCCGACCAGCTGCGCGTGCGGCAGCCAGCTCGGATCCCGCTTGCCCGGGGTGAACTGGGCGAAGGACACGCCCTCCTTGAAGTCCAGCAGGTACAGCTCCAGCTCGTCGGGCGAGTACCGGGCGGCGAGCCCGCCGAGCATGCCGAACAGGAAGTTCGTCTTGCCCGAACCGCTCGGCCCGCCGATCAGGGTGTGCGGGCTGCTGTCGCCGAGCGTGATCCACACCGGCTCGCCCTCGTTGAAGCCGACCGGCGCCTGCAACCCGGTCTTCGAGCTGTGCGCCCAGTACTGCTCGGGCACCAGGTCCTCGAAGGTGCGCACCCGCGCGCGGCGGGCCAGGAACGCCTCACCGATCGTCGTGCAGGCCTTGGTCACCTCGTTGCGCGAAGGCGATTCGTCCAGCGTCACCACGGCTTCCGGGCCGGTGGTGCTGGTGCGCGCGCGGTCCTCGCCGATCAGGCGGACCGATTCGATCGCGCTGCTCACCGACAGGGACATGTCCACGACGATCAGGTGGATGCCGCAGGCGGGCCCGCTGCGGGCGATCCGCTGCAACTGCTGCTGCTGTTCCTCGCGCAGCGGCTCGCCGTTGCCGAACAGCACGCCGATGCGCCAGGGCTCGGAGCGGTGGCCCTTCTCCTCGGCCAGCGCCCGCAACGAGGTGTGCCCGCCGAGCAGCGCGCTGGTGTGGATCCGCCGGATGTGGTCGGACAGCGCGTCCAGCATCTCGTCCAGCCGCGTCGGATCGTGCGCGGTGAGCAGCCCGGCGCGGGTCAGCGGGTACAGACCGGGCAGCGTGCCGGTCAGCTGCGCGACGTCCCAGACGTGGAGGCGCACCGCGCCCGGCTGGAAGTGGCTGAGCAGCCGCAGCAGCAGGTCCTGCACCAGCGCTTCGGCCGAATCAGCGTTGCCGTCGGTGGTGATCCGCAGGTGCGCTTCGTCGAGCAGTGGGACGGCGGCGGGGAAGGGCTTGCGGTCCGGCGAATCCGGCACGACGGCGGTGCCGATGCGCCACAGCTCGGGCGGCGGAGCGGCGGACTCCCGCGCACCGACCTGACCGAGCCACTCCGGCCAGGGCAGCCCGGCCGATCCCGGCGCCGCCTCGGCCATCAGCTGCGCCAGCTGACCGGGCCCTTCGGTGGTCCACTCCGCGTAGATCTCAGCGCGATCGGCCAGCGCCTCCCGCATGGCCGCCTGGAACGCGACGTCGGCGGGGTCGCCGATCTCCTGCGGGTCGCGTTCCGCCGTCGCGGTGCCGGCCTGCGCGATGCGCAGCGCGAACTCCTGCTGCGCGCATTCGGCGATGACCCTGGCGTGCTCGTTCTCGGCGGCACCGAGCGCGGTGGCGACGCTGGATCGCAGGCGCCGGACCGCGGCTCGGACGCGATCCCGCCGATCGTTGCGTTTACCCACACCCCACCTCGGAAGCAGAGTTACTGACCGTGATCAAAGTACCACCCGGCAGAGGACCCGGCGCGCGTCGATTCACCGGGCCGGTGACCTACAGCCGGGCGACGAAATCGCTCAGCGCGCCCAGGATGTGCTCGATCATCTCCTGGGCCCGCTCGACCTGGTCGTCCGCGCGGTGCAGGTTCGGCGGCACCACGGTCTCCGGGTGCTCCGGATCGAGCTTGACCAGCGCCCGCTCCGCCTCGCCCAACGACTTCCGGGTGGTGCCCAGCAGCGCACCGGCATCCGTGAGGTGCTGTTCGACGACGCCCAGCGCCTGCGCGAGCTCTTCGAGCGCGGACACGGTGCTACAGCCGGCCCGCGTAGGCCTCGGCGGAGGACATGGTGGCCTGGATCGAGTTCTGCGCGCCGATGAGCGTCTGCACCACCTCGGCGAGCATGCCGTGCGCGTGCTGCATGTCCTCCTGCGCGCTGCCCTGGGTGGCGTTCACGAGCGCGGATTGGGCCTCTTCCAGCAGGTCGTTCGCCTGTTGCAGGGCGCCGACGCCCTCCTGCATCTTCTGGTTGGCCAGCGAAATGCCTGCGCGAACTTCTTCCACGCCTGCCATGTGGGTCCGGTCCTCCGAGGTGGGGCGGTGCTGTAACGGTCCACAAGTTAGCTGCCTGCTCGGCGGACGGCGCAGGCAGGGCCATGCAGTTGATCACCGTCCGATCGCGGAGAGTGATCACCGGCGCGGTCGACCACTCGGCAGGGCGATAAAAGTCGAGAGTCTTCCGCGTTCCACGCGATTTCAATGGAAATCAGATGTCCAATTTCCATTGAAATCGCGGGAGTTGTCCACAGCCGTCGGCGTGTCCGGCGACGACACGCCGACGATTCCGACGTGTGCCGGAAACGATTCCGGCGGTCCGGTGAACCTCGGTGCGATCGCTGATCGCGCTGCCGGACGAGGTGGAACTGCTGCGCCCGGAGCACGCGCCCCGGGCGCGCGCCGGAGGTGCCGGGTCAGCCGCGGTTCGTGTCCACTGTGGATCGTGCGGTGACCTCGATCGCGGCGACGCCGGACGGGGGCATCGGCGCTGCCGACCACCGCGCGCTCGCATCCGCGCCGTCGGTCGACACGCGGGACCAGCCGCTGCCGCCGAGCGCCGAGGTCGCGCCGAGGACGATCTCCGCCGGTTCGCCCACCGCCGGGCCGAGGTCCAGCGAAACCCGCACCACCGGTGGCTCGACGGAGTACTCGACGATCTCGGTGGTGCGCGACAGGCGGCTGGCCACGGCGCGCGCGGGCCACTCCGCGCCCGCGCGGCGGTCGGTGACCACGTCGACCACCAGCTCCAGCCGCGGCCGCACCCGGCCCTGCTCGTCCAGCGCGTCCACCACCGGCGGAGCCGGTGCGGGCGGCTCGTCGGGATCGGCGGCCTCGGCGCGCCCGAACAGCAGCGAACCGCCCGCCCAGGCCTCGACCAGCAGCCGCTCCCCGCCGCGGACGAGCGCGCCGACCAGCTCGGGGTGGTCGACCACGGTCCACGCCGTCGGCGGTTCGCAGGCCACCCGGTGGCGGGCGTAGTCGGGGCCCAGCTCGCGCAGGAAGTTGCGCACCGCGCGGGAGAGCCCGGCCACGTGCTGCCCGGTCTCCGCGCTGTCCCTGCTGATGGTGACCGACCAGCAGCCCGGCTCCTCGTCGGAGCAGTCGCCGGAGGCCACCACCCGGCCGCCGACGGTCTGCACCAGGTCGCGGCAGGCGGCGCGCGCGGAACGCTCGTCGTCGGCCCCGACGACCACGGTGATCAGCAGCTCGAGCTCGTTGTTGTTCTTCATCGCCGGGGAATCATCCCGCACCGGTGATCGGTAGGGCGAGCGCAGATCAGTTCGGAGCAGCTGTGTCCGGCGTCATACCGGGGCGTGTCGCGGGCTTCGCCGGTGCGCCGCCGCGTCGGCGAAACGCGCTGCGGATCAACGGGATTCGTCCTGCGTCGGTTCGCCGGTGCTGCCCTGGTCCACGCCGTAGTAGTGGTAGAGGTCGCGCCCCTCCTCGGGGGAGAGGTGGCCGTTCTCGGCTTCGACGCGCGGTGCGTTCTTCACCCGCTCCTTGTCCACGTCGAGGTCGAGCCGGTTCTCCTCGGTGGACGCGCCGGTGAGCGGCACGAAGGTCTCCCTGACCCCGAGCAGCCCGATCCGGACGGTGACCCACTCCGGTTGCTGCGTCGTGTCGTCCACGTAGACGTTGCCGACCCGGCCGACGCGCGTGCCGTTGCGGTCGAACACCGGTGTGCCGATCAGGTCCTGAGCGCGCTCGACGTCCATGGCTGCCTCACTCGATCCACCCCGACCGGGCGGGAGGTCCGCCCGCCTGCCGACGCCAGTCAGCACCAATCAAGCTGCCCCCAGCACGGTCCACCTGCAACTGCGCAAGCGACACGCCTCACCCGAACGAGTAATGATCGAGAATGTGACCCCTGAGTGTTAATAGCGGAACGGGTGGATTGCTGGTTGCTGTGGGGTTGATTCTTTGGACCGCAGCCGCGACGAGCAACGTGCTCGGAGCACGGAAGGTGTCGCATGCGCCGCAGGCGCATAGCCCACCCTCGCAGCTGGCACCGCCGCGGGTTCACTCCGCCCACCCCTCCGGGGTTCCTCCCGGCGAGGACGGCCCGGCCGCCGTGCATTGGTCATGCATCAGGCCGGGCACCCGGAGTCCAGGCGGGCGCTGTAACTCCCGCAGGGGGCCGCTACCGGCACCGCCACGCAAAACGAGCCTGGAATCGATATCTGCTAGGAGTTCAGCTCGCGGCCGATGAAGGTCAGGACGTCGCTCATGACCTCGTCCTTGTTCGTCTCGTTGAACAGCTCGTGGCGGCCGCCGGGGTAGATGTGCTCGTGGAACTCGTCGCCGCGGATGCGATCGATGCCGGTCCTGGTGTCGGCCTCGGGCACGAGCTCGTCGTCCTCGCCGTGCACCCACAGCGTCGGCCTCTCCAGCGCCGGCCCGTCGTTGATGGCCAGCAGGCAGCTGTCGATCGCGCGCAGCGTCGGGCGCTTGAACGGGCCGTGCCAGACCAGCGGGTCCGCCAGGTAGGCCGCGCCGACCTCCGGATCCCGGGACAGCGTCTCGGGATCGATCGGGGTGTCCGGGATCTCGTCGTGCTCCAGCAGGTCGAGCACGTGCCAGGTGCCCAGCACCGGTGCGGAGAGCACCACCGCGGCCAGGTGCTCCTGGTGCTCCTGGGCGTAGCGGGCGGCGAGCATCCCGCCCATCGAGTGTCCGATGAGGACGATCGGGAGGCCGGGGTGCTCGGCGGCGATCTGCTGCCGCAGCGTCTCGAGATCGGCCACGATCGACTCGGCGTCGGTGAAGCGGACCCGCTCGCCGTCCGAACGCCCGTGCCCGAGGTGGTCGGGCGCGTAGACCTGCGCTCGCGCGCCCACCAGCTGCTCGGCGACCCACTGGTAGCGGCCGGAGTGCTCGCCGTAGCCGTGCGCGATCAGCGCGATCCAGCCCGGGTTGGTCGCGGCCCACTCGCGCACCACCAGGTTGCCGTGACGTCCGGTGATCTCTCGATCCGTTGACTCGATCATGGTGCCACCACAGCACACCTCATCCGATCGAGCCAAGCGCCGCGCCGCGTTCCAGCGCGCCTCCGGAGCACAACACCAGGTCAGGGCCTTCAGGTGCGGTGCTGGGCGTGCGCGTTGCAGCACGCCCAGCGGCCGGGATCACTGGTGGTAGGCGGTGCCGTCGATCTCGCCGAAGCCGCAGACCGGGCCGCCGTTCCAGGTGACCGGGAGCGGGTCGGTCTCGTCGGGCGGGATGACCTGCAGGCTGGCCGCGGTGGGCGCGCACGGGCCGTCGGTCGGCTCGCCCTCGTGCGGGACGGCGGTCCAGTGCAGCGTGGCGCTGGCCGACTCGCCGGGGCTCAGCGTGATCATCGACGGCCCGGGGTTCGGGGTGCGCTTCGCCTCGGTCGGCAGCGGCCTGCCGGACGCGTCGACCAGCTGCATCCCGCCGTAGCCGTACAGGGTGCAGGTCTCGCCGCTGCTGTTGGTCAGCGTCAGCTCGGCGTAGCGCTGCCCGGCCCCGGCATCCGGGTTCTGCAGCGAGCCGGTGAGCATCGAGGTGTGGCAGCGGGTCACCTCGTCGACCGTCGGCTTCGGCGCCACCGGCGGCGGGGCCGCGGAGTTCTCGGTGGCGGGGAGCTCGGGCTGCTCGGCGGGCGGGTTCAGGTCCGCGGCCGGTGCCTGCGGTTCGGGCCGGGTCTGCGGCAGCGGCGCCGAGATCGCCTGGCTCGGCGGTGCGGCCTGGCCGCAGCCGGCCATCAGCCCGGCGACCAGCAAGGCCCCGGACGCCTGGAGCGTCCGTACTCCGATGGTCCGCAGTCGATGCGCGGTCACGACGACCACCTCCCGTCCCCGCCCTGCGCGGCGGGGTCTGTCGGTAACTGCTCTGCTGTTGTGTAGACGTGCGGTAGGCGGGAGGGTTGCCTGCTGTCCGCATTCTCCCCGCTTCGCGGGCAGTGCGTTCCGTGGTCGGGCGCTAGGCCGCCGGGCTGAACCGGAGGGCGCCGTCGATCGACTGATCGGGTGCATTCCGGATGGTGCGGTTACCCGATTCGCGTAATTCCCCAGATGGGAATGGGGTGGTTTTCTTTTGGAGATGGTCCGATCGGGTGGTTTTCTTGACCTGAACGGCGGGACTGCGGGTTTGTGCGAATTAGATATCTTTGGGCCCCGCTCGCAGGCCGAACTCAGGGGGTTTGATCATGGCCGAACGCATTCCCGGCATTGACGTGGCGCGATATCAGGGAGAACCGAACTGGGGAGCGGTTCGCGGCGCCGGATACGTCTTCAGCTACATCAAGGCGACCGAGGGCATCGGATACGTGAGCCCGACGCTCGACGCCCAGCTGGCCGGTGCCCGCGGGGCGGGGATGGTCACCGGGCTCTACCACTTCGCCCGGCCGGACACGAATTCCCCGCAGCAGGACGCGGCCGACTTCGCCGGGCAGCTGGCGCGGCTGAACTCCAGCGCGCCCGGGAACCTGCCGCCGTGCCTGGACATCGAGACCGACGCGCCGAACCTGGGCGCCTGGGTGAAGGGCTTCATCGACGCCGTCCGCGGGCACACCGGCCGCCACGAGATCGTCGTGTACGCCTCGGCTTCGTGGTTCAAGGACAAGCTCGCCACCGACACCTGGGTGGATCCCGGCGTCTTCCTGTGGGTCGCCCACTACGGCCGCCCGCCGGGCGAACCGGGCTACCTGACCGACCGCGTGGTGATGCACCAGCACGCCTCTGACGGGCAGGTACCGGGCATCGGCGGCAACACCGACCTGAACGTCTCGATGGTGCCGCTGGAGGTGCTCACCGGAGCCGGTGCGCCGCCGCCCCCGCCGCCGGCCCCGCCGGAGGAGACCTACGTGGTGCAGCCCGGCGACACGCTGTCCGAGATCGGCGCGAAGCTGGGCGTGGACTGGCGGGAGATCGCGCGGGTCAACGGCATCGCCAACCCGGACCTGATCTACGTCGGCCAGGTGCTGAAGATCCCCCGCTGAAAAGCTTCCGGGTCTCCAGGCGCGTTCTGCGCAGCGGTGCGGGTGGCGGAACCTGAGCGCTTCCCCGGTCTTGGCGCACGACCTGGCGGAGGGGCGCGGGTTTTCCAAACCGTTACTGCCGGGAATCGCGATGACCGATCTCGCCGGCCTGATCCGAACTACCGTCTGCGCGTGAACGTCGCGCGAGGCGGAGGTGAACGCGATGGCGGGAACGGCGGAGCTGATCCGCGGCCACTGGACGCGTGGTGAGCCGGGACGGGAGGCCCCGCAGCAGCTCGTGATCGCGCTCTACCGCTGGTGGGTCGTCGCGATGGCCCTCAAGATCGCGGGCGCGACCTGGGACATCTGCTGGCACTTCAAGTGGCTGCGCGACGACCTCGCGCCGCCGCACCTGATCAACACGGTCGGCACCGTGATCGTGCTGGGGCTGGTGGTCTTCCACACCTACACCGGGATCGGTGCCGACCGCGCCACGCTGCGCTGGCTGCAGTGGGGGCTCGGCGTCTTCCTGGTGGCCGCGCCGCTGGACGTGATCAACCACCGGGTCAACGGCCTGGACATCACCGCGTGGAGCCCGTCGCACGCGCTGCTCTACATCGGCACCGGGTTCATGAGCATCGGGCTGATCCGGGGCTGGGCGCAGCACGGCCGCGGCGACCGGTACCAGTACCCGATCGCCTGCTTCCTGTGGTTCACGGTGCTGGACAACTTCCTGTTCCTGAACCAGCACCAGGAGTACGGCGTGCTGGGGCTGGCAGCGTGGGACCGCGGCACGCCCTACGCCGAGGACATCCTGCTGCAGTTCGCCGCCGACGACCTGGGGCGGCCGCTGGACCGGATCGCCGTCGAGCACTTCACGCTGCCGGTGCCGGACTGGGTGTACCCGTCGTGGGCGGTGCTCACCGGGCTCGGCACGCTGCTGCTGGCCCGGCGGCTGATCGGGCGCAAGTGGACCGCGACCACCATCACCGCTGGCTACCTGGCGTTCCGCTGCGTCGCATGGGGACTGCTGGCCGCGGCCGACTTCCCGATCTCCACCGTGCCGTTCTTCCTGCTCGCCGGGGCCCTGGCGATCGACCTGTCGTTCCAGCTGGCGGCGCGCATCCGGCCGCTGTTCGGCGCGGTGGCCGTGACCGCGGTGTCCTACGCGGCGCTGTCGGTGCAGCAGACCTACCTGGCCGCGCCGCCCTCGGACTACTGGTCGGCGGTGTACGTGGTCGTGCTGCTCGCCGGGCTCTGGTGGTTCGTCCAGTTCCTGCTCGACACCGAGCGCGGGCGGCGGCTGACCGCGCGCGCTCAGATGACGACGGGGGCGCGGGAGAGCACCACGCCCAGCCCGTAAGCCACACCCATCACCGCGACCTCGGCGGCGGCCCAGCCGAGGAGCGCGGTGCGCTGGTGTCGGGCGATGCGGGGAAGCAGGCGGAAGCGCATCTGCGAGGCCACCGCGCCCAGCGTCACCAGGCAGATCACCTTCGCCACGATGATCTGGCCGTAGCCGGTGGTGAACAGGCCGAGCAGGCCGACGTTGGGCGTGATGACCAGCGTCATCAGGCCGTTGAACAGGCCCGAGGCGCCGACCACGATGAAGGCGGTGGTGGCGAGCTTGGAGAACTTCGGCAGCGCCTCGGCCAGCAGCCCGCGCCGCGGTGCGACGAACAGCGCGACCGCGGCCAGCCCGCCGGTCCACATCGCCGCGCCGATCACGTGCAGCTCCATCGAGATCATGCTGAAGTCGTGGTAGCGCCAGTCCGTGGCGTGGCCGGTCAGCGGGATCGGCAGCAGGCCCAGCAGGGCGACGATGGTGCGCAGCTCGGCGGGCACCGACTCGCCGAACCGGATGGCCAGCAGGCCCAGCACCGCGCACGCCAGACCGGCGCCTGCGCTCGCCAGCAGGCCCGGGCCCGCCGGGACGTTCGCGACGTAGTCGACGAGCAGCTGGAGGGTCGCGCTGCGCTCCGGGCTCAGCTCCACGGCCTGCAGGACCAGGGACACCAGGGCGGCGAGCATCCAGAGCAGCGCGGTGATCACGGTGGCCCGCCGGGCCAGCGCCATGATCGGTTCGGTCTGCTTCGGGCGGTCGAAGCCGATCAGCTTCGGCAGCAGGCTCATGCCGACCGTGGCGAGCGCGGCCAGGTCGAGCACGACCCGGGCCGCGGGCAGCCCGAAGCGCACCAGCGATGGTGGGTCGGGGAGACCGGGGATGGTGCCCACGGCGGTGTAGGCGGTGGTGATCAGGGCGGCCAGCAGCGCTCCGCCGACCAGGGCGAGCACCACGGCGGTCTTCGCGCGCGCGGTGCTGCGATCCGCGGCGTCGCCGGGACGATCCGGTTCCGCGGTTCGTCGGGCAACGGCATCAGAATCGGCGGCCACGCATGCATCGTCTCACCCGGACGAGCGGCTATTCGGGACCGGGCGCCGAAGTCGATCACGGGTTGTGACCGAATTGTTTCGGTGCGCGAGTTCGCGATCGGCGGGGTGATGTTGGCGATGTGTAGCCTCGGTCACCGCGCACCGATCGAATAGTTGATCTTCGAATTCGATGAGTTCCCAGTTCGGGCCGTGTTCCGGCGCGGTGTTGCGATTGGCCGGGTTGGCCTGTTCGGCAATCCGCGCGAGCACCGGGCCGGGCCGGGTTGTGTTGCTGACAATGTCCTCAGCATCGTTGTTCTAGAGTCGAGCACGTGTATCCGGCGGCCAGCGCAGAAGCGCACGCGGAGGGCGCGCCCGGCGCAGCTCGACCGTGCGCGGGCGAAGCGATTCCGGAACCTGCGCGGTTCTTTCCGCTCGATTCGTCGGGGCGTCGGCTTTCGTTCACCGGCTCGGTCCACGCTTATTCGTCCGGTGTTTCACGCAGCGCGGCATTAGCGTTGCGCACCGCATCGGCCGGTCGGCGGGCCAGGGTGTCCACGGAGATCCCCCGAGATGCTCAGGGGCAGCTGCGGGATTTCCGTTTCGCCTGGTCAACGCGGATCGAAGAGATGTTCGCCCGGTGTTTTCGCCCAGCCGCGCGCGTCGTGCCGCGAAGTGCGAGCCTGGAACGTCTCAGGGAAATTGGGGGTCCGACCCCGGATGTGAGTCGGGCCCGCGAAGCGCGAGATTGAGCGGTGTGGACGGACAGCGAAGGCGGGAACCGCGAGCGGCGGATCCCGACGCGGACAGCAGGCCGTGGCGGCGGACGCCGCGATGCCTCGACAGCGGGACGTGACATGGGTCGCCGACTAGGGTGTTCGGTAGTCGAACGTTCCCGCAGCCTGCTGAGAAGGACTGACCCGGTCGTGCAGCACCACCCCTCGAGCCCGGCGGCTGGGCGTGGTTCGCGATGACTGCGCTCGCGGTGCTGCTCGCTGCCCTGGGGGCGCTCGGGAACGCGATCGGGGCGCGCATGCAGCACGCCGCGGTCCACGACACGATGGACGGCAACGGGCTGGGCCTGCGGGTCCAGTCGAAGCTCGTCCGCAATCCTCGCTGGCTGATCGGCTTGGCCGCGCTCGGCGGCGGCGCCGTGCTGCACGCCTGCGCGCTCGGTCTCGCCCCGCTCAGCGTGGTGCAGCCGATCGGCGTGCTCGCCCTGCCGACCACCGTGCTGCTCAACGTCCGCCAGCAGGGCATCCGGGTCCGCGACCTGAACCGCAACGTCCTGTTCGCGGTCATCGCGGCCACCGGCGGCGTCGCCATGTTCGTCTTCCTCGCCGCCGGCAGCGCGACAGCCACCCCGGTGGCCGGTGATGCGCAGCTGGTGGCCACCCAGCTGGTCGCCGCCGCCGTGCTGGCGGTGGGCGTGCTGGCGATGCTGACCCGGTCGAAGGTGCGCTGCATCTTCTTCGCGGCCGGGTGCGCGATCGCCTACGGGTACGTGTCGCTGCTGATGCGCGCGGTCGCGCAGCAGCTCGGCACGACCGACCTGCTGGACATCAACCCCCTTCCACTGCTCGGCATCGCCGTGGCGATGGTCGTGGGTGGCTGGCTGCTGCAGCACGGCTACGCCAGCGGCCCGCCGGACCTCGTGGTGGCCTGCCTGACCGTGATCGACCCGCTCGTCGCGGTCGGCCTGGGCATCGGGCTGCTCGGCGAGGCCGACCTGGTCAGCGCCTGGACCGCCACCGGTCAGATCATCTGCGCGGTGGTGGCCTGCATCGGGGTGTTCGCGCTCGCGCGCTACCACCCCGACACCCAGGAGCGGCGCGAGCCCGCTCCGGTGACCGGCAGCAGTGATCTTGCCGGACCGAGTTCGACAGATCGTCCTGACGGGAGTTCCTCTTGACTTCGCAACCGCTGAGCCGACCGATGCGGATCGTGGTCGGTGCGACCACCTACCCGCCCCACGTGAACGGGGCGGCGAACTTCGGTCACCGGTTGGCGACCGGGCTGTCCGCCCGCGGCCACGACGTGCACGTCATCTGCCACTCGTCCGACCGGTCCGAGCACATCGAGGTGGCCGACGGCGTGACGGTGCACCGGGTGCCCTCCTACGGCTCGCCGTTCCACCCGGAGATCCGCGGCATCATGCCGTGGCAGGCCCGCCGCGCCGACCGCCTGCTGGCGGAGATCCAGCCCGACGTCGTGCACGTGCAGTCGCACTTCTTCATCTGCCGCGGGCTGATCGACTCGGCCCGGCAGCGCGGCCTCCCGCTGGTGGCCACCAACCACTTCATGCCGGAGAACATCTTCGGCTACATCAAGGTCCCGCAGGTGCTGCAGGACGCGGCAGGCCGCCTGCTGTGGCACAACCTGATCAAGCACTACAGCAAGGCCCACCTGGTCACCGCGCCCACGCCCCGCGCCGTCCAGCTGCTGCAGGACAACGGGTTCGCCGACATCGCGCTGCCGGTCTCCTGCGGCATCGACGTCCAGCGGTACCGGCGGCCTGCCAAGCGCTTCCGCGCCCAGAACCCGGACCCGGAGACCCGGACCGTGCTCTTCGTCGGACGCCTCGACGAGGAGAAGCACATCGACGACCTGCTCCGCGCGATGTCGCTGCTGCGCACCAAGGCCCCGACCCGGCTGGAGATCGTCGGCAACGGCAGCCGCCGCGCCGCCTTCGAGCAGCTCGCCGCCGACCTCGGGATCGCCGACCAGGTGCAGTTCCACGGCTACCTCGGCGAGGAAGAGCTGCTGGAGGCCTACGCGCGCGCCGACCTGTTCTGCATGCCCAGCATCGCCGAGCTGCAGAGCCTGGCCACCATGGAGGCGATGTCGGCGGGCACCCCGGTCGTGCTGGCCAACGCCATGGCGCTGCCGCACCTCGTGCAGCCCGGCCAGAACGGCTGGCTGTTCCCGCCGCGCGACGTGCACGCGCTGGCCCGCGCCATCGACGACGTGCTGGTCGACCGCGCCACGATCGACCGGATGGGCGAGGCCAGCGAGCGGCTGGTCTCCCGGCACGACATCGACGAGATCCTCGGGCGGTTCGAGTCGATCTACCACCACGTGATCGACCCGGAGGGCGCCGTCGAGCTCGACGAGATCCGCACCGAGCTGGCGAGCTGAGCCACCATGACCATCCCGGAACTCCAGTCCGTCGAGCGGGTGGCGCGGATCAGCGGTGCCGACCTGCACTACTGGACCTACCGCGACGACCTCGCCGAGCCCAGGACCGGAACAGCCGCAGGTACCGCAGCCGATGAGCCACCCGCGGCGGCCGAGGCCGACACGGTGCTGATGGTGCACGGGCTGCGCGGCACCCACCACGGCCTGGAGCTCGTCGCCGCCGGGCTGCCCGACCACCGGGTGGTCATTCCCGACCTGCCCGGGTTCGGGGACTCCGGGCCGATGGACGGGCAGCGCCACGACGTCGCCGGCTACGCGCGCGTGATCACCGAGCTGATCGAGCAGCTCGGCGGCCGGCAACGACCGGTCGTGCTGCTCGGGCACTCGTTCGGCTCGATCATCGCGGCGCGGGTGGCCGCCTCGGCACCCGAGCTCGTCCGCAGGCTGGTGCTCATCAACCCCATCGCCACCCCGGCGTTGCGCGGGCCGCGCGTGCTGCTGTCCGGGTTGACCTCCGCCTACTACACGCTGGGCAAGCGGTTGCCGCTCCGGGCCGGGCATTCGCTGCTGAGCAATCGCTGGGTGGTGCTGGCGGCGAGCCGGGCGATGACGCGGACCAAGGACAAGCAGTTGCGCGAGTTCATCGACTCCAACCACCTGCGCTACTTCAGCCGCTTCCACAGCCCTGCCCTGGTCAGCGAGACCTTCGACGCCTCGACGACGCACACCGTCGCCGACCACGCCGACGACATCCAGCTGCCCACCCTGCTGATCGCCGGGGAGTCCGACGAGATCGCACCGCTGGCGGGACAACGAGCACTCGCCGCCCGGATGTCCGACGCCGAGCTCGTGGTGATCCCGAACGTCGGGCACCTGGTGCACTACGAAACACCGGGTCCGGCGGCCGAGGCGATCCAACGGTTCCTGGGAGCGCCATGACCAGCGTTGACGGCGAGCGCGCGGCGGACGTTGCCGAGCCGCGCGCGGAGCGGGCCGGGACGATGACCGTCGTCGTCGACGCGCGTTGGACGCGCACCGACCAGCACGACGGGATCAGCCGCTACGGGGCGAGCCTGATCGAAGCACTGCACCACCTCCATCCGGTGACGATGTTGATCCACGACGAGCGGCAGCTGCGGTTGCTGCCGGAAGGTGTTCCGCACCTGAAGGTCAACAGCCCGTTCTCGCCGCGCGAGCTGTGGCTCTCGCGCACGCTGAACCGGCTCGGCGCCGACGTGGTGTTCAGCCCGCTGCAGGTGATCGGGGGATTCCGCCGCGAGTACCGGCTGGTTCTCACGCTGCACGACCTGATCTACTACCGGCACCCGGAGCCGCCCGGGTTCCTGCCGCTGCCCGTCCGCGCGGCGTGGCGGCTCTACCACAAGGCGTTCTGGCCGCAGCGCGTGATGCTGAACCGGGCCGACGCGGTGGTCACGGTCAGCGAGACGACGCGCCGCCTGATCGCCGAGCACCGGCTCACCCGGCGTCCGGTCACGGTCGTCCACAATGCACCGTCACCGCTGCCCGGTGACACCGACGTGCGGGAGAACGGCGCGCAGGACGTCGCACCGGCGGACGCGGCCGGAGAAGCCGCGGGCGGTCCGCGGGAACTCGTGTACATGGGTTCGTTCATGCCGTACAAGAACGTGGAAACCCTGATCGCGGGCATGGCACTCCTTCCCGGTCACCGGCTGCACCTGGTCAGCCGGATCGCGCCGCAGCGGGAGGCGGAGCTGCGGGCGCAGCTGCCGCCGGACGCGGACGTGGTCTTCTGGCGGGGTATCGGGGAAAGCGACTACCAGCGGCTGCTCGGTCGGGCCAGCGCGCTGGTCACCGCTTCTCGGGACGAGGGGTTCGGACTGCCGGTCATCGAGGCGATGAACGCGGGGACGCCGGTGGTCTGCAGCGACCTGGAGATCTTCCACGAGGTCACCGGTGGGCACGCGGAGTTCTTCGACCCGGGGTCGTCGAAGGACTTCGCCGCCGCGGTGCGCCGGGTGGAGGACGACCGGGTTCGCGCGGACCTGGTGGCCGCGGCTCGCGGCCAGGCGGCGGAGTTCACCTGGACCAACTCCGCCGAGCGCCTGCTGGAGCTGATGCGAGACCTGGTCCGCTGACCGACCGCCGGGTGCCCAGCCTTGTGCATAGACCAATACACGGCGGCTGGGCCGTCCCCGCCAGGAAAGCTCTGAGAACGCGCGGCGGTGCCGATTGCGAGGGTGAGCTATGCGCCTGCGGCGCCTCCTGGCAGGCGGCCCGTTGGTCGTCGCGGCTGCGGTCGCCAACCAGGATGAGCGTCTCAGTGCGACCAGACCTTGATGGCGCGGACCACGAAGGTCGCCTGTGGTGCGTGCGTTCCGGGTGGGTAGGTGGCGAAGTCGGCCTTGGTGTCGCAGTGCGGGTCCTGGTAGGCGGTGACCTGGTGTCCGGTGTTGTTCACAAAGGACAGTGCCTCGCCCTCGTGCTCCAGCGCGATGCACCGCTCCATCTCGAACGTCGAGTTGTGGATGCTGATGTCGTGCCGCTGGCCGGCGTGGTCCTGCTCCGTCCAGACGCAGAAGTTTCCGTTGGGGCACGGGTTTTCCGGTGGTGCGGCGGCGTGCGCGTTGTTGGCGCCGATCAGCGCCGCGGCGACGGCCAGCAGCACGGCGAGGAACGCGCGCACGGTCCAGGACGAGCGGTTCGGGGCGGTGGTGGTGAGCGAAGACATGCGAAAATCCTTTCTCGTTGGGAAAATCAGGAGTCCGCGGCCTGATTCGGCCTGCTGGGACCAAGATTCCCGAAGCGCTGATCGGAACGCCAGTGAATAAGCTGGATACACCCCGACCGGGTGGACTTTGCCGTCTGGCGAGTTCCGGCGACCACCGGGACGGCGCGATCCCTCGGAGGGCAGCGCTCAGGAACCGGCGGCGGGCATGCGGCCGAGCGTCGATCAGGGCGGGCCGGTCGTCGCCGGGAGAATCGCGGCCGCTCCGCGCGAATGCGCCGGATTCAGAGGTAGCACCCGCTGACGAAACCGGTGATCGAGGTGCGCCGATTCGTGATTTCGAACCATTCCGAATTGTTCGACCCGTCCGCGCAGCGAATGGTCTCACCGGGCACCGAGCGGAGGATCGACGCGCGGTCGCCCGGACTCCCCGAGCCACGTGCCTCGGAGCTCGTTCCGGGCGCCGAGCGGATCCGCACGCCAGGCTCCGCGAAGTCGCTGACCTGCGTCTGATCCGCGGTCTCGACCAGCGCGTCCCGGATGCCGGCGGCGATGGTGCCCAGCTGCGCGCCGAGCCCGGACAGCGGGATCGCGGCGGCGACGAACGCGCTCAGCAGCGCATTGCGAATGGCGGTGCGCATCGTGTCCCCCCACTTCCGCCCGCCGGAACGCCCATTTCCCCCTGCTATTGCCGGGGCGATCTTCTTCGAGCGGTGTAGACCTCCATTTTATGGAGAATGCCGGGAGCCCGGCAGTATCCGATTGGGTAGAGCGAATTCGTGCGCGGCCCTCGGCCGGCCGGTGACGGTGCGCGACCGCTTCAAGCCGCCGCGCACCACCTGTGGGGGAGCCGCGGTCCGCGCACGACGGTGCGTGCCGGGAACGCCGGAGGCCCCAGGACGAGCGGTCCTGGGGCCTCCGGCGGTACGTGCGTCAGCCGACTCGCGAGCCGATCCCGGTCAGCGACCGGACCTCCATCTCCGCGCGGCGCTCATCGTCCACCTCGTCGCGGCCACCGAGGAAGGTGCCGATGATGCCGCAGATGAACGAGAACGGGATGGACACGATGCCCGGGTTCTTCAGCGGGAAGAACGCGAAGTCCACTCCCGGCAGGATCGAGTCCGGCGCGCCGGAGACCACCGGCGAGAAGATCACCAGCAGCAGGCAGGAGCCCAGGCCGCCGTAGATGCCCCACAGCGTGCCGCGGGTGTTGAACCGCTTCCAGAACAGCGAGTACAGCAGCGTCGACAGGTTCGCCGAGGCGGCGAAGGCGAACGCCAGGCCGACCAGGAACGCGATGTTCTGGCCGTTGACCACGATGCCGCCGAGGATCGACGCCGCGCCGATGATCAGCGCGGTCATCCGGGCCACCTTCACCACGTCGTCGGAGTCGACGTCGCCGCGGCGGATCACGTTGGCGTAGATGTCGTGCGCGAAGGACGCCGATGCGGTCAGCGTCAGGCCTGCGACCACGGCCAGGATCGTGGCGAAGGCGACCGCGGCGACGATGCCCAGCAGCACCGTGCCGCCGATGCGGTAGGCCAGCAGCGGCGCCGCGGAGTTCTCCGCACCGGGCGCGGACTGGATGGCCTCGGTGCCCACCAGCGCGGCCGCGCCGTAGCCGATGATCAGCGTGCAGATGTAGAAGGCCGCGACCACCCAGATCGCCCACGCCACCGAGCGGCGCGCTTCGCGGGCGTTGGGCACGGTGTAGAAGCGCATCAGCACGTGGGGCAGACCGCCGACGCCCAGCACCAGGGCCAGCGACAGCGACACGAAGTCCAGCTGGGTCAGCTCGGACTTCCCGTACTGCACGCCGGGGGCGAAGATCTCCCGGCCGTTCGGGTTGTTCTCCGCGGCCTGCAGCAGCAGGTCGGTCATGCTGTAGCCGAACTTGCCGAGCAGGAAGATGGTGATCAGGGCGACGCACAGCAGCAGCATCGCGGCCTTGATGATCTGCACCCAGGTGGTGCCCTTCATGCCGCCGACCAGCACGTAGACCATCATCACCAGGCCGACCACCGCGATCACCAGCGCCTGGCCGAACGTGCTGTGCACGTCGAGCAGCAGGGCGACCAGACCGCCGGCACCGGCCATCTGGGCGATCATGTAGATGATCGTGATGGCCAGCGTGGAGGCGGCCGCGGCCGCGCGCACCGGGCGCTGCTTCATCCGGAAGCTGAGCACGTCGCCCATGGTGAAGCGGCCGGTGTTGCGCATCCGCTCGGCCACCAGCAGCAGGTTGATCAGCCAGGCGACCAGGAAGCCGATGGAGTAGAGGAAGCCGTCGTAGCCGTAGACCGCGATGGCCCCGGCGATGCCCAGGAACGAGGCCGCGGACAGGTAGTCGCCGGAGAGCGCGATGCCGTTCTGCGCGCCGCTGAACGAGCTGCCCGCGACGAAGTAGTCGCTGGAGCTGCCGCGGCTGCTCACCCGGTACACGATGAACAGCGTGACCAGCACGAACGCCGCGAAGACGGCGGTGTTGATGATCGCGCTGTCGGCGGGGATCAGCTGCTGGTCGTTCATCGCTGGAGATCTCCCGCGTCCTGTCGGAGCTCGTCGACCTTCGGATCGATGTGGCGGCGCGCGAACCGCAGGTAGAGCATGGTCAGCCCGACCGTGGTGATGAACTGGGCGACGCCCAGGACCAGGCCGACGTTGATCTCGCCGATGAGCGGGCGCGCCATGAATTCCCGGGCGTAGGCGGCGACCGCCACGTACCCGATGTACCAGATGAGGAAAAACGCCGTCGCCGGGAAAACGAACCATTTCAGCCGCCGACGCAGCGCCCGGAATTCCGGGCTCTCCTCGATGGTCCTGAAATCGAGGCGTTCCGCGGTGGGGCGAACCGCGCTCTTGTCGATTCCTCCGAAGGCCGACCGCGGATTTCCGGGCTGGTCACCTGGGCTGCCGCGCAGCGCGGATTGCGTTGCGTTGCTCATGCTTCCTTCCTGGAACTTCGCGGTGGGCCCGCCGGGCGCGCGCGGGCTGGCGGAGGCGGGGAATTCTAACCACTTCCCGCGCCGGATCAACAGTGTGGTGATCACCACGCGGGCCGTTGTTTTCCAGGGTCTCAGGTGGGGGCGGAGAGCCCGCACCGGGATCGTGGTTACTGTCTGGTACTGCCAGGTCAACGCCCTGAAAGTGCTGGTGGGATCTGATCCACCAGGCCTTTCTCCGCGGAACCGGCCGCGAGGCGGCCCGATCTCTAGGCTGAACGAGTGAAAACGGTGGCGGTTCTTCGCCGACATCGACCACTGGGCGTGACATCCGCTGATTGTCGTAGTCGAATGGTAAAAAGCCCCCGGTACTATCCCGCCACCAGGGGCTTATAGTGCTTGGGCACGAAAGACAGCCGCGTGACGGGAGAGGTAACGGTTCGGTACCGGTGTCGCAAATGTACCGGCCGAAGGTGCTATTGGTGACGCTGAGTGCCACCGGAGCCCCACCGGTACAGCGCAGTACCGGATGGCGTTTCCCGGTGCCCGGAGCCCCCCGACCGCAGCTGGATTTCACCCCGACCGCCCAGACGACGATTGCGGGACCGCACGCATGCGCCGTTCTCCAACCCATTGTTCGCCCGAGAGGCGCCGAACCGCGTTCGACCAGCGCGGACTCCCGAGCTCGACGCCAGGAGGGCGCTCGTGAGCGAGGGGAAGTTCGGGCGGCTGCGCAGCGCCGTCGTCCAGTGGCGCAACTGGTCCCTGCCGGTGAAGCTCGGCGCCGTCGTCCTGGTCCCGGTCATCTTCGCGATCACGCTCGGCATCGGGCAGATCAGGTGGCAGGTCGACCGGGCCGCCGAGTTCGGCCGCGTCGAGGAGGTCCTGGACGCGGTGGAGCGGATCGAACCGCTGATCGACGGGCTGCAGCGGGAGCGCAACAGCGCCGTCGAGTTCCTGGTCGGTGACGGCGACGCCGGTGCCGTCGACCGGGAGGTCGCCGCGGTGGACCGCGCGATGGGCGAGGTCGGCGAGCTCATCGCCTCGACCGACGTCTTCGGCCCGGTCGTCGAGGACCGCTACCGCGAGCTCCGGCCGCGGTTCGACGAGCTCGCCGCGCTGCGCCGGCAGGTGCACGACCACCAGCTGCGGGCGGACCAGGCCATCGGCGCCTACAGCGACGTGATCAACTCGGTGATGTCGCTGAACCGCGCGCTGACCGGCAGCGTCGCCGACCGGAGCCTGTCCAGCACCGCGTTCGCGATGCAGGACATGCTGGCCCTCATCGAAGAGGTCCGGTTGCAGCAGGCCTGGGTGCTGACCGGCCTGAGCGAGGGCAGCCTCCAACCGCAGGTGCTGGACAGCCTGCAGGGCTCGCGGGCCCGGCTGCTGGGGAACATCACCGATGCACGCGCGACGGTCGCGGCGCACTGGGCGCAGCGGCTGGACGAAACGCTGCTCACCCGGCCCATCGTCGAGCGCAACCAGATGCTGGCCGCGCTGCTGAAGGAGAGCACCGACGGCATCTACAGCGGCGGCTACTCGGTCTCGCAGGAGGCTTGGAACCACGGCAGCGACTCATCGGTCCAGACGATCAACGACGGTCGCGATGAACTCGCCGCCGAGGTGCGGACGATCGCCTCGCAGCTGGAGGACGAGGCCAGCGACGCGGCCGGCTGGGACTCCGTGCTGCTGCTGTCGGCGCTGATCGTCGCCGCCGCGATCGTCATCATGATCGCCCGCCAGCTGCTCAGCTCGCTGCGCGAGCTGCGCACCAGCGCGCTCGACGCGGCCGACTACGAGCTGCCCGCCGCCGTCGACGCGATCCGGCAGGGCAACCGCGCCGACGCCACCGTGAGCCCGGTGCCGATCGACACCACCGACGAGGTCGGGCAGGTGGCCCGCGCCTTCGACGAGGTGAACGAGCAGGCGCTGCGCCTCGCGGTCGAGCAGGCGGACCTGCGGCGGGGCTACAACGACATGTTCGTCAGCGTGTCGCGGCGCAGCCAGAGCCTGCTGGAGCGGCAGCTGCGGCTGTTCGAGGAGCTGGAGCAGGACGAGGAGGACCCCGACCAGCTCGCCCGGCTGTTCCAGCTGGACCACCTGGCCACCCGGATGCGCCGCAACAACGAGAACCTGATGGTGCTCTCCGGCCAGGACCTGGCGCGGCGGTTCACCCAGCCCACCGACCTGGCCGACGTGCTGCGCGCCGCGGTCTCCGAGATCGAGCAGTACCCGCGGGTGATGGTGCAGCCGCCGCCCGCGGTGAAGCTGCGCGGCCACACCGCCAGCGACCTGGTGCGCCTGGCGGCCGAACTGCTGGACAACGCGGCGAACTTCTCCGCCCCGGACACCACGGTGACGGTGTCCAGCTACCAGGCCGGCGACGGCACCGTGGTGCTCGACGTGCTCGACCAGGGCATCGGCATGGGCGACGCGGAGCTGGAGCGGGCCAACGCGCGGTTGGCCGCGGTCGACGAGGACGACCTCTCCACCTCGCGCCGGATGGGGTTGTTCGTGGCCGGGCGCCTGGCGGTGCGGCACGGCGTCGGCGTCGAACTGCACGGCGGTCCGGACGTCGAAGGCGTCCGCGCGACCGTCATGATCCCGGCCGAGCACGTGGTGACGGTCGAGCCCGGCCCGGTGCTGCCCGCCGCCCCGCAGCTCAGCGGCCGCAACGGCCACGCGCACACCGACCTGCCGACCTCCGGCGAGCTGCCGCGCCGGAAGCCGGCGGAGAAATCGCCCTGGCAGGAGCCGGGGCCGTCGAGCCTGTTCGAATCGCACACCCCGGAACCGGAGGAATCGCCGACGGCGCACCTGTTCGACGCGCCGCTGGACATCCCGCAGCAACCGCGGGCGATTCCCGGCGAATTCGACTGGCCAGGCGTCGAACCGCCCGCCGACCGGCCGGAGGAGGAGCCGCCCATCTTCGAGGAAGCCTCCACCCAGTGGTTCCAACCAGCGAGTGAGAAGGCGCAGTCCGAGACCGGCGAGTTCAGCTGGCCCGGTGCGCAGGACGCGGCCGACGACTTCCCGCCCGCCGCCGCCCCGCAGCCGGAGCCGCCGTCGCTCACCGATTCCGGGCTGCCGCGCCGCACCCCGCGAGGTGCGGCCGAACCGGATGCCAAGCCGTCCCGGAGCGCCGAGGACATCAGCCGCCGGCTGGCCCAGAACGGGGTCCAGTTCGGCGGTTCCACGGACTCCCGGCTCAGCCCGGTCGAACCGGAACCGTGGATCCCGCACGATCCCGGGGCCGATGATGCGTGGAACTTCGCCGCCGACAAGGCGCGCGAGGCGGCCGAGGCAGCGGCGAACCCGCAGCCGGGCTCGTTCACGCAGGCCGGACTACCGCGCCGCACTCCCAAGGCGCACCTGGTTCCGGGTAGCGTGACGAATTCCGAGCCGACCAGCACTGGGACGTTCCAGCGCGACGCGGACAAGCTCCGCGGCAGGCTGGCCGACTTCCAGAGCGGTGTCAGCCGCGGTCGGCATCGAGCAACCGACGAGGATTGACATGGTGTCCGCAGCGCGAAGGCGTGATCACCTCGGCGACGAACAGGAGGTTGCATGACTGCTCAGATGATTTCCCGCAGGTTCGGCTGGCTGATCACCGACTTCACCGAGCGCGTGACCGGTGTGGCGCACGCGATCGTGGTCTCCGCCGATGGACTGGTGCTGACCGCTTCGGCGACCTTGCCCCGGGACCGGGCCGATCAGCTGGCCGCGGTCGCGTCGGGGCTGCTGAGCCTCACCCAGGGTTCGGCGAAGTGCTTCGAGGCCGGTCGCGTCGTGCAGACCATCGTGGAGATGGAACGCGGCACGCTGCTGCAGATGGGCATCAGCGACGGTTCCTGCCTGACCGTGCTGGCCGCTCCGCAGTGCGACATGGGCTTGATCGCCTACGAGATGACCATGCTCGTGGAGCGCGTCGGCCAGATGCTGACCCCGGAGATCCGCTCGCAGCTGCAGGGCTCGACCGGCGCACTCGTGTGAGGATGCGATGAGCAGGAGATCGGATTACCCGTCACGGGGGCGAAGACGCGACAGCAGCGGTGACAACGGCTTCGCCGACGTCGTCAACGGTTTCAGCTTCGGCAGCGGCAAGCGCAAGCGCAAGGGGCGCGACGAGCCCGAGCGGTACGATGATCAACAAGAGCGGTACGAGGCCCCTGCGGTGTCCTACCCGGACGAGCCGGTGGAGGAACCCGCTGCACCGGCCGCGTCGAGCATCCGCTCTTACACCTGGACGGGGGGACGAACCCGGTCCACCCACAATCTGGAACTGGAAACCCTCGTTTCGGTCGGTGAGGGCTACCAGCAGGGCACCGCGGTGCGGCTGGAGCACCAGTCGATCGCAGAGCTGTGCCAACAACCCCGATCGGTCGCGGAAGTGGGGGCGCTGTTGTCCGTCCCGATCGGGGTGGCCCGCGTGCTGCTGGCCGACATGGCCGAACTGGGGTTGATCACCGTGCACCAGACGGTGAGCGAAAGCGGTAGCGCACCACACATGGTGTTGATGGAAAGGGTTTTGAGTGGACTCCGTCGGCTATAGCGCGCCCCGGCTCGGCTCCCCGCCGCAGCCCGCCGGCACCACGTCGACCTCGGCGAAGATCGTGGTGGCCGGTGGCTTCGGCGTCGGCAAGACGACCTTCGTCGGTTCGGTGTCGGAGATCGTGCCGCTGACCACCGAGGCGGTGATGACCGAGGCGAGCCGCGGTGTGGACGACCTGGGCGCGACGCCGAACAAGCAGACCACCACGGTGGCGATGGACTTCGGCCGCATCACGCTGGCCTCGGACCTGATCCTGTACCTGTTCGGCACGCCGGGTCAGCAGCGGTTCTGGTTCATGTGGGACGACCTCGTCAAGGGCGCGATCGGTGCGGTCGTGCTGGTGGACACCCGGCGGCTGGCCGACTCGTTCTCGGCGATCGACTTCTTCGAGGACCGCGGCCTGCCCTACCTGGTCGGGGTGAACCTCTTCGACGGGAAGATGCTGCACTCCCTCGACCAGGTCCGCGAGGCGATGGCGATCGGCCCGGACGTGCCGATGGGCCCGTGCGACGCCCGCGACCGCGAATCCACCAAGCGCACGCTGATCGCGTTAGTGGAGCACGCAATGCGCCACTGGACTTCCCGCCAGATGGGCTGAGCGCCCGCTGCGAAAACGGCCCGTGCACCTGGGCAGATTCGAGGGGTCGTTGCAACACCGCTGCTAGCTGGTGGTTGTGAGTAGAGTAGCGAAGCGCTCGGCTGGGGTGTCCCAGCCGAGCGTTTTGCGTGGGCGGTTGTT
>NZ_JAQGLB010000016.1 GCF_027853965.1 Saccharopolyspora indica | reverse complement strand
CGGTCATCGGTGCGGTCGTGCCGATCCTGTCCCCGCAGATCAACCACTGCGTGAACGCCCCGGTGGTCGACCACCCCAAGGGCTGAGCTCCAGTCCCACGCGGAAAGGCCAGGTCAGCGCGACCTGGCCTTTCCGCTGCTCTGACGTCAGCCGCCGAAGCGGCGGTGGCGGACGGCGTAGTCGCGGAGGGCGCGGAGGAAGTCGACGCGGCGGAAGGCCGGCCAGTAGGCCTCGGTGAACCAGAACTCGGAGTGCGCGGACTGCCACAGCATGAAACCGGACAGCCGTTGCTCACCGGAGGTGCGGATCAGCAGGTCGGGGTCCGGTTGGCCGGAGGTGTAGAGGTGCTCGGCGATGTGGTCGACCGTCAGCACCTCGGCCAGTTCCTCGATGGTGGTGCCCGCCTCGGCGTGCTTCTGCAGCAGCTTGCGCACCGCGTCGGCGATCTCCCGGCGGCCGCCGTAGCCGACCGCCACGTTGACCTGCATGCCCGTGCGCCCCTTTGTGCGCAGCGCGGCGGCGGAGAGCCGGGCGGCCGTCTCGGTCGGCAGGACGTCCAGAGCGCCGACGATCCGCACCCGCCAGGGCGCTTCCGGAGCGGTGAGCTCGTCGACCACCCCGGCGATGATCTCCATCAGCGCTTTGAGCTCGTCGGAGGTGCGGTTGAGGTTGTCGGTGGAGAGCAGCCACAGCGTGACGACCTCCACCTCGGCCTCTTGGCACCAGCCGAGCATCTCGGCGATCTTGCGGGCTCCGGCGCGGTGACCGTGCGCGGCGTCCAGCCCGGCTTCCTTCGCCCACCTGCGGTTTCCGTCCAGGATGACGCCGACGTGCCGCGGATGCTGTACCCCGTCCAGCTTCCGGCGCAGCCTGCGCTCGTAGACGCTGAGCATGAGTTCTTTCAACCGCACCTTGAACGCCACGCCAGCTGAGCCTACGCGGATCCGGTGAGTCCTGATGCTCGGGTGGCCCGGAGCGCACGGCCGGATGCAGTGCGGATCACCTCCGAGCAAAACCTACGGTCCCGTAACCTCGGGGTGTGACTAGCGCCCTCTCCGCTCGCCGCCCGACCGCGTTCGTCAAGCCGCGGATGCGCGGCTGGATCCACTTGTGGTCACTGGTGGTGTCGGTCGCCGCCGGTGCCACGCTGATCGCGCTCGCCGCCTCGACGGTGTCCGCCGCCGCCGCGGTGGGCACCTCGATCTACGTGGCGACCGTGCTCGGCCTGTTCGGCGTCAGCGCCCTCTACCACCGCAAGACGTGGAAGACCGTCGGTGCGCGCACCTGGATGCGGCGGCTCGACCACTCGATGATCTTCCTGTTCATCGCGGGCACGTACACCCCGTTCGCGATGGTCGCGATGCAGCCGACGACGGGCACGGTGGTGCTGGCGGTCGTCTGGGGCGGTGCGCTGGGCGGTGTGATCCTCAAGCTCGCCTGGCCCAACGCGCCGCGCTGGGTCGGGGTGCCGGTGTACATCGCGCTGGGCTGGGTCGCCGTGTTCGTGCTGCCGGACCTGCTGGAGAACGCCGGGCTCGCCGCGCTGATCCTGCTGGTCGCCGGTGGTCTGCTCTACACGGCCGGGGCGATCTTCTACGCGTGCCGCTGGCCCGACCCGTGGCCCAAGACCTTCGGCTACCACGAGTTCTTCCACTCGGCGGTCTCGGTGGCCGCGATCTGCCACCACATCGCGATCTGGCTCGCGCTCTACGCCTAGAGCCTGTTCTGAACTCGTTTTGCGTAGCGGTGCGGGTAGCGGAACCTCAGCGCCCGCCTGGACTCCGGGTGCCCGGCCTTATGTATGACCACGTGGGCGGCGTGCTCGTCATCGCCGCCCACGACCGCTGGTCACCTGATGGCCCGGCGCATGCAGATCCGCTCGGCCGGGTCCAGGCCGAGCTCCGCTTCGTGGGCGACGAGCGCGGCCAGCTCCGGTGTCACGTCGTCGATCTCCTGGAACCCGAGCCGTTCGTAGTACGGGCCGTTCCACGGCACCGAGCGGAACGTGGTCAGCGTCAGCGCTGGCAGGCCCCGCTCCCGGGCCCACGACTCGACGTGGTCGAGCAGGGCGCGGCCGATGCCCCGGCGCGCGTGGTCGGCGTGCACGCTGACCTGCGCGATGTGGGCGTTGCCGTCGATCAGCTCGACCATCACGTAGGCGACCACCTCGGCGTCGACCTCGGCCACCCAGAGCCGCCCGGCGCGCTGGAACCCGGCCAGCACGTCGAGCTCCGGCGGCGGGTCGTCGGCGATCTCCGGCATCCCGACGGCCCGGAACACCTCCCCCGCCGAGGTCTCGATCTCCTGCAGTCGCCCCAGCTCGGCCTCGCCGACGTCGCGGATCCTCACCCGCACAGTTGATCAAACCCGGCCTGCCCGCTGCCACCGGATTTCCGCGCGCACCGGAACCGTGAGCGTTTCGGGGCGTCATAACGCCCCGAAGCACTCACGGTTCCCCACCTGCGCGGACGCCGGTCAGAGCGGGAGGTCTTCGGGCCTGGTGACCGGGCGGTCGCAGACGTAGCCCCGGCAGACGTACGCCGCCGGCGCTCCGCCGACCAGCGGCCGTCCCGCCAGCAGCGGCACGCCGGCCGCCTCCGGCTCCCCGGCCACCACCGCCGCTCCGCCCGGCGCGCGCCGCCGCGCCGCGGCGAGCAGCTCCGCCCGGTCGGCGTCGTCGGCTGCGCCGACGACCGCGACCTGCAGCGGTCCGTGCGCGCGCGCTTCCGCGGCGCTGAGCCAGTGCCCCGCGAAGCGCGGCGCCCGCTGCGCGAGCAGTCCGGCGCGCGACAGCGCCTGCTCCGCGGCGCTGCGGTAGCGCGCGGTGCTCTCAGGACCTACGAGCGCGGCAGCGGTGAGCAGCGCGGAGGTGAGCGCTGCGGATCCTGACGGACTGGCGTTGTCGGTCGGGTCGGAGGGGCGGCGGACCAGCGCTTCCGCGTCGGCCGCGGTGTCGTGGAAGGTGCCCGGGTGCTCGGCGTCGGTGAACTGCTCCAGCGCCGTGTCGAGCAGCGCGCAAGCCGCCTCCAGCCAGCGCGGTTCGGCCGTGGCCTGGTGCAGCGACAGGAGGCCGTCGGCGAAGCAGCCGTAGTCCTCCAGCACTCCGGCGGCGGTGCCCACCACGCCGTTGCGCGAGATCCGCCGCAACCGGCCGTCCACCAGGTGACGCGAGAGCAGCAGGTCGGCGGCGGTCTCGGCCGCCTCCAGCCAGCGGGGTTCGGCCAGCGCCGAGGCGGCTTCCACCAGCGCTGTGATGGTCATGCCGTTCCAGGCGGTGACGACCTTGTCGTCCTTGCCGGGCTGCGGGCGGCGATCGCGGGCTTCGCGGAGGCTGTCGCGGACGCGCCGCCAGCGGGCCGCGTCGTCCGGGTCGCGCGGGAACTGCAGGGTCGAGGTGCCGTGCTCGAAGGTGCCCGCTTCGGTCACCACCAGCAGTTCCGCCGCCCAGTCGCCGTCGTCCGCCCCGAGCACCTCGCGCAGCTGGTCGGGCGTCCAGACGTAGGTCAGCCCCTCGACACCCTCGGTGTCGGCGTCCAGCGATGCCGCGAAGCCGCCTTCCGGCGTGAGCAGGTCGGTCAGCAGGAACTCGGCGGTCTCGCGGGCGACCCGCTCGCCGAGCGGGTCGCCCAGCCGCGCCAGGTGCGCGTAGGCCCGGAGCAGCAGGGCGTTGTCGTAGAGCATCTTCTCGAAGTGCGGGACCACCCACGCGCTGTCGACGCTGTAGCGCGCGAAACCGCCTGCGAGCTGGTCGTAGATGCCGCCGCGCGCCATCGCCGAACAGGTGTCCCTGGCCAGTTCGAGCGCGGAGTGCCCGCTGCCCGGCTCGCCGAGCCGTTCGTGGTGGCGCAGCAGGAATTCCAGCACCATCGACGGCGGGAACTTCGGCGCATCGCCGAACCCGCCGCGGTCGGCGTCGAACTCGGCGTGCAACCGCGACACCGCCCCGGCCAGCACCTCTTCGTCCAAGATGGACTCCGGGAGCGGCGGGCGCTGCTCGGACAGCTGCTCGACCACCCTGGCCGCGGCCCTGCGGACCTCCTCGCCGCGCCCGGTCCAGGCCTGCGCCACGGCGTCCAGCAGCTGGCGGAACGAGGGCATCCCGGACATCGGGGCCACCGGGTAGTAGGTGCCGCAGTGGAACGGCTCGCCCTCCGGGGTCAGGAAGCAGGTCATCGGCCAGCCGCCCTGCCCGGTCATGGCCTGGGTGGCCTCCATGTAGACGGCGTCGATGTCCGGCCGCTCCTCGCGGTCGACCTTGACGTTGACGAAGTGCTCGTTCATCAGCCGAGCGGTCTCGTCGTCCTCGAAGGACTCGTGCGCCATCACGTGGCACCAGTGACAAGCGGCGTAGCCGACGGACAGCAGGACCGGCACGTCGCGGCGGCGGGCCTCGGCGAACGCCTCCGGCGACCAGGGCCACCAGTCGACCGGGTTGTCGGCGTGCTGGAGCAGGTACGGCGACTGCGAGTTGCCCAGTCGGTTCATACCGACATCGTGGCACGCCCCGGAGCATCACGGAGCGCGACGGGACATCAGGCGGGCGCGGACGTCATCGCTGGAGCACCAGCTTTCCGGTGGTCCGTCCCGCGCGGCTCTCCTCGATCGCCCCGGTCACGCCCTCCAGCGTCAGCGGGAAGGACCGGGCGAGGTGCGCGCGGACCTGACCGGCCTCGACCAGCTCGTTCACCCGCCGCAGGAGGAGCCCGGAAGCCTTGAGGAAGACCAGGACGTACTTCGTTCCCCGCGGGCCCGCGCCGCGCAGCCTGCGTGCGGTGATCGTCGAGAGGAGCCGGGCGGCGGAGGCGAGCGTGACCACACCGTCCTCGTCGCGCGCGATCGTCACGAATCGCCCGCCCGGACGCAGGACGCGCTGCGCTCGGACCCACTGCTCGCGACCGCCGACGCAGTCGACCACCACGTCGAACGAGTCAGCACCGAAGCTCGACAAGTCGGTCTCGTTCCTGTCGATGACCTCGTCGGCTCCCAAGGAGCGAACGAACTCCAGGTTCCGCGCGCTGGCGATGCCGACCACGAAGGCCCCGGCCGCGCTGGCCATCTGGACGGCGAAGTGCCCGACACCGCCAGCCGCCCCGATCACCGCGACACGGGTGCCCGCCACGACCTGACCGCGGTCCAGGCAGGTCAACGCCGTCTGCGCCGCCAGCGGGATCGCGGCGGACTCGGCGAACCCGATCCCGGCTGGCGTGAGGGCGAGCAGCCCCTGGTGCACGTTGACGTACTCCGCGGCGCCGCCACCGTCGATCTCGTTGTCGGCGTGCACCCGATCGCCCACCCGGAACGAGGTCACCTGGTCCCCGACCGCGGTCACGACGCCTGCGAGGTCGAACAGCGGCGTGAACGGGAAGCGACGGCGGGTGATGAGGCGCCGGTTGCCCTCGATCAGCTGCCAATCGATGGGGTTGACCGACGCCGCCTGAACGTGGACCTGCACCTCCTGGGGTTCAGGAGCGCGGACGGGGACCTCTCCGGACAGCGCGAGCACGTCGCGAACTGCTCCGTAGCGGCTCTGCACGATGGCCTGCTGAGTGCGCGGCAACGTCATCGAGGGGCTCCTTCACGAGCGATCCGGATTATTGAACCCACGGATCACTACTGTACTCATAGTTCAGTAGTGGGCTGCCGGGCGGAGAGGAGCTATTTTTGGGGGATGGCGAAGCTGTCCGGCGACCCCGGAGATCCGCGCGTGGCGCGCACCCGGCGCGACGTGATCAGAGCGAGCGCCGCATCGCTGCTGGAAGAAGGCTGGGGAGCGACGACGCATGCCGAGGTCGCCCGGCGAGCGGGGTACTCGAAGGCGACCATCTACGCGCACTGGCCCACCCCCGTCGATCTCATGCGGGATGCGATCGCCCAGATCTGCGAGGACACCACCCATCCGCCGACCAGCGGAAACCTCCGCGAGGACCTGCACGTCGCCCTGAGCGCGCTCGCGCTGACGCTGTCGGAAGGCCGGTACGACCGGCTGATGGCGGGCGTCATCGAACGCGCGGGCCACGACGAAGGCGCGCGCGACCTCCGGGATCGCCTGTACGAGACCGCCACGACCGGCGTCCGCGGCATCCTCGCCGCGCACCTCCGGCCCGACGACGTCGGCCCCTGCCTGGCCATGCTCGTCGGCGCGGTCCTCGTCCGGGCGACCTACGAGGGCGAAGCGGTGCCCCCCGCGTTCATCACCGACATCATCGACCGCGCGCTCGACCGCATCGAGCTCGAGACCGAGCGCTGACAGCAGAACGGGCGGGGCCGGTCGCGCTCCCGACGCGACCGGACCCGCCCGAGTTCGGTGTTCCTCAGGCGCCCGGCTGGACGGGGCCGACCCGCGTGCCCGCGTCGACGGTGATCTCGCCCAGCGCGCTGCTCACGGCGGACAGGGAGCCGTCGGCCTCCGGCAGGCGGAAGTCCACGCGGTCCGCCGGGGTGCCGCCGGGGAGGTTGCGGACCTGGATGTCGAAGTGGACCGGACGGCCGGGCCCGAGGACGACCGGCCGGGCTTCGCCGTAGGCCTCGGTCTGCACGCCGAGCGGCGCTTCGCCCCGGTAGAACACGACCTCGGCGGGCGAGCCGTTGAGCGTGCAGGGCGCGCTCGCATCCATCGCGGTGAGCGTGACGTTGTAGTGCGAGTGCCCCGCGCTGCTGTCGGAGCGCGTGACGGTCGCGTCGAAGATGCCCGGCACGCAGGCGCTCGGCGGCGGAGGCGGGGGCGTCGCGAGGGCCTGGGAAGCGTTGAAGCCGACTCCCGCGATCGCGGCGATCGCGAGCGACGCACCGAATGCGCTGCGGCGGAAGAACTGGCTCATCGAAAGGCTCCCTGCTGGTCTCGTTCCCTGCACTCCTGAAGACGGCTCGGTGCGGCGGCGGTTGCCGGATCGTCGGATTGGCCACTCCGGAGCAACCTCGCCGCCTCCCGCGCGTCGGGGGTGAACCGGCCACCGTTTCCGGGACGTGCTTGAGTAGAACGAGGTCTTCTCAGAAAATGTGTTAACAACGAGATCGACCTCGGGAGCGGTTTTGACATCGAAGACGATGCGCGCCTCCGTGCTGCGCGGCGTGCGGAGCATCGCGCTGGCGGAGCGCCCGGTGCCCGAGCCCGGGCCGCGCGAGGTGCTCGTGCAGGTCACCTCGGTGGGCACCTGCGGTTCCGACGCGCACTACTACGAGCACGGCCGGATCGGCCCGTTCGTCGTCGAGGAACCGCTGGTCCTCGGGCACGAGGCCGGCGGCGTCGTGGTCGCGTGCGGTTCCGAGGCCGCTCGGCACGCGCCGGGCCAGCGGGTCGCCATCGAACCGGGCGTGCCCTGCTTCGTCTGCGACCAGTGCCGCGCCGGCCGGTACAACCTGTGCCGCGCCATGCGGTTCTACGCCACCCCGCCGGTCGACGGGGCGTTCTGCGAGTACGTCGCGGTGCACGAGGAGTTCGCCTACGCGGTGCCGGAGACCATCTCCGACGACGCGGCGGGCTTGCTCGAACCGCTGTCGGTCGGGATCTGGGCCTGCCGCAAGGGCCGGGTCGCGCCGGGCTCGCGGGTGCTGATCACCGGAGCCGGGCCGATCGGCCTGGTCGCCGCGCAGACCGCCCGCGCCTTCGGCGCGACCGAGATCGTGGTCACCGACGTCAATCCCCGGCGGCTGGCGCTGGCCGCGGAGCTCGGGGCGACCGGCACCGTCGATGCCCGGCAGACCGCACCCGCGGAGTCCGGGTACGAGCCGGACGTGCTGCTGGAGTGCTCCGGGGTGCCGTCCGCGGCGATCGGCGGCATCCGCTCGGTCGGTCGCGCCGGGCGCGTGGTGCTGGTCGGGATGGGCGGCGACGAGCTGGCCCTGCCGCTGTCCCACGTGCAGAACTTCGAGATCGAGCTGACCGGCACCTTCCGGTACGCCAACACCTGGCCGACCGCCATCGCGCTCGCCGCGTCCGGTGCGGTGGACCTGGACCGGCTGGTCACGCACCGGTTCGGGCTCGCCGAGGTGGAGCAGGCGCTGACCGTCGCGAGCCACGACGACACGGCGGTCAAGGCCGTCGTGCGGCCGCAGGAGTAGCGGTGGCGGGCAGGACGCGACCACCGGACGCGGTGGTCGAGCAGCGGCGGCAGGACGTGCTGCGGCAGGTCATCGAGCACGGCGAGGTCCGGATCACCGATCTCGCCGAGCGCTTCGAGGTCAGCCTCATGACGATGCACCGCGATCTCGACGCGCTCGTCGACCGGCGGCTGGTGCGCAAGCTGCGAGGCAGGGTGACGGCCTACCCGTCGCTGACCCTGGAGACCGCGACGCGCTTCCGGGTCGGGCTGCAGGTCGCCGAGAAGGAGGCGCTGGCCGCCGCGGCCGCCACCGAGGTCCAGCCGGGCATGACGCTGCTGGTGGACGATTCGAGCACGGTGTTCCCGCTGGCCCGCCGGATCGCCGAGGTGGCGGCGCTGCGGGTCTTCACCAACTCGCTCACCGTCGCGCAGATCCTCGCCGGGGCCGGGCACGAAGTGGGCCTGCTCGGCGGCCGCTACCGGGCCGAGTTCGACTCGTGCACCGGCCCGGAGGTGCTCAAGGCGCTGGACGGGCTGCACGCCGACATCTCGTTCGTGTCGGCCGCCGCCATCACCGAAGGCCACCTGTTCCACCCGGTCCGGGACTACGCCGAGATCAAGCAGCGCATCGTCGGCCGCGCGACGCGCAACGTGCTGCTGGTCGACCACTCCAAGTTCGGCAAGAGCGCCCCCTTCGCGCACGGCGACGTGGGCGCCTACGACCTGGTCGTCACCGATGCCGCCGCACCGGCGGCGGAGCTGGACGCGATCCGCGGGCTCGGCACCGGCGTCCGCGTCGTGCCGACGCCCGGGCTCGTGACCACCACCGATCCAGACAGGGGAAGCGATGCGCGCAGTTGACGGCCCGGCCGCAGGAGGTCCGAGATGAGCCTGGTCGCCGGGGTCGACTCCTCCACCCAGTCCACCAAGGTCGTGGTGTGCGACAGCGAGACCGGGCGGGTGGTGCGGGAAGGCCGCGCCCCGCACCCGGACGGCACGGTCGCCGACCCGGCCGAGTGGTGGCAGGCGCTCGCCACCGCCACCGCCGGACTGCTCGACGACGTGGCCGGCATCGGCATCGCCGCGCAGCAGCACGGCCTGGTGGCGCTGGACGAGCGCGGCGAGGTGGTCCGGCCCGCGCTGCTGTGGAACGACAACCGCTCCGCGCAGGCCGCGCTCGACCTGACCGCGGAGCTCGGCGGTGCGCAGGCGTGCGCCGACGCGGTGGGCCTCGTGCCGGTGGCCAGCTTCACGGTCAGCAAGCTGCGGTGGATGGCCGAGCACGAGCCGGAGCTGTCCGACCGGGTCACCGACGTGCTGCTCCCGCACGACTGGCTGACCTGGCGGCTGACCGGCGAGATGGTCACCGACCGCGGCGACGCCTCGGGCACCGGCTACTGGTCGCCCGGCGAGGGCCGCTACCGCCAGGACGTGCTGGCCACCGCCTTCGGCGGGCGAACCCCGCGCACGCCCCGCGTCCTGGGCCCGGCCGAACCGGCCGGCCGCACGCCCGACGGCAGGCTGGTCTCGGCGGGAACCGGCGACAACATGGGAGCCGCGCTGGGCCTGGCGATCGGCCCGGGCGACGTCGTGGTGTCCCTGGGCACCAGCGGCACCGTGTTCGCCTCGGCGGAGCACCCGAGCGCCGACCCCACCGGCACGATCGCCGGTTTCGCCGACGCCACCGGGCAGTTCCTGCCGCTGGTGTGCACGCTCAACGCGGCCCGGGTGCTCACCTCGACGGCGGCGCTGCTGGGCGTGGAGATGGCCGAGTTCGACCGCCTGGCCTGCGAAGCCGCCCCGGGCGCGGACGACATCGTCCTGCTGCCGTACCTGGACGGCGAGCGCACTCCGACGCTGCCCGACGCCAGCGGCACCCTGCTCGGACTCCGCCGCGACAACATGACCCCGCAGAACCTGGCCCGCGCGGCGGTCGAAGGAATGCTCTGCGGCCTCGCGACAGGCGTCGACGCCCTGCGCGCGCAGGGCGTCGAAGTGCGCCGGGTGCTGCTCATCGGTGGTGCGGCGCAGTCCGAGGCGGTGCAGGTCGCGGCGCCGCAGGTGTTCGGGGTTCCGGTGACGGTGCCCGCGCCCGCGGAGTACGTGGCCCGCGGCGCGGCCCGCCAAGCGGCCTGGGCCCTGACCGGGCACCAGCCGGACTGGCCGCTGGCCGGTGCGGCGGAGCTGGAAGTCACCGACTCCTCGGCGGGCGAGCGGATCCGCCACCACCACCGCGAGGCCTTCGCCCAGGTCCACGGATGACGGTTTCGCGAGTGCGCAGGTGCGCCTGCGCACTCGCGAACGTGCTCGAAAGACGGCCTTCCCAGCGGCCCGATCCACTACCGTTCCAGCGGAAGTTGATCGAGCAGGGGGACTCCGTTGCGACCAGGACACCCGCAGTTCCAACCGAATCCGCGCCCGGCGGGGCCTCCGCCCGGCATGCCGCCCGCCCGGCCCCCGATGCCGCCTCCCCCGCGTCCCGTCGCACCTCCCCCGCCGCCCCCGGTGCAGCCGCCGCCAGCGGAAACGATGCGGATCAGCCGCCCGGAACCGAAGCCCGACGAGCCGGTCGACATGTTCGGCCTCGCGGGCATCGACGATGCGCTGCTGTTCGACCTGAACAAGATCTGGCAGCCGCGGGATGTCGACCAGCGCTACCGGGTTCCCGTCGGCGTGGACGAGAACCAGCAGCCGGTGCTGCTCGACCTGATCAGGTCGAAGCCCGCGTTCGGCATCTTCGGCGGCACCGGTGCTGGCCAATCTTCGGTCCTGCACGACGTCCTGTTCGGGATGGCTGCGACGCACTCCCCGACGGAGCTCAGCATCCTGTGCCTGGGCACGTACTGGAGCCACCCGGTCTGGGACGCGCTCAGCGACCTTCCGCACAGCGCAGCGATCCAGACGCTCCGCGCGGGCCAATCCGGTGAGCACCGGCTCGCCGCCGCGCTGGAAGGCGAGCTCGAAAGGCGAGCCAAGCTCCGCACCGCGCTGTCCGCGCAGAAGTTCACCGACTACCAGGTGATCCAGCCGCAGACCGAGCTCGATCCGCTGCCGCTGCTGGTGGTGGCGATCGATCGCCTCCCCGCATTCCTCGACGAGGTACCGGGTTTCGAGAGGACCCTGAAGAAGCTGATCTCCGCGGACGATTCCGGGATCAGGCTGATCTTCAGCGCCAACGGGCCGGACCAACTGCCGAGCCATCTCGACCACCGCGTGGACTCGATGGTGCTGAGGAACTTCCAACGGGACCGCTCGAAGGCGCTGCTGGGAGACGACCGCGCAACGCTGCTGCCCCAGGACGGGCACGCCTACCTGGTGGTGGGAGAGGAGGAGCCGGTGCGGTTCCGCGCCGCCCGCGCCGATCTGCCGCACCCGTCGAGCTCCCCGGCCCACCCGGTCCCGGCCTACAAGCTGTTCGCGGACCGGGTGCGGAACCAGGCGCGACCGGCTCGGCAGCTCGTCCTGCCGCCACCCGGGCAGGAACCGCCGTCCGGCGTGGACGCCCCGCTGCCCGCGCTGACCACCAGCGAGGACCGCGGCTACGGCACCGGGACCGCATCACCGCCGGTCGTCACCATCGGAACCGTCGACAACCCGCGCGAGCACCGGCAGGACCCGCTGCTGCTGGACTTCTCCGGCGCCCACAGCAGGCTCGCGATCGTCGGGCGCCCCGGCAGCGGCAAGACCACCGCGGTGTCGACCGCCCTGATGGCACTGGCGCTGACCAGCACCCCGACCGAAGTCCGCTTCCACTGCCTGGCCTTCGGCGGCAACGGCCTGCTGCCGCTGCGGGACCTGCCGCACAGCGGAGCCGTCGTGCCCAGCCACACCCGCGAGCGGGTCGACCGGGCACTGGCGCACCTGGAGTCCACATTGGACCGGCGCATCCGGTTCTTCGTCGCGGAGGAGATCGACTCCACCGCCGATTTCCGCCGCAGGCGGGCCGAAGCCGATCTCGGTGAAGAGGCCACCGATCACTTCCTCGTCGTCGACGGCTGGCCGGAGGTGCACCAGCACCCAGGCCTCGCCGACCGCGTGCTGCACCTGGCCCGGCGCGGACCGGAGCACGGCATCCACCTGATCGTCACCGCCAACCGCTGGGACGACCTCCCGCGCGAACTGCGCGAACTCACCCGTGGCCGGATCGAGCTGCGGCTCACCGATCCGCGCGAGTCGCTGATCTCCATCCCGGCGGCCGAACGGCTCCCGGACGAAGCCGGGCACTGCCTGCACCGCGAGCTGTGGGGCACGATCAACCTGCCCGTGCCCGACGACGTCCTGCCCAGCTACTTCGAGCACGTCGAATCCGGGCTGCCGGACGACCTGCCCGCCAAGACCAGGGCCCTCGTCGCCCGCATCGACGAATCCTGGCCGGGTCCCCGCTTCCGCCAACTCGGCCACGAGCGGACCCCGGTCGGCTACGACGACCTCCCGAAGCCCGAACCGCACGCCATCCCGCTCGGCATCGACGACGGCGGCGAACCCGTGCTCCTCGACCTGAGCGGCGAGCACCCGCACCTGCTGATCACCGGTGGGCCGGAATCCGGGAAGAGCACGGCGATCCGCACCGCGCTGCGCGGAATCGCGAACGCGTACTCGCCGAAGCAGGCCAAGGTGCTGCTGATCGACTACCGCCGCGAGCACCACCACTCGCTGATCTCGGAAGACCACCTGCTGGCGTGGCACCGGACCTGGGAGGAATCGACCAGGGATCTGGTGCAGGTCATCGCGTCCCTGCAGAAACGCCGCGGCCCAGCCGCGTGGTCCGGCCCGGAGCTGTTCGTCGTCGTCGACGACTTCGACGTGGTCGACCGCCGCCCGGAGCTGCGCTCGCTGGGCGGCCTGGACGAATTCCTCGCGGACGCCCACGAGATCGGCCTGCACCTGGTCGTGGCGAGCAACGGCCTGAACCCGCAGCAGCGGAACAGCATCGTCCCCGGCCTCGGCCACTGCGCCCACCAGCTGCTGCTGAAGGACGCGACCGGCCCGGAATGGCTGACCGGCGCCCCGGCCGAACGGCCGCGGGAGCAGGGCGAAGCACGGCTGCTCAGGCCGGTCGGTCCGAGCACCCGCCTCCGCTTCCCGAAGATCCCACCGCCGGCATGAACGAGAGCGGGGCCGCCCGGTCGCACCGGACGGCCCCGCTTCTCCCCCTGGCTAAGGGGTTTCGTCCTTGCCGGGCTTCGTCTCGCCCTCCTGCGGTTCGGCTTCGGCTTCGCGGGCCGCTTCGGCTCGCTTCACCTTCGCCGGGGCCGCCGTGGCGGCCTTGTCCTCGTCGAAGACCACCGGCACCTTGCGCAGGTGCTTGGTCATCGAGCGGATCAGGAAGACCACCGCCACGGCGAACAGGATCAGCAGCACCAGGCCGACCGGGGAGGACTTGCCGAAGTCCTCGCCCTGCCCGCCCGGGTCGTTCGGCGGTGCCGGGGCCTGCGCGATCACGTAGGCCGCGGTTTCCAGGGCAGTCATGCGCACACCTTCTCCTGCACGCCGGAGAACAGGTCGTCCTCCGGCAACGTGGTGTCGACCAGGGAGCGGACCAGCTCGTAGTCCTCGGTCGGCCACAGGTCCTGCTGGATGTCCAGCGGCACCGCGAACCACCTGCTGTTCGGGTCGATCTGGGTCGCGTGGGCGCGGAGTGCGTCATCGCGCTGCGCGAAGTACTCGGCGCACTCGACCCTGGTGGTGACCCGCTCGTCCGGGTCCGGCCGCGAGGAGTCCCACTTGGCCAGCCACTCGCCGTAGGGCGACTCGATGTCGCGGGCCAGCAGCGCCTCGTGGAAGAGCTGCATGCGCTTGCGGGAGAAGCCGTGCGAGTAGTACAGCTTCAGCGGCTGCCACGGTTCCCCGGCGTCCTGGTACAGGTCGGGGTCGCCGGCCGCGTCGAAGGCCGCCACCGAGATCTCGTGGCACCGGATGTGGTCCGGGTGCGGGTAGCCGCCGTTCTCGTCGTAGGTGATCACCACGTGCGGGCGGAACTCGCGGATCACCGCGACCAGCTCCCGGGTGGACACCTCCATCGGCGTGGTGGCGAACACGCCCTCCGGCAGCGGCGGCAGCGGGTCGCCCTCCGGCAGGCCGGAGTCGACGAAGCCCAGCCAGCGGTGCTGGACACCGAGGATCTCCGCCGCCTTCGCCATCTCCTGGCGCCGGACCTCGGTGAGGTTCTCCACCACCTCGGGCCGGTCCATGGCCGGGTTGAGGATGCTGCCCGCTTCACCTCCAGTGCAGGTGACCACCATCACCTCGTGTCCGTCGGCCACGTAGCGCGCAGTGGTCGCGGCTCCCTTGCTGGACTCGTCATCCGGGTGCGCGTGCACCGTCATCAGCCGCAGCTTGTCCGCCATCGCCGGGTAATCCCCTCCCGCTTCGCAGCATCTCTCCTGAACACGGCCCCGCTGACAGGCCGCAGGACACCCCAGGGATACTTAACGTGGATGTCGGGCCCCATTGTTCCCGGTGCGCCCGACGAACCGAGCGCCAGCCCCCGCGAGCGGGGGTCGGCAAGACCAGGCGAAAGGCTTCTCGAGCCGGTGACGCACCCGCAGATCCCGCAGGACCGGTACGGGTCGCGCGCTAGGAAAGCGCGACTGCGACCGGGCCGTCGCTGGCTGCTCTTCGCCGTCGTGCTCGCCGCCCTGGTCGGCGTGTCGGTCGTCGCCTACCAGAACTTCGGCACCGCGCCCATCGAGGGCAAGCAGGTCGCCTTCGAGATCGTCGGCGAGGACTCCGTCCGCATCGTGGTCGAGGTCCAGCGCGACGATCCGCAGCGCCCCGCCGCGTGCGTGGTGCGCTCCCGCGCCAAGTCGGGTGAGGAGATCGGCCGCAAGGAAGTCCTCATCCATCCTGCGGACGGCGTGACCAGGCAGGAAACTGTGTTGCGCACGTCCTCCGAACCGGCCACCGGGGAGGTGTACGGCTGCACTTACAACGTTCCTGAATATTTGTCCACCCACACGCGGCCAACTGGGTGAAGACAGGCGTTCCACGCCGGGCGCTGGGAAAATGCAGCCCCTCGGCGTGGCGTTTCGTGCTATCGTCGAGCACAGCACGGCCCCGCGAGGGCCGTGTTTTTCCGTTACTTGGCCATCGCGCCGGAAAACAACGCGGAAATGCAATGGTGCCCGTGATGGAGTCGCGGGACGCAGTCGACGAGGAGTGGTGACCGTGAGCGAGACCCAGGTGACCTGGCTGACCCAGGATGCTTACGACCGGCTCAAGGGTGAGCTGGACGAGCTCGTGGCCAACCGCCCGGTGATCGCGAAGAAGATCAACGACGCCCGCGAGGAGGGCGACCTCCGGGAGAACGGCGGGTACCACGCCGCCCGCGAGGAGCAGGGCCAGTTCGAGGCCCGCATCCGCCAGCTGCAGGAGCTGCTGCGCACCGCCAAGGTCGGCGATGTGCCCACCGAGTCCGGTGTGGCCCGCCCCGGTTCGGTGCTGACCGTCCGCTACGACGGCGAGGACGAGACCGAGCAGTTCCTGCTGGCCACCCGCGAGGAAGGCGCGCACGGCGACCTGGAGGTCTACTCCCCGAGCTCCCCGCTGGGCCAGGCGCTGCTGGACGCCAAGGAGGGCGAGACCCGCGAGTACGAGCTGCCCAACGGCGGCACGATGAAGGTCACCCTGGTCAAGGCAGAACCCTTCGCGGGCTGACGCATCGGGAGACGGCTCCTGCTTCGCGATCGGTCTTGGACATCGAAAGCAGTTGTCGCGCTTTAAAGAAAAGAAAGACGAGTTCTCTCGTCGGTGAATCGCGCATCGCGGACGCCCTCGCATTGGGCGTCCGCGATGTTTTCATTCCGCTGATTTCGCGAGGCGTTCCAGGAGCGGGCGGACTCGGGGCGCCACCGGGGTGGACAGGGCTATCGACGTCGAGGTGCGGCGGACTCCGGTGACGCCGACGACTTCGTCGATCACCCGCTGCAGGTCCGCGTTCGAGCGGGCCACCATGCGGACGAACAGATCGCCCTGACCGGTCGTCGCGTGCACCTCGCACACCTCGTCGATCGCGGCCAGCTGCTCGGCGACCAGCGCGCGGTGTCCCTGGGCGATCTCCAGCACCGCGAAAGCCGTCAGGCCGTAGCCCATCGCCGCCAGGTCCAGCTCCGGCGGGAATCCCAGCAGGACACCGCGCTGCACCAGCCGGTCCATCCGCGCCTGCACGGTGCCGCGCGCCACGCCCAGCCTGCGGGAGCACTCCAGCACGCCCAGGCGCGGCTCGTCGGACAGCAGCAGCAGGAGACGCGCGTCCAGCGCGTCCAGACCCTCGTCCTTGGGAGCCACGTCACACCCTCCGCTTTAGGCGGTTCAACCAGCCGATCCGATCGAATACTGGTCAGATTGCCCATGAGAATCAAGCCCTGTTGCCCAAGATGACCGCCCGGCGCACGCTGAACCCAGCACCGCACGGGGGAGGACATCGTGACCGGCACAGTCAACCGCGGGAACCAGCCCGAGCAGCTCGACGACGTGACCTTCGACCAGATGCGCCGCCTGGTCGGACTCGTCGAGCACGACGACGCGAAGGACCCGTTCCCGGTCAGAGCGCTCGACGCGGTGGTGTTCGTCGTCGGCAACGCCACCCAGAGCGCGCTGTTCTACCAGGTCGCCTTCGGCATGGAGCTGGTCGCCTACTGCGGCCCGGAGACCGGCAACCGCGACCACAAGGCGTTCGTGCTCAAGTCCGGTTCGGCGCGCTTCGTGCTCAAGGGCGCCGTCGACCCGGACAGCCCGCTGGCCGACCACCACCGGCGGCACGGCGACGGCGTGGTCGACCTGGCGCTGGAGGTGCTCGACGTGGACAAGTGCGTCGAGCACGCGCGGGTGCAGGGCGCGACCGTGCTGGCCGAGCCGCACGACACCTCCGACGAGCACGGCACGGTCCGCTCCGCGGCGATCGCCACCTACGGCGAGACCCGGCACACGCTGCTCGACCGCAGCCGCTACACCGGCCCCTACCTGCCCGGATACCTCGCGCATCGGGGCAGCTACGTCAAGCCCGCGGACTCGCCGAAGCGGTTGTTCCAGGCCGTCGACCACTGCGTGGGCAACGTCGAGCTCGGCCAGATGGACCGCTGGGTGGACTTCTACAACCGGGTCATGGGCTTCGTGAACATGGCCGAGTTCGTCGGCGACGACATCGCCACCGAGTACTCGGCGCTGATGAGCAAGGTGGTGGCCAACGGCAACCACCGGGTCAAGTTCCCGCTCAACGAGCCGGCCGCGGGCAGGCGCAAGTCGCAGATCGACGAGTACCTGGAGTACTACCGGAGCCCCGGCTGCCAGCACATCGCGCTGGCCACCGGCGACATCATCAAGACGGTCACCGCGATGCGGGCCGCGGGCGTGGAGTTCCTGAACGCGCCGGACACCTACTACGACGACCCGGAGCTGCGGGCGCGCATCGGCGAGGTGCGGGTGCCGATCGAGACGCTGAAGGAGCACGGCATCCTGGTCGACCGCGACGAGGACGGCTACCTGCTGCAGATCTTCACCAAGCCGATCGGCGACCGGCCGACGGTGTTCTACGAGATGATCGAGCGGCACGGCTCGCTCGGCTTCGGCAAGGGGAACTTCAAGGCCCTCTTCGAGGCCATCGAACGCGAACAGGAACGCCGCGGAAACCTCTGACCTCGGGTGCCACCGCGAATCGGCGGTCACTCGAGCACCACGTTGGGTACCCTCGACAGGAGCGGCCAGTCGCGACGGGGGCGATGCGCGACCGCCGAGCGGCCCCGGCAGCGGACCACCGCGCAGACCACCGGACAGGAGGAAGCATGTCGCAGCTGACTCCGGCCAACCGCGCTCTTCCACTGGTCACGGGCGTGATCACCGCGGCCGCGCTGTCCGGCGCGGCGGTCTTCGCGGTGCTGCAGTCCGGGTGCGAGGACCCCGGCTCCTACCAGGTGCGCGATGACGCGGTCGAGCTGATCGGCGGCTGCCTGCAGCCGGACGACCTCCCAGTCAACCCGCGCCCCCCGGCCGACCACGGAGGCAACGACCCGGCCATGGCCCGGTGAACTGCCAAGCGAGAGATCGACGTTCCAGGGGGCAGGGCTGGTGGGGTGTCGGTTTTGCCTAAAACTGACACCCCACCACACCCAGAACGGCCCGGCCGGTTACCGGCAAAACCGGCACACAGCCCACCCAGGACGACTTCGCCGGGCACAGTCCCGAGCCCGGCCCAACCGCACCTCAGGGGACCGTGACGCAACCCAGCCACAAGAAACCCCGAAAACGCGAGACAACGTCTCAACGCCACCACCACTGAAAATCGCGGAGAGGCGATACAGCTCAGCCCAGCGCCTGGAGGATGTCCTCGACCAGGTCGTCGGCGTCCTCGATGCCCACCGAGAGGCGGACCAGCTCGGCCGGGACCTGCAGCATCGAGCCCGCCGTGCTCGCGTGCGTCATGCGGCCCGGGTGCTCGATCAGGGATTCCACCCCGCCCAGCGACTCGGCCAGCGTGAACAGCCGGGTGCGCGCGCAGACCTGCAGCGCGGCCTCCTCGCCGTCGGCGTGCAGGAACGAGATCATCCCGCCGAAGTGCCGCATCTGCTTGGCCGCGACCTCGTGGCCGGGGTGCTCCGGCAGCCCCGGGTAGAGGACCTTCGCGACCTTGGGGTGCCCGGCCAGCGCGGCGACGATCCGCTCCGCGTTGGCGCTGTGCCGCTCCATGCGGATCGCGAGGGTCTTGGCGCCGCGCAGCGTCAGGAACGCGTCGAACGGCCCCGGCACCGCGCCCGCGCCGTTCTGCAGGAACGCGATCTGCTCGGCCAGCTCGTCGTCGGAGGTGATCACCGCACCGCCGACCACGTCGGAGTGCCCGCCCAGGTACTTGGTCGTCGAGTGCACCACGACGTTCGCGCCGAGCTCCAGCGGCTGCTGCAGGAACGGCGAGGCGAAGGTGTTGTCCACCACCAGCTTCGTGCCCGCCTCGCGGGACACCTGCGCCAGCGCGGCGATGTCGGCGATGTTGAGCAGCGGGTTGGTGGGCGTCTCGATCCAGATCAGCTTGGTGTTGGGCTGGATCGCCGCGCGCACTGCGTCCACATCGGACACCGGAGCCGGGGTGTACTCGATGCCCCAGCCGGACAGCACCTTATCGATCAGCCGGAACGTGCCGCCGTAGGCGTCGTCCGGGATCACCAGGTGGTCGCCCGGCCGCAGGGTCGCCCGCAGCACCGCGTCGGTGGCGGCCATGCCGGAGGCGAAAGCGCGCCCGTAGCGGCCGCCCTCCAGCTCCGCCAGGCACTGCTCCAGCGCGGTGCGGGTGGGGTTGCCGGTGCGCGAGTACTCGTAACCCCCGCGCATCCCGCCCACGCCGTCCTGGGCGTAGGTCGAGGTGGCGTGGATCGGCACGATCACCGAACCGGTCGTCGGATCCGCCTCCTGCCCCGCGTGAATCGCGCGGGTAGCAAAGCCATCGCTCATGTCCAGCAGCGTACGGGCCGACGGGCGCCCCGCCGACTCGGGCCCGAACGCACTTCCCGCAGGTCAGGACCCGTGAGCGTTTTGAGGTGTTATAGCACCCCGAACCGCTCACGGGAGACGACCTGCGGAAAGGCCCGGGCCCGAACGCGAAGCGGCCCCCGACCGGGCTGGTCGGGGGCCGCTTCGGAACTAGCTCAGCGGGTCACCACTGCGGCGGCTGCGGGCCACCGGGCGGCGGCGGGTAGCCACCGGGCTGACCCGGCTGCTGGCCCGGCTGGCCGAACTGCTGCTGACCGGGCTGCTGGCCGAACTGACCCGGCTGGCCGGGCTGCTGGCCGAACTGCTGCGGCTGGCCGTAGCCACCGGCGGCGGCCGGAGCCGGGGCACCGGCACCCGCCGAGGCCAGGTACGCCTTGGTGCCCGGCAGGAACGCCAGCACGGCGAGAGCGATGGCGAACAGGATCCAGATGATGGCGAGGATGATGCTGAAGGTGACGCCCTGGTACATGCCGCTGAAGAGCAGGACCAGCTGGCCGATGACGTACAGGCCGGAAGCGGCAGCGATGAGGATCGAGCCGATGCTCTTCTTGATGATGACCATGATGCCGCCGCCCAGCAGAGTCAGGCTGGAGAGCAGCATGACGATGTAGACCGCCATCATCAGGCCGTACGGCGGCAGCGCCGGAACCTCCGGCATCTCGATGCCGTACTCGCTGCCGAGGTCGCCCCACTCTTCGCGGGCCTGCATGGCCTGCTCGTACAGGGCGTAGGCCGAGCCGAGGCCGATCAGACTGATCAGGTTGAAGATCGAGCCGATACCACCGATGACCGTCGCGACCCAACCGACGGTCAGGGCGAGGCCCTTGCTGCCCTGGCTCTGGCCTGCCGGCTGGCCGTAGGCGGCCTGCGGCGGCTGGGCGCCGAAGCCCGGCTGGGCCTGCGGGGCCGGGAAGCCGCTACCGGGCGTGCCCGGCTGCGCCGGGAAGCCGCCCGGCTGGCTCTGGGTGCCCGGCTGCTGGTACATCGGCTGCGCGGGCTGCGCCGACGGCGGCACCATCGCGGTCGCTTCAGCACCGCCCCCGGCGAGGCCGGGCTGCTGGTACATCGGCTGCGGGGGCTGCATCGACGGCGGCACGACCTGCGTCGAGTCGGACGGCGGCTGCGGCTGTCCCTGCGACTGCACGGGCCGCACGACCTGAGTCGCGTCGCTGCCAGCCTGGTTGGGGTCCTGCGGGTCCATCCGGTTCGAGATGGGGTCCGAACCCTGCTGACCGCCGTCCGGCGGCTGCGGAGAGCTCATCGGGTTGTCCTACTCCCTCGGGGCGAAATGCGAAAGCCTGGGCATTCGAAGGCACACGCTATCTGATGACCGGGCAGCGTAGTGCCGTTCCGTAACAAGTCGTCATCGACCGGCGATGAATCCAAGCACATCTTGTCGGGTGACCACTCCGGCGGGCTTGCCGTCGATCAACACCATCGCTCCGTCGGCCCCGGCCAGCGCGGCCATCGCACGGCTGACCTCCTCGCCCGCGCCGATGGTCGGCAGCGGCGCGGACATGTGCGCCTCGACCCGGTCGGCCAGGTTCGCGCGGCCGGCGAACAGCGCGTCCAGCAGGTCGCGCTCGTTGACCGCGCCCGCGACCTCGGCGGCCATGATCGGCGGCTCCGCGCGCACCACCGGCATCTGCGAGACGCCGAACTCGCGCATGATCGCCACCGCCTCGGCGACGGTCTCGTTCGGGTGAACGTGCACCAGGTCCGGGATGGTGCCGTCCTTGCGGCGCAGCACGTCGCCGACCGAGCCACCCGCGTGGTCCGGCGACAGGAAGCCGTAGGAGGCCATCCACGAGTCGTTGAAGACCTTGGTCAGGTAGCCGCGGCCGCCGTCGGGCAGCAGCACCACGATCACGTCGTCCGGGTCCGCGGTCTCCGCGATCTCCAGGGCCGCCGCGACCGCCATCCCGCAGGAACCGCCGACCAGCAGCGCCTCCTCGCGGGCCAGCCGCCGGGTCATCTCGAACGAGGCCGCGTCGGAGACCGCCACGATCTGGTCGCAGATCCCGCGGTCGTAGGTGGTCGGCCAGAAGTCCTCGCCGACGCCCTCCACCAGGTAGGGCCGCCCGTTGCCGCCGGAGTAGACCGAGCCCTCCGGGTCGGCTCCGATCACCTTCACCCGGCCGTCGGAGACCTTCTTCAGGTACTCGCCGGTGCCGGAGATGGTGCCGCCGGTGCCGATGCCCGCGACGAAGTGCGTCACCTTGCCCTCGGTCTGCGCCCAGATCTCCGGGCCGGTGGAGTGCACGTGGGACTCCGGGTTGGCCGGGTTGGCGTACTGGTTCGGCTTCCAGGCGCCCTCGATCTCCTGGACCAGGCGGTCGGAGACGCTGTAGTAGGAGTCCGGGTGCTCCGGCTCGACCGCCGTCGGGCACACCACGACCTCGGCGCCGTAGGCCTTGAGGACGTTGCGCTTGTCCTCGCTGACCTTGTCCGGGCAGACGAAGACGCAGCGGTAGCCCTTGCGCTGCGCGACCATGGCCAGGCCGACACCGGTGTTGCCGGAGGTCGGCTCCACGATCGTCCCGCCGGGCCGCAGCTCGCCGGAGGCCTCGGCGGCCTCGATCATGCGCTGCGCGATGCGGTCCTTCACGCTGCCACCGGGGTTGAGGTATTCGACCTTGGCCAGCACCCGCGCCTTGCCGGTTGCCACCGCGTTCAACCGCACCAGGGGGGTGTTGCCCACCAGGTCGGTGACGTGCTCGACGTAGTCCACGTCCGGTCCTCGATCCTTCCCAGACTGCTGTTGTGGCAACGAGCCTAATCTGCTGGTCACCGCCCAACCCACCGAGGCTTTTCCCGTTCGGTTCCCAGTCCCGTGAAACCCGCCCGGCACCCGGCGCGACATATCGGTGGGGAGCGAATTCGCGTTCCCCGGCGTTGTATCCACAACGGGATCTCCTCGCCGCGCGGACCGGGCGGAGCGGGGCGAGGATGACCCATCCCGTTCGACGCGGCCGGCCGGTGGCCCGGGCGGCCTGGACCGGTTCAGGGAGGGCCGCATGATCGCAGCGAAGGCACTCCGGCTCGCCTTGCTGGCGGCGGGCACCGCGGGTGGGCTCTCCGGCGCCGCGTACGGACTGCTCAACGGGCAGTCCAAGTACGCGCGGCGGGTGATCGGCCCGCCCGCGAACGACCCGCTGCGCGCCGACGGCGTCCACCTGCCCGACGGCACCGGTCCGGTGCCGCGGCGGGAGCTGCCCGCCGGGGCCGAGCCGCTGGAGTTCGCGGTGCTCGGCGACTCCGCCGCGGCCGGGCTGGGCGTCGACTTCCCGGCCGAGCTGCCCGGGGTGCGGATGGCGCGCGGGCTCGCCGAGGAGCTGGACCGGCCGGTCGCGCTGACCACCCGCGCCATCGTCGGCACCACCTCCCAGGAGCTGTCGGCGCAGGTCGACGCCGTGCTGGCGCGACCGCCTCGGTTGGCGCTGATCATCATCGGGGCCAACGACGTCACCTCGAAGCTGGCGGTCGCGGCGTGCGCCGAGCTGCTGGGCGATGCGGTGCGGCGGCTGGTCGAGGCCGATGTGGCGGTGGTCGTCGGCACCTGCCCGGACCTGGGCGCGATCCGCCCCATCCCGCAGCCGCTGCGGTCGGTCGCGCGGCGCTGGAGCCTGGCGCTCGGCCGCGCGCAGCGGCGGGCGGTGGAGGCGGCGGGCGGGCACGCCGTTCCGCTGGCCGACCTGCTGTCGCCGGAGTTCCTGGCCAGGCCGGGCGAGTTCTTCAGCCCGGACCGGTTCCACCCGTCGGCGGCCGGGTACGAGGCAGCGGCGGCGATCCTGCTGCCCGCGATGTGCGCGGCGATCGGCGAGTGGGAGGGCGGTCCGCTGCCGGCCGCGCCGACCCGGTCCGAGGCGGCCGAGGCCCGCCGCCCGACCAGCCGCATCGTGGCGAGCCTCAACCGCCGCCTGCACCGCCGGACCTCCTGACGTACCAATCGGTCGGTTGTTTCCTTGTCCGGTGACCGCGGTCACCGCCAAGATGGAGCCAGCGGATCTAAAGTGACCGACCAGTAGGTCAACGCCCGCGACTGCGAACGAAGGAGTTCCCATGCCCGAAGCAGTCATCGTCGCCACCGCCCGATCCCCCATCGGCCGCGCAGGCAAGGGGTCGCTGAAGGACCTCCGGCCGGACGACCTCACCGCGCAGGTCATCCGCGCCGCGCTGGACAAGGTGCCCGAGCTCGACCCGGCCGAGATCGACGACCTGATGCTCGGCTGCGGCCTGCCCGGCGGCGAGCAGGGCTACAACATGGCGCGCGTGGTCTCGGTGCTGCTCGGCTACGACCAGCTGCCCGGCACCACCGTCACCCGCTACTGCTCGTCGAGCCTGCAGACCAGCCGGATGGCGCTGCACGCCATCAAGGCCGGCGAGGGCGACGTGTTCATCAGCGCGGGCGTCGAGATGGTCTCCCGGTTCGCCAAGGGCAACTCCGACTCGCTCGAGGACACCAAGAACCCGCTGTTCGCCGACGCCCAGGCGCGCACCCAGCAGACCGCCGAGCAGGGCGCGGACTCCTGGACCGACCCGCGCACCCTGGACGTCGTGCCGGACGTCTACATCCCGATGGGCCAGACCGCGGAGAACCTGGCGCGGGTCAAGGGCATCAGCCGCGACGAGATGGACGACTTCGGCGTCCGCTCGCAGAACCTGGCCGAGAAGGCGATCGCCAACGGCTTCTGGGCCCGCGAGATCACCCCGGTCACCACCCCGGACGGCACCGTCGTCTCCGCCGACGACGGCCCGCGCGCGGGCGTGACCAAGGAGGGCGTGTCCGGCCTCAAGCCGGTGTTCCGCCCGGACGGCCGGATCACCGCGGGCAACTGCTGCCCGCTCAACGACGGCGCCGCCGCCCTGGTGATCATGAGCGACACCAAGGCCAAGCAGCTGGGCCTGACCCCGCTGGCGCGCATCGTGTCCACCGGCGTCTCGGGCCTGTCGCCGGAGATCATGGGCTTGGGCCCGGTCGAGGCGTCGAAGCAGGCGCTCAAGCGGGCCGGCCTGGGCATCGGCGACATCGACCTGGTGGAGATCAACGAGGCGTTCGCCGCCCAGGTGATCCCGTCCTACCAGGACCTGGGCATCCCGCTGGAGAAGCTGAACGTCAACGGCGGCGCGATCGCGGTGGGCCACCCGTTCGGCATGACCGGCGCCCGCATCACGACGACGCTGATCAACTCCCTGCAGTGGCACGACAAGCAGTTCGGCCTGGAGACCATGTGCGTCGGCGGCGGCCAGGGCATGGCCATGGTCCTCGAACGCCTCAGCTGAGCGTGACCGGTGAAGGGCACCTTTTAGCAACTTACTTGCCTGAAGGTGCCCTTCACCGCTCCCCCGCCCGAGTGGTGCCACGCGATCAGGGGATGAGCGAAGGGCACCTTTCGCCAGGTTAGTTGGCGGAAGGTGCCCTTCACCTCGAAGCGATCGCGTGAAGCGGGGCCCTGTCGTCCGGATCGGACGGCAGGGCCCCGCTTCGCGTTCTGGTGGGGGGGTCAGTCGCGCTGGAAGTAGGAGAGCAGGCGCAGGATCTCCAGGTAGAGCCAGACCAGCGTGGTCATCAGGCCGAAGGCGATGTACCAGGAGAACTTGGCGTCCACACCGCTCTTGATCGCCTGGTCGGCGGCGTCGAAGTCCAGCAGGAAGCTGAACGCCGCGATGCCGATGCACAGCAGGCTGAAGCCGATGGCCAGCATCGGGCTGCCGCTGCCGTCGCGCAGGCCGAGGCCGCCCGGGGTGAACATGCCTGCGATCAGGTTGACCAGCATCAGCACCGCGGCACCGGCCGCCGCGCCGATGATCCACTTGGTCAGCTTCGGGGTGACGCGGATCGCGCCGGTCTTGTAGACCACCAGCATGGCCGCGAAGACACCGATGGTGCCCGCGATGGCCTGCATCACGATGGCCGGGTTGTCGACCAGCATGGCGAACACGTAGCTGATGCCGCCGAGGAACACGCCCTCGACCGCGGAGTAGGCGATGACCAGCCCGGGGCTGACCTTCTTCTTGAAGATGATCACCAGCGAGATGACCAGACCGATGATCGCGGCGGGCAGCGCCAGCGCGACGGCGGTCGGGCCGATCAGGTACGTCAGCGTGCCGGTGACCACCGCCAGGCCGAGGGTGATCGCGGTCTTGGTGACCACGTCGTCGATGGTCATCGGACGCGAGGTCTGCGGCGGCGCCGCCGGTGCCTCGCCGAAGGGCGAAGCGGGCTGCCCCTGGCCGTAGTTGAAGTTCGCGTAACCGCCGGTCGTCGGCAGGTTGCGGAACGCGGGGTTGCTCGTTGTGCGCAACTCATCCTCCTGGGCGTGCTTGCGCCGTCACTCGGAACAACGCTCGGCAGCGCTGACCGGTTCCCGGATCGGTAAAAGCGACTTTACCCGTCGGTACGGGATGTCCCCATCTCCCCCGGAAACTAACCGGTATCGATTTCCGGCGATCTCGATCACATCCGGTCGCCAACCTTTCTACGCCGCTGCACCGGGTGAGCAGAAATGGGTGATCGCCACCACTCGACTCGGCTCAACGGGTGATAGCGGCGAGTCGGATCGTCTTGATCTTCAACTTGGAGTGATCGACAGCATCAACCGGATGACCTCTTGTTGACACGCTCCGTGATCGGAAGTATCGCGTCGGGCGCCCGCGCGATTCCTGGTCGGGGTTCAGCAGAACGAACGAGCGGCGCCGCATCACCTCCACCACCGGAACTGGAGCTCGCATGCGCATGTTCAAGAAATGGGTCACGGCGGTGCTGGGCACCGCCGTGCTCGCCGGGGGGAGCCTGCTGGCCCTCCCCGGTGCCGCCAGCGCCGACCCGCAGGAAGCGGTCGGCCACGAGACGCGGCCCGGGCAGCCGTACCGGGGCAACCCGGACCCGGCCCGCGACTGGCTCGGCTCCTACCTCGTCAACGGCCAGCAGGTGTGGTGCGTGCAGTTCGCGCACACCGCACCGGACAGCGGCGAGGAGTACCAGCCGGGCGACGAGCTCAAGACCAAGTGGGGCACCGCGCTCCCCGCCGACACCGCCGCCGACATCTCCTACCTGCTGCTGCGCTACGGCAACACGCAGTCGCCCGACGAGGCCGCCGCGCTCGCGCACCTGCTGCACTCGTGGACCGCCGCGCCGCGCAGCCAGGCCGACCTGGACCCGAACAACGACTTCAAGCGGATCGCCTACGACGTCGAGGCCCACCTGGCCAAGCTGCCGCAGGGCGCACAGGCCGCCGTGGAGTCGTTCAAGTCCGAGGCCAGCGCGAACCGCGGGCCGTGGGAAGCCGCGCTGACCGCGCCGGAGGGCGAGCAGACCATCGGCCAGGCCGCGGAGTGGACCCTGACCGTGCAGGGCCCCGGCGGCAAGGGCATCGGTGGCGTTCCGGTGCAGCTGACCACCACCGACGTCGAGATCGAGGGCGTCGAGGCCAACGGCACCGTCACCACGCCGGAGGACGGCAGCCCGCTGGTGCTCCGGGTGACGCCGACCGGGCCGAACCCGAAGGTCGCCGGGAAGCTGTCCGCCCCGGCCGAGCGGCCCTACGTGCGGCAGGCCGTCAACCAGCCCGACACCACCCAGCGCGTGGTGTCCACCGGCGGTGAGCAGGAGCTCTCCGTCGAGGCCGCGACCACCGCGGTGACCGCGCCGGGCGTGGTGAAGGTCGGCAAGACCGACTCGGAGAGCCAGGCGGGCATCGCCGGTGTCTCGCTGCGCGTGACCGCCGCCGACGGCTCGCCCGCCGTGCGCCAGGACGGCACCCCGCTGGTCGGCGAGGACGGCGAGCCCGTCGTGGTCGTCACCGGCGAGGACGGCACCGTCGAGGTCCCCGACCTGCGCACCCCGCAGGAGATCACCCTCACCGAGGTCAAGCCCGCCCCCGGCTACGAGGAGGCCTTCGACGAGGCCAACCCGCCGTCGGTGACCGGCACCGTCGAGCCCGGTCAGACGCTGGAGCTGAGCCTGGTCAACAAGCCGAACACGCCCACCGTGCCGATCCGCATCCCGGCCGGTGACCCGACCGAGGAGGGCGTGCCCGCCGGGCTGCTCGGCCTGGCCGGGCTGACCGCCGTCACCGTGATCGGCGGGACCGGATTCGCGCTGCGCAGGCGGATCGGGGCGCGGAAGCAGTGACAGCTCGGCGCCGCTCCCTGTTCGTCGTGCTGGCGGTCGCGGTGATCGCCCTGGTCGCGGTGGCCGTCGTGGTCACCGGGAACCTGTTCACCGCGCCCACCACCAGCACGGCCGCGGACCAGCCCGTGCCGCCGCGCGAAGCGGCCGCGGCGGCTCCGCAAGCCCTGCCCGCGCAGCCGGTGCACGTGCCCGCCGGGCAGCCACCGGGCACCGTCCGGCTGCCGCAGGGCGGCACGGCCGAGCTCGTGCGCAAGGAGATCGACCGGTCCGGCACGCTGCCGGTGCCCGACGGCGTCGACGAGGCGACCTGGTGGGGCGCCGGGCTCGACGCCCCGAAGGGCGCCACGGTGCTGGCCGGGCACGTCAACTGGAAGGGCTCGATCGGCCCGTTCGAGGAGCTGTGGGAGGCCCGGAACGGCCAGCCCGTGACCGTCGTCGACGACGCGGGCACGGAGTGGCGCTACCAGGTCTCCGAGGTCGTCACCGTGCACAAGGACGACCTGCCCGCCCGGGCCCGCGAGCTGTTCGGGCAGGGCGGCGAGCACCGGCTGGTGCTGGTGACCTGCGGTGGCCGCTACGTCGGCGGCGACCTCGGCTACGACGAGAACCGCATCGTCATCGCCACCCCGGCCTGACCGGGAACGACGAGAAGGGCCGGTGGATCTCTCCACCGGCCCTTCTTCACGTCGTCAGTCGCAGGTCATCGTCGTTTCTTGCCCTTCTTGGCCGACGCCGCCTGCTTGCCGGGGCGGTTCTTCTTCGCGCCCTGCTGGCGGTTGCCCTGCCGCTGGCCGTTGGTGCTGCTCTTCGGCTTGGTCGCCGTGGTGGTGGTCGTCGAGGCCGACTCCTCGTCGGCGTCCTTGCCGTCCTGGCGCACCGGCTTCTGACCCGGCTTCGGCCGCGGGGCGGACTTCTTGGCCTCGATCTCCTTGGCCTTCTCCCGCTCCTGCTCGCGGTCGATCTTCTTGGTCAGGAAGTGCTGCTGGCCCAGGGTCCAGATGTTGTTGGCCAGCCAGTACAGCAGGACCGCGATCGGCAGGAACCAACCGGAGATGATCGCGCCGATCGGCGCGACGTACATCATGAACTTGGCCATCATGGCCGACTGCGGGTTGGCCATCGCGGCGTCGGTCTGCTTCTTCATCGACAGGCGCATCGTGAAGAAGGTGGCCACCGACGCGATGATCATCAGCGGGATGCCGACGATCATCATCGAGGTGCGGTCGGTGCCGAACAGCGCGAGTTCCTGCTCCGGCTGGGTGATCCAGTTCGACAGCTTCGCGCCGAAGATCGAGGCGTTGATGAACGACTCGACACCGGCCTTGTCGAAGATGAAGTTGCTCTCCGCGCCCGGGACGAAGTTCCGCAGGACGTGGAACAGGCTCAGGAAGACCGGGATCTGCAGCAGCGCGGGCAGGCAGCCGCCGAGCGGGTTCACCCCGTGCTCGGACTGCAGCTTCTGCATCTCCTGCGCCATGCGCTGCCGGTCGTTCTTGTACTTCTCGCGCAGCTTCTGGATGTGCGGGGCGAACTTCGCCATCTTGCGGCCGGCCCGCATCTGGCTGATGGCCGGCTTGAGCAGCACCACGCGCAGCGTGAAGACCAGGAAGAACACCGCGAGTGCCCAGGCGAATCCGTTGTCCTCGCCGAGCACGGCGCCGAAGATCTTGTGCCAGAACCACAAGATCGCCGACACCGGGTAGAGGATGAAGGAGAAGAAGCTTTCCACTCAGTCACTCCTGGTCTTGGGCCACGGGACATGGCCCGCCTGTCCGGTGCTACCGGGGCGTGCGCGGCCAGCCGAACCGCGCAGGGTCGGCCATTCCCAGGGTGCCATGCCGGTTCGCGCACCAACCGTCGCCCCCCGAAAGGGGGATATATAGCACAGAGCGTCACAGGGCGGATCAGGCCTGCCCGGCCTAGCGTGTTCGCCATCTCGAACGACACGGGGGTGGCGGATGGCCGACGCGGAGAAGGGCGGCGAGAGCACGCTGACGGTGCTGGTCGCGCTGGGCATCAACCTGGCCATCGCGGTGCTGAAGGCGATCGCCGGGGCGATCACCGGCTCGGCCGCGATGCTCGCCGAGGCCGGGCACTCGGTGGCCGACACCTGCACCGAGGTGTTCCTGCTGACCGCGCTGCGGCGCTCCGGCAAGCCCGCCGACGCCCGCCACCCGTTCGGCTACGGCAAGGAGCGGTACTTCTGGTCGCTGATCGCCGCGATCAGCATCTTCGTCTCCGGCGCGGTGTTCGCCTTCGTCGAGGGCTTCCGCACCCTGTTCGGCGAACCGCAGGAGCAGACCCAGCCGCTGGTCGGCTACGTCGTGCTCGCCCTGGCCTTCGTGCTGGAGAGCGTGTCCTGGCTGCGCGCGATGCGGCAGGTGCGGGCCGAGGCCGCCGCGGACGGCGACACGATCCTGCACCACCTGCGGGTCTCCGACGATCCGACGGTCAAGACGGTGCTGCTGGAGGACAGCGCGGCGCTGGCCGGGCTGCTGCTGGCCTTCGCCGGGCTCGGGCTGCACGACCTCACCGGGTCGAGCGTCTGGGACGGCCTGGGCTCGATCGCGATCGGCCTGCTGCTCGCGCTGGTGGCCTACACGATGGCCCGCACCAACCTCGGCCTGCTCATCGGTCAGCAGGCGGACCGCAGGCTGCTGACCGACGTGCGCCGCAGGCTGGCCGAGCAGCCGGAGGTGGACAGCGTGGTGGACCTGCTGTCGATGAACGTCGGCACCGACCGGGTGCTGTGCTGCGCCCGGGTGGACTTCGCCGCGGCGCTGGATTCCACCGCGCTGGAGCACGCGGTGGTGCGCATCGACGGGATGCTGCGCGAGGAGTTCCCCGAGCTGGACGAGGTGTTCCTGGAACCGGTGCCGCGCACCGACCCGGAGCTGCGCGCCCGGGTCCTCGCCCGCTACGGCCACCCGCTGTGAGCGTTTCCGCAGTTCAGTGACCGTGAGCGTTTTGTGGTGCCATAGCCCCTCAAAACGCTCACGGTCTTTTACCTGCAGATCTGCTGCCGAGAGCTCAGCGCTTCAGCGCACGCGCGACGATCCGGCCGCCGAACAGGTAGATCAGCGCGGCCAGGCCGTAGTTGAGCACCACGCCGATCGTCGCGTCGCCCGGCTGGAAGATGTCACCCAGACCGAACACGAAGATCTTCGCGGTCCCGTAGGTGAACGAGACGAAGCCGTTCTCCTGGTTCGCGCCGGTCAGCACGAAGATGATGTGCAGCACGAAGATCAGCGCGATCAGCCCGGTGAACACGCCGATCAGGCGGCCGATGGTGTCCGCGCTGGGCCCGCTGAACCCGGACCCGCGGTCGTCGTAGCGGTCCTCCCGGGGCGCCCGCTCCCGGCGGCGTTCACGGCGCGGCTCCTCGTACCGGTCGTCGTAGTCGTCCTGGTAGCGGTCGTCGTGGCGGCTGTCGCGCCGGTCGTCGTAGTGGTCGTAGTAGGCCGCCCGGTAGCCGTCGTCGTAGGCGTCGCGGATGCGGGCCTCGTCGCGACGGCCCTCGGCGTAGGGATCCTCGCGGCTGCTCAGGCGATCGGCGTCCGGCTCGCGGTAGGCGGGCGGTTCGTCGAGCCCGTCCAGGCGCTGCTGAACCCGCGTCGCCGGGTACTGGTTCGGCGGCGGCCCCTGCGGAGCGCCGGGTGGCGGCCCCTGCGGAGCGATGCCGGGCGGCGGGCCTTGCGGAGCGCCGGGCGGCGGACCCTGCGGTCCTGCGCCAGGCGGGCCCTGCGGAGGTGCGCCGGGCGGCATGCCCGGACGAGCGCCGGGCGGCATCGGCGGGCCCTGCTGACCTGCACCGGGCGGCATCGGCGGTGCGCCGGGCGGCGGGCCTGCCGGTCCGGGCGGCTGCCCGGGGCCGGGCGGGCCCATCCGCCGCGTCTCCTGGGCCTGCGGCGGCTGCCCCTCCGGAGGCACCGGCCGGGGCGGTCCGGGCGGCACCTGCCCGGGCGGTGCCTGCGGCGGGCGACCCGGGGGAACCTGCCCCTGCGGCGGTCCGTCCTGCGGACGTCCCGGCGGCGGCCCGGACGGTCCGGGACCCGGCCGGCCGACTGGAGGCTCTGCACGCTCATTGGCCATGACCGCGCATTGTCTCGGGCGATCACCGCGCGCGAAACCCCCACCCCCGGGCGCTGCCCGTGGTGCGCACCACAATTGCCCCGAACAGCCCTGCTGACCAGCGCGAAGCACAGCCGTTCAGCTCAGCGGACGGCCCAGGCGTTCACCGCCAGTCGGCCGGTGGTGCCCAGATCGACCCCGCCGTCCGGTTCGACGACCTGCGCCGGTTCGCCCTCGGCCGGTGCGATCTCCAGGTAGCTGCCGTTGACAGCGGCCTCGGTGCTCGTCACCTCGTTGCGCCACAGGACCCGCGCGGTCACCTGCTCGCCCGGCCGCAGCGTCACCGGCTCGGGCGGCGCGTCGTAGCTGTCCGGCGCGCTGACCGGCTGCGACCCGTTGCCGACCACGATGTCCAGCGGCTGCCGGTCGGCGTCCAGCACCCGGACCACCGGAAAGCCGTTCACGGTGTGCTCACCGGTGCCGCAGTTGGTCAGCACGATGCCCATCGCCCGCGAGAACATCGCGGTGTCCACCTGCCCCCCGGTGATCTTCACGCCGGATTCCGGGCAACCCGCGGCCTCGCTGGTCGGAACCGGCTCCGGCGGTGGCGGCGACGGTTCGGGGCCGGTGCAGGCGACGAGCAGCGCGGCACCGCCGAGCAGAGCGCCGAAGCGGCCGAAAAGCGTTGCGGGAGTGGCGTTCACGGATTGATCTTTCCACACCGCGTGCGTTCCGCGAGCCCGGAACCTCCGGTCATGGTTCGCAACACGAAACTCGTCCTCACCGGCAGCGCCGCGCTGCTGGCCACCGCCGCACTGGGCGCGTTCGTCCTGGTGATCACCGCGGTTCAGCTGGGGGCTCGTGCTCGCCGGGAGGTTCCGCCGCGTTGTCCGGGACGGCGATGAGGCTGAACACGTGGCGGACCCGGTCGGGCGTCGGGGCGTTGCCCGTGCGCGCGACGACCGCCGCGTCCAGCTCCTCGATCAGCTCGGTGAACTCCTCCTTCGTCAACCACACCGGGCCCTGCCGGTAGGCGACGCCGTCGCCTGCGGGGTTCGCGCCGTCGCTGGCGAGGTAGCGCTCGAAGTCGGCCATGAGCGATGCCGAGAACGCGGTGAACGCGCGCCGGTGGTCTTCGATCCCCATCGTCTCCCGGGCTCGCGGGTCCACCACCGCCTGCTCCTGGCGCACCCGGTAGCTGCGCTCGACCGTGCCGCGCACCCGCTTCTCCTCCACGACCTCCAGCACGCCCGCCTCCGCGAGCACCGCGACGTGCCGGTACATCGTCGCCGGCGCGATGTCCGGGAGCCGTTCGCGCAGCTGCGCGGTGGTCAGCGGATCCGAGCCGAACAGCGTCTGCAGGATGCGCGCCCGGACTGGGTGCAGGAGGAGGTCCGCGGATGCCATGGACCAACGATCTCATACCTGATAACGTTCTCAAAACTGAGAACAATGAGAGGGTGGGACTTGCGAGACCTGGACATGACGGCCACCGCGGACGACGGGCTGCCGCTGATGGGCACGCTGACGCTGCCCACCGGCCCCGGCCCGCACCCGGCAGTCCTGCTGCTGCACGGCTCCGGCCGGGTGGACCGCGACTCCAACGCCGGCAGGCTCCGCCTGGAGCTCGGCGCGCCGCTGGCCACCGCGCTCGCGGCGAAGGGGATCGCGTCCCTGCGCTACGACCGGCGCGGAGTCGGCGAGACTCCCGGCAACTGGCGGACGACCGGATTCACCGACAACACCCGGGACGCCGCGGCAGCCCTCCGCGCGCTGGCCGGGCGCCCCGAGATCCGGAGCGTCGGCGTCGTCGGCCACAGCGAAGGCGCGCTGCACGCCATGTCGCTCGGCTCGGATCCGCAGGTCCGAGCGGTGGTGCTGCTGGCAGGGTTCGCCCGCCTCGGCGAGGACGCCCTGCGCTGGCAGGGCCGGATGATCGCCCGCGACTTCCCCGCAGCGGTGCGGCCGCTGCTGCGGCGGCTGGGCAACCGGCACCTGAACCGGATCAAGGCGACCACCGCCGACGCGGCGCGCGTCCACGGCTTGCCGGTGAACACCCGGTGGTTCCGGGAGATGCTCGCGCACGACCCGCGCCCGGCCCTGGCCGAGATCGACGCCCCGGTGCTGGCGATCACCGGCGGCAAGGACCACCAGGTCGACCCCGCCGACCTGGCCGAGATCGACCGGCTGGTTCCCGGCGAGGTGGAGACCCACCGGATCCCCGACCTGACCCACCTGCTGCGCCGGAACCCCGGCCGCGCCTCGGTCCGCGCCTACCCCGGCCAGCTGCGCCGACCGGTGGACGCCGCGCTGCTGGCGCTGGTGACCGGCTGGCTCGCCGACCGGCTCTGAAACGACCCGAAAGGAACTGCTGTGAGCACCGCAAACGCCGCCCGCCAGAAGAGCGGCATCGTCCTCTTCCTGTTCGTCACGTTCGCGACCGCCTGGGCGTCCTGGGGCGTCGCGATCCTGCTCGGCGGGCCCGCGATGAGCCCGCCCACCGTCATCCCCTACCTGCTCGGCGCCTTCGGCCCGATGTTCGGCGCGATCGTGATCCGCCTGCGCCGCGCCGTCCGCCGCCAGCCCGCACCAGCGCACTCGGTGCGATTGCCGCTGATAGGCCTGCTGTGGACGCCGGTCCTGCTGGCGGTGGCGGCCGCGACCGTGGTCGGCGGCGCGCTGATCGCGCAGCAGCTGGGCGGCCCGCCGGTGAGCCTGAACTCGGCGTTGACCCTGGTCCAGATGTCCGGCGGCCCGCTGACGTTCGTGGCGGTCATGCTCGTCGTCGGCCCGCTGAGCGAGGAGTTCGGCTGGCGCGGCACCCTGCACCCGCGCCTGCGCGGCAGGATGGGCCGTCTGCTGACCGGGCTGCTGCTGGGTGTCATCTGGTCGATCTGGCACCTGCCGCTGTTCTTCATCACCGGAACCGTCCAGAACGCCTTCGGCATGTTCACCCTCAGCGGCCTGACCTACCTGCTCAGCGTGATCCCGATGGCTCTCCTGGCGGGGTACGGCTACGACCGGGCGGGCGTCCTCGGCGCAGTGGCGATCCACTTCGGCGGCAACGCGACGATGTCCCTGGTCGGGGTGACCGAACTCCTCCCCCAGGCCCTGATCGTGGGAGTCCAGGCAGTGGTCGCCCTGCTCCTGCTGGCCGTGCACCGCGAGCGCAAGGAGGTCACCACCCCCGAACCGGCTCACCGGCACCCCGTCCCGGCCTGAGTTGAGAACCCGCGCCGCCGGGCCCACCCCAGGCCCGGCGGCGCGACGCGTGGATTCCGCGGCCGTGCGGGGATGATTCCGCCCCCACCACCGCCGTTGAAGAACGGGTTCAGAGGTCGACGACGAGGCGGGGCGACAGCGCGCGGGAGACGCAGCAGTACATGCGGCCGGGCGGCGCACCGATGTCGTCCCGGTGCTCCGGTTCCCCGTCGAGAACGGTGATCTCGCAGCTCCCGCACACTCCTTCGCGGCAGCCCGCCGGTACTGGGAACCCCGCGTGGTGCAACGCGTTCAGCACCGTGTCCCCCGCGTCGACCTGCACGCTCCGCCCGGACCTGGCGCACTGCACCTCGAACGGTTCGTTCGGCGCGAACTGCTTGGCCACCGGCCGGAAGCGCTCGATGCGCAAGCGCTGCTCGGCGAACGCCGCCTCGGCCGCGTCGAGCATCGACTCGGGACCGCAGCAGTACACCAGCGTTCGAGGGCTCAGCTCGGCTGCCAGCTCGGCGAAGTCGGGTCTGCCGTGCTCCTCGGTGGCGAAGAGGCGCACCCGATCTCCGTGGACCGCCCGGAGTTCCTCCGCGAAGGGCATCGCGGCCACCGACCTGCCCGCGTAGACCAGCGTCACCGAGGCTCCGGCTCCGACCGCCGCCGCCAGCATCGGCACGATGGGGGTGATGCCGATACCACCGGCGATGAACAGGTATTCCGGTGCGGGCGCCAAGGGGAAGTTGTTGCGCGGCAACGACACTTCGAGCGCGCGACCGGTGCGCAAGAACAGGTGGACGTACTCCGAGCCGCCCCGGCTGAGCCGGTCGTGGCGGACGGCGACGCGGTAGCTGTCGCGATCGGCCGGGTCACCGCACAACGAGTACTGCCGGGTCAACCAGTTGGGCAGTGCGAGGTCCACGTGCGCACCCGGTTCCCAGGGCGCCAGCGGCCCGTCGGCACCGCGCAGGACGAGCGCGACGACGTCCTCGGCGACCGGCTCCACCTGTTCGAGCACTGTTCGCTGCATGACCGGATCACCTCAGTACAGTTGCCGGTAGGCGGTTTCGAGCGTCTTCTCCAGCACCGCCGGATCGCCGCCCATCTGCTCGGCGGCCATCTCGCCGACGGACGGCAACTCCTCGGCCAGGTCCTGGCTCGCGGGATCCCACAGCCGGGACCGGAGCAGCGCCCGCCCGCAGTGGAAGAACACCTCCTCCACCGCGACGACGATCGCCAGTTCCGCTTCCTTGCCCTCGATCCGCATCCGGGCGAGCACGTCCGGCTCGTCGGTCGGGTACGCGCGGCCGTTGACGCGCAGCACTTCTCGCACTCCGGGGACGACGAACATCAGCCCGATCCCGTCGTTCTCGGCGAGGTTGTGGAACGAGTCGGCGAGCTTGTTGCCCGGCCGGTCGGGAATCGCGAGCGTGCGCTCGTCGAGCACCTTGACGAACCCCGGGTAGTCGCCGCGCGGCGAGCAGTCGGGCAGGCCGGTCGCATCCGACGTGGCCATCGCCAGGAACGGGCAATGAGCGATGAAGCGGTGGCTGTGCCGATCGATGCGGTCCTGGACCTTGGTCTTGCCCACGGCGCTCGGCTCCCCGAGCCGGGCCCGGACCGCCGCGAACGAGATCCGGCGCGGGCGCGTTCTGCTGACGATATCCGTGCTGGTCATGACACAATAATGAGCAATTACTCGACTTGTGCGCTACTCGCTTTCGCGCCGATTCGCAGGGGGTGCCATGCCGCCGGACCACCGTCGGCTCCAGCCGCGCAAACAGCCGCGCCAGGTCCGGGCCGAGCTGACCCGCCAGCGCATCCTCACCGCCGCTGCTCACGTTTTCGCCGAGCACGGCTACGCCGCGGGGACCACGAACCGCATCGCCGAGCGGGCGCGGATCTCGATCGGTTCGCTGTACCAGTACTACCCGAACAAGGACGCGATCCTCGCCGAGCTGCTGACCCGCCACCTCGACGGCGACCGGTCCACCGCAGCCCTCCGCCAGTGCTCGGACACGCCGGAACCGCTCGACGACACGGTCCGCGCCTTCGTGCGAGCGGTGATCGAGAACCACCACGACGACCCGCGGTTGCTGCGGATCATGCTCGAGCAGGCACCCCGCTCCGGCGAGCTGCTGGAGCGGATGGCCCGTTACGAGCGGGAGATGATCGGACACCTGCGCGACCTCTTCGACCGCCACCCGGAAGTCCAGGTCCAGGACAAGGACACCGCAGCCCGCCTCGTGGCGTCCACTGTGGAGCTGACCGTGCACCCGCTCGTCGCCGCCCCCGGCCCCATCGACACCGCACGACTGGAGAACGAGCTGGTAGCGATGATCACCACCTACCTCCGCACGAACCGCTGAAACCCGCAGCGCGAGGTTCCGGCACGGAGGCAGCCCGCGAAACATGACGACGTCGCCCAGATTCCCGACCACAAGACGGAAACCGATCAGGAACTCCTCCCGAAGCGCGTCACCGCATTACTCAATTTCAGTGTGATCATCACTCTTCACCGCTCACCAACATGACTCCGGGCACGCCGACCTGCCAAGATCCGCACGTCTGGCGATCGAGGCACGAACAGACCGCAACGCTCTTGCTCCGCAAGAACCGTCAACTCCAAGCACGCATCGAGTCTCGAAGCGGGATGCTGCGCAACTTGTGATCGCCAGAGCAGTCGGCACTGCAGGCGGCTGTCCCGAGCACCGTCCATCAAGACGGAGTCATCGACGGAGAAGATTCGTGGCAGACATCTTCATGTACGCCGATGAGACCGGCAATCTCGACTACCAGCAGCACGAAGGCGCTTCGCGCTTCTTCGGCATCGCTACGGCAGTCATCCGGGATCACGGCATGGCCCTCAACGAAGCGCTGCAGTTGCGCGCCGAACTGCACGCGCGCGGGGTGGGTTTGAAGAAGGGCTTCTTCCACGCGACCGATGACAGCCACCCGACGAGGAAAGAGGTGTACGCGCTCATCGCGGAGCAGGGATGGCGACTGGACGCCACGATGCTCGACAAGCACGAGGCGTACGACCACGTCCGCGAAGCAGGCGAGGTCTACCTGTACAAGATGGCTTGGTACCTGCACTTCAAGTACCTCGCGCCTCGCGTCGCGGCCAAGGGCGACCGCCTGTTCGTCGTGGCCGCGACTCTCGGGACCAATGCCCGCAAGAGAGCATTCGAGTCGGCGCTTCACGACGTGTGCCAAGTGCAGGGACCCAACGGCCGGGACGTGCACCTCTGCCACTGGCCCGCGCCCACCTCGTGGGGGCTGCAAGTCGCCGACTACGCAGCATGGGCTGTGCAGCGAAAGCTGGAGAAGGGCAAGGAGGAGTACTGGGGCATGATCAGCGACTCGCTGCAGAGCTGCTTCGAGCCCTGGACAAAGTAAGAGGCCGGCTACCCCTTGGGGGAGAGCCCCCCTGGGGCTCTTGTCACCGGCCTGGTGCCATTCAACCTGGAACGTCGCTGCAGGTCAACGATGCGCGGACAGCATCACTCTTTTGCGTCCGACTGCCGAAGGCGTCGCCACCACCGCTACTGCCGAGGTCGGATGAGGACAGGTCTATCTGGCCGAACACCGGCCGTCAGGCGTTCTTGGGCGTGATGAGGGCTGTGGCGACGCGGGGGAAGATTTCGGTGAATAACGTGCTCATGTTGGGGTCGCTGTTGCTGAAGACCGCTCGTTCCAGTTCTGCGTCGTAGATCGCGATCAGGGCTCGGACCGCGTCGCGGGTGTCCACGTCCGCTTGCATGCCCAGTTCGTCGAGGGCGTGCTGCATCAGCTCCGCCACCGCTTCGGTGACCTGGACCAGGTACTCGCCCGCTCGGAGGCGCAGCTGCGGGCTGCGGAGGGCGTGGGCGCGGAACTCCGTCAGCAGCAGGTACCAGGTCTTGTCCGCGACCAGCGATTCCGCGCACGCCGCGCCGATCTGGAGGATGGCGTCGTGCACCGAGCGGTCTTCGCCGGTCGGTGCCACCGCTTTCTCGATGATCTCCCTGGTCTGGTCGATGCGGGCGGTCATCTCCTCCTCGTAGACGGCGAGGAACAGGTCTTCCTTCGTCTCGAAGTTGGAGTAGAAGGCGCCGCGGCTGAAGCCGGCCGCTTCGCAGATCAGCTCGACCGGGGCGTCCCGGATGCTGTGTTCGAGGAACACCTGCCGGGCAGCGGCGATCAGCCGTCGACGGGTCTCCGCGCGGCGACGTGTTTCGCGTCGTTGCGGCTGATCGGTCATGGGCTTGAGTCTCCCGCTCAGTGTTTCGCCTCACAGTTCGGCTGCGAGGGCGGCGCCGGTGATCTCGGGAAATATACAGTGTGCATCGAATACATCGTGTATCGCATGCATCGCGTATCGCATGCGCCGTGTATCGACCTCTTCGCTGCGGGAGTGTTCCGGTTGTCGTCTTTGCTGTACCGACTCGGGCGGGCCGTGGTCCGCGCCAGGGCATGGGTGCTGGTCGCCTGGCTCGCGCTGCTCGCAGCGCTGGGCGGTGGCGCGTTCTTCCTGCAACAGGGGATGGAGACCAGTCTCGAGATCCCCGGGGCCGAATCGCAGGAGGCGCTGGACCACCTCAACAACGTCTTCCCGCAGATGACCGGGTCGCGGGCGCAGCTGGTGTTCACCGCGCCCGCGGGCCAGCAGGTGGACTCGCCGCAGGTCAGGGAGGCCTTCGAAGGCCTCATCGACCGCGTCTCGCAGTGGGACGGCGTGGACGCCGTGATGAGCCCGCTCGACGAGCTGGTGGACAACCAGGTCTCCGAGGACCGCAGCACCGGCTTGATCAACATGCAGTTCGACTTCCCGCCGCTGGACGTGCCGGAGCAGGTCAAGAACGACCTGCTCGGCGAGGCCGATGCGCTGGAGCGGCAGCTCGGCCCGGGCGCCGAGGTGCACGTAGGCGGCGACATCTTCGCCAACGCCATGCCCGCGCTGGGCGCCACCGAGGCCGTCGGCGTGGTCGTCGCGCTGCTGGTGCTGCTGCTGTTGCTGCGATCGCTGATCGCCGCGGTGATGCCGCTGATCACCGCGCTCGTCGGCGTCGGCGTGTCGATGACGATCGTGCTGCTGACCACCGCGGTCACCGAGGTCTCCTCGGCCGCGCCGATGCTCGGCGTGATGCTGGGTCTGGCCGTGGGCATCGACTACTCGCTGTTCATCGTGTCCCGGCACCGCGAGCAGCTCGCCGCAGGCGTCGGCGTCACCGAGTCCATCGCGCGCTCGGTGGCCACCGCGGGCTCGGCGGTGATCTTCGCCGGGGTCACGGTGATCATCGCGCTGCTGGCGCTGGCGGTCCCCGGGATCACCTTCCTGACCACGATGGGCGTGCTGGCCGGCGTCGCGATCGCGGTCGGCGTCGCGGTGTCGCTGACCATGATCCCGGCGCTGCTCAGCTTCGCGGGCGAGCGGCTGCGGCCGGTCAAGGTGCGGCGCAGGCGGGCGGCCAAGCCGCGGCGCGAGCGCCGCTCCTTCGCGCTGACCTGGGTGCGGGCGGTCACCAAGGCGCCGCTGGTGACGATCGCGCTGGTCGTCGCGGCCCTCGGCGTGTGCACGCTGCCGATGGTGGACCTGAAGCTGTCGGTGCCCGACGCGAGCGCCCAGGCCGCCGGGACCCCGGCGCGCGACACCTACGACCACGTCGCCGAGAAGTTCGGCCCCGGTTTCAACAGCCCGCTGATGGTCACCACCGACATCATCGGCAGCAAGGACCCGCTCGGCATGGTCAACGGCATCGCCGACGAGATCCGGGCGATGCCGGGCGTGGCCGCGGTGCCGATGGCCACGCCGAACCCGACCATCGACACCGGCATCATCCAGGTGGTGCCGACCACCGGCGGCGAATCCGACGAGACCGCCGACCTGGTGCACCGGCTGCGCGCGATGAGCCCGCACTTCGCCGAGAAGTACGGCTCGGGCATCGCGGTGACCGGCGTGACCGCGATCGGCATCGACCTGTCCGAGAAGCTCTTCGACGCGCTGCTGCCGTTCGCGCTCATCGTGGTCGGGCTGACGCTGGTGCTGCTGGCGATGGTGTTCCGGTCGGTGTGGGTGCCGGTCAAGGCCGCGCTCGGCTACCTGCTGTCGGTCGGTGCGACCTTCGGCGCGGTGGCGTTCGTGTTCAACCAGGGCCACCTGGCCGGGCCGCTGAACGTGGCGCACGTCGGCGGGGTCATCAGCTTCATGCCGATCCTGCTGATGGCGATCCTGTTCGGGCTGGCCATGGACTACGAGGTCTTCCTGGTCTCCCGGATGCGCGAGGAGTACACCCACCACGGCGATGCGAAGCGGGCCATCGAGTCCGGCTTCACCAACGTCGCGCCGGTGGTGGTGGCCGCCGCGGTCATCATGATCTCGGTGTTCGCCGCGTTCGTCCCGCACGGCGACGCCAACATCAAGCCCATCGCGTTCGGGCTCGCGGTCGGCGTGTTCGTCGACGCGTTCCTGGTCCGGATGACGCTGGTGCCCGCGGTGATGGCGCTGCTCGGGGACAAGGCCTGGTGGCTGCCGCGCTGGCTGGCCCGCCGGCTGCCCGCGCTGGACGTGGAGGGCGAGGCGCTGCAGCACGAGCTGCGGCTGGCCGAGTGGCCGGGCAACGACGAGGTGGTCAGCGCCCGCGGCCTGAGCATCCAGGACGACCGCGGTGACCAGGTCGTCGGCGGGGTGCGGATCAACCTGCGCCCCGGCGGGGTGCTCGCGGTGGAGGGCGACGGCTCGTCCGCGCTGCTGCACGCGCTCGGCGGTCGGGTCCGCACCGTGCAGGGCGACCTGCGGGTGGCCGGGTTCCTGCTGCCGCAGCGAGCGCGGGCGGTGCGGTCGCGCACCGCGCTGATCCAGTGCCGGAGCAGCGCCGGACCTGCCGCCGAAGTCCGGGAGGCCGTCGCCGAAGGCGTGCGGCTGGTGCTGCTCGACGAGGCCGACGCCATCGCCGACGCCGAACAGCGCCGCCAGCTGGCCGCCCTGCTCCACGGATCGTCCACTTCGGATGGATCTCCGGTGAGCTTCGTCGTGACCTACCAGAACCCGAGCCTGATCTCCGACATGCTGCCGGAGCACCGGGTCGACGTTCTGCGGCTCTCCGCGCGCCCGAGCGTGCTCGCGGGCCGCCTCCAGGAGGTTTGAGGGCAATGAAGAACCCGTTCACGCAGGCCACCCGGCGCGCCGGAGGTTCGGTCGGACGGCTGACCTGGATCGGGCTGGCCCTGGTCCCGGTGCTCGTCGTCGGCGTGCTGGCCTGGGCCTTCTGGGCGCCGATGAGCCAGCACGGCGCCGCCAAGGTCGCGGTGGTCAACGCCGACGAGCCGACCACCATCAACGGGCAGATGGCGCCGCTGGGCCGGGAGATGGCCGCGAAGCTGGTCAACAGCACCGATTCCGGCTACGTCTGGCAGATCACCGCCGCCGAGGACGCCGAGGAGGGTCTGGCCGAGGGCCGCTACGCCGCCGCGGTGACCATCCCCGAGGCGTTCTCCCGCAACACCGCGTCGGTGATGACCGGTGAGCCGCTGGACGCCACCCGCGCCGGGATCACCGTGCAGACCTCGCCGGTGGCCGCTCCGGCCGATGCGGCGGCGGTGGAATCCGCTGCGCGGCAGAGCGTTTCGGTGTTCAACCAGCAGATCCTGGAGATGCTGCTCGACGGGTTCTACGGCGGCTTCTCGGAGATGCACGGGCAGCTGGGCACCGCGGTCGACGGCGCGCGGCAGCTCGCCGACGGCAGCGGGCAGCTCGCCGACGGCACGCGGCAGCTGGCCGACGGCGTCGGTCAGCTCTCCGGCGGTGTCGGCGAGCTGGCGGGCGGTGTGCCGCAGCTGGCCGATGGTGGTTCGCAGCTCGCCGACGGCGCGAAGCAGCTGTCCGGCGGGCTGAACCAGCTGCACCAGCAGGTCTCGCAGATGCCCGCGCAGACCCGGCAGCTGGCCGACGGCGCGGAGCAGGTCGCCGCGGGCAACCGCGCGATGGCCGACCAGTTCGTCCCGCTCGCCGACCAGATCCTCGCCGCGACCGAGCTGATCCCCGACTCCCCCAAGCTCGACGGGCTCGACAAGATCGCCGAGCAGTGCCCCGCCGAGGGCCTGACCTCGGACTTCTGCACCCGGCTGCGCGCCCAGATCGACCAGGTCACGCAGCGCGAAGGCGTGCTCGACGGCATCAAGGAGAAGATCCAGGCGCCGGTGAAGCAGGCGCGGGACGGTTTCGAGGGCCTCGCCTACGGTTCCGAGCAGGTCGCCACGGGCACCCGGATGCTCGCCGACTCCTCCGGCCAGCTGGTCGGCGGGATCGGCCAGCTCGCCGACGGCGGCTCGCAGCTCGCCGACGGCGCGCAGCAGCTCTCCGGCGGCCTGAACCAGCTCAACGGCGGTGTTCAGGAGCTCAACGGCGGCGTCCAGGAGCTCGACGGCGGGGTGGGCCAGCTGGTCTCCGGTGCCGAGCAGGTCGCGAACGGCAACCGGCAGTTCGCCGACCAGATCGGCCCGGCGGCCGACCAACTGCCCAACTACACCGACGAGGAGCGCGCGCACCTCAAGACGGTGGCGGCCAGCCCGGCCGCGCTGCAGTCGGACCTGCCCGGCTTCGGCAAGTCGCTGATCGCGCTGCTGATCGCCGTCGCGTTCTGGACGGCGGCGCTGGGCATCTACGCGGTGACCAGGGCGGTGCCGGAGAACGCGGCGAGCTCGCGCCGGTCCACCTGGCGGCTGGTCCTCGGCTCGCTGCTGCCCGGAACGCTGATCGCGGCGATCGGAGCGGTCGTGGTCAGCGCGGCGCTGGCCCCGTTCCTGGGACTCGGCTTCGGCTCCTGGGCGGCCTTCGCCGGCGTGACCCTGTTGGCAGCGCTGGCCTTCGTGTCGCTCAACCAGGCCCTGATCGCCCTGCTCGGCAACACCGGCCGCGTCGTCGCGATCGCGGTCCTGGTGCTGGCGGCGGCCACCGGAGTGGTCTCCACGATCCCCGGCTTCCTCCAGACCACGAGCGCCTTCCTGCCCACCCACGGCGCGGTCCAGGCCCTCTCCGCGATCGTGACGGGATCGGGCGGAGCCACCAGCGGAGCCCTCCAACTCCTCGCCTGGCTGGCCGCAGGCCTCCTGTTCACCGTCCTCGCGGTAGACCGAGCCCGCGTCCTCCCCGCCAAACAACTCCGCCGCACCCGCCCCGCCTGGTGAGTCCATCCCGGCGAAGGGCACCTTTCCCCAAGTAACTCGGTGAAAGGTGCCCTTCACCCCTCCCCTGGACGGGTGATGGAACACGGTGAAGGGCACCTTTTAGCCGCTTACTTGCCTAAAGGTGCCCTTCACCGCTCCGCTGGGCGGGGTTCGCTGGGGTGGGCGTTCTGGTTTTCGTCTCCGTGATCGTGTGGTGGAGGGAGCTGATCTCCTGGCGCAGTGCGGCGATCTCCGCGCGCAGCTGGGCGGTTTCGGCGTCGGCCGACTGCGTCAGCGAGCGTTCGAGACCGCCGAACTTCTCGACGAACCAGGAGGCGATGCTCCCGGTGACCACGCCGAGCATGGCGATCCCGGCGATCATCAAGCCGGTCGCGATGAGCTTGCCCTGGCCGGTGGTGGGGTAGTAGTCGCCGTAGCCGACGGTGGTGATCGTGGTCATCGTCCACCACAGCGCATCCGACAGCGTGTTGATCGGCGAATCCGGGCTGTCGCGTTCGGCTTCCAGCACCGCGAGGGCGGCCGACACGCCGAGCAGCACGATGGCACCGGACACGTACAGCACGACCTGCCCGCGCACCCTGGCCTGCACCCGCCGGTTGAGCAGGACGAGCACGGTGACCAGGCGGAGCACGCGCAGCTGCCGCAGCGCCGGGAGGACGATGACGATCAGGTCGAGCAGGTTGCGCCGGAAGAACCTCCAGCGCCGTCGTGCCAGCGCGAGCCGGACGAGGTAGTCACCGGCGAAGACCGCCCAGATCGCCCACATCGACGCGGAGAGGGTCTGCTGGCGGTCGGGGGTGAGCCGGGTGTCCAGGACCGACCAGGCGTAGAGGCCGAGGAACAGCACCGACAGCCCGATCAGCGGCCACTCCGTGCGCCGCTCCCACCGGTCGAGCCGCGACTCCTCGCCGTCGCTCGCAGGCTGGACGACGGCTGGAGGCGGGGCATCGCGGCGCTCGCTTTCCATGGCGAGCCATCTTGCCCCATTCGGGTGAACTGTGCGACCTGTTCGGAGCAACAACCGCTCACGACACCGGGCGACCGTCAGCGCTGGGCAGAAGTGCCCGGGCCCGGTCCGCCGCGGCGGCGGCCAGCGCGGCGAGTCCCGCGGTGTCGACCGGCGCCTCGACCTCGACGTCCGACAGCAGCGGTGCCAGGTCCAGCGGAGCCACCAGCACCGGGCCGGGGCCTTCCGGCAGCGGCACCGCCGGAGCCGCCCACGCCTCGGCCGCCGAGGTGCCCGGCTGGACCTCGCCGGACTCCGCGTCCTGCCGCGCGTTTCGGCGGTGCAGCTCCTCGGTCAGCTCGTCCTCGGCCCGGCCGCGCACCAGCAGCAGGACGAACGGGTCCCGGTCCAGCAGCCAGGAGACCTGGTAGGCCAGCGCCGCCGCGTGCTCGCACGGGCTGTCCCAGCCCGGGCAGTCGCATTCCGGTTCGAGGTCGCCGTAGCCGGGCAGCAGCCGGGCGCCGACGTCGTCGGCGGTGTCGACCAGGTCCACCGGCATGTCACGCTCGAGCAGCGCGGCGATGTGCCCGGCGCGGCTCGCCACCCGGTCCAGGAAGCGTTCCCAGCGCGATCCGGTCAGCTCGGCTAGGTGCACTTCGGTGCGGTGCGGCTGGTCGGGATCACCGTCGTGCACCGGCGCGATGATCCGCCCGGGGCTGACCGTGATCGCGCCGACCTGCCCGGCGAAGGCGTAGCGGCGGCCCTTCTTCAGCTGCTCCGGGTCGAGGGCGGTGCGCTCCATCGCCTCGATCCACGCGTTGCCCCACCAGGTGTCGGCGAACTTCTTGCCGTACCGCTTGCCCGGCGGGAAGGCTGGGAAGGTCAGCGCGCGCACCGGCTCGTCGTCGAATTCCTCGCAGTCCCAGGTCATCTCAGGCGCTCCTCAGTTCCACCAGGCTTTGCAGTTCGGCGTCGGAGAGCTCGCTCAGCGCCGCCGCACCGCCGCCGGTGATCGCGTCGGCCAGTTCCTGCTTGTGCGCCAGCAGTTCCGCGATCCGCTCCTCGACCGTGCCCTGCGCGATCAACCGGTGCACCTGCACGGGTTTGCGCTGACCGATCCGGTGCGCCCGGTCGGTGGCCTGCTCCTCGACGGCGGGGTTCCACCAGCGGTCGTAGTGGATCACGTGGTCGGCCCGGGTCAGGTTCAGCCCGGTGCCCGCCGCCTTGAGGGAGAGCAGGAACACCGGCACCTCACCGGCCTGGAACCGGCGCACCATCTCGTCGCGCTGCGCCACCGGAGTGCCGCCGTGCAGCAGCTGGGCCGGTATCCCGCGGTCGGCCAGGTGCTTCTCCAGCAGCCGGGCCATCTGCACGTACTGCGTGAAGACGAGCGCCGCACCGTCTTCGGCGACGATGGTGCCGAGCAGTTCGTCCAGGGCCTGCAACTTCACCGAGCGCGAAGCCGCGGCCGTGTCCTCCTTGCGGTAGTGCGCCGGGTGGTTGCACACCTGCTTGAGCCCCACCAGCAGCTTGAGCACCAGGCCGCGCCGCGCGATCTCCGTGCTGCTGCGGCGGATCTCGCCCAGCACGCCCTCGACCACCTGCTGGTACAGCTCGGCCTGCTCGGCGGTGAGCGGCACCGGGTGGTCGGTCTCGGTCTTGGGCGGCAGTTCCGGCGCGATGCCCGGATCGCTCTTGCGGCGCCGCAGCAGGAACGGCCGCACCAGCCGGGACAACCGCTGCGCGGTCGGGGCGTCGCGGTCCTCCTCCACCGCCCGCCCCCAGTCGGCGCGGAACTCGCGCATCCGGCCGAGCAACCCGGGAGTCGTCCAGTCCAGGATCGCCCACAGCTCGCTCAGGTCGTTCTCCACCGGCGTGCCGGTCAGCGCCACCCGGACGTCGGCCGGGATCTCGCGGAGCGCTTTCGCCGTGCCGCTCAAGCGGTTCTTGACGTGCTGGGCCTCGTCGGCGACGACCATTCCCCAGCGGTGCGCGGCCAGCGTCGCCGCGTCGCCGCGCATCGTGCCGTAGGTGGTGAGCACGAAACCGCTGTCGGCCAACGAGCGCTGCGCGCCGTGGAAGCGGCGAACCGGCGTGCCCGGCGCGAACTTCGCGATCTCGCGCTCCCAGTTGCCCAGCAAGGACGCCGGGCACACCACCAGCGTCGGCCCCGCCGCCCGCCGCAGGTGCAGCGAGATCAGCATGATCGTCTTGCCCAACCCCATGTCGTCGGCCAGGCAGCCGCCGAAGCCCAGCGAGGTCATCCGCTCCAGCCAGCGAAGTCCGCGCTGCTGGTAGTCGCGCAGCGTCGCGGCCAGCTCCGGCGGTTGCCCCAGCGGTTCCGGCCCGGCGTCGGGATCGGCGATGCGGTCGGACAGCTCTGCGAGCCAGCCCGCCCCGACGGCCTCGACGCGGACGTCCTCGACCACCGCGCTGCCGACCAGCACAGCGCCCAGCCCCGGATACGCCGGGACCGGCGGCAACGCGCGTTCCCGGGCCTTGCGCGCGAACTCGGGCGCGACCAGCGCCCACTGATCGCGCAGCCGGACGACCGGCCGCGACTTGGCCACCCGATCCATCTCGTCATCGGTCAGCGGTTCGCCGCCGAGGGTCAGCTCCCACGACATCGGCAACGGCCCGGAATCCCGCAGGAAGGCCGCGACGTCGTCCGGCCGCTCACCGGGCGCGGCCACCGAGACGCGGGCGTTGAGCTCGCGGGAGACCTCCGGCGGCCACTCGACGTCGACGCCGAGCGCCGCCAGCCGGTCTTCGCCGCCGCCGAGCAGGTCCACCACGTCCTCGTCGACCAGCTCCAGCTCGACCGGTTCGGCTTCGGCCAGCAGGCCCTCCAACGGCGACCACGCACCAGCGGCCCGCCGCAGCGCGCGCATCGCCTCGAACGTCGCGCGATCACCGAAGCCGGGCGACTCCCCCGCCCACAACGCCTCGGCGTCGACCACCCGCGTCGGGTCGGCGAGATCGCGCAACCGGACCACCGCCGTGAACGGCACCGTCGCGGGATCCCCGCGCAGTTCCAGCCGCAGGCTGACGCGCAGCCCCGCATCGACACCCGCAGCGACCTGCTGCGCCCACTCCCGGAACTCCTCGGCCGGCACGATCTCCTGCGTCGCGTAGGGCTCCGAGGCGCCCGGCACGCGCGGCAGCGTGTCGGCCACGGCGTCGAAGAACTCGCGCAGCAACGCCTCGGCATCGGGCAGAACCAGCTGATCAGCCGCCGGATCCAGCGGAATCGACCGCGCTCCGGGCGGAGCGGCAGCGGCCAGCGCCCGCAACCGTTCGACGTCGGCGACGTCGAACGGCCCCATCCGCCACGCATCGGCACCGCTCGGATGAACCCCGGGCAGCACCCGCCCGCGCGCCACCATGTGCAGCGCGAGCCTCGCGGCCGCGCCCCAGAACGCCGCCGACGGATGCGCGTGCTGCGAAACCAGCAGCGGCAACGCCTCGGACAGCGGAATCCGGCGGCCCGGCACTCGTCGTGCGACGACCTCGCCGCCGTCGAGCATCGTCATGACGGCCGCATCGGCCCCGTCCGGATCGTGGCGGAAGAACGTCCCCGCACGCGGCACCTCGCCGGGCTCGAACACCATCGCGCACTGCCCCACCTGCACCTCCGCATCGCTCGCCGTACACTGTACCGTAAGTTGCACCGACCAGCCTCACGGCATCGCTGATCAGCCAGAACACCCCTGCCCGATTTCCGATCCGGTCTGCACGAAAGCTTCGGGCGCCGATCGCCCGGCACGTGATGGGATGCAATCCCCACCGCCGCGAGACCCGGAGCAAGTAGTGCGCATCCTGTTCAGCTCGGTGCCCGCGTACGGGCACCTGCTGCCGCTGGCCCCGCTCATGCACGCCGCGCTCGACGCGGGGCACGCGGTCGCCCTGACGACGAGCTCCGGCATGGCAGACGCGGTCGCGGCGGAGCTGCACCCGGATGTGGAGTTCCTGCCGGCCGGCCCGATGCCCGCCGAGTTCTCCGCGCAAGCGGCCCAGCGCACCGGCGCGGACGTCTTCCAGCCGACCCCGCAGGTCATCGGCGAGATCTTCGGCGGCGCCCGCCTGGACCTGGGCGTCCAGGAGGCGATGATCCAGGCCCACCGGTGGCGCCCCGACATCGTCCTCGCCGACGCCTTCGACGCCATCGCCCCCACCATCGCGGTAGCGCTCGACATCCGCTGGTACCAGGTCGGCGTCGGCCCGGCCCTGCCCGAGGCCATCACCGGCGAGATCGAGGACTGCGCCGCCGTGCGGCAGATCGCCGCCGGGCTCACCCCGCCGCCCCCGGCCGGCTACATCGACCCGTGCCCGCCGATGCTCCAGGACCCGGACTGGGTCCCAGCGGCCCCGGTGCACACCCTCCGGCCCCAACCGCACCGCCGCCCGCACGACACCGCCGCCCGCCCGGACCGGCAGCTCCAGGACCGGCCGACGGTCCTGATCACCCTGGGCACGATCTTCTCGGAAGCCGCACTGCTGCACTCGATCGTCGAGGCCGTGCGCAGCCACGACGTCACCATCGTGGCGACCATCGGCTCCGCGCTCCGCCTCCCCGGCGAGGACGACCCCGCGGACGACGCGGTCCGCCCGGAAGGCGTGGAATACCTGCCGTTCGTGCCGATGGACGACCTGCTCGACGGGGTCGACGTGGTGATCGGAGCAGGCGGCGCGGGCACGATCCTCGCCGCCTTGAGCCGCGGAATCCCCATGCTCCTCTGGCCGCAGGGCGCCGACCAGCCGCTCAACGCCGCCCGCGCCGCGGCCGCCGGAGTCGCGATCACCGTCGAATCGACGGCGGAGATCGAAGCCGCGCTCCCCCGACTCCTGCGCGAACCGGCCTTCCGCGCCGCCGCAGACGCCGCGGCCACCGAGATCGCCCAACGCCCCTCACCGCACAACGTCATCACGACCATCACAGCAACCTGAGCCGACCGAAGGGCGGGCAGCGGATTCACCACGAGATATTCCTTGACGCGAACATTCGTCTCGGGGAATACTTCTGGTCATGGACGCACCCATCCTCACCGCGCTGGCCGATCCGGCCCGTTGGCGGCTCGTGAGCCTGCTGGCCGAGCGGCCGCGCTCGGTCGGCGTCCTGGCCCAGCTCGCCGAGGCCCGTCAGCCGCAGACGACCAAGCACCTCCAGACCCTTGAACGCGCCGGTGTCGTCACCTCCCAGCGCACCGGCCAGCGCCGCGTCTACGCGCTGCGGCCGGGCCCGCTGCGGGTTCTGGCGATCGAGCTCAACCGGATCGCCGATACCGCCGACCGCGCCGGTGCGACCTACGACCACTACGGATCCAGCCTCGACCAGGAGCGGCGCGCCGCCGCGGGGCCAGGTTGGGCCGACGGGCGCTCGTTCAGCTTCCACCGGTCGCTGACCGGGAATCCCGATCTGGTCTGGCGGCACCTGACCGATCCGGCGCTGCTCGCGCAGTGGTGGACGCCCGACGACCTGCGCGTCTCCGAGCTCGTCTTCGAGGCGCGGCCGGGCGGGCGGATCGTCCACGAGTACCGCGACGTCGAGGACACCGACAGCGCGGACCAGGTCGCCGGGCGCGCGGAGGGCGTCGTCGAAGCCGTCCGCCCCGGTGAGCACCTCACCTACCGGCAGTCCCCGCTGCTGCCCGACGGCAGCGTCGCCTTCACCGCGCACGTCGACCTGGGAATCCGGGCCACCGACAGCGGAACCGCGCTGGACGTCAGCTGGCGGATCACCGACAGCACCGTCGAATCCGCCGACTTCATCGCGGGGATCGAGCTCGGCTTCGGCCAGAGCCTCGACAAGCTCGCAGCCACCCTCTCGCACGACACCAGGAGCACCACGTGGGACGACTGATCATCAACGTCGGCACGACCGTCAACGGCGCCTTCGAAGCTCCGGCCCCCGAACCGCACGGCGGCTGGCTGGTCACCGACCCGGACAGCATGCAGGCCGGGCTGGAGATGTGGCAGGCGGCCGATGCCATGGTGCTCGGCCGCAAGACCTACGAAGGCCTGTCCGCGGCCTGGCCCCAGCTCGCGAACGTCCCCGGCTTCGAGGCCTACGCGGCCCGGATGAACGGCATGCCCAAGTACGTCGCGTCCCGCTCGCTGACCGCACCGCTGGACTGGAACGCCACCCTCGTCGAAGGCGACCTGGCCGAGAACATCCGCCGCCTCAAGGAAGAGCACCACGGCAACCTGATCGTCCCCTGCGCGGGCGAGCTGACCCGGGCCCTCATCGAACTCGACCTGGTCGACGAGTTCTGGTTCAACGTCAGCCCCTACCTGTGGGGAACCGGGCCCCGGATCTTCGACGAACTCGGCCCGATCCGCCTCCAGCTCACCAGCACCACGACGTTCCCCTCCGGCGTGGTCCGTCTCTGCTACCGCCCGGCCCCGGCCGCCGAGTAGTCACGAGACGGAAGCCGCACCGGCGTGCGGCTTCCGTCTCGCTGTTCCGGGCTCACCGCAGTGGGTCGTCGGCTCAGCTGCTGTAGTTCTTCCCCGGGGGCATGCCGGGGATCGGCTTGGCGATGAGCGCGACGGGGATGAAGAAGCAGATCTGCGAGAGCGCCATGATGAGCGTCCAGAGCCCCTTGTCGTCGTAGTGATCGGCTGCCCTGGCGAACAGCTCGTCGGAGACTCGCTCCGCGAGGTGGTTCGCGGTGAAGACCGCATCCGCGAGCTCCAGCGCGACCCGTTCGGCGGCGGTGAAGTACGGGGCGTCCTGCCAGGTCGCGACGGCGGTGATGCGTTCCTCCGATTCCCCAGCCTTGCGCAGGAGATCGGCCTGCCGGACGGTGTGGTAGGTGCTGCCGACGATCTGCCCGGCACGCAGCTGCACCATCGCGACGGTGGTCTGCGGGATGGAACCGTTCCGGCTCGCCTTGACCATGGCTCCGGCGATCCCGCCCAGTTCGGGGAAGAACTGCGTGGGTTCCGGCAGCCGCGACTCGATCTCGTTCTCCGTCGTGGTCATGTAGTCCGCCTCTCCGCGATTTTCGGTGGTGGTCGCGCCCGGGATCGATCTCGGGCGCTTGCGAGAAGTCCGACGACGCAGCCCGGCAGGGTGTGAGGCGGGGCGCCGAAGTCACAGTTCGAGGCGGTGATTCGTCGAGTTCGGTGAGAGCAGGCGCGACCGAGGGAGACCGCTGTGAACACCGATCCGGGATTGCGCACGATCGTCCGGGAACGCCACCAGCTGATCAACATCGCCTACCGGCTCCTCGGTTCGCTGACCGAAGCCGAGGACGTCGTGCAGGAGGCCTGCGCCCGCTGGTACGCCCTGCCCGCGCAGCAGCGGGAAGCCATCGAATCCCCCGGTGCCTGGCTGACGACCGTCACCGGCCGCATCTGCCTGGACGTGCTCGGTTCGGCACGGGCCCGGCGGGAGCGCTACGTGGGCGAATGGGTTCCCGAGCCGCTGCCCGACCGGTCGGAGCTCGACGACCCGGCCGACCGGATCACCCTCGACGAGTCGGTCAGCATGGCGTTCCTGATCGTGCTGGAGTCGATGACCCCGGCCGAGCGCGTCGCCTTCGTCCTGCACGACGTGTTCGGCTACCGCTTCGCCGAGGTGGCCGAGATCGTCGGCCGCACGCCCGCGGCATGCCGACAGCTGGCCTCCTCAGCTCGCCGGCGCGTCCGCACGTCTCCGGCGTCGACGGCACCGACGGCCCCGCACGCCGACGTCGTCAGCTCCTTCAAGCGGGCTTGGCAGGCCAAGGACATCAACGCGCTGATCGGTCTCCTCGACCCGGCCGCCACGGCGATCGGCGACGGCGGCGGACTGGTCCCGGCGGCGCCGCGCCCGATCGAAGGCGGTGAGCGGATCGCGCGCTACCTGGTCGAACTGGCCGCCCGAGCGCCGGAGCAGACGTTCGCGGAGCGCGCGGTCAACGGCCGCCCAGGCCTGGTGACCCGGTACGACGGCGCCATCGTGATGGTGGCGGCGTTCGACATCGAAGGCGGCCTGATCAAGCGCATCTGGGCGGTCCGCAACCCGGAGAAGCTCCGCCGCTGGCAAGCGTGACCTGGTGCGGTGATCAAGCGTGTTGTGGCAGTTCGCCGGTGACGACGTAGGCCATCCGGCGTGCGACGGAGACCGCGTGGTCGGCGAAGCGCTCGTAGTAGCGGCTGAGCAGCGTCACATCCACGGCCGTCGCCACCCCGTAATCCCACTCGGCGTCGCTGAGCACCGGAAACAGCGATCGGTGGAGCCGGTCCACCTCGTCGTCGCGGGCGATCATCGCTTGCACGTCGTCGAGGTCCCGGTTGCGCACCAGCTCGCCTGCCGCCGCGGCCAGTCGCACGGCGATGCCGCCCATGTCGCGGAAACGCCCGCGCAGCAGCACGGGCAGGACCGGCTCCGGATACCTGCGCCGAACGGCCGTCGCGATGTGCTGGGCGAGATCGCCCATGCGCTCGACGCTCTCCGCCGCGTACAGGGCGGCGACCAGCACTCGCAGGTCCGTCGCCACCGGCGCTTGCCGGGCCAGCAGCTGCTGCACGTCCTCCTCGATCCGCCGCCGGGTGTCGTCGATGACCCATTCGTGCGCCAGCACCCAGTCGGCCCTCGCCGGATCGGTGCCGCAGAGCGCAGCCGTGGCGTTCTGCATGGCACTGCCGACCGAGTCGCACATCCCGGCGAGCCGGTGCACGAGGGCGTCCAACTCGTGGTGGTACTCGTTGCGCATTCCGCTGCCTGCTCTCAAGAAGAAGGTGTGGCTCCAGCGGCTGCAGACCGCTGGAGCCACACAGCGCCCGCGTCCTGACGCGCAGGGCGCTCCCGTGGTGGACTGCGTGCTGTGCGAATCGCGGTTCGTGGCGCGAAAAACGCGGCTGCCCGCGCGGAAGAAGTTGACTGATCAGCGAATCAGCACAGATCGTGGTCGTCGGTCAGCACGAGATGATGCCGCTGGGCGCGGTGACATCTGCAGGACACGAGATGCTTCACGCCAACGGCCATAACGCCATGTCAGCACGAACTGGACATGCGCGACAAGAATCGCCCGGTCACCTTTGCGCTTTCCTTGCACGAAGCGGGTTCAGCAGGCGAATGTGATCGGCCGAACCAGAGCTGGGCCGGTGGCCGCGCGGGTGGGAGGGGGCAACGCGCCCGGCCACCGGGGTGGGCTGGTGCGGTGGTCGGGGAGGCAGCCGCACCAGCCCGGCTCGGGGGCGGATCAGTGGTCAAGTGCGCAGGTGGTGGCGCCCCGTGGGCTCGTCATCCGGGTCGTGCTCCGGGAACCGCGGAGTCCTCGGTATCTCCCGCTCTCGCTCGGCTTCGACCTGAGCGATGAGCTCCCAGACGTTGTAGGCGCCTTCTCCCGCTCCCGCGTGCTGCGCACGGGAGAGCAGCGGCAGCTGCACCGTGGTGGAGCTGACGATCAGAGCCGCGATCAGAACGTTGATCAGGACGAGCGCGCTGAGGTGAAGCCAGAACATGGCGGAACCTTCCGTGTCGGGTTGGCGATTTCGCGCGAAATCGGCATCGGCCAGGCGTGCGGGGCGACGACTTCGCGCGAAATCGCCACCCGCCCCGCGCCATCAGGACGGGTCGGCGAGGATGCGCCAGCACTCCGTGCAGGACTTCTCCCGGACCCAGTCCACCTCGGTGCGGTCGTGCAGCTCAGCCGCGTCGGCCTCGGCACCGCAGTAGGCGGTGACGGCCTCCCCGGACGGAGCTTTCCGCGCCGCGATGGGAAATGCGTGACGCCCACCGGTGACCGGACGCCAGATGTAGGTCAGGTACTCCACGAGCTTCCTCCACACCGAGGTCGGGAATCTGAAAGAAACGTCTCGTGGAATTTCCACGTACGCAATCTCCGTTACTCGAAAGGTCCACGACTACACGCGAAAGAGCGACTACCTGGGAGTTCCCGAGACTGCCAAGATCCAAGTGGTGAACTGGGCGAAGGAGGACGTGGTGGAAGAGCGGATCAGCCCGACGGTGCGACTGCGCCGGCTCACCCGCGGAATCCGGCGTTGGCGCGCGGAAGCCGGGCTCCGCCAGGAAGACGTCGCCGCCGCGCTGGACTGGTCGAAGCCGAAGCTCAGCAGGTTCGAGAACGCCGAGAAGTCAGCCGGACCGGCGGAAGTTCTCGCACTCGCGGCGGTCTACGGCGTGCCCGACGCGGAACGCGATCAGTACGTCGCACTCGCGCTGCAAGCCAGGCAGAAGGGCTGGTGGCTGCGCTACGGCCAAGATGCTCTGGCATCGCACTTCGAGGAGTACATCGGGCTGGAATCCGAAGCCGCCGAGGTGCGCGAGTTCTCCGGCGAGCTGATTCCCGGGCTGTTGCAGACCGAGCGCTACGCCACCGAACTCATGCAGGCGTGGATACCAAGGGCCGACGAGGTCGTCATGAAGGAACGGACCGAACTCCGTGCCCAGCGGCAGGCACGGCTGCACGAGGCGAACCCGCTCACCGTGGGAACTGTCATTCACGAGCCAGCGCTACGACAGCTCGTGGGCGGCCCCGAGATCATGCGCGAACAGCTCAAGCACCTCGTGACCAGCGCCAAGCTGCCCAACGTGACAGTTCAGATCCTGCCGTTCAGCGCGGGAGCTATCCCCGCGCTCGGTTCACCCTTCATCCTGCTGTCCTTCCCCAACCAGGATGATCCGGACGTGGCGTTCGTGGAGCACCTCACGGGAAGCGTCTACATGGAGGATCCGGTCGAAGTTGAGACATATACCCTGAACTTCGGCGCCCTGCGGTCCATGGCGCTGAGCCAGAAGGAATCGATCACCTTCCTGAACCGGCTCGCTCGGGAGTTGTAAGCACGACAAGGAGCGCGCATGTTAACCCCGGACTTCACCCAGGCCCACTGGCGCAAGAGCAGCCGAAGCAACGGCGGTGGAGGCGCATGCGTCATGGTGGCGCGCGTTCCTGGGGCCGCCGGGGTGAAGGACAGCAAGCTCGGCTCCACCAGCCCAGTCCTCCCGTTCACCGCCGAAGCTTGGTCGGCCTTCCTCTGCGATGTGAAGTCCGGGAAGCACGACCTGCGCTGACGGCCAATTCGACGGCCCCGCACCAGCGCATCTCGGCAACTGGTCGACCCGGAGAGGCAGACGATGGACGGCATCACACGCTGGCGCAAGTCCAGCCGCAGCAATGGCCATGGCGGGATGTGCGTCGAAGTCGGCGGTGGCCTTGCCATCGTCGGGGTGCGGGACACCAAAGATCGCGGCGGCGGCATTTTGGCGTTCGATCAGCACTCCTGGGCGGTCTTTCTCAGAGCCGTCAAGGACCAGCGGTTCGACATGACCTGGAAGAAGTCCAGTTACAGCGGGCAGACCGGGAGTTGCGTCGAAGTCGGTGGAAGCTCCGGGATCGTCCGGGTTCGGGATACGAAAGATCGCGCGGGGAGCACTCTGACGTTCGGTCAGCACTCCTGGGTGGCTTTTCTGAGGGCCGTCAAGAACCAGCGGTTCGCCCGAGCGCTATAGGCGTGCCGCCACCGCTCGGTGGGAAGTGATCCAGGTAACCCGACACGAGGTGTCGGGTTTCGGGTCGAGGATGGTGTCACCGGTCGGCGCGACGATGGCGCGGGCCGGTGGGCACAGGTACTACGACCCGAGGGGATCGATGGCCGACACATCAACACCGGATCTGCGGGGCAGGATCGCGCTGGTCGCGGGGGCCACCAGGGGTGCCGGGCGGGGCATCGCCGTTCAGCTCGGCGCGGCGGGCGCGACGGTCTACGTCACCGGTCGCACGACGCGGCAACGGCGCTCGGACTACGACCGCGCGGAGACGATCGAGGAGACCGCGGAGCTCGTGACCGCCGCGGGCGGAACCGGCATCGCGGTGCCGACCGACCACCTGGTGCCCGAGCAGGTCCGGGCGCTTGCCGAGCGCATCGACGCCGAGCAGGGACGGCTCGACGTGCTGGTCAACGACGTGTGGGGCGGCGAGAAGCTGTTCGCGTTCGACACGCCGGTCTGGGAGCACGACCTCGACGACGGGCTGCGGCTGCTCCGGCTGGGCGTGGACACGCACGCCATCACCAGCCACTTCCTGCTGCCCCTGCTGGTGCGGCGGCCGGGCGGGCTCGTGGTCGAGATGACCGACGGAACCTCGGCGTACAACGGAACGCACTACCGCAACTCGTACTTCTACGACCTGGTCAAGAACAGCGTGCTGCGCATGGCCTTCTCGCTCGCGCACGAGCTGGAGCCGCACGGCGGCACCGCGGTGGCGCTCACCCCAGGCTGGTTGCGCTCGGAGATGATGCTCGACGGGTTCGGCGTCGCGGAGGACAACTGGCGCGACGCGCTGGCCGAGGTGCCGCACTTCTGCATCTCGGAAAGCCCGGCCTACGTCGGGCGCGCGGTCGCGGCGCTGGCCGGTGACCCCGATGTCGCGCGCCGGAACGGTCAGTCGTTCTCCAGCGGGCAGCTCGCGCAGGAGTACGGCTTCACCGACGTGGACGGCTCGCGACCGGACTGCTGGCGCTACCTGGTCGAGGTCGAAGGCGCAGGCAAGCCCGCAGACCCGACCGGGTACCGGTGAAGGACGGGTGAGTCGCCGCTCGCAGCGGTCTAGCGGTGGCGGGTGCTGACGTAGCGATCGATGGACGCTCGCGCATCGGCTCGGCTGCTTCTCGGGTTGATCGTGAGCAGGGGACCGATGCTGACGTGCGGCGGTCTGGTGGCCGCCCACAGGACCGCTTCCGCGACATCCTCCGGAGCGAGGAGTTCGTCCCTGGTCACGCCGAGCTTTCCCAGGTCCGGGGACAGTTCCGTCTCGACCCATCCCGGGAGGATCCCGACGCAGTGGATGCCGTGATCGCGGTTCTCCAGGGCCAGGATCTCGGTGAGCTTGCCGAGGCCCTGCTTGGCCGCTCCGTAGCCCGCGGTGGTGGCGATCGTCTCGGTCGCCACCACCGATCCGATGTTGACGATCAGCCCGTGCCCGGCCGCGCGCATGGACGGCAGCAGCAGGCGGCTCAGCAGGAAGGGCACCGTCAGGTTGAGCCGGAGCATGAGGTCCCAGTGCCGGGGCTGGAGCTCGGCGACCTCCCCCAGTCGCACTGTTCCGGCGTTGTTCACCAGGATCTCCGGGATCAGCCCGCGTTCCGCGGTCTCGGTGACGACGTACTCGGGCCCTCCTTCGGCGACGAGGTCGGCGGCGAGCACCGTCGCCGTCCCACCCCGAGACCGCACCTGCTCCGCGACTCGGCCCAAGGCATCCGCGCGCCGTGCGACCAGCACGACGTGCGCACCTGCCGCGGCGAGCGCCCGCGCCGTGGCGGCTCCGATGCCTGACGAGGCCCCGGTGACCAGGGCGGTCCTGCTCGCGAACGGCTGATCCATCACTGCTCCCCCAGCGGCGGCAGGCCACCGAGGGTGAATCCGCCGTCGACGTGCACGAGGCTGCCGGTCACGTGCGACGCCGCGTCGCTGGCCAGGAACGCCACGAACGATGCGACGTCCGGCGGTGTTCCCACCGAGCCGAGCGGGATGCGCGCGGTCCACGCGTCGCGGAACGCCGGTGCCACCCACTCCGACATCGGGGTGTCGACGATCCCCGGTGCCACGCAGTTTGCCCGGATGCCGTCGCGGCCCGCGGACACCGCCAAGCACCTCGTGTACTGGACCATCGCGGCCTTGCTCGCGCCGTAGCTCTCCATGCGCTGGACCGGGACCACCTCGGCGCCCACCGAGCACACGCCGACGATCGATCCTCTCGTGCCCGACTCGCGCCACCGGTCCACCAGGGCGTCGCAGATCTCGGCGTAGGCGCGGAAGTTCACCTCCATCGAACGGGCCCGGGTCTCGGCCGCGCCGTCGAGGCCGAACACGCCCGCGGCGTAGACGAGCAGGTCGATTCCGTCCACCGAATCCAGGATCGCCTCGGTGTCGCGCACATCGGCCACCACCGGGCGGCCACCGATCCGCTCCGCCACCGCGCGCAGCTCCGGTTCGCGGCGAGCCACCAGCACCACATCGGCGCCGCGACGGGCCAGCTCCGCCGCCGACTCCGCACCGATGCCGCTGCTCGCCCCGATCACCAAGGCGGTCCGGCCCGCGAGGCTGAACCGGTCGGCCAGCGCTGCCTCGGGTTCTCGCGGCGGTGTCCACGGCTTGGGCTCGCGCAGCGGAGGGATGAGGTTCAGCGTCAGGCCCCCGTCGAGCGGCAACGTCTCTCCCACGGTGTACGCGCAGCCCGTCGAGATCAGCTGCACGAGCGCGCACGCCAGGTCGCCGGGGCGGGCCACCCGGCGCAGCGGGAGGTGCTGGAGGACCGAACCGGTGCGGACCGGCTCCAGCTCGTGGGAGAGGAAGGGCGCGAGTCCCACCCGGATCTGGTTCGCCACCACACCTCGGGACGCCGATCTCGCGGCGAGGTGCCGCCACCAGGCGAGATCCGCCGCGCGGTCGGCTGCCTCGGACGGGTCGGCGCCGGTGTGCACGCCTCCGCCGGCATCGGTGACGAGCACCATTCGCCCGGTGCCGCGTTCGGCCATCCGATCGGCGATCGCCGCCAGCCGTTGCCTGGGCAGGCCGCCCCGGGAACGGCTGCCCAGCACGGACGACCCCGTCAGCACGGCGACGCAGATGTCGGGGGCGGTGCCGCGGGCCTCCTCCTCGACCTCGACGCCCACCGCGATGAGGGTTCCGAGCACGGTCGCGCACCCGGGTGAATCGCCCAGCACCACGGCGGTGGAACCGCGCGGGGCCAGCGCCCCGCTGAACTCGGTGGTCATGAACCGCCCTCCCCGTGCTCGATCAGGAGCGAGGTGGCGTCGCCGCCCGCTCCCGTGCTGATCACCAGTGCGTGCCTGCCGTCGACCGGGGCCGGGCTGGTCAGCGGTGTCGCGTCGAGCCGGTGGTACGGCTGCCTGCACCCGACCACCGGCGCCACCGAACCGTGCTCGAACATCAGCAGCGCGGCGACGAACTTGATCAGCCCCGCGCACCCGGAGATGTGGCCGAAGGCCGCTTCCTGGTTCGTCAGCAGCAACGGCCCGGCGTAGCCCGACCGCGCCCGGAGCAGGTCCACGGTCTCGCAGAACAGGTCCTCGATGTTGCGCGTGCCCTCGGCGAAGCCGCTGACGAACGCCAGCTGGTCGAGCCCGATGCCCGCTGCCTCCAGCAGTGCGGTGACGTCCGCGACGACGTTGTCCGGCTTCCCCGCGTCGACCGGGTTCCGGCCGTTGCGGCGCGAGGTCCGGAACCGCAGGCGCACCGGTCCGGAGCGTTCCAGCACGACCGCGATCGCGCCTTCACCGGGAGCGTTGCCGTCCTGCTGCTCGTCGTGCGGGCGGACGGCCCCGGGATCCGGCGACAGCGTCGACGCGCGGAACCCGCCCGCGCCCTCGTGCACCGTGCTGGCCAGGTAGACGGGATCCAGCGCGACGTCGGCGCCCACCACCACGGCGCGATCGACGTCACCGCTGCGCAGCATCAGGTGCGCCACTTCGAGCGCGCGCAGCGAGCAGTTGCAGCCGCCGGTGACGCTCAGCGTCGGCACCTCGATGCCGAGCACCGAGCACAGTCCACTCGCGACGCTGCCGGGCGTGCCGGTCAGCCAGTAGTCCATCCCCAGCTCGTCGGCACCGCCGCGGGCGAGGGCGTCGAAGTACCGCTCGGCCTCCTGGTTGGCGAACTGCATCGAGGCCACCACGAGCACGGTCCGGTCGCCGCTGACGTCGAGCCCGGTCAGCCCCGCTTCCCGCAGGGCCTGCTGGACCGCGCCCACCGCCATGGTCGTGACCCGGGCCATCCGGCGCGCGACCCGGGGCGGCACGTCGAGCTCGTCAGCGGGATTCCAGCCCGGCACCCGCCCGGCGATCCGCAACGGCACGTCGGGGTGGTGGAACGCCGACAGGCACGTCCGCCCCGATCCGACCACCCGCCAGAAGTCCGCCGCGGTGCGGACCGGGCCGCCGATGCCCGGCAGCACCATGCCGGTACCGGAAACGCGCATCAGCATCCCTCCGGGGAGCCGACCAGCAGCGCGCTCGACACGCCGCCCAGCTGGTAGTTGAAGCTCAGCGCGAGGTCGAAGTCCAGCGGCCGCGGGCCACCGGCGGCCACGATCTCGAACGGGGCGTCGGTCACCGGCTTCTCGCAGTTGGCCGTCGGCGCGGCGACGCCGTTGCGCATCATCAGCATCGTCGCCGCCGCGCCGATGTTGCCCAGCGGAGCCGCGTTGTGCCCGAAGCACGCTTCCTGCGAGCTCACCACGACGTTCTCGGTGTGCGCGCCGAAGACCGCGCGCACGCCGTTGTACTCGATGCGGTGGAAGAGCGGATCGCCCTCGGCGCCGCCGTTGACGTAGCCGATGTCGGACGGGGCGATCGCGGCTCGGGAACCGTTTCCCCGCAAGCACTTCTCCGCCGCGCGGGCCAGCGGCTCGCCGCTGTCGTCCACGGTCAGCGCGCTCTGCGCCTTGCCCCTCGTGGTCGCCTGGCCGAGCACGCGGCCGTAGGGCTCGGCACCTCGGCGGCGGCTGTGCTCACGGCTCTCCAGGATCAACGTCGCGGAGCCGTCGCCGATGTTGAACCCGCAGGCGCGTTCGTCGTACGGCCGCATCGGGCCGTCCCAGCGGATCCTCGCCGCAGGCGTGGTGCTCGTCGGCTGCGCACCCGATGCCGCCTTCAGCTCCTCGAAGTGCTGGAGCCGGTCGGTGTCGAAGGTGTCGACACCGGTGACCGCTGCGACCTCGACCTCACCACCGGCGATCAGGTTGGCGGCCACGCCGATCAGCACCGCCGACGAAGCGCACCCGCACGAGACCGTGTAGCTCGGCCCGCCGTTGGCCAGCAGGGACGCCTGGACGTTCGCCACGTCGGTCGCGGTCGCCGACACCGCGAGGCGGGTGAACAGCGCGCGGGCGTCGCGCAGCCCGATCGACCGCGGATCCGCCTGCATGCACGCGAGGTAGGTGTCCACCGAGTTGTCCACGCTCGCCCGCGCGGTGAGCACCGCGGCGTCCTGCAGTTCCCCGCCGCGCCAGTCGAAACCCGCGTCCTGGCACGCCTCCACCAGCGACAGCAGGCCGTACCGGTGCACGTCTGCGTAGTTGCGCAGGTAGCGCTGCGGGATGCCCGGCACCGCCGCGCCGAACTCCTCGTCGGAGAGGTTCACCCGCCCGCGGAAGAAGCCGTCGTTGTCCAGGTGCGATCGCCCAGTGGACACCGTCTCCCACAGCTCGCCGGGCGTGCGGCAGACCGCTCCGCCGGGCCCCGGCAGGCAGAACCCCATGCCGGTGACCAGCACGTCCCTTCCGGTTGACGCCAAGCTGACCAAGGCAACTCCTCACAGTGCTCTCGCGCGGTTCACAGGGCGCCGCCGTCGATGCCGACCGCCTGCCCGGTGATGCCGGCGGACAGCTCGGACAGCAGGTAGGTCGACAGCCGGGCGACCTCGTCGGGATCGAGCAGCCGGCCCAGCGCGGTGTTGCGGGCCGCGCGGCGGACGTAGCGCTCCCACGTCAGGTCCGGCGGCCCGTGGTGTCGGGCCAGGCTCGCGATGAAGTCCCGCCCGTAGCGGGATTCGTCGGTCAGCCCGGGACTGTCGGTCAGCCCGGGGCAGACGGCGTTGACCCGGATTCCGTACGGCCCCAGCTCGCACGCCAGCGCCCGGGCCAGCCCGTGGAGGCCGGACTTGGCCGCGCAGTAGGCGGTGTTGGCGGGCAGACCGCGGTTGCCCGCCACCGAGGACATCAGCACGATGCCGCCGCTGCGCCGCTCGATCATGCCGGGAACCACCAGGCGGCAGATGCGGAACGCGCCGGTGAGGTTGACGTCGATCGTCCGCTGCCAGTCGGCTTCGGTCTGCTCGCACAGGAAGACCTGGTGCTCACCGCTCCCGGCGTTGCTGACCAGCAGGTCCACCGGGCCGAGCTCGGCGGCGCAGGTCTCCACCGCTCGTTCCAGCGTCTCGTGGTCCTGGACGTCGGCGGGCAGCACCAGCGCGCGGCCGCCCGCCCCGCTGATGGCCTCCGCCACCTCTGCCAGGGCGGCTTCGCCGCGGCCGAGCAGGCCGACGGCCGCTCCGTGCCGGGCCAGCCGCTGCGCCAGGACCGCGCCGATCCCGCTGCCCGCACCGGTCACCAGCGCGGTCCGGCCGCCGAAGAGGTCCACGGTGTCGAATTGCGTCGAAGTCACGCTCAGCCTCCGGTGATCGCCGTACCGTTCAGAGCCGGAAGAGCAGGCCGCCCTCGAAGAACCCGGCTCCGATGGCCGGGGTCAGGAACAGGTCTCCGCGGCGCACCCGCCCGCTCTGCCACAGCTCGGAGAGCGCGATCGGGATGGAGGCGCTGGAGGTGTTCCCGCGGGAATCCATGGTGACGACGAACTGCTCCGGCGAGATGCCCAGCTTCTCGCGCACCGCCCGGTGGACGGGGTCGGTGCCCGGGTGCGGCAGGACCCAGTCGACGTCGGCCATCAGGATCGAGTTGCGGGTCAGCAGCCGCTCCACCACCCGGACCGTGCCCGTCACGGCGCGATCGACCAGGGTCGGCTCGCTGGTGACCCAGCCCTCCGGACGACGCGCGTAGATCGTGCTCGCCGAACCGCCGTCGCTGGTCAGCACCGAGTCGATGAGCCCGGTGGCGCCGGGCGCACCGCGTTCGAGGACGACCGCACCGGCCGCGTCGCCGACCACGAGCTCACCCTTGCTGCCCGGCCGGACCCGGCGGGAGAACTGCTCGGAGCACGTCACGACCGCGGTCCGGAGATCCAAAGTGGACATCAGCGCGGCCGCGGTCTGAACGCCGTGCACGAAACCCGTGCAGGCGCCGCAGAGATCGAAGCCGAGCGCCTTCGCGCTGAGCTGCGCGGCCACCGCGGGCCCCAGCTCGGGCACCCACTGGCGGTCCGTCCAGTTGGTGACCACGACCAGTTCGACGTCACCGCTGTCCCGGGCGGCCTCCCGCAACGCGTGCTCGGCGGCGCGAACGGCCATCAGCTCGACGGTCTCGTCGGCTCCGGCGACACCGCGCGTGCGCACGTCGACCTGCCCCACCACGGCCTGGTCGATCGCGTTGAACCGCTCCCCGCCGGATCGCTGCGGCACGTTGTGCACCAGATCCACCGGGAAGTAGTGGCCGATCCCGGTGATCCGGATCCCGGACCCCGCCCAACACCCCTGCTGCACGCTTCCTCCCATGGCTCACCGGCCCGTGAACTTCGCGTCTCGCCGCTCCAGGAACGCTCGCGGCCCCTCCGATGCGTCTTCGACCTCGTTGCAGCACCTGTCGTGGTACTCGTCCTGCAGCCGGAGGCCGTGCGCCACCGGCGCCGCCCACGCTCGTTCCCGGAGTTCCTTGAACAGCCCCAGGCTCTTGGTCGCGCTCCGCGCCGTGGTCCTGGCCAGCTCGTCGAGCTCCCGGTGGAACTCCGCGTCGTCCACGACCCGGTCGAACAGGCCGATCCGCTCCGCTTCCGCAGAACCGACCAGTCGGCCGGTCATGAAGATCTCGGTGGCCCTGGCCAGGCCGACCACGCGCGGCAGCAGCACCGCGTTGCCGACGTGCCCGAGGTTCGCCACGCAACTGCCGATGCACGCGCTGCGCGCGGCGATCCGGTAGTCGGCGGCGCAGGCGATCTCCGCGCCGGCCCCGATCGCGGCGCCGTTGATGCCCGCGATCACCGGTTTGGGCGCCCGGATCACCGCCTCGCAGATCCGGAGGTAGTGCGCATCGCCGCTCTCCCGGAACGACGCCGCGTTCTCCCGCTCGCCGCGGAGGATCTCCTGCAGGCGGGCGATGTCGTCACCGGCGCAGAAGGCCGGGCCCGCGCCGGTGATCACGATCGCCCGCACCTCGGTGTCCCGGGCCGCGCGGAGAACGCTCTCCAGCAAGCGCTCTCCCAGCTCGCGGTCGAGCCCGTTGCGCTTCTCCGGCCGGTTCAGCACGATTCGCGCCACGCCGTCGGCGACGCTCGCCCGGAGCGAGTTCTTCCGAGAGTCCATCTCCACTCCCTCAGATCGCTGAAACCGACGTTACGGAGCGGTGATTCGCCGCACATCACCCGCGAAGTACCCGTGTTCCGGTGCGGTGCGTACTCCGCGTACCGGCTAATCGATCTTCGGTGGAAACCCGCCGCCCGCGACTTCCAGCACGGTGCCGGTGAGGTAGTCGTTGCGCACCGCGTACAGCGCGGAATCGGCGATCTCGGCGGGATCGGCGAACCGGCCGAGCGGGATCCGCTGCCGCAGCCGCTCCATGAACCGCGCGTGGTTCGGATGCGCCGCCGCCTTGTCGCGCAGCGCGGTCCCGTCCACCACCCCGGGAGCGATGGCGACCACGCGAATCCCGTGCTCGGCCAGTTCCAGCGCCCAGCTGCGGGTCATCGACACGACCGCGGCCTTGGCCGCCGCGTACGCCGACTGACCCCAGGAACCGCGCCAGGTGCTGCTCGCGATCGGGATGATCACGCCGCCGGTACCGGCCCGGGCCATCGCCAGCGCCGCCCGGCGGCCCACCAGGAAAGTGCCGGTGAGGCACAGGTCGATCGTGTGCCTCCACTCGTCGACGTCGTGCGCCGACCACGTGCCACCTGCCTCGCGAGGAGCGCGCAGCAGCGGCCGGGACAGGTTGCGCCCGGCTGCCGACACGCAAACGCCCAGCTCACCGTCCGCGCACACCTGCTCGAAAAGCAGGTCGACGCTGTCCGCGCAGGTCACGTCGACGTGGTAGGTGCGCACCCGCAGCCCTCGCGCCGAAGCGCGCGCGGCGAACTCATCCCGTTGCCGCTGCCCGCGGGCGGCGACCGCGGTGGGCCAGCCGGACTCGGCGAGGGCCAGTGCGATCGCAGCGCCGATTCCCCGCGTTCCGCCCACCACCAGCGCTTGCCGGACTTCAGGCATGGGTCGGCTCGCCGTAGGTGAAAGCGAGTGCGCCCCAGCTGAAACCGCGCCCGACGGCCATGGTGAGGACGCGCTGCCCGCGGGCGATGGTGCCGTTGTGGACGTGCTCGGACAGGCAGCCGGGGACGCTGACGCTCGAGGTGTTGCCGCGGCGGTGGATGTTGAGCAGGACGCGCTCGTCCGGCAGGCGGAGTTCATCCCGCAGCCCGGTGATGAGGTTGATGTTGCCCTGGTGCGGGATGATCCAGTCGATGCCGTCCAAACCGCCGTCGAGCTGGCCGAGAACTTCCTCGGTGGCCTGCGCCAGCATCGGGACCGCCGCGTCGCCCACCACCTTGCCCTTCATCACCATCTTGTCCTGGTCGTCGATGTCGAAGGCGTCGAAGTACGACCCGTCCGCGTGCAGCGCCGCGGCGAGCAGCCCGTCCGCTCCGGCGCTGGCCCGCCACACCCCGGCCGCCGCTCCCGCCCCGAACAGAACGCTGTTGCGGTAGGAGAAGTTCAGGATCGGTTCGGGGTTCTCCGCGCAGGCGATGAGCACGGTGCGGTAGCCGCCGGTGGCGATCAGCCCGCGCGCGACCACGCTGGCGTGCAGGAAGCCGGAGCACGCCACGCCCATCACGTCCATGGCCATCGCCCGGCGCGCGCCGATGCGGTCCTGCAGCGGCAGGGCGATGTCCATGTAGTTGTTGCCGGGCGTGGAGGGGTTCGTCCGGGGCCGGGAGGTCGCGCTCGTGCCCAGGACCACGTCCACGTCCTCGACGGCCAAGCCCGCATCCGCCAGCGCCATGCGCGCGGCTCGTTCCGCCATGTCCACGTGGCGCTCGTGCGCGCCGGGCCAGTGCCGCGTCGAAACCCCGGTGTTCCGGCGGATCCAGGCGTCGTCGACGTCCAGCGAGTCGAGTCGTTCGAAGTGGTCGTTGCCGATGGGGTCACCCGGGAAGTGGTGGCCGACCCCGTCCAGCACCATCCCGATCTCGGAAGCCATGCGCTGTCCCTCCGCTCACCGATAGGTCCCGTGCACGTCGATCGCCCGCAGCACGGCCAGCTCCCGCCCGGACGGCGGTTCCTCGACGACCAGGTCGTCGGCGACGACCGGCTTCCAGCCGGTGCGGTCCCGGACGCAGGCCCGCGGATCCGCTCCCGGCTCGGCGGGCAGCCACGAGCTCAGCCGGAAGGCGCCGTCCGCGCCGCGCTCGAAGCCGCCGAACTCGGCCACGACGCAGCTCACGTTCCTCCCGGGGCTCGTCACGAAGTCCACCGAGGGCACGTAGCGATCCGGCGCGGCAGCCGCGACGACGACGCTCCGGACGTGGCTGGCGACGTCGTTGGCCCCGCCCGAGCCGACCAGGAAACCACCGCTGGGAGTGCGACTGGTGTTGATCTGGCCGTCCTGGTCGACCTGGGCCGCCGAGAGCACGCCCAGCGTGCGCGCACCACCGGCGACCAGCTGCCCCAGGACCTCCAGCGTGCCCGCCGCGGCGCGGCACCGGGCGACGTGCCTCTGCGAGAACAGGAACGTGTCGCCCGGATGCGGCAGGAAGCCGATCATCCCGAGCTCGTTGACGACCTCGACCTCGATCTCCTCGGACTTCAGCATCCGGGCGGCCAGCCAGCACGCCACGTGCGAAACGCCGATCCCCGCGAGGAGCGTGCGGTACCCGTTGTCCCGGACTTCTCGCGCGATCCGCCGAGCCGCCAGCACGACGTGCCGTTCCCGCTCGCTCGCCCGCCCGCCCGGGCGAACGGCGGCGCTCGGCGCTGCACGCAGTCCCGAGATCAGCCCGGCGACGCGTCCCGCACCGAGTTCGTCGAGGTATCCCCGCTGGTCGTCGATGTCCTTCACCCACTTCCCGAACCACGACCGCGCGGTCTGCGGTGCGCGGCAGGCCGCCGCGAGCTCCTCCAGGAACGGGTAGTCGTCGACGTATCCGCCGAAACCGATCTCCGGCCAGGCGGCCATCCCTTGCGGGTGGGCGCCCATCGGGCATTCCGCGATGCCCAGCACGCGGTCCGCGGGAACGGAGCACTTCGCGTGCGGCGGCGCGGTGGCGCGGACCTGCTCGACCGTGGCGAGCACACCTCTCCGGGCGGCCATCGCACCCCAGGTGCCCTCGCCGACGGGGCCGCTGAAGTAGAGATTTCCCCGCGCATCGGCGCAGTGCGCGTGAACCAGGGTGACGTCGGGGCGCAGGGCGGGGATGCGCCGAGCGCTGCCATCCCGTTCGGGCGCCGGGTCGAGATCGGATCCCACCAGCGAGGTCGTGATCGCGAAGGGCGCACCGGTGGCTCCCGCGATCAAGCGCTGCAGGAACGACAGCAGGCTCCACTCCTCGACGGCGAACGGGCGCCCCCGGGTGATGTCCCGGTAGAGCCCGTTCGGCCGCGACACCGGCGCGGTGTCCCCGGCGAAGCAGGTGATCGCCCGCTCGACCACCCCGGCCATCACCAACGAGTGCATTCCGGCGTGGAAGGCGTTCGCGCTGACCGTGAAGCGCGCTCTGCCCGCGAAGTTCCGCGCCACGGCGCGCACCAGCGCATTCGGGCGCGACATGGTCGACGCCACGTGGAGGTGCGTCCCGGACCGCAGGTGGCGTTCGCACAGCTCGTCGGCGGACGCGGCGATCGCCGGGCTCATGCGACCGCCTCCATCACCACGGCCGAGCTCTGGCTGCCGATGGCGAACGCCAGCGACAGGACCGAGCGCAGCGCCGCGGCCCGCACGCCTTCGGCCACGTGGTCGCCGCCGCACTCGGGGTCGACGTTCGAGCAGTTCGCCGTCGGCACGATGCGCTGCCGCTGGAGCATCATCGCCAGGGCAGCGCAGTTGAGCACCCCGGCGGCGCCGAGCAGGTGCCCGAAGATCGGCTTGACCGACCCCAGCGGAGGCGCGTCGCCGTCGCCGTACAGCAGGCGCACGGCCCGCACTTCGGCGAGGTCGTTGTACCGCGTCGCGGTGCCGTGGCCGCAGATGTAGTCCAGATCCCGCACCGAGAGCTCCGCCGCGGCGGCCACCTCGTCCACCATCCGCGCGGTTCGAGCACCTGACAGGTCCATCCGCGTCGCGTGGCCGGCTTCGTTCACGGTGTGGACCGCCCGGATCCCGGCGTAGCACCGCGCGTTCCGGGCCGCGGCGTGGGCGGCGTGCTCCAGGACGAGCACCACGGCGCCCTCGCCGAGCGCGAACCCGTCGCGGTCCGCGGAGTACGGCTTCATCGCCCGCGCGGGATCGACCTCCCTGGACAGGACCGCGCTGCCCGGAGCCGAGTAGATCTGGAAGATCTCCGGAACCACCGGCATCTCGTGGCCGATGACGAACACGACGTCGGCGCGGCCGTGCTGGATCTGCTCGGCAGCGGTCCCGATCGCCTGGTGCCCGCCGATGCACGCGTTGCTGTAGGTGGTCACGAACCCCTGCGCGTTCAGCCGGATCGCGCTCAAGGCCGCGGGGCTGCCCGGCAAGGACGCGAAGATCCCGCTGCCGCGCGACAGCACGGGCCAGCGGTCGTCGAGGGCCGTGCCCGAGCGGACCTGCGACCACCACTCGACGGGGCCGCGCGCGCTGGAGGCGATGACCCCGGTCCGCTCCGGGGCGAGCGCGGCCCGCTCCAGCCCGCTGTCGCGCCGCGCGTTCTCCACCGCCGACAGCACGACGAGGATCTCCCGCCCGTAGCGCTTGACGAAGTTGTCCGGCAGGTCGGGCAGGTGTTCGCGGTGGTCGAAGTCGCCGAGCCGGCCCGCAACCCGGATTCCGGTGTGACCCGCAACGGCGTCGGGCACGGTCCCGATCTGCGAAGCACCGCCTGCCAGGTGCTGCCACGCCGGCTCCGGGCCGTCCGCGTTCGGCAGAATCATCCCGAGTCCCGTGACGACGACCTGATCGAATGCGGCCGCAGCCGAGTGCTTAGCGCGATTCATACCGCCTCGCTCTCCGTTGTCCCGCAGTTCCCGTCCCCAGCAAAGCAAGCCGAGTTCGGCACCAGCAGGCCCGCGAGGTACTGGACGTCAAAGCCGAACAGGACAGCCGGTACCGCACTCATCAGAAATGTTTTTAAACGGCAAATTTCACCGAGCGGTACCAGCAGTACTCAATCTGCAGGAGCATCCCAATCCATTGCCATGATCGTTATGATCGGGAATGCCCGGTTCGTTCGTGAACGATCAACGAGGGAGCCATCGCGAAAATGAACATAACTTCATACCAAGATGAACGCAACCTCATCGGGAGACAAGTGTGCGCACACATTCACCGCACCGCGGTGCCGGCCATCGTGGTCGATCCGCACCCGCTGTTCAGGCTGGCGGTCAAGAACGTGCTCGACTCGGTGCACCAGCACGTTTCGGTGCGCGGCACCGGAGGATCCACGCGAACCTGCCTGGAGCTGGTTGAACGGCACCGACCGCAGGTGGTCGTCTCGGACCTGGAACTGGCGGCCTCGCTGGACCTCCGCGGGCTCGGCAGCACCGCGCGGCTGATCGTGCTGGCCGCGGATTCGGCGGCACCTTCCGTGGTGCGCGCGATTTCCGTGGGCGCCCTGTCATTCCTGCACAAGTCGGTGGAACCCGCGACCCTGGTCGACGCGGTGCTCGACGCCGCGCGCGGAAAGCGCAGCTGGTATCTCGGCGACCGAGCCGAAGAGACTTCTTTCGCACCATTGCGATCCACCGATCAGCACCCGGCGCTCACGAACCGGGAAAAGGAGGTCTTCGCAATGCTGCTGCGCCGAATGACCAACGAGGAGATCGCCGAAGAACTGTTCCTGGCCCGCCAGACGGTCAAGAACTACGTGAGCAGCATCCTGCAGAAGCTGGACATGCCCAGCCGAACGCACCTGTTCCGCGAGTTCAGCACGTCCACCAGGCAGCCGGACACCGCGTACCAGGTCGGATGCCGCCCGGCGTGATCAGCGGTCCGCCGCGCTCGCGTACCGGGGCGTTCGCGGCGTACGCAGCGCTGCGTACGCGCGGATCAGCGCTGGCGATGACGCGCTGACGCCCCCTGTCGGCTGATCATTTCTCCGCGTCCGGGCCCGGTCGGGCTGACGCGAAGCCGTTCGCCGACGATCCAGGAGACGTCATGTCCGCACCTGCTTCCCCGCTCCGGGGCGCCGTCCCACTGCTCATCGCCACGCTCACCTACGCCGTGCTCACCGCCGCCTACGTCGTGGCCAACAGCGCCACCCCGCAGCCCGGCACCTCCGGCGACGACCTCTTGCGCTACTACGTGCACGACCACGGCACAGCGATCGACCTGGGCGCCTTCCTGCTGGTCGTAGCCGCCGTGCTCGTGGTGCCGATCGCCGCTCTCCTGTCCCGGCTGGTGCGGCGGGAGCAATCCGCCGCAGGGGCCGCGACGGCCTTCGCCGGCGGAGTGCTGGCCACCGGCTCGCTGGCCTCCAGCGCCGCGCTCACCTGGGCCCTCGGCAGGCTCCCGGAGGACTCGCCCGCAGCGCTGGCCCGCGCCATGGCAGACCTGTCCTTCCTCACCGGCGGCCTCGGGTACGCGGTGTCCTTCGCGCTCCTCGCGGCGGGCACCTGCCTGGCGGTCCGCGGGAGCGGGCTGCTGCCGCGCGCCTGCGCCACGACCGGGTTGGTCATCGCCGCCGCCGGTTTCGCCGCGACCCTCATGCTCCTGGTCTTCGGGTTCAGCTACCTGCTGCCCGTCGTCCGCTTCGGCGGCACCGCCTGGCTGGTGTGGGCCGCGTTCGCACTGGCCCGCTCGCGCCGGGAGGTGAGCGCATGACCGCCACCGCACTGCTGCGCTCGACCCGGCAGTTCCCCGTCGCCGCAGGGCTCCTGCTGCTCGCCTCCGCTGCCGTCCACACCGTCGTCCTGCTGCTCTCCGGCGGCCCGTGGGACGGTCCTGTCTCCTGGCGGAAGCCGATCACGTTCGGGCTGTCCTTCGGGGTCAGCGTGCTGACCGCTGCCTGGATCTGCCGGCTCCTCCCGCTCGCAGCGCGCACCCGCGCTCTCCTCCTGAGTGCGTTCACCGCCGCTTCCCTGCTGGAGACCGGCCTGATAACCCTGCAGGCGTGGCGCGGCGTCCCGTCCCACTTCAACACCGAGACCGCCTTCGACACCGCGATCACCCGCGTCCTCGCAGCCGGCGGAGTCACGCTCGTCGTGGTCGTCGTCGCACTCACCATCGCCGCGCTGCGCCCCAACCCGGCTGCCGCGCCCAGCATGCGGCTCGCGCTCCGCGCCGGGCTCGTGGCGCTCACCGCCTCCATGGCGACCGGAGCGGTGATGATCGTCCGGGGACTGATGCTCGGGGGCGCCGGGCGCTTGGCCGAGGCCTACCAGTCGGCAGGATTCCTGCGCCCCGCCCATGCCGTCACCATGCACGCCGTCCTGCTGTTGCCCGCCCTGGCCTGGCTGCTGAGCCGCACCCGACGGCCGGAGGTGGAACGGCTGCGCCTGATCCGCATCACCATCGCCGCGTACGGTGCCGTCGTCGCGCTCGTCACCGCAGCAGCCCTCGCCGGTCTCGCCGTCGCCACGCCTGCCACCACAGCCGCGGTCAGCGCAGGTCTCACGATGGCCCCCGCGCTGGCGTTCTTGTCTTTCGGCGGATCGCCGAAGGACACCGGCCGCCGGAAGACGGCATGAAGCACGGCCCGGGAGCTCCGCCGGAGCGCGATCCAGCGGAGCTCTGCGCGCTTCAGAGCTCCACCAGCACCTTCCCGCGGTTGGCCGAGCCGCTGGTGAAAACGCTCTGGTAGGCGGCCGGAATCGCGTCGATGCCGTGGTAGATCGTCTGGTCGTAGCGGATCTCCCCGCGCCGGATCAGGCCGCCGAGCTCCTCGTGCAGGGCGTTCCAGTTCGACTCGGTGAACCACTCGATGACGTAGATGCCGCGGATGGTGGTCTGCGGGTACATGATGTGCTGCAGCAGGCGCGGCCCGACCTCGTCGCCGCAGATCTGGTTCCCCCACTGCCAGCACACCGCGACCTGGCTGTGCTTGTTGAGCCAGGTGAACACGGCATCGGTGATGGCCCCGCCGAGGTTGTCGAAGTACTTGTCGATGCCGTCAGGTGCCGCCGCCCGGAGCGCGGCGCGCACCTCGTCCACGGGATCACCGTGCCGGTACACGAGCACCTCGTCGAAACCGAGCTCGCGCATGTAGGTCTTCTTCCCCGGCGAGGTCGTCGTGCCGACGACGCGGGCCCCGGCGCGCTTGGCGAGCTGGCCGACCAGCGACCCGAGGCTGCCGGAGGCACCGCTGATCAGCATCGTGTCACCGGGCTCCACCGCCAGGAACTTCGTCATGGTGCCCCACGCGGTCATGCCGGTGCTGCCCATGACCCCCAACGCCGTCGAGAGCGGGAGCGCGTCGTCGTAGTTCTGCGGGTCCAGCTTGCGGAAGGGCGGGACGACCAGCGGGAACCTGCCCTCCCACAGCCGCCCGCCTGCGCCGGTGCTGACCAGGTGCGTCCGCCAGCCGCCCCAGCCCTCCACCAGATCGCCCACCTCGAACCGCGCACGCGGACCGGCCTGCACGACCTCCATGATCGAATCCGCGCCCGCGGGCTCGCCGATCTGCATGTTCAACGTGATGCCCTGCAGGTGCGGTTCGAGGGAGAGGTAGCGGACCTCGAGCAGCATCTCGTCATCGGCGAGATCCACCTCGACGTCCTCCACCACCTTCTCGTAGATCCGGTCCGCGTCCGGCACGCCCTCGACGTGCTCCCGGATGACCCACTTCTCGATCTTCACTTCGGCTCCTCTCCTCGGACTCGGCACCGGCGGACCGGGTGGAGCCGGTGGCCGTCGGATCCCCTCGGTCCCGCGACACCGGGGATCACGAACCTCTGGGACCGACCGCTGCGCACGTCAACGCGGTGATCGCGCCCGAGTGCCTCGCGAAGTGGTGCGCCCCGGGATGGCGCGTGACCATTCCCCGAAGCTAGTGAACGAGAATCCGTTGAACCACGGGAGAAACTCCACGCTACCCGACCGAGTCCACCGTTCCACCGGACGAGTGTCCACAAACGACCGACTCGAATTCCGGGTACCGGCACGCGGTCAGCCGATCTTGCGGTAGTCGGTGGTCCACCAGTGCTCGGGCCGCATCCGGACGGCGATCTGCTCCTCCGAAAGCATTCGATTGCGCTTCAGGCAGCTCTCCGCTTCCTCCGGTTCGAGATAGCGATGCGCCATCGCCTCGAAAACCGCGGGATCCATCGGCTCGTCGATGGCGATCACCGGCCCCTCCACGCTCACGTACCGCGGCGGCATCACCGGATCCTGCGCGCACAAGGTGAATCGCCCCGACTCGCGGATGAGGCGGGCTTTCAAGCTGGACTGCCCCATGACCACCACGACATCGCCGCCGGGCCGGTAGTCGTACCAAACCGGGACCTGCAGCGGAGCGCGGTCACCGCGCGAGTCGCGAACCGCGAGCACCCCGATCCACGGCTCGGCGAGGAAGTCCTCTCGATCGGCAACCGACATGGCGACGTCCATGCGAACCCTCCTCGCCCACCCGGTCCGGGCCGAGCGGGTATCGCGAGCTATTCACCGAACTGCCTACCGCGCACGAAGTTCTGCTGCAGTTCCAACCGAACAAAGCACCCCCAGTGGGCAGCGGGTTCAGCGGATCGGATCAACACCGCGAAGAAGGGCCGCCCGATCGGGCGTGCCGAGCCAGCTGGCCGCAAGACCGCGACCTGCGCTGATGAGTGCCCCCGGTCGGGTTCGAACCGACACTTGGACGATTTTAAGTCGTCTGCCTCTGCCAGTTGGGCTACGGGGGCCGGTGGCCGGCGCGGAGCCGACCGCACCACTACGACGCAGGAGCGCCCGGATCGGTTCCCGGTTCCGGTAATTCGCACCTGGCCGGTTGGTTCACCAACGGCCCCACCCTCCGGGCGCCGCTTCCAGGAGCTCCTGGAAGCGGGTTCTGATCCAGTCGTGGACGGCGGTGGAGACCGCGGTCGACTCCGCCCGGTGCTCGAACCAGCGCCAGTCGCAGTTGACGTTGACCTCCAGGAACACCCAGTCGTCGCCGACGCCCAGCAGGTCGAAGCCCGCCACGCCCAGACCCCAGTTCCGGCACAGCTCCAGCAGGCGCTCGGACAGCTGCTCGGGGACCTCCGCCGGTTCGACCACCACCGAGTCCGGGTCGACCCACAGCTGCGCCGGGTCCAGCTTCTGCACCTCGAAGCCGATCGTGCGGTCGCCGACCACGAACACGCGCAGCTCGCGGTCCGCCTCGACGTACTGCTGCACCAGCACCGGAGCCGGTTCGCGGGTCTCACCGGAGCGGCGGATGTCCAGCGGCTGCGGGAACAGCCCGCGCAGCGCGCCGGGCTCGGGTTCGAGCAGGTGGTGGCCTGCCGTCTTGACGATGCAGCGGCCACCGCCGGGGCGACTGCGGCCGGGCATCGTGGTCACCGCGGTGCGCGGCACCCGCAGGCCGACCGCGGCCGCGTCCTGCAGCTGGGTCAGCCGGTCGAGGTGCTCGCTGACGCGCACCGAGTTGACCCGGTCCCAGTCGTCGCGGCAGGACAGCCAGTTGGCCACCGCCCGCCACTGCTCGCGGACGTAGGCGCCGTGCACGGTGGTCGGGTCGGCGGGCACCGCGTCGATGTCGAAGTGCCGCCGCCAGACCAGCAGCGGGCGCAGCAGCCAGCGCTGGAACTCGATCAGCGGCGTGTCGGTGTAGATGGTGAGCGGCAGGTCCAGGCAGCGGTCGGCGTCGATGCGGACCATGCGGATGTCGTGCTCGGCGAGCGCCAGGGAGAGCTGGTTCATCTCCATGTCGGCGGCGCGGGCCAGCACCAGCACGCACGGAACCGGATCGCCCGGTTCGTCGACGACCATGTCCGCGCCGAACATCCGCTCCTGGAAGTCCAGCGGGGTGTCGGGGGCGCGGAAGAAGTAGTCCTGCCCCTGGAGCAGCATCGGCGTGGGGCGCAGCGACGGCTCGGAGAAGCCCCCGGCGTCGGTGGGCTGCCCCTCGGCCGATGCCATCGTCAGTCGTCCTTCTTCCGGAAGACCTTGGCCGCCTCGCGGTAGTCGGCCGCGAAATCGGCGAGCGGACCTTCCTCGACCGCGCCGCTGCGCAGCAGCGCAGCCAGTTCCTTCAGCGTCAAGGGATTCACCCCTTCCCCCGCATGACGCACCCATTCAGGTGAACACCTAGGCACAGTCTTCGATTACTCGCTACGGGCTGTCAAGACTATCTGATCAACAAGTAGCCCGCACGGAGCAGAACAACAGTGCAAGAAAGCCGCGTGCCGGCTGCGACACGCGGCTTCGTCGCTGTTGCTCCCGGCCGATCAGGCCTGTCGGCGAAGCCGTCCTCGCCTTGTAAGCGGCGGCAGCCGCTTGGACCACTTACGCAGGTTGACCACCCGCGGGTTCTGAGTGTTTCCTGGCGAGGACGGCCCCTCCGCCGTGTATTCGGTCATACATCAGGAGGGGCACCCGCAGTCCAGGGAAGCACTCAGGTTCCGCCAAGCGACCACCTGAGCAACGCAACCACCAACAGGCTTTCAGCTCTCCGCGGCCCGCTCGAAGGCGGCGCGCGGGTTCTCGATCTGACCCATGGACACCACTTCCCGCTTGAACAGGAAGGCCAGCGTCCAGTCGATGATGATGCGCAGCTTGCGGTTGAACGTGGGCATCCGGCTCACGTGGTACGAGCGGTGCATGAACCACGCCACGAAGCCCTTGGCCTTGAAGCCGTAGACGTCGGCGACGCCCTTGTACAGCCCCATGCCCGCGACCGAACCGGCGTAGGCGTGCCGGTACTCGCTGGTCTTCTTGCCGCGCAGCGAGGACAGCACGTTCTTCGCCAGCTGGTTGGCCTGCCGCACCGCGTGCTGAGCCGACGGGGCGCAGGTCGCGCCGGGGTTCTCGTCGGTCTTCGACAGGTCCGGCACCGCGGCACAGTCACCAGCGGCCCAGACGCCCGGCAGGCCCTCGACCTGCAGGTGCGCGCTGGCCTTGACCCGGCCGCGCTCGTCGAGCGGGAGGTCGCTGTTCTTCAGCACCGGGTTGGCCTTGACGCCCGCGTTCCACACCAGCGTGTCGGTGTCGAACTCGGTGCCGTCGGACAGCACCGCGTGGCCGCCCTCCACCGACTTCAGGAAGGTGTTCAGGTAGACCTTGATGCCGCGCTCTTCGAGGGCGTTGACGACGTAGACGCCCATCTTCTCGCTGACCTCGGGCATCACCCGGCCAGCGGCCTCGACGAGCACCCAGGACATGTCGTCGGCCTTGATGTTGTCGTAGTAGCGCGTCGCGAAGCGGGCCATGTCCTCCAGCTCCGCCAGCGCCTCGACGCCCGCGAAGCCACCGCCGACGAAGGTGAAGGTCAGCAGCCGCTTGCGCAGCTCCTCGTCGTCGGTGTTGGCCGCGGCGTCCATCTTGCCCAGCACGTGGTTGCGCAGGTAGGTCGCTTCGCCAACGGTCTTGAGCCCGATGCCCTCCTCGGCGAGGCCGGGGATCGGCAGCAGTCGGGAGACCGAGCCCAGCGCCACGACGAGCACGTCGTAGGCGATCTGCTCGGAACCCGTCTGCGGGTTGTCGACCGTGACGACCTTCTGGTCGTGATTGATCTCGGTGACAGCGGCGGTGACCACGTGGCACCGCTTCAACACTCGTCGCAGTGGCGCTACCACGTGGCGGGGCTCAACGTTGCCCGCTGCCGCTTCCGGGAGGAAGGGCTGGTAGGTCATGTGCGGCTGAGGATCGACGACCGTCACGGAGGCTTCCCGGCGCCCCAGCTTCTTCTGCAGCTGAAGTGCCGTGTACATGCCGACGTAACCGCCGCCGAGGATGAGAATCCGCGTGGGATCGGATTTACCAGCCATGCTTCACATGGTCGCACCACGGACCGTGTTCGCGCTGCGCCGACCCCCCTTAATGTGACGCCAGTCGCGAGTGGCTTCGATCACGATCAACGCGCAGTGCGCGGTCAAACGCGGTGTGTACGCACCCGGGACGGGTGGTGTGCGGTGGCGTCACGACGACACCACCGAGGTGTCATGAGGGCTGGTTCCAGCCACCCTACCGAATCTTGAGCCGCAATGCCCAAACCCAATCGGATATGTCCGGTTCCCCCCGGATCCGTTCACCCGACGTTCACCCCGCCCGATCAGCCAGAGCGCACTCCTTCCCCAGCAGCCGATCGCGCAATTGCCCGTCATCGCTGAGCCGCACCAACAGCACGCAATCCCGGTGCACCTGATGGTTCGGAGCGTGGAGGAGACGCTCCTGCCAGTCGTCCGCGTATTCGCGCAACGCCGCGATCGCCTCGCTGAGCGCCTCGTCGAGCGTGGCTCCGTCGGCCGCTACCGGGAGCCCGGGAACGGCCACCGACCAACATGGATCCTCGAAGACGACCTCAGCGCGCAAAGGCAAATCTGGGAAAAGGTGATCTCGACTCCCCTCATCGCGTTCCACCGCAGCCAGCGGATTCGCGAAGCGCACACGGTCCGCCCCTGCCGGGTCGTCGAAATCCGGTGCCGTTGCCCCTCCAGCTGCACCTGAACAATTCCCCACCAGCAACTCCTACGACTCGAGTCTTCGCCTCCGGTTAGCACAGCCGCACCCGAGAGCCGCCGCATAGGCACAACCGCCCACGCGCCCATTGGCTCAGAGAGCTCACCGCTAGACGTGGTGGACCACCACTCGTTCGGGCTTCGGTCGTTCTGGTTCGTCGACCAGTTGATTCAGGTCGTCCGGGTCGCTGGTCAGGATCACCACGGGGCGCGCGAGATCCAGTGCCGTCGCCGCGACGACCGCGTCGATCGCGCACCGATGGCCCGACAGGCCCGTGGTGCCGAGGAGTTCTCCAGCTGTGCGGGCGATTTCGGCCGATACGGGCACGATCGTGATGCGTGAGAGCACTCGGTGCACCAACGCGTCCCGGGCGCCGCCGCGCAGCACTTCGGTCAGCGTGATCGCGCTCGCCACCACCCGGGCCCGGCGCACCCGCGCGATCTCCAGGTACGACCGGGCCCGCGCATCGCCGCTCGCGAGCTTCGACAGCCCCTCGCTGTCCAGCACCAGCGTGCCGCCGCCCGCTACTCGGTGTCCGGCCATGCCGCCCGCGCCTCCGCCAGGAGTTCCTCCGCAACCGGACCGTGCTCCGCGTCGAGCAGGCCGGACAGTTCGGCCAGCAGGTCCAGTTCGAGCTGCCTGGCCACCGCATCCGTCACGTACTGGCTGAACGCGCCCCGGCCCACCCGGCGTTGCACCGCGGCGGTCAGCTCCTCGGGCATCGACACGCTGACCTTCCGCGCGCGCCCCAGCGAACGCACGTTGCCAGCCGCCGCGGCATCGTCCTGCGCGGGCTCGTCGAATTCGCGGTACTGGCTCAGCAGCAGAGCCAACCGCTCGGTGAAATCCCTCCCCCGCTCATGACCGCCTGCGGGGTCGTTCGGCAACGCACTCATGACGACGATGCTACCGGTGGTGGTAACCCGCAATCCACCTGCGAAGACGTTGCAGCGCGAAGTTCACTCCAGCGTGTTGCCGAAGCGCTGCGTCAGGCCTCCGCCGCCACGCGCTCCAGGCGGGCTCGGTAGTCCGCCCACCACGCCTCGTCGGCCGGGGGCATGTTGTCGTTGCCGTTGGTCATGCCGACCTCGCCGTCGACGAGCTCGCGGACGATGTCGGCGTGCCCGGCGTGCCGGTCGGTCTCGGCGATCACGTGCACCAGGATCCGGTGCAACGTCACCTCGTCGCGGTCGGAGTGCCACCACGGCACCCGGCCCGGCGCGTCGAGGTCCAGGGCGTCGATCGTGGCATCCGAGTGCGCCCACGCCCGGTGGTAGAAGTCGACGACCCACTCGCGCGACTGGTCGGCGGTCGCCCACATGTCGGCGTTGAGCTCGGCGTCCTCGTCCAGCCAGGGCAGCGGCTCCGGGAACGGCCGGTCGAACACGACGCCGAAGTACCCGGCCTCCATGCTGGCGACGTGCTTGACCAGGCCGAGCAGGTTGGTGCCCGTCGGCGTCAGCGGGCGGCGGACGTCGTACTCGGAGAGCCCGTCGAGCTTCCACAGCAGAGCTTCGCGACCGGCTTTCAGGTAGCGCACCAGGTCGGCCTTCGGATCGAATCCCGTCATGCCGCGAAATCTCCCACGCCGGCCCGACAACCACCAGGCGCGGATCACCTTCCCGCAGGCGGGTTCTCGCCCAGAACGGCCAGGTAGTGCGGGTTGTGCATCACGCCCAGGACGTTGCCCCACGGATCCACCACGGTCGCGGTGATGAAGCCTTCGCCGCGATCGCGCGGCGCGTCGTGCTCCTTCGCGCCCATCGCCACCAGCTTCGCCACGACCGCGGGCACGTCGTCCACGTGCCAGAACGCCACGGCACCCGCCGGCCCGCCGACGGCGTCGGGCGAAGGCGTCCGGGCCAGCTCGCTCCCGGCGTAGGCGCTGTCGATGACGCCGAACTCGTGCTGGTGGTCGCCGATGCGCCACTCCAGGTAGCCCGGGGTGTCCATGTACGGCGGGATCCCGAACAGCTCGGTGTACCAGCGCTTCGTCGCAGGCAGGTCCGGGGAGTAGAAGGAGGTCGTCGTGAGTCCTCGCAGCATCTCGGTTCCTCTCTCGCGGTTCCCGGCCGAGCCTGGCAGCCAAAGTGCTCACCGAATGAGCACTTTTCCTGCGAACATCGGCCCATGCGCGCTGACCGCCTCGTGGCCGCCCTGCTGCTGCTCCAGGCCCGCGGCCGGGTGACCGCTGCCGACCTGGCCGATGAGCTGGAGGTCTCGGTGGCCACCGCGCGCCGTGATCTGGAAGCGCTGTCGGCCGCGGGCATCCCGGTCTACCCGCAGCCGGGGCGCGGCGGCGGGTGGTCGCTGGTCGGTGGTGCCCGCACCGACCTGAGCGGGCTGAACGCGGCCGAGGCGCAAGCGCTCTTCGTGCTCCTCGGCCCGGCGAGCTCCGCCGCGCCCGAGCTGACCTCCGCGCTGCGCAAGCTCGTCCGGGCCCTGCCCGCGACCTTCCGCGCCGATGCCGAAGCCGCAGCGGCGGCCGTGGTGTCGGACCCGGCGCGCTGGGGCGAGCGGAGCCGGGAGCCGCCCGAACTGGTCGAGCCGCTCCAGAACGCCACGGTGCGCAGGCTCAAGGTCCGCCTGACCTACGGCGGCTCGGCGGAGCGGCTGGTGGACCCGCTGGGGCTGGTCGACAAGGACGGGATCTGGTACCTGATCGCGGACACCGGCGCCGGTCGGCGGACGTTCCGCGTCGACCGCATCGCAGCGGCCACGACCACGGAGCAGCCCGCGGAGCGCCCCGCCGACTTCGACCTCGCCGCGGAGTGGGCGCGGATCGCGGCGGAAGTCGAGCAGCGGCGCTCGCTGGTCTCGGCCGTGGTGCTGGTCGATGCCGAGCTGTTCCCGGTGCTGCGCAAGCGCTTCGGGCGGCATTGCGAGGTCGTCGAGCGGACCGCCGGGCACGTCCGGGCCCGGGTGACCGCGCACCTCGCCCGGTCCCTCGCCGAGCAGCTGGCCGGCTGGGGAAGCGCGGTCGAGGTGCTGGAACCGGATTCCGTTCGCCGCGAGCTCGCCAGGATCGGCCGCGACCTCACCGAGCGCTACGCGACCTGAGGCCGGGACGCCGGCCTTCCCGCGATGGGCGTTCGCAGCCCCCGGTTTGACGTGCAGCCTTCTGGCTGCCTATTCTTCAGGCAGCCGGATGGCTGCATTTCAAGGCGTGCAGGAGCTATGGACGAAGTATTCAGAGCGTTGGCCGACCCGAACCGGCGCCGGCTCCTCGACAGCCTCAACGCCCGGAACGGGCAGCGGCTGCGCGAGCTGTGCGATGGACTGGACATGGCCCGGCAATCGGTGAGCAAGCACCTCGCGATCCTCGAGGAGGCGAACCTGGTCACCACCGTTCGCCGCGGCCGCGAGAAGTGGCACTACCTGAACGCCGCACCGATCAACGCGATCGCCGACCGCTGGATGCACCGCTACGACCGGCGGCGCGCGGAGGCGCTGGCCGACCTCAAGCAGGCATTGGAGTCCGCACCGATGAGCGAATCAGCTTTCAGCTACACCACTTTCATCAAGACCACCCCGGAACAGCTGTGGCAGGCCCTCACCGACCCGGCGTTCACCCGCCGCTACTGGGGAGTCGCCTTCGAAACCGACTGGCGCCCGGGATCGCCCGTGGTCTGGGAGGAGAACGGCCACCGCATCGCCGACCCGGAGCAGGTCGTGCTGGAGTCCGAGCCGCCCCGCCGCCTCTCCTACACCTGGCACACCCCGACCCCGGAGTGGGCGGCGGCGGCCGGGATCGACGACGACACGCTCGCCGCGCTCGCCGCGGAGAGCAGGTCGAAGGTCACCTTCGAGATCGAACCGCACGGGCAGACCGTCAAGCTCACCGTGACCCACGACGACTTCCCGGACGGCAGCACGATGCGCCAGATGGTCAGCACCGGCTGGCCCCACCTGCTCTCCGACCTGAAAACCCTCCTGGAAACCGGCGAAACCCTGCCCCCGGTCCCGGACGAGGCCTGGCAGAGCTGACCACGGAGACCGACTGGACCGGAGGCGACCCTCTTTGCGGTTCAGCGGGGGTTCTGGCGCTGGAGCAGGAGGGTGGCGAAGCCGAGCACGCCGCGGTATCCGCGCAGCCAGCCCGTGCGGTGCTCGCGCGCTGCCGCGATCGCGGCCTCCGCGTCCGGGTGGTCGGGGTTGTCGAGCGCCCAGCGGGTCAGCGAGCCGGTCCAGGACCACTCGTAGTCGTCCCACTCGCCGAGCTCGCTGATGTGCGCGTACACCGGTGCCCACCCGGCCCTCTCCACGGTTTCCACCGTGCCCGCCAGGTCCTGGAAGTCCGCCGGCTCCGCACCCAGGGCTTCCAGCGCCTCCGCGGTCGGCGGCCGTTCCCAGAAGCCCTCGCCGACGAGCATCGCGCCACCAGGTGCGACCTGCTCGTCGAGGGCCTGCACCGTCTCCCCCAGGCCGCCGAAGACGTGCGTCGAGCCGACGCACATCACCAGATCGCACGCCTGCGGCGGCCGGTACTCCTGCGCGTCACCGCGCACGAAGGTCACCCGGTCGCCGAGCCGACGTTCCCGAGCGGAGCCCTCCGCCCGCCGCAGCGCGGGTTCCGACATGTCCACGGCGAAGGCACGGGCGGTCGGATGTTCTTGCAGAGCGCGAAGAACCCACTCCCCCGCGCCGCACCCGAGGTCGAGCACGAGGGCGTCCGGTGAACACGCGGCCCGCTGGATCAACCGACCCATGTTCGACGTGCTGATCGGAGTGGCGATGGGGTGATCCGCATGGGCCAGGGCGCTCAAGGTGTGGCGATCCATCCGGCCAGCATGATCGGCGGACCGCGGGATCACACCCGAATTTCGCGACAGTCCTCTTGGGACCGCGTGATTCCGCCGGACGTTCGCGTTTCGTCCCCGGCTGCACCAGCGGACCAGTAGCCTGCCTGCCATGACGGTGGAGCAGACGTGCCCGTCCTGCGGAGCGGACGACCTGGAGCAGGGCTTCCTCGCGGAAAGACCGGGAGGCTCCTACAGCCAGGCGCTGTGGGTCGAGGGGCCAGTGCAGCGGGCGCTGTTCGGCGGTGTCAAGGTCCGGAAGCGGCGGCAGCTTCCGATCACCGCGGCCCGCTGCCCCAAGTGCTTCTTCCTCATGTTCTACGCCGAACCGGTACCCGAAGAAGAAGATTGATCCGGCAGCTCCGGAGCCTTCCCGGCCAGCCGCTTCGAGACTGGCGGACCTCACGAGCCGTTGGGATAGGTTCGGCGCCATGAGCGCTCCCGTGCACCACTCCGCTTCGTCCTGGCGGCAGCCCTGCCCTCCGGCGGCTTCCGCCGAGCGCAGCGCGCTGGTCGAGGAGATCGCGAAGCGCGTGCTGGCGCTCGGACCGGGGCGCCTGCTGGTCGGGGTCGACGGCTTCACAGCGGCCGGGAAGACGAGCTTCGGGCACGAGCTGGCCGCGTGGATCAGCGCCGCGGGACGACCGGTGCTCCGCGCGACCCTCGACGACTTCAAGAACCCGTGGCGGGACCGGCACCTGTACGACCGGGAGTCCGGCGAGGGCTACTACCGCAACGCCTACGACTACGCGTCGGTCAAGCGCCTGCTGCTGGATCCGTGCAGGTCACCGGAGGCCGCGTCCGCCGCGCTGTGCAGCATCGACCCGCTGACCCAGCGCGACCACTCGGCCGAGACGGCGCCGCTCGACGCCGACTCGGTGCTGATCGTGGACGGCGTGTTCGCCTTCCGCCCGGAGATCGACGAGTACTGGGACTTCCGGATCTGGCTGCAGGTCGACGCGGAGCTGTCCGTCCAGCGGGGCGGCGAGCGGGACCAGGACTGGGCGGGCTCGGAAGCGGAGTCCATCCACCGCAACCGGTACCTGGTGGCCGAGCGGATCTACCTCCAGGAGGTCGATCCGCTCCCGAAGACGGACGTCGTCATCGACAACTCGGCGTTCGCCGACCCGCGGCTCGTGACACGAAGGCACCATCGTCTTAGGTGAAAGACCCAAGCACGGTCGGTGAATGACCCACCTGCGGTTCGCCAAATCGAGCTTGGTTCCCGCACGAGTTGTCATGCTCCAGGCGAGACGAGTTCCACCCTGCAGTAGCTCGTCGCCGCGCGCGCAAGCCGACCATCAGCGGTCACGAGCGGGATTCCGCGAACCTCCGCCAACGCCACGTAGGCGGCGTCGTAACCACTGATCGCGGAGCGAAGCTGCCACATGCGCGGAAGCAGCTCGTCGAGCGAGACGTGCTCGATACCGAGCAGCGGCAGGCGATCAACCGCTCGAACCGCCTGCTCCTCTTTGATCTTGCTGCCCAGTGTGAGCCCACGGACCACCGAGAAGACTTCCGCCTTCCAGTGCTCGGGGGCGGCCCACTCCACGTCCCGCCCCAGTACCGCCCTCGCCCGGCGACCGCGTTCATCTGCGTAGAGCAACATGTTCGCCAACACCGAGGCGTCAACCACGATCACGCCGCGCCACCCGCCCCAGAACGTCCGACACCACCGTCCAGATCTTCGGGCCTGGCCTGCTCCAAGAGCGCAGCGGCATCGGGCGCATCATCTCCAGCTCCGCCGCCCTCGGCCAGATCGCGTTCGATCTCGGAGAGAAGCTGCCGGTTGCGGCTGAACGCGGCCTGCCGCCGCAAGACGCCCAGCAAGAAGGCCTGCAGAGACTGCCCGCTCTCGCGTGCGTCACGCGCGAGAGCCTCCTTGACGTCCTCCGGCACATCTCGAATCGTCAGCACTGCCATGCATGCATTTTGCAGTCACACTGCATTCACAGTCAAGTCAGCGCACTTCCGCCAGACGCTTCGCCCGTTCCAGCACGCCGCGCAGCATCGCTGGCGTCAGCTTGCCGGTGAAGGTGTTCTGCTGGCTGACGTGGTAGCAGCCGAGGAGGTGGAGGGGCGTTCCGCCGTCGGTCGCCCGCAGTTCCGCGTGGGCTTCGTGGCCGAACTTCGGACGGGGGCGCGGGACCTGCCACACCGCGTCCGCCAGGACCGGCAGGAGGGCTTGCCAACCGAAGGCGCCGAGGACGATCACCACTCGCAGCGTCGGGCGGAGCAGGTCCAGCTCGCGGACCAGCCACGGGCGGCAGGTGTCCCGCTCCGCCGGGGTCGGCTTGTTGGCCGGTGGGGCGCAGTGCACCGGGGCCGTGATCCGGGTGTGGAAGAGCTCCAGGCCGTCGTCCAGGTGGTGGGCCTCGGGCTGCGAGGCCAGGCCGACGTCGTAGAGCGCCTGGAACAGGACGTCGCCGCTGCGGTCCCCGGTGAAGATCCGGCCGGTGCGGTTGCCGCCGTGCGCCGCCGGGGCCAGGCCGACGATGCCGATCTCGGCGTCCGGTGGGCCGAAGCCGGGCACCGGGCGGCCCCAGTACTCCTCGTCGCGGAACGCCGCGCGCTTGACCTCGGCCACCTCCTCGCGCCAGGCGACCAGGCGCGGGCAGGCCGTGCAACGGGAGATCAGCTGGTCCAGCTCGGTCAGCCGGGTGGCGGACGGGGCGGCGGTGGCCGGGTCGCCGACGGGGTCGGCGATCAGCTTGGCGGGCGTGGTGGGCACCTCTAAAAAGTCTCAGAAAACCGCTGCGGCGGCACGTAATGTGGTCGGCATGGCAGCCAGCGCGGACAAGACCGACGAGAGCAAGGAAACGACCACCCCGGCGGAGCCGGTCGACGACCTGGTCAGCACGCACCACACGATCGACGTGGCCGGCGGCGAGCTGTCCTACACGGCCACCACCGGGCGCGTCGTGCTGCGCGAAGAGGTGCACACCGACGGCAAGTTCGACGGGTTCAAGCCCAAGGCGGAGGTCTTCGTGACCTCCTACGTCGCCGACGCCGAGCCCGGCACCACCCGGCCGGTGACCTTCGCGTTCAACGGCGGCCCGGGATCCTCCAGCGTGTGGCTGCACCTCGGGCTGCTCGGCCCGCGGCGCGTCGTCTCCGGGGACGCGGGCGACCTCGCCCCGCCGCCCTACGGGCTGGCCGACAACCCGGAAACCCTGCTGGCGCACAGCGATCTGGTGTTCATCGACCCGGTGTCCACCGGCTACTCGCGGGCCGTCGAGGGCGGCACGCCGGGCGACTTCCACGGCTACAAGCGCGACATCGAGTCCATCGCCGAGGTGATCCGGCTGTGGACCACCCGCAACGGCCGGTGGATGTCGCCGAAGTACCTGGCGGGCGAGTCCTACGGCACGCTGCGCGCGGCGGCGCTGGCCGAGCACCTGCAGTCCCGCTACGGGCTCTACCCGAACGGCCTGCTGCTGATCTCCTCGGTGCTGGACCTGGGCACGGTCCGGTTCACCGACGGCAACGACCAGCCGTACGCGCTCTACCTGCCGACCTACGCGGCGATCGCGCACCACCACGGCAAGCACGGTGACCGGCCGCTGCGCGAGGTGCTCGACGAGGCCGAGGAGTTCGCCGCGAAGGACTACCCGTGGGCGCTGGCCCGCGGTGCGCGGCTGTCCGACGAGGAGCGGGCCGACGTGGTGCGCCGGGTCGCGGCGCTGGCCGGGCTCTCCGAGGACTACGTGGAGCGCGCGAACCTGCGCATCGAGCACATCCGGTTCTTCACCGAGCTGCTGCGCGACCGGCGGCAGACCGTGGGCCGGATGGACGGCCGGTTCACCGGCTGGGAGCCCGACGCGGCGGGCGAGCACTTCACCGACGACCCGAGCATCTCCGGGATCCTCGGGGCCTACGCGGCGTCGATCAACCACTACCTGCGCGAAGAGCTCGACTACACCAACGACCTGCCCTACGAGATGATCAGCAGCAAGGTGCAGCCCTGGTCGTACAAGGAGTTCGAGGGCGCGAGCGTGTCCGTCGTGGACAAGCTCGGGGCGGCCATGCAGGCCAACCCGCACCTGCGCCTGCACGTCGGCTGCGGCTACACCGACGGCGCGACGCCGTACTTCGCGGCCGAGCACGTGCTGGCGCGGCTGCCGATCCCGGCGGAGCTGCGCGAGAACATCGACGTCCGCTACTACCCGGCCGGGCACATGATGTACGTCCACGAGCCCTCGCGCCTGGAGCAGTCCGCGCACCTCGCGGAGTTCGTCAACGCTCGTCCGTAGTGGACCACCGCCGAGGCCCCGCTCCCGCGCGGGGCCTCGGCCGGGTCAGCCGCGGCGGGCTTCGATCAGCCAGGCCGCAGAGTCGTAGCGCACGCCGCGCTCGGTCCGGTGCTCGGCCAGATCCGCGCGCAGGTCGGCGATGGCGCGGGACTTCTCGTCCTCGTCGAGGTCGGCGAGCAGCCGGGCGTGCTGCTCGGTGATGAAGTCGCACGCGTCGTCCACGTCGCGGCCGAAGTACATCGGTTCGGCGAGGTCGTGCAGCCGCACGTCGTCGAAGCCGGTGGCCGACAGCAGTTCCCGGATCACGTCGGGGTCGCTCAGCGAGAGCGGGCCCGGGCCGGTCGACGGCGGCTCCGGCAGGTCGCGGCCGGCGGCCAGCAGCGCGCGGAACGCGGTCATCCACTCGATGCGCTCCGCCGGCTGCCAGGTCAGCAGGGCGAGGCGACCGCCGGGGCGCACCGCTCGTGCGATGTTGCCGAACGCCGCGACCGGGTCGCCGAAGAACATCACCCCGTGCCGGCTGATCGCCACGTCGAAGTGCGCCTCCGGGAAGTCGTGCACCTGCGCGTCGACTTGCTCGAACGCCGCGTTGGGCAGCTCTTCGCGCGCGGCCAGCCCGCGAGCCAGCTCGATCATGCTCGACGACAGGTCCACGCCCAGCACCGAACCGCCGACCGCGCGCCGGGCCGCGTCCCTGCTCGTCCGCCCGCTGCCGCAGCCGATGTCCAGCACCTTCGAGCCGCGGTCGATCCGCGCGGCGTCGAGGAGCGCGTCCTGGTAGGCGGCGACGCCCTCGTCGAAGCGGTCGGCGCGGGACGCCCAGAACTCGCCCTGGTTCCCGTCCCACGCGCGCAGTTGGTCCACATTGGATGGATCGACCGGAGTTGCCACGGAATCCCCTCGTCCGGAAGTGCGACCGGGAACTCTACTCCGCGGGCCGAGCCGATCAACCCGTTTTCCGCCACCGGGTGATCAGCCGCGCGGCCCCGTGCACCGCCGCGAGCGATACCGGGATCATCAGCACGCCGCTCAGCCAGGAACGGGAGTCGTCCCGCCGGACGCCGGCCCGGCCGAGCTCGCGCCAGGCCCACAGCGAGTACGGGATGACCACGGTGGGCGCGGTGGCCACGCCGGGCGTGTACCCGCCGTGCAGCGCGGTGGCCACGAGGTGGCCGGCGCCGTGCACGCCGAAGCCGAACAGGGCGCTCTGGAAGAACGGGGACCTGCCGCCGGTCTGCGCGCCTCGGAGCGATGCGGCGAGCACGACCAGGCCCATCAGCGAGATCGCCGTCCTGGCGTGCTCCTGCGACATCGGCTCCCGCATCCAGGGCGGCGTGCGGTCGGGGTTGGCCTGCGTCCAGGGGGCCATGGTGAACCACTCCTCGGCGTCGTTGGCCAGCCAGGCCAGGAACAGGCCGAGGGTCACCGATCTGCGCACTGCCATCGCGCACTCCTCATTATCGTTACAAGTCGTAACGTAAATATACTGGGCCGGTGAGCGATCCGGGAAGGCCGAGCAGAGGAAGGCCGCGACGTGCGGAAACCGACCGCGCGATCCTGACCGCCGCGGCCGAGCTGCTGGCCGAGCGCGGCTACGCGGAGCTGACGATCGAAGCGGTGGCGACCCGCGCCGGAGTCGGTCGCCCGACGGTGTACCGGCGCTGGCCCGCGAAGGAAGACCTCGTGGTCGGCACCCTCGTCGACGCGGTGCGACCGCTGGAAGCCCCGAACACCGGCAACGCCGTGGACGACCTGTGCGCGATGGCGATCGACTTCGTGACGCAGCTGGCCGCCGCGCCGCTCGGACGCGTCGTGCTCGGCGTGCACGCCGAGGGCGGGCGCAGCGCGAAGCTGGCCGCGCTGCTGCACGAGCAGTACCTGCAGCCCAGGGACATCGCGATCACCGAGCTGGTGGAACGCGGGCAGCAGCAGGGCGGCCTGCGGGACGACCTCACCGCGGGAACGATCCGCGACCTGGTCTTCGGACCGCTGGTCTACCGCTGGCTGCTGACCGGAGAACTGGACCGCACCACCGCCGAAGCGCTGGTCGGCGCCGCCCGGCAGGCGATCTCACCGGGGCTTTGACTCCTCCTTCGGGTGCGTCAGGAGGAAGACCTTCGACGCGACGCGCTCCATGCTGCCCTCCCGCGCCACGACCATGCCCGCCGCGAAGTCGACCAGCTGTCTCGCCTCGGCGTTCGGCAGGGCCGACAGGTCCATCAGCACGGAGTTGCCCTGCCGGAAGTAGTCGCCGACGTGGTAGACGTCGGCGTAGTTCTGCGGGTGCAGCGTCTTGACCACACCACCAGTCTTGCCTGCCTGAGCCGGAAGTCAACTGCAAACACGTCTCCCCAGCTCAACCTCCCCGAACGATCAACGAAGTCCTTGCCGAAGCAATCGCCCGAACCGAGGAGCGGTCCGGATTCCCCTTCGCACCACGCCGATTTCGCGCCGAACCGTCGCGCCGCGTCAATTTCGTACGAAATTGACGTTCACCCGGGTGATGGTCAATTTCGTACGAAATTGACCGCCCCTCTCACGACGGAGCCGCCAAGGGGGCGAGTGCGGTGGGTCGCGCCGCGCCTGCGGCGGCCGAGCCGTGCAGCAGGTCGGCCAGGGCGTGGGGTGGGGACTGCTCGTCGGTCGGGGTCGCTGCCGCGATCCGGTCCAGCCGGAAGCCTCGGCCGGCTCGTCGTTCGCGGCACCAGGCGATGAGGTACCAGCTGCCGCCCGCGGTGAGCAGCCCTGCCGGTTCCACCGCGCGGTCGCTCGCCCGCCCCGCCTCGTCGACGTAGGACAGCAGCAGCACCGTGCCGCTGGCGAGGGCGTGCTCCACGGCGGCCCGGACCGATCCCCCGGTTCGGTCCGGCAGCGCGACGATCCGCTCGGCGAGGCCCTGCGCCGCGACCGCCGCGGGCCCGGTCATCGAGGCCGCGATCTTCTGGGCGGCCGTGCGGGCCGCGTCGGCGTAGGGCGCATCGGCCACCGCGAGCGCGGCGACCAGCGCCGAGGCCTCACCGGCGGTGAAGCGGATCGGCGGAAGCGTCATCGCCGGGTCGATCGACCAGCCCCCGCCCCGACCGGACGTGGTGCGCACCGGGACACCGGTCTCCAGCAACGCCTGGAGATCGCGCTGCACAGTGCGGGTGCTGACCTCGAACCGCGCTGCGAGCACCGCGACGGTCAGCGGCCGCGGCGCCGCCGCGCGCAACTCCTCCACCAGCGCGTAGAGCCGCGCAGTCCGGTTCACGAGCTCGACGCTACCGTCACGCGCCGGCCAGGAAGTCCCGCTCGCGCTGCCGCTCCCGCTCGGTGATGGTCAGCGGGAACAGGGTGAAGCCGTGCATCGCGCCTGCGACGACGCCGAGCTGCACGGGCGCCTGCCACCGAGCCGCCAGGAACAGCGAGTCGTCCAGCAGCGGATCCTCCGTGCCGACGACGATCCGGGCGGGCGGCAGTCCGGTCAGGTCGGCGAACAGCGGGGAGATCTCCGGGTCGCGGCGGTCTTCCGCGCCCAGTCCCGGCGTGAAGCGCTCGTAGCTGCGGCGCAACGATTCCGTGTTGCTCAGCAGCTGCCGGGCACCGAAGGAGCGCTGGCTCGGCGTCATCGACAGGTCGTACGGACCGAAGGTCAGCTGAGCCGCCCGGAACGCGCCGGTGATCCCGTGCCGGTCGCGGAGGCGCAGCAGCGTCAGGACGCTCAGGTGGGCTCCGGCCGATTCGCCGCCGATCAGCAGCCGCCGGGTGCCGAACTCGGTGGCGGCGTGGTCCACCAGCCACCGGGCGACGGCTTCGCAGTCGTCGGGCCCGGCCGGGAACGGGTTCTCCGGCGCCAAGCGGTATTCCACGCTCACCACGGCCAACCGCGCCTCGACGGCCAGCCGCCACAGCTTCTCGTCCTGCCCGTCCGCAGCGCCCAGCACCCAGCCTCCGCCGTGGATGTGCAGGTAGACGCCGTCGACGTGGTCCGGCACGAAGACCCGGACCGGAACACCGGCGACGACGCGGTCCCGCCCGTGCGGCAGGCGCACCGGCGGCGCGTCGCCACCGAGCCGGTTGCGCCGCAGGAGTTCCAGCGAACCCGGCCGCTCACCGCGAGCGGCCTCGAACTGCTCGTTGAACGCCGCGGTCTCGGCGAGGCAGTCCGCATCAGTGATCGTCATGCGCCGACTGTCGCAATCGCTCGCGACAACCCCGCGTCACCTTTCCCGGGTGAACTGGATCACGGCGAGGGTGTTGCGGGCGGTGCTGTGAGTGGTGGGGAACCGGCACCGCCCGCAACCCTGGTGGTCAGGGCAGCTCGCGGCGGACCGCTTCCGCTGCGCTGACCAGGTTCTTCAGTGCCGGTTCGACCTCCGCGTAGCCGCGGGTCTTCAGGCCGCAGTCCGGGTTGACCCAGATCCGCTCCGCGGGCACCGAGCGCAGCGCCGCCCGCAGCAGGTCGGTCACCTCGGCCGCGTCCGGCACGCGCGGCGAGTGGATGTCGTACACGCCCGGCCCCACGCCGCGGCCGAAGCCGACCGCGTTGAGGTCGTCCAGCACCTCCATCCGCGACCGGGCGGCTTCGATGCTGGTGACGTCGGCGTCGAGCGCGACGATCGCGTCGATCACGTCGCCGAACTCCGAGTAGCACAGGTGCGTGTGCACCTGGGTGGAGTCGGCGACGCCGGAGGTGGCCAGCCGGAACGCCGACACCGCCCACGCCAGGTACGCCCCGTGCTGGGCCGCGCGCAGCGGCAGCAGTTCGCGCAGCGCGGGCTCGTCCACCTGGATCACCCGGATCCCGGCCGCTTCCAGGTCCTGGACCTCGTCGCGGATGGCCATCGCGACCTGCGCCGCGGTCTCGCCCAGCGGCTGGTCGTCGCGGACGAACGACCAGGCCAGGATGGTGACCGGACCGGTGAGCATGCCCTTGACCGGTTTCGCCGTGAGCTTCTGCGCGTAGGTCGCCCACTCCACCGTCATCGGCTCCGGGCGGAACACGTCGCCGTAGAGGATCGGCGGCCGCACGCACCGGGAGCCGTAGGACTGCACCCAGCCGTTCGCGGTGCTGATGAAGCCGTCCAGGTGTTCGGAGAAGTACTGCACCATGTCGTTGCGCTCCGGCTCGCCGTGCACCAGCACGTCGAGGCCGATCTGCTCCTGCAGCTCGATCACGCGCTTGATCTCGTCGCGCATCCGCTGCTGGTAGGTGGCGCGGTCGATGCGCCCGGCCGTGAACGCCGCACGCGCTTTGCGGACGTCGGTGGTCTGCGGGAAGGAGCCGATCGTCGTGGTGGGCAGCGGCGGCAGCTGCAGCGATTTCCGCTGCGCTTCACGGCGTTTCGCGTAGTCGCCGCGCTGCGAGTGCTCGGGTTTCAGCGATTCCAGGCGCGCGCGGACGCGGTTGTTGCGCACGCGGGTCGCACCGGCCCGGTCGTCGATGGCTGCGCGCGCGGCGGCGAGCTCGTCGGCCACGGCCTCGCGGCCGTCCTTCAGCGCCCGCCCGAGCACGACGACCTCGCGGACCTTCTGCGCGGCGAAGGCCAGCCAGGACTTCACCTGCGGGTCGATGTCCTCGGCCTCGACGTCGTAGGGCACGTGCAGCAGCGAGCACGAGGTGCCCACCGAGACCTCGCCGGCCAGGCCGAGCAGGGTGGCCGCCGCGGTGAGCGCGCGGTCGAGATCGGTGCGCCAGATGTTGCGCCCGTCGACGAGCCCGGCGACCAGCGCCTTGTCCCGCAGCCCCGGCACGCCGGACAGCGAATCCACAGTGGACGGCTCGGTCACCAGGTCGACGCCGAGCGCTTCCACCGGCGTGCCCGCCACCACCCGCACCGCCTCGCCGAAGTCACCGAAGTAGCCCGCCACCAGCAGCTTCGGCCGCGCGGCCAGCCCGCCCAGCTGCCGGTAGGCGTCGCCGAGCGCGGCCAGCTGCTCCGGCGTGCGGTCGGCGGCGAACGCCGGCTCGTCGAGCTGCACCCACTCGACCCCGGCGCGGTGCAGCTCGCGCAGCAGTTCCGCGTACGCCGCCAGGAGTTCGGGCAGCTTGTCCAGCGGCTGGAAGGTTTCCGGCGCGCCTTCCGCTGATTTGGCCAGCAGCAGGAACGTCAGCGGTCCGACCAGCACCGGGCGCGTGGTCACCCCGGCTTCCAGCGCCTCGCGGTACTGCTCGACCGGCGTGCGGTCGGCCAGCGAGAACTCGGTGTCCGGGCCGATCTCCGGCACCAGGTAGTGGTAGTTGGTGTCGAACCACTTCGTCATCTCCAGCGGCGGCACCGCTTCCACGCCGCGCGCCAGCGCGAAGTAGGTGTCCAGCGGCCCGAGGCCCAGCGCCGCGTAGCGCGGCGGTACCGCGCCGAAGGTGACGGCGGTGTCGAGCACCTGGTCGTAGTAGGAGAAGGTGTTGCCGGGCACCGAGTCCAGGCCCGCCTCGCGCAGCTCGCGCCAGGTGCCTGCGCGCAGTTCCCGGGCGGTCTCCCGCAGTTCCGCCTCGCTGGAGCGGCCCGCCCAGTAGCTCTCCAGCGCCCGCTTCAGCTCTCGCCTCGGGCCGATCCGGGGATATCCGAGTACGGTCGATCCGATCTTGCCGGTCAAGTCCTCACCTCGCGAGCTCGACATCAGGTGTGCCGAGGTCGGGCGGGTGCGGACCAGCGGGCAGGCAGCGGCCGCTCGTCGGTCAGGTCCTCCCGCGAGACCTCGGACCGCGCGCGCCGGGTCGGCGAGCGCACCGGTGGCAGGTCTTCGGACTCGCGGGCGTTCTCCGGCTCGGAGGCTCCTACTGGCCGTCGCTTCCCAGACCTCCCGGCCCAGTGCTCGATGACGGCGGTCGTTCCCGCTCACCGCTGCGGGGCAGTCCCGGATTCGCACCGGGTTCCCTCTTGCCTCGCCCGCCTCCGGAACCTCCGGGAGCAGGCGAACCACCAGCACGGCCAAGGCTATCGACCGGCCCCCCGATGGCAAGACCTGTCGGACCCCCGACCTCCGGCCGACGCCGCTGAAGTCGATCTATACCGCGCTGAGATCCGCGCCACACACGATCAGCCCAGTCCGCTGAATGTAGTATGTGTACTACATCAAGACGAATTCTCAATACAGAAAGTACTGGGGAGATGACAGCGACCAACGAACCTGCGGCGTTGGCCGGGACCGCGCTCGACGTCAAAGACCTGCGGATGACCTACGGCACGACCGACGTGCTCAAAGGCGTCGACTTCACCGCCCGCCGCGGTGAGGTGGTGGCGCTGCTGGGGCCCAACGGGGCGGGCAAGAGCACCACGATCGAGATCCTGGAGGGCTTCCGGATGCGCTCGGGCGGCGACGTCCGGGTCCTCGACGCCGACCCGGCGCACGGCGACGAGCGCTGGCGGGCGCGGCTCGGCATCGTGCTGCAGTCCTGGCGCGACCACGGCAAGTGGCGGGTGCACGAGCTGCTGTCGCACCTGCGCGGCTACTACACGCCCTACGCCGAGCCGTGGAACACCGACGAGCTGATCCAGGCCGTCGGCCTGACCGAGCACGCGGGCAAGCGGATCCGGCAGCTCTCCGGCGGCCAGCGACGCCGGCTGGACGTGGCGATCGGCATCGTCGGCCGCCCGGAGCTGCTGTTCCTGGACGAACCGACGGTCGGCTTCGACCCGCAGGCCCGCCGCGAGTTCCACGACCTGGTGCACCAGCTCGCCGACGACAACACCACCATCCTGCTCACCACGCACGACCTGGACGAGGCCGAGAAGCTGGCCGACCGCATCCTGGTCCTGGCGGGCGGGCGCATCGTCGCCGACGGTTCCGCCGACCAGCTCTCCCGCCAGGTCGCCGCCGATTCCGAGATCAAGTGGTCCGTCGACGGCACCAGGTACGTGCACTCCGCGGCGGACGCGACCGGTTTCGTCCGGGAGCTGTTCGCGCAGCACGGCGAGGCCGTCGCCGACCTCGAAGTGCGCCGGGCGACGCTGGAGGACACCTACATGGCGCTGGTGCAGGCGCACGAGTCCGGGCGCGGCGAGGCCGCCGCGCTGCAGTTCGCGAACGTGGAGGTGCAGCGGTGAACGCCAACGCGGTGCGCGTCGGACTGCGGCGCGGGTGGATCGAGTTCCGCCAGACCTGGGGCAACCGGCAGGACCTGCTGGGCTACCTGATGCCGACCCTGATCCTGCTCGGGGTGCTGTCCTTCCAGCGCGAAGCCGTGGTCCCGGGCATCTCGCTCGGCGCCACCAGCGTGCCCGGGGTGCTCGGCATGACCATCGCCTTCGGCGGGCTGGTCAGCCTGGGGCAGCTGATGGTCACCGAGCGCGAGGACGGCACGCTGCTGCGCGCCAAGGCCATGCCGCACGGCACGCTCGGCTACCTGATCGGCAAGCTCGTGCTGGTCACCGGCATGACCCTGACCAGCATCGCGATCCTGCTGATCCCGTCGCTGGTGATGTTCGAGGGCTTCACGCTCGGCATCGGCTCGCTGCTGGGCATGCTCGGCATGACGGTGCTGGGCCTGGTCGCGACGATCCCGATCGGGGCGACCGTCGGTTCGCTGTTCACCAGCCCGAGCAGCATGGCGCTGATCATGCTGCCGATGATCGGGCTGATCGTGATCTCCGGGATCTTCTTCCCCATCACCACGTTCCCGGAGTGGGTGCAGTGGATCGCGCAGGTCTTCCCGGTCTACTGGCTCGGCCTGGGCATGCGCTCGGCGCTGCTGCCGGACGAGATGATGGCGGTCGAGATCGGCGAGTCCTGGCGGCACCTGGAGACCATCGGAGTGCTCGGCCTGTGGTCGGTCGTCGGGCTCGTCATCGCCCCGGTGGTGCTGCGCCGGATGGCGCGGCGCGAGTCCGGCTCCACCGTGGCGGCACGGCGCGAGAAGGCCATGCAGCGCGTGGTCTGAGAGGGAACATGAGCGAAACGATCTACAACCGCATCGCGATGCTGCGCGCGGAACGCGGAACCTCCCGCCGCGAACTGGCCGAAGCCCTCGGCGTGCACTACCAGACGGTGGGCTACCTGGAGCGGGGCGAGTACAGCCCGAGCCTCCACCTGGCCCTCCGGATCGCGGAGCACTTCGAAGTCCCGGTGGAAGTGGTCTTCTCCACCCGCCCCTTCCCCCGCCTCGGCACCTGATGCGGCGGAGCCGGGTGACCTGGACGTCCTGGAAGTCGACGTCCGGGCCACCCGGCTCATGACACCGGTGCAGCGGCTAGTTCTCAGCCGGCGTACCAGTACCAACGTCGGGACGGCTGGCGGTTGAAGATGCGTCGCAGCGTGGCCATGGTGCTTCACCTCCTTCCAGGAACGCGCTTCCCCTGGTGGCTCGGGTGGTGCGGTGCAGCGTGAAGGGCCGGGGGACGGCAACCTCCTCCACCGTCGGGCGCGTGTCAGCGCTGGAAACGGCCATGTCGGCATTCCTGGCCACCGCGGTCACGACTTCGACCACCAGCTCCTGCGCGACGGCGGCCCCGGAGCAGATGAACGGCCCTGCGCCGAAGGGGATGTACGGGCCGCGCCCGCCCGGTTCGCTCCAGCGCTCGGGCCGGAATTCACCGGGGTCGGTCCAGTGCTGTTCGTCGTGGTGGAGCAGGTAGGGGCTGATGGACAGCAGGTCGCCCGGCCGGAAGGTGATTCCGGCGATGTCGGTGGCAGCTGGAACGGGGCGGCTGATCATCCACACGCTCGGGCGGTGCCGCGACGATTCGCGCACGACGGCGTCGATCGGCCAGGGCCCCGACGACCCGTGAACGCAGGCCAGCAGCACCGACCACGCCACCGAGGAGCTGATGGGCACCACGATCGCCCTGAAGAACATCAGGTACAGCACAGCGGTATCCCGGTGGGTGAGGGAACCGGGGCGCGCTCGGATGACGGCGTCCAGCATGTCGCGGGGCCCGCGAACAGCAGCGCCAGCTGCCAGCCGCCGCCGCACTTCCTCGGTCAGCGCAGACAGGAACCGCTTGCGCAGCACCTCCGCCCACGCTCGTTGCCGCACGCGTGAAAGGCGGACGATCACGCCACCGCGCACGGCCCGTTCGGCCAGCCGCCGCAGCTCGGGCGGGGAGTCAGGAGCCAGCAGCAGGTCGCCCAGGGCCCGGTGCACGAGTCCGGTCGCCGCTTCGGGCCACCGGCTGTCGGCGGGCAGGCCGGCGACGGCCGCCACGAGCCGGTCGCGGCACTCGGGCATCCGCGCTCGGAGGAAGTCCCGGACGGCGCGGCCGACCTCGACTTGGGACTGCCGCGAGGTCAGCAGCGGCCCGAAGAAGCCGGACGGCCCTTCGTGGAAGTCCGGGTCCCGAAGCAGGTTCCACGCGAGATTCGTGTTCCTGACGCACCAGCCGCCCCCGGGCAGCCGGAACACGTCCGCTGAGGTGCTGCGGTACAGATCCTCCATGAGACCCAGCGGGTCTCGCCGAAGTCGGCGCCTGTCCGCGATCCCCATCGGAAGACCGTCCCCGAGTGCCGGTCTGGTGCTGCGTCAACGAGTACCGGCTCGTGGTCCTCCCCGCCCGCGGCACCACCCGACGGCGCCGGGGTTCACCTCGCGATGGTGGCGCTCACTCACACCGGCGAGCCCCGATCGCCGGATCCGGTTTGCGGTCTTGCGGAAGTCCGCACCGGACGCGGAGATCCGGGTCGCACGAGATCAGCCCGCGAGGTGCTGCCCGGCGAGCCAGGACTCGAAGGTGAGCAGGCCCGGGTGGATCTTGCGGAGGGCCGGGACGTCCACGGCGCTGAGGTCGAGTTCGTTGAGCGCCTTGTAGGCGCGGTACAGGACCGGGTTCTGGTCGCGGAGCGGTTCGAGCGGCATCTCGACGTGGCGGAACTCGCGGCCCGCCGCGCGGGAGAGCGCGGCGGCGATCTGCGGCGGCGTGAGCGAATCACCGGCGATCTCCAGCGCTTCACCGACGTAGGTGTCCGGGTTCTCGAACGCCAGCGCGGCGAAGGCCCCGATGTCCTCCAGCGCGATCAGCGGTTGCGACACGTCCGCCCGGACCGCGCTGACCAGCTCGCCGTCGCGGGCCGACTGGCCCGGCATCATCGCCAGGTAGTTCTCCATGAACGACACCGGCCGCAGCATCGTGGCCGGTACGCCGAGCTCGCGGATGTGCTGCTCGACCGCACGCTTGTTCTCCAGGGTCGGGATGCCGGTCGCCCGCTCCGCGTTGAACGCCGAAGCGTAGACGAGGTGCCCGACTCCGGCGTCCTTCGCAGCACTGGCCACGTTCTCGCCCCACCGGACTTCGTCCTCGGGCTCGATGTCCGGCGTCAGCTCCTGCGTGACGAAGGTCGGCTGAACGCTGAAAACCCCTTGCACACCGCGCATCGCCGAGTCGAGCGCCGCCCGGTCGCCCATGTCGCCTTCGACCACCTCCGCTCCCGCGTCGGCGAGCCTCCGGGCCGCCGCGCCCGCGGCGCTGCGGGTGAAGGCGCGCACTCGCCAGCCCCGCTTCAGCAGGTGGGTCGCCGTGGCACCGCCCTGCTGACCGGTGGCACCGACGACGAGCACGGTCTTGTCTGCTGTGGACACTGCTGCCTCCGCTGATCCGGAACGAAGCGGAACGGTCGCCCCGCTTACCTCCGGCGACTATACGGAACGCACGCCCCGGTTGTCCACGGGCGCGCTAGGATCAGGACGTGACGGCCACGAACAACCAGGGGAAACGACTGCGCGCGGACGCCCAGCGCAATCGGGATCGCGTGCTCGCCGCGGCTCAAGAGCTGTTCGCCGCTGAAGGCCTCGCGGTCCCGCTGGACGACATCGCCCGCCGCGCAGGAGTGGGCCCGGGCACGGTCTACCGCCACTTCCCCACCAAGGAAGCGCTGTTCAACGCGGTCGTCTCCGAGCGGATCCGGCGCATGGTCGACCGGGCCCGCGACTTGGCGGAGGCCGACGACCCCGGCCAGGCCTTCTTCGACTACTTCCGCCTGGTCGTCGAACAGGCCGCGCTCAACAAGGACATCTGCGACGCGCTGGAATCGACCGGCAGCCGAGCGGAAGCGACCTGCCTGGCCCACGACTTCGACATCGCGCTCGGAATCCTCCTCGAACGAGCGCAGCGCTCCGGTGCGGTGCGCGCCGAGATCACCCCGGCGGAGCTCCACTCGCTGATCATCGGCTGCACCACCATGCACCGCCGCGCAGCAGCCGAGAAGCGCGCGCCCCAGGAGATCGAGCTCGTCCTCAACGCCCTCCGCTCGCCCCTCGCCATGCGGTGATGGTGTCCTCCGCCCAGGCGGTGACGCGTTCCGGGAAGCCGTCGGCGGGGAAGGTGCCGTCTCGAGCGACGTCGGCGATGGTGACGCCGAAGACTGCGGGCGGGTCTGACATGCCGGGCCCGCTGTCGGGTAGCGCGGCGCCGCTGTTTCGGTGGGAGTTGGCGCGGCGAACTCGTTCGGTGAGCCGCGTGGTGGCCGCAAGACCTTCGTCGACGTAGGTGTTCAGGATCGCCCAGGCCCGGCCGCGCCCAGAGGCGGGCGAGCGGCGGGGGTGCTGGAGGAGGAAACAGGCGACCGTGACGCCGTGCAGAGGCCCCCATGGCGGACGGCGGGAGTGATCGAGCGCGAGCACGTCTTGGAAGAGCTCCTCGCACGAGCGGGGTTTCGCCGGCGCTCCGCACTCAGGACAGACCAACTCGCTTCCCGGAGCGTCACTTCGAACAGTCATGGCGGCCCCTTCCTCGCGCGATGTGCGGACAGCAGATCAGCCATCGCCAACGTGATGACTCCAGCCGATGGGGAGTCAGCGGCGGGCGTTCGTGCGCGCCCTCGAGAGCGGCGCGCTCGGCGGGTGAACCACTCGGTCCGGTGATGAGTGAAGGGCACCTTTCGCCAACTAACTTGGCGAAAGGTGCCCTTCACCTCGACGAGCTTCGCGTCAGGAGACCACGTGGGGGCGTTCCTCCGCGAAGTGGCAGGCCGAGGGGTGGTTGCCGAGGCGGACCTCCAGCTGGGGGACCTCCTCCGCGCAGCGGTCCTGGGCCTTCCAGCAGCGGGTGCGGAAGCGGCAGCCCGACGGGGGGTTCGCCGGGCTCGGGACGTCACCGGTCAGGCGGATGATCTCGCGCTTGCCGCGCAAGGTCGGGTCCGGAACCGGCACCGAGGACAGCAGCGCCTGCGTGTACGGGTGCTGCGGGTGCTCGTAGATCTGCTCGTCCGTGCCGATCTCGACCATCTTGCCCAGGTACATCACCGCCACCCGGTCCGACAGGTGGCGGACCACCCCGAGGTCGTGGGCGATGAAGACGTAGGACAGGCCGAACTCCTTCTGGAGGTCTCCGAGCAGGTTCATCACCTGCGCCTGGATGGAGACGTCCAGCGCCGACACCGGCTCGTCGCAGACGATCACCTTCGGCTTGAGCGCCAGCGCCCGCGCGATGCCGATGCGCTGCCGCTGACCGCCGGAGAACTGGTGCGGGTAGCGCTGGATGTGCTCGGGGTTGAGCCCCACCACCTCCAGCAGCTCCTGCACCTTGCGCCGCCGCTCGCCCTTCGGCGCCACCTCCGGGTGGATCTCGAAGGGCTCGCCGACGATGTCGCCGACGGTGCGCCGCGGGTTCAGCGAGGTGTACGGGTCCTGCAGCACGATCTGCAGGTCGCGCCGCAGCTTGCGCAGCTCGGCGCCGCGCATCTTGAACATGTCGCGGCCCTCGAACAGCGCGCTGCCGCTGGTCGGCTTCTCCAGCCGCATCAGCACCTGCGCCAGGGTCGACTTGCCGCAGCCGGACTCGCCGACCACGCCGAGCGTCTCGCCCTTGTTCAGGTCGAACGACACGCCGTCGACGGCCCGCACCTGCCCGATGGTCCGCTTGAACAGCACGCCCCGCGTCACCGGGAAGTGCTTGACCAGGTCCTTCACCTGGAGGATCGGCTCAGCCACGGCTCATCAACTCCTCGGCGAAGTGGCAGGCGCTGATCCGGCCCAGCCCGAGCTGGTGGTTCGCTGGAACCTCCGTGCTGCAGCGCTCCTCGGCGCGCGGGCAGCGCGGGTGGAACGGGCAGCCCGGCGGCGCCGCGAGCAGGTTCGGCGGCAGGCCCTTGATCGTCTCCAGCTCCTGGCCCTTGAGGTCCAGCCGCGGGATCGACCGCATCAGCCCCTCGGTGTAGGGGTGACCCGGCTTCTTGTACAGCGAGTACGCGTCGGAGGACTCCACGATCCGCCCGGCGTACATCACCACGATCCGGTCCGCGACCTCGGCGACCACGCCCAGGTCGTGGGTGATCAGGATCAGGCCCATGCCGCGCTCGCGGCGCAGCTCGTCGAGCAGGTCCATGATCTGCGCCTGCACCGTGACGTCCAGCGCGGTGGTCGGCTCGTCGGCGATGAGCAGGGTCGGGTCCAGGGCCAGCGACATCGCGATCATGGCGCGCTGCCGCATGCCGCCGGAGAACTGGTGCGGGTACTCCTTCACGCGCTGCTTGGCGTTCGGGATCTTCACCTGGTCCAGCAGGTCGACCGCCTTGTTCATGGCGTCCTTGCGGGACATGCCACGACGCAGCCGGAGCTGCTCGGCGATCTGGAACCCGACCGTGTAGACCGGGTTCAGCGCGGACAGCGCGTCCTGGAAGATCATCGCCATCGACTCGCCGCGCAGCTCGCGCCGCCGGCTGTCGGAAGCGGCCAGCAGGTCCTCACCGCGGTAGCGGATCGCGCCCCCGGTGATCGCCCCCGGCGGGATGTCGAGGATGCCCATGACGGTCTGCGCGGTGACGCTCTTGCCGGAGCCGGACTCGCCCAGCACCGCCAAGGTCTCACCGGCGTCGACGTGGTAGTTGACGCCGTTGAGGACCTTGGCCACCCCGTCGCGGGTGCGGAACTCCACGTGCAGGTCCTCGACCTCCAGCAGGCGTTCCCCCGCGGTCTTCTCGTCCTCAGTAGACAAAGGGATTCTCCTACTTCTGCTTCGGGTCGAGCGCGTCGCGCACGGCGTCCCCGAGCATCACGAACGCCAGCACCGTGACCACCAGGAACGCCGCCGGGAAGACCAGCAGGTGCGGCGCGACGGTGATGTACTGGCGCGAGTCGGCGATCATCACGCCCCAGGACACCACCGGGGACCGCAGCCCCAGGCCGAGGAACGACAGCGTCGCCTCGACGGCGATGAAGGACCCGAGCGCGATCGTGGCGTACACCAGGACCGGCGCCAGGCAGTTCGGCAGCATGTGCCGCAGGATGATCCGCACCGGTCCGGCGCCCAGGGCGCGCGCGGCCTTGACGTAGTCCTGGTTGCGCGCCGAGATCGCCGCGGACCGCATGATCCGCATCGAGATCGGCCAGGACAGGATCGAGATCGACAGGATCACCAGCGAAGTGATCTTGAAGGCGTCGGGGATCTCGGTCGCCGGGTTCAGCGTGGTCAGGATGACGATCGCGCCGAGCACGAACGGCAGGCCGAGGAAGATCTCGCCGAACCGGGACAGCAGGTTGTCCAGCCAACCGCCGAAGTAACCGGCGATCAGGCCGAAGATCGAACCGATCACCACCGTCAGCAGGGTCGCCATGACGCCGACGATGATCGAGGCGCGGGCCCCGTAGATGGCGCGGGCGTAGATGTCGCGGCCCTGCGTGTCGTACCCGAACCAGGCCTCCGCCGACGGCTTCTGCCGGGACCTGGCCAGGTCCATGTGATTGGGGTCCACCGAGGTGAACAGCTGCGGGAAGGCGGACATCACCAGCAGCACGAAGATGATCGCGATCGAGATCAGGAAGATCGGCCGCTTGCGCAGGTCGCGCCAGGCGTCGCCCCACAGCCCGCGCGCCTTCTGGTTCTTGGCCGGTTTCTCCGCCGCGGTCTCCGGCCCGGTCGGGGCCGGATCTGAGGTCAGGCTGGCAGCGCTGGATTCAGTCATATCGGATCCTCGGGTCGAGCACCGCGTAGAGCATGTCCACGAGCAGGTTCATCAGCAGGTACACCAGGACCAGCAAGGTCACGATGCCGACGACCGTGGTGCCTTCCTTGGTGAGGATGGCCTTGTAGACCAGCCCGCCGATGCCCCGAATGTTGAAGATGCCCTCGGTGACGATGGCACCGCCCATGAGCGCGCCGAGCTCGGTGCCCAGGAACGTGATCACCGGGATCAGCGAGTTGCGCAGCAGGTGCACGCCGACGACCCGCTTCGGCTCGAGGCCCTTGGCCACGGCGGTGCGCACGTAGTCGGCGCGCTTGTTCTCCATCAGGCTGGTGCGGGTCAGCCGCGCCACGTAGGCCATCGACGTGCTGCCCAGCACGAAGCCCGGCACGATCAGCTCGCCCCAGGTGGCCTGGGAGCTCACGCTCGGCGTGATGATGCCCAGCTCGGTGCCCAGCACGACCTGCAGGATGAAGCCGGTGACGAACACCGGAAGCGAGATCAGGAACAGGGTCGAGACCAGCACGAGGTTGTCGGCGAACCCGCGCCCGCGCAGACCGGTCAGGATGCCCGCGCCGACACCGATCAGCGCAGCGAAGGCCAGCGCCACGACGGCCAGCCGCAGGGTGATCGGGTAGGCGTCGGCAACCAGCTGGTTGACCGCGATGCCCGAGAACGTCTCGCCGAAGTCACCTGTGAGGATCTGCCCCAGGTACTTGAAGTACTGAACGATCACCGGGTCGTTCAGGTTGTACTTCTCGGTCATCTCCGCGATGTAGGCGGGCGGGCACGGCCGGTCCCCGCAGCGGCCGGCGAACGGATCACCGGGCAACGCCCAGATAAGGGCGTAGATGATGAACGTCGTCCCGATGAACACCGGGATCAGCTGCAGCAACCGCCGCAGCACGTAGCGTCCCACGTCAACCTCCTCCAGGACGCAAGTCGGGTCCGGCCCGCATCGGGCCGGACCCGGACTCACCCGATCAGGACTTCAGCTTGACCGTCTCGAAGTTCAAGTTCCGGTCAAAGGTCACCGTCGCACCTTCCAGCCGGTCGGACCAGCCGACGACGGCCTTCTGGTTCCAAAGCGGGATGGACGGCATGTCCTTGGCCAGGACCTTCTCGGCCTCGAAGTAGAGCTTGTTGCCCTCTTCCACGCTGGGCGCCTGGTCAGCGCGGTTCATCGCCTCGTTGAACTCGGGGCTGTCGTAGCGCATGTAGTTCGACGACGCACCGGTGCGGTAGATCTTGCCCAGGAAGGTCTCCGCCGCCGGGTAGTCACCCAGCCAGCCGAAGCGGAACGGCCCGTTGTGGGCGTTCTCCTTGTGCATCTTCAGGAACTCGGCGAACGTCGGCACCGGGTTGTAGACGCAGTCCACGCCCAGGTTGTTCTTGAACTGGCCGCAGATCGCCTCGATCCACTCCTTGTGACCACCGTCGGAGTTCGAGGTGATGGTGACCGGGCCCTGGAAGCCCGCCTCGGTCAGCAGCTGCTTGGCCTTCTCCGGGTTGAACTCGCAGAACTCACCGCAGCCGCCGGCCTGGTAGCCCGGGATGGCGTCGGCGATGACCCAGCCGGTGGCCGGCTCGTAGCTGTTCTGGAAGACCGTCGAGGTGATCTGCTTGCGGTCGATGGCCATCGAGAGGGCCTGCCGCACCTTCGGGTTCTGGTACTTCGGGTCGTACAGCGGGACCTGCAGCGCGTTGTTGCTCAGGATCGCCTTGGACTCGCCGCGGTCCTGCAGGTCGGTCTTCCACTTGTCACCGACCATCGCCGACGGCGGCAGCTGGTCGACGAAGTCGAGGTTGCCCGAGACCAGGTCCTGGTAGGCGGTCTCCAGCTCGTTGTAGATGCGGAACTCGATGCCGTTGATCGCCGGCTTGTTCTTGCCCGCGTACTGGTCGTACTTGGTGAGCTTGATGAACGCGTTCGGCTGCCGCGAGTCCCACTTGAACGGACCGTTGCCGACCGGGTGCTCCTCGAACGCCTTCTGGTCGGCGTAGAAGCTCTCCGGCAGCGGCGAGAACGCGGTGTAGCCGAGCATCACCGGGAAGGTGGCGAACGGCGCGTCGAGGGTGACCTCGAAGTTCAGGTCGTCGACGACCTTCAGGCCGGACATCTCCTTGGCGGTGGGAGCCGGGCCATCGCCCTCTTCCCCGCCCGGGTTGACCTCCTTGTAGCCCTCGATGTGCTCGAAGAAGGACGTGGCGGACTGGCCGTTCGGGCCGTAGGCGGCGAAGTTCCAGGCCTTCACGAAGCTGTTCGACGTGACCGGCGTGCCGTCGTGGAAGGTCCAACCCGGCTTGAGCTTGATCTTGAAGACCTTGTTGTCGGTCGTGTCGATCGACTCGGCGACCGCGTTGTACGGCTCGGTCGTCTTCTCGTCGTAGTCGACCAGGCCGGTGAACATCGCCTTCAGCACGTTGCCACCACCGGTCTCGGTGGTGTTGCTCGGCACCAGCGGGTTCTCGGGCTCGGTGTGGTTGACCGAGACGATGCCGTCACCGGCCTGGGCACCACCGCCACCGCCGCAGGCGCTGGCGAACAACCCCACCGCGAGCGGGGCCGCGACCCAGGCGACCAAGCGTCGTTTCCGCATTTAGCGTCCTCCTGTTTCCACGCGCTCCCCGGAGGTTCATTCCCAGGGCATCACGCGCAGCGGATCATTCACCGCCGCGTCAGACGAGCGTAAACATAAGGGAGAACCAGATCACTCCGGTGCACTGTCACAAATCCGTCACTTTCTGATTCGATTCAGAACAGTTGTCACCCAAAAGATGGAATCTGACTTCCACATGGTGAGAACTAGCTGATAGACAGGGCTATACCGTCGAGGATGTCGTGCTCACTGACAGTAACCCCGGTAATCCCGGCCCGCTCCGCCAATTCCTCCGCGAGAACCTTGATCACCAGCGCACCACCGCCGATGACGTCCACCCTCCCGGGGTGCATCGAACCGATTGCGGAGCGTTCATCGTGCGACATGCCGAGCAGATCTTCGGTGATTCGTTCGACCCGGCTCTGGGAAATACGGGAAAGATGAATTGCCGCCGGGTCGTATTCCGGTAGGTCCTGCGCGATCGCCGACAAGGTGGTCGCAGTTCCGGCGACCCCGACCCAGGTCTTCGCGCCCGAGCAGTCCACCGCGGCGAACGCCTCGTCGAGCACCTGCCGGGCCACCTTCTCCGCCTCCCGCACCTCCTCGTCGGTGGGCGGATCGGTGTGCAGGCAGCGCTCGGTCAGCCGCACGCAGCCCACGTCGGCCGAGTGCGCGGCCGCGATGTCGGCGCGCACGCCGTCCCAGGTGCCGACCACGACCTCGGTGGAACCGCCGCCGACGTCGGTGACCACGAACGGGCCGTCCAGCGGGTCGAGGTCGCCGACCGCGCCGGTGAACGACAGCCGGGCCTCCTCGTCGCCGCTGATCACCTCGGCGTCGACGCCGAGCGTGTCCCGCACCATGGCGAAGAAGTCCTCGCGGTTGGCCGCGTCCCTGGTCGCCGAGGTCGCCACCATGCGGATCCGCTCGACGCCCTTGCGGACGGCGATCGCGGCGTAGTCGGCCAGCGCCGCCCTGGTCCGCTCCAACGCCTCGTCGGCGAGCCGCCCGGTGGCGTCCACGCCCTGGCCGAGGCGGACGATCCGCATCCCGCGGTACACGTCGCGCAGATCGCGCCGACCGTCGTCATGCACCGTCACATCGGCCACCAGCAGCCGGATCGAGTTCGTCCCGCAGTCGATCGCCGCAACCCGTGACATCCGAGTCCTCCTCCGCTTCGCGCAGCCCTGATGTCCACGCTACTTGCCGGGTCCACCGGGCCCGGCAAGCCCTGCGGAGCTCACCGCGGAGGCGTGGGAATTCCCGTTGTGCAGGTCGCGAAGGCCCCCGGGCCGAGCTGGACGAAGACCTCCTGGCCCGGCACCAGGGTGGCCGGATCGGTGGTCCCCGGCGCGATCGAGGTGCCCGGCGCAGGCTGCTCGGCGACGAACTCGCCGCGGCGCAGCACGGCCGGATCGCAAGTGCCCGAGGACTCGACGGGCGGCGGAGCGGGGTCGCCCGTTTCGGGCAACGGCTCGGTGACGGACGGTGGCGGCGGCGCAACGCCGGACGGCGGTGCCAACGGCGGTGCGCCGGGGGTCGGCGGAGCGGTTTCCGATGGTGGGGTTACGGCGGGCGGCACCGGTTTCGCGTCGGGCGGCGGGGTGCCGGGGGCCGGCGGAACGGGCTCCGATGCCGGAGGTGCGGCGGGCGGCACCGGTCCCGCGACGGGCGGCGGGGTGCCGGGGCCGGACGCGGGCGGCGGAGCGCCCGGTTCCGACGGAGCACCGGTTCCAGGCGGCGGTGCGCCGGGTTCGGTTGCGGGTGGCGGGGCTCCGGGAGCGGTCGGCTGCGGCGCGGAGGTGTCGGTGGACGGGGGCGCGGACGGCGACGGGGTCAGGTTCGGCGGAGTCGGCTCCGGGATCGTCGGCGGCGCCACGCTGATCTCACCGGCCTGCGCCACCGGACCACCGGTCGGCGTCGGCATCTCCCCGGACGGAATCGGCGGCTCGCCGGACGGCACGGGCGGCCCGGACGACGGTGCCGGTGGCGCGGGAGGCGCGACGGGTTCGGCGGGCAGGGCCAGCACGGCCGGGCCGTCGGGCAGGCGTTCGCCGGCGAGCACGTCGTCGACCTCCGGCGCCAGCTCCGAGGGCGTCGGCGTCACGCCGTTCGCGTAGGCCGCCGCCCAGACCAGCACCGTGCGCACGTAGCTCTCGGAGTGGTTGTAGCGGAACACCGCCGAGGCCAGCTCGCGCGGCGCGCTCAGGTCACCGCCGCCGCTGCAGAGGTACTGCCCCGCGGCGGCGGCCGCGTCGTGGACGTTGTGCGGGCTGGCGGCACCGTCGGCGTTGCCGTCCACCGCGAACTTCCGCCAGGTCGACGGGATGAACTGCATCGGCCCGACCGCGCGGTCCCACACCGGGTCGCCGTCGAGCGCGCCGCCGTCGGTGTCCGGGATCGCCGCGATCCCGGGACCGCCGGACAACCGCGGGCCGAGGATCGCGCGCACCGTGGTGCCCAGCAGGTCGACGCTGCCGGAACGGGCGTGGCCCGATTCGATGCGGCCGATCGACGCCAGCACCGACCAGTGCAGCCCGCAACCCGGAGCGCTCCGGTTCGCCGCGTCCGCGGCCTGGTGGTAGGCGATCAGCACGGGCGCTGGGATGCCGAGCGGACCGGCGGGCAGGTCGATCGGACGTTCGGCGCCACCGGCCAGCTCGCGCGGATCGCCCGCCTGTCCCAGCAGGTCGGGGCCGGGTTGCGGCGCCTGCGGGAGCTGACCGGTCACGCCCAGCTCGCGCGGATCGGTCCGCTCACCCGGCGGGGCCTGCGGTGCCGCGAGGAAGGAGCTGGACGCTCCGACCAGCGTCACCGGGAGCAGCAGCGCAGGCGTCAGCGCGGTGACCGCGACCCACCTCCGCGCCCGTTGCCTGGCCATCCCGCCGAACAGCGGAGCCGTTTTCCACATGTGCTTCCCGTGGCGCTTGCTGCGAGCCGTCACTAGTCCATCCCCCGACGTGGACCGCGAAAACGAATGGCCTCCTGGATACACCACCAGGTGGACGATCGCCGGATGGCGGGCCGGGAGGTCACCCGGACGGCTGGCCGAATGCCCGACCCGTGCTCCGACTGCTCCGTCCGGGCGGTGCGATCCACCGATTTCCCGCTCGGCGGGCGCGATCTGCCTACGCTCCGGACATGACGCTCACCGACGAGCCGCGCGTGTTCGGCACCCACCAGGTGGCCAACCAGCCACCACCGCTGTCCGGATTCGACCCGCTGGCCTGCGACCCGGCGCTGGGCTCGGCGCTCACCCGCTACGCCGTCGGGGACCTCACCGCGCTGGCCAGGGAGGCCGGGTCGGCGGAGGCGCGCGAGCACGGCAGGCTCGCCAACGAGAACCCGCCGCAGCTGCGCACCCACGACCGCTACGGCAACCGGGTCGACGAGGTGGAGTTCCACCCGTCCTGGCACTGGCTGATGTCGCGCGCCGTCGAGCACGGGCTGCACGCCGCGCCGTGGACGCGCGGGCCCGGCGCGCACCTGCGCCGCGCGGCGGGCTTCTACCTGTGGTCGCAGGTGGAGCCGGGGCACAGCTGCCCGATCTCCATGACGTACTCAGCGGTGCCCGCGCTGCGCTACAACCCCGAGCTGGCCGCCGAGTTCGTGCCGAAGCTCGCCGCGACGGAGTACGACTTCGGGCTGCGGCCGCCGGCGGAGAAGGCGGCGCTGCTGGCCGGCATGTCGATGACCGAGAAGCAGGGCGGCTCGGACGTGCGGGCCAACTCCACGACCGCCGAACCGCTCGCCGACGGCACCTACCGGCTGGTCGGGCACAAGTGGTTCACCTCGGCGCCGATGAACGACCTGTTCCTGACGCTGGCCCAGGCGCCCGGCGGGCTGAGCTGCTTCCTGGTGCCGCGAGTGCTGCCGGACGGCAGCCGCAACGAGATCCGGCTGCAGCGGCTCAAGGACAAGCTGGGCAACAAGGCCAACGCCTCGGCCGAGCTGGAGTACACCGGCGCGATCGGCCACCTGATCGGCGAGGAGGGCCGGGGCGTCCGCTGCATCATCGAGATGGTGTCGATGACCAGGATGGACTGCGTGCTGGGCTCGGCGGCCAACATCCGCGTCGCGCTGTCCGAGGCGGCCCACCACGTGCAGCACCGCAGCGCTTTCGGCGAGCGCCTGGTGGACCTCCCGCTGATGCAGAACGTGCTGGCCGATCTGGCGCTGGAGTCCGAAGCCGCGACGACGCTGGCGATGCGCCTGGCCGCGGCGGTGGAGCAGGGCGAGCACGATCTGCTGCGCCTGGCGCTCCCGGCGGCGAAGTTCTACGTCTGCAAGCGCGCTCCCGCGGTGGTCGCCGAAGCGCTGGAATGCCTGGGCGGCAACGGTTACGTCGAGGAATCCGGCATGCCGCGCCTGTACCGGGAGGCGCCGCTGATGTCGATCTGGGAGGGCTCGGGCAACGTCACCGCCCTGGACCTGCTGCGGGCGCTGGGGAAACAACCGTCCACAAGGGACGCGATCGACGCGGAGCTGGACGCGGCGGCGGGCGCGAACTCGCACTACGACGCGGCTCTGCACCGGCTCCGAGCCGAACTCGACGCCCCGGCTCCGGAACGGGCCCGAGCCCTGGCGGAGCTGCTCGCCCTCGTCCTCCAGGCCTCGCTGCTCCTGCGCTACGCCCCGACCAACGTCGCGGAGTCCTTCGCGGCGACCCGCCTCGGCCCGGCGGCCCGCACCTTCGGCGCGACCCCGATCCCCGGCGCCCGCGCTCTCGTCGACCGCATCGCCCCGGCCCGCTGACGGCGAGGAACGCGACGCGATTTCAGGCTCATACGTCGTGTTCGTGGGGGTGAGAGACCTGATGATCGGCGGTAATAGCGGGGTGGAGTCGGTGGGGTGACGGGGCCGGTTGAGTCATGGGGTCGGTTTTGGGTTCGAAGCGGTAGGTGGTTGCTTTGCGGGGGTACGGAGCGTGCAGTAACGAGGTCGCCAATTTCAAGCGAAATCGACGAAGCTCGGCACCGCTGGGACGGTCGTGAACGCGGTCAGCGGTTGAGGAGGTAGCGGTGCTCCGGCCAGCGCTCGGCGATCAGCTCCAGCGCCTCGTCGCCGAACGGGTTCACCCCGGGGCCCTTGGCCAGGGCGTGGGCGATGTGCACGTGGAGGCACTTGACGCGGTCCGGCATGCCGCCCGCGCTGACCTCGGTGCCGAGGGACTCCAGCGCGTTGCGCTCCGCCAGGTAGGAGTCGTGCGCCCGCTGGTACCGCTCGGCCAGCTCGGCGTCGTCGGCCAGCCGGTCCTGCATCTCCCGCATCAGGCCTTCCGCCTCGAAGGTCGAGGCGTGCGAGACCAGCTGCGGCGCGGTCAAGTAGTACAGCGTCGGGAAGGGGGTGCCGTCCTCCAGCCGCGGCCAGGTCTGCACCACCGTCGGCTCACCGGCCGCGTCGCGGGCCGCGATCGCGTGCAGGCCGCGCGGCGGGCGGCCGAGCTGCCTGCGGATGCATTCCCGGTCGGCGTCGCTGATCGCCGGCGCACCCGAGTTCAACGTCAAGATTCCTTCCCAGTGACCGAATTCCAGAGCTCTTCGTACCACGGCAGGCCGTCGTCGGCGGACTCCGCGGGAGGCGGCGGCGGGGCCGGTGCGGTGGGCACCTGCACGATGTAGGGCGTCTCGCCGGGCCGGACGTACCCGAGCCTGGCCCGCGCCTCGGCCTCCAGCTGGGCCGGGTCCGAGAGCTCTTCCTTGCGCTTCTCCAGATCGCCGACCTGCTGCGTCAGGTCGGCGATCTGCTGCTCCTGCGCGCTCAGGTCGGCGCGCTGGCTCAAGTAGGTGCGCAACGGCACCGAAACGCTCAGCGCCATCACGCAGAACAGCATGGCCAGCCCGGCGGCCCGGCGCGTCGAGGAGAGCTTGAACGCACCACCGGTGCTCGACCTCGGGCGGGGCCGGGACGACGACTGCCGCCCCGGCCGCTTGCCCGAGCTCTTGCCGCCGGCGGCGTTCCGGCGGGCGCGCTCGGCCCGGCGCTGCGCCGGGGTCTCCCCCTGGCTGCGCCTCCGCGGATCCGATGCGCGCCCGACCGGCATGGCTCAGCTCTCCGGGGTGAACCGCGGGAAGGCCAGCTCGCCCGCGTACCGGGCCGCGTCGCCGAGGGCTTCCTCGATGCGCAGCAGCTGGTTGTACTTGGCGACCCGCTCGCTGCGGGCGGGGGCACCGGTCTTGATCTGGCCGCAGCCGGTGGCCACCGCCAGGTCGGCGATCGTGGTGTCCTCGGTCTCGCCGGAGCGGTGGCTCATCATGCTCTTGTAGCCGCACGAGGTCGCCAGGGCGACCGCGTCCAGGGTCTCCGACAGGGTGCCGATCTGGTTGACCTTGACCAGCAGCGCGTTGGCCGCGCCCCGCGCGATGCCGTCGTCCAGGCGCTCCGGGTTGGTGACGAACAGGTCGTCGCCGACCAGCTGCACCTTGTCGCCGACCTGCTCGGTCAGGCTGACCCAGCCGTCCCAGTCGTCCTCGGACAGCGGGTCCTCGATGGAGACCAGCGGGTAGGCGCCGATCAGCTCCTGGTAGTACTCCGCCATCTGCTCGGCGGAGCGCTTGGAGCCCTCGAAGTTGTAGGCGCCCTCGGAGTGGAACTCGGTGGCGGCGACGTCCAGCGCCAGCACGATGTCGCGGCCCAGCTTGTAGCCGGCCTTCTCCACCGCGACCGCGATCAGGTCCAGCGCCTCGCGGTTGTTCGGCAGGTCGGGGGCGAAACCGCCCTCGTCGCCCAGGCCGGTGGCCAGGCCCTTGGCCTTGAGGACCGACTTCAGCGCGTGGTAGGTCTCCGCGCCCCAGCGCAGCGCCTCCGAGAAGGTGTCCGCACCGATCGGCGCGATCATGAACTCCTGGATGTCGACGCCGGTGTCGGCGTGCGCGCCACCGTTGAGGATGTTCATCATCGGCACCGGCAGCACGTGCGCGTTCGGCCCGCCGACGTAGCGGAACAGCTCCAGCCCGGAGGTCTCCGCGGCGGCCTTGGCCGTCGCCAGCGAGACGCCCAGGATCGCGTTGGCGCCCAGCCGGGACTTGTCCGGCGTGCCGTCCAGGTCGACCAGCCGCTGGTCGACGACGCGCTGCTCGGTGGCGTCCAACCCGACCAGTTCCGGCCCGATCTCGTCCAGCACCGCCGCGACCGCGTTCTCCACGCCCTTGCCGCCGTAGCGGCCTGCGTCGCCGTCGCGCAGCTCGACGGCCTCGTGCTCGCCGGTCGAAGCGCCGGACGGGACCGCGGCGCGGCTGAGCGTGCCGTCCTCCAATGCCACCTCGACCTCGACGGTGGGGTTACCGCGGGAGTCCAGGATCTCGCGGGCACCGACCTGCTCGATGATCGCCACGTGTGCTCCTAACCAGCCTTTGAACTATGGACGAAGCGGGCCGCCCCGGCGTTCCCGGGCACGGCGAACCGGCCGAGCGCCCGACGACCGCCTACGAGCCTAACCGGGCCGGTAGCACGGCCGCCGGAGGCTCGCACGCCTGGCGATCGAGCTACCCGTTCCGTCCCCGTCCGGATACCCGCCGTTCGGCTGCCGTTCGCCCGGGCACGACGCCGAAGACCATCCGTACGGAGGTCTCGGAACACCGAATCGATACGTAACGTTGTGCCCGCCATGACGACCGAAGGCACCGTCGAAGCGTTCCGCCGGGCGGAGGAACTGCTGACGCAGCGACGCCCGCTCGAAGCCCTGCGCGTCATCCAACCGGTGCTCGACGTCGATGCCGACAAGCCGAGCGTCCAGCTGCTCCTCGGCCGCGCGTACTTCTTCTCCGCCCAGCTGCGCCGAGCGGAGCGCGCCTTCCTGCGGGTCCTGGAGTTCGACCCGTCGGACCACTACGCGCGCCTGGTCCTGGGCCGGACGCTGCAGCGCCAGGGGCGCCTCGACGAGGCCCGCGCGCAGATCCGGCTGGCCGCGATGATGTGCCCGTCCCCCGCCTACCAGGAAGCCCTGGGCGAGATCAACGCGCACATCGCCACCCGCGACATGTGACTCAGCCGCGGCTCTTGTCGATGACGCAGAACCGGTTGCCCTCGGTGTCGGCGAGCACGACGAAGTCGGGGTCGTCCGGGTAGCTGTCCCACTCGACGAGCTCGGCGCCGAGCTCGACCAGCCGCGCCACCTCGGCGGCCTGCTCCTCGGTGTAGAGGTCCAGGTGGACGCGCGGGTGCTCCTGCACCGGTGTCCCGCTGAGCCCGAGCGCCAGCCCCGGCCCCACCCCGTTCGCGGGCACGAGGACCGTCCAGTCGTCCTGCACCTCGTCGCGGGGCACGTAGTCGAGGGCCCGCCCCCAGAAGGCCGCGGCCCGGCGGACGTCGGACGCTCCCAGCACGATCGTTCCGAGATTCAGCACGCACCGATCGTAGGTGCGGTCAGCGGCGCCGGTTGCCCGCTTCGGCGTAGGACTCGGCCAGGGCGAACACCTTCTGCGCGTACTCCACCGAGTTGTTGTAGGACATCACCCCGGCCCACCAGCCGCCGCCGGTGGTCATGTCGCGGCCGCCCGCGCAGAGGTAGCGGGCGGCGGAGGCCGCGGCATCGTCCATGTTCTGCGGGTCGCCGAGCCCGTCGCCGTTGCCGTCGGTGGCCCACCTGCGCCAGGTCGACGGGATGAACTGCATCGGCCCGACCGCCCGGTCGTGCACCGGGTCGCCGTCGAGCCGGCCGCCGTCGGTGTCCAGGATCTCGCGGATCCCGGGGCCGCCGTTGAGCGGCACGCCGATGATCGGGCTGGACGGACGGCCGTCCTCGCGCAGGATCCGCCCGGCGAAGCGGCCGTGGTTGGACTCCACCCGACCGATGCCCGCCAGCGTCGCCCAGGAGATCCGGCAACCGGGCTGGTGCTGGCGCATCGCCAGGTCGGCGTTGACGTAGGAGACGATCGCGCGCGCCGGGATGTCGACCACGGTCGCGATCTCGTCGGCCCACTGGCGCACCGGGTCCGCGCCCGGTTCGAGCTGCCCCGGGTCCACGCCCGGGATCGCCTCCTGCGGCGGCTCCTCCACCGGCGGCGCGGTCGAACCCGGTTGCACCGGCGCGGGTTCCGGTTCGCGCTCCAGCGGCGGTCCGGCCCAGGGCGCCGACGGGGGCGCGCCGAGGATGTTGACCAGGCCGACCCCGATGACCATCGCGGCCAGCAGCCCGAGCGCGGTGGCCAGCCGTCCGATGGCGGCGAACGCGCCGGTAGTGGTCCTGATCACCCAGACAGGCTACTCAACAGTAGGCCCGGGGATCCAGCCTCCGAACGAGGATCAACGGCCGCTGGCCACGACGGGGACGTCGTGGCTGGACCTGCCGTAGTGGTCCGCCCAGTCCAGGACTTCCTGGCCGTAGCTGCGGCTCTGGTTGTAGGTCAGCAGGGCCTTCCAGAACACGTCCACGTCGCGGAGGTCGCCGCCGCCCGCGCTGCACAGGTAGCGGCCCGCGGCCAGCGCCGCGTCGTCGATGTCCTGCGGGTCGGCCACGCCGTCGCCGTCCGCGTCGACCTGCCACTTCGCCCAGGTGGTGGGGATGAACTGCAGCGGGCCGACCGCCCGGTCCCACACCACGTCGCCGTCGAGCCGGCCGCCGTCGGTGTCCGGGATCCGCTTCACGCCTTCGCTGCCGTCCAGCGGCAGCCCGATGATCGGCTCGCTCGGGCGCCCGGTCACGTCCAGCCGGGCGCCGCCGTGCCTGCCGTGGCTCGATTCGACCGAGCCGATCCCGGCCAGCACCGTCCAGCTGAGCCCGCACTCCGGGAGGCTCTCCTCGATGGACCGCTGCGCGTAGCCGTAGGCCTGCAGCGCGGCGCGCGGGATGTTGAGCTCGTCGGCCAGCGACTCGGACCAGTCGGTGAGCTGGCTCTGCGGTCGCTGCGACGGGGGCAGCGGCGGGCCGCCGGGGGCGAGCAGCTGCACTTCGGGAGGGGCGATGCCGGGATCCGGCGGGGCGGTCGCCGATGGCGGGGCGAACGGCGCCTGCTCCACCACCCGCGGGGAAGCCGGCGGCGCGCACGACGCCACCAGGGTGAGCGCAGGGCATAACAGCAGCCAGAGCCGACGCGACACCAGAGTTCCTCCCTCGCGCACTTCAGGGCGTCGGAGCCAGTAGACCGCCCACCAGTGGATACATCGCCGCGTTCGTCAGCCGACGCGCCAGCGGCCAGTGTGCGTCACGGTTCGGAGCGCACCGCGACCGGGTCAGACAAATCCGACATCAGCTCGCGCCACTCGGCCGCCACGAGCTCCGCGGGCTCCCGGCCGGACTCCCGGGCCCGCCGCTCGGCCGCGCGGATCCGCTCGGCGAAAGCCAGCGCCACCGCGCGCAGTTCGTCCTCCGGATCGCCACCGGCGAGCTTCGCCCGCGCGGCGATGGCGAACAGCGCCTCGCCCGGCGATTCACCGGACGGCAGCGCTTCCGCCGGGATTCCGGCGCGGTCGGCGCGCTGCACCAGCTTGGCCGCGAGCGCCACCGCGGGCTGCGCCAGCGCCACTCCATCCACAATGGACTCGCGCTGCTTCTCCTGCTGCTTCAGCTCTTCCCAGCGGGCGTGCTGCGATTCCGCGTCGAGCAGCGCCGCACCGTCGGCGAACACGTTCGGGTGCCGCGACACGAGCTTGCTGACCAGCCCCGCGGCGACCGCGTCGATGTCGAACGGATCGGCCGCGTCCTCGGCGGCGACCCGCGCGTGGAACAGCACCTGCAGCAGCACGTCGCCGAGCTCCTCGCGAAGCGCCTCCCGATCGCGGTCGGCGATGGCGTCCAGCAGCTCGTAGGTCTCCTCGACGAGGTACTTGCGGAGCGTGTCGTGGTCCTGCTCGGCGTCCCACGGGCAGCCGCCCGGCGAGCGCAGCCGGTCCATCACCGTCACGGCGTCCAGCAGCTCCAGCCCGGCCGGAGCGGGCGCGCCGATCACCCGGGCACCGGCGGCGCGCAGCGCTTCGGCGTCGGCGCAGCCGAGGTCGCCGACGAACAGCACGACCGGCTCACGAGCGGCCCGGTCCAGCAGGTCGGCGGGCGGTTCGGGCGCGCCGAGCGCCTCGCGCGCAGCAGGGGCGAGGCCGGGTTCGGCGAAGACGACGGCGCCGCGGAGCAGCGGCACCGCCGCGGCCGGCACGACTTCACCCAGCCGGTCGTCTACCAGGACGACCGCAGAACCTTCCGCCACCCGCGCCTCGCTCATGCTGCAATTGTCGCAAGACCCGGACACGCCCCGTGGCCGCATCCACCGAGTCGTTGGTCACCTCAGGACTGCTGGGCGGACCCCTGCAGGCGGAAGCCGGTGGTCTCGCCCTCGCTGGGCACCGCCGCCAGGCCCACCGGGTCCCACACGCCGTACCGCGGGCTGAGCTGGATCCCGGCCCGGTCGGCCGTGATGCCGAGCAGGTACGTCCCGAACTGCTGAAGCGCGCCGTCCTCCAGGCCGTTGACCTGCTGCGGCGCGGCGTCGACCTTGCGGTCCTTGATCCGCACGACCAGCCACTGGCTGCTCTGCGGCGTCTGCTCGAAGGCCAGCACGGTGCCGGGCGCGGCGCCGAAGAGCGGCGTGGTCGCCGCCAGCTGGAGGCTCTCCGCCGGGCGCAGCTGCTGATCGATCCCGGCCAGCAGCCCGGCCGCCTTGTCCTCGGCGACCAGCGCCGCGGCCTCCTGGGGGCCGAGCGCCATGCGCCGGGCCTTCTCCTCCGCCTGCCTGCGGGTGCTGGCCTGGGTGAGGTCGAAGGTGACCGACAGCCGGTCGATGTACTTGCGGCCCAGCTCGGCGGTCAGCAGCTGGGTGCGGACCATCTCGCCGGCCTCCTGCGGGCCGTAGATCATGCCCTCGGTGGCCGCCTCCGGCCCGCCCAGCTCGGCGAGCCGCGCCGCGATCTGCTGATCGGTGACGGTCAGCCGCTCATCGCGCGCGGCCTGCTCCAGCAGCTCCTGCCGCACCAGCTGCGAGGCCAGCTGCCGCCCGAGGTCGTCCATCGCGCCCTGCTCCCGCAGCTGCGGCTTGACCTCCGGCTGCCGGTCGAGCACCTCGGTGAACCAGGACTGCACGTCGGTGACCGGGATCCGGGTGTCCCCGACGATCGCGGCGGCACCGGCCTGGCTGGGCCCGGAGCCGCAACCGGCGAGCAGCAGTCCGGCCGCGGCGATCGAAGCGAGAAGGCGCCCATGGCGCGTGCGGAAGCTCACAGCCGCACCCTCTCACGAGATCAACCTCCGGTGAAGGCGCTTTTCGGAGTCCCATCGGTTGATCTCGCGGTCGGGTCGTCCCGGCCGGTCAGGCGGACATGTTGACGATGACCTTCTCGCCCTCGACCTTGACGTCGTAGTCGACGTCGCGGGACAGGCCGATGGTCAGCTCACCGGTGCCGTGGGAGTTGTCGTTCACCACCGCGCTCTTGACCAGGGACTGGCCGAAGGTCTCCGGGCCCGCCATGCGGCGCTCCGGGTCGGCGACCTCGATGCGGATGTGCAGGAACTTGGTGCCGGTCATGCCCTCGACCTTCTCGCCGGAGCCGCCCCAGACCGGCGACTGGCCGTTGAGCTCGTGGTTCATCAGCTTCACGCCGTCGACGCCCGACAGCCCGCTGAAGTCGAAGACCACGCGCTCCTCCTTGCCGTGCACTCCCGCGCGGATGGCCGGCTCGTCCGCGGCGGCCTGGAAACCGCTCGGGGTCCCGGACTGCAGGGACTGGACCTGCGGCGGCGCATCCACGGGCTCCGACTGGACGCCCGCCGAGCAGCCCGTCACCGCCAGCGCGATCGATCCGGCGGCCAGGAACAGCTTGCTGCGCAACAACATCGGTAGAACCTCTCCACCACGGGGAACCTTTTCCACTGAGACGCAACTCGCCGCGCGCGGTTCCCGCCGGAGCGAACTGATCTTCAGCACATCTCGCGGCCCTCCTGGCGAACCGGAGATCAGCCGGAAGTCCTCTGTGGACATGAACCGATCGGTCCTCGGGTGATGGAGCGGAGCGCGTCGGCGAGGCGTTCGCGGTGCTCCTGCAGGACTTCCGGATCCACGCCGCCCGCCGTGATGTCCACCAGCTCGTCGGTCGCCGCGCGCAGCGCCGCGCTCACGGCGGCGGCCTGCATCCGGATTTCGAGCGCGCTGCCCGGAACGCCCAGGCGCTCGGCGAGGACGTCGACGAAGGTGGGTTCCGCGCGCTCCCTCAGCACCAGGTAGGCCGCGCGCAACGCGGGCTCGTCGTGCGTCATGCGGATGACCGCGAGGACCGCTTCGACGTCGGACCACTCGGGCGTCAGCGTGTAAGCGGCGCGCAGGTGCTCGGCCAGCTCCAGTTCGGGCGGCCAGCTGCGCAGCACTTCCTGGAAGGCGTCGAGCGTCTTGGTCAGCAGCGGCTCGACGCAGGCCTCCTTGCTGCGGAACCAGCGCCACAGCGTGCGCTCGGAAACGCCCGCGGCCCGCGCGATCTGCTCGCCGGACGTCGCCGCCACGCCCTGCTCGCGGAACAGCCGCACCGCGTGGCGGGAGATGTCGAGCCGCTGCTGCCCGCGCTGCTCCTCGCTCACCGGCGGCCGCCCGCGACGGGCTGTCCGCTGGACCATCTGCACCTCCAACGGGCGAACGGGCGTTGACACACCCTAGCCGACCCGAACATTATTGGCAGTGTCTGCCAATAAATGCGGGAGGAACCATGAGCGTTGCCGCCGAACGCCTGCAGCTGCCCTTCGAGCGGCCGAACATCCTCGACATCGCCCCGCTGTACGAGGTGCTGCGCCGCACCGCGCCGGTCACCCCGGTGACGACTCCGGCAGGCGACCCCGCGTGGCTGGTCACCCGCTACGACGAGGTCCGGGCGCTGCTCGGCGACAAGCGGCTCGGGCGCTCCCACCCCGAGCCCGAGCGCGCTTCGCGGATCACCACCGCCGCGGTGCAGGACGGGCCCACCGGCAGCTACGAGACCGAGGAGGCCGACCACGCGCGGATGCGCAGGCTGCTCACCCCGGCGTTCTCGGCCAAGCGGATGCGGATGCTCTCCGAGCACGTGCAGGAGCTCGTCGACGGTTACCTGGACCGGCTGATCGCCGAGCACGACGCCGCGCCGGACGGGGTGGTCGACCTGCACGCGGGCCTGGCGTTCCCGCTGCCGGTGGCGGTCATCTGCCGACTGCTGGGCGTGCCGGAGAGCGATCGCGAGCTCTTCCACTCGCTGTCCGAGCGGATGGCCAGCCCGTCGGCGGACGGCGAGGCGCACCGGGCGCGCGAGGAGTTCAGCCGCTACATGGCCGGGCTCGCCAAGGCCAAGCGCGGTGCGCTGGGCGAGGACGTCATCTCCGACCTCGTGCGCGCCCAGAGCGCCGACGAGACCTTCGACTACGCCGAGATGGTCCGGCTCTGCGTCGGGCTGCTCTTCGCCGGGCACGAGACCACGGTCAACCGCATCGGCCTGGGCGTGCTGTTCCTGATGACCCGCCCGGAGCAGTGGGCGGCGCTGACCTCCGACACCGGCCGGGTCGACGCCACCGTCGAGGAGATCATGCGGCTCGGGGCACCCGGTGATCTCGGGCTGCTGCGCTACGCGCACACCGACCTCGACGTCGGCGGCGTCGAGATCCGCGCAGGCGATGCCCTGATCCTGTCGGTCAACGCCGCCAACCGCGACGAGTCCGCCTACGCCGACGCCGAGACCTTCGACCCCGATCGCGCCGAACGCACCCACCTCGGCTTCGGCCACGGGGCACACTTCTGCATCGGAGCCAGTCTCGCCCGCACCGAGCTGCGGATCGTCTTCGCCACCCTCGCCCGGCGCCTGCCCGGGATGCGGCTGGCCGAGAACGCGGACGAGCTGCCGGTGCGCCCCACCATCACCGGAGGCGTCTCAGAGCTCCCGGTGACCTGGTGACCAACGAGGAGGAAGACATGAAGGTGACCGTGGACCAGGACCGGTGCGTCGGATCCGGCCAGTGCGTGCTGACCGCCGAGGCCGTGTTCGACCAGCGCGACGAGGACGGCGTGGTCGTCCTCCTCAACGCGAACCCGCCCGAGCACCTGGCCGACGACGTCCACCAAGCGGCCGCCATATGCCCGGCCGCAGCCATCACCACCGAACCCTGACCAGGCGAAGGGCACCTTTGACCAAATATGCAGGCGAAAGGTGCCCTTCACGCTTCCCTCCCCCGAGTGAGCGCGAGCCGCCGAGCGACGCGGGCTCTCGATCGAGGCGAGGCGAAGGGCACCTTTGACCAAATGTGTTGGCGAAAGGTGCCCTTCACCTGGGCTCGCCGTCGTCCTCGACCGGGCCGACCTCGAGCTGGAAGTCGCCGCCGTGGCGTTCGGTGCCGGCGATGACGGCTTGTTCGAGGACTTGGGCGCCCTTCTCCTCGCGCTGCATCATCGGGTCTTCGCGCAGGTCCTTCATGAGCGCTGTGCAGAGGAGGACCATGACCACCGCGAACGGGGCCGATGCCAGGAAGGTCAGGTTCTGGATGCCGCTGAGGGCGTCCTCGCCGCCCACGATGAGCATGATCGCGGCCACCGCGCCCGTCGCGGCGCCCCAGAAGACCACGATCCAGCGCTTCGGCTCGATGGAACCGCGTTGGGACAGGGTGCCCATCACCACCGACGCCGCGTCCGCGCCGGAGACGAAGAAGATCGCGACCAGCACCATCACCAGGATCGTGGTGACCGTCGACAGCGGCAGCGTCTCCAGCACCCGGAAGGTCTGCGCCTCCTCGCCGCCGCTGCGGAAGACGTCGGTGCCGCGCTGCTGCACGTTGATCGAGCTGCCGCCGAAGATCGCGAACCAGACCAGGCTGACCACGCTGGGCACCAGGATCACGCCGCCGACGAACTGGCGGATGGTGCGGCCGCGGCTGATCCGGGCGATGAACATGCCGACGAACGGCGTCCAGGAGATCCACCAGGCCCAGTAGAAGATCGTCCAGCTGGACAGCCAGTCGTTCATCGCCGCGCCGCCGGTGGCGCCGGATCGCGAGGCCATCTCGCCGAAGTCGCGCAGGTAGACGCCGATGGAGGTGGGCAGCAGGTCGAGGATGAACACCGTCGGGCCGACCACGAACACGAAGACCGCCAGCACCGCGGCCAGCACCATGTTGATGTTGGACAGCCACTGGATGCCCTTGGACACGCCGGACACCGCCGAGGCGATGAAGCACACCGTCAGCACCACGATGATCAGCACCAGCACGGTGTTGCCGACCGCGCCGATCCAGCCGGCCGCCTGCATGCCGCTGCGGATCTGCAGGGTGCCCAGCCCGAGCGAGGCCGCCGAGCCGAACAGCGTCGCGAACAGCGCGAGGATGTCGATCAGCTTGCCGATCGGGCCCTCCGCGCCGCGCTTGCCGATCAACGGCGTGAACACCGCGCTGATCAGCTGCTTGCGGCCGCGGCGGAAGCTGCAGTAGGCGATGGACAGGCCGACCACCGCGTAGATCGCCCACGGGTGCAGCGTCCAGTGGAACAGCGAGGTGGCCATCGCGGTCTCCACCGCCGCGTCGCTGAGCGGCGCGACGGTGCCGGGCGGCGGCTCCACGAAGTGCGCCAGCGGTTCGGCCACGCCGAAGAACATCAGCCCGATGCCCATGCCCGCGCTGAACATCATCGCGATCCACGACACGGTGCGGAACTCGGGTTCCTCGTCGTCCTTGCCGAGCGGGATGGCGCCGTAGCGGCTGAACGCCAGCCACAGCGCGAACACCACGAAGCCGGTGGAGGCGAGCACGAAGCCCCAGCCGATGTTGGTCACCAGCCAGGACAGCAGCGAGCTGGACACCACGGCCAGCGACTCGGTGGAGACCACGCCCCAGCCGACGAAGACCAGCGTGATGACCGCGGTGACGCCGAAGACCAGCAGATCGGTGCGGTGCGCGGCGGCGAAGGCTTCCGGCGACCGCGGGATGTCCGGGCGAGCTTTGTCCGGTTCAGAGGCCTTCCTGGTCATGATCCGCGCCTCCTCGTGACCGATGCGGAGCCGGATCAACGGTCACGCCACCTGCCGATCTCGGCAACTCAGGACCGGTCGCCGCAGCGGCCACCACCGGAGCGAGCTCCGTTTCCGCTGGTAAAGGCCCGTGAGTGGTTTGGGGTGCTATAGCCCCACAAACCACTCACGGGTGCTGAACAGCGGAAACGGAACGTCAGGCGGTGGGGGCCGGGGCCGTGGTGAGGTCCGCGAGGAACTTCTCGCACCACTCCAGGAGGGCGTCGTCGCGCAGCGGCGGGGCGCCCATGCGGCCGCCGGCCGCACCTTCGGTCGGGCGCGGCACCGACACCGTGCGCACCGCCGGCTTGTAGACCGCCTTCGGGTACAGGCGCTTGAGGCGCACCTGCTTGGAGTCCAGCAGTTCCAGCGGCGCCAAGCGCAGCGACGTGCCCTGCAGCGTCACCTCGCGGACACCGTGCTCCCGGCAGCGCTGCCGGAACCGCGCCACCTTCAGCAGCCGCTCCACCGGCTCCGGCAGCGGTCCGTACCGGTCGACCAGCTCGGCGCGCACCGCTTCCAGCGCCTCCTCGTCGGCGGCCGCAGCGAGCTTGCGGTAGGCCTCCAGGCGCAACCGCTCCCCCGGCACGTAGTCGTGCGGGATGTGCGCGTCGAGCGGCAGGTCCACCCGGACGTCGGTGAGCTCCTCCTCCGCCTCGCCGGGCTCGGCGCCCGCGTGCTTGCGGAAGGCGTCGACCGCCTCGCCGACCAGCCGGACGTACAGGTCGAAGCCCACGCCCGCGATGTGCCCGGACTGCTCGGCGCCGAGGATGTTGCCCGCGCCGCGGATCTCCAGGTCCTTCATGGCCACCGCCATGCCCGCGCCCAGCTCGGAGTTCTGCGCGATGGTCGCCAGCCGGTCGTGCGCGGTGTCGGTCAGCGGCTTCTCCAGCGGGTACAGGAAGTAGGCGTAGCCCCGCTCCCGCGCGCGCCCGACCCGGCCGCGCAGCTGGTGCAGCTGGGCGAGGCCGAGCAGGTCGGAGCGGTCCACGATGAGCGTGTTGGCGTTGGAGATGTCCAGGCCGGTCTCCACGATCGTGGTGCACACCAGGACGTCGTGCTCGCGCTCCCAGAACCCCTGGATGATCTTCTCCAGCCGGTCCTCGTTCATCTGCCCGTGCGCGGTGACGATCCGCGCCTCCGGCACCAGCTCGCGCAGCTGCCGCGCCACCTTCTCGATGTCGTGCACCCGGTTGTGCACGAAGAACACCTGGCCGTCGCGCAGCAGCTCGCGGCGGATCGCGGCGGCGACCTGCTTCTGGTCGTAGCCGCCGACGTAGGTGAGGATCGGGTGCCGCTCCTCCGGCGGGGTGAGGATGGTCGACATCTCGCGGATGCCCGCCATGCTCATCTCCAGCGTCCGCGGGATGGGCGTCGCGGACATGGTCAGCACGTCCACGTGCGTGCGGAGGGCCTTGATGTGCTCCTTGTGCTCGACGCCGAAGCGCTGCTCCTCGTCGACGATCACCAGCCCCAGGTCCTTGTAGCGGATGCCGGTCTGCAGCAGCCGGTGGGTGCCGATCACGATGTCGACCTCGCCGTCGGCCAGGCCCTTGACGGTCTGCTCGGACTCCATCGGGTCGGTGAACCGGGACAGGCCCTTGATCTTCACCGGGAACGAGCGCATCCGGTCGGTGAAGGTGTTCAGGTGCTGCTGGGCGAGCAGCGTGGTCGGCACCAGCACGGCGACCTGCTTGCCGTCCTGCACCGCCTTGAACGCCGCGCGCACCGCGATCTCGGTCTTGCCGTAGCCGACGTCGCCGCAGATCACCCGGTCCATCGGCACCGCGCGCTGCATGTCCGCCTTGACCTCGTCGATGGCGGCCAGCTGGTCACCGGTCTCGGTGTAGGGGAAGGCGTCCTCCAGCTCCCGCTGCCACGGGGTGTCCGCGCCGAAGGCGTGGCCGGGCGAGGACTGCCGGGCGGCGTAGAGCTGCACCAGCTCCGCGGCGATCTCCTTGACCGCCTTGCGGGCCTTGGCCTTGGTGTTCTTCCAGTCCGAGCCGCCGAGCTTGTTCAGCGTCGGCGTCTCGCCGCCGACGTAGCGGCTGACCTCGTCGAGCTGGTCGGTGGGCACGAACAGCCGGTCGCCGGGCTGGCCGCGCTTGCTCGCCGCGTACTCCAGCACCAGGTACTCGCGGGTGGCGCCGCCGACGGTGCGCTGCACCATCTCCACGTACTTGCCGATGCCGTGCTGCTCGTGCACCACGAAGTCGCCGGCCTTGAGCGCCAGCGGATCGACCGCGTTGCGCCGCCGCGAGGGCATCCGCCGCATGTCCTTGGTGGACGTCCCGCCGCGACCGCCGGTCAGGTCGGCCTCGGTGAGCACCACCAGCGCGATGCCGGGCGCGGCGAAGCCGTCCTCCAGACCGCCGCGCACCACCGTGACGACGCCGGCTTCGGGCTCGGTCTCCAGCCCGTCCTCGGCCAGCCGCGCGGGCAGCTCGGCCTCGCGCAGCTGCTGGACCGCGCGCTGCGCGGTGCCCGCGCCCGCCACGACCAGCATCGCCGCTCCGCCCGACGCGGTGTGCGCGCGCAGGTCGGCGAAGGCCCGCTCGATCTCGCCGCGATAGGCGTCGACCTGCTTGAGGACCAGCCGGATGACCTCGTCGTCCTCGCCCTCTTCGCTGGTCAGCTGGGTCAGCGGCCACCACGGCAGGCCGATGGACACGGTGTGCTCGGCGACCTCGGCCAGGCTCCGGTAGGCCGACGCGCCGAGGTCGATCGGCGCCTTGCCGCCGTCGGCGGCCACCATCCAGGACGCTTCCAGGAACTCCTGGCCGGTGCGCACCAGGTCCGCGGCGCGCGCGTGGATCTTCTCCGGATCGGCCAGCAGCACGTGCGTGCCGGTCGGCAGCAGATCCGTCAGCAGCTGCATCTCGCCTTCGCACAGCGCCGGGATCAGCGCCTCCATGCCCTCCACCGGCGCACCGCCGGCGATCTTGCCGAGCATCTCCGCGAGGTGGGTGTCGGTCTGGTGCTGCTCGGCGAGCTTCGCGGCGCGCTCCGCGACCTGGTCGCTGATCAGCAGCTCCCGGCAGGCCGGGGCGAACAGCTCGGTGTCCTGCGCGTCCGCCAGCGAGCGCTGGTCGGCCACCGCGAACGGGCGGATCTCGGTGACCTCGTCGCCCCAGAACTCCACCCGCAGCGGGTGCTCCTCGGTCGGCGGGAACACGTCGACGATGCCGCCGCGCACCGCGAACTCACCGCGCTTCTCGACCATGTCGACCCGGTCGTAGGCCAGCGCGGCGAGCCGCTCCACCAGCTCTTCGAAGTCGTGCTCGACGCCGACCGACAACCGCACCGGGCGGAGCTCGCCCAGGCCCGGCGCGATCGGCTGGATCAGGCTGCGCACGGTCGTCACCAGGACCTGGACCTGGCCGTGCGCGTGCTCTTCGGGGTGCGCGAGGCGGCGCAGCACCGACAACCGCCTGCCCACGGTGTCCGCGCGCGGGGAAAGCCGTTCGTGCGGCAGGGTTTCCCAGGACGGGAACACCTCCACGCCGCCCGGCCCGAGCAGGTCGGAGACCGCGGCGGCGGCCTCCTCGGCCTCCCGGCCGGTGGCGGTGACCAGCAGCACCGGACGGTCGGCGCCGTCCGCGGCGGCCAGCGACGCGGCGGTCAGCGAGCGCGCCGCGACCGGGCCCTCCAGGACCAGCCGCGGCCGGCCTGCGGCCTTGACGACCTGCTGGAACGCGGGATCGCGCAGCACGATGTGGAGCAGTCCGCGCAGGGGACCGGCCTGGCTCATGGAGCTACCTCGCAGCAGAGATCGCGAAATGCGGACACACCCCTGCCCGGGACGGAGACGTCACGCCGGGAGGAGCGACGACCCCAGACTACGACTCGCCCCGGACACCGACCCAGCGACCCGACGCCGCGGGAACTACTGCGCGGGCTCGAGCAGCGCCAGGAGGATCCTCCGCAGCTCGGTGCGATCGCGAGGCGCGATCCGGGCCAGCCTGCGGTCGAACTCCGCCGCGAGCGCCACGAGCGCGCGGTCCCGCGCCGCCTCGCCCTCGGCGGTCAGCACGAGCCGGTGCCGCCGCAGGTCCGCGTCGTCGATCTCGCGTCGCACGAACCCCTTCGCGACGAGGCTGCGCACGTAGACCGTCATGCTCGCCTTGGGGATCATCAGCGTCGCCGCGAGCTCGGCCGGGTACGGCGACGCGGCCACCTCGGCGAGCACGAAGAACTCCTTCGTCTCGAGGCCGAGCGCGGCCAGTTCGGCGCTGCAGGCGTTCATCACGACGGTCAGCAGGCGGTGGTTCATCGTCCACAGCTGGGCGGCGTCGACCGGCACGCGACCCCCCTCATCAGGTGGTACAGTTCTGAACTAGTTCAAGAACGTACTAGTGCTCATCTCGGACTATCGGACGAACCTTACGCGGAAGGTGCCGCCAGGTGCTCCAGCACGTCACGATCCCGCGCGGGCCGATCGAGCTCGCGGCCGACCTCCACCTGCCCGACGACATCGACGGCGCCGCACCGCTGCGCGCTGTCGTGCTCTCCACGCCCGGCAGCAGCGTGAAGGAGCAGATCGGCGCGAACTACGCATCCCGCCTCGCCGCCCGCGGAATCGCGGCGCTCGTGTTCGACCCGGCCCACCAGGGGCAGAGCGGCGGCGAGCCCCGCGACCTCGAAGACCCGTACCGCCGCGGCGAGGACATCTCCTACGCGATCGACGAGCTCAGCACGATCCCCGGCATCGACCCGGAGCGCATCGGCGTCCTCGGCATCTGCGCCGGCGGCGGCTACGCGGTGCACACCGCCCGCACGGACCACCGCATCAAGGCGGTCGGCGCGGTCGTCCCGGGCAACATGGGCACGTCGTTCCGCAGCTTCCAGCCGGACGGCCCGGCGGCGGCGCTCGACGCCATGGCCGCCGCGCGCATCGACGAGACCCGCACCGGTGAGCTGACCCGCGTGAACTGGCTGCCCGACACCTCGGAAGACGCCGCCGCGGCCGGGCTGACCGATGTCGACACGACCCAGGCGATCACGTACTACCGCACCGAGCGGGGCCGCAACGAGCACTCGACGAACCGCCGCCTCGCGCGCGGCGACTCGCTGCTCCTCGGCTACGACGCGTACCACCTGGTCGAGCAGCTCCTGACCCAGCCGCTGCAGGTCGTCCTCGCCGGACGCATCGGCAGCACCGGCTCCTACGAATCCGGCATGGAGCTCTGGAAGCGGGCGCCCAACCCGGTCGACCTCATGGTGGTCGAGGGCGCCGGCCACTACGAGATGTACGACGAGCCCGAGCACGTCGACGCCGCCGTCGACCGGCTCGCCGCCTTCTACGCCGACAACCTGTGAGTCACTTGGTGGACAGGCGGGGCTTGTGCTCCAGGTGGGACAGGCCGTTCCAGGCGAGGTTGACCAGGTGCGCGGCCACCTCTTCCTTCTTCGGCTTGTGCGCTTCCAGCCACCACTGGCCGGTCAGCGCCACCATGCCCACCAGCGCCTGGCTGTAGAGCGGGGCCAGCTTCGCGTCGTAGCCGCGGGCGCTGAACTGCAGCGCGAGGATGTGCTCGACCTGGCTGGCGATGTCGTTGAGCAGGCTGGAGAAGGTGCCGCTGTTGCTGGCCACCGGCGAGTCCCGGACCAGCACGCGGAAGCCGTCGGTGTTGTTGTCGATGTAGTCCAGCAGCGCCCGCGCCGCCTGCTCCAGCAGATCCCGCGGGTGGCCCGCCGACAGGGCGGAGACGACCAGGTCCAGCAGGTTGCGCATCTCGCGGTCCACCACGACCGCGTACACGCCTTCCTTCCCGCCGAAGTGCTCGTACACCACGGGCTTGGACACGCCGGCGCGGTGCGCGATCTCCTCGATGGAGGTGCCGTCGAAGCCCTTCTCCGCGAACAACGCGCGGGCCACGTCGAGCAGCTGCTGCCGACGTTCCTTCCCCGTCATCCGGACCCGTGCGGTGCGCCCCGAAGGCTGCGCTCCCGGTTCGGGCGCATTCCGCCCGCGTCGCCGTGATACCACTCGCACCACCCTAGGCGGCAAGACCGACAGCCGTGTGCCGACCCGCGCGAAAAAATTACCGCTCGGCAACCGCCGAACGGGCACTTCTCGATTCCGGTCCAGACGCGCGTGAGCACTCCGGGCATCGGCACCCGGAGTGCTCACGTGCTGCGGACGGTCAGCCCTTGTACTCGGTGACCGCGATCCGCGCGAGGCGCTTCTCGTTGGGCCAGCGGACCTTCCAGGCCCAGCCGACCTTCTCGAAGAACCAGATCACCCGCGCCGAGATGTCCAGCTGGCCGCGCAGCACGCCGTGCCGGGCGCAGGTCGGGTCGGCGTGGTGGGAGTTGTGCCAGGACTCGCCGAAGGACAGGATCGCCAGCGGCCAGAAGTTCGCCGCCTTGTCCCGGCTCTTGAACGGGCGCTCGCCGATCATGTGGCAGATCGAGTTCACCGACCACGTGATGTGGTGCAGGAACGACACGCGCACCAGACCGGCCCAGAAGAAGGCGGTCAGCGCGCCCCACCAGGACCAGGTGATCAGGCCGCCCAGCAGCGCGGGCAGCAGCAGGCTCAGCGCCGTCCACACCGGGAACAGCTTGTTGAGCACGACGAGCTCGCGGTCCTTGAGCAGGTCCGGGGCGAACCGGTCCTCGTTGGTCATCTCCCGCTTGAACATCCAGCCCATGTGGGAGTGCCAGAAGCCCTTGGTCAGCGCCACCGCCGAGGTGCCGAACAGCCACGGCGAGTGCGGGTCGCCCTCGCGGTCGGAGAAGGCGTGGTGCCTGCGGTGGTCGGCGACCCAGGTGATGACCGGGCCCTGCACCGCCATCATCCCGGCGATCGCCAGTGCGATCTTCACACCGCGGTTGGCCTTGAACGACCCGTGCGTGAAGTAGCGGTGGAAGCCGACCGTGACACCGAGGCCACTGATCATCCAGAAGGCCACGGCCAGCGCGATGTCGACCGGTCCGATCCCCCAGCCCCAGAGCACCGGGACGGAGGCGATCAGCGCGGCCATCGGAATCAGGAGGAACGCGTACACGAGGGACGCACGCCCAGCGGACTGGGGCCCCGTCGTCAGCGGTTTGGGCCCGGATTCGGCCTTCGGAGGAGCAACACCCTCGGTTGCTGCGGTCATGCTCAATACCTCGAATGGCGTTGAGGAGGTGGGAAAACTGCGAATCGGCGCCGGGCTGCACGGCCCCGCAACACCTCCACCCTACGGGACCGTAACCTACGCTAGCGTAAGTTCTTCGATGCCGAATCGTCACCCCCGCGCGGCAAATTCGCGGCGTGTCTTGCCCGTCCGGGCGTGTCCGGTTCGCCCCCGTTCACCCGAACAGACTGATCGGGAACGCAACCCCGCCCCCGCGGATCACGTCCCACCTACGTGCGAAACCGCCCCGGACCCCGCGGCTCGGCGAGCCCGACGCCCTCCCGCCCCGACCGCCATGTCACGATGTCGGCCGGGCACCACCGCCTGTCGCCCCGGGCCGGTAAGCTCGGGCAGCGGTGCCGGGCGTCACAAGCCGGCACCGAGGGGCGACGACGCCCGATCCGCCGTGGTGTAAAGGCAGCACCTCGGATTTTGGTTCCGATGGTCCAGGTTCGAATCCTGGCGGCGGAGCGAGCGGTCCTCCCGGACTCGACGCGGCGCGCGGCGAGGCGCACCAGCCGGGAGGCGAGGTGAACAGGGGGTGTGCGCCGCTGCGCGACGACACGACCACCGTGCCCAAAGACCCGGTGACCACGCTGAGCGAGGTGTCCGACGCGTGGTTGGTGGGACGCGCACGTGAACTGAACGCGGTCGGCCAGCACAGCGACCCGGCCGGCCAGCGCAGCACCATCCGCGAGGCCGACAACCTGCTCGCCGAGGCTCAGCGCCGCGGTGAACCCAGGATCGTCGCCCAGCTGCTGAGGCACTGCGCTTCGATGCGGCTGGCCACGCCGGGCCTGGTGGACAGCGCCGACCCGCTGCTCGACGAACTCCTCCTGCACTCCCGCCGGCACGGCCTGGACGTGCTGCAAGCCGACGCGCGCGCCCTCCGCGGCCGCCGCGCGCTGCTGGGCGGCAGCGAGGACACCGCGCTGACCGAGATCGCCTACGGACTGGCGATGCTCGACGAGGAGCTCGTCCCCGACCGCACCCTCGGCCGCCGCTCCTGGGAGCGGCTGCTGGCCACCGCGCTGATCGACATCGGCCTGGTGCTCACCCAGCTCGGCGTCTACGAGATGGCCGACGAGGTGATGGCCCGCGCCCACCAGCGGATCCGCGAGAGCGGCGGCCCGCACGAGATCGCGGTGCACATGATCAACCGGTGCCGGATGCTGCTCGGCTGGGGACTGCGGCTGGAGCGCATCGGGCAGGACGAGGAGGCCGCCGCCCGCTTCGCCACCGCATCGGCCATCGCCGTGGCCGTCGAGGGCCCGTGGCGCGAGTCGCTGTTCCCCCGCGTCTCCGACCGCCCCGCCGCCGAGCAGATGCCGGTGCTCGGCGCCGCGCACGCGCTCGCCCAGCCGCACGCCGAGCACATCGAGCGGCTGGAGGTGCTGCGCGACCTGGACCGCGCGATCCACCCGCGGGAGAAGATCATCGTCGCGATCGCCCTCTCCCGCTGCCTCACCCGCGCCGACCGCGGCGACCAGGCCGTGCAGGTGCTCTCCGAGACCAGGGCCGACCTGGACACCGACACCTCCGAGCCGACGCTGCGCATCTCGCTGGCCCGCGAGTACGCGCACCTGACGGACCTGGACAGCGCCGACATCCACGAAGCGCTGCGCGAGTACGCGCTGGAGCTGGAGACCGAGCTGTGGACCATGCGCCAGGCGCGGCTGTCCACTCTGGTCACCCGGCTGGAGCACTCCAGGCTCAGCCACAAGCACGACGCGATCACCCGGCAGGCCCTGCAGGACCCGCTGACCGGCCTGTCCAACCGGCGAGCCCTCGACGACCGGCTGGAAGCGCTGCTCAACGAGCCCGACGCCGACCCGCTGACGGTGGCGCTGGTCGACCTCGACGGGTTCAAGGGCGTCAACGACCGCTGCTCGCACGCGGAGGGCGACGACGTGCTGCGCATCGTCGCGCTGACCTTGCGCGACACGCTGCGCACCGACGACTTCGTCGCGCGCTACGGCGGCGACGAGTTCGTCGTGCTGCTGCCGGGCGCGACGCTGGGCGCGGCCGAGGCCGCCCTGCAGCGCGCGGTCGAAGCGGTGGACCGGCTGCCTGCCGAGCACATCCACGGCGTGACGCTGTCGATCGGCGTCGTCGCGATGCGCCCGCAGGAGTCGGCGGCGCAGGTGCTGGCCCGCGCGGACGCCGCGATGTACCAGGCGAAGCGCGGCGGCGGCAACCGCGTGGCGGCGCTGGCGGGCGGGACGATCCCGCCGCCGAACCAGCCTTCCGAGGATCACTCCGTGTGGATCCCGCCGGACGCTCTCTAACCCGATCGAGTAGGCGACCCCGGGCGTCCCGAACCGGACAGGTCGACCGAAAGTGCTCACCGCCCATCGCGCGCAGGAGTGGGAACGGTCACTGACGAACCGTTCCGAAGATCACATTTGCCCAGCTCGGGGCGCCTGTCAGAACTCATCTCCCACCTGTTCAGCGGTACCATCGCACCCGCCGGAAGTCCCGCAGGGGCACTGGACCAGCAGCCGTACCGGTCCGGTTACCCTTCACCCGCTTGGACGCAAACAGGCACTTGCCGGCCACCTCCAGCCGCACAGAGATAAGGGAGAGCGCAGATGCTCCAGGGCGACACCGCCCCGCCCTCCTCCCGCCGCGCTGACGCGCATCCGGACCCGGTCAGCACGATCGTGCTCGCCGCGGGCGAGGGCACCAGGATGCGATCGGCGACCCCGAAGGTGCTGCACCGGCTCGCGGGCAGACCGCTTGTCGAGCACGCCGTCCGGGCTGCGGCCGGAGTCGAACCCGATTCGCTGGTGGTCGTGCTGGGGCACGGCCGCGATGCGGTCGCCGAGCACCTCGACGGCGTGGCCGCGGCTCTCGACCTCCCGATCAGCACCGCCGTCCAGGAGCAGCAGCTGGGCACCGGGCACGCGGTGTCCTGCGGGCTCGGCGCCCTGCCGTCCGGGCTCACCGGCACCGTCCTGGTCAGCTACGGCGACGTGCCGCTGCTCGACGGCGAAGCGCTGCGCGGGCTGCTCGCCGAGCACACCGGCGCGGGCAACGCGGTCACCGTGCTCACCGCCGTGGTCGACGAGCCCACCGGCTACGGCCGGATCCTGCGCGACGCCGACGGCGGCGTCACCGGGATCGTCGAGCAGAAGGACACCACCCCGGAGCAGGCCGAGATCGCCGAGATCAACTCCGGTGTCTACGCCTTCGACGCCGAGGTGCTCACCGATGCGCTCAAGCGGCTGTCCACCGACAACGCCCAGGGCGAGCTCTACCTGACCGACGTGCTGGCCATCGCGCGCGGCGACGGCCGCCGGGTGGGCGCGCTGGTGTGCGCCGACCAGTGGCTGGTGGAGGGCGTCAACGACCGGGTGCAGCTGGCCCGGCTCGGTGCCGAGCTCAACCGCCGCCTGCTGCTGCGCTGGATGCGCGCGGGCGTCACGATCACCGACCCCGGTTCGGTGTGGCTGGACTGCGACGTGGTGCTGGACCGCGACGTGCTGATCGAACCGGGCGTGCAGCTGCGCGCCGGGACGACCGTCGGCGAGGGCGCCACCATCGGCCCGGACACCACGCTGACCGGCTGCACCGTGCACCCCGGCGCGTCCGTCGTGCGCACCCACGGCGAGGGCGCCGAGGTCGGGCCGGGCGCGAGCGTCGGACCGTTCGCGTTCCTGCGCCCCGGCACCGAGCTCGCCGCGAAGGGCAAGATCGGCACCTTCGTGGAGACCAAGAACGCCCAGATCGGTGCGGGCACCAAGGTGCCGCACCTGACCTACGTGGGCGACGCGACGATCGGCGAGCGCACCAACATCGGCGCGGCCACGATCTTCGTCAACTACGACGGGGTGAACAAGCACCGCACGGTGATCGGGTCGCACGCCCGCACCGGTGCGGACAACACCTTCGTCGCCCCGGTCGAGATCGGCGACGGCGCCTACACCGCCGCCGGCTCGACGATCACCCAGGATGTCCCGCCGGGGGCGATGGCCGTCGCCCGCGGCAGGCAACGCAACGTCGAGGGCTGGGTGGCCAGGCGCCGCTCCGGCACCCCGGCGGACGAGGCCGCACAGCAGGCCTTGGCGAAGGAACCCACCACGAATCCGACGGAAGACGTCCAACGCCGGACGTCGAACGGGGAGGGACGATGACCGTGAGTGCCATGTCTGCGACGCCGAAGAAGAGCCTCAAGCTCTTCTCCGGCAGCAGCCACCCGGAACTTGCCGAGGAGGTGGCCAAGCAGCTCGACGTAACGGTCACGCCCCAGGCTGCCTACAAGTTCGCCAACGGCGAGATCTTCGTGCGCTACGACGAGTCGGTGCGCGGCTGCGACGCCTTCGTCATCCAGTCGCACTGCAACCCGCTCAACGACGCCATCATGGAACAGCTGATCATGGTGGACGCGCTCAAGCGGGCCAGCGCCAAGCGCATCACCGTGGTCATGCCGTTCTACGGCTACGCCCGGCAGGACAAGAAGCACAAGGGCCGCGAGCCGATCTCGGCGCGCCTGATCGCGGACCTGTTCAAGACCGCGGGTGCCGACCGCATCATGGCGATCGACCTGCACACCGACCAGATCCAGGGCTTCTTCGACGGTCCGGTAGACCACCTGATGGCCCAGAAGCTGCTGGCCAGCTACATCCGGGACACCTACTCGGACGAGCAGATCACGGTGGTCTCCCCCGACTCCGGCCGCGTCCGGGTGGCGGAGAAGTGGGCCGACGACCTGGGTGGCACGCCGCTGGCGTTCATCCACAAGACCCGCGACCCCAGCAAGCCCAACCAGGTGGTCACCAACCGCGTCGTCGGTGACGTCGAGGGCCGGCTGTGCGTGCTGGTCGACGACATGATCGACACCGGCGGCACGATCACCAAGGCCACCGAGCAGCTGCTGGCCGCGGGCGCCAAGGACGTGATCATCGCGGCGACGCACGCGGTGCTGTCCGGCCCGGCGGTGGAGCGCCTGTCCTCCTGCGGCGCGAAGGAGGTCGTGCTGACCAACACGCTGCCGATCCCGGAGGAGCGCCGCTTCCCGAACCTCACGGTCCTGTCGATCGCCCCGCTCGTCGCGGAAGCGATCCACCAGGTCTTCGAGGACGGCTCCGTCACCAGCCTCTTCGACGGCCGCGCCTGAGTCTTGAGGGAATTCCAGGCTCGTTCTGCGTAGCGGTGCGGGTGGCGGAACCTCAGAGGTCGCCTGGCTGCGGGATCCCGTTTTTATGTATGTCCAAACACGGCAAACGGGCTGTCCTCGCCAGGCGACCTCTGAGAACCCGCGGCGGTGCCGGTTGCGAGGGCGGGTTATGCGCCTGCGGCGCATGCGACCACCTCCGGCCGGTGCGAGCTGAGCTTCGCGGATGCGGTTCATTTCTTGAATGTTGTGGACCAACGAAACGGCCCCGGCTCCACCTCGGTGGAACCGGGGCCGTTCCATGTCCAGCCTCACCTCACGGGGCGGGATGGTCAATTTCGCACGAAATTGACCATCACCCGGGTGAACGTCAATTTCGTGCGAAATTGACACCACGCCGGGTGACGGAGCTGCTCAGACGGTGGTGACGACCTCGGAGTAGTCGAGGCGCGGGAGGCGGTCGAACCAGGCTCCCTCAGCCGCCGGCTTGCCGATGTTGACCGCGACCAGGACCTGCTGCTTGCCGCCCGGGAAGAACTCCGCGTTGATGCCCGCCGGGTCGAAGCCGGTCATCGGGCCCGCCGCCAGACCGGCCGCGCGGACGCCGAGGATGAAGTACGCGACCTGCAGCGAGGCGTTGAGCTTCGCGTTCTGCTCGCGGAAGCCGTCGTCGGCGAAGATGTCCTTCGCGTTCGGGTTCGGCGGGAAGACGCGCGGCAGGTTCTCGTGGAAGTCGGTGTCGGCGGCCAGCAGCGCCACCAGCGGGGCCTTCTCGGACTTGCCCCGGTTGCCCTCCATCAGGTGCGGCAGCAGCCGCTGCTTGCCCTCGTCGGAACGCACCAGCACGATCCGCAGCGGCTGCTGGTTCATCGACGTCGGAGCCCACTTGACCAGGTCGTAGATGGCCTGGACCTGCTCGTCGGACACCGGCTCGTCGGTGAACGCGTTCGCGGTGCGGGCCTCGCGGAACAGCAGGTCCTGCGCCTCGGCGGCGAGCACGAGCTGCGCCTGGTCGGTTGCGGTCATGGTGCTTCTCCATACGGGTCGGTTCGCGGGGGTGGGCCCGCCTGCGGGCGGACCCATCCCACGACAACAACGTGAACCTTCAAATATTCCCGCGCGGGACGGCTCACTCGCTGAAGATGCCGACCAGTTCGTTGAAGGCCACGCCGACGAACAGCGCCAGGCACAGCACCAGCATCGTGTTCGACAGCCACCGCGACCGGTGCTCGGCGGGCATCATCGTCTTCGAGTTCAGCAGCACCAGCAGGGTTCCCGCCAGGAACGGCATGAACAGCGCGCCCAGCACGCCGTAGACCACGGTCAGCTGGAACGGCTTGCCCAGGAACAGCAGCAGCATCGGCGGGAAGGTCAGCCACAGCAGGTACACCCGGTACGCGGTGCTGTTCATCCCGGCCTTGTGGTCGTAGTCGCCCGCGCTCTCCGGCGGCGCCTCCTTGGGCAGCCGCCAGGTGCGCCACCAGTCCGCGAACAGCAGGCTGACGCCGTTCCACACGCCGATCACCGAGCTGAACGCGACGGCGAAGAAGCCGACCAGGAACGGGATGCGGGCCCACTGCCCGTAATCGGCGGCCAGCGTGTCGCTCAGCTGGAGCAGGCCCTTGTCGCCGCTGGTCAGGTCGTGCCCGAGCAGGATCTCCGCGCCGACCACCAGCATCGCGACCACGAAGATCCCGGTGGTGATGTAGCCGACGGCGTTGTCCGCGCGCATGAACGGCATCCAGCTCGGGGCCCGCCAGCCCTTGGCGAAGGTCCAGTAGCCGTAGGCGGCCATGGTGATCGTGCCGCCGACGCCGCCCATCAGCCCGAGGACGTAGGCGACCGACCCCTCCGGCAGCGTCGGGACCAGGCCCGCGCCCAGCTCCAGCAGGTTCGGCCCGACCATGATCGCGGTGCCCACCACGGTCACGAACATGATGCCGACCAGGACCGTCATGATCTTCTCGAGCAGCGCGTAGCGGCCGAACCAGACCAGCGCCAGCCCGAGCAGACCGCAGATGATCCCCCACGCGCTGACCGGCAGCACCGGGAACAGCGCGTTCAGCGGCAGCGCCGAGGCCGACATCGCGGTGGCGCCGTAGACGAAGCCCCAGATCACGGTGTAGATGCCGAAGTAGCCGACGGCCCAGCGGCCCATGGTCCGCCAGCCGGCCAGCATGGTGCGCCCGGAGGCCAGGTGCCAGCGCCCCACGGCCTCGCCGAGCGCCAGCTTGAACAGGGTGCCCAGCACGATCGCCCAGAACAGGGCGTACCCGAAGCGGGAACCGGCGACGAGGGTGGCGACCAGGTCTCCGGCCCCGACACCGGTGGCCGCGGCCATGATGCCGGGACCGACCTGCTTGAGCCTGGCCTTCCAGGTCGGTTCGGGCGCGGTGGCACCCGAGGAGTTCACGTCAGCAGCAGACATGCCGGGGAAGTTAACCCGGAATTCCTGGAATTACCGGTCCAGTCGACCGAACCGTGACGTCACCGCGCACCACCGATACCGCGCGCGGCTGATCAGTAGCCGACGGTGAAGCGCTGCCGCTGGTGGGCGGGCTGTTCGAGCTCGTCGACGAACGCGATCGCGTAGTCGTCACCACCGATCGAGGAGTTCCCGTCGGCGTCGGTCACCAGCACCTCCCCGCCGAGCCGGTAGGAACCGGTGCGCTCGCCGGGCGCGTAGGCGCCGAACGTGCCCGCGGGGCTGAGGTAGAACCAGTCCACCTCCTCCGGCGCCTCGCGCAGCGCCGCCAGCACCTCGGCGTGCGCCCCGGCCTCCGGCTTGAACTCCGCCGGGAACTCCGGTGTGTCGATCACCCGCGGCCCGTCCGCGGAAACCCGCAGGCTGCCCGCGCCGCCGACCACGCCGATCCGCGCGCCGTGCCGCTGCGCCGCGGCGAACAGGGTGGGCAGCGCGTCGAGCAGCTTCGTGCCGTCGGGCATCGGGCGGCCGGGGATCGCCACGACCACCGCATCCGCCCCGGCCGTCACGTCGAGCACGAACTCCGCGTCGTGCAGCGAACCCGCCGCCTTCGGCTCCGGCAGCGATTCGGCGTTGCGCGCGATGCCGAGCACGTCGTGCCCGCGCCGCCTCGCTTCCGCACCGATCCGACCGCCCGCGTAACCGGTGGCGCCGAACAGAACCAGTCGCATCAAATCCTCCTGAAGTCCAGGTCAGCGACGATAACCAGTGGTTACCGGTGACTTCAAAGTGCGCCGCGCACCTGGCGGTAACCATCGAGCTCAGCGGCGTGTCCCGCAGCCCGGCGCCCCCGCCGGGTCACCCGTGCGAAAACGACTATGCGAGCACCGTTTAGACTGTTCGGGTTGCCTCGGCGAGGTCGGGACGTTCGCCCGGCGTGATCGGCGCGGTGGCACGGTGGCCGCCGACCAATTCGGTTGGCGCACTGATGTCGCTCATACCCCGGGGTGCCGTGTTTTCGGCACCGCGTCGATTCGCTCCAGTAGCGCGCCCCACCGCCGCAGGCCAGCGACCAATTCACGTTCGCCCGACGTCATGAGGAGTGCACCACCGTGTCCGAGGTACGTATCGCCGTCGAACAGCGCACCGAGTTCGGCAAGGGTGCGGCCCGCCGCACCCGTCGCGCCGGCAAGATCCCCGCGGTCCTCTACGGCCACGGCTCCGACCCGAAGCACCTGTCCCTGCCGTCCGTGGAGTTCGCCCGCGCCATCCGCGAGAACGGGCACAACGCGGTCCTCACGCTCGACGTGACCGGCGGTGACAGCGAGCTCGCGCTGACCAAGACCATCACCACCCACCCGATCAAGAACTACATCGAGCACGTCGACCTGCTGCTGGTCAAGCGCGGCGAGAAGGTCACCGTCTCGGTGCCGGTCGTGCTCACCGGCGACGCCGGCCCCGGCGGCCTGGTCAGCCAGGAGACCACCGAGGTCGAGATCGAGGCCGAGGCCCTGAACATCCCGGAGCAGCTGGAGCTGTCCATCGCGGGTGCCGAGGTCGGCACCCAGCTGCACGCCTCCGACATCCAGCTGCCGGCCGGTTCGGCCCTGCAGTCGGACCCGGGCACCCTGATCGTCAACGTCACCGAGGCCGCCGCCTCGATGACCGAGGAGCCCGCCGCGGGCGAGGCCGAGGGCGAGTCCGCCGAGGCCTGAGCCTCCGACGTCGGGCGCACCGCGCGCTGTCCCACCGGGTGGGGCAGCGCGCTGCGCGTTCGCGACAATGGTCTGCGCACCCAGGTAGAGCAGGAGACTCACGGTGACTTCTCCGGATGCGGTTTCGCTGATCGCCGGTCTCGGCAACCCGGGCCCGCGCTACGTCGGCAACCGACACAACATCGGCTTCCTGGTCGCCGACGAGCTCGCCGACCGGGTCGGCGGGAAGTTCAAGGCGCACAAGTCCGGCGCCGAGGTCGTCGAGGGACGGCTCGGCGGGGCGCGCGCCGTGCTGGTGAAGCCGCGTTCGTTCATGAACCTCTCCGGCGGCCCGGTGGCGGGCGCGGTGAAGTTCTACAAGGTGCCGCCGGAATCGCTGATCGTGATCCACGACGAGCTGGACCTGCCGTTCGGCACGATCCGCCTCAAGCGCGGCGGCGGCGAGAACGGCCACAACGGCCTGCGCTCGATCAGCAAGTCCCTCGGCACCCGCGACTACGTTCGGGTGCGCTTCGGCATCGACCGCCCGCCGGGCCGGATGGACCCGGCCGACTACGTGCTCAAGGACTTCGGGACCGTCGAGCGCAAGGAGCTGGCGTACTTCATCGACGTCTGCGCGGACGCGGTGGAAGCGGTGGTCACCAAGGGCCTCGAAGCCGCCCAGAACCAGTTCCACTGACCCGCCGGGCATGCCCGGGTGCGGGGGAACCCGTGCGATTTCCATGGAAATCGCGCGTGGCCAGCACCGGACCGGTGGTCAGGCCTCCGGGACGAGGGCTGCGGTGGCGGCTCGGCGGAGCTTGCCGGACGGGGTCTTCGGCAGCGAGCCAGGTGCGAGCACCACGACCGCCGACGGGCGGACGCCGACCGCGTCGACCACGCGGGCCGCGACCTCCTTGCGCAGCGCCTTCTCCGCCGCTTCGTCGCCCGCCAGGCGGGACTCCAGCACCACCGCGAACCGCTCGCGACGGCTCCCGGCCTCCTGCCGGACCGCGGCGGCGTTGCCCGCCCGCACTCCTTCGACCTCGCAGGCGGCCCGCTCGATGTCGATCGGGTAGATGTTGCGCCCGCCCATGATGATCACGTCCTTGCGCCGCCCGCAGATCACCACCTGCCCGTCGACCAGGTAGCCGTCGTCCCCGGTGTCCAGCCACCCAGCGCTGTCCTGAGTGGACAGCGGACCGTCGACGGTGAGGTACCCGGGCGTCACGGCCGCACCGCGGATGCGCAACCGCCCGACCTGCCGCTCCCCCAGCGGCCGCCCCTCGTCGTCCACCACGCCGACCTCCAGCCCCGGCAACGGCCCGCCGAGCAGCGCGAACTGCCGCGCCCTCGCGGTGTCCGGAGGCACGGGCTCCGCCCGTCGCTGCTCCAGCGCTGCGCCGTCGACGACGTCGACCTCCAGCCCGCGCCCGAGCGGCGCGAAGGAGACCGCGAGGGTCGCCTCGGCCATCCCGAAGGCGCACACCATGCTGGTCGGGCTCAGCCCGAAGCGGGCGCCCGCCTCGGTGAAGGTCCGCACCGCCGCGGGATCGATCGGTTCCGCGCCGTTGAGCGTGAAGCGCACGCTGGACAGGTCGAAGTAGCCGTCGTCGGCGTGGGCCATCCGGCGACCGACGATCGCGTAGGCGAAGTTCGGCGCCGCCGTCACGGTGCCGCGGTACTTGGTGATCAGCTCGGGCCACAGCAGCGGGCGGGCCAGGAAGTCCGCCGGGGTGACCTTGACCGCCGACATGCCGATCGCCATCGGCACCGTCAGGCACCCGACCATGCCCATGTCGTGGAACAGCGGCAGCCAGGACACCGCCACATCGCGCTCGGCGTCGAGCTCGGCGGCCTCGACCATCGCCAGCAGGTTCGCGTGCAGGTTCCCGTGGGTGATCCGCACCGCCTTGGGATCGGCGGTGGAGCCGCTGGTCAGCTGCAGCAGCGCGGTGGCTTCCTCGTCCACCTCGACCGGCCCGGCCAGCGGCGCGGCACCGGAGGCGGCGAGCTCGGCCAGATCCCGGTGCGCGATCGAATTCTCGTCCAGCAGCCCGGAAAGCTGCTCGAACGGCGGCCCGAGCAGCACCAGCCGGGCGCCGATCATCTTGAGCACCCGCAAGGTGTCCTCGGCCCAGTGCGCGAGGTCCGTCCGGGGAGTCGGCTGGTGCAGCATCGTCACGCTGCCGCCGCCGAGCCACACGGCCTGCACGGCGGGCGCGATCAGCCCCGGATCTGCGGCCAGGACCGCGACGGCGGCACCGGGCCCGAGCTCCCCGCCGAGCGCCCCGGCGATCCGCAGCGCATCGGCGTGCACCTGTCCCCACGTGCGGAACCAGGGCTCCGCGGGCTCACCCGTGGTCAGCCCGCGCCCGTCGTCCCCGGAGTTGCGCTGGGCGGACGCCACAAGAGTCTCCACGAACCGGCTCATGTGACGCAGCTTACGTTCCGCGCGATCAACTGCATATCGCGCGGAAAACCCGGGGCTCCGACGTCGACGCGCACGAGCCCGCAGCGTCGACGCGCCCCATCGCTGAACGCTGCCGGAGCTGCTGGTGATCCGGCGAGCAGGTCGACTGCATCCCGTCCCTGGCCAAGGGCCGCGCGGTGTCCGACCACGTCAACGCGCAGTCGTCGTGCCCCTATCACGCCGCCTTCGGACTCAGAGCAAATCTTTCAGACGGTAGGAATCGAACAATAGGAGCATCCGGGTTCCTCCACATCGACGAGGTTCGACGCGCCCAGCCCCTGCAGGCCGGGCGCGTCGCCCGTGAGCGGCACCCGAGCGGAGGCGGGGCCGAAACAGGTCTACCCGACCTCACGGCCGCCACCTGCTGCAGTTTCGCGTGAAATCGCCACCTCAACGTCGCGGTCCCGAGTTCCACCCAACCGCACCTCAGGGGACCGTGACGCAACCCAGCCACAAGAAGCCCCGAAAACGCGAGACAACGCCCCAACGCCACCACCACTGAAAATCGCGGAGAGGCGGGACTGTCAGCCCAGCTGGTCGGCGAGCTCCATCCAGCGGGCTTCGACGTCGTCCTTCTCCTGGTGCAGGCCGAGCAGTTCGGCGTTCAGCTTCGCCAGCCGCTCCGGCTCCGTCGCGGCCTCCGCGAGCTTCTCGTGCAGCGCCTGCTCGCGCTGCGCGAGCTTGTCGAGCTGCCGCTCGCAGCGCGCGAGCTCCTTGCGCGCCGCGTGCTCCTCCGCACCCGAGAGCCCGCGCGGCTCCGCCGCATCCGTGGCCTGCTTGCCGACGACGCTGTCCTCCGCGGCCAGCAGCGACTCCCGGCGAGCCAGGTACTCGTCGATGCCGCCCGGCAGGTGCGTCAGCCGACCGTCGCCGAACAGCGCGTGCACGCTGTCGCACACCCGCTCCACCAGGTACCGGTCGTGCGAGACGACCACCAGCGTGCCCGGCCAGCCGTCGAGCAGGTCTTCCAGCTGCTGCAGGGTGTCGATGTCCAGGTCGTTGGTGGGCTCGTCCAGGACCAGCACGTTCGGCTCGGCCATCAGCAGCCGCGCCAGTTGCAGCCTGCGGCGCTCACCACCGGAGAGGTCCTCGACCGGCGTCCACTGCCTGCCCTTGCCGAACCCGAACTTCTCGCCCAGCTGCGAGGCGGACAGCTCGTACTTGCCGAGGGTGACCCGCTCGGCGACGTCCTCGATCGCCTCCCGCACCCGCCACTCGCCCGGCAGGTCGTGCAGTTCCTGGGTGAGGTGCGCCAGCCGCACCGTCTTGCCCTCGATGCGCTTGCCCGCGTCCGGCTCGCGCTCACCGGCGAGCAGCTTCAGCAGCGTCGTCTTCCCGGAGCCGTTGACGCCCACCAGGCCCAGCCGGTCGCCGGGCCCGATCCGCCAGGTCACGCCGTCGAGCAGGGTGCGGTCGGCGATGCGCAGGTCGACGTCCTCCAGCTCCAGCACGGTCTTGCCCAGCCGCCGCTTGGCGAAGGCGACCAGCTCCGCGGAGTCGCGCGGTTCCGGCACGTCGGAGATCAGCGCCTCGGCCGCCTCCACCCGGTAGCGCGGCTTGGAGGTGCGGGCCTTGGCGCCGCGCTGCAACCAGGCGAGCTCCTTGCGGGCCAGGTTCTGCCGCTTCTCCTCGACGGCCTGCGCGATGCGGGCGCGCTCGGCGCGGGCGAAGATCCAGTCCGCGTAGCCGCCCTCGTACTGCTCGACCCGGCCGTCGACGACCTCCCAGGTCCGGTTGCAGACGGTGTCCAGGAACCAGCGGTCGTGGGTGACGACCACCAGCGCGCACCTGCGCTCCAGCAGGTGGTCGGCCAGCCAGCGCACGCCTTCGACGTCGAGGTGGTTCGTCGGCTCGTCCAGCACCAGCAGGTCGATGTCGCGGACCAGCGCAGCGGCCAGCGCGACCCGGCGGCGCTCGCCACCGGAGAAGTCCTTGACCGGGGTGTCCAGCCCGAGCCTGGTCATGCCGAGCCCGCCGAGCACGGACCGCACCTTCGCGTCGGCGGCCCACTCGTGCTCGGCGGTGAAGCCGTGCGGGTCGAGGACGGCGTTGCGCACGGTGGCGTCCTCGGGGAGCTCGGTGCGCTGCGTGACCACGGCCATCCGCAGGTCGCGCGCCTGGCTCACCCGGCCCTCGTCCGGTTCGGCGATGCCGGCGAGCACCTCCAGCAGCGTCGTCTTGCCGCCGCCGTTGAGCCCGACGACCCCGATCCGCTCGCCTGCGGACACGCCGAGGGACACCCCGTCCAGCAGCGGGCGCACGCCGTAGCTCTTGTGGACCGATTCGAGATTGACCAGGTTCACCATCGAGTGCTCGTCTACTCCATCAACTGCGTTGCGTCATCAAGGCCGGGCGGGCTGGTCAATTTCGCACGAAATTGACCGTCACCCGGGTGAACGTCAATTTCGTACGAAATTGACGCGCCGCTCAGGCGTGGACCTGGGGCGGGGTGGGGCGGTGCGCCGGTTCTTCGGACACGAGCTTGGCGCCCGGCACCGGGCCGTGGGCCACGCGGACCGTGCGGCACACACCGGCGCCGGAGAGCTCCGCGGCCACCCGCACCGCCGCGTCGGCGTCCGTGCACAGGAAGGCGCAGGTCGGGCCGGAGCCCGAGACGATGCCGGCGAGCGCGCCCGCCTGCACGCCCGCGCGCAGCGTGCGGCGCAGGCCCGGGCGCAGCGAGACCGCGGCGGCCTGCAGGTCGTTGCCCAGCAGCAGCGCGAGCTGGCGGGGATCTCCGGAGGCCAGCGCCTCCAGCAGCGGCTCGACCTCGCCCACCCGGTTCGGCCGGGACTCCTCCCGCAGCCGGTCGAGCTCGGTGTAGACGGCGGGCGTGCTCAACCCGCGCCTGTCGAGCGCGATCACCCAGTGGAACGTGTGCCGGGCCAGCACCGGGACCAGTCGCTCACCGCGGCCGGTGCCCAGCGCGGTACCGCCCTGCAGCGAGAACGGGACGTCGCTGCCCAGCTTCGCGCCGAGCTCGCTGAGATCGTCGCGCCCCAGCTCCAACCGCCACAGCTGGTTGAGCGCCAGCAGCGTCGCGGCCGCGTCCGCGCTGCCCCCGGCCATGCCCCCGGCGACCGGGATGCCCTTGTTGATCGACAGCCGCACACCGGGTTCCTCCGGGTCGCGACCGCTGTGCTCGGCGAGCAGCTGCACCGCCTTCCACGCCAGGTTGCTGGCGCCGGTGGGCACCGAGTCCGCGCCCTCGCCGTGCACGTCGATGCCGGGTTCCTCGGCGACCAGCACGGTCACCTCGTCGGTCATCGACAGCGCCTGGAAGACGGTGACGAGTTCGTGGTAGCCGTCCGGTCTGGCGTCGCCGACCGACAGGTGCAGGTTCACCTTGGCCGGGACGCGAACGGTGATGGGGGTAGGAACCACGGAGAGCACAACTAGAGCGTACGTGCCCACGCCACTCCACCGCCGACTTCCCTGGGCAAGATGTTGTCTCAGCTCGATTTGCGTGGCGGTGCAGGTAGCGGAACCTCAGACGCCGCCTGGTCTGCGGGAGCCCGTTCTTATGTGTGTCCGATACACGGCGAACGGGACTGGCCTCGCCAGGAGCCCAGGTCTGGGCGGGCACAGCCTGAGAACCCGCGGCGGTGCCGGTTGCGAGGGTGGGCTAAGCGGCTTCGCCGCTTCAAGGCAAAGACAAAGACCGAGATCAGGACGGTCAAGACCGGGATCCGACGCCGGAACGGCGGGAGGGCACCGCCCGGGCCGTGGCCCGGAGGGTGCCCTCCGCAGGTGCTGCCGATCAGGAAGCCGGGATGACGGCCACGCCGCCCCACTTCTGGTTGATGAAGTCCTTCACCTGCTGGGAGCGCAGCAGCTCGGCCAGCTTGGTGATCCGCGGGTCCTTGGCCAGCGCGGGCGAGGTCACCAGGCCGTTGGCGTACGGGTTGTTCTCCGCGCTCTCCACCGCGATCGGGTTCTGCAGGTTGGCCTTGATCGCGTAGTTGCCGTTGACCACCGCGACGGCGGCGTCGTCCACCGAGCGCGGCAGCTGGTCCGGCGAGAGGTCCTTGAAGTCGATGTTCTTCGGGTTCTCCGCGATCGCCGACGCCAGCCGGGTGCCGACCGCCGCCTCCGGCTTGAGCTTGATCAGGCCGCCCTGCTCCAGCAGCTTCAGGCCGCGGAACTGGTTCGCCGGGTCGTTGGACAGCGTCACGGTGGCGCCGTTGGGCACCTCCTGCAGCGTCTTGAACTGCTTGGAGTACGCCGCCAGCGGCTCCAGGTGCACCGGCGCGATCCACTCGAAGTCGCCGCCGCGCTGCTTGCGGTACTCCTCCAGGTACGGGACGTGCTGGAAGAAGTTCGCCTCCAGCTCGCCGTGCGCCACCGCCTCGTTGGGCCGGTTGTAGTCGTCGAACTTGACGATCTCGATGCCGATCCCGGCCTGCTCGGCCAGGTTGTCCTTGACGTACTCCAGGATCTCGCCGTGCGGGGTCGGGCTGACGCCGACTCGGATCGGGGCGTTGGGGTCGTCGGCGGCGGACGTGCCGCCGCCGCACGCGGTCAGCGCCAGACCGGCGGCGGCCACCAGGGCAGCGAAGCGCAAACGCATCAGGAAATGTCCTTTCTGGACGTTCAGAACGGGAACGAGGTCCCGGACGAAGAAGAATCGGGTCCCACGTTCTGAAGATCGTCGAGCTTGGTTCTTGTCTTTGAAGCGGCGCAGCCGCTTAGCCCACCTAAGGCGCTTGCACCGCCGCGGGTTCTCAGCGTTCGCCTGGCGAGGACAGCCCGCTCGCCGTGTATTGGTCATACATAAGAGCGGGATCCCGGAGCCAGGCGGGCGCTGAGGTTCCGCCACCCGCACCGCCACGCAAGGCGAGTCTGGAAAACCTGCATCAGCCCGCGGCGGTGCGGCGGCGGTCGACCAGCTTGGCCGTGAGGTCGGTGATCAGCTGCATGCCGAAGGCGAGGACCGCGAGGACCACGACCGAGCCGTAGAGCAGCCGGTCGTCGTAGCCCTGGTAGCCGTCCTGGATCGCGGTCGTGCCCAGGCCACCGCCGCCGATCGCGCCCGCCATCGCGGCGTAGCCGATCAGCGCCACCGCGGTGACGCCGACCGCGCCGACCAGCGCGGCCCGCGCCTCGCCGAGCAGCACCGTCCACACGATCCGCAACCTGCTGGATCCGGTGGTGATCGCCGCCTCCACGACGGTGAAGCTGACCTCGCGCAACGCGTTCTGCGTCAACCGCGCGAAGAACGGGATGGCGCCGATGGTCAGCGGCACGATCACCGCGGTGCTGCCGATCGACGTGCCGATCAGCAGCCGGGTGAACGAGGCCAGCACCACCAGCAGCACCACGAACGGCACCGAGCGCACGACGTCGACCACGACGCCGAGCACCCGGTACAGCACGGGTTTCGGGTTCAGCCCGACCGGCGAGCTCAAGTGCAGCAGGACACCGAGCGGCAGGCCTCCGAGCACTGCCAGCAGGGTGGACACCAACACCATGTAGAGCGTGCCGAGCGTTGCTTCACCGAGGGTTGCGAAGACCTCCGACCAGGGGGTCACATCACTCACGCAGCAACTCCGTCAACGCACACCGGGGCGCGTCGCACGTGCGCGTCCCGTTCGACCATCCACTTCAGCGCGGCCTCGGCGCGTTCGCCGCTCAGGCCGACCTTGAACTTCGCGACCGGCGTGTCGCCGAGGCGGGTCAGCCCGCCGCCGAGGATCGCCAGGTCGATGCCGAACCGGCTGGCCGCCTCCGGCAGTAGCGCGCCGACCGCGGCGAAGCCGACCAGCACGACCTCGGCGACCACGTCGTGGCGGCCGTCGGTCGGGCGCAGCGGCTCGGCCTGGTCGGTGGCGGGCAGCAGCGTCGAGCTGACCCGGCTGCCGGGCTCGGCGACCAGGTCGAGCACCTTGCCGTGCTCCACCACGCGCCCGCCGTCGAGCACCGCGACGTCGTCGGCGATCTTGCGCACCACGGCCATGTCGTGGGTGACCACCAGCACCGTGACGCCCAGTTCGGCGCGAGCGCGGTCCAGCACGGTCAGCACCGAGTCGGTGGTGCTGGGGTCCAGCGCGGAAGTCGGTTCGTCGGCCAGCAGCACCGACGGCTTGGCGGCCAGCGCCCGCGCGACCGCGATCCGCTGCCGCTGCCCGCCGGAGAGCTGGTCGGGGTAGACCGAGGCCTTGTCGGTCAGGCCGACGAGGTCGAGCAGCTCGCCGACGCGGCTGCGGCGCTGCGGGCCGGACATCCCGGCCGCCTCCAGCGGCAGCGCGACGTTGCCCGCGGCGGTGCGCTGCCGCAGCAGCGAATCTCCTTGCGGCACAACGCCGATCTGCCGGCGTGCGGCGCGCAGGGCCTTGCCGTCGAGGGAGACCAGGTCGGTGCCGTCGACCCGGATGGCACCCGCGTCCGGCTTCTCCAGCAGGGCGATGCAGCGGGCGAGCGTGGACTTGCCCGCGCCGCTGGGGCCCACCACGCCGCACACCGCGCCGGCCGGGACCTCCATGGTCACGCCGTCGAGGGCGCGAACGGTGCCGTTGTTGTGCTGGAAGGACTTGGTCAGGTTCTCGACTGTGATCACGATCGGCTCCACATCAGCTCGCGACGGCCGCGCTCCGCGCAGGAGCAGCAGGCCAGGGAACTTCGGAAAGGGAGGAAGGGCTGGGTCACATCTCGTGACGACAGGCGGTGGTGGTCCGCCGCCCGTGGTCGATGACGCGACGCTGCGTCAGCAGCCTCCGGATGTGGCTTTGCGATGACCGTGCCGAAAACGTCCGGGTCTGCCCCGCGGTCGAGCCGGCTAACAGCGCGTTGGAATCCACAGCTACTCCATCGGTCCTGGCGTTAGCACCTGCCCGTCGGGTGGTTGCTGCGGCGTCTGGGAGCCAGGTCTCTCGGCCGCTCGGGATGGATTTCCCGAATAGTAGAACCCACTGGCGGATTCCAGCGCAAGTTGATAGTCGTCACTTTCCGAAATCGTTCGCCAAATCACACACCCGGACGAGCGGGAATTTTCCCGACGCACTGGGTGTTAGCGGTGACTCCGAGTAGTGGATCAGCTCCGGTTGGCAAGCGCCCGTACGGGTGGTTCAGCGGTCCTCGGCAGCGAGCTCCGCGATGCGCGCGAAGTCGGCGACCCGCAGCTGCTCCCCGCGCGTCATCGGGTCCACGCCGGCCGCCCGCAGCAGCTCCTCAGCGCGCGCGGCCGAGCCCGCCCAGCCGGACAGCGCACCGCGCAACGCCTTGCGCCGCTGGGCGAAAGCCGCGTCCACGACGCGGAAGACGTCCTCGCGCCGCGCGCTCGACGGCGGCTCGACGCGCCGGAACGACACCAGCCCGGAGTCCACATTGGGCACCGGCCAGAACACCTTGCGCGGCACCGGACCCGCGCGCCGCACGTCGGCGTACCACGCCGCCTTGACGCTCGGCACGCCGTAGACCCGGCTGCCGGGCTGCGCGGACATCCGGTCGGCGACCTCCGCCTGCACCATGACCAGCCCGTGCTCCAGGCTCGGCAGCTCGGCGAGCAGGTGCAGCACGACCGGCACGGCGACGTTGTAGGGCAGGTTGGCGACCAGCGCGGTCGGCGGCGCGGGGAAGTCCTCGGCGCGGACCCGCAGCGCATCGGCCTCGATCACGGTGAGCCGGTCGGCCAGGCCGGGGGCGAACTCGGCGGCGGTGCGCGGCAGCCGGGCGGCGAGCACCGGATCGATCTCGACGGCGGTCACCGCACCGGCGGCGGGCAGCAGGGCCAGCGTCAGCGAGCCCAGGCCGGGCCCGATCTCCAGCACGACGTCGTCCGCGGTGACCGACGCCGAGGACACGATGCGCCGCACCGTGTTCGGGTCGTGCACGAAGTTCTGCCCGAGCTTCTTCGTCGGCCGGATGTCGAGTTCCTCGGCCAGCCGGCGCACGTCGGCCGGGCCGAGCAGCGCAGCCTGCTGGTCGTCCACGGGAAAAACGTACCCGCAGCCCCTCCCGAGCCCCCGACCAGGTGCGCCGCCGGTGAAGGACGTCGCGGTCAAGGCCCCGGTCATGGCACCGTCCGCCCTGCCAAAAAGCCCGTGAGCACTTCGTGGGGCTATCGCACCACGAAGTGCTCACGGGCCATGGACTACCGAAGCTTTCGCGCCAACCGACCGAGGGTCAGTTCAGGCCGAGCTTGGAGGAGCAGCCGGGCCAGGCTCCGTAGCCGCCACCGCGGGCCGCGCGGACCTTCTCCGCCACGGCGATCTGCTGCTCGCGGCTGGCCTGGTGGGGGTACGGGGCGTACTGGTCGCCGCCGTAGGCGTCCCACGTCGACTTGTTGAACTGGAGGCCGCCGTAGTAGCCGTTGCCGGTGTTGATCGACCAGTTGCCGCCGGCCTCGCACTGCGCCAGCTTGTCCCAGACACCGCTGGTCGGCGGCTGCTTGCCACCGACGCGCACGACCTTCTCCTGGGCTTCCTTGGTGATCTTCTCGCCGACCGTCTCGCGGTTGACCTCTTCGCCGTTGCGGGTGGTCACGCGGGTGGTCACGATCTTCTCGCCGGCGACGCCCGGGAACTCGACCCGCTCCTCGCCCTTGAACATCGTGTTGTCGACGATCTCGCGCACCGGCGGCTCGACCGGCATCGTCACGTTGATCACCGTGCTGCTGGTGCGGACGATGCGGATCTCCGCACCGCTGACCAGCCGCTGGTCGCCGCCCGGCGTGATGGAGTCCTCGGCGCCGAGCTGGAGGTTCTGCTCCTTGACCAGCTCGTCGATGTTGGCGGCGGTGGTGGTCAGCTGCCGCGGCTCACCGGCGCCGTCGATGATGGTGATGTCCTTGCTGGTCTTGATGACCAGCTCCATGCCGTCGGCGGGCACCGCCATGCCGCGGTCGGCGGAGAGCCACGCGCCGTCGGTGGGCACGCCGAGCTGCTGCAGCGCCTGCCCGACGGTGACCGAGCGGACCCACTCCTCGCGGACCTCGCCGTCGACGTTGAGCGTCAGCAGGCGGCCGCGGTCGAGCGTGATGGTGTCGCCGTGGCCGACCTTGGCCTGCGGCGACGGGCTGAGCGCGTCGTGCTGGCCGATGTCGATGCCCTCGTCGGCCAGGACCTCGCCGACGGTGCTCTCGTAGGTGTTGATGGTGCGCTCTTGGCCGTCGATCTCGACGGTCACCGACTTGTCCATCGCGGCGGCCGCGCCGCCGGTGCCGGTGAGGGTGAGCAGCACGCCGGCCACCGCGCCCTTGAGGAAGCGCCGCTTCCAGACGGTGACCGCCTCGACGACCTCCTGCGGCGGGACGCCGCTCTCCTCGGCCTCCGGGAGCACGTCCGGGATGACCAGCGGGGGGAGGACGGTGGTCTCGGCGTTGATCAGCCGGATGACCTCGTCGACGTCGATCTCGGCGGTGTTGAGCATGTCCTCGGCGTCCGGGCCGAGCGCCTCGTAGATGTCCGCCGGGGTGATGTCCAGGGCACCCGGCGGGAAGCTCGGGTGGTCCTCGGCCGGGTAGCGCTCCGGCTCGGGCCGGTCGAGCAGACCGACGGCCGTGTGCTGCTCGGGCGCCGCGACCGGGGTGAACCAGTCCGTCGCAGAGTCGAAGGAGTCGGCCCAGTAGTTCTCGGTTCGATGACCGGGATAGCTGGGCTCGCCGCGTCCGTTCACAGGGTCGTTACCTCCCGAAGGCGGAAGTCGCGCTGGTGCGGGACGGGGAATGCGTCGGGCGAGACCATGTCGTCGCTCAACTCCCTCGTTCCCTGCAGGCGCACAACCTTCGTGCTTCGTGTCTGTATCCGACTCCCGCAAGCCAACTGCCGTCCTAGCCGACCGGGGCGTCGTTGCCCGCGGCCCGCTTCCCCGACGTACACCGGCGAGACTAACGGGCGTTCCCCATGACTGGTTGTCATCGGTTACGAGGCCGAGACTCTAGCGTGATCAAGCGGAGCAGCCAAGCACCCGGGTCTCGCCTGTGATCTGCGTTACGCCGGTTTGCCGGGCAACCAACCACGATCAGTAAGCGAGATCGCCCGAATTTGGCCCGTTCGGAGGTACCGAAGCGGTTCGTGAACAGATTTCCCGCAGGTCGAGGTGATGTAACACACGGCCCCGGCATCCGGTGTCAACGCAGCGGAATCAGCCTTCCGGCGGGCCCCGGACGCGAGTCCGGCCCGAGCGCGCTGCGTGCTCGGGCCGGGCTCCCCTCCCCTCACCGTGGGAACTACACACCCACGGCGAGTCGTACGGCTCAGGTTCTGTTGGTGGCTGGTCTGCGTGGCGGTGCGGGTGGCGGAACCTGAGTGCTTCCCCGGACTGCGGGTGCCCCTCCTGATGTATGACCAGATACACGGCGGAGGGGCCGTCCTCGCCAGGAAAGCACTCAGAACCCGCGGCGGTGCGAGCTGCGTGCCCACTCCAAGCGGCTGACGCCGCTTACAAGGCGCGGACGGCTACGCCGACAGGCCTTTTGCTATCTCGGCAGACCGAGCTTCCTGGCGCAGGCCGGCCAGGCGCTGAAGCCGCCGTTGGCCGCGCGCAGCACTTCGGCGATGGCGATCTGCTGCTCGCGCGTCGCCCGGTGCGGGTACCGGTGGAACTGCTCACCGCCGTAGGAGGCCCACGTCGCGCGGCTGAACTGCAGCCCGCCGTAGTAGCCGTTGCCGGTGTTGATCGACCAGTTCCCGCCCGACTCGCACTTCGCCAGCCGGTCCCAGACACCGGCGGCTTCCGCCGTTCCCGGCGACACCGCCGCCGCCGAGACCGCTCCGGAGAGCACGATGGCCGCCGCAGCGGTCGCCTTCGCGAAATTGCCGAAACTCATCGCAGTCCTGACTGCCGTACCTCCGGTCCGGAGGGCCTCCGCCTGGTAGCGGCGGAGTTTCGGGGGATGCCCTCCACCCGGCTTCCGAAGTGGACGGTAGGTACGGCTCGGCGGACTGCAAGCGGGCGCGGTCGAACACCCCAATAGCAAAGGACGGCGAGTGAAGGAAGGCGACCCCGGGTTACACCTGATCGAGCGCGAAGAGCCGCTCGGCAGTGGCCGTCGTCGCTACCACGAGTTCTTCCAGCGTCATACCACGGAGTTCCGCAAGATCCCGCAGGGTGTAATTGACGCAGTAGGGCTCGTTCGGCTGGCCCCGGAACGGGTGCGGGGTGAGGAACGGCGCGTCGGTCTCCACCACCATCTGCTCCAGCGGCACCAGCCGCGCCGCCTCGCGCAGCGCCTTGGCGTTGCGGAAGGTCGCGGTCCCGGCGAACGAGAGCACGTAGCCGGCGGCCACGCAGGCCCGCGCGAACTCGGCGTCACCGGAGAAGCAGTGGAACACCACCTTCTCCGGGGCGCCCTCCTCGGCGAGGATCCGCAGGATGTCCTGGTGCGCATCGCGGTCGTGGATCATCAGCGGCTTGCCGCTGCGCTTGGCCAGGTCGATGTGCCAGCGGAACGCCTCCTGCTGCGGTTCCGGCGGCGAGTAGTCCCAGTAGTAGTCGAGCCCGGTCTCCCCGACCGCGACCACCCGCGGGTGCTCGACCAGCTCCTCCAGCAGGCCGCGATCGGCGTCGCTGAAGTCCTTGGTGCGGGTCGGGTGCAGCGCGACCGCGGCGAACACCCGGTCGTCCCAAGTGGACGCCTCCACGGCCCACTGCGCCGAGGCGATGTCGTCGGCGACCGTCACCACCCGGCCGACCCCGGCGGCCTCCGCCCGGTCCACGACGGCCCGCACCTCGTCGGCCGTCTTCGCCCCGCAGGCGTCCAGGTGGGTGTGCGCGTCGACCGCGAGCGCGGGCAGCGCCTCCGGTACCGGCGGCAGCTCCCGCTTCCGCTTGCTCATCGCACCTCCACGTTCGACACGGGTGAAGGGCACCTTTTAGCAAGTAACTCGCTAAAAGGTGCCCTTCACCAGCGCGGATCAGTTCTCGATCGGGGCCCAGTCGGGGCCGGTCTCGCCGAGCTTCGGGTCCAGCTTGGCGAACAGCGGGGTCGGCTTGTTCAGGGGGCGGCCGACCTCGATGTCGGTGGAGCGCCACGCCGCCTGCTCGGCCGCGTACTCGCCCATCAGGACCGGGTACTCGATGGACTCGTCGTCGAGGTCGGTCACCTCGCGGATCTCCGGCTGCGCCGACCAGACCCCGGTGCCGCCCAGCAGCTCGTGCACCTTCTGCGCCGAGTGCGGCAGGAAGGGGGTGAGCAGCGTGTTGGCGTCCGAGACCACCTGCAGCGCGGTGTGCAGGACGGCGTCGCGGCGGTCCGGGTCCTCCTTGAGCTTCCACGGCTCCTGGTCGGACAGGTACTTGTTCGCCGCCGAGACCACGCGCATCGCCTCCTGCGCGGCGGCCTTGAACCGGGACCGCTCCAGGTGACCACCGACGGTTCCGAACGCGTTGCGGGACAACGCCTTCAGCTCCTCGTCCGCGGCCTTGGGCGCGGTCGGGGCGGGCACCGCGCCGTTGTTCTTCGCGGCCATCGAGATGGAGCGGTTGACCAGGTTGCCCCACTCGTTGGCCAGCTCGAAGTTGGTGCGGCGGACGAACTCGTCCCAGGTGAAGTCGGTGTCCTGGTTCTCGGGGCCGGCCACCGAGATGAAGTAGCGCAGGGTGTCCGGGCCGAACTCGCGCAGGAAGTCCCGCACGTAGATCACCGTGCCGCGGGAGGTGGAGAACTTCGACCCGCTCATGGTGAGGAACTCGCTGGAGACGATCTCGTCCGGCAGGTTCAGGGTGCCGAACGGGCCGGGCTCGCCGCCCTTGTCGCCCTGGCCGTTGTGGCCCATCAGCAGCGTCGGCCAGATCTGGGCGTGGAAGGTGATGTTGTCCTTGCCCATGAAGTAGTAGCCCTTGGCCGACGGGTCGGTCCAGTACTGCTTCCAGGCGTCCGCGTCACCGGTCCGGCGGGCCCACTCGACGCTGGCCGACAGGTAGCCGATCACCGCGTCGAACCACACGTAGAACCGCTTCATCGGCTGGTCGCGCCAGCCGTCCAGCGGGATCGGCACGCCCCAGTCCAGGTCGCGGCTGATCGCGCGCGGCCGCATGTCCTCGACCAGGTTCTGCGCGAACTTGAGCACGTTCGGGCGCCAGTCGGTGCGGGTGGACAGCCACTTGCCGAGCGACTCGGTGAACGCGGGCAGGTCCAGGAACAGGTGCTCGGTCTCCACGAACTCCGGCTTCTCGCCGTTGATCCGGGACACCGGGTTGATCAGGTCGGCCGGGTCGAGCTGGTTGCCGCAGTTGTCGCACTGGTCGCCGCGCGCACCGTCGTAACCGCAGATCGGGCAGGTGCCCTCGATGTAGCGGTCGGGCAGCGTGCGGCCGGTGGACGGGCTGATCGCGCCGGTCGTGGTCTTGGGCAGCACGTAGCCGTTGCGGTGCAGCGCGAGGAAGAGCTGCTGGACGACCGCGTAGTGGTTGCCGGTGGTGGTGCGGGTGAACAGGTCGTAGGACAGCCCGAGGCCCTGCAGGTCCTCGGCGATGACCCGGTTGTACTTGTCGGCGAGCTGCCGGGTGGTCATGCCCTCCTTCTCGGCCTGCACCGAGATGGGGGTGCCGTGCTCGTCGGTGCCGGACACCATGAGCACCTGGTTGCCCGCCATTCGCTGGTAGCGCGAGAAGACGTCCGAGGGCACACCGAAGCCGGAGACGTGGCCGATGTGCCGCGGACCGTTGGCGTAGGGCCAAGCCACAGCGGTCAACACAGAGGCACTCATGCCGACCAGACTACGGTTCGCAGCCGTGTGACCTCGAACGGGTTCCGGGTTCGCCGGGCATCAGACCGCACGACCCGCCCCCGGGCCCGGAGCGACGCGATTTCAATGGAAATCAGAGGTCCGTTTTCCATTGAAATCGCGTAACCGCCGAACCCGGGACGGCGGTTCAGCAGCTGACCGGCCGGACGTTGGCCGGGTCGAGCGCGTTGAGGACCAGGCGGGCGACGTTGGGGTTGAAGGCCACCGCGACGTGCTCGGAGAAGTCGGCCGGGCAGACGTCCTGGAGGACGATGTTGGTCGCGCCGTCCAGGTGGCCGCTGGTGTACGGGGTGACCAGCTGGTCGTACTTCGTCATGATCGTCGTGTACTCGATGCCGGGCACCGCCGCGCCGTCGGCGTTGAGCTTCTTCATGAAGTCGGAGTCCTTGAACAGCTGCCTGCACGAGCCGCACAGCTCGTCCGGGACCTCGCCGACGACCGGGATCTCCTCGGCCAGCCGGTCCAGCAGCTCGGAGGTGCTCTGCAGCGTGGTGCCGTCGTAGAGCGGGGTGATCGCGACGTAGCGCCGCACCTCGTCCGCGCCGCCGAGGAACTTCAGGTAGTACTGCGGCATCACGGTGCCCTCGGAGTGGCCGACCAGGTCGACCTTCGGCGCGCCGGTGGCGGCCAGCACGTCGTCGACGAACGCCGCCAGCTCGGGCGCGCTCTCCTCCATCGGCGCGAAACCGCCGGTGACCGGCGGTACCAGCGGCGGGCGGCCGTAGGTCAGCGCGTACACGCAGTAGCCCTCGCTGACCAGCTTGGGACCCATGTACGCCCAGTTCGTCGGGGCCGAACCGCCGAGGCCGTGCACCAGCACCACGGGCGTCGGGTGCTCCTCGCTGGGCTGGCAGCTCCAGTCGTTGACGCCGGGTGGCGCGGGTTCGACGTTCGCGGGCTCGGCGGTCGCTGGGCTCGCCGCCGCGGTGACCGCGAGCAGCGCCGCCAATCCGGCCAGGACACCTCTGATCCGCATGTTCCGCCTCACCTCGTCGTGGGGATCCTGCGAACCACAACGGCCCGAGATCGCAAAGGTGACGCGCCGAACCCGGCCGGATTCCCCCGACCGAGCACCCCACCAAACCCAAAACCCCAGGTCGCGATGGGCGCCTGGTCAATTTCGTACGAAATTGACGTTCACCCGGGTGATGGTCAATTTCGTACGAAATTGACCAGGCCTCAGGCGAGGTCGGCTCGGAAGAGGTCGACGTTGTAGGGGATCCACTGGGTGAGGGTGAAGTGGATCGCCGGGCCGTCCGCCGACCACGGGTGCTGGAAGCCTCCGTAGAGGCCCGGGTACCGGGCGCCCGCCACCAGGACCTCGCCGTCGGTCCACGGGCCGGTCAGCTCCGGGGCCGTGCGCAGGACGATCGCCGCGCGGTGCTCGTCGAGGTGCACCGCGAACCACTGGCCGAAGTGGCGGTTGAACTGCACCGACAGCTCCGCGACCGGGGCGCTGAGCACCGGCTCGGCGCCGAGCACGTCGCTGCTCCAGGAGGAGCCGGTCCAGTACTCGTAGGCAGCCGGTTCGAGCAGGTCTTCGGCGCGCACGCGGGCCAGGTGGCCCGATCCGAACCGGCCGCTCGGGGTGCCCAGGAGGTGCACGCGGCCGTCCACCACGCCGGCGAAGCCGATCATCTGGAACGGGTGGCCGCCCGGGTCGCGGCGGCGGAACCGGCTCCACCAGCGCTGACCGCTGTTCGGCCAGACCGCGGTCGCGGACTTCGTCCAGGTGCGGCCGCCGTCGTCGGAGTGGGCCAGCGCGCCGTAGTTGGTGTGCCACACCCCGGGCATCCCCCAGCGGCGCACGGACATGTAGTGCAGGTAGTTGCGGCCGCCGATGGCGATGCCGGAGGTCGGGATGACGGTGTGCTCGCGCGCGGAGCGATCGGCGGGCAGGAACTGGCCCGCCGCGCCGTCCTCACGCGGCAGCACCCAGTCGAAGTCCAGCCCGGCGTCGAGATCGGTGCTGGTGGAGCGGGCTATGACGTTGAACCGCCAGTCGGCGCTCTTGGGCCCGGCGCCGCGTCCGCCCCAGCCCTCGCCGTAGGTGTCGCCGAAGGCCACCAGCACGCCGTCTCGGCCGTCGTCCCAGAGGATCCCCAGATCGGTCGCGGTGATCCCGAACCGGCTGGCGGTGCGGTTGCGGGAATCCTCACCGGTGATCCGGGTGAGCCTCGTCGCACCCACCACGCGCACCATGCCGCCACCGTACGCGGGGATGACGTTTCCGCAGGCCAACAAGGCCGTCGGCGGTGGCCGGGCGGCGTGGCGCGCAGGCCATACTGGCGCCGTGCCGGTTTTCACCCAGTCGATGGACGGGACGGCGAGCGCCGAGCAGGTGCTGCGCCGCTTGGCGGTGCGCGCGCGACTGCGCGGACTGCCACCGCCCGCTGCGCTGACCGGCGACTGGTTCGGCGGCTCCGCCGTGCTCGCGCCGTCGGTGCGGATCGACGCCACGCCGCCCGATCGCGCCTTCACCACGGTCGACACCGCGCCGGTGCGCGCCGAGCCGGGCGGGCCGGTCGGCGGCGGCTGGATCGGCTACCTCGGCTACGGCCTCACCGATCCCGGTCGGCACCCGCACCCCCGGCGGTTGCCGACCGCCGCGTGGGGCTGGGCCGATCACGTGCTGCGGCGCGATGCGAGCGGTCAGTGGTGGTTCGAGGCGCTCGGCGAGCAGTCGCCCGAGCTGATCGCGGAGCTCGGCGAGGTGATCACGTCCGACGAGGTGCCGCCCGCGGAGTGGACCGCGGGGCCGGTGCGGCGGCCGGATCGCGACGAGCACGCCAAGGCGGTGCTGAACTGCGTCGAGGAGATCGGCGCGGGCGAGATCTTCCAGGCCAACATCTGCAGCCGCTTCGAGGTGCCGTTCCGGGGTGATCCGCTGGAGGTGTTCGCCGCGGGCAGCGCTCGGTTCCGCCCGGCGCGGGCCGCCTACGTGGCCGGATCGTGGGGCGCGGTCGCATCGCTGTCCCCGGAGCTGTTCCTCACCCGGCGCGGGCGCGTGGTGCGCTCCAGCCCGATCAAGGGCACGCTGCCGCGCCGGGGACCTCAGGACGACCGCAACGCCGAGCTGCTGCGCGCGTCCGCGAAGGACGTCGCGGAGAACGTGATGATCGTGGACATGGCGCGCAACGACCTGGGCCGGGTCGCCGAGGTCGGCCGGGTCACCGTGCCGCGGCTGCTGGACGTGCAGGCACATCCGGGCGTGTGGCACCTGGTCTCGGACGTGCGGGCGGAGGTGCCCGCGGAGCTGCCGAACTCAGCACTGCTGGCCGCGACGTTCCCGCCCGCGTCGGTGACCGGTGCGCCGAAGGTCCGCGCGCTGGAGCTCATCGCCGAGCTGGAGTCGCAGCCGCGCGACGTCTACTGCGGCGCGGTCGGCATGGTCTCGCCGGTGGCGGGCCTGGAGCTCAACGTGGCCATCCGGACCCTGGAGCACGCCGACGGCGTGTTCCACCTGGGCGTCGGCGGTGGCATCACGGCGGACTCGAACCCGGACCACGAGTGGCGCGAAGTCCTGGCCAAAGCCGCCCCGGCCCTCGCCCTGCTCGCCTAGACGGCGCGATCAGCGGCGGGCGGCGAGGACGGCGTCGTAGAGCTCCTTCTTGCGGACGCCCGCCAGCTCCGCGACCTCCGCCACCGCGTCCTTCAGCCGCACGCCCTCCGCCGCGCGCTGCTCCACCTGCTCCACCAGGTCCGCCGGGTCGGCCACCTCCGGCTCGGCTCCGCCGAGCACCACGGTGATCTCGCCGCGCACGCCGTCGGCGGCCCAGGCCGCCAGCTCCGCGAGGCCGCCCCGGCGGATCTCCTCGTAGGTCTTGGTCAGCTCGCGGCAGACCGCCGCTCGCCGCTCCCCGCCGAGCACCTCGGCGGCATCGGCCAGCGCGTCGGCGAGCCGGTGCGGCGCTTCGAAGAACACGCAGGTGCGCTCCTCCGCCGCCAGCCGGCCGAACCAGCGGCGCCGCTCGCCCTGCTTGCGCGGCGGGAAGCCCTCGAAGCAGAAGCGGTCCGAAGGCAGCCCGGACACCGCCAGCGCGGTGGTGACGGCGGACGGGCCGGGCAGGCAGGTCACCGGCAGCTGCTCGGCGACGCACGCCGTGACCAGGCGGTACCCGGGGTCCGACACGCTGGGCATGCCCGCATCGGTGACCAGCAGCACCGTGCGGCCCTCGCGCAGCGCGTCGAGCAGCATCGGAGCGCGCGCCGTCTCGACGCCCTCGTAGTAGCTGACCACCTTGCCCGTGGGCACGACGTCGAGCGCGCTGGCCAGCGCCCGCACCCGCCGGGTGTCCTCGGCGGCGACGACGTCGGCCGAGCCGAGGGCCTCGATCAGCCGCGCGGAGGCGTCGCGGACGTCGCCGAGCGGCGTGGCGGCGAGCAGGAGCGTCCCGGAGTCCATGACAGCGAGCCTAATGACGCAGGCGCCACCGCTCCCGCGTGGCTCTTTCCACCGTCGCCGGACCGGGAACGCCGCCGGTCTCCTACGATCGGGGGTCGTGAGCGTCCTCGTCCCCACTCCCGGTGGCCGCAGCGCAGACGATCTCGTCCACGTCGGCCGCACACCACCGGCGCGGCAGCCGGGCGAGAGCGATCCCCTCCCGCTGCTGGACGTGACGATGCCCGCCGACCGGCTCCGCGGCTGGCTGGTCACCCTCGCGATCACGCTGATCGCCGTCGTCGTGCGGCTGTGGGACCTCGGGCACGCGACCAACGAGGGCACGCCGGTCTTCGACGAGAAGCACTACGTGCCGCAGGCGTGGCAGATGCTGCGCAACGGCGGTTACGAGGACAACCCCGGCTACGAGCTGGTGGCGCACCCGCCGGTGGGCAAGCAGCTGATCGCCATCGGCGAGTGGCTGCTGGGCTACAACCCGTGGGGCTGGCGGATCACGGCCGCGCTGAGCGGCGCGCTGATGGTGCTGCTGATCGTGCGCATCGCCCGCCGGATGACCCGCTCCACGATGCTCGGCGCGCTCGCCGGGATCCTGCTGATCTGCGACGGCGTCAGCCACGTGCAGTCGCGGGTCGGCATGCTCGACATCTTCCAGGCGATGTTCCTGCTGGCCGCGTTCGCCTGCCTGCTGGCCGACCGCGACCAGGTGCGCAGCCGGATGTGGCAGGTCTGCGTCGAGGGCAGGCTGGGCGACAGCCGGTGGGGGCCGCGGCTGGGGTTCCGCTGGTGGCGGTTCGGCGCCGGGCTGATGCTCGGGCTGGCCTGCGGCGTCAAGTGGAACGGCATCTACTACATCATGGCGTTCGGCCTGCTCAGCGTGATCTGGGATGCGCTGGCCAGGCGGGCGGCCGGGGTGCCGCGCCCGTGGCGGGCCGCGCTGCTGCGCGACACCGCGCCCGCGCTGTGGTCGCTGGTGGCGATCCCGCTGCTGGTGTACTTCGGGACCTGGGCGCTGTGGTTCGCCAGCGAGACCGCCACCGACCGGCACGCCGTGCTGGTCTCCGACGACGTCGGCCTGGGCTTCCTGCCGGATCCGCTGCGGTCGCTGCTCTTCTACCAGTTCAACGTGCTGGACTTCCACACCCACCTGGTCACTCCCAAGGAGCCGCACCCGTGGGAGTCGAAGCCGTGGGCGTGGCCGATGGGCATGCGCCCGATGCTCTACTACTACGAATCCGGGATGCCGGGCTGCGGGCGGTCCAACTGCGTCGAGGCGACGATGCTGATCGGCACGCCCGCGATGTGGTGGCTGGCGCTGCCGGTCGCGGGCTGGGCGGTCTGGCGGGCGACGAGCCGGATGGACTGGCGCTACGCCGCGGTGCTGGTCGGCTACGGCGCGGGCTACCTGCCGTGGTTCCTCAACCTGGACCGGCAGATGTACTACTTCTACGCGACGCCGCTGGCACCGTTCCTGGTGCTGGGGATCGTGCTGGTGCTGGGCGAGGTGCTGGGCACCGGGCGGGACCACTTCGAGCGGCGCCGCACCGGGCTGCTGGCGGTGGCGCTGTACGTGGGCCTGGTGGTGGCCAACTTCATCTGGCTGTGGCCGGTCCTCAACGGTGATCCGATCACGCCCGAGCGCTGGCAGGCCGAGCTCTGGCTGCCCTCCTGGCGCTGAGCCGGTTTCGCGAGACCCCCGAGCTCGCGAAACCGGCCGCGGTCAATTTCGTACGAAATTGACCACCACCCTCACACGCGCGGTTCCCAGCGGAACCAGGTGCGGGCGAGGATCGCGAGGAGTGCTGTCCAGGCGAGCAGGGCGCCGGTGGCCGGGAGCGCGCTGGGGACGTCTCCGCCGGTCATGGCCAGGCCGACCAGGTCCATCACGCCGCCGCTGGGCACCAGGTAGGTCAGCGGCGTGATCTCGCCGCTCATCGACACCCAGACCGAGCCGCCGACCAGCACCAGGAACCACGGCATGGTGGTGATCTGCGCCTGCTCCGAGCTCGCGGTGAAGCCGCTGGTCGCAGCCCCCGCCACCAGCGACATCGCGCTCCCGAGCAGCGCCGCGAGCACCAGCGGAAGCGGGTTGGCGGGCGCCGGAGCGCCGATGGCGGTCGCGATGGCCAGCACCACGGCCGTCTGGGCCAGGCCGAGCAGGACCACCGGCAGCAGCAGTCCGCCCAGGATCACCGCGTCGGACACCTCACCGCTGCGCAGCCGCTTGAGGTAGCGGTCCTCGCGGCGGCTGGCCAGCGTCGCGGTCGTGGTGAAGTAGATGGTGAAGCCCTGCACGGCCAGCACCTGCATGCCCAGGACCATGGACCAGGCGGCCGGCCCGGCGTCGGCGGGGACGTTGCTGGCCAGCACGTACCCGAGCATCAGCGGCAGCAGCGTCGCGCTGATCAGCACGGCCTTGTTGCGCGAGAGCAGCTTCCACTCGGTGCGCCCGAGGGCGAGAACGGCCGAGGTCATGCGACCAGTACCTCCTCCCGGACGCCCTTGAAGACGTCCTCCAGCGATGCGTGGTGCGCGCGCAGCCCGCTCAGCTCCAAGTGACCGTCCGCCCACGAGAGCAGTGCGTGCAGGTCCCGCTGCAGGTCCGGGGTGCGGATCTCGACGTGCGTGCCGGTCACCTCGGCCGTTCCGGCCAGCGGCGGGAGCACCGCGTCGCGGTGGGTGTCGAAGCTGATCCGGGCCCGGTGCGCGGCCAGCACGTCGACCAGCCGCCCGGACACCGCGATCCGGCCCTCGTGCATGATCGCCAGCCGGTGCGCGAGCCGTTCGGCCTCTTCCAGGTAGTGCGTGGTGAGCAGCACGGTGGTGCCGCGCGCGAGCAGTCCGCGCACCAGGTCCCAGGTGGCGCTGCGGGATTCCGGGTCCATCCCGGTGGTCGGCTCGTCGAGGAACAGCAGGTCCGGTTCGCCGAGCAGCGCCAGCGCCAGGTCCAGGCGGCGGCGCTCACCGCCGGAGAGCTGCCGGACGCGCACCTCGCGCCGCCCGGCCAGCCCGACCGCGGCGAGCGATTCGTCCACATCGGACGTCCGCGCGGTCAGCGCGCTGCCCAGCTCCGCGGTCTCGCGCACCGTCAGGTCACCGGCGAAGCCGCCCTCCTGCAGCATGATGCCGATGCGGCGGCGGATCGAGCGGTCCTGCCGCGGGTCCTGCCCGAAGACGCGCACGACGCCACCGCTGGGTTCCCGGTGGCCCTCGATGGTCTCCAGCGTCGTCGTCTTGCCCGCGCCGTTCGTGCCGAGCAGTGCGAACAGCTCACCGGGCTGCACGTCGAAGTCGATCCCGCGGACCGCTTCGAACTCGCCGTAGCGGCAGCGCAGGCCCTGCACGCTGATCACTGGTGTTGTCATGGCTCAAGCCTCGCCGGGCGGGCCGGGCGCCGGTAGTGCGCTGGCGTCAGCACCCGGCCGCCGATCTGTCAGCACAATCGATGACTCATGTCATATCCGGCGGCCGATCGCCGAGGATGTCCGATGCTGTACCGGTGAGCACTCCCGAGTTCGACCCCCGGCGCATCCGGCGACTGCGCCGGTACACGTGGTGGACGATCGTCCCGATGCAGCCGTGCTACGTGCTGGCCCCGCTGTTCCTGCTCCTGGCCGGAGCTTCGGACGGCCGCTACGGCACCGTCGAGGTCGTGCTGCTGACGTTGGTCGCGGTGGCCTCCGCGATCGACGGCACGTGGATGGCCCGGAGCCTCATGCAGGGCCTCGGGCACGGCAAGCAGCGGCCGGTGGTGCACGTCGCGGTGTTCGCCGCCGCGCTGGGCGCGATGGCCTACACGATGCACAAGGACGGCAGCGGTGCGCTGTGGTCGATGGTGGTCAGCGGCCTGGCCGGGGTGCACGTCTCGGCCGCGCCGTACCGGTGGCGCTGGCCGCTGGCGATCGGCACCGCGCTGGTGGTGGCGGTGATCGGCACCTTCGCGGGTTCCCCGACCGACCCGCTGCGCGGGCTGATCCCCGGCCTGTTCATCGCGGTCCTGGTGTCGGTGGTCATGGCGCTGGTGCTGGCTTCGGTGTGGTTCTGGGACATCGTGCTCGAACTCGACCGGGCCCGGACGGTCAGCGCCGAGCTGGCGGTGGCCAACGAGCGGCTGCGGTTCGCCGCCGATCTGCACGACATCCAGGGCCACCACCTGCAGGTGATCGCGCTGAAGGGCGAGCTGACCGAGCGGCTGATCGGCGTCGACGACGCGACGGCGCGCGCATCGGCCGCCGAGATCGCCGAGATCGCGCGGACTGCGCTGAAGGACACCCGCGACGTGGTGCACGGCTACCGCCACACCAAGCTCACCTCGGAGCTCGAAAACGCCCGCGAGATCCTGGAAGCCGCCGGAGTTCGCACCGCAGTGGACGGTGATGCGGCACTCGTCCCGCCGCCGCTGCAACCGCTCTTCGGCGCGCTGGTGCGCGAAGGCACGACGAACGTCCTGCGCCATTCCCGCGCGGAGAACTGCGAGCTGCGCATCGTCGTCGACGGGCCGCGCACCAGCATCGTGCTGCGCAACGACCGCGTGAAGCCGCCGAACGAGGCGGCGGGGTCGGGCATCGAGGGGCTGCGCCAGCGGTTCAGCGCCATGGGCGGTCACGTCGAAGGGCGCCTGGTGGACGATTGGTTCGAGTTGCGCGGAGCCGCCGAGCTGGGGAGGACATCGTGATCCGTGTGGTGCTGGCCGACGACGAGGACCTGATCCGCGGTGCCCTCGCGGCGCTGCTGGACCTGGAGCCCGATCTCTCGGTGGTCGCCCAGTGCAGCAACGGCGCCGAGGCGGTGCGCGCGGTGCGCGAGCACGCGCCGGACATCGCGGTGTTCGACCTGGAGATGCCCGAGGTCGACGGTGTCCAGGCCGCCCGCGAGGTGGCCGCGGAGGTGCCGATCGTGCTGGTCACCCGCCATGCGCGACCCGGCGTCCTCAAGCGCGCCCTGACGGCGGGCATCCGCGGCTTCGTCCCCAAGACCACACCGGCGTCCCGCCTGGCGGCGATCCTGCGAGACGTCCACGACGGCGGCCGCTACATCGACCCGGAGATCGCGGCCAGCGCGCTGACCAGCGGCACCTGCCCGCTCACCGAGCGCGAGCTGGAGCTGCTCGCGCACACCCTGCAGGGCGGCACGATCGCCACCATCGCGGCGGAGGTCCACCTCGCCCAGGGCACGGTCCGCAACTACCTCTCCTCAGCCATGACCAAGCTGGGCGTGTCAACCCGCCACGAAGCCGCCCGCCACGCCTGGCAAGAGGGCTGGATCTGACCCGCACCCCACAGCTGACGGACCGCGGTGAAGGGCACCTTCAGGCAACTTGCTCGCCTGAAGGTGCCCTTCACCTGCTCACTCGGATGAGGTGGGGTGAAGGGCACCTTTCGCTCGCATAGTTGGGGAAAGGTGCCCTTCGCCTCGCTGGATTCGGCGGTCAGGTGAGGTCGGCGAGGGTTTTGCGGAGGGCTGCTGCCGCGTCGACCAGTTCCTCCGGGCGCGCCGAGAGCGGCGGGCGGGCGCGCAGGGAGTCCGGACCGGACGGGAGGAACAGGGTCCGGTGGTTGTCGCGGGCCAGGGCCAGGGCGCGGTCGCGGTCGGCGGGGTCGTGGAAGGTGATCGCGCACATCAGGCCGCGACCTCGGGGGGCCTTGATCAGGGACGGGAACTCCACCGCCAGGTCGCGCAGCTCGCCGAGCAGCAGCTCGCCCATCAGGCGGCTGTGCTCGAAGAGGCCCTCGGCCTCGACGACCTCCAGGATGCGGGTCGCGCGCACCATGTCGGACAGCGAACCGCCCCAGGTGGAGCTGATCCGGCTGGGCTCGCGGAACGCGTTGTCGGCGATCTCCAGGACCCGCCTGCCGCCCATCACGCCGCACACCTGCAGGCGCTTGCCGAAGGCCACCAGATCGGGCTCCAGCCCGAGCGCCTGGTGCGCCCACGCCTGACCGGTCAGCATGCCGGTCTGCACCTCGTCGGCGACGGTGAGCACGTCGTGCTCGCGGCACAGCTCCTGCACGGCCCGCAGGAACTGCGGGCGCAGGTGCCGGTCGCCGCCCTCGCCCTGGATCGGCTCGTACACGAAGCAGGCGATCTCCCGGCCGTAGCGGTGCAGCGCGGCGCGCGCGGCGTCGAGCGAGGCCTCCTCCTCCGGCAGGAGCCCGGCGCTGTCCCACCGCTCGCCCGGTTCGACCGCCGGGCTGGGGATGCGCGGCCAGTCGAACATCGGGTAGTCGCGGATCTTCGCCGGATCGGTGTTGGTCAGCGACAGCGTGTAGCCGCTGCGGCCGTGGAAGGCCTTCTCCAGGTGCAGCACGCGGGAGCCGCGCACGGCGATCCCGTTGCGGGCGTTGAGCTTCGTCTTCCAGTCGAAGGCGACCTTCAGCGCGTTCTCCACCGCGAGCGTGCCGCCGTCGATGAAGAACAGCAGCGGCAGCTCGTCGATGCCGACCACGCGGCGGAAGGTCTCGGCGAAGCGCGCCTGCTCGACGGTGGCGAAGTCCGGGTTCGACGGTTTCACCCGTCCGGCGCGCACCAGCGCGGCCTCGAACTCGGCGGTGCGCAGGCCCGGGTGGCCGTGCCCGAGCGGCGCCGAGCTGAAGAACATCGTCAGGTCCAGGTACTCGGTGCCGTCGCGCGCATCGCGCAGCCGGCAGCCGTCTCCGGCGTCGAGGTCCACGACGATGTTCATCAGGTCGCCGGTGACCTGCGCCTTCAGGGATTCGACCACGCCGGTCGCGGCCTCGCGGGGAGCAGGTACGTCGGTCGGTGCCACATCGCGGACGGTGTCGTGCTGAGCGGTCATCGTCGGCCTCCCGGACCCGTGTCACGCATCACTTGTCAACAAGAATTACATCAGAGTCTCGTCAACAAGCAACATCCTTCAGTAAGGAGTGCGCAAAGGCGAAAGATTTTCTTTCGCTGGAGATCGCGGTCGCCACCTCCCCGCGAAGGGCCCCGATCGACCGGAGCCCTTCCAGAACGTTCCCGGAGCTCCTCGCTCGCACGATCGGTCCCGCAACGGAACTCGAACGAGGAGTCGACAGCGATGACCACGACCGCACCCGCCCGCCCCCTCCAGGTGGCGGTGATCGTCGGCAGCACCCGCACCGACCGGTTCTGCCCGACCCCGGCCCGCTGGATCGCCGATCAGGCCCGCAAGCACGACGGGCTGGAGGTCGACCTGATCGACCTGGCCGATCACCCCTGCCCGACCGTGCTCGGCGGCAACTATCCCGAGGAGCCCCGGCCGGAACCGGTCGTCGAGCTCGGCGCCCGGCTCGGGCGGGCCGACGCGTTCGTCGTGGTGACCCCGGTCTACAACCGCAGCTACCCGGCGGCGCTGAAGAACGCGATCGACTGGTTCTACGCCGAGTGGCAGCTCAAGCCGGTCGGGATGATCTCCTACGGCGGCATCACCGGTGGTCTGCAGGCCATCGACGCGCTGCGCGGGGTGTTCACCGAGTTCCACGCGGTGCCGCTGCGCGACTCGATCACCTTCGCCTACTTCTGGAACTCCTTCGACCACGACGGCCGACCGGTCGACGCCGAGCGGGTGGACCGGATCGCGACCGGGTTCCTGAACCAGCTCGCCTGGTGGGCCCGCACGCTGCGCGACGCCCGCGCCGAGCGTCCGTACCCGTTCGTCGAGTCCGCCTGAGCCGAGCTCCGGAGTTGACCGAGATGCCCCAGGGCTGCGCACCACCGCGGCCGACCTGGCGCGAGTGGTCCGGACTCGTGCTGGTCGCCCTGCCGCTGTTCATGATGGCCACCGACGTCACGGTGCTGTTCCTGGCCGTGCCCTCGGTGTCGGCGGACCTCGCGCCGTCGACGACCCAGATGCTGTGGATCATCCACGTGGGCGAGTTCGCCGCCGCGGGCCTGGTCATCACGGCGGGAAGGCTGACCGACAAGATCGGCAGCAGGCGCCTCCTGCTGCTGTCGATGGCCCTCTACGGCTCGGCGTCGGCGCTGGCCGCCTTCGCCCGGGATCCCGAGGTCCTCATCGCCGGACGGTTCCTGCTCGGCGCGGCGGCCGGAGCCGCCTCGCCCGCGGCGTTCTCGATCATGCGAGCGGTGTTCACCGATCCCCGGTACACCGGCACGGCCTTCGCCGTGCTGATCGGGGCGTTCACCGTCGGCGGTGCGCTCGGCCCGCCCATGGGCGGGTTGTTGCTGGAGCACTTCGGGTGGGATTCGGTGTTCCTGGTCAACGTGCCGGTCGCGGCCGCCGTGCTGCTGGGCGGTCCGCTGCTGCTCCCGCGCCAGCGGGCGATGAGCGGGGCCCGGATCGATTCGCTCAGCGCGGGCCTGTCCACGGCATCGGTGATCTCGGTGGTCTTCGGCCTCCAGGAGATCGCCGCTCGGGGCCCCTCGGCGTCCCACCTGATCGTCGTCGCGCTGGGCGTCGCGCTCGGGGTGCTCTTCGTCCGCAGGCAACGACGCCTGGCCGACCCGCTGCTGGACCTGAGCCTGTTCCGGATCCGGGGCTTGCGGAACTCGCTCGCGGTGCTGGTGCTGGTCTCCTCGGCGTTCGTCGCCGTGGACCTGGTGCTGGTGCAGTACCTGCAGATCGTCGCGCAGGTGCCCGCCGGTGAGCTGGGCGTGCTGCTGGCCATCTCCGGCAGCGCGGCCATCGTCGGCACCACCCTCACCCCGGTGCTGAACCGCCGGTTCCGGCCGAACCAGGTGATCCTCGCCGGGCTGTCCACGACGCTCCTCGGCGCGGGCACGATCGTCGCGGCGATCGTCGCCGCCCCGGAGCTGACGGCCCTGTTCATCGCCGGGAAGACGCTGGTGAGCTTGGGAACGGCGCCGATGATGGTGCTCGGCTCCCAGCTCGTCATCACCGCCGCGCCCCAGGACCGGGCCGGTTCGGCGGTCGCGCTCCAGGACATCAGCGCCGGGCTGGGCGGGGCGCTGGGCATGGCCTTCATCGGCAGCCTCGCGATGTCGGCCTTCAACCGCGCGTTGCACGCCGGAGCACCGCACCCGATCTCGGCGGCGGACCTGGACGAAGCCGGTCAGAGCCCGGGTGGCGCCGTGGCCGTCGCCGAGCGGATCGGTGGCACGAGCGGTCAGGAGCTGCTGCAGGTGGTGCGCGATGCGTGGTCGACGGGAGCCCTGGCCGCCTGCTGCGCTGCGCTGCTCATCGGCCTCGCGGCTGTCGTGCTCGTGCGGCGCGGCCTGCGCGGTGTTCACCTGCCCACCGACGACGCGCCGGGAGACGTCACCGCCCGGACAGCGAGCTGACGACTTCGTCGGGATCGCGGGTCCGCCCGCGGGCGATCGCCTCGGTGACCTGCTGGTCGTCGAGGCGATCGCCGATCGCGCGCACCACCCGGTCGATGTCGCGGCGCTCCGGCGCAGCCGGTTCGGCCGCTGCTCGGGCGCGCACCTCCTCGGCCGCGCCCAGCAGTTCCGCGGCCGCCACCGCCGACTCCGGCGTCCGCACCGCCGCGGCGAGTTCGAGCATGCGGGCCGTCGTCGGTGGCCCGTCGATGCGCCGCACCGCCGGGACGAGTTCGGTCAGCACCGAGCGGGCTTCGCCGGTCCGTCCTTCGGCGACGCGGAGGAACCCGTCTTCGAACCGGGTGAGGAGGTTGGCGGTGGCCGCATCACCCGCCTTCTTCCAGCGCTCCAACAGCTCTCGCGCCCGCCCGGTGTCGCCGTGGTACCGGGCGATCATCGATTCGCCGAAGTCGGCGTAGGCCGAGCCGTTGGTGTACCCGAGCTCGGCGGCCAGCGATCTGGACTCCTGGAGGGACTCGGCGGCTCCCGCCAGATCACCTCTGCGCAGCGCCGAAATCGCCCGCGCGGTGAGCCACAACGAGACCCCCGACCACAGGTGCAGCGCGAGGCTCTGCTCGTACGCCTGCTCCGCGACAGCGGCCGCCCGCGCGTAGTCACCGGAGAGCTCGGCCGTGCGGTGCTCGACCGCCAGCGCGTAGGAGAGCCCGTAGCTGTCCCCCAGCTCCTGCAGCACTTCCCCGGCGTCGCGGCCATCGGGCAGACCGCGCGGCGGATCGCCCCACGTGCTGACCACGAGCCAGTCCCGCAGGCACACCGCCACCGACGCCGCCCAGTCCGCGCCCCTGTCCTGGAGAACCGGCAGCGCCTCGTCGATGTGCCGTTCACCGGCCTCGCGAATTCCCGCGGTGAGCAGCGAAGCACCGGCGTACCACTGGATCCCGGCTCTGGCGAAGGGGTCGTCGAACATCGCCAGGGCCGCGTCGACCCGTTCTCCTCCGCGCCCTGATCCGGCGTCGAGGCTCAGGCAGACGTCGAGCGCGGCGACCGTCGCGTAGCCGTCGTCGCGCTTGCCGGGCAGGCCGAGCGCCGTGCGGAGGTCATCGCGCAAGTGGGCTTGGCGCCCGCTCATCGTCCGGTACCAGAACGTCACCAGGGCCAACGCGATCGCGCTGTCACCATCCCGCTGGCGGATGGCCTCCGCGCTCGCGTGCCGCAGCTGAATCCGCTCGGCCTCCAACCGTTGCAGCCAGTACCGCTGCTCGGGGCCTCGCAGGTTCTCGTCCGCCCGATCCGCGAAGTCGAGGTAGTAGCGCAGATGCCGCTGCGCGACGCGTTCCCGCTCGCCCGCCTCGTCCAGCTTCTCCGCGGCGTAGGTCGCAATCGACTCGAGCAGCCCGTAGCGCACCCCGGTCGGCCCGGACGCGCTCGCGATGACCATGCTGCGATCCACCAGCCCGAGCAGCGCATCGACGACCTGCGCGCCGGTCGCGTCGTCGGCGCAGATGGCTTCCGCGGCCTCCAAGCTCAGCCCACCGGGGTGCACGGCCAGCCGCCGCAACACCGCCTGCTCGGTCTCGTCGAGCAGCGACCAGCTCCAGTCGATCAACCCGCGCAGCGTCTGCTGCCGCCTGGGCACGCCGCGTCCCGGCCGGGCCAGCAGGTTGAGCCGGTCGCTCAGCCGCTCCAGGAGATCGCGGACCGAGATCGCATTGGTCCGGCTGGCCGCGAGCTCCAGCGCCAGCGGCAGACCGTCCAGCCGGCGGCACAACTCCACCACCTCGGTGGTCGAGCCCTCCAGGGTGAACGTGCGGTCGACGGCCCGCGCTCGCGCGGCGAAGAAGGCGGCGGCCTCGCTGACGCCGTCCGGCCCCGCCTCGACCGCCAGGGGCGCGACGCCGTAGCGCTGCTCCTCCGGAAGCCCCAGCGGCTGACGGCTCGTCGCCACGACCCGCACCCCGGGGGCTCTGCGCAGCAGTCGGGCCACGAACTCGGCCACCTCGTCCACGACGTGCTCGCAGTTGTCCAGCACGAGCAGGGACGGCCGCGAGCCCAGCGCCTCGCACACCTCGGCGAAGTTGTCGGCAGGAGCGCTGGGCAGGTCGAGCGCGGACATGACGAGGTCCGCCACCCGCTCGACCGAGGGGCGCTCGCCTGCCGGGGTGCTCGCCAGCTCGGTCAGATCGATGAACCACGTGCCGCGGTGGAACTGCGCCAGCTGCGCGCGGGCCAGGTGCAGCGCGAGCCGCGTCTTGCCAACGCCACCGGCGCCGGTCAACGTCACCAGCCTGGTGCCGGTCAGCGAGGCGGCGATCTCGTCGATCTCCCGCCGCCGCCCGATCAGCGCAGCGGTCTCCGCGGGCACGTTCGTCCGCGCGAGTGCGGAGCGCCCGCGCGGACGGTCGCCGGTCAACGCGGGATCCTGCCGCAGGATGCGCCCGTGCAGTTCCCGCACCTGCGGGCTCGGGTCGACGCCGACGTCCTCGGCGAGCCGGTGCCGCAGCGCCTCGAACAGCTCCAGCGCCTCGTGCTGGCGACCGGCCTGGTACAGGGCCAGCATCAGCGCGCTGACCAACCGCTCCCGCGTGGGATGGGCGGCCGCGACGCCGTTCGCGCGTTCGATCGCCCGCTCCGGTGTTCCGCTCTCCAGCAGCGCCTCCGCCAGGAGCTCGACGGCGGTGAGACGCGCCTCCTCGAGTTCGGCGATCACCGGTGCCAGCCAGAGCTCGTCCGCGAAGTCGGCGTACGCCTCGCCGTTCCACATCGACAGCGCCCGGTCGAGCACCTCCGCCCGCTTGCCCGCGCTCAGGCGACGGGCGCGCTCGACCTCGTCCCGGAACCGACCGGCGTCCACCGACCCGGGTTCCACGGCGAGCCGGTAACCGGCGGGGGTGTGCGCCAGCAGTTCGCGCGCTCCCGGGCGGGCCCGGTCCAGCGCGGCCCGCAGCTGGGAGAGCTTCGCTCGCAGCACCCGCTTGGGGTTCGCCGGCAGGTTCTCGCCCCACACCCGGTCGACCAGCGCCTCCGCCGGCACCGGTGCACCACCGGCGGCCACGAGAGCGGCCAGCAGCAAGCGCACCTTGCGCTCGGCGACGTCGACCGCAACGCCCACGTCGGTGCTGAGCCGAACCGGGCCCAACACCTCGATCCGCATGACCACACCCTAGTGCGACCGCACCGGACGATCGGGACTTTCCAGTCAGTCGACGTCCCGATCCGACCACCGCTCCGGCAGGAGGTCGGCGAGGGTCACGACCCTTTCCGGCCCCAGGACGACCCGGGCGGCCAGGTTGCGGTCGTCGAGCTGGTACAGGAACTCGCGGCACCGGCCGCACGGCGGCAGCACGCGGAGCGCACCGGAGTCGTCGCGCACGACGGCCACGACCACCGCGATCTCGGACTGCCTCGCGGTGATCATCGCGGCCGCGGCGGCGTGCTCGGCGCAGAAGCCCATGCTGCAGGGCGTGTCGATGCAGACGCCGAAGAAGAGATCGCCCTGCGCGGTGAGGATGGCCGAAGCCACGCCTCCCGACGTCCGGTCACCCCGCTCGGCGGGGTTCAGGTACTCAGCGGCGCGGGCGATGATCGACGCAGCATCCACCGGTCCAGAGTAGCCGTGGGTCCGTGCGCGGTTCGGGGTGTCATAGCGCCCCAAAGCGCTCACGGGTTCTGGAGGCGCGGGGTCAGTCCGACAGGAGGTTCTCGCGGCCGAACATCGCCGCCGCCGCTCGGGCCGAAGGGGTGCCCGCGTCGAGGTCCGCTCCTGCTTCGCGGAGGACCTTCACCACCGCTTCTTCGCCCTTGAACAGGGCTCCGGCGATGGGCGACTGGTCCCGGTCGTTGCGCAGGTCGGGGTCGGCCTTCCGGTCGAGGAGGGCTCGGACCGTTCCGGCGTGGCCGTGGTAGGCCGCGAGCATCAGCGGCGTGTTGCCCGCTTCGTCGGTCGTGTTGACCGGGAGGCCGTGGTCGACGAACTCGGCCAGCTCTTCCGTCCGGCCTTCGCGGGCCAGGTCCATGGCGATCGCCACGACGCGCTCGGCCTGCTCCGGGGTCAGTCCATCGCTCATGGTGGTTCTTCCTGATCTCGCTGGGAAAAGGAGGGGGCGGCGGCCGGATTCGACCGCCGCCCCGCTACGAGTCCGCAGACCCGGGTCGAGCTCAGAGCTCGCCCGCGGCCAGGGCCTCGATCGCCTTGCGGACGCCCTCGCCGTAGGCCGGGTCGGCCTTGGTGCAGTTGGCGATGTGGCGCTCGACGGTGGCCTGGGAGGCACCGTTGATCGCGCGGGCGGTGTTCTCGAACAGCACCTGCTGCTGCTCCGCCGACATGCTGCGGAACAGGTTGCCCGGCTGCTCGTAGTAGTTGTCGTCGTCCTCGCGGTAGTTGAACCGGTCGGCGACGGCACCCACGGCCAGGGCCGGGTCGCGGTACGCCGGCTGCTCCTGCCAGCGGCCGTAGGAGTTCGGCTCGATGGCCGGGGTACCACCCTGGTGGATGCGCATGGCACCGTCGCGGTGGTAGGAGTTCACCGGGTTCTTCGGCGCGTTGACCGGGATCTGGTGGTGGTTCACGCCCAGGCGGTAGCGCTGCGCGTCACCGTAGGAGAACAACCGGCCCTGCAGCATCCGGTCCGGGGAGAAGCTGATGCCAGGGACGACGTTGGCCGGGGAGAACGCGGCCTGCTCGACCTCGGCGTGGTAGTTCTCCGGGTTGCGGTTGAGCTCCCACTCGCCGACCTCGATCAGCGGGTAGTCCTTCTTCGACCAGACCTTGGTCAGGTCGAAGGGGTGGAAGCGGTAGTTGTCCGCGTCCGCCTCCGGCATGATCTGCACGTACAGCTTCCACTTCGGGAAGTCGCCGTTCTCGATCGACTCGTACAGGTCGCGCTGGTGCGACTCGCGGTCCTTGCCGACCAGGGCCTCGGCCTCGGCGTCGGTCAGGTTCTTGATGCCCTGCTGGGTGCGGTGGTGGAACTTGACCCAGAACCGCTCGCCCTCGGCGTTGATGAAGCTGTAGGTGTGCGAGCCGAAGCCGTGCATGTGGCGGTAGGACGCCGGGATGCCGCGGTCGGACATCACGATGGTGACCTGGTGCAGCGCCTCGGGCAGGTTGGTCCAGAAGTCCCAGTTGTTCTCGGCGTTGCGCATGTTGGTGCGCGGGTCGCGCTTCACCGCGTGGTTGAGGTCCGGGAACTTCAGCGGGTCGCGGAAGAAGAACACCGGCGTGTTGTTGCCGACGATGTCCCAGTTGCCCTCGTCGGTGTAGAACTTGATCGCGAAGCCGCGGATGTCGCGCTCGGCGTCGGCCGCGCCGCGCTCACCGGCGACGGTCGAGAAGCGGACGAACAGCTCGGTCTTCTTGCCGATCTCGGAGAAGATCTTCGCGCTGGTGTACTGGGTGATGTCGTTGGTCACCGTGAAGGTGCCGAACGCACCGGAGCCCTTCGCGTGCATCCGGCGCTCCGGGATGACCTCGCGGTCGAAGTGCGCCAGCTTCTCCAGGAACCAGACGTCCTGCAGCAGCATCGGGCCGCGCGGGCCGGCGGTCAGGGAGTTCTGGTTGTCCGGGACCGGGGCACCGGCCACCGTGGTCAACGGTTTCTGGTTGTTCTCAGGCAAAACTCGCTCCTCGGTGGGATCTTCAGTCAATCGCTCGTCCGTTGCCGCGGCAGTCCGGGCACACGCCCCAGAAGGTCACCTCGGCCTCGTCGAGCAGGTATCCGTGCGGATCGTCGGCGTGGAGGCACGGGGCCTCCCCCACCGCGCAACTGACGTCGGCGATGGCACCGCAGACGCGGCACACCAGGTGGTGGTGGTTGTCGCCCACGCGCGTCTCGAACCGGGCCGGCGAGCCGGCCGGTTCGATGCGGCGGACCAGGCCCGCCTCGGTGAGCGCGCGCAGGACGTCGTACACCGCCTGGGTGGACACCGACCCCAGGTCGCGACGGACGGTCGTCGCGATGGTGTCGGCATCGGAATGGGGATTCTCCGAAACCATCGCGAGCACGGCGACCCGAGGGCGGGTCACCCGCAGCGACGCCCCCTTCAGCAGGGCGGCGGCATCGATGGACGGCATGACATATGGCTATCAGCTTTTCTGGAATGAGTCAAATAAAGCCGATCAACCGGCGAGTCGCCGCGCAGCCGTCGACGGAGTCGCAGAACCGCAGGTCAAAGCCCCCTCGACCGCCGAGGAGCCGGACGCGCCCACGCCTGTCCGCACGACGTTCACCACTTCTCCACCTGGTCTGCACCTGCCCGCCCAGCCCCGCGCGGAGATCCCGGCGCACTCCGCTGAGCCACCGCTCACAGCCCTGCAGGACCACCTGGAGCCCAGCCGTACAGCGCACCGCAGAAGCTGCGGATCACCGCGCCTCCCACACGGCGTCGATCGCCCGGTGCAGGGTGCGGAACAGCGGTGCGGCGGCCAGTTCGGCGTCCGCGAGGTGCATCCGGGTGCGGTAGCCGGACAGCAAGCGGGCGGCCGCGTCCTCACCGGCAGCCGCGCCGAACCGCTGCCAGCACACGAGATCGTGCAGCAGCGGGCCCCAGCTCGGCGTGCCCCAGTCGATCAGCGCCAGCTCGTCGTCGGGCGACCTCAGCACCTCGGGAGCGGGATCGCCGTAGAGCACGCCGTGGGTCAGCCCGGTGTCGCGGTCGAAGGCGCGCACCGCGGCCACCGCGTCGGAGAGCGCCGCGCCGCGCTGCCCGCCCACCCGGTCGGCTTCCTCCTGGTAGAAGTCGAGCAGACGCCCCGCCGGAGCCACGTCTTCGGCCGAGCGCAGCACGTGGTGCACGCGCCCGAGCAGGTCGCCGCACCGCTCCGGCTCCGACCAGTCGAACGGCGTGCCCGGCACGAATTCCAGCAGGGCCAGCGTCCACCTCCCCAGCCGCACGCCGGTGCACAGCGCACCGGCGGAGGTCGGCACCGGTCTGCCGGTGCGGATTCCCGCGCGATCCAGCACCGACGCGATCCGCAGCCCCGGCACCACGTACCGGCGGGCGTCGAACGTCAGCTTCGCGACGTGGTCTGCGTCGTCGGCCCGCACCCGCCAGACCCGGGCCCGGTCGCCGAGGTCGGTCAGCTCCTCGACCACCCGCACGCCGGACAGCGGCCACGGGCGGAGCAGCTTCGGCAGCCGCCGTGCGAAACTCCGGGCCATCACGCCCCTCTCATCGCCGATCGCCGATGGTGACATCGCACTGCATCGGGACGAAAGCGATTTTCACGGCGACTGACACGATCAGGACATCAGATCGGCCATCACGGACGGCGCCGGCCCAGGACAGTCCACTACGGCCGGTTCCGGGTCGCTGGAGCGTTCATCCGGCGAGTTCGGCCGTGCGGCGGGCGCGGTCACCGGGCCAGGTCGAGGAACTCCCAGCGGGCTTCGGGTTCCAGACCGCTGAGCCACTTCCCGCAGTTCTGCAGCACCACCGGACTGGAGGTGATGTGCTGGGCTCCGGTGGCGACGTCGCGGAGGAACCGGTCGATCGGGCCGCGCCGGATCGCCGTCGTGCCCGCCCAGCGGTGCACCACCTGGCCGGTCTCCTGCGCCGTTCGCGTCGCGTGGTTGAGCGACAGCCTGATCAGCGTTTCCTGCTCGGTGCTCAGCGATCCGCCCGCGTCCAGGGCTTCCTCGACGTCCTGCCACACCTCCATCACCCAGGCGCGGGCCGCGCGGAGCCTGGCCACCGCGGTCGCGTACTCCGCGTGGAAGTGCCCGGTGTCGACCGCCGCGTTGTGCGTGCCGGACTTGGCCGCGGCGAGGGACTTCATCTCGTCGAGCAGTCGCCGCCCGGCGCCGAGCGCCCAGCCGCTGTGCACGATCGCGGCCATGTTCACCAGGCCGACCCGGTACATCGCACCGCCGTTGGCCGGAGTCGTGGTCGTCGCGATGTAGGTGTGCGTGATCGGGACGTGGACGTCGGTGCAGCGGTAGTCGATGCTGTGCGTCGCGCGCAGGCCCAGCACGTCCCAGTTGTCGACCAGCTCCACCTGCGACTTCGGCATCGCCAGCACCCGCAGCTCGCCGGTGCCCTCGACCTGGATCGCGCTGTGCACGTGGGTGGCGTGCGCCATCCCGGAGGCGAACTGCCAGCTCCCGCTCACCAGGAAACCGCCGTCCACCGGAACCGCCCGGCCGGGGCGGGTGCCGTGCCCGGCCAGCAGCGCGTGGTCGCCCCCGGCCACGTCGGCGAACATCTCGGCCGCCGCGACATCGCCCAGGTAGGCCGCGGTGGTGCCGGTGACGTGCAGCAGCGCCAGCATCGTCCAGCCCGCCGCCGCGTCGTGGTAGCTGACCCGCTCGATCGTCGCGATCAGCTGGCGCGGCGAGAACTCGTGGCCACCGAGGTTCGCGGGCAGCCCGGCCCGGACCACTCCCGCGTCCAGCAGCGCCCGCGCGGTGCTCTCGGCCAGCCTGCCGCGCTCCTCCGCCGCGGCGGCGTCCGACTCGAGTTCGCCGGCGAGCGCGTCGATCCGGTCGAGCATCGCGGGGAACTCCGGGCTGACGTGCACTCCGGCCGGGACCGTCATGGGCAAGACCACTCCTCGTCGTCGGTGTTGATCGCGGCCACTGTACGAGAGCTCCTGCCGCTCCCCGGCCGTTTCGCACCAGAATTCACCGGCGGGAAAGAAGATTCCGCAGCCGGGGCAAGGGCCGAAGCACCACCCGTTGGTCCACTTAGGAATTATTTGCCGGGCAGCGGCGTGGCGGTGAAGACGTGGCCCGGATCGTAGGCCTGCTTGGCCGCGACCAGGCGGGCTGCGTGGTCACCGCGCCGTTCCAGAGCGCCGAAGCACCGGCGTGCGCCGGATCGCCCGGGCGGTGCACGAGATGCTCCCCGATACGCCGGGCAAGTTCGTCGGCCGCACTCGCGGAACCCATGAGCTTCCTCCCCGAAGTCGCTGAGCCGACGCTAGCCCCGCCACCCCGGATCACCCGTCCCGCGCACCGCGCCCGGCCGGGAAACCCCTCACGAACCGCGCCCGCTACCCGGCGGGGCAGGCCACGTCGTGCGGCGGGCGCTTCCCGGTGGTCAGGAACTCCGTCACCGCGTTCTTCGCGCACGTGTTGGGGCCGAACGGGTAGATGCCGTGCCCGCCCTCGTCGGCCGTCACCATCGTGGCCCGCTGCCCGAACGCGCGCCGCAGCTCCTGGGCGCCAGCCAGCGGCGTTCCCGGGTCGCGCTCGTTCTGCACCATGAGCACGTTCGACGGGCCCTCGTCACCGATGCGCACCGGCGGTTCGACCCGCTCGGACGGCCAGAACGCGCACGGCCCGATGCTGGCCGTGGAGCCGCCCAGCATCGGGTGCTCCGCCCGGTCGACCTCGACCTGCCGCTGGTAGTCCTCGACCGCCCGCGGCCAGCGCGAATCACCGCAGACCACCGAAAGCCGCGCGGACATGGCGTTCTCCAGGTTCGCCATCGGCGGGCGCGGCGGCAGCGGCCGGTCCTCCGCCAAGGCCCGCCAGGTCTCGGCCAGCAGCGGCATGGTGGCATCGGAGTAGAGGCTTTCGAACGTCATCCCGCGGAACAACGTCCCGTCGACGCCCTGGACCGGCTTGGCCGTCAAGCGATCCGCGAGCTCGAAGAACTTCGCGGTCACCTGCTCCGGCGTGGCCCCCAGGCCGAGCTCGGGCCGCGCGGCCGCGAACGCCGCGAAGTCCGGGAACCGCTCCTCCAGGCCGCGGGCCATCAACCGGAAGGCCTTGGCGTCGTAACCGCCGGCGCCCAGGTTGCTGTCCAGCACGATCCGGTCGCTGTTCGCCGGGAACATCGTCGTGTACACCGCGCCGAGGGAGGTGCCGTAGGAGCCGCCGAGGTAGGAGATCTTCGGCTCGCCCAGCGCTTCCCGGATGCGGTCCACGTCGCGCGCGGTGTTCGCGGTGGTGAGGTGCGGCAGCAGCCGCGCCGTCGGCGAGGTGGCGCACTGCTCGGCGATGGTCCGCGCGCGGTCCGCCTCCCGCTCGACGTCGGCAGCGGTGTGCGCGTAGGTCGGGAAGACACCCCAGCCCTGCTGCTCCTGCGTCAGCTCGCAGGTCACCGGCGCGCTGCGGCCGACACCGCGCGGGTCGAAGCCGATCACGTCGTAGGCGTCCAGCACTTCCTGCGGCACGCCCGGGATCGGCAGCCCCTTCGCGGCGAGGAGCGCCGGGTAGTCGAGTCCGGCGACACCGGGGCCGCCCGGGTTGGTGAGCAGGACGCCGCGGCGCCGCGCGGGTTTCTCGCTCGCCAGCCGGGAGATCGCGAGCTCCACCTGCTCGCCGTCCGGATCCCGGTAGTCCAGCGGGACTTCGAGCGTCGAGCACTCGAGGCCGGGGGCGGTGCCCTCCGGGCACGGGCCCCACTCCACGGTGTCCGCCGACGCCACTCCCACGGCCGCGGTCGCGGCCACCGCCGCGGCGGCGAGGGAGACGGCCAGAGTTCTGCGCATCCGATGTCCTCCTGCATCAACGTCCGGCCGGAAGTGGGAGCTTCTCCACGTTCTTCCGTATTTCCAGGCACGACGAGTCTGTCCACTCGGCTCGGCGGGCACATCGGACCGGCGGCTCGAACCGCATTCGACCCGGGGCGAAGCGGTGGTTCGACCCGGGTCGAGTGCGGAACATCCCGCGGTCTGCTGCACCGGCCGCGCGGTTCCCGCGACAATGCGCGGGTGAAGTGGTTCGAGGTGTGGCAGCAGGCGTGGCGGCTGGCGGCGGCCGCGGCGCTGGGCATCCCCTCGTGGCTCCTGGCCGGCATCATGCTGCCGCCGGAGCACGCGGCCGAGGCCGGTTCCTGGTTCGCCACCGGTGATCCGCTGGTGGCCCTCGGCTGCCTGATCGCGCTGCTGCGGCGGCAGCGGTTCCCGCTCGCCGTCGCCACGGTGGTCGCCACCGCCTCGACCGCGTCGACGCTGGCCACCGGTGCCGCGCTGCTGGCGCTGTGCTCGCTGTCCACCCGCCGCCGCCCGCTGGAGATCGGGGTCGTCGTGGTGGCCTACGTGGCCGCGTCGCAAACGGCCGTCGAGCTCTACCCGATCGAGATGCCGTCCGCCTCGACGTGGCTCCTGCTCGCCTCCTCGGCGCTGACCGCTGGTACCGCGGTGGCCGTCGGCGCGGCCATCGGCGCGCGGCGCGCCGAAGTGCTGTCGTTGCGCGAGCGGGCGGAGAGCGCGGAACGGGAGCAGGCCGCGCGAGCGGCGCAGGCGCGGGCCGTGGAGCGCAACCGGATCGCCCGCGAGATGCACGACGTGCTCGCGCACCGGATCTCGCTGGTCGCCATGCAAGCCGGTGTGCTGGACCACCGCCGCGACCTCTCCGCCGAGGAGAACCAGGTGCTGATCCGCGGCATCGCCGACGGTTCCCAGCAAGCGCTGGAGGAACTGCGCGACGTCCTCGGCGTGCTCCGGGCCGAGGACGTCCCGGAACCACCGCAGCCCTCGCTCGACCCGATCCCCGAGCTGGTGGCCGACGCCCGCGCCTCCGGCCTGGACGTCGCGCTCACCACCGCGGTGCCGGGCGAACCGTCCGACGCCATCGGGCGGACCTGCTACCGGATCGTCCAAGAAGGACTGACCAACGCCGCCAAGCACGCCCCGGGTGCGCACGTGCGCGTCGCCGTCGAGGGCGAGCCCGGTGCGGACATGCGCATCAGCGTCCGCAATTCCGCCGCCACCACGACCACCGCGCGACCGCCGACCTCCGGATTCGGCCTGCTCGGACTCACCGAGCGGATCTCCCTCGCCGGCGGGGAGCTCAGCCACCGCCCGACCTCCGACGGCGGGTACGTCCTCACCGCGCGACTGCCCTGGCCGCGCCACGACCACGAGAAGAGGGCATGAGTGGACAGCGAGCGCACGCCCGTCCGCGTCGTCATCGTCGACGACGACCAGCTGGTGCGGATGGCGCTGCGCCTGGTCATCGACGGCGAACCCGACCTGACCATCGTCGCGGAGGCCGCCGACGGGGACGCCGCGATCGCCGCGGTGGACGAGCAGCAGCCGGACGTCGTGCTGATGGACGTCCGGATGCCCGGCCGCGACGGCCTCAGCGCGACCCGGGAACTGCTCACCCGCCCGGCACCACCGCGGATCCTCGTGCTGACCACGTTCGACTCCGACGAACTGGTGCTCGGCGCACTCCGCACCGGAGCGCACGGATTCGTCCTCAAGGACACCCCGCCTGCGCGGATCGTCGACGCGGTGCGCACGGTCGCCGACGGCAACCCCGCGCTGTCGCCCGCGGCCACCGCGCGGGTCATCGCCGCGGCCACCGGCCCGCAGTCCTCGGAAGCCCGCAGAGCAACCCGCCGAGCGGCGCGAGAGCGGCTGTCCGCGCTGACCGAACGAGAACTCGACACGGCCCGGGCCATCGCGGAAGGCCTGGGCAACCCGCAGATCGCCGAGCGCCTGCACATCAGCACCGCCACCGTCAAAGCCCACACCAGCAGCCTCTTCGCCAAGCTGGCGCTCGAGAACCGGGTCCAGATAGCCCTCCTGGTCCGGGACGCCGAGGACTGACCGGCGATCTGCGAGCTCGACCAGACCGCACCGTCGATTTCCGTTCCCGCTTGCGGCCCACCACTTCTGCGGGCGCTGCAACTCCTTCCGCGCAGCACGCGGGTGATTCCTCTGTGCACTCCCGGTGAAAGTTGGGATTCCCGCGCTTTAGCCTGCGAATGGCCGCATTTCGACGCCGCTGCCGGTTGTAGCATCTTCGCGCATCATGCCCGGTTCAGCCCTGGAGGAGCAAAATGTGTGATTCCTGCACGCCGTCGGCCGAGATGATCGCCGCCGAGGAGACCGGCGGACTGTCCCGCCGGACCCTGTTCGCCGGAGTGGGCCTCGGGCTCGCCATTCCCGCCATCGGCCTCATCGCCGGAGCACCGGTGGCGTCGGCGGCATCGCTGAAAGACGGTCGCTGGGCCAACCCCGCATTAGGTTACTTTCCACGAGGCGGCCACTTCGGAGCGTCCCGGCCCGGCGGCCCGCACGCGGGCCAGGACGTCACGAACTCGACCGGCACCGGCGTGTACGCGGCCGCCAACGGCAAGGTGATCCGCCGCGAGTGGGGAGGCGGCATCCCCGGCCGGAGCGGCAACGGCCTGGTCATCTCGCACGGCCACGACCAGTACACCTACTACGGCCACCTCAACGCCTACCACGTCGCGCTCAACGCCGAGGTCAAGTCCGGCCAGCGCATCGCGGACATGGGCGCGACGGGCAACGTGACGGGCCCGCACCTGCACTTCGAGGTGCACTCGGGAGGAATGGGCCGGATCACCGACCCGGTCGCCTTCATGGCCAAGCGCGGCGTGGACCTGGGCGGCGGCTGGCCGAGGATCGACCCGGGCTCGGCCGGTGCGACGGTCGTCGCGATCCAGCACCTGATGCGCCAGCACGGCCACGACCTGGCCGTCGACGGCAAGTACAGCTCGGCGGCGGTGGCCGCGGTCAAGCGCTTCCAGGCCGCGAAGGGACTGGAGGCCGACGGCCAGGTCGGCCCGGCGACGTGGCCGAAGCTGGTCCACACGCTCCGCGAGGGCAGCAAGGGCAACCACGTCAAAGGCCTGCAGGCCGCGCTGAACAAGCGCAGCGCGGGCCTCGCGGTCGACGGCGATTTCGGCCCGGTCATGGCGAAAGCCGTGCGCGGCTACCAGAGCACCAACCGCCTGGTGGTCGACGGCGAAGCAGGCCCGATCACCTGGCAGGCGCTGCTCGGCTGAACCGACCGGATCCCGGCCGCCGTCCCGGCCGGGATCCCGGGCCCGGGCTACTTCGGGTCGCGGTGCAGCTGCCGGACCTTCTGCTCGTGGCTGCTGGTGAAGTCCGGGTCCACGTAGATGTGCACCGAGCTGATGAGCGTGCCGCGGAAGGTGAAGACGTTGCAGAAGCGCCCGGTCGAAACGCGCTGGTCCGGCCAGGGCCGCCCGTCCGCGGTGGTGCCCCACTCGCGCCCTTCGACGATGATCCGGTCACCGGCCACCATGATGTCCAGGCCGTCGATGTCGTGCTCCAGGGCCGACAGATCGGCCCAGAGCCGCTGCGCGAACTCGGCCATGTCCTGCTTGCCCCGCCCGAAGCCGAACTTCGGGAAGTACAGCTCCACGTCGTCGGTGTAGAGGTCGAGCAGCCCGGGATCGCCCGCGTCGATGAGCTCGAAGGCCCGGCGGACGATGGCGATGCGCTGCTCGGCGAGACCGGAAGCGGTGGTCGAAGTCAACGAACGAGCCTTTCTGTATAGGACAGTCCAAAACTGAGGTGTGCGCGAAGCCCCTCGCGCTCCAGCGAGAAGTCGGCGGCCGCCCGCTCGGCGAAGCATCGGGAACTGCGCCCCGCGACCGTACCACAGTTATGTACAGAGGAGTACAAAACAGCCTTCCGGTTGTTGCCAGGCCACTTGTGACCAGGGCTCGAACCTCCCGTCCGGGGCTCGCGGAACGCGATAGTCGCTGGGAAGCCCCAGATTGGAGAGACCGTGCTGAGGAAGAGCGTGCCGAGGCGGCGGGTGGGCCCGGCTGCCCCGCTGACCTTGCTGGCCGTGGCGGTGGTCGCGGCCATGGCCCTGATCCCGATGATGACCCCGGCGCCCCGGGGCGCGGACACCCCGGCCGCGGACTTCGCCTCGGCGCGGGCCCTGGCGCACGTCGAGCGGATCGCGGCCGAGCCCCGCCCGACCGGATCGGCCGCGAACGCCCGCGTGCGCGAGTACCTGGTCGGGCAGCTCGCCGCCCTGGGGCTCGACCCGCGCGTCCAGGACACCACCGCGCAGCGCGTGTGGCCCAGCGGCGCGCACCTGGGCGGCCGGGTGCACAACATCCGCGCCACCCTGCCCGGCACCGGCGGCACCGGCCGGGTGCTCCTGGTCGCGCACTACGACTCGGTGGTGCTCGGCCCGGGGGCCACCGACGACGGCATGGCCGTGGCCACCATCCTGGAGACGATGCGCGCGCTGACCGCCGCGCAAGCGCCGCACAACACCGTCGAGGTGCTCCTCACCGACGCCGAGGAGCCCGGCCAGCTGGGCGCGCAGGCCTTCGCCGACTCCCCCGACTCCGGCGACCGCGCGCGCACGGTCGTCCTGAACCTGGAGGCCCGGGGCACCGAGGGGCGCCTGGTCATGTTCGAGACCGGCCCGCACACCGCCGCCGTCGTGCCCAACCTGACCGGCAGCCTGCCGTTCACCACCTCGACCTCCGACGAGATCTACGAGGTGCTGCCCAACGACACCGACTTCACCGTGTTCAAAGAAGCCGGGTTCACCGGCATGAACTTCGCGGTGGTCGACGGTTCCGCGCGCTACGACACGCCGCTGGACGACCTGGCGAACCTGAGCCCGGAGAGCTTGCAGGACATGGGCAACGCGGTGCTCGCGGCCACCCGGGCCCTGGGTGCGGCGGAGCTGGACCTGGCCGGTGCCGGAGAGATCACCTACTTCACCGCGTTCGGCGTGCTCCTGCGGTACCCGCAGGAGCTGGGCCTGGTGCTGGCCGGGCTGTCCGCGCTCGGGCTCGGCGCGGTGCTGTGGCGGCGCCGGGACACCGCGCGGCCGTCCCAGGTCGGTGCGGTGTCCGGGCTGGTGCTGGTACCGGTGCTCGGCTCGGCGGTGCTGGGCTGGCTCGGCTGGCAGGCGCTGACGCTGGTGGCGCCCGCCTACGCGAACTTCGAGTTCGGCGACCCGTACCGGCCGGAGCTGCCGACCGCCGGGTTCGCCGTGCTGGGCCTGGTGTGCTGCGCGGCGTGGCTGCGCTGGGTGCGGCGGCGCTGGTCCGCACCGGTGGTCGCGGCCGCGGCGGCCACCTGGTTCGCGGTGCTGGGCCTGCTCGCGGCGGTGCTGCTGCCCGGGGCGGCCTACCTGTTCACCTGGCCCGCGCTGTTCGCGGTGGCCGGGCTCGCGCTGCTGCCCGCCGAGGGCTCGCCGTGGCGCCCGCTCGCCCTGTCCGCGGCGGCGTTCCCGGCGGTGGCGCTGGTCCTGCCGCTGCTGGTCGTCCTGCTGCCCACGGTCGGGCTGGCGCTGATCGCGGTGACCATGCTGCTGCTGGCGCTGATTCTGCTGCCCGCCCTGCCCGCGGTACCGCGCATCCCGCGTTCCGCGCTGGCCGCGGCGGTCGTGGCGGGCCTGCTGCTGGTGGCGGCCGGTCCGCTGACCGACCGCACGGACGCCGCGCACCCGGCGCAGCTGTCGCTGTCCTACACCAAGGACGTGGACACCGGCGCCACCGCGCTGCGCAGCCCCACCCCGGCCGGGGAGCCCTGGCTGGACCGGCAGCTGACCGGTGCGCCGGAGACGGTGTCGGAGACCTTCCCGGGCCTGCCCACCGAACCGCTGCGCCAGGGCCCGGCCCGCGACGCCGTCATTCCCGTGCCGCGAGCGGAGGTGGTCGAGCAGACGGCCGAAGGCGAGGTGCGCACGGTGACGCTGCGGATCAGCCCGGCTGAAGCCGAGGCCACCGCGATGTCGGTGTACGCGGCGACCGGCATGACCTCGGTGCGCCTCAACGGCCGCGAGCTGCCCGCCGAGGACAACCGCGACGCGGGCAACCAGTGGCGGTGGGCGATGCACTACGTGGCGCCGGACGAGGGCTTCACGCTCACCGTGAGCTTCCGGGGCGCGCACCTGCCGCTGCGCCTGGTGGCGTGGGGCGCGACCGTGCCGGACGCGGCGCTGCCCGCCCGCCCGGACGCGGTGACCTGGTCCGCCGGCGGCTTCGGGCAGACGCAGGCCGTGCGGCAGCTGACGCTCTGACGCGGACGCGGCGAAGCCCCCGGGGAGCCCGGGGGCTTCGTCGTGTTCAGAGCGCCGGGAGGGGCGCGCCGACCAGTCCCGCGGCGAGGGTCGCGCCGTCGGCCGGGGAGATCACCAGGAACGCACCGGTGCGGCGGTCCTGGGCGTAGGCGTCGACCGGCAGCGGCTCCGCGGTGCGCAGCCGGGCGCGGCCGATGTCGTTGAGCGAGAAGCTCGCCGGGGCGTCGGTCGTGCTCAGCGTCTGCTCGTCGAAGCGGCTGACCAGCACCGTCACGACCGCCGGGACCGTGCGCGCGCCGTGCTTGACCAGCACTCGCGCGCCCGGTTCCAGGGGCGTCTCGTGCAGCCAGCACAGCGTGGCGTCCAGCTCGTCGGTCAGCTGGGGCGGCGCGGACGCCGCGGCGATCAGGTCGCCCCGGGAGACGTCGAGCTCGTCGGCCAGCAGCAGCGTCACCGACCGCCCGGCCTGCGCCGCGGCCAGCGGGCCGTCCGGGGTGTCGATGCCGGTGACCGCGCTGCGCCGCCCCGAGGGCAGCACCACGACCTCGTCGCCCGGGCGCACCACACCCGCCGCGACCTGGCCCGCGTAGCCCCGGTAGTCCGGGTGCTCGGCGGTGCGCGGGCGGATCACCTGCTGCACCGGGAAGCGGAACGGGCGCTCGTGCGGATCCGGAGCGACCGGAACGGTTTCCAGGTGGTGCAGCAGCGTCGGGCCGCCGTACCAGGGCGTGTTGCCCGAGGGCTCGACCACGTTGTCGCCCGCCAGCGCGGACACCGGCACGCACACCACGTCCGCGGCCGGGTAGCCCAGTGCGGCGGCGTGCTCGCGGAACTCGGCGGCGATCTCCTGGAACACCGATTCCGCGTACCCGACCAGGTCGATCTTGTTGACCACCAGCACCAGCTTCGGCACGCCCAGCAGCGCGAGCACCGCGGCGTGCCTGCGGGTCTGCTCGACCACGCCCTTGCGCGCGTCCACCAGCAGCATGGCCAGCTGCACCGTGGAGGCGCCGGTGACCGTGTTGCGCGTGTACTGCACGTGCCCGGGGGTGTCGGCGAGCACGAAGTTGCGGCGCGGGGTGGCGAAGTAGCGGTAAGCCACGTCGATGGTGATGCCCTGCTCGCGCTCCGAGCGCAGTCCGTCCACCAGCAGGGAGAGGTCCGGTGTGGACAGTCCTCTGTCGACGCTCGCGCGCTCGACCGCGGCCAGCTGGTCGGCGAGCACGGACTTGGTGTCGTAGAGCAATCTGCCGACCAGGGTGGACTTGCCGTCGTCCACCGAGCCCGCGGTGGCCAGTCTCAGCAGCTGCGTCATCAGAAGTAGCCCTCCCGCTTGCGGTCCTCCATGGCGGCCTCGCTGAGCCGGTCGTCCGCGCGGGTCGCACCGCGCTCGGTGAGCCGGCTCGCGGAGACCTCGGCGATCACCTCGGGCACGGTGCGCGCGCCGGACTCGACCGCGCCGGTGCACGAGCCGTCGCCGACCGTGCGGTAGCGCACGAGCCTGGTCTCGACCTGCTCGTCCAGGCGGGGCCCGAACCACGGGCCCTCGGTGAGCCACATGCCGTCGCGGCGGAACACCGGGCGCTCGTGCGCGTAGTAGATGCCGGGCAGCTCGATGCCCTCGCGCTCGATGTAGCGCCACACGTCCAGTTCCGTCCAGTTCGACAGCGGGAACACGCGGACCTGCTCGCCAGGCCGGTGCCTGCCGTTGTAGAGGTTCCACAGCTCGGGGCGCTGCCGCTTGGGCTCCCACTGGCCGAACGCGTTGCGCAGGCTGAAGATCCGCTCCTTGGCGCGGGCGCGCTCCTCGTCGCGGCGGCCGCCGCCGAAGACCGCGTCGAACCGGTTGGCCGCGATGGTGTCCAGCAGCGGCACGGTCTGCAACGGGTTGCGGGTGCCGTCGGCGCGCTCGGCGATGCGGCCGTCGTCGATCCAGTTCTGCACGTGCGCCACGACCAGGCGGGCGCCCAGCGATCCGGCGAGCTCGTCGCGGAAGCGCAGCACCTCGGGGAAGTTGTGGCCGGTGTCGACGTGCAGCAGCGGGAACGGCATCGGCGCGGGCCAGAACGCCTTGCGCGCCAAGTGCACGAGCAGCGTGGAGTCCTTGCCGCCGGAGAACAGGATGACCGGCCGGTCGAACTCGCCCGCGACCTCGCGGAAGATGTGGACCGCCTCGGACTCGAGCGCGTCCAGGTGCGACAGCGGCGGGACCGGCCGCGGAATCGCCTCCAGCGTCGGCGAAGCCTGCATGTGCCCTCCCAGGCAGCGTGTGGTGACAGGTTTCGCCGTGATGCAACCGCGCCGGTGCCCTCGGGCGGGATAGGGGCTATCCCCGACTGCCCGGGTCCGCCCGCGCCCGCGAGCCTGGCGGCATGGAGACTCCTCTCACCGGCCCCCGCGTGCTCGCGCTGTGGAGCGCGCCCCGGGCCCGGTCCACCGCGTTCTTCCGCAGCATGGTCGAACGCGACGAGTTCACCGCCCTGCACGAGCCCTTCTGCAACCTCGTCGACTTCGGCGCGACCGCGGTCGGCGAGGCGGAGGTGCGCACCGGCCCGGAGCTCATCGCCGCGATCCGCGCGCACGCCCGGACCCGGCCGGTGTTCCTCAAGGACACCACCGACTACCGCTACCCGGAAGTGCTGGCCGACGAGGCGTTCCTGCGCGAGACCCGGCACGCCTTCCTGATCCGCCACCCGGACGAGATCGCCGCCTCCTACTACGCGCTCAAGCCGGACATGACCCGCGACGGCATCGGCCTGGAGCAGATGTCCGAGCTGCACCGGGCGGTGCTGGCCGCGGGCGGGCGGGCCGCGGTGCTCGACGCCGAGGACCTGGCCGCGCACCCGGAGGCGACGCTGGCCGCCTACTGCGCGTGGGCGGGCATCGAGCACCGGCCGGAGACGCTGTCCTGGCAGCCGGGGGCGCGGCCGGAGTGGGAGCGCTCGGACCGCTGGCACCGGTCGGTGGCCAACAGCTCGGGCTTCGACGCGCGCCGCACCGAGTACGCGGACACCGTCGGGAACAACCCGCGGCTGGCGGAGTTCAGCGCCCACCACCTGCCGTTCTACGAGGCGCTGCGCGAGCAGCGGCTGACCGTCCCGGTCGCCTGACGCCCGCACCGTCCACAGTGGATGTCTGTCGCGGCGAAAGCCCACCCGGTTCCGGCCGGGTGGGCTTTCGCACGTCAGCGGGCGCCGACCGGGGCGCCCAGGACCAGGTCCAGCACGGTCGAGACGCAGTCCGGCAGGCTCAGCTCGTTCGTGCGCAGGCGGAGCTCCGGGGCCGGCGGGGCCTCGTAGGGATCGTCCACGCCGGTCAGGCCGGTCAGCTCGCCGCGGTCGGCCTTGGCGTAGAGGCCCTTCACGTCGCGGTGCTGGCACACCGTCAGCGGGGCGTCGACGTGCACCTCGGCGAAGCGCACGCCCCGCTCGGCGTGCCGGGCGCGCACCCAGTCCCGGCTGTCGCGGTAGGGGGCGATCACCGGGACCAGCACGTGCACGCCGTGGCCGGCCAGGGTGAGGGCGAGGCGGCCCGCGCGGCGCACGTTCTCCTCGCGGTCGGCGCGGCTGAAGCCCAGCTCGGGGAAGAACTCCCGGCGCAGCACGTCGCCGTCCAGGACCTCGACCGGGTGGGTCCTGCCCAGCTCGGCGGCCACCGCCGCGGCGATGGTGGACTTGCCCGAGCTGGGCAGCCCGGTCAGCCAGGTGGTGATACCGGACATGGGTTTTCCTCTCACTGGGAGTCGGCGATGCGGTGCAGGGCCCGGCGGTCGACCTTGCCGCTGGGCGTCAGCGGCACGGCGGGCACCGGGTAGAGCCGGGCGGGCATCAGGTAGGCGGGCAGGCGACCGCGCAGGTGCGCGCGCAGCGCCGTGGTGTCCGGGGCGGTCGCGCCCTCGGCGGGGACCAGGAAGGCGACCAGGGAGCGGTTCCCCTCCTCGCCGCGCAGGTCCACCACGGCCGCGGCCAGGTCCGGGTGCGTGCACAGCGCGGCCTCGACCTCGCCGGGCTCCACGCGCATGCCGTTGACCTTGAGCTGGGTGTCGATGCGGCCCAGGAACTCCAGCTGGCCGTCCGGGCGCCAGCGCACCAGGTCACCGGTGCGGTACAGGCGGGCGCCGGGCGGGCCGAACGGGTCGGGCACGAACTTCTCCGCGGTCAGCGCGCGCCGGCCGAGGTAGCCGCGCGCGACGCCGACGCCGCCCATGAGCAGCTCGCCGGGCGCGCCGACCGGCACCGGCTCGCCCGCCGGGTCGAGCACGTAGCACTGGAGGTTGGCGATCGCGCGCCCGATCGGCGGCGGGCTGTCGACCTCGCGCGGCAGCCGGTAGTCGGTGGAGGTCACGGTGACCTCGGTGGGGCCGTAGGTGTTGTGCACCAGGCGGTCCGCGGTGCGGAAGCGCCGCGCGACCTCCAGCGGCATGGCCTCGCCGCCGATGTTGGCCATGCGCAGGTCGGGCAGCTCGGCCGGGTCGAGCAGGGCGGCCACCGCGGGCGGCAGCTCGGCGATGGTCACGCGTTCGGCGCGCAGGTGCTCGGTGAGCGCGCGCGGGTCCAGCAGCGCCAGTCGCGGCACCTGCACCAGGGTCGCGCCGTTGCACAGGGTGGCGAAGAAGTCCCACACGCTGACGTCGAAGCAGGGGTTGGCGAACTGGATGATCCGCTCGGCCGGGCCGATGTCGTAGGCGGCGCGGCTGTAGAGCACCAGGTTGACCACCGAATCGTGCTGCACGAGCGTGCCTTTGGGCAGGCCGGTGGAGCCGGAGGTGTAGAGCACGTAGGCCAGGGAGTCCGGGCGCAGCTCGGCCGCGAGGTCGGTGTCCGGCTGCGCGTCGACGGCGGCGCGCACGGCGGGCTCGTCCAGGCAGATCGGCAGCACGTCCTCCGGCAGGCGCTCGGCCAGGCCGGTGGTGGTGAGCACGAGCTCGCAGCCGGCGTCCTCGGCGAGGTAGGTGAGGCGGTCGGCCGGGTGGCCGGGGTCCAGGGGCACGTACGCCGCGCCCGCTTTGAGGATGCCGAACAGCGCGGTGACCAGGGCCGGGTCGCGCTCGAAGAGCACGCCCACCACGGTCTCCGGGCCGACGCCCAGCCGGTTGAGGTGCCGGGCGAGGCGGTTCGCGCGGCGGTTCAGCTCGGCGTAGGTGAGCTGTTCGCCGTCGAAGCGCACCGCCGGGTGCTCGGGTTGCACGCGCGCCCAGTGCTCGAACAGGCGCGGCAGGCTCGCCCCGGGCGCCTCCGGGTAGTGCGCGGCGGTGGCGTTCCAGCGGCGCACCACCGTCTCGCGCTCGTCCTCGGCGAGCACGGGCAGCCCGGCGACGGGCGTGGCCGGATCGGTCCCGGCCAGCCGCGCCAGGTGCGCTGCCAGGGCCTCGGTGTCGAGGGCGTCGTCCCCGGCGAGCGCGAACCCACCTCCTCGATATTCCACAGTGGACAACGCCTGTTCGGCGGCGGCCAGCAGCTCGCCGAAGGTCTGCTGCCCGGTCACGGACAACGTCACCGGTGCGGGCGCGCCCGCCACCTCGAACACCGGCTCGTCCGCACCGGTGTACCGGCTCGCCAGCACGGCCATGGCGGCCAGTCCGGCCGCCTCCCGGGTCACCACGGTCACCCTCGGCTCCTCTCCCGCTCGATCTGCGGCGAGCCTGGCAGCGCGAGAGCGCGCGGCGTCGTCGGGAATCCTCCTGACTGTGACCGGTGGTGGGGTCGGCCGAGACTCTGGGAGAACCGAACGAGGAGGTTAGAGGTGGCACACCCCGCCGTTGACTCGGCCGCCGAGCTGAGCTGGCAAGACGATGTTCCCTACCTGCGGTTGACCGATCGGGAGCGCGTCGAGGTCCGCGCGCTGGCCGAGAAGCTGGTGGCCGAGCTCGGCGTGACCGACCCGGCCGAGCTGGAGAACCGGCTCAACGACATCGCCGTCTACGCCCACCGCATGCCGGAGCGGGTGCGGGCGGTGCTCACCGAGTTCCGGCTCACCGGGCGCCCGCACGGCGGCCTGGTCGTCTCCGGGCTGCCGGTGGAGGAGGACTCGCTGGGCGAGACCCCGACCTCCTACACCGCGGCGATCGGCGGCGCGGAGGTCGTGGTCGCCACGGCCGTGCTGCTGCTGGTCGGCTCCCTGGTCGGCGACCCGTTCTCCTACCTGTCGCAGCAGCACGGACGCCTGGTGCTGGACGTCTTCCCGGTGGCCGGGCACGAGCACGAGCAGCTCGGCTCCAGCTCGTCCACGCTGCTGGAGTGGCACAACGAGGACGCCTTCCACCCGGACCGGGCGGACTGGATCATGCTGCTCGGACTGCGCAACCACGACTCGGTGCCGACCATGTTCGCCCCGGCGCAGGACCTGGACCTGTCCGAGGACGCGCGCAAGGTGCTCTTCGAGGAGCGCTTCGTGATCCTGCCGGACGAGTCGCACACCGCCTCGTTCAACTCGGCCACCACCGGCGTGGACGACGACGGCAAGCAGGCGCAGGCGTTCGCGCGCATCAGCGGCATGTACACCGAGCAGCAGCGCACCGCGATCTTCAGCGGCGACCCGGACACCCCGTACGTGCGCATCGACCCGGCCTTCATGCGCCGCGACCTGGACGACGACACCGCCGAGCAGGCCCTCGGCGAGGTGATCGACGCGTTCGAGGCGAAGATGCAGGACGTGGCGCTGGGCACCGGCGAACTGCTGATCATCGACAACAAGCGCGCGGTGCACGGGCGGCGGCCGTTCACCGCCCGCTACGACGGCACCGACCGCTGGCTGCGCCGCATCAACATCACCGCGGACCTGCGCCGCTCGGCGGGGCGCCAGTTCGGCGCCCACGGCCGCGCGGTGGTCTGACGCCTACTCCGCGACCTCGTGCCCGGCGGCGCGCAGGGCCGCGGCGGCCTCGGCGCGCGCGTCCTCGGGCACCAGCACGACGTCGGCGTGGAAGGTCGAGCACACGAAGACCGAAACCCCGGCATCGCGCAGGGGCACCAGCAGTGCGGCGAGCATGCCGGGCACGTCCAGGTCGTGCGCGGTGTCCCCGCTGTACAGCGCGACCCAGGCCGCTTCTTCCCCCGCCTCGGCCGCCCGCACCACGGTCAGCCCCTCGGGCGCCCGCACGACCGACAACCACTCCTCGCCCGGCGGTGGCACGTCCACCGCCGGGCGGTGGTCCACCTGGAAACGCCCCGTCAAGAACCGCAACCGCTGTGTCACGGGCGCAGCATAGGGGAGAGCACGCGGAATCCGTCGTCCGGCACGTCACACCGAACTCCGGCACCCCGCACGAACCCAGCGACCTGACCTCGCTCCGAAGCCGCGTGGGCCACCCGGAGGCCCACCCCGGCGACGACGAGGCAGGCCTGGAACCGCCCACCGGCCAAGACCCCACGCCGCTGTCCGTCCGGCTACCAGGCCCGAAACCGTTCGCGCGCAACCGAAACTCGCCAGCCGACGAGGCGAAGGGCACCTCTCACCAACTATGCGAGCGAAAGGTGCCCCTCACTCCACCTCATCCGTGTGAGCGCACCCTCGATCGGGGAGGTGAAGGGCACCTTTCGCCAAGTAACTGGGTGAAAGGTGCCCTTCGCACCGCCCAGATCGAGCTGTGAAGCTGGGTGCGGGCACCGCCGTGTCCGGTCAGCGGGCGGGGACTTCCCAGAGCCGCACGGTGCCATCACCGATGGTGGCCAGCATCCGGTTGTCCTGGCTGAACGTCATGGCCCTGACGCCGTCGACGTCGGGGCCGATCTGGTCATTGCCGACCAGGTTCCACAGCTCCAGGGTCTTGTCGTTCAGGGTGACTGCCATGTTCTGGTCGGTGGTGAACATGATCTCGTCGTACTCGGGAACGGTGCTGGGCTGGCGGATCTGGTTGTGGCTGGCCACGTCCCAGTGCCGCAACGTCCGGGAGCTGGCGACGCCGTTGCCGCCGAGGGTCACCAGAACGCGTCCGTCGGGGCTGAGCGCGGCGTAGTCGACGGTCTCGCTCGGCGGCATGGTGAGCGGGTCACCGAGCTGCTTGCGGCCGGGCACGTCCCACAGCGTCACGACTTCGTGCGGTTTCGAGTCGTCGGTGCTGGCGGCGCGGTCCGACCAGGTCGCGATGATCGCGAGGGTGCGGCCTTGCGGACCGTGGACGAGCACGGAGCGCTCGTGCTCCAGGACAGGATCGTCGTTGCGGGGGGCGAGATCGCTGATCAGCTGCCCGCCGGGCATTTCGTACAGCTTCACGAAGCCCTCGTACTCGGTCGCCAGGGTGCGGCCGTCCGGGCTGAGCGCGTCGAGGGCCAGGGCCCATTCACTGACGTCGAGGTCCTTCTGATCGACCTGGCGGCCGCTGTCCACGTCCCAGGACTGCACCCGACTGCTGGAGCCGGCGGTTCGCACGACGGTCAGGGTGGTGCCGTCCGCGCTGAACGCCATGTCCCGCAGGTTCTCGAACGGGCCGAGGATCTGGCCGACCTGGTGACCGCCCGCCACGTCCCAGAACTGCACGGTGTTGTCCTCGTGCTCGGTCGCCAGGGTGCGGCCGTCCGGGCTGAACACCGCGTCCACGGCAGCGGAGGAAGCGGTCACCGCACCGACCTGGCGAAGCTGCGGTGACAGCGCGGTCGACAGTTCCGGCCACACCCCCCAGGTCACGATCCCGGTCAGAACCAGAGCGGTCGCAGCGATGCCGAGCCACAGCCCGCGCCGTCGGCCGCGCCTGGCGACCGTCGGACCGCCGGTGGAGTCGGGTGCGGCTCCACCGTCTTCCCGGGTGGGGTCCGCCGCGCCGGTGTCCACCCGGGTGGCGGCCACCGTGGGCGTGCCGGTGTCCACCGGCTCCGGTGATTCGTCGAGGAGCCGGGCGATGTCGGCGTGCCGCCGCGCGATCAACCGGTGCACCCCGGGCGGCCACGGCCGCGCGGAAGGCGAGATCTGGCCGATCGACCGCAGCAGCTCGGCCGGGGTCGGCCGTTCGGCGGGGTCCTTGGCCAGGCACGGCTCGACGATGCGCCGGATCGCGCTGGGAACTCCGGAGAGATCCGGGTCGGCCCGCACGACGTCGTTCAGGGTCTGCAGGGTCGCCGCGTGGTGGAACGGGCCGGTTCCCGCGCACGCCGCGACCACGACGGAGCCCAGGGAGAACACATCGCTGGCCGAGGTCACCGGTTCGCCGTTGGCCTGCTCGGGAGACATGTACTCCGGCGAGCCGACCAGCCAGCCCGCCCGCGTCAGGTCACCGGCCTGGTCGCCGTTGACGGCCCGGACGATGCCGAAGTCGATCACCCGCGGGCCGTCTTCGGTGAGCAGCACGTTGGACGGCTTCAGGTCCCGGTGCACCAGACCTGCCTGGTGGATCTGGATCAACGCGCTGGACAGCCCGGCAGCCAGGCGCAGCACCGGATCCTCCGGCAGCGCACCGACCGCCGTGATCACCTCGTGCAGCGAGGGGCCCGGCACGAACACCGACGCCAGCCACGGCGTGGGCGCATCCGGGTCGGCGTCGACCACCGCGGCGGTGTAGGCGCCGGAAACCGCGCGGGACGCCTCCACCTCCCGGCGGAACCTCGTCCGGAAGCTGTCGTCCTCGGCGAACTGGTCGTGCACCAGCTTCAGCGCGACCAGCCGGCCGTCCGGGCCGCTGCCCAGCAGCACCCGGCCCATGCCGCCCCGGCCCAGTTCCGCGAGCACCCGGTACGGTCCGACCTCGACCGGACCTGATGGACCTAACGGCCGCACCGCCACCCCGCTTCCTCCGGTGCCGGGCCGACCACCAGAACACCGCCACCCATCGCCCCGCCTGTCGCGATCCGCTCTCCGGGATCGTGAGCGGATCTTCGCACGAAGATCCCCGGCTCGGAGGCGAAACCGCGCATCGCGACGGGCTTCCCGGCAAGCGGCGTCCACCCGCGTCAGCGATCGAAACGGTCAATCTTCACCGCGGTGATGAAGTCCGACCAGCGCTCGTTGGTGAAGCTGAGCAGGCCGCCGTCGCGGTCTTTGGTGTCGCGCACGCCTGTCAAGCCGGGAGCGGTGCCGACCTGCATCGTCTCCTTCGATCACAGCGGTCATCCCGCGGTCTGCCGCCGGTACTCGGCGGCGAGCTCCTGCAGGATCGCGCGGACTTCATCGCCCTCGGACGCCACCTGCCACAGCCGGTCCGTGAGCCGGTGGTAGATGGCGACCTGTTCAGGGTCGTCGATGGTGAGTTCGGCGGAGACGTGCTCGACCTGGACCAGGTCGTCGAACATGGTGAAGCCGTTCATCGTGATGTTCGGCAGCCGTCGGAACCCGGGCAGCACGCCGAACCGCAGACCAGGGATGTCGATGGCGGACATGAGCCGGTCGAGCTGACCGAGCATGACATCTGGCGGCGCTACCGGATGTTGCAGCGCGTGCTGGGACACGATGAGCTCGATGTCTTTGCCCTGGTAGAGAACTTGTTGCCGTTGCAGGCGGACTCGTACTGACGCCTCGACATCCGAGTCGGGCACCTGGAGGAGCTCGGCTTGGGTGCGGAACACGGCGCGTGCGTAGTCCGCAGTCTGGAGCAGCCCGGGAACGACACCGTATTCGACGGTGCGGATGCGGGTTGCGGCGTGTTCGTTGTCGAAGCTCTGCTGCTGCCGCGCCCGGTGACCGGCGCGCAACTGCGCTTTCCACGCAGCTTTGCTGATCCGCAGCTCGGAGAGCTCGTCGAGCATCTGTTCAACCGAGGACTCGGACGCGCCGATGGCGTCGAGCCATTGCCGGACGTCCGAGTCCTCGGCGGTTTGCTTGCCGGTCTCAAGCTTGGAGATCTTCGAGTGCGGCCAGCCCAGCGCCGACGCCAGCTCGCGGCCGGTCAAGCCCGCTTCATCGCGGAAGCGGCGCAACCGCTCGCCGAAGTCCTGCCGCCGCTGTTCGAAGCTGGTCACGATCCCCTCTTCCTCACTGCACCAGCACTGCCCATTCCTCGGCTGGTGCCGCATCGTTCCATGCCTGGTCTCGCCACCGCCGGTACTGCTCGATCTCGGCAGGGTCGGTGATCATCTCAAGTCCGAGCATGCCTCGTTCCCCGAAGTGCATCACGCCGACCTGATCGTCGTCGAACATCCAGAAGTCGGTCCCCAGCGGTAGCCCCAGGGCCGCGGCCGCAGAGATCGACAAGCTGCGGATCTGTTCGCCCGCCGGGAGGTTCGCCCGCAGTGCCAGGTCCATCTCGAACCGCAGGTAGTCGGTCAGCGGCTCGGTGAGCACCCGGACTCGCTGGAACCTGCGCCCCTCGCTCGTCGCGATGCGGACGTTGTCGGTCCAGGGGGCCAGCCACTCGTCGTCCGGCGGTTCGCCGTTCAGGAAGCGCCGCAACGGCTCGTCTTCGATCGGCTCCCGGTACACCCCTTGTGTTTCCAGCCGGAACGCGGTGTTGCGGAACGACCGGAACAGCCGGTCGAACTCGGCACCTGAAACCAGTTCGACCATGGTCAGCCCTTCGCAAAGCGCAGCAGGGCCTTCGGGATCTCGACCGCGGTTTCGTGATCCGGCAACCCTCGTTCGCGCAGGGTCGCCAACGCAGCGGGATCGGTGATCCGAGTGCCCTGCACGACGTAGGTGCCCCGGTCGGTCTCGTACAGCTCGGGGCAGCCCCCGCCGCCGCTAGTGGTGCCGAGGTGAGTGAGGCGCATGTTCGGTCTCCTTGTACGTCATTAGTGAACCAAGTGCGCTCTGTTCGCGCAAGTGCCAGTCAATTACAAGAACCAGACTTGAAGAGTGCCCTAATCAAGTGATTCATACGCGAAGCTTCTCGATGCTTCTTGTTTGGTTCTCGAAACTGAGTCATGCTGCTGTGGTCAGATCAGCAGGACGCAGGAGGTCACCATGAGCGGCTACCGGCCTCACCCGTTCCACTGGGCTCCGGCCGCCGGGCAGCGGCATGCGAGCGCGGACGAGCACCCGCCGGGTGCAGCGGTCTATCCGAACGGCACCGAGATCACGACCCTGTGCGGGCTGGCAGTCGAGGCTGACGCCGGCGACATGGCGTGGTTGTGGCCGACCTGCGTCGACTGCAATGCGGCGGCGCGGACGTTGGCCGGGGTTCCGCCGTTGGCCGGTGGGCGATGAGTGCGGGGTGTTCGCGGCTCGCTTACCTGGCGCGTGGGGCGATCTTGGCTCTGGACGGCGCGGTCGTGGACCTGGAATCGGGCGAGTGCACGGCTTTTGAGCGCGAACGGCTGGCGAGCTGCCTCGAACGGCTGGCCGGGGCACTGCGCGCGGAAGACACCGTCATCACCATTCGAGCCGAGAGGACAGATCGTTGATCACCATGCTGATTTCATCCGCAGTCGCCGTCGTCGCCTTCGCCGCGTGGTTGTCGGTGCGTCAGTTCTCCGAGCAGGGCAAGCACGCTGGTGCAGGCGCGGGTTCGTTGACGGTGCAGCAGCTGCTGGCCCAAGCCAAGGCTGAGGACGCACGCGGCGGCAGGCACCGATTGCGCGAGCCGGTGACGCAGCGCGATCCATCCGACGACTCGGTGACACGACTGCTGCCCCGAGTCGGGACAGGTCTTCCGCTCGACGATTCCGCTGCGATGGCAAGGCATCCATGGACGTTGCGCCGCATTCACGACCAGCTCCAGAAGCGGTGAAGCTCGGTGAGGGCACCGCGGTCCCCCTCCCGGCCCCGGTGTCCTCGCCGTTCCCGTGCCCGCACGCCGTCGGCCCCCAGATGGCAGCCGGGCACTCGGGTGGCCGGGCGGCGGAGCCCTCCCCGACGCCGCTCGGCCGCCCATCCCCGCCCCGGCGCGATACCGCCCCGACACTGGTCGCGCCGGGGCACTCCCGAAGAAGCCGCCCCGGCGCCAACTCCGACCGGCACCGGGGCGGCAGCGCGGCTAGGCCGGGAGCGGGAAGCGCCAGCAGAGGGCCGCCACCGCGGACCGCGCCGACTCGCGCGCCTGGTCCGGCAGCAGGAAGTCCTTGTCTCCCAACGGGGTGAGGGACGTCCAGACCTGGTCCACGATCGCCGCGCACTCGGCGATCGCCGCGTCGTCCATGCCGCGCAGCGCCAGGATGTTGGTGCCGAACCGGATGCCGCCCGCGATGCGGGCCGGGTAGCCGTCGTTGTGGATCTTGTTCCGGTTGACGATGATGCCGCAGGACTCCAGGGCCTGCTCGGCGATCGCACCGGTCAGGCCCCGGGCGCTCACGTCGGCGAGGACCATGTGGTTGTCCGTGCCGCCGGTGACGATCGGCCAGCCGCGGGCGGCCAGCTCCGCGGCCAGGGCGCGGGCCGCGTCGCGGATGCGGGTGGCCAGGATCCGGAACTCCGGGGTGCTCAGCTGGTCGAACGCGCGGGCCTTGGCCGCGATGCCGTTGATGCGCGGGGTGCCCTGGAAGTAGGGGAACACCGCGTTCTGCAGGACCGCGGTCAGCGGGCGGCCGTCCACGCGCAGGTCCGCGTCCCCGCCGACCAGCACCAGCCCGCCGCGGGGGCCGTAGAGCTGCTTGTACGTGCTGGTGGTGGTCACGTGCGCGTGGTCCACCGGGCTCGGGTGCACGCCCGCCGCCACCAGACCCGCGATGTGCGAGATGTCGGCCAGCAGGAACGCGCCCACCCCGTCGGCGATCTCGCGGAAGCGCGCGAAGTCGATCTCCCTGGGGTAGGCGCTCGCACCGCAGATGATCAGCTTCGGGCGGTGCTCGGCGGCCAGGCGTTCGATCTCCGCGTAGTCCAGCAGGCCCTGCTCGTCCACGCCGTAGGAGACCGACCGGAAGTAGCGGCCGGAGAAGGAGACCGCCGAGCCGTGCGTCAGGTGCCCGCCCGCCGCGAGCTCCAGTCCCATGACCAGGTCGCCCGGGTCGAGCAGGGCCGTCATCACCAGCTGGTTGGCCGTGCTGCCCGAGTGCGGCTGCACGTTCGCGTAGCGCGCGCCGAAGGCCGCCTTCGCCCGGTCGACCGCCAGCCGTTCGATCTCGTCGACGACCTCGCAGCCCGCGTGGTACCGGCGGCCCGGGTAGCCCTCGGTGGTGATGTTGCCGCTCGCGCTGCCCTCGCAGGCCAGCACGGACGGGTCCGACCAGCTCGCGGAGGCGATCATCGCCAGGGTGTCGGACTGGCGGCGCTGCTCGCGCTCCAGGAGGTCGTGCAGCACCGGGTCCTGGTGGCGCAGGCGCTGCGCGCCCTCCACGGCCAGGGCCGACACGTCCACGGGTGTCAGCGAATCGAGGTTCATCCCAGCTCCCTCACTGCTGCTCGGCGAGCAGGGCGGCGACCTCGTCCTCGCCCAGCTGCTCGATGTCCAGGGCCATCTGCGCGATGGCGGTCACGTCCACGTCCTGCGCCTCGCCCGCCGCGACCAGGACGACGGCCTGCTCTGCGACGGTCGGGGCCTCGAACACCGCGCGCAGCGGCACGTCCACGCCGAAGGTCTCGCCCACCAGCGCGGCGATGCGGGTGGCGGCCAGCGAATAGCCGCCCAGCTCGAAGAAGTCGTCGCGCACGCCGACCCGGTCGATGTCCAGCACGGTGCTCCACAGCTCGGCGAGCACCTCCTCCACCGGGGTGCGCGGTGCCAGGTAGGCCGCTTCCAGGGTCGGGCGCGCGGTGCCCGGTGCGGGCAGCGCCTTGCGGTCGACCTTCCCGTTGGGGGACAGCGGAAGCGCGTCCAGGGCGACGAACGCCGAGGGCACCATGTAGTCCGGCAGGGCCGACTTGAGGTGCGCGCGCAGGTCGCCGGTCGTGGGCTCCGGCCGCGAGGCGGGCACGTAGTAGCCGACGAGCTTGGCCTCCGCGCCGGAATCGGTGCGGGCCACCACCACGGCTTCCTCGACGGCCGGGTGGCCGAGCAGGGCCGCGGTGACCTCGCCGAGCTCGATGCGGAAACCGCGCACCTTGGTGAGCGAGTCGATGCGCCCCAGCAGCTCCAGCACGCCGTCCGGTCGCATCCGGGCCAGGTCGCCGGTGCGGTAGAGCCGCGCGCCCGCCGGGATGTGCGGGTAGCGCCCGGCGCAGGGGTGCGGCACGAACTTCTCCGCGGTCAGCGAGGGCCGGTTCAGGTAGCCGCGCGCCAGGCCGGTGCCGCCGAGCATCAGCTCGCCCGCGACGCCGACCGGTGCCGGGTTGCCGTCCTGGTCGAGCACCAGGACCTGCTGGTTGTCCATGGGCCGGCCGTACGGCACGCTCACCCACGCCGGATCGGCCTGCTCGACCTCGAAGATCGTGCTGTGGATGGAGGCCTCGGTGGCGCCGCCCAGCACGACCGCGCGGAACTCGCCGGCGACCTCGCGGGCCCGCTCGGGCAGCGTGACCGACACCCAGTCGCCGCCCAGGAAGGCCAGGCGCAGCGAGTCCAGGCGCACCCCGCGCTTGGCCGCGTTGTCCACGAGGGACTCCAGCAGCGCGGGCGCCGAGTTCCACACCGTCGCCCCGTGCGCGTCCACCAGGTCGACCCAGTGCTGCGGGTCCTGGTTCCGGTCGGGGTCGGGCAGCACCACGGTGGCGCCGGCCGCCAGCGGGCCGAGCAGGTCGTAGACGGACATGTCGAAGCTGGCCGAGGACAGCGCGAGCAGCCGGTCGCCGGGACCGACCCGGCCGACGCGGTTGAGGTCGAGGACGTTGTTGACCACGCCCCGGTGCACCACGGAGATGCCCTTGGGGCGGCCGGTGGAGCCCGATGTGTAGATGACGTAGGCCAGGTTCGCCGGGGTCACCGGCGAAGGCTCCGCCACCGCGGCCCCGTCCAGGTCCTCCACGCACAGCACCCGCACCCCGGCGGGCACCCGGTCGGCGACCGCGCGCTCGGTGAGCACCACCGCGGGCCGGGCGTCCTCGACCATGAACGCCAGCCGCTCGTCCGGGTACTCGGGGTCGAGGGGCAGCTGCGCGCCACCGGATTTGAGGATGCCGAGGAAGGCCGCGACCCGTGCGGGCCGGGGCCCGAAGCAGGCGCCCACCAGCGAATCCGGGCCGACGTCCTGCGCGCGCAATGCGGCCGCGATCCGGTCGGCCTGCGCGTTCAGCTCGCCGTAGGTGATCGCACCGTCCTGGTGCCGCACGGCTTCCGCGTCCGGTTGCGCGAGGGCGTGCTGCTCGAACAGCTCGTGCAGGCACACCTCGGGCAGCTCGGCGGCGGTGTCGTTCCACTCGCCGACGATGGTGTCCACTTCGGCGGAGGTGAGCAGCGGCAGCTCGGACAGGCGGGTGCCCGGCGCGGCCACCGCGGCGGCGAGCAGGCCGGTGAACTGCGACCACATCCGCTCGACGGTGGTCCGGTCGAACAGGTCGGCGCTGTACTCGATGAAGCCCTCGTAGCAGGAGCCGCCGTCCCACAGCTGGAGGTCGAAGTCGACCTGGGTGGCGTGCCGGGGCACGTGCGCGGTGGAGACGTCCAGCTCGCCGATGGCCGGGTTGGGCATGGGCGCGTTCTGCATGACGAACATGACCTGGGTCAGCGGCTGGTGGCTGAGGTCGCGCTGCGGGGCGATCTCCTCGACCAGCTTCTCGAACGGCAGGTCCTGGTGCTCGAAGGCGTCCAGCACGGTTCGCTTCACCCGGCCGACCAGCTCGCCGAACGTCGGGTCCCCGGCCAGCGAGGTGCGGAAGAGCACGACGTTGATGAAGCAGCCGATCAGCGCCTCCACCTGCGCGGTGCGCGTGGCGACGCCGGTGCTGATCACGACGTCCTTGCTGCTCGCCCAGCGGCCGACGGCGGTCTTGAACGCGGCCAGCACGGTCATGAACGGCGTGGCGCCCAGGCTCCGTGACAGCTCGGTGACCGCGCGGGAGAGCTCCGGGCTCAGCTTCACCGGCAGCATCTCGCCTTGGAAGGTCTGCACGGACGGCCGGGGCCGGTCGCCGGGCAGCTCCAGCACGGGCGGCGCGCCGTCGAGCTCCTTGCGCCAGAACTCCACCAGCGGCGCGAGCCCGGCCTCGCCGAGGTGCTCGCGCTGCCAGATCGCGTAGTCCACGTACTGCACGGGCAGTTCCGGCAGTTCCGCCTCCTCCCCGGCGAGGAACGCGGGGTAGCAGGCGGCCAGCTCGCGGACGAAGATCCCGCAGGACCACATGTCCGAGACCATGTGGTGCATGGTCACGGCGAGCACGTGCTCGTCCTCGGCCAGCCGCAGCAGCGCGACCCGGACCAGGCGCGCCGCGATGTCGAACGGGCGGCGCGCCTCCCGGCCGAGGAACTCGGCGAGCAGGTGCTCGTCGGCGGCCTCGGGCGTGCCGGTCAGGTCCAGCTCGTCCAGCGGCACCTCCATGACGGGGTGCACGACCTGCGCGGCCACGCCCTCGCTGGTGGTGAACACGGTGCGCAGGGCCTCGTGCCGGGCCACGACGGCCTCGACGGAACGGGCCAGCGCGGGCTTGTCCAGCTCGCCGCGCAAGCGGATCGCGAACGGCACGTGGTAGGCGGCCGTACCGGGGAACAGCTGCTCGATGATCATCAGGCGCTGCTGGGCGTACGCCACGGGGAACGTCATCGGCTCGGCGGTCATCGGATTCTCCACGGGTTTCAGTCGTCGGCGCGCGAGCGGAGGGCGCGCGCGGCCTGGAGCTTGCGCAGCACGTCGCTGCGCTGGACGGTGGTGGCGCCCGCGTAGCGCCCCCGGTCGACCTTGGTGATGGCCGCAGCGGTGCTCCGGGCCTCGGAGTTCTCGACCAGCTCGGCCAGCCCGGCCACGGTGGGCGCCTCGAAGAGCCTGCGCAGCGGCAGCGTCACGCCGAAGGACTCGCGCACCCGGATGGCCAGGCGGGAGACGAGCAGCGAGTGCGCGCCCAGCTCGAAGAGGTTGTCGCGCCTGCCGACCGACGCGCCGCCGAGGAGGTCGCCGATGATGTCGGCCAGCGCCTTCTCGGTCGCGGTGGCCGGGGCCTCCTTCGCCTGCCCCGCACCGAGGTCCTCGGGGGCGGGCAGCCGTTTGCGGTCGAGCTTCCCGCTGAGGTTGAGCGGGAACTCCTCCAACCACGTGAAGTGCGTGGGCACCATGTAGGACGGCAGGCACCGGCGCAACGACTCGCGCAGCGACCGGTTGGCTTCCTGCCGGTCGAAAGCGGCGGTGCTGGCGCGGGAGCGCGGCTGCACGTAGGCGACCATCGCGCGCTCCCCCACCACCTCCACGACCGCGCGGCGGACCGCGGGGTGGCGGCCGAGCGCGGCCTCGATCTCGCCGAGCTCGATGCGGTGGCCGTGGAACTTGACCTGGTGGTCGGCGCGGCCGAGGAACTCGATGCGGCCGCCCGGGCGCACCCTCGCCAGGTCGCCGGTGCGGTACATGCGGCTGCCCGGGCACGAGCCGTGCGGGTCGGGGACGAACTTCTCCGCGCTCAGCCCGGGGAGCCCGAAGTAGCCCCGGGCCAGGCCGTCACCGCCGATGCACACCTCGCCCGCGACGCCCTCGGGCACGGGCTGGAACTGCTCGTCCAGCACGTAGATCCGGGTGTTGGCGATGGGCGAGCCGATCGGGATCGGGCCTGCCTCCGGGTCGACCGCGGCAGCCGCCGACCACACGGTGGTCTCGGTGGGGCCGTAGAGGTTCCACAGCTGCCCGCCGAGGCCGCCGAGGCGGTCGGCGAGCTTGCGCGGCAGCGCTTCCCCGCCGGAGAGCACGACCAGGCCGGGGGTGCCGGTCCAGCCCGCGTCGCAGAGCAGCTGCCAGCTGGCCGGGGTGGCCTGCACGCTGTCCACGACGCCGGATTCCAGGCGCAGGCGCAGCTGGTCGCCGTCGGCCTTGACCGAGCGGCCCGCGATGTGGCTGGTGCCGCCGGTGAGCAGCGGCAGGAACAGCTCCAGCACGGAGATGTCGAAGGAGAACGTGGACAGCGCGAGCAGCCGCTGCCCGGCCTGGAAGTCCAGCAGCTCCTGCATGCCGACGAGGAAGTTGACCATCGACGCGTGCTGGACCTGCACGCCCTTGGGGCGGCCGGTGGAGCCGGAGGTGTAGAGGACGTAGGCGGTGTTGGAGGGGTGCACGCGCACGTCCGGTGCGGTGTCCGGGCCGTCCTCGGGCAGCTCGTCCACGCGGATCCGGCGGGCGGGCGCACCGTCCAGCGCACCGTCCACTGTAGAGTGCGTGAGCACCAGTTCCGCGCCGCTGTCGGCGAGCATGCCGGACAGGCGCTCCGGCGGCAGGTCCGGGTCGATCGGCAGGTAGGCGCCGCCCGCGCGGTGCACCGCGATGAGCGCTACCGCCAGCTCCAGGGAGCGCGGCAGGTGCACGCCGACGACCCGCTCCGGGCCGACGCCCTCGGCGACGAGCCGGTGCGCCAGGCGGTTGGCGGCGCGGTCCAGCTCGGCGTAGGTGAGCGTGGGCACGCCTAGGACCGCGGCCCGGTCGGGGCCGGTCAGGTGCTGCTCGTCGTAGGCGACGGCCGGGGCGTCCGGGGTGCGGGCGGCCTGCTCGGCGACCCGGTCCACGACGGTGCGGCTGGGGTCGTAGGCGGTCTCGGTGCTGTTCCAGGAGCGCAGCGCGGTGTCGCGTTCGGCCGGGCTGAGCAGGTCGGTGGCGTGCAGCGGCCGGTCCGGGTGCTCGGCGACCGCGCGCAGGAAGGTCTCCAGGTGCGCGGCGAACCGGGCCGCGGTGGCGTCGGTGAACAGGTCGGTGTCGTACTGCAGCAGCGCGCCGAGCTGCCCGCCGGTCTCGGCGAAGGTCAGCGCGAGGTCCATCTGCGTGTTCGGCTGGTCCAGGGTGACCGGCCGCAGGGTCAGGCCGCCGAATTCCAGGCTGGCGCCCGGGTGCCCGAGCACGAACGCGGCGAGCGCGTTGCCCTGCGGGCCGGTGGGCCGCTGGAGCGTGAACAGGGCCTGCACCAGGGGCTGGCGGCCGGGGTCGCGGGCCACCTGGAGGCGTTCGACCAGCTGGGACAGCGGCAGGTCGGCGTGCGCGAGCGCGGCGCGCACGCGCGGGCCGGCGCGGTGCAGCAGCTGGGTGAAGCTCTCCGCCGGGTCGAGCTGGGCGCGCAGCACCGCGGTGTTGACGAAGCAGCCGATGGTGTCGGAGACCTCGGCGCGGTTGCGGCCGTGCACCGGGGAGCCGACGAGCAGGTCGCGCTGGCCGGTGTAGCGGGAGAGCAGCACCTGGAAGGCGGAGAGCAGCACCGTGTACAGCGTGCTGCCGGTGGTGGTGGCCAGGTCGGTCAGGCGCGCGGTGAGCTCGGCGTCGAGCGTGAAGCGGCGGACCTTGCCCCGGAAGCGCTGCTCGGGCGGGCGCGGGTGGTCGACCGGCAGCTCCAGGACGCGCGGGGCCTCGGCCAGCTCGCTGCGCCAGAACTCCCACAGCCGGTCGGCCTCGCCGCCGTCGAGGGCACCGGCCTGCCAGCGCGCGGCGGCCGGGTAACCGGCGACCGGCGGCAGTTCCACTGTGGACTGGTTCAGCTCGGCGCGGTAGTGCAGGTCCAGCTCGCGCAGCAGCACCTCCATCGACCACAGGTCGGTGACGAGGTGGTGCAGGCTGATCACGAACCGGTGCTCGGCCGCGGCGCGGTGGAAGACCTCGATGCGCACCAGGGGGCCCTCGGCGACGTCGAAGGGCCGGTAGGCGGCGTCGCGGACGCCGTCGTCGAGCTGCTGCCCGGTCCACTCCCGCGCGTCGTGGGTGGTGCAGGCGGCGGGCAGGTGGGCGTGCACGCGCTGCACCGGTTCGCCTTCGACCAGCGGGAACGTGGTGCGCAGCGCGGGGTGGCGGGCGACCACGGCGGCGAGGGCTCGGTCCAGGGCGGGCACGTCCAGCTCGCCGTGCAGCTCGGCGGCGGCGGTGATGTTGTAGGCGGCGCTGTGCGGGGCGAGCTGGTTGAGGAACCACATGGCCCGCTGGTTGCGGGAGAGCGGGTGGTCGGCGGGGGTGTCGGCGACCGGTTCGGCGGCATCGGCGGTGCGCGGCGCGGCGGCCAGCGTCGCGGCCAGCTCGGTGATCGTGGCCGACAGCGCCTCCTCCACGACGACCTGCACGCGCAGCCAGCTCTGCACGCGGTGCTGCACGCGCACCGTGTCCAGGGAGTCCAGGCCGAGTTCGAGCAGCGGCTGGTCGAGCGGGACCTCGGCGGGGTCGGTGCGGAGCAGCTCGGCGACCACGGTGCGCAGGAACTCGGCCACCGCCTCGGGGTGCGCGTCCTCGGGCGCGGCGGGCAGAGCGACGGGCGCGGCGGGCGCGGGGGTGCCGGCCTCGTCGAAGCGGGCGAGCACGAGGAGGTCGTCGGCCAGGAAGCCGTTCCGGGCGGCGTGCCGGGCGACCTTGCCGCTGGAGGTGCGGGGCAGGCCGCCGACGCGCAGCAGCACCACCGACTGCGGGCGGACCTCGTGCTGCTCGGCGACCACTTGCTGGACGCGCCGGGCCAGGGCGTCGAGGTCGTCGACGCCGTGGTCGTTGCGCAGCTCGTGCACGACGACCAGGCGCTCCTCGCCCGCGTCGTCCTGGACGGAGAAGACCGCGCCACCGTTGGCCTTGAGTCCCTCGTGGACCTTCTCGACGGTCAGCTCGACGTCCTGCGGGTAGTGGTTGCGGCCGCGGATGATGACGAGGTCCTTGCGGCGACCGGTGACGTAGAGCTGGCCTCCGGTGCGGAAGCCGAGGTCGCCGGTGCGCAGGAACGCCGCGGTGTCCTCGCCCGCGATGCGCGCGCCGAAGGTCGCGGCGGAGGCGTCGGGGCGGTTCCAGTAGCACTGGGAGACGGAGGGGCCGCTGACCCAGATCTCGCCGACCTCGCCGTCGGCGCACGGCTCGTGCGCGTCCGGGTCGACGATCTCCACGCGCTGCTGGGGCGGCATGGCGCCGCTGGCCACGATCTCCCCGGCCGCGCCGGAGCCCTCGGGCGCCTCGTGCGTGCGGAAACCGCTGCCGACGGGTCCGGCGCTGACCACCAGGGAGCCTTCGGCGAGGCCGTAGCAGGGCAGGAAGGCCTCGGCGCGGAAACCGGTGCCGGCGAAGGTCTCGGCGAAGCGGTCCAGGCTCTGCGCGCGGATCGGCTCGGCGCCGTTGAAGGCCACCCGCCAGGAGCTGAGGTCCAGTTCGGCGCGCTGCTCGGGGGTGACGCGGTCGACGCACAGGTCGAAGGCGAAGTTGGGGCCGCCGGAGACGTTCGCGCGCTCGTCGCTGATCAGGCGCAGCCAGCGCACGGGATCGCTGGCGAAGCTGTTGGGCGCGAGCAGGGCCATGCGGCCGCCGACGCGCACGGTGGCCATGACCGAGCCGATGAGGCCCATGTCGTGGTACATCGGCAGCCAGGACACGCCGCGCATGTCCTCGTCGAGCTCGAAGAGCTGCGCGATGAGCGCGGTGTTGGCGAGGAGGTTGTCGTTGGTGAGCACCACTCCGCGCGGGGTGGCGGTGGAGCCGGAGGTGTACTGGAGGAAGGCGATGGTGTCGCCGGTCAGCTCCGGCTCGGCGAAACCGGCGGCGCTGTCGTCGGTGATCTCGTCGGTGGCGAGCAGGCGCAGCCGGTCCAGGCCGGGCACGGCGGACAGGCGCGGGCCGATCTTGTCGCGGACCCGGGCGGTGGTGAGCGCGGTGCCGGCGCCGCTGTCGGCCAGGATCGCGGTGAGCCGGTCGATCGAGCGCTTGTGCCTGCTCGGCGGGTAGGCGGGCACCGCGAGCACTCCGGCGTAGAGGCAGCCGAAGAAGGTGGCCACGTAGTCCAGGCCCGCCGGGAACAGCAGCACCGCGGTCTTCCCGCCGAGTCCCTCGGCCAGCAGCTCGGCCCCGATGGCCCGGGCGCGGCGGTCCAGCTCGCCGTAGCTGAGCCGGTCCGGCGCGCCGCCAGCGTCGGGGTGGAAGGTGAACGCGGTAGCGTCCGGGCGGCGCCGAGCCACGCCGGAGAGCACATCACGCCAGGTCATCGGCAACGCCCTCACAAGGTTCGTCCAGGTCGCGGCTCGACCCGCCGCGCGACTGGTGATCACCTTGCTGGTCGCGGCCGCCCAGCGGGATCGGGTGTTTCCCCTACTCCCCCGAATCGAGTCGCCCTGTCAGGTTCGCTGCGGACACCCCTCAGACCTAGGACGGGCGATGACCACGACCGAAACGTCCACTGCAGACAAAGGGCTGCTGCGGCAGCGCGATTTCCGGTTGCTGTGGGGCGGGGACCTCGTGTCCCAGCTGGGCTCGCAGATCACCATGTTCGTGCTGCCGCTGCTGGTGATCTCCGCGCTGGGCGCGACGGCCACCGAGGTCGGCGTGCTGCACGCGCTGTACACGGCCCCGTTCTTCGCCCTGCCGCTGTTCGTCGGGGTCTGGCTGGAACGGCGGGCGCGACGACCGGTGATGATCGCGATGGACCTGTGCCGGGCAGCGCTGGTGCTCACCGTGCCGCTGGCGACGTGGCTGGACGCGCTGACGCTGACGCAGCTGTACGCGGTGGCGGTGGCGGTGGGATCGATGACCGTGGTGTTCGACATCGCGGCGGCCAGCTACGTGCCGCGCCTGGTCGCGGCGCAGCACCTGGAGTCGGCCAACAGCAAGCTCAGCGCCGACCAGGCGGTCGGCTCGGTGGCCGGGCCGGGGATCGCGGGGTGGCTGAACGGGGTCGTCGGATCGGCGTCCACCTTGGTCCTGGACGGGCTGTCGTACCTGGTGTCGGCGGTGTGCCTGCTGAGGATCCGGCACCGGGAAGTTCCCGCGGAGCCCGTGGAGCGGGACGTGCGGCGGGAGCTGGCGGACGGGCTGCGGGCCGTGTTCGGGAACCGCTACATCCGCCCCATCGCCATTCACGCGGCCATCTACAACGCCGGGATCGAGCTGGTCACGGTCGGGTTCCTCGTCCACTTCGTGCGGGACCTCGGGCTCGGCAGCGGGTTGTACGGCGTGGTCCTGGTCGTGGGCGGGCTCGGCGCCATCTGCGGCGCGCTGCTCGCGCCCTCCGCGATCGCCCGCGCCGGGTACGGCAACGCCTTCACGGGGGCGCTCGCGCTGTCCACCACCTCGTACTTCCTGCTGCCGTGGGCTTCCGGGTCGGCGGCTTCCGTCACGTCCGTCGCCGCGCTCGGGTACTTCCTCGGGTGCGTCGGCTCCGCCACCGGCGGCGTCGCCTCGGTGACCCTCCGGCAGCGCCTCACCCCGCCGGAGCTGCACGCCCGGATGACCGCCACCTACCGGCTCATCAACTTCGGGGCCATTCCCGTGGGCGCCGCCCTGTCGGGCGTGCTGGTGGATTCGCTGGGCGCGGCGACCGTGCTGTGGATCGCGCCGGTCGTGCTCATGGCTTCGACGCTGCCCGTGGTGCTCGGTCCGGTGCGAACGCTGCGATCGCTGGACTGACTGCTCGTGACAGAAGTGGTGGACCTCCGCGATGCCGGTTGACATCGCGGAGGT
>NZ_JAQGLB010000015.1 GCF_027853965.1 Saccharopolyspora indica | reverse complement strand
TCCCGAAGAACTCCGCATCGAACTCCGCCGCATCGTGCAAGAACCCACCCGACCGCACGTACGACGTACCGTGATGATCCGGATCCGGATCGAACAACCCACCCAGATCCCACCCCCGATCCGACGGGAAGCCGGTGATGGCGTCGGTCCGCTCCTGCACCAACCGCCACAGGTCCTCCGGCGAGCGGACCCCGCCGGGGTAGCGGCAGGCCATCCCGACGATGGCGATCGGTTCACCGGTGGTCGCGGGCGCCGCCGCGGGCTCGGCCTCCGCTGGTGCGGGCCCGGCCTCCAGCGCGCTCAGGTGGTCGGCGAGCGCGGCCGGGGTGGGGTGGTCGAAGGCGACGGCGGCGGGCAGTTGCAGCCCGGTCGCCCGGACCAGGCGGTTGCGCAGCTGCAGCGCGATGAGCGAGTCCACGCCGAGTTCGGCGAAGGTCCGGGCCGGGCGGACGTCGGCCGGGTCGGCGTGCCCCAGGACGACGGCGGTCTCCGCGCGGACGATGCGGCGCAGCGCCTCCGCCCGTTCGCCGTCCGCGGTGCCGGCGAGCTCGAACTGGGCGACCGGTTCGGCGATGAGCTCCGGGACCGGGGTCGCGCTGCCCGCGGATGCGGAGGTGTCCAGCCAGAAGCGCTTGCGCTGGAACGGATAGGTGGGCAGGTCCACCGTCCGGCCGTCGTCGAGCAGCGGCGTGAAGTCGACGGAGCCGCCGGCCACGAGAACCTCCGCGGCGGAGCGCAGCACCCGGTCCCAATCGCCGTCGTCGCGGCGCAGCGTGCCCACCACGACGGCGTCCTCGGCCGTCTGCTGCACGCCCAGCGTCAGCACCGGGTGCGGGGAGCACTCGACGAACACGTCGTGCCCCGACCGGCTCAGCTCCGCCACGGCCCGCTCGAACACCACCGGCTCGCGCAGGTTGCGGAACCAGTACTCCCCGGTCAGGTCGGACCCGTCGGTCGGCTCACCGGTCACCGTGGACAGCAGCGGGAACCGGCCGGCCGCGGGCCGGACCGCGCGCAAGGCCTCGACCAGCTCCTCCCGCAGCGATTCCACCTGGGCGGAGTGCGAGGCGTAGTCCACCGGGATCCGCCGGGCCCGGACACCGTCGCGCTCGCACCCGGCGATCAGCTCGTCCAGGGCGGCGGGCTCGCCGGACACCACCGTCACCGCGGGCCCGTTCACCGCGGCGATCGAGATCCGCTCCCCCCACCCGGCGATGCGCTCCCGGACGCGGTCGGCGGGCTCGGTCACCGAGACCATCCCGCCCGCTCCCGCGAGGGAGACGAGCGCCCTGCTGCGCAGCGCCACGACCCGGGCCCCGTCGAGCACCGACAGCGCACCCGACACGACCGCCGCCGCGATCTCGCCCTGCGAGTGGCCCACCACGACGTCGGGCACCACGCCCAGCGACTCCCACACCGCGGCCAACGAGACCATCACCGCCCACAGCAGGGGCTGCACCACGTCCACGCGGGACAGGCCCGGCTCGTCGCCCAGCATCTCGGCGGGAGACCAGTCCACGAACTGCTCCAGGGCCGTCGCGCACTCGGCGAACCGCGCGGCGAACACCGGCGAGGAGACCAGCAGCGCCGAGCCCATGCCGAGCCACTGCGAACCCTGCCCGGGGAACACGAAAGCCGTGCGCCCGCGGGGAACCGCCTCCCCGATGGCCACATCGGACGGTGCGGTCCCGGCGGCGAGCTCGCGCAGCGCGGCCCCGGCGGCGGCCCGGTCGGCGGCGACCACCACGGCGCGGTGGTCGAACGGGGTCCGGCCGGTGGCCAGGGAGAAGGCGGTGTCGACCAGACCGGCCGCTGCCGGGGCCGTCAGCCGGTCGGCGAGCTCGGCCGCCTGCGCTGCCAGGGCCCGCGGGTCGCGGGCGGCCAGCACCAGCGGCACGGCGCGGTCGGCGACGGCTGCGGGCGCGTCCTCGGCCGGGGCCTGTTCCAGCACCGCGTGGGCGTTGGTGCCGCTGACGCCGAAGGCCGACACCCCGGCCCGCAGCGGTCGGTCGACCTCCGGCCACGGCCGCGTCTCGGTCAGCAGCCGCACCGCTCCGGCCGACCAGTCCACGTGCGGCGTCGGCTCGTCGACGTGCAGCAGTGCGGGCAGCAGCCCGTTGCGGAGCGCGAGCACCATCTTGATCACCCCGGCCACCCCGGCGGCGGCCTGCGGGTGGGCGATGTTGGACTTCAGCGAGCCCAGCCAGAGCGGCTCGGCGCGGTCCTGGCCGTAGGTCGCCAGCAGCGCTCGGGCCTCGATCGGATCGCCCAGCGTGGTGCCGGTGCCGTGCGCCTCCACCGCGTCCACGTCCGCTGTGGACAGACCGGCGTTGGCCAGGGCGTCGCGGATGACCCGCTCCTGGGCGAGACCGTTGGGCGCGGTCAGCCCGTTGGACGCGCCGTCGGAGTTGATCGCCGTACCGCGCACCACGGCGAGCACGGGGTGACCGTTGCGGCGGGCGTCGGACAACCGCTCCAGCAGCAGCATCCCGGCACCCTCGCCCCAGGCCGTTCCGTCCGCAGTGGACGAGAACGGCTTGCAGCGGCCGTCCGGGGCCAGGCCGCGCTGGCGGCTGAACTCGATGAACATGCCGGGTGCGGCCATCACCGTCGCACCACCGGCCAGCGCCAGCGAGCAGTCGCCCGCGCGCAGCGCCTGGCAGGCCAGGTGCAGGGTGACCAGCGACGACGAGCAGGCGGTGTCCACGGTCACCGCGGGCCCGCTGAGCCCGAGGGCGTATGCGACGCGACCGGAGATCACGCTGGAGGACTTGCCGGTGACCAGGAACCCGCCCAGGCCCTCGGGCGCCTCGTGCAGGCGGGTGCCGTAGTCCTGGTAGACCATGCCGGCGAACACGCCGGTGCGGCTGCCCCGCAGCGCGCGCGGGTCGATCCCGGCCCGTTCGACCGCTTCCCACGACGTCTCCAGCAACAACCGCTGCTGCGGATCCATCACCAACGCCTCACGCGGCGAAATCCCGAAGAACTCCGCATCGAACTCCGCCGCATCGTGCAAGAACCCACCCGACCGCACGTACGACGTACCGTGATGATCCGGATCCGGATCGAACAACCCACCCAGATCCCACCCCCGATCCGACGGCAGGTCGGACACCACGTCCCGCTCGTCGACCAGCAGCTCCCACAGCTCCTCCGGAGAGCGGACCCCGCCGGGGAAGCGGCAGCCCATCGCCACGATCGCGATCGGTTCGTCGGACGGGCCGGTGCGGGCCGCGACGACCGCTCCCCCGTCGGCGGCCGCCTCGGCATCGGGGCGCAGGCGGCCGTGCAGGTAGTCGGCGACGGCGGTCACGGTCGGGTGGTCGAACAGCAGCGTGGTCGGCAGGCGCAGGCCGGTGGCGGCGGCGAGCCGGTTCCGCAGCTCCACCACGGTGAGCGAGTCGAACCCGATCTCGCGGAACGCCTTGTCCACCACCACCGCGCCGGCGCTCGCGTGCCCCAGCACACCGGCGGCGTGGTCGCGCACGGTGTCGAGCACGACGCGGCGCTGCTGGTCGGGGGCCAGGCCCGCCATCCGTCCCGCCAACCCGGACAGCTCGCCCGCGGTTTCCCGGGCCAGGGCGGCGACTTCGGGCAGTTCGGCGATCAGCGGGCTCGGGCGGGCAGCGGTCAGCACCGGGGCGAACCGGTCCCAGCGCACGTCGGCGACGACCAGGGTCGTCTCACCGCGCTCCAGCGCGGTGCCCAGCGCGGCCAGTGCGGCGTCGGGGTCCATGCCGAGCAGGCCGCGCCCGCTCATCCGGTCCTCGATCCCGCCATCGGCCATACCTCCGCCGGACCAGATTCCCCAGGCGATCGAGGTCGCGGGCAGGCCATCGGCGCGGCGGAGTTCCGCGAGCGCGTCCAGGTGCGCGTTGGCGGCGGCGTAAGCGCCCTGGCCGCCGTTGCCGAGCACGCCGATCACCGAGGAGAACAGGACGAAGGCCTCCAGGTCCAGTCCGGCGGTCAGCTCGTGCAGCACCTCGGCCGCGTCGGCCTTGGCGGCCAGCACCCCGGCCACCCGCTCCGGGGTGAGCCCGTCGACGACGCCGTCGTCGAGCACCCCGGCGGCGTGCACCACGGCGGTCGGCGGGTGCTCGGCGAGCAGCGCGGCCAGGGCGTCGCGGTCGGTCACGTCGCAGGCCGCCGCGGTCACCCGCGTCGAGGTCTCCGCGAGGTCGTCGAGCAGGGCTGCGACACCGGGTGCCGCGGCACCGCGGCGACCCGCCAGCACCACGTGCTCGGTGCCGCGGGCGGCCAGCCACCGGGCCACGCGCCCGCCGAGCGCGCCGGTGCCACCGGTGATCAGGACGGTTCCCCGCAGCGGATCGGGGCCGGTCCCGGTGGCCGTGCCGCGCGCCGGAACGAGCCGCCTGCCGAACATCCCGGACGGGCGCAGCGCGACCTGGTCCTCGCCCGCGGCCCCGGCCAGCACGGCGGCGAGCCGCCGCAGCGCCCGCTGGTCGAGCTCGGCGGGCAGATCGACGAGACCGCCCCAGCGGTCCGGATGTTCCTGCGCGACCACCTGCCCCAGTCCCCACAGCCGGGCCTGGGCGGGGGCGGTGACCCGGTCGTCGGGTCCGGTGGCCACCGCGCCGCGGGTCGCGCACCACAGCCGCGCCGAGCTGCCGGTGTCCCCGAGCGCTTGGACGAGGGCGATGGTGTCGATCAGCCCGGGCAGCAGCGAGAGCACACCGACGACCGGGTCCGGTCCGGCGAGCGCTCCGGTCAGCGCGCGGGCCAGCTCGGCGCGGTCGGTGCCCGGCACGACGGGAACGGCGGTGTGCTCGGCGGGCAGGTCCGGCGTTTCGGCGCCGTCGGGAACCACCACCAGCCACCGTCCGCGCAGCGCGGTGGCGGCGGGCTCGGGCACCGGCTGCCAGCGCACGCGGTAGTGCCCGGGCGTGGCGGCGGCCCGGTCGCGGGTGCGCCGCCGCCACGCCGCCAGCACGGGCAGTGCGGCGTCGGATGCGGCCCGGTCGCCGTCCGGCGCGAGCACCTCGGCCAGCGCGTCGGCGTCGGCGTCGTCGACGGCGGCCCACAGCCGGGCCTGATCCGGGTCGGTGGGGCGGGTCGACGGCTCGACCCAGTACCGCTGCCGCTGGAAGGCGTAGGTGGGCAACGCGATCCGGGCCCCGGCGTGCGCGGGCCACTCGATCCGGAGGCCGCCCGCGTGCGCTTCGGCCAGCGAGGTGAGCCACCGGGTCGGACCGTCCTCGTTCCGGCGCAGCGACGTGCACACCAGTGCGGTGGATTCCGCCGCGTCCGCGGTCTCCTGCACGCCGATGGTGAGCACCGGGTGCGGGCTGCTCTCGACGAACGCGTCGTGCCCGTCGGCGAGCGCCGCCCGCACCGCCTGCTCGAACAGGACGGGCTGGCGCAGGTTGCGGAACCAGTAGCCGGCGTCGAGACCGGCGGTGTCCACCGGACCTCCGCTGACGGTCGAGTAGAACGCGATCTCGGCGCTGCGCGGGGAAACTCCGGCGAGCAGGTCCAGCAGCTCGTCGCGGATGGCGTCGACGTGCGGGGAGTGGGAGGCGTAGTCGACGGGCACGCGGCGGGCGTGCACCCCGTCCCGCTCGCACTCGGCCAGCAGTTCGTCGAGCGCGTCGGCATCGCCCGCGACGACGGTCGCGGCCGGGCCGTTGATCGCCGCGACGCCGATGCGGTCCGGGTAGGCTGCCAGCCGCTCGCGGACCTCGGCGACGGGAACGGGCAGGGAGACCATGCCGCCGCGCCCGGCGAGCACGCCCAGGGCCCGGCTGCGCAAGACCACGATGCGCGCGGCGTCCGCCAGGCTCAGCGCACCTGCCACGTGCGCGGCGGCGATCTCGCCCTGCGAGTGGCCGACGACGGCCGCCGGGCGCACACCCGCGGCCCGCCACAGCGCCGCCAGCGACACCATCACGGCGAACAACGCGGGTTGCACCACGTCGGCGCGCTCCAGCTCGGGCGCCCCCGGGGCACCGGTCAGCACGTCCCGCAGCGACCAGTCGACGTAGGGCTCGAACGCGGCGGCGCACTCGTCGATCTTCGCGGCGAAGACCTCGTCGTCGAGCAGGTCGGCCGCCATCCCGGCCCACTGCGAGCCCTGACCGGGGAACACCAGGACCGGCTTCGCGCGGCGTCGCGCCTGCCCGCTGACCACGGCCGGGGACGTGCCGCCGTCGGCCAGCACCCGCACCCCGCCGAGCAGCGCCTCGCGGTCACCGGCGACGACCACGGCGCGGGTGTCGAGCATCGCCCGGCCCCGCAGCGAGACCGCCACGTCGGCGGCGGTGGCGCCGGGGTGCGCGTCCAGGTGCTCGGCCAGCCGCCGGGCCTGCCCGCGCAGCGCGTCCGCACCGCGGGCCGACAACGTCCAGGCCAGCGGACCGGTGGCGGTCGGCGTCCCGGCCGGTTCCTGCCGCCGCCCGGCGCCTTCTTCCAGGATCAGGTGGGCGTTGGTCCCGCTGATGCCGAACGAGGAGACACCGGCCCGGCGCGGGCGTCCGGTGGCCGGCCACTCGGTCTCGTCGGTGAGCAGGCCGATCGTGCCCGCCGACCAGTCCACGTGCGGTGTCGGCTCGTCCACGTGCAGGGTCGCGGGCAGCACGCCGTGCCGCATCGCCAGCACCATCTTGATCACTCCGGCGACGCCAGCCGCGGCCTGGGTGTGCCCGATGTTGGACTTCAGCGAGCCCAGCAGCAGCGGGCGGTCGGCGGTGTGCGCGCGGCCGTAGGTGGCCTGCAGGGCTTCGGCCTCGATCGGGTCGCCCAGCGTGGTCCCGGTGCCGTGCGCCTCGACCGCGTCCACGTCGGCGGCGGTCAGGCCCGCCTCGGCCAGCGCGGTGCGGATGACCCGCTCCTGGGACGGCCCGTTGGGCGCGGTCAGGCCGTTGGAAGCACCGTCGGAGTTGACCGCCGACCCGCGGATCACCGCGAGCACCGGATGACCGTTGCGCCGGGCATCGGACAACCGCTCCAGCACGACCACGCCGGCGCCCTCGGCCCACCCCGTGCCGTCGGCACCCGCGGCGAAGGCCTTGCAGCGGCCGTCCGGGGACAGCCCGCGCTGGCGGCTGAACTCGACGAACATCCCGGGACTGGCCAGCACGGCCGCCCCGCCCGCCAGGGCCAGGGAGCACTCCCCCGCCCGCAGCGACCGGGCGGCGAGGTGGAGGGCGACCAGCGAGGAGGAGCAGGCCGTGTCCACCGTCAGCGCGGGGCCCTCCAGACCCAGGGTGTAGGCGATCCGGCCTGAGGCGACGCTGACGGTGCTCCCGGTCAGCGCGTAGCCCTCGGCATCGGCCGCGTCGACCATGCCGGGGCCGTACTCCTGGGCCATCGCGCCGACGAACACCCCGGTGGCGCTGCCGCGCAGCACGAGCGGGTCGATGCCCGCCCGTTCCACGGCCTCCCACGAGGTCTCCAGCAGCAGCCGCTGCTGCGGGTCCATGGCCGCGGCCTCGCGCGGGCTGATGCCGAAGAACGCGGCGTCGAACCGGTCAGCGTCGTAGACGAACCCGCCGGACCGCGTGTACGAGGTGCCGCTGCTGGCCGGGTCGGCGTCGTGGAGCGCGTCGAGGTCCCAGCCGCGATCGGTGGGGAACGCGCCGACGGCGTCGCCGCGCTCGCGCAGCAGCCGCCACAGGTCGTCCGGCGAGTTGACGCCACCGGGCAACCGGCAGCCCAGCCCGACGATCGCGATCGGGTCGTCATCCACATCGGACTGTTCGGCGCTGGTGGCATCGCCCGGGTCCGGGGTTCCGCCGTCCCGGCGGGAGTCGAGGTGCGCGATGAGCGCGGTGGGAGTCGGGTGGTCGAACAGCAGCCCGGCAGGCAGGCGCAGTCCGGTGGCCGCGGCGAGGGCGTCGCGGAATTCCACCGAGGTGAGCGAGCTCAGGCCCAGGTCGCGGAAGGTCGCGTCCGGGTCGATGGCATCCGGACCGGCGTGGCCGAGCACCGCGGCGGCGGTGCGCAGCACCAGGTCCTCGGCGCTCCAGTCCGCGGGCACCGCCTCGGGCTCGGGAGCGGGCTCTGCGGGCGGCGGCGCGACGGCGGGGCTCGCGGAGGGGGCCGCGGGCAGCCAGTGCCGGGTGCGCTGGAAGGCGTAGGTGGGCAGCGGCACGCGCTCGCCGTCGACCACGGCCGTCCAGTCGATCGGCAGACCGCGGGCGAACAAGCCGGCCGCCCCGGCGAGGGCGGCCGCGTCCTCGGCCCGGTCCGGTCTGGGTCCGGTGTGGACGGTCGTGCCGCCGATCTCGCGGGCCAGCGCGGCCACCGTGCCGTCCGGGCCGACTTCGAGCAGGTCCGTCATCCCGAGGTCGCGGATCGCTGCGACGGCGTCGCCGAAGCGCACCGCGTCCCGGGCGTGGCGCACCCAGTACTCCGGGGACGCCACCTCGTCGGCAGCGACCGCTCCGGTGACCGCGGAGACGAACGGCACGGCAGGCGCGGAGAACTCCACAGTGGACAACACCGCGGCGAACTCGGCGAGCATCGGCTCCACCAGCGGCGAGTGGAACGCGTGGCTCACCCGCAGCCGCTTGGTCCGGCACTCCGGCAGCCGCGCCAGCACGGCGGCCACGTCGTCCTCCGCTCCGGAGAGCACCACGGCGCGGGGGCCGTTGACCGCGGCGAGGTCGACCGCGCCCGCCAGCAGGGGCCGCACGTCCTCCTCGGCGGCCTCCACCGCCACCATCGCCCCACCGGCGGGCAGCGCCTGCATCAGCCTGCCCCGAGCCGCCACCACCTGGCAGGCATCGGCGCGGGAGAGCACCCCGGCGACGCAGGCCGCGGCGAACTCGCCGACGGAGTGGCCGGTCACGGCTTCCGGTTCCACGCCCCACGAGCGGTACAGCTCGGCGAGCGCGAACTCGTAGGCGAACAGCGCCGGCTGGGCGAACTCCGTGCGCTCCAAACCGTCCCCGGTGCGCACGACGTCGGCCAAGCCCGGCACTCCCAGGTCCGCGAACTCCGCGCACACGGCGTCGAACGCCTGGGAGAACACCGGGAACCGCGCGGCCAGCTCGCGGCCCATGCCCGCGCGCTGTGCGCCCTGCCCGGCGAACAGCAGGCCGACCCGCCGCCCCTCGGCCGCGGTGCCGCGCACGACCGACGCCGCGGGCAGCCCTCCGGCCACCGCGGCCAGGCCGCGCGCCAGCTCGTCCTGGTCTCCCGCGAGCACGACCGCGCGGTGCGGGAACGCGGATCGGGTGGTGGCCAAGGAGAACGCCGTGTCGGCGGGCGAGCCCGGCTCGGCGTCGGCCAACCGGGCGGCCTGCGCGCGCAGCGCGGCGGCATCGCGTCCGGACACCACGAACGGCAGCACGGCTCCCGGTTCGGCCGACGGCCTGCGGGGCGCGGCGGGTTCCGGCGCGGCGGTCACCACGACGTGGCAGTTCGTCCCGCCCATGCCGAACGAGGACACCCCCGCGACCAGCGGCTCGCTCGGGCGCGGCCACGACCCGGCGGTCCGCGCGACCCGCAGGCGCAGGTCCTCCAGCGGGATGTCCGGGTTCGGGGTGCGGAAGTTCAGGCTGGCGGGGATCTCGCCCGCGTCCAGGCTCAGCACCACCTTGAGCAACCCGACGATGCCCGCCGCGCCCTCCAGGTGGCCGACGTTGGCCTTCACCGAGCCGACCAGCAGCGCCTCGTCCGCGTCGCGGCCGGTGCCCAGCGCCGCACCGAGGGCGCGCGCCTCCACCGGATCCCCGACCGGGGTGCCGGTGCCGTGCAGCTCCACGTACTGGGCCGCCGACGGGGCCAGCCCCGCCGCGTCGAAGGCTGCGCGCACCACGTCGCGCTGGGCGTCGGCGTCCGGCGCGGTCAAGCCGACGGACGCGCCGTCGTTGTTCACCGCGCTGCCGCGCAGCACGCCGAAAACCCGGTCCCCGTCGGCCAGCGCCGCGGCCAGCGGCTTGAGCAGGACGGCGCCGCCGCCCTCGCCGCGGACGAAACCGTTCGCCCTGGCGTCGAAGGGGTAGCAGTCCCCGTCCGGGGACAGCCCGCCGAAACCGGCGGCGCCGAGCCCGGATTCCGCGGCGAGCAGCAGGTTCACCCCGCCCGCGACCGCGACGTCGGCCTCGCCGCGCCGCAGGCTCTCGCAGGCCAGGTGCACGGCGACCAGCGACGACGACTGGGCGGTGTCGACCACCATGCTGGGCCCGGTGAAGCCGAGCGCGTAGGAGACCCGGTTGGCGATGAGGCCCCGGTTGAGCCCGGTGAACGTGTGCGGGTCGACCAGATCCGGGCCCCGGCGGTGGGTCAGCAGCGCGTAGTCGTCCCAGATCGCGCCGACGAAGACGCCGACCCGGCCGGGAACCGGCAGCAGCCCGGCGTGCTCGACCGCTTCCCACGCCAGTTCCAGCATCAACCGCTGCTGCGGGTCGGTGGCGGCGGCCTCCCGGGGCGAGATGCCGAAGAAACCGGCGTCGAACCGGTCGACCGCTTCCAGGAATCCACCGCGGGTCGTCGGCATCCGGCGCAGCGCCTCGGGGTCCCACTGCGCGCTGCGGTCCGCGGGCACCTCGGCGATCGCCGAGCGCCCCTCCCGCAGCAGGCGCCAGAACCCACCCGGATCGGGTGCGCCGGGAAGCCGGCACGACATGCCCACGACGGCGATCGGCTCGTTCGGCTCCGCGGCAGTTGTCGTCACGTCGACTCGACCCCCGAACTCTCGATGGACAGGGCGAAACCAGCTGGTCCCGAACATCGAACGTAGTGACCCGAACCGCCCGGCTACCCCGGCAACGCCCCCTAGAGCCCCCCTATGCGCCGCGCCCGGACCGGGCCCGCCCCGCCTGCGCGCAGCGCTACCCGGTGAGCACCGTCACCGCTAGACTCGCTGCCGCACGGGGAAATGCGCCCCGTTCCGACCGGAATCCGGTGCTGGGCAAGGAAGACGCGGAGGAAGAACATGCGAGAACTGGCCGGCCGGATCGCGGTGGTCACCGGGGCGGGCAGCGGGATCGGCCGAGCGCTGGCCGGGGGTTTCGCCGCCAGGGGCATGGCGCTCGCGCTGGCCGACGTGGACGAACCGGCGCTGGCCGAGACCGCGCGGCGGATCCGGGCATCCGGAGCGGACGTGCTGGAAGTGCCCACCGACGTGCGCGATCCCGAAGCCGTGGACCGCCTCGCCGCGCGGACCGTGGCCGAGTACGGCGCGGTGCACGTGGTCTGCAACAACGCCGGCGTGTCCCGGATGGGCCGGAGCTGGGACATCCCGCTGGCCGAGTGGCACTGGGTGCTCGAGGTCAACATGTGGGGAGTCGTGCACGGCGTGCGCAGCTTCGTCCCGCACCTGCTGGAGCAGCCCGAGGCGCACGTCGTGAACACCTCGTCGATCGGCGGCCTGGTGTCGGCACCGTTCATCGCCCCGTACACCGCGGCCAAGCACGCGGTGGTGGGGCTGTCGAAGTCGCTGCGCCTGGAGCTGGCCGACCGCGCACCGCACGTGGGCGTCACGGTGCTGTGCCCGGGCGCGGTGGTCAGCGCGATCGACCCGAACACCCCGCGCGAGGGCGACGGCCCGGAGTCGCTGCCGCCGGAGGCCAGGAAGCTGGCCGAGCACGCCCGCCGCACCAAGCACGACGGCATGGCACCGGAGCAGGTGGCCGAGATGACGCTGGAGGCGATCCGGGAGAACCGGTTCTACGCGCTGCCCAACGCCGACAAGCTGATCCCGCTGCTGCGCGCCGACCACGACGAGGTGCTCGGCGCACCGCTGCGCTGAGCACCCCGCCATCGGGTCCACATCGGACTAACCGCCGGACTCGACGAAGCCCGCCAGCTCGGCCGGGGTCGGGTGGTTGAACACGTCGGCCATCCGCACCCGCACCCCGGTCTCGCGCTGGACCTGCTGGGCCAGCTTCGCGGCCAGCAGCGAATGCCCGCCGTGGGTGAAGAAGTTGGTGCCCGCGACCACGTCCGCGCGGTCGAGCAGCTCGGCGAACCGCGCGATGATCCCGGCCGTCGCCGGATCGACCGCGGCCTGCGCACCGGCGGGCCCGGCGGCGGGGGCGGCCCGCTCGGACAGCATCCGGCGCAGCTCCGGGTGGTCGACCTTGCCGTTGCCGGTGAGCGGGAACCGCTCCAGGAACACGAAGTCCTGCGGTACCGCTGCCGCGGGCAGCTCGGCCCGCGCGGAGCTCCACAGCCGCTCGCGGAGACCGGGTTGCTCGGTGCCCAGCACCGCGGCGACCAGCACCGCTCCTTCGTCCTCGCCGAGGACGGTGACGGCCACCGCGCTCACCTCGGCGAGCCCGAGCAGCACCGATTCCACCTCGCCCAGTTCGATCCGGTTGCCGCGCAGCTTCACCTGCCGGTCGGCCCGGCCCAGCACCTCCAGGGTGCCGTCCGGGAGCCAGCGGGCCCGGTCACCGGTGCGGTAGTGGCGGCCGCGGCCGGGCCGGGTGCGGAAGCGCTCAGCGGTCAGCTCCGGACGACCGTGGTAGCCCAGCGCCACGCCCGCCCCCGCGATGCACAGCTCCCCGATCACGCCCACCGGCAGCTCCCGGCCCTGCTCGTCGGCGACGAACGCGGTGGTGTTCGCGATCGGCGCCCCGACCCCGATCCGCTCCCCGGCCGCCCCGATCCGGGCGCACGTCGACCAGATGGTGGTCTCCGTCGGCCCGTAGACGTTGTGCAGCGAGCACCCGGTGGCCACCAGCTCCGCGGCCAGCGGCGCCGGCAGCGGCTCACCGCCGCAGAGCACGGTCCGCCCGGCGAGGGCGTGGCCCGCTTCGCCGAGCACCTGGCGCCACGTCGTCGGGGTGGCCTGGAGCAGCGTGATGTCGTGGTCGCGCACCGACTCCGCCAGCACCCGGCCGTCGAGCTTGGCCTCGTCCGGGGCGACCACGACCCGGCCGCCGCGCACCAGCGGCGCGAACAGCTCCAGCGCGGAGATGTCGAAGGAGAAGGTGGTGGACCACAGCGCGGTGTCCGCGGCGGCACCGAGGTCGGCGGCGAAGTGCCCGATCAGGTTGGCCAGCGCCGCGTGCCCCACGAGCGTCCCCTTGGGACGGCCGGTGGAACCGGAGGTGTAGATCAGGTACGCCGGGTCCGCCCCGGTCACCGGCACCGCGGGCGGCTCGTCCGGACCCGGCCCGGCCACGGCGTCCGCGAGCTCCAGGACCGGGCAGCCGATCTCGTCGGGGACCCGCGCCGACGCGCCGACCAGCACCGCGGCCGCCCCGGAGTCGGCGAGCTGGTAGGCCAGGCGCTGGACCGGGTGCTCGGGGTCGAGCGGCAGGTACGCCGCCCCGGCCAGCCACACGCCGAACACCGCCGCGGCCAGCTCCGGCCCGCGCGCGGCCAGCAGCGCCACCACGTCGCCGCGACCGACCCCGGCCGCCCGCAGCCGGTCCCGGACCGATCCGGCCATCGTCCACAGCGAACCGAAGGTGACCGCGCGGTCCGCCGACACCACGGCCACCCGGTCCGGCTGGGCGGCCACGACCGCGCCCAGCACGGCGGGCACCGTCGGGAACGGGACCTCGCGGGCGGTGCTGTTCGCCGCGGTCAGCACCTCCAGGTCGCCTGCGTGCGCCACCGGGACCGAGCCCACCGCGCGCGCCGCGTCCCCGGCGAGGTCGACGAGCAGGCGGTCGTAGCGCAGCACCATCGCGTGGGCATCCGCATTGGACACGACACCGGTGTTGTGCACCGCGCGGACCCGGATGCCGTCCGGCCGGGGCAGCAGGAAGAACTCCAGGTCGAACTTGCTGTACCGGGTGGCCACCGGCTCCGCCGCGGCGGGCCTGCCACCCACGGTGAACTCGGCGGGCCCGGTGTGCGGCACGTAGTTGAACACGTGCCGGAAGACGGTGTGCCGCCACGAACCGCCGCTGCGGGGGATCTCCCCGAGCAGGTCGTCCACCGGGACGTCGTGGTGCGCGAGCGCGCCGAAGAACGCGTCGCGAGCCGCGCGGACCAGTGCCGCGAACCCGGCTTCCGGATCCACCGCGATGCGCAGCGGCGCCACGTTGACGTGGTAGCCGATGGCTCTGGGAGCGTCGCTGCCGCGGACGTTCAGCGGCGAGCCGATCACTAGGTCGGGCCCGGCGCCGTGGGCGTGCAGCAGCACCGCGTACGCGGCGAGCAGCACCACGGCTTCCGGCACGCGCAGCGCCCTGGCCGCGGTCGCCACCGCGCCGACGGCCTCGCCGGAGAGCTCGACCTCGACCTGATCACCGAGCACCGCGGCCTCGTCCGGATCGGCCGACGCGGACGGCCCTGGCGGCACCAGGGCCAGCGCGAGCCGGTCGGGGCGCACCCCGCGCAGCTGTTCCCGCCAGTACGCCAGGCTTTCCGGCCGAGCCTCGGGTTCGGCCACCGCCTGCGCCCAGCCGCTCGCTCGCTGCGGCGGCGCACCGGCGGCCAGCCCGTCGTACACCGCGACGAAGTCGTCGAGCAGCACCGCGGCCGAGACCGTGTCGAACACCAAGTGGTGCACGACCACGCAGACCACGTCGTCGGCACCGACGCCGAGCACCAGCGCGCGCAGCATCGGAGAACCGTCGAGCGGGAACGGTGCGGCGACGAAGTCGGCGAGCCGGGCCGCCGCGGCCTCCGGCGGGCAGGTCTCCCGCTCCAGCGGCACCACCAGCTCCGGGACGGTCTCCCGGACCAGCCCCGACTCCTCGGCGCGGAACGCGCGGCGCAGCACCTCGTGCCGGGCGACCAGCACGTCCAGCGTGCGGGTCAGCAGCGCCGGATCAACGCCGCCGGTGACCCGGAAGGCCAGGTGCAGGTTGTTCACCCCGGCCCCGGGCACCAGGCGCTCCAGCAGCCACAGCGCCGTCTCCTTGCTGGAGGCGGGCACCGGGCCGGCCTCCTCCCTCGTGCGGGTCACCGCGCGCCCTTCCCCGCCAGCACCTCGTCGACGGCGGCCGCGACCTCCGGGGTGCGCAGCAGGTCGGCGTGCGCGACGTCGAAGCGCAGTTCCCGGTCGACCAGTGCGGCCCGGGCGGCCGGGTCGAGCGGGTTCAGGCCGCTGGTCGGGGTGGCCGAGCTGAACACCACCGCGCCCGCCCACCGCTCGTCGCGGTCGATCTGAGCCGCGGCGACGAGGTAGCGGACGAAGGAGCGGTAGGTGCCGGTGAGCTCCTCGGCGTACTCCTCGTCCAAACCGGCGGCCGCGCACGCCACCTCGGCGGCGCCGGTGAAGATCCGGACCAGCTCGGTCCCCAGCCGCTCGACGCCGTCGGCACCGGCCAGCGCCCGGTCGCCGTCGGCGGCGGCGGCAGCGGCGCGTTCGGCGCCGAGCACGCCGGACAGGCTCTCCACCACCTTGCGGTACTGGTAGTACAGCGTCAGCGTCGTCGGGGACTCCGGGTCGAACAGCAGCAGCGCCGGAGCGCGGCCGGTGTCCTCGGCGAGCCGTGCGGCGAGCTCACCGGCGAACGCCCCGCCCGCGCAGAACCCGAGCACGGCGCCAACGGGCCGGTCCGGCACGGCGGAGAGCCACCGGTCGACGTAGTCGGCGGCGTCGAAATCCGCCTCCGCGCCCAGCGGGGGCTGCACCGTCTCCCACAGGGCCGTCCCGGCGCCGAGCCCGTCCGCCAGGTCGCCGAACGCCGCCTCCGGGCGGCCGGTGGCCGCGTAGTCGACCGCGAGCGCGATCGTCGGCCCTCCGGGGTCCGCGCCGATCTCCCGCCACACCGGCGTCGTGGTCATGTCGTGCCTCCGGTCCGGGGCAGCCGCCCCAGGTAGTGGTGGACGGGGTACACGGCGGTCACCTGCCCGCCCGCCGCGCGCTCGGTGAGCTCGGCGGCCAGTTCGGCGGCGACCTGTTCCCTGCGCTCGGGCGGCACCAGCTCCCAGTACACGCGCAAGCCGGTGGACCAGGTCCAGTCGATCAGCGCCTGCGCGGTCGGGGCGGCGAGGACGACGTCCTGGCGGTGTTCGGCGACCTCGGTGAACCCGGCCGCGCGCAGGGATTCGCAGATCCGGCCGGGCGGGCCGAAGGGGTGCGCGCCGTAGAGCGCGGCCACCCGCGGGTGCGCCGCGGCGAGCGCGTCCGGATCGGCGGCGGCGATGATCCGGTCGACGCGCAGCGCGCCGAGGTCCCACTCGGACAGCGTCGGCGGCGGCACCGGACCGGTCATCCCGATCCGGCCACCGGGCCGCAGCAGCCGCGCGTAGTGGGCGGCGGTCGCGAAGGGGTCCGGGAAGTGCGCCGCGCTCATGCTCGCCGCGACGAGGTCGAACGACGCGGCGGGCAGGTCCGGTGCGGTGCCGTCGAGCACCCGGACCTCGACGTTGGCGAACTCGCGCGCTGCCGCGTCGGCCGCGGTCGCGGTGATCATCGCCTCGGCGATGTCGATCCCGAGGGCCGAGCCGGACGGCCCGACCGCGGCCGCTGCCGGGAAGAGCACGGCTCCCCGGCCGCAGCCCACGTCGAGCACCCGCTCACCGGGCTGCGGGGCGAGCAGCTCCAGCAGCCTGTCGGCGATCGGGCGGAAGAACGCGATGCCGGTGTTGTCGTACTGCTCGGCGATCTCGTCGAAGACGATCGTGCGCTGGGTGGACTTCACCATGCGATCGGCACCTCGTGCACGCCGTAGATGTTCGTGCCGACCTTGTAGCGCAGGTCCTCGACCGGAGTGGTCACCCGCAGGCCGGGCAAGCGCTGGAACAGCGTGCTGAACACGACCTCCAGCTCCAACCGGGCCAGGTGCAGGCCGATGCACTGGTGCGCACCGTGCCCGAAGGCCAGGTGGCCGCCGGCGTTGCGCCGGATGTCCAGCCGCTCCGGGTCGTCGAAGACCGCCGGATCCCAGTTGGCGGCCCCGGCCAGCGCGATCACGCCGTCGCCGGCGCGGATCGTCTCGCCGCCGATCTCGATGTCCTCCAGGGCGACCCGGGACCCGGCCGGGTCGGAGACGCTGAAGTAGCGCAGCAGCTCCTCGACCGCGTTCGCGGCCAGGCCGGGGTCGGCGATCAGCAGCTCCAGCTGGTCGGGGTTCTCCAGCAGCCCGAGGGTGCCCATCGAGATCATGTTGGCGGTGGTCTCGAAGCCGGAGATGAGCAGGAACGCCGCCATCCCGACGATCTCGTCGTGGCTGAGCACGCCCAGCTCGACGTTGCGCCGCACGATCCGGCCGAGCACGTCGTCGGAGGGGTCCGCCTCCTTGGCCCGGATCAGCCCGTCGAGGCTGCTGAGCACGTCGATGTTGGCCTGCTTGCGCTGCTCGACGGTGCTGGCGTGGTCGACCATGGTCATGGTCCGCTCCAGGAAGTACTCCCGGTCCGCCTGCGGCACGTCCAGCAGGTCGCAGATCACCCGCGAGGGCACCAGCAGCGCGAAGGCCGACATCAGCTCCGCCGGGCTGCCTGCCGCCACCATCGCGTCCAGGCAGTCGTCCACGATCTCCTGCACCCGCGGCCGCAGCGCCTGCACCTTCCGCACGGTGAACTCCGGCACGACCAGCCGCTTGCGCGCGGCGTGCTCGGCGCCGTCGACGCCGAAGGCCCGCCCGATCACCGCGGACTTCTGCCGCAGCTGCGCGTCCTGCTGGGCCGCGGTCGGCACCTGGCGGAACTGGTGCGGGAAACCGGCGTGGAAGCGGTTGGAGCTCACCCGCGGATCGATCAGGAGTTCCTTGACGAGTTCGTAGCTGGCGACCAACCACACCGACTTCCCCGACGGCAGAACCGCCCGGCTGACCGGTCGCCGGGTGCTCAGGTCGGCGTACTCGGCGGGCTGGTGCAACGGACAACCCCTGGCCATCGGATACGCCGGGATCTGCGCCGAATCGGCATCATTGGGCGTGGTCACGAGACAATCTCCCAATTTCGGTCGAAAGGTCGAACGGAAGAGCGGGCACCTCGCCGACCGCTCCCGGTTAGGAAATTACGGCGGCGGCACAGCCGCGACCGCCCCTAAGAGCCCCCTAGACGACTCCTACCCCGCCGGTGCTCGCGCGGAAGTCCGGGGTGCACCTCGACCTTGCGCAACGGTTCGGGCTGCGCGGCACCGGAAGCCTGCCAAGGCAGCCCGAGGTCGGCGGGGAGGTCGACCCTCCTGCGCACCTTGAGCTTCCGGTAGACGCGGGTGAGGTGCTGCTCGACGGTGCTGATGGTGATGTACAGGCTGCGCGCGATCTCCCGGTTGGTGTCGCCCCGGGACGCCAGCTCGGCCACCCGCCGCTCGGCGTCGCTGAGCGATTCCAGCCCTTCCGCCCGGCGGTCCGCCACCGCGACCGGCCGCTGCTGCACGGTGAGCTCGGAGGTCAGCTGCTCGGCGTGGCACAGCGTCGCCAGGTGCAGCGCCCGCCGGGTCACCATGTGGGCCCGGCGGCTGTCCCCGGACCCGCGGTACGCCTCGCCCAGCACCGCCAGCGCCCTGGCCAGCTCCAGCCGGTCCTGCGAGGTCTCCAGGTGCTGCACCGCCGCAGCCGCGATCCGGGTGCGCCCGCGGTCCCTCGGGTCCATGTTGCCCGCGCGGATGCGGGCCTCGACCCCGCGCAGCCGGGCGGTCTCGCCGCCGGGCAGCCGGGCCTGCTCGGCGAGCAACCGGGACGCGAGATCGCGCTCGCCCAGGTGCATGTGGACCTCCGCGGCGTCGGAGCGCCACGGCAGCAGGACGGGGCTGTCCAGTCCCCACTCGGTCATCAGCCCGCCGATCGACCTGAAGTCGCCGAGCGCGGCGCGCGCGGCTCCGGTGTGGAGGTAGTAGTAGCCGCGCGATCGCAAGTAGCGCAGGCCCCACACGGTGCGGAACATCGCCGGCGGCACCGGCCTGCCCAGTTCGACGGCCGCGTCCTCCAGCCGCCCCATCCCCACCAGCGCGGCGACGAGCGTGCTCAGCGGGGCGCCCAACGCCGTTCCCCAGGCCTCGGCGGGCATGGCGGTCAGCGCGCGGCGGGCGTGCAGCTCGGCTTTCGAGAGATCGCCCGAAGCGAGCGCGATGTGCGCTCGGGATTCGTGCAGCTTGGCCTCCAGCAGGACGATCCCGTCGCTGCTCGCCTGCTCGATGAGCCGGTCGCACCAGTGCTCGGCGTGGCCGAGCTCGTCGGCGTAGATCAGGGTGAGCAGGGCGAACAGGCACGGCTGCAACGACATCCGGCGCAGCGTGCAGACCTCCAGCAGCCGCAGCGCCTCACCGACCAGCTCCTCGCTCGGACCGGCGGTGATCGTGTTCCGCAGGGCTTGCATCGAGCGCAGCACCGCGTCGCTGGCCCCGATCATCACCTCGCTGCGCACCTGGCCGGGGTCGAAGACGGCCAACCGCCCGGCGACACCGGGATAGGTGATCGCGGTGTGCAACGACAGGATCCGCAGGTCGGTGGCGTCGTCGGCGCCGAAGGCGTCTCCGTTCGAGGCCAGCCAGTCCAGCACCGGGACGGCCTCGTCGTGCCACCCGTGCCAGAGCAGCTGCCCGGTCAGCACGATCGCGTCGTGCGCCGCGATCTCGCCGTCGGCGACGGCACCGAGCGCTCCGCGAAACCTGCGCGGCACGCTCGCCGGGTCGATCAACCAGCCGAGCGCGATGGCGTGGGCGTCCATGCCGGGGCACCCGGCGGCCGTGCGCCGGCTCGCAGCCAGGTCCAGGTAGCGGCGCGCCAGGTGGAGGTCGCCGTCGCGCAGGCAGCGCTGGGCCTCGTCGAACAGCGCGGTGACCGCCCACCCGTCCGGCGCGCACTCAGCGGCCAGCAGGTGCGCGGCGACCTCGCCGGCTTCGGCACCGCTGCGGCGGAGCGCGTCGGCGGCCCGGACCCGCAGGTCCGCAGCGTGACCGGCGCCGATCCCGGACAGCACCGCGGCCCGCGCGTCCGCCGACCGGAACGCGGCGCGCCCGTCGTCGGCGAACAGACCGGTACCGGACAAGGTGCGCAGGTGCGCGGGCAGCTCCTCCGCGTCGACCTCCAGGGCCGCGGCCAGCACGGCCGGGTCCACGTCATCGCCGAGCACCGCGACGCACTTCGCCAGCCGGGCAGCTCCGGAGCCGATCCGGGTGAGGCAGGCGAGCACGACTTCGCCGAAGGCGCGGCCGGGGGCCACCGGGAGCCGCTTCCCCGGATCGACCGCCAGCAGGTCCTCCACCAAAGCGCGCACCAGCAGCGGATTTCCCGCGGTGATCGCGTGCACCTCGGCCGCGAGAGCGGGGACGTCCGGGTCGTCGAGGTGATCGGCGAGCACCTCCAGCACGCCGGAGGAGGCCAGGGCGGGCAACCAGATCGACCGGAAACCGGACAACCGCAGGAGTTCGACGTGCACCACGTCCCAGGGCAGGCCCGCGTCGGCCAGCACGACCAGGGCACCCGCGGATTGCAGCCGGGCCACCGCGCGGGGCAGTTCCTCGGCGGCCGCACCCACGAGGCGCAGGTCGTCCACGACCACGACCACCGGTCCCTCCGAGACCAGGTCCTCGATGACGACCAGCGGGTCGGCGCCAGGACGCCCAGCGGCGTCGGCGACGGCGTCGAGCAGGCTCCAGCGGTCCGCGTCATCGGTCGTGGCGAACAGGGACAGGCAGCGCACTCCCCGGACCACGACGCGCCGGACGAACTCGGTCAGCAATGCCGTCTTGCCGCTGCCAACGGCACCGCGCAGCATCGCGACCCCACCGGTTCCGCCGACGCAGGCGTCCAGCATCCCGTCCAAAGCCACCGACTGCCGGCGACGTTCGACCAACCCAGTCACGAAATCCCCCAACGTGGAATTTTAAAAATCAAGAAAACGCGACCCGACCAGCAAATGGACAGGCTCAATGAGCCCCAGCAGCAAAAACGTGCCACGGGGCGTCGGCGGGTGTCAAGCGCCGGACAACGTCGGAATGGCCACTCATTGCGATGTTTGATGCGGTATCTCGCGACGGCGCAACCGACCGAGTAGCGATAATCCGAACAACAGAATCACGAATACGCCGAAAGAGGGTTGCATCGGCCGGGAAATTCCACCAAGGACGCCGCCGACCTCCCGAAATGCCCCCAGTTGGACAACAACGTCCCGAGATGCCTCGTTCACCCCGAGCCAGGAGAACCACCGAAGGGCTGTGACCATCACCACAAGTTCAACTGCGCCGGATCAACTGCCCGAATGCGACCTCCACCACCAGTTCGGGATAATTCCGCAAACTCGAGGCGAGTCGGGCGCGAGATCACCCGGAAAGACCCTGCTGCCACCCGGCACGCGGTCAGTATCCTCCGCGCCCCTCCCCCATTTCTGGGAAATTCCCGGATGTGCGCCCGGCCGGACGCCCACCACGCCCGGCCGCTCCGAAACCCCTATCGGACCGCCTCGAACCCCCTAATGCCGCGGACGGAGTTGAACCGGCGCCCGGAGCTCGGAGACTTGGGGGCGCGGGATCTCGTCGGCCGCACCGGCGCGGGTGCCCGCTGACGCGATCCGACGGCCACGACGACCCGGCCCCGACGGAGGAACCTGCCCATGACGGATTCCAGCAACAAGTGGCTGCGCCGCTTCCACCCGGCGCCCGACAGCCCGGCGCGACTGGTGTGCTTCCCGCACGCGGGCGGCTCGGCCACCTTCTACCACCCGGCATCGGCGCACTTCACCCCCGACGTGGACGTCGTCGCGCTGCAGTACCCGGGCAGGCAGGACCGGCGCCGCGAACGGCTCGTCGACTCCATCCCGGCGCTCGCCGACCTGGTGGCGGCCGAACTGACCCACCTCGACGAGAGGCCGACCGTCTTCTTCGGGCACAGCATGGGTGCGGTGCTCGCCTTCGAGACGGCGTGGCGACTGGAGCAGCAGCACAGCGGAACCGCTCCGCGCGCGCTGGTGCTCTCGGGCCGCCGCGGCCCCTCCACAACGCGACGCGAGAACGTGCACGAAAGCGACGACAACGGCCTGCTCGCGGAGCTGAAGCGACTCGGGGGCACCGACCTCGGCCTCATGGACGACGAAATGCTGCAGACCGTCCTGCCCGCGATCCGCAACGACTACCGGGCGATCGAGACCTACCGGTGCCCGCCGGATCGCACCGTGCGCTGCCCGATGACGGTCCTCACCGGCGACGCCGACCCCAAGACCACCGTCCCGGAAGCCGAGGCCTGGCACCGGCACACCGAAGGCGAATTCCGCGTGGAGGTGTTCGAAGGAGGACATTTCTACCTGGTGAACCACCAGGAAGCGGTGAACGCCGAGATCAGCCGAGAACTGCGCTCGATCAGTCCCGCGACCGGCAGAGCCCGGTAAGCCGCCGCGCCTTTCCACCCCGAAGGACCCCGGATGTGGTCGCGAAGAATTCCCGCCGGCGAAATGGACGTGAAACGCAGCGGCCACATCCGCCCTGCGCTGAGGAGGAGTTCGCACCGGACGTCGACAGCGGCGGCGCCTGATCGGGTGCTTCTCCGGCGGCCGGGGGTGAATCGGGTCGGCAGGAGATGTTCACCGAGACGAAACGTGTTGCCGTGTGCAGGAACCACCGTTGCAGCAGTGGCGTCGAGGAGTGCTGGCGCCCGCCGTTCTGCCCCGTTCGCAAGAAGGTTCCCGTCCTGGGAGCGGTCTGCCTCGCCGCCGAGACCGGCTGCTGCGGAGCAGTTCGCCGACCGATCCCAGGAGGAGACGCGTGCTACTCACCGCTTCGCCATTTCCACAGCGCGTGGGCGCGCCCTCGGGCAGCGGGCCGGGGAAGCCGGTGGCGTGGACGGGGGTGCTGCTGACCGCCGGCGTTCTGACGTCCGCCGTGCTCCTGTGCGCCGACCGGTACGGGCTGCACGCCGACGAGCTGTACTTCCGGCTGCTGGGCCTTCGGGCCCCGGCGTGGGGATACGCCGACCAGCCGCCGCTGCTGCCCCTGCTCTACCGGGGCAGCATCGGCGTGTTCGGCGACACCCTGTGGGCAGTGCGAGTTGTCGGCGCGATGTGCTTCGCAGCGGTGGTGGTCCTGGGAGCCTTGATGACCGCGGAGCTCGGGGGCGGGCGCAGGGCGCAGCTGTTCGCCGCGGCCGGGCTGGGAACCTCGTTCATGGTTCTCCTCTACGGCCACTACGTCCTGACCAGCAGCGTGGACCTGGTCGCCTGGTGCGCCGTGGAGCTGGCCGTTCTGCGGGCGCTGTTGCGGCGCGACGGCAGGTGGTGGCTCGTGGCGGGCGCGGTGTGCGGCCTGGCCATGTACGCCAAGTACATCGTGCTGGTGCTGCCCGTCTCGCTCCTGGTGGCCCTGGCGCTGACGGGACCGCGCGCGGTCTTCCGCGACCGGAAGCTCTACGCCGGGGCGGCCCTGGCGCTGGTGCTCGGCTCCCCGAACCTCGTCTACCAAGCGACCCACGACTTTCCGCAGCTGCAGATGGCGCACGCCCTGGCCAAGGCCCACGAGCACGACGGTGCGGGCTTCTTCGTGCTCACCCTCGTCTCCTTCATCGGCTTCGCACAGGTGCTCTTCTGCGTGGTGGGGGCGCTGGCGCTGTGGCGGGAACGGGCGTGGCGGCCGGTGCGGGCGCTCGTGCCCGGCTTCCTGGTCGGCACCCTCGCCGTGCTCCTGACGAACGGCGGTCGCGGGGACTACGTGGCCGGATACCTGGTCGTGCTGTTCGCCGCCGGCTGCGTCCGGACGGCCGCGTGGTCGGCCCGCGGCCGCCTCCGCAATCCCGCGGCCGCGGGATTGCTGGCCCTCGGAGCCGTCGTGAACCTGCTCCTCGCGCTCCCCGTCCTCCCGGTGCGCGCCCTCACCCACGTCACGGTCAACACCCTGGCCGTCGACAGCGTGGGCTGGCAGTCCCTGACCGAGCAGGTCGCCGCCGTCCACCGCGGCCTGCCCCGCGACGACCGCGCGGCCGCAGCTGTGCTCGCCGGCAACTACGGGGAGGCGGGAGCCCTCGACCGATACGGCCCGGCCCACCACTTGCCCGCCGTCTACAGCGGCAACAACGAACTCCACCGACTCGGCCCACCACCCGACTCCGCCCGCGTCATCATCGCCATATCCGTCGACGGCAACCGCCTGACCGCCGACTTCGCCGACTGCCGCATCGCAGCCCGCGCCGACGACCGAACCGGCATAGACACGACCGAACGCCACGCCACCATCACCGTGTGCCGCAACCCCCGCGCCCCCTGGCGCGAACTGTGGCCCCGCTACCGCACCCTCAAGTCCTACGGCGACCCGTAGAAACCGGCCCCGCTTCGCGACTCCCGCGTGATCAGCCCTTCGGTTCGGAGAGCTCGCCGAGGACGTGCAGGGTTCGGTTGGCCCGCACCGACATCCGCTGTTCGCGGGCGGTCACGTCGATGTAGGTCTGGCTGGAGTTGATCGACGAGTGGCCGAGCAGCTTGGCGATCTCGGCGGCGTTCGCCCCGTCCTCGGCGAGCCGGGTGGCGAAGGTGTGCCGCAGGGCGTGCACCATCGCACCCGGCTGCACCCGGTCGGACACGCCGGCGGCCCGCAACGACTGCCGCACCAGGTACTGCAGCCCGCCGCGCTGGAGCCGCTCGCCGCGGTGATCGACGAACAACGGCTCACCCCCGGGCATCCGCTCGCCGAACCGCTCGCGCCTCGACCGGAGGTAGTTCTGGATCAGCACGTCCAGGGCGTCCTCGATCGGGATGGAGCGGTTCTTGCCGCCCTTGCCGTGCACGTGCAGCCGCCGGTCGCCGTCGCGCCCGGCCAGCGACGCCACGGTCAGGTCCAGCAGCTCCGCCGAGCGCACGCCGGTGCACAGCAGCGTGGCCAGCACCGCGAGGTCGCGCTCCGGCCACGGGTTGCGCGCCCGCCTGGCCCCGGAGGCGACCATCCGCAGCAGCCGCTCGGGCGTGTCCTCGCCCTGCAGCGGCTTCGGCGTCGAAGGCGCGTTGCGCGGTTTCGGGATCACCTGCATCGGGTTGCCGGGCACCGCACCCTCGACCACCAGGAATCCGAAGAAGCCGTTCCAGGTCGACCAGGCCCGGGTCACCGACGATGCCGACCGGGCCGCTGCGAACCGCGCGAACGCCGAACGCAGCACCGAGGCGTCGACCCGCTCCACCGGCAACCGGTCGGCGGTGGAGCCGGTGAGCTCGACCAGCTCACCGGCCACCGACTCCAGGTCGCGGCGGTAGGCCCGCAGCGAGTTCGCCGCGAGCTTGCGCGCCTGCAAGTGCTCCAGGTAGATCTCGATCAAGCGCGCCAGGTCCACGCCGCACCTCCCCGATGATCAACTACGGGGTGGATGAAACCAGACACCTCTGACAGTCAGCTGTTGCGGATGAACCGGTCCAGCACTCGCACGCCGAACTGCAGCGCATCCACCGGAACCCGCTCGTCCACGCCGTGGAACAGCGCGCTGAAGTCGAGGTCGGCGGGCAGCTTCAGCGGGGCGAAGCCGTAGCAGCTCATGCCCAGCCGGCTGAACGACTTGGCGTCGGTGCCCCCGGACATCATGTAGGGCAGCGCCTTGGCCCCGGGGTCCTCGGCGATCAGCGAGGCGCTCATGGCGTCCACGATCCGCCCCTCGAACTTGGCCTCCACCGGCGGCAGCCCGACCCACTCGCGCTCCACGTCGGGACCGAGCAGCTCGGCCAGCTCCCGCTCGAACGCCTCCTCCCGCCCGGGCAGGATCCGGCAGTCCACCGCGGCCTCGGCCACCGACGGGATGACGTTGTGCTTGTACCCGGCGGTGAGCATCGTCGGGTTGGCGGTGTCGCGCAGCGTCGCCCCGACCATCCGCGACAGGTTGCCGAGCTTGGCGACCGCGCCCTCGACGTCGTCGTCCGGGAAGTCCCACCCGGTGATCTCGGTGACGCCGGCGAGGAACTCCTGCACCGAGTCGGTCAGCACCAGCGGGAACCGGTGGTTGCCGAGCTTGGCGACGGCCTCGGAGAGCTTGGTGACGGCGTTGTCGTCGTGCACCATCGACCCGTGCCCGGCCCGCGCCCTGACCCGCAGCTTCAGCCAGCGAATGCCCTTCTCGGCGCTCTGGACCAGGTAAGCGCGCACACCGTCCTTGAGCGTGACGGAGAACCCGCCGACCTCGCTGATGGCCTCGGTGCACCCTTCGAACAGCTCCGGCCGGTGGTCGACCAGCCACTGCGCCCCGTGGAAGCTCCCGGCCTCCTCATCGGCCAGGAACGCGAAGACGACGTCCCGCGGCGGCACGATGCCGTCCCGCTTGAACCGCCGCGCGATCGCCAGGCTCATGGCGACCATGTCCTTCATGTCGACCGCACCGCGGCCCCACACGTACCCGTCCTGAACGGCACCGGAGAAGGGGTGCACCGACCACTCGGCGGGATCGGCGGGCACGACGTCCAGGTGCCCGTGCACCAGCAACCCGCCCCGGCTGGAATCGGCCCCGGGCAACCGCGCGATGACGTTGCCCCGCCCGGGGTGGTCCCCGGACTCGACGTAGGTGACCTCGTACCCGACCTCGCTGAGCTTGCCCGCCACGAACTCGGCGGCGGCACGCTCGCCCACGAGCGTCTCGGGATCACCGGTGTTGGTGGTGTCGATGCGGATCAAGTCGCTGGCCAGGCCGACAACCTCCTCCTCGGCCAGCCGCAACCCCGCCTCATGATCAGTACCGGACAAACCGCTGTGCTCGCTCACCAGGCATTTCTATCACCCGAGCCCGAAAGAGGGGGGTGCCGTCGACCCCCGGATGACCATGGGCTAATCTATCTACACAACACAGCGGGAACCCCCGGAGCACGAGGGTGACCCGAGATGTCCGAGTGGCGGAATGGCAGACGCGCTAGCTTGAGGTGCTAGTGCCCGATTAAGGGCGTGGGGGTTCAAGTCCCCCCTCGGACACAAGATCATCCCAGGTCAAGTCTTTGACCTGGGATTTTTGATGCAGAAGCTGTCGACCACTCAACACCTCAACTCTCCAGCCTGCGCGTTTACCAGTGGGGGTGCAAATCCTTTCGGGTACGCACCTCCCCGCCAGTCGTCTCGGCCGCAAGTGTCTCAAGACCCAACTTCTCCGCCGCGATAACCACAGCGCTATTAACTTGACCGGTAGCCCTTGCGATCGCGGCCCATTTGCGCGGTGCGGTCGGCTGCCTCTTCGGGATCTTCGTGCTCCCACACCCGAACGACCACCCAGTCGGTGGCCGTCACCGCCTGAATCTCAACGCTCTGCCGCACGAGCCGACCAGCGCCACATCACCGTGGACCAACCAAGATCCTCGACCCGCATCACTCGTTGCGCGGAAGCGCGTGTGTGATCGAAAACGTAGCGTTGCACGTCGGTGTCGATCACACAGTACCGAGTGCAGTCCGTCTACGGGCCCATAGGGGGAATGGTGTTGAAGTCGGCAGAAGACGTGTTGAGGGATCTTGCCCAACGTTCGAACATCTCCCTCCGCTCGGATTCCAAGCTGGTTGGCGCCGTGGCCGCTGCCGCAGCGGATGCCGACGAGGAGCCGCGCGCGGACTCGCCGAGCATTGGGGAGCGCTCAAGTACGGCCAGGCGCTGACCGGAGACACCGGTTCCTTCATGAAGCTGTCCGATGAGGGCAGGGTGACGGCGGAGCACTACAAGACTCTCCAGTCGGGCGAGCTCGGCATCGGCTTCGCACTGGTGGCGGCCCAGCGGGTCTTGGCGCAGCGCTATCCGGACCGGATGGTCTCGATCGTGCCCGCGGATACGACGCTGCGCGCCGGCTGGGTCGCACGAGGTAACTACCGCCCGCAGTTCTTCGCCGAACTGTGGAAGCCGGGAGAGCCTTCCCTGGCGCTCCCGATCGCCTGCAAGGGCAATCACAGCAACACTGCGTTCGCTCATGGCCAACTCGCATCCGCATCGGCTCACGTGGAGGCGGTGCACATCGGGCACTTGAACGAGACGCCAGTCCTGATCTTCAGCACCGGGCTGCCCCCGGACGGCCATGTCACCGTTCACGCACTCTGCGCCGAGGGACGCGATGGCTGGCTGAGCAGGCCCCACGCCGAGGGTGGCGGTCTGGACGTCCAGCTCAGCGATGCGCATCACTTCCCCGAAATCCGACTGCCCGCCGAGGGAGACAAGCCCCGTACTTCGGTCACCGGTTTCCACGTCACACCGGAGCGGTACGAATGGTTTGGGCGGGTGCTCGCGCGCACGGCCGCCGCTGGACTGACGGCATTTGCCGGCGGCGGAGGAGCGACCACTCAGTACTTGACCGACCGCCAAGGGCGGAAGCACTTCACCGGATTCGCGCACGCGGCCGCCGGTAGCGTGCAGGATGTGGCCCACACTTTCCTCGGCATTCGTTTCACCGGCACCGACCACGTCTTCCGGCTGAACGGGACCCGTGTTGAGGCCTTCTCCGGCGTTGCGGACGACCTGCTCCATTTCTTGGCCGATGGACGGGTGGAGCAGTATCGCCGCGAGATCTACGAGCGCCGCTCCGCCTGGCCCAGCCATTCCTCGAACGACTCGTGGAATGGCCCGGTGTCGGTCCTCCCGGATGGGACCGTGCTCGCCATGCGCCTGCTCTCCTGACGTGACGATTTGATCCGCCTGGCGTTTGCACGTCCGCGGCTCAAGTCCCCCATGAGCCCCAGCAGCATGAGCTGTACCGCTGACTTGATGCCGGATTCGGATGCACAGTAGAGGGTGCCGCAGGCTCCTGTCTCGTCAGAGTGTCCCGGACGTAGCCGTCGACGTGGCGGAGCTGGTGCACGAAGCTGACCCAGATCAACGGGTCATCCCGCACGCCGTTCGTAGGCCGCTCCGGTCGATGGCAGGCCCAATCGAGTCGCGCAGTGCCACGACCCGGCCGCCGAACACGGCGCCACCGTCACGTCCACTTCCACGCCCAGTCCGCTGCGGTCAGCACCTGTGTTGGTTCGTCTCCCAAGCACGCACGCGAACTCCAGCCGTCAACGCTGGCTTGGTCGGGGCTTCACCGTGGAACGTGTTCCTGGGCCGGGGGCTACGACGAGCATCGGCCGGTAGTAGTCGTCCGGGTATGGTTCGTCGACCGGGCGGTCACCGACCTGGACCCAGGCGTGTGCGCCGAACGGGTGCGTGCGTACCCCGGTGCACCACGTCGGCCAGGTGCCCCGCAGCCTGCACAGCAGCGCTGTGGCCAGCGATCGTTGCAGGCAGCCCTCGCCGTGGCATTGCACGCTGGTGGCCAGCACGTCGTTTCGGGCTTTGAGGGCTTGCGGGTAGGTGGCCGGTCTGGCGCCGCGCCGCAGTTTCGTCAGCACGGTCTGGATGCGTGCAGGTGATTGACGCGCCAGCCACCACGCGCCGGTCACCGCCACCAGTACTGGGGGACGCCGCCACCACACCAGCGGTGGGACGGCAGTGACAGCCGCTGGCCTGGTCATCGTTGCACCACCAGTCCGCGGGAGTGCAGGGACTGGAGGAAGGTGCTGACGTCCTGGGCTGCTCGGTCCTGGGATACCGAGGTTCGCCGCATCAGTTCCTGCACCGGGTCGGTGCCGTCGGCCAGGGACTGGACGATCGTCGCGCCGGTCGGGTTGAGCTCGTAGTAGCGGCCCGAATCCTGGTGGAGCAGCACCATTCCGCTGTCGGTCGTGGTGGCGACGACGCTGGGGTGCAGTTGCGGTGTCATGCCGGTGCTCCTGAGATCGTGATCGGGGTGTGGGGTCGCCAGCTCGCGCAGGACAGCGTGTACTCCAACGCCGCCCACCGCTGTGGGTGCGGGGAGATCACGGCGGCGCGCAGCGCGGCCGCATCGACCAGTCCGTGCTGGACCAGCGGTGAGGAGTCCACCATCTCCAGCACTCGGTCGCGGTGGGTGCGCAGCCCCTGGAAGCAGTCCAGGTTGGCGGTGTCTTTGGTGGTGCGGGACAGGAACTCGGCCGGTGCGATGCCGCGCATCGCTTCGGTCAGCAGCGGTTTGAACCGCCAGGGAGTGCCGCGGTCGGCCAGCCGCACCGACAGGCACGCCTCGATCACGCGATCGTCCAGATAGGGCAGTTCGGTGTGCGGGCTGCCGAGCTCCTGGCACATCAACCGGTAGAAGTACCCCGCGCCCTGGATGCGTTGCAGCGCAGCGTGCTGGCCACGAGTGGTCGCGAGCGGGTGCGCGTCGGCGGCCGCCTCGCGCAGCGCGCGGGCGACCACGCGCACAGCGTGCTTGCTGGCCCACGGCGGCATCCGCACCGGTGGGCTCCAGCCGAACAGCGCGCTCGCCTCGTCGGGTGCGGTGAGCAGGCCCGCCTCCGCAGCCAGCCACTGCTGGTAGCCGCTGCGGTCGAGCAGTCCTCGCGCGATGCGAGCCTTGCTCCAGCGACGTCGTGCCCGGTGGCCACGAAGGTGGTGCAGGGCCGTGCGTGGATCACGGCGAACCAGCTCGTGCAGGTAGGCATCAGGAGCGGCGACGACCTCGTCGCCACCATGCCCGGCCAGCTGAATCCCCACCCCGTGGTGGGTGTAGTGCAGGGCGACCCGACCGAATATCGCCCGGCCGCGCGGCATCGGAGAGGGCTCGTCGGTGGGTGGGTGGACCCCGTCGATGCCGGAGAAGCATGCGGGCAGGTCCTCTGCGCCGAGGTGGAAGCGGTCCAGACCGGGCATCGCCGCGGCGGCCAGGTCGGCCCACTTGGCGTCGGTGCTGGATGCGTCGCTCAGGCTCAGCGTGGCGGTGACCAGGTCGGCGCCGTGGTGGTCGGCGAGCAAGCACAGCGAGGTCGAATCCATCCCACCGGACAGATCGCACCCCAACCGGACATCTGGTGAGGTGTGGCGCACGCGGAGTGCGACCGCGCGGGCCAACTCCTCGCGCAGTGCCTCCGCGCCTTCGGCCACCGGCCGGGTCGGCGCTGGTGGTGTCCACCACCGGCGCACACGGGGCTGCCCGTCGGCCTCCCACAGCAGAGCCGATCCCGCGGGCACACCGCCCACACCGCGCCACCACGTCCGCCGGTCGGCCAGCGGGTGCGGCAGGAACCTGAGCATCCCCAGCGCGAGCCAGTCCTCATCCAGCGCAGCACCGGTCAGCGCGGCCAGGACGTCGGCCCGGTCAGCGGCGATGGTGCCGCGGCCGTGCCGGGTGTGGAACACGCGCCGCAGCCCGGAGGCCGTTCCCTGCACCCGCATCCGGCCGTCAACCGACAGCGCCAGGTGGTAACTGCCCGGCAGCGCGGCGGCCAGCCCGTCCAGGTCCTCCACACCACGCACCCGCGAGAGCTGCTGAGTCAACGCCGAGGTGGTGTCCGGGCACAGCCCGAACACCACCAGCCGCACATCTCCGGCCTCCACGGTCGTGCACTGCCCCGGCGGCAGGTCTCCCACCAGCCAGGGTCGGCCGGAGGCGTGCGAGGCGATCCGCCGCGCGGTGGCCGGCACCCGCTCCAGCACCTCCCGGTGCTCGTCGGAGTCGGGCAGCACGACGAACCATCGCGCGGGGAAATCGCTGCTATCAGTCACGATCAGTGCTCAACTCCGGGTCAGAGCCACAGACCGACCGGAAAGTCGGCCCAATCGCCAAATTCGCCCCTGGTCTGCTCGGCGAACTCGCCGGCGTCGGTGATCGTGGGTGATTCGTAGGCGGCGATGCCCTCGTCGGAACGGATCTCGGTGACGTCCATGATCTCTCCTTCACCTCGAGCGCGGAACCGGACACTTCCGGGTCCCGGTGGACACTCAAGCCGGTCATGGACAAGAGCGCTCGCGCTGTCAGCTCACCGTGTGGCCCGAACACACTTCTGGATGCTGCAGGGCAGCTTCACCAAGGAGTTCGGAGGCTGCATTCGTCCTCTCGACGAAGTCCTCCGGGGTCGAGGTCCACGCCTGTCGGTCGTTCCGAGGGACTGCAGCTTCTCGGGCAGTTGCAGCCCCCGAACGCGTCAGCTGTCGTGGTCGCGCATCAGGGTGGCCAGTTCCGCGCCCGCGGGGGCGCTTCTCGCGACGTCGTCGCGGACGCGTTCGCGGACGTCGGCGGGCATGTCCTGGCTCAGCTTGAACACGCTGTGCGCGGTCCGCACCCGGACCCGGAACGCCACCACGTGCTCGACGAGCGATTCGAACTTCGCCCGGGACGACGTCATGTCCCAGCTCGGATCTCGCTGCGATTCCATCGCGAGCACGGTCTGCTCCACGACGTCGAGCGTGGTCGCCGCGTCCTCGATCAGCTCCACCTCGCCGGTGAGGTGCACGGCCGCGTAGTTCCACGTCGGCACTGCCGGCGTGTAGCCGTAGGTCGAGGGCGAGACGTAGCCGTCCGGTCCGGAGAACACCATCAGCACCTGCGGGTTCACGGCGAAGTCGCGCCACTGCGGGTTGACCCGCGCCAGGTGCCCGAGCAGCGTCACGTCCCCCCAGGAGTCCGGGATTTCCCTTCGCTGCGGGAAGATCACCGGCAGGTGGGTGCCGACCGGCGCTTGTCCAGCCGCGCTCACCACCAGTGCGAAGGGGTGCCGCCGGACCAGCTCGATCTCGTCGGCCGTCGACGGTGCCGCGTAGCGCGCGAACTCGTGCATGTCAGGCTCCCCCTCGGTGGCAGTGGTCGCCCGACGGCGCGGGAACGTCGAGCGTCGGGTTGCGGTCGAAGAAGCCCGCGGGTTTGAGCGTGAAACCGCAGCTGTCGACCGGCATCACCGGCCAGTCCTCGGGGCGCGGGAAGTGCGTGAGGCCGAAGGTGTGCCACACGACCAGGTCCGCGCCGTCGAGATCGCGGTCGTCCTCGGCGAACTGCGGCAGTCCCGCGTGGGCCGGGCTCTGGTTCACCAGATCTCCCGCCGGGTACCGCTCGGTCTCGTCGTGGCGGGTGACCCACAGGTGCTTGGTGGCGAAGGCCGCCCGCCCGTGGATGGCCGAGCGCTCGTCGGCCAGCAGCGTCGGCTGCCCCTGCGGGATCAGCGCGTAGCCGGTCTCGTCGCCGAGGCGGTTGCGCCGCTGCGGATTCACGATGTGCCACGCCCGGCCGCGCTCGGGAGCGGCCATGCGCTGCGCCTCGCGTTCGCTGGCGAGCCTGCGCACCGAGCGCGTGAACGCGTTGCCGAACGGGTTCCCCTCCCCCATCGGCATCCGCGCGACCTCCACTTCGTCGACGGCGTTGACGTCGCCGTCCACGGCCATGTCGAGCCGGACGTTGAACAGGTGCTGGTGGTAGGGCGCCGCGAGTTCGGGCGCGATCTTCGAAGCGTGCGGCGCGATCCGCTCGTCGTAGTACGCGGTGAACACGACTCCGGTGGCCTTGCACTCCAGCTCGATCGTGCCGTCGAGGTAGAGGTACCAGTAGAAGCCGTAGTCGTAGTTGCCGACCGTGGTGAAGAACGAGATCACCAGCCTGCGCTGGCGCCGGGTCTGCCTGCTGCCGTTGGCGGGGTCGGTGTGCTTCCACAGCACGCCCGCGTCCTCCTCGTGGACGCAGATGGCGTTGGCGATCGTCGTCGGCTCGCCGCGGCCGTCGGCGACGGTCGCATCGAGGTAGGTGATCTCGCCGAGGCAGTCGCAGCCCAGCTCCAGCGAGTTCGCGAGCCTGCCGAGCTGGTACTCGCCGGTGTCGAAGTAGTTCTGCCAGAACCGGATCGGGCCGGGGTCGGCGTAGGGCACGACCATCTCGGCGACCGAGGCCCGGTGGACGACCGGCCGCAGCTCGCCGCCGTCGGTGAACCCGACCTGGTGCAGCACCAGCCCCTCGCGCATGTCGTAGCCGAGCCGCACGTGCCAGTTCTCCCAGCTCAGCACGCCGTCGGTGAGCGTGAAGCTCGGTCCTTCCGGCTGGGTGATCTCGATGGGCCGCTGGGTCGTCCGGGGCGGGCCGGAGACCGCGGGATCGTCGTAGTCGCCCGACTCCCGCGGGATCGGCAGGACGCCGGTGTCGACGATCTCCACGACCTCTCGCGCGATGAGGTCCACGTAGGCCACGAGCCCGTCGACCGGGTGCGCCCAGACCATTGTGGACGGATCGGGCCGCCAGTGCGCGAGCACGCGGACCATCCGCCGCCCACCGTCCGGGACGGACTCGAACCGACCGGCCGACAGCGCCGCCAGGTACACGTGGGCCGGATCGGTGATCCCGCGCTTCTCCAGCGCGGCGCGCCAGCCTTCGTCGGCGGCCATGACCTCGCGGACCACGTCGTGCTCTTCGCCGAGCACCGGCACCTGGCCGTGCTCGCCGTCGATCGCGGTGATCGACCGCACCGCGCGCTCGCCCAGGTCCACGCGCACGTCGTGCGCCTCGCCGGTGGCGACGTCGAGCAGCAGCGCCCGCGCCCACCGGGCGACGGCGGAGCCGTCGCGCTCGTGGCGTGCGAGGTCGACCTTGGCGGGTTCGACGAGCCCCAGGTAGGAGAACCGCGTCGTCCCGCGCAGCACGTCGGCGGCATCGAGGATCTGGCGCACGTCGGTGATCTCGTCGGCGGTCAGCGGTGCGAGCGGGTGGGGTTCCTGGCGGTCAAGCACTGGATCTCCTGGGGGTCGCAGCACTGCCGGAACGTTCCGGCATTGTCCGGTCACGTTAACCACTCGGCGATAGCCGGTCAATGAACAGCATCTGGGGGTTGACGCGACCGGGCTGCCGCCGTTTAATCGCTGCCCATGTCGGAACGTTCCGGCACTGGTCGGCACCGCGGTCGTCAGGCCGCGACCGGAAAGCTGAGGTCCGATGCGGATTTCCCACTTCGCCTGCGCCGCCGGGACGGTCGTCGCGCTCGCGGGCTGCTCCGCGGCTCCGCTCGACAGCACCACCGCGCGCTCGGACGTGCCGGGCTACCTCGCGGTCGCCGACGGTGCCGTGCCCGCGGGCGGGACGCTCGACCTGCAGATGACCGTCGACATCGGCGCCGCCACCGGACTCGACCCGCAGCTCGCCGACGTCGCCACGTCGTGGCAGCTCATGTCGCTGGTCTACGAGACGCTGGTGACCGTCGGCCCCGACTTCGGCGTCCAACCGGCGCTGGCCGAGAGCTGGGAGACCCCGAGCCCCACCGAGTACGTGTTCCACCTGCGCGACGCCGTCACCTTCTCCAACGGCAGGGCGATGACCGCCGACGACGTGGTGGGCAGTCTGCAACGCCTGCTCGCCGGTCAGGGCGTGTGGCAGGCGCAGGTCGGCCCCGTCGAGCGAGTGTCCGCAGTGGACGACCGGACCGTCGCGGTGAAGCTCTCCCGGCCGTACGCGCCGTTTCTGGCCGCGCTCGCCAACGTGCCCGCCGCCGTGCTTCCCATGAAGGAGATCTCGGAAGGATCGCTCGATCCCGCCAAGACCATGCTGGGCACCGGACCGTTCGAGGTCGAGACGCACCGCCAGGACGTCTCGTGGCGGTTCAAGCGCAGAACCGGCTACTGGGCGGCGGGAAAGCCCGCTGCCGACACCGTCACCGTGGTGATCTCGGCGCAGGAGCAAGCCAGGATGGCCGCGTTGCAGAACGGCAGCGCCGACGTGGCGATGCTCGGCAACGTCGACGCGCCGAAGCTGCTCAACGGCGCCCGCGGCACCCGCATCGGCGCGCAGACCACCACCGACTTCTACTACCTGATGCTCAACAGCAACGCGCCCGGCGGGAAGTTCGACGACCCGCGGGTGCGCCAGGCGATCAACATCGCGCTGGACCGGCAGGCGATGGCCGACTCCGCGCTGGGCGGCCTCGGCAGGCCCACCGGCGTCACTCCGGTCGCGCTGCCCGGCGCATGCGATCCGGCGCTGGTGCCCTCGGCGCAGGCCGACCTGGACCGGGCGCGGCAGCTGCTCCGGGAGGCCGGCTCCGAGAACCTGACCTTCCGGCTCGCGGCGTACTCGACAGGGCCCGCGCCCGCCGTCGCGCAGGTGATCCAGCAGAACCTCGAGCGCATCGGGATCCGGGTGAGCATCGAGCAGCTCGACGAGGGCAGCTGGGCGGGCGAGGTCTACGGCGAGGTGCCCGCCACCTTCGACGCGGCGCTGTCCTGGTTCGCCGGGTACGCCGACGCGGGCATGGCCGGCAGGTGGTGGAACCCCGAGCAGGCCGGGTTCAACGCCGGTTTCATGGCACCGAATCCCGCGCTCAACGCCGCGATCGACAAGGCCATCGAGACCCCGGCGGGCCCCGAGCGCACCACCGCGCTGCAGGAGCTCTGCGACGCGGTCGACACCGACGGCCAGATGATTCCGCTCGTCACCAAACCCGCGCTGGTCGGCTTCCGGTCCGACGCGGTCAGCCCCACGTTCTACGAGACCGAGGGCTACGGCCACCTGTTCCGCGGCATCGCCGACTTCCGGCTGCGCACCGACTAGGAGGACTCGTGCGACTGTTCACGTGGTGGCTGCGGCGGGCGGTGGGCGCCGTGGTGATCCTGTTCCTCGTCTCGATCCTGATCTTCGCCACCTCCCGGCTGATGCCCGGCGGCTTCGCCGAGGTCGTGCTCGGGCCGTTCGCGAGTCCCGAGCAGCAGGCCGCGGTCGCGGCGAAGTACGGGCTCGACCAGAGCATCCCCGTGCAGTACTGGCGGTGGCTGGGCACCGCGCTCACCGGGGACCTCGGCGCCTCGATGATCACCGGTGAGCCGGTGACCGCGGAGTTCGGGCTGCGGCTGCCGGTGACCGTGCAGCTGGCCCTCTCCGGTGTGGTGGCCGCCGTCCTGATCGGCGTGCCGCTCGGCGTCTGGACCGCGGTGCGCGCCAGGGGCGGTGCCGTCGGCAGGTTGCTGAGCGGTCTCGGCGTGAGCGTGCCGGAGTTCGTGCTCGGCAGCGTCGTGGTGTTCCTGTTCTCCCGCTACGCGCTCGGCCTCACCGTGGGCGGCTACGTGCCGTTCGGCGAGGACCCGGTGGGCAATCTCCGGTCGATGGTGCTGCCGGCCGCCGTGCTGTCGGTGTTCGTGATCGCCGTGACCGCCCGGACCACCCGCGACGCGGTGCTGAACGTGCTGGTGGAGACCTACATCACGGCGTGCGTCGCGCGCGGCGAGAGCCCGGTGTCCATCGTGGTCCGCCACGTGCTGCGCAACGCCGCCATCCCGGTCGTCACCGTGCTCACGACCGTCACCGCCTACCTGCTCGGTGGCGCGGTGATCGTCGAGTACCTGTTCAACCTGCCCGGTGTGGGCACCTATCTCGTGCAGGCGGTGGGCCGGCGGGACTACGCGGTGGTTCAGGCGGGCGTGCTGCTGGCGGCCGTGGTCTTCGTCGTGACGACGATGCTGACCGACGCCGTCGCGGGCGTGCTCGATCCGCGCTTCGGTGCTGCGAAGGGACGGAAGCGATGATCTGGTGGCGCAACGCGGACTGGCTCACCCGTTCCGGCCTGGTGTGCCTGGCGGTGCTGGTGCTCGCCTCGGCCGTGGGCACGGCGACCGGGATCGGCGGTGACCCCGATGCCATGGTGGGGCCGCGGCTCTCCCCGCCGGGCGCCGACTTTCTGCTGGGGACCGACGAGCTTGGCCGCTCGATGCTGCCCCGGCTGCTCGAAGGCATCGGCAGCACGCTGCTGCTCTCGGCGGCTGCGGTGCTGGTCACCGCCGTGCTGGCCACGCTGCTCGGCATCGCAGCCGGCTACCGCGGCGGCTGGCTCGGCGAGGTCGTGATGCGGCTGATCGAGGTGCTGCACTCGTTCCCGACGATCGTGCTCGCGATCCTCGTCGCCGCCGTGGTCGGGCCCGGCCGAACGGCGACGCTGTGCAGCATCGTCCTCATCACCATCCCGCTGATGACGCGCGTGGTGCGCGCGGCGGCGGTCGCGGTGGCCGAGCGGGAGTACGTGACCTCCGCGGTGATCAGCGGCGCGCGCTGGCCGCGCATCCTGGTCCGGCACCTGCTGCCCAACCTGTCCGGCACCATCGCGGTGCAGGGCACCTACGCGCTGTCGGTGGGCATCCTCGTCGAGGGCGGGCTCAGCTTCCTCGGCTTCGGCGTGCAGCCGCCGCAGTCCTCGCTCGGCGCGCTGCTCCAGCAGGGCAGCACCTACCTGCTCGCGGCGCCGTGGCTGGTCATCGTCCCCGGGATCGTGCTGGTCGCGGCGATCCTGGCCATCAACGTGTTCGGCGACGGTCTGCGCGACGGTCTCGAACCGAGGGAGGCTCGGTCGCTGGTATGACGCACCTTCTGCACGTCGACGACCTCGTCGTCGACTACTCCTCGGGCGTGCGCGCGCTCGACGGCGCCACGCTCGCGGTGGAGCCTGCCGAGACCATCGGCATCGTCGGCGAGTCCGGCTCCGGCAAGTCCACGCTGGGCTCGGCGATCGGCGGTCTGCTGCCCGGCGCCGCGACCGTCGTCAGCGGTGCCGTGCGGATCGGCGGCCAGGACGTGAACGCCTTGCGCCCCAAGGAACTCCGCGCTCTCCGGCGCGAGAGGCTCGGCTGGGTGTTCCAGGAGCCGATCGGCTCGCTCGATCCCACGATGCGCGTCGGCAAGCAGGTCGAGCTGGTGCTGCGCGGGCGCGGCGACGTCGTGGCGCACCTGCAGCGCGTGCGGCTCCCGGATCCCGAGCGGGTGGCCAGGTCCTACCCGCACCAGCTCTCCGGCGGGATGGCGCAGCGCGTCGCGATCGCCATGGCGATGGCGGGAGAACCGGAGATCCTGATCGCCGACGAGCCGACGGCCGCGCTGGACAGCCAGATCCGCGAGGAGGTCCTGGGGGTGATCTTCTCGCTGGCGGCCGAGGCGGGCACCACGATCCTGTGGCTGAGCCACGATCTTCCGGCCGTGGCGAAGCGCTGTTCCCGGGTGGTGGTGATGTACGGCGGGCGGATCGTCGAGTCCGGCCCGGCGAGCGCGGTGCTGGCCGCACCCCGCCACCCCTACACCGCCGCGCTGGTGCGGGCCGTGCCCGGGGCGGTCGCCGACGGCGAGCGGCTGGTGCCGATCCCCGGTCAGCCACCGGTGCTCACCGGCTCCGCCGCGGGCTGCGCGTTCGCGCCCCGCTGCCCGGAAGCGCACGCCTCCTGCTCGTCGGACCGCCCTCCCCTGGTGTCGACGGGCGAACGCGACGTGCTGTGCCACCTGACCACGGAGGTCGGCCGGTGATCCTGGAACTCGACGACGTCGGCGTCACGTTCAGCTCCGGACCGCCGTGGCGGCGCAGGCAGGTGCACGCCGTGCGCGGGGTGTCGCTGTCTGTGGCCGAGGGCGAGATCCTCGGTCTGGTGGGAGAATCCGGCTCCGGCAAGACCACGACGAGCATGGTCTCCCTCGGGTTGCAGCGGCCCACCAGCGGCACCGCGCGATTCGAGGGCAAGCCCTTCCCCAAGCGGCGCGCGGAACTCACCGGCAGGATGCAGGCGGTGTTGCAGCATCCGCAGTGGTCGCTGAACCCGCGCATGCGCGTCGGGCAGTGCGTCGCCGAGCCGCTGGTCGTGCTCGGCGGAGCGGACCGGGCCGAGGTGGACGAGCGGGTGCTCGCCGCGCTCGACCAGGTGGGGCTGGGCGGGTCGTTCGCGCAGCGCTTCCCGCACCAGCTCTCCGGAGGGCAGCGGCAGCGGGTGTCCATCGCGCGGGCGCTGATCACCCGGCCGCCGTTCGTCGTCTTCGACGAGGCGGTCAGCGCGCTGGACGTGTCGGTGCAGGCCCAGATCCTCAACCTGATCAAGGACCTGCGCGCGGAGTTCTCCTTCGCGGCGCTGTTCATCAGCCACGACATCGGCGCGGTGCGCTACGTCGCCGACCGGGTTGCGGTGATGCGGCGCGGCGAGCTGGTGGAGACCGCCCCCGCCGCGGTCTTCTTCGGCACCCCGGAGCACGAGTACTCGAGGAAACTAGTGGAGGCATTGTGAGTGTTGCCAGCGGAACCAACGGCACTGCGCCGCGACCGGCCACCGCCTCGGCCTTCGCGCCCGGGGTGCTCACCAACGACGACGTGATGCTGACCCCGCAGCCGAGTCCCGGCGACTCGGTCGTCGCCTTCGACATCCCCGGCGTGCACGTCGGCACCGCCGAGTACGCCGAGGGACCGACCGGCTGCACGGTGATCCACGTGCCGGGCGGCGCGCGGACCGCGATCGACGCCCGGGGCGGCGCGGTCGGCATGTCCGGCGGCTACGGCTTCCACCAGGCCATCGTGCTCGCGGGCGGCTCTGTGTACGGGCTGGAAGCGGCGGCGGGGGTGAGCACCGCACTGCTGCACCGCGCGGAGAACCGCACGCACTGGGCCGCGTTGCAGCACGTCTCCGGCTCCGTCATCTACGACTTCTCCGTGCGGGACACCGCGATCGCGCCCGACCTCGCCCTCGGGAAGGCCGCGCTGGACAACGCCGTCGAGGGGCGGTTCCCCGTCGGCCGCTGCGGCGCGGGCCGGTCGGCCTCGGTCGGCAAGATCGACTTCTCGCGGGCCGAGTTCGCCGGGCAGGGCGCGGCCTTCGGCCGGTACGGCGAGCTGAAGGTGCTCGTCGCGACCGTGGTCAACGCCGTCGGCGTGATCGTGGACCGCGACGGCACGGTGGTGCGCGGCAACTACCACGCCGAAACCGGCGAGCGCCGCATGCCCGCGGACGACTACGCCGCCGCGGCAGCGGGCACCGGGACCGCGCGCACGGCGTCCGGCAACACGACGCTGACCGTGGTGGTGACCAACGCGAAGCTCAACGACGTCGCGCTGAAGCAGTTCGCCACCCAGGTGCACAGCTCGATGCACCGGGCCATCCACCCGTTCCACACCGAGCTCGACGGCGACACCCTGTACGCGCTCACCACCGACGAGGTCGAGCTGCAGGGCGTCAACGCGACCGGGTTCGGCGCGCTGGCCTCCGAGCTCGCGTGGGACGCGGTCCTGGCGAGCGCCCGATGAACGCGCTGGTTCCGCGGCACGCGAGCACCGAGACCGAACCGGCCGCGCGCGGCCGGGAACTCGGCGCGGCCTGCCGGGACGGGCTCCGCGAGACCTTCGCCGGGTACGCGCGCCTGTTCACCGCGCACGGGCTGCACCCGCACCAGGTGCGGGACCACGGCGCGGCGGCGCTCGCGGAGATCGGCGCGTGGGCGCCGTCGCTGGGCGCGGAGATCGCCGGCATGGCCGAGGGCAGCGGACTGCCCGCGTGGCAGCTCGGCGCGCTCAACGCCCGGACCGAGATCCTCGCGGCGGCGGCCGTCACCGGTGAGGGCGAGTGCTCCACGTCGGTGGTGCTGCCCGGCGACGGGACACCACCGCGCACGGTGCAGACCTGGGACTGGCACGACGTGCTGCGCGGCGCGATGCTCGCGTGGACGCTCACCACCGGGACGGGCCGCCGGGTCGCCACGTTCACCGAGTTCGGCGTGGTGGGCAAGATCGGCGTCAACGACGCGGGCCTGGGACTGCACTTCAACGTGCTGCGCCACCGGTCGGACGGCGCCGAGATCGGTGTGCCGGTGCACGTCGTCGCCCGCCGCATCCTCGACGAAGCGACCACTGCGGACGATGCGGTGCGGATCGCGCGTTCGGCGCGGCTGTCGGCGTCGTCGGTGCTCACCGTCGTCACCCGCGACGGGGCGCGCTGCGTCGAGCTGTGTCCGGCGGGGGTCGCCGAGCTGCACCCCGAGAACGGGTTCCTGCTGCACACCAACCACTTCCTCGATCCGTCGCTGGCCTCCGGCGAGCGCACGACGGCGGACGTGTCGAGCACGCTCGACCGCTACGCATGGCTGCGGGAGCACGGGGGCGCGGCGCTGGGCGCGGAAGACCGCACCGAGCGCGCTCGCGCGCTGTGCGTCCACCGGGACAGCGGTGCCCCGATCTGCGCGCACGCGGACCTCGCGTTGCCCGCGCACGAGCGCTGGGAAAGCCTGGCCACCCTCTCGATCGACGTCGCCGCGCACAGCCTGCACGTCCACCACGGCGGCCCGTGCACGGTCGACGAGCGGTCGTGGATCACGTGTTCCACCGGAGGAGGGGCGTTCGCATGACCGCTGACATCAGCTACGACGCGCGGACCGGAGCCGCCGTCGCGGAAGTGCCCGCGAGCACGGCGGCGGAGGTCGGCGCCGCGCTCGATGCCGCGGCCTCCGCGGCGCCGTCCATCGCGGCGACCGCGCCCGCGGAGCGCGCGACGTGGCTCGCCGCCATCGCCGACGCCCTCGACGCGGCACCCGGACTCGTCCGGCTCGCCGACGAGGAAACCGCGCTCGGCGAGGACCGGCTGCGGATGGAGATCGGCCGCACGTCGGCCCAGTTGCGGTTCTACGCCGGTGTCGCCACCGAGGGCTCCTTCTTGGACGCCACGGTCGACACCGGGGATCCCGCGCTGGCGCGCGTCCGCGTGCCGCTCGGCCCGGTGGCCGTGTTCGGCGCGAGCAACTTCCCGTTCGCGTTCGGCGTGCTGGGCACCGACACGGCGTCGGCGCTCGCGGCCGGGTGCCCCGTGGTGGTCAAGGGCCACCCGGCGCACCCGCGGCTGAGCCAGGCGCTCGCCCGGCTCACCCGCGACGCGCTCACCGGCACCTCCGCGCCGGAGGGCCTGTTCTCGCTGGTCACCGGATTCGAGGCCGGGTCCGCGCTGGTGCGCTCCGAGCGCACCGCGGCCGTCGCGTTCACCGGCTCGCAGCGGGCCGGCCTGGCGCTGTGGCGGATGGCGAACGAACGCGAGGTGGTCGTCCCCGTGTTCGCCGAGATGGGCACCGTCAACCCCGTGGTGGTGACCACGAGCGCGGCCGCGCGGATGCCCGGGATCGCCGACGGTTTCGCGGCGTCGTTCACCCGGGGAGCCGGGCAGTACTGCACCAAGCCGGGACTGCTGTTCGCGCCTGCCGGGACCGGCGCCGCCGCGCACGTCGCCGAGGCGCTGCGCAGGCTCTCCCCGAGCGCGTGGATGCTCACCGACGCCATCGCCTGCGCTGCTGCCACCGGGGTCCGCGAGCTGGTCGGCGCGGGCGCCGAGGTCGTCGCCGACGTCCCGGGACCGCGCGGCGGCTGGAGCGTGGACACGACGGTGCTGCGGGTGCCGATCGAGAAGCTCGAATCCGGCTCGCGCCTGCTGGACGAGTGCTTCGGCCCGGTCGCGATCGTCACCGAGTACGCCGATGCCGGAGAACTGCACAGCGCGCTGGGCAGGTTGCGGGGAACCCTGGCCGCCGCGGTGCAGACCGGAGGCGCCGACGATCCCGAGGTGGCGCCACTCGTCGCGAGGCTCGGCGGCCTCGCCGGGCGCGTGGTGGTGGACGACTGGCCGACCGGTGTCGCGGTCGGCTGGGCCCAGCACCACGGCGGGCCGTGGCCCGCGACCACCGAACCCGCGACGACCTCGGTCGGCGCCGGCGCGCTCGCGCGCTTCACGCGCCCGGTGGCCTTCCAGAACATGCCCGACGCCGCGCTGCCACCCGCGCTGCGCGCGGCGAACCCGTGGCGGCTGCCGCGCCGCGTCGACGGGGTGGTCGTCAGCCCCGCGTCGAGCGGCGCTCGGTGAGACCGATCGGCAGCGCGCTCACGGTGCCCTCCGGGGCCTCGCCGGACAGGATGTCGAAGAGCAGCTGCGCGCAGGCCGCCCCCGCCTCGCGCGGGCGCAGGTCGATCGCGGTGACGGGCGGATCGGTGTGGTGCAGCGCCGTGCTGTCCACGCAGGACGCCAGCAGCAGGTCCTCGCCGATGGTCCGGCCCGCCGCGCGGATCACCGGCAGCACCGCAGCAGCCGAACCGTCGGGCGCGCACACCAGCGCGTCCACAGCCGGGTCGGCGTTGAGCAGGGCGCGCACGTTGTCCTGCATGACCGCGGTCGGCGAGCCGAACGCCATCTCGCGCAGCCGGGGCCGCATGTCATGGCGCTCGCACCAGCGCAGGTAGGTCTGCTGCAGCGTGCGGCCCCAGTCGGTGACCGTGCTCGAAGCCAGGAACGCGATGTCGCGCGCACCCGCCGAACGCAGGTGGTCGAGCAACCGGTCCAGGGTGCCCGCGTGGTCGGAGCGCACCACCGCGGCGGGCTCGGCGTCACCGGTGTACCGCTCGCACGTGACGACGGGCACCGACGAGTTCAGCAGCCCGCGCACCACCGTGTCGGTCTCCAGCGGATCGCCGAGCACGACGCCGTCGACGCGGTGGAACCGGCGCGAGGGCACGTTGTGCGCCGTGATCAGCATGACGTCGTAGTCCATCTTGGCGGCCCGGTCGACGACGCCGAGCACGAACGACATGTAGTACTCGGAGCGGGTCAGGACCTCTGGCAGGTGCAGGCCGATGGTGCCGGTGCTGGAGCTGCGCAGCGAGCGGGCGACGAGGTTCGGCGAGTAGCCGAGCCGGTTGGCGACGGCGACGACGTGCTCGCGGGTCCGCTCGGAGACCCGTCCGGAGTTGCGCAGCGCGTCGGACGCCGTCGTCTTGGAGACTCCGGCGGCCTTGGCCACCTCGACGAGGTTCACCGACTCTTTCCTGCGCACGGTAACGACAATAACCGCCGCTCTACCCCACCGGCACCCGGCGACCCGTCTCCCTGTGACGCATCTCCGTGACCACGCCGAGCAACGCAGCGATTCATGGCGGTGGCAGCCATATGGCTGATTCCCTGAAACAAGGGAGACACAGCTGCGCGGGTTGGGGAAACTGCGTTCATCTCGACGGCATGAACGGAGTCACCCCTTGTCCGAAACGCCCGGTTCGGCGTTGATGCCGGAACACGCCGCCCTTCTCGCGGTGGACATGATCGGGTCAGGGAGCAGCCGCCCCGAACATCTCAGCAGCATCCCCGAACTGGTCCGCGACCTGACGCGAGCAGCGCTGCGCGCTGTCGGCCTCGGCAGCGACGCCGTCCAGGACGACCAGTTCACCGGGGACGGGTTCCTGCGCGTGTATCCGAGCAGGTTCCTGCCCACGCTGGTCGACATGATCGGTGCGCTCGACGAATTCCTGGCCGCGCACAACAGGTTCTCGAAGCCTGAAATCCGGCTCCGGGTCGCCGTGCACCTGGGCGCGCTGCCTGCCGAGCGCGGCTTTCACCGACCGAACATCGACCTCAGCCGGCTGCTCGACGCGGCCGCGTTCAAGCAAGTCGTCCAGCACTGCCAGGAGCACATCACCACGGATGCCTTCACGACCGCGCTCATCCTTTCCGACATCGCCTACCGGACGGTGTTCCAAGAGGACTACACGCGCGTGATCGACCGAAACGAGTTCGCTCCGCTGCTGATCACGAACAAGGAGTTCACCGAACATTCGTGGGTTCGGGTCACCGGAGTCCACCCGAGTCAGATCAGCAGCATCCCGCTCACCGGCGAACCGGCCGCGGTGTCACCGGAAGCGTCCTCTCACCCGCCGGGCAGCGCTTCTGGCGAGCGTTCGATCAGCAACAGCGGATCAGTCCATGGCAACCAGGTCACCGGAGACGGCAACACCTTCCGCACAAGCGTGAGCAACTCCCTCAGCGGGGCGAACACCGCAGTTCACGCCGGCACGTTCCACGGGAACGTCAACCACAGCGAACAAGGCAAGTACAACATCGACGCCAAGCACACCGAGCAAGTTCAGATCGGCGATGGCAACACCCAACATGTCGACCGCAGGCAGCAGAGCGTGCACATGGAGGCGGAGGCCTCCGGTAACGGCAGGGTGTACCAGGCGCTGGGCGACCAGCACATCACCGACAGGTGAACCGGTGGAGCATGGTCAGGTTCTCGGATCAGGCGGGGCGATGTGAGGGAACGCGGCATGGACGAGCAGGAATCGCGCAGGGCGCACAACGTCAGCGCCGACGATCCTGATCTGCTTGTCCGGACAGGTCGGACGCGGGATGTGCATGTGCAGGAGGCACGTGCTTCCGGAAATGCCGGCGTGTACCAAGCGGGGCGGGATCAGTACATCGAGACCCACCTCTACTTCGGTGTCGGTGTTCATCGCACGCGTCGCGTGGAGCCCGGTTCGGCGACCGAGGCCGATCCGTACCCGAAGGGCATGGCCGCGTTCGGCCCGGAGGATGCGGAGTGGTTCTTCGGCCGGGACCGGTTGCTGGCGGACTTGATCCGGCGGGTGGACGAGCGGTTCCGGGAAGGTGGCGGGCCGTTGATGGTGATGGCGCCGTCCGGGGCGGGGAAGTCGTCGCTGCTGCACGCCGGCCTGATCCCCAAGCTGGAGCAGGGCGCGATACCCGGCTCGCAGCACTGGCCGGGACTGCGGATCACCCCGACCGCACGGCCGATCAAAGCACTGGCCGAAGCGATCGCCGTGATCACCGGTGAGCCCGCTGCCGACGTGGAGCGGACGATCGCCGAACGGCCCGACCGCTGCGTGGAGGCGCTAGGTGCGGTCGTGCGGTCGAGATCGAGCAGCGCGATCGCAGCAGGCGCAAGGCTGATCGTGATCGTGGATCAGCTCGAAGAGCTGTTCACCTTGTGCACCGACGATCAGGAACAACGCCGCTTCCTCGACCTGCTCTCGCGCCTGTGCACCGCTGGTGCCGCGGATGGGGAGCCGGTGGCGCTGGTGGTGCTCGGGATGCGTGCGGACTTCTACGCGCGCTGCGCCGAATACCCGGAGCTGCGCGAGTCCGTGCAGCACGGGCACGTCGTGGTCGGCCCCATGACCCGGGATGAGCTGCGCGAAGCGATCCTCCATCCCGCCCAGCGCGCGGGCTTGAGCGTCGAGCCGGGCCTGGTCGAGCTGCTCCTGAGGGACTTGGGCGCGATGGCCGGTGACGGCGACGAGGGTTACAGGCCCGGTGGGTACGAGGCCGGCCGCCTTCCCCTGCTCGCCCACGCACTGCGGGCCACGTACCTCGGGCGACACGGTCGCTCCTTGTCGGTGGAGGCGTACCGGCTCACCGGGGGCATCGAGAACGCGGTCGCCACGACCGCCGACCACGCCTTCGACCGGCTCGACCCCGCAGCACGAGATGCCGCACGCGTCTTGTTCCTCCAGCTGATCAAGATCGGCGACGGAACCGAGCACACCCGCCGCCGCGTGCCCCGCACCGAATTGCTCGGTGCTGGCACCGGCCAGACCGTGACCGCGGCCCTCGACGCCTTCACCGGCAAACGCTTGCTCACCCAAGGACTCGACCGAGACACGGTGGAGATCACCCACGAAGCGCTGATCCACGCCTGGCCACGCCTGCGGGACTGGATCAACGAGGACCGAGCGGGCAATCTCATCCGCCAGCAGCTCACCGAAGCCGCCACGGCCTGGGAGAACGAAGGCCGCGACCGCAGCGCGCTCTACCGAGGCGCCCGCCTGCAAACCGCCCGCGAACACGCATCGACCCGACCGCACAGCGACAACCTCACTGCCACGACACGCCGCTTCCTCCGTGCCTCTGCCCACAACGAGAGCCGCGCGGCCCGCCGCCGGAACACTGTGATCGTGGCGCTGTCCTTGCTTTCGGTGCTGTCCCTGTTCGCGGCGTACGTCGCGAACTCCCAACGAGAAGTCGCGACCGCCAACCAGCTCACAGCACAAGCCGACCAGATCCTGAAGGACAGCCTCAACGGCGCCGACCTTTCGCTCGCCGCCCAGTTGAACCTCGCCGCATACCAATTGAACAAGGGTGACGAAACGATCAAGACCAAGCTGTACGACACCGCGAACGACCTGCTGTCCGCTCCACCGATCCCCCAGGAAGGGGCTGACTCGGTGGCGTTCAGCCCGGATGGTCGGACGTTGGCCAGCGGCGGCGGAAGCGACGAGCGTGGTTTGGTGCAGCTGTGGGATGCGTCCGTTCCGGAGAAAGCGAAACCGCTAGGCGAACCCCTGACCGTCCAAGGCAAGTCCGTCTCTTCGGTGGCGTTCAGCGCGGACGGCCGGACACTAGCCAGCGGCAGCGGTGACAGCAACGGTAATGGTTTGGTGCAGCTGTGGGACGTGTCCGTTCCTGAGAAAGCAGAACCGCTAAGCGAACCCCTGACCGTCCAAGGCGAGTTCGTCTCTTCGGTGGCGTTCAGCGCGGACGGCCGGACGCTAGCCAGCGGCGGCGGGCACGTCGAGAACAGCAGCATCACCAGTAGTTCGGTGCGGTTGTGGGACGTGTCCATTCCGGAGAAAGCAGAACCGCTGGGCGAACCCCTGACCTTCCAGGGCGAATCCCTCTATTCGGTGGCGTTCAGCGCGGACGGCCGGACACTAGCCAGCGGCGGCGGAAACGGCTGGGATGGTTTAGTGCGGTTGTGGGATGTGTCCGTTCCGGAGAAAGCAGAGCCACTGGGCGAACCCCTGACCGCCCAAGGCGCAACCGTCAATTCGGTGGCGTTGAGCAGTGATGGTCGAACGTTGGCGAGCGCCAGCGCCAGCAGCAGCGACAGCGATGGTTCGGTGCGGCTGTGGGACGTGTCCGTCCCGGAGAAAGCGGAACCGTTGGGAAATCCTCTGACCTCGCGAGACGAGGCTGGCTTCTCGGTGGCGTTCAGCAAGGACGGCCGGATGCTGGCCAGCGGCGGAGGACTCAACGGGGGTGGTTCGGTGCGGCTGTGGGACGTGTCCATTCCGGAGAAAGCAGAACCGCTAGGCGATCCGCTGGGCGTCCAAGGCGAGTCTGTCACTTCAGTGGCGTTCAGCGCGAACGGCCAGACGCTCGCCAGCGCCAGCAGTAGCACCGGTAGTGGTTCGGTTCGGTTGCTGGATGTTCCAGATCGCCCCCTGGCGAATGACAACTATGTCAGGTCAGTGACGTTCAGCGAGGACGGTCGGACACTCGCCAGCGGCGGCGGCAGCATCATCAGCAGTTCGGTGCAGTTGTGGGATGTATCGGTCCCGGAGAACGCAGAACCGCTAGGCGAACCCCTGACCATCCCAGGCGAGTCCGTCTCTTCAGTGGCGCTCAGCAAGGACGGCCAGACGCTCGCCAGCGGCGGCGGCAGCATCATCGGCACCAGAAATGGTTCGGTGCGGTTGTGGGATGTGTCCGTTCCCGAGAACGCCGAACCGCTAGGCGAACCCCTGACTTTCCCAGGCGAGTCCGTCTCTTCAGTGGCGTTCAGCAAGGACGGCCGGATGCTGGCCAGCGGCGGCGTTGGCAGCAATGGGGATGGTTTTGTGCGGTTGTGGGATGTGTCCGTCCCGGCGAAAGCAGAACCGCTAGGCGAACCCCTGACCACCCCAGGCGAGCCCGTCTCTTCGGTGGCGCTTAGCGAGGACGGCCGGACGCTGGCCGGCGGTGGCGGAAGAAGCGAGAGCGGCGACGGCAACGGCTTTGTGCGGTTGTGGGATGTGTCCGTCCCGGCGAAAGCAGAACCGCTAGGCGACCTCCTGACCGCCCCAGGCGAGCCCGTCTCCTCGGTGGCGTTCAGCGCGGACGGCCGGACGCTCGCCAGCGGCAGCAGTGTCATCGATGGGGCTGGTTTTGCGCGGTTGTGGGATGTGTCCGTCCCGGCGAAAGCAGAACCGCTAGGCGAACCCCTGACCACCCCAGCCGAGCCCGTCTCCTCGGTGGCGTTCAGCGCGGACGGCCAGACACTAGCCAGCAGCGGAGGACTCAACGGGGGTGGTTTCGTGCGGTTGTGGGATGTGTCCGCCCCGGAGAAAGCAGAACCGCTAGGCGATCTCCTGACCGCCCAACGCAAGCCTGTCGAATCGGTGGCGTTCAGCGCGGACGGCCGGACACTAGCCAGCGACACCGCAACTGCGGCTCGGTTGCACAACATCAATATCGATCAAGTGATCGACAGGATCTGCAAGACGACAGGAAGCTACCTCACGCCCGCCTTGTGGGACAGGCACTTCTCCGGCAGGGAGATCATCGAATCGCCCTGCCCGGATTCGTGAGAGCCGCGCGAGGCTCAGTCCAGTTTTTCGATTGCCGCGACGGCTTCCCAGCGGGCGCCGAGCGTGTTGAGCAGGGTCGCGATGTCGGCATCGCGGGCGATGTCGTTGCCCGCGAGCAGGGCCTCGTCCAGCCGTCGGGCGCGCTGGTGCACCTGGGCGAGCACCGCCTCGCCCTCCTCGGTGAGGGACAGCAGTTTGCGGCGGGCGTCGCGCGGGGATTCGACGCGCCGGATGAGGTTTCGCCGCTCCAGCCTGCGGCACAGGTCGGCCATCGTCGAGGTGTCCAGCGCGGCGGCGTCGGCCAGCGAGCTCTGGTCGCTGCCCGGGTAGGCGTGGACAGCGGAGAGCACCGCGAACTGCGGGCCGGTCAGCACCGGGTCGACGTGCCGGTTCCAGGCGGCGAGGTAGGCCTGGTGGAGCCGACGGGCGCCGTAACCGGGGGCGGCCAGCAGGTCCGCGGGCGGTGCCGGATCGACGGCAGACGCACCCGCAACACGCCGGCCCGTGCGCGTTGGCTCCCCCATTGAGTTCCTCCCATGCGACTCGGGCACCTGGGTCAGGTGCCCATTGATAATACGTGCCCGGATGGTTGCTCCCGGGTGCGGGATCGGCCCGGCCCCTGTCCAGCCCTGGGCCGTCCGGATGGCGCAACGCGGGGTCGTGCAACGGAGTTGTCCCGTTCGTCGGATCGGCCGATCGGTCGACCCCCGGCGAGGGGCAGTCGCGGGCCCGGTACGCGGAGGTCCCGCCAAAGACAACTCTTGCGTATCCGGATTATACGTGCTCGGATTGTTGGCGGAGGTGGTCGACCGTGGACCAGAACCTGTTCAACGACATCTGCTTGCAGCAGCTGCGCCTGTCCGGCGTGCACGAGGGAGAGACCGTCGTCGTGCTCACTCGCGGCGGGGAGCGCGCGGAGTACGCGGACGCGTTCCTGTGGGCCGCGCAGCAGTTGGGAGCCGCGGCGTTCCACATGCGGTTGCCCTCGCCGGCGAGCGCTTCGGGGGCGTGGGCCGTGGGTGACTCCGGCCTCGGGAACATCCCCAAGGCCGTGGACGCGCTCAAGGGCGTCGACATGGTCGTGGACTGCACCTTCCTGCTGTTCAGCAAGGAGCAGTTCGCCATCCAGGACGCCGGGGTCCGGATCCTGACCGCCGTCGAGCCGCCGGAACTGCTCGCCCGGTTGATGCCGACGAAGGAGTTGCGCGAGCGGGTGGAGACCGGCGCCGAGCTGCTGGCCAAGGCGAGCACGATGCGGATCACCAGCCCGGCCGGCACCGACGTCACCTACAAGCTCGGCGTGTACCCGACGTTGTCGGAGTACGGCTACACCGACACCCCCGGGCGATGGGACCACTGGCCGGCCGCGTTCGTCTTCACCGGCGGAGCAGACGACGGTGTGGACGGGAAGATCGTGCTCTCGCCCGGAGACGTGCTCCTGCCGTTCAACACCTACGTGCAGACCCCGGTGGAGATCACCATCGAGGAGGGCTTCATCCGCGACATCCGCGGCGGCGCCGGGTCCTCCGGGCTGGACGCGGACCTGCTGCGCTCCTACATCGAGAGCTTCGACGACCCGCGCGGCTACGGGATGAGCCACGTCGGCTGGGGCCTCGACGAGCGCGCCCACTGGCACGGCCTGACCCAGTTCCCCGGCGGGATGGGCATGGAGCTGCGCAGCTTCTACGGCAACGTGATGTTCTCCATCGGGCCGAACAACGAGCTGGGCGGCCCGAACGACACCGCCTGCCACTTCGACATCCCGATGCGCGGCAACTCGCTGTACCTCGACGACGAGCTGATCGTCGACGCGGGCGAGCTGACCGTTGCCGAGATGCGCCCGGCCGGTGGCCGATGAGCGCGGACGCGGCGGTGCGCGAGCACCACATCGGAATGATCGTGCCCAGCTCGAACCTCACCATGGAGACCGAGCTGCCGCGGATGCTGCGAGCCCGGGAGGAGGTCGATCCGGGAGACCGGTTCATCTTCCACTCCGCGCGGGCGCGGATGCAGCACGTGACCCCCGAACAACTGCGGGCGATGAACGCGCAGGCCGAGCGAGCGGCGGCGGAACTGGCCGACGCCCGCCCGTCGGTCGTGGCCACCGCGTGCCTGGTGGCGATCATGGCGCAGGGACCGGGCTACCACTGCACCGCGGAGGACGACATCACCCGCGCGCTGCGCGCCGAAGGTTGCGGCGCCCCGGTCGTTTCCAGCGCTGGTGCGCTGCTGTCGGGCATCGGCGCGTTGGGCGCGCGCAAGGTCGCGATCCTGACGCCGTACATGAAGCCGCTGACCAAGGCGGTGGCGGACTACATCGAGGACGCCGGGGTCGAGGTGGTGGACGCGCTCTCGCTGGAGGTGCCGGACAACCTCGCCGTGGCGCGGCTGGATCCGGCCGATCTGCGCGAGCACCACCGCAAGCTCGACCTGTCCAACGCCGACGCGCTGGTCCTGTCGGCCTGCGTGCAGATGCCGTCCCTGCCCTCGATCCAGCCGGTCGAGGACGAGGTGGGGATCCCGGTGCTCTCGGCCGCGACCGCCACCACCTTCCGGATCCTGTCCGAACTCGGGCTCGAACCCCGAGTGCCCGGTGCGGGCAGGCTGCTCAGCGGAGCGGTCGCCGCCCCGGGGGTGCCCGCGCACGCGGTCTGACCCTCCGGCGCGCGACGCTCGTGGCCGGGGCTGCTCCTGATGGGGCGTCCCGGCTCCTCGGGCTGCACGTTCTCACCCGTTGCGAGCTCGTGCTCGCTCGTCCGCGCCCTGATCGCCCGCGCCCTCTTCGCGCCGATCAAGAGCGCGTCAAACGGTCATCATCTGCGAACAAATCCTTTTCAAACAAGACCTTGCATATCCGGATAGTACGTGTTCGGATCACCTGAATCCGGCGCGGGTTCCGGCGAGGACGAGGAGGCCAGCGTGGCTGCGAGCCAGTCGTTCGAAGTCGTTGTTGTCGGTGCCGGCCTGGGAGGCCTGTGCGCCGCGCTGTCGCTGCGGCAGCGCGGCCTGCGGGTCACCGTGGTCGAAGCGGCCCCGCAGCTGGGGGAGATCGGCGCGGGAATCCAGACCGCGCCCAACGCCAGCCGGATCCTGATCGGACTGGGACTGCGCGCCGAGCTCGAACGCGTGCGCACCGAACCCCAGGACCAGGTCCGCCGCCGCTGGGCGGACGGGAGCATCATCGGCCAGCTGCCGCTCGGGCAGCGGGTGATCGACCAGTACGGGGCGCCCTACTGGCACTACCACCGCGCCGACCTGCACGGCGTCCTGCTCGAAGCGTGCTCGGACCCGACGGGCCCCGGTCCGGTGGTCCAGGTCGCCACCTCGGCGCAGGTGGTCGACCTCGACCGCACCGATCCGGCGCGCCCGGCGGTGCTGACCGCTGATGGGCGCCGGTTCACCGGGGACGTCGTGATCGGGGCGGACGGCATCCGGTCCGCGGTGCGGGATCTGGCGGGGTTCGACGACACCCTGGAGTTCTCCGGCGAGATGGCCTACCGCGCGCTGATCCCCGGCGACCTGGTGGCCGCCGACCCGGCTACCCGGTTCCTCGTGGACCGCTTCCACTCCACGATCTGGTACGGCCCGGACAAGCACCTGGTGCACTACCTGATCCGCGGCGGTCAGCACCTCAACGTCGTCGCGATCGTCCCGTGCACCGAGGAGATCGCCCGCGACTGGAGCGGCCCGGCGACCGCGGCGCAGCTCGCCGCGGAGTACCAGGACTGGGACGACCGCGTGCCGGCCGTGCTGGCCAAGGCCAAGGACGAGGACGTGTCGGTGTGGGCGATGTACCGCAGGCGCCGCGACCCGGTCTGGGTCGACGGGCGGGTCGCCCTGCTCGGCGATGCCTGCCACGCGATGCTGCCCTACCAGGCGCAAGGCGCTTCCCAGGCGATGGAGGACGCCGCTGTGCTCGCCGAGGAGCTGGGCCGGGTGACCCGCGACGGGATCGAGGCGGCCCTGGTCCGCTACGTCGATCGACGGGCGAAGCACGCGGGCATGGTCCAGGATGCGTCCCTGCGGAACATGAGCTTCTACCACCTGCCCGATGGCCCGGAGCAGCGTGAGCGCGACGAGAAGCTGCGTCGCTTCGACGGTGAGTCCGACGTGTCCTACGACTGGCTGTGGAACGGCAGCCCGCTCACCGACCCGGACACCGAATCCATCCAATACCAGTTCGCACGCTGACGCGTGACGCCGCCGCCACCGCACATCGGAGTGACTCATGCGTACCGGAGACCAAGTCGTCCAGGACCTGCCCTGGCGATGGAGCGTGCAGGGCAAGATCTTCCTGATCGGCGGACTGGGCTACATGTTCGATGCCTGGGACGTCGCGCTGAACGGCTTCCTCACCCCGTTGGTGGGGACCGAGTTCGGGCTGTCGCCGGGCCAGAAGGGGCTGGTGGCCACCGCGAACCTGATCGGCATGGCAGTCGGTGCGGTCGCCTGGGGGACGGTGGCCGACCGCATCGGCCGCAAGCGGGCGTTCAGCATCACGCTGCTGCTCTTCGCGCTGTTCTCCGCGGTCGGCGCGCTGTCGCCGAACCTGGAGATCTTCCTGCTCCTGCGCTTCCTCGCCGGAGTCGGTCTCGGTGGGTGCATCCCGGTCGACTACGCGATCGTCAGCGAGTTCTCACCCCGCAGGCAACGGGGACGGGTGCTCTCGGCGATGGACGGCTGGTGGCCGGTGGGCACCACGCTGGCGGGCGTCTCGGCGACGTTGCTGGTCCCGGTGGACGGGAACTGGCGCTGGATGCTGGTGCTGATGATCTTGCCGGCGGTGCTGCTGATCTGGGTGCGCCGCGGCGTTCCGGAATCCCCGCTGTACCTGGTCCGCAAGGGCCGCGAGGACGAAGCTCGCGCGGTCATCGACGATCTCGTCCGGCGCACCGGGGCGGAGCCGGAGCCCTACGCGATCCCGGCGGCGGTCGCGGAGGACACCCGCGGCGGGGCGCTGGCGGCAGCGTTCGACCAGCTCCGCCGGGTGTGGGCCTTCAACCCGCGGATCACCGCGGTGTCGTGGACGTTGTTCACCAGCGTGATGCTCGTGTACTACGCCGCGCTGAGCTGGATGCCGTCGATCCTGAAGGCGGAGGGCTTCGGCGAGATCGCGGCCTTCGCCTCGACCGCGCTGATGAACGCGGTGGGAATCGTCGGCGTCGTGCTGGCGGTGCTCGTGGTGGACAGGGTGGGCCGCAAGCGGGTCATCGCGACCGCGGGCCCGGCCATGGCGGTGTTGCTGGTGGTGTTCTCGTTGCTGCTGGGGACGCCTTCCTGGGCGGTCGTGGCGATCGGCGCATTCGGCCTCTTCGCGCTGACGGTCATCCCGGTCATGTACGCCTACGTCTCCGAGCTCTACCCGACGGAGCTGCGCGCCTCGGGCTTCGGCTGGGCGTCGTCGTCGAGCCGCGCCGTCACCGGCTTCGCCCCGCTGCTGTTCGGCAGCGTGCTGTGGCCGGTGCTGGGCCTGCCGCTGACCTTCACCGTGCTCGGTGTGCTCGTGGTGGCCGCGGTCGTGTTCATGATGGTCGCCGCGCCGGAGACCCGGGGGCGCGAACTCGACCGCATCACCGATCCCGGGTCGGCGTCGGCGGATTCGAAAAACCCTGCGACGACGGATATTCCGGTTCCATGACGTCGAAAATCGCTGCGAGTGACGAACAACGAGGAGGTCGACCGCGTGAAGCCCGCTGCGTTCAGCTACCACCGGGCGCATGATGTCGCCGATGCCGTCGGCTTGCTCGGCGAACTGGCGGCGGCAGGAGCGGAGCCGAAGCTCATCGCCGGTGGCCAGAGCCTGATCCCGATGATGAACTTCCGGCTCGCCCGGCCGACGGTGCTGGTCGACCTGGGGCCGTTGCGCCGCGATCCGGCGATGAGCGCGATCCGGCGCGACGGCCCGCAACTCCGGATCGGGGCGCTGAGCACCCATCGCGCCGTCGAGACCGCCGGTCGCACCTTGGGGCCGGAGTTCGACGTGCTCTCCCGGGCGATGCGGTGGGTGGGGCACCTGCCGATCCGCTCCCGCGGCACCGTCGCGGGCAGCATCGTGCACGGAGACGCCACCGCCGAGTGGTGCCTGCTCGCCCTGCTCCTCGACGCGGTGATCGTCGCCGAAGGACCGAACGGGCAACGGGAGATCCCGGCCGCGGAGATGTTCTACGGGTTCTACGCCACGGCCGTCGAACCCGACGAGGTCGTCGTGGAAGTGCGCTTCACGCGCCCGGCGCCGCGCGCCGCGCTCACCGAGTTCGCCCGCCGCCACGGGGATTTCGCGATCGTCGACGCGGCGGTCTCGCTCGACGCCGCCGACGCGGACCGGCTGGCCGGAGGGCGGGTGGTGCTCGGGGGCGTGTCCCCGGCGCCCGTCCGGATTCCGGAGGCCGAGGCCGTGCTCGCCGGTGGTGTCCCCGGACCGGATCTGTTCACCGAGTGCGGGGAGGCCGCCGCAGCGGCCATCGATCCACCCGACGACGCGGCCGGTACCGGCGCCTACCGCCGCCGGCTCACCCGGACGCTCGTCGCCCAGGCCCTGCACGAGGCGTGGCAGAAAGGAGTGACGCGATGACCGGACGCGATACCGGTGCCCGACATGGATCTCCGCAGTCCGGCGGGAAGCGCTGGGTCGGGGCTGCGGTGCCCCGGCGCGAAGACCCACGCCTGCTGCGCGGTCGAGGGCGGTTCATCGACGACGTCCAGCTGAGCGGGATGCTGCACGCGGGATTCGTCCGCTCCACCGTCGCGCACGGCCGGATCCTCGACATCGACCTCTCCGCGGTCCGCGCGGTCGACGGCGTCGTGGCCGCCTACACCGCAGAGGATCTCGACCTCGGCGACATCGTGGCCCTGCTCGACCGCCCGCCGGAGGAGTTCGCGCCCACCGCGATGCCCGTCCTGGCCAAGGAGAAGGTGCGCTTCGTCGGCGAACCGGTGGCCGTGGTCATCGCTCGCGACCCGTACAGCGCGGAAGACGGCATCGAAGCCGCGGTGGTCACCTTCGCACCCCTCGACGCGATCGTCTCGGAGGAGACCGCGCTCGCCCCGGACGCACCGCTCGTGCACGAGGAGGCGCCCGGCAACGTCCTCCTCGACGTGTCGATGTTCGACACGCCCGGGGTCGACGCCGCGTTCGAGGCCGCCGAATCCGGGCCGGGCTGCGTGGTCGAGGTCGTCACGCGAAGCGGGCGGCAGAACGCGCTGCCGCTGGAAACGCGCGGTGTGGTCGCCTCCTGGGACGACCGCGACGACCAGCTGCTGGTGCAGACCTGCACGCAGGTCCCGCACCAGGTGCGCACGGTGCTGGCCCGGTCGCTGCGCGTCCCGGAGCGCACCGTGCGGGTCACCGTCCCCGACATGGGCGGCGGGTTCGGCCAGAAGTGCGTGGTCGGCCGCGAGGAGATCGCGGTCGCGGCGGCGGCCCGGAAGCTGGACCGGCCGGTGAAGTGGATCGAGGACCGCCGGGAGGCGCTGACCGCCGCGTTCCTGGCCCGCGAGCAGCGCTACCGCACCCGCGCGGCGTTCGACGCCGAAGGCCGGATCACCGCGCTGGACGTCGACGTCGTCTGCGACATGGGCGCCTACTCCTGCTACCCGTTCACGGCGGGCATCGAACCGCTGATGGCCTCCGCCGAGATGCCGAGCGTCTACCAGGTGCCCGCCTACCGGGTCCGCGGTCGCGCCATCACCAGCAACAAGGCGCCGACCGCCCCCTACCGCGGGGTCAGCCGACCGCAGTACGTCATGGCGGTGGAACGCGTCATGGAGCGCGCGGCGCGCGAACTCGGCATCGACCCGGTCGAGATCCGGCGGCGCAACGTGATCACCGAATTCCCCTACACCGGTGTCAACGGCATCACCTACGATCCCGGCACCTACCGGGAATCGCTCGACCTCGCCGAGGCCACGCTCCGCGAGGAGGGCTGGTACGAGTTCCGGGAGCGGGCCGCCGCGGAAGGACGGCACATCGGCATCGGCTACTGCTGCTTCTCCGAGCGGACCGGCTACGGGTCCGACGCCTTCGCCAAGCGCAAGATGCGGGTGGTCCCCGGTTTCGACGTCTCCGAGATCCGGATGGACACCACGGGGTCGGTGGTGGTCACCAGCGGCACGATGAACCACGGGCAGTCGCACGAGACGACCCTCGCCCAGATCGCGGCCGACCGGCTGGGGCTGGACCTGGACGAGGTCAAGCTGCGGCAGGGCGACACCGAGCGCATCGCCTACGGGTGGGGCACCTTCGCCTCGCGGTCGGTGACCATCGGCGGCTCCGCCGTGTCCGTCGCGGCCGGGCGCCTCGCCGAGCTGCTGCGCACCATCGCCGCGCACCTGCTCAAGACCCGTCCGGACAACGTCCGCCTGGACGGCGACGGAGGCGTCGTCCAGATCGACGACCCCTCCCGGCGAGTGTCCTTCGAGGACATCGCCGAGGTGGCCCACCTGCGCAGCCACCTGCTGCCCGAGGGCGTCGAACCGACGTTGACCGCGACCGCGAGCTTCGACGTCGCCGGTGACGGCACGTTCTCCAACGCCACCCACGCCGTGGTCGTCGAGGCCGATCCGGGCACCGGCCGGATCGGCATCCTGCGCTACGCCTGCGTCGAGGACTGCGGTGTGGTGATCCACCCGCAGGTCGTCGACGGCCAGTGCCGCGGCGGGATCGCTCAAGGCATCGCCGGAGCGCTGTTCGAGGAGGTCACCTACGCCGACAACGGCGAACCCTCGGCCGCCAGCTTCATCGACTACCTCGTGCCGACCGCGACGGAGATCCCGGACATCACCGTCACCCATCTCGAAACGCCGTGCGCGTTCACCGAGAGCGGCGCGAAAGGCGCCGGCGAGGGCGGCACCATCGGTGCACCGGCCGCGGTGCTGAACGCGGTCAACGACGCACTGCGCCACACCGGGGTCGAACTCGACACCACGCCCGTGCACCCGCAGACGGTGCTGGCCGCGCTGGACGCGGCGCGCACCCCGCGGGAACACCCGGTGCGGGCTTGATCAGCGCGACTGGCGAAAGGAGGTGGGGTGGTTTCCGCCCCGAGGCCGACACCGCGGGGCTGCGCCACCTGCACAAGATGAACGAGCGACACCTGATCGGGCTGAACGTCAACGGTGCGGAGCACGAGGCGCTCGTCGAACCGCGCAAGACGCTGCTCGACGCACTGCGCCACGACCTGGGTCTCACCGGCACCCACGTCGGGTGCGAGCACGGGGTGTGCGGCGCCTGCACCGTCCTCGTCGACGGCGAACCGGTGCGAGCCTGCCTGATGTTCGCCGTGCAAGCCGAGAACTCCGACATCCGCACGGTCGAGTCGCTCGCCGGCGACGGCGAGCTCTCCGACCTGCAGCGGGCCTTCCGCGACCACCACGGGCTCCAGTGCGGGTTCTGCACCCCCGGATTCCTCATGCTCGCCGAGGGCTTCCTCGCCCAGCAGCCGGACGCCGACCGCGAGGAGATCCGCGAGGCGGTCTCGGCCAACCTGTGCCGATGCACGGGCTACCAGACGATCGTCGACGCGATCGCCGCCACCGCCGAAGCCAGGCGGTCCACTTCGGACGCCGAAGCCGCGTGCCCCACCTCCGCCGAGAAGGAAGCGACCCCGTGATCCTGGAGAACCAACTCGAAGTACCGGCGGACCCGGACGCCGTGTTCGCCCTGATCAACGATGTCGAACGGGTGGCGGGCTGCCTGCCGGGAGCGACCCTCGACGGGCGCGACGGCGACACCTACCGCGGTCGCGTGAAGTTCAAGGTCGGCCCGATCAGCGCCGCGTACTCCGGCACGGTGCGCTTCAGCGAGGTCGCTGCCGCCGATCGCAGGCTGCGCCTGCTCGCGCGGGGCGCGGACAGCCACGGGAACGGCGATGCCGAGGCCGATGTCGTCCTGACCGTGCTCGAAGCTCCCGGGGGCGCGACGCTCACCCTGCGCACGGACCTGTCCGTGCGCGGAAAGCTCGCCCAGTTCGGCAAGGGCGCGATCGGCACCGTGTCCAACCGGCTGCTGGACCAGTTCGCCCGCAACCTCGCCACCCAACTGCAGCGAGGGCCGAGCACCGCGGTCCCGGCCGACAGCGGCACCGCGCCCGCCCCGGCCGCGAAGGACAGCGGCGATGCCCTCGACGGGCTGGCGATGCTGCTCCCGCCCGGCGCCGGGCGGTACGCCGCGGTGGCTGCCGCCGCGGCGCTCGGGTTCTTCCAGGGCTGGCTGCTCGGCCGGATCCGCACCCAGGACAGACTGATCAAGGAGTTGCAGCGTGCCCGACGATGACCACCGATCCGCCGGCCTGCACGGGGCCGAGACCGATGCGACCTACGACCGGGCCGGGTTCGGCGCCGCCGTTCCTCGCGGCAGCCGCCCCGCGCTGGTCGTGGTCGACCTGACCCGCGGCTTCACCGAGCCCGGCTTCGCCTCCGGGTCCGACCTCACCCGGGAGGTGACCGCGGCGGCCGTGCTGACGACCACGGCCCGGCAGCACGCCGTGCCGGTGATCTACACCGCGATCAGCTACACGCCCGCCGAGGCCGACGGCGACTCCTGCGCTTGGCTCCGCAAAGCACCGGGCATGCGCGCTCTGCGCGAAGGAAGCGACGAGATCGCCCTCGATCCCAGGCTGGAGCAGCAAGCCTGCGACCACCTCGTGCTGAAGAAGGGCGCTTCCGCGTTCCACGGAACCAGCCTGGCCGCCCTGCTGACCGGCCTGGGCACCGACACGCTGCTGGTCTGCGGCGCCACCACCTCCGGCTGCGTCCGCGCCACCGCGGTCGATGCCGTGCAGAGCGGCTTCAACACCCTCGTCGTGCGGGAAGCCTGCGGTGACCGTGCGCGGGGCCCGCACGATGCCGCCCTGTTCGACCTGCAGGCGAAGTACGCCGATGTCATCGGCCTCTACGACGCACTGGCCTACCTCGACCGCTTGCCCCGGCTCAGCACCGCCGCGTCCCTCGCGTAGGCGGCGCCGGAGCGCACGCCGACCCACCGACCCAGAAAGGCCACTCGTGACCACGCCCCTCCCGCTGATCCCGACCGAACCGCCGGCTGCCCGCACCCTGAGCCAACCGGCGTTGGCCGATCTCGGCGACGTCCCCGCGGTGAGCCGGTGGGTGCGTTCGGGATCGCTCCGGCTGCACCTGCTCGACTACGGCCCGGCCGACGGCGTGCCGGTGCTGATCCTGCCCGGCATCACCAGCCCCGCCATCACGATGGACTTCGTGGCGCGCGGCCTGACCGGTCTCGTGCGTCCGCTGGTGCTCGACGTCCGGGGCCGCGGGCTCTCCGACAGCCCGTCCGCCGACTCCGCACTGCACGGCTACGACCTCGCCAGCTACGCCGCGGATGTCGATGCTGTCGTGTCCGGGCTGCACCTGGACAGGCCCGTCCTGCTCGGGCACTCCATGGGTGCGCGGATCGCGGCGCTGGCCGCGACCACCGGCGAGCACGAACTGCGGGGGGTCGTGCTGGTCGACCCGCCGATGAGCGGACCCGGCAGGGACCCGTACCCCACCAGCCTCGAAGCCTTCCTCCGCCAACTCGACCAGGCCCGCAGCGGCACCGACGCCGACGAGGTGGCGCAGTCCTGGCCCCGCTGGCCCCGCAGGGAGCAGGAGCTGCGCGCCCGCTGGCTGTCCTCCTGCTCGCGGACCGCGATCGCGGCAACGCACGCCGGGTTCGAATCCGAGGACTTCTTCGCCCACTGGCCCGACGTCCCCTCCCCCGCGGTCCTCGTCCACGGAGCCGACAGCCCGGTGGTCACCGCCGCGGGCGCGCGGGAAGCCGCCGAGACCAATCCCTCCGCCGAACTCGTCGAAGTGCCCGGAGCCGGGCACATGGTCTTCTGGGACGAACCCGGCGCCGCCCTCGCCGCGGTGCGCGGAGCACTGCGGAAGCTGAGCTGATCGCCGACGCCACCAGCCGTGCTCACCGGTCCGTTCCACCGGCTGGCCGCTGTTGTCCGGCAGTCGGCTGACCTGCACCGTTGCGGCGCTGCTGGGCTCCACGCCCGGTGGCCGCTCTCCGGTGGCTCCGACGCGGTCGCTCTCGTAATCTCCGTTGTTCTGGTCGGTGTCGCCGAGGTGTCGAGCCACCGCGGTCGAACCCTCGTCGCAAGCAAGGTGAATCCAGGAGGAAGGAAGCGCATGCGTCGCGCAGCGGTCTCAGGCAAGCCGAGCAGCACTGGTGACACGACCGGCAACGACCCGGCGTCGAACACCGGGTCGCGGGGGTGCTGAGCGCCATGCCCTTGTACGCGTTCCGCTGCCCCGAAGGCACCGAGTTCGACCTCAGCTTCGCCATGCGGGAAGTGCCGGCGTCGGTCGCCTGCCCGGCGTGCGGGGAACCGGCCCGGCGGCGCGTCACCGCGCCGCGCCTCTCCCGAGCCGGCAGCGCGGCGTACCGGTTGATCGACTCCACCGCCGCGTCGGCGCACGAGCCGGCGGTCGTCACCTCGCTGCCGTCGGGACCGGCCCGCCGGGCGGCGCCGCGGGTGTCGCAGAACCCGTTGCACAGCAAGCTGCCGCGTCCCTGACTCCCCGCCACCGGCCGAGGCCCGGCAGAACCCGTCACGACCTGATCAGGAGCACGACATGCCTGAAGTGATCTTCCCGCTCGACTCCGGCAAGCGCTTCGAGGACCAGCAGAAGCTGGGGCACAACCGGTGGCACCCGGAGATTCCTCCGGTCGCGACCGTCAAGCCCGGCGACTCGTTCCGCGTCGACTGCCGGGAATGGTTCGACGGTGCCATCGTCAACGACGACTCCGCCGAGGACATCCTCAACGCACCGCTGCTGTCGGTCCACAAGCTGTCCGGCCCGTTCGCGGTCGAGGGCGCTCGCCCGGGTGACCTGCTGATCGTGGACATCCTCGACGTCGGTCCGATCCCGCAGCAGGACTCCGGTCCGCTGGCGGGCCAGGGCTGGGGCTACACCGGCATCTTCGCCAGGAACAACGGCGGCGGATTCCTGACCGACCAGTTCCCGGACGCCTACAAGGCGGTCTGGGACTTCAACGGCCAGGTGGCCAGCAGCCGGCACGTCCCGCACGTCAGCTTCGAAGGCCTCATCCACCCCGGCCTGATGGGCACCGCCCCCTCGGCTGATCTGCTGGCCAGGTGGAACACCCGGGAGGGGGCCCTCATCGCCACCGACCCCGATCGCGTTCCGCCGCTGGCGCTCCCGCCCGAGGCGGAGCACGCCGTGCTGGGCGGGTTGCCGCGTGACCAGTGGGCGCGGGTGGGTGCCGAAGCGGCGCGCACGGCGCCGCCGCGGGAGAACGGCGGGAATCAGGACATCAAGAACCTGAGCAAGGGCACCCGGGTCTTCTACCCGGTGTTCGTCGACGGCGCGAACCTCTCGGTGGGAGACCTGCACTTCTCCCAGGGCGACGGAGAGATCACCTTCTGCGGCGCGATCGAGATGGGTGGCTTCATCGACCTGCGCGTCGACCTGATCAGGGGCGGCATGGAGACCTACGGCGTGCACGAGCACGCGATCTTCATGCCCGGTCGGGTGGATCCGCGCTTCAGCGAGTGGATCGCCTTCTCGGGCACCTCGGTCACTCTCGACGGGGAACAGCGCTATCTCGACTCGCACCTGTCGTACCAGCGAGCCTGCCTGCACGCGATCGAGTACCTGACCAAGTTCGGCTACTCGCCCGAGCAGGCGTACCTCCTGCTGGGCGCGGCCCCCATCGAGGGCCGGCTCTCCGGCGTGGTGGACATCCCGAACTCGTGCTCGACGGTCTACCTCCCGACCGCGATCTTCGACTTCGACGTGCGGCCGTCGGCGTCCGGACCGTTCCAGATCGATCCGGGCATCGGCGCCCCGCGCGCCGAGAACCGGTGAACTGCCGGCACGCACGACATCCGAACGCACACCGGGGCGGTGGCCGGGCCGCCGCCCCGCGTGCCGGCCGGCTCGCTCAGCTCCACGTTTCCGTCGATCCCGGGACAGCTGCCGGAAGCGGGATGGCACAGTGTCCACAGCAGATCGACAGGCGGTGGGGACGATGGGCGACTACTTCGAGCGGATCATCGACGTGGAGGTGACCCTCGAGGATGCCGGGCCGCTCGCCGAGCGGATGGTCGACTGGATGGTCGCCGAGGGCCTGATCACGCGGGAGCTGTCCAGCGACCGGGTGTTCAGCCATCCCGTGGACAAGGGCTACGTGCGAGGTCCCCGCTGGGCGCGAGCCGTGTCCGGCTCGTCGAACCCGGACTGGCTGCCGGGCCCGGTGGCCGTCGTCGTCGGCCGGAACCACTACGTGGCCGGTCAGGGACTCGACGCGGCGGCATCCGCCGTCTGCCCGCGGTGCCAGGGCGAGACGGTGATCATCAACTACCCGACGGAGCTCGAACCGGACGACGAGGTCTGGCAGCCGTTCGAGGACGGCATCGCCACCTGGAAGGAAACCGGTGAGGGCACCGCCCCCTGCCCCACCTGCGGCGCTTCCGTCCCCGTCACCCAGTGGCAGTGGGACCCCGGCTTCGCCCTGGGCTCCCTCGCCTTCGACTTCTGGGACTGGCCACCGCTGTCCGAGAGCTTCTGCGCGACCTTCAGCCGACAGCTGAGGCACCGCACCGCCGAGCACGGCGGGAAGATCTGACGGTCGCTTCCCCCCTCCGGTAGCCAGATCCCGCACAGGTGCGCGTGCGCCTGCTCCAACCGACGATCTCTCGGGCGCCCCCGCTCAACCGCCTCGAATCGCCTCCTGCGCGAGCTATTTCCGCAGGTCATCCGTGAGTGTTGGCCTGCGCCGCCTGGGTGTCCCAGCGAGCACGATCGAGGACAGGTGGGCCGTGCCCGTTCTCGCAGGTTGGCGTGGATGCTGGTCAGGATCCGGAAGCCGAAGCCAGGTGATTGGTGCGCAACTCGCCTCGGAGCCATCGCGCAGAAATTGTTCATTCATTTTGCGAACCGGGATTCTGTCGCGGCGATTCTCGGCGTTGCCGTGGAACTGGTGTCTTCCGCAGCGTTGTCCGCTCGTCATTCAGCTCGCTAACCTCCGGAGCCCCCAAAGCGGTGTAGGTAGCGAATGCCTCTTCCCAATGCTCCTCAGCTTCCAAGGTTCGACCCTGATTGGCAGCGATGCGACCTAGGCCGTGGTGAGCGCGGGCATGCTCGAAGCGGCTGCCGCATTCGTTGCTGAGGGTCACGGCCCTTTCGTGCGCCTGTCTGGCCTCGACCTGGTTGCCGGCCTGGTGATGCGCTTCGCCAAGGCAGTTGAACGCTATCGCCGCATCCAGCTGCAGCCCGAGATCGCCGAACAGGTTCAACGCACGGCCCAGTCGCAGGACGGCAGCGTCGAAGAGCCTCAAGTCGATCTCGATGCGAGCCATCCTCCGCAAGGTGATCGCAGCGTTGCGCCTTGCCCCGGTCTGCTCGTAGCAGGTGAGCGCACGCTCGAGCTCCTGCAGGGCCGACTCGTTGTCACCGAGGTGATGCAGAACTCCTGCTCGGTTGGCGAGCGCATTGCTCACACCGTGGATGTCACCAACGGACTCGAAGAGCTTGCGCGCCTTCTCGTAATGGTCGGCCGCAGCATCCAGCTTTCCTTGCTCCAACAGCGCCAGTCCGAGGTTGTTTCGCGTTTGTGCCTCGGCGTAGCGGTTACCCTTGCGCTGGGTGGATTCAAGAGCCAGCTCATGTGTTTCCGTCCAGTCCTTCCACTGCTTGCTGAGGAAGTAGTAGCCGCGCAGCGTGTAGGCCAGCTGCCACATATGCGAGTCCAGAACCGGATCCGCCACCTGGAATATCGCCGTCGTGTTGGGTCGCTCGGTGTTCAGCCACGCCAGGGCATCGTCGTGGCCACCGAACACCGGTGAGGCACGCACCACGCCCTCCAGCGGAATCCGGTAACGGTGCGGTGTGATGACCCGGTCCGCTTTGTCAGCAGTGTGCAAGTAGTAGTCGAACAGCCGACGCACGGCAGAGCGGCGATCGTGGTCGCTGTCGTGCTGCTCCGCGATCTCCTCGGCGTACGACCGCAAGAGGTCGTGCACGTCGAACCGACCGCAGCCCGGATCCTGAACGAGGTGCGCTCGGACCAAGGAATCGATCGCGCGTCCGGCTTCCCGGGACGTGATGTCCAGCAACGCCGCCAGCGCATAAGCGTCAAAGTCATGTCCCGGATACACCCCCAGCGCACGAAAAGCCCTTGCAGCATCACCAGAAAGCTGCTCGTAGGACCACGAGAACACCGTTCGCGCGGACGTCGACGGATCATCATCGCCCAAGACATCCAGCTGGACTTCCCGTTCCCTCAAATCCGCGGCGAGGTCGGCCAGCGACATCGAAGGCCGCAGACGCGCTGCTTGCCCCGCCACCCGCAAGGCCAACGGCAACCGTGCACAGGACCTGATCACGGAATCAGCCGCAGCCGGCTCCTCATCAACGCGCGCACCGACCAGCGTGCGAAACAGCTCCAACGCCGCCGCAGCGGTCAACAGATCGACCCGAACGAGGGCAGCACCCTCGCTCACGATCAGACCCGACAACACACGACGACTCGTGACCAACGCGCGGCAAGACGACGAGCCCGGCAACAAGGGACGTACCTGGTTCTCGGCGCACGCGTTGTCCAGCACCACGAGAACGCGCCGCCCAGCAAGAAGGCTCCGATACAGCGCAGCCCGTTCAGTCAGAGCATCTGGGATCTCCTCCACCGGTATGCCCAGGGCACGCAGGAATCCAGCCAGCACTTCCCCAGGGTCCAACGGACGGTTCGGACCATAGCCGCGCAAGTCGACGTACAGCTGGCCGTCCGGGAAGTCCGCTCTCACCTGATGGGCCCAGTGCACCGCGAGCGCCGTCTTGCCGACACCCGCAGTTCCACACACCAACGTGATCCGCGAGCCCGCCTGCGATGTTCCTGACTGCTCGGATGAGCCAGCGCTCAACTCCTCCAGTTGCTCGCTGCGCCCCACGAAACCACCCGGTGCAGGTGGCAGCTGTTGTGGAACCGGCAAGCTGGAGGACGTCTGAAAGTGCACGTCACCGACGATGGTGCCCGCCTGAACCACAGTGCCTACCGACCCCGACACCTCATTGCGCGCTCCACCGGCAACGACCAAGCGGTCCGCCGTCCCGTGCATGCGTCCCCCACCCCTCGAACATGATCACCCATGTCCATGACAACACACCGAGTCCGCCCTGGATACCGCTTAACGAAGAATCCGAACCTCGTCACACACCAGTTGTCCCCAGCGAAAGGAACCTGATGGTTGATCATTTCGGGATACTGATCGCACGGAGCGGTGAAAGAGCTCTCGAATGTGGCGAGAAGCTGCTCTATCCGAGTGAAGATCGTCGAAAACCATAGCCGATCCCGACTGAAACGCAGACCATCGCCCACGTGGCAACAACACCGAAGCCCCTACCGCGCAGCGCAGTCGGGTTCCACCCCAGGCCGTCACAGGCCTGCGACACCAGCGTCCCGGCCAAGACTACCGCGCCGCAGGTCAAGCGGGCCCCCGGCCCCGCCATTGCGCCGCCGACACCTTTAGGTGTCGTTGATTCGGCCTTCTAGAGCAGAGGGAGATGGGCTAGCTGATCGAGAGGCCGAATCAGTCGACCGGTTCACCCTGCACTGAAATCGGCCCACAGCCAGCTGAACGACCGTGAGCGCAGCGCTCAAGCCGCCCCCTCATTGTCGCCAGAATGAAACTCATCCCTCGGCATATTCCGTTTCCAAGCGCAGTTCAGTCGCACCAATACGGAACTTGCACTGGGATTCGTCGACGTCATCAGCAATGCGTGATCACTGGGAGGGATAGTTGGGAAGCAGCGCCGAGGACTGCGAAGCGGAGCTGAAGCGGCTTCGCAGGAATCGCGGGCTGTGTCTGGCGCGAGCTGACGAGATCGGCGATGCTCTGCGCACCGCCTGCGGAGTGACCTCCGACGACACGCCGACAAGGACCGTCCAGAAGGTCATCGAGGCGATAACTCTGCAGGCCCAGTGGTTGGGACGTGAACAACGACAAGCCGCGCTGACGGCGTTAGGCCTCAGCGGCCCTGAGTCGCGGTTTCTCCAGAACCGGCAAGCGTGGGTTGCGCAGGCGATCGATCGCGACATCCGCACCGCTCGACGTCGCATCGACGAAGGATGTGCAGAACTGGCCCTGCTGCTCGCCGAAGGCAGCGAGACTGCGGCAACGCCGACAGGTTCGTGGCACACCGAGCGGATGCGGGTACTGCTGGCGCTCGACCAACCGAGTCCTGAGGCCTTCGTGTTCCGTAGCGTGGTGGCCTGCAACGAATCTCTCGACGAACTCGACCTCGCGACCCCGCTGACCGCTTCGGACCAAATGGCGATCCACGGTGCGGATGACGTCAAAGTCGATGTGTTCGCCGGTGGGACCCTGCTGCGCACGCGGAACGGATCAAGCAAGCTCAACGGGCTTACGCTTCGGCCACCTGAACCGTTGCGGCGTGGGCAGAAGCACGAGATCGCGCTACGGTTTCGCGCGGCGGAAATGCTGCCGCACTACGTGTGCGTGCCGAAGAGCGCCTGCGCGGAGTTCGCCCTCACGGTCCGGTTCGGTACACGAACTCCGCGCATGGTCGGGCTGCTGGAGAAGGTCTTCAAGAACGACCTGCGATCGGTGACCGGCACACCGCTCGAAACGGATGCCGCCGGCGAGGTGCACGTGCGCTTCCGCAACCTGCAGCCGGAGTTCGCCTACGGAATCCGGTGGGAGCGGTAGCGCTACGAACCGGACTCCCACCCGGGTGAGCCGGGGCCGGACTTCGGCGGCAACTCCATCGGCTCCCCCAGTTCCGGTTTGACGTGCTTCTGCTGTTTCGTCAACGTGCGGTACAGCTTCTCGACACCGTCCTTCGTGATCTCCGGGACGTGGTAGTGGTGTGCACCGGACGGTTGGAGGAAGTCGGGGATCTCCGCCTTCGTGTGCCCGGGAAGCAGGACCGGAAGGATACGTCGAGTCCACTCGCTCCGGGCTTGCTGGAGCTTTTCCCGCAGGAGGGCGATTTCCCACTGACCGCCCTCGTTCTCATGGTCAGCGCCGTATCCGTCGCCGATGAGCCGGAACCGCGGCGAAGCGATCACCAGGGTGTAGTCCGATGCCCTGATGTAGTGCTCGGCCCACTTGCCGATGTCGTGGCGGTACGGCTTGAGCCAGAAGTCGTTCACCGAGTCGATTCCCATGCTTGCCAGCAACTGCACGAACTTCAACACCTGCTTGCGATGTTCTTCATCCTCGTGGATGTAAGAGATGAAGACGGCGGTGGGTAGCTGCATTTCTCCCTCATCACGCGACTCGCTTGGGACCTTGACCAGCAACCATGTCATGACGATGACTGTTCAACCACCATCTGCACTGGCCAAATGCTGGACAATTCGGCCTGCTTCGGCACCGCTGCTGCATCTGGTGTGGCACGTTCTCCGATGGTGCCGATCACGGAAGTGGAGGAGAGTCCGGTCGTGCCGAATCCGGGGGAATCCGCGCAAGGCCCGCGCGTCTATGTCTTCCGTGCGCGTGACTCGGAGGCGCACATCGCCCAGGTGATCAAATTCGCCACGATGCTGCGAGAAGGCGCAGGCATCGATGCCGACTTGCCCGAATGGAGCCCACCGCAGCGATCCGATCAGGTGATCGACGCGATCGCGTGGTCCGACGAAGCGGATTTCATCCTGGTCATAGCGTCACCCGAGATGAAGCGCCTGATGGACTCCATGCATCCGGGAGATCCCGAGGGGGTGATTGGAGCCGCGCTCGCCCGCGACAGCCTCGCGGAGAACCTTCCCCGGACGCTCAAGAAGATGCTGCCAGTGGTCCTGCCTGGCAGGGCCATCACGGATATCCCACGAATGCTGGCCGGTTACTCCAGACGTCCCTACGTGATCAGCCATATCGACACCGAGGACCCCCGCGTCCAGGACCTCTTGCGCGTATTACGCAACAGCCCCCTACACGCCAAGCCATCGCAAGGCCCACCCCATCCGATCACGCAGGAATCGAATCCTCCCCACAGCGCGGACACGCCACCGCCCGTCTTGAACGTAATCCTCTGCGCCGGAGAAACGATTCTCCTGAATGACCAGAGGCTCCTCGTGCACAACGGAGTCGAGCTGCCCGGTGGCGAAGGTGGTCCAGAGGTTCTGCGGCAGGCGCCGGCGATGCTCATCGGCGAGCCGCACGAGTGGGTCTGGCTGAAACAGGTTGAGCAGAAAGTCCAGTGCTCAGGGGAACTCTTCGCATCGTTGGCGGCAGAATACGAACTGACCGAAGAAATCAGCCGGGACCAGGAAGCTGTGCCGCGCCCGCTCGCCCTGCTCGACGAAGACCGCACGCGTACCCTCGTTCTCTCCTGGCCTCGGCGAGATGAACCCCCCAAGCGCTTCGCGACCCTCGCGGACTACACCCCGTACCCCGATGAGCTGGATTCGATCGTGGTACGCCGAACACTGGCGGCCCTCGCTGGGCTCGCCGACCCGCTCACCGCATTGCACCGCCGTGGACACAGCCATCGCGAACTGGCACCACAGAGCATCGTCCGGATCGACGACGAGAACCTCGCGCTGCGCGATCTCGGCGCCTCGACCCGTACGCCAGTTCCGGGTGAGCACGCCACCTATCCCGCTCCAGAGCAGACCTTCCGAGGAAGGGGCCGCATCGGCCCCTGGACCGACGCCTACCAACTGGCCGCCGTCGCCTACCACCAGATCAGCGGTCACCGACCTCGCGACAGCGCATCCCTGCCGGTGCGACAGGTATGTCCGGTCGCCCCGGAAGCCGCTTGCACGGCGATCGATGCCGCCCTCGACCCCGTTCCCGCCAGACGTCCGACGGTCGCCGATCTGGCATCCGCATTCCGGAAGTGAGCAGCATGCTGCGCGAAGTCCCGGTAACTGGTCCGATCCACTTGATCCCCGGAAATGACCTGCAGGAAAAGCTGCGCCAGCGCGAGTCGAAGTCCCCGCTCCTGCCCGCAGGACCTGAGCAGATCATCAAGGACCTGTCACGCCGATCTGATGGGCTAGTTCCCGCGACCGTGGTAACGGGCAAGGGCAAGGGCCGCCTTTATCTGTACACCTACGGCTACGTCGTCCATCTCGGTCTGAACAAGGACGAACGCTTCTTCTGGATCAACGACGCCACACCGTTCACGCTGTGGCATCACGCTAAACTCGATCGGTCTTGCCTGCTGCTGCGCTCCAAATGGAGAGTCAAAGCTCGGATCAAGGAGCTCCCGGAGAACCCCACCAGGTGCTGGCGAAAGCTTTGCAAGGAATGGCAACAGCTCGAGCAGGATCTGGCCGACCAGGAGAACGTCGCACGTCTCGACCCCCAGCACGAGCGCTACCTCGACATGCTCGATATCTTCAACGAGATCGCCCGCGAAGTCGAAGCGCAGGACGTCTCCTTGCAAACCGGCTTCGCCTACCAGCGCGTGCGTCCAGGAGGCTCGCGCGGTTTCACCACGACGAGCACCTACATCTTTGATATCGAAGGCCCTGTGCCGAAGCGGTACGACTACGTGCAGATCAGCGGTGCCTCCGACCTGCGTGGCCAGGTGGTGGAGGTGACCGGCAAGGCAGTCGCAGTGAAGTTCGACAGCTCGCCGGATTGGAATCAGCTGACGGGCCCGGGAATCCTGGTCCCGGCACCTTTTGATGTCGTGCACGTCAAGCGCCGTGAGACGGCGGAAGCACTGCGGTCCCGGCAGACGCAGAACCGGTCCCTGTTGAAGGTGCTCGTCGAGCACCAGACGCGGCCGATGCGCAAGGTCGAGGTGCAGCCCTCCCAACAGCTCGACCCGTCCCAAGAACGTGCCCTCCGCAGCGCACTGAGCATCGAGGACCTTCTGATCGTTCTAGGGCCTCCGGGCACCGGGAAGACGCGAGTCATCACGGAGATGGTCGACGCCCTGAGACGGTCCGACAACGGGAAGACCCTGGTCACGTCGTTCTCGAACAAGGCTGTGGACAACGTCCTGGACCGGCGTCCGAAAGATGTGATCGCGATCCGCCTCGGTGACGAGCTGAAGGTCGATCCCAACGTGCAGCCCATCTTGCTGGACAACTACGCACACGAGCTGCGTGAGGGGCTCAAACGCAGCAGCCGGGTAACCTGCGAGAACTACCAGAAGCTCCCGGAGGCGCTCCGCTGGCACCAGCTGCTGGGCGAGCAGCTCACGGCCTGGGAGCAGTCCCGCAGTGAGCTCGCATCGCGCAAAGCGGAACTGGAAAGGTGCCGCCGCTCCGTCGGTGGTCCCGCGCACGCCCGCGTGCAGCAGATTTCGCAGCAACTCGACCATCAGCGGGAACGTGCTCGCCGTGCGCAGAACAGCCTGAACCAGGCCGCCCAGCGCGCGGATCACACCCGGGACAGCTGGTGGTCCCGGCTCGTCGGCCGACTGCGCGACCGCCGCGTCGAGAAGCAACGCCATCGGTTCGATGCCGTTTCTAAGCGGTGGAACGAGACCCGCGAGCTCCTCCGGCTCGCTCACGACCAGCTCGAGGCGATGCTCCAGGAGATACCCGAAGTGCGGGCTGCGCAGTTGAAATGTGAGGACGCTGCGGGGGAAGTCGACCAGAACCGAGCCGACGCGCTGAAGACGCTTTCCACGCTAAGCCACGCACTCTTCAACATCGAATCGCTGCCGCCCGTACCTGGAGGCGCGGACGATGCGACGACGTTCCAGTTCGTCGGAGGACTGCACCAGGGTGTGCAGAGGCGCATCGGGCTTCTGCACACGCGCTCCGTGCTGGCCAACGAGTGGCACGACGCCGTGTCCTCCTGCCCGATCCAGCAGATCCGCCCGGAGCTGATCCGCTACGCCGACGTCATCGGCACGACTTGCGTCGGCGCCGCTACCCAGAAGGACATCGCTGGCGAGGAGTTCGATCTGGTCATCGTGGACGAGGCCGGGCAGGTGCAGACCTCCGACGCCCTGATTCCGCTGATCCGCGGCAAACGCGGCGTGCTCGTGGGCGACCACAAGCAATTGCCCCCAGTGACCAAAGATTCATTCAAGCGCGCGATCGAGAAGCGCGACGATGCCACCGAACTCCTAGCTCTGTCCCAGAAGAGCATGCTGGAAATCCTGGTCGAATCAGTACCCACGGATCATGTGGTGCAACTGCAGACGCAGCGTCGGATGCCTGAGGCGATCGCACGGCTCATTTCCGAGCACTTCTACGGCGGAACCGTGAAGTCCGCAGTGGAGCCGCGACGGGGAGATGCTCTCTTCAGCAGGCCACTGGTGTTCGTGGACACCTCGACGCTGCTCGAGCATGAACGCCGCGAAACGCAGGTGGAAGACGCGGGATACATCAACAGGGCAGAGGCGCGAATTCTCAATCGGCTCGCTGAGCACTACAACAGCAACCGGGCCGAGTGGGCTCTGATCGTGCCCTACAACGAACAACTCGGCCATCTCAAGGAGGAGGCGAGCCACTGGGCACCGAACTCAAAGACCGTCGAGGGCAACTTCGGCACGGTTGACGCCTTTCAGGGCGGGGAGCGCGACGTGGTGCTCTACGGGTTCACCCGCAGCAACGCAGGCGGCTACATCGGATTCCTCGACGAGCTGCGGCGCCTCAACGTCGCTTTCACAAGAGCAAAGCAGCGCCTAGTGCTCGTCGGAGACTTGGAAGCACTGCTGACCAGCAGGGATCCCGATTTCACCGCCCTGATGGAGAAGCTGCGCGACACGCTGCGACGCGACGGAGAAATCGTCGCCTACAACGCCATCGTCGCCCGACTCACCGAATTGGGATCATGACTGCACACGCACCCTCCCAGCACAACATGAACAAGGCCAAGCGCAGCGCTCTGGAAGACGCAGCATACCGCCAAGGCGTCTGCCCCACCCGAGTGTTCCGCGTCCTGTTCCCGGTGCACGAGGTCGAAGTCCGAGCCACCACCAGGACGGGACGCGACTACGCGCTCATCGACAAGTTCATCGAGCGGTCCATCGACGACGGTGAGTTCACGACTGTTCGAGATCTCGCCAAGTTCTTGTCCCTGGACCCCGTTCTCGTGGACCGCGCCGTCCGGGTGTTGCACCGCATCGGTCACCTGAGTTCCCGCGGCGATCAGCTCGCACTGACCTCGCTCGCTCACGAGTCATTGGCCGCCAACACCTGCTTCGAGATCCGCCGTGAAGATCGGCGCAAGCTCTACTTCGACGGCTTCCGATCAAAGCCGCTGCACCGGCGCTACTACCAGGATTCAACTGTATTCCTGGATCCTTCCGAGGCGCGAGCCCGGGCTGAGCGGGACGAGTTCGTCTGGCTGACCAGCACGTGGCAGTTCCGGCGTGAAGCGCTCACCGACCTGGAGAAGAACCCCGACCGCGACAAGTTCAACCTTCCGCTCTCGGTGGAGAACCCGGAGGACGCACAGCCGGAGTACGTGTACCTTCCGCTCTTCCTCGTGCGCACGGTCGTGCGAGGCGGCTACGTCCGTTACCTCGCCTATAGCGAAGCCGTCCGCGGTCAGCTCGACGAGGAGCTCAGTGATCTGTGCACCAACCTTCCCGACATCGGCTTCACATTGCAGAACGAAACGCCACCTGTTGAGATGCAGGAACAGATCGTCCGGGGTTGGTTGGAGCGGAATGCCCCACCCGGACGGGAGCTCTTCCAGCACCCGGACGGATCGTGGCAGGCCGATCTCACTCCCGAGGACTTCGGACCAGCGGCACAACGCGGAATCACAGACGTCGGCTCGTTCGTCGATCTCCGCACCGTCGTAGTCCGTGTGTGGTGCCAAGACCACGAAGTACGCCGACGTGCTCTGCTGACTCGCGCCAAGTCGCTACTCGGGGTGTTCCGCTATCGGCCGCAGGACCGTGCCGACCTGCTACGCATGACCGGAGATCAACTGGACTTCCCCGATCTCAACGACACCAGGCTACGTGCTCTGGCCACCGAGGCCGGAGAAACCGACTTGCTCAACCAGCTCGACCAACTGGACAACGACCTGCAACGAGACTCCTAAATGCCCCTGCCTGGCTGGGTGATCACATCCGTCGACAGCCCGCGGCACGTTCGGCGTCTTGCCAGACCGGCTTACCGGTTGTCCCTGTGGTTGAGCGCTGCGAGGCCCGTTGCGGCGAGCAGTACCGCCAGCGCCGTCGTGATCAGGAGTGGGGCGGCCGCGAAGTCGCCGATTGGTCCCAGCGATTCTCCGAAGAGGTTGACCAGCATGAACACCACCCAGACGAAGGCGGGGGAAGGATCCGAAGGCGATCACCGCCGCCGATCCGATCAGCCACACCGGCGGTATCTGAACCAGTGTCGCCGACAGCACGACGGAATGCGACCTCAGTGGATGGTTCCTTGATCGATCCGCACCTGAACGGCGGCATGTCAGGCGTTGTTCGCGCAGCTAGCGTGATCCATCCCGATCGGAGTCGAGGGAGCCTCCGGAACGCCTCCCGAGGGTGCGTCGCGCCCGTCGACCCAGAGGGGTGTCCGATGGCTCGTCCGAACGTCTCCCGGCGCGCGGTGCTGGCCGGAGCGCTCGCCACCGTCGGTGCAGCGGCCTGCACCAGCACTTCGTCCGGGGCGGCCGCGGGCGGCGGCCGGTTGTTGTTGCGGGGCCCGGCCCTGCCCGGCGGTCAGCGGGCCGACGTGCTGCTCGACCAGGGCAAGATCGCGGCGATCGGTGGTGCTGCGGCCGATGCCGAGGAGGTCGACCTCAACGGCTACCTGTTGCTGCCGTCCGGCGTGGAAGCCCACGCGCACCTGGACAAGGCGTTCCTGGCGCGGCGGGTGCCGAACCCGACCGGCGACCTGCAGGGCGCGATCGAGGTGATGCCCGCGCTCGCACCGACGATGACCGACGAGGACGTGCGCGACCGGGCCAGCCGCGGCATCGAGCTGGCGGTCCGGCACGGCTACACCGCCATCCGCACCCACGTGGACACCACGGAGAGCAGCGGTACCCGAGCCCTGGCGGTGATGCTGGACCTCCGGCAGCGGTACGCCGACATCGCCGACATCCAGGTCGTGGCCTTCGCAGGAACGATCTCCGGCGTGGCAGGAGCTCCAGCGCGGGCGTTGCTCGACGAGGGGCTGCGGATGGGGGCCGACGTGGTCGGCGGCCTGCCCTACGCCGACCCGGACCCGGCCGCAGCGGTGCGCGAATACCTCGCCGCCGCCCGCGAGTACGACCGCATGGTCGATCTGCACACCGACGAGACCACCGACCCGAGCGTGCTGTCGCTGCGCGAGCTGATCGCCGAAACCGCCCGGACCGGCATGGGCGGCAGGGTCGCGGCCTCGCATTGCGTGAGCCTGGGCCAACAAGACCCGGGGACCGCCGAGCTCATCGCGAAGCAGGCGGCGGGTGCGGGCGTCGCGGTGATCACGCTGCCGCAGACCAACCTGTACCTGCAGGGACGCGATAGCGGTACCCGGGTGCCGCGGGCGCTGACGGCCATCGATGCGCTCCGCCGCGCGGGCGCGGTCCTGGCCGCCGGCGGGGACAACTGGCGCGACCCGTTCAACGCCGTCGGCCGGGCCGACCCGTTCGAGATAGCCGCCCTGCTGGTCGCTGCGGGCCACCTCGACATCCCGGCGGCCTACGCGGCGGTGTCCGACCAGGCCCGCGCTGTGCTGAACCTGCCCCCGGTGACGCTGCGTCCGGGGGATCCCGCGGAACTCCTGGCGATCCGCGCGACTGATCTCGACGAAGCGGTCGCCGGTGCCACCGAAGACCGCGTGGTCATCCATCAGGGCCGCCTCGTCGCCCGCACCCAGGTGACGACGACGCTGACCCGCGCCTCGTGAGCGGTCGCCCCGGTTCTCGCCGGGGCGCTCACGCACGAGCTTCCGGCGCGTCGGGTGCCGGTGCGCGCACCGCGGACTCGCACTCGGGCCTGCCCCAGGCGTCGTCGTGCCGTGGATTCTCTCCGGGCACCCACCGGAAGCGCTTCGCTCCCAGGCGAGCTCGGCGTCCTGCCGGACCGGCTCACCGGATGTCCCTGCGGTTGAGCGCTGCGAGGCCCGTTGCGGCGAACACCACCGCCAGCAACGTCATGATCAGCAGCGGCGCGGCGGTGAACTCACCGCCGGTGAGGATCTTGGGAACGTGGTGGAAGGGCACCACCTGGTTCGCGTACCCGTAGTCGATTCCCAGGATGGGACCCAGCGATTCCCCGAAGAGGTTGACCAGCATGAACACCACCCAGACGAAGGCGGTCGCCAGGCGGGGGAAGGCTCCGACGGCGATCACCGCCAGCGATCCGATCAGCCACACCGGCGGTATCTGGACCAGCGTCGCCGACAGCGCTCCGGGCAGCTGCGTGGGCACATCGCCGCTGGTGATGCCGTAGACGAGGCCAGCAGCGAGGCCGCTGGCGGCCAGCATCAGCGCCGATCCCGCCGCCGCGCACAGGAGGTGGCCGCCGGCCCAGCGCAGCCTGCTGGTCGGTGTCGCCAGCGTCATCTCCGCGCGGCCACCGGTTTCTTCGGCCCGCAGCCGCAGGACGGCCATCATCGGGTACAGCGCCGCTACCCCGGCGATGCTGACGATGATCAGCCAGATGAAGGTGTCCGCGATACCCGCGTCGGGTGTTGCGGCGTAGCGGTGGAAGAACTCCCGCACGTGCTCCCCCGACCGGCTCGCCAGTTCCGGCATGCCGGTCGCGACGGCCGCCGTGGCGGCGCTGAACGCCGAAAGCGCTACCGTCCAGCCGAAAATCTGGCCGCGGTGCAGGCGCCAGGCCAGTGCCAGCGGACTGCGCAGCCGACCGACCGCGGTAGGAGGCCCGAGGCGGGCGGGAAGCGCACCGGCGCCCACGTCGCGCCGTGCTGCCAACCGGAAGGCAAGGGCTACCAGCAGGGACGCCACCGCCAGGGGCACTGCGAGCACCCCGACGTGGTTGCCGCCGAAGGGCTCGGCCAGGTGGCTCCAGCCGTTCGGCGACAGCCAACGCAGCCAGAGCAAACCGCTGCCGTCCGCGACGAACCTGATCAGGTAGCCGATGCCGAGCACCGTGCTGGCGATCGCGATGGCGCCGCGAGCACGCTCGGAGAGCTGTGCGGCCACCGCGCCCACCGCGGCGAAGACGAGACCCGGCGCGATCAGCGCGAGACCGAACGCGGCGGAACCGGCCGCGTCGAGCCCGAAGGCGGCCAGTCCCACCGCCGACAGCGCTCCCGCCAGCACGCTGAGCAGGCTGACCGCCAGCAGGCTCGCGGTCAGCGTGGCGAATCTGCCCAGCACGCCCGCGCCCACCAGCTCGGCACGGCCCGATTCCTCTTCCGCCCTGGTGTGCCGGACCACCAGCAGCACCGCCATCAGCCCGATCAGCGTGAAGGCGATGTCGCCCGTCTTCCACAACACGAGGTTGCCGAGCCCGTCGCCGTGGAGCTGACCGGTGAAGGCGTTGAGCGCGGCGTTCGCCCGGACCTCGGCGACGAAGTCCAGTCTCGCCCGATCGGTCGGGAAGAGCCCCGCGTACTGCTTGGCCACCCCGACCACGAGCAGCGCGAGGAAGAGCACCCACGCGGTGCCGAGCACCCGGTCGCGCCGCAGCACGTGCCGCAGCATCAGCCCGGTTCCCGCCAAGGAGTTCATCGGACGGCCTCCGCGCGCTCGGTCCCGTAGTGCCGCAGGAAGAGCTCTTCGAGAGTCGGCGGTTGGCTGGCGAGGCCGCGGATCCCGGCCGCGGCGAGCCGTTCGAGCACCTGGGGAAGAGCTGCGGGATCCACCGCGCAGGTCAAGCGCGCGCCCTGCACTTCGACGTCGTGCACGCCGGGCAGCCGCAGTTCGGGCACCGGGCCGTCGAGGTCCGCGGTGATGGAGGTCCGGCTCAGGTGCCGCAGCTCAGCGAGCGTCCCGGATTCCACGTTGCGGCCACCGCGGATGATGCTGACGCGGTCGCAGAGAGCCTCCACTTCGGACAGTACGTGGCTGGACAGGAGCACGGTGCGGCCGCGCTCCCGCTCCTCGGCGATGCACTGCTGGAAGACCGTTTCCATCAACGGGTCCAGCCCCGACGTCGGTTCGTCGAGGATCAGCAGGTCGGCATCGGAGGACAGCGCCGCGATCAGCGCGACCTTCTGCCGGTTGCCCTTCGAGTAGGCCCGGCCCTTCTTCCGCGGGTCGAGCCCGAACCGTTCCACCAGTTCCTCGCGCCGTGCCCGGTTGCCGCCGCCGCGCAACCGGGTCAGCAGGTCGATCGCCTCGCCGCCGGAGAGGTTCGGCCACAGCGACACATCGCCCGGCACGTAGGCCAGCCGCCGGTGCAGTTCGGTCGCGTCCCGCCACGGGTCTCCGCCGAGCAGCCGCGCGTGCCCGGCGTCGGAGCGCATCAGGCCCAGCAGGATTCGGATGGTGGTCGACTTGCCCGCGCCGTTGGGGCCGAGGAAGCCGTGCACCTCACCGGTGCGGACGGACAGGTCGAGCCCGTCGAGTGCGCGCGTCCGGCCGAACGTCTTAACCAGCCCGGACACCGCGATCGTCAGTTCCATGGTTCTCAACCTACACAACATTCACAAATTTGTGAACATTCAGAACCATATACACTTGCGGGAGGACGACCGAAGGGACGTGAGCGTGGCCGCTGGAGCCGGGACCGGACGGGACGAACGGGCCGTGAGCCAGTTCGTGGAGAACGCCGCGATGACGTTCGCGGAGTGGGGATTCTCCCGGATGGCCGCCCGGGTGCTGATGACGCTGATGACCGCCGACGAGGACGCCCTCACCGCGGCGGACCTGTCCGAGCGGCTCGGAGTCGGCCCCCCGGCGATCTCCGGCGCGGTGCGCTACCTGATGCAGCTCGGCATCGTCGAGCGGCGGCCGGTACCGGGCTCCCGCAGGGACAGCTACCGGCTGCGCGACGACGCCTGGTACACCTCCAGCGTCACCAAGGGCGGGATCTACCAGGCGATCGCCGAGCTCGCCGAGGACGGCGTGCGCGCCCTCGGCGACACCGGCTCACCGGCGGTGGAGCGCATCACCGACATGCGCGACTTCTTCCGCTTCATCCACGCCGAGATGGCAGGCCTGCTGGACAAGTGGCAGCAGGTCGAGAACGCGGAGCGCACGACACCGCCTGAACATTCATGACGCGGTGCTCGCATAGCCGGGTCGATCGTTCGAGCGGGTCCTGGGTCAGCGCTGCGCCCTCGCCTCGGTGGCCGTCCAGGCGGCGAGGAGCTGGAGTCGTTCAGCGGTCGGGAGACTTGCCGGGAGTTCGCTGCCTCGACGGTCAGAAGGCGTCCACGTACACGTACACCCGGTCGAAGCGGAGCGCGGCCAGGTCGGCGCGGCGAATCACCCAGTGGAAGAGGGCCGACTCCAGCTCGTCGCAGTCGTCGTCACCGCGCCAGGTGGCCAGCAGCGTCCACTCGTCGCCGTCCCCGGCGGGCAGCGGCACTTCGCCCTGGGCCACCTCGACCGGGTCCCAGTTGAACAGGACCGGCTCACCGCCGAGCTGGAACCGCCAGCGGGGGCGCCAGCCGACCACGTGCGACCAGGCGGACTCCAGCTCGGCGACCTGCTGCGACTCCTCGTCGTCGTCCTCCTCGTGCCAAGGCCACGACCACTGGTGGAAGCAGAAGTCCAGTCGTCCGCGGCGGTAGGTGCTCACGCCGTCGTCCGGGTTGCCCGGGTGTTCCGCCGACGGCGTCCCGGCCGGTAGGTAGCGCACCGCGTCGGCGACCACCGCCCCGGCGCCCGGCGCGGGGTCGGCGAAGAACAGCAACAGGCCCTCGGTGGGCAGCGGCAGGTCTGTCGCGCCGGGCGGCAGGGCCGCGCAGTCGACGGCCCCGACGAACGCGGCCGTCGGCGCCGGAGCACCTTCGGGCAGCGGTGGGTTCCCGCCGGTCAGCGCAACCACCGGGCCGGAGCCGTCCGCAGCGAGGTAGATCGCCGGGCGGGCGGTGCGCAGGTACGCCTCCACCTCGGCGGCCGGAATGCCCCGCGCGACGGCTTCGGCGCGGAAGCGGGCGGCCGTCGTCTCGTGGGTTTCGATCTCGGTGTCCGTCATGGATCGAACCTACTGGCCTCCGCCCGGTCCCCGTGAGCCGTCGTGGAAACTGCGGATTCGACCGAGCGGAGGCACTCTCCTGGTTGTTGCTGACGGTAAGGTGATTTCCAGGCCAGAGCCCGGAGGACGACCTGCCGCTGCAGGCCGAAGTCCTCCTATTTTCCGGAATTCGCCGAAGAAGGCCATGACGTGGGCGTGGTCCACAGTGTCGCCACCGCCCGCTGAGCACTGCGGAAGGGAATCTGATGGAGATCAGAGCGGAAATGGTTGCCACCGTCTGGACGGTGCGGGCCGCCGAGGGCGCGCAGGTCAAGACCGATGACGAGCTCGCTGTCCTGGAGTCCATGAAGATGGAGATCCCGGTGCTCAGCGAAATCGACGGCGTGGTGACGCATCTGGCCGTGACCGAAGGCGACGCGGTGGCCGAGGGAGACCTCATCGCGGTCATCGCCGCGGAGTAGGCCGGTACGACGGAGGGCGCCTCTCGCCAGTTCGGCGAGAGGCGCCCTTCCTCCCCGCGCAGATCAGTTGATCACAGGGGGATGTTGCCGTGGTGGCCTCGGCCTGCCGGGGCGGCCGCGAGGGCTTCCGCCAGGCGGCGGCGAGTCCGGGACTGGTCGACGACCTCGTCGACCACGCCGAGCGCCATCGCCCTGTCCACGCCGCCGGCGATGCGCTCGTGCTCGGCGATCAGCTGGGTCAGCAGGGCTTCCCGCTCGTCGTCCGCGACCGCCGCGAGCTTCTTCCGGTGCAGGATCCCCACCGCTGCTTCCGCGCCCATCACCGCGACCTCCGCACCGGGCCACGCCAGGACTCTCGTCGCACCGAGCGATCTGGAGTTCATCGCGATGTAGGCACCGCCGTAGGACTTCCTCGTGATCAAGGTGACCCTGGGCACCACCGCCTCGGCGAAGGCGTGCAGGAGCTTCGCGCCGCGGCGCACCACGCCGCCCCACTCCTGCCCCACACCGGGCAGGTAGCCCGGCACGTCGACGAGCACCGCCAGCGGGACGCCGAACGCGTCGCACAACCGCACGAAGCGGGACGCCTTCTCCGCCGACAGCGAGTCCAGGCACCCGCCCTTGCGGAGCGGGTTGTTGGCGATCACACCGATCGACCGCGCACCCAGCCTCCCGAACCCGATGACGATGTTGGGCGCCCACTTCGCCTGCAGTTCCAGGAAATCACCGTAGTCCACAAGGGACCGGATCAGCGGTTTGACGTCGTAGGCGCGGCGGGGCGAGGCGGGCAGGGCGAAGTCCAGCTCCTCGTCGGCCGGTAGCGAGGCCAGGTCGAAGATGCCCGGCTTGGCGAAGAAACCCACCAGGCGCCGCGCGTGCTCGTGGGCCTCGTGCTCGCTGCCCACCGTCACGTGCACCACGCCCGACCGCTTTCCGTGCGCCTCCGGTCCGCCCAGCCCGGCCATGTCGATCTGCTCGCCGGTCACGCTGCGCACCACGTCCGGCCCGGTGACGAAAACGCGCCCCGCGTCGGCCATCACGACCACGTCGGTGAGCGCCGGACCGTACGCGGCGGCCCCGGCTGCCGGGCCGAGCACCACGGATATCTGCGGGATCCGCCCGGATGCCCTGACCATCGCCGCGAACATCAGGCCCACGCCGTGCATGGACTCCACACCGTCGGCCAACCGGGCGCCGCCCGAGTGCCACACCCCGATGACCGGGCTGCGCTGGCGCATCGCCAGTTCGATGGCCTCCACGATGCGCTGAGCGCCCGCGGCACCGAGCGCGCCACCCATCCTGGTGGCGTCGGTGCAGTAGGCGACCACCGGGACGCCGTCCACGCGACCGGTGGCCGCTTGCACGCCACTGTCGTCACCGGGGTTCAGCACGACCAGCGAATCGACGTCCACGAGCTGGGAAAGCCGGACCAGCGGATCCCGCAGGTCCGGTTCGGCAACGGCAGGTGCGATCGACATGCTCACTCTCCTCGCGAAGCAGGTGATTCGGGTTCAGCGACCGGGAATGACCAGGACCTTGCCCGCCGGGCCGGAGTCGAGGGCCCGGTGCGCGGCCGCCACGTCCGCCAGGCCGAAGCGGTCGGCCACCGGAACCACGGCCGACGGGTGCTGGGCGGCCAGCTCGAAGGCCTCCCCGATCAGCCGGGTCACGTCCGCGTAGCCGGTGACGTAGGCGGCCGCGTTGAACTTCGTCACGAACACTCCCCCGGCGCGGAAGAGCTCGTGGAACAGAGCTCCGTCCACCTCCCCGGCGAGCTGGCCGTAGTTGATCAGGCAGCCCCGCGGGGCGAGCATGCCCAGACTGGTCCGGAAGGTCTCGGCGGCCACCGGGTCGAACACCACGTCCGCCCCGCGGCCCCCGGTCGCCGCGCGGACCTGCTCCGCCACATCACCGGCAGCCCGGTCGACGACGTGCGCGGCGCCCAGCTCCTGCACCGCCTTCACCCGTGCGCCGCTGGCGATTCCGATGACCTCGGCGCCTCTCCGGGCGAGCATCACCACGAGCAGCCGGCCGACCGCGCCCGCCGCTCCCCACACCGCCGCCACGCGGCCCTCCACCGGCCAGACCCGGGTGAGAGCGCCCGCGGCCGCGCCGGCGTGCGCCACCGATGCGGCCTGTTCGAAGGAGAGCTGGCCGGGGATCTCGACCAGCCGCTCCACCGGGACGACGGCGTAGTCCGCGCACGAGCCCAGCCAGCCCGTCCCGGCGACGCGGGTGCCCACCGGAACCAGCACGCCGGGGCCGATGGCGGCCACCACCCCGGCGGCCTCGACCCCGACGGGGTGCGGGAACCGCGCGGACACCACGTAGCCGCCGGAGCGCAGCAGGCCGTCGGCGTGGTTGACGCCCGAGACCACCACCTTGACGAGGACCTCGCCCGGCCCCGGAGCGGCGAGAGCCTCCTCCACCACCTCGATCACCTCCGGGCCACCCGGCCGCACGGCCCTGGCCACCCGGCGCTTCACACCTTCGGTCATCACGTCTCGCTCGTCATCGGTAGTCGTAGAATCCACGGCCGGACTTCTTGCCGAGGAGGCCGCCGTCGACCATGCGCGCCAGCAGCGGCGGTGGTGCGTGCAGCGGTTCCTTGTGCTCCTCGTACATCTCGGTCGCGACCGCGTGCAGCGTGTCGAGCCCGATCAGGTCGGCCAGTCGCAGCGGCCCCATCGGGTGCGCGCATCCCAGCGTCATCCCCCGGTCGATGTCGGCCGCGGCGGCGAAGCCGGATTCGACCATCCGCATCGCCGCCATCAGGAACGGCACCAGCAGCGCGTTCACCACGAACCCGGAGCGGTCCGGCGCGCGGACGACCTCCTTGCCGAGGACGTCGGTGAGGAACGCCGCCAGCCGGTCGTGGGCGGATTGCTCGGTGAGCAGCGAACCGACCACCTCGACCAGCGGCAGCACCGGAACCGGGTTGAAGAAGTGGGTGCCGATCACCTGGCCCGGCCGCTCGGTGGCCCGGGCGATCCGCATGATCGACAACGACGACGTGTTGGTGGCCAGGATCGCCTCGTCGTCCTCGAGCACCGCGTCCAGCTGGGAGAAGATCTTGAGCTTGGTCGGCTCGTGCTCGGTGACGGCCTCGACGACCAGCTGCCGGTCGGCGAAGTCACCGATGTCGGTGGTGAAGGTGATCCGTTCGAGCAGCGAGTCCCGCTCGTCCTCGCCGAGCTTGCCCTTGGCGACGGCGTTGGCCAGCGACCGCTCGATGCGCTTGCGCCCGGCCTGCTCCGAGGTCGTCGACGTCACCGCGACGAGCACGTCCAGTCCGGCCTTGGCGGAGATCTCCGCGAGCCCGGCGCCCATCACGCCGCAGCCGACCACTCCGACCCGGCTGATCTCGGCGTTGTCCGTCATGGTGAGACCTCCGCGTTCCAGGCCAGCAGGCTGGCGCCGACGGACATGCCGCCGCCGAATCCGACGAGCAGCACCAGATCACCGCTGCGGAGGTGCCCGGCCCGGTGCGCTTCGTCCAGCGTCACCGGCAACGAGGCCGCCCCGGAGTTCCCGTAGCGCTCGACGGTGAGGTGGGTCTGCGCGTTCACCAGGCCCAGCTGGTCGGCGAGGCCCGTCAGGAGCACCCCGTTGGCCTGGTGCGGGATGAAGTGCGAAACCTCCTCCGGCCCGACACCGGCCCTGGCCAGCAGTTCCTTGACGGTCGTCGGCACCTGGCCGGTGACGAACTCGGTGACCGCCCGGCCGCGCATCCGCAGCGTGTGCGCGACCTCGTCGACGGTGTCGTGCGAGGCCGGGCGACGGCTCCCGCCCGCTTCGACCACCAGCAGGTCGGACTGGTCCCCGTGGGTGAGGAGTTCGGTTTCGACGATGCCGCCCGCGCCGACCGGGCCGATCACCGCCGCACCCGCGCCGTCGGCCAGCAGCACCGACGTCCCGCGGTCGCCAGGGTCGGTGAAGCGGGACCAGACGTCGGTGGCGACCACCAGGGCGTGACCGCCCGGGCGCTCGGCGATCAGGCTCCGGGCCACGGCGAGCGCGTAGACGAAGCCGCTGCACGCGATGTTGATGTCGAAGGCCGCCGCCCGGCGGGCCCGCAGCGCGTCCTGCAGCAGGCACGCCACGGGCGGCAGGGGCGCGTCCCCCGTGGACGTCGCCACGACGATGTAGTCCAGCCGGTCGGGGCCGATGCCCGCCTGCTCGATCGCGTTGCGCGCGGCGTGCAGCGCCAGGTCCGAGGCCGCCTCGTCGGCCGCCGCGTAGCGCCGGGCCGAGATCATGGTCTTGCGCTCGATCCACTCCGGCGTGACGTCGAACCGCGGCGCCAGCTCGGCGTTGGTCATCTCCCAGGCCGGCACGTACGAGCCGGTGGCCAGGACTCCGATCGTGTTGCGTTGCATGGTTCACCCCATTCCCAGCGGGGCGAGGCGGTGTTCGCCGATGCTCGCCCTCTTCTCCGGGTCGGTGATGCCCAGCCCGCGCATCGGGGCGAGGCAGAGCACGCCGACCTTTCCGGTGTGACCGTTCGTCTGCACCAAGCGGGCCGCTTCGCCGATGTCCTCGATCGGGTGCACAGTGGACAGAGCAGGCACGATGCGCCCCTGGTCGGCGAGCCGGACGCACTCCCACATCTCCTGCAGGTTGCCCGCGTGGCTGCCGATCAGCCGCTTGAGCTTCATCCACAGGTAGCGGTTGTCGTACTGGTGCTGGTAGCCGGTGCTGGAGCCGCAGGTCACCACCACCCCGCCGCGGCGGGCCACGAACATGGAGATCCCGAAGGTCGCCTGGCCGACGTACTCGAAGACGATGTGCGGGTCCTCCCCGGTCTCCCGCCGGATGATCGCACCGATCCGCTTGCCCGCCTCGATCACCGCCGCCGGGTCGTCGCCGGTGTCGTCGCCGATGCCGAGCTCGGTGCGGTTGATCACGACGTCGCAGCCCAGCGCGCGCACCCGCTCGGCCTTCTCCTCGGAACCGACGACCCCGACCGCGATCCCACCGGCCTGCTTGACCAGCTGGACCGCGTACACGCCGAGCCCGCCCGCGGCGCCCCAGATGAGGACCACGTCGCCCAGCTTCATCCGGGCACCGCGATCGCCGATCAGCATCCGGTACGCGGTGCCCCCGCAGGCCGGGATGCTCGCCGCTTCCTCCCAGCTCAGGTGGCCGGGTTTGGGGATCAGCTGGCTGGCGCGGACCACCGCGTAGTGCGCGAGGCCGCCGAAGTTCGTCTCGTAGCCCCAGGCCCGCTGCCCCTCGCCGAGCATGCCGTCGGCCTGGGTCATGGGTTCCTGGTCGTCGAGCTGGATCGGGCTGACGAGCACGTGGTCGCCGAGCTGCCACCGGCGCACCCCCGAACCGGTCCGCACGACCACCCCGGCCGCATCGGAGCCGAGCACGTGGTACGGCTGGTCGTGGCGGCGCTCCCACCAGCCGCGCTTGCCGTACTGGCGCAGGAAGCTGAAGGTCGGCACCGGTTCGAAGGTCGCCGACCACACCGTGTTGTAGTTGACCGAGCTGGCCATCACGGCGACCAGGACCTCGTCCGGAGCCAGCTCGGGCATCGGCACCCTGCCCACGCGCAGCGACTTGCGGACGTCCTTGTCCTCGGCACCGCCGAACATGCCGATGTCCTCGATGCCGGTGTGCACGGCCAGGTACTCGGTGGGCACCGGGTGGCTCTCCAGCTCCTTCGCGTCGGCACCGTCGAGTGCCGCGGCGGCGAGTGCATCCATGATTTCCCTCTTCCTCTCAGGGGACGACGACGAGCCGACGGCCGCGGGTGTCCTGCTGCCACGCGGCCTCGATCTCGGACAGCGGCACCGCAGCGCAATCGATCCGCAGCCGACCCGAGGCGACGCCGTCGAGCACCTTCCGGTAGTTCTCCTGGACCAGCTCGACCGGCGGTGGGGCGCCCGCGCCCAGCGTCACACCGGTTCGGCGCAATGCGTTGGCGTGCAAGGAGATCGTTGCTCCAGCGCTGTTGCCCAGCTGCAGGTAGCGGATCTCGCGATCGGCCATCAGCCGCCGAGGCATGGCGTCGAGCAGCACCTGGGCCGGACGTCCCCACAGGTAGTCCAGCACCACCTGGACGCCGATCTGCTCGGTGATCCGCCGGAAGTCCTTGCCCAGGCCGGAGTCCGACTGTCCCAAGGGGACCAGTTCATCGGCGCCCAGCTGCTGGAGCACTTCCAGGCCGCTCTCGTCGCGCCCTGCCGCGATCACCTTCCCCGCGCCGAGCAGCTTCGCCACCTGGACCGCGAGCCGCCCCGCCACTCCGGTCGCACCGAGCACCAGGACGTTCTCGCCCGGTTGCAGCTTCGCGCCCCACCCCAACGAGTTGAAGGCGGACACCCCCGGGTTCTTCACCGCGGCGGCGAGGACGTCGTCCACGTCGTCCCGGACGATCGGCGTGCACAGCCGGGTGGGCGCGGGTACGACTTCGGCCATCGCACCGTAGGGCGCGCGAAGCACGCCGAAGGACACCCGGGAGCCGTCCTCGAGTTCACCGACTCCTTCGCTGCCGCAGATGAAGGGCACATCGCTGCGGCCGTAGTCGCGATCGCTGGCGATCCAGCGCGCCAGCGGGGTGATCGCGGCCGCCTTGACCCGCACGAGCGTCTCCCCGGCAGCGGCGGTGGGCGCCGGGAACTCCTCGAAGCGGGGCGCCGATCCGAAGGCGTGCAGCACTCCCGCCCGCATCATCGGCGCACCGCCCCGGCGATCTCGGGCAGGTCGTCGTTGAGGTAGTTGCTGGAGTTGCGCACCTGGGCGAGGTTGAACTTGGTGGCGGGCAGGAACCGGCCGACCACCCGCAGCAGCCAGGGCGGCAGCGGCACGGTGTCGCGGCCCAGCGCCCGGGCGGCCTTCTGCATCTTGTGCACCCGGCGGATGCGCGCCTGCTCGTAGCCGCGGATCTGCGCCACCACGTCGCCGCCGCCGGACAGCGTGCGGGAGAGCACCCAAGCGTCCTCCAGCGCCTGGCTCAGCCCCATGCCCACCCGCGGCGGCACGACGTGCGCAGCGTCGCCGACCATCGTGATCTGGCCTTCGCCCCACTGCGGGAGTTCGCGGTGGATGATGTGCGGGAAGACGCTGACGTCTTCGTCCCGGATGACGGTCAGCAGCCGGCGCAGCCCGGGTTCGGGCCAGTGGCCGAACCTGGCGCGCAGGTTCTCCGCCGCTGAGCCCTCGCCGCGCAGGGACCGGGTGTCGCCCGGCCGGCCCGGGGGCAGCCGGTCGCCGTCGGTGAACGGCAGCTCGAAGGCCCAGTACACCCGGCCGTCGCCGACCGGGTGCATCACGCAGATGCCCTCGTCTCCGAAGATGCTGTGCACCGCGTGCCCGTCGGCGAACTCGCCGGGCATCTCGCAGATGCCGTGCCAGGTGGCGTCGCCGAGGTAGACCGCCGGGTCTTCGCCGAACAGCTCGGTGCGGACCACCGACCGCTGACCGTCGGCGCCGATCACCAGGTCGGCCTTGGCCTCGCTGCCGTCGGCGAACCGCACTGCGACCGAGCCGGGTCCTTCCCCGATCTGCTGCACCCCGGTGCACTTCATGCCCAGCCGGAGCACGCCGTCGGGCAGCCGGGCGGCCAACCGCTCGGCCACCCTCCCGCGCTGCCCCACCAGGACGGTTCCGCCGTAGTGCGCGGCGATCTTCGCCAGGTCGACGCGCAATGCCCGGGTGCCGTCCCGGAACAGTCCGTCCACGGTGTCCATCCGCGCGCCGAGGCCGTCGAGTTCGACGCCGAGTTCGCCGAGCAGGCCGGTTCCGTTCGGCAGCAGCAGCACACCGTTGCCGCTGGTGCGCACCTGCGGGGCCTGCTCGTAGAGCTCCACCTCGTGCCCGGCCTCGGCCAGCCAGATGGCGCAGGCCATACCACCGAAGCCTGCCCCGATGATGACGATCTTCACTGTTGTCCGCCTTTCCGTTCGGGGCGTTCAGACGTTGTCCTGCAGCCACTTCTCCACCGCTGTCGCGGTGGAATCGGCGTACTCCTCCAAGATCGAGAAGTGGTCGCCGGGAACGTCCACCGCCTCGTGCGGCAGCTCCCAGAACGACCGCCACTGCCCGTGGTGCTCGTTGTCCTCCTCCAGCAGGGCCGGCGAGAACGGATCCAGCGCGCTGAGCAGCACTGTCGGCGTCGGGACCGGTTTGGGCCGCCAGCCGTCGAAGATCCGCGAGTAGGCGCCCATCGCGGCCAGCCGGATGTCGCTGAGCAGGTCGAACCCGCTCTCCCGGTCGGCCATCGCACCGCCCATCGCGTTGGCCACGCCGGTCTTGGCCATGTGCTCCGGCGAGGAGCTGTCCACCAGCACGACCGCCTGCGGGCTGATGCCCTGCTGCTCCAGCAGGTGGGCGACCTCGTGCGCCAGCCAGCCGCTGGCCGACCGGCCGACCAGCGCGAACTTGCGGCCCGCGGCCCGTTCTCGCACCGCGTTGGCGTGCATCAGCGCCAGCGCGTCGATGGTCGCGGGCAGTTCTTCGCCCTTGATGAAGCCCGGTTGCGGGATCGCCCACACCTCGCGCGAGGTGCCGAAACCCGCGGCGAACCTGGCGAACTCGTGCGGGCCGGCGACCGGTGCGAACGACGGGAAGCAGATCAGCAGCGGTTCGGCGTCCCCGGTCGCCAAGCGGACCGTGGCCGGGGCTTCGGCCGGTGCGTCCGCGTGGAACATCGGCCGCAGCTGCGACGCCGCCTCCAGCAGGTGCACGGATTCCTCGATCTTGCCCAGCTCGCAGGCCTGCCAGTAGAGCGCGGCCAGCGGTCCGGCCGCGTCGTCGTCCAGCGACCCGCTCTGGAACACCGCGGAGCCGGACTCCTCGGTGGCCGTCCGGGACGCCAGGTGCTCGGCGAGCGCCGCGGGGGTGGAGAAGTCGAAGACGACGGTCGCGGGCAGTGCCACGTCGAGCGCGGTGGCCAGGCGGTTGCGCAGCTCCATCGCGCTCAACGAGTCGAATCCCTGCTCCAGGAACGCGGCCCGCGCATCGACCTCCGCAGCCGACTGGTGCCCCAGCACACCGGCCGCGTGGGTCCGGACCAGCTCCAGCAGCGTTTCCGCGCGTTCCTCCTCGGACATCGCGGCGAGCCGCTGCGCGAGTGCCGGTTCATCGCTGCTGCGCTCGGCGGTTCGCGCCGACCTGCGCGCCCGGACCAGGTCGGAGAGCACCGGTGGCAACGCTCCGGTGCGCGCCTGTTCCCGCAGGACGGCGTTGTCCACCCGCATCGGCACCAGGTCTGGCCGCCCGCTGCTGATGCACGCGTCCAGCACGCGCAGTGCTTCGTCGGTCTCCCACGCAACAGCGCCGCCGCGCGACAACCGCGCCCGGTCCTTGTCCGCGAGCCGACCGCTGATCCCGTCGGCGGCCAGCCACGGCGCCCAGGCCAGCGAGGTGGCGGGCAGGCCGATCGTGCGGCGATGCCGCGCCAAGGCGTCGAGGAAGCCGTTGGCCGCGCAGTAGTTGGCCTGGCCCGGGCTCCCGACGACGGCCCCGGCGGAGGAGAACAGCACGAACGCGGCCAGGTCCCGGTCCGCGGTCAGCTCGTGCAGGTTGAGCGCGCCGTCGACCTTGGGCCGCAGCACGTGATCCAGGCGGTCCGGGGTCAGCGAGTCCAGCAGCCCGTCCTCGACCGCGCACGCCAGGTGGACGACCGCGGCCAGCTCGGGGATGTCGGCCAGCACCGCGGCCAACGCGGCCCGGTCGGCCACGTCGCAGGCGACGTGGCGGATTCCCGCACCGTCCCGGCCACCACGACGGGACAGCAGCACGACGTCGGTGACGCCGTGCCGGTCCAGGAGGTGCCGCGCGACCGCCGGGGCGAGACCGCCGGAGCCGCCCGTGATCAGCACCGTGCCGGAGGTCGGGAACAGCGCCTGGTCCGGCTCGGTCACGGTCGTGCGCGCGAGCCTGGGCACCTGGATCTCGCCCGCCCGCACGGCCACCTGGGGCTCCCCGGAGCCGACGGCCGCGGCGAGCAGGTCGCCGGGCACGTCACCGTCGAGGTGGACGATCTGGAACCGGTCGGGGTGTTCCAGCTGCGCGGATCGCAGCAGCGCCCAGAGCGGGGCCGCCACGAGCTCGGAGCCCCGGGTGACGAAGACCAGCCGGGACCGGGCGAACCGCGACTCGCTCACCCAGGCGCGCAGCCGGTCGACGGCGGCCGCGGTGGCGGTGCGGATCGCCGTCGGCACCTCACCGGCCCAGGGGCCGCAGGGGACGAGCACCGCTTCGGGAACTTCGTCCAACTCGGACAGACCTGCTGCGACCCGCACCGGGATGTCGGCGTCCGCCAGCGCTTTCGCGACTCCCGACCGGTCGTCGCCGAGCACCGCGATGTCCGCCGGTGCCGCATCGCCGGGACGGGAGTTCCACTCCAGGCACAGCACCGCATGCCGTCCCGGCTCGGGCTGGACGTCGCCGAGCTGCACCGACTCGACCGACAGCACGGGGGCGCCGGTGTCGTCGGCGAGCAGCACGGAAACCACGTCCGCGCCCGCGGTGGTGAGGCGAGCGCGCACCGAGGTGGCACCGGCGGCGTGCAGGGTCACCCCGCTCCAGGCGACCGGCCGCCGGTCATCGCCGGTGAGCCGCAGAGCCGCCGCGAGCAGCTCCGGGTGGATGCCCACGCCGTCGGTGCTCCGGTCCGCGTCGAGGGCGATCTCGGCGCAGATCTCGTCCCCGCGCTGCCACACGCCCGGCTCGACCTCTTCGGCCTCCGCGGGCGGCCATTCCAGCAGCCCGGCGCTCGCCGCCCCGGCGGCCAGCAGGGTCGCGGTGGCGTGCCGGGTCCAGGAGTCGCCGTCGGAACTGGCGTAGCAGGTGGCGGTCCCGGACCGGACCAGCACCTGGACGTCGACGTCGGCTCCCGCCAGCGGCACTTCGACGGTGAGTTCGCCGATCCTGTCGCAGCCGATCCGTTCGCCCGCGCGCAGCACCAGTTCGACCAGGTCGGTGTCGGATGCGTTGCGCAGGTGACCGGTCAGCAGCACGTCCTCGCCGCCGGCCAGCGACACCACCTCGTGCGCCTCCGCACCGTCGGCCGCGTCGTCCAGCCAGTACCGCTGGTGCTGGAAGGCGTAGGTCGGCAGGTCCGCCCGGCGAGGCCGCCAGGTCTCGAACACGCGCTGCCAGTCGACCTCGCCACCGTCGACGTGCAACCGGGCGACCGCGTCGAGCACGCCCGTCGTCTCCGGCCGGTTCCGGCGGCTGGTCGCGATGCACGAGCCGGGCACGCACTCCTGCGCCATCGCGGTCAGCACCGCATCCGGTCCGACCTCGACGAAGTGCCGAACGCCCTTCTCGTGCAGCGCGTGCACGCCGTCGGCGAACCGCACCGCGGCCCGCACGTGCCGCCCCCAGTACTCGGGCGTGGCGATGTCGTCGCACACCTCACCGGTGACGTTGGAGACCACCGGGACGGCCGCCGCCCGGTAGGTGAGCCGCGCGGCCACCTCGGCGAACTCCGCCAGCATCGGTTCGACCAGCGCGGAGTGGAAGGCGTGGCTGACCGGCAGGCGCTTGGCCTTCTCGAAGCGGGCGGCGACGGCCGACACGGCGTCCTCCGGCCCGGAGATCACCGTCGACCGCGGGCCGTTGACCGCGGCGATCGAGACCTCGTCGGTCAGCACGCGCCGCACGTCCTGCTCGGTCGCGCGCAGGGACACCATCGCCCCGCCTGCGGGGAGTTCCTGCATCAACCGGGCCCGGGCCGCGACCAGGGCCGCCGCGTCGTCCAGGTCGAGGACCCCGGCGACGTGCGCCGCGGCGAGCTCGCCCACCGAGTGCCCGAGCACGAGATCGGCCCGCACTCCCCAGTGCTCCAGCAACCGGTACATGGCCACTTCGAACGCGAAGAGCCCGGTCTGGGCGTAGGCGGTCTGGTCCAGCAGCGCGGCTGCCGGGCTGCCCTCGGCCGCGTGTATCACTTCGCGGACGCCGTGCGGGAGGTGTCCCGCGAGGTGTTCGTCCAGGAGGTCGCACGCATCGTCGAAAGCGGTCGCGAACACGGGGAACTCCTGGTGCAGCGCCCTTCCCATGCCGAGCCGCTGCGAGCCCTGCCCGGAGAACAGCACGCCCACCCGCCCAGGGGCTGCGGCCGCTTCCTGCGGCGGGGAGTCGGCGATCGCCCGCAGTCCGCTCGTCAACTCGTCGCGGCTTCCCACCACCGCCGCCCGGTGCGCGAACGCGGACCTGCCGGTGGCCAGGGTGTGCCCGACGTCGGCGATCGGCAGCCCGGGCGCGGACTCCACGTGCGAGAGCAACCGGGACGCCTGGTCGCGGAGGGCTTCCGGGCTCTTCCCGGAGAGCACCCAGGCGGACACCGTCGCGTCCGGCCGCGAGTCGTCCGGTTCTTCAACTGCCTGCTCCAGCACGAGGTGCGCGTTGGTGCCGCTGACGCCGAACGACGAGACCCCGGCACGGCGCGGGCGCCCGGTGTCCGGCCACGGCTCGGGCTCGGTGAGCAGCCGCACCTCCCCCGCCGACCAGTCCACGTGGCCGGTGGGCTCGTCGACGTGCAAGGTCTTCGGCAGCACTCCGCGGCGCATCGCCTGCACGGTCTTGATCACGCCACCGACCCCGGCGGCTCCGAGGGTGTGGCCGATGTTGGACTTCAGCGAGCCCAGCAGCAGCGGTCGTTCCCGGTCCTGCCCGTAGGTGGCCAGCAGCGCCTGAGCCTCGATCGGGTCGCCCAGCGACGTCCCGGTGCCGTGCGCCTCCACAGCGTCCACATCGGAGGGACGCAGTCCGGCGCTGGCCAGCGCCTGCCGGATCACCCGCTGCTGCGAAGGCCCGTTCGGCGCGGTCAAGCCGTTGGACGCGCCGTCCTGGTTCACCGCCGAGCCCCGCAGCACGGCCAGCACCTGGTGGCCGTTGCGCCGCGCGTCCGACAGCCGTTCCAGGACGACGATCCCGATTCCCTCGCCCCAGGCCGTGCCGTCGGCCGCGGCGGCGAACGCCTTGCAGCGGCCATCGGCTGCGAGCCCCCGCTGCCTGCTGAACTCGATGAACGCGGCCGGTGTGGACATGATGGTCACGCCGCCCGCCAGGGCGAGCGAGCACTCGCCGCCGCGCAGCGCCTGCGCCGCCAGGTGGATCGACACCAGCGACGACGAGCACGCGGTGTCCACCGTCATCGTGGGCCCTTCCAGGCCCAGGGCGTAGGCCACCCGGCCGGAGAGCACGCTGGCGGCGCTGCCGTTGCCGAGGTAACCGGCGAGCTCCGGGGGGATGGAGCGCAGCCTGCTGGCGTAGTCGCTGGACACCATGCCCGCGAACACGCCGGTCCGGCTGCCGCGCAGCGATTGCGGGTCGATCCCGGCGCGCTCCAGCGCCTCCCAGGACACCTCCAGCATCAGCCGCTGCTGCGGGTCCATCGCCAAGGCCTCGCGGGGACCGATCCCGAAGAAGCCGCTGTCGAAGTCGGCCGCGTCCAGCACGAACCCGCCGTACCTGGTGTAGCTCTTGCCGATCGCGTCCGGGTCCGGGTCGTAAGCCCCGTCGACGTCCCAGCCGCGGTCGGCCGGGAACGGTGAGATGGCGTCGCCGCCCGTTGCGACCAGGCGCCACAGGTCGTCGGCCGAGTCGACCCCGCCGGGGTACCGGCAGCCCATCCCGACGATCGCGATCGGCTCGTCGGCGACGGCACCGGCGCCGACCGGCTCGGCCACGGGTCGAGCTTCCCCGCGCAGCACGGCACCGATGTGCTCGGCCAGCACCGCCGGTGTCGGGTAGTCGAAGACCAGCGTCGCAGGCAACGGGACCCCGGCGGTGCGCTGCAGGAGGTTGCGGAACTCGACGGCGGTCATCGAGTCGAAGCCGAGGTTCTGGAACGGCTGGTCGGGCTCGATCTCCTGGCCGGAGTCGTGTCCCAGCACCGCCGCCGCGCTGCTGCGGACCAATCCGAGCAACGCCGAGCGGCGTTCGGGTTCGGGCAGGTCGGCGAGCCCGAGCTCGTCGGCGGCCTCGATCTCCTCGGCCGGTTCCGGCGCGGTGGCCGCGAGTCCCGCCGGGGCCGCAGGCGGTCCCGGCCAGAACCGCTTGTGCTGGAACGGATAGGTGGGCAGCTCGACGATGCCCGCTGCGCGCGCGTCGAGCACCGCCTCCCAGTTCACCGGCACGTTCGCCACGTGGAGCCTGCTCAAGGCGGTCATGACCGCGGACACCTCGGAACGGTTGCGGCGGCAGGTGGGGATTGCTTCGGCGACGCCGCATTCCTGGGCCATCGGAGCGAGCACCGCGTCCGGTCCGACCTCCACGAAGCAGCGGACCCCGTTGTCCTGCATCCACCGCACGCCGTCGGCGAAGCGCACGGCGTTGCGCGCGTGGTCCACCCAGTGGTCCGGGGTGAACGCGGTGACCGGCGAGCCGGTCACGTTGGACACCACCGGCAGTCGCGGCGGGAAGTAGGTCACCGACTCGGCGACCTCCCGGAACTCCGCCAGCACCGGTTCCACCAGCGGCGAGTGGAACGCGTGGCTGACCCGCAGCCGCCTGGTCTTGCGGCCGCGCTCGGCGAGCACCTCCGCGATGCCGAGCACCTCCTCGGCATCGCCGGAGATGACCGCGGCGTCCGGGCCGTTGACGGCCGCGAGCGAGACGCGTTCGGTCAGCAGCGGAAGCACTTCCGCGGCCGGTGCCTGGACCGACACCATCGCGCCACCGGTGGGCAGGGCCTGCATCAGCCGTCCCCTGGCGGCGATCAGCTTCGCCGCGTCGCCGAGCGTCAGGGCGCCGCTGACGTGGGCCGCGGCGAACTCGCCGACGGAATGTCCGAGGAGCACGGCGGGATGCACTCCCCAGTGCTCCAGCAACCGGAACAGCGCGACTTCGAAGGCGAACAGCCCGACCTGGGTGCAGGCCGTCCGCTCGATCAGCTCCGACCCCACCGCTTCCCGGACGGGGACGTCCAGGTGCCGGTCCAGTTCGTAGCAGACCGCGTCGAAGGCCCTCGCGAACGCCGGGAACTCGGCAGCGAGCTCACGACCCATCCCGATGCGCTGGGAGCCTTGGCCGGAGAACAGGAACCCGACCTGTCCGGGCGCTCCCGCGACACCCCGGACCACCGACTGCGCCGGTTCGGCGCGGGCCAGGGCGGTCAGCCCGTCGGTCAGCTCGGCTGCCGTCCGCCCGAGCACCACCGCTCGGTGCTCGTGGAGCGCCCGGGTCCGCAGCAGGGACAGCGCCACGTCGGCGGTACCCAGACCGGCCGCGTGCGCGGCCAGATCGGCCGCCTGTTCCCGCAGTGCTGCGCCGCTGCGCGCCGACAGCACCCACGGGACCACGCCGTCCGCATCCACCGCGGACGGGGGCTCCGGCTCCGGGCCCTGCTCGATGATCACGTGCGCGTTGGTGCCGCTGATCCCGAAGGACGACACGCCTGCCCGGCGCGGTCGCCCGGTCTCCGGCCAGGGCCGCGCTCCGGTCAGCACCTCCACCGCACCGGTGCTCCAGTCGACGTGCCGGGACGGCTGGTCGACGTGCAGGGTCCGGGGCAGCGTGCCGTGCCGCATGGCCAGCACCGACTTGATCACGCCCGCCACCCCGGCGGCCGCCTGGGCGTGGCCGATGTTGGACTTCAGCGAGCCCAGCAGCAGCGGCCGCTGCCGGTCCTGCCCGTAGGTGGCCAGCACCGCGTGGGCCTCGATCGGGTCGCCCAGCGAGGTCCCGGTGCCGTGCGCCTCGACGTAGTCCACATCGGACGGTGCGAGCCCGGCGCCGGTCAGCGCCTGGCGGATGACCGCCTCCTGCGACGGGCCGTTGGGCGCCGTCAGCCCGTTGGACGCGCCGTCCTGGTTGACCGCCGAGCCCCGCAGCACCGCCAGCACGCGGTGGTCGTTGCGCCGCGCATCGGACAAGCGCTCCAGCAGCAGCATTCCCACGCCCTCGGCGAAGCCGGTCCCGTCGGCCGCCGAGGAGAACGCCTTGCAGCGGAAGTCCGGGGCCATCCCGCCCTGCTGCTGGAACGCGACCAGGCCGTCGGGCATGCAGATCACCGAAACACCGCCGGCGAGCGCCAACGAGCACTCCCCGCCGCGCAGCGCCTGCGCGGCCAGGTGCATCGCCACCAAGGACGACGAGCACGCGGTGTCCACCGTGACCGCCGGTCCTTCGAGCCCGAAGGTGTAGGCGATGCGTCCGGAGAGGATGCTGGCGCTCGTGCTGGTCGCGAGGTAGCCATCGCCCCCGCCGCCGCTGGTGATCAGGCCGAGGTAGTCCTGGCCGTGCGTGCCGGTGAACACCCCGGTCCGGCTGCCGCGCAACGCGGTCGGGTCGAGACCGGCCCGCTCGAAGGTCTCCCAGGTGATCTCCAGCAGCAGCCGCTGCTGCGGGTCCATCGCCAGTGCTTCGCGCGGGCTGATCCCGAAGAACGCCGCGTCGAAACCGCCCGGCTCGCGCAGGAATCCGCCGCTGACCGGGTGCGGCCAGCCGCGTTCCTCCGGGACCGGCGCGATGGCGTCCGCCTCGGAGTCGACCAGCCGCCACAGGTCCTCGGGGCTGCGCACCCCGCCGGGAAACCGGCAGGCCATCCCCACGATCGCTATCTGCTCGCCCGGGCCGTCGACCTGCTGCTTCAGCCGCTCGACCTCCTTGAGCGAATCCCGCAGCGCCGCGACGAGCTGTCCGGTGGACGCCTCCATCACATTCCTCCCACGTTCTCCGAACCGCTCACGAACCGAGGCCCTGCGCCTTGCGCAACAGCGCCTGCACGTCCATGTCGTCGATGGCACTGCTCTGCTCCGGCTGCGGCGCGGTGCCGGGATCGGCCAGCCTGATGAGCGGGTCGAGGAGACCGGCCTGCCGGAGCCGGCTCACCGGGATCGCCGCGACCAGGCGCTGGATCTCCGCATCTCCATGCCCATCGCCTTCTGCCGCGGGCGCGGTCGGGACGAGGTCCGCCACCAGGCGCTCGGCCAGTTCCTGCGGCGTCGGGTAGTCGAAGATCAACGTGGCCCGCAGCTTCAGGCCGACCGCGTCGTTGAGCCGGTTGCGCAGCTCCAGCGAGGTCAGCGAGTCGAAGCCCAGCTCCTTGAACGCCCGCCCGGGCTCGATGCCGCCCGCCGAGGAGTGGCCCAGCACCGCGGCAGCGTGCGCGCACACCACTTCCAGCACCGCGCGCTGCCGCTCCACATCGGACATGCCGGGCAGCTTCGACACGAGCTGCTCGGCCCCGTGCCGGGCCGCGGCCGCTCGCCTGGGGCGGGTCCGGACCAGGCCCTGGAACAGCGCGGGCAGCGAATCCCCTTGCCGCCGCATCGCGGAGACGTCCACGCGCACCGGGACCAGGACGGGTTCGGCGTCCCGCACGCCGAGGTCGAACAGCTCCAGGGCTTCCTCGGTGGACAGGGCGATCGCGCCGCTGCGGGTCATCCTCGCCACGTCCCCGTCGGCGAGCTGGGCGGTCAGCCCGCTGCGAGCCGCCCACAGGCCCCAGGCCAGGGAAACCGCGGGCTGGCCGTGGCACCTGCGGTGCTGCGCCAGCGCGTCCAGGAAGGCGTTGGCCGCGGCGTAGTTGCCCTGCCCCGGCGAGCCGAAGGTCGCGGCCCCGGAGGAGAACAGCACGAACATGGACAGGTCCGCGTCCCTGGTGAGCTCGTGCAGGTTCACCGCCCCGAGCACCTTCGGTCGCAGCACCTGCGCCACCTGCTCCGGGGTCATCGAGTCGATGACGCCGTCGGCCAGCACCCCGGCGGTGTGCACCACCCCGGTCAGCGGCCGCTCCGGTGGGATCTCGGACAGCAGCGCGGCCAGCGCCTCGCGGTCCGCCACGTCGCAGGCCGCGAAGCTGACGTCGGTGCCCAGCTCGGCGAGCTCGGCGGCGAGTTCCGCCGAACCGGTGCCGGACCGGCTGGCCAGGACGAGGTGCGCGACGCCGTGCTCGGTGGCCAGGTGGCGGGCGACGAGCCCGGCGAGCGTCCCGGATCCGCCGGTGATCAGCACGGTTCCGGACTTCTCCGGCGGATGCGGGCAGGTGAGCACCAGCTTGCCGGTGTGCTTGGCCTGGCTGAGGAAGCGGAACGCATCCGGCGCCCGGCGCAGGTCCCAGTTGTGCAGCGGGAGCGGCTTCAGCGCGCCGCGCTCGAACAGCTCGCACAGCTCGCGCAGCATCTGCTGGATCCGGTCCAGCCCGGCCTCCTGCAGGTCGTAGGCCTGGTAGGCGACGCCGGAGTGGTCGGCGGCGATCTGCCGCTGGTCGCGCTTGTCGGTCTTGCCCATCTCCAGGAAGCGGCCGCCCGCGGCGAGCACTTCGAGGGAGGCGTCGACGTACTTGCCCGCCAGCGAGTTCAGCACGACGTCCACACCGCGCCCACCGGTCGTCGCGGCGAACTTCCCGGCGAAGTCCAGGGACCTGGACGAGGCGAGGTGGTCCTCCGCGATCCCGTTGCCGCGCAGCACGTCCCACTTCGGCTCGCTGGCGGTGGCGAAGATCTCGGCCCCCAGGTGCCGGGCCAGCTGGACCGCGGCCGTGCCGACGCCACCGGCGGCCGCGTGCACCAGCACCTTCTCCCCCGCCCGCAGGCCGCCGAGGTCCACCAGGCCGTAGTAGGCGGTCAGGAAGGCGATCGGGATCGTGGCCGCCTCGGCGAAGGTCAGCCCGCTCGGGATGTGCGTCATCATCCGGTGGTCGGCGACCGCGATCGGGCCGAACGCGCCGCCGAGCGCGCCCATCACCCGGTCCCCGGGCGCCAGGTGCGGCACGTCCGGGCCGACCTCCAGCACGACGCCGGAGGCTTCGCCGCCGAAGTCCCCCTCGCCCAGCGAGAGGCCGAGCCCGAAGAGCACGTCGCGGAAGTTCAAGCCCGCGGCCCGCACCGCGACCCGGACCTGGCCCGGGCCCAGCGGTGCCAGCACCTCGGGGCACTCGGCCAGCACCAGGTTGTCGAAGGTGCCGGTGGTCGGGATGTCCAGCCGCCAGGCCGCCGCGTCGGGCGGCGTCAGGCCGCCGGCCGCGTCGTGGCGGGCCAGCCGCGCGGCCAGGACCTCTCCGCCGCGGATCACCAGCTGCGGCTCACCGGTGGCCACCGCCGCGGCGAGCAGCTGCCGGTCCGCGCTGTCGGCGTCCACCAGCACGAACCGGCCGGGGTTCTCCGATTGCGCGGAGCGCAGCAGACCCCACAGCGGTGCGTGCACGAGATCCGGTGCGGGCTCGTCCGGGTTCGTGCTGACCGCGCCGCCGGTCACGATCACCAGCTTCGCGCCGGCGAACCGGTCGTCGGCCAGCCAGTCCTGCACCAGCGCCAGCGCCGAGCCCACCGCTCGCGTTACGCCGTCCACGACGGAATCCGGCTCGGTGGACGGGTATTCGGCCACGACCACGTCCGGAGCGCCGGAAATGCTCGACAGGTCCCGGTCCGGTCCCAGTTCCGCCCACTGCCCGGAGCCGACCGCACCGCCGGTCACCGGTACCCACTCCACGACGTGCATGGCTCCGCCCGCCGCTCGGGCGCTGCGCAGCTGCTGCGCGGAGACCGGCCGGACGACCAGGGAATCCACCGTCGCCACCGGCTGCCCGGTCTCGTCGGCGACCGACACCGAGATGCCGTCCGCGCCTGCCGGGGCGAGCCGCACCCGGACCTTCCGCGCGCTCGACGCGTGGAGGGTCACCCCCTCCCACGAGAACGGCAGCGGAACCCGTTCGGCATCGCGGGCGGTGTCCAGCAGCGACCCCACTCCCAAGCCGTGCAGCGCGGCGTCCAGCAGCGCCGGGTGGATCCCGAAACCGCCTGCGTCCGCCGACTGCGGCAGTTCGACCTCGGCGAAGACCTCCCGGCCCCGGCGCCAAGCCGCGCGCATGCCCTGGAAAGCCGGGCCGTAGTGCAGCGCCGTCGCGTTGACGTCGGCGTAGAAGTCCTCGACGTCCACCGGTTCGGCACCGGCCGGGGGCCATTCGGACGGCTCCGCAGGACCGGGCTCGGGCTCGGCCCCGTCGAGGTAGCCGACCGCGTGGCGCACCCACGAATCCGCCTTGGCGTAGATGCTCACCTGGCGCGTTCCGCTGTCGTCGGGGCCGCCGACGAGCACCTGCACCGCGGCTTCGCCGTTCTCGGGCAGCACCAGCGGTGCCTCGATGGTCAGCTCCGCCACTCGCGGGCAGTCCACTTCGTCGCCCGCCCGCATCGCCATCTCCAGGAAGGCGGTGCCGGGCAGGATCACCGCGCCGCCCACCGCGTGATCGGCGGTCCACGGGTGGGTGTGGCGGGACAGCGCTCCGGTCAGGAGGAACCCGTCGGACTCGGGCAGTGCCACCGCGGCCCCGAGCAGCGGGTGATCGGTTTCCGCCAGGCCGAGGCCGACCGCGTCGGGGGCACCCGCCGCCGACTCCGCCCAGTACCGCTCGTGCTGGAAGGCGTAGGTGGGCAGGTCCACCACGGATGCTCCGTCGAACGAGGACAAGGCCAGGGCGACGCCGTGGACGTGCGCCTGCCCGGCCGAGAGCAGGAAGCGGTGCAGACCGCCTTCCTCGCGGCGCAACGATCCGGTCGTCCGCACCTGCACGCCGAGCTCGTCGGCGGCGTCCTCGATCGACATGGTGAGCACCGGGTGCGCGCTGACCTCGACGAACACGTCGTGGTCGGCGCCCAGCAGGGCGGCTGCGGCATCGTGGAAGCGAACGGTCTGCCGGAGGTTGCGCAACCAGTACTCGCCGTCCATGCCGGTCCCGTCGACCCAGTCGGCGTCGGTGGCGGAGAAGACGGGGATCCGCGCCCGCTGGGGCACGACCGGCGCGAGGGCGCGCCGGATGCCGTCGGCCAGCTCGTCGATGTGCGGGGAGTGCGCCGCGAAGTCCACCGGCAGCTGCCACCGCAGCGCCCCCTCCGCCGAGAGCACCTTGCCGAATTCGGCGAGCGCGTCGTCGTCACCGGAGACCACGACCGACGACGGGCCGTTGACCGCGGCGATGGCCAACCGGTCCCGCCAGGGCTCCAGCCAGGCTTCGACCTCCGCGGCCGGGCGCTCGACGGAGACCATCGAGCCCCGCCCGCAGATCGCGCGCAGTTCCCGGCTGCGCAGCGCGACGATCCGGCACGCGTCGGTGAGGCTCAGCACCCCGGCCACGTGCGCGGCGGCGATCTCGCCCTGCGAATGGCCGACCACCGCGGCCGGCTGCACGCCCGTGGACTGCCACAGCGCGGCGAGCGAGACCATCACGGCGAAGGTGGCCGGTTGCACGACGTCGACCCGGTCCAGTTCCCGTCCGGAGCGCAGCACCTCGATCAGGTCCCACTCGACGAAGTCGGCGAGGGCTTGTGCGCAGTCGGTCATCTTCGCGGCGAACACCGGAGCGGAATCCAGCAGTTCGGCGGCCATGCCGGGCCACTGCGTGCCCTGGCCGGGGAAGACGAACACCGTCTTCGGCTCGGGCCGAGCGCGCCCCGCCACCAGGTTCGGCGCCGGGGAGTCCTCGGCCAGTGCCGCGAGCGCGGCGCGCTGCGCCCCGGGATCGCCTGCGACCACGACGGCGCGGTGGTCGAACGTCGCCCGGGTCTCTGCCAGCGAGCGCGCGACGTCCGCGGATCGCAGGCCCGGGTTCTCGTCGAGGTGGGTCAGCAAGTTCTGCGCTTGCGCCCGCAGCGCGCTCTTGGTGCGACCGGACAGCACCAGCGGCACCGGGCCCGCGGCCAGTTCGGCCCGGTCGGGCTCGGCGGTGTCCGGGGCTTGTTCCAGGATCACGTGGGCGTTGGTGCCGCTGATGCCGAAGGAGGACACCCCGGCGCGGCGCGGGTGCCCCGTCTCCGGCCACGGCGTCCGCTCGGTCAGCAGGGCGACGGAGCCCGACGCCCAGTCGATGTTCGGCGACGGCTCGTCGACGTGCAGCGTCGCGGGCAGCACGCCGTGGCGCATCGACTGCACCACCTTGATCACCCCGGCCACCCCGGCCGCGGCCTGGGCGTGGGCGATGTTGGACTTGATCGAGCCGAGCCACAGCGGCCGGTCCCGGTGCCGGCCGTAGGTGGCCAGCAGGGCGTGCGCCTCGATCGGGTCGCCCAGCGCGGTCCCGGTGCCGTGCCCTTCGACGGCGTCGATCTCCGCGGCGCTGAGCCGGGACGCGGCCAGCGCCTGGTTGATCACGGCCTCCTGCGCGGGGCCGTGCGGTGCGCTGAAGCCGTTGCTGGCGCCGTCCTGGTTGACCGCGCTGCCGCGCACGACGGCGAGCACTCGGTGCCCGTTGCGCTGCGCATCGGAAAGGCGCTCCAGCACCAGCATTCCCACACCCTCGGAGAACCCGGCCCCGTCGGCAGCGGCCGAGAACGCCTTGCACCGGCCGTCACCGGCCAGCCCGCGCTGCCGGCTCAGCTCGACGAACAGCCACGGCGAGGCCATCACCGCGACACCACCGGCGAGGGCCAGCGCGCACTCGCCCGACAGCAGCGACTCCCTGGCCAGGTGCAGCGCCACGAGCGACGAGGAGCACGCGGTGTCCACCGTCAGCGCCGGGCCGGACAGCCCCAGGGCGTAGGAGATCCGGCCGGAGATCAGGCTGCCGATGCTGTCGTTGGTCAGGTACCGCCCGGTTCCCTTGGGCGTGCGGGAGATGCGGATTCCGTAGTCGTGGTACATGGCCCCGGCGAACACGCCGGTCCGGCTGCCGCGCAGCGCCGCCGGATCGATGCGGGCGCTCTCGACGGCCTCCCACGCCGATTCCAGCAGCAACCGCTGCTGCGGGTCCATGGTGAGCGCCTCGCGCGGGCTGATCCCGAAGAACTCGGCGTCGAAATCGCCAGCTCCGCCGAGGAAGCCGCCCTCCTTGGCGTAGGTGGTGCCCGGGTGCTCCGGATCCGGGTCGTAGAGCCCGGCGGTGTCCCAGCCGCGGTCGGACGGGAACTCGGTGATCGCGTCGCGCCCCTCGGCCACCAACCGCCACAGCTGGTCGGGGTTGCCGACGCCGCCCGGATAGCGGCAGCTCATGCCGACCACGGCGATCGGCTCGTGGCGGCTCTCCTCGACGGCGCTGAGGCGCTGCTTGGTGTCGTGCAGGTCGGCGGTCACCCGGCGCAGGTAGTCGCGGAGCCTGTCTTCGTTGGACATCTGGTTCTCCCGGTCAGGCGCCAAGTTCCTGGTCGATGAAGGCGAACATCTCCTCGTCGTCGGCTGTGCTCAGCCGCGCCGCCGCCTCGGTGGTGCTGTGCCGCGGCATCAGGTCCCGGAGCCGGTCGAGGACGCGGCCGCGGTCGGCTTCGGCCAGCCCGGCCAGGCGGCGGGCCAGCTCCTCGACGTCGGCGAGGACCGCATCGGCGCCGGCCGCGGCGTCCGGCTCGGCGAACTGCGCGGTGAGGAAGGCCGCGAGCTGCGCCGGGGTCGGGTGGTCGAACACCAACGTCGCCCGCAGCCGCAGGCCGGTCGCCGCCGCGAGCCTGTTGCGCAGTTCCACCGCGGTCAGCGAGTCGAAGCCCAGTTCCTTGAAGGGTTTCGCCGGTTCGACCGCCGACGTCGAGCCGTACGCCAGCACCGCTGCCGCGTAGCTGCGCACGATGGCGAGCAAGCGCGCTTCCCGCTCCGGTGCGGGCAGTGCGCCGAGCTCGTCGCGAGCGATCGAGTCGTCCGCCGTGCTGACCGGCGTGCGCACCAGACCTCGCAGCACCGCGGGCAGCGCACCGGAACGCGCCTGCTCGCTGAGCACCGCGCTGTCCAGGTGCACCGGGACGAGCACCGGGGAACCGATTCGCAGCGCCCGGTCGAAGAGCGCCACCGCGTCCGGTGTGGACATCGGAGCGGATCCGCTGCGGGACATCCTGGCCAGGTCGGCTTCACCGAGATCGCTGGTCAGGCCGCTGCGCTCGGCCCACAGGCCCCACGCCAGGGACACCGCGGGCAGCCCGTCGCGGTGCCGCTGCTGGGCCAGGGCGTCGAGCGCGGCGTTGGCCGCGGCGTAGTTGCCCTGCCCGGGCGCACCGAAGGTGGTCGCAGCGGAGGAGAAGAGCACGAACGCGTCGAGCTCCAGCTCCCGGGTGAGCTCGTGCAGGTTCCGCGCACCGTCGAGCTTGGGCCTCAGCACGCGGTCGATCTGCTCGGGCGTCAGCGATTCGACGACCCCGTCGTCGACCACGCCCGCGGTGTGCACGACCGCCCGCAACGGGTGCGCGTCGTCGATCCCGGCCAGCAGCTTCGCCACCGAGTCGCGGTCGGCGACGTCGCAGGCCACCCCGGTCACCGAGGCGTCGAGATCACCGGCGGCGGGGCTCACCGATCCGGATCGGCTGGCCAGCAGGAGGTGCCGCGCGCCGTGCTCGGCCACCAGGTGGCGGGCGATCAGCCCGGCCAGCGTGCCGGACCCGCCGGTGATCAGCACGGTGCCGTCGGGGTCGAACGGTGCGCTGGTGCCCGGGTCGGCGCTGGCGCGGGCCAACCGCGGTGCGTGCGCCACGCCGTTGCGGATCGCGAGTTGCGGCTCGTCGCAGCGCGGGACGTCCGACGCCGGGTCGTCCACGTCGACCAGCACGAAGCGCCCGGGATGCTCGGACTGCGCGGTGCGGACCAGTCCGCACACCGCGGCCTGGGTCAGGTCCGGCACTTCGCCGTCGCCGATGGCGACCGCGCCCCGCGTCACCACCGCGAGCCTGCTGTGCTCGCTGCGCTCGTCGGCGAGCCACGACCGCAGCAGTTCCAGCACCTTCACCAGCACGTCCCGGGTGTCCGCACCGGACGGGCACGGCACCGCGACGACGTCCGCGCCACCGCTGACGGGCTGGTCGGTCCACTCGATGCCGAACAGGGCGTCCTCGCGCGCGAACTGCTCGGCGCTGACCGGTCGGAGCACCAGGGAACCGACGGACAGGACCGGAACACCGGCGTCGTCGGTGGCCTGCAACGACAGCGCATCGGCGCCTGCCGAGGCCAGCCGCACCCGCAGCGCCGCGGCGCCGGAGCGGTGCAGGGACACACCGCGCCAGGAGAAGGGCAGTCGCGCCGCGTCGTCGGCGCGTTCCAGCGCCGGATCCGCCGGGTGCAGCGCGGCGTCCAGCAGCGCGGGGTGGATCCCGAAACCGTCCGCACCACCGGAGTCCGGCAGCCGGATCTCGGCGAACACCTCGCCGTCGCGCACCCAGGCCGCGCGCAGCCCGCGGAACGCGCCGCCGTAGTCGATCCCGGCCGCGGCCAGCTCGGCGTAGACCTGGTCGACGGCAACGGGTTCCGCCCCGGCAGGCGGCCACTCCACCGCCACCCCGGGGGCGGCGTCGCCGGACAGCGAGCCTTCCGCGTGCCGGGTCCACGGCCCGTCGCCCTGGCGGGAGTGGATGGTGATCGGTCTGGTCCCCGCGTCGTCGGCGCCCACCGCGACCTGGATCTGCACCCCGTCGTCGGGCAGCACCAGCGGGGTCCGCAGGGTCAGCTCCTCCACGCGGTCCATCCCGGCCGCACCGGCGGCGCGCAGTGCGAGTTCCAGGAACGCGGTGCCCGGCAGGATCGCCCGCCCCAGCACCACGTGCTCGCCCAGCCACGGGTGGGTGCGCGGCGACACCTGCCCGGTGAGCACGAAACCGGCGGAGTCCGGCAGCTCCACGGCGGCCGCGACCAGCGGGTGATCGGTGGCCGTGAGACCGGCCGACCCCAGGTCGCCCGCGCCCGCGGGCTCCGGTTCCGGCCAGAACCGCTCGTGCTGGAAGGCGTACGTGGGCAGGTCGACCCGGCGAGCGGTCGGGAACACGGCTCGCCAGTCCGGGGACACCCCGCGGGAGTGCAGCTCTCCCAGCGAGGCGAGGAAGCGCGGCAACCCGCCGTCGTCGCGGCGCAGCGTTCCCAGCGCGACGCAGTCGACGGCACCGTCCTGGACGGGCATGGTCAGCACCGGGTGCGGGCTGGTCTCGACGAAGATCCCGTGGCCGCCGGCGGCGAGCCCGGTGACGGCGGTGTCGAAGCGGACCGGCCGGCGGAGGTTCTCGTACCAGTAGCGCGCGTCCAGCTCGGTGGTGTCCAGCCAGTCACCGGTCACCGTGGAGAAGAACGGGATCTCCGCGCTGCCCGGGGTGATCCCGCCGAGCGCGGCGAGCAGCTCCTCGCGGATCTCCTCCACCTGCGGCGAGTGCGAGGCGTAGTCGACGGGGACGAGCTTGGCCCGCACCTCGTCGCGCTCGCACTCGGCGACCAGCTCGGCCAACGCGTCCGGAGCGCCGGAGACGACGACCGCGGACGGGCCGTTGACCGCCGCCACCGACAGCCCGGGCCTGCTCGCGATCCGGTCGAGCACCTCGGTCTCCGGCAGGGCGATCGAAGCCATCCCGCCGCGACCGGCGAGGTGCTCGCGGATCAGGCCGGAGCGCAACGCGACCACCCGCGCCGCGTCCTCCAGCGACAGCGCGCCCGCGACGTGCGCGGCGGCGATCTCGCCTTGCGAGTGGCCGACCACGGCCGCCGGTTCCACGCCGCAGGAGCGCCACAGCTCGGCGAGCGACACCAGCACCGCGAACAGCGCCGGTTGCACGACGTCGACCTCGTCGAGCGGACCGCTCAGGACCTCCGGCAGGGACCAGTCCACGTGCGGTTGCAGCGCGGTCGCGCACTCGGCCATCTTCCTGGCGAACACCGGCGAGGTGGTCAGCAGTTCCACGGCCATGCCCGGCCACTGCGATCCCTGGCCGGGGAAGACGAAGACGACCTTGCCGTCGGCGTCGGCCGGGCTTCCGGGCGGCTCGGCGCGAACGAGATCGAGCAGCCCCGCGGCCAGCTCGTCGCGGTCGGCACCGACGACGGCGGCGCGACGCCGCAGCGCCGGGCGGGTGGTCGCCAGCGACAGGCCGATGTCCGCGATCGGGTCGGCCGTCGTTTCCAGGTGCTTCAGCAGCCTGCTCGCCTGATCCCGCAGCGCCCGGTCGGTGCGGGCCGACAGCACCCACGGGACCGGGCCCGGTTCCGCGGTCGGCTCGGGATCGTCCGCGGGGACGTGCTCCAGGACGACGTGCGCGTTGGTTCCGCTGATGCCGAACGACGACACCCCGGCGCGCGAGGGCCGACCGGTCCGCGGCCACTCCTGCGCCGAGGTCAGCAGCCGCACCGCACCAGCCGACCAGTCGACGTGCGGCGAGGGTTCGTCCACGTGCAGCGTCTCGGGCAGCACGCCGCGGCGCATCGCCTGCACGACCTTGATCACCCCGGCCACCCCGGCCGCCGCCTGGGTGTGCGCGATGTTGGACTTCACCGACCCGAGCAGCAGCGGGTGCTCCCGCTCCTGCCCGTAGGTCGCCAGCAGCGCGCTGGCCTCGATGGGGTCGCCCAGCGACGTCCCGGTCCCGTGCGCTTCGACCGCGTCCACATCGGACGCCTGGAGCCGGGCGTCGGCCAGCGCGTCCCGGATGACCCGCTCCTGCGCGGGACCGTTGGGGACGCTGAAGCCGCTGCTCGCGCCGTCCTGGTTCACCGCGGAGCCGCGCACGACCGCCAGCACCGGGTGGCCGAGGCGCGTCGCGTCGGACAGCCGCTCCACCACCAGCACGCCGACGCCTTCGGCGAGGCTGAAGCCGTCCGCGCTCGCCGCGAACGCCTTGCACCGGCCGTCCCTGGCGAGTCCGCGTTGCCTGCTGAAGGTGACGAACGGCCCCGGCTCGGAGATCACCGTCACGCCGCCGGCCAGCGCGAGCTCGCACTCGCCGGCTCTCAGCGCCCGGATCGCCTGGTGCAGCGCGACCAGCGAGGAGGAGCACGCGGTGTCCACGGTGACCGCCGGTCCCTCCAGGCCGAGGGTGTAGGCGACGCGGCCGGAGACCAGGCTCCCACCGGTGCTCATCGACAGCGTGCCGCCGCGCCCGGCCGCGGTGGCCGCCAGCAGGTTCGCGTAGTCCAGGCTGCTGATGCCGGCGAACACCCCGGTGCGGCTGCCCCGCAGCGAGCTCGGGTCGAGGCGGGCGTGCTCCAGGGCCTCCCAGGACACCTCCAGCAGGAGCCGCTGCTGCGGGTCCATGCCGAGCGCCTCGCGGGGCGAGATCCCGAAGAACTCCGGGTCGAAGTGCCCGGCGCCGGTGAGGAAACCGCCCGCGGTGACGTAGGTGGTCCCGGGGTGGTCCGGATCGGGGTGGAAGAGCCCGTCGACGTCCCAGCCGCGATCGGCGGGGAAGCCGGAGATCGCGTCGCCACCGGCGGCCACCAGCCGCCACAGGTCGTCGGGCGAGGCGACGCCGCCCGGGTACCTGCAGCCCATGCCGACGATGGCGATCGGTTCGTGCTGCTGGTCCTCCAGCAGGCGGAGCTTCTTGCTCGCCCTGCGAGCGTCGTTGATCGCCCGCTTCAGGTAGTCGCGGAGCTTGTCCTGATCGGTCACGCGATCTCCACTCCTCGGTCGAGCCCCTCGTCGACGAGCGCGAAGAGCTCGTCATCGGTTGCCGAGTCCAGATCCGGTGCCGCGGCGTCGTCGTCGCACGACGCCAGCAATTCCCGCAGCACCGGTACGACTTCGTCCCGCACGCCCGCTTCGGCTGCCAGGGCGGCCCGGACCTCGTCCAGCTTCGCCAGCACCGGTGCCGCCGGTGAGACCTCGGGGAAGCTGAGCTGCTCGCGCAGGTGCGCGGCCAGCCCCGCCGGTGTCGGGAAGTCGAACACCAGCGTCGGCCGCAACCGCACGCCCGCCGCGCGGGTCAGCCGGTTGCGCAGCTCGACGGCCGTCAGCGAGTCGAAGCCCATCGCCATGAAGCCGCGATCCGGGTCGACGTCCGCAGCCGATCCGTGGCCGAGCACGACGGCCGCGTTGGCCCGCACCAGGTCGAGCAGCGCCCGGCCGCGGTCCTCCTCGGACATCCCGGCGAGCCGGTCCGCCAGGGAGGCACCGGCCTGCTCGGCGTCCCGCCCGCCCGCGGCGGGCACCAGGGCGCGCATCAGCGGAGGCGCCGAGTCGGCTTGCCCGCGGATGGCGGCGATGTCCAGCCGGACCGGCACCAGGTTCGGATCGGCGGCACCGTGCGCGGCGTCGAACAGGGCGAGGCCCTCGGGCACCGAGAGCGGCAGCGCTCCGTTGCGAGCCATGCGGGCCAGCGCGACGTCGTCGAGCCGGGAGCCCATGCCGTTGGCCTCCGCCCACATCCCCCACGCCAGCGAGACCGCGGGGAGACCGGCTGCCCTCCGGTGGCGGGCCAGCCCGTCCAGGAAGGCGTTGGCCGCGGCGTAGCTGCCCTGCCCGGGCCCGCCGAAGGTCGTCGCGCCCGAGGAGAACACCACGAACGCCGCGAGATCCAGGTCGGCGGTGAGCTCGTGCAACGCCCACCCACCGTCCACTTTGGGCGCGAGCACCTCGGCGAGCTGCTCGGCGGTGAGCGATTCCACGGTGGCGTCGGCGACCACCCCGGCGGTGTGCACCACCCCGGTCAGCGGGTGCTCGGGCGGGATGACTCCGACGATCGCGGCCAGGGCGTCCCGGTCGGCGATGTCGCAAGCGATGAGCTCGGCCCGCGCGCCCAGCTCGGCGAGCTCGGCGGTCAGCTCCGCCGCACCGCGGGCCGCGGCGCCGCTGCGGGACAGCAGCACCAGGTGGCGCACCCCGTGCTCGGCGGCCAGGTGGCGGGCCACCAGCCTGCCGAGACCGCCGGTCGCGCCGGTGATCAGCACGGTGCCGTCCGGGTGGAACCCGAACCCGTCGCCCCCGGTGGCCGCCACCCGCTCCAGCCGGGGCGCCACCAGCTGCTCGCCGCGCACCGCGATCTGCGGCTCGTCCAGCGCGAACACGCGTCCCAGCTGCGGAGCCGCACCGTCGTCCAGGTCGACCAGCACGAACCGGTCCGGGTGCTCGGACTGCGCGCTGCGCAGCAAACCCCACGCAGCGGCGTCGACCAGTTCCGGCGCGTCCGCCGAGGACATCGCGCCCCGCGTCACGACGGCCAGGCGGGAATCGGCGAACCGGCCGTCCGCCAGCCACGTCCGCAGCGTCTCCGCGATGTCGCCGAGCGCCGCGCGCACCGCTTCCGGCAGCGCCGCCGAGCTCTGCGGGCAGCGCATCGCCACGACCTCCGGGACGGCGAGACCGCGATCGATCGCCGCACCGAGCTCGGCGAGCGTGCCGAACGCACCCGAGGGTTGCTCCGCAGGCTCGATTCCCGTCCAGTCCCCGAGCTGCACCCAGCCGGGCTCGTCGCCGGTTTCCGGCGACACCGGCGACCAGTTGATGCGGAACAGCGAATTGCGCCCCGCTCCGGCCAACCGGTCGGCCGAGACCGGGCGCATCACCACCGAGTCGACCGCGATCACCGGCATGCCCGCCTCGTCGCACGCCAGCAGCGACACCCCGCCGGATTCGGTCGGGCTCAGCCGCACGCGCAGCGCGGACGCACCGGAGGTGTGCAGGGCCACGCCGCTCCAGTTGAACGCGACCCGCCCCTGGTCGTCGTCGCCGCGGGCGAAGACATCGCCCACTCCCATCCCGTGCAGGGCGGCGTCCAGCAGCGCCGGGTGCACCCCGAAGCGCGCGTCGTGCGGGAGCCGGACGTCGGCGAAGATCTCGGTGCCGCGCTGCCACGCCGCCCGCAACCCCTGGAAGTGCGGACCGTATTCGATGCCGGACTCGGCCAGGCGCTCGTACATCCCGGTGACCTCCAGCGGTGCCGCCCCGGGAGGCGGCCATTCCACCAGTCCCCCGGGCACCGGCGCGGGCCCGCCGGTCACGCCGCTGGCGTGCCGCGTCCACGGCTCGTCCGGCGCGGCGTCGGCCGGGCGGGAGTGGATGCTCACCGAGGAACCGCCGGCGACCACCTGGAGGTGGTGGGTGGTCTCGTCGGTGAGCACGAGGGGTGTTTCCAGGACGAGTTCTTCGAGCGCGTGCGTCCCGAGCTCGGCGGCGGCCCGCGCGGCCAGCTCCACGAACAGCGAGCCGGGCGCGATCACCTGCCCGAGCACGCTGTGGTCCGCCAGCCACCGGTGGGTGCGGGTGGACACCGAGCCGGTGAGCAGCAGGGTCCCGTCGTCGGCGCGGTGCACCTTCGTCGGCAGCAGCGGGTGGTCGGCGGCGGCCAGTCCCCAGTCCGCCGGGTCGCCCGTCCGCCCGGTCCCCGGCTCCGGCCAGTAGCGGGTGTGCTGGAAGGGGTAGGTCGGCAGGTCGACGATCCGGGCCCCGGTCCCGTCGAAGGCGGCGCCCCAGTCCACCGGGACTCCGCGGACGTGGGCCTCGGCGGCCGAGCGCTGGAAGCGGTCCAGGCCGCCGTCGTCCCGGCGCAGGGTGCCCACGACGATCTCGTCGGGCACCGACTGCTCGATGGCCGGGGTGAGCACGGGGTGCGGGCTGATCTCGACGAACGCGCGGTGGCCCTGCTCGGCGAGGCTGCGCACGGCCGAGGCGAACCGCACGGTTTCGCGCAGGTTGGTGAACCAGTACTCCGGTGTCAACCGCTCGGAGTCGATCCAGTCCCCGATGACGGTCGAGAACAGCGGGGTGCTGGCGGGTCGGGGCCGGATGCCCTCCAGAGCGCCGATCAGCTGGTCGCGGATCTGCTCGACCTGGGCCGAGTGCGACGCGTAGTCGACGGGGACGACCTTGGCCCGGACGTCGTCCTCGGTGCAGGCGGCGACGAACTCGGTCAGCGCCGCCGGTTCGCCCGCCACCACTGTCGACAGTGGACCGTTGATGGCGGCGACCGAGATCTCGCCCGCCCACCGCCGGATCCGCCGCGCCACGTCATCGGCGGTCGCCGACACCGAGACCATCCCGCCGCTGCCGGCGAGCTCCTGGTGGATCAGCCTGGAGCGCAGCACCACGATGCGCGCCGCGTCCTCCAGCGACAACGCCCCGGCGACGTGCGCGGCGGCGATCTCACCTTGGGAGTGCCCGACCACGGCCGCCGGTTCGACGCCGTAGGAGCGCCAGAGCTCAGCCAACGACACCAGCACGGCGAACAGCACCGGCTGCACCACGTCCACGCGTTCCAACGGGCCGCGCAGCTCCTCGGTGACCGAGAAGTCCGCGACCGCCTCGATCGCGGCGCAGCACCTCTCCCAGGTGCCGGCGAAGACCGGGGCGGAGTCGAGCAGTTCCAGAGCCATCCCGGGCCACTGCGAGCCCTGTCCGGGGAAGACGAACACCGGGCGCTCCGCTCGGCGCGGCGCGCTGCCGTGGACCAGCTCCGCCGTCTCGTCACCGGCGGCGAACGCGGCGAGGGCGGAGCGCGGGTCGGTTGCCACCGCAACAGCCCGGTGGTCGAACACCGACCGCCCCGTCACCAGCGAACGCCCGACGTCCGCGGGGCTGGCGGTGGTCCCGGCCAGCTGTCCCGCCTGGGCGCGCAGCGCCGCCTCGGACTTGGCCGACAGCACCCACGGCACCGGACCGGCGATCGCCGTCGTTTCCGGCTCCTCCTCGGCGGGCGCCTGCTCCAGGATGACGTGCGCATTGGTGCCGCTGACGCCGAACGAGGACACCCCGGCGCGCCGAGGGCGGCCGGTCTCCGGCCAGTCCACCGCGGTCGTCAGCAGCTCCACGTTCCCCGAAGACCAGTCGACCTGCGGGGTGGGCGCGTCGACGTGCAGGCTGGCGGGGGCGACGCCGTGCTGCATGCCCAGCACCGTCTTGATCACCCCGGCGACGCCCGCGGCGGCCTGGGTGTGCCCGATGTTGGACTTCACCGAACCCAGCAGCAGCGGCCGCTCCCGGTCCCGGCCGTAGGTCGTCAGCAGTGCCTGCGCCTCGATCGGATCGCCCAACCTGGTGCCGGTGCCGTGCGCCTCGACCAGATCGACATCGGCCGCGGCGAGCCTGGCGTTGGCCAGCGCCTGCCTGATCACGCGCTCCTGCGACGGCCCGTTCGGCGCGGTCAGCCCGCTGCTGGCGCCGTCCTGGTTCACCGCCGAGCCGCGCACGACCGCCAGCACGCGGTGCCCGTTGCGCACCGCGTCCGAGAGCCGCTCGACGGCGAGCATCCCGATCCCCTCGCCCCAGCCCGTGCCGTCCGCGGCCGCGGCGAACGCCTTGCACCGGCCGTCGGCGGCGAGCCCGCGCTGCCTGCTGAAGCCGATGAAACCGTCCGGTGTGGACATCACCGACACGCCGCCCACCAGCGCCAGGGAGCACTCGTCGTTGCGCAGCGCCTGGCACGCCAGGTGCAGCGCCACCAACGACGCCGAGCACGCGGTGTCGACGGTGATGGCCGGCCCCTCCAGCCCGAAGGAGTAGGAAACCCGCCCGGACGCCACGCTCGCGGCGTTGCCGGTGCCGACGTGGCCCTGGATCTCCTCCGGCGCGTCCAGCAGCAGCATCGGGTAGTCGCGGCCGTTGGTTCCCAGGTAGACGCCGGTCCGGCTGCCGCGCAGCGAGTCCGGTGCGATCCCGGCCCGTTCCACGACCTCCCAGGTGAGCTCCAGCAGCAGCCGGTGCTGCGGGTCGGTCGCGAGCGCCTCGCGCGGCGAGATCCCGAAGAAGTCGGCGTCGAAATCACCCGCGCCGTCGAGGAATCCGCCCTCCCGGACGTAGGAGGTGCCGGGGTGGTCCGGGTCGGGGTGGAACAGGTTCGCCAGGTCCCAGCCGCGGTCGGCCGGGAAGCCGGTCAGCGCATCGCGCCCGTCGGCGACCAGCTGCCACAGCTGCTCGGGTGAGCGGACACCGCCCGGGAAGCGGCAGCTCATGCCGATGATCGCGATGGGTTCGCGGGCCGCGGCGAGCAGCTGCTGGTTGTGCTGTCGGAGGCGGTTCACCTCCTTCAGCGAGTCCCGCAGTGCTTCCACGACCTCCTGCGACGATGTGGTCACGGTGCTCTCCGTCATGAGTCGAGGGTTTCCCGGGCCATCCGGACCAGGTCGGATGCGTCCAGCTCGTCGATCGCGCCCGCCACGTCCTCGCCGTCGCTGGGCCGGGCCGGGCCGAGGCCGAGCAGCACGTCCAGCAGTCCGGCATCCGCGAGGCGGTTGAGCGGGATGGTCGCCAGCAGTGCGCGGACCTCGGCCTCCCGCGGGTCGGCGCCCGGTTGCGCGGCGAGCTCCTCGCCCAGTCGAGCGGCCAGCGCCGCCGGGGTCGGGTAGTCGAAGATCAGCGTCGAGGGCAGTTGCAGGCCGGTGCGGCCGACCAGCTGGTTGCGCAGTTCGACCGCGGTCAGCGAGTCGAAGCCCAGTTCCAGGAAGCCCCGGTCGACCTCCACGGTGTCCGCGGCGCCGTAGCCCAGCACTTCGGCGACGTGCGCGCAGACGACGTCGAGCACGATCCGGTCCCGCTCGTCCGGGGCGGCTCCGATGAGCTGCTGGGCGAGGTCCGGTGCCGTCGAACCCGCCGCTTCCGGTGCCGGTGCCGCCAGCGCCGAGAGCAGCCTGCTGCCGCGGCTGGTGGTGAAGTTCGGCACGAAGGCGTCCCAGTCGACGTTGGTGATCAACAACGTCGCGTCGCCGTGGTCGATGGCCTGCTCCAGCGCGCGCACCGCCCGCTGCGGCGCCATCGGCAGCAGGCCGTTGCGCCGCAGCCGGGTGTGGTCGACGCCGTCGAGCTCGGCCATGCCCTCTCCTTCCCACCAGCCCCAGGAGATCGAGGTGGCCGGAAGTCCCTGCGCCCGGCGCAGTTCGGCGAGCGCGTCCAGGAACGTGTTGGCGGCCGCGTAGTTGCCCTGGCCCGGGCTTCCCACGGCACCGGCCATCGCGGCGTACAGGACGAACGCGGAGAGGCCGAGGTCCTTCGTCAGCTCGTGCAGGTGCCACGCCGCGTCGGCCTTCGGCCGCATCACCTCCTCGATGCGCTCCGGCGTCATCGAATCGATGATCCCGTCGGCGACGACTCCCGCGGTGTGCACGACGGCGGTGAGCGGGTGCTCGGCGGGCACCGACGCCAGCAGCTCGGCCACGCTGTCGCGGTCGGCCATGTCGCAGGCCGCGACCGACACCTCGGCCCCGAGTTCGCGCAGCTCGGCGGCCAGCGCATCGGCTCCTGGCGCGGCGGGTCCGCGACGGCTGGCCAGCAGCAGGTGGTCCGCCCCGGCCTGGGCGAGCCTGCGGGCGACGTGCCCGCCGAGGGCTCCCGTCCCGCCGGTGATCAGCACCGTGCCGGTGGGCTGCCACGTGGCGGAGGTGGTGCCGATCGGGTCGCGGACCAGCCGCCTGCCGAGCACCGCAGTGCCGCGGACGGCGATCTGGTCCTCGCCCGTGCGCCCGGACAGCACCGCGGTGAGCGCGGAGCTCGATCCGTCGACGTCGGCGGGCAGGTCGACCAGCCCACCCCACCTGGCCGGGTACTCGAGGGCGGCCACCCGCCCGAATCCCCACAGCTGGGCCGCGATCGGGTCGACTTCCCGGTCGGCGTCCCCGGTCGACACCGCCGAGCGGGTCGCGCACCACAGCGGTGCTTCCACTCCCGCATCGGCGGTGGCCTGCAGCAGCAGCGCGGTGCGGGCCAGCCCAGCGGACGCCGACGGGTGGTCCGGCAGCGGTCGATCGTCCAGTCCCAGCAGCGAGAGCACACCGTCGAGGGCACCGACCGCGCCGATCCGCTCCGCCAGTTGCGCGCGGTCTTCGGCACCGGTCAGCGCCAGAACCACGGGAGTGGCGCCCGCCCGCTCCAGCGCGTCCGCGGCCCAGCTCTCGTCCTCCGGCCCCGGTGGCACCACGACCAGCCAGCGGCCGTCGAGCTCGCCCGATGCCGCGGGCAGCGGTTCCCAGCTCTCCCGGTACCGCCATTCGTCCACACTGGACTCTTCGGCTCCGGGGGCGTCCAGCCAGTACCGCTGCCGCTGGAAGGCGTACGTGGGCAGGTCGATCCGCCGGGCCGCCCCGAAGATCGCCGTCCAGTCCGGGCTGCGACCGCTGACGTGCAGGCGCCCGACGGCGCTCAGCAGCGCGGCCACCTCGGGGCGGTCCTTCCTGGACGCGGGCACGAGCACCACCTCGTCGCCGACGCAGTCCCGCGCCATCGCCGTCGACACGCCGCTGGGTCCCAGCTCCAGCAGCGCGCCGGCACCGTGGTCGGCGAGCCAGCGGATGCCGTCGGCGAACCGGACTGCGTGCCGGACGTGCCGCACCCAGTACTCCGCGGTCGTGGACTCGACCGGCTCGCCGGTCAGGTTGGAGACGATCGGCGCCGCGGGCGGGTGGTAGGTCAGGCCCTCGGCGACCTTCGCGAAGTCGTCGAGCATGCCGTCCATCAGCGGCGAGTGGAAGGCGTGGCTCACCCGCAGGCGGCGGGTCGTGAACCCGGCAGCCGCCAGGTCGTCGGCGAGCGCCAGGACGGCGTCCTCCTCCCCGGAGATCACCGTCGAGCGAGGCCCGTTCACCGCCGCGATGGAGACCTGTTCGGTCAGCAGCGCGGCGACCTCCGCTTCCGGCGCCTGCACCGAGACCATCGCCCCCGTCGGCAGGGCCTGCATCAGCCGGGCCCGGGCTGCGACCAGCGCGCACGCGTCGGGGAGGTCGAGCACGCCGGCGACGTGCGCTGCCGCCAGCTCGCCGATGGAGTGCCCCAGCACGAAGTCCGGCGCGAGCCCCCAGTGCTCCAGCAGCCTGAACAGCGCCACCTGGAAGGCGAACAGGCCGGTCTGCGCGAACAGCGTCTGGTCCAGCAGATCGCCGCCGGGCGCATCGGCGAACACCACGTCCCGGACCCGCTGCGCCACGTGCCCGTCGAGGTGTGCGTCCAGGCGGGCGCAGACCTCGTCGAACGCCGCCGCGAACACCGGGTGGGCGGCGTGCAGCTCGCGCCCCATCCCGGCGCGCTGCGAGCCCTGCCCGGAGAACACGAACGCGGTCTTGAGCCCGTCCCGGGCCGTTCCGCGCACCAGGTTCGCGGCCACCCCGTTCCCGGCCAGCGCCTCCAGGCCGTGGAGCAGCTCGTCGCGGTCCGCGGCGACGATCGCGGCGCGGTGCTCGAGCGCGGCTCGGGTCGTGGCCAGCGAGAAGCCGAGTCCGGCGAGGTCCAGGTCCGGGTCGGCCGCGACGAACGACCGCAGCCGGTCGGCTTGGCCGCTGAGGGCCGCGGCGCTGCGCGCCGAGAGCACGACGGGACCGAGATCCGCCCGCCCCGCACCGGCCTCGGGCGCTGCGGGCGCCTGTTCGACGATCGCGTGCGCGTTGGTGCCGCTGATGCCGAAGGACGAGATCCCCGCCCGGCGCGGTGCGCCCGTCTCCGGCCACGGCGTCGCGGCTTCGAGCAGCCGCACGTCGCCGGCGGTCCAGTCGACCTCCGAGGTCGGCTGCTCGGCGTGCAGGGTCCGCGGCAGCAGCCCGTTGCGGACCGCCAGCACCATCTTGATCACCCCGGCCACGCCCGCGGCGCCCAGGGTGTGGCCGATGTTGGACTTCACCGAGCCCAGCCACACCGGGCGTTCGCGGTCCTGCCCGTAGGTCGCCAGCAGGGCCTGCGCCTCGATGGGGTCGCCCAGCCGCGTGCCGGTGCCGTGCGCTTCGACGGCGTCGACCTCGCCGGTAGCCAAGCCCGCGTTGGCCAGCGCCTGGCGGATCACCCGCTCCTGGGACGGCCCGTTCGGTGCGGTGAGGCCGTTGGACGCGCCGTCCTGGTTCACCGCCGAGCCGCGCAGGACCGCGAGCACCGGGTGCCCGTGCCGCTGAGCGTCGGAAAGCCGTTCCAGCACCAGCATTCCCGCGCCTTCGGCCATGCCGAACCCGTCGGCGCCCTCGGAGAACGCCTTGCACCGCCCGTCCGGCGACAACCCGCGCTGCCTGCTCGCCGCGATGAGGGTCTGCGGGGTGGCCAGCACCGCCGCACCGCCCGCCAGCGCCAGGGAGCACTCGCCGTTGCGCAGCGCCTGCGCCGCGAGGTGGATCGCGACCAGCGACGACGAGCAGGCGGTGTCGACGGTCATCGCCGGGCCTTCCAGCCCGAGCGTGTAGGACACGCGCCCGGACAGCACGCTGGCACCGGTGCTGGTGACCAGGTAGCCCTGATCGGCGTCGGGCACGCGCGCCGCCAGCGCCGCGTAGTCCTGGCCGCTGGTCCCGGTGAAGATCCCGGTCCGGCTGCCCCGCAGCGACAGCGGGTCGATCCCCGCGCGTTCCAGCGCCTCCCAGGAGACTTCCAGCACCAACCGCTGCTGCGGGTCCATCGCGGTGGCCTCGCGCGGGCTGATGCCGAAGAACGCGGCGTCGAACTCCGCGGCGTCGGGGAGGAATCCGCCGCCCCGGACGTAGCTGCGCCCGGGCACGTCGGGGTCCGGGTGGTAGAGCTCGTCCAGCGCCCAGCCCCGGTCGGTGGGCAGTCCGCCGATCGCATCGCGCCCGTCGGCCAGCAGCTCCCAGAAGTCCTCCGGTGAGCGCACCCCGCCGGGATAGCGGCAGCCGATCGCCACCACCGCGATCGGTTCGGCGGAGGCCACTGCCGCGACGGGTTCCCCGGACGTCCGCGTCCGGCCCAGCAGCAGGTCCAGCAGTCGTTCCGTCACCGCGTCGGGCGTCGGGTGGTCGAACACCAGGGTCGCGGGCAGGGTGAGCCCGGTGGCGGTCTGCAGCCGGTTGCGCAGCTCGACCGCGGTCAGCGAGTCGAAGCCGAGCTCGCGGAACGCCCGGCCCGCACCGACCGCGTCCACATCGGAATGCCCGAGCACGGAGGCGGCGTTGCCGCGAACGAGATCCAGGACCAGTTCTCGTTGCGCTGCAGCGGTTCTACCGGCGATCTCGGTTGCCAGCGACGAGGTTCCCGCGGCGGTCCTGCGCGCGGGCACCCGCACCAGACCGCGGAACAGGGCGGGCAGGTCACCGGCCCTCGCCTGCCCGCGCAGTGCCGCGAAGTCGAGCTTCGTCGGCACCAGGAACGCGTCGTCCACGCCGATCGCGGCGTCGAAGAGCGCGAGCCCGAGCTCGGCGGTCATCTCGCGGGTGCCGCTGCGGGACATCCGCCGCAGGTCCACGTCGGTCAGCTGGCGGGCGCTGCCGCTGCGATCCGACCACAGGCCCCAGGCCAGCGACACCGCGGGCAGTCCAGCGGCGCGGCGCTGGTGGGCCAGCGCGTCGAGGAACGCGTTGGCGGCGGCGTAGTTGCCCTGGCCCGGCGCGCCGAACGTCGCCGCGCCGGAGGAGAAGAGCACGAACGCGTCGAGATCGAGCTCGGCCGTCAGCTCGTGCAGGTTGACCGCACCGGCGACCTTCGGCCGCAGCACCGCGTCGAGCTGCTCGGAGGTGAGCGAGGAGATCAACGCGTCATCGATGACCCCGGCCGCGTGCACCACGCAGGTCAGCGGGTGTTCGGCGGGGATGTCGGCCAGCTGCGCGGCCAGCGCGGCCCGGTCCGCTACGTCGCAGGCCGCGACCGTGACCGAGGCGCCGTGCTCGGCCAGCTCCGCGACCAGGTCATCGGCGCCGCCCCGGCGGCTGGTGAGCAGCAGGTGCCGGACGCCGTGCTCGACGACCAGGTGCCGGGCCAGCAGCCGGCCCAGCGCACCGGTTCCGCCGGTGATCAGCGCGGTGCCGTCGGTCTTCAGGCCGGTGGGCTCGGTCGGCGCGGCGGCCCGGGCCAGGCGCGGCGCGCGGACGATGCCCGCCCGTATCGCGACCTGCGGCTCCCCGGTGGCGACGGCGGCCGGTACCTGCCGGTGGGACGCCTCGTGGGCGTCCACGTCGACCAGGATGAACCGATCCGGGTTCTCGGACTGGGCTGCGCGCACCAGGCCCCAGGTCGGGGCCTGCGCGAGATCCGGTCCGCCGTCGCCGGCTCGGGTGCTGATGGCTTCCCGGGTCAGCACCACCAGCCGAGCCGATCGCAGCTGGTCATCGGCCAGCCACGTCTGGAGGAGGTCGAGCGTTGCGCCGGTGCGGGCCGCCGCGGCGGCGACCGGCTCCCGCTCGTCTCCCGGTTCGAGCGACACGCTCACGAATTCGGGCACCTGCCCGCCCGCGGCGATCGCTTCCTGCAGCGCGGGGAGCCCCGCGCAGTCCTCGCCCAGCGCCACCCAGTGCCCGCTGGGAGCGGTGGAATCGACGGCGACCTCCGGCCACTCCACGCGGAACAGCGCGTCGTGGTGCCGGGTCGGCGCCGCACCGGTGTCGAACGGGCGGGCTTCGACCTTGCCGATCGACACGACCGGAGCGCCGGTTCCGTCCACCGCGGTCAGCGCGACCGATTCCGGGTCCGGCCGGGTCAGGCGCACCCGCAACCGGCTCGCCCCGGTCGCGTGCAGGCGGACGTCCTGCCAGTGCGTCGGGGTGTCCAGCCCCGCCGCGAGAACGGCGTTGTCCAGCAGCACCGGGTGCAGCTCGTAGTCCTCGGCATCGCCCTCGGGCAGTTCGGTTTCGGCGAACAGCTCCTCGCCCCGCTGCCAGGTGCCCGGCATGCCGTCCACCTCGGCGGCGCCCTCCGGCGGCCAGGTGCCGATGCCGGGTGCCGGGCCGCTGCCCGCGGCGAGAATCCCGCCGGCGCGGCGGACCCACTCCTGCTCCGCACCGGACCTGGAGCGCACGGTCACCGCGTGGCGGCCCTGGTCGTCCCGCTCGCCGACGAGCACCTGGACGTCGACCGATCCCTGTCCGGACAGCTCCACCGGGCTGTGCGCGGTCAGCTCGACCAGCCGGTCGCAGCCGACCTCGGCACCGGCGCGCAGGGCGAGCTCGACGAAGGTCGCGGTCGGCACGGTGCCGGCCAGCCAGTCCTGGCCGCGCGCGGCGAGCCGACCGGTCAGCAGCAGGCCGACCTCCGGCACGGCGACCGCCGCACCGAGCAGCGGGTGCCCGGTATCGCTGAGCCCCGCCGCGGCGACGCTGCCGCCCCCGGACTGGGTGGTGGGCCAGAAGGTCTTGCGCTGGAAGGCGTAGGTGGGCAGCTCGACCCGTCGCGCGGTTTCCGGGAACACCGCCGACCAGTCCGGTGCGATGCCGCGCACGAACGCCTCGGCCAGCGAGGTGGGGAACCGATCGCCCTCGTCCCGCCGCAGCGTGCCGACGACGGCGGTCCCCTCGACGGATTCCTGGATCGCCGAAGCCAGCACCGGGTGCGGGCTGGACTCGATGAACGCGCCGTACCCGTCCTCGGCCAGCGCCCGCACCGCGGGTTCGAAGAGCACCGGCTCGCGCGCGTTGCGGTACCAGTACTCGGCGTCCATCGTCGCCGACTCGATCCGGCCGCCTGCGACGGTGGAGTACACCGCGAGCTCCGACTCGCGCGGGGCGATGCCGGCGAGCTCCGCGAGCAGCTGCTCCCGCAGCACCTCGACCTGGGCGGTGTGCCCGGCGGCGTGCGCGCCGCGGATCCGGCGGGCGCGGACGTCCTCGGCTTCGAGCTCGGCCATCAGCTCGTCGAGCGCCGCCGGTTCACCGGCCACCGCGACCGCGGCGGGCCCGTTCACCGCGGCCAGCGACAACCTGTCGCCCCACCGCTCCAGCCGCGGTGCCACCTCGGTGGCGGGAAGCGCCACCGACACCACGCCGCCACGTCCGGACAGCTCCGAATCGATCAGCCTGGAGCGGATGGCGACCACGCGGGCCGCATCGGGAAGCGACAGCGCCCCGGCGACGCAGGCCGCGGCGACCTCGCCCTGGGAGTGGCCGACCACGGCGGTGGGCCGCACGCCGTGCGCGCGCCACACCTCGGCCAGCGACACCATGACCGAGAACAGCACCGGCTGCACCACGCTCAGCCGGTCGAGCTCCGGCGCTCCGGGTGCGCCTCGGAGCGCGTCGTGCAGCGACCACGGCACGAACGGCCGGAGGGCTTCCTCGCACTCGCCCAGCCGGTCGGCGAACACCGGGGATTCCGCCAGCAGGTGCCCGGCCATCTCCGGCCACTGCGAGCCCTGGCCGGGGAAGACCAGTGCGACCTTGCGCTGCTCGGCCGCGGTGCCCCGGACCAGGTTCGGCGCCGACGCGCCGTCGGCCAGCGCGGCCAGCCCGGCGCGGAACTCCTCGCCGGTCGTGCCGAGCACCGCCGCCCGGTGCGCGAACGCGGTTCTGGTGGTCGCCGCGGAGAACCCGAGGTCGATCAGATCGGTGTCGGCCGCCAGGTGGTCGAGGAGACGGGACGCCTGGGCCTGGAGCGCGCCTTCGGACTTGGCGGAGAGCACCAGCGGCAACCGCCCGGCGGGCTCCGGTGCTCCGGGCGCTTCGCCGTCGACCGCGGCCGGTTGTTCGATGATGACGTGCGCGTTGGTTCCGCTGATGCCGAACGCGGAGATCCCCGCCCGGCGCGGGTGCCGGTCGGCGACCCACGGGCGCGCCTCGGCGAGCACCCGCGCCGAACCCGCCGACCAGTCGACGTTCGGGGAGACGTCGTCGACGTGCAGGGTGCGCGGGAGCACGCCGTGGCGCATGGCCATCACCATCTTGATGACACCGGCGATGCCCGCTGCCGACTGCGTGTGCCCCAGGTTCGACTTGACCGAACCCAGCCACACCGGGTCGTCCCGGTCCGCGCCGTAGGTCGCCAGCACCGCCTGCGCCTCGATCGGGTCGCCCAGCGCGGTGCCGGTGCCGTGCGCCTCCACGACGTCGACGTCCCGCCCGGCCAGCCCGGCGCTGGCCAGGGCCTGCCGGATCACGCGCTCCTGAGCCGGGCCGTTCGGCGCGGTGAGGCCGTTGCTCGCCCCGTCCTGGTTCACCGCGGAGCCGCGGATCACCGCCAGCACCTGGCGGCCCGCGCGCTGGGCATCGGAAAGGCGCTCCACCAGCAGCATTCCCACGCCCTCGGCCATCCCGGTGCCGTTCGCGGCGGCCGAGAACGCCTTGCAGCGACCGTCGGTGGCCAGCACCCGCTGCCTGCTGAACGTCACGAACGGGTCCGGGGTGGACATCACCGATGCCGCACCGACCAGCGCCATGCCGCATTCACCGTTGCGCAGCGCCAGGACTGCTTGGTGCAGGGCCACCAGCGACGCCGAGCACGCGGTGTCGACGGTGACCGCAGGCCCCTCCAGCCCGAAGGTGTAGGACAGCCGGCCGGAGAACACGCTGCCCGCGGTTCCGGTGGCCCGGTAGCCCTCCAGGTCCGGCGGCGCGCCGACCAGCAGCGCCCCGTAGTCCTGCCCGTGCGTTCCGGTGAACACGCCGACCTGCTGACCGCGCAGGGTCGCCGGGTCGATCCCGGCGCGTTCGAACGCCTCCCAAGCGGTTTCCAGCAGCAGCCGCTGCTGCGGGTCCATCGCCAGGGCCTCGCGCGGGTTGATCCCGAAGAACTCCGCGTCGAAATCTCCCAGCCCGGTCAGGAATCCGCCTTCCAGGAGGTAGGTCTTGCCCGGCTGGTCCGGATCGGGGTCGTAGAGGCCTTCCAGGTCCCACCCGCGGTCGGCGGGCACCGGGCCGATCGTGTCCTGCTCCTCGGCCACCACCCGCCACAACGCCTCCGGCGAGTCGATCCCGCCCGGGTAGCGGCAGCTCAGCGCCACGATCGCGATCGGATCGTCGGCCACCTCCGCGGTCCGAGCGGGCTCGGCGGGTCGCGCCGGTGCCGCGCCGCCGCCGAGTTCGGCCGCCAAGTGCTCGGTCAGCGCGGCCGAGGTCGGGTAGTTGAAGATGACCGTCGGGGGCAGCCGGAGCCCGGTCGCCCTGTTGAGCCGGTTGCGCAGTTCCACCGCGGTCAGCGAGTCGAAGCCGAGCTCCTTGAAGCTCCGGGTCTCCTCCAGCGCGGTGCCCGGCGCGTGCCCCAGCACGGCCGCGACGTGCTTGCCGATCAGTCCGGACAGGACGGTCCGCAGCTGGTCGCCGGGAAGCGCGCCCAGCGTCGTGTCCCGGGCACCGCTGTCGGCGACCCGGCGCGACGGTGCGGGAACGAGATCGCGCAGCAGCGCGGGAATCTCACCGCGTCGCAGTGCTTTGACGTCCAGGTGGACCGGCACCAGCGCCGGGTGGTCCAGCGCTGCTGCCGCGTCGAAGAGCCCGAGCGCCTCCTCCGCGGGCATGGCCACGGTGCCGCCGCGCTTCATCCGGGTGCGGTCGGCCTCGCTGAGCCGTCCGCCCATGCCGCCTTCTTCGGCCCACAGGCCCCACGCCAGGGACACGGCCGGGAGCCCCTGGCTCCGCCGGTGCTGGGCGAGCGCGTCCAGGAAGGCGTTGGCGGCCGCGTAGTTGCCCTGCCCCGGCGCGCCGAACGTCGTCGCAGCGGAGGAGAACAGCACGAACGCGGCCAGGTCCAGGTCCTCGGTCAGCTCGTGCAGGTGCCAGGCCCCGTCCGCCTTGGGGCGCAGCACCCGGTCGAACTGCTCGTCGCCGAGCGAGTCGGCCAGGCCGTCGTCGACGACCCCGGCGGTGTGCACCACGGCCGTCAGCGGGTGTTCGGCGGGTATTTCGGCGAGCACTCCGGCCAGCGCTTCCCGGTCGGCCACGTCGCAGGCCGCGAAGGTGATCTCGGCGTCGAGCCCGGCCAGTTCCTCGTCCTCGCCCCGGCGGGAGAGCAGCAGGAGCCGCCGCACGCCGTGCTCGGCGACGAGATGACGTGCCACCAACCGGCCGAGCCCGCCGGTCGCGCCGGTGACCAGCACGGTTCCGCCGGTGGGCAGCTCCAGCCGGTCCTCTGCAACCACCCGTTCCAGGCGCGGCACGAGCACCCGTCCGGCCCGCACGGCGATCTGCGGCTCACCGGTGGCCGAGGGCGCGGACAGCCCCACCCAGCAGCCGTCCTCGCCGTCGACGTCGACCAGCGAGATGCGACCGGGATGTTCGGACTGGGCGGAGCGCACCAAGCCCCAGATGGCGGCCTGGTCCAGCGCCGGGGACTCGCCGTCCACGGCCACCGCGCGCCGGGTCACCAGGATCAGGTGCGATTCCGCGAACCGGTCGTCGCCCAGCCAGGACCGCAGCAGGGCCGTCACGTCGTGGAGCACCTCGCGGGCGTCTCCCGCGGGGCAGGTGATGACAACGGCATCCGGAACACCTGCCGAGATCTCCGGCAGGGCGGCGACGTGGTCGACCTGCGCCCCGGTGGCCGCGAGCCAGTCGCCGAGGCGCAGTTCGTCGGCGCCGACCACGGCCCAGTTCCCGGGCGCAGCGTCCGGCGCGGCGAGCGGCTGCCACGCCACCCGGAACAACGAGTCGCGGTGCACCGCGCGAGCGCGCCCCGCCTCCGGTGCCCGGAACGCGAGGCTTCGCACCGAGAGCACCGGGGCTCCCGACTCGTCCGCCGCCAGCAGGGAGATCTCGTCCGCACCCGCAGCGGCCAACCGCACCCTGAGCGCGGTGGCTCCGGTGGCGTGCAGCTCCACACCGCTCCAGGCGAACGCCAGCTTCCGCTCCCCCGGTTCGAGCACGCCGAGGTCCGCTGCGTGCAGCGCCGCGTCCAGCAGCGCCGGGTGGACGCCGAACCCGCCCGCGTCCGCGGCGATCTCGTCGGGCAGCCGCACCTCGGCGAAGACCTCGCCGGCCCGCCGCCAGGCGGCCGTCACGCCCTGGAACGCGGGCCCGTAGCGCAGGCCGGAATCGGCCAGTCCGGCGTAGAGGTCGGCGATCGGGATCTGCTCGGCACCCGGTGGCGGCCAGGCCTGCAGCGCGGTCGGCTCGGTCTCGCCGCTGTCGGCCAGCACCCCGGCCGCGTGCCGGGTCCAGGGGTCTTCGGGGCACTGCCGGGAGTGGATGCTCACCGACTGCCCGTCGGGGCCCACCACGACCTGGACCTGCACCTCCCCGGCGAGGATCAGCGGGGCTTGCAGGGTCAGTTCCCGCAGGTGCGGGTTGCCCACCTCGTCGCCCGCGCGCACCGCGAGTTCGGCGAACAGCGAGCCCGGCGCGATCACCTGGTCCAGCACGACGTGATCGGCGAGCCAGGGCTGGGCGGTGGCCGACAACCTGCCGGTGAGCACCAGCCCGTCACCTTCGGCCGGGCGCACGACCGCGCCGAGCAGCGGGTGGTCGGACGCACCGAGGCCGAGCGCGGTCGCATCGCCCCGCGCCGCCGAGGACAACCAGAAGCGCTGCCGCTGGAACGGATACGTCGGCAGGGCCACCCGCCGGTCACTCGCACCGAACGTCACCGACCAGTCCACCGCGATGCCCCGGACGTGCGCATCGCCGAGCGCCGTCCGGAACCGCCGCAGGCCGCCCTCGTCGCGGCGCAGGGTTCCCAGCACCGCCCCGTCGACGACGACCTCCTCGATGCTCGCGGTGAGCACCGGGTGCGGGCTGGTCTCGATGAAGGCGCGATGGCCCTGCTCCGCCAACGCCCGGATCGCGTCTTCGAACAGCACCGGTCGCCTGAGGTTGGTGTACCAGTACTCGGCGTCCAGCACCGGCCCGTCGATCCAGTCGCCGGTCACCGTCGAGAAGAACGGGATTCCGGGTTCCCGCGGCGCGATCGAGGACAGCTCCGCCAGCAACCGGTCGCGGATGCCCTCGACCTGCGCCGAGTGCGACGCGTAGTCGACCGGGATCGTCTTGGTCCGCACCTCGCTCAGGGCGGTCAGCTCGGCCAGCGCTCCGGGCTCGCCCGACACCACGGTCGCGGACGGCCCGTTCACCGCGGCGACGGAGATCTGCCCGCCCCAGCGGCTGATCAGGTCGCGGACCTCGGCGGCGGGCAGCGCCACCGAGACCATGCCGCCGCGGCCGGTCAGGGTCTCCCCGATCAGCCGGGACCGCAGCACCACCGCCTTCGCGGCATCGTCCAGCGACAACGCACCCGAGACGCAGGCGGCCGCGATCTCGCCCTGCGAATGACCGACCACCGCAGCGGGTTCGACCCCGTGCGCCCGCCACAGCCGGGCCAGCGACACGAGCACCGCGAACAGCACCGGCTGCACCACGTCGACCCGGTCCAGCGGGCCGCGCAGCGCGTCGGTCGCCGACCAGTCGGCGTGGGCCTCCACCGCTGCGGCGCAGTCCCGCCACGCAGCGGCGAACTCCGGTTCCGAGTCCAGCAGCTCCAGCGCCATGCCCGCCCACTGCGACCCCTGACCGGGGAAGACGAAGACGGGTTGTCCTTCGACGTCGGCCAGTCCGGCCGGTTGGTCACCGTCGACCACCGCGCGCAGCCCGGCAGCGAGCTCGGCGGGATCGCTGCCGACCACGACCGCGCGGTGCTCGAGCGCCGCCCGCGTGGTGGCCAGGGCTCGTCCGACGCCCACCGGGGAATCGACCAGCGGCAGCAGTCGTTCCGCGGTGTCCCGCAACGCCGCTTCGGAGCGCGCCGACAGCAGCCACGGGACCGGGGCCGACGCCGCTTCTGGCGCCGGTTCGTCCTGCTGCGGCGGTTGTTCGACGATCACGTGCGCGTTGGTGCCGCTGACCCCGAACGAGGACACCCCGGCACGCCGCGGACGGCCGGTCTCCGGCCAGTCCACCGCCGAGGTCAGCAGCTCGGCCTTCCCGGCCGACCAGTCCACGTGCGGCGTCGGCGAGTCCAGGTGCAGGGTCTTCGGCAGCACCCCGTGCCGCATCGACAGCACCATCTTGATCACGCCGGTCACCCCGGAGGCCGCCTGGGTGTGACCGATGTTGGACTTGACCGACCCCAGCAGCAGCGGATGTTCGCGGTCCTGGCCGTAGGTCGCCAGCAGCGCCCCGGCCTCGATCGGGTCGCCCAGGGCGGTACCCGTGCCGTGCGCTTCGACGGCGTCCACTTCGGACGGGTGCAGGGCCGCGTTGGCCAGCGCCTGCCGGATCACCCGTTCCTGGGCCTGGCCGTTGGGAGCCGTCAGCCCGTTGCTGGCACCGTCCTGGTTGACCGCGGACCCGCGCAGCACGGCCAGCACCTCGTGACCGTTGCGACGCGCGTCGGACAGCCGCTCCAGGACGAGCAGCCCGGCGCCCTCGCTCCAGCCGGTGCCGTCCGCGCTCGCCGCGAACGGCTTGCACCGGCCGTCGGGCGCCAGTCCGCGCTGGCGGCTGAACTCGACGAACACCGAAGGCGTGGCCATCACGGCCACGCCCCCGGCCAACGCCAGCGAGCACTCACCCGACCGCAGCGCCGAGCTTGCTTGATGCAGTGCCACCAGCGAAGACGAGCAGGCCGTGTCGATCGTCACGGCCGGGCCCTCCAGGCCCAAGGTGTAGGCGATGCGGCCGGAGGCGACGCTGCCCGCGCTGCCGATGCCCAGGTAGCCCTCGACCCCTTCGGGGAGCTGCTCGGCACGGGCGGCGTAGTCGTGGAACATCACGCCCACGAAGACCCCGGTGCGGCTGCCGCGGACGGAGGTGGGGTCGATGCCGGCCCGTTCGAAGGCCTCCCAGGACGTTTCCAGCAGCAGCCGCTGCTGCGGATCCATCGCCAGCGCTTCCCGGGGCGAGATCCCGAAGAAGTCCGCGTCGAACTCCGCCGCGCCGGGGAGGAAGCCACCGCGGCGCACGTAGGAAGTGCCGGGGGTGTCCGGGTCGTCGGCGAACAGCCCGTCGAGGTCCCAGCCGCGGTCGGCGGGGAAGTCCGACAGCGCCTCGGCGGAGTCCGCCAGCAGCTGCCACAGGTCCTCCGGCGAGTTCACCCCTCCCGGCAGCCGGCACGACATCCCGACGATGGCGATCGGCTCGTCCACCGCCCCCTCGGCGCGGACCTGCGCTCGCGCGGTTCCGCCGATCAGCTCGGTCCGCAGCAACTCGGCCAGCGCGGCCGGTGTGGGCCGGTCGAACACGACCGTGGGAGGCAGCGCGATCCCGGTGGCGGCCACCACCCGGTTGCGCAGCTCGACCGCCGTCTTCGAGTCGAACCCGAGTTCCTTGAACGCGCGGGTGCCGGGCAGTCGAGCGGTGTCGGCGAGCCCCAGCACACCGGCTGCCTCCGCGCGCACCAGGTCGACCAGCCGCCGCTGCTGCTCCGCGACCGGGAGCCGGGCGATCCGGTGCCGCAACCCCGGTGCACCCGCCGTCGGGCGCGCTTCCCCGGCCGGATCGGCGTCGTCCACCTCACCGGCGATCAACAGGGGTTCACCGGTCGCCAGGGCCAGCCGGAACAACGCGCTGCGCTCCGATGCGGGCAGCTTTCCCCAGGCCAGGGAAGTTCCGGCCAGGCCGAGCGCGCGCCGGTGCTGCGCCAGCGCGCCGAGCAGCGCGTTCGCCGCGGCGCGATCCGGGTCGCGCGAGGGATCCGCGGTCGAGAGCAGGACGAACGCCCGCAGGTCGAGGTCCTCGGTCAGCTCGTGCAACCGCAGCGCACCGTCGACCGCGGACCGCGGATCGCCACCACCGGCGAACACCACGGCCGACACCCGTTCCCGCGCCAGCACCTCGGCGGCGTCATCGATGCCGCACCGGAGCACCCGGCCGTCGAGCCCGAGGTCACCGGCATCTCCGATCACCAGAACCGCGTCCGCCGCGGTGAGCACGTCCGCGCTCGCCGACCGCACCCGGCTCGGACGAGGCGCGCGCAGGATCCCGTCGCGGATCGCCGAGCGCGGTTCGCCGGAGCGCACCGCGGAAACGAGTTCGCCGCCGGTGGCTTCTCCGACGTCCACCGAGATCACGCGGTCGTCGCCCGCGGCCCGGGCCAGGCCCCAGAACGGCGCCTGCAGCAGATCCGGCGCCTCGCCGCGCACGGACACCGCGCCCTCGGTGACCAGAACCAGCCTGGTCGCGGCGAAGCGGTCATCACCGGACCACGCCGCGAGCAGCTGCTCGTCGGCTCGGGCGATGAGCACGTCGGGAACGTCGGGCCCGATCGCGGTCAGGTCCGGGCACCTCCGGACCTCCGCCGGGAGCCCGAGATCGTCCTCGCCCACCACGGCCCACCGCTGGGACCCGGCGATCTCATCCGGCCCGCCGGGCACCGGGACCCAGTCGATGCGGTGCAGCAGCTCGTGCAGCTGCTCGCTGCCGGTGTGCAACCGGGCGGGCAGGTCGAGCAGCCTGCGCCGCGCCACCTTTCCCGACGTGGTGCGCGGGATCGCGGTGACCTCGTAGACCTCGGCGGGCACCTTGAAGTAGGCCAGCCGCTCCCGGCAGGTCGCGATGATGCGGTCCACATCGACCTCGCCCGTGCGCTCGGCGACGACGAAGGCCACCGGCACCTCTCCGAGCGTCTCATGTGGACGGCCCGCCACCGCCACGTCCACCAGGCCGGGGACCGCGCGCACCACCTCCTCGATCTCGGCCGGGTGGATGTTCTCGCCGCCGCGGATGATCAGTTCCTTGATCCGTCCGGTGATCGTCAGGTAGCCGAGCCCGTCCCGGACGGCCAGGTCCCCGGTGCGGTACCACCCGTCGACCAGTGCCGCGGCGGTGGCGTCGGGCTGGCCGTGGTAGCCGGCCATCACGTTCGGCCCGCTGACCCAGACCTCGCCTTCCACCCCCGGGGGCAGCTCCGCCCCGGTCTCGACGTCGGCGATCCGGATGTCCAGCCCCGGCACGGGCAGACCGCAGGAGCCGGGAACCACGGCGCCGTTGGGCCGGTTCATCGTGATGGCACCGCTGGTCTCGGTGCTGCCGTAGCTGTCGATCAGCCGCACGCCGAAGGTGTCCTCGAAGGACGTGCTCAGCGTCGCCGAGGTGACCGCGCCGGTGACCATGCAGGTGCGCAGCGCGTACGCGTCGAGGCCGGTGCTGCGCGCCGCCGCGAGCAGGTCGTGGTACATCGTGGGCACGCCGACCAGGAACGTGACGGGTTCCCGGCGCAGCAGCTCGACGACCTCATCGCTGGTGAAGCCTTCGGCGATGCGCGCGGTCGCGCCGACCGCGATGACACCGTGCAGGCACAGCACGTGCGCCAGCGAGTGCGACAGGGGCAGGGGCCACAGCACGTGGTCGTCGCTTCGAAGCCCGAGCACCGGCGCGTAGCAGGCCGCGACCGACCAGAGGCAGTTCCCCTGGGTGGACAGCACGCCCTTCGGGCGGCCGGTGGTCCCGGAGGTGTAGAGCATCCAAGCCAGGTCGTCGAGCCCGAGGTCGTCCCGCGCCGCCTGCGCGGGCTCGGACTCGGCGAGTTCTTCGAAGGACAGGACCGCTTCGTCCGCCGCACCCGTGGCGACCACGACCAGGTCGGCGCGGCCCGCGGTGACTTCGCGCAACTGCGGCAGGTGCGCCGCATCGGTCAACACCGCTCGGGCACCGCTGTCGCGCAGCAGGTGTTCGAGTTCGTCCGCGGAGGTGCGGGGGTGCACCGGCACCCCGACCCCGCCGGCCCGCACCGCGGTCAGGTAGCCCTCGATCGCTTCGACGCTGTTGTTCAGCCAAATCAGGATCCGCGCTCCGCGCGGCAACCCGGCCGCGACCAGGTGCCCGGCGAGCCGCGCCGTGCGGCGCTCCAGGTCCGCGTAGGTGACGCTGCGGTCGGCGTCCGCGAACGCCACCTTCTCGCCGCGGCGCAGCGCGTGCGCGCGCAGCAGCTCAGGCAGCGGCCGGATCAGCTCGGATCGCAACATAAAGGCGCCTCCCGATTCAACTCGTCACACGAGCGCAACGAATCCTTACGGCGATGAAATATCCGAAAACATGCACACCGGAGTCTTTCCAGTTCTCCCCCGGCTCGCCGACCAAAACTAACCAGCACCAACCCGGATAACAACCCCAGCGCAAAATCCTCTATACGTCCGCAGGATGACCCTTGCCGCACCCCCTACCGCTTCAAGGGACACCCCCTACCGGCTCCCCTACCTGTGCTTATAGCCCCCTCATTCAGCGGCGAACCCAAACTCAGACCACCGCCGGAACCAATACCGCTCACCCGATCGGCGTCAACCTTGCGAATGACGCTCGCGGACACCTAATATCCAGTCGGGTTTAGGCGACAACGCCTCCCATAGCGCAGACTTTCAAAGTCAGATCGAAATTATTGTGGGGTCCTGATGACACAATTAGCGGAGTTACCCCATACCGTTCCGGCCGCCGATCCGGCCGCGAACAGCGGCGCGGTCCGCACCGCCGGGCGACCGAGGATCATCGGGGTCGGGACGGCCGTCCCGGCGTTCTCCTACACCCAGGAGGAACTGCTCGACATCTTCCAGATCACCGACCAGCGGGTCCGGTCGGTCTTCCTCAACAGCGCGATCGACCGGCGGTTCCTGAACCTGCCGCCGGAGCGCGACGACGGCACTCGCCGCGACGAGACGCAAGGCGAACTGCTGGCCAAGCACCGCACGCAGGGCATCGAGATGGGCGTGCGCGCGCTGCAGGCGTGCCTGAAGGACGCCGACGCCGACCTCGACGACGTCGCCTACCTGTGCTGCGTGACCTCGACCGGATTCCTCACCCCCGGCCTGAGCGCGCTGCTGATCCGCGAGCTGGGCCTGGACGTCCACACCAGCCGGTTGGACGTGGTCGGGATGGGGTGCAACGCCGGTCTCAACGGCCTGACGGCGGTCTCGGGCTGGGCCGAGGCCCATCCCGGAAAGCTGGCCGTGATGCTGTGCATCGAGGCGTGCTCGGCGGCGTACGCCTTCGACGGCACGATGCGGACGTCGGTGGTCAACAGCCTGTTCGGGGACGGCTCGGCGGCGGTGGCCGTGCTCGCCGACGACACCGGCCCCCGCGGCGGTCCGACCGTCCTGAAGTTCGCCAGCTGCATCATGCCCGATGCCATCGACGCGATGCGCTTCGACTGGGACGACGACCACGGCAAGTTCAGCTTCTTCCTCGACCGGGAAGTGCCGTACGTGGTCGGCGCGCACGCCGAGCTGGTGGTGGACCGGCTGCTGGCCGGCACTTCGCTGCGCCGCAGCGACATAGCGCACTGGTTGATCCACTCCGGGGGCAAGAAGGTGATCGACTCGGTGATGGTCAACCTCGGCCTGACCCGCTGGGACGTCCGGCACACCTCCGGTGTGCTCCGCGACTACGGCAACCTCTCCAGCGGTTCCTTCCTGTTCTCCTACGCCGCGCTCGCGGAAGAGGCGGTGGTCCGCCCCGGTGACCACGGGGTGCTGATGACGATGGGACCGGGTTCCACCATCGAGACCGCTCTCGTCCAATGGCGCTGACAGATTGGGGCGACACCATGTCCACAGGCGGGCTTCCCGTCCTGGAGATCACCGGCGGCGGAACGCTCTCCGATGAGTTGATCCGAGCGGTGAACGAGTTCTGCGACCGGGTCGAGGACGCCAGCGACGACGTCCTGGCGATCGTCCAGCTCGGCAACGGCGAACCCGGTGGCGAGCAGTGGCCGGGTGAGATCGACATCCACCGCGTCAACCGCTGGGAACGAGCTCTGCGCCGGATGGAGCGGCTGCGCGCGGTCACCATCGCCGTCGCCGAAGGTCACTGCGGCAATCCAGCGGTGGAAGTGCTGATGGTCGCCGACCACCGGATCGCGGCCAACGACGCGCAGCTGGCGCTGCCGACCGGGGCGGGCCGGTTCTGGCCCGGCATGGTGCTGTACCGGCTGGCCAACCAGATCGGCGTCGCGCGCACCCGGCGACTGCTCATCTCCGACCCGGTGATCAGCGCGGCCAAGGCCGCCGAGTTCGGCTTGGTCGACGAGACCGCGGTGAACCTGCCTGCGGCGCTGGACACCGCGGTAGCCGCCCTGGGCTCGGTGGACGCGGCCGAGTTCGCCATCCGGCGGCGGCTGCTGCTCGACGCCACGACGACGTCCTTCGAGGACGCGTTGGGCGTGCACCTCGCCGCGAGCGACCGGACCCTGCGCCGCGCAGCCGATGAGAGGCCTGTCCATGTTGGACGATGAAGCGATCGGGTTCAGCAGGGAAGTCGCGATCGGCGAAGCCGAGCTGGCGCAGCTGCCGCCGCGTTCCGGGCGGACGCCCGAGCAGCAGGCCGCGGCCGACCAGGTGCACGACCGGAACCGTCGGCTGCGGGTGAAGTTCCTGCGCGCCAACGTGGTGGAGATCTACGACCGGTTGACCGCGCAGCGGACCGAGCGGCCGCGGCTGCGCGAGCTGAGCCTGGCGGCGGCCGATGCCTTTCCCGGTCTGGTGCCCGACGAGAAGCAGCTCACCGAAGAGCTCCAGCACATCCAGGCGGCCAAGGAAGGGCGGGAGATCGACCAGGGCCTGTTCTTCCGCGAGGTGCTGGGCAACGCCGCGACCGGTGACCACCTCCTCGAAACGATGCGGCAACCGACCGAACGGGCCGTGCAGCTGCTCCCGGCCTTCGCCGAGAGCGGAGAGGTCCGGCTGGACACCGTGCACGTCGAGCGCCGCGCAGGTGCCGCGCACCTGACCGTGCACAACCCGGATTGCCTCAACGCCGAGGACAACGAGCTCATCCACGACATGGAGATCGCGGTCGACCTGGCGCTGCTGGACGAGCAGGTCCAGGTCGGCGTGCTGCGCGGCTCGGCGATGACCCATCCCCGCTACCTGGGCAAGCGCGTGTTCAGCGCCGGCATCAACCTGAGCAAGCTGCACGCCGGCCAGATCTCGTTCGTGGACTTCCTGCTGCGCCGCGAGCTCGGCTACATCGCGAAGCTGGCGCACGGCCTGTTCCTGGGCGACGACCGGCCCTGGCAGCGGTCGTCGGCCGCCAAGCCCTGGATCGCGGCCGTGGACACCTTCGCCATCGGCGGCGGCGCCCAGCTGCTCCTGGTCTTCGACCGGGTGATCGCGGGCGCGGACGCCTACTTCAGCCTGCCCGCGGCGCAGGAGGGCATCGTGCCGGGCGCGGCGAACCTCCGGCTCAGCCGGATCGCCGGCCCGCGACTGGCCCGCCAGATCATCCTGCGGGGACGCAAGATCTGGGCGCCCGAACCCGACGCCCGGCTGCTGTGCGACGAGGTGGTGGACCCGCGCGAGCTGGACGCGGCGGTGGAGGCGAACGTGGCGATGCTCAGCAATCCCGCGGTGCTGGCCAACCGGCGGATGCTCAACTTCGCCGAGGAGCCGCTCGCCGAATTCCGGTCGTACATGGCGGAATTCGCCGCCGAGCAGTCGATGCGGCTCTACGGCGGGGACGTGCTGGACAAGGTCGGCGGGAAGTGGGCCGGATGAGCTTGCGCGACCGTCCGAGGAGTCTGCCATGACATCGGCGCGACCGAGAGTCCGCTACGAGAAGCGAGGTCGCGTCGCTCGCGTGACGCTGGACCGACCGCAGGTGCTCAACGCGATGGACCTGCGCATGCACGCCGAACTCGCCGAGATCTGGGACGATTTCGAGCAGGACGACGAGATCTGGGTCGGCGTCCTCACCGGGGAGGGGAACCGGGCGTTCTCCGTCGGGCAGGACCTGAAGGAGCGGGTGGCGGGCGGCTCCGCCCCGTCCACCTTCGGCAGCCGGGGGTTGCCCGGGTGGCCGCGGTTGACCGAACGGTTCGAGCTGTCCAAGCCGGTGATCGCGCGGGTCAACGGCTACGCGCTCGGCGGGGGCTTCGAGCTGGCGCTGGCCTGCGACATCATCGTCGCGGCCGAACACGCGACCTTCGCCCTGCCGGAGGCGAGGCTGGGGCTGGTCGCCGGCGCCGGCGGCGTCTTCCGGCTCACCAAGCAGCTCCCGTTCAAAACCGCGCTGGGCCACCTGATGACCGGCCGGCGGCTCAGCGCCGCCCGCGCTTTCGAGCTGGGGCTGGCCAACGACGTCGCGCCGGTCGACGAGCTGGACGAATGCGTCGACGGCTGGGTCCAGGACGTCCTGCGCTGCGCGCCGCTGGCCGTGCGCGCGGTGAAGGAGGCGGCGACGACCTCCGCCACCCTCCCGCTCGACCGAGCGTTCGCCACCCGCTACCGCTGGGAGGAGGAACGGATGCGCAGCAACGACGCCGTGGAAGGTCCTCGCGCCTTCGTGGAGAAGCGCCCGCCCGAGTGGACGGGAACCTGAGGGGCTCGTTCTCGCTCGTCTTCGAAGCTCAGCCCACCTGCGCAGCCCGCACCGCGGGCTCTGGTACGGAGGACCTCCATGACGACTGACCCGACGCCCCACCGGCTGACCGTGGTCGGTGCCGGTGTGATGGGCACCGGAATCGCGACCCTGGCCATCGGCCACGGCGTCCCGGTGCGGCTGATCGACGTCGACCGGCCGACCCTCGACCGGGCGCGCAGCAGCATCGCGGCCCAGCTGCGCCACGCCCGGCTGCTGACCGCGCTCCCCGAGCACGACGAAGGCGAACTGGTCACCACGACCACCATTGCCGAAGCCGCCGGCAGCACCGCCGTCATCGAGGCCGTCACCGAGGCCCCGAAGATCAAGGACGCGGTGCTCGGCGAGGTGTCCGCCGCGATTGCCCCCGGCACGCCGCTGATCTCCAACACCTCGGGCATTCCGATCGACGAACTCGCCGACTCCGTCCGCGATCCCGGCACCCTGCTCGGCACCCACTTCATGAACCCGACCTACCTCATCGACATGGTCGAGGTCATCGCCGGACCCCGCACCACCGGCAGCGCGCTGGCCGCGGCCGACGCGCTGCTCGCCGCGATGGGCAGGCGTCGCGTCGTCGTCCGGGATTCGCCCGGGTTCGTGACCAGCCGCCTGCTGCACCCCATGATCAACGCCGCGGCGCGGCTGGTCGGCGACGGCGTCGCTCCGGCCGAGGACGTGGACGCGTTGATGCAGGGCTGCCTCGGGCACCCCACCGGTCCGCTGCGCACCGCGGACCTGATCGGGATCGACAACCTCGTCGACTCCCTCGAGGTGCTGCACGAGCGGACCGGGGACGAGAACTGCCGCCCCTGCGCGGCGCTGCGGGCGAAGGTCCGAGACGGCCACCTCGGCCGCAAGAGCGGCCGCGGATTCTACGAGTACGAAAGGGCATTGCTGTCGTGACTGCAGAGGACATCACCACCGAGCTGCTCGACCACGTGCAGGGCCGGACGCGCGCCACCGTGGCCGCCGATCAGGACCTCTTCGCCTCCGGACTGGTCAACTCCATGTTCGCGATGGAACTGGTGGTGCACCTGGAACAGGCCTACGGCGTCGCGATCGCGGGCCCCGACCTGAAGCTGGACAACTTCCGGTCCGTCCGGGCGATGACCGACCTGGTCCTGCGGCTGCGGACGACCACAGGTGTCTGAGCCGCTGGCCGATGGGCGCGAACTGGTCGCCTCCCTCATCGGCGACGAGGCCGGGGCGTGGGACGTCGCGGGCCGGTTGCCCGCGGAGCTGCTGCGCGACCTCGGCGCCCGCGGCCTGCTGTGCGCGCAGGTGCCCGCCGAGTTCGGCGGCCTCGGCGCGAGCAGCCTGGACAACGGCGAGTTCACCGCTCACGTGGGAAGCATCTGCAGCTCGGTGCGCAGCGTCATGACCTCGCAGGGCATGGCGGCGTGGAGCATCCAGCGCCTGGCGGACGCGCAGCAGCGCCGAGCGTTCCTGCCGCAGCTGACCAGCGGCGGGCTGGCGGCCGTCGCCTTCAGCGAGCCGGAGGCGGGCAGCGACCTCTCGGCGGTCTCGACCGAGATCACCTCCAGCGGGCGCACGGCCGTGGTGACCGGCCGGAAGAAGTGGACCACCGCCGCGGTCTACGCCGATGTGATCGTCGTGTTCGGCAGGTACGGCGACGGCGCCGGTGCCGTCGTCGTACCGGCCTCGGCACCCGGCGTGCACGTGGCTCCGGTGGAGAACCCGCTCGGTTGCCGGGCGGCGGGGCACGCGAACCTGACCTTCGACGCGGTGCGCGTCCCCGCGGAGAACGTGCTGGGCGGCACGGGATTCTCGTTGCCGCTGCTGGTCACGGCGGCGCTGGCCTACGGCCGGATGTCGGTGGCCTGGGGTTGCGCGGGAATCCTGCGGGGCTGCCTGTCCGCGGCGGCGCACCACGCGAGGTCGCGCGAGCAGTTCGGCAAACCGCTGGCCGACCACCAGCTCGTCCAGCGGCATCTCGCCGACCTGCTGGCCGCCGAGCAGATCAGCAGACGGGCCTGCGAACACGCCAGCCGCTGCTGGGACGCGGGTTCGCCGGAGGCGGTGACCGCCGCGGTGCTGGCGAAGTACGTCGCCGCCGCGCACGCCGCGCGGGGCGCGGCAGCCGCGGTGCAGGTCCTGGCCTCCGCCGGGGCGACCGACCAGCAGCTGGTCGCCCGGGCGTACCGCGATTCGAAGTTGATGGAGATCATCGAGGGCAGCAACGAGATCTGCCAGATGATCCTGGCCGACCACGCCGTCGCGACGGCGTGCTGAACCCGGAGGATGCGGTGACCGAGCCGGCGAAGATCGCGAAGTGTCTGGTCTGGGACCTCGACAACACGCTGTGGCGGGGCACGCTCGTGGAGGACGGGCAGGTCGAGCTCCCGGCACCGGTGGTCGACGTGGTGCGCGCGCTCGACGAGCGGGGCGTCCTGCAGTCCATCGCCAGCAAGAACGACCACGATCCGGCGTGGTCCCGGCTGGAGGAGCTCGGGATCGCGGAGTACTTCGTGCTGCCCCGCATCGGCTGGGGTCCCAAGTCCGAATCGGTGCGCCGGATCGCCGACGAGCTGAAGTTCTCCTTGGACACCATCGCCTTCATCGACGACCAGCCCGCCGAGCGCGCCGAGGTGTCCTTCCACCTGCCGCAGGTCCGCTGCTACCCGGCCGAGGACGCGTTGCGGCTACCGGACCTGCCCGAGTTCAGCCCGCGCACGGTCACCGCGGACTCGCGACGGCGCCGCGAGATGTACCAGGCCGGGTTCCGCCGCGAGGCCGCGCAGGCCGAGTTCGCCGGGCCGGACGAGGACTTCCTGCGCTCGCTGGACCTGCGGCTGCAGATCGGCCGGGCCGGCGAGGAGGAGCTGTCCAGGGTCGAGGAGCTGACCCTGCGCACGAGTCAGATGAACGCGACCGGCGTGCACTACTCCGATGCGGCGTTGCGCTCACTGCGAACCGATCCCAAGCACGCGGTGCTGGTCGCCGGCCTCACCGACCGCTTCGGCCCGCACGGCGCGATCGGCGTGCTGCTGCTGGAGTTCCACCCGGGCGCGTGGCACCTGAAGCTGCTCGCGACCTCGTGCCGGGTGGTTTCCTTCGGGGTGGGGGCGGCGATCCTCAACTGGCTCGCCGACCAGGCGGCCCGGAGCGGAGTCCACCTGCTGGCCGACTTCCGCCGCACCGAGCGCAATCGCATGATGGACGTCGCCTACCGCTTCGCGGGCTACACCGACGAGGCGTGCGACTGCCGCGCGGTGCTCGACGCGGCCGAGCCGGACGTGCAGCGCCTGCACCTGGTTCCGGCTCGCCGCCCGGCACCGACCACCATGCGGCTGACCGCGCCCGAACTGAGCAGTGCGGGCGCGGTGGTGTAGCCGACGCCGCCGGCCGATCAGATCTTCCGCCTCAGCAAGGAGATCCCGTCGGCCATCGGCAGCATGCACAGCTCGACGCGGTCGTCGTCGCGGAGCGCGGAGTTCAACTCGCGGATCGCGACGGTGTCCGCGTCGTCGGCGTTCGCGTCCACGACCCTGCCGAAGAACAGCGTGTTGTCGACGACGATCAGCCCACCGGGCCGAACCAGGGAGAGCGCCGCCTCGTAGTAGGCCCGGTAGCCCTTCTTGTCCGCGTCGATGAAAGCGAGGTCGAACGATCCGGCCGCACCGGTGTCGAGCAATTCCGCCAGCGTGTCGTGCGCATCGCCCACTCGCACCTCGATTCGGTCGGCCACGCCCGCCCGCTTCCAGTACTCCGCGGCGATCCGCGGCCACCGGTCGGTGATGTCGCAGGTGAGCACCCGGCCATCGGCGGGCAGCGCACGCGCCATGCAAAGCGTGCTGTAACCGGTGAACGTACCGATCTCCAGCACAGCGCGCGCACCTGTCAGGCCTACCAGAAATCCGAGGAGTTGCGCCTCTTCCGCCATCACCTGCATGGCTTCACCGGCGGGCAGTTGCGCGGTTTCGGACCGGAGCTCGCGAAGAATCTCGTCATCGCGCAATGACACGTTCCGAACGTACTCGAGCAGCTCGGGAGTTGCCGCTATCTGATTCGCCATGACCACCGATCGTAGACCTGAAATCCAACGTATATCGAAAAGTTAGGGGTCCCCCTGGAGCCGCGGAGAAGGCGAGCCCCGACCAAGAGCAAGTCACAGCTTCAATCATCGCCACTAACCCTATTGGACCGATTGGGCACGGAAACATTCGCTGTTCGCCAGCGCGCAGTGGCCCGTTCGCCGCGAATTTACTGCGGCGAACGTCGCAATGTGGCAATACCGGGAAGAACGTTTGTGCAACCTTCTCGATGCGAGACGACCAATACGTCGAAGTCGCACCCCATTACCACACCACCCAATCGCGTACAATGCAAATCCCTCCGGGAGCTCCGCGGTTCTTCACATCTCGGAAAAGAGGAACTAGAGTGACCCGTGCGGCGAGAAGGCATCTGGGCATCTGGGGTACCGCATCTTGAGCTGCCGTTCTGCCGATCCAATGCGTTAGTTGCGTGCACAACCGGAGGGCGACATATGGAGTTGGCAGAGCGACGCAGGGAATTGGACCTCCTCACCAGGCTCTTCGCGCACTGCCAGCAGAGCCGCGGCCAGATCGCCCTGATCACCGGTGGCGTCGCGAGCGGAAAGACGCACTTGCTCAACACCTTCGCCGACCAGGCCACGGACACCAACGCACTGCTGCTCACCGCCATCGGCTCCAGGGACGAACAAGAGCTCCAACTCGGCGTCGTCGGCCAGCTCCTGCACGGCGTGACGCTCCCGCCGGTCGAGGACAAACTGGCCGAGCTGCTCAACGAGCACGCCCTCGCGCAGGCGTCGACCGACGAGCGCACCTCCCGGGACATCGACGTGTGGTTCACCCACCGGTTGTCCACCGCGCTCCTCGACCTGGCCCACCACCGGCCCGTGCTGATCTGCATCGACGACCTGCAGTTCATCGATCACGCGTCGCTGCAGATCATGCGGCACCTCTTCCGCCGCCTCCGCTCCGCGCGAATCATGGTGCTGATGACGAGTTCCACCCGTCCCCGGCTGGCCGAGATGCCGCTGCAGACCGAGTTCGCGCGATTACCCTTCTTCAGCCACGTGCCACTGGCTCCGCTGTCCCGGGTCGACGTGGTCGAAGCCCTCTCGCAGCAGCTGGACGCCACCACCGCGGACCGGTTGTCCACGACCTACCACCAGCTCAGCGGCGGCAATCCGCTTCTGCTGCAAGCGCTTCTGGAAGACCACGTCACCACCTCGGGCCTCGGCGGCACCGAACCCGTGGTCGGCGCCGCCTTCGCCCGGACCGTCCTCATGTGCCTGCACCGCTGCGAGGCACCGCTGCTCCAAGTCGGCCGCGCGATCTCGGTGCTGGGCGAGTTCAGCAGGCCCGCCCTGATCGCCCGGCTGACCGAGATCCAGCTGGCGGAGGTCGAGCGGGCGCTCGGCGAGCTCGAGGCCTCCGGGCTGATCGCCGACTGCACCTTCCGGCACCCGGCGGCGCATTCAGCGGTGCTGCAGGACATCACGCCGCAAGAACGGATCTCGCTGCACGCGCGAACCGGCGAACTCCTCTTCCACGAGGGAGCCGCACCGGCGGCCATCAGCGAACACCTGATCGCCGCCGGCCGGGTGGACGGCCGGTGGGCGGTGGACCTGCTGCGGGAGACCGCGGAACAAGCGCTGATGGAGGACGACCCGCAGCTGGCGATGGCTTGTCTGGAGGTCGCGCGCGACGGCACCGACGACGAGCGCGAACGCGCGACGATCACCGCTTCGCTGACCCAGATCGAATGGCGCACCCGGCCCGGTCGCGCCAATCCGCGGGTAGCGGGACTGCTGGACTCCCTGCACAAGGGGCACCTGTCCGAGGAGCGCACCCTGGAGCTGGTCAAGTACCTGCTGTGGCAGGGAATGCCCGCGCAGGCCGCCGAGACGCTGCGGACGCTGATGGAATCCGCAGATCCGTCGTTCCGCGCCGAGCTGCAGCTGACCTACCGGCTGCTGTCCATCTCGCACCCCCCGTTCTTCCCGGTGGATCAGCTCGATTCCACCACGGAGCAGCTCGCGGAACTGGTCGCCAGCACGAGCAAGCCCTGGGGCCAGGCGGCCGTGGCGCTCGCGCTGGTGATGTCCCCGGGCAACGGCGACGACCGCCTCGAAGCCGGCGTCCAGGCGGCCGTGCACCTCCTGCAGCGCACCCTGCTGTCCGACGAGACCATCGACGCACTGCTCACCGCGCTGCTCACGCTCATCTACGCGGACAAGACCAACGACGCGCTGGACCACTGCAACGCCCTGATAGCGGAAGCCAGATCGCGCCAGGCCGATGCCTGGGAAGCGCTGCTGAACAACGTGCGCGCCGACATCGCGCTGCGGCAAGGAGATCCGCTCACCGCTGCCGAGCACTGCCGGCTGGCCCTGGACAAGATCTCGTTCCAGGGGTGGGGTGTCGGCATCGGCGGCCTGCTGGCGGTCCAGTTGCGCAGCGCCACCATCATGGGCGATTTCGACGAGGCGGCGAAGCTGGTCCGGCGGACCATGCCCGACGGCATGTTCCAGACCTGGTTCGGTCCGCAGTACCTGCACGCGCGCGGGCACTTCTTCCTCGCCACCGACCGCCCGTACGCGGCGCTCAGCGACTTCCAGCACTGCGGAGCGCTGATGACCAAGTGGGGCATCGACAACGCCACGGTCGCGCCCTGGCGCACCGATTCCGCGCAGGTGCACCTGCAGCTGGGCAAGCGGGAGCAGGCCAGGAAGCTCGCCGCCACCCAGCTGGAGCTGCCCGGGATCGGCTCGCGAACTCGCGGCATCTCCCTGCGCATCCTGGCGGCGGCGAGTCCCTTCGAAGAGCGGTTGGCGCTCCTCTCCGAGGCGGTCGAGCACCTCACGGCCTGCGGGGACCGCATCGAATTGGCGAACGCGCTGGTGGACGTGCTCAACGTCCACCACGTCCGCGGCAACCACCACGAAGCCCGCAGGGTGGCCCGGCGCGCGCTCGACATGGCCCGGGGCACGCACGCCGTCGCGCTCTACCAGAACCTGCTGGCCGGGCGGGCCGCGCTGGCCCTCGACGCCGACGAAGTCCCGGTGGCCAGCGAGCCGACCGGGGTGGCGGCGCTGAGCCGGGCGGAGTGGCGAGTGGCCGCGCTCGCGTCCTTGGGGCACACGAACCGCGACATCGGCCACAAGCTCAACGTGACCGTGAGCACGGTGGAACAGCACCTGACACGGGTGTACCGCAAGCTCGCCATCAACGGGCGCGCCGAACTGCCGATGCGGCTGACCATGGTCGGCGAGCTCACCGACATCGAGGCGGAGCTGGTGACCCAGGACCGCGGCCGGGCCGGCGAGACGTTGCGATCGCTTGCCTGAGCTCTCCCCCACTCATCGAACCGAGGTGATCGTCGTGCAACCGCTCACGCTGTTCTGCTTCCCGCACGCAGGAGGCAGCGCGACCGCTTACCGCCCCTGGCGCGCGCTGTTCGACGACCGGGTCGAGCTGCGCCCGTTGGAGCTGCCCGGTCACGGCGCGCTGATGTCGCAGCCCCTGCTGGAGAACATCGGCGACCTGGTCTCGCACCTGGTCCGCGAGATGCTGGTCCAGATCGCCGACCACAACGTGTCGCGCTACGCGCTGTTCGGGCACAGCCTGGGTTCGCTCCTGGCCTTCGAGACCGCGCTGCGGCTCCGACCCGAGCCCAGGCCGGCGGCGCTCGTGGTCTCCGGCCGCAACGCCCCGAGCGTCCCGCACCGGGCGCCGCGCACCCCGCACGGCACGGCCCACATGGCCGGCCTGCCGGACGACGACCTCGTGGTCGCGCTTCGCGAGCTGGACGGCATTCCGCCGGTGGTGGAGCACAACCGCGATCTGCTGGAGCTGTTCCTGCCCGCGCTGCGCACCGACCTGCGGATCGCCGAGACCTACCAGCCGCGCCCCGGCGTCCGGGTGGAGTGCCCCATCGCGGTCATCGGAGCCGAGGACGACCCGATGACCGATGCGCCGGGCTTGGCCGAGTGGTCGGCCGCGACCACCGCGCGAACCGCCTCCAGGACGGTGTCCGGCGGGCACATGGCGGTGCAGAAGCCGGAGTTCTGCCGCTCCGTCGTCGACGCGCTGGAATCGCTGAACGTCCTGCGCTCCCACCGCGACGTCGTCGGGGAGAACGCGAATGCCGGATGAGCGCACCGGCCGACTGCTCGCGGTCAGCGACCTGCACGTCGGCTACGCCGACAACAAGTCCATCGTGGACCGGATCCGGCCCGCGGCCGAGGCCGACTGGCTGATCGTGGCGGGCGACGTGGCCGAGCAGGTCGAGGCCGTCGAGAACACCCTCGGGCTGCTCAGCCGCCGGTTCGCGCAGGTCGTCTGGGTTCCCGGCAACCACGAGCTGTGGACGCCCGAGCACGACCCGGTCCAGGCCCGCGGCGAGCAGCGCTACCACCTCCTGGTGGAGATCTGCCGGACGCTCGGCGTGCTGACCCCGGAGGACCCGTACCCGGTCTGGCGCGGCGTCGGCGGCCCGGTCCGGATCGTGCCGCTGTTCCTGCTGTACGACTACAGCTTCCGGCCGCCCGGCACCCGCACCAAGGACGAGGCGCTGCGCCGGGCGTACCGCGAAGGCGTGGTGTGCAGCGACGAGTTCCTGCTGCACCCCGACCCGCACCCGAGCCGGGAGGCCTGGTGCCACGCCCGCATCACCGAGACCGAGGCCCGGCTCACCGCGCTCGACGACGAACTGCCGACCGTGCTGGTCAACCACTACCCGCTGGTCCGCGCGCCGACGGACGTGCTCCACCACCCGGAGTTCGCCCAGTGGTGCGGCACCGAGCGCACCGCCGACTGGCACCGGCGGTTCCGCGCCCGCTGCGTGGTGTACGGGCACCTGCACATCCCCCGGATCACGCACCACGACGGAGTTCCCTTCCACGAGGTCTCCATCGGCTACCCCAGGGAGTGGCGCCGGCACGGCCACCCGCACGGCGTGCTGCGCCAGGTCCTGACCGCCGGGTGATCGAGCCGGCCGAGGTGGGGTCCGGGTGCGGCCGGGTCAGGGGTTCGACCACCGCACCGGCGCGAGGTGCAGCCCGCCTTCTCCCCAGCCGGCGCTGGTGATCGAGGTGCGTCCGCCGGGCTCGGTGATGATCTCGGCGGCGTGGGCGTCGATGTGACCGGCCGGACTGTCCACTGTGAAGCGGAACGGGTTCGCACTGGAGTACACCCGGGTGTCCTTGTAGCCGGGATCGCAGCACACGAACAGGTACCAGCCGTCCGGGCGCCGCACGACGAACGGGGATTCGGTGGGACCTCCGAAGGTGCCCGAGGCGGGATGCTCGAAGGCGACCCGCTTTTCGCTCCAGTGCACCAGGTCCAGGCTGGTCCGGTAGGCCACCTGGTGGTTTCCCCCGGCGGGGGCGCTGGTCGCGGTGTAGTACATGACCCACTGGACGCCGATCCTGGTGACCATGGGGTCTCTGGCGTCGAATCCGTCGGTGAACAGCGGGTTGGCCGCGCTGCGGGTCCAGGTCCGCAGGTCGGTGGAGGTCGCGAGGTGCATCCGGTAGGCCGTGTGGTCGGGAGTGCCCGCCGCGTAGAACATGTGGTAGACGCCGTTGGCGAAGACCACGTGCGGCGCCCAGATGTGGCTCTCGCCCGATCCCGGATCCGCGGTCAGCGCGAACGGCTGTTTCGTCCAGGGGCCTCGCGGTGAGGGTGCCGTGGCGTGCCCGAACTGCTTCTCGTCCAGCGGATCGGCCGGTTCGGCGTGGGTGATGGCGTACACGTGCCACACACCGGTGGCCGCGTCCCGGATCATCGTGTGATCGTTGTAGTACCACTGCTCGGTCTCGCCGACCGACGGGTCGTAGACGTGGACGAACTCGCCTGCCGACACCGAATCGGCCACCGAAGCGGACGCGGTGCCGACCGCGACCACGTGGGTCACGACGAGCAGAGCGACCACCGAGCGCAACAATCCTTTACCGGACGCACCGATCATCGTCGACCCCCGCCCATCCCGGCCGCTTCCAACTCGCTCGAAGCGACGCGTCACCTCGGTATACCGGCCGCCCGGTTCTCCCGATATCCGCGAATCGGGTGTTTCGCATCCCCGGCAGTCGACCGCGACTCCTTCATCCGCTGAACGGCGCGCCGGGCTCCGGTATCGCTGAACGCAGTGCGCGCACGGCTGCGGTGCGGGTCCGGCGCGTATCTTCCGCGTTCGACCCGGCAACCTCGTGCCCGGCTCGCGCGTATCGACTACGGCCGGCGGCATCGACTGCGGAAGGGTTGGGCGCGGTGGACGGTGTGACGGGCTTGCTGCTGGTCGTGTCGGGCTCGCTGCTGCTGCCCGCTGCCGCGCTCGTTGCCGTCTGGCTCTGGCGCACGTGGTCCCTCCGGCGGGCATTCGGAAAGCGCGTCTCCCGGGGCCGTTCTCGGAGCGGTTCAACGAGTTCCGCCGGCGGTGGCGGGGACCCTGGCTCCGGCTGGGACGCCGGTGGCGGTGACTGGGGCGGTGGAGGCGGAGACGGGGGTGGCGGAGGTGACTGACCACCTGTCGCATCCGGTATCCGCATGGACGAACGCACTCCTCGATGGCCCTGGGCGCGGCCTGCTGCGCTCTTTGCTGCCGGGCTCGAGGTCACGGTGATCCGGGAACCCCGTCCGCGGCCAGTGCTCGATCGGTTACCGCGTGATGTCACTGCGATACCCGAGCACCCGGGAGCCGAGCCAGGCGATGAATGAGCAGGGCCGTGCCGGGCGGCGCGTCGCGCTACTCGTTGCCACCTCCGAGTACGACGCTGCCCGGCTGCGCGCATTGCCCGATCTCCGTGCCGGCCGGTACCGGGGCGGGCGCGGGCGCAGAAGGTGCGCGCCGCTGGGGGCGTCGTCGGCTACGCTGCCTGCCGTGACGGAACAGACGTGGTCGCCCGGTCCGGGGACGCCTGTGGTCGAGTACCGGTCCGGTCGGACGTTGTTCATCGGCGGGCTGGCCATGTTCGTCTTCTTCGGGTTCGCCGCCCTCTTCCCGGACATCGGGACCCCATCGCGCACTCCGCGATTCGACTACGCCCCGGGCTTCGGGGTGTTCATGATGGCCGCGTTCTCGCTGGGCGGCCTGCTGCTGATGGTCGGCACCATCCCGCGCACGCACCGCTTCGCCGTCGACGAACGCGGCCTGTGGTGGCGGGCCGGCCGCAAATCGGACCTGATCGCGTGGGAGGAGCTGCGCGCCGTGCGCGGCCAGGAACTGCGTCCGCCGGTCAAGGACGACCCGAACTCGAAGCTGCTGCGGCCGGCCCTGGTGTTCACCCCCGTGGACCGCCGCTTCATCACCCACCACCGGGCGCTGCTGCCAGGCCCGCTCACTCCCAATCCGGAAGTGGAGCTGAGACTGCCGAACAGCGCCACGGTCAAGCAGTTGACCGAGGCGATAGCCAGGGTCAGGCCGGACCTGCTCCCCTAGGCGACGGTCCGGCGCTGGTGGCGATCACGGTTCATCGGCCGTCCGCGCGCCGCGGAGGACGATCTCGGTGGCGGTGACGACGGCATCAGCAGGCACCGAGCCGGGGTCGATGGCGCGCTGGATGGCCAAGCCGTCTTCGAGCGCGTGCACGATGAGGGCGGTGAACGCCGCTTCCGCGGTACCGGTTCCGAGCTCGCGCGCCACAGCACCGGTGAGCGCCTCACGGGCATAGGCCTCTCGCTGGGCGAGGACCGACCGTTCACCGGGTGGGCGCCGCAGCGCGTGGCGCACGAGTTCCAGGCGCAACGCCAGCCAGTCCTCCAGGTGAGCGGATCGCTCGCGGTGCCAGGAGCGCAGAGCTTCCCAGGTGTCGCCCTCGCTCGCAGCGAGCTGCGCCACTTCCTCCCGTTCGCGTCGGGTGCGTTCTTCCAGCAGTGCCGCGACGACGGCGTCCTTGTCGGCGAAGTGCCCGTAGAACGCCCCTCGGGTGTACCCGGCGCGGTCGGCGATCCGCTCGACCGAGGCTCCGGCGACACCGTGCTCGGCGAACACCTCGGCGGCCGCGTCGAGCAGTCGCATGCGGGTCAGCGCCTGCGACTCGCTGCGTGAGAGCCGTTGACGGGACATCACCGCTCCTTACGAGTTCGCCACCGGTCCTGCTGCCCGGACGGCGCACGTGACCGCTGTTCACATCCGATTATGCATCCAGATACAGGTGTGTATCTTAGTGGCATGGGTACGAGCGCGCACGAGGTCACGAGCTGGTCAGCGACCCGCATCGCGGCGGAGGTCTCCTCGGGCCGGACGCGCGCGGTCGAGGTCCTGGACGCGCACCTGGACCGCATCGACCGGTACAACCCGCACCTCACGGCGGTCACCTCGCGGCGAGACGACGACGCGCGGAGGGACGCGGCGGCCATCGACGAAGCCGTCGCGCGCGGCGAGGAGGTCGGACCGCTGGCGGGGGTGCCGATCACCGTGAAGGAGACCACCGACGTGCGCGGGCTCGCGACGACGCACGGGCTGCGGGCCTTCGCCGACCGCGTCGCCGGCACCGACGCCCCGCCCGTCGAAGCGATGCGCCGCACCGGTGCCGTCATCGTCGGCCACACCAACATGCCGACCTTGACGCTGACCGGAATGCATCCGCGCAGCGAGCTCTTCGGTGACACGGTCAGCCCCTGGGACCCGGATGCCACGCCCGGCGGGAGCAGCGGCGGGGACGCCGTCGCGGTGGCCACCGGGATGGCGGCGATCGGCCTGGGCAACGATTCCGGGGGTTCCACGCGACTGCCCGCGCAGATGTGCGGAATCGCCGGTTTGAAGCCCACGCCAGGACGCTTTCCCGCCGACCACCGGATCGGCCCGGCCGACCCGGCACCGGCCTCCGCGCTGTTCCCCGTCGACGGACCGCTCGCGCGGAGCGTGTCCGATCTGCGCACCGCGTTCGAGGTGCTCGCGGTCACCGATCCCCGGGACCCCCGCGCCGTTCCGGTGCCCACGTGCGGCCCGCGGCTTGCGCGCGCCGTCGGCGTCGTCCGCGATCCCGGCGGTCACGGGGTGGACCCCGCCGTGATGGCTGCCGTGGAGGCCGCGGCCGACGCGCTCGCCGACGCCGGCTACGCGGTCGCCGAGGCCGACGTCCCCGCGCTCGACGACGCCCTGGCGGTGTACACGGGCATGGTTCTCACCGAGTTCGCCGGGAACTGGCCGGCGATCAGCGCGCTCGTCGGCCCCGAAGCGTCCCGCTACATCGACTTCGACCTCGACGAGCACCCGCCGCTGGACCTCGAGCAGTACCTCGACCGTGCCGCCCGGCTCCTGACCGTGCGCCGGGCATGGGCGCAGCGGGCAGCGGTGACTCCGCTCCTGCTCGGTCCCGTCAGCACGCGCGCCCGGTTCGCACCAGGGCAGGAATCCTCGTCCGCGGAGGAGAAACGGCGGTACGGACGTTCGATGGCGCTCTCGGTGTGGTCGACCGCGGTCGGCGCACCCGCGGTCGCCGTTCCCACCGGCCTCGTCGACGGCCACCCGGTCGGAGTGCAGCTGATCGGGCCGATGTTCCGGGAGGACGCCGTGCTCGACGCGGCGCAGGCCGTCGAGCACGCGCTCGGCACGCTGACCCCCGTCGAGCCCCGAGGAGCCAACCCGTGACAGCATTCGCGACCGATCCGGGATGAACTCCTGAAAACGGGCGGAACAACTGGTGCGTCGCGAAAGCACGCCCGACCGGCACTCGCTCGACGCACGTCGGCGAGGCCTGACCTCCGCCTTCCCGCACGGGCACCGCGGCGCTCGGCGGGTTGACGCAGCAAACCGGTACCGAGTCGCGCGGCGACTGTGCAAACAGAACCTGGACGTTGTTGACGCCGCTTCATATCTTCGGGTTGATCATTCGGCTACTCGACGGAGCGTCAATGTCGCACCACCTTGATTCCCCGCTGGCCCGGCAGGATCCGCGCCTGGACATCAGCGATGTGTACCTGTTTCGAGGAACCGGCGGGACCGCGTTCGTCATCAACGTGAATCCGCTGTCGGGTGCGGGCGCATTCCACCCCGAGGGCGTCTACGAATTCAAAGTGGACACCGACGACGACGCGATCGAGGACATCACGTTCCGGGTGACCTTCGGCGAGCAGGACGCCGACGGCAGGCAGCCCTTGGAACTGCGTCGGCTCGACGGGGCGGATGCTCGCGATCGCGACGCCGCCGGAGTGCTCGTCCTCAGCGGGACGACCGGTGCGGAGATCTCCGGAACGGGCGGCACCCGCATCTGGGCGGGCCCGGCGGCGGATCCGTTCTACATCGAGCCCACCGTGATCACCGCGGTCAAGAACGCGGTCGCCGGAGGCGGGACCATCGACCTCGGCGACTGGGACAGCAGCGAGGCCGCGAACCTCTTCGCCGGGACCAACGTCAGCGCGATCGTGCTCGAGGTCCCGAACGACGCGTTCGGTGCGGACACCATCGGGTTCTGGGGAGTCACGGTGCTGCCGACCGATGCCGGCGGATGGCGCCAGATCAACCGCTGCGCGCAGCCGCTGATCAACACGATCTTCCACCCGGACGACTCGGACCGGGCCAGCCAGTACAACACCACCCAGCCCAGCCAGGACCAGGAGATCTACGGTCCGGCCGTCCGGGAGCTCGTCGCCCGGGTCGTCGCCGAGCTGCGCACCGCGGCCGACCCGGCCGACTACGCCCGGCAGGTCAGCGAGACCATCTTCCCGGACCTGCTGCGCTACGAGATCGGCACGCCGGCGAACTTCGGCTTCGCCAAGCGCAACGGACGCGGCCTGACCGAGTGCGGTCCTGAGGTCATGTTCGGTGTCGTGCTGAACAAGGCGGTGCCGCTGGGCTTGGACAGCCGGGCGGCATCGGGCCGGCTGCGCGATGAGTTCCCGTACCTCTCCCTTCCCGTCCAGGCGACGGAGCCGGCCTGATCTGAGAGAAGTGGCGCAACGGTTTCCGAGAGTTCTTCCCACTCGCCGGAACACGCCGCTCAGCTCAATTCCGGTGATGGACGAGAACATCACCGCTCGCAGGATGCCGATGTTCCATCGCCGCTCGGCCGAACATGACATAGCCGTGGAATTCGGGCACGTCATGTTCGCCTGGGACTGATCCGCGCCCGCCAGCGTCCGCTTCGGCGGGAAAGCAATGGCACATCGGCATCTTCATGCTGCCCGAGAACGGCGTCCGACGACGTTCTCCGAGTCGTCACGACCGGTTCCGGCGATCGAGTTCCCTTTCGACCGTCGCACATCAGATCACCGCAAGGAGTTCCCTTGTCCCTCCCGCACGACCCTGCTTCGAGGAAGTACCCGAAAGTCGACGGACATCGCCTGCTCCTCCCACCCGAGGACGTCGAGGCAGCCGCCCGCTCGCGGCGACTGCGCGAACTCGGGATCAGCAGTCGGCCAATACCGGAGTTCGACGAGTTCGCCGGTGAACTGGCGGCCACTCTCGAAGCCCCGTTCGCCATGGTCAACTTCATGGACGACGACCGGCAGTACTTCGCGGGCCTGCACGTGACGCGCAGCGGCACCGCATCGGAGACGGAGCCCGCGCCCCCGCTGCCGGCGGACGATCCGATGCGGACCATGGACCGCGACCACGGCTACTGCGTCTACGTAGCCGCTCGCCGCCGAGCGCTGGTCCTGCACAACATCCGCGATTACGCGCCCTTCTCCGGAAACCCCGTGGCGGACGAGATCGGCGTCCGCGCCTACCTCGGCGCCCCGCTGATCGACCGCACGGGCACCGCTCTGGGAACGATCTGCGTTGTGGATCAGGTCCCGCGGGAGTGGGGCCGGGAAGGCCTGGAGATCATCAAGCGGATGGCGGCCCAGCTGGTCTCCAGGATCGAACGGGGCGAGTACACCACGTCCTAGGGCGCACCGGGGACGTGCCCGGCAGCACCGGTGTCACCGCCCGCGCTCACCCGGCCGTCCAGCGCCCGAAGGGCCAACACCACGTCGTACCGGGCCGACGGCCCGTTCAGCAGCGATCTGCCGAGGATTCCTTCGATGCGCAGCAGGCGCTTGCGCGCGCCCGGAACAGAAATTCCCAGTGCAACGGCGGTCTCCTCCAACCGCGCGTCGCAGCCCAGCCAAGTGCGCAGCGTCGTCAGGGCCAGCCGTGAATCGTTGTCGAGCACGGGCGAGAGCAGCGTCCGCGCCCACTGCCGCACCGGCGCGGCGTCGAGCAGGTCGTCGAGTTCGGGCACTTGCCCGCTGCGCGGCCGGATCGAGCGGTTGAGCAGCCGCAACGCCAGATCCAGGATCGCCTGCGCGGTGACGTCGTCGAGGTCGCGACCCAGGATCCGCTCGATGCGGCGCAACCGGATGGACACCGTGTTGCGGTGGACCTTCAGCTGGGCCGCCGCCTTGCCGTAGAAGCTCAGCCACGAGCGCAAGGTCGACAACAGCTCGTCGCCATCGGGGTCCTGGCTGCGTTCCGGGGTGAAGTCGAGCAACGGCTCGAGCACGCTCGCCGCCCATTCCTGGCCTGCCCGGCCGAACAACGCCGAGAGCGCGGTCGCGGGGCCGAAGGTGGCGAACCGGGTGGCATCGTGCTTCGCCATCGCGACCGCGTGGAACGCCTGCTCGTAGCCGGATGCCGTGTCGCGCAACGCCACAGGCGGGCCCACTCCCACGTGAACATCGCGTCCGCTCGCGATCAGCTCCTGAAGCACTGCGTCGAACTCGGCGGACTCCGGCCGGTCCTGCACCGCCGGCGCCAGCACGATGAGCTGCTGGTCGTAGACGGGACATCGGACGATCCACGCGGTTCGACCAGACGCTTCGAAACAACGATCGGCGTACTCGTCCCGCTCGCCGGCACCGCATTCGACGACGCAGACCCGGAGCCGGTCCGGCAGTTCCGGTCGCAGTGCGCCCGCCACGCGCCGGGCCCCGTCGAGATGTCCGGCCATGAGCAGGTGGAGCACCGCTTCCCGGGTCAGGGCTTCCGCGCGCTTGACCTCGCCCTGCTTGCGTTCGATGCCGTCGCCCCAGACCCGCAGGCCGAGCAACCGGACGGCGTCCATGACCGTTCCGACGGCATCCGCGGGAAACGAGCCGTGCTTGGCCACCACGAGGATCGGGCACGGTTGCACCTGGCCGACGGCGATAATCCACACCGAGTGCGAGCCGAGTTCGATCGAGGCCGACTGGCGTCGGCAGGCGACGACGGAGCCGATCGCGTCCTCGATCTCCGGCAGCAGGTCCTTCGGCGGTGCGGGAGCGGCCGCGACCGGTTCACCGGTCTGATCGAGCAACATCGCCCAGCCGCCGACCTGGCTCGCCAGCGACTTCAGCAAGCGGCGCACACCGTTCGGCTGCGTCACCTCGCGGAGCATCAGCCCCAGGTCGTGCCCCGAGTTCGCGGGCCTGTCAGCAGCCATGGCCGAGACCAGCGCTACGTCCGACGCCCCCGGTCCGAACGACGATGTGCGGGTGACCGCCGAAGACGTTGCCGATGTGATCCTGGGGTTGAGACACCACCACAGTATGACCGGCAAGCGCTGCCCCGGTTGGCTTTTCAGGAGATCCGACGTCCGCAGTTGCGGCGGCGGAACCTGCCAGCTGTGCCGACGGCGCCGCGCCAGGGGCCGCACGGCACCGCAGCATTACCGTCCACATTGGTCACCGGTGATCGCGGTCCGGCCATCGGCCCGAGGCCGCACGGCGCGGCGCGGAGTCCAGCCTAGGGCCACTCCCAGTGGTCGCGCTCGGGCAGCCGCAGCCAGCGGTCGGGTTTGCCGTTGATCGCCCGGGTGTCGGTCAGCCGCAGACCTGCGTAGGCGCAGCTGTAGGCGACGGCGTTGTGCTGGTAGAGGTAGGCGGCGAGGACTTCTTCGGCGGGATCACCGGGAAAGGGGTCACCGCCGGGGTGCAGGTCCCAGCCTTCGATGGCGCCATCGCGCGCGATGCTCCCCTGGTTGCCGCTCTTGGGGTTGGCGTAGAGGCCGTAGCAGACGGTGCCCGCGGACAGCCGGCTCGTCACACCCGGCATCTGCGGCGCGTAGCCCCACGGCTGGCTGATGACGCAGCCACCGGGCACATCGGTGGCCCCGATGAGGTCCAGGTCCTGGTCGAAGGCGTGAGGGTCGGGGTCGATTCCCTCGACGGGCACGGCCTCCAGCCGCCGTGCCGCCTCGGCGGCGCTGATTCCCGCGACCGCGGCCAGGCCGAGCCCGTCGGCGAACCCCAGGCCGTCGAGGACCGCGGTCAACCGCTGCCCTTCGGCCGCCGCGAGGGCTTCTTCCCGGGACAGCTCGAACTCCCCGGGTTCGAGGTCGAACAGGTCGGGGGTCGGCCCGGCGAGGCTGAGGCGGGCAGGTGACCAGCCGGCCATCATCGGCAGCCGCGGATCGGCTCCGGCGGCGGCCAGGACCCGTGCGTTGTCCGGGCGGTCGGCGTAGACGGCGAGCCAGAGCGCCGTGGCGCCCTCGTGCTCCGCGTCGAGATCGTCGACGCGACGCGCCAGCTCCGCGACGACCTCCGGTGAACCGCGCTCGGCCGCCGCGTGCAGGGGCCTGCTCCCCCACGCGGGGGCGTTCGGATCCGCGCCGGCATCGAGCCGCGCCCGGATCAGGTCGTAGTCCATCCAGTCGCGGAAACCCAGACCGGCCCAGCCGGATCCATCGGCAGTAACCACGTTCCTCCTTCGAGAAGTGCGGGACAGGTCGGTGATCATGCCCCACCCCACCGACACGCGAGGGATTTCCCCGGTTGTCGCGATCCGCCCTGCGGCACCGGGGGGTCCTGTTACCTTCGGGTCGCAGTCGGCAGGTGATCGCCGGCGTGCACGAGCGGGCTGGGGACGGATACGACGAACGCTCGACGACCGGGGACGAAGCGTGCCGGTGCTCGCTGGGGAACCGCACCGCCGCGGACAGCTCGCACGAGCTGCGGCAGCAGGTGCGGTGGCAGTGCCGACGCGCGGGTGAATCCTCTGATCCCGCAACGGGATCCTGGCTGCGATCGCAGCGCCGCACAGCACCGCCGGGTTCACGACTCGATGACCGAGGAGGAGAACGAGGTGACCGAGACCGAGCACGGGCAGTCCGCGCAGTGGCTCCCGATCGAGCAGGAGAACAACCCCCGGCTGGGCCGGGACATCATCTTCGACTACCTCAGGACCGCAGGTGTCGACCGGCTCTACGGAGTTCCCGGTACCAACGAGATCCCGCTCATCGACGGCACCGACGTTCCGGAGAACCGGATCGAGTACGTGCCCTGCCTGCACGAGAACATCGCCCTCGGCGCCGCGATGGGGTACGCGCGCCACCGGCGGACCGGCAGCGGCGAAGTCGTGCCCGGCGTGGTCGGGTTGCACGTCACGCCGGGAGTCGGCCACGCGATCGGGAACCTCTTCAACGCGTCCCGGTCGCACGTCCCGCTGCTGGTGCTGTGCGGCCAGCAGCACAGCAACCTCCTCATCCAGGAACCGCTGCTGGGGTCGGACCTGGTCCAGGTCGCCCAGCAGTACACCAAGTGGGCCTACGAGGTGCGCGGTCCCGACGAGATCGGCATGGCCATGCAGCGCGCGCTGAAGACCGCGCTCGCGCCGCCGATGGGGCCGGTGTTCCTGTCGATCCCGTGGGAGTTCCTGGTGCAGCCGGGGGCCGATCCGCAGCGCGGCCGGTTCACCCGGATCGCAGGCGAGTTCCAGGCGCAGCCCTCCGAGCTGGACAAGGCCGCCGATCTCCTGGCCAGGTCCCGGTACCCGGTCATCGTCGCCGGCGACGGGGTCGGCGAAGCCGGGGCGTGGCGCGAACTCCAGGACCTGGCCACGGCCATCGGCGCCCCGGTGTACACCGAGCAGCTCAGCAGCTACCTCAACTACCCGTACCACCTGGCGCACGCGCGGGGCGAGCTGCCGAGCGTCCAGCAGCAGGTCCGGCAGGTCCTGGGGCGCAAGGACGAGGAAGCGGTGCGGGACACCGTGTTCCTGTGCGGCTTCAACGCGCAGGCGCAGCTCGTGATCTACAACTGGGACGAGGGGCCGCTGATCCCCGCGCACCTGACCCAGGTCTACCTGCACAACGACCCGTGGCAGATCGGCAAGAACCACTACGGGGCGGCGGCGCCGCTGGGCGACATCAGGGACGCCCTGCCCAAGATCACCGCGGCGGTCAAGACCCATCCCCGCTACGACCAGGGGCACGTGGACCGCCTGAACGAGGAGCTGGCGCAGGAGGACCGGGAACTCGCCGGCGAATTCCGGCAGCGGGCGAAGGAGGTCCCGGAGCGGGGCGTCGCTCCCGCGATGCTGGTGGACGTGCTCAACGGGGTTCTGAGCAACCACTCGATCCGCCTGATCAACGAGGCCTGCTCGGACACCCTGGACTTCCAGCAGGGGCTGCGCTTCGACTCCCCGACCGGCTACACGTCGTCCGAGGGAGGCTCGCTGGGGTACTCGATGCCCGCCAGCCTCGGCGTCGCCGGTGCGGTGCGCGGAGCCGGGGAGCCGGCGGGCGAGCGGCCCATCGTGGTCAACGCGGTGGGCGACGGTTCGGCGCTGTTCTACCTGAACACCTGGTGGACCGCGGCCAAGTTCCAGCTCCCGGTGCTGTACCTGATCACGAACAACAAGCAGTACAAGACGCTCCGGGTCGGGCTGGACGTGCTGCGCAAGTCCTACGCCTGGGAGCCCAGCGGCCCGGCCGAGTACCTCGAACTCGACGGGAACCCCCAGCTGTCGTTCGTGGAGCTGGCCGCGGGGTTCGGCGTCGACGGCTGCCTGGTCGAATCCGCGGACGACCTCGAAGAGGTGCTGACCCGCGCGGTCCAGGAGGTCGACGCGGGCAAGCCCTACGTCGTGGAGGTCCTCACCGACCCGGATCTTCCCGACATGACCGAGGTCGACATCAGCGCGACCGGCCGGACCGGTGCGCTGCGGGGCGATGCCGGTCAGCGGGTGATCTGGAACTTCGGCCCTGCCTGACCAGCGGTGGTGTCGTGCAGCTCGTCGTCGAGCTGCACGACGCCCCGGCCGATCACATGTTCCACAGGACGGTCGCCGGAACCGGCGGCGCCGCCCAGCTCGTCGGCGGGTTCCACGTGCCGTGGTCGAGGAAGTCCTCGACGACCGGCACCCACGGGGCGTGATCGATGCCGCGCTGCAGCAGCCAGTCGTCGTCGTAGTAGGTGTCGAGGTAGCGTTCACCCGGATCGCACAGCACGGTGACGACCGTGCCGGTCTCGCCCCGCTCGTGCATGCCGTGGAGGATCTTCAGCGCCCCGTACAGCGCGGTTCCGGTCGACGCACCGGGCCGGACTCCCAGGCGGTCGGCGGCCACCCGCATCGCGGCGATCGACGCCGGGTCCGGCACCTGGATCATCCGGTTGACCAGCGGGAAGAGGAACGACGGCTCGACCAGGGGGCGGCCGATGCCCTCGATGCGGGAGCCCGGGGCGGTCGCCGCGCGATCGTTGTCCCGCCAGCCGGGGAAGAAGGCGGAGTTCTCCGGGTCGGTGACGCAGACCTTGACCTTCCGGTCGGTGTACCGGGCGTAGCGGGCCACGGAGGCCGCGGTCCCGCCGGTGCCGGCGCCCATGACGAACCAGTCCGGGTCCACGGCCTCGATCACCTCGGCGGCGATCCCGTGCTCGGCGCGCCAGTCGTAGGCCCGCTCGGCGTAGGTGAACTGGTCCATGAAGTGCCCGTTGGTCTCCTGCGCCGTCTTGCGGGCCACCGCCGAGATCGCCGCGCCGGACGCCTCCTTGATCTCACCGCCCAGCTCGGTGATCGCCTTCTTCTTCCGGGCAGCGGTGCCCGCGGGCACGACGGCCAGGAACCGCATCCCGAGCTCGCGGCAGAACCACGCCTCGGAGATGGCCGTGGATCCGCTGGAGGCCTCCACGACCGGACCGTCGCTGCGCAGCCAGCCGTTGGCGAAGGCGTTGAGGAACAACGCCTCGGCGAGCCGGTGCTTGTGGCTCTTCGTGGGATGGGCCGTCTCGTCCTTGACGTACAGCTTCAGCCCGTTCAGCTGCGCCGGGAGCGCGATCTCGTGCAGCGGGGTCGCCGGGCGCGGCATCGCCCGGATCCGGGCCACGCACCCGGCCACCCACCGCCGCTCGTCCCGGTAGTGCGGGTTGTCCAGGTCGTCCAGGGCGGGCATCTCACCGACGGTCACGCTGTCCCGGCGCTGCGCCGGGACAGCGCCGTTCGCCAGCTCCGCCTCGTACGGAAGAACCTCTGCCTCTGATGCGGTCATGCGAACCCTCCGTGGAGCAACGGGAGGGATCCGCCTTCCCCTCCGCCGAACGTCACCGCGCACCAACGTAGAACGCGACATCCGGCACAACAGGGACAACTGGCGAACCGCGCGCCGACGAGTGACGTTTGACGCCCGATGGGATGCCCGAACCGGCGCCCCTCAGCCGCCGCCCGGCGGGTCGAGCGCCACACCGGTGATGGCCTTGATCTCCTGCAGGCAGATCTCCTGAACCGGTACCTCGTCGTAGTTGCTGAGGACGACGCCGACCCAACCGCTGTCCGGGTAGATGGTCCAGTTGGCGGACCCGCCGCCGGTGCCGCCGCCGCGCCCGATCACCCACTGGCCGCCGATGACCGAGACCGGCATCGTGTACGCCTCGTACGACGAGGGGCCGGGACCGGGGAGCTTGGGCCCGGCGAACAGGTCGGCGTGGGGTCCGTCCAGCACCGTGCCGTCGCGCAGCGCGGTGGCGAACCGGACCAGGTCCGGCGCGGTGGCGAAACCGTCGCCCGAGGCGTGGCCGATGAAGCCGCGGCCCGGGTTCCGGTCGCCCTCGTCCAGGTTGTGGACGGCGTCCAGCCGGCTGCCGTCCGCCTGGAGCAGGTACGGGTGCGCGATGTGCTCGTCGGTGAGCCACTGCTCCCTGGTGTAGAACGCCGAGCCGGTCATGCCGCAGCGCCCGAAGACGTGCTGGTGCACGTAGTCCCAGAACGTCGTGCCGGTCACGGCCTCCACGATCTGCGCGGCGATGGCCAGGGCGGCACCGCCGCCGGGGCGGTGGCTGTTGTCGCCCGAACCGGGAACGGCGACCAGTTCGGCCTGCCGGGTCCACCGCTCGTGGTGCTCGTGCACTTCCTCCCTGCTGTGGAAGACGCGTTGCCAGTCCGGCATCGGGGCGTCCAGCCCGGAGAGCGGGGTGAGCAGGTGGTGGATGGTCACCTGCTCGGCGATCTCCTCGGCGAAGCCCGTGAGATGGGTGCCCACCGCGTCCGACAGCGCCACCCGGCCCTGCTGCACCAGCTGCAGGATCGCCACCGACAAGAAGGGCTGGCTCCCCGAGGACAGGTTGAACGCGACATCCTCGTGGTTGCGGATGCCCCTTTCCTTGTCGGCCATGCCGTAGCTGCGCGACAGCACCGTCCGGCCCTGGTGCGCCAGCAGCACCACGCCGGAGAACTTGTCCGCCGCGGCCAGTTCCGCCACGTACCGGTCGTAGGCCCCGCCGGGCAGGGTGTCCGGAGGGATCTGGTCGCGCCGCGACCGCTCCGGCGCGGCGGAGGCCGCGCGGTTCACCAGCGGCGCACCGGCCGCCGCACCGGCGGCTGCCAACCCGCTCCACCCGAGCAGCCGCCGCCGGTCGACACCACGTGCGGAATCCGAACCCACGAGCACAATCCCCTCCCGATCGACAAGCCGACGCACGCACCACCCGCGTGCGGATGGGTCGCGGTCCGTGGCTTCACCGAAGACCCCGGACTGTTGCGGTGGCGTATGCGATTTCCGATACGCCCGCGATACACCCGACCGCGAGGTGCGGGCATCGAGCAGCCGACGGGAAGCGGCGCCGCGATCAGCGGACCTGCTTCAGCGCCCTGGCGTAGCGGTTGACCGGCGGGAGCCAGCAGAACACGAGCGTCAGCAGGCCGCAGGGCCATGCGGCCACGAGCATGCCGCCGACCAGGTCCGATCCCATCGCCGAGGTGCCGATCGCGGCGAAGTGGACGATGAAGGCGAGCACCGAGAACACCGTGAGCAGCACTCGGGCCCAGATCGTGCGCGCGAAGAACGTCCACACCAGCAGCAGGACGCCGAACCCGAGCTCGATGCCCGCCCAGGTGGCCATGGCGCCCTGGAAGTCGGCGACGAATCCTTCCCACTGGCCGGTGCTGCGCATCAGCTCGACGAACGAGTCCTCGCTCAGGCCCGCTTCGTCCATCAGCCCGGGCTCGATGCGGTTGATGTTGTTGACCAGCTCGTCCTCGGCCAGCTGGCGGCCGCCTGCGAGGTTCAGGATTCCGGCGACGATCGGCAGCAGTCCGGACAGTCCGGCGAAGATCTGCAGGACGAACAGCAGCACCGGGCGCTTCGGCGCCTGCACGGGCGCGGGCGCGGCGACGGGGGCGTAGGTCATGATCGGCGTGTCTCCTCTTGGTGGTGCGGTGCCGGGCGCCGCGCCGGAGAATCCGGTTCGAGCTCTCGGTGCGGCAGTTGCTCAGATGCGGCCCACCCCGCGGCGGTTCACCGATCCCGCCAAGCGTTACCCCCTCGATATCAACAGCGCTCTCTGAAACACCTTGTCCGCAAAAAGAAATCCGCAGTTCAGTCGAACTGTCGCCGAGATCAGCCCGGACAGTCCACAGTGTCCTCCGATCGGATCACGTGACGTCGCGCCACTGCCTGATCAGGTCGGAACCGCTTTCGTGGGCGAGGACGCCGAACGGCGCCCGCTCGTAGAGCCACCGCCGCCGGGAGTCGTCGTCGCGCTCCAGCGGCACCAGCTCACCACCGACGATCGACCGGAAACTGCCTTCGATGCAGCGGAAGAGTGCGGTTCCGTCCGGCGGCGCGCCGTGCCGCTCGGTTTCGCCGTGCGTCACGGACGTGATCTTCCCATGCGGTGCGCAGCCCTCGGACTGCTCCGGTGCGAGGCCGTTCCGAGTCCCCGGCCGGTCCGCGAGGCCGCCCCGGACTGTGATTGACACCGCACCGGAGCGGGTGGCACTATCGCCGCCACACAGTCTGGAAACGTTTTCAGGTCTTCCTCGGACTCGGGCTGGAAACGTTTCCGCGGCCCTGCCGCGCACGACATGGAGGGGACGATGACGTCGACGCGGGCCACGCTCTTGCAGGTGGCCGAACGTGCGGGGGTTTCGCTGGCGTCCACCTCCCGCGCCCTCCACGGGACCGGCGCGAGCAAGGCGATGGTCGAGCGGGTCCGGGCGGCGGCCGCCGAGCTCGGCTACAGCGTGGACGCGATCGGGCGCTCGCTGCGGATGAAGAAGACCTTCCAGATCGCCTTCGCCATCGCCGACATCGGCAACCCGGTCTACGTGGAGATGATGCGCGGCATCCACGAGGTGCTCGCCCCGCACGGCTTCCGGGTCGTGGTCATGACCACCGGCGACACCGCCGACTCCGCCGCCGAGCTGGTGCGCAGCCTGAACAGCGGCTTCGTCGACGGGATGATCATCGTCCCGCTGCGCACCGACGACCGGTTGATCGCGGAGATCCAGCAGGCGCCGGTGCCCGTCGTGGTCATCGGGCGCGCGATGGGCGACCACGGCGTCAGCTCGGTCTCCACCGACTCCGCGGCCGGGATCGGCGCGGCCGTCGAGCACGTGCGCTCGTGCGGTCGCCGCCGCATCGGCTTCCTCAACGGCCCGCTCGACACGACGCCGGGCGCGTCCCGGCAACGCGGCTTCGACGCGGCCGCCGGTGGGTTCGAGCGCGTCGAGACCGAGATCGCCGACGACTTCACCGTCGCGGCCGGGCTCGACGCCGCGCGGCGGCTCTTCGCCCGCGCGTCCGGCCCCGCCGAGCAGCTCGACGCCGTCGTGGCGGCCAACGACCTGCTCGCCATCGGGGCGATCCGGGCCGCGCGCGAGTTCGGGCTGGCGGTGCCCGGGGACGTGGCCATGACCGGGATGGACGACACCGAGCTCGGCCGGGTCTTCCTGCCGGGCCTGACGAGCGTGTCCCTCGGCTCGACCGAGCGCGGGCGCGCGGCGGCCGAGCTCGTGCTCGGCCTCACCGACGACCCGGACCGGGCGGCGCGGCAGGTGGCCGTGGGACCCGAGCTCATCGTGCGGGAGTCCACAACGGACGGACCGGAGTCATGAGCACGCCCATGGTGCGCGCCCGGCGGCGCGAGGTCGCCGCGCTGGTCATGCCGTCGCTGATCCCGATCCTGGTGCTCAGCATCGCGCCGCTGGTCGTCGGGATCGCGCTGGCCTTCACCGACGCGCGGCTGGTCCGCAAGCCCGACTACGACGTGGTGGGGCTGGACAACTTCGCGCTCCTGGCGGGCAACTCGCTGTTCTGGGACTCGCTGCGGATCGGGCTGATCTGGACGGTCAGCGTCACGCTGCTCCAGCTCGCGGCCGCCATGGGCCTGGCGCTGCTGCTCAACTCGGGCCTGCGCCTGCAGGGCCTCACCCGGGTGCTCGCGCTCGTCCCGTGGGCGATGCCGCCCGTGGTCGTGGCGATCATGTGGCAGATGATCTACTCGGCCAACGGGGGCCCGCTCAACGCGTTCCTCGACGGCATCGGCCTGCCCGGCGACATCAACTGGCTCGGCGACTTCTCCACCGCGCTGCCCGCCGTGATCGTCGTCGGCGTGTGGGTCGGGATGCCGCAGACCACCATCACGCTGCTGGCCGGGCTCCAGCAGATCCCCGCCGACCTGCACGAGGCGGCCGCCGTGGACGGCGCCGGGGCCTGGCGCCGGTTCACCGCCGTGACCTGGCCGAGCCTGCGCCCGATCGTCACCTCGATCACCTCGCTGAACTTCATCTGGAACTTCAACTCCTTCGCCCTGGTCTACGTGCTCACCGAGGGCGGCCCCGGCGGGCGGACGATGGTCCCGGTGCTGTTCGTGTACCTGGAGGCGTTCAAGAACCGCAACATCGGCTACGCCGCCGCGATGGGCGTCGTGCTCGTCATCGTCATCGTGGCCGTGCTCGCGCTGTACCTGCGGGCGCAGTTCCGCCACGACCGCACCGAGAAAGCGCGGTGAGCCATGCGCCTCCTGATCCGCCCCGCCCAGTACGCGGCGCTCGCCGCCTACCTGCTGTTCCTCGGGTTCCCCCTGCTGTGGCTGATCTCGGCCTCGGTGAAGTCCTCCGCCGAGCTCAACTCGCTGTCGGTGAGCCTGCTGCCGCAGCAGTGGCACTGGGAGAACTACTCGCAGGCCCTCGACCGGCAGGGGCTGGTCCGCTCCGCGTCGAACAGCCTCGTGGTGGCGCTGGTGTCGACCGCGCTGGTGATCGTGATCGCGCTGCCCGCCTCGTACGTGCTCGCCAGGGTGCGGGGCAAGGTCCGGATGGCCGGCGTGACCTGGATCCTGGTGAGCCAGGTGTTCCCGGTCGTCCTCGTGGTCCTGCCGCTGTTCCTCGTGCTGCGGACGTTCGGGCTGACCGACAGCCTGGTCGGGCTGGTGCTGGTGCACACGACATACATGCTGCCGTTCGCGCTGTGGATGCTGCAGGGCTACGTCGCGTCGGTGCCGGTCGAGCTCGAAGAGGCCGGGTCGGTGGACGGCGCGAGCCGGTTCACCGTGCTCCGCTCGATCGTGTTCCCGCTGCTGACGCCGGGCATCGTCGCCACGGCGATGTTCAGCTTCGTCGCCTCGTGGAACGAGTTCTTCTTCGCCCTGGTCCTGCTGCAGTCGCCGGAGAACTACACGCTGCCGATCACCCTGAAGATGTTCATCGGGGGCGAGGGCAAGGTCGCGCTCGGGCCGCTGGCCGCGGGAGCGGTGCTCGCGGCGATCCCCAGCATCGTCTTCTTCACCCTCCTGCGCCGCAGGCTCACCAGTGGGCTCATGGCGGGGGCGGTGAAGGGATGAGTGTCACCCGCACCAGCCGTGAAAGGTGGACGTTGACTGCACCCTGCCCTGAAGGGCGGGGATTCCCTTCCGGCTCGCGCCGGAAAGTTCCTGCTTCACAGCCGGTCGCCCCGTCCGGGAGGTCTCCCGTTGAGGTCTTACACCTGCTCCACAGGCCGACACCGCCAGCCCGGCGGCCACAATGTTGCGCGCGGCGTTGATGTCCCGGTCATGCCGTACTCCGCAGCCTTCGCAGGTCCATTCACGGACTTTGAGCGGCATGCTCCCGGCGAGCTCGCCGCACGCGGAGCACATCTTCGACGAGGGAAACCAGCGGTCGATCACGACCAGGTCCCGCCCATACCAGGCGCACTTGTACTCCAGCATCGAACGAAACTCGCTCCACGACGCATCACCGATAGCACGCGCGAGTTTCCGGTTCTTCATCAAATTGCGCACGGAGAGGTCTTCGATCACGACCGTTTGGTTGTCACGGACGAGTCGAGTGGTGACCTTGTGCAGGTTGTCCCGCCTGCGGTCAGTGATCTTCGCTTGAATCCGGGCGACCTTGAGGCGGGCCTTGTCGCGGTTGTTGCTGCCCTTGTCCTTCCGGGCAAGGCTCCGCTGCGCTTTCGCGAGGCGGGTTCGTTCCCGGTCGGAGTGTCTGGGGTTGGTGATCTTCTCGCCGGTCGACAAGGTGACCAGCGAAGAAATCCCCGCGTCCACGCCGACCATGCTGGTGGTGGGTTCGTGGTGCTCGACAGCGGTTTCCACCAGCATGGACACGAACCACCGGTCTGCCGAATCGCGCGAAACCGTCACCGTCGAGGGATCGGTGCCCTCCGGCAGCGGACGAGACCACACGATATTCAGTGGCTCGGGCATCTTCGCCAGCGTGAGTTGCCCGTCGCGATACCTGAACGCCGAGCGGGTGTACTCCGCCGATGCGCGGGAACGCTTGCGGGACTTGAACCGCGGGTACTTCGCGCGCTTGTCGAAAAACGCCGTGAACGCGCCCTGAAGATGCCGCAACGCCTGCTGCAACGGCACCGACGACACCTCACCCAAAAACGCCAAGTCCTCGGACTTCTTCCACGCAGTGAGCATGGTCGAGGTTTCGTTGTAGTTCACCCGGCGCTGCTCGGTGAACCACGCGCGGGTCCTCGCATCCAAAGCGAGGTTGTAGACCTTCCGGACACAGCCGAACGTGCGCAGCAACTCCCCTCGCTGCGCATCAGTCGGATAGAAACGGTACTTATACGCCCGCTTCACCTGCGTCCCGGACATCGTCCACACACTATTACGTCAACTTGAAAGTAGTGATCTCGGGTGGTCACCGAAGAACACCCGAGACCTGCCCCTCCCCGGCCTGAAGGCCGAGGTACCCGCAGATTGGATTCAGATGAGGTCCAGACGCACGTTAATCGGCTCTTGCCTGCTGACCGCGAGCCTGCTGCTGACCGCCTGCGGCAGCGGTGGCGACCAGTCGGGACCGGTCACCATGACCTTCCAGTCCCTGTCCGACCAGCCGGCCGCGATCGAAGCCACGAACAAGATCGTCGAGGCCTGGAACCAGCAGCACCCCGACGCGCGGGTGGAGGTCGTGCCCGCGGGCTGGGACGGGGTCTACGACAAGCTCATCACCCAGTTCAACTCGGGCAGCGCACCCGACATCGTGCACTACGAGGCCGCCGGGATCGTCCCGTTCGCCAAGGACGGCTACCTCGCCGACCTCACCCCGCACCTGTCGGAGGCCAAGCGCGCGGACATCCCGAAGGGCGTGCTCGACTCCGTCACCGCCGACGGCAAGGTGATCGGCTACCCGACCGAGATGCAGTCCTACGTGGTCTTCGCGAACAAGACCCTGCTCCAGCAGGCGGGCGTCGAGATCCCCACCGGTCCGACGATGTCCTGGGAGCAGCTGCGGGAGATCGCCAAGGCCACCACCAAGGACGGCACCTACGGCCTCGGCTGGGGCCTGAAGAGCCCGACGGCGGCGTTCGTGGCGCTGGCACCCGGTTTCGGCGGGCAGTACTTCCAGGGCAGCGGTGAGGCCACCACGGCCCAGATCGGCCAGGGCGAGATGGCGCTGCCCGAGCTCGTCGGCCAGATGGCCTTCCAGGACAAGTCGATCCTCCCGGTCACCCTCACGCAGACCGGCGCCAATGCGCTCGCCCCGTTCTACGCGGGACAGGTCGCCATGACGGTGCAGGGCTCGTTCCAGGCGGCGAACATCGCGAAGGACGCCCCGGCCGGCCTCGACTGGATCGTGCTGCCGCCGCTGGCCGGACCGGCCGGGCCCGCGCAGGCGGCCAACCCGCAGACCCTCTCGGTGAACGTCGACTCCGAGCACGTCGAGCAGGCCGCCCAGTTCATCGAGTTCTTCACCAGCACCGAGAACCTGGTGGCGCTCAACGAGGCGGACGCGCTGATCCCGCCGACCACCTCGGCGCGCAACGCGCTGGCCGAGAAGCTCGGCGCGCAGAACGGCTGGGACGCCATCCTGGCCACCGGTGAGCACCTGACCTCGGCGCCCTACCTGTTCGCGGACAAGTACGCGCAGTGGAAGGACACCGTCGCCACACCGGCCTACCAGCGGTTCCTCGCGCAGCAGACCGATTCCGCCGGGCTGGCCAAGGAACTCACCGACGGCTGGCAGAACATCACGCGCTAGCAGTCGCAGGCGGACCGGCGGCAGCTCCGCCGCCAGTCCACTTCGGACGATCGAGCGCGGGCGAGCGGCCCGCGCGGGACGAGGAAGGGGCCGGATCCGGTGACCTGGCTGGAGGACCGCGCGGTCGCGGTGATCACCGGCGCGGCGGTGGGCGATGCCCTCGGCGGCGCCACGGAGGGGTGGACGCCGGAGCAGATCGAGGAGCGGCACGGCGGCCGGGTGACCGGCATCGTCGGCCCGTGGTACCCGAACTGGCGCGACGCGCGGCCCATCGCCCCGTACCACAAGGGCGACGGGCACATCACCGACGACACCTTGATGACCTGCGCGCTCGTCGAGGTCTACGCCAAGCGCCGCGCCCACCTCGACGCCTACGCGATGGCCGAGGACCTCGTCCCGCTGATGATCGGCGAGCCCCGCTGGGTGCCGGAGCTGGAGGCCTCGGCCCTGCTGCTGCAGCGGGTCTTCCTCGCGGAGAAGTGGATCGTCACCAAGCTCCACTATGGACACGCGGACCCGCGCGAGGCGGGCGCGGGCAACGTCGTCAACTGCGGGGCGGCGATGTACATCGCGCCGGTCGGCATCGCGAACGCGGGCGACCCGCGCGGTGCGTACGCGGAGGCGATCGACCTCACCGGCGCGCACCAGTCGAGCTACGGCCGGGAGGCCGCCGGAGTGCTGGCCGCGATGGTGGCGGCCTCGGTCGCGCCCGGCGCGGGGCTCGACGACGTGGTCGACGCGGCTCTCTCGGTCGCGCACGACGGGACTGCCGGGGCCCTGCGCGCCGTCGTCGACGCCTTCGCCGACGCCACCCCGCCGAGCACCGACGAGCAGGAACGCGCGCTCGCGCGCCGCGTCCGCGAGGTCGTCGCACCGTTCGACTCGGTGGGCCCGCACTACCGGCAGATGTCGATGGACGCCCGGCGGCCGTCCCGGACGAAGTCGATCGAGGAGCTGCCCGCCGCGCTCGGGCTCCTGCTCGGCCACCGCGGCGACTACCGGGGTTCGGTGCTGGCCTCGGTCAACTACGGCCGCGACGCCGACTCGATCGCCTCGATGGCGGGCGCGATCTGCGCGGGCCTCGGCGGCACCGCCGTCGTGCCCGCCGAGTGGGTGGACGCGATCGACGAGGCCAGTCGCACGGATCTGCGCGCGACCGGGCGGCTGATGGCTTCGGCCGCGGCCGACATCCTCCGGGCCGACCGGGAACGGGCGCTCGCCCGCGTCGCCGGCATCGGCGCCGCGATCGGGGAAGGCGCATGAGGCTCACCTGGGCGCAGCCGGAGGACCTGCTCGCCCACGAGCTGGTGCAGTCCGCGGCGGAGGGCAAGGACGTCACCGGGATCCGCGACCGGTGGGTGGCCGCCGGTGGTGACCCGGTTCCGGCGGTGAGCGGCGCCAGCCCCGACCCGGCCACGCCGGCGATGCGTTCGCTGGCGCGCACGTTGCTCGACGAGCTCGACGCGATCGCCGCCGCACCGGCGCCGGAGGAGCCCGACGACTGGGAGGCGATCGCCGCGCTGCTCCCGCCCGCACCGGATCTGCCGCTCCCGACGCGGGAACGGGTGCTCGGGGCGTGGACCGGCCGCGCGGCGGGCTGCCTGCTCGGCAAACCGGTCGAGAAGATCCCGCGGCAGGGCATCGAGGAGATCCTGCGCGCGACCGGGCGCTGGCCGCTGGACCGGTACTTCACCGCGGTCGGCCTCCCCCGCGACGTCGCGGCGCGCTGGCCGTGGAACCGGCGCTCCGCGGGCACCTCGCTGGAGGAGAACATCGCCGGGATGCCGGAGGACGACGACCTCAACTACCCGATGCTGGCGCTCGCCCTGCTCGAACGGCACGACCGCGCGTTCACCACCGACGACGTCGCGCAGCTGTGGCTGGACAACCTCCCCGCCGGACGGGTGTTCACCGCGGAACGCGCCGCCTACCGCAACATCCTCGACGCCCGGCCCGTTCCGCGGACGGCCACGCACCACAACCCCTTCCGAGAGTGGATCGGCGCGCTGATCCGGACCGACGTCTTCGGCTGGGTGTCGCCGGGCGATGTGCGAGCCGCCGCTCGGCTGGCCTGGACCGACGCGCGGCTGAGCCACACGCGCAACGGCGTCTACGGAGCGATGTGGGCGGCGGGCCTCGCGTCCGCGGCGATGGTGTGCGGCTCCGCGGAGGACGTCCTGGACGCGGCCGAGGCGGTCGTCCCGCCGGGCAGCCGCCTCGCCCGCGCGATCCGGTCCGGCCGCGCGGCGGCGGCCGAGTCCGACGTGCGCACCGGGCTCGACCGCCTGCACGCGGAGTACGGGCACCTGCACTGGGTCCACGTGCTCAACAACGCAGCGGTCATCGCCTACGCGCTGGCCAAGGGACGGGGCGAGTTCGGGCCGAGCGTGTCGCTCGCGGTGCTGGCGGGCTGGGACACCGACTCCGCTGCGGCGACGGTCGGCGGAGTCGTCGGCGCCCTGCGCGGCGTGGACGGCATCGGCGAGCAGTGGACCGCACCGCTCGACGGGCGCATCGCGACCTCGCTGCCCGGCGGCGAACAGCGCATCGCCGACCTCGCCGAACGCACCGCCGCGCTCTCGACCGGAGGAGAGGCACGATGAACTACGCGTTCGACCCGCTCGTCCCCCGCCCGATCGACCGGCAGACCGAAGTGCCGGTGACCGGAACGCCGGATGCCGCCGTGCTCGACGAGGCGAAGATCTTCGCCGGGCCGTCCGATCCCGCCGACCGGCCCGCGTGGCGGCGGATCCTGCACGAGTGGCGCGAGGACGCCCGCAGCCGCCACGACTACACCGGCGCTGCCTACGACCGGCCCGCCGCGGCCTGGGCGATGCGCTGCTACAGCGTCGCCCAGGTGTGGCTGTGGGACGAGCTGCTCTACTCCTTCGAGGAGAAGCGGTTCACGCCCGACCGCTTCATCGCCGACGCGCGCGAGCGCTTCGGCGGCTTGGACGCGGTCGTGCTGTGGCACGCCTACCCCGTCATCGGGCTCGACGACCGCAACCAGTGGGACTTCTACCGCGACGTGCCGGGCCTGTCCCGGCTCGTCGAGGCCCTGCACGACGCGGGGCTGCGGGTGTTCGTCGACTACAACCCGTGGGACGTCGGCACCCGGCGGGGCGCGGACGACCTGACCGAGCTCGCCGCGCTGGTCGCGGACTTCGACGTCGACGGCGTCTTCCTCGACACCCTCAAGAAGGCGGAACCGGAGTTCGTCGCGCGCCTCGAACGGGCCCGGCCCGGGATCGTGCTGGAAGGCGAGTCCAAGCTGCCCGTCGAGCGCATCGAGGACCACTCGTGCTCGTGGGCGCAGTTCTTCGCGGATTCGCCCGTGCCCGGGGTGCTGCGCGCCCGCTGGTACGAGCGGCGGCACATGCAGCACCACGTTCGCCGCTGGCACCGCGACCACACCGAGGAGCTGCACTCGGCGTGGCTCAACGGCGTCGGGGTCATGGTGTGGGAGGTGGTGTTCGGCGTCTGGGTGGGCTGGTCGCGCCGGGACGCGGCGACCGTGCGCCGCATGGTCACCGTCCAGCGCGCGGTCGGCGACCTGCTGCTCACCGGCGAGTGGACGCCGCTGGCGGAGCTCACCGGCCAGGCCGAGGCCGCCGGGGTGTACGCGTCGCGCTGGGAACTGGACGGCCTGACGCTGTGGACGGTGGTCAACCGCGGCGAGCAGGACTACGCGGGCGCCGTGATCCCCGATTCCGGCGGCAGGCTGGTCGACCTCTTCGGTGACGGCGTCGTGCCGGGTCGAGGCATCGGCGCGCTGCTGCACATCGCACCGGGCGCCGCGGAGCCGGTGTGGCTGCCCGAACTGCTCGAAGTGCTGCGCGGCATGCGCCACGACTCGGATGCGCGCTTCCCGCACCGCCTGGCGATTCGCCGCACGCCGGGCCCGAGCACCGGTGCGGCCGAACCGGACGCCGTCGTCGTGCCCGCCGGGCGGTACGTGCTGACCGTGCGCTACCGCGCGCGTGAGACGGGCATGTACCAGGGCGCACCCTACGTCGACGAGTGGAAGCCCCTGCCGCCCAGGCTGCACGATGCGCGGACGCTGCAACGGGACGGCGAACTCGCCGCGCCCGTCGCGGTCGCCGCGAGCGAGGTGACGAACGCGCAGTTCGCCGAGTTCCTCGAAGCGACGGGCTACCGGCCCGCCGAGCCGCACCGGTTCCTCGCGCACTGGACGGACGGCCGTCCGTCCACACCGGACGCTCCGGTGAGCTTCGTCGATCTCGACGACGCCCGCGCCTACTGCGCCTGGCGCGGCGGCAGGCTGCCCACCGAGGACGAGTGGCAGCTCGCCGGCGAGTCGGGCCGGTTGCGGCGCGGCGAACCGGCCGTGTGGAACTGGACCGAGAGCGAGCACTCCGACGGCCGGACGCGGTTCGTCATGCTCAAGGGCGGCTGCGACCACCGCGCCGAGGGCGCCGACTGGTACCTGGAGGGCGGCCGCCAAGACCCGGACTTCAGCGTGAAGCTGCTGCTCCCCGGGCTGGGACTGGCGCGCAGCGCGACGGTCAGCTTCCGCTGCGCCTGGGATGTGTCCACTGTAGAGGAGGTACGATGAAACCCCCTGCGTCAACCGGAGTCCTGCGCAACCGCACCTCAGGGGACCGTGACGCAACCCAGCCACAAGAAACCCCCACAACGCAAGATCACTCCCAAACGCAACCACCACTGAAAATCTCGGAGAGGCGGGACAGGGAGAGGCGGGACTGCCGATGACCGTGTCCCGGGATCCTTCGGCGGGCGCCCTCGCCGGCCTGCGCGTCGTCGACGCCGCCACGCTCTTCGCCGGGCCGATGGCGGCCATGCACCTCGGCGACATGGGCGCCGAGGTGATCAAGGTCGAGCACCCGGCCAAGCCCGATCCGTCGCGCACGCACGGCGTCGCGAAGGACGACGTCAACCTCTGGTGGAAGACGCTCGGCCGGAACAAGCGCACCGTCACCGCCGACCTCGCCGACGAGGGCGGCCGCGAGGTGTTCCTCGCGCTCGCCGCGACGGCGGACGTGGTGATCGAGAACTTCCGGCCCGGCACCCTCGAACGGTGGGGCCTCGGCTACGAGGAGCTCTCCGCGCGGAATCCAGGGCTGGTGCTCGCCCGCGTCACGGGGTTCGGGCAGTTCGGCCCCTACCGGACGCGGCCCGGCTTCGGCACGCTCGCCGAGGCGATGAGCGGGTTCGCCGCGACGACCGGTGAACCCGACGGCCCGCCGACGCTGCCGCCGTTCGGCCTCGCCGACGGCGTCGCCTCGCTGGCCACCGCTTTCGCGATCATGGTGGCGCTGTCCACCCGCGAGCAGCGCGGACGGGGCCAGGTCGTGGACGTGGCGATCATCGAACCGATCCTCGCGATGCTCGGCCCGCAGATCACCCGCTGGGACCAGCTGCGCACCGTCCAGCCCCGCACGGGCAACCGCTCGACCAACAACGCGCCGCGCAACACCTACCGCACCAGCGACGGCCACTGGGTCGCCGTCTCCACTTCGGCGCAATCGGTCGCCGAGCGCGTCGTGCGGCTCGTCGGCCGACCCGACCTCGTCGAGCAGCCGTGGTTCGCCAGCGGCGCCGACCGCGCCCGCCACGCCGACGAGCTCGACGAAGCCGTGGGCGCGTGGATCGCGCAGCGCACGCGCGAGGACGTGGTGGCCGCGTTCGAGGAGGCGCAGGCCGCGATCGCACCGATCTACGACGCCGCCGACATCGTGGCCGACCCGCAGTTCCGCGCCCTGGGCACGATCCACGAGATCGCCGACCCCGAGCTGGGGCCGACGCTGGTGCAGGGCCCGCTGTTCAGGCTGTCCGGCAACGACGGCGTCATCCGGTTCACCGGCCGCCCGCACGGCGCCGACACCGACGAGGTGCTCGGCGAACTCGGGTTCACCCCGGACCGGATCGCCGAACTGCGCGCGCAGGGAGCGGTATGAGCCAACCACCTCCCCCGCTGACGCTGCTGTACGTGCCCGCCGACCGGCCGGACCGGGTGCGCAAGGCGCTCACGTCGGACGCCGACGTGGTGCTCGTGGACCTCGAAGACGCGGTCGCCCCGGCGCGCAAGGACGAAGCCCGCGCGAACGCGGTGCGGCTGCTCGCCGATGCGTCCCCGGCCCGCCCGGTGCAGGTGCGCATCAACCACCCGAGCACGCCGTGGCACGAAGCCGACGTCGCCGCGCTCGCCGGACTGCCGCTCGCAGTGGGCGCCCGGATCCCCAAGGTCGAGGCGACCGCGGAAGTCCGGAAGCTCGCAGCCGCGCTGCCGCAGCGGGCACTGCACCTGCTCATCGAGTCGGCGCTCGGCGTCGAACACGCCATGGACATCGCCACGGCCGCGCCGCAGGTGGCATCGATCGGGCTCGGCGAAGCGGACCTGCGCTCGGATCTGCGCGTGGTCGACGAGACGGGCCTCTCGTGGGCGCGCAGCCGAGTGGTCGTCGCGGCCCGCGCCGCGCGCCTGCCGCCGCCGGTCATGTCGGCCTACCCGAACGTGCGCGACCTGGACGGCCTGGCGGAATCGTGCCGGACCGGCCGCGCCCTCGGCTTCCGCGGCCGCACCGCGATCCACCCGGCACAGCTGAACCCGATCCGAACGGCCTTCCTCCCGACCACCGAGGAGGTGCGGCGAGCGCGCGAGGTCGTAGCCCGCCTGAACGGAGCGACGGCAGCAGGAGTCGGCGCCCTCGCCCTCCCGGACGGCACCTTCCTCGACGTGGCGATGCTCGAACAAGCCCGCACCATCCTCGCCCTCGCCACCCCGCGAACCCGCTGACCCCGGGCCCGGTGCGGTCTCCAACGCCGCCGCCGCGGTCGTGGTTCGCGTCCTGCGGGTGGTGGTCGGCTGTCCTAGCGTTGGGGTTCATGACCGCACGGAACCGGGGGCACCGACGCAGCCGGGATTCCCGCCGCGAGCAGCTGTCGATCAACCCGGTGTTCGTCGCCGAACCGGCGCACGTGCCGCGCAACCGGCTGCCCGAGCGGGAACTCGATCCCGACGTGGCCTACCAGATCGTGCACGACGAGCTGATGCTGGACGGCAACGCGCGGCTCAACCTCGCCACCTTCGTCACCAGCTGGATGGAACCGCAGGCCGACCGGTTGATGGCGGAGTGCTTCGACAAGAACATGATCGACAAGGACGAGTACCCGCGCACGGCCGCGCTGGAGCAGCGCTGCGTGCGGATGCTCGCCGAGCTCTGGCACGCCCCCGATCCCGAGGCCACCATCGGCTGCTCCACCACCGGTTCCAGCGAGGCGTGCATGCTGGCCGGGCTGGCGCTCAAGCGCCGCTGGCAGCACGCCCGGCGCGCGGCCGGGCGTCCGGCCGACCGGCCGAACGTCGTGATGGGCGCCAACGTCCAGGTCTGCTGGGAGAAGTTCGCGAACTACTGGGACGTCGAGGCGCGGCTGGTGCCGATGGACGGAGAGCGCTTCCACCTCGACGCCGCCGAAGCCGTCGCCCGCTGCGACGAGAACACCATCGGGGTGGTGGCGGTGCTGGGCTCCACCTTCGACGGCAGCTACGAACCGGTCGCCGAGATCTGCGCCGCGCTGGAGGAGTTGTCCGCCGAGCGCGGCTGGGACGTCCCGGTGCACGTCGACGGCGCCTCCGGCGCGATGATCGCCCCGTTCTGCGACCCGGACCTGCACTGGGACTTCCGGCTGCCCCGGGTCGCCTCGATCAACACCTCCGGGCACAAGTACGGGCTGGTCTACCCGGGCGTGGGCTGGGTGGTGTGGCGGGAGGCGGCCATGCTGCCGCCGGACCTCGTCTTCGACGTCGACTACCTCGGCGGCAGCATGCCGACCTTCGCGCTGAACTTCTCCCGGCCGGGCGGGCAGGTGGTCGCGCAGTACTACGCGTTCCTGCGGTTGGGCTTCGACGGCTTCCGCCGGGTCCAGCAGAACTGCCGGGACGTGGCGACCTCGCTGGCCGGCCGGATCGCGGGGCTCGGGCCGTTCCGGCTGCTCACCCGGGGAGACCAGCTGCCGGTGTTCGCCTGCGCGCTGCGCGAGGAGGTCACCGGCTACTCGGTCTACGACGTGTCGGCTCACCTGCGGGAACGCGGTTGGCTGGTCCCGGCCTACGCGTTCCCGGCCAACCGCACCGACCTGGCGGTGCTGAGGTTCGTGGTCCGCAACGGCTTCACCCACGACCTCGCCGATCTCCTGGTCGAAGACCTCGAACGCTCCCTCGCGGAGCTGCGGCACCAGCCCGAACCGGTGCGCGGCGCCGAGCACAGCTCGTTCGCGCACGGCACGGGGAGCGCGCAGCGGGGCTGAGCGGTCAGCAGCCCTTGAAGCGGGTGTCCGCCGCCCAGCCGGTGTTGGCCCAGGTCTGCGGGTCCGCCGGGGTGAAGCCCGGGTACTGCTCGGCCAGCTCGCCGAGCAGCCAGTTGCTGAAGCGGGCCGCGCCCTGCGGGCAGGTGTGGATGCCGTCGTCGCTGCGGTCGGGTTTGCCGTCCTTGATCTGCTGGTAGGTGCTGCCCCACACCTCGCCGGCGTCGAGCACGCCGGCCCGGCCCGCCGAACCCGCCGCGACCGCTCGGGCGGCCTCGGGGGCGCGCTCCAGTTCGGCCACGTGCGGCGCGTAGAAGTCGTCGGGCTTGATCGGCGGCATCGTGACGAAGACCAGCTTCGCGCCGATCCCGGTCACGGTGGTCAGCAGCCTGTCGTAGGCGGCCTGCTGCTCCTGCGGGCTGCCCCAGTCGTAGGACGTGATCTGGTAGACGACCACGCCGGGTGCGGCGGAACGGAGCTTGCCGGGCAGCTCCTCCCACTGCTCCTCGGCGAACGGTCCGACGACGTTCCCGCCACCGTCGGAGGCCAGCGACTGGAACTCGACGCCGCTGGCCTCGAACGCCGCGGCCAGGGGCAACGCCTCCCCCGCCGCGACGGAGTCGCCGAGGAGGACCACCTTGGGCAGTGCCCGGTCGCCCGCACCGGCAGGCGCTCCGGTCGTGGTGGCGCAGGCGGTGGTCAGCAGGAACAGCCCGGTCAGGCCGAGGGCGAGGTTTCGCGTCTTGCTCATGGCTCCGACGATGCCGTCGCCGTGTCCCAGCACCTCCGCCGCCATGTCGCGGTCGTGTCGCAGGATCCCGCCGCAGCCGCCGGTGGGTGCCGGGATTGTCGATAATGGACCGGTGGCGTCGATTCTGCTGATCGAAGACGACCCCCTGGTCCGGCGGGGGCTCCAGCTCGCGCTGTCCAGGCACGGTCACGACGTCCGCACCGCGGACACCGGCGAGGACGGGCTGCGCGAGTTCGGCTCGGCCGCGCCCGACCTGGTGGTGCTCGACCTGATGTTGCCGGTCGTCGACGGGTTCGAGGTGTGCCGTCGCATCCGGGCCGCCGGTGACGTACCGGTGATCGTGCTGACGGCACGTGGTGACGACTTCGACGTCGTCAGCGGCTTGGAGGCGGGTGCGGACGACTACGTCGTCAAGCCGGTGCAGCCCACCGTGCTCGACGCGCGGATCCGCGCGGTGCTGCGCCGCAGCACCAGCACCCCGGACGGCGTGCGGGTGCACCGCGCCCTCCGCATCGACACCTCCTCGCTGACGGTGTCGTTGCACGGCGAACCGGTGGCGCTGACGCCGACCGAGCTGCGCCTGCTGCTGACCCTGTCCCAGGCCCCTGGCCAGGTGTTCAGCAGGCAACAGCTGCTGGAGCAGGTGTGGGAGCACGACTACCTCGGTGACTCCCGGCTGGTCGACAACTGCGTGCAGCGGCTGCGGGCGAAGATCGAGGCCAGTCCGGCGACCCCGGAGTACGTGCAGACCGTGCGCGGGTTCGGCTACCGGTTCGGACCGGTGTGACCCGGCGGCTGTGGCCGCGCGGGCTGCGCGCCCGGCTGCTGGCCGCCTTCGCGCTGGTGACCGTGCTCGGTGCCGCCGCGGCGGCCTGGTCCAGCGCCGGATCGGCGAGCACCGCGCTGGTCACCTCCACCGAGCAGCGGCTCACCGAGGCCGTCGTCGGCCAGATCGCTCCGATCGCGCCCCAGCTGACCTATCCGCCGGACCAGGGCGCGCTGGACCGGCTGCGCGCGGCCGTCGGCGCGAACGCGCTGGTGACCTACCAGGACCTGCGGTCCGCCGACGGTGCCGGACCCGAGCTGGTCACCGATGCGCTGCGCACCGCGGTACGCGTCCAGAACCGGCTGGTCACGCAGCGGATCACCGCCGAGGGCAGGCCGTGGCTGCTGGTCGGCACGCCGATCGTGATCACCGCTGCCGATGGGGCGCGCACCCCGTCGGGCATCGAGGTCTACACCGCTCGCGACCTCACCGACGTCGACCGGCAGATCGACGCCCTCGCCCGGCAGGCGGTCATCACCGCAGCGCTGGCGCTGCCGCTGGCGGTGCTGCTGGCGGTGCTGGCGGCGGGCAGCGTGCTGCGCCCGGTGCGCGAGCTCCGCGACACCGCACGCCGGCTGGCCGACGGCGAGCTCGATGCGCGGACCTCGCCCCAGGGCGCCGACGAGCTGGCCGAGCTCACCGTCACCATCAACGAGATGGCCGAGTCGGTGCAGACGTCGATGGCGGCGATGCAGCGCATGCAGGCCGACGCCAAGAGGTTCGCCGCCGACGTCTCGCACGAGCTGCGCACCCCGTTGACCACGCTGACAGCGGTGGTGGAGGTGCTGGCGACGACCACCGGCGGGATGGACGCCGACGCCCGGGAGTCCGCTCAGCTGGCGATCACCGAAACGCACCGGCTGGTCCAGCTCGTGGAGGACCTGATGGAGGTCTCCCGCTTCGACGCCGGAACCGCGCACCTGCGGGTGGAGGAGGTCGACGTGGTCGGCGCCGTGCGGGACTGCCTGCGCGCCCGCGGCTGGCTGGAGCAGGTCGACCTGGTGGCGCCCGAGGAGCTCCTGCTGCGGGTGGACCGGCGGCGGCTGGACGTCGTCGTGGCCAACCTGGTCGGAAACGCGCTGCGGCACGGTGAACCGCCGGTGCACGTGCGCATCTCGGCGTCCCCCGAGCAGGTGCGGATCGAGGTCACCGACGCCGGGCCGGGGCTGCCCGAAAGCGCGTTGCCGCACGTGTTCGACCGCTTCTACAAGGCCGACGCCGCGCGCACCCGCACGCCGGGCAGCGGGCTCGGACTGGCGATCGCGCTGGAGAACGCCCGCCTGCACGGCGGCGATCTCAGCGCGGCCAACGCCGACGGTGGCGGTGCGCGGTTCGTGCTGCGACTGCCGCGCGACCTGGAGGAGCTGTGAAGCGGATCTGGTTGGCAGCAGCGGTCTTGCTGCTCGCGGGCTGCGGCGTCCAGCCCTCCGAGGTCACCACCGGCGGGCAAGCCCCGACAGGGGTGGCACCCGGGGTGACGCTGTACTTCGTCGATTCGCGGGGCGAGCTCCGCCCGGACCTGCGGCGCACCGAACGGCTGGGCACGATCTCCGAGGCCATGTCGCTGCTGCTGGTGGGACCCGGCGGATCGGACCTGCACACCGAGATCGCGACGACCGGGGTGACGCGGGTCCAGGTGGTCACCACGCCGGGCGTGATCCAGCTCGGCGTGCCGTTGACGATCGACGAGGTGACTCCGCGGGGCATCGACCAGCTCGTGTGCACGGCGCTGGGCGTCCACGTGCAGAGCGGCGGGCCGAGGAGCACGACGGTGCAGGTCCGCTTCGTCCAGCCCACCCCGGAGTCCGACGAGCGGCGGACCTGCCCGCTGATCAGCCCAGCTCCGTGATGTCGATGGTGGCCGGAGCCGGTGCGGGCAGCGCCAGCCACAGCGCGGCGAGGCCGGTCATGACCGCTGCGAACACGAGCAAGCCGCTCCGCCCCCGGGCCCACCTGGCGCGGAACCGGACCGGGTCCTCGACCAGGTGCTTCGACAGCGCGGCCAAGCCGATCGACACCGCGCACACCAGCACCGTCTGCGCCCACGCTCCGAGTCCGGCCAACTGCGGTCGGAGCAGCACGATGACGGGCCAGTGCCACAGGTAGAGGCTGTAGGAGATCAGCCCGAGCCAGCGCAGCGGCCGCCAGGCGAGCGCTTTGCCGACCAGCGCGTGCGGTGCCTGCGCGCACAGCCTGATCAGCAGTGCGGCGGCCAGCGAGTGCGCGAAGATCCCACCGGTGAACAGCCACGGCGAATCCACCCCGTCGGCGAGGAACCACATCGCACCGATCACGATCAGCAGCAGCGCCATCACGACGCCCGCTGATCGACCGACCGCGCGGGCCAGCGCGGCTTGCACCGGTGGGGTGGCGACCAAGGCGCCCAGCAGCAAGGAGAACGCCCTGGTGTCGGTGCCGGTGTAGACGCGGGTCGGATCAGCCGGGTCGGCGAGCACGACCATCAGCACCAGCGAGACGGCGGAGATCGAGGCCGCGGCCACCGCGACCCGGCGGCCGACCCGCCCGCGCCTGGCGACGGCCAGCACCAGCACCGGCCAGAGCAGGTAGAACTGCTCCTCGACCGCGATGCTCCACAGGTGCTCGAAGACCCGGCCGGGCCCGAACCGGTCCCAGTAGCCGGCCGACTCCGCGAGCAAGTGCCAGTTGATCAGGTTCAACTGCACCCACGGGCCGTCCGAGAGCGTCGTCCGCACCACGTCCGGCGGGCCCACCGCCCACACGAGCACCGTGACCACCACCAGCACCACCACCAGCGCAGGCAGCAACCGGCGGATCCGCCGTCCCCAGAAGGCGACCAGCGACACCGCACCGGTCGTCGCGATCTCCCGCAGCAGCAGACCGGTGATGAGGTAGCCGGACAGCGCGAAGAACAGGTCCACCCCGAGGAAACCACCGGACAGGTGGCCGGTGTGGAACAACAGCACCCCGAGGATCGAGATCCCCCGCAACCCGTCCAGCGCGGGCAGATGCGCCCCGCTCACCCCAGTGGCCTTGATCGGCTGAACCTGCGTCATGGAGCCGACTTTGGCGCCCCCATGTCGAAGCACCGTCCACGTCGCGTCCCAGTCCTGTCGCAACCACCGGCCCGGATGCGTCCACTGTGGCCAGCGGATGAGTCCCGAGAGCGCTGCCGTCCGTAGTCGAGTCGGCACCGTCGGCCAGCTCGCTTCGCCACCATCGACCGCTTCTCTCCGCATCCGCCCGAACACTGGGAATTACATTCCCATTCACTGGGAGAACGGACTGGGCAGCCGCACGTCGCCGACGTACTGTCCCCGCCGTGACCAGCGCGGAAACGAACCGGAGAGCCGGTGGGCGGGCAGCGCGGATCCTGGCGGTGTTCGCCGAGCAGGAGAGCGCGACGGCGGAGGAGATCTCCGCCAGCACCGGCATTCCCCCGAGCGCCGTGTACCGGCACCTGACGGCCTTCGTCGAAATCGGCCTGGTGCACCAGGGACGCACGCGCGGCCGCTACTGCGCTGGATCGCTGACGGTGCAGATGGCCGAGAACTACCGGCGGGAAGTGCTCAACCAGGGCGGGGTGCGGGCCCGCCTCCGGCGGCTGGCGAGCGACACCGACGAACTCGCCGCGTTCCTCATCGCCCGCGACAACGACGTGCTCTGCATCGAAGCCGCTGAGGGAACGCGGGTCATCCGGTGCAGCTTCTCGCCCGGCCTGAGCAAGCCGCTCACCTTCGGCGCGAGCGCCCAAGCCCTGCTGGCGCACCTGCCCGGGGACCGGGTCGCGCGGGCCGCCGCGGCGCACGGGCTGACCACCGCGCAGGCCGAGAAGTTGGACAGCGACCTGCGACGCGTGCGGGACCAGGGCTTCGCGGTGAGCGTCGGCCAGGTCGATCCAGGCGTGTGGGGTGTGAGCGTGCCCGTGCTGGGCCGCAACCGCGACCTCGTCGGCGTGGTCAGCACGATGGCCCCCGATTTCCGCGTCCGAGCGCGGCGTGAATCCCTCATCACGCTCACCCACGCCGCAGCGCAGGACATCAGCAGACTGGAGGCGCACACGTGAGCACATCCGCTCCCGAGTGGACCGGGCGCATTGACGGACCCGGACCAGAACATCGCAGGTGGCACAGCGCGATCAACGAATCACCCGGCGCCACCGGGGTTTCGCTGATCGGCTTTCCCAGCGACATCGGAGTCCGCCGCAACGGTGGCCGGCCGGGGGCGCAAGCAGGCCCGGGCGCGATCCGCGCTGCGCTGGGTTCCTTCGCGATCCAGCCGGAGGTCGTCGTGCACGACGCCGGCGACGTCGCGGTCGCCGGTGATGCCCTCGAAGCGGCGCAGGACGGCCTCGCCGAAGCTGTCGCGGCGCAGCTGGGCGCCGGGAACCTCCCGTTCGTGCTCGGCGGTGGGCACGAAACGGCCTACGGTTCCTACCTCGGGCTCGCGCGCAGCGGCCTGCTGGAGGGGCGGCGCCTGGGCGTGCTCAACCTCGATGCGCACTTCGACCTCCGGCAAGCCGATCGCGCGACGTCCGGCACCCCGTTCCGGCAGATCGCCGCCGGGGAGGCCGAGCGCGGCGCCGACTTCACCTACGCGGTCGTCGGAATCAGCCAGCCGAGCAACACCGCCGCGCTGTTCACCACGGCGGCCGAGCTCGGCGTCCGCCACCTGCCGGACCTCGACTGCCAGGAACGGCACGTCGAGGACGTCGTGGAATTCGTCCGGGCCTTCACCGCGGACGTCGACGCGCTGTACCTGTCGATCGATCTCGACGTGCTCCCCGCCGCGCAGGCGCCCGGAGTCAGCGCCCCCTCGACCCTCGGCGTACCCGCCGGTGTCGTCATCGAGGTGTGCCGGCTGGTCGGCAACGACCCGAAGCTCGTCCTGGCCGACATCACCGAGCTGAACCCCACCTACGACATCGACAACCGCACCGCTCGGGTCGCGGCCCGCCTCGTGCACACGATCGCGACGAGCGCTGCCGACCGATCTGTCCTGGAAGGACGCTGAGATGCCCCGTCAGCGGATCCGGAGGCGGCTGACGACCGCGCTCCTCGCCGGTCTGGCCGCCTGCCTGCTCGTGCTCGCGCCCGCGAACGCGGCGACCGCGCAAGAACCTCCCCCCTCCGACAAGCTCGCAGCGCTGCGGTCCGGTCAGCTCGCGCTGCGGGTCGGCACCGACGCCACCTTCCCGCCGTTCGAGTTCACCGACGCCGCGGGAGATCAGCTCGGTTTCGACGTCGACCTGGTCCGGGCGCTGGCCGCGCGGACCGGGATCAAGAACGTCGAGTTCGTCCAGATGCCGTTCGGCAACATCGTTCCCGCGTTGCAGGCCGACCAGATCGACGTGGGCGCCTCGGCGATCTACATCAGCGCCGAACGCGCCAAAGCCGTTGACTTCACCGACGTCTACTACCCCGGCGGCCTCGCCATCTTCGTCGACGAGGAGGACGACTCGATCTCCTCGCTCGACGACCTGGCGGGCAAGCGGGTCGCCGTCCAAGTGGGCACGAAGTCCGTCGAGTGGCTCAAGCAGCACCAACCCGCCGCCCAGCTGATCACCGTGCAGACCAACGAGCAGATGTTCTCCTCGGCGCGGCTGGGACAGGCCGACGCCGTCGTGACCGGTGCTCCTGGCGGGAAGTACTTCATCGCCCAGCAGGGCGGCCTCAAGCAGGTCGGTGACCGCTTGACCGAGGAGAACTACGGCTACGCCTTCCAGAAGGCCGATGCGGAGCTGCGGAACGCGTTCAACGCCGCGCTCAAGCAGATGCACGAGGACGGCTCGTACCAGCAGACCACCGACAAGTGGTTCGGTGCGGAGGCCACCGCGGCCAAGCCCGCCGACCGTCCCCTGTTCAACGTCGCCACCATCGTCGAGTCCTCGGGGCAGATCTGGCAGGGTCTGCTCGTCAGCCTCCAGGTCATCCTCAGCGCACTGGTGCTGAGCCTGCTGCTCGGCACCATCGGCGGCTTCGCCAAGCTCAGCCGGATCGCACCGCTCAGGTGGCTGGGCACCGCCTACGTCTCGGTGATCCGCGGCACGCCGTTCGTGGTCCAGCTGTTCTTCATCTACTTCGGACTCCCCCAGCTCGGTCTGCAACTTCCCCCGATGGCGGCCGGAATCATCGCCCTCGGGCTCTACAGCGGTTCGTACGTGACCGAGATCTTCCGCGGTGCCGTGCAGTCCGTCGATCGCGGTCAGCTGGAGGCGTCGCGATCGTGCGGGATGTCGCACGCCGCGGCCATGCGCCACGTGGTCATCCCGCAGGCGTTCCTGCGCATGCTCCCGCCGCTGGGCAACGAGTTCGTCTCGATGACGAAGAACTCGGCGCTGGTGTCCTTCGTGACCATCCACGAGCTCTTCCTGGTCGGGCAGACCATCATCTCCCGCACGTTCGACGCGCTGACGGTCTACCTGTTCATCGGCCTGCTCTACTACCTGATCACCAACCTCATCGGTTTCGCGACGAGCACCATCGAGAAGAAGATGGCGGTGTACATCTGATGGCACTACTCGAAGTCAAGGACCTGACCAAGAGCTACGGCGACGTCGAGGTGCTGCGCGGGATCGACTTCACCGTCGAACCCGGCCAGGTGGTCGCCGTGATCGGCCCCAGCGGCGGCGGCAAGTCCACCTTCCTGCGCTGCCTCAACCTGCTGGAGACCCCGACCTCCGGCAGCGTGCGCTTCGACGGCGAGGAGCTGACCGGCAGCGGTGTCGACCTCGACCGGCTGCGGTCCCGGATGGGCATGGTGTTCCAGCACTTCAACCTGTTCCCGAACATGACCGCGCTGCGCAACGTCGTGCTGCCGCAGGTGAACGTGCTCAAGAGGTCGAAGTCCGAGGCCGAGGCGAAGGCGCGCGACCTGCTGGAGCGCGTCGGCATGCTCGAACGCGCCGAGGCCTATCCGAACCGGCTGTCCGGCGGGCAGAAGCAGCGCGTTGCGATCGTCCGCGCCGCCGCGATGGACCCGAAGCTGATGCTCTTCGACGAACCGACCTCCGCGCTGGACCCCGAGGTCGTCCAGGACGTGCTCGACATCATGTCCGAGCTCGCCGAGGACGGCATGACCATGGTCGTCGTCACGCACGAGATGGGCTTCGCCCGCAAGGTCGCCGACCGCGTCGTCTTCGTCGACGGCGGGCGCATCGTCGCCGACCTCCCACCGGACGAGTTCTTCGCCGACGGCAACACCCACCCCCGCATCCGCACCTTCCTGGACAAGGTCCTCTGACCGGCCGGAGCCGTCGCCGCGACCACCGGCGACGGCTCCGGTCCGCGGTCGCCGGGCACCCGCACCCGGCCTGCCCGGGCGGGCCCCGCCCACGGGTTCCGGCCGCACCCTGAGTCGGAGCGCAGGTCCGTTCGGCCTAGTCTGGAGTCGAGCGGACCGGGAGGAGTGGGAGCGTCGATGAGTTCCGAGGTCAGATCAGCGCGCGGCGGCTCCCGGCAGTGGCCCTACCCGCAGCTCAGCGCTCTCGAACAGCTCAGCGACGCGGATCGCGACGACGCGCTGGCGTTCATGCGGCGCACCGGTGATCTGCTGATGATGCACAAGTTCGGCGTCGACGAGCTCATGACCAAGCTGCGGATCTGGCGCGAGGAGTTCGACTACGCCCACGAGCACGATCCGATCGAGCACATCACCTCGCGGATCAAGCGCCCGGAGGCGATCGCGGCCAAGCTCGCGCGGCGCGGGCTGCCGGTCAGCCCCGAGTCGGCCAGGGCGAACCTCACCGACATCGCCGGCGTGCGCGTGGTGTGCCCGTTCATCTCCGACGTCTACCTGCTCCGCGACGTCATCCGCCAGCACGAGATCGAGATCGTGCAGACCAAGGACTACATCGCCGAGCCGAAGCCGAACGGCTACCGCAGCCTGCACCTGATCATCAAGATGCCCGTGCACCTGTCCAACCGCACCGAGCTGGTCGCCGTCGAGCTCCAGCTGCGCACCATCGCGATGGACTTCTGGGCCGCCGTCGAGCACGAGCTGCTCTACAAGAGCGGCGGCGAGGTGCCGGAGCACTTCGCCGCCGAGCTCAAGTCCGCGGCCGAGACCGCAGCCGGGCTCGACGCCCAGATGGCCTCCCTGCACCAGCGCAGCGAAGGAACCTCCGGCTAGGACCGCGTCCGGGCCGCGACGCCGTCGAGGAAGGCGGTGGTGCGGATCGGCTCCACGATCTGCGATTCGACGGCCCGGTCAGAAGGACCAGCGCGGCCGCGGGGAACACCGCTATCCGGCGGACCGCTGCGTCGAGGGGCGCACGCGGAGGGCGGGCGCGATGACCACCGCTTCGGGCGGTGTTTCCAGTCCGGCGAGCCTGGAAAGCATGAGTTCGACGGCGTTCTCGGCGAGGCGCTCGTGGTTGAGGTCCATCGCGGTGATCGGGGGGACCGCGCTCCGCGAATGCTCGGTGTCGGTCAGGGAGGCGATCATGAGGTCTTCGGGCACGCGGAGTCCCCGGGTCGTGGCGATCTCCGCGGTGATCGCGGCGAAGTCGCTGGTGTCGACAACCACGGCGTCCGGGCGCTCGGGGCTGGCGAGCAGTGGCCGGATCGTCGCGGCGGCGTCATCGACGCTGAGGCCTTCGCTGAGCAGCTCGACGCGCGCCGCGTGGCCGTGCCGTTCGCACCAGGCTAGGTACGTCTCGCGGGTGCGCCGGTTCCACGCGTTGTCCTCGGATCCGGTCAGCAGCGCGACGCTGCCCGCACCTTGATCGCGGAGGTGGTCCAGCAGGGCCGTGACCACGGTGGTGTAGTCGAGCCGGACCGTCCACGTGAACTCGGGCCGTTCCGGGTCCTCCTCGATGGTGACCACCGGTACTCCCCTGCGGAGCAGCTCGGCCAGCACCTCGTCGGCACCGTAGGGGTGGGCGACGATGCAGCCGTCCATCGGCACGCTGGACACCGACGGGTCGTTGAGGTCGGGCACGTGGATCAGGCCGACCTTGCGGCGCAGCATCTCGGTGGCGACCGAGCCCACCAACCGGTTGAAGGTCTCCGCGCGGTCCGGGGTGCCGCAGAGCGCGAAGCGCGGCCGCAGGATCAGCCCGATGATGCCCGAGCGCCCGGTGCGCAGTGATCGAGCGCTCGGGTTCGGGTCGTAGCCGAGTTCGGCGGCTGCGCGGAAGATGCGGTCCCGGGTCGCCTGGGAGATCGGCCGGCTGCCGGAGAACGCGTGCGAGACGGTGCTGATCGAGACCTGGGCCCGTTCAGCGACGTCGCGAATCGTGACACGGCGGGCGGTGCTGCCGTTCAACGGTGCCCGCTCCCTTCGTTCACCCGGCTGGCACGCCCAGTATCCCGCACCCGGGTCCGAGGTCGGCCGGGCCGGGCTATTGACACCGAACGGCCGCGGGCGTTGTATGTCACGAATCGTCAAAACGTTTCGATGACCGGAGGCGGCATGACTCCCTCATCAGGCGACGCGGGTTCGGCCGAGGCCGGTCGAGCCACCGCGCGCAGATCGGTCGGTCAGGTCTTCGACGAGATGCCGCTGAGCCGGGCGCACCTCGTCGCCGGTTCGGTCCTGTTCGTCACGTTCGTCGTCGAAGCGTGGGAGCAGGTCGGCCTCGTCTACGTCTCGGACGGGATCGCCGCGGAGCTCGGCATCAGCGACGCCCAGCTCGGGTGGGCGTTGTCGGCCGTGGCGTTCGGGATGGTGCCCGGCGCACTGCTGTGGGGCGCGTTCATCGACAGGCTCGGGCGCCGCAAGGTGGCGGTGTTCAGCTTGCTGCTCTACGCGGCGCTGGCGCTGCTGGCGGCGTTGTCCCCCGCGTACTGGGCGTTTCTGGTGCTGCGCTTCCTCTCCGGGGTCGCGTTCGCCGGCGTCTACACCGTGACGTTCCCGTACTTCCTGGAGCTGCTGCCGACCAAGTGGCGCGGCCAGGGTGCGGTCGCGCTGTCGATCGGGTTTCCGATCGGAACACTTCTGTGCATCGGCGTCAGCCAGACGCTGGGCGCGGTGAGCTGGCGCGCAGTCGCGATCGTGGCCGCGGTCGCCGGGCTCTGGGCGTTCGCGATCCTGCGGTGGGTGCCCGAGTCGCCGTACTGGCTCGCCAAGCAGCAGCGGCACGCCGAGGCCGCGCGGGTGCTGCGCTGGCTGGGCAGCCCGGTTGCCGAGGACACCCGGTTCGCGGTCGACGCGGACGGCCGGAACGGCGCCATGCGAAGCCTTTTCGGCGCGAAGGTCCGGCGCCGGTTCCTGCTCCTGCTCGTCGTCTCGTTCACCTTCAGCTGGGGTTACTGGGGTTTGCAGACGTGGCTGCCGGTGCTGCTGCAGAGCAAGGGGCTCAGCGTGTCCGACGCGCTGTGGTTCGTCGCGGTCACCCAGCTGGTGTCGATCCCCGGATATCTCCTCGCGGCGGTGCTGACCAGGCGATACGGCCGCAAGAAGATCTTCCTGGTGTTCGTCTTCGCCTCGGCCGCGGGCGGTGCGCTGTTCGGCTTCGCGACCGGATCGACCCAGATGTACGCGGGCAACCTCGTCCTGGCCTTCTTCTCGCTCGGCGCGTGGGGCATCTGGAACACGTGGTCCGGCGAGATCCTGCCGACCAGCCTGCGCGGTCTCGGCTACTCGTGGTCCACCTCGGCGATCCTGCTGGCCAACACCGTCTCGGTCCCCGTCATCGGCTCGCTGATGGACCTCGGCGTGGCGTCCTCGATCACCATCGGTTCGATCAGCGCTTTCCTGGTCCTCGCGCTGATCGCCGTCCTCCCCCTCCCGGAGACCGAGGGGCGCGCCCTCGACTGACATCCGCAACGGCAAGGAGTTCCCCATGACATACCGGGTCGCCATGGACATCGGCGGCACGTTCACCGACGTCGTCACCTTCGACGGAGCGTCGCGGCAGGTGCGGGCGGGCAAGGTTCTGACCACGCCCGACGACCTCGCGCGCGGGGTGTTCGACGCCCTCGCCGGGTTCGAGCTCCCCTTCGACGAGATCGGGTTCTTCGTGCACGGCACGACGCAGGGCCTCAACGCGCTGCTCGAGCGCCGGGGCGCGAACGTGCTGATCATGACCACGCGGGGGATCGGCGACGTCTACCAGATCGCCCGCGGCAACCGGGAGCGCCTGTTCGACCTGCACTACCGCAAACCGGCGCCGCTCGTCGCTCGCGAGGCGATCGTCGAGGTCGGCGGCCGCTTCGACGCAGCGGGCGAGGAGCTGGAACCGCTGGACGAGGACGCGGTCCGGCTCGTGGCCAAGCGGGTGCGCGAGGAGGGGTTCGACGCCGTCGCCGTGTGCTTCCTGTTCGCCTACCTCAACGGCGAGCACGAACGCCGCGCGGGCCGGATCCTGCGCGAGGAGCTCGGCGAGGACGTCCTGGTCGTCCTCTCGCACGAGGTGGCGCCCGAGTGGCGCGAGTACGAGCGGACGTCGACGACGGTCATGGAGGCCTACACCGGGCCGTCGGTGCACCGCTACCTGGACAAGATCGAGGCGCGCTTCGCCGACAACGGCCTGCACGTCCCCGTGCACGTCATGCAGTCGTCCGGCGGCCTGGTCAACGCCGATTTCGCCCGAACGCACCCGTTGCAGACGTTGCTCTCCGGTCCCGTCGGCGGCACGATGGGCGGCGTCGCGGTCAGCAAGCTGCTCGGCCGGCCGAACGTCATCTGCATCGACATGGGCGGCACCTCGTTCGACGTCTCGCTGGTCATGGACCACGAACCGGACGTGTCGCCGGACGGCTCGTGCGAAGGCTTCCCGCTGTTGATGCCGCTGGTCAACCTGCACACGATCGGCGCGGGCGGCGGGTCGCTCGCCTACGCCGAGGGCACCGGACTGCGCGTCGGACCGGAGTCGGCGGGCGCCGTTCCCGGCCCGGCCTGCTACGGGCGCGGCGGCACGCAGGCCACGGTCACCGACGCGAACTGCGTCCTCGGCAGAGTCGACCCGGACTCGTTCGCAGGTGGCGGGATGCGGCTCGACCTCGACGCCGCCCACCGCGCCGTCGCCGCACTGGCGGCCGAGCTGGACATGGACCCGGTCGAACTCGCCTCCGGCATCTGCGACGTGGGCAACGCCAAGATGGCCCAGGCGATCCGCACGCTGACCGTGGAGCACGGTCGCGAGCCCGGCCAGTTCGCGCTGCTCGCCTTCGGCGGGGCCGGGCCCATGCACGCGGCGTTCATCGCGCGGGAGATCGGGGTGACGGAGGTGATCGTTCCCCGGTTCCCCGGCGCGTTCTCCGCGTGGGGCATGCTCGAATCCGACGTGCGGCGCGACTTCACCATGCAGTTCTTCGCGACGAACCGGACTCTGGACACCGAAGCGCTGTCGGCAGCACTGGACGCGCTGCGCGGCCAGGCGATCAATGCGCTGATCGAGCAGGGCATCAGCGAGGACGTGCGTTCCGTGAGCCACAGCATCGACATGCGCTACGAGAGCCAGGACTACACGCTCACGGTGCCGATCTGGGACACCGACGACGTGGTGTCCCCCGACTTCGTCGGCACCCTCGAGCAGCGCTTCGCCGAAGCGCACCACAAGCGCTACGGGCACGCGACCCCGGGCGCGCCGGTCCAGTTCGTCACGATCCGGACCACAGGCCACGGGCGGGTGGAGCGGACCGTCGCCGACGTCGGTGCGGCTGCGCCCGCCCCGGAGGCTCCCGTCGTCCGCGACGTCGTGTTCGACGGGACGGCACTGCCCACGACGATCGTCGCGCGCTCGGCGCTGCCGGTCGGCACCCGGCTCCCGGGACCGGCCATCGTCCACGAGGAGACCTCGACCACCGTCGTTCCCCCGGACGCCGAACTGCGGGTCGACGACAACGAATTCCTGACCATCACCCTGGCCCCGCGGCCGGAGACGGAGGCGCTGTCATGACGATCAGCCCGGTTACCACCGAGATCATCCGCTCGGCGCTGATCCAGGCCGCCACCGACATGAACACGACCCTGATCCGCTCCTCGTACACGCCGACGATCTACGAGGGCAAGGACTGCGCGGTCGCCCTGCTCGACCGGCAGCACCGCGTGCTGGGCCAGTCGTCCGGACTGCCGATCTTCCTCGGCAACCTCGAGGAGTGCTCCCGGCGCACCGAGGCCGAGTTCGGCCTCGACGTGTGGCAGCCCGGTGACGTCTGGGTGCTCAACGACTCCTACATCGGCGGCACCCACCTCAACGACTGCACGGTGTACGCACCGATCTTCGTGCTGGACGAGCTCGTCGGATTCGCCGCCTCGCGCGCCCACTGGATCGACATGGGCTCGAAGGACCCGGGTGGTTCGATGGACTCGACCACCATCTACCAGGAAGGCCTGCGGATGGGGCCGACCAGGATCGTCGCGGCGGGCGAGGAGTGCGCCGACGTCCTGCGCCTCATCGAGACCAACGTCCGCTTCCCCTACGTGACGCTCGGCGACATGCGCGCGCAGATCGCCTGCGCCCGCATGGGCGTGAAGCGCCTGGGCGAGCTGTTCGCCAGGTACGGCGCGGCGACGATCGACGAGGCCCGGGAGGAGATCTTCGCCCAGACCGAACGGCTCGAGCGCCAACGCCTGGAAGCCATTCCCGACGGGACCTACGAAGCCACCGGCCACCTCGACAACGACGCCATCGACCTCGACACGCCGCTGAAGGTCACCGTGCGGATCACGGTGGACGGTGATCGCATGACGATCGACCTGACCGACTGCGCCGACCAGACCACCGGACCGGTCAACTGCGGCCGCGCGCAAGCGATCTCAGCCGCGCGGGTCGGCTACAAGCTGCTGATCTCGCCCTCGGTGAGCCTCAACGGTGGCTCGTTCGCCCCGCTGCACGTCGAGGTCCGCGAGGGCTCCATGCTCGGTGCCCGCGAACCCGCCGCCTGCCAGTACTACTACTCCAGCCTCGGCATGCTCATCGACCTCATCGTCAAGGCGCTCGCCCCCGCCATGCCCGACGAGGTCGCCGCCGCCAGTTACGGCGACTCGATGATCGTGCAGTTCGCCGGCGACAACCCGCGCACCGGCGAGCCCTTCGTCACCCTCGAGGCCACCGTCGGCGGCTGGGGCGCGTGGCACGGCGGCGACGGGGAGACCGCGTTGATCAACAACGTGAACGGGTCGCTGTGCGACCTGCCCGTCGAGGTCCTCGAAACGCTCTACCCCGTGCGCGTCACGGAGTACCGCATCCGAGCCGACTCCGGCGGAGCCGGCAGGTGGCGCGGCGGCAACGGCGTTGTGCGCGAATACGTCATGGAAGCCGACCAGGACCTCTCCCTATGGTGGGAGCGCTCGATCACTCCCGCGTGGGGGCTCTTCGGCGGTGAAGCGGGCGCACCACCGCGCGTCGTGCTCAACCCCGGCACCGAACACGCCCGCGAGATGCTCAAAGCCAACAGCCTGAGAGTTCGCAGAGGTGACGTCCTGCGGTGCGAATCCGGCGGCGGAGGCGGCTTCGGCGACCCCGCCGAAGCCGCCCCGGATGCGGATGACCGCAGCGCGACCCAGGTCAGCTCTCCTGGAGTTCGCGGCGCAGTTTGACCGCGAGCACTGAGTCGTCGAGATCGGCGTCCGACCAGCTGAGGACCGCGCCCGCGGGTACGTCGCTCACCAGTCGGCAGCCGTGCGCCAAGCCGATCGGCAGCGCTTCAGCGGCCAGCGAGGTGCGGGCGGGGGCGAGCTTGCCGTAGACCATGAAGCCGCCTTCACCGTCGAGCACCTCGCCTGCCCTCAAGTCGCGCTTGGCGACGGCGACGACGTCACCGCGGAAACCGTCGGGGGTGCCGGTGGGCTCGCCGCGCAGCACCGCGGAGGCGATCGAGACGCCCAGTTCCAGGCCGATCATGTGGTACGGGCGGTACAGCGCCCCGTAGCGGCCGGTGGGATCAGTGCGCACGCCGTACTCGGCGAAGCACTGGACCGCGTAGTCGGTGCGGGCCTCGAACGTGACGTAGACGCCCCAGCGCAGGTCGCGGTCGACCTCCGTCCCGTCGCGCTCGAGGCTGGAGACCACTTCGACCGTGCCGCGCCGGGTCAGCGAACCGCCCAGCTCCCCCGGCCGGAGCGCAGTGGCCAGGTCGTCGACCCCGACCGGCGGGAAGAACAGGCCCTCCTCCTGCGGCTGGAGGCCCGTGCCGTTGGCGACGGCGGCCATCTCGATGGCCGACTTGGTTCCGTCGAGGAACGAGTTGAACATCTTGGGGTTGTAGTCGCCGCTGGCCAGCTGCTCGGCGGTGAAGCCGTAGTGGTCCCAGACCGTGTCCGGGGTCGAGCCGCTGTACTCCGGCAGGTACTTGGTGCCCTTACCAGCGGCGACCACGTCGAAGCCGACCGTGCGGCACCAGTCGACGAGCTCGCAGATCAGGGCGGGCTGGTCGCCGTAGGCCATGGTGTAGACGACGCCTGCCCGGTGGGCGCGTTCGGCGAGCAGCGGGCCGACCAGGCAGTCCGCCTCGACGTTGACCATGACGACGTGACGTCCCGCATCAATGGCGCGGACGGCGTGGTAGGTGCCGACGATCGGATCGCCGGTGATCTCGAGCACCACCTCGAGACCGGGAACGTCGATGAGGTCGTCCGCGCTGTCGGAGACGTGCGTGCCACCGGTGCGCAGCGCTTCGTCGAAGGACGTGGCGGCGTACCGCTCGGACGGCCAACCGGTTCGAGCGAGCGCAGCGCGGGCGCGATCCGGGCTGAGATCCGCGACGCCCACCAGGTGCAGGCCCGGAACGTGCAGTGCCTGGGTGAGGAACATCGAGGAGAACTTCCCGGCCCCGATGACGCCGACCTTGATCGGCCCGGACTTCCTGCTCCGCTCGACCAGCAGACGATGGAGGTTCACGTTGTCTCCCCTGCAGATGAACTCGGCTTGCCCGACCGGCCGAACAGGACTCCTTCAGGCGCACCTCATTGAAAGCCCTCCGTCGACGGGGAGGCAAACCCCGTTGACGTAGGCGGATTCGTCGGAGGCGAGGAACAGCGCTGCGGAAGCGACGTCCCACGGCGTCCCGACCCGGCCGGTGGGGCTGGTGGCGTTCCGCTCGTCGAGGGCGGCTCGCGCATCGGCGGATCCGGAGATCACCTGCTGGGCGACGAGAGGCGTGTCGATCAGCCCCGGGACCACCGCGTTGACCCGGACACCGTCGGCTGCGTGCCGCAGAGCCAGTGCGACGGTGAGCTGATTGACCGCGGCTTTGGCCGCGCTGTAGCTGGGGTAGGGGTAGCCGGTATCGCGGATGGCCGCGATCGAGGAGACGTTGACGACCGCACCCCCTCCTGCTTCGACCATGCGCGGCAGGACGTGCTTGCAGGTCAGGAACGCTCCGGTCACGTTGACCGCGAAGACGTCCTGCCAGGTCCGCAGGTCGAGATCGGCGAGGTCGCCGGTGTGCGCGAACCCCACGTTGTTGTGCAGGACCGATGGCGTGCCGAGTTGTCGTTCGGCGTCGATGACAGCTGCGACGACCTGCTCTTCGGAGGTGACGTCAGCCTCGATCGCGACCGCAACACCGCCCTCGTCGCGGATCGCGCTGGCGGTGCGGTCGGCTTCTTCCGGGTTGATGTCGATCGCGGCAACACCGGCCCCTTCTCGCGCGAAGGTCAGCGCTGCTGCCTTTCCGTTGCTCATCCCCGCGCCGCTGGAACCAGCGCCGAAGACGAGCGCGACCTTTCCGGCCAGCCGGTTTCCCATGATCCACATCCTCGTGTTCTCGTGGCCGCGCAGGATTCGCCGGCGCAGCGAGCCGAGTATCGGCACCACGGCCGGGCCGCCGACACCACACGTCGTCGAGACCTTGCCGCGAATCTTCCTTCCGCTGTAGAAAATGCCCAGTCAACGCCTTTGCGCCCCTGCCACGCAGCGGAGAGGAGCAGTGCGGACCACGAGCCGCACGCACTGGACATGAGCGGTAGTGATCTGCAACGGGTGGTCGACGCGTTGGCCGAGAAGATCGGTCGGTCGGTCGCGATCAACGACCCTTCGGTCCACTTGAAGTGCGCGAGCAGGCACTTCGGCGACGAGGACGAGGTGCGCGTCCACGCGGTGCTGCAGCGCGAGGGCGCCAGCGCGGTCATCGGGCACATGCTGGCGCAAGGCATCACCGGGTGGACCGGGCCCGGCGTCATCCCGGCCCGGCCGGACCTGCACATGCGGGCCCGCCTGTGCAGGCCGATCCGATGCCGCAGCGAGCTGCTCGGCCTGCTGATGGTGATCGATCCGGAATCGCTGGCCGAAGCCGACACCGCGGCCATCGAGGACTCCGCTGCCGCGATAGCGGCGCTGCTGTACCGGGACTTCGTCGCCGAAGACGCCCAGCGCGTCGCGGGGGAAGCAGCTGTGCTCGAACTGCTCTGCGGAACGGCGGAACGACGAACGGCCGCACAGCGGGCGCTGGGCAGGCAGGGGTGGCTCCGCAACGGTCACCACGCGACCGTCAGCGTGGCCGACGTCGTCGCGCCGGAGAAGGAGAACGCGCATGTCGAGGTGGCCCTCCGGGTGGCGCTCGAGGCCGTCGCGCGCAACCGCTTCACCGAATTCGCCCTCGCCGTCGAGGGAAACCGCGGCTTCTTGCTGCAGAGCGCACCGGCACCGAAGGAACACCTGCGGGATCAAGGCGCGGTCGTCGCCAAGCAGGTCCGCGAGGTCCTCGGCGAGTCGGCGCGATGCGCCGTCGGGATCGGGACCACCGCTGACGGTCTGGCCGAAGCATGGATCTCGCGGGAACAAGCAGCCACCGCGGCGCGCAGCGCGCGCATGCTGCCCGATGCGGCGGACGTCGTGCTCTGGGAGGAGCTCGGGGTTTACGCGACGTTGCTGGAGATCCCGGAGGACCGGCTCACTCCCCTGCTGCTCCCGGCAGCGCTCACCCGGCTGATCGCGAACGATCCGCACGGACGGCTGGTCAGAACCCTCGCGGTCTACCTGGACAACGCCGGCTCCGGGCCGGATGCAGCCGCGGCCCTGCACATCCACCGGACCTCGTTGTACTACCGGCTGCACCAGATCGAGCAGATCACCGGGCTCAGCCTCAGCAACGGCGACGACCGCCTGGCCCTGCATCTCGGCGTGCGGCTGATGGCCTTGCTCGACGATCGGAGCTGAGCGCTTCGGCCTGCGGTTTTCTACAACGGGAGGAAGCCGTCGGGCGAGACTTCGACACGAGGAGGTCGTGACGTGCCCGGGGCCGGAACATACTCCCTGGACACCTGGGCCGAGGACGGACCACGGGTGGTCCACGAAGGGAGCGGAGCCGCCCAGCCGCGGCTCGACCGGCCACGAAGGAGCAGCCATGTCCACCACCGCCGCACCGTCGACCTCGGTGCCGAGAACGCGAATCGCGGCCGCTACCTTCATCGGCACGGCCATCGAGTTCTACGACTTCTACATCTACGGGACAGCTGCCGCACTCGTTCTCGGGCACCTGTTCTTCCCCACGTTCTCGGCCCTCGCCGGAACGCTGGCCGCGTTCGCCACGTTCGGCGTCGGGTTCGTGGCCCGCCCCGTGGGTGCAGTGGTGTTCGGTCATTTCGGCGACCGGATCGGGCGCAAGACGATGCTGATCGTCTCCCTGCTGACGATGGGAACGGGGACGGTCGCGATCGGCTTGCTGCCCACCTACGAGACGATCGGGATCGGTGCCCCGGCCCTGCTGGTGCTGTGCCGGTTCCTGCAGGGGTTCGGTCTCGGCGGCGAATGGGGTGGTGCGGTGCTGCTGGCGACCGAGTACGCCCCGGAGAACCGCCGCGGGCTGTGGTCCAGCTTCCCGCAGGTCGGACCGGCGGTCGGGTTCGTCGTCGCGGGAACGGCGTTCCTGGTGCTCGGCGGCACGCTGTCGGACGCGGCGTTCGAATCGTGGGGGTGGCGGGTGCCGTTCCTGGCCAGCGCGCTCCTGCTCGTCGTCGGCTACTACGTCCGGATGAAGATCGCCGAGACCCCGGTGTTCGAGAAGGCCATGCGGGAGCACGACAAGTCCAAGGCCCCGATCGTCGAGGTGATCAGGCGCCAGCCCCGCACCCTGGCGCTGGCCACCTGCTCGTTCATCCTCGCGCACACGTTGTTCTACACGATCACCACGTTCTCGCTCTCCTACGGCACCGAGGTGCTGGACCTCGACAAGAACATGCTGATCGTCTGCGCCATGGTCGCCGCGGCGGTGATGGGGGTCGCCACCCCGATCTTCGCGGTGCTCTCCGACCGGGTCGGTCGACGTCGGGTGTGCCTGGGCGCCGCGGGGTTGGCCGTTGTGTGGGCGTTCCCGCTGTTCGGGCTGATCAACACCGGGGACCCGCTGCTCATCGCCATCGGCATGTCGGTCGGGATGATCGCGTTCGCCGCGCTGTTCGCCCCGATGGGCGCCTTCCTGCCCGAACTGTTCGCAACGCGATACCGGTACACCGGATCCTCCGTCGCCTACAACGCCAGCAGCATCGTCGGCGGCGGTCTCAGCCCCATCCTGGCCACCCAGATGATCGCGTCAACCGGTTCGTCCCTCCCGATCTCGGCCTACCTCGTCCTGATCGCCCTGATCTGCGCCGTGTGCGTCTGGTTCATGCGCGAAACCCACACCGCCGACCTGACCACCGACCCCGCCGACGCCCTCCCGTAGCGATCCGCAGCCGCACCGACGACCGCTGGTGCAGCTGTAGACCAGTTGATCGGATGCGTGCGGAGACGTGCCGAGGCAGCTGAAGTGGTTCTTCTCCAGGACGCGGCGGCTGGCCTTGTTCGGGGGGAAGACGTAGGCCAGGAGATCCGGCTCCAGTTGCGGGTCGAGGTGGGTGAAGTGCCAGTGCGCCAGCGCGGCCACGAGTTCGGTGGCGTAGCCGACGCCCCACCAGTCCGACGCCAAGAGGTACCCGAGTTCGCGGTGCCCGGTGCGGTGCGCCCGTCCGAACCCTGCTCGGCCCAAGAACTGCCCGGCGTCGTCTTCGACTCGCCATTTGGACCAGCCGCGTGCGACGTGCTCGGCGCTCCAGGTGCGAATTCGCTCCCGGGTCTGTGCTCGCGTCAGCGTTCCGGTCGTCATGTAGCTCATCACGGCCGGATCGGAATGGAGGCGGTGCAGGTCGTCGGCATCTCCGGGAGCCCAGGTGGTCAACCGCAATCGTTTCGTGCGCAGGACGACCACGCGGCGATCACCTGTGCCTTCCGTCATGCGTCGCAACCCGGGCTCGCAGCGTGCTGACACGGATCAGGCACAGCCAGCAGCCCCTGCCATGCTGTCGAAATCGTGGAGCCTGTACAGCGCGCGCACAACATCCGTCGGACCACCACGTGCCCTCCCCGTCTTCGCCATGACTGCGGTGACCCGGCCACCCGGCCCACCCGGTCAACCCGATGATCCCGATCCGGTGCGGCCACCGCCAACCACCCCTTCGGCGCAGCGATGGGGCTTTCGGCCTGGCGTACGCAGATCTGCGTACGCCAGGTGTCGCGCTCGCGCCGACGACGCCGCGAGGTCCGCAGCGCACCATCTCCAGCAGCAGATCCGCACCCGCAAATGCTGGAGACATCGTGCAGACCAACGGAATCCGCCCGGCCACCCGCCCTGCGCCGCCCCGGACCGGCAGGGGCCGGCGCCGGCTCTCCGCACGTGCGCGGCGCGCGGTGCTGTTCCTGCACATCGTCGCCGGTGTCGGCTGGTTCGGGATCGCCGCGGTGACGTTCGTGCTCACCGTCGCGGCACTGACCTCGTCCGACGCCGCGATCGTGCGCGCGGGCTACGAGTTCCACGAGCTGCTCATCGGTTCCCTGGCCCGCCCCGCGTCGCTGATCACCCTGGGCACCGGGCTCATCCTCTGCGCCGGCACCAAGTGGGGAATCGCGAAGCACTACTGGCCGCTGGTCAAGCTGGTCCTGGTCGTCGTCACGATCTCGATCACCGCCAGCCTCACGCCCGGCTGGATCGCCACCGCCCTGCGGCCCTCCGGCACTCCGTTCACCGGCGATCACCTCGACGCGCAGGTCAACCTCATCGGCATGGCCGTGTTCCACGTCCTGACGATCGGCGCCGCCACGTGGCTCTCGATCTACAAGCCCGGCGGCCGCACCCGCTGGAACCAGTGGCGCACGGGAAACGCCTCGCCCGCCTAGCCGGCGCTCGCGTGACCAGCCCGCCGGCTCATCGGTTCACGCCGTGCGGAGCTGCTTCTCCAGCGGTGTCGGGAAGGACGGGACCACGGGAGTTCCGTCCAGGCGGGGCTGGAGCACGTCGGCGGCCTCCTGCACCGCACGGGTCGCCGCCGCGCCGCGATCGGTCAGCAAGCTGGTGGCGATCTTCCCGTCCGGGCGCACCGCCCAGCCTCCGATGACCTCGCCGCCCCACCAGATCGTCGGGCCGATGTTGCCGTTGCGGTCGAACAGGGGCCGGGAGTCCTCGGGCAGGTACCAGTCCCGTTCCTTCCAGCCCATCGGCGTGGGGTCGAGGGCGGGCAGCAGCGCCGCGGTCGGGGCGGCGGGCTCGTCGGGCTCGGTGTCGTCGGCCATGACCAGCCCGCAGCCGACGTCGGCGGTCTCCAGCGCGGCGAGGGCCTTCCTGGTGGCGCCGAGCGTCCAGCCCGTCCACCACTGGACGTCGGCGACGGTGGCCGGGCCGAAGCGCCGCAGGTACTGCTCGACCAGTCGGGCCCTGGCGTCCGGCAGCTCGGGGATTCCCCGCGGCCACCAGCTCGACGCCGGTTCCCAGGTGTGCGCGCGGGAAGTCCACGAGCCGCGCGGTTGCGCGCGCACCATCCGGCCCTCGGCCGCCATCAGCACCAGCACGTACGTGGTGATGTTGCGCTTGACGTCCCACTTCTTGCCGGACGTCGGCAGCAGCGCGGTCCGCAGCCGGGGCTCGTCGGCGGACAGCTGGGCCGCGGTGGCCGAGCCGCGCTCGGCCAGCACCCGTTCGACCGACGACTCCACCGATCGCAGCCAGCCGTCCGCGTCGGCGGGCAGTTCCGGCTCGGTGGGAATCGTGGTGAGCTGCTGGAGCAGCCGCTTCCGCTGCCGGTCGGCGATCTCCAGCGACGCGGCGTTGTGCACGACGGCGACCAGATCGGCCGGCACCACGAACAACGTGCGGCGCATCGCCATCATCCGGACCAGCTCGCGGTCGTCGTACATCACCTTCGCGACGTCCTCGACCGACGCCGACGTGCAGCGGGCGAGCACCGACAGGAAGACCGTCGCCGGATCCGTCGCGTGCAGCACCACCACGTCGGCCGCCGCCTGCACCGGATCGCGCGCCGTCCCGGCGAGGTGCTGCCGGGCGACCAGCCGCGCCCGCCGTCCTTCGATGTCAAACCGCACGGCGCCATTGCTACCAGCAGCCACCGACACGCGCTCGGGTCTCATCGGCCCTTGTGCAGCTGGTCGTTGATCTTCTCGGCCAGGTCGCCGGTCATCCCGGTGGCGGGCAGTCCGTGGTTGAGGGCGTCGAGCAGCACCGCCAAGTGCGTGTCGACGGTCGCTTCGATGAGCGTGGCAAGGGTGACGGCGTGATTGCGACCGCGGAGCCAGCCGGCGATCACCGCGCACGTCCCGGCCACCGCGGCGGGGAACCACCACGCGCCCAGCACCAGGTAGAGCAACCCCCACCCGGTGAGCACCGCTGCCGAGTGGAAGTTGTTGTTGGTGGACTGGATCGGTGCACGCGCACCATCGGGCAGCAGAACCCACAGGCGGGGCCACACCAGCGCGAGCCGCAAACCGTGGTACTGCGCCGAGATCCGCGCTTCCAGCAACCGGAACTGCTCGCCGATCGCGGTCGGCCGCCGGGGCAGGTACGCGGCCACCGGTGTCACCCCGGCACGGCTCGCGGCGCGTACGGCCACCGCGACCCGCAGCGCGATCAGCGGCCGGGCCAGCAGGGCCGCCGGACCGCGCCACCGGCCGAACCACACCGCCTGCACGATCCGGCCGATCGCCTGTGCGCTCAAACCGGCGGCCGAGGCACCGAGCAGCACGAGGACCAGGCCGACGACGATCGAGGCCTGCGCGCCGGGATGGTTGCCGGAGCCGGTGAACGGCGGCCGCAGCAGGTTGAGGTCGAGCGCGTGGCGGTGACCGAGCTGCATCGCACACCACACCGCCGCCAGGTACAAAGCTCCCGGCAGCAGCAACGCCGACGCCCAACGCTCCGCCAGCTTGCTGCCGATCGAGGACAGGAACGTGGTCATGCTCTCGCCACGGGCAGCATCGGCTCGTCGAACAGCGTGCACCGGGGCGGACGCCCGGTGGCGTCGCGCTCATCGCGGCGCGGACAACGGCGAGCGGGGCACCGGTAGTCGCCGCCCCCTGCCAGCGGCACCGGGTCGAGCCCCGGCACGACCACCACGTCACCGCTTCCGGCACCGCGAGTGGAATCGCCCGGCGCGCCGTCCTGCGCGATCAAGCCGAACTGCTCGCACGCCCGGAGCGCCGAAGCGCCGTTGCGCACCCGGTTCTCAGCGCGTTCCAGCCTGCCGGTCCACAGGCCCGCGGCGGCTCGGTCCCGCAGCACGGGCAACATCGCGCACCACAGGGCGAGGGCACCGGGCTCGTCGCTGTGGTCCACCTGTCCCCCTGGTGCGCCGATCGGGTAAGCCTCCCCGATACTGCCACGCCACGCGGTGGCTTCCAGTAGGTTTCCGGCGGATTCACCGGAGGGACCTTGCCCGCTGATCGAGAACCGGCCTTGCGCCGCCTGCAGGATCGTCTCGCCGACCCGGCCGTCCTCGCGTCCATCATGGACATCTCGCTGCTGGTCGATGCGGGCACCGCCGTGCTGGGCCGAGGTGACACCCCGGTCGAGGTGCTGCGCGCGGTCGGGTTGCTGCACTGGCACCGCCAGCACGCGCTGCAACCACCGCTCAACGCGGAGGACGTGGAGTGCGCCCGGGTGTGCTTCGCGCTGCTGCCCCCGGACGCCTACCGGGAATTGCCCGCGCCGGCACGCACGTGGTACGAGCCGATGCGCGAACCCGGGCCGCTCGACGGGCGGTTGTGGCTCTACTACCACTACTTCCTGCTCCCCATCGCGATGACGACCGGAAACGTGGAACTGCTGTCCGCCACCGTCGCCTTGACCACGGCCGCGGCAGGCGAAACGGGCGATCCGAACGACTTCTCCTGCCTGGGCGCGGCACTGGTGCACCGAGCGCAGCAGACCGGATCAGCGGACGACATCGACCAGGCGGTGAGCGCGCTGCAAGCCGCCGTCGACCGCACGCCTGCCCACCACCCGGACCGCGCCGGTTTCATGTCCGAGCTCGCCACCACGCTGATGGGCAGGTTCAAGACCAGCGGCGACGGTGCGGACCTCGACACCGCGGTGCACCTGTTCACCAGCGCACTCCCAGCGCTGCCGGAATCGGAGGAGAAGCGGCGGGACTGCCTCGCCATGCTCGGCGCATCCCTGCTCGAACGCTTCACCAGAGACGGCGACGAGAGCGATCTCGCGGCGGCCGAAACCGTCACCCGAGAGGCCCTCGCGCTGACCTCCGACGACGATCCGCGCCGCGACCAGGTCCACGGCCACCTGGCCGGGATCCTGCAAGCCCGGTACAAGCGGACGGGCGACCCCACCGCGCTGGCCGGGGCGATCGACGCGACGCGGGAAGCCGTCGCGCTCAGCTCCGACGGGCGCGCGACCCTGGTCATGCACCTGTCCAACCTCGGCACCGCGCTGCGGGAGCGCTACGAGCTCACCGGGCACCGCGGCGACGTCGCCGAGTCGATCGAAGTGCTGCGATCCGCGCTCGCGCGAGTGCCCGCCGACCATCCGAGCCGGGCCGCCGCGCTGTCCAACCTCGGGCTCGCCCTGCTCAAGCACCACGAACTCACCGATGAGCGCACCGCGCTCGACGAAGCCATCGGTTCGCTGCGCACCGCACTGCGATCGGTACCGCCCGAACACCCTTACCACTGCCAGATCCAGGGAAATCTCGGTGCCGCTCTGCACACCCGCTTCACGCGCCACGCCGAGCTGCGCGATCTCGACGAAGCGATCGCCGCGAAGCGCGCCGCGCTGGCGGCGATCCCGCCGGGGCACATCGGGCGCGCCGGATTCCTGTCGAACCTCGCGAACGCGCTGTCGTCCAGGTTCTCCCACGGTGGCGGCGCTGCTCTCCTGGACGAGGCGATCGAACTGGGCAGATCCGCGGTGGCGGACACACCGCCGGACGATCCCGCGCTGCTCCGGCACCTGTCCAACCTGGCCGCCGACCTCACCCTGCGCTACGACTGGTCCGGCGACCGCGCCGACCTCACCGAAGCCGTGGAGACCGACCGCTTCGTGCTGTCGCGGATGCCCGCAGGCGCGCCGGAACGAGCCCGCAGGCAGGCGAACCTGTACAAAGCCCTGTTCCGCCGGTACCAGGCCGCCGGCGACGACGCCGACCTGGACGAAATCATCGAGCTCTGCCGCGAGCTGGTCACCGCCACTCCTGCCGGTCACCCGGAGCAGCCACGGCGGCTGGGTGATCTCAGCATCGCACTGCGCCACCGGTTCGAGCGGTACGGTCGGCTCGCGGACCTGGACGAGGCTCTCACCTCCTGCCGGACTGCGCTCGACCACACCCCGGCCGACAACCCGCTGCACGCGTTGCACCTGTCCAACCTCGCCGTCGGTCACCACAGCAGGTTCGGGCGGCTGGGCACGGCGGCCGACCTGGACGAGTCGGTCGAATTCGCCCGGCAGGCCGTGCGGACGACCGCCGACGGCCACCCCGACCTCGTCCACCGGCTGGGCACGCTGGCCAATGCGCTGCTGAGCCGGCACGGTCTGCACGACGACCTCGCAGATCTCGAGGAGGCGGTCGCCGCCGGGCGACGAGTGGCGCAGGCGCTACCGGAGCGGCACACCAAGAACGGGCAGGCCCTGCACAACCTGGCGATCGCGCTCAGCACGCGGTTCCAGCGCCTGGGGCAGGTCGCCGACCTGTCGGAGGCGATCGAGCTGGCACGGGCGGCATGCGCGGCAACGCCGCCGGAGCACCCGGACCGCAATGCCCGCCTCGGGGGCCTGGGCAACTACCTGCGGCTCCGGTTCGAACTCGCCGGAGACGACGCTGACATCACCGAAGCCGTCGACACCACCCGGGAAGTGGTCGCCGCGACCTCCGCCGACGATCCCCAGCTGCTGATCCTCCGGACCTACCTGGCACTCGCGCTCACCCAGCGATTCGTCCGCACCCGCGCACTCCCCGACATCGTCGAGGCCACCGATGTCGCCAGGTCGGTCGTCGGCGAAACGCCCCCCGACCACGCGGATCTCGGCCGCCGAACGGCCAATCTCGGCTGGTGCTTGACCCTGTGGTCGGAGCACACCGACGATCCGGGCGTGCTCGCCGAGGCCGTCGAGATCACCCGCTCAGCCGTGCGAGCGATGTCGGTCGGGAGCGATGAACTGGTTCAACGCCAGGGAAATCTCAGCCTGGTGCTCAGGAATCGCTTCCTGCGAACGCGATCGGTCGAGGACCTCGTGGAAGCGACCGCGGCCGCCCGCACCGCCGCCGGTGCGGCGCGTCCCGGTCACCCGCTGCGCAGCACCGCGCTGCTGCACCTGGGGATGTCGCACGAGCTCCGCTGGGAGATCAGCGAGTCCGAGGCCGACCTGGAATCGGCCGTCGAGGCCTACCAGCAGGTCGTCGCGGAAACGGCCGGACAGGCCCGGATCCGCGCGACGGCCGGACTCCGCCTCGGCCTGCTCGCCGCGAGCGCGGACCGGCATCCGCAGGCGCTGGCCGGATTCACCGCGACCATCGAGCTGCTCCCCCGCCTCGCCTGGCTCGGTGCGAGCCGGACGGCGCAAGAACACGCCTTGCGCGACTGGCAGGGCCTGGCCTCCGCTGCGGCCGCGTGCGCATTGTCCGCCGGGGATCCGGAACGCGCGGTGACACTGCTGGAACAGGGCAGATCCGTGCTGTGGAACCAGACGCTCGGGCTGCGCGACGACCACTCCCGGCTGCGCGCCCAGGACTCCCGGCTGGCCGACCGGCTCCGGGAAACGACCGCGGCGCTCGACGTCGTGCCCAGCGAGCCGAGCACGACGGACGAGGTCCGCGAGCGGCGCATCCGCCTCGCCGACCAGTGGGACTCCCTGCTCGCCGAAGCACGACGACTGCCCGGCCTGGCGGACTTCTTGCGCACACCGTCCTTCGACGCGCTCCGCCGGGGGCTGGAGCCCAGCACCGTGGTGATCGTCAACCTGCACACCACGCGCTGCGATGCGCTGATCATCGCGGACGGCTCGGTGCGGACCGTGCCGCTGGACGCCGACCTGCACGAGCAGGCGCACACCAGGGCCGAGGCATACGTGTCCGCACGCGCTCTTCTGGACTCGCAGTCCGAGCGCGTCTCCGGTCTCGACCGCGCCGCCGCCGAGCAGACCGTGCACGCGACGCTGGAATGGCTGTGGGACAGCGTCGCCGAGCCGGTCCTCAGCCACCTCGGCCACGACGTGCAACTGCCGTCCGGCGAACCGGGGCCGCACCTGCACTGGTGCCCGACCGGGCCGCTGACCCTGCTGCCGCTGCACGCGGCCGGCTACCACGACCCGGCCGACGCTCCCCCCGGAAGCACCGTGCTGGACCGCGTGATCTCGTCGTACACACCCACCCTGCAGACGCTGGTCCGCGCGCGCACCACACCGGCGGCCGGCACCGCGCACGAGCGATCGCTCGTCGTGGCCATGCCCGAGACGGACGGATTCGCGCCGCTGCCCGCGGCCCGCACGGAGGCCGACCTCGTCGGAGCGTGCTTCGGCCCGGACCACACCCGGCGGATCGGTGCCCGGGCCACCCGCGCGGAGGTCGTCGACGACCTGCGCGAGCACGCCTACTTCCACTTCGCGGGCCACGCCGGGCTGGCGCTGGACCGGCCGTCGACCGGCTGCCTCTACCTGCACGACGGCCCGCTCAGCGTGCTCGACATCGCCCGGCTGCGACTGGACACCACAGAACTGGCGTTCTTGTCGGCCTGCCAGACCGCGATCGGGGACACCAGCCTCCCGGACGAGAGCATCCACCTCGCCAGCGCCCTCCAACTGGCCGGCTACCGGCACGTCGTGGCAACGCTGTGGACGATCGCCGATCGGCCGGCGCCGGAGATCTCACGGCGCATCTACGACCTCGCCCGGCGCGAAGGACGACTCGACCTGACCCGCGTGGCCCGCGCGCTCCACCAAGTCGCCCGGGAACTGCGCGACGCCTACCCGCACACCCCGGCCCTGTGGACGTCCCACATCCACATCGGTCCCTGACCGGCATCCACCGATCGGTTGATGCCGGGTCCACCGCGTTCCGCGCCGGTCCTGACTGCGCGGTCGATACTGCGCGCCCGCGCCGGGCGGCATGGTTTCTGGCATGGCAATCATCGAGGTCGACAACCTCGTCAAGCGCTACGGCGACCACACCGCGGTCAACGGGGTCGGCTTCGCCGTCGAGCCGGGCGAGATCTTCGGCATCCTGGGCCCCAACGGGGCGGGCAAGACCACCACGGTCGAGTGCATCGAGGGACTGCGCACCCCGGACGGCGGGACCGTCCGGGTCTGCGGGATCGACCCGCGGCACGACACCGGCGAACTGCGGCAACTGCTCGGCGCGCAACTCCAGCAGAGCGATCTGCCGGACAAGATCGAGGTCGGCGAGGCGATGGAGCTGTACAGCTCCTTCTACCGCGACCCGGCCGACTGGCGAGCACTGCTCGACCTGCTCGACCTGACCGACAAGATCGGCACCCAGTTCCGCAGGCTCTCCGGTGGGCAGAAGCAGCGGTTGTCGATCGCGCTCGCGCTGATCGGCAACCCGAAGGTGGCCGTGCTCGACGAGCTCACCACCGGCCTCGACCCGCAGGCCCGCCGCGACGCGTGGGAGCTCATCGAGCTCGTCCGCGACCGCGGCGTCACGATCCTGCTGGTCACGCACTTCATGGAAGAAGCGGAACGGCTGTGCGATCGGCTCGCGGTGATCGACTCCGGCCGGGTCGTCGCGGTCGACACCCCGAGCGGGCTGGTCTCCAGCGTCGACGACCGGCAGCGCATCCGGTTCCGGCCGTCCGCCCCGCTCGACCACGCCGTGCTGGCCGCGATTCCCGAGGTCGCGTCGGTCGAACGGGCGGGTGACCGGCTGGTGGTGACCGGAACCGGGAACCTGCTGCTCGCCGTGACCACCGTGCTGGCCCGCCACCGGGTCGTCGCGGCCGACCTGCGGGTCGAGCAGGCCTCGTTGGACGACGCGTTCGTCGCGCTCACCGGCCGCCCCATCGACTCCTGAGGAGACCACCCGTGTCCGCCCTGTTCAGGCTCACCGCCACCGAGACCAAGCTCTTCTTCCGCGAACCGGTGCTCGTGTTCTTCGCGCTAGCGCTCCCGCCGGTCCTGCTCGTCATCCTCGGCTCGATCCCCGCGATGCGGGAACCCAGCGAAGACCTCGGCGGCGCCCGGGCGATCACCGTGTACGTGCCGATCATCGTGGCGATGAGCGTCACCGTGTTCGCGCTCAACAGCCTGTCCCAGCTGTTCGCCACCTACCGGGAGAAGGGCGTGCTGCGGCGCATGCGCACCACCCCGGTCACACCGCGGGTGATGCTCGGCGCGCAGCTGCTGATGTCCACGGTCCTGTCCGCGGTGACGATGCTGGTCGTGCTGGCCATCGGCCGGCTGGCGTTCGACGTCGACCTGCCCCGGCAGCTGCCCGCCCACCTGATCGCCTACCTGCTGACCGCGCTGTCGATGTTCGCGATCGGCCTGCTGGTCGCCTCGCTCGCGCCGACGGGCAAGAGCGCAGGCGCGATCGGAACCCTGCTGTTCTTCCCGTTCCTGTTCTTCGCCGGTCTCTGGATCCCGCGCACCGAGATGAACGACGTCCTGCGGACCATCAGCGACTTCACCCCGCTGGGCGCCGGCGTGCAATCATTGCAGGACGCCGCAGCCGGTCACTGGCCGCAACTGCTGCACGTGACCGTGATGCTGGGGTGGACGATCGTGGCCGGCGGGCTGGCCGCCCGGTACTTCCGCTGGGAGTAGGACGTGAGCATCGAAGCGGAGCTGCGGGCGGAGTTCGACCGCTGGGAGCGGGTGGAGACGGCGGTCTTCAAGTTCCTCCCGTACGTCCTCCTGGCGATCAGCGTCCTCATCACGCTGCTGATGCTGCCGATCTGGCACGTGCAGGTGTCCCTGCCTGCGGTGCTCGGGCTCTCGACCGCGGTCGCGGCCTGGCTGTTCTGGTTCCACACGAGACACCCCGAGTGGCACCGCAACCGCCCGCTGATGGGCGTGTACTACACGGGCCTGATGGTGCTGGCGGCCTGCCTGGTCGCGGTCGCGCCCTGGTTCGCCCTGTTCGTCTTCATCGGTTACCCGCAGGCGTTCCACTACCTGACGGGTCACTGGCGGTACGCGGGAGTCACCGCCACGTCCACGATCTCGGCGGTGGGCTACCTGGGCGGGGCGGTCAGCGTCCAGGACGAGAACATGGGCTGGGCGTGGCTGGCGCTCAGCGTGATCATCACGGTGCTGGCCAGCGCGTTCTCCCACATCGCCGAGCAGGCCGACCGGCGCATCTTCAAGCAGAAGCAGGCGCTCGTCGAGCTGCGCGAGGCCAACGCCATGCTGGAGGCCGCGCTGGAGGAGAACGCCGGACTGCACGCCCAGCTGCTGGTCCAAGCGCGCGAGGCCGGGGTGCTCGACGAGCGGCAGCGGATCGCGCGGGACATCCACGACACCCTGGCCCAGGGCCTGGCAGGCATCCTCACCCAGCTCCAGGCCGCCGAGCAGACGATGGACCGGCCGCCGGTCCTGCACCGGCACGTGGCGAACGCGATGAACCTGACCAGGGAGAGCCTGACCGAGGCCTGCCGGACGGTGCACGCGGTGCAGCCGGAGGTGCTCGCCGAGAGCAGGCTCCCGGACGCGATCAGCGATGTGGCCAGTCGCTGGTCGGAGGTGAACCGCATCGACGCGGTGCTGACCACCACCGGCGACCCGCGGCCGATGCACACCGACGTGGAGGTGACGCTGCTGCGGGCCGCCCAGGAAGCGCTCAGCAACGTGGCCAAGCACGCGAGGGCGGGCCGCGTCGGCCTGACCCTGTCCTACATGGAGGATCTCGTGACGCTGGACGTGCGCGACGACGGAGTGGGCTTCGAGCCCGACGCCAAGCGCGCAGGCGGTCCCGGCAGCGGCGGGTTCGGGCTGGCCGGCATGCGCCAGCGGGTGCAGCGCCTCGCGGGCAGGCTCGACATCGAGTCCGAGCCGGGCGGCGGTACCGCGATCTCGGCTTCCGTGCCCGCGATCCCGGCCGGAGGCGACCGGTGATCTCGCTGCTGATCGTCGACGACCACCCGGTGGTGCGGGACGGGTTGCGGGGCATGTTCAGCGCCGACCCGCGCTTCGAGGTTCTCGGGGAGGCCGGTGACGGCGCGGAGGCCATCGCGGCGGCGATGAAGCTGCGGCCCGACGTGATCCTGATGGATCTGCGGATGCCCAGAACCGACGGCGTCACCGCCATCGAGGAGCTGGCCGAGCGCGGGGTGCGCTCGCGGGTCCTCGTGCTCACCACCTACGACACCGACCGCGACGTGCTCCCGGCCATCCAGGCAGGCGCCACCGGCTACCTGCTGAAAGACGCGCCGAGGGAGGAGCTGTTCCGCGCGGTGGAGGCGGCCGCGCAGGGGCAGACGATGCTCTCCCCCGCCGTCGCGACCCGGCTGATGGGGCAGATGCGGCGGCCCGCCTCGGAACCGCTCTCGCAGCGCGAACTGGAGGTCCTGGAGCTGATCTCCCGGGGATCGACCAACCGCGAGGCGGCCAAGCAGCTGTTCATCAGCGAGGCGACGGTGAAGACGCACCTGCTGCACGTGTACGCGAAGCTCGGCGTCAACGACCGGGCAGCGGCCGTGGCCGCCGCGTTCACCCACGGCTACCTGACGCCACGCGACTGACGGGTCACCGGGCGTCCGGGTCGGGTGACAGGAATTCCAGGCGGTTGCCGAGGTTGTCCGCCGCGTAGAACCTCCGGTAACCGGGGAAGCTGTCGTCCCAGGTGACCTCGACTCCACGGCTCTCCAGTCGCTTCGCGAGGCCGTCGAGGTCGGCGACCAGGATGCCGGGGTGCGCCTTCTTCGCCGGGCGGAAGTCCTCCTCCACCCCGAGGTGGATCTCCAGGTCGTCGGCCCGGACCCACAGGCCGCCGCGGGCGGCGAGCACCGGCGGCTTCCGGACCTCGATCATGCCCAGCACGTCCACCCAGAACCGGCGGCAGTCGTCCTCGCTGTTCGGCGGAATCGACAGCTGCACGTGGTGCAGTCCGAAACCCAGCCCGGAAGTGGCTTCGGCGGTGTCACGGGGCTGAGCTGGCGCGTTGTCCGTCAATTCCGCGGTTCCTCCTCCGTCGTCGTGCTTCGAGGCGCCGCCCAGTGAATCAAGATCGCTCGCCCAGCGCTAGGCCTCGCTGCGCGGCGGGTCGTTCACCTGCTGCTGGGAGGCCCCTGTCACCTGGGCGTAGCTGGCGATGATCGCTTCCAGCTCCGCGGGCTCGATCACGTCGTCGATGTCGGAGAAACCGTTCGGCGCAAGGCGTTCGACCTCGTCGATGACGTTCTCCGGGCCGCCTCGGCGGTTTCGGAGCACCACCTCGCTGGTGGTCGCCAGGCGGTCGTCCTGGTACGCCAGCAGCGCCTCGACCGGGTCGGCGCACTGCGCCAGGTGGCGGCCGAGGCTGGTGGCGTCGAGGATCGCCTGACCGGCTCCGTTGGAGCCCATCGGGTACATCGGGTGGGCCGCGTCGCCCAGCAGAGTCACCCGGCCGTGCGACCAGGACGGCAGCGGATCGCGGTCGCACATCGGGAACTCGAAGACCTCCTCGGTGGCCTCGACCAGCCCGGCGTGGTCGACCGCGGGCGACCGGAACCGCCCGATGTGCCGGGCCAGCTCCGCCCGGTCGCCGGGCTTGGCCCAGTCCTGGCGCTTCGGCGGCGGGTCACCAGGTCGCCCGGTCTGGATGCAGATCGCCCAGTTGGTGAGCTTGGTGCCGATGCTCCGGCCTTCCGCGATCGGGTAGACCACCAGCTTGGCCGCGGTGCCGCCGGCGACGATCATCGATCGGCCGCCGTCGAACTCCGGCCAGTCGGTGGCGCCGCGCCACATCATGACGCCGTTCCACCGAGGCGGTCCTTCCGCCGGGAACAGGACGGACCGCACCGTCGAGTGGATACCGTCGGCGGCCACCAGAACATCGCCGTGCTCGGTGACCGGCTCACCACCGCGCCGGTCGGCGAAGCGCGCCCGGACGCCGTCCGCGTCCTGGGCGAACCCGGTCAGCCGGTGCCCGGTCCGCACCGCCTCGGCACCGAGCCGTGCCCGGACGGCGCGCAGCAGCACGCCCTGCAGTCTGCCCCGGTGCAGGCAGAACTGGGGGAACGCGAACCCGGCATCCAGGCCGCAGGGCTTGCGCAGGATCACCGGTCCCAGCCGGTGCGCGTAGCGCAGCTCGCGGGTGCGGATCCCGACCTCGTCCAGCGGGTCGAGCAGGCCGAGCGCGGCGAGCTCCTTGACCGCGTGCGGCAGCGCGTTGATCCCGACGCCCAGCTCGGTGGTCTGCTCGCTCTGCTCGTGGACCACGCAGTCGATGCCTTCGCGGTGCAGCCGGAGCGCGGTGGTCAGCCCGCCGATCCCGGCTCCGACGATGATGACCTTCACAGCCACCTCCTGTGCGGATCTCGCCTCCAGCATCGCTGAGGGGCGTGATGGGTGCTACCGCTAGTCGGTGTCCGGTGCGTCAGTCGGATGGGGGTGTGGTTGGTCGCCGGTTGGTCTGAGGCTCCTTTTGGCTCTGTTGTTGAGTTTTCAAGGTGCGTGGTACTGATGTTGTTGTGTTGTGGTGGGGGTCATCCCCGTGGTTTGGGGGATTGTGGGGGCTGTGGTCCGGATGTCAAGCCCGGCCTGGCGGCCGCCCCTTCGGGGTTTCAGGCTTGACATCCGGAC
>NZ_JAQGLB010000014.1 GCF_027853965.1 Saccharopolyspora indica | reverse complement strand
TCATCCACACCCGAAAGTGCTTCAGCGTTCGACTTGCATGTGTTAAGCACGCCGCCAGCGTTCGTCCTGAGCCAGGATCAAACTCTCCAACAATGCTGTTGAACAATCCCAGCAGACACTCAAACCCGAAGGCGAGCGTCATACTCAAAGAAACCACCAACCAAAACCAAGTTTGGTCGGGGGCATTAAAGAACACTAACCAAAACAGTCCGCTGTTGAGTTCTCAAAGAACACACCCACACCATCACCCACAACCCCATTTCAGGGCCGCGCAGCTCCGGGGAGCATTTCCTCTGTTCGCTTTCGTGTGTCAGTAACTCTAGCAGGCCGTTTTTCCGGGGTTTCAGGGGGGGTCACTTTCGTTTCCCGCACCCGATTCGTTATCTCCCGGATATCGAACCGTCCAGCGTTATGACAGCGAAGCGAATCGCAATTTTCAAAGTCTTGCCGTTCGAGGCCAGCCTACTCTACCACTCATTCGTGGAGACTCGGTTTTGACCCCGCGCCAGGCCCGTTCCGGTTTTCCCGGCCCGTGTCGCTCTGACTCGTAGAACTTTACAGACCCCCGAACACCCCCTGAACACCACCCCCCCCTTAACGACAAAACCCCAGGTGAGACCGGTTGGAACCGGCATCGCCCGGGGTCTGTCGGAAAAGCGTCAGGAACGCGCGGCCTTCTCCTGGAGGGCGGCGTCCTTGTCCAGCACCATGCTCTCCAGGTCGGCCTGGAACTTCGCCATGCCCGCGCGCAGCCGGGCGCCGAGCTCCCCGGAGTCCGCGGCGAGCGTGCGAACGGCGAGCAGCCCGGCGTTGCGCGCACCGCCGACCGACACCGTCGCCACCGGAACGCCCGCGGGCATCTGCACGATCGACAGCAGCGAGTCCATGCCGTCGAGGTGCTTCAGCGGTACCGGGACACCGATCACCGGCAGCACCGTCGCCGAGGCGACCATGCCCGGCAGGTGGGCGGCCCCGCCCGCACCGGCGATGATCACCCGGATGCCGCGGTCCGCCGCGCTGCGGGCGTAGTCCAGCATCCGCTGCGGAGTGCGGTGCGCCGAGTAGACGCCCACCTCGAAGGGCACGTCGAACTCGGTGAGCGCGTCTCCGGCCGCCTGCATCACCGGCCAGTCGGAATCGCTGCCCATGATCACGCCGACCAGCGGGTTGTCGCCTGCCACGCCAGACCTCTCTCTGCTTCAGTGGATCTCGTAGCCGTCCGGCCACTCGGCGTGCGACAGCCAGTGCGCCGCCAGCCGGGCCTGCTCCCGCACCTCGTCCATGCGGTCGCCGAGGACGGTGATGTGGCCGAGCTTGCGGCCGGGCCGCTCGCTCTTGCCGTACAGGTGCACCTTCGCGTGCGGGTAGCGGGCGAACAGGTGGTGCAGCCGCTCGTCGACCGTCATCTTCAGCTCGGTCGGCGAACCGAGCAGGTTCGTCATGACCACCGCGGGCGCGGTCAGCTCGGTGGCGCCCAGCGGGTAGTCCAGGACCGCGCGCAGGTGCTGCTCGAACTGGGAGGTCCGGGCTCCTTCGATGGTCCAGTGGCCGGAGTTGTGCGGGCGCATCGCCAGCTCGTTGACGACCAGGCCGTCGTCGGTCTCGAACAGCTCGACCGCGAGCACGCCGGTGACGCCGAGCGATTCGGCGACCTGCAGCGCGAGCTGCTGGGCCTGCTCGATCAGCTCCGGCGAGGCGTTCGGGGCCGGGGCCAGGACCTCCACGCAGATCCCGTCCTCCTGCACGGTCTCGACCAGCGGCCAGACCGCGCCCTGCCCGAACGGCGAGCGCGCGACCAGCGCGGCGAGTTCCCGGCGCAGCGGCACGCGCTGCTCGACGAGCAGCGGTGCTCCGCTCTCCAGCAGTTCGGCGACGGTGCGCTTCGCGCCGTCCGGGGTGTTGAGCATCCACACGCCGCGGCCGTCGTACCCGCCGCGCGCGGTCTTGAGCACGCAGGGCCAGCCGTGCTCGGCACCGAACTCCAGGACGTCGGCGACCTCGGTGACCTCCGCGAACGGCGGCACCGGCAGGCCGAGCTCGGCGAGCTTGCGGCGCATCACGAGCTTGTCCTGGGCGTGCAGCAGCGCATCGGCACCGGGCTGGACGGACACGCCCGCCGCGGCCAGGGCCCGCAGGTGCTCGCCGGGGACGTGCTCGTGGTCGAAGGTGATCACGTCGCAGCCCTGCGCGAAGTTCTTCAGCGCTTCGAGATCGGTGTGGTGGCCGATCTCCACGTTCGGCGCGACCAGCGCGGCGGAGTCGTCCGCCGAGGTGGCCAGCACCTTCAGCGACTGCCCCAACGGGATGGCGGCCTGGTGGGTCATCCTCGCCAGTTGGCCGCCACCGATCATGCCGACAACTGGGGTTCCGCTCCGCTGGTCCACGCGGCCAGCGTAAAGCGGTGCAAGCCGCATACCTGCAGAGGGACCACCCAACGCGACCGGCGTCACAGCGATGCGAGCAGGTCGCAGGCCGCGTTGTGGTCGGCGGGCAGCGGTTCCTGCTGGAACCGGATCTCCTGGCAGGCGTGCAGCGCCGGGTCCGCGGCCAGCCGGTGCTCGATCATGCAGCGCGCGTGCAGGCAGCGGGCCGACAGCTGCGGGTTGCGCCTGGTGAGCACCGCCGCGGTCGCCGACCGCAGGAGCGAGATGGTCTCGCCCGAGTCGAACGCCGTGCGCAGGACGTCCGCCATCAGCACCATCGCCATCATCCGCGGGTAGCCGTCGGCCGGGGAGTCCAGCGATGCCGTGAGCAGGACGTAGTCCTCGCTCGCCGAGCGGCCCGCCGCGCGCGCTTCCCGGTACACCTCGTGCAGCCGGGTGCGCAGGTAGCCGGCCGTGGTCAGGCCGGTCAGCGGGTCCTCGACCTCGCGCCCGACGGACAGCCGGGCGATCACGTCCGACCAGCCCAGCGCGGTCGTGCGCACCAGCGCGGTGGGCACCGCGTCCGGGTCGGCCGACACGAGCCCGTCGTGGGCACCGGTCGCGACGGCGTGCAGCGCCGCCAGGTCCTGCAGCGTTCCGGCCAGTCCGACTCCGGCCTCGGCCCGCGCCGCCCCGAGGTCGGCCAGCGGTTCGGCCAGGTCCCGGTCCTCGACGACCGCCGCGCACACCGCGTCCACCGCATCCGAGGCCCAATCGCTCAAGAACGGCCACCCAGCAGCGAGGCTGGCCGTTCGCCAGCGCGAGCGCAGGGCCCGCTGACGACCCTGCGCGATCGTCGCATCACACTTGAGCGGCCACTCCCTCATCCGCATTGCCCCTCCTTCGACTCCCTGTCATCGGGACGGAGCAACGGGTCGCCCATGACGGTGCAAGGGATGGCGTCAACAATAGGATCTAGATCACAATCGGTCGGGCAGCGTCATGGTCGGCACCGGCTGTGACTCCCTAGGTCAGCAGATCTGGTGTCTCCCGCGGGGAGGAAGGTGCGGCGTGGCGACGATTCCGGCGGAAGTTCAGGGGCCCAGCGACGGGGAACTGCTGGAGGAGGTCCGCAGCGGTTCGTCCGCCGCCTACGCCCAGCTCTACGAACGGCACGTCGGTGCGGCCTACAACATGGCCCGCCAGGTCGCCAAGTCCGCGGCCGAGGCCGACGACCTGGTGTCGGAGGCGTTCGCCAAGGTGCTCGACACGCTGCGCGACGGGCGCGGCCCGAACACCGCCTTCCGGGCGTACCTGCTCACCGCGCTGCGCCACACCGCCTACGACCGCACCCGGCGGGAGCGGAAGGTGCAGCTCGCCGACGACGTGACGGAGGTTTCCGGCGCGGACGTCAGCGTGCCGTTCACCGACACCGCCGTCGCCGGGCTCGAGCGCACGCTCGCCGCGCAGGCGTTCGCCCGGCTGCCCGAGCGCTGGCAGACCGTGCTCTGGCACGTCGAGGTGGAGGGGCAGACCCCGGCGCAGGTCGCGCCGCTGCTCGGGTTGACGCCGAACGGGGTGTCCGCGCTCGCCTACCGCGCGCGGGAAGGGCTGCGGCAGGCCTACCTGCAGGTGCACCTCGGGCAGCTGGACGACAGCGAGTCCGGGGTCGAGCACTGCCGGGCGACGGTGGACCGGCTCGGCGCGTGGACCCGCCGCGGGCTGTCCAAGCGGGAGACCGCGCAGGTGGAGTCGCACCTCGACGGGTGCGACCGGTGCCGCGCGCTGGCGGCGGAGCTCGCCGACGTCAACGGTGCGCTCCGCGTCATCATCGCGCCGCTGGTGCTCGGTGCTTCCGCCACCGGCTACCTGGCCGTTTCCTCCTCGGGCGGGGCGTCGGCCGCCGCGCTGGCCGCGGGCAGCGCGGCCGGGGCGGGCGGGGCGGCGAACGCCGCGAGCGCCGGGCCGCGCCAGGCGGTCACCGCCGGAGCCGCGACCGCGGTGCTGGCCGCCGCGATCGCCATCGCCATGACCGCCGGGACCGAGCAGCCCGTTCCGATCGCGGCCGCACCGCCGGCCGCCGTCGTGCAGCCACCGGAACCGCCGAAGCCTCCGGAACCACCGGCACCGCTGCCGCAGCCCCCGCAGAACCCGCCGCCCGCGCCGAGCCCGACTCCGCAGCCCCCGGCGCCGCCGGAGCCGTCTCCGCCTGCGCCGACGCCGCCTCCGGCGGCCACGCCGGTGCTCAACGCCTCCGGGCCCGGGGCTCCGCTCCAGCTGGTCGCCGGTGGCGATCCCGTCGACCTGCCGATCACGGTGAGCAACAGCGGTTCGGGCGACTCCGAGCCGGTCACCGCCGAGCTGGCCCTGCCGCCGGGGGTCTCCGCGCAGCTGCCGGGCGCGATGTCGGCCGGGCCCGCCTCGACCGTTCCGCAGAGCCGGTCGCTGGTGCTGGCCCAGCCGCCCGGCTCGCCTTCGGTGAGCTGCCAGAACCGGTCGAGCACGATCTCCTGCAGCACCGACCGCGGGCTGCGGCCCGGCGAGTCGTTCACCTTCGGCTTCAGCGTGCGCGCCGACGAGTCGTCCGAGGGCGGCCAGATCACCGCCAGCATCTCCGCCGGTGCGGAGATCGAGCTGCACCTGGAGGCGGTGCCCGTCGTGGTCCGGCCGCCGGCACCGGTGGACGGGATCGACCTGCGGGCCTGGGGCTGGTCGCACGCGCCGTGGAAGGAGAGCAAGGTGACCATGCTGGTCCGCAACACCGGGACCAGCACCGGTCGCGCGGAGACCGTCGCCGAGCTGCCGGAGGGCGTGCAGGTGCAGAGCCTGCCCGAGCAGTGCGAGGTCGCGCCGGACCAGCGCCGGGTCCGGTGCGCCGAGGAGCTCGCGCCGGGCGGCTGGTTCGCCGGTGACGTGTGGCTGACCGCCGCGCCGGACTTCCCGCAGGCCGCGGACGTGCCGCAGCTCGGGGACCTGCTCTCCCGGCACGTGACGGTCCCGGTGACCGCCCGGCTCGGGTCGTCGAACGACGAGGCGCTGGTGTCGGTGCAGCTGTGGTTCCCGGTGCCGCCGCCTCCGCCGGACTGCTCCTGGTGGCCGTGGTGGCCGCCGGGCTGGGGCGAGCGCCCGCCGTGGCTGCCCGCGACCGGCGAGCACCCGTGGTGGCCGCCGCACTGCTGGTGGCCGGAGCCCGCGCACTCGCCGCTCGACCCACCGGCTTCCACGTCGGAGCCGACCACCACGCCGACGCCGACCGGTGTTCCGGAGCCGACCGGCACGCCGCCGACCGCGGTCCCGCCGACGAGCACGACGCCGCCCACCACGGCGCCGCCGACGTCGAGCACTCCGCCTTCGACGACGGCACCGCCGAGCAGCACCGCGCCGCCGTCCAGCTCGGCGCCCCCGACCAGCAGCGCACCGCCCACGTCGAGTTCGACGGGTTCTCCCGGGGGACCGCGACCCAGGTGAATCGGGTCTCCCGATCCGACGGCTGGCACAGCCCGGACGGCGCAACTACGTAGACTCGGGCTGTGTCCGTCGTCGATTCGGTGCTCGCGCACATCCCGCAGCGGTACCGGGAACTCGCGATCCGGCATCGCGAGCTGCTGAAGTTCGGCATCGTCGGCGGCATCACCTTCTTGATCGACACCGGCATCTTCTACGCGTTGAAGCTGACCGTCCTGTCACCCAAGCCCGTGACGTCGAAGGTCATCGCGGTGCTGGTCGCGACGCTGTTCTCCTACGTGCTCAACCGGGAGTGGTCGTTCCGCACCCGGGGCGGGCGGCAGCGGCACTCCGAGGCGACGCTGTACTTCGTGATCAGCGGTATCGGGGTGGGGCTGTACTCGGCCCCGCTGTGGGTCTCGCGGTACCTGCTGCACCTGCAGACGCCCTACACCAGCCGCTTCGTGGAGGAGATAGCCGACTTCACCGCGGCGCAGATCGTCGGCCTGCTGCTGGGCATGGCGTTCCGCTGGTGGGCGTTCCGCAAGTGGGTGTTCCCCACCGAGCAGTCGCGCCAGCACGCGCCGGAGCGCGACCACGCGCGGATCAGCTGACCCTCCGCAGGTCAAAGACCGTGAGTGGTTTGTGGTGCTATAGCCCCACAAAGCGCTCACGGGCCGGGTGCCACCAAACGGTCACCACCACCTGAACATCATCTGGGCGTGGGTTCGGACTTCCAGGGGAGGCCGAGGACGTCGTCGGCGCGGGCCACCGGGAGGAAGACCTCGAACATCGCCGGTCTCGCCTGGCTGAGTTCGAGGCGGCCGCCGTCGGCTTCGACCAGGGCCCGGGCCAGCGCCAGGCCGACGCCGGTGGAGCCGTGGCCGGAGAAGCCGCGGTCGAAGACGTAGGGCACCAGTTCGTCCGGGACGCCCGAGCCCGCGTCGCTCACCTCCACGACCACGGTGCCGCCGCCCTGCCTCGCCGCGAGGGTGACGGTGCCCTCGCCGTGCCGCAGCGCGTTGTCGAGCAGGACGCCGATCGTTTCGCGCAGGCGGGTGGGCGTGACGCGGGCCAGCAGTTCCTCCCCCACCTTCACGCGCATGGAGCGGCCTTCGGCTTTCAGCGGTTCTCGCCACTCGGCCGCCACGTCGGAGAGCAGCGTCGAGATGTCCAGCGGTGCGGCGTCGCGGGCGCGCGCCGCGGTGGCGGCGGCGAGCAGGTCGTCGAGGACTCCGGAGAGCCGTTCGGCCTGTTCCAGCGCGGCACCGGCGTCCTCCGCGACGTCCGGGTCGTTGGTCGCCGCCAGCGTCTCCAGCCGCAGGTGCAGTGCGGTCAGGCGGCTGCGCAGCTGGTGCGACACGTCGCCGACCAGTTCGCGTTCGCGCTGCACGAGCTGCGACAGCGCCGCGCCGGAGGCGTCGAGCGCGTCCGCGACGCGGTCCAGCTCCGGCACCTGGTGGCGCTGCGGGTCCGCGCGGAAGTCGCCCGCGCCGAGGCGCGCCGCGCGAGCCGCGACGTGGCGGAGCGGGTCGGACAGGCGTCGCGCGGTCACCGACGCCACGATCATGCCGGTGCCCGCGGAGAGCACCACGAGCAGCAGCACCAAGCCGGCCACCTGGACCTGCTGGGTGCGGACGGGCCCGCTCGGCGCCGCGAGCGTCACGGTGCCGCTCTGCACCATCGGCACCATCTCCACCAGCGGTTCCTCGCCGGGGTCGGGGCCGTAGGCGTAGTCGCGGCCCTGGGTGCGGACGATCAGCCGCGCGCCTTCGGGCACTGCCAGCCGCACCGCGCCGAGGTCGACCGGGCTCTGGGCGGCGATCTGCTCGTCCAGCCGCGTCGCGATCTGCTGCGCGCGGGTGGACAGGTCGTTGACGGTGATGTCCTGGACGAGCTTCAGCGCGCTGAACCCCAGCGGCAGTCCGAGGACCACCGCGGTGACGGCAACGGCCAGCAGCGTGGCTTGCAGGATCCGGCGGCGCATCGCGGGTCAGTCCGCGTTGAAGCGGAACCCGACGCCGCGCACGGTTGCGATGCGGGTCTCGTCCAGCCTGCCGTTGCTGTCGCTGAGCTTGCGGCGCAGCCACGAGATGTGCATGTCCAGCGTCTTGCTGCCCTTGCGGTCGGACTCCGGCCAGACCTCTTCGAGGATCTCCTCGCGGGTCACCACCTGCCCGGCGTGCTGCATGAGCACCCGGAGCAGCTCGTACTCCTTGTTCGCCAGCTGCACTTCCTGCTCGTTGACCTGCACGCGGCGGGCCGTCAGGTCCAGCCGGACGCCGGAGGCCTCCAGGGTTTCCGGGGCGCCGCGGCGGAGCAGGGCGCGGATGCGCGCCATCAGCTCGGCGAGCCGGAACGGCTTGGCCACGTAGTCGTCGGCGCCCGCGTCGAGGCCGACCACGAAGTCCACCTCGTCGGTGCGGGCGGTCAGCATCAGCACCGGCAGGCCGCGGCCCTGCGCGCGCAGCCTGCGGCACACCTCCAGGCCGTCCATCTCCGGCAGTCCGAGATCCAGCACCAGCAGGTCGATCCCGCCCGAGGCGGCGGCGCGCAGCGTCGATGGACCGTCCTCGATCACCTGGACGGTGTAGCCCTCGCGTTGCAGTGCCCTCGACAGGGGCACAGCGATGGCGGGGTCGTCTTCTGCCAGCAACACCACGCTCACGCCTCCAGCCTAGAGGCTGCCTCCGTACTCCTTTTGCGTAACGGTCCGAGTGGGCTGCGTGGCCGCCTCGCGGCTCGCGCCCGCCGACGGCGGCCGCGGACTAAGGTGCGTTGCGTGACCAGCGATCTCGATCTCGCCCTGCACCTGGCCGATGTCGCCGACGGCATCACCGGCAGCCGGTTCCGGGCCAGGGACCTGAGCGTGGACCGCAAGCCCGACCGGACTCCGGTCACCGATGCCGACCTCGCGGTGGAGGACGCCGTGCGCGAGGTGCTCGCCGAGCGGCGGCCGGACGACGTCGTCGCCGGCGAGGAGCGCGGCGGCACGGCGGGCGACGGCCGCGCGTGGGTGCTGGACCCGATCGACGGCACGAAGAACTTCCTGCGCGGCGTCCCGGTGTGGGCGACGTTGATCGCGCTGGTGGACGGTGGCCGTCCGGAGGTCGGCGTGGTCAGCGCGCCGGCGCTGGGCAAGCGCTGGTGGGCGGCGACCGGGGCGGGCGCGTGGTGCCGCACGGGCGATGCGGAGCCGGAGCGGATCTCGGTGTCCGGGGTGCGCGAGCCGGGCGACGCGTACGTCTCGACCACGCACCTCGGCACCTGGGTGGAGCACCACTCGCGGGAGGCCTACCTGCGGTTGGTCGACGCCTGCTGGGAGAACCGCGCGTTCGGCGACTTCTGGCAGCACTGCCTGGTGGCCGAGGGCGTGATCGACATCGCGGCGGAGGCGATCGTGAATCCGTGGGACGTGGCGGCGGCGCAGGTCCTGGTGACCGAGGCGGGCGGCACCTTCACGGATCTGACCGGGGCCCCGCGCTACGACGGCGGGAGCGCGCTGTCCACGAACGGCCACCTGCACGCCGAAGCCCTGTCCCTCCTGCAGCGCTGAGCCGATCCGCAACTTCCGTTGAAATCGGACATCCGATTTCAACGGAAGTTGCGGGGAGTCGGCGTGTCGTGGACCGACGCACCGGTTCTTCCCGCGATTTCAATGGAAATCGGACGTCTGATTTCCATTGAAATCGTGCCGAGCCGAGGCCACAGGCCGAGGTTCCGGCATCAGCGGCGGAGCCGGAACGTCGTCGGGGCGGTTCAGCTCTCGGGTTGGTTCTTGAGGAGGCGGGCGTAGCGGGAACCCGCGGCCAGCAGGATCAGGCCCGCGCAGAGGAAGGCGATCACCCGGGCCACGCCGTCCAGGGTGGCGAGGTCGAACAGCAGTAGCTTCGCCAGCGACGCCGCGATCAGCACCAGGCCCGCGATGCGCAGGCGCTTCGCGCGGATTCCGCGCAGCAGCAGCGCGATCGCCGCCACCACCCAGCTCAGGGTGATCAGGATGTGCGCGGTGAGGAAGCCGGCCCGGGTGTCGGACACCAGCAGGCAGGCCGCCATCGTCGCGCTCGCCGTGCCGTACAGCAGCGCCACGCCGGTCGCCGTCCACAGCGGCGGCGACTTCGGGAACTTCTCGATCCGGGCCGCCGAAGCGGGCACCACGATCGCCGCGGCCGCGATCAGCAGACCGCACAGCAGTCCCGTGATGCCGGGGGCGTAGCCGTGCCAGAGCAGCGCGGTGAGCGGCACCTCGTTGAACAGCGCGAGCAGGAATCCGGCGGTCGCGTAGCAGGTCGCGCCGAGCAGCACGCCCGCGCTGCGCAGCACGAACGCACCGACGCTCAGCACCAGCGCCTCGCACAGCAGCGCCGTTGCCCAGCTCGACGAATCCAGCACGGTCAGCGTGGTCTGCGCGGCCGCGATCGAGGCCATCGCGCCGAGCGCCGCGGTGAACCGGCGCGACAACCAGTCCCGGAACGCCGGGACGAACCGGGCCACCGCCCAGATCGCCAGCAGCAGCGCGGTGGTTCCCGCGCCGAGCAGGCCCGCGGCCGAGGACTCCAGCAGCAGCGGACCGGCCAGGAACGCCGGGGTCGGTGCGGTGACCAGCAGTCCGATCGCGGTGCGGTCGGCGTCCGGGCGCGCGCCCGCGGTGATCGCGGCGATCACCACGCCCAGCAGCACCGACAGGCTGATCGCGATCACCAGCGCCGGGTCGTGGAAGAAGATTCCCCAGATCGCCGCCAGCAGCGCCGCCAGCACCACGGGGATCCCGGCCGCCAGCGCGAGCGAGGACCAGCCGCGCCGGACCTGCACGGGTGTCGCCGCGACCTGCAGCAGGACCAGGAAGCCGATCAGCAGCGCGTTGGGCAGCTGGGTGATCAGCGGTGCGCAGATCGCCGAGCTCAGCACCACGCCGAGCGCCAGCGGCCGCGCCTGCCAGCGGTCGGCGAGCGCCAGCCCGCCGATGCTGACGAGCAGGCCCGCGCCCAAGCCCACCGGGGCGGACACGAAGCCGTAGAGCGAGGTGGCCGCGACCACGTCCAGGAACAGCGCGGCGAAACCCGTTGTGGCGAGGGCGAACGCGGCGATCCGCCCGGCGTCCTGCCCCTTGGAGCGGCGGTGCATCCACCAGCCGGCGCCGACCAGCAGCGCGGCGAGCACCGCACCGCCGGTGACCCTGGCGCCCGGTCCCAGCCAGTCCTGCTGCACGGCGAGGACGAGCAGGAACACCACGCCCAGCAACGTCACGCCGGCACCGACCCAGGCGAGCACGCGGCTCGGCTCCAGGTTCGCGCCGATCCGGCTGCGCGGGCGCGCCGGCTGCTGGCCGAGTCCCGGGTACGGCGACACCTGGGGCTGCCCGAGCACCGGTGGCCGGGCGGCCTGCGGGACGCTCGTCGGCTGCGCCGCCTGCGGCGGGTAGTTCTGCGGAGTCGGAGCCTGCTGGGGCGGAACGTCCTGCTGGGGCTGGGTTTCCTGCGGTGCGGGGGCGGCGACCTGCGTCGCTGCTTGCGCCTGCACCACGGTGCCCAGGTAGGTCAGCCGCTGGCCGATGGCGTGCAGCTCACCGGCCAGCAGTTGGAGCGTTTCACCGGGCAAGGGTTGCGACATGCTCCCACCCTGCGGGAAACGCCCGGTCAGGGCATCAGTAGCACTACTCAGTCACGATCACGACTCGGTGTCCGCCGGTGACGCGGTCATTCAGCTGCTCATCCGCGCTGTGCCGGGGTTCCCTTCGGCGGCGTGTTGGTGGCGTCGACCGGGCCGACCACGCCGCGCAGTGCCTGGGTCCAGGTCAGCCTGCCGAACAGGTAGAAGCAGGCGACCTGCTCGTTGCTGAACCGGGCCCAGTCGTAGCGGTTGCCCTGCTCCCGCCAGAAGACCTCCCACGCCGGGGCGCCGTCGTGGTCGTCGCGCACCAGGCACCAGGCGTCGTCGGCCTCCACGCCGATCGACACCAGTCCCTCCGGGACTCCCATCGCCACCAGCCAGCCCAGCACGGACTCGGTGTTCACTTCCCGGCCTCCTGCTCCGCCTCGTCCTGCTCGACCTCGTCCGGTGCGACCTGCGCGGTCGAATGCGCCAGCGGCACCGTCGCGCGCTCGCGGACGATCCGCTCCGTCGCCGCCACCCGGCCCTCCGGCTCCGCCGCCGACGAGGTGAGGCGGAAGGTCGACTCCACCACCTCGGCGCCTGCCCGCTCGATGCGCAGCGTCACCGCCTCGGCGGCCTCCCGCGACGCGGTCAGCTCGACGAGGTAGCCGAGCCCGACCAGATCGTCCAGCGAGTACGTCGCGCGGTAGCGGACGCCGCCACCGGGCTGCGCGAACCACGGCGCGGGCACCGACTGCCACACCGGTAACCGGCGCATCACCCGGTACCTGCGGTACTCCCGCTCGGCGTGCGACGGCGGCAGCGACCGCTGCCCGAAGGACGTGGCCACCGCGAACGCGACGCGGCCGGCTCCGCTGCCCGTGCAGTCGAGCACGGTGTCCGGCTCCAGCACCACCGGCTCCGCGGGCTCCACTGCGCCCTCCGGGTGCTCGGCGGCGGGCGGCCAGACGTGCTCGTCGCGCTCGCCCGCGAACCGGCGCTCCCATTCGAGCTCGCTCAGCTCACCCAGCGGGTCGTGCCCGGCGATGAGCGCCTCGGGCAGCTTCGCCGGCTCACCGCGCTCCTCGCGGTCGCGTCGCGCGGCGACGTAGAACTCGCCCGAGCGCACCCGCTCCAGCGCATCGCGGTCGTCGACCAGGTGCGACTCCGGGTGGTCCTGCGGCGGGAAGCTCAGCCCCGGCCGGTCCGGCTCCTCCGACGACGGCGGCAGCTGCCTGCTCGCCCTGCTCGCCGCGACCGGCATGTAGCCGATCGGGAACTGGTGCAGCACGAACGCCACCACGTCCGCGTTCCGGCCGGCCTGCCGCAGCGGACGCTGGGTGGGCTCCGCCGCAGGTGGCGCGGGTGGTTGCTGCGGGGTCGGGAGCGGGCGCAGCGGAGAGCGCTGCGTCGGGTCCTTCACCGGCTGCGGAGCAGGTTGCTGCGGAGCGATCTGCTGCGGTTGCGGCGCCGGGGCCACGCCGAAGGCGGGGCGCGGGGCGGCCATCGGCGGCCGGGCGGGCGGCGGAGCCGCGGCCGGAGGCTGCGCAGCCGGAGGCGCTGCGGGCGGCGCCACGAAGTGGCCGCCCGCAGCCGCCGGAGGCGGTGGGGCCGCCGGGGCGAAGCCCGGCGGCGGCGCGGCAGCGCCCGGCGGCAGCGGCGGCTGCGGAGCCTGCGGCGAAGCCCAGGCGGAGCGCACCGCGTGCGGAGCGGTGCTGGAGGCGGGGTCCTCGCCGGGCGGTGTCCAGCCCGGGCGGGCGTCGTCGGTGCTCACCGGGATCGGGCCGGTGCCCGCGTCGGCGAGGCCGGGGGCCCAGCGACCCGGGTCGATCTTGACCGGGCCGGTGTGCTCGGCGTCCGCCTGCCAGCCGGTGGCGGATCGAGCCGCCGCCGAGACCTCGTCCTGCGCATCTGCTGCCACACCCCCGACGGTTCCGCGGCCGATGTGCTCCGCCGCGCTGCCACCATCTTCCGCAACGCCACCGGCGACCTCCCGACCGGCCCGGCCGACCTCGTCGGCGGCGCCCCGGACGTGCTCAGCGGCACCACCCGCCACATCGCCCGCAGCACCGACCGCCTCCCCTGCGGTTCGGCCGACTCCCCCGACCACGTCACCGACGGCCCCAGCGGCGCCGCTGACCGCATCGCCCGCGGCACGGCCGATGTCGCCAGCGGCGTGGCCCGCACCCGCGACCGCGCCTCCAGCTGCATCACCCAGAGCTCCGGCCGCACCACCCGCCGCATCCACTGTGGACGCAGCGAGGTCGGTGCCCGCGTTCAGCACGCCGCCGAGCGCCGCCGGCGGCGCATCCGGGTCCACCCGAACGCCGCTGGCCGGATCCACCGCCGCCGCCAGGGTGCTGTGCAGCTGCGCCACGTTCGCCGCCGCGCCCTGCACCGCGGAGTCCAGGGCGGCGAGGGCCTGCGGATGTCCTGCGGCCGCCGCTTGTTCGGCCGCGTCGGTCTGCTTGGCCAGCGTCACCAGCTCGCGCACCAGCTGGACCTTCGCCGCGCCGACCTGCTCGGCCGCGTGGTCCAGGCGGTCCGCCGCCGCGCGGCACTGCTGCACCGAGCCGGGCAGGACGCCGTCGGCCGCCACGAACCCGTCCCACTCCCGGGTCGCCGCCTCCGCCGCTTCGCCGTCGAAAGCCCGCAGCGCGCCCTGCGCGGCGCTGTCCGCGTTGCCCGCCAGGCCGTCGATCGCGTCCGCGGCGTCGCGCCACGCCGTCGCGGACTCGCGCATGGCGTCCTCGTCCGCCTCCGGCCACCGGGCGCCCGCGCGCGCGGCGACGTCGCGGAGTTCGGCGGGAAGTTCGATGCCCACCGCGCTCACCCCCGTCCGGCGATTCGTCCGAGCTCTTCGGCGTTGTCCGCGTCGACCTGCTGCGTCGTGGCCGCCGCCGCGGCGAACTTCGATCCCATGCCGCGCAGCCGCGACGACATCTCGCCGAGGTCGGACAGCGCCTGCTCCGCCCGGCCGCAGTGCGCTTGGGCGAAGCTGGCGCCGATCTCGTCACCGCCCCAGCAATCACCGGCCGACTCCACCGCCCGGCGCAGGGTGTCGGCGATCTGCTGCGCCTGCCCCGCGAGGTCGTCGAACTCGCCCGCGTGCTTGCCCAACTGCCCGAGGTCGCTGCGGAAACCACTCATGGTCACATCCGTTTCGTCGGGCTCTGCTGCAACCAGCTCCCGGCCGAGAAGTCCTCGTCCTCGGCAACATCATCGTCGATGGGTCCGGGTTCGTTGCGCAGCACCGATGCCGACTCACCGTCGGCGTGTCCGCCCAGCAGCACATCCGGGTCGGTGCCCGTGGGCAGCACCTCGGCGAGCACGTCGGCGGCGCGCCGGGCGGCGGCCTGCGCCGCTGCCGCGCTCAGCTCGGCGATGGTCGCGGCGAGCTGGGCGGGGCGCAGCTTCTCGTAGACGTCGTCGGCCAGCGCCACCTCGCGGAGCGTGCCCTGCGGGCCGACCGCGACCCGCACCCGGCCGTCGGCGGTGCCGGCGGTCTCGGTGATGGTGGCGAGCTCGTGGTGGGTTTCGGCAAGGCGTTCCCGGCTGCGCTGGTAGTCGGCCATCAGCTCGGCCACCTGGGCCCGGTGATCGGTCGGCACGGCCGCTCCCTCCCCTGGTCGCTGGGCGGGCCCCGCAGCTGGCGCGGCGGAGTCCGGCACGGCACAGCGGTCGGCGGCCCGGTGAACCGCGGACCGCACGTCCTGGTTTGGACGTGCCCCGCAGCGCAGATGGTTCCACGTCGGCACCGGCTTTTCGCCGCCAGACCTGCCATTCGCACCGGAATGTCCGAACCCGGTGTGAGCACCCTCTCGGCGTCCGGCCGCCGACGCGGCTGGGACCATGGACCGATGCCGACGATCGCGTACGAGGACCTGACACCCGGCCGGACGTTCGACCTGGGCGAGGTGAAGGTGGACCGCGCGGAGATGCTGGCCTTCGCCGAGCGCTTCGACCCGCAGCCGTTCCACCTCGACGAGGAGGCGGGCCGGAACTCGGTGCTCGGCGGGCTGTGCGCCTCCGGCTGGTTCACCGCGTCGCTGTGGATGCGCGGCTACGTCGACCACGTGCTGGCCGACTCGACGTCGCAGGGCTCGCCGGGCGGCAACGAGCTGGCCTGGCTGGCCCCGGTGTTCCCGGGCGACGTGCTGCAGCTCGGGATGGAGATCAACAGCCAGCGCCGGTCGCACAGCAAGCCGAACCTGGGCCTGGTCGAGATCACCGGCACGGCCGACCGCGACGGCGAGCGCGTCCTGCGCTTCACCTTCGTCGCGATGTTCGGCACCCGGGGCTAGACCGGGTCGTGGCGCGGGTCGTCGACTCGCAGGCCGGCCGTCACCGCCGCGTGGACCGCTCGGGCCAGGGCCGAGCCGATGCGGGAGCGGGGGCCGCCGTAGAGCTCCGGGTCGCCGTCGGCCGGGCAGAGGACCGCCGTCGCGTCGGTGACCGTTCCGGTGCCCGCGACGCCGGATTCCAGCAGGGCCTGGGCCTTCGCCTCCGCCACCGTCGCCACCGCGTTCACCAGCGCCGCTTCGCTCAGGCGCACCGGTGACCAGCAGACCGCGTTGATCGTGCCCGCCGCCCACGCCTGCGCGCGCTCCGGTGCCGCGGCCCAGACCGGCACGTTGGCCCCGGTGGTCACGCTCGCGCGGACCCCGCTGTCGGTCGCGGTGACCTCGTGGCGCACGTCCACGGCGGTCAGCAGGCCGATGCCGTCACCGGGCAGGCCCAGTCCAGCGGCCATCTCACCGGCGTGCGCCGTCGGGTCGGGGTGGTCGTAGTCGGTCACCACCGTCGCGTTGAACACCCAGTTCCGCAGGCCGATGCCGCCGCCGCGGGGCGCCGAGGAGATCGCCAGCCACGGCCGCTCGCACCGCCAGACCAGCACCGGCCGGTCCTGCACCGAGTGCAGGACCGGACGCGGCGCGGTCACGAGCTCAGCGCCTTGACCACCCGGGACGGGCTCGGACGCCCGAGCCGCTCGGCCATCCAGACGCTGGTCGCCACGAGCTTGCCGAGGTCGACGCCGTGCTTGATGCCCAGTCCTTCGAGCATCCACACCAGGTCCTCGGTGGCGAGGTTGCCGGTGGCCGACTTCGCGTACGGGCAGCCGCCGAGCCCACCGGCAGAGGAGTCCACAGTGGACACGCCGTGCCGCAGGGCGGCGAAGGTGTTGGACAGCGCCTGGCCGTAGGTGTCGTGGAAGTGCACCGCCAGCCGGTCCACCCCGATCCCGGCCGCGACGAACCCGCGCAGCAGCGCCGAGACGTGCCCGGGCGTGGCCACGCCGATGGTGTCGCCCAGCGACAGCTGGTCGCAGCCCATCTCCAGCAGCCGCTTGCCCACCGAGACGACCTGCTCGACCGGCACCGCGCCTTCCCACGGATCGCCGAAGCACATCGAGATGTACCCGCGCACCGACAGGCCCTCGCCGACCGCGCGCCGCACCACCGGGTCGAACATCGCGAACTGCTCGTCGAGGCCGCGGTTGAGGTTGCGCCGGGTGAAGGTCTCGGTGGCGGAGGCGAAGATCGCGATGTCGCGGACCTGCGACTCCAGCGCCCGGTCCAGGCCCTTCGCGTTGGGCACCAGCACCGGGTAGCGGATGCCGGGCACGCGCCGCAGGCCGGCCAGCAGCTCGGCGGCGTCGGCCAGCTGCGGAACCCACTCCGGCCGCACGAAGCTGGTCGCCTCCAGCACCGGCAGCCCGGCGTCGGCCAGCCGGTCCAGGAACTCCAGCTTCACCTCCACCGGGACGGCCTGCTTCTCGTTCTGCAGCCCGTCGCGCGGCCCGACCTCCCAGATCGTCACCGCCGCGGGCAGCTCGCCCGGCTCCGGCGCGGCCACCTGCATCGGCAGCCCCAGTTCACGCGGTCCCATCAGCCCTCCCGTGTCCAGCGGGCACCCGACCGGCTCATCGACCCACCGGTCCGCGGTAGCCCCGATCGTCCCGCGGGTCGTCGTTCACCTCGCGGTACAGCAGCGTGTGGACCCTCTCCACCTGCGGGATGTCGTCGAACTCCAGCGGCTCGTCCGAGGCGGATTCGACGATCAGCGTGCCGCAGCCCAGCATCCGGTCGATCAGGCCGTGCCGGAAGCGCACCGAGTTGATCCGGGACATCGGGATGTCGATGCCGCTGCGGGTGAACACGCCCTCGCGGACCATCAGCCGGTGCGTGGTGACCACGAAGTGCGTGGTGCGCCAGCGCACCAGCGGCGCGACGGTGAACCAGATGACCAGGACCGCGCCCACCACCGCCAGCGCGATCCACGCGGGCAGGTGCCAGGAGAACGGGGCGAGCAGCGCCGCCGCGTAGGACCCGCCGCCGACGACCACGAAGAGGATCAGCACCGGGGCGAGCAGCATCTTCCAGTGCGGGTGCTTGTGCACGACCACGAACTCGTCCTCGCCGAGCAGGTCGTCTGGGTAGGCCACCGGTTCCCCCTCCTCTAACCGCGTCGCCGATCACGGTACCGCTCGCGGTCACCCGCGCCCGCGATCAAGCCCGCCGCACGTGCACGACGTCGCCCGCCGAGACCGCGGTCGTCAGCCCGCTCTCGGCGCGCACCATGAGCCGGCCCTCGACGTCGATGCCGGTCGCGACGCCCCGCAGCTGCTCATCGGGCCCGAGCTCGACGCGCACCTGCTGCCCCACGGTGCTGCACAGCTGCCGGTACCGGTCGAGCAGCCCGCTGCTCAGCACGTCGCCGGAAGCGGCCCGCCAGCGGTCGTCGGCCTCGGCGAACGCCGTGAGCAACGCCACTGCGAACTCCTCGCGGTCGACCTCCGCGCCCTCCGCGGCCAGCGAGGTCGCGGGCAGCCCGCCCGCGCCGCGGGGCAGCTCGTCGCGCTGCTGCAGGATGTTGATGCCCATGCCGAGGACGAGCGCCAGCCCGTCCGGCCCGGCCACCGCCTCGCCCAGGATCCCGGCGGCCTTCAGCCACTCGTCGCCGCTGCCGAGCAGCAGGTCGTTCGGCCACTTCAGCGAGGCCCGCACGCCGGTGGTGCGCTGCACGGTCTCGGCGAGCGCGACGCCGGCGATCAGCGGCACCCAGGACACCGCGGACTGCGGCACGTCGGGCCGCAGCAGGACGCTCACGAAGAGCCCGCGGCCGCGCGGCGAGGTCCACTGGCGCTGCATCCGGCCGCGCCCGGCCTGCTGCTCCTCCGCGATCAGCACGGTCCGGTCGGCAGCGCCCCGGCTCGCGGCGGCGGCCAGGTCGGTGTTCGTCGAACCGGTCACGGTCACCACGTCGAGCGCGTTGTACGGCCCGCCGTCGACCAGCCGAGCCCGCAGCCGTCCACCATCCAGCAGCACAGGATTCACCCCCCAAGCCTAAGCCGCGACTCACGACCATCGCGGTGGTACCGGCCGAACCTGGCGAGATGTCGCACGGGGTCGCGTCGGGTTCAAAGCGGCAGGTGGTCACCTTGCGGGTGTAGCGATTTCAAGTGAAATCGCGACGTTTCGACGAGAACTCCCGTGCCGCGGTGAGCCGATTTCAAGTGAAATCGCGGAGGTTCGGCACCGCTCTGACGGTGACGCCGTGCTGCCACTGCGCGATCCTCTCCCCACTTTCGGCTGTGTCCGGTTGGTGATCTTGGTTCGTATCGTGCCTCCGAGACTTCTCGGAGGTGGGCACGTTGCGGAGACGTTGGTGGGCGCTGCCGTGCGCGGCGCTCGTGCTGACCGGGATCGCGCCCGGTGCGGCGGCCGAGCAGGCGCCGGTGCAGGTCGAGGGCGGGCGCAGCCAGCCCGTCTTCACCGCCGATCCGGTGCGGGAGACGGTGTGGGTGGAGACCGGGCTGGACGGTGACGGCGACGGCGTCGTCGACCGGGTCGCCGCGGACATCGTGCGGCCGTCCGCCGACCAGCCGGTTCCGGTGATCATGGACGCCAGCCCGTACTACTCGTGCTGCGGGCGCGGCAACGAGAGCGAGCTGAAGACCTACGACGAGCAGGGCAGGCCGGTCGGCTTCCCGCAGTTCTACGACAACTACTTCGTGCCGCGCGGGTACGCCACCGTGCTGGTCGACCTGTCGGGCACCAACCGCTCCGAGGGCTGCGTGGACGTCGGCGGCGCGTCCGACATCACCTCGGCGAAGGCCGTGGTGGACTGGCTCAACGGCCGCGCGCCCGGCTTCGACGCGCCGTCGGGCGGCGGGCCGGTCGAGGCGGGCTGGTCGACCGGCGACGTCGGCATGATCGGCAAGTCCTACGACGGCACGATCGCCAACGGCGTGGCCGCCACCGGCGTGGAGGGCCTGCGCACCATCGTGCCGATCGGCGCGATCAGCTCCTGGTACGACTACTACCGCTCGGACGGCGTGTCCTTCGGCTTCAACCCGTCCGGGCTGGCGCGGACCGTCGAGGAGGGCGGCCGCCCGGACTGCGGCCCGGCCAAGCAGCAGCTCGACGCCGGTTCCCCGGCCAACGGCGACGTCACTCCGATGTGGACCGATCGGGACTACGTGCCGAACGCCGACCGGGTCACCGCGAGCGTGTTCGCGGTGCACGGGCTCGGCGACCTCAACGTCAAGACCCTGCACCTCGGGCAGTGGTGGGACGCGCTGGCCGAGCGCGACGTGCCGCGCAAGCTGTGGCTGAGCCAGACCGGGCACGTCGACCCGTTCGACTTCCGCCGCGCGGAATGGGTCGAAACCCTGCACGCCTGGTTCGACCACTGGCTGCTCGGCGTGGACAACGGGATCACCGAAGAGCCCGCGGCCAGCATCGAACGCGCGCCGGACGTCTGGTCCGACGAGCCGACCTGGTCCGGCGAGCTCGCGAAGGACACCGTGCTGAACCCGCGCGAGGACGGCCTCGGCACGCAGCCCGGCAGCGGCACCGCGTCGTTCACCGACGACCCGTCGCTCGACGAGTACGACTGGGCCGCCAACCCCGATCAGCCGTCACCGGCCCGCGCGCTGTTCAGCACCGCGCCGCTGACCAGCGACGTCCGCATCGCCGGAACCGGTTCGGTCACCGTCACCGCCACGCCGAGCACGCCGACGGCGCACCTGTCCGCGATGCTCGTCGACTACGGGCCCGCCACCACCCGCGACTACCTGGGCCGGGGCGAGGGCATCCGCACCCTGCAGACCGAGTCCTGCTGGGGCGAGAACCGCCCCGGCGACGACGCCTGCTACTTCGACACCGAAGCGACCACGGCCGACGTGGACTTCGAGATCATCGCGCGCGGCTGGGCCGACCTGGCCAACCACGAGTCGCTGTCGGAGGAGCGGCCGCTGGCGCCGGGCGAGCCGCGGACGATGACCTTCCGGCTGGCCACCACCGACCACGTGGTGCCCGCGGGCCACCGGCTGGCGCTGATCATCGGCGGCACCGACAGCGCGTTCATCGTCGCGCCGCGCCAGCCCGGCGAGATCGGCCTGGACCTGGCCGCCACCTCGGTGGCGCTGCCGGTCGTCGGCGAACTCCCGCCGCTGACCGCGGCCGGGCCGGACAAGCCGAGCGTCCGGCCGGACCGCGTTCCGGCGCGACCGGACGTCCAGCTCAACCGGGACGTCCTGCCGGGCAGCTGACGTGCGCAGGGGGCGGTCCCGCGCCGGACCGCCCCCTGCTGGTCAGGGCGCGACGTCGGCGTACTCGCTGCCGATCTTCAACGCGTCGATCTCGTTGACCACGTCATCGCCCTCGGCGCCGTAGACGCCCCACTTCGGGTGGTTCTCGCTGTCGAACGTGCGGCACGCCCAGCGCTGCGAGCCGTCGCTGAAGGTCTGCTGCTCGCCGTTGAACCAGAGCTCGACCCAGCCGCCGGTGGTCTCGTCGGACAGGTGCAGGCCGAGCACGATGCTGTGCCACTGCCCGGCCTGGATCGGCTGGTCCCAGATGACCCGGGTCTCGTCCGGCTGGCGCTGCAGCAGCGAGAGCTTGCCGTCGATCACCTTGAGCACGACCGGGTAGTTCTGGATGTGGCTGCCGTAGGACTTCCACTGGAAGGTCGCGTTGTTGTCCACGGTGCTGGACAACCTGCTGCGCCAGCCCAGGTAGTAGGTGGAGCCGTTCTGGAAGTCGTACTCCTGGCCGTCGACCTTGATGCCGCGGCTCTCGCACCGCCGCAGCCCGGCCGGCTTGTCGTAGCGCCACACCGCGCCCTGCTCCGGATCGTCGACCGCCGTGACGCCGCCCGGATCCGCGCACTCCGAACCGATGTGCGCGAACACGCCGGTGCCGTTGGAGGCGTCGCCGTCCCACATGACCGCCGCGGAGGCCGAAGGAGCCGATGCCACGAGCAGCATCGCCGCCAACAGGGCCACGGCGGGAGTTCTCCCGACCATGATCTTCCCTTCCGGCGGCGGAGACCCAGATGTACCGGAACCCGCGGCCCGCCGTCCAGGGCATTCACCCGAACCGCAGCACCCTCACTCCACAGTGGACCAACAGGCGGAGCGTCCGGGCAGCTGGGCGTCAATTTCGCACGAAATTGACCGTCACCCGGGTGATGGTCAATTTCGTGCGAAATTGACACCAGCCCGGGTGACGGAGCTCAGATCAGCCCGTGACCAGGCGCAGGCCGTAGGCGCTGAGCGCCTCCTGCACCGGCTGGAAGAAGGTCGTCCCGCCGGAGCTGCAGTTGCCCGAACCGCCCGAGGTCATGCCCTGCGCCTGGGTGCCGCTGATGAACGAGCCGCCCGAGTCACCCGGCTCGGCGCACGCGTTGGTGCGGGTGAGCCCGGTGACCGTGCCCTCGGCGTAGCGCACGGTCTGGTTCAGGGCCTGCACCGATCCGCAGCGCCAGCCGGTCGTCGAACCGGAGCGGCAGATCGACGAGCCGACCGGGGCCGCGGTCGCGCCGGACACCGCGCGGGTGCTGCCGTTGTACATGTTCACCAGCGCGCGGGGCGTCCAGTTGGAGTTGGCCGAGACCCACGCGTAGTCGTTGCCGGGGAACGACGAGCCCTGGAACGTGCCCATCGCGACCTGGTTGTACCCGGAGACCGCGGTGCCCGGGCGACCGCAGTGCCCGGCGGTGACCATGCCCGCGGCGCCGGAGGAGGTGCGCACCGAGAAGCCCACCGAGCAGCGCCCGCCCATGTAGTAGGCGTCTCCGCCGCGGAGGTCGTAGAAGGTCCGCGGCGATTCGGCGACCTCTTCCACCCGCACCGCGTCGCTGAGGCCGCGGGCCTGCGCGAGGAAGTCCTCGGTGGCGGCGTCCGCCTTGGTGCGGTCTACCGACACCACGACCGAATTGGACCGCACGTCCACGTACCAACCGGTGATCGACTGCGGCGCAGCCGCTTCCATTCCATCCAAAGTGGACTTCGTCGCGTCCAGCTCGCGCGCGGAGTTGGACACCACCACGGCGTCCGCACCGGCGTCGCGCGCCGCCTGCGCCGCGCGCCCGTCGGTGACCGCGAGGACGAGCTTCCCGCTCGCCGCGTCGAAGTAGGAACCGGCGAAGGCCTCGCCCGCGCTCCCGCGCAGCTCCTCGTCGAGCTGGATCGCGCCGGCTTCCTTCGCCAGCCGGTCCTGCGCCTGCTGCGCGGTCAGGCCGAAGTCCCGCTGCATCGCGGCGAGCAGCTCCGGGGCCGCCTGATCCGGTGCCGGTGCGGCGGTGGACGGCACCGCCACCGCGGCGAGCGTGCCCGCCGCCAGCACGGCTGCACCCAGCAACCGGATGGTTCTGCTCCGACTCATGGTCGTCTCCCTCGATCCGAAATTGGGCAGGGATCACCCGCGCACGGCCGATCCGGCCGCGTTGCGCGGGAGCTGGATCCCCGGCACCCGCATGCCGGGGATGAGGTGGTGCCGCCCGGGTCCCGTGGCGGCGAGGAGTAGGAGGGGGTGAACCGCACCGCGGCGGTTCGCGTAGAAGGACATTAAGGAGCCGGTACCCGAACCGGACACCACCTTTCGGAGCATCCTGGGGCGCGAAAACCCCGCCATGCCAAGAACTTTCATCTTCGACGCGGCCAACGGCAGCACTCCGGGTACGCCGAGCGGACGACCCCCGCGCAACCGGCGAGGACACCTCCGCTTCACCGGAGCGCAACTTCGACGGAAATCAGGCGTCTGATTCCCCATCGAGATCGCGGAAGACACCGCCGCGCCGGGCCGTTGCGCACAGCCCGAGCGGGCGCCGGTCCGGGGCGGCTCTACCATCGGCGGCGTGCGCTTCGTGCTTGCTTCCGCTTCGCCCGCTCGCCTGTCCGTGCTGCGCTCGGCCGGGATCGAGCCGCTGGTGCGGGTTTCCGGCGTCGACGAGGACGCGGTGACCGCTTCGCTGGGCGATCCCGCGCCCGCCGAGCTGGTCAGCGCGCTGGCGCAGGCCAAGGCCGACGCGGTGGCCGCGGAGATCGGCGCCGAGGAGCCCGACGCGGTGATCGTCGGCTGCGACTCGATGCTGCTGATGGCCCACGGCGAGATCGCCGGGAAGCCCGGCACCCGCGAGGCCGCCGCCAAGCGGTGGGCGCAGAACGCGGGCAGCAGCGGCGAGCTGCTGACCGGGCACGCGATCGTCCGCTTGCAGGGCGGCGAGGTCACCGCGCGCGCCAACGGGCACCTGGGCACCACCGTGCGCTTCGGCGAGCCGAGCGAGGCCGAGCTGGAGGCCTACATCGCGACCGGTGAGCCGCTGCAGGTGGCGGGCGGGTTCACCCTCGAAGGCTTCGGCGGCTGGTTCATCGAGGGCGTCGACGGCGATCCGTCGAGCGTGCTCGGGATCAGCCTGCCGCTGACCCGCAAGCTGCTCGCCGAGGTCGGCGTCAGCGTGGTGACGCTGTGGAGCGCGCCGACCGCGGAGTGACACCGGGTTCCGGGCACCCGAGTGAATACGAACACAATTCGGTTACCCCCGGATGGTTTTCCCCGCGCGGCTGGTTACAAATGTTCGCGATGGGCACCACCCGACGGCTGTATCTGACTTCGCGCCTGCACGTCGATCTTCGACGGCAGGCCAGCTCCGTCTGTCTGTGATCGAGCGCGGCACCGCCGCTTCATGAGTTCGCGCATCGTCGCGCGCCGCTCGAACCGCACTGCCTTCGAACCTCACTCCGGGAGACCCCTGTGTCCACCACTGCTGGGCGATCGCGCCTGCGCTTCAACCCCAAGCTGTTCGCCGTAGCCGTCCTCGCGTCGCTGGTGCTCGGCGCCCTGCTCGGCTACGTCGCCAAGCAGACCGATGCCGAATGGCTCGCCACCACGCTGAAGACCATCGGCTCGACCTTCACCAAGCTGCTCACCTTCACCGTGCTGCCGCTGATCTTCACCGCCATCGTGGTGGGCATCAACAGCCTCCGCGGTCTCGGCGGCGGCCGGGCCGCGGCGCGGCTGGGCGGCAAGACCGCGCTGTGGTTCGGCATCACCTCGCTGATCGCGGTGCTGATCGGCCTCGCCGTCGGCTCGCTGTTCCAGCCCGGCCGCGGCCTGATCATCGAACCCGACCCGGAGAAGCTGCAGTCCATCGGCGAGAAGACCCAGGGCTCCTGGCTCGACCTGATCACCGGCCTGGTGCCCAGCAACCTGATCAGCGCCTTCGCCGAGGGCGAGACGCTGCAGGTGGTGTTCGTCGCGCTGATCATCGGTGCGGCCACCTACAGCCTGGGTGAGAAGGCGGCGCCGTTCGTCGACTTCAACAAGGCGGCCTTCGAGGTCATCCAGCGCGTCCTCGGCTGGATCATCCGGCTCGCCCCGATCGGCACCCTCGGCCTGATCGGCAACGCCGTCGCCAGCTACGGCAACGAGTTCTTCGCGCCGCTGCTGAAGCTGATCGGCTCCACCTACGTGGCCTGCGCGCTGGTGCTGTTCGTGGTCTACCCGCTGCTGCTCGGCCTGGTGGCCAAGGTCAGCCCGATCCGGTTCTTCGCCAAGTCGTGGAACGTGCTGCAGTTCGCCTTCGTCTCCCGCTCCTCCGGTGCCAGCCTGCCGATGACCCGCCAGACCACCGAGGACCTGGGCGTGCCCGCGTCCTACGCGAACTTCGCGGTGCCGCTGGCCACCACCACCAAGATGGACGGCTGCGCCGCGATCTACCCGGCGGTCGGCTCGATCTTCATCGCGAACCTCTTCGGCATCAGCCTCGGCCCGGTGCAGTACCTGACGATCGTCGCGGTCGCGGTGTTCGGCTCCTTCGCCACCGCCGGCGTGACCGGCTGGTTCACCATGCTGACGCTGACCACCGCCGCGCTCGGCTTCCCGGCCGAGGTGGTGGCCACCGGCATCGCCATCGCCTACGCGGTGGACCCGATCCTGGACATGATGCGCACCGCCACCAACGTCGCAGGCCAGATCGTGGTGCCCACCGTGGTGGCCCGCAGCGAGGGCATCCTCGACGACGAGGTGCTGGCCCGCCCGAGCACCCCGCTCGGCGACCGCGAGCTCGCCAACGCCTGACCATCCCCTGAGCGGAGGGCGTCGCCGGCACGAGTCGGCGGCGCCCTCTGACGTTTACCTGAACCCTTGGTTGAGCTGGCTCGTCCGGGGGTCCGCCGACCGTAGGATGGTGGGGTGGAGAAGGGACGGCGGGGCAGAGATCTCCGGATCGGCGATCCCGAGCGCGAACTCGCGATGCGGCTGCTCGGCGAGCACTTCGCCGTCGGGCGCCTCGACGTCGGCGAGTACGACGAGCGCTGCAGGCTGGTCGCCACCGCCCGGTTCCGGTCCGAGCTGGAGGGGCTGTTCGACGACCTGCCCGCGCCCCGGCCCGAACGCGCGGTCCCGGCGGCGCAGCCGCCCGCGAGCCGCACGCGACCGGTGCCTGCGAAGGTCGCGCTCGCGGTCGGGGTTGCCGTGCTGGCGGTGCTGCTGCTGGTCGTCGCCCGGCAGGCCGCGCTGCTCCTGCTGATCCCGCTGATCGCCGTGCTCTGGTTCAGCTGGCGCCGGTGAACGCCGACACTTCGTTACGGTGTTGACATGCACCGTTCGCGGATCACCGGGGCTCGGCGGTTGAGCGCGCTGCTCGCCGTCGGCGCGTTAGCCCTCACCGGATGCAGCCTGTGGCAGTCGCACCCGACCGCGGACACCGCGGCCCCGCCGCCGATGCCGCTGCCCACGACGAGCACGCCGCCGCCACCGCCGCCGCGGCCCTACGAGCTCGGCCTCGACGGTGTGTCCGCGTGCTCGCTGCTCACCACCTCCCAGCGCAACCAGCTCGGCTTCGACCGCGACCCGATGCCCGACTCCGAAGCGGGCTTCGGCAACGCGGCGACCTGCAGCTACCGCAACACCACCGCCAAGGTGGGCGCCCGGCTCGCGCTGATCACCACCGAGGGCATGGGCGTGTGGACCGACGACACCGCGCAGGTGGAGGCCACCCCGGTGATGGTCGGCGAGTTCCCCGCGCTGGTCATCAAGACCCCGGGGCTGGACCTGTCCTGCAACGTGGCGGTGGACGTGGCCGAGGGCCAGCACCTCGACGTGCTCTACCGCGATGACGGCGCGCAGCCGCCGTCCCCGGTGGACCAGCTGTGCGCCGGAGCCCAGCGGGTCGCCGAGGACGCGGTGGCGACGCTGGCCGATCCGGAACCGACGTCGGAGACCCGGACCCAGACCTCGCAGCCCGGTTGATCACGCAGAGCGACCGGAAAACCCGGGCGAGGAGTGATACTCACCGCTTATGGAGCACTCCCCAGCGTGACTTCTGGTGACTACAGTGTTCGCTGGACGTTTAGTAGCTTGAGCGCGCGGGTGCTCCGCGCTCGGTCAGGTGTCCCGCACGCACCTGGCTCGTGGGCGGCCCCGCCGCAACCGCGCGTTCGAGCACGAGGGCCTGCACCCATGATCTGGGCCCTTACCTGTGGGAGGGGAAAACGTGCCGCTTACTGCTCCGTGGGGCGACAGCTCGACCGAAGCCCTGCCGGGTGTGTCCGGCGGCTCGATGCAGGTCGAGCCCGCCGCCATTCCGAGGCTGGTCAACGCGCTGCAGGAATCGCTGGACGCGGTCGGCCTGCAGATCGAGCACGCCATCACCGAACTCCGCATCCGGCCGTGGGCCGGCGACCCGATCAGCGCCGATGCCGCCGAGGAGTTCAACCGGCGCTCCCTCGGCGGTGGTGAGGACGCGCTGACCGCGCTGTGCGGTTACCGCGACCAGCTGCAGGCCGCCGCCGAGTCGCTGGAGCGCGCCAACCGCCAGTACTCGCGCATCGACGGCGAGAGCGCGATGGGCATCGGGGGCTGCTGAGAAGGCCATGAGCGAACACCGATGGCAGGGTTACCGACACCCCGAGCTGTACGCCCAGATCAACGAGGGCCCGGGCCCGGACGGTTCGACCGACAGCGTCCGGCGCTGGAGCGAGTTGACCCGCGCGCTGGGTGACATCGACGCCGGGCTGGCCTCCGCGGTGACCTCGGCGATGGGCGGCTGGAGCGGCATCGCCGCCGACAGCGCCCACGACGGGCTGCGGCCGCTGGGCAACTGGGCCGCGCTGGCCCAGGAGGCCACCACCGTGATGCGGGAGCGGGCCGAGCAGCAGGCGGAGTTCATCAGCAAGGCGCGCCGCGACATGCCGCCTCCGGTGCAGGTCACCGCCGAGGAACCGGGCGCAGCGCAGACCCTGCTGACGCACCTCTTCGGCGGGCAGACCGACTACGAGGTGCAGGAGGCCGAGCAGCACGCGGCCGAGCAGCGCGCGTTCGACGTGATGCGCACCTACGAGGCTTCCACGCAGGAGAACACGACATCGCTGGCCTCGTTCGCACCGCCGCCGCAGGTCGTGGTGGACGCGCCGGTCCGGGGCGGTTCGACCGTCTCCGGTGGTCAGCAGAACGTGACCATCAGCTGGGGCCCCACCAGCGTGCCCGCACCGCGCGGCTCCGGTTCGGCGAGCGTGGCGCAGCGCACCGCGCAGCGGACCACCAGGCCCGGCGGCGCCCCGGTGCGCGGCGGCGAGGTCCGCTCCGGTGGCGGCGGCAGCCGGGTCAAGCGGGACCGCGACGAGTCCGTGGACCGGAAGGTCACCGAGCAGACCGGCAACCGGGGCGGGTTCTTCGACCTGGTGGAATCGCCGTCGCGGCCGGTGATCGGCGGCGAGCCCGGGCAATGACGTTCCCCGCCACCGCCCAGCGGATCGGCCTGTCCGCGCTGGAACTCGACGTGCTCGTCGAGCACCTCGGGCTCGAGACGATGCCGCTGGTGCTCAAGGTCCCCTCCCCCGGGCGCACCCACGCCGAACGCGCGCAGCTGGTCGAGTCGGCGTGGCGTTCGCTGGGCACGCGCGGGCTCGGGCGGCCCACCGCGGTCGACCCGGAGCTGGAGCGGGTGCTGCGGCTGCTGTCCCACCCCGACCGCGAGGTCGACGGCCGGCTCTGGCTGGAGCGCAGCGTGCGGGTGCTCGCCGCGTCGGTCGGCGAAGAAGCGGTGCTGGTCGTCAAGGACGGCGACGAGCTGAGCCTGCGGTCGGCGTCGGCGAGCGGCTTGCCGCGCGAAGCGATCTCGGTGCTGCCGCAGTTGCCGCCCGGCCCCGGCCGATCGGTCTCGCTGCGCAGCGGCGATCTGGACGCCGCGGCGGAGGAGGCCGGGAACAACGTCGAGCAGCTGGTCGCCGCCCTGCAGCGCCGGGGAGTCCGCGCGGACGACGCGGAAACGCTGACCGGCATGGTCGCCGGAGTGGCCGCCCGCGGGCAGTTCGGCGCCGCCGCCCGCGACCGGTTCGGCCGCCGCGTGCGGGCCGACCGGGTGGTGGGGTTCTTCGACACGGCGCACGGCCGCTACGCCCAGCTGCGCCGGGAGTCACCGTCCGGCGACGTGTGGAGCACGGTCGCCCCGGCCGACGCCCGCCGCCTGACCGGCCACCTCGAAGAACTCCTCACCGAGATCACCACCGACGACTGATCGCCGAAAAGCGCTGTCGGCGCGCCGAAGTTGGCGCGCCGACAGCGAGAACCGGTCTCAGACCAGGGGTTCTTCCAGGCGGGTGCGGGCTTCCGGGGCCGCCGAGCGCTTGGCGTCCGCCGCCTGGTCGTCGGGCTGGGTCTGGGAGTCGCGCTCCGCTTCCACGCGCTGCGTGTAGACCTCGACCTCGCGCTCGATCTGCTCTTCGTCCCAACCGAGGACACCGGCCATCAGGCGCGCCACCGGTTCGGCGCAGTCCACGCCGCGGTGCGGGTACTCGATCGAGATGCGGGTGCGGCGGGTGAGCACGTCCTCCAGGTGCAGGGCGCCTTCGGCCGTGCACGCGTAAACCGCCTCGGCCTGCAGGTAGTTCGGCGCGGCCGGGATCGGCTTGAGCAGTTCCGGCCGGTCCGCGGCGAGCGCCAGCACGTCGTGGATCTCCGAGCCGTAGCGGTCCAGCAGGTGCCGGATCCGGTACGGGTGCAGGCCGTGCGCGGTGGCGAGCTGGTCGGCCTGGTTGATCAGCGCGTGGTAGCCGTCGGCGCCGACCAGCGGGACCTGGTCGGTGCACGAGGAGGCCACCCGGCCGTTGATGTCCGGGGCGACGGCGTCCACCGCGTCGGCGGCCATCACCCGGTACGTCGTGTACTTGCCGCCGGCGATCGCCACCAGGCCCGGGGCGACCCGCGCCACCGCGTGCTCGCGGGACAGCTTCGAGGTCTCCTCGCTCTCCCCGGCCAGCAGCGGGCGCAGCCCCGCGTAGACGCCCTCGATGTCGTCGTGCTTCAGCGGGGTGGCCAGCACCGTGTTGACGTGCTTGAGGATGTAGTCGATGTCCGACTTCGTCGCGGCCGGGTGCGCCAGGTCGAGGTTCCAGTCGGTGTCGGTGGTGCCGACGATCCAGTGGTTGCCCCACGGGATGACGAACAGCACCGACTTCTCGGTGCGCAGGATCATCCCGGTCTCGGCGACGATCCGGTCGCGCGGCACCACGATGTGCACGCCCTTGCTGGCGCGCACCCGGAACCGGCCGCGGCCGCCGGAGAGCTTCTGCAGCTCGTCGGTCCACACCCCGGTCGCGTTGATCACGGCCTGCGCGCGGACCTCGGTCTCGGCGCCGGTCTCCACGTCGCGCACCCGGACCCCGGCGATCCGGTCGGCCTCCCGGAGGAACCCGGTGACCTGCGTCGAGTTCATCACCACCGCGCCGTATCGGGCCGCGGTGCGGGCGACGGTCATGGTGTGGCGGGCGTCATCGGCCTGCGCGTCGTAGTAGCGGATGCCGCCGATCAGCGCGCTGCGCTTGAGCGCGGGCACCATCCGGAGCGCACCGGCGCGGGAGAGGTGCTTCTGGCCCGGCACCGAGCGGGCACCGCCCATCGTGTCGTAGAGGAACAGCCCGGCCGCGGTGTACGGGCGCTCCACCACCCGGCGGGTCAGCGGGTACAGGAACGGAACCGGCTTCACCAGGTGCGGCGCGATCCGGGTGAGCATCAGCTCGCGCTCCCGCAGCGCCTCGCGGACCAGCGAGAACTCCAGCTGCTCCAGGTAGCGCAGGCCGCCGTGGAACAGCTTGCTGGAGCGGCTGGAGGTTCCCGAAGCGAGGTCGCGGGCCTCGACCAGCGCCACCTTCAGACCGCGGGTCGCCGCGTCCAGCGCAGCACCGGCGCCGGTCACGCCACCGCCGATCACCACCACGTCGAACTCCTCGGCGCCCAGCCGCCGCCAGTCCTCGGCCCGCTCGGCCGGGCCCAACGTGCCCTTCAACCGGTTCTCGGTCTTGTCTTCGGACACCGCGTCCTCCTCGCTCGAATCGCGTCCCACCATCAGGTCTTCCAACAGCGGCGGCAGCCGCTCGCGGGGTGGGACTCAGCTTTCCCCGCTGCGCGCGCTCGGCCTTCGCGCGAGGACGCCCCCGGGCCGCCGAAGGTGATCGCGCAGGCCGCCCCGCACCACCGCCCACGCGGGAACCGGGCCTCGACGAATGGTCATCATGCCCGACCAGCACGCTGCGTGCCCGCCGCGACACCGCGCGTTCTCCCCGCCTGCTCGACCAGCGCGCCGCGCTCGCGCAGCACCTCGACGTCCGCGCTGGTGGTCTTCGAATCGACGATGACGATGTCGAAGTCCTCCACCGGTGCCACCGCGTGCAGCGCCCGCCGCTGGAACTTGGTGTGGTCGACGTAGAGCACGCGGCGCCGCGCGGAGGCGAGCATGGCCTTCTTTATCTGCACCATCTCCTGCTGCGGGTAGCAGCAGATCCCGTCGGTGACCGCGGAGACCGACATGATCGCCAGGTCCACCCGCAGGTTGCGCAGCGCGTCCAGCGCCATGCCGCCGACGAAGGCGTCCGCCCACGGCAGGTAGTCGCCGCCCACGCAGATCAGGCTGATCCCCGGTGCGTTGCGCAGTTCGTCGAACACCCCGCGGTGGTTGGTGACCACGGTCAGCGGGGCCCGCTCCGGCAGCAGCCGGGCCAGGTAGACGCCGGTCGTCGAGTCGTCCAGCACCAGCGCCTGGCCGGGTTCGACCAGTTCGGCGGCGGCGCGGGCGAGCTCTTCCTTCTCCGCTTTGTTCTGCGGCAGGCGGAATTCCGACGCCGCCTCGTACAGCAGCGACGACGCCGCGGAGACGTTGCCGCGGTTGCGGTGCACCAGTCCCTGCGACTCCAGGTCGGCGAGATCGCGGTAGACGGTCATCGCGCTGGCGCCGATGGTCGTGACGAGGTCGTCGATGCGCAGCGTGCCCTCGGCCATCACCAGCTCGGTGATCTTGCGCCTGCGGTCCTGCTGCTTCTCGGACGGACGCCGAGCGGACATCATCGTCCCCCTCACTCCCGAACCAGCCAACTCGATAAAAACACCATCGGAGGCGTCTTGCAGCGTTGTTTTCCCCAAGTCTAATGTTACCGCACAGTATGGAGCGACGTCGGGTCGCGCTGCGGGCGGAATCCGGCCCGCGGGGCCGAGCCGGGGCACTGGGCGGTACGGAGCAACCCGGTACCCACGACTGGCGGCATGCATGGACACGTGTTGACATGCGGCAGTACCGTCCCGACTCACTCCATGTCGGACAGTGAAGTCCCGCCTGTGCCAACGGCGGCATGAAGAGGGGAACGCAATGACGATCAGTCTCGGGGAGATCTTCCTCTGGGAGATGATGGGGACGGCGGTACTGACGTTGATGGGCTGCGGCGTCGTGGCCAACAACGTCCTGCGCAAGACCGGCGGGCACGACACCGGTTTCCTGATGGTCAACTTCGGCTGGGGCTTCGCGGTCTTCGCGGGCGCCAGCATCGCCGAGCCCACCGGCGCGCACATCAACCCGGCGGTCACCCTGGGGCTGGCGATCAACGGCCAGACCGCGTGGTCGGACGTGCCGGTCTACATCATCGCGCAGCTCGTCGGCGGCACCCTGGGCGCCGTGCTGTGCTGGGCCGTCTACAAGCTGCAGTTCGACACCCACGACGACCCGCGCAACACGCTCGGCATCTTCTCCACCGCCCCGACGGTGCGGAACGCCCCGTGGAACCTCGTGACCGAGACCATCGGCACCTTCGTGCTGGTCTTCTGGATCATCCTCAGCCCGCAGGCCGGCCCCGGCGGCGCGGACGGCGTGCCGACCTTCGGCAACTCCGCGCTGGGTTACGCCGCGGTCGCCTTCATCGTGATCGGCATCGGCAACTCGCTCGGCGGCCCGACCGGCTACGCCATCAACCCGGCTCGCGACCTCGGCCCGCGCATCGCCTACGCGATCCTGCCCATCCGCGGCAAGGGCTCGGCGGACTGGGGATACTCCTGGGTGCCGATCGCCGGCCCGATCCTCGGTGGTGTGCTGGCGGGTGCGCTGGCCCTCGCACTGCCCATCGCCAGCTGACCAGACCCAGTCCACATAGGAAGGTAGAACGACAGATGGCCTCTTATGTCGCCGCCATCGACCAGGGCACGACCTCGACCCGGTGCATGATCTTCGACCACTCCGGTCGGGTCGTCTCGGTCGACCAGGTCGAGCACCGCCAGATCTTCCCGAAGGCCGGCTGGGTCGAGCACGACCCGGTCGAGATCTGGACCAACACCCGGCAGGTGTGCGCGGGCGCGCTCGCCAAGGCCGACCTGGTGTCCTCCGACGTCGTCGCCGTCGGGATCACCAACCAGCGGGAAACCACCGTGGTCTGGGAGAAGGCCACCGGCAAGCCGGTGTACAACGCGATCGTCTGGCAGGACACCCGCACCGACGAGATCGTCAACGCCCTCGCCGCGGGCGAGGACGGGCAGAACCGGTACCAGCGCAAGACCGGGCTGCCGCTGGCGACCTACTTCTCCGGTCCCAAGGTGAAGTGGATCCTGGACAACGTCGAGGGCACCCGCGAGCGCGCCGAGCGCGGCGAGCTGCTGTTCGGCAACATGGACACCTGGGTGCTGTGGAACTGCACCGGTGGCCCGGACGGCGGACTGCACGTCACCGACCCGACCAACGCCTCCCGCACCATGCTGATGGACCTCGAGCGGCTGGCGTGGGACGCCGACATCTGCGCCGAGCTCGGCATTCCGATGGCGATGCTGCCGGAGATCCGCTCCTCCTCGGAGGTCTACGGCAAGTTCCGGGAGCGCGGCGTGTTCGCGGGCATCCCGATCTCCGGCATCCTCGGCGACCAGCAGGCGGCCACCTTCGGCCAGGCCTGCCTGTCGCCCGGCGAGGCCAAGAACACCTACGGCACCGGCAACTTCGTGCTGCTCAACACCGGCACCGAGCGGGTGATCAGCGAGAACGGGCTGCTCACCACCGTCGGGTACAAGATCGGCGGCAACGACACGGTGTACTGCCTGGAGGGTTCGATCGCGGTCACCGGTTCGCTGGTGCAGTGGCTGCGGGACAACCTCGGGCTGATCGCCAGCGCCCCGGAGATCGAGCAGGTCGCCAGCAGCGTGGAGGACAACGGCGGCGCCTACTTCGTGCCGGCGTTCTCCGGGCTGTTCGCACCGCACTGGCGCTCCGACGCGCGCGGCGCGATCGTCGGGCTGACCCGCTACGTCAACCGCGGTCACCTGGCCCGCGCGGTGCTGGAGGCCACGGCGTTCCAGACCCGCGAGGTCATCGAGGCGATGAACGCCGACTCCGGCGTGCCGCTGAAGTCGCTGAAGGTCGACGGCGGCATGGTCGGCAACGAGCTGCTGATGCAGTTCCAGGCCGACATCCTCGGCGTGCCGGTGATCCGCCCGGTGGTCGCGGAGACCACGGCGCTGGGCGCGGCCTACGCGGCCGGGCTGGCGGTGGGCTTCTGGGAGAGCGAGGAGGACATCCGCTCCAACTGGGCCAAGGACAAGCAGTGGGACCCGAAGATGCCGACCGAGCTGCGCGAGAAGGAGTACGCGCAGTGGCAGAAGGCGGTGTCCAAGACCCTCGACTGGGTCGACTGAGCACCTGAGAACAGCGGCCCGTCCCCTCTTGCGGGGGGCGGGCCGCTTCGCGTCCACTGTGGATTCCTAGGTCACCTTCTCAACCCGCGCCCGATTCGACCCGGGAACACTGGCGCCGGACCGATGGGTTTCGCGGCATCGCACCGTCCACCTCTACGCATGCCGCGAAACTTGGAGGGAACATGCTGATCATTGCCGGTCACCTGGAGGTGGACCCCGCTCAGCGCGATGCGTTCGTCGCCGAGCTCCGCGACCTCGTCCGCCGGGCTCGACGAGCTCCCGGATGCCTCGACGTGGCCATCACGGCCGATCCCGTGGACCCGGCGCGGGTGAACAACTTCGAGCGGTGGGAATCCGAGGAAGCACTCGAAGCGTGGCGGGCTGTCGCCGACGCACCGGACACCGGGATCGCCGTCATCAGCGACGCCGTGATGAAGTTCAGCGTGACCGACATGCGCCCGCCGTTCGACTGAGCGACCCGGCGTGGTTCCCCGGTGCGGGCCGGGGAACCACGCTCGAGGGAGCGGGCGGACAGCCCTGCCCCGCGCTGCCCGCCCTCGGCAGCGGTGGGCGGCGGGCCGAGGGATTCCCCGCCGCCAGGAGGTCGTTCCGCTGCCGCGAGACCGGTGCGGTCCGATCTCGCTCCTGCTGATGGGACGCGCGACCGGACGTGAGGTTGCCTCCGGCGCTAGTCGGCCGCGGCCAGCAGCTCCTCGACGATCCGGGTGCGGTTGGCCATCGGGCCTTCCGGGTACCAGGTGCAAGCGATGTCGAGGGCCCGGACCCGGCCGGTCGCCAGGATCCGCCGGGCGGCGTCCAGCACCGCGGCCGCCGACGGCCCGCCGGTCACCGGGAAGCGGAGGTCGGACAGCTCGGCCGCGTCGATCACGTCGAGGTCGATGTGCAGCAGGAGCGGCCCGTCGGGGAGTTCCTCGGCGGCCCGCTCGACCTCGGACCGGGCGATCTCCGAGCTCTCCAGGTACTCGACCTCGGCCCGGTCCAGATCGCGCGCGCCGACCAGCAGCACCCGGGACTCCGGCAGCGGGCGCAGGCCGATGGCCCCGGCCAGCAGTTCCGGGTGGTCGCCGACCGCCATGCGCAGCGGCATTCCGCCCGGGTAGCCGGATTCCGTGGTCTCCGGGCGCTGCACGTCGCCGTGCGCGTCGAACCAGACGATCGACGGCTGCACCTCCGCCCGCTGCAGTCCGGCGAGCACCGCCAGCGAGACCGTGCAGTCCCCGGAGATCACCGACGGCAGCTCGCCCCGGCGCACCGCGGCCGCCACCTCGTCGGCGACGTCCGGGTACAGCGCGCCGAGGCGCTGCCACACGTCCCCGTCCGGCAACCGGCGCACCACCTGGGTCGTGGTGCGCACCCCCAGAGCGGATTCGGGGAGCAGTTCATCGAGGTGGTAGGGCACGGAAATGGCGGTCATGGCGGGAGATTAGCCGCCGAACCGTCCTGCGGGCGACCGATTTCCGCGCTGCTCAGCGGAAGTCGTCGGCGTGGTCGGCAGCCCACTGGGCGAAGGTGCGGGCCGGACGCCCGGTCACCTGCTCGACCGTCGGCACCGGCTCGTCGAGGTCCTGGTCCGCTCCGCGCAGGTCCAACAGGGTGTCCACGACGGCTGCCGGTACTCCCCCGGCCACCATGCGCGCCTTCGCCTGCTCCAGCGGCTCCGCTTCGAGGCGCACCTCGCGGCCGATCGCCGCGCCGATCGCGCGCACCTGGTCGGCCGTGCTGACCCGCTCCGGGCCGGTCAGCACGTACGACTTCCCGGCGTGCCCGTCCTCCAGCAGCGCGGCGACCGCCACCGCGGCGATGTCGTCCTCGTGGATCGACGTCTGCTGCGCATCCGGGAACGGCTCCCGGACCACGCCTTCCGCGCGGATCGGCTCCGCCCAGGCCAGCGTGTTGGTGGCGAACGCACCCGGTCGCAGGAACGTCCACTCGAAACCACCGCCGGCGACCGCCTGCTCGACCAGCCGGTGACGCTGCCCGATCGCGTTGCCGGCGCCGAACTCCACCGCCATCGACGACAGCACCACGACGCGCCGGACGCCCGCGGCCGCTGCCCGCGCCACGAAGGTGGCCGTGCTTTCCGGTACCGGGAACAGGAAAACCCGGTCGACCCCGGCCAGCGCCTCCGCCAGCGGCTCCGCATCGCCCAGCCCACCGGCGAACAGCTCCACCTCGGCGGGCAGGCCCGCCGAGCCCGGATCCCTGGTCAGCGCCCGCACCTCCGCACCGGAGGCCAGCAGGCGGTCGACCACGCAGCGTCCGACGTTTCCCGTCGCCCCGGTCACCAGCACCGTCATCGAGATCTCCTCAACCGATCGGAATCGGCTCCACACTAGGACTTCGAGCGCACTCGAGGTCAAACGGCTTTCGCGGCCCGCCCGGCGGCGAGCCGTTCACGCGCGCACGCCCAGGGATTCGAGCACGTCGGCGACTTCGCGCCGGGCCCCGGCCGGGAGGCCGCGGAGCGGCCGGGGCAGGTTCGGGGAGCCGATGAGCCCGAGGTGCTCGGCCGCGGCGGAGGTGACGCGCAGGCTGCCGTAGCGCCCGAACAGCTCCCACAGCGGTGTCATGCGCTGGGACAGCTCCACCGCTCGGTCGGCGTCGGCGCGGGTGATCGCCAGGCACTCCTCGGGGAGGAGGCCACCGATGACGCTGAACCACACGTCGGCACCGGCGTTGAGCCCGCCGGCGGCGAACTGGTCGCCGCTGACGCCGAGAGCGACCCCTTCGGGCAGCGCGCTCCGCAGCGCGGCGACCCTGGTCGGCGCCTGCTCTTCGGGAATGCCCGGGATCTTCACCGCACCGACGTCGGGCAGGGCCGCGATGCGCCCGTGCAGCTCGTCGCTGAAGTGGAAGTGCGTGGTGCCGGGGTTGTCGTACACGCACAGCAGAACGGACAGCCCCGCGGTGACGTCCTCGTACAGCCCGAAGACCTCGTCATCGGTGAGCTGCTGGTAGGACACCGGAGCGAGCAGCACCGCGGACGCGCCCGCGTTCTGGGCGTCTTCGGCCAGGGCCAGGACCTCGGAGGTGCGCAGCGCGCCGATGCCCACCATGACCGGGACATCGCCTGCCGCGTCCACGGCGATCCGGGCGGCCCGGAAGCGCTCCTCGCGGGTGAGGTAGGCGTAGCCGCCGGTCGAGCCGAGCGCGCCGATCGAATCGACGCCCGCCGCGGCCAAGCGCGCGACGAGCTTCCGGAATCCCCGTTCGTCGATCCCGGTTTCGCTCGTCGGGGTGAGCGGGAAGGCGCTGAGGCCGGTGAACATGCACTTCCTCCCTGTTCGGTGCGTGTCCGTCCACCCCATCGTCCGTCCGCGGGTGATCTCCGGCCAAGTCCAATTCGCGTCCGGTGGTCGCCTACGCCCCGGGAACCGGCAGCCCGGCCTCGGCCAGCTCCGCCCACACCTCGGCGGGCACCGGTCGCTCGAACAGCTCGGCGTTGCGGCGGACCTCCGCCGCGGATCGCGCGCCCACGACGACGCTGGCGACGGCCGGGTGGGCACCGGCGAAAGCCATCGCCACCTGCGGAAGGCTCGCACCGTGCCGGTGGACCACCGCCGCGATCCCGGCCACCCTCGCGCGCAGCTCCGGCGCGGCGGGCGAGTAGTCGAACATCGCTTCCGGGCCGAGTTCGTCGGTGGCCAGGACACCGCCGTTGAACACCCCGGCGGCCAGCACCGACACGTTCCGCCGCAGGCACGCCGGGAGCATGGTCTCCGCCGCGGACTGCTCGAGCAGCGTGTAGCGGCCGGCGAGCATCACCGCGTCCACATCGGTCTCGGTCGCGAACCGCTCCAGCATCGGCCACTGGTTCATCCCGGCACCGATCGCGCCGATCACGCCCTGCGCGCGCAGCTCGTGCAGGGCCGGGTAGGCCTCGTCGACCGCCTGCTGCCAGTGCTCGTCCGGATCGTGGATCAGCACCAGGTCGACCCGGTCCATGCCGAGCCGCCGCAGGCTGGCCTCCAGCGATCGCCGCACCCCGTCCGCGCTGAAGTCCCACACCCGCTCCTGGTCGGCGGGCACGTCGAAACCCGCGGCATCGCGCGCGTCCGCGGTCGCCGGGCTCGGCACCAGCAGCCTGCCGACCTTCGTCGACACGACCAGCTCCGACCTGGGCCGTCCGGCGAGCGCCGCACCGAGGCGGCGTTCGGCCAGCCCGAGCCCGTAGTGCGGCGCCGTGTCGAAGTACCTGATCCCGGCGTCCCAGGCCGCGTCCACCGCGCCGAGCGCGGTTTCCTCGTCGACCGCACGGTAGAGGTTCCCGATCACCGCGCCGCCGAACCCCAGCGGGGAGACCACCACGTCCGAGCGGCCGAGCTTCACGGCAGCTCCCACACCTGCCGGAGACCGGTGTCCCCGCCCGAGTAGTCGTCCGCCACCGCCAGCAGCTCGGACATCCGGGCCTGCCAGGCCACGTTCGCCGGGTGGTCGCGCAACGCCCGCCGCATCGCCTGGTAGTCCTCGACCTCCACCACGTGGAACAGGTCCAGGCCGTCGCGCCAGATCCGCCAGCTGCGCACTCCCGCTTCGCGCAGCGCCGCGTCCAGCTCGGCGGGGATCACCGCGTGGACCTGCTCGTACTCGGCTTCGCGGCCGGGTTCCAGCTTGGTGCGCAAGGCTATTCGCTGCATCCGGGCTCCTCCGCCATCCCGTCCTGATCGCAGTGCTCGCGACACGTCCAGCGCGGTCGGGCGCCGAGCGGCCACACAGGACGCCGGAGTGCCGGTAGCGGTGGCCTGCGCGCCGCTGGACCCGCGGCTCTCCGGTCCGGTATCCGCAGCGCTGTCATCGGGCACCTCGCTTCCGCGCACGCCGACCACAGGTATAGCGGCCGGTGCGCGGAAAGCCAAGATCGCCGGTGCTCAGCTGAAGGTGTTCAGGAAGGCGTGGCGAGCGTCGGAGGTCGTGTGCGCGGGCCACAGGGCGTGCAGCGGCACCTCGATCAGCGGCCGGAGCGCGACGACCTGGACCTTCCCGTTGGCTGCCGGGCCGGGCTCGGCGGTCACGAACGCGATGTCACCGGTGCCGAGGACCGCCGTGACCGGCGGAGTGCCCTGGATGGGGTTGCGGTGCGTGCGCGGCTCGAACCCGGCCTGCCTGCAGTGCTCGACGAGCAGGTCGGTGTAGCCGGAACGACCGGGATGGCCCCACACGACGATCGTCTCGTCGGCCAGCTCGGTCAGCTCCACCACGTCCCGGTCGGCGAAGCGGTGCTCCGCGGAAACCGCGATCTGGAGCCGCTGGTGGACGAGCGTGACGCGGTTCAGGCCGTGGGCCGGGGTCATCGCGCGGCACAGCCCCAGGTCGAGCTCGCCGGCGAGCAGCTGCTCCGCGAGCTCGGCCGGGTACCGCTGGTTGACGTCGGTGGCCAGATCCGGGTGATCGGCGTGCGCTCGGCGGAGCAGCGCGGTGACCTCGTCGCCGGTGACGGCAGGCGTGTGCCCGATGCACAACACCTCCGACTCACCACGACCGATCCGCCGCGCCCGTTGCAGCGCCGAACGGGCCACGCCCTCTAGCACGCGCGCATCGGCGAGCAGCGCCTCACCGGCGGGCAGCACGGTCACGCCGGTGGTGGTGCGTTCGAGCAGGTCGACGCCGACTTCGCGTTCGAGCGCGCGGATCGAGGTGGACAGCGCCTGCTGGGACAGGTGCAGGCGCGCCGCGGCGCGGGTGAAGCTGCCCTCCTCCGCCACCGCGACGAGATGCCCGAGCTTGTGCAGGTCCAGTCCCACGTCACGACCTGCTTTCCACGGCGCCGGTGTGGTTGACGACCAGGGTCGCAGCGGTCGCCACCGCCATTCCCACCACCGCTCCGCCCAGACCGAGCAGCGGCGTGCTGAACGGCAGCGCGAGCACCACGACCGCACCGGCCGCGACGAACGCCGAGCTCCGCACCGCGCCCGTGTTCGCCAGGCGGTGCAGCGCGCCCAGCGCGATCAGGACCAGGGCGACCGGCACCGCGACGGCGAACGCGGCAGCCTGCTCTCCGACGTGCGAGCGGTGCCCGGCGGTGTCCACGGCCACCTCGATGCCGGACCCGAGCGCCGCGATCGAAGCGAACACCACGACGTGACCGTAGCCCCAGGTCAACGCGACGCGCAGGTTCTTCAAGCGCGCCTCCCCGCCGGTGAAGTAGATCCACCACAGGACGAAGACGATGACGAGGCCACCGGCCGCGATCAGGATCAGCGAAGCCGACACCCCGAACTCGGTCAACGCCGACTGCACGGCGGCGAGCGAACCGAGCACGACCTCGCCGAACACGATGATGGTGAACAGGCCGTACCGCTCCGCGATGTGCTCCGGGTGCCAGGGAGTGGCCCGGCCGCGGGCCTCGGCCCAGGCCGGGACCGCCAGTTCGGCGGCCACCAGCACCACGAAGGTGAGGTAGGCCCAGGTGCCCGGTGCCCACAGCCGCGCGATCCACCCCACCTGGACCACGGCGATCCCGGCCGCGTAGCGCAGCGTGGTGGCCCGGCCCTCCGGGTGTTCGACGGCGGCCCGCAACCACTGGCAGATCATCCCGATCCGCATCAGCACGTAGCCGATGACCACGACGGTGAAGTCGTAGTGCTCGAACGCGGCGGGCACCCCGGCCGCCAGCACCAGCACCCCGGCCATCTGCAACAGCGTGAGCAGCCGGTAGAGCACGTCGTCGGTGTCGTAGGCCGAGGCGAACCAGGTGAAGTTCATCCACGCCCACCAGATCGCGAAGAACACCGCCAGGTACCCGACGAGCCCGCTGCCGAGATGCCCCTCGTCCAGCGCGTGGTGCAGCTGGGCGGCCGCCTGCCCCACCGCCACCACGAAGCACAGGTCGAAGAACAGCTCCAGCGGCGTCGAGACGCGGTGCTCCTCGTCCGGGTCCCGCCCCCGCATCGCCCGCCACCGGATCTTCGCCGGGTTCACCACCAGTACCTCCTCCGCGCCACCCGATCGTGCTCGGACATCCGGTGCGGCAGGCGGCCTCCTCCCCCGGGCCGCCTGCCGCACCCAAGCCGGTCACCGGGTGGTGTAGCCGCCGTTCGGGAACATCGTCTGCCCGGTGAACCACCAGCCGTCGGTGGCCAGGAACTTGATCACCGGGACGATGTCCTCGATGCGGGTGAGCTGGTTGCCCATGCCCTGGGACCGGTGGAACTCGACCCGTTCCGGGGTCTCCTGCGGGTAGAAGAACGGCGTGTCCATCGGCCCCGGCGCTACCACGTTCACCGAGATCCGGCGGTCGGCGAACTCCTTGGCCGCGGCGCGGGTGAAGTGCTCCAGCGGCGCCTTGCCCCCGGCGTAGGTGGAGTAGCCGTCGGTGAACGCCGCGAGCAGCGAAGTGCCCAGGCTGATGATCTTGCCGTCGTCGTTGAGCCGGCGCCCCGCCTCCTGGATGAAGAAGTACGCCGCCTTCGCGTTGACCGCGAACATGCGGTCGAACTCCTCCTCGGAGGTCTCCAGGATCGGTTTGCGCAGCACCATCCCGGTCGTGTTCACCGCGACGTCGACCCCGCCGAAGGTGTCCACCGCGGCGTCGAACAGCCGTCGCACCTCGCCGACCTGCGTCAGGTCGCCCTGCACCGGGATCGCCTCGGAGCCGGCCTCCCGCACCGCGTTGACGGTCTTCTCCGCCTCGGCGGCGGACGCGTCGCTGTTGTAGTGCACGACGACCTTCGCGCCCTCGTCCGCGAAGGCCTTGGACAGCAGGCCGCCCAGGTTCTTGCCCCCGCCGCCGATGACCGCGACCTTGCCCCGCAGGCTCCGCTCCGTCATGGTTCTCCCGCCCCTTCCGGCATCACTGCTGGTCAGACGACCTGGTTGAGGTCGTGCTCCGACCGTAAGCGGCTGCCGGGGGCGGCGGGAAACAGAACATCCGCGTGCGGTCACAACCGCAGTGGATACCCCCAGCTGAGAGCGGTCGCACCGGTCCGCGCGGTCCACCCGCCGGAGTGAACCGGCGGGTGGACCGCAGTGCGGTCACAGCAGCGCTTCGACGATCTCGACGGCCCGCGCCAGACCGCCGGCCTCCTCGATCTCGCGCTGCATGTCAGCCACCCGGTTCTGGATCGCCTCATCCGAGGTGACCTTCTCCAGCGCGGCGCGCAGCTGCTCCGGGGTGGCCGTCGCACCGTCCAGCTGCACGCCCAGGCCGAGTTCCTCGATCCGGGCCGCGTTCATGAACTGGTCGACGGCCTGCGGCACCGCGATCAGCGGGACCCCGTGGTGCAGTCCCTCCATCGTGCCGCCCATCCCGGCGTGCGTGATGAACGCGCTGGCCTGGGACAGCACCCGGACCTGCGGAATCCACTGGTGCACCTCGAAGTTCGCCGGAACCTCACCGAGCTCCGCCGGGTCGACCGCCTTCCCGACCGACAGCACCACGTGCCAGTCGAGATCGGCGAACGCGCGCAGGCACGTGCGGTAGAAGTCCAGGCGGTCGTTGTAGGCCGAACCCAGCGAGATCACCAGGACCGGCCGGTCGTCCGGTGCCTGCCAGTCCCCCTGGAAGGCCCGGTCGGTCAGCATCGGACCGACGAACGTGTAAGCGTCCGCCGCCTGGTCCCCGAAGTACTGGAAGCTCCGCGGAAGGGTCACGATGCAGCGGCGCGGGTGCATGAAGTCCTTCTCCCGCAAGGTCAGGCCCTGCTCGGCGAAGTACGCGTCATAAGCGTCCACCACCGCTGCCTTCTCGGGGGTCGGGGTCATGTCCAGGACGGACTCCAGCCCCGGGGTGTAGACGTGCGTCGGGCACAGCTGGAGTTCCGGAGCGCCCCACTTCTCGGCCAGCGCGAGGAAGTCCGGGAGGTCGTAGACGACGAGGTCGGGCCGGTTCGCCGCGTATGCCTGTTCGAGCTGCGGCAGGACCGTCTTCGTCTCCTCCAGGAACATCAACCTCGCCTCGACCTCCTCGTCCGGCCACTCCTGGCGGGTGGCGGTGGGAGAGCCGGGCAGCGTCGAGGTGTAGCGGACCGGCGTGGCCCCGGCCTCGGCGACCAGCTCGGCCAACGGGTCGGTCACCGCGTAGGACACGTGGTGACCGCGGTTCACCAACTCGGTGACCAGGCCGAGCGTCGGATTGATGTGCCCGTGCGCCGGAATGGTGAAGAACCCGATGTGCGCGGGCTCGGCGCGGTGCGCGTGCTGGGCAGAATTGGCCATCTGCTGACTGCTCCTGATCGAAAATGCCCTCGCCGCAACGAGGGACGGCTCAACGATGTCGGTGATCGCGCCCAGGCGAGAACCTCACGTCGCTCCGGCTTCGAGCAGCCGGAGCCTGCTCGCGGCGTGCGAGCACAGCACGGAGGTGTGGATCAGCCGACGGAGAACACCGTCGAGCCGGATCGATGTGGGCGCGCGAGAATGCGCGGCTGAGCGGGCGGGACGAATCCGCCGCGCGGTGCCGGCATCGCGAGCGAGATCAGAGGTAGAGCGGCGTCTGCATCATGCGGTCAGGCTAACGCATCCCACGACTCGTTGTCGCACCCTTTTCCGCGAGCCCGGCGGCGATCCGTTCGCCCGCGACGAAACGGACCCACCACAACCCGATTCGCGCCTAGCGTGTGGGAATGGACGTCGACCTCGTCGTACCCGGCCTGTACTGCCTTCGACCCGAATTCGGCCAGGCCTACCTGTGGCTGGACGGACGTTCCGCGACCCTCGTCGACACCGGCATCGTCGGCTCCGGCCCGGCCATCACCGCCCTGCTGACCGAGCTCGACGCCGACCTCGACCGGATCGTCATCACCCACGGCCACCAAGACCACGCGGGATCCGCTGCGGAACTCCGCGCGGCCACCGGTGCACCGGTGCTGGCGCACGCCGGCGACGCCGCCGCCATCCGGGGCGAGCGCCCCATGCCGCCCCCGGTGCTGCTCGACTGGGAGAGGCCGCTGTTCGACAGCATCGCCTCGAACGTGCCGCCGAACCCGCCCTGCCCCGTCGACCAGGAGATCGCCGAAGGCGACGTGCTCGACTTCGGCGGCGGTGCCCGCGTGCTCTCCATCCCCGGGCACACCGACGGGAGCGTCGCGATTCACCTGCCGAGGAGCGAAGTCCTGTTCGCAGGGGACACCATCGCCAACGTCGACGAGCTCATGCTCGGCGTGTTCAACGTGGACCGCGCGAAGGCGATCGAGTCGTTCCGCCGCCTCGCCGAACTCGGCACCGAGATCGCCTGCTTCGGCCACGGCGACCCGCTGATCGGCGACGCGGGCGCGAAACTCCGCGCGGCAGCGGCGAAAATCACCGGTTGACCATTCCGGAAGCATCAGGCTCTCCACAGCGGTGCAGCTGCCGAGCCGCAACTCCCGTCATCCGGGCGCGCTCGCGCCCCGACGCTGTGAGCATGCACGGGTCAGCGACGAGGCTGGGACGGCAGGTCCACCCGATTCGCGGGATGACCGAGCCGAGCGGAAGCCGTGCCCTAACTTCGGCTGCGGATCATCGACATCAGCAGCCCGTGGGTCTCGTCGTCGGCAGCGACCACGAGCCCGCGGCCCGTCTCGCCGACCGGGGCACCGTCCACCCCGGTGACGGTGCAGCCCGCAGCCCGGCACAACGCGATACCGGCGGCGAAGTGCACGCTCCTGGACAGGTCGCCGCCATCGGTGACGTACGCGGCTCGCTTGCCCGCTGCGACCCAGGCCAGCGCGAGCGTCGTCGACACCACCCGCGGCCGGAAGTGCTCGACGAAGTCGGGGTTCGACAGCAGATCCACGGCCCGGAATCCGGGTGCGCTCGGGAACGGCGGATCCAGGTTGACGTCCACCAACCGCGTGGCGGGCGTGGGCGTCAGCCTCGCATCGCTCCCGGCGTTGCGCACCCAGGAGGTCGCACCGTCGGTGAAGAAGACCTCACCGCTGAACGGGTCGGCCACCGCCGCCGCCCCATCGCGCAGCGCCACGTTGACGGCCACCAGCATGGTGCCGACGGCGTAGTTCAGCGTGCCGCACAAGGGATCCACCAGCCACTGCCGCCCGGCGTCGACGGCGCCCCGCCGACCGCTTTCCTCACCGAGCACCGCGTCGTCGGGCCGCGCAGCACCGATGACGTCGAGGATCGCCCTCTCTGCCTCCACATCGGCGGTGGTGGCGAAGTCCCCGGCGCCCTTGTCGATGTGGTCGAGCCGCTGACCGCACATGCTGCGAACCACGTCCGCGCCGGCACGCGCCCCAGCGATCGCAACGTCCACATCGCCGGAAACCCCAGGTGCGTTGATCACGTCTTGCAGGCTATCGGGCAGGAATCTTCTCCCCGGCGAACCTTCCCGCTCAACAGCACCAGCTCGGCTCCCACACCGCATGCGGCGCCTTCGCAGCGTGGCCTGTTCGTCGTCGCGCCCACGTTCACGACCGGTGCGATCGATCCGCAGCCCCGTTCTGCGGACCGATCGCCGATCGTGGTCAGCGGTCGGACCGGTCTCGTGTCATGCAACCAGCTCCAACAGCTCGTCCAGCGCGTCCTGCACCATCTTCCTGGTGTGCCGCAGCTCCCGGGTGTCCAATGTGTCCCGGAGGGCGATCAGGTCGCGCTCGGTGGCCGGCCGTGGCCGGCCCAGCTTGTCGCGGCTCTTCAACAAGCCCAGCTCGGCCAGCGCCGCACCGCGCGGTTCGTTGATGGCGCGGAACATCTTCTGCGCCTCCTCGTAGGTGCGAGTCGCCTCGCCGTACCAGCAGGCGCGGAACAGGATGTTGCCGCGCATCTTCCGGTTGTAGGCCAGCGCGCTGGACAGATCCATGCGGCGGCAGATCTTCTCGCCCTCTGCCAGCAGGCGCAACGCCTCGTCGTGCTCCCCGCGCAACGACAGCACGTCGGCCATACCGCGCAGCGCCCAGGCGAGCCCCCGCTCGTCGCCGCCGCCCTCGGCGATCTGCGCGGCCTCGGAGAAGCGCTCCCACGCCGCGTCCAGGTCGCCCGCGTTCCGGTCGAGCTGCGCCAGCCCTTCCAGCGCCCACACCGTGTGCCTGGTCTCCCCGCGCTTGCGCGCCTCGGCCAGCAGCTTCTCGTGCAGGTCGCGGGCTTCCGCGTAGTCACCGCGGATCCGCAGCGTCTCGGCGATCCCCGCCACCGAGTACCCCAGCGCCACGATGTCACCGGCCCGGGTCGCCGCATCGCGGGCGAGGCCGAGCCAGCGCAGCGCGGCCGTCATCTGCCCGCGCTGCCGGGCCAGGGTGCCGCCGTTCCACAGCGCCCACGCCATCGCACCCGGTTCGTCCGCCGCCTTGGCCGCCCGGAAGCTGGCGCGCCAGGCCGCGTCGGCCTCGGCGATCCGGCCCAACCGCCGGCACGCCTCGGACTCGACCAGCCGCGCCTGGGCGAGCGCCAGACCGTTGTCCTCCTCCGTCGCGCGTTCCACCTCCGCGCGGGCCTGCGCCAGCGCGTCCTCGTAGTTCGTGTTCACCGACAGGTTCCGGAGCGCCCCCTGGAACTCCGGTGCGAACGCCTTGCCGTACATCTCGGCCACCTCGTGCTTCCCAACCGCTTGGTGCCAAGACGCACCAATCTCGCTGCGGGCCGGTTCACCCGTCGATCCCCTGGAACGGGAGAACCGGCCCTTGTCGACCCCCGACGACGTCCAAGCTATGGCGCGGCGGGGGTTCAGCGGATCAGCCGATCTGTCAGGCGGAGTCGACCGATCGGCCAGGAAGCGGAGGGCTCGCCTCGTACTTTCGGCCGAGGCCGAAAAGGTCAGGGACGGGTCGACCGGCCGGGGCGCTCCGCCTCCGGCAGCCGGCACGCCGGAGTGCCGCCGGGCAGCCGGTAGCGGTTCGCGGCGATCCCGCGGTAGGCGAGCTCGGCCAGCGTGCGCACCACCGGCGCGGACAGCACCAGGCCCGCGACCGGCCACGGCAGGCGGCAGCTCTTGAGCAGCTCGGCGACCGCGGCCGCCCCGCCGAAGACCCGCCCGGACGACGCCACCCACAGCACCTCGTGCCGCGCCCGGTCCGGAGTCGTCCGGTAGGCCGCGAGGTCGGCCTCCTGCCAGGCCAGCACGCGCATCCGCACCGGCAGCCGCTCAGCCCACCGGACGCTGCGGGTGCAGAAGCCGCAGTCCCCGTCGTAGATCAGCACCGGAAGTTCGGCCACGCGCGCTGTCCCGCCTCTCCGCGATTCTCAGTGGTGGTTGCGCTGGGGATTGTTCTCGCGTTTTGCGGTTGCTCGTGGCTGGGTTGCATCACGGTCCCCTGAGGTGCGGTTGAGCAGGACCCAGGTTGGCACGAGGGATGTCCCGACCGCTCCTTCCGGGCAGGGAAACGCGCCTCGGTCCACGTCGTCGTGCCACATCAGCAGCCGACCGGGAAGTCCGCGTCAGTCCAGGTCGTCGTGGCGCATCAGCAGCCGGCCGGCCTCGGTCAGCGAACCCGACAGCGACGGGTACACCGAGAACGTGTTGGCCAGGTTGTCCACCGTCACCTGGTTCTGCACCGCGAGGGCGATCGGCAGGATCAGCTCGCTGGCGTTCGGCGACACCACGACACCGCCCACCACCACGCCGGTCTGCGGGCGGCAGAAGACCTTGAGGAAACCGCGGCGCAGCCCCTCCATCTTCGCGCGCGGGTTGGTGGCCAGCGGCATCATCACGGTCCGCGCGGGCACCTCGCCGCTGTCGATCGCCTGCTGGCTGATGCCGACGGTGGCGATCTCCGGGTGGGTGAAGACGTTCGCGGCGACCGTCTTGAGCTTGATCGGCGTGACGCCCTCGCCGAGGGCGTGCCACATCGCGATCCGGCCCTGCATGCCCGCCACCGAGGCCAGCAGCAGCAGACCGGTGCAGTCGCCCGCCGCGTAGACGCCCGGCACGCAGGTCCGCGACACCCGGTCGACCGGGATGTAGCCGCCGCGGTCGGTCTCGACGCCGATCCGCTCCAGCCCGATGTCGTCGGTGTTGGGGACCGAGCCCACCGTCATCAGCGCGTGGCTGGCCTCGACCTGGCGACCGTCGGCCAGGTGGATCAGCACTCCGGAGTCGGTGCGCTCCACCTTCTCCGCGCGGGCGTGCTTGACGACCTCGGTGCCGCGCTCGGCGAACACCTCTTCCAGCACCGCGGCCGCGTCGGCGTCCTCGTGCGGCAGCACCCGGTCGCGGCTGGAGATCATGGTGACCTTGACGCCCATCTCGGTGTAGGCGGAGGCGAACTCCACACCGGTGACGCCGGACCCGATCACCGCCAGGTGCTCGGGCAGTTCGGGCAGGTCGAAGAGCTGCCGCCAGGTGAGGATCCGCTCCCCGTCCGGCTCGGCGCCCTTGAGGACACGCGGCGTGGCGCCGGTGGCGATCAGCACCACGTCGGCGGTCAGCTCCTGGTAGGTGCCGTCGGCGAGGTCGACGCCGACCTGGTGCACGGCCATGCCCTTGGCCGGGTTGGTGAAGCGCGCGCGACCGGGCAGGATCTTCACACCTTCGCGGCGGACCCGGGAGCGGATGTCGGCGGACTGGGCGAGCGCGAGGCCCTTCACCCGGCCGTGCACGACCGCCACGTCGACGTCGGAGTCCTCGGTCTTCGCGCGGATGCCGAGCTCGCGGGCGTCCCGGTACGCCGAGCGCGCGCCCGCGGAGGCGATGAAGGTCTTCGACGGCACGCAGTCGTAGAGCACGCAAGCCCCACCGAGGCCCTCCGGCTCGACCAGCGTGACGTCCGCCCCGTTCGACGCGGCGACCAGTGCTGCCTCGTAGCCAGCCGGGCCGCCTCCCATGATCACGATGCGGGTCACTTCGCGTTCCTCCCGATGCCTGCCGTGTGGGCGCCAGACTCACCGTACGCTGCGCGTAGTCCGGTCAATTCGGGTGGTGTCGCCCGAATTGACCACCGTGGCGCGCCCCACAGCGCAGCGGCGACCGAGGGTCACCGACGCGCCGGGTCGCCTCCATTCTGATCGGTGGCCGCGGCCGCGTCGCCGCGGAAGGACCGCCCCGGTACCGCGCAAACCGGACTCGACGGCCGAAGACGGTCGTGAGTACCCACTTTTGTGACGCGGTCCGCTCCGCCGCGCGGCCTGTCGATCGCTACCCTGTTGGGCGTGCCTCTGTACGCCGCGTACGGGTCCAACATGGATCCGGCCCAGATGTTGAAGCGAGCTCCGCATTCGCCGCTGGCGGGTTCGGGCTGGCTGGTGGACTGGCGGTTGACCTTCGGCGGCGAGGACTACGGCTGGGAAGGCGCCCTCGCCACCATCGTCGAACACCCCGGGGAGCAGGTCTTCACGGTGCTCTACGACGTCAGCCCGGAGGACGAGCGGCAGCTCGACAACTGGGAGGGCGCCGAGCTGGGCATGCACAAGAAGCTCCGGCTGCGGGTGCAGACGCTGGACGGGCCGGTGCTGGCCTGGCTGTACGTGCTCGACGCCTACGAGGGCGGGCTGCCGTCGGCGCGCTACCTCGGTGTGATGGCCGATGCGGCCGAGGCCGCCGGAGCGCCCGAGGACTACGTCGAGAAGCTGCGGAAGCGGCCCTGCCACAACGTCGGGCCCGGCTCCGCACGTGACATCTGACCCGAACATCACGCCGCACGTGTGACAATCACTCCGATTGCACACGTGGTCGTCCGCTGTGCGCCTGGTGGGACTGCGGCGGGCCCTGAGGTGAGGGGTTGTGGCGTGGCCGAGGCAGGCGGCACACCGGTCAGCCAGCAGGACCGGCGCGAGGAGATCCGCCAGGAAGTGCTGGCCAGCGGGTTCGTGCGCATCGAGGAGCTCGCCGCCGCGCACGGGGTCAGCGGCATGACGATCCACCGCGATCTGGACGTGCTGGAGCAGCAGGGCTGGCTGCGCAAGGTCCGAGGCGGGGCGACCTCGACGCCGACCGCGCTACTGGAGACCTCGGTGCGGGCCAGGATCGCCGACGCCGCCGAGGACAAAGCGCGCATCGCCGAGCACGCCGTGCGGCTCGTGACTCCCGGCCAGGTCGTGGCCCTGGACGACAGCACCAGCGCGCTCGCGGTCGCCGAGCGGTTGCCCGCGCTGGCCCCGCTGACCGTCGTGACGAACTTCCTGTCGGTGATCAACCTGCTCAGCGGCGAGCCCGGCCTGCACCTGATCGGGCTCGGCGGCGACTACCAGCCGTCCTACGACGCCTTCCTCGGGCTGCACACCGCCACCACCGCCCGCACCACGCGCTCGGACGTGCTGTTCATGTCCACCACCGCCGTGGTCGGCGGGCACTGCCTGCACCGCTCGCAGGAGACGATCCAGGTCAAGCGGGCGCTGATGGAGACCACCGGCAAGCGGGTGCTGCTGCTGGACCACTCCAAGTTCGACCGGCGCGCGGTGCACGAGCTCGCCCCGCTGACCGAGTTCGACCTGGTCGTGGTGGACGCGGGCACGCCGGCTCGACTGCTCGACGAGCTGCGGTCGGCGGGCGTGGCGCTGGAAGTCGCCGAGCGCTGACCTCGCTCAACCCGCGCCGTACAGGCGGGTCAACTCGCCCAGCGTCGCGGTGAGCCGGTCGCGCAGCTCCACCGGCGCGAGGACTTCGGCGTCGGCGCCGAGCTTGAGGAACTCCGGGAGCGCCTGGTCGACGGATTCGATCGGGACCCTCACCTGGATCCAGCCCCGTTCGTCGGGGGCTCGGGCGGTTCTCCGCGCTGCTCGCGCCACGACCGGTTCCACCAGGTGGGGCAGGCGGTCGAAGGCGCGCGGCGAGAGCTTGACCGCGGCTTCGCCGCTGTGCCGCCGGGCGTCGAAGCTCTCCAGGTAGGTCTCCCAGTGACCGGCCAGGTCGAATCCGGCGGGCCGGGTGAAGCGCTCGTCGAGGACGTGCAGGTCGACGATCCGGGAGATGCGGTACGTGCGGATCCGCTCGCCGGCACCCGCCACCAGGTACCAGTGACCGGCCTTCAGGACCAGCCCGTACGGCTGCACGGTGCGGCTCGTCTCGTGCGGCTCGGCCCAGCGCAGGTACCTCATCCGGACGGTCCGGTCGTGCCACACGGCGTCGGCGACCTCGGTCAGGTGCGGTGTGCGATCGGCGTCGTCGTACCAAGCCGGGGTGTCCAGGTGGAACCGGTCGGCGATGCGCCCGGACCGGTCCCGCAGATCCGCGGGGAGCGCGGCCATGAGCTTGAGGTGGGCCGCGGTCACGACCTCGTCAGCCCGAGCTCGGCGGCGGCCGCGGGCAGCCCGGTCAGGAACAGCGATTCCGCTTCACCGGTGGTCAGCCCGGTCAGCCGGGTGCGGAAACCGTCGAGCAGCCGGTACCCGCCCCGGTGCCCCGGTTCGCCGTACAGCGGGATTCCCGCCTCGCTCAAGGACTCCACGTCGCGGTAGACGGTCCGCACGGACACCTCGAGCTCGTCGGCCAGCTCCTGCGCGGTCATCCGCTCCCTCGTCTGCAGCAGCAGGAGGATCGTCAGCAGGCGGCTCGCGCGCATGGCCGGAGTCTGCCGGGATCCACTGACAGGAGATGGCAGGGACGACTGTTTAGCGTCCGCCCATGAACATCGACATCGAGGAGTTCGCGGACCGGTACGCCGCGGTGTGGAACGAAGCCGATCCGGTGGCGCGGCGCAGCGCCGTCGCCGCCCTGTGGGCCGAGGACGGCATCGAGTTCACCGAGTCGGCCGAGCACCGGGGCCACGACGAGATCGAAGCCCGCATCGCTGCAGCCCACGCCGAGTTCGTGCGCGGCACGGGGTTGGTCTTCCGGCCCGCCGACGACGTGACCGGGCACCACGGTGCGGTCGCCTTCACCACCCACCTGGTGCCGGTCGACGGCGGCGAGAGCACCTGGACCGGCCGGGTGTGCGCGGTGCTCGGAGCCGACGGGCGCATCCGGTCCGAGCACCAGTTCACCGTGCCCGCCATCGGCGGGAGCACCCGCGCCGGTGCGGAGGAGTTCCTCCGCAGGCTCGCCGAGGGCGACCCGGACCGGATCGCCGACCTGTTCGCCGAGGAGGTCGACTGGGTGCTGGACTGGCCGAGCGGCGGCCACCCGGCGGTGCCGTGGATCCGGCCGCGCTCGACCAGGGCGGAGGTCGCCGACCACTTCCGCGCGCTCGCCGACTTCCACCTGCCCGAGGAGGCAGCGGGATCGGCGTCCCGGGTCCTCGTCGACGGCGCGGACGCGGTCGTGCTCGGCGACATCCGGCAGACTGTGCGGGCCACCCGCAGGTCGTACACCGCGCTGTGCGCGTTGCACCTGACCTTCGCGGACGGCTTGATCACCCGGTACGCCGTGTACGAGGACAGCCTCAGCATCGCCGAAGCCCTCGGCGGCTCCTGATCAGGCTGCTGCGAGCCAGCCGCGGGTGCGGAGTTCGCCGAGGAAGCGCTGGTAGCTGCTGTCCAGTTGGGACACCTCCGAGCGCACCGGTTCGACCAGTTCGCCCTCGGGCACCATCGCCGCCGCCGCGGTGCTCAGGTCCGGGTGGATCGAACCGCTGGCCGCCAGCAGTGCCGCGCCGAGCGCCGTGCCCGCGCCTTGGACGCGCAGGACCGGGCGGTCCATGACCGATGCTCTGATCCGGCACCAGGCGAGGCTTCGGGCACCGCCACCTGCCGTGCGCACCGGCCCTGCCGCCGGGGCGCCGATCTCGGCCAGGCGCTCCAGCGCGAGCCGCTCGCAGAAGGCGACGCCTTCCAGCCGGGAGCGGTACTCGTCCACCCTGTCCTGCGGCGCGCCGAGGACGAACCGGGTGGCCCGCTCGGCCAGGAACGGGAACCGCTCGCCCGTACCGCGCAGCGGGTAGCCGACCACGCTCGCCGGGCCGCGGCCGGTGGCCGCGCGGTCCAGTTCGGCCAGCTCTGCGGGGTCCACATCGGACAGGGCGGAGCCACCGATGTTGGCCGCCCCGCCGGGCAGCCACACGCCGTCCGGGTGCAGGTGGCTGTACACCGCCCCGGCCGGGTCGTGCACGAGCTCCTCCGACACGCCCTTGAGGACCAGCGTCGTGCCCAGCACGGTCACGAACTGGCCGATGTCGACGGCCCCGCACGCCAGCTGGCCCGCGCAGCCGTCGGTCATCCCGGCTCGCACCTCGCAGCCCGCGGGCAGCCCCGTCTCCGCCGCGGCCGCGGCGTCGACCGCGCCCAGGACGACCGTCGGCCGCACGACCTCCGGGAGCAGCCGGGACGGCACCTCCAGGGCGTCGAAGACCTCGGTGGCCCATTCCCCGGCCACCGCGTCGTAACCGCTCTTCAGCGCGTGGCTGGTGTCGGTCGCGACCGGCCGCCCGACCAGCTTCCGGGCGATGACGTCCGGGGTGTGGCAGACCAGCTCGGTCCCCGCCGGGAGGTGGCGCGCCAGCCAGGCGATCCTGGCCAGGCCCGATCCGGCCGACGGCGTGATGCCGGTTCGCTCCCAGCGCGCCGCGCCGACCTCGACCGCGGTGCGGGCCTCGGCCCCGGCGCGCCGGTCGTCGTACATCAGCGCCGGGCCGAGCGGGTCTCCGTCGCCGTCGACCGGGACCACGGTGCCCGAGGTCGCCGAGATCGCCAGCGAGGTGATCTCGGTGCGGCGCGCGCCCAGCGCGGTCGTGCACTCGGCCAGGCAGTCCCGGACGGCGGGCCACCACGTGCTCGCGTCCTGCTCGGAACGGCCGCCCGACGAGCGCACCGGCTGCGGCAGCGGCCGGGAGGCCGAGGCCACCACGGCACCGGCCCGGTCGTGGACCTGCACCCGCACGTTCGCGGTCGCGATGTCCACTCCTGCGACGAGCTCTCCCATCAGCACCCCTCCCCGGAGCGTGAACCGCTGGTCACCCAGCGGCCTGCAGCTTCTCCAGCGCTTCCGGCAGCTCGGCCATCGAGAGCACCGCGACGTCCGGCTCGGCGAGCTGCTCGGGCGTCGGCTCCGGCGGGGCCTCGCCGCGCACCACCCACACCGTCCGCAGGCCGACCCGCTTGGCACCGCGCACATCGGTGTCCAGCCGGTTGCCGACGTGCACCGCGTTCGCCGCTTCGACACCGGCTTCGCGCAGCGCGTGCTGGAAGATCCGCGGGTCCGGCTTCTCCGCCCCGACGACCTCGGAGATCGCCCAGACGTCCACGAAGTCGGACACGCCGTCCCGGCGCAGGGCGTCCACGACCACCGCGCGCTGGTTCGCCACGATCGCGATCTTGTAGCGCCCGGCGAGCTGCCGCAGCGTCGGCAGCACGTCGTCGTGCAGCGCCGACGGCGGGTACTCCCAGTACTGCTCAGCGCGATCGGACAGCCGCTGGCGGTCGCCCGCGGTCAGGAACCGCTCGGCGACCGCGGTCCGCAGCGAGCCGCCCTGCGCCTGCCGGCGTTCGTCGTAGACCTGCTGGAACTCGGCTTCGCCGACCGCACCGCGGCCGTCCTCGGCGGCGAGTTCGCGCGTGGCGCGCAGCAGCGCGTCGCGGTAGGCGCTGTCGTCGTAGACCGGGCCGCCGACGTCGAGCAGCACGAGGTCGATGCGGCCGGTGGTGGGTTCAGGCGGCACGGCGCGTCCTTCCGGTGGTGGTCCACTACCGGGATCGTGGTGTCACATCCCATCGCAAACATAACACCTATCTTGAAATTTTTAACACTCAATGCTGTGATGTTCTCGGGTCGCGCACCGGCCGACCCGGCAGGCGGGATCTGGAGGGAACGCCCGTGATCACCATCGGCATCGACGCCGGCACCTCGGTGGTGAAGAGCGTCGCCTACGCGGCGGACGGGACCGAGCTGGCGGTCGCCCGCCGCCCGACCCGGGTCGAGCACCCCCGGCCCGGCTGGGCCGAGCAGGACATGCAGGAGGTGTGGAGCGCGGTCGCCGACACCGTCGCCGAGCTCACCGCTGCCGCGGGATCCGACGTCGCAGCGCTCGCGCTCACCGCGCAGGGCGACGGCTGCTGGCTGGTCGACGACACCGGTCGGCCGACCGGTCCCGCGCTGCTCTGGAACGACGCCCGCGCTTCCGGGATCGCCGCCGACTGGGCCGATTCCGGGGTGCTCGCCGAGCTGTTCAAGATCAACGGATCGGTCGGTTTCGGCGGTCTGCCGCACGCGCAGCTGCGCTGGCTCGCCGAGCACGACCCGGCCCGGATCGAGCGGTCCGCGAAGGTCCTGACCTGCGGCGGCTGGCTGTTCCACTGCCTGACCGGACGCCTCGCCTGGGACGTTTCCGAAGCCTCGAACCCGTTCCTCGACGCGCGGACCGGGCAGTACTCCCCGACCGTGCTCACCGAGCTCGGGCTGGACTGGGCCCAGCCGCTGCTGCCCGACGTGGTGGACGGCGAGCAGCGGATCGCACCGCTGCACGACGCCGCGGCCGGACGGCTCGGCGTCCCGGCGGGCACGCCGGTGGTGCTCGGCGCGTACGACGTGATCTCCACGGCCATCGGCGCCGGTGTCACCGAGCCCGGCCAGGCCTGCACGATCCTGGGCACCACGATCTGCACCGAGGTGATCAGCGACAGCCCGCGGCTCGACCGCACCCCCGTCGGCATGTCGCTGCGCACGCCGGAGCCGGGCCGGTGGATGCTCGCCAGCGCCACCCTCTCGGGCACCGAGGTCGTGGAGTGGACCTGCCGGATGCTCGGCCTGCCCAACCCCGAAGACCTCACCGACCTCGCCGAACAGGCCGAACCCGGCAGCAAGGGCCTGCTGATGCTGCCCTACCTCTCGCTGGCCGGGGAGCGCGCTCCGTTCTACGACCCGGCCGCGCGCGGCAGCCTGCACGGCCTGAGCCTGGAGCACGGTCCGGCCGAGATCGCGCGAGCCTGCCTGGAAGGGCTGGCCATGACGATCCGGGACTGCCTGCGCACCAGCGCCGCGCAGCCCACCGAGCTCCGGCTCACCGGCGGTGGTTCGGCGAACCGGTTGTGGCGGCAGGTGATCGCGGACGTGACCGGGCTGCCGGTCGTGCGCACCACCGACGAGCAGGCCGGTGCCCGCGGCGCGACCGTGACCGCGCAGGCCCTGCTGACCGGCCGCAGCATCACCGAGGTCGCCCGCGAACTGGTCGGGACGTCCGCGCCGCTGGAGCCCCTCGACGCCAACCGGGCCACCTACGACGATGCCTACGCGCGGTTCATCGCCGCGCGGGAAGCGGCTCAGGCCACCGCCTGGTTCCAGCGCTGACGTCCTCACCGCGCACCTCCGATCCCGGCGGCCACCGCGGGACGCGGCTTGGCCCAGGCCAGCCCGAGCAGCGCGTTCGCCCGCCGGGTGCCGCGGCGATCCCGGCGGCGGGCGATCCGCTCGGCGACCAGCGCGCGGAAGCGCTCGGCTCCCTCGCCGAGCCTGCCGAGCGCCTGCTCCAGGCAGTCCAGGGCCTGGCGCTGATCGCCGGTGCACAGCAGATCGGTGATCGCGACGTCCAGGGCCTGGGTGCGCAGGCCGTCCAGCTCCACGACGTCGCACTCCCGGACCCAGGCCTGGTGGATCGTCAGATCCGGCTGCGAGCGCACCTCACGGCCGTAGGGGATGGTCACGTCCACGATCTCGTCGGCCGGGCCGCAGCCGTGCATCGCCACCGCCGTCGGGCCGGACAGCACCGAGTACGGCCCGGCCCGCAGCAGCGCGGCGGCCGCGCGGGTCACCGGGTCGCCGGCGCGGGCCGCCGGCACCACCACGCCGTGCCAGGGCTGCACCCACTCACCGGCGGCCAGACCTGCCGCGAGCTCGTCCGCGCCGAGCAGCCGTTCCGCGTCCAGGCAGGTCATCGCGCCGTGCCGGGCCGAGGGCGGCCACTCCACGACGTGGTCCGGGGTTCGTCGTCCAGGGCAGATGATGTTCGTTCTCATACCCATACAGAGGCGCGAACCCCGTCCACGGATACAGCTGCGAGCGGATACACCTCGATCAGGTGCGAATCCGCGGAAGTCAGTCCCGGAGGGTCCGCAGGGCCGTGTGGACCATCGCCCGGACGCCCACCAGCAGGGCCCGCTCGTCCAGCGCGAACGTCGGCTGGTGCAGGTCCTTGACCCGGCCGGTTCCGGAGTGCACGCCCAGGCGCGCGAACGAGCCCGGCACGTGCTCCAGGTACCAGCCGAAGTCCTCGCCGCCCGAGGACTGCGCGGTGCTCGCCAGGGCTTCCTCGCCGAGGGCCGCCTCGATGCCCGCCCGGAACAGCTCGGTGCTCTCCTGGTCGTTGACCACCGGCGGCACGCCGCGCCGGTGGTGCAGGTCGAACCCGACGCCGAGCGGCGCCAGCAGGCTGTGCACCAGCTCGTGCACCAGCGGTTCCAGCTTCGCCCAGGTGTCGCGGTCGCCGGTGCGCAGCGTGCCGGTGAGCACCCCGTCCTGCGGGATGGCGTTCGGCGCTTCCCCGGCGTGCACCGCGCCCCAGGTCAGGACGGTTCCGGTGCGCGGGTCCACGCGGCGCGACAGCAGCGTAGGCAGACCGGTGATGACGGTGCCCAGCGCGTGCACCAGGTCCGCGGTCAGGTGCGGGCGCGAGGTGTGCCCGCCGGGCGAGGTCAGGCGGAGCTCCAGCAGGTCGCTGGCGGAGGTGATGGCACCGACGCGGGTGCCGATCTGCCCGGCCGGCAGCCGCGGGTCGCAGTGCAGCCCGAAGATCCGGTCCACCCCGTCGAGGGCTCCGGCGGCCAGCACGTCCAGCGCGCCGCCGGGCATCACCTCCTCGGCGGGCTGGAGGATCAGCCGCACCCGGCCGGGCAGTTCCGGCGCGGCGGCCAGCGCCAGCGCGGCGCCCAGCGCGACCGTGGTGTGCGCGTCGTGGCCGCAGGCGTGCGCGACGCCGTCCACGGTGGAGGCGTACGGGAGACCGGTGGCCTCGGTCAGCGGCAGCGCGTCGATGTCCGCGCGCAGCGCCACGGTGCGGGCACCGGGCCGGTCCTCGCCGATGTCGCAGACCAGGCCGGTGCCCACCGGCAGCACCTGCGGCTTCAGCCCGGCCCTGGTGAGCTGCTCGACGAGGAAGGCCGTGGTCTCGTGCTCGGCGCGGGAGAGCTCGGGGTAGGCGTGGAGGTGCCGACGCCAGGCCACCACCCGCTGGGCGTTCGCCGCCAACCAGGAGTCCAGCCAGGCCGGCCCGCGACCGGCGCCCAGGTCCGCCACGGCCCCGAGACTGGTGTCCACGCTCGACATGGTGCTGCCGATCGGCGCGGACGGCCCGTCCACGTCGGGCGCGAGGAGCGTGCCCGGCGCCGCCGCGGGCCAGCCCGCCTCCTCCACCGCCGAACCGCCGTTCGAGGGCCGCCCCGGGTCCGAGCCACGAGAATCCACCACGGTCACGCCATTCCTCCAGTGTCTTGCGGGGCGTCCGGATCCGGTGCGCGGAACGAGCGGCAAGCGGCAGCACCGCTCACGCCACGCCCCCGGCATCCTGCTGGGCACCCGCACCCGGCCCGCGGTGCGCGCCGCCGACCGGTGTGCAGAACTCTTCCGACGAACTCCGAGCGCGCGCGGCGGCCAGCAGGCGGTCCCGCTGCGCGCCGTCCGCGGCGGCGGCCACCGCCGTCCAGGCCATCGCCAGCGCCCCGTCCAGCACCGCCCGGTCGGCGGTCGGGGTCGCGCAGGCCGCGGCGAACTCAACCTGGTGGTTGACCGCGCCGCCGCAGTCGATCGCGATCATCGGGTGGATCGCGGGCAGGGCCCTGGTCACGTTGCCCATGTCGGTGCTGCCGATGACCCGGCTCTGCTCGGCACCTCGGTCGAGCGGTTCCCGCCCGAGCTCGGTGATCGCGCGGCGGTAGGCCTCCGACAACCAGTCGTCGGGGTCCAGCTCCGCGTAGACCGGGGAGATCTGCACGACCTCGTGCGTGCACCCGGTCGCCGTCGCGCCCGCCTCGAAGCAGGCCCGGATGCGGTTCTCCAGGCGCTGCAGGGAACGCGCTTCGGCAGCGCGCAAGTTGTAGACCGCCGCGGTGCGCGCGGGAACGATGTTCGGCGCCGCGCCACCTGCGGTGACGATACCGTGCACCATCTGCTGCGGTTCGAGGTGCTGGCGCAGCAGGCCGATGGCGACCTGCGCGACGGTCAGCGCGTCGGCCGCGTTGAGGCCCAGCTGCGGGGCCGAGGCGGCGTGCGCCTCGCGGCCGGTGTAGCGCACCTCCAGGTCGGTGATGGCCAGCGAGACCGGGCGGCAGACCTCCTCCGGGCCGGGGTGCACCATCATCGCCATCGCCACGTCGTCGAACACGCCGCGCTGCAGCATCAGCACCTTGCCGCCGCCGGTCTCCTCCGCCGGAGTACCGATCAGCCGGACGGTGATGCCCAGCTCGTCGGCGACCTCGGCGAGCGCCAGCGCGGCGCCGACCGCGGCCGCGGCGATCACGTTGTGCCCGCAGGCGTGACCGACCTCCGGCAGCGCGTCGTACTCGGCGCAGACCGCCACCACCAGCTCGCCGCTGCCGCGCTCGGCGACCAGCGCGGTGTCCAGGCCGGCCACCGGGGTGCGGACCTCGAAGCCGTGCCGGGCGAGCAGGTCGGCGACCTTGGCCGCGCTGCGGTGCTCGGCGAAGGCGAGTTCCGGTTCGGCGTGGATGCTGCGGGAGAGCTCGACCAGCTCGCGCTCGTGGCGTTGCACCGAGGCGCGGCAGCGCGCGGCGGCGGAACGGTCGTGATCGCGGTGCGGGGCGGGCGCAGTACTCATTTGGCGCCCATCCTGCATCATCCGGAACAGCGGCACTGCACCGATGCGGAACGTCTAGCCGACCGGTACGCACACTGCGACGAACGGGTGGCGCTCATTCAGCCCGACCGAAGAATTGTTTTCAACGCGCATTGAGAATGTCCAGGTCCGTTCCACGTAGCGACGCGGATGGCACCCTCTTACAGGAGTGACAGCCCCCGCCCGGACTCCGGGCACCCGACCTTATGCGGAACACCCCTCGCGTCAACCGCAGCTCAACCGCACCCCAGGGGACCGTGACGCAACCCAGCCACAAGAAACCCCCGAAACGCAAGATCACCCCCCAACGCAACCACCACTGAAGATCGCGGAGAGGCGGGACAGAAGGGTGTGGGCCGGCACCGGTCGGGGGGCTTCCCGGTGCCGGCCCACGTTCGTGGGGGGCGTTCGCCCCGATCTCCGCACGTCAGGGACGGTCGTCACCTCGTGAGGCTTGCGCCTACGCACGTAGTCAGTTGTGAAAATCCCACAGGTTCGCCGTCAGGTCTAGTCCATGGCGAGAATTGACAACGAAATTATTCCGCAAAGAACAGACCGGTCACCCGGTTTCCGGGCGGTTTACGACTTTTTCCACTTGACAAACAAGACCGGCTTCTTGCGGAGGCGGCGCGACAGCAGCACCAGACCGATCAGCACGAATCCGGCGATGCCGATCCCCATCCGCTGGCGCGCGTCGGCACCGGCGTCCGCGGGCGGCTGCTCGGCGGGCGGTGCGGGCGGCGGTTCCTGCGCGACCACGATGGTCGTCGGCGGCGCGGCGGCCTCCTCGGCAACGGCCGCCGGAGGGACCAGGAACAGGGACAACGCGATCGCGAGGCCAGCGAGCACGCGGCCGGTCCGCCACATGATGGCTCCACATCCTTCTGCAGCCGCGTCGGACTACCGACACTTTCGTGGTCACCCGTACAGGACCATTTGATCATAGTCGGCGCGCAGTGTGACCGGTCGCGTGCGAGGTGTGCCGGATCGGATCAGCGGTCCCGGCGCTCCCGTTCGATCCGGTCCCCGAGCTCGTCCACCACCAGGGTGTCCCGCCGGATGCTGTCCGCGCGGTAGGCCGCCCGGCCCACCAGCTGCGCCATCACCGGCGCGGTGAGCATCTGGAACAGCGCCACCAGGATCAGGCCCGACGCGTAGATGAAGTCCAGCTGCACGGCGGTGCCGATCAGGATCAGCATCAGCCCCAGCGTCTGCGGCTTGGTGGCGGCCTGCAGGCGGGCCAGCACGTCCGGGAAGCTCAGCAGGCCGATGGCCCCGAGCAGGCAGGACAGCGCGCCGCCGATGAGGCAGACCGCGGAGAAGACGTCCAGCAGGCTCATCGGTACGGCTCCTTCTTCTCGACCAGCCGGGCAGCGCTGACCGACCCGATGAACGCCAGCAGCGCGAAGGCGGCCAGCAGCGCGATGTTCGAGCCGTCCTGCAACCAGCCCATGCCCGCGCACGTCCCGGCGATGATCACGGTGACGAACACGTCGACCGCCACGATCCGGTCCAGCGTGGTGCGGCCGAGGATCAACCGCACCAGGACCAGCAGCCCGGCCACGCTCAGCAGGCCGATGGTCACGATGAAGACCCAGGTCAACGGTCCCGCCTCTCCGCGATTTTCAGTGGTGGTTGCGTCCTTGAGTGATCTCGCGTTTGGGGGGTTTCTTGTGGCTGGGTTGCATCACGGTCCCCTGAGGTGCTGTTGAGCAGGACTCCAGTTGGCACAAAGGAAGTCATGCACGCACCCCTGCACCGCCCCTCCACGATCTTCAGTGACGGTTGCGCCCGCGAGCGAACTCGCACAGAGGAAGTCATGCGCGTTCCTCCGTTCCGCTGACCAGGACGAGTTCGGCGGGTGAGCCGACCGCTCGGACCACTCGGCGCTCCAGGGCCAGCACCTCCTGGCGCACCGATTCGGCGTCGGCGGCGCGCATGCCGAGCGAGTAGACGTAGCAGATCCGGTTGGCCCGGTCGATCTGCAGCACGAACTTGCCCGGGGCCAGCGACAGCGCGTTGGCCACCATCGCGGTGATGTGGTCGGAGTCGGTCCGCAGCGTCACCGCCACGATCCCGGCGGGCGCGTTCGGGCCCTGGGTGACCGCCTGCCAGGAGACCCGCCCGGTGGAGATCACCAGGTCCCAGGCCAGGTAGCCGGCCAGCTGCAGCACCCGCAGCGGGCGCACCGCGATGTTGGTGCGGATGGCCGGGTTCGGGAACAGCGTCGCGACGAACACCGCCACGACCAGGCCGAAGAACAGGGTGCCCAGGTCGAAGGTGCCCCACAGCATCACCCAGACCAGGGTCAGCCAGGCCACCATCGGCAACCGCCGCAGCAGCCTGCCGCGACGGGTGATCCGCTCGGTCATTCGACGGCACCTCCCAACACCGCGCTCCGGTAGGTCTCGCCGTGCATCAGGTCCTCCGCGGCCCGCCCGCTGACCTCGGCCAGCGGACCCGCCAGCAGCGCGATCACCACGCTGGTCGCCACCAGCACGCCGCTGGCCACCACCATCGGGCGGTTCGAGGTGGCGGTGCCGACCACCAGCTCGTCGGTCGGGTCGGGGTCCTGCTCGGGAGCCTTGACCTGCCCCCAGAACGCCCGCGTCCACACCCGCGCCATGGCGTAGAGGGTGAGCAGGCTGGTCAGCACCAGGCCGCCGGTGACCGCGTAGGCCGTCCAGGTCCCGGCGCCGACACCGGCCTGCAGCAGCGCCAGCTTGGCCACGAAGCCGGAGAACGGCGGCACCCCGGCCAGCGTCAGCGCGGGCAGCGCGAACAGCACCGCGATCATCGGCGCGGCCTTGGCCAGCCCGCCCATCCGGGTCAGCGCCACGGTGCCGGTGTGCCGCGTGATCAGACCGCTGACCAGGAACAGCGCGGCCTGCACGGTGATGTGGTGCACCACGTAGAGGATCACGCCGGTCAGGCCGATCACGTCGTAGACGCCGAGCCCGAACAGCATGTAGCCGATGTGGCTGACCAGCAGGAAGGACAGCAGCCGGTTCAGGTCGTTCTGGGCCAGCGCGCCCAGCGCGCCGACGATCATGGTGATCAGCGCGATGCCGAGCATCAGGTTCCAGCTCTCGGAATGGCTGAACACCAGCGTCTGGGTGCGGATCAGCGCGTAGATGCCGACCTTGGTGAGCAGCCCGGCGAACACCGCGGTGACCGGGGCGGGCGCGGTCGGGTAGCTGTCCGGCAGCCAGAAGTGCAGCGGCACCATGGCCGCCTTCACGCCGAAGACGACCACCACCAGCAGCGCCAGCGCGATCTGCAGCCCGTCCGGCAGCTGGTGCACCTTCTCGCCCAGGTCGGCCAGGTTCACCGTGCCGGTCGAGGCGTAGACCAGCGCGATCATCGTGATGAACAGCAGCGAGGACGCCAGGCTGACGATCACGTAGGTCATGCCCGCGCGGACGCGGGTGGCGGTGGTGCGCCGGGTGATCAGCACGTAGGACGAGCTGAGCATGATCTCGAAGGCGACGAACAGGTTGAACAGGTCGCCGGTCAGGTAGGCCAGCGAGACGCCCGCGCACAGCATCAGGTACATCGGGTGGAACGTGGTGCTGGAGCGCTCCCGGCCGTAGTCGGTGATGCGCTGGCCGATCGAGTAGATCAGCACCGCGAAGGTCACCACCGAGGAGATCAGCAGCAGCAGCGCCGAGAGCCGGTCGGCGACCAGCGTGATGCCGAACGGCGCCGGCCAGGCGCCCATCTGCAGCACCACCGGCCCGAACCGGTCGGCGACGTGGAGCAGCACCGCGGCGTCCACGATGATCCCGCCGAGCACCAGCAGCCCGAGCGCGCGCTGGATGTCCGCGAAGCGCCCCAGCGCCAGCGACAACCCGGCGGCGAGCAGCGGCAGCAGGACGGGAAGGGCCACGAGAACCGTCACTGGGTGGCCTCCTTCTCCAGCTCCTCGGCGCCGTCCTCCTCGGACTCGGCCAGCCGCCGCTCCAACCGCTGGATGCGCCGGTCCTCCAAGTCGTCGCGGACCTCGTCGTGGCCGAGCAGCGTCCACGAGCGGTAGGCCAGCGCCAGCAGGAACGTGGTCAGCGCGAAGGTGATCACGATCGCGGTGAGCGCCATCGCCTGCGGCAGCGGGTCGGTCATCTGCTCCGGCTGCGCCGAACCGAGCATCGGTGCGCGGCCGGGCGGGCCGCCCGCGGTCTGCAGCAGCAGGTTCGAGCCGTGCCCGAGGATCACGATGCCGAGCAGGATCCGCATCAGGGAGCGCTGCATCAGCAGGTAGAAGCCGACCGAGTACAGGACGGCGAGCACCACCGCCATGGTCAGGTTGATCGTCATCGCTGCCCCCGCTCCGCCGCGTCGACGTCGGCCTCGATGCCCGAGCCCAAGGTGCGCAGCAGGTCCAGCACCACCCCCACGATCAGCAGGTACACCCCGCTGTCGAGCAGCACGCTGGTGACGAACTTGATCTCGCCGAGCGGCGGCGCGGTGAACTTGTAGATCGCCGTCTCCAGCAGCTCGCCGCCGAACAGCAGCGGCAGGAAGGCCGAGGTGGTGGCGATGGTCAGGCCCATGCCGATCAGCACCGGCGGCCGCATCGAGACGATCGCGCTGTCGTCCATCCGGCCACCGGCGAGGTAGCGCAGCACGAACGCCTGCCCGGCGACCAGGCCGCCGCTGAACCCGCCGCCCGCCCGGTCGTGCCCGGCGAAGAGCAGGTAGATGGACAGCACCAGGACGGTCGGGAAGATGATGCGGGCGGCGAGTTCGAGCAGCACGGTGCGCTGCTTGCCGTCACGGCAGAAACCGGACAGCAGCCAGCGTTCGGCCGGCGCGTCCCAGGTCGTCCAGGACGGACGCTTCATCGGCGTCGTCGTCATTCGCGCACCTCCTCCTGCAGCTTGACCGGCGTTTTCACGGGTACCGACCGCACCCGCGTGCTGCGCTTCCGGCGTTCGTGGCGGGAGGCCAGGATCAGGCTGGCCACCCCGGTCGCGGCGATCGCGAGCACCGCGATCTCGCCGACGGTGTCGAAGGCCCGGAAGTCGACGATGATCGCGTTGACCACGTTGGTCGCGCCCGCGCCCTTCTCCGCGTTGGCGATGAACGCCTCGCTGGCCTCCGGCGGGGCCTGGCGCGCACCGCTGAAGATCACCGCGGCCAGCGAGATGAAGGTCCCGGCGGCGACCGCGATGACCGCCTTGGGCACCTGCCAGGCCTTCGCGGTGTCGGACTGGGTGAAGCGCACCGGCAGCCGCCGCAGCACGAACACGAACGCCACCAGCGTCAGCGTCTCCACCAGGAACTGGGCCAGCGCCAGGTCGGGGCCGCCGTCCACGATGAACAGCCCGCCGATGCCGTAGCCGACCACGCCGACCAGCAGCACCGCGGTCAGCCGCCGGCGCGAGCGCAGCACCGCGATCGCCGCGACGATCACCACGACGGCCAGCGGGATCTGCAGGAGGTTGTCGTAGGCCCGCAGGTCGTCCGGCACCGCGGCCCGCAGCAGCAGCGCGGAGCCCGGGATCGCCAGCATCGTCAGCAGGACGATGCCGAGGTAGGTCGGCAGCGAACCGACCTGCAAGCGGCCGGTGACGCCGACCGCCACCCGCTCCAGCAGCGCCATGATCCGCTCGTAGCCGCGCTGCGCGTCGAGCGGCCGCGGCAGCTTGTTGCGCGCCGCGGTCAGCTGGACCCGGCCCAGGTGCAGCGCGACACCGCCGGTGACCGCGAGGGCGGACAGCAGCAGCGGCAGGTTGAAGCCGTGCCAGAGCGCCAGGTGGTACGGGTCGGCGACCGGTGCGAAGACCTCGGCGTAGGAACCGGCCAGCTTGTCGGCGACCGGGTAGCCGATGCCCAGCACGATGCCCGCCAGCGCGGGCAGCGCGGCCGGGATCAGCGCCTCCGGGCTGGGCTTCTTGGCCTTGGTGCGCGGCAGCTCCGGCTTGTCCGCGAAGGCGCCCCACAGCATCCGCAGGCTGTAGGCGACGGTCAGCATCGAGCCGAGCACCAGCACCGCGTCCACCAGCAGGTCCGGTCGGCCGCCGGTGAGGAAGGCGCTGAAGGCCGCTTCCTTGCCGATGAAGCCGAGCATCGGCGGGAGCCCGGCCATCGAGGCCACGCCGAGGGTGGCGATCACCGCCAGCCACGGCAGCTCGCGGCCCAGCCCGGAGAGCTTGCGGATGTCGCGGGTGCCCGCCTGGTGGTCGATGATGCCGACGACCAGGAACAGCGTGGCCTTGAACATGCCGTGCGCGAGCAGCATCGCGGCACCGGCCATCGCGCCGGTGTGGGTGCCCGCGCCGAACAGCACCATCAGGAAGCCGAGCTGGCTGACGGTGCCGTAGGCCAGCAGCTTCTTCAGGTCGTACTCGTGCAGCGCCCGCCAGCCGCCGACCAGCATCGTGACCAGGCCGAAGGCGATGGCGGCCAGCTTCCACTCCGGCACGTCGGTGAACACCGGCGCCAGCCGGGCCACCAGGAACACACCGGCCTTGACCATCGACGCGGCGTGCAGGTAGGCGCTGATCGGCGTCGGCGCGACCATCGCCGCGGGCAGCCAGTTGTGGAACGGGATCTGCGCGGACTTGGTGAACGCGCCGACCAGGATCAGCAGCGCGGCGACCGCCGTCGCGGCCCCGCCCGGCGGGTTCGCGGCCAGCTCGGAGATCCGGTAGGTGCCCGCGGTCTCGCCGAGCACCACGAAGCCGAGCAGCATCACCAGCCCGCCCAGGCTGGTGATCATCAGCGCCTGCAGCGCCGACCGGCGCGATTCGCGGCTGAGCCCGGCCTGCCCGACCAGCAGGAACGAGCAGATCGTCGTCAGTTCCCAGAAGACGTAGACGGTGATCAGGTCGTCGGAGAAGATCAGCCCGAGCATCGCCCCGGCGAAGGCCAGCAGCAGCGGGGCCGAGCGCCGGGCGTCGCCGCCGCCGCGGGTGAAGTAGGAGTCGGCGTAGACCAGCACCACGGCGCCGAGGCCGGCGACCAGGACGGTCATCAGCAGCGCCAGCGCGTCCAGCCGGAAGGCGAACTGCAGGCCTATCAGCGGTGCCCATTCGACGGTCTCGCTGATCGTCCGCCCGGACAGCACCGGTCCGGCCTGCGCCAGCACCCAGAGCAGAGCCGCAGCCGGTGGAACGGCTGCGGTCAGGAATGCGGCTCGGGTGCTGCGCCGGGCCAGGAACGGCAGTGCCAGGGCCACCAGCAGGTGCACGACGACGAACGCGAGCAAGGGCACCTCCTCGACGCCGATAGGTCGTGGTCAGCTCGACCCGCCGACACCCGGCGAGCCGGGGTTGTTCGCCACCGTCATCGCGGACGCACCATGACGCATGTATGTTGCTTCCTTGCGCGCGACGCTGCGAATATCGGCGTTGAGAAGGCTCGGGCCACCGATGTCAGCGAGGTCCGATCGGCGCCCAACTTATCCGAAACACACGTATTCGGGCCAATCCGCGATCTTGCGGACAGCAGCCGATCCTCGCCGGTTTTTTCGTTGCGACGAAATAACGTTAGCCGCGACAACAACGCTCCCCCGACGCCGCTCCGGGTGGGATTACTCACGTTTTGTAACGCTGATACGAACGATCGCCGCTGATCGCCCCGCGGCGATGACGTCGTCCCAGCTGCGCAACGATCGGCCCGTTCGGCCTCGCGGCCGCGGTCGTCCGTGGAGAATGTGATCGTGCCCGCGAACGACAACAACACCCTCGCCGGCGCCGGTCGGCTGATCGGTGACCGGTACCGCCTGGAACGCAAGCTCGGCGGCGGTGCGATGGGCACCGTGTGGGCCGGCACCGACGAACTGCTGCGCCGCCCGGTGGCGGTCAAGGAGGTCAAGCTCCCGCCGGGCATGCCCGACGAGGAAGCCGCCGAGATGCGCGAGCGCGCGCTCCGCGAGGCCCGGGCGATCGCGGTGCTGTCGCACCCCAACGTGGTGACCCTCTACGACGTCGCCCGCGAGGGCGGCGAGCCGTTCGTGGTCATGGAGCTGGTGCCGTCGCAGAGCCTCGCGGCGATCCTCGGGGAGCACGGCGCGCTCGACGACCAGCAGATCGCGGTGATCGTCGACGGCGTCGCGGCCGGGCTGGACGCCGCGCACCGGGCCGGCATCGTGCACCGCGACGTCAAGCCAGGCAACGTGCTCATCGGCGACGACGGCCGGATCAAGGTCAGCGACTTCGGCATCTCCCGCAACATCGCCGAGCACACCCTCACCAGCACCGGGATCCTGCTGGGCACCCCGGCCTACATCGCGCCCGAGGTCGCGGCGGGCGAGGGCGTCCGGGCGGCCGCCGACCTCTGGGGGCTGGGCGCGACGCTGTTCGCCGTCGTCGAGGGCCGGGCGCCCTACGACGTCGGCGACGATCCGCTGGCCACCGTGACCGAGGTGGTGCGCGGCCCCGTCCCGCAGGTGAGCCGTTCCGGCCCGATCGGCGAGATCATCACCGGGCTGATGGTCAAGGACCCGACGCGGCGGATGTCGCTGACCGAGGTCCGCCGCCGGGTGCAGCACCTGCTGCCGCCGCCGGGTGCGCGCCCGTTCGCGATGCTGCTCGATCCCGAGGCCCCCACGGTGCGGGTTCGCTCGCTGGTCCCGCCGACGCCGTCGAACCCGCCGCCGCCGCGGCCGAAGCAGCCCACGCTCGGCGCGCCGGCCGCCCCGCTGGCCAGCGATCCCGGGCTGCCGCCGTTCGCGCTGAAGGACCCGCCGCCGAGCCGCCGCTCGCCGTGGACCGCGGTCGCACTGGGCGTGACCGCCGTCGTGCTCTTCGCCGCCGCGCTGGCAGGCGGATTCGCGGTCACCCGCCTCGCCGTGGGCAAGTCCGTGCTGCCCGAGTCCGGGACACCGGCGAGCCCCACCGCGGAGCGGCCGCTGGCCGAGCAGCTCAGCCTGGTCGAGACGACCGGGAACGCCAAGCACACCGCGGCTCCCACGGGCGGGAAGTTCCAGATCCTGGCGCCTGCGCCGAGCCCCGGTGGCTGGCAGGTGTTCCAGAGCGAGCGCACCGATGTCGCCAACAGCCTGGTGATGTCCTACGTGTCCCCGGACGGCCTCTTCGAGATCGCCGTGCAGCGCTACGGGAACTTCTTCGGCTCGGGCCACGACATCGACGACTACCTGGACAAGCTGCCGCTGAGCGTGAGCGGGGGGAGCCAGGTCCAGGTCGACGAGGTGACCGACAACGGCGACGGCAAGCGGCTGGTCTACACGACGACGGTGCGGCCGATGCTCAACGGGCAGGCCAACCCCCACCCGCGCACCACGGCGGCGGAGCTGGTCCGCCGGGATGACGACCTGTGGATCGTGCGGGTCACCGGGCCGCCCGGGCGCAGCCCGCAGAGCCAGGCGATGCTCAACGAGATCGCACCGACCCTCGATACCACCACTCCCTGACGGGCTCCCGAGCGCGACGCGGACGCGGAAAAGCCTCTAAGCTGCGCGGCCGTGACCTCTAGTACTGCTTCCGACCCGTCCGCCACCGCTTCGGCCGCCGCCTCGGCACTCGCCGAGGCCACCGGCGTCGAGCGCCACGACCTGGTCGTCGTGCTCGGCTCCGGCTGGCAGCCCGCCGCCGAGGAGATCGGCTCGCCCGCCGCCGAGATCGGCATGGCCGAGCTGCCGGGCTTCGCCGCACCGGGCGCGATCGGGCACAGCGGCAAGATCCGGTCCGTGCCGGTGGGCGACAAGCGGGCGCTCGTCATGCTCGGGCGCACGCACCTCTACGAGGGCAAGGGCATCGACCCGGTGGCGCACGGGGTGCGCACCGCGATCGCCGCCGGGTGCCGCACGGTGGTGCTCACCAACGCCGCGGGCGGCCTGCGCGAAGGCATGCAGGTCGGGCAGCCGGTGCTGATCAGCGACCACGTCAACATGACCGCGCGGTCGCCGCTGGTGGGCGCGGACTTCGTGGACCTCACCGACCTGTACTCGCCGCGGCTGCGGGAGCTCGCCCGCGGCATCGACCCGACGCTGGAGGAAGGCGTCTACGCCGGGCTGCCCGGCCCGCACTTCGAGACGCCCGCCGAGATCCGCATGCTGCGCACCATGGGCGTCGACCTGGTCGGCATGTCGACGGTGCTGGAGGCGATCGCGGCCCGCGCCGCGGGCGCCGAGGTCTTCGGCCTGTCCCTGGTGACGAACCTGGCGGCGGGGCTCAGCGGCGAACCGCTGAACCACGAGGAAGTCCTGGAAGCGGGCCGCGCATCGGCCACCCGCATGGGCAAACTCCTGCGCTCGGTGGTGGAAGCCGCTTGATCTCGCGGGTCGTGAGCGCGGGGTTTTCGCGCTCACGACCCCACGGGATCGCGGCGGAGCTGGGATGATCTCCGCTCGGGTGTTGGCATTCGCATCGGAGGCCTCGTGGGCGAATCGGTGGAAGTGTGCGGGACGGGCGCGCGGGCCGCGGCGCAGCGGTGGATCGCGGAGGACGTCGACCCGGGCGCGCGGGCGGAGTTGCAGCGGCTGGTCGACGCCGACTCGCCCGAGCTGGCGGACCGGATGTCCGGGATGCCGCGATTCGGCACCGCGGGCCTGCGCGCCGCGGTGCGCGCTGGGGCGAACGGCATGAACCGCGCGGTGGTCGTGCGCACGACCGCCGGAGTCGCGGCGTGGCTCACCGAGCACGGCCACGGCGGCGGTGTCGTGGTCGTCGGCCGGGACGCGCGGCACGGGTCGGCCGATTTCGCCGCCGATGCCGCCGGTGTGCTGGCGGCGGCCGGTTTCGACGTGCGGGTGCTGCCCGAGCCGCTGCCGACGCCGGTGCTGGCGCACGCGGTGCGCGCGCTGGAGGCCGTCGCGGGCATCCAGATCACCGCCTCGCACAACCCGCCGCAGGACAACGGGTACAAGCTGTACCTGCGGGGCGGCATCCACCTGGTGAACCCCACCGACAGCGAGATCGAGGCCGCCGTCGCCGCGACTCCGGCGGCGAACTCCGTGCCGCGCGCGGAGAACTGGTCGGTCCACTCCGCGGCGCTGGAGGACTACCTCGCCCGGGTCGCGACGCTGCCGCGCGGCAGCGCCCGCGAGTTGCGGATCGCGGCGACCGCGCTGCACGGCGTCGGCGCGCAGCCGCTCCGGGAAGCGCTGCACCGCGCGGGATTCGACGACGTGCACCTGGTCGCGTCGCAGGCCGATCCGGATCCGGACTTCCCCACCGTCGGGTTCCCGAACCCCGAGGAGCCCGGGACGACGGACGCGCTGCTGGCGCTGGCCGCGGAGGTCGGCGCGGACCTGGCGATCGCGCTGGACCCGGATGCCGACCGGTGCGCGCTCGGCGTGCCGGTGGACGGCGTCTGGCGGATGTTGCGCGGCGACGAGACCGGTGTCCTGCTCGCCTGGCACATCCTGTCCACTTTGGACCGAGAGGTGGCGCCGGATCCGCTGGTGGCCACGACGATCGTGTCCGCGACCATGCTGCGCTCGATCGCCGCGGAGTTCGGCGTCCGCTACGACGAGACGCTGACCGGCTTCAAGTGGCTGGTGCGCGCCGGGGACGGTGCGGGCACCGGACTGGTCTACGCCTACGAGGAAGCGCTCGGCCACTGCGTCGACCCGGATTTCGTGCGCGACAAGGACGGCATCTCCACCGCGGTGCTGGCCGCCGACCTGGCCGCGGCGCTGAAGGCCGCGGGGCGCGGCCTCCCGCAGCTGCTCGACGAGCTCTCCACCGCGCACGGCCTGCACGAGACCGGGCAGATCTCGGTCCGGGTCTCCGACCTGAGCGTGATCCCCCGGATCATGCGGCGGCTGCGCGCCCAGCCCCCGGCTCGGCTCGCCGGGACCACTGTGGACGTTCGGGATCTGCTGCCGGAGACCGACGCGCTGGTGGTCACCGGCGCGGGCGGCCTGCGGGTGGTCATCCGGCCGTCCGGGACCGAGCCGAAGCTCAAGTGCTACCTGCAGGTCGTCGAGCAGGTCGACGACCTGCCCACCGCGAAGCGGCGCGCCGCGGACCGCCTCGCCGCGCTGGAGCGCGCCGTGTCCGAACTCGTGCGAGGAGGCTGAGATGCCCCGGCTGCTGATCGTGCACCACACCCCGTCACCCGGGATGCAGGCGCTGTTCGAACAGGTCGTCGCGGGCGCGACCACCGACGAGATCGAAGGCGTCGAGGTGGTGCGCCGCGCGGCGCTGAGCGCGACCGCCAGCGACGTCCTCGAAGCCGACGGCTACCTGCTGGGCACCCCGGCGAACCTCGGCTACATCAGCGGCGCGCTCAAGCACTTCTTCGACACGATCTACTACCCCTGCCTGGACTCGACCGCGGGTCGCCCGTTCGGCTACTACGTGCACGGCAACGAGGGCGTGGAGGGCGCGCAGCGCGCGATCCGCTCGATCACCACGGGGCTCTCCTGGCAGCAGGCCGCCGAGCCGGTCACCGTCCTGGGCACGCCCGGCAAGGCCGAGCTGGCGGCCTGCTGGGAGCTCGGCGCGACCGTCGCGGCCGGGCTCATGACCGAGTGAGCGCGGGCCCCGGGTTTCCGGTTGCACAACAGCAGAAGAACCCCAGTTGATCTTGGTCGGAAGTCGCGGAGTAACCTGATCGTGTCGTCGGGGCGCGCCCCTTGACGACACGGGGCGCCCTGGGCAAAGCCCGCCTTCCCTCATCAACGTGCGATGTTCGGGGCGCCCTCCTCCTCGCGCTCGGTAACGGCGCAGATCCCCCGAACCACCCCATCCAGGCCGTCGGAAGACATCTCCCCAGGGACTCCGGCAGCATTTGCGGGGCCCGAGGGGTTACGCTGCGACAGTGAGTGAGGAATCGATCCGACTCGAACTCGACGACTCCGGCGTCTCCGTGGATCTCCCACAGCCCCCTGGTTCACACGATCAGGTTCAGGGCGTTCCCTACCGACCTGTCGAGTTCCGCGACAACGACCTACCGGCCGCCTTGGAGCGTTCCGCCAAGTGGCTCCGCGCAGCCCAGGACTGGCTGGGGGAACCGCTCGACGTCATCGCAGTCCACCTGGATTACGACGATCGCGAGGGTGCTCCCTACTACGACCTGAAGTTGCTCTGCAACGAAGAGGATCTGGCGGGCGCACCGATCGCACTGCGCAAGCTGCAAAGCGGACCCGCCGCCTGACCCGCACAACGATCGCGGTGGCCCGGCCGGAGATACCGGCCGGGCCACCGCCGTCTCCAGGCCCCTCTCACGCCTTCGGCTTCGCCCAGGATTCCAGGTGACCAGCGACTTCGGGGAGCTCCAGCTGGTCGCGGCCGACCTCGCGGACCATCTCCAGCGCCGCGTCGTCGGCGGCCTCCACCCACCAGCCGTTGAGGTCGCACATCGCCACCGCGGCCACCCACGCCAGCCGCCAGTTGCCCCCGGCCAGCGGGCGGGTGCGGACGATCGAGTCCAGCAGCGCGGCGGACTTCAGCCACAACGTCTCGTAGGCAGGCACGCCGAACACCTCGGCGTGCGGCCGGTACGCGGCCGCGTCGAGCAGGCCGCCGTCCCGCACCATCAGGTCGCCGTCGGTCACCGCCGTGGCGAGCAGGAGCAGATCCGACGTGTCGAGGTAAACGATCACGCGGTCAATGGTCGATCATGCCGTGCCGAGCTTGTCGAGCAAGCCCCGGTAGCGGGGCAGCACCCGCTGCACGACCTCGTCCAGCTGCTGCTCCTTCTGCTGCCGCGCCCAGCGATCGGCCAGCGCGCTGCGCACGACCTCCTGCTTGGAGCGCCCTTCAGCCGCCGCCAGCTCGGCGAGCCGCTCGTTCTCTTCATCGGTGAGACGCAGGGTCATGGCCATGCCGCGATGGTATCGCGCTGATACCACTCGCGGCAGGCGCTAGTTTCGGAGGATGGCTAGACCGCGCGCGCACGACGACGCCCTGCGCATCCGGCTGCTGGATCGAGCGGGCGAACTGCTCTCCGCGCACGGTCCGGAGGGGCTCGGCCTGCGGCGGCTGGCCGCGGACGTCGGCACCTCCACGACGGCGGTGTACTCGCTGTTCGGCGGCAAGCCGGGGCTGGTGCGCGAGCTGTACGCGGAGGGCTTCCAGCGGCTCGGCGACCGGATGGCGCAGGTCCCCAGCACCGGCGACCCGGTGGCCGACATGTGCGCGCTCGGCCTGGCCTACCGGGAGAGCGCCCTGGCCAACCCGCACTTCTACTCGATCATGTTCGGCCGGGCGGTGCCCGATTTCGTCCCGGACGAGGATTCGGTGAACGCCGCCCTGCTCAGCATGCGACCGCTGCAGGACGCCGTCGCGCGGGGCATCGAGCGGGGCGCGCTGGCCGACACCGACCCGGACGAGATCGTCTTCGCCGCTTGGGCCCTGGTGCACGGCCTGGTCTCGCTGGAGCTGAACTCCCCGCTGCCCCGAGACGACACCAGCGCCCGCTACGAGCGGGCGCTGGTGAACGGTATCGCGGGTTGGAGGCGCTGACCCCGGAGCGACGGGGGGTGTTGTCCCGGGGCCAGCGCGTCGTGCCCGACCTGGCGTCACCACACCGGGCACGACCGTTCTCGGGCCCCTAGCCGAGGGCCGTGTGCAGGGCGGTCATCAGCTCGCCCTCCGGGGTGTCGCCGTCCAAGGACCAGATCATCGCGCCGCCGAGGCCCTGCTTCTTGAGGTAGTCGACCTTGCGCTTGATCTCGGTGGGGTCGTCGTAGGTCCAGAACGTGGTCCCGTCGAAGAGCCAGGCGAAACCGGCCTGCTCGTCGCGGTGCAGGGTGTACTGGCCGGCCTTGGACTTGAGCACCTTGTAGTCCTCGATGCCCGCCTCCCAGGTCGCCGGCGCGGGTCCGGTCGAGTTCTGGAACAGGCCGTTGTTCTGGTTCGTCACGCCGGTCCAGCCGCGCCCGTAGAACGGCACGCCGAGCACCATCTTGTCGTTCGGCGCGCCCGCCGTGCGCCAGGCGTTGATGGTCTGGTCGATGCTCCACTTCTCCGGCGACGGGTCGCCCTGCGGGCTGAGGATCGCCGACTGGTGGTTGGTCGTCGGGTCGTAGGCGCCGTGCAGGTCGTAGCCCTGGATGGTGCCGAAGGTCAGCAGGTTGAAGACCTTGGGCACCTCGAACCCGGCCTCGATCTTCGCCGGGTCGGCGGGCAGGAAGGCGCTGATGTCGTAGTTCTTGCCCGTCTCCTTGCCGACGGCGTCGAGCTGGGTGCGCCACTCCTGCAGCAGCGCGGTGAAGTTCTGCTTGTCGGCCGGGTCGACCACGTTGCCCGGGCCGCCCTCGGAGCCGGGCCACTCCCAGTCGAGGTCGACGCCGTCGAAGACGCCCGCGGCGACGCCGTCGCCGCCCTGCGGCTCACCGCCGATCTTGGGCATGTTGCCCCGGATCCACATGTCGATGCAGGACTTCACGTGCGCGGCGCGCGATTGGGGGGTGGCCGCCGCGTTGTGGAAGTTCTTCGACCAGGTCCAGCCGCCGAAGGAGATGTAGACCTTCAGGTGCGGGTACTTCGCCTTGAGCTGCTTGAGCTGGTTGAGGTTGCCCGCCAGCGGCTGGTCGTAGGCGTCGGCCTGGCCGCTGACGGTCTGCTCGGCGGTGAACCGCCGCTGGTAGTCGGCCCAGGCGTCGCCCTCACCGGCCTGGTTGACCTGGAAGCACTGGCCCGCGGTGTTCAGGTTGCCGAAGGCGTAGTTGATGTGGGTCAGCTTCGCGGCGGTGCCGGAGGTGTCGAGGTTCTTGACGAAGTAGTTGCGGCCGTAGATCGACCACTGGGTGAAGTAGCCGACCTTGCGGGCGGCGGCCTGCGACTGGACCTCGTCGACGGCTTGCGGCCGGGGGGCCGCCGGGGCGTCGGTGGCGCCCGCCGGGGAGGCCAGCAGGGGCAGTCCCAGTGCGAGTACCGAGGCGAGCAGCACCGGGAGCCGGAACGGGAATCTGCGACTTCGAGAGGACATGGCGACTCCTACTTCATCGGGGGGATCGCTCCATGTGTGGTATAGACCATATTCCGATCAGGTCTAGACCAGCTATCGCCTGTTCGGCCGAAAACTGCTGCTGCGCTCAGCCCCGGCCGCAACCCGCCGCGAAGATGCCTCGGACCAGGGAATTCCCAGTTTCCGGCGCAGAACGAAACCTCCCCCGCATCGGGGCTCAGCCCCGAGCGGAGGAGGTTCGCGGTCGGCGGGAAATCCGGGAAAGGCCCGCGGGATCAGACCGCGCCGTACTCGCGATCACCCGCATCGCCGAGACCGGGGACGATGTAGCCCGACTCGTTCAGGCGCTCGTCGATGCTCGCGGTCACCACACGGACCGGCAGGCCGGACTCCTCCAGCCGCCGCACGCCCTCCGGCGCCGCCAGCGTGCAGATCGCGGTCACGTCGCTGGCGCCGCGCTCGGTCAGGATCCGGATCGTGTGCACCATCGAACCGCCGGTGGCCAGCATCGGGTCGAGCACGAACACCGGGCGACCGGACAGGTCGGCGGGCAGCGACTCCAGGTACGGCGTGGGCTGCAGCGTCGTCTCGTCCCGCGCCAGGCCGACGAAGCCCATCTGCGCCTCCGGGATCAGCCGGTGCGCCTGGTCGGCCATGCCCAGGCCGGCCCGCAGCACCGGCACCAGCAGCGGCGGGTGGGCCAGCCGGTAGCCGTCGGTGCGCGCCACCGGGGTGTGGATCGGCTCCACCGCGACCTCGGCGTCCCGCGTGGCCTCGTACATGAGCATCAGCGTGAGCTCCTGCAAGGCGGCGCGGAACGCAGCGCTGTTGGTGCGCGCGTCGCGCATGGTGGACAGCCTTGCCTTCGCCAGGGGGTGGTCCACGACCCGAACATCCATGACCGACAACAGTAACGGCCGACTCCCCGATCCACGTCGCAGCTGCTCGCGAACGTGTCGCCGGTCGCAGCGGTCCACTGCGGAACGTCGGCCGCCGATCACTCGGCGTGGGAATCAGCCGTCGGTGGCGGCGAGGCCCTTGATCAGGAGGTCCAGGCCGAACTCGAAGCGCTCCTCGTCGGTGCCGGACATCAGGGCCGGGAGCAGCGCCGTGATCGACGGGAAGCGCTCCGGCGGGAGCTCGGCGAAGTACTGCTGGACCTGCGCCATCCGCTCACCGCGCTCGGCGTCGCTGAGCCCGAAGTCCGCGGTGCGCTCCATGGACACCGCCGTGGTGTAGAGGGCGAGGACGTCCACCGCGAAAGCGACCACCCGGTCCGGCTTTCCCGCCGCGCGCAGGATCGCCATCATCGCCTCGCTGAGGTGCAGCGCGTTGGGCCCGGTGGGCGCCGGGGTGCGCATGACGACCTGGGCGATGCCGGGGTGCGCGCCGAAGACCGCGACCTGCTGGCGGATCAGCTCCTTGAGCTGCTCCTGCCACTTGGCCGGATCGGGCTCGGGCAGCGCGATCTCGCCGATCACCAGGTCGAGCATCAGCTCGTGCAGCTCGTCCTTGTTGCGCACGTAGGCGTACAGGGAGGCCGCGCCGGTGCCCAGCCGCTGCGCGACCTTGCGCATGCTGACCGCGTCCAGCCCTTCGGCGTCGAGCAGTTCGAGCGCGGTGCGCACGATCAGCTCCAGGCTCAACGGCTGCTTGACCGATCGCTCGCGCGCTACGCGCTGCCGCCAGGGCGGGACGGGCACGGACATCGCTCTCCCCACTCGATCGCTGCTGCGAACACCGTACTTGACACGAACACTGTTCGTGGGTAGAACAGCGTTCGTTGAACGAACACCGTTCGAAGGAGCCGTCGCGATGTCCGAGAGCACCCCCGTCCTGATCGCCGGCGCCGGGCTGGCCGGGCTGTCGACCGCCGTCTTCCTGGGCCTGCACGGCACGCCGTCGCTGGTGGTCGAACGCCACCCGAGCACCTCCACGCACCCCAAGGCGCGCGGCCAGCAGCACCACGTGATGGAAGCGCTGCACCTGGCCGGGCTGGCCGAAGCGATGGTCGAGGCGTCTCCGAAGGACACCGGATTCCTGATCCGCATAGCCGAGAGCGCGAGCGGCCCGGTGTTCCGCGAGATCCTGCACGCCACGTTCCTGCCGTTGGAGGGCCTGACACCCGCTCGCTCGGCGGACGCCAGCCAGGCCGCCGCGGAGCGCATCCTCGCCGAGCGCGCCCGCGAACTGGGCGCCGAGATCCGCTTCGCCACCACCCTGGAGTCCTTCGAGCAGGACGACTCCGGGGTTCGCGCGGTCCTCTCCGACGCCACCGGGACCCGCACCGCGCACGCCGACCACCTGGTGGCCGCCGACGGCCACCGCAGCCCGATCCGCGAGCGGCTGGGCATCGGAACCCACGGCCGCGGCACGATCGGGCGCTCGATCCACTGGCTGATCCGCGCCGACCTCGCACCCGCCGTCGGCGACCGCCAGGTCCTCTACTACCTGCAGAACCCGCGGCTCTCCGGCGGCAGCGGCACGGTGGTCAGCACCGACGAGCCGGACCTGTTCGTCGTCGGCGTCGGCTACGACCCGGAGCACGAGAGCATCGACGACTTCCCGGAAGACCGCGCCCTGGAGCAGATCCGGCTGGCCACCGGCGTGCCCGGCCTCGCCGCGGAGATCGTGGCCGCCGACACCACGGTGGCGGGCATGCGGGTCGCGGACCGGTTCTCCAGCGGACGGGTGCACCTGGTCGGCGACGCCGCGCACACCATGCCGCCGCACGGCGGCCTCGGCGGCAACACCGCCATCATGGACGGCTTCTACCTGGCGTGGAAGCTGGCCGCCGTGCTCCGCGGCGAGGCCGGGCCGGGCCTGCTGGACAGCCACGACGCCGAGCGGCGCCCGGTCGGCGAGCTGATCGCGGAGAACCAGTTCAAGAACGCCATCGCGCGCAGCATGCCGCACCTGAAACGACCGGAGGACACCCCGCCGATCGAGGACCCGGGCATGCTGCTGTTCGGCTACCGGCACAACGGCGCGGTCGTCCCGGAGCCCGGCGACGACGGCGAGCTCCTGGAGGACCCGACCGAGCCGACCGGACGTCCCGGCTCGCGCGCCCCGCACGCCCGACTGACCACTTCGGACGGTGAACTGTCCACGATCGACCTGTTCGGCCGGGAGTTCGTGCTGCTGACCGGATCTGAGACGTGGGCGAAGGCAGCCGAGCAGCTGGCCGCGGACCTCGGCGTCCGCCTGCGGGCGCACCTGCTCGGCGGCGAGATGACCGGCGACTGGACCGCCAGGTACGGCGTCACCACCGACGGAGCGGTTCTGGTGCGCCCGGACCGCTTCATCGCCTGGCGCAGCCGCGGCACCGGCTCCGCGGCCGACCTGGAGCACGCCCTCCGCACGGTCCTCGACCGCTGAGCAAGCCCTTTCACCCGCCCAATCCCCCGCACCCACTTCCGGGTGTCCCGGCACCCCAAAGCACACACGGCCACCACCTGCGCAAAGGCCGTCCCACGCCCAGAGCGGCGGTCAATTTCGCACGAAATTGACCGTCACCCGGGTGAACGTCAATTTCGTACGAAATTGACGCGACCTCCCCGACTCACCTGGTGCAGGGCGACGTACACCTCCGGTTGGTCCGGGTGTTCGGGTGCAGGCCAGGCGAGTTCAACAACGGCCGGTAGGAATGCCTCGTTCGACCGATTCGGAGGTACTTCGTGAAGCATTCGTTCGGCCGGTCCGCGCTGGCCGCCGTCCTGGCCCTGGTCGCGATCGTGCTCGCGCCGATGGCGTTCGCCGATGTCCCGCCGCGGCAGCTCACCGTTGCGACGTTCAACATCAAGCACGGCGCGGGGATGGACGACGTCCTCGACCTCGAGCGCACCGCGGGCGTCGTCGAGAAGTCCGGCGCCGACGTCATCGGCCTGCAGGAGGTCGACCGGCACTGGTCCGATCGCAGCGACTTCGCCGACCAGGCCGGGTGGCTGGCCCGCCGCCTCGGGATGCACGTGGCCTACGGCGCCAACCTGGACCTCGACCCGGCGAACCCCGGTGAGCCGCGACGCCAGTACGGCACCGCGATCCTGTCCCGCTTCCCGATCCTCGACTCCCGCAACACGCTGCTCCCCCGGGCGGAGCAGGGCGAGCAGCGCGGGCTGCTGGAGGCGCGGATCAACGTGCGCGGCAAGAAGATGCTCTTCCTGAACACGCACCTGCAGCACAGCTCGTCGGCCGAGCGCTCGGAGCAGGTGGCCGCGATCAACGCCATCATCGACGGCCGGAACCTCCCCACCGTGCTCACCGGGGACCTCAACGCCACGCCGGAGGCGCCCGAGATCGCCGAGCTCACCGAGCGCCTCGCCGACACCTGGCCCACCGCCGGGCGGGGCGACGGCTTCACCTTCGACGCGGCGAAGCCGACGATGCGCATCGACTACGTCCTGGCCTCGCGGGAAATCGACGCGCACCGCGCCGAGGTGATCTCGACGACGGTGTCCGACCACCGGCCGGTCGTCGTCGACATCACGCTGCGGTAGCCGGAAGCGCCCCGGCAGCCGCCGGCGCGCACCGGTTCACGGGTGCAGGACGACCTTGGTGTAGCCCTCGATCCGCTGGTCGAACTTCCGGTAGGCGTCCGGGGCGTCGGAGAGCGACAGCTCGTGGGAGACCACGAAGCTCGGCTCCGCCCGGCCCGCGATGATCATGTCGCGCAGCTGCCGGTTGTAGCGCTTGACGTTGCACTGGCCGGTGCCGATGACCTGCCCCTTCTCGAACATCCGGCCGACCGAGACCAGCAGCATGCCCTTCTTCGCCTCGTCGGTCGGGCCGCCCGGGTCGGCGGGCACGTACAGCCCCGGCACGCCCAGCCGCCCGGTCGCGCGGACCGTGTCGATCAGCGAGTTCAGCACCACCGCGGGTTCTTCCTTGCTGCCGTCGCCGACCTGGGCCTGGTAGCCGACCGCGTCGATGCCCTTGTCGGTGCCCTCCCCATCGGTCTGGTCCTTGATCATCGCGACCGGGTCGCCCTGCGAGAAGTCGATCGGGACGGCCCCGATCTCCGCGGCCTTGGCCAGCCGCTCCGGGATCCGGTCGACGCAGAACACCCGCGCGGCACCGCGCAGCAGCGCCGAGTAGGCGGCCATCAGCCCGACCGGCCCGGCCCCGTACACCACGACGCTCTCCCCCGGCGAGACCTGCGCGAGCTCGCAGCCGTGGTATCCGGTCGGGAAGATGTCGGCGAGCAGCACGAAGTCGGCCTCGTGGCTGCCGTCGGCGGGCAGCGTCAGGCAGTTGAAGTCGGCGAAGGGCACCCGCAGGTACTCCGCCTGGCCACCGCTGTAGGGCCCCATCGCGACGTAGCCGTAGGCGCCGCCGGCGAAGCCGGGGTTGACGGTCAGGCAGAACCCGGTGTTGCCCGCCATGCAGTTCTTGCAGAACCCGCAGGCGACGTTGAACGGCATCACCACGCGGTCGCCGCGGTTCAGGCTGGTCACGCCGGAGCCGAGCTCCTCGATGATGCCCATGTTCTCGTGGCCGAACACGATGCCCGGTTCGGCCGCCGTGCGCCCCTCGTACATGTGCAGGTCGGAGCCGCAGATGGCGGTCGAGGTGATCCGCACGATCACGTCGTTGGGGTGCTGGATGCTCGGCCGGTCCACCTCGCCGACCGCGACCGAGAAGGGTTCCTGGTACACGACTGCCTTCATGGCGGACCACCTCCGGGTGAGGACGCGCGCTTCCCCTGTGCATGCCGCCTCCCGGCTACCCCGCACCGGGCGACGCAAGACCCGGACAGGCGTCACCCGAACGAGGGCCTTACGCGGAGTTGCCGGAACCCGCAACACCGGCAGTCAATCTCCGGGTAACTTCGATCACATCCGCAGCGGGCTGGGGGTTACCGATGGCTTTGGTGAAGATGCCGCTCGAGGACGGCGGCGAACTGCTCATCGAGTCGGTCGAGGAGCGGGGTTCGATCCCGGTGGGTGCCGGCGGTCGCGTCGTGCAGGCGTCGGAGACCGTGCAGAAGGCGATGGGCAGCATCCGCTCCGCCGCCGAGGCGGTGCTCGGCGAGCTGCGCGCGATGGAGCAGCCGCCGTCGAAGGTCAACGTCCAGTTCGGCATCAAGGTGACCGGCGAGGCGAACCTCGCGGTGGCCAAGTCGGCGGGCGAGGCGAACTTCAACGTCACCATCGAGTGGAACGGCGTCGACAAGTCCTGATGGACGGTCTGGCGGCGGGTCCGCTCGACCCCGCCCTCGTCCGGTTGCGCGCCGGCCGGAGCGTTCTGGGGGCGGGGTTCCTGATCGCACCCGATGTGATCGCCACCTGCGCGCACGTCCTCGATGACGAGCTCGTCGCCGACTTCCCGCTCCTGCCCAGTCACGGACACGCCGTGGAGGTCCTGGAGCGCGACGACGAGCTGGACGTGGCGATCCTGCGGCTGCCCGATCCACCACCGGGTGCGCTGCCGGTCCCGGCCCGCATCTCCGGCGAGGTGCGCGACCACCGCTTCCGCACCTTCGGCTTCCCGCGCGACATGCCGGACGGCGTCTGGGTGACCGGCCGCCTGCTCGGCGCGCAGGGCGCGGGCCGCATCCAGATGGCGGTCGACCCGGACCACTGGCACGTCGAGCCGGGCTTCAGCGGCGCCCCGGTCTGGGACGAGGAGCTGGCCGGTGTGGTCGGCATGGTGGTGACCGTCTCGGCCCGCAGCGGGACCACCGCGCACCTGGTGCCGACCACCGCGCTCGGCGCCGCCTGGACGACTCCGGCCCGCAACCCCTACCGCGGCCTGCGGTCGTTCCGCGAGGAGGACGCCGAGCTGTTCCACGGCCGGGACGCCGACGCCGACAGGCTCTTCGACCTGGTGCGACGTCGGGACATCGTCGCGGTCGCCGGGCCATCCGGCAGCGGCAAGTCCTCGCTGGTCCGCGCGGGCCTGGTCCCGAAGCTCAAGCAGCACGGCTCGACCGTCGTCTACCTCGAGATCGGTGATGAGGTACCCGGATCTCCCGCGCCCGGCACCGTTCTGGTGCTGGACCAGTTCGAGGAGACCGTGGTGGTCGACCCCGCCGCAGCGCGGGAGAAGCTGGCCGCGGTGATCCGGCTCGCCGGGACGGCCCGGACGGTGCTGACGCTGCGCTCGCGCTCGCTGGACGAGCTGATCACGCGGGACACCGTTGCGGAGCTCAACCGCGCGGTGTGGTTCCTCGAACCGATGTCCCGCGACCAGCTGGCGGCAGCCGTGGCGGGCCCGGCAGCCGAGGTCGGTGGCCTGGCCTTCGAATCCGGCCTGGTGCAGAGGATCCTGGACGACGCGGAGGAGGGCACGTTGCCGCTGCTCTCCCTGGTGCTCGACCAGCTCTGGCAGCACCGCCACGGCGGCTGGCTGACGCACGAAGCGTACGAGAAGCTGGGCCGCCTCCCAGGTGCGCTCAGCACCGCGGCCGACGGAGCGCTCGCGACGCTCAGCCCCCACCAGCGCGCCGCTGCCCGGCGGCTGCTCACGCTGCTCACCCGCCCCGACGGCGAAGGCGGCCATGCCCGCCGCAGCGCCGATCTCGCGGACTTCGACCCGCAGCTCGCGCAGATCACCGACGCGCTGGCCGCCGAACGCCTGATCACCGTGCAGGACGAGCGCGTCGACCTGGCCCACCAGGCGCTCATCGACCACTGGCCGACCCTGCGGAACTGGCTCGCCGAAGACGCGGAATTCCTCGACTGGCGGGCGAAGCTGGACGACCTGCGGAACTCCGGTGGCCGGCTCACCGGTGGCCCGCTGGCCAAGGCGTCCGACTGGCTGCGCGACCGGCCCGAGGACATCCCGGCAGCGCAGCGGGAGTTCATCCGCCGCAGTCAACGCCGCGCGCGTGCGGTGATCGTCGCGGTCACGGCGTTCGCCCTGGTAGCGGTGGTCTTGGCCGGTGTGGCCTGGTACAGCTACAGCGTGCGCGACGAGCAGCTGCGCGCGAACCTCTCCGCGCAGCTGGCGCAGCAGGCCGGTCAGCTCAGCTTCGGGAGCCCGGCACAGGCGTTGCAGCTGGCCTTGGCGGCCTGGCACGAGCAGCCCGGAAACCCCGACGCCTACGGTGCGTTGTTCGAGCAGCGCCTCGCGTGGAACGGCGTGAACCGCCTGCTGCCACCGGTTTCGGCCGGTCCGGTGCGGGGCGTCCAGTCGAGCGCCGACGGCCAGGTCGTGGTCGTCGAGCCGAGGGACTTCCAAGCCCGGCTCGTCGTCGGCCGGGGCCTGACCGGCCCGGACCCGGTGGTCCGCGAGATGCCGGAGCTGTCCGCCGCGCACGCGCTCAGCCCGGACGGCAGGTTCCTGGCCGTCAGCGGTGAATCCGGCGTGCTTCAGCTGCGGGATCTGTCCGACCTGAGCGCACCGCCGAGAGTGCTCGGCACCGCAGCGCCTTACGGAACACCGTCTTTCAGCGCCAACGGACGTTTCCTCACCTTGCCCGACGCCGAGGGCGACTACGAGTGGAAGCGAATGCGGACTTGGGACCTCGGCAGTGGCCGGGAACTCCCGAGCAACGTGCGGTTCCCGATCGCGGGGCCGGATTCCTACCTGTCCGCCTTCCCCTCCGATGACGGGACATCGCTGATCACCGCGGAGCACCGCCCGGTCGACGGCAGGCGAGCCGAGTACCAGCCCGTGGTCCGGAACCTGGCGACCGGAGCGGTGACCAGGACATCGGACTTCAGCATCGACGACGACGTCGAACTGGTCGGCAACGGCACGCACGTCGTCGGCTGCGCCAATGGCGTGCTGCGGATCGCGGACGCCCTCACCGGCGTGATCACCGCGGAGTTTCCGGCATCGCCGTCGTGCGGGACGAAGCTCGACGTCAGCGGGCAGTACGTGCTGCTGGACAAGGCGGAGGGCACCGAGATCATCCACCCCGCCAGCGGGAGGCGATTCATCCCGAGCGACCCCGCGGTGCAGCCCTGGAACGCCAGCGATCCGGTGCTGCGGATCGAACCGGACGGCCGGCTGACGGTGTTGTCGGTCAACGGTGCGGATCTGCAGCTCTCGTCCACCGAGGTGCAGGAGGATCCACCAGCGCGGGCCAGCCGCGCCAGCTCCCCGAACGCCCGGACCCCCGACGGCCGGAAGTGGGTGACCTACGCGTCGAACTCCACCCACCACGACGGAGTGCCCGAGGCCGGTGACGGGGCGATCGTCGTGCAGGACCAGCGAGGGACGGAGCTGGCCCGCATCCCGGCCGGGCGAATGCCGCTCGGCATCGCCATCGACCGGTCGGGCGAGCGCGCCGCTGTCCTGACCGACGGCGTGCTGCGCGTCCACCGGACCTCGGACTTGTCGGTGGTGCACGAGATGTGGATCCCGGTCCCCGGGAACCTGAGCGATTCCGCCACGCAGCTGGTGATCACGGGCGACAGGTTGCTGGTGAACCTGGACGGCGTGGTGCAGTCCTGGGATGTGCGGACCGGCGAGCAGGTCGCACCGCAGCTGAAGTTCGACCAGGCGTCCATCACCGCGCGCCCAGGCCACCCGGATGAGCTGCTCGTCCAGACCGCCCAAGCACTCCAGGCCTGGGACCCCCGCACCTGGACGCCGCTCTGGACGCTCCCACTACCTGGCATGTCCTACGACAACGATCTGCACGTGTCGCCCGACGGCGCGACGGCCGTGGTCCTCACCAACGACACCGCGACCGCCTCGTTCGTCGACCTGACCACCAGGACGGTGCGCACCGAGCTCAACGGCAGCTTCTCCTTCATCCACGGCATTTCCGGCAACTACCTCTTCACCAGCAACAGCGAGGCGCTGGAGGTGTGGGACATCGCCGGTCAGCGGCGGGTGCTGGCCGTCGACCGGTTCAGAGGTGAGGAGAACGCCGTGGTGGGCGACGCGTTCGTCGCCTCCGACACCCCGGGCGGTTGGGCCCCGATGCCGCTCGGCGGTGCGGAGATGTTCCGGGACCTGTGCCGGATCTCGGACCGGGAGTTCACCGAGCTGGAGAAGAAGAGCCTGCCACTCGGCGCGAGCACCGAACGGCCGTGCCGGTGAGGAGGGGCGACGTGCCGGACTCACCCGATCTGACCGCGTCGGAGCCGCTCGCCGCATCGCTGGCCCGGCTCACCGCCGGAGGGCGGCTGCTCGGCACCGGATTCGTGCTGCCGGGCGACCGCATCGCCACCTGCGCGCACGTCGTGGCGGGTGCCGACGACATCAGTGCCGACTTCCCGCTGCTGGGCACGAGCGGCGTCGCGGTGGTGGTGGACAAGCTCGACGAGGCCAAGGACATCGCCGTGCTGCGGATGGAATCCGCACCCAGCGGCGTCCGGCCCGCACCGGTCCGGCTCGACCTCGACGTGCTCGGCCACCGGTTCCGCGTCATGGGCTTCACCGCCGCCGAGCCCGACGGCGTCTGGGTGTCCGGCACGCTGGCCGGGGTGCAGGGCGCGGGCCGCGTCCAGATGGCCGTCGACCCGGACCACGAGCAGATCGCGCCCGGATTCAGCGGGGCCCCGGTGTGGGACCGGGAGCTGGGCGGCGTCGTCGGGATGGTCGTCACCAGGTCCGGCAGCAACGAGACCACCGCACACCTGCTGTCGATCTCAGCGTTCCGCGAGTGGGTGGACTCCGACCGCAACCCCTACCGCGGGCTCGACCCGTTACGGGAATCCGACGCCGACCGCTTCTACGGAAGGGACGACGATGTCGCCGAATTGCTGAAGAAGCTGGGCAAGCAGAGCATGGTCGCCATCTCCGGGCCGTCCGGCAGCGGGAAGTCCTCGCTCGTGCGCGCCGGGCTGATCCCCCGTCTCAAGCAGGCCGGGACCGCTGTCACCGAGCTCGGCGAAGGCGATCCGATCCCGACCAGCGGGGTGCTTTTCCTCGACCAGTTCGAGGAGGAGGTCGTCGCGGACCGCGCGGCCGCGCAGGCGAAGCTGGAGCAGATCATCCAGCACATCGCCGAGCACCCACTGCGGGTCGTGCTCACGCTGCGGTCCCAGTCGCTGGACGACCTGATCACGCCGGACACCGCACAGCAGCTCGGAGAGGCTGTCTGGCTGCTCAAACCGATGCGCCCGGACAAGCTCCGCGAAGCGATCGAGTTACCGGCGGAACGCGCGGGTCTTGCGTTCGAGGCCGGGCTGCCGGAGGCGATCGTGCACGACTGCCCGCCCGGGCAGCTCTCGCTGCTCTCCGCCGTGCTCGACCAGCTCTGCAAGGACAAGCAGGGCGTGTGGCTCACCCACGAGGCCTACCAGCAGCTGGGCCGGGTCTCGGGCGCGCTCGGCAAACGCGCTGACGACGTTCTCTCCATGCTGGGAACCGATGGGATCCGTCAAGCCCGGCGGCTGCTCACCGGGCTCACCCGCCCCGACGGCGGAACCGGCCACGTCCGGCGCAGCGCGAACCTCGCGGACCTGGAGTTCGAGCTCCAGGATCTCGCGCTGGAGTTCGCCAAGGAGCGGCTGGTGGTCGTGCACGACGGCCGGGTCGAGCTGCCCCACCAAGCCCTGATCGACCACTGGCCGAGGCTTCGGAAATGGCTCGCCGAGGACGCCGACTTCCTCGCCTGGCAGACGAAGCTCCACGACCTCAAGAGCTCCGGAGCCCAGCTCACCGGAGCACTGCTGGCCGAAGCATCCTCCTGGGCGGCGGGGCCGCGCCGCGACATCCCCAAACAGCTCCGCGAGTACATCCAAGAAGGCGAAGCAGCGCACCGCCGAACCCAACGCCGCTGGCGCACCATCACCGCTGTGTCGGTCGCGCTGGCGCTTGTCGCACTGCTGCTGACCGGTGTCGTTACCCGCTACGCCGCGCAGATCAGCGACCAGCTGCGCACTGCCAACGCCGCCCAGCTCGCGCAAGCGTCCGAACGCGCTGCCGCGATTGATCCGCGGCAAGGACTGCAACTCGCCTTGGCCGCCTATCACGAGAAATCCGACAGTCCCGAGGCTTACGGGGCGTTGTTCCGGCAGCGCCTGTTCTGGCAGGGCGTGGATCGAGTCGTTCCGCCCGAAATGCTGCCGAGCGCCGGCTTCTGGTCGATTCGTTCGAGTGCCGACGGCCGCGTTCTGGTCGTCTACCCCGTCGACCGGTCGCAAAAACCGGTGGCGCTGTGGGACGTGCACGGGCCGAATCCGCGGAAACGCGAACTTCCGATCGATCCGGCCATCTCACCACCCGCCTCGACAACGCTGAGCCCGGACGGTCGCTTCCTCGCGGTGGACACCATGGACGAGGGCACCGGACTGCGCCTGCTAGAGCTCGCCGACCCGGACAAGCCGATCGAGCTGGTCCCGCGGGAAAAGGTCGATGCCGTCCGCTTCAGCTGGAACGGACGCTTCCTGGGCATCATCACGGCCGACGCCTCTCAGCCGGTCCGAGTTTGGGACCTGGTTGATATGCGCGAACTCCCCAGCCGGGTGGCGTACGAAGGCGCGCCCGGTTCGGGAAACTTCACGGATTTCTTCCCATCACCTGACGGAAGATCGCTGATCACCGAGGAGAACCGCGCACTCCCGGACGGCTCGTACAAGTCGGACGTCGTGGTCCGGGATCGAGCCAGTGGTGAGATCATCCGTAGCTATCCGGGCATCAACAAGCTCGTCGGGGGCGGAACGCTCCTGATCCAGTGCGATGCCACCGGTTTGCGAGGCGTTGATCCGCTCACCGGCCGAACCACCGGCAGCCTCCCCGGCGAACCGTGCGCGGCCCCCCTCGGCACCGACGTGTCCGGGCAATACCTCATGTTGTCCGGCACGAATCCCGACGGGTTCGCCGACCAGTACTACCAGGTCATCAACTGGGCAACCTGGCAAAGGGGTTTCATCGAGAAGTCCATTAATTCCGAGACGGGTGTGGTGCTGATACCGCGAGACGGCCGAAGCCTGACCACCATCGAGGACAACAGTGAGGCAATGACGGTCCGAAACGTGGATACCGCACTCGGAGACCTAGGCCACTACGACCAGTTCACTCCCGCGCCGGACAAGAGTTCCTGGGCTGCGATCAGCAAAACCGGCGACGGTGCAGGCCCTGAACTCGCCCTGCTGGACGAATCCGGTGCCGTTCTTGCCTCGACGATTGTTCCTGTGCCAGCCGCGAACTGGTACAGCAACTTCAAGGTGTTGTTCGATGTCACCGGGGACCGGATCGTGTTGGCGAACGGGCCCAAGTTGTACGTCTACCGCGCCGAGGACCTGGTCCTGGATCACGAACTCCAGCTCCCCGTCCCGCCCGGGCATGACGTCTCCGAACTAGGCGATGCCCACCAGGTGTCGCTGGTCCGAGGTCCCGGAGGTGAACTGGTGATCAGCGCCTGGGGAATGCTGTCGTTCTGGAATCCCACCACCGGGATGCAGATTGCGCCACCGATCGTCCTGGCGAAGTCCGGTCCACGCGGTTTCCTCCCGGAAACTGCTGTTCTGACGGGTCGGCCAGGCTATCCGGAACAGGTACTCCTTACCTCCGAGGGCCGCTTGACGATCTGGGATCTCCGCGCGCGCAAGCCCTTGGGAGAGCTTCAGCTCCCTCAAGGGGAGGTGCAGGCTTCCCCACCAGCGGTTTCGGCAGACGGCGCGTACGCCGTCGTCGGGGAGCACTCGCCGCCGATGAGCGTTATCAACCTGAATTCTCTGAAGGTGGAAGCGGAGGTCAACGCCGAGCTGGACGAGGTGATCGGGTTGTCCGGCCCCTACCTGTTCACCAGCTCCGGTGGCGTGGTCGGCGTCTGGAACTGGCGAGAACAGCGCTCGATCACCAGCGAGACGCCGCTCCAACCCAATGTCGACGGGGCCACGCTCGAAGGTGACTCGTTCGTCATCAAGCCGGGTCCGCGGCAGCAGAAGCCTGTCCCGCTGGATCCCGAGGAGTGGTTCGCGCACCTGTGCGAGCTGTCCGGTCGGAAGTTCACCGACCAAGAGCTCAGCATGCTCCCACCAGGAGCGAGCACTGACCCGCCGTGCGGGTGATTCGACCGTTCGGAGGTGCCGCTTGGTGCGAGCTACCCGGGAGGATGGGGTTCCGCCGCCGACGGACTGAGAGGAGTCGTTGTGCGGCGTCGTTCTTTTCTCCGGGCTGCCGTGGTCGGTGGTGGGGTTGCCGCCTTTTCCGGCGGGTTGTGGACCGGGGCTGCTGTGTCCGCGCCGAACCGGCTGGCCGAGGGGCCGTACGGGCCGCTGCTGCCTGCCGACGGGAACGGGCTGGAACTGCCGGAGGGCTTCACCAGCCGGATCATCGCTCGGTCCGGGGATCAGGTCGAGGGCACTTCCTACACCTGGCACGACGCTCCTGACGGCGGGGCTTGCTTCGCCGACGGGGACGGCTGGATCTACGTGTCCAACTCCGAGATCGAGCCCGGTGGCGGGGTCGGGGCGGTCCGGTTCGACGCCGGTGGGAACATCGCCGACGCCTACCGGATCCTGGACGACACCCGGCGCAACTGCGCTGGCGGCAAAACTCCTTGGGACACCTGGTTGTCCTGCGAGGAGGTCGGTTACGGGTACGTCTTCGAGACCGACCCGTGGGGGCGCAACGAGGCCGTGCGCCGGGACGCCATGGGCAAGTTCAACCACGAGGCCGCCGCGTGCGACCCGGTGCGCAAGGTCATCTACCTGACCGAGGACGAGCCCGACGGCTGCTTCTACCGTTTCCGGCCGAACAACTGGGGCGACCTCGGCGCGGGCGGTCTGCTGGAGGTCCTGGTCGCCGGGTCGGAGACCTCGGGCAAGGCCACCTGGGTGGAGGTGCCCGAACCGCTGCCCTCCGACGGCGACACCCCGACTCGCGAGCAGGTCTCCGAGGCCAAGCACTTCGACGGCGGCGAAGGCTGCCACTACGCCAACGACCGCTGCTGGTTCACCACCAAGGGCGACGACCGGGTGTGGCAGTTCAACGCCGCCGACGACACCTTCGAGCTGGCCTACGACGGCGGCGGTGATCTGAGCGGCGTGGACAACATCACCAGCAGCGACTTCGGCGACCTCTACGTGGCCGAGGACGGCGGCAACATGGAGGTCTGCATCATCACACCGGACGACGTGGTGGCTCCGGTGGTGCGGGTGAACGACCAGGACGGATCGGAGCTGTGCGGCCCGGCGTTCAACCCGGCGGGCGACCGCTTCTACTTCTCCTCCCAGCGCGGCACCTCGGGCGAGTCCTCCGGCGGCATCACCTACGAGATCACCGGCCCGTTCCGCCACTGACCCGTGAGCGGTTCGGGGCGCTATGGCACCCCAAACCGCTCACGGCCTCTGACCAGGCGAAACCTGGACTGAGCCGGAGGTCGACGGGGCACGGCGGGTGCTCGTCGATGTCCCAGCGCAGCCGGTGGCGGCCCACGTACTCCGCCACCGGCTGTTCCGGCCACCGGATCTCCTCCAGCAGCATGCTTCGAAGCGCAGCTTCAGCGGAGGACTCGACCTCGGCCTTCGCTGGAACTGCGGGTCTGGGCTTCGGCTCGGCGGCTAGGGCTTCCCGGAGCTGCCAGACCATGACCGTGCCTGGGCCTGCTCCCGCGTGCTGGCCGTTGCCGCCGCGGATCGGGGTCAGCGCGAGGATTCCCAGCACTGCTGCGGAAACGACGAAGATGGTGAAGTAGGTGTTCGGGGCCAGCGCGACGTCGAGGAAGGTCATCGGGCCCTCCTGGCTGCCGCATCGCGGCGGGAACAGGCTTCCGCCCAACAGGTTTCGCAAGTGGGTGCGAGCCAGTCGAGCTCGTTCGGCGAACCGATCGTGATGCTCCGCTCGCACAAGGTGTTCCGCTCCTGACCCGCCTGCGGCGGCGCATCGGGCTCCAAGCCGTGCCGGAGGCCTTCGGCGGGACGCCAGTACGCGATCAGCCCCTGCGGCTGGAACAAGTCGGACACGTTGCCTCCCAAGGGAAATCGAAGAGGGGAAGGCGGTGGTCCGGGCCCGCGGTCGGGGAGGGGGCGACCAGGACCACCGCCGGACGGCAACAGCACGTGTTGCTATCGTTACCGCCTGAGATCAAGGTAGAGCATCCGAAGGTAATTACCTATGGATGACCACCTATGTCCACCTAACGAGTTCGAGTCTTGTGCGTACCGATCACTCAGGAGGGGCACTGTGGCACCGGTTTCTCCCACCGTCGCAGCATGGGATGTCGGCCTGCGGATTCGCGAGAAGCGAGGCGCACTAGGCCTCAGCGCCGCGACAGCCGCCAAACAGCTCGGCATCGCCGCCGCGTACCTGTCCGACGTCGAGCACGGCAAGAAGAACCTTGCGGCAGACCGGCTGGAGAAGCTCATCGGTATCTACGAGTTCGACGCCGAAGAAGCCGATGAACTACGCTTCCTTCGCGAGCAGGCCACCCATCGAGGCTGGTGGACGAAGTACTCAGCGCTGTTCAGCGAAGACCTGCTCCGCTTCTTCGGATTCGAGCACGGCGCGGAAAGCCTGCGTATCTACGGAAACGACCTCCTCCACGGCCTTCTGCAGACTGAGGACTACGCACGGGCAATCATCGAGTCAGGTGCACCGAACTTGCGGCTCGCCGAGGTGGATCGCCGCGTCCAATGCCGCCTCGCCCGGCAGAAGCGCCTAGCCGGAGATGAACCGCTCCAGATCATGGCCGTCATGAGCGAAGCAGCTGTTCGGCAACAGATCGGCGGCAAGGAAGTGCATCTCGCTCAGCTCAAGCACCTCGCAGACCTAATCGAGCAGAACCCCGATCACCTCGACGTCCGCATCGTTCCGTTCGAAGCGACTGGACATCCAGCGATGGGCGGATCCGGCTTCCACTTGATGACGTTCCCAAGCGGTCGGCTTCCAACGCTGCTCTGGCAGGAGACCGTGACGTCGACACAGCTCACCATGGATCCCTTGACCACGCGCGAATACGGCCTCGCACATGCCGAAGCAACGACCAGCGCACTGAGCAGGGAAGACTCGTTTGCTCTGATCAAACAAGGGTTCAGCCTCAGCTGACTTCCGACTACAGTCGAAAACATGAACGACGTCTTCCCCAGTGCGCTGGACGAAGCGAAGTGGCGGAAGTCCACGCGAAGCTCCGACAACTCCTACTGCGTCGAGGTCGCCGTCACCCCTGACGTGGTCGGAGTCCGCGACACCAAGGACCGCGCTGGCGGCGCGCTCGTGTTCAGCCGCTCGCAGTGGGGCGGGTTCCTGTCCGCTCTGCGGCGGGACTCCTGAGGTTGCGTCTCCGCAGTTCAGGCGGCGTGAGTGCTTTGGGGTGCTATAGCGCCCCAAAGCACTCACGGGCCATCACCTGCCAAGACGGCCGCTCCACCTGGCGATCAGTGGTGGGTGTTGCGCCACAGGAGCGTGTAGCGCCAGAAGAGGCGGCGGTGGACCACTGCTCCGGGGAGGATTTCCGCCGCTGCGGTGCGGATTTCCAGGAGCGTGTTCGCCGGGTCCTTGACCGGCATGCCTTCGTCGTGGGGCTTGCCCGCGCGGCCACGGGCCGCCTTGTAGGCGCCGACCGCCGCGTTGGCCGGGAGGGTCACCGCGTCCAGGGCGAAGTCCGTCGGTGTCTGCTTGCGGTAGTGGCCGACGACAGCGAGGGTTCCGCCCGGTCTCACCAGCTCGGCCAGGCGGCGCAGCGCCGGACGCAGCGGCATGTGGTGCAGGCTGGAGATCGCCGTCACCGCGTCGTATCCCGACGCGTCCAGCGAGAGATCCAGCAGGTCGCCGCACAGCCACCTGACGTTGCTCGCCGGCGCACCGCTGGCGCGCTCGATCATCTCCGGCGAGACGTCCACCGCATCGACGTGCTCCGCCCGCTCCGCGAGCTCCCGCGCGAACGCGCCGGTGCCGCAGCCGACGTCGAGCGCCCGCGCGCTCCGCTGCGGCAACTTCCGCAGCAGCCACGAGTGGTAGTGCGCGTTGTGATCCCACAGCAACGACTGCGGTAGTTGAACCACTCGAACCTCCAGATCGCACTCCTCGGACCGCCCAGCCTCCCCGATTCTGCCGAAGGAGCTGTCGTTGCTCCCCGGGGCCGGGAGGCCGCACCCGGAACGTCGGAGGGTGATGTTGGCGATTTCGCGCGAAATCGAACGCTTCCACGCCTGGCCATCGCCGTTTTCGCGCGAAATCGCCATCCGAACCGCCGGGCGCCGCGCCTGGCCGTCCGCGAAGCCGCGAATTTCCCGGAACCGGGAAGCCGCGCGCTCCGCGGACGGCCTTCCCGTCAGCCTGCCGGTTGGGTCGGCCAGACCGCTTCGCAGTGGGTGTCGGGGGCCGGTGTTCGCAACGTCGTCACGTAGTCGTCGACGTAGTCGGTGACGCAGGGGCTGTGGTAGTACTGCCCGTGACCGACGCCGTCGTAGTGCAGCAGGACCGAGTTCTCGATCTGGTCCGCCACCGTCCGGTTCCAGGCGTTCGGCGTCGCCACGTCGTAGCGGGCCGTGACCAGCAGGATCGGCGGCGTTCCGGCGATCTCCGGCCGGTGCTGCGGGTTGCTGACCTCGCCCGGCCAGTTCAGGCACGTCGCGACATCGCTCCAGAACGGGGAGAGCTTCGTCTGCGGTGCGAGCTGCTCCGCGCGGTCCCGGTAGCTCTGCAGCTCGGCGAAGTTCCCGACGTCCCAGCGCCAGTCGTCGCACCAGATCGCCTGGTAGGAGTTCTGCGCCAGCTCCACCGGCGCGGCCTGCGCGGCGATCGCCGGGCCGCCGCCGGCCAGCGCCTGGAACCGCTCCGCCAGCGGGAACCACCGCTCCTCCGGCGCGTACATCGCGGCCTTGAGCTCGCGGCGGAGGAACTCCGCGCTCAGCGGCTTGCCGGTCACCGGGTCGGTCAGCGTCCCGGCTTCGGCCTTCCCGTGCAGGTCGGCCCACAGCGCGCGGACGTCAGAGCCGTGCAGCGCGCAGTTCTGCGTGCGCTCGCACCAGTCCGCGAAGGCGTTGAACGCGCCCTCCTGGTCCTCGGTGGTCGTCGCGATGTAGTCGCCACCCGAGCTCATGCTGTGGTCCATGTTCGAGTCGAGCACCATCGCGCGCACCCGGTCCGGGAACAGCTCCGCGTACTGCTGCCCCACCTGCGTCCCGTAGGACGCGCCGTAGAAGTTCAGCTGCTCCTCGCCCAGCGCCGCGCGGATCGCGTCGAGATCGCGCACCGCGCTGACGGTGTCGACGAGGCCGAAGGCCGGGCTGTTCTGCTCGCAGTCCTCGCCCAGCTTCGCGTTGTAGTCCAGCAGGTCCTGGTACTCCTGCTCGGATTCGGGGAAGCTGCTGGGCTTCTGCTTCAGCAGCTCGGCGCTGCACCGCACCTCGCTGCTGCGCACGACGCCGCGCTGGTCCCAGCTGACGATGTCGAAGCGCTTGCGCAGCTCGCCGACGGACAGCGCGTCGGGGCTGTTGACGTACATGTCGATGCCCGAGGCACCCGGCCCGCCCGGCGCGGCGAACAGCACGCCGATGCGGTTCTCCGGCTCGGTCGCGGGTAATCGCCCGATGGCGATCTCGATCTTCGTCCCGTCCGGGTCCTGCCAGTCGAGCGGGACTTCCACCGACGTGCACTCGCCCTGCTGCTCGCCGCAGGGTTCCCAGGCGAGGTCGGAGCCACCGGCCAGCGCGGGTTGCGCGCCGGTCAGGGTGGACAGCACTAGCGCGGCGGATGCTGCCGCGTACAACGGAATTCTGCGCACCAGATCTCCTCGTGTGAGCCGTTGGCGTTCACGAGGCTAGTGACCGGTGGTCGCTCCGGACGGCGCGTTCGGAGCATCCGGATTCCGCCGGGCAGCCCTCAATCCGCGGTGTAGAGGTCCGGATTGTCCGACAGCGCGGCCACCATCGCCGCGCGCGATCCGACGCCGAGCTTGGTGAAGATGCGCCGCATGTGCGCCGAAACCGTGTAGAGGCTGATCTCCAGGACCGCGGCCATGGCGCGGTTGGTGTAGCCCAGCCCGACCATCCGCGCGATCTCCCGCTCCCGCGGGCTGAGCAGTTCGTCGACCTTCGGCGCGACCGGGACGAGCAGGCAGCGCACGCCGAGGTCGGTGATGTCCAGCAGCGGTCTGCGCGTTCCCGTGTTCGGCCCGGCTATCTCGCCGACCCGGCGCACCAGCGCCCGGACCAGGTGCTGGACCAGCTCGTCCGCCTGCAGGTCGGCGGTGTGCCACGCGGGCTCCGGCGTTGGCCGGTCCACCCGCGGAACCGTCGTCGCAGTCGCTTCTCTCACCATGCCACCGGCCTCCCCAGCAACCAGTCCGGGCGGCGGATCGACGCCGTGGCCCGCGTCCCCACGGCAGGCCGGTGCGGCGTTCGCCGCGGTCGGTACCAGCAAATCCAACATCGTCCGAATGCGCATCGTCGATTCGTGTGACACGCGCCCTGACTAATTCCCAATAACGACGTCAAAACGTGTGACTACCACCCGAATGCCCTCTTGAACTGGACTGACCCCACGCGCTCACCGACGACCGGCCGCAAGTTCCGCCGGCCGCGGCGCAGGACAGGAGGAGCCACCATGAGTCGCTACCGAGCGGTCGACGGCGAGCTGGAGGACGAGCTGGCCCGCGAGCTCGAGGACGAGCTGGAAGACGAATTCGAGGACGAATTCGAGGACTTCGCCCAGGAGCTCGAGGACGAGCTGGAGGACGAGGACGAGTTCGAGGACGAATTCGAAGACGAACTCGAGGACGAGCTGGAAGGGCTGGTCCAGGAGCTGGAGGACGAGCTCGAGTTCGAGGACGAATTCGAAGATGAGGACGAGGACGAGGACGAGCTGGAGGCGGAGTTCGAGCAGCTGGTCCGCGAGCTGGAGGCGGAGTTCGAGGACGAGTACGAGTCCTTCGCCAACCCGGTCCGCCGCCTCTACCCCGATGCCGAGACCATGGCCAAGCTCGCCTTCGAAGCCGAACGCGCCGAATCCGAGGCCGAGGTGGAGGGCTTGCTCGGCGCGCTGGCGCCGCTGGCGATCAAGATGGCGCCCAAGGCCCTGCCGCTGGCCAAGAAGTTCGCCCCGAAGATCATCAAGGGCGTCAAGAAGGTCGGCAAGAGGTTGTGGCGCAGCCGGACGGCCCGTCGCGCGGTCCGCCAGGTGCCCAAGATCGCCGGCCGCACAGCGCGGGACATGGGCCGCCGCGTCGCGCGAGGCCAGAAGGTCTCCGGCAAGCACATCGCGCGCTCGCTGGCCGGGCACACCGCCAAGGCGGTCGGCCGCAGCAAGGCCGTGCGCGGACGCCGCCCCACCAAGCGGCCGCGTTCCGCACCGCCGAAGAACCGCCGCGCCGTCCAAGCCCGCCGCGCCGCGCAGATGCGCAAGGCCCGCGCGGCCAGGGGACGTCCGAAGGCCCGCCGCCGGAGCAGAGGCCGTGGCCGCCGCCGCTGAGCTGCGGTCGGCCGCGGCGCGCTCCCGGCCGACCCAGCCGATGGACCGCGCGACCGCGCACCTGCTGGCGACCTGGGTGCGCACTCAGGCCACCAGCAGCGAACGCCACCTCGCCGCGCTCCGGCCGTTCAGCTGGACGGAGTTCGGCGATCCCGCCACCGGCCCCAGCCGGGCGCACCTCGTCGCGGTCAACGAAACCATGGCCGGGCTCCGGGAACCGCTGCACGAAGCCACCCGCGAGCTGCGCCGCGTCGCCGAGCAGGCCGCCCGGCTGCCGAACTCCCAGCGCCTGCAGAGCGTGCTGCGGGCGAAGTCCCGGGCGTACCGTCGGGTGCGCGACACCGAGCGGTTGTGGGACTTCTACCTGGAGCTGTTCACCCAGCGGCAGAGCTCGTTCGCGCCGTGGCTGGTCGCCGCGGACCGGATTGCGCTCGACTGCTACCAGTACGCCTACCTGGGGATCGGGCGGTGGCGCTCGATCCCGACCCCACCACCGTTCTGCTACCTGGAACCCAGCCACGGGCCGGCCACCTCGCGCCGCGGCATCCCGCTGCAGCGGCTGAGCCACCGGATCAACCCGTTCCCGCTGATCCAGCTGCCGTTCCACCGGCTGATCAACCCGTGGACGCTCGGTGCCGTGCTGCACGAGGTCAGCCACAACCTGCAGAACGATCTGGGGCTGGCCAGAGCGGTTCCGATGCAGGTCGCGGCCAGGCTCACCGAGCTCGGGCTGCCGCCCGCGATCGTCTCGCAGTGGGTGCGGTGGAACCGGGAGACCTTCGCCGACCTGGCCGGGCTGCTGCTGGGCGGGCCGATGGTCGTGGGCTCGCTGTTCGACGTGATCGCCCGCGATCCGCGCGCCGCGGCGAAGTTCCGCCCGGCCGACCCGCACCCGTCGTCCTACGTGCGCGGGAAGCTCTCCGTCGAGCTGCTGCGGCGGATGGGCTTTCCACGCCGCGCCGAGCAGCACGAACGCGCGTGGCACGCGATGTACCCGCGGCCGAAGCTCATCGGTGCACCGCCGGAGCTGCTGGCCACGGCGGACAAGGCGATCCCCGCCGTGGTGCGGGCGATGTGCTTCACCTCGTACCCGTCGCTGGGCGATCGGAAGCTGGCGCGGGTCCTGCGGTTCGAGCCCAAGGAACAGCGGATGGTGGAGGAGGCCGCCGAGCGGCTGGCCGACGGCGTGGCGCCCGGCGTCGTGCCGGAGCGGTTCCTGATCGGGGCGGTCCGGCACGCGCTGGAGAACCGGATGGCACCGCCGAAGCGGTTGGCGCGGTTCTTCGTGGAGGAGCTGGGGAGGCGGGCCCGATGACCTTGCGCGGCGAATTCCCGGTGCTGGCGCGGAAGATCCGGCAGCTGGCGGCCGCGTGGCGCGCACTGGAGGTGAGCGTGGTCGAGGACCGCCCGGGCGGTGAGCGCCCGGCGGTGTCCGACCGGCTCGCCGAGGTGGTCACCGACGGCACCGCGGAACTCCAGCCGGCGCTGCGCGCGGTGCGCGGGCGGCCGGAGGCCGACGCCTTGCACACCACCGCGCTGGCCCTGCTGCGCACCCAGCGGCGGCTGGACGACGAGTTCCGGTGCCACCACGCGGCCAACGAGCTGGCGCGGGCCGTGCAGGGGCGCGGACCGGAGTGGCTCGGCTGGGCCCGCAGCATCCGGTCCGGTGTGGACGGATGCGTGGATTCGTTGCGCAGCACGGAGAACACCATGCTGCGATGTTGGCGCGAAACCGCCGAACTCGCGCTGCGGTTCGGCATCGAGGAAGGCGGCGAGGGCAGGCGATGAGCATCAACGACGACAGGGGCGCCGCGCTCCCCCCGGCCCAGGACGTGGACAGCGCGTACCCGCTGGTCCACCGGCACGAACCACCCTGCCCGCCGTGGTGGGACCCGGGGAAGCTGGCGAACAAGGCGATCAGCGACGTGCTCGGCTGGAAGTGGCGCGAGGGCGACACCAAGGGCTTCACCTCCGCGCTGACCGGCAGCTTCGAGCTCAAGCGCGTCGAGGGGCACACCGAAGCGCGGTGGACGCCGCGCGGTTACGCGGTGCAGGCCGACCTGGGCGCGGTCACGGGTGGGCAGGCGTCGCTGGCCGCCCGCGCGCGCAGCGCGATCAAGGACGCGACCGAGCTGCTGGACTCGCTGCGACCGCTGCGACCGGGTGCGGATCCGGAGAACGGCGAGGGCTTCCGCAGCCTGGTCCGGCACGGTCTGGAGGAGATCCGCAAGGAGCTGGAGTCCGCGCTGCTCCGCGTGCCGCGCATCGACCAGCTCTTCCTGCTGCTGCTCGGGAGCCCGTCGGCGGCCGTGGACGCCGACCGGGTGCGCGGCCACCTCGGCGAGTTGCGCGATGAGTTCGGGCTGGTCGGCGGGCAGGTCAACACCATAGAGGAAGAGCGCGTCCAGACCTCGTTCATCACCCTGGTCGACTGGGTGCTCTCGCTGTACCGGGGCTGGCTGGACTCCCGCGACCGCATCGACCCGTTCGCGCAGCCGGAGACCGGCCAGGCGCCGTTCTTCGGGCCGGCCGTGGTGGCGCTGTCCCAGCTGCTGTCGGCGACCGCGGTGCAGGTCGAGGAGCTGGTCGCGGAGCTGAGCTCGGTGCGGATCCACCGCGGTGACCGGGAGGTCCTGCGGATTCCCGACCCCGATGGCGGGTCGATGGCGCTGGGCGGCCTGCTGCGCTGGGTGCACGACTTCGCCTGCTTCGAAGGCCGCACGCTGATCGAATCCGCGGGCAAGGACGGGGTGGACAGCGCGTTCCTCCAGGTCGCGGTGCGGTTGGAGCGGATCGTCGGGCACCTGCCGCGGCGCACCGACGGCGGCACCGAGGACGTGGCGGGCAACTACCGCGCCACGCTCCCGGCCGGGTTCTTCAGCTCCCGGGTGCAGCGCGCCGTCGACGAGCTGCACGACCACCTGCAGGAGATCGTGCGGGTGGCCCGGCCGATCCGGCACGGCGCGAAGCCCGAGGACCCGCCCGGTCCACCACCGCCGGACGCCGGAGCGGCGGCTGCACCACCGCTCGGCGCAGCACCGAGGTCAGGTACGCCCGGAGCGGCAACGGGAACCACTCCCGGCCCGGCACCGACGTCGGGCGCGGCTCCAGGTGCGGCGGAGCAGACCGTCTCCGCGGCCAAGCCGCGGACCCGCAAACCGCGTCCCGAGCCCAAGCCCGCCCCGCGGCCGGAATAGCGGTCCGCCCGCGCCCCGCACGGAGGAATGATGGCCACCGAAAAGCAGTACCGGGAACTGTTCGACCGGGTCGCCGCGCTGCGCCGCGAGGTCGCGGGCAACCTGTCGAACGAGCTCGGCAGCAACCCGCAGGTCGGCGAGGCGCTGCTGAAGCAGATCGACGACATGCTCTTCGCCGTCGAGACCGAGGACCAGAGCCAGCCGCGACCACCCGACGGCGGGCTGGCCCAGCTGGTCGGCATCGGCGGCGAGGCGGCCAGCGACGTCGGCGCGACCCGCATGCCGCACGGCATCGAGAACTACGACGAGACCATCGCCTCCGAGCGCCTCATCGCGGTGGCCGACGTGTACTACCTGTACCAGCACGAGCGGATGGGCATGTTCCGCGTGGTGCAGAAGCTCCGGGAGCTCTTCGAGCGCGGCGCGATCCGGTTGTTCGACGGTGAGGGCGCGTTCGGGCTGTACCGCTTCGACCGGCGGGACGTGCTGCGCTACACCAAGCGCGACCGGATCAGCGCCTACCGCCGAGTGCTCGGCTACGGCCGCGGCCTGGGATCGGGGAACTCGCGGCCGAACACCGACTTCCACCGGCTGTTCACCCAGTTCAACAACCAGACCGCGCTGTTCTGGCGGGACAAGCGGGTCTCCGACGTGATCCGGGAGCGCGCGCACGACCCGTCCTTCGGCAGCATGGCGGTGGTCCGGCGCAGCGGGCTGGACCTGCGCAACAACCTGAAGTTCACCTCCTACGGCCACCTGAACGTGCTGCGGGTGGAGGTCATGCAGCTGCTGGACGAGTGCTTCCGCATCCTCGACGCCGAGGACGTGAAGGACCTGTTCGGCGCGGCCAACGCGTGGGACGTGATGGACGAGGTGCTGGTCCGCTACTTCGGCGAGCAGCTGGTCTCCTCGCCCCGCCAGCGGATGGCGGTGACCGGGCGGAAGGTCCTGCGCTGGCTGGCCGCCCCGCACATCCTGGAGACGACCCGCTCGGAGTTCGAGGCCCTGCTGCTGGAGATCGCCGAACCCGCGGAGGAGTGGCTCACCTCGGCCCAGTCCCTCCGCCTGGCCGACCGGAGCAGCTCGAAGCAGCTGCTGCCCTGGGACCGCCAGCAAACGGCGGGAGTCACCACACCGCAGCGCGGCGACCGCCAACCGGCACCTCGCCGCCCGGCCACCACGCGCCGAGCTCGGCGGTGACACGCCTGGTCACAAGCCCGTGAGCACTTTTCGGGGTGATAGCCCCACAAAGTGCTCACGGGCCCGGTTCAACTGATCGGCAGTGGCGTGCGGACCGTGGTGGGTTCCTCGTGCGCGCCGGGCTTCCAGGGCCACCAGGCCGCTCGGCCCAGGAGCGTCAGGACCGACGGGAGGATCAGGACGCGGATCACGAAGGCGTCCAGCAGGACCGCCACCGCGAGGCTGAAGCCGATCTGCTTCATCTCCGCCAGGTGCAGGAACACGAAGCTGGCGAACACCGTCGTCATCACGATCGCCGCGCTGGTCACCACCTTGGCCGACTGGTGCACGCCGAGGTGGACGGCGTCGCGCTCCGGGACCCCGCGCAGCACCGCTTCGCGGATCCGGCTCACCACGAACATCTGGTAGTCCATCGACAGCCCGAAGAGGATCACGAACAGGAACAGCGGCACCCGCGAGCCGATCGCGCTGGTCGCGCTGGGATCGAAGCCGAACAGGGCGGTGGCCAGCCCGTGCTGGAAGAACACCACCAGCAGTCCCATCGCGCCGGCGGCCGACAGCAGGTTCAGCGCCACGCCGACCAGCCCGATCACCACGGAGCGGAACACCAGCACCGTCACGGCGAACGTCAGCAGCAGCAAGGCGATCACCACGACCGGCAGCTTGTCGTTCTGGTGCGCCAGGTAGTCCACGTCGCGCGCGACGTCCCCGGTGACCACGACCTCCGCGCCGGGCACGCGCCCGGTCACGGCGGGCAGGTAGTCCGCGCGCAAGTGCGTCAACGACCGCGCCGCCTGCTCGGCGCTCGGGTTGAACGGGACCGACACCTGCACCGCGGTCACCCGGCCGCCTGGCCCGGTCTTCGGGGCGGTGACCTCGCCGAACAGCGGATCTCCCTGGACCCGGCGCCCGAGGTCGACCAGCGCGGCGCGCACGTCCGCCGCGTCCTGCGGCGCCGCCGCCACGACCACGTCGTGCCGGGTGCGCAGCTGCGGGAACTCGGCGGTCAACCGGTCGTAGACCTGCAACGCCGGGATGTCGCGGGAGTGGCTGTCGCGGTTGAGCACCCGCATCTCCATGCCCAGCAGCGGGAGCGCGAGCAGCAGCATCGCCAGCACCGAGAGGCACAGCGTGCGCACCGGGTACTCCGCCGCCGGCCGGGAGATCGCGTCCCACACGCGTCCACTTCGGACCTTCTCCGGCTTGGCGGGGCGCTTCGCGGCGCGGCGGCCGATGAGCACCAGCAGCGCGGGCAGCGCGGTGATGGAGCTGACGACCGCGACCAGCACCACGGTGATCGTCCCGGTGGCCAGCGAGGCGAACACGATGTCGGTGGCCAGGTAGAGCGTCGCGGTGGAGACGATCACCGCGAGCCCGGAGACGACGACCGTCCGGCCCGCGGTCTCGGCGGCCAGCCCGACCACCACCGCCGGATCGAGGTGCCCTCTCGCCCGTTCCTCGCGCTCCCGCTTGAGGTAGAACAGCGCGTAGTCCACGCCGACCGCCATGCCGATCAGGATGATCACGTTGTTGCCCACCCCGGCGTCCGGGATCAGGTGCGACACCACCATCGACAGGCCGATCGCGGACACGATCGAGGTGATCGCGAGCAGCAGCGGAACCCCGGCCATCAGCACCGAGCCGAACACCGCGAGCAGCGTGATCAGCGTGACCGGGAACGTGATCGCCTCGGACAGCGCGAGGTCGCTGCCGCGCTGCTCGTCCACGCCCCTGCTGATCGAGGCGCTGCCGGTCTGCTCCAGGTCGAGGCCCGGGTAGTTCCGCTGCACCCGCTCGGTCTGCGCGGTCAGCTGGTCGAGGTGCTTCCGGGCTTCCAGCTCGGGCCCCCGCATCGACACCTCGACCACCAGCACGCCGCCGGCGGAGCGGATCGGCGCCGCGACTCCGGCGACCACCGGCTGCGCGCGCAGCAGACCGGTCAGCTCCTCGGCCGCCGCGGGCGCTTCGGGACCGCCGGAGATCGTGACGTACTCGGTCGCCGGGCGCTGCAATCCGGCCCCGGAGGCCAGCTCTTCGGCCCGCCCGGCCTCTCCCACCCGGTAGTCCTCGCTGGTCGCGCTGTTCGTGCCGACCAGGCTCCCGATCCCGAGGCACAGCGCGACGAACACCACCCAGCCGATCAGCGCGCGCCCCGGGTGCGCTGCGCTCCACCTCGCCACCGAAACGGTGACCGACGGCCTCTTCACCCGTTCAACCCCTCAGTCGGTTTTCACCTGTAATCTGAGACTTACAGGTGACGGCATGGGCCGTCAACTCACCTGCTGACCTGCGGGGATGAAAAAGCGGGAGGAGCCGGCCCCGGCTCCTCCCGCTCGACGTGCTGCGCGCTCGGCGCTTTCAGTCGATGCTGCGCAAAAGCCCCTCGACGGACTTGAGGCGCTCGTGCACCTCGGCCAGCTCGGCGCGGAGTTCCTCCTGCTCGGCAACGGCCTGCTCGGCGAACTCCCGGTACTCGGCGAGCGCCTTGGCGTCCGCCCGGTGCCGCTGCAGACCGAAGTAGGCGACGAAGATCGTGGTGATGCCGGCCACAGCGATCAGCGTGATGACGATGCCGACGACCTCTCCGGTCATGTCCGGGTCCCCTTCCCGTCCGACCGCTCCGAGCTGTCGGACTCCTGCAAAGCCGCGCGGATGACGTCGACGTCGAGGGTGAACTCGAACGGACGCAGTTCGAAGTACTTGAGCGCCTTGCCGTCGGCGGACAGCTCCAGGTTGCCGGCGACCAGCTCCGCCTTCTCCAGGCGCTCCAGGTGCATGTAGAGCAGGGGCCGCGACATGCCGAGGCGGCGCGCCAGCTCGCTGACGTACAGCCGCCCGTCGGCGAGTTCGGCGATGATCCGGAGGCGCTGCGCGTGCCCCACGGCGGACAGCAGCGCCAGCAACTGCTCGCTGTTCATCGCCCCACCCCCGGTTCCGGCCCGTCAGCTCCCACCTTCGCATGTCAGCCGAGACTGCCGTGCGCCAGCCAAGGATGGTCCCCGCAGGTCTGGCTGATCGCCCGGGCCAGCCAACGGCGTTGATCCGGACCGAGCAGCGGCAGCAGGGCCGCGAAGTCGGTCTCGTCCTTGGGCCGGGTGTCCTTCGCCTTGTAGAACAGCAGGATCTCGGGCGCCAGGTACGGGATTCCGCTCGCGCCGGTGCGGCCGATCGAGCGCACCTCGCGGCGGACGCGCGGGTTGCGCCGCGAGGTCCAGCACTCGCCGTCGGACTCGTCGATCATGACCTGGATCCGCCACGGCCGGTCAGCCGCCGGACGGCACCAGACGTCGCAGACCTCGGTGGGCAGGACTTCCCCGGCTCGCCACGGCCGCAGCACTCCCGGCGGATCGGCGGCCCACCACTCCCACCCGCGCAGGACTTCCTGCACGGCCACGTGATCGCGGCGGAGCACCAGGACGTCGATGTCGCCGTGCTCGCGCAGCGAGCGCCCGAGCGCCTGCTCGACGGCGTAGCCGCCGGCCAGCCACCACGGAGCCGCCAGACCGGCGAACAGCTCGTGCACTTCTTCCGGTGCGGCCGGATCCCACGAGGTGTGCATCGGTGACCAGCATGCCCGAGCTGTGATCCGGCGCACCGCGGGTTGACCTTCCAACCGGTTGGAGGCCCTAGCGTCCTCCCCGAGCCCAAACGGGAAACACGAGCTCAGGAGTCACCGATGTCGTTCTTCGTCGTTCAGCGCAACGGACGGGAAGCCACCGCCGAGGAGCTGGCGCCGCTGGCCTTCGCCGGATTCGCGCACATGACCGCCATGCAGGTGCGCGACGGCGGCGTGCGCGGACTCGACCTGCACCTGGAGCGGCTGCGGAACGCTTCGCTGACGATGTTCGGCCAGGCGCTGCCCGACGACCAGGTCCGCGCCCACCTGCGGACGGCCGTCGAAGGTTCGCCCGCCGACCACTCCCTGCTCGCCACCGTCTACTCGACCGCGGGCGAGTTCACCGCGGCCGACGGGACGCTCGACGTCCTGGTCCGCACCTCGCCCGCGGCCTCCGGCCCCACCGGCCCGCTGTCGCTGATCACCGTCGAGCACGAACGCGCCCTGCCGGAGCTCAAGCACGTGGGCGAGGTGGCCAAGACGCACTACCTGCGGCGAGCCGTGGCGCAGGGCTTCGACGACGCGGCCTTCCTCGACCGCCGGGGCCGGTTCAGCGAGGCGTCGATCTGGAACCTGGCCTTCTGGGACGGCGAAGCGGTGGTGTGGCCCGAGGCCGACATGCTGGGCGGAACCATGATGGCCACCGTCCGCAGGCAGCTGGAGAACCTCGGCGCGCCCCAGCGGACCGCGGAGATCCGGCCCGCCGACCTCCCGGAACTGGCCGGAGCGGTGGTCATGAACTCCTGGACGCCGGGCATCGCGGTGCACCGGATCGACGGCGCGGACCTCCCGGCGGCGCCGGAGTTCCTGGAGCTGCTGCACCGGGCGCACCAGGCGGAACCGCTGGTCGCTCCGTGATTCAGGACTTCTCGAGGAAACCGGCCAGGTTGCTGCGGCTGCGCTCCATCTCGGCGATCCGCTCCTCGGCGATGGCCAGCTCCCGGTCCATGATGGCCCGCACGTCCACGCACCAGTCGAACTCCGGCAGCTCGCCGCGGACGCACGGCAGCACCGCCCGGATCACCTCGGTGGACAACCCCGCCTCCAGCAGGGCGCGGATCTGCCGCACCACGACGACCGAGTTCTCGTCGTACTCGCGGTAGCCGTTCGCGCCCCGCCGGGGTTCGAGCAGCCCCTGGGCCTCGTAGTACCGCAGCAACCGCGCGTCGACCCCGCTGATCCGCGCCAGCTCTCCGATCAGCATGCGCCCTCCGTCCGGTCCGAGCCTGCGCCCAGTATGCCGGGGCCGACCGCCTCTTCCGCGCCGCGGGACGGAGGGCGCTGACCGGCTCAGCGACCTGCGCGGTCGAGGGCCGCGATCTCGCGCACGGCGTCGGCGATGGCCCGGGAGTCCTTGCGCAGGATCGCACCGTGGTTGCTCGCGACCTTCGCGCTGATCTCGATGTTCGGGTTGCGGGCGGTCACCGCGCCGAGCGCCACGCGGAGCCGTTCCTGCTCGTCGCCCCTGCTCCCGAAGGACGTGCCCGAAGCGAGCACGTACCGCGCCGGGACGGTGATGCCGTCCAGCACCGGCCCCAGCGCGCGCTCGCGGGCCACCTGGCCGAGCTCGATGTTGGTCTCCGCCATCTGCTCGGCGGACATCCGCGGGGCCAGGCCCGTCGGGCGCGCCAGCGGCATGACCCAGCTCAGCCGCTTGAACAGCTTCCGGATCCGCTGCTCCATGGCCTCGTCCAGCCAGTCGTACGGCTGAGCACCGTCGACCATGACCGCGCCCAGTGCGCGGTCCGGGTTCCGGCTGGTCCAGTGCGCCGCGACGAACGCCCCGTAGGACCAGCCCACCACCAGGGGCCGCTCCACGCCCCTGGCCGCGAGCACGGCGTCGACGTCCCGGACGGCGGTCTCGAAGGAGTAGTCCGCCGATCGCTTCGACTTGCCCCTGGCCCGCTCGTCGTAGGTGATGTGCCGGAAGCCGGGGCCCAGCTCGGCGAGGACCCGCCGCCAGTAGCCCTGGGTGGCGAACTGGCCGTTGAGGTAGACCACCGGGACACCGCTACCGCCGCTGTCGGTGACCGCCAGCTCCGTGTCGTCCACCGGCACCACGCCGGTCCAGGTCGAGGTGGTCGTCCGGGCGCTGTTCTTCGTCGTCATGCCCCCCAACTCTGGGCGCCGCTCGTGACACCGCCCTGACGTGCCGCTGACGCGGTCGCTGACGCCGGAGCTGGCGTGATCGCTCCAGGCCCGGCGGTCCGGCGAGCCGGGCACCTAGACTCCCGGGCATGGCACAGTCGCCGAGTTCATCCGAGCTCTCCGATGCGGTCCGGGACGACCGGTCGCTCCGGCGGTTCCTGCACAGCCTGCCCGGCGTCGACCAGGTCGGGCTGGAGCAGCGGGCCGCGGGGCTCGCGACCCGGAGCATCAAGAAGGACGCCAAGCGCTGGGCGATCGACACCGCGATCTCGATGGTCGACCTGACCACGCTGGAGGGCGCCGACACCGAGGGCAAGGTCCGGGCGCTGTGCGCCAAGGCCCGCCGCCCCGACCCGGAACGGCCGGACACCCCACCGGTCGCCGCCGTCTGCGTGTACTCCGACCTCGCCGCCACCGCGGTGCAGGCGCTGGAGGGCACTGGCGTGCACGTCGCTTCGGTCGCCACCGCCTTCCCGTCCGGCCGCGCGGCGCGCGCGGTCAAGCTCGCCGACGTGGAGTACGCGGTGGCCGCCGGGGCCGACGAGATCGACATGGTGATCGACCGCGGCGCGTTCCTGGCCGGCCGCTACGGGCAGGTCTTCGACGAGATCCGGGCCGTCAAGGCGGCCTGCGGGGACGCGCACCTGAAGGTCATCCTGGAGACCGGCGAGCTGGCCACCTACGACAACGTGCGGCGCGCGTCCTGGCTCGGGCTGCTGGCGGGCGGTGACTTCATCAAGACCTCCACCGGCAAGGTCTCCCCGGCCGCGACCCTGCCCGTGACGCACCTGATGCTGCAGGCGGTCCGCGACTGGCGCGAGGCCACCGGCGAGCTGCGCGGCGTCAAACCGGCGGGCGGGATCCGCAACACCAAGGACGCGATCCGCTACCTGGTGGCCGTGCACGAGGTCGCCGGTCCGGAGTGGCTCACCCCGGAGCTGTTCCGCTTCGGCGCGTCCAGCCTGCTCAACGACCTGCTGATGCAGCGGCGCACCCAGCTCGACGGCCACTACAGCGGCCCCGACCACGTGGCGGTGGACTGATGACCGAAAGCCCATGGGAGTACGCACCCGCCCCGGAATCGCGGGACGTCGCGAACCTCAAGCCCAGCTACCGGATGTTCGTCGGCGGCGAGTTCACCGACGGCGGCGGCGAGCCGCTCAAGAGCGTCGACCCGGCCACCGGTGAGGTGCTCGCCGAGGTCTCCAGCGCCGACGAGTCCGATGTGGACACCGCGGTGCGGGCGGCGCGCAGCGCCTTCGACTCGACCTGGTCGGCGATGCCGGGCGCCGAGCGCGCGAAGTACCTGTTCCGCATCGCCCGGCTGATCCAGGAGCGCGGCCGCGAGCTCGCGGTGCTGGAGACGCTGGACAACGGCAAGCCGATCAAGGAATCGCGCGACGCCGACATCCCGACCGCCGCGGCGCACTTCTTCCACCACGCCGGGTGGGCCGACAAGCTCGGCCACGCCGGGTACGGCCCGGACCCGCGCCCGCTGGGCGTGGCCGGGCAGGTCATCCCGTGGAACTTCCCGCTGCTGATGCTGGCCTGGAAGATCGCCCCGGCGCTGGCCTGCGGCAACACCGTGGTGCTCAAGCCCGCCGAGACCACGCCGCTGAGCGCGCTGGTGTTCGCCGAGATCTGCCAGCAGGCCGGGCTGCCGCCGGGCGTGGTGAACATCCTGCCCGGCGCCGGTGACGTCGGTGCGGCGCTGGTCGACCACCCCGGTGTCGACAAGGTCGCCTTCACCGGCTCCACCGAGGTCGGCAAGCAGATCCAGCGCACCGTCGCCGGAACGGGCAAGAAGCTGACCCTGGAGCTGGGCGGCAAGGCCGCCAACATCGTCTTCGACGACGCGCCGCTGGACCAGGCCGTCGAGGGCATCGTCAACGGGATCTTCTTCAACCAGGGCCACGTCTGCTGCGCGGGTTCCCGGCTGCTGGTGCAGGAGTCGATCGCCGAGGAGCTGCTGGAGCGGCTGCGGGCGCGGGTCCGGACGCTGCGGGTCGGCGACCCGCTGGACAAGAACACCGACGTCGGCGCGATCAACTCCGCCGAGCAGCTGGCCAAGATCACCGAGCTGGCCGACAGCGGGGACGCCGAGGGCGCGCAGCGCTGGACCAGCCCGTGCCCGCTGCCGGAACGCGGGTTCTTCTTCGCCCCCACGGTGTTCTCCGGCGTGCAGCAGTCGATGCGGATCGCCCGCGAGGAGATCTTCGGCCCGGTGCTGTCGGTGCTGACCTTCCGCACCCCGGCCGAGGCCATCGCCAAGGCCAACAACACCCCGTACGGCCTGTCGGCCGGGATCTGGTCGGAGAAGGGCTCCCGGATCCTGTGGGCGGCGCAGCAGCTGCGGGCCGGCGTGGTGTGGGCCAACACCTTCAACCGCTTCGACCCGACCGCCCCGTTCGGCGGCTACCAGGAGTCCGGATTCGGCCGGGAGGGCGGCCGGGCCGGTTTGGAGGCGTACCTCGATGTCTGACACCCCGGAGCGGCTGGCCGTGGCCAAGACCTACAAGCTCTACATCGGCGGGTCGTTCCCGCGCTCGGAGTCCGGCCGGGTCTACCCGGTGCACGGCGCCGACGGCGGGTTCCTGGCCAACGCCGCGCACGCGTCCCGCAAGGACGTCCGCGACGCGGTCGCCGCAGCGCGCAAGGCGTTCGCCGGCTGGTCGGGCGCGACGGCCTACAACCGCGGCCAGGTGCTGTTCCGCGTCGCGGAGGTGATGGAGGGGCGGCGCGACCAGTTCGCCGCCGAGATCGCCGCCGCCGAGGGGCTTTCCACCGCGCAGGCGAACGCCGCGGTGGACACCGCGATCGACCGGATGGTCTGGTACGCGGGCTGGACGGACAAGATCTCGATGGTGCTCGGCGCGGCGAACCCGGTGGCCGGCCCGTACTTCTCGTTCAGCGTCCCGGAGCCCACCGGCGTGGTCGGCGTGCTCGCGCCGCAGGAGTCCGCGCTGCTCGGCCTGATCAGCGTGGTGGCGCCGGTGCTCGCGGCGGGCAACACCTGCGTGCTGGTGGCCAGCGCGGACAAGCCGCTGCCCGCGGTCACCTTCGCCGAGGTGCTGGCCACCTCCGACGTGCCGGGCGGCGTGGTCAACGTGCTCACCGGCCGGGCGGCCGAACTAGGCCCGTGGCTGGCCTCGCACGCCGACGTCAACGCGCTCGACCCCACCGGGGCCCCGGCGGACCTGCGCCCCGAACTGGCCCGCGCGGCGGCGGACACGGTGAAGCGGGTCCTGCCGGTGCGAGGTGAACCGGACTGGACCCGCGAGCCGGACCTCCAGCGCCTCCGCGCCTTCACCGAGGTCAAGACCGTCTGGCACCCCGTCGGCACCTGACGCGATCTCAAGGGAGGTCGAAGACACCTCCGGCGTGTCGGGTGCCCGACACGCCGGAGGTCTCCGCGCTCACCTGACCTTCGGGTACACCACCCGGCCCCGGCGGGTGGCACGCACCAGGAGCGTGATCGCACCCACGAGCAGCACTGAGCCGAGCACGATCGCGAGCCAGCTCGGCAGCTCGTACAGCGGTGTCACGTCGTCGAGCAACCGGCCGGACGCGAACTGCACCAGAATCCCCAGGGCGAACGCTGCCACCGCGGCACCTCCGTAGACCTTGTTCCCGCGCTGCGCGGTGTACGCCTTGAACATCAGCATCACGCCGACGACCATCAGCACCAGCAAGGACACCAGCGCGACGGTGTCCTTCATCGTGTAGGTGACCACGCCGGAGGGCTCGAACAGCGCTTCCAGCAGGAATTCCGAGCCGAACATGACCAGCGCCGCGGTGGCCAGCGCGCTGATCGCGACCTCCATCGTGGACCGCTTGCCGGTGCTGCTGTCCAGCTGCGCGGCGACCTGCACGGCGTACTCGCGGGGCTTGCCGAATGCCTCCACCGGGTCCTCCCCGGTCTCCCGCACGTGCGCCTCGACCTCGGCCAGCACCTCCCCCACGCGCTCACCGGAGATCTCGTGCATCCGCAGCGCGAGCAGCAACTCGTCGCGGTACTTCGCGTCCAACGTCATCAAGACTGCACCCCTCGTTCCACAACGGAGATCGAGTTCTTCGCGAACTCGACCCACTTCGGTCCCTGCTCGGCGAGCGCCGCGCGCCCCTCGTCGGTGAGCGCGAAGAACTTGCGCCCGGGACCGCCTTCCCCAGCCCGCCACTCGGCGCTCAGCAGCCCATCGGCCGCGAGCCGGTTGAGCAGCGGGTAGAGCGTCCCGGCCTTCATCCCCGGCAACCCGGCCTCGGCGAGCCGCTGCAGCAGCGTGTAGCCGTAGCCCTCGCCGCCCTCGGCCAGCAGGGCCAGCACGGCGAGGTCGAGCACGCCGCGCAGCCACTGCGCCTGCCGCCCCGAGATCGTCCTGTCCGCCATGCCAACAACGTAACACCAACTAGTAGGCGTCGCAAACTAGTGGGCAACGCCGAACCAGCACCCAACCGGGAAACCAGGCCTTGCGCTGTCATAACCGCAGCTCAACGAGGCCCCACCACCAGCGCACAGGAGGTTCAACCGTGTCGAAGCACCCCGAAGAAATGACCGACGCCGAGCTCGCCGACTTCCACTACGCCCACCGGGACGACCCCGAAATGGACGGAGAAGAGGTCGAGTTCACGATCACGCGCCCGCTCACGATCAACGGGTCACTCCGCTCACCCCTGGGCGATCGCACCGAGGCCGGGTGAGTCAGCGGATCTGCCAGTCGAGGCGGCCGTCCTCGGTGACCGTCGGGTAGCTGTGGCCCGCCGGGACCCCTTCGACGAGGGAGCGGCGGACGTCGGCGAGCATCGCCGCGACTCCCTTCCACTCCGGGCGGAGGACCTGCGACGCCTCCTGCTCCCACTCCAGGACGCAGCCGTGCAGCGGCCCCGGGCGCAGATCCACCACCAGCTCGTCGGCGAAGCCGTCACCGGCGATCGGGATCCAGGCCGGGTGGAAGCTCGAGCCCGGTGAACCGGCGTAGTAGTCGCAGGCCGGGCGCTCCCACTGCGCCGCCCAGTGCTTGCGGTGGTCGCGCCACGCCTGGCGCGCTTCGAGCGCGCTGTAGGGCGTGTAGAACGGCGGCAGGACGTCGGCGAGCACGTCCGCCCCGGTGCCGCCGCAGCACAGCCACAGCTCACGCAGCTCCGCGGGCAGCTCGACGGCGAACTCCGCCTCCAGCTCGGCCAGGTCCGGTGGTGGCACGGGCGGGCGCAAGGCCGCTGCGGTGACCGGTGCGTGCTCGGACAACCAGCGCACGATTTCGGACCACAGTTCCGCGACATCCATTCCGATCATGGTCACCGGGAAGGCTCCGGAGGGGTACCGCCAAAGGTGACCTCACCCCCGACCGGGGCCATCGCTGAGCCGAACAGAGCAACACCATTGGGACACGATCGCCATTCCGACGACTGATCGTTACGAATTGTTCCGTCGACCGTTGCACACCACGGGCTCGATACGGTGACAGCCGGACCGGGGAACACGCTGTGAACGGACAACCCGTAGGCTTCCGCGAGGTCTGGTTCGGTGACCGGAGGTAGAGAGATGGCGCAGGACATCGTCCCCATCGAGCTCGGGCTGCCGCAGGGCGACGTCGTCACCCTGTGGGCGCCGCGCTGGCGCGAGGACGGCGAGGAGTGGGAGGCGTTCCTCGGACACGAGGACGACCTCTACGCATTCCCCGACCCCGCTCACCTGGCGGCGTTCGTGCGCACCGCCCGGGAGCACGACCTCGACGACCACCCGGCGTGGCACGTGGTGCCCCAGCTCGCCGCCGAGGACCTGAGCCCGGACGAGGACCACCAGTACGACCTGGTCGGCGTTCCGGAGCTGGTGGCGGAGCCGCTGGACACCTGGACCGTCGGCGAGCTCGCCGACATCGTCGAGATCGCCCGCTCGCTCGCCGACGTCTGCGAGCTGGACGCGGTGCACGAGGTGCTGGACTCCGCCGACGGGTTCGCCCTGCTCGACCAGGGCACCTTCGCCTTCTCCGGCAAGGACGGGCAGCGCCGCTGGACCGAGCTGTGCAAGGTCGTCGTGGAGCGCTGGGACGAGGTGCTCGACGCCATCGACGCCGTGGTCACCACCCCCGACGTGCCCGCCGATGCGGTCGCCACCGCCGAAGCCGAGCTGGCCGAGGTGCTGGAGGCCGACGCGGAGGACGAGGACGCGGCGGGCACCGCCGAGGAGTCCGAGGTGGACGAGCTCGACGAGGCCGAGCTCGGCTTCTGGGGCGAAGTCGGCATCGACCCGATCCGCATCATCACCAGCACCGGCGAGCACTACTCGCTGCGCTGCTACCTCGACGACGACCCGGTCTTCCTGGGCAGCGACGGGAAGATCGACGTGTTCCCGAGCGCCCGCGCGCTGGCCCGGTTCGTCGCCGACGACGACGCGATCACCGGCACCGACCTGGAGCGGGTCTCGACCTGGGCGCAGGTGCGGGAGAAGGCGACCGCCGGCGAGCTCGACGTCGAGGTCGACGACGACAACACCTACGTGCTGACCGGCCTGGACGCCGACCTCGGCAGCGGACCGTCCGAAGTGGACCCGACGCAGCTGGACCTGGCCGAGGAGCTGCTGATGGACGCGGCGGCCTGGGCGGGCGACAACAGCGTGGAGAAGGCGCTCCAGCCGTCGGAGCGGCTCGGCTGGCTGGTCTCCTTCGTCCTGCGCCCCAGCCCGAACCGGCTGCCCCCGAGCGGACCGTTCGACGCCGAGGTCGAGGTCTGGCGCAAGCTCGTCGAATCCCTCGAAGAGCGCTTCCGCACCCATTAAGCGGTTCCAGGCTCGTTTTGGGTGGCGGTGCGGGTGGCGGCCCCCTGCGGGAGTTACAGCGCCCGCCTGGACTCCGGGTGCCCGGCCTGATGCATGACCAGACCGGTGTTGCCGCGCAAGACAGGTCTGGGAACCGCAGGAATCAGGCTGCGGCGAGGAGCTGGCCCGGGGCCGCGAGGCGGCGCTGGGCCGGTTCGCCGCGGCACACCTGGGTGTAGGCCTCGCGCAAGCCCTTTCGAGCCCGGTAGGTCAGCGCCGCCGCGCTGTTGCGGCTGATCCCGAAGCGCTTGCCCACCTCGGCCGGGGTCTGCTTCTCCACCTCCACGTACCAGAGCACGTGGCGCCAGCGCCGCGGCAGCCGGGAGAAGGCCTGCTTGATCAGGTTCCGCTCCAGCTCCGCCACCGCCGGGTCGACGAACGGCAGGGTTTCCTCCGGGTGCAGGCCGTCGAGCTCGGGGGCCAGGTGCACGCGGCGCTCGCGGCTGCTGGCCGCGGCCGCCAGGTTCCGGATGGTGGTGAGCAGGTAGGCGCGGAAGGCCGTGTCCGGTCCCGCCCCGCGCCGCAGGACGTCCAGGATGTTCGCGAAGGCCTCGGCGACCAGGTCGTCCACATCGGCCGGAGTCGGCGCGACCTGCTTGGCCATCGTCCGCGCAGCCGCGCGGTGCCGGGCGTACAGTTCGGCGAATGCCTCGGACGAGCCGATCCGGACCGCTTCGAGCAGTGCCCCGTCGTCGCCCGCGTACATGGTTCCCCTCAGCCTTTGCACCGGTGAGGGACGTCGCCGAGGGGTTGACGCCCCTCACCGAATACGCCCCCGCTGCGAAAGATGCTCGCGAAGTGCCCGGCCTCGAACAAGGTGGAATATTTCAGATAGTGATTGCGCGCAGGTGGGTTGAGCACCACCGCGCGAAGATCACCCAGCAGTGGGAAACTCGCCGGTCACCGCGATCTTCCTGGAGACCTCGCCGGCCGCCACGCGCAGCGGCGCTTCGTAGGAAGCCGCGGCGAGCTTGCGCGCCGGGAACGAAATCGCCAGCGTCATCGGCGAACCGGCGCCCAGGACCGGCGCCGCCAAGCACGCAGTGCCCAGCGAGTACTCCTCGGTGTCGGCGACCACCGGGTGCTCCGGGCTGTCGATCAGGTCGTGGATCCGGGTGATCGTGCGCGGGGTGAGGTCCGCGGGCGGGTAGCGGTCGAAGTGGTCCGCGCGTTCGGCCCGGCTCAGCCCGGACAGCAGGCACTTCCCGATCGCGGTGGCGTGCGCGGCCTGCTTGAAGTCGGCCCACGTGTCCACCCGCGGAATGCGCGGGCTGTCGACGATGTCGGTCACCACCACCTCGCCGTCGCTGTAGTGGGCCAGGTAGACCGCCGCGTTCAGGTCGTCGCGCAGCTGGGTCATCACCGAGCGGATCCGGCTGCGCAGGCCCTGGTCCTGCGCAGCCGAGTGCAGTCCGGCCACCTGCTCGCCGATGATGAACGCCCCGTCGTCGAGCTTTTCGAGATATCCCTCGTGCACCAGGGTGCGCAGCAGGTGGTAGGTGGTGGGCAGCGCGATGCCGGTCCGCCTGGACAGGTGCTTCGCGGTGGTGCCCGACGCCTGCTCGCTGACCGCTTCCAGCAACCGAAGAGCGCGCTGCACCGACGTGATCAGCGTTGGTTCGCCACCCCGTGCCACGGTTCCCTCCCGGGCTCTGCGCGGCGCCGCAGTTCTCGCGCCATACACGAATCGCGTTCAGGCCTGGCAGTATCCACCGACGACGACGCCCGCGCAGCCCCTTTCGGACGATGCGCGACGCCCGATCAGCCCAGCAGCGCCGCGTAGCCGGGCTTGATCACGTCGTTGATCAGCGCCAACCGCTCGTCGAAGCCGATGAACGACGACTTCATCGCGTTCACCGTGAACCACTGCATCTCCTCCCAGCCGTAGCCGAAGGCCTCGTGCAGCGCGGCGAACTCGCCGGACATCGAGCAGTGGCTCATCAACCGGTTGTCGGTGTTCACCGTGACCCGGAAGCGCAGCTTCGCCAGCAGTCCGATGGGGTGCTCGGCCATCGACGCGGCCGCCCCCGTCTGCAGGTTCGACGACGGGCACATCTCCAGCGGGATCCGCCGGTCCCGCACGTAGGACGCCAGCCGGCCCAGGTGCACCGACCCGTCCTCGTCGACCTTGATGTCGTCGACGATGCGGACGCCGTGCCCGAGCCGTTCCGCACCGCAGTGCTGGATGGCCTCCCAGATCGACGGGAGCCCGAAGGCCTCACCGGCGTGAATGGTGAAATGCGCGTTCTGCTGGCGCAGGTATTCGAACGCGTCCAGGTTTCGGGTGGGCGGGAATCCGGCTTCCGGACCAGCGATGTCGAAGCCGACGACTTCCGCGTCCCGGTACCGGACGGCGAGCTCGGCGATTTCCAGCGAGCGCGCGTTCTGCCGCATCGCGCACAGCAAGGTACCGATTCGGATACGTTTCCCGGCGGCCGCGGCGCGCTGCTCGCCCGCCCGGAATCCGTCCTGGACCGCCTGCACGATCTGGTCCAGGGTGAGCCCGCCCTCCTGGAACAGCTCCGGGGCGTAGCGGACCTCGGCGTACACCACGCCGTCCTCGGCCAGGTCCTCGGCGCACTCGGCCGCGACGCGGGCCAGGGCCTCCTCCGTCTGCATCACCGCCACGGTGTGCGCGAAGGTCTCCAGGTACCGCTCCAGCGATCCGGAATCCGCCGCCGCTTCGAACCAGTTGCCCAGCTCAACGGGGTCTTCGTGGGGGAGTTCGGAGTACCCGGCAGCCTGCGCCAGATCGATCACGGTCTGCGGCCGCAGCCCACCGTCGAGGTGGTCGTGCAGCAGCACCTTGGGCGCCTGCCGGATGGTGTTCAGGTTCACCGGAGTCGACATGCATCCACGTTACAGGGGGCGAGTATCGGGTTCACTGTCAGCTACCAGCGAAAACCTGGTCACAACTTCGAGAACTCCGGGTTTCCGGAGTTCGGCAAGCCGGACGACCGTCACGCAAAACTCACCCGGATGGACCCAATTACAACGCTTAACGCAATCGGCGGCGAGTCGACTGGACTTCTTGGCCGAATAATGCTGCTCCGAATGGAGTCAACTCCCGGGAAGTGGTGACGCAATGTATCGGGGGGTGCCTGGGAACACGAGAAGTGAATGGCTAGGCTCGGTGAGTCCTCACCTCCCCTCGACGAAGGACGCCCCTAGCCGTGACCGAGAACATGTCGTTCGACCGCATGCGGAACATGCTCACGCGTGCGGCTGAGATCCGCGAGAGCGAACAACAGCAGATCTTCGACGCCCTGGACGAGATCCACGCCCGGCTCTCGCCGCTGGAGTCCCTGGGCTCCGTGCGCAAGCGCCTGTCCGAGCTGCCGGACCGCACCGAAGTCAGCGTGCTGGCCGAACGACTCGACGAAGCCCTGGCCAAGCTCGAAGCGCACGACGGCGCGCTGCTCGAGCTGAAGGGCTCGGTCGACGGCCTGGTGGACAAGCTGGCCAAACCGTTCGCCCAGCTCGACGGCCGACTCGACGGGGTCTCCGGGCGGATGGACGGCGTGGTCGGCCGGATGGACGGCCTGGAGGACAAGCTCGGCCACATCCACAAGCGCCTGGACGAGCTGGGGCTGCACCTGGACAAGCAGGACGGCCGGCTGGAGTCGCTGCCCGCGACCGTGCACGGCCCGGTGCGCGAGCGCATCGACTCCCTGGAGACCAGCCTGCGCGGCCGCTTCGCCGAGATCGACGAGGGCGTGCACGAGCACCTCGACGGCACCCGCGAGGCCCTGCAGCGCGCGGTCGCCGAGTCCACCGGCAGCGCGCAGAACGTGCTCGCCGACGCCGTCTCCGGCACCCGCGACCAGCTGGACGCCAAGCTCGACCAGCTCGCGGCCCGCCCCGCGGTGGACCCGACCGACAAGCTGGACAAGCTGGCCGACCGCCTGGAGCACCTCACCAACCGGCTGGGCGAGGTCTCCTCCCGCCTGGACCAGGTCGAGGACAACGTCAACACCCGGATCGACACCGTCGAACAGGGCTTCACCAACCGCCTCGACACCGTCGAAGAGGGCGTCAAGACCGGTCTCGGCGACCTCGGCGGCACGCTGTCGAAGAACCTCACGCAGCTGTCGGGCACGCTCTCGTCGCGCCCGGACAGCGACGCGCTGAACGCCCTGGTGCGCGAGGCCAACGAGGAGAGCGAGCGGCGCCACGCCGGGCAGCTCGACGAGGCCATGGCGACCTTCGCCGAGCTGATCCTCGGCGGCAGCGCGCCCTCGGCCCCGCCGCCGCCCACCACGCTGCCCCGCCAGCAGCGCCGCGGCCGCTCGAAGAGCGCCAAGCGCGACACCACCGACAAGGCGATCACCGACGGCGAAGACGACTTCACCGCCGAAAGCGCCTGACCAGCGGTTTCCAGGCTCGCCCTGCTTAGCGATGCGGGTAGCGGAACCTCAGCGCCCGCCTGGCTCCGGGATCCCGTTCTCATGTATGTCCAAATACACGACGAACGGGCTGTCCTCGCCAGGCGAACGCTGAGAACCCGCGGCGGTGCAAGCGCCGTAGGTGGGTTATGCGCCTGCGGCGCATGCGACCCGCGCAGCGCGGTGCCGGTCAGGCTTCGCGGCCGCGGTTTGACTGATGAACGTGGCTCCGTCGCGGCGACCACGAACAGTCCTCCGGGCCGCCCCTCGTCAGCTCGCGACCACCCGGTCCAGGATCAGCGGCGTCGACCTCCGGTCGGCGCCGCTGATCTCGTATGCGCCCCGCAGCGCTTCACGAGCTCCCGCAACGGTTTCCGGCCGGTCGGTGTGCAGCTCCAGCAGCGGCTGCCCCGCGGTCACGGTGTCGCCCGGCTTGGCCAGGCACAGGACGCCTGCGGCGTGGTCGACGTCGTCCTCCTTGCGGGCTCTGCCAGCGCCCAGTCGCCAGGCCGCGATGCCGACGGCGAACGCGTCGAGCCCGGTCAGCACTCCGCTCTGCGGCGCGGTGAGCACGTCGATGTGCCGCGCCCGCGGCAGTTCCGCCGCCGGATCACCGCCCTGCGCCTCGATCATCCGGCGCCACGAGTCGTACGCCCGGCCGTCCGCCAGCGCATCTGCCGGGTCCACATCGGACAGACCAGCGTGGTCGAGCATCTCGCGGGCCAGAGCCAGCGTCAGCTCCACGACGTCCGGCGGGCCACCGCCGCGCAGCACGTCGACCGCTTCGGCGACCTCCAGCGCGTTGCCGACGGCCCGGCCCAGCGGCACGGACATGTCGGTGATGAGCGCGCTGGTGCGCAGACCGCTGGCGCTGCCGATCTCCACCAGCGCGGTGGCCAGTTCCCGCGCCTGGTCGAGATCCTTCATGAACGCGCCGGAGCCGCACTTGACGTCCAGCACCAGCGATTGCACGCCTTCGGCGATCTTCTTGCTCATGATCGAGCTGGCGATCAGCGGGATCGACTCGACGGTGCCCGTCACGTCGCGCAGGGCGTAGAGCTTCCGGTCGGCAGGCGCCAGTCCTTCCGTCGCCGCGCACACCACCGCCCCGACCTCGTCGAGCTGCGCGCGCACCTCCGCCACCGAGAGCTGCGCCCGCCAGCCGGGAATGGACTCCAGCTTGTCCAAAGTCCCGCCGGTGTGCCCCAATCCGCGCCCGGACAGCTGCGGCACGGCGGCACCGCACGCGGCCACCAACGGCGTCAGCGGCAAGGTGATCTTGTCCCCGACACCACCGGTGGAGTGCTTGTCCACAGTGGGCCGTCGAACCGAACCGAGCGCTAACACCTCGCCGGAGGCGACCATCGCCGCGGTCCACCGCGCGGTCTCCTCCGGTGTCATGCCGCGCAGCAGCACGGCCATCGCCAACGCAGCCATCTGCTCGTCCGCCACCTGCCCGCGCGTGTAGGCGTCGACGACCCAGTCGATCTGCTCATCGCTGAGCCGACCGCCGTCCCGCTTCACCCGGATCACGTCGACCGCAGAATGCATGCCAGCCTCCTCAGCCCGTCGGAATCCTCTCGTATATATAGAGAACCGAACCCTCCGAACAGATACACCGCAAACGGGTGAAGTCTGCAAAAGTTCCGGCCCGGCCGAAGCGATCGAAGTCGCTGCTGCCACGCGAAGCGGCCCGAAACCCCAGTTGAAACATCACTTTCAGGCGTTCACCGCACGCAGAGCAGAGTGCCCGCTGAACTCCCGCAGTCGGCCCCAACCGCTAGGCTGCGCGAGATGTTCTCCACCGAGGCAGGCAGACAAGCATTTGCCGACGAGTCGTTTCGCGAAGCTGCACTCGGTGGCTACTACATCATCGCGACCGTGATCTTCGAGAACGCGACACATCACGAGGTCAGAGCAGCGATGCACGAGCTTCGTGGTAGTCGTAAGACGAAGAAATTGCACTGGCATGAAATGACCGCCCAGGAGAAGCACAACGCAGCCAAGACCGTGGCCGATCTGGATGGTTTTCACATCGTCACAGTCGGGTCTCCGGTGCCCGCACGCCGCCAAGAGCGCGCCCGCGCCCTTTGCCTTACCGGACTCGTCCACGAGCTCTACAGCTACGAGGTCAGCCACCTGCTGATGGAGAGTCGTACACCGAGCCTGAACGAACGTGATGTGACGACCGTGCGCGCTGCTCGACACCAACTCCCTGCTGGTGCCGTCTTTCACGTCGAACATGTTCCCGGGAAGAGTGACGCGCTGTTCTGGGCCGCTGACATCATCGCCGGTGCAGTGCGATCAAGTCGTGAAGGACTCAACGACTACCGTGATCTGCTAGCCAAGCGACTGTACGAGATCGAATTAGCGATCGAGTGCTGACTCCAGAAATGCGCAACGGCAGGGTCCCGGTCTGCCCCGGGTGCACCTGCCGCTACGACTCGCTCGACACCCACGGTGCCGAACTCTCGGGGCCAACCATACACGGCGTCTGCAAAGTTCGCCTACAGCTCGAAGGCGTCGGGGAGGACTTCAGTCATGGGGAGGACACCCCGGGGTGTGTCGACGAGGCAGTCCGGGCCGCCGAGTTCTTGGAGGATCTGGCGGCAGCGACCGCAGGGCATCAAGAGGTCTCCCGCGCCGCTCCGGCAGGCCACCGCGACGAAGCGGCCTCCGCCGGTCAGGCGAAGCTGGCCTGCCATCGTGCACTCGGCGCACAGGGTGATGCCGTAGGAGGCGTTCTCCACGTTGCAGCCGGTCACGATGCGGCCGTCGTCGCACAACGCCGCCGCGCCGACCTGCAGGCCGGAGTACGGGCAGTACGCCAGAGCGGCGGCCTCCACCGCCGCCGCGCGCAGCGCTTCCCAGTCCACTGCGGTCACTAATCGACTCCCCTGCGGTATTGCAGGCCGTTGGCCGCGGGTGGTCGCAGTCGTTGCGATGCCACGCCCAAGACCACCAGCGTCACCAGGTGCGGCGTGTAGGCCGTGAGCTCCGTGGGCAGCTCGTCGGTGTACCAGTACACCGCGTACATCGCCGCCGCCGCGACCAGCGAGAGACCGGCGGCGAACCAGCTGCGTCGCCACACCTGCACCGCCGCGACCACCACGAGCAGCAGCGTCGCACCGTAGAACAGCGCGTGCACGCTGGTCCCGCCGCTGCGCAGCTGGAGGCCGTCGGAGTAGCCGAACAGCGCCGCGCCGCCGAGCAGGCCGCCGGGCCGCCAGTTGCCGAAGATCATCGCGGCCAGGCCGATGTAGCCGCGGTTGTTGGTCTGCCCCTCCAGGTAGCCCGCCTGGCCCGGGTTGAGGATCAGCGCCGCGCCACCGATCCCGGCCAGCGCCCCGGAGACGATCACCGCGAGGTACTTGTACCGGTAGACGTTGACCCCGAGCGACTCCGCCGCGACCGGGTTCTCCCCGCAGGACCGCAGCCGCAGCCCGAACGGCGAGCGCCACAGCACCAGGTAGCTGACCGGCACCAGCAGGTAGGCCAGCATGGTCAGCGGCGATACCGCGGTGACCAGGCCGCCGAGGATGCCCGCCACGTCGGAGATGCCCACCCGCTGCATGTCCTCCAGCTGTTGCAGCCAGCTGCCCAGCGGTTCCGCCGAGTAGGTGTCGAACTTCGGCACCGCCGGCGATTCCCGCGGGTTGCGCGAGATCGGTTCGAACACCAGCGTCGAGAGGTACTTCGCGATGCCCGCGCCCAGCAGGTTGATCGCCACGCCGGACACGATGTGGTTGACCCCGAAGGTCACCGTGGCGATCGCGTGCACCAGGCCGCCCAGCGCGCCGAACACGGCCGCCGCGACCAGCCCGGCGACGGGTCCCCACTGGTAGCCGGCCCAGGCGCCGCCCCAGGTGCCGAGGATCATCATGCCTTCCAGGCCGATGTTGATGATCCCGGCGCGTTCGGCCCACAGCCCGCCCAGCGCGGCCAGCAGGATCGGGATGCCCAGCCGCACCGCGGACTGGATGGTTCCCGAGGAGGTCAGCTGCGGCACGCCGGTCTGGTAGGAGGCGATCGACACCGCCACGAACGCGACCACCACCCACAGCAGGACGCGCGCCCAGCCCGGCATCCGCCGCCCGGCGGACTGCTGCGGAACCTTCGTCGGTTCGCTGGTCACCGTGGTCGTCACGAGCGGTCACCTCCGGTTGCGGCGGCGGCCGGTGCTTCAGTGCCCAGCGCCCGCCCGACGCGCCGCTGCTCGGCGGCCAGCTCGCGACGGCGCACCAGTTCGTAGGCGACCACCACGGAGAGCACGATGGTGCCCTGCAGGATGGTCACGATCTCCTTCGGCACCCCGATGTTGTCCAGCGTCAGCGAGCTCTTGTCCAGGAAGGACCACAGCAGCGCGCCGAAGGCGATGCCGATCGGGTGGTTGCGGCCGAGCAGCGCGATGGCCAGCCCCGCGAAGCCGTAGCCGGTCGGGAAGTTGATGGTGAAGGTGTGGTCGCGGCTCAGGATCTCCGGCAGCCCGGCCACCCCGGCGATGGCGCCGGAGATCAGCATCGCCGACATGATCATCTTCTTGGAGTCGACGCCACCGGCCAGCGCGGCGGTCGGCGAGAGCCCCGAGGCGCGCAGCTGGAAGCCGTAGCGGGTGCGGTCGACGAGCACCGCGTACCCGACGCCGACGGCCACCGACAGCAGCACCAGCCCGAACATCGTCCCGGCCCCGCCCAGCGGGATCCCCGGCACCTGGCCGCTCGGCGCGATGGGCACGGTGCCCTGCGTGTTGCCGCGCATCTCGCCGAAGGTGGCCACCAGGAAGGCGATCAGCCCGATGGACAGGGTGTTGAGCATGATCGTGGAGATCACCTCGGACACCCCGCGGTAGACCTTCAGCACCGCGGCGATCCCGCACCACAGCGCGCCGGTGACCGCACCGATCACCACGATCAGGGCCGCGTGCAGCCCGAACGGCAGGCTGACCGCGCCGCCGACGATCGCCGCCACGCAGGCGCCCAGCCGGTACTGGCCCTCGATGCCGATGTTGAGCAGGTTCATCTGGAACCCGATCGCGGCGGCGATGGCGACCAGGTAGTAGGCACCCGCGGTGTTGACGATGTTCACCGCGGTCATGCCGCGCCCGACCTGGGCGATCATCTCCAGCAGCGTGGCGATCGGGTTCGCCCCGGAGATCAGCAGCACCGCGCTGCACAGCACGACCGAGAAGACGATCGCCAAAGCCGCAGGCAGCAGGCGTACTCGCCAGTTGTTCATGCGACCTCACCGTCCTGGGCGACTGCCCCGCCTCTCCGCGATTCACAGAGGTGGTCCCGTCCGGGAGCGATCTCACGTTCTGCGGTTTCTTGTGGCCGGGTTGCGTCACGTTCCCCTGAGGTGCGGTTGCGCAGGCCTCGGGTTGACACAGGGCTGCTCATGCGACCTCACCGTCCTGGGCGCCGGTCATGGCCGCGCCGAGTTCCTCCGCGGTCACCGAGCGCGGGTCCGCCTCGGCGACCAGCCGGCCTCGGAGCATCACCCGGATGGTGTCGGACAGGCCGATCAGCTCGTCCAGGTCGGCGGAGATCAGCAGCACCGCCAGGCCCTCGGCGCGGGCGGCGCGCAGGTGGTCCCAGATGCCCGCCTGCGCTCCGACGTCCACACCGCGCGTCGGGTGCGCCGCGATCAGCAGCACCGGATCGCCGGAGAGCTCGCGGCCCACCACGAACTTCTGCTGGTTCCCGCCGGAGAGCGCGGACGCGTCGGTGTCGATGCCGGGCGTGCGCACGTCGAACTGCTCGACGATGCGCGTCGCGTCGGCCTTCGCGCCCTGCCGGTCCAGCCACCTGCCGCGGGCGACCGGGCGGCGGGTCTGGTGACCGAGGATGCGGTTGTACCAGAGCGGTTCGTCGAGCAGCAGGCCCTGCCGGTGCCGGTCCTCGGGCACGTAACCGATGCCGGCCTCCCGGCGGGCCAGCGTGGGCAGCCCGGTCAGGTCGCGCTCGCCGAGGCCGATCCGGCCCGCGTCGAGCGGGCGCATGCCCATGATCGCCTCGACCAGCTCGGTCTGGCCGTTGCCCTCCACCCCGGCGATGCCGACGACCTCACCGGCGCGCACCACCAGGTCGACGTCGGAGAGCACCACGCGGTCCTGCTCCGATGCGGACAGTCCGGACAGGACGAGCACCTGGCGGTCGGTCACCGTGGACTCGCCGCGCTCGGGGACCGGGAGCTCGCTGCCGACCATCATCTCGGCCAGCTTCTGGTTGGTGACCTCGTCGGTGGGCACGGTGCCGACGGTGGTGCCGCGCCGCAGCACCGTGATCGTGTCGGCGATCGCGCGCACCTCGTCGAGCTTGTGCGAGATGAACAGGAACGTGAAGCCCTGCTCGCGCATGGTGCGCAGCGTGGTGAACAGCTCGTCGACCTCCTGCGGCACGAGCACCGCGGTGGGCTCGTCGAGGATGATGATCCGGGCGCCGCGGTAGAGCACCTTGAGGATCTCCACGCGCTGCCGGTCGGCCACGCCGAGCCGTTCGACCAGCACGTCCGGGCGCACCTCGAAGCCCGCCTTCGCGGCCAGCTCCAGCACCGCGCGGCGGGCCTTGGCGCCGATGCCGTGCACGCCCTCCGCGCCGAGCACGATGTTCTCCAGCACGGTCAGGTTGTCGGCCAGCATGAAGTGCTGGTGCACCATGCCGATCCCGGCCCGGATCGCCTCGGCCGGGGTGCGCAGCCGCACCTCCGCGCCGCGCACCCGGATCGTGCCGGAGTCCGGGGCCTGCATGCCGTAGAGGATCTTCATCAGCGTCGACTTGCCCGCGCCGTTCTCGCCGCACAGCGCGTGCACCTCGCCCGCGCGCACCGACAGGTTCACGTCGGAGTTGGCGACCACGCCGGGGAAGGTCTTGGTGATGCCGGTCAGCTCGACGGCCGGTGGATCGCCGGATCCCGGCTCGGTGGCGGTGTTCATGGTGCTCCAGGTGACGTCGTCTCGCGGCAGCGAAGCGGACGGACGCTCAACAATGGACGGATTCGGTCCGGTTGGGACGGTCTTGGCGCGAAACCGCCAACCGCCCCGGGCGGAACGCGCAGGGCACCCCGCGGACGGGGTGCCCTGCGCCGGGACGTCACGGCTTGTCGGAGACCTTGATGTCACCGTTGGCGATGGCGGCCTTGTAGGCGTCCACCACCGGCTTCAGGTCGTCGACCATCCCGCCGGAGGTGGAGTAGCCGACGCCGTCGATGGCCAGGTCGAACTTCTTCGGCAGCGAGCCCAGGTCGTCGCGGGCGACCGCCGAGATGTAGTCGTAGACCGCCAGGTCGACGCGCTTGAGCATGGACGAGATGATCACGTCCTTGTACTCGGCCACGGTCGGCTGGTTGTACTGGTCGGAGTCCACGCCGATCGCCTTCGCGCCGACCTGCTTCACCGCGGAGAACACGCCCTTGCCGGACGCGCCCGCCGCGTGGTAGACGACGTCCGCACCGGACTCCAGCTGCCCGGTCGCGACCTCGGCGCCCTTGTTCGGGTCCTGGAAGCCGCTGAAGTCACCGGCCGGCGTCAGGTACTTGCTGTCGATCTCGATCTCCGGCGCGGCGGCCTTGGCGCCCGCCTCGAACCCGGCCTGGAACTTCTGGATCAGCGGCGTCTCCACGCCGCCGACGAAGCCGACCTGGCAGTTCTTCGACCGGTGCGCGGCGATCACGCCGACCAGGAACGAGCCCTGCTCCTCGGCGAAGACCAGCGAGGTGACGTTGGGCAGGCCGTCGACCTGCTCGTCGATGATCGCGAACTTGGTGCCGGGGAACTCCGGCGCGACGACCTTCACCGAGTCGGCGTAGGCGTAGCCGACGGCGATCACCGGGTTGTAGCCCTCGCGCGCCAGCTGCCGCAGACGGGTCTGCTTGGCGTCCTCGGGCTCGCCCGCGCCCGCGTCGAGCTCCTTGACGTCGGAGAAGCCCATCTCCGCCTTGGCCCGGTCCAGCCCGGCCACCGAGGCGTCGTTGAAGGAGGCGTCGCCGCGCCCGCCGATGTCGAAGGCCAGCCCGACCCGCATCTGCTGGGCGTCCGGCGGGGCCTGCGGCTGGGTGGGCTGCACTGGGGGCGCCGCCGCGGCGGGCGGGGTGCTGAGCTGGCAGCCCTGGCCCTCGGCGTTGTTGGCGGTGCCCCCGCCGCCTCCGTCCTTCGCGCAGCCGGCCAGCACCAGCGAGCCGGTGAGCAGCACGGCCACCGCGATGCCCGTTCGTGAACCTCCGGCACCCGAGCGCCTCCAGATCGGCGTCCGCCGCATGCCGTTCCCCTTTCCTGTCGGTCCCGCCGCTCCCCCGAACCGCCGTGCCGGAGCACGGTGGTGCCGGCCGAACGCCACCCGATGGTGTCGTCCTCGGTGAATTGTTCGTCCGGTCCGCGGCGCACGCCATTCGGTGACGTGGCTCTCGAAATTAAGCCTTGACGCTGCTGTATGAGCATTGCTCGCGTGTCACGAAATGATTTCTACATCGATCAACAGGGCCGACGTGCTTGTCTGGTCGATCACAGAGGGCACGGGCGAGTAGGCCTGGGCGATTGGTCGGGTCTAGCATCCGATGCGTCAAGGCCCCAGTTCGTGGCCGGTGACGGGCGTGCTGCACCCAATGCCAATTGGGACCAACTGCGACTCGGGGCCGGTCGCTCTTGTTCCCGGACGGGGGCCGTCAGTCCACCAGCGAGGTTGGAGGCCTTCCACCATGGCCAGCACCACCGCCTCCGCGGCCGACGCACCGGAGCGCGCCACCGCGCCGCGCGCTAAGGGGCGTTTCTACCGCGGCGATCTGGGCATGTGGTCGTGGGTCGCCCACCGGATCACGGGCGTACTCACCTTCTTCTTCTTGTTCGTGCACGTTCTGGACACCGCCCTGGTGCGGGTCTCACCGAACGCGTACGACACGGTCATCGAGACCTACAAGCACCCGATCATGATCCTCTTCGAGCTGGGTCTTCTGGCGGCGGTGCTGTTCCACGCGTTCAACGGCATCCGCGTCATGCTGGTCGACTTCTGGTCCAAGGGCACCAAGTACCAGAAGCCGATGCTGTGGACGGTCGTGGTGCTCTGGTTGGTGTTGATCATCCCGGCGGCGATCAGCTTGCTCAGCCGCGCGGTCACGGAATTCCTCGGGGGTTGAGCGCAATGACCGTCACCGACGCACCGCTTTCCGTGGAGAAGCCGCGCTCCCCTTCCCGTCCGGCCGCCCGCCGCAACAACTTCGAGCTCTACAGCTGGTTGTTCATGCGGCTGTCCGGTGTGGTCCTGCTGTTCCTGGTGCTGGGCCACCTGCTGATCATGCTGTTCCTGGACGGCGGCGTGCAGCGGATCAACTTCGCCTTCGTCGCAGGCCGCTGGGCGTCCCCGTTCTGGCAGATGTGGGACCTGACGATGCTCTGGCTGGCCGGCCTGCACGGCGGCAACGGACTGCGCACCATCATCAACGACTACTCGCGCAAGGACGGCACGCGCTTCTGGCTGAAGATGCTGCTGTACGTCTCGGTCTTGCTGACCGTGGGTCTGGGCACCTTCGTCCTGTTCACCTTCGACCCGAACATCGGCTAGCCGCAGACGACCACATCGCGGCGAGGTCGTCGCCTACCCCGGACCTCGCCGCCGCCCGAGGAGGCGACCATGCAATTCCACAAGTACGACGTGGTCATCGTCGGCGCTGGGGGCGCCGGGATGCGCGCCGCGATCGAATCCGGGCAGCGCGCCCGCACCGCCGTGCTGACCAAGCTCTACCCCACCCGTTCGCACACCGGTGCCGCCCAGGGCGGCATGTGCGCGGCGTTGGCCAACGTCGAAGAGGACAACTGGGAGTGGCACACCTTCGACACGATCAAGGGCGGTGACTACCTGGTCGACCAGGACGCCGCCGAGATCATGGCGAAGGAGGCCATCGACGCCGTCCTCGACCTGGAGAAGATGGGGCTGCCGTTCAACCGGACCCCCGAGGGCAAGATCGACCAGCGCCGGTTCGGCGGCCACACCCGCGACCACGGCAAGGCGCCGGTGCGCCGCGCCTGCTACGCCGCGGACCGCACCGGCCACATGATCCTGCAGACGCTGTACCAGAACTGCGTCAAGCACGGCGTGGAGTTCTACAACGAGTTCTACGTCCTGGACATCATGCTCAGCGACGGCCCCGACGGGCAGCAGGTCTGCACCGGCGCCATCGCTTACGAGCTGGCCACCGGCGAGATCCACGTCTTCCAGGCCAAGGCGGTCATCTTCGCGACCGGCGGTTTCGGCAAGGTCTTCAAGACCACGTCGAACGCGCACACCCTGACCGGCGACGGCATGGGCATCATCTACCGCAAGGGCCTGCCGCTGGAGGACATGGAGTTCTACCAGTTCCACCCGACCGGTCTGGCCGGCCTCGGCATCCTGATCACCGAGGGCGTCCGCGGCGAGGGCGGCATCCTGCGCAACGCCGACGGCGAGCGGTTCATGGAGCGCTACGCCCCCACCATCAAGGACCTCGCGCCGCGCGACATCGTCGCCCGGTCGATGGCCCTGGAGGTCCTGGAGGGCCGCGGCGCCGGCCCGAACAAGGACTACGTGCTGCTCGACGTCACCCACCTCGGTGAAGAGCTGCTCGAGGCGAAGCTGCCGGACATCATGGAGTTCTCCCGCACCTACCTGGGCGTGGAGCCGACCGAGGAGCCGGTGCCGGTCTACCCGACCGCGCACTACGCGATGGGCGGCATCCCGACCAACGTGGAGGGCGAGGTGCTGCGGGACAACGAGAACGTCATCCCCGGCCTCTACGCCGCCGGTGAGTGCGCCTGCGTCTCGGTGCACGGCTCGAACCGCCTGGGCACCAACTCGCTGCTGGACATCAACGTGTTCGGCCGCCGCTCCGGCATCGCCGCCGCGGAGTACGCGCTCGCCCACGAGCACGTCGAGATCCCGGAGAACCCGACCAAGCTCGTCGAGGGCATGGTCGACCACCTGCGCACCGCGCACGGCGGCGAGCGGGTCGCCACGATCCGCACCGAGCTGCAGCAGACGATGGACGCCAACGCCTCGGTGTACCGCACCGAGGAGACGCTGAAGACGGCGCTGTCGGACGTGCAGGCGCTCAAGGAGCGCTACGGCCGGATCTCCGTGCACGACAAGGGCAAGCGGTACAACTCCGACCTGCTGGAGGCCATCGAGCTGGGCTTCCTGCTCGACCTGGCCGAAGCGCTGGTCAACGCCGCGCTGGCCCGCAAGGAGTCCCGCGGCGGACACGCCCGCGAGGACTACACCGCCCGCGACGACGTCAACTTCATGCGGCACAGCATGCAGTACAAGGTGCTGCCCGAGGAGGAGGACCCGGACGCCCCGCTGGGGCTGACCGGTTTCCAGGCCGACATCCGGCTGGACTACAAGCCCGTCGTCGTCACCCGGTACCAGCCGATGGAGCGTAAGTACTGATGACCGCCGCCACCACCACCCCAGAGACGAACCAGATCCCGGACGACGCACCGCCGATCCCCGACGACGCCACGATGGTGACCGTCAAGATCCTGCGGTACAACCCGGAGACCGACGAGGACCTGCACTGGGAGTCCTACCGGATCCCGGCGCTGCCCTCGGACCGCGTGCTGAACCTGCTGCACTACATCAAGTGGTACATCGACGGTTCGCTGTCCTTCCGCCGGTCCTGCGCGCACGGCGTGTGCGGGTCCGACGCGATGCGGATCAACGGCGTCAACCGGCTGGCCTGCAAGGTCCTGATGAAGGACCTGCTGACCAAGGGCGGCGAGACGACGCTGACCATCGAGCCGATCAAGGGCCTCCCGGTGGAGAAGGACCTGATCGTCGACATGGAGCCGTTCTTCGAGGCCTACCGGACGATCAAGCCGTACCTGATCACCTCCGGCAACGAGCCGACCCGCGAGCGGATCCAGTCGGTGGCCGAGCGCGCCCGCTTCGACGACACCACCAAGTGCATCCTGTGCGCGGCGTGCACCACGTCGTGCCCGGTGTACTGGTCGGACGGGAACTACTTCGGCCCGGCGGCGATCGTCAACGCCCACCGCTTCATCTTCGACAGCCGTGACGAGGGTGCCGAGGAGCGCCTGGACATCCTCAACGACGTCGACGGCGTGTGGCGCTGCCGCACGACCTTCAACTGCACGGACGCCTGCCCGCGTGGCATCCAGGTCACCAAGGCGATCCAGGAAGTGAAGCGCGCGCTGATGTTCCGCCGCCGCTGAGGCTCCGGACACCTGAACCGGCGCTCACCCCTCGGGGTGGGCGCCGGTTTTTGCTTCGGTTCGTTGTTCGTGCTGTTCAGGAGCGTGTTCGACACCGTTCCGAACACCGGTTCCAGGCCACATGCGCCCGGAGCTGATGTTCGCTGGAGCGCAAGGACGTCGCCGTGGGCGACGAGGTCGAGCACGTGAGGAGCGCACTGCCGGAATGGCCGACTACTCGCTGGAGAACCCGGGACGACTGACCAACTGGGGGCACGGGGTGCTGAAGCAGTTGTCCGAAGAGGCCGATGTGGCCAGCCAGTACACCAATGAGCACATCAAGACCACCGAGGGCGAGAGCTTCGGCATCTTCGCCACCTTCGTCGAGCAGCTCACGACGACGACGCAAAGCCTCAACGACGTCTCCAGCGCGCTCGTTCGGCTCATGCGGGACTCCGCGAACGAGATCAAGGCCGCGGGCGAGGAATACGAAGCCGTGGACGAGTCGAACGCAGCGGAGCTGGACAGCTCCTACTCGCCCGAATACGACTTCACGAGCGGGAGGGACTAGGACCGATGGGCGACACCGACTACACCGCAGCGATGGACGACTACGCCCAGGAGTACAGCCCTCCGCAGGGCCGTCCGGTGCAGGAGCTGACCGCACCGACCGCGGACAGCCCGATGCCGCAGTGGGCGGTCAGCGTTCTCGGGTTCACCGACTACTTCAGCATCACCGCCTGGGTCCGGAAGGCGTCCAAGCAGTTCACCGGCTACGACCCCATCACCGACCTGGCCCAGGTGTTCACCGGTGACTGGGAGGTGCTCGCGAAGGTCGAGTCCGGTCTCCGCAACCTGAAGGCGTTCTACGAGCTCTACGCCGAGAACCTCGAAGGCTTCGTCGGCGGGCTGGGCTGGTCGGGCAACGCCGCTTCGGCGGCCGACGAGTACTTCGGCAGGGTCGCCCAGGCCCTCGCCCAGCACAGCGACGGGATCAGCGAACTGGCCGACGCCGTCGAACAGCTCAAGAACACCATCTTCTTCTCGATCGCCGCACTGGAGAACATCCTGACCAGCCTGGTCGACCTGCTGATCGAGCTCAGCGTCGAAGCGCTGGGCGGTGCGGGTGGACTGGTGACCGGAGGCACCACGACGGTGGCCGCCGTGGTCGCGCTCGTGGCCACGATCGCCAAGGCGATCGGGCAGTGGTCCGCCGCGATCGCCGCGATCGGCCACATGGTCACCGCTGTGTACGGGCTCACCGCTGCGGTGTCGGCGTTCACCACCAGCATCCCGGACCTGGAGCAACTCCAGCTGCCAGGCGGCGGCTACGACCACCCGGGGGTGCAGGCGTGAGCAACCCTGCCGGAGGAGCGGAAGTGCAGATCGACGTCGCGGGCAGCGACGCGGTGCGCAACCGTCGGCTCACCCGCACCATCCAGGCCGCTCGCGACCGGGCCCGCGACCCCGAGCTGGCCCAGCTGCTGGACGACGTGCTGGCGGGCAAGCGGCAGCTGCGCGACGTGGCGCGCTCGGAGGCCTTCGGTCGCGCGGTCGGCCCCGCCCTGGACGAGGCCGCCGATGCCTACCGCTCGCTCACCGATGAGCAGCGGGAGCAGGCGATGGCGATGGCCGAGGAGCAGGAGCGCGCGATCGCGGGCGAGCTGCGGGCCGAGCGCGAGGCCGCCCGGCAGAAGCCGCCGGGCCGTGGCGTCCCGGACTGGGACGAGGACGACGACTACTTCGACGACATCCGCTTCCTGCGGTGACCGGTGTCAGTCCGCTGTCTTGCGGGTGGCGCGGAAGGCGCGCCAGCCGATGATGCCGATGATGGTGCCCAGGACCAGGGAGACCACCGCGATCACCAGGTGCACGATCAGGTAGCTCGTCGGGGAGCCGTCGGCCCAGGAGCGGTCGCTGTTCCAGATGTTGCGCGCGAAGTTCGGCCACAGCAGGTAGGACCACACGCCGAAGGCCAGCAGGAACAGCGCAACACGTCGCGAAATCGTCACGGGGCCAGTATCCGCTGTAAGCCGCCTCACCCACCTGTCCGGGTGGATGTTGCCGACACGCGGGTTCAGGGGATTGGCTAGCCTGCTGCGTGTGCCTCGAAGTGCCCGCGGTCCGGTAATCCGCACCAAGGTCGCCCTCTGCGCTCTCGGCGTGGCGCTCCCGCTCCTGAGCGGCACCGCGCACGCGGAGGACTGCTACATCGCCGCGCCTCCGCCGCCGGTGGACACCTCCGAGGTGCCGCTGCCCGGTCAGCCGGTCCCGGAGCCCGTGCCGGTGCCGGAAACGCCTGTCGGCGGCGAACAGCTGGGCGGGTGCGGACCGGCCTTCCCGCTCTACGCGCCCGCGCTGCCGACCGAGATCACCGCGGCCAGCTGGCTGGTCGCCGATCTGGACAGCGGTGCGGTGCTGGCCGCGCACGAGCCGCACGCCCGGCACCGCCCGGCGTCCACCATCAAGGTGCTGACCGCGCTCGTGGCGCTCCGCGAGCTCCAGCTCGACGACACGCTCGTGGCCACCCAGGAGGACGCCAATCAGGAGGGCAGCCGGGTCGGGCTCGCTCCCGGCGCCACCTACACCGTCCGGGACGTGCTGACCGGCCTGATCCTGCGCTCCGGCAACGACGCCGCGCACGCGCTGGCGATGAAGCTGGGCGGGGTCGAGGCCACCGTCGAGAAGATGAACGCGCTCGCCGAATCGCTCGGCGCGCTGGACACCCGCGCCGCGACGCCGTCCGGTTTGGACGGTCCGGGGATGAGCACCTCCGCCTACGACCTGGCGGTCGTCTTCCGGGTGGCGATGCAGAACCCGGTGTTCGCCGAGATCGTGAGCACGCACCAGGCCTTCCTGCCGGGCGCGCCGGGCGGTCCCCCGCTGGAGGTCTGGAGCGACAACCAGGTGCTGCGGGCCTATCCGGGCGGGCTGGGCGGCAAGACCGGGTTCACCGACGACGCCCGGCACACCTACATCGGCGCGGCCGACCACGGCGGGCGGCGGCTGGTGGCGGTGCTGATGCGCGGCGAGAACCAGCCGGTGCGGTTGTCCGCGCAGACCATGCGGCTGCTCGACTACGGCTTCGAGCTGAACGGTCCCCCGGTCGGCGAGCTGGTCACCACTTCCCCGGCACCGCCCGCGGATGCCCGGCCGGCGGAACAGCCGGTGCAGGCGCAGTCGGACGACCCCATGTTCGGCACGGTCGGCGGGCCGCTCGCGCTGCTGGCAGCTGCGGCTGTCGCCGTGCTCGCCGCGATCGCGGTGCAGCGGCGCCGGGCCGCTCTCGCCCGCCGGCGGCGCAGCGGCGGCGACGACCACCCCTGATCCGAGCGCACTACCGGCCGGCCACCGGTCGTGGTTCAATTAGTTAACGGACCCGTATCGTTAACTAATGGGGGCGGCGATGAGCGTTCTCGTGGTGGGAGCCGGACCTACCGGCTTGGCGCTGGCCTGCGGCTTGCGCGCGCACGGCGTGCCGGTTCGCGTCATCGACCGGGCCGCCGGTCCGGCGACGACGTCGCGGGCGAACATCCTGCACGCGCGCGGTGTCGAGGTGCTGAACCGGCTGGGCGCGCTCGGCGACCTGCCGGATCGCGCGCAGCACGCCGTCCGGATCACCCTGCACGCCGCGGACAAACCGCTGGCCACCGTCAGCTTCGGCGAGATCGAGGGCGATCAGCTCTCCGCGCTGCTGGTGTCGCAGGCCGAGGTCGAGGCCGTGCTGCGCCGCCGGTTGACCGAGCTCGGCGGCGCGGTGGAGTGGGATCGCGAGCTCACCGACCTGGTGCAGGACGCCGACGGCGTGACCGCCACGATCTCCGGCGAGACCGCGCGCGCGGACTACGCGGTGGGCTGCGACGGCGCGCACAGCGCGGTCCGCGGGCTCACCGGCATCGGCTTCCCCGGCGCGCAGCTGGTGGACCAGTGGCTGCTCGCCGACGTCGACGCCGACTGGGAGCTGGACCGGCTCGGCTCCTCCGGCTGGTTCGCCGGGGACGGGCTGTTCCTCGCGATGCCGATGCGCAGCGAGACCGACGACCGGTGGCGGGTGATGGCCGACGTCGAGCACGCGGAGGACGACGTCCTGGCGCAGCTGCGGCGCCTGCTCCCGGAGCGCACCGGCCGCACCGACGCGCGGCTGCGCGAGGCCACCTGGACCTCGGCGTTCCGCATCCACCGCAGGCTCGCCGACAGCTACCGCGCCGGGCGGGTCCTGCTCGCCGGGGACGCCGCGCACATCCACAGCCCGTTCGGCGGGCAGGGCATGAACACCGGCATCGGGGACGCCGAGAACCTGGCGTGGAAGCTCGCGCTGGTCGTGCGGGGCCAGGCCGGGACCGCGCTGCTGGACACCTACCAGGCCGAGCGGCGGCCGCTCGCGGAGGACGTCCTGCGCGGCACCACCGCGAACACCAAGATCATGCTGGCCAACGGGATCGTCGGCCGAACCGTGCGCAACCTGTTCACCCGGGTGGCCAACCTCGGCGCGGTCCAGCGGCGCGGAACCTGGCTGGCCTCGCAGCTGTGGGTGAACTACCGCAGCGGCCCGCTCGGCACCCGCCGCGGCCCGCGGCCCCGGCCCGGCGACCGGGTGCCGGACCTGGTGTGCCAGGACGCGGACGGCCGTCCGACGCGGTTGCACACCGAGCTCCGCGGCCGCTGGGCGGTGCTTTCCGGCCAGCAGCCCGAAACCCCGCTCGGAGATGCCGTCGTGCACCTCGTACCGCAAGCCCGGCGCGACGAGATCTGGCTGGTCCGCCCGGACGCCCACCTCGCCTGGCGCGGAACGGACCCGGCAGAACTCACCCGCTGGCTCGAAACAACCCTGCTGAGGACGACATGAGCCGAGTCCCGCCCGACCGCACCTCAGGGGAACGTGACGCAACCCAGCCACAAGAAACCCCGGAACGCGAGAAAGACCCCGAAACGCAACCACCACTGAAAATCCCGGAGAGGCGGAGAGGTCGGCCGCGCAGTCCCGAGGCGGACGAGGCGATCCTCCAGGCCGCGCTGGAGGTGTTCATCGACGGCGGCGTCGAGGGCGCCAGCATCGAGCAGATCGCCAAGCGCGCCGGTGTCGGCAAGCTGACCGTGTACCGGCGGTGGGACTCCAAGGAAGCGGTGCTGGCCGCCGCGATCGAGTCCGCCCGGGACGGGATCCCCGAAGCCCCGGCCGATTTCGCCGACGTGCCGGTGGCGACGCTGGTCCGGGAGCTGCTGCCGGGTCTCGCCGAAGCGATCGCCGAACCGCGGCTGCGCGCGATGATCGCCCGCATCTTCGGGGCGAGCGTCAGCCACCCGGAGCTGATGGCGACCTACTGGGACAACTACGTCGTGCCCCGGCGGCGGAACACCCGGGTGCTGCTGGAGCGCGCGCAGGCCGAGGGCGCGATCGCGGCCGACGCCGACCTGGACGTGCTGATCGACATGATGGTCGGCGCCGTGCTCTTCCGGCTGGTGCAGCCCGAACCGCTCGACGTCGCCGGGGCTGCGGCGTACCTGGAGTCGGTGTACCGGCAGGCCGGGCTGCTCGACTGACTGTCGTGAGTGGTTTGTGGCGCTATAGCCCCACAAACCACTCACGGGCTTTGAACCGTCAGCGGCGTCGGCGGAGTGCCCAGCCGGCGATCGCTCCCAGGCCGAGCAGGCTTGCCGTGGCTCGGGCGCCGACCCCTTCGCGGACCTGGACCACCGGGCGGATGATCGCCGGGCCCGGTGCGGGCGGCGGCGTCAGCTCCATGTTCTCCGGGGCCGACGCCGTCCAGGCCGTGACGAACAGGATGAACCGCGAGGTCAGGTTCGCGAAGACCAGCAGACCGAGGATCGGGCCGAACGCCGCTCCGGCCGGGGAGCTGGTCACGCTGTTCAGGTAGATCACCGCGACCTGCTTGAGGAGCTCGAACCCGATCGCGGCGAACAGCGCGCCCCACACCGCCGTGCGCAGCGTGACCGGCTTGCGCGGCAGCCTCGCCAGCACCCACAGGAACACCAGCCAGCTCGCCGTCAGCGACAGCACCGTGGTCAGGGCCCGCAGCGAGTACACCGCCGCCGCGGTGTGCTCGATGCCGACCAGCTCGAACAGCGCCAGCCCGACGCCGCCGAGCGCGCTGATCCCGAACGAGAGCGCCATCGCCGCGCCGAGGCCGATCAGGGACAGCAGGTCGGAGACCATCCGGCGCAGCATCGGCTGCTGGTCCGGCACCTGGGTCCACTGCGCGGTCAGCGCCTCGCGCAGGTTCGTCATCCAGCCCAGGCCGGAGTACAGCGCGGTGAGCAGACCGATCACCCCGACCGCGCCCGCCTGCCGGATCGCCTGGTCGACGACGCCGGTCAGCATCTGGCTCATCGCCGGGCTGGGCACCGCCGAGGTGATCGAGTCCTGCAACCGCCCGAGCAGCTCGGGATTTCCGGCCAGCACGAAACCGGCGACCGCGAAGGCGATCATCAGCAGCGGGACCAGCGCGAGCACGCTGAAGTAGGTGATCGCCGCGGCGTAGTAGTCGCCGTACTGCTTCTGGTACCGCTCGAACGCGCGGATCAGCCGGTCCAGCCAGGGGTGCTTGCGGCGCAGCAGCGCCATCCGCCCCGGTTTTTCGTCCTGCTGCCCGGCCACGGTGCACCTCCAGCCGCAACGGCTTCCCCCGAACGGCTGCAGGCTACCCGCGGATGATCAGCTCAGCCCATCGGCGGCAGGAAGCCCACCCGATCGAACACGGTCCGCAGCGTCTCGCTCGCCACCTCGCGGGCCCGCTCGGCGCCGCGGTGCAGCACCTTGTCCAGCTCCGCCGGGTCGTCGAGGTAGCCGTGGACCTTCTCCTGGAACGGCGTCACGAACTCGACCACGACCTCGCCGAGGTCCTTCTTCAGGTCGCCGTAGCCCTTGCCCTCGTAGGCGGCCTCCAGCTCCGGGATGCCGCGGTCGGTCAGCGCCGAGTAGATCACCAGCAGGTTGCTGATGCCGGGCTTGTTCTCCACGTCGTAGCGGATCTCGCGCTCCAGGTCGGTGACCGCGGAGCGGATCTTCTTCGCCGAGCGCTTCGGCGTCTCCATCAGCTCGACCACGCCCGCCGGGACCGACTTGCTCATCTTGGCGGTCGGGTCCTGCAGGTCGTAGATCTTCGCGGTGCCCTTGGGGATGTGCGCGGCCGGGACCGTGAAGGTGGCGCCGTAGCGGGAGTTGAACCGCTGCGCCAGGTTGCGGGTGAGTTCCAGGTGCTGGCGCTGGTCCTCGCCGACCGGGACCGCGTCGGCCTGGTAGAGCAGGATGTCCGCGGCCTGCAGGACCGGGTAGGTGAACAGGCCGACGCTGACGTGCTCGGCCTCCTGCCGCGCGGACTTGTCCTTGAACTGGGTCATCCGGCCGGCCTCGCCGAAGCCGGTCTGGCACTCCATCACCCAGCTGAGCTGGGCGTGCTCCGGGACGTGGCTCTGCACGAACAGCGTGGAGCGGTCCGGGTCGATGCCGAGGGCGAGCAGCTGGGCGGCGGACAGCCGGGTGCGCTGGCGCAGCTGCGCCGGGTCCTGCTCGACGGTGATGGCGTGCAGGTCGACGACGCAGTAGAAGGCGTCGTGCTCGTCCTGCATGGCGACCCACTCCCGCAGGGCGCCCAGGTAGTTGCCGAGGTGGAACGAGTCGGCGGTCGGCTGGATGCCGGACAACACGCGCGGCCGAGCCGCGGACTGGCTGTTCTGAGGTGCGGTGTCGCTGCTCACGCAGCTGATTCTCGCAAGTCCCGCCGCACCGGTGGGAGCGACCTCCGGGTCAGGAGGTCTTGCGCTGGTTCTCGGGCTGGACCTTCTTCTTGCGGAAGGCGCCCGCGACCATGCCGACCACGCCGAGTCCGACGGCGGTGAGGCCGACCGGGGTGGCCAGCGAGTCCAGCGGTCCGCGCACGGCCAGCGCCAGCGGTTCGGCGGTGGCCGCCGTCGCGGTCGCCAGCGACGCCGCTGCGACAGCGGCTCCGAGCGCGGAGACTCGCGTGACCACGCGAGATATTCGGCTACGCACGAGCGCGTCTCCCTAACGACAGTTGACCCGATCGGGTCAGCATTCGTCCGAGTCTGGTGGCGGACCGTACCGGTCGACCGTTACGCGCGTGGTCGCTTTGCGTGTCCCGACCACGACGGATTGATCATATTTTCCGCCGGAAGGCACGCGAATTCGGGTCCGATCTAGGTAGAACTACGCAGGCCAGCGGCTGGATCAGCCACTCGGTCGGCAACCCGATCCGGTGAAGGGTGTGACTTACGACACACACTTTCGGGTTCGGTGCCGGGTACACGCAACTTCCGTTGAAATCGCACGGGAGATTTCAACGGAAGTCGCGCGGTGTTCACGCCGGGCTGACGCCCAGCTGCACGCGGCCCGGGCGGCCGTAGGTCGTGGTCCGCTGGCGGGCCGGGCGGCCCGCCCTGGCGGCCAGCTCGTGCAGCTCCTCGACGCTGCGCTCCGAGCCGTGCTCGGAGCCCGCCATCCGGCTGATGGTCTCCTCCATCAAGGTGCCGCCGACGTCGTTGGCGCCGCCGTGCAGCACCTCGGTCGTCCCGGTGTCGCCGAGCTTGACCCAGGAGCACTGGACGTTGTCGATGCGGCCGTGCAGCAGCACGCGCGCCATCGCGTGCACCGCGCGGTTGTCCCTGTTCGTGGGACCCGGCCGAGCGAGCCCGGCGAGGTAGATCGGCGCGTTGCGGTGCACGAAGGGCAGCGGCACGAACTCGGTGAGCCCCGCGTTGCCGTGCTCGGCCGCGGTGTCCTGCACCCCGGCGAGCGTCCGGAAGTGGCCCAGCCAGTGCTCGGGCGCGTCGACGTGGCCGTACATCATCGTCGACGAGGACGGGATGCCCAGCCGGTGCGCGGTGCTGATGACCTCGACCCACTCGGCGGCGGGCAGCTTGCCCTTGGTCAGCACCCAGCGCACCTCGTCGTCGAGGATCTCCGCCGCGGTGCCCGGAATGCTGCCCAGCCCGGCCTCCTTCAGCTCGGTCAGCCAGTCCGCGATGCTCACCCCGGCCTTGGCCGCGGCGCTGACGATCTCCATCGGGCTGAAGGCGTGCACGTGCATCTCCGGCACCCGCTGCTTGATCGCGCGCACCAGGTCGGCGTAACCGGACACCGGCAGCCGCGGGTCGATGCCGCCCTGCATGCAGATCTCGGTGGCCCCGGACCGCCACGCCTCGTCGGCGCGGTCGGCGACCTCCTCCGGCGAGAGCCGGTAGGCGTCCGCGTCGCGCTCGCGCTGCGCGAAGGCGCAGAACCGGCAGCCGACGTAGCAGATGTTGGAGAAGTTGATGTTGCGGTTGACCACGTAGGTGATGTCGTCGCCGACGACCTCCCGGCGCAGCTCGTCGGCGATCCGGCCGAGCTCGTCCAGCGCCGCTCCGTCGCAGGTCAGCAAGGCCATTGCCGCGTCGTGGTGCGCTCGGTCGAGCAGTGCGGCCGGGTCGGAGGAGGCCAGCCGGAGCCCGGCGCGCACGTCGGCGTCGAGCCGCTCCGGGGCGGCGTTCGCGGGCACCTGGGCGCGCAGCTCGTCCCAGTCGCCGTAGACGGTGTCGAAGTCGCCGCGGCGGTCCTCGGTGCGGCCCGTGGTGTCGATGCTGCGGTGCAGGTCGGTGCGGCCGATGGAGTCGAACCCGCCGTCCGGCTCCTGCCACTCGCGACCGACGATCTCGGCGTCCGGCCGCCTCAGGCCGTCGGTGGCGGCCAATGCCGCGACGTGCCCGGCCACCCGCAGGTCCAGCCACTGCGTGCTGTCGCCCGCGAGCCCCGCGCGCACGTAGCGCGGGTAGGCGGTGAGGCGTTCGCGCAGCTCGAAGCCGGCCTCCGCGGTGGTCGCGGCCAAGTCCTCCAGCTGGGGCCAGGGGTGCTCGGGGCTGACGTGGTCCGGCGTCACCGGGGACACCCCGCCCCAGTCGTCGATGCCCGCCCGCAGCATCAGCAGCTGCTGGTCGCCGACCAGGTTCGGCGGCGCCTGCACGCTGACGCCGGAGGGCATCAGCAGCCGCGCGACCGCGACGGTGGCGGCCAGGTCGTGCAGGTCGGCGTCGGGCACGTCGCGCATCGCCGTGTCGGGCTTGGCCCGGAAGTTCTGCACGATGACTTCCTGCAGGTGCCCGTACTGGCGGGCGATGCCGCGCAGCGCGAGCAGCGACTCGGCCCGCTCGGTGCGGTTCTCGCCGATGCCGATGAGGATCCCGCTGGTGAACGGCACCGCGACGCGCCCGGCGTCCGCCAGCGCGCGCAGCCGGACCGCGGGTTCCTTGTCCGGGCTGCCGAAGTGCGGTCCGCCCTTGTCCCGCCACAACCGCTCGGCGGTGGTCTCCAGCATCATGCCCATGCTCGCCGCGACCGGTTTCAGCCTGGTCAGCTCCGACCAGGACAGCACTCCGGGGTTCAGGTGCGGCAGCAGCCCGGTCTCCTCCAGCACCGCGATCGCGCAGGACCGCACGTAGTCCACAGTGGAGGAGTAGCCGCGCGCCTCCAGCCACTCCGCGGCCGCCGACCAGCGCTCCTCCGGCCGATCGCCCAGCGTGAACAGCGCTTCCGTGCAGCCCGCCGCGGCGCCCTGCCGGGCGATCTCCACCACCTCCTCGCGCTCCAGGAACGTCGATTCGACGCGGTGCGGCACGGTGGCGAAGGTGCAGTAGTGGCAGCGATCCCGGCACAACCGGGTCAGCGGGATGAACACGTTGCGGGCGTGCGTGACGATCCCCGGCCGGCCTTCGGCGACCAGGTGCGCGTCCCGCGCGCGACCCGCCGCGGCCAGCAGCTTCTCCAGGTCATCGCCGCGAGCGTGCAGCAGCACGGCGGCTTCGGCGGCGTCCAGCGAAACACCGTCGGTGGCCCGGCGGAGCGCTCGGCGCATGGCCGATGCGCTCGGGGTGGGTTCCGGCTGGGCGAGTTGCAGATCTACGACCGACACCTGCCGACTCTAAGTCGGATGCGCCGCGCCGCACAGCCGCCAACGACGTGGTGCACAGCTCACTCTCGGCTAGTGAATTACTCCGTTTCGCCCTACCAACCTTCCCCAGATCAGGCGCAGAATCCGACGAATACCACTGGGTGGATCACACTCTGTCTCCATAGGAGGGACACGTGTCACGCAAAGGAATGAGGGGGAGAACCGCGCGCATCGCCGGATCGGCCCTCACATTGGCGCTGCTGGTACCTGCTGGTGTCATCGGCACCGCCGAGCCGGCCCCGGCGAGCACCGCCGCGCCCGCGCACTTCGTCGTGCTCGGACCGACCGGGGACGGCCTGAAGCAGACCGAGGACTCGGTCCGCGCCGTCGGCGGCACCGTGCTGCAGAGCTGGCCGCAGATCGGGGTCGTCGTGGCGACCTCCACCGATCCCGGCTTCGCCGACCAGGTGCGCAGCCAGCCCGCGGTCGAGCAGGCGGGCAACACCCGCAACCTCGCCGAGCAGCTCCCGCCGGCGCAGTCGACGCGGCTCGAGGCGCTGGAGGGCACCGTCAACGCCGCCGCGTTCGCCGCGCAGGCCGACCAGGAGCCGCTGGAGCCCGAGCAGTGGGACATGCGGCAGATCAAGGCCGACGAAGCCCACCAGATCTCCCAGGGCAGCAAGGACGTCACCGTCGGCGTGCTGGACTCCGGCATCGACCCGACGCACCCCGACCTCGCCCCGAACCTGGACGTGTCCAAGTCGGTGGGCTGCGTCAACCAGGGCATCCCGGACACCCGGCCGGAGGCCTGGCAGCCGGAGGACGACACCTCGGCCCACGGCACGCACGTGGCGGGCACGATCGCCGCGGCGCGCAACGGGGTCGGCGTCACCGGTGTCGCCCCGGGGGTCAACCTGGCCGCCGTGCGGGTGGTCGACGCCGACGGGTTCATCTACCCCGAGTACGCGATCTGCGGCTTCGTCTGGGCCGCTGAGCAGGGCATCGACGTCACCAACAACTCCTACTTCGTCGACCCGTGGTACCTGTGGTGCGACAGCGACCCGGACCAGCGGGCCGCGGCGGAGGCGGTGCGCCGCGCCGTCGACTACGCCAACAGCAAGGACGTCGTGACCGTGACGTCGGCGGGCAACAGCAACTGGGACCTGTCCAAGCCGATCCGCGACACCAACAGCCCGAACAACGGCGGCCCGACGCAGGACCGCCAGACCGGGCACGACTGCCACGTCCTGCCGGGCGAGCTGCCGGGCGTGGTCTCGGTGTCCGCGGTGGGCGTCGACGCGGTGAAGTCGTACTACTCCAGCTACGGCATGGGCTCCATCACGGTGACCGCCCCCGGCGGTGACAAGAACCAGATCCCGGACACCCCGTCGAAGAACGGCCGGGTGCTGTCCACGGTGCCCGGCGGCGGCTGGGGCTGGATGCAGGGCACCTCGATGGCCGGGCCGCACGCGGCCGGCGTGGTCGCGCTGCTGCGCAGCGCCCACCCGGAGTGGAACGGCCAGCAGGTGATCGGTGCGCTGGCCAACCAGGCGGACGCCCTGGAGTGCCCGGAGAACTACGACCCGGACGGCGACGGCAAGCCGGACGCGGTCTGCACCGGCGGCAAGAGCGGAGCGGGCTTCTACGGCGCCGGCCTGATCGACGCCCTCGACGCGGTCCGCTGACCTCGAACAGGTGACGACCGAGGGGCACCTTTCACCAAGGTACTTGGCGAAAGGTGCCCTTCACCTCGAAACCTCCCACCCGCAACGGTGGGGCGGAGCCTCGACGGGCGCTCCCACGCGGACGAGTCACCGGAACAGGTAGGAACGAAGGGCACCTTTCGCCGACTCAGTTGGTGAAAGGTGCCCTTCACCTGTTCTCGCCAGGTTGCCCGGGGGAAGCCGGGGACGGACGCTCGACCGGAGCGGAGAACCGGTGGGGAGCGAGGTCGTCGTGGGGGATTCGGAGCGGTTCGTGATCGTGGGCGCCGGGATGGCCGGGGCCAAGGGCGCCGAGGCGTTGCGGGCGCTGGGGTTCGACGGGCGGATCGCGCTGCTCGGCGACGAACCGCACCGGCCCTACGAGCGGCCGCCGCTGTCCAAGGAGTACCTGCTGGGCAACGCCGGGTTCGACGCGGCCTACGTGCACGACGAGGGCTGGTACGCCGAGAACCGGGTGGACCTCCAGCTCCGGGCGTCGGTGCGGCGGATCGACCGGTCGCTGCGGCAGGTCGAGCTCGCCGACGGCGCCCGCATCGACTTCGAGAAACTGCTGATCACCACTGGTGCGCACCCGCGGTCGCTGCCGGTGCCCGGCATCGAGGCCGAGGGCGTGCTGCACCTGCGGCGGGTCGAGGACTCCGACCGGATCAAGCGGACCCTGGCCGGAATCGAACGGCTCGTGGTGGTCGGCGCGGGCTGGATCGGCCTGGAGGTCGCGGCCGCCGCCCGCACCGCCGAGGTGGCCGTGACCATCGTCGAGACGGCCGAGCTGCCGCTGCTGCGCGTGCTCGGTCCCGAGGTAGCGCAGGTGTTCGCCGACCTGCACCGGGCGCACGGCGTGGAGTTCCGGTTCGGCACCGCGGTCGACGAGATCCGCACCAGCGGTGGCCGCGCGACCGGCGTCCGGCTGACCGGTGGTTCCGAGCTCCCGGCCGACGCGGTGCTGGTCGCGGTGGGCGTGGACCCGGACGTCGAGCTGGCCCAGCAGGCCGGGCTCCGGGTGCAGAACGGAATCCTGGTCGACGCCTCGCTGCGCACCCCGGACCCGAACATCGTGGCCGCCGGCGACGTGGCCAACGCCTACAACCCGCTGCTGGGCAAGCAGATCCGCGTCGAGCACTGGGCGAACGCGCTGAACCAGCCGGCGACCGCGGCGGCCGCGATGCTGGGCCGCGACGCCGAGTACTCGGAGCTCCCCTACTTCTTCACCGACCAGTACAGCCCCGATGCGGGCGGGATCGGCATGGAGTACCTCGGCTACGTCGAGCCGGGCGGCTACGAGCAGGTGGTCTTCCGCGGTGACGTGCCCGGCCGCGAGTTCATCGCCTTCTGGCTGGACGGCGGCCGGGTCCTGGCCGGGATGAACGTGAACGTCTGGGACGTCCAGGACCAGCTCAGAACCCTGATCACCTCGGGAACCACGGTCGACCCGGCAGCCCTCGCCGACCCGGGCACCGCGCTCAACGACCTCATCGCCCGCTGACCCGGGAACCACCGGGTCAGGTCCCGATGGAGCGCTGGACGAAGGTTTCGATCAGGGCGTCCTCGTCGTAGGACGACAGGACCTCCGGGACCGTCAGGTGCTCCAGGATCAGGCCGGACATCGCGTAGTAGAGCAGCACGGTGGTCATCTCGTCGCCGGGCATGCCCGACCCGTGGTGGCCTTCGACGTTGAGGCGCAGGTTGTCGCGCAGGGTTTTCGTCAGCGCTGCTTGGAGTTCCGGCCGCCGGGTGGCCTCCAGGCGGAGCTCCAGCAGCGCCAGCCAGCCGGTGCGGTCCTCGGAGATGATGCGGTAGAGCGCGCGCATCAGCTCGGTGAGCAGCTCCGGTGACGGCGGCAGCTGCGTCGCGGCCGGATCCGCCGGGTCCAGGGCCAGCTTCCGGTGGATGTGCGCGCCGACCTGGTTGAGCAGGTCGTCCCGGTTGGCGAAGTAGTTGGACGCGGTGCCCTTCGGCACGCCCGCCTCGGCGTCCACCGCGCGGAAGGTCAGCCCGCGCGCGCCATCCCGCGCCAGCACTTCGATCGCCGCGTCCACCAGGGCGATCCGCCGCTCCGTGTTCTGCACCATGACTCCTCCTGAATTGCCGCTTGACAACCACTACGGTCAGAGTACTACATTTGAAGCACTACAGGAACAGTGGTTAACCGGAGGACCCATGCGAAAGCTCACCTACCTGATCGCCTCGACCATCGACGGCTTCATCACCGGACCGGCCGGTGACAACCCGGACTTCTTCCTGATCGAGGGCGCCCACGCCCAGCCGACCCGCGAGGAGTACCCGGAGATCATGCCGACGCACTTCCGCCCGCTGCTCGGGCTCGAAGGCGTGCCGAACAAGCACTTCGACACCGTCCTGCAGGGGCGCAACACCTGGGAGATGGGTGTGGGCGACGGCATGACGAACGCCTACCAGCACCTGCGCAACATCGTGTTCACCCGCACCGTCGACGAAAGCACCGACCCCACGGTGGAATTCGTCGCCACCGATCCGCTGGAGAAGGTGCGCGCGCTCAAGCGGGAAGAGGGCATGGGGATCTGGCTCTGCGGCGGCGGAAAGCTCGCGGCAGCCCTGCGCCCGGAGATCGACGAGCTGGTCATCAAGCTGCACCCGGTCGTCGCCGGAGCCGGAATCCCGCTGTTCGACGGCGAATTCAGCCCCGAGCAGTTCGACCTGGCCAACACCCAGGTCTTCGACAACGGCGTCGTCTACCTGACCTACACCAAGCGCTGAACCCGGAGGACACCTTGCGAAAGCTCACCTACTGCGTCGCCACGACGATCGACGGCTTCATCGCCGCACCCGACCGCTCGGACCCGAGCACCACCGGCCTCATGGAGCCCAAACCCGAATACCTGCCGCGACTGCTCGCCGAACTGCCGGAGATCGTGCCCACCCACCTGCGCGAACCGCTCGGCATCGCCGACGTCGAACCGAAGCACTTCGACACCGTCGTCGAAGGGCGGAAGTCCTACGAGAACGGCCTGAACGCGGGCATGACCAACGCCTACGCGCACCTCAGGCACTACGTGTTCTCGCGAACCCTGACCGAAAGCCCGGACCCCGGCGTTCAGCTCGTCGCGACGGATCCCATCGCGAAGATCCGCGAGCTGAAAGCCGAGCCGGGCAAGAAGATCTGGCTGGTCGGCGGCGCGAAGCTGGCGGCAGCCCTGCGCCCGGAGATCGACGAGCTGATCATCAAGCTCAACCCGGTCGTCGCCGGCGCCGGAATCCCGCTGTTCGACGGGGAATTCCGCCCCGAGCAGTTCGACCTGACCAGCGCCGAACCCCTCCCCGGCGGAGTCGTCCACCTGACCTACGCCAAGCGCTGATCGGCGAACACCCGGAGTGGCCTGGCACACATCACAAAGACTTCTACATAGCTCGAAGTCGCAAGCTCAGTGCCATGAGCGACGAGATTCCGAACCCCGTCATCGAGGACACCACCACCGATCACGAACAGGACGTGGCCGCGATCGAGCAGGTGATCGCCGATACCGAGACCGCCTTCAACACCAACGATCCCGATCTCCTGACCGCGCAATTCACCCGGAACGCCACGGTCGTCAACGCCGTCGGCGTGCAGATCTCCGGCTGGGACGCCCTGCTGGAGTCCAACCGAAAGGGCCTGGCCGGTTTCCTGCGCGATGAGTACGCGAAGTACGAGGTCAGCGACATCACCTTCCTGCGCCCGGACGTCGCCATCGCGCACAAGCACGCCCGGGCGGCCACGGCCGACGGCGAGCTCGTCGACGTCGACCCCGCGATGATCGCCCTCTACGTCCTGGTTAAGGAGCAGGGCCGCTGGTGGGTCGCAGCCCGCCAGAACACCCCCACCCGGTCCTGAACCAGCGCCGCTCAACAGCGGAACTCAGCACCTGACCCGCTGTTGAGCGACGAATCCCGGTCAGAGCTGGTAGGTCACGGTGACCGGGGCGTGGTCGGACCAGCGCTGGTCGTAGGTCTCGGCGCGTTCCACCACCGCCTCGGTCGCGCTCTCCAGCAGGCCGTCGGTGGCCACGTGGAGGTCGATCCGCCAGCCCGAGTCGTTGTCGAAGGCCTTGCCGCGGTAGGACCACCAGGAGTACGGGCCGGGGCCCTCCGGGTGGAGGTGGCGGACCACGTCGGTGTAGCCGCTCTCGTACAGGCCGGTCAGCCAGGCCCGCTCCTCCGGGAGGAAGCCCGCTTCCTTCCGGTTGGCCTTCCAGTTCTTCAGGTCGACCTCCTGGTGCGCGATGTTCCAGTCACCGCACACCAGCACCTCGCGACCGTCGGCGGCGGCGCGCTCGCGGAGTCCGTCCAGGTACTGGCGGAACTCCTTCATGAAGCGTTCCTTCTCGTCCTGGCGCTCGGTGCCGACCTCGCCGCTGGGCAGGTACAGGCTGCCGATCACCAGCCCCGGCAGGTCGATCTCGGCGTACCGGCCGCTCTCGTCGAACTCCGCCGAGCCGAAGCCGGTGCGCACCGCCTCGGGCTCGGTCCGGCTGTAGATCGCCACCCCGGCACGGCCCTTCGCGGAGCTCGGCACGAGCAGCGCGTGCCAGCCCTCGGGCTCCCGGACGGCGGCGGTGAGCTGGTCGGGCTCCGCTCGCGTCTCCTGCATGCAGATGACATCGGCACCGGTGGCGCCCAGCCACTCCACGAAACCCTTCTTGGCGGCCGCGCGCAGGCCGTTGACGTTCACGCTCGACACAGTCAGCACGCCCGCGAGGGTAACCACCACCCCCGACGACCCACTCACGCGGCCACCACCCACCCGGATGATCTTTATCGTGGTGAAGGGCACCTTTCAGCAAGTTACTTGCTAAAAGGTGCCCTTCACCCCTCACCTGATCGAGCGGTTGCCCGGCGGATCCCCAGCCTGGTGAGACCGGCGCGGCCGCCGCGGGCGCGGACCGCCACGTAGCGCGCGGCGACGGCCGAGCGCAGCACGGTGCCCGAGGTCGGCGGGGCCGGTGCGTAGGTGCGCCCGTCGGTGCTCGTTTCGACCGTGACGGTGGGTCTCCGGCCGTCGGCCCACGTCAGTTCGACCTCGCCGATCCGGTGCACGGTGCCGAGGTCGACGACCATCCGGCCGTCGGAGCCCGGGTACCAGGAAGTCCTCTCGTCCCCGTCGACCGCCGCGCTCGGCGCGGACATCCCCGCGGGCAGCGGTTCGGTCGGGAACGTCGTCGCGCCGAGCGCGAGATCGTCCAGCGGGTAGGGCGGGGTGTGGCGCGCGTTGATCGTCGTCGTGCGGCCGCCGGGCACCACCACGTGGCGCGGGGGCTCCCCGGCGGGCTGCACCCGGAGGCGCAGCGGCGGCCCGGCAGGTGCGGTGAGCTGGAGCGTCGCGGCGTCGGTGACGGTCGCTCGCAGGCCGACGGGCAGGTCCGGGCCCGCGGTGAACCAAGCCGGTTCGACTCGCCCTTCCGCTCCGGCCAGCGAGATCGCGAGTTCGCTGCCGCTCTCGGTGATCACCTGGACGCCGCGGTGCAACGGGATGACGCCCCCGGTTCCGGGCAGTGCGACGGTCCCGCGCACCGCCGAGCCGGACAGGTTGAGCAGCACGAGGTGCCCGTCGACCGCGGAAGCGCGCACCGCCGGGACATCGGAGGCCGGACGCGGGGCCGTCGCCGCGGCGGCCAGCGCGCGCGGGTCCGGGTGGCACTCGACCAGCAGCGGCGCCGCCCTGCCGTCGGAGAGCAGGATCTGGTCGCCGGTGACGGTGATCGGGTTCGGCGAGCCGGTCACGACGAACCCGGCGCGCCCGTCGACGTCGAGCCAGCCCCCGCCGGTGCTGACCGCCGGTCGCGGGTGGGTTGCGACGGCGGTCCAGGTGATCCCGTCCTGCGAGGTCTCGATGCGGTAGCGCCGCCCGGCCGCCGCTTCCCACGCGATCGCGACGCGGTCGAAGCGCTGCGCCGCACCGAGGTCGACGGCGAGCCAGCTGTCGGCGCGCGGGCGGTCGGCCGTGGCGACCGCCCAGCGCGTGGACGCGTCGCCGTCGATCGCGCGCTGCGCCTCCCTGCCCGGCGCCGCCGACGCGGTACCTGCGCGGGCGAGGTCGGTCCCACCGGTGCTGTCGCGAACTTCGAAGGACCACACCGAATAGCCGTACGCCGGATCCGGCTGCACGCCGAGCATCCGGACGTGGCGTGCCGTGACAGCGGGGAAGACGACGTCGTCGGTCCGCTCGCCGCCGGGTGCGGCCGGGACGGTCACCGCGCCTTCGGCGGTGCGGTAGGTGCGTTCCCCGTTGAGCCCCGGCACGCCGGGCATGTCGAGGTTGCGGACCGATACGACGCCCTCGCCCGCGGCCAGACCGGTCGTCGCGTACACCGCGGCACCCGAGGGCAGCGAAGCGAAACCGGCGTAGCCGCCGTCGAATTCCAGCACCGCCGCGGTCGCGTCGAAGCCGTCGCGCACCTTCGTCCAGGTCGCAGCGCTCCGGTTCCGCGCCGCGAACTCCGTCGACGGCAAGAGCATCGGCGTCGCACCGCTCACGGTGAACAGCCAGTCGTCGTGGTGCGGTTGCCAGGCGAACTTGACGTAGCCCGGCTTGCTCACCGATGCCGCCCAGGCCGACGACGTCCGGTGCGCCAGCAACCCGGGCTCCGCGCCGAAATCGCGCACGCCCACCGCGTGCGCGTTGAACTCGGCCTGGCTCACCGGCCGGACCGGGCCGCCGTGATCCGCGCGCCACTCGTGCAGCAGGTAGCCGATCGCGATCTCCGCGCGCGCCTCCGGCTCGTACTTCGGCTCACCGGAGAACTTCGTGACGCGTTCGGCGGGCGGGTACGCCTGGTAGGGCAACAGCCGCTCGGCGAGCTGCGCCTCGGCCCGGGCGGCGAACCGGTCCCCGAGCACTTGGGCGCGGAAGGCGAGGGGCAGGACGTCGCGGCCGTAGAGGTGTTCGCGGTCCGCCACCATCGGCATCAGCGGTTCTCCCGCGTCGCTGGCCATCAGCAGCATGGTGTGCCACAGCCGCTCGCCGTTGGGCTGCGCGGTGAGCACTTCCGGCAGCGGTTGCCCCGCCAGCAGGAAGTGCATCGCGTTGCGGCCGGAGGTGCGCCACAGCTCCTCCTGGTAGTGCGGGCCGAACGAACCGTGGTTCTCGACCAGGAACGTGCCGTGCAGGTTCTCCGCGGTGTTCGCCGAGATCGGCGCGCCGTCCACCGGGCGCGGGTTGGCCAGGTCCGCGGCGGGGAGCCCCGTCTCGTTGCGGCTCCACGTGCCGAACCACTCGCGCCACGCCGCCGCTCGCGGATCACCCGGCGCCCAGGCGATTCCCGGGCTCAGCGCCTGGGCGTAGACGCCCATTTCCTCCAGCTTGGTGTCCCCGGCGTACCCGCCGGCCGATCCGTTCGGCGTCCAGTCGCCCGACAGCGGGTCGTCGCCCAGGCCCAGCCCCGCCGTGTAGACCGCTTGGCCGATCGCGATCCGGTCCAGGTTCGCCCGGGTGGCCCCGTCCAGGTCGTTCCACAGCAGGCGCCCCGCGAGCTGGAAGTAGGACTGGAACGTGGTGTCGAAGAACAACCGGCGGCCCCACTCGGTCCCGCCTGCGATCGCGTTCGAGGCGGCGAAGTGCCGGATCGTGTCGACGGTGTGCCGGTGCAGCACCTCCCGCTCGACGCCCGCGAGCGTCGCGTCGTAGCCCTCCCCGGTCAGCAGGACGGCGTTGCCGAGGACCACGGCGAAGGTGAAGTCCCGGGCCGGGTAGATCCGCGCGGTCGGGTCGAATTGCCGCTCGACCCAGCGGGTGTGCCGCAGCAGCACCTCCCAGTACGTCGCCGCCACGTCGTCCGGGGCGCCTCGGGGCTGCGCCGAGGACGGCGGCAGCACCAGTGCGGTGGCGGCGAGTGCGAGTCCGCCGGCGCCGAGCGCCTGGAGTACCCGTCGACGTGAGTGCTCGGTGCCCAATGCCCACCACCCGGGGTTGACAACGGTGTCAGCGGCCACCGCCGATTCTGGATCTCCCCGGAGCGCAGGAGCAACGTCCTGGTCCGAACCTGTCCGCTTTCGGACAACTACCGGGGGACCCGGATCGAGCGGGTGCGACGCCGGTCCCGGCGGCGGTTGGCCCTCGGTGCCGCCGGGCGCTGCCAGAGCCACATGCACACCCGGGCACCGCCGAGGCTGGAGCGGTCCACCGCGAGCCTGCCACCGGTGGACTCCGCGACGCGGCGGGCGATGTCCAGGCCCAGGCCGGTCGATCCGGCGCTGCTGCGGCCGCGTTCCACGGCTTCGGAGAGCTCCGCCACGCCCGGTCCCGCGTCCTCCACGATCACGCCGACCACACCGTCGTTGCACTGCAACGACACCACGAACTCGGTGCGCTCCGGGGTGTGCCGGAAGACGTTGCCCACCACCGCGTCCACCGACGCCGCCAGTTCCGCGGCGGGCACCGGGACGCTGACCGATCCGTCCGCGCCGCGCAGGTTCCACGGCCGCTGCTGGTCCTCGGCCAGCGCCGACCAGAACTCGAGCCGCTCGCGCAGCAGCGCCGCCACGTCGCAATCGGCGTCCTCGCCCGGTCCCGCCCGGCGGGCGCTGGTGATCACCAGGTCCACCTCGCGCTCCAGCCGGTCGATGGCGATCCTGGTCTGCTCCGCGGCCTGGTCGTCGCCGAGCGCTTCGGCGTTGAGCCGCAGCGCGGTCAGCGGGGTGCGCAGCCGGTGCGAGAGGTCCGCCGCCATCTCCCGCTCGGCGGCCAGCAGCTGGCGCACCCGGTCGGCCATGGTGTTGAACGCCCGGCCCGCCGCCACCAGCTCCGGCGGGCCGCTGGGATCCACCCGGACGCCGAGGTCTCCCGCGCCCAGCGCCGACGAGGCGTCGGCCAGCCGGATCGTCGCGCGCACCGTCTGCGCCGCCAACCGGTCGGCGACCAGCAGGGAACCGATGACCAGCAACAACCCGACGGCGCCCAGCACCAGCCAGGACCGCGCCACGCCGCGGACCTGCTCGTCCTCCGGCACGAAGACCTCGACGACCGCGGTGCGCCCGCCGCCCAGCGCGATCGGCTGCACGAACGCCGTCCCGCCCGGCACCTCGACGGTCGCGGCGCGCGATCGGCCCTCCGCCAGTTCGGCCGCGCTCACCCGGGTGGTGCCGACCACCTCGACGCCCGGCAGGTGCACCGCGATCCGCCGCAGCTGACCGGCCTGGGTGCTGGCCACCGCCTTGCCGACCAGTCCGCGATCGTCCGTGGTGGCCAGCACCGGCGCGAGCGCGACGGCCTGCCGGTCGGCGTCGGACATCGCCTCGTCCCGGGCCATCTCGCGGATCATCAGGCCGAGCGGGATGAGGAACGCCAGCGCGACCATCGAGGTCACCGCCAGCGCGACCAGCACGACGGTGCGCCTCATTCCGGTTCCACGAGCTTGACCCCGACGCCGCGCACGGTGTGCAGGTAGCGGGGTTCGGCGGCGCTCTCCCCCAGCTTGCGCCGCAGCCAGGACAGGTGGACGTCGATGGTCTGGTCGTCGCCGTAGGACTGCCGCCACACCTGGGACAGCAGCTCGCGGCGCGGCACCACCCGCCCCGGCCGCGAAGCCAGGTAGCTGAGCAGGTCGAACTCGCGGCGGGTCAGCTCCAGCTCGTCTTCGTCGAGCACCGCCACCCGGCTCTCGACGTCGATGCGCAACCTGCCCACGGTGATCAGCTGGGTCGGCTGCGCACCGCGAGCGCGGCGCAGGACCGCTTCGATGCGGGCGTTGAGGTGCTCGCTGGAGAACGGCTTGACGAGGTAGTCGTCTGCACCGGCGCGCAGCAGGCGGACGATCTCGGTCTCGTCGTCGCGGGCGGTCGCGACGATGGTCGGCACGTCGGAGACGCCGCGGATCATCTTGAGGGTCTCGCCGCCGTCGAGGTCCGGGAGCCCGAGGTCGAGGATGATGACGTCCGGCGGGTGCTCGGCGACCTCCCGCAGCGAGTCGAGCGCGGTTCCGACGCTGCGGACCACCCAGTCGCGCGCGGTCAGGTCGCGGATCAGGGCAGCGCGCACCACCGGATCGTCCTCGACAACCAGCACCACAGCCATGGCGGGCACCATAACCGGGCGGTGGGACCGGTTCGTGCTCCGGTGAACCTCGCCACGTCGCCGGTTCGGCCGGGTGGTTGCGCGAAGTCGGTGCGGACGTGGAAGATTGCGCTCCCGTGCGAATGCATCGAGCTTTCACCTACGTCGGCGTGTGGCTGGTGGCGACCACCGCCGCCGTCACGGTGACCTGGCTCGGCGTGCGCGACATCATCCAGGACGCGGTGTTCGACCAGCCGGTGCCGAAGTCGGCCCGCCCCGTCGTCACGCCGCCCAGCCTCCCGCTCCCGCCACCCGGCACCGCACCGTCGACCACAGTGGACACTCCGGATGCCGAACCGGTGCCGGAGGCCGAAGACGTCGACGACGTGCGAACCTTCGAGCTGGACGGCGGCACGGCCGTCCTCGCGGTGCGCCCGGAGGAAGCGGAGCTGATCTCGGCCACGCCGCGCCGCGGCTACACGGTGCAGACCTGGGAGCACCCGGACGGCTGGCTGCGGGTGGAGTTCACCGCCTCCGAGGACGCCTCCACGCTGATCGCCACCTGGCACGCAGGCCCGACCACCGTCGAGATCTTCGAGCACTAGGCGGAACGCCCGGCGGTCACGGCTTCCGGGCGATGCCGCCGAGGAGGAGCCGCCGCACCGGCGTCGGCCGCTGCGCGCGCGGGCCGTCGGGCCACCAGTCGGACAGCGTCACCAAGCCGGGGTCGACGAGTTCCGCGCCCGCGAAGCAGGCGGCGATCTCCTCGCGGGTGCGGAACCGGCCGGAGCCCAGCGCGCTGCGCAGGAAGACCGGTTCCAGCCGCTCGGCCAGCTCCGCGGCCTCCGGATCTTCCGCGCCGGGCCGGAACAAGTGGCTCAGCACCAGGTAGGAACCCGCGGGCAGCGCGTCGAAGTAGCGCGCCATCAGCTCCGCCACCCCGGCTTCGTCCGGCAGGTGGTGCAGGGTGCAGAGCTGGAGCAGCGCGATCGGGCGCGACCAGTCGAGCCCGCGGGCGACGACCGGATCGGCGAGCAGTCCGGCCGGATCCGCCAGATCACCGGCCACGAACCGGACGTCCTCGTTCTCCGTGAGCAGCGCCCTGCCGTGCGCCACCACCATCGGATCGTTGTCGACGTAGACCACGGTGGCGTCCGGGTTCGCGCGCTGCGCCACCTGGTGGAGGTTGTCGTCCATGGGCAGCCCGCCGCCGCAGTCCAGGAACTGGTCGATCCCGACCGTCCCGGCCAGGTACCGGGTGGCGCGCACCAGGAAGGCCCGGTTGTCGCGGGCGAGCTCGCCGAGTCCCGGCGCGACCGAGAGCAGTTCGCCCGCCACCGCTCGATCGGACGCGTAGTTGTCCTTGCCACCCAGCACGGCGTCGTAGACCCGGGCGATGCTCGGTCGCTCGGGGTTGATTCCGCCGGAAATCGCCTCACCGGTCCGCGTCATGAGCTCCCCCGATCGACAGCGCCTCGACGCACTCAGGGTATTTGATCGATTTCGCCTGGTTACGGCCGGGTAGGCTGGTCCAATCCGGGCAAGCCGCTCGACCTGCGGCCCGATTCCACTACTATGCCGTCCCGTAACGTTCTCAAGCCGGATCGCGACTAGTCGTCGTAGTGTCCATTCCCCAGGAGGTCTCGCGTGGCCCCGGACAGCGCCACGAGCAGCGGTCCCACTGCGCGCCGCCTCGTGCTCGGCAGCCAGCTGCGCCGGTTGCGAGAGGCCAGCGGGATCTCCCGCGAGGACGCCGGGTACGCGATCCGCGGTTCGGGCTCGAAGATCTCCAGGCTGGAGCTCGGCCGGGTCGGCTTCAAGGAACGCGACGTCGTCGACCTGCTGACGCTCTACGGCATCTCCGACGACGCCGAGCGCGAGTCCTTTTTGGACCTGGTGCGCCGCTCCAACGAGCCGGGCTGGTGGCACCGCTACAACGACCTGATGCCGGGCTGGTTCCAGGACTACGTCGGGCTGGAGGAATCGGCCTCCCGGATCCAGACCTACGAGATCCAGTTCGTGCCGGGCCTGCTGCAGACCGAGGGCTACGCCCGCGCGGTGGCCACCCAGGGCCGTCCGGAGTTCACCGAGGACGAGCTGGACCGCCGGGTCCGGTTGCGGATGCAGCGGCAGAAGCTGTTCAGCCAGCCCAAGGCGCCGCGGGTGTGGGCGGTGCTCGACGAATCGGTGCTGCACCGCCCGATCGGCGGCCGCGAGGTGCTGCGCGAGCAGATCGAGTTCCTGCTCGAAGCGACCAGCCTGGCCTCGGTGACGCTGCAGATCCTGCCGTTCGAGCTGGGCCGGTCGGGCGCGGAGGGCGCGTTCACCATCCTGCGCTTCGCCGAACCGGAGCTGCCGGACATCGTCTACCTGGAGCACCTCTGCGGTGCGCTGTACCTGGACAAACCGGACGAGGTCGAGGTCTACAGCAAGGTCAGCCACCGGCTCGCGGTCGACGCGCAGACCCCGGAGCAGACCCGCAAGACGCTCAAAGCCGCCCTCGCCCAGGCCTGAGCCACCGGCCCGCGCTGGCCACTTCTAGACACGCCGTTCACCCGCCTGGAACAGCCGACTCCGCACCCCTCTTCGTCGTGCGCGGAAAAAGCGCAGGTCATGGGGCATGCTCGCGCGCGCAAACGACCAAGCACACGATCGGTAACGCGGTCTAGACCACAGTGATCAACGTCTCACTGACGTGCACGTGCATTCAATCGTGCATCTGCACCTGCTAACTTGACTGCACGATCAACTGCACGTGCAGATGATCGTGCAGCGTTAGTCGGGGAAATCGGGGGGTTCGGATGCCGAACATCCAGAACGGGATGCCCGCGAAGCAGCTGCCCAACGCGGCGTGGCGCAAGAGCCGTCACAGCGGAGCAGTGGGCAACTGCGTCGAACTGGCACCACTGGTCGATGGTGGGGTGGCGGTCCGGAATTCCCGCTACCCGGAGGGACCAGCACTGGTCTACAGCCGGGACGAGATCGCCGCCTTCCTGCACGGAGCCAAGGACGGCGAGTTCGACGACCTGATCGCCTGACGGATCAGGACTTCCGCGGCAGCGGAAACCTGAACCGCACGACGGATATCGGTGGCGCCATGTACGACATTACGAACGGCCTGCAAGCGCTGGTCGCGCGCGACTTCCAGTTCGCGCACCCGCGTGATGCCGACGGTGGCCTCGTCGCCGTGGTCGGCATCCGGGTGCACCGGGGTGTTTTCGACATCCTGCAGCTCTTCGGGGAGAACGACGCCGACGCGGCCCGGGTCCCCGGCGACGAGCCGGACGTGCTCTTCCCGAGCAAGGTGCTGTGGCGCACCAACGGCTCGGCGCGCGACGTGATCAACGAGCTGCTGGGCCTCGCCGACCCGGCCCCGGACATGGGTTCGCCCGCCGCGGGCTGCTGGATGCCGACGCACGCCGGCCGCTCGACCTGGCTCGCGGTCCCCGCCTGACCCGGCGAAGCCGGCACAGACCCCGCCCCGACCCCGGTGCCTGCGTCCTCAGCGGACTGCGACCGGGTACCCCCGAAGAGATCGAGTTCCCGCGGTGTGCCGCGGGAACTCGATCGGGGTCCGCAGTGGACTAGTCGGCCGCCGCGGTGGTGTAGGCGTGCAGGTGGCTCGCCGCTTCGAGCATCGCCCCGGCACGGGCGGTGATCTCCGCCCGGCGCTGGGCGATCGCATCGCGCAGGGCGTCGCGGCTGCCGGTCCGGCGCAGCTCGTCCAGGACGTGGCGGACCTGCGGGAGCGGGTACCGGCCCTGGCGGAGCATGTTGATCATCTGCGCGTCGCGGACGTCGGCGGCGCGGTAGCAGCGGTATCCGGTGCCCCGCTCCCGGTCCGGCGCCAGCAGCCCCTCGGCTTCCCAGACGCGCAGCGCCGAGGTGCGCACGCCCAGATGACCGGCCAGTTCCCCGATGCGCAGATCCGCCTTCGGCGCGCGGACCTGCTCGGCCACCGCTTCCAGCGCCTCCCCGGTCTCGTCCAGGCCGCGCCGCTGCTCGTGCAAGGCCGCGTGCCCCGCGTCGATCAGCTCCAGCGCCTTCGGCAGCTCGTCCGCGTGCACCGCGCGCATGATCTCCTGCGCCGCACCGATGCCGAATCCCCTGACCAGCGCCCGGTAGGTGAGCAGCGCCCGCAGGTGCCGGGGGCGGAAGCTGCGGTAGCCGGCCTCGGTGCGCTCCGCGGGCGGCAGCACCCCGTCGTCCAGGTAGTTGCGGACCTGCTGGGTGGAGATGCCCGCCGCCCGGGCCAGGTCGACCGGGCGCAACCGCTCCTTCGGCGTCGTCATCGGTGGAAGGCTATCCAACGAAGCCACCCCGGCAACGGGTTTCGCCGCTCCGGTCGGAGGTGTCGCCGACGACACCTCGCACCGGGGTTCCCGCGCCATCGTGCGGCACCTGCCCGCGCTGCGAATCTCTCGGCACGCAGCGAAAGGGAGGACGACGTGAAGAAGACACTGCTCGCCGGGATGGCCGCCGCGAGCCTGCTGACCGGTGGCGCGATCGTGCCCGCGCTCGCCACCACCGGCGAGAGCACGCCGGTCCAGCAGAGCCTGGACGGGCTCGTCCGCGACGAGGAGTTCCCCGCCGCGCTCGCCACCACGGGCATCGGCGACCAGGCCCGGTCCTACGTCGCGGGCACCGCGGAGCTCGGCGGGCGGACGCCGCCGCCGCTGGACGGGCGGGTCCGGGCGGGCAGCAACACCAAGGCGTTCGTCTCGGTCGTCGTGCTGCAGCTGGTCGCCGAGGGGAAGGTCGGCCTCGACGCGCCGATCGAGGAACACCTGCCCGGCCTCGTCCGCGGCGAGGGCGTGGACGGGCGGCAGATCACCGTCCGCCAGCTGCTGCAACACACCAGCGGTGTGCCGAACTACACCGCGTACCTCGGCGTCGGCGACCTGGGAGAACTGCGCGACCGCTACCTGCAGCCGCGGGAGCTGCTCGACATCGCGCTCGCCCACCCCGCGAGCTTCCCGCCCGGCGAGCGCTGGGAGTACAGCAACACCAACTACGTGCTGGCGGGACTGCTGATCGAGCGGGTCACCGGCCGACCGGTGTCCGAGCAGGTGACGGACCGGGTGATCCGGCCGATCGGGCTGCGCGACACCTACTGGCCCGGCATCGGGGACCGGACCGTCCAGGGGCCGCACCCGCGCGGCTACGCCGCCACCGCGGACGGCCGGGTCGTGGACGCCACCGAGGTCGACCCGGGCTGGGCCTGGGCGGCCGGGGCGCTGATCAGCACCAACGGCGACCTGAACCAGTTCTACCGCGCCCTGCTCGACGGGAAGCTGCTGCCCGCCGAGCAGCTCGCGCAGATGCGCACCACCGTTCCCGCCGACCTGGCGGACGGCACGGAGTACGGGCTCGGCCTGTCGAAGACGCCGCTGTCCTGCGGTGGCGAGTACTGGGGCCACGGCGGTGACATCTTCGGCTACGAGACCCGCGGTGGCGTCACCGACGACGGTCGCTCGGCCGGCGTCGCGGTCACCGCGCTCCCCGGCACCTTCGGCGAGGACGACGCCGAGCAGAACCTCCGAGCGGTGCACGCCGCGGTCGACACCGCCCTGTGCGAAGGCCGCTGAGCCGCGCTGGTCAGGTGCCGTGAGTGCTTCGGGGTGCTCCAGCGCCCCAAAGCACTCACGTGCCGCCACCAGCGAAACCGCTACGCCGCGCCCAGGTTCGGCGCCTCCGCGCAGAGCCGGTCGACCAGCCGGTCGCCGAAGGTGCGGTCCGTTTCCAGCACCACCCGCACCGTCGCCTCCCCGCTCTCCGGGAAGCCGCGGTACTGCCCGCGCAGGTCCGCGACCGTCATCCCGCGCGCGGGCCCGTCGCCGGTCTCCACGTCGACGGGCACGACCGGGGCCAGCAGCGGCTCGACGTCGCCCACCGCGATCGCCGCGGCCAGCGGGTCGTGGCAGGCGGCCTTGCGCTCGCCGAAGGCGTGCTGCGCGTAGAAGCCCAGGTAGAGGTCCAGGATCGCGGCGGTGAAGCTGGTGACCGGCGAGCCGAACTCGGCCAGTCGCCGCCGCTGCTCCTCGGTGATCGCCTCGGTCATCGTGGCGTCGAGCGGGACCAGGGTCACCGGCCAGCCGGCCCGCAGCACGATCCGCGCCGCTTCCGGGTCGTTGCTGATGTTCGCCTCGGCGACCGGGGTGACGTTGCCCGGGTGCAGCATGGCACCGCCCATGATCGTGACGCGCTTGACCAGCCGGGGCAGTTCCGGCTCCAGCCGCAGCGCGGCGGCCAGGTTCGTCAGCGGACCGACCGCGAGCAGGTGCACGGTGCCGGGGTTCTCCCGGGCCGTGCGCACGATCAGCTCGGCGGCCGGTTCCGCGACCGGCGAGGTCCGGGGCGCAGGCAGGTCGGTGTTGCCCAGGCCGTCCGCGCCGTGCACGTCCGGCGCGAGGTGCCTGGTGCCGCGCCAGTTGCGCTCGGCGCCGACGGCCACCGGGATGTCCGACCGGCCGACCAGCTCCAGCACCCGCAGCGTGTTGAGCGCCGCCGTGGCGGGATCGGTGTTGCCGAACACCGTGGTCACCGCGCCGATCCGCACACCGGGATCGGCGAGCAGGTACAGCAGCGCCAGCGCGTCGTCGATACCGGTGTCGCAGTCGACGATCAGGGTTTCCTCGGACGCCATCGGTTGCCGCGCCTTTCTGCTTCGGGTCATCGGGACTGGCGCACCGGGATGCCCGGCGCGCCGCTGGGCAGCGCGTACTTCGCCGCGATCAGCGGAGTGCTCTCCACCGACACGACCTGGGTGATCAGCACGACCGGGGTGTCCGCCGACCGTCCCAGGACCTCGCCGCGACGCCGTCCGAGCACGGTCGCCGTCAGCGAGCTCGTGCCGCTGAGCGGCAGGTGCAGGGCGGTGACCGCGTGCAGCATCGTGCGCGGTTGCGCACCGGCGGCGATCAGCGCGCCGGGCAGGGCCGGGTCGACGGCGGCCAGCGCCGCATCGGGCACGCACCACTCCTCCACCAGGCAGCTCGGCACCCCGTCGACGGCGACGGCGCTCTCCCAGAACCTGATCTCGCAGCGCCCCGGGACCGGCAGGTGCTGCATGACCAGGTCGGTCGGCTCCTCCACCGCCCGGACCAGCGGCCGGACCACCACGCCGTCCCCGCCGAGCAGCTGCTCGACCGGTTGCAGCCGCTCGAACCCGCGCCGGGCCGGGCGGGCGTTGACGGTGCGCCCGACGCCGCGCCGGACGGTGATCACCCCGTCCTCCTGCAGCAGGATCAGCGCTTCGCGCAGCGCAGGCCTGCTCACCCCGAGGTCGGCGGCGAGCTCCGGTTCGGCGGGCAGCGTCGAGCCCGGCGGGTAGGTCCCCCGCCGGATCGCCTCGACGATCCGCTCGTAGAGCTCCACGACCGGTCGCCGCTGCGGACGCCTGGCCGCCATGCCGAACTCCCTCGCTGTTGTCAGACAAGTTAGGAGAGGCCTCTCCCAGCAGTCAAACAGGTATGCGGCACATCACGGCCGACTTGTCTGACAACGACGGAGAGCGATGAGAAACGCACCCGGAGCAGGTCTACCTGGGCGGAACGACCGCGCGAGATGCGCGCGAACGGAGTAGACAGTACCCCCGAGCGGTCTGATCGATCCGAACCGTTCGGGCCGACGAGCTTCCAGGGAGCTAGCGATGAGTCGCGTCCGAGTACTCGTGGGCACCCGCAAGGGTGCGTTCATCCTGACCGCGGACGGCAAGCGGCGGGAGTGGGACATCAGCGGTCCGCACTTCGGCGGCTGGGAGCTCTACCACCTCAAGGGCTCCCCCGCCGACCCCGACCGGCTCTACGCCGCGATGTCGCTGGGCTGGTTCGGCCAGCAGATCCAGCGCTCCGACGACGGCGGCCGGAGCTGGCAGCCGGTCGACAACCACTTCTCCTACGAAGGAACGCCCGGCACCCACCAGTGGTTCGACGGCAGCCAGCAGCCGTGGAAGTTCACCCGCATCTGGCACCTCGAACCGTCGCCCACCGATCCGGACACCGCCTACGCCGGCGCCGAGGACGCCGCCCTGTTCCGCACCACCGACGGCGGTCAGAGCTGGCACGAGCTGCCCGGCCTGCGGCAGCACGGATCGGCCTCCGGCTGGCAGCCGGGCGCAGGCGGCATGTGCCTGCACACGATCATCCAGGCGCCGGACGACGCGAACCGCTTCTACACCGCCATCTCCGCGGCGGGTGCCTTCCGCACCGATGACGGCGGCCGGACCTGGAAGCCGATCAACCGCGGCCTGCGCTCGGAGGGCATCCCGTCCCCGGATGCCGAGGTCGGCCACTGCGTGCACCGCCTCGCCGTGCACCGCGAGCGCCCGGACGTGCTGTTCATGCAGAAGCACTGGGACGTGATGCGCAGCGATGACGCCGGGGAGTCCTGGTACGAGATCAGCGGCGATCTGCCCACCGACTTCGGCTTCCCGATCGACGTGCACGCGCACGAGCCGGACACCGTCTACGTGGTGCCGATCAAGAGCGACGAGCAGCACTACCCGCCGGAGGGCAAGCTGCGCGTGTACCGCAGCCGGACCGGCGGCGGCGAGTGGGAGCCGCTGACCGACGGGCTGCCGCAAAGCCATTGCTACGTCAACGTTCTCCGCGATGCGATGGCGGTCGACTCGCTCGACGAGTGCGGTGTCTACTTCGGCACCACCGGCGGCCAGGTCTACGCCTCGGCCGATGCCGGCGACAGCTGGCGGCCGATCGTCCGCGACCTGCCGTCGGTGCTCTCCGTGGAGGTGCAAACGCTGCCATGATCCGCGTCCGGCTCCCCAACCACCTGCGCACGCTGGCCGGGATCACCGACCGCGAGGTCGTCCTGGACGTCGACGGGCGACCGACGCAGCGCACGGTGCTCGACGCACTGGAATCGCGATATCCCGTGCTGCGCGGCGCCGTTCGCGATCGCGAGACCAAGCAGCGCCGCGCGTTCATCCGCTTCTTCGCCTGCGAGCAGGACCTCTCGCACGAATCACCGGACGCCCCGCTCCCGACGGAGGTCGCCACCGGCGCGGAGCCGTACTTGATCGTCGGCGCCATGGCCGGGGGCTGAGCCCGCTACGCATAGCGCGACCAGGTAAACGAAAGTGTGGTCGGCCAACGCGCACCGGCGTGTTGGCCGGGCGCTCGATCGCGCCGGTGGAAGGTTGTCCGCGTCTCACGCGGCCAGGCCCGGAAGCCGGGACTCCCGGCCGGTTCGACACCGAACGGCACTCAGTCAGATCGGAGTTTCCGAAGTGCGCACCACGATTCGTGTCCTCCTCGCAGGCGCAGCCGCCACCGGGCTGCTCGCGATGGGCGCCAGCCCGGCGCTCGCCGCGAAGGACAAGAAGTCCGACGACGACTCGACCGTCACCGCGGCTGCCCAGGGCGGCAACGGCGGCCACGCGGGCAACGGCGGCTTCGGCGCCAACGTCTGCCCGGCGATCGGCCTGCTCGCCAAGGCCGAGGCCAGCTGCGGCGCGGGCAACGGCGGCAGCGCCGACGGCGGCTACGCGGACGCCTACGCCGAGGACGACAGCCGCGACGAAGAAGAGGAAGAGTGAGCTTCCCCGTGCGAGCAACCACTGCATTCCGCCTGCTCGGCAGCGCCGCTGTGCTGGGTCTCGGTGTGATCGCTCCGAGCCTCGTCATCGCTCCTGATGGCCTCGCCGAGTCTTCCGCCGACGCCAAGCGCGGCACCGCGGGCAGCCCCGGCGAAGAAGGCGGCGGGCTCGGCATCTGCCGGCTGATCTCGTCCAGCAACCCGATCACGATCCAGTGCGAGGGCGGGGCGAACGGCACGAGCGCGGACGGCTCCGAGTCGAGCTCCGCCCACAGCGGCGACGAGAACGACTGAACCGCGGAACTCCCGCGCCCCGACACGAGAATGGGTCGGCTTCCCAACGGGAGGCCGACCCATTTCCGCTGCGGAGCCCGGTGCGGACAGTGCGAACCAGCACCCGGGTCGCAACGCTCACTTGCCGCGCTTGTACACCCTGTCCTTGCTGTCGTCCTCGGCGTAGGCGTCGGCGTCGCCACCGTTGGCGCTGCCGCCGTTGCCCGCGCCGCACTCGGCAGAAGCCGGGGCCAGCACACCGATCGCCGGGCAGACGTTGATGCCGAAGCCACCGTTGCCCGCGTGACCGCCGTTGCCGCCTTCGGCGGCCGCGGTGACCGTGGAGTCGTCGTCGGACTCCTTGTCCTTCTTCGCCGCGAAGGCCGGGGACGCCGCGAGGACGAGCACTCCGGCAGCGGAGAGACCGGCGAACAGGACACGCACAGAACTGCGCACTGCATGACTCCAATCGAATTGGGGACCCGTGCCGTCAGGCCCTCCGCACCTCTTCGGCGCGGGAACCACCTGAACCGACGCGTGGACCTTCCCACCGGAGCGCGCAGGACAAGCACATCGACATGCGACGCGCAGCGCCGATCACCCGTAGGAGCGAACGATCTTCCTTGCCACCGCAACGAAACCGCAAGGAGCTTCAGGAAAAGCGAGATGTGCCGACCCGCGCGGAGCGGATCGGCACATCTCGTCAACCGGACGCCAGGACGATGTCCGCCAGCGTCAGTCGTTGCCCGCGATGGAGGAGGCGTCGCCGCCGACACCCGCGCCACCGTTACCGGCCGAGGCGTTCCCGCCGTCACCGCTCGACAGGACGCTCAGACCGCTGAGAACGTTCACACCCACACCACCGTTGCCGCCCTGGCCGCTGCCGCCGACGGCCTCGGACGACGCGTTGTCGCCGTGGTCCTTTCCGTGCCCACCAGCGAACGCCGGCGAACCGATGGCGAGGGCAGCGGCGCAGGCAGCGGTGACACCGATAAGACGAAGCGAAGTACGCATTCCTTTGACTCCCATCCATGATCTGATCATCACCGGATCGGCAGTATTCCCGGGGCTTTTCCGGGATTTGGGGGGTGCGCCGACCGGCACGACATACGTTGCCATCGATTCAGCCCGCTCCGCATTGCCTGCCACACCAAAGAGGACCAGTCGCCACCCGGGCGGCTGCGCGATCACCCTGCGTCGTTCAACGCATCGCTTTTCGCGAGCACGAGTTAACTGATCAGATGAAGAAACCCGCCTGCCGCAACAAAGATCACGAAGTAAGATCGCGCCCGATCACGAAACGATCAAGAACGGATCACGGGGAAATCCACCTCGGTCAAGGGTTTTCGCGCGAACGCAGCTCGAACGATTTCGCCGTGCGCGCCGGGCGGAGCGCCCCTAGCGTTCGTTAGCGATCCCGGCACGGACGTACTGCGAGGAGGCAGATCATGGGAATTCGCCGCGAGGCAGCAGTCTTGCTGGCCGCGTTGGGAGCGCTGACCGCCGGCGGCTCGGCGTTCGCCGCAACGACCGGGCCCGTCGGACCACCGCTGCACGTCGAGGTGGGCCAGGTGCAGTGCCTGCGCCTCGACTCACCGCTCATCCCGGAGCACTTGAGGCAGACCTACCCGACGGTCGAGCTGAAGATGCACAGCACGGCCAGGGACGATCAGCGGGTCGGCTATTCGGTCGCAGTGGACGGGACCGAGCGCGCGGCGGGCGAGGTCACCGGCAGCGGAACGTCCGTCAACGCCATCAGCATCGACAACGGCCGGGATTCCCGGCTCGTCGTCACCAGCGGCGGCGCTGTCGTCGTCGACCGGGTGCTGACCGGCCGCTGCTGATCCAGCACGACAACGCGAATCGGGGAGCAGACCACGGATCTGCTCCCCGATTCGCGTTGTGACCGGGCTCTTCTCCTCTCACCACCGCACCGGGAACGACGAGTGGTGGTGGCTCCACCTCGCGGTGGAGCCACCGAGAACGGGACGCAGGCAGCTCGCCGGGCCGAGTCACGCCCGGCGCTGGAACCCGCCTTGGCTCCGGCCCGTGGAGTGCGCGAGGGGGGCCCACGGGACGGCGGCTTTCACGCCTCGTTCCTTGCCGTTCGCGGCAAGCCTGGGGATTGCGTCGGTCAGAAGTCGAACAGCGCGCCGGTGCGCGCCTTGAGCGAGCACGAGTTCGCCGCCGTGAGCCGGAATTCCACCGGCTTCCCCCGCCAGTTGCCCTTCGCCTCCGCGCTGACGGCCCGGCGGTCCTTCGTGCAGTTGCTCGCGGTGCGCGCGTCCAGGCGCTGGAAGTTCCCGTCGACGAGCTGGAGCTGGTGGCACGCCGCGCCCGCCTGCGGGTGGTCGCCGCCGACCGGATCGCAGTTCAGCGTCACCGACCTGGTCTGCTGGTTGGTCTCGGTGACCGACAGCGTCACCGTGCTCTGCTCGCCGGCGGCCGCGGCGGCCCCGGGGATCAGCACTGCCACCGCGCACGCCACACCCGCTGCGGCCCGGCCGAGCAACCGAATTTCGGACATTTCGCGTCATCCTCCGTCCGAGCGGAAAAGAAACCCTTTTCTTCTCTACCGCACCGCAGACGATCTCTCCGGGTGAGCAAGAAACGATCACCGATCGAGCGGCCCCGATCCGGTGATCGCAACTCACCGCCGAGAATCAGCCGGACCGACCGACGCCGTCCGTCATCCAGGAGCACGACGACCAACCCGATCCAGCGGCGGATCCCGCGCCCGGAACGACAACCGGTGATCAAATCTACCCCGATAGCGGGATCGGGGAGGAATCCGGCCAGGGATTCGCGAATCGGCTTCGGAAGCTTTCGGGACGCAAATCGAATGCACATCGCACCCGGTTGACGCACGGTGATCACCCCGCCCACCAGCACGGTGACGGATTTTCGATCGCCTGAACGCGGGGCGGATTTTTCGCGGGCAGCGACTGCGGACCGCCAGCATCCCTCCTCGGACGGCGGTAATCACCGCGAAATGACCACTGGAATATCCCGCTTCTCGATCACCACATGAGGTGAGAGGAGTTATTTCCGGGTTGCACCTGGATCACGAGGCGCTAATGTTTTGAGTGATCCCGCCGCCTGCGGGATTTCTCGAATCCCAACCCAGGAGCCGCGCGATCAGTGCCACCGCATTGCCGCGCGGTTTTCACCCGCCACCATTCAGCATTTCTGCAGGAAAGGTTTTACTGATATGCGTTCTGTCAAGCGCGCCATTGCTGCTACTGCCCTCGGCCTGCCGATCATGCTCGGCGCCCCGGCCATGGCGCTCGCCCACGGTGACTACAGCGACGACCAGACCCAGGTCCAGGACCAGGACCAGGGCGCCAGCACCGAGCAGGCGAACACCAACTACTCCCCGATCTACCAGTTCCACGTCGGTAGCGGCGGCGAGCAGAACGCGGTGCCCGTGGTCGACCAGACCAACGCGAGCTACACCGGGCAGGAGCAGAACGCCGGTGCGTACGAGAACGACGAGGACTGAGGTCGTTCCTGACCGCCACTGAGTCAGCACAGTGGTAATGACTGCTTGGCCCGGCGAAACAGATCGCCGGGCCAAGCAGTTCGCGTGCTGAGCCCTTCTCACCACGGCCGATGCCCGAGCCGGTAGCCGACTCGCAACAGTCACCGCCGCGCAGCGAGACTCACCGAACCGAGCCGCGAATCAGGATTCGTCCTGGATCGCGGCTTCGTTCTGCTCGGTGTCGTTCTCGTTGCTCTGGTCGACCCAGTTCACCGCGTTCTGCTCGCCCTTGCCGTTGTTGATCTGGGTGATCGGCGAGACGTTGATGTTGTTCTGCACCGTGTGGTTCTGCGTCTCCTGCGACTGCAGCTGCTTCAGGATTTCCGACGCCTTCGGCGGCCGGGCCTTGCCGTCGGCGGCCAGCGCCGGGCTCGCGACGCCCAGCAGCAGTGGCAGCCCCAGAACCGCCGCGGTGACCACGCGCTTGGCAGTAAGCATCAATTGCTCCCCTTCATCGCACTGCACTTCCGATTTACCGGAACGGCCTCGGCAGGAATATGCCAATGGAATTCCGGTCGCCTCATTCGGCCGAACGGGCAGCAGGACCGTACCGGGAAGCACCGCCGCCGCCCCGGCAGCGACACCAGTGATCACTCCAACCGGTGATCCGGACACGACGAAGCCCGTTGGTCCGGCACGACCGCGCCGGGCCAACGGGCTTCAGAGCCGACTGGGGCGGATAACGGGAGCGCCCCGGGGTAATGCGGGCAGAACTCAGGAGTTGAAGCGGAACACCGCGTTGGGGGTGTCCTCGCCGCCGAACGGCCGGACGCCGAGCACCAGCTGGCTGCTGCGGTACTCGTCAGAGCTCGCGACGACCGCCAGGTGCGGCGTCGCCGCCGGCGTGATGACGAAGCCGTCCCACTGGTGCGTCAGGCTCCACCGCTGAGCTTCGTCCCACTTGTTGCACTCCGCGGTGAAGACCACCGCGTTGGGCTCCGACCAGGTCTGCGCACACTGGTTCGACGCCATGTTGCGGATGGTGACCGTGCCGTCCTCCTGCCGTTCGATGTCCCACTGGGCGCGCTGGCCCAGCTCGTGGAGCGGCTGGTTCGTGCTCACGACGCCCCGTTCCCAGTCCTGGGCCCAGCGTGCGTCGGTGGCGATGTTCGTGATTTCCGTGGAGTGACCCCACTCGGCTTGCGCCGAGGCGGGCATTGCCGGAGCCATCGCGAGCGTAGCCATGGCACCAAGAGCACCCAGCATCCAGCGAGCGCGCATCATAACCTCCATGCAAGGAAATTTCGGATGTGGACGGCGATTTCGGACGTCCGGTTAGATCTCTACCAGCGCAGTCCGGAAATCTCGCTTCGAGTCATCACAACGAGTGGTCGCCAGGCCTTATCGGTAACGATGCAGTGATCGAATCGGATGTAAGTCCCCAGTGGACTTTCCCAATCGTGTTACCGGACAACGAGAATGTGACTCTCATTCGCAGAAATCGCCCGCGCGCGGCTCAGAGGTCGGGCAGCGGATCCGGCGGGAAGTCGCGGGGCGAGGTGATCTCCGAATCCGCGGCGTTGACCACGGCGACGTACTCCTCGTCGATCTCGTAGTCGATGCCGTCGACCCGGAAGCAGGGCGAGGGCTGCATCTCCACCGGCCCGAGCACGGTGCTGCGCGGCAGCCGCGCGAGGACGGACTTCGGCCGCTTCCTGGACCAGAAGCCCGTCGAGAGCACGGTGATCGCCTTGCGGCTCACCACGACCAGCACGCTCGGCTGCACGCTCATCAGGACGTCGGCGGGCAGCACGTACCGGATCTCGTCGTCCTCGTCGAGGAACGTCCGGATCCGCCTGCGCGCGGCCTCGGGGACGGGCATGGCGCGACAGTACCAACCCCGGATGGCGCAGCAGCACCGTTCAGCGCAATTCAGGTCCAGGGCTACCGGGCCGGCATCGGGAGGCGGACCTCGAAGCAGCAGCCGCCCGGCACGTTGCGGACCGACACCGTTCCGCCGTGCGCGTGCACGAGGCCCTGCACGATGGCCAGGCCGAGACCACCGCCGCTGCTGCCGAACGTCCGCTTGTCCTCGCCCCGCCAGCCCATGTCGAACACCGACCCCAGGTCGGCTTCCGGGATCCCGCCGCACTCGTCGCTGACCGCGACCGCGGCCCAGCCCGCGGTCGCGCGGATGTCGACCGTCACCGCCGAGCCCTCCGGCGCGTACCGGATCGCGTTGCTCAGCAGGTTGTTGAACACCCGGGTGATGGCCCGGTCGTCGACGTCGACCACGACCGGTTCGATCGTCCTGGCCCGCAGCCCGATCCCGCGCTCACCGGCCACCACTTCGAGCGAGGCCACCTCGTCGCTGAGCAGGTCGTCCAGCGCCACCTGCCGCGGGTTCAGGTTCAGCACGCCGGACTGGATCCGGGACAGCTCGAAGAGGTCGTCCACCATCCCGGAGAGGATCTCGGTGTCGGCGCGGATCTTGCCGCAGTAGTCCTGGAGATCGTCGACCACACCGTCCTCAATGGACTCGGTGACGGCTCGCAGCCGGGCCAGCGGGCTGCGCAGGTCGTGCGAGATCCACGCGACCAGCCGCCGCCGGGACGCGTCGAGCGCCTGCTCGCGGCGGCGCGACTCGGCCTCGCGCCGCCGGGACTCGGCGAGCTTGTCGCTGGTGATCCAGAGCTCGCGCGCCAGTTCGGCGAACTCGGCGCTCGGCAGGTCCTCCGGCTGCCGGAACCGCTGCTGCAGGCCGAGCGAGCGGGTGGCGTCGGCCAGCTGGCGGCTGCCGTTCATCACCGACCGGCCGAGCAGCAGCCCGATGCCGATGGCCACCACACCGGCGATCAGCACGACCGCGAGGACCACCCCGGCGGGCAGCTGCGCCGAACGTTCCAGGAGCACCGCGGTGACGGTGCTGGTGTTGATCGCACCGACGGTGATGATGATGACCGCCACCAGCGAGTAACCCACCGGGTAGTTGCGGAGCAACCGCAGGATGACCAGCCCGATGAGCCCGACGCCGAGCGACTCGCACACCGTGATCAGAGCGATCAGCGCCAGGTTCATCGTCCGCCGGGCCCGGTGACGGGGAGGTCGAACCGGTAGCCGACGCCCCACACGGTCTTCAGCAGCGCGGGGCGGGACGGGTCGTCCTCGATCTTCTCCCGCAGCCGCCGGACGTGCACCGTGACGGTGGAGGCGTCGCCGAAGTCGTGCGACCAGACCTCGCGCATCAGCTCGTCGCGGCGCACCACGCGGCCCGCGTTGCGGATCATGAACGCCAGCAGCTCGAATTCCTTCACGGTCATGCTCAGCTCGCGACCGGCCTTGCTGACCACCCGCGACGTGCGGTCCACCACCAGGTCCCCGGCGCGGAGCACGTCGTCGACGGGGGCCGGCGGCATGGCGGCGGTGCGGCGCAGCACGGACTGGACCCGCAGCACCAGCTCGCGCGGGCTGAACGGTTTGGTCAGGTAGTCGTCGGCGCCGGATTCCAGGCCGCGCAGCCGGTGCTCCTCCTCGCCCAGCGAGGTCAGCAGGATGACCGGGACCTGGCTGGCGGCGCGCAGCTCGCGCAGGACCTCGATGCCGCCGAGACCGGGCAGCATCACGTCGAGCACGACCAGGTCCGGCGCCATCCGGCGCGCCAGTTCCAGGCCCATCGAACCGTCCGAAGCGTGCACCGGTGTGCAACCGGCCCGGCTCAGGTAGCTCGTGACCACCTGGGCGACCGTCGGATCGTCCTCCACGACCAGGATCCGCGGTGCGCCGGACTGCCCGTCGGCGCGGTGGTCCGGGCCTCGATCAGCCTGCGTCATCCTTCGAACCCGCTTCTCCCGGTCGACTTCCCGCCACAGTATCCGGTCGGGCACGCGGGGTGGCGGGGCGGCCGGACGCGCGCTCCCGGCGGCGGCGAAGCGCGGGCGGCGAACCGCACTTCGGCCACCGGCAGGAGCAGTGCATCGCGGCATCGGCACGTCGGCGGGGCTCTTTTCCGGAAGCGGACGGGGAGTCGGGAGTACGCCCCGATTTATATCCCGGTGCCGGTCGAACTCCGGCACCCGCGATCGCTTCGGAGAGCTGCGGGGTAGGACGACTGCCCGAAAGGACTCACCGGTCGGGCTTCTGCACCCCGGCGTTGCGCGCGATGTCCGGGTAGTCGTTGTCGGCCAGCGTCGGCAGGCGCGTCCAGCCCCACCTGGTCTCCTGCGAGACGGTCAGGTCGTAGCGGCCCACCGGGTGCTGGTAGCGGACCTCGAACACGTTGCCCCACGGCAGCCGGGGCGGGCCGCCGGGCAGTTCCGCTGCCAGCCGGGTCTGCGTCCACTCCCTGGTCGGCTGCGTCCAGGCGCCGCCCCACTCCAGGTAGCTGATGTTGTCCAGCCACTCCGGCGGCAGGAGCTCGTCGGCGGTCAGCCGCACCGACGGGGTGTCGGTGATGCCGTGGCGGATGCCGACCTGGTCGACGCAGGGCCACAGCGGCGCGTTGATGTGGTTGGCCAGCACCGCCCGGCCGCTGGTGAGCTCGGTGATCGGGCGGGATTCGGTCGTCTTCGGCTCCGCGACGGCCAGCCACGACCGCGCTCCGGTCACCTGGTCGGTCGCGACGACCCGCACCGACTGCGCTCCGGCCGGGATCGGGGTCGCGAGCTGCTGCCACTCGCGCAGCGCGGAGCGGCGCAGCTCCGGGTGCAGCTGCTGCGCGACGACGCCGCCGGGACGGGTGAACTCGACCTGCAGGCCCTGGCCCGCGAGCAGCCCCGCCACCGGCACCGTCACGTGCGTGCCCTGGCCGGACAGCGGGTACCAGCCGGTGACCAGCTTGCCGACGCCCGGTGTCGTGCCGTCCGGGCGATCGGTGTTCCAGATCGTCGTCGGTTCCGGCCACGGGCCGGACGGCAGCACGTCGCCGACCTGGAAGTCACCGGCGAGCTCCGGTTCGCCCGGCGCGCCGAGCCGCCCGGACGGCAGCTGCACGCGGACGTCGCTGGCCAGCCCGCAACCGTCGCCGAAGAGGGTTTGCACCCCGGATCGCGCGATCGTCCACCCCGGTGCCTGGCCGAACGGCGCGTAGCCGAACAGCGCGATCATCAGCAGCACCGAGCCGACCGAGGCCGCGCCCAGCACCGCGCGGTCCGGGCCCAGGCGCACCGGCTGACCACGGCGGCGACGCCACTTCGCCCAGCCGAACGCCACCACCGCGACTCCGATCCACAGCAGCGGATTTCGCAGGTAGAGCGGGCCGACGTGCGGTTCGAGGTTGTTGGTCTGCGAATCCCGGTTGAGGTGTTCGCCGAAGCGCTGCCCGGCGTCGGAGAACGGGATCCACCAGTTGTCCCCGGCGAAGCTCAGCGACACCGCGCCGATGATCAGCACCAGGCTCGCGCCCACGACCACCGGCCCGGCGCGGCGCGGCAGCGGCGAGCGCAGCAGCGCTGCGGCCAGCAGGACCGTCGGCGCGGCGGCCACCGCGTGGAAGTGGCTGACCCACTTGGTCGGGCTGAACGCGATCAGCACCAGCGCGATCGCGGTGGTGATCGCGCTGGTGAGCAGCAGGCGGCGGATCGGGTCCCGGCCCATCCCGCCGCGACCGCTGGCCAGCGCGACGACGGCGACGACGGCCAGCGTCAGCAGCACCGGCAGCCGGCGCGCCCAGCCCGCCGTGTCGAGCATCGTCCGGTAGTGCTCGAACTCCTCGTACCAGGAGAACGACAGGTAGTACCAGCGGTGCACGTCGGTCGCTTCGAGGACGTCGCCCAGCGTCGCGTCGGCGAAGCCCACCGGCACCACGACGGTCGCCGACGCAGCCGCCAGCAGCACCGCGGCGATGCGCCCCGACCAGGGCTGGCGGCGCAGCCAGCGCAGCAGCCACGGCAGGCACAGCACCAGCGGCGCGGCCGCGACCAGGCCGGAGGGCGAGACCGTCATGGCCAGCGCCGCGAACATCGTCGCCACCGCCAGCGCGCCGATCGAGTGCCGCAGTTGCGCGGCCTCGGCGAAGAGCAGCGCCGCCGCCGCGAAGACCACGATCAGCGGTTCCGGGCGCAGCGACATCCCGTAGGACAGGAACCAGACCAGGTGCGCGACCAGCAGCGCCCAGGGCACCGCGCGGAGGTGGGCGGCGCGGCCGAGCAGCGTGGCCAGGACGATGCGCAGCAGCACCCAGGTCACGATCCCGCAGAACATCGGGACCAGGCGCATCCACCAGAGCGACCAGCCGCCGAGCTCGCCCCACCACTGCAGCAGGTACTGGCTGGAGACGAACGGGTTCTCCGTCGCGTTGAACATGTAGACGAAGTTGCCGAGGTAGCCGGATTCGCTCGCGTTGCGAGCCATCATCAGGTACCAGCCGTCGTCCATGTTCACCGGCCCGAGCAGCACCCACGCCGCGGCGACCAGCACCAGCACCGCATCGGCGGCGGCGAAGCGGGGGATCGTCAGGCCGCGCATGGACTGCCGGCCCCGCCAGCGGCGCCAGGCCAGCACCAGCAGCGCGACCAGGCACGCGGCGTGGGCGATCAGGAGCGCGATCTTCAGCGCGGTGGGCGAGGATTCGTAGCGCGCATCGGTGTGCAGCGCGACCTGGAGCCCGTCGACCGAGCCGGTGGTGGACAGCTCGGAGACCTGCGGCGGCAGCAGGTCCGGCCGGGACACCAGGAGAGCGCCGTCCCGGGAGACGCGGATTCCGCCCGCATCGGCCACCACCTGGTACTCGCACGTCGCGCGCAGCGGGTCGGCGAGGATCTCGCTGCCGTCGACCAGGAAGCGCGCCTGTCCCGCCCCGGCGGTCACCTCCAGGCCCGGGTTGCCGGGGGCGTGCGTGCGCAGCGCCGCTCCGGTGCTGGTGCGCAGCGATTCGCACGGGATCGCGGCGGTGAAGTCCAGCGGCCGGTACGGCGAGAGCGGCAGCACCGTCGACGGTGTCGCGTCACCGGCGCGCGGCCAGGTGACCAGCGGCGCGTCGGCCTTCACCGGCGCCAGCACGGCGAGCACTCCGAGCAGGAGCGTCAGCCCGGCCAGCACGGCCAGCAGACCGTTGCCGCGCTGACCGCGGTCGTGCGGGTTCGACGGCACGCCACTGCCTCATTCTGGTGATCCGGAGGAACGGGAGAAGTTCACCGACCGTTCTCGCGGTCGCAATCCGCCCGCGCCCCGATGCCGGAAGATCGGGACGGTGGACAGCTTACGCCGAAAAGCGGTGCGGTGTCCGCGAAGTCAGCATCGACCGCCCTCGGACGGGCCGAACTGGACTGCGTCCGGCGAGGTTCCGCTCACCGCCGGGGGCCGCCTCGCCGAATCATCCGCCAGCGCAACAGCGCCCATCGCGAACCCCCTCATCGACGAACCCCTCCGGTGTGGACGTGCCCTCGCACAACAGCCGAATTGCGGCATTGCGGACGTTCCGCGCCGCCGTTCTGCCACCACGACGGTGCCACGCGGGCCCGGCCGAAAGCGGTTCACCGGGACCGGTTCTGCCCGAACATCCGCCCGGCTTGCCCCTCCGGCACCGGTGCGGCGAGGAGTCCATCGGGCAGACGCACGTGCACCGAGGGGAAGACGACCGGTGCTGTTGTTGCTCCGCCGCCGCGGTGTCGTGTTCGGTGTGCACAGTCGTCGACGGGCAGCCTCCCACCGGACCGCGGTGCGCGGAGGAGTTGCCGCCAATCTATCGATTCGTGGGTCCGATGCTGCTCGTTGTCCTGGACATGGTGGGGATCGTCGCGTTCGCGCTGGCCGGTGCGGTCGACGCCGTGCGCGCCCGGCTGGACTTCTTCGGCACCGTCGTGGTCGCCGCGCTGACCGCCATCGGCGGCGGGATCATCCGCGACGTGCTGCTGGGCGTGCACCCACCGGTCGGCATCCACACCGCGCGCTACCTGCTGGCCTGCGCCGCGACCGCGCTGATCGTGTTCCTCTGGTACCCGAGAGCGGCGCGGCTGAAGCTGTCCGTGCAGTTCGCCGACGCCATCGGGCTGGCGCTGTTCGCGATCACGGGCGCCACCAGGGCGATGGAGCACGGCACGCCGATCTACACCGCGGCGCTCATCGGCATGATCAACGGCGTCGGCGGCGGGATCATCCGCGACGTGCTGCTCGTCCGGATCCCGATGGTCCTGCGCCAGGAGATCTACGCCCTGCCCGCGTTGGGCGGCGCCGCGCTCCTCGCCGCCGGGATGCAGCTGGAGCTCCCGCAGGAGTTCCTGGTCCCGACGGTCGCCGTCATCATCGTCGCGGTGCGCATGCTCGCCGTGCTCCGCAACTGGAACCTGCCCGCCGGCCGGCTGCTCTCCAAAGCGCCGGAGGAGCCCGAGATCCCGCTCCAGCCCCTGAACGCCGCGGAGCAGACTCAGCTGCTGCGGCCCGACCTCGGCCCCTGGAACCAGCGCACGGTCCGGATCGTCGCGCCGCGGGTGCAGCAACCGGCCTTCCGGCCGGGGCCGCCGAACACCGCCAGGCCGCACGCGGGTCCACCACCGTCGCGCACCTGAGCGGGCTCGCCCACCGGGGCCACATCACCGCTCTAGCCGATCTCGACCGGCTTCCAGTGCACTGGCGGGCATGACCGAAACGCTGGGCAGCACGGCGGAAGTGCGCGAGGTGCGACTCAACGCCGGTGCTGCGGTGCTCTCCGGGCTGCTCGCCCGCCCCTCGGAGGTACCGCCCAAGGCCGTCGTTCTCGCGCTGCCCGGCGGTGGCATGCGGGCGGGCTACTTCCACGGCCCGGCCCATCGCGATCTCTCGCTGCTCGACCTCGGCGCATCGCTGGGATACGCCGTGCTGGCGCTGGACCGGCCCGGGTACGGGAGCTCCGCGGCGACCGCCCCGCAGGGGATGACGCTCGCGGACCAGGCTTCCACGGTGCTCACCGCGCTCGCCGGCTTCGCCGCCGCGCACGAGATCGGTGCCGGGTTCTTCGTCGTCGCCCACTCCTACGGCGGCAAGCTCGCGCTGGCGGTGGCCGCCGAGAGCGGTGGCACCGAGCTGCTGGGCCTGGACATCTCCGGCTGCGGCCGGGAGTACGCCGTCGACCCGCGCGAGCACCTGACCGGCCGGAGCACGTGGCGGCTGCACTGGGGGCCGGGGCGGCTGTACCCGCCGGGCACGTTCCGCAGCGACCAGTCCCCCGTCGCCCCCATGCCGGTGCGGGAGGTGCTGGACGCCGCGAGCTGGCCCGGGCGCATCGCCGAGCTCGCTCCGCGGGTCCGCGTTCCGGTCCGGTTCACCTTCGCCGAGTACGAGCGGTGGTGGCGGCACGACGCCGCGGCGGTCGAAGAGCTCGCCGCGCTGTTCGCGCACGCGCCGGAGGTGGTCATCGCGCGCCAGGCGAACGCCGGCCACAACATCAGCCTCGGCTGGGCGGCCCGCGCCTACCACCTGCGCGCGCTGGCGTTCGCCGAAGACTGCGCGGCCGAGCTGGCACAGGCGCGCGTGCGGCTGCCGCGCTGACCGGTCAGGCCCGGCTGCGGAGGCGGTGCAGTTCGAGGTGAGCGTCGGCGAGCGCTTCCTTCAGGTCCGCCACCGCGGCGCGCAGCTCCCGCACCTCGTCGGCGCCGGGGCGCAGGACCGGCAGCACCACGTCGTCGACGATGCTCACCACGACCTGGTCGGGCACCGACGGGCCGTCGGTGAGGAACCGGAACACCAGCAGCTCGTGACCGATGTCGCCGATCTCGCCGTCCAGCGCCTCCGGCCGCACCGAACCGCGTTCCACCCCGCGGGCGAGCACTTCGCGCAGGTGCTGGCTGCGCGGCGCGAACACCTGCGCGTCCAGCAGCTCGCCGAGCCCCGGAGCGCGGTGCATCGCCACCAGCAGCTCGCGCATCGCCGCGCCGATCGGTCCGGCCAGCGCCTTGGCCATCCGCCGGAGCAGGAACAGCAGGTCCTCCCGGACGTCCCCGGTGTCCGGGAGGTCCACGCCGCTGGGCAGCGCGTGGTGCACCGCTTCGACGATGAGCGTCGCCTTGCTGTCCCACCTGCGGTAGATCGACGCTTTGCCGGTGCGGGCGCGCTGGGCGACGCCGACGATGCTGAACCGGTCGTACCCCACGGCGGCGAGCTCCTCCAGCACGGCCGCGTAGATCGCCGCCAGGAGTTCGGGGCCGCGGCGGCGGGTTTGCCGGTTCGGGTCGTGGTCGGTCACGCCATCAGGCTCGCACACGCCCTCCCCCTAGGGGACATTCCAGGGTAAGGACCTGAAGCGGTCTCTATCCGGTCTGCACCAAGGTCTTAGTAGACAAGCCTGCCTACTAAGGAGGACGGATGTCCACCCCTGTTGCGCGGACCTCCCCGCCCAGCGGCTCGCGCGCACCACGCCGGTTGCCGCAGCGCTGGCGGCGGCTGCTGCTGGCCACCCACGTCATCGTCGCGGTGGCCTGGATCGGCGTTTCCGCGGGCATGGTCGCCCTCGGCACCATGGCGCTGATCACCGACGACCTCGCGGTCGTGGTCGGCGTCTACGAGGCGATGGCCATGTTCGACGAAACGATCATCACCATCACGAGCGTCGGCGCGACGCTCACCGGGATCCTGCTCGCGCTGCTCACCCCGTGGGGCCTGTTCCGGCACTGGTGGATCCTCACCAAGCTGGTCATCACCCTCGCGATCTTCACGTCGGCCTTCACCCTGACCCACCCGTGGGTGCTCGCCTCCATCGACGACGCCAGGGCCTCGCTGGAATCCGGATCGCGCCTCATCACCGAGCCGCAGGAGATGATCACCGCGGGCTCACCGGTGATGCTGCTGATGCTGACGACCGCCGCGGTCATCTCGTTCTACAAGCCGTGGGGCCGGATCCGCCGCTCGAACCGGACGCCTGCGGCCAAGCCGGCCGAGACCCCGGTGGTGCTGCGCGAGGTGCGCCAGGAGGCCGAGGGCGTGGTGAGCCTGGAACTCGCCGACCCGCAGGGCCGCCCGCTGCCGCAGTGGGTTCCCGGCGCGCACGTCGACCTGGTGCTGCCCTCGGGCAAGGTGCGCCAGTACTCGCTGTGCAGCGACCCGGGCGACACCGGCACGTACCGGGTGGGCATCCTGCGCGAGCCCGAGGGGCGGGGCGGCTCCGTCGAGGCGCACGCCCTGCGTCCGGGCCAGGCCCTGGCGATCCGCGGGCCGCGCAACAACTTCCCGCTCGCCGACGCCCCGGCGTACCTGTTCATCGCCGGCGGCATCGGGATCACGCCGCTGATCCCGATGCTGCACCAGGTGGCCGCCGCCGGGAAGCCGTGGCGGCTGGTCTACGGCGGCCGGTCGTTCATGACGATGGCCTACCTCGACGAGCTGCGGCAGTTCGTCCCGCAGCAGATCCAGCTGGTTCCGCAGGACACCGCCGGGCTGCCCGACCTCGAAGGCGCGCTGCGCGGCGCACCGGAGGGCTGCGCGGTCTACTGCTGCGGGCCGGAAGGGCTGATCAACGCCGTCGAGCAGCTCGTGCCGACCGCCTGCCCGAGCGGTCAGCTGCACGTGGAGCGGTTCGCGGCGGCCGACGTCGACCACGGCGAGAAGGTCCCGTTCGAGCTGGAGCTGGCCCGCAGCGAGCAGCAGCTGCACGTCCCCGCCGACCGGAGCACGCTGGAGGTCCTGCGCGAGGTCAGACCCGAACTCGACGCCTCGTGCGAGGACGGGGTGTGCGGAACGTGCGTCCTGTCCGTGCTCTCCGGGGTCCCGGAGCACCGCGACAGCATCCTGGCCTCCACCGAGCGGGACCGGACCGACGTCTTCTACCCGTGCGTCTCGCGGGCCCGCAGCCAACGGCTCGTCGTGGACCTGTGACCGGCGGTGGGCGGCTCGCGAACAGCTTCGAGCCGCCCACCAACCGGATTCGAGCAGCCGCGCCGACGATGCTCGCGTGTGTGGTATAGCGGGATGGGTTGACTTCGAACGGAATCTGGGCTTCGAGCGCAGCACGGTGCGCTCGATGGTCGCCACCTTGGCCAACCGCGGGCCGGACGGCGAGGACGTCTGGGCGAGCACGTCGGCCGTCCTCGGCCACCGGCGGCTCGCGGTGATCGACGTGCCGGGCGGCAAGCAGCCGATGCTTGCCGAGCACGACGACCGGACGCTGGCCGTGCTCGTCTACAACGGAGAGATCTACAACTTCCGGGAGCTCCGGGCGGAACTGGACCGGCGCGGCCACTCCTTCCGGACCGCCTCGGACACCGAGGTGCTGCTCAACGCCTACCTGGAGTGGGGCGCGGGCTGCGTCGAGCGCCTGGAGGGCATGTTCGCCTTCGCGGTGTGGGACGAGCGCAACCGCGAGCTCGTCCTCGGCCGGGACCGGATGGGCATCAAGCCGCTGTTCTACGCGCCGCTGGGCAGCGGGGTGCTGTTCGGCTCGGAGGCCAAGGCCGTCCTGGCCCACCCCGAGGTGGAAGCGGTCGTCGACGCGGAGGGACTGGCCGAGCTGCTGGGCTTCGTCGGCACGCCGGGGCACGCGATCTACCGCGGGATGCGCGAGGTGGCCCCGGGTCACGTGGTGCGGGTGCGGGCGAGCGGGATCACCGAGCGCCGCTACTGGTCGTTGCCGGTGCGGGAGCACACCGAGGACCGGGAGAGCACCCTGCGCACCGTCCGCGAGCTGCTCACCGATTCCGTTGTCTCGCACCTGGTCTCGGACGTGCCGCTGTGCACCCTGCTGTCCGGGGGCGTCGACTCGAGCGCGATCGTGGCCATCGCGGCGCGCGCGATGCGGGACGACCGGCCCCGGAGCTTCTCCGTCGACTTCGCCGGCCACGCCGAGCGCTTCGAAGCCGACAAGTGGCACCGCAGCGCCGACGCGCCCTTCGCCGCGCAAGTGGCCGAGCACGTCGGCACCGACCACGAACCGGTCGTGCTGAGCACGCACGACGTGGTCGACCCGGTGACCAGGGCCGCGGCGCTGCGGGCGCAGGACGTCCCGCGGCCGCTCGGGGACATGGACCGCTCGCTGTACCTGCTCAGCAGGGCGGTCCGGGAGAAGTCCACAGTGGCCCTCTGCGGGGAGGTGGCCGACGAGGTATTCGGCGGCTACAACTGGTACCACGACCCGTCGATCGTCGGCTCCGGGACGTTCCCGTGGATCGCGGTCGGCCAGCGCTACGCCTCCCCGCAGGGCCTGGGCACCGGCCTGCTCGACCCGGCGCTGCTCAAGCAGCTGGACGTGCCGGGCTACTGCGCCGACCGCTACCGCGAGGCCATCGCCGAAATTCCGGTGCTGGACGGGGAATCCGCGACCGAGCGCACCATGCGCGAGGTCGCCTACGTGCACCTGACCCGGTGGATGCAGATCCTGCTGAGCCGCGACGACCGGTTGAGCGCGGCCGTCGGGCTGGAACTGCGGGTGCCGTTCGCCGACCACGAGCTCGTCGAGTACGCGTTCAACGTGCCGTGGTCGATGAAGACCGTGGACGGGACCGAGAAGGCCCTGCTGCGGGACGCGGTGCGGGACCTGCTGCCCGAGCAGGTGCTCACCCGGAAGAAGAGCCCGTTCCCCACCACCCAGGACCCGGCCTACGGCCAGGCGCTGCGGGAGCAGTTCACCGCGGTGCTCGACGATCCGGCGAGCCCGGTGCGGGAACTGGTGGACACCGGCGCGGTCGACGAGCTGCTGGCCGGCGACGCACCGATCCCGATCGACGGCTGGCGCGACCGCAACAACGTCGACATGGTGCTGCAACTGGATTCCTGGCTGCGGCACTACCGCGTGCGGCTCGCGCTGTGACCCCGCGGGCCGCGGGTGACCGATCACCCGCGGCCCGCTGCCGACCACGACCCCGAGGAGGAAACGCGATGATCCGCGACGAGCTGCGAAGCGCCGCCGAACCGGTGCTGAAGCAGATCAAGGAGCACCCGTACTGGGAGGGCCTGGGCGACGGCTCGCTGCCCGGCCCGGCGCTCGGGCACTTCATCCTGCAGGACGCCCACCACCTGCTGCCCGCGCTCGCTCGCGGGTCCGCCCGGTGCGCCGCGATCGCGACCGACGACTCGCACTCGATGCTGCTGTCGAAGTTCTCGATGGGCGCCCTCCAAGCGCGCAACGGCATGATGATGGCCTTCGGCATGCTGGCCCCCAGGTTGGGCCTCCAGGCCGACGGCACGATCCCCCCGATCGACCCGGCCACGCACGCCTACGCGTCGTTCTTCAACGCGGCGAGCGCGGAATCGCTGGCCGCCGGCCTCGGCGCGCTGCTGCCGTGCTCCTGGTTCCACATCCAGGTCGCCGACGACCTCCAGCAGCGCCACGACCCGGCCTCGAAGTACGCGATGTGGGTCAAGGGCTACCACCCGGGTGACGAGTACCGCCAGGTCCTGGACTCGTTCCTCAACGTCGTGGACGAGGTCGCCGAGCGCTGCTCCCCGGCCGAGCGGGAGAAGCTCGTCGAGAACTTCACCCTCGGCGCCCGGTACGAGTGGCTCTTCGCGGAAGCGGCCTGGCAGCTGCGGAAGTGGCCGGTCTGACCCGGCGCGAAGCGCTCCCGACCGGTCCTGCCGGTCGGGAGCGCTTCGCTTTCACCGCTGGTGAAGGGTATTTCAGCCGCGGAAGCTCAGGATCTGGTCGTCGCCGGGACGAGGTTCGCCCCACGGGTTGTCCTTGTTCGACGTGGTGAACCACAGGCCGCCGTCCGGCGAGCGCAGGACGGTCCGCAGGCGGCCGTAGGTCCCGGCGAACAGGGCCTCGCCCTGGCCCACGTTTCCGTTGTCGTCGACCGGGATCTTCCACATGCGCTCGCCGCGCAGCGCCGCCACGTAGAGGTGGCCGTCGTGGAACGCGACGCCGCTCGGGGAGGCTTCGAGGTGGTCCCAGGCGATCAGCGGGTTGGTGTACCGGTCGTCCTGGCAGGCCCCCTCGCAGGTGGGCCACCCGTAGTCGGCACCGGGCGCGATGCCGTTGAGCTCGTCGACGACGTCACCCAGCTCCGAGGCGAACATGCGCCCCGAGTCGTCCCAGGCGAAGCCCTGCACGTTGCGGTGGCCGGACGAGTAGACCAGCGAATCGGCGACGGGGTTGCCCGGGGCCGGGCGGCCGTCCAGGTCCATGCGCAGGATCTTGCCGCCCAGCGAGGCCGGGTCCTGCGCGTTCTCCGGGACCGTGCCGTCCCCGGTACCGGCGTAGAGCATGCCGTCGGGGCCGATCTCCAGACGTCCGCCGTTGTGGAACTGGCCGCGCGGGATGCCGGTGACGATCGGCTGCGGCTGCTCGCCCGGTTTCAGCTTCGCGATCCGGTTGTCGGTCTCGCCGGAGTAGTAGACGTAGACGGTCTCGTCCTGGTCGTACCGCGGCGACACCGCGATGCCGAGCAGGCCGCCCTCGTAGGGCAGCTCGGGATCCTCGACGATCGGCGGGCCGAGCGGGATCCGCGCCACCTCGGTGACGGTCTTGCCCACCACCCGCAGGACCCGGCCGCTGTCCCGCTCGGTGACCAGGGTGCTCCGGTCCGGCAGAACCGCGACGCCCCACAGCACGTCGAAGTCGCCGACGACCGGACGCGGCTCGGCACCGGCCGGCGGAGCGGCGGTCCCGGTCGTGCCCGCGGCCACCGGCCCACCGGTCACGGTCGCGGCGACCGTCAGCGCGACCGCGGTCACGCTCTTGCGCAAGCTCATGGACGTTCTCCTCGTTCTCGGAGTTGGCGAAACCTCAGCTCGGGTCGATGCCGTACCTGGTGGCCGTGGTGCGGACCCCGACCGGCGGGGCGGTCGAGCCGTCCGGGGCGATGAAGGTCCCGGTGCCCTCCGCGGTGAAGGACGCGCCGTCGGCCGCCAGGACACCGGTGTAGGCCACCCGGACCTCGCCCCGGAAGGCGTCGGCCTCCCGGACGAAGTGCCGGAATCCGCAGGTGAACGTGCGGGCGCCGGTGAGCCGCCACTGCCCGGTTCCGCTGTCGCCCGCGGTGTTGTGGAAGCTCAGCAACCCGTCGGCGCCGAAGGCGAACAGCACCCGGTTGGTCTCGCCGTCCTCCCGGGTGATCGTGCCGGTCCAGGTACCGCGCAACCCGGTGCGGGCGGAATCCGGGCCGGCTTCCGCGGCACCCGCGGTCAGCAGCGCACCCGCGCCCACGCCCACCGCGCCCAACGACGCGGTGCGCAGCAGATCTCGTCGATCGACGGCCTCGCCCACAGTGACCTCCAAACAAGCCGTGGTCCCGGCTGGTTTCCGGACCAGCGGTGGCAGGCTCGCGCGGTGCGCTAGAGACCTGCTGGAGAACCGGTCGGGCCGGAACCCCGGTGGCATCCCCCGAAACGCCACCGGGGCCGCGCCGCCTCAGCCCGCGCGGCGGTCGGTCCCGGACAGCTCGTCGAGCAGGGTGGTCGTGTGCTCGGCCGCCCGGAACACCTCGTCGGCCAGGACGTCGCGCAGCACGCCGGTCGTGGTGCGCACCCCGCGGACGCGGATCTCGTGCAGCGCCCGGTCCATCCGGTCGAGCGCCTGGTCCCGGTCCGCGCCCCAGGCGATGACCTTGGCCAGCAGCGAGTCGTACTCCGCGGGGATCCGCCAGCCGGTGAAGGCGTGGGTGTCGACGCGGACGAACGGACCGCCCGGCGGTTCGAACTCCGCCAGCACCCCGGGGCACGGGGCGAAGCCGCGGGCCGGGTCCTCCGCGTTGACCCGGCACTCGACCGCGACACCGCTCGGCCGCACGTCCTCCTGCCGCACCGACAGCGGCAGTCCCGCCGCCACCCGGATCTGCTCGCGCACCAGGTCGATCCCGGTGACCATCTCGGTGACCGGGTGCTCCACCTGGATCCGGCAGTTGATCTCCATGAAGGCGAAACCACCCTCGTGGACCAGGAATTCGAAGGTTCCCGCGCCGGTGTAGCCGACCGCCCGCGCGCCCAGGACCGCCGCCGCGGCCATCTCGTCGGCCAGTCCGGCAGGCAGGTTCGGCGCGGGGCTCTCCTCGACCAGCTTCTGGTGGCGGCGCTGCACCGAGCAGTCCCGCTCGCCCAGGTGCACGACGTTGCCGTGCTCGTCGGCGAGGATCTGCACCTCGACGTGCCTGGCCCGATCGCAGAAGCGCTCCAGGTACACCCGGCCGTCGCCGAACACCGCCTGCGCCGCCGACCTCGTCGCGCGGTAGGTCGGCATCAGGTCGCGCGGCTGCCGCACCACCGCCATCCCGCGACCACCTCCCCCGGCGGCGGCCTTGATGATCAGCGGGTAGCCGATGTTCGCGGCGACCTCCTGGACCTCCGCGGCGCTGTCCGCGGTCCGCCTGCTGCCCGGCAGCACCGGCAGCCCGGCGTCGGACATCATCCGCCGCGCGGTCGCCTTGTCCCCGAGCGGCGCCATCACCTCCGGTCGCGGCCCGATGAACACCAGGCCGCCCGCCGCGCAGATCTCGGCGAAGTCGGGGTCCTCGGACAGGAACCCGTAGCCGGGGTGCACGGCCTGCGCCCCCGTCGCCAGGGCGGCCTCCACGATCGCGGGCGCGAACGAGTAGCTCCGCTTCGACGGGCCCGGGCCGATCTGCACCGCGGTGTCCGCGGCGCGCACCGCGGCGGAGTCGCGGTCGGCGGTCGAGTGCACCGCGACGGTGCGGATGCCCATCTCGCGGCAGGTGCGGATCACCCGCAGCGCGATCTCGCCGCGGTTGGCCACCAGGACGGTGTCGAACGGGCGCGTCACCGCCCCCGCTCCTCGTCCACCGGGTCGATCAGCAGCAGCGGCTGGCCGAACTCGACCGGCTCGGCGTCGCCGACCAGGATCTCGGCGACCCGCCCGGCCCGGTCCGCCTCGACCGGGTTCATCAGCTTCATCGCCTCCACGATGGCGACCTGCTGGCCGGCCTGGACCAGGTCGCCGACCGCCACGAACGGCCGGGAGTTCGGCTCGGGGGCGCGGTAGAACGTGCCCACCAGCGGCGAGCGCACGGCGGGCAGCTCGGGTGCGCTGGGCCCGGATTCCGGCACCGGGCTCGCCGCCGGGCTCGCCGCGGTCTCCGGCCACTCCATCTCCACGCTGGCCGCGCCGAGCTGGACGCGGATGCGCTGCGGTGCGCGCGGGGACAGCGCCAGCACCTCCGCGACGCTGCTGCGCACCGCGGCCAGCTCGGATTCGGGCCTGTCCTGCACCTCGGTCATGAGAAGTCCTCCCCGAGTCCCAAGCGGCGGAACCGGTTCCGCCGCTGCCGGACCAGGTCCGGCCCGGTCCGCTGGCGCAGTTCTCGCAGCGCGGCCACGACGGCGCGGCGCACCAGGTCGCAGGCCACGGCCGGATCGGTGTGCGCACCGTCCCCGGGTTCGGGGATCACGCCGTCGGTCACCCCGCTGCGCAGCAGTGAACGCGCGTCGACCCGCAGCGCCTCGGCCGCGGCAGGCGCCGCTTCCGCCGACTTCCAGAGGATCGCGGCGCAGCCTTCCGGGCTGATCACCGAGTAGCTGGAGTTCGCGCACATCAGCACCCGGTCGGCGACGCCCAGCGCCAGTGCACCGCCGCTGCCGCCCTCCCCGGTGACCACGCCGACCACCGGAACGCGCAAGCCGCCCAGCAGCCGGATGCTCTCCGCGATCGCCGCGGGCTGCCCGGTGCGCTCGGCGTCGAGGCCCGGGTGCGCGCCTGGCGTGTCGATCAGCGTGATCACCGGCAGGCCGAGCTTGTCGGCCAGCCGCATCAGCCGCATCGCCTTCCGGTAGCCCGCGGGCGAGGCCATGCCGAAGTTGCGGGCGACCAGTTCGGCGGTGGTGTGCCCCTTCTGGTGCCCGATCACGACGACGGGGAGCCCGTCCAGCCGGCCGATCCCGCCGACGATGGCGGGGCAGTCGGTGCCCGCGCGGTCGCCGTGCAGCTCGACGAAGCCGTCGAGCCAGTGCCCCACGTGGTCCAGCGCGGTCGGCCGGTCGAGGTGCCGGGCGAGCTGGACGACCTCCCACGGCGAGCGCTGCGGCAACCGGCCGGGATCGCTGATCACCGGGTTCTCCTCGCCCGCGCCCCAGTCCGGTTCCACCGGGCCGGTCAGCGCGAGCAGGTTGCCCAGCGCCGCGCGCAGGTCGCCGCGCGGGCGCACGTCGTCGACCAGTCCGTGGGCCAGCAGGAACTCGGCGGTCTGGAAGTCCGCGGGCAGTTGCTGCTTGATGGTCTGCTCGATGACGCGCCGGCCGGCGAAGCCCATCCGGGCTCCGGGTTCGGCGAGGACCACGTCGGACAGCGTGGCGAAGGAGGCGGCCACGCCTCCGTAGGTCGGGTCGGTGACCAGGGTGACGGTGAGCAGTCCCGCCTCGTCCAGTTCCGCCATCGCATTGCTGGTCTTGGCCATCTGCACCAGCGACAGCACGCCCTCCTGCATGCGCGCGCCGCCGGAGGCGGTGACCAGCAGCAGCGGCACGCGGGCGGCCAGCGCGGCTTCCGCGGCGGTGGTCACCGCTTCGCCTGCCGCCACGCCCAGGCTGCCGCCGAGGAAGCGGAAGTCCATCACCGCCGCGACCACCGGGTGGCCCGCGAGCTCGGCTCGCACCACCCGCACCGCATCGGTGGCCCCGACGGCACGGCGGGCGGCGGCCAGGCGCTCCGGGTAGGGCCGGGAGTCGACGAAGCCGAGCGGGTCGTCCGCGGTCGCCGCGACCGGCAGGTCCGCGCACCTGCCGGGGTCGAAGAGCTGTTCCACGCGCTCCCGCGCGTCCAGCCTCGCGTGCGCGCCGCAGTCGGGGCACACCCGCAGGTTCCGGGCGAAGCGCTTGCCGTAGATCAGCGTGCGGCAGTGCTCGCACACCAGCCATCCGGCGACGTCGGGCCGCGCGGGGCCCGGTGGGGCCACGCGCCCCAGCGTGCTGGTCATCAGAACTCCTTCGCGGTGGCGCTCGGCGGCCCAAGCATTGTTCCGTCCTCTGTGGACATCGAAGGCCGGGTTCGCGCGCGCTCCGGCGCGCGAACCGCGACCGCGCGCTCAGTAGGTGGCGCGCACCTCGTACACGCCGAAGGGCACTTCGAGCCTGGTGTCCCGGAAGGGGCGCAGCGGGGCGGTGCTGTCCCGGTGCTCCGCACCCCGCTCCCACTCCTGGAAGGCGGCCAAGTCCGCCCAGCGGCTGAGGACGACGAACCCGGTCCGGTCGAACGCCGAGTGCAGGAGCTCGTTGCCCAGCATCCCCGGCACCTCGGCGAGCCGGCGGCTCACCTCGCGGTAGGCGCCCTCGACCGTCCCGGCGTCGTCGGCCTGGTGGTAGATCAGCACCCGGACCTCGGGCATCACGCGGCCACCCGGCCCGGCAGGTGCGCCACGACGTGCATCGTCACCATCGAGCCGCCGGAGCGGTACGGGTGCAGCTTCCGCCGGTGCACCAGGTGGCCCTCGCTCGTCTCGAACTCGCGGAACCGCGGCTCGTCGATCCAGTCGCTGACGATGTAGTAGACGCCCTCCTCGTCGATCGAGCGCGACAGCCACTGCCCGAGGTTCGCCGGGTGCCCGGTGACCGAGTCCCCCACCTCCTGCCAGACGCGCTCGAACTCCGCCTCCACGCCGGGCTTGATCTCCATCCGCAGCATCACGCGGAAGACCTGCTCGCTGGCGGTCATCAGATACCTCCGTCGACGTTGATGGTCTCGCCGGTGACGTACCGGGAGAGATCGCTGGCCAGGAACTGCACCGCGCCGGCGACCTCGGCGGGCGTGCCCAGCCTGCCCAGCGAGGTCTTCTCGGAGTAGCGAGCGCGCAGCGCCTCCCGCTGCTCGGCGGGCATCGCCTCCAGCGCCTCGGTCTCGATCACGCCGAGCGCCAGCACGTTGACGCGGATCCCCTGCGGACCGAGCTCCTTGGCCAGCGAACGGGTCATGCCGATGAGCGCGGCCTTCGCCGCGGTGTAGTGGGCGCGCAGCGGGATGCCCGCGGCCGCGCCGCGCGATCCGATGTTGATGATCGACGCGCCGTCCCCGAGCAGCGGCAGGGCGCGCTGGATCACCTGGAAGCTGGCGGTCAGGTTGGTGTCCAGCACCCGGCGCCACTCCTCCAGCGCGAGCTCGCCGAACGGGATGTGGGAGATCACGCCCGCGTTGTTGACGACCACGTCCAGCGCGCCGAACCGCTGCTCGGCCTCGGTGAGCAGCCGGGCGATCTCCTCGGGCTGTTCGACGTCGGCGCGCAGCACGTGGTGCTCGCCGCCGATCTCCTTGAGCTCGTTGCGCAGCGAGACGACCGCCTCGCTCTCCTGCCGGTAGCAGGTGATCACGTCGGCGCCGGCCGCGGCCAGCCCGAGCACGATGCCGCGGCCGATGCCGCGCGTGCCACCGGTGACCAGTGCCTTCGCGTTCTTCAGATCGATGGTCATGTTCTCCTCCTGGGATCGGGCGGGTTGCTCACAGCAGCAGGGCGACCGCGGCGGCGTTGACCAGCAGCGCGGCGATCGCGAGCGCCGAGCGCGCGCGGTTCCACGTCTGCCACGCGCGGCGCGGATCGCGTTCGGCGAAGTCCGCGGGCAGGTGGTCCGGGTCCAGACCGCACACCCACTTGTTGATCGGCACGTTCTTGAGCAGCGAGATGACCACCGCCCCGGCGGCCAGCACCGCCGCCACCGCGAACAGCACCGCGGTCGCGGCGGTCGGCGCGACCACCACGAGCACCACGTCGCCGAGCACCGTGCCGATGAAGCAGGCCGGCATGAACGGGTCGTAGCGGGTCGCGAAGAAGGCGTGCGCGTGCACGTAGCGGTCGTCCGGCAGCGCCAGGAGCAGCGGGACTCCGCCGAGCAACGTGCCGGTCAGCACTCCGGCGGACAGGCCGTTGAGCAGCAGGACCAGCGGTACGAGGACTTCGTGCACGCCGCCGCTCCTCAACCGCGGGCCGCGGCGGCGGCCTCGACCTTGTCCCGGATGAGCCGCATCTGCACCGGCGAGTTGGTGTCGATGCGCTCGGCCATGCCCGCGTCGTCGACCGGGGCCTGCGGCTTCATCTCGAAGTCCTGCACCCAGCGCATCCGGACGCCGCCGTCGACCTCCTGGTACTCCCAGAAGATCCACATGTACTTGAACGGGCCGGTCTCCACCCGGTGCGCGCGCACCGTGCGGGTCTGCTCGTCGGGCGTGCGCTCGGACACCCAGCTCCACACCCGGCCCTGCTCGTCGGGGTGCAGCGCGAGCCGGAACCGGACGGTCTCGCCGCGCTGCTCGAGGATCTCGGCCTCGGCGTACTCGCTGAACAACCGCGGCCAGGTCGCGACGTCGTTGGTCATCTTCCAGACCAGGTCCATCGGGGCGTTGATGACGATCTCGTTCTCGGTGTGCGCGGACATCTCACACTCCACTGTCGACGGTCTTGGTCAGCCGGGCGTTGATGAACTCCAGTGCGGCGCGCGGGGTCCGCATGTGGTCCGGCGCGTCGTCGGGCATGGACGTCCCGTGGTCCCGCTGCACCCGGCCGGCGAGTTCCAGCAGGGCCAGCGAGTCGTACCCGAGGTCGTCGAACGACGTGTCCAGCTCGCCGTCGGTGAGCTCGGCCGCCTCGTCATCGGCGTCCAGGGCGCGCTTCAGGTCGTCCAGGGTGAATTCGGCCATGTGCCTTCCTCTCGTGCTCGTGATCTCCGGCGCGGCGCTCACGCCGCCGGCGCACCCAGGACCAGGGCGGAGGCGAATCCGCCGTAGCCGCGGGCGAGGACCAGCGCGATCCGCATCGCTCGCTCCCTGGGCTGGTCGCGGACCAGGTCGATCTGGTACTGCGGCGCCGTCCGGCCGACGCCGCCGGTGTGCGGGACGATCCCGTCCCGCAGGGCCAGCAGCGCGGTGGCGACGTCCAGCGCTGCACCACCGCCGTAGAGCCGGCCGGTCATCGTCTTCGGCGCGGCCGTGACGGGAACCGCGTTCGGGCCGAAGACCGCGGCCAGCGCCGCCGCCTCGGCGAGGTCGTGCTCGGGCACGCCCATCGCGTCCGCGAATACGACGTCCACAGCGGACGGTTCGACGCGGGCGTCGGCGAGCGCCGCCGCGATCACCCGGCGCAGCGCGGGTTCCCGGCCGGAACCGGGCGGCGGATCGAAACCCGCGGCGTGCCCGAGAATCCGGCCGTACCCGGCTCCCGCGCCCCTGGCCCGCGCCGAACCGGCGTCCTCGACGACCAGGATCGCGCCGCCCTCACCGGGCACGAACCCGGTGGCCTCCGAGTCGAACGGCAGGTACGCCCGAGCCGGGTCGGCCGCTGCCGACAGCAGGCCGGTCGACAGCTGCGCCACCAGGCCGTAAGGGCACAGCGAGGCGTCGGTGCCGCCGCTGACGACCACCCGCGATCCGGTGCGCAGCAGTCGCCTGGCCTGCGCGAGCGCGTCCAGCCCGCCCGCCTGCTCGGCGCACACCACCCCGCACGGGCCCCGCATGCCGTGCCGGATGGAGACCTGCCCGGTGGTGGCCGCGTAGAACCAGGCGATGGACTGGTAGGCGCCCACGTGCGACGGGTGCTCGTCCCACAGCGCCGAGATCTCCCGCTGCCCGAACTCGGTGCCGCCGGACGAGCTCGACGTCACCACCGCCATCTCGTACTCGCCGACCTCGGCGGGGTCGATCCCGGCGTCGGCCAGCGCGGCCTCGGCGCCGAACAGCGCCAGGTGCGTCCACCGGTCGGTCTGCGGGACGAGCTTGCGGGGCACCTGTTCCCTGGCTTCGAAACCGTGCACCTCCCCCGCCAGGCGAACCGGGTAGCCCGCCGGGTCGAAGCGGGTGATCCGGCTGATCGCGCTCTTGCCCGCGAGCACGCTCTGCCAGTGCTCGTCGATGCTGATGCCGGTGGGGGCGACGATGCCCATCCCGGTGATGACTGCTGTCGTGCTCGGGCTCACTGCGCCGGTGGCGCCCATGGACTTCACTCCTCGAAGCCGGCGAGAAGGGTCGCGCCGCAACACCGCGGACGCGATCGGAGAACGTCGGGGTCGCGCTGCGCCCCGCCCACCTGCACCGCCGCGCGGGCGGCGGCACCTCAGTCGGATCGCGCCAGGACCATGGCGCTCTGGAAACCGCCGAAGCCGCTGCCCACGCTGAGCACCACGTCCATCGCGTGCTCGCGCGCGGTGACCGGGACGTAGTCCAGGTCGCACTCCGGGTCGCCGTTGGCCAGGTTCGCGGTCGGCGGCACCACCTGCCGGTCCAGCGCGAGCGCGCACGCCGCCACTTCGAGGGAACCGATGGCCCCCAGCGAGTGGCCGATCATCGACTTGATCGAGCTCACCGGCACGGCGTAGGCGCGCTCGCCGAGGCTGCGCTTGAACGCCGCGGTCTCGTGCCGGTCGTTCTGCTTGGTCCCCGAACCGTGCGCGTTGATGTAGTCGACCGCATCCGGGCCGAGCTTCGCCCGGTCGAGCGCCACCCCGATGGCCGCGGCCATCTCCCGGCCGTCCGGTTTGAGCCCGGTCATGTGGAAGGCGTTGCTGCGGTTGGCGAATCCGGCGATCTCGGCGTAGATCCGGGCGCCGCGCCGCCGGGCCGCCGCGCGCTCCTCCAGGACCAGCACCGCCGCTCCCTCGCCCAGCACGAACCCGTCGCGCCGGGCGTCGAAGGGCCGCGAAGCGTGCGCCGGGTCGTCGTTGTTCGGCGAGGTGGCCTTGATGGCGTCGAAGCACGCCGAGGTGATCGGCGACAGCGGGGCGTCGGTGGCGCCGGCGAGCACCACGTCGGCGGCGCCGTCCTCGATGAGCTGGACACCGTTGGCCACCGCGTCCAGGCCCGAGGTGCAGCCGGTCGAGATGACCGAGACCGGCCCCTCCGCACCGGCGCCCCTGGCCACCTCGACGGCCAGGGTGCTGGGCACCATGTACCCGTACAGGTGCGGGACGCCGTAGCTGTGGTCGACCAGCCAGGACCGGCCGCCGTCGGAGAGCACCACGTACTCCTCCTCCAGCCCGGTCGTGCACCCGACCGCGCTGCCGATGCTGACCCCGATCCGCTCCGGGGCGGGCGAGGCCAGGTCCAGCCCGCTGTCGGCCACGGCTTCCCTGGCGCTGACCACCGCGAACTGCGCAGCCCGGTCCATCCGCCGGATCTCCTGCGGGGACAGCCCCGCCGCGGCCGGGTCGAAGTCGCACTCGGCGGCGATCCGGGAGCGGAACTCCGCCGCGTCGAACAGGCTGATCGTCCTGGTCGCGGTCCGGCCCGCGGTGAGCAGCTCCCAGAACGCCTCCCGGCTGGCACCGCCGGGGGCGACCACCCCGATCCCGGTGACGACTGCGCTGCGCATCGCTATCCCCCCACCCGCGGGTTGCGCTGCGCCGGGTTCGCCACTTCCTCGGTGTCGACGTGGCCGAGCTCCGGGCGCGGCGCCAGCGGCGACAGGTGGAACACCAGGTGCGCCGGTTCCCGGCCGGTGTTGACCAACCGGTGCCGGACCCGGATCGGGACCAGCAGCGAGTCGCCCGCGGTGAGGCGGACCGGCTCGCCGTCCAGCCGCATCTCCAGCTCGCCCGCCACGACGTGCAGGAACTCCTCGGAGTACGGGTGGTAGTGCTCGGTCACGAACTCGCCCGGCCGCAGGTGCAGGACGCCCCCGAAACCGGAGCTGCAGCCCACCGTCCTGGGGCTCAGCGTGGTGCGGATGTCACCGCCCCGCCGGGTGTTGTGCTCCACGTCCGCGGCGTTGACCTTCGTGCTGCCGGTCGCGGTCACTTGTCCCCTCCGTCCACCTGGATCTGCGGGCCCTCCGCAGGCGTCCACGCGTAGAACGGGACGGCCATGGCGTCCTTGGGCTCCTTCCAACCGGGGTCGTAGGGCGAGATGTGCTCGCCCAGCCTGGTGTTGATGTCCTTGTAGAGCTCGCTGCCGCGTGCCTTGTACAGCGGGTCGGCGATGTCCTGGTCCGCCTCGACGAGGTGGAAGTACAGGTCGTGGAAGCGGAACAGGGTTCGCCGCGTCACGCCGATCATGCGCGGCAGGTCGGTGGAGTCCGAGTCGGCGAAGATCTTCGCGACGGCCTCGGCATCGCCCGCGTCCATGCGGGCGACGATCAGGGTTCGGTGCACGGTCGGCCTCCTGCGCCGGACTGCTGCGGTGTTTTCCCGTCACACCGTCACATCCGCCGCTCGAAGCCACCTCGAACCGGTGTCCAGACCCGCTCCACGTGTTCGTCCACAATGGCCTGGCCGCGAAGCGGATCCGGGGGGCGGCGCGACGCGCCACCCCCCGGACACGCCGGTGCCGGTCAACCCGCGTCGTGCCCCAGGACCTGCCGCAGCGCCCGGGTCACGTCGCCGGTCGCGCCCTCGCCCGCGGCCGCAGCCGTCCGCCAGGCCACCACGCCGTCCGGGCGGACGAGCAGCGCCCCCGCCCGCCCGGCCCCGGTCGCCTCGGCGAACGAACCGCTGATGTCGCGCAACGCCGACTCGCCCGCGGCCTCATCGACCTGGTGCGCGACCAGCGAGACCCCCAGCTCGCCGGCGGCGGCCCCGGCCGCCTCGCACCAGCCCTGCCCGTCCGGGCCGGCCAGCAGCAGGAAGTGCCTGCCCACCAGTTCGGTGCTCGACAACCGCTCGCCCTTGCGCTCCAGCACCAGGTGCGGGATGCGGGTGCCGGGCGTGCCCACCGGCCGCACGTCCTCGTAGGGCAGCTCCCCGTCCAGCGCTCCGGGCACCGCCGCCGAGCGGTACCGGTAGCCGAAGATGATCACGCGGTCGTCCAGGATCTGCTCGGCCACGCTCGGGTCGCCCAGGAACTGGTGCACCGCGCGCAGCAGCGCCTGCTCCACGGTGAACCCGGCGACCGGACGGCGCTCGACGTCGTAGGTGTCCAGCAGCGCCGGAGCCGCCGCGCCCCTGATGACCTCGGCGAGCTTCCACACCAGGTTGTGCGCGTCGTGCATCCCGGTGTTGGCGCCGAAAGCGCCCGCGGGCGGCATCGTGTGCGCGGCGTCGCCGACGAGGAACACCCGGCCCGAGGAGTACTTCTCGGCGTTGAGCCCGGCCACCTCCCACGGCAGCGACTGGATGATCTCCACCTCCAGCTCGGGCAGCCCGGTGGCCGTCCGGATGGCCGCGATGCACCGCTCGTCGGTGAAGTCACCGGCCCGCTGGCCCAGGTTGGGGTCGAAGGGGATGTGCAGCTGCCAGCGGTCGTCGGCGTCGTAGTTGATCCCGTCCACCGGGTTGAGCACCGCGCCATCGGGCTTGGCGACGTGGCACAGGAAGAACGTCCGGTCCCGCAGCGCGGGCGAGAGATCGGCCCGGAACAGCACGTTCATGATGTGCGCCATGGCGCGCACCCCGGTGCGCTTGATCCCCAGCGCGTCCCGGACGGTGCCCTTGGCGCCGTCCGCGCCGATCAGGTAGCGGGCCCGCACCGTCCGGGTCCGCTCGCCGTCGTGCAGCGTCGCGGTCACGCCGTCGCCGTCGTCGGTGAAGTCCTCCATCCGGACGCCGAAGCGGATGTCCGCGCCGAGCTCTTCGGCGCGCGCCCGCAGGATCGGTTCCAGCCGGTGCTGCGCGCACAGGCTGTAGGGAGCCGGGCTGATGTCGCTGAACGCGCGGTGCGAGACCTGCAGGTGCTCCGGGGCGTAGCGGCCGAGCTCCTCGCCCGCCAGCGCGTCGACCTTCAGCACGTCGCGGTAGGACGCGGTGTCGGGGCCCGCCGCGTCGATCGCGTCGAGCAGGCCGACCTCGGTGAGCATCTCCATGGTGCGCGGGTTGTAGCCCCAAGCCCTGGGGTGCACCCACATGTCGGGGCGCCGCTCCACCAAGACGGCGGGAATCCCGTGCCAGGCCAGGAACAGCGCGGTGGTCAGGCCGATGAGGCTGCCGCCCACGACCAGCACTTCGGTGTGCTCGTCGGGTTCGGCTGCCGGTGCGGCGGGGACGTCGACGGACATGCTTCTCCTCCAATGCGGCGCGGCGCCGGTGGTGCCGCCCGGTCAATCCGCGGGCGCGGTCTCCGGGCGGGTGGTGCGCTGCTGCCGCAATCGCCGCGGCAGCAGGAACATCAGCAGGAAGCTGATCGCGAACATCGCGATCTCGTAGCGCAGACCTGCGGCGAAGGCCGCGTTGTAGGTGGCCGGGCGGGCTCGTTGCGCGGCGTCCTCGACGATCCGCGTCGCCTGCGGCGGCTCGTCCGCAGCGGGGACGCATTCCGCCGGCTGGGCACCGGAACCGGCGACGCGCGCGACGAAGCAGCCGCGGAAGCGGTCGACGACCTCATCGGCCTGCGGCCCCGGGGTACCCGCGAGCACCAGCTCGGCGCGGACCCGCGGTGCCTCGATCGCGGCCTGCTCCCGCGCGTGGTCGGGCAGCGATCCGAAGTAGACGACGCCGATGAGCGCGACGCCCAGCGCGCTGCCGACCTGCAGCGCCGTGCTCATCAGCCCGGATGCCGACCCCGCGTCCCCGGTCGGCGTGCCGGACAGCACCAGGTCCATCAGGGACGGTGCGACCAGCGCCATGCCGATCCCGCACAGGGCCAGGCCGGGCGCGAGGCCCAGGCTCGTCACCGCTGCGCTTCCGGTGACCGCCCACAGCAGAGCGACCATGCCGATTCCCATCAGCAGCACGCCCAGGCTCAGCAGGTGGCGCCCGAGCTTGTTCACCAGGGCCACCCCGATGCCGGAGAAGATCAGGATCGCCACCGGCCAGGGCAGCGAGGTGAGCCCGGTCTGCAGGGTGGAGAACCCGAGGCCGAGCTGGGTGTACATCGCGAACACCACCCAGAACCCGGCGACGCCGGCGAACAGCGCGATGTGCAGCACGAGCCCGGCGACGAACGCGCGGCGCCGGAACAGGCCGACCGCGGCCAGCGGGAAACCGCCGCGCCGCTGCTTGGCCGCCTGGTGCCTGCCGAAGATCCAGAACACCGGCACCGAGCAGGCCAGCATCACCAGCACCCAGCTCGGCCAGCCCAGCTGCTCGCCCTCCACCAGCGGGAACATCAGCAGCAGCATCGCCGAGGTGACCAGCAGCGTGCCGAGGACGTCCAGCCCGGCCGGGTGCTCCGAGCGGGTCTCCCGGATGAGAACCGCGCCGAGCACCAGGACCGCCAGGCCCACCGGCACGTTGATCAGGAAGATCGTGCGCCAGCCGAGGCCTCCGGGATCGCTCTCGACCAGCAGTCCCGCCACCACCGGGCCGCTGACGTTGGCCACCCCGGCCATCGCCCCGTAGGCGGCCAGCGGGCCGCCCCGGTTCTCCGCCGGGAAGCTGACCTGGATGATCGACAGCACCTGCGGCACCATGATCGACGCCATCGCTCCCTGCAGCACGCGGGCCAGCAGCAGCATCTCGGCGTTGACCGCGGCACCGCACAGCACCGAGGCGACGGTGAACCCGGCGACGCCGATCAGGAAAACCCGCTTGCGGCCGAAGAGATCTCCCAACCTGCCGCCGGTGATCAGGCCGAGCGCGAACGCCAGCACGTAGCCGGCGATGACCCACTCGAGCACAGCGGGCGAGGCGTCGAGGTCGGCCTGGATCGCCGGGGTGACCAGCGCGACGATGCCCGCGTCGAGGAAGTCCATGAACCCCGCCACCAGCACGACGGCGAGCACCAGACCCCGACGCCGGGGAACAGCCGGATCGGTCGGTGGTCTGATTCCGGTCGGCGCCGAAGTTCCCATGGGACGCCCCTTTCCGCTTCGTGGCCCGGTCAGCGAGAACCTAGCAACGAATATCTCGGGAACCAAGATTTTTATTTGCCAAAATACTTTCTGGCCGAGCGGTTTCGCGGGCCGCCGCAACCTGCGTAGCGAACCCGGATCCACCGGCACAAGTGCGGCCCAGCGGTTCTCGAGACGACGCCGAACCAAGTTCTAGGCGACCTCTAGCCCGCGCTGCCAATCTCGCCGTCGGCATCGGCCGCCCGACACCGGTGGTGACCACGACTCCGCACGGCGAAAGGGAATCGATGGACTACGAACTCCAAGGCAAGTGCGTCCTCGTCACCGGCGGGACCCGGGGGATCGGCCGGGCGACCAGCCTGGCCTTCGCCGGAGCCGGAGCGACGGTCCTCGCCTGCTACCGCAGCGACGACGCGGCGGCCGAAGCGCTCGCCCGGGAGCTCGACGCGGTCGGCTTCGGGCACCGGGTGGTTCGCGCCGACGTCACCGATCCGGCCGCGGTGGCCGACCTGGTCGACGAGTGCCGGCGAGCGTTCGGCGGGCTCGACGTCGTGGTGAACAACGCGGGCGCGGACGGGCGGTCGCCGGCCGCGCAGCTCACCCCCGCGCAATGGCACCGCGTGGTCGACGCCAACCTCACCTCCGCGTTCCTGGTCACCAGCGCCGCGGCGGCGATCCTCCGCCCCGGTGGCTCGGTGGTCACGATCGGCGGTGCGGTCGCGACCCGGGGCCGCCCCGGGATGGTCCACCACAACGCCGCCAAGGCCGGTGTCCTCGGCCTCACCCGCTCCCTCGCCCGCGAGCTGGGACCGCGGGCGATCCGGGTCAACGCGGTCGCCCCCGGCGTCATCGAGCCCGCACCGGGCGGCGGGATGCCGCCCGGCCTGCGCGAGCAGCTGGCCGGGCTCACCGCGCTCGGCCGCCTCGGCACCCCCGGCGACATCGCCGACGTGGTGCTGTTCCTCGCCAGCGCGCCGGCCGGCTACCTGACCGGGGTCAGCATCACCGCCGACGGCGGCATCTGAGGCCGATTCCGCACAACACGAGGAGTTGACATGCCCTACGCAGCCATCACCTACAAGGTCAAGCCGGGCTTCGAGGACGAGATCGCGGAGATCTTCGCCGGTTTCAAGCGCGCCAGCTCACCGGTCCTGCGCGACGAGTCGGGCGCGGAGGTCGGAAAGCTGCTCGGCACCGGCGTGTTCATCCAGGACGGCGTGATGGTGCGGTTCATCCACTACGAGGGGGCCGCCACCATCGAGGACATCGGCAGGCACATGTCGACCCAGGGCGGCGTGCACGAGATCGAGGAGCGCCTCAAGCCCTACCTGTCCGAACCTCGCGACACCGCGACCCCGGAGCGGTTCCGGGCCTACTTCCGCAAGAGCACCATGCGGTGCATCTCGCAGCTGTCCATCGACACCTTCCGCCCCGGCGCCACCGCCAGCTGATCCGGAGGAGCAGTGGACAAGCAGAAGCTGGCCCTCATCGGCCTGGGGAACATGGGCGGCGGCGTCGCGCACCGCCTGCTGGACGCCGGCTACCCGCTCACCGTCCACAACCGGACGGCGGCGAAGACGGCACCGCTGGTCGCGGCAGGCGCCCAGCAGGCACCGACACCGGCCCGGGCCGCCGCGGACGCCGACATCGTGCTGCTGAGCCTCAGCGACGAGAGAGCGGTGGAGGAGGTGCTGTTCGGCGGCCTGCTGCCGGTGCTGCGCCCCGGAACGCCCATTGTGGACACTTCTACGGTGTCGCCGTCCTTCGCCCGGTCCGCCGCCGAGCGGCTGACCGCGGCGGGGATGCGCCGGGTGGAGGCCTGCCTGATCGGGAACCCGTTGCAGGCCAGGGCGGGTGAGCTGCGGATCCTCACCGGCGGGGCGGCCGCCGATGTGGCAGCGGTGCGACCGGTGCTGGAGTCCGCCGGTCGCGAGGTGGTCCACCTGGGCGGCCCGGGCACCGCATCCGTGCTCAAACTGGTGCTGAACCTCCTGCTCGGCGCCCAGCTGGCCTCCTTCGTCGAGGCGATCTCCTACGGCGAGAACGCCGGTCTGGAGCGGCAGGTCGTGCTCGACGTCATCACCGCCACCACCGGGTTCGCCTCCGAGGTGATGCGCTTCCGCGCCGGGTTCATCGAACGGCGCGACTACGAACCCGCGGCCTTCCGGGCGCGGCTGATGGAGAAGGACCTGCGGCTGGCGCTGCAGGAAGCCGCCGAGCTCGGCATCGAGCTGCCGGTGATCAGCCGGACGGCGGAACGCTTCGCCGATGTGGTCGCGACCGGTCGAGGCGACCAGGACGCGGCGGTGCTCATGGAACTCCACGAGCAGCCGGAGCCGGTCGAGGGCTGAATCGGCGAAACAAGGGAGAACCCCCTCTCCGGAGGGGGTTCTCCTGCGTTCGGCGGTCAGCTCCCGCCGGCCAGTTCTTCCAAGCGGGGCACCAGGTCCCGCGGGTGGGGCTGCGCTTCGATCTGCGCGCGCAGCTCCCCGGCCGCCTTGCGGTGGCCGGGCTCCTCCAGCACCTGCCGGACCGATTCCCGGATCCGGTCCGGACCGGCTTCCTCGCGGGACAGCAGGATCCCGGCGCCCGAAGCGGCCAGCCGGGTGGCGTTGAACCGGTGGTCCGGCAGCAGCGGCACCGCCACCTGCGGGAGGCCGCTGACCAGCCCGGTCATGATGGTGCCCGCACCACCGTGGCCGACCACCGCGGCGCAGCCGGGCAGCAGCAGGTGCAGCGGCACCGACTCGGCCACCAGCACCTGGTCGGGCAGCGCGCCGAGCGAGTCGCGCTGAGCGCGGTCCACCGCCACCACCACCTCCGCGCCGAGGTCGGCGATGGCCCGGGCGACCTCGCCGGCCAGCACCTTGCCCGCGTCCACCCGGCCCACCGTCGTCCCCCAGGTCACGCACACCCGCGGCCGGTCCGACCGCTCGAACAGCCAGGGCGGCACCTGCCCCGGACCGTTGAACGGGACGTACCGGATCCCCGTCCGGTGGTGCGCGAGGTCCGGGACCTGCATGCCCGGCGGGCACGGGTCGACGGTCACCGAGCCCAGGGTGTCCACCCCGTCGAGGTCGAACCGCTCGCACAGCGGCGCGAGCGCCTCGACCTCCCCCTCCAGCACGCCCTTCCGGGCCTGCATCGCGGCCATGATGTCGGCGCCCCAGGGGAACCGCACCGCGGGCACGTCGATCACGGCCGCGGCCAGCGGCCCTGCCCAGGACGACGGTTCGTGGAGCACGAGGTCCGGGGCCCAGCGGCGGGCCACGGCTGCGAGGTCGTCGGCCATGGCCTCGGCCAGCGCGAGCCACATGGCGGTCGAGCGCGGCACCTTGCGCGCCCATCCCCGCTGCGGCTCGGGCGGCGAACCACCGCCCTGCACGATCGCGCGGATCATGCCGACGACGTCCACGTCGTGGCCGACCGCGACGAACGGCATCCCGGTCGCCTCCGCCACCGGGCGCTGCGCGGGCTGGCTGGCCACCAGCACCTCGTGCCCGGCCGAGCGCAAGGCCCAGGCCAGCGGAACCATCTGGTAGTAGTGCGTCGGCCACGCCCACGTGTTGATCAGCACGCGCATCTGCGGTATCCCTTCCTGCGCACCGGCCGGTTCTGCTCCCAGCGGCCGGACCGTAGCCAGCCGCGGTCGAACCGGGCTCGAACCCGGGTCCACGGCTCTCCGCTGCGGACTTCCCAGCGCCCCCACCGATCCTCGAGACGGCTTCGAGCTCAGGCCGCCAGCATCGGGCTCACACCCGAGCAGCGGAGGGGCGCCATGGACATCGGAGTCGGTCTGCCAGCGACCATTCCCGGTACGCCGGCCCGGCACCTGCTGGAGTGGGCGCGCCGCGCCGACACCGGCGGGTTCAGCACCCTCGGTGCGCTGGACCGCCTGGTCTACGACAACTACGAACCGCTCACCGCGCTCGCCGCGGCCGCGGGCGTCACCGAGCGGATCCAGCTGGCCACCACGATCCTCATCGCCCCCTACCGGGCGGACGTCGCGGTGCTGGCCAAGCAGGCCGCCACGGTGGACCGGCTGTCGGGCGGCCGGTTGATCCTCGGCATGGCCGCCGGTTTCCGGGCGGACGACTTCGCGGCAGGCGGCACCGAGCACCGCAACCGCGGCCGGCGGCTGGACGCGATGGTCGAGCGGATGCGGGCCCTGTGGTCGGGAACCGCGGAGCCCGGGTTCGACCACCCCGTCGGCCCGGTCCCGGCCGCCCCGCCGCGACTGGTGTTCGGCGGCCACTCGGAAGGCGCGGTGCGACGCGCGGCCCGCTTCGGCTGGGGCTGGATCGCCGGTGGGAGCTCGCCGAACGGCTACCGGACCAACCTGCAGCGAGCCCGCGCGGTCTGGGCCGCCGACGGCCTGACCCGGGAACCGCGCAAGCTCGCCCTGAGCTACTTCGCGCTCGGCCCGGACGCGCACCGGCACGCCGAGGACTTCCTCGGCGACTACTACGGCTTCCTCGGCGAGGAGTACGCCACCCGGGTCGTGAAGGGCGCGCTCGTCGACGAGCAGCTGATCCGGCAGACCGTCGAGGGCTACCGGGAGGCTGGCTGCGACGAGCTCATCTTCATGCCGTGCAGCTCGGACCCCGAGCAGGTGGACCTGCTGGCCGAGGCGGTGCGGTAGCGATGGCGACGCGGACCGCACTGGTCACCGGGGCGAACGGCGAGCTCGGCCGGGCGATCAGCGAGCAGCTGGCCGCGGCCGGGCTCCAGGTCGTGGTCGCCGCCCGCGAGCGCGAGGTCGCCGACCAGGTGGCCGCCGGCATCGGCGCGGGCGCCCGCGCGGTGGCGATGGACGTGACCGACCCGGACTCCGTGCGCCGGGCCGTCGACGCGGCCGGGCCGGTGGACGTGCTGGTCAACAACGCAGGTGTGCTGCTGGACGCCGGATCCCGCCCGGTCACCGCGGACCTCGGCGCGGTGGCGCAGGAGTTCGCGGTCAACGCGCTCGGGGCTTGGCGCGTCGCGCAGGCGGTCCTGCCCGGCATGCTGTCGCGGCGGTGGGGCCGCGTCGTGAACATCTCCAGCGGTACCGGATCGTTCGCCTTCGGGCTGTTCCCCTCGGCACCGGGCTATTCGGCGTCGAAGACCGCGCTGAACGCGGTGACCGTCCTGCTCGCGAAGGACACCGAGGGCACCGGGGTGCTGGTCAACGCGATCAACCCCGGCCAGCTGCGCAGCCGCATGCGCCCGCAGGGCAAGCGGCTCCCCGAGGAGGCGGCGGTGGACGTGGCGAACCTGGTCGCGCTGCCCGACGACGGCCCGACCGGAACGTTCTTCCGCGCGGGCGGCCAAGTCATGGCCTGGTGAGCGACCGGGCACCGAACGCGAGGGAGGACAGGCCATGCTGACCGACGTGCTGGGAGTCGTCCTGCTGCTGGGCAGCGGGGTGACCGCCGGGGTGCTCTTCGCGGTGGCGTTGAGCGTGGTGCCCGCGATGGCCGCCATGCCACCCGGGCGGTACGTGGACACCCACCGCCTCCTCGGACGCCGCTGGGATCCGACGATGCCGATCATCGTGCTGGGCTCCTTCCTGGCCGGCGTCGCTCTCGCCGTGCTCGCCGAGGACGCGGCGACCACCGGCCTGCACATCGCGGGCGCGGTGCTGCTGCTCGGCGTCTCCGCGGTGTCGCACCTGGCCAACGTCCCGATCAACAAGCGGGTCAAGGGCCTCGACCCGGCGTCGATCCCGGACGACTGGCAGGACCCGCGCCCGGTGTGGCGCAACTGGAACCTGCTGCGCACCTTCCTGGCCGCGCTGGCGCTGGGCGTCAACGCGCTGGCGGTGGTGATCAGCTGAACCAGGGCTCCCGCGCGGCCGGTGCGCACCGGCCGCGCGGTCGTTCCCACCACCCACGCAGATCGGAGAAACGAGATGAGGAAGAAGCACCCCGTCGTCGGCGAGTGGACCGCGACCGTGACGCGCTCCGACGGTGTGGTCGAGCGCGACCTGCCGTTCTGGTTCTTCGCGGACGGGATGATGGAGATGGTCAACACCGACGGCGAGCGCTGCACCGGGACCTGGCGGGCCACCTCTCCCACCGGGCTGGCCTTCGACTTCAGCCAGCCGATCCGGGACGAGGAGGGCAACCGGATCGGGCGCACCGACTCGCACCAGGACGTCGTCGTCGACTGCGACACCTTCGAGGGCCGAGGTGGCGGTATTGCCTACGACAACGACGGCGACGTGCTCGGCAGCGCCGAAGCGGAGATCACCGCGAAGCGCTGCTGACCTGAAGCGGTGAACGCGGGAACGACCTGTGGATCGTTCCCGCGTTCACCGCTTTCCGCGCTCAACCGCTCACCAGGTGACGGGCAGTTCCCGGAAACCCCGCATGAGCAGACCGGTCTTCCAGGACAGCTCCTCCTCGGGCACCGCCAGCCGCAGGTCCGGGAAGCGCCGCGCCAGCGTCGAGAGGGCGACCTGGAGCTCGACCCGCGCCAGCTGCGCGCCCAGGCAGTGGTGGATGCCGTGCCCGAAGGCGATGTGCGGGTTGTGCTCCCGGGTGAGGTCGATCCGGTCCGGGGCGTCGAAGACGTCCTCGTCGAGGTTGGCCGCGGTGATCGACGGGATCACCGAGTCACCGGCCTTGATCAGCACACCGCCGAGCTCGATGTCCTCGGTCGCCACCCGGGGCAGCCCGCTGGACACGCCGAGCGCGAGGTAGCGCAGCAGCTCCTCGACGCCCCGCTCCAGCAGAGCCGGGTCGTCGCGCAGCAGCGCCCACTGGTCGGGCCGGCGCAGCAGCGCGTAGGTGGAGTTGCCGATGTGGCTCGCGGTGGTGTCGTGACCGGCCACCAGGATGGTCAGCGCAACGCTGATCATCTCCTGCTCGCTCAGCTTGTCCTGCTCGTCCCGGGCCACCACGAGCGCGCCCAGCAGGTCCTCCGTCGGCCGCTCCCGCCGCTGCGCGATCAGACCGGCGAGGTAGCCGGCCAGCTGCCCGTAGGCGGCGCCGGTCTCCTCGGCGCTGAAGGCGGTGCTCGACATGATCGTCTCGGACCAGGTCCGCAGCTTCTGGTGGTCGTCGAAGGGCACGCCGAGCAGCTCGCAGATCACCGCGACGGGCAGCGGCAACGACAGGTGCGCGATCAGGTCCGCCGGCTGGCCGGCCCGCTCCATCCCGTCCAGCATCTCGTCGGTGATCTGCTGGATCCGCGGGCGCAGCGCCTCGATCCGGCGGGCGGTGAACGCCTTGGCCACCAGCGTGCGGATCCGGGTGTGCTCCGGCGGGTCCATGATGACCAGCGAAGCACCCTCCGGGCCCGACTGGCTGATCCAGGTCTTCGCCTCGACGGTGGCCGCCCGGCTGAACCTGGAGTCGTTCAGCACCGCCTTGACGTCGGCGTAGCGGGTGACCAGCCAGGCCTCACCGCCGAAGGCCAGCTTCACCTTGGCCACCGGCTGCTCGCGGCGGAACCGGCCGTACTCCGGTTCGGGATCTACCTGGGTACCGGGACCGAAGGGGTAGGTGGCGGCGGGCTCGGCGGGTTCCACAGCAGTCACGGCGTTCTCCTTGCGTTTCGGGCGAGATCTGTTCGCCCATCAGAGCAATCCCGGCTCGAAGACCGCTCGACCCGAGCTCAGGACGAGCGCGGGGTTTCAGAGCAGACGGCGGAAGAGCCGCTTCGCGCTGAACCCCAGAAGCACGCCCGCCACGACCGCGACCAGTCCGAGCGAACCGAAGTAGAGCGGCTGCGGCAGCACGGCGAGCAGGCCCGCCAGCTGACCGCCCACTCCCACCCCGAGCGCGGCGAAAAGCCAGAACAGGCCGAGCATCTGGTTGGTGAACCCCCGCGGCGCGACCTGCGCGGCCATGCTCAGCCCCACCGGGGCCAGCGCCAGTTCGCCGCACACCTGCAGCAGGTACGCGGCGAGCAGCCACAGCGGCGAGACCAGGCCGTCGGCCGCCTGGACCGCCGCCACCGCGATCAGCACGAACGCCGCACCACCGAACAGCAGCGCACCCGAGAACTTCGCGGGCACCCCGACCCGCCGGCCCATCCGCACCCACAGCCACGCGAACACCGGTGCCAGCAGCAGGATGTAGAGCGGGTGCGCGGACTGGAACCAGCTCGCGGGCACCTCGAAGGCCGCGACCTGGCGATCGGTCGAGTCCTTCGCGAAACCGCTGAGCACGGAACCGCTCTGGGCGTAGAGCATCCAGAACAGCGCAGACGCCAGCAGCAGCCACAGGAACGCCGAAACCCGCCGCCGGTCACCGGTGGTCAGGCTCGGCTGCCGCTTGAGGTACCGGAAGTACAGGACCGGCACCACGATGGTGGTCAGCCCGATCGCCATCAGGACGTGCCGCGGGGTGAAGGCCCCGGACAGCACGTCCACCGCGAACACCGCCGCGACCGCACCGATGACGATCCCGGTGCGCCGCGCGACGACCCGAAGCTCCGCGCGGCTCGCCGGTCGCGGTGCGGCGGCGATCGCCTCGAACTGCTTGTACCCCAACCCGTAGTGCACGAGAGCCACGATCATGCCCGCCGCCGCCACGCCGAAACCGAGGTGCCAGTTGACGTTCTCCCCGAGGTAGCCGGTCACGATCGGTGCCAGCAGCGCACTGATCTGGGTGCTCATGTAGAACACCGAGAACGCGGCCTCGCGCTTCTCGTTCTGCCCGGGGTGCGCGCTGCTCACGATGGCCGCGATGCTGGGCTTGACCAGCCCGGTGCCGATCGCGATGAGCACCAGCCCCAGGAACAACGAGCCCTGCACCGGGGTGGCCAGCGAGATGTGCCCGAGGGCGATCAGCACCCCTCCGAACAGCAGCGAACGGCGCGGCCCCCACACCCGGTCGGCGATCCAGCCCCCGGGCAGCGCGGTGACGAACACCATCGACATGTAGATGCCGAACACCGCGGCGGCGGTGGTCGGATCCATCCCGAAACCGCCGTCCGCAGGACTCGCGACCAGGTAGAGGTACAGGATCGCGAGCATGCCGTAGAAGCTGAACCGCTCCCACATGTCGACCACGAAGATCGTGGTGAACCAGCGCGGCTGGCCGAAGAGGAACCGGCCGTGCCCGCGCTCGCGGGACGACGCGGCAGTCGTCGAGGTCATTCCCACCCTCCCGGAAGGAGACACCGCCCGATCGGGAACCCTCCACACTGGACGTGCGGCGAGATCTCCCTTGCCGTTCGGGACTGTTCCAGGACCGGCTCGGGGAGGGTTGGGGAATGACTCGACGAGACCGCCGCGCTCGGCGTCAGGCCGTCACGCCGGAGCTCCGGCGACGTAGCGCGCAGTGCCCCTGGCGGTGAACGGAAGTTCGGCGACCGTCTGGGGGACCGCGGGCGGTTCGGCCTCCGCCAGCGCCCTGGCGGCCAGCCGGACCAGCGGCGGGAAGTTGTAGACGAAGTCGTCGGCGACGCTGGGCTCGGCGTCCACCAGGCGGAGCTCGACGAGGTTCTCCAGCAGCGATTCGGCTTCGTTCTCGTCCACCCCGAGCACCTCGGCGGTGCACCGCACCGACACGTTGCCCTTCACGTGCGCGCCGATCCGGACGAACGCGGCGCGGTGCGCGCTGGAGAGCAGCCGCCAGCTGACCTCGATGCTGCGCCGCATGTCGTGCTGACCGTCGTTGAGCTCGTCGAGCACGTGGTGCGAGGAGCGGAGCCGCTTCGCCAACCGCGTCAACGACCAGTGCGGCCGGAGCACGAGCCGCCCGGCTGCGGCCTGCAGCGCCATGGGCAGGCCACCGCAGAGCCGGGCCAGCCGGCTGGCCCCGTCCAGGTCCTGCTCCACGCGCTGCGCACCGAGCACCGACGCGAGCAGGCTCAACGAGTTCTCGTGCCCGAGCGGCCCCAGTTCCACCCCGCTGCCCACCGTGGATCCGCTCAGCCTGCGCCGGGCGGAGATCAGCGCGGCCGAGCCCCGGCCGCTGGGCAGCAGCGGCGCGACCTGGCTCGCGCTGACCACGTCGTCGAGCACCACCAGCAGCTTGGACTGCGCGCTCCAGCTGCGGAACAGCTGGCTGCGCTCCGCCACGCCCGGCGGCAGCTGCTCGGCCCGGATCCCGGCCGCGCGCAGGAAGTTGGCCAGCACGTCACCGACCGCCGCCGGGTCGTCCGGCAACCCCGCCAGGCTGGCGTACAGCGGGCCGTCCGGGAACGCGCTGCGCAGCTGGTGCGCCACCTTGACGCTGAACGCCGACTTCCCCGAACCCGGTGCACCAACCACGGAGACCACCGGGGACACCGCCCCCACCGGCTCCCGCAGCAGGTAGCTGACCTTCTCCACCTCGGCCGTGCGACCGAAGAGGCGCGGGACCTCCGCCGGGAGCTGCACGGGCGCCTCCACCAGAGCCGACAGCCGCGTGTTGCGCTGGCTCCCGGCAGGCGTGGCCAGCTCCGAGTCCGAGGCGAGCAGCTGCCGGTGCAGCTTCTGAAGATCCGGTGACGGCTCCAGCCCGAGCTCGTCGGCCAGCGCATCGCGCAGCCTGCGGTAGGCCTGCAACGCCTCGGACCGGCGACCCGCGCGGTAGAGCGCGATCATGAGCTTGGCGTGGAAGCCCTCGTGCGTGGGCATCTGCGCGGACAGCCCGCTGAGCTCCCCGATCAGCTGGTGGTGCTGGCCGAGGAAGAGCTCCGCCTCCAACCGCTGCTCGACGATGCTGCGCCGGGTCTCCTCCAGGCGCACCAGGTCGGCGTGCAGCACCGGCCCGGCCGCCACGTCGTTGAACGCCGGACCGCGCCACAAGCGCAGCGCCGACCGCAGCAGCTCGGCACCGCTCTCGACGGCACCGCTGTCAACCTCGCGGCGGCCCTGCTCGGCGAGCTCTTCGAAGCAGTGCACGTCGACGGACTTCTCCGGGATGCGCAACGAATATCCGCCGGAGCGCGTGGTCAGCACCACTTCCTGGGCGCCGGCCGCGGGTTCGGCCAGGCCCAGCATCTTGCGGAGCTGGTATACATAGGTTTGCAGGGTGGTCGTCGCGCTGGCCGGCGGCCGGTCCTCCCAGAGTTCCTCGATCAGCTGGTCCACCCGGACCACGGAGTTGGCGCGGAGCGCGAGAAGGGCCAGGACCTGACGCAGTTTCGGTGCGGTCGGAGTAACGACGCACCCTTCGTCCACCACTTCGAACGGCCCCAGTAATCGAAACTGCATCAGTATGACACTCCCTCCAGAACAGCCCAGACGTTGAGCTGATCGTGTTGCGTTGCGCCATCACTCACGGTCACATCCGCGACGTCGCGGTCGACCGACCATTCATCCGGACCACGTCAGTCCCCCAGGCGGATCCGGCTGGTTCACTCTACGACAAAGAATCTGGATATGCGGAGACTCTTTGCATCCGCTCGGATCACGCTCAAGAGATGCTCGACCTGCATCTGCCGGAACCCGGAATCCGGCGGTCGCACCAGCAAAACCGAGGTATCGGAGCAGCACGGCACACCTCAGCGGCCCAGCCGTGGAATATTCCAGCGCGGCGCACCGCTTACTCTTCGGTAGTACCTCGACGCCCGCTCGCGGCGTGATCGCGCAAGCGGAGGATCTGCTGCCGGAACATCTCGATTGAACGCTTCATGTACACGTGGACGACGCGAAGATCATCCGGCGTGAATTCCGATTCCAGCTGTTGCACCGCGCGATGCAAGGAATCGAAGATTCCGCCGAAGCGCGTTTCGACCTCCGGAGTCACTTCGATCAGGACGCGGCGGCGATCCTCCGAATCCCGGACCCGCAGCACCAGACCGGCGCTCTCCAGCCGGTCCACCACCCCGGTCACCGTCCCGGTGCTCAGCCCGGACAGCTCGGCGAGCTGGCCCGCGGTGAGCGGACGTCCGGCCCGCAGCGCCAGGTCCAGGCACTTGTAGTCCCCCGCCGAGAGACCGACCACGTCGGCGACGGCGGAGTGGAAGAGGATCTGCGCCGCGCTGAAGTCCCGGCTCACCGCCGCCATCTCCTGCGATCCGTCCGCAGCACCGGAGCTGTTCCCGGACACACCCCACCACCTCGACGTCCAGCACCGCCTCGTGCAGGGTAGGCACATTCGAGGCCCAGCGCGAAAGTCCTTGAGCGAGTTACGAGTTCCGCTCGAGCGCTGACGCCTGGCGGGGATCAGCCGCGGAGCTCGGCGGTCTCGGCGCGCAGTGCGTCGATCATCTCGCTCAGGTAGGACTCGACGACCTCCCGCTCGGCGGGCCCGAGCTTGCGCACGGTCTTGACCACCCGCCGGTGCAGGCCGGCGAAGAGCTCGGTGAGCTCGTCGGCGTCACCGTCGACCAGCTCCACCAGGACCTTCCGCCGATCGCGCTCGTCCCGGACCCGCACCACGTACCCGGCACGTTCGAGCCGGTCGATCACACCGGTGACCGTCCCGGTGGACAGGCCGGACAGCTCGGCGAGCCGCCCCGCGGTCATCTCGCCCTCGCTGCGCTGGATCAGGTCGAGGCACTTGTGGTCGGTGACCGACAGCCCGAGCCGCTCGGCGACCTCGGTGTGGAACGCGACCGTGGCCGCGGCGAGGTCGCGACCCAGGACGTCCAGGCGGCGCACCGCGCCGTCCGCCGCTGCGGTCGACCGCCTGCGGTTGCCCGCCATCCGCCGCCCCCTTAGAACCCGAGAATGCCGAGAGCCGGGATTCTAAGTCCCCGAACCTTCCCGGCCAAGATCCGGCGCCGATCACCACGTTCCTCCACTGTGGACAACCAAGTCGCCGGTGGACCAGCCGCAACGACGAAGTCCCCGTCGATCAACAGCATCGACGGGGACTTCGGGTTGGTGCGCGATACTGGGATTGAACCAGTGACCCCTACCGTGTCAAGGTAGTGCTCTCCCGCTGAGCTAATCGCGCGGGGCGGTGTTGACCGCGTGCCCTAGAGCTTAACGGAGCCCCGATCGCGGCTTCGCACCACCCCGGGCAATCACGGTGCGCAGCTGCTTCCCGGCGCCGGCAGCAGGAACTGCTGCGCGGCCCAGCGGCCGCCGCCGAGGTCCCGGAAGCCGTCCACGACGTTCGGCAGCGCGGCCACCTGCTCGCCGTGCCGCAGGGCGCCGACCTTGCCGTCCGCGGCGTTGGGCCCGGAGCGCACGTTGAGCACGTCGGCGGCGACGTGGAAGGCGCAGGGCTCGGCGACGCCGGGGGCGCTGCCGGCCTGGTTCGCGCTCATCAGGTAGATCGCGCCGATCGCACCGGCGCCGACGAGCAGCAGTGAGCGGGGCACGAAGAACACGGCGAACCTCCCGGTCGGGCACTACCTCCCCAGCTTCAGCGCCGACCCGGCCCGGCGGAACCCGGAGCACCCCATCAGCGCGCCCCGTTCAACAGCCCGGGTGTCACCCGTGCGCGGGCAGTAGTCCCGGAAGACCAGAACGCCGCCCCCTGGCGGGAGCGGCGTTCGCGGTTCGCAGCCGAAGGTCAGCCGTTGGCCATCTTCTTCTGCAGGTTCTCGTCCAGCGTCGCGAGGAACTCCTCGGTGGTCTGGAACTGCTGGTCACCGCCGACGAGCAGCGCCAGGTCCTTGGTCATCTTGCCGCTCTCGACGGTCTCGATGACGACCTGCTCCAGGGTGTTGGCGAAGCCGACGACCTCGGGGGTGGAGTCCAGCTTGCCGCGGTGCTGCAGGCCCCGGGTCCACGCGAAGATCGACGCGATCGGGTTCGTCGAGGTCGGCTTGCCCTGCTGGTGCTGGCGGTAGTGGCGGGTGACCGTGCCGTGCGCGGCCTCGGCCTCCACCTTGCCGTCCGCGGTCATCAGCACCGAGGTCATCAGGCCCAGCGAGCCGAAGCCCTGCGCCACGGTGTCGGACTGGACGTCACCGTCGTAGTTCTTGCAGGCCCAGACGTAGCCGCCCTCCCACTTCAGGGCGCTGGCGACCATGTCGTCGATCAGCCGGTGCTCGTAGGTGATGCCCTTGGCGTCGAACTCGGCCTTGTACTCGGCGTCGAAGATCTCCTGGAACACGTCCTTGAACATGCCGTCGTAGGCCTTCAGGATCGTGTTCTTGGTCGACATGTAGACCGGGAAGTTGCGCTCCAGGCCGTAGCGGAACGACGCGCGCGCGAACTCCTCGATCGACTTGCGGTAGTTGTACATGCCCATCGCGACGCCGCCGTCTTCGCCGAACTTGGCGACCTCGAACTCGATCGGCTCGCTGCCGTCCTCCGGCGTGTACGTCATCGTGACGGTGCCCGGGCCGGGGACCTTGAAGTCGCTGGCCTTGTACTGGTCACCGTGCGCGTGACGGCCGATGACGATCGGCTTGGTCCAGGTCGGCACGTAGCGCGGGATGTTGGAGATGACGATCGGCTCGCGGAAGATGACGCCGCCGAGGATGTTGCGGATCGTCCCGTTCGGGCTCCGCCACATCTTCTTCAGGCCGAACTCCTCAACCCGGGCCTCGTCCGGGGTGATGGTGGCGCACTTGACGCCGACGCCGTGCTTGGCGATCGCGTTCGCCGCGTCGACCGTGACCTGGTCGTCGGTGGCGTCCCGGTGCTCGATGCCGAGGTCGTAGTAGTCGAGGTTGATGTCCAGGTAGGGGTGGACCAGCTTGTCCTTGATGAAGGACCAGATGATCCTGGTCATCTCGTCGCCGTCGAGCTCGGCTACGGTGCCCTGAACCTTGATCTTGCTCATGTGGCGGGGTGCTCCTCTCGCGAGAATGCAAGCGGTACGAGCGTACTGCTATCGGGTTCGATTGTGCCCTCCACCCTGCACCGACCACCACCCGTACCCGCGCGCGATGCGCCACTGTTCGGCGCGTCGTCCTCGTGTCGTGATCTTCTTCTAGGCTCGACCACCGACGCAGGCGATCAAGGAGGGGGCGGCGTGGCGACCGGACCGACGCACGCGATGAGCGGCTTGGCCGCATGGGCGGCCGTGACCGCCCTGGCCGATACGCACGCGCTCGGGCAATTATCCCCGAAGACCTGGGTGGTCGGGGCCACGCTGGCCTCCGGCGCGGCCCTGCTGCCCGACATCGACCACCCGAAGTCGACCGTGGCCAGCACCTTCGGCGCCATCTCGCGCGGCGCCTCGGCCGGGATCAGCGGCTTCAGCGGATTCCTCTACCGCCTCACCCGCACCAAGCGCGACAGCGACCGCGAGGGCACCCACCGCGGCTTCACGCACACCGTGGTCTTCGCGGTGCTCGCCGGGCTGATCACCACCGCCATCGTGCAGACCAGCGAGAGCGCCGCGGTGGCCATCCTGATGTTCTTCTTCGCCGGCCTCGCGGTCCGCGGCATCATGCACACCTGGTCGTCGAGCTCGGACGCGATCCTGATCACGGTGGCATCGCTGCTGCTCACGGTGGCCTGCTGGGCGTGGGCGGGCGACCAGCCGACCAACCCGGCGGCGTTCGGCGTCGCGGTGATGATCGGCTGCATCGCGCACTTCATCGGCGACGCGATCACCGAGCAGGGCTGCCCGATGCTGTGGCCGGTGCCGCTGGGCGGCAAGACCTGGTACCCGGTGGCCCCGCCGAAGCCGATGCGGATGCGCACCGGCGGCAAGGTGGAGATGGCCCTGATCGGCCCGGGCCTGACCATCGCGGCAGTGGTGCTGAGCTCGGTGGTGCTCTACCGGATCGGCGCGGCGCCCTGGCTCGCCCAGCTCGACCTGCCGCCGGAAATCATGGCGTGGATCAACCTGTGATCAGCGAATTCTCCGCTGTATACGACATTTCGCCCATCAGGTGAGCGAGGGCCGATAGGGTACAAGGGAGGCGCCGCTCACCGGTGCCCCTCGGAGCCCCGGAGGGAAGATGCGAGCTCGAAAGAAGTTCGTGGCAGTGGCGTTGTCGCTGCCGGTGCTGGTCGGCCTGGCCGCGTGCGGTCAGGTGCAGGAAGCACAGCAGGGCCTGGAGAACGCCAACGAGCAGCTCCAGAACGCGCAGGAGAGCCTCGACACCGCGGGCGCCTGCCTGCAAGCGCTCAACGTCGCGAGCTTCATGCCCAACTTCGCCGACCCGGAGCAGGCCAAGGCCGACGCCCAGGCCAAGGTCGACGAGCTCGGCCAGCTGGCGGAGAAGACCGCCGACCAGACGCTGCGGCAGAACCTGCTCGACGTGCAGCAGTCGGTGCAGCAGGTCGCCGAGGGCCAGATCGACCTGGACGCCAGCGCCGACTGGGCCACCGCCCAGCTGGAGAAGTACCAGGAGGTCGCCACGACCTGCTCGAAGGTCGGCGGCTGAGCGCCCTCCGCACCCTGCGAGGTGTGGCCCCGGTCACTTAGTCTGGGGCCGCGGAGGTGATGGGCATGAAAGCAGCCGTGGGTGACCAACTGCACGTGCACAGCAAGCACGTCGACGAGGCCGAGCAGTTCGCCGAGATCCTGGAGGTCCGCGGCCCGGACGGGGCGCCACCGTACTTGGTGCGCTACAAGGACGGGCACGAAAGCCTGGTGTACCCGGGCGGCGACTGCGAGATCGAAGCCCACGTGCCCCACCAGGGGCGCTGACCCGCAGCGGCCGGTACCGGAACCGCCCGGACCGGCCGCCGTCCCTTCCGGCCGGGTCCGCCGATTGCGCACCCCGGCCGATGATCTTCCCGGTACAGTGCGGGCTTCGTGATGCCCGCGCGACCGCTCGTGGGCACCGAGCGTCTGCCAGCGGAGGTCGTCATGGCGGTGCCCACCAGCGGCATCGAGGTCGTGTTCACGGGACTGGGCGGCACGGAGGTCGTCAGCACCCGCACCAGCCCGGTCCGCCCGCCCGGCCCGCACCGGGTGCTGGTGCGCACCGAAGCCGCCGGAGTCGCCTTCGCCGAGGTCCAGATGCTGCACGGGCGCTACCCGGCGCAGCCGGCGAACCCGTTCGTGCCCGGCTACGACCTGGTCGGCGAGATCGTGGCGGTCGGCCCGGAGGTGACCGGGTGGCGCGTCGGCCAGCGGGTGGCGGCGCTGCCGGTCACCGGCGCGTGGGCCGAGCACGTCGAGCTCCGCGCCCGGGATCTGGTCGCCGTTCCCGACGAGCTGGCGGCCGCGGACGCGGTCGCGGTGGTGCTCAACGGGGTCACCGCCCAGCAGCTGCTGCGCGCCGCGAACGTCCGCAGTGGACAGACGGTCCTGGTGCACGGGATCGGCGGCGGGGTCGGGATCCTGCTCGCGCAGCTCGCGGTGAACGCCGGGCTGCGGGTGATCGGAACGGCCTCCGCCCGCAGGCACGAAGCGCTCGCCGACCTGGGCGTCGAGCTGATCGACCACCGCACGTCGGACGTCCGCAGCCGGGTCGCCGAGCTCGCGCCCGGCGGAGTGGACGCGATCTTCGACCCGTTCGGCCCGACGAGCCTGGACGAGTCGTGGCCGATGCTCGCCCCCGGCGGCACCCTGGTCTCCTACGGCAGCGCGCGGACCCTGCACGACTCCGGCCCCTGGTGGGTGCCCTACCTGAAGACGGCCGGGCGGATCGCCAAGTGGGAAGTGCTGCGGCTGCTCGGCAGCACCGGCGACCGGCGATGCCGCCTGTACGCCATCAGGTCCAACGACCGGTTCCGCGCGGACCTGGAGCAGCTGCTCCGAATGGTCGCCAGTGGACAGTTGCGGCCGCGGATCGCGGGCCGGTTCCCGCTGGAATCCGCCGCGCAGGCGCTGGACCTGCACATCTCCGGCCGGGAAACCGGGCGGATCGTGCTGGTGCCGGGCCTTTCCGCCGAATAGCGCGCGGTCCGGGGAAGTACTCGGGTTCTGCTAAGCAACCACGCACGCAACGCAACCACCCGCAGGCTCTAAGGTGGTCCGCGATGAGGGCGTCGCTAGGAGGCGGTGAAGTGTTGCGAGACGACCGGGAGGCGGGGGCTCCGGCCGATCTGTCCGCGGTTTTCGGCACCGGGGTGTCGGTACCGCTGCCGCCCGGCGAGATCCTCACCGAGCAGACGATGATGGGCGGCGACCCGGCGCCGCTGTGCTGGATCAGCGATGAGCCTCCGGCTCCGCAGCTGGTCGCCGCGCTGCGCGCCGAGCACCGGCAGAGCGGCTTGTGGCCGCTGCTGCTGTGCGACAACGACGAGGTCTACGGCGAGCGCTGCACGGTCGGCGTCGTGCCGCCGGAACCGCTGGACCACATCGACCGCTGGCGGGTGGTCGACGTGATGGCCCGGATCTGGGACGGCCTGGTGCAGGCGGACGACGACCTCGGCCCGGCCTACGACCTGGAGGTCCTCGCCCCGTTCGACTACCACTGCCCGGGCCCGGCCCCGGCCGGGAACCTGCTGGCGGACCCGGACATCCTGGCCAACCAGCAGCTCCCGAAGTTCATCGGCGAGGACATCCGCCTGGCCCTGATCCCGGTGCGCCGAGGAGCCGACGTCCTGACGGCCCTGGGCTGGTCGGGCGCGGCCAACCACGTGTCCCGCACGGCGGGCCTGTCGGCGATGGCGCGGAGCTGGGAGGAGCGCTTCGGCGCCCGCCTCCTCCGCCTCGGGCCGGACCGCCTCGACCTCAGCGTCGCGGCCCCGCCCCAGGACCCGGACCACGCGGCAGCGGTGGCGGCGGAGCACTGGACCTTCTGCCCGGACCGGATCCTCCAGGAAACGGGCACGATCGAGGCCTACGCCCAGGAGATCCGAGGGCGCCGGACCTGGTCCTTCTGGTGGGAATGACGCTCCTGCGGGCTCTTTCGCGCGCCGGTCAGGCCGTGGCGGCGGGCGGCAGCTGGACCGTCATGATCAGGTGGCAGGTTCCGGTGCCGGAACCCCGGTAGGCGTGCTCGGTGTCGCCGTCGAAGGTGGCCGTCTGCCCGGCTTCGACGGCGTGCTCGACCCCGTCGACGATCAGGACCATCCGGCCCGAGGTGACGTTGACGGTCTCCACGACGCCGGCCTGGTGCGGATGGCTGGAGTACTCCTCGCCGGGTTCCAGCTGCCAGCGCCAGACCTCGACCGGGGCCCGGCCCGAGGTCGTCAGCACGAGCCGGCCCTCGCCGCCCCGCTCCCCGGTCCACAGCGGCGCGACGTCGGCGGCGGCCACGACGCGGACCCGCCCTTCGGACGGCCCCTGCATCAGGGCGGACACCGAGATGCCGAGCGTGTCGGCCAGCCGGACCAGGGTGGCCAGGTTGGGGTTGCCCTGCGCCTTCTCCAGGCCCACCAGCGCACCCTTGCTGACCTGGGCGCGGCGGCCGAGCTCTTCCAGGGACAGGCCCGCGCGCACCCGGGCCGCCCGGACGTTGTGCGCGACCGTTCGCAGCGCTTCGGCCGTTTCGGCCATCTGATCACCCTCCCCGCAGCCGACCATTCGATTGCACCGCCCGGTCGGTTGGTTGCCCCATTCGGTCAATTCGATGTACCGTTGGGTCGTTCCACTGATACTAGGGGATTTTCCGTGATCGCTCTGCTGCTGGCCCTCGGCAGCTCGCTCGCCTACGGGTGCGCCGACTTCCTCGGCGGCGTCGGCGCGCGCAAGGCCCACGTGCTGCGCACCGTGATGATCGCCGCGCCTGCCAGCCTCGTGGTCGAACTGCTGCTGTGGCCGCTGCTCGGCGCCTCCTTCAGCACGGCCGCCCTCGGCTGGGGAGCCGCATCGGGCGTCGCATCGGCCGCCGCGTTCGTCCTGCTCTACCGCACGCTGGCGATCGGCCCGATGAACGTCCTGTCCCCGGTGACCGCGCTGGTCTCCGCGGTGCTGCCCGTCGGCGTGGGACTGCTGCAGGGCGAACACCTGTCCGCCGCCGGACTGGTGGGCCTACCGCTCGCGCTGGCTGCGGTGGTCCTGGTCAGCGCCGGACCCGGCGCGGGCTCGGCTCGCCCGTCGCGCACGGCCCTGCTGCTGGCCTTCGGCGCGGGCGCCGCCATCGCCCTGCAACTGATCTTCCTGCACCAAGCCCCCGCCGACAGCGGAGTGGCCCCGCTGATCATCGGCCGCGCCGTCTCCTCCGCCATCACCTTGACGGCGGCGGCACTGCTGCACCGAAGACTGGGCCCCGAGCGCCCGGCGTACGCGATCTCGGCGACCGCAGGAGCCCTGGACTCGGTGGCGAACCTGCTGTTCCTCCTAGCAGCCCGCAGCGGAAACCTCGCCGTAGTAGCGGTGATCGTCGCCCTCTACCCAGCAACCACGGTCCTGCTCGCCCGAGGCCTCCTCGCCGAGCAGATCCACCGCAGCCAACTCCTCGGCCTAGGCACAGCAGCCGCAGCCATCAGCCTCCTCACCCTCACCTGAACCCGCGCGAACACCCCGGTGAAGGGCACCTTTTAGCAACATACTTGCTAAAAGGTGCCCTTCACCGGGCATCGACCGGGCGTTTGGCGAACGTGAGACGCCATGCCGCGTAGTCGCGAGCGAGCCGTGCGCGGTGGTGCATCCCAGGCTTGTCCTTCGTGACTGCCCAGTGCGTCCACATGCCCGCCAGGTATGCCGCGAACGCGGTCAGGTGCTCATCGGTGATGTCTCCGAACCCGGCGAGGTTGGTGACCGCCCAGGATTCCGCCGCGCCCGGCTCGTGCCCCGCCTCCAGCAAGCGCAGCACGAGAAATGCGCCGTCGATCCACGGAGCCGCAGCTCCGGGGCAACCCCAGTCGATCACGTGTGCTGTGCCGTGCGTCCCGATGCGGAACTGGTCGCCGTGGAGGTCGGTGTGCGCGAGCAGGCCGCCATGAGCGAGCTCGGGCAGCTGCCCGCCCATCGCTGCATGTCCCGGTGGCGCGAAGGGCACCTTTCGCCCAGTTACTTGGTGAAAGGTGCCCTTCACCTCGTCAGCTGACGAGTTTTCGGAGCCAGAGGGCGAGGAGTTCCACCAGCATCACCACTGCGAAGGTGAGGATCAGGACCGTCGTCACCACTCCGAATTCCAGGACTCGGGAGGCGTTGAGGAGGTAGTAGCCGATTCCGCCAGCTCCGACCAGGCCCAGGAGGGTTGCCGAGCGGAGGTTCGTGTCCAGTTGGTAGAGGACGTGGGCCACGAAGGCCGGGGCCGCTTGGGGGAGCGTCGCCGCGAAGAACACCTGGAGGCGGCTCGCGCCGGTGGCGCGCAGGGCTCGTTCCTTGCCCCGGTCCACCTCTTCCAGGGAGTCCGCCACCAGCTTGCCGAGCAGGCCCACCGAGCCGACGCCGAGGGCGAGGGCTCCCGCTACCGCGCCCAGGCCGGTGATCACCACGAACACGATCGCCAGCACCAGTTCCGGGACGCCTCGGACCGCCAGCACCACGCCGCGGAAGAACTTCGCCACCGCCGGGTTCGGGGCCACGTTGTTCGCCGCCAGGGCTCCCACCGGCAGCGCGAGGATCGCGCCGATCAAGGTGGCCGCCAGGGCGATCTGGACGGTGACCAGGAGTTCGGAGAGCAGCTCCGGGAGGATGCCGCCGGTTTCCGGTGGCCAGAACAGGGCCAGGGTCGGGCCGAAGTCGGTGATCGCGCGCTGGAACTGGTCCAGCGAGATGTCCGCGCCCCAGATCGAGGCGACGACGACCAGGGCCGTCAGCAGCCAGTACCCGGTGCGGCGCACTCGTCCGGCCGTCCACGGTGGACTGATCGGTGGCGGGGACGGAGGCCGGGTGGCGACGCTCCCGGCCTCGCGCCGCGGGGCCGGGATCTGCACCCGGCGCCGGACCGCGGCGAGCGGGCCGCGGCGTTCCTCCTGGACGCCGGGCAGGCCGCGGCGGATCGCGCCGGAGACGACCTCCACCAGCACGCAGAGCCCGAACACCACCGATGCCAGCGCCATTCCGCGCTGGTAGTCGAGGGTGCGCAGGGAGTCGGAGATCGCCTGGCCCAGACCGCCGACGCCGACGAACCCGAGCACCACCGAGACCCGCAGGTTGATGTCCAGGCGGTGCAGCGACGTCGCCACGAACGACGGCATCACCTGCGGCAGGACTCCGGTGACCAGCTGTTGCAGCCTGGTTCCGCCCGCCGCGCGGATGGCGGTGCGCGGGCCTTCGTCGATCTGCTCGATCGCGTCGGCGTAGAGCTTGCCGATCATGCCGATGGAGTGCAGGCCCATCGCCAGCACGCCGGTCAGGCCGCCGAAGCCGAACATCCGGAAGAACACGATGGCCAGCACGACGTCCGGGATCGCCCGCGCCACCACGATGATCACGCGCGCGCCGAACCGGCTGGTGCCGCCCAGGGCGGTGTTGCTCGCCGCGAGGACCGCGACGGGCACGCTGATCAGCGAGGCCAGCAGGGTCGCGCAGACCACGATCGCCAGCGTCTGCCCGCACAGCGCCAGCAGTTCGCCGAGCGGCGGGAAGTCCAGCGGCAGGGTGCGGCCGGCGAAGTCGACCGCGTTGGCCGCGCCGTCCACGAACGTCGCGATGTTCAGGCGCAGCGAGCTGAACGCCCAGATCGCCGCGCCCAGCAGCGCCAGCACGACCACGGCCGCCGCGGTGCCGGTCGGCGTCGGGCGGGCCAGCGTGCGGCGCGGCGCTTCTGCGGTGGTGGTCAAGGGTGTCACCCCACCGCGGCGAGGTCGGCCGAGCCGACCTTGGCGTAGATCGACATGGCCGCGTCGCGGTCCAGGCCCTCCACCGGGGTGTCCAGCACGACCTGCCCGGACCGCAGCCCGATGATCCGGTGCCCCCAGCTCAGCGCCAGGTCCACCTGGTGCAGGCTGCACAGCACGGTCAGCCCGTCCTCCCGGCCGATCTCCGCGATCAGGTTCATCACCTGCGCCGCCGAGTCGGGGTCGAGCGAGGCGACCGGCTCGTCGGCGAGCAGGATCTCCGGCTTCTGCAGCAGCGCCCTGGCCACCGCGACGCGCTGCTGCTGACCGCCCGAGAGCGTGTCCGCGCGCTGCAGCGCCTGGTCGGTCAGGCCGACGCGCTCCAGCTGCTCCATCGCGGCGAACCGCACCCGCTTGGGGTAGGTGAACAGCCCGAGCCGCGGGCCGCGCAGGCTTCCGAGCGCGCCCGTGCACACGTTCTCCAGCACGGTCAGCGAGCCGACCAGGTGGAACTGCTGGAACACGAACCCGACCCGGCGCCGCAGCGCGCGCAGGCCCGACCCGCGCAGCGCGCCGACGTCCTCGCCGAGCACCTGCACGGTTCCGGAGGTGGCGCGCTGCAGGCCGTCCACGTGCCGCAGCAGCGTCGACTTGCCCGAGCCGGACAGGCCGAGCAGCACGGCCATCTCACCGGGCTGCACGTCGAGGGAGACCTCGTCGAGCGCCCGCACATCGCCGAAGGACTTGCCGACCCGGTCGAAGCTGATCACTGGCATTGCTCGTCCTTGGTCGTCGCGCAGACCTCGCGGATGCCGTTGTAGAAGGCGTCGTCGACCGGGGCGAAGCCGTAGCCGCCGATGTCGCCGATCTTGCACTCGCCGGTGCAGAACCCGCTCTCCCGCAGGGCATCGCTGTTGGCCTCGTCCCGCAGCGCCGCGGTGATCTTGTCCTTCACCGCCGGGTCGAGGCTGTCGGAGATGGCGACCGGGTCGCCGGGGATCACCGCCGACTTCCACACCGTGCTGAGCTGTCCGGGCTGCAACTGGCCCTTCTCGATCAGCTGCCGGTCGACCATGCTGTCGTAGGCGAAACCGGCGTCGCAGTCGCCCTTCGCGACGGCGATCGCGGAGGCGTCGTGGCCGCCGGCGAAGATCGCCTGCACGTCGGTGTCCGGGTTGATGCCCGCCGCCAGCAGGCCCGCCTTCGGGTACAGGTAGCCGGAGGTCGAGGTGGGATCGACGAAGCAGACCTTCTTGCCGCGGAAGTCGGCCAGCGAGCGGATGCCGGTGTCCGGGCGGGTGATGGCGTAGGAGGTGTAGCCGGGCTCGGCGCCCTTCTCCTCGACCTGACCGGCGACCGCGGTGGCCGCCACGCCCTGCTGCTTGGCCAGCACGTAGGAGAACGGCCCGTACTTGGCGATGTCGATCTTGCCCGCGCGCTGGCCCTCGATGATCGCGGCGTAGTCGGTGGCCTTCTGGAAGGTGATCTTCTTCCCGGTCTCCTTCGCCAGCAGGTCCAGCACCGGCTGGTAGTCCTGCTGCAGGCTGGCGGATTCCTCCGACGGGATGGCGGCGAACACGAGCTCGTCGGAGTCACCGCCCTGCTGCGCGGCGCTCGGGCCGCACCCCGCGAGCAGGCCGAGCGCGGCCAGCCCGACGAGGACTCGACTGATCCGTTTCACGACTGTTCATCCTTTGCCAGCAGGAGTTCCGGGAGATCCCGGACGGATTCGAGGACGTGGGTGGCACCGGCGCCGGTGAGCGCGTCGCGCGAGTGCGCGCCGGTGAGGACGCCGGCGACGACGGACGCGCCGGCGCGGAGTCCTGATCGGACGTCGTAGGCGGTGTCGCCGGCGGTGGCGACGGAGCGCACGTCGTCGATGCCCAGCCGCAGCAGCGCGGTGAGCACCATGTCCGGGTGGGGGCGGCCGCGGCCCGCCTGGGCCGGGGTGAGGGTGAGATCGGCCAGGTCCTCCCAGCCCAGCGCGGCCAGGATCTGGCGCTGCGTGGTCTCGGAGAAGCCCGTGGTCAGCGCGACCTTCACGCCGTTGTCGCGGAGCTGCCGGATGGCGGCCTCCGCACCGTCGACCGGGTGGCACTCGCCGTCGGAGACCAGCTCCGCGTAGGCGTGCTCGAAGGCCTGGTTCGCCTGCTGCGCAAGGGTTTCGTCGCCGTCGAAGAGGTGCCGGAAGACGGTGATCTTGGATTCGCCCATGGTGCGGCGGACGTGGTCCAGCATGGACGGTCGCTCGGCGACGCCGATGTCGGCGATGGCCCGGGTGAAGGCCCGCTCCACGAGACCGTCGTCGGCGACCGTGGTGCCCGCCATGTCCAGCACTGCCAACTCGATCATCCCTCGACCTCCTGCCAGGTGTCGGCGGCGATGGCGGGCGAGCAGGTCATGCCGCGGCCGCCGGGGCCGGTCACCAGCCAGACGCCGGGCAGCACCCGCTCGCGGTGCACGACCAGCGACTTGTCCGCCGTCTGCGCGTAAACCCCGGCCCAGCGGCGCACGATCCGCGGCAGCGGGCGGCCGAGCAGTTCCTCGGCGCGCTGCCGCAGGTGCTCGTAGGGGTCCTCGTGCACGTCGAAGGAGAAGGGCTCGTCGTACTCGTGGGTGTCGCCGATGGTCAGCCCGCCGTGCAGCCGCTGGACCAGCAGGAGCTGCATGCCGTTGTCGGCGGCCACCGGCGGCTGCGGCTCGGCGGCGTTGAGCTCGTCGAGCTTCTCGCCCTGGTAGCCGCGGTAGTAGCGCATGCTGTCGCCGTCGGCCAGCGACGTCGTCAGCCGCTCGTCGAGCGGGTCGGTCTGCATCATCTGCAGCCGCACCTTGCGCACCGGGAGCTCCGGGCGGAGCTCCTTCACCAGTCCACCGAGCGCCGCGCCGGTGCAGAGGACCACCAGATCGCCCTCGTGGCGCTGCCCGGTGTCGTCGCGCACCCAGCCCTCGCCGACGTCGCGGACCTCGCGGCCGGGCAGCCAGGTGTAGCGGCCGGTCTTCGCCAAGTGCGCGCGCAGCGCGGGCTGCGCGGTCCGCGACTCGACGGCGCCGTCCTGCTCGCACCAGAGCGCGCCGAGCATTTCGCCGCGCAGCGCGGGATTCACCGCTCGGGCTTCGGCCGCGGCGAGCAGCTTGGTGCCGCGCTCAGCGGCGTCCGGACGGCTGACGAACTCCTCCGCGACCGCCATCTCGCCGGGAGTGCGGAGCACTGTCAGCGAGCCGTTGCCGCGGAAACCGAGGTCCGGCACGTCCGCGGCGATGCGCTCCCAGTCCCGGCGGGCGCGCATGGCCACCTCCAGGTCCGGCCCGGGTTCCCGGCCGCTGACCCAGATCAGCCCGAAGTTGCGGACCGAAGCCCCGCGAGCCTCCGCTTCCCGCTCCAGGTGCACCACTTCGTGGCCCCGCTCCAGGGCCCGCAGCGCGTGCATGGTGCCGAGCACGCCGCCGCCAACAATCAGAACTCGCACGCCGCACACGCTCGCCGCCGCCCGCGAATCCCCAGTGGAAACCGACCGAACCCCAGGTGAACACCGACCGAAGGACTAGATCAGTTATCTGTTCGTGACTTTTCGTGTCCCTCTCGGCCTGCCACGGCGCAGGGCACCGTCAATTTCGTACGAAATTGACCAGCCGCCCCGGCCGGGTCAGTCGCGGAGGTGGGTGATGAAGCTGAAGCGGTCGCCGCGGAAGAGGGAGCGGACGCGCTCGATCGGTTCGCCCTCCGGCGTCCAGGAGCGCCGGTGCAGCAGGATCATCGGCGTCGCCGGGTTGGTGCCGATCAGCAGCGCCTCGCGCGGCGTCGCCAGCACCGTCTCGATGCGCTCCTCCGCCTCGCCGAAGCGCACACCCAGCTCGTCCTGCAAGAACGAGTACAGCGAGGCGGTCGGGTCGAACTCGCCCAGCAGCTCCGGGAAGCGGTCCTTCGACAGGTAGCTGGACTCCAGGCCGACGCGCTCACCGCCGGCGAGCAGCACGCGCTCGACGTGCACCACCTCGCCGCCCGGGGCCAGGTCGAGATCCGCCGCCAGCTGCGCGTCGGCCGACCGGGCTTCGACGTCGATCACCGTCCGGCCGGGTTCCAAGCCCTGCGACCGGACGCCTTCGGTGTAGCTCGCCAGTTGCAGCGGCTGCACCAGTTTCGGCGGGGCGACGACGGTGCGGCTCCCCTGCCTGCGCATCAGGCGGCCTTCGAGCATCAGCTCGGTGACCGCCTGCCGCAGCGTCACCCGGGACACCTCGAACCGCTCGGCCAGCTCCCGCTCGCTGGGCAGGGCCGAACCCTCGCCGAGCTCCTCGACCAGGTCGAGCAGCTCGATCTTCACCGCGTAGTAGCGCGGAATCCGGCCGTGTTCGGGAATACCGGCGCGAACCGGCTGATCCGCGCGGTGGTCGATGCGCACAACGCACAACCCTACTGCGCGCCCGGAACCGGCTCCGCACAGCGTGAAAACGAGCCGGTTCCAACGGAAACCTCAGCCGGGGACGCCGCTCTCGACCGTCATCGCGGCCACTCGATGGTCAGCGCCACCGCGAGGATCGCCACCCCGAAACCGCTGTAGAGCAGGACGTCCACCACCCGGCTGCGGATCGCCAGCAGACCCACGCGCTCCGGCGGGACCACCGCCCGCAGCCCCGCCGCGACCA
>NZ_JAQGLB010000013.1 GCF_027853965.1 Saccharopolyspora indica | reverse complement strand
AGCCTGAAACCCCGAAGGGGCGGCCGCCAGGCCGGGCTTGACATCCGGACCGCAGCCCCCACAATCCACCAAACCACGGGGATGGCCCAAGGACAACAGAACCCCTAAAAGCCCCAACCACAACCCCGCCCTTGCACCCCGACGGAACGCCTTGCTAGCCTCCCCACGAGCCCCGGATGGGCCTACGCATGGAGGTAGCGGCTTCTCAAGCCACCATCGAGTTGCGACACGATTCAACGTGTCTCGCACCTGGTTTCGTCGAACCGCGATGCGGTCCAACGTGCCTGCCTCTGCGTACCCGGCCTGCGGGGCTCTTCCGCGTGTCCGCACCTCGATGCCGAACCCTCCGATCGACCGAGATCCGGAAGGACTGCATTGACAGAGCGAGAAATCGAGAACTTCGACGTCCACGCCTTCAACCGCCAGGTGATAGCGGAGTTCCGCCAGAACGGCGGAAAGCTCACCGGCTGGATGGAGGGCTGGTCGGTGTGCGTGCTGACGACGACCGGAGCCCGCACCGGCGAGCCCAGGGAGACCCCGCTGGGCTACTTCGAGATCGGCGGCCAACCGCTGGTCGTGGCCTCGGTGATGGGCGGACCGAAGAATCCGGCCTGGTACCACAACATCCGCAAGAACCCGCAGGTCACGGTGGAGACCGGCGCTGAGACCTACGACGCGATGGCGACCATCGAGACCGGCGGGCGGCGCGACGAGCTCTTCGCCGCGGTGGCAGCGCAGAACGAGGGGATGCGCGACTACCAGCGGAAGACGGCGCGGGTGCTCCCGGTGGTGACCCTCCACCGGATCGACCGGGACCAGCGGTCGGACCAGGATTCGGCAGGTGCCGAGCGAGTCCGCGGTCTGGGCGATTTCCTGGTGGAGGCCCATGATTGGCTGCGCGCGGAGCTCGCGGAACTCCACCGCCAGGTGGACGAGATCATCGAGGGCGATGCGAGCTCCCCGGAACTCGAACGCCCCAAGCCGGATCTGGCCCAACAGCTGCGCGCGCACTGCACCGAGTTCTGCGCCGCGCTGAAGCAGCACCACACCGGCGAGGACCGAGGTGCCTTCCCGATGCTCGCGCAGCAGTTCCCGGAACTCTCCCCAACTCTGGAGAAGCTGGGCCAGGAGCACGAGGCCGTAGCGCGCTTGCAGGACGAGATTCGCCGGCTCGTGGACGAGTACGAACCGGGAAGAACCGACCCGGCGCACCTGAAGACCCGCCTCGAATCCATGACCGGCGAACTCGAAGCCCACTTCGCCTACGAAGAACGAACGATCGTCGCAGCCCTCAACACCCTGGGCCCGGCCCCGAACATCCCGTGACCTTGCTCGAGCGCCCGCGGCTGGCGGAACCGGTGTGGTTCCGTCGGCCGTACGGGTACTAGCGCGTTGCGGTTGATCGGTCGACTTCGAGCCGGTCGAGCATTGCTCGAATGACCAGCACGCTTTGTTGAGCCGTTTGTTGGGTCGAGCCAAACGGGCTCCGAGGCTTCCCGTGCTGCGCTAGGTTCGCCAGGCAGCTGATCTTGGGTGGGGATATGAGGTTGGGAGATCTCCCGGAAGCAGAAGCTTCATCCGTCGAGACTTCGCTCCGCAGATCGTTCGAGCGTCGTGAGCCGCTTCGGCCGGCCGATGACGAGGTCGTACGGGCATCGTTCATCAGCCAGCTCGTAGTCACGTCTCCTGAGGGAGGTCGGGGCCCGGCTTTGGAACTGGTCGGCGCTCGGATCGTCGGAGACCTCGACCTGTCCGACTGCTCGGTGTCCGTGCCGATGGTCTTCCGGGAATGCGTGTTCGATGGTGATCTGCTGCTCAACGATGCCAGCACGCTGCGGATTCACCTGGAGGACTGCCAGATCAGCTCTGTTCGGGCATCGCGCGTGCGCGTCGAAGGGCCGCTGTGGCTTCGCGGGCTGCGCAAGGCTGCCCACATCGATCTCGAGGATGCACGCATCGGTGGAGATCTGGATCTGACGGGCAGCCGGGTCAGCGGCGGTGGGATCGCTGTGAATCTCATGGCTGCACAGATCGATGGTGATCTGATCGGGAAGCACGCTGATCTGCGCGGAGCACTTCATCTTCCGGGTGCAGTGGTGAGCAGACGCCTCCTGCTGGAGGAGGTGAGCATCGCCAATCCGGACGGTGCCGCAGTCGATGGCGAGTCGGCCAGCATGTCTTTGGGCTTGGATGCGCGGTTAGCTAGGTTCACCGGGAAGTTTCACTTTGCCGGAGCGCGTCTCGGTGGTGATCTGAACCTGCGGGGGGCACAGCACAATCACCCGGGTGCTTGCGCGATCGACTTCAGCGGTGCGGAGATTCGTGGATCTGCCTTGTTGCGCGGGGGCTTCTCCTGCCGAGGGGTTCTGGACTACCGGCATGCCTCGGTCTCCGGACAGCTCCGGCTGGATCGCGCGGCGATCGTCGACCCCCATGCGGCCTCGGGAGTGGCGATCGCCTTGGACTGGGCGGACATCGCTGGTGGCATCGAGGCGACAGATCCCGTCCAACTCGAGGGGGTGATCAACCTCGTCGGCACGCGTGTGGGCGGCCTCTTCAGAATCCGGGGAGGACGGCTGAACGGACGCGACGGACGTGTGATCAACGCAGTCTCGGCGTCATTCGGTGCCGGCTTCCGCTTGGAGGGTGCTTCTCGGCTCTCGGGTGAGGTCCGCGTTGCGACCTGCACGATCAGCGGGGACGTGATGTTGGACGGCGTCGAAGGGACATCCTTCGGTCTTTCGAGCAGTACTGTCAGCGGTTTCGTAGCGGTCTGCAACGGGAAGTTGACGGCTCGGGGAGGCACTGCCCTGCGAATCGCGACCAGTGAAGTGTCCGGTGACTTGAGGCTCACCGATCTGGAGGTGTCCGGAAGCGGCAGCCAGCCCACCGCCGGTGATGACGAGAGGCAGTCCGCTGTCGACCCTCTCGTTTCGACAGCGGACCTCTCCGATACGACTATTCGCGGTCGCCTTCACGCAGGGAAGGGTTTTCGCTGCTCAGGTGAGGTGCGGTTGGTCAATCTAGTGGTTCCGCACATCACGTTCCACGGAGCGAAGCTGGAGGCTTCGGGAGCGCTCGCGATCAGCGGTTCGAATCTGACGGTGGACACCATGGTTCTTTCGGAGCTGGCCGCTGCCGGAGGCGTTGTGCTGTCGTCTTCCGAGATCGGGCATTTCCTGCGTATCACGTCGGCTGCGGTCACCGGCGGTGTGCGGAGACTGGATCTGGAGGAGACCGGATCGTTCGCTCTTGATCTCACCGGTACGAAGATCGGTCGCCAGTTGAACATGACGGGTAGTTCCTTCGCCGACAAGGTCGTCCTGGCGGACGCAGTGATCGGCCAGGACGCGCGCCTCGACGACGTGCAGCTCGACGGCAGGAGCGGATGCGCGCTCGATGCCACTCGGCTCCAGGCCAGCGTGTTCCGGTTGTTGCCGACGACGATGCCGGGCGGGGCAGTGCGTCTGGCCAATGCTCAGGTCGGTTTGCTCGTGGATCGAGCGACCTCGTGGCCACGGGAGCACGAGATCGACCTGGCAGGATTCAGCTACGGGCGGCTCAGCACTGAAGTGGGGTTGCCGGAGCGCCTTTCCTGGCTCAAGCTCGCTACGCCGAAGTTCGTGCCCGGTCCGTATGAGCAGTTGGCGAACTGCCTGATCGCGGCTGGGGACAAAGACGGAGCGCGAACGGTCCGCTTGGCCGCTGTGCGGCGCTCGTACCGGGAAGCGCCATCAGGGCTCGGCAGCACTCGATCGGTCCGCCATCGGATCAGGTACGTCTTCCGTCGTGGATGGGGATTCCTGCAGGATTCAGTGCTGGGATACGGTTACCGCTCGTCGCGAGCAGTGGTGCTGTTCTTGCTTCTCTGGGGACTCGGTGGCGCTGCATTCGCTCTCGGCAGCGGGCCGTGTCATCGCCTAGGCGCGCTCGGTTCTGGACCCTGCCCGGTCAAAACAGGCGAGCACCCGGCTTGGGATCCGTTCTTGTACGCCTTGGACCTGCTCATCCCGCTCCTGGACCTCGGTCATGAGAAGGCGTGGGACGTGGTCGGACCGTCCAAGGCCGTCATGTGGGTATTGATGGTCTCCGGGTGGGTGCTGGCCACCGCGATCATCGCGGCGGCCAGCAGGACCCTGCGCCGGAACTGACGCTCAGCCCGCTGCGCAGGGGGCGGTGGGCACTGCTTCCGGGTTGGTTCCCCAGGTGGTGGGGGTGTCGGACAGGCGGTGGTCGATGGTGCCGCTCGCTCGGACTCTTTCCAGGTCGATCCACACCTCGTGCTTGGGGGTGTTCGCCACGCGGACTTCGTCCACGTACTGGAGCTTCGCTCCTCGCGCGTTCGGGGCGTTGATCGTCAGCGGGGTTCCGCCGGGGATCTCGACCACTGCTCTCGGGAACCTCGGGGCGTTCAGGATGAACTGGCCGGTTCCCGGTGTCGTGGGGTAGAGGCCCAGGGCGCTGAAGACGTACCAGGCCGACATCGTGCCCAGGTCGTCGTTCCCGGTGACTCCGTCGGGGGCGTTGGTGAACAGCGTTTGCTGGGCCCGCACCACCGCCGACGTCTTCGCCGGGCGGCCGATCAGCGAGTACATCCACGGGGCGTGCAGGTCCGGTTCGTTGTTCGGGTTGTAGCGGAACTGGCCGTAGTAGTCGTACGGGTCGATCACCCACTCCTCGCGGGCCGTGCGGGCCGGGTCCTGGATCAGCTGGTCGTGGGCGAAGAACGTGTCCAGGCGCTTTTCGGCCTGGTCGGGACCGCCGACGGCGGCGAGGAGGCCGGGCACGTCCTGCTGGGTCAGCCATTGGTACTGCCAGGCCGTTCCTTCGTGGAATCCCTTGTCGGAGATGGGTTCGTAGGGTTCGAACCAGGTTCCGTCGGGGTTCTTCGGGCGCGGGAAACCGGTGAAGCCGCGTTCCGGGTCGTGCACCGAGGGATCCCAGACGTGGCGCCAGTTCCGCCCGCGTTCGGCCAGCTGCGCGGCGTCCTCCCGGTGGCCCAGGACTCCGGCCAGCAGGGACAGCGAGCAGTCGGCCAGCGCGTACTCCATGGTCGCCGAGCCGCCGTGCGCCGGGTCGACGTCCTGGCCCTTCTTCGGGAAGTCCGGGTCGTACTGCACGAATCCGCGCGACAGGTAGGAGTCGTTGCCCGCGCGGCCCTCGAACTGGGAGTCGGCCGGCGGGACTTCGCTGGCGTTGCGCCGCAGCGCTTCGTAGGCCTGCTGTTCGCGGCCGTCCAGTGCGCCGAAGCGCCACAGGTCGACCAGGAACGGTGTGACCGGGTCGCCGGTCATCGTGTTGGTCTCGAAGTTCGCGTACGCCCAGCGCGGCAGCCAGCCGCCCTGCTCGTCGATCGCGAGCACGCTGCGCGCGATGTCCCGGGCGCGGTCCGGGACCAGCAGCGCCAGCAGCTGGTTCTGCGTGCGGTAGGTGTCCCACAGCGAGAAGAACTGGTAGTACGTCCAGTCGTCGGCGCGATGGATCGCGTCGTCGAACCCGCGGTAGCGCCCGTCGGCGTCGGTGGCCGTCGACGGTTGCAGCAGCACGTGGTACAGCGAGGTGTAGAAGACCGCCGTGTCGTCGGGCGTTCCGCCGCTCACCTGGATCCGGTCCAGCTCGCGGCGCCAGCGGTCCTGGGTCCGCTCGCGGACCTGGTCGAAGCCGCCGCCCTCGGCGGCGAGGTTCGCGTCCGCTCCCGCTGCGTCCACATAGGATATCGAGGTGGTCGCGGTGACCTGCTCGTCGGCGAAGGTCAGCCACGCGCCGCGCAGGCCTTCGCCGCCGGAGACCGAGCGGCGGTCGAAGCGGCCACCGTCGGGCTGCCAGGTGCCGAAGGACTCGACGGGTTCGTCGAAGCGGGTGGTGAACCACAGCGTGTAGTCCTGCCCGCCGCAGAAGCCCTTGCTGCGCACCCAGCCCCGGACCGTCCGCTCGTCCACCACCTCCAGCCCGCTGGCCTTGACCGGGTTGCGCTCGTTGGCCTGCCCGACGTTGAGGAACACGTGCGCCGGGCCGCGTTCGAAGGTGTAGCGCTCGACGCCGACGCGCGTGTCGGCGGTGGCCTCCACGTCGATGCCGCCGTAGTCGGTCAGGCGGGTGCGGTAGTAGCCCGCGTCGCCGACCTCGCCGTCGTGGGTGTAGGCGGCCGCGTACTGCTCCTGGTCGAACGCGGCGGGCTTGTTGATGTCGAAGTCGTGGCCCTGGCCTGCGCCGATGCTGCCGGTGGTGGGCAGGGTCGAGATCAGGCCGCCCTGCTCCCAGCAGCCCGCTCCGGAGAGGAAGAAGTGGCCGAAGCCCTTGATCCGGGTGTCGTCGTAGCGCCATCCGGCGTAGTGCGTGCCGATCGGGCTGACCTGGGTCATGCCGAACGGCGCGGAGGCACCGGGGAACGTGTTGCCCTCGTCCTTGGTGCCGATGAAGGTGTTCACCGCGCGAACCGGATCGGTGGGTTGCGCGACGGCGGGTAGCTGGGTGGCGGTGAGCGCGGTCAACAGCAGCGCTGCGGTGGTGGCGAGCCGACGGCGATGTCCTGGCACGTGTCCTCCCACGGCTTTGACAACGTTGTCAAACCTCGTTCGAACACCAGCCTAGGGGGCGCGTGGTGGGCCGCGGCAATCGTCCGCGTGAGTGATCCTGCCCGCGGGAGCTCAGGAACTGGGGGTGCCGCGCAGCACTTCGATGCGGTCCGAGCCGGGGCGGGACATCACCCAGCTCGACCCGGCCAGCGACTTGGCGTGCTTCTTCAGCGGCGCCAGGCGGCTGGACGCGTCGTCGTAGCCCGCGACGGTGCTCGGCGTGCACACCAGGGTCGCCAGCGACAGGGTCACCGACACGCCGCCCGCCGTGCGCTCCGGATCGAGCACCAGCTCGGCCAGCGCCACCAGGTCGTCCAGGTCCGCCACCAGCAGGAAGTCGTCCCCGCCGACGTGCCCGACCTGCACCGAGCTCAGCGCGGTGGCCGCGTCGGTCAGGCTCCGGCCGATGGCTCGGATCAGGTCGTCGCCCGCGGAGAAGCCCGCCGTGTCGTTGACCGTCTTGAACCCGTCGATGTCCAGCCAGCTCACCGCGAAGACCTCGCCCGCGGCGATGCGGCGGGTGACGTCGCGGGCGATCGCGTCGCTGCCCGGCAGCCGGGTCAGCGGGTTCAGCGCCGCCGCCTCCTCCACCTTCAGCTCCGCCATGCCGCGGATCAGGTCACCGGCGCGCACCGCGCCCAGGCACCGGCCCGACTCGTCGACCACGATCGCGTCGTCGTACATCCGGTACTGGTCGGAGCGGGTGACCATGCTCAGCGCCTCCATCGCGGTGGTCGCCGTGGTCACCACCCGCGGTTCGTCGGCCAGTCGCGACGCGGGCCGCTTGGCGTGCAGCGCGTGGCCGTACGGGCCGGTCACCGCGAGCAGGAACCGGTTGCGCTCGATGGTCCACTGCGGCCGGTTGCCCTCGTCGACCAGCACCACACCGCTGATCTCCGGGTGGTCGGCCAGCACGCCGCGCACCTTGTCCGCGGTGACGTCGGTGGGCAGGATCGTGGCCGGGGACAGGAACTCGGTCACCCGCGGTCCGCTGGCCAGCGAGCTGATCGGCGGACCGTGCGGGTCGGTCACCTCCGCGGCCACGCCGGGCACGCTGCTGGCCGTCGGCGGCCGCCGCGCCGCGGGCGCCAGCAGGTTGCCCTGCACCAGGCGGATCCCGTTGCGGCGCAAGGTGGTCAGCTGGCGCTCGTTCTCCACGCCCTCGGCCACCAGCTGGCTGTCGGTGGCCTCGCACAGGTGCCGCACCGACTCGACCAGCGCGACCCGCGCCGGGCTCTCCGGCAGCTGCTGGACCACCTCGCGGTCCAGCTTGACCACGGCCGGGCCGATGTCGGCGATCAGCGCCAGCGGCACATCGCCCTCGCCGACGCCGTCCAGCGCGATCTGGAACCCGTCGGCGCGCAGCTTGTCCACCCCGACCAGCAGGTCGTCGGTGTTCAGCCGGGCGAACGGCGGGCCGATCTCCAGCGTCACCTCCTGCTCGCGGCGGCCGATCTCGCGCAGCCGCTCGCGCACCAGGTCCAGCCGCTGCAGGTCGTGGGTGACCGTGCCGCCGAAGATGTTGAGGTGCAGCGGCAGCAGGGATTCGTGTTCGGCGGCAGCCGTCAGCGCCGCGTTGGCCAGTTCCACGTCGAGCTCGGTCAGCCGCCGTTGCCGGGCAGCCTCGCGGAACAGCTCCTGGACGTTCGTCCCAACCGGCCGGGCCAGCGCCTCTATCGCGACGATGGCTCCGGTCTTGATGTTGATCAACGGCTGGAACGCGAAGCGCACCTCGTCAACCAGCGCTAGCACGGAGTCGATGTTGCCCGCACTCATGCTGTTCCATCGACGGTGTTCACGACCTGTTCACCGACATCTCAGTTCCTCCTCCTCGGGGTGGAGGACCGCCTCTCCCTGCAGACCAACTTAGCGCGCTTGACCAGCACCGAACACGGGTTGGCGGCGCCGGGTGGCGGTTGCCACAACTATGAGCAGCGCACCGGCCACGTTACGTGCCCAGCTGGCTGGGTATGCCCGGTTTCAGCTGCCGCCGAGGCCGTGACGGGCCTGCGGGTGACCGATGGTCAGACCACCCAGCGCCAGCCGCCTGCGGATGCGCCAGGGCGCGCTCGCGAACAGCGCGGACATCGCCGCCGCCGTGCCCGCCGGATCGTCCTCCGCGGCCAGGAACGCGGCGCGGTGCCGGGCGTCGAGCTGGAAGAACAGCTCGAAGAACTCCGGCACGTGGTCGGGCGGCAGCGACAGCAGTGCCCGCAGCGCCCGGTGCCGCAGCACGTGCCCGGACACCGCGCGCGGCGGCCACAGGATCGACCACGCGGCGCGGGCGGCGACCGCAGGCCCGGAGGGCAGGGCCGCGCTGATCGCCGCGGCCAGCCACGGTGCGCGCCGCAGCGACGCGGCGACGCTGAACCCGCTGGCCGGGTGCACGAAGCCGCCGGCAGCGCCGAACGGGACCACCCGTCCGGGCCGGGGGAGCGGGTCGTCCACCGGGAACCGCACGCGCTCCTCGGCGAGCCGCTCCGACTCGGCCACGCCCGCCGCGGCCAGCCGTCCCGCCAGCCGCCTGCGCAGCAGGGCCAGCGGCAATGCCGGGCGGCGGGCCAGCGACGTCTCCTCCAGCAGCACCCGGTCCGGGCCGACGTGCACCGCGTAGAGGAACGTCGGCCAGCCGCCGCGGGTCTGCGGAGCCGGCCGCCAGTCCATGAACACCCCCTCGCCGGGCCCGCAGAACGGCTCGGCCGCGGCGGCGCTGACCACCCAGCCGATCGCGCTCTGCTGCGCGGAGGTGTGCGCCGGGCGGCCGCCGGAGAGCGCTCGCGCCGCGCCGGTCGCGTCGACCACGACCGCGGCGGCGATCCGCCTGCCGTCCTTGAGCACCACGGTCGACCCGGTCGGCCCGTGCTCGGCGGCCTGCGCGCGGCCGGTGATCTCCAGGACGTCGTGGCGCCACAGGTGCTTCCACAACGCGGTGTTGTCCAGGACGGCGTACGGCCGGTGCCATTGGTGCCGGTCCGTGCCGTGCAGGGCCATCTGTTCCACGACCGATGCCAGCGCGGAGCCGGGGAGCGCGGCGGGCAGCTCGTCGCGCCAGGCGCCGTAGGTGTGCGGCCAGACGCGGCGCGGTGCCGGGTCGACGAGCACGACCTCCAGGCCGGTGTCGCTGCAGGCCGCCGCCGCGGCCCGTCCCGCGGGACCGCCGCCGACCACCACGACATCTGCCACGGGGAAATCAGATCACGCCCGGCCGGGCGCCCGCCGCCAGGGCCGCCGCGCAGGATGACCGCGGCACCGATCGTCTAACGTGTGGCCATGTACGACGCGCAGCTTCGGACCGGTAGGCGCAGTGGTCGTTCGGGATCCCACCGAGCTCCCGGTGATCTCGCCGCCAGCCCGTTCCGGGCGGATCGGGACCGGGTGTCCAGCTCGGCGTTCTTCGCCCGGCTGGGCGGGGTCACCCAGGTCGTCAGCCCCAGCGGTTCCGGGCTGCTGCTGCACAACCGGTTGACGCACAGCCTGAAGGTCGCCCAGGTCGCCAGGGCCATCGCCGAACGGCTGATGGCCGATCCCGCGAACCTGAGCAAGCTGGACCGGCTCGGCGGCTGCGACCTGGACGTGGTGGAGGCGGCCGGGCTCGGCCACGACCTCGGCCACCCGCCCTTCGGGCACCTCGGCGAGGGCGTGCTGGACCGGCTCGCCCGACAGCGGTTCGCGCTGCCCGACGGCTTCGAGGGCAACGCCCAGAGCTACCGCGTGGTGACCCGCATCGACGTGCGCGGCACCGACGGCGAGGGCCTGGACCTGACCGCCGCCGTGCGCGCGGCGCTGCTGAAGTACCCGTGGACGCGGCTGGCCGAGCCGCAGCCGCACCCGCGCCACCTGCCGGTGCCGCCGCGCGGCGCTTCCGAGCCGGAGGACGCGCCGGGCACCGGATCGGCGAAGTTCTCCTGCTACAGCACCGAGCTGGCGGACATGATCGACGCGCGCTCGCCGTTCCGCGGACGGCTGGCGGACTGGCAGCAGACCGTCGAGGCGTCGATCATGGACACCGCCGACGACATCGCCTACGCGATCCACGACCTGGAGGACTTCCACCGCGTCGGGATCCTGCAGCACACCAGCGTCTCGCACGAGCTGACCGAGTGGCTGGGGCGCGCGGTGGAGTTCGCCGGGCGCTCCGACGAGGAGCTGGCCGGTGACGGGATGCGGCCGGGCTGCTCGCTGGAGCGGTTGCGCCGCCGCCTGCACGCCAAGGACGGCTGGATCGCCGACGACGAGGCGTTCGTCAGCGCGGTGAAGAAGGTCGTCGCGAACCTGGTCACCAAGCTGCTGGAAGTGCCCTTCGACCGCTCGCAGCAGGCCGAGCAGGCCGTCGCGGCGTTCTCCGGGGAGTGGACGCAGCGGCTGGTGGAGGGCATCCAGGTCGTCGAGGAGCCGCCGACGCGCTCCGGGCACGTCGCGCTGGCCGTCGAGCAGTGGCACGAGGTGCAGGTGCTCAAGTTCGTGCACCGCCGGTTCGTGCTGCAGCGACCGGACCTCGCGCTGCACCAGCGCGGCCAGGACCGGCTGGTGAGCAAGCTGGTGGAAGCGCTGGACAACTGGCTGATCGACCGCAGCGAGGCCGCCCGGTTGCCGCACCGGCTGCGCGACCTGTTCGACCGGGCCCGCGCCGAGTTCGCGCTGCTGCGCCGCGAGGCCCCGGAGCTGCTGGTGCAGCCGGGCGAGCCGGCGGTGATCGACGCCGAGCACCTGGAGCGGATGTCGCGCGGCCGGGCGGTGATCGACTTCGTCGCCTCGCTCACCGACAACCAGGCCGCCGCGCTGCTGGAAGCCCTCTCCGGCCGCACTACGCAGCTGTGGAACGACACCTTCGTGCTGTGAGCGTCCACGACCGGGTGTGACCGACGGAATGTGATCCGCGATCAATTCGGTGGACATCGGCGGTTACACTGGTTCCGTGGTCACCAAGCGTTTCGTGGTCTGCGATGCCCGCGCCACTCCCTCGCTGATCCGCCCGCTCATCGATTAGCTGCCGGGCCGCTCAGCCTCCGCGCCCACCCCGGCTCCGCCCGGTGGGCGTGTTCGTGGAATCGCTCGACCACTACTTCCGGAGTTTCCCTTGATCTCTGCCACCGGCCTGGAGCTGCGCGCCGGTTCCCGCATCCTGCTCTCCGACGCCATGCTGCGCGTCCAGCCCGGCGACCGGATCGGCCTGGTCGGCCGCAACGGCGCGGGCAAGACGACCACCCTGCGAGTGCTGGCGGGGGAGGGCGAGCCGTACGCGGGCGAGGTGATCCGCCGCGGTGAGCTCGGCTACCTGCCGCAGGACCCGCGCGAGGGCGACCTCACCGTCTCGGCCAAGGACCGCGTGCTGTCCGCGCGCGGCCTGGACCAGCTGCTGCGCGACATGGAGAAGGCGCAGACGGCGATGGCCGAGCTGGCCGACGACCGCCAGCGGGACAAGGCGATCGCCCGCTACGGCCGGCTCGAGGAGCGCTTCGCCGCGCGCGGCGGGTACGCCGCCGAGAGCGAGGCCGGGCGGATCTGCAGCAACCTCGGTCTGCCCGACCGGGTGCTGGAGCAGCCGCTGAGCACGCTGTCCGGTGGGCAGCGCCGCCGCGTCGAACTCGCCCGGATCCTGTTCGCCGCGTCCGAGGCCGGTCCGGGCGGTCGCTCGGCCACCACGCTGCTGCTCGACGAGCCGACCAACCACCTCGACGCCGACTCGATCAACTGGCTGCGCGACTTCCTCAAGGCCCACGACGGCGGGCTGGTGGTGATCAGCCACGACGTCGACCTGCTGGCCGCGGTGGTCAACAAGGTGTGGTTCCTGGACGCCATCCGCGGCGAGGCCGACGTCTACAACATGGACTGGACCCGCTACCAGGACGCCCGCGCGGCCGATGAGAAGCGCCGCCGCCGCGAGCGCGCCAACGCGGAGAAGAAGGCCTCGACGCTGATGGCGCAGGCCAACAAGATGCGCGCCAAGGCCACCAAGGCGGTCGCCGCGCAGAACATGGCCCGCCGGGCGGAGAAGCTGCTGTCCGAGGCCGAGACCGAGCAGGCCCAGGAGAAGGTCGCCAAGATCCGCTTCCCGGAGCCGGCCCCGTGCGGGCGGACCCCGCTGACCGCCGACGGGCTGTCGAAGTCCTACGGCTCGCTGGAGATCTTCAGCGGTGTCGACCTCGCCGTGGATCGCGGTTCGCGGGTCGTCGTGCTCGGCCTCAACGGCGCGGGCAAGACGACCCTGCTGCGGCTGCTGGGCGGCGTGGAGAAGTCCGACTCCGGCGGTGTCGTCCCAGGTCACGGCCTGCGCATCGGTTACTTCGCGCAGGAGCACGAGACGCTGGACCACGACGCCACGGTCTGGGAGAACATCCGCAGCGCCGCCCCGGACGCCCCGGAGCAGCAGCTGCGCACGCTGCTGGGCGCGTTCCTGTTCCAGGGTGAGCAGCTGCAGCAGCCGGCGGGCACTCTCTCCGGTGGTGAGAAGACGCGGCTGGCGCTGGCCGGTCTCGTCTCCAGCGCGGCCAACGTGCTGCTGCTGGACGAGCCGACCAACAACCTCGACCCGGCCAGCCGCGAGCAGGTGCTCGACGCGTTGCGCAGCTTCACCGGCGCGGTCGTGCTGGTCACGCACGACCCGGGCGCGGTGCAGGCGCTGGAACCGGAACGGGTCATCCTGCTTCCCGACGGCACCGAGGACCACTGGTCGGAGGACTACCTGGACCTCGTCCAGCTGGCGTAGAGCGTTTCCAGGCTCGTTCTGCACGGCGGCGCGGGTGGTGGAACCTCAGGCGCTGCCTGGCTGCGGGAGCCCGTTCTCATGCATGTCCGATACACGGCGAACGGGACTGGGCTCGTCAGGCGGCACCTGGGAATCCGCGGCGGTGCGAGTTGCGCAGGTGGGTTGTGCGCCCGATCGCTTCGCAGGGCCCGGCACGGTGGTCGTCGGGCCCGCGACCACCCAAAAGGTGAAAAGGGCTCATAGCAACCGCCGTCCACCCGGAGTCCACTACTACGGATGGATTAGTGCATTCCGGTGATCGCCGGGTGGCCTTCTCGGCCGTTGGCCGATCTTTTTTCCATGATCGCCTGGCGTTCCCGCCTTTCCTGTTCGATCATTGCGCTGACAGGGGTCGCGAGGCCCGACCTGCTCAGAGGGAAGGCGGGGACACCGTGGCTGAGCTGAAGAAAGGTGCGCGCATCACAGGTAGTGCGCGGGACAAGCTTGCCAGTGACCTGAGGAAGAAGTACGAGAAGGGGGCTAGCATCCGCGCTCTCGCGGAGGCGACCGGCCGGTCGTACGGATTCGTGCACCGGGTGCTGAGCGAATCGGGTGTGCAGCTGCGCGGTCGCGGGGGCGCCACGCGCTCCAAGAAGAAGTGAGCCCGGCGACCACTGGTCGTCTTGGAGCCCGGTCTGCGGTCGCCTCGCGCTCGGCGAGGTGCTGACGGGCTCTCATCGAGGAGGTCCGCTTGGCGGAGTCGATGGTGGACGCCGACCTGCTGGATCGTGGCGGTGTGGGGCTCACGATCCGCGGTCGGCGGGCCACGATCACGCTGAACCGCCCGGACAAGCTCAATGCGCAGACACCGCACACCTGGCAGGCGTTGCGGGAGATCGGTCGATGCCTGGGCGCGGAAGTCCAGGTCGTGGTGCTGCGCGGCGCCGGCCGGGCGTTCTCGGCCGGGCTGGACCGGCGGTTGTTCAACGCCGCCGAAGTGGACGGGGCGCCGGGGCTGGCCGGGCTGGCCCGGCGTCCCACCGAACAGGCCGACGCCGAGATCGCCGGCTATCAACAGGGGTTCAGCTGGTTGCGCGAACCCGACAGGGTGACCATCGCGGCAGTGCGGGGGCACGCGATCGGTGCCGGATTCCAGCTGGCGTTGGCGTGCGACCTCAGAGTGGTCGCCGCCGACGCCAGCTTCCGCATGGCCGAAACCGGCCTGGGGCTCGTCCCCGATCTGGGCGGCACGCTGCCGCTGGTCCGGGCCGTCGGATACGCGCGCGCGGTGGAGATCTGCCTGACCGGGCGCGAGATCCTCGCCGACGAGGCGCTGCGGCTGGGACTGGTCAACGCGGTGGTGGAGCCGGACCGGCTGGAGGTGGCGGTCGACGAACTGGCCGAAGCCGTCGCCCGGCCGCCGATCGGCGCGGTCCGCGAAACGCTGGCGCTGCTGGTGCAGGCCGACGAAGCGGTCGACCCGGAGCAGCAGCTGGCCGCCGAACGGGCCGCGCAGCTGCGCAGGATCGCCGAACTGGTCGCGCGGCCCGAGTCCGGGTGACGGCGATTTCGCGCGAGATCGTCGTTCCGCAGGCGCGTGCTGCGCCGATTTCGCGCGAAATCGCCACCCGAGCCCGAGCTCGGCCGGAAGACGCTCAGAGGAGGCCGGGGACTCGTTCGCCGTAGTGGGCGAGGCTCGCCGCGTTGGCCTCGTCGCCGCCGACGGTGTTCGAGCTGCGCCAGACCGGGAGGTCGACGCCCGCGGCCGCGGCCAGGTCGAACAGCTCGACCAGCAGCATGTTCCACAGGAACGCGTTGGACAGGGAGGACAGCGGGGCCGTCACGGGTGCGTCGACCGGGTAGCTGGCGTCGCCGCCCGGCACCAGGGTGTCCAGCACGACCTCGGCTTCTTCGGCCAGCGTGGTCCCGGCGCGCTTGGGGGCCTCGGCGCTGGCCATCGGCGAGGTGATGGCGATGACCGACGAGCCCGCCGCGCGGGCGGTGCGGGCCAGTTCCACCGGGTAGGGGTTCACCCCGGAGTTGGAGAACACCACCAGCACGTCCGCGCCGCCCCGGAACCCGGCGCCGGTGAGGATCTCCTCGGCCAGCCCGGTGCGCCGTTCGGTGCGGGTGCTGGGCACCGCGCCGTGCAGCGGCAGCAGGTCGGGGTGGTAGAGCGGGCGGACCGCGGCAAGTCCGCCCGCCCGGTAGAAGGACTCCATCACGCCGGCCAGCGAGTGGCCCGCCCCGGCGGTGCACACCAGGCCGTCCGCGCGGATCGCGGTGAGCAGTCGTTCGGCGGCGGTGCGCAGGTTCTCGGCGTTGTGCGCGCCGATCTTCCGCAGGTGTTCCAGGGTGTGCTCGGCGTGGCCGGGCGCGGTTTCCGACATTCGGTGGCTCCTGAGGGGCGAGCGGAAGGGGACGTAAGGTCTATACCAATTTGATGACATGGCGGTCAAGGACCGCTTCCACCACTGGTGTGGTGGACGGGTACGCTGTTGATCAGCAGCCGAGACCGAGGGGATGCATGCCGCAACGAGGCAACCGCAGAGAACTGCTCGCCGACGCCGCCATCGAGGTGCTGGCGCGGGAGGGCGGTCGTGGGCTCACCCATCGCGCGATCGATCGTGAGGCCGAGGTTCCCGAAGGCACCACGAAGAACTACTTCCCGACGCGCAGCGCGCTGTTCCTGGCCGTCGCGCGCTACCTCGCCGCCCGGCACACCGAGGCGCTGGAAGCGCTGTGCAGCGAGATTCCCGCCGACGTCAGCTCCGAGGACATCACCGCGCTGTACGCGGCGATGCTGCGCCGGATGGCCACCAGCGCGCGATCGCAGTTCCTGGCCTTGTTCGAGCTGCACCTCGAAGCGGTCCGGAATCCGGAGGTCCGCGCCGCGCTGAGCGCGATCACCGAGGCCAACGTCGACACCGCGGTGCACCTGCACAGCGCGGTGGGCAGGCGGATCAGCCGCCGCGGCGCCGGACTGCTGGACGCCGGAATGCTCGGCGTGGCGCTGTCGATGCTGAGCTTGCCCGAGGACCTGGTCTCCGAGCTCGGCCTGGACGACGCGGACGGGCTGGCGCGGGCGTTATTGGCGCTCGGTTCGCCGCACGGCGGGCCTGCGATCGGGGTGCTGCGGGACGCCGCCGGCTGAGCCGGTGGCGCTTCGGGGCCGTGCACTGACGCACGGTAGCCTGCTGGGGGACGAGATCTGGGCAGGGGCGTCCTGGGGGTCGCCCACGATCGAAGTGGATGCAGGGAACGCATGTCGAATCCAGCACAAGTCGAGCCCGGCCCGCTAGAACCGCCTGCGGTGGTGTTCGCCCGCCTCGCGGACGTCCCGGTGGACGCCCTGGACAAGCTGATCGAGGCCACCCACGAGGTCTACGACGACCTCAACAAGGTGCTCGGTCACCCGTACTGGGGCGATCTGGTCTACCACCAGGGCGCGGCGATGAAGGCGTTGAAGGAGGCGCGGATCTGCTTGGAGGGGCTGCGCTCCGAGGCGGTCGGCGCGCGCAACACCGAACTGGGGGTCACCGTCACGACCGCGGTCGTCGGCGGCGAGCGCCTCTACGCGCAGACCGAGGACGACAAGGCCGAACTGGTGGACAAGGTGCTGCGCCCGGCGCAGCCGGGAGCCGCTCATCTCTACGTCTGGGACCGGCCGCACCAGGATCCCGAGGCACCGGGGCCCTACCTCCAGGTCCGGATCGTCACCGATCCCGAGGAGGAGGTCGGCGTCCTGAACTTCACCGAGGAGTCCGAGGACGGCGAGATGACGTCCTGGCACACCCTCAACCCGGAGCCCGAACCGGAGGCCCCGGCGCTGCCCTTCGACGCGGGCAGCACGCTGAAGTTCCCGCGCAACGCGGTGCTCCCGTTCCGGGAACTCCGCGCAGCGCTGGACGAATTCACCCGAACCGGGCAGCGTCCGGAAGCCGTCCAGTGGCAGACCGCCCGCTGGGGCGATCTGTGAGGGTTCCGCTGGCGTCCCATCGGCCAGCGCCGACGGGACTCGATCAGCCGTAAATGCCCTGGACGGCCCGGGCGGCGATGGTGGTGACGATCTTGAACGCCTTCATCGCCTCGGTCATGTCCGGCGCGTCGAAGCCGACCCGCCGCACGTCCACCTGCTCCACGGTCGGGATCACCGCCGCGGCGGCGGCCAGGTGCGCGGCGTCGAACTCCACCTCGATGCGGTGCGGGCGCACGTCGCCCGCGGTGCGCCCGGCCAGGCGCAGGCTTTCCGCCGCCGCCGAGCGGATGTCGGCCGTGGTGCGGGCCGGTGGGCGGCAGATCGCCGCGTAGCGGCTGACGCACTCCTTGACCACGACCGTGCGCGCCGACGGCGCGTAGCCGGCGGCTTCCGCGCAGGCCCTGTCGTCGCCGGTGACCAGCAGGACGGGCACGCCGTGCTCGTCGGCCAGCGCCGCGTTCAGCCCGCCCTCGCCTGCCGGGCGGCCGTCCAGCCAGACGCCGGTGATGGAGTTCTCCAGGTAGGTGTGCGACAGCACGCCCTCCTCGCCCGCCCGCGCGTGGTAGCCGAGGAACACCACACCGTCCACATCGGACTCGATGCCCTGCATCATGGACAGCGGCTTGTGCCTGCCGGTCAGCAGCACCGCCCGCTCGTCGAGGTCCTCCAGCAGCAGGTTCCGCTGCGAGGAGTGCGCCTCGTTGACCAGCACGCCGGTCGCCCCGGCGGTGAACAGGCCTTCGACGCAGGCGTTGACCTCGCCGGTGAACAACCGGCGGAAGCGCTGCCACTGCTCGGTCCCGGGCACCACGTCATCGGTCCACGTGACGCCGGTGACGCCTTCCATGTCAGCTGAGAGCAAGATCCGCACGGAGATCAATCTAGGCGGCCTGTCCAGGCTTTCGGGCGGTGGCGCGCCGATGGGGTAACGGTTCGGTTCCACTGCGTGATGTTCAGCGGCGACAACTCGTGGTTAACCATTGACGAACAGTGTCCGAAGGTGGTTCCTTTCTCTCACTCGCCGCGAAGGAGGGGGTCACAAGTGGGCAGACGACTCGTCGCGCTCTGGGCCGTGCTGCTGGCCGGATTGCTGGTGCCGCTGCCCGCGGCCGCGCAGGAGGACGGCGCGCGGCCGCAGGGTGCCACGCTGCGCGTCGGGTTGCAGCAGCAGATCGACTCGCTCAACCCGTTCCTGGGCTACACGCTCGCCTCCACCGACATCTTCCGGTCCATCTACCCGACGCTGACCACCTACCGCGCCGAGGACTTCGAGGTGGAACCGGAGCTGGCCGAGAAGTGGGACACCTCGCCGGACAAGCTCACCTGGACCTTCCACATCCGGCCCGGCGTGAAGTGGTCCGACGGGCAGCCGGTGACCGCCCGCGACGCGGCCTACACCTTCAACCGGATGATGACCGATCCGGCCGCCAGCACCGCCAACGGCAACTTCGTGGAGAACTTCGACACCGTCACCGCACCGGATGACAGGACGCTGGTCATCCGCACCAAGACGCCGCAGGCGACGATGCTGGCCATCGACGCGCCGATCGTGCCCGAGCACGTGTGGTCCAAGGTCACCGACGTCGCGGACTTCACCAACGACCAGATGCCGGTGGTGGGCAGCGGGCCGTTCGTGCTCACCGGCTACCGCCCGGAGCAGGACGTCACGCTGACCGCCAACCCGGACTTCTGGCGCGGCCCGGCGAAGGTCGCGCAGGTGCAGTTCATCCAGTTCAAGAACAGCGACGCCGCGGTGCAGGCGCTGCGCAAGGGCGATGTCGACGTGGTGCAGAAGCTCACCCCGGCGCAGTTCGACGCGCTGGCCGGCGAGTCCGACATCCAGCAGGTCAAGGGCCAGGGCAGGCGCTTCTTCGAGATGATCCTCAACCCGGGCGCGGCCAACAGCCAGAACGAGCCGATCGGCTCCGGGCACCCGGCGCTGAAGGACGTGCGGGTGCGGCAGGCCATCGACCACGCCATCGACCGGCAGGCGCTGGTCGACCGCGTGATGGGCGGCTACGCGCAGGCCGGCGGCGGCTACCTGCCGCCGATCTTCGGCGACTACCACTGGAACCCGCCGCAGCCTCGGGCCTTCGACCTGGCCGAGGCCAACCGGCTGCTCGACGAGGCCGGCTACCCGCGCGGCGCGGACGGCATCCGGCACACCCCGCAGGGTGAACCGCTGAACTTCGACTTCGTGCTGCACGGCAACATCTCGGCCGACATCCAGGTCGGCGAGTTCGTCAAGCGGTGGCTGGCGGAGCTGGGCATCGGCGTGGAGCTGCAGCCGGTGTCGGACAACCAGCTCCAGGACCGCACCACCGGCGGCGACTTCGACATGGTGATCAGCGGCTGGTCGGCCAACCCCGACCCGGACTACGTGCTGCGGTTGCAGACCTGCGCCGCGCGGCCCAGCCCGAGCGGCGGCGGCAACGCCGACTCGTTCCTGTGCGACCAGCAGTACGACGACCTCTACGAGCGGCAGCTCGGCGAGTTCGACAAGGCCGCGCGGGTCGACCTGGTCAACCAGGCGCAGGCGCGCTTCTACGACCAGGCGGCCGGGCTGATCCTCTTCTACCAGAACTCGCTGGAGGCCTACCGCACCGACCGCTACGCCGGGTTCACCCTGCAGCCCGCGCAGGACGGCGTCATCGTTGCGCAGCAGGGCTACTGGGGCTACTACGGCGCGGAGCCCACCGAGGCGGCGGTCAACGGCACCTCGGGCACCGACTACAGCACCGTCGCGTGGGTGCTCGGCGGAGTCGTGGTGCTGGTCGGCGTCGTGGTGGCGCTGGTGTTCGTCCGCCGCCGGGCGACCGCCGACACCAGGGAGTGAACCGTGTCCGATCTGCTTGCCACCGTCCCGGATCAGGTGCCCGCCGGCGCCGGTCGCCGCCGGTTCGCCCGCTTCCTGGGCGGCAAGGTCGGCGGCGGCCTGGTGAGCCTGCTCCTGGTGGCGGTGCTGGGGTTCTTCCTCTTCCGGGTGATCCCGGGCGACCCGGTGCGCACCATGACCCGCGGGGCGCCGGTCAGCGAGCAGCAGATCCAGGTGCTGCGCGAGCGGTTCGGCCTGGACCAGCCGCTGTGGAAGCAGTTCCTGGACTTCCTCGGCAACCTGCTGCGCGGTGACCTCGGCACCTCCTACACCTACAGCCGCCCGGTCGGGGAGCTGATCGTCGAGCGGATCGGGCCGACCGTGCTGCTGGTGGGCACCGCCACCGCGCTGGCGGTGGTGCTCGGGCTGTGGATGGGCTCGCGCGCGGCGTGGCGGCACGGCGGCGCGTTCGACAAGACCTCGACCTCGGTGGCGCTGACGCTGTGGTCGGTGCCGACGTTCTGGCTCGGCCTGATCGTGCTGATGGCCTTCGGCGTCGGGGTCGGCCCGATCCCGGGGCTGTTCCCGGTCGGCGGGATGTCCTCGCCGGACACCCCGCCCGAGTTCCTGCCGCAGCTGCTCGACGTGGCGCACCACCTGGTGCTGCCCGCGCTGACCATGGTCGCGGTGATCTACGCCGAATACCTGATGGTGATGCGGTCCTCGCTGCTGGAGGAGATGGGCGAGGACTACCTGACCACCGCCCGCGCCAAGGGGCTGCGCGAGGACCTGGTGCGCCGCCGCCACGCGGTGCCCAACGCGCTGCTGCCGACCGTCACGCTGATCTTCCTGCGGATGGGGCTGGTGGTCGGCGGGGCGATCACGGTGGAGACGGTGTTCTCCTGGCCCGGGCTCGGGCTGCTGACCTTCGAGGCGCTGCGGGTGCCGGACCTGCCGCTGCTGCAGGGGATCTTCATCGTGCTGGCGGGGAGTGTGGTGGTGATGAACGTGCTGGCCGAGCTGCTCTACCGGGTGCTGGACCCGAGGGTGCGGGAATCGTGACGGCCACCGCGGGCCAGATCGTCCGGGCTCGCCGCCGGGCGCGGTTGGCCGATGCGTGGCGCGTGTTCCGCGCCGACCGGGGCGGGCTGGTCGGGCTCGTGGTGCTGGTCGTCGTCGGGCTGCTGGCGCTGCTCGCGCCGCTGCTCACCGACGCCGGTGGCCTGGACGTCACGCGCGCGACCGGCGAGCCGCTGCAGGCGCCCAGCGGCGAGTACTGGCTCGGGACCGACGAATCCGGTCGTTCCGTCCTGCTGCTGACCTGGTGGGGCGCTCGGGTGTCGCTGGTGGTCGGGCTGGCCGCGGCGTTGCTGTCGGTGCTGATCGGTGCGCTGGTGGGCGTGCTCGCGGCGCACTTCGGCGGCTGGACCTCGCGAATCCTGCTGCGGTTCACCGACTTCTTCCTGGTGCTGCCCTCGCTGGTGCTGGCCATCGCGCTGTCCACGGTGCTCGAACGCGGGCTGTGGACGATCGTGCTGGCGATCGGCGTGACGTCCTGGCCGCCCACGGCGCGCATGGTGCGGGCGCAGACGCTGACCATCGAAACCCGCCCGTACATCGAGCGGGCTCGCGCGCTGGGCGCCGGGCACGGGCACGTCATCGGCAAGCACGTGCTGCCCGCCGTGGTGCCGCTGGTGTTCGCCAACACCACGCTGGCGGTGGCCAGTGCGATCATCGCCGAGTCCACGCTGTCGTTCCTGGGCCTGGGCGACCCGAGCCTGGTGTCGTGGGGCTCGATGCTGAAGTCGGCGATGGACACCGGCGCGGTGACCGGTGGCGCCTGGTGGTACCTGCTGCCGCCGGGACTGGGGATCGTGGTGGTGGTGCTCGCCTTCACCCTGTGCGGGCGGGCGTTGGAGACGGTGTTCAACCCGAGGCTGCGGGGGCGGCGGTGAGTCCGATTCTGCAACTGCGCGACGTGTCGGTGACCTACCGGGGCGCGGAGGAACCCGCGGTCCGGGACGTGAACCTGAGCCTCGGCGAGGGTGAAACCCTGGGCATCGCAGGCGAATCCGGCTGCGGGAAGACGACCGTGGCGATGTCGGTGCTGCGGTTGCTGCCGAGCTCGGCGCGCATCGAGGGGCAGGTCCTGCTGGACGGCGAGGACGTGCGCGAGATGACCTTCGGGCGGCTGCGCGCCGTTCGGTGGGCGAGCGCGTCGGTGGTGTTCCAGGGCGCGATGCACGCGCTGAACCCGGTGCGCACGATCGGCGAGCAGATCGCCGAGCCGATCAAGCTGCACGGGAGCGGCTCCGAGGACCTCTCCGCGCGAGTCGCGGAGCTGCTGGCGCAGGTGGAGCTGCCCGCGGAGCGGGCGAACGCCTATCCGCACGAGCTCTCCGGCGGGCAGAAGCAGCGCGTCATGATCGCCATGGCGCTGGCGTGCGAGCCGCGGCTGGTGATCGCCGACGAGCCCACCACGGCGCTGGACGTCGTGGTGCAGGCGCAGATCCTGGAGCTGATGCGCAGGCTGGTGGCCGAGCGCGGCATCGCGCTGGTGATGATCAGCCACGACCTGTCGGTGCTGTCGGCCAGCTGCGCGCAGCTGGCGGTGATGTACCAGGGGCGCGTGGTGGAGCACGGCCCGGCCCAGGAGGTGATGACCCGGCCGCAGCACGAGCACAGCAAGGCGCTGGCCGATGCGTTCCCCACGGTCGGCGATCCGCAGTTCCGGCTCACCGAGAGCGCGTCCCGGGGCTCCGCGCTGCTGGCCGCCGAGGACGTCGCGGTCGACTTCACCGGCCGTTCCGGGCAGGTCGTGCACGCGGTGCGCGGGGTGGACCTGGCGGTGGAGGAGAAGGAGATCGTCGCCCTGGTCGGGCAGTCCGGATCCGGCAAGACGACGCTCGCGCGCACCCTGCTGGGCCTGCAGAAGCCGACCAGGGGAGCGGTCCGCTACGACGGGGTGCCGCTGCCGAGCGGGGCCGCGGGCCTGCGCGACTACCGCAGGCAGGTGCAGCTGGTGCTGCAGGACCCGACGGGAGCGCTCAACCCGCGGCACACGGTCTACGAGGCGGTGGCGGAGGGACTGCGGATCCACGGCATCACCGACGACGAGCGCGGCCGGGTCACCGCGGCGCTGGAAGCCGCGGAGCTGCGGCCGGCGGAGAAGTTCTTCGGCCGCCTGCCGCAGGAGCTCTCAGGTGGTCAGCGGCAGCGCGTGGTGATCGCGGGTGCGCTGGTGCTGGAGCCGAAGGTGCTGGTCGCCGACGAGCCGGTGGCGTCGCTGGACGCGACCGTGCGCGGCGAGATCCTGTCGCTGCTGCTGCGACTGCGCGTGGAGCGCGACCTGTCGACGCTGGTGATCACCCACGACCTGGGCCTGGCGTGGAACATCGCCGACCGCGTGGCGGTGATGTACCGGGGAGAGCTGGTGGAGGTCGGCCCGGTGGAACAGGTCCTGCTGGACCCGCAGCACGACTACACCAAGACCCTGCTCGCCGCCGTACCCACCGTCGAACGCCGCGTGGCTTGAGCGTCAGATCAAGCCGAAACGGAGGAGTAGTGCCCGATCCAGGTCGGCGAGCTCGCTCGCATCGAGCGAACCCTTGAAGTCTCCCAATCGATCAGAAGTCACTGAGTAGACCTGATCAGTGAGAATGCGTGTTTTGGTTCCGTTGAGCTCGATTTCGGGACGGTAGATGGCTTCAGCGGCCCGTGTCGAGGTCAGGGCGACGGTGATCGTGCTTGTCGCAAATCGGTTGGATTGGATGATCACGGCGTACCGTCGGCCTTGTTGTTCGTGTCCGCGAGCCCCGGGCATCGCCTTGATCTCGTAGACCGCTCCGCGGAAGATCACTCAGTGACCCCCATGAACCGTTGGATCGCCAGCATCTCCGCTTGGTCGTCCGGATCTGCGTTGAGACGCTCAGCGTCCTTTTCGGCCTGTTCCAGGAGCATTTCCTTGTAGGCTCGGAGGAGGGCGTAGCGAACGGCCTCTGACCGGCTACGCGTGTCTCCTGTTAACGCGTTCAGCGCGGTCTCCATTGCTTCATCGGTGCGCACATTGAGAGTTCCCATGTGCCCGAGTGTAACACATTTTGTAATACGCGCCGTGAGCCTAGCTTGCGCCTGCTCTTCACTCCAGGCTGTCCACCACTGCTGGGCGGCCTGGGCGGTCGACGCGGACGACGCAGTCCGCCAGGTGGTGCGGGGAGACCTCTTCGGCGTAGCGGTGGAAGGCCTGGAGGGTCCAGCGGTCTTCGTCGGGGGTTCGGCGGTTCAGGGCCGCTTCGGGGAGCCAGAGGTGGACGGTGAAGTCGAACGGCAGGCCCGCGCCGAGCAGGAGCGGACCGTCCACCACGGCCACCGCCCGGTCCGGGAGCTGGACGCGGGGCAGGCGGGGCGAGCGGTCCGCCGCGGCGTCCCAGAGCGCGGGCAGGACCCGGCCGTTGCCGTTGTCCGACAACGGGTCCAGCACTTCGCGGGTCAGACCGCGCAGGTCGTACCAGTTCTCGTAGTACGAGTCCGGGTCGTGGTGGCCGTGTTCCAGGCGCAGGGACGCCGGGCGCAGGTAGTCGGCCGTGCGGATGCGGATCACCTCGCGGCCGCGGGTGCGCAGCGGTTCCACCAGGGCGTCGGCGAAGTCGCCGGTGTCGGCGGCCGGGGCGCCGTCCACCGCGATCCGCGCCCAGCGGCGGGGGAGTGCTTCGATGCGGTCGACCAGCTCCGCCGCCAGCAGTTCGGGCGTGACGGGTCGGACTCGCATGGGGCACCTCTCGCTCGCTGACGACGTTATCAACTACCTCCCGGGCGCCAGGAATTCCCGCAGGTGCGCCAGGACCTGCTCGGGGCGCTCCTCGGGCAGGAAGTGCCCGCAGTCGGCGATCTCGGCGCAGGTCGGGTGCTCGGCGTACTCGCGCCAGATCTCGCGCATCGGCAGCTTCGCGGGCAGGCCCGCCGAACCCCACAGCGCCAGCAGCGGCATGGTCAGCTTGCGGCCCGCCTCGGCGTCGGCGTCGTCGTGCTCGCTGTCGAGCGGGAACGACGCGCGGTAGTCGTCGAAACCGGCGCGCAGCGCGCCCGGTGCGGAGAACGCTCGCACGTACTCCTCGATCGCCGAGGGCTCCAGACCGGGCCGGTTCACCGTCCAGCGCTCGAAGAAGTACCGGAGGTAGCCCGCGATGTCGTTGCCCACCAGGAGTTCCGGCAGGTCCGGCTGCAGGTGGAAGAACCAGTGCCAGTAGGCGGTGCCCGCCTCGGTGTTCATCAGCCGCCACATCTCGCGGGTCGGCACGATGTCCAGCAGCGCCAGCCGGTCGACCTGGTCCGGGCGGTCCAGGCCCCAGCGGTGCGCCACCCGCGCGCCGCGGTCGTGGCCGACCACGCTGACCGACTCGAAGCCCAGCGCCGCCACCAGCTCGGCCACGTCGGTGGCCATCGTGCGCTTGTCGTAGCCGTCGCGCGGCTTGTCGGTGCGGCCGTAGCCGCGCAGGTCCGGCGCGATCACGGTGTGCGTGCGGGCCAGCTCCGGGATCAGCTTGCGCCAGCAGTGGCTGGTCTGCGGCCAGCCGTGCAGCAGGACCAGCCCGGGGCCGCTGCCCGCGGTCGTGTAGTGCACGCGCAGGCCGTTGACCAGGGCGACTTCGTCGGACGGCATCGATCGACTCCGTTTCTAACTGGCTTAGGGGGTTAGAGTTTAGGATGGTAGATCGACGGCGGCGGGAGGGCAAGGATGGGCGACTGGGTCCACGACGGCGGCCGGCTCTGCCTCGATCTGGTCAACACGCTGCGCGACCGCTACCGCGGCGGCCGGGAGCTGCTGATCGCGCCGGAAGCGCTGGCCGAATGGCTCCGCGAGGTGGGGCTGCGCGCGGACAGCTCGCCCGTGGAAGCGCACGTGGCAGCCGCGCGAGAGCTCCGCGAAGCGATCTGCCAGGCCGTGGACGCCCGCGCGCAGGGCTCGGTGATCGCGGCATCCGACGTGGAGCTGATCAACGAGGCGGCGCGCGGTGATGACCGCGCAGCGGTGCAGCTGCGCGCCGAGCCGGACGGATCCGTCGCGGCGTTCCGCCCGGAACCGCGGGACCCGGTGCGGACGGCGCTGGCGGAGGTCGCCGTCGACGCGATCGAACTGCTTGCGGCAGAACCGTTCCCGCGCGTGGCGGTCTGCGCGTACCACCGCTGCGGGCTGCGCTTCCTGGACACCTCGCCGGCGCGCAACCGGCAGTGGTGCTCGATGGCGCGGTGCGGCAACCGGGCCAAGGCACGCCAGCACTACGCCCGCCGCAAAGCGGCCGGTTAGAGCAGCGCGGGCTTCAGGATCGACAGGCGCTGGGCGTCGGTGTCGAGCTCGGCGGCGACGCCCAGCGGGATGGTGCGCTGCGCGGTGCAGTGGCCGAAGCCGAGCTCCCACAGGATCGGCACTCCCAGGCCGCCCAGCAGGTCCGACATCACCGCGCGGACCTCCTCCAGCGGTCCGCAGTCGGTCCACGAGCCGAGCGCGATGCCCGCGGCGTGGTCGAACCAGCCCGCGCGCAGCAGCTGGGTGACGAACCGGTCGAGCTGGTAGGGGGATTCGGTGATGTCCTCCAGCAGCGCGATGCCGTGCTCCGGCGGAGTCGGCGCGTCGGGGGCGCCGAGCGAAGCCGCGACGATGCTGAGGTTGCCGCCGTAGGTGGTGCCGCGGGCGCGCCCGCGCACGAGGGCGTCCGCGGTGGAGCGGGTCAGGATGGTGACCGATTCGGGCTGGAACAGGGTGCGGCGCAAGTGCTCCCTCGCGGCGGCGTCCTCCGCGAACGCCTTCGTGGCGACCATCGGGCCGAACACCGTGACCAGGCCGAGCTGGGTGGCGACGGCGTCGTGCAGCGCGGTGATGTCGCTGGAGCCGGTGAACACCTTCGGGCCCGCCGCGGCCATCTCCGCCCAGTCCAGGTGGTCCAGGACCCGCATGCTGCCGTAGCCGCCGCGCGCGCAGAGCACCGCGGCCACCTCCGGATCGCACCACGCCTCCTGCAGGTCGGCGGCCCGGTCGGCGTCGGTGCCCGCCAGGTAGTTCACCGCCGGGTGGCGGTCGCGGACGTGCTTGCCGACGCGCGGTTGCAGGCCCCAGGCGCGCAGGTGGGCGAGTCCGGCGTCGAGCAGCTCCTCGGGCACCGGCCCGGCGGGGGCGACCACCGCCACGGTGTCACCGCTGCGCAGCCTCGGCGGGCGACGTAGTTCGCGCATGCTCATCGGCGTGCTCCATCCCGCGATCTTGACCACCGCCGGTGAGCGTATCGGCCCGGCCCCCGGCGCGCTTCAGTTCGCCATCGGCGAACATCGGCGAAACCGGTGGTCGGCGGGCGGGTTCGGCGGGTAGACCGGCACCTGGTGCGGCGGTGACCAACAAAACGGGGGCCAGCCGCGCACCCGGTGCGCTCGGTGGCCTAGTGTCGGAGGAGTCATGGCTCGTGTCATCCACGTCTTCCGTCAACCTGACCGATTCGTCGCCGGAACGGTCGGGGAACCCGGTGAGCGCACTTTCTACCTGCAGGCGTCCGAGGACGTCCGCACGGTGAGCGTGCAGCTCGAGAAGCAGCAGGTGTCGGTGCTGGCCGAACGCATCGGCGCGCTGCTGGAGGAAGTGCAGCGGCGCTTCCACGCCGACCTGCCCAGCCAGACCCCCGACGCGCTCGTCGACACCGAACCGCTGCAGGTCCCGGTCGACGAGGAGTTCCGGGTCGGGACCATGGGGCTGGGCTGGGACGCCGAGACCGAGGCGGTGGTGGTCGAACTGCTGGCCGTCACCGACGAGGAGCTCGACGAATCTGTGGTGCTCGACGACACCGAGGAGGGCCCGGACGCGCTGCGGGTGTTCCTCAGCCCCGCGCACGCGCGGGCGTTCGCCGAGCGCGCCGAGCGCGTCATCAACGCCGGCCGCAAGCCCTGCCCGCTGTGCGCCGAACCGCTGGACCCCAACGGGCACATCTGCCCGCGCCAGAACGGCTACCGCCGTTCGGAAGAGGTCTGAGGCACGTGCACGCGGGTGATCCCGCGGTGCACGAGCTGCTCCTGAACGGCCGGCTGGACGTCCAGGGGCGGTTGGTGGAGGCGTCGAACGCGACGCTGTTCTGCGGGATCGAGCTCGACGGCACGGCCGCCGAGTGCGTGTACAAGCCGGTGCGCGGGGAACGCCCGCTGTGGGACTTCCCGGACGGCACGCTGGCCGGCCGCGAGGTCGGCTCCGCCCTGATCGCCGAGGCGACCGGCTGGGAGCTGGTCCCGCCGACGGTGCTGCGCGACGGGCCGTTCGGGCCGGGCATGGTGCAGCTGTGGGTGGACGTCGAGGAAGACTCCGGGCTGGTCGGCATCGTCGCCCCGGACGAGGTGCCGGACGGCTGGCTGCCGGTGCTGCGCGCCCAGGACCACCACGGTGATCCGGTCGTGCTGGCGCACGCCGACCACGAGCAGCTGCGCCGCCTCGCGGTGCTCGACGTGGTGATCAACAACGCCGACCGCAAGGGCGGCCACATCCTGCACGCCCCGGACGGCCGCGTGCTCGGCGTGGACCACGGCGTCAGCCTGAACACCGACGACAAGCTGCGCACCGTGCTGTGGGGCTGGATCGGCGAGCCGCTGCCGGAGGACGCCGTCGACGAGCTGGGCGAGCTGCGGGCGCTGATGGAGGGCGAGCTGGCGGTCCGGCTGGCCGAGCACATCACGCCGAAGGAGGTCCAGGCGATCAGCACCCGCATCGACCGCCTCCTGGACGCCGGCGTCTTCCCGGCCCCCTCCGGGGACTGGCCCGCGATCCCCTGGCCCGCGTTCTGACCGCTGCGACTGTGATCCTCGGGGATTGCGGGTGCGGTGGGCGGTGCGCGCAGGGCAGTCTTGGGTGGTGTCGATCCAGCACCAGCCGCCGCGTCTCCAGCCCTCCTACGCCGATCGCCTGCACGCTCCGCTGCCCAGCTTCCGGGACGTGATGCGGCTGATGTGGACCGGCGGGTTCCGCGGGCGGGTGGAGGACGTCGACCGGATCCCGGTGCTGCGCAACGGGCTGGCCCCGGTCGCCGCGCAGGACACCGCGCTGAGCTGGGTCGGGCACTCGACGTACCTGCTGCGGACGGGCGGGGCCGCGGTGCTCACCGATCCGGTGTGGTCCTCGCGCATCCCCGGCGTGCCGCGGCGGCTGACCCCGCCCGGCGTGGCGTTCAGCGAGCTGCCGCCCATCGACGCGGTGGTGATCAGCCACAACCACTACGACCACCTGGACGCCCCGACGATCCAGCGGCTGCCGCGGTCGACGCCGGTGCTGGTGCCCGTCGGGCTGGGCCGCTGGTTCCGGCGGCGCGGCTTCACCGAGGTCGTCGAGCTCGACTGGTGGCAGTCCGCGGAGGTGGCCGGGCTGACCTTCGACTTCGCCCCGGCCCGGCACTGGAGCCGCCGCGGCCCGCGCGACACCTGCCGGAGCCTGTGGGGCAGCTGGGTGATCACCGGGCCGCGGCACCGGGTCTTCCACGCGGGCGACAGCGGCTACGGCCCGCACTTCGCCGAGATCGGGGAGCGCTACCCGGGCATCGACGTGGCGATGGTGCCGATCGGCGCCTACGACCCGCGCTGGTTCATGAAGCCGGTGCACATGGACCCGGAGGAGGCCGTCCAGGCGGTCGCGGACCTGGGCGCGGCGCACGCGGCGACGATGCACTGGGGCACCTTCGTGCTCACCCGCGAACCGGTGGTGGAACCGCTGATCCGGGTCCGCAAGGCCTGGCGCGAAGCGGGCCGCGACCCGGACCAGCTCTGGGACCTCGCCGTCGGCGAATCCCGCGTCCTGACCGCGGACCACACCACCAGGTGACGCGGCAACCTCCGCCGATCAAGTCCGCCACCTGCGGAAACGCGCCCGCGCGGCCGGGGTGGTGGTCAATTTCGTACGAAATTGACCGTCACCCGGGTGAACGTCAATTTCGTACGAAATTGACCAGCCGCGGCTCAGTCGACCAGGGCTTGGTAGACGAGCTGGTGGAGTTGGGAGCGGATGGGGTGGGTGCTGGAGGGCATCAGCTGGGTCAGGAAGAGGACCGTCAGGTCTTCGGCCGGGTCGACCCAGAAGGCCGTGCTGGCCACGCCGCCCCAGGCGTACTCGCCCGCTGAGCTGATCACCTTGCCCGCCGCCGGGTCCTGCACCACCGAGAAGCCCAGGCCGAAGCCCTTGCCCGCGTTGCGCGCCTCGGAGAAGGAGTTGAGCGCCAGCGACTCCAGGTCGGCTCCGCCGGGCAGGTGGTTGCGGGTCATGTAGTCGACGGTGCGGCTGCCCAGCAGCCGGGTGCCGTCGAGCTCGCCGCGGCGCAGCAGCATCTGGGTGAACCGGTGGTAGTCGTGCGCCGAGGAGAACAGCCCGCCGCCGCCGGAGAGCGCCTTGGGCAGCTCGAAGGCGGCCGCGTGCGCCTCGTCGTGCTGGGGGTGGCGGCGCGCCAGGCCCTGCGGGTCGGCGATGTACAGGGTGGCCAGCCGGTCGGCGTCCTCGCGGGCGACCGCGAATCCGGTGTCGGTCATGCCCAGCGGTTCGAAGATGCGGGTGCGGAAGAACTCGTCGAGGGTCTGCCCGGAGATCACCTCGACGATCCGGCCGAGCACGTCGGTGGCCACCGAGTAGTTCCAGGCGGTGCCGGGGTCGAACAGCAGCGGCAGCGAGGCCCACGCGTCGCAGCAGCCCGCCAGGTCCAGCCGGGTGCCCAGGCCGTTGCCGAAGCCGGCGCGGCGGTAGAGCTCGTCGACGGGGTGCAGGCGGTTGAAGTCGTAGGTGAGCCCGGCGGTGTGGGTGAGCAGGTGCCAGATCCGCATCTCCTCGCCCGCTGGGCGGGTCTGCGGCGCATTGGCGCTGCCGCTGGTGTAGACGCGCAGGTCGGCGAAGGCCGGGATGAAGTCGCTGACCGGGTCGGTGAGCTCGAGCGCGCCCTCCTCGTGCAGCATCATGATCGCGGTGGAGGTGACCGGCTTGGTCATCGAGAAGATCCGGAACAGGGTGTCCGGGCGCACCGGTGCGCTGCTCTCGACGTCGCGCATGCCGTGCGTGGCCAGGTGCGCGATCTTGCCACCGCGGGACACCAGGACCAGCCAGCCGGGCAGCTTCCCGGACTCGACGTACAGGGCGAAGTGCCGGTCGATGCGCCGCAGCCGGGCTGCGTCGAAGCCGACTTGACCGGGGTCAACCTCGATCTCCACTGCACTGCCTCCTCGCTCCTGGCGGATACGTGGTGTTTCTACACGTTGCGAGCGGCGCCGGGCCGTCCGGGATGCGAAAACCTTTCTGCTATTCCGACGTTCGTCGGCCTCGCCGGGTAGCGTCGGCAGGGTGACGAACCCGACCCCACCTCCCGGTCTGCCCCGCACCGCGGGGGAGCTGCGGGCCAGCGGCCACGCCCCGCGCAGTGTGAAGGCCGAGTTGCGCGCGAACCTGCTGACCGCCCTGCGCTCCGGCCGGGCGCTGTGGCCCGGCATCGTCGGCTTCGACCGGACCGTGCTGCCCCAGCTGGAACGCGCCCTGATCGCCGGGCACGACGTGGTGCTGCTCGGCGAGCGCGGGCAGGGCAAGACGCGGCTGCTGCGCAGCCTCACCGAGCTGCTCGACGAGTGGACGCCGGTCATCGACGGCTCCGAGCTCGGCGAGCACCCGCTGCGGCCGATCACCCCGGCCTCCCGGCGGCGGGCCGCGGAGCTCGGCGACGAGCTGCCGGTGGCCTGGCGGCACCGCGGCGAGCGCTACGCGGAGAAGCTGGCCACCCCGGACACCTCGGTCGGCGACCTGGTCGGCGACGTCGACCCGGTCAAGGTCGCCGAGGGCCGGTCGCTGGGCGACCCGGAGACCATCCACTTCGGACTCGTGCCCCGCGCGCACCGCGGCATCGTGACCGTCAACGAGCTGCCCGACCTGGCCGAGCGCATCCAGGTCGCGCTGCTGAACGTGATGGAGGAGCGCGACATCCAGATCCGCGGCTACCACCTGCGGCTGCCGCTGGACGTGCTGCTGGTCGCCACCGCCAACCCCGAGGACTACACCAACCGCGGCCGGATCATCACCCCGCTGAAGGACCGCTTCGGCGCGGAGATCCGCACGCACTACCCGCTGGACGTGGACGACGAGGTGGCGCTGGTGCGCCAGGAGGCGGACCTGCCCGCCGAGGTCGGCGACCACCTGCTGGAGGTGCTGGCCCGGTTCGTCGGCCACCTGCGCGAATCGACCGCCGTGGACCAGCGCTCCGGGGTCTCGGCCCGGTTCGCCATCGCCGCCGCCGAGACCGTCTCGGCCGCCGCGCTGCACCGCGCCGCGGTGACCGGCGAGCACCCCGCGGTGGCCCGGCCGGTCGACCTGGCGGCGGTGCCCGCGGTGCTGCGCGGCAAGATCGAGTTCGAGGCCGGTGAGGAGGGCCGCGAGGACGAGCTGCTGGGCTACCTGCTGCGCCGTTCGGTGGCCGACACCGCGCGCGGGCTGTTCGCCGGGCTCGACCTGCAATCGCTGGCCCAGGCGGTGGCCGACGGCCACCCGGTGGCCACCGGGGAGCGGGTGTCCGGGCACGACGTGCTGACCGCGCTGCCGGAGCTGCCGGTGCTGCACCAGGTCGCCGAACGGCTGGAGGTGCGGGCTGGCGATCCGCCCGGGCGCATCGCCAGCGCCGTGGAGCTGGCGCTGGAAGCGCTGTTCCTGGCCAAGCGGCTGGGCAAGGACGCCGAGGACGACAGGTCGGTGTACAGCTGATGTCCCCGCGGTTCCGGTACGACGCGTGGCGCGGAGGGCCCGATCCGCTGGAACCGCCGGTGGATCTGCGCGCCGCGCTGGACCAGCTCGGCCGCGACGTGATGGAGGGGGCGTCACCGCGCGCGGCGCTGGAGGAGCTGCTGCGCACCGGTACCCGCGACGTTTCCGGTCTCGACGACCTGACCCGGCGGCTGTGGCAGCGGCGCAGCGAGCTCCAGCGGCGCCACCGGCTGGACGGCACGATCGCCGAGGTGCGGCGGCTGCTGGACCGCGCGCTCCAGCAGGAGCGGCTCGCGCTCGCCGCCGACACCAGCGAGGACGCGCGGTTCCGCGAACTGCAGCTGGACGCGCTGCCGCCGGACGTGGCCGGGCAGGTCGCGGAGCTGGCGAACTACGACTGGCGCTCTTCGGAAGCGCGGGAGGCCTTCGAGGAGATCCAGCAGCTGCTCGGCTCGGAGGTCCTCGAACAGCGCTTCCATGGCATGAAGCAGGCGATGCAGCAGGTCACGCCCGAGGACGTCGAGCGGGTGCGGGAGATGCTCGACGACCTCTCGGCGCTGCTGGCCGCGCACGCCCGCGGCGATGCCGACGTGCCGCGGAAGTTCGAGCAGTTCATGGCCGAGCACGGGGAGTTCTTCCCGGAGAACCCGCGCGACGTCGACGAGCTGATCGATGCGCTCGCGGCGCGTTCGGCCGCGGCCCAGCGGCTGATGAACTCGATGAACGCCCAGCAGCGCGACGAGCTGATGGCCCTGGCGCAGCAGGCCTTCGGCGATCCGCGCATCGCGCAGGCGTTGCAGCGCTTGGACCAGCAGTTGCAGCAGTTGCGGCCCGGCGAGGACTGGACCGGCCGGGCGCGGTTCCGCGGTGATCAGCCGATGGGGCTGGCGGAGGCGACGGCCGCGATGGCCGAGCTCGGCGAGATGGACCGGTTGGCCGAGCAGCTCGGGCAGGCCTACCCCGGCGCGAGCCTGGCCGACATCGACCTGGAGGCGCTGGAGCGGCAGCTCGGCCCGCGAGCGGTCGTCGACGCGCAGCGGCTGTCGGAGATCGAGCGGCAGCTGCGCCAGCAGGGCCTGCTGCAGCGCGCGCCCGACGGCAGCCTGCGGCTGAGCCCGCGGGCGATGCGGCGGCTCGGCGAAACCGCCCTGCGCTCGGTGATCTCGCAGCTGCGCTCGCAGCGCGGTGAGCGCGACACCGACCGAGCGGGGGCGGCGGGCGAGCTGACCGGGACGACGCGGCCGTGGAGCTACGGCGACTCGGAACCGTGGGACGCCTCCCGGACGGTGCGCAACGCGGTGCTGCGCCGCGCGGGCGAGGGCGCGGGCTCGCCGCTGCTGGACATCGCGGACCTGGAGGTCGCCGAGACCGAGCAGCGCTCGCGGGCGGCCGTGGTGCTGTGCGTGGACACGTCGTGGTCGATGGTGCAGGACGGCCGCTGGGTGCCGATGAAGCGCACCGCGCTGGCGCTGCACCACCTGGTGGCCACCCGGTTCCGCTCCGACGCGCTGCAACTGGTCACCTTCGGCCGCTACGCGTCCACTGTGGAGGTCGGTGAGCTCGCGGCGCTGGAGGGCGTCTGGGAGCAGGGCACGAACCTGCACCACGCGCTGCTGCTGGCCGGGCGCCACCTGCGCCGCCACCCGGACGCCGAGCCGGTGGTGCTGGTGGTCACCGACGGCGAGCCGACGGCCCACCTGGAACCCGACGGCGAGGCCGTCTTCCAGTACCCGCCGGACCCGCGCACCCTGGTCGCCACGCTGTCCGAAGTGGACGCGCTGACCCGACTGGGCACGACGCTGAGCGTCTTCATGCTCGGCGAGGACCCGCGGCTGGCGGCGTTCGTGGACCTGCTCGCCCGCCGCGGCGGCGGCCGCGTCGTGGCCCCGTCCGCCGACGGCCTCGGCGCCGCGGTCCTCGGCGACTACCTCCGCACCAGGCGCCGTCGCTGAACCACCTGGTCGAGTGAGAGGTGAAGGGCACCTTTCAGCAACTTACTTGCCCAAAGGTGCCCTTCACCTCGACAACATCACTCGGTCGGGAGTTTGGTGGTCTCTTCTTCGGGGGTGGGTTGCGGGGGAGTGCGGCGGGCTCGTTTGTGGGGGAGGGCCTTGTTGTGGACTCCGGAGAGGAGTTCGTGGAAGCCGTAGTGGTCCGGGTTGCGGTAGAGGGCCACGCAGAAGACGAGGAAGAGGACGCCGGAGGCCAGCGCTGTCAGGAAGCCTGCGATCAGGACCGGTTCGAGGCCGCCCAGGGAGTGGATCAGTTCCAGCGGTTCGTCCAGCAGGGTGCGGGCGGCGCCGAAGAGCAGCTCGCCCGGGAGGACGACGAGGAGCATGGCCGCCATCATCATCAGGCCCGCGATCGGGATCATCGGGATCGCGAGCACCACCGCGCGGACCAGCAGTCGCCACGGCGCGGGCCGCGCGTCCTCCTCCGGGCCGACGAGCTTGAGCAGCAGCAGCCTCTTGCCCGGCGTGCCGCCCAGCGCCCACGGGAGCAGGACGTAGTACACCAGCAGCGTCAGGAGCAGCGACGTGTAGAAGCCGACGCCGAACAGGCCGAACACCAGCGTGCAGAACAGCATCGCGAACGGCAGCAGGCACATGTCCACGATGAACGCCACCACGCGCCGCCCCAGCGGGACCGGGCGGCGGGCCAGCACGCCGTCGTCGATGGAGTCCAAAGTGGGCAGCCAGCGGGTCACCGGCCCGGCCAGCCACCAGCCCAGCATCGCGCCGGAGGTGTTGGTGATGACGTCGTCGACGTCGGCCAGCCGGTACGGGCAGGCGTAGAGGCCCCACACGCCGGTGTACTGGGTGAGCTCGAAGAACAGCGACACGCCCAGGCCGATCGCGGCGGTGGTGAGGAAACCGCGCTTGAAGTGGTAGCGCAGGTACACGCCCAGCGGCACCAGCAGCGCCACGTTCAGCGTCGCCTGCCACACGGCCGGGTTGTGCAGCACCAGGGCGCTGAAGCCGACCTCGCCGCCGGCTTCCTTCCAGATGTCGCCGAAGGTGTTGCCGGGTGTCAGCGCGGGCTGCGCCATCTGCGGGTACTTCGCGCACACGTCCACCACCCGGGAGGGCAGCGGGATCAGCGTCATGAAGAACGCCGTCAGCGCGTAGAACAGGAAGCTGTAGAACGACAACGTGCGCCAGCTCGTCATGACGCCGTGCCTGCGGTAGGTGACCACCGCGGCGGGCAGGAACAGGACGATGGCGAGCAACGGGAAGATGAGCGCCGCTGTCTTGACGGGCAGCAGGTGAACGCTTGACACGACTGGCAACTATACGGTCGCCCGCCGATCCCGCTCCGCGGCGTGCACCGGGGTGACGGCGGTTACCGCGCCGTCGCGGTCAGGGCGTCCAGATCGGTGGGGAAGTGCTCCGCGCCCTGGGCGACGGCGAGGTCGAATTCGGTTTCGGTGAGCCGTTTCCGGACTTCGGCGGTGATCCGGTCGAGGTCGCCGCGCTCCGCTTCGGGCAGCGGTGTGCCCGCTGAGGCTCGTGCCGCTTCGGCCGCGCCGAGCAGGCAGGCCGCGCGTTCCGGGGCGCTCGCGGCGTCGGCTCCTGCCAGGCCTTCGAGGGTCAGCGCGATCGAGCGGGGGTCGGCGATCCGGCGGGCGATGCGGTAGGCCGACAGGTGGTGCTCGCGCGCCGCGCCGAGGTCTCCGCGCAGTTCGGCGAGGAAGCCGAGTTCGGCCAGGATCAGCGTGTTGCCCGGCTCGAACTCCACCCGGCGGTGCCATTCCAGCACCCGGTGCAGGTGCTGCTCGGCCTCGCCGAAGCGGCCTTCGCGGCGCGCGCCCAGCGCCAGCCCCGTCTCGGCGTACATCTCGGCCGGGGTGAAGCCTCGCTCGGCTGCCAGCCGCATCGCGCGCCCGTGCAGCTCGCGCGCCCGCGGGTAGTCGTGCCTGAGCAGCGCCACCCGGCCGAGCCAGGACGTCTGGTAGGCCACTTCGGCCCACAGCCCGATGCTCTCCGCACCGCGCAGGGCTTCGGTGTGGTGGCGTTCGGCGCTGGTGTAGTCGCCGACCACCCCCGCGAGCATGCCCAGCGCGTAGGACGCCTGCGCCAGTCCCCAGCGATCACCGATCGCGCGGAAGAGCTCGGCGCTGCGTTCCGCGGCCTCCAGAGCCGCGGCGAGATCACCGCGGGTCATGAGGTGCGTGGAGTGATCGCTCAGCACCGCGGCCAGCCCCCAGCGGTCCTGCAGCGCGGCGAACTCCTCGACCAGCTCGTTGACGGTCGCTTCCGCCGCGCCCAGGTCGGCGACCGTGTACTGGGCGTGGGCGAGGAACCAGCGGGCGCGGGCGCGCTCGGCCCGATCGGTGATGCCTCGCCACGCCTCGACGTCCTCGACCTGCTCACCGGTCAGCAACGCGATGGCCGCATACCAAGCTGCTGCACTGCCTCTCCGCGATTCATCGCGTTCGGGGGTGATCTCGCGTTGGGCGGTTTCTTGTGGCTGGGTTGCGTCACGGTCCCCTGAGGTGCCGTTGAGAGGTGCTGGGCGCTTCTCGGCCTGATCATCCGCTTCCGCAGCGACCAGTGCGGCTGCGAGGGACTGCCGGGCTTCGGTGAGCCTGCCGCGCAGGAACCAGTACCAGGACAGTGCTGTGACCAGGCGCAACGCCACGTCCGGGGCGGCGTCGTCGAGCACTGCGCGCAGGTTGGCGGCTTCGGCGTCCAGCAGTTCGAGCCAACGTCGCTGCTCCGGGCCGCGCAGCTGGGTTTCGGCGCGCTCGGCGAGGTCGGCGTAGTGCTCGTTGCGCCGCTGCCGCACGGCTTCGTGCTCACCGGCTTCGCGCAGCTGCTGCAGGCAGTAGGCGGCGACGGTGTCCAGCAACCGGTAGCGGGGTTCGCCGGTCCGGCTCTCCGCGACGACCACCAGCGATCGGTCCACCAGCCGCGACAGCAGGTCCAGCACCTCGGCCGGCCGGACGCCGTCGCCGGAGCACACCGCCTCGGCCGCGGTCAGGGTGCAGCCGTCGCGGTGAATCGCCAAGCGGCGCAACACGATCCGCTCCGCGGTCGGCAGCAGCTGCCAGCTCCAGTCGATCACCGCGTGCAGGGTCCGCTGCCGTTCCGGCGCGTCGCGGTGGCCGGAGTTCAGCAGCGCGAACCGGTCGTCCAGCCTGGACTCCAGCGTCCGCGCGCCGAGGACCCGGATCCGGGTGGCGGCCAGCTCCAGCGCCAGCGGGATGCCGTCGAGGCGACGGCAGATCGCCGCCACCGAGGCGGAGTTGTCGGCGGTGACGTCGAATCCCGGTGACGTGGCGGCGGCGCGGGCGGCGAACAGCTGGACCGCGGCTGAAGCGCGCACGTCGCGGAGCTCGGCGCCGGTCTCGGGCACGGCGAGCGGTGGCACCGGCAGCAGCGTCTCGCCCGCGATGCCCAGCGCCTCCCTGCTGGTGGCGAGGAACCGCAGCCCGGGCAGCAGCCGCAGCAGCCGCGCGGCCATCGACGCGGCGGAGTTGATCACGTGCTCGCAGTTGTCGAGCACCAGCAGGATCTCCTTGCCGCGCAAGGCCTCCGCGATCGGGTCGGCCGAGGACAGCGCTGCTTCCTGCACTTCCAGCGCGGCGAGCACGGCGTGCTCCAGCGAGCAGGTGACGTCCTCCCCGGGCTCGACCCCGGCCAGCTCGACCAGCCGCACGCCGTCCCGGAACACCGCCCCGCGCGCGGATTCGATCGCCAGGCGAGTCTTGCCCACGCCGCCCGGCCCGGTCAGCGTGACCAGCCGCGACGAACCCAGCAGCGCCAGCACCTCCGCGCTCTCGCCGTCCCGCCCGACCAGGTCGGTCACCGGCACGGGCAGGTTGTGCGGGACGGCTGCCGGGGCGGCCAGCGTGGTGTCCTGGGTCAGGATCGCCTGCTGGAGCTCGACCAGCTCCGGGCTCGGGTCGATGCCCAGCTCGTCGGCCAGCCGCTCGCGCAGCTCGGCCAGCCCGGCCAGCGCTTCGCTCTGCCGCCCGGCGCGGTACAGGGCCCGCACGTGCAGCGCCCGCAGCCGTTCGCGCAGCGGGTTGGTGGCCACGAGTTCGCCGAGCTCACCGGCGAGAGCGGTGTGCTCGCCGAGCTCCAGCCGGGCCGCGGCGGACTCCTCCAGCGCGTCGAGGTGCTCCTCGGCCAGCCGCTGGCGGGCGGCCTGGACGAACGGCTCGTCGGCGAAGTCGGCGAACGCCGGTCCCCGCCACAGCGCCAGTGCATCGTCCAGCAGCGCACGGCGCGCACCGGGCGCCGCTGACGCCCGGGCTTGCGCGACCAGGCGGCGGAATCGGTGCGCGTCGACGGCCTCCGGGTCGACGACCAGCGCGTATCCGGCGGAGCGGTAGGCGACCAGCTCGCGGCCGACGGCCCTGCGCAGCTGGGAGACCTTGGTCTGCAGCGTGTTGACCGGGTTGCCGGGCGGTTCGGCTCCCCACAGGTCGTCGACCAGGCGATCGGCCGACACCGGGCCGTCGTGCGCGAGCAGCGCCACGAGCAGGGCGCGGACCTTCGCCTCGGGAACCACGACGGGTTCGCCATCGGCGGTCCACACCCCCAGCGGGCCCAGCACTCCGAAACGCACGGTCCGAGCCTAGTCCGCGCGCCCGACACCCCCAGCCGGTCGTGCGCGGACCGTGCGCGGCCCCCAGCAGGGTGGATGCCAGCGGAAGGAGAGATGATGAACCGGAAAGCCGTGAGCGTCCTCGGACTCGGCGACATGGGAACCGCGCTGGCGGACGCACTGCTCGCGGCGGGCCACCGGGTGACGGTGTGGAACCGCACGGCGGCCAAGGCCGACCCGCTGGTGGCCAAGGGCGCGACCCGGGCGGACACCGCCGCCGATGCGATCGTGGCCAGCCCGCTGGTGGTGGTCTGCCTGCTGGGCTACGACTCGGTCAGCGAAGTGCTCGGCCCGCACACCGACGTGCTGGCCGGGCGCACGCTGGTCAACCTGACCAACGGCACTCCCGGCCAGGCCCGCGAGATGGCCGCCTGGGCTGCTGAGCACGGTGCCGACTACCTCGACGGCGGCATCATGGCGGTCCCGCCGATGATCGGCAAGCCGGGGGCGTTCGTGCTCTACAGCGGGCCGAGCGGAGCCTTCGAGGCCTGGCAGCCGGTGCTCGACGCGTTCGGCGAGAGCCACTACCTCGGCGAGGACCCGGGGCTCGCCCCGCTGCACGACATCGCCCTGCTCAACAGCATGTACGGGATGTTCGGCGGCGTCCTGCACGCCTTCGCGCTGGTCCGCTCGGCGGGCGGGTCGGCGGCGGAGTTCGCCCCGATGGCCCGCCGGTACGTCGACACGATGGGCGCCTACGCGGAGGTGATGGCCGCGCGGATCGACGCAGGCGACTACGCCGACGACGTGACCTCGAACCTCGCCATGCAGGCCGCCGCGTACGCCAACTTCCTCGACACCGCCGAAGAAGCGGGGGTCAGCACCGAGCTGATCACCCCTATCCACTCGCTGCTGCAGCGCCGGGTCGCCGACGGCCACGGCCACGAGGACACCGCGAGCCTCGTCGAACTGCTCGGGAAATGAGGACTCCGGCCGGTCGGTTCCACCGTTCTGGTAGCCGGGGTCCTCTGTGGACTCCTGGATCGGGCGCAGCGGTGCGCGGTGGAGCTCGTACCCGGCCGGAAGGACGAGGGGGCCGGTGGGATTCGCCCTGCCGGTCTCCTCGACGAAAGGAGCTGGAATGAACGGCAAGACGGTGAGCGTCGTCGGTCTCGGCGACATGGGAACGGCGCTGGCGGACGCACTGCTCGCGGCGGGCCACCGGGTGACGGTCTGGAACCGCACGGCGGCCAAGGCCGATCCGCTGGTGGCCAAGGGCGCGATCCGCGCGGACACCGCCGCGGACGCGGTCCTGGCGAGCAAGCTCGTGGTGGTCTGCCTGCTCGACTACGACTCGGTCAGCCAGGTGCTCGGCCCGCACACCGACGTGCTGGCCGGGCGCACGCTGGTCAACCTGACCAACGGCACACCGGGCCAGGCCCGCGAGATGGCCGCCTGGGCTGCTGAGCACGGTGCCGACTACCTCGACGGCGGCATCATGGCGGTCCCGCCGATGATCGGCAAGCCGGGGGCGTTCGTGCTCTACAGCGGGCCGAGCGGAGCCTTCGAGACCTGGCAGCCGGTGCTGGACCTCTTCGGCGAAAGCCGTTACGTCGGCGACGACGCGGGTGCTGCGGCGCTGCAGGACCTCGCACTGCTCTCCAGCATGTACGGCGTGATCGCGGGCTCGCTGCATGCGCTCGCCCTGGTCCGCTCGACCGGAGCCTCGGCGCGGGAGTTCGCCCCGACGCTGAGCAAGTGGCTGCAGGGCGTGGTCACCTGGCCCGTCGAAGCGGCCGAGCGGATCGACACCGGCGACTACGACAAGGACGTGGTCTCCAACCTGAGCATGCAGTCCGCCGGGTTCGCCAACCACTTCATCGCGGCGGAGGAGCAGGGCATCAGCGCTGAACTCCTGCTACCGGTGCACCAGCTGATGCAGCGCCGGGTCGCCGACGGCCACGGCCACGAGGACTTCGTCGGCGTCATCGAGCTGCTCAAGCGCTGAAAAGCAATGGGAGAGAACCATGAATGAGCCTGTCACCTTGATCGGGCTCGGTCCGATGGGCCAGGCGATGGCCAACGTCCTGCTGGATGCCGGGCATCCGGTGACGGTGTGGAACCGGACCGCGAGCCGGGCCGACGAGGTGGTCGCGCGGGGTGCGGTTCGCGCCGCGATCCCGGCCGAGGCGGTGGCGGCCAGCGAGCTGGTGCTGCTGAGCCTCACCGATTACGCGGCGATGTACGAGATCCTCGGCCCGGTGCCGGATCTCAGCGGCAAGGTGGTCGTCAACCTCAGCTCCGACACGCCCGACGCGTCCCGCGAGGCGGCGAGCTGGATCGCGCAGCGCGGCGGGAAGTTCCTCACCGGCGGCGTGCTGGCCTCCGCGGAGCTCGTCGGCGCGGAACCGGCGAAGGTGTTCTACAGCGGCCCGGCGGAACTCCTGGAAGCCCACGAGCAGACGCTGCGGCTGATCGGCGAGCCGCACCACGTGGGCACCGACCACGGCCTGGCCCAGCTCTACTACCTCGCCCACATCGACCTGTTCCTGGTCAGCCTGGCGGCGTACCTGCACGCCACCGCGCTGGTCGGCTCGGCTGGCGTGTCCGCGCAGGAGTTCCTGCCCTGGGCGGTGGACAACCTCACCACCAACCCGCTGGTGCTCCCGGCGGCCGCCGCGCAGATCGACAGCGGCGAGCACCCCGGAGACCTGGGCACCGCCCGGATGATGGCCGCCAGCGCCGACCACCTGCTGGCGGCCAGTCGCGCGGTGGGCATCGACGCGGAACTGCCGAAGGCGATCAAGGCGCACTACGACCGCGCCATCGCCGCCGGCCGGGGCGGCGGCAGCTGGACCGGGCTCATCGACGTCATCCGCGATCCGCGGTAGCGAAAACCACTGGAGGGAAAGATGAATCAGCCAGTCACCCTGATCGGTCTGGGGCCGATGGGGCAGGCGATGGTGCACGCGCTGCTGGATGCCGGGCATCCGGTGACGGTGTGGAACCGGACCGCGAGCCGGGCCGACGAGGTGGTCGCGCGCGGTGCCGTTCGCGCCGCCGGCCCGGCGGAGGCGGTGGCGGCCGCTGAACTGGTCGTCCTCAGCCTGACCGACTACGCGGCGATGCACGCCATCCTCGATCAGGTCGACGTCACCGGGAAGGTGATCGTCAACCTCAGCTCGGACAGCCCGGAGGTGACGCGGGAAGCGGCGAAGTGGGCCGGGCAGCGCGGTGCCCGGTTCCTGACCGGAGGTGTCATGGTGCCCGCGCCGATGGTCGGCACCGAGGCGTCCTACGTCTACTACAGCGGGCCGCGCGAGGTCTTCGACGTGCACGAGAAGACGCTGGCCGTCATCGGCGCACCGCACCACATGGGCACCGATCCCGGTCTGGCGCAGCTGTTCTACCAGGCCAACCTGGACGTCTTCCTGACCGCGCTGTCGGCCTTCCTGCACGGCTCGGCGCTGCTCGGCTCGGCAGGGGTGCCCGCGAAGGACTTCGCGCCGTGGGCGGCGCAGGTGCTCCAGCTCGTGATCCAGTTCCTGCCGCAGTCCGCCGAGCAGGTCGACGCCGACGAGCACCCCGGCGACCTGAGCACCGTCACGATGATGGGCGCGACCGCCGACCACGTCCTGGCGGCCAGCCGGGAAGCGGGCATCGACCTCGACCTGCCCCGCGCGATCAAGGCCCACTACGACCGGACCATCGCCGCGGGCAAGGGCGGCGACAACTGGACCCGCCTGATCGACGGCATCCGCAACCCGGGCTAGGCGCCGCGCGGAGGCCGGTGGGAGCACCACCGGCCCCCGCCGCGGGGCTAGAGCTTGGGCTTCGGGCGGTTGGGGTTCTCCCAGAGCACGTCGTGCGCGCCGGTCGGGGTGAACCTCTCGATCTTCGGGTCCCACTTGACGTCGTGGGTGATGATGCGCTCGACGTCCGGGTTCTTCCGGAGGATGGGGAACTCCGTCATGTCGAAGACGTTGTTCGGCCGCCGCGATCCTTCCGCCCCGGTCACCAGGATCACGTTCACGTCGCCCTTGGCGTTGCGCGCGAACGCCGACGAGGCCTCGGTCCACACCGACTCGCGGAACACGTCCTCCTTGTCGTAGTCCGGTTTCTCACCCGGTTTCGGCCAGTCCGGCATCTTGATCTTGTCCTTGTCCAGCTTGCCTTCCAACGTCGTGCCGCCGTGGGCGTCGGCCTGCTTGTTGGCCAGGTCCATGACGGACTGCCACTCACCGTCGTTCTTCTTGCCGCCGCCGGACCAGAGCCAGGTCCCGTTGGGATCGTGCTTCATCACGTCGTCCCACTTGGAGGTCCACTTGTAGTACTCGTCCAGGCTCATGTTCCGCAGGTCGTGGTTGTACTGGTTGGCGTCGGGCTTGCCGTCCGGCTTCTTCTGCTGGGAGTCGACGTGCTTGGCGTCGGTGTCACCACCGGGGCGGTCGCGCATGCCGTTCGAACCGGAACCGCGGCAGCTGCCGGACCCGGCGAGGCCGAGCGGGTCGGCGGCCTGCAGCGGGCTGGGCACGTAGGCCGCGGGGTTCGGCCCCGGGCGGAGGCCGAGCGGGTCCTGACTCAGGTAGCGGGCCGTTTCCGGGTCGTAGTAGCGGTAGACGTTGTAGTGCAGGTCGCTCTCGGCGTCGTGGTACTGCCCGGGGAACCGCAGCGGCGTCGAGGCCGCCGAGCCGGCCGGGGAGGGCAGCGCCTTGCCCCACAGGCTCGTCCGCGCCTCCCACGCGATGGTGCCGTCGGCGTCGAGCAGCTCGGTCGGCGTGCCGATGGCGTTGGTGACGATCGGGCGGAACCGCTCGTCGTGCCGCGGCCAGGCGTACTCGACCTGCGCCACCGGGCGCCCGTCGAGGGGGTGGCGCTCCCAGGTGAGGACCGCTCGCGAGCCGTCCTGCCGCGTGGTGATCTGCTCGACGAGGTCGGCGCCGCTCCAGATGAACCGGATCTCCTCGGCCATCAGGGGCGCGCCGTCGGCGTCGGCCACCCACCGCTGCTTGGCGAACCGCCTGCCGAGCGGGTCGTAGAGGTAGGTCCAGCGGGTGCCGTCCGGGGTCGTCAGGCCGGTCATCCTGTCCAGCGGGTCCCACGAGTAGGTCCAGGACCCCTGGCCGTGGCGGGCGACGACGCGGCCCTGGTGGTCGACGACGTATCCGGTGGACCCGGCCTCGACCAGCGCGTTGTTCGCGTACCGGCGGGGCCCGGCGGTCGGATCGGCCCACGGCGTGGCGGCCCCGGTGATGTTGCCGGAGCCGTCGTAGGAGTACCGCTCCACGCCGGTGGGCCGGGCGACCTCCGCGATCCGGCCCGCCGGGTCGAGCCGGAAGCGCTGCGGCCCGGTGGAGGAGTCGTCGATGCCGACGAGCTGGCCGTCGACCCGGTAGGTGAAGCGGCGCCGCTTCCCATCGGTGATCACCTGTTCGACCAGCTGGTCCTCGGCGTCGAACTCCTGGGTCAGCACCACGCGCCCGTCGACGTGCCGCGCGGTCTCCCGGCCGGCCGCGTCGTGCTCGAACCGCATCTCGTGGCCGGCGGTCGCCAGGACGGTGGGCGTGCCCGCGGCGTCGAACCGCCAGGTGCTGTCGACCCCACCGGGGGTGCCGCGGTGCACGGCGGTCTCGTCGTAGCTCCAGCGGACGGCGAGCCTGTTGACCGATTCGGCGATCACCCGCCCGTGGCGGTCGCGGACGATCTCCAGGACGGAATCCCGGTTCGTCGCGCGCACCAGCCTGCCGAGGTGGTCGTAGTCGTAGGTGGTGGTGCCCGCCGGTGTCCGCCGCTCGACGACGTTGCCCAGCACGTCGTAGGTGTACTCGGTGACCTGGCCGAGCCCGTTGGTCATGCGGATCAGCTGCCCGGCTTCGTCGTAGGCGTAGACCAGGCGGCGGCCGTCGAAGTCCACCTCCTCGACCAGCCTGCCCGCGGGGTCGTAGGTGTAGTGCCAGGTCAACCCCTGCGGGTCGGTGACGGTGACCAGCCGCTGCTCGCGGTCGTAGGCGTAGCGGGTGCGCCCGCCGGCGGGGTCGGTGTCGACGACGGGCAGGCCGAACGGGCCGTGACCGCGCCGGGTCACCTGCCCGGCGGCGCCCCGGTGCTCGACGGCGTTGCCCTCGGCGTCGAAGTGCCACGTCTCGTGGCGCCCGAGCGGTCCGGTGCGCACCGAGCGCTTGCCCTCGACCGTCCAGCCGATCCGCACCGCGGCACCGGATGCGGTGCGGGTCGTCCGCGGCCGGCCGAACAGGTCCCGCTCCCCGGGAACCGCCGTCGGCGACTCCTCGTCGAGCGGATTGGGCAAGCCCGCGCTCGGCAGCGGCGGAGCGATCCCGACCTGGTCGGAGAACAGGTCCGGTGCCGCGGTGGGGGAGTACTCGCGGCGGTCGACGGCGTCCTCGTCCTGGACCTCCAGCGACAGACCGCCCTCCGCGGTCGCCGCGACCTTCACCTCCGATCCGTCGGGGCGGATCACGGCGACGAGCTCGCCGTCGTCGGCGTAGGTGTAGCGCGTCGTCCGGCCCAGCTCGTCGGTGCGGGACAGCAGCCGGTCGTAGCGGTCCCAGCTGTAGCGCTTGGCGTGGCCGAGCGGATCGACCTCCGCGATCAGCTGGCCCGCCGGGTTGAGGTGGAACTCGCTGGTGCACCCGAGCGCATCGGTGTGCCGGGTGATGCGGTTGTCCAGGTCGTAGCTGAAGGTGCCGTTGAAGAAGTCCTCGACGCCCACCGTGCGGACGCACCGCCCGGTCCGGTCGTAGGAGTACCGGTACCAGGTGCCGGTGCGGTCCTGCCAGCCGGTGAGCCGCATGCTCTCGTCGTAGTCGAAGGTCATCGCGCGGCCGGTGGAGTTGACCACCCGGGTCAGCCTGCCGCGCTCGTCGTAGCCGAACTCGACGACCGGGACGGCGCTGCCGTCCGCCGTGCTCACGGCCGCCACCTCGACGATCCGGCCGCGCTCGGTGGTGAACCGCGCCTCGTAGCCGTCGGAACGCCGGATCGCGCTGGGCGCGCCGTCGGCGGAGTGCTCGATCGTGATCCGCGGGGCGTTCGCCCGCTCGACCGCGACCAGCGGCAGCAGCCGTTCGCCGCTGCCCGCGACGGCGGTGAAGACCAGCGTCCCGGCTCGGTCGTCGAGGCGGTAGCCGTCAGCGGTCCGCCGCAACGGGTACCGCGGCCCTTCCACCGGGAGCACGGGCGCGTCCGCGGTGGGGATCGGGTACACCAGGATCATGCCGTCGGCCGAGAAGTAGCAGACGTTCTCCTCGTCGACCTCCAGGCGCTGGTCCACAGTGGACGACCAGGAGGCGCCGAACCAGCGGCCTGCCCGGTAGGACGAGATGTGCGTGCGCTCCAGGACCAGGTCGGGGCTGCCCGCGATGGTCAGGTCCACCTGGGTCATCACCACCTCGCCGGTGGCGACGTCGACCGGGTCGGAGATGTACTTCCGGTCGTCGGTGCCGACGGCGCGGTCGCGGGGGTTCTCGGGCTTGTTGCTGCCGGTGTTGGAACCACCGCGGCTGCCGGGCTGGCCGCCCAGGCCCCTGTCGCGCGCGGGTGGCGGGGAGGGCGTCGGACCGCTGTCGGGGGATCTGGGCGTGCTGTCCGGGGAGCGGGGCGTGCTGTCCGGGGGATTGCCGCCGCGCGACTCGTTTCCGCCCGTGCTCTGCGAGTGGGTGGATGCCGGGTCGTTGTTGTCGGGCTTGTTGTTGGGACCGTTGTCGCCCTTGCCACGGTCGGGTTTGGGGCTGTCGGGCTTGTTGCCGGAGCCGCCGCTGTCCTTCTTGATCTTGTCGAGGGCCTTCTTGGCGTCGCCGAAGCCGTCCTTGAGCTTCTTGAACAGCTTGCCCAGCGACTTCATCGCCTTCACCAGCTTCGTGGTGATCTTGGCGATCTTCGCGGCGGTCTTCGCCACCGCCATGACGACCTGCGGCACGACCCAGGCCATCGCCAGGCCCAGCGTGGCCAGCACCTGCAGGGCCCACGAGACGAGGCTGCCGACGAGTTCGGCGATGATGTCGCGCACCAGCGTGCGCACGGCGGCCACGACTTCGCCTGCGGTGCCGACTCCTTCGGAGGCGCCTTCGGCTGCCTTCTGGGCCGCTTCGATGAGCTTTCCGGTGTCCTCGCTGCGCTTGCGGTAGGAATCGGCGGCTTCCCCGGCCCAGTCGGCGACGTCGCTGTTGACCATGTTGGTCATCTCGGTGTTGATCTCACCGAGCTCGGCGGCGACGTTCTTCCAGGTCTCCGAGTGGGCCTTGATCTGATCCGCATCGCCGGTCAACGAATCCAGTGCGTCTGAGAGCGGGCCGACGTGCTCCATGAGCCAGCCGACACCGGCCGAGAGGATCGCCCCGAACGGATCCAGCGCCATGCCCAGCGCGTCCAGCCCGGTCCCGACCGCACCCATGACTCCGGAGGCCCAGTCACCGGACTCGATGGCCTTCTTCGTCTCATCGACCGATTCCAGGATCGGCACGCCGCTGAACGACTTCGTCGAATCCTCGCGCTCCGCCACCAGCGGATTACCCACAACAGCACCTCGATGTCCGGAAACCGCCGCTGCCTCCAGGCGCGGCCACACCTGGCCGAATGATCAGCGAGAACGCCAACGCCGGACCAACGTCGTGCCAACGCCCTGGTTTCCCGGAGAAGAGGGCCGGTGGGGTGCCGCCACCGGCCCTCCAGCGCGCCGTCACGGACCGGCGAAGGTGTTGATCACCTCAGGATGGGCGTCGGCCCACTTCCTGGCCGCCAGCTGCTCCTGGCCCTTCTGCGCGTTGTTGATCTCGTTCTCCAGGGAGGCCAGCTGGTCGTCGGTCAGCCTGAACTTCTTGATCATCTCGGTGACCTCGGGGAAGTCCTGGGCGAATCCGGCGCGGCCGACGGCGTGCAGCTGCTCGGCCTGGCCCATCGCGCCCTTCGGGTCCTGCAGGTCCTTGAGCGGGTAGCGGGCGTAGGCCCAGTGCGGGTGCCACAGGGTGACCACGATCGGCTTCTGCTCCTTGGTCGCCTTCTCCAGGGCGGCCAGCATCGCCGTGGTCGAGGAGGTCTGCAGGGCGTACTCACCACCGAGGCCGTAGGCCGGGATCGCGCTGTCCTTGGTGGTGCGGCTCAGCCCGGCGCCCGGATCGATGCCGGTGATCACGCCGCCGAACTCCGGGCCCCGGCCCTTGAGGTCCTCGATCGAGTTGACGTCCGTCAGGTACTTCGGCACCGCGATGTTCAGCGTGCCCTGGTCGTACCAGACGCCGAGGTCCTCCAGCTGCGGGCCGTACTGCTGCCAGTAGTCGGCGTGGGTCTGCGGCAGCCAGGCGTCCAGGAACAGGTCCGGGTTGCCCTGGGCGAGCCCGGCGTAGATCGGGCCGACCTCCAGCTCGGTGGCGTTGACGGCGTAGCCCTTGCGCTCCAGGAGCTCCTTGTAGAGGTAGGTGACCGCGATGTCCTCGTCCCAGGCGATGTAGCCGATGTTGATCGTCTTCGACTCCTGCCCGGTCTGGGGCTCGCGGCCGCCGCAGCCGGCGGCGACCAGGACCAGCGCGGCCAGTGCGGCGAGCAGTGCGGCGAATCTCCGCGATCTCCTGCTGGACAACATTGCTACCTGCCTTTCCGCGGCGGCTGGCGGACCGGGCTCAGCCGGTCCTGGCCGCTTTGCGCTCCGCCCGCGCGACCGGCGAGCGGTCCGAGAGCACGGCGGTGATCCGGTCCAGGTAGACCGCCAGGATCACCACCGCCAGTCCGGCCTCGAAGCCCTGGGCGAGCTGGACCCTGGTGACCGCCTCGTAGATGTTCGAGCCGAGGCCGGGCGCGCCGACCATGCCCGCGATGACCACCATCGACAGCGCCAGCATGATCACCTGGTTGACCCCGGCCATGATCGACGGCATGGCCAGCGGCAGCTGGATGCCGGTGAGGATCTTGCGGGGCGGGGCGCCGAAGGCCTCGCCGGCCTCGACCACCTCGGTGTCCACCTGCCTGATGCCGAGCTCGGTGAGCCGCACGCCCGGCGGCAGCGCGAAGATCACGGTGGCCACCACGCCCGGCACCTCGCCGATGTTGAAGAACACGATCACCGGGACGAGGTAGACGAAGGCGGGCATGGTCTGCATCAGGTCCAGCACCGGCCGCAGCACCGCGCTGACCTCGCTGCTGCGCGCCATCAGGATGCCCACCGGGATGCCGATGGCGATGGCGATGGCGGTGGCCACCAGCACCAGCGACAGGGTCTGCATCGCCGCTTCGAACTCCTGCACGCTGGCGATCAGCCCGAAGCCGATCAGGCTGAACAGGCCGAACCGCCAGCTGCGCAGCCACCACCCGAGCGCGGCGAACACCAGCACCACGACCAGCGGCGGCAGGAAGGTCAGCGCCTGGGCCAGCCCGCCGACCGCCGAGCGCAGCACCAGGTCGACGAAGTCGAACACCGGGCCGATGCTGTCGTTCAGCCAGTCCACCACCGCCGCGAACCAGCTGCCGACCGGGATCCGCGGCAGCTCGAACTGGGTGAGCACCTCACGCATCGGATGCCTCCTCGGCCGTCTCGGGCTCGCGGCTGAGCGCCTCGAAGATCGCGGCCGGTGTCACCGCGCCGAGCAGGCGCTGCTGCCCGTCGACCACCGGCACCGGGTCCGGTCGGCCGCCGAGCCGCAGGAACAGCTCCCGCAGCGGTGTGCCCGCGTCCACCGGTTCGGCGCCCGTCGGTGCGATCACCTGCGGGTTCGCCAGAGTCGCCGCGGTGAGCACCCGGCTGCGGTCCACGTCGTGGACGAACTCGGCGACGTAGGAGTCGGCCGGTTCGCGCAGGATCTCCTCGGCGGTGCCGATCTGCACGATCCGCCCGGCGCGCATCATCGCGATCCGGTCGCCCAGCCGCATCGCCTCGTCGAGGTCGTGGGTGATGAAGATGATCGTCTTGCCCAGCTGGGCGTTGAGGTCGAGCAGCTGGTCCTGCATCTCGCGCTTGATCAGCGGGTCCAGCGCGCTGAAGGCCTCGTCCATCAGCAGGACGTCGGTCTGCGCGGCCAGGGCGCGCGCCAGGCCGACGCGCTGGCGCATCCCGCCGGAGAGCTGCTGCGGGTAGCGGTCGCCCCAGCCCTCCAGGCCGACCAGGTTCAGCGCCTCGGTGGCCTTCTCGGCGAGCTCGTCCTCGCCCGCGCCGCGGATCCGCAGCCCGTAGCCGACGTTGTCCAGCACGGTCCGGTGCGGGAAGAGCGCGAAGTGCTGGAAGACCATGCTCATCTTCTCCTGGCGCATCGCGCGCAGCACCTTGCCGGACATCGCGGTGACGTCCTCGCCGTCGACGAGCACCCGGCCCGCGGTCGGCGCGAGCAGCCCGTTGAGCATCCGGATCAGGGTCGACTTGCCGGAGCCGGACAGGCCCATGACGACGAACGTCTCGCCCTCCGCCACCTCGAACGACGCGTCCACCACCGCGGCGGTGCCACCGGCCGCCTTGATCTCGTCCGGACCGGCCCCGCGCTCCACGCGGCGGACCAGCTCGGCCGGCTGCGGCCCGAAGATCTTGTAGAGCCGTTCCACGCGTACCGAAGTCACCGATCGCCTCCACCCGCTCCGCCGGGACACCGCCGGTTGCGATCACGATGCCCGGATTCGCCGTCGACTCCTTTCGGTTCCGTTCGCCGATCATGCTCCGGAAAAGCTCGCGCTCAGCAGATCGGGCGAAGATCTGCATTTCGCGGAGAAATGCATTTCCGCGCTTCTGACCAGGCATGATGTAATGATTTTGGCGTGCGGATATTCCCTTTTCGGAACTGATGATCCCACTTCAGTGGCGTTGTGGCCGAGTGGCGGATGCAAAGGATCTCGCTGTGCTGGAATGCGCGGTCCGGGGTGTTCCGGCCCAGGGCGCCCGCGCGGCCGCGGCGGCGTTCGGGCCAGCCGGTCCTCCCACGATGTGATACTGGCTATCCCCCGGATGGCGGCGTCCACCCGAGGCGGACGTTTAAGGTCGGGTGCATGCAACCCTGGTCATCGGTTCCCGTGCCTCGAGTGCCGGGCACGCCACGTCCGCTGCGCCTCTTCGACACCTCGGCCGGTTCGGTCGAACCCACCGAGCCCGGTGCGGTCGCGCGGATGTACGTGTGCGGCATCACGCCGTACGACGCCACCCACCTCGGTCACGCCGCCACCTACCTGGCGTTCGACCTGGTCCACCGGGTGTGGCTGGACAACGGTCACCAGGTGCACTACGTGCAGAACGTCACCGACATCGACGACCCGCTGCTGGAGCGCGCCGAGCGCGACCACGAGGACTGGGTGGTGCTCGCGATGCGCGAGACCGCGCTGTTCCGCGAGGACATGGAGGCGCTGCGGGTGGTGCCGCCCGCGGACTTCGTCGGCGCTGTCGAGTCCATCCCGGAGATCGTCGAGGCGGTCGGCAAGCTGCTGGCCTCCGGTGCGGCCTACCGGCTCGACGACGAGCACCCGGACATCTACTTCCGCCACCGGGCCAGCGGCCGCTTCGGCTACGAGTCGAACTACGACGACGAGACCATGCGCGGCTTCTTCGCCGAGCGCGGCGGCGACCCGGACCGGGCGGGCAAGGAGCACCCGCTGGACGCGCTGCTGTGGCGGGCCGCCCGCGACGGCGAGCCGTCCTGGGAGTCCGAGCTGGGGCCGGGCCGGCCGGGCTGGCACCTGGAGTGCTCGGTCATCGCGCTGAACCGGCTGGGCCTGGGCTTCGACGTGCAGGGCGGCGGTTCGGACCTGATCTTCCCGCACCACGAGTTCAGCGCCGCGCACGCCGAGTCGCTGACCGGTGAGTTCCCGTTCGCCAAGCACTACGTGCACGCCGGGATGATCGGGCTGGACGGCGAGAAGATGTCCAAGTCCAAGGGCAACCTGGTGTTCGTCTCCCGGCTGCGCGGCGACCGGGTGGACCCGATGGCCATCCGGCTGGCGCTGCTGGACGGCCACTACCGCACCGACCGCTCGTGGACGGCCGACGCGCTGACCGCGGGCGCGGCGCGGCTGGCGCGCTGGCGCCAGGCCGTCGAGCTGGAGTCGGCCCCGTCGGCGGAAGCCGCGGTCGCCGAGCTGCGCGACCGGCTCTCCGACGACCTCGACACGCAGCGGGCGCTGCGGGCGATCGACGCCTGGGCGGAGGAAGCGCTGACGACCGGCGGCTCCGACGCCGGGGCGCCGGCGCTGATCCGCACGGCCGTCGACGCCCTGCTCGGCGTCGAGCTCTGAATCCGGTTGGAGGGGCGTCGGTTCCGGACTGGGACCGGCGCCCCTCACGACGTCGACGCGCGGGAGAGGACGGGCGGGAAATGCGGAAGGTCCTGATCGTCGGGGCGGGGCAGGCCGGGCTGCAGCTGGCGCTCGGCCTGCAGGCCGAGCAGTACGAGGTGACCTTGGTCTCCGGGCGCACGCCCGAGCAGATCCGCGGTGGGCGGGTGATGTCCACGCAGGCCATGTTCGGCACCGCGCTGGCCGCTGAACGGGCCCGCGGGCTGAACTTCTGGGACGGCGAAGCACCGCCGATCACCGGTCTGCGCAAGGTCGTCGAGAAGCCGGGGGAGGGGCGGCTGCTGGACTGGCGGGGCCGGTTCTCCCGGCCCGCGCAGTCGGTGGACCAGCGGGTGAAGATGGCGCGCTGGCTGGAGCTGTTCGCCGAGCGAGGCGGTGCCGTGGAGTACCGCGACATCACCGCCTCCGAGCTGGACGAGATGGCCGCGCGCCACGACCTGGCGGTGGTCGCGACGGGCGCGGGCGAGCTCGGCCGCATCTTCGAGCGCGACGCGCGGCACTCGCCGTTCACCGCGCCGCAGCGGGCGCTGGCGGTCGCCTACGTGCGCGGAGCGGCTCCGTCGCCGGACGAGCCCGACGCCGGTCTGCTCCGGGCGACGTCGATTCCCGGTGTCGGCGACATCTACGTCATCCCCGGCTGCACCTTCGGCGGGGCGTGCGATGTCCTGCTGTACGAGGGAATCCCGGGCGGTCCGATGGACTGCTGGTCGGATCGCCCCGGCGGCGGCGAGCAGTGGGCGCGGATGCTGGAGCTGATGCGCGAGCACCTGCCGTGGGAGCACGCCCGGTTCGCCGGTGCCGAGCTGACCGACGAGCGCGCCACCCTGACCGGTGGCGTGACCCCGGTGGTGCGCAAGCCGGTCGCCGAACTCCCGTCGGGTGCGGTGGTGCTGGGCATGGGCGACGCCGTGGTGGCCAACGACCCGATCACCGGACAGGGCGCCAACGTCGCCAGCCGGTGCGCTGAGTCCTATTTGGACAGCATCGTGGCGCGCGGTGCGCAGGAGTTCGACCGGTCCTGGATGCAGCGGAGCTTCGAGGAGTTCTGGCGGCACGCGCGGCACGTGGTGTCGTGGACGAACACCTCGCTGCGGCCCGCCCAGCCGCACGTGCAGCGGCTCGTGGCCGCCGCGGCCCGGCACCCCGAGATCCGCGACCGCTTCGCCGACGGCTTCGACGACCCGGCGGACTTCCAGACCTGGCTGCTCGACCCGGAGGGGGCCGAGGAGTACCTCCGCAGCTTCGGCTGAGCGCTGGATCCGGCCGGGGTGAGGAGTGCGCGTGCTCCTCGCCCCGGCCGAAATCTGTTGGGCCGCAACGGGTCCTACCGGATCGCGTAGGCGTCGTGGGCCTTGGCGAACTCGTTGTTGTGGTAGACGTCCCAGTTGATCGACCAGGCCATCAGGCCGCGCAGCTTCGGGTAGGTGCCGTGCGGCTTGTAGGTGCCGCAGCCGGTGCCCGCGCGCAGGCAGTCGAGGGCCTTGTGGACCTCCGGCACCGGGGTGAAGCCGTTGCCCGCCGGGTTGGCCGCGGGCAGGCCGATCGCGACCTGCTCGGGGGCCAGCGGGGCGAAGGTGTTGTTCGGGTTGCCCGCCAGCGGGAAGCCGGTCAGCACCATGTCGATCATCGCCACGTGGAAGTCCGCGTTGCCCATTGTGTGGTACTGGCCGTCCAGTCCCATGACCGGGCCGGAGTTGTAGTTCTGCACGTGCAGCAGGTCCAGGTCCGCGCGCAGCGCGTCGATCACCGGCAGGTACGCGCCCGCGCGCGGGTCGGCACCGGTGCCGCCGCCGTAGTGCTGGTAGCCGACCTGCACGAAGAACGTCTCCGGTGCCATGGTCAGCACGAAGTCCGGGCCGTAGCGCTCGTTGAGGGCGCGCAGCGCGCCGATCAGGTTGACCACCACCGGGGTGGTCGGGTTCTTCAGGTCGGTGTCGCCGGGCGCGAGTTCCAGCGAGTGGCCCTCGAAGTCGATGTCGATGCCGTCCAGGCCCCAGCGGTCGATGATCGCCGCCGCCGACGACACGAACGCATCGCGCGCGGCGGCGGTCTCCAGCCGCACCTGGCCGTTGGCGCCGCCGACCGACAGCAGCACCTTCTTGCCCTCGGCCTGCTTGGCGCGGATCCCGGCGAGGAACTCCTCGTCGCTCTCCACGTTCGGGCACTCGGCGGCCTGGCAGCGGGTGAACTCCAGCTGGCCGGAGGTGGGGGAGGTCGGTTCGGCGAAGGCCAGGTCGATGACGTCCCACTCGGCGGGCACGTCGGCCATGCGCACGTAGCCGGAGCCGTTGGCGAAGCTGGCGTGCAGGTAGCCGACCAGGGCGTGGCCCGGGATGGCGGCGGGTTCGGGGGCGGCGGAAGCAGGCGCGGCGGCGAGGACGAGCCCCGCCAGCGCGGCGAGCGCGGTGCGGATCCGTGACATGGCTGCTCCGATCCGGATGGGGTGAGCCGGAGCACACAAAAATGGACTAGACCACTCTAGGAGTCAAGGTCCAGTCCATTTGTCGCCAAACCGCGAACCCCGCGAGCGCCGGTCCGGATGCGACTTCAATGGAAATCAGACGTTCGATTTCCATTGAAATCGCGGCAGTCCCCCGCGTCCGGGCGTGTCGGACGGCTGGTGCGGGAAGCTGCGGTGGGGATCAGCCCGGGCCGGGGCCGAGGGGGCCCTTGCCGCCCGGGCCGCGGCGGCGGAGGTAGCGCTCGAACTCCGCCGCGATCGCGTCGCCGCTGGTCTCGGTCAGCTTCACCTCGGCGTCGCCGCGCTCTTCCAGGGCGCGGACGTAGTTGCGGACGTCCTCGTCCTCCTCGGCCATCTCGCTGACCGTCTGCTCCCACTCCTCGGCCTGCTCGGGCAGGTTGCCCAGCGGCACCTCCACGTCGAGGGCGTCCTCGACCCGGTGCAGCAGCGCCAGCGTCGCCTTCGGCGAGGGCGGCTGCGAGACGTAGTGCGGCACCGCCGCCCAGAACGAGATCGCCGGGATGCCGGCCTGCACGCAGGCGTCCTGGAAGATCCCGACGATGCCCGTCGGGCCCTCGTAGCGGGAGCGCTCCAGGCCGTAGCGGGCCGCCGAGTCGGCGTCGTAGGCCGCGCCGCTGACCGGCACCGGCCGGGTGTGCGGGGCGTCGGCCAGCAGCGCGCCCAGCGTCACCACGGTGTGCGCGCCGATCCGCTCGATCTGCTCGACGAGCTCGGTGCAGAAGGCCCGCCACCGCATGTTCGGTTCGATGCCGTGCACCAGCACCACGTCGTGCGCGCAGCCCGGCGGGCGGCAGACCGACAGCCGGGTGGTCGGCCAGGTGACCTGGCGGGTGATGCCGTCGACCAGCTTGACCGTGGGACGGGTGACCTGGAAGTCGTAGTACGGGTCCGGGTCGAGCTCGCTCAGCGGTTCGGCGTCCCAGATGAGCTGCAGGTGCTCGATCGCGGAACTGGCGGCATCGCCCGCATCGTTCCACCCCTCGAAACCGGCGATGACGATCGGGTCGGTCAGCTCGGGGAGTTCGGCGCGCGGATGTTCGTTGGCGTGTGCGTCGCGATCGGTCACCGACCCAGCCTACGACGCCGTGCCGACGCCAGCGCCGGACATACCGGGGCCGGCGGCAACGCTCCTGCATCGTGATCCGCAGCCGGTTTGACGCCCGGACCTGCGGGCCAGACCCTTGACCTCAGCGCCCGCCAGGACCACGGGTGCCCCGGTCGTCCGACGCGCGCGGGCGGGCTGTTCTCGCCGGGCGAACACCGGCTGCGGAGCGGATCGGGAACAGGCGCTCGACCGCCTGCGGAGCGGATGCCCAGTGGACCACGCCAGGCCGTCACCGAACGGGGAGAACGGGATCTCCCCGCGATCCCGGTTGCGGCTGTCCATCGGCAGGCGGCCGCGCGATCTCGCGCAGCTCGGCCTGGTCGGCGGCCTGCTGGCGCTGAGCGTGCTGCTGGTACTGGTGCCGGTGAACCCGGTGGAGCTGGCGATCCACGACCAGCTCGGCCGGATCCCGGCGGTGTCCGATCCGCTGTGGGTGGTGCTGAGCTGGTTCGGTTCGTGGGCGGGCATCGCCGGGGTGACCGCGGTGGCGGCCTACGCGGGCTGGATCCGGGTGGCGCTGCTGTCCGCGGCCTCGGGTGCGGTGACCTGGGCGTTGGCGCTGTTCATGCACCAGGTGCTCGAGCTGCGCCAGGTGTCCTCGGCGGGGGTGTTCCCGTTCCCGGCCGACGAAGTGGCCGTCGTGGCGGTGCTCGTCGTGGTCGTCGCGCCCTACCTGGGCGGGTACGCCCGCTACGCCGGGTGGGTGCTGGTGGTGCTCGTCGGCGTCGCCGTGGTGCACCTCGGCGGGCACCTGCCGCTGGCGGCGGTGGGCGGGGCGCTGCTGGGCTGGGGCGTCGGGACGCTGTTCCACGTGGTGTGGGGCGCTCCGGGGCGGCGGGTCTCCGACCTGGTCGTCCGGTACGAACTGGAGCAGGCCGGGCTGGCGCCGCGCTCGATCGTCGCGCTGCGGCACCGGTTCCTGGAGCCGCGCGAGTTCGCCGTGCGCACCGAGGACGGGACGACGCTGCGGGTCAAGGTGGTGCGGCGGATGAGCCGTCGGGCCGGGGCCTGGTACAAGATCAAGCGGCTGCTCGCGCTGCTGGACGTCCAGGACGAACCGCGGCTGTCGACACCGCACCACGAGGTCGAGCACGAGGCGTACGTGACGCTGCTGGCCGAGCGCGCCGGGGTGCGCACGCCACCGGTCGTGCTGGCCTGCGACGTCGAGCACGCACCCGCGCTGCTGGTGGTGCGGCACGTTCCGGGGCGGCGCCTCTCGCAGCTGAGCTCGGCGGAGGTCGACGACGAGCTGCTGGCGGAGATCTGGGCGCAGCTCGGTGCGCTGGCCCGCGCGCGCATCGCCCACCACGACCTGCGGGCGAAGAACGTCCTGGTCGACGAGCAGAACCGGCCGTGGCTGCTCAGCTTCACCTTCAGCCACGCCGGAGCCGGTGCGGCGCGCTGCGCTCGCGACCTGGCCGAGGCGCTGGTGTCGATCGCGTCGGTGGTGGGCACCGAACGGGCGGTGCGCTCGGCGATCAGCGCGCTGCCCGCCGAGCAGCTGGAAGGAGCGCTGCGCAACCTGCTGCCGATGGCGCTGCCGAGGCGGATCCGCGCGCAGGCACCGCGTGGGCGCTTCCTGATGGCCGAGGTGCGCGAGGCGCTGGCCGACGGGCTCGGGCAACCGATCCCGGGCTTCCGGTCCCCGGTCCGCCCGGTCACCGTGATCGGGCTGCTGCTCATCGGTGCCGCCGTCTACCTGCTGCTGCCGGAGCTGTCGAGCATGGACGAGGTGCTCCTGGCGGCCCGCCACGCCGACTGGGGCTGGCTGGCGGTGGCGGTGCTGACCGGTTTCCTGGCGATCCTGCTGTCGTCGATCTCGGTGCAGGGCTCCAGCCGGGTACCGCTGCCGTTCTGGCGCACCCTGGCGGTGCAGGTCGCCGCCGCGTTCACCGGCCGCACCACGCCGGGCGGCGCCGGGTTCTTCGGGATCAACGTGGTGTACATGGAGCGGCTCGGCCTGCGCCGGCCGCTCGCGGTCGGGGTGACGCTGCTGAACCAGGCGGGCACCGGCGCGGTGGCGTTCGCGGTGGCCGTGGTCGGGGTGTTCGCGATCGGCCTGTCCGGCACCTTCACCCGGCTGTCGTTCCCGGCCGGCTGGCCGGTGCTGGTGGCGGCGGTCGCGGTGCTGGTGGCCGCCGCCGCGGTGCTGGCCTCGCCGTTCGGGCGGCGGCGCATCGCCGCGCCCGCGCTCGAAGTGGGCCGGGAGCTGCTGGACACGCTGCGGCACCCGGTCCGGGCGCTGCAGCTGTTCGGCGGCGGGCTGGGCTACCTGGTGGTGTCGGGGCTCGGGCTGGCCGCCTGCCTGGCCGCGCTGCACCTGGAGTTCTCCTGGGTGGCGGTGACGGTCGTGTTCATCATCGGCAACACCCTCGGCCACCTGGTGCCCTCGCCCGGCGGCCTGGGGGCGGTGGAAGCGGTCCTGCTCGCGGGCCTGAGCGCGATGGGGATCCCGGCGACGGCGGCGGTGACCGCGGTGCTGCTCTCCCGCCTGCTGACCTACTGGCTGCCGGTCGTGCCCGGCATCGCGATGTTCCGCCTCCTCCAGCACGAGGGCGTCATCTGACCGTCCCCACCGGATCGGGTGAGAGGTGAAGGGCACCTTTCAGCAAGTTACTTGCCTAAAGGTGCCCTTCACCTCGAAAAACTCACCCGGTTGGGCGGGAAGAGGGATTGCCCACTTTCAGTGGGGCTGGTGGGGGTCGCGGTGCTGTACTGGGGGCGACTCAGCTTTGTCGATCCAGCTTGGAGGAGATCTCCGCGTGACCCGCGACGCCGGTCCGAACTCGCCCGCCGCCGTCCTGTTCGACATGGACGGCACGCTCGTCGACTCAGAGAAGCTGTGGACGATCGCGCTGGACGACTACGCCGCGCATCGCGGGGGCGCGCTCACCGACGCCACCAGGGAAGCCATGGTCGGCTCGAACATGACGCGCAGCATGCGGATGCTGCTGACCGACGTCGGCGCCCCGGCCACCGAAGCCGACATCGAGGCGGCCGCGAGCTGGGTGGCCGAGCGGATGGCGGAGCTGTTCGCAGATGGCCTGCCGTGGCGGCCGGGCGCGCAGGAGGCGCTGCGCCGGGCGCGGGCGCTGGGCGTGCCGGTCGCGCTGGTGACCTCCACGATCCGCTCGCTCACCGAGATGGCGCTGGAGACCCTGGGCCGCGACTCCTTCGACCTCACCGTCTGCGGTGACGAGGTCGACGGGCGCAACAAGCCCGACCCCGAGCCGTACCTGAAGGCCGCGCGGCTGCTGGGCGTCGACCCGGCCGACTGCGTCGCCGTCGAGGACTCGCCGACCGGGGTGGCCAGCGCGGAAGCCGCCGGCTGCCTGGTGATCGCCATCCCGTGCGAGGTGCCGCTGGCGCCCGGCCCGCACCGGGTGCTGCGCGATTCGCTGACCGACGTCGACTTCGACGCGCTCGGCGAGCTGTTCACCCGGGCCGCGTGATGATCGACGTCCCGATCGTGCTGACCGGGTTCGGCCCGGTCGGCCGGGAGTACGCCGAGCTCGTCGCCGCCCACCGCGCGCAGTGGCGCGACCAGCACGGCGTCGACCTGCGCGTGGTGGCCGTGCGCGGCCGCAGCACCCAGGTGGCCGTCGACGGCGTCGTGCCGCCCCGCGAGCAGTGGGAGCCGGTCGAACCGCTCGCGGAACTGCTGGCGCGCACCGGAGCCAGGGTGTTCGCGCAGGCCGTCCCCTCCGACGGCAGCGACCAGTCCGGACAGGACGCGCTGCAGGCGCTCGGGCAGGGCGCGCACGTCGTCACCGCCACCAAGTCGCACCTGCTCACGCACTGGAGCCGACTCGACGAGGCGGCCCGGCGCGCCGGGCGCTCGGTGCGGATCTCCGGTGCCACCGGGGCCGCGATGCCCGCCGGTGACCTGGCGCGATCAGTGCTGCGCGGCTTCGACGTGGAGGCCGCGCACGGCTGCCTCAACGGCACCGCGACCTTCGTGCTCGACCAGCTCGCCGCGGGCCATCCGCTGGACGCCGCCGTCGCCGAGGCGCAGCGGCGCGGCATCGCCGAGGCCGATCCGACCGCCGACCTCTCCGGCGCGGACGCCGCGACCAAGATGCGCCTGATCACCGGCCTGCTGTGGGGCTGGGACGTGACCGCGGTGCGGGTCGAGGCGGAACCGATCGGCGGACCGCGCGAGGTCGAGCCCGGCCACCGGCTCCGCCAGGTCGCCGCCGCCCGCCGCGACGAGCCCGGCCTGGTCCGCGTGACCGTCCGCGCCGAACCGCTCGGCGGTCCGCTCGGCGCTCTGGTCGGTCCGGAGAAGGCGGTGCGCTACGACTGCGGCGACGCCGGATCGGTCACTGTTTCGGGTGGTCGGTCGAGCCCGCGCGGTGCCGCTCGCGCGATGATCAAGGACACCATCGGCGCAGCGCTGGAGGCCACCGCGGGCCTGCGGTGACCAGCCGTACCAGAGTCTGGACACCGGCGGTCCGCCGTTCGGCCCGCCGACCTGAGATGCAAGGATCGTGCACTGTGAAGACCTTCGACGAGTTGTTCGCCGAACTGCAGGAACGCGCCAGCACCCGACCGGAGGGCTCGTCGACGGTGGCCGCGCTCGACGCCGGGGTGCACGCGCAGGGCAAGAAGGTGCTCGAAGAGGCCGGCGAGGTGTGGCTGGCCGCCGAGCACGAGTCCGACGAGCAGCTGGCCGAGGAGATCTCCCAGCTGCTGTACCGCCTCCAGGTGATCATGCTGGGGCGCGGTCTTTCCCTCCAGGACGTCTACCGCTACCTGTGACCGCGGCGTTCGAGCCGACGTCCGTCAACAACGAAGAAGGAGAACGCTGCCATGCTGCGTGTGGCTGTGCCCAACAAGGGCACGCTGGCCGGGCCCGCATCCGAGATGCTCGCGGAAGCCGGGTACCGGCAGCGCCATGAGCAGCGGGACCTGACGGTGCTCGACGCCACCAACGACGTCGAGTTCTTCTTCCTGCGCCCCAAGGACATCGCCATCTACGTCGGCTCCGGCGAGCTGGACCTGGGGCTCACCGGCCGCGATCTGGCGCTGGACTCCGGTGCGCCGGTCGAGGAGCGGCTGGCGCTGGGCTTCGGCGGATCCACCTTCCGCTACGCCGCGCCGGCCGGCCCGCACGAGTGGACCCCGGCGGACCTGCAGGACAAGCGGATCGCCACCTCCTACCCGAAGCTGGTCACCGACGACCTGGCCCGGCACGGCGTGACCGCCGAGGTCATCCGGCTCGACGGGGCGGTGGAGATCTCCATCCAGCTCGGCGTCGCCGACGCGATCGCCGACGTGGTCGGCTCCGGCCGCACGCTGCGCCAGCACGGGCTGGCCGCCTTCGGCGACCCGATCTGCAAGTCCGAGGCGGTGGTGATCGAGCGCCGCGGTTCGGCGGTGGACCCGGTCAAGGACCAGCTGATCGCGCGGCTGCAGGGCGTGGTGTTCGCCCAGCAGTACGTGATGCTGGACTACAACTGCCCGCGCGAGCTGCTCGACGAGGCCACCGCGATGACGCCCGGCCTGGGCTCGCCGACGATGGCGCCGCTGGCCGACGAGAACTGGGTGGCGGTGCGAGCCATGGTCTCCCGCAAGGAAGCCCCGGCGATCATGGATCGCCTGGTGGCGGTCGGTGCCAAGGCGATCCTGTCCTCGGACATCCGCGCCTGCCGCCTCTGAATGACGGTGTTCCAGGCTCGTCCCGGACCGCGGGTGCGAGCCTGGAATCCGCACGCTTCGTCCCTCATGCCCGGTGATTCAACCGGATCGTGATCCGCTTCGGGGCCCGGTGCGGGCTGGTGCGCGCACCGGGCGCGGATAATGACCTTCGCGAACGATCTTGGACGGAAAGACTGCGGGGGTGAGCGAATGGCAGTCGTGGTGCCGGGGAAGACCCCGCCGCGGTGGGAGCTCTACGAGGGGATGCCCTGCTGGATAGAGCTCATCACCACGGACCTGGAGCGGGCCCGCGAGTTCTACGCGGGCCTGTTCGGCTGGGAGTACCGGACGCACAGCGATCCGGTCTCCGGAGAGCACGTGATCGCGCTGCGGGAGGGGTTCCCGGTGGCGAGCCTGCGCGCCGCCTCCGGTGACCACTCCACGTGGCGGCTCTACCTGGCCAGCGCGGACTGCGCGGCGACCACCGCGCACGCGCAGGAGCTGGGCGCGACGCTGACGGTGCCGCACAACCACGTCCCGGGCGTGGGCACCAAGGCGGTGCTGGTCGGACCGGCCGACGCCGAGTTCGGACTGCTGCAGCCCGAGGAGTCCTGGCAGTTCGACGTCGGGCTGCCGGGCACCCTGATGTGGGCCGAACTGGTCACCATCAAGGCGCAGACCGCGGACAACTTCTTCCACGAGCTCTTCGGCTACGACGCGGAGAAGTTCGGCACCGAGAACCGCTCGGACTACTCCGTCTGGTACCTCGGCGAGGAGTCGGTGCTGGCGCGGGTGAGCATGATCCGCGAGCACATCACGGCGAGCACGCACCCGCACTGGCTGCTCTACCTCGGCGTGGACGAGAGCGTCGGCACCGACGAGCTGGTCCGCACCGCGATCGCGCTGGGCGGCCGGGTCCGGGTGGATCCCTACGACTCCAGCATCGGCCGGGTCGCGGTCCTGCGGGACCCGACGGGGGCCCGCTTCGCGGTGATCGACCAGACCCAGGCCGGCGAGTACGGCACCGCGGCCAACTACGACCCGTACGAGGACTGACCGGTTCTCAGCGGCGGCGAGACTGGACATACATAAGAACGGGCTCCCGCAGTTCAGGCGGCGTCTGAGGTTCCGCTACCGGCACCGCCACGCAAAACGAGCCTGGAAACCGTAGACGATCAGTCGGTGCGGTCCAGGACCGATTCCTCGCCCGGGTCGGGCTCCGGCCAGCCCGGGTAGGGCGGCGGGGTGCCGCCGAAGGCCGGGCACAGCGCCTTGTGGTCGCAGTAGTCGCACAGCCGGCTCGGGTTCGGGCGGAAGTCGCCGGTCTTGCCCGCGCGCAGGATCGCCTGCCAGATCGCTTCCAGCGTCCGCTCGAAGCGGCGCAGCTCCGTCTCGTCCGGCGCGTAGGCCAGGCGCTGCTTGCTGGCCAGGTACATCAGCAGCAGCTGGCGCGGGATCTCACCGCGGGTCCGCCACAGCACCAGGGCGTAGAACTTCATCTGGAACATCGCCTTGGCCTCGCCGATCTCGCGCGGCGCGGCGCCGGTCTTGTAGTCGACCAGCCGGATCTCCCCGGTCGGCGCGACGTCGACGCGGTCGATGAACCCGCGCAGCAGCACCCCGGAGTCCAGCTCGGTCTCCACCCGCAGCTCGCAGGCCTCCGGCTCCAGCCGCCGCGGGTCCTCCATCTCGAAGTAGGACTCCAGCAGCGCCGTCGCCGACTCCAGCCAGCTCGCCAGCTCGGGGTCGTCGGGGCCGTCGAACAGCCCGGCCAGCTCGGGCTGCTGCTCCTGCAGCTCCGCCCACGCCGGGGCGAGCAGCGCGCGCGCCTGCTCCGGGTCGCGCTGCTCGATCGGCAGCCCGAACAGCCGCTCCAGCACCGAGTGCACCACGGTGCCGCGCACCTGCGCCCTGGTCGGGGTCTCCGGCAGCCGGTCCACCGCGCGGAACCGGTACAGCAGCGGGCACTGCTTGAAGTCGCCCGCGCGCGACGGAGACAGCGCCGGACGTCTCGTCCCGCGGTCCTGGAGCGCGCCGCTTGCTGCTGTTCCCACCGGTTCGGCCATGGCCAGGAACCCTAATCGAGCCCTCCGACACGCGATCAGGCCCGTGCGGCTCACGACCGCCGCAGAGCCTGTTCGTGGTTGTTTTGCGTGGCGGTGCGAGCTGCGTGCGTGCTCGAAGCGGCTGACGCCGCTTTGACAGGCGCGGACGGCTACGCCGACAGTGTCTTCACGGAGCGAGTACTACCCTGCGCGCATGCCACCGACCGCATCCCCGCCTGCCCGGCCCAAGCTCAACGACGGTGGCCTGCTGCTGTGCCGGGTCGCCGGGGTGCCCGTGCTGCTCTCCCCGTCCTGGTGGCTGGGGGCGGCGCTGATCGTGCTGCTCTACACGCCGCTGGTGGGCCGCATCCTGCCCGGCGCCGGTGTCTGGGAGAGCGCGGTGCTCGCCGCGGTGTTCACGGTGTTCCTCGCGGCCTCGGTGCTGCTGCACGAGCTGGGGCACTGCATCGTCGCGCTGCGGCTCGGCCTGCCGGTGCGCCGGGTCCGGTTGTTCCTGCTCGGCGGCCTGACCGAGATCTCCCGCACGCCGCCCAAGCCCACCCAGGAAGGGCTGATCGCGGCCGCGGGCCCGGCGGTGTCGCTGGTGCTCGCGGTGGTCACGGGGATCGGCTGGTTCGCCATGGTGCCGGGCGGGGCGATCTGGCTGCTGGTGGTGCAGACCTGCGTGGCAAACCTCGCGGTCGCGGTGTTCAACCTGCTGCCCGGCCTGCCGCTGGACGGCGGCCGGATGCTGCGCGCGCTGACCTGGCGGATCACCGGCAGGCGCCGCACCGGCACCACCGCCGGCGTGATCGGCGCGGGCGTGGTCGCGGCGGCGCTGATCGTCTGGGCGCTGCTGGGGCTGATCGAGAACGCCCAGGACCAGTGGCTGCGGCTGGGCGTGTGCGTGCTGATGGCGTGGTTCGTGGTGGCCGGCGCCAACGCCGAGCGCGCTGCCGACCAGCGCCGGAGCTGGCCGGCCGGGCTGACCCTGCGGGAGCTCGTGCGCCCGGTGCTGCAGCTCCCGGCGGAGAGCCCGGTGGGCGATGCGCTGCTGGCCGCGGCAGGCCGGGGAGTGGTGCTGGTGCGCGCCGACGGCATCGCGGTGGGCCTGCTGGACCAGACGGCGGCCGAGCGGCTGGCCACCCACGCCCCGAACGAACCCGCCGAACGAGCCGCCGAACCGGTCGACCCGGACACGATCCTGCTCGACAGCGAGCCCCCCGAGGCGATCCTGGAACGCGTCCGCACGGTCCTGGCCTGGCAGTTCCTGGTGATCGACGAAGAAGGCCGCCCCAGCGGCGTCCTCCGCCGCGAAGACCTCCGCGCCGCCCTGCGCTCCCGGCACGACTGAGGCGGCGGGGCACCTCGAAGAGCTCCGTCGTCCCCGGTCACGACCCGTGAGCGTTTTGTGGGGCTATAGCACCCCAAAGTGCTCACGGCACTTGACCAGCGGAAACCGCAGGCCGGACGCCGATCCCAGGTAGCGCCGGGGCCTCTGCGACGATGGTGCGCTGTACCAGCGTCGAGAAGGTAGGCCGCAGTTGAGCAGCACCGTCAGCGGTGAGTTCCAGCCCGGAGACCGGGTCCAGTTGACCGACCCCAAGGGGCGGAAGTACACGGTCGTGCTGGAGCCGGGAGGGGAGTACCACACGCACCGCGGGGCGCTGGCGCACGACGACCTGATCGGCGAGCCCGAGGGTTCGGTGGTGACCTCGGCGGGCGGTACGTCGTTCCTGGCCATGCGCCCGCTGCTGGCCGACTACGTGCTGTCCATGCCGCGCGGCGCCCAGGTCATCTACCCCAAGGACGCCGCGCAGATCCTGATGTGGGGCGACATCCGACCCGGCGCGCGGGTGCTGGAGGCCGGTGCGGGCTCGGGCGCGCTGAGCTGCTCGCTGCTGCGCGCGGTGGGCCCCGAGGGCAGCGTGACCTCCTACGAGGTCCGGGAGGACCACTACGAGCACGCCGAGCGCAACGTGAAGCGCTTCTTCGGCGACATCCCGGACAACTGGTCGCTGACCCTGGGCGACCTCAAGGACTACGACGGCGACCCGGTCGACCGCGTGGTGCTGGACATGCTCGCGCCGTGGGAGGTCCTGGACAAGGTCCACGACAAGCTGATCCCCGGCGGTGTGCTGGTGGTGTACGTGGCGACCACGACCCAGCTCTCCCGCATCACCGAGGCGATCCGCGAGCAGCAGAACTGGACCGAACCGCAGGCCTGGGAGACCCTCCTGCGGCCCTGGCACGTGGTCGGCATGGCGGTCCGCCCGGAGCACCGCATGGTCGCCCACACGGCCTTCCTGCTGGTCACCCGCCGCCTGGCGGACGGCGTGACCCCGCCCCGCGTCCAGCGCCGCCCGAGCAAGGGCTGACACGCGCAGCGGCCCGCCCCGGAGCTACCAGGGCGGGCCGCTGCGGCGATCCACCTGCGATCACTGGTCGAGCTGGCAGACCTTCCAGGTCCCGTCCTCGACCTTGAGCCCCATGGTCTGGTCCACGGGGTGGGTCTTGCCGTCGGCCACGTAGGTCCCGGTCAGCTTCGCGGTGGCCGTGTCGTCGCGCTCCGTGACCTGACCGAGCTCGACCTTGAACTTCCACTGCTCGAGCTGGTCGAGGGCCTGGTTGAGCTCCGCCTTGTTGGACTCGCACAGCAGTCCGCGAACGCTCTTGAAGTCGTGGTTGTTGACCTTGGTCACCAGCTGCTGGGCCACCGGCTTGGGATCGCCGGGCCCGCTGGTGAGCCAGAAGTACACGCCGACACCGGCGCCCGCCAGGACGACCAGCGCCCCGACGATGCCGAGGATCAGCGGCAGCTTCGACTTCTTCTGCTGTGGTGGTTCCACATCGGCGAAACCGTTGGGCTCCTGGAGCCAGGAACCGGGGCCGAACTCGCTGCCCCACTGCGGGGGCGTGGGCGCCTGCTGCGGCTGGTCCGGCCCTTGCTGACCCCAGCCGGTGTGCTGGTTGCCGTAGAAGGCGGGCTGCTGCTGCGGGGTTTCCGGTGTTCCCGGTGGCGGGAATCCGTTGCCCGTGGGTTGCTGCTGGCCCCACCCGCCCGGTCCAGGCTGCTGCGGCGGATAGGTCATGAGCTCCTCCCCGGAGGTGTGCGTCGTGCTGGTCGCCGTCTGCGCGGCGGCCGTAAGTAGATCAGAGGGCGCGGCGGGACGTGCACGGAGTGGACCATTCCGCACCGAATCGTCACGGCGGGTTCGTCCGCTCTTGGTGGACGCCGGGGGCAGTTGTTCCAAATGATGGGAGAAGTTCCGGGTGGGGAAGCGGGTGCTCGCGGGCAACGCCACCCGGTTGCCGGAACCGTTAACCCGGATGCCGGTGCGCGAGCGCGATCCGCGTGGCGCAACGGAAAACCCGCGCTGTCCAGCGGCGCGGGGCACCGCGCGGCCCGCAGCGCAACGTATCGATCGGACCATGATCGTCGACGCACCGTGTCCGGCCGCCTCCCGGGCCGGGCCGACCCGCTGGGAACAACCTGGCCGACTTCGTGGGTATTCGCGGATTTTTGTGGCACGCTGGGCGATCCGGCGGACATTCACGACGCCGCCGTCGTCGGTGATCGCCGGTACCGTGGTGGTACGAGCACGGGAGGAGGGTGCCGACATGCAGCACGACCGTCCCGGCAGCCGGCCAGAGGAGGGCGGCGAGCAGTACAGCGGTGGCAATGCAGAGCTCCGCAGCCAGATCCGCCTTTTGGAGGACGAGGTTGCTCTGCTGCGCCGCAGGCTCAACGAGTCGCCCCAACAGGCCCGGTTGCTGGAAAAGCGGCTGGCCGAGGCATCCGAGAGAGTGAGTCAGCTCACCGAACGGAACGCCAAGCTCACCGAGACCCTGAAGGAAGCGCGGGGCCAGTTGATGGCGCTGCGCGAGGAAGTCGACCGGCTCGCCCAGCCGCCCAGCGGCTACGGGGTGTTCCTGAACCGCTTCGATGACGGCACGGTCGACGTGTTCACGTCTGGTCGCAAGATGCGGGTGGCGGTGTCGCCCAACGTCGAGACGGAGGACCTGAGACTGGGCCAGTCGGTGCGCCTCAACGAGGCACTGACGGTGGTGGAGGCTGGTGCGTTCGAGCGAACCGGTGAGGTCTGCACCTTCCGGGAGCTCCTGTCCAGCGGTAACGGGGAGAGCTCCCGCGCGCTGGTGCTGGGACACACCGACGAGGAACGCGTCGTGTGGGTCACCGAACCGCTGGTGACCGCCGGGCTCAAGGCGGGCGATTCGGTGCTGGTCGACAGCAAAGCCGGGTATGCCTTCGACGTGGTGCCCAAGGCGGAGGTCGAAGACCTCGTGCTGGAGGAGGTGCCCGACGTCGGCTACCAGGACATCGGTGGCCTGTCCGGGCAGATCGAGCAGATCCGCGACGCCGTGGAGCTGCCGTTCCTGCACTCCGACCTCTACATCGAGTACCAGCTGCGCCCGCCGAAGGGCGTCCTGCTGTACGGCCCGCCGGGCTGCGGCAAGACGCTCATCGCCAAGGCGGTGGCCAACTCGCTGGCCAAGCAGGTGGCGGCCGCGCGCGGCGACGACGATGGTCAGGCCAAGTCCTACTTCCTGAACATCAAGGGCCCCGAGCTGCTGAACAAGTTCGTCGGCGAGACCGAGCGGCACATCCGGCTGATCTTCCAGCGGGCGCGGGAGAAGGCCTCCGAGGGCACCCCGGTGATCGTGTTCTTCGACGAGATGGACTCGATCTTCCGGACCCGCGGCAGCGGGGTGTCCTCCGACGTGGAGACCACCATCGTCCCGCAGCTGCTCAGCGAGATCGACGGTGTCGAGGGCCTGGAGAACGTCATCGTCATCGGCGCCTCCAACCGCGAGGACATGATCGACCCGGCGATCCTGCGACCGGGCAGGCTCGACGTGAAGATCAAGATCGAGCGGCCGGACGCCGAGTCGGCCAAGGACATCTTCTCCAAGTACCTGACCGGGACGCTGCCGATCCACGAGGAGGACCTCAAGGAGTTCGGCGGCGACAAGACGGCGTGCGTGGACGCGATGATCCAGACCACGGTCGAGCGGATGTACGCCGAGACCGAGGAGAACCGGTTCCTGGAGGTCACCTACGCCAACGGTGACAAGGAAGTCCTGTACTTCAAGGACTTCAACTCCGGCGCGATGATCCAGAACATCGTGGACCGGGCGAAGAAGGCGGCGATCAAGTCGGTGCTGGAGACCAAGCAGCCGGGTCTGCGGGTGCAGCACCTCCAGGACGCCATCATCGACGAGTTCGCCGAGAACGAGGACCTGCCCAACACCACCAACCCGGACGACTGGGCCCGCATCTCCGGCAAGAAGGGCGAGCGGATCGTCTACATCCGCACCCTGGTCAGCGGGAAGAACCAGGAATCCGGTCGAGCGATAGACACCGCTACGAACACGGGTCAGTACCTGTAAGGGCGCTGGGCTCGGGGCCGCCACCTCCTCCGGGTGGCGGCCCCGAGCTGTGCCGGAGCCCGGCAGCGGTTACGTTTCCAGGCATGATCCCGCAGACACCGGTGGAGCGGCTCGGGCTCGGACTGGCCGCCCTGGGCCGCCCGGCTTACATCAACGTCGGCCGCTCCGACGTGCTGCCCGCGCAGCGCAGCGCGCAGGCCATGCGGGAGCGCACCCGCGCGGTCCTGGACGCCGCCTACGCCAGCGGCATCCGGTGGGTGGACACGGCGCGTTCCTACGGCAGCGCCGAGCAGTTCCTCGCCGAGTGGCTGCGCGAACGCGGGCACGGCGACGTGGCGGTGTCCAGCAAGTGGGGCTACGCCTACGTCGCGCAGTGGCGGATCGAGACCGAGGTGCACGAGGTCAAGGAGCACTCGCTGGAGCGCTTGCGCACGCAGTGGGCGGAAACCCGCAAGCTGCTGGGCGACCGGGTGGGCCTCTACCAGGTGCACTCGCTGACCGCGAGCAGCCCGCTGTTCGAGGACATGGCGCTGCAGCACGAACTCGCCCGCATCCGCGACGCAGGCGTGCACCTGGGCTTCTCCACCAGCGGTGCGGCGCAGGCCGAGGCCATCGAACGCGCCTGGGAGATCGAGGTCGGCGGGCGGCAGCTGTTCTCGGCCGTGCAGTCCACGTGGAACTCGATGGAGCCGTCCGCGGGGCGGGCGCTGACCGAGGTGCACGCAGGTGGTTGGCGGGTGCTGGTCAAGGAGACCCTGGCCAACGGGCGTCTCGCGGTCGACGTGCCCCGGGAGCTGGCGGCGGTCGCCGACCGGCACGGCGTGGCGCCGGACGCGGTGGCCATCGCGCACGTGCTGCACCAGCCGTGGGCGGACGTGGTGCTGCTCGGCCCGGCCAGCGTCGAGCAGCTGGCGGCGAACGTGGCGGCCTGCCGCGTGGAGCTCACCGACCGGGACCTGCACGCCCTGCAGACCCTGGCCCGCGACGCGGCGACCTACTGGGGCGACAGGGCCGCTCTTCCCTGGCGCTGAGCGGATTCACATCCGGGCGAACCACTCCAGGGCGAACTTCCGGCCGTCCGGGACGAACGGCCACCGCGGGTCGTCCAGCCGTTCGCGGAGCTCCGGCAGGGGCATCCACCAGCCGGCGGCGACCTCTTCGGGCTGGTGGGTGATCGGCCCGTCCCAGCGGACTTCGTAGAGGAAGCCGTGGTAGCGCACGGTGCCCTGGTCGAAGGTGGAGCGGAACAGGAAGTGCAGCGGGGCACCGCGCACGCCCAGCTCCTCGGCGAGCTCGCGCTCGGCCGTGGCGGCCGGGTCTTCGCCCGCCGCGACGGCGCCACCGGCCGCGCAGTCGTGCATGCCGGGGAAGACGTCCTTCGTGTCGGTCCTGCGGTGCACGTAGATGCTCTCGCCGTCGGGGGAGCGGACCAGCACCGCCGCCGACGCGTGCCACAGGCCTTCCGCGCGCATCCGCTGCCGGGTCGCGCTGCCCACGACACGCCCGGCCGCGTCGTACACGGCCACCAGTTCTTCGCCAGGGTTCATGCCCCGATCGTCGCAGCCGTCCGGCGAGGCCCACCGGACGCACCGGCACCGGCGGCACTTCCCACGATCCGACATCGTGTGGCGTGCAGCACTCCGCACGGTCGGTGATACCCCGTACGCTGCGAGGTATGCGGCGGATCATGGGAACCGAGGTGGAGTACGGCATCGTCGTGCCGGGCGATTCCAGCGCAAACCCGGTGCTGACCTCCACGCACATCGTGCTCGCGTACGCGGCGGCGGCCGACATCCCGCGGGCCAGGCGCGCGCGCTGGGACTACGAGGTCGAATCGCCCCTGCGCGACGCCCGGGGCTTCGACCTGAGCGCCGCGGCGCAGCAACCCAGCAACTCCGATGGTGACGACCTCGGCGCGGCCAACGTCATCCTGACCAACGGCGCGCGGCTCTACGTCGACCACGCGCACCCGGAGTACTCCGCCCCCGAGGTGACCAACCCGCGCGACGCGGTCATCTGGGACAAGGCGGGCGAACGGGTGATGGAGGAGGCGGCGATGCGGGCGGCCAGCGTGCCCGGCACCGCGCCCATCCAGCTCTACAAGAACAACGTCGACGGCAAGGGCGCCAGCTACGGCACCCACGAGAACTACCTGATGTCGCGCAGCACCCCGTTCACCGCGGTGATCGGCGGGCTGACCCCGTTCTTCGCCTCCCGCCAGGTGATCTGCGGTTCGGGCCGGGTCGGCGTCGGGCAGGCGGGGGAGAAGGCCGGGTTCCAGCTCTCCCAGCGCTCCGACTACATCGAGGTCGAGGTCGGCCTGGAGACCACCCTCAAGCGCGGCATCATCAACACCCGCGACGAACCGCACGCCGACGCCGACAAGTACCGGCGGCTGCACGTGATCATCGGCGACGCCAACCTGGCGGAGACCTCGACCTACCTCAAGCTCGGCACCGCGGCGCTGGTGCTGGACATGATCGAGGCCGGCCTTCGCTTCGACGACCTGAAGCTGATCGACCCGGTCCAGGCCGTGCACCTGATCAGCCACGACCCGACGCTGAAGCAGACCGTGGAGCTCGCCGACGGCCGCCGGTTCACCGGCCTGGACCTGCAGCGCGCCTACCACGAGCGGGCGGCCGCCTTCCTCGACGAGCACGGCGGCGAGCGGGCCGCGCGGGACGTCCTGGACACCTGGGGCGAGGTGCTGGACCTGCTCAGCACCGACCCGATGAGCTGCGCCGACCGGCTGGACTGGCCGGCCAAGCTGCGGCTGCTGGAGAGCTACCGCAGCCGCGACAGCCTGGGCTGGGCCTCGCCGCGGCTGCACATGATCGACCTGCAGTACTCCGACGTCCGGCTGGACAAGGGCCTCTACAACCGGCTGGTCGCGCGCGGCTCGATGAAGCGCCTGGTCAGCGAGGAGGAGGTCCGCGACGCGGTGCTCACGCCGCCGGAGGACACCCGCGCCTACTTCCGCGGCCGCTGCCTGGAGCGCTACCCGTCGGAGGTGGCCGCGGCGTCCTGGGACTCGGTCATCTTCGACCTCGGCCGGGAATCGCTGGTGCGCATCCCGACGTTGGAACCGCTACGCGGCACGAAGGCCCACGTGGGCGCGCTCCTGGAGGCCGCGGCCAGCGCCGAGGAACTGGTCGACTCCCTGACCAAGGGGTGACGGACAGCCACGTCAGGTGGGTCCGGGAGATCGCCAATGACCCCCGGCTGGCCGTGGGCCAACGGGTGTTCGGATGGGTAGTGTTCACACCAGGACGTCCCCGGTGCAGGGGAGGTCCGCCAGATCGACCACCGGGAGGCGAGATGTCCCAGGAAAAGGTTCAGCGGCACGGCGGCGGCGACGGCGAGGAAGAGCAGGGGCCGGAGGCCGCGGGCCAGGAACGCCGCGAGAAGCTCGGCGAGGACGTGGACGCCATCCTGGATGAGATCGACGACGTCCTGGAGGAGAACGCCGAGGACTTCGTCCGCGCCTACGTCCAGAAGGGCGGGCAGTAGTCGGAACCGGTTCCCGGGCCGCTTCGCGCGGCCCGGTGCCGTCCGCTGCGCGCCGGATCTTGACTAGAGTGCGTACCAGTCGCAGGTCCTTCGATCGGGAGACGATGTCGCTGATGGAATCGAGCTCGACCCAGTTCCCGGGTCAGGCACTGCCCGCCGCCTACCTCACCCCGGGGTCGTCGTCGTTCACCGACTTCCTCCGGTCCACTTCGCCCGAACTGCTGCCCGGTGGCCGGAAGCTGGCCGACGGCGTGGTGGAAGCACCGCACGGCACCACGATCGTCGCGGTGACCTTCCGCGGTGGTGTGCTGCTGGCCGGTGACCGCCGGGCCACGATGGGCAACCTGATCGCCCAGCGGGACATGGAGAAGCTGTTCGTCACCGACGCGTACTCGGCCGTCGGCATCGCCGGTACCGCGGGCGTGGCGCAGGAACTGGTCAAGCTGTACGCGGTCGAGCTGGAGCACTACGAGAAGCTGGAAGGCATCTCGCTGTCGCTGGACGGCAAGGCGAACCGGCTGGCGAACATGCTGCGCGGCAACCTCCAGGCCGCCATGCAGGGCCTCGCCGTGGTGCCGCTGTTCGCCGGTTACGACACCGACGCCGAGGACCCCGACCGCGCCGGGCGGATCGTGTCCTACGACGTGGTCGGCGGCCGCTACGACGAGGCGGGCGGCTACCACGCGGTCGGTTCGGGTTCGCTGTTCGCGAAATCCGCGCTGAAGAAGCGCTTCGACCCGGACGCCGACCTGGACACCGCGGTGCGCACCGCGGTCGAGGCGCTCTACGACGCCGCCGACGACGACTCGGCCACCGGTGGCCCGGACCTGTCGCGGCGCATCTTCCCGTCGGTCATCACCATCACGGCCGCCGACGGTGCCGTGCGGCTGCCCGAGGAGCGCACCTCCGAGGTCGCCACCGAGGTCGTCAACGGCCGGTTGGAGAACCCCGGCGGCTGACACCCGCCCCGATCCGACTCGCGAGCAGATTCGAACCAGGAGTGCACAGCCGTGACGATGCCGTTCTACACCTCCCCCGAGCAGTTGATGCGGGAGCGTTCCGAGCTGGCCCGCAAGGGCATTGCGCGGGGGCGCAGCGTGGTGGTGCTCAAGTACGCCGGTGGGGTGCTGTTCGTCGCCGAGAACCCGTCGCCGACGCTGCACAAGGTCTCCGAGATCTACGACCGCATCGGCTTCGCGGCGGTGGGCCGCTACAGCGAGTTCGAGGCGCTGCGGGTGGCCGGGGTGCGCATCGCCGACGTGCGCGGGTACTCCTACGACCGGCGTGACGTCACCGGCCGGTCGCTGGCCAACACCTACGCCCAGCACCTGGGTGCCATCTTCACCGAGCAGATCAAGCCGTTCGAGGTCGAGATCTGCGTGGCGGAGGCCGGTTTCACCGCCGACACCGACCAGCTGTACCGGCTGACCTACGACGGGTCCATCGTGGACGAACCGCAGTTCGTGGTGATGGGCGGCCAGGCCGACGCGATCACCAGCGCGCTCAAGGAGTCCTTCAGCGACGGGCTGGACCTGGCCGGTGCGGCCAAGGTGGCGATCGAGGCGCTGGGCTCCGGCGGGGACGGCAACCGGGAGCTGGGCGCCGACAAGCTGGAGGTCGCGGTGCTCGACCGCGCCCGGCCGAACCGGACCTTCCGCCGGATCCAGGGTGCGGCGCTGAAGGCGCTGATCCCGGAGCGGGAGTCGACTTCGGACGAGTCCGAGGACACCGGTTCCGAGGAGACGCCCTCGGGCAAGTAGTGGCGGTGGCGATTTCGCCCGGACGACTCCACGAGTGCGGGATGCCGGTCGGCTGACCGGTGTCCCGCACTCGTGCGTTGCGCACCGGATTCCCCGAACGGCTGCCCGCCAAGCGGCGGCGCCGCCGGAGGTCACAACATGCTGTGGTCGGCTGCCGCTGCGGACACCGCCCGTGGCGGGGTGACCGGGGTGCGCGGGGCGCGGTGCGGGGGTGCCGGTGGCCTTCGCGGCACGCCCGATGACGCGGTGCAACCGTTTTCGTCGGCAGGACGCGCCACAGGTGCCCGAACGGCGGACCGCCGCGAAGCGGTATTAGCGCCTAGTGTGGAGTCATGCAGCGGCGGATCTTCGGCATCGAAACCGAGTTCGGGGTCACCTGCACCTTCCACGGGCAGCGTCGACTGTCCCCGGACGAGGTGGCCAGATACCTGTTCCGACGGGTCGTGTCGTGGGGGCGGTCGTCCAACGTCTTCCTCCGCAACGGGGCCAGGCTCTACCTGGACGTGGGCTCCCACCCGGAGTACGCCACGGCCGAGTGCGACGACCTCGTCCAGCTCGTCACGCACGACAAGTCCGGTGAGCGGATCCTGGAGGACCTGCTCATCGACGCCGAGCGGCGGCTGGCCGACGAGGGCATCGGCGGCGACATCTTCCTGTTCAAGAACAACACCGACTCCGCGGGCAACTCCTACGGCTGCCACGAGAACTACCTGGTCGGTCGCTCCGGCGAGTTCTCCCGGATCGCCGACGTGCTGCTGCCGTTCCTGGTCACCCGCCAGCTCATCTGCGGCGCGGGCAAGGTGCTGCAGACCCCGCGCGGCGCGGTGTACTGCCTGTCGCAGCGCGCCGAGCACATCTGGGAGGGCGTCTCCAGCGCGACGACCCGCTCACGGCCGATCATCAACACCCGCGACGAGCCGCACGCCGACGCCGAGCGCTACCGCCGGCTGCACGTCATCGTCGGCGACTCCAACATGTCCGAGGTGACCACGCTGCTCAAGGTCGGCTCGGCGAACCTGGTGCTGGAGATGGTCGAGCAGGGCGTGCAGTTCCGGGACTTCAGCCTGGACAACCCGATCCGCGCGATCCGGGAGATCAGCCACGACCTGACCGGGCGGCGCACGGTCCGGCTGGCGGGCGGCCGGGAGGCCTCCGCGCTGGACATCCAGCGGGAGTACTACGGCAGGGCCGTCGACCACGTGGCGCGGCGCGGTTCGGACCCGATGACCGACCGGATCCTGGAGCTGTGGGGCCGGGCGCTGGACGCCATCGAGCAGCAGGACTTCTCGCTGATCGACCGGGAGATCGACTGGGCGATCAAGCACCGGTTGCTGGAGCGCTACCGCGGCAAGCACGGCTTGGAGCTGTCCAGCCCTCGCATCGCCCAGCTGGACCTGGCCTACCACGACATCCGCCGCGGACGTGGGCTGTTCGACATGCTCCAGCGCAAGGACCTGGTGGACCGCGCCACCGAGGACGGTGAGATCGAGGCGGCCAAGGACACCCCACCGCAGAGCACCAGGGCCAAGCTGCGCGGCGACTTCATCGCCGCCGCCCAAGCCGCGGGCCGCGACTTCACGGTCGACTGGGTGCACCTCAAGCTCAACGACCAGGCCCAGCGCACAGTCCTCTGCAAGGACCCGTTCCGCGCGGTCGACGACCGCGTCGAACGCCTCATCAACTCCCTCTGACCCACCGATCGGGACGAGGTGAAGGGCACCTTTCGCCAAGTTAGTGGGCGAAAGGTGCCCTTCACGCCGACCACGTTCGGGTGGGCCCGGGGGTCTGGGTGCCTCCGCGCGGTGCGTCCGTCACCTGGTGGGGGCGAGGTGAAGGGCACCTTTCGCCCGCATAGTTGGTGAAGGGTGCCCTTCACCTCGAAAAGGTCAGCGTTGTTGGCCGGTGGGGCGGATGGTGAGTTCGTTGACGTCGACCGTCGGGGGTTGCTGGAGGGCGTAGAGGGCCGCGTTGGCGATGTCCGCCGGGGTGAGCTTGGGGACGTCGCGGGTGTCTGCGGTCATCTCGGTCTCGACCATGCCCGGTTGGATGAGGGTGACGCGGACTCCGGTGCCCACGCATTCGGCGCGGATGTTCTGGGCCATGCCGGTGACCGCCCACTTCGTCGCCGAGTAGAGGTTGCCCGGGCGGATGCCGCGGCCCGCGTTGGAGCCGGTCAGGAGCAGGTGGCCCTCGGTGCGGGTGAGGGCGGGCAGGGCCGCGCGGGCGGTGATCGCGGCGCCGTAGACGTTGGTGAGGACCATGTCGCGCCACTGCTCGGGCTCGGCCCCGCCGTTGCCGAGGAACGAGGTGTGCTGGCTGACGCCCGCGTTGGCGAACACCGCGTCCAGGCGCCCGAAGCGGTCCTCGGCGCGCTGGACGGTCTCGGTGAGGCTCGCGTAGTCGGTGACGTCGCAGGGCAGCGCCAGCGCGGTTTCCGGGCCGAGCTCGTCGACCAGGGCGGACAGGGCTTCGGCGGAGCGGGCGGTCAGGACCAGGCGGAAGCCCGCTGCTGCGGCGGCGCGCGCGGTCGCGGCACCGATGCCGCGGGACGCCCCGGTGATCATCAAGACGCGTTCGGACATGCGTCCAGGGTAGGCGCGGTGATCACCGCGAACCTGTTCGCGGCGAGCCGGGTGCGGCGCGTCGCGAAACTTCTTCGCGTTCATCGTGACTTCAGCGCACACCGAAATCAGCGCCTCATTCGCCCCGTCCGTCCCGCGAAGAACAACGCGCCCCGACCCAAACACATGATCGAATCCGGGCGGGCTAGAGTTCTGCGGTGGCCACTGTGCGTGCTGAACGCTTGGTGAACCTGGTGCTGTGTCTGCTGTCGACCCGCCAGTACCTCACCGCGGATCGGATCCGGGCGATCGTGCCGGGCTACTCCGGCGCGCCCACTGACGAGGCCTTCTTCCGGACCTTCGAACGGGACAAGGCGGAATTGCGGGATCTGGGCATCCCGCTGGAGACGGGCCGGAACTCGGCCTTCGACGCCACCGACGGTTACCGGATCGCGCGCCGCGACTACGAGCTCGGCGACGTCGACCTGGAACCCGACGAGGCCGCCGCCGTGGCGCTGGCGGTGCGGCTGTGGGACGCCCCGGAGCTCACCGCGGCGGCTCGCGGCGCGCTGCTGAAGCTGCGCGCGGCCGGCGTGGACGTCGACGAGCACGCTTCGGCGGCCGTCGAGCCCAAGGTGCGCACCACCGAGCCCGCGTTCGCGCCGCTGCTGGCGGCGGTGCAGAGCGGCCGGGTGGTGGAGTTCGACTACCGGCGCCCGAGCAGCCCCGACGTGCACCGGCGGACCATCGAGCCGTGGGGCGTGGTGTCCTGGCGGGGGCGCTGGTACGTCGTCGGGCACGACCGGGACCGGCAGGCCCCGCGGTGCTTCCGGCTCTCCCGCATCCAGGGCAAGGCGAAGGCGACCGGGCGGGCCGGGCAGGTCCAGCGCCCACCGGACATCGACCTGCTGAGCTTCGTGGCGGGCGAGCACCGCCACGCCCAGCCGAGCACGCTCGCCCGCGTGTGGGTCGCGGACGGGCGGGCGCAGGGCGCGCGGCGCCGGGCGAAGGTCGTCGACCGGATGCAGCTCGGCGACGACTGGGGCGACGTGGTCGAGCTCGACCTGAACTACCCGGAGTCGGCGGCGAGCTGGCTCGCCGGGTACGGGGCCGACGTGCTGGTGCTGGAGCCGGACACGCTGCGCAAGACGATCCACGAGATCCACCTGGACGTGGTGGACCAGGGCGAGCCGGGGGAGGGCACGCGGTGACGAGCGCGACCGAGCGGCTGCCGCGCCTGCTGGCGCTGGTGCCGTACCTGCTGAGCCGGCCGGGCATCCCGGTCGCCGACGCCGCGGGCGACTTCGGCGTCACCGAGCAGCAGCTGCGCAAGGACCTCGAGCTGCTGTGGATGTGCGGGCTGCCCGGCTACGGGCCCGGTGACCTGATCGACCTCTCCTTCGAGAGCGACACCATCACCGTCACCTACGACGCGGGCATGCGGCGACCGCTGCGGCTGACCGCCTCGGAGGCCACCGCGCTGCTGGTCGCCCTGCGGGCGCTGGCCGAGACGCCGGGCATCACCGACACCGACGCGGTCCAGCGGACCCTGGCGAAGGTGGAGAACGCCGTCGGGCAGGCCCGCCCGGCCGGTGTGGTCGTCGGGCTGGAAGGCCGCGGCGGCGCGGTGCAGCCGGGCGTGCGCGCCGCGGTGCAGGAGGCCACGACGCTGCGCCGGGCGCTGTGGATCCGCTACTACACGCCCTCGCGCGACGAGATCAGCGAGCGCACCGTCGACCCGATGCGGCTGCTGCTCATCGACGGGCGCAGCTACCTGGAGGCCTGGTGCCGCAGCGCGCAGGGCGTGCGGATGTTCCGGCTGGACCGGATCGACGAGGTCGCGGTGCTCGACGAAGCGGCGCAGCCGCCCTCCGAGGCCGAGCCCACCGACGTGTCGGAGGGGCTGTTCCGGCCCGCGCCCGACCAGTCGGTGGCCGAGCTGGAGCTGGAGCCGGACGCGCGCTGGGTCGCCGAGTACTACCAGGTGGACGAGCTCGTCGAGCTGCCGAACGGGCGCGCCCGGGTGCGGATGCGCTACTCCGACCGGAGCTGGATGAGCAGGCTGCTGCTCGGGCTGGGCGGGCAGGCCCGGGTGCTCAGCCCCGACGACCTGGCCTGTGACGTGCGTCAACGCGCGGAAGACGCGTTGGCACGGGCACGTCACCTTCCGTCCATCTGAGCCCGATACGGTGACCGGGTGCCGTACGTGTGGAGTCTTGTGCTGCTGGGAGCGGGTCTGGTCCTGCTCGTGCTGCTGCTGGTCCGGGTCCTCCGGGAGGTTTCCCGGTTCAAGTCCGTCCAGCGGCAGGTCGCCCACGACCTCGCGGACCGCAGCGGCCTGGTGAAGGCGCGCGTGGCCGGGCTCAAGGTGGCGTTCGCCGAACGCCGCCGCGGGTGACGCTCAACGGCCCTATTTGTCCAGCCCTGCCGCGCGTACGATGTCGCCCAGCAGGGACATCACGAAAGGTTGTGTTCGGATGGGTTTGCCAGGTGGCTGGGAGCTGATCCTCATCGTCTTGGTTCTGGTGCTGCTGTTCGGCGCCACCAAGCTCCCGCAGATGGCCCGCTCGCTCGGCCAGTCCGCGCGCGTGTTCAAGGCGGAGGCCCGCGGCATGAAGGCCGACGAGGAAGCCGCGAAGAAGGCCGAGGAGGACAAGCCGAAGCCGGAGCTGACCGCCGGTGAGACCAGTGCGCCTCCGGTCACGTCGCCGTCCCCGGCCGACGAGAAGCAGCGCAACGACACCAAGAACTGAGTGAGGACGGGACAACACGGTGGGTAATCCACTGCGTCGCCTGAACCCGTTCCGCAAGGAGCGCCGCCGGTGGGGCCGCAGGCACAACCCGGACGGCACCATGACGCTCGTGGATCACCTCTACGAGCTGCGGTACCGGTTGGGCGTGGCCATCGCGGCGGTGATCGTCGGCGCGATCTTCGGGATCTGGTGGTTCTCCCACTCGGCCTTCGGGCTGCCCACGCTCAGCGACTTCCTGCTGGAGCCGTACTGCCAGCTGCCCGAGACGCAGCGGTTGTCCCCCAACGGGCACTGCCAGCTGCTGCAGACCGAGCCGTTCGAGATCTTCATGCTGACCCTCAAGGTCGGTGTCGCGGTCGGTGCGGTGCTGTTCAGCCCGGTGTGGCTGTACCAGCTGTGGGCGTTCATCACGCCCGGTCTGTACGCCAAGGAGCGCAAGTTCGCCCGGCTGTTCGTCAGCTGCGCGACGGTGCTGTTCCTGGCCGGTGCGGTGCTGGCGTACTACATCCTGCCGGTGGCGCTGGCGTTCATGTCCGGCTTCGGCGGGGACGCGTTCTTCACCGCGCTCACCGGTGGCAAGTACATCAGCTTCATGCTGCTGCTGCTGGTGATCTTCGGTGTCAGCTTCGAGCTGCCGCTGATCCTGGTGATGCTCAACCTCGCCGGGATCGTCAGCTACGAGAAGCTCAAGAGCTGGTGGCGGGGCATCGTGTTCGCGCTGTTCGTGTTCGCCGCGATCGCGACCCCCGGCCAGGACCCGTTCTCGATGCTCGCGCTGGCCGCGGCGCTGTCCGTGCTGTTCATCATCGCGATGGGGATCTGCCGGGCCAACGACAAGCGCAAGGCCAAGAAGCTGGCGGCCCAGGGGCTCGACGCGGTCGGGCTGGACGAGGCCTCCGAGATCGACTTCCGGGGCTCCGAACTGGACCTGCAGTCCTCGCAGGCGCCCCGGCGCAACCACGACGACGTCACCTGACGTGCCGGGAGCGGCGCCGGTGCCGGCCACGACTTGGACACGGGCACTGGCCAAGGCGGTGCCGCGTGGGTGAGGATCTTGCCTCGTGCGCTGTGTCCTGTTGATCAACCCCGCGGCCGGTGGTCGGCTCTCGGCGAAGGTGGTCGGCGACATCGTCGGCCACCTTCGCGCCGTTTGCGACGTCCGGACGGTGATCGCCACCGATGCCGGTGGTGCCGCCGAAGCCGCCAAGCGCGCGGTGTCCGACGGCGCCGACGTGCTCGCCGTGGTCGGCGGTGACGGCATCGCGCACCTCGCCGTGCAGGCGTGCGCGGAGTCCGGCACCGCGCTCGCGCTGATCCCGGCGGGCACCGGCAACGACCTCGCGCGCGGGCTCGGCGTGCCGCTCGACGCCGCCGCCGCGGCCCGCTCGGTGGCCCGGGCGCTGCAGGCGGGGGACAAGCGCAGCATCGACCTCGGCAAGGCCGCGGGCGCGGGCTGGTTCGCGACCGTGCTCTGCGCCGGGTTCGACTCGCGGGTCAACGCGCGGGCGAACCGGATGCGCTGGCCGCGCGGGCAGCGGCGCTACGACCTGGCGGTGGTGCGGGAGCTGCTGGGCCTGCACGCGATGCCGCTGCGGGTGGAGACCGAGTCCGGTGTCATCGAGCAGGCCGCGACGCTGGTCGCGGTGGGCAACTCCGCCTGCTACGGCGGCGGCATCCCGGTCTGCCCGGGCGCCGACCCGGCGGACGGGCTGCTCGACGTGACGGTGGTCGGCGCGGTGTCGCGGCGCGACTTCGTCGGCATCCTGCCGACGCTGCGCTCCGGCGGGCACGTGGAGCACCCGGCGGTGACCACGCTGCGAGCCAGGCGGATCCGCCTGGGCGGCGACAACGGCTGGCTGGCCTACGCCGACGGCGAACCCCAGGCCCGGCTACCGCTGACCATCCGCTGCGCGCCGGGCGCCCTGCAGGTCGTGGGTTGACGCGCGACTGAAGGTCGTGGGTTGGTGTTGTGCCTGCACAGGGGCCGTGAGCGCTTTGAGGGGCTATGGCACCACAAAGCACTCACGGGTCCCCACCTGCGGAAATGGTCGGACTGTGATGAGGTGCGCACCGCCGGTGCGGGCTCGGTCGAGACGGTCGTCGGTGGGATGTGAAAACCTTGGGAGGTGGCTGCTAGCCGTTCCAACCCCACCGAGCTGTCCCCGGCCGAGTCCTTCGCCAAGCACTCCCGCCGCGGTGTGCACCCGAAGCTGACCGATTTCGCCGGGCAGCTGTCCTTCGAGCTCGACCCCTTCCAGCGCACCTCGTGCCAGGCGCTGGAGGCCGGTCGCGGCGTGCTGGTGTGCGCGCCGACCGGCGCGGGCAAGACCGTCGTCGGCGAGTTCGCCGTGCACCTGGCGCTGCAGGAGGGCCGCAAGTGCTTCTACACCACGCCGATCAAGGCGCTGTCGAACCAGAAGTACGCCGACCTGTGCGAGCGGCACGGTAGCGACGCGGTCGGGTTGCTGACCGGCGACACCTCGATCAACGGCGACGCCCAGGTGGTCGTGATGACCACCGAGGTGCTGCGCAACATGCTCTACGCCGGCTCCAGCAGCCTGGACCAGCTCGGCTACGTGGTGATGGACGAGGTGCACTACCTCGCCGACCGGTTCCGCGGCGCGGTGTGGGAGGAGGTGATCCTGCACCTGCCCGACCACGTGCAGGTCGCCAGCCTGTCCGCGACGGTGAGCAACGCCGAGGAGTTCGGCGAGTGGCTGCAGGAGGTGCGCGGCGACACCACCGTGGTCGTCGACGAGCACCGGCCGGTGCCGCTGTGGCAGCACATGCTGGTCGGGCCGCGGATGTTCGACCTGTTCGGTGGGGAGAGCGCCGACCGCGAGCTGCAGATGAACCCGAGCCTGCTGCGCCACACCCAGCAGCTGGCCCGCGTGCACCTGCCCTACGGCGGCCGCCGCAGCGGCCCCAACAACGGCAAGCGCAAGGGCCCGCGGCCGCCCCGGTTCTTCCCGCCGTCGCGGGTGGAGGTGCTGACCGGGCTGGACGCCGCCGGGCTGCTGCCCGCGATCGTGTTCATCTTCAGCCGCAACGGCTGCGACCAGGCCGTCTCCCAGTGCGTGCGCGCCGGGCTGCGGCTGACCAGCGAGTCCGAGGTCGCCGAGATCCGCGAGGTGATCGACGAGCACACCGCGAACCTGCCGGAGAGCGACCTGTCGGTCCTGGGCTTTTGGGAGTGGCGGGAGGCGCTGGAGCGCGGGCTGGCCGCGCACCACGCCGGGCTGCTGCCCGCGTTCAAGGAGACCGTCGAGGAGCTGTTCGTGCGCGGCCTGGTCAAGGCCGTGTTCGCCACCGAGACGCTGGCGCTGGGCATCAACATGCCCGCCCGCACGGTGGTGCTGGAGCGGCTGGTGAAGTTCAACGGCGAGTCGCACGTGGACCTCAGCCCCGGCGAGTACACGCAGCTCACCGGCCGCGCGGGGCGGCGCGGCATCGACGTGGAGGGCCACGCGGTGGTCGTCTGGCAGCCCGGCGTCGACCCGAAGCAGGTGGCCGGCCTGGCCTCCACCCGCACCTACCCGCTGCGCTCCTCGTTCCGGCCCGGCTACAACATGGCCGTCAACCTGGTGCAGCGCGTCGGGCAGGACGCCGCGCGGGACCTGCTGGAGCAGTCCTTCGCGCAGTTCCAGGCCGACCGCTCGGTGGTGGGCCTGTCGCGGCGGGTGGACCGCAACAACGAGGCGTTGAGCGGCTACTCCGAGGCGATGCACTGCCACCTGGGCGACTTCGACGAGTACTTCCAGCTGCGCCGCCGGATCTCGGAGCGGGAGAAGCTGCTGGCCAGGCAGAACCGGCAGTCGCGGCGCGCGGAAGCGGCGAAGTCGCTGGAGAAGCTGCGCAAGGGCGATGTGATCTCGGTGCCCGCGGGACGCCGCTCGGGTCTGGCGGTGGTCATCGACCCGGGGCTGGAGCCGATGGGCGAGCCGCGGCCGCTGGTGGTCACCGAGGACCGGTGGTCGGGCCGGCTGTCGGTCGCCGACTTCACCTCCCCGGTGGAGCCGCTGGGCAAGCTCAAGCTGCCCAAGCACGTCGACACCCGTTCCCCGAAGTCCCGGCGCGATCTGGCCTCGTCGCTGCGCAACACCGGGCTGGAGTCGCCGGGCGGGCGCGGCAGGCGGCGCTCGGACGCCACCGACGACGCGGAGCTGGCGACGTTGCGGCGCGCGCTGAAGGCGCACCCGTGCCACGGCTGCGACGAGCGGGAGAGCCACGCGCGCTGGGCGGAGCGCTACGAGCGGCTGCACGGCGAGAACGAGAACCTGCGCCGCAAGGTCGCGGCCACCACGCACTCGCTGGCCCGCGCCTTCGACCGGATCGTCGCGCTGCTGACCGAGCGCGGCTACCTGCCCGCCGAGCCGAGCGAGGACGACAAGGTCACCCGGCACGGGCGGCGGCTGTCGCGGCTCTACAGCGAGTCCGACCTGCTGGCGGCGGAGTGCTTGCGGGTCGGCACCTGGACCGGGCTCGGCCCGGCGGAGCTGGCCGCGGTGGTCTCCTCGCTGGTGTACGAGTCGCGGCGGGAGGGTCTGGCCCCGCAGGTCCCGGCCGGGGCGGTCACCGATGCGCTGGAGGCGACCTGGCAGCTGTGGGCGGAGCTGGAGGACGACGAGCGCAGGCACAAGCTGAACCGCACTCGCGAGCCCGATGCGGGTTTCGCCTGGCCGGTGTTCCGCTGGGCGCGCGGTGAGTCGCTGGAGAAGGTGCTCACCGCCGCGGAGACCAGCGGGCACGAGCTGTCGGCGGGCGACTTCGTGCGGTGGTGCAGGCAGGTGATCGACCTGCTGGACCAGATCCGCGAGGTGGTCGGGGTGTCCGATCCGGTGGGCGCGGCGGCGGCGAAGGCGGTCACCGCGATCCGGCGCGGAGTTGTGGCCGCCGGGGCGGTCTGACCGTCCCACGTGTCAACCGGCGACCTGCGCAACCGCACCTCAGGGGACCGTGACGCAACCCAGCCACAAGAAGCCCCGAAAACGCAAGATCGCTCCCAAACGCAACCACCACTGAAAAACGCGGAGAGGCGGGACAGACGGCCGGGCGGTTGTGGTTGGATTTCTTCGCGATGCCGCGTGCAACATCGTCCGGAGGTGCAGAATGTCGTCCCCCTACGGCCCGCCGCCAGGGGGGTATCCCCAGTGGGGGCAGCAGCCCCCGAACACCGGGATGCCGCAGGGCGGGCCGGGTTACCCGCCGCAGGGCGGTTTTCCGCCGCCGCAGGGCGGGTTCGCGCCGCAGCCACCGCCGCAGCAGTACGGCTACGGCCAGCAGTACCAGCAGCCGCAGCAGTTCCAGCGGCCCGCGAACCAGTTCCCGCCGCAGGGCGGCTTCGGCCCGCCGCCGCGGAAGAAGCGCTCGGTGCTGCCGTGGGTGCTCAGCGGTGCCGGCGTGCTCCTGGTCGCCGTGGTGCTGGTGCTGGGGTTGATCGTGCCGGGGTGGTTCGTGCGCTCGGTGTTCGACGCGAGCAGCGTGGAGAAGGGCGTTGAGCAGACGCTGAAGGACTCCTACGGGCTGGCCGGGGTCGGGTCGGTGAGCTGTCCGGGCGGGCAGGCGGTGCAGACCGGCAACCGGTTCGACTGCCAGGTGCGGATCGGCGCGGAGGACAAGACCGTCACCGTCACGGTGAAGACGAGCAAGGGCGTCTACGAGGTCGGCCACCCCAGGTGAGGTCCGCCGGGCGGGGCGGAAAATCGGTCGCTTCCGGCGGCGGCGACCGGGAGAATCGCGGCGTGATCGACGTACGCGCACTGGCCGAGTCCGAGTTCCGATCGGCGCACGACCTGTTCCGGCGAGCCTTGCTGCTCCCACCGTGCAAGGACGATGCGTGGGAGAACACCCGCGGTCGTTACGAGCTCGGCCGGGTGCTGGGCGCGTTCGACGGCGGTGAGCTGGCCGGTACCGCCATGGCCACCACCAACGAGCTCGCGGTGCCCGGTGGGCAGGTGGCCGCGGGTGCGGTGACCGGCGTCGGCGTCCGCGCCGACCGGACCCGGCGCGGAGTGCTCCGCGGGCTGATGCGCGCGCAGCTCGACGACGCGGCGAAGCGCGGCGAGCCGGTGGCGATGCTGCACGCCTCGGAGGCCGCGATCTACGAGCGGTTCGGCTACGGCTTGGCCTCGCGTCACCGGAAGGTGGAGCTGGAGCGCGCGCGGGTGGTGTTCCGCGACGACGCGCCGCGGGGCGGCCAGGTGCGGGTGCTGGACTGGGAGGCGGCGATCTCGCTGCTCCCGGAGATCTACCGGAGGTGCGTGGTCGACCGGCCGGGCACGATCGGCCGGAACGAGGCGTGGTGGTCGGGGATGCGGCAGTACCTCGGCGACGGCTGCTTGGTGGCGGTGCACGCCGACGAGGACGGTGCGGACGACGGGTTCGCCGTGTACGAGCCGAAGCCGGGCGACGGCGGGACCACCGTGGACGTCCACGACCTCAAGGGCGCCGATGCCACCGCGGTGGCGCAGCTGTGGCGGTTCCTGCTGGGCATCGACCTGGTCGATCGCGTGGTGGGGCACGTCCGGCCGCTGGACGAGCCGCTGGAGTGGTGGCTGACCGACCGCCGCCGGTGCGCGGTGACCGAGGTCGCCGACGACCTCTGGGTGCGCCTGGTGGACGTGCTCGCCGCGTTGCGGGCGCGGTCCTACGGCGCGGCGGAGCCGGTGGTGGTCGAGGTGCGCGATGCTTTCCTGCCGGACAACGAAGGCGGCTACCGCATCGGGCCGGACGGCGTCGAGCGCTCGACGGCCGAGCCGCAGCTGAGCCTCGACGTGTCGACGCTCGCCGTGCTGTACCTGGGTGATCAGCTGCCGTCGACGCTGGTGGCGGCCGGGCGCATCGAGATGCGCGACCCGGCGGCGGTCGCGGCGGCCGACCGCTTGTTCGCCACCCTCGAAACCCCTTGGTGCGGAACGGGTTTCTGACCTGAGCGCAGGCTTGCTGATCCTCCACGGTGGACTTCCTGGTCCCGCGGCGGGGAGGCGGCGCTGACGTCCTGATCTGGTCGCGTGGGGTCGTGAGCGCGTAACGGTGTTCCAGCACCGTTTCGCACTCACGACCCCTTTTTGGTGCTCGGGGGAGATCAGGGGTTGAAAATAAGTAGACCGACTGTCATATTTTCTCTCGTGAAGAAGGGTGCGCGAACGCGGCAGCAGATGCTCGAGACCGCGATGGAGCTGTTCAACCAGCAGGGTTACCACGGCACCGGGGTCAACCAGGTGCTCGCCGAGTCCGCCGCGCCGCGGGGCTCGCTGTACTTCCACTTCCCCGGCGGCAAGCAGCAGCTGGCCGCCGAAGCGGTCGCCGCCTCCGGGCGGCAGGTCGGCGAGCTGCTGGCCCTGCTCGCCGAGGTGGCCGAACCGGGCGAGGCCGTCGCGGCGATCGTGGCGCACTTCGAGCGGTCGCTGGTCGAGTCGGACTTCCGCCGCGGCTGCCCGGTGGCCACGGTCGCCCTGGAGGCCTCCGCGGAGAGCCCCGAGGTGCGGTCCGCGTGCCGCGACGCCTACGGGCTGTGGCAGGAGCAGCTGGCCGAGCGGTTCGGCGGCTGGGGGATCCCGGCGGGCCGGGCCGCGGAACTGGCCGTCGTCGCGTTGTCGCTGCTGGAAGGCGGCTTGCTGCTGGCCAAGGTGCAGCGGGACGTCGCGCCGCTGCGAACGACAGGAGCACAACTGACCGCGTTGCTGGAAGCGGCGCGGGTGGAGGGGAACTGATGCGGATCCACCACCTCAACTGCGGCACCATGCGGCCGTTCGGCGGTCGGCTCGTCAACGCGGCGGGCAGCCGGTTCGGCACCGCGCGCATGATCTGCCACTGCCTGCTGGTCGAGACCGAGCAGGGGCTGGTGCTCGTCGACAGCGGCATGGGCGTCCCGGACGTCACCACGCACGCGAAGCTGATGAAGCAGCGGCTGCGGCTGGGCCGTCCGGTGCTCGACGCCGGTGAGACCGCGGTGGCCCAGCTGGAGCGCCTCGGCCACCGGGCGCAGGACGTGCGGCACATCGTGCTGACCCACCTGGACCTCGACCACGCGGGCGGGCTGCCGGACTTCCCGCACGCCCAGGTGCACGTCCACGACGTCGAGCACCGGACGATGCTGCGCGACCTCAAGCAGGACCGCTACCTGCGCCACCAGTTCCAGCACGGTCCGAAGTGGAGCGTGCACGGAAGTGCCGACGGGGAGCGCTGGTTCGGCTTCGAGGCAGTGCGCGACCTGCCGGGCCTGCCGCCGGAGATCCTGCTGGTGCCGCTGCCCGGCCACACCCGCGGCCACACCGGCGTCGCCGTGCGCAAGCAGGACGGGACGTGGCTGCTGCACGCCGGTGACGCGTTCTTCCACCACGGCGAGATGGCCGAGAACCCGCACTGCAGCCCGATGCTGCGCTACTTCCAGAACAGGGTGCAGGTCGACGGCCCGCTGCGGCGGCACAACCAGGACCGGCTGCGCGACCTGGCCACCGCGCACCGCGGCCAGGTCGAGGTGTTCAGCGCGCACGACCCGGTCGGCTTGGAGCGATTTGGCGGGAACGCCTGAACTCCCGCGAGGTCAGTTCGCCGCGGCAGGGCGCATCGAGCCCGTTTCGACGTAGCGCTGGTGCCAGGACAGCGCCTCTCCCAGCAGGTGCGGGGTGTGCAGGCCGAACGACGATCGCAGCGCCCGGTCGTAGTAGTCCTGGAGCGCCGGGCGGAAGTCGGGGTGGGCGCAGTTCGCGATGATCCGCTCGGCCCGCTTCCTGGGCGACAGGCCGCGCAGGTCGGCCAGCCCCTGCTCGGTCACGATGACGTCGACGTCGTGCTCGGTGTGGTCGACGTGCGAGACCATCGGCACGATCGCCGACACGGCACCGCCCTTGGCGACCGACGGCGTGACGAAGATCGACACGTGGGCGTTGCGCGCGAAGTCGCCCGAGCCGCCGATGCCGTTCTGGATCCGGCTGCCCATCAGGTGCGTCGAGTTGATGTTGCCGTAGATGTCGGCCTCCACGATGCCGTTCATCGCCAGGCAGCCGAGCCGGCGCACCACCTCGGGGTGGTTGCTGATCTCCTGCGGGCGCAGCAGGATCCGGTCCCGGTACGCCGCGGCGTCGCGGTTGAAGCGGTCGATCGCCGCCGGGCTGAGCGAGAACGCCGTCGCGGAGGCCATCCGCAGCTTCCCCGATTCGATCAGCGCCAGCATGCCGTCCTGGATCACCTCGGTGTAGGCGGTCAGCCCGTCGAACGGCCCGGCGCCGAGCCCGGCCAGGACGGCGTTGGCCACGTTGCCCACGCCGGACTGCAGCGGGAGCAGCTCGCCGGGCAGCCTGCCGGAACGCACCTCCGATTCCAGCAGGTCCAGCACGTGCCCGGCGATCCGCTCCGAGTTCTCGTCCGGAGGGGTGAAAACCGTGTTGCGGTCGGGTGATTCGGTCTCCACGACGGCGATCACCTTGTCCGCGGGGCATTCCAGGTACGGCGTGCCGATCCGGTCGGCCGGGCTGGTGATCGGGATCGGCGTGCGGCGGGGCGGCAGGGCGGTGCCGTAGTAGATGTCGTGCATGCCCTCCAGGTGCTCGCTCTGCCACGAGTTGACCTCGAGGATCACCCGATCCGCCTGTTCGAGCCAGGTCTTGTTGTTGCCCACCGAGGAGGACGGGACGAGACGACCGTCCTCGGTGATGCCGCTGACCTCCACGACGGCGACGTCGAGCTTGCCGAGAGCGCCCTGCCACACGCGCTGCGCGACGTGCGAGAGGTGGATGTCGGTGTAGTCCATCCGGCCGCTGTTGATCTTCTCCCGGGTGACCGGGTCGGACTGGTACGGCAGGCGCAGGTCGATGCCCTCCACGTCGGCGAGCGCGCCGTCCAGCTCCGGCGCGGTGGACGCGCCGGTCCACAGGCCGAACTTCATCGGCACACCGCGCGCGTGCGCCTCGGCGACCCGCTTGGCCAGCGCGCCCGGCACCTCCTTGGGATATCCGGCGCCGGTGAACCCGCTCATGCCCACGTTGGCGCCCGGCTCGATCAGATCGACGGCTTCCGGGGCCTCGACGACCTTCGCCGCGAACCGCTGGTTCCGAATCCTGCCGGTCATCTCCACCCCTCCGTTGGGACAGCGACGGCCCCGAAAATGATCAACGGGCCATGTGTGACGTGGATCGTAGGCGCGAAATCGAGCGGAAATGGTTGTGATGCACGACACGACAGCTGATCGACGTGCTGGTCGGATCGTTCCCGTGATCGCCGCCAATGCCCGTTGAACTGGGAAAACGCGATTTCCGCCGAGATGCGGGCCGACGGCGTCGAGAGGTTCCGGCCGATCGTGGCCCGTTCGCGCGGCGACTGCGGCGGTCGCTGGGCGAACGTCTCCGGCTGCTTCGACCGGCGCGATTCCCAACGGCTTCGAATCGGTCGGTTCCAGAGCGGAACCCGGCTACCGCCGGTGGTCCGCCGGTGTTCTCAGCCGCAGGTCGGCCTCGATCCGGGACGCGGTGGTCACCAGCAGCGGCACGATCTCCCGCCGCACCGCCCCCTCCGGTGCGCGGTGCGCGTCCAACGAGACGTTGACCGCGGCGATCACCTTGCCGTCGGAGTCGCGGACCGGTGCCGCGACGCCCCGCAGGCCTTCCTCCAGCTCGCTGTCGGAGATCGCGAAGCCCTGCTCGCGGATCTCGGCGAGGTCGGCGAGCAGGCCTCGGCGGGTGGTGACGGTGTGCGGTGTGAGCCGCTTCAGCTCCGCTGACCGCAGCCGCGCCTCCAGCAGCTCCGGTGGCATGCCTGCCAGCAGCACCTTGCCCATCGAGGTGGCGTGCGCCGGGAAGCGGGTGCCGACCGGGATCGTGACGGACAGCAGCTTCGGGCTGGGAACCTGCGCCACGTAGCGGATCTCCTCGCCGTCCAGCACGGCGAGCGCGGTCATCTCGCGCAGTTCCCCGGTGAGCCGCCGCAGGTGCGGTTCGGCGATCTGCGGCAGCGACCGGCTCGACAGGTACGCGTAGCCGAACTCCAGCACCTGCGGCGTCAACGCGAAGCGCCGCTCGTCGTGCCGCACGTAGCCGAGGCCGACCAGGGTCAGCAGGATCCGCCGGGCCCCGGCCCGGTCCAGGCCGCTGGCCTGGGCGACCTCGGTCAGCGTCAGCTCCGGCTGCTCCGGCGAGAACGCCCGCAGCACGGCCAGCGCCCGCTCGACCGAGCGCAAGATCTGCTCCTCGGGCATCTCGCCTCCTGCGGCCGGCTCAGAGCTCCAGCGCGGTGATGAGCCGGTCGATGCTCGCGCCGAGGCCCCAGGTGCTCTGCAGCTCGCGCAGCCGGTCGACGTCCACTTCGGACTTCGGCATCGGGTCGGGGCGGTCGACGACCACCGGCGCGTCGTGCACCACGCGGACCACCGACGGCGCCGCGGCGAGGTAGTCCGAAGCTTCGGCCAGCTTGCCGCGCACCCGCGGCGTCAGACCGGCGGCACCGCTGTCGGCCGCCGCCAGCAGGGCTTCGAGGGAGCCGAACTGGGTGATCAGCTTCGCGGCCGTCTTCTCGCCGATGCCCGCCACGCCGGGCAGGCCGTCCGACGGGTCGCCGCGCAGCACCGCCATGTCGGCGTAGTCGTCGCCCGCCCGCCCGGGGGACAGCGCGTACTTCTCGGCGAGCTCGGCGGGCCCGTAGTTCTGCGCCTTGGCCAGCCCGGCGCCGATGTAGATCACCCGCACCGGGGTGGGCTCGGTGCGCACCAGCTGGAACAGGTCGCGGTCGCCGGTGACGACCTCCACCGGGTCCCGGTCCTCGCGCCAGGCCAGCGCGCCGATCACGTCGTCGGCCTCGTAACCCTCGGCCTCCGCCGTGGCCACGCCCGCCGCGTCGAGCACGTCGAGGATCACCGGGACCTGCGGGGAGAGCGCGTCCGGCACCTCTTCGGCGTCCGGGTCCTCCTCGGCCACGCGGTGCGCCTTGTAGGACGGCAGCGCGTCGACCCGGAACTGCGGGCGCCAGTCGTTGTCCAGGCAGGCGACCAGCCGGGACGGGCGGCGATCGGTGATCAGCTTGGCGAGCATGTCGCAGAACCCGCGCACGGAGTTCACCGGTGTCCCGTCCGGCGCGGTCAGCGAGTCGGGCAGGGCGTAGAACGAGCGGAACCACAACCCGGCCGAGTCGACGAGCATCAGAGGACCAGTCACCGCCCCAGCTTGTCACGACCCGGCGACATCCGGCCCGGTGTCACCGCCGGAGGTGGGCGAGGACCTCCGGGATCAGGGCGTCGAGCGCCGTGCCCGTCAGCGCGTGCCCCATGCCCGGGATCTCGACCAGCACCGCGCCGGGGATCGACCCGGCGAGGTGACGCCCGTGCGGCGGCGGGCTGATCGGGTCCAGCGGTGCCTGGACCACGAGCGTCGGCGCGGTGATGCGGGCCAGGTCGGCCCCGCGGGTGGCGATCCCCTCGGTCACGTACCCGTGCGCGATGCTCTGGTGCAGGGTGCCGGCGTGGTCGATCACCCGCTCCTCCCGCCGCCGGAACTCGGCCGGGTCGAAGGCGTCGCCTGCCACGGTGCGCCAGCCCGCCACCCGCCGGTCGAGCTCGGCCGACCGGTCGTGCACGGGGCCGGCGTGCAGTTCCAGCGCTTCGAACACGCGCGGCTCCGGAAGCGGCAGCCCGTCCCGGGACGTTTCACCGGCCATCGCGCGCGCCACGCTGTCCGCGAAGTCGATCCCCAGCGCGTGGGTGCAGATCAGCGTCTGGCTCAGCATCCGGTGCGGGTGGTCGACCGCGATCAGCTGCGCCAGGCCCGCGCCCATGGAGAAGGCAACGACGTGCGCCGCGCTCACGCCCCAGGCGTCCAGCACCGCGATGGCGTCCGCGGTGAGGTCGTCGAAGGTGTAGGGGTTCGCGGCGAAGTCCCGGTGGGTCGAGCGCCCGGTGTCGCGGTGGTCGTAGCGGATCACCCGGTATCCGCCGCCGACCAGCGCCGCCACCACCTCGTCGGGCCAGAACAGCCCGGGCTGGCAGTCGCCCGAGATCAGCAGGACCGGCGGGTCGCCGGGATCACCGCGGTCCTCGCTCCACAGCCGCGTGCTCCCGGCCGCGACCGTCCGTTCGGTCATCGTCGGCCCCCGTTCAGCGGAAGTCCGCCGCGTGGTCGGCCGCCCACTGCGCGAAGGTGCGCGCCGGGCGGCCGGTGACCTGCTCGACGGTCGGCAGCACGGGTTCCGGCTGGTCGACGGCTTCGGCCCAGTAGCCGAGGAGCATGTCGACGATGTCCTCGGGCAGGCCCTGCAGCAGCTCGGCCCGGCCCTGCTCCGGTGTCAGCTCCTCGAACGAGGTCTGTCGGCCGAGCACTTCGCCGATGGTGCGCACCTGGTCGGCCAGGGTGATCGACGCGGGGCCGCTGAGCGTGTACTTCGCCCCGGTGTGGCCGTCTTCGAGCAGCGCGGTGGCGGCCACCGCGGCGATGTCGGCCTCGTGGACCGGGGCCTGCGCCGCCGAGGCGTAGGGGGAGCGCACTGCGGATCCTGAGCGGATGGCGTCGGCCCAGAGCAGCGAGTTCGACGCGAAGGAACCGGGCCGGACGGTCGTGCACGCGATTCCGGAATCCTCGACGGCCCGCTCCACCGCGAGGTGCCACGCATGGCTGTCGGAATTGTGGTCGCGCTTGTACTCGATTCCGGCCGCTGCCGAGGACAGCACGACGATGCGGCGCACTCCGGCCTTCCTCGCCAATTCCGCGAACGCCGTCGCGTCGTCGTGCGGGAACAGGTACGCGCGCTCGATTCCGGCCAGCGCCGGTTCGAGCGTTTCGGGCCGGTCGAGGTCGCCGGCGACGACCTCGACGTCCGCGGGCAGGCCCGCGTTGTCAGGATTCCGGGTCATAGCACGCACTTGCGCGCCCGCATCGCGCAGCCGTGCCACGACGTGCCTGCCGACGCTCCCGGTCGCACCGGTCACCAAGAAGGTCATGAACTGCTCCTGCACATCACTGGTGGACAAATCCGGATGGGCCGCTGGCGGAACTGCGCTCGCGGCGGCCGCAAAGGTACACCAAGAATTGCGGGAAAGGGAAATTTGACAAATTCCTGGAGTGCTGTTCTGGGTTTGTCGATTAATGGCCGGAGAGGCTATTCGACTTCCTGTCAAGCGGTTCGCGGAATTCGGCGAACAATTGTCGAGCGGCGGTGGCAAGGGCCGCCACCGCCGCTCGCGGGTGTCAGTCCTGCCCGGCGGCTCGGCGGGCTCTGGCGGGATCCGTTGCGGCCAGCGCGCTTTGCGCTGCCCGCTGCCAGTCCGCCAGCGTGCGTTCGGCCAGCGCGGCGCCGACCGCGGGCAGGGCCGCGGGGTTCATGGACAGGCTGGTGACGCCCAGGCCGGTCAGGACTCCGGCCAGCCGGGGATCGGCCGCCGCTTCGCCGCAGATGCCGACCGGTTTGCCCCGTTCCCCGCCGGCTCGGGCCAGGTGTGCGATCAGGCGCAGCAGCGCGGGTTGCCACGGGTCGTTGAGCGCGGCGAGCGCGCCGAGCATGCGGTCCGCCGCGAAGGTGTACTGCGCGAGGTCGTTGGTGCCGATGCTGACGAAGTCGACGGCGTCGAGGATCGCCTCCGCCGTCAACGCCGCCGCCGGGGTCTCCACCATGACTCCGGCGCGCTCGATCCCGGCGGCGCGGGCGCGTTCGGCGAACCACGCCGCCTCCGCGGCGGTCGCGACCATCGGTGCCATGACCGACACCTCCGCGCCGGTTTCCGCTGCGGCAGCGGCGATCGCGGTGAGCTGGCGGTCGAGCAGGCCGGGCCGGTCGAAGGCCACGCGGAGCCCGCGCACGCCCAGTGCCGGGTTGGGTTCATCGCCGATCGCCAGGAACGGCAGCGGTTTGTCCGCACCGGCGTCGAGCGTGCGCACCACGACGGGCTTGCCCGCGAAGGGTTCCAGCACCGCGGCGTAGGCGCTGCGCTGCGCCTCGACGTCCGGTTCGGCCGCGGCGTCCAGGAAGCAGAACTCCGTGCGGAACAGGCCCGATCCTGCTGCGTCGGCGGTGATCCCGGCTCGCGCGTCGGCGGCCGAGCCGATGTTGGCCAGCAGCGCGACCCGGTGCCCGTCCGCGGTGGTGCCGACGCCGTTCCACAACACCCGGTCGCGAGTCGCCGCCTCCGGTTCCACGGCCCGGTCGAACAGCTCGACGGTGCCGGCCGCGCCGTCGACCCGCGCCCCCGCGGCGTCCGCCGCGAGCACGCCGCGCACCGCCACCACCGCCGGAATTCCCAGCGACCGCGCCAGGATCGCGGTGTGGCTGGTGGGGCCGCCTTCCTCGGTCACCAGCGCCAGCACCAGCCGCGGATCCAGGTCCGCCGTGTCGGCCGGGGCCAGGTCGCGGGCCACCAGCACGCTCGGGCCGGTCAGCTCCGGGACGCCGGGCGGTTCGGTGCCGGTCAGCTCGGCGACCAGGCGATCCCGCACGTCGAGCACGTCGCGCGCCCGTTCGGCCAGGTAGCCGCCGGTCGCGGCCAGCAGCTCGGCGAACTCGCCCGCGGCCTCGAAGACCGCGCGCGGTGCGGGCAGGCCCCGCTCGGCGACCGCTTGCTCGGCCTTGCCGAGCAGTGACGGGTCGGCGGCCATCGTCGCGGTCATCTCCAGCACCTCCCGCGCCTCGCCGTCGGCCGCCGCGGCGCGTGCGATCAGGCGCTGCGCCACGGCCTCCGCGGCGGGGCGGATGCGGGCGGCATCGGCCGCCGGGTCGGTCGGTGCCGGACCGGGCAGCGGATCGGGCGACCGGTCGTGCACCCGCACGACCGGGCCGGCCGCCCGACCAGGGCTGACGCCGACGCCGTGGTGCGTCTTCGCGGGCAGGGTGCTGGTGGACATGCGCGCTCCTCGTCGTGGCCGAAGGTTTCCCCGGCGTTCCCAGAGGCTTGACAATATGGCAACACAGGGCACAATCAGGCAACACCAAACATTAACCGGAGGACAACGGGCATGTACGGGGCGGAGCGCCAACAGCTGCTGGCGCAGCGGGCACGACGGGACGGGCGCATCGACGTCACCGCCGCGGCGACCGAGTTCGAGGTGGCACCCGAGACCATCCGCCGCGACCTCGCCGCGCTCGAACGGCAGGGCCTGGTCCGGCGCGTCTACGGCGGCGCGATCCCGGTCGAGCGGCTGGACTTCGAACCCGGCGTCTCGCTGCGCGACCAGACCAACGCCGCGGCGAAGGAGCGCATCGCGCGCGCCGCGCTGGACCTGGTGCCCAGCCGGGGCACCGTGCTGCTGGACGCGGGCACCACGACCTCCCGGCTGGCCGGGCTGCTGCCCGCCGACCGCGAGCTGACGGTGGTGACCAACTCGCTGACGGTGGCCACCCAGCTGGCCACCCGCAACAACTACAACGTGCACATCCTCGGCGGCCGGATCCGCGGCACCACGCTGGCCACGGTGGAATCCTGGGCGCTGGACGTGCTGCGCGGGCTCACCGTGGACATCGGCTTCTTCGGCACCAACGGGTTCTCCGCGGTGCGCGGCTGCACCACCCCGGACCCGGCCGAGTCCGCGGTCAAGGCGGCGATGGTGGCGGCCAGCCGCAAGCGCGTCCTGCTGGCCGATCACAGCAAGTACGGCGACGACCAGTTCAGCCGGTTCGCCGAGCTCGCCGAGATCGACGTGCTGGTCACCGACGACGGCCTCGACGAGGCGGCGCTCGACGAGCTCGAACAGGTCGAAGCGGAAGTGGTGCTGGCGTGATCGTGACCGTGACCCCCAACCCCAGCCTGGACCGCACCGTGCAGGTGGACCGCCTGGCGCCCGGCGCGGTGCACCGCACCCTCCGGACCCGGCTGGACCCCGGCGGCAAGGGCGTCAACGTCTCCCGCGCGCTGGCCGCGGCCGAGGTGCCGACGCTGGCGGTGCTGCCCTCCGGCGGCGCCGACGGCGCGCGCCTGGCCGAGCTGCTCGCGCCGGAAGCGGTGCCGGTGGTGGAGGTGCCCGTGCAGGCGCCGACCCGCAGCAACATCGCGGTCGTCGAAGCCGACGGCACCACGAGCAAGTTCAACGAACCCGGTCCGGAGCTCGCCGCGGCCGAGGTCGCCGCGCTGGAGCAGGCGGTCGCCGACCTCGCCGGGGGAGCCGAGTGGCTGGTGACCTGCGGAAGCCTGCCCGCCGGGTGCCCGGACGACCTGCACGCCCGCATCGCGGCGGCGGCCCGCCGCGCCGGGGCGAAGGTCGCCGTGGACAGCTCCGGGCAGCCCCTGGCGCTGGCCTGCAAGGCGGCGCCGGACCTGGTCAAACCGAACCTCGCCGAACTCGCGGAGCTGGCCGCAACGCCGCTGCGCGACCTCGGCGACGTGCTGGACGTCGCGAGCCGGCTGCGCGCCGGTGGCGTGGGTGCCGTGCTGGTGAGCCTCGGGCAGCTCGGCGCGGTGCTGGTCGCGGAGTCCGGCACCTGGCACGCCACCAGCGAGGTGCCCGCGGTGCTCAGCACCGTCGGCGCCGGTGATGCGATGCTCGCCGGCTTCCTGCGGGCGGGCGGCAACGGCCCCGACGCGTTGCGCGTCGCGGTCGCCTACGGCGGGGCGGCGGTCGGCTTGGCCGGCAGCCGGATGCCCGCACCGGACGACGTCCACCCGCAGCGGGTGCGGGTGGACGCAGTGGACGAATCAGTGAGCCTCAGCGGAGTGGCGGCATGACTACCGAACTGATCACCCCCGAACTCGTCGACCTGGACCTGGCGGGCACCGACCGCAAGGCCGTGGTGCGCAGCCTCGCCGAGCGGCTGGCCGCCGCCGGGCGGGTCACCGACGTCGAGCGGTTCCTGGCCGACATCGAGGCCCGCGAGCAGCAGATGCCGACCGGGCTGGAAGGCGGCATCGGCATCCCGCACTGCCGCTCCGCGGCGGTGACCGCGCCGACGCTGGCCTTCGGCCGCAGCGCGACCGGGGTCGACTTCGGCGCCGAGGACGGCCCGGCCGACCTCATCTTCCTGATCGCCGCCCCGGAAGGCGGCGGCGCCGACCACATGACGGTGCTCGCCGCGCTGGCCCGCCGGCTGGTGCGCGCGGAGTTCAAGCAGAACCTGCGCGCGGCCACCGATGCCGCGCGGCTGGCCGAGTACGTGCGCGGGGAGGTCTCGCCGTGAAGTACGTCGCCGTCACCGCGTGCCCGACGGGCATCGCGCACACCTACATGGCGGCCGAGGCCCTGGAGCAGGCGGCCAAGGACGCCGGGCACGAAATGCTGGTGGAGACCCAGGGTTCGGCCGGATCCACACCACTGTCCACTGCGGACATCGACGCCGCGGACGCGGTGATCCTGGCCGCCGACGTGGGCGTGCGCGATCGGGACCGCTTCGCGGGCAAGCCGGTGGTGGAGGCGCCGGTCAAGCAGGCGATCAACGACGCCGCCGGGCTCCTGCAGCGCGCCGCGGACGCCGCCGCGCAGCAGCCCGCCTCGGCACCGGAACCCGCTGCGGCGGAACCGGAACTCGCCAGCAAGGTCGTCGCCGGGACCGGGTTCGGCACCCGGCTGCGGCAGTGGCTGATGACCGGTGTCAGCTACATGATCCCGTTCGTGGCCGCGGGCGGTCTGCTGATCGCGCTGAGCTTCGCGCTCGGCGGCTACCAGATCACCGAGGCGCCGCCGGTCACCGAGCACTTCGACGCGGCGAGCCTGGTCAGCTGGGCGGCGCTGTTCAACCAGGTCGGCTCCACCGCGTTCGAGTTCCTGGTGCCGGTGCTGGCCGGGTTCATCGCCTTCGCCATCGCCGACCGGCCCGCGATCGCGCCCGGCTTCGTCGGCGGCGCGGTGGCGGTGACCGTCGGCGCGGGCTTCCTCGGCGGGCTGATCGCCGGTCTGCTGGCCGGTGCGGTGCTCGTCGCGCTCAAGAAGATCAGGGTGCCGCGCGGCATCGCCGGGATCATGCCGGTGGTGGTGCTGCCGCTGCTGGGCGCGCTGATCACCGGCGTGCTGATGTTCGTGGTCATCGGCAAGCCGATCGCGCTGGCCATGACCGCGCTGACCGGGTGGCTGACCGGGCTGTCCGGGGCCAACGCGGCGCTGCTGGGCGCGCTGCTCGGCGCGATGATCGCTTTCGACATGGGCGGGCCGGTCAACAAGGTCGCCTACACCTTCGCCGTCGGCGGGCTGAGCATCGCCACCACCGCGTCGCTGGAGATCATGGCCGCGGTGATGGCCGCCGGGATGGTGCCGCCGCTGGCCCTGGCGCTGGCGTCGGCGGTGCGCGGCAAGCTGTTCACCCCGGCGGAGCGGGCCAGCGGGCGCACCGCCTGGCTGCTGGGCGCGTCGTTCATCACCGAGGGCGCGATCCCGTTCGCCGCGGGCGATCCGCTGCGGGTCATCCCGTCCATCGTGGTCGGATCGGCGACCACCGGGGCGCTGTCGATGGCCTTCGGCGCGTCGCTGCGGGCGCCGCACGGCGGCCTCTTCGTCCTGCCGCTGGTGGGCAACGCGCTGCCGTACCTGGGTGCGATCGCGGCCGGTGTCGTGGTCGCCGCGCTCGCGGTCCTGCTCGCCAAGCAGATCGGTCGCACCGAAACCGCTGAAGCCGCACCGGAGAAGGCCGCGGTCGCGGCCTGACGCTCGAGAGGAACGAGATGCAACGACGAGTCCGCATCGCCGCGTCGGTCGGCCTGCACGCCCGCCCCGCCGCGCTGCTCGCCCAGGCGGCCGCCGCGCAAGCCCAGCCGGTCACCGTCGCCAAGGTCGTCGACGGCGAGGCCGGTCCGCCGGTCGACGCGGCCAGCGTCCTGGGCCTGATGTCGCTGGGCGCCCGGCACGGCGAGGAGGTCGAGCTCTCCGGCCCCGACGAGGCGGCCCTGGACGAACTCGCCGCCCTCCTGGAACAGGACCTGGACAAGGCCCCCGCCTGATCACGACGATCGCCAAGAACTCTTTGCAAAGAGTCCTTGGCGATCGTATCGTGCTCGCATGGACCGGAAACTGGACGCGAAGAGCCTGCGCGGGCTGGCGCATCCGCTGCGGATGGAGTTGCTGGGCGCGCTGCGCAGCGACGGCCCGGCGACCGCTACGCAGCTGGCCGCGCGGACGGGGGAGAGCAGCGGGACGACCAGCTGGCACCTCCGGCAGCTCGCCGAGCACGGGTTCGTCGAGGAGGACGCCGAGCGGGGCAACCGGCGGGAGCGCTGGTGGCGCGCGGTGCACGAGCACACCGTGCTGGCCACCGGCGAGCTCGGACCGGACGAGCAGGGACCGCTGGCGGCCTACCTGTTCGGCGTCGCCGGCGCGCACTACCGGCAGACCACGGCGTACCTGGCCGAACGGCAGCAGTGGCCGCCGGAGTGGACCGAGGCGGCCGCCCTGTCGGACACCTTCCTCTCGCTGCGGCCCGAGGAGCTCGGCGAGCTGACCCGGCGGATGCACGAGCTGCTCGACGAGTACCGGCGTCCGGCCGAGGACGGTGACGAGCAGGTCGCCGTGCAGTTCCAGGCCTTCCCGCGTTCGGCGCCGTGACCGGCCGCGCGCCGGTCGTCCTGCTGTGGGCCTCGACCGGGGTGTCGGCGTTCGCCACGGCGGTCGCGCTGCTGGTGGTCCCGTGGTTCGTGCTGGCGCTGACCGGCAGCGCGACGCTGGTGGGCGCGATCGCCGCGGTCGAGCTGGCCGGGCTGGTGGCGCTGGCCGCGGTGGGCGGTCCGCTGGTGGACCGGCTCGGCGCGCGCCGCTGCGCCATCGCATCGGACCTGTCCGCCGCTGCGGTGCTCATCGCGATTCCGTTGCTGCACAACACGTTCGGCCTCGCGATGTGGCAGCTCTTCGTGCTCGCCGCACTGCTCGGCGCCAGCCGCGCACCGGGGCAGACCGCGCGGCGGGCGGTGGCCCCAGAGCTCCTGGAGCGGGCTGGGATGTCGCTGGAACGCGGCTCCGGAGGGCTTGAAGCGGCCAGCCGCGGCGCGCAGATGCTCGGTGCTCCGCTGGGCGGCGCGGCGCTGGCCGTGGTCTCCGAAACGACCGTGCTGGCCGGTGTCGGAGCCCTCTTCGCGCTGGCTGCCGGGCTGGCCGCGCTCGGCGTTCCCCGGAGCCGCGTCGCACGACCGGCCGACGGCTACCTGACCGACCTCCGCGCCGGTGCCCGCGCGCTGCTCGGCGACCGGCTGCTGACGGCGATCGTGCTGGTGCTGCTGGTGATGAACACGCTCGACATGGCCGCGCTCGGGGTCTTCCACCCGATCTACGCGGCCGAGGTGCTGGGCAGTCCCGTCGCGCTCGGCGCCATGAGCGGTGTGCTGGCGGGCACGGCGCTGCTGGGCAACGTCGGCTACGGATGGCTCGGAGCGCGGCTGCCGCGGCGGTTCGTGCTGGTCACGGCGATCGCCATCACCGGAGCTCCGCGATACGCGATCATGGCCGCGGAACCCGGTCTGCCCGCGCTGCTGATCGTGCTCGCCGTGGTGGGACTGGCTTCGGGCGCGATCAACCCGATGCTGGCGGTGATCGCCTACGAACGGGTGCACCCGGACATGCGCGGCCGGGTCCTGGGACTGCTCAGCGCGGTCGCGATGGTCGGTGCCCCGCTGGGTGCGCTGGTCGGCGGTGCGCTGGTCGACGGCATCGGCCTGCCCGGCGCGCTGGTGTCGGGCGGTGCGGTCTACCTGGCCGTCACGCTCGCGATGGTGCTGTCGCCGGTGTGGCGGGGGCTGGACCGCCCGCACGTCCGGGCTTCACCTCGGGATTAGGCTGGGGAGCTATGGCGACCGACTCGTTCAAGCAGGATCCTTCCGTGCTCGCCGCCCGTCTGACCCGGGCGGCCGAAACCGCGGCCTCGGCTGACCTCGACGCGCTGCTGATCTCGCCCGGTTCCGACCTGCGCTACCTCCTGGGCGCCGGCGGGGAGTCGCACGAGCGGCTGACCTGCCTGGTGCTGCCCGCCGACGGCCGGCCCGCGCTGGTGCTGCCGAAGCTCGAAGAGCTCGGCTTCGCCGACATCCCGCTGGCCGAGCTCGGCATCGACGTCGTCACCTGGGTCGACGGCCAGGACCCGCACGCCATGGTGGCCGACCTGGCAGGCCGCGGCGGCAAGCCCAAGCGCCTGGCCGTCGCCGACGCGATGGCCGCGCTGCACGTCCTGCCGCTGCGCGCCGCGCTGCCCGACGCCGAGCAGGTGCTCGCCGGGCGCGTGCTGCGGGAGCTGCGGATGCGCAAGGACGCCGCCGAGATCGAGGCGCTGCGCAAGGCCGGGGCGGCCATCGACCGGGTGCACAACCGGATGGGCGAGTTCCTCAAAGCGGGCCGCACCGAGGCCGAGGTCGGCGCGGACCTCACCGCCGCGATCCTCGAAGAGGGCCACACCGAGGCGGCGTTCGTCATCGTCGGCTCCGGGCCCAACGGTGCCAGCCCGCACCACGACGTGTCGGACCGGGTGATCGAGCGCGGCGACGTCGTCGTGATCGACATCGGCGGCCCGATCGCGGAGGGCTACAACTCCGACTGCACCCGCACCTACTCGATCGGCGAACCGGCGCAGGCCGACGTCCGCGAGACCTACGCCGTGCTGGAAGCCGCGCAGCGCGCCTCGGTGCAGGCGGTGCGCCCCGGCGCGACGGCCGAGTCCATCGACGCCGCCGCCCGCGAGCCGATCGCCGCCGCCGGGTTCGGCGAGTACTTCGTGCACCGCACCGGCCACGGCATCGGGCTCGACGTGCACGAGGAGCCCTACATCGTCGGCGGCAACGCGATCGAGCTGGAGGCGGGCATGGCCTTCAGCATCGAGCCCGGCATCTACCAGCCGGGCCGCTGGGGCGCGCGGATCGAGGACATCGTCATCGTCACCGAGGACGGCGTCGAGAGCGTGAACAACCAGCCGCACGAGTTGGTGGTGCTGCCGGCGTGAGCGAACGAGCCGCAACTCCAGCCGTGCTGGAGGCCACCGACCGCGCCATCCTGCGCGAGCTGGCCCGCGACGGCCGGTGCAGCTTCACCGATCTGGCCGAACGCGTCGGGCTGAGCGTTTCGGCGGTGCACCAGCGGGTCCGGCGGCTGGAGCAGCGCGGTGCCCTGCAGGGCTACACGGCCAAAGTGGACGGTGACCAGATCGGGTTGCCGCTGACCGCGTTCATCTCGCTGACGCCGATCGACCCGGCGGCCCCGGACGACTACCCGCAGCGCCTGGAGCACCTGCCGCAGATCGAGTCGTGCTACTCGGTGGCGGGCGACGAGTCCTACATCCTCCAGGTGCGAGTGACCTCCCCGCTGGGCCTGGAGGAACTCCTCCGCCAGATCCGCGAAGCGGCGAAGGTCTCGACCCGCACGACGGTGGTCCTGTCCACCCCGTTCGAGAACCGCCCCCCGGCGATCTGACGCCGAACGCGCGAAAGAGGCTCCTGATCTGAAGATCGGGAGCCTCTTTCGCGCGGAACCGGCGAAGTCCTGCGGGATGCGTTGGGGTTGCGGCGGCGGCGATTTCGGGCTCTTGTGACGTGCCCGTGGGTGCGGACTGAGCGATCGGCGGTGATAGCGGGGTGGGGTTGGGGTGGTGACGGGGCCGGTTGGGTGCGGGGCTGGGTTTGGGTTCGAAGCGGTAGGTGGTCGGCTTGTGGGGGTAGCGATTTCGCCTGAAATTGGCCGCGTTGTCGACGGAGCCTGCGGTGGCGAGGCCGCCGATTTCAAGCGAAATCGTCGAAGCTCGGCACCACCGGGACGGCCGTGGGCGTGGTCCGGAGCGTGCGCATCGCACCGGGCGCGGGCCGAAGCGGTCGCGTGACTGGGCTTGTGGTGGCGACGTCAGAGTTTTCTCTTGAAATTGGCTGCGGTGCCAACCGCAGCTCGCCTCGCCAACGATGCCGATTTCATGGGAAAACGCGCCCGCTCCACAAGCCGGCCACCGCCCCCAGATCCCCCCCGAGGGCACCGAGGCACCGATCGCCGGGCCGAAACCACCACCCCATCGCACGCTCCGCCCGAAAAGCGACCGGAGTCCACCGCCGAAGACGAAAGCCCATCGCACCCACGGACACGTCACAAGAGCCCAATCGTCATGCCGGTCAAGGCGACTGACGTCGTGCACCGGCGCGGGAACCCGGTGGCGTCGGGTCAGGGGTTCGACGGAAGTGCCGATGCGGTGTCGGTGGCCAGGTGGAGGTTGCCCCGGTCGTCGGGGAGGCAGACCGCCGCTTCGTCCGTCGTGGCGAGGAATTCGCTCAGGCAGCGGCCCAGTTGGCGGTGGCCTGCGGCGTTCGCGTGGTAGGACTCCTGCATCGCGTGCGCCGCTCGGGATTCGTCCTGGAGGCTCGCCCAGTCCACCGAGAGGCGGGTGAACCACTCGCCCTCGCCCGTCCTCGGTTCGCCGGTGCAGGCCTCGCGGCCCGAGCCCGCCCGGGAGTAGTCCAGGAAGCGGGCGCCGACCTGCTGGGCGACCTCGTGCAGCCCGTTCGCCAGCTGGGGCACGCCGGTGTCGCGGATCCACTGCAGGTCGCCGGTCAGGAACGGGCAACCGGACAGGTTCTGCAGCTCGGGGCGGACGCCGGGGCCGACCGGGGAGGCGTAGGACTGCACCACCAGCGAGTAGCTGCTCGGGGTGTACCCGGCGCTGTCCATGGCGGCGCGGACGTCCTCCAGCGCCCTGCGGACCTTGGGCTTGGTCTCCTCGACCTGCTGCGGCCAGCTGGTGCTCAGCGGTCCGGCGCAGCCCTCCTCGGCGCGGCGCACCCAGGCCTCCACGCACTGGTTGACCGTGTCGGTGAAGCCCACGTCGTTCGCGCCGACCTGCACCACGACGTCGGTGACGCGGTAGCGCTTGGCCAGCTCGGCGAGCTGGGCCGACTGCGAGCCCTCCGGGTGGCCGGGATCCGGGTCGGCGCCGACGACCTCCGCGCGCGCACCGGAGCAGGCCAGGTTGATGCGGGTCACATCGGGCGGCAGCTGGAGCTGGTGGACCGGTGCGGCGGCCGAGCGGTGGCACCAGTTCCCGCGCTCGCCGTTGGTCCCCACCGCGTAGTCCCCGCCGCCCTCGCCGGACAGCGTGCTGTCGCCCATGGTGACCACCGCGGCCGGTAACTGCTTGGGCTGCAGCGGCAGTCCCGGCAAGTACTGGTCGCTGATCAGCAGCGCGAGCGCCAGCACACCGCTGACGGCCACGAAGAGGAGTGTTTTCGTTCTGTGCGCCCGCATCGGGACGAATTCTATGGGGCCCGCGGGGGAGGACCTCCATCACCTCCGCCCGGTGCGGGAGCATTTGTCGGGTCTGGTTCGTTGTACCCGGTGACTGCAGTCGACAGGAGGGCTCCCGCCGTGCCGATCTTCGTTGTGCTCCTGCTCTCCGTGGTGGCCGAGATCGCCGTGCTGGTCGTGCTCGGCCAGGCGATCGGGGTGCTGCCCACCCTCGGTCTGCTGGTGGCCGGGGCGGTGCTGGGCACCTGGCTGCTGCGCCGCGAGGGGCGCCGCACGATGGCGGAGTTCCGGGAGGCCGCGCGGCTGCGGCGCTCGCCGGACCGGGAGATCTCCGACGGCGTGCTCATCGCCGCCGCGGGCCTGCTGATCATCCTGCCCGGCCTGCTCAGCGACGTCGCGGGCTTCCTGCTGCTGTTCCCGCCGATCCGCGCGGTGCTGCGCAAGCGGATGGTGCGCGCCGCCGAGCGGCGGTCGAAGGAGATGCAGGACCAGGTGTGGCTGCACACCCAGCGGGTGCGCCGGGAGCGCGGTGCCGCGGCGCCGGGCAGCGACGTGATCGACGGCGAGGTGGTCTCGGTCACCGAGGACGACGAGCGCGCCCCGGACGACGGGCCGCGATTGCTGCCCCCGCAGCGGTCTGCGCAGGCAGAACGCTCGGACGAGCAGCCGCGCGGCTGATCTGGTCGACGGTCCGTCGGGGTCCGCGCGGTGGCGGGTAAGCTCGCCCGAACCAGCCCATCCGCCGGCGCCGCGCGCCGGTCACCATCGCAGCGGAAACCCGAGACGGGGAAGCACGAAGGACATGTCCGAGACCACGTTGCTGCTCGGCGGACGAATCCACTCGCCCGTCGACGCCGCCGCCACGGCGATGGCCGTGACCGATGGCACCATCTCCTGGCTCGGCTCCGACGAGGTCGGCCGCGCGCTGCACCCCGACGCCGAGGTCGTGGACCTGGAGGGCGCGTTCGTCGCACCGGCGTTCGTCGACGCGCACGTGCACGCGACGTCCACCGGCCTGCTGCTCAACGGGCTCGACCTGACCGGCTGCGCTTCGCTGACGGAGTTCCTGCACGCGCTGCGCGACCACGTGGCCGAGTACCCGGGTGCGCTGGTGTGGGGCCACGGCTGGGACGAGACCTGGTGGCCGGAGCGCCGCCCGCCCACCCGCGAGGAGATCGACCGCGCCGCCGCCGGTGCGCCGGTGTACCTCTCCCGCATAGACGTGCACTCCGCGCTGGTGTCCACCGCGCTGGTGGACCGCACGCCGCTGGCACGCAGCGCCGAGGGCTGGAGCGACTCCGGCCCGCTGACGCGCGTGGCGCACCACCACGTGCGCCGCGCCGCGCGCGATTGCCTCGGCTCCGGGCAGCGCAAGGAAGCCCAGCTGGCGTTCCTGCAGCACGCCGCGTCGCAGGGCGTGGCCTGCGTGCACGAGTGCGCCGGGCCGGACATCTCCGGCGCTGAGGACCTGGTCGACCTGCTGGCGCTCTCGGCGCAGGGCGGAGTTCCCGAGGTCGTCGGCTACTGGGGTGAGCTCGGCGCGGTGGAGCGCGCGGCGGAGCTCGGGGCGCGCGGCCTGGCCGGTGACCTCTTCGTCGACGGTGCGGTCGGTTCCCGCACCGCCGCGCTGCGCGAGCCCTACACCGACGACCCGAGCACCTCCGGGGTGCTCTACCTCGACGCGAACGCGGTGGCCGAGCACCTCGTGGCCTGCACCCGGGCCGGTGTGCAGGCCGGGTTCCACGTGATCGGCGATGCCGGGGTGGCCGAGGTCTGCGCGGGCTTCCGCAAGGCGGCGGAGGTGGTCGGCGTCCCGGCGCTGGCGAGCCTGCGCCACCGGCTGGAGCACCTGGAGATGGTCGACGAGCAGCAGGCCGCCGAGCTGGGCCGCTACGGCGTGGTGGCGTCGGTGCAGCCTGCGTTCGACGCGGCGTGGGGCGGCTCCGGCGCGATGTACGCGCGCCGCCTCGGTGTGCCGCGCGGCACGCAGCTCAACCCGTTCTCCAAGCTGGCGGCCAACGGCGCGCTGCTCGCGCTCGGCTCGGACGCCCCGGTGACGCCGGTGGACCCGTGGCGAGCGGTGCAGGCCGCGGTGCACCACCGCACCAGCGGTTTCGGCATCTCGCCGCGCGCGGCGTTCACGGCGCACACCCGCGGCGGCTGGCGAGCGGCGGGCGTCGACGACGGCGTGACCGGAACGCTCGTGCCGGGTGCGCCCGCGACCTACGCGGTGTGGGACACCGGTGAGCTCGTCGTGGCGGCAACGGACTCGCGGGTGCAGCGCTGGTCGACCGACCCGCGCTCCGGGGTCCCCCCGCTGCCGGACCTCTCACCGCAGGCACCGATGCCGCGCTGCCTGCGCACCGTCCTGCGCGGCGAGACGATCTACACCCGCTCCCCGGAGGACGACGAACTCGTCTGACCGCCGCCGTCCCGGGGCCCGGCGTCAATTTCGTACGAAATTGACCGTCACCCGGGTGAACGTCAATTTCGTACGAAATTGACACCGGCTGCCCGGGCTGGGCAGGAGGACTTCGGAGGCAGGTTGTGATGGAGCGGGAACTTCCCGATCTGCCGGTGCGGGCGGTGCTCGACGACGTCACCGGAGCGCTGGCCGAGCACGGGACCGCGGTCCTGGTGGCGCCGCCCGGCACCGGGAAGACCACGCTGGTCCCGCTCGCGCTGGCCGAGCAGGGCTTGCGGGTCGTGGTCGCCGAACCGCGCCGGCTGGCGGCGCGTGCTGCGGCGGAGCGCATGGCGGGGCTGCTCGGCGAGGAAGTGGGGCAGCGCGTCGGCTACTCGGTGCGCGGTGAGCGCCGCCGGAGCGGGCGCACCGCGGTCGAGGTGGTGACCTCGGGCCTGCTGGTGCGGCGGTTGCAGGGCGATCCCGAGCTGCCCGGTGTCGACGTGGTGATGCTCGACGAGTGCCACGAGCGCCACCTGGACGCCGACCTGCTGCTGGCGCTGCTGCTCGACGCGCGCGCCGGACTGCGCCCCGACCTCCGGCTGCTGGCGACGTCGGCGACGGTCGCCGCCGGCCGGGTCGCCGAACTGCTCGGCGACGCCCCGGTGCTCGAAGCGCACGTCCGCACGCACCCGGTGCGCACCGCGCACGTGCCGCCCCACCGGGGCGAGCGGATCGAGGCCTGCGTCGCGCGGGCCGTGCGCACGGCGTTCGCGGAGCAGGACGGCGACGTGCTGGCCTTCCTGCCCGGTGCCGCCGAGATCCGCCGGGTGGCCGGGAATCTGTCCGGGTCCGATGTGGACGTCCTGCCGCTGCACGGGAGATTGCCCCGGTCGGAGCAGGATTGCGCGCTGCGGGCGGGAAAGCGGCGCCGGGTCGTGCTGGCGACGGCGGTCGCGGAGTCGAGCCTGACGGTGCCGGGAGTGCGGGCGGTGGTCGACTCCGGCCTGGCCCGGGTGTCGCGCGTGGACAACCGGCGCGGGCTGTCCGGGCTGGCCACGGTGCGGGTCTCGGCGGCGGTCGCCGATCAGCGCGCCGGTCGTGCCGGGAGGCAGGGGCCGGGCGTGGTCTACCGCTGCTGGCCGGAGCACGAGCACAGCACGCTCCCCGCCTACCCGGAGCCGGAGGTCCGCACCGCGGAGCTGACCCGCCTGGCGCTGGAGCTGGCCTGCTGGGGCACCCCGGACGGTTCGGCGCTGGAGTGGTGGGACGAGCCGCCGACCGGTGCGCTCGCCGCCGGCCGGGAGGTCCTGCGCGGGCTCGGTGCGCTGGACGCCTCCGGTGCGGTGACCGATCGGGGCCGCCGGATGGCCGAGCTCGGTCTGCACCCGCGGCTGGCCCGCGCGCTGCTCGACGGGTCCGAGCGGGCAGGCACCGACATCGCGGCGGAAGTGGTCGCGCTGCTGGACAACGACGCGCTGACCAACGACCTCGACGTGACCACCGCGCTGGCCGGGCTGCGGCGCGGCGGACCGGGCAGCGACCGGTGGCGCAAGGAGGTCCGCAGGCTCCGGTCGATGGTGCCCGCGCACCGCGGGAACGACGACGCCGCGCTGGTCGTCGCGCTCGCGCAGCCGGAACGCCTGGCCCGGCGACGCGACGCCGGGTCGAACGTGTACTTGATGGCCTCCGGAACCGCTGTGCAGTTGCCGAGCGGTTCGAGCGTGCGCGGATCGGAGTGGCTGGCCATCGCAGTCGCCGACCGCACGCCCGGCAGCGCTCACGGCACCGTCCGGCTGGCTGCGCCCGCGGACGAGCAGCTGGCCCGCGCGGCCGCCCCCGCGCTGGTCGGCACCACCGACGAGATCGGCTGGGCGGACGGCGACGTGCGCGCGTTCCGCGTCGAGCGGATCGGCGCGATCACGTTGAGCCGGCGCAAGATCGGCGATCCCGACCCCGCCGAGGTCCGCCGCGCGCTGCTGGAGGGCTTGCGCGCGGAAGGCCTGGAGCTGCTGAACTGGAGCGACGACGCCCGGCGGCTCCGGCAGCGCCTCGGCTTCCTGCACGACGCCCTCGGCGATCCCTGGCCCGCCACCGACGACGAATCCCTGCTGTCCTCAGTGGACAACTGGCTGGAGCCGGAGCTGAGCAACGCCCGCCGCCGCGCGGACCTGCGGATCCCGGCGGGCACCGCGCTGCGCAGGCTGATCCCCTGGTCGGTGGCCGGCCGCCTGGACGAGCTGGCCCCGGACCGCGTCGAGGTGCCCTCCGGCTCCCGGATCAAGGTCGACTACACCGACCGGCCCGCCCTCCCGGTGAAGCTGCAGGAGGTCTTCGGCTGGTCCGAAGCCCCGCACATCGCCGACGGCCGCATCCCGCTGGTCCTGCACCTGCTGTCCCCGGCGGGACGCCCGGCGGCGGTCACCTCGGACCTGAAGTCCTTCTGGGCCAACGGCTACCACCAGGTCCGCGCCGAGCTCCGGGGCCGCTACCCCAAGCACCCCTGGCCCGAAGACCCCACCACGGCCACCCCCACCCGCCGCACCAAGCGCTGAAAACCGCGTGCCCAGCGGGACTCGGGCAGGCTGATCAGCCGAGCCGGACCGGCTGCGGTTCCACCTGGGGCTCAGGTGAGTCAGCGGGGGATGGTGGTGTGCTTGTACTCGTTGAGGTCGGGCCAGCCGGTCAGCAGGTCCAGGACCTTCTCGACCGCTCTGATCGACGCCTGGGCGTCGGAGCCTTCCGGGGCTCGGGTCATGAGGCGGACGAAGACGGCCTGGTCGGCGGCGATGAAGGTCGGCACGCCCCAGACGTCGTGGGAGGACGCGAACTGCTCGTGCTCCGCTCGGACCTGCGCCAGCGCCGCACCGCTGTCGATGCGTTCGAACACCGCGTCGGCGGGGACGTCGTGGTCGGCGAGGACGCCGGCCACCACGGACCGGTCTTCCAGGTGCAGGCCATCGTCGTGGCGGGCCGCGAACAGCGCGCGGTGCACCGCCGGGAACTGCTGCGGGTACTCGTCGCGGACCACGACACCCGCCTGCAGCGCGATGATGCCGCTGTCCTGACCGGGTTCGTCCCACACGCTCGGGCCTTCTTCGACGTGCGCCTGGCCGAGCGAGAACGGCAGGTAGCGGACCTGCCAGTCGGCTCCTGCGGCCAGACCGGTGAGCAGGTGCTCGTGCGCGTTGCGGGCGAACGGGCACCGGTAGTCCCAGGTGACTGCGAACGTGGACGTCATGGTCGGTCAACACCTCCGGTCGGGTTCGTTGTTCCGCGACGGCGGGACTCGTAGCCGGTGAGCACCACCGCCAGGGTCACCAGGCTCAGCCAGAACTGGGAGCGAGTCCCGGGCAGGACCGCCATCGCCGCGATCACCACGAGCATCAGGGCGATGGTCAGGTAGCTCAGCCACGGGAACAGCCACATCTTCAGCGGCAGTGGCAGCGGCAGCGTCAGCGGCGAGACGACGTACGTAAGTAGACCAAACGGGTAGTGGCCGACCACGATGCGATCGCGGTGGAAGAAGTACCAGTACCCCACCCTCACCCGATGCCTTTGTCTCCTGCATGCCTACGGAGACCAGGGGCAAGGCGGGCGATTTCGTGCGAAATGGGCGTCGTGGCTCTCGGGGTGGCGACTAGGTCGTGTCTGACAATGCGTGAGGATGGCGACTCAGTTACTGGCGTGCGTTAGAGCGTGAAGGGTTTGTAGGCCAAGGCGCGGTCAACGATCTCTTCGGGCGCGAGCGTAGACATGGGCCAGTAGATCAGGTCGGACACATGCGGGTCCGGGACGTTTGCCTGCAGCACTTCGAGCAGTCGCTCCTGCTCCCGCTCACTTCCCTCCGCTTCTTGGAGTCGCCGCACGATTTGCACGAGTTCCTCGCGGTCAAGCGCTTCAAGATCGCCCATGATCCCAATGGTAGGGCGGTGATGGTCCTAGCCGGCAACAGCATCAAGTAACGCCCGCGTCCAGGCGATGACCGCGTTGAGGACGACGGCGGAGCGGTACACGATGGCGTATTTGTCGTAGCGAGTGGCAAGTCCGCGCCACTGCTTGAGGTGGCAGTAGCGGCGTTCGATGACGTTGCGGTTCCGATAGTCGGCGGCATCGAGTGCGACGGGCCTGCCGCCGCGTGATCCGCGGCGCTTGCGGTGGCCCTTCTGGTCGGCGGGCTCGGGGATCACGGCCTTGATGCCGCGTGATCGCAGGTGTGAGCGGATCGCACGGGACGAGTAGGCCTTGTCGCCGCGGACCGCATCTGGTCGAGTTCGCGGCCGGCCTGTTTCGCGAGTAACGCGCAGCTGCGCCATCAGCGGCAGGAACATCGGCGAGTCGCCCGCCTGCCCCGGAGTGATCAACGTGACCAGCGGCAACCCGTTGCCGTCGACGAGTTGATGGATCTTCGTCGATAGGCCGCCGCGAGATCGGCCAATGCCGTGATCAGGCGCTCGAGGAGTGGATTATTGTAGTTCGATCCAGCCCCCTGTGTGGCGGGTTATGTTCGTCGCGTGCTGGTGGGCACGGGCGATCGTTGAGTCCACGGACAGCGACCAATCGACCAACCCAGCCGCGTCCGCGGCAGCCGTCAGGTTCGCGAGAATCCGATCCCACGTGCCGTCGGCAGCCATCCGGCGGTGCCACGTCCATACCGTCGGCCAGGGGCCGAACACGTCCGGCAGGTCACGCCACGCGATCCCGCACCGGTACCGGTAGATGATGCCCTCGACCATCAGCCGAGCGTCAGAGAACTTCCGACCTGGCCGGCCCGTAGGGCGAGGCAACATCCCCTCGATCAGCGACCACTGAGCATCCGAAAGCGTCTGGAACCGCGACACCCGTCAAGACTCCCAGCCTGAGCCCTCAACCTTTGTCAGACACGCTCTAGTCGTAGCCGCGGATGACGTGGTCTTCGTCGTGCGGTTCTGCGGGCGGCTGCGGGACTTTCGGTTCCGGGCGGGGCTGGGCGCGGTCGTGCGGCGCGGTGGTGCGTTGCGCGGTCTGGAGCGGCACGGGTCTCCTTCGGGCCGGACGCGTTCGTTGCGGAGAACGGTACGGCGGGTGGCTGCGCGGTGAGTTTGTGCTGAACGACGAAGTTCGGTGCGTGGCTTGTGGGTCCGGACAAGCGGAACGTCGCGGTCTCGTGGCCGTGGGGTGCGGCGCGGCTTCCCGCGGGATGTCGTCAGCTGAACATGTTGGCTATCACGAGTTCACTTATGCACTGTTTTAGCAGGTAATGACACTTAATTGGGGCGATATCGCAGCTATTTCCAAGTCACTTGGTTGTTGACGTGGGGAGCTGTTCGCGGTTACGGTGCGAATCGGGCGAGGCCGGTCGGCCTCGCGCACCGGTTGTTCCGAAGAGGTGGTGGGGAGATGGCAGCGCGATCGCAGGCCGACGCGGTGGAACCGTCCGCGGCCGAGCCGTCGCTGACCTGCGCGATGGCGGCCACCTTCCTGGACGAGATCTACCGGAACCTCGACGAGACCTACGCATCCCTCGGTCTCGCCCGCTGGAACCAGCCCCCGGCGGAAGCCCTCTGGCAGGCCCGCAACCTGCCGCCCGCGGAGACCACCGCCGCCTGAGGCTGGCACTTCCCGGGCCCGGCGGGGTAGAAAGCACGTTCGGGCTCGCGGAGAGGTGGGATGTCCGGATTCGCTTTCGTGCCGTACTCGGCGTTCGGGCACGTCAACCCGATGCTCCCGGTCGCCGCGGAACTCGCCGCCACCGGTGCCCGGGTGCGGATGCTCGCCGGCCCGCGATTCGCCCCGCGCATCACCGGTGCCGGGGCCGAGCACGTGCCTCTCGACCGCGATGCCGAGGTGTGGTCGCCGCCGAGCTGGGGGCCGCGGCAGCTCGCCAGGCTGGCCGAGGTGCGGTGGCAGCGCAAGCGCGCGCTGCGCGCGGTGGCCCGGCGCTGCCGCGGTGAGTTCGAGGCCGACCGGCCGGACCTGGTGATCGTGGACCCGGCGGTGCCCGCGACGGCGAGAGTCGCCGAGCAACTGGGCATTCCGGTCGCCTGGCTCAGCACGACGCACGCCCGTTCCCCGCGCCTGCGCGGCACGGTGCTGGTGAACAGCCTGCCCGAGTTGCAACCGGAACGGCCCAGGTACGGGCCCCGGTACCGGTTCGTCGGCCCGTTGCTGGGCCCGCGCGGCGGAACCGGCCGGCGGACATCCGGGCCGCTGCTGCTGGTTTCGCCCGGCACCGTGTTCGCCAGGACGGCGAAGTTCTTCCGCGGCGTGGTCGAGGAGTTCACCGGCACCGGCTGGACCGTCGTGATGGCGACCGGGCACGTCGATCCCGCCGAACTCGGCCCGCTGCCGCACAACGTCGTGGCCCACCGGTGGGTGCCGCAGCGCGAACTGCTCGCCGAGGCCGCCGTCTTCCTCACCCACGGCGGGATGAACTCGGTGCAGGAGGCGCTCGCCGAGGCGGTGCCGATGCTGCTGGCACCGCGCAACGCCGAGCAGCGGGCGACCGCGCAGTGCCTCGTCCAGCTCGGCCTCGGCGACCGGCTCTCCGGTTCGGTGCGCCGCCAGGTCGAGGCCCTGGCCGAGGACGGCCGCACGAGAGCTGCGCTGGGCGAGATGCAGGCGCGGTTGCGGCAGCGGGACGGAGTCGGGCAGGCCGTCGGGGCGCTTCTCGGCGCTGTTGGCCAGTAGCGATCCGCTCACGCCGTGCAGTCGGAACAGATAGGGTCGTGATCAGTGGACCGATGCGACGAGAGGACGCCGAGCGTGAGCGCACAGCCCCCGGTGAGCAGGTCGCTGCCCGTCCCGCCGACGGTTTTCGTCGACCGCGCGGACGAACTCCGGGGCGTGCTGGCCCGGGCGAGGTCCGGCGGGCCGCTGCTGACGCTGATCACCGGCCCGCAGGGCATCGGCAAGACCACCTTCGCCTTGAAGACCTGCGCCGAACTGGCCGATCTCTACCCCGGCCCGCACCTGTTCCACGAGGTGAACGGCTCCGAACCGGACAGCGTCGAGACGGCCGAGTCGGTGGCCGGTTCGCTGCTGGCCCAGCTCGGGCTCAGCGGTGCGGAGATCCCGGCGCGGGCGGGGGACCGGTTCGCCAAGCTGCGCTCGGCTCTCGTCGAGCGCAAGGCGCTGGTGTTCTTGGACGACGTGGCGCGCGCGGACCAGGTCGAGCCGCTGCTGTTCAACTCCGCGAGCGCCGCCGTCCTGGTCACGTCGAGGCGGTCGCTGCCCAGCCTGGGCCAGTACGGCTTCACCAGGGTGAAGCTGACCGGATTCGGCGCCGACCACGCGAAGGAGCTGATCGAGCGGCTCGCCGGGGACGAGCTGGGCGAGCTCTCGCCCGAGGTGCTCAGCGCGATCCACGAGGTGTGCGATGGCCTGCCGCTGGCGCTGTCGATCGCCGGTTTCCGGCTCGGCGACGGCGAACCGGCCCACGACTACGTGGCCGATCTCCGGCGTGCGAAGCCGCACGAGGTGCTGGAGCGCGACGGCGAGCGGCCGGTGCTGAAGATCTTCGAGCTGGACTACCAGGAGTTCAACGAGGCCCAGAAGCTCGCGTACGCGCGGCTGTCGCTGCTGCCGGGTGCCGATTTCGGCATCGGTGTGGCGGCCGCGGTCCTCGACCTGGCGGAGGCGGAAGCGGGCCGGCTGCTCCGCGAGCTGGCCCGGCGGCACGTGATCCAGCTCAACGGTGACCGCTTCCGGTTCCACTCGCTGATCCGCGAACACGCGAAGGACAAGGCGCGCACGACCTTGTCTCCGGTCGAGATCGCATCGACGGTGGAGACCGCGCGCACGTGGTACTGGCGCAGGCAGGTGGCGCTGGACCAGGTGATCTCAGGACGGCCGAAGCCGCTGGGCGCCGAGGCGTGCTACGACGCGGTCGAACCGGCGTACAGCGGCCTCGACGCGGGCCGCCGGGCGTGGGCGGAGATCGAGCTGGAGTGGCCGAACCTGATCGCGGCGATGCGCGCGGGCGCCGCCGGACCGCAGGACGAGCTGTCCCGCGTCTTCCCGCTGGCGCTGTGGTTCTTCGGCTACCAGACGCATCGCTGCAACGAGCTGATCGATGCCTACTGCGGCGCGCTCCAGCACGAGGTGTCCGCGGGCGAGAAGTGGCAGCTGCACCGCGATCTCGCCGGACTCCACGAGCGCTGCGGCGATCACGCCGAGGCCGACGAGCAGGTGGAGCTGTCGATCCGCACCGGGTACGAGCCCGGGATCGAAAGCTCCTACACGTGGCGAGGACTCGCGCACGAGTCGCGTGGTGATCGCCGGGCCGCCCTCGCGGACCTGGAACGCGCGCTCGAAGCCGTTCCGCTGATGGACGTCGAGCAGCGGGCTCGCGCGACGGCGCTGCTGCGCATGCACTTCGGCCGGAACCGCTGCGCCCTCGGTGAGTTCGAGCGGGCGGCGAGCGATCTGGCCGAGGCTCGCGGCTACTTCGCCGAGCACGGCGAACAGCCGAACCTGGCGCGCGTCGAGCTCGACCTCGGTCGCGCTCTGCTCGGGCTCCAGCGTCGTGGTGCAGCGGTCGAGGGCCTGACGTCGGCGTACGAGGAGTTCCGGGCGCGAGGCATGGCCGACAAGGCAGCGGAAGCCGCGGCTGCGCTCGCCGATGCTCAGGACAGCCCTGAAGGAGCGGAGCACTGGCGGCGCATCGCCCAGGAGCTGTGAACCTCAGGACGGTGTGATCGTCGCCCGGTGCCGGGTGCCGTCCAGGTCGATCGAGATCTCCTGCGGGACGGTGCCCGGCTCCGCCGCCCAGGCGTGGACCGCTGATGCGAGGACGTCCGGCGGCAGCTTCGCGGTTCGCGCCAAGAGCTGTGCCCCGGTGCGGGTCCGGACGAGGCAGGAGTGCTCGTCGAGGACGGCCACCGTCCGGCACGCCGGGTGGCGTTCGAAGGTGTCCCGGATCCACGTCGCGGCATCCGCGGGCAGTTCCGCCCGCTGGCAGGTGAGGACGGCCGCACTCGCCCTGATCGTCCGGAGCGGGTAGTCGTGCGGGCAGGACACGTGCAGGTCGTCGTGCCGATCCGGTGCGGTGGCCAGCTCGGCGGGGCGGCGGCTGAGGTGGACGACCTTCGTCCGCGCATCGGTGGTGTGCGCCGCTCGGAACGCCACGGAGGCGGGCGGGCGGTCCTCTGCGGGAACCGCGGCGACGGGCAGCGGGAGCAGCGGCGGTTCGCCGGCCGGCTCGGGCAGGCCGAGCACGTCGTAGCACACGGATCGCAGGCGGTTCAGCGCGTCACCGGGGGCCGAGGTGACGCGTTCGGCGACGGCATCCGCCTGCGCGGGCAGGGCGATCGCCTCGTCCAGCTGGTCGAGCAGCGGTTTCGCCGGGTTCAAGCGAGGTGCGGTGCTGCCGAGCGCTGAGATGGGGGTGTCCGGCGCGACGTCGTCGTCCGGGAACGCGGCCAGCGCGGTCGGCACGCCGATGGCGGCGCCGTAGCCGGTGACCGATCCGTGGTCGCCGATCAGCAGGTCCGCGGCGATCAGACCGCTGCGCCAGCCGTCGATCTCGGGCAGCAGGGTCAGGCCGGAGCGGCGGCAGTCGGCCAGCCAGCAGCGGATCTGCCAGGGTCCGTGGCCGTGCCAGGTGTTCGGGTGCAGGGCGAGCGCGACCTGGTGGGAATCGATCGGCAGTTCCGCCAGCAGCCGCCGCACGAGGTCCGGCCACGAACCGAGCAACGACCCCGGCCCCCAGGTCGACGAGACCACGACCAGCGTGCGGTCACCGGTGCCGAGCGCCCGCCGGTAGCGCTCCCGCTGCGTCAGGCTCGCGAGAATCCGGTCGTAGCAAGGATCTCCGACGACCCGCGCGACCGGCAGGGCTTCCGGTGCGGATGCGGCGAGCGCGTTGAGCTGGTCGACGTGCGACAGGCCCAGCGCACTGGCGAACGGGCGGCCGTCGTAGAGGACCCACTGCGGCGAAAGGCCGAAGGTCTGCCGGTTTCCGGTTTCCGGTTTCCGGTTTCCGGTTTCCGGTTTCCGGTTTCCGGTTTCCGGTTTCCGGTTTCCGGTTTCCGGTTTCCGGTTTCCGGTTTCCGGGCGAGTACTTAGTGTATCCAATCCCGTGTGACAGAACAACGATCGGCCCGCTCAGGTCGGTGAGCGATCCGTGGTGGCTGGCCGCGACGACGAGGTCGAAGTGCAGCTGCTTGGCCTGCTCCCACGGGATGGTGATGACGCCGGTGCGCTCGAGGAGTTCGGCCACGCCGTGCTGGAACGGGTCGGATCCGCTCCAGCTCACCACGACCTGCACCCGGAGATCGCTGTCGAACACCGGCAGCACGTCGAGCAGCCGCGTGATGGTGGTGACGTTGTGCGCCACCACCAGCACCGTGCGCTCCGGCGCGACGGTGCTCCACTGCCCGGCCTTGATGCCGACTGGCACTTCCGCGTGCGAACCCCTGCTCACAGCCGTCGACCGTAACCCACCCCGGAACCGGGACCGGGTGGAAGCGCCTCAGTCCGGCCGCCGTCGCGCTGACTCGTCCGTTCGCCGGTGTGGCGGGTCCGGGCGGGTGATTAAGTTCGTCGCATGAAGTTGCGCTGGTTCGCTGGAATCTTCGCGGTCGTGCTGGCCGCCACCCCCGTCTCCGTCGCGCAGGCCGAGTCGCCGCGCCCGCCGCACCGCACGACGTGCGAGTTCATCCCGACCCCGGACAACCCGGCGGCCCGCGAGGTCGATCCGCCCGAGCCGAAGGCGAAGGCCAGGGGCACGGTGCGGGCCGAGATCGAGACCAACCGCGGGGACGTCGTGGTCGAGCTGGACCGCGCGAACGCGCCGTGCGCGGTGCACAACCTCGTGCACCTGGCGCGCAGCGACTTCTACGACCGGTCCCGCTGCTGGCGGCTGACGGATTCCGAGCGGCTCGGCGTGCTGCAGTGCGGGGACATCTGGTCGGTGGAGAAGGGCGGCCCCGGCTACCGGTTCGCCGACGAGGTGACCGGCGCCGAGACCTACCCGCGCGGCACCATCGCGATGGGCAACCAGGGGCCGGGCACCAACGGCAGCCAGTTCTTCATCGTCCACTCGCACGCCAACATCAAGCCCGCCTACACCGTGCTGGGCCGCGTCCTGCGCGGGATGGACGTCCTGGACGAGATCGTCGCGGGCGGCATCGTCCCGGGCGAGAACGGCGACCCCGGCGACGGCGAACCGGCCCTGCCGGTGGAGATCGAGAACGTCAAGATCCGCGGCTGACGCCCGCAGCGGCGCAGCACGCGTTCATGGCGTGCTGCGCCACGCGGTGAGGTGCCGGTGGATGCCGCGCAGGGCTTCGTGCGACTCGCGGTAGGCCTCGAACAGCGGGTTCAGGCGGTCGGCGTCGGCAGCGGGGGTGAACACGCGGTCCACCGCGACCGTTGCCGCCGCCGCGGTGGCGATGTCCGGGTAGGTGCCGGTGCCCACGGCTCCCAGCAGCGCTGCGCCGAGGACTGCGCTGTCGTGCACGCGCAGGCGCTCGACCGGGCGCTGCAGGACGTCGGCGTGGATCTGGGTCCACAGATCGCTGCGCGCGCCGCCGCCGGAGAAGGCCAAGGACGGCAACGGGAATCCGCACGCGCGCTCCACCGGCTCCAGCACGTGCCGCGCCGACATGGCCACGCCCTGCAGGACCGCCCGGGACAGATCTGCCCGCGTGGTCGCCGAATCGAGGCCGAAGAAGCTCCCGCGCACCTCGGAATCCCACAGCGGTGCGCGCTCGCCCATCAGGTGCGGCGTGAAGATCACACCCGGCTCACCCGCTTCCGCCGACGCCAGCACCTCCTCGACGCCGAGCCCGGAAGCGCCGCACCACCAGCGCAGTGCGTCACCGGCCGCCTGCGTCGGCCCGGCGTGCACGAACAGCCCGTCCTTCGGCGGGAAGCTCACGACTTCCGCGACCGGCACCGACTCGGCGGACGCGCCCGCCACGACCAGCGACGTTCCGCACGAGACCATGCCGCGCCCCGACTCGGTGGTGCGGGTGCCGAACACCGCGCTGTAGGCGTCCATCGTGCCCACGACGACCTCGGCGCCGAGCTCGGTCGCGGGCCCCAGCACGAGTTCGGGGGCGGCGATCTCCGGCAGCTTCCCCAGCAGGCCGTCGACCAGCTCGACCGCCTCTCGGAGGTAGCCGGTCGGGCCTGCGACGCGGACCGCGGAGAGCTGGTCGGTGGCGATCCGCCCGGTGAGCTTGGCGATCACGAAGTCCTTGGGGCTCAGCACCCACCGCGTCCGCGCCCACAGCTCGGGTTCGGTGCGGGCGAACCACTCCGCGCGGGAACCGACGAAGGAGGCGTCCAGCACGATCGGGCCGCCCCAGATGCGGGTCTTGTCCGCCGGGGTCAGCCGGTCGTCGAGCTCGCGGGCGACTTCGGCGCAGCGCTGGTCCTGCCAGATGATCGCCGGGGCCAGCGGGCGCAGCCGGTCGTCGGTGAAGACGTGGGTGTTGACCTGGCTGACCACGCCGATCGAGCGGACCGCGGCCGCGCCCAGTCCGGCGAGGACGGTCCGGATGCCCTCCGCGCAGCCCCGCCACCAGTCCATCGGGTCCTGCTCGGCCCAGCCCGGCCGCGGGCGGTGGATCGGGTACGCCGCGGTGTGCGCCGCGACGAGGGTGCCGTCCAGTTCGAAGGCGGCCACCTTCACGGCGGTGGTGCCCACATCGATGCCCAACATCAGTGCTGGTCGTGCCATGCACAAACATCTACCACGCCCGCTGGGCGATCTTCCGGCGCTACGATCGTGCGAAAGTGATGGGGGTGGCATGGTCGAGGAGTCCGGGGCCCGCAACGAGCAGAGCGGGACGGTCAACGGTCCGGTCGCGCAGGTCGGCGCGGTCCACGGCGGCATCCACTTCACCACGTCGACCGGGGAGCGGTTGGCGCCGGGGCAACTGCCGCCGGACATCGCCACTTTCGCCGGTCAGGCCGACGAACTCGCGGCGCTGCACGCGATGGTGGGCGACTCCGCGCGGGTGGCGGTGATCTCCGGAGCACCGGGCGTCGGCAAGACGGCGCTGGCCGTGCACTGGGCGAACCAGGTCGCGCAGCAGTTCCCGGACGGGCAGCTGTACGTGAACCTGCGCGGTTCGGATGCCGGGGACTGGCCGGTGAACCCGACCGAGGTGCTGCGGAGCTTCCTGGAAGCGATGGGAGAAACGCGGATTCCCGCTGACGTGGCCGGGCGCTATCGCACGCTGCTGGCCAAGAAGCGGGTGCTGGTGGTGCTCGACGACGTGCGCGATCTGGCGCAGGTCCGCCCGCTGCTGCCCGGAGGCAGCACCGCGTTCGTCGTGGTCACCAGCCGGAACCAGTTGACCGGCCTGATCGCCGGAGGCGCTCGTTCGCTCCCGCTGGACGCGCTCGGCGCAGCGGAGTCCCGCGAACTGCTCGCACGGGCCCTCGGCGAAGAGCGGCTGACCGGCGAACCGCGAGCGGTGGCCGAGCTCGTCGCGCTGTGCGCGGGATCGCCGCAGGCGTTGAGCATCGTCGCCGCGCACGCCGGTGGCACGCCGCTCGCCGAGCTGGCACGCGAACTCCGGGAAGTCCTCGCGCCGCCGGGCGTCGGGAGCTGGTCCGAGCGGATGGCGTCGGTGCTCGACTGGTCCGCACAGCGGTCGGCGACGCCGCCGGACTGGAAGGACCGCGTCGCCGGACTCGGCTGGCTGCGCAACCGGAACGCCCTGTACGCCGCGGCCGCTGCTGCCTCGGCCACCACCTTGATCACCTACACCGGGGTGATCGCCGCGTCGAGCTTCTTCGGGCTGGGGTTCCTGCTGATCCGGTTCGCCCTGCTCGTGACCGGTCTGGTGTGGTTGGAGCGCGATGGCGGGCGCGGGGCGACCGGTGCGGGCCTGGTCGTCGGCACCACCGTGTTCTTCCTGGTCGACGCGCTGACCTCGCTGCACGGCGAGGCGACGGTCTGGGCCTGGTTGCACTTCTTCGCGGTCATCGCCTTCACCGCTGCGGTGGCATCCCGCCTGGCACCGCTGCGCCGCGTGTTCCGCCGGAGGCGGCTCGTGCCGCCGGCCAGGCGGCCGCTGGCCTACGTCGTGCTGGGCGCGGTGGCGGTGCAGTTCGTGCTGCTGTTCGCCGGACTTCCGCTGGAGTACGGCAGCACGACCGTCATCGCCGGGCTCGGCGCGCTGGGCGCGCTGCTACCGGTGGTGTCCATCGGTGGCCTGTGCGCTGTGGTGGCGCTGACCGAGGTGGGCGACCAGGAGGAGCGCGACCTCGCCGGTGCGGTCGTCGTGGCCTACTCCGGCCCCGAAGTGCTGCTCATCCTGAGTTCCCTGCTGCTCGGCGCCCAGTTCACCTACCTCGGCGGCGGCTACTGGGCGACTGATGTGGCGTTCGCGGCCTGGACGGTGTTCGCAGTGGCCCAAGCGGTCCTTGCCGTGGCCTCGACGGGGGCGACGCTGGCGATGCTCCGCCGGTAGTGCGCGAGGTGTGTGCGTGCTGTGTGCGCGGGTCGGCAGCCTGCGCGGCATGGAGATCGTGAACGAACACCAGGCAGAAGCGTGGAACGGCTACGAGGGGCAGCACTGGGCGGACAACCGGGACCGCTACGACCGGATGCTCGACGACAGCACCGGGCTCCTGTTCGAGGTGGCCGCGATCGAGCGCTCGCACCGGGTGCTCGACATCGGCTGCGGCACCGGGAAGACGACCCGGACCGCTGCGCGACGGGCGTCCCACGTGCTGGGCGTGGACCTGTCGGCGCCGATGCTGGAGCGCGCCCGGGCCGCGGCGGCCGGTGAAGGGCTGGAGAACGTGACCTTCGAGCAGGGCGATGCGCAGGTGCACGCCTTGCCCGCCGCGCACTTCGACGTGGCCTTGAGCCGGGGCGGGATCATGTACTTCGCCGATCCGGTCGCCGCGTTCGGCAACATCGGCGGCGCGCTGAAGCCCGGCGGCCGGTTGGTCTTCGGCTGCGGGCGCGATGGCGAGAACGTCCTGGACGTGGTCTGGGCCGCGATGGGCGCGCACGTCCCGCTGCCGGACCCGGCCGAGGACACCGCGCCAGGTCCGGTCAACTTCACCGACGGCGACCGGATCCGAGAAGTGCTGGTGGGGGCCGGTTTCCACGACGTGGTGCTGCGGGAGACCGCCTCGGACTACGTGCTCGGCAGCGATGTCGACGACGCGGTGGACCTCATCTTCGGCATGGGCCCGATCCGGTTCTGGCTGCGCGACGTCGATGACGGCGCGGTCGGCAAGGCGCGGGAGGCCGTTGCGGCCGCGTTGCGCCCGTTGGCGGGGCCGGGCGGGGTCCGGGGCAGCGTGCCGGGCTGGGTGGTCTCGGCGGTCTGGCGGCCCTGAGGTGGTCCGTGAGTGCTTTGGGGTGCTATGACGCCCCAAAACGCTCACGGCACAGGGAAAACCGAGACATTCGCTTCTACCACAGCGAGAGCCTCGGCCCTGCCGAGCGCGCGGCCGCGGTCGTAGGCGGCGCGGTCGGTCAGCGCCGCGCGCAGGGATCGCGTGTCGGGGTCGGTGGGGTCCGGAGCGCCGCGGAGGGCTTCGGCGGCGCCGAGGACCTCCGCGGCGTTCGCGCCCTCGTGGTGGCGCAGGCGGGCCACCGCAACGGCGACGGTTGCCACCAGCGGCATGTCCAGCGTCGCCGAAGCCGTGGTGAAGGCTTCGGCGAGCTGGGCGCGCGCTGCCAGCAGATCGCCTGTCGACACGGACAGGTTGCCGAGCGCGCAGTCGAGCATGGCGCGGAACGGTTCGTGCTTCGGGCGGCCGATCGACCGGTAGAAGTCCGCCGCTGCCGCGAAATCCCCGTCGTGGCGCGCCAGATCGCCGAGCGCCAGCCGGGCGTGCACCGCCGGAGGGCCTCCGAGCAGCTCGTGCAGCCGTGCTCGCGCCTCGGCCACCGCTCCTCTCCGGTGCAGGACCTGGGCCAGCCACACTCCTTCCAGCACAGCGGGTTGCGCGGGATCGAGCTCCTGCCGCAGCCGGATCGACTCCACCAGCGCGGCCTCGGCGCGGTCGAGATCGCCGAGCGCCAGCTCCGCGTAGCCCAGCGAGGACAGCGCGGTGGACCGGGCCCAGAGCTCCCCGCAGCGGCGGAACGCCTCCGCCGCGCTCACCAGGGCGGGGCGCATCGCGGCCAGCCCGCCGTTGTTGGCGTGGCGGAAGGCGCGGATCAGGTGCGCCATCGCCCGCGTCCACCCGTCCTGGTGAGCCAGCGGCTCCACGGCTTCCGGGCCGTCGGTGGCCAGCGCCAGCGCGGCGTCCAGCAGCGCACCGACCGGGTGCTCCGGTGCGCGCTGGAGCGCGGTCGGGTCGAACCGGGCGCGGTCGGTGCCGCCGGAGAGCACGGCGTTGAGCAGGTACCAGACCGCGCAGGACGGGCTGCCGACCGCGAAGCGCAACCGCTCGGCAGCATCGGCGTACATGCCCCGGTAAGTCCACAGCGGACCTAGTTGGGCGGCCAGCCGGACTGCCAGGTCCCGGTCCTCGTCGACGGCGAACCGCAGCGCGTCCAGCAGGTTCGCGTGCTCCGCGCCGAGCAGGCGCAGCCAGGCGGGTTGCCGCTCGTCGCGGCTCGACGGTTCCTGGGACTCGGCGAACTCGCACAGGTAGCGGGCGTGCGCGATCCGGGCGGCAGTCGATTCACCGGACGCGGCGAGCTGTTCGAGGCAGTACTCGCGGATCGTCTCCAGCATCCGGTAGCGCTCGCCGGCCTGCTGCACCAAGGACTTCTCGACCAGCGCGGTCAGCGGCTCCACCCCGCACACCGCCTCGGCGGCCTCCAGCGTGAAACCGCCGCTGAAGACCGCGAGCCGCTGCGCGCAGCGAGCTTCTCCGGCGGTGAGCAGCTCCCAGCTCGCGTCCACCACCGCGCGCAAGGTGCGGTGGCGGGGGAGCGCGGTGCGGCTGCCGCCGGTCAGCAGCCGGAAGCGGTCGTCCAGCCGGGCGGCGAGCTGCTCGACCGTCAGCGAGCGCAGCCGGGCGGCGGCCAGCTCGATGGCCAGCGGCAGCCCGTCCAGCCGGCGGCAGATCTCGGCGACGGCGGCTGAATTGCCGGCGGTGACCGCGAAATCGCGGCGGGCGGCCCTGGCCCGGTCGGTGAACAGCTGCACCGACGGGCAGTCCACGGCGCCGGAGGTGGGCAGGGCGAGCGGCTGGACGGCGAACAGCCTTTCGCCGTCGACGCCGAGCGCTTCGCGGCTGGTGGTCAGCACCCGCAGGCGCGGGCAGCGGCCGAGCAGCTCGGTGGCGCACGCGGCCACCGCCGCCACCAGGTGCTCGCAGTTGTCGAGCACCAGCAGCGCCTCGGTCGAGGCGAGCCCCTCGACGAGCCGCTCCATCGCGGGCCGGGTTCCGCGCAGGCCGAGCGCCTCGACGATGGCCAGCGGCACCGCGGCCGGATCGGTGACCGGTGCGAGCTCCACCAGCCAGGTATCGGTTTCGGCCCGCTCCGCGATCGCCGACGCCAGCCGCGTCTTGCCCGAACCGCCCGCGCCGACCAGCGTCACGAGCCGCGCCCCGGCCAGCTGCTCGCGGATCTGCGCGCATTCCCGCTCCCGCCCGACGAAGCTGGTCACCGCGGCCCGGAGGTTGTTGCTGCGGCGCTTGGCAGGTTCGCCGCGCAGCACCGCCAGATGCGCCGCGGTCAGTTCCGGGCCGGGTTCGGTGCCCAGCTCCTCGATCACCGTCCGGCGAACGGATTCGAAGTGGCGCAACGCGGCAGCGCTCCGGCCGTCCGCGTGCATCGCGCGCATCAGCAGCGCACCGGCCCGCTCGCGCAGCGGGTGTTGCGCGGTCAGCTCCGCGAGTTCTGCCGCGAGCGCGGCGGGATCCCGGTTCAGCCGGAGCTCGGCGGCGGCCCGGTCCTCGGTCGCGGACAACCGCAGCTCGGTCAGGCGGATCGCGGCGGCGACGGCGTACGGCGCGTCTCCCGCGTCGGTCAGCGCTTCGCCCCGCCACAGCTCCAGCGCCTCGCGCAACAACTCCGCGGCCACCGACGGCTGATCCCGGCCGAGCGCGCGGCGGCCTTCCGCCGCCAGCCGTTCGAAGCGCAGCACGTCCACGTCGTCCGGCTCGACGTCCAGCCAGTACCCGGAATCGGCCGACCGCAGCACCGACTTCTCCGGGAGCGCCCGCCGCAACCGGGTCATGAGCGAGTGCAGCGCGTGCTGCGGATCGTCCAGCTCCTGGTCGGGCCACAGCGCCGCCACCAGCGCGGACACCGGAACCTGCCGCCCGGCGTCCAGCGCGAGCCTGCTCACGACGGCGCGCAACCGCTTCCCGGCGACCCGAACGGCAACCCCGCCCGCGACGACCTCCAGCGGCCCGAGCAACCCCACGCGCAACCGAGCCGGAGCGTCCGCCATCTAGCCCTCCGCCGAGATGGAACCCGTTCGGCCAACCTACATCGGCTCCGTTTCCGCAGTTCAGTAGCCGTGAGCGTTTTGCGGGGCTACAGCACCCCGAAGTACTCACGGGCCGCCACCTGCGGAAACGGTGGCGGGCAAGCGGTTTCGCGCGTCAGACGCGGCCGGCGAGGTGCTCGGAGACCTCGTGGGCGGCGGCCTTCGTCGCTTCGGCGATCTCGGTGATCTTGTCCGCCAGGCGGCTGCTCGGGCCCGCCACCGCGATCGCCGCCGCCACCTTGCCCCTCTCGAAGATCGGCGCACCGACACCGCTGCGGTCCGGCAGGGTTTCGCCGCGGTTGATCGCCACGCCCGCCTCGGCGACCTCTTCGAGCTGACGGCGGATCTGGTCGCGCTGGTCCGGATCGGACAGGTGACCGGCCAGGTAGCCCTCGCGGAACCGCTCGGTGCCGAAGGCCAGGATGCACTTGCCAGAGCTGGTCGGGTGCAGCGGGCGGCGGGTGCGCAGCGGGGCCGAGTAGCGGATCGGCTCGGTGGACTCGATGGTGTCGGTGTAGACGACCGAGTCCCCGACCAGGGCGGCCAGCATGACGGTTTCGTCGAACTGGCGGTGCAGCTGCTCCATCGCCGGGCGGGCGGCTTCGGCGACGCTCGGCGGCGCGGCGGCCAGCAGCGAGTTGATCGCCGGCCCGATCCGGTAGGCGCCGCCCTCCTCGCGCAGGTAGCCGGTGACGACCAGGCCCTTGACCAGGCCGTGCACCGACGAGCGCGGGGCGTCGAGCGCGGCGGCCAGCTCGGCCAGCCGCACTCCGGACCGGTGCGCCGCCGCCAGCTCGAGGATCGTGGTGACCCGCGAGACCGTGCGGTGCGCCTTGGCTGCTCCTGCAGGTGGCACTGCGCTCCCCATCGTCGATGCCCACGGTTTCGCCGACGAACCTACCGCCGCCGCCGCGCCCGAATCCGGTCAGGTCCGCTCGGCGACCTGCTGTTCGGCGCGGGATTCCAGCCGCTTCGCCTGGTCGAACATCGCGGCCACGCCGATGAACGCGGCTCCGGCGACGAACATCAGCGACACGGCCCAGGTGCTGTGGCCGGGAGTGGCGGAGACCAGGGCGAGCGCGGCCAGCGGGGCCAGCCCGCCGGAGAACGCGCCGCCGACCTCGCGGCCGGTGCCCAGCCCGGACGCCCGGGTGCGGGTCGGGAACTGCTGGGAGAGGAAGGCGCCCTGCGCGCTGAGCATCGCGGGCACCACGATGCCGGTGGCCAGCACCAGCGCGGCCCAGATCAGCAGGTTCTGCCCGGAGTCCAGCATCCAGAAGAACGGGAAGGCCAGTGCTGCGGTGGCCACCGCGCCCACCATCACCACGGTCTTGGCGCCGACCCGGTCGCAGAGCCTGCCTGCGATCGGCACCGTGATGATGGCGCAGGCGCTGGCCAGCGTGATGCCGAACGAGCCGACGTTGGCGGCCACGTCGCGGAACTCGGTGAGGTAGGACAGCGAGAAGGTCTTGAACACGTAGCTGACGCCGTTGTAGCCGACGGTGATCGCCAGCACCACGGCCAGCCCGCGCCAGTCCGAGCGGATCAGCGACCGCAGCGGCTGGGACTTCTTGCGGGTGCTGGCCTCGCGCTCGAACTCCGGTGTCTCCGGCATCTGCCTGCGGACCCAGAAGCCCAGCGCCACCAGGGCGAAGCTGGCCACGAACGGGATGCGCCAGCCCCAGCTGTAGAGGAACTCCTCGTCGAAGCTGGTGAGCACGGTGACGGTGAGGGAGGAGGCGAACAGCCCGATGTTGACGCCCAGCGCGGGCAGCGATCCGAGGCGTCCGCGGGACTTGGCGTCGGCGTGCTCGTAGGCGACCGCGATCGCGCTGCCGAGCTCGGCCCCGGCGCCCAGGCCCTGCAGCAGGCGCAGGACGACCAGCAGCAGCGGAGCGAACAGGCCCACCGATTCGTAGGTGGGCAGCAGGCCGATCAGCCCGGAGGAGATGCCCATCAGCAGGAAGGTCACCGACAGGACGACCTTCCGGCCGAACTTGTCGCCGAGCACCCCGAAGACGATGCCGCCGAAGGGCCGGGCGAGGAAGCCGACCGCGAAGGTCGCCATCGCCCCCAGGGTGGCGGTGGTCGGATCGCCGGTCGGGAAGAACAGGCGGCCGAAGACCAGCGCGGCCATCGACGCGTAGAGGTAGAAGTCGAACCACTCCAGGGCCGAGCCGATCACCACGGCGGGACCGACCGCCTTGCGGGAGGCCGGATCTGGGGGTGCCGGGGCAGCGCTGCCAAGCGTCATCGCTCAAGTCCTCTTCGCCGGAGATCGTCGCGCGGCTGCGCGGGGAACCCGCTCCGCAGCGGGTGGGAAGCGTTCATATATGGGAACGCGGTGTCGTAAGTGTGAATCTAAGAAGTGAACGGCGTCACTGTCAAGGCTTCGCGGCGGCTTGACAGGGTGGCCCGGCGGGGATCAAGGTGTTCATATATCTGAGCTTTAGTTCGTAAATACGAACACGGGAGGACCACGCAATGCACTTCGAGCTGACCGCGGACCAGACGGCCCTGCGGGCGGGTGCGCGCGAACTGGCCCGCAGCTTCTCCGACGAGTACTGGGCCGAGTGCGACGCGGCGGGCCGCTTCCCGTGGGAGTTCTACAACGCCTTCGCCGAAGGCGGCTGGCTGGGCATCGCCATCCCGGAGCAGTACGGCGGCGGCGGGCTCGGCATCCTGGAAGCGGCGCTGCTGCTGGAAGAGGTCGCGGCCTCGGGCGCCGGGATGAACGGCTGCAGCACCATGCACCTGACCATCTTCGGCCTCAACACCATCGTCAAGCACGGCAGCGAGCAGCTGCGGCAGGAAGTCCTGCCCGCCGCCGCGGACGGATCGCTGCACGTCTGCTTCGGCGTCACCGAACCCGACGCGGGCACCGACACCACCCGGATCTCGACCTTCGCCCAGCGCGTCGACGGCGGCTACCTGGTCAACGGCCGCAAGGTGTGGATCACCAAGGCGGGCGACTCGCAGAAGATGGTGCTCATCGCCCGCACCACCCGGCGCGAGGAGGTCGACCGCCCCACCGACGGGATGTCGCTGTTCCTGATCGACATCGACCCGGAGCACGTGCACCTGAGCCCGATCCCGAAGCTGGGCCGCAACGCGGTCTCCTCCTACGAAGTGGTCATCGACGACCTGTTCGTGCCGGAGAGCGCCCGGGTCGGCGAGGAGGGCAAGGGATTCCGGTACCTGCTCGACGGGCTCAACCCGGAGCGGATCCTGCTGGCCCACGAAGCGCTCGGCATCGGCCGCGCCGCGCTGGACCGCGCGGTGCGCTACGCCAAGGAGCGCGTCGTCTTCGACCGGCCGATCGGCCAGAACCAGGGCATCGCCTTCCCGCTGGCGGAGGCGGTCACCCGGCTCGACGCCGCCGAGCTGATGGCCCGCAACGCCGCCTGGCGCTACGACCAGGGCCTGCCCTGCGGGCGCGAGGCGAACATGGCCAAGTGGCTGTGCGCCGACGCCGGTTTCACCACCGCCGACCAGGCGATCCAGACCCACGGCGGCATGGGCTACGCCCGCGAGTACCACGTGGAGCGCTACTTCCGCGAATCCCGCATCCTCCGCCTCGCCCCGGTCAGCCAGGAGATGGTGATGAACTACGTCGCCACCCACGTCCTCGGCCTCCCCAAGTCGTACTGACCAGGTTTCCGGGCTCGTTTTGCTTAGCGGTGCGGGTGGCGGAACCTCAGCGGCTTTCTCGACTGCGGGATCCCGTTCTTATGTATGTCCGATACACGGCGAACGGGCTGTCCTCGCGAGAAAGCCGCTGAGAACCCGCGGCGGTGCCGGTTGTGGGGGTGGGTTATGCGCCTGCGGCGCGTGCGACGTCTCTGCGGTGAGGCCGGTTGGTCGTCGCGCTTGCGGTCACCACCACCAAGGGGAAACCCCGGAACCGCGCGGATCCGGGAGCACTGAACGTCAACGGGTAGTGGAAGTTTCGAGCGAACAGGACGGTCCATGAACGCATCCGAACCCACCGGCAGCCTGCGGGGCATCCGCGTCCTGGACCTGTCGCGGATCCTGGCCGGTCCGCTGTGCTCGCAGATGCTCGCCGACCACGGCGCCGAGGTGATCAAGGTCGAGCCGCCCGCGGGCGACGACACCCGCAGCTGGGGCCCGCCGTTCGTCACCGGGACCATGAGCGCCTACCACACCGGGATCAACCGCAACAAGGCCAACATCTGCCTGGACCTGACCACCGCGGACGGCCAGCGGCTGCTGGGCGAGCTGCTGTCCGATGTGGACGTCGTGGTGGAGAACTTCAAGGCGGGGACGCTGGCGAAGTGGGGCTACCCCGACGAGGTCATCGCGGCGCGCTTCCCCCGGCTGGTGCACTGCCGGATCACCGGGTTCGGCACCGACGGGCCGATGGGCTCCACGCCCGGCTACGACGCGATCCTGCAGGCCTACGGCGGACTGCTGAGCATCAACGGTGAGAAGTCCGGGCCACCGCTGCGGGTCGGCGTGCCCATCGTGGACATGGTGACCGGCATCTACGCCTTCTCCGGCGTGCTGCTGGCCCTGCACGAGCGGCACGCCTCCGGCCGCGGGCAGCTGGTGGACTGCACGTTGCTGGACACCGCGGTCTCGCTGCTGCACCCGCACTCCGCCGCGTGGCTGGCCTCGGGCCAGATCCCGCAGCGCACCGGCTCGGCGCACCCGTCGATCGCCCCGTACGACACCTTCGACGCGGCGGACGGGCCGATCTTCATCAGCGGCGGCAACGACCGCCAGTTCCGCGCCATGGCCGAGGTCCTGGGCCTGCCGGAGCTCGCCGAGGATCCCCGCTTCGCCACCAACGCCGACCGGGTCGGGCACATGGGCGTGCTGCGCGACCTGCTCGCCGCGCCGATCAGCGCCCGGACCAGGCAAGACCTGGCCCAGGCGCTGCTGCGGCGCGGCGTGCCCGCGACCCCGGTGCACGACGTCGGCGAGGCGCTGACCGACCCGCAGGTGCTGCACCGGGAGATGGTGGTGGAGAAGGACGGCTACCGGGGCACCGGAATCCCGGTCAAGCTCGGCCGGACGCCCGGCAACGTCCGCACCGCACCGCGCGAGCAGGGCGCCGACACCAGGCGGATCCTGGCCTCCCTGGGCTACCCGGAGGAGGAGATCACGGCGCTCATCGAAGCCGACATCGCCCGCACCACCTAGCGGATCCGGCCCGCGCGGTCCCGGATGTGCGCGGTCGCGGCGCGCAGTTCGTCCTCGTCGGTGATCGTGGTGTTGTCCTCGAAGGTGACGCCGTCCGGCACGGCGTCGCTGCCGAGCGGGTCGGCGTCCCAGAAGTTGTTGCGGTAGCGGACGTTCTCCAGCGGTGGGCTGACGTGCAGGACCGCGGTGCTGTCGGCGCGGACGACCACGTTGTCCTCCACCGTCACCCAGGAGGCGCCGTAGTCGGTGTAGAGCCCGAAGTTGTACGGAGTCCTGGTGTCCTCGATGAGGTTGCCGCTGACGGTGGCGCCGCTGTCGTGGGAATCGCCCTGCGGGCCCGACAGGTAGACGCCGCCGCCGTCGGCCAGCGCGCCCATGGTCTTCGTGACGAGGTTGCGCACGATGCGGGTGCCGCTGGCCGGGCCCGCGACGATCCCGCAGTGCGGCACGTCGGTGACGTGGTTGTGCGCAACGGTGCACCCGGTCGTGCCCGCCAGCGAGATCCCGGGCGAGCCCGAGTGCTCCAGGCCGATCTGCCGGACCAGGTTGTCCTCGACGAGCACCTCCCGGCTCCCGCTGATCGAGATCCCGGCGCTGCCGAGGGCGTCGAAGTCGCAGCCGCGCACGGTGATGTCCGAGCCGCCTGCGGTGCTCAGGCCGGTGGCGCCGAGGCGGGTGAAGCGGCATCCCTCGAACCGGATCCCGGCCGCGTCGTCGAGCACCACGGCGGCGGGAACGGGCTTCGTGTCCGACGGCACGGTGACCCACGACCGGTCCTCGACCACGACCACCTCCACGCCGCCGCCGTCGTAGAAGGCGTTGCCGTGGTAGTGCAGGAATCCCCGGTCGCCACCGGGCCGCAGCCACGTCGCGTCCGCGAACGCCAAGCCGCGGAAGGAGATGTCCCGGGCGCCCGTCGCGCGCAGCAGCGCTTCCAGGACGGGCGCGACCACGCGGGTGCGCTGCGGGTCCTCGTCCGGCCGCGGGAGGTAGTGCAGGACGTGCTGTCCCGGCCGGGAGCGGTCCAGGACGAACGTCCCGGGCTCGGTGAGGAAGGCGAGATCGTTCTCGACGCGGGTCGGCAGGCCGGGGCCGTCCATCAGCTCCCCGTCCCACGCGGAGCGGTAGAGCTCGAGCGCCCAGCCGAAGGCGGGCTGCCGCATGGTGATCGCGGTGGAGTCGCCGTCGGGAGCCACCGCCGCGACGCCGCACCGCGCTTCGGTCCACGGGTAGACGCCCCGGTGGACGAACTCGACCCCGGGCTGCCAGGCCAGCGGTGCGCGGCTGTCGGTGACGTACCCGGTGGGCGTTCGGCTCGCGTTGCCGGGAATTCCGTCGATGCCCGCGCGCTCCACCCGCCGGCCGTCGGCGTGGAGCTGGCGGGTGTCCAGGTCGCCGACCTCCGCGCGCCACACCCCGTCGCGCACCTGCCAGCCGGAGATCTCCCGGCCGCCGCTGATGACGACCGCTTCCTGATCGGCGGTGCCGTAACCGCGGGCCTGGAAGGTGATCCGGCGGTCCGCCGGGTCGAGGGCGAGTGGCGCGGTCAGGACGTGAGTGCCCGCTCCGAGATGAACGGTGACCTCACCGGTCGCCTCGCGGGCGGCGCGGCGAGCCCGGTCGAGCGTGGCGAAGGGCTCCTCCGGGGTGCCCGGGGCGGAGTCGTCGCCGGTGGGGGAGACGTGGAGTTCTAGCACGATTACGCGAACCTCCGGGTTTATGGCATAAACTCGGGTGGAGAGTAGACCACTTTTCCGGCGCGGAACAGGCGGGGGTTGCCCGGCCGCATCCGGCGGGGCGGGATCCTGGAGGGGGGAGGTGGCGGATGGTGCAGGGCGGAGTGGCCGATCCCGATCGCGGGATCGAGCTGTTGTGGCGGGACGGCGGGTCGCGGGCCGGGCTGAGCCTGAACCGGATCGTGCGCGCGGCGGTGGCGGTGGCCGACGCCGAAGGGCTGGCCGGGCTGTCGATGCGCAAGGTGGCCGAGCGGCTGGGCTTCACCAGCATGTCGCTGTACCGGCACGTGCCCGGGCGGGACCAGCTCGTCGAGCTGATGCGCGATGCGGTGCTGGCGGAGCTGGGTTCCGCGCCTGCCGAGGGCGAATGGCGCCCGCGCTTGGAAGCCTGCGCGCGCGAGGGCTGGGAACTGCGCAAACGGCATCCGTGGTTGGCCGAGGCGAGCGGCAGCCGCAGCCTGCCGGGGCCGAACGCGGTGGCGCACTACGAGCGCCTGCTCGGCATCCTCGCCGGTACCGGCCTCGCCCCGGCCGAGGTGATCGCTTCGGCCGAGCTGGTCGAGCGCTTCGTCAACTCCGAAGCGGTGGCGCTGGCGGAAGCAGCCCGCGCGGAGCGCAGCAGCGGGGTGACCCACGAGGAGTGGTGGGGCGCTCGCGGGTCGCTGTTCGAGCGCCTCGACCGCTTCCCGGTGATCACCGCGCTGTGGGAGGCCGGTGGGTACGACGAGCCGCTGGACTCGTTCGAGTTCGGCCTGGCCCGCGTTCTTGACGGCATCGAACTGCTCGTCCAGAGTCGTGATGAAAAGCGTGATGAAAAGTGTCGGATGTGCGACGGGCCGGTGGAGCAGGCGTCCGCGGGACGTCCGCGCGCGTACTGCTCGCGCGCCTGCCAGCAGCGGGCCTACCGGCAGCGCAAGTCCAGCTGACCCCGTGCGATCTCGGACCGCATGACATTTGTCAGCTGCGCCAGGTGTTCTCGCTTCACTACTGGGCAGGGCTCCGGCCGAGCACGATCGGCGACCATGGGATCTGTGCTCGAAGTGCGCGGGGTGCGGCACCGCTACGGTGCGACGCGCGCGTTGGACGAAGTCGACCTCACCGTCGGGGCGGGGGAGTGCGTGGCCCTGCTCGGGCCGAACGGGGCGGGCAAGACGACCCTCGTGCAGCTGGTCGTCGGCCTGCTGCACGCGCAAGCGGGAACCGTCCGGGTGGACGGCGGCGATCCGCGGAAGGCCGCGGTGCGCAGGCGGTTGGGCGTGGTGCAGCAGTCGGTCGGGTTCCCGAGCACGCTGAAGGTCGGCGAGCTGGTCACGGGTGCCGCGGTGCGGGGCGGCTACCCGCGTTCCGCGGCCGGTCCGGTGCTGGCCGAGCTGGGGCTGGCCGAGCTGGCGCGGCGGCGCGCGACCAAGCTCTCCGGCGGGCAGCAGCAGCGGTTGCAGCTGGCGATGGCGCTGGTCACCGATCCGGCGCTGCTGGTGCTCGACGAGCCCACCAACGGCCTCGACGTCGCCGCCCGGCGGCGGCTGTGGCAGGTGCTGGCCGAACGCCGCGCCCGCGGCGCCGGAGTGCTGGTGACCACGCACCTGATCGAGGAAGCGGCCGCGGTCGCCGACCGGGTGGTGGTGCTGGACCGCGGCCGGGTGCTGGCCGCCGACAGCCCGGCGAGGCTGACGGCCCGGCTGCCCGACCGCACCGTGATCGCGCGGACCGGGCTCGGCCGGGACGAGCTGCGCCGGTTGCCCGGCGCGGTGTCGGTCGCCGCCGACGGCGACCTGGTCCGGCTGCGCACCCGGGAACCGGAAGAACTGCTGCGCAGGTTGCTCGCCGCCGATCCGGCCCTGTCCGACCTGCGGGTCGAAGGCGCCAAGCTGGAAGAGGCCATGCTCGGCCTGACCGAGGAGGTCGCCGCGTGAACACCAGGACCCTCGCCGTCGAGATCACCGACGAGCTGCGCGGCATCATCCGCGAACCGGCCGCGCTGCTGTTCTCCATCGTGATGCCGGTGGCGTTCTTCGCGCTGTTCGCGTCCCTCTTCGGCGGCGAACAGGGCGGCGCGGTGCCGACGGGCACCATCATGCTGGCCACCTTCGGCACCTTCGGCGTGCTGTCGGTGGTGCTGACCAACCCCGGCATCGGCGTCGCATCGGACCGCGAACGCGGCTGGCTGCGCGCCAAGCGGGTCTCACCCGTGCCGCTCGGCGTGACGCTGACCGCCAAGGTGGTGGCCGCGCTGCCCTACGCGATCGGCGTGCTGATCGCGATGACCGCGACCTCCGCGCTGCTGGGCACGTTGCAGGCCTCGCCGGGCGCGCTGATCCGGCTCTCGGTCGTGCTGGTGCTCGGCGCGCTGCCGTTCGCGCTGTTCGGGCTGGCGATCGGTTTCCAGGTGGGGGCCAACGCCACCACCGCGATCCTCAACGCGCTGCTGTTCCCGATGGCGATCGCGTCCGGGCTGTGGATGCCGCTGTCGGTGCTGCCCGGCTTCTTCGGCCAGATCGCGCCGTTCCTGCCGACCTACCACCTCGCGCAGCTCGCGCTGGCGCAGCTGGACGGCAGCGCCGCCCTCGGGCACGCGCTGGTGCTGCTCGGCGCGACCGCGGTGACCGGGACGCTGGCCGCGGTGTCGTATCGTCATGCCCGATCATGAGGATTTCCGGACTGATGTCGCACTGGGGACACCTGATCTACCTGGTGAACCTGCTGTGGTTGCCGGTGTTCTCGGAGACCGCGACCTGGGTGGACTGGGCGCTGGCCGCCGCCGTGGTCGTCGTGTTCGTGCCGATGTACGCGGTGGCGCACCGGCGGCCGGAGCGGACGCGGTGGGCGGCGATCGTGCCGACGGTGCTGCTCGGTGCGATCGTGACGCCGTTCAACTCCGGCGCGGCGACGCTGTTCGTCTACGCCGCCGCGTTCGCCGGGCTGACCGAGTCGCGGCGCACCGCACTGCGGTGGTTCGTCGGGATGACGGCCCTGATCAGCGTGTTCTCGGTGGTCTCGGTGGTGCCGATGCCCTGGCGGCTGCTCGGGCACCTGCCGCCGCTGGTGCTGCTGTGGCTGATCGGCTCGCTGCAGATCGAGTGGGCGGAGAAGGAGCGCGCGCAGAACGACCTGCGCCTGCGCACCGCGCGCGTCGAGCACCTGGCCACCCTGGCCGAGCGCGAGCGCATCGCCCGTGACCTGCACGATCTGCTGGGGCAGACGCTGACTGCCATCACCATGCGCGCCCAGCTGGTGAACGGGCTCGTCGGCGTCGACGACGAGCGGGCGCGCGGGGAGTCCGGTGAGATCGAGCGGGCCGCGCGGGCGGCGCTCGCCGAGATCCGCGCGACGGTGAGCGGGTGGCGGCAGGCCACGCTCGAAGCCGAGCTGGCGGCGGCGCGCAACGCGCTGTCCAGCTCGGGCGTCCAGTTGACGGTGCGATGGGAAGTCGAGGAGGCCATCGTGGGCTCCACCGAGCACGAGCTGGCGCTCGCGCTGCGCGAGGCCACCACCAACGTCGCGAGGCACGCCTCGGCGCGCACCTGCCACGTCAGCCTGGAGGTCGTGCAGGACGAGCTGCGGCTGGTCGTGGCCGACGACGGAGTGGGCGGAAAGGCACCGGACGGCAACGGGTTGACCGGCATGCGCGAGCGGATCAGCGCGCTCGGCGGCGCGGTCCGGCGCACCGGCACGGCCGGGACGACCGTGACCATCGCGGTGCCGGTCGAGGTGGCGGCGTGATGGGCGAGCAGATCAGGGTCGTGCTGGCCGAGGACCAGACGATGGTGCTCAGCGCCTTCGCCGCGCTGCTGGACCTGCAACCGGACGTCGCGGTGGTGGCCACGGCGGGCAGCGGCGCCGAAGCGCTGGCGGCGGTCGAGCAGCACCGGCCGGACGTCCTGCTGACCGACATCGAGATGCCGGAGCGCAGCGGCATCGACGTCGCGGCGGAACTGCACCGGCGCGGTGATCCGGTGCGGGTGCTGATCGTCACCACCTTCGCGCGCAGCGGATACCTGCGCCGCGCGATGGAGATCGGGGTGTCCGGCTACGTGCTGAAGGACTCGCCGATCGGCGAGCTGGTCACGGCGCTGCGGCGGGTGCACGCGGGCGAGCGGGTGGTGGCTCCGGAACTCGCGGTGGCGGCCTGGGACCAGCCGGACCCGCTGACCGCGCGCGAGCGGGAGATCCTGCGCGAGGTGGCCACCGGCGCGGGCAACGCCGAGATCGCCGCGAGCCTGCACCTCGCGGAGGGAACGGTCCGCAACTACCTGTCCACCGCGATGGCGAAGCTGGCGGCGCGCAACCGCATCGAAGCGGCCAACACCGCCCGCGACCGCGGCTGGCTCTGAACCCGCGCCGGAAACTGTGAACGCCGGGTGTGAGAAAGCCCCGATCACATTGAAACTGTGAATCGGACAGTGCTGAAATCGGTTGCACGGGTGGGCTCTTCGTAGTCTGATGGGCCCATGCGCAGGACTGGCGCGCTCGCGCTGATCACCGCTCTCACCGCTGGGATGTTCATGACAGGGCAGTACGTGCGCGGGGCCGAGGCCGCCCCGGCACTCGGCATCGACCTCGACACCGCGACGATTCCGCAGCTCCAGGAGCGGATGGCCGAGGGGTCGCTGACGTCGAGCGAGCTGACCGCCGCGTACCTGCACCGGATCCGCACCGTCGATCCCCGGATCAACTCGGTGCTGCACACGAATCCGGAGGCGGTGGCCGAGGCGGAGGCCAGCGACGCCCGGCACCGCGCCGGGCAGGTCCTCGGTCCGCTGGACGGGATCCCGGTCCTGCTCAAGGACAACGTGAACACCCGCGACATGCCGACGACCGCCGGTTCCCTGGCGCTGGCCGGAGCACCGCCGGACACCGACGCGGAACTGGTGACCCGGCTGCGGGACGGCGGCGCGGTGATCCTCGGCAAGACGAACCTCTCCGAGTGGGCCAACTTCCGCGCCGAGACACCGACTTCCGGCTGGTCCGCGGTCGGCGGGCAGACCCGCAACCCGTACGTGCTGGACCGCAACCCGTGCGGTTCGTCGGCCGGTTCCGGCGCCGCGCTGGCCGCGTCGCTGGCGCAGGTGGCGATCGGCACCGAGACCGACGGTTCGATCGTGTGCCCGGCCGGGATCAACGGCGTGGTCGGGCACAAGCCGAGCCTCGGGCTGGTCAGCGGTGCCGGCGTGGTGCCGATCTCGGTGGAGCAGGACACCGCCGGGCCGATGGCGCGCAACGTCGTCGACGCCGCGCTGACGCTGGCCGTGCTGCAGGGATCGGAACCGGTGGTCCCGCGGGCCGACGGCCTGGCGGGCAAGCGCATCGGGCTCTGGCGGCTGCCGGACCTCGGCCCGGAGGTCGACGCGCTGATGTCCAGCACCGCGGCGAAGTTCCGCGCGGCTGGCGCTGAGGTCGTCGAGGTGGTCCCGCCCTACCAGGACCGGCTCGGCGAGCTGGAATTCCCCGCGCTGCTCAGCGAGTTCCACCGGGACATCGACGCCTACCTGGCCACCCGCGGCGGACCGCGCGACCTCGCCGAGCTCATCGAGTTCAACCGGCGGACACCGGAGGAGCAGACCTGCTTCGCCGGGCAGGAGCTCTTCGAGCAGGCCCTCACCGCGCCGCCGACCACGGACCCGGACTACCGCGCGATGCGCGCGGAGCTGACAGACCTGGCCAAGCGCTCGATCGACGAGACGATGGCGGAGCACCGCCTGGACGCGATCGCTTCGCCGACCAACCCGCCCGCCTGGACCACGGACTGCGCGCGCGGTGACGACGACGTGATCCCGTCCTCGACGCCGGCCGCGGTGGCGGGCTACCCGTCGATCTCGGTGCCCGCCGGATTCGTCGGCGAGCTCCCGGTCGGCCTGCTCCTGATGGCCGGTCACCGGCAAGACCCGGAACTGCTGTCGCTGGCGGCATCGGTCGAGCGGGAGCTGGACGCCTGGCGGGCGCCGAAGTTCCTGCCCTCGCTCCCGCCCTCGCCCGAAGATCGCGACTTCGGGTGAATCGGCGCGGCCGCTGACCGACGTGATCGGCGAGCGCAGTTCGGCGCCGATGAGGGATGTGACGATTCAGTGAGGGAACGCGCGCACCAGCGGTGACGTCCTTTCGTGCAGCGGCCCGAGAACCGTCTCACGCCGGGTAATGTCGGAGCATGGGCGTCGCCCGAGTCCTGCTCGACCGCACCTCAGGGGACCGTGACGCAACCCGGCCACAAGAAACCGCGAAACGCGGGGTGGATCCCGAACGCAACCACCACTGTGAATCGCGGAGAGGCGGTACAGCATGAGCGTCAAGAGAGATCGCGCTGGCCGGTGGCGTGACTACTGGGATCGGTCGGCGCGCGCCTACGACGAGCAGATGAACCGCTTCGAGCGGCTGATGGCGCCCGGCAGCCGCCAGTGGGTGTGCTCGCGCGCCGAGGGCGAGGTCCTGGAGGTCGCCATCGGCACCGGCCTCAACCTCCCTGTCTACGGCGGTGATCTCCGGCTGACCGGTGTCGAGTGGAGCCCGCGGATGCTGGACCTCGCGCGCCAGCGCGCGCAGGACCTGGACGTGCCGGTCGACCTGCGCGAGGGGGATGCCCAGGACCTGCCGTTCCCGGATGCCGCCTTCGACAGCGTGGTGTGCACCTTCGGCCTGTGCGCGATCCCCGACGAGCAGCAGGCGATCGCCGAGATGGCCCGCGTGCTGCGCCCGGGCGGGAAGCTCCTGCTGCTCGACCACGTGGCGGGCTCGGCGTGGCCGGTGCGGCTCGTCCAGCGAGTGGCCGAGCTGATCACGATCCCGCTCGGCGGCGAGCACTTCCGGCGCCGCCCGCTGCCGCTGGTCCGGGCGGCGGGCCTGGAAGTGCTGGAGTCCGACCGCTTCAAACTGGGCATCATCGAACGCCTGGCGGCCCGGAAGCCGACGGGCTGAAGTAGGCGTCGTCGGTGAGCAGGTACTCGTGGTGGGTTCTGCCGTATTCCAGACGTGTGCCGGTGAACTGGAAACCGAGCTTGCCGAGAACGCGCGCGGAGGCGGGGTTCGAGGGATCGACGATTGCGGACAGCCGTGGCAGCTGGAGTTGCCGGAAAGCCGCGTCGATGCACAGCTTCCCGGCTTCGGTGGCGAGCCCCCGGCCCCAGGTGCGCCGGGCCAGCGTGTACCCGAACTCGGCACCCTCGGCGCGCGCCTCGAACCCGGCGTCACCGATGAGGTGCCCCGTTGATCGCTCGACCACGGCCCAGCAGGCGTAGCCGTTCGCCCGCTGGTGCTCGATGTGGTCGTGCACCATCTTCGCGCTCTCCTCCGCCGAGGCGGCGTTTCCGCGTGCGACGTGGCGCATCACCTCGGGGTCGCCGTAGACGGCGTGGACGGCGGGAACATCGTCGGTGCGGAAGGGCCGAACCTGCAGCCGCGCGCTCAGCAGCGGGAAGTGGACAGTCACGACGCGCACTGTCGACTGCGCGGCACCAGCCGGTCAAGGAATTTTCCCGAGCGTGCTTCCCCCGGCCGTGAAACCGGTTTCGGCGATCAGCCTTCGGGATCGAGGATCAGGCACGTTGTGGTGGCGTGGGCGATGAGCTCGCCGCGGTCGTCGAGGACCTTGCCCTCCGCCGTTGCGGTGCTGCGCCCCGCGTGGATGACGGTGCCTTCGGCGGTGAGCGTCGTGCCGTCGGTCTTGGCCGCCCGGATGTAGTTCACCTTGAGCTCCAAGGTGGTGTAGCCGACACCGGCGGCGAGGGTCGTGTGCACCGCGCAGGCCATCGCCGAGTCGAGCATGGTCGCCGCGATACCGCCGTGCACGGTGCCCAGCGGGTTGGCGAAGTCCGGGCGGGTCTCCAGCGAGAGCACGATCCGGCCCAGCTCCACCTCGTCGAACCGCATGCCGAGCAGTCGTCCGATGGACGGGATGCCGGTGGGCCGTTCAGCCTGCACCCAGCGCATCAGTTCCAGCCCGGACAGGCCGGCGAGTTCAGCGGTCAGCACGAGAATCCCCTTGCGGTTGCGTGTGCTCCGGCGCGGTTCCGCCGCTCCGCGATGGGCAGTGGCGGTCGCGTCGGGATTGGCCTTGCGTTCCGGGTTGCTCGCGAGCGGGTCGCGTCACGTCCTCCCCGGGGTGGGGTCGAGCAGGGCCGGGGTTGGCGCAGAACCCGTCCACCCCGTCATGCTACCCGTGGGTAACTTATGTTGGGTGTCGTGGTCGATGCAACTCCGAACGCGGCAGCGCCCGCTCGGAGGAGCTCCGGGCGGGCGCTGCCGGTGCGAATCTCAGAAGTCGCGGAGGTTGCTGATCAGGGTGGCGAGGGTGGCGATCTGGCCGGGGGACTCGCCCGGGATCACGTGCTCGTCGCGGGAGTGCGGGCCTGCGCCCACCGCGCCGAGGCCGTCGAGGACCGGCCTTTCCAGGGCGGACACGAAGTTCGCGTCGCTCACGCCGCCCACCGAGGTGCCTTCCAGAGTCCGGCCGTGCTCCTTCGCAGCCGCCTTGGCGTGCTCGAAGAGCTTCTCCGAGAGCGGGTTCGGGTTCATCGGCGGACGGTTCCAGCCGCCGGTGAGCTCCACCCGGATGCGCTCGTCGGCCACCGCCAGCTCGCGGAAGCCCGCGTCGATCCGGGGCATCTCGGCCGGGTCCTGGATGCGGATGTCGATCTCGCAGGTCGCCCGGCCGGCCACCACGTTGCGGCCGGTGCCGCCGTCGAGCAGCCCGACGTTGATCGTGGTGCCGCGCTCCGGCGCGGCGAGCGAGGTGATCGCCGGGATGAGCTCGGCGATGGCGTGGATCGCGCTGGCGCCGGCCGTCGGGTCGAGCCCGGCGTGCGACTCGACGCCGTGCACCGCCAGGTCGAACAGGCCCAGGCCCTTGCGGCGGATCTTGGCCATGCCCTCGCGGCTCGGCTCCAGCACGAGCGTCGCGGTCGCCTCGGTGCAGGCCCGCTCGATGTGCGGGCGCGAGGAGATGCTGCCGATCTCCTCGTCACCGTTGAGCAGGAACCGCACCGACGGGTGCGGGACGTCCAGCTCGCGCAGCAGGCGCAGCGCCCACACGCCGTGCACGATGCCGAGCTTCATGTCCAGAGCGCCGGGCGCGGTGATGCGGTCGCCGTCGACCGTGAACGGCCACTCCGCGAGCGTGCCCACCGGCCACACCGTGTCGTAGTGGCACAGCAGCAGCACCGTTCCGCCGGCCGTGCCGGGGTAGGTGATGTCGAGGACGTCGCCGCGCGGGCCGCCGTCGTGGCGCTGCCGGGCGACCGGCGCGCCGAGGCGTTCGGTGAGCCACTGCTCGATGTCGGCCAGCCCGGCGTCCAGCGCCTGCTTGTCGTTGCTGGGGGTTTCGTGCTCCACCAGCCTGCGCAGGTCCGCGAGCACCTGGGGGAGCTCCTGCTCGGCCCGCGCCACCAGCTTCGTAGTCACAACTCCACCTTCCACATCTGTCGAATCCATCCACCGCCGCAGCGGCCCGGAGCCTCCAGCCCCGGCCCACCCGGTGCGCGCCCGCGTCAATTTCGTACGAAATTGACACCCCGCCCCGCCTGCGGGAGGGCGGCTCCGTGCGAGAGCTCCGTTGGCGGCTCCGGTTTCGGCGGTGGGCCGTGAGTGCTTTGGGGTGTCATGGCGCCCCAAAGCACTCACGGAGCCATGGAAACGGAGCCGGAGTTGATGCTCAGCGCACGCTCAGCGGACCGGGGCGCCGGGGCCGAGGGGGATGCCGAGGGCCCACCAGGCCATGAAGAGCAGGGTCCAGCTGATCAGGACCGCGAAGGAGATCGGGATCGTCAGCGACATCAGGGTGCCGATGCCCGCTTCCTTGCGGTAGCGCTGCAGCAGGCCGAGCGCCATCGCGAAGTACGGGCTCATCGGGGTGATCAGGTTGGTCGCCGAATCCGCGATCCGGTACACCGCCTGCGTCGTCTCCGGCGAGACGTCCAGCAGCATCAGCATCGGCACCACGATCGGCGCCATCAGCGCCCACTGCGCGGAACCGCTGGTGATCACCAGGTTGATGCAGGTGACCAGCACGATCAGGCCGAGGAACAGCACCAGCGGGTGCACGTTCGCCGACTTCAGCAGCGCCGCGGCGTGGATGGCCAGGACCTCGCCCATGTGGGTCCACTTGAAGAAGGCCAGGAACTGCGAGGCCGCGAAGAACAGCACCACCACCGGCGCCAGGTCGACGACGCCCTTGGACATCGCGCCGGGGATCTGGCGGGCGGTCGCGAGGCTGCCGGTGGTGCGGCCGTACACCGCGCCGGTGAGCAGGAAGATCACGCCGAGCAGGTAGGCGACACCGGTGACGATCGGCGAGTTGAGGATGCCGCCGTCCTCACCGCGGAACGGGGATGCGGGCGGGGCCAGCGCGATCACCAGCAGCACCACGGCGGCCAGCAGGGTGAGCCCGGCGTTGCGCAGGCCGCGCCGCTCGACCGCGCTCAGCCGCATCTCGCCCAGCTGCTCGTCGACCCCGTCGCCGTCGGCGGTCATGCCCGCCGCGCGCTTGGTGAGCACGAACTCGGTGACCAGCGTGATCACCACGGCCAGGAAGAGCGCCGAGCCGATCGAGAAGAAGTAGTTGGCCAGCGGGGTGACCGTGTAGGCCGGGTCGATGAAGTGCGCCGCCGAGGTGGTCAGCCCGGCCAGCAGCGCGTCGGTCGGCGTGAGCAGCAGCGAGGCGTTGTACCCGGCCGAGATCGAGCCGAAGGCGACCACCAGGCCCAGGATCGGGCTGCGGCCGACCGCCTTGAACACCAGCGCGCCCAGCGGGATCAGCACCACGTACGCGGCGTCGGAGGCGACGCTGCCGGTGATGCCCGCCAGCGCGACGACGAACGTCAGGTACTTCGCCGGAACCCTGGTGACGCTGCCGCGCAGCATCGCGTTGAGCAGCCCGCTCTGCTCGGCGACCGAGACGCCCAGCATGACCACGATGATCAGCGCCAGCGGCGGGAACTTCGCGAAGTTCTCCACCGCGTCGCCGATGATGGTGGACAGCCCCTCGGCCGTGAGCAGGCTCTTGACCCGGATGGTCTCGCCGTCCACCGGCGACACCGCGGAGGCGCCCAGGGCGTTGAGCACCGCGCTGAGCGCTATGACCAGGACGGCCATCATGGTGAACAGCCAGAACGGGTGGGGCAGTTTGTTCCCGACGCGTTCGACGCCGCGCAGGAAGCCCAGCAGCAGCGACATCGACCGGGTGGGCCGCGCGTTCTCCGTGTTGGTCAACCGAGCTCCTCGAAATCCGATCCGACCGCCTGGGCCGATGGCGAGCATTCAAATCGGGCATGGCGTGATCTGTCAATAGTGGGGAGTCTCGTGGTGTATCTATTCGGTATACGTGCCGAGCGTGGGGGTAGTATCACTCCCCGTGGACGGTGACCTCGTGCTGGACGACCTCGACCTGGACCTGGTGTCGGCGTTGCAGGAGGCGCCGCGCGCACCGATCAACGCGCTGGCCGAGGCGGTGGGCAGTTCGCCGAGCACGGTGGGCCGCCGGATGCAGCGGCTGCACGCCGAGCGGCTGCTGCGGGTGATCGGCCAGCTGGACTGGACGCTGATCTCCGACACCCACCCCCGGCACGTCTGGATCACCACCGCGCCCGGCCGGTTGCAGGACGTCGCGCGGAAGCTGGCCGAACTCCCCGAGGCCCAGTACGTCGCGATGACCACCGGGCGCGCCGACGTGTACTGCACCGTCCGGCCGCTGGGCCGCGAGGCGGTGAAGGACCTGCTGACGCAGCGCATCCCGTCGGTGCCGGGCGTGGTCTCGACCCAGTCCGACCTGGTGCTCAAACCGTTCGGGCGGGCGGAGGCGTGGCGCGTCGACCGCTTGGCGGCGGACCAGCGCGCGGTGCTGGCTGCGCATCGCATCGATCCGCAGGAAGTCGTGGAGCCGCAAGCTCTTTCCGAGCAGGAGCGGGAGGCGACCAGGCTGCTGCACGCCGACGCCCGGCTGACGTCGAGCGACCTGTCCCGGGCGCTGGGCGTCAGCCAGTCCACCGCGCACCGGCTGATCGCCGGACTGCTGGAGCGGCAGGTCGTGCGCCCGCGGGTGGAGATCGAGCCCGCGCTGCTGGGCTTCCCGCTGGAGGTCGCGCTGTCGTTGTCCACCGAGCCCGGCTCTACCGAGGTCGTGGGGCGGGCGCTGGGGCGGCATCCCTCCGCCCGCTACGTCTCGATGGTCGCGGGCAACGCGACGGTGATCCACCAGGGCGTGTTCCGCGGCGAGGAGCACCTCGCCGACTTCCTGTCCGCGGATCTGGCGGCGCTGCCCGGGATCCGCTCGGTGGAGGTCTCGGTGGTGCTCGACGTCCTGCGCCGCTACTGGATCACCCGCTCCGGGACCCGCCTCGGTCGAGCGGACTTCCCGTTCGACCGGAGTTGAGCGCGGGGCCGAACTCCGGAAGCGCCGATACCGGGAATCGTTTTCATGTAATGTCGTCGGCCGGGTGACTGGACGGATGCGGTGCGCTCCGGTGGTGGCCGGAGGGCGGGCGGCACTTCTGGAGGCGACTGTGGGTGTGGAAGAACTCGGCGCGAGGTTCAGCGCGACGTTCCAGGAGTTCGCGGAGTGCACGCCCCTGGTGTGGGGGCCGTTGGGCAGCGCGTTGGTGGAGGCTGTCGCACCCGTGAGCGGGGACCGCGTGCTCGACGTCTGCTGCGGCGCGGGCGCTTCGGCGATCCCGGCTGCGATCGCGGCCGGGCCGACCGGTTCGGTGGACGCGGTGGACCTGGCCGGTGGTCTGCTCGCGCTGGGCGAGAAGTTCGCCGGCCAGCAGGGCGTGACCAACATCGGCTTCGCCGAAGCGGACGTGACCGCGTGGCAGCTCCCGGACGGCACCGATGCCTACGACGTCGTGCAGTCCTCCTTCGGGATCTTCTTCCTGCCGGACATGGACGATTCGGTGCGCCGGCTCGTCGGGATGCTGCGGCCCGGCGGGAAGTTCGGCGCCACCGTGTGGCGGGCGGGTGTCTTCGAGGACTACGGCAAGGCGCTGTTCGACGTCGCCGAGCGGTACCGGCCGGATGTCCGGCGCAACGGTGACGGCCCGCCGGAGCCGATCACCCGCATCAACCGGGCCGAGAGCCTGCGGACCTGGCTGGACGAGATCGGCCTGACCGCACCCACCGTGCGCACCGTCGCGCGGTCGGTGCCGCTGACCCAGGAGTTCGCCTGGGCGTTCGTCCTGGGCAGCGGCTTCCGCCGCGTCGTCGAAGGGCTGGCTCCCGAACAGGTTCGCGCGCTGCGCGCGGACTTCCTGGCGCAGCTGGACGAACGCGGTGTCCGGGAGCTCGACCTGACCACTCTCGTCGGGGTCGGTCACCGACCGGAGTGAGGTGTCGGGGATGGTCGCCGGCGGAAGGGCACGATGCGCCACCACGTCGCGCAGCGCCAGACCCACTCCAGCGGCCCGTACTGGAAGCGGGCCAGCCACCAGCGGCTCCACAGGACCTGCAGCAGGATGATCCCGGCGGCCATCGCCAGCAGCAGCTCCCACTTCGTGGATTCGCGCATCCCGAGCAGCTGTCCGAACGGGATGATCAGCAGCGTGGCGGTGACGTAGTTGGTGAGCGCCATCTTGCCGAGCGGCTCGAGGACCGGTGACAGCACGCGCGAGGCCGGAGTCCGCAGCAGCAGGAACAAGCCCGCGGAGTAGGCGATCGCCATGAACAGGCCGGCCGCGGCGGAGGCGCTGCTGAAGCCCGCGTTCAGCGGATTCTGCTCCTGCAGCACCAGGAAACCGGCACCGGCGACGGCGGAGACGGCGAACACGGCGGCGAGCTGCCCGCCGAGGCGGGGCAGCATCGCGGGCAGGCCGGCCTGGGCCAGCGCGAAACCGGCCAGCAGCAGGCACGGGATCAGCAGCATGCCGCCGCTGGTCAGAGACAGCGTGACCGCGGTCATGGCCACGGCGATGGGCAGGTTCGCCCACCACGGCAGGAAGCTCATCGGCAGCAGCACCAGCAGCCCGAAGACCGCGTAGGGCAGCAGCGCTTCGCCCGGCTGCAGGAAGTGGTGCAGGGCGCCGAAACCGGCGAGCACCAGCAGCCGCCGCAGGAGCACGATGCGCGGCCGGGCCGTGCGCTGGCTCGCGTTGCCCAGGAAGATCCCGAACCCGACCCCGAACAGCAGCGAGAAGATGGGGAAGAACCGCTGCTGGACGAACATGTCCAGCGCGTGCGGGATCGGTAGCTTCTGGAGGTCGACGACGCCCCGCAGGTACAGGATCTGCGAGATGTTGACGAAGAGGATTCCGCACAGCGCCAAGCCGCGCAGCGCGTCGAGCTCACCGATGCGCCGCCCGCCGGACGTGGCGGGCAGGCGGACGGTCGGTGCGTCGAGCGGTGGCGCGGCACGTCCGGGGGAGTTCGAGATCGGGGAATTCACACCGACAAGTCTGCGGGGCCAGGGTGATCGCGCAACACGACTCATCGGCTCGCCGACATCGGTCGATCGGCCGACGTTCGGTGCCGCGCTCTCGGCCGATCGACCGAGCCGAACCGGTGGACAGGCCGTCTGCTAGCCCCACTGCGCGGTGACCCGCGGCTGCGCCGGGCCGGGCGGTTCCCCGCCGGCTTCGGTGAACGCGGCCAGCGCGCCGACCAGACCGCGCCGCGCCGCGGCGGGCATCCGCTTGACGATCCGCGCGATCTCCGACCGGCGCCGCGCCGTGACCTCGGCCACCACGTCGGCGCCGTTCGGCGTCAGCGCCACCACGTTCTCCCGGCGCGAGGCCGGATTCGGCCGCCGGTCGACGAGCTGGGTGCCGATCAGCCGGTCGATCATGCGGGTCACCGTGGACGGGTTGACGCCCAGCGCCTCGGCCAGCGCGGCCAGCTTGAGCGGGCCCGCGCTGGAGAGCACCACCAGCAGCCGGAACTGCGGCAGGGTCAGCGAGTTCTCGACGGCGGCGACCGAGCGAGCCGATGCGGCCACCAGCAACCGGGAGGCGGTCAGCACCGCGTCGGTGACCGCGTCCACGTCCGCGTCCGCGTCGGGCGGGGTGCCGGTCTCAGCTCGGGACATGTGCTTGTTCTACCTCATCGTCGTCCGGCACGACCCGCTGCGATCACTCCTGGGTGTAGGTTGCCGGGGGCGGCTTTCCAGCCGGGTGCCGGGGAATCCGCTCCGGCGGTGCGATGTGGACTCCTCCGGGCACCGAATATTGCACTTGGCAACAGTTGCTCGTGGCAAGGTAGAGTTGCGGGTCGCCGCGCGGATCATCGACGCGGCGCTGGGCCGCTGATCCGGTCGGGGAAACCGGCGGCGGTCGTTCACCGATCAAGCTTGATGGGGGTTTTACCAGTGGGACGGCTTCGGGCCACGATCACCGGGCTCTTCGCGCGGTTATACCTCGCGCGCGCCCGCCGGAAGGGGCTGAGCTCCGTCCTCCCGGCGGCCGCGCTCATGCCGCTGCAGCGGACCGGGCTCGACCCCGTCCCGGCGCTGGGCGAGGTCCGCGCGCAGGAGCCGATCAGCCGCCTCCCGCTGCCGGTGGCGACCAACGTCTGGCTGGTCTCCGGTTACGACGAGGCCAAGGCGGTGCTCGGCGACGCGAAGCGGTTCAGCAACGACTTCACCAACCTGGTCGGCTACGCCGGCGTCACCGAGGCGGACAACCCCGGTGGTCTGGGGTTCACCGACCCGCCGGTGCACACCCGGTTGCGCCGCCTGCTGACGCCGGAGTTCACCATGCGGCGGCTGGCCCGGCTGACCCCGGAGATCCAGGCGATCGTGGAGCAGCGGCTCGACGCGATGGCCGCCGCCGACCAGCCGGTCGACCTGGTCGCCGAGTTCGCGGTGCCGATCCCGTCGCTGGTGATCAGCGAGCTGCTCGGGGTTCCCTACGGCGACCGCGAGGAGTTCCAGCAGCTCAGCGTCGCGCGGTTCGACGTCTTCGACGGCGTGGGAGCGTCGCTGGGCGCGATGTCGCAGTCGCTGGAGTACCTGCACGGCGTCGTGCGCAAGCAGCGCGAGGAACCGGGCGAGGGGCTGCTCGGTGCGCTGATCCGCGAGCACGGTGACGAGGTCACCGACCGGGAGCTGGCCGAGCTCGCCGACGGCGTGCTCACCGGCGGTTTCGAGACCACGGCGAGCATGCTGGCGCTCGGTGCGCTGGTGCTGCTCCAGGACCGGGAGCTGCTGGAACGGGTCCGCGAGGACGACGAGGTGGTGCCCGGGCTCGTCGAGGAGCTGCTGCGCTACCTCACCGTCGTGCAGGTGGCCTTCCCGCGCTTCGCCCGCGAGGACGTGGAGATCGCGGGCACCGAGATCTCGCAGGGCGACGTCGTCCTGTGCTCGTTGAGCGGTGCGGATCGCGACGCCGCGCTCGGCCCGGACATGGAGCGGTTCGACGCGACCCGCAAGCCCACCTCGCACCTGGCCTTCGGGCACGGGCTGCACCGATGCATCGGCGCCGAGCTGGCCCGCATGGAGCTGCGCGCGGCCTACCCGGCGCTGGTGCGCCGCTTCCCGGACATCCGCCTGGCGGTGCCCGCTTCGGAGCTGGAGTTCCGCAAGGCCTCGATCGTCTACGGCCTGGACTCGCTGCCCGTGCACGTCAAGTGACCGCAGCGGGACCATTCGCGCGAACCAGTCACGAACAGGTCTTTCACAGGTGCAGGACGGACTGGCCGAGTGCTGCGGCGGCGAGGAAGGACGAGGTGTAGGTCAGCAGTGCGACCAGCACGATCTTCCAGCTGAGCTGCCGCAGCGCTTGCACGTCGCGGCCCAGGGTGAGCCCGATGAGCGCCAGTCCCGGCAGGCCGATCAGCATCACCTCCAGGTTCGGCAGCAGACCGGTCAGCCAGGCACCGGTGGGCAGGAAGCCCGCTGAGAGCAAGGTGCCGATGCCGAGCACGAACACGCTGGAGGGGATCGCGGGCAGCAGCTTGCCCAGCGCGACCGCGACCCGGACGATCACCAGCAGCACGGCGATGCCGATCGCGTCCTCGACCGCCAGCGACCAGGTGCCCAGCGCGTTGACCAGCAGCCCGGCCGCGCCGACGATGACGTAGGCCAGCAGGCGCAGCCAGGGCGTCATCCGGACCTTCGGGTCCGCCACGACCGCGAGCACTTCTCGTTCCGCGGGCGCGGAGGTCTGCTCGGCGCGGCGGCGCCTGCCCTCGTCGTCGCGGCCGAAGACCCTGCTCCAGAAGGCGTAGAGGCGGCGGCACAGCGGCAGCGCCAGGAACACCCCGGAGTAGAAGCCGACGATGTTGGTGACCAGGTTGGACAGCGCGGCCAGCGCGGCGATCTCGGCGGCCTGCTCCGGGTAGAGCAGCGACAGCGCGCCGACGCCGCCGAGCATCATCGATCCCGATCCCAGGCCGAGGCCCAGCGCGAGCGCGAGCGGGCTGAAGATGCCGAGGCTGCCGGTGAACCCGGCGAGCAGCGAGACGTACAGCGCGCCGAAGACCGTGCCGATCAGCCAGACCGAGAAGACGCCGCGGTACTCGGGGGACCGGACGCCGAAGCGCTCGATGGCGAAGGCCAGGTAGGACTCGCGGTCGATGGACCAGGTGGCGCCGATCGAGGCCCGGCCGATGCCCAGCGCCACCGCGACCGGCAGCGCGATGATGACGGTGCCGAAGATGTGGCCGACCTCCTGCAGCACGATCGCCGGGCCCAGGTTCGTGAACTTCGCCAGCGTGGGGCCGATCTCGGTGCCCAGCTTGGCCAGGAACAGCAGGATGCTGATCTCCAGCAGCACGCCTGCCACCGACCGGGTGGCGCCGGAGACCGGGCGCCAGCGCTGGACGCCGACGATCGCGCCGATCAGCACCGCCCAGACGATCGGGAACAGCGCGATGGCGGCCGGGCCGATGTCGAACTTGTGCTCGCCGATCAGCACCGCGACGGCGGAGACCGCGGTGGACAGCACGGTCGCGGTCACCCAGTGCGCGCGGGTGATCTGGCCGGGCGCGGCGGTTCCGGCGCCTCGTTCCATGGCAGTCTCCGAAGTGGTCGACCGGTTCGGTATACCGGCGGGAGCCTAGCCGCTGACCACCGGAACGGTGTTTGCTGCCGCAAATATCTGTGTTAACTGTTGTTAATCAAGGAGTTCCGCGAAGTTCGGCGGATTCGCTCGGTGGGTCCCGCGCTGGGGTCAGGTTTCTGGTATGCCAAATGCTAGGGTTCGCCGCAGGTTCTGCCTGAGGAGGTCTTCCCGATGCGCACTCGATGGCGCGCCAGTCACGTCCTCGCCCACCGGGCCGGGCACCACGCGCTGCTGCGCGACGGCGAGGTCGTCTGGGAGGACGACGTCATCGTCCACGTCGGACACCGCTACGACGGGCCCGTCGACGCCGAGGTCGACCTCGGCGACTCGCTGGTGCTGCCCGGGCTGATCGACCTCGACGCGCTCACCGACATCGACCACCTGGTGCTGGACTCCTGGGCCACGCCGGAGCGGGCCGCCGGGCTGCAGTGGTCGCTGGACTACTTCCAGCACCGGCGCCGGGACGTGTTCACCGCGCAGGAGCGGGCGACCGTCCGCGAGTACGCGCTGGTGCAGCTCGCCCTGCACGGCATCACCACCTACATGCCGATCGCCTCGGAGATCCACAGCTCGTGGGCCGAGCCGTTCGACGAGCTGGTCGCGATGGCGGAGACCTCCCGCCGGATCGGCCTGCGCGGCTACCTCGGGCCCGCGTACCGCTCGGGCGTCAACGTCGCGCTGCCGGAGGGCGGCCGCGACGTGGTCTTCGACGAGGAGCTGGGCCGCGCCGGCCTGCGCGATGCGATCCGCTTCCTGGACCACGCCGCCGAGCTGGCCGATCCGCTGATCACCGGCGTTCTCCTGCCGTGCCGCATCGAAACGCTCACCGAACAGCTCATGCGCGACACCGCGGAGGTCGCCGAGCAGCGCGACGCGATCGTGCGCCTGCACAGCCTGCAAGGCCTGCTGGAGCGAGAGCTCGTGCAGCGCCAGCACGGCGCGACGCCGCTCGAAATGCTCGACCGGACCGGTCTGCTCGGCACCCGCTTGCTCGTCCCGCACGGCCTCGTCGTCGACCGGCACCCCCAGGTGCACGGCGAGGACCGCGGCGACCTGGCGACCCTGGCCGAAGCCGGGGTGTCGATCGTGCACTGCCCGCAGACGTCGCTGCGCTACGGGGCGGTGCTGCGCTCCTTCGGGGACTACCGGCGCGCCGGGATCAACCTGTGCCTGGGCACCGACTCCTTCCCGCCGGACCTGATCCGCGGCATGGACCTCGGCGTGCACGTCGCCAAGGTCCTGGACGGGCGGATGGACGCCGCACCGGCCGAGGACTACGTCGACGCCGCGACCCTCGGCGGTGCCCGCGCGCTCGGCCGCGGCGATCTGGGCCGCCTGGAACCGGGCGCGCAGGCGGACCTGGTGGCGTTCCGCATCGACGACATCCGCGACGGCGTCCTCGACGACCCGGTGCGGACCTTCCTGCTCAGCGGAACCGCCCGGCAGGCAACGCATTCGGTGGTCGCGGGGCGGCCGGTGCTGGTCGACTCCCGGATCCCCGGCGTCGACCTCGACGACCTCCGCGAACGCGCGCAGCTGCTCTTCGAGCGGATGCGCGAGGCCTACTCCGAGCGCGACCTGCTGCGCCGCCCGGCCGCGGAGCTGTTCCCGCCCACCTACCCGGACTTCGACAGGACGAGCTCGTGAACGACCGCGAAACGCCAGGCGCAATGCTGATCACCAACGTCCGCCCGTGGGGCGGTCCGCTCGCCGAGATCGCCGTCGAGGACGGCCGGATCGCCGCCATCACGCCGCTCAAGTCCGAAGTGGACACCGCCGGTGCGGTCGACGGGCGCGGGCGGCTCGCGCTGCCCGCCTTCTCCGACGTGCACTGCCACCTCGACTCGACCCGCATCGGGCTGCCGTTCCGCCCGCACACCGGCAGCCCCGGCATCTGGCCGATGGTGATGAACGACCGCGAGAACTGGCGCGACGCCGAGTGGACGGTGGCCGAGCGCGCGACCCACACGCTCGGGCGGATGATCGCGCAGGGCACGACCCGCGTCCGCAGCTACGCGCAGATCGACGCCGACTGCGGGCTGGAGCGCTTCGAAGGCGTGCTCGCCGCGAAGGAGGCGCACCGGGACCGGTGCGAGGTGGAGGTCATCGCCTTCCCGCAGGCAGGCCTGCTGCGCGAGCCGGGAGTCCCGGAGCTCGTCGACGAGGCGCTGGCCTCCGGGGCCGCGGTGGTCGGCGGGATCGACCCCTGCACGCTGGACCGCGACCCGGTCCGCCACCTGGACGTGCTGTTCGGGCTGGCCGAGAAGCACCAGGTGCCCGTCGACGTCCACCTGCACGAGCCGGGCGAGCTCGGGGTGTTCTCCGTCGACCTGATCCTGGAGCGCACGCGCGCGCTGGGCATGACCGGCCAGGTCACCCTCTCGCACGCCTACGCCCTCGGCGGCATCTCGGAGAGCACCACCCGCCGGCTGGTGGAGGAGTTCGCCGAGCTCGACGTCTCGATGGCCACGGTCGCGCCCGCGCAGAACCGCTCGCTGCCGCTGACCGAGCTGACCGCGGCCGGCGTCCGCGTCGGGCTGGGCGAGGACGGCCAGCGCGACTACTGGTCGCCCTACGGCAACGCCGACATGCTCGACCGCACCTGGCAGCTGGCCTTCACCAACCGCTTCCGCGAGGACGAGCTGATCGAGCACTGCCTGGCGGTGGCCTCCCGCGGCGGAGCGTCGATCCTCGACCGCGACCTGCCCCGCCTGGCCTCGGTGTCCGACCGCCCCGGTCTGGCGGTCGGCGACCAGGCGGACATCCTGCTGGTGGACGGCGACACGCCGACGGCGGCGGTGATGGACCGAGGCCGCGACCGCACGGTCCTGCACAACGGCCGAGTGGTGGCCGAAGGCTGTGAGCTGGTGAGCCGGTAGGCCTCCCGGGCTTGTCCTGCGGTGCGGCACGTCGATCCGCATCGCACCCACGTGGTCTGACGCGATTTCCATTGAAATCAGATGTCCGATTTCAATGGAAATCGCGGCGGCCGGTGCGGAGGTTCCATTCCTACAAGGCGGCGGGGGAGCGCGGCGGCGAGGATGGGGTGATGGTCAGCAGAATCATCCCCTACCTCGTCGGCGACGCCTCCGCCGCCAAGAGCTTCTACGTCGACGTGCTCGGGCTCGAAGTCGCGATGGAAGACCCGGTGCTCTGCCTGCGGTCACCGGAGAACCCCACGGCCCAGGTCATCGTCTCGCCACCGGGCATGGAGAATCCCGAGCCGCGCTTCGGCATCGACGTCGGCGAACCGGACGCCGTCGACGCGGCGCACGCCGAGTGCCTGCGCCGCGGGCTGCACATCGTCTACCCGCTGACGAACGAGCCCTGGGGCGTCCGGCGCTTCTTCGTCGAAGACCCCACCGGCGTGGTGATCAACGTCCTCGCGCACTCGGCGTCGGGTGAGTAGTGGGTGGGGTTCAGTGTCCATGGGCCGTGAGTGTTTTGTGGGGCTATAGCACCACAAAACACTCACGGGCCTCCACCTGCGGAACTGGAGCTTCCGCGCTGAATCGCCACGTCGCGGACCCGGCGCGGAGCGTGCGGAGCCGGTATCCGCGCTGATCCGAGGGCTTCCGATGCGTTGGTGCATCGGATACGCTCGTGCATCCATTGGCCCGGGAGGGTGTGGTGAGCGTGCAGCGGCGGGTGACCAAGCGGCGGGGGCAGACCCGGCAGCGGTTGCTCGACGCCGCGCTGGTCGTGTTCGCCGCCGAGGGGTTCGGGCGGTCGACGATCGAGCAGATCTGCGACCGCGCCGGGTACACGCGCGGCGCGTTCTACTCCAACTTCGCCTCGCTGGAGGAGCTGTTCCTCGCGATGTGGGAGCAGCACTCGCGGCGGATGCTCGCCGAGGTCGAGGCGGCGCTCGACGCGGCGCGGACCGCCAATGTCGACGACGTCCGCACGGCCGTCGAGCGGCTGCTCGAAGCCGTGCCGGTGGACGACGACTGGTACCGGGTGACCGCCGAGTTCAGCGCGCACGCGCTGCGCAACCCGGCGCTGCGGCGGGTCGTGGTGGCCCGGGAGGAGGCGATCGCCGCGGCGATCGTGCCCGGGATCGAGTCGTTGCTGAACCGCATCGGGCGGCGGGTGCCGGATCCGGTGGCGCTCGGGCAGGCGCTGGTCGCGGTGCACGACGGGACCGCCGTGCAGTGCCTGATGGAACCCGGTGGCCCGGCCGTGCGGCGCCGGGTCGATCTGTTCGAGCAGGTCGTGCTGGCCTACAGCGTGGAGAGCAGGGGATGAACGTGGACACCGAACCTGACGTCGTCGTGGTCGGCGCCGGGCTGGCCGGGCTGGTGGCGACCTACGAGCTGGTCCAGGCCGGGCGCCGGGTGGTCGTCGTCGAGCAGGAGAACCGCGCCAACCTGGGCGGGCAGGCCTTCTGGTCGCTCGGCGGGCTCTTCCTGGTCGACAGCCCGGAGCAGCGGCGGCTGGGCGTGCGCGACTCCTACGAGCTGGCGTTGCAGGACTGGCTGGGATCAGCGGGTTTCGACCGCGACGACGAGGACAGCTGGGCTCGCCGGTGGGCCCGCGCCTACGTGCGGTTCGCGGCCACCGAGAAGCGCCAGTACCTGCGCGATCTCGGGTTGCGGCTGACGCCGCTGGTCGGCTGGGCCGAGCGCGGCGGCGGGGTCGCGGGCGGGCACGGCAACTCGGTGCCCCGCTTCCACCTCACCTGGGGCACCGGCCCCGAGGTGGTCCGCGTGTTCGCCGAACCGGTGCTGGAAGCCGAGCGGCGCGGCCTGGTCCGGTTCGCCTTCCGCCACCAGGTCGACGAGCTGATCGTGCAGGACGGCGCGGTGGTCGGCGTGCGCGGCACCGTCCTGGAGCCGAGCGAAGCCGACCGCGGGGTGGCGTCCTCGCGTGCGGCGGCGGGTGATTTCGAGCTGCGGGCCAAGGCCGTCGTCGTGACCTCCGGCGGGATCGGGCACAACCACGAGCTGATCCGGGCGAACTGGCCGGTGGAGCGGCTCGGGCCGTGCCCGGAGACGATGATCTCCGGCGTTCCGGCGCACGTGGACGGGCGGATGATCGGGATCACCGAGGCCGCCGGCGGGCGCATCGTGAACCGGGACCGGATGTGGCACTACACCGAGGGAATCCACAACTGGGACCCGATCTGGCCGGACCACGCGATCCGCATCCTCGCCGGGCCGTCCTCGCTGTGGTTCGACGCCACCGGCAGGCGGATGCCCGCGCCGTGCTTCCCCGGCTTCGACACCAACCGGACCATGAAGGAGATCCTGGCCACCGGGTACGACTACTCGTGGCTGGTGCTCACGCAGTCGATCCTGGCCAAGGAGTTCAGCCTGTCCGGTTCCGAGCAGAACCCGGAGATCACCGGCAAGGACCTCAAGCTCACCATCGCCACCCGGCTGGCGAAGGAGGCGCCGGGCCCGGTGGACGCGTTCAAGAACAAGGGCGTGGACTTCGTCGTCGCGAACGACCTGCGCGAGCTGGTGGCGGGCATGAACCGGATCGCCCGCGGCCCGCAGCTCGACCACGACGAGATCGAGCGGCAGATCGTGGCCCGGGACGGCGAGGTCGTGCACAAGCACACCAAGGACTTCCAGCTGATGGCGGTGGCCAACGCGCGCCGCTACCTGGCCGACAAGGTCTCGCGGGTGGCCAAGCCGCACCGCATCCTCGACCCGGCGCACGGGCCGCTGATCGCGGTGCGGCTCAACGTCCTGACCCGCAAGACCCTGGGCGGCGTGCAGACGAACCTCGACTCGCAGGTGATCGGCCCGGACGGCGCTGCGCTGCCCGGCCTGTACGCGGCGGGTGAGGTGGCCGGGTTCGGCGGCGGTGGCGTGCACGGCTACAACGCGCTGGAGGGAACCTTCCTCGGCGGCTGCATCTTCTCCGGCCGCGCGGCCGGCCGAGCCCTGGCCCGGAGCCTCTGAGCCTCAGCGCTCGGGGCGCATCCGCGCCGCCGCGACCAGGGCGAGGACGGCGACCACCGCCATGGCGAGGAAGACCTGGGAGAAGGCGGCTTCGGCGCCGATGTGCTGCTGCCGCGCGGCGAGCAGCACGCCGAACAGGGCCGGGCCGGTGCCCGCGCCGAGGAACTGGGCTCCCTGGAGGATTCCCATGCCGATCCCGACCTGCTCGGGCGGCAGCGCCCCGGCCGCGGCGTTGATGATCGGTGTGAGCACCAGGATGAAACCGATGCTCAGGCCGAGGATTCCGGCTGCGGTCGGCACCACCGAGCGCGCTGCGGCGAGGAACGCGGCCGACAGCACCATGATCGCCAGACCGGTGAGGACCAGCAGCCGGGTGCCGATGCGGTCGGCGATCCGGCCGATCAGCGGGGAGAGCGCGGCGACGGCGATCCCGGCCGGGATCATGACCAGGGCGCCGGTCCCCGGTTCCAGCCCGTTGACGTCGACGAGCAGCAGCGGCACGAAGACCAGCCCGCCGAGGTTGACGGCCATGGCCAGGAACGTGACGAGGACGGCGATCCGGTAGACGCGGTTGGCGAACAGCGAGGGCGGGACGAAGGGCTGCGCGGCGCGAACGGTGCGCCACCCGAAGAGCGCGATCGCCACTGCCGAAGCCAGGAAGCTGCCCCACGCCGGGAGAGCGGCGAGCCCCGCGACCTGCGCCTGCGTCGCGCCGAAGAGCACGAACCCGGCGCCGGCGCCCAGGAGGATGCCGCCGAGCAGGTCGAACCCGGTCCCGCCAGCCGGGGCGGCAGCCGGCAGCGCGCGCCACGCCGCGGGCAGCAGCACCAGCACGACCACGGCCATGAACCAGAACAGCGCGCGCCAGCCCAGGAACTGGCCGACCCCGCCGCCCAGCGCCGGACCGGCGGCGGCTCCGATGCCGGCGGCCGCGCTGACGACGCCGATCGCCGTGCCGCGCCGGTCCGCGGGCAGCAGCCTGGTGATGGCGATGACCGAGAGCACCGGTATCGCGGCCGCACCGACGCCCATCGCGATCCGCCCGAGGACGAGCACGAGGAGGTCCGGTGCGAGCGCGCACATCAGGCTCCCGGCCGCGTAGGCCAGCAGCGCGAGGCCGAACAGCTGCCGCAGGCCCACCCGGTCGGACACGCGGCCGTAGATGGGGATTCCGACCGCGAACACCAGCAGGAACCCGGTCACGACCCAGGCGAGCTCGGCCTCCGCGGCGCCGAACTCCGCGCCGATCGACGGGAGCATCAGGTTGACCATGTCGCTGGCGATGACCGTGATGAGGACCGCGGGCATGAGGACCGCCAGCAGGCCCACCCCCGAACCGGTCCGTTCGATCGTGGCTGTCATCGAGTGCGCCTCCTGCTGATTTACTGCTACCAAAATGGTGGCAGTTAGGGTGTGAAAAAGGCGGCGGGACTGCCGCCGCCGCTCGGCTACCGGTTCGGCCGTGCTTCGCGTTCGATCGCCAGCACCTTCGTGACCAGGTCCGCGATCGTCGTCCGGCCGAGCCGCTCGGCCATGGCGTGCTCGGCGTCCTGGAACTCCGATTCGAGCAGCGCCTGCATGTTCCGCCCGACCTCGCAGGCGTTGCTGGGCGGGTGCGGGTGCCGCGACAGGATCGGTCCGGGCTCGACGGCGAGGTAGGCGTCGTGGAGCGTGATCGCGCGCGGCGCGCGGGTCAGGGTCCAGCCGCCGCCGCGTCCCTCGGTGGACCGCACCAGGTCGGCGTCGCGCAGGCTGCCGAGCACGCGCCGCACCAGGACCGGGTTGCTCGCCAGGCTGTCGGCGATCTCCGCGGAGGTCAGCGACTTGTCGCTCCAGCGCGCCAGCATGGTGAGCGCGTGGATCGCGACCGCGCTCCTGCTGCTGAGGCTCACCGCGCTCCCTCCGTGCCGCTCGAACTGCAACGAACCTAGTTGCGGTTCGAGGGGGTGTCAAGCGAGGTCGGCCGAGTCCAGGAGGTTCAGGTCCGGTGGGACCAGGGTGGTGCTGGTCATCAGCTCCCGGATCAGGTTGTGGTTGAGGGTGTTTCCCACCGGCTCGCCGACCTCGTCGCGGGTCAGGCCCGCGACACCGCTGGCGGACAGGCGTTCCCGGACCGCGGTGATGCGCCGCTCGACCTGCTTGGCCCGCCAGCCCGCCGCCGGCCGGAGCTCGGCGAGGTGCTCCTCGGCCTGGCGCCAGGACAGCGGCTGCGGGTGCGAGTCGTGCAGCAGGTAGCGCTGGGCCAGCACGACCAGGAGCAGCTTCTCGGTGTCGGTGAGCCGCCAGGTGCGCGGTGGTTGCGTCGGATCGCCGTGGTGCACCGGGGCGGTGCCTGTCGCGCCCACGACGTGCACCTCCAGCAGGTGCTCGCGCTCGTTGGAGCCGCGCACGAACAGCGGCGTGTAGCCCTCGGTCAGCGGGACCGGCTCGTCGACGTCGAAGAGCAGGCGCGCGCCGGGCAGGCGGATCGGGAGGCGGCCGGCGTTGTCGACCCACCAGTGCCCCAGCCGGAAGCTCAGCGAGCCGTGCCGCCTGCTGACCCGCCGGTCGTTCTCGCCGATGCAGACGTGCACCTCGGGCCGGTTGCGCCCGAACACGATGGTGCGGCCGTCCTTGGGGCGCACCGTGATGCCGCCGCCGATCGTCAGCGCGTGGATGGTGCCCGGCACCGCCTCCGGCACCCCGCGCGCCAGGCTGGTGTGCCCGGCCGGGAGCGGACGTCCCCCTACCGACCTCAGCTCGTCGTTCACGTCGACCTCCGATCACATCCGCTCCCGCCCTGACCGCAACGGTGCCAGCCGCAGTCGGGACCCCTCCCGCGCGAGTGCTGGTCTGCGCAGGTGGTCATTCGGCGGACGGCTACGCCGGCAGCGCGCTCAGGGCTTCGGCAGCCCGGCGGCGGTCGGCTCGGCGAGTGAGGTGGCCAGCTCGCACAGCTGGTCCTGCGGCCGCGCGCCGGTGACGATCACCTGCACCAGCTCGGCCATCGGGTTGCCGTCCACCCCGGTGTACTCGCGGTGGACCACCTTGACCGCGCACGACTCGTCGTCCGGTTCGACGTAGCCCTGGTGGTCGCCGAGGCGGACGGGCCGGCCGTCGTCGGCGTTCAGCGGCTGGTTGCGGTCGAAGAGCAGCCGCAGCGCCAGCGGGCTGGTGGTGCTCTCCCAGCGGCACGACCAGCCGCCGACACCGGGGTCGGGACTGTTGGCGTCGACACCGGGGAAGCGAGCGAGCCCGTCGCCGTCGAGCAGCGCGCAGGCGTCCACGTTGATCAGCGAGGACGGTGCCGGTTCGGCGCGCGGCGGCAGAACTCCGCTCGCGAGCGCGCCCGCGGCGGTCGCGGTTGCCGCGTCGGCCATCCCGCACAGGTCCGCCGGGCCCTCGCCGTCCTGCTCGGCGCCGACGATCACGCGTGCGCCGGGCACCAGCAGCGTCCGCTCGCACGCCTCGGCTTCGGGAGGATTGCGCACGACGTCGATGCCGCTGATCGCGTCGGCCCGCCCGGGTGGCGGTCCGGCTTCGGCGTCGGCGAACCGCACCTGCACGTCGACCTCGCTGGCGCCGGACCGCACGATCACGTCGCAGCGGGTGAAGTTGCCGTACTCCGGTTCCAGCCGGGCTTCGCCGAAGCGGGCCAGCTCCGCCGCATCGACCAGCGAGCACGGATCGGCCGCGTGGACGTCGACCCCGGCGACCGTGCTCGCCGGCGGCTGGTCGCGGAAAGCCAGCCAGCCACCGGCGATCACCGCGACGACCGCTGCGGCGACCAGAGCCCACCGCCAGGGCTGCTTCGCCCGCGCCGGCTCCGCTTCGGCGGCGCTTTCCAGCATCCGCTTGGCTTCGGCGGCGGTCGGCCGCTTGGCCGGGTTGACGCGGAGCAGCGCCGCGAGCACCGGAGCGAGAGCGCCCGCGTTCTTCGGCGCCGAGATGTGGCCGGATTGGGCGTGGTGCAGGAGTTCCAGCGGATTGCGCGAATCGCCGAACGGACCGACGCCTTCCACCGCGGCGAACAGCGTGGCCCCGAGCGAGAAGACGTCCGACTCCGCGGTGGGCTCGGCGCCCCTGGCCACCTCGGGCGCCATGTAGCCGGGAGTGCCGGTCAGCAGTGCGGATTCGGTGAGCGTGACGTCGCCGTGCACGACCCGCGAAATGCCGAAGTCGGCCAGCTTGGCGGTCCCGGTGTCGGTGATGAGCACGTTGCCGGGCTTGACGTCGCGGTGCACGACGCCTTCGGCGTGCACGGCTTCGAGCGCGCCGGCCAGATCCGCGCCCAGTCGCGCCGCGCGGTGCGGCTGGAGGACGCCCTGCTCGGCGAGGTCGCTGGCCGAGATGTGCTCCAGCACCAGCCAGAACTCGCCGCCCTCGACCGCGATGTCGTGCACGGTGACGACGTTCGGATGGCTGAACCGGGCCAGGATGGTGCCCTCGCGCCGCAGCCACCCGACGCGCTTGGCCCAGTCCTCGCTGTCCGGCGACAGAGCGCGCTTGACCGCGACGGTCCGCTGCAGCTCCTCGTCGAAGGCGCGCCACACCGTTCCGCCGCCGCCGGAACCGATCTCCTCCAGCAGCCGGTAGCGATCCTTGACCAGTTGACCGGTGCGCACCGCACCCTCCTGATCACCAGCAGTAGTGGCCCAGTAACGGCGGCAACCCTATTGCACCGGGGATCTTCCCCGGATCCGGACGGCGAAAAATCCGCCGGGAGCGCCCCGCACGCCCGCCGCTTGCGATCCGTGAGCGTTTTGGGGTGCTACAACGCCCCAAAACGCTCACGGCTCTGAGCCGTGACAACCCGTCCAGCGCAAGGCCGGGTGCGAGCACCTCGGTGGCTCACGCCCCGGAAGCGAGGGCGCGGGCACGTTCGATGCCGCGGTCCGTGCCCAGTTCCGCGCGGTCCTCGGGATGGCGGTGGTAGTGGTCGACGAGCGCGTGCAGCAGCGCCGGGTCGCCCGCCAGGTCGCGGCCGAGGATGCGCAGCATCGGCAGGTCGGGCAGGCGGTCCTCCGGCCACAACCGCGTCATCCGGCGGCGGTGCCAGCGGGCGTCGGCGGTGGCGACCACCCAGATCTCCGGGCCGTCGTGCGGCACCGCGCGCACCTCGGCGACGCCGTCCCACGGCAGGAACGACTCGTGCGTCCAGCCGCGGTGGTAGATGCCCGACGGGGACAGCTGCACGGTGCCGAGCGCGAAGCTGCCGCGCAGCATGACCAGCGGCAGCGACAGCAGGACCAGCGCGACGACGGCCATCAGCGCGGCCCGGTCCACCTGCGGGCGGTCCTTGTCCATCGCGCCGATGATGCCCACCGCGAACGGCGCCGCGGCCGTCAGCGCGAGCAGCGCGAAGCCGGTGAACTGGGCCTTGGAGTACGGCATCTCCAGCACCATCGCCGCGTCGCCGGTCGCCTTGCGGCGCAGCGGTTTCGCGCCGGACTTGCGGGGCCGCAGCCGGGTCAGCGCGATGAACCACGCGAGTTCGGCGAACAGCAGGCCGAACATCGCGGTGTAGAGGGCGCCCGACGGCCAGCCGGTGAGGTGGTGGCGGATCGCGGTGCCCGCGGCGAACAGGAACAGCGTCACCAGCGCGGCGAAGAGGATCGCCGGGCGGCGCCGGGAGGTGTGGGCCCACTGCTCGGGCCAGGTCGCGGTGCTCATCATGCCGGGACCAGGTGGAACACGTCGTCGTCGGTGGGATCGGCGCAGCTGCTGTGCCGGACCTCGCGCGGCAGGCCCGGTTGCGGGGAGACCAGCGCGAAGCACTCGCCGCGGAAGTCCTGGATCCGCCACTTGCCCGCGGCGGATTCGAGCTGGAACAGCTGCGTCATGCTGCTCTCGACGCACGCCTGCGGGCGCAGCTGCGAGCGCTCGCCGATGTCCATGCAGCGCGTGCTGCCGTTGGTCTCGGGGTTGTAGACCTTGATGCGGAACACGCCGGGCTCCTGCTCCTCCAGCGCGAACCGCTGGTCGGGGCGCGGGTTGCTCTTGCAGGGCTGCTCGGTGACGAACGGGTTGCCCAGCTCGTCCTTGGTGGTGAAGTCCAGGCAGGTGTCGTGCGGGGTGCGGATCGCGAACCAGCTGACGTTGGGCGGGCGGACCATGTCCGGGCCCGCCAGCAGGAAGACGGCGAAACCCACGCACGCGACCAGGGCCGCCACCGCGGTCACCGGGTGGAACTTGCCGAGCCGCGTGACCGGCGGGATCGCCGCGGGCTCGGGGGTTTCCGGCTCCGCGGCGGGCTCCGGTGCGGGCGCGACCGCGGTGGGTGCTGCGGAGAGGCGGTCGTAGCAGGCCAGCCACTCGGCGGCCTCCTCCGGTGCTGTTCCGCACGCGCGGACGAACATCGCGGTGAGCTCGCGGCGGGGGAGCGAATCGCGGCGGAGGGCGGTGGCCACCGTGCTGTAGGGCAGCACGTCCCCGCGCGCCCGCGCGCGGGCTTCCAGCTGCCGGTAGGTGAGGCCCGACGCCGAGCGCATCCGGCGGAGCCCGTGCATGAACTCCGCGGCGCTGCCGATGCCGGACGGCCGCAGGTCGTCGTGGTGGCCGGGGTCGGTGCTCATCTGCCGACTCCGGGACCGGTGGACCTCGAACGCGGAGGGCGCGGGGCCGCCGCGCGCGAAGTTGACCAGCTGAACACGGGGCAGATGTTAGCGACCGCGAATGCGCCGCCCGCTGAGTGCTGCCGCCCGGCGGGATCCCCGCATCTGGTACCGGCCGTTCGGGGACGCCGAACAACTCGAACAAGCCGTTTCCGGCGGAATTGGTGGTGCGTTCGAACGGGTCGCGCGGTGGTCGAACGAGACCGTTCGGCGGATTTCCGCGGACCGGTTGCCGGTGAAAGGGCGGGAGGTCGCCGCCGAATTCATCGGTCCGGCGCGGAATGCGGGAACGTCAGGTGAATTCGCCGTGGCCGGGCGGCGGTGCCGGGAACCGGGGGTGTGCGCGCCCTGTTCGGCATTGCGGGCCCTACCTCAGCGTGAGCAGTTTGAACAGGGCCGCCAGCTGTTCGACACAGAGTCGAACAGCGCGAACACCCCACGGCGGGCATCGGATGCGCTTACATGGCGGTACCGAAAGATCGGGCGAACCCCCTGGGGGCAGGAGGGATCAGCGAACTGGATATTCGCGCCCGCACCGGATCGAAAACCCGGTGCGGTCAACGCGTTCCGGCCCGCGCTCGCGCGAATGCGGGTGCGGTGCCGGAACGTGTTCCCGCGGTTGTCCGCAATTCGCGATCGTTCGGAAGAAAATTCGTCGGCAGTGGGAACCGGGTTCCGATTCGCCGCGTCGCAACGGCGATTCCCACGAGGTGGAGGAAAGAGAAATGGCTGGCGACCACAACGTCAACATCAGCACCGAGGAAGTGTCCCGGATCGAATCGATCGTCTCCGACGCGTTCGAGCGGATGAACACCTCGGCGTCCAACATCAAGGCGCAGGCCGACGCCGCGGGGCTGGCCTACAAGGGCTCCGGCACCGGAACCATGATCGACAGCTACACCAACCTCGGCGGCGCGGGCAAGGCGCTCGGCGACGCCCTCAACGGTCTGCTCTCCGACCTCGGCGCCACCAACAAGGCCGCGCACGAGACCGACGACAGCACCAGCCAGGCGGCCTCGCAGGGCGCGGCCGACGGTTCGGTCGTGGCCAGCGGCATCACCGCCGGAATGTGACCCGAGCACTCCAGGAGGACGAATCAGATGGGCCACTACCAGTACAGCTCCGAGCAGCTCAACGAGATCGCCCGCGTCGGCAAGCGGGAGGTGGAGGAGGCCAACAACATCTGGAGCGACGTGATCACCCAGATCCAGGGCCTGTTCCCGTCCGGCAGCATCGACGCCGGGCTGTCCTCGGTGCTGGAGGACCGCAACGCCAAGTACGTCCGCGAGATCGGCAACTACGCCGAGGCGCTGCAGCGGCAGAGCCAGGCCACCAACAACATCAACGATCTCGCCGTCGAAGGCGGCGCGCAGATGCGCAAGCACGCGTCGCTGTGAATCCGGGGTGACCAGTCGTGGCTGATGGTGGTGGGCCGCTGGTCCACAACGAGGACCGGGCTCGGCAGACGCAGAGCGACGTGTCCTCGATCGAGGGCCTGAGCGGCTTGAAGGAACAGCTCGTCGGGTTGATGGCCGCGCCTGCCGTGTTCGGCGCGCTGCCGGAAGGCGCCGACGCGGCGGCTCGGTTGGCGCAGGCCGCCAACGACCTGATCGGCAACCTCGAACGGGCCGGGATCTCGGTCGGCCAGATCGCGGAGAACGCGGGGACGGTCGCCGAGATCGCCGGGGCGACCGACGCGGCGGCGCTCCTCGAATCGCTGGGCGCGCAGCGCCATTCCGGCGGTCTGCGGCCCGAGCTCAGGTGAGGAAGGGCAATGGGGTACAGCTTCCAGGAAGCGGTGTCGCTGATCGACAGCGTGAGCTACGTGTCGATCAAGGCGGCGGGTTTCGCCTGGCAGGGCCTGGCGGCTGCGGCCGGGGCCGACGCCAGCCGGTTGACCGGCATCGAAGGTGCGGTGCTCGGCGATCCCGGTGAGGGGCACGCGGAGCTGGCCGCCGGGCTCAACCGGGTCAGCGGCTGGGCCGGTGACGCCGGTGACTTCGCGGCCCGGGTCGGCGAGCAGCTGCTCGTGGCCGGTGACGTGGGCGCGGCGGTGTTCGCCAACCGCGTGGAACTGGAGTCGGAGTACGACTCGATCAAGGACCGCATGGCCGCGGCGCCCGATGTGGGCAACGCCGCGATGCGCGACGCCGACCAGCTCGCCGCCCTCACCGAGAAGATCAACTCCGAGGTGGCGCGGTTGGCGGATGCGTTCCACGGCATCCAGCCCGGTTCGCCGGCCGCTGCGCCCGGCTCCGGCGGCGGTGGTGGCGGTGCTCCGGCGATCGTCGCGCCGGGCTCGGGTGGCGGCGGAGCTCCGCCGCTGGCCCTCGCCGCCAACGGCACTTCGGTCGGAGCTGGGGACTACCCGGGCTCTTCGGTGCTGGGGCCGGAGAAGGGCGATTTCGCGGGGTGGGTCACCGATCCGCGCAGCGGCCACCTGGTCGACCCGGCGACCGGCCGGGAGTACGACCCGGCGAGCAACCGGTGGATCGACCCGGTCACCGGCAAGCCGTTCGGCGACGTCGCGCACTACGCCACCAACTTGCAGGGCGTCAGCGGCGGCATGCCCACGTCGCTGGGCACGGGTGCCGGTGTGGGGATCGGCGCGCTGGGCACCGGGATGGGCCTCTCGGCGCTCGGCGGGCTCTACGGCGGGACGCTGCCGCCGAGCCTGGCGCAGCACAACGCGGCGAGCGGGCAGCTCGGGCAGCAGGCGCTGCGCGGGCTGGCGAACAAGGCCCACCTCGCCACCCGGATCGCGGTGCACGAAGCGGGCGGTGGCGGAAGGCCGTTCGGCATGCCCGCCTCGCACGCGCCCACGCAGACGCAGCAAGCGCCGCGCGCCGCGATGGCCACCCGAGGGCGCGAGGTGGCTTCGGCGTGGGCGAGCAGGCCGAAGCCCGCCGCCGACCGGCACGGTCTGGGCGGCTCCGCGGTCCGGTCGGCGGGTGGGCCTCCGCCGACCGGTTCCGCAGCACGACCGTCCAAACCGGACAGGAAGGCGAATCCTTCCGCACTGGAAGAGGATTCGCTGTGGCAGCCGACGGCACGCGGGCTCCGCGGCGTGCTCGGTGACTGACCGGGGAGAGCTCGTCGGCGCGAGCGCACGGCCTGTTCAGGACCCGTGAGCGTTTTGTGGCGCTATAGCACCCCAAAGTGCTCACGGGCCGCCACCAGCGGAAACGGGGCGCGGGTGGTCAATTTCGTACGAAATTGACCAGGGGCAGGGTGACCGAACGACTTCGGGGAGTACCAGGTGGAGTTGGAGTACCAGCCCGAGCTGTACCGCTCGGGTGGGCGCAAGAGCTACGACGCGGCGGACGGCGCGGAGGCGGTGTCGCGCCGGCTGCGCGGCGCGACGGTCGCGAAGTTCGGCGGCGACGGGTCCTTCGGGAGCGCGTTGACCAGCACCAAGGAGGGGCAGGCGAGCCAGGCCGGGCGCGCGGCGGAGAACCGCGACGAGATGGGCCGGGGCGCGCACAGCGCGGCGAGCACCGGGGACGACCTGGACGCGGATTCCGCGTCGGTCGCCGGGGGTGCGGCCTACCGCAGCTCGACGTCGGAGATCAGCAGGAACATCGCCGGCGGCATGTAGTCCGGCCACGAGTCGTCAGGAACACCGCCATGGAAATGACCATCACCAAGCAGCACATGATCGAGTACGGCGCCGATCCGTGGAGCCGCAAGGACGACTTCGCCGACAGCCTCGACATGGACGCGATGTCGGCGCTCAGCGCGGAGTTCCGGAGCGCGGCGTCGGCGGCGTCGGACGCCGGTGCGGACGCGGCCAGCGGTTCGGGCGACACCGGTGCGGCGGGCAGCGTCGACGGTGCGCAGCTGCACGACATCGAGAGCCACGTGTCCTCGACCAAGAAGGACCTGGGCAACGACGGCGAGGACTTCGCCAACGTCAGCGGCATCATCGAGAAGATCCGCACGATGGCCGACATCAAGCTCTCGGCCGCCGACAAGCGCCTCGACGTCCTGGAGGAGTACCGGCAGGACTGCGTCGAGAAGGGCCAGGAGGAGATCAACCAGACCATCGAGAACATGGCGGTGGGCAACGACAAGGATCCCGACACCGCGGCGTTCGGCGGCAACGACGCCTACTGCGGCACCACGCACGTCGGCAGCGGTGCCGATCAGTCGATCCTGGGGCCGGCCTTGCAGCGGATCGTCAAGCACTGGCGGGAGAAGGCCGGGGACCGGGCCAAGGAGATCGACGGCAACATCAAGGACCTCCAGGACGACTACGAGTCCTACCTGGGCATGCAGAAGGGCGAGCTATCTGATCTGGGCTACGAGATCGGTGGTTCCGGCGTCGACTTCGGCGATCCGAAGAAGATGACCGAGGAGGACGCGAAGCGGCACGCCGAGTCGCTGAAGCGGGAGATCGAGAAGGACAACCCCGATCCCGAGCGGCTGGACCTCTACACCCAGATCGTCGGCGAGATCACCGACGACCTGTACGACGAGAACGGCAAGCGCGTCGACGGCGCATCGATCAGCGAGGAGGATTGGAAGTACCTCTACGGCTTCTACAACACCCTCGGCGCGGACGGCATGGACAAGCTCTTCAAGCTGACCAGCGACACGTCGAAGTTCTGCGGGACACCGGACTTCCTGCCCTCCCGGGACGCCGTGCACGCCGGGGCGGTGGCGCTGAAGGACGACAAGATCGAGGGCATGGGGAGCAAGTACCCGGACGCCCTGAAGCAGTACGAGAACATCTTCCAGCCGATCACCCCGCCCGGCACGCCCGACGGGCAGCTGTTCGACGACAAGCGGGAACGCGGGCAGTGGGAGGTGGGCGACGGCAGGCCGCAACGCCCGGACGGCCAGACCTACGCCCAGCACGGCGGCGGCATCTTCAACTGGGACGGCACGTGGTGGAGCAAGAGCACCGACGTGCCGGAGCGCTGGAACGTGGCCGGGGCCGACGTCTACGGGGAGTACGGCGCGAGCGTCGGCCCCAAGTTCGACTCGAACTGGACCGCATCGGCGGGGGAGAACGGCGGCAGGCTCGGCGCCGGCGGCAAGCTCACCCTGCTGGAGGGCTCCGCGGGCGTGTCGATGAGCGACGGCCCGACCAGCGGGCACGCCAACGTCAGCGGGTACGCGGGAGGTGAGCTCGACGCTCATGTCCGGGCGAACTCCGAGGAGGCCAAGGTCGGTTTCGACGCTTTCGCGGGCGGCAAGATCCAGGGCGACGCAGGTGTCGACTGGGGACCGGTCGGGGTGGACGTGACCGCCGAGGGCTGGGCCGGTGCCGGTGCGGAAGGCGACGCCGGGTGGGGGAGGACCAAGGACGGCAAGTGGCAGTTCACCGCGGGCGCGGGCGGGGCGTACGGCTTCGGCGGCAAGGCCGGTACCACCGTCACCGTCGACCCGAACAAGGTCCTGGAGACGGCCGGTGACGCCAAAGACGCTGTTACGAGCCTGTTCTGATGTACGACCTGACCTTCGAGCTGTCCGGCGAGTGGACGCCGGTTCCGGCCGAGCGCTTCGCCGACCCCGGCGTGGTGATGGCGGCGCAGCACGGCCCGTCGCGGACCGGCTTCACCGCCAACATCGTGGTCACCACGGTGCCCGGCGGTCTGTGGGCCGCCGAGGCCGACTGGCTGGCGCAGCTCGCCGAGTCGTACGTGGCGGTGTGCTTGTTGTGCCGCAACGAGTTCGGCACCGCTGACACCCCGGGCTGCGCCCGGGTCGTGCGGCTGCGCTCGGCGGGCACCGATGTGGTCCAGACCCAGGTGCTGGTCGAGATGGCCGCCACCGCCGGTTCGATCGTCGTCCGGATGGCGCTGACCTGCACGCCGGATCAGCTCGACGAGGTGCTGCCGGATTTCGAGGACTTCGTCGGCAGCATCCGCCCGGCACCACTACGAGATTGAGAGCTATCGCATGTCCACGGCTACCCGGTCGTTCCGGAGGCCGCCCAGGCCCGCCGCACCGGTGGTACCCGGTGATGAGGTCCGGTTGCAGCCGCCACCGGAGCTGCCCAAGCCGAACAACGAGAACACCTGGCTCGTCGTGCTGCCCGCGCTGAGCGGGCTCGGCTCGGTGGTCTACATCTTCTCCATCGGGCGCAGTCCGATCGGGTACGTGGCGGGCTCGATGTTCGTGGTCTCCGCGCTGGCCATGGTGGTCGGCTCGCTGCTGCGGCAGCGCAGCGGGCAGCAGGGCGAGCTGCGGGTGGCCCGTCGCGACTTCCTGCGCCACCTGGCCAAGGCGCGGCGCGAGGTGCGCAACACCGCGCAGGTGCAGCGGGATTCGCTGGAGTGGAACTCGCCCGACCCGTCGGTGCTGTGGTCGGTCGCGGAGAGCCCGCGGCTGTGGGAGCGGCGGCCGGCCGACGCGGACTTCGGCGTGCTGCGCATCGGCACCGGACCGCGCTACCTCAACACCCCGCTGGTCCCGGCCGAATCGGCGCCGGTGGAGGAGGTCGACCCGCTCAGCGCGGTGGCGCTCAAGCGGTTCGTGGAGACGCAGTCCACTGTGGTCGACCTGCCGGTGCAGCTGGCGCTGCGCCGCTTCGCCGCGATCACCTTCGGCGGGGATCGCGCGGCGGAGCGGGCGCTGGTCCGCGCGATGATCGCGCACGCGATCACCCTGCACCCGCCGAAGGACCTGCGGGTGCTGATCTGCACCGGAGCGCCGGACGGCCGCGAGTGGGGCTGGGCGAAGTGGCTCCCGCACACCTGGCACCCGGACGACAGCGACCACGTCGGGCCGGTGCGGATGGTGCAGCCCGGGCTGCTGGCGCTGGAGGACTGGCTCGGCGCCGAGCTGACCCGCCGCCCCCGCTTCAACCGCCGCACCGACCCCGACCCGGAGCTGCCGCACCTGCTGGTGGTGCTGGACGGCGGGACGGTCGTGGGCAGCGAGGCCGTGCTGGACGCGCACGGGTTGCAGGCCGTGACGGTGCTGGACCTCGACGGGCACGCCGCCGAGCTCGCCGCGGCACACGGCCTGCGGCTGGAGGTCCGCGGCGACGAGCTGGCGGTGCGCGCGGGCGAGGTGCGCGACCCGATCGGCAAGCCCGACGGGCTGTCCGCGCCCGAGCTGGAGGCGCTGGCCCGGCAGGTCGCCCGGTTCCGGCTGGACGTGGCGACGGCGCAGGTGGAAGACCTGACCACCGCCGACCAGACGCTGCCCGGGCTGCTCGGCGTCGGCGATCCCGGTCGGCTGGACCTGCCGCAGCTGTGGCGGCCGCGGCCGATGCGCGACCGGCTGCGGGTGCCCGTCGGCGTCAACGCCGACGGCGGCCTGCTCGAAATCGACATCAAGGAAGCCGCGCAGGAGGGCATGGGGCCGCACGGGCTGGTGGTCGGCGCGACCGGTTCCGGCAAGTCGGAGCTGCTGCGCACGCTGGTGCTGGCGATGGCCACCACGCACTCGCCGGAGCAGCTGAACCTCGTGCTGGTGGACTTCAAGGGCGGCGCGACCTTCGCGGGAATGTCCGAGCTGCCGCACGTGGCCGCGGTGATCACCAACCTGGAGGACGACCTCGGCCTGGTCGACCGGATGCAGGAGGCGCTCGCCGGTGAGATGAACCGCCGCCAGGAGGTGCTGCGCGACGCGGGCAACATGGTCTCGGTCCGCGACTACGAGCGCGCCCGGCAGCGCGGCGCCGACCTGCCGCCGCTGCCGAGCCTGTTCATCGTGGTCGACGAGTTCTCCGAACTGCTCGCCCAGAAGCCCGACTTCGCCGAGCTGTTCGTCCAGATCGGACGGTTGGGCCGGTCGTTGGGCCTGCACCTGCTGCTGGCCTCGCAGCGGCTGGAGGAGGGCAGGCTGCGCGGCCTGGAGGCCCACCTGTCCTACCGGATCGGGCTGCGGACCTTCTCCGAGCAGGAGAGCCGCACCGCGATCGGCGTGGTCGACGCCCACCACCTGCCGAACTCGCCGGGCCACGGCTACCTGCGCACCGACACCACCACGCTGCGCCGCTTCCGCAGCGCCTACGTCTCCGGCGCCTACCGCAGCGGCGACGAGCAGGACCACGGCGGGCTCGCGGGCGAGGTCGGCGTCCGTCCCTTCACCGCGGCGGTCGTGCCGATCCCGGCCGAGCAGCAGGCCCCGGCGCCGGAGCCGGAGCTGGCCGCCGACGAGTTCGGCGAGGAGGAGTCCTTGCAGCGGACCGTGCTCAGCGTGATGGTCGAGCAGATGACCGGCCGCGGCGCGCAGGCGCACCAGGTGTGGCTGCCGCCGCTGGACGTGCCCGAGCCGCTGGGCGCGCTGTACCCGGACCTGGAGGTGCGGGAGGGCCGCGGGTTCGGGGCTTCGCCGCGCCGACCGCTGCTGGAGGCGGTGCTCGGCGTCGAGGACAAGCCGTTCCACCAGCGCCGCGACCCGCTGCTGCTGGACCTGTCCGGCGCCGGTGGGCACGTCGGCGTCGTGGGCGGGCCGCGCACCGGCAAGTCCACCGCGATCCGCACCCTGGTGCTCTCGCTGGCCCTGCGCCACACACCCGCGGAGGTGCAGTTCTTCTGCCTGGACTTCAGCGGCACCCTGTTCGGGCTCAAGGACCTCCCGCACGTCAGCGGCATCGCCGGGCGGCTGGACTCCGAGGTGGTCAACCGGGTGGTGGCCGAGGTGGTGGAGATCCTGGAGGACCGCGAACTGCGGTTCCGGGAGATCGGCGTGGACTCGATGGCCGGCTACCGGGAGCTGCGCGCGCAGGGCGAGCTGCCGGAGGAGCGGTTCGGCGACGTGTTCGTGGTCGTCGACGGCTGGCACGCGCTGCGCCAGACCTACGAGGAGCTGGAGCAGACCCTGATGCAGCTCGCCGGGCGGATGCTCAGCTACGGCATCCACCTGGTGGTCAGCGGCAACCGCTGGATGGACCTGCGGATGGGCTTGCGCGACCTGATCGGCACCAAGATCGAGTTCAAGCTCGGCGACGCGCTGGACTCCGAGATCGACCGCAAGGTGCAGCTCGGCGTGCCCACCGGCCGTCCGGGGCGCGGGATCAGCGCGAGCAAGCACCACTTCCTCACCGCGGTGCCGGAGCTCGCCGACGGCGGCACCGCGGAGCTGGTCGAGCGCATCGACGCGGCCTGGCCCGGCCCGCGCGCGCGGAAGGTGCGGCTGCTGCCGACCTGCTACGAGTTCGCCGAGATCCCGGCCGAGGCCCGTGCGCGGGGTGTCGTGCTCGGCATGGAGGGCAAGCGGCTGGAACCGGTGGTGTTCGCTCCCGGCCGGGACAACGGGGCGATCCTGATCGGCGACAACGAGTGCGGCAAGACCTCCACGCTGCGCTCGATCGCCACCCAGGTGGTGACCAAGTGGTCGCCGGAGCAGGCGAAGCTGATCGTCCTCGACTACCGGATGAGCATGCTGCGCGAGTTCGACGGGCCGCAGCTGCTGGGCTACTCCACCACCCACCAGCACTCGCTGGAGGTCATCAGCGGGCTGGTCGACGGCTTCCAGCGGCGGCTGCCCGGCCCGGAGGTGACGCCCGAGCAGCTGCGCAACCGGTCGTGGTGGAGCGGGCCGGAGATCTTCCTGCTGGTCGACGACTACGACCTGGTCGCGACCTCGGTGGGCAACCCGCTGCTGCCGCTGCTCGACCTGCTGCCGCAGGCGCGCTCGATCGGGCTGAACCTCTACATCGCGCGGCAGGCGGGCGGCGCGGCGCGGGCGACCACCGACCCGCTGCTCAACCGCATGCGGGAGCTGAACTTCCCCGGAATCCTGATGAGCATCCCGAAGGACGAGACGGGCGTCTGGGGCCACCGCCCGCAGACCTTCCGGCCGGGCCGCGGACTGCTGCTGCACCGCCGCCTCGGCAACACCCCGATCCAGCTGGCGCGCCTGGACTCCCAGCTGGGCGCGGTACCGGGCGGGTAACCGCGCAACTTCAATGGAAACCAGACGTCCAACTTCCATTGAAATCGCATCGATGCCCGCTCCTGAACTGCGGAAAGTGAGTTCCTCTCGTGGACCACGCAACCACGACCGCGCCCGTCCGGCTGCCGGGCGCGGCGCACAACGAGTTCGGCCGGATCGGCATCGCCGGTTCCTCCAGCCGGGTCGACCTGGCGGTGCCCTTCGGCGTGCCGCTGGCCGCGCTGCGCACGTCGCTGCTGCGCCACACCGGGGAGAAGATCGCCGCCGACGGCGGGGTCGGCCACGGCGGCTGGGTGCTGCGCCGCGCCGACGGGACCGGCCTGGACCCGGCGTTGTCCTTGCGGGACAACGAGATCGCCGAGGGCGACCTGCTGTTCTTCACCCACGGCCGCGAGGAGCGCACGCCGCTCTACGACGACGTGGTCGAGGTGATCGGCGATGAAGGCGTGCGCAGCGCGTGGTCGTCGAAGGACACCCGCCGCGTCACGGCCGCGACCGCGGCGGTCGGCATCGCCGGGGCCGTCGCGGCGGTGATGGCCGTTCCCGGGATCCTGCCCGGAATCCTGGCGCTGGTCGTCGCGGCGCTGATCTGCGTGGCGGGCACGTTGCTCTCGCGCGCGTTCGGCGACGTGCCCGGTGGCTGCTTCGCGATCGTGCTGGGGGCAGGCGTGGCGGCCGCGGGAGCGGTCAAGCTGCTGGGGCCCGGGACGTCGGCCGGGCACCTGCTGCTGGGCGTCGCCGTGATCGCGGCGGTCGCCGCGGCCGGGCCGGCGCTGATCGGCGGCGGTGACAGCGTGTTCGCGGCGTTGATCGTGGCCGGTGCGCTGGGCGCGGTCGCGGCGCTGATCTCGCTGCTGTGGGGCGTCGACGCGGCCCGCTCGGCGGCCGTGGTGGCGCCGCTGGCGGTGGCGCTGACCAGCTTCCTGCCGCCGCTGGCGCTGAACCTGGCCCGGGTGCCGGCACCGCAGGTCACCAGCAGGACCGAGGAACTGGCGAAGATCTCCGGGCATCCCGGTTTCGAGTCGGCGCGGGTGCGCGTGCGCCGCGCGCGGCAGCTGCTCGCCGGGATGCTGGTGGGCACCCACCTCACCGCGACCACCGGCGTGCTCGTGCTGGTCTGGACGGGCGAGGTCTGGTCGTTCGTGCTCGGCGGCGTGCTGATCGCGCTCTTCGCCCTGCGGGTGCGCTTGTTCCGGGAGGCCGAGGCGGCGTACGTGCCGTGGATCGCCGGGCTGGTCGCCGCGGCCGGGACCGCGCTGGCGGCGGCTTGCCGCACCGGCGGTGAGGTGATCCCGCTGCTGGCCATCGCCGCACCGATCGGGCTCGTGATCGCCATCGCGGCGTGCGCGGTCGGGCTGCTCGCCGGGCGCCGGGTGAGCCCGCGGCTGACGCGGACGCTGGACGTGGTCGAGGTCGTGCTGCTGCTCAGCGTGATCCCGCTGGTCCTGGCGGTGTGGGACGTCTACGTCACGCTGCTGAACCTGAAGGCGTGATGATGCGCCTGCTCGGACTGGCCTCCGCACTGCTGGTGCTGGCGGTGTTCGCCGCGCCACCGGCGTCCGCACAACCCCCGGGTTGCCGTCAGCCGCCACCACCCGGGATCGACCTGCCCGGGACCTTCGGCGTGCACCCGCTGATCACCCAGCTCGGCCTGGAAGCGGCGTGGGACCTCTCGCGCGGCGAAGGCGTCTCGGTCGCCGTGATCGACTCCGGAGTGGACTGGCGGCACCCGAAGCTGGCCGGTGCCGTCGACCCCGGCGTGCAGTTCGCCGATGCGCCGTTCCCGGCCGAGTTCGCGGTGCAGCCGGGCGCGCCGCTGGACTGCGAAGCGCACGGCACCGGCGTCGCCGGGCTGATCGCCGCCCGCCGCGACGGGGACGGCCGGGTGGCGGGCGTGGCCCCGGCCGCGCGGATCTTCCCGGTGCGGGTGCCCGAGATCAGCTCCTCGACCCCGGGCGCGGTGGCCGCGGCCATCACCAGCGCCGTCGACGGCGGGGCCCGCGTGATCAACATGTCGCTGGCCACCAGGGTCGACCGGCCGGAGATCCGCGCGGCCGTGGAGCACGCGCTGCGCCGCGACGTCGTGGTGGTGGCTGCGGCGGGCAACGAGGGGGAGAGCGGCGTCGCGATGTATCCCGCGGCCTACGAAGGCGTCATCGCGGTGGCCTCAGTGGACGGCTCCGGGCAGCCTGTCGACCAGTCCAACAGCGGTGCCTGGGTCGACATCGCCGCCTACGGCCAGGACCTGGTGATGCTCGCACCGGGCGGGCACGGCTACCTGCGCAACAGCGGCACCAGCTTCGCCGCCGCCCAGGTGTCGGGCACCGCGGCCCTGCTGCGCGCGGAGTTCCCCGGCATGCCCGCCGACCAGGTGCGGCAGCGCCTGCTGGGCAGCGCGGTCGCGGTCGGCGGCGGCCGCAACGAGCGCACCGGAGCCGGACTGGTCGATCCGTTCTTCGCGCTGACCGCCACCGATGCCCAGCTGCGGCAGGAGCACCGGGGCGGGATCGGGCGGGTGGCCATCGGCCCGGTGCCGCGCGAGGAACCGCTGCTGTCCCCGGGCGGCGTCGTCGCCGTCACCTGGAGCGGAGTGCTGCTGCTCGGCACCGCGCTGGCCCTGTGCGCCGTTCCGGTGGTGCGGCGCGCCTCCGGCCGGTCCTGGCGCGCGGGCCCGGTCGAGCGACCGCGCCACGAGCACAGCACCCGCACACCTCCGAAGACCGAACTGGACTGAAACAGTGATCGAAGCACGCACACCCGCGACTTCAATGGAAATCGGATGCGCGACTTCCATTGAAATCGGACGTCTGATCTCCATTGACATTGCGTACTTCCGCCCACCGCGCGCGGCTGGCGTCGTGCGGCGAGGGGGTTGTTGAGATGGCGACGACCCGGGAGCAGTCCGAGGCCTACAGCTACGAGAACCGCAGGCGGGCCACCAGCCTCATCCGCGGCACCGACGAGGCCATGCACGACCCGCGGCGGCGCCTCAACCGCGCGCTGGCCGGCGGGCTGGCGATCGGCGTGCTGATCGCCGCCGGGTTCGGCGTCGTCGGCTGGCTCGGCGGCGGCCGGGGGCCGGGCCTGCCGGACAGCGGCGCGGTGGTGGCCAGCGGCAGCGGCGACCGCTACGTGATGTCCGACGGCGTCGCCCACCCGGCGCTGAACCTGGCTTCGGCGCTGCTGGTCGGCGGCGGCACCGTCACCACCGTGAAACCTTCGGCGCTGGAGGAGGTTCCGCGCGGGCTTCCGGTCGGCATCCCGTTCGCGCCGGACGCGCTGCCCGCCGCGGAGGCGCTGACGGAGGAGGAGTGGACGGTGTGCGCGGTTCCACCGAGCGCCGAGGGCGTCGCGCCGCGGGTGGCCGCGTACGTGGGGATCCGGTTGTCCCCGGCCGAGAGCGCCGACGTCGTCGTGCAGGATCCCAGCGGCGCGTCCTGGCTGGTCAGCGGCGGTCAGCGGTTCTTGATGCCGGACAGCGCGCGCACCATGCTCGGGCTGCAGCGCGCCGCCGCCGTGCGGCTGCCCACCGAGGTGCTGGCGACGGTGCCGGAAGGCCCGGCGCTGTCGATTCCGTCCGCAGTGGACGGTGCGGGTGCTGTTCCGGCGTTCCGGCTGCCCGGTGAGGTGAAGGTCGGCGACCTGGTCCACACCGACGGCGTGAACCCGCAGCACTACCTCGTCCACCGCGACGGGCTGGCCTCCATCACCCCGCTCGTCCACCGGCTCATGAGCGCGCACGCCACCGCGGACCACCTGCTCCCGGCGGGCGTGGCGGCGACCGCGCCGCAAGTCGGCGCCGGGCCGGGCGAAGCCCTGTGGCCGGATGCCGTGCCGGAGGTCGTGGAGCTGAGCCGCAACCAGCCGATGTGCGTCAGCACGCCGCCCGGCAGCACTCCGGGCGACACGCCGTGGCGCGTGGTCGTGCACACCCCGGCGCGGATGCCGGAACCGGCGAAGGCGGTGTCCGCCGCCGACGGCGCGGCGCTCGGCCTGCTGAGCGCGATCCACGTCCCGCCGGGCAGCGGCGCGGTGGTGCGGGCGAGCACGGCGGCGGGAACGGCGGGAACCCACACGCTGATCACCGATGCCGGTCTGGCCTACCCGTTCTCCTCGCCGGAAGCGGTGCGACGCCTGCGCTACGACCCGGCCACCGCTCCCAGCGTCCCGAAGCCGTTCGTCGACCTGCTGCCCGCCGGGCCGGTGCTGGACCCGGCGGCGGCCGCGCTGGAGCACCGGGGGGAGGGCCGGTGACCGCGAAACCACCGCCACCGCCGGACTGGTCGAACATCGGCGTCGTGCGCGTCGCGGCCCGGCCGGCGCCCCCGAAGCGGCGGATCCGCCTGGGGCTGGGCAGGATCATCGCGGTGCAGCTGGCGATCGCCTGCGCGGCAGGCGGTTTCGCGCTGAACCCGGTGCTGTTCGCTCCCGCGGTGCTCGTCCCGGCGCTCGCGTTCCTGCGCTGGCACGACCGCTGGGCCTGGACGCACCTGACGATCTGGCTCAACGGACGCGGCGGCGAACCCGCAGCCGGTGACGACCTCGGCCTGGCGCACCGCCTCGTCCCGGCGCTGGAGATCACCGAGCACGTCGACCGCAACCGGATCCCGGTGGGCATCGCGGGCGACGGCCGCGGATTCGCGGCGGTGCTGGAGCTCAGCGCCGACGAGGTGGAGCTGCGGGACCTGGTGTCCTGGCTGCGCTCGGACCGCGCCGCCCCGGCCGGGGTGCAGGTGCTCACCGAGCGGTTCTTCCTGCCGCCGTGGGACACCACCCGCGGCTACCGGCCCACCGCGGACTACCGCGCGCTCGGCGCGGCCTTCCCGGTCGCCGTCCGGGCTTGGCTCGTGGTGCGGCACGAACCGCTGTGGTCGCCCGCGGTGGTGGCCTACGGCAGCGACCGCGTTCAGGGCACGACCGCCACCGCCCTGCTGCGGCTGCGCGACGAGCTGGCGCGCCGCGGCGTGCGGACGGCCGTGCTCTCCGCGGCGGCGGTCCGCGCCCTGCTGCGGGAGCTCGGCGGACCGGCGGACGGTTCGGTCAAGAAGAACGCCTGGGTCGGACCGGAGCGGGTGCACTGCTGCCTGTCGGCGATGCCGCGCGATCAAGCGGACTGGGACGAGCTCCAGCAGGCGACCGCCGAGGTGGAGCAGGTGATCACCTCGGTCGCGCTGTCCGCGGACGGTGCGACCACCACCAGCACGACGGTGGTGCGCCTGGTGGGCGCGGTGCCCGGGCTCGTCGCCAAGGTCCGGCAGCGGATGCTCAACGCCGGGCTCTGCCAGGACCTGCCGCACGACCAGGAAGCCGGGGTGGTGGCCACCCTGCCGCTGGGCTGCCCGACCCGGACCGACAGCGCTGCGCTGGGAGTGGTGCGCCGGTGATGGACCTCTCCGGACTGCCGTCGAGCCGCGAGGTTCCCGAGCTGCGCATCGGCCTGCCCGAGGCCGGGATCGCGCTGGGCGCCGACCGGCAGCGCCGACCGGTCGTCCTCCCGGCGACCCGCCCGTCGCCGCTGCGCATCGGCCTGATCGGCGAGCACCCGCTCCGGCAGGCCCTGCCGCACCGGATGCTGGCGATCGGCGCCCAGGTCACGGTGCTGACCCGCCATCCCGAGCGGTGGCGCACCGTCGCCGTCGGCGAGAAGTTCACCGTGATCACCACCGGGCTGCGCTGGCCGCTTCGGCCAGGTCGGCCGCCGGGCCACGACCGAGGCCCGCAGGTGCTGGTCAGCGACCTGCCGGAACCGCCACCGCGGCACCTCGGCGACGCGGCGTGGTGCACCACCGTGCACCTGGCGCCGAAGGTCCCGCCGCGCTCGGGCTTCTGGCACTCGATCGACCAGGTGGTGGTCTGCGCGCCCGGCCACGGCAAGGTGCTGGCCGCACTGCTCGACGCGCGCGGCGCGGTCGCGGCCGACGCGCTGGCACCGGGCGAGGCCGCGCTCGTCGACCGCCAGCGGACCAGGCCGTTCACCCCCAACCCCGCTCCTTTCGCCCGCCGCTGAGCACTGTGCGGGCCCTCACAGTGCACAGTGGATCGTGAAAGACCGGGTAGCATCCGGCGCGCTGGGAGAACGCGGACGTCGGGGGTCCAGGTGGCGCAGCGGCATCGCTCGGAACGCGTGGCCGAGCACGGTCGGCGGTTCGGCCACCTGCTCGACGAGCACGCCCAGGTCCTCCACCTGCTCGACGACGCGGCCGCGCTGCGCGGCCTGGCGCGGCGGGTCCGCGAGGAGACCGGCGCGCACATCGGCCTGGCCGGTCCGGTCGAGGCGGAGCAGGTGCTGGTGCTGCGGCAGTGGAACGGCACCTGGGCAACCGGTCTGCACGACCTGCACGTCGAGATGGGCTTGGGCCTGGGCGGGCTGGCCGCGGCCGAGCGCCGCCCGGTGTGGGTGGCCGACTACTGCTCCTCCGAGCTGATCACGCACGACTTCGACGTCCCGATCTCGGCGGACGGCATCAAGACCATGCTCGCGGTGCCGATGGTGCGGGCGGGCCGGGTGCAGGGCGTGGTCTACGCGGCGATGCGCGAGGTGTCCTACTTCGGCGGCAGGCAGCTCGACGCGGCGGTGAACCTCGCCGACAGCGGCGGCCTGGCGCTGCAGACCGCGTCCGCCGCGCGCCGCCAGCGGGAGCAGGCCGCCGCGGCCGAGCGCCGCCGGATCGCCGCGGAACTGCACGATTCGGTCGGCGCGCGCCTCTTCCGCATCGGCGCCGAGCTGCGCGACCTGCGCACGCACGCCCAGCCCGACAGCGCCGAGCTGCTGGACCGGCTGGCCTCGCTGGAGGACCAGCTGGCCGAAACCGCTTCGGCGTTCCGCGATTCGGTGCACGCCCTCGACCACGACGAACCGGCCGGTGGCCTGGCCGCGACGCTGTCCCGCGACTGCGCGGCCTTCCAGCGCCGGACCGGCATCTCCGCGCAGTCGGTGGAGATCGGTCAGCTCCCGGACTGCGACCGGCACCGCGCCGGAGCCCTGCTCGCGGCGACCCGCGAAGCGCTGCTCAACGTGGAGAAGCACGCCGGTGCGCGCTCGGTGCTGATCAGCGCGATCGCCCTCGACGAGGGGATCGCGATCTCGGTGGCCGACGACGGCAACGGCTGGTCGGAGCCCGCGGGCGACGGCATCGGCCTGCGCACCACCGCCGGCCGGCTGGCCGAGCTCGGCGGCACGCTGTCGGTGGTGGCCAACGAGGACGGCGGGCTGACGGCGCGGATCTGGATCCCGCTGCCGTGACCGAGATCCGGCTCGTGGTCGTCGACGACCACCCGGTGGTCGTCGACGGGGTGCGCCTGCTGCTCCGCGACGACCCGGCGATCCGGGTGGTCGGCGGCGCGACCGACGCCGACGCCGCGGTCGGCCTGGCCGCCCGGACCAGCCCGCACGTGATCCTGCTGGACCTGCGGCTCCCGGACGCGGTGGCCAGCGAGCTGGTCGCCCCGCTGCGCCGGGCGGCCCCGGACGCCCGCATCGTGGTCTTCACCGCCTACCGCGACCACGCGGCGCTGCGGGCCACCCTCGACGCGGGAGTCGACGGCTGCATCCTCAAGGACGCGAGCGCGACGGACCTGGTCTCGGCGGTGCGCCAAGCGGCCAGCGGCCTGCAGATCTTCGACCCGCGCGTGGACGACCGGGCGGCGCCGAGAATGCGCTCCCGCCTGCACGAAACCGGCCTCACCCAGCGCGAGTACGACGTGCTCCGGCACGCGGCGGCGGGCCGCACGAACCCGGAGATCGCCGAGCAGCTGGGCCTGACCCGCCACACGGTCACCGGCTACCTCCGCAACGCGATGCGAAAGCTCAACGCCCGCAACAGGATCGAACTCATCACCAGGGCCGCCAAGTCCGGCCTGCTCTGACCGTCCCGCCTCTCCCATGCCCGCCTCTCCGCGATTTTCAGTGGTGGTCGCGTCCGGGGTCGATCTCGCGTTTGGCGGTTTCTTGTGGCTGGGTTGCGTCACGGTCCCCTGAGGTGCGGTCGGGCAGGACTCCGATTGGCACAAGGGGTGTCCGCGACCCCGAAACCGGGTAGGCGACGGGCAGGTACGCGCACGGGAGGCGGTTCGATGCGAACGGTGGAGGTCCTGCCCCATCCGGTCAAGGAGGAGGCGGGCTGGATCCCGCTGTCCGACGGCACCCGGCTGGCCGCGCGCATCTGGCGGCCGGTGGACTCCGACAACGAACCGGTCCCGGCCGTCCTGGAGTTCATCCCGTACCGGCAGCGGGACCTGACCGCGCGCCGGGACTCCGTCAACCACCCCTACCTGGCCGGGTTCGGCTACGCCTGCGCGCGGGTGGACCTGCGCGGCAGCGGCGACTCCGAGGGCCTGCTCACCGACGAGTACCTGGAGCAGGAGTTGCGGGACGCCGCGGAGATCCTCGGGTGGCTCGCCGAGCAGCCGTGGTGCAGCGGGCGCACCGGGATGATGGGCATCTCCTGGGGCGGGTTCAACGCCCTGCAGGTCGCCGCCCGCCGCCCGCCGAGCCTGGCCGCGATCGCGGTGCTGAGCTGCAGCGACGACCGCTACGCCGACGACGTGCACTACATGGGCGGCTGCCTGCTGAGCGACAACCTGTCCTGGGCGTCGACGATGTTCGCCTACAACTCCTGCCCGCCGGATCCCGCGACCTTCGGGCCGGGCTGGCGGCGCCAGTGGTTCGAACGGCTGGTCGACTGCGAACCGTGGCTGGCGGAATGGCTGCGCCACCAGCACCGGGACGACTACTGGCGGCACGGTTCGGTGTGCGAGGACTACGGCAGCGTCGGCTGCCCCGTGCTGGCGGTCAGCGGCTGGGCCGACGGGTACTCCAACGCCGTCTTCCGGCTGATGCAGCACCTCGACGTGCCGCGGCGCGGTCTCATCGGCCCCTGGTCGCACAAGTACCCGCACCTCGGCCAACCCGGCCCGGCCATCGGCTTCCTGCAGGAACTGGTCCGCTGGTGGGACCACTGGCTCAAGGACGTCGACAACGGCGCGATGGACGGCCCGATGCTGCGCGTCTGGATGCAGGAGAGCATGCCGCCGTCCACCGCCTACGACGAACGTCCGGGGCGTTGGGTGGGCGAGCCGTCCTGGCCCTCGCCGCACGTGGAACGGGTGCGCTTCCCGCTGGGCCAGCGCCTCATCGCCCGGCCCGGCGAGGCGCCGCCGTCGCGCCCGCTGCCGGTCGAGTCGCCGCTGTCGGTGGGGCAGTTCGCCGGGAAGTGGTGCTCCTACAACGCCCCGCCGGACCTGCCCTACGACCAGCGCGAGGAGGACGGCGGATCGCTGGTCTTCGACACCGCCCCGCTGGCCGAGCGCTGCGAGATCCTCGGCGGGCCGGTGGCCGAGCTCGACCTCGAGGTGGACCGGCCGACGGCGATGGTGGCCGTGCGGCTCTCCGACGTCGCACCGGAGGGCAGGGCCACCCGCGTCACGTACGGGCTGCTCAACCTCACCCACCGCGACGGGCACGGCGAACCCCGCCCGCTGCGACCCGGCCAGCGCTACCGGGTGCGGGTGCAGCTCAACGGTGTCGCCCAGGCGTTCCCGCCCGGGCACCAGATCCGGATGTCGCTGTCCACCTCGTACTGGCCGCTGGCCTGGCCGCCGCCGGAACCCGTTCGCCTGACGGTGCACCCGGAGACCAGCGCGCTGGAGCTGCCGATCCGCCCGGTCGCGGAGCCCGACGAGGTGACGGCCCCGGCGTTCGGCGAACCCGAAGGCGCACCCGTGTCGGCGACCACCCAGCTTCAGCCCGGCGAGCAGCGCTGGACGGTCTCCCGCGACCTCGTGGGCTACGACTCGGCGCTGGAGGTGGTCAAGGACCTCGGGGTGGTCCGCTTCGACGACATCGACCTGGCGGTGACCCGCCGCGCCTACGAGCGCTACAGCTGGACCGCGGACGACTTCGACTCGGTGCGCGGTGAGATCGAGTGGACGATGGCCTTCGAACGCGGCGACTGGTCGGTGCGCACCACCACGCGCACCGTGCTGACCTCCAGCCGGACCGAGTTCCACCTGCACGCCGAGCTGGACGCCTACGAGGGCGATCAGCGCGTGTTCTCCCGGAACTGGCAGCAGACCATCCCGCGCGCCCTGGTGTGAGGCGGGGGATCTCCATGACCAACGTGTTCGTCGTGGGACTCGACGCGGGCAACCTCGCGCTGCTGCGCGGTTCGTTCCCGCGCAGCCGCTTCCACTCCTTGTTCGGCAAGTCGGAGGTCATGCCCGCCTCGGCGGACTTCCCCGCGCTGCTGGACGAGGGACACCGCAGGCTCGACGAGTTCGGCGGCCCGATCGACGCGATCGTCGGCTACTGGGACTTCCCGACCACTTCACTGGTACCGGCCCTGTGCGCCGACTACGGGGTGCCGGGCCCCGGGCTGGAACCGGTGCTCAAGTGCGAGCACAAGTACTGGAGCCGCCTCGAGCAGTGCAAGGCCGCCGATGCGCACCCCAAGTTCGGGCTGGTCGACCTGGCGGGCGACCCCGGCCTGCCGCGCGGGCTGAGCTTCCCGGTGTGGCTCAAACCGGTGAAGTCCTACAGCTCGGTGCTGGCGTTCCGCGTCGCCGAACCCGCCGAGCTGGGCCGGGCGATGGCCGAGATCCGGCAGGGCATCGACGCGGTCGGGAAGTCCTTCGACGCCGTGCTCAGCGGTCTCGAACTCCCGCCCGAGATCGCGGTGGCCGGGGGCCGGGCGTGCCTGGTGGAGGAGGAGATCAGGGGCGTGCAGGCCACCGCCGAGGGCTACTGCTACCGCGGTGAACCGCACGTCTACGGCGTGGTCGATTCGGTGCACTACCCGGGCAGCCCGAGCTTCCTGCGCTACCAGTACCCGTCCCGGCTGCCCGCCCGGATCCAGCGCCGGATCACCGACGTCAGCACGCGGGTGATCCGCCAGATCGGCCTGGACTCGACGGCCTTCAACATCGAGTTCTTCTGGAACCAGGACGTCGACGAGCTCAACGTCCTGGAGATCAACCCGCGGATCTCCCAGTCCCACGCGCAGCTGTTCAGGCTGGTCGACGGTGTTGCGAACCACCACTGCATGGTCCGGCTGGCGCTGGGCGAGGAACCTGAGATGCCGTGCCGCAGGGGAGCGCACGCCGTGGCGGCGAAGTGGTTCCTGCGGTCCTTCACCGACGGGGTGGTGCGCAGCTGCCCGACCGAGGAGCACCTCGCGCGGATCCGCCGGGAGATGCCGGAGGCGACCGTCGACGTGGTGGCGCGCGAAGGAACGCGGCTGGCCGAGCTGACCGTGCAGGACAGCTACAGCTACGAGCTGGCCACCTGCTGCCTGGGCGCCCGCGACGAAGCGGAGCTGGTCGACAAGTTCCACCGCTGCGCGGAACTGCTCCCCTTCACCTTCGAGGACCACCAGGCGGCCCCGAGCCCCCTCATCTGAGGGGGACAGCTTTGCGAGCTGCGTCTCACCCACCCGTCCGGGCCCGTGCGCGGATCGGAGTTCCAGCAGGTCAGGCGGCTGCGGCGAGGTGCTCGCGATGATCGCCCGGTGAGCCCGGCGGCGAGGCTGTGCGCATGAACAAGACCTCGAACCTGGTGCTCATCATCGTCGTCGGCCTGATCGCCGTGGGACTCCTCGTCCTCGCGGTGACCATGCAATGAGGGCCTTTTCCAGGCTCGTTTTGCGTGGCGGTGCGGGTGGCGGAACCTCAGCGCCCGCCTGGACTGCGGGATCCCGGTCTTGTGTATGCGACCGTTTCGCGGTGCGGCGCGTTGGTCGTCGCGGTTGCGGTTACCAGCCAGGATTCGAGGGTTCAGTGAGCTCAGCTGGTGCGCAGCAGTGCCCAGGCGGGTTCGGCGCGGGTGATGGCGTCGAGCTGCCTGCGGGCCTGGAACACGCCGCAGTGGTAGGAGTGGTCGGTGGAGATCCGCAGCGCTCGTTCGGAGAACTGCCGGGCCTGCGCGGGATTTCCGCCGTCCAGCGAGTTCTTCCCCAGCCTGCACAGGGATTCGACCACCTCCGTCCACAGTGCCAGGTCTTCGGCGCTGCGCAGCCCTTCGCGGTGCATGCGGGCGGCCCGTGAGCGGTCGCCGTCCGTTTCGGCCAGCTCGGCCAGGCAGCGCGCCGCGCGCAGCTGTCCCCAGCGGTCGCCCAGCTCGCCGAACACCTCCGCGGCGCGCTCCACGTCGGTGCGGATCTCCACCAGCACCGCGGCTTCGGTCCAGCGGTCCCGGTGCGCGCGAGCGCCGAGCAGGCCCTGCTCCAGCATCCGCACACCCAGGTCGTGCTCGACGTCGTCCAGCAGCCCGGAACCGATGAACCACTGCAGCCGCGCGTGCAGCACGGGATCGGTGATGGCCGCCAGATCCGGCACCGGCACCACGTTCGGCGTGCTCCGCAGCTCCACCCCGGTCAGCCAGCCCCGCGCCGCGGCGCGCAGCGCCGGTGCTCCGCCGTCGGTGGCCAGCGCTGCTTGAAGCGAGCGGCGGGCCTCGCCGTGGCGCCCGCGGAGGTACCAGTACCAGGTCAGCGCGTTCACCAGGCGCAACGCGGCTTCGGCCTGCTCGCCCTGGATCGCCAGGTCCAGCGCGCGGCGGAGGTTGGCGGTCTCGGCATCGAGCCGGGCCAGGTGGCGCTGCTGCTCAGGACCGCGCAGCTCCCGATCCGCGCGCTCGGCGAGCTCCAGGTAGTGGTGCACGAACCGGTCGCGCACGGCGTCGCGCTCACCGGCCTCGGCGAGGCGCTCGGCGCTGTAGGCCGAAACCGACTCCAGCAGGCGGAACCGGTCGCCGTCGCGGACGACCAGCGAGCGATCCACCAGGCGGGCCAGCAGTTCGAGCACCCGGGGCGCGGGGATGTCCTGGTCCGAGCACACGGATTGCGCCGCGCGCAGGGTGCAGCCGTCGGCGTGCACCGCCAGCCGCCGCAGCACGATCCGCTCGTCGCGGCCGAGCAGCTCCCAGCTCCAGTCGATCATCGCGCGCAGCGTCTGCTGCCGGGACGGTCGACCGCGACCGGCACCGGAGGGCAGGCTGAACCGGTCGTCGAGGCTGTCGGCGAGGTGCTCCGGCTCGAACATCCGCAGCCGCGGCGCGACCAGCTCCAGCGCCAGCGGAATGCCGTCCAGCCGCCGGCAGATCGCCGACACCGCCCGCACGTTGCCCGCGTCGAGGGCGAAACCGGGAACCGCGGCGGCGGCGCGCTGCACGAACAGCTCCACGGCGCTGAACCGGGCGGCTGCCAGGACTTCTCGCGCGGCCGCGTCGTCGGGCAGCTCCAGCGGCGGAACCGGGCGGACGACCTCGCCGGGGACGTCGAGCGGTTCCCGGCTGGTCAGCAGCAGCTGCGCGCCCGGCACCCCGGCCAGCAGGCGTTCGGCCAGCGCCGCGACCTGCTCCAGCAGGTGCTCGCAGTTGTCCAGCACCAGCAGGAAGTCCTTGCCCGCAGCCGCTTCGACGAGGCATTCCACCAGGTCGGCGGTCTCCGGCGTCGAGGTGCTCTCGCACAGCCCGAGCGTCGTCATGACCCGGTCGGCGATGTCGGCGGCGGTGGCGGTGCGGTCCAGTCCGGCGAGCTCGACCAGCCACGCGCCGTCCGGGCACCGCAGCCCGTCGGCGGCGGCCAGCGCGAGCCGGGTCTTGCCGACCCCGCCGGCCCCGGTCAGCGTCACCAGCCGCGCGCCCTGCTCCACCAGCGGTGCGCGGATCCCGGCGATCTCCGCGACCCGCCCGACGATCGGCGTCAGCGGGGTGGGGAGGTTGCTGCGATCGCGTGAGGCTGCCGGAGGGGCCAGGTGCGGTTCGTGGCGGAGCATCGCCTCGTGCAGGGCCGTCAACTCCGGGCCGGGAGCCACGCCCAGCTCATCGCCGAGCTCGCGGCGCAGCTCGTGGAAGCTGCTCAGCGCCTCCGTCTGCCGCCCGGACCGGTACAGCGCGCGCATCTGCGCCATCCGCAGCCGCTCGCGCAGCGGGTGGCTGCCCACCAGGTCGCCGAGCTCGGCGGCGACCGCGGCGTGCTGGCCCAGCTCCAGCCGCGCCTCGGCGCGGTCCTCGACGGCGGCCAGCCGGAGCTCTTCGAGCCGGGTGATCTCGGCGCGCGCGAACGGCGCGTCGGCGAAGTCCGCGTACGCGGGACCGCGCCACAGCGCCAGCGCCTCGTCGAGCAGATCGGCCCGCACCCGCGGTGAACCGGCTGCGCGCGCTCGTTCGACCAGCTCCTGGAACCGGTGCGCGTCGACCTGGTCGACCAGCAGCCGGTAACCGGCCGGTTGGTGCAGGACCTGGTCGCGGCCCAGTGCCCGGCGCAGCTGGGAGACCTTGCTCTGCAGGGTGTTCAGCGGTGTGGCCGGGGGAGCGTCGGCCCACAGCTCGGCCACCAGCCGGTCGGCCGAAACGGGGCCGCCGCCGTGGGCGAGCAGGATCGCCAGCAGCGCGCGCACCTTGGCCTCGGGAACCCGCACCGCCCGGCCGTCGGTGTCCCACGCCGTCAGCGGGCCGAGAACCCCGTATCGCATGCCCGAAGGATATCGCCAGCGAACCATCAGCCGACCGCACGCGCGGCGCGACAGCGTGGTCGGCGACCACTCGACGAGAGCGAATTGGAGAACCATGCACACCCCCGTCGCGCACCGCGCCGGTGCGCGGGAATGGACCGGGCTCGCGATCCTCGCGCTGCCCACGGCGCTGCTCGGTCTGGACGTCAGCGTGCTGTACCTGGCGCTGCCCGCCCTGTCGGCGGATCTGCAGCCGACCGCCACCCAGACGCTGTGGATCATGGACGCCTACGGGTTCCTGATCGCCGGCCTGCTGATCACCATGGGCACGCTGGGCGACCGGATCGGCAGGCGCAAGCTGCTGATGATCGGCGCCGCCTGCTTCGGCGCGGTCTCGGTGGTGGCCGCGTTCGCCACCAGCGCCGAGCTGCTCATCGCCGCGCGGGCCGCCCTCGGCATCGCAGGGGCGACCCTGATGCCCTCGACGTTGTCGCTGCTCAGCACCATGTTCACCGATGCCAGGCAGCGCGCGGTGGCGATCGGCGTCTGGGCGACCACCTTCGCGCTGGGCATGGCGGCCGGACCGCTCGTGGGCGGCGTGCTGCTCGACCACTTCTGGTGGGGTTCGGCGTTCCTGATCGCGGTTCCGCCGGTCGGCGTCCTGCTGCTGACCGCGCCGCTGGTGCTCCCGGAGTACCGCGCGCCGGGCAGCGGCCGGCTGGACCTGCGCAGCGTGGTGCTGTCGCTGGCCGCGATCCTGCCGCTGGTCTACGCGGTCAAGCACACCGCCAAGGCGGGCTTCGACCTGGGCTCGGCGGTGTCCTTGCTGGTCGGTGCGGTGTTCGCGGTGATGTTCGTGCGGCGGCAGCGCACGCTGGCCGATCCGCTGCTGGACCTGTCGCTGTTCACCAGCCGCACGTTCAACGCCGCGCTGGGCGTCCTGTTGTTCGGGCTGGTCGGCGTCGGTGGCGTGATGTTCCTGGTCACCCAGTACCTCCAGCTCGTCGAAGAGCTCTCCCCGTTCGCGGCCGGGCTGTGGATGGGGCCGCCCGCGCTGCTGATGTTCGTGGCCGCGCTGGCGTCCCCGCTGATCGCGCGGCGGGTGCGGCCCGGTGCGATCGTCGCCGCGACGCTCGCGCTGTCCGCCGCGGGCTACTTCCTGCTGTCCCTCGCGGATCCGGGCGACATCGGCTTGGTGGTGGGCGGTTTCGGCCTGGTGTACCTGGGTTTGGGCGCGATCGCGGCGCTGGGCACCGATCTGGTCGTCGGCGCGGCCCCGCCGGAGAAGTCGGGTTCGGCCGCGGCGATGTCGGAGACCGTGCAGGAGCTGGGCCTGGCCGTCGGCGTCGCGGTGCTCGGCAGCCTCACCTCGGTGATCTACCGGAGCGGGCTGCCCGACCTGCCGCCGGGGCTGGCCGGGGTCGAGGACGGCCTCGCGGGGGCCGCGGAGCTGCCGGGCGATCTGCTGGGCCAGGCGAAGGAAGCGTTCACCGCGGGGCTGAACGTGACGACCCTGGTCACCGGGATCGCAGTCCTGGTGCTGGCCGCCGTGTCGGCGACCGTGCTCCGGCACATCGGGACGATCGGCGACGAGGGCTACGACGAGCGCTGAGACCTTGGCCCGATCCTTGCGCACATTGGCCATCGGGACACTGGTTGTCGAACGGCCTCCTCCGCACGATGGAAGGCGAAGGACGAAGGCGCGACTAGGAGGTCGTCATGTGGACGTTGTTGCTGGTGGAGGCCGCTATCGCATTCGGGCTGGCCGCGTGGGCGGCCCGCTGGGCGCAGCGCACCTCGCGCGGGTAGGGGTCGTGAGCGCGCAACAGCGGTGGAACGCCGTTGCGCGCTCACGACGAGCGTTTTCGGGCTCGGTAGGCGGCGGCCTTGACGCGGTTCCCGCACTCCTCCATTCCGCACCAGGTGCGGCGGGCCCCGCGGGAGCGGTCGAGGTAGATCCGGGTGCAGTCGGCGCGCCCGCACTCCTTGAGGTGGGCGTCGGCGTCGGCGAGCACGGTGATGGCGCTGCGTGCGATCTGGGCGAGCGCGGCGGGCAGGTCGCCCGACGTGCGCAGCCCGGAGTCGCTGAGCTGGATGGTCGGGGGCCTTCCGGCGGCCGCGTCGTTGAGGATCTCCAGGCTCTTCGGGTCGAAGGAGCGGTCGAGAACGCGGTCGAGCGCGAGCCGGTAGATCGCTTCCCGCAGGCGCAGGGCGGCCTCGAACGTCGTGGCGTCGGCGGTGACGTGATCGGGGAGCCCGTCGCACTCGGCCACCCAGCGCTCCAGGTCCGCGGAGCCGGTCAGGGCGTCGACGGGCCGGGTCCGGCGGGAGCCCACGGTGCCCGCCAGGTCCAGGGCGGGGTTGCCGCTGACGAACGCGAAATCCACGTCACCATCTTGACCGGTGACGCGCGGCGATGGCAACCTCGTCACCAGTTGAACCGGTGACACGAGGAGGACCGCATGGCCGAGGCCGGTGATATCGAGGTCGTCGTGTTCGACGTCCTGGGGACGATGGTCGACGAAACCAGCGGTCTCCGAACGGGAATCCGCGAAGCGGCGCCCGACGGCGACGTCGATGAGCTGATCGCCCGGTGGCAGCGGCACGTCGAGCTCGAACAGCAGCGCATCGCGCGAGGAGACCGCGCGTACGCCAACTCCGAGGTCATCGACCGGGAAGCGGCGCGCCGGGTCGCCGACCGCGCCGGGATCACCGATCCGTCGGCGATCGAGCGGCTCGCCACGGCGGGGCAACGGCTGCCCGCCTGGGACGACTCCGCCGCCGGTCTCGAACGGCTGGCCCGGCGCTTCCCCGTGCTCGGCCTCTCCAACGCGAGCCGCGCCGCTCTGCTGCGGCTCAACGCGCACGCCGGATTGCGCTGGCACCAGGCCTTGTCCGGCGAAACCGCCTCGGCGTACAAGCCCGCGCCGGAGGTCTACCAGCTCGCCATCGACAGCGCGGGATGCCCGCCGGAGCGCATCCTCATGGTGGCCGCGCACGCATGGGACCTCCGCGGCGCCCGGGCGACGGGCATGCGGACCGCCTACGTGCACCGGCCGGTGGGCGATCCGCCGACGAGCACCGACGCCTTCGACTGGCAGTTCAGCGCACTGTCCGAACTGGTCGACGAGCTGACTGCCGACTAGTCCTTTGTGGATCGATCGAGCGAGTCGGCCAGTTCGGCCAGGCAGTTGCGCCAGCCCTTCGCGGTCGCCGGACCCATCTCGGGGTCGTCGAAGGTGTGCGTGAAGACCAGCAGCGTGCCCGGGCCGTCGGGGCGGAGCTCGACGTGCAGCAGGTCGCTCTCCTCGCTGAACGCGAACACGCGCTCCGGGACGAGCTCGGTGACGGCGCCCGAGTAGGTGGTGCCCTCGCCGTCGTCGAAGCTGATCGCGCCGCCGACCCGCAGGTCGATCCCGGTGCAGGTCAGCGGGTACCACTGGCTCAGCTGCGCGGGTTCGGTGAGCGCGCGCCACACCTTCGCCGGCGGGTGCGCGAGCTTGCGCTCCAAGCGCAGCACCTGGCGGCCGTTCTCGGTGGTGAGCGATTCGGTCACTGGTTCGGGTCCTTGTCGTCGGAGTCCAGGTGTCGTTCGAGAGCGTCGAGCCGGTCCGACCACAACGCCCGGTAGGGCGCCAGCCAGTCGTCGATCTCGCTGAGCGCCTCGGGCCGCAGTTCGTACCAGCGGCGCTGGGCGTCCACACGCACCCGCACGAGCCCGGTCTCGCGCAGCGCCCGGAGGTGCTTGGACGCGGCGGGCTGCGACAGGTCGAGCCGCTCGGCTATCTCGCCGACCGGCCGGGGGCGCTCCAGCAGCAGGTCCATGATCTGCCGCCGGACCGGCTGTGCGAGTGCTCCGAAGGCTGACATGCAGAGAATATGCCAGAAGTGGAAAATAAGGGCAAGGTCCGGAACCCGCCAGCCGAGGTGGTCGCCGCCTGTCAGGGTGGGACCGTGCGCACGAGGTCACCACTGATCAACACCGCCGAACTGGCGTGGCTCGGCGAGTTCGCCGAGCCCGCTCCGCACTCCGCGGCCGAGCTCGCCGCGGTCATCGACCTGCTGCCGCGGTCGAGCGCCGTCACCGTCGGCCGCAGTCGCGATGATGCCTCCCGGGCGGCAGCGGAGGCGTTCTCCGCTGCCTGGCGAGGTCTCGGCGGAACCGTGCTGGCCACAGTGGATTGGCCGGAAGTGGCCGCCTCGTGGCTGCGCCCGGCGAACCGGATGGCCGCTGGTGCTCCGGACGCGTGGGTGGTGGCGGCCGCACCGCTCGGCTTCGCGCAGCTGGCCCGGAGGCTGCGGCACAGCACGACGTGGGAGCCGTCCCGCACGATCGCCTTCGCTTCCTTGCAGGACTCCAGGATGACCGCGCTCGCAACGGATCTCGACGGGCTGCGCGGCGCCACGGCCGACGGCGGCACCTGGGAGGTGCGCGGCCGCTGGGTCAGCACGATCTCGCCGGGGAGCTGAGGCGGTTCGGCCGATGAACCACAGTGGACGGTGGAAATTCGGATGCGCCACCAGCCGGACTGTGGTGGGATTCGTCAGGTGAGCACGCTGGGTGAGAACGACCTGCTCGACCGCATGGAGCGGAACCTGGCCGAGCACGCCTGCCACCTGCACCGCGCCCTGCCGGGCGCGACGGTCACGCGGACCGACGACCTGCTGGTGGCCGACAGCGGCCTGGACGACGACACGTTCAACATCGTCGCGACGGCCCGCTTCACCCCGGACACCGCCGCGGCCCGCATCGACCAGACAGCCCGGATGCTCGCCGCCACCGGCCGCCGCTTCTCCTGGTGGGTCGGCCCGGCCTCGGCCCCGGCGGACCTGGGCGCCCGCCTGTCGGCGGCCGGTCTGCCCGAATCGGAGCGGGAAACGGCGATGTGGGCCGAACTCGACGACAGCCTGCCCCGGCCCGCGGTCGCCGGGCTCGAGATCCGCACGGCGACCACGCCCGGGGAACTGGCCGACTACGCCCGGGTGCTCGCGGCGAACTGGGACCCGCCTGCCGGAACCGTCCTCGACTTCTTCGCGCGCACCGCGGACCGGGCGCTGGCCGAGGACTGCCCGTCCCGCTACTTGGTCGGCTACGCGGACGGGCAGCCGGTCTGCTCGGCCGAGGTGTTCCTGCACGCGGGAGTCGCGGGCGTCTACAACATCTGCACGCTGACCACCCACCGCCGCCGCGGCTACGGCGGGGCCATGACCCTGGCGGTGCTGCACGCCGCCCGCGACCGCGACCACCGCACTGCGGTGCTGCAAGCCTCAGCCGACGGAGAACCGGTGTACCGCCGCCTGGGTTTCCAGGTCTGCGGGCACTTCGCCGAGCACGCCGTCAGCTGAGCTGCGGGAGGTCGGCGACGCGCCACAGCGCGAGCGCCTTGTCCGCGTAGTGGCCGTCGCCCTCCCGGCAGCCTTCGGTGATCACCTCCAGCGGTTCGGGGAAGGCGAACGGGGCGAGCTGGAAGTTCAGCGGGCGCCAGTCGCCGGTCTCGACGTCGACGTTGACCGCCAGCTCCGGGAACGTGGTGGTCAGCAGGTACTGCACGCCGCTGTCGCGGATGTTGCGCAGCGCCGCCCGGATCTGCTCGAAACCGAGGTGCACCAGGCAGTCCCGGCACAGCACCAGATCCGCGGCGGGGAGCCGGTCGCGGGTGAGGTCCAGGACTTCGAAGCGCCGGTCGCCTGCGGCGTGGTGGCGGCGGTTGTGCTCGACGAGCTCCGGCACGATGTCGGCGCCGAAGTAGCTCGCCACGCCGAGATCGGTCGTCGACAGCCAGCCGAAGTCGCCGCACGGCACGTCCGCGACCGATCGCACGCCCCACCTGCGCAGCAGCGCGGGGATCTCGGCGCGGATGTGCGCGGTGGCGGAGCTCTCCGAACCCGCCCCGGACACCGATTCCGCGCTGCCCCAGAGGTTCTGCTCGAAGATGTAGCGGAACACCCCGCTGGTGTCCTGCCGCGCCAGCTGCTCCCGGTGCTCCCGGAAGGTGGCGTTCGTGGTCAGCTCCGGTCGTCCCCACGACGTTCCCGCTGAACCCATGGCGTCGTCCTCCTGCTCGTCCGATCGGACCCGGACGACGTTGTCCGCGCCGGAGCCCCGCGGCGGACCCCGATACCGAAGTGCACCAGCTCCGCGCCCACCACGCCATCACGCATCAGGAGTACCCCGGACCTCGGCGCGAAGGATTGCGCCGCCGCGACGGCGATCAGTGGCGGGGCAGTCCGCTGAGGTGGTGGTGGGCCGCGACCAGCTCGGTCGTGCATTCCTCCGGTTGATCCGCGGCCGCGAAGGCGAGCGCTCGGCGGAGCGCGGCCAGCGCTTTCGGGTTCGAGGCGGTGAGCAGGTCCGCGGCGCGGTCGGTGGCCTTGCCGAGGTCGATGATCAGGGCTTGGGCCTCGATGCTGTCCGGTTTGACGATGAGCGCGGTGATGGTGCTGCGGACTCGGGTGCGCAGGACGTCATCGGCGGTCACGGCATCCCTCCTCGTGTGGTCAGCTGCTCGTGTGACGCTGCGGTGGTCGCTCCGTGACGCGATCAGCCCGCGTTCTCCGGGCGGTACACGCGCAGCGCTTCGTCGCGGGAGGTGAAGCTGAAGGTGCGTCCCGGCGGGACGACCTCGCCGTCGCAGGCCAGCGCCACCGGCTCGCCGAGCACCTCGACGTGCACCGACTTCCGCTCCTGCTGGACGTAGGTGCGGCTGTTGAACAGCGCGCCGGTCAGCGCCGCGAAGGCGAAGCGGGTGCGGGACAGGGGGAGGTCGGCGCGGACGTAGCGGACGTCGAGGATGCCGTCGTCCAGGCGCGGGCGCCAGGTGGGGGCGAAGCCCTTCGGCTGGTAGCCGTTGGCGCCCGCGAACAGCAGCCAGATCTTGCGGTGGGCACCGTCGATGCGGACCTCGATCGGTTCGGCCTCGGCGAGGACGCGCACCAGCGCGGCGGCCGCGGCGGGCCACTTCCCCCAGCGCGGCTCCCACTTCTCCCGCAGCCGGACCATGTCGGGATAGCCGCCCAGGCTGGCGGTGTTGACGAACCACAGGTCGGGCCGGTCGTCGACGCCGACCGCACCCAGGTCGACCTGCACCGCGGAACCGGCGGCCAGCGCGCGGGCCGAGTCCTGCGCGCTGGCCACGCCCAGGTCGCGGGCGAAGTGGTTCAGCGTGCCCGCGGGGATCACGGCCAGCGGCAGCCCGCGGACGGCGGCTGCGGAGGCGGCGGCCGCCACGGTGCCGTCGCCGCCCGCCACGGCCAGCGCGCGCACGGAACCCCCTGCCGCGTCGAGTTCGCGGTGCAGTTGTCCGACCAGGTCGGCGCCGGGATCCGGGTGCAGGACCTTGGCCGCGGGCCACAGGTCGGCGAGCAGGGCGGACGGGTCGTGGTCGGCGTCGCCGGACGAGGCGTTGACCAGCAGCGCGAGCCCGTTGCCGTCGGTCAGCGCGGCGACGTGCTCGCTCGGCCGGGCCAGCCCGGGAGCGGCCGGGCGCACCGGCCACCACCTGCGGGTGGCGAGCCCGACGGTGCAGCCGATCGCGGCCCCGAACGCCACGTCGGTGGGCCAGTGCACCCCGACGTGCACGCGCGAGTAGGCGACCGCCGCCGCGATCGGCACCACGGCCGCACCCAGCAGCGGCGACTCCATGCAGACCGCGGTCGCGAACGCCGCCGCGGAGGCGGCGTGCCCGGACGGGAACGACGAGGAGACCGGTCGCGGCACCAGCCGCCGGTGCAGCGGCAGCAGGTCGCTGGCCGGCCGACGCCTCGGCAGCAGCTGCTTGGCCAGCAGGTTCGTCACGGCGCTGGTAGCCCCGATGGCGGCCACGCCGCGCAACGCAGCCCGGCGCGTCGGCCCCTTGCGCGCGGCGAGCCCACCGGCCAGCGCGAACCACAACTTGCTGTGGTTCGCCAACCGGCTGAGCTTGCGCAGCCCGGGATCGACGACGCTCCTGGGCAGCCCGGCGCACCGGTGCACGAGATGGCGATCAGCGGAGGAGACGCGCCTGCGGGCCGTGCCGAGAGCCTTGAACATGCCCACATGCTAGGACCGTCCCCGTGAGCGTTTCGGGGCGCCACAGCACCCCAAAGCACTCACGGACCACACCGGCCTGAACCTCGGCTCAGTCCATTGTGGTCACAGCTGCTGCTGGAAGTTCACGGTGGAAATGGCTGCGTGGTGGGAAAGTCGCCCACATCAGCGCGCTGGTGGTCATGCCGGGGGTCGGTCAGCATGGGGGCAGCCCGACTTCGAGGGGGCGAGGTCAGATGCGGATCAACGTCGATCTCAACCGGTGCCAGGCCTATGCGCAGTGCGCCTTCCTGGCCCCGGAGGTGTTCCGGTTGCACGGTGAGGAGGCGCTGCTCTACCAGCCGAACGTCGACGAGGCGCGTCGGGACGACGTGCTGCGGGCCGCGGCCGCCTGCCCGGTTCAGGCGATCCTGGTGGACCGCGTCGAGGTGCCGAGGGGCGAGCGGTGATGATGCGCGACGGCCGCATCGTGATCGTCGGTGCTTCGCTCGCCGGGTTGCGCGCCGCTGAGCACCTGCGCGAGGCGGGCTTCGCCGGCACGCTCACGCTGGTCGGGGACGAGCCGCACGAGCCCTACGACCGGCCGCCGCTGTCCAAGCAGGTCCTGCTGGGGCAGGTGCTGCCGGAGCACACCGCGCTGCCCCGCACGCGCGAGATCGACGCGGAGTGGCGGCTCGGCATCGCCGCCGCCGGGCTGGACCGCGATCGCAGGCGGGTGCAGCTGGCCGATGGTTCCGGGATCGAGTACGACCGGCTGCTGATCGCCACCGGCGTGCGCTCGCGGCCCTGGCCCAACGAGTCCGAAGCCGCCCTGGACGGGGTGTGCGTGCTGCGCACCCGGGAGGACGCCGCGCGTCTGGGCCGGCTGCTGGCGCGGCGCCCGAAGCGGGTGCTGATCATCGGCGCCGGGTTCACCGGTTCGGAGATCGCTTCGGCGTGCCGGGAACGCGGCTTCGCCGTCACCGTCGCCGAGCGCGGCGCAGCCCCGCTGGTGGGCGCGCTCGGCGGCGTGGTCGGCGACGTCGCCGCGCAGTTGCAGCGGGAGCACGGGGTCGACCTGCGCTGCGGCGTGATGGTGACGTCGCTGGAGGGCGATGCCGGAGGGCGGCTCAGGCGCGCCCACCTCTCCGACGGTTCCGCGCTGGACGCCGACATCGCCGTGGTGGCGCTCGGTGCGGTGCGCAACACCAGGTGGCTGGAGGGTTCCGGGCTGGCGGCGGGGCCGCGCGGCGTCGCCTGCGATGCCGGCTGCCGGGCCTTCGACGTCCACGGCATCGTCACCGACGACGTGTTCGCCGCGGGCGACGTCGCCCGGACTCCGCACCCGCTGTTCGGCTACCAGTTCCTCTCGCTGGAGCACTGGGGCAACGCCGTGGCGCAGGCCGAGATCGCCGCGCACAACATGATCAGCGCCGATTCCCGGCGGCGACCGCACCTGTGGACGCCGTCGTTCTGGTCGGCGCAGTTCGCCGTGAACATCAAGTCGGTCGGCGCACCGACGATGGGCGAGGAGGTCGTGGTGACCCAGGGCTCGCTCGTCGACCACCGCTTCGCCGCCGCCTACGGCCACCAGGGCCGGGTGATCGCCGCGGTCGGCTTCGACCACGGGAAGTGGATGGGCGGCTACCGGCGGCTGATCGAGCAGGCCGCGCCGTTCCCGCCCGAGCTGCCCGGCAGGCGCGGCGAGCGCCCGGTCCCGGCCCGGTTCCCGGACCCGGCGCTGCCCAGCCACGGGCCCACCGTCACCCTGACCGGCCACTCGCCCAACGACAAGCGCGTCGTGTTCACCCCGGCCCGAGCCTGATCGACGGGAGGCCCCGCATGACCTCGACCAGCCCGGTGCAGCGGATCGCCGACCAGGCCGCGCGCCCCGATCCCTACCCGATCTACGCCGAACTCCGCCGGACCCCGGTGATCCGCGACGAGAGCGGAGTGCACCTGGTCACCACCTACTGGGAGATCCGCGACCTGCTCCAGGACTCGCGGATCAGCTCCGACAGCCGCAACCTCGCGCCGGGCGCCAACTCGCTGCTGGGCGAGGAGGAGGAGTCGACGCTGCCGCCCAGCTTCATCCGCCTGGACCCGCCCGAGCACGACCGCCTGCGCCGCTTGGCGATGCGGCCGTTCGGCCCGCCGCACAGCCCGCACCGCATCCACGACATGCACGGCGAGCTCACCGCGATCGTCACCGACCTGCTCGACGGGCTCGCGAGCCGCGATCGGTTCGACGTCGTCGACGACTTCGCCTACCCGCTGCCGGTAGCGGTGATCTGCCAGCTCCTGGGCGTGCCGCCGGAGGACGAGCCGCGCTTCCGCGTGATGGTCGACGGCGTGGTCGCCGGGCTGAACCCGGCGCTGCCGGTGGCGGAGCGGCGCGCCGCGCAGCACAGCCGCTTCGAGCTCGGGCAGTACCTGGCCGAGCTGATCGAGCAGCACCGCCGCCACCCCGGCGAGGACATGCTCTCCGCGTGGGTCACCGACGAGGGCCCGGAGGGGCGGATGTCGCTGGCGGAGATGGTCACCAACGCCGTGCTGCTGCTGATCGCCGGGCACGAGACCACCGTCAACCTGATCGCCAACGGCGTGCTCACCCTGCTGCGCCACCCGGAGGAGCTGAGGCGGCTGCGCGAGAACCCGTCGACGGCGCCCCTGCTGGTGGAGGAGCTGCTGCGCTACGAGCCGCCGGTGCAGTTCCTCCCGCAGCGCACCGCGCTGACCGATCTGGACGTCGCGGGCACCGTGATCCCGAAGGGCACCCCGGTGTGGTTGCTGCTGGCCTCGGGCAACCGCGACCCGCGGCGCTTCACCGATCCGGGCACCTTCGACCCGGCCCGCGAGGACAACCAGCACCTGGGCTTCGGCTTCGGCATCCACGCCTGCTTCGGAGCGCCGCTGGCCCGCCTGGAGACCCAGGTCGCCTTGACCGAACTCGTCAGCAGGACGACCGATCCGCAGCTGCCGGAGGACCCGCCGCCGTACCGGCCGAGCCCGGTGCTCCGCGGCCCCCGCCACCTGGAGATCACCGGGCGGATCGACGCCTAGCGGTGTCCACAGAGGACGCCCGGTCCGCGGGTGGGCGCCGGGTGGCCCGGCGGGTAGGCTGGATTCCGTGCCGTTGATCGAGGTCGTCCACTCGCCCGATGTGTCCGAGGAAACCCTCCACCAGCTGGGTGATGCGCTGCCGCACCTGGTTTCGCTCGCGGTGGAGTGCCCCGAAGAGCCCTACGACCGGAATCTCCAGCCCGGCGACGTGGAGCTGCGCTTCCGGCAGCTCGGCCCCTTCGACCGCAGCGGCCTGGACTTCGTGGTCGAGGTTCGCTCGAAGTGGTTCGAGAGCCGCGCGTCCAACCGCCAGGAGCGCGTGGACGCCCTGCACGAAGGCATCGAGGAGGCGACGGGTCTGAGCGACTTCGGCGTCTACCTCTCCCTCCCGGTGGCCGCCTGGTCCCAAGGCGACTGACGCGCATCGGCTCGAGAACAGGTGGAGCGAGCCCCGGCTTCAGGTGCTCAGGAGCCAGTCGGTGTCTTCGGTGGTTTCGATGATGCCGGTGAACTTCCGCAGGAACGCGTGGTCGTTCGCCGAGACCAGCAGGCGTTCCAGCAGTTGCGGTGGGGGATTGAGCAGCGTGTTGGCGACCGCGGTGGCGTCGCGGCCGCCGCCCGGCGCGTTCCACCACGCGTCGTGCGTTCGCCGCATCCAGTCCGCGTCGAACGCTCCGGTGTGCTCGGTGATCGCCGCCGCGTGCATGGCGGCGGCGGTCACCGCGGAGTTCGCTCCCGACGCGGTCAGCGGATCGTTGGTCACGACCGCGTCGCCCAGGCCGAGCACCGCGCGACCGGACGGCAGCACGGCGACGGGATGACGCACGGTGGGAGTGATCGCGCCGGACAGCGCGGCGCGGTCGTCGGTCAGCGTCGTGCCGGCGAGGGCCTCGTGTTCGCGCGGGACGTCGCGCAGCAGCTCGCGAATCCGCTTCCACAGCTCAGCGGACTGCGGGCGGTCGCGCCAGACGTCCCACGGTCCGCCCGGCAGCGCTTCGACGACCACCGCGTGGCAGGGACCGGTGAAGGTCAGCGCGGGCAGCACGAGCAGCTCACCGGCACCGGGCACGATGGACCAGCGGATCGTGTCGATGACGCTGGTGCGCTCCGGAACCCGCAGGTAGACCGCGGCGATCTGGCGCTGCGGCTCGGTGTGCTGCGACAGCTCGCCGTTCCGCCGGAAGAGCCCGCGGCCGCGGCCGGTGGCCACCAGCACCAGGTCGTGTTCGGCGGTGAGCGCGTCGAGGGCGCTCTCGTCGACGGTCCGGTAGTGCACGGACGCTCCGTCCGCGTCGCTGAGGGCTTCCATCCAGGTGGCCAGCTTCATGCGGTGGTCCACGGACTGCGCCGGGGAGTCGAGCAGGGCGTCCGACCAGTCCAGCACGCACTGCTCGTCCAGCCACACCGATAGCCGGCCGTTCGCGATCACCGGTGCGGTGTCGTCCCAGAACGCCAGACCGGCGCCGCGCTCGGGGCGCAACCGGGGGCCGAAGACGCACTGCGTGGAGGTGATCGGGCCGTTGCGGAGGTCGTCCGGGCGCTGTTCGGACAGCAACGTCACCCGATGCCCGTCGCGCTGCAGGAGATGTCCGGCCAGCAGTCCGGCGACTCCACCGCCGACGATCGCGATGTTCCTGGTCATGCTGCCTCCTCAGGCGGCGGCGACCACGCTTCGGTCCGTCCGCGGTGGTCGGTGCGGTCGCCGCTCGCCATCCGCGTCGGATCGCCGGAACAGCTGCGGGCCCGGCATTTCCGGTCGTTCGCGGACGAAAGGGAAAAAGGCGGTCGGCGTTCGGGCGATGGTGACAAGAAAACGGCGTGATCGCGCGCTGATTCGTGCGTGAAGAACCGGTAAATTTCCCGTGGAACCGGAGGTGCGCGAGAAAGGTCTCCGGTATGGATCCTCGGTCGCAGGATTGGTTGAAGTTTCGACCAGTGAGCTGGTGCCGACCGATCTGTTCGGCTACCCGACCGGATCGGTCGGGTAGTCTCGGGGCATGGCACGAGCGTTGCGGCGGCACGTGGACGAGGAGATCCTCGACCGCGCGGCCGCGCTGTTCGCCCAGCACGGCTTCGAGCAGACGTCCCTGAAGGCGCTGGCGGACGCCGTCGGGCTGTCGAAAGCGGGGCTGCTGCACCACTACCCGAGCAAGGAGGCGCTGCACGAGGCCGCGCTGGAGTTCTCGGCGGTGCGGAGCAGGCAGGTGCTCGACCGGGTCGCGGCGCTGCCGCTGGGCCCCGAGCGGGACCGGCGCGTGCTGGAGCTGCTGACCGACACCGCGCTGGACCGGCCAGGGCTGGTAGCGCTGCTGTTCCGCCCGGTCACCACGCCGGAGGCGCACAACGCGGACCAGGACGCGCTGCTGTCCGAGCTGTTCGCGATCGACCCGTCCGACGAGGAGCGGCTGATCCGGGTGACGGGTGCGCTCAGCGCGCTGGCGGTCCTGAGCCTGGCCGCCAACTACCGCGGCGACAAGACCTCGTGGCGGCCGCGCATCGTCGACACCTGCTTCGACGCCCTCGGCCGCACGACTTCAGGCGGTGGGCGTCGCTGATGTCCGGGCGCGGTCGGTTTCGCGTGAAGTCGCCCTCCGCGCCCGGCTTTCCGCTGGTGGTGGCCCGTGAGTGGTTTGCGGGGCTATAGCACCCCAAAGTACTCACGGGCCTGGCCAGCGGAAACGGAGCGGCAACGGTGCCGTGGAGCCGACGACACCGCCGCTGCGGGGCTCGCGGAGAGCCGAGGTGCAGTCGGAGCATCGTGGAGGAGATGACATGGCAGCCGAATCCGAGCCGTTGACCGCGAAAAGCCCGGTCGGGAAGTGGCTCGCGCATCCCGGAGGGGCGCCGCTGCTGCGGGAACTGCTGGCGCAGGCCGGTTTCGACGAGCAGGTCCTGGCCCCGGTGCGGCAGCTGCCGCTCCAGCAGCTCGCCGACATGAGCAAGGGCGCGCTGCCGCAGGACGTCGTCGACGGGCTCGTCCGGCGGGCCAACGGCGGCACGATGCCCGAGGTGTCCGCTGAGGACGCCGGATGGCGGGAGCGGATCACGCCGGGGCGCTTCGACGGGCGGACCGCGATCGTCACCGGCGCCGCTTCCGGGATCGGCCGGGCCACCGCTTCCCGGATCGCGCGGGAAGGCGGCCGGGTGGTGGCGGTGGACATCTCCGCGGAGCGGCTGGCGGAGCTGGCCGCCCAGCTGCCGGACTCCGACGTGGTCACCGTCGTCGCCGACCTGACCGACCCGGGCCACCTGCAGCGGATCCTCGACGCCGCCGGGCCGCGCATCGACGGGCTGGCCAACGTGGCGGGCATCAGCGACGACTTCTCGCCGATCCACGAGGTGTCCGACGAGGTCTGGCAGCGGGTCTTCGCGATCAACGTCGACGGCCTGTTCCGGCTGACCCGCGCGGTCGTCCCGGTGATGCTGGCGGCCGGCCGGGGCTCGATCGTCAACGTCGCGTCCGAGGCCGCGCTGCGCGGATCCGCCGCGGGAGTCGCCTACACCGCTTCCAAGCACGCCGTCGTCGGCATCACGCGCAGCACCGCTTTCATGTACGGGCCGCAGGGCATCCGGGTCAACGCGGTCGCGCCCGGCGGAGTGGCCACCGGCATCACCAGCGCGGGCAGCACCTCGGAGTTCGGCGGCGGCCGCATCCGGGACTTCCTCGCGCTGATCCCGCCGATCGCCGCCGCCGAGCACCTCGCGGCCTCCATCACCTTCCTGCTCAGCGACGACGGCGTGAACGTCTCCGGCGCGATCCTGCCGTCCGACGGAGCCTGGTCCGTCCAGTGAGGGGCTCCCGCCGCAGGGCGGCCCGTGAGCGTTTCGGGGCGCTATAACACCCCGAAACGCTCACGGAACCTGGTGCGACCATCACTTCTTCACGACCTGACAACCTAGGCAACCTCAAGACCACGCGACGGGGAGTTCCTTGAGGCCGTAGATGGCCTGGTGGGTGGCGAAGGCGACTTCGGAGTCCGGGACGGCCAGGCGCAGGTCCGGGAACTCGCGCAGCAGGGCGGGGAAGGCGATGCGCATCTCCATGCGGGCCAGCGGCGCTCCGAGGCAGTGGTGGATGCCGTGGCCGAAGCCGAGGTGCGGGGCGGCCGGGCGGGTGATGTCGAAGCGGTCCGGGTCGTCGGTCAGCTCCGGATCCCGGTTCGCCGCGGGGAGGTTGAACATCACCAGGTCGCCGCGGCGGATGGTGCTGCCCTCGAACTCGACGTCGCGGGTCGCCATCCGCGGCGAGCCGCCGTTGACCACGCTGAGCCAGCGCAGCAGCTCCTCCACGGCCTTGGGCGCGCTCTCCGGGTCGTCGCGGACCGCCGCCAGCTGATCCGGGTGGCGCAGCAGCGCCAGCGTGCCCAGGCCGAGCATGTTCGAGGTCGTCTCGTGGCCCGCCACCAGCAGCAGGTTGCCGATGCCGACCAGCTCGGCGTTGCTGAGCCGGTCGTCGTGGTCGCGGATCAGCATGCCGATGAGGTCCTCGCCGGGATCGCGGCGGGCGCGCGCGACGAGTTCGTTCATGTAGGCCAGCGATTGCGCGGCGAGCTCGGCCTTGTCCGCCTCGGGCAGCGTGGTGTCGAGCTGGCGGCTGGTGCGCTCCTGGAACTCGGCCTGGTCGCCGGTGGGCACGCCGAGCAGCTCGCAGATGACCAGCGACGGGACCGGCAGCGCGAATTCGGCGACCAGGTCGGCCGGTGAGCCGCCGCGCGCCATCGCCGCCAGGTGCTCGTCGACGATCTCGACGATGCGCGGTTCGAGGCGGCGCATGCGCCGCACGGTGAACTCCGGGGTGAGCATCCGGCGCAGCCTGGTGTGGTCCGGCGGGTCGAGCGAGAGCAGGTTCCCGCTGCGGTCGCCGGAGAGCTGGCGCGGATCCAGCGCCGGTCCGGCGAGGTCCTCGGGCCCCCAGCCGTTGCGGAAGGCGTCCGCGTCGCCGAGCATCCGGCGCACGTCGGCGTGCCGGGTCAGCAGCCAGGCCGACGGCCCGAACGGCGTCGGCACCTGGACGATCCCGGGCTGTTCGCGCAGCGCCGCCACGTCGGGCGCCGGGCCGAACCCGGTGCGGAGGCCGCCGTTTCGCTCAGCGGCGGGGGACTGGTCCATGCGGGCTCCTCTGCGGACGACTACCGGGCAGGAATGCGGCGATCACCAGGGCGAACAGCGCGGCGACCGCGCCGATGACCAGCACCAGGCGGAACCCGCCGAGGGACGGGACCGCCACGCCGCCCAGGTCGGTCGTCAGGTGCGCGAGCACGACGCCCGCGACCGAGCTGGACAGCGAGGTGCCGATGGAGCGCATCAGCGTGTTGAGGCTGTTGGCCGCAGCCGTCTCGGACACCGGCACGGCGGCCATGACGAGCGCGGGCAGCGCGCCGTAGGCGAGCCCGATGCCGGCGCCGATGACGCTGGAGGCGATCACGAGCTGCCAGATGCCCGACATCATCACCAGGCACAGGCAGTACCCGGCGGCGACGACGAAGGCGCCGGTCATCAGCGTGACCTTCGGGCCCCTGGTCCGCGAGATCCGGGCCGACACCGGCGCCATCGCCATCATGATCAGCCCGTTCGGCGCCATCACCAGCCCGGCCGCCAGGATCGACTGCCCGAGCCCGTAACCGGTGGCCTCCGGCAGTTGCAGCAGCTGCGGGACGACCAGCGAGGTCGCGAACATCGCGAACCCGAACACCACGGAGGCGATGTTGGTGAGCAGCACCTGGCGTCGCGCGGTGGTGCGCAGGTCGACCAGCGGTTGCGGCGCGCGCAGCTCCCACCAGCCCCACACCGCCAGCACCACCAGCCCGGTGCCGAGCAGTCCGAGGGTCCAGCCGCCGGTCCAGCCCCAGTCGGCGCCCTTGGAGATCACCAGCAGCAGGCACAGCAGCGCGATCGACAGCCCCACCGCGCCCGGCAGGTCGAACCTCCCGCCGGTGCGCACGCGCGATTCGGGCACCAGTGCGGTCACGAGCACGGCCCCGAGGGCGCCGAGAGCGGCAGCCACCCAGAACAGCGCGTGCCAGTCGAGGTTCTCGGCGATGAGCGCGGCCGCGGGCAGCCCCAGCGCCCCGCCGACGCCGAGGGAACCGCTCATCAGCGCGGTCGCGCCGCCGAGCTGCTCCGGCGGCAGCTCGTCGCGCATGATGCTGATGCCCAGCGGGATGACGCCCGCGGACAAGCCCTGCAGCACCCGGCCGACCACCATCGGGCCGAGCCCGGTCGACAGCGCGCAGACGACCGAGCCCAGCACCAGCATCCCGAGGCTGAACAGCAGCATCCGCCGCTTGCCGTACATGTCGCCGAGGCGGCCGACGGTGGGCGTGGCGATGGCCGCGGCCAGCAGCGTGGCGGTGATCGCCCACGCCGCGTCGGCCGCGCTGGCGCTCAGCAGGTCGGGGAGCTGGGGGACCAGCGGGATGATCAGCGTCTGTGTCAGCGAGACGACGATGCCGCACAGCGCCAGCACCGGGACGACGGTGCGCGACCGCGCCTGCGGGGGCGGGGCCGCGACTGGCGGCGTGCTGGAGGCACGGGTCATGGGTGGAAGGGCTCCCATCGTCTGCGCGACCGGGTCCGGCGGTTTCCACGGAGCATGCTGCGGGCCGGTCGGGCGCGCTCGTCGCTCAGCCTTTTTAAGTCAGCTGCTTGATTGACGATAGCAGCGATCACCCCGCCCGCCCGGGGTGGTCGCCCGAGGCGGGCGAACCGCAGGTCACACTGGTGGGTGCCGCGCTGCGCGCCGGGATCGGTGCCGCGCCGGCGGGAGGGGCTCGTCGTCGGCGGGCCGCGAGGTTGCGGATGCGGTGGTGAACGTGATGGTGCGAACGACGGGGTCGGCGCGGTCCGCGGCGACGCGCGAGCTGATCCTCGCGGCCGCGGAGCGGCTCTTCGCCGAGCACGGCGTGGCCGCGGTGTCCAACCGCCAGGTCAGCGAGGCGGCCGGGCAGGGCAACAACACCGCGGTCGGCTACCACTTCGGGTCCAAGACCGACCTGATCCGCGCGATCGTGCGCAAGCACAGCCTGCAGATCGAGCGGCTGCGCGGCGAGATGGTCGCCGCGGTGGGCGATTCCTCGGACGTGCGCGAATGGGTGGCCTGCCTGGTCTGCCCGTCCACCCGCTACCTCGCCGAGCTCGGCTCCCCGACCTGGTTCGGCCGCTTCGGCGCGCAGGTCATGACCGATCCGGCCTACCGCGAGATCATGGTGGCGGAGTCGCTGAGCTCGGCCGCGGTGCTGCGCGCGACCGACGGCCTCAACAGCTGCCTGCCCGATCTGCCGCTGGAGGTGCGGCTGGAGCGGCGGGACATGGTGCGCCAGCTGATGGTGCACATGATCGCCGAGCGGGAGCGCGCGCTGGCCGATGGCGAGCCGACGCCGCGGGCTTCGTGGGAGGACGCGGCCAGCGGCCTGATCGACGGCGTCGTCGGCCTGTGGATGGCGCCCGTGTCCGGCCGCTGAGGCGCCGCGGCTGGCATTGTGGTGTCATCCGGCCCCGAGAGCGCGCCGGAGCTGCCGAGTTGAGCGAGGTGTCGTGAACGACCTGCGAGAGGTCCTGGTGGTCGGCGCGTGCGCCGCTGGTCTGTCCACAGTGGAGGCGCTGCGGCGGAAGGGCTACGACGGTGCGGTGACCGTGCTCGGAGCCGAGCGGCACCTGCCCTACGACCGGCCGCCGCTGTCGAAGAAGGTGCTCTCCGGCGAGTGGCAGCCCGACCGGACCAACCTGCGCCAGGAGCAGGCGCTGACGGCGCTGGGCGCGGAGTTCGTCCTCGCCGACGCCGCGGTCGGCCTGGAACCGGCGACGCGCACGGTGCGGACGGCCTCCGGTCGCGCCCTGACCGCGGACGCCGTCGTCATCGCCACCGGCGCGAAGCCCCGGGTCCTGCCGGGGCAGGACGGCCTGGACGGCGTCCACGTCCTGCGCACCCTGGAAGATTCCCTGGCGCTGCGGGAAAGCCTGCTCGCGGCGTCCCGGCTGGTCGTCGTCGGCGAGGGCGTGCTGGGTGCCGAGATCGCCGCGACGGCCCGCACCATGGGGCTGGCCGTGACGATGACCGGCCCGCAGCCGATGCCGATGCACGCCCAGCTCGGCCCGTCGGTCGCGCAGCGCCTCGCCGGGCTGCACGAGGAGCGCGGCGTCGAGCTCCGCCTGGGAACCGGTGTGGACGGCTTCACCTCCGAAGGCGGCCGGGTCACGGGAGTGCACCTCAGCGGCGGCGAGGTGCTGCCCGCCGACGTGGTCGTGGTCGCGATCGGAGCGGTCCCGCAGACGGCCTGGCTGGCCGGGAGCGGACTGGAGCTCGACAACGGCGTGGTCTGCGACTCGCACTGCCGCGCGGCCCCGGGCGTGTTCGCGGTCGGCGACGTCGCGCGCTGGTGGCACGACCGGCTGAACGCCCTGGTGCGCCTGGAGAACCGCACGAACGCAACGGAACAAGCCGCAGCAGTGGCGGCCAACGTCCTCGGCGAGAACCAGCCCTACACACCGACCCCGTACTTCTGGACCGACCAGTACGACGCCAAGATCCACGTCCACGGCCAGATCCCACCCGACGCGCAACCAACCATCATCGACGGCTCTCCCGAGGAGGGCCGCTTCGTAGCCAAGTACGACCACAACGGCCACCCGACCGCCATCGTCGGCTGGAACATGGCCAAACAAGCCCGCCTCCACCGCCAGGCCCTCCTCTAACCCGATCAGCTGAGGAGTGAAGGGCACCTTTCGCCGAGTATGTTGGCGAAAGGTGCCCTTCGCCTCTCGCCTGATCGAGGCGGCGGACTATGGGTGGCGGCCGGTGTAGGCGGCGAGTCGGGTGTAGGTGTCGGCGTCTTCGGGCACCTGGACCACTGGGGCGAAAGTGCCCTCGGCGCTGCGGGTTTCCGGTGGGGCGAAGGTGGGGAGCACTTCGAGGGCGCGGGTGGCGAGGTCCGGGTCGAGGTCGGCGAGGCGGCCGGTGGCGTGGGCGAGGTCCCAGGAGTGGATCGTGAACTCGTGGGTGTAGGCGTCGAGGACGGTCCGGCCGGGCATCGTGGCCCACTTCAGGTCGACCGCGCGGTCCAGGACTTCGTCGTCGCCCCAGACGCGCTCCACCTCGTCGCGGGCCCGGGCGAACGCGTCGGACCAGCCGTCGTCGTCGATGCCGACGACCACTCCGGGGACCTCGCTGAAGTCGGTTCCGGCCCCGGCGAGGGCGAGCCTGCGCAGCACGGAGACCACGTGCCCGAGCAGCGCGCGGACGTCGTAGTCGGTGCAGGGAGTGCGATTGCCCAGCTCGTCGGGGCGCACTGCCGCGACCTGCCGCCCGATCTGGTCCAGCGACCGGCTGAAGAGCGGACGTGGATCCGGTTGCGTCGTCATTACCGGGAAGCTACGCGTGCACCCCGACATCCCCGATCGGCCGCCCACCCGACCCGGTCGGCTGAGGGGTGAAGGGCACCTTTCGCCAAGTACGTTGGTGAAAGGTGCCCTTCACCCCTCACCTGATCGGTCAGGTGCGGCCCCAGGCCTTGTTCACGGCTTCGACGATGTGGTGGTAGCCCGTGCAGCGGCAGAGGTTTCCGGCCAGGAGTTCCCGGATCGCGGTGTCGTCCGGGTGGTCTTCGGGGTTCGCCGCCGCGAGCGTGGTGATGAAGCCCGGTGTGCAGAAGCCGCACTGGAGGCCGTGGCAGTCCTTGAAGGCCTGCTGCACCGGGCTGAGGCCGTCTTCCGGGGTGAGGCCTTCGACGGTGGTGACCTCGGTGCCGTCGGCCTGCACGGCCAGCGTGATGCAGGAGCGGGCCGGGTCGCCGTCGATCAGCACCGTGCAGGCACCGCAGACGCCGTGCTCGCAGCCCGCGTGGGTGCCGGTGCGACCGAGGTCGTCGCGCAGGAAGTCGACCAGCAGGCGGCGCACCGGGACCGTCCGCCGGACCTCGCGGCCGTTCACGGTCAGCGTGATCTCCCGGTTCGCGGAAGGGTTCTCAGGCATTCGACACCTGCTTCAGAGCTCGCTGCACGGCCGCGCGCAGTGCTGCGCGCCTGGTCGCGGGATCGGCGTGGAGGTCGTCGGGCGGCGTGACGGAGGCGGTCGCTTCAGCGGCGGAGTCGATCGTCCTGTCGTCCAGCGCGGTCCCGGTCAGCACCGCTTCGGCATCGGGGAGGCGCTGGACCGTGCCGCCGATGCCCAGGCCGACCAGCCGCGCATCGACGACTTCGCCGTCCTCGAAGCGCAGCACCGCGGCCGCGCCCGCGAGGGCGAAATCGCCCGAACGCGCGCTGATCTCGGCGAATCCGCTGCGCGCGTCGTCGATCGGCAGGCGCACTTCGGTGAGGATCTCCTCCTCCGACAGCGAAGTCTGGTAGGGCGCCACGAACAGCTCGGCCGCCGGGATGGTGCGGCGGCCGCCGCTGCCGGTCACCACCACCTCGGCGTCCAGCGCCAGGGCCGCCGCGCACAGCTCCGCCGCCGGGTCGGCGTGGGCCAGGGAACCGCCGATGGTGCCTCGGGAGCGGATCTGGTGGTGCCCGACGTGGCGCAGCGCCCGGCCGAGCAGGGGACAGGCGTCGCGGACCAGCTGCGCGGTCTCGGCGGTTCGCTGTCGCACGCCCGCGCCGATGACCAGCACGTCGTCCTCGCGGCGCAGCCCGGACAGCTCCGGCAGGCGGCCGATGTCGACCAGGACGCTGGGCCGGGCGAGCCGGAAGTTCATCATCGGCAGCAGGCTCTGGCCACCGGCGAGGGCCTTCGCGTCCTCGTCGGCGGCGAGCAGCCGCACCGCTTCGGCGATGCTGTCCGGGCGGGCGTAGTCGAACGGCGGTGGCTTCACGACCGGGCCTCCTCGATCAGCCCGCGCACCACCGGCGGCGTCAGCGGAGTGACGTCCACGTCGGTCACGCCCAGCGGCTCCAGCGCGTGCTCCACGGCCCGCGCGATCGCGGCCGGCGGGCCGATGATGCCCGCTTCACCGGCTCCCTTGACGCCGAACGGGATCTCCGGCGCCGGGCTGCAGAGCTCCTCGGTGGTGATGTCCGGGATCTCGCACGCGGTGGGCAGCACGTAGTCGGCGAAGGTGGTGGCCAGCGGCTGGCCGTCCTCGTAGGGCAGCTGCTCGTGGAGCGCGCCGCCGATGCCCTGCGCGACACCGCCGTGGATCTGCCCGGCCACGGTCAGCGGGTTGATCACACGTCCGCAGTCGTGCACCGCCGCGTACCGCCGCACCCGCACCACGCCGGTGCCGGGATCGACCTCGACGACCGCGGCGTGCGTGGAGTTGGTGTAGTTGGCCGAGGCGTTCATCTTCCCGTCCGGGCGCGGCGCGTGCTCGATGCCCGGCGGTTCGTAGCTGGCTCGCGCGTCGAGCCCCGGCGCGGTTCCCGGTGGCAGCTCGAACGTGCGGGTCAGCGCCACCCGCGCGATCCGCGCCCACGGCACCGCGCTGCCCGGGCTGCCGCGCACCTGGAACCCGCCGTCGGCCAGCTCCAGGTCCTCCGGCGCGGCCTCCAGCAGGTGCGCGGCGATCTGGATCCCCTTGCGCCGCAACACCTCGGCGGCCTCCGCGACGGCTCCGCCTGCCACGAGCACGCTGCGGCTGGCGAAGCTGCCCAGGCCGAACGGCGCGGTGTCGGTATCGCCCATCACCACCCGCACCTGGTCGATCGGGATGGCCAGCGCTTCGGCGACCAGCGTCGCCACCGCGGTGTGGGCGCCCTGGCCCATCGCCGAGATGCCCACCGCGACGGTGACCCCGCCGTCGGGGTCGAAGCGCAGGTCCGCCGAGTCTTGAGCGCTGCGGATGCCGGTGACGCTGAAGCCGCTGGCGGCCACCCCTTCGACGTAGGTGGCGTAGCCGACGCCCAGGTGCGCGCCCGGTTCGGCGCGGTCGCGCTCCTCGGCGAGCATCTGCTCACCCAGCTCGACCGCGCGCTCGAAAGCCGCGCGGTGACTGCCCGAATCCAGCCGCGCGCCCGCGGCGGTCTCGTAGGGCAGGTCGTCCGGGTCGAGGATCATCCGGCGGCGCAGCTCGAGCGGATCGATGCCCAGCTCGCGGCCGATCTTGTCCACGAGCCGCTCGATCGCGAAGGTGCCCTCCGGCATGCCGTAGCCGCGGTACCCGTTGGTCGGGGTCTTGTTGGTGACCACGCCTTCGACCGCCACGCACTGGTGCGGGATCCGGTACGGCCCGCACAGCGAGCCGACGGCCACCAGGGCCGGGCCGTAGCCGCCCGGGAACGTCTCCGCGGAGCCCAGGTCGGCGCGGACCCGCCCGCGCAGCGCCGCGATGGTGCCGTCGTCGCGGACCGCCGCGGACAGCTCGATGCTCATGTCCCGGGCGTGGGAGGCGGCGATCAGGTGCTCGTGGCGGTCCTCGATCCAGCGGACCGGGCGGCGCAACCGCATCGCCAGCCACGGCACCACGTACTCCTCGGGGGAGATCGTGTTCTTCTGGCCGAAGCCGCCGCCGACGTCCGGCGTGATCACCCGGACGTCGCGCTCGGCCAGCCCGAGCACGTCGGCCAGCATCGTGCGCACCAGGTGGGCGGCCTGGGTGGAGGTCCACACCGTCAGCCGGTCGTCGCGGTACTCGGCCACGACGCCGCGCGGTTCCAGCGGAGCGGCCGCGCAGCGGTGCGTCGTGTAGGTGCCGCTGATCGTGCGGAAGCGGTCGAACGCGGCGTCGACGGCCGGGTTCTCCGGCGCGATCGACAGCAGCCGGTTGTCGCCCCACTCCGGGTAGAGCAGCGGCGCGCCGGTGGCCAGCGCCGCTTCGGCGGTGTCGACGACGGGCAGCGGCCGGAGGTCGACCTCGACGAGCTCGGCGGCGTCCTCGGCCAGGTACCGGTCGTCGGCGACCACCACCGCCAGCGGGCATCCGACGTAGCGGACCCGGTCGCGCGCCAGCGGGAAGTGCTGGACCGGCCGCACCCACTCGACGAGGTCCGGCACCGGCCCGACGGGCAGGTCCGGGCCGCCGTACGCGGCGTGCGCGCCCGCCTCCAGCGCCGCGGAGACGTCGACCCCGCGGACCTCAGCGTGCGGCAGCTCGCTGCGCACGAACGCGGCCTCGACCACGCCCGGCAAGGCCACGTCGGCGACGAAGCGAGCGCGCCCGGCCAGCAGGCGGTCGTCCTCGATCCGCGGTATCCGGGCGCCGAGCAGCGTGGGGCGAGTGCTCTGCATCGGTCGCACCATCCGGCCTCCCGGTCACCGCATCCCGCCTGCTGCCGTGCAGCAGAGGCGATCCCCCGGAAGCCTGCGGCAACCCGGTGCCGCGCGCAATCCTCCGGAAGGGGCGGGGTGCTTCTGGGTTGGGGGGTCGGCCGCTATCACCACCGAAGGATTCGGCGGTGATAGCGGGGAGACCTTGCCATCGGCGGTACCGTGCGGCGCGGGGCTGGGTTGGGTTCGAAGCGGTGGGTGGTCGCGTTGGGTGTGGGGCAGTTTTGCCGGAAATTGCCCGCGTTCTCGACGGAACCTGCGGTGGGGCCGGAGGCAATTTCCGGCAAAACTGCCTGTGTCACCACCGCGGGTTCGGCCGCACGATCGGGTACCCGGCTCCTAGGGTGGCGCCGGCTCGGGCCGGGGCTGGTGTCGCCACTGTTCGGGTGGTGGTGACCTCTGGCGATTTTGCCTGAAACTGGCGTTCCTCCCGGCCGCATCTTGCGTGGAGAACGTGGCCAGTTTCAGGCAAAATCGCCCCGCGCACGACGCAACCACCTACCGCAGTGCACCCCGCGCAACCTCGCACCCCGCCGGCCCCGTCACCCCACCAACCCCACCCCGCTATCACCACCGATACCCCGGCACCGCCCCGACCGCCCACAGATTCGACACAAGAACCCGAATCGCGGAGGTTCACCGCTGACCGATCGGTGGTGTCAGAGCCAGTTGCGGCGTTTGAAGATCGTGTAGAGGGTCAGGCAGACCGCCGCCATCAGGATCACCGCGAACGGGTAGCCGAGGTCCCAGTGCAGTTCCGGCATCAGGTCGAAGTTCATGCCGTAGACCGTGCCGATCAGGGTCGGGGCGAACAGGATCGCCGCCCACGCCGAGATCTTCTTGACCTCCTCGTTCTGGGCGAGGCTGGCCTCGGTCATCTTCTGCATCTCGTCGTTCTGCGCCTGGGTGACCATGGTGGCGTTGACGGTGAGGATCTTGTCCAGCAGCTGGCGGAAGCCGTCCACGCGCTCGCCGACGGTGGTGGCGTGGTCGGCCACGTCGCGCAGGTAGCGCTGCAGCTCCTCGTCGATGCCGTACTTGTCGAAGCCCGCCTCCAGGTTGCGGAGGATGCTCAGCAGCGGCTGCGTCGCCCGCTGGAACTCGATGACCTCGCGGGTCAGCTCGTAGATGCGCCGCGACACGTGCGGTTCGGCTTCGAAGACCTCGGTCTCGATCTCGTCGATGTCGTTCTGCAGCCCGGCGATCACCGGGGCGTAGCCGTCCACCACGTTGTCCAGCACCGCGTAGAGCACCGCTTCGGGGCCGCGGCGCAGCAGGTCGGGGTCCTCCTCCATGCGCCGCCGGACCGCCGACATGTCGGGGGACTGGCCGTGCCGGACGGTGAGCACGAAGTTCGGGCCGACGAACAGGTGCAGCTCGCCGAAGCTGACCTCCTCGGCCTCGTCGACGTAGGTCGCGGCGCGCAGCACCACGAACAGCGTGTCGCCGTAGCGCTCGATCTTCGGCCGCTGGTGCGCGACGATCGCGTCCTCGACGGCGAGCTTGTGCAGGTCGAACTCGTCGGCGGCGGCCAGCAGCTCTTCCTCGGCCGGCCGGTACAGCCCGATCCAGGCCATCGTGCCGGGCTCGCGGCGCAGGTGGCGGTAGGTCTCGGCGAGGCTCGCCGGGGTCGCGACGCGCACGCCGTCGCGGTAGATCGCGGTGTCGATCAGCGGCCGGTCGGCCAGCGGGCGCTCGTCGTCGGAACGCGGGTCCATCGAGTGCTCGGGCGCTGGAGGCGCGGTGTGCCGGGACCTGCGCAGCGACCGGGGACGCCATTCGGGCACGAGAACCTCCTGGGTGTCGGGGCAGATCGGCCGGAGACCTCGCTGTCCACGCCCGGTGAGCCTACCCAGCGGTGGGCCGGGGCCGCTCTCCCGGCGCGGTGCCCGGGGGCTGCCGCGCGCCAGGTCCGCACTGTCCACCAGGGAGCGTGCCACCGCTGCAAGGGTGTCGAGGGCGGTGGTCGGAGATCACGGCCGGAACCGGGCCAGTGCTCCGGGTGGCGGTGCCGACCTCTACCATTCGGGGGTGGCCGCCTACGACTTCGACGCCTTCGAGCACTTGGACGCCTCGGCCCTGCCGCAGCGCCAGCAGCAGATCCTGGCCACGATCCAGGACTGGGTGAACCGGCACGGGTACTCGCCGAGCACCCGCCAGATCGGCGAAGCCGTCGGCCTGCGCTCGTCGTCCTCGGTGTCGAAGCACCTGAACGCGTTGGAGGACAAGGGATTCCTGCGCCGCAGCGCCACGGTCTCCCGCCCGATCGACGTCCGCGCGTTCCTCCAGCCCGCGGCGGCGCGCGACGAGTCCTCGGTGCCGGTGCCCGTGGTCGGCGACATCGCGGCGGGCGCCCCGATCACCGCCGACGAGCACCTCGACGACGTGATGAGCCTGCCCCGCGAGCTGACCGGCCGGGGCACCGTGTTCGGCCTGCGGGTGCGCGGTGACTCGATGGTCGACGCGGCGATCTGCGACGGCGACATCGTGGTGGTCCGCCAGCAGCAGGAGGCGCACTCCGGCCAGATCGTGGCGGCGATGATCGACGACGAGGCGACGGTGAAGGTCTACCGCCGCCGCAACGGCCACGTCCACCTCGAACCCCGCAACCCGGCCTACGAGGTCATCGACGGCGACAACGCCGTCATCCTGGGGATCGTGGTCTCGGTGCTCCGCAGCGTTTGAGTTGCGCGCCGGAGCCGTGAGCGCTTTGGGGCGCTCTGGCGCCCCGAAACGCTCACGGAACCTGTGCGGCTAAGCCCGGTCGAGCGCCGGGCGCTTGGGGTCGAAGGCCCAGCCCGGGAGCAGGTACTGCATCGCCGCCGCGTCGTCGCGGGACCCGAGGCCCTGCTGCAGGTAGAGCTCGTGGGCTTCGGCCACGCGGTCCACGTCCAGGTCGACGCCCAGGCCGGGGCTGGTGGGAACCTCGATGCGGCCTTCGGCGATGCGCAGCGGGTTCCGGGTGATGCGCTGGCCGTCCTGCCAGATCCAGTGCGTGTCGATCGCGGTGATCTCGCCGGGCGCCGCCGCGGCGACGTGGGTGAACATCGCCAGCGACACGTCGAAGTGGTTGTTGGAGTGCGAACCCCAGGTCAGGCCCCACTCGTGGCAGAGCTGCGCCACCCGCACCGAGCCGCTCATCGTCCAGAAGTGCGGATCGGCCAGCGGGATGTCCACCGCCCCGGCGCGGATCGCGTGGTGCAGCTGCCGCCAGTCGGTGGCGATCATGTTGGTGGCCGTGGGCAATCCCGTCGCGCGGCGGAACTCCGCCATCGTCTCGCGACCCGAGTACCCGCCTTCGGCGCCGCACGGGTCTTCGGCGTAGGCCAGGACGCCGCGCAGGGAGCGGCCGATCTCGATGGCCTCGGCCAGCGACCACGCGCCGTTGGGATCCAGGGTGATCCGCGCTTCGGGAAACCGCCGCGCCAGCGCGGTGACGACCTCGGCTTCGACCGGACCGGGCAGGACACCGCCCTTGAGCTTGAAGTCGCGGAACCCGTACCGCTGCTGCGCTGCCTCCGCCATGCGCACGACGGCCTGCGGTGTCAGGGCTTCCTCGTGGCGCAGGCGCGACCAGTCGTCGGGCTCGTCCGCCGGGGCCTGGTAGGGGAGATCGGTCTTGCGCCGGTCACCGACGAAGAACAGGTAGCCCAGCACCGGCACCTGGTCGCGCTGCTGCCCGTCGCCGAGCAGCTCGGCCACCGGCACCTCCAGGTGCTGGCCGAGCAGGTCGAGCATCGCCGACTCGACGGCGGTGACGGCGTGCACGGTGACGCGCAGGTCGAAGGTCTGCGCACCGCGACCGCCGGAGTCGCGGTCGGCGAACCGGGCGCGCACCTCGTTGAGGACCGAGCGCACGCGGGCGACCGGCCGTCCGACGACCAGGTCGGCCGCGTCGTCGAGGGTGCTGCGGATCGGTTCGCCACCGGGCACCTCGCCGACCCCGGTGCGGCCTTCGGAGTCGGTGAGGATCACCAGGTTGCGGGTGAAGTGCGGGGCGTGCGCCCCGCTGAGGTTGAGCAGCATGCTGTCGTGCCCGGCGACCGGGACCACCCGCATCGCGGTGACCACGGGCTGCTTCTGCGTCATGCGTTCCTCCGCGCAGGATTGGGGGTGCCCTCGCCCGCGATCGCGCTCGGCAGCAGGGCCGCGGGGACGTCCTGGTAGGCCACGGGGCGCAGGAACCGTTCGATCGCCAGCGTGCCGACCGAGCTCGTGCGGGAATCCGAGGTGGCCGGGAACGGTCCACCGTGGACCATCGCGTGCCCGACCTCGACCCCGGTCGGCCAGCCGTTGAACAGGATCCGCCCGGCCTTCAGCTCCAGCACGGGCAGCAGCCCCGCGGCTTCGGCGTGGTCGGCGTCGGCGGCGTGCACCGTGGCGGTCAACTGGCCCTCCAGCCCCTCGGCCACCGCCCGGACCTGCTCGGCGTCGCGGCAGCGGACCACCAGCGAGCACGCGCCGAAAACCTCCTGCTGCAGCGCGGTGTCCGAGGCGAAGCTGTCGGCATCGGTGGCCAGCAGGGCCGGTCGGCAGGTGTTCGGCAGGTCGCTCGCGGCACCTCTGGCCAGCACTTCCACGGCGGGGTGGGCCGAGAGCCCGGCCACGCCGTCGGCGTAGGCGCGGGCGATGCCCGGGGTGAGCATCGTCGACGGCGCGCTGCCGGTGACAGCCGCGGCCGCCGACTCCAGGAACGTCCGCAGACCCGGCCCGTCGACCGCGATGACCAGCCCCGGGTTGGTGCAGAACTGCCCGGACCCCAGCGTGAGCGAGGCGACGAACCCGTCGGCGATCTCCGCGGCCCGTTCCGCCAGCGCGCCGGGCAGCGGGAACACCGGGTTGGTGCTGCTCATCTCGGCGTACACCGGGATCGGCTGCGGGCGCGCTTGGGCGGCGGCCGCGATCGCCAGCCCGCCGGAGCGCGATCCGGTGAAGCCGACGGCCTGGATGCGCGGATCGGCGACCAGGCGGATGCCCAGCTCCGGACCGGAGCCGAACAGCAGCGAGAAGGTGCCGGGCGGCAGGCCGAGGTCGGCCACCGCGCCGGTCACCGCCCGCGCCACCAGCTCCGAGGTGCCCGGGTGGGCGTCGTGCGCCTTGACCACGACCGGGCAGCCGGCGGCGAGCGCGGCAGCGGTGTCGCCGCCCGCGACGGAGAAGGCCAGCGGGAAGTTGCTCGCGCCGAACACCGCGACCGGGCCGAGCGGGATTTGCCGCTGCCGGATGTCGCTCCGCGGCAAGGGCTTCCGGTCGGGCTGTGCCGGATCGACGCGCGCGCGGACCCAGCTGCCCCCGCGCACGACCTCGGCGAACAGCCGCAGCTGGCCGGTGGTGCGAGCGCGTTCCCCGGTCAGCCGGGCGACGGGGAGACCGGTTTCGCGGTGCGCGCGTTCGACCAGCGCGTCGCCGAGCGATTCGATCCGTTCCGCGATCCGCTCCAGGAATTCCGCGCGCTCGGCGTCGGGCAGCGCGCGGTAGCCCGCGAACGCTTCGCGGGCTGCGGTGCAGGCGCGGTCGACCTCGTCGGCACCGCCGTGCCCGAAGGCGGGCTCCAGCTCGGTACCGGTGCTCGGGTCGACGGCCCGGATCTTCTCACCGGTTCCGAACACCTCGGCCCCGGCGATCAGCATCTGTCCAGTGGGTCGCACGATCATCACTCCCCGGGAACGCGCTCGACGAGGTCGGCCAGCGCGGCGAGTTCGGCGTCGTCCAGATCGACCAGCGGCGACCGCACCGGTCCGGCGGGGCGCCCGATGACCCGCATGCCCGCCTTCACGATGCTCACCGCGTACCCGGCGCGCCGGTTGCGGATGTCGCAGTAGGGCAGCACGAACTCGTTCAGGTACCGGTACACCGCGGTGCGGTCCCGGTCGGTGACCGCGCGGTAGAAGCGCAGCGCGAACTCCGGCACGAAGTTGAACATCGCCGACGAGTAGGTGCTCACGCCCAGCTCCAGCAGCGGCAGCGCGAAGGTCTCCGCGGTGGGCAGTCCGCCGACGTAGGTGAGCCGGTCGCCGAGCCGGGAGTACAGGCGGGTCATCTTCTCCACGTTGCCCACGCCGTCTTTGAAACCGACCAGGTTCGCGCAGTCCTCGGCCAGCTCCGCGACGGTGGTGTCCTCGAAGACCGCGTTGGCGCGGCTGTAGAGGATCACCCCGAGCTCGGTGGCGGCGCAGACGGTCCGGACGTGCGCGGCGAGCCCGGCCTGGTCGGCTTCGGTGAGGTAGGGCGGCAGGAGCAGCAGCCCGGCGGCTCCGGCGCGCTCGGCGGCGCGGGCCATCTCCACCGCCGTCGCGGTGCCGTACCCGGCGGGGGCGATCACCGGCAGACCCGCCGGAGCCTCCCGCACGGCGGCGGTCACCACCTGCTCGACCTCGGCCGGGGTCAGCGAGAAGAACTCGCCGGTGCCGCCCGCCGCGAACAGCCCGGCCGCGCCGAAACCGCTCAGCCAGCCGATGTTCTCGCGGTAGGCGGCCTCGTCGAAGCCGAGGTCGGGCCGGAAGTGGGTCACCGGGAAGGACAGCAATCCGCTGGCGAGCTGCCGGGCCATGCCGGTGGGCGAGTACGCGGACATCAAAGATCTCCTCCGTGGGCGATTCCTGGCGACGTCGTTGCTCCTCCGCGCGGCCCGGCGGCTGGGCGGTGCGTGAGCGACTTCTTCGGATGGGCTTGCGATCGACAGTAAGGTGAGGCATCAATGCCGGTCCAACTCAAACAATGCATCTACTGATACCGGGACAGCATCGATGTTCACGCTCAACCAACTCACCGGTTTCGTCGCGGTGGCCGAGGAGCAGCACTTCGGCCGGGCCGCGCAGCGGCTGCGCATGACCCAGCCCCCGCTGACGCGGCAGATCCAGCAGCTGGAGAAGGAGCTCAAGGTCCAGCTGTTCGACCGCACCAGCCGCACCGTGCGGCTGACCCCGGCGGGCCGCGCGTTCCTGCAGGACGCGCGCCGCCTGCTGCACGAGGCGGAGAACGCCGCGCTCTCGGTGCGGCGCGTGACCCTGGGCCAGGCGGGCATCATCCGCATCGGCTTCACCGCGACCTCGGCCTACGGCGTGCTCGGCGGCCTGCTGGCCACCGTTCGCGAGCACCTGCCGCACGTGGACGTGGTGCTGCACGAGCTGGTGACCCGCGACCAGGCCGAACGGCTGTCCGGCGGTTCCCTGGACCTCGGGCTCGCCCGACCGCCTGCCGCCCGACCCGAGCTGGCGTCGCGGCTGTTCCGCTCGGAGCCGCTGCTGGCCGCGCTGCCGGACGGGCACCCGCTCGCGGCGGGTTCCGAACCGCTGGAGCTGAGCGAGTTCCACGGCGCCGACGTGGTGATGTACTCGCCGACCGAAGCGCGGTACTTCCACGAACTGCTCGTCACGGCCTTCGGCCGGGCCGGGGTGCAGCCGACGTACGTGCAGCACGTCAGCCAGATCCACACCGCCCTGGCGCTGGTGCAGGTCGGGCTCGGCAGCGCGCTGGTGCCCGCCACCGCGGCCCGGCTGCACTTCGAGGGCGTGCGCTTCCGCCCGCTGCGGCTGCCCGAACCGGATCCGGTGGAACTGCACCTGCTCTGGCGCCGCGCGAACGACAACCCGGCCCTGCACGCGCTGCTCGACCTGCTCTGACCCGTCGGCACTCAGCGGCTCCTCGCGCGGACGAGCCGCTGCGCCAGCGGGAACAGCGCGACCACGGCGAGCAGGATCAGCAGGGTGCCGGAGATCGGCCTGGTGAGGAAGCCGGTCGGGTCGCCCTCGAACAGCAGCAGCGAGCGCCGCAGCGAGGTCTCCAGCAGCGAGCCGAGGACGAACGCCAGCACCAGCGGCCCTGGTTCGAAGCCGTACTTCTTCATCAGGTAGCCGAGCGCGCCGAACACGATCACCAGCGCGATGTCGAAGGCGCTGTTGCGGACGGTGTAGACGCCCAGCAGCGTGATCAGCACCGTGATGGGCGCGAGCACCGCCGGGCGCACCCGCAGGATCTTCACGAACAGCCCGACCAGCGGGATGCTCATGATCAGCAGCAGGACGTTGCCGAGGTACATGGAGTTCACTACGCCCCAGAACAGGTCCGGGTCCTCGTCGACCAGCTGCGGGCCCGGCGTCACGCCCTGGACCAGCAGCGCGCCGAAGATCATCGCCATGGTGGCGTTGGCCGGGATGCCGAGCGTGAGCAGCGGGATGAACGACGACGTCGCCGCGGCGTTGTTCGCCGTCTCCGGCGCGGCCACGCCCTCGACAGCGCCCTGGCCGAACCGCTCCGGGTTCTTCGACCGGCGCTTCTCCACCGCGTAGGCCGCGAGCGAGGACAGCGTCGCGCCGCCGCCGGGCAGCACGCCGAGCACGAACCCGAGCACCGAACCGCGGCCGATCGCCCCGGCCGACCGCCGGAGATCTCCGCGCGACGGCCAGGCGTTGGCGACCCGCGCGGCGGCCGGCGCGCCCCGCTGCCGCTGTTCGAGGTTGTGCAGGATCTCGCCCAGCCCGAACAGGCCCATCGCGATCGGCACGAAGTCGAGCCCGTCCGAGAGCGGCAGCAGGTCGAAGGTGAACCGCTCGGAGCCGGTGAAGGCGTCCCTGCCGACCGTGGCCAGCAGCAGGCCCGCGCACGCGGCGACGACCGCCTTCACCCGGCCGCCGTTGCTGACGGTGGCGACCAGCAGGATGCCGAGCAGGGCGAGCGCGGTGTACTCGGGCGGGCCGAAGTCCAGCGCGAACCCGGCGATCAGCGGCGCGAGCACCGACAGCGCCACGATCGATGCGGTGCCGCCGACGAACGACCCGATCGCCGCGATGCCCAGCGCGGTCCCGGCCCGGCCCTGGCGGGCCAGCGCGTGGCCGTCGAAGACCGTCACCACCGACGACGCCTCGCCGGGCAGCCGCAGCAGCACCGAGGTGATGGTGCCGCCGTACTGCGCGCCGTAGAAGATGCCCGCGAGCATGATGATCGCCGTGACCGGTTCGACGTCGAAGGTCAGCGGCAGCAGGATCGCGATCGTGGCGGCCGGGCCGAGCCCGGGCAGCACCCCGACCAGCATCCCGATCACCACGCCGAGCAGGCAGTGCAGCAGGTTGGCGGGTTCGAGCACGACGCCGAACCCCTCGATCACCGGGGCCAGATCCATCGCCGCTCCTCACGACAGTGTTGGTGCGCACGGCGACCGGTGGCCTCGGGCGCTAGAACAGGTGCGGGACGGGGACTTTCAGCAGGCCGACGAACACCGCGTAGAACGCGACCACCACGCCGAGCCCGCCGAGCACCGACACCCGCCACGACTCGCGGCCGAGGAACCGCAGCCACCCGAACGCCAGCAGCGCGGCCGGGATCTCGAACCCGATCGCGGTGATCGCGGCGGCGAAGCCCGCCATGCTGGCGATCCCGGCCAGGACCGCCCAGTTCGCCGAGGACATCCGCTCCGCGTCGCTCGTCCGCCGCGCCAGCAGGCCGAGCACGACGCCGAGCACCGCGATCACGACGCTGACCAGGAACGGCCAGGTCCCGGCCGCCGGCTCCGCGGCGCTGCCCAGCCCCAGCGACCAGGAGCCGACCGCGCCGCAGATCCCGACGGCGACCACGACGAGCGCGACGACCACGTTCGCGGCGAACCCGGCCGGACGCTCCGGCTCGGCTCCGCTCACTTCGGCCCGCCGAGGTCGATCCCGTACTGCTGGGTCATGGCGCGGTAGCTCTCCAGCGAGCTGCTCCACTCCTGCGCCACCTGCGCGCCGTCGACCTCGTGCGGCGTGAGCAGGTTGTCCTCGTTGAACTTCCGGTAGCGCTCGGCGGCGAAGGTGGCCTGGAACGCCTTGCGCAGCCGCTCCACCCGCTCCGGCGGGGTGCCCTTCGGCGCGACGATGGCGCGGAACTGCGACACCTTCACGTCGTAGCCCTGCTCCACCGCCGTCGGGGTCTCCGGCAGGTACCGGCTGCGCTGCGCGGCGAAGGTGGCGATCGGGGTCAGCGAACCGGCCTCGATCTGGGCGATCGCCTCGCCGAGCTGGACGGCGGCGACGTCGACCTGGTTGCCGAGGACCGCGGTCATCGCGGGCGAACCGCCGTCGAAGGGAACCGCGGTGCCCGCGATCCCGGCCTGCTTGAACAGCAGTTCCTGGGACAGCTGGCTGCCGGTGCCCACGCCCGTCGTGGCGAACTTGAGGTCGCGGCCCGCCCTGGCCAGGTCCGGCACCGAGCGCAGGCCGGAGGCGGCGTTGGCGACGAGCACGTAGTCGTCCTGGGAAATCCCGGTGATGACCTCGAAATCGTTGATGTCGACGGCTTCCTCCGGCGCGACCGCCAGCGGCGTGATCGAGGTCAGCGACGCGTTGAGCACCAGGACGTGCTGGCCGTCCGGCTGCTCGCCGGCGAGTTCGTTCGCGGCCAGCGCCCCGTTGGCACCGGGCGTGTTGACCACCGGCATCGCGACCCCGAGGTCGTCGGCGGCGCCGTCGGCCAGGGCGCGGCCGATGAGGTCGGTGCTCCCGCCGGGGGCCTGGCCGACCAGCATCGTCACCGGGCCGCTGGGGAACTCCGCGCCGCCGCTGGACAGGTTGCCCCCGCACGCGGCGAGCGGCAGGGACAGCGCGGCGGCGAGCACGGGCGGCAGAACTCTTCGGCGGGCAGGGGATTTCGACGTCACGCGGGGCTCCTTCGGTTCGAGGCGGCCCACCGCCGCGCTGTGAGCGCAGTCACGGTGTCGAACGCTCGGCAGCCTAAGTTCGCGTCCGATGCGTGTCCAAGGTCGATTCGGTATCGAGTGATACCGCCCGCGCATCGCCACCCGAACCCGCCCGTCACCCGGGCCCTGGTCAATTTCGTACGAAATTGACCGTCACCCGGGTGAACGTCAATTTCGCACGAAATTGACGCCCCGCCTGCGTTGGCCGGGGCTTCGATGCGGGCTGGGTATTGATCGATGTTCATTCGGTGTTGGACCGGAATCGGTGCGCCGACTTAGTGTCCTGGTCACTGCGGAGTGCTCCGCAGCGACCGGGAGGACACCGATGTCTGACACCGCAACAGCTTCCACCGTCGGGCGGGCAGGTGCACCGACCAGCCGCCGACGCATCCCGACCCGCTACCTGGTCCTGTCGCTGATCTTCATCATCACGGCGCTCAACTACGCCGACCGCAGCAGCCTGTCGATCACCGGCACCAGCCTGCAGGCCGACCTCGGCTTCGACAGCGTGCAGCTCGGCTACATCTTCTCCGCGTTCAGCTGGGCCTACGTGGTGGGCCAGCTGCCCGGCGGAATCCTGCTCGACCGCTTCGGCGCCCGCCGCGTCTACGCCCTGAGCCTCGCGCTGTGGACGGCGGTCACCGCCGCGATCAGCCTGGTCGGGCTGATCACCACACCGGTGCTGGTGTCGGTGGCGATCATCTTCGCGCTCCGCCTCCTGCTGGGCGTCTTCGAATCGCCCGCGTTCCCGGCGAACGCGCGGGTGGCCACGGCCTGGTTCCCGACGGCCGAGCGCGGCCGGGCGACCGCGGTGTTCAACTCCGCCCAGTACTTCGCCACCGCCCTGTTCGCGCCGCTGATGGGCTGGATCACCCACGAGTTCGGCTGGCGGTGGGTGTTCGTCCTGCTGGGCGTGCTCGGCCTGGCGCTGGCCGTGGTCTGGCTGCGCTGGATGGACTCGCCGCGCAACCACCCGCGGGTCACCCCGGAGGAGTTCGAGACGATCAGCTCCGGTGGCGGGCTGGTCGACCTGGACGCCCCGAAGACCGCCGAGGACCGCAGGCGCACCCGGCTCGACCGGCGCACCATCGCCCAGATCTTCGCCACCCGTCCGCTCTGGGGCCTCTACCTCTCCCAGTACTCGGTGAACGCGCTGACCTACTTCTTCATCACGTGGTTCCCGGTCTACCTGGTCGAGGGCCGCGGATTGTCCCTGCTGGAGGTGGGTTTCGTCGCGGCGCTGCCCGCGCTGTGCGGGTTCGCGGGCGGCCTGGCGGGTGGTTTCGCCTCCGACGCCCTGCTGCGCCGCGGTCATTCGCTCACCTTCGCCCGCAAGCTGCCGTCGGTCATCGGCATGACGCTGGCCACCAGCATCGCGCTCTGCAGCATCACCGACAGCAGCGCGCTGATCGTGGCGATCATGACGCTGGCCTTCTTCGGCAAGGGAATCGGCTCGCTGGGCTGGGCGATCACCACCGATCTCGCGCCGCCGCAGGCCACCAGCTTCGTCAGCTCGACGATGAACGCGTTCGGCAACATCGCGGGCATCGTGACGCCGATCGTCATCGGCTACACCGTGCAGGCCACCGGTTCCTTCGACGTGGCGCTGTGGTTCGTCGCCGCGCACGGGGCGCTGGCGCTGGTCGGGCTGGCCGTGATGGGCACGATCAAGCGCATCCGGTTCGACGAACCGCGATGAAGTCCACATCGGACGGTGAACGGGAGAGGGAGCTCATGACCGAATCGGCAACGCTGGACCGGATCACCCGCGTGGAGATCTCCTCGGTGACGCTGCCGCTGCCCGCGGCGATCAGCGACGCCAAGGTGCTGACCGGGCGGCAGAAGCCGATGACCGAGGTGGCGATGCTGTTCGCCGAGATCACCACGGCCAGCGGTCTGGAAGGCATCGGGTTCAGCTACTCCAAGCGCGCGGGCGGCCCCGGGCAGTACGCGCACGCGCGGGAGATCGCCCCGGTGCTGATCGGCGAAGATCCCAGCGACATCGCCAAGATCTGGGACAAGCTCGTCTGGGCCGGAGCCTCCGTGGGCCGCAGCGGGTTGTCGGTGCAGGCGATCGCCGCCTTCGACGTCGCGCTGTGGGACCTCAAGGCCAAGCGGGCCGGACTGCCGCTGGCGAAACTCCTGGGCGCGCACCGCGATTCGGTGCGCTGCTACAACACCTCCGGCGGTTTCCTGCACTCACCGATCGAGGAGGTCGTGGAGCGCGCGGCGGAGTCGGTGGCCGGTGGCATCGGCGGCATCAAGATCAAGGTCGGCCACCCGGACAACGCCGTCGACCTGGCCCGGGTGGCCGCGGTCCGGGAGGCGGTCGGCGACGGCGTGGCGCTGATGGTCGACGCCAACCAGCAGTGGGACCGCCCCACCGCGCGCCGCATGTGCCGAGCCCTGGAGCCGCTGAACCTGGTGTGGGTCGAAGAACCCCTGGACGCCTACGACTTCGAGGGCCACGCCGTGCTCGCGTCGACCTTCGACACCCCGATCGCGACGGGGGAGATGCTCACCAGCGCGGCCGAGCACCGCGAGCTGATCCGCGCGGGCGGAGCCGACATCGTCCAGCCCGACGCCCCGCGGGTCGGCGGCATCACCCAGCTCCTGAAGGTGATGTCCCTGGCCGACGACCGGAACCTCCAGCTGGCCCCGCACTTCGCGATGGAGATCCACATCCACCTCGCGGCGGCCTACGCCCGCGAATCGTGGGTGGAGCACTTCGAATGGCTCGACCCGCTGTTCGACGAGCACCTCCGGATCGAGGACGGCCGGATGCACCTGTCACCGCGCCCGGGGCTCGGGGTGACGATCAGCGACCAGGCCCGGGCCTGGACGGTCGCCCGGCACGAAGAGCGCGCCTGACACGGCTACGGTGTCCGGCATGGACAGCGTGGACGGGATCCGGGACAGGTTGCGCGATTTCGCGGCGGCGCGGGACTGGGAGCAGTACCACACGCCCAAGAACCTCGCGATGGCGCTCAGCGGCGAGGCCGGCGAGCTGGCCGCCGAGCTGCAGTGGCTCGACGGCGCCCCGGGACCGGTGGCGGGACCGCTCAAGGAGCGGTTGGCCGACGAGGCGGCCGACGTCCTGATCTACCTGATCAGGCTGGCCGACGTCGCGGGCATCGACCTCGTCGACGCCGCCAACGCCAAGATCGACCGCAACGAGACGCGGTTTCCCCCGACCGGGTCGTGAGTGCGCAGCAGCGGGCGGACGCTGT
>NZ_JAQGLB010000012.1 GCF_027853965.1 Saccharopolyspora indica | reverse complement strand
AGCGCCACCGCGAGGATCGCCACCCCGAAACCGCTGTAGAGCAGGACGTCCACCACCCGGCTGCGGATCGCCAGCAGACCCACGCGCTCCGGCGGGACCACCGCCCGCAGCCCCGCCGCGACCAGCAAGGCCAAGCCGAGCAGCACCGAGCCGCGGCGCCAGTGCTGCATCGACACCAGGAGGAACCCGACCGCAGCGATGAGCAGCACCAAACCGAACGGCACGTACGTCAACAGGCGCGACCTTCCGCCGGACGACTCGCTCACGTTCCTCCTACCTGCCTGTCGCGAGCGGCGGCGGCCCTTGCGACCACCGCCGCTCAGCGCTTGATCGTCAGCGCCACCGCGAGGATCGCCACCCCGAAACCGCTGTAGAGCAGGACGTCCACCACCCGGCTGCGGATCGCCAGCAGACCCACGCGCTCCGGCGGGACCACCGCCCGCAGCCCCGCCGCGACCAGCAGCGCCATCACGAGCAGCACCGAGCCGCGACGCCAGTACTGCATCGACACCAGCAGGAACCCGACCGCCGCGATGAGCAGCACCAAACCGAACGGCACGTAGCTCACCAGGCGCGACCTTCCGCCGGACTGCTCGCTCACGTTCCTCCTACCTGTCGCGGTCCCCGCCGAGCGGAGATCAGCCGAGGTTGCGCTCGGCCGCCTCGACGACGTTGGTCAGCAGCATCGCGCGGGTCATCGGGCCGACCCCGCCCGGGTTCGGCGAGATGAACCCGGCGACCTCCGCGACGTCCGGGTGCACGTCGCCGGACAGCCCGGCCTCGGTGCGGGTCACGCCGACGTCGAGCACCGCCGCGCCCGGCTTGACCATGTCCGCGGTGATCAGGTTCGGCTTGCCCGCCGCCGCGATCACCACGTCGGCGCGGCTCACCTCGGCGGCGAGGTCCTTGGTCCCGGTGTGGCACAGCGTCACGGTGGCGTTCTCGCTGCGCCGGGTCAGCAGCAGGCCGATCGGGCGGCCGACGGTGATGCCGCGACCGACGACCGCGACCTGCGCACCGCCCAGCGGCACGTCGTAGCGGCGGAGCAGCTCGATGATGCCGCGCGGCGTGCACGGCAGCGGCGCCTCCTCGCCCAGCACCAGGCGGCCGAGGCTGATCGGGTGCAGGCCGTCGGCGTCCTTCTCCGGCGCGATGCGCTCCAGCAGCGGGCCGGCGTCGAGGTGCTTGGGCAGCGGCAGCTGCACGATGTAGCCGGTGCAGGCCGGGTCGGCGTTGAGCTCGTCGAGCACCGCTTCGACCTCGGCCTGGCTGACGTCGGCGGGCAGGTCCTTGCGGATCGACTTGATGCCGACCTTGGCGCAGTCGTTGTGCTTGGCACGCACGTAGGAATGCGAACCGGGGTCGTCACCGACCAGGACCGTGGCCAGCCCCGGGGCGCTGCCCTGCTCGGCGAGCCGGGCAACCCGGGGCCGCAGCTCGTCGAAGATAGCTTCCTTGGTGGCCTTGCCATCCAGAATCGTCGCGCTCACGGCTGTTCATCGTGGCAGACGACGCGCGCCCCGTCCCGCCCGGTCCGGCATTGCCGCCACGCCTACAGCCACCAGGGTGAGCAGCACGCCCACCACGGTGGACGTCGCGATCCCGTCCTGGGTCGCGGGCGCGAACACGTCCAGCAGCAGCGCCCCGACCAGCTGCCCGGCGATCATGCCCAGGCCGAGCAGCAGCACCCCGGTGTAGCGGACCAGCGCGACCGACCCGCCGATCACGAAGATGCCCAGGAAGCCGCCGGTGTAGAGCCAGCCGTCGGCCGGGAACTCCGGCAGGCCGCGGACCAGCACCTCGACCGCGAAGGCCAGCGCGAGGGCCGCCATCCCGATCCCGAAGTTGACCATCGAGGCGAACACCGCCGAGTCGGCCGCCTGCTTCATCCGGCCGTTGACCGCCGCCTGCCAGCCCAGCCCGACGCCTGCCAGCGCGGGCAGCAGCACCAGCCAGCTCGCCTGCGCGCCGCCCAGCTGCGCGGACACCGAGATCAGCACCGCGACCACGGCGAGCACCGCGCCGACGAGTCGTGCCGGTGTCACGCGCTGCGGCCCGGCGGGCCCCAGCCCGAGGCGGTCCACCACCAGCCCGCTGCTCACCTGCCCGGCCACCACCGCGACGGTGAACATCGCGACGCCCAGCGCGGTCGCGGCCATGCCCTGGGTGAACACCAGGTACCCGCCGCACACCCCGCCGAGGCACTGCCACGGCCGCAGCCCGCCCGGTTCGCGCAGCGCCGCGGTCAGGTTCCGGAATCCGCGACGAGCCCGCGGGATCAGCAGCGACGCCGCGAGCAGCACGGCGAACCCGCACGTGAACGAGATCAGCCCGGCCGCGATCCCGTCGTCCATCCGGGCCCCGAGCGCACCGTTGATCCGGGCCTGGACGGCGAGCAGCAGCCCGACCGCGGCCGCACCGGCCATGCCGAGCGCGCGCTGAGCGACCTGGGGATCGGAAGGTTTCACCGGCGTAAGGGTCACGTGACGGCAGTCTGCTCCGCAGCCCGCTCGGACCGCGATGCCCGGAGGTTGTGAGATACGACAAGCCCGGCCGCCGCCAGCGCCAGGCAGCCGGCCGCCGCGGCCGCCGCGGCCGGACCGGCCAGGTCGAGCATCACCCCGGACAGCGGCGCGGCGACCGCACCGCCGAAGGTGGTCGCGCTGGCCAGCCAGCCGAACGCCTCGTTGCGCCGGTCCGGTGGCGCGATGTCGGCCAGCCGGCCGTTGCTGGCCGCCAGCGTCGGGGCCACCGCCGTGCCGCCGATCATCAGGATCACCCCGATCAGCAGCGGCGAGCCGGGATCGGCGATCGGCGGCAGCACCGGCACCAGCGCCACCAGGCCGAGCGCGGTCAGCGACGCCCGCAGCCAGAGCCGGGGACGCCTGCCCGATCCGCCGAGCACCAGCCCGCCGATCAGCGACCCGACCGCCCACACCATCGCCAGCACCCCGGCCAGCTCCGGCTCACCGCGCTCGCGCGCCCAGGCCACCAGCACCAGGTCGACCGAGATCAACCCGCCGACGAGCAGCCCGAAGAAGCCCAGCAGCGAGACGAACCCCGGGATCCGGAACAACGGCGCGGACTTGCGCTCCCCCGCCGCGCGCTCGCCCAGCCCCTCGTTCAGGCCGGCGCGCCACAGCACGACGGCGAACAGGACGGAACCGGCCGTCGCCCACCCGGCGCAGGCGTACATCGCCGCGGCAGGTCCCCACACCGCCACCGCGAACGCGGCGAGCATCGGCGCCACCACGAACAGCAGCTCCTGCAGGGTGGCCTCGACCGCGAAGGCCGCCTCGCGAGCCGGGCCGTCCGCCAGCCGCGGCCAGATCGCCCGCCCGATCTGCGTGATCGGCGGGTGCGACAGCCCGGTCGCCAGCGCGACCGGCAGCACCAGCCACCAGTGCGCCGGATCGACCCAGCTGGTCACGGCGATGATGGCGACCATCCCGAGCCCGGAACCGATGCCGGTCACCACCAGCAGCCGCGGCGGCGAGCTGCGGTCGGCCGCCCGCCCGCGCAGCGGCCCGGCGATGGCCTGCCCGACCGTGATCGTCGCGCCGATCACGCCGCCGATCGCGTATGAACCGGTCCAGTCGACCACCAGGAAGGCGAGCACCATGCCGAGCGCGGGCATGTGCAGCCGGCCCAGCAGGCTGAAGAACATCAGGCTCGGCGCGTGCGGAACCGCCGCGAGGAGTCGGTAGGGCTGCAGCACGTACCCCACTCTTGCTTCTGGCACGGGTGTACCGCTACTCGTTTTCGCGCACCGCTGACCGCTGCGAACGCGCCGCTGATCCAATCCACCTGGTGGTGTGATGTTCATCCGGACGAGAAACCGGCAGGCTTCGTGACGAGATCACCGCACGCGGTGACATGGATCTTGAACGCGCGCACGTGTGCTGGATCAACGGAACGGAAGTCCCACACAGCGCACATGGCCGGGCCCGCGTCGAGTAGCGTCTTGGGCCGGGGTGGAGTCGGGTTGCCTCGTCGAGAGGGGGAGGATGTCACCCATGTCGCGTCCGACAGCGATCAGTCCGGAAGAGCAGGAGCAGATCGCCCGCAAGATCGGGGTTCTGCTGTTACAGGGCGCTCCTGAGGACTGGCAGGAGATCACGGTGGAGTACCGCGCCACCGGTGAGTACCACGACCTGCTGGGTGAGGTGACGGCGCAGGACGGCAGTGCCCGCTCGCTGGAGCCGCCGGCCGAGCTGCGCGAGATCTTCGAGAGCCTGCGCGAGGGCATGTACCGGCCGGACGTCGGTACCTGGCTCAGCGCGCTGTACGTGGTCGAGCGCCCGTCCAGCTACCGCATCGACATCAACTTCGACACCGAGCCCGGCTGGCAGCGCCCGCTGCCGCGCGCGGCCTACGTCGACGAACTGCGCCGCTACCCGCGCGCCGAGGAGAACATCCCGGACTGGATGCGGGAGCGGATCGACGGCACCGCGCCGGCCCCCGGTGCCCCGGTCGACGACGCGCCGGTCGCGCCGCCGGTCGCCGAGGAGCCGGTCGTCGCACCGCCCGCGGTCGCCGAGGACGAGCCGACCGGTTTCCAGGTGGCCAGCTCCTTCGACGACTTCGACGAGCAGGGCCGCCCGGTCGTCGCGGACCGCGAGCCGGTCCCGGCCGAGGAAATCGCCCAGCTGCGCCAGTACCTGGAGAACGCGCCCGTCGTGCTCGCCGCCCGCGAGGACGAGGAGGACCAGCTCGACCCGGAGCGGCCCACCGTCGTGCCGAGCACCTGGCACACCGACGGCGCGTGGCTGTGGCCGGGAGCGATCGCCTTCTACCTGGCCCAGTACGGGGTGCCGCCGGAGTCCGAGTTCGTCGCGCACGTCCGCCGCCGCGGTTTCCAGCTGGCGGAGGTCGACGACGCGACCCGCGACGCGGCGGTCAGCGAGCTGCTCGACCAGCCGACCGACTCCGACGACGACCCGCAGAACTTCGCCGACGAGCCGCAGGACTACGCCGACGAGCCGCGGAACCCGATCGCGGACGCCCCGGCCTACGCCGCGGAGCCCGACGACGAGCCGAGCTACGCCGAGGAGTCCCGGGACTTCGCCGACGAGCCGCAGGACTTCGCCGAGCCGGAGGCCGCCGAGGCCGAGCCGGCCGGCGGTTCGCGGCACGTCCTGGAGGACGAGGACGAGCTGCCCGACACCGGTGAAGTGCTGGCCGTGCTGCACGACCGGCTCACCGAGTTCCAGGTGGACGGCGACGGCTACCGGATCGGCAGCCACAGCGAGAGCGCCCGCTGCCTGGTCCAGGACGGCCCGGACTGGGTCGTGACCACCAGCACCGGCCGCGGCGAGGACGTCCGCTTCGCCCGCGTCGACGACGCGGCGGCGTACCTGCTCGGCAGCCTGCTCATGGAGCGCCGCCCGGCAGCCGCCGAGCCGGAACTGCCGCACGACGAGCCCGAGCTCCCGCAGCGCACGCCGGAGGCCGAGCTCCCGCAGCGGACGCCGGAACCCGACCTGCCGCAGCGCACGCCGGAACCGGCGCACGCGCCCGAGGCCGAGCTGCCCCAGCGGGCACCGGAGTCCGGACTGCCCCAGCGCACGCCCGAGGCCGAGCTCCCGCAGCGGACGCCGGAACCGGCTCTGCCGCAGCGCACGCCCGAGGCCGAGCTGCCCCAGCGAGCGCCGGAACCGGACCTCCCGCAGCGCACGCCCGAAGCCGAGCTCCCGCAGCGGGCACCGGAACCCGGGCTGCCCCAGCGCACACCGGGCTCCGACCTGCCCCAGCGGCCCGAGCCGGAGCGCGCCCCGGAACCCGCGGCGGCGAACCCGCTGTTCACCGCGAACCAGGACCCGGCGGCCCCGAGCGCTCCGCCCGAACCGCCGGTGCAGCACGACGCGGCACCGCCGCAGGAGGAGGCGACCCGCCTCCAGCAGCCGCCGCAGCTCGACCGCCCGGCACCGCCCGCGGCTCCGCCGTCCCCGCCGGTCGGCCAGCCCGTGCAGCAGCCGCCGGTCAGCGGCCCCGGCGGCGTTCCGCCGCTGCCGAAGCGCCAGCCGCGCCGCGAGAGCGGAGCCCCGGCTCAGCAGCAGGGCGCACCCGGTCCCGTGGGCGGTGCGGAGCGCCGTCCCGGCCCCGGTGGCCCCGGCATGGCCGGTCCGCACCGGCAGGGCCCGCCGCCCGGACCGCCGCGCCCGCCGCAGGCCGGTGGCCAGCAGCCCGGTGGTCAGCAGCCCGGTGGTCAGCAGCCGGGCGGCCAGCAGCCCGGTGGCCAGCAGATCCAGCCGCTCAACGGCGAACCGCCGCTGACGCTGTACCGCGACCGGCGCGTGATCATGCTCCAGCCGGGCACCGAGCTCGACCGCTTCGGCGAGCCGAACGGCAACGTGCTCTACGCGATGCGCACGCCGTACACGCACCGCTCGCTCCCGCCGCAGTGGTCGAACCGCTCGTACTTCGCCTACCGCATCCAGCGCCCGGTCCAGGCGCTGCGCGGCACGGCGGTCCCGTGGTTCGAGCAGCCGGGCGGCGGCACCGCCTTCGTGCTCCCGGCACCGGTCAGCGACCTGCTCGCGGACGGCACCCTGGCGGAGATGCCGGCCACCGAGCGCCCGCCCATGGAGTGATCGGATCGCTTTGAAGCGCGAGGGCACCCGCGATCGTTCGCGGGTGCCCTCGCGCATTTCACGATCAGGTGCGAGGTGAAGGGCACCTTTCGCCAAATATGTTGGTGAAAGGTGCCCTTCACCCGTTTCCGGGGGTTTCGAAAACCAGTGGGGCGGGCTGCGGCGTCCGGTAGCGTCGCCGGTCCCGGCAACCGCAGCGGTGGTCGCCACGTTCAGGAAGCAGTCCCATGAGCAGCCAGCGGTCCACGACGACGTTGTGGCGTCCCACCGGTCCCGTCGAGCTTGAGCTGGTTCGTGAGCTGGACTGGCGCGCCTGGCCGCCGCGGCTTCCCGAGCAGCCGATCTTCTACCCGGTGCTCGACGAGGACTACGCGATCAAGATCGCGCGGGACTGGAACGTCGTGCACGACGGCTGCGGCTTCGTGACCCGGTTCGAGGTCGAGTCGGAGTTCCTGCGCCGGTACCCGGTGCAGCAGGCGGGCGGCCGGACGATCCTGGAGCTCTGGGTTCCGGCCGAGGAGCTGGACGAGTTCAACGCCCACATCGTCGGCGAGATCCAGGTGGTCCACGAGTTCCGCTGACAGCACAGCGGAAATCGGATGCCCGGCAGGGGTTTCGCCGCCACCATGGACGGATGCTGGTCGATCACTTCCCGCTCGTCGGGCTCAAGCTGACAACGCCGCGGCTCGAACTGCGCCTGCCGTCGTCCGAGGAACTCGGTGAGCTGGCCGGGCTGGCCGCCGACGGGGTCCACGACCCCGCCGTCATGCCGTTCTCCACGCCGTGGACCGACCACCCGCCCGAACAGGTCGCGCTGAACGTGATCCAGCACCACTGGCGGGAGCTGGGCAGCTGGACCCCGCAGGACTGGTCGCTCGACCTCGCCGTGCTCCACGGCGAGGTCGTCGTCGGGCTGCAGAGCATCAGCGCCCGCGAGCTCGCCATCACCCGCGAGGTGAGCACCGGTTCCTGGCTCGGACAGCGCTACCAGGGCCGGGGTTTCGGCACCGAGATGCGAGCGGCCGTGCTGCACCTCGGTTTCGCCTGCCTCGACGCGGAAGAAGCCGTTTCCGCGGCGTTCGCGGACAACGCGGCCTCGCAAGCGGTGTCCCGCAAGCTCGGCTACCGGCCCGATGGATTCCAGCGCCACGCCATCCGAGGTGCCTTGGCCGTCCAGCACGGATTGCGGCTCACCCGCGCGGACTGGGAGCGGCACCGCACCGTGCCGGTCGAGGTCGAAGGGCTCACGCCCTGCCTTCCGCTGCTCGGGGTCGACCGCTGAGGCTCACGACGTGCTGGTGATGGTCGTGACGGTCACGACGGCGGTGGACGCGGCGATCCCCGCTGCGGTGCGGGCGACCGCGGTGCTCACGGCTTCAGCGCCCCAGTTGCCCTGCTCGAACTCCTTCGCCCGCTCGGCGACCTCGCCGGACCACGCGAGCGGCGGGCGCAGCGCGGGGAGGGCGCCGCTGGAGGACAGCAGGGCGATCAGCGCGCCGGTGCTGCTGTCGGGCGTCTCGCCGTCTTCCAGCGCGGCGCGGATCTTGCGGCGCAGTTCCGCTTCGCGGCCGGTGTCCTCGGCGGGCATCCTGGTCGTCGGGAAGATGCCCAGCACCTTCTTCTTCTCGACGCGGATGACGCCGCGCTCCAGGAGGCGGTCGAGCACCGGTTTCCGGAGCCCGGCACCGATTTCGAGCAGCAGCGGCTGAACCCGGCGGGGCTTCTCGGCGATCTTGTCGTAGGCGGAGCGCAGCAGCGGGTCCTCCGGCTGGGCACCTTCCACAGCGCTGATCTTCGGGCCGTTGAGCGCCGTGCTGCCGTCGGAGTCGACGCTGCCGCGCAGCGCCAGCTCCACCAGCACGGCACCGCCGAGGCTGTAGTGCAGGGTCCCCGCCGCTGCGGGAACTCCCGTTTCATCGTCGAGCAGCAGCATCATCAGGTCTTCGACGAGCAGCATTTCTTCCTCTCTCACAGCCAGTCGTGCTCGCGCGCGTAGCGGGCTGCTTCGTGCCGGGTCTGGGTCTGGGTCTTCTGCATGGCGTTGGACAGGTAGTTGCGCACCGTGCCCTGCGCGAGGTGGAGCTGGGCGGCGATGTCGGCGACGGAGTAGCCCTCGCCGGTCACGCGCAGCACGTCCAGCTCCCGGTCGGTGAGCGGGCAGTCGTCGACCAGCGCGAGCGCGGAGACGTCCGGGTCGATCCAGCGCTTGCCCCCGTGCAGGACGCCGATCACCGAGGTGATGTGCGCGGGGTCGGCGGCCTTGCTGACGAAGCCCTGGACGCCGAGCTTGAGCGCCTTGCGGAGCACACCGGGCTTGGCGTGCCGGGTCAGCATGAGGATGACCTGGTCCGGCCTGGTGCGGCGGATCTCCGCGACGGCGCCGAGCCCGTCCACACCGGGCATCTCCAGGTCGATGACGAGCACGTCGGGCCGGTGCCGCAGGGTGGCTTCGACGGCCTCCGCACCGTTCTCCGCTTCGGCGAGCACGGTGATGTCGCCCTCGAGCGGGAGCAGCGCGGCCATCGCCTTGCGGAGGAGGGCTTCGTCGTCGGCGAGCACCACGGTCGTCACTGTTCCGCCTCTCCCATGTCCGCCTCTCCCATGTCCGCCTCTCCCATGTCCGCCTCTCCGCGATTTTCAGTGGTGGTTGCGTCTGGGGTCGATCTCACGTTTGGGCGGTTTCTTGTGGCTGGGTTGCGTCACGGTCCCCTGAGGTGCGGTTGAGCAGGGCTCCGGTTGGCACAAAGGGTGTCATCCGGGCGCCTCCGCTCGGTTCGGGAACACCGCGCGGGTCGGGAACTCCGCGGCGGTGCGGAACTCGCCGTCGTGCTGGTCGACCGACAGCTCGCCACCGTCCGCGGCGACGCGTTGGGCGAGCGCGGCCAGTCCCCTGAGCTCGGGGACCGGGGCGCGCTGGGCGCCGTCGTTGACGATGCTGATGCTCGACGCCGACAGCGCTATCCGCACCTGCGTCGCCTGGGCGTGCCGCAGGATGTTCGTGGTCGTCTCGCGGAGCACCTGGCCGAGCAGTTCGCCGACGCGCTGGTCCACATCGGCCTCGCGGTCGACGCGCACGTCGATCCCGGCCGCTTCGAAGAGGTTCCGCGCGTTCTCCAGCTCGGCGGAGAGGTTGAGCCTGCGCTGCGCGTAGGCGAGCTCCTTGGTCTGGGTGATGGTGTCGCTGACCAGGTCGTGTATCTCGCGCAGCTCCTGCTTGGCCCGCTCCGCATCGCTGTCCACCAGCTTCCGCGCCAGCGCGGTCTTCAGCTTCACCACGTGCAGGGTGTGGCCCTGGATGTCGTGCAGATCGCCCGCGAACCGGACGCGTTCGCGGATCACGGCCAGTTCGGCCTCCCGCTCCCGCGCCTCCTCCAGCTCCGCGACGATGTCGTAGAACCGCTTGTTGGGGAACATGAACCCGATCATCACCACGGTGATCCCCGCGGGGATGAAGACGTACCGGACCAGCACTTCCGGCACTTCCTCGTCGGTGACCAGCAGCCTCGCCGCTCCCGCGGCGGCGACGTAGCCGACCAGGGCCACCGCGGCCCAGATCCGCCAGCGCGACAGCCTGGGGACGGTGAGCGCGCCCACGAAGGAGATGCCGAAGAACGCCATCCGCCCTTCCCCCGCCAACGTCCCGAAGGCCCAGACCGCGGCCGTGACGGCCAGCGCGATCGGCGCGACGCGCAGGAGGTCGTCGGCCGCCCACCGGACGAACGCCACCAGGGTCGCCACCACGCCGGTGGCCAGGACGGCGGCCTCCCACCAGTTCCGGGCGTCGAACGCCACCACCACCACGCCGACGACGGCGAGCAGCGGGAGGAACATCGTGAGGTTGGTCTTGCGCAGCTGCCCACGCGTCCGCGCCCGGCGTGCGTTCTGCCGCATCAGGCGGTTCCGGGCAGCGGTCTGGCGTTCATGAGCGGATCTCCGGAGTCGCGCGGCGGGTTCGCCCAACACTATTGCTCCGTTCGCGCGGCGAGCACCAGTGACACGGCGTCATGCCTTCCGCGCAGAAATGTCACGGCGCGCTTCTGACGCGGCGGCACTGGGTGCGGCGGCCGCGGCGCGCTGGAATCGGAGCCATCGACATCCGATCTCACCTCGGCTGGGAACCCGCTGCCGCAACGGCACTCCCAGCTATGTCCATTGTGGAGCAACTCAGAGGAGCGCTGATGCGCAAGCCCGCGTTGACCGTCCTCGCCGCCGCGGTGGTGGCGACCCTGACCCCGATCACGGCGTCGGCGACGCCACCTGAACAGCTGAACTGGGGCCCGTGCCCGGTGGACGTCACCAAGCCCGGCCTGGAGTGCGCCGCGCTCGACGTCCCGCTGGACTACCGCGACCCCGGCGGCCGGACGATATCCGTCGCGGTCTCGCGCCTGGCGAGCGCGGACCCGGACAAGCGCCGCGGCGTGCTGCTGACCAACAGCGGCGGGCCGGGCGGCACCGGCCTGGAGTTCCCGGCGATCCTGCGCGACCTGGGGCTGCCGCGGGAAGTGCTGGACAGCTACGACGTGATCGGGATGGACCCCCGCGGCGTCGGCCACAGCACGCCGGTGACCTGCGATCTCACACCCCTGGAGCACCCGACCAACATCCCGGTGTACGCGGCCGGCGCGGCAGCCGTCGAGGAGGAGGCCGAGCGGGTGCGGGCCGTCGCGGAGAAGTGCGGATCGTCGCCGACGGCGCCGCTGCTGCCGCACATCACCACCGCCAACACCGCTCGCGACATGGACCGGGTCCGCGAGGCGCTGGGCGAGTCGACGGTGTCCTACTTCGGCATCTCCTACGGCACCTACCTCGGCTCGGTCTACACCACGATGTTCCCGGAGCGCAGCGACCGGTTCCTGATCGACAGCGCCACCGGCCCCCACGGCTGGGACGCCGAGTTCGCGAGGGCCTTCGGGCGAGGTTTCGAAGACCGGTTCCCGGACTTCGCGGAGTTCGCCGCCGCCCGCCCCGAGTACGGCCTCGGCGAGACCCCGGAACAGGTGCGGGCGAAGTACTTCGAGCTCGCCGCGCGGCTGGACGCGACCCCGAGCCCGGACGGCTACAACGGCCAGGCGTTCCGCTTCGCCACCTTCGCCGCGCTCTACTACGACCGCGAACTGCCCCGGCTGGCCGAGACCTGGCAGGCGCTCGACACCGGCAACCCGGTGCCAGCCCCGGCCCCCGTCGACCCGGCTCCCGTCGACCCGAGCATCCCCGCGGACAACTACCTGGCCAGCCAGCTGCACGTGATCTGCAACGACTCGGCCTGGCCGGAGGACGTCCGGACCTACCAGCGCAACGTCGAGCTCGACCGGCTCCGCCACCCGATGTTCGGCGCCGCCGGGGCCAACATCACGCCGTGCGCGTTCTGGCCGTCCGAGCCGGTCGAACCGCAGGTGGAGATCACCGACGAGGGCCCGTCGAACGTGCTGGTCCTGCAGAACCTCCGCGACCCCGCCACCCCGCTGGCCGGGGCCCAGGAGCTGCGGAAGGCCTTCGGCGACCGGGCCCGGATGGTGACCGCCGACCAGGGCGGCCACCTGGCCTACCTGTTCCTGGACAACCCGTGCGTCCACGACATCGCGACCGGCTTCCTGGTCGACGGCGAACGCCCGGAGCGCGACCTCGCCTGCTGATCCCGGAGGACTGGCGCAGGAGCTCTCCTGCGCTAGTCCTCGCGGCCCGTCACCGCGATGGAGACGCCGAGGCCGATCATCGCGAGGCCGCCCGCTCCGCCGACGGTGGCGAGCCGCCGCGGCGAGCGGGCGAACCAGTCCCGCGCGGTGGCGGCGGCGAGACCCCACGTCGAATCGCAGATCAGCGCGATCGCGTTGAAGATCAGCCCGAGCAGCAGCATCTGCACCGCGACGTGCCCCTGCTCGCGGTCGACGAACTGCGGCAGCACAGCGGCGAAGAACACCATCGTCTTGGGGTTGGCCACGCCGACCGCGAAGCCCTCCCACAACGTGCGCAGGCCACCGATCGCGGGCTTGCCCTCAGCCAGCTCCGCGTGCACCGACTTGCGCTGCCGCACCGCCTTGATGCCCAGGTGCACCAGGTACGCGGCGCCCACCAGCTTCAGGGCGGTGAACACCAGGGCCGAGCGCTCGACGATCGCCCCGACTCCGAACGCGACGGCGACGACCAGCACGTAGGCACCGATCGTGTTGCCCAGGACCGTGGTGAGCGCGGCGCGGCGGCCTTGCGCCAGGGCCCGGCCGACGACGAACAGCACGCTCGGGCCGGGGATCACGATGAGCAGCAACGACGCAGCGGCGAACGCGAGCAGTCGATCGGTGGCGACCATGGAGTTCATGGAACCACGGGAATCGGTTCCGGCTGAAGCGGTTTTCCGGTGGAGCGGAACGGGGATTTCTCGCGAAATCGCCGTTCAGTCGACGCGGAGGCCGTGCGCCGCGGCGAAGGTGAGGGCCAGCATCGTGTCGACGCGGGCTCCCCGGAGGTTGGCCTGGACCATGGCGTCCGCGTCCAGGCGGGCGTCGCGGAGGTCCGCCTCGGCCAGGCGGGCGCCGAGCAGGCGGGCACCGGTGAAGTCCGCTTCGCGGAGGTCGCAGCGGCGCAGGTCGCAGTCGGTCAGGTTGGCCTCGCGGAAGCGGATGCCGCGCAGGTCCAGGCCCCGCAGGTCCGCTCGGCCCATGCCCACCAGCGTCAGGTCGGTCTCGCGCAGCCGCCACGCGCGCAGCCGGCAGTCCACGAAGCTCGACCCCAGCAGGCTGCAACCATCCAAAGTGGACTTCCCGAACACGGTCCGCTCGAACTTGCAGGACCGGAACGCGGTGGCGACGTGCTGCGAGGCGTTGAGATCCGTTCCGGTGAACACGCACTCGGTGAACACGCAGTTGCGGGTGCTCAAGCCGGTCAGGTCCGCGTCGGTGAAGTCGCAGTGCTCGAACGAGCGACCCTCCCACTCCTGGTCCGTCAGCACTGCGTCCTCGAAGTTCTCGCCCACCGCGCTCGTCATCAGCCCAGCGTGCCATGCCTGCCCGACACGCCGGCACGTGCCGCATCCGGATGCCGCCAGGTCCCGGCGAGAGGCTCAGTCGCCGATCTTCAGGAGCCGTGCGCGCTTTGGGGTGCCATGGCACCCCGAACCACTCACGGGAGCCATCGCATCACGGCACCACGACCACCGGCCGGACCGCCTCGACCACCAGCGTCGCGGGCACCGTGCCCAGCAGTCCGCCGCGGCGCCGCGAGCGGCCCACCACGATCAGATCCGCCCGGTACTGCTCGGCGACCTGCTCCAGACCCACCGCCGGATCGCCGCGGTGGTGCACGAAGTCCCAGTCGATGTCCACCCACTTCAGGTGCGACACGACCTCCTTCTTCAACTCCTCCACCAGGCTCTCGGCCGCCTCGCTGGCCACCGCGACGCCCATCGGCGACCAGTAGGCGACCCCGCCCACGGCCTCGACGTAGACCAGCACCAGCCGCGCGCGCTCGCGCCGCGCCAGGCCGGCAGCCCACGCCGCGGCGTGGAAGCTCGCCGGGCTGCCGTCCATGCCCACGACGATGCCGCCCAGCCCGTCCTTGCCGATCTCGAATTCCCGCTCGTTGTCGCCTTCGGCCACGCGGAGATGGTAGTGGTCGCGGCCCGGGGAGTTGGACGCGTGCGACACACTCGACACGTGAACAGCGGCCACACCCTCTCCGACCTCGAACGTCGCGCCCTCGACGCGGTGGACCCCGACGACGTCCTGGACGACCTGCGCGAGCTCGTCGCGATCCCCAGCGTCGGCGGCACCACCGGCGAGCACGACGCCCAGCAGTGGTGCGCCGACCGGCTGGCCGGGCTCGGTCACCGGGTGGACCACTGGCGCATCGACGTCCGCGAGCTCGCCGAGCAGGACGGTTTCCCCGGCCAGGAGGCCGAGCGCGACATCGCCTACGGCTGCGTGGGCGTGCGCGGCGACGGCCCGGAACCGGCGCTGGTGTTCTGCGGGCACACCGACGTCGTCCCGCCCGGCGACCTCGACCGCTGGCCGGACCGCGACCCGTACGCCCTGCGCGTCCAGGACGGCATCGCCGCCGGTCGCGGCACCTGCGACATGAAGGGCGGGCTGGCCGCGATCTTCGGCGCGCTGCAGGCGCTGCGCGCGGCCGGCATCGAACTCGCCCGCCCGGTGGCCGTGCACACCGTCGTCGGCGAGGAGGACGGCGGGCTCGGCGCGTTCGCCACGCTGCGGCGCGGACATCGCGCAGCGGCGTGCGTGCTGGCCGAGCCGAGCTCGGGCACGATCGTGGCGGCCAACGGCGGGTCGCTCACGTTCCGGCTCGAAATCGCTGGTCAGAGCACGCACGGCTCCACCAGGTACCGAGGGGTGAACGCGCTCGACAAGCTCGCCCACCTGCTGCCCGCGCTGCGCGAGCTGGAATCCCGCCGCAACGCCGGCCCCGACCCGCTGGTCGCGCACCTGGAGGTGCCGTACCCGCTGTCCATCGGCATGGCCCGGGTCGGCGACTGGGCCAGCACGGTGCCGGACCTGGCGATCGCCGAAGGCCGCTACGGCGTCCGGATCGGCGAGTCGATCGAGGACGCCAAGGCCGAGTTCACCGCCGCCATCGCCGCGGCCTGCGCCGCGGACCCCTGGCTGGCGGAGCACCCGGTCCAGGTCAGCTGGCCCGGCGGGATCTTCGCCAGCGGACGACTGCCCGAAGGGCATCCGCTGCTGCCCGAGACCCAGGACGCCGTCGTCGCGGCCGGAGCACCCCGGCCGGTTGCGCTGGGCGCGCCGTACGGCACCGACCTGCGGCTGTACTCGGCCGCCGGAATCCCGACGCTCCAGTACGGCCCCGGCGACATCCGCTACGCGCACGCCCACGACGAGCACGTCTCGATCGCCGAGCTGGAGCAGGCGGCCCGCACCTACGCCCTGCTGGCGATCCGCCGCTGTGGCGTCGCCTGAGCGTTCTTGAACACCTCGAACACGGCGAGGTAGTTCTCGCCGCCGTGCCCGGTGGCGATCGCCTGCTCCGCGATCGCCACCATGTGCCGCGCCTGATCCGCGTGAACACCCTGCTCCACGCAGGTCCGCGCGATGTGCTCCAAGGCGTTCAGGTTCATCTCCATGGTGCCGAGATCACCGGGGTAGTTGCTCGCGTCCAGATCGGCCGCCTGCTCGACGAGGGTCGGGTTCACCACCACGGCGGGCATGAACCAGTTGACGGCGAGGTCGGCGAACTCGACCGCGGGGACACCCGCCGAGCCGACCAGAGCGGTGGCGTGCAGGAATCCGTTCATGGTCGCGTACATCAAACCGAGCAGGGCCGTGTTGTGCAGCACCGCGAGGCTCGGGTCGGCGCCGAGGAACCGCGGCGCTCCCATGCTCGCCAGCGTCTCCCGGTGTTCGTCGAAGACGTCCTCCGATCCGCTGTACAGGAAGACGGCTCCGGGATCTCCGACGAGCGGTGGCGGCACCATGATCGCGCCGTCGAGGTACGCGGCACCGCGCTCGGCGGCCCAGCCGGCTGCCGCGGCGGCCTCGCTCGGCGTGCCGGAGTTCAGGTTGACCAGGACCCGCCCCCGCAGCGCATCCGTTGCCGGGGCGAGAACTCCGTGCGCGGTCTCGTAGTCCTTGAGGCAGGTGATCACGACCGGACTCGCCGACACCGCTTCCGCGATGTCCTCCGCACTGCGGGCTCCCCTGGCGACGACATCGTCCGCCTTCGCCGGGGTCCGGTTCCAGACGGTCGTCGGATGGCCGCGGTCCAGCAGCGCTCCGGCGAGCGCCAGGCCCATCGGACCGAGTCCGACGACGGTGACCGGTGCGAGCTGCGGGACTGCGTCTAGTTGATTCGTCATGCGGATTAGGCTGCGGTGTCACATCGATGTGAGAGTCAACGTGGAGTGGTGGCCGTCACATGCGCATGGGTGAGTTCTCCCGGCGAACCGGAGTGAGCCAGCGACTCCTGCGCTACTACGAAGAGCAGGGGCTGCTCGCGCCCTCGCGGCTGCCGAGCGGATACCGCGAGTACTCGGAATCGGACGTCGCCACGGTGCGGGGCATCCGCATGCTGCTGGCGGCGGGGCTCGGCACCGCCACCATCGCCGAGCTGCTGCCGTGCCTGGCCGACGACGGGAACTCCTTGGCCCCGGCCTGCTCCGGCATGCTGCCCGACCTGAACCGGGAGCGCGAACGGCTCGACGCAGCGGTGGCCGACCTGCTGGCCGCGCGCGAGGCGCTGGACGACATCATCGCCGCCACCGAGTCGACCGGCGTCGCCGACGAGGACGCTTGTGCTGCGATCGGCGACGCCGGTCGAAGTCGGCACGACTGAACGGAATTCCGGTTCAGCCAGCGGCATTCTCCGCTAGCGCACGGTCTTGAAGAACGCTCGGATGTCGTCCACCAGCAGATCCGGGGCCTGCAGCGAGGCGAAGTGCCCGCCGTCGGAGCAGCTGGTCCAACGGGTGATCTCGTGGGAGAGCTCCGCCAGACCGCGGATCGCCCCGTCACCGGCGAAGTTCGCCACGCCGGTCGGGACCGCGGTGCGCTCGGGACGCCGGTCCCACCCGTCGGCGGACTCCAGGTAGAGCCGGGCCGCCGAACCCGCCGTCCCGGTCAGCCAGAAGATCGTGACGTTGGTCAGGATCGCGTCCCGGTCGATCGGGGTCTGCTCGGTGCGAGCGGGATCCCAGTCGACGAACCACTCCAGGTTCCAGGCCAGCTGACCGGCCGGAGAGTCATTGAGCGCGCAGGCCAACGTCTGCGGGCGGGTGGACATCTGCACCGCGTAGCCGGAATGCCCGTACCAGAGCTCCTGGTTCCGCTCGGCCTGCGCGCGATCCTCCGCCGACAACCGCTCCAGATCACTGGGATCTGGGATCGCCCGCCACCGAGGTATCCGCCAACGCGTTCACGTGCACGCCGAGGACGTTCTCCGGCGCTGTCCGGCCGAGCTCCGGCGACACGATGCTGCCGAAATCGCCACCCTGCGCTCCGCAGCGCTCGTACCCGAGACCCCGCATCAGCTCCGCCCAGGCACGCGCGATCCGGTTCACCCCCACCCCGTCCGCGTGGTCGGCCCGGAGAAGCCGAACCCCGGCAGTGGAGGAGCGACCACGTGGAAGGCCTCCGCCGGGTCCCCGCCGTGCGCACGCGGGTCCGCCAGCGGTCCGATGACTCGACGAAGTCGTGGACCGTGCTCGGCCAACCGTGCGTGATGATCAGCGGCGTCGCATCCGGCTCCGGGGAACGGACGTGCGGGAAGTGCACCCGCTGATCATCGATGACCGTCGTGAACTGCGGGAACGAGTTGAGTCGGGCCTCGTGCGCGCGCCAGTCGTAAGCGGTGCGCCAGTACTCGACCAGCTCGGCCAGGTAGTCCTGGTGCACGCCGTACGGCCAGCCGACACCGGGGAGCTCGCCGGGCCAACGAGTGCGGGCCAGTCGCTCCCGCAGATCATCCAGGGACCCCTGGGCGACATCGATCCGAAACGGCGCTAGTGCGTGCAGGCTCACGGCCGAGTAGGACAGCTTCGGTCCTCCTCAGCTGCCAAGGTGGGCGCATGCTCGCAACACCCGCCCGCTTCCTCCGGCTGCTGTCGCTGCTGCAGATGGGCCGTGACTGGTCCGGCACGGAACTCGCCGAACGCCTCGGAGTCACTACCCGGACCGTGCGGCGCGACATCGACCAGCTGCGCGAGCTGGGCTACCCGGTGGACGCCACGATCGGCCCGCACGGCGGGTACCGGCTCGGCTCCGGCGCCTCGCTGCCGCCGCTGCTGCTCGACGACGACGAAGCAGTCGCGGTCGCGGTCGGCCTGCACACCGCGGCGGCCGGACGCGTCACCGGAACCGAGGAAGCCTCGGTGCGCGCGCTGAACAAGCTCGAACAGGTCCTGCCGTCCAGGCTGCGCCACCGGGTGAGCACGCTGAAGAACGCGGTCGTGACGATGTCCCCCGGCACCGAATCAGGCGTGCGGGCAACGGTGCTCACCGCGATCTCGGCCGCCGTCAGGGCCGCTGAAACGCTGCGCTTCGACTACCTCGACCACCGCGGAACCGAGTCGCGGCGCAACGTCGAACCGCACCGCCTCATCTGCTGGGGCCAGAAGTGGTACCTGGTCGGCTGGGACGTCGACCGAGCCGACTGGCGCACCTTCCGGGCGGACCGGATGACGCTGCGCACCCCCAACGGACCGCGCTTCGCGCACCGCGAACCGCCGGACGGCGATGTCCTGGCCTACCTGCGCAGAACCGTGGGATTCGAGATGTGGCCGCTGCGCTCGCACCTGCTCGTGCACGCACCCGCCGCGGACGTCGAAGGCCGGATCGACGGCATCGTGACCCCGCTGGACGAGAGCACCTGCCGCGTAGAACTGGCCTCGGACTCCTACGACCTCGTCGCACTCGCGATGGGCATGCTCGATGTCGACTTCGAAGTCGAATCACCTCCAGAACTCGCCGAACACCTGCGGAAACTGGGCAACAGGTTCACCGCCGCCAGCACGCGCCGACGCTGAACCCCGGTGGGCCCGAGCGCGGCGTCGGTGGGGTTCACCGCGCTCGGGCCCCGGCGTCCTCGGACCGCGCCCGAGTGATGGCCGGATGCAACACCCTGGGAGGGAGTGGTGTTCGTCCGCTGCCGGTCGGGCCGGTCGACGCCGAGGTGGGTGGCCGCTGGTGAGCTTTTCAGCCTTGCTGGGGCCTCAGCCACGCTGAAGGACCGCCAGGAGACCGGAAACCTCAGTGGAAGTCGCGAGAGGTTGAGGGGATGCGGACTTCCAACTTCTGCAGCCGGTCAGCTCTCAGATTGATCACCCCTTCCGCTCGCTCCACGATTCCGCGCACCAGCAACGCCGCGCTGGAGCGCCCGACCTTGCGGTACCGCGCCCACAGGCCCGGAGAGCACATGACGTTGACCATGCCGGTCTCGTCCTCCAGGTTCAGGAACGTGATCCCGCCCGCGGTGGCCGGTCGCTGCCGGTGCGTCACCGCACCACCGACCAGCACCCTCGCCCCGTGCTCCACTTCGGACAGACGCGCTGCCGGGAGCGCGCCGAGCGAGTCCAACTTGGACCGCACGAACTGGAGCGGGAAGCTGTCCGGGGAAACGCCGGTGGCCCAGACGTCCGCCGCGGCCACGTCGATCCCGTCCATGCCGGGCAGGGCAGGAGCAGGAGCCGCGGCCGTGGTCCCCGGCAGCCGATCCGCTCGGTCACCGGCCGCCGCAGCCGCGTTCCACAGCGCCTCGCGGCGGGACAGCCCGAAGCAGCCGAACGCGCCGGCCGTCGCCAACGCCTCCATCTGCGCCGCGGTCAGCTCCACCCGTCGGGCCACCTCGGCCATGCCGGTGTACGGACCGTTCGCCGCCCGCTCGGCCACCAACTTCTCCGCCGCGCCATCGCCGAGCCCGCGCACCGCAGCCAGCCCGAGCCGCACCGCCTGCCGCCCCTCGCTGGCGGCATCGGGTTCCAGATCGGCCTGCACCCGACTCGCGTTGACATCCGGTCCGCGCACCCGCACGCCGTGCCGCCGGGCATCCGCGACCAGCGACTGCGGCGAGTAGAAGCCCATCGGTTGCGCCTTGAGCAAGGCGGCGCAGAACGCCGCCGGGTAGTAGTGCTTGAACCAGGCGCTGGCGAACACCAGCAGCGCGAAGCTCAGCGCGTGGCTCTCCGGGAAGCCGTAGTTGGCGAAGGCCAGCATCCGCTGGTAGATCCGGTCGGCCAGCGCCCCTGAGATGCCCTTGACCGCCATGCCCTCGAACAACCGGTCCTTGAGCCGGGCCATCCGCTCCTCGGACCGCTTGGCCCCCATCGCCCGCCGCAGCTGGTCGGCCTCCGCCGGGGAGAACCCCGCGACGTCCACCGCCAGCTGCATCAGCTGCTCCTGGAACAGCGGGACCCCGTAGGTCTTCGCCAGCGCCCCCGCCATCGACGGGTGTTCGAAGTCCCACTCCTCCTCCCCGTTGCGGCGCCGGATGTACGGGTGCACCGAACCGCCCTGGATCGGCCCCGGCCGGATCAGCGCCACCTCGACCACCAGGTCGTAGAACTCCCGCGGCTTCAATCTCGGCAGCGTGGCCAGCTGCGCGCGGCTCTCCACCTGGAACACCCCGACCGCGTCGGCCCGGCGCAACATCTCGTAGACCGCGTCGTCGGCCAGGTCCAGCCGGCCGAGATCGACCTCGCGCCCGTGGTGCTCGCGCACCATCTCGGTGGCGTACCGCAGCGCCGAGAGCATGCCCAGCCCGAGCAGGTCGAACTTGACCAGGCCGGCCTCCGCGCAGTCGTCCTTGTCCCACTGCAGGACGGTGCGGCCGGGCATCCGCGCCCACTCCACCGGGCACACCTCGCTGACCGGCTGGTGGCAGATCACCATCCCGCCGGAGTGGATGCCCAGGTGCCGCGGGAAACCCATCAGCTCACCGGCCAGCTGCCGCACCGGCCCGGGGATCTCGGACTCTTCCGGCAGCGGGCCCCAGTGCTCGATCTCCTTGCTCCAGGCGTCCTGCTGACCCGGCGAATAGCCGAGCGCGCGGGCGACGTCGCGCACCGCCGAGCGCGGCCGGTAGCTGATCACGTTCGCCACCTGGGCGGCGTGCATCCGGCCGTACGTGCGGTAGACGTACTGGATCACCTCTTCGCGGCGGTCCGACTCGATGTCCAGGTCGATGTCCGGCGGACCGTCCCGCTCCGGGGCCAGGAACCGCTCGAAGAGCAGCTGGTAGCGCACCGGGTCCGCGTTGGTGATGCGCAGCGCGAAGCACACCGCCGAGTTCGCCGCCGATCCCCTGCCCTGGCACAGGATTCCCTGGCTGCGGCAGAACTCCACGATGTCCTGCACGATCAGGAAGTAGCCGGGGAACTCCAGCTCCTCGATCACCGCCAGCTCGTGCTCGATCTGCTGGTAGGCCGCGGAGTTCTGCTGCGGCAGGCCGTACCGCTGCAGCGCGCCCTGGTAGGTCAGCTCCCGCAGCCAGCCCGCTTCGGTGCGCCCCTCGGGCACGCGGAACGGCGGCAGCTGCGGGGCCACCAGCTGCAGGTCGAAGGCGCACTCCTTGCCGAGCTCGGCGGCCCGCTGCACGGCTCCCGGGTAGCGCGCGAACAGCTCCGCCATCTCGGCCCCCGAGCGCAGGTAGCTGCCCGCCCAGGCGGGCAGCCAGCCGTCCACCTCGTCCAGGCTGCGGCGGGCCCGGACAGCGGCGACCACCCCGGCCAGCCGGGCCTGCTCCGGCCGGGCCAGGTGCGCCCCGGTGCTGGCCACGGTGGACACCCCGGCGCGGGCGGCCAGCTCGGTCAGCGCATCGTTGCGCGCGGAATCCGCGGGCAGTCCGTGGTCGGTCAGCTCCACCGCGACGTGGTCCGCGCCGAACAGCGCGACCAGCCCGTCCAGCTCCGCCGCGGCGGCATCGAAGCCGTCCGCCGCGAGCGCGGCGGGCACCGCACCCTTCCGGCAACCGGTGAGCACCTGCCAGTGCCCTCCGGCCGCGGCGGCGAGCTCCGCCAGCTCGTAGACCGGCCGCCCCTTCTCCTTCCCGGCCAGCTGCGCCTTGCTGATCTCCCGGCACAGGCTCGCGTACCCGGTGGGGTCCCGCGCCAGCACCAGCAGGTGCCGCCCCTCCGGATCGGGCACCCCGTTCTGCGGCGCGGTGAGCCCCAGGCTGAGCTCGGCGCCGAACACCGTGCGCATCCCGTGCTCGGCGGCGGCTTCGGCGAAGCGCACCACCCCGTACAGCCCGTCGTGATCGGTGAGCGCGATCGCCTCCAGACCCAGCCGCGCCGCCTCCGCCACCAGCTCCTCCGGGTGGCTCGCCCCGTCCAGGAAGCTGAAGTTGGAGTGCGCGTGCAGCTCCGCGTACGGGACCGGCGGCATCGCGGGAACGGCGTCGGACCGGCGCTCGGCGTGCTGCCGAGTCCGCGCCGGACCGTCGTTCCCGTCGTCGGGGCCCCGCTCGTCGCGGCCCCCGCGCCCGGTCGCGGAACCGGACCGGCCGGACAGCGCGGTCTCCAATTCCGACCAGGACTGGGGAGGGTTGAACCAACTCATGACAACAGTGAACTCCAGTTCGAAACGACGATGCCACCGAGAATCGGGCAAACCACTCGAACGAGTGTTCGCGCTCATCGATAGGCGCCCTGCACCCACCAGCGATCCCGCTCGTGCACCAGCAGCAGGGCCACCTCACCCGGATCGGGACCGGAATCCGGTCCGCCGGAACCCGCTTCGAGCACCACCTGGATCCGCACCGCCGACCGCGGCGGCACCTGCGTCGCCGGAGCCGTCTGCCCGGCGACCGCCAGCAGCTCAGCCCACCAGCGCTCGGTCACCGGCCATGGCCCCGCCCAGCCCGACACCGCGCGGGACCGGCCGCCCGACACCTCGACGCGGTGCGGCGCGGCGGTCAACCGATCCCGGTCGGTGATCCCCACCGGCCGGCCCTCGGCATCGAGCACCACCGCGGGCCACGGCGAATCCGGGACCACCGCGGGGGACGGCGCCGGGATCCGGCCCGGCCACGGGCGATCCGGTTCCAGCGCCGGGCGCCGCTCATCGCCCCACGGCACGAACCGCACCTGATCGCGCAGATCCCGACCGCCGTCGAGCACTCCGGTCAGCACCGCATCCGGCCCGAGCATGCCCTGCACCCGGGCGAACGCGCGGCCGGCGCGGGCATCCGCCTCACCGGTCGCGGCGCTGAGCAGGTCGAGCTGCAGCCCGCCCGCTCCGACGACTTCCTCCGGGTGCAGGCTCAGCACGCCCACCCCGGCCGTCGGGCGCTGGGACCCGCTGCGGCCGTTCAACCAACCGTCGAGCTGCCAGCGCACCCGGTCCGCGGTGGCCGACGGGGTCAGCGGCTCGGCGCACCGCCACACCCGGTGCAGCTCCTCCCCGTGCTCGGTGCTCGCCGAAATCCCCAGGCGCGTGCACGCCAGACCGAGCTCGCCGAGCCTGACGTGCAGCCGGTCCGCCAGCGCCTTGGCCGCGAAGGCCGCCCGGTCCACCCGGTCCACCGGCGGATCGAGCTGCTCGGAGACCACCAGGTCCGGCGGGGGCTGCCGCCGCAGCACCGGCCGCTCCTCCTGACCGCCCGCCGCGCGGTGCATCGTCAGCGCGAACTGGCCGAACCTCGTCGCGACGTCCGACGGGGCCAACGCGGCGAAGTCGCCCAGCGTGCGAATCCCCAAGCGCCGCAGCAGATCCACCAGCGACACCTGCTCCGCGGCCTGCCTGCCGCTGAGCCGGTCGGCGAGCTGGTCGATCTCGTCGACGGCCAGCGGCGCGAGGAACTCCGGGCTCAGCCCGGGCGCGACCAGCTGACCGCGCCGAGCGGCCAGCACCGCCGCGAACAGCCCGTCCGCGACGCCCACCTGGCACTCGACCCCGACGTGCGCGCCGATCTTGTCGATCACCCGCTCGGCGGCGCCCGCCTCGGAGCCGAAGTAGCGCGCTGGCCCCCGCGCCGCGACCGCCACCAGCCCCGGGCGGACGATCTCCACCCCCGGCATCATGTCCTCGATCGCGACCACCACCGGCTCGAACATCCGCGCGTCCCGGTCCGGATCGTGCTCGCGGACCACCAGTTCCGGGCAGCGGCCCTGCGCTTCGCGGCGGCGCATCCCGCGCCGGACCCCGCTGTCGCGGGCCGTCGCGGAGCAGGCCACCACCCGGTTGGACGCGAACACCGCGGTGGGCACCAGCGGGCCGAGTTCGGCCGCGCGGGCCGCGGCCACCACCGGCCAGTCCGGGCACCACACGACGAGTCGACGAGGCGGCATCGCTAATCACCCGCCACGGAACGCAGCCGGGGCCGCGCGCTTTCGTCCTCAGGAACCCCGAGAGCACCACCGGACCCCGGGAGCAGGAGCCGGCACGAACGCGGCCGGGACGCCGCACCGCGCCCGCCCGCGTGCACCGTGACCGCGCGTTCCCGCAGGTACCCGTGGCCCTGCCCGATCCCGCGCCAGCTGGCATCAGCGCAACGGAGCTGCACCTCGGCACCCGCCCACGGGCCGAACGGCAGCAGCACCGAACCGCGGTTGCGCGCCCGCGCCGACAGCCTCCGGGCATCGGAATCCGCGATCCGCCGAGCACCACCGACGACGACCAGGTCCACGCCGTCGAGCAGCGCGGCGACCACGCCGACCGGGTCACCGCCCGGCCGCGGAACCACCGCGAGCCTGGCGAGCTCCACACCGGTTTCGGCCGCGGCGACCAGGCTGATGCCCGCCAGCCCCACCACCGCGGCCCAAGAACCGCTGGCGGTCGCCTCGGCGAGCAGCGCGAAGAGCAACGAGACAGATCCGTGCACCGCCACCGTGCTGCCACGGCGCAAACCTGGCCATGGCAGCACGGCGGCGAGTTCTGCCCGCGTGGGCAGCACCCGGCCCGCACCAGGAACACCACCCGCTCCGACCACCGGCGCGCCCACGAACACCCCGTGAGCCGCGGACACGCCCGGCGCCGTCGAAGACGCCATCGCGGACATCGCTGCCTCCCCACATCGTGCGCGCGGATGCCCGACCCCGGAGCGGGCACCCACCAAGCCGCTGTGGGGAAGACAGCGGTGGAACCGACACTGCGCCTGCACCCGAACGCAGCGCCGGATCCAACGGATCGGTCGGCCCCGACACCTACCGATCCATCTCGAACCTCAGTTCGAACAAAGACAAGTAAACCCTGGCCCGAGCCCCCCGTCAAGGCCTGTAGCCGGATTGGGTGAACATTTGTTCGATCGCCCGAAATTCGGCTGAGGCAAACGGAAACAGCCGCTACAACTTGACCGGAGACCGCGTTCCAGGGCCGCCCCAGCAGCAGCCCGGACCCGCCTCCCGCCGGCCGCCGCGACGCCGGGCCCGACAGCCCGGTGCTCCGCACCTCCCAGCCGGGACGACCGCGCGGCGAACGAATTCCCAGACCACCGAGGAGGGCTTCCATGCGCACGTCACGACCGGACCGGTCCCACCGGCAGCTCGCCCGCACCGACCGGGAAAAGCAAGCGGTGCGGACGGCCGTGGCCGCCCGCACCGCTCGGAGTGCTCCTGGGTCAGTGCGCGAAGTGGCGCGTCCCGGTGAAGTAGAGCGGCACACCGGCCGCCTCCGCCGCCGCGATGGTGTCGGCGTCCCGGACCGAACCGCCGGGCTGCACGATGGCGCGCACGCCGGCGTCCAGCAGCACCTGCGGACCGTCGGCGAACGGGAAGAACGCGTCGGACGCGACCACCGCGCCCTTGGCCCGGTCACCCGCCCGGGAGACCGCCAGGCGAGCCGAGTCGACCCGGTTCACCTGCCCCATGCCCACGCCGACCGTGGCCCCGGCGTCGGCCAGCAGGATCGCGTTCGACTTCACCGCGCGGCAGGCGCGCCAGGCGAACTCCAGGTCCGCCAGCGTGGCCTCGTCCGCCGCGGTGCCGGCCGCCAGCGTCCAGTTGGCCGGGTCGTCGCCCTCGGCGTCGATCGCGTCGGAGCCCTGCACCAGCATGCCGCCGGAGATCGCCCGCATCTCGATCCGGCCGCTCTTGGGCGGCTGCGCGGTCAGGATCCGGATGTTCTTCTTCTTGCTCAGCACGTCCACCGCGCCGTCGGCGTAGCCGGGCGCCACGATGACCTCGGTGAAGATCTCCGAGACCTGCTCGGCCATCGCCACCGAGACCTCGCGGTTCGTCGCGATCACGCCGCCGTAGGCGCTGACCGGGTCGCACTCGTGCGCCTTGCGGTGCGCCGCGGCGATGTCGTCGGCCACCGCGATGCCGCACGGGTTGGCGTGCTTGATGATGGCCACGCACGGCTCGCTGTGGTCGTGCGCCGCCCGCCAGGCCGCGTCGGCGTCGACGTAGTTGTTGTAGGACATCTCCTTGCCGTGCAGCTGGGCCGCGGCCGCGAGGCCGGTCGCCTCGCCGCCGGAGACGTACAGCGCGGCGGGCTGGTGCGGGTTCTCGCCGTAGCGCAGCGCGGAGCGGCGCTCCCAGGTCTCCCCGATCCAGCCGGGGAACACCGAGTCGTCGCCGGTCGGCACCTTGCTCATCCAGGACGCCACCGCGACGTCGTAGGAGGCGGTGTGCCGGAACGCGGCGGCCGCCAGCTCGACCCGGTCGGCCAGCGTGAAGCCGCCTTCCCGGACCTGCTCCAGCAGCCACTCGTAGCGGCTCGGGTCGACGACGACCGCGACGTTCGCGTGGTTCTTCGCCGAGGCGCGCACCATCGCCGGGCCGCCGATGTCGATCTGCTCGATCACCTCGTCCGGCGCGGCGCCCGAGGCCACCGTCTGCACGAACGGGTACAGGTTCACCACCAGCAGGTCGAACGGGGCGATGTCCAGCTCGCGGAGCTGGTCGGCGTGCTCCGGGCGGCGCAGGTCGGCGAGCAGCCCCGCGTGCACCCGCGGGTGCAGGGTCTTGACCCGGCCGTCGAGCGCCTCCGGGAAACCGGTGAGCTCCTCGACCGGGGTCACCGGGACGCCCGCGTCCGCGATGGTGCGGGCGGTGCCGCCGGTGGACACGATCTCCACGCCGGCGGCGTGCAGCCCGGTGGCCAGCTCCAGCAGCCCCGACTTGTCCGACACGCCGATCAGCGCGCGGCGAACAGCACGCCGCTCCTGCGAGTTCGCGGTCACGGGATACTCACCTTCCGTCCCTGCACGGTCCAACCGTGCAACGCCAGCTGTTCCAGGGTGTCGACCAGCAACCGCCGCTCGACGGCCTTGATCCGCTCGTGCAAGCTCGCCTCGTCGTCATCGGGGCGCACCTCGACCGCCTCCTGCGCGAGGATCGGTCCGGTGTCCACACCGGCGTCGACGACGAACAACGTGCAACCGGTGACCCGCACCCCGTACTCCAGCGCGTCGCGAACCCCGTGCATGCCGGGGAACGAGGGCAGCAGGGCCGGGTGGCTGTTGAGGTACCGGCCGTCGAAGCGCGACAGGAAGTCCGTGCCGACGAGCTTCATGAACCCGGCGGAGACCACCAGGTCCGGCTCGTGCTCGGCGCAGGCCTCGGTCAGCGCGCGATCCCAGTCGTCCCGGCTCGGGTGGTCCTTGACGCGGCGGACGAAGGTCGGCACTCTAGCGCGCTCGGCGCGGGCGAGTCCTTCGATGCCGTCTCGATCCGCGCCGACCGCGACCACCCGCACCGGGTAGTCGGGCGAGCCGGTCGCGTCGAGCAGGGCCTGCAGCAGAGTTCCGGAGCCGGACACCAGCACGACCACGCGCGCCGGATCGGCGGTGGTGAACCGGGTGGGCGACGCGGCTGTGTTCGACTGGTCGGTCGTACTCGGGTTCAGCGTTCGCTCCTGACATGCCTGGGCACGATCTCTCCCAGAGCGTAAGCGCTGATGGCGGGGCGGACGCGGCCAGGGCCCGGGCGAGTGGCGCAGCACTCACCGGGGCGGCACCATCTGCCCGAACCGTCCGGATCCGCCGGCGCGGGCGAGCCGGTGCTAGTCGTTCCGGGTCTCCGCCGAGGAGCGAGGTTCGCTCCAGGGCTCGTCGACGGCGCCGTCGAACTCGCTGGGGTCGATCTCCGACCGTGCGGGCCCGGGTGAGCTCGGGGCGATGGGTTCACGCGCGTGCGGGATCTCCGGGCCGGAGCCCTCCGGGTCGAGCGCATCGAGCTCGTCTTCGGCATCCGAAGTGGACTGATCGGCGCCGTCCGCTTCGGCCTGGGGCTCGACGGCGTTCACCTCCGGGGCGGCGGAGCCGGCTTCCGGCTCATCGGCGTCCGGCGCGGCGACGGCGTCCTCTGCGCTCTCGGCCTCGTCCGCCTGCGTGGTCGGCGATTCGTCGAGGACGACCGGGCCGGCGAACCAGGTGACGGCGGCCGCGGGCAGCGCGATCCAGCACATCGTCGCCGCGGCCAGCGCGAGCGGCCGCAGCGTCACCGGGCTGAACGGCCCACCGCCCAGCTCACCGCCCGCCACGTACGCGAGGACCAGCACACCCAGTGCCGCGACGCAGGCCGCCACGCCGACCGCCAGCAGTCGACGGGCCGCACCACCGGGGACTCGGCGGCACGCAAGACCGACGAGCGCACCGACCGCCAGCGGCAGGGCCAGGGCCACGGCCGACCAGCCGATCCCCGGCTGCGACGGCAGGACCGCGAGCAGCGGCAGGTCGGGCAGCGGTCCAGGACCGGGCGTGCCGTGCAGCGGCTGGACCGCCAGTCCGCCCAGCGAAAGGCCGGTACCGACGGCGAAGGCCCAGCCCGCCAGCACACCGTTCGGCAGGTAGAGCAGCGACAGGAGGGAGGTCCCGAACGCGTCACCGGCACCACCGGACCGCGACATCGAGGCGACCATGTCCGGCGCGGACGCGCAGATCCCGATCAGCAGCACCACGCCACCAGCGGTGAACGCGGCGGCGAGCGCGAGGAGGCCGATGCGCAGACCCGACCACACTCCGGCCTCGACCCGTTCCCAGACCAGGTAGATCAGCCCGCAGCGGTTCGCCACACCTGCCGCCGAGGCGGCGGTGGCGGTCAGGCCGCAGCTCAGGAAGGCGTCGACCGGGACAGCGCTGAACGGGCCCGTCAGCACGAGGGCGATGCTCGCGCCGACGAAGGCGTGCACCAGCCCCATGGTCGCGATGAGCGGCCAGGCCTGGTCGGGCCGCCGCAGCCTGGAGCGCCTGGCGACCCAGGCCGAGGCTGCCGCGATCAGCACCACCACGATCGCGGTCGGGAGCAGCGGGAGCACGCTCAGCGGCGCGCCCGCGATCGTCAGCGCCGACTGGTGCAGGGCGAGCCAGCCGGGGAGAGCGGCCAGCAACACCGCGACCGGGTTGAACGCGGCGCTGGTGGCCGTGGCCGTGATCAGCGCGATCAGCCCGGCCGACACCAGGTAGCCGCAGATCAGGACTGCGCAGGTCGCGCCGACGAGCAGCCACCAGCGGAGGCCGAGCCTGCGCTCGCGGTGGCCGTCGGCGATGGCGTGGGGGATCGACTCCAGCACGGACATGCCGCCGAATGTCGCACCACAATTCCGCCGAACGGGTCACACCACGCCGCTGAATCCACCCATCGGGCGACCTCGAACGTCTACTTAGGACGTTCTGGGGCCCGCTGCACCGGCTCCCCGGCCAAAAAGAACGCACGGGCGGCCTCGGGCCGCCCGTGCGTCAACGGAGCTTCAGCGATCAGAATCCCGGCGGGTTGAGCCCGGGGTGCGGCATCTGCTGGGTGCCCTGCGGGCCACCCTGCCCGGACTGGCCCCCTTGACCGGACGAGCCGTCCTGCCCGGTCGGCCCCTGGTTCGCGGAGCCGCCCTGCCCGGCAGGCGCTTGCCCCGCAGGACCTCCCTGCCCGGCGAAGCCGCCCTGACCAGCGGGACTGCCGGGCCCACCCGGGCCGGGCTGGCCGACGGGACCGGACTGGTTCGGGGCCGGGGAACCACCCGAGGACGGGTTCCACCCGCCCGGCTGCTGCGGCTGGCCACCGGTGGCCGGGCTCCAGCCACCGCTGGCCGGCGCGAACTGCCCGGGCTGCGCGGGCGGCGCGGCGGGGCTCCACCCGCCGGGACCACCGGGCTTGCCGGGGCCGCCCTGCGGGCCGGGCTGGAACGGGCCGGGCTGCCCGCCGGGACCGGATGAGGACTTGCCGGAACCGAGGCTCTCCGGGGCGTTGATGAGGCCACCGTCGATCAGCAGGATGCCGAGCACGCCGCCGAGCTGCGCGATGGCCAGCAGCAGGAGCACCACGACGATGCCGCCGGAGCTGCCGCCGACGAGGTCCTGGAGCAGCGCGAGGGTCGCGTAAGCGGACAGCGGCGCGGCGGCGAACATCGCGTTCGGCGTCTTCGGGACGAACCGCAGTCCCGCCAGCGCCGCGGCGGTGATGAAGGAGAAGCCGGCGAGGCTGCCGAGGAGCACACCGGCGATCTCGCTGAAGAAGCCGATCAGGTAACCGACCAGACCGGCCCCGGCCGCCACCAGTGCCAGGATCTCCTTCAAACCGAGCGCGGGACCGGCCGAGCTGGACTTCCGCGACGGGGGATATGGGGCGGACATGCCTGGAGACACTCCTCAATGGACATTCGGGGACGAGGGCCGTCGAACCGACGGTATCCGATCAACCGAGCCCGGTGTACCGGCAAGAGCCGCCACCCGCCCGGGTCGGGACAGTCGTCGGGGCCGGACACCCGCAGGTGTCCGGCCCCGAGATGACCGTTCGAGATCGGGCTCAGCCCTTGATGATCTCGCGCATCAGCTTGGCGGTCTCGCTCGGCGTCTTGCCGACCTTGACGCCTGCGGCCTCCAGGGCCTCCTTCTTCGCCGCGGCGGTGCCCGACGAACCGGAGACGATGGCGCCCGCGTGGCCCATGGTCTTGCCCTCCGGGGCGGTGAAACCGGCCACGTAGCCCACCACCGGCTTGGTGATGTTGGCCTTGATGTAGTCGGCCGCCCGCTCCTCGGCGTCGCCACCGATCTCACCGATCATGACGATGGCCTCGGTCTCCGGGTCGTCCTGGAACGCCTGGAGCGCGTCGATGTGGGTGGTGCCGATGATCGGGTCACCACCGATGCCGACGCAGCTGGAGAAACCGATGTCCCGCAGCTCGTGCATCATCTGGTAGGTCAGGGTGCCCGACTTGGACACCAGACCGATCTTGCCCGGGCCGGTGATGTCGGCCGGGATGATGCCCGCGTTGGACTTGCCGGGCGAGATGATGCCGGGGCAGTTCGGCCCGATGATCCGGGTCTTGTTGCCGGTGGCGTTGGCGTGCGCCCAGAAGTAGGCGGAGTCGTGCACCGGGATGCCCTCGGTGATGACCACGGCCAGGCCGATCTCGGCGTCGATGGCCTCCAGCACCGCGTCCTTGGCGAACTTCGGCGGCACGAAGACGACCGACACGTCAGCGCCGGTCTCCTTCATGGCCTCCTTGACGGAGCCGAAGACGGTGAGCTGCTTGCCCTCGATCTCGACGGTCTGCCCGGCCTTGCGGGCGTTGACGCCGCCGACGATGTTGGTGCCGGAGCGCAGCATCCGAGCGGTGTGCTTGGTGCCTTCAGAGCCGGTGATGCCCTGAACGATGACCTTGCTGTTCTCGTTGAGGAAGATAGCCACGCCTCATGCCCCCGCAGCCAGCTCGGCGGCCTTGTCGGCCGCGCCGTCCATGGTGTCCACCACGGTGACCACCGGGTGGTTGGCCTCGGCGAGGATGCGGCGCCCCTCTTCGACGTTGTTGCCGTCGAGGCGGACGACCAGCGGCTTGGTGGCCTCGTCGCCCAGGATCTTCAGCGCCTGCACGATGCCGTTGGCGACCGCGTCGCAGGCGGTGATGCCGCCGAAGACGTTGACGAACACCGACTTCACCTCGGGGTCGCCGAGGATGACGTCCAGACCGGCCGCCATCACCTCGGCGGAGGCACCGCCGCCGATGTCCAGGAAGTTCGCCGGCTTGACGCCGTTGTGCTTCTCCCCGGCGTAGGCGACGACGTCCAGCGTGGACATGACCAGCCCGGCACCGTTGCCGATGATGCCGACCTCGCCGTCAAGCTTGACGTAGTTGAGACCCTTCTCCTTGGCCTTGGCCTCGAGCGGGTTCTCGGCGTCCTTGTCGACCAGCTCGGACTGCGCGGGCTGGCGGAACGCGGCGTTCTCGTCCAGCGTGACCTTGCCGTCCAGCGCGATGATCTTGCCCTGCGGGTCCTTGACCAGCGGGTTGACCTCGACGAGGGTGGCGTCCTCGGCGACGAAGGTGTCCCAGAGCTGAACGATGACGTCAGCGACCTGGTCGGCGACCTCGGCCGGGAACTTGGCGGCGGCGACGATCTCCTCCGCCTTCGCCTTGTCCACGCCCTGGATCGGGTCGATCGCGACCTTGGCCAGCGCCTCCGGCTTGGAGACGGCGACCTCTTCGATCTCCATGCCGCCCTCGACGGAGGCCATCGCGAGGAAGTTGCGGTTGGCGCGGTCGAGGAGGAACGAGAAGTAGTACTCGTCGGCGATGTCGGAGGCGGTGGTGACCAGCACCTTGCGGGTGACGTGGCCCTTGATGTCCAGTCCGAGGATCGCCTCGGCCTTGGTCTCGGCCTCCTCCGGGGTCTCGGCCAGCTTCACGCCACCGGCCTTACCGCGACCCCCGGTCTTCACCTGAGCCTTGATTACGACGGGCCCGCCCAGTTCTGCAGCGGCTGCCTTGGCCCCTTGGGGTTCTGTCACCACGGTGCCGGGCAGCGTCGGCACGCCGTGGGAGGCGAAGAGTTCCTTCGCCTGGTACTCGTACAGGTCCACTCGACTCTCCTGCGACGTCGGTGTCGGACTCGGTGACGATATCGACCTGCGACGAAGCATGGGGCGGCGCGTCCGGTGAACTGCCTCACCTGAGGTGGGCCATCACGCCTGGTCGAGCCGTCCGGCGCGGTGATTCGCCTGCTCGGCAGGTCGAACGTGGACGTTCGTGGTGACGAACGGAACAGCGCACCGTGACGGTGTCGGTCCGATTCTGGGCCAGGCGTGGCGGGCCGGACAAGGCGTCGATTCGGGTGATCCGGCCGTCCGCGGACGCCCTCCGGTGCGGCCGTTCGCTCAGGACGCCTTGGTCCGGATGGCCGCCACGGCGGACACGAGCAGCGCCAGCACCCCGGCGATGCCGAACCACAGCCCGGTGCCGGGCTCCGAGCCCGGCAGGCGTTCCGCGGTCAGCGGGTACTCCAGCACTCGAACGGCGACGACCACGGCCGCCCCGCAGAGCAGCGCGGCAGCTCGCGGCGGGCGGCACATCGGCGCCAGGACCGCCGCGGCCACCACCGCGGCGAGCGCGATCAGCAGGCCCCACGACGTGGTGCCGAACTCGGCGAACACGCCGGGCGCCGCGTAGTCGGGCGCGGTCACCACCGGCAGGCTGAAAGCGGCGGCGCCCAGGACCAGCGAGACCAGTGCCGGGATCAGCACCGGGCGGCGCATCGCGATCTCGGTGAGGTCCACCTCGTCGCGCTCCACCGCTCCGGCCACCGCGGCGACGATCGCGGCCGCGACGGCGAACAGCACCGCCACTCCCGCCGACCACGCACCGATCTCGGCGTCCGCACCCGCGGCTTGCACGGCGGTGAACACCGCGTCCAGCACGCTCGTCGCCGCGAGCGGCACCAGGACCCAGACCACCGGCAGCAGCGGGCGCACCCGGAGCGCGAGACGCGGCGCCAGCAGGCCCGCACCGACCAGGAGCAGCACGATCCCGGCAGGCCACAGCATCCGCGCCGGGTACGGGGAGGGGTCGCGCAGGCCGAACGGCATCTCCACCTGCGGCGCGAGCGCGGCCAGCACGGTCAGCGCCCCGGCGACCAGGGCCAGCACCGCCGAGGTGGTGATCAACCTGTTCAGCGCGGGCAGGTGCAGGTCTTCGCCCACCTCGCCGGAGCGGGTTCGCCCGCCCGGCATCGCCAGCGCCACCAGCGCGAACGCCGCGATCAGCCCCAGCATCGGGCCCCAGGAGAAGCTGACCTCGGCGAGCACGGCCGCGGCGATCAGCGGCGGGACGACGACACCGGTCAGGGCGGCGGCCAGGCCGAGCAGCCCGCCGCGCGTGAAGTCCTGGTCGACGGATCCGGCCAGGTAGCCGGCGGCAGCGGGCACCCCGACGGCGATCAGCACGCTGCCGATCAGCACCGCCACCGGAGCGTCGAGGGCGTGCTTGGGCAGCAGGTACGGATCTTCGGAGGAGAACGGGGCCATCATCACGCCGACCACGGCGGGGACGCTGACGCAGAAGACGAGCGTGAGCAGGCGCTGGTGCTGCCCGTCGGATTCCTCGCCGCCGGGCCCGACGCTGCGCACTGCCAGGAAACCCGCGGCGATCGCCGCCACGTGGCCGGTGAGCAGCAGCCACGCGCCGATCGACGGGGAGAAGACGTCGAGGCTCGCCAGCTTGAGCAGTTCCGGGCGCGCGGCCAGCGCGGGATCGGCGAGGACTTGCGCGTCGAGCGCGAGCCGTCCAGGTGCGAGCGCCGCGGGCCCGATCAGCACCGCCGCAGCGGTGACCAGCCGCCCGCGACGGATGAAGACGGCGGCGAGCCCGGCCGGGAGCAGCGCGAGGACCAGCAGCAGCGGCCAGGACAAGAAGGCGGCTGATGCGCTGGGAGCGACTAGGCCGATCAGCGGCCCGAGGCCGGTGAGCACCGCGCCGACCACGGACACCACCATCGCGGCGCGCAGAAGCGTGGGCACTGGCTGCGGATTCGTGGCCGGAGCCGAAGAACCGCCGGACGGGAGGTCGGGCCGCGCAGTCACCGCGCAGACGCTAGCAACCCCGGGGCGGCACGAGCGCACCGACCAGGGCCTGTCAGGGGCATCCCCGAGGTCGACCGCCCGAACGGAGCATTGACGATCCTCATCAAGCCGCTCTTGAGCTGTGACTTATGTCACTCATGACCACGGCGGGGTCACTGAATCGAGGCACCCGAGGTCGAGCCGTGGACCGATCGGGCCGCCAGCCGCCGATCACGAACCCGCAGGCAGCTCCACTGCGCGACGACCACTCCCAGTATCCGCACGGGTCTGACACCCGCGCCCGAAGGCGCGCATTCGAACACGCACCGTGCCCAACACGTCACGTACGGGGATTTGCCCCTAGGGGATCAGCTTGGTTACTGTCCCCCGGTCCGTTGTCACGGTCTGATCACGAAGGACAACCTCCGACCGGTTCCCCGACCGGCACCCGGAACCCCGACCCGGGATGCGTGATCCGACTCCCCGAGACGGAAGGGCAGGCATTGGCTCAGCACCGCTCCCCCGGCGGCGAAGAACGTCCGGATCACCCGGAGGCGTCCCCCGACGACCCCTCCAGTAGTCCGGGCAAGAACCGGGGTCCCTCAACTGCATCCGTCTGGCGCGGCCGCGTGGTCGTGGCCGCGGTTGCCGCCGGTGCTTTCGCAGCCGCCGGGCAATCGCTCGCCGCAGGTGAGGGGCACGCAGCCCCGGACCAGCGCGACGACTTCAACCCCGCGGACGCCTCGGCCTCCTTCAACACGGCGATGGCCGAGCAGGCCACCTACGACGGAGTCGGCGGCAGCGCCCCCGCGCCGGCGATGATCCCGATCGCCCAGGCCACCGACGTCAGCGCCGAGGTCGAGAAGCTCAACAAGAGCGAACGGTTCACCCAGGAGCGCGAGGCGGCCCGCCGCGCCGCCGAGGAAGCGGCCCGGGCACCCAAGTTCGTCCTCCCCACCAGCGGCATCTTCACCTCCGGTTTCGGCGGGCGCTGGGGCACCACGCACTACGGCATCGACATCGCCAACTCCAAGGGCACCCCGATCTATTCCGTCGCGGACGGAACCGTGATCGAAGCGGGCCCGGCGAGCGGCTTCGGCCTCTGGGTCCGGGTGCAGCACGAGGACGGGACGATCACCGTCTACGGCCACGTCAACACCATCACGATCGACGAGGGCCAGAAGGTCAAGGCGGGCGACCAGATCGCCACCATGGGCAACCGCGGCTTCTCCACCGGACCGCACCTGCACTTCGAGGTGTGGAACTCCAGCGGCAAGAAGATCAACCCGCTGCCCTGGATGCAGGCCCGCGGCATCTCCCCGGCGTGACCAGGTGGCACCGGCGGCCGGTCATGACGACCGGCGCTGCCGGTGCCACTTCTGCATGAGCGCCGGGACCTCCTCGCGGAGGAACTCGAAGAACTCGCGCGTCTCGGCCAGCCGTTGCGCTGCCGCCGAGCTCTCCCCCAGCGCCGCCTGACCTTCGGCCAGCGTCCGGTCCCAATCGGCCAGCCGCGCCTCCCGGTTCGTGATGCTGGCGTACCAGAGGTCGTCGAGCACGCGGTACTCATCGCGCCGCTGTCCCGGGACGGGTTCTCGCGCGACCAGGTTCACCTGCGTCAGGTACCGGACCGCGCCGGAGACCGCGGCCGGGCTCACCTCCAGGACCTCCGCCAGCTCCGCCGCCGTGCGCCGCCCTTCGTCGGCGACCAGCAGGCTCGCGAACACCCGCGCTGCCATGCGCGGCACTCCGGCGCCGGCGAGGTCCAGCGCGAACCGCTCGACGAACTGCCGGACGGCGTCCGGATCACGCTGCTCGGACATGCCCTGCCTCTCCCCGTCCCGCCTCTCCGCGATTTTCAGCGGTGGTTGCGTTCAGGAGTGATCTCACGTGTCGGGGTTTCTTGTGGCTGGGTTGCATCACGGTCCCCTGAGGTGCGGTTGAGCAGGGCTGGGGTTGACACAGGAGTGTCATGCTCTGTCCCGCCTCTCCGCGATTTTCAGTGGTGGTTGCGTTCGGACGTGATCTTGCGTGTTGGGGTTTCTTGTGGCTGGGTTGCATCACGGTCCCCTGAGGTGCGGTTGAGCAGGGCTGGAGTTGATACAGGGGTGCCGCGCTCCGATCCTCACCTGCTTCCTCGGTCACGAGGACAATTTATACGGTACTTTGATTTCACAAATTTGTGAAACAAGTGTAGCTTCGAGTTCGTGTCCGAACAGATCCGGTTGACCGGTGCGCAACGAACTCTCCTCGGTCCGCTCTACGCGCGGGCGCTCGACAACCGCAGACCCGACCCGGTGCTCGGCGACGAGGCCGCAGATCGGCTGCTGGACCGCATCGACTTCGACTTCTCCAGCCTCAAACTCGGCTCCGGCAACCAGATGGCGATCATCCTGCGCGCCAAGGAGCTCGACGCCTGGGCCACCGACTTCCTCGCCGAACACCCCGACGCCGTGGTGCTGCACCTGGCCTGCGGCCTGGACAGCCGGGCCTTCCGGCTCGCGCTGCCCGACGGCGTGCTCTGGTACGACGTCGACATGCCCGACGTGATCGAGCTGCGGAACCGGCTGTACCCGGAGACCCCGGCGAACTACCGCACCATCGCGAGCTCGGCGACCGACCCGGAGTGGCTCGACGAGATCCCCACCGGCCGGCCGACGCTGGTCATCGCCGAGGGGCTCACCATGTACCTGACCGAGGCGGACGGGGTCGCCATGCTGCGGCGGCTCGTCGAACGCTTCGAGGCCGGCGAGATGATGTTCGACGCCGTGCTGCCGTGGACCGTCAAGGCCTCCAGCGCTTCGCGCTTCCTGCAGAGCACCGGCGCCGAGTTCCACTGGGCCATCGGCGACGTGCACGCGCTCGAACTCCGGGTGCCCGGTCTCCGGCTGCGGTGCGAGCGACCGGTGGTGGGCCTGTCGGACGCGGCGAGGATGCCCGCCGCGGAGCGGATCATCGCGAAGGCGATGACCGCCGTCCCGTCCCTGCGCGACTCCATGCGGCTGCTGCGCTTCAGCTTCGAGCACCAGCCCCGCGAGCAGGTCGAGCTCACCGGAGCCGAGGCGACCATGCTCGCCACGGTCTACCTGCGGGCGCTGGACAACCGGTCCGAACGGCCGATGCTCGGCGACCGCTGGGCCGACGACGCGGTGCAGCGCATCGACTTCGACTTCTCGAAGTTCAAGATGAGCTCCCGCAACACCGCCTCGGTGGCGATGCGCGCGCGCATCATCGACGAGTGGACCGAGGAAGCCCTGCGGCCCGGCACGACCGTGCTGCACCTCGGCTGCGGTCTGGACAGCCGGTTCGAGCGGATCGCGCCGCCGGAGGACGTCGAGTGGTACGACGTCGACCAGCCCGACGTGATCGCGCTCCGCGATCGGTTCTTCCCCGCGTCGCCGCACCGCCGCACCATCGGTTCCTCGGTCACCTCGCCCGAGCTGCTCGACGGGATCCGCGGCGACCAGCCGGTGCTGGTGGTCGCCGAAGGCCTCGTGATGTACCTGACCGAGCAGGACGGCCTGGACCTGCTGCGCCGGATCACCCGGCACTTCCCGAGCGGTGAGCTGATCTTCGACGCCTTCAGCACCTTCGGCGTTCGGCTGTCCAACCGGTTCAACCCCGCCGTGGTGCACGCCGGGGCCCGCCTGCACTGGGGAATCGACGACCCGAGAGACCTGGAGGCCAGCGTTCCCGGCCTGCGGCTGGTGAACGAGTGGGCGTTCACCGATGCGCCGGAGATCGATCGCTACCCCATGCCGATGCGGACTGCCATCCGCGCTTCCGGGCAGATCACCGCCGTTCGCCGCATGGGCCGGATGCTGCGCTACCGCTTCTGAACCGGCGGTGCCGGGCTCGGCGCAGGAGCTTCGGGACCCGTTTGCTCCTGCGCCGCGGTTCAGCAGGACACCGCCGCGGCCAGGAGCCGTTCGACGCCCGGCGCTTCGACCGGGTCGTGCCCGGCCTCCGGCAGCACGACCAGCTCCTTCGGGCCGGCGAGGCGGTCGAAGAACGATCGGCTCAGCTCCACCGGGGCCCAGGTGTCAGCGGCGGGGTGGGCCAGCACCACCTCGGCCGAACCCGTCCTGGTCGCGACGTCGTACGCGAGCATGCCGCCCGCGCTCGCACCCATCAGCAGCGGGGCGCTCGAAGTCGCCTCGGAGCGCAGGAAATCGGCGGCCACGCCCTGCCAGTCCGGGTAGCGGATGCGATGCCGCCTCGGCACCCGGGTGCGTCCGCATCCCGGCAGGTCCGGGACTGCCACCTGGAAGCTGCTGCTCAGGTTTTCGAGCGCGAAGGACTCGAAGCGACCACCAACCGCATCGCGGAGCGCGCTGGCGTCTCCATCGGCTCGGTGTACCAGTACTTCCCGAACAAGCGCGCCATCCTGCACGCGCTCGGCGAACAGCACCTCCAGCAGGTCGAAGCCGATCTGCTGGAGGTGCTGCACGACGTTGCGCAGATTCCTCCACAGTGGAGCGATGCGGTGCGCGCTCTGGTGACCGGCGCGCTCAACGCGCACGAGAAGCACTCCGGCATGCACAACCTGCTCTACGAGCACACGCCGCGAACAGTCGAAGGAGTCGCGCAAGTCCAACGGCTTTTCAGCCGACTGGCACCGGGCATCGCACGACAGCTCCGGCGATGCTCCCGACCCCGAGTTGACCGCTGTGCTGCTGGTGCACGGGATAGACGCTCAGCTCCACCGCGTGGTGCTGGCGCCCGGCGACGACCGCGCAGCATCCGAGCGAGCCGACGCCTTGATCGCGCTGTGGAGCGCGCTCCCTGCGGATCGAGCGCGTTCGAGTCCCTGAGGCGATCTCTTCGCACCGAGGCCGCGACTCGACGCCGCGAGCCCATCGGCCCGGCCAGCGGTCTTGCACCGTCCGTGGCACGGTTTGGCCGAGGAGGTCGGGGTGATGATCAACGGTGCGCACTTGTTGTTGTTCAGCCGGGACGCCGAGCGGGACCGGGCGTTCCTCCGGGACGTGCTCGGGTTCGAGTCCGTGGACGCCGGTGGCGGGTGGCTGATCTTCGGGCTGCCACCCGCCGAACTGGCCACCCACCCCACCGACGCGGCCCCCACCTGCGAGCTCTACCTGATGTGCGACGACCTCTCGGCGACCATCGGTGAGCTGCAGGACCAGGGCGTCGAGATCACCCGCACGGTCAGCAACGAGGGCTGGGGACTGCTCACCGCGTTCCGGCTGCCCAGCGGCGCGGAGATCGGGCTCTACGAGCCCAAGCACCCGCGCCCCGGCACGTAGGCCAGGCCGTGCGCACCCGGCTCGCCGCGGCGCTCGACGGGCAGCGCGGCCAGGACCTCGTGGTTCTCCAGATCGACCACGGACACCGTGGACGACACCACCGCGGAGACGTAGGCGCGGGCGCCGTCGGGTGAGGACGTGATGGTGAGCGGGAATTCGCCCACCTCGACCGCGCCCAGCAGTTCGCAGCTGCCCAGCTCGAAGATCAGCAACCGGCCCGGCCGCTGCCTGCCCAGGCCCGATCCGCCACCGGACATCCGCAGCTCACCGGCGAGCAGCAGGCCGGTGCCGGTGATGTGCACCGGCATCACCTGCCCCTCGGTCGGGAGGGTGCGCAGCAGCTCACCGGTCACCGCATCGATCACCAGGACGCCGTTCGGCGCGCTGCGGTGCCCGCCGAACGCGGCGTACGGGGTCGCGACGCAGACCCGGGTCCCGTCCGGGGAGACCGCGATGCCCTCGCTTCCCGGCACCGGCACGCGCTGCAGCAGCCGTCCGGTCTCCAGGTCCACGGCGGAGACGAACGGAGCTTCCTTGTTGCTCGCGTATCCGCGACGGCCGTCCGGGGTGATGGCGAACCAGTGCGGACCGGGCGCCTCGGTGTCGATGCGCCCGATCTGCGTGCGGGTGCGCGTGTCGAGCACGACCACGCCGCCGGGCCCGGCCGCGCCTTCCTCGACGCTGACGTAGAGCCGCCGGTGGGCACCGTCCAGCGCCAGGCCGTGCGGGCCGTGCTCCGGCGACAGGTCGATGACGTCGACGATCGCGCGCTCGTCCGGATCCACGACGACGAGCTCGGCGGCCCGGCCGCCGTTCTCGTGGTAGTAGCCCGATCGGTAGGTGATCGTGCAGTACAGCACCCGGTGCTCCGGGTCGAAGCACAGCTCGTGCGGTTCTGCGGGCAGCTCGACCGTGTCGAGGTGCCGGTGGGTCGTGGCGTCGAAGAAGCCGACCGCCGGGCCGCTCTGCGCGACCACTGCCAGCACGTCTCCTGAGCTCATGCGGCTCTTTCCAATCTCGTTCGGCGCGGGTGGCGTGCTCATCGGGCGAGCACCGGCGCACGCTGCGCGGGTGGGCGACACGTGCCGAGCGCGTGCCGCGACTGAAGCCGGCAGCCAGGCGGGAACCGGTCCTCCGGCCTGCTGCCGCGGTGCCCGCGTTCGCGAGCTCGTGTCCCACCTTCGACGCCGAACGCCACCGCCGCCATGGCGGAATCGGCACGGAATCCTTGCCCAGCGCGCAATAATGCCGGTGGCCCAGGCACCCACGCCGGGTGTGAGCTGTGTCGCGCAACGGAGTTCGCGGAATGTCCACGATGGATCTGAACCTGCTGGTGGCGCTGGACGCCCTGCTCCGCGAGCAGAGCGTGACGCGCGCGGCGGAGCGACTGCGGACCTCGCCCGCGGCGATGAGCCGCACCCTAGGCAGGATCCGCCGAATCCTGCGCGATCCGCTCCTGGTGCGCGCTGGACAGCGCATGGTGTTGACGCCGCGCGCCGTGGAACTCCGCGACGAGGTGCACGCGGTCGTCGAGCGGTCCCGAGCGCTGCTCACGCCCGGCGACCAGTTCGACCCGGCGACCCTGACCCGCACCTTCACCCTCCAGAGCAGCGACCTGCTCTCCAGCGCGCTGACTCACGCGCTGCTGGGACGGACCGCCGGCACGGCTCCCGGAATGGTGCTGAGGTTCGTTCCGGAGGCCGCCGAAGGCACCCCGGCGCTGCGCGACGGATCGGTGGACGTCGAGGTCGGCGTGCTCGACCACCTGGATCCCGAGGCCCGCACCGCGCCGCTGACGACCACGCGCCTGGTCGGCGCCGTCCGGCCGGAGCACCCGCTGGCCCGGGGCCAGGTCAGCCCGCAGAAGTTCGCCGCAGCGACGCACATCAGCGTGTCACGGCGGGGCCGGGCCCGAGGGCCCGTCGACGACCGGCTCGCCGAACTCGGGTTGGAGCGCCGGGTCGCGGTCGTGCTTCCGAGCCACACCACCGCACTGCTGCTCGCGCGCGACACCGATCTCGTCTGCTTGGCAACGGAATCCGCCGCTCGGCACGCGGGCCTGCGCACCTTCGAGGTGCCGCTCGACCTGCCGCCGCTGAGCATCGGCATGGCCTGGCACCCGCGCAACGACGTCGACGCCGCCCACCGCTGGCTGCTGGACCTGATCCGCGGAGCGGCAGCAGACCTCGGCTGAACCAAGCCGGACCGCGACCACCGGAGGAGTCAGATCTTGGTCAGCGGGACGCTGCCGATCAGCATGAGGCGCACCGTTCCGGCGGTGCCGAAGTCGATGGTCGCGGTCGCCCGCGGCCCCTCGCCCTCGGTGGACAGCACCGTGCCCAGGCCGTACTTGTCGTGGGTGACCCGGTCACCGGCCGCCAGCTTGATGGAGACGGTGTCCTTCCAGCCCTTCATGCCGGTGCTGCGCATGCCCCGGGCGGAGAGCCCGGCCTGCGCCGAGTCGGAGCCGGTGCGGTCGAACCCACCGCCGCGGCTGCCCCAGGTGCTGCGCACCTGCGGGGCGGCGCGCTCCGGTTCGATCCGGCGCCAGTGCAGCAGCTCCTCCGGGATCTCGGTGAGGAACCGGGACGCCGGATTCGTCATCGGCTGCCCCCACGCCGACCGCATCAGCGCGCGGGACAGGTACAGCCGCTGCCGGGCGCGGGTGATGCCCACGTAGGCCAGGCGCCGCTCCTCGGCCAGCTCGGCCGGTTCGCCCAGCGCCCGCATGTGCGGGAAGACCCCGTCCTCCCAGCCGGTGCAGAACACCACCGGGAACTCCAGCCCCTTCGCGGTGTGCAGGGTCATCAGGGTGACCACCCCGTCGCCCGACTCCGGCAGCGAATCCGCGTCGGCCACCAGCGAGACCCGTTCCAGGAACGCCGACAGCGAGTCGTCCGCGGGCAGTCCCAGCGCAGCCTCCTCGTCGTCCTCGGCGGCCGGGACCGCAGCGGTGACCACGGCCTCCGCCGACGGATCGGCTTCGCCCTCCGCCCCGGTCGCGGGCACCCCGGCGCGCGCTTCGATGAACTCGCGCGCCACCGTGACGAGCTCGGTCAGGTTCTCCACCCGCGTGGCGTCCTGCGGGTCGTCGCTGGCCTCCAGTTCGGCGCGGTAGCCGGTGCGCTCCAGCACCTGCTCCAGGATCTCCGCGACATCGGACTCCGCCGCCACCTGCTGCAGCTCGTCGAGCAGCGCCACGAAACCCGAGATCGCGTTGCGCGCCCGGGTGTTCAGCAGCGCGACCCGGCCGTCCGCAGCTGCGCGCAGTGCCTGGGCGAACGAGATCCGCTCCTGCTCCGCGTGCACCGCGACCACGGCCTCCGCCCGGTCCCCGATGCCGCGCTTGGGCACGTTGAGGATGCGGCGCAGGCTCACCGTGTCGTCCGGGTTGTCCAGCACCCGCAGGTAGGCCAGTGCGTCCCGGACCTCGCGGCGCTCGTAGAAGCGCACCCCGCCGACGACGCGGTAGGGCAGGCCGAGCCGGATGAACACCTCCTCGAACACTCGTGACTGGTTGTTGGTCCGGTAGAACACCGCGATGTCGTTGAACGTCGCGTCGCCCGAGTCGACCAGCCGGTCGATCTCGCCGGCCACGAAGGCCGCTTCGTCGTGCTCGTTGTCCCCGACGTAGCCGACGATCTGCTCGCCGTCGCCCGCGTTGCTCCACAACCGCTTGTCGCGGCGGTTCGGGTTGCGCCGGATCACCGCGTTGGCCGCGGACAGGATGGTCTGCGTGGAGCGGTAGTTCTGCTCCAGCAGGATCGTCCGGGCCGCCGGGTAGTCCCGCTCGAACTCCTCGATGTTGCGGATCGTCGCCCCGCGGAAGGCGTAGATCGACTGGTCGGCGTCACCCACCACGCACAGCTCGGCCGGTTCGACGCCGTCCTCGGTCGCCTCGGTGCCCACCAGTTCGCGGACCAGCACGTACTGCGCGTGGTTGGTGTCCTGGTACTCGTCCACCATCACGTGCCGGAACCGCCGCCGGTAGTGCTCCGCGACGTCCGGGTGGTTCTGCAGCAGCTCCACCGTCCGCATGATCAGGTCGTCGAAGTCCATGGAGTTGGACTCCACGAGCCGGCGCTGGTAGGCGGCGTAGACCTGGGCGACCTTGCGCTCCACGTCGTTGCCCGCCTGCTCGGCGGCGGTCTCCGGGGACAGCAGCTCGTTCTTCAGGTTCGAGATGTGCACCGCGAGCGTGCGGGCCGGGTAGCGCTTGGAGTCGAGGTCCTGCTCCCGCGCGATCATGGTGATCAGCCGCCGGGAGTCGTCGGCGTCGTAGATCGAGAAGTTCGACGACAGCCCCAGGACCTTGGCCTCGCGGCGCAGCACCCGCACGCACATCGAGTGGAACGTCGACACCCACATCACGTTGGCCCGGCGACCGACCAGGTCGGCGACGCGCTCCTTCATCTCGGCCGCGGCCTTGTTGGTGAAGGTGATCGCCATGATCTGGCCCGGGTGCGCCCCGCCCGCGAGCAGGTAGGCGATCCGGTTGGTCAGCACCCTGGTCTTGCCCGACCCGGCACCGGCCACGATCAGCAGCGGCGATCCGGTGTGCACCACCGCGTCGCGCTGCTGCGGGTTCAGGCCGGCAAGCAGGGCTTCCGGGTCCGTGCCGCGCCGCCCGGCGTGGCCGGGTTCGGCGGGTGACAACGGATCGTTGTTCCACTGGAGGTCGAGTGGGGTGCTCATCGCTCATCCACGTTACCGGCCGCCCCGGACAAAGCCCGAATCCCGTGGCACCGCGCCCTCCCACGGCCCGGGTCCCGCCCGGCGCGACTCCGCGGAGCGCGCTCCCGCGACGCCGCGGCCTGCGGCGGGCCCGGCCCACCGGCCCGGCCCCAGCCGACCGCCACCGACCCCCGGTGAAGCCCGCCCCACCGACCCCGACTTGCGCACAACGGACATAAAGATCAACAATGAGCACTCGACCCACCGCAGAGCATGCTGCCGCGTGCGCCTGTCCCGGCAACCGGCCGGACGCGAGCCGGACCCGTGAGCCCGACCACCGACGTCGACGTCGACGGAGGACAACTCCGGGAGCGGCTCAGGGACTCCCCCGATCCGCAGCGCGGCACCGGACGGGACGGTGGTTCCGATCCCACCCGACCCACTGCGGAATGAGCCGTGCATGGACCTGATCAACCAGATCGACATCGCGATCCGGGCGTTCATCGCATGGGCCGCGACGCTCAACCCGTGGTTCTGCGTGCTGGCCGCGCTCGTTCTGCTCGTGCTGGAAACCTCCCTCTTCATCGGTGTGCTCGTTCCCGGCGAGGCCACCCTGCTGCTGACCGTCGCCGTCCTCGGCACCAGCTGGGCGCCCGCCCTGTTCGCCGCCGCGGTGCTGGGCAACCTTCTCGGGTCGAGCGGCGGCTACTGGCTGGGCCGCCTGCTCGGCCCCGGCCTCCGCGGCACCTGGCTGGGGCGCAAGATCGGCGACCGCCGGTGGCGGACCGCCGAGCAGGTCGTCCAGGAGTCCGGCGGGCGGGCGTTGATCACGATGCGCTTCGTCGCGGTGGTGCACGCGGTCGTGCCTGCGGTGGTGGGCACCCTGCGGATGCCGTACCGCCGGTTCCTCGGACTGGTGGCGATCGCGGCGATGCTCTGGGCAGGCGTGCAGACGACCGTCGCGGTGCTGTTCGGCGAAGCAGCCCGCGCGGTCGGCTACGGCTGGACGATGATCGCGCTGACCACGGTGGCCGCCGTCGCCACGGGCGTTCTGGTGTTCCGCGGCGTTCGCCGGAACGCCGCGCAGCGGGCGGCGCCGGAACCGGTCGAGGGCTGCGCCGGGCGGAATGCGTTCTGATCTTCACGGGGTCCTCCGAACTCGTCGTGGGCGGTGGCGCGGAAAGCGGTGCGTCGATCTCCATGGACCCCAAGATCCGGGCAACCCAGCGCGGATTCCACCGAAATAACTCGAACAAGTGATCGATACACCGATTTGTTCACCCTGTGGGATGAGTGGTCCACCTCATCGCTGTGCGCAGGCGAGTTGTGGCACACTGGAGCCGTGCGAGCGCAGACTTACGAGTTTTTCTACGGGCCCGGGACTCCGGCGCCCGTAGTTGCGTGAGCTCGAAAACCACTACGAACGCCCCGGAGTCCCTACGGACCCGGGGCGTTTCGCGTTCCCGGGCCGGGACTTGGGGCCGGAGCTGGAGGACAACGCCCGATGAACGCCACAGTGGACGGTGACCAGCCGCAGGCCGAGCAGACCGCGGCGACCATCGACGACTTCCGCGGGGAGATCGACCACCTGGACGCCGAGATCCTGCGCCTGATCAAGCGCCGCGCCGAGGTCTCCCGCCAGATCGGTCAGGCCCGCATGGCCGCAGGCGGTCCGCGCATCGTCTACAACCGCGAGATGGACGTGCTCGCCCGCTACCGCGAACTCGGCCCGGAAGGCCGCGAACTCGCGATGATCCTGCTCCGCCTGGGCCGCGGCCGCCTGGGCCACTGACCCGCGGGCTTCAAGCCCCACACCGCACGGCTGTTCTGCAGCGAGCGGACCGCTCACCCGCGAACGCTCCGCTCGCTCCAGAGCCGCACCCCGGGCGAACCCCGGGCAACGGCGTGATCGGCGGGTGGGCGGCCGGACCGGCCGCCCACCCCGGCCGTCAGACGCCGTGGTCGGCCGCCAGGTCGCGTTTGTGCGTCTCCGGGGACCGCACCACCGCGATGACGGTGACCAGCGAGCACAGCGCGACGTAGATCGAGATCGGCACGGCGGAGCCGAAGCCCGCCAGCAGCGCGGTCGCGATGATCGGGGCCAGCGAGCCCGCCACGATCGACGCCAGCTGGTAGCCGATCGACGCTCCCGAGTACCGCACGCGGGTGCCGAAGAGCTCCGCGAAGTACGCGGCCTGCGGGCCGTACATCGCGCCGTGGAGCACCAGCCCGACCGTGGTGGCGAAGGTGATCATGAAGAACGACCTGGTGTCGAGCATCGTGAAGAACGCGAACGCCCAGACGCCGGTGCCGATCGCACCCACCAGGTACACCGGCCGCCGCCCGATCCGGTCCGACAGCGCACCCCACAGCGGAATGCTGATGAAGTGCACGACCGCGGCGATCAGCGACGCGTTCAGCGCCAGCCCGCGCGGCAGCTCCAGGAACACCGCGACGTAGGTGAGCACGAACGAGGTCAGCACGTAGTACACGACGTTCTCCGCGAACCGCGCACCCATCGCCGTGAGGACCTCGCGGCGGTACCGGCGGAGCACCTCCAGGATCGGCGGTTTGTCCGCCTCACCCCGCTCCGCGGCCTTGCTGGCCGCCTCCAGGAACACCGGAGACTCCGCGACCGCCAGCCGCACCCACAGGCCGATCAGCACCAGCACCCCGGACAGCAGGAAGGCGATCCGCCAGCCCCAGGCCAGGAAGGCCTCCTCGGTCTGCACCGCGGCCAGGACCGCCAGCACCGCGGTGCCCAGCAGGTTGCCCAGCGGCACGCCCGCCTGCGGCCACGACGCCCAGAAACCCCGGTGCCGCGCGGAACCGTGCTCGGAGACGATGAGCACCGCGCCGCCCCACTCGCCGCCGATCGCGAAGCCCTGCACCAGGCGCAGCACGGTCAGCAGCAGCGGGGCCGCCACGCCTGCCGCCTGGTACGTGGGCAGCAAGCCGATCAGGAACGTCGCGCCGCCCATCATGATCAGGCTCAGCACCAGCAGCTTCTTGCGGCCGAGCCGGTCGCCGTAGTGGCCGAACACCAGCCCGCCCAGCGGCCGCGCGATGAACCCGACCGCGTAGGTGATGAACGCCAGCATGGTGCCCACCAGCGGGTCGTGCGCCGGGAAGAACAGCTTGTTGAACACCAGCGCGGCGGCCGAGCCGTAGAGGAAGAAGTCGTACCACTCGACGGTGGTGCCGACCAGGCTCGCCACCACCACCCGCGCGGTGGACGACCTCTCCGGAGGTGACTGGGTGGTCATCGCGACGTCCTCTCTGCCGAACCGGGATCCAGAGCTCAGTTCGCGGTCCAGCCGCCGTCGATCGAGAACGAGGCGCCGCTGACCGACGCGGTGCCGGGGCCGCACAGCCAGATCGCGAGGGCGGCGACCTCGTCGGGTTCCACCAGGCGCTTCACCGGGGTCCGGGACAGCAGGACGTCCTCGACCACCTGGGCTTCGGGCACCCGGTGCAAGCGGGCCTGCTCGGCGACCTGGCGCTCCACCAGCGGGGTGCGGACGAATCCGGGGCACAGGCAGTTCGACGTCACGCCGTACGCCGCGCCTTCCAGCGCGATCGACTTGGACAGCCCCTCGATCGCGTGCTTGGCGGTGACGTAGGCGCTCTTGTACGGCGAGGCCCGCTTGCCGTGCACCGAGGAGATGTTGATGATGCGCCCCCAGCCGCGGCTGTACATGCCCGGCAGCGCGGCGCGCACGATGCGGAACGGCGACTCCACCATCACCCGCAGCATGCTGCTGAAGACCTCCGCCGGGAACTCGTGGACCGGCGCCACGTGCTGCATGCCCGCGTTGTTGACCACGATGTCGGCGCCGGCGCCGAGGTCCGCCGCGGCCTCCGCGTCGTCGAGGTCGACCACCATGGCCTCGGCCCCGATCTCGGTCGCGAGCGCCTGCACCTTGGCCGCGGCCCGGTCGACGGCGACGACTTCCGCCCCGGCGTCGGCCAACCGCCGGGCCACCGCCGCGCCGATCCCGCTGGCCGCTCCGGTGACCAAGGCCCGTTTGCCCGCCAGACCCGTGGCGGGCGCAGTGTCGGTTCGATCCGATCCGGTCGAGCGATCACCCATAGCCTTAAGAACCTAGGCGTGACTCGGGTCTCAATCCAGGGGGTGAGCACAAGCAATTCCGGGGCTGCCCGCGCGGCGCCGGGCGCGGAAGCCAGCACTTCAGGCCCCGCCTTCGGCACCCCCGACCGCGCCTCGCGAAGACCGCGCGCGGACCCGGAGGAGGACATTCAGGGATATCACCCATACCGGGCAGCACCGGGACAAGGCAGACTGTGCCCATGGTTGCTCTAGTGGCGTTCCTCGTGACACTCGCCGCAGTGCTCGCCGCCGCCGGGCACGCGGGTTATCTCGCGATGCTGACGTCTGCGGCGAAGAAGCGGGCCGGCGGCCAGCCCGCCGCCGACTTCGCCAAGAAGCGGCTCCCCATCGCCGGGGCCGGCCTGGGCGTGACGCTGCTGGCGTTCCTGATCGCCGCGGGCGGCGGCTTCGGCGCGGACATCTTCGCGATGATCCTGGGTGCGGGCGGCGGCTTCGGCTCGCTCAAGGCGCTCCAGACCACGCAGAGCCGGTTCCGCAACGGCCAGTACTGATCGACGGCGCGAAGTTGGGCCGTTCGGGTCAGATCGAACCTCCGAACGGCCCGCGTCGATCACTCGCCGCACACGCACGACCCCGCTCCGGAGTTTTCCCAGCTGCACCGTAGGCTGTGACCATGACCACTCCGGCGGGCTCGGCTGCGGGGTTCCAACGCGCCCTCGTGGTCACCGCGCACCCCGACGACGTCGACTTCGGCGCCGCGGGCACCGTGGCCACCTGGACCGCCGCCGGCGTGGAGGTCGGCTACTGCATCTGCACCTCGGGTGACGCGGGCGGGTTCGACGACACCCCGCGCGAGGACGTGCCCCGCTTGCGGCAGGACGAGCAGCGGGCCGCCGCGGCCGCCGTCGGCGTCACCGACGTGCGCTTCCTCGGCTACCAGGACGGCCAGGTCGTCGCGGACCTCGGCCTGCGCCGGGACATCGCGAAGGTGATCCGCGAGTTCCGCCCGAACCGGGTGATCACGCACTCCCCGGAGATCAACTGGGCGCACCTGCCGGTGTCGCACCCGGACCACCGCGCGGTCGGCGAGGCCGCGCTGGCCGCCGTCTACCCGGACGCCCGCAACGCCTTCGCCTTCCCCGAGCTGCTCGAAGCCGGGCTCGAGCCGTGGACCGTCGACCAGCTGTGGCTGTCGGAATCCCCCGAGGACCGGGTCAACCACGCGGTCGACATCACCGACCGCTTCGAGGCCAAGCTCGCCGCGCTCGCCGCGCACCGCTCGCAGACCGCACACCTCGCCGACCTGGCGGGCATGATCAGGCGACACCTGACCCGCACCGCCGAGCGGCACGGCATGCCCGGCCGGTTGGCCGAGGCCTTCCACGTAGTCGACACGGCGTGACGCAGGAAGTCGAGGCCTCCGATGCACAGCGGCAGAACCCTCGGCTGGAGCGGTCAGCTCGACTGGCCGCCGGCCCCGGAACGCGGCAGGCACCGCCGGACCGGATCGGCGATCGACTGGACGCCCGCGGTCCCGCGCGCGCTCGCCGCGACCGATCCGCTGGTGGACACCGCGCCGGTCGGCGGCCTGCACAAGTTCGACCTGGGCATGGTGCCCGCCTCGGTGACGCCGCCGCGCAGCTGGCGGCAGGCGGCGTGGTTCGCGATCGCCTCGTCGGCGGCGGCGCTGGGCGGGCTGGTGCTGGTCACCTCGATGCTGTCCGGCACCACGCGGATCGACGGCATGGACCTGCCGACCGGCCCCATCCCGCGCGGTGGGGAGTACCCGCCGCTGCTGCCGGACGACGAGCGGGATCGCTACTTCCTCACCGGTGATCCGACGCGGCCCGAGGCGGTGCGCCCGATCGGCTCGGTGCACCCGCCACCTCCGTCCGACGCGGTCGGCCCGCACCCGGCCCCCGGAACGGCCACCACGCCCAGGCCGACCGGGTCGGCCAGCCCGGCACCGACGACCACGCGCCCCCGGACCACCGAGATGCCGCAGCTGCTGTCGTTCACCGACACCGAGGGGATGAAGCAGCGCAGCGACGACTACTACGCCGCGATCGGGCGCGGGGACCTGCGCTCCGCGTACGCGCTGACCACCGGGCGCCTGGAGGAGGAGGGCTACGAGGCCTTCGCCGCCAGGTACTCCGGCGCCGAGTCGATCCGGGTCGTCGACGTCTACGTCACCCCGACCAGCACCGTGCACACGCTGCGGGTGACCGATCCGGACGGCTCGGTGCGGACCCAGCGGCGCGAGTTGCGCTACGCGCGGGGCGCGCAGCCGTTGATCAACTCGGACGAGCGGCTCGGCTGACGAAATCCGGTCACGGATGGTGCTCGCCATTGCTCCGTTCGGGGACAGCACGCGGCCCCTTCCGGTGAACTCGGCAGAACCCCTTCCGGCCCGGGGGTGCGCCGGGGTACGTGTTCACGGCGTGGAGACTCCTTCGTCCGGTCGCCGGCGCGACCAGCACGGCCCGGACTCGATCAGCGTCGCCGAGCTGATGCGCCGCACCCCCATCTCGCTCAAGCACGAGCGGCTCGCCGACGAGCTCCTGCAGAACGACGACGCGGCCGACGTCCTGCCCCCGATCCGCCGGATCGCCTTCGGAACGGCGGGCGTGCTGCTGTTGCTGGGCGCGACCGCCGCCACCGCGACGATCGTCGCGCACCCCGCCGACGCGCCCCGCCCGGCCGCCGCCGCGCCGATCACCGGCGGACTCGCGCTCCGGCCGGACCTGGTGCGGGACGCGCGCTGGCCGTTCGCGGGCAACGGCGGCTTCGCCAGCACCGCGACGGGCGACACCACCGTCGAGCGGTCGGAAGCTCCGCAGCCGATGGCCGCCAACCCGGCGGCGGGCAGCGCGAAGTCGGCGCGCAAGGTGGTCGCGGAGTTCTACCGCCGCCTGGTCGGCGATGCCGGCGGCGCGATGTCGATGGTCGCCCCGGAACTCGTCGCCGGGCAGCAGACCTCGGTGGTGCGGGCGTGGCGGGCCGCCGAATCGGTGGTGGTGGACGAGAGCAAGATCCGCATCGAGCCGGGCGGGGCGGTGCTGGCCGAGGTCGAGGTGCGGTACCCGGCCGGCGACCGGGTGCGGCTGCAGCAGCGGCTGACCGTCGAGTCGGACTCCAACCCGAAGATCACCGGCGCCGAGCTGCTCGGGGCCAGGCACACGGTGTCGCGCTGAGTGACCGGCCCGCACCTCTGGAGACAACAATGCGGCAACGACCGGAGCCGCCGGAATCCCGCAGTGCGGACCGGGGCGTACCGGGCAACGCGGATATCGTTGCCGGGCGCAACCGGTTCGGTCCCCGCAACGGGTGGTCTTCCGGACCCGCCAATACCAACATCACCTGCGCAAACGGCTGTGAGAAGCGACCCGATCGGGCGACTGCCGTGATGCCGCGGAGTAACGTCGGGAAAGGTTGCGCAGATCTTTTCCAGTTCGGACCTACGCCGATTCGGCGTCGGCTAGGCTCCCGTAGCGCGGTTCGGTCACCGGCCCATCCGGCCAACCCGGCCCGCGCTGAGAACGTGTACATGTCGGAGGACCGGAGCCGGTCCGCCAAATCCGCTGATGTCCGGTGGGGGCGCGTTGCCCGGGATCATCATCCCGGATGCTCGCAGATCCCGCTGGGCATCGATAGCAGTACGGGGAGACGTCGGTGAGCGACGAAGGTCGCCTGGTCGCCGGACGCTACCGAGTGCAGCGACGCATCGGCAGTGGCGCGATGGGCGTGGTGTGGGAGTGTGTGGACGAACGCCTGCACCGCACGGTCGCGGTCAAGCAGTTGCTCCTGCAGCCCGGATTGGATCCGGGTGAGGCCGAGGAAGCGCGGCAGCGGGCTATGCGGGAAGGCCGGATCGCGGCCCGACTCCAGCACCCGAACGCCATCTCGGTCTACGACGTGGCCGAGGACGAGGGTCAGCCGGTCCTGGTCATGGAGTACCTGCCCTCCACGAGCCTCGCGGCGATGATGTCCGAGCACGGGCCGCTGCCGCCTCGCGAGGTGGCGCGGATCGGTGCGCAGGTCGCCTCGGCGCTGGGAGCCGCGCACGCGGCCGGAGTGGTGCACCGCGACATCAAGCCGGGCAACATCCTGCTCGGCGACAACGGTGACGTGAAGATCACCGACTTCGGCATCTCGCGGGCGCAGGGCGACGTGCAGGTCACCAAGACCGGCATGCTGGCGGGCACGCCCGCCTACCTGTCGCCGGACGTGGCGATGGGCCAGGAGCCGACGCCCGCCTCCGACGTCTTCTCGCTCGGGGCGACGCTGTACGCCGCGATCGAGGGCCACCCGCCGTTCGGCCTGAACGAGAACACCCTCGCGCTGCTGCACGCGGTGGCCGCGGGCCGGGTCGAACCGCCGCAGCAGGCCGGGCCGATGACCCACCCGCTGATGGCGATGATGGCCAACCGCGTCGAGGACCGGCCGGACATGGCGCAGGTCCGCGAGATGGTGCAGGCGGTGGCCGACGGCGGGTCGGCGAGCTCGATCCCGACCGTGGCCGCGCCGATCCCGCCCGCGCTGGCGCCGGAGCCCGGTCCCGACCAGCCGACCAGCGTCGTCGGCCAGGACGGCACCGCGGTCGCCTACTACGAGGACGACCCGTACTCGGAGCGGCCGTACGAGGACGCCACCTCGTACATGGGCGCCGACACCCGCGGTGACGCGGCGATCTACGAGAAGCCGCGCAAGAGCAAGCGGCCGGTGGTGATCTCGGGCATCGCGCTGGTCGCGGTCGCCGTGATCGCGGTGCTGGTGACCTCCGCGCTGATGAACGGGGAGAAGCCGGCGCCGACGGGCACCACCACGCCGACCAGCGAGATCGCTCCGATGCCGCCGCCGGTCGAGGAGACGACCAGCGAGGAGGCTCCGCCCAGCACGCGGCAGACCCGGACGTCGGAGGAGGAGACTCCGACCACCTCGGCCAAGCCGACGACGAGCGCCAAGCCGACGACGTCGGCCAAGCCGACGACCAGTGAGAAGCCTCCGACCTCGGACGAGGAGGAGCCGACTTCGCCGCCGACGTCGGGTTCCGACTCGGGTTCGGAGAACTAGTCCGGCAACGACCGCACCGGCCGGGGCGCGCACCGCGAGGTGGGCGCCCCGGCCGGTGTCGTTGGTCGCCCCGGTGTGTACCGGTGTGCGCGGTGCCCAGTAACGTTGCACCCCGTTGGGTGAAGCTGGCCACGGGGGTCCGGTCAGTCCGCAATTCGGAATAGGCAGATCAGGCAGCAGAGCCAGTACCAGGAGAACCGGTGAGCGCCGAAGGTCGTTTGATCGCAGGCCGGTACCGCTTGCAGCAGAAGATCGGCAGCGGCGCCATGGGAGTGGTGTGGCAAGCCGTCGATGAGCGTCTGCACCGCACAGTAGCGGTGAAGCAGCTGTTGCTGCAGCCCGGCTACACCCCCGAAGAGACTGAAGAAGCCCGTCAGCGGTCGATGCGCGAGGGCCGCATCGCCGCCCGTTTGCAGCACCAGAACGCGATCGTCGTGTTCGACGTCGCCGAGGACGAGGGCCAGCCGGTGCTGGTCATGGAGTACCTGCCGTCGCGGAGCCTGGCGTCGGTCATCGACGAGCAGGGCGTCCTGCCGCCGCTGCAGGTGGCCCGGATCGGCGTGCAGGTGTCCGGCGCGCTGGCCGCCGCGCACATGGCGGGCATCGTGCACCGCGACCTCAAGCCGGGCAACGTCCTGCTCGGCGACAACGACATCGCCAAGATCACCGACTTCGGCATCTCCCGGGCGATCGGGGACGTCGCGGTCACCAAGAGCGGCATCCTGGCGGGCACCCCCGCGTACCTGGCGCCGGAGGTGGCGCTGGGCCGCGATCCGGCTCCGGCCTCGGACGTCTTCTCGCTGGGTTCGACGCTGTACGCGGCGATCGAGGGCGGCCCGCCGTTCGGCACCGACGAGAACGCGATCAGCCTGCTGCACCGGGTGGCGCGCGGTCAGTTCGACCCGCCGCGCCAGGCCGGGCCCATGACGCCGGTGCTGATGCAGATGCTGCTGCCGGATCCGGTGGACCGGCCGACCATGGCCCAGGCCCGGGACCTGCTGCAGGCGGTGCTCGACGGCCGTCCGATCCCGACCGCCTCGCCGAGCGCGGGCTGGCAGCGCCCCGCGGCGCCGCACGCCCAGGCGGCAGGCACCCGCGTGGGTCCGCCGACCTCGGCGAACCCGCCGACGATGGTCGGCGGCGCGGTCCCGGCCGCCGCGGCCGCGCCCCGGCGCGGCTACAAGCAGGCGGCGCTGTGGGTGGTGGCGATCATCGTCGCGGTGCTCGTGGGCGTGCTCGCCGCGAGCGCCTTCGGCGACGGCTCCGAGCAGGGGCAGCAGGCTCCGCCCACGCCGTCCACGCCGCCCACCGAGGTCGCGCCGACGACGCCCGCCTCGGCCACGACCACCTCCGCCGCGCCCACCACCTCGGCGACCAGGACGACGACCGCTGCTCCGACGACGACCGCTGCGAAGCAGCCGTCCGATGAGGAGATCGTCGAGGTGGTGACCAAGTACTACTCGCTGGTGCCCAAGAAGGTGGACCAGGCGTGGAAGCTGCTCGGCCCGAAGCTGCAGGAGCAGGGCAAGGACAGCTACGAGGCGTTCTGGAAGACCATCGACGCGGTGCAGATCATCGGCAAGCCGGTGCGGTCCGGGACCAGCGTGTTCGTGACGCTGCAGTTCACCAAGGACGGCAAGAAGCTCACCGAGCAGCACTCGCTGGGCATGGTCACCACGCAGAGCGGCCAGCCGCTGATCAACACCGACAAGCGGGTCTGACCGTCAGCTCGCGGCTTCGCGCAGGGTGGCCAGCAGGGACTTGGTGACCGGGAGGTCGGCGACGGCGGCGCGAACCGCCGCGTAGAGGTGCCGGACGGGCTCCGGGCGGCGGACCGCGCGGATGACGACGCCCGGGTGCACCACGTCCAGGCCCAGGCGCGGCACGAGCGACACGCCCAGCCCGGCGGCGACGAACCCCTGCGCGGAGTAGCTCCCGTCGGCCTCCAGCGCGACCTTCGGCGTGAAACCGGCGCTGGCGTAGGCCTCTTCGAGCAGCACGCCGCAGATGTCACCGGTGTTCACCGCGCTGTTGACCCACGGTTCGGCGGCCAGCTGCGCCAGGTCGATGCACTCCTGGTCCGCCATCGGGTGGCCCTTCGGCAGCACCACCCGGTAGGGGTCGTCGGTGAGGTGCGCGAACCGCACGCCGCGCCGCTCGGGCTCCTGGTCGCCGGCCACCACGATCGCCACGTCCGACTCCCCCGCGGCCAGGTCGTCGAGCAGGCCCGCGTCCTGCAGCTGGAGGTCCAGCTGCACCTCCGGGTGCTCGGCGCGGAACTTGGCGACCGCGGCCGGGACCAGGCCGACCGACGCGGTGTGGAAGAACCGCATCCGGAGCAGACCGGTGCGCCCGGCGCGGATGTCGGCCAGCTCGACCTCCGCGCTGCTGAGCAGCTCGGCGATCTGCCCGGCCCGCTCGGCCAGCAGCACCCCGGCCGGGGTCGGCTTGAGCCCGCGGCCGACCTTCTCCAGCAGCGGGGTGCCGGCTTCGCGCTCCAGCGTGGCGAGCTGCTGGCTGATCGCCGACGGGGTGTAGCCGAGGTTGGTCGCGGCGGCGCTGACCGAGCCGCTGGTGACCACGGCGCGCAGGACCTGCATGCGGCGTACGTCCAACATGCCGCCGACACTACAGCAGATCTGAAAGGTTTGTTGATTTTAATTCACTTGTTCTAACGCGCGGTTGGGTGCACCGTTGAGGGCGAGCGAACGATTCGGCGAGCGCCGAAGGAATCGCGACCTACTGTCCCGGCGAACCCGACGCCCCGCGCACGGGGTTTCCGCGAACCCGGAGAGGCCATGAACAACCCGACGAACTACTTCCGGCTCGGCGCGCTGGCGCTGCTGTGGGGCTCCAGCTTCCTGCTGATCAAGCTGGCCCTGGCGGCGCTCGCGCCCACGCAGATCGCGCTGGTGCGCATCGTGCTCGGCGCGCTGGTGCTGCTGGTGCTGTGCGCGGTCCGCGGGTTGCAGGTCAGCCGCGATCGCACGCTCTGGCGGCACGTCGGCGTCGCCGCGCTGTTCGCCAGCGCCCTGCCGTGGGTGCTGTTCGGCATCGGCGAGCAGACCGTCGACTCCGGGCTGACCGGGGTCCTCAACGCGACCACTCCACTGTGGACCGTGCTGTTCGGCTTGCTGGCCGGTCGCGAGGCGCTGCCACCGGCCCGGATCGCCGGGCTGCTGCTGGGCTTCCTCGGCGTGCTGCTGATCTTCGCGCCGTGGCAGGGCACCAGCCTGCTGAGCTGGGGCGTGCTCGCCTGCCTGGGCGCGGCGGTCAGCTACGGCATCGGGTACGTCTACATCGGACGGAAGCTGACCGGCGCGCACGGTCAGCCGCCGCTGGTGCTGGCCACGATGCAGATGATCGCCGCCACCGGGTACGCCGTCGTGGCGCTGCCGCTGGACGGGCTGCGGCCGGTGCACTGGGACCTGCTGGCGCTGGTCTCGGCCGCCGTGCTGGGCGTCTTCGGCACGGGCATCGCGTTCGCGCTGAACTACCGGATCATCAGCGATGAGGGCGCCACCACCGCCTCGACGGTGGCCTACCTGATGCCGATCGTCTCGGTCCTGCTCGGCTGGCTGCTGCTCGGCGAGGAGCTGGGGCTGCGAATCCTGCTGGGCATGGCGGTCGTGCTGGTCGGCGTGCTGCTGACCCGTCGCTCGCCGTCGCCCGGAACCACCACTGCTGCGGAGGAGAAGAGAATGTCGGAGGACAACCGAACCGAGTTGCGCACCAGCGCCGAAGATCTCCCGCCGATCGAACCGCCGAAGGGCTGGGCCCGGATCCACCTCGCCCTGATGCGCGGTTCGCAGATCTACGCCGAGCTGGCCACCAACCACCCGATGAAGTGACAGCCGGCCCGGCGCTCCTCAGGGAACGCCGGGCCGGGCTCGTCAGGCGCTCACTCGCGGTAGGTCGCCGTGTAGGGCTCGAACGCGGTGCCTTCGCCAGGGCCGTTGCCGACGCCGAGAACGGTGCCGTCGTCCTGGACGGTCGCGCCGTGCACGCGGACCGCGGGCGGCGCGGGCAGTTCCTGCCATCCGGTGCCGTCCCAACCTCGCCGGAAGGACGCGTCGGACCCGACCACCCCGAACAGCTGGACCTGGTCGCCGACCTGGAGGAGCTGGGTGATGGTGCCCGTCCCGCCGAGGTCGAAGACCTTCCAGGCCTGGCCGTCCCAGTGCGCCGTGAAGGGCACCTCATCGCCCTGCACGCTGCTGTAGCCGCCGACCCACACGTCGTTCGGGGCCAGGGCGAGGACGTTGTCGAGCACCTCGCGCACCGCGGGGTCCTCGTTGGCGTCCGGAACCGGCATCTCCGTCCACGCGCTGCCGTCCCAGTGCAGGGCGATGGTGCGGTTGCCGGTGGGCCAGTCGCTGTAGCCGACGGACCAGAGGTCGTCGGAGGCCACGCCGTCGACGTCCATCAGCTTCCAGGCCTCGTAGTCGTGCTCGGCGAGGTCCGGGACCGGGACGTCGGTCCACGCCTGGCCGTCCCAGTGCTGCGCGATGCCGCGCCCGGCTCCGCCGACCGTCCAGACGTCGTCCGGGGCGAACGCCTTCAGCGCCAGCGCCTGCGGCGGGGCACCGGGCGGCCCGGCCAGGTCGACCCGCGTCCACCCCTGCCCGTCCCAGTGCGCCACGCCACCCGGCTTGGTCTTGGTCGGGATCCCGATCGTCCAGATGTCGTCGGGCGCGAGCACCGCGCCGTCCACCAGCTCGCCGATGTTCTCGATCGGCACCTGCTGCCAGCCCTGCTCGCCCTTGCGGTAGACCGCGCTGGTGGCGTCCGGGGAGGTCTCGCTGATGAAGCCGAAGGCCCAGGACTCCCCCGCCGCGCTGCCCGCGCTCGTCAGCATGCCGGAGTCGGGCGAGGTGGGAACCGGTTCCTCGGTCCAGCTCCCGGCCGCTGCCGCCTGCCCGACCGGTCCCGCGATCAACCCGGCCGCGGCGACCAAGGTGACTGCTGTTCGTCTCATCCGTTGCGTCTCCCCGTCTGCTCGATCAGCTCAACGGGAAGACGTCCCCGGTGGTCCCGGAGTTGGCCGCCGCTCGAAGGCGAGGCGGAAAGGGCAGGACATCAGGACTTTCGGGCAGCCGGGTTCACACCAGGCGGCGGTCGGAGGCCCAGCGGGACAGCTCGTAGCGGTTGGACAGCTGGGTCTTGCGCAGGACGCTGGACACGTGCGTCTCCACCGTCTTGACGGAGATGAACAGCTCGGAGGCGATCTCCTTGTACGCGTACCCGCGCGCCAGCAGCCGCAGCACCTCGCGCTCGCGCGGCGTGAGCAGGTCCAGCTCGGGGTCGCCGACGGGAGCCGAGTTCGGCCCCTCGGAGAAGGCGTCCAGCACGAATCCCGCCAGCCGCGGCGAGAACACCGCGTCCCCGGCGCGCACCCGCACGATCGCGTCGGCGAGCTCCCGCCCGGAGATGGTCTTGGTGACGTAGCCGCGGGCGCCGCCGCGGATCACCGCTATCACGTCCTCGGCGGCGTCGGAGACCGACAGCGCCAGGAACACCACGTCCGGCTGCTGCCCGCGCACCTGCCGCAGCACCTCGGCACCGCCGCCGTCGGGCATGTGCACGTCGAGCAGGACCACCTCGGGCTTGAAGTGCGCGATGCCGGCGACCGCCTCGGCCACCGACCCGGCCTCGCCGATCACCTCGACCTGCTCGGCGGCGGCCAGCTCCGCGCGCACCCCGGTGCGGAACAGCGCGTGGTCGTCGACCAGGAACACCCGGACCTGGTGCGGGGCGGTGGTGTCTTCACCGGTCACGATCAACATCCTCCATCGCTGGGCTCGTCCGCAGGGTACGCCAGTTCACGCCGCCCTCGGCATTTCCATCTGCACCTCGGTGCCCTCGCCCGGCGAGGTGCGCACCTTGACCTTCCCGCCGTGCCGCTGCATGCGGCCGCGGATCGAGTCGGCCAGCCCGTGCCGGTCGGCGGGCACGCTGGCCGGGTCGAACCCGGCACCGCGGTCGCGGACGAACACCGAGACCTGCGCGGCCTCCACCTCCGCGTACACGCTCACCTCGGCGACCTGGGCGTGCTTGGCGGCGTTGACGACCGCTTCCCGGGCGGCGGCGAGCTGCGCGGACAACCGCTCGTCCACGTCGCAGTCGCCGACCACCACCTGCTGGACCTTGATCGCGAAGCTGTCCTCGACCTCGCCGCAGATCCGGGTCAGCTCGGCGGAGAACGTGGTCGCGGGCGCGTCGTCGACGGCCTGCCGCTGCGAGCCGTAGCCGTCCGGGCCGTACAGCCAGTTCCGCAGCTCGCGCTCCTGCCCGCGGGCCAGCCGCCGCACCTCGCGCTCGGACTCGGCCTGCTTCTGGATCAGCGCCAGCGTCTGCAGCACCGAGTCGTGCAGGTGCGCGGCGATCTCGGCGCGTTCCTGGGAGCGGATCCGGCTGGCCCGCTCGATGTTGAGGTCCCGCACCAGCCGCACCCACCACGGCACGGTCAGGACCGCGACGCCGACCAGCGTCGCGCCCACCGCGAGCAGCGCGAAGCGCACCTCGTCCATCGAGGCCGAACCGGCCAGCACCGCCACGATGCCCACCACGACCAGCGCCGCACCGGCGAGCACGCGGACCATGGCCTTCCGGCCGCCGCCGCCGAGCAGCGCGCCGACCACGTTGGTCCGCGCGCCCTGCCGCCAGCGGCGGCGCTGCGACTCGTCGGCCTCCCGCCACACCACGGCGGCACCGATCAGCACCACCACCAGCGGCGCGCCCAGCCAGGGCGGCATCGAGATCAGCCCGCCGACGGCGACCATCGCGCCGAGGCAGAGCAGGATCACGCCGAAGCCCTGCTGCCGCTCCCGGGTCGTGACCGGTTTCTCCGCGCCGACGGACTGCGGCACGAACACCCACAGCAGCGAATAGGCCAGGATGCCCGCCCCGCCGCACACGGCGAGCACGGCGAACCCGCCGCGCACCCACAGCACCGGCACCCCGAGGTGTTCGGCGACTCCGCTGGCGACCCCGGCGACCAGACGTCCGCTGCGGCGCCTGCGCAGCTGCTCCACGCTCCGCGGGCGCTGCTGCGCCATCGGCTTCGTGGCAGCTCCCGGCCCGGTGTCGGCCTCGGCGGTGCGCTGCTGGTTCAGCTGGTCTCTCACGACGTCGATGGTCACACGCCCGCGCGTGCACGAGCATCAGGGACCGTCCCTGACATTCCGGGCCGGATCAGGGGCGTCCCTGATGCTCCGGGGTTCGGCGAGGACCGATAGTGGTGGGCATGAGCACGACGAAGCGCGCCGGAGCTGCGGCGTTCGAGGACACCATGCGGGACTTCTGGGCGACCCGCCCGGTCCGGCCGCGTTCCGGCGGCAAGGTCGGTGGCGTCTCCGCGGCGATCGGCCTCCGGTACGGCATCGATCCCATCCTGGTCCGGGTGGCGTTCATCCTGGCGGCCATCTACGGCGGCGCGGGCGTCGTGCTCTACCTGCTGGGCTGGTTGCTGTTCCCGAAGGAGAGCGAACCGGTCCCCGGCATGGCCAAGCCGAGGCCGGAACCGACCTCGGGCACCCTCGCGGTGATCCTGGTGCTGCTGCTGCTCCCCAGCGTGCTCTGGCTGATCAGCTCACCGGCGATCATCGGGCTCGCGGTGGGGCTGGGTGCGTTCTACCTGATCCACCGCACCTACGGGGACCGCAACGCGGTGCTTGCCGCCACGGCGCCGGCCACGGCGGCACCGGGCGCCACGGCACCGGGCACCGCGGCGCCGGTGCCCGAGGCGACGCAGGCGGGCGAGAACACCTGGGTCTACCCCGGCGCCGAGCAGACCGCGGCGGCCGAGCAGAAGTCGCCCCCCGCGTGGGATCCGCTCGGTGTCGCGCCGTTCGCCTGGGACCTCCCGGAACCGAGCGAGCCCGAGCAGCCGGAACCGGAGCAGCCGAAGCGGCGCTGGATCACCTGGGGGACGCTGCTGCTGGCGGCGTTCGCCGGTGGCCTGACCAGCGCGCTGGGCGCCCCGCTGCACATCTCGCTGACCTTCGCGCTCGGCACGATCGGGCTGGGGCTGATCCTCGGTTCCTTCCTGCGCGGCGGCCGCGGGCTGATCGCCGCGGCGGTTCCGCTGGCGGCCGCGGCGATGATCGCCGCGATGATGCCGGTGGACACCTACAGCGGCGAGATCGGCGAGCACGAGGTGCACCCCGATACGGCAGGCGAGCTGGCCTCCGACTACCAGCTGTCCGCCGGGACGATCACGCTGGACCTGCGGGGCATGGAGATCGCCGACGACGAGGAGGTCACCACCTCGGCCAGCGTCGGGGTCGGCGACATCCTCGTGCAGCTGCCCGAGAACGTGGACATCACCGCGCGGTGCAAGTCGGAGCTGGGCGACGTGCAGTGCCTGCACTCGGTGGCCAGCGGCGGCAGCGCGGACCAGACGGCGACGGACCTGGGCGCCGACGGCCCCGGTGGCGGCCGGTTGAACCTCGACCTGCAGGTCGGCATGGGAAGCGTGGAGGTCACCCGTGGCTGACGAGCGAAACCCCTCCCGCCGCCAGCGCGGCGGCCCGGACCTGGTCGCCCTGGTGAGCGGTCTGATCACCGTCGCCATCGCGGGCAGCGTGCTGGTCGGCCTGGGCGATCAGCTGCAGTGGCTGCTGGCGCTGGCCGCCGTGACGATCGGCGTCGTCATGCTGGTCGTCTCCCTGCGCACCCGCAGCTAGTCCAGAACTCGCCAATCCGCCCCACCGGTGGGCCGCACCGGAATACTCGATCGCTCAAGAAGCGGTTCTCCCCGAAGGAGCGGTGATGGCCCGGAACAAGTTGCTCGCGACCGCCGCCGCGCTAGCGGTGCTGACGGCGGTGCCGCTGGTGCAGGCCAGCGCCGCGCCCCGCGCCGAGGTGTTCTTCGACGACTTCTCCGGCACCGAGCTGGACCGCTCCAAGTGGACGGTCGAGGTCACCGGCGAGAACTTCGGCACGGTCAACCAGGAGCAGCAGGCCTACGTCGACTCACCCGAGACGATCTACGTGGAGAAGGACCCGTCGACCGGGGCGGAGAACGGCGCGCTCGCGCTGCACCCCCGGTACAAGCCGGGCACGCAAGCCCCGGACGGGCAGACCTACGACTTCATCTCCGGCCGGGTCAAGACCCAGGACAAGGTCGAGTTCACCTACGGCAGCTACTCGGCGCGCCTCAAGCTCCCGGAGAACGCGACCGCCAGCGGGCTGTGGCCGGCGTGGTGGTCGCTTGGCGCGAACATCGACAACGGCAAGCCGTGGCCGGACTGCGGTGAGATCGACGTGATGGAGCACGTCGGCGAGCCCTGGACCAGCTCGGCGCTGCACGGCCCCGAATACCACGGCGACACCCCGTTCACCAAGCGCCAGGAGTTCGCGGGCAAGGACCCGGCGGACTGGCACGTCTACCGCGCGGACTGGACGCCGGACGGGATCGCCTTCTTCGTCGACGACGCGGAGACCTACCGGGTCACGAAGGAGGAGATCCAGAGCAAGGGCTGGACCTGGGCCTACGACGACCCGCAGTTCCTGATCCTGAACTTCGCCCTCGGCGGCGGCTACCCGAACGGCGTCAACGGCGTCACGGAGCCGTACTTCGGCCTCCCGCAGTCCACGGTGGACAGGGTCGCCACCGGCGAGGTCCGCTACCTGATCGACTGGGTCCGCGTCGACCAGTGACGAGCACCCGCCGCTCAGGACTCAGCTGAGCGAATGGCACCGCGCGAGGGGCCTCGGCCGATCCAGGCCGGGGCCCCTCGCGCTGCTCGGACGAAGCCCTGACCGGGCCTTGTGCCCAAGACCACGAGCAGCAGCTTGCTCCGAGCTATCGATTAACGATAGATTTCCATCGTTAATCGATCCGAGGAGTTCCGATGGGAAATGCGGCCGTACTCGTGCTGCGCGTGGTGCTGACGATCGGGCTCGCCGGCTCGCTGTTCGTCCAGGCGGTGATGGTGCCGATGGCGATCCTCACCCCGGACGAGTTCCCGTCCGCCGTGCGCATTCCCGTCCTGGTCCTCGTGCTGCTCGGCATCGCGACCGTCCAGGTCACCATGATCTGCGTGTGGCGGCTGCTGACGATGGTGCGCCGGGGGACGGTGTTCTCCCCCGCCGCCTTCCGGTACGTCGACATCGTGATCGGTGCGGTGGCAGCGGCGTCGATCCTCACCTTCGCCCTCGGCGGCGCCCTCGCCCCGGGCGAGGCCGTCGCTCCGGGCATCGTCCTGCTGATCGGCGGCGCGGGCGTGCTGATCGCCGGAGTCGCCCTGCTCGTGCTCGTGATGCGGACCCTGCTGGCTCAAGCGATCGCTCGCGAAACCGAGGCCCGGCACCTCCAGGACGAGCTGGACGAGGTCATCTGATGCCGATCATCGTCGACATCGACGTGATGCTGGCGAAGCGCAAGATGTCGGTGGGCACGCTCGCGGAACGAGTGAACATCACGCCCGCGAACCTGGCGGTCCTCAAGAACGGTCGTGCCAAGGCGGTTCGCTTCACCACCCTCGCGGCGCTGTGCGAAGTGCTCGAATGCCAACCCGGCGACCTCCTGCGCTGGGAGCCCGACGCCGGTTGACGGCGATCCCGTTGAACGGCGAAGGGCACCTTTCGCCAACATAGTTGGTGAAAGGTGCCCTTCGTCTTTCAGCGTTGGGGGATCACTCCCACTCGATGGTGCCCGGGGGCTTGGAGGTCACGTCTAGGGTCACCCGGTTGACCTCGGCCACCTCGTTGGTGATGCGGGTGGAGATGCGCTCCAGGACGTCGTAGGGCAGGCGGGTCCAGTCCGCCGTCATCGCGTCCTCGCTGGAGACCGGGCGCAGGACCACCGGGTGGCCGTAGGTGCGACCGTCGCCCTGGACGCCGACCGAGCGGACGTCGGCCAGCAGGACCACCGGGCACTGCCAGATGTCGCGGTCCAGGCCCGCCGCGGTCAGCTCCTCGCGGGCGATCGCGTCCGCCGCGCGCAGCGTCTCCAGGCGGTCCGCGGTGACCTCGCCGATGATCCGGATGCCCAGGCCCGGGCCGGGGAACGGCTGGCGGTGCACGATCGTCTCGGGCAGGCCCAGCTCCAGGCCGACCCGGCGCACCTCGTCCTTGAACAGCGCGCGCAGCGGCTCGACCAGCTCGAACTGCAGGTCGTCGGGCAGGCCGCCGACGTTGTGGTGGCTCTTGATGTTCGCCGCGCCGGAGCCGCCGCCGGACTCGACCACGTCCGGGTAGAGGGTGCCCTGCACCAGGAAGTCGATCTGCTCACCGGCCTCGCCGGCCTCGGTCTGCAGGTCGCGGGCGGCCTGCTCGAAGACCCGGATGAACTCCCGGCCGATGATCTTGCGCTTCTCCTCCGGGTCGGTCACGCCGGCCAGCGCGCCGAGGAACCGGTCCACCGCGTCGATGGTGACCAGCCGGACGCCGGTCGCCGCGACGAAGTCGCGCTCGACCTGCGCGCGCTCACCGGAGCGCAGCAGGCCGTGGTCGACGAACACGCAGGTCAGCTGGTCGCCGATGGCGCGCTGCACCAGCGCGGCGGCCACCGCGGAGTCCACGCCGCCGGACAGCGCGCAGATCGCGCGGCGGTCGCCGATCTGCTCGCGGATCGCCGCGACCGTGTCGTCGACGATGGAGGAGGTGGTCCACTGCGGGCGGACCTTGGCGATGTCGTGCAGGAAGCGGCGCAGCACCTCCTGGCCGTGCGGCGAGTGCACCACCTCGGGGTGGTACTGGACGCCGGCGAGCTGCCGCTCGACGCTCTCGAACGCCGCGACCGGGGTGTCCTTGGTCGACGCCGTGACGGTGAAGCCCTCCGGGGCCTTGCTCACCGAGTCCCCGTGGCTCATCCACACCGGGTGGTGCCCGGGCATCTCGGCGTGCATCGTGCCGCCGTCGCCGCTGACCTCCAGCTCGGTGCGGCCGTACTCGCGGACGCCGGTGTGCTCAACCGTGCCGCCGAGGGCCGAGGTCATCGCCTGGAAGCCGTAGCAGATGCCGAAGACCGGGACGCCCGCGCTGAACAGCGCGGGGTCGACCTGGGGGGCGCCGTCGGCGTACACGCTGGACGGGCCGCCGGACAGGACCACGGCGGCGGGGTTGCGGCGCTGGATCTCCTCCACCGGGGTGTCGTGCGGGACGACCTCGGAGTAGACCTGCGCCTCCCGCACCCGACGCGCGATCAGCTGCGCGTACTGGGCGCCGTAGTCGACAACGAGAACAGGCCCCTGGGCGCTGTTGCTTGCGGAACCGGACACGTCGCCGCGACCTCCTAGCAGAACCGGTGAGCTGCGGCCATTGTCCCAGGTAACCGATGCCACAGCGGCATCGGCCCCGTCAGCCGCCCAAGTGCGCGAGCACCGCGAGCACCCGGCGGTGCCCGGAATCGCCGACCGGCAGGTCCAGCTTGGCGAAGATGTTGCCGACGTGCTTGAGCACCGCGCGCTCGGTGACCACCAGGCGCTGCGCGATCTCGCCGTTGGCGTAACCGGCGGCCATCAGCGCGAGGACCTCGCGCTCGCGGGGCGTCAGCGCGGCCAGCGGGTCGCGGCGGCGGGTCATCAGCTGCGACACGACCTCGGGATCCATCACCGTGGCGCCGTCGGCGATCCGGCGCAGCGAGTCGACGAACTCGTCCACCCGCGACACGCGGTCCTTGAGCAGGTAGCCCACCGCGCCGCGGCCGTCGGAGAGCAGTTCGCGCGCGTAGGTCTCCTCGACGTACTGCGAGAAAAGCAGCACCGGCAGGCCGGGGTGCAGTTCGCGGGCGCGCAGCGCGGCCCGCACGCCCTCGTCGCGGAACGAGGGCGGCAGCCGCACGTCCACCACCGCGATGTCCGGTGGATCCGCCACCACCGCTTCGAGGAACGACGCTGCTTCGGTGTGCACCCCGGCCACCTCGATCTCCGCCGCGGCCAGCAGCAACTTCAGGCCCTCGGCGAGGATGACGTTGTCCTCGACGATCAGAACCCGCACGGCAGGACCACCTCGATCCGGGTCGGGCCGCCCGCCGGGCTGCGCACCGAGGTGCGGCCGTCGAGCGCGGCGACCCGCTGCCGGATGCCGGTCAGCCCGGTGCCGCCTTCCTCCGTCGCGCCGCCAGCGCCGTCGTCGCCGACCTCGACCCGAAGTTCGCCGGCTTCCCTGGTCAGCACGACCGTGGCGCGCTCGGCGCCGGAGTGCTTGGCGACGTTGGTGAGCGATTCGGCGACCACGAAGTACGCGGCGGCCTCGACCGCGGCGGGCACCTCGCCGAGCTCGCCGACGGCGACCTCGGTGGTCACCGCGCAACGCGCGCCGAGCGCGGACACCGCCCCGGCCAGCCCGCGGTCGGCGAGGATCGGCGGGTAGAGCGTCCGCACGACGTCGCGCAGTCCGGCCATCGCCTCCTCAGCACCGCCGCGGGCCTCGCGCACCAGCCGCAGCGCGGCCTCCGGGTCGGTGGTGGCGGTCTTCTCCGCGATCCCCAGCCGCAGCGCGATCGAGACCAGCTGGGCCTGCGTGCCGTCGTGGAGATCCCGTTCGATGCGGCGCAGTTCCGCGCCGTGCGCTTCCAGCGCCCCGGCCCTGGTCTCGGCGAGCTCGTCGACCCGCTCCGCGAGGCGCTGCGCCTCGGCCTCCGCTGGAGGCGGGGTCAGCAACCGCAACGAGACCCGCGCCTGCGCCCTCGCCAGCCGGGGCACGCCCCACACGAACACCGCACCTGTCAGCGCGATCTGCCCGGCGGCGAGCCCGATCGCGGCACCCCATCCGGACGGGTGCACACCGAGCAGCGTGATGTCGGGGACGAAGGGCCAGAGCGCGAGCGACACCGGCGCCGCGGGCAAACCTGCCACCACGACCGGCCCGAGCAGCCCCACGAGCACGCCGAACGGCGCGTGCACCACCAGCCAGCGCAGGTCCCGCCGGGTCACCGGCGAGTGGATGACCTGCTTGAACCCGGTGGCCGAGCGGATCGGGTCGACCTGGACGCCCAGGTATCGCCCGGCCCGGCGCCGCTCCCACTCGGTCCAGCGGTGCAGGCCCGCCGCGGCGGCGGGAAGCACGAAGATCCCGATGCCCAGCACGACGAGCAGGCAGGTCACCGCGACCAGCGGCAGGGCGACGAGAGCCGCGAATGCCGTCACCAACGCGAGGAACAGGGCTCCCAGCCCGCGCATTCCGGCACGCACATCCATCGTCGTCACTCCTCCCGGTGCCCCACGAGCTCGGGGCCTCACGCCCACGATCTTGCCGAAGTCATCGCACGTGCGCGGTGGTGTTGGCGACACCTTCGCCCGGGTGCCGACGCCATCCCGCGCGCGCCCGCACCGACCTAGCTTCACCGGCATGAGAACGAAGATCGCAGCCCGACCGGTGCTGGCCTTCACCGCGCTCGCCTGGGCGGGGATGTGGATCGCCATGATGCCGTTGCTGATCAGCGGTTTCCAGCGCACCAGCAGCGACATCGACTTGAGCGTCCTGGAACTGGTCTGCATCAGCGCAGCGATGCTCACACCCGCGCTCGCGGCATTCGTCGTGCTGCGCCGCTGGGAACGCGGGACGCCGATCCGCGCGACGCTCGGGCTGGCCTGGAACCGGCGCACCGCGCTGGACTGCCTGGTGGCCCTCGTCTGCCCGCTGGCGCTGACCCTGCTGGCGCTCGCGATCGGCACCGCCGCGGGCGCCTACCACCCGGATCTCACCGACTTCTCCGGCTTCCGCCGCCAGTTCGCCCCGGAAACCACCGGGGAGCGGGGAGTTCCGCTCCCCGCGCTGGCGGTGTGGGCCGGTTCGCTGCTGATTCAGATGCTGGTCTCGCTGCCGCTGTTCTTCGGGGAGGAACTCGGCTGGCAGGGCTACCTGTTCCCGCGGCTGCGCCCGCGCGGACCGGTTTTCGCCGTGCTGGTCACCGGTGTCGTGTTCGCGCTCTGGCACCTGCCCACGCTGCTGATGGGCGGCCAGTACCCGGACACCCCTTGGCCGGTGGCGATCGGGGCCTTCCTGATCAGCTGCGTGCTGGTGGTGCCGATCTTCGCCTGGCTCCGCACCCGGTCGGCGTCGGTGCTCCCGGCCGTCGTCGCGCACACCGTGGTCAGCACGGCGGCGGTGCACCTGCCGTGGGTCCTGGCCGACGCCGGCAACCCGCCGCACCCGCTCACCACCGGCCTGACCGCCTGGCCCGGCTGGCTGGCCATGGCCCTGCTGCTGGCAGTGCTGGTGATCGTGCGCCGGCGCTCGAACCGCGGTCTCGGCTGAGACCGCGGTTCCCCGGGTCAGACGATCGGCAGGCGCAGGGCCGCCGGTGCGCTGGCCGGGACGGCCGGGGACTTCGGCTCGACCGGCGCCACCTCGCGGTAGGCCTCGCGCTGGCCCGGGCGGGTGTCGGTCTCGCCCTTGTTCGGCCACATCGCGAACGCCCGCTCCGCCTGGGCGGTGATGGTCAGCGACGGGTTCACGCCCAGGTTCGCGCTCACCGCCGAACCGTCCACGATGGACATCGTCGGGTAGCCGTGCGCCCGGTGGTACGGGTCGATCACGCCCCGCTCGGCGTTCTCGCCGATCGCGCAACCGCCCAGGAAGTGCGCGGTCATCGGGATGTCGAACAGCTCGCCCCAGGTTCCGCCCGCGATACCGCCGATCTCCTCGGCGACCAGCTCGTTGGCCTGCTCCCCGGCCCGGATGTAGGTCGGGTTGGGCGCGCCGTGGCCCTGCTCGGAGGTCAGCTGCGTGCGCCCGAACCGCTTGCGCAGCTTGGTGGTCAGCGAGTTGTCGAGGCTCTGCATGACCAGCAGGATCACGGTGCGCTGGCTCCAGTCCTTCACCGACAGCAGGCGCAGTGCGTGCAGCGGGTGCTCGCGCAGGTAGCGGAACCACTGCCGCAGCCGCGGTTCCGAGGTGCCGCCCTTGGTCGGCAGGGTCTGCAGCAGCCCCATCGCGTTGGCGCCCTTGGTGTAGCGCACCGGCTCGATGTGGGTGTCCTCGTCGGGGTGGAACGACGAGGTGATCGCCACGCCGCTGGAGAAGTCCTGCTCGGGGTCGACCCTCGGCATCTGCGCGCCGATGATCGCCTCGGAGTTGGTGCGGGTGAGACGGCCGAGGCGGTCGGACAGCTGCGGCAGGTCACCGCGTTCCTTGCTGCGGTGCAACAGGTTCTGCGTTCCCCAGGTGCCCGCGGCCACCACCACCTGATCGGCCCGGAAGATGCGCGGGCGGCGGTTCCACTTCGCGCCGGTGCGCGACGTGCCGATCCGCCACCGGCCGTCGGCGCCCTGCGCCAGCCGGTCGACCGTGGTCAGCGGGAACACCTGCGCCCCGCCCGCTTCGGCCAGGTACAGGTAGTTCTTCACCAGCGTGTTCTTCGCGCCGACGCGGCAGCCGGTCATGCACGCACCGCACTCGGTGCAGCCGGTGCGCGCGGGCCCGGCTCCGCCGAAGAACGGGTCGGAGTCGGTCTTGCCCGCCGTGCCGAAGTAGACGCCGACCGGCGTGGTGTGGAAGGTGGTCTCGGCGCCCATCTGCCCGGCGACCTTCCGCAGCACCACGTCCGAGGGCGTGGTGGTCGGGTTGTCCACCACGCCGAGCATCCGCGTCGCCTGGTCGTAGTACGGCGCGAGCTCGGACTCCCAGTCGGTGATGTGCGCCCACTGCGGGTCGTTGTAGAACGGCTTGAGCGGCCGGTACAGGGTGTTCGCGTAGTTCAGCGAGCCGCCGCCGACCCCGGCGCCGGCCAGGATCAGGACGTTCTGCAGCAGGTGGATGCGCTGCACGCCGTAGCAGCCGAGCTGCGGCGCCCACAGGAACTTCCGCAGGTCCCAGGAGGTCTTCGGCAGCTCGTCGTCGGTGAACCGGCGACCGGCCTCGAGCACGGCCACCCGGTAGCCCTTCTCGGTCAACCGCAGCGCGGCCACGCTGCCGCCGAATCCCGACCCGATCACGACCACGTCGAAGTCGGTGTCATCCCGGTGCGCCCGATCACGTCCAGCCATGCGCGACAGACTAGACGTAATTACTCACCAGTAGCTAGTCCCCGCTCGGGGTTGGGGCACCGATGGTGTTCAGCCTGCACAGGCCCCGTGAGCACTTTGGGGGGCTATAGCACCACAAACCACTCACGGGCGCTGAACAGCGGAAACCGTTCCTCATCGCGGGACCGCCCTGGAGACCGGAAACCCCGGTCCCGCAGCGGGACCGGGGTTTCGCGGAGTTCGCGCGCGGGCTCAGCCGCGGAGGGTGAGGCCAACCTTCTGGAACTCCTTCAGGTCGCGGTAGCCGGTCTTGGCCATCGCGCGGCGCAGGCCGCCGAAGAGGTTCAGCGTGCCGTACGGGTCGCTGCTCGGGCCGAACAGCAGCTTCTCCAGGTCGGCGTCCGAACCGGCGAAGCCGGTGATCTCGCTGCGCGGCAGGCTCGGGTGCGCGGCGGCCGCGGTCCAGTAGTAGCCCTGCGCCGGGGATTCCGCGGCCTCGGTCAGCGCCTCGCCCAGCATCACCGCGTCCGCGCCGCAGGCGATCGCCTTGGCGATGTCGCCGGAGTAGGCCAGCGAGCCGTCGGCGATCACGTGCACGTACCGGCCACCGGTCTCGTCCAGGTAGTCGCGCCGCGCCGCCGCCGCGTCGGCGACCGCCGTGGCCATCGGCACGCCGATGCCCAGGACCTGGGTGGTAGTCGTCGAGCGGGACTGGCCGAAGCCGACGATCACACCGGCCGCGCCGGTGCGCATCAGGTGCATCGCGGTGCGGTAGTCGCCGACGCCACCGGCGATCACCGGCACGTCGAGCTCGGCGATGAAGCGCTTGAGGTTCAGCGGCTCACCGTCGCGCGCCACGTGCTCGGCGGAGATGATCGTGCCCTGCACGACCAGCACCTCCACCCCCGCCGCGAGCAGGTCCGGGGTCAGCTCCTCGGCGTGCTGCGGGCTGACCCGCGCGGCGACGGTGACGCCGGAGTCCTTGATCTGCTTGAGCGAAGCGGCGAGCAGGTCGAGCCGGATCGGCGCGGAGTGCAGCTCCTGCAGCAGGCGGATGGCCGCCTCCGGGTCGCTGTCCTCCTCCGCGGCGCGCACCACGTCGAACAGCTTCTGCTCGACGTTCTCGTGCCGCGCCCACAGCCCCTCGGCGTTGAGCACGCCCAGGCCGCCGAGCTCGCCGATGCGCACCGCCGTGGCGGGCGAGACGACCGCGTCGGTCGGGTGCGTGACCAGCGGGATGTCGAAGCGGTACGCGTCGATCTGCCACGCCAGCGACACGTCCTTGGAGGAGCGGGTGCGCCGGGACGGCACGATCGCAACGTCGTCCAAGTCGTAGCCGCGCATCGCCGTGCGGCCCATGCCGATCTCAACCTGATCCCGCACGGTCAGTCCCTCCTCGTGGCACCGCTGTCCAACACGACATTCTCTCTACGACACCCGAGTGACGCGCAACGGGGGCACCTAACGTTCAGTGATCTCCCGAGCACAGCGCCGCGGAGGGCCGCGTCAATTTCGTACGAAATTGACACACCACCCCCGGACGCGACGCGGCCGCCGCGCTGGGGAGCGCGGCGGCCGGGTCGGCGGGTGTCAGCGGCCGGTGTAGTTCGGCGCCTCGACCGTCATCGTGATGTCGTGCGGGTGGCTCTCCTTGAGGCCCGCCGCGGTGATCCGCACCAGCTTCGCGTCCTGCAGCTCCGGGATCGTCGTCGAGCCGGTGTAGCCCATGCCCGAGCGGAGACCGCCGACCAGCTGGGCCACGACCTGCGACAGCGGGCCGCGGAACGGCACCCGGCCCTCGATGCCCTCCGGCACCAGCTTGTCCTCGGAGAGCACGTCGTCCTGGAAGTAGCGGTCCTTCGAGTAGGACTTGCCCTGGCCGCGCGACTGCATCGCACCCAGCGAACCCATGCCCCGGTAGACCTTGAACTGCTTGCCGTTGACCAGCACCAGTTCGCCCGGCGCCTCGGCGGTGCCCGCCAGCAGGCTGCCCAGCATCACCGAGCTGGCACCGGCGGCGATCGCCTTGCCGATGTCCCCGGAGTACTGGATGCCGCCGTCGCCGATGATCGGCACACCGGCGGGCCGGCAGGCCATGCTCGCCTCGTAGATCGCGCTGATCTGCGGCACGCCGACGCCGGCGACCACGCGGGTGGTGCAGATCGAGCCCGGCCCGACGCCGACCTTCACCGCGTCCGCCCCGGCGTCGATCAGCGCCTGCGCGCCCGCGCGGGTCGCGACGTTGCCGCCGATCACGTCGACCGAGTTGCCCAGTTCCTTCTTCAGCGTGCCGACCGTCTCCAGCACCGCGCGGGAGTGACCGTGCGCGGTGTCCACGATCAGCACGTCGACGCCGGCGTCGACCAGCGCCATCGCGCGCTCGTGCGAGTCCGCGCCGACGCCCACCGCGGCGCCGCACAGCAGCCGGCCGTCGGGGTCCTTGGTGGCGCTGGGGTACTGCTCGGTCTTGACGAAGTCCTTGACCGTGATCAGACCGCGCAGCTTGTCCGCGCCGTCGACGATCGGCAGCTTCTCGATCTTGTTGCGGCGCAGCAGCCCGAGCGCGGCCTCCGCGGTGACGCCGACCTGCGCGGTGATCAGCGGCGCCGGGGTCATCACCTCGCGCACGCGGCGCGTGAAGTCGACCTCGAAGCGCATGTCGCGGTTGGTGATGATGCCGACCAGCGTGCCGTCCGGGTCGGTCACCGGGACGCCGGAGATGCGGAAGCGGGCGCACAGCGCGTCCACCTCGGCGAGCGTGTCCTCCGGCGAACAGGTCACCGGGTCGGTGACCATGCCCGCCTCGGAGCGCTTGACCACCTCGACCTGGGAGGCCTGCTCCTCCACCGAGAGGTTGCGCTGCAGGATCCCGACGCCGCCCTGGCGGGCCATCGCGATCGCCATCCGCGCCTCGGTCACGGTGTCCATCGCGGCCGACAGCAGCGGGACGCGCAGCCGGACGTTGCGGGAGAGCTGCGTGGAGGTGTCGACGCCGCTCGGGATGACGTCGGACTCGTCGGGCAGCAGGAGCACGTCATCGAAGGTCAGCCCCAGCGTCGCGAACTTCGATGGGAGGCCGGGTGCGGTGAGTTCGCTGGTCATGGCGAGGGATGTGCCTTCCTTCACGCTACGGTCCACACACGGAGGATGCGGCTGGATTGTTCCCCGGCGATCGCGTCGTCGACGGTTACGTCTGGTAACGCGGCATCGGCTTCGGGGATTCCCCCAATGATAGAGACCACAGGTCAGCGGCCGGTTGTCGCGTCCTGGCAGTCGTGCGCCACGCCACCCCGCCACCGGACATGCGGTGGACAAGACCGCCCCGACAGCCCCACGAGGTGGACGCAGCCGGTACCGTGCGGGCCGTGCCGCACGATCCGATGCCCCCAGACCCGTTCGCGGGCGACCCGGAAGATCCGAGCATGGCACTCGGCGATCACGACGACGCCGACGGCCCGCCACTCGGTGACGAGGAACGCGCCGAGCTGCTCGCCGATCTGACCGACCTCGCGGTCTACCAGGCGCTGCTGGAACCCCGCGGCATCCGCGGCATCGTGGTCGACTGCGCCGACTGCGGCGAGTGCCACTACCACGACTGGGAGCTGCTGCGGGCCAGTCTGGAGCAGCTGCTGCACGACGGCCGCATGCGCCCGCACGAGCCGGCCTTCGACCCCAACCCCAGCGAGTACGTGACCTGGGAGTACTGCCGCGGCTACGCCGACGGCGTCACCGAGAGCGAAACCACCCGCTGATCAGGACGTGAAAGAAGGGGCTCCCGCGCGGGAGCCCCTTCTTCGCGTTCGATCAGGGGTGGCTGGTGCCGCTGCTGTTGTTCGGGATCAGGCCGCCCCAGCTGCTCGACGGGTTCTCCGAGCTGCCGCTGGTCTCGCTGGGCGAGGTCGTCGTCTCCGTCGGGGTCGACGAGGTCGGCGGGACCGACGAGCTGTCCGTCGGTTCCGGCAGCTCCGAAGGCTGCGACGGCGACGGCGTCGAGGTCGGCGGCGTGGTCTGCGGCGTCGATTCGTTGCTGCTGGGCTGGTCGCCCTCGTCGATCCGCCTGGTCAGCGAAGCGTGCGCGGCCTGCAGGTCGGACAGGCCGTGCTCGTCGTCGATGATGCGCATCTGCTGCTGCGCCGCTTCCAACGCCGCCTGCGCCGCCGGCCGGTTGCCGCGCTCTATCGCGCTTTCCGCCGTGTCGAGGTCTTCCTGCGCCAGGCTCGCGGCCTCCACCGCGCGGGTGTGGTCGGAGTAGAGCACCTGCGCGACGCCCCACAGCATGTCGCCGGGCTGGGCATCGCGAGCGGCCACGCCGACCCCGGTGAAGCCGATCATCAGCACGGCCGCCGCCGTCGCGACCGGCACCAGGTGCCGGCGCTTGAGCCAGCGGCGCGGGCGCGCGCCCGACGAGATCGCGGTCGCCGCGGTCTCGACGTCGACCAGATCACCGATCGGCGAGGAGTCGACGTCCTGCCGCCAGGCCACCAGCAGTGCTTCCAAGCTGGGGCGTTCGCCGTCCGCGGGCACCGCCACGTCCGGGTTGGTGCCGCCGAGCGCGTCCAGCAGGGCGTCGTCGTCCTGCAGCGCGGCCAGGTCGATCGGCTCGTCCAAGTCGTCGTGGTCGACCAGCTCGCCGGAGTCGTCGGCACTGTCCCGGTCTTCCGGCCGCGACCGGAAGGCGAGCACCGCGGCGCCGTCCGAATCGGCGTCGCTTCGGGTGGTTTCGGACTCGCCCGAGTCGGAATCCCGATGGTTTTCGCTCAGTTCCGTTCCCTCGTCTGCGGGCTCCGCCGCGGGCACCACGTCCCGCTCGTCCGCCCGGGTCGAACGGTCTTCGTGCTGGCCGGACTCGACCGGGTCGCGTCCTTCCCGCTCCCCCTCGGGCCCCTTCCGCTCAGCCATTCAGACCACCTCCTCCGCGGACAGCGTCTTTCGCAGCCGGGCCAACGCGCGGTGTTGAGCCACGCGTACCGCGCCCGGCGTAGAACCGACCGCTTCGGCGGTTTCCTCCGCCGACAACCCGACGACCACCCGGAGAAGCAGGATTTCCCGCTGCTTCGCCGGGAGGACGCGAAGTAGTTGCGCCATCCTGCCCGAGAGCTCACCTTGCATCGCCCGCTGCTCCGGACCGGCTTCGGACTCCGGGGTATCCGGAACGTCCGCCACGGGTTCGGAGCGGTTGCGGGCCAACGCCCGGTGCGCATCAGCCACCTTGTGCGCGGCGATGCCGTACACGAACGCCAGGAACGGACGACCCTGGTCCTTGTAGGAGGGCAGCGCGGTCAACACCGCGAGGCACACCTCTTGGGCCACGTCGTCCGCCGAAGCGAACGACCTCTCGTTTCGTCCGACTCTGGCGCGGCAGTACCGCACCACCAAAGGACGGATTTCGGCCAGCAAGCGCTCGATCGACTGGCGATCGCCGTCGACGGCGGCGCTTACAAGAGCGTCCAGCCCGTCCCCCACGTTGGTCATCGCAGACAGCAGCCCTGGTGTTACGCGTTCAAGCGACTCGGATTTGCCCGGCGAACATCGCGTGCACCGCACGCTGCGCCGCGCTCACCGTACCGGCCGTTGGGCGCTCGTTGAACAGGGACTCGGGATCGAGGGCGGGCGTAGTCACGCATCAACATGTACCAGACGCCGAACCGAGCGGCGTTTCACCTGGTCATCGCGATCTTGCCCGGAAAGAGATACCGCGTGCGGAGCGATCGGGAGAGGGGCCGAGGTGGCATTTAGGGGCGTATCGCCGGTTTGCCGCCGAATACCGCTTCGGCCGTTATCCCCCGACTTCCGACAGGACTATGGCTCGCGTCACTCCGCCCGTCCGGGCGCGGTTCCGGACATCCGGGCGGTGACGCGAGCCACACTCACTTTCGTAACGTCAGCTCGCGCAGGGTCGGCGTTCTCGTCGACCGCCGGTGGCGGGTCAAGCGACGAGGCCGCGGCGGAAGCCGTGCGCCACGGCCTGCGCGCGGTCGCGCACGCCGAGCTTGCGGAACAGCCGGCGCGCGTGGGTCTTGACGGTGTCCTCCGAGAGGTAGAGCTCGCGGCCGATCTGGCCGTTGCTCTTGCCCTGGCTCATGCCCCGCAGCACCTGGAGCTCGCGCTCCGTCAGCTGCACACCGGGGTCGGACGGCTGTCGGGGAGCGGGCACCGAGGTGCTCGCGAGGGTGTGCGCCAGCGCCGCGACCAGTTCCGGGCGCGAGGCGTCCCAGCGGAGGTAACCGCGGGCACCACCGGCGATGGCGGCAGCGATGCTGGCCGCGTCGTCGGGGGCGCCGAAGACGATCACGTTCGCTTGCGGGTGGGCGGACACGAGCCGTCTGGTGGCTTCCACGCCGTTCGGGACCGCGCGCTGGGTACCGACCAGCACGACGTCCACGGCTTGCCGCGAGAAGCGGGCCAACAGCTCGTCGCCGTGGGCGACGCAATCGATTCGGCTCACTCCGGGGACAGCTGACATCACACGAGTGAGCCCTTCCCGGACGCTACGCCGGTCATCGCAGATCAGGACCGTCGTCACGGGAACTCCTTTCCTGCAGGCGGGTGACGTTCCACCTCCCCTATCGGACGCAGGGGCCAAAACCTTGACACGATCCGGTGCTTAATCCGTCAAGAAATTTCGCAGCCACCCCATCCGGGCCCCGTTCACCGGAACGGAGCAAGGAGGCGGGCAACTACCCCGTGCAGTCGCCCATCACCCGTCATACCTGCAGTATTCACCCGATTGCGGCCCGTTGTGACCGTGATTTCGCCCGTCCGCAGGAACCCAGCGGCACACCCTGACACGATTGATGTGAATTAGGTCACACTGAGCTCAGGTCAGCCCAGAACCGTCTCCGAAACACGCGTCACAGCGGTCTCCAACGAGCCGAGGAGTTCCGCGTGCGCGGGCAGCGCCTCGGGCGACCACCCAGCACCCGCCGCGAACGCGCGAGCGCGCTGCCGCGTGATCGGGATGTCCTCCAGCACCCGCGGAGCCGCGTAGTGCGGCTGGTCGGCCCACAGCACGACTGCGGCGGGCGCAGAGCGCCGGACGGCGGCGGCGAGGCCCTCACGGGGCAGTGCGGCGCCGAACAGGCGGTGCCCGACGCGGTTGGCGGCCAGCGCGGCGGCGAGCGCCACGAGCTCCAGCTCCTGCGCCTCGCCGGGCACCGGGGCGAGCACCACCGGGCGCGGGTTGAGCGGGGCCGGAGCGGACGCGATCACCGAGCGCAGCGCCGTGGAGGCGCAGTCGACCAGCAGCTGGAGGACCTCGACACCGGAGCCGGACCGCTGGCGGCGTTCGCTCACCGCGCGCAGGACGGGTTGCAGCATGCCCTGCCACACGGCCACGACGCCGTCGGACTCCATCGCCTCGATCAGCAGCCGCTGCACCGACCAGGAGTCCAGCGCGAGCGCGGCCCGCCCCAGCCCGCGCGCCTCGGGACCCGCGCCGGTGAGCTTGAGGCCGCGACCGCCGGTGTTGGAGCCGCTGACGAGCTTGATGTCGCCCTCGCCGTCCAGCACACCGGACAGCAGGACCGGACCGTCACCGCCGTCCTCCGGCTGCTCGGCGACCTCCGGGGAGCGCTGCGGCAGCGGCGCGGCGACGGTGCGCGCGTACCTGGCGGCCTCCATCGGCGAGGCGCCGCGCAGCAGGGCGCGCTGCATCTGCTCGAGGCGCGCGATGTCGGCCGGCCCGTAGCGGCGGTGCCGGCCGCTGGTGTGGTCGCTGGGGCCCAGCCCGTAGCGGCGGTCCCACGTGCGCAGGGTCGCGGGCGCGACGCCGAGCCTGCGGGCCACCGCCGCGACGCTGAGCCGCGGCTCGTCGTCCGGCTCAACACCGTCCGAGGTTCCCGACTCGTCGATCGGGACAGGGGTGTCCTCCCCGGGTGCAGGTTCCGGCCGCGTCGTCACGCGGGACATATTCCGGTTCCCGCCCGCGCAGGGCAAGCCGGTCGCGGAAACGATCACGTCTTCCGAAAAGATCACCCCAATGATGAACAAGTTTTGACGCGATAAGGGTTGAACAAGTTTTGGCGCGGTTCTACGGTTGGATCATGCGAGGCTGCGGCGGGCCCGTCGCAGCAGGGGAGGGGATCCACCGGTGGGAGGTGGTTGTCGCAATGGCAGACACTCGACGTCTTCCAGGACCGAACGCCGATATCTGGGATTGGCAGATACGAGGCTCCTGTCGAGGCATGGACAGCGCGTACTTCTTTCATCCGGACGGCGAGCGGGGCCCGGCGCGAGCTCGGCGCGAGGCGAAGGCAAAAGAGGTGTGCCAGCACTGCCCGGTGATCGCCCAATGCCGCGCCCACGCGCTGGCGGTGCAGGAGCCGTACGGCATCTGGGGCGGGCTGTCGGAGTCGGAGCGAGAAGTGATCATCAAGGCGCGCAAGCGCCAGCAGCTGGCGGTCGCGGCCAGCTGACCCGCTTGCGCTGATCGAGGCCCGCAGCGCCCGGTCCCGCCGGAGTCGAATGGCCACGAGGGGCGTCATTCGGCTCCGGGCAGGCGAGAACGAGATCGGGGCGGCACCCGTGCTGGGTACCGCCCCGATCTCGTCGTGCTCAGTTGTCAGCGGTCAGACCGCCGGGTGGAACGTCAGTGGCCGTGCCCGTGGCCGTGGCCGTGACCGGCGTCAGCGGCCTCTTCCTCGGGCTTCTCGACGACCGCGCTCTCGGTGGTGATCACCATGCGGGCGATGGAGGCCGCGTTGGCGACCGCGGAGCGGGTCACCTTCAGCGGGTCCACGATGCCCGCCTGGACCAGGTCGCCGAACTCGTCGGTGGCGGCGTTGTAGCCCGAGCCCCAGTCCAGGTCGCGGACCTTGGACACCACGACGGCGCCCTCCTGGCCCGCGTTGGCTGCGATCCAGTACAGCGGCGCCTCCAGCGCGCGGCGCACCAGCTGCACGCCGGTGGCCTCGTCACCGGAAAGCCCGAGGTCGTCGGAGAGCACCTTGGCGGCGTGGATCAGGCTCGACCCACCGCCGGGCACGCTGCCCTCCTCGGCCGCGGCCTTCGCAGCGGCGACCGCGTCCTCGATGCGGGACTTGCGCTCCTTGAGCTCGGTCTCGGTGGCCGCGCCGACCTTGATCACCGCGACGCCGCCGCCCAGCTTGGCCAGGCGCTCCTGCAGCTTCTCGCGGTCCCAGTCGGAGTCGGTGGCCTCGATCTCCTTGCGGATCTGGTCCACGCGCTCCTTGAGGGCCTCGGCGGTGCCGCGGCCGTCCACGATGGTCGTGGTGTCCTTGGTCACGGTGACCCGGCGAGCCGAGCCCAGCACCTCCGGACCGGCCTCGGACAGCTTCAGCCCGACCTCCGGCGCGATGACCTGGGCGCCGGTGGCGACCGCCAGGTCGTCCAGGAACGCCTTGCGGCGGTCGCCGAAGAACGGGGCCTTGACCGCGACGACCTTGAGGGTCTTGCGGATCGCGTTGACGGCCAGGGTGGACAGCGCCTCGCCCTCGACGTCCTCGGCGATGATCAGCAGCGGCTTGCCGTTCTGCGCGATCTTCTCCAGCAGCGGCAGCAGGTCCTGCAGGCCGGAGATCTTGTCCCGGTGCAGCAGGATCTGGGCGTCCTCCTGGACGACCTCCTGGCGCTCGGCGTCGGTGACGAAGTGCGGGGAGATGAAGCCCTTGTCGAACTGCAGGCCCTCGGTGATCTCCAGCTCGGTGGCCAGCGTCGAGGACTCCTCGATGCTGATCACGCCGTCCTCGCCGACCTTCTCCATCGCCTCGCCGATCAGCGCGCCGATGGCCTCGTCGCGGGAGGAGACGGTGGCGATCTGGGCGATGTTGTCGCGGCCCTTGACCGGGGTGGCCTTGGCCTTGAGGGCCTCCACCACGGCGTCGGTGGCCGCCTGCACACCATTGTTCAGCGAGGCCGGGTTGGCGCCCGCGGCCAGGTTGCGCAGGCCCTCGCGGACCAGCGACTGGGCCAGCACGGTGGCCGTGGTGGTGCCGTCGCCCGCGACGTCGTTGGTCTTGGTCGCGACGTTCTTGGCGAGCTGGGCGCCCAGGTTCTCGAACGGGTCGCTCAGCTCGATCTCGCGAGCGATGGTCACGCCGTCGTTGGTGACCTGCGGTCCGCCGAACTGCTTGTCCAGCACGACGTGCCGGCCGCGCGGTCCGAGGGTGACCTTGACCGCGTCGGCGAGCTGGTTGACGCCGCTCTCCAGCGCGCGCCGGGCCTGCTCGTCGAAGGTGATCTGCTTAGCCATGGTTGCAACAGCCCTTCACAGGTGCCTGATCTGGTCTTTCCGGTCCCGGGGCACGGCACCCCTGGACATGGGTCCGCCCCGGGGTCCCGCGGTCGGGACCGCCGGGGCGGCAATGCTCCACGCGTGGTGCGTCAGTTGACGACGGCCAGCACGTCGCGGGCGGAGAGGATCAGGTACTCCTCGCCGTTGTACTTGACCTCGGTGCCGCCGTACTTGGAGTAGATGACGACGTCACCCTCCTTGACATCCACCGGGATGCGGTTTCCCTTGTCGTCGACGCGACCCGGGCCGACGGCCAGAACCTTGCCCTCCTGGGGCTTTTCCTTGGCGGTGTCCGGGATCACGATGCCGGACGCAGTCGTCGTCTCGGCCTCGCTCGCCTGGACGACGATCTTGTCCTCAAGCGGCTTGATGCTCGCCACGGTGTGACCTCCACCTTCTGGGGCCTTCGAAGCGTTGTCTGGGTTAAGACGGCTCCGTGGCTCCCCGCCGTCGCGGGTGCCGGGGCGCTGCGGCGCCGTTCTGCTAGCACTCTACCGATGAGAGTGCCAACGCTCAACAACCACCCGCATCCCCCGATCGCAGGAGTGTCGCAAGCGGCCCTCCGCGGCCGGCGGGCCCGGCCACCGAGCGCGCACGACCCGGTTCGCAGCGCGACCGCGGCGGCCCGCGGTGCCGCCCACCTGGGATGTTGTGACAAGTGATCAGCTGTGCGTGATCTTCGCAGGTAGATCGGCATGCGGGATAAGTCACCAATACCGGAGGCAGTGCACGGATGTGGCGTTCGGTGCCCTATGTTGCCTGGCATGCCAGCCCTCTCCAAGCCAGCGAACCGGCCGTGGGAACGACGCCCCCGACCCGCGCGCCCACCCGGCCCGCCTGGTCCGCCGACTCGGGCCGGTTGGCGCCCGAAGTGACCCGGACCACCACCCGACCCCGAGCAAGCACAAGTCCCCGCTGACACCCGTGCCCAGCGCCTCGGCGCTGGGCACAGCGCTATGTCCGCCGAGGTGCCGCGGCGGGCCCGATCGACCACCGAGCCGCCGCACCCGCGACGGCGGGCTCAGCGAGCGTTGAGCCGGGTGGCGGAACCGGTGGCGAGTTCGTCAGGAATTCACCTGAAGCGGCCCTCATTCCGGTAGTTTCCGGCGTTCGACCGGAACGAACTGGAGGGCTTGCGATGACCGAATCCCCCGTCCCGTTATCCAGGCGGGTCAGCCGACGCGCCGTGCTCCTCGGCGGTGCCGCCGCGCTCGGGGCCACCGCGCTCGGTGGATCCGCGCTGGCCAACGCGCTGGCCATGCCCGGCGCAGGCGTCCGGCGACTCGCCGATCCGTTCACCCTCGGCATCGCCTCCGGCGATCCGCTGCCCGACGGCGTCGTGCTGTGGACCCGCCTCGCGCCGGAGCCGACCGCCGACGACGGCCTGGGCGGCATGCCCGACAAGGTCGTGCCGGTGCAGTGGGAAGTCGCCGAGGACGAGCAGTTCAGCAAGATCGTGCAGAGCGGTGAGGCGCAGGCCGCACCGGAGCTCGGGCACAGCGTGCACGTCGAGCTGGAGGGGCTGCGGCCCGGCGCGGAGTACTTCTACCGCTTCCGCGCCGAGGGCGAGATCTCGCCGGTGGGCCGCACCAGGACCGCTCCGGCGCCGGACGCGCTCGACGAGCTGACCATGTGCTTCGCCTCCTGCGCGCACTACGGCGAGGGCTACTTCACCGCCTACCGCCGGATGGCCGAGGACGACCCGCACCTGATCCTGCACCTCGGCGACTACCAGTACGAGTACCCGGCCAAGGCCGAGGACGTGCGCGAGGTGCTGGGGCCGGAGACCCGGACCCTGGCCAACTACCGGCAGCGGCACGGCCAGTACAAGACCGACCCCGACCTGCAGCTGGCGCACGCGACCGCGCCGTGGGTGGTGGTGTGGGACGACCACGAGGTCGAGAACAACTGGGCCGACGAGGTGCCGGAGAAGCCCGACGACGGGTTCCTGGACCGGCGCAAGGTGGCCTTCCAGGCCTACTACGAGAACATGCCGCTGCGCAGCACCGCCAAGCCCTCGGGCGTCGACCTGCAGCTCTACCGGCGCCTGCGGTGGGGATCGCTGGTCAACTTCCACATGCTCGACACCCGCCAGTACCGCGACGACCAGGCCTGCGGCGACGGCTGGCAGTCCGGCTGCACCGACCGGGAGGACCCGAACCGGTCGATCACCGGCGCCGAGCAGGAGAAGTGGCTGCTCGACGGGTTCCGCGACACCACCGCGCGCTGGGACGTGCTGGGCCAGCAGGTGTTCTTCTCCAGGCTCGACCGCGGGATCGGCGACGAGGAGAAGTACAGCATGGACTCCTGGGACGGCTACGTGGCCAACCGCGACCGGATCGCCGACGCGATGGCCGACAGCCCGGTCCGCAACGGCGTGGTGCTCACCGGCGACGTGCACCGGCACTGGGCCGCGGAGATCAAGCGCACCAACGACAAGCCGGACTCCCCCGCCGTCGGCACCGAGTTCGTGACGACCTCGGTGACCAGCGGCGGCGATGGCAACGACGACGGCAGCGAGGACGTGCTCAAGGAGAACCCGCACGTGAAGTTCTACGCCAACCGGCGGGGCTACGTGCGCACCAAGTTCACCGCGGCCGAGCTGCGCGCGGACTACCGCGTGCTGGCCAAGGTGTCCGAGAAGGACGCCCCGGCCGAGACCGCGAAGTCGTTCGTGGTCGAGGACGGCAAGCCGGTCCTGAACCCGGTGTGATCCTCCGCTGGCGGTGCCCCGTGAGTGCTTTGCGGTGCTGCAGCCCCACGAAGCGCTCACGGGCCCGCGCGGTGATCGCGGAGCGGCGACGGGTTCGGCCGCGATGGCACACTTGCCGGGTGCGCGGACTGTGGGTTGGCCTCCTGGGACTGGTCGGGCTCGGTGTGGTGACCGGATTGCCCTCGGCGTGGGCCTTCGCGCGCAGCGCGGGGCGCATCCGGTCGGCGACCGACGTGCCGGAGGCCGAGGTGGGCGTGGTGCTCGGCGCTGGGGTGCGCTGGGACGGCACGCCCAGCCTGATCCTGCAGGGGCGGCTGAACGTGGCCAAAGAGCTCTACGACGCCGGGAAGATCCGGCGGATCATCGTCAGCGGCAGCCCCGAATCGCGCGGCTTCAGCGAACCCGTGGTGATGCGCCACCACCTCGTGTCGCACGGCGTCCCCGCCGATGCGATCGCGCTCGACGAGTCCGGTGTGGACACTTGGCGCTCCTGCGTGCGCGCGGCGGGCGAATTCGGCCTGCGCGAGCTGACCGTGATCAGCACGGACTTCCACCTCCGCCGCGCGGTGGCGATGTGCCGCCGCCTCGGCGTGGACGCCCACGGCGTCGGCCACCACGCGGCGGCGGACTGGCGCCTCCAGCGCGTCGCAGCGCGCGGGGTCCGCCGCGAATTCCTCGCCACGGTCAAGGCCTTCTGGTTCAGCCACTGACCGCCGTCACCCGGGCCCTGGTCAATTTCGCGCGAAATTGACCGGCGTGTGGTGCGCGGGACGGCCTTTGCGCAGGTGGTGGTGGGTTGGGCTCGGATGCGGGGTCGTACCGGAAAGTGTTCGCCCGCGGTGGATCACTGGACGACGATGGTGCTGACCGGGAGGCCCGGGTTGGCAGGCATGTCCAGGGGCGACGGCTTCGCGCCCGAGGCCAGGACGTGCGCTCCCAGGGCCGCGATCATCGCTCCGTTGTCGGTGCACAGGCGCGGGCGCGGGACGCGGAGCGTGATGCCCGCCTCCGCGCAGCGCTGCGCCGCCAGCTCCGACAGCCGGGAGTTCGCCGCCACCCCGCCGGAGATCACCAGGGTGTCCACTTCCAGGTCGCGCGCCGCGCGCACCGCCTTCGCGGTCAGCACGTCGGCCACCGCTTCCTGGAAGGAGGCGCACACGTCCGGGACCGGGATCTCCCGGCCCTCGCGCTGCTCGGTCTCCACCCAGCGGGCGACCGCCGTCTTCAGGCCGGAGAACGAGAAGTCGTACTTCGCGTCGCGCGGTCCGGTGAGGCCGCGCGGGAACGCGATCGCCTTCGGGTCGCCGAGCTTGGCCTGCTCGTCGATCGGCGGACCGCCCGGGTAGGGCAGGTCGAGGATGCGGGCGACCTTGTCGTAGGCCTCGCCCGCCGCGTCGTCGATGGTGGTGCCGACCTCGGTGATCTTCTCGGCGATGCCCTCCACCAGCAGCAGCTGGGAGTGCCCGCCGGAGACCAGCATCGCCAGGCAGCGGTCCGGCAGCGGACCGTGCTCCAGGGTGTCCACGGCGACGTGCCCGCCGAGGTGGTTGACGCCGTACAGCGGCACGCCCAGCGCGGACGCGTAGGCCTTGGCCGCGGCGACGCCGACCATCAGCGCGCCCGCCAGGCCAGGCCCGGCGGTCACCGCGATTGCGTCTACATCGGACAGTTCGAGGCCGGATTCGTCCAGCGCGCGGCGCATCGTCGGCGCCATCGCGGCGAGGTGCGCGCGGCTGGCGATCTCCGGCACCACGCCGCCGAAGCGGGCGTGCTCGTCGACGCTGGAGGCCACCGCGTCGGCCAGCAGCTCGACCGTGCCGTCAGCGGCCAGCCGCACCAGGCCGACGCCGGTCTCGTCGCAGGAGCTCTCGATGCCGAGCACCACCCGGTCCGCAGTCATTCCCCGGTCTCCGTTCCCGCCGCGGGCCGGCGCATGGTGTGCGCGTCGGCCCCGGACGGCTGGTAGTAGCGCTTGCGCAGGCCGACGATCTCGAAGCCGTGCTTGCGGTACATCGCGATCGCGGTTTCGTTGTCGGTGCGCACTTCCAGGAACGTCGTCGCCCGCTGCTCGTCGGCCCGCGCCAGCAGCGCCCGCAGCAGCGCCTTGCCCACACCGGTTCCCTGGTGCCCGGGCTCGACGCCGATGGTGTGCACCTCGGCCTCGGCGTGCGGCGCGCTGCCGACCACGGCCAGCCCGGCGTAGCCGATCAGCCGCCCGTCGAGGTAGGCCCCGACGTAGTAGTGGCCCTGGTCGAGCTCGGAGGCGAACGCCTCCCACGACCACGGGTCGTCGCCGGGGAAGAGCACCCGCTCCAGCTCCGCGCAGCGCTTCAAGTCGGCGCGGCGGAGCTTGAGCACCTCCAGCGCGGTGGTGGTCACTTGGCACCCCTGGTCAGCACGGACTTCCGCTTGCTCGGCAGCTCCGCGTCCGGTCGCCGCAGGTAGAGCGGCACCAGCGGAGCCGGTTCGGCGTCCAGCGTCGCCGCCGCGACCAGCCCCAGCGGCGTGGGGTAGCGCGGCTCGACGACGGGCAGGTCGAACGCCTCGGCCAGCTCACCGGCGGCTGCGGTGCAGCCCTCGGTCGGCACGTCGGCGGGCCGCTGCACGTGCGGGCCGTCGATCCGGGTCCGCCCGGAGTAGGCGGCCCAGTAGGCCTCCTTGCGGCGCGCATCGGTGGCGACCAGCAGCTGCCCGGTGACGTCGGCCTGCGCGGCGATCGCGTCGAGGCTGCACACCGGGTGCACCGGGCGGCCGCACGCCTGGCCGAGCGCCGCGGCGGTGACCATGCCGACGCGCAAGCCGGTGAACGGGCCGGGCCCGGCGCCGACGACGATCGCATCGGCGTCGGCCAGCACGTGTCCGGCTTCGGTCATGACGTCGAGGAGCTGCGGCATCAGCAGCTCTCCGTGGGCGCGCGGGTTGATCGTGACGCGTTCGGCGAGCGTTCGGGGCCCACCGTCGTCCAGCGCGACCAGCCCGGCGGTGACCGCAGGGGTCGAGGTGTCCAGCGCAATGACGAGCACGGTTACTCAGCGTACGTCAGCGCTGGTGAGGTGGGGCTTGCCACCCCGGTGCCCGAACCGCCGACGGGCGGGGCCGCCGCTTGGCATGATCTTCGTTGACGCATATCCGGCGACCAGGGGTTTCAGATGTTCGGCAAGAAGCTAGAGACGCACATCATCGTGCTCAACGACCTCGACGACGGCCGGGAAGCGGTCCGGCGCGCGCTGGAGACGGCCGGTGCCGAGGACGTGCCGGGCCTGCAGAGCGCGCTGCGGATCCTCGACGAGGCGGCCTCCGCGGAGGACCCGAAGATCCGCTGGACCCGCGAGGTCCTGGCGAAGGCCGGGATCGACCCGCTGGAGCGCGAGGTCCACGCGGTCCGCGAGGTCCGCAAGGAGCTCCCGGGGCTGTCCCTGGTGGGCGCCGTGGACATGGTCCGCGCCCTGAACCCGGATGCGAAGGGCCGGTAGCTCCGTTTCCGCTGTTCAGTGCCCGTGAGTGCTTTGGGGTGCTATAGCCCCACAAAGCACTCACGGGTACCTGTGGCAACTCAGGGCAGCAGGGCGCGGAGCCTGCGGGCTTCTTTGGCGAAGCGGCTGGAGCCGCTTCGCGCGGCGGCCTCCGGCAGGCCGGGCACCGGTTCGGCGGAGCCGGTCCGGCCGACCACTTCGACGCCCAGGGCCAGCAGGTCGGCGAGGCCGGGCGCGGGGCGTTCGCCGTCGCTCGGCAGCTTGCGCTCGATCAGCGGCGCGATCAGCTCCCACGCGGGCCCGGCGAGCCCGGCCCGGAGGACGTCCCGCACGGACTGCGCCACCCGCCCCAGGACCACCTCACCGCGCGTTGCCAGGTCGGCGAGCGCACGTCCGACGTCAGCGGCCTGGAGCTCCTCCCGGCCGGTCAGCGTGATCACCGCGTCCACCGCGCAGGCGCGGTCCGCCGCTTCGCGGGCGTTGAGCGCCAGGGCCAGCACGGTGTTCATGCCGTCGCCGATCGGACCGTGGGCGTCGACCAGCGCGCTGAGCACCGCGGCGATGTCGCGCGCACCGTCGTCGAACAGCGCTGCTTGGTGCGCGGCGCTGATGTCGCGGTGATCGGGCAGGAACTCCGGTGCTGCCGTTCGCGCGAGATCAGCTGAGGAGTACGTGCCGGTCGCGGCGCTGTCGAAGGACTCGCGGAGCGGGCCCGCAGCGTCCGGGAAGGTGACCACCACGCGGGTCCGGTCCTCGTAGTCCGCCGCCCACGGGCCGATCCGCACCGGGACCACGGCGCGGCGGATCTCGGGATGTCCGAGGCCGCCGTCGTCGAGCCACTTCGCGACCTCCGCGCCCGCCGCGCCCGAGCCCCGGACCCGGTCCGCGATCGCGGCGTCGCGGGGCAGTCGGAGCAGCGCCAGCGCGAGATCGTGCGGCCACGGCTCGAATCCCAGCTCCGCCGCGCGTTCCAGGCGTTCGGCCAGCGCTTCGGGGTCGATCAGCCCGGAGCCCTCGGTCGGGGTGGACATCAGGAACGGCCGGGGAGCGTGGGCGAGCCCGATCGAGATCTCGTGCAGGCGGAGCATCGGCAACCTGCTGTGCTTCACGCGGCGTTCGAGGCGTTTCGCCCACTCCTGCTCGCCGGGGATCGCGGACGGGATAGGGCTGGTGAGACCGCCCTGGCAGTCGCCGGTCGCAGCGCGCACGACCGCCAGGAACTCCCCGCCCTCCCACGGTGCGTGGACCCGCATGCTGTCCCAGTCCGGGAGGCCCGGCTCGTACCAGGGGTTTCCCGGGTGCAGTGCGGTGAAGGCGGCGCGCAGGGCCGCTCGGTCGGTGAAGGCGAACTCGACGGTCGCGGCGAGGGCGCGCTCGGCCACCATCGGATCCTCCGGCGGCAGGCTGCGCGCGAAGATCGCCATCAGCTCGTCCACCGAGGTGATGGGCGGTGGCATCTCGCGGCGACCGGCGGCCACGGGCACGGGCAGCGGCTCGGGCTCGGCGGTGCCGAACACCTCGGCCGCGCGTTCCCGGAGGTCCGGCGGGAGCTCGACGGCGGCGATGTCGGCGCACGTCTGCGCGTCCAGCCGGCCGGCGTGGTCGAGCAGCCGCGTCAGAGCTCGTTCTTGCACGTCAGGAGCATCGTGGTGGAGAGCGTCGACGAAGGCGGGCAGCACCTCCGGCCGGGTGCCGACGACCTTGCCCAGCCACGCCAGCTGGGCGCGGACCAGCTTCTTCTCCTTGCGGAAGAACACCGCCCGGCTGCCGTCCAGCAGTGCGTCGGTCGTCAACCGGCCCGCACCGTCCAGGCGCTTGAGCTCCCGCTGCGCCAGCGCGGCCACCGTCGAGTAGCTGTCGGGCAGGAGCGCGATGTAGTCCTGGGTGCGGGCCGCCACCTCGTCGAGGCCCGGGGCGAGCTCGTCGTGCACGGTGATCAGCGTTTCCGCGCCGTCCCGCTTGACGCCGAGCTGCAGCGCGGCCAGCACCCCGTCCAGCAGCATCGACCGGTCGAGGACGCCGTCGGCGGCGAGCTTCACGAGCAGGCGCGGCCAGGTGCCCGCCCCTTCCCACAGCTCGTGCGGCATCTCGAACAGCCGCGGGACCAGGGCCAGGAAGCGTGGTTCCGCGACGTGGTTCCGGATGCCGAGCGGCCACCAGAAGACGTAGCCGTCGCTGTCCGGCAGCGTCTCGCCGGCGATCTCGGTGATGAGCCGCCAGAGATCGGTCGGCGGTGAGCCACCGGGACGGAGCCGTTGGGCGAGCTTGTCGGCCAGCTCCGGCAACCACGGCACGCCCCGGCGGCGCAGGACGGTCAGGACGTGGTCGAGTGCCGGGGTGCCGTAGTGCCTCAGCAGCCGGCGGTGGTCGGGGCGCATCGGCCGGTCGAGGCTGTTGCGGGACAGCCACGGCACGAGCGCCGACATCGGGAGCACTGCCGCGCCGACGACCGCGAGCGGTGCGGAATACCTTCGACTGGTGGGGAAATCCGCCTTCCGCACCGTGCGCTCGAACTCCGTCACCGGCTTGACGAGCGCGCGGCGCTCCTCCGGACCGGCGTCGTCGAATGCCGCTTCGATGGCCGCCAAGTCGCCTTGGTCGAGCAGTTCCTTCAGATCGTCCCAGTTCATCCGCGCACTCCGTTCCGCGCCACGTCCACGGCGAGCGCGTGCTTGCACTTCCCCCTGGTACCGCCGAATTCCGCCCACCACCGGCAGGTGCAGCCGCCTGCCCGCACCCGGTGCTCGCGCTCTCCGGCGGTCACCGTCGCGCTGTCGCCGTCGATGCGCACCGCGCCTGCCTCGACGAGCGCTCTCGCGTTGCGGAGGCGGGGGTTCATCGCGTCGACGGCCTTCGCGTCGTAGGGAAGTTCGCGGTGGAAGTGGGCCGCTTCGGCGAGGTCGTAGCCGATCCGGCCCGCGGTGCCGAGCTGGATCAGGGCGTCGCGGACCCGGGCCTGCGGCAGGCCGGAGCGCTCGGCGAGCAGGTCGGTCTCGACCCGCGGTTCGAAGGCCAGCAGCGCGCCGATCAGCTCCGCATCGGCCTCGGCGTCGTCGGAAGCCAGCGCGTCGAGCACCGCGCCTTCGCCGGAGAAGCCGCGGTCGCTGCCCGGTGAGAGGGCCAGCACCAGCCGCATCCCCGGCAGGTCGAGCTCCCAGGCGCTCGCGGTCGGCCGGTTGTCGGGCCGCGGTCCGTACACCCGCAGGGCCTTCGCGAAGCGCAGCAGCGGGACCAGGGATTCCAGCCGTTCCGGGCCCGCGATGCAGACGGCACCGGGAACCGGGGAACCGGTCAGCCGCAACGAGCGCCCGGCGGGCACCGCCCACAGCGCCCGGCGCGATCCGGACGGCAGCGACTTGAGCAGCCGCGCGGCATCGGCGGCGGACAGCTCGGCGCGCGGCTCGAAACCGGCTGTGATCACCTGCACCTCGGCGAACCCGCGCAACCACCGCTGCGGCAGCGGCACCTTCTTCTCCAGCACCGAACCGCCGAGCGCGGTCGCGGTCAGCTCGTCCGGCCCGACCGACAGGTGCAGCGGATCGCGGCCGCCGACCTTCGCCAGCATCCGGCGCAGCGGCTCGTTGACGTCGACGTTGGTGGTGCCCCGGTCGTGCACCTCGCCGTCCAGGCCCGCGGAGAGGACGTCCAGGCGCGCGTAGACCCCGCCGCAGCGCGAGAAGGACTCGAAGCGCAGCCGGCCCCCGTCGCAGGTGACCACCGGATCGCGGAACGCGGCGCGACCGGCCGCGTCCGGGTACTGGGACCGGGCGACCCGTGCGACGGCGAGCAGGCCCGATGCCGCGGGCGCGGCCTCGGTGAGGAACCCGGTGAAGAACCGGGGGTTGGCGCTCTGCCCGGTCCCGCCCGCGGTCTCCAGGCCGAGGTGCCGGTCGGCGAGCGCCGAAGGCCGCCGGTAGGCCAGGACCTGCTGCACGTCGCTCATGCGCAGGACGTTAACCGCTGTTCCCGACAGGCGGGCAGGTCATTTCCGCCGTCAGTCCTCTTCGGACCGACGGGCCGTGAGCGCGCGACTGCTGTGCGCTCACGGCCCCGGTGTCAGCGGGTGAGGAGGTTGCCCTGCGGACCGGTCGCCGCGTCGGGGCCGACGATCTGCGTGCCGCGGAGCCAGGTTTCGCGCACCACGCCCGCCAGCGGGCGACCGTGGTAGGGCGAGACCGGGTTGCGGTGGTGCAGCTGGTCGACGTCCACCACGAAGGCCGCGTCCGGGGCGAAGACGCAGAAGTCCGCGTCGTTGCCGACCGCGATGGAGCCCTTGCGGTGCACGCCGGCGAGCTCGGCGGGCTTGCGGGACATCCACTGCACCACCTCAGCCAGGCTGTGGCCGCGCACTCGCGCCTGCGTCCACACCGCGGGCAGGCCCAGCTGGAGGCTGGACACGCCGCCCCAGGCCACGCCGAAGTCGCCGATGTCGAAGCGCTTGAGCTCCGGGGTGCACGGCGAGTGGTCGCTGACCACGCAGTCGATGATCCCGTCGGCCAGGCCCTGCCAGAGCAGTTCCCGGTTGCGCGCCTCGCGGATCGGCGGGCAGCACTTGAACTGGGTCGCGCCGTCGGGGACCTCCTCGGCGCTGAAGCTCAGGTAGTGCGGGCAGGTCTCGACGGTGACCTTGACGCCGTCGGCGCGCGCCGAGGCGATCATCGGCAGCGCGTCGGAGGAGGACAGGTGCAGGATGTGCACCCGGCCGCCGATCCGCCGGGCCAGCTCGATGACCTGCGCGATCGCCACGTTCTCGGCGCCGCGCGGGCGGGAGTTGAGGAAGTCGCCGTAGGTCTCGCCGTGCGCGGTGGGCGCGTGCTCGATGGCGTCGGAGTCCTCGGCGTGCACGATCATCATCGCGTCGTAGCGGGCCAGTTCGCGCAGCGCCTCGTCGAGCTCGGCCGGGTTCAGCGGCGGGAACTCGTCGACGCCGGAGTGCAGCAGGAAGCACTTGAAGCCGAACACCCCGGCCTCGTGCAGGCCGCGCAGCTCGCCGAGGTTGCCGTGCACCGCGCCGCCCCAGAAGCCGACGTCGATGTGCGCCTTCTCGCGCGCGGTCTTGCGCTTGATCTCCAGCGCGCCGGTGTCGATGGTCGGCGGCAGGCTGTTCAGCGGCATGTCGAGGATGGTGGTGACGCCGCCGGCCGCCGCGGCGCGGGTGGCCGTGTCGAAGCCCTCCCACTCGGTGCGACCCGGGTCGTTGACGTGCACGTGGGTGTCGACCAGCCCCGGCAGCAGCACCTCGTCGGCGGCGAGCTCGATGGTGCGAGCCGCGTCGAGCTGGGCGTCGAAGGGCTCGACGGCGGCGATGCGGCCGTCGCGGACGCCGACGCTGCCGGACGTCTCCCCGTTCGGGCCGATGAGCCGACGTGCGCGGAACACGACGTCGAACGTCGCGGTGGCTGCCTCGGACAACTCGGTACCTCCTGGACTCAACTGTTCAACAAAGTGTTGAACCTTCGGCGGTTCCGGTCAAGCCCCCACGGCCGGAAAGCGCGAGATTCTTCCGCATTGTGAAGTATACTTACCGATTCATGAAATACTCCGGCAGAAGCCGGGCCGCGTCAAGAACCACCGACGGAGCATCGATTCAGCCCGCCCCCAGCATCCACCCAGGTCTTGACAGGTGCTGCGACGGCGCTGTTTGGTATACCGCATCCCGGATCGCGCAGCGCCTCCCGACGCCGGAGCCCGCGCGGGAGGAGTCGCCGTGCCCCGCATCGGAATGCTGACCCCTTCGTCGAACACCGTGCTCGAACCCGTCACCTACCGGCTGCTGTCCGGCGCGGAGGAGGTGACCGCGCACTTCAGCCGGTTGCCGGTCACCGCGATCTCGCTGGCCGACGAGCAGCGCGGCCAGTTCTCGGTGGCCCGGACGTCGGCCGCCGCCGAGCTGCTCCGGGACGCCGCGGTGGACGTCGTGGTGTGGAACGGGACCGCAGGCTCCTGGCTCGGCTTCGACTACGACCGGCAGGTCTGCGATGCGCTGTCGCAGGTGTGCGGCGTTCCGGCGACGACGTCGACGCTGGCGCTGCGCGAGGCCTTCCGCGCCTTCGGCGTGCGGCGGCTGGGCCTGGTCACGCCGTACACCGGCGACGTGACAGCGCGCATCGCGGAGACCTACGCGGCCGAGGGCGTCGAGGTGGTGGCCGACGAACGGCTGGAGATCACCGACAACTTCTCCTTCGGCGAAGTGCCCGAGCAGCGGCTGGTCGAGATGATCCGAGCCGCCGCGCCCGGCGCGCAGGCGGTGGCGCTGGTGTGCACGAACCTGCGCGGCGCCCTCGCGGCGGCCGAGCTGGAGCCGGATCTCGGAATCCCCGTGCTGGACAGCGTTTCCGTGACGTTGTGGCAGGCGCTCGACCTGCTCGGCGGCCGTCCCCTCGACCGCGGGAGCGTGCTGCTGTCCGGCTCGACGCGGGCAGCGCTGCGGGAGATCTGCGCCCTGCTCCGCGCGGCGACCGGCTCGGACCGGACGACGGTGCGCCTGGACCTGCCGTCGCAGCGCCTCGGCGTCGACCTGGCCGCGGCCGAGGACACCGGCCCCGGTGTGGCGGCCATCCAGCACGACGCGGGCCTCGACCAGCGCGCGCTGAACACCGTCCGGTGGCTGGAGGAGCACCGGAAGACGCTGGTGCAGCCGCACTTCCGCACCGGCCCGCGGCCTCCGCAGGCCCTCGTCGACACCTACGGCGTCCGGGCTCAAATGCTCACCCCGGTGGAGGTCGACGGCACGATGGTCGGGTGGCTCTCGGTCCACAGCCTCACCGAGCGCGACTGGTCCCCCACCGACACCCAAGCCGTCGAAGCCGCATCAACCCAGGTCAAGGCCCTCCTCGCGCAGAACGGCGTCAATTTCGCACGAAATTGACGTTCACCCGGGTGACGGTCAATTTCGTACGAAATTGACCGTCCCCTCGCACGACGGAGCCGCCCGGGATGTGCCGCGGCCAGCACCGGTCAGGGCTTCAGGTGGTCGGCGGCGATGCGCTCCGCGAGTTCGGGGAGGAGGGTCGCCGCTTCTCGGATGCAGCGCCGGGCGTCCGGTTCGACGTCGGAGAGGGCGTAGACCGCTTCGATGCCCGCTTCGCGGAGACGCTCCGGGGAGAGCTCCGAGCGACCGGCGATCGCCACCACCGGCACGCCCGCGGCGCGGGCTCGGGCGGCCACTCCGGCCGGGCCCTTGCCGTGCAGGGTCTGCTCGTCGATGGAGCCCTCGCCGATGATCACCAGGCCCGCTCCGGCCAGCTGGCGGTCGAAGTCGATCAGCTCCAGGACGACGTCCACGCCGGGCCGCATGCGGGCTCCGAGCACCGCCAGGGCGCCGTAGCCGACACCACCCGCCGCACCGGCGCCCGGCTGCTCCGCCACGTCGCGGCCGCCCGCCGCCAGCACCGCGCGCGACCAGTTCGCCAGGGCCTCGTCGAGGAAGCGCACCTGATCGGGGTCGGCGCCCTTCTGCGGGCCGTAGACGTGCGCCGCGCCGCGCTCGCCGAGCAGCGGGTTGTCCACATCGGACGCGAGGATCACCTCGGTCTCCGCCAGCCGCGGGTCGAGGCCGGAGAGGTCCACCGACGCCACGCGGGCCAGTGGTCCACCGCCTGGGGGCAACGGGTGCTCCGCAGCATCCAAAACCCGCGCCCCCAGGACGGTGAGCATTCCGGCGCCGCCGTCGGTGCACGCACTGCCACCGACGCCGAGCACCACGGTTCGCGCGCCCGCGTCGAGCGCTGCCAGGATCGCTTCGCCGGTGCCCTCGCTGGACGCCGCCAGCGGGGCGAGCTCGTCCGGGTCCAGCAGCGCCAGCCCGGAGGCCGATGCCAGCTCGACCACCGCCGTGTCGTCGAAGATCGCGATCTCGGTGTCCACCGGCTCGCCCACCGGGCCGGCCACGATGACCGGGACCGGTACGTACCCGGCGGCCACCGCCGCCTGGACGGTGCCGTCGCCGCCGTCGGCGACCGGCGCCGACCGGATCTCCACCTCGGGCCGGACCCGGCGCAGGCCGCTGGCCACCGCTGCGGCCACCTCCGGCGCGGTCAGCGAGCCCTTGAACTTGTCCGGTGCGATCAGGACGGGTCCAGGCAAAGCGAACTCCCGTTGTGCAAAGGGGTAGGTGCTCCCCGCCGTGACGCCCGGCACGTGCACGGCGGGGAACACCGAGGGTCGTCGGACATTCCACCCGACCACCCCGTCTGTGGGAAGTGGGGACGGCGTTCACCGGAACACCACCGCGCGTTCCGGTGAACGCTCCCCTCGCAGGGCTGCCCTGAAGCCCCGCACGGGGTGCGTGAGTGTGTGACAGGACCGTTCGGCCCGGTTCCCAACGGGCCGAACCGCTCCAACGCACCCCGAGTCCAACCGGATCAGGCGTTCGGCACCGGCTCCGGTTCGATCATGGCGTCGATGCGGATGCCTCGCGCCGTGTTCGCCTCGCGCTCGATCATGACCTCGACCAGGACCGGGCGGCTGGTGGCGACGGCCTCCTTGCGGGCCCACTCGATCGTGTCCGCCAGGTCGGCGGGCTCGAACACGCGGCGGCCCGAGCAGCCGTAGGCCTCCATGATCTTGACGTTGTCCGTGCCGTGGTCGTCGTAGTGGATGTCGACCTCGGTCTTCATGCCGAACGCGTCGCCCTCGGCCTGGCGGATCAGGCCCAGGTACTCGTTGTTCAGCATGATGATCACGAACGGGATGTCGTACTGGGCGGCCACCGCCAGCTCCTCGACCAGGAACTGGAAGCCGTAGTCGCCGACCACCGCGACGACCTCGGCGTCCGGCTTCGCCGACTTCACGCCGATCGCCGCCGGGATCTCCCAGCCGAGCGGACCGGCCTGGCCGCACACCTGGTAGTGCCGCGGCAGGTGCGCGGTCTGGAACTGGCCGCCCCAGATCTGGTAGAGCCCGATCGCGGTGACGAAGTACGCCTCCGGCGGGAAGATCTGGTTGATCTCCCGGTACACCCGCGGCGCCTTGATCGGCACCGTGTCGTAGTCGTCCGGGCGGGTCAGGGTCTGCTTGAGCACGCCGACCCTGGCCACCCACGCCGAGAAGTCCTTGCTCGCCTTGCGCTTGCGGGCCGCGTCGATCAGCGCGTCCAGGAACAGCCTGGTGTCCGAGACGATGCCCAGGTCCGGCCCGAAGACCTTGCCGATCTGGGTGGGCTCGATGTCGACGTGGATGAACTTGCGCTCACCGCGGTAGGTGTCCAGCGCACCGGTGTGCCGGTCGCCGAAGCGGGCGCCCAGCGCCAGCACCAGGTCGGCCTCCAGGAACGACTGGTTGCCGTAGCGCTGGCTGGTCTGGATGCCGGTCATGCCCGCGAACAGCTCGTGGTCCTCCGGGAAGGACCCCTTGCCCATCAGGGTGATCTGCACCGGGACGCCGAGCAGCTCGGCCAGTTCGCGCACCTGCTCGTGGGCGTCGCCGAGGATCACGCCGCCACCGGCGAGGATCAGCGGGCGGTCGGCCTCCAGCAGCATGTCCAGCGCGCGCTCGACGCGCGGCAGGTGCGGCTCGACGGGCGCGATCGGCAGCGGGGCGTCCAGCGACGGGTCCCACTCGATCTCCTGCTTCTGCACGTCCAGCGGCAGGTCGATCAGCACCGGGCCGGGGCGGCCGGAGCGCGCGATGCGGAACGCCTCGCGGAAGATCCACGGCGCCTGCGCGGCCTCCTTGACCTGCACCGCCCACTTGGTGACCGGCTTGGCGATGTCGACGATGTCGACCGCCTGGAAGGCCTCCTGGTGCAGCTTGCTGGAGACCGCCTGGCCGGTGATGCACAGCATCGGGATGGAGTCGGCGATCGCGGTGTAGAGGCCGGTGATCATGTTGGTGCCCGCCGGCCCGGAGGTGCCGATGGCCACCCCGACCTTGCCGTTGGTGCGGGCCCAACCGTCGGCCATGTGGGTGGCGCCCTCTTCGTGGCGAACGATCAGGTGCTCGATGCCGCTGTCCTCCATCGCCGCGTACAGCGGGAGGATCGCGGCGCCGGGGCAGCCGAAGGTGATGTCCACGCCCTCGGACTTGAGCACGTCGACGACGGCCTGCATGACAGGGACTTTGGCCATGGTGTAAGACTTCCTCTCGGGTGCTGCGCGCACCTTGTTGGGAACGGGTCGGTGGTTGAAGTTGCTTGGCGGCGCTTGGACCGCCGACCCGTGACCGTCTTGCTGCCGACCGCTGCTGCGCGGCCGTTCTCGCTGCTCGGGCTCCGTGAGTGCTTCGGGGTGCTATAGCCCCTCGAAACGCTCACGTGCGTTTACCTGGTAGGTGGCGGTGCTGCACGGGATCTGCCGCAGGAGACGAGGGATTCTCCGTGCAGCACCGCGGTCTTCGGGCTCAGTCGCGGCCGTTGAGCTGCGTGATCTGCTTGAGCAGACCGGAGTGGTCGAGCTTGCCGTCGCCCTGCGCGACGGCGGCGGCGACCAGCTGGCTCACCAGCGAACCGAGCGGGATCGTCAGGCCCGCGTCGCGAGCCGCGGCCTGCACGATGCCCATGTCCTTGTGGTGCAGTTCGAGGCGGAAGCCGGGGGCGAACTCCCGGCCGCGCATCTTCCCGCCCTTGGCGTCGAGCACGGTGCTGCCCGCGAGGCCACCGCCGAGCACCTTGAGCCCGGCCTCGGTGTCCACGCCGTGCGCCTCCAGGAACACCAGCGCTTCGGCGACCAGCGCGATGTTGCCCGCCACGATGAGCTGGTTGGCGGCCTTCACGGTCTGCCCGGCACCCGACGGTCCAACGTGGACGATCGTGGTGCCGACCGCGCCGAGCACGTCCTGCGCGGCGGCGAAGGTGTCGGCCTCGCCACCGACCATGATGGACAGCGTGCCGTCGATGGCCTTCGGCTCACCGCCGCTGACCGGTGCGTCCAGCGCGCGGACGCCCTTCTCCGCCGCGGCCTCGGCCACCCGGCGCGAGACGTCCGGGCGGATGGTGCTGCAGTCGATGAGCAGCGCGCCCGGCTTGGCGTTGGCCAGCACGCCGTCCTCGCCGAGCACGACGGCTTCGACGTCCGGCGAGTCCGGCAGCATGGTGAAGATGATGTCGGCGTCGCGCACGGCCTCGGCAGCGGTGGCCGCGGCCTTGCCGCCGTCGGCGACCAGCTTGTCGACCTTGGCCTGGCTGCGGTTGTAGCCGACGACCTCGTGACCGGCCTTGACCAGGTTGGCCGCCATCGGGCCACCCATGATCCCCAGCCCGATGAATCCGACCTTGCTCATGGAGTTACCTCCGTTGTCCTTCAGCGCTTGATCCAGCCGAAGCTGTCCGCGCTGGCTCCGCTGGGCTTGTACTCCAGGCCGACGTGTCCGCGGTAGCCCGCGGCGTCGAGCTTGGTGAAGAAGTGGTCGAAGTCGATCTCGCCGGTGCCCGGCTCGTTGCGGCCCGGGGCGTCGGCGATCTGCACGTGGCCGATGGCCGCGCCGTGCGCGTCGAGCGCCGCGTCCGGGTCGTCGCCGTTGACCACCAGGTGGTAGATGTCGAACAGCAGGCGGAGGTTGTCGTCGCCGCCCGCGGCGCGCACCCGGTCGATCACCGCGATGGCGTCGGCGGCCGTCTTCAGCGGGTAGGCGGGCATGCCGCTGACCGGCTCGATCAGCACCGCGCCGTCGATGCGCGACACCGCCTTGGAGGCGCGCAGCAGGCTCTCGGTGGCGACCTGGTCCTGCGCGGCCGGGTCGACGCCGTCGATCCGGTTGCCGTACAGGGCGTTGAAGGCGCGGCAGCCGAGGCGCTCGCCGATGCCGACGACGACGTCGACGTTGTCGGCGAACTCGCCCGCCCGGTCGGGGTTGGACAGCACGCCCCGGTCACCGGCGGGCATGTCGCCCGCGAAGAAGTTCAGGCCCACCAGGGAGACCCCGGCGTTCTCGACGGCCTGCACGAACCGGTCCACGTCGCGGTCGGCGGGCACCGCTTCCGGGAACGGCCACCAGAACTCCACCGCGTCGAAACCGGCGGCCTTGGCCGCCGCGGGCCGGTCGAGCACGTCCAGTTCGGTGAACAGGATCGAGAGGTTGACCTCGTACCGGTTCGGATCCATGGGCACCCCCTCGGGAGAAGTTTCGGAGATTTCGCATCAGATCGAAGATTTCGCGATGCGGAAGTCTTGTTTCGTACAGCGATAGATTAGCGACTGTCGTCAAGCCGGTCAACGGGCCCCCGCCGAGTTACCCGCGAGTCACGAACCACGTGGCGCAGCGCGGAGATCGGCACCGGCTACGGTGCGAGCAGGGAGGTCGCACCATGATCTTGCGAGCTGAGTTCACCACCGAGCCCTTCGAGGGCGAGGGCGAGCCACCGGCGCACGCCGTGGCCGCCCGCGACTGCCTGCGCGCCGCGGGCCTGGAGCCCGACTTCGGCCCGCTGGGCACTTCGATCACCGGCGACCGGGAGACCCTGCTGCCCGCGCTGGCCAGCGTCGTCGAGACCGTGCTGGACACGGGTGCGAACCGGATCACCCTGCAGGTGACCGTCGACGATGCCGACGGCGACCAGGTTTAGGCTGGTCAGCGTGCATCCGCTCGCCAACGCGATCGCCCCGCTGCTGGAGCACATCGGCGGCACCGCCGTGCCTGCGGACCAGCGCAGGCCCGGCGACATCGTCCTGTACTGGGAAGACGCCCCGGCGGTGGCCGTGCGGCTGCCCGGCGAGGAGCTGACCAGCGCCCTGGACCGCATCATCCGCGCGGTCGAGACCGAGCTCGGCGGCCACCTGCCGGACCTGCCGCGCCCGGACAAGCAGCGCGCGGTGCGCCTGCTGGAGGAGCGCGGCGCGTTCAACATGCGCAAGTCCGTCGAGACGGTGGCCAAGGCGCTCGGCGTCAGCCGCTTCACGGTCTACAACTACCTCAACCGCGAGCAGGCCGACCGCAACTGACGCCGCCGGGCCACCCTTCGGCAGGTCGGGCCACCTCGGCAGGTCAGCCGGGTCCACGGCCCGGCGATTTCGCGCGAAATCGCCGGGCCGCACGCGTGCGGAGTGACGCTTTCGCGCGAAATCGCCAGCAGGCCCACCCCGCCCCAGGCCGGGCTCCGCATCCACCCGTTCAGGGCTCGTGAGTGCTTTGAGGGGCTACAGCACCCCAAAACACTCACGGCCCCATCGGACGCACAGCAGGCACCCCCAACTCACCGATCGCGACAAAACGGGTGAAACCGACACCTTCGCGACCTGCTCGAACCGTCCAGGTTGTGCCGTTCGCACAACGCGCCATCAGGATTTTTCAACAAAGTGTTGACACTTGGCGCAGCGCAGTCGTAGCTTTTGCCGCACCGAAGCTCTGACCAGCAGCCGCAGCACAGCCCGGGCATGCTCGGACGTCACGTCCGCCGCCTGGCGCTCCCCCCGGAAAACCTTCCGGGGCCGCCCACATCCTGTGAGAGTTTGCGATGTCAACAACCACCCGACCGGACCGGCTCAACGGCCTGCCCCGCGCGGAACTCGTCGAGCAGCTGCTCGCCTGCCTGGACATCCCGCGCTGGGCCGACGACATCGCCGACCAGCGCCCCTTCGCCGACGACGACGCTGTCTACCGGGCCGCGGACGCCGCGGCCCCGGCGCTGACCCGCGAGGAGCTCGACCAGGCGCTGGCCGCGCACCCGCGCATCGGCGACCGGCCGCAGGGCTCGGGCACCTCGGCGAAGTTCTCCCGCAACGAGCAGGCCGGCGTCGGCGACGACGCCGAGCTGGCCCGCGCGCTGCGCGAGGGCAACGAGGCCTACGAGCGCCGCTTCGGGCACGTCTACCTGGTCTGCGCCAGCGGTCGCAGCGGCGCGGAGCTGCTGGAGGTCCTGCACTCCCGCCTGGACAACGAGCCGGAAACCGAGCTGCGGATCGTCGAGGACGAACTCCGCAAGATCGCACGTCTGAGATTGGCAAAGGTGATCGAAGGATGAGTGCCGTCACCACGCACGTGCTCGACGCCGCACGGGGCAAACCCGCGGTCGGCGTCGCGATCCGGCTGGAGGCCGCCGACGGCGACGGGTGGGCTGCCGTCGCCGACGGGCGCACCGACGACGACGGCCGGATCAAGGACCTGGGACCGGAGCGGCTGGCCGCCGGGGACTACCGGCTCACCTTCGACACCGGCGCGTACTTCGAGGGCCAGGGCACCGAGTCGTTCTACCCGCAGGTGCAGATCACCTTCCGGATCGCCGATCCCGAACAGCACTACCACGTTCCGATTCTGCTGAGCCCGTTCGCCTTTTCCACCTACCGAGGGAGCTGATCACCTCATGGGCATCGTCATGGGCCCCAACCAGTACGGCAAGGCCGAGGTCCGCATCGTCTCGGTCAACCGGGACAACCCGCGGCACACCATCAAGGACCTCAACGTCAGCTCCTCGCTGCGCGGTGACCTCGACGGCGCGCACCTGACCGGCGACAACGGCAACGTGCTGCCGACCGACACGCAGAAGAACACGGTCTACGCCTTCGCCAAGGAAGCGCCGATCGGCGAGATCGAGGAGTTCGCGCTGCGGCTGGGCAGGCACTTCGTCGGCACCGCGGACGGGATCACCGGGGCGCGCATCCTCATCGACGAGTACAGCTGGGAGCGCATCCCCGTCGGCGGCACCGGTCACGACCACTCCTTCGCCCGCTCCACCGACGAGAAGCGCACCACCGCGGTCACCATCGACGGCGACCAGGCGCACGTGGTGTCCGGGCTCAAGGACCTGATCGTGCTCAAGTCCACCGGCTCGGAGTTCTGGGGCTACCCCAAGGACAAGTACACGACGCTGTCGGAGACCAACGACCGCATCCTGGCCACCGCGGTGACCGCTCGCTGGCGCTACCTCCACACCGACGTGGACTTCGGCAAGAGCTTCGAGTCGATCCGGGCCACCATGCTGGAGGCCTTCGCGACCACGCACAGCCTCGCGCTGCAGCAGAGCCTGTACGAGATGGGCAAGGCCGCGATGGAGAAGCACCCGGAGGTGGCCGAGGTCCGGCTCTCGCTGCCGAACAAGCACCACTTCCTGGTCGACCTGGAGTACTGCGGGCTGGAGAACAACAACGAGGTGTTCTTCGCCGCGGACCGTCCGTACGGCCTGATCGAGGGCGTCGTCAAGCGCGACGACGTGGACGAGGCCCCGCAGGCCTGGTACAGCCTCCCGCAGTTCTGATCCACTTCAACAGCTTTTCCAGGCTCGTTCTGCGTAGGTGGTCGCTTAGCGGAACCTCAGACGCCGCCTGGTCTGCGGGATCCCGTTCTCATGTATGTCCAATACACGGCGAACGGGCTGTCCTCGCCAGACGACGTCTGAGAACCCGCGGGTGGTCATCTTGCGAAGGTGGGTTATGCGCCTGCGGCGCATGCGACACCTATCGCAGTACGGCCGGTTGGATGTCGCGGCTGCGGCAACCAGCGAAGACGAAAAGCTCCGTTGAAGTCGCGCAGCACCACTCCGACCTCTCAGCAGCGGGGGTCGTGAAGGATCACCGCCGATCCTGAAGCCTAGGGGCCACCGGGGGTATCACCTGGTGGCCCCTGCTGCTACCCGGACTTCGGGCGCTCAGCCCGGAAGACCCACAGGTCCACTGTGGAACGCAATGTGATTTCCCGGCAACAAGAAGAAAACTCCCGGCATTGATAGTGACCTGATCTGACCCTGCGGCCCAGGAGTCACCATGGCCCTCTTCAAGACCCGTCGCAACCGCGGCACCCGGAACGGAAAACCCAGCGACGTCCACCCGGTGGACGAAGTGATGCCCCCGGTACGCATGATGGCGTACGGCGTCCAGCACATCGCCGCGATGTACGCGGGCGTGGTGGCGCCACCGCTGATCGTCGGCGAGGCGATGGGCCTGCCGCCGATCGAGATGACCTTGTTGATCGGGGCGAGCCTGTTCACCGCGGGTCTGGCCACCATGCTGCAGTCGCTGGGCATCTGGAAGATCGGTGCCCGGTTGCCGTTCGTCAACGGCGTCACGTTCGGATCGGTCGCGCCGATGCTGGCCATCGTCGCGCAGCAGGGGCAGCAGCACTCGCTGTCGGTGATCTACGGTTCGGTGCTGATCGCGGGCCTGCTGGCCTTCCTGATCGCCCCCTACTTCTCCCGCATGGTGCGGTTCTTCCCGCCGGTGGTCAACGGCACCGTGATCACGCTGATCGGGCTGGCCCTGATGCCGGTGGGCATCAAGTGGATCACCGGCACCGATGCCGAGGCCGCCGACTACGCCGCGCCCGAGAAGATCGCGCTCGGCGGCGTCACGTTCGCCCTGGTGCTGCTGTTCAACCGCTTCCTGAAGGGCTTCTGGAACCGCATCGCGCTGCTCATCGGCCTGGTCGTGGGCACTCTGATCGCCTGGCCGATGGGGATGATCAACACCACCACCATCGAGTCGGCGCCGGTGTTCAACCTGCCCACGCCGTTCGCGCTGGGCGCGCCGATGTTCGACCTCACCGCGACCATCTCGATCTGCATCGTGATGCTGGTGGCGATGATGGAGACCACCGCGGACATGGTCGCGCTCGGCGAGATCGTAGACCGGCCCGCGGGCGAGGAGACCATCGCGGCCGGCCTGCGCGCCGATGGTCTGGGCAGCGCGGTCAGCGCCGTGTTCGGCGGTTTCACCTGCAGCGCCTTCGCGCAGAACATCGGCCTGGTGGCGCTGACCCGGGTGCGCAGCCGGTACGTGGTCGCCACCGCGGGTGGTGTGCTGGTGCTGCTGGGCCTGTTCCCGGTCGTCGGCGCGATCGTCTCGCTGGTGCCGCAGCCGGTGCTCGGCGGTGCCGCGCTGGTGCTGTTCGGCTCGGTCGCCGTCAGCGGTATCCGCACGCTGGGCAAGTCCGACCTGGGCGACCCGTTCAACTCGCTGATCGTGGCCGGCGCGCTGGGCATCGGCCTGGTCCCGGTGATCTCGCCGCACTTCTACGAGCACTTCCCGTCCGCGCTGCGCACCGTGCTCGACTCGGGCATCAGCACCGGCTGCATCGCGGCCCTGCTGCTGAACATGCTGTTCAACGCCTGGCGCAAGAAGTCGGCGAGCACCGAGGAGACGGTCGGCGGCGACACGGTCGCGGTCATCGCGGCCACCCCGGGCGAAACCGCCGTCCCCGAACCCCGCAACTCCCCCAAAGACTCCTCGGACTCCGTCCACTGACCCAGATCGCCGCACGGTGAAGGGCACCTTCAGGCAACTAACTTGCCTGAAGGTGCCCTTCACCTACGCCTTGAACGGGTGACGGAGCGAGGTGAAGGGCACCTTTCGCCGAGTTAGTCGGCGAAAGGTGCCCTTCACCTCGTCAGGGCAGCTCCGTCGGGGTGCTCCGGTTGTCCGAAGGCGTTGCGGTGAATGGGGGTTCTTCCAGTTCAGGCGCATCGAGGAAGCGTCGGGATCGTTGATCCGGCGAATGATGCGCTGAAGTTGGGAGACGCGATGCGGATTCGGGCACTGCTGACCGCTGGGCTGGTGGGACTGTCGGTCCTGGCCGCCCAAACGACCGCCACCGCGCAGCAGGCCGGTGATCCGCTCAGCGAGAAGCAGTGGGGGCTCGCGCAGCTGCGGGCACCGGAGGCGTGGGCGACCAGCACCGGTGCGGGCCAGGTCATCGCCGTGGTGGACACCGGTGTCGACCTCGGGCACCCGGAGCTGGCGGGCAAGCTGGTGCCGGGCGCGACCTTCGCGGGCTGCGGTGAAGGCCCGGCGCCGTGCGGCAACGGCGACTGGCGCGGAGCGGACGGCGTCGGCCAGCCGGCCGACGTCCACGGCACGCACGTCGCGGGCATCGCGGCGGCGGCGACGGGCAACGGCATCGGCATCGCCGGGGTCGCGCCGGATGCGCGGATCATGCCGGTCAAGGCGCTGGAGGACGGTTCCGGCAGCTTCGCGGAGATCGGCGCGGGCGTGCGCTGGGCCGCCGACAACGGCGCGAACGTCATCAACCTCAGCCTCGGCGCCTTACCCGGTGCGCAGCTGCTGACGCTGATCGGGCTGACGCCCGAGACCAAGGACGCCATCGCCTACGCCCGGGAGAAGGGCGTGGTCGTGGTGGCCTCCGCGGGCAACGAGACCGCGCCGCTGTGCGGCACCCCGGCGTGGGAGGCGGGCGCGCTGTGCGTCGCCGCCACCGACCCGGCCGAGCTGCACTCGGTGTACTCCAACCTCGGCCTGAAGCTGGACACCAAAGCCGTTGCCGCGCCTGGTGGTTCCTCGCTGCAGGGCTGCGACGGCGATGTCTGGGCGCCGGTTCCGCGCGGTGCGGGCTCGCCGGAGTGCGGCCAGGGCGACTACGACTCGCTCGCCGGAACGTCCATGGCCGCCCCGCAGGTCGCGGGCGTCGCGGCGCTGCTCGGCGCGCAGGGCCGCGACGCCGACGGCATCGAGCGGGCGCTGATGCGCTCGGCCCGCACGCCGCTGGTCGGCGCTCGCGGGCTGTTCACCCCGCTGTACGGCTACGGCATCGTCGACGCCCAGGCCGCCGTCCAGCAGCCGCTGTGACCCCGGACGGCCCGTTCTCGCCGGAGAACGGGCCGTTCGCAGCACTGGCTATCACCACTGGTGATCTTCAGCGCTTCATACCCACGAAACGGCTAAAACTCCTCGACCGCGCGGCGGAATCCCGGAACAATGATCACAGGGCCGCGCACCGGTGCGCGGCCGCAGAGCGATCCGGGAGCGTGGGAGCGATGGACCTCTCCAAGCTGTTCAAGATGGTGTCGCCCGCCAAGCACCACAGCCGCAGCCACTCCAGCAGCGGCCACCGGCGCCGGGACTCCAGCGACGATCACCGCCGCCGTCGTTACGACAGCAGCGATCACCGGCGCCGCCGCCGGGACAGCAGCGACGACTACCGGCGTCGGGACAGCAGCGACGACCACCGCCGCCGTCGCCGGGACAGCAGCCGCGGCCACTACCGGCGTCGCAGCCACAGCTGATCAGCGCGGTGTTGATCGACTCGTTGAGCTCGTACTACTACGGCGAACCGGACCAGGACTGGGGAAGGGCGGAAGCCCCGCTGGCGCCGGGCGATCTGCTCGCACCCGGCTACCGGGTCGTCGACCACCTGCGCCGGGGCAGCCGCCTCGACGTCTACGACGTGTGGAGCGAGGAGCGCTCCTGCCGCTGCGTGGCCAAGACGGTCCGCCCGGAACGCGCCGAGGACCAGCGCGCGGTGGGCTGGCTGCGCAACGAGGGCGTGCTGCTGACCCAGTTCACGCATCCGCACCTGGTGCGCGGCTACGAGATCGTGCAGACCGAGCAGCCGGCCCGGCCGGCGGTGATCACCGAGACGCTGCCCGGCCACACGCTGGCCTACCTGATCGACGAGCACGGCAGGCTGCGGCCGGTCGACGCCGCGGTGCTGGGCATCCAGCTGTGCTCGGTGCTGACCTACCTGCACGGCCGGGGCTGGGTGCACCTGGACGTCAAGCCGTCCAACATCGTGGCGGTGGGCGGCCGCGCGGTGCTGCTCGACCTGAGCCTGAGCTGCCGCATCGGCGAGCGCAGCTCGGCGGGCACCTTCGACTACCTCTCGCCGGAGCAGGCCGCCGGCGAGCGGATGACTCCGGCGGCCGACACGTGGGGCCTGGGGATCACGCTGTACGAGGCGTTGTCCGGCACCACGCCGTGGGCGGAGGTCTCGCACCGCGAGCACAGCGAGAACGGCACCCGCTACTACCCGCAGCGCGACCGGGCAGCAGCGCCGCTGCGCACGCACCGCCGCCTGCCCGCGGCGCTGTCCCGGACCATCGACGCCTGCCTGGCCCCGAGCCCGGAATCCCGCCCGTCGGTGGAAGAAGTCGCAACCGCCCTGATCGCCTGGTCCGGCATCGACCCCCGCACCACCGTCGCCTGAGTCACCCGGTGAGCTCCGCGCAGAGCGCCCAGATCGCTTCGCGGTTGCGCCGGTCCTCGACCGCGGCAGGCCATGGCGCGCGTTGCGCCTTGCTGTTGAAGTAGGCCCCGTGCACCTCGGCGACACCGGGATCGGATGCCAGGTGAACGCTGGAGGAGGCCGCTCGCCCGATCGCCGCGCCGCCGTAGAGCACCGGCATCAACCGTCGCAGCAGCGGGACGATCGGCCGGGCCACGGGTGGATATGCGCTGGTGGGCAGGGCCTTGTTCATGTCGGTGCTGGCGTGCCCGGGGTAGCCGACGTTGATCGTGATGCCGGGCTCCCGCACCTGCTCGGCGAACGCGCGGCTCATCGCCATCAGCGCGAGCTTGGTCTGGTTGTAGTGCGAGAGCCCCACGTAGGACTTCTCGCCCTGCAGGTTCTCCAGCGCTATCCGGCCGCGCGGAACACCGCCCGCGATGTTGATGACCCGGCCGCGCAGCACGGGCATCAGGAGACGGGTGAGCAGATACGGGGCCACGACGTTGGCCGCGAACGCGGTTTCCACGCCGTCCGCGGTCAGCTCCCGCCGCTCCTTGACCACTCCGGCGTTGTTGATCAGCACGTCCACGGCGCCCCGGTCGCGGACCTGCGCGGCCAGCCTGCGGAGATCGTCCTGGCTGGTCACATCGGCGAGCAGCGCTTCGATGCGCGGATTCCCGGTGTCGCGGCGGAGTTCGGCGACCGCCGCGTCCGCCCGGTCGCCGTCGCGCCCGACCAGGATCACCTCGGCCCCGAGCCGCGCCAGTCCGCGCGCGGTCTCCTTGCCGATGCCGCCGGTACCTCCGGTCACGAGGACCGTCTTGCCCCGCATGCCCACCTCCGTGTGTCATCCGATGACAGTCGTGTCACCTGGTGTCACAAAGTAGCCTGAGGTGCGTGACTGGCGCTAGTGATGCGGACGGGCTCCGGGCGCGAACGCGCCGCGCGGTCCGCGCGGAGATCGCCGAAGTGGCCCTGGAGCTGTTCCTCGCGAACGGTTTCGACGACACCACCGTGGACGAGATCGCCCGCGCCGCGGGCATGACCAAGCGCAGCTTCTTCCGGTACTTCCCGGCCAAGGAGGACGTGGTCTTCGGCGGGATCGACGCGGTCGGCGAGCAGGTGGTGGCGGAGCTGCGCGCCCAGCCGGCGGACCGCTCGCCGTGGGAGTGCCTGCACGCGGTGCTGCGGCAGTGGTCGGAGAAGATCCAGTCCTCGCAACGAGAACTGAGCGGATTGCAGCTCATCGAGTCAACGCAGTCGCTGCGCGCCCGGTTCCACCAGAAGCGGGAGCAGTGGCGCCAGGACGTCGCCGACGTGCTGCGCGAGCGCTCCGAGCTCGACGCCTTCACCGCGGACCTGCTGACGAACGCGGCGACGGCGGCCCTGGACACGGCGGCGCGCGAGTCGCAGCGCAACGACGCGGACCGGCTCTCGGCGCTCGACCGCGCCTTCGACCGGCTGCGTCCCGCTTTCGCCGGGTGAGCGGCTCAGCGCTTGCGGCGGAAGGCGATCGCGACGGCGACCAGCACCGCGGCCAGCGCGAGCTGACCGCCCCAGACGATGCGGTTCACGCTCACCGCCGGATGCCAGGCGACCGAACCGTCCGCCGAGACGGCGAAGGCCCCGGCCGGGCGCACCACCACGCCGCGCCCGCCTCCGATGCCGATGCTCGCCACCGGCAGCAGCGTGGTGTCGCCCTGCTGCACGGGATCGCCGAAGACCTGGTTCTTGCCCAGCCGATCGGCGAGCGCGGCGACGATGTCGTTGTCGGCCATGAAGATCCCCCAGAAGCGGTGCGAGTGCGGCTGTTCCGACACTAGCCGGTCCGACCGCCGACCGCCCACGCATTACCTCGCGGGTAATCGACGCACTGACCTCCGGCCGCGAAACTCGGTGCAGTCGTCGCGAATCTGGAGGAACCGATGGACTTCCGCGCTACCACAGAGAACTTCCTGACCACGCTGGCCGGTGGCGATGCGGACGAGATCGCCGCGCTGTTCGCCGAGCGCGTCGACTGGAAGGTCTACGGCTCCCCCGACGTCCCGTGGCTCGGCCACTGCACGACCCGCGAGGACGTGGCGGACTTCTTCCGCACCATGCTCGGCGGTTTCGCACCCGAAGGCCGCTCGGCCGAGATCGACCACATCCTCGTGGACGGCCCGAACTCGGTGGTGCTGGGCGAGATCACGCAGGTCATCAAGGCCAACGGCCAAGCCTTCACCAGCCCGTTCGCCCTCCACCTCAGCGGCGAAGAAGGCCTGATCACCCGCTACCACATCTACGAGGACAGCTTCACCATCGCACAAGCCGCCACAGCGGAAGCGAATCACCCCGAGGAGTCGCTCAGCATCGCGCGATAGCACCCGGCCAAGGACTGGGGCCACCCGGAGAAGTTGATCAGAGCATCATCGGTGTGGGTGAGCTGGTCGATGGCTCCCACCGGGATCAGCGAGCGCAGCGCGGGGTCGGTGATCGAGGCGGTCGTCGCGGTGACGAAGTCCCCGCTGTTGAGCACGGGATGGGGCCGGACGGCACCGTTGATGCCGACGTCGAAGTCCGCCACGACCGGAGTCACCGGATCGGCGATGCCGAGGTCGTTGTGACGTTCGGCCAGCTCGATCAGCGCCACCGGCAACGAGCCCGGTGCTCCTCCGAGCACGTCGTCGATCAGCGGCCCCAAGGTCGCAGCCGCGCGGAGCTCGGCGAACGCCGCGCCGAACCACTTGTCGTACGGCCGGTAGCGCTTCTCCTGCAGGAACGCCATCTCCGTGATCAAGCGGCACAGCCGGTGCTCGATCAGCCGGGTTCCGAGCTCGTCACCGGTCTCCCGCACCCGGCCCAGCAGCGGTTCGGCGTTGCCGATGAGGTGCCACTGAGCGGCCAGCAACCACCGCCACACGTCGTCCGGGTACCACCGCAGCACCTCGCGGAGCCGGGTGAGTTCGCCGCTGTCGTCCCGGAAGACCGCGCCGCTGGTGAGCTGGAGGAGGTGCTGCTGCGGCAGGGCCAGCCAAGCCGCGTGGTCGAGCCCGGCCAGCGGGTTCAGCCCCAGCCGCGCGGTCAGCCAGTCGTCCAGCGCAGCGATCTCGACGTGGTGGGCCACCCGCTGCTCGGCGAGCGAGTACCAGGCCGTCGGGTGACCGCGGTGCTGTGCGGGCAATCCGGCCGAGACCACGGCGCGCGCCCGGTCGACCTGGTCGGCCGCGACGAAGATCTGGGCTCGCGGACCCCACTCGTGATCGGTGGACCGGGGGGTGTCGTACCCGAGCACCTCCGAGCCTTCCCCGATCAAGCAAGCGGAGTGGGGCATGTCGAGCAGCGCGGCCACCACATCGGTGTAGAAGGACCGCGCGAGCGCCAGACCGGGGATGAAGTCAGCCACCTCCGAGACCGTATCGCCACGGCCCGCAGCGTCAACCGGATTTCACCGCGGAGGGATCCCTCCCACCACAACGACGTTCTGCCGCGTGAGCGCCTTGCGCCGGTCCAGCGCGAATTGCGGGCAGGAGAACCGTCTTCCGCCCCCGTGCGTACTAGCTCGACGAATCCCCCTGAAGGAGGAACTCGTTGAAGCGCTTGACCATCGCAGGAGCAGCCGCGACCACGGCGCTCCTGCTGGCACACCCCGCCTCGGCCGCGGGTGACTGGCCGGAAGAACAGCTCCCGCCGCTGCCGGACGCCGGCGTGCTGCACACCGCCGCTGCCGGCGGCGGGTCCGCATGGGCGTTCGGGATCACGCTCGACGCCGACTACCAGCACCACTCGCTGGCGCTCCACCGAGGTCAGCAGGGCTGGGAGCAGGTCCCGACGCCCGACATCGGGCGGATCAACGCCGCCACCGCGATCGGCCCCGACGACGTCTGGGCGGTCGGCGACGGCACTTCGATGCGCTGGAACGGCTCGGAGTGGCGGGAAGTCCCGGTCGTCGCGCGGCCCGGGGACAACACGCAGCTGCACGACGTGACGGCTTTCGGGCCCGCCGAGGTGTGGAGCGCGGGATTCGTCTGGAGCGGCGACCACTCCCGGAACAGCTCCTCGGTCCAGCGCTGGGGCGGCCAGGAGTGGAGCGAGGTCGCGCTGCCGGACCTGGGTGTCCGCTCCGAGCTGTTCGGGATCGGCGGCACCTCGCCGGAAGACCTGTGGGTGGCCGGGTCCAAGCCGACCGATCTCGGACCGGATGGCAGGTTCGGCGGCCTGCTCCTGCACTGGGACGGCGAGCGGTGGGCGGAGCAACCGCTGGTCGAGATCCCCGGCGTGCACGTCGAACTGCGGGACGTGCACGCGCTCGCGCCCGACGACGTCTGGGCCGTCGGCTACCACCACCCGGGCAGCACCGACCGAAGCCCGGTCGCGGTGCACTGGGACGGGACGCGGTGGACGCTCGCGCAGCTTCCCGGCGAACCGGGGCAGCTCAACGAGGTGGTCGCGGGCGAGGACGGGCTCTGGGCGGTCGGCTACGCGCCGGACGGCCCGTACGTCCTGCGGTACGACGGGACGAGCTGGCGGCAGGTGCCTGCCCCGGTGCCGTCGGAGGGCGAGCACCTGACCACGTTCGGCGGGGCCGTCGTGGACGGTCGCCTGCTCGTGGTCGGCGTCGAAGACGCCTCCGCGAACACCCTCCCCTACGCGGCCACTCACATCGGCTGACCAGGCCCTGAGAAGGCTGACGGGCACCTCCGACCCGGAGTCGGAGGTGCCCCGTGCCTGGTCGGTCAGAGGCGGCCGAGCTCGCGGATCTCCGGTTCGGACAAGCCGGTCAGGTCCTTGACCTCGGCGGCGTCGATGCCGCCGTTGTCCAGGGCGCGGACGAAGGACGCCGCCAGCGCGCGGGCCGTCGCGGGCTCGTCCAGGACCGCTCCGCCGCTGGCCGAGGCGTACGCCGACAGGCGGGCCGCCTCCGCGGGCGCCGAGTCGCGGAACGCCGCGAACACCGCCGCGTAGCGGGTCACCAGCTGCGCCGGGTGCAGGTCCCAGCCCTGGTAGAAGCCGTGCTCCAGGGAGCGGCGGGTGAGGTCGTAGTGCGTGCGCCAGCCGTGGCGGACCTGGTCGCCGACCGGCAGCACGTTCGTCGAGCCGTCGGAGAGGAACACGCCGGTGCCCGCGGCGGACACCTGCATCACGTGGCGGGCGAAGTCGCAGGCGCGGTGCGCGAGGTGCTGGTGCGCGGCGGTCAGGCCGCAGCCCGCGGTGTAGTCGTAGGTGCCGAAGTGCAGGCCGGTGACCCGGCCGCCGCCCGCGCGCAGGAAGCGCGGCAGCGCGAGGCGACCCTCGGAGTCCACGATGGACTGGGTGGTCTCGACCTGGATCTCGAAGCCGAGCGAGCGCTCCGGCAGGCCGAGCTGCTGCTCGAGAAGCCCGAGGAACTCGACGAACACCTCCACCTGCGCGACGTCGACCACCTTCGGGAAGGTCAGCACGAAACCTTCGGGCAGGCTGCCGTGCTGCCGCAGCAGCGCGGTGAGGAAGACGTCCAGCGTGCGCACCGACCGGGCGCGCAGCTGCGGGGTGTCGAAGGACTTGACCCGCAGCCCGAAGTTCGCCGGTGCCGCGCCCTCGCGCAGCCAGTCGGCGACCACTCCGGCGGTGCGCTCGGCCTCGGCGTCCTCGGCCTCGTCACCGGGATTGCCGTAGCCGTCCTCGAAGTCGATGCGCAGGTCTTCCAGCGGCGAGTTCTGCAGCTTGGCGCGCAGCCGCGGGTGCACGGAGCGGGCGATCTCCGGGTCCATCCCGAGGATGTCGACCAGGTCCTCCGGCCGGGCCGCGTCCCGGTCGAGCGCGGCCAGCGCTTCCCGCTCCCACAGCCGAACCGTGTCGGCGTCGACCTTGTTCGCCGGCACGTAGCAGGTGTGCACCGGCTGCCGCGCCGCCCGCGCACCCGGGTAGGTGGCGGCGATGTGCTCGTCCACGGCGGAAAGCCGGGCGAGCCGGCGGTTGACCTCGGCGGTCTCCAGCGAGGTTCTGGCCACTTGCGCTCCCTTCGGTCCGGCAGCCGGGAGGCGTCCCCGGCTGCCCAGCTCGGCTGCGGCAAGAGAGCCGTGAGTGTTTTGCGGTGCTATAGGCCCACAAAGCACTCACGGCTCCTGATCACCGCAGTTCGATCAGTCGATCTCTTCGTAGGCGGGCAGCGTCAGGAAGTCGACGAACTCGTCGGCCACCGCCACCTGCTCGAACAGCTCGACCGCCCGGCCCAGGTTCTCGACCGGGAAGCCCTCCTCGGCACGCAGCTGCTTCTCCGTGTCGGCCAGCGTCTCGCGCACCAGGTCGGAGGTGACCTGCTCGCCGCCGGCCAGCACCACGTCGTTGTGCAGCCACTGCCAGATCTGCGACCGGGAGATCTCCGCGGTCGCCGCGTCCTCCATCAGGTTGTGGATCGCCGCCGCACCGTTGCCGCCCAGCCAGGACACGATGTAGCGGACGCCCACGTCGACCGCGGCGCGCAGGCCCTCGATGGTCTTCTCACCGGGCGTCTCGGCCACCGCGAGCAGCTGGTCGGCGGTCACCTGGACCTCGTCGCGGGTGCGGTCGATCTGGTTGGGCTTGTCGCCCAGCACCGCGTCGAACTCCTCGAAGCAGATCGGCACCAGGCCCGGGTGCGCGACCCAGGAGCCGTCGAAGCCGTCGCCCGCCTCGCGCTTCTTGTCCGCGTGCACCTTGTCCATCGCGGCCGCGTTGGAGTCGTCCTTGGTCGGGATGAACGCGGCCATGCCGCCGATCGCGAACGCGCCGCGCTTGTGGCAGGTGCGCACCAGCAGCTCGGTGTAGGCGCGCATGAACGGCGCGGTCATGGTCACCGCGTTGCGGTCCGGCAGGATGTACTTGTCGGAGTCGCGGAAGGTCTTGATGACGCTGAACAGGTAGTCCCAGCGACCGGCGTTGAGGCCCGCGGAGTGGTCGCGCAGCTCGTAGAGGATCTCCTCCATCTCGAACGCGGCCGGGTAGGTCTCGATCAGCACGGTGGCGCGCACCGAGCCGTGCGGGACGCCGAGCTCCTGCTGGGCGTGGGTGAACACGTCGTTCCACAGCCGCGCTTCGAGGTGGCTCTCCATCTTCGGCAGGTAGAAGTACGGCCCGCTGCCGCGGCTGAGGAGTTCCTTGGCGTTGTGGAAGAAGTGCAGGCCGAAGTCGACCAGCGCGGCGACCGCCGGCTTGCCGTCGACCAGGACGTGCTTCTCGTCGAAGTGCCAGCCGCGCGGGCGCACCAGCGGCACCGCGTGCTGGACGTCGTCGCGCAGCTTGTAGGTCTTCTTCTCGGTGACCAGCTCGATCTGCTTGCGCACCAGGTCGTAGAGGTTGACCTGGCCGGAGACGACGTTGCGCCAGTGCGGCGTGTTGGCGTCCTCGAGGTCGGCCAGCCAGACCTTCGCACCGGAGTTCAGCGCGTTGATCGCCATCTTGCGGTCGGTCGGGCCGGTGATCTCGACGCGGCGGTCGGCGATGTCGGCGGGCGGTGCGGCCACCTGCCAGTCGCCCTCGCGGATGTGCCGGGTCTCCTCCAGGAAGTCCAGCCGCCCCTTGGCGGTGGCCTCCGCGCGGCGCTGCTTGCGGCGCTCGAGCAGCTCGTCGCGACGAGCGCCGAAGGCGCGCTGCAGACCGGCCACGAACTCGAGCGCTTCCTTGGTCAGGATCTCGTCCCCGCGCTCGACGGCGCCGCCGATGACCTGCACTCCTGCTGCCGTTTCGGACATGAGAAGTCCACCTCTTTCTGCTGCCGGGTTCCAGACGGTGGCTGATGGCTCACCTTGCCGCGTGGCGGACTGACGCGCACCCGAGGCTGCGCGACGGCCGTTCCGCTTGCGGTACGCCCGTAATGTTTTTCTGCATCGTGGATGTTAGTTTCCATATAGCGTTCGAAGCAACATGAGCTGTAGCACCCATCACGGACTAGACTTCGGCGCAGGCCGAAGGGTGTGAAGAGGGAGTTCTGCGATGACCACTGGCCCGCAGCGGGCAAGCCAGGGCGGAGGGGTGCAGTCGGTCGAACGCACCTTCGAGCTGCTGGAACTCATGGCCGATGCCGGTGGTGAGGTGGCCCTGTCCGAGCTCGCCGAGAAGTCCGGCCTGCCGCTACCGACGATCCACCGCATCATCCGCACCCTGGTGAGCAACGGTTACGCCCGGCAGCAGCCGTCCCGCCGCTACGCGCTCGGCCCCCGGCTGATCCGCCTCGGCGAGACCGCCAGCCGCGCGCTCGGCTCCTGGGCCCGGCCCTACCTCGCCGAGCTCACCGAGGCGACCGGCGAGACCTCGAACATGGCGGTGCTCGACGGCGAGCAGATCGTCTACGTCGCGCAGGTGCCCTCGCAGCACTCGATGCGGATGTTCACCGAGGTCGGCCGCCGCGTCGACGCGCACGCCACGGCGGTCGGCAAGGCGGTGATGGCCACCATGCCGACGGACACCGTCACCCAGCTGCTGTCCCGCACCACGATGCACCCGCAGACGGAGCGCACCATCATCACCGTCGAGTCGATGCAGGAGGAGCTGACCCGCGTCCGCCAGCAGGGCTACGCGATCGACGACGGCGAGCAGGAGGTCGGCGTCCGCTGCTACGCGGTGGCGGTGCCGGGAGCTCCGGCGGGCGCGGCGATCTCGATCAGCGGCCCGGAGGGCCGGATGACCCGCATCTCGACGGACGAGGTCATCCCGCTGATGCAGCGCCTGGCCAAGGACCTCGCCGCGGAGCTCAGCGTCAGCAACAGCGCCTGATCCCACTGGGAATAACGGGAAATCGGGCTGGGAATATTCCACTGTGCACCGGCGCTGGAAGCGGCATGCACAACGAGACCGATGTTCAGCGGTTGGTGGGTTTCAGCAGCGATCCGAACGGCGGGAACCCCGCTGGTGTGGTGCTCGACGCGGTGGGGCTGTCCGATGCGGAGATGCTCCGGATCGCCGCCGACGTCGGGTATTCCGAGACCGCATTCGTGTTCCCGCGCGGTGAGCGCGAGCACGACATCCGCTTCTTCAGCCCGAAGGCGGAGGTCTCGTTCTGCGGTCACGCCACGATCGCGACCGCCGTCGCGCTCGCCGAGCGCGACGGCACCGGCCGGTTCGACCTGCACACGCAGGCCGGGTTCGTCGGCGTGGACACCCAGGTCGACGACTCCGGCCGGCCCACCGCCACGCTCACCAGCGTGCCCACCTCGATCCGCGACGTCGAACCCGCGGTCCTCGACGAGGCGCTGGCGGCGCTGGGCTGGACCGGCGACGACCTCGACCCGGCCCTGCCGCCGCGCATCGCCTTCGGCGGCAACGACCACCTCGTCCTCGCCGTGTCCACGAGGGAGAAGCTGGCGGCGCTGTCCTACGACTTCGACCGCCTCGGCAAGCTGATGGCCGACCAGAACTGGACGACGTTGCAGCTGGTCTGGCGCGAGAGCCCGGAGCTCTTCCACGCCCGCGACCCGTTCCCGCCGGGCGGTGTCGTCGAGGACGCCGCGACCGGCGCGGCCGCGGCGGCGTTCGGCGGCTACCTCAAGCACCTCGGCCTGATCACGCCGCCCACCGGCTTCCGCATCCACCAGGGCTTCGACATGGGCCGCCCCAGCATCCTCGACGTCGAGGTCGCCGCGGACCACGACCAGATCCGCGTCACCGGCACCGCAGCCCGCATCCAGTAGCGGGAGGGTTTGGTCAATTTCGTACGAAATTGACGTTCACCGGGTGACGCAGAGCTCCGGCAAAGTCGTCCCCGGTAGGGCTGTGCGGCAGTTTTGCCTAAAACTGACCGGACGTTCCGGGCGTGGCGGGGCGGCAGTTTCCGGCAAAACTGCCGCCCCGCACCAGCCCGACCGGACTTTGCCGGAGCCTCGCCCGGGTGACGTGACGGTCAATTTCGTACGAAATTGACACCGCCCGGGTGAACGTCAGGCGCGGAGGCGGTTCTTGCGGCGGAGCCACCAGATCGTCACCGCTACCGCTGCGGCCAGCAGGAGGACCGGGAGCCCGGCCAGGCCTGCGATGGTCTCCACCCGGTCGTAGGCGTCGCCGGACCAGGCGCCGAGGAGGACCAGGGTCGTCGCCCAGGTGATGGCGACCGGCAGGTTGCAGAGCGTGAAGCGGAGGTGGGACATCTCCGTGCGGGCCGCCAGCCTGGGCACCAGGGTGCGCACCGCGGCGAAGCACTGCGACACCGCCACCGTCACCTCAGCACGTCCGTCCAATGAGGACTCCAGACGCGAAACCCGCTGCTCGCCCAGCCGTTTCACCAGTTCCCGGCGCAGCAGGCCGCCGCGGCGGCCGCGGTAGAAGCTGTGCTGGCAGCCCAGCGCCGTCGCGGCGGAGGCGCAGATCGCGGCCAGCCACACCTCGACGACACCGCTGCCCGCCAGCAGGCCGATCGCCAGGACGGTGCCCGTGCCGGGCAGGAAAACGCCGATCAGCAGGCCGGATTCGGCGAACAGCACGGTCATCGCGGCGATCAGCGCGAGCGGCCCCGGGATTCCCGCTAAGAACTCGGTCACCGGCCGAGCAGCTCCACCAGCCGCGCGTCCCAGGACTCGCCGTGCGGCTCCAGGGTGATCTCGCGGACGTCGTCGGGGCGACGGCGCAGGCGCAGCATCAGGTGGCTGTCGGCGAGCCGTTCGGCCAGACCCTCGCCCCACTCCACCACGACCGCGGCCTCGGTGAGATCGGTGTCCAGGTCCAGGTCGTCGATGTCGTCCAGCCCGCCGAGGCGGTAGGCGTCGACGTGCACCAGGACCGGGCCGTCACCGGACTCCGGCCGGTGCACCCGCGCGATCACGAACGTCGGCGAGGTCACCCTGCCGGTGACGCCCATGCCCGCCGCGATCCCCCGCGCGAGCACCGTCTTGCCCGCGCCGAGCGGACCGTCCAGCAGGACCAGGTCACCGGCGCGCAGCACCGCGCCCAGTCGCCTGCCGAACTCCAGCGTGTCGGATTCCTTCGGCAACTCCGCAGTCCGCAACGCAGCACTCACTTCCCGACCGCCCTGCGCAGCAGTGCGGTCAACTGCTCGGTGACCAATTCCGGCCGCTCCAGCATCACCGGGTGGCCCGCGCCCTCGACGCGCACCAGCGTCGCGTCGGGCAGCTCGGCGGCCAGCACCTCGGCGTGCGGCGAGAACGGGGTGACCCGGTCGGCGTCACCGCTGAGCACCAGCACCTCGCAGGTCCGCAGCGCGGCGAGCGCGGTCTTGCGGTCGTGCAGGCCGATCGTCTCCAGGAAGTCGGTGACGACCTCGACCGTGGTGGCCCCGATCATCTCCGCCATCAGGTCCACCACCGCGGGCGAGATCGCGCGGTCCCCGAACGCCAGCGAGCGGATCAGGCTCCAGGTGATCTTGTCGCCGACCCGCCGGGTGCGCTCCACCAGGTCGGGCTGGACGCTGGACAGCAGCGCCAGCCCGCGCGGCACCGGGTTGATCCGGGACAGCCAGGTGCGGGGCAGCCCGGCCGCGCCGACCGAATCGGCCGCGGTCCCGATCAGCCCCACCGCGCGCACCCGGTCGCGGAACAGCTCCGGGCGCTGCTCGGCCAGCGCCATGATCGTCATGCCGCCCATCGAATGCCCCACCAGCGCGATCGGCCCCTTCGACGCCGTCGCGCGCAGCACCGCGTCGAGGTCCCGGCCGAGCTGCTCGATCGTGCTGTTGCGCTTGGAGGAGTGCCCGGACCGGCCGTGGCTGCGCTGGTCGAACAGCACCAGCCGAACCCGCGGGTCGGTGAGCTCGGGCAGGTCGCGGCGCTGGAAGTGCCAGCAGCGGGAGTCCAGCGCGAACCCGTGCACCAGCACCGCGGTCAGCTCCGGCGCACCGCCGTCGGCCGGCTCGATCTCCTGCACCGCCAGCGGAACTCCGTCATCGGCGGCCACAGTGGACTGCCGGTCCGGGCGGAGCCTGCCCAGCGGCTCGTCGGCGTGCGGATCGTCCGGGTCGCGCTTCGCGGCAACTCTCGTGCTGTGCGCGACGACGCCGACCGCGGCACCGGTGATCGCGGCACCCAGCACACCGCTCGTCCAGGCCAGCGCCTGCCAGACGGGTTTCACGCCGCCTCCAGCCGCGAACGCCCGGCGCCGGAAGGCACTAGATCGGTCCGCCCGGCGCCGGTTCCGCAGGTGATGGTCCGTGAGTGCTTTGGGGTGCTATAGCCCCCCAAAACGCTCACGGCACCCGTGAGACCGAACCGCTGATGATTCCCTCCGATCACGGCAGGTCGTCCTCGACCGTGCGCGTCACCCGCGGCCGGTACATGCCGGTGACGATCTCGTAGTGGATGGTGCCGATGGTGTCCGCCCACTCCGCCGCAGTCGGCTCGCCGCGGTCGCCCGGACCGAACAGCAGCACCTCGTCGCCCTCGCGGACCTCGTCGTCGCCGCAGTCCACCACCAGCTGGTCCATGCAGACCCGGCCGACGACCGGGCGCCGCTCGCCCGCCAGCCACACCGACATCCGGCCGGACAGGGTGCGCGGCACGCCGTCGGCGTAGCCGACCGGCACCAGCGCGAGCCCGGTCGCGCGGTCCGCGGTCCAGGTGTGCCCGTACGAGACGCTCTCGCCCGCCGCGATCCGCTTGGTCAGCGCCACCGAGGAGCGGAACGTCATGGCAGGGCGCAGGTCGTGGTCGCCGTCCTGCGGCACCGGGTCCAGCCCGTACACCGCGATGCCCGGGCGGACCAGCTCGAAGTGCAGGTCGGGCCGGGTGAGCACGGCAGCGGAGTTGGCCAGGTGGCGGATCGGGTCCAGGCCCGCCGCGCGCGCCTGCTCGTACGCGCGCTGGAGGCGCTCGGCCTGCGCGTCGATGGAGGGGTGGCCGAGCTCGTCGGCGCAGGCCAGGTGCGACCACACCGCCACGACCTCGACGTGCCCGTCGGCCTCGGCCTTCGCGGCGGCTTCCACCAGCGCGGGCCAGAGCTCGGCGGGGCAGCCGCTGCGGGACAACCCGGTGTCGATCTTGAGGTGCACGCGCGCGATGCGGTCCTGGGCCGTCGCCGCCGCCTCGATCCGCTGGAGGGTCTCCAGCGACGACGCGGACAGCTCGACGTCCTCGGCGATCGCGGGCGCGAAGTCCTCGTCCACGACGTAGAGCCAGCAGAACACCGGGGCGGTGATCCCGGCTGCGCGCAGCTGCAGCGCCTCGCCGGGGGAAGCGACGCCGAGGCAGTCGGCGCCGGATTCCAGCGCGGCGCGCGCGACGGTCACCGCGCCGTGGCCGTAGCCGTCGGACTTCACGATGGTCATCGTGCGGGCACCCGACTCGCGGGCACGCGCCGAGAGCACCCTCACGTTGTGGCGGATCGCGCCGACGTCGATGCGCAGGTCGGCGCGGTGCACGGGCTGGTCACTCATGGCACGGTCATCGTCGCACACAGCCGACCACCCCCATCCGCGTACTGCCCGCCGCCGCAGCGGGCGGGGACCGCGTCAATTTCGTACGAAATTGACACCGCCCCCGGGCAGGGCTCCGGCAAGCCCGGTCGGGCTGGCGCGGGGCCGCGGTTCTGCCGGAAACTGCCGCCCCACTGCGCCCGGAATACCCGGTCAGTTTTAGGCAGAACTGCCGCAGGACCCTGCCCAGGGCGACTCTGCCGGAGCCCTGCCTCACCCGGGTGACGGTCAATTTCGTACGAAATTGACACCGGCCCGGGGGACGCGGGCGGTCAGGACAGGGCTGCTCGGCGGACCTTGCGGATCGCCAGCGGGACCGCGGCGAGCAGCGCCGAGGCGCCGATCGGGGCGCCCGGCTCGGTCGGGTCGTCGGTTTCGCCGTGGGCCGCCAGGTCGGCGGCCAGCGAGTGCACGTGGGCCGCGCAGCCGCAGGCCAGCCACGGATCCAGGCCGCTGGCCAGGAGCGCGCCGATCAAACCCGTCAGGACGTCGCCGGATCCCGCGGTGGCGGGCCAGGCGTGCTGGGCGTCGTTGACCAGCACGCGGCCGTCCGGCGCGGCGATGATCGTCGTGTTGCCCTTCAGCAGCACCACGGCGTCGAAGCGCGCGGCGAGCTCGCGGGCCGCCCCGACCCGGTCCGCGCCCAGCTCCTGCCCGGCCAGCCGGGCGAACTCGCCGGCGTGCGGCGTCAGGACCAGCGGCACGTCGGGGTCCCGCGCGTCCCAGAGCGTCGGGTCGTTGGCGAAGAGGGTGATCGAGTCGGCGTCGGCGCACACCGGCCGCCCGGACTCCAGGACGTGCTGCAGGACGTCGCGGCCGCTGGCACCGAGGCCGATCCCCGGCCCGACCGCCCACGCCTGCACCCGCCCGGCATCGCCGACCGATCCCGTCGCCACCACCTCCGGCCAGCGCGAACGCACCACGTCGGCGGCCGGGCCCGCGTAGCGGACCATGCCCGCGGTCGCCTGCACCGCGGCGCCGCTGGCCAGCACGGCGGCTCCGGGGTAGGTGGCCGAACCGGCGGCGACGCCGACCACGCCCTGGCTGTACTTGTCGTCGGCCGGTCCCGGCACCGGCCAGTCGGCACCGATCTCGGCGGGCTGGAGCACGTGGAGCTCGGGCTCCGGCAGGTGGTCGTCGAGCCCGATGTCGACCACCTCGACCTCGCCGGAGCGCACCGCGCCCGCGCCGAGCACGTGGCAGGGCTTCCGGCCGCCGAAGGTCACCGTGAGGTCGGCCTGGACGGCCGGTCCGCCGACCGCGCCGGTCATCGGATCGACACCGCTGGGCAGGTCGACGGCGATCACCGGCACCGACACCCGGCGCACCAGCTCGGCCGCCGTCGGCCGCAGCGGTCCGCGCGCGGAGATCCCGACGATCCCGTCGATCACGACATCGGCCCGCTCGACGGCGTCCGCCGCACCGGCACCGATCCCCGAGGTGTCCGCGCTGGCCCCCTCGGCGGGAACCGCCCGGCCACCCGCGCGCCGCAACGCGGCGAGCCCGGCGGCGTGCGCCTTCTCCGGCGCGAGCAGCACCGCGGTGACGCCGGCTCCGCGTCGGCGCAGGAAGGCTCCGGCCCACAGCGCATCGCCGCCGTTGTTCCCGGCCCCGACGAGCAGCGCGACCCGCCGACCCGACACACCGCCGGTGACCTCGGTGAGCACGCGCGCGGTGTGCACAGCCACCGCATAAGCGGCCCGGCGCATCACAACGGGCTCCGGCGTCCGCGCGAAGAGCTCCTGCTCCGCGGCGCGGATCTGCTCCGGTGTCCACACTCCGAGCACCGCGTCCTCCTTCAACCCAACCGACACGATCCCGAACAGTCTCCCCACCAAAGCCCACCAACCCCGGCACGCCAACCACACGACACGCCGAAGCGCCCACCTCGGACACAGGTGAAGGGCACCTCTCACCCAGTAGCCAAGCGAAAGGTGCCCTTCACCCCACCCCGATCCAGTGACGCAACCGCGCAGAAGCACCCGCCGAAGCCTCGCACCACCGCTGCGGCGGGGGGACTTTTCGGGGTGAAGGGCACCTTTCGCCAACTATGCGGGCGAAAGGTGCCCTTCACTCTCAACCCATCCCCGTTCGCACGGTTCAGCCGCCGCTGGTCACTAGGCCTCGCGCGGGTGGCGTGACTCGACCAGGGGAGGTGTGAAGGGCACCTCTCACCAAGTTAGTAGGCGAAAGGTGCCCTTCACCCCGATCACGTTCGGGGTGAAGGGCGGTGCAGGCGTGTCCGTGCGGTGCACGTGCCACTCGATGGGGGCGAGGTGAAGGGCACCTTTAGGCAAGTAAGTTGCTGAAAGGTGCCCTTCACCCGCAGAAGTTCACTCCACGGTGACGGACTTCGCGAGGTTGCGCGGCTTGTCCACGTCGTAGCCGCGGGCGCGGGCGATCTCCGCCGCCAGGACCTGGAGCGGGATCGTGGAGACCAGCGGCTGGAGCAGGGTCGGCACCGCCGGGATCGTGATCAGCTCGTCGGCGAAGGGCCGCACCGTCTCGTCGCCCTCCTCGGCGATCACGATGGTGCGCGCGCCGCGGGCCTGGATCTCGCGGATGTTGGACACCATCTTCGCGTGCAGCAGCGCGCGGCCGGTCGGCGACGGCATCACCACGACCACCGGCAGGCCCTCCTCGATCAGCGCGATCGGGCCGTGCTTGAGCTCGCCCGCCGCGAAGCCCTCGGCGTGCATGTAGGCGAGCTCCTTGAGCTTGAGCGCACCTTCCAGCGCCACCGGGTACCCGACGTGGCGGCCCAGGAACAGCACCGCCTTGGAGTCGGCCAGCTCCTTGCCGAGCTCCCGCACCTGGTCCACGGTGGACAGCGTGCGGCGCACCGCATCGGGCATCGCGGCCAGCTCGGAGTACTCGCGCGCCACCTCGTCGGAGTACTTCGTGCCGCGCGCCTGCGCCAGGGCCAGCCCGACCAGGTAGTTCGCCGCCACCTGGGCGAGGAACGTCTTGGTGGCCGCGACGCCGATCTCCGGTCCGGCGTGGGTGTAGAGCACCGCGTCGGACTCGCGCGGGATCTGCGCGCCGTTGGTGTTGCAGATCGCCAGCACGCGCGCCCGCTGGGTGCGGGCGTGCCGCACCGCTTCCAGGGTGTCGGCGGTCTCGCCGGACTGGGAGATCGCCACCACCAGCGTGTCGCGGCCCAGCACCGGGTCGCGGTAGCGGAACTCGCTGGCCAGCTCGACCTCGACCGGCACCCGGCACCAGTGCTCGATGGCGTACTTGGCGAGCAGCCCGGAGTGGTAGGCGGTGCCGCAGGCGACCACGAAGACCTTGTCCACGTCGCGCAGGTCCTGCTCGGTCAGGCGCAGCTCGTCGAGCACGATGCTGCCGCCCGCGAAGTGCCCGCGCAGCGTGTTCTCCAGCGCCTCGGGCTGCTCCTCGATCTCCTTGAGCATGAAGTAGTCGTGACCGCCCTTCTCGGCGGCCGACAGGTCCCAGTCCACGCTGAACGGCTTGGTCTCGACCTCGACGTCGTCGAAGTCGGTCACCCGGTAGCCGTCGCGGGTGATGGTGACCACCTGGTCCTGGCCGAGCTCCACCGCGTCGCGGGTGTGCTCGATGAACGCGGCGACGTCGGAGGCGAGGAAGTGCTCGCCGTCGCCGACGCCGACGACCAGCGGCGAGGACCGGCGCGCCGCGACGACCTTGCCCGGTTCCGCGGCGTGCGTGACGACCAGCGTGAAGGCGCCCTCCAGCCGGCGGGCGATCGCGCAGACGCTGGCGCTGAGGTCACCGGCGGTCGGTCCCGCGGTGTAGGCGGCGGCGACCAGGTGCGCGGCCGTCTCGGTGTCGGTGTCGCTGGCCATCTCGATGCCCGCGGCTTCGAGCTCGGCGCGCAGCGCGGCGAAGTTCTCGATGATGCCGTTGTGCACCACGGCCACCTGCCCGGTGGCGTCGCGGTGCGGGTGGGCGTTGCGGTCGGTCGGCGCGCCGTGCGTCGCCCACCGGGTGTGACCCATGCCGCTGTGCCCGGCGAACCGGTCGCCGTCGACCTCGGCGAGCCGCTTCTCCAGGTTCGACAGCGCGCCGGCGGCGCGCTCCACGGCGAGGCCGCCCGCACCGTCGAGCAGTGCCACGCCCGCCGAGTCGTAGCCCCGGTACTCAAGCCGACGGAGGCCGTTGAGCACCACGTCAAGCGCCTGGCGATGTCCTACGTAACCCACGATGCCGCACACTCGAACCAGCGTAGCTACTCCATTTGGTCTGAACCTGTTCGCGGTGGAACCGCCCGCGCAGCGGCTACCGCGCGCGCACGCGCGGGTCCGCTACCGTGCTGACCATGGCGCGCACTGCCAAGAAGGCCCCCTCCGCGAAGAACGCGTTCGAAGAGCTGTCCCGCCGCGGACCGCACGACGTGCTGCACGGTGATCTGGCTCTCGTCGGCCTCCCGGGCATCGTCTGCACCCCGCGCAGCGGGCTGGGACTGCCCGCGATCGCGTTCGGCCACGGCTGGCTTCAGCCGCCGCGCCGCTACCTGAGCCTGCTCCGGCACCTCGCCTCGTGGGGCATCGTGGTCGCCGCGCCCGCCACCCAGCGCGGCGTGTTCGCCTCGCACCGGATGTTCGCCGCCGACCTGCGCACCGCGCTGGACGTCTGCGTCGGGGTCCGGCTCGGCGAGGGCGAGATCAGCGTCGACGAGAAGAAGCTGGGCGTCGCCGGGCACGCCATGGGCGGCGGGTGCGCGGTGCTCGCCGCCGCCGAGGACGAGCGGATCCGGGCGGTGGCCACGCTGGCCGCCGCCGAGACCCACCCGTCGGCGCTGGAAGCCGCGGGCAAGGTCGGCGTTCCCGGCCTGCACATCGCGGCGGGCAACGACCTGCTGGCCCCGCCGGTGGCCAACGCCGAACCGATCGCCCGCGCCTGGGGCGGCGCGGTGCAGCTGCGCACCATCCCCAAGGCCAGCCACCTCGGCTTCACCGAGGGCAGGCACTGGACCCAGCTCGTCCTGCACGGCAAGTCCGAGTACGCGACCCAGCGGGCGACCAAGGCCCTGCTGACCGCCTACTTCCTGAGCGCGCTGACCGGCGACCGCCGAGGTGAGGCCCTGCTGTCCACCGACATCAAGGGCACTCACGTCGACCAGGAGCACACCCGGGGCGTGCTCACCGCAGCGTGACCGTGAGCACTTTGTGGGGCTATAGCACCAGAAAGTGCTCACGGACCATCACGACGCAACTGGCATCAGCACGGCGCGACCTTGAGCCGCCAGGCGAGTTCCTCGGCCGTCGCGCTCGGCGTCGGGCAGGAGCACGCCTGGGCGTGCGCACCGCAGCGCGGCTCAGAGCCCCGCGGCGAATTCCTCGGCCGCGGTCTTGGCAGCGCGTTCGGCGTCGGGGGCCGGCAGGCGCTGGTCCTCGAACCAGTAGGTCTTGTCGTAGCCGTCGTAGCCGACCGAGACCGTCGTGGTGCCCTTGCGGAAGAACACCGTGGCCGCCTTCACCTCGGTCCCGGTGGCCATGAACGCCTCGTCCCACGGGCCTTCCAGGTCGTCGGTCACGCGCGAAGCGCGCTTGCCGTCGGTCTGCCGGTAGTTCTCGAAGGTCTCCTCGGCTTCGGCCTTGGCGTCGGAGGGATCTTCCGCCACCGAAGTGGAAACCGTGATGTCCAGGTAGCGCTCGTTGGTGCCGTCCTGGCCCTTGGTCGCCCGCCACGTGCAGGTCGCCGAACCGGTCTCCTCGTCGGAGTAGCCGTGGATCAGGTTCGTGGTGTGCAGCTTCCGCAGGGTGTCCGCGCTGACGAGGTCGCACGGCGCGATCACCGGCTGCCCGGACGGTTCTTCCCCAGCGGGTTCGGTGACGATGCCGTGCCGCCAGTAGAAGTAGACACCGGCGATCCCGCCGACCACGAGCAGCGCGACGAGGCCGAGGATCAGGAACGTGATGCACCCGGCTCGGCTCTTCTTCTTCGGAACTGGTTGCCACGGCTGGGCTTGCTGCGGAGCTTGCGGGTGCTGCGGACCCCACTGCCCGGGTTGTTGCGGTTGCACCACCGGATCGTAGACGTCCGATGTGGCCGGTGGCGATGGCCGGGCGCGCGACCATCGCCACTCACAGCCCGGAAACGATCTCCCCGGCCACGTCCAGCACCGCCTTCTCCCCTTCGGCCGACGACATCTGGGTGCTGTCGCCGAGGAAGTTCCGGTTCCAGCCGCTGTACCCGACGGTCACGATCTTCTGCCCCTCGCGGAAGTTCAGCTCGCCCGGCGAGTCCGCGCCCCGGGAGACGAGGAAGGCCTCGTCGCCGATCCCGGAGATCTCCCGGATCGCACCCGAGGAATTCTCCTGATATGTCTGGAAAGTGTCCTTCGCGTCGCCGCCGTCGACCTTCGAGAGGTCGCGGACGTCGATCCGCAGCGTCCGCTGGTTGTTGCCGTCCTGCCCGCGCGTCGGACCCCAGCCGCAGGTGGAGCGCCCGCCGGACGGGTCCTCGCCGATGATGATCGGTTCGGGGTTGGTGACGTGCAGGCGCTTCAGCGTCGCGCCGCCGACCAGGTCGCAGTCCTCGGGCAGCGCGGCGTTCGTCGGTGGGTCCCCGGCCGGTTTCGTGTAGTTCAGGTACGCCACCACGAGGAACCCACCGGCGCCGAGCAGGACCAGCGCGCCGAGGCAGATCCCCACGATCAGCCCGATGCGCTTCCCGCGCTTCTTCTGCGGCGGCTGCGGATATCCCTGCGGCGCTTGCGGATACGGCTGCTGGATCGGCTGCTGCTGGGGGTACTGGCCGCCAGGCGGAGGCCCCCAGGAGCCCGGCTGCTGAGGATGCACGCGCAGGAGGCTACGCGAAGCGACCGGGCGCAACCGGCGATTCCACCAAGCCGCACGGGAAGAGGCCGGCCCCGGAGCGGGACCGGCCTCGTCTCGTCACCTCAACCAGTTCTGGTTCTCGTAGTCGTCGTCATCGTCGAAGGCGGGCTGGCGACGCGCCCGCGGCGACGGGGCCGGTGGAGCGGGCGGAGGCGGCGGAGGCGGCGCCGGGCGGGCCGAAACCGGTTGCTGCGGCGGCTCTTCCTCGTAGTCGTCCTCGCCGCCGAAGCCGATCACGTTGTCGTCCTGCTGCGGCTTGTTCGACCAGTCGTTGCGCGGTTTGCCCGCCTGCTCCCGCTCCTTCTCGGCCCGTTCCACGAGCTCCTGCTTGCGGGCGGCGGCCGCCTCCTTGATCTCCTCGCCCTTCTTGGCCGAGGCCGCTTCCGCCGCGCGGACCGCGTCCACGTTGTCCGCGATCCCGTAGCGGTGCCGCGCGGTCAGGGTCGCGATCTCGTCCGCGACCCGCTGGTTGACCACAACCACCTGACTCACCTCTCCCGGTCTTCGCCGAGCACCGACCGGAACGCCACGTTCGACTTGTCCAGGCCGTCATCGAAGAGCTGGCCCTGGGTGCGCCACGGGCTGGAGTTGGAGCGCTCCTGCTCGCCGCCCTGCTGGGCGCCTTGAGCACCGCCCATGCCGCCCATCATCCCGCCCATCATGCCGCCGCCGGCGCTGCCACCGCCGCCGCCGACCGCGGCGCTCGGGTTCTGGCCGCCCTGCTGCTGCGGCGGGCCGGCCGCCGGGTCGGGGCCGAACGAGGACAGGCCGGTGGAGCCCTGCGCGGCGCCGCTGGTGGAGCTGGAGGAGTCGCCGAACGAGGACATCCCGGTCGCACCGGCGGGCTGCGAAGCGGCCGAATCACCGCCGAACAGCTGCCCGGAGCTGCTGCCGAAGGAGTTCTGCACGCCCTCGCCCATCGGGCTGAACGTGCTGGCGCCCGCGGCCTGCGGCGTGGTGGACGCGGGCACGTCCGGCCCACCGTCGGAGTTGAACGCGGGCATCGTGGTGAAGCCGCCCGCCGAGCCGCCGCCGATGTCGGCGGACCCGCCGCCGGGCGCGGGACCGAAGCTGCCGCCCGGAACCGCGCCGACGCCGAGGTCCGGAGCCGGAGCGGGACCGCCGACGAAGCCGGGAGCCGGGGCCGGGCTGCCGATGAAGTCGGGAGCCGGGGCCGGGCTGCCGATGAAGTCGGGAGCCGGGCCCGGGGTCGGCCCACCCACGACGTCCGGAGCACCGATGAAGTCCGGCGCGGGAGCCGGGGCCGGACCGCCCACGACGTCCGGTCCCTGGCCGCCGATGAAGTCCGGCGCCGGGCCCGGAGTCGGCCCGCCGACGATGTCGGGTGCCGGGGCCGGGCCCGCCTGGCCCGGAACGCCGGGGCCGTTGTCCGGCGCGGGCATCGTGGACACGTCGGGGACGCCCGGCATGCCCGGGGTGTTCTTGGCGAACTCGATCGTCTGGTTCAGCGGCGGCTTGCCGTCGCCGTTGTCCACGTTGACCTTGATCTCGCCGTCGGGCGTGCGCTCGAAGGTGAGCGTGCGGCCGCCCTCCTCGATGACGGCCTTGCCGTCCGGGCCGACCTGCACCTGCTCCGGGCCCTGGCCGCCACTGCCGGTCGCGCTGCCGGCACCGCCGCCGGGGCCCTGCGGCACGCCGGGGCCACCGGGCTGCCCGGCGCCGCCCTCGCCGCCGAAGTCGACCTCGTAGGTCTTCGGCTGGCCGTCCGGGCCCATCAGCTCGACCTGCATCTTGCCGTCTTCGCCGGGCTTGTGGACGGTGACCGCGTCGTCGCCCTCGCCGAGGGTCACCTTCTCGCCGTCGCCGCCGGCTCCGCCCTGGCCGGGCATCTCCGGCATCTCCGGGGTTTCCGGCATCTCGGGGGCTTCCGGCATCTCCGGAGCGCCACCGCCACCCGGCGCACCACCGCCGCCACCGGGCGTGCCGCCACCACCGCCGCCGGGGGTGCCACCACCGCCGCCACCGGTACCACCGCCGCCACCACCGGTGCCGCCGCCACCGCCGCCACCGCCGGTGTCGCCGTTGCCGCCCTGGTCGGAGCCCTGCCCCTCCATGGCCTTGAACGGGTCATCGCTGATCGGAGCGCCGTTGATCATCTGGTCGTAGCTCTGCTGCACGGCGTCCTGCGTGCTCTTGCTCTGGTCCTTGAAGGAGCTGTTCTTCTGCTCCATCTCCGGCTTGAACGCCTCGTCGAGCCACTTCTTGGCGTCATCGATCAGGCCCTGGCGGATCTCCTTGGCGGCGTCCTGCCCGCCGACGAACTGGCCGATCAGCCCGCCGATGGGCCCACCGCAGATGAACCCGATGGCGGAGCCCTTCACCGTCGACCAGATGCCGGAGAAGATGTCGTCGATGCCGACGTCGGCGAGGTCGCTGGGCTGGATGTCGCCGCGCGCCTTGCGGATCTCGTCCTTGGTCTCCTCCGGCGTCTTGTCCGCGCACTTCAGGTTCTCGCCGAGCTCCAGCACGAACTTGGCGTAGTCGCGGACGACGTTCTGGATGCCGTCGACGGCGGGCGTGATGGCACCGGCGAACTTCTCGGCCTCGCTGGCGACCGTGCCGCCTGCGGAGCTGAAGTTGCCGACCTTCGCCGAGGCGGCCTCCGAGGCCTCGCCCTGCCAGGTCTGCTTGGCGGTGTTGAACGCCTGCCCCATCGAGCTGCTCTGGTCCTGCAGCTTCCCGGACACGCCGCCGAGCATCTCGGCGTCCTGCCGGAACGCGCCGAAGTCGATTTCGCGGAGCTGGTCGTACTCCTTGACGATCTCGCCCTTGAAGTCCGGGCCGCCGCCGGTCCAGTCCTTGAACAGCGGCAGGAACTTCTCGAAGAAGTCCAGCCCGACCTTGCCGTGGTCGAGCAGCTCGTCGGAGGTGCCGACCGGGCCACCGCTCTCCAGGGCCTTCTTGCCGTCCTCGACCGCGCCCTTGCGCTTCTCGGCTTCCTCGATCTTCTTCTGCAGCTCGGAGAAGCCACCGCCGGTGACCTCCTCGAAGATGGCGCTGCCGATCGGGTTGACGACCTTCATGGCGCCGTCGGCGATGCTGCCCGCGTTGTCGACGAGCCAGCTGGCGCCGTCGTCGATCTTGTCGTCGAGCCACTTCGCGCCCTCGCCGACGGCCTTGGCACCGTCGACGATGCCCTCGCCGACAGCGGAAACCCCGTCGACGATGCCTTCGCCAACAGCGGAAACGCCATCGACGATGCCCTCACCGACAGCCGAGACGCCGTCCACGACGCCTTCACCGACGGCCTTCGCGCCGTCGACGGCCCGGTCGCCGACCCACTCGACGCCGTCGCCGACCGCCTGGGCGCCGTCCACGACCCGGCCGCCGACCCACTCAGCGCCGTCGCCGACAGCCTCGACGCCATCGGACACCGTCTCGCCGACGGCCGACACGCCGTCGGACACCGTCTCGCCGACAGCCGACACGCCGTCGTCGAGCGCCTTGCCCACAGTCTCGAACGGACCCGCCATCAGACCTGGACCTTCCCGACCTCGTTGGCACCCGTCTCATCGCTGGAGGTGTACTCCGCGGCCGACGCCGTGAAGTCCTCGGACAGCTTGGTGCCGTGGGTGGCGAAGGACTCGATGTTCTTCCCCAGCTTTTCCAGCGCTTGCTTGTAGGCCTGGCCCGCTTCCTGGAACTTGCGGCCCGCCTTCTCCGGCGTCGCCTTCGCCTCGCTGACCGTTTTGGCCTGCCCCTTGATCTCCTCGGAGCTGTCGGAGAAGGCGGACGCCGCCTTCCCGATATCGCTGCCCGAGGTTGCCGTCCCGCTCATCAGCGCCCCCTTCAACGGCCCAGACGTCCCAACCGTGGGACGTCGTGATTCGCTCACCGGTTCCCCATCTTGACAGGTCCAGTGGCGCGAAAGACCGAAAACCGGGGAGGTGCTTGCATCCGCGAAGGGAGCAGCATCACCGCTGGTGCGGGGGGCTGGACTGCGACCGCTGCCCCTTCCGCTTCCGGCGACCGGACGTGATCACGACCGTCGCGACCACAACCCCGATGACCAGCAGAAAGAGAACCGGCGCAACGATGATCACGAATTCCCATCCACCTGGCACGGACCGGATGGTGCCAGGCGGTTCAGCCCCGCGTCCGCGGAACGCCGAAGATCACTGCGGCGGCTGGCCGTAGCCCTGCTGGGGCGGGTACGGCTGCTGCGGCGGGTACTGCTGCTGGAACTGCTGCGGGTAGGCCTGCTGCTGCGGGTGGCCGGGCTGAGCCGGGTGGCCGAACTGCTGCGGCGGCTGCACCGGCCGCTTCGAGCCCTTCGCCGCGACGATGATCACCACGACCACCACGCCGACGACCAGCAGCACGCCCAGGACGAGAAGCAGCATCAGAAGCATGCGCAAGATGATGCCAGCCGGGAAGTCCGCGAATCGCGCAGAGCTCCGAAGGTCACTGCGGCGGGTACGGCGGCTGGCCGTAGCCCTGCTGCGGCGGCTGCTGCGGGAACCCCTGCTGCGGCGGGTACGGCTGCTGGAACTGCTGCTGCGGCGGCTGCTGGAATCCCGGCTGCGGCGGCTGCTGGACGTTCAGGCCGCGGAGCTTCACCTTCACCACGACGAAGGCCGCGAGCCCGCCCGCGACCGCGCCGAGGAGCGCCACGACCAGGACCCCCATCCAGAAGTAGCCCACGACTTCCTCCTCAGAGACGTTCACTGCTGGTAGGGGTTTCCGCCGAAGCCCTGCGGCGGGTGCGGCGGCATCGCCTGCGGCTGCGGTTGCGCGGCGATCTTCCTGGTCATCAGGAATGCCACACCGGTACCGGCACCGGCGCCGACCGCCATGGACAGGAGTGCGGGGACGATCCACTCGACCACCGAAGCCTCCCCTCGTCGAGTTCGAGCACCGAACCTATCGGAGAGCGGCCTCGCGGTGTCCCGCTCTCGGCGTACTGGATCGATCCGATTCCGCGCGCGCGAAACCGCCCCGCGCACCGGGGACGGTGGCGGGGCGGATTCGCAGTGGTCAGTGGCCTGCGCCGGGCAGGAGGTTGTGCAGCCCGCCCTGGGCCAGCACGACGGCCAGCAGGCCCGCTACGAGCATGCCCAGCAGCGGGATAATCAGCACCATCAGCAGATCGCCGAAGAACTGCCCTCGCATGGCCGGGTCAGCTCCGGTTCCGCCGGTTCACGAACCAGGACCTGCCCTCGTGCGCGGCGTTCACGGCCTTGAGGCCGGCTACCGCGAGTGCGGAGAAGATCACGAGAGCGGCGACGAGCCCGACAGCGACGAGCCCGACGATCATGGCGACAACGATGGCACCCATGTGAGCATGGTCTCACAAAAGCCTCGATGACGAGAGATCTACATCACAAAGTTCACCGGATCGAGGCAACGATTTCGGCCAAACGCTCAGCAGCCGCTTGCGCGCTCTGCTCCGTTTGGGCCTCCACCATCACCCGCACCAGCTGCTCGGTGCCGGACTGGCGCAGCAGGACGCGGCCGGACTCGCCCAGCTCGGCCTCGGTCTGCGCTACCGCCGCGGCCACCTCGGGCGCCGCCACGGCCGCTGCCTTGTCGGCGACGCGGACGTTGATCAGCACCTGCGGCAGCCGCCGCATCACCTTGGCCAGGGACGACAGCGCGGTGCCGGTGGCCGCCACGCGGCCCATCAGGCGCAGCGCGGTGAGCAGGCCGTCGCCGGTGGTGGCGTGCGCGGGCAGCACCACGTGGCCCGACTGCTCGCCGCCGAGGGCGAAGCCGCCGGAGCGCAACTCCTCCAGGACGTACCGGTCGCCGACCGCCGTGGTGCGCAGGGACACGCCGTGCTCGCGCATCGCCAGGTGCAGGCCGAGGTTGCTCATGACCGTCGCGACCAGCGTGTTCTCGGTGAGCTCGCCGGCCTCGTGCATGGCCACCGCGAGGACGGCCATGATCTGGTCGCCGTCCACCACCGCGCCGGCGGCGTCCACCGCCAGGCAGCGGTCGGCGTCACCGTCGTGCGCCACGCCCAGGTCCGCGCCGTGCTCGACCACCGCGGCCTGCAGCACGTCGAGGTGGGTCGAGCCGACGCCGTCGTTGATGTTGAGGCCGTCCGGCTCGGCGTTGATCGCCACCACGTCCGCGCCCGCGCGGCGGTAGGCCTCCGGCGCCGCGGTCGAGGCCGCGCCGTTCGCGCAGTCCACCACGACCTTCAGCCCGTTCAGCGGCTGCGGGGCGGCTTCGAGCAGGTGGTCGACGTAGCGCTGCACCGCGTCGGGCACGTCGCGGACCCGGCCGACGTGGACGCCGGTCGGGCGCTCGACCTGCTCGGCGAGGCGCGCCTCGATCTCGTCCTCCACCACGTCCGGCAGCTTCTGCCCGCCTGCCGCGAAGAGCTTGATCCCGTTGTCGGGCATCGGGTTGTGCGAGGCGGAGATCATCACGCCGAGGTCGGCGCCGAGCTCGGCCACCAGGTGCGCCACCGCCGGGGTGGGCAGCACGCCGACCCGCAGCACGTCGGCACCGGCCGAGGTCAGGCCCGCGGTGACGGCCGCCTCCAGCATCTCGCCGCTGGCCCGCGGGTCGCGGCCGACCAGCGCCACGCGGCGTTTCGAATCGTCCCGGTCGTAGAGCACCCTGGCCGCCGCAGCGGCCACCGACATCGCCAGTTCCGGGGTCAGGTCGGCGTTGGCCAGTCCACGCACCCCGTCGGTGCCGAACAACCGAGACATCAGCAGCAAGTCCTCCTCGTACATCGGCGTGGCCGCGAGCCCAAGCCGGGGACCGTCAACACGTTCAGGTGAGCAGGTTCACGAAAGCGGAACTCTCCACGAGAGTCACCGCAGGTTTCCTCGAACATATTCATCTTGGTGGCAACCGCAGCCGCGACACCCAACCGGGGCACACCACAGGAGGTGTCGCATGCGCCGCCAGGCGCATAACCCACCCTCGCAACCCGCACCGCCGCGGGTTCTCAGGCGTCGTCTGGCGAGGACAGCCCGTTCGCCGTGTATTGGACATACATAAGAACGGGATTCCGCAGACCAGGCGGCGCCTGAGGTTCCGCTACCCGCACCGCTACGCAAAACGAGCCTGGAATCTCACACCCCGCAAATACGACTGCGGGAGCAGCCGCGTCCGGTGTGGACTCGACTGCTCCCGCAAATCGTGTGAGGTTCGCGTCAGCGCTTGCTGAACTGCGGCGCCTTACGGGCCTTCTTGAGGCCGTACTTCTTGCGCTCCTTCTCCCGCGCGTCGCGGGTGAGCATGCCGGCCTTCTTCAGCGCCGGGCGGTCGTCGCCGTCGTAGGCGACCAGCGCACGGGCGATCGCCATGCGCAGCGCACCGGCCTGACCGGACGGGCCGCCACCGCGCAGGGTGGCCAGCACGTCGAAGTTCTCCAGGCGCTCGACGGTCACCAGCGGTTCCTTGACGATCTGCTGGTGGACCTTGTTCGGGAAGTACTGCTCAAGGGTCTTGCCGTTGAGCTTGAAGCCGCCGTTGCCCGGCACCAGCCGGACGCGGACCACGGCCTCCTTGCGGCGACCGACGGTCTGCACGGGGCGACCGGTCGGCACCGGCAGCGGAGCCGGGGCGGCTTCCTCGGCCTCGGCCTCGACCTCGACCTCGGTCTCGACGACCTCCGCGGTTTCCTCCGCAGCGGTCTCCTCCGGGGCGTTCACTGCCTCTTCCTGCTGAAGTTCGTCAGTCACTTCTGGACCTTCGCCTTAATCTCGAACGGCTGCGGGTTCTGGGCCTGGTGCGGGTGCTCCGAGCCGGCGTAGACCTTGAGCTTCTTGCCCATGGCGCGGCCGAGCTTGTTCTTCGGGAGCATGCCCTTGATCGCCTTTTCCAACAGCCGCTCGGGGTGCTTCTCCAGCACCTCACCGAAGGACTGCTTGCGCAGACCACCGGGGTAGCCGCTGTGCCGGTAGTGGAACGCCTGGTCCCGCTTGTTCCCGGTGAGGGCAACCTTCTCCGCATTGATGACGACGACGAAGTCGCCGGTGTCCACGTGCGGTGCGTAGGTCGGCTTGTGCTTGCCGCGCAGCAGCGTCGCGGCCTGAGTTGCCAACCGGCCGAGCACAACATCCTCGGCGTCGATCACGTGCCAGGCGCGGGTCACCTCGCCGGGCTTCGGGCTGTACGTGCGCACGGGTCTACCTCGTCGTCGTTCGCGTCGGAATCGTCAGTGCGGAGCCCGTCTCGATCACGTCGGTCGGTCCCTTGTCGGGGAACCGGCACGTCCGTCAGCACCGGCGCCGGGACCGTGATCCGCAGATCCGATCCTCTTGCGCGAGCTGCAGCCGCGCACCGCACAACAAAGAATGAGGGTACTTGGTGGCTTCTGGCCCGGTCAAAACGGGTCCTCGGTAGCGGGGGACGAGGATGCTGACCTGGCAGATCGCCGACTACAGGATAGCAATGCCCGGATCCCGCCTCGGCAGGGCCCGGGCACAGCACGCGGCCCCGGCGGATCGCCGGGGCCGCGGAACGCTCAGCGCGTGAACTCAGCCACCGAAGCGGCCGGCGTTCTTCTTCTCACCGGCCTGGAAGGCCTCGTTGGCGGCGCCAACGGCCATGCCCATCTTGGCGGCGGTCTCCTGCATCTTGGCGGCTTCCTGGTCCCACTCGCGCTGCGCGGTGTGGTAGGACTCCTGCGCCTCGCCCTCCCAGGTGGCGATCAGCTTCTGGATCTTGCTCTCCAGGTCGTCCAGCTCGCCCTGGATCTTCTGGGCAGCCTGCTGCAGGTCGTCGGAAGCCTGCTGCAGCTCCGCGAAGTTGACGTTAATCTCGCTCATTGCGTTATCCCCTCAAATGCCTCTGAAGAATGTGGAGTGTGCGTCTGCGGAAGCGTCAGCCGTCGAGCAGGCTGGTGATCTTGGAGATCTCCTGGGCCTGGTCCTCCTGGGTCTGCGCGTAGTCCTGACCCGAGGACTGCACGTTCTGGCCCAGCTCGTCGAGCTTCTGGATGATCTTCTTGCCGCTCGCCTCGTACTGCTCCATCAGCTTGCGGAAGACGTCCGCAGCCGCGCCCTTCCAGTTCGCGACCGGGCCCTCGAGCTGGCCCTGCAGCTGCTGGAGCGCCTGCTCGACAGCGTTGCGAGCCTCGTCGATGTCAACGGACGCCTGCTGGATCGCCTCGACGTCTGCACCAATTCCAGCCATCTCTGGATGACCCCCTTCAAACTCGTCAGCAAGTTCGGATGAACCTACGACGCAGACATTGCCACGATCGGTTCCACGTTGTCCTGGATTTCCGGGGAACCCGTTGCTGATGTAAACGCCGCGCGCGGAACCCGCAGGTCATCGCATGATTTGCGCTTGTGAAAAGTCGAGATCGCTACCGTCGGACGGCGTTTGCTCTTGCGATTTCCCGGTCTTCGGCGTCTTCTCGTCGGCAACGGCGGTCTCTTCGGCGGGAATCGGTCCGGTCAGCTCCGGCACTTCCAGGCCCATCCGGTTGCGGTGCGCCAATGCCTCAGCGCGCTGCTCGCCGTCACCGGTCCGCCCGGCGCGCTCGGCGAGTTCTTCGGTGTCCCGCCGGAAATCGGCGGTGCGGCGGTGCGCATCGGCGCGGGCGCGCTGCCCGCGGCCCACCGCGGCGGCGAGCTCGGTGCGGAATTTGCGGACGGATTCTGCTGCTGCGTCCATGTCAAAGCGCCTTCCCCGCCCGGCTTTGCGCGAGCGAATTCCTTTTGCGCGCCGGAGCTGGAAAGCGAGCGGCGTGATCGACACCGCGATTTGCGCTTCTGCTCAGCCGACCGCCAGCGTTCGGACGACCTGCTCGCACGCGCTGCGCACGTCGTCCCGGCCCGCCGGGCTGTACTTGCAGCCGACGCTCATCTTGTACTGCCCGCGGTAGAGCGTGAACCACTCGACGGTCGTCTCCGGCAGGTTTTCCTGGTAGTACACCACTGTCTGGCCGCCGAAACTGGCAGATGCGTCGAATTTGGCGAACGGCTTGCCCTGCGCGACGGACTGCTCGTACTCGGTGCGCAGCATCTGCACCGCGCGGGCCCGCTCGGTGTCGGTGTCGAAGCCGAGGCGGCCTTCCTCGACCGCGATCATCGAGCCCTGCACGCCGTCCGCGGGCTGGAGCAGCGTCTGGAACTTCGACGCGTCGCCGCCCGCCTGCTCCCAGTCCCCGGGGTAGCTGAACGCGTAGTCGTAGGCGGTCACCTGCTGCGCGGCGACCGCGTCCGTCCCGTTGCTGGTGAGCAGCAGGGCGACGACGGCGCCGACGGCGAGCACCGCGACGGCACCAGCGCCGATCAGCCACGGCAGCTTGTTCTTGGCGCCGCGCTGCGGCTTGGCCACCGGCAGCGTGGTGTCGCTGCCGCCGATCACGACCGTGCGGGCGCGGCTGAGCGAGTCGCTCGTGGTGACGACACCGGGCGCCGCGGAGTGCACGGGCATCGAGCGGACGGTCGTCGTCCCGGCCCAGGCGCCTGCGGGCGCCAGGCCTCCGGTGCGCTCCGGGTCGAGCCGCACCGCGCGCAGCGCACCTCGCGCGACGACGGTCTCCGGCTGGTCCAATGTGGTCGGCACGACGCCGGTTCGCTCGTGGATCAGCCGCGATACCAACGGGATTCGGCTCGATCCGCCGACGAGGAACACCCCGGCCAGCTGCTGGCGCTGCACCTGGCCCTCGCGCAGCGTGGTGAGCAGCAGGTCGGCGGCCTTGCCCAGCGGGGCGGCGATCAGGGATTCGAGGTCGACGCGGGTGACGTGCGCGTCGGAGAACGGCGGCGGCATCGGCACGTCGGTGTAGGTGTGCCGGGACAGCGTCTCCTTCGCACCGCGCACGTCCTGGCGGACCACCCGGCGGCGCCGCCGGTCGGCCATCTCGCGGCCCTCGACGAGCTTGGCCCAGGCCTCGGGATCGGCGCCGGAGACGAGGTGGCCGATGTGCTCCAGCAGCGCCTGGTCGATGTCCGCGCCGCCGAAGTTCGGCTCGCCGCGGGTGGCCAGCACCTGGAAGGACGCGCCCTGCTTGCGCACCACGCTGGCGTCCACGGTGCCGCCGCCGAGGTCGAGCACGGCGAGCGCGCCGCCGTCGGGCAGGCCGTGGCCCGCGGAGTGGAAGACCGCGGCGGCGACCGGCTCCGGCACGAGCACGATCTCCTTGCCGAGACCGGTTGCGGCCTGGCGCAGTTCGCCGGTGCGCACCGATCCCCAGTCCGCCGGGTGGGTCAGGACCAGCAGGTCCACGGCGGCACCACCGGCGAAGCGGCGGGCTTCGTTCACCGCGCGCTGGAGCACCGAGCGGATCACCTCGCCGACCTTGAGCACGGTGCTGCCCAGCAGCAGCTCGCCCTCGTCGATGCGGCGCTTCGGGTGCGGCTCGAAGCGGGCGGGGTCGACCGCCGCCTGGCGCTCGGCCTCGTGACCGACGAACAGCGTGCCGTCGGCCGCGGCGAACACCGCGGACGGGACCAGCGGCTGGCCGTCGATGACCACGACCTGTGGTTCAGCGCCGCCGACCGAGACCACCGTGCATGTGCTCGACGTGCCGAAGTCGATCGAGACGTGCAGGGACACCCAGAACTCCTTCACCGTCGCCGGAGCACCGCCCCGGCGACGTCGTCGTCCGACCGCCGATCGCTCGGCGCGCCGACTCCCCCAGATCACCCTAGAGGTTAAGGGTGCGAACGCACCAACAGTGCGCCACCGGATGCGACGCGGCCGCCCCGGAATCTACCGGACATTCCGGACGAGGTGCAGGTGTCAGGCCGCGGTGCGGACCTCCGCGACGCGGTTCTCCAGCGCCTTGCCCAGGTCCGGCGGCGCGAGCGGGGCCAGCACCAGCTCGGCCCCGACGCCGGGCCGCTGCTGCTGGGTCATGCCGTAGCGGCCGTCGGGCTCGCGCGCGTCGAACCACTTGAGCACCTGGGAGCGGCGCATCCGGCCGTTGCGGTCCCGCATGTTCACGGTGAACTGCCCGTCCCGGAGGTGCTGCTCGGCGAGGAGGGAGCGCAGCGCATCGGCAGCCGACTGATTGCGCCTGACCGGCGCTGCCGACTGCATCATGTCCACCTCGTCGAAGCTCTCGTCCGACGCGGCTTTCTGCTCCGCGAGCTCGGCGCACGGAACGGCCAGGCGCGGGCGCTTCCCGGGCGGAGCCGGCGGCATGCCCTGCAGCGCCGCCGCGACCAGCGAAGTCCGCGGGTGCACGGAGATGCGCAGGTCACCGCCGTAGCTCTGGGACTCGCCGGAGTCCTGCACCAGCAGCAGCGCACCTTCCTCGCTGGCCACCGACATCAGCCGCACCGGCGAATCGGTGGTGTCGTCGGGCAGCCAGAGCCCTTCGATCCACAGCCCCGGCTTGGCCAGCTGCGCGAGCACCTGACCGAAACGCGGCGCGAGACCGGTTCCGGCGATCAGCCCCGCCGCCTGCATCTCGGGCAGCGCCCGCTGGCGCAGCACGGCCCGCTCCTCCAGCGTCGCGCCGTGCGAGCGCACCGCGATCGGGAACGGGTACTCGTCGAAACGCCCGATCTCCCAGCAGAAGTCGAACCACAGCGGTGGCAGCAGCCAACGCTCGGACACGCTTTACCCCCGTCAGTTGCCCCAGTCGCCGAAGACCGGCGGAGCGGTCCTCGGCATGTCGTCCAGCCAGATGTCGTCCTGCTCTTCGAGCCAGCTCGGCCGGTCGTGCTCCTGGTCCTCGCTGCCCTGCCCGCGCTGACCGGCACCGGCGCCCATCCCGCCACCGGCACCACCACGCGCACCAGCGCCGCCCGCGGCAGCGCCACCGAAGCCGGCACCGGCTCCGGCACCGAGACCGCCCATGCCCGCACGGCCTCCTGCGCCCATGCCGGGACCACCGGCACCGGCACGACCGCCAGCACCCATGCCACCGGCACCGCCGGGCCCACGGCCGCCCGGGCTGCCGAGGCCACCGGGCCCGCGACCACCAGGGCCGCCAGGCCCGCCACCGGGCGGCATCGCGCCGAGGAAACCGCCGCCACCACCGGGCGGAGTGCTACCGGGCGGCGGAACGTTCAGCCCCGGCCCGGGGAGGTTCGGCTGCCCGGCCCACTGCGAGCTGCTCTGCGCCGGAGGCGTGTAGCCACCACCCGGCAGGCCACCGCCGCCGGGAATGCTGCCGCCACCCGGAACGCTGCCACCGCCGGGAACGCTCCCGGTGGGCTGCCCGGAAATCCCGGACGGCGTGGAGGAAATCGCCTGCTGGTTGCTCCGCCCCTGATCCGGCGGCGGAGGAGGGTTCAGCGGATCGACCGGCGGAGGGAACGTCGGAGTGCTGGAGTCGACCGACTCGTAACCGGAGGCGTAGACGTTCTGCACGAGCTGACGGGCCTGCTGCGTGGCCTCCCGCTGCTCCATCATCTGCTGAGCGCCATCGACCAGGCCGCCACCGGGCATGATGGCGGTCCGAAACCCGTTCCGGAGCCCGTCGAACTCCTTCGGAGGTTCCAGGGTGGCCTTCGTCTGCCCAGCAGCGTTCCCGGCTTCCTGGATCTTCAGCCCGGTACCGCGAACGGCATCGCCGAACTGCTGTCCCCACTCTTGGAGCGGCTTGGCAGCGCTGAGGCTGGCCTCCGCTGCCTCACCTTGCAGCTCATCACCAGCAGCCTTGCGGGTCTCCGGCTCCAGATCAGCGAAGATCTCGGCGAGCTCCTCGCCGAGTTTCACCCAGTCCTGACCGTTGGTGTTGATGTCCCCAGGCATCAACGACTGCCCGAGCTGGTTGTACAGCCGGGCGTGATCCCAGTCGTTCCAGTTGTCGCGCTGGGCGATCGAGGCCGGGTCCGTGCCCTGAATGTTCAGACCCTGCTGCTGCTCGGCCAGCTGCTGCCCGCGCTTCTGGCTGGCAGCAGTCGCGGCCTCCGAGATGAGACGTCGCTGCTCCTCAGCCCGCGTCTCACCTATCCCCGTGACTCTGGAGAAGCCATCTCCAACAGCCCCGAAAACGTCAACCATGCCGTTCCCCCTCGGCTAACCCCTACTGCGGAAGCTTCTTCTCGACGACCTGCGCGATCTCGGTCGCCTGGGCACAGGTCTCTTCGTCGCTGCCAGGAATCGTGTTGGAGCTATAGGTGACATCGACGATCACGGATCCGCTGCCGAGGTACATCATCTGGCGGCAGACGCCCTGTCCCTTACCGCTCAGCGCGATACCGGTGAAGCCCTTGTGCGATCCAACCTGGTTCGGCGTGAACACGTCGAAGCTGTTCTTCCGCTGTTCCCAGTAGGCTTCGTCCGAGTCCATGCCCTTCAACACGCCGAACATGAACTTCTCGCCCTGGTAGTCACAGCCCTCCTCCTTCGAGGAGCCACTGGCGGGTTCACCATTCGGGTCTCCACCGAACGAACGGATCTCCTCCGGCGTGAGAGCCGTGCACGGATCAAAGCTCGCCAATGGGTTCGAACCGGACCCATCGGACGTGGGCTCTCCCTGCCCACCACCGCCCGGGGTTCCACACCCGGCGAGCATGACACCAGCGATCGCCAACGCGGATACGGCTGCGATTCGTGTTTTACGCATACCCACCATCAGATCAGACACTCCGCCTCACGTTGTGAGCGCTCTCGTCGTCGGCGTTCGTCATCTCACGTGCCGAATCACGGAACGCTTGCGCCATGTTGCGCAAGATCTCCTCCGTCTTACGAAGGATCGGGAGCAGCCCGGCATCCGGCGCACTCTCCGGCCCGGTCACCTTCTCGTTGAACTTCCGCTCAAGATCCCTGCCGATGAAGCAGTCGCCGTAAATGCCGTTGACGATCAACCGCTGCGCATCGCTGGTCTTTCGCCGAAGGTCATCGGCCTTGTCGTCGTAGATCTTGGCCACGCGCTCGGCGGCGTCCGGCGTCATCCTGACCTTGCCGCTGTCGACTGCAGCGCGCAGGCCTGCGGCCTGTCCTGCGAGCGCGCTGGCGCCGGCGGCGAAGCCTTCCATCCCCGTCGTCACGGAGTCCCCTCCCCGTTCGTGATCAGTGCACGTCACACGCTGGTGTGATCACGACAGCAGAGAGTACAAGAGGCCCACCCTGAAGTGGACACCGTTCGCGGAACTTCCCTCACGAACGACTCAGACAGCCCACCTCACCAGCGACGATCCCGCAACCCTGAGACGAACGTCGCCCACTGCCTCCGAGGAAACGCCAACACAGCCCCACCGGGATCCTTCGAGTCCCGAACCCCAACAACCTCAACCCCACCAGCCACCTCAACGCAGTTGCCTTGCGGGCCGCTGTAACTCGACACCCGCCAGCCAGCTAACTCAGGCGTCATCCTGCCTCGCTCTCATACCGATTCGCGTACTCACGCAGTATCTCGCGCGAATCAGCTTCAGAGGAGGCCACCTTCACCACACGTTCAACAGCATCCGAGAACAACGCGACGTCGTCAGGCTCGTCGAGGAAGGCACCAGAACTACGGGCCTCGACGTACACGACCGGCCTTGCCTTAACGAACTCGAACAAGACGAAGGTCCCGGCCAGGCCTGCATGAGCTCCCAAGGCCAAGGGGATGACCTGCACGCTGACGTTCGGCTGCGCACTTGCCGATGCGATGTGAAGCAGCTGGTCAGCCATCACGCTCGGGCCACCGACCGGTCGCAGCAACGCTGCTTCATCGATGAAGCAGCGCAAGTCGGCAGGATCGCGTTTACTCAAGATCCCCTGGCGCACCTGCCGAATCGAGACCAGGTCGTCGACCTCATCGGGGTCCACGCCCGCCGCTTCCATGATCGCCCTTGTATACGCACGGGTTTGAAGCAACCCGGGAAGCATGCTCAGTGTTACGTCGGTGATCCGCGTGGCTCGTTGCTCCGCATCGATGAGCGCCGTCAATTGCTGCGGAAGCTCGCGACCTAGTTCCCACCATGCAGGTTGATCTATTTCGCGGGCCATCTTGAGCAGGCGTTCGCGATCCGAACCCGTAACCCGGAGGACGGCGAGGATCGCCGACACGTCGGACTCGGAGACCCCCTGCTTGGCATTCTCAACGCGGCTGACCTTCGCCTCGGACCAGCCGATCTGCTGTCCGACGAGCTTCATCGACAGACCGACTTCGTTCCGCGCAGCGCGGAGTTCCTTGGCTAGGGCGCGAGCTCTCGGCGTATTCGACACGCGAACACCTTACGGCTCCCCACCTGGGTTTTCGATCCACCCAATCGTGGATCTTGCAAGACTTGCACCACCAACGACAGACTCTAAGTATCGCCGAAAGACCGAAGGGAGCCGAGGATGTCGGGCTACTTGAAGTACGTGTGGCGCCCGGTCACAGGAGGCCGCCACGCTTTCCCCATCGCAGCAACGAAAACCCCACCGGACGAGCAGGCCGAGGCCTACTGCGGAGCGAAGACCCCAGCCGCCGAACTCCACGACCGCTCCGAAGTGGACTGGGTCCGAGAGAAGTCCTGCATGAAGTGCTGGCACCACCTCGCCGACAAAGGCCCCTGACCCCACACCCCTCCCACGACAGCCAGGCCGCACACAGGCCCCGCGTCAATTTCGTACGAAATTGACCGTCACCCGGGTGAACGTCAATTTCGTACGAAATTGACCACCGCCCCCACCACGGAAGGACACCCACCCGCCATGTTCTGGATCCAGCTCAGCACGTTCCTGCTGTTCAACGTCTTCCTGATCGCCCTCATCGCTACCCAGGTCCCGTTCGGGGGCTTGAGATTCGCCACCGGCCAGCACGCCGGGACAGGGGACGGTGAGTACACGGTGTGGCACCTCATCGCCGACGTCGAAGCCGAACGCCACCGCACCACCACCGACAGCGGTGCTCATGCACGTCGCCGCGAGCAACCACCCATAACGCTCGAACCACCAGCACAACCCGGAACCGGGCCCGAGCTTCAGTTCCCCGACATCGACCCCGACGACCAACCCACCGGACGCCACCACCTCCGCAGGTAAAGGCTCGTGAGTGCGTAACAGCGTTCGAACACTGTTACGCACTCACGACCCCCACCACCTCACAGAACCCCGACCCCGAAGCCGGGTCGGTGCGGCACGACATCCCCCGGCCACCGCCGCACCGGCCCACCCCGGCGGCCGGGCGCGAACCCCTCCCCGCGCCCGGCCGCCGCCCCCGAGGTGGCCGAACTTATTGCGTCTTGGCCGGGAGGGGTCCCGGTTGTGCCAGATTTGGGGTTTTCGCCGGTGAGGTGGTGGTTTTGACGGCTACGAGGAGGCCCAACAGGGCGATCGCCGCTGCTGTTGGGGCCAGCCAGGGCGTGCCCGCTGTTGCCAGGACCGTTCCGCCGATCGCCGAGCCGAGGCCCGCTCCGACGTAGATCGCCGAGCCGTTCAGGCCGAGGGCCACCGTCGGGGCGTCCGCGGCCAGCTCGAACAGTCGGTGCTGCTGGGGCACCATCAGCATTCCGCTGAAGGCTCCCGCGCCGAAGCCGATCAGCAGGGTTGTCGGGAGCGCCAGCGCGGCCCAGTTGAGCAGGGCGAACATCAGGGCCATGCCCGCCAGCGCGAGCAGCAGGACCCGCTTCGGGCCGAAGCCGTCGGTGCCGCGGCCCGCCAGCGAGTTGCCCGTCACCTGGCCGATGCCGAAGGCCACCAGCACCCAGGACAGCATCGCTCCCGGTGCCGCGGAGCCGAGCAGCACCGGCAGGTAGGCGAAGACGGTGAAGCTGGCGAACATGCCGACGACCGTGATCAGCAGGACCTTCACCACCGCCGGGCGCACCAGGACCGCGAGCCGCTCGCGCAGTCCGACCACCGGTAGCCGCACCTGCGGCAGGACCGGGATCGCGACGGCCACCAGCACGCCGACCACGCCGATCGCCCACATCACCGCGCGCCAGCCGAACCACTGCCCGCCGAGCACTCCGAGCGGCACCCCGAGCACCGTCGAGGCGGTCATCCCCGCGGCCACCGTCGCCAGCGCCCGGCCGCGCTGCTCCGGGGCGGCGAGCGCGCCGGCCACCGCGTAGGCGTTCGCCTGGAACGCCGCCGCGCCGAGCGCCGCCAGCACCCTGGCCACCGCCACCACCGCGAAAGTCGTGCCGAGCGCCTGCCCCGCCATGCCGACCGTGAACAGCGCGAGCCCGCCGCCGAGCAGCACCCGCCGGTCCCAGCTGCCGGTCACCGACGCGATGACCGGCGAGCCCACCGCGTAGGTCACCGCGAACAGCGTCGTCAGCTGACCCGCCATCGATTCGGAAACCCGGAGATCCCGGGCGATTTCGGACAGCAGCCCGTTGAGGATGAAGCCGTCCGCGCCGACCGCGAAGGTGCCCACGGCGAGGACGAGCAGCGTGCTGAGGCGCAACCGATCGTTTGATGATCGTCGAATCGTCACGGGGGTCGATCATGCTGAACCATTCGATGCTTGTCAAACAATCGAAGGGAAGTAGGCTCGGCGCTCGTGACCCGCACGCTCCCGCAACCCGGCCGCAACGATCTCGACATCCTGAAGGTGCTGCACGCGCTGGCCGATCCGGTGCGGCTCGAACTGCTCCACACCCTCAGCCGCGAGACCGAACCGTCGGTCTGCTCGCTGGACGCCTACGACGTCGACGTCAGCGCACCGACGCTCTCCCACCACTGGCGAGTGCTGCGCGAAGCGGGCCTGACCACGACCTTCGTCAACGGCCGAAACCGCTGGGTGGAGCTGCGCCGCGACGACCTGGCCGCGCGCTTCCCCGGCCTCCTCGAAGCCGTCCTCGCAGGCTTCGAGCTCCGTCAAGAGCCGTGAGTGGTTTGTGGGGCTATAGCACCACAAACCACTCACGGACCCACCGCCGAACGCAAGGAGCCCTCCCCAGCCGAGGCCGGGAAGGGCTCCTTGCGATCAGACCGTGACGATCACTCCGGCGGGATGAACGCCGTCTGGATCATCTGCGGGCCACCGCGCAGGCTGCGGGACACCAGGGTGCCCCGGCCCGGCGGGAGCTGGCGGGACTTGATGTTCGCCACCAGCTGGCCGTCGTCCTTGTTCGCGCTCATCGCCAGGCCCGGGGCCGACGTCTCGCGCATCTTGCCGATCAGCGGTTCGTACAGCGCACGTCCTGCACCACCGGAGTTGCGGGCCAGCACGATGTGCAGACCCACGTCGCTGGCCGTCGGGATGAACTCCGCCAGCGGCGCCAGCGGGTTGTTGCCCTGCGGTGCCACCAGCTCGTAGTCGTCGACGATGACGAACAGCTCCGGACCCTTCCACCAGGAGCGGTTCTTCAGCTGCTCCTGCGTCACGTCCGGGCCGGGCAGGCGCTTCTTCAGCGATCCCACCACGTCCTTGACGTTGCCCTTGAGCTGGTCGGCGCCCACCGCGTACTCCAGCAGGTGGCCGGTGTTGAGGAAGCCCAGCATCGTGCGCCGGTAGTCGACCAGCAGGATGAGCGCTTCCTTCGGCGTGTACCGCTCGGTGATGCCCCGCACGATCGTGCGCAGCAGGGCCGTCTTACCCGATTCCCGCTCACCGAACGCGTAGAAGTTCGGCTCGGCGGCGAAGTCCAGGTAGACCGGGTGCAGGCCGTCCTCGTTGATGCCGATCGGCACCAGCTTCGGGTTCGGCTGCTGCTCCGGACGCGGCAGCTGCTGGTGCGGCAGCATGTCGGGCAGCAGGCGGACCTGCGGCGCCGGGCGGCCCTTCCAGGAGCTCTTGACGCGGTTGACCATGTCCGCGACGCCCTCGGAGACGTCGTCGTTGTACAGCTCCCAGCCCATCCGCGGGTTGCGGAGCGGCTTGCCCTCGTCGGCCTCGCGCTTGACCTGCTCGAGCTCGGCACCGACGCGGTCACCGATCTTCTCGCTGTCCACTCGGGGCAGCGCGGTGAGGAAGTGCAGCTTGGAACCGTGCATACCGCGACCCGGTCGGCCCTGCGGCACCTTGACCGCGAACTTGCGGTCCACCTCGGACTCGCTCGGGTCACCGAGGCGGAGCTCGATGCGGGTCTGCATCAGGTCCTTCATCGCCGGGCGGATCTCCGCCCAGCGAGCCGCGGTCACGAACACGTGCACGCCGTAGGCCAGACCGTTGGCGGCCAGGTTCAGCACGTCCTGCTCGAGGGCCTCGAACTCCTCGCGGAAGGTCCGCCAGCCGTCGATGATCAGGAAGGCGTCGCCGAACGGGTCGTCCTCGAACTCACCGCGACGGCGCTTGTTCCGGTAGTCGTTCATGCCCTCGACGCCGTGCTGGGCGAAGCGGCCTTCGCGCTCGGCCAGCATCGTCTTGAGCTCGGCGATCGACCGGCGCACGGTGTCCTGGTCGCGGCGGGTGCCGTAGCCACCCATGTGCGGCAGGTTGCGCAGCGCACCGATCGAACCACCACCGAGGTCGATGCAGTAGAACTGCACTTCCTGCGGGGTGTGGGTCAGCGCCATCGAGGCGATCATCGCGCGGACCGTGTTCGACTTGCCCGCACCGACACCGCCGACGATCGCGCCGTGACCGCCCTGACCGCTCAGGTCGAGGATCATCGGGTCCTGGCGCTGGTTGTACGGCACGTCGATCAGGCCGACCGGCACCTGGAGCCGGCCGCTGCCCGCGTAGCCCGCCGCGGTGTAACCGCGGTCGTCGGTCTGCTGCAGCGGCGGCAGCAGGGTGTCCAGCGTCGGCGGGGTGTCCAGCGGCGGCAGCCAGACCGCGTGCGCGGGCGGGCCCTGGCCGTGGACCTTGTCGATGACGATCTGGAAGTCGGTCGGGTCGAGGTCGCTCTTCTTCTCCTCCTTGACCTCTTCGACGACCGGCTTCTCCGGCTCCTTCGGCTTCTCCACGTAGTCCGGGATGAAGAAGCGCGGCATCTTGTCACCGGTGACCGGCGACGCGCCGCCCTTGAGCGCCGGGCGGCGACCGCTGGTCTGGTGCAGGTGCCCGGACACGAACGCGGCGCGGAACCGCTCCATGCCGTTGGGGTGCTTCAGGTAGCCGTGACCACCGGTGGCCGGCAGGTCAGCGGCGTCCGGGACGCCGATGGCCGCGCGGGATTCCGCCGCGTTGAAGGTCTTCAGACCGATCCGGTACGACAGGTGCGAGTCCAGACCGCGCAGCTTGCCCTCTTCCAGCCGCTGGGAGGCCAGCAGCAGGTGGACCTGCAGCGAACGGCCCAGTCGACCGATCATCACGAACAGCTCGGCGAAGTCCGGCTGCTGCGAGAGCAGCTCGGAGAACTCGTCGATGACGACGAACAGCGCGGGCAGCGGCTCCTGGCAGCGCTCGTCGCCGGCCTCGCCCATCTTCCGGTAGTCCCAGACGTTCTTCGCGCCCGCCTTGTTCAGGACTTCCTGGCGGCGGTTCATCTCACCGGCCAGCGCGTCCGACATGCGGTCGATCAGCGAGCCGTCGCCCTCGAGGTTCGAGATGTTCGCCGACACGTGCGGTGCCGGGTCGAACCCGTTGAAGGTCGCACCACCCTTGAAGTCGACCAGCACGAAGTTGAGCATCGAGGAGGAGTGCGTGGCGATGAGGCCGAGCACGATGGTGCGCAGGAACTCGGACTTACCGGAACCGGTCGCACCGATGCACAGGCCGTGCGGGCCCATACCGCCGGAGGCGGTCTCCTTGATGTCCAGGTGGACGATCTCGCCCTGCTCGCCGGGGCCGATCGCGACGCGGTAGAGGTCGTCGCGGGACCGCGGCCGCCAGGCCTCGTTGAGGTCGAAGGTGACGACGTCACCGGCCAGGCCCAGCTGCTCGATGTAGTTCAGCGGCGTGGTCAGCGGCTCGTAGCCACCGCTGTCGGCGTCGGCCGAAGCACCGGCGCCACCGGCGACCCGGTACGGGGCCATCTGGCGGGCCAGCGCGGCGGCTTCCTCCATGGTCAGCGAGTCCGGCTTGCCGAACCACTCGACACCGCTGCCACCGCGGGCACCGATGCGGTCCTCCTCGACGACCATCCGCATGCCGCGGCGCGCGGTGAGCTGGCCGAGCAGGTCGGACAGGTCGATCATGGTGACGCCGGCCAGGCCGCCCTCGACGTAGAGCGCCTCCTCACGGCTGATCTCGGCGTCGTCGATGATGATCACGATGTGCGGCTGGCCGTCCGGCGGCGCCGCGTTGCGCTGGAAGCGCGGCCGCTCGGCGAGCTGCTCGGAGAGCATCTGCTCCAGCGCGGCCAGCGAACCGGCCATCAGCCGCATCTGGCCGATGCCGTCGGTCTCGGTCGGGTGCTGGGCGTGCGGCAGCCACTTCACCCACTCCCACTCGGTGCGCGCGCGACCGCTGCTGGCGACCGCGATCATCACGTCGTCGGGGGTATGGAAGGTGGCCAGCTGGCACACCATGGCGCGGGCCAGCGACCGCACGAGCTCCTTGTCGCCCTGCAGGCCGACCGCGGCGAAACCGCGCAGCGAGGTGGCGATCGGCAGCTCCGGCACCAGCGAGTGCGCGCGGACGAAGCGGCGCAGCGCCAGCGTGGTGATCGGCTCCAGCTCGTCGACCGGGCCGGTCTGCGGCGGCACCAGGCGGGTTTCCAGCCGCTGGGAACCGCGACCCACGCGCACCTGGCAGAAGTCGTTGTCGTTCGGGCGTCGCTCCCACATGCGCCGGCTCGGGCCGGCCGCCAGCGACCACAGTGTCTGCGGGTCGGGGTGCACCCACTCCCGCGCCAGCCGCTGCTCGTCGGCGGCTTCCCTGGCGCGGTCGCGCATCTGACCGAGGTACCGCAGGTAGTCCTTGCGGTCCTCGTTCATCTCGGCCTTCTTCTGGCCGCCTTCCTTGCCACCCCCGGCCATCATCCCGAACGTTGAGATGAGCATCATCATCGGCATCATCATCATCATCGGGTTGTTCTGCGCCCGCTGGAGCATGAAGACCATCATTCCCAGCGAAGCGACGATCATGACGGCCGGCAGGACCTTCTGGACGATGTTGCCCGGAATCGTCCGCGGGATCTCCGGCGGTGGTTCGAGGTGCACCTCCCCGCCCGGTGGCCTGGGAGCGGCCAGGCGTGGCGTTCGCTTGAACTGCAGCGTGCTCACCGGACGCAACAACCTTTCCGTGTCAAACGTGCTCTCGATGTCGCGCCCAGCATTCTGCACAGCTGCGGCGCCACCGGCGGCGGGGTGGGAGTCGGACGTGACCAAGCAGATATCAAGTCGTTGGCACGAGTTCCGCCAAACCCGTCACCCCTCGACGGTCGGTGTGGCCATACTAGGGGCGCTCTCCGGCCAGGCGGGTCGGTTTCGCAAAGAAAAACTCGCCTTGGTTGGATCGAGCCCCAGACGACAAATGAATGCACGGCAATCAACCTTCAGGGAGTAGGGGGCCCAAGTGGCGACCGGGACCACGGTGTTCAGCCGCGTGACGGTGGTGGCACCTACAACTCGCATCGACCTGGCGCTGCCTTCCGACGTGTCGGTGGCAGACCTGCTGCCGATGCTGCTGGAAATGGCCCGCGAGACGACGCCCGACGGCGGTTCGCGGCACGGGGGCTGGGTCCTGGCACGGCTTGGCGACAGCCAGGCGCTCGAACCGAACCAGTCGCTGTCCGCGCAGGGCATCGTGGACGGCGACATGCTCCAGCTGCGGCGCGGCGCGGACAACCCGCCGCCGCCGCTGTACGACGACGTCGTGGACGCGCTCGCCGAGGCAGAGCCCGGTAGCTACCGGCCCTGGACCAAGGAGACCGCGGCGAAGGTCGGGCACACCGCGGGTGCGCTGGCGCTGATCGGCGCGGCCGCGGCGATCGGGCTGGCCGGCCCGGCCGGGCTGCTGCACAACAACATGGACCTCACCACCGCGGTGGTGTACCAGATCGTGGCCGCCGTGCTCGGCGGGATCGTGGCGGTCTTCGCGACCGGCGTCGGGTCCATGGTGACCCGCGCGTACGCCGCGCCGACCACCGGAACCGTCATCGCGGCGGCGGGCGGTCTGCCGTTCGCCTTCGTGGCCGGTTTCAACATCGTGCCCGGCAACGCGCTGGAACCGAGGCTGCTGCTGGCCAGCGCGCTGATGCTGATCTTCGCGTCGGTGTCGATCATGATCATCGGCGCGGGCATCGTCACGTTCATCGCGGCGGCCACCGCGGGCGCCTTCGGCACCGTGGCCTTCATCATCGGCACCCTGGTGCCGCAGGCCAACACCGCGGGCATCGCCGCCGGTGTCGCGGCCGTCGGCCTGGCGGGCATCTCGCTGCTCCCGCGCATCACCATCCAGCTCGCGAAGCTGCCGCTGCCGCACGTGCCGGGCAGCGCCGAGGACCTGAAGGAAGACACCGGGTTCCCGGACTACCGGATGATCGAGCGGCAGACCGGCCTGGCGCACCAGTACATGACCGGCCTGATCGTCGGCTGCGGCATCGTCGCCGCCCTCGGCGCGGTGGTGGCCGCGGTGTTCAGCCCGATCTGGGGCGCGGCGTTCGCCGTCGTGGTCTCCGCGGTGCTGCTGCTGCGCGGCCGCAACTACGCCAACGGCAGCCAGGCGATCGCCCTGCTGTTCAGCGGTCTGCTGTCCTCGCTGGGCGTCACCATCGGCCTGCTCGCGCAGGTCGGCTCGATGCCGATCGCGGTGGCCTGGGTGTTCCCGCCGCTGCTGCTGCTGGGCGTGCTGTCGATCATCTTCGGCGTGGTGTTCCCGAACCGCCGGTTCTCGCCGGTGCAGCGCCGCATGGTGGACATCCTGGAGGCGGTCCTGATCGCCCTGGTGCTGCCGCTGGCGCTGGCCGCGATGGACCTCTACATGTACATCCGCGACCTCAACATCAACTTCTGAGGGACGGCTCGATGCGCTCAAGGTTCTCCCGCAGCACGCTGCGCACCTCCGCGCTGCTCGCCGCGGTCGGTGTGTTCGCGTTCAGCGGGCCGACAGCACCTGCCGCGGCGCAGTCCCTCGTACCGCCACCCCTGGACCTGTCCCAGCGGACCGGCAGCGAGGTGGCACAGCGCAACTACCCGCAGAAGCAGGCCTGCATGCAGGGCAACCCCGGCGGCGGCATGATCGAGGAGAAGCCGTGGAGCCAGCGGGTGCTGGGCTACGAGCGGGCCCACGAGCAGGGCTTGCTGGGGCAGGGCAAGACCGTCGCGGTCATTGACACCGGCGTGAACACCCACCCCCGGTTGCCGAACTTGCGCGACGGCGGAAGCAGCGTTCCCAAGGGCGGAGCGCTCACGGACTGCGACGGCCACGGCACGATCGTGGCGGGCATCATCGCGGCCGCTCCGGACCCGACGAATCAGACCGCCTACGTCGGGGTCGCGCCGGAGGCGTCGATCCTGTCCATCCGGCAGTCCTCCAGCCTCTTCATCGAGGACGAGACCAACAAGACGATCGGCGACACCGAGACGATGGCGCAGGCCATCAACAAGGCGACCAAGGAAGGCGCGGATGTCATCAACATCTCGCAGTCGTCCTGCCAGCCGATCTCGCAGGCTGCCGACGCCAGGAACCGGGGCAACCAGCAGCTGCAGACAGCGGTCAAGGAGGCCTACGAAGCGGGCATCGTGATCGTCGTCGCGGCTGGCAACGTCGGTGGCACGTGTCAGAAGAACCCGACCGGCAGCCCGACGACCGCGGTGCTTCCGGCCTGGTTCGACGACTACGTGCTCACCGTCGCCTCGGTGAACGAGCAGGGTGCGCCCTCGGAGTTCACCGTGCCAGGGCCGTGGGTGGATGTGGCTGCGCCGGGTCAGAACCTGATCACGCTCGACCCAGGTGCGAACGGCACGGGTCTGGCCAGTCAGATCGCGCACGGCCAGGACGGCCAGATGGGCCCGATCGAGGGCACCAGCTTCGCCGCCCCGTACGTGGCCGGTCTCGCTGTGCTGATCAAGGAGAAGTTCGAGAAGGAGGGCAAGCCCCTCACGGCCGAGCAGATCATGGACCGGATCAAGGAGACGGCGCTGCCCGCAGGTGGCGCCGGGGGCCGCAACGACATCGTCGGCTACGGCACCGTCGATGCGGCGGCGGCGCTGGGCGAAGTGGTTCCGTCCGAATGGCCGGGCTACAAGGAGCCGCAGCAGAAGCAGGCGCGGCTGGGTGCCGACGTGATCCCGCAGAAGGACTACCCGGCGCTGATCATCGCCATCGGCGGTGCGGGTGCGGGAATCGCGGCGATCGTGTTCACGGCGTTCCTGACCAACGCGGTCCGCAACGTCCGAGCCCGGACCCGCGGCAACCGCTAGCAGTCCCGAACGCAGAACGGCCCGGCGTCCGATGTGGATGCCGGGCCGTTCTGCGTTCCGGGTCAGCCTCGCCGCTTGGGCGGCGGGGCGTCGCCGACCGAGGCGGTGCCGGTCTTCGGCTTGGGCGGCGGCGCGTCACCGACTGATGCCGTGCCGGTCTTCGGCGGCGGCGCGTCGCCCACGGATGCGGTCTTCGGCTTCAGCGGTGGCACGTCGCCGACCGCGGCCGTCCTGGGCTTGGGTGGCGGGGCGTCGCCGACCGCTGCCGACTTCGGCTTCTCCACGCCGGGCGCCTTCGGGTGGAGGGCGTCGTCGATGGACTTGCGCGGCTTGTCCGATTCGAAGATCGACGGGATGTCCAGCTTCCCCTTGCGGGCCACCGGTTCCGCGGGCTTCTGGTCGCCCGGGGGCGCGCCGAAGACCGCCGGGGCCGTCGTCGGCGGCGTGCCGAACAGCTCCTCCGGGTTGGACTTCAGCCGGGACTGGTTCTTGCGCTCCTGGCCACCGCCCTGAGCGCCGCCCATCATCCCGCCCATCATGCCCATGGGCATCATGCCGCCCATCATCCCGCCACCAGCGGCGACAGCACCGCCCGCGGCGACCGCGCCACCGGCAGCGGCAGCCGCGGCAGGCGGGGACGCCATCGAGGGCTCCCCGGCCGCGGTCCGGCCGCCCGGCTCCAGCGGCGGCGCTTCGGCGGCAGCGGTTCCAGCACCGCCACCACCGACCGCACCAGCCCCGGCTCCGGCACCACCGCCGCCACCGGCACCGCCGCCTGCGGAGCCACCCGCCGATGCCGCGTCCGTCTTCGCCGGTTGCTCCGGCGCGGCGGGTGCGGTGAAGTCCCAGGCCTGCGCGGGCATCCGCTTGTCGAACTGGACCGATCCCGTCGAGCGACCGGCCTCCAGATCCTCGCAGAACCGGGCGAAAGCCCGATAGGTGTCCGAAATGGACTCCGCGAGCTCCAGCGCGGGTCTGGCCAGCTCGCCCAAGTGCTTGCGGGCCCGCTCCGGGCCGCCCTCGGGCGCCAGCAGCGCCGACGTCACCGAGTCCGCCGCCTCCGCGATCAGCTCGCCGAGGTCGTCCACCTGCTCCTGCACGCCCTCGACGGTGTGCTCCATCACCTCGGCCAGCGCGCGCATCGCGTCGATCAGGTCGTTGCCCGCCAGGCCGACCTCGCGGATGTGGCCGAGGAAGGCATCGGCGTCCGCGCCCTGCCAGGACGAGTCGATACCGCCGAGCCGGCCCTGCACGTCGGCGGTCGTCCGCTCCAGGACGTCGGCGTTCTCCCGCCAGACGCGGGCCGCTTCGCGCAGGTCCTCGTGGTGGCCGACCAGATCCGCCAGATCGGCGGGGATGGAGTTGGCGAACTCCAGCTCGCGCGCGATGCGCGCCAGGTAGTCGAGGTGCTCGGCCACCGCGTTCTTGTCGCGCACCATGCTCAGCTCCCCTGCTTCCGGATCTCCACGGCACCGTCGTCATCGCCACCGGAGTGGAAGTCCACGACCTCGCGCAGCTCGTCGCCCGCGCGGGTCAGCGCCTCGCCCGCGCGGCGGCTCTCGTCCACCAGCAGCTGGAACAACCGCTGGTAGGACTCGGCGGCACCGGCGTTGCGCCCGAGCTCGCCGAACGCCTCCGGGGCCAGCTCCGCGGCGGCCAGCTTCTGCGGTGCGGTAGCGATCTCCTCACCGGCGGTGCGCACTTCCCGCGCGTAGGTCGCCAACCATTCGACATCGACCCGGATCCCCGCCATCCGGTACCTCCCGCTCACTCGCTGCTCAGCGGCCCGCAGCCTCGGGCCCTTATAGCAATCCGCCCGCAGCTACCGTTGCTGCGGGCGGATCGCTTGTTCTCTCGGACGTTGGAGCGTGCCTGTTCGGTTCCCTTCCTCCGGTGGTGCCGGAGGATCAGCTACCGGCCTGGGCCACTCCTGCTTGCTGCTGCCCCGGCTTCTGCGGCGGGCGGTTGACGCCCGGACCGACCGGAACCGCGTCGTAGGTCATGCTCGCGTTGGCCGGGTCGAGGAAGTCGCCCTTGGGCAGCACCCGCGTCAGCCAGGACGGCCCCGCCTTGATGTCCCCGGCACCGCCGATGACGCCGAGCCCCTGGGCGGTGCCGACGTCCTTGATGCCGTACTGCACGCCCTGGTCGGCGACCAGGAAGATCGGGCCGCTGTCCGCGCCGGCCTCGTTCGAGGCACCGCGCACCACGGCCGCCTTGCCCGCGGGCATGTAGAAGTAGTCGACCTGCGGGCCGGTGCCGTCGTACTGCGCGAGCTTGACGGCCGCCTTGGCAGCCGGCGTGCCCTTGTTCAGGGTCGCCGTGATGTTCTGGTTGCCGTTGACGTTCTTCCAGCTCAGGCACGAGGTGTCGGACTGCTGGAAGGTGACCGGGGAGGGCACCGCCACCGGGAAGCCCGACAGGTTGAGCTGTTCCTCCGAGTCGGCCTCGGAGGCGTCGGTGACCGCACCGGTCATGTTCGGGATGTCCTGGCGGCTGGTCTTGCTGGCGTGCAGCACCGCCGCCGCGCCCTCGCTGATCTTCTGCTTGCCGCTGGGCAGCAGCAGGTAGAACTCGTCGGGCTGGCCCGGAACGGTCCGCGCGACCACGTCACCGACCTTGCGGTTGCCCATGTAGCTCAGCGGCTGGCCGTCGTTGGGGACGTCCGGCACCTGCAGCGCGGGCACCTCCGGGATCGCGTTGAGCATGTTGGTGCTGATGGTCCGCGGCGTCGCGCCCCGCAGCCCGTACATGTCGAGCACGGTGGTCTCGTTCTGGCGGATCAGCGACTTGACCACGTGCGTGTGCGGCTGGCCGGGCAGGTTCTCCACCCGGTAGATCAGGTAGTCCCGCTTCGAGGTCTGGTCCCTGACGTACAGCGACTGGTCCAGGCCCAGCTCGGTGCCGTGGTTGCCGTCACCGCCGATCACCGTCGTCTGGACCTTCGTCTCCGCCTCGACACGGGCGTCGTTGAGGGTGTCCTTGACCTGGCCGACGTCGCAGATGGCCCACGACGGCTCGGCGATGTTCTTCGCGTCCGGCAGGTAGGTCGGCGCGTTGACCAGGCCGGTGAGCGAACCGCGCGGGAAGTCCCCCAGCGCCGATTCCTTCACCACCGTGGTCGGGACCGCACCACCGCCCTGCGAACCGCCCTGGGCCATCACCAGCAGTTTCGCCGATGCCACGTTGAGCATCGGGATGAGCCGCTTGTCCGCCTGCTCGTCCGAGGTGACGACGAAGACGGCGCCGGTCTCCTTGCCGATGATGATGGAACCCGGTTCCGGCACTGATCCCTTGCCGCCGAACAGGCCCCACACCAGGAACCCGATGCAGCCGATGGCGGCGAGCACAGCTCCGGCGACCGTGGCCCGCTTGTGCGAACCCATCGGATCGTGGAGCATCACCGCGTCTTTTCGGACCAGCGCCGACTCCATGCGGCGCAGCACGAACCGATACGCCTGAACCTGTGACTTCGTTGTGGGTGTTGATGCCATTCTTCGCCTACAGCTCTCCCGTCCGAGGTACGGTTTCGCAGGATAGTCGCAGAGAGATGCCGAATGGGTGCGGTTCGACCGAGTCCGTCAGTATTCTCTTCACGCGGCGATCGAAGATTCGCGTCCCAGCGCGCCGAGTGCCGCACCTACCTGCGAGGGGGAGAGACCGAACGGATGTCCGTGACCACGCAACATCCGGCCCAGCCGAAAGCTCCCGGGCCCGCCAATCCGCCCCGCGCACGCATCCGCGCGCGGCGGCGGCGCATCAACGGCGTAACGCTCGGCGGCATCCCTGCGGCCAACATCGTGCTCATCGAGGTGGGCCTAGCCGTCGGGCTCATCCTGACGATCATCGGCGCGAAGCTGAACCTGGTGCAGGTGCTGCTCCCGGTCGGCGGCGGATTCGCGCTGCTGTGCCTGATCATCGCGCTGCTGCGGCGGCGCGGTCGCTGGTTCACCCAGTGGTTCGGGCTGGTGCTCGAGTACCGCGGGCGCAACCACACCCGGGTCTCGCACCCGGCCGACGTCGACGCCATGGAGCCGGCGGAGGACAAGAACGGCGACGGCATCATCGGCCCCGACGAGAACCACCGCGTGGCGCTGCTGCGGCTGGTCGTCGAGGACCTGGTGATCGCCCGCAGCCAGGACCACGACCGCAACCCGGTCGGCATGTCCTGGCACAACGGCAAGTGGACCGGCGTGCTGATGGTCGAACCGCCGCCGTCGCTGCTGAACCCCGTTGACAGCGCGCCGAACCTGCCGCTGGGCGTGCTCGCGCCGTGCCTGGAGGACCGCGGCGTCGTGCTCGACGCGATCCAGGTCATCTGGCACTGCTACCCGGGCAGCGCGGCGCTGCCGTCGAACTCGCCGGCGCTGAACTCCTACCTGGAGGTCCTGGGCCGGCTGCCCGCGGCGGCGCGGCGCACCACCTGGATCGCGGTGCGGCTGGACCCGCAGCGCTGCGCCAAGGCGATCGGCGAGCGCGGTGGCGGCATCCTGGGTGCGCAGCGCGCGCTCATCGGTGCGATGTCCCGCGTGCGCAACGCGTTGGAGCGGCAGGGAATCCCGAGCCGCCCGCTGGACCCGGACGAGCTGCTGCAGGCCGGCATCTCCTCGGCGGAGCTGCACAACGTGCTCGGTTCGCAACGCCCGGTGGGCCTCAAGGAGCGCTGGGACGGCGTGACCGCCGGTGGCGTCGGCCACTCCAGCTACGCCATCACCGGCTGGCCGAACCAGATGAACGACAGCCTGAACGCGCTGACCGGCATCCGCGCGCTGTCCACCAGCATCGCGCTGTCCATCTCGCCGGTCGGCGAGGAGAACGAGGTCGGGCTGCGCGGTCTGGTCCGGGTCAGCGCCCGCACGCCCGCCGAGCTGGACACCGCCGACGAGCGGCTGAAGGCGATCAGCAACCGCCTCGGGCTGACCCTGACCCCGCTGCGCGGCTCGCAACTGGCCGGCTACGCAGCGACGCTGCCGCTCGGAGGTGCGGCATGAGCCGAAGCAGAACGATCGATGTTCCCGGAAACAAGGCGGCGGCACCGGAGTTCCTGGTCACCCCGGAAACCCTGGACGCCATCAGCCCGTCCGGCGACCGGGGCGGGGTGATCATCGGCTCCAACCCGCAGAACGAGGCGGAAGCGGCGTCGATCCTCCGCCCGCACCCGACCCGCATGGTCACCGTCGGCGGCCTGTACCTCGCGCGGCAGCTGGCGCTGCGCGCGATGGCCACCGGCGCGTGGGTGATCGTGGCCACCGGGCGCCCGGGCGCGTGGAAGGCGCTGGAGCGGGCCGCCGGGCAGACCCCGGACGGCAAGCCGGTGCCGCTGGTGCAGATCCGCAGGCTGGCCCCGTTCGACCTGCCGCGGTCCTCTGAGGACACCCCGCTGCTGGTGATCCACGACGGCGGTGCGGTGCCGCAGGAGCTGTTCCCGCCCCGCGCCCCGTGGCAGACCACCATGTACGTGCTGCCCTACCTGCACCCGCAGGTGAGCAGCGGCACGGCGGCGAACACGGCGGACCTGGTGCTGTTGCAGCGCCTCCCGCTGAACCAGGCGCAGCTGGCGCAGCGCATCTGGAGCCTGATGAACAACCAGGTGCAGCAGATGACCCAGCTCAAGGACGACCAGGTGATCGCCCTCGGCAACATGACCTGGACGCTGATCCGCCTGGTGACGAACAAGAAGGAGCAGGAGATCCTCGGCCCGATCCGCCGCGGCGACTGACCTTCCGCACCGAACGACGAGGAGCCCCGACCGCACCGGTCGGGGCTCCTCGCTTTGCACCCACCACGACGACCACCCGCTCCGCCGTCCGCACGCTCCGTCGTCGGAGGTGACGCGATTTCAATGGAAATTCGACGTCCGATTTCCATTGAAATCGCGGAAGTTCACGACACGCACCGGTGTGTCGGTGGTCCCAGCGGGAACCGCGGTCAGTCGAGGCAGAACTCGTTGCCCTCCGGGTCGGTCATCACGATGTGGCCGTACTCGAACGGCGGGGCGGGCTCCTGGCGGGCGACCCGGCTCGCACCCAGCGCGACGAGCCGGTCGCACTCGGCTTCCAGCGCCGACATCCGCTCCTCGCCCTGCAATCCGGGCGCCGCGCGGACGTCGAGGTGCACACGGTTCTTGGCGACCTTGTTCTCCGGCACCTGCTGGAAGAACAGCCGGGGGCGGCGGCCCTCCGGGTCTTCGGCCGCCGACCTCGAATTGCGCTGCTCGGCCGGGACGCCGGCCCGCTCCAGGAACTCGTCCCACGCGGCCAGCGGGTCCGCGGCCCGTTCGGCGCCGGGCGGGCCGGGGATGACGTAGCCCAGCGCGTCGCGCCAGAAGACCGACAGCGCACGCGGGTCGTGGGCGTCGAAGGTGATCTGGAACTCGTGGCTCATCGGGTCGATCCGTTCTCGTGCAGGTAGAGGTCGCGCAGCAGGCTCACCTCGGACAGGTGGTGGATGAGTTCTCGGTTGATGTGCAGCACCAGCTCCGCCATCGAGCGCTCCGCGAACGGCCCTTCCGCCGGACCGCACGGTTCGGCGAGGCCCGCCTCGCCGAGGGATTCGACCCCGGCCAGCCAGGCGGCGACCTCCGCGTCGAGCTGGTCCAGCGCTTCGGCGGCGGTCGTCGCGTACTCGAACGACTCGTAGTCGGTGGGCGTGCGGCCGAAGTGCGAGGCGTTGCGCATCGCGAGGACGCCGACGATCACGTGCCCGAGCCGCCAGGCGATGGTGGTGAACGGCACCGGCACGGGTTCCGGGAAGGCGAAGTCGATGGTCATCGCGCCCGAACCGGCCTGCATCTGCGCGGTGCCGGTACCGCGCGGGCGCACGTTCCAGCAGTCGGCCACGGGCTCCCAGAAGTACTCCTCGTCGGTGAGCCCGTCGAGACGCGGCCGCAGCTGCGCGTTCCAGTGCCAGGTCAGCTGGTCGCGCAGGAGAGGGTTCCAGTCGGTCATGGAGGAATGGTCGCCGATATCACGGACAGGTGCTGTCCGTGATACGTGCGAGGATTTGCACATGGCACCCCACGTGTCAGCCCGAGTCGTGCTCAACCGCACCTCAGGGGACCGTGACGCGACCCAGCCCCAAGAAACCGCAAAACGCGAGATCGATCCAGACGCGACCACCACTGAAAATCGCGGAGAGGCGGGACTGTGACGACCGAGCGGGTGTTGCGGTTGCTGGGGCTGCTCCAGCGGCGGCCGTCGTGGACCGCGACCGAGCTGGCCGCCGAGCTCGGCGTCACCGATCGCTCGGTGCGGCGCGACGTGGAGCGGCTGCGGGCGCTCGGCTATCCCGTGCACGCCACGGCAGGCGTCGGCGGCGGCTACCAGCTCGGTGCGGGAACCCGGCTGCCGCCGCTGCTCTTCGACGACGAAGAGGCGATCGCAACGGCGGTTTCGCTGCGCCTGGCCTCGGGCGGCACGGTCGCGGGCACCGGTGAGGCGGCGTTGCGCGCGCTGACGAAGCTCGACCAGGTCATGCCGCCGCGGCTGCGCGCCGAGGTCCGAGCCGTGCACGGCGCGACCGAGACGCTCGTCGGGCCCGGCGCCGAGATCGACGCGGAACTGCTGGTGACCCTCGCCCGCGCCTGCCGCGACGCGGTCCGCGTGCGGTTCCGCTACACCGGCCGCGGTGGCGATGACAGCGAGCGCACGGTGGAGCCGGTGCGGATGGTGGCCACCCGTCACCGCTGGTACCTGATGGCCTTCGACGGCGACCGCGACGACTGGCGCACCTTCCGCCTGGACCGGATGCGCGACGTGGCGGCGACGACCTGGCGCTTCCGCCCGCGGGAGCACCCGGACCCGGCGGCCTACGTCCAGCACTCCACCTCCGAAGCGCCGTACCGCCACCTGGCGCGGGTGCGCCTGCGGGCCACCGCCGCCCAGGTCCGCGAACGGGTGCCGCCCCAGGTCGCGAAGGTCGAGGACGCCGAGGACGGCTGGTGCACCCTCACCGCGGGCGGCAACGACCTCAACTGGCTGGCCATGCACATCGCCTCCCTCGGCCTAGAAACCGAAGTCCTCGACCCGCCAGAACTCCGCGAAGCAGCCGCACGCCTGGCCCACCAGCTGACCGCCATGGCCGCCAACCCGCACTCCCCAACCAGCTGACCGGCGTCATCGGTGTGGCAGTTCTGCCTAAAACTGCAACACTTACTCGGCGTGTTTCAGGTGCCAGTTTCAGGCAAAACTGACGGCTCACGAGCACGGACCGCGGCAGTGACCTGCTGGATGATGCGATCCGCCGCGTTCGCCAGGTCATCTGCGGTCACCACGATGACGTGCCAACCGCTGTCCCGCAGCCACCGGCGTCGACGTTGGTCCCGCTGAAACTGCACCGGGTCGGCATGCCAAGCACCTTCGTACTCAACCACCACTCGAGCCTCCTCGAACCCGAGATCGGCCCTCAGCTCGGTGCCGCCCGGTCCCGAGATGGGCAACTGCGGAACCGGATCGAGCCCAGCGAGGACGAACATCACCCGGAGCACCGACTCCGGTATGGACTCAGCTCGCCCATCCAACAGTTCGAAACCTTTTCTGGCGAGTACGATTCCGTCGTCGCGCCTTCCTCCCAGGAACCTGCCCACAGCTCTTTCCGTGATCAGACCTGAATGCAGCAATGCATCGCAAAGGGCGACTCCCTGATGCAACGAATTCCGCGCGAGAAGGTCGAACGCGGTTCGCTCCAGGGTAGCCAAACGGACTCCTGCCCACGGAAAGTGCTCGAATGGGTAGCGGCGTACGTCCCAGGTTCTGACCCCGTGAAGGCGCTTGCAGCCCTTGACCAGGACCTCGACCGGATCGTGCGGGCGCGCCAACGCCACGCCGTGCAACGTCGCTGCTGAGCGCCCGGTGATCACAGCTTCGGGCGGAAGCATCATCGCCGCGGCCTTGCATCGGAGCTCATGCGTGAGCGGCGTGTCAGCTGTCCGGTAGACGCCGTGCAAGACGCGCCGGAACGGCCCCTTTCTCAGATCCCTGTCCGTAAGACCGGCCTCGATTGCCTCAGCGCGAGTGAACAATCCACGGGTACGGCCGATTGCCGTCGTGTTGATAGCCATGCAGGCCAGAGTCCACGAATTTCAACAACAGCGCGACGACCTTTCGCGAATCTGTGGACTACCTGCCCCTCTGTGGATAACTCGCAATACTCGAACGGGTCACACAAACAGTTTTGCCTAAAACTGCCACCCCAGCATCCCGCTAGTGCACCCGCAGTTTTGCCTGAAACCGACCGCAGACCCCGCCTCGGGGCCTGCGGCAGTTTCGGGCAAAACCGGCTGCCGTCAGGGGCGGGTGCGGACGGCTCGGGTTTGGGTGGCTCGGGACTCGAGGTCTTCGTCCGGGGGGTAGTCGACCGCGGTGAGGGTCAGGCCGTGGGCCGGGGCCACCGCCGTGGTGCGGGTTTCCGCGCCGAGGACCTCGGCCGGCCAGGGGGTGTTGCGGCGGCCGTCGCCGACCATCAGGAGGGTGCCCACCAGGCTCCGGACCATCGAGTGGCAGAAGGCGTCCGCGCTCACGTGCGCGACGATCAGGTGGTCGTCGACGCGCTCCCACTCGAAGCGCTGGAGCTCGCGCACCGTGGTCGCGCCTTCGCGCGGCTTGCAGTACGCCGCGAAGTCGTTGAGGCCCAGCAGGTCCTGGGACGCCGCGTTGAGCGCGGAGACCTCCAGCGGGCGGTTCCAGGCGAGGGTGTCGCGGCGGCGCAGCGGGTCGACGCCCCAGGGCGCGTCCGACACCTGGTAGCGGTAGTGGCGGCGCAGCGCCGAGAAGCGGGCGTCGAAGGCGGTCGGCACCACGCGCGCGCCCAGCACCCGCACGTCCGCGGGCAGGATCCGGTTCCACCGGTGCACCATCCGCGCCAGGTCCGGAACGCCTCGCGCGTCAACGGGAACCCGGCTGGCACCGGGCTCGTGCGGGACCACGTCGAGGTGCACGACCTGGCCCGAGGCGTGCACGCCGGAGTCCGTGCGGCCGGCCACCACCACCGAGCGCGGCACCGAGCGCCCAGGCGGCTGCTTCGCCAGCGCGTCCTCCAGCAGTCCCTGCACGGTGCGCTGGCCCGGTTGCTTGGCCCAGCCGCAGAAGTCCGTGCCGTCGTAGGAGACGTCGAGGCGCACGCGAACGAGCCCGCCATCCCCAGCGGGGACGACGGGCTCGTTCACAGCACTGCGTGCCGGAATCAGGACTCGTCCTTCTTCTCGGCAGCGGTGTCCTCGGCCTTGGCCTCGGTCTCGGCGGTCTCCGCCGGAGCCTCGGTGGCCTCGGCCGCGGGGGCCTCCTCCACCTTCGGCTCGTCCTTGGCGAACTTCGTGCCGCGAGCGGCCTCCGCCTCGGTGGTGACCAGCTGCTCGGTCACCAGCGCGATGACGGCCATCTTCGCGTTGTCACCCTTGCGCGGCATCGCCTTGACGATGCGGGTGTAACCGCCGGGGCGGTCCGCGAAGTGCGGGCCGATCTCCGCGAAGAGCTTGTGCACGACGTCCTTGTCGCGGACGGTCTTCAGGACCTCGCGACGGTTGTGCAGGTCACCCTTCTTGGCCTTGGTGATCAGCCGCTCGGCGAGCGGCCGCAGCCGCTTCGCCTTCGCCTCGGTGGTGGTGATCCGGCCGTGCTCGAACAGCGCGGTGGCCAGGTTGGCCATGATGAGCCGCTCGTGGGCCGGCGACCCGCCGAAACGCGGACCCTTGGTCGGGGTGGGCATCGGTTGCTCCTCTCAGGGCGCGCCGGAACCCCGGACGCGCAACACAGCTACAGCTGCTCTGTCTCCGCGTAGTCCTGACCGTCGTCGAAGCCGTTGTCCTCGACGGCACCGCCGACCGAACCGATGGTGGTCTCCTCCTCGGAGGACCAGCCCTCGGCCGGGTACTCGGCAGCCGCGGCGGACGGGTCGAACCCGGGCGGGCTGTCCTTGAGCGCGAGCCCAAGGCCGGCCAACTTCATCTTGACCTCGTCGATGGACTTCGCACCGAAGTTGCGGATGTCCAGCAGGTCGGCCTCGCTGCGCGAGACCAGCTCGCCGACGGTGTGGATGCCCTCCCGCTTGAGGCAGTTGTAGGAGCGCACCGTCAGGTCGAGGTCCTCGATCGGCATCGCGTAGGCCGCGATCGTGTCCGCCTCGGCGGGCGACGGGCCGATCTCGATGCCCTCGGCATCGACGTTGAGCTCGCGGGCGAGCCCGAACAGCTCGACGAGAGTGCGACCGGCCGACGCCACCGCGTCACGCGGGGTGATGGACGGCTTGCTCTCGACGTCGAGGACCAGCTTGTCGAAGTCCGTGCGCTGCTCGACACGGGTCGCCTCGACCTTGTAGGTCACCTTCAGCACCGGCGAGTAGATCGAGTCCACCGGGATGCGGCCGATCTCGGCGCCGGTCTGCTTGTTCTGCATCGCGGGGACGTAGCCACGACCGCGCTCGACGACGAGCTCGATCTCCAGCTTGCCCTTCGCGTTCAGCGTGGCGATGTGCAGATCGGGGTTGTGCACCGTGACACCCGCCGGCGGCACGATGTCCGCGGCGGTGACCTCACCCGGCCCCTGCTTGCGCAGGTACATGGTCACCGGCTCGTCTTCCTCGGAGCTGACGACCAGCTCCTTGATGTTCAGGATGACGTCGGTGACGTCCTCCTTCACACCCGGAATCGTGGTGAACTCGTGCAGCACACCGTCGATGCGCAGGCTGGTGACCGCCGCCCCCGGGATGGAGGAGAGCAGCGTGCGGCGCAACGAGTTGCCCAGGGTGTAGCCGAAGCCCGGCTCCAGCGGCTCGATGACGAACCGGGAACGGGTCTCCGACACCACCTCTTCGGACAGTGTGGGTCGCTGGGAGATGAGCACTTGACTTTCCTTTCCTCACGGCGCCCGCTATTTGACGCCGATGGAATGGCGTGCCCGCGAAGTGCGGGCCGGTGGCGGATTCCTGCACCGCCACCGCTGGCTGCGAGCCGCCGACGACCGCAGCGGCGGTCGTCGGCGGGACGCGTCACTTCGAGTAGAGCTCGACGATGAGCTGCTCGGTGACCGGGGTGTCGATCTGCGCGCGCTCCGGGCGCTGGTGCACCAGGATCCGCAGGTTCGAGGGCACGACCTGCAGCCAGGCCGGGACCGGACGGTCGCCCAGGGTTTCCTTGGCGATGATGAACGGCGTGGTGCCCATGGACTTCGACTTGACGTCGATGATGTCCCACTTCGAGACCTGGAAGCTGGGGACGTTCACGCGCTTGCCGTTGACCGTGAAGTGGCCGTGGCTGACGAGCTGCCGCGCCATCCGGCGGGTGCGGGCGAGTCCAGCGCGGTACACGACGTTGTCCAGCCGGGACTCCAGCAGCTGCAGGAGGTTGTCACCCGTCTTGCCCGGGCGCCGGTTGGCTTCCTCGTAGTAGTTGCGGAACTGCCGCTCCAGCACGCCGTAGGTGAACCGCGCCTTCTGCTTCTCCTGGAGCTGCAGCAGGTACTCGGTTTCCTTGATGCGCGCGCGCCCGTGCTGCCCCGGCGGGTACGGACGGCGTTCGAACGCCTGGTCACCGCCGACGAGGTCAACCTTCAGACGGCGGGACTTGCGGGTCGCGGGACCGGTGTAACGAGCCATCTTTGTTCCTTACTCCTTTCCCGCGACTCAGACCCGACGACGCTTCGGCGGGCGGCAACCGTTGTGCGGCTGCGGGGTGACGTCCTGGATGGTGCCGACCTCGAGACCGGCCGCCTGCAGCGACCGGATCGCCGTCTCGCGACCCGAACCCGGGCCCTTGACGAAGACGTCGACCTTCTTCATGCCGTGCTCGGCGGCCTTGCGGGCCGCGTTCTCGGCGGCCATCTGCGCGGCGAACGGGGTGGACTTGCGGGAGCCCTTGAACCCGACGTGGCCGGCGGAGGCCCAGCTGATCACCGCACCGGTGGGGTCGGTGATCGAAACGATCGTGTTGTTGAACGTGCTCTTGATGTGCGCCTGGCCGTGAGCGACGTTCTTCTTTTCCTTGCGCCGCACCTTCTTGACGGCACCAGCGCGCTGCTTGGGTGGCATAGCTTTAGCTGACTCCTAGCGAGGCTTACTTCTTGGCCTTCTTCTTGCCGGCGACCGTCTTCTTCGGGCCCTTGCGGGTGCGGGCGTTGGTCTTGGTCCGCTGCCCGTGCACCGGCAGGTGACGGCGGTGACGCCATCCCTGGTAGCACCCGATCTCGATCTTCCGGCGGATGTCGGCCTGGACCTCGCGGCGGAGGTCGCCCTCAACCCGGTAGTTGTTCTCGATGAAGTCGCGCAGCTGGGTCAGCTGCTCGTCATCGAGGTCGCGCGGCTTGGCGTCGGGCGAGACACCGGTCGCGGAGAGAATCTCCTTCGCGCGGGTCTTGCCGATGCCGAAAATGTAGGTGAGCGCGATCTCCATGCGCTTGTCGCGCGGGAGGTCGACTCCAACGAGCCGTGCCATGCGGCTCCTTCTCCTTTGTCCGTCCAGGTCTGCTCCCACCCCATCCCCGCGCAGCGGGGCCCCGGCCTGGTCCGGGGGTCAGCCGACCCACTCACGGGCCGACAGGTGGAGGGAGATCCTCGATTGTCGTTGTGCGACTGGTGCGCTCAGCCCTGACGCTGCTTGTGTCGGGCGTTGTCGCAGATCACCAGCACCCGCCCGTGACGGCGGATGACCTGGCACTTGTCGCAGATTCGCTTCACACTCGGCTGGACCTTCACGGTCGTGCTCTCCTGCTCGAACGCGTGTCCGGGATCCCCCGGACACCGTGGAGGTCACTTGTAGCGGTAGACGATGCGCCCACGGGAGAGGTCGTACGGCGAGAGCTCCACCACGACCCGGTCCTCGGGCAGGATGCGGATGTAGTGCTGGCGCATCTTGCCACTGATGTGTGCGAGGACCTTGTGGCCGTTCTCCAACTCGACGCGGAACATCGCGTTGGGGAGTGGCTCGATCACCCGGCCCTCGACCTCAATGGCCCCGTCTTTCTTGCCCATGTCCTCCGCGTTTCGTGACGGTGACGGTTTGCGGACCTAAGTCCCTGCCGCCGATACCGGAGGCCCCGGCACCCGCGACGGACGCACACCCGCCCCCGGTCCGCAAACACCGCAGAAGCCCCCGTCCCGCACACGTGGGAACGGATACCCGGGCACAACGAACCGACGCCAGGAGCGCGCCGATGTTCCATCGTACGCGCCGCCGATTCACCCCTCACATCGGGGCAGCTCAACGCGGCTGCATGCACTCTGCGTCACCATCCCGTGACTCGTCGTCGCGACGACGGCTTGCGGGGGCGCTCCCGGTCTCACTACGTTCGATCAGTCGTCGACACCGCGGTCGAGCCCCGGACCCGAGGAGCAGCGTGACACCCCAGCAGGACCGACACGACCCGCGCACCGCGCCGTGGCTGGACCGGGCCGCGCAGACCGCCAACCACAAGCTCGGCGAGTACCGGACGTTCCTGCGCACCGCGGTGCGCAACCCCAGGATGGTCGGCGCGGCCACCCCGACCTCGGCCGCCGTCGCGGCGACCGTCGCCCAGGTGGTGCCCACCACCGGCACGCCCGTGGTCGTCGAGCTCGGCCCCGGCACCGGCTCGCTGAGCAACGGCATCCACGCCCGCCTGCCGCGCGGAGCGCGGCACCTCGGCATCGAGCTCGGCGAGGACATGGTCGAGCACCTGCGGGAGCACAAGCCGTGGCTGGAGGTCGTGCACGCCGACGCCGGCGACCTGCTGGCCCTGCTGGACAAGCTCGGCATCGCCCAGGTCGACGCGGTGATCAGCAGCATCCCGTGGTCGCTGATGCCCGGCGAGGCCCAGGACCACGTCCTGCACCAGGCCGCGGAGGCCCTCTCCCCGCAGGGCGCCTTCACCGCGCTCACCTACCTGCCCGCCGACCAGACACCCGGCGGTCGCCGCTTCCGCAACCGCCTGGAGCACGTCTTCGACGAGGTGCTCACCCACACCACCTGGCGGAACCTGCCCCCGATCCTGCACTACATCTGCCGCCGCCCGCTGCGGTGAACGCCGCCCGGGCAGGGCACGTCCCCGGGCGCGGTGCGGGATGACCCGGATGTTCGCGGGTACCCATCAGCGCATGCTCGAAGGACGCCCCGGACGCCGAACACGCACCGCGAGGGACCGACTCCGCTCCGCCATCCCGAGCGACTGGCCGCGTGCGGTTGCACCGCGCGGAGCCCAAAAGGGTTAACGTCGCGGCGTTCCACTGGATGGTAGGAGTAGGCGTGAGCAAGCGTAAGAAGCTGCGCGAGTACTGGACGTTCCTGAACAGCGCAGCTCGTCAGCCGGCCACGGTGGGCGCGGTGCTGCCGACGTCGCGGTACGTCGCGGAGGCGGTGGCCGCCGTGGTGCCCAGCTCGGGCACCCCGACCGTGCTGGAGCTCGGGCCGGGCACCGGCGCGCTCAGCGGGCCGATCCAGCGGAGGCTGTCCGAGGGCGCCCGCCACCTGGCCGTCGAGATAGACCCGAAGATGGTCCGGTTCCTGGAGCGCACCAAGCCGTGGCTGGAGGTGATCGAGGGCGATGCCACCCACCTGCGCAAGATCCTCGACGCGGCGGGCGTCGACAAGGTCGACGCGGTGATCAGCAGCATCCCGTGGACGCTCCTGCCGCCGGAGAAGCAGCGCGAGCTCCTGCACGAAGCGGCCTCGGTGATGTCGGCGGACGGCGTGTTCACCACGGTCACCTACCTGACGACCCTGTGGCGCCCGCCGACCAAGGCGTTCATCGACGCCCTGCACGACACGTTCGACGAGGTCATGCCCCGCTCGACGGTCTGGCGCAACGTCCCGCCGGCCCGCGTCTACGCCTGCCGCCGCCCGAAGTGAACCCGCGGCCCCGCGATTTCAATGGAAATCGGACGTCGAATTTCCATTGAAATCGCGGGGAGGCGGAACTGTCAGTTCTCGGGGGCCGTGAGGACCCAAGGGCCGTCGTCGGTGATCGCCACCGTGTGCTCCCAGTGCGCCGCGCGGGAGCGGTCGGCCGTCACCACGGTCCACTCGTCGTCGAGCTCCTCGGTCTCGGCCGTGCCGAGGGTGAGCATCGGCTCCACCGCGATCGCCATCCCGACGCGCAGCTTCGGGCCGCGGCCCGGCTTGCCGAGGTTCGGCAGGAACGGCTCCATGTGCATCTGGGTGCCGATGCCGTGACCGCCGTACTCGGCGATGATCCCGTACTCCCGCCCGTCGGCCTTCGCCGCGGCGCGCGCCGCGGTCTCCACCGCGTGCGAGATGTCGGTGAGCTTGTTGCCCGCCCGGACCTGCTCGATCCCGGCCCACATCGACGCCTCGGTGGCCGCCGACAGCGCGCGGTCGTCCTCCCCGACCTCGCCGATCGCCAGCGTCACCGCGGAGTCGCCGTGCCAGCCGTCCAGGATCGCGCCGCAGTCCACCGAGAGCAGGTCGCCCTCGGCCAGGACCTCGTCGCGCGACGGGATCCCGTGCACGACCTTCTCGTTCAGCGAGGCGCAGATCGACGCCGGGAAGCCGTGGTATCCCTTGAAGGAGGGCACCGCGCCCGCATCGCGGATCGTCTGCTCGGCGAGCTCGTCCAGCTCACCGGTGCTCGCCCCGGCCTTGGCCTGCGCGGTCACCGCGGCCAGCGTGCGGGCGACGACGAGTCCCGCCGCGCGCATCGCCTCGATCTCGCCACGAGACTTGAGCTCGATGCCCTTCCCCCGACGCAACAACGCACTCACCTTCACAAAGAGTCTTCGGATCGCCTTCGACCCGGTTCAGCTGCGGTCGCGGAGCGCTTCCAGCGCGCGGGCGGTGATCTCCTCGATCGAGCCCACCGCGTCGATCTTGATGATCCGGTCCCGGTAGTAGTCCAGCAGCGGCTCGGTCTCCGAGCGGTAGACCGCCAGCCGGCGGCGGATGACGTCCTCGGTGTCGTCGGAGCGGCCGCGCGCCAGCATGCGCTTGACCAGCTCCTCCTCCGGGACGTCGAACTGCAGCACGGCGGTCAGCTCGGTGCCGTCCTCGGCCAGCATGTCCCGCAGCACCTCGGCCTGCGCGGTGTTGCGCGGGTAGCCGTCGAGCAGGAAACCCTTCGCGGCGTCCTCGTCGGCCAGGCGGTCGCGCACCATCTCGTTGGTGACCTCGTCCGGCACCAGCTCACCGACGTCCATGTAGCTCTTGGCCTTCTGGCCGAGCGGCGTCTCGTTGCCGATGTTGGCGCGGAACAGATCTCCGGTGGAGATGTGCGGAACGCCGAGCTGCTCGCTCAGCACCGCGGCCTGGGTGCCCTTGCCCGCACCGGGCGGGCCCACGAGAACCAATCGCACCAAGGGTCTGCCTCCGAATCAATCCGATCGCACGCCAACTCCTGACGAGCGCTGCGCGGCGCCCACCTGCCTGCGAGCGACCGCTGCTCAACTCCGCGCACGGGCCGGCACGGCACCGGGCCATGCCGGAAACTGCGGTATCCGGGCACGACAAAGTCGTGCCCGGACCGCTCAGCTTACCGGAGGAATCCCTCGTACTTGCGCTGCGTGAGCTGGCTCTCGATTTGCTTCACGGTGTCCAGACCGACGTTGACCATGATCAGCACCGCGGTGCCGCCGAACGGGAAGTTCTGGTTCTGGCCGCTACCGGTGATGCCGAGGAAGAAGTTCGGCAGGATCGCGATGATGCCCAGGTACAGCGCACCGGGCAGGGTGATCCGGGAGAGCACGAAGTTCAGGTACTCGGCGGTCGGCCGGCCCGGGCGGATGCCCGGGATGAAGCCGCCGAACTTCTTCATGTCGTCCGCGCGCTCTTCGGGGTTGAACGTGATCGACACGTAGAAGTACGCGAAGAACACGATCAGCGCCATGTACAGCAGGATGTGCACCCAGCTGGACGGATCGACGATGTAGGTCTGGATGAAGCGCGCCCACCAGCTGTCCTGGTTGCCGGCCAGCTGACCGATCAGCTGCGGCAGGTACAGCAGGGAGGAACCGAAGATGACCGGGATGACACCCGCCTGGTTCACCTTCAGCGGCAGGTAGGTGGAGGTGCCGCCGTACATCCGGCGGCCGATCATGCGCTTGGCGTACTGCACCGGGATCCGGCGCTGGGCCTGCTCGATGAAGACCACGGTGCCGATGATCACGACCGCGAAGCAGCAGACCACCGCGAACACCAGGCCGCCGTGCGACTGCAGGATCGCGCCGCCCTCGGCCGGGATGCGGGCCGCGATGGAGACGAAGATCAGCAGCGACATGCCGTTGCCGATGCCGCGCTCGGTGATCAGCTCGCCCATCCACATCAGGACGGCGGCACCGGCGGTCATCACGACCACGATGGTGATCAGGTTCAGCACCGAGTCGTCCGGGATCGGCGAGACCGAGCAGCCCTGGAACAGCTGGCCGCGCACGGCGAGCGCCACCACGCCGGTGCCCTGCAGGACCGCCAGCGCGATCGTCAGGTACCGGGTGTACTGGGTCAGCTTCGCCTGGCCGGACTGGCCTTCCTTCTTCAGCTGCTCGAAGCGCGGGATGACCACCTGCAGCAGCTGGACGATGATGCTCGCGGTGATGTAGGGCATGATGCCCAGCGACAGCACCGAGAGTTGCAGCAGCGCACCACCGCTGAAGAGGTTGAGCAGGGAGTAGACGCTCTGCGAGCCGCTGCCCTCGATCTGCTCGATGCACTGCTGGATGTTCGGGTACGACACCCCCGGCGACGGGATCGTGGCGCCGAGTCGGTAGAGCACCACCATGCCGAGGGTGAACAGGATCTTGCGGCGCAGGTCCGGCGTCGCCAGAGCCGAGCGGAAGGCGCCGAGCACGCGAACCTCCTGTACGCGAGCCGGTCGAAACCGGCCGGGGAAAGATGCGGCAATTTCCGCAGCACCCGTTCATCACGGCACTGCCGGGGCGACTCTAGCAGGCCTGAGCCCTGCCACGTTCGGCGACCGAAGCCTCACGCGTGATCACTGCGTCCGCCCACGGCGAACATCATCACCGGACACGCCGCGAACGGGGGAAAACCCTGCGCCCCAACGGCTTCCGATGCGGTCCGGAAGCGCGGGAAAGGCACTTCCCCGCCGAGAGCGCCGGGAAGAAACACCTTTCGCACATCACCTGTTCGGGAAAAACGGTGAGGGCCGGTCGACTTCTCGTCGACCGGCCCTCATCGTCGTTGCTGCGTCAGCGGTCCAGCTTGGTGGCCGAGCCGCCCGCGGCGGTGATCTTCTCCTGGGCGCTGCCGGTGAACGCGTGCGCGGTCACGTCGAGCTTGATGCCCTCGAGGTCCCCGTCGCCGAGGATCTTCACCAGTTCGTTCTTCTTGACCAGGCCCTTGGCGACCAGCTCGGCGATGCCGACGGTGCCGCCCTCCGGGAACGCCTCGGCCAGCCGCGCCACGTTCACACCCTGGTACTCGGTGCGGAAGCGGTTCTTGAAGCCGCGGAGCTTCGGGAGCCGCATGTGGATCGGCATCTGCCCGCCCTCGAAGCGCGGGGAGACGTTCTTGCGGGCCTTGGTGCCCTTGGTACCGCGACCGGCGGTCTTGCCCTTGGAGCCCTCACCGCGGCCGACGCGGATCTTGTCCCGCTTGGCACCCGGGGCCGGACGCAGGTCGTGCAGTTTGATGACCATGTCAGTCGACCTCCTCGACCGTCACCAGGTGACGGACGGCATTGATCATGCCGCGCACGTTCGAGTCATCCGGACGCACGACGGACTGACGGATCTTGCGCAGCCCGAGGGAGCGCATGGTGTCGCGCTGGTTCTGCTTGGTGCCGACCAGACCACGCACCTGAGTGATCTTCAGCTGTGCCATGTCGATCAGGCCCCCTGCTGCGCAGCACGGGCACGCAGGATGAACGCCGGAGCGACGTCCTCGAGCGGCAGGCCGCGGCGAGCCGCGACCTCCTCCGGCCGCTGCAGCTGCTTCAGCGCGTCGACCGTGGCGTGCACGATGTTGATCGGGTTGTCGCTGCCCAGCGACTTGCTCAGCACGTCGTGGATGCCGGCGCACTCGAGCACCGCGCGCACCGGGCCACCGGCGATAACACCGGTACCGGCGCTGGCCGGACGCAGCAGCACGACGCCGGCCGCCTCCTCGCCCTGCACCGGGTGCGTGATGGTGCCGCCCAGGCGCGGGACGCGGAAGAAGTTCTTCTTCGCCTCCTCGACGCCCTTGGCGATGGCCGCCGGAACTTCCTTGGCCTTGCCGTAGCCGACACCGACCATGCCGTCGCCGTCGCCGACGACGACCAGCGCGGTGAAGCTGAAGCGCCGACCACCCTTGACGACCTTCGCGACGCGGTTGATGGTCACGACGCGTTCGAACTGCGGGGTCTTCTCTTGGGCCGCCCCGCCACGGCCGCCGTCGCGGCGGTCCCGGCGGTCCTTGCCGCCGGACTCCCCGCCCTCACGCCGAGTGCGTCCAGGCATCAGGCGTCCCTTCCGTTCTCGTTCTTACCCACTTGTCAGAACTCCAGTCCGCCGTCACGCGCGGCGTCCGCCAGCGCAGCGACCCGACCGTGGTAGTCGTTGCCGCCGCGGTCGAAGACGACCTTCTCCACGCCGGCTTCCTTGGCGCGGGCTGCGACCAGTTCGCCGACCTTGGTGGCCTTGGCCTTCTTGTCGCCCTCGAGCGCGCGGACGTCGGTCTCCAGGCTGGTCGCCGACGCCAGGGTGTGACCCTTGGTGTCGTCGATGACCTGGGCGACGATGTGGCGCAGCGACCGGGTCACGACCAGCCGCGGGCGCTCGGCGGTGCCGAGGATCTTCTTGCGGATGCGCGTGTGCCGCTTGGCGCGGGCAAGCCGACGCTTGGTCGAGATGTCCTTGCCCACCGGCTTGCGCTTGGTAGCTGTCGTCTCGCTCATGGTCACTTACCCGTCTTCCCGACCTTGCGGCGGATGTTCTCACCTGCGTAGCGGACACCCTTGCCCTTGTACGGGTCCGGCTTGCGCAGCTTGCGAATCCTGGCCGCGATCTCGCCGACCAGCTGCTTGTCGATGCCCTTGACCGAAATCTTGGTCGGGCCGTCGACCGCGAACTGGATGCCCTGCGGCGGTTCGATCACGATGGGGTGGCTGTAGCCGAGGGAGAACTCGAGGTTCGATCCCTTCAGCAGCACGCGGTAACCGACGCCGTGGATCTCCAGGCCCTTTTCGTAGCCCTGGCTGACCCCGATGACCATGTTGTTCACCAGGGTCCGGGTGAGCCCGTGCAGCGACCGGCTCTCCCGCTCGTCGTTCGGGCGCTTGACCAGAACCGCGCCATCCTCGTCCCGCTCGACGATGATGGGTTCCGCGACCTGGTGCTCAAGCGTGCCCTTGGGGCCCTTCACCGTCACCGACTGGCCGTCGATGGTCACCTCGACGCCGGAGGGGACGGTGATCGGCAGCTTTCCGATGCGCGACATTGCCGCTCCTCCTCCCTTACCAGACGTAGGCGAGGACTTCCCCGCCCACGCCCTTCTTCATGGCCTGCCGGTCGGTCAGCAGACCGCCGGAGGTCGAGATGATGGCGACGCCCAGGCCACCCAGCACCTTGGGCAGGTTGGTGGACTTGGCGTAGACCCGCAGACCGGGCTTGGAGACCCGGCGCAGGCCCGCGATGCTCCGCTCGCGGTTCGGGCCGTACTTGAGCTCGACAACGAGCTGCTTGCAGTTCTCGCCCTCTTCGACGCGGGAACCGGACACGTAGCCCTCGCGCTTGAGGATCTCGGCGATGTTCGCCTTCAGCTTGGAGTGCGGCATCACGACCTCGTCGTGGTATGCCGAGTTTCCGTTGCGCAGACGCGTCAGCATGTCTGCGATCGGATCGGTCATCGTCATGACCTGCTCAACCTTTCTCGTCTGGTTCCGATGGACCCCGACCGGACACCGCCCGGGGGCGGAGTGTCTGGATCCTGGCCTGGACGAAGTTCTGGGTCTCCGACCGCGGTGGTCGGCCCCTTGTCATTTCGCGTGCAAGCACGGCTCACGCCGCGGAGCGTGGGCATCAGCCCTGGTAACGCCTGCTGAGGGTACCGGTAGCCGGCATCACCCCAGCAGGCGGGCACTCACCAGGAAGACTTGCTCACACCGGGCAGCTCGCCGGCGTGCGCCATCTCGCGGAAGCACACGCGGCACAGGCCGAACTTGCGGAACACCGCGCGCGGACGCCCGCAGCGCTGGCAGCGGGTGTAGCCGCGAACGCCGAACTTCGGCTTCTTCGAAGCCTTGATAACCAGCGCCTTCTTGGCCATCGCTCAGTTCTCCTTGAACGGGAAGCCCAGGTGCTTCAGCAGCGCCCGGCCCTCCTCATTGTTGGTGGCCGTGGTAACGACGGTGATGTCCATGCCGCGCGGACGGTCGATGCTGTCCGGGTCGATCTCGTGGAACATCGACTGCTCGTTCAGGCCGAACGTGTAGTTGCCCCGGCCGTCGAACTGCTTCGGCGACAGCCCGCGGAAGTCGCGGATACGCGGCAGCGCGATGGTGACCAGGCGGTCCAGGAACTCCCACATGCGGTCGCCGCGCAGGGTCGCCCGCGCGCCGATCGGCATGCCCTCGCGCAGCTTGAACTGCGCGATGGACTTGCGGGCCCGCCGGATCTCCGGCTTCTGACCGGTGATGATCGTCAGGTCGCGGACCGCGCCCTCGATCAGCTTGCTGTCCCGAGCGGCGTCGCCAACACCCATGTTGACCACGACCTTGACCACGCCCGGCGTCTGCATCACGTTGGAGTAGTTGAACTCCTCGTTCAGCGCCTGGCGGATCTCCTCGCGGTAACGGGTCTTGAGCCGCGGGACGATCTTCTCAGCGGTAGTCATGATCAGATGTCCTTACCGTTACGACGAGAGATGCGAACCTTCTTGCCGTCCTCACCGATGCGGTAGCCGACTCGGGTGGGCTTGCCGTCGGAGTCCACGACCATCACGTTGCTCACGTGGATCGGCGCTTCCTGGGTGACGATGCCGCCGGACTGCGCGCCACGCTCGGTCCGCGAGACCTTGGTGTGCTTCTTGATCCGGTTGACACCCTCGACCAGAACTCGCTGCTCCTGCGGCATGGCCTTGATGACCTTGCCCTTGGCGCCCTTGTCCTTGCCGGAGATGACGACGACCGTGTCGCCCTTCTTGACCTTCATCACAAGACCTCCGGCGCGAGCGAGATGATCTTCATGAACTTCTTGTCGCGCAGTTCGCGGGCCACCGGCCCGAAGATGCGGGTACCGCGGGGCTCGCCGCCCGGCTTCACCAGCACCGCAGCGTTCTCGTCGAACCGGATGTACGAACCGTCCGGACGACGGCGTTCCTTCTTCTGCCGGACGATGACGGCCTTGACCACATCGCCCTTCTTCACGTTGGCACCGGGGATGGCTTCCTTGACGGTCGCCACGATGATGTCCCCGAGGCCCGCGTAGCGGCGACCCGACCCACCGAGGACACGGATCGTGAGGATCTCCTTGGCCCCGGTGTTGTCGGCGACGCGCAGTCGCGACTCCTGCTGGATCACGTCTTTCTCCTGACCCTAAGTACCCGGGCTCGGTTGCCCGAGCACACTCTGGCGCGCCAAATTGCCGACCTGACGCGCGCGGTCAACTTCCGGCACGAAGCCCGGCCGGCCACTGGGTTGCCCCAGGCGGCCGACCGGGCCGCGAACCTTCGTCTTTACTTGGCCTTCTCCAGGATCTCGACCAGTCGCCAGCGCTTGCTGGCCGACAGCGGCCGGGTCTCCATCAGCAGCACGCGGTCGCCGACACCGGCCGAGTTGGCCTCGTCGTGCGCCTTGACCTTGCTGGTCTGCCGCATGACCTTGCCGTAGAGCGCGTGCTTCTTGCGGTCTTCGAGGGAGACCACGATCGTCTTGTCCATCTTGTCCGAGACGACGTAGCCCTCGCGCACCTTGCGGCGGTTGCGCTCCACGCCCTGTCCTTCTTTCTCGCTCATGCCGCGCCCTCCTCAGCGCCTTCGGGGGAAACCGTCAGGCCCAATTCGCGCTCGCGCATGATCGTGTAGATCCGGGCGATGTCCTGCCGGACCGTGCGCAGCCGCCGGTTGTTGCTCAGCTGACCGGTGGCCATCTGGAAGCGAAGGTTGAACAGCTCCTCCTTCGCCTCCTTCAGCCGCTGGACGAGCTCCTCGTCGTTGAGTTCGCGGAGCTCGGAAGCGGTGACACCCGCTGCCATCAGAAGTCACCACCCTCGCGGGACACGATCTTGCACTTCATCGGGAGCTTGTGCGCCGCACGGGTCAGCGCCTCGACCGCCGTCTTCTCGTTCGGGAAGGTCAGCTCGAACATGATGCGTCCGGGCTTGACGTTGGCGACCCAGGACTCCGGCGAACCCTTACCGGAACCCTGACGGGTTTCGGCGGGCTTCTTGGTCAGCGGGCGGTCCGGGAAGATGTTGATCCACACCTTGCCGCCACGCTTGACGTGCCGGGTGATCGCGATACGGGCCGACTCGATCTGGCGGTTGGTCACGTACCCGTGCTCGATCGCCTGAATGCCGTACTCACCGAAGCTGATCTTGGTGCCACCCTTGGCGAAGCCCTTGCGCTTCGGTGCGTGGCTCTTGCGCCACTTCACCCTGCGTGGGACGAGCACTTCTCAGCCCTCCGTCTTCTCTTCAGCCGCCGGAGCCTGCTGCTGCTCGCCCTCCGCGGCCTTGTCGGCCTTGGCGGACTTGTCAGCCGCGCCGCGGTCCGCACCGGCACCCCGGCGACGACCGCCGCGGTCGGAACGGCCACCGCGGTCACCGCGGTCGCCGCCGCCGCGCGGCGGACGAACCTCGGACTGCTCCTGCTTCTGCTTCAGGCCACCGACCAGCTCGCCCTTGTAGATCCACACCTTGACGCCGATGCGCCCGAAGGTGGTGCGGGCCTCGAAGAAGCCGTAGTCGATGTCCGCGCGCAGCGTGTGCAGCGGAACCCGGCCCTCGCGGTAGAACTCCGAGCGGGACATCTCCGCGCCGCCCAGGCGACCGCCGCACTGCACCCGGATGCCCTTGACCTGCGGCGAGCGCATGGCCGACTGGATGGCCTTGCGCATCGCGCGCCGGAAGGACACGCGGTTGGACAGCTGCTCGGCCACGCCCTGCGCGACCAGCTGGGCGTCCGCCTCGGGGTTCTTGACCTCGAGGATGTTCAGCTGGACCTGCTTGCCGGTCAGCTTCTCCAGCGCACCGCGGATGCGGTCCGCCTCAGCACCGCGGCGGCCGATGACGATGCCCGGCCGAGCGGTGTGGATGTCCACGCGGACCCGCTCGCGGGTGCGCTCGATCTCGACCTTGGAGATCCCAGCGCGCTCCATGCCGCGAGACAGCTGCCGGCGGATCTTGACGTCCTCCGCCACGTACTCCGAGTACTGCTTGTCGGCGTACCAGCGGGACTTCCAGTCCGTGGTGATGCCGAGTCGGAAGCCGTGCGGGTTGATCTTCTGACCCACTACCGGGCACTCCCCTTCTGGCTCTTTCGGGACTTCGCCGCCGCCTTCGGCCGGGACTCGACCTCGACCGTGATGTGGCTGGTCCGCTTGCGGATCCGGTACGCGCGACCCTGCGCACGCGGCTGGAACCGCTTCAGCGTCGGCCCCTCGTCCACGTACGCGTGGCGCACGACCAGCGTCTCCGGGTCGAGGGAGAGGTTGTTCTCCGCGTTGGCGATCGCGCTGGCGAGCACCTTCGACACCGGACCGCTGGCGGTCTGCGGCGCGAACTGGAGCACGGCCAGGGCATCGGCGGCACTCCGGCCCTTGATGAGCTCGACCACGCGGCGCGCCTTCATCGGCGACACGCGGACGAACCGGGCCCGCGCCACTGCGTGCGGGAACTCCGCAGCAGTGGAGTCGGTACGGGCTGTCATCCTGCTACCCCTTGCTCTTACTCGTTCGTGTCACAGACCCGCCTCAGCGGCGGCGCGACTTCCGGTCTTCCTTGACGTGGCCCTTGAAGGTTCGGGTCGGGGCGAACTCGCCCAGCTTGTGCCCGACCATCGCCTCGGTGACGAACACCGGGACGTGCTTGCGGCCATCGTGCACCGCGAAGGTGTGCCCCAGCATGTCCGGAATGATCGTGGACCGGCGGGACCAGGTCTTGATCACGGTCTTCTTGCCCGACTCGTTCAGCGCGTCCACCTTCTTGAGCAGGTGGTCGTCCACGAACGGGCCCTTCTTCAGGCTGCGTGGCATGTTTGCTTACCTCCCTGCTCAGCGCTTCTTGCCGGTACGGCGGCGGCGGACGATGAGCTTGTCACTGGGCTTGCGGAGGCGGGTACGCCCCTCCGGCTTGCCCTTCGGGTTGACCGGGTGGCGACCACCGGAGGTCTTGCCCTCACCACCACCGTGCGGGTGGTCCACCGGGTTCATGACCACACCGCGGACGGTCGGGCGCTTGCCCTTCCACCGCATGCGGCCGGCCTTGCCCCAGTTGATGTTGGCGTGCTCCGAGTTGCCGACCTCGCCGACGGTGGCCCGGCACCGCGCGTCCACGTTGCGGATCTCGCCCGAAGGCATCCGCAGCTGGGCGTACGGACCGTCCTTGGCCACCAGCTGCACCCGGGTACCGGCCGAGCGAGCGATCTTCGCACCCTGTCCGGGGCGGAGCTCGATCGCGTGGATCACGGTGCCGGTCGGGATGTTGCGCATCGGCAGGTTGTTGCCCGGCTTGATGTCGGCCTTCGGGCCGCTCTCGATCCGGTCGCCCTGCTTGATGTGGTTCGGCGCGATGATGTAGCGCTTCTCGCCGTCCGCGTAGTGCAGGAGCGCGATGCGCGCACTGCGGTTCGGGTCGTACTCGATGTGCGCGACCTTGGCCGGCACACCGTCCTTGTCGTTGCGGCGGAAGTCGATCAGGCGGTAGGCCCGCTTGTGGCCGCCGCCCTTGTGCCGCGTGGTGATCTTGCCCTGAGCGTTGCGGCCCGCCTTGCGGTTCAGCGGCCGCACCAACGACTTCTCCGGCTCCGACCGGGTGATCTCGGCGAAGTCGGACACGCTCGAGCCACGACGTCCCGGCGTCGTCGGCTTGTACTTGCGAATGCCCATGGTTAACGCAACCTCGTCCTAATCAGCCCTCAGGCGGCCGGTCCGCCGAAGATCTCGATCGGCTTGCTCTCCGGCGAGAGCGTGACGATCGCCCGCTTGGTGTTCTTGCGCTTGCCGAAGCCGGTCCGGCTCCGCTTGCGCTTGCCTTCGCGGTTGATCGTGTTGACGCTGGTGACCTTGACGTCGAAGATCTGCTCGACCGCGATCTTGATGGCGGTCTTGTTCGAGCGGGGGTCCACCAGGAAGGTGTACTGGCCCTGCTCGAGCAGCGCGTAGCTCTTCTCCGAGATCACCGGCGCAAGGATGATGTCTCGCGGGTCGGCGCTCACTGCTGTGCCTCCTCTGCGGAAGACGCGGCGGCCTTGACCGACCGGCCCTTGACCGGGCCAGCGACGAAGCGCTCGAACGCGGCCTTGGTGAACACGACGTCATCGCTGTTCAGCACGTCGTAGGTGTTCAGCTGGCCGGGGTCGATCAGGTGCACGTTCTGCAGGTTCCGCAGGCTCAACCAGGAGTTCTCCTCCTCGTTGCGGTTGAGCACGACCAGAACCTTCTTGGCCTCGGTCCAGGTCCGCAGCGCGGTCTTGGCCGACTTGGTGGACGGCTGCTCGCCGCCGACCACGCCGGTCACCACGTGCAGCTGGCCGGCGCGGACCCGGTCGGAGAGGGCACCGCGCAGGGCGGCGACCTTCATCTTCTTCGGGGTCCGCTGGGAGTAGTCACGCGGCTGCGGGCCGTGGACGACGCCACCACCGGTGAACTGCGGGGCGCGGATCGAGCCCTGGCGGGCGTTGCCGGTGCCCTTCTGGCGGTACGGCTTCTTGCCGCCGCCGGACACCTGACCGCGCGTCTTGGTGGCGTGGGTGCCCTGGCGCGCGGCGGCCAGCTGGGCCACCACGACCTGGTGCATCAGCGCCACGTTGGCCTGCACGTCGAAGATCTCGGCGGGCAGTTCGACGGTGCCGTCGGTCTTACCGTCCGGGGTACGGACGTCGAGCGTCAGGCTCATCACGCACCACCCTTCGCAGGACTCTTAACCAGGACCAGTCCGCCCTTGGGGCCGGGGACTGCGCCCTTGATCAGCAGCAGGCCGGTCTCGGCCTCCACCTTGTGGACGGTCAGGTTCTGGGTGGTGACGCGGTCCCGGCCCATGCGACCGGCCATCCGCATGCCCTTGAACACGCGACCGGGGGTGGCGCAGCCACCGATGGAACCGGGCTTGCGGTGCACCGCCTGGGTACCGTGGCTCGCGCCCTGGCTGCGGAAACCGTGGCGCTTGATGGTGCCCGCGAAGCCCTTGCCCTTGCTGGTGCCGACGACGTCGACCACGGCGCCCGACTCGAAGAGGTCGGCGCTGATCTCCTGGCCCAGCTCGTACTCACCGGCGTCCGCGGTGCGCAGCTCGACGATGTGGCGGCGCGGGGTGACACCGGCCTTGGTGAAGTGGCCGCCTCGCGGCTTGTTCACCTTGCGCGGGTCGATGGCGCCGAACGCCAGCTGCACGGCCGAGTAGCCGTCCTTCTCGGGGGTCCGGATCTGGGTGACCACGTTCGGCCCGGCCTGCACGACGGTCACCGGGACGACCCGGTTCTTGTCGTCGAAGACCTGGGTCATGCCGAGCTTGGTGCCCAGAATCCCCTTGATCTGCCTGTCAGACATAGGTCTCGTTCTCTCCAGCTACCTCGTCGCCGCTTACTGGATGTTCACGTCGACGCTGGCCGGCAGGTCGATGCGCATCAGCGCGTCAACCGTCTTCGGCGTCGGTTCGAGGATGTCGATGAGCCGCTTGTGCGTCCGCATCTCGAAGTGCTCCCGCGAGTCCTTGTACTTGTGCGGGGAGCGGATGACGCAGTAGACGTTCTTCTCCGTGGGCAGCGGCACCGGCCCAACGACCCGAGCGCCGGTGCGCGTCACGGTCTCGACGATCTTGCGCGCAGACGCGTCGATCGCCTCGTGGTCGTAGGCCTTGAGCCGGATGCGGATCTTCTGTCCCGCCATAGTGGCTTGCCGTTCCTCTAGTCTCGTGCCGCGGTTTGGTCTTGGGTGCGGGTGCACCGCACCCGGTGCCCCACGCGGCCTCAGCCTGGTGTGGTCCCCGATCCCGGGAGCCGCCACAGCTCTCAGTCCGCCCCTGTTCAGGTATCTGGTGCCCGGTACACGCGGTCGGGCGTGTCGCCCGGCTACCGCACACCGGTCCCCTCGAACGTCGCCGATGGGGTGGGCCTTGCGGCCCGTACACCTTCTAGCGCCCCGTTCGGTCCGCCTACCGGGAACCGGTGGCATCAGCACCGCCAGAGAGCAGTCCTGAACCGGAACAAGGGCCCGAGGCCCTCGCAGCAAGGCGGCTGGACCCTCGAAGTGCTTCGAATTTCCAGCCGCCCTGAACGAGCAACCCATACAGGATGACACACCCGCTGTGCCAGCCAAAATCGGGGGTGCGTTTGGGCGACCGAGGTCACCCGCAACGCAGAGGGCCCGCCTCCGCCGGAGCGGAAGCGGGCCCTCGCCACGTCACTTGTGGATCTTGGTGACGCGACCGGCACCGACGGTGCGGCCACCCTCGCGGATGGCGAAGCGCAGACCCTCGTCCATCGCGATGGGCTGGATCAGCTGCACCGACATCGCGGTGTCGTCGCCCGGCATGACCATCTCGGTGCCCTCGGGGAGGGTCACCACACCGGTCACGTCGGTGGTCCGGAAGTAGAACTGCGGACGGTAGTTGTTGAAGAACGGCGTGTGACGCCCGCCCTCGTCCTTGGACAGGATGTAGACCTGCGCGTCGAACTCGGTGTGCGGGGTGGTGGTGCCGGGCTTCACGACGACCATGCCGCGCTCGACCTCTTCGCGCTTGATGCCGCGGATCAGCAGACCCACGTTGTCGCCCGCCTGGCCCTGGTCGAGCAGCTTGCGGAACATCTCAACGCCGGTGACGGTGGTCTTCAGCGGCTTCTCCTTGATGCCGACGAGCTCCACCTCCTCGTTGACGTTGATGACGCCGCGCTCGATGCGGCCGGTCACCACGGTGCCGCGGCCGGTGATGGAGAAGACGTCCTCGATCGGCATCAGGAACGGCTTCTCGACCTCGCGCACCGGGTCCGGCACGTTCTCGTCGACCGCGTCCATCAGCTCGACGATCTTGGCGCCCCACTCGGCGTCGCCCTCCAGCGCCTTCAGCGCGGAAACGCGGATCACCGGCACGTCGTCGCCCGGGAACTCCTGGGCGGACAGCAGCTCGCGGACCTCCATCTCGACGAGCTCGAGGATCTCCTCGTCGTCGACCATGTCGGACTTGTTCAGCGCGACCAGGATGTAGGGCACGCCGACCTGGCGGGCCAGCAGCACGTGCTCGCGGGTCTGCGGCATCGGGCCGTCGGTCGCGGCCACCACCAGGATCGCGCCGTCCATCTGCGCGGCACCGGTGATCATGTTCTTCACGTAGTCGGCGTGACCCGGAGCGTCGACGTGAGCGTAGTGACGCTTCTCCGTCTGGTACTCGACGTGCGCGATCTGGATGGTGATACCGCGCTCGCGCTCCTCCGGCGCCTTGTCGATCTCGTCGAACGGCGTGAAGGGGTTCAGGTCCGGGTACTTGTCGTGCAGAACCTTGGTGATGGCTGCGGTGAGCGTGGTCTTGCCGTGGTCAACGTGACCGATGGTCCCGATGTTGACGTGCGGCTTGTCCCTCTCGAACTTCGCCTTCGCCACTGGATTGTCCTCCTGGACTTGTTAACTTTCCGCCGTACGACTTGGTGTGCCAGGCGGAGTCCTGTCGGGTAGGTGACGTGCGGACCGCTGTCCTAGCGGATGGCGGTCCGCACGCCGCCGAACTGGAGGGGATTGCTCCCCGGTCGCCTTCGCGAGGCGTCGCCGTCGCCCGGTCCCGGTCACCCGGGGGCCGGGCAGCGGGTCACTCGCCCGTTGCCTTGGCGATGATCTCCTTAGCCACGTTCGAAGGAACCTCGGCGTAGGAGTCGAACACCATCGAGTAGTTGGCACGACCCTGGGTCTTGGACCGCAGGTCGCCGACATACCCGAACATCTCCGACAGCGGCACGAGGGCCTTGACGACGCGGGTACCGCTGCGCTCCTCCATGGCCTGGATCTGGCCACGGCGGGAGTTCAGGTCGCCGATGACATCGCCCATGTAGTCCTCGGGCGTGGTCACCTCGACCGCCATCATCGGTTCGAGCAGCGCGGGAGACGCCTTGGCGGCGGCTTCCTTGAGCGCCATCGAACCCGCGACCTTGAAGGCCATTTCCGAGGAGTCGACCTCGTGGTACTGGCCGTCGAGCAAGGTCACCTTCACGCCGACCAGCGGGTAGCCGGCCAGCACGCCGTACTGCATCGCGTCCTGCGCACCCTGGTCGACCGACGGGATGTACTCCCGCGGGACCCGACCACCCGTGACCTTGTTCGCGAACTCGTAGGTCGGGGCGTCGGAGGTCTGCTCGATCGGGTCGACGGCGATGATCACGCGCGCGAACTGACCGGAACCACCGGTCTGCTTCTTGTGCGTGTACTCGTGCTTCTCGATCGACTTGCGAATCGTCTCGCGGTAGGCCACCTGCGGCTTACCGATGTTCGCCTCGACCTTGAAGTCGGTCTTCATCCGGTTGACCAGCACCTCGAGGTGCAGCTCACCCATGCCCTTGATGATGGTCTGACCGGTTTCCTCGTCCAGCTTGACCTGGAACGTGGGGTCTTCCTCGGCGAGCTTCTGGATCGCCGTGGAGAGCTTCTCCTGGTCGGCCTTCGTCTTGGGCTCGATGGCCACCTCGATGACCGGCGCCGGGAAGGTCATCGACTCCAGCACGATCGGGTTCGCCGGGTCGCACAGGGTGTCACCGGTGGTCGTGTCCTTGAGACCGATCACCGCGTAGATGTGACCCGCCTGGATCTCCTCGACCGGGTTCTCCTTGTTGGAGTGCATCTGGAACATCTTCCCGATGCGCTCCTTCTTGCCCTTGGTCGAGTTGATGACCTGGGCACCGGAGGCGGCCTTGCCGGAGTAGACGCGGACGTAGGTCAGCTTGCCGAAGAACGGGTGAACCGCGATCTTCGAGACCAGCGCGGCGAACGGCTCGTCGGTGCTCGGCTTGCGCTCCGCCGGGGTCTCGCCGTCCTGCAGGGTGCCCTGCACCGGCGGGACGTCCAGCGGCGACGGCAGGTAGTCCACCACCGCGTCGAGCATGGGCTGCACGCCCTTGTTCTTGAACGCGGTACCGCACAGGACCGGGAAGGCCTCGCGGGTGTTGGTGAGCTTCCGGATGCCGGCCTTGATCTGCTCCTCGGTCAGCTCCTCGCCGCCGAAGTAGGCCTCCATCAGGGACTCGTCGGACTCCGCGACGGCCTCGACCAGCTTCTCGCGGTACTCGGCGGCCTTGTCGGCGAGATCGGCCGGGATGTCCTCGACCGCGTAGTCCGTGCCCTTCTGGACCTCGCCGCGCCAGGTCAGCGCCTTCATGCGGACCAGGTCGACGACGCCCTGGAAGTCGGACTCGGCGCCGATCGGCAGCTGCAGCACCAGCGGCTTGGCGTGGAGGCGGTCCTCGATCGTCTTGACCGTGAAGTAGAAGTCCGCACCCAGCTTGTCCATCTTGTTGACGAAGCAGATGCGCGGAACCTCGTACTTGTCCGCCTGGCGCCAGACCTGCTCGGACTGCGGCTCGACACCTTCCTTGCCGTCGAACACCGCGACCGCACCGTCCAGCACGCGCAGCGAGCGCTCCACCTCGACGGTGAAGTCGACGTGCCCGGGGGTGTCGATGATGTTGATCTGAGTGTCGCCCCAGAAGGTGGTGGTAGCAGCCGAGGTGATGGTGATACCCCGCTTCTGCTCCTCCTCCATCCAGTCCATCGTCGCGGCGCCGTCGTGCACCTCGCCGATCTTGTACGTGATCCCGGTGTAGTACAGGATCCGCTCGGTCGTGGTGGTCTTGCCCGCATCGATGTGGGCCATGATGCCGATGTTGCGGACCTTGGTCAGGTCAGTCAGCACGTCGCGTGCCACGAGTTTCTTCCCCGTTCCCTACAGCAGGTGCAAGCTGTTGAATCGGTGGGCCAAGGTGGGCAAGAGCCGACCCGACGTCACCAGCGGTAGTGCGCGAAGGCCTTGTTGGACTCCGCCATCTTGTGCGTGTCTTCGCGCTTCTTGACGCTCGCGCCGAGACCGTTGCTCGCGTCCAGCAGCTCGTTCATCAGGCGCTCGACCATGGTCTTCTCGCGGCGCGCCCGCGAGTAGCTGACCAGCCAGCGCAGCGCGAGGGTCGTGGAACGACCGGCACGCACCTCGATCGGCACCTGGTAGGTCGCGCCACCGACGCGGCGGCTGCGGACCTCCAGGGTCGGCTTCACGTTGTCCAGGGCACGCTTGAGCGTGACGACCGGGTCGGTGCCGGTCTTCTCCCGGCAGCCTTCCAGCGCCGCGTAGACGATCCGCTCGGCCAGCGAACGCTTGCCGTCGACCAGGACCTTGTTGACCAGCTGCGTGACCAGCGGCGACCCGTAGACGGGGTCGGCGTGCAGCGGCCGCTTCGGGGCCGGACCCTTGCGGGGCATCAGCTCTTCTCCTTCTTCGCACCGTACTTGCTGCGAGACTGCTTGCGGTTCTTCACACCCTGGGTGTCAGCGGAACCGCGGAGGATCTTGTAGCGCACACCGGGCAGGTCCTTCACACGGCCGCCACGAACGAGCACGATCGAGTGCTCCTGCAGGTTGTGACCCTCACCGGGGATGTAGGCCGTGACCTCGATGCCGCTGCTCAGCTTGACACGGGCGACCTTGCGCAGGGCCGAGTTGGGCTTCTTGGGGGTGGTGGTGTACACGCGGGTGCACACGCCACGCCGCTGCGGGCTCCCCTTGAGCGCCGCGGTCTTGGTCTTCGCGACCTTGTCCTGGCGGCCCTTACGGACCAGCTGCTGGATGGTGGGCATGGACCGGCTTTCTGTCAGCGTTCGCGTCTTCTGGTACTCGACCAAGCGGCCGCTCGTTCGAGCTTCGGCGTGCCCTGGCGTCGAGCACCTGTCAGGCACTGTGTTTCGGGACTCCCCCCGCCCACGAGGTCGGGCGTGTCGCCCGCTCCTCGGCCTTTGCGGCGCTGATGCGCCCCGATGGGAACGACCCCGGAGGGTTGTCGAGAGGAGTTCCACACATCCTCGGCGCTGGCGCGGTCGCCCGGAGGCGGGGACCACGTCATGCACGGGCATGCGGATCGACCCGATGGGTGTCGGGTCCGATAAACAAAGATACCTGCCCCGTTCTCAGAGGGTCAAAACGGGGTCCCCCTTGACCTGCTCGATCACCCGGCACCACCTCGGGTGAGAGCCCGCGTCCGCGTAGTGCGAACCACTCTACCCACCCCGCCAAGCCCTTCCCGGCTGGCGAGATGGATCACAGCTCACGGCGCCACCAGCGGCCAGACGCGCACCGTGCGGTCGCTGCTCGCGGTGGCCAGCAGGCGGCCGTCGGCGCTGAACTCGATGACCCCGATGGCGCCGGTGTGCCCGGTGAGGGTGCTCACCACCCGCTGCTGCCGGGCGTCCCAGATCTTCACCTCCAGCGTGCTGGTCGTGGCGGCCAGGACCCGGTCGTCGGCCGGGTCGAGCGCCACGTCACCGGCGCGCCACGCGGTGCGCGGCGGCAGCCGGGGGAAGCGGGCCCGCCCCTCGTGGTCCCAGGTCAGGACCTCGCCGCGTTCGTCGGTGAAGACCAGCGCGCCCGCGCGGTCGAAGCCGACCACCTTGTTCCCCGCGACTCCGATGACCGCGGCCGGCACGCGGTCGGCCAGGTCCCACACCCACACCCCGGTCTCGCAGGTGGCGACCAGCAGCCCGGCGTCCGCGCTGAACGCCGGGGAGCTGCACTGCTGGTTCGAGGTGATCGCTGCGGCCTGGCGCTGCGCCCGGACGTCCCAGACGCGGATCTGCTCGTCGGCCCCGGTGCTGGCCAGCAGCCTGCCGTCCGGGCTGAACGCCACACCCGTGATGTGCGCCGCATGGCCGCGCAGCACGCCGACCTCCCGCCGTCCGGCCACGTCGTAGAGCCGCACGACGTCCTCCCAGGTGCCGGTCGCCAGCAGCGTCCCGTCCGGGCTGAACTGCACGGCCTGCACCCGGTCCGGGTCCGTGAACTCCGCCACCCGGCGACCGGAGGCCGCGTCCCACAGCTGGACCTGGCCGCGCTGCTCCGGGCCGCCGGTCTGCCCGCTCGCGGTGGCGACGAGCTCGCCGTCCGGGCTGATCGAGACATCGCCGACGTCGGTGGTGTGCCGCAGCACGACCGGTGGCTGCGGATCGATCTCCAGCGCGGCGAACCGGTACCACAGGTACGGCACGGCGATCGCGGCGATGCCGATGACGAGGGTCACGAGGAGCACGGTCCAGACCGGCCACCGGAGCCACCGGGGCCGCCACCGCCGCCGGGCGACCGGCTCGGGTTCCGCGGCCGGGACCGCTGCGGGCTCGACGGCCGGGTTCGGGTTGTTCGCGACGTAGAGCTTGCCCGCGATCCGGCTGTAGAGCGTGGGCTGCTGGCGGCCGCGCCGGTCGCGGAGCCGTTCCAGGACGTACTGGTAGAGCTCGCCGACGTCGACCGCGCCGTCCCGGTCGCGGTCGGCCTCGCCGGTGCGCAGGCCGTCGATCAGCTGCCGGGTGAACAGCGAGGGCGCGGCTTCGCCGATCGCGCCGCCGTCGGGTTCGAAGGAGTACTGCAGCGCGGTGGACGAGGTCATCACCGCGTAGCCGCGCGACTCGTCGTCGGCGAACGCGTTGGCCGCGCCGCCGCCGCGCAGCAGCTGCTCCTTGACGTTGGCGTGGCGGCCCGCGGCCCGGACCAGGTAGCCGCGCGGGAAGGCGCCCGAGAAGCAGCAGTCCAGCCACACCACCACGGCGCGCGACCGGCTGTCGGCCATCCGGTCGTGCACGAAGGTCGCAGGCATCGCGGTGGAGCTCAGCCGGTCCAGCCGGGAGTTGGTCATCGCCAGGTAGAGGCGGCCGTCGTCGTCCTTGACGCCGTGGCCGGACACGTAGAGCAGCACCAGGTCGTCGGGGCCCGCGTCGGCGTAGAGGTCCTCGACGGCCAGCATCGCGTCCTGGTGCGCCGGGTCGCGCAGGATCTCGACCTGGTACCCGCCGATCGCCGGATCGGCCAGCACCCGCTGCAGGCCGGTGGCATCGGCGTCCGGGGCCTGCAACCTGCCGAACCCGGCGTCGGCGTAGGTGCTCGTCGCGATGAGCAACGCCCTGCGCACCCCGGCCATGCGGCCTCCCGCCGTCCCCCGCTCAAGATCGCCCAGCAGCGTACTCGGCGGGGACGACCGGGAAACCGGCTTTCGGCCGGAGTTCGCCGGATCAGACGCAGGTCCTCAGGGCCCGTTTCACACCCCGCCCGCCTCGGCGTGTCGTGCCGAGCGGCAGTTTTGCCTGAAACTGACCCGGCATTCCGGACGTGGAGACGTGTCGGTTACCGGCAAAACCGCCCTCGGGGACTCAGACCTCGACCAGCCAGCCGTCCGCGACGAGGTTCTGGACGTCGTTCGGCAGCACGAAGGCGGTGCCGCCGCCGACCTGGCCGAAGTCCGGCTTGGCCACGCCGGAGACGACCTCGAAGCCGGTGACCACCCGGTACCGGTGGTAGGCCCCGGCCTGCTGCTGCGGCGGCACCGAGCGCTGCGGCAGCGTCGTCCCGGCCACGAACACCGTGTTGCCGGTGGGCTCGCCGAACCGGTCGACCTCGTCGCCCTCGCGCAGGACCACCGCGAGCTTGTTGTCGTAGGCGTCCAGCGGCGGCTCGCCGGGCATCGGCTCGTACGGGCACTCGAAGTCCTGCAGCGGCTCGTCCGGCTCGCGCAGGAACTCGGTGCGGGTGAGCGACATCGCGCCGATCAGGTGCGCCGCGGCCGCGTAGGCGTCGGGGAAGCGGGAGCGGTTGTGGATCTCGCCTTCGTGCACGCGGAACACCACCCACCAGCCGTCGGAGCCGCGCAGCATGCTCCAGCCGCCCTCCAGCGGCTCCTCGAAGCTGTAGAACCGGGTGCTCATGCCCATCGCGCTGATGAAGCCGCGGGCGATGTCGATCGCCTTGGCCGGGCTCAGCCGCAGCAGGGCCTCCGGGTCACCGCCGAGCACGAGCGCCTTGGCCTCGGCGGCCGCGTGGTCGGCGACCTCCCCCGGCGGCTGGTGGCCGCGGCTGCGGATGTGGTCGAGGAAGTCGCGCGGCGGGGCGATGCAGTGCTCGTTCAGGTAGTAGGCCAGCGCCAGCGGCCACACCCAGGTGCCGTCGGTGTGGAACTGCTTGGGCACCGCCGGCTGGCGCTGCGGATCGATCTCGTCGGGGTCGCTGCTGTACGCGCGCAGCAGGATCTCGCCGCCGTGCAGGTAGTGCGCGACCAGCCGCTCCTCGACCGAGGTCAGCGCGGGCCGGTGCGCGAACGGGCGGTTCTCGGCGTCGCGGCCGTCGAAGACCTGGACCATCCGGACCGGCTCGGGCTGCTCGGCCTCGCGGTGCTGGCCGTAGTGCTCCCACGCCGGGTCCAGCAGCCATCCCGGCGCGGCGGTCCGCGGGTAGTAGCGCAGCTCCTCGTAGTGCGCGCGGCCGTCCTCGGGGCCGACGACCCAGCTCGGCTCGTCGTGCCCGGTGCGCAGGTCGGCGCCGTCCTGGTCGAGCTGGAAGCGCGCCGCGGTCCACGCCCCGGTCTCCGGGCGGTAGGAGACGTCGCGGTGCCGCCGCAGCGCGTCGACGACGTCCTGGGTGGGGATCCACCGGTGCTCGGCGTCGGTGGTGACCGCGGCGGTGATCTCGATCCGGGTGCCCAGCGCGGTGCAGTCGACGACCACCCGCTGCCAGCCCTCCGGCAGCCCGGCGACGACCGCTTCGCGCAGCGCCCGCTCCAGGTCGCGCTGCTGCTCGGCGCGGTCCGGGAACGCCCCGTAGGACGCCGGTGCCGGGAACTCCGGCCGCACCCGCGCGGGAGCACCGTGCTGCGCGAACAGCACGTCACCGACCTGGTCGAGCGGGACGGGCTGGTCGCGGCCTTCCAGCACCGCGCCCTGCTCGCCCAGCTCGCGGAGCGGCCAGTACGTCCCGTCGACCAGGACGTGCGCGCCCGCGATCGACTCCCCCAGGATCATTCGTCCTCCCCCTCGGACAGCTCGTCGTGCATGACTCCGTTGATCCGCCGCGGCGCGGGCTTGGGCGCCGGGAACTCCGGTCCCGGCGCGGCGGCGACCGGCTCGGGTGCGGCCTCCCAGTGCGGCCGGACCGGGTAGCGCTCGTTCCAGTCCTCACCGGTCGGCGGCTCGATGGCGGCCTGGCCGGGCTGGAAGGCGCCGTGCCCGAACTCGGCCACGCAGTCCAGCGCGATCTGCTCGACGACGTCGCGCAGCTCCAGCTCGGCCAGCCAGTCGACCGGCAGCGCGGCGACGCCGTGCAGCGCGCCGACGATGTTCCCGCAGATCGCGCCGGTCGAGTCGCTGTCGCCGTCGTGGTGCACGGCGATCCGCAGCGCCTGCTCGACGTCCTCGCCGACCAGCGCCGCGCACACCGCGATGGCCAGCGCCTCCTCGCCGACCCAACCGCCGCCGAGCTGCTCGGCGACCTGCTCCGGTGTCGGCTCGCCAGCTTCGGCCAGCGCCACGGCGGCCTTGAGCGCCGCGCTGGTCTCCTCGTGGTCCTCCCAGGTCTCCAGCACCTGCAGCGCCAGCCACACGCCGTCGTCGAGGCCGCGGCCGAGCAGCGCCTGCTGGACGATCACCGCCAGCGCCCCGGCGGAGTGGTAGCCGGCGGGGTGGCTGTGCGTCACCGCGGCGGTGCGGGCGGCGAGCCGGAACACCTCGGCGGGATCGGTGGACCACAGCGCGGCGGGCGCGGCGCGCATCACGCCGCCGCAGCCCTTGGAGTCGTTGACGCGCTCGGTGAACGACCCGGCGGGCTTGCCGTCGCCGAAGCGGGCCAGCGCGCGCCACACGGTCTTGCCGGGCGCGCGGGTCGCGAACAGGCCGGGCACCTCGATCAGCCAGCCGTCGGGCGCCGGGTAGTCGGCGAGGAACGCGCCGGCCGCGGCGTCCCAGTCCACGCCCTGCGTGTGCAGCCAGCGCTGGTAGGCCAGCTGCACCTCGGGGAGCGGATCGTCGCTGCCGAGAACGCGGTTCGCGACGCTGCCGCGGATCAGGCCTTCGGCGGTGAACAGCGTCATCTGGGTGTCGTCGGTGATGGCCCCGCGCACGCCGTAGGCCTCGCGCAGCCCGGACGGACCCTCGGGGCCGAAGCGCGCGGTGATCGCCTCGGCGGTGATGAACTCCAGGTCGGAGCCGAGCGAGTCGCCCAGCGCGCCGCCGAGGAAGCAGCCCAGCACGCGCTCGGTCAGCGACGGAGCGCTGTCCCCCGGGCCGTCGGCCTTGGCGTGCCCGCCGCGCACGACCGGCGGCGCCACCGGAGCCGCCGGTTCGGCGGGCTCCTCTTCGACGGGCTCGGCGACGTCTTCCGCTGCGTCGTCGCCGTTCTCGTCGGGGACGTCGTCTTCGGTCTCGTCCGCCGGTTCGTCGTCCGCGACGTCGTCGACCGGTTCGAGGTCGATCGGGGTGCGCGCGGGCGGTTCCAGGTCCACCGGATCGCGCTCCACCGCGGGCTGCGGGGCTTCTGGAACCTCGCTGTCCGCAACGCCTTCCGCTGCGTCGTCGACGAGTTCCGCCTCGGCGTCCTCGTCGCGATCCGCCGGTTCCTGGTCCTCGGGCTCGGATTCCTCGCTCCTGGCAACGACATCCGGCACCGGGATCCGCGCGAACTCCGCCGGCTCCTGCACGATGCGCTCCGCGACCTCGCGATCGGCCGCGGCGTCCTCGTCCCGGACGACGACTTCCGGCACCACGATCCGCCCGAGATCGGCAGGCTCGCGAACCACGTGGTCCGCAACCTCCGGTTCGGCCGGAGCCAGTTCGACGACGTCCTCCGGCTCGGCGACCGGCTCGACGGCGCCCTCCGGCTCGGCCGGGTCCTCGTCGACGACCGGCTCCGAAACCCGGGCGTCCGGCACCGGAATCCGCGCGAATTCCGCCGACTCGCGGACGATGCGCTCCGCGACCTCGCGGTCGACGGCCGACTCCTCCGCTTCCCCGGCATCCGCCTCGACGAACCCAGCGGGTTCAGCGTCCGGCACGGGATCGGCCGCCACCGGCTGCACCACGGCTGGCGGCGGGAAGGCCCCGATCTGCGGCGCGGCCGCCGGCGGCTCCGCGTCGTCACCGATCGCGGGGAACACCGCGGTGGTCTCCACCGGCGTCTCGGAGCGCAGGTTCGGCACCGGGATCGGCCCGGTGCTCGACGGGTCGCCGACCGCGTTCTCGGTCCGGGCCGCCGGGAACGTCGGCGCACCGATGCCGTCCGGGCGCGGGTTCTGCACCGGCAGCCCGGCGGGCGGGGTGTCGACGGGCTCCGAGGAGGTGATCGCCGGGATGAGCATGGTCTGCTCGGCGATGCCCTCGACCGTGTTCGGCGAGCCCCCGGTGAGCTGCGGCGGGCCGCCGAGCTGCCGGGTGTTCGGCGCGTAGCGCTGGGCCCACTGCGGCGGCTGCGGCGGCGCGAAGGCCTCGGTGGCGTCGGCGCAGAGGATCTCGATGATCTCGCGCAGTTCGAGCTCGTCGAGCCACTGCCCGGGAATCCCGGCGGGCCCGTAGATCGCACCGGCGAGCTGACCGGCCAGCGCACCGGTGACGGCGCTGTCGCCGGAGTGGTTCACCGCGACGCGCACCGCGTCGGCGAAGCTGCGGGTGCTGCCGACCGCGGCCAGCGCGATGCCCAGCTCACCGGGCTTGTCGGTCAGGTCGAACTCGACCTCGATCTGCCGGGGAGTGGGGTAGCCGCCGCGCTGCCCGACGAACATCGCGGCGTGCAGGGTCCGGCGGACGTCAGCGGGTTCCCGGCCGATCCGGTAGGCGACCCCGAGCCGGTTGTGGTCGGAGGCGTTCACGGCATCCCACAGCGGCACGCCCCGGATCAGCTGGGCCAGCACATCGCTGTGCAAGCCAGCTGCGGCAACCGAGTTCGACGCGTTGAGCAGGAGGTTCGCCGCCCCGGCACCCGCCGCGAAGACCTCTTCGGGAATGTTGGACCAGGCCATGGTCGGCGCGGCCCACACCACGAGGTCGGCCAGGCCGTCGGCGTCGAACGACGGGTGCACGCTGCCGTCGGCGGCCAGCGGCGACCGCTGCGCGGCGGTCCCGATCAGGTACAGCCCGGCACTGCACGGGTTGCGGGTCGAGTACAGCTCGGGCCGTTCCAGCAGCCAGCTGTTGGGGGTGGGCTCGGCCGCCAGGTACGCCGACATCGCGTAGTCCCACGGCACGCCCTGGGTGTGCAGCCAGCGCAGGTAGTTGGTGAGGACGAACTCGGTCGGCAACCACCCGCTGCTGCTCGGGTTCGCGGCCTTGGCCCGCAGCAGGGCTTCCAGCGTGAACACGGTGAGCTGCGTCAGCTCGGTGCTCGCCCCGCGCCGCCCGAACACGGGCAGGTAGTCGACCACGCCCTGCGGGCCGAACCACTGCTCGATCTCGCTGAGCTTGCTGCCCCGCACACCGGCGCCGAGGGCGTCGCCGACGGCCCCGCCGAGCATGGCCCCGCGGAAGCGGTCCGCCCACGACGGCTGCGGTCGTGCGTCGGTCATCGCGATGTCTCCCTCGTGCTCACCAGGCCGGGTAGCGCCTGGTCCAGGCCGGATCGGTCGGCGGACCCGGGCTGAACTCGGCGAGCGCATCCCCGGCCAACGTCTCGATCACCTCTCGCAGCTCCAGCGAACCGAGCCATTCCGGCGGAACGGCCCGGGCCCCGTGCAGAGCCCCCGCAATGTTGCCGCACACGATCCCCGTGGAGTCCGAGTCCCCCGAGTGGTTCACGGCCAGCAACAGCGCGTCCCGCAGGTTATCCGTGGCCAGCGCGGCGTAGAGCCCGATCGCGAGAGCTTCTTCCCCGACCCACCCCTGCCCGAGCGTGTCCTTGATCACCTCAGGAGCGACCGGCCCCTGCTTCGCGAGCTCGACGGCCTTGTCGAGCAACGCCAACTGCTCCTCGTGCCCCCGCCACCGCAACAACAGCTCCCGGGCGGTGCTCACCGCTTGCCCCAGCGGTACGTCCCGGATGAGCTGGTGCACGATCACGGCGAGCACCCCGGCGGAGAGGTACCCGCTGGGATGGCTGTGCGTGAGCGCGGCGGTCCCGACGGCGGCGTAGAAGACCTCGGCGGGATCGTGCGACCACACGGCGACCGGCGCGGCCCGCATCACGCCGCCGCAGCCCTTGGAATCGTTGACCCGGTGCTGCGGAGAAGCGTGCTGGTGCGTCTGCGCGAACTGCGCGAGCGCGGACATGCAGGTGCTCCCCGGAGCCCGCGCGGCGAACAGCTGGGGATTGGTGATGAGCCACCCGTCGGGCTGCGGAATCCGCTGCGCGTAAGGCCCACCGGCCTGCGACCAGGGCTGGTTCTGCGTGTGGAACCACCGCTGGTAGGCGTGCTGCACCTCGGGAACCGGATCGTTGTCGACGGGCTTGATCCGCCGCGCGACATGAGCCCGGATGAGCCCTTCGAGGGTGAACAGCATCATCTGCGTGTCATCGGAGATCTGCGCAACGCCGTCCCGCAGCACGGGAGCGGTGAGCCCGGCATCCCCGTGATTCCGCCGGATCATGCCGATGTCGTGGAACTCGACGGCGTAACCCAGAGCGTCCCCCACAGCCCCGGCCAGCATCGACCCGACGAACCGCTCGTGAGGCTCGAGCGGCGCCGCGGGCTGCTGAGCCGCTGCGGCTTCACCGCTCGGCTTCACCTCCGCCAACAGCTCCAGCAGCTGTTGCCCGGAGAAGTGGACCTGCTGGCGCGTACCCAGGTCGATGACCAGGTCGGCATCTGTGAAAGCCGGTGTCATCTCGGCAAAAGCGGCCTTGACCCGCCCCTTGGCGAAATCGGGGATGTACTCAGGAACGGAGGCCGCGACGAGCGTCGGCCGCCCGTGGAGCGGGAACGCTGCGGGCACACCGTCTTCGTGCGCCGCGAGGGCGATCACCGATTCGTTGAGCACCTTCACCAGAGCTTGCTCGGTGACTTGCTGGGTGACGTAGAGCTGGAGGGTGTGCCCGAGCTCGGTCCGAGGCTCCGGGAATCCCAAGGTCCGCGGGGAAGGCCGGTACTCGGGGTTCGGCCGGTACTGCTCGGTGACGGCCCCGTTCTCGTCGACCCAGTACTCACCGACGACACCGTGCGCGGGGAGGGACTCCCACGGCTGTTCGCGCAGCATCCGATCCGGCACGCCCAACCAGGCACCGGGCTTCTTCAGCCCCTCCGCCCGCACCTGATCGGTGATCTCGGGCGCCGAGAGCTGCACAGCTCGCGACCCGATGATCATCAGATCCATCACGCCTTCGCGGGTGATGATGCGCACGTTCCGCTCGGCGAGCAGCGGCAGCAACCGGTACCCGTTGACCGGCGTGGTGCCCGGCGACTCCATCCCCGGGAATCCCAGGTCCGGCGCCGCGCTCTCATCGGTGCAAACCCAGATCTGCTCCTTCGGCTGATCCGACATCTGGAAGAACGCGGGCCCGCCCGGCGAGGTGATCAAGAACGTCCTGGCGACCAGGAACTCCCGGTAGACGTCCTCAACCGGCCCCTCCCCCGCGCCGAACCGAGTGATGGCCCGCTCCAGCGCGGTCATCTCCACACCCTGCGACTGCCCCATGCCGCCCTCCACATCCCCCACTCGCCGATCCTCTGGCCTGTCCTGAGCACGCTCGTCGACGAAGGCGTCCTGGTCAGGAGTGGCCACCGAAGGCGCCGCACCTCGGACATCAGCTTGCGGAGTGATTCTCACCTGATCCGGACCGAACTCGGACATGAACGTCTCGGCGACGGACTCAAGCCGGGCAGCGGGCTCAAGCTTCCGCCGCCACAGCAGCGGGAACGCCTCCGCACCACGCCGGGCACCGGTGAGCAGGCCGGATACCTGCGCGTTGTACGACCGGTTCTCTCCCACGAAGGCATGGACCACCTCAGCCCACCCGCCCGTGTCACGGGCTCCGAGCCAGAGCGCTCGGGAGACCACCTCTGCCCCGGATGAACCCTTGCCCAACTCCGCGAACACGGCCTGGTCATCGGTACCTTCACCAACCGACGCAAGATAGCCCAGCCTGCGGCGGAGTTCGGTGTGCTCGGCACCCACCTGCTCCAGCAGCAATCGGGAGAGCTGGTCCAAGCGGAGTTCGTGGCCATTGAGCGCTCGAACGAGCGCCACCGCGAACGCACCTGCGCTGGCTTGATCTGCCGAGGAGTCGCTGAGAAGTGCAGCCAGCCGCATACCTCGACGAAACGCATCCCCGTCAGCGCTGTTGATGCTGACCAGCGCAGCCGGGACAGCGGCTGCGAAACACCCGAGAGGTCCAGCGATCTCCGCTTCCTGCGCACGCGTCATCAGTGCTGCGTCGAGATCCGCGCCCTCCCGATGATCCGCCTGGGCACGAGTGGCGATCTCGGCAGCGGCTCCCAACGCCGCTGAGTTCGGCGCCCGCCACGGCCGAAACCGCAACGCGGTCAACAGCGCGCGGTCGGTCGTGATTCCTTCCGCTTCAGCGGTGGTTCCGAGGGAATCGCCCAGGGCTCCGCCGATGAGCATGCCCAACGCCCTGCCGAGGACCTCGTACTGCCGCCGCGGCCAGGCCAGCGGTTCCTTCCGGTCTCCCCCGAAAACCAGCCCGACCTGGTGGTCGACTTCGACGAACCACGACATGGGCAGGAGGCTCGGCCGAACCTTCATGTCCCGCCATGCCTGAAGCGTCTTCAGCTCCTGTGGGGTCAGCTCGTCCAGAGAGTTCTTGATCACCGCTCGCTCCCGCGCTCAGAACCCCGGATAGGGTCCGGCCCACTCCGACGTCCAGACCCGGTCCGGTAGGCCGACCTGAACAGCCGCGACGTCGAAGGCCAGTCGCTCGACTTCTTTCCAGAGCTCCATCCGCCCCAACCACTTCCGCGGGAATCCCTGCTCACCGTTTCGCGCGCCGTGCAGTCCGCCGACCAGCGGTGCCGCCTCAGGCAAGACCCCGGCCGCTCGTCGCACCGCGGACACGAAGTCATCGTCGCGCGCCGCGGCCACCACGGCGACGGCCAGCGCGTTCGGAGCCGCACCGTCCTCGACCAGCACGGACAGCTGCCCCGCCGAAGGTCGCCGACCGGTCAGCTCACAGGACCGCAGCAAGCGCTGGACGTTCTCATCCGGCCACTTGGCCAGTTCGTCCACGGCGATCTCGATGCCGTCGCCCAACGTGCCCCCGGACAGCAGGGTGTTGACCAGGACGGCGTAGGCGCCCGCGCTGAGGTACGCATCGGGATGGCCGTGCGTGAGCAGCGCGTTCGCGACAGCCTGCTCGAAGACGCGTTCCGGGATGTCGGACCACGCGGCCAGGGCGATCGCCCTGGGCACCGCAGACGGCGTCCGCGCATTGTTGATCGGCTTCGAGAACCAGCCCGTCACGTTCTTCTCCGCGAAAGCGGACAGCGCATCGATGCACACCGGGTCCGGGTCGCGACGCTCGAAGAGCTCGGGAAGCTCGATCAGCCAGCCGGTCGGTTCCGGGACGTCGTCGAGGATGTCCGCGGTCACGACCCGGTTCCACGGAACGCCCTGGGTGTGCAGCCACCGCAACAGCCCGACCAGGCCGATCGTGCGCGGGATCAGCTCGCCCGTCTGACGCCGCCAGGTCTCCGTGCGCACCACAGCGTCGAGGCAGAACAACGTCATCTGCCCGGCCGCGGAGAGACGCCCGCGCGCCACGACATCAGCCAGCAGGGACTCCTGCACGGCGAACGGAAAGTACGTCCCTACCCCGTGGATCACGGACACGTCTTTGATGGTCCGGTCGTAGCGCAACGCCCGGCAGAACTCGTCGCTGCTGCGCCCGAAGACCCTGCGCACACGTTGAGCGTCCCAATAGCGCATGACGCGTTTACCGTCGCGCCACTCGCGATCCGCCGCAATGGTCGATCGACCACGAGTCTCCAGCACGACGCGCTCGTCGAGGGTCAACGGCTGAGCGATCTGCTCGGGCTGGGCTGCGCTCGCCTGCTGCTCGGAGGGACGAACGGGTTCGTCAGCGCTTTCATCGACGAACCTGTAGTACCGCTTGTCCGGCGTCAGCAGAAGTGCTCGCATGAATGCGGGACCTTCGCCGATGAGCACCGTGCGGTTCTCCGAGTGCAGCCAGATACCTGCGTGGAAGTAGGACCGCGCGACATCGCCCGCCACCTTGTCGAAGATCTCGACCGCGACTCCGGAATCCGGACTCCACCGGAACTCCGCAACACGCTGCGACAGGCTGCGCTCCGACTTCGAATACGCACCTATCAGCGTGGGGGTCGGGGTCACGTCGGCAAGACGTTCCTCACCATCGTCCTGCCTAGACGGGCTCACGACCTCCCCGCCCCACAGGGCCGGGTATCTCTCCTTCCGCTTCAGCTCGCCCCGCTGCGAACCGAGCTGATCACTAGCATCCCGCGCCAGCTTGGAAACCAGCTGGTAGTCGAGCAGCCCCTTGCCCCAAACACTGTCCATCCCACCCGAGGACCTTCGCCCAATGGTCACGATCGCACCTGCCAGCGCACCGGTGAGGGAACTGTTCCCGGAATGGTTCACCGCAATCCGCAGCACTTCTTCGAAGTGCTGGCCGAATAGCTTCTCCTCCGCTGACAGCACGGCGCACACCGCGATCGCCAACGCGGAAGCCGGTGTTTCACCCGAGCCCAAGGATTCGATCTCACCTGGCGTGATGCCGTACCGGGCCAGGCCTCGTGCCGCGTTGACCGCCTCCAGGACCTCCGCTCCGCCTTCACCCCAGCGATCCGGATCGCCTTCCACGACGTAGGAGATCCCGTGCAGGTAGTCGTCGGCCATGACGTTCTGCTGGATCATGACCGCGAGGACCTTGGCGGTGGCAGTCGTCGCAGCGGACTGCCCGGTGAGCTGCATGGCACGCGCCACGAAGTCGACGACTTCACCGCTCTCGCTCGACCAACCACTCATCGGGATCGCCGAGCACAGCGGTGAAACACCCTGCACCGGGTAGGAATCCGGTCCGCCGATCAGCTTTTCCCGCAGCAACGCGACGGCGCGCGACTCCGCCAGTTGAGAGGAAAAATGATCTGCGGCCAACCAGCCACCCGCAGAACTACCGCGAGCTTCACCCGCCGCCCACAACCGGTACACGCGTTCGAGCTCGGTGAAGGGATCGTCGTGGTGCGCCACCCGCGCGCGGTCGGCTCTGATCAGCCCGTCGAGGGTCAGCACCATCAGGCTGACGCCACCGTCGGACATGCGCTCCTCAGGCACACGCGGATCCAGCCTCGTAATCCCCTGATCCCCGTGCATCTCCCGGATCTCATCCCAGGTGAAGAACTGCACGAGGCGCCCGAGCCCATCACCGAGCCAGGCCGCGAACACAGCTGTCCAGAAGCGGTTCCCCAGCGGGGCGACACCACTCAGCGCTGTTCGGCGAGATGCTCCGCGGCTTTCGTTCCCACGAGACACCGCTGTGCCGGGCCCGGATGCGCTGAAGCCGTTGCCGGGTTTCCCGGCCACGTTCTCGTGATCCACTACCAGCTCACCTTCCCGGCCGGGATTGAAGTCCGCAGGCCCGCTCACTGCACCGGCTCACCAAGCCGGATACCGGCGCAACCACTCCTGGTCGCTGGGCGGGCCCGGGCTGAACTCGGCCAGCGCGTCCCTGGACAGCGCCTCGATGACTTCGCGCAGCTCCAGCGTGTTCAGCCACTCCTGCGGGATCGCGCGGGTTCCGTACAGCGCGCCGGCGATGTTGCCGCACACGATTCCCGTGGAGTCGGAGTCGCCCGAGTGGTTCACCGACAGCAGCAGCGCGTCGCGCAGGTTGTCGGTGGCCAGCACGGCGTAGAGGCCGATCGCCAGCGCCTCCTCGCCGACCCACCCCTGCCCGAGCGTGTCCTTGAGCTCCTCCGGGCTGACAGAGCCGCGCTTCGCTAGCTCAACGGCCTGGTCGAGGATCTGCAGCTGCTCTTCGTGCCCACGCCACCGCAACAGCAGATCCCGAGCGATCCGAACGGCTTCCGGCAACGGAACATCCCGGATGAGCTGGTGCACGATCACCGCGAGCACACCGGCGGACAGGAACCCGCTGGGGTGGCTGTGCGTCAACGCTGCCGTGCCGACCGCCGCGTAGAACACCTCGGCCGGATCGCCGGACCACACCGCGACCGGCGCGGCCCGCATCACGCCGCCGCAGCCCTTGGAATCGTTGATCGCAACCTGCGGAGCGGCGTGCTGGTGCGTCTGCGCGAACCGCGCCAACGCCGACATGCACGTGCTCCCCGGAGCACGCCTGCTGAACAGGGCCTGGTTCGTGATCAACCACCCGTCCGGCTGCTGAAGACGCTGAGCATACGGACCACCGGCCTGCGGCCACGGCTGGTTCTGCGTGTGGAACCACCGCTGATAAGCGTGCTGCACCTCAGGAACCGGATCGTTGTCCACCGGGTTCATCCGCCGAGCCACATGCGCCCGGATGAGCCCTTCCAGCGTGAACAACATCATCTGCGTGTCATCGGAAACCTGCGCAACACCATCCCGAAGCACCGGAGCGGTAAGCCCAGCACCGCCGTGAGCCTGCCGGATCGCCCCAATGTCATCGAATTCGATGCGGTAGCCCAGCGCGTCACCAACAGCCCCAGCCAGCATCGCACCGATGAATCGCTCATGAGCGTCAATCGGCTCCGCAGACAGGGTTGAAGCCGTCCGTGGATATCCTTCCTGCGGTTGAGTCGCCGGGCGCTGTTTAGCCGTTCTCTGCCTTTCAAGTTTCTGCAGGAGCAAGGAACCGGGGATCTGCGTTTGATGTCGCGCACCGAGGTCGATCATCAAGTCCGCTTCAGCCAAAAGCGGTTCGAGCGCAGCCAGGTTAACCTTATTCGCACCCTTCGCGAAATCCGGAACATATCTGACTCCGGATGCCGCAACCATCACCTTCTTGTCCCCCCGGGGGAACATCGACGCCACTCCGTCGCTTTCCACCACCAGGGCGAAATCATTGTTCGAGAGCACCGCCACTAGCGCTTCAGCTGAGACGTAGCCGGTCTCGTACAGGTGCAAGGCATGTTCGAGCGGGCTAACCGGCTGAGGAAATCCGAGCGTCAGAGGCGAAGGCCGGTACTTTGGGTTGACGCGGTACTGGCTCGTCACGACGCCTGTCTCATCGACCCAGTACTCGCCGACGAACGCGTGCTCGGGGATCTTGTCGCGCACTTCGCCCTGGTACATGCGGTCGGGCACGGCGATCCAGGAACCGGGTCGCCCCTGAGCTTCCGACCGAAGTTCGTCAGTGATGTCGGGCGCCGAGTGAACGATCGCCAATTCACCGCTCAACATCATGTCTTGCGCCTGCGGCGACGTGGCGACGTGCACATCCCGGTCCGCCAACAACGGCAGCAGCTGATACCCGTTGACGGCCGTCGTGCCGGGCGCAAAGTCCGGCACCGCGCTCCTGCCCGTGCACACCCAGATCTGCTCTTTGTCCTGCCCGTCGATCTTGATCAGCGCAGGATCCGACGAGTCGGCGGCGGACACCACCAGCATCTTCGCTACCAGGAACTCCCGGTACACCTGGCCGATCGCAGAAGGATCGCTCGCGTACCCCGCAATGGCCTGCTCCAGCGCAGTCATCCTCCGCCTCCCCGTCGACTCAACGTACCCTCCACGGCCTGTGCTCAGCCCGCAGCACCGGCCCGGTCGACCGAAGCCGACCCGCCCGAAAATCTACTTGTCGTTCACGTCTTCACCGGTGGAGTCATTGCCAGCCCACTTCCGCGATGCCGGGAACGGGTTGAAGTTGTCGTCCAGCCCGATAGCAAAATTGTCTATCGGGGCGACATCCGCATCCGGACCGATGGCCATCATGTGGCGTCTGATCGACTCGCGTGCGGATTCAACCTTTGCCCGCATCTCGGGCGACAAATCGCTGATATCCATGCTGTCTTTCTGGACGCGCTCACCCTCGCCGCGATCCACTTATATTCACCTCCCTACGGCAGTCAAATGAATGATCACCTTACCAGTCAACTCGTCTTCCTCCTTGTATGTCACCTCAAATCTGGTTCCCGGAGGGAAAATGACTTCCCGCATTCCACCATAAGGCTTCAAGAACTCAATGTCCTTGCCGCCCACTTGGCCATCAATGACAAATTGAACATTTCCGGACATCGCCGCCTTGCGATCATCCGCAGGAAGATTCACGTCATCTTTTGTGGTACTGGTAAAGGCATTCTCTGTCAGCGTGCTGCCAACTTCGTACCGATCCAGGAACTCCTTCTTGTTCCCGTAAATATGGATCCCGCGCAACAAACGCGGATGGTCCGGCGTCGCAGTCCAGTCAGGCAATTTGTTCAAGCCCGACACGGCGTTCCTGATCAAAATTTCGTGTTCGCGCAAACTATCGACGTCACCAGCGCGCAGCGCTGTGTTCCACGGGTCAAAAAAGTTGACATCCGTGTAGCGCTCCATCGCCCAAAGTTCTTCATCCGTGATATCCGCGAGCTCTTCTCGAACATTCCCGTCCTCGTCCAGCCTGAGCCGCCGCAGTTCGTCCTCGTTGATGTTCACCGATTCGCGCAGAGCGGCGTGATCTTCTGCTGTCGCCCGGAAGTCCTTATTCGCGAAGAAATCGAACTCGTCAAGCGGATTGCGATCACCAGAACTCTGCCCAGCCTGCTGGCCAGACGGGGAATCGTCGAGCCCCAACGAATCACGATCGAATCCGTTGTCCCGCTTGAAGTCTTCGAACGAACGAGACGGTTGGTGCGGGGACGGTGTGGGTGACGGACTCGCGGGCTGCGGCACGTTCCGCTGACCAGTATCAACAGACGGCTGTTGGCCAGCCCGGGGCGGACCGCTGACGTCCAAAGGTGGTGTGTTCGTTCGCGGCCCACTGGGTGCCTGGCGCGGGCCTGAGACGTCGAGCGGCGGGACGTTGTTCCTGGGGGTCGACGGCGCACCGGGGTTCGGACCGCCGACGTTCGGAGCTTGTTGCCCTGGGCCACTCGGGTTTCGGGGCGGGCCTGAGACGTCGTACGGCCTCGGTGCCGGTTGGGGCCCGTTCGGGTGTGGGACGGCACTTGGGGTAGGCGGCCCCTGCGGGCTCGGGCCGTTGAAGGTCGGGCGGCCGCTCTGCTGGGGCGTGCCCTGCGGTTGTTGCTGGCCACGCGGGGGTGGAGGGGTCGGTCCGGACTGCTGCGGAGCGCGTGGGGGCTGAGGCGCCGGAGGGTTCGGTTGTCCGGGGGTTTGTTGGGGCATTCCTCCTTGGCGCTGGGGCTGCGGGGATCCGCCGCCCTGCGGGTACTGCTGGCCTTGCTGCGGCGTTCCCTGCCGAGGTGGGGGTCCGCTGTACGGCTGCTGGCCAGGTTGCGGTCCACCGAACGACTGCTGGCCCTGCTGAGGACCGCCGTAGGGCGGCTGGCCCTGCTGGGGGCCGCCGTAGGACGGCTGGGGGCCACCGAAAGATGGCTGACCGGGCTGGGATCCGCCGTAGGGCTGCTGACCTTGCTGCGGTCCACCGAACGACTGCTGGCCTTGCTGGGGTCCGCCGTAAGGCTGCTGGCCCTGCTGAGGTGCGTTGTAGGGCTGCTGGCCGGGCTGCTGGCCGCCGTAGAGCTGCTGACCTTGCTGGGGTCCGCCGAACGGCTGCTGCCCCTGCTGGGGCCCGCCGAACGACTGCTGACCCTGCTGCGGGCCGCCAAACGGCTGCTGCCCCTGCTGGGGCCCGCCGTACTGGTGTGGGGTGTTCTGCGGGGGCGGCGAGAAGGACGAGTACCTCTCGCCCGTGACCGGGTCCGCTTCGAAGGTGTCCGGCTTTGGCTCCCGGCCGAACGTCCTCCGGAGCCAGTCGCCGAAGCCGCGTTGTTCGGCGTTGTGGGCTTGTACTCCGTGGCGGACGAATTCCGGTTCGTGGCCTGGGGGGAAGGGGCTGTCGTGGACCGCCTTGGTGCCGTCCGGGGCGAAGCTGACCCATTGGCCCGGTTCGTCGAGCTTGGGTTGGGGCGTGCCGGAGGCGTCCGCTTCGAACTTCGCGCGCGAGTCGCTCGCGTACATGTTGCCGAAGTTGTCGACCCAGGCGTCCTTGTTGGGCGCCAGGACTTCGACGCCGAGCTCCTTGGAGAGCTGCTGGGCGAAGTTCGGGGAGCCGTCGGGCATGTCCGCGCCGGTCTTGCAGGACAGCAGGCGGATCGGGGTGCCCGGGTCGTAGCCGGGGGCGGCCTTGATGATCTCGGCCAGTTCCTTGGCGGTGAGCTGCTGGCCGCGGAACTCCACTCCGTCCGGGCTGCCGTGCACCTCGACCGTGAAGCGCTTCGGGTCCACGGCCGGTTTCGGCATCCGGTCGTAGTAGTCCCGGTCGCCGATCCTCGTCTTCGGGTACGGCACCGCCGACAGGCCGGACGGCGTGTTCCGGATGCCGATGTAGCCGTGGGGATCGTTGGGGTCTCGGAGCTTGCTCTCCAGCTCCGGGGAGACCTTGATCCGCTCGAACTCGCCTGCGCGGCCGATGTCCCACCGGTGCTCGGTCGGATTCGCCGGCGGACGCTCGGCGGCCATCGACTCCGACGTGGAGTACTTCTGAGCTTCCTGGTCTGGCCTGGGGGTTTCGCGGGTGTTCTCGGGCGTCCGCTGCGGCCCGCCCGGGCGCCACTCGCCCTCGGCGCCCCGGGCGTTCGGGAACGAGTCGGGGCGCATGTTGGAGTGCTGGCGGTCGACGCCCGCGTGGTGCTGTCTGGGGGCGTCCGGGTGCACGCGGACGCCGTCGTGCGGGTGGCGTTGGCGCGGTGCGTTCGGATCGGCGTCCGGACGGTTGTTGCGGGGCGGAGCATCCGGGCGCGACGGGCCGTCGGGGCGCGGCGGGGCGGGCTGGCGCGGGGTATCCGGGTGCTGGCCCGTTCCGTTGGGGCGCGCATCCGGGCGCGACGTGGCGTTCGGGTGCGTTGAGGTGTTCGGGCGTGCCGGGTTGTCGGGATGTCCCTGACGAGGCTGGGAGTTCGGCGCGTCAGTGCGCGGCGGACCTCCCGGGTGCGGTGCGTTCGGATGCCCGGGGCGAGGGTTCGGCGCGTCTGCACGCGGGCCGCTGGGGTGCGCGGTCGGGCGCTGTGGAGCGTCCGGCCGCGGGCCGCCTGCGGGCGGAGTGTTCTGCCTGGGCGGACCGTCCGGGTGTCCGGGGCGAGCGGGAGCATCCGCACGTGCCGGGCCTGCCGGATGCCCGGGCCCTGCGGCCTGCGGCCGCGAGCCCGCGGGCGGACCGGCCGGACGCTGTCCGGCCTCGCCGCCCGGTCCGCGGCGCTCCGGCGTCGCCGGTCCGCGCCCTCCCGGGCCCTCCGGTCCCCGCTGGCGCGGAGCCTCGGGCCTCCCGGCTGCGCCGGGGCTTCCCGGTGTACCGGTCCAACCGGATCCGGAACCGGCGCGCCCGCCGCCTCCGGCGGTCGGCGAACCGCCGCCTCCTGGGCCTCCGGCGGCTCCGCCGCCGACCGGTCCGGCGCCTGCTCCGCCGGGCGCCGATTGATCGGAGCGGGCGGGCGGTGGCCCGGCGACGGGTGCCGCGGGGCCCATCTCCGGCGTCCTGGACGGCGCGTCCACAGTCGCCGACGAGGTGGAAGCCGGGGTGTTCGGGTTGTACCCGGCAGGCCCGCCGGGCGTGCCGAGGCCCGAGGCAGAGCCTCCGCCCGGAGGCGGTCCGCCAGCGGTGCTGCCACCCGAGAATCCCGAACCGCCGCCGACCGGCGCGCTGCCCGGGCTCGCGCTGCTGGGGTGCGGGCCACCGGGATTCGAACCGCCGGGGTTCCCACCGGAGCTCACGTTCTCGGAGTGCGAACCGGTGGTCCCACCCGAGTGCGAGCTGCCAGGGCTCGGCGCGTCCGCAACCGGACCACCGGAGCCGCCTGGGTTCGAGCCTCCGGGATTCGGCGCATCCCCAGACGTACCAACGTGATTCGATCCGCCGGTGGGCGTGCTTCCGGGGTTCGACCCGTCTGGAGCCGTGCCGCCGCCGGGCCCGCCGGTGGGCGAACTTCCGGGATTCGGCCCATCCGGAGCCGTACCGCCGCCGGGGCCACCCGTGGGCGAACCACCGGAGTTCGACCCATCCGGAGCCGTACCACCGCCGGGCCCACCCGTGGGCGAACCACCGGGATTCGGCCCGCCCCCAGCAGAACCACCGGGTCCGTCCGGCGTCGCCGAACGCGGCGAATCCGGTGTCCCGTGGCCGTTTCCACCACTGTCCATCAAGGACGATGCACGCGGCTGCTCACCGGAACCGGACGGCGTGTCCGCACGCCCGGGAGCATCAGTTCCCACGCCGTCGCCGGGCGACGAGCCCGGCGCGTCCGTGGACGAGCCGTCGGCACTCGGCGATCCTGGGCCCGGATCCGACGACCCGCCGGGCGTCCGGGGCCGGTCGCCCGGCCCGTCCCCGGAGTCGTCCGTGCCACCGCCGCCCGGGGCGTCGGGGCCGCCGAACTTGGCGTTGTGCTTGCCCACGACGTCGGTGCCGAAGACGTCGTCGACCTTCTTCCACGTCTTCTCGGCGACCTTCTCCGACATCTTGCCCGCGATGTCGACCTTGTCCGCGAGGTTGGTGACGCCGTCGAAGGCCTTCTTGCCCAGCTTGCCCAGGGCCTTCATCACGTCGCCGAAGACCTCGGCCATCTTGGCCAGCTTCGGTGCGACGTTGCTGATCGTCTTGACCAGCTTCTGGACGATGTCGGCGATCTTGCCCACGGTCTTGGCGATGAACGCGACCGCCTGCGGCACCACCCACGCCAGCGAGACCAGCGGCGGGGCCAGCGCCTCCAGCGCGTAGGTGATCAGCCGCGAGATGCAGTCGGCCACCAGGTCGCGGACGAACTCGCGGACGAACGAGACGACCTCGCCCATGATGGTCACGACCGAGCTGATCGTGTTGGCCAGCTCGGCGGCGGCGCCGAGCGCTTCGCCCTTCTCCGCGGCGTGCTTGCGGTAGGCGTCGCCTGCCTGGCCCGTCCACTCCGCGGTGTCGGACTTGACCGCGTCGTTGTACTGGGTGGCGGCCTGGCCGACCGCCTGGGAGACGTTCGCCCAGGTCTCCCCGTACGCCTTGACGCCGTCGGGGTCGCCAGCGAACCAGTCCAGCGCTTCCTTGAGCGGTTCGACGTGCTCGATCAGCCAGGACAGGCCGTAGGACAGCAGGGTGCCGATCGGGTCGACGGCCATGCCGACCACTTCCAGCGCCGCGCCGCCGTAGGCCAGCCCGGTCTCCACCCAGCTGGAGCCCTCGTTGAGGCTGCTGATGTCGTTGATCGACTCGGCGATGCCGATGCCGGTGCCCCACCCGGCCTCACCTGTGCCCGCGGTGAAGATCCCGGGGCCGTCCGGATTCTCCTTCTGCTGCGAAACAAGAGGATTGCTCATGCCCGGCCCGCCTTCGCAGTGGCGGTCGCGTCACGGCACCCCGGGCGGAGCGGGGTCGGCACGGCGCTGCTCATACCTCGATGCTCCCGATGGCGTCGCTGTTGTCGTCGTCGACGGCCTGGTAGTCCTCGGCCGCGCCGCGCACGTTCTCCGCGACCTCCTGCATCGCTTCGACCGATTTCCGCAGGGTGTCGATGCCGTACTGCTCGACCGGGTCGATCATCCAGGCGAACGGGCGGCACAGGATCCCGTAGGCGTCGTTGTTCAGCGAGACCTGCTGGGAGGCGTCGACCGCCACGTTCAGCTGGTCCACCACTCCGTCCACTTTGGATGCGTGGGTGCGCAGGTTCTCAATGACGACGTTCATCTCGTCGGGCATCGCAGAAGCTTCCTCGGGTCGGGCTCGGCGGGTCAGCGCAGGAACGAACCGCTGCCGAAGTCGTCGTCGTCGAAGTCGTCGGCCGGGCGGCGGGGCGGCTGCTCCCGCGGCGGCGCGGCGGGCCGCTGCGGCGGCGCCGGGGGCTGCCTGCGCTGCGGCTCCTCGTAGTCGTCTTCCATCGGGACCTGCATCTCGCGCAGGTTGCTGGTGCGCTCGGGCTCGGGCTCGTCCTCGGGCGGTTCCGGGAAGTACTTGCGGGCCTGGCCGAGGACGTGCTGGGCGGCGGTGTCCTGCAGCCCGACGGTGTCGGCGACCGCCTGCTGCATCATCTCCGGGATCTTCGCCTGCGCGGCCTGCACCATCCGCATGATCTCGGCGCCCAGCTTCGCCATCGGGCGGCTGCTCGCGGCTTCCGACAGCTGCAGGGCTTCCAGCATGCCGCCGGAGCCGACCGTCACCTGGATGGCGCCGTCCTTCGACGACTCGGTCGCCGAGATCTGCTGGATCTGCTGCTGCATCCGGCCGAACTTCTCGGCCTTCTCCGCGGCCTTCTCCTGCCACTCGCGGACCATCCGCTCAGTAGCGCCGATGTCCCTACCGAAATCTTCCGGCACGTCGCTCCCCCACAACGCTCAACCCCACGCCGCGTCACGGCGCAAGATCCGCCGCAGCTGGGCACAGTATCAACGGCGGATGAGCAGCGGGGCGGGATTCCGCGACCAAGCGTGTAGCGATGATCACCCCGGGCGTTTACCGGGCATTTCGCCAATCGCCGGATGTTCGCGACCGCGGCGGTGGGTACTAGGGTCGGGAGGCGTGACGGTTGGATGGTCCCCCGCTGATCTGGGCCTGGAACGGGGACGGCCGGACAGCCGCGGGTTGGCCGAGGCGCTGCGCACCGCCATCCGCGACGGGCTGCTCGCCGCCGGTTCCCGGATGCCGTCGACCCGGGTGCTCGCGCAGGACCTCGGCGTCGCGCGCGGCACCGTGACCCGCGCCTACGACCAGCTGATCACCGAGGGCTTCTTGCTGTCCCGGCAGGGCGCTCCGACCACGGTGGCCGACCGGCTCGCCGAGCCCGACCCGGTCGGCTCCCCGCCGGACCCGGCGCCGGTCGCCGCGCGCTGGGACTTCCGCCCCGGGCGGCCGGATCTGAGCGCCTTCCCGCGCCGGGACTGGCTGGCCGCGAGCCGGCGCGCCATGCGGGACATCCCCGCCGACGACCTCGACTACGGCGATCCGCAGGGGCACCCGCTGCTGCGCGAAGCGCTCGCCGACTACCTCGCGCGGGTTCGCGCGGTGGTCACCGCGCCGGAGCGGATCATCGTCTGCAACGGCTACACGCAGGCGTTGTCGCTGCTCAGCAAGGCCCTTCACGACCAGGGCGTGGATTCGATCGACTTCGAGGACCCGTCCACGCCGCAGCTGCGGACCATTCCCGCCAGTCTCGGCATGGCCGTGCGCGGCGTGCCCGTCGACGACGACGGCATCGACGTCGCGCAGGTGCGCAGCGGGGCCGTGGTGGTCACCCCGGCGCACCAGTTCCCGCTCGGCGTCGCGCTGAGCTCCGCGCGGCGGATGGCGCTGGTGCAGCGGGCCAAGGACGAGGAGCTGCTGGTCGTCGAGGACGACTACGACGGCGAGTTCCGCTTCGACCGCCAGCCCATCGGCTCGTTGCAGGGCATGGCGCCCAACCACGTCGCCTACGCGGGGACGGCCAGCAAGACGCTCGCTCCGGCGTTGCGGCTGGCGTGGCTGGCGCTGCCTCCGCAGCTGGTCGAACCGGTCCGCCGGCTGAAGGTCCACAGCGGGCTGCACGCACCGCTGTTCGAACAGCTGGCCATGGCGGAGCTCATCCGCTCGGGCGCATACGATCAGCACGTCCGCCGATCGCGCGCCGCGTACCGGAAGCGGCTGGAGCTGCTCACCGCCGCGCTGGACGACCTGCGCGCGAACCACCGGCCGCACCCGGCCGGGATCTCGGCCGGACTGCACGTCACCTTGCAGCTCGACCCGGAGGGACCGACGGAGCGAGAAGTCCTGACCCGGGCGCGGGAGCACTCGGTGGAACTTGAGGTACTCGGGCCGCACTGGGTGCGCGCGGGAGACCACCCGCCCGGCGTGGTGGTCGGTTACGCCGCTCCGGCGGAGCACGCCTTCCGCCCCGCGCTGCAAGCACTGGTCGCCGTCCTGCGGCGGTGACCCGATCGGGCGGATGCCCGGTATGTCCACAGCACATCAGGGGAACACCTGTTCTATTCTGGGTCTTCCCCGCAGCGAGACACAGGAGACACAGTTGACCGAGGAACAGTCGAGCACCGAGAACGCCGCGACCCAGCCCGAGTCGGCGCCGTCCCCGGTCGAGCCGACCGCGGACGCCCCGGCCGCCACGCCGCAGCCGGAGGCGGAAGCGGCACCGGCCGAGGAGGCCCCCAAGAAGCCGCGGGCCCGCAAGCAGAGCACCGCGAAGAAGACCCGCACGGTCGAGCTCACGCTGACGGTCACCGGCACCGCCGACGGCGAGTGGCAGGCCGACCTGATGCACGCGGGCAAGCGCGTCGTGCAGAGCCTGCCGGTCGCCGCCGCCGCGGTGTCCAAGGCCGCCGCCGAGCTGCACCAGGACATCTCGGACACCATCGAGAGCGTGCTCAACCAGGCCCGCCAGCAGCACGAGGCCAAGCTCGCCGAGCTGGAGGCCGAGGTCGAGCGGGTCCGCAAGGCCCTCGCCGAGCTCGAGAGCTGATCGACTGACAGCCGGGTGCGCCGTGTCGGCCCCTCGACGACACGGCGCACCCGCGCCGCAGCCTGCCTCGGCCGACCGGAGCCGACCGCCGCCACCGTAACCCGCAGCAGGGCGCGATCGGTAACCCCAAGTGGCCCCACAGCCCTGGCACCCTGCGAAAACTCACCCCGAGCGCGATCAGCCGATCACCACCGGTAACCGCGCCGCCGCGCGATCCGCAGCTCCAGCCATCGAGCCCGGATCAACCGATCGCCGACTCCGCCTTCCCTTTTGTGAATTTTCGTCCGTTTTGATCCTTTTGCGTACATCGATGAACCAAGATCGTCGCAACGGAACAAAACGGACGACGGAGGCGACGTGTCTGCCGATCTGGACGACCTGCAACGCAAACTGGATGCGCTGAAGGAAGCGGGCCGACGAGCCGAGCAGCAACTGGGCGACTTCGGCCGGATGCGCGAGCAGATCAGCGAACTGCAGGTCAGCGCCAGTTCTCCGGACCGCTCGGTCACCGTGGTCGCCAGCCCGGGCGGCGCGCTCGACGTCCAGTTCACCCAGGACGCCATGCGCAAGTCCCCCGGCGAGCTGTCCAACACCGTCATGAGCGCGCTCCAGCAGGCCGTCGCCGAAGCCGCCCGCCGCCAGGCCGACATCGTCCAGGAGCACGTGCCGGACAGCGACGTCCGCGACCAGGTGCTCCGCACCCAGGACCAGCTCTTCAACCGCGACCGGGCGCAGCACCTCGACACCCCGGCCGACGAGCCCTGCGACGACATGCCCGACTCGTTCCTCGACGGCGGGCGGTGACCCGTGGGCGGATATCACGCATCCACCGAAGCACTGCGGGCTTGCTCGTCCACAGTGGACGCCATGTCCTCCGACGCGGAGGAGATCAAGAACGACGCCGCCGCGGCCGAAGTCTCCGACATCGCCTGGGGGCGCCTCGGCAAGGCCACCGTCCACGGTTCGTACGCCGAACTGCTGGAGGCGTTCCAGACGCACCTCGACGAGATCTCCGCCGGGCTGACCCGAGCGGGCGACGACCTGGCGGCGTGCGGCGAGGAGTACCGCAGCATCGACGAGCAGGCGGCCGAGGAACTGGGCCGGATCGGCGCCGGGGGCGATGCCGGATGAGCGGCGACTACCAGTGGGTCGACACGGCGGCGTTCGGGAAGGTGCCGTTCGTCAAGGACATCATCGGCGCGAAGAACAAGATCGGCGAAGAGGGCGTCGCCGACGTGAGCGGGGAGATCCAGAGCTTCCTGGGCAGCGCGGTCAGCGCGGCGTTCGACCCGCTGAGCATGCTGGTCGGCAGGCACCGGCGTCGAGTTCGTGATCGACTTCGTGGGCCCGGTGCGGGACGCGATCCAGCTCGTCAGCGGCGACTGCGAGGCGCTCGCCAGCAGCGCGGAGGCCTTCGCAGCGGTCGAGGGCAAGCTCGACGAGCTGGCCGCGAAGCTGACCGACACGCTGGACGGCCAGCTGGCCGCCTGGGACGGCGAAGCCGCGGACGCCATGCGCACCAAGATGGGCACGTTCGCCGAGGGCGTTCAGGACACCGCGGGCCAGGCCAACAACCTGTCCCAGCTGCTGCAGATGAGCGGCATCATGATGGAGGCCGCGGAAGGCGTCATCAAGGGAATCCTCGCCGACTTCCTGTCCTGGGCGATCGTCACCTGGATCACCGCGACGGCCTCAGCAGGGCCGACCTTCGGCGGTTCCATCGCCGCCGCTACCGCGGCGAGCACCGCACAAGCGGGCTTCACCTGCGCCAAGGCCGCCCGGACGATTCAGCAGATCGTCCAGATCATCACCAAGATCATGAACATGATCATGGCGATCAAGGCGGTCCTGGACGCGATCCGCATCTACCGGAGCGTCCAGCAGATCACCTCCGGCGAGTCCGGCGGCGACGGCAGGGGCGTCGCCCAGACCGGCAGCGGCATGGCGAACGACGCGAAGTGGATCACCGGTACCGGGAAGACGGCGCTCGGCGGGATCCAGAGCGGGTACGAAGCGGAAGCGGGGAGGGAGAACTACAGCGTCGACGACCTCGGCAACATCTGGCACACGCCGGAGGAGGGCGGCCGTCGCGAGTTCGTCAACAGCCGGGGCCACAGCGATTGGTGGGTCGATCCCGACACCGGGGCCGAGACCTACTCGGCGGGGCAGCTCGCCCAGTCCGCGGCCAACCACACCGCGGCCGGTCTGTCCGGTGCCGCGGACAAGCTGGAGCAGCAGGCCGCGGGCGGCGGCTTCGTCGACGTCGCGGACGACGACGAGATCAGCGACAAGCTCAAGACGTGACACGCCCCGCGCCTCCCCGCAGCACCGGCTACGGGGAGGCACACCCTGGGCGCAATGTCCGGAATGAGGAAATTTTCATCTTGGGAAATGTGCGAAAGACGTCATTTCCCACCATTCTGCACGAAACGCCCCACGCGGTGCGGATGTGTGCGCCAAGATCTGCCCGAAGAACGCATAGCAGACAAAGGAGGCGTGGATGTCCGCTGATCTGGACGACCTGCAACGCAAGCTCGAAGCTCTGAAGGAAGCCGGACGTCGCGCCGAGCAGCAGCTGGGCGACTTCGGCCGGATGCGCGAGCAGATCAGCGAACTGCAGGTCAGCAGCACTGCTGCCGACCGCTCGGTCACCGTCGTCGCGAACGCGGGCGGCGTGCTCGACGTCCAGTTCACCCAGGACGCCATGCGCAAATCGCCCGCTGAGCTGTCCAACACCGTCATGAGCACGCTCCAGCAAGCCGTGGCGGAAGCAGCTCGCCGCCAAGCCGACATCGTGCAGGAGCACGTGCCGGACAGCGACGTCCGCGAGCAGGTGCTCCGCACCCAGGACCAGCTCTTCAACCGCGACGCGGACCAGCCGCGGCCCGAGGCGCCGGTCGATGACGACGACTACCCGGACTCGTTCCTCGACGGCGGGCGGTGACCCGTGGGCGGATACAGAGCAGAACCGGACGCGATCACCAGCTGCGGCGCCAACGTCGGAAGCCTCGCCGCCAACGCGAAGTCCATCAAGGACAAGGCGACCGCGGCGCAGGTGCCGGAGATCTCCTGGGGAATCCTCGGCATGGCCACCACCTACAGCTCCTACCGCGAGCTGCTGGACGAGTTCCAGCAGCACCTCGGCGAGATGGCCGAGGGCCTGACCCGCGCGGGCGAGGACATCAGCTCGTGCGGCAAGGACTACCAGGAGACCGACCGCGAACTGGCCGAGCAGCTCAAGCAGATCGAGGCCGGGGGTGACCGCTGATGCCCACCAACCTCGAGGCCGCTGCGGACAACAGCGCGATCAGCCCGGTGGCCTCGCCCGTCGACGCCTCGGCGTTCGGCAAGCTGCCGTTCGTCAAGGACATCATCAGCGCCACCGACAAGGCCGGGCAGGGCGAGGTCGAAGCCGTGCAGGCCGACGTGGAGAGCTTCCTGTCCAGCGCCACCAGCTTCGCGCTGGATCCGATGAGCTTCCTCATCGGCACCGGCGTCGAGTTCGTCATCAACTTCGTGGCACCGGTGCGGGACGCGATCCAGCTGGTCACCGGCGACAGCGAAGCGCTGGCCGCGGGCGCCGAGGCCTTCAACGAGATCAAGGGCGAGCTCGACGCCCTGGCCACCACGCTGACCGAGACGCTGGACGGCGAGCTGGCCGGCTGGGACGGCGAAGCCGCCGACGCGCTGCGCACCAAGATGGCCAAGTTCATCGAGGGCGTGCAGTCCACCGGCGGCCAGGCCAACAACATCGCTCAGCTGCTGCAGATGAGCGGCACCATGATGGAGGCGGCCGAGGGCGTCATCAAGGGCATCCTCGCCGACTTCCTGACCTGGGCTATCACCACCTGGATCACCGCGATGGCCTCGGCGGGCCCGACCTTCGGCGGTTCCATCGCCGCCGCCACCGGGGTGACCACCGCGCAGGCGGGCATCACCTGCGCCCGCACCGCGCAGCAGATCCAGCGGATCACCAGCGTGATCGACAAGATCATGAAGGCGATCACCGCGATCAAGGCGGTGCTGGACACGATCCGGATCGTCGAGAGCGTCCAGAAGATCACCGACACCAGCACCTCCGGCGGCGACGGGAAGACCCCGGCCGCCACCGGCAGCCAGACGCTGAAGGACGTCACGAGCGAGACCGCCGACGAGCGCAAGGTCCTGGGCAACCTCGGCACCGGCTTCGCGGGCGAGGCGAAGGAGCACGGCTACCAGGTCGACGCCCCGGAGAGCTTCGGCGAAGAGGGCAAGATCTGGAAGGTCGACGACGACGGCACCACCCGCACCCAGGTGGATGCCTCCGGCAACACCGTCACGGACGCGGACGGCAACGCCGTCACCTCCGACGTCCCGGCCGACAGCCCGGCCAAGTTCGACCTCGGCAACTCCGCGTTCAACCGGACCGCCGCGGGGCTGGGCACGGCCGCCGACCAGCTGGAGAAGCAGGCCGAGGGCGGCGGCTTCAGCGACGTCCCGGCGGACGAGACGATCAGCGGCAACCTCAACTGGTGAACCCGCGAGGCGCCTTCCCCGGGAGGCGCCTCGCGGCTCAGACCTGCAGCCGCACCAGCGGAACGTGCTGCCGATCGGCCTGCGCACCAGCGGGATCCTGGTACGCCGCAGCCGGAATCCAGCTCGCGACCTCGTCCGCGACCGCGAGCAGCTCGTCCACGACCGCGACGTCGACGAGCCCGCTGTAGCACCACACGACGAGCTTGCGCCCCGACAGCCGGAAGAACACCGGACCGCAGCGGTTGCCCTTCAACCAGGTCGCCCGCTGCGGCGTCAGCACCGCGTGCGCGTACGCGGGATCGGCGCCGAACAGGTGGTAGTCGCCGACGTGGCCGCCCGCCTCGCGGAAGGCGACGGCCGGGCCCTCGGTCGGCACCTTGCCGACGGCGCGGCCCTGGAAGGGCCGGTGCGACCGGTTCCAGAAGAACAGGCCCTCGACATCGCCCAGCACGTCCCGCTTGGCGCTGACCAGCAGCTCGGGCACCGGCGCGGGCAGCTCGACGACGACGATGCCGCACGACGACTTCCGCTCCACCGTCTTCGTCGGCTGCACCTGCCGATCCGCGCCGGGCGAGTAGTACGACGGGCCGGTGCGCACCGAGTGCAGGTGCCGGAAGTCGACCTGCACGGCCATCGCGGGCGCGCCGCGGTGATCGCCGCGCATCAGCACCGGGATGTCCTTGCGGCGGTACTCGTGGAACGGCTGTCCCCGGAGCTGGTCCAGCACGCGCACCGGCACGTTCCAGACGACCTGCCAGCCCCGCTGCTGCGACCACTGCGCCAACGGCCCCCGCGCGGGTTCCGGGCTCGGAACCTCGCCCTCGCACCAGACCCGCACTGCCCGCGCGTTCAGCAGGAACGCGGAGACGAGGAGCAGCACTCCGGTGCCCAGGCCGAACAGGGACGACGCACCGACCGCGGCCCCGATGAGCGCGGCGAGCAGCACCGCGAGACCGAGGAACACGTCGAGTCCGAACAGGACGCTGCGCGCGCCCTTCTTGCCCAGCCACACGCCGATCAGCAGACCGGCGCAGGCGAGCGCGCCGACGACGACCAGCAGCACGCGAACCGCGTTCACCGCACCGTGCGAACTCGCCCCGATCGCCCAGGCCAGCGCGAGCACCGCGCCCACGGTCAGCACAGCCGTGATGCCCAGCAACAACGCCTTCGGCGGATGCGCAGGGCGCACCATCTCGTTCTGTTGGTTCACCACGGCCAATCCCCATCAACGCGGTCATACCTGCCGCCGCACACCGTAACGGGCAAAAGCCCCGATGCGCCGCAAAACCACCCACCTCACACCGATGTGCCCACCGGCGTCGGAGGCGGCCACTAGTTTCCGGGCATGACCGCGCCTTCCCCCGCGAACGAACCGACGCTCTACGAGATCGACTACGACTTCCTCGTCCCCGACCGGGGCGACGAGCAGGAGGGGCCGACGAACGCGGTTCCCGCCGGCGACCCGGCGGAGGCGGTGCGCCTCTTCCACGAGTACCGGCGGCGGGTGGCGGAGATCCTCGGCTTCGAGGAAGAACTTCCCGGGCCTGCGAGCGAAGAGGATCTCGCCGCCGCGGAGGAGCGCCTCGGCTTCGAGTTCCCGCCCGACCTCCGCGCGCTCTACGGCATCGCGGACGGCGAGGGCTACGAGATCATCAACTCCCTCTTCGACAGGCACCCGTGGCACTCGCTGGAGCACGTCGGCGACGAGGAGGAGGACTGGCTGCTCTTCCTGGAGTGGAAGTACGAGCCGCAGCGCAGCGTGGTCTTCGACGCCGAGCCGCCGAACGCCGTCCGGCGGTCGGTGCTGCGGCCGGGCTGGATCCAGTTTGCCAACGACACCGGCGGAAACTGGCTCGCCGTGGACATGGATCCCGGCCCCGAAGGACGTCCGGGACAGGTCATCTCGATCGGCGTCGACCACTCGGAGGGGCCGCTGTACGTGGCCGACTCGGTGACCACGTTCCTGCGCCGCCTGGTGGAGGCGCTGGAACGCGGCGACTACAGCGTGCACGACGAGAGCCTCTGGATCGACGCCGATCTGCCGGACGGGGTCACCGCCGACCGCGCGCGCACCTGGTACACCGACGGCTCGTCGGCCCGCGCGGAAGCAGCGCAGGTGCGCCCGCACGTGCAGAACGTCAGGGTGTCCGAGGTCGACGACCTCGCGTTCCTCGCCGCACTGCCCAACGTGCGTTCGCTGGCGCTGTCCGGCGCAGGCCCGCTCGACTTGAGCCCGCTGCGCGAACGTCCGGTCGAGTACCTCGAACTCGATCTCGGAACCACCGACCTCGCGGGGCTCGCCGGGCATCCGGAACTGCGCTCGCTGTCGATCGCCTCCACCCGGCCGGTAGACCTCGCCCCGCTGCGCGCGGTGCCCCACCTCTGGGCGCTGTCCATCGCGGACGCCTCCGTCGCGGACCTCACCGCGGTGACCGAGCTCGAAGGGCTGCGCTTCCTGGAGCTGACCCACGACCAGTGGCTGGAGGTGCGGGACGACCTCCCGTCCCTGGCGGTCGTCGGCATCCACCCTCGCAGGCCCGGGCGGGAGTGGCCCGTAGGCACCCGCTGGAAGACGGAGCTGGGAGAACCACCTCGCTAGATCGGCAGCAGGTGCGTCAAACGCCCTTCAGAACGCGATCGAGCGCCGCCCGGCCCGCAGGTCCCCAGTGCGGCTTGCCGCCGGGCAGGCCCCGATCTCCGTTCTGCCCCATGAGCATCAGGAAGAGGCACTTCAGAGCGGCCAGCCCGCGGGCGCGCCGGATCGCCGCCTCATCCGCTCGCGCGTACCTGTCGAAGAACCGCGAGGCCGCGCCCTCGGGCAGCAGCACCCATGCGGCAGCGAGATCCCACGCCGGGTCACCGGCGCACACGTCGCCGAAGTCGACGACGCCCGAGAGCGTTCCGCCCGAGACGACGACGTTCGCGGGATGCAGGTCGCCGTGCACCCACACCGGCGGGCCCGCCCACTCGTCGGCTCCGACGGCGTCGTCCCAGACGGCCCGGACCGCAGCGATGTCGTCGGGAGCAACGGCCTGGAGGAAGCCCTCGAAGCCGTCCGCGCAGTTCCTGGGATGGGTTCCGCGGTCCGCAGCGGTCGGCGCCTCGGCGGGCGCTTCCACGTGGAGCGCCCGGAGGAAGTCCGCCAGGGCGTCGGCAGCGTGGTCGCCGCGGCTGATCGTGCCGTGATCCAGCGGCTCACCGGGAACCCACGTCATCACGGTCCAGTGCTTGGGGAAGCGCTCGGACGGTTCGCCGAACCGCACCGGGGTCGGCACCGGGAGCGGCAGTCGCGGCGCCAGCACGGGCAGCCACCGCCGCTCCTTGAGCTGGAGCTCCGGAGTCGGGTCCATGCGCTGCATGCGCACGACCAGCTCGTCCCCGAGGCGCCACATCTGGTTGCCCCAGCCGCCCGCCACCTCGCGGATGGTCAGCTCCGCGAGGTCCTGGTGCTGCTCCCGCAGCAGGTCGCGGACCAGGTCCGCGGTGATCTCGATCTCGGTGTCGGCCATGCGAACTCAGTGTACTGAGGCAGCGCACACCTCCCGAAGGTGATGCCGCCCGGTCGGCGGGTCGATCTCGTCCGGATCCTGCGCAGGAAACTGCGGCGGCACCTCTGGAACCGAGCGCTGCCGGGTTCCCCTCGCCTGAGCGCGTTCGACTTCGACATCGGCTATGAGGTGCCAGACCGTGTACTCACCAGCACCGCTCCCCGCGTGCTGCCCAGCGGCGAACCGCACCGGGGCCTGCGAGACGAGCAGAGCGAGAATGAGCAGGTTGAACAGCACGAAAGTGCTCAGCTGAACCCAGAACATTGCGTTTCCTCTCGGGTTGGTGTGCGATTTCGCGCGAAATCGGCATTGGCCAGGCACGCGGGGCGACGATTTCGCGCGAAGTCGCCCCGCCCTCGTCAGGACCGGTCGGCGAGGATGCGCCAGCAGGTCATGCAGGACTTCTCGCGCACCCAGTCCACTTCGGACCGATCGTGCAGCTGCGACGCTTCGGACTCAGCACCGCAGTAGGCCTCGACGGTGGCGCCCAACGGAACTTTCGTTGCTGCAATGGGAAAAGCGTGGCGACCTCCGGCGACCGGACGCCAGACGTAGGTCAAGTAGTCGGACATGCGCGAACCTCCATCGCCGGACGTACCGCTCTGGTTGACGGGTGGCCGGGCGCACGGGGAGGGGTCGTCAGCGCCCGGCCACCTGAGTGGGCTGGAGTGGTGCAGGTCGGGGGCAAATCACCACCCCAGCCCGGCTAGAACGCCCGTCCCGCCGTTGACCTGTGAGAAACCGGCGGAGCGGGCTGCCGGGGTTCGCGCCTTGCGCCGCAGAACCGTCCGACGTCAATCAAGGTATTCCACGTAATTACGTGGCGTCGATTCCTCGAAAGGGTGGATCTACATCGAAATACGTGAAAGTTGGTGCAGGATAGAGGAAACCGACCACTGACGGAGGAATGCATGGCCACGATGCCGCCCGAGGAGCTCGGCCCTCAGACCGATGACGGCCTCGAACTCGGGCCCACTCTCCGCAGGCGACAGCTCGGACGGAAACTCCGCAGCTACCGGGAACAAGCCGGTCGCAAGGTGGCGGAAGCAGCCAAGTACGCCGGACTGCGCGACGCGACGGTGAGCCGCATCGAGAACGGTCGCCACGCCATCAGGCCGGGCAACGTCCGGCTGCTGTGCCAGTTCTACGGCGTCGGCGCGCCAACCGTCGACACGCTCGTGCGCCAGGCCGAAGAGTCGAACGATCGCGGCTGGTGGACCGCGTTCTCCGACACCCTGGAGGACTGGTTCGAAACCTACGTCGACCTCGAAAGCGACGCCCGCGAGCTGCTCACCTACAGCCCGACGCTCGTGGACGGCCTGCTGCAGACGCCGGAGTACGCGTTGGCCGTCATGCAGGGCGGCTGGCCGAAAACGACCAAGTCCGAGCTCCGCCGATCCGTGGAGCTCCGCCAGGCACGGCAGGAGAGGCTTCACCAGCGAGGTTCGACGAAGCAACTCCACGTCGTGTTCGACGAAGCCGTCGTCCGCAGGCTCGTCGGCGGCCCCGGCGTCATGCGCGACCAGCTCAAAGCGCTGATCGAAGCGGCGGAGAAGCCGAACATCACGATCCAGGTGATCCCGTTCTCCGCTGGTGCGCACGCGGGCATGAAGGGCGCCTTCTCGATCCTCCACTTCCCCGAGGGGTACGAGGACATGAACTCGGTCTACCTGGAGAACCAGCGCGGGTCCGTGTGGCAAGAACGGCCCAACGACCTGGACGACTACAGCAACGTCTTCAGGATGGCGAGCGAGCAAGCTCTTTCGCCCGAGGAGTCGGCCAAACTGATGACTAGCCTGGTCAAGCACCTGTGAGGAACCCGGCTAGGGAGAAGAATGATCGACATGTCGTGCGCCGACTGGCGCAAGAGCAGTCGGAGTGGCAACACGGGCCAGTGCGTCGAGCTGGCGCAGAACCTGCCCGGCGTCTCCGCCATCCGCGACTCCAAGGCCCCGGAGCAGGGCGCCCTGGTGTTCACCAAGGCCCAGCTCCACGCCTTCCTGCACAACGTCAAGACAGGCCAGCTCGACCTCTGACACCACACAACATGGTGGCGGCGCCCCGTTTCCGCAGGTGGTGGCCCGTGAGTGGTTTGGGGTGCTATAGCCCCTCAAAACACTCACGGGACCTGGCCAGCGGAAACGGAGCGCATAACAGGTCCACGCGAACCGGCGCGCACGCCTCCAGCACTGATCGAACGGTGGGGAACCTCTCGTTCCAAGGCCGGGGTCGCGGCCCGGCCGGGGAAGTGGCGTCACCGCCCGAGAAACCCAGGCACCTCAGTTGCCGTTCAGCGCTCTGGTTTCGAGGAAGTTCTGGATGTGGTCGGCTGCTGCCGGGGCTCCGCCTCCTTCGGCGAGGGTGGCACTCAGGTTGCGGGCCGCCGCTCGGTGGGACGGGTCCGTCAGGGCTTGGCGGACCGCTGCGCGCAGTTCTTCCGGTGGGACCGGGCGGTGGGACAGGTTGTGGCGGAGGACCGTCGCCGCGCCTCGGTCGGCGATGGCCTTGCCGATGAGGAGTTGTTCCGCCTGCTGGGGGACGACGACGAGCGGGACTCCGCACGCGAGGCCTTCCAGGGCGCTGTTCATCCCTCCGTGCGTGACGAAGGCCGCCGCCTTCCGGAGCACCTCCAGCTGCGGGATCGACTGGCGGAGCAGGACGTTCTCCGGCGGGGCGCCCAGCAGGGCCGGGTCGGAGCGGGCACCGGTCGCGAGCAGGGCGCGGATCGGCAGGTCGGACAGGGCTTCGAAGCAGGTGCGGAAGAAGGCTTCGGTGCCGGTGTGGAGCGTGCCCAGCGACACCAGGACCAGCGGGCCGGGGCCGTCCAGGAACCTCGCCAGCTCGGGATCGAGGTGCTGGCCTGCCGCGGGGATCGTGGGCCCGACGAAGCGGCAGGTGTCGTCGATGCTCGGGCTGGGCGGCTGCATCCACTCCGGGACCGGGAAGAGCGTCAGGTCGCCGCGCATCGGCAGGCCGCTCGACGGGTAGGTCTCCTTGCCGAACCGCCGCTGCACCCGGCGCCGGGTCGCGATCGGGCCGGTGACGTTCGGGATGACCTCGCGGAGCATGGTGGTCCACTCCCGGAAGGTCATGCCGGGCATCTCCTTGGTGCCGATCAGGACCGTGGTCATCAGCGAGATCATCGGCAGCCCCAGCTTCGCCGCGGCCATCCGGCCCCAGAGCGCGTTGGAGTCGAACACGACCGCGTCGGGCCGCTCCGCTTCGAACTCGGCCAGCAGGAACGGCACGAACACCTCAGCGGCCTTCAGCACCTCGCCGGCCACCCGGACCGGGCCGCCGAGCCGGGTGGCCTCCGCGATGGTGGCCGAGCCGAACACGTCGCGCGGGTACTCGCGGAACTCGCAGCCCGCCGCCTCGACCTGCTCGCGGAACTCGGCGGAGGTGCAGTAGGTGACCTCGACACCCCTGCTGACCAGCTCGCGAACGATCGGCAGGCTCGGGTTGAGGTGGCCGTAGGCGGGCATGCCCGCCAGAGCTATCCGGGTCATCTCCGCGCTCCTTCGTGACGGCGGTAGCCGACCTGCCGGAGGACCTCGGCGAAGTAGGCCCGGAGCGCCTCTTCCCCGCTGTCGTCCGGGTTGACGCTCACGTAGTGCACCGCGGCACCGGAGAGAATCTGTTGCAGCACAACGGGATCCGCGTGCGGCGGCAGCTCGCCCGCCCGCTGGGCCCGGTCGAGTGCGGCGAGCGCGGCCTCGACGCGGCGCCTGCCGTTCGCCTCGGCGTAGGCGTGCAGCAGGGCCGGGAAGTCGTCCACCGCGGCGTGGAGGCGGCGGAACAGCTTCCGGTCGCGAGGACGGCCCAGCTGCGCGGCCAGGCCCGCGATCATGCTGTCGAGGTCCGGCCACTCCACCGGCTCGGCGTCGCGGTACTCCCACTCCACCGCGCGCACCAGCAGCGCGGTCAGGTCCGGGAACCGCCGGTAGACCGCGTCCCGGGTCACCCCGGCCCGCTGCGCCACCTGCTTGATGCCGACCTGGCCGACACCGTGCTCGACCAGCAGCTCGATCGCCGCTTCCAGGATCGCCTCGTCCACCGCGGCGCTCCGCGGCCGCCCAGGAGGGCGAGAGGCGTCATCACGAGAGCTCATGCCAGAAACAATACACGACTGTCGTGTATTGTTTCTAAGCCGTGCCGGGACGGCAAAGGGCCCCTGTCCGGAGGAGTCGGACAGGGGCCCTTCAGCTCAACTGCGGGTCAGCGGTAGTCGCGCCCGAAGTCGTAGTCGTCCAGCGGGACGGCTGCACCGGTGCCGGCGCCGAAGACATCCGGGGTGTAGTAGCTGTCGTCGTAGGACGGGATCGCGTACGCCGCGGCCCGAGCCTCCTCCGTCGGCTGCACCTGGATGTTGCGGTACCGGTTGATGCCCGTACCGGCCGGGATCAACTTACCGATGATCACGTTCTCCTTCAGGCCGACCAGCTTGTCACTCGCGCCCTCGATAGCGGCGTTGGTGAGGATGCGGGTCGTCTCCTGGAAGGAGGCCGCCGACAGCCACGACTCGGTGGCCAGCGACGCCTTGGTGATACCCATCAGCACCGGGCGGCCGGAGGCCGGGTCCCCGCCCTCGGCGACGACGCGGCGGTTCTCCGACTCGAACACCGAGCGCTCCACCGGCGAACCGGGCAGGAACTCGGTGGCACCCGAGTCGATGATGATGACGCGGCGCAGCATCTGGCGGACGATGACCTCGACGTGCTTGTCGTGGATGCCCACACCCTGCGACCGGTACACCTCCTGCACCTCGCGCACCAGGTGCAGCTGGGCCTCGCGCGGGCCCATCACGCGCAGCACCTCGTGCGGGTCGACGGCACCTTCGAGCAGCTGCTGACCGACCTCGACGTGGTCGCCGTCGGAGATCTGCCGCTCGCTGCCGTCCACCGAGATCGCCGCGAGCCGCTGCCGCTTGGACAGCTTGTCGTAGACGATCTCCTCGCCGCCGTCGTCCGGAATGATGGTGATCTTCCAGTAGCGGTCGTTGTCCTCCATCCGGATCCGGCCGGAGGTGTCGGCGATCGGCGCCTTGCCCTTCGGGACGCGGGCCTCGAACAGCTCCTGGACACGCGGCAGACCGGTGGTGATGTCGTCACCCGCGACACCGCCCTGGTGGAAGGTACGCATCGTCAGCTGCGTGCCCGGCTCACCGATCGACTGGGCGGCGACGATGCCGACGGCCTCGCCGACGTCCACCAGCTTGCCGGTGGCCATCGAGCGGCCGTAGCAGACCGAGCAGACGCCCACGCCGGACTCGCAGGTCAGGACGCTGCGGACCTTGACCTTGGTGATGCTGGCGGCGAGCAGCTTCTCGATCGCCGGGTCACCCAGGTCCGAACCGCGGGCCAGCACGATGTTGCCGTCGGCGTCGGTGACGTCCTCGGCCGTGGTGCGGGCGTAGACGCTGGTCTCGACGTGCGCGTCGCGCAGCAGCTTGCCGTCGTCCAGCAGCTCCGCGATCGGCATCTTGATGCCGCGCTCGGTGCCGCAGTCGGTCTCGCGGACGATGACGTCCTGCGAGACGTCCACCAGACGACGGGTCAGGTAACCCGAGTCGGCGGTGCGCAGCGCCGTGTCGGCGAGACCCTTTCGGGCACCGTGGTTGGAGATGAAGTACTCCAGCACGGACAGGCCCTCGCGGAAGTTCGCCTTGATCGGGCGCGGGATGTACTCACCCTTCGGGTTCGACACCAGACCACGCATACCGGCCAGCTGCACGACCTGCGTCATGTTACCGGCGGCCCCGGACTTCACGATCGTGCTGATCGAGTTGTCCTCCGGGAAGTTGGTCTCCATCGCCTCGGCGACCTCGTCCTTGGCCGCCGTCCAGACCTTGACCAGCTCGGCGTTGCGCTCCTGGTAGGACAGCGCACCGCGGCGGTACCGCTTCTCGACCTGGTCGGCCTTGGCCTCGTAGCCGTCGAGGATCTCGGTCTTGTTCGGCGGCACGACCACGTCGGTGATCGACACGGTCACGCCCGAACGAGTCGCCCAGTGGAAGCCGGCGTCCTTCAGCTTGTCCAGCGTCTGGGCGACGGTGACCATCGGGTACCGCTCGGCGAGGTCGTTGACGATCGCGGCCTGCTTCTTCTTCGGCAGCAGGTCGTCGACGAACGGGTAGTCCTCGGGCAGCAGCTCGTTGAAGAACACCCGGCCCAGGGTGGTCTCGGCCAGCCACGGCTGACCGGGCTCCCAGCCCTCCGGGGTGTTCCCGCGCGGCGGCACGACGTCCCGCAGCCGGATCTTGATCTTGGCCTGCAGCCCCAGCGCGCCGCGGTCGAAGGCCATGATGGCCTCGCCGACCGAGGAGTACGCCAGGCCCTCGCCCTTGGCACCGTCCACCTGCTTGGTCAGGTGGTACAGGCCGGTCACCATGTCCAGACGCGGCATCGCCAGCGGGCGACCCGACGCCGGGGACAGGATGTTGTTGCTGGACAGCATCAGGATCCGGGCCTCGGCCTGGGCCTCGGCCGACAGCGGCAGGTGGACCGCCATCTGGTCACCGTCGAAGTCCGCGTTGAACGCCTCGCAGACCAGCGGGTGCAGCTGGATCGCCTTGCCCTCGACCAGCTGCGGCTCGAAGGCCTGGATGCCGAGGCGGTGCAGCGTGGGTGCGCGGTTGAGCAGCACCGGGTGCTCGGCGATGACCTCTTCCAGCACGTCCCACACCTGCGGGCGCTGGCGCTCCACCATCCGCTTGGCCGACTTGATGTTCTGCGCGTGGTTGAGGTCGACCAGCCGCTTCATGACGAACGGCTTGAACAGCTCGACCGCCATCTCCTTCGGCAGACCGCACTGGTGCAGCTTCAGCTGCGGGCCGACCACGATGACCGAACGGCCCGAGTAGTCGACGCGCTTGCCCAGCAGGTTCTGGCGGAAGCGGCCCTGCTTGCCCTTGAGCAGGTCGGACAGCGACTTCAGCGGCCGGTTGCCCGGGCCGGTGACCGGACGCCCGCGACGGCCGTTGTCGAACAGCGCGTCCACGGACTCCTGGAGCATCCGCTTCTCGTTGTTGACGATGATCTCGGGCGCGCCGAGGTCGATCAGCCGCTTGAGGCGGTTGTTCCGGTTGATCACCCGGCGGTACAGGTCGTTGAGGTCGGAGGTCGCGAAGCGGCCACCGTCCAGCTGCACCATCGGACGCAGGTCCGGCGGGATGACCGGCACGCAGTTGAGCACCATGCCGCTCGGGTCGTTGCCGGTGGCCTGGAAGGCCGCCACGACCTTGAGCCGCTTGAGCGCGCGCAGCTTCTTCTGGCCCTTGCCGCTGCGGATCGTCTCGCGCAGCAGCTCGGCCTCGGCGCCGATGTCGAAGGTCGACAGCAGCGACTGGATCGCCTCGGCGCCCATGCCGCCGGTGAAGTACTCGCCGTACCGGTCGTAGAGCTCGCGGTACAGGATCTCGTCGGCGATCAGCTGGCGCGGTTCCAGCTTGGTGAAGGTGTCCCAGATCTCGTCGAGCTTGTCGAGCTCGCGCTGCGCGCGGTCGCGCAGCTGCTTCATCTCGCGCTCGGCGCCTTCCTTGACCTTGCGGCGCTGGTCGCTCTTGGCGCCCTCCGCCTCCAAGGTGGCCAGGTCGGCCTCGAGCTTCTGGGCGCGCGCCTCGAGGTCGGAGTCGCGCTGGTCGGCGACCCGCTTGCGCTCGACGCTGATCTCGCTCTCCAGCGTCGACAGGTCGTTGTGCCGCAGCTCGGTGTTCACACCGGTGATCACGTAGGCCGCGAAGTAGATGATCTTCTCGAGGTCCTTGGGGGCCAGGTCGAGCAGGTAGCCCAACCGGGACGGGACGCCCTTGAAGTACCAGATGTGGGTGACGGCGGCGGCCAGCTCGATGTGGCCCATCCGCTCGCGGCGCACCTTGGCGCGGGTGACCTCGACACCGCAGCGCTCACAGATGATGCCCTTGAAGCGGACGCGCTTGTACTTGCCGCAGTAGCACTCCCAGTCCCGGGTCGGACCGAAGATCTTCTCGCAGAAGAGCCCGTCCTTCTCCGGCTTCAGGGTGCGGTAGTTGATGGTCTCGGGCTTCTTGACCTCGCCGTACGACCACTGGCGGATGTCGTCGGCCGTGGCCAGGCCGATGCGGAGTTCATCGAAGAAGTTGACGTCAAGCACGTCGGGTCTTCTCCCTTGGTCGAAAGGGTCTGCCGGCTAGCGGCAGGGGTGCCAGGGTTGGGTCAGCCGGTCCGCGGGAGTGGTCCCGCGGACCGGCGGCGAGGGTCAGTGCGCGAGGTCGTCGACCGAGGCCGACTCGTTGCGCGACAGGTTGATGCCGAGGTTGGCCGCAGCGCGCTCCAGGTCCTCGTCCTCGCTGTCGCGCATCTCGATCGCGGCACCGTCGCTGGAGAGCACCTCGACGTTCAGGCACAGCGACTGGAGCTCCTTCAGCAACACCTTGAAGGACTCCGGGATGCCCGGTTCGGGGATGTTCTCGCCCTTGACGATCGCTTCGTAGACCTTCACGCGGCCCACCACGTCGTCGGACTTGATGGTGAGCAGTTCCTGCAGCGTGTAGGCGGCGCCGTAGGCCTGCATGGCCCAGCACTCCATCTCACCGAAGCGCTGGCCACCGAACTGCGCCTTACCGCCCAGCGGCTGCTGGGTGATCATCGAGTACGGACCGGTCGACCGGGCGTGGATCTTGTCGTCCACCAGGTGCGACAGCTTGAGGATGTACATGTAGCCGACCGCGGTCGGGTACGGGTACGGCTCGCCGCTGCGCCCGTCGAACAGCTGGGCCTTGCCATCGCCGCCGACCATGCGCTCACCGTCGCGGTTCGGGCGGGTGGAGGCCAGCAGACCGGTGATCTCCTCCTCCCGAGCACCGTCGAAGACGGGGCTCGCGGTGTTGGTGCCCGGCTCGACCTCGTAGAGGTCCTCCGGCAGGCGCTTGGCCCAGTCGGCGTCACCGTCGATGGACCAGCCCTGGGAGGCGATCCAGCCGAGGTGCGTCTCCAGCACCTGGCCGATGTTCATCCGTCGCGGCACACCGTGGGTGTTCAGGATGATGTCCAGCGGGGTGCCGTCGGACAGGAACGGCATGTCCTCGGCGGGCAGGATCTTGCCGATGACGCCCTTGTTGCCGTGGCGGCCGGCGAGCTTGTCGCCGTCCTGGATCTTGCGCTTCTGCGCGACGTAGACCCGCACCAGCTGGTTGACGCCCGGGGGCAGCTCGTCGTCGTCCTCGCGGTTGAACACGCGGACGCCGATGACCTTGCCGGTCTCGCCGTGCGGCACCTTCAGGGAGGTGTCGCGGACCTCGCGGGCCTTCTCGCCGAAGATCGCGCGCAGCAGGCGCTCCTCCGGCGTCAGCTCGGTCTCGCCCTTCGGGGTGACCTTGCCGACCAGGATGTCGCCGCCCTGGACCTCGGCACCGATGCGGATGATGCCGCGCTCGTCGAGGTCGGCCAGCACGTCGTCGGAGACGTTCGGGATGTCCCGGGTGATCTCCTCGGCGCCCAGCTTGGTGTCGCGGGCGTCGACCTCGTGCTCCTCGATGTGGATCGAGGTGAGCACGTCGTCCTGCACCAGGCGCTGGGACAGGATGATCGCGTCCTCGTAGTTGTGGCCCTCCCACGGCATGATGCCGACGAGCAGGTTCTTGCCCAGCGCCATCTCGCCGTTCTCGGTGGACGGCCCGTCCGCGATGACCTGCCCGGCCTCGATCCGGTCGCCCTCGTTGACGATCGGCTTCTGGTTGGTGCAGGTGCCGTGGTTGGAGCGCGTGAACTTCTGCATCCGGTACGAGCGGCGGGTGCCGTCGTCGGCCATGATCGTCACGAAGTCGGCGCACAGCTCCTCGACCACACCGGCCTTCTCGGCGACGACCACCTGGCCGGCGTCGACGGCGGCGCGGAGCTCCATGCCGGTACCGACCAGCGGGGACTCGCTGCGCAGCAGCGGCACCGCCTGACGCTGCATGTTCGCACCCATCAGGGCGCGGTTGGCGTCGTCGTGCTCGAGGAACGGGATCATCGCGGTCGCGGCGGAGACCATCTGCCGCGGCGAGACGTCCATGTAGTCGATCTCGGTCGGGGCGAGCAGCTCGACCTCGCCGCCCTTCCGCCGACCCAGCACGCGGTCGTCGATGAAGTTGCCGTCCTCGTCGATCGGCGCGTTGGCCTGCGCCTTGACGTAGCGGTCTTCCTCATCGGCGGTCAGGTAGTCGATCTGGTCGGTGACCCGGCCGTCGACGACCTTGCGGTACGGCGTCTCGATGAAGCCGAACGGGTTGACGCGGGCGAAGGTCGCCAGCGAGCCGATCAGACCGATGTTCGGGCCTTCCGGCGTCTCGATCGGGCACATCCGGCCGTAGTGCGAGGGGTGCACGTCTCGGACTTCCATGCCCGCGCGCTCACGGGACAGACCGCCCGGGCCGAGCGCGGAGAGCCGGCGCTTGTGCGTCAGGCCCGCGATCGGGTTGGTCTGGTCCATGAACTGGGACAGCTGCGAGGTGCCGAAGAACTCCCGGATCGCCGCCGTGATCGGGCGGATGTTGATCAGGGTCTGCGGGGTGATCGCCTCGACGTCCTGGGTGGTCATCCGCTCGCGGACGACGCGCTCCATGCGGGACAGGCCGACCCGGACCTGGTTCTGGATCAGCTCGCCCACGGTGCGCAGGCGCCGGTTGCCGAAGTGGTCGATGTCGTCGACCTCGACCGGGACGGTGGCGCCCTCGCCCTCACCGCGAGCGGGCATCTCGGTCTCGCCCGCGTGCAGGCGGACCAAGTACTCGATCGTGGTGACGATGTCTTCCTCGGTCAGCACGCCGGTCTCGTAGGGCATGCCCAGGCCGAGCTTCTTGTTGACCTTGTAGCGGCCGACGCGGGCCAGGTCGTAGCGCTTCTCCTTGAAGAACAGGTTCTCCAGCAGGGTCTGCGCGCTCTCCTTGGTCGGCGGCTCGCCCGGGCGCAGCTTGCGGTAGATGTCCAGCAGCGCTTCGTCGGTGCCTGCGGTGTGGTCCTTCTCCAGGGTCGCCATCAGGGTCTCGGAGAAGCCGAACCGCTCGCGGATCGCCTCGGCCGACCAGCCCAGCGCCTTGAGCAGCACGGTGACCGGCTGGCGGCGCTTGCGGTCGATGCGGACGCCGACGGTGTCGCGCTTGTCGACGTCGAACTCCAGCCACGCACCGCGGCTGGGGATGATCTTGACGCTGAAGACGTCCTTGTCCGTGGTCTTGTCGACCGACTGGTCGAAGTAGACGCCGGGGGACCGCACGAGCTGGGAGACCACGACCCGCTCGGTGCCGTTGATGATGAAGGTGCCCTTGTCCGTCATCATCGGGAAGTCACCCATGAACACCGTCTGGCTCTTGATCTCGCCAGTGGTGTGGTTGGTGAACTCCGCGGTGACGAACAGCGGCGCGGCGTAGGTCATGTCCTTGTCCTTGCACTCCTCGACGGAGGCCTTGACCTCGTCGAAGCGTGGGTCGGAGAAGGACAGCGACATCGATCCGGAGAAGTCCTCGATCGGGGAGATCTCGCCGAGGACCTCTTCAAGGCCGCCAACCGGAACTTCCTCGCCGGCGTCGACCCGGCGCTGGAACCAGGCCTCGTTGCCGACGAGCCATTCGAAGGACTGGATCTGCAGGTCTAGCAGGTTCGGCACGTTCAACGGTTCGCGGATGTTCGCGAACGAGACCCGCTTGGGTGCCCCAGGGATCCCCGACGTGTAGTTGGAAGCTGCAGAGACCTTGGTCGCGCGGGAGACTGCCAAGATGCGTCCTTCCGGGACTCTGAACTGGCTACAGCCGCGTCATCAAAGCGCGCGTCAGCTAACGCACAGTCCGCTAACACAGCTGTCAAGGGTGCAATGGCGCCCGCAATCCTACGACCCGGTGCACGAGTAGACGGAAAGAGGGCAGCGCAAAGTAGCAGTCTAGCCGGAACCTCGCCAGCTGTCGAGGGGGCCCACCGATGGCGGCCCAGCCCCGCGTTGAGCACCAGAGTGAACCCCAGCGCGCCGCCAGTCAAGAGATCACGCTCCGATCACCCTCGTGGCGCAAAACACGATCACCGCTCGTGACCACCGGGACGCTGCTTTCGGCAGGTCAGAGCGCCATTGAGCGGCAGTTCCGGGCACCCCTTCCCGACACTCCCGACACCCCTCCGAACGGCTCTTGACACTCCCCCCGCGAATCGGCTGGGAGCGCCGTCCGGGTGACGAGCACCTCAACGCCGGGACCGGCCCTCCGCATTCCCGGGAGCGACTCCGCCGAACGGAGTCAATCCGGCGAAGCCGTCCTCGGCCTCTCACCCGGTGTGCTCACATCGGCACCGCTGGTCATCACCAACCGCGAATTCGATCTGCGAATTCGCGTTCTCGGACCGGGAGGTCGATTTGCACCCGAGCACGCAGAGCCGCGGAATCGGCACCCGGGGTGACCGGAGGCGATCACTCCGATTCCGCACCGCACCCACGGCGGCCGCCGGGGTCCGGAAATGATCACTTCACTGGGTGTTAGCCGTGAGTATTAATGATCTCAACCTCCAACCCGGGCACCGCTCGCCGAGTAGGTTCGGAGATCGGGAGAGCGCGCCGCCGGAGCGATCTCAGGTGATGCACATGGTCTATTCGGCGGCTGCGCCCGCCGGTAGCGTGTTACGCCACCGAACTCCCCGAACGGTGCCCCGGTGAGCAAGCCACAGGAGAACAACCGATGACAGACGATGCAAACCGCGCGAACGAGCGTTTCGGCGGGCTGCAGCGTTGGACCGGAGGGCAAGGAGCTCGCGGCGGCACCCGTTCCAGCTGGTTCACCGACGAACAGGAAGCCACTCCCGAGCCTCCGGCCCCGGAACCCCCGACCTCGGCGCCGGACCCCCGCCGCAGCGCCGAGCAGCGCTACGCCGACGCGATCGCGGCGATGAACCAGATCGTCACCACCCTCGACTTCGAGCAGCTCCCCTGGGTCACCGAGGTGTTCCGCGCGACCGCGGGCGTGCTGCGGGACGGCGATCCCGCGCGCGCGGGCGTGCTCAACAACCTCGGCAGCGCCACCCAGCTGACGCACCTGCGCACCGGCGAGCTGGCCGACCTCGAGGACGCCATCGGCTACTACCGGTCGGCCACCACCGCCGCCCACGACACCGACCGCGACCGGATCCTCTACCAGTGCAACCTGGCGCTGGCGCTGGCCGATCTCGCGGCCAAGACCGAGGGCGCCGCGACCGCGGCGGAGAGCGCGCAGGTCGCGCGCCAGGCCGTCGAGCAGGCGCCCCGCCGCGACCAGCGGCGCGCGATGGCGCTGATCAGGCTGGCCAACGCGCTCAAGCTGCACGCCCAGCTGGCCGGCTCGGCCGCCTCCGACGACGAGTCGATCGACGTGTTCCGGGAGGCCGCCCGGATCTCCCCGGCCAACGACGCGGCCACCTCCGAGCTGCTGGTCAGCCTCGGCGGCGCGCTGCTGCGCCGGTACGAGCGCGGCGGTTCGCCGGACGACCTGGACGAGGCGATCAAGCACCTCGGCACGGGTGCCGGGGCGCTCGCCGACGGCGACCCGCGCCGCGCGGCGCTGTGCCACCTGTCGCGCGCGCTGCGGCTGCGGTTCCGGGAGCACGGCGACCTGACCGACCTCAACTCGGCGATCAGCGAGGTGGTCGGGGTGCTCGGGGTCCTCGACACCGGTCACCCGCTGCTCGGCACCGCGATCTGGAACCTGGCCGCCACCACCGTCGAGCACGTCGACGCCACCGGCGAGGCCAGCCAGCTGCGCCGGGTGCTGCGCCCGATCGCCCCGGCGGTGCGCGCGATGTCCGCCGACGACACCAGCCGGGCCATCGCCCTCACCGGTTACGCGACCCTGCTGCGCAGGCACTTCCTGCACGGCGCCGAGGCGAAGGTGCTCGACACCGCCGTCACCGCGGGCGAGGCCGCGACCGAGGCGGCGGCCGCCGATCAGCGCGGCGCGGCGCTCAACGCGCTGATCACGACCCTGATCGAGCGCTTCGAGCACAGCGGCGACAGCGTCGACCTGGACCGCGCGGCCGAGCTGTCGCGGGAGGCCGCGAAGTGCGATCCGCACGCGCAGCACACCGCGTGGACGCAGCTGGGGATCGTCTCGGCGCACCGGTTCCGCCTGTCGGCCAAGACGCGCGACATCGAGACGGCCATCGAGCTGTTCGAGCAGGCGCTCGAAGCCATGCCGCTGGACGCTCCCGAGCGCGCGAACGCGGCGATCCACCAGGGGCGCGCGCTGCAATCCCTGTACCAGCGCAGCGGGCGCCGCCGCTACTACCGGTGGGCGCGCAAGGTGCTCATGGAGGCGGCGGAGCAGAACAACGCCCCCGCCGACCAGCGGTTGCGGGCCGCCGCGCTGGCCGGGCGGATCTGCGCGCAGGCCGGCCGCTGGTCGGAGGCGCTGGAGTCGTTCACCTACGCCGTGGAGCTGTTGCCGCTGGTCACCCGGGGCAAGCGCGTGGTGGCGGCACCGGCCGCGCAGCAGGGTTGGGCGCTGATCGCGGCCGACGCCGCGGCGTGCGCGGTGGAGAGCGGCGAGCCCGAGCTGGCGGCGGAGCTGCTGGAGCACGGGCGCTCGGCGATCCTGGCCGACTTCCTGCCCACCGGCGGTGAGCTCGGCAGGCTGCACCGCACCCACCCGGACCTGGCCGACGAGGTGGTCCGGCTGCGGCGGCTGCTGGACCGGCCGGTGGCCGAGCCGGGGCTGACCGAGTTCGACGACCGCACGCGGCTGGCCCGCTCCTGGGAGGAGCTGCTGGCCGAAGCCCGCGCGGTGCAGCCCGACCACCTGCGGCGCATCCCGTTCGCGCAGCTCGCCGACGCCGCGCCGGAGGGCTCGGCGGTGCTGATCAACCTCAGCCGGTACCGCTCCGACGCGCTGGTGATCATCGGCGGCCGCGTGCTGACCGTGCCGCTGCCCGACGTCACGCCGGAGAACACCGCCGAGCGCGCCGCGGAGCTGCTGGAGGCGGCGCACCAGGACCAGCACGCCGTGCTGACCGACTGCCTGGACTGGACCTGGCGCCGCATCACCCGGCCGGTCCTGGACCGGATGGGCTACCTGGGCACCCCGGAGCCGGGCGCCCGCTGGCCGCGGATCTGGTGGAGCGCGTTCGGCGCTCCGGCGTTCCTGCCGCTGCACGCGTCCGCCGCGCGCAGCGGAGAGTCCACGTTGGACCGGGTGGTGTCCTCCTACGCGCCGACCCTGGGCTGCCTGCTGCGGGCCACCGAACGGCCGGTCCCGGAGTCGGGGACCCCGCTGGTGGCGGCCGGTTCCGCGGAGCTGGTGGCGCGCGAGCTGCCGCGGCAGAACCAGGTCCTGGCGCAGCGCTGGCCGTCCGCGGAGATCGCGGCGGTGGAGACCGCCAACGCGGCCGAGATGCTGCGGATGATCCCGAACCACCCGTGGCTGCACGTGTGCGAGCCGAGCTCGCAGTTCCCGACGCAGCCCGCGGCGGGCATGCTGCTGGACCGCGAAGCGCCGCAGCGCCCGCTGGGCCTGGTCGAGCTGGGCCAGGTCTCGCTGGACGAAGCGGAGTTCTGCTACCTCGGCCAGTGCGCGACGGCGGCCGACGAGCCGTGCGCGGCGGCGGTGTCGCTGCCCGGGGCGCTGGGCTTCGCGGGCTACACGCACGCCATCGGCACCCTGTGGGAGGTCGACGAGGACAGCGCGGTGGCGATCCACGCGGACGTCTACGCGGACCTGTTCACCGACCACTTCGACACCGACCGCGCGGCCTACGCGCTGCACAACGCGGTCCGCCAGCTCCGGGCGCACTACCCGGACGAGCCCTCGCGGTGGTCCGCTCACGGGTCTGAACTGATCAAAGGCGCTGGTCCGCGGGCCACGGCTGCTCGACGAGCCGCTTCGCGTCCGCGTCGTCGAGGTCGATGTCGAAGGTCTCGGACAGGATCTCCGGCAGCGCGGCCCGCTCCACCTCGCGGGTTTCCCCTGTTCCGTCCGGGTGCTGGGTGTTCAAGGTGAGGCCGTCGAGCATGTGGTGGGCCTCCGGGTGCATCCGCTGGACGACGGGCCGCGTGGTGAACGGCGAATGGGCGGACGTCGACACGTAGTGGTTGCCGACCGCGTAGTCGACCCGGTACTGCGGAGTCATCGTGAACGCGATCCGGTACTGCCCGCCGTCGCGGGTGAGGTGGTGCAGCGTGGCCACCTGCACACCGAGGTCGTCGGCGCCGAGGTCGAGCCGGAACCGCCACCCGTCGACGTCGATCTCGTCGTCGCCCGAGGTCAGCTCGACCGGTTCCAGCGGTCCCGAGCCGAATCCGACATCGCAGAGCCAGACCCGCTCGTCCGCCGCGGTGGTCACGCGCAGCCCCGCGTGCGTGCCGGGCAGCAGTCCGTCGCCCGGGCCGGTGAAGATCCGCCCGCCCAGACCGGTGACGCCGAAGCCGAGCGCTTCCAGCGCGGCCGCGAACAACGCGCTGTTCTCGAAGCAGTACCCGCCCCGGCGCTGCCGGACCAGCTTGTCCTGCAACGACTTCACGTCCAGCAGCACCGGTCTGCCGAGGATGATCTCCAGGTTCTCGAACGGGATCGTCGTGGTGTGCAGGTAGGTCAGGCGGCGCAGCGTCTCCGGTGTCGGCGCGCGATCGCCCTCGAAGCCGATCCGGGTCAGGTAGGCGTCCAGGTCCAGGTCCTCGCCGTTCCAACGGTAGGACGGATGCATCGATGCGCTCATGCTCTCCTCGCCTTCTCGTGATCAGGGGGTTTCAGGCAGCCGGAACGGCTGCGGTGGTCTTTCCAGGCTCAGAACGTGTACGGATCGGCGGTGCGGGCGGCGCGCAGCGCGCGGGCCCACCAGGTGAGCTGGTTGAGCAGCGCCGTCGCGGCGGCACCGGTACCGGCGACGTCCAGCGGCTGGCCGTTGTCGTCGAACTTGTTCCAGCAGGAGTGGAAGCTCACCGTGTCGCGGATGGTGACGGCGTGCAGCTCGCCCAGCACCTGGCGCAGCTGTTCGGCGCCCCGCAGACCACCTGAGATGCCGCCGTAGGAGACGATGGCGACCGGCTTCGCCTTCCACTCGTCGACGTACCAATCGATGGCGTTCTTGAGCGCGGCGGGGTAGCCGCGGTTGTACTCGGGCGAGACGAAGACGAACGCATCGGCCTGGGCGAGGCGCGGCGCCAGGGCCTCGACCGCGTCGTCGGGGTCGCCCAGGACGTCGGGCAGCCCGGTCTCCGCGAGGTCGATCAGGTCCAGGTCGAGCCCGCCGTGCTTGATCGCGCGGTCGTGGAACCACTGGGCCACCGTCGGGCCGAATCGCTGGTCCCGGGTGCTGCCGATGATGATCGCCACGCGCAAGGAGTCGGTCATCGGATCCGCCTTTCCGGCTGTCGTCGTCGTTGCCACGACCTTCGCCGGAGCGGCCTACAGCTCCCTTACAACCGGCCTACCGCGTTCCTTACACGGCACTCGGGCCGGACCGTATCGTCACCGGCATGAGGTTCGGCGTGCTCGGCCCGCTGATGGCGTGGACGGACGAGGAGGAGCCGGTCAAGGTCCCGACCGGGCAGGTGCTGACGGTGCTCGCCGTCCTGCTCGTCCACCGTGGACGGTCGGTGTCGGCCGACCGGCTCATCGACGTGCTGTGGCCGCGGCAGGCGCCCCGCGATGCGCCCGCCGCGCTCCAGGTCAAGGTCTCGCAGCTGCGCAGCGCTCTCGCCGCCGCCGAGCCGAGCGCCCGCGCGCTGGTGGTGTCGGGGGCCGCGGGTTACAGCCTGGACGTCCCGGCCGAGGCGGTGGACGCGGGCCGGTTCGAGAACTCGCTCGGGGTCGGCGCGGATGCCAGATCGCGGGTCAACGCCCTGAGCACCGCGCTCGACCTCTGGCGCGGCGCCGCGTTCGCCGAGGTCGCCGACGAGGAGTTCGCCGCGGTCGAAGCGGCCCGGCTGACCGAGCTCCGGCTCTCCGCCGTGGAAGCCAGGGCCGAAGCGATGCTCGAACTGGGCGAACACGCCGAGCTGGTCGGCGAATTGGCGCCCGTGATCGCCGAACACCCGCTGCGCGAACGATTGCGGGCAGCGCACCTGCGCGCGTTGTACCGCGCCGGACGGCAGAGCGAGGCGCTCGCCGACTTCACCGAGCTGCGGGAGCGGCTGCGCACCGAGCTCGGCGTCGACCCGGGCCCCGAGATCGTCGCCGTGCACCAGGCGATCCTCCAGCAGGACCCGCTGATCGCAGCCCGCCCGGCCGCCGCTCCGACGAACCTGCCCGGCCAGCTGACCGAGCTGATCGGCAGGGCCGAAGCGACCCGCGACGTGTGCGCGCTGGTCGGCGGGCACCGGCTGGTCACCCTCATCGGGCCCGGCGGCGTCGGCAAGACCCGGCTGGGCGTGGAGGCAGCGCGCGCCCTGATCGCTGAGCACCCCGACGGCGTGTGGTTCGTCGAACTCGCCGGGATCGACAAGAGCGCTTCCGCGCACACCGCCGTCGTGGACACCGTGCGCGCGGTGCTGGGCATCCGCGACCACGGCCGGTCCACCGCCGGTCCGGTCGAGCAGCTGATCAGCGCGCTGGAGGGCAAGCGGGTCCTGCTGGTCCTGGACAACTGCGAGCACCTGGTGGCCGAGGTCGCCGAGCTGACCGAGCGGCTGCTGCGGTCGGTGCCGGAGCTGCGCGTGCTGGCGACGAGCCAGGAACCGCTCGGCGTGTCCGGTGAAGCCCTGTACCCGGTCGCCGCGCTCGAACTGCCGCACTCGCCCGCGGACACCGGTGCCGAGGCGCTGCCGAAGTTCAGCGCCGTCCGGTTGTTCACCGCCCGAGCGTCCGCCGCGGCTCCCGGCTTCGCCATCGATGCGGGAAACGCCGCGGCCGTCGCCGGCATCTGCCGCCGGCTGGACGGGATCCCGCTGGCGCTGGAGCTGGCCGCCGCCCGGGTGCGGGCGCTCGGCGTCCGCGAACTCGCCGCGCGGATGGACGACCGGTTCGAGCTGCTGGTCGTCGGGAACCGGAGCGCGCCAGGTCGCCAGCAGACGTTGCGCGCGATGATCGACTGGAGCTGGGAGCAGCTGACCGGGCCGGAACAGGCCGTGCTGAGAAGGCTTTCGGTGCACGCCGACGGTTTCGGGCTGGCCGCGGCCGAGCAGGTCTGCGCGAGCGAGGAACTGCCTCGCGGGCGGGTCCTCGACCTGCTCGCCCGCCTGGTGGACCGGTCGCTGGTCGCGATGACCGACACCGAGGAAGGACCGCGGTACCGGCTGCTGGAGTCGGTGGCGCTGTACTGCTCGGATCGGCTGGACCGAGCCGGGGAGGCCGACCTGGTCCGAGAGGTGCGCAACGAGCACTACGCGTCCCTCGCCGAACGGGCGCGCGACCAGCTGCGCAGCGCGGACCAGCGGCGGTGGCTCGCGGTGGTGGACACCGAGTACGCGAATCTGCGCTCCGCCGTGGAGGATTCGGTGCGCCGCGGCGATTCCGGCCGTGCGCTGCGCCTGGTCGACGCGCTGGCCTGGTACTGGTTCCTGCGCGGACGGATCGCCGACGGTGTCCGGCTGCTCGACGCGGCGCTGAGCACGCCAGGCGCCTCGGCCCTGCGAGCGCGGGTCAACGGCTGGCGGTCGGCGCTGATGCTGCTCAGCGGCAGCGATTCGGACCGGACGGCGTTGGTCGAAGCCGGGCTGGCCGGATTCGACGGGGTGACCGATCCGACGGGCCGTGCGCTCGTCGAATGGCTGCTGGCGGAGGCGCTGCTCGGCGGAGGTGACCAATCGGTCGGCGACGCGCTCGCGCAGCGCGCCCTGGTCGGGTTCCGCGCGGCCGGGGACGAGTGGGGCACGGCCGCGGCGTCGAGCAGCACCGCCCACCACGCCTTGCTGCGCGGCGACGTCGCGGCGATGGGGCGCGACGCGACCGAGAGCGCCAAGATCTTCGCGGCTCTCGGTGACCGGTGGGGCCAGCTCCGGGCCGCCGGCCTGCTCGCCCGGAGGGCCGAGGTCGTCGGCGACTACGCCGAAGCGGCGCGCCTGCTCCGCGACGGCCTGTGCCGGGCCGAAGAACTCGGGATGTGGCCGCAGGTGGCCGACATGCTGTCGGGGCTGGGCAGGCTCGCCCTGCTGGCCGGTGATCTGGAGCAGGCGCGGCTGCTGCACGAGCGCGCCCGCGACCTCTCGGCCGACAAGGGCTACGTGACCGGCCGGTTCTTCGCAGAAGCGGGCCTCGGCCTCGGTGCCCGGCGGGCGGGCCGGCTCGACGACGCCGAAAGGCACATCCGGGCGTTGCTCGCCTGGAACCGATCGGTGGGCTACGCACCGGGCACCGCGCACAGCCTCGCCGAGCTGGGCTTCATCGCCGAACTGCGCGGCGATCCGGACCAGGCGCACGACCTCCACGAGGAAGGCCTGGCAGTGGCCCGGGACACCGGCGACCCCCGAGCGGTCGCCCTCGCGCTGGAAGGCCTGGCCGGAGCCGCCGTCCTCGCCGGGAACGCCGAGCGGGCCCAGCAGCTGCTGGCGGCCGCCGAAGCGGAGCGGGCGAGCGCGGGAGCGCCGCTGCCCGAGCAGGAACGAGCCGACGTGGACCGCATCTCGGCGGCGATCCGCGCGGCGCTGGGCACCGACTGAAGGTTCAGTTCCTGCCGTGAGTGGTTTGTGGTGCTATAGCCCCACAAACCACTCACGGTCACCTTCACGCGGGAGTGCCGACACGTCCCGCGAGCCAGGCCAGCAGCAGGCCGGCGGCGCCCAGCACCGCCGCGATCGCCAGCGGCGCCGTGTAGCCCGCTCCTGCCGACAGCGCGGCTCCGGCCAGCAGCGGGCCGCCCGCGTTGCCGATGTTGAAGGCCGAGATGTTGGCCGCCGAGGCCAGGTCGTCGGCGCCGTCGGCGAAGGCCAGCACCCTGGTCTGCAACGGCGGGATGACGGCCGCACCGACCAGCCCGAAGAGCAGGAAGCCGACGATCGCCGCCGGCTTGCTGTGCACGACCGCCAACAGCAGCAGCGAGATCACCGAGACGCCCGCGAGCGCACCGTGCAGGGTCGGCGCCAGCGCGCGGTCCGCGAGCCGGCCCGCCAGCGGCGTCCCGATCACCATGCCGACGCCGACCAGCGCCAGCACCAGCGGCACCGAGCCCGGATCGAATCCCGTGACGTCGGTGAGCAGCGGCGCGATGAAGGTGAGGACCGTCAGGAAGGGCGCCCACCCGAACGCCGTCGCGGCGAGCGCGAGCCAGACCCGGCCGCGCCGGAAGGCCGCCAGCTCGCGGCGGAACCCGGCGCCCGGCCGCGGCTCCTCGTACGGCACGAAAGCGCTGAGCGCGACGAACAGGACCGCGCCGATCGCGGTCACCGCCCAGAACGTGGCCCGCCAGCCGAAGGCCTGCCCGAGCGCCGTGCCGCCGGGCACGCCGAGGACGTTGGCGAGGCTGAGGCCCATGAACACGATGGCGATGGCGCGGGCCTTCCGCTCCGGCGGCACGAGCCCCGCGGCGACGACGGAGGCGATGCCGACGTAGGCGCCCCCGGCCAGGGCGGAGAGCACCCGGCCGGTCATCAAGGTCGCGAAACCCGGTGCGAGAGCGCTGATCAGACCGGCCGCGGTGAACAGGCCGACGAGCCCCAGCAGCATCCGCTTCCGCGCGAACCGGGCGCTCAGGACCGTCAGCAGCGGGGCCCCGACGACCATGCCCAGCGCATATCCGGACACCAGCAGACCGGCGGTGGGCAGCGGGACCCCGGTGTCGAGCGCGACCTCGGGCAGGATCCCGGCGATGACGACTTCGGTGGTGCCCACGGCGAACGCGCCGAGCGCCAGGGAGAAGAGCGCGGCCGTGCTCCTCGTGGCCGGGGGGCTGGTGGTGGGGAGTTGGGCGAGATCGCTGGACATGGCACCAGACTGGTTCGCCGAGCGCCGCTGATCAGGCCCGGAACGGGCAACGATCGGTAAGCCCGGCTTACCGGTCCGCTGCCGACTGCTCCACCGCCGCGGCCGCGAACGCCCGGACCCGCTCCGTCTCGCCCGACCTGCGCCACACCAGCCCGTACTCGAGCGGCCCGGCGTCGCGGAACGGCACGAAGGTGACACCGCGCGGCGCGGAGGTCTCGGCGACGTCGGCGCCGACCGGCGAGATCCCGTGCCCGGCACCGACCATCGCCAGGGTTTCCGGCAGCGTCGCCGCCGACCGGCCGCGGCGCACGGTCCGGCCCTCCGGGGTGCGCGAGGGCGCGAGGTGCTCCTGCCAGTAGTCGGGGACGTGCCCGGTGCAGGCGAAGACCTGGCCGCGCGCCAGGTCCTCCACCGACACCGAATCCTGCCTGGCCAGCGGGTGGTTCGCGGGCACCGCCAGCACCCGGGGCACGCGCAGCACCACCGGCCCCAGGACGAGGTCCGGCTCCTCGACCGGCAGCTGGGTGATCAGCAGCTCGACCTCGCCGTCGCGCAGCGGATCGAACATGGTCTTGACCTGCGTCTCGTGGATCCGCACGTCGATGCCCGGATACCTGCGGGTGAACCGGCGGATCACGGTCAGCGCGAACTCGCCCGCAGCGCCGCCGAGGTAACCGACGGCGAAGCTGCCCTCGATCCCCTTCGCGGTGGCCTGCGCCCGGCACACGCCGCGCGAGATGAGCTGGTAGCCGGGTTCGACGTCGTCGAGCAGCTGGCGGCCGAGCGGGGTGAGCCGCACCTGCCTGCTGGTGCGCTCGAACAGCGGCGCACCGACGCGGCGCTCCAAGCGCTGGATCGTCTGGCTGATCCGGGCCCTGCTGACCCGCAGCCGTTCGGCGGTGCGCCCGAAGTGCAGCTCCTCGGCCAGGACCACGAAGCTCTCGATCTCCAGTCGTTCCAGCACCCGGTCAACAGTAGTCGCGGCCACCCCCGCTCAGAATCCCACGGTGAAGGGCACCTTTAGGCAAGTAACTTGCTAAAAGGTGCCCTTCACCGTGGCTCGCCACCCGTTGCGGGGAGAGGTGAAGGGCACCATCTGGGAGCGTATGCGCTCTGACCAGCGGTTTTAAGTCTTGTTGATCTTGTCAGGCCGTGTGCAGGCCGTGTCAGGCTGCAAGCGTGGCTCGGGCCGTGTTTCGGCGGAAGAATCTGCCGATCGCGGTCCGGGCCCGGCCGTAGGCAGAGGGCATCATGTGTGCGTAGACGCGCAGGGTGAACCCGGGGTCCTTGTGGCCCAGGAAGTCCGCGAGGTCCCGGATGGTGACCCCCGCCGACAGCACGACCGAGGCGAAGGTGTGGCGGAGGCCGTGCACGCCGTCGATTCGGGGACGGTAGGTCAGCCCGGCGGTCCTGAACGCCCGGCGCCAGATCTTCGAGTTGAATTGGCTGTTGTTCCACGCGGCACCGGGGCCGGGGACGACCAGGAGCCACGCGGCAGCCTTTTTGCCGCCTGGTTCGCCCCAAGGCAGCTCAACCAGCGTCGGCGGGTGATCCCGCGCGATCTCCATTAAGTCGTCGTAGTCCTCATCTGAGAGCGGAACAACGCGGTTCTTGCCGCCCTTGGCGGGCCGGAAGACGAGCTTGTTGTGTATGCGGGTGACCTGCCGGTTGACGTTGACCACTCGGTTGCCGGGTTCACCTTCGATGTCGTCGAGGGAAAAGCCGAAGATCTCGCCTTGCCGCAGGCCCACGCTGCCGCCGAGCGGCACGACGGCTTTCTGCCGACCGGGCAGCGCTTCCCGGATCGCGTAAACTCGTTCCTCCTCCCACGCCACCGCTTTGTGTGGGGTGGTGGTCGGCCGCCTGATGCTCTTGGAGAGCATCGGGTTGGCCTTGATCTTCTGGTCCACGACCGCCCCGGAGAGGATCGAGGACAGCAGATCGAACAGCTGCGCGCTGTAGTTCGCGCCGACCCGGGAGTCGGTCCGCAGTTCTTCCATCCAGTCCCGCACCGCGTCAGGCTGCGCGGCCTGCTCGATCGACATGGCGCGGAAGAACGGCAGGATGCGCGTGTTGAGTCGGGCTTGCAGCGTCGCCCGGCTCGCCGGGTCGGAAGCCTGGCCCTTGATCCAGCTCTCCACGTACTCCGGGAACGGGATCTTGCCCGCGTCCGGATCAAAATAGGAACCGGAATGAATATCCGTTTCTACTTTTGCGCAGTGCGCATCGGCCCATCTCTTTTTCCCGTCAGGGAAACTCTTGCTGCGCTCCTTTTTCGTGTTGGGATCAATCCAGCGGACGCGGTACCGAAGCGTCTTGCCGTGATCCGTCGTTTTCATCCGAACCGTTTTTCCCGTTCGCGGGTCAACGGTTTCGGCGAACCATCTATCCTGTACGTGCGCCACCAAAAATCCCTTTCGTTGACGTCATTCCTGGTGGTCCAACATGGTCAAGTCTATCGAGAACGGTGGGAAAAGGAGGGGTTTCCACACCTTCCTGCATATCGTTCAGATAACCAATTCCCGCCGCGTTTCCGCAGGTCAGGGGGATATCTAGCCCTCTTGGCCCATTGTGGAATCCAGCCACTCCTGGACCTTTTTCGGGCTATACCGGAGCGATCCGCCGACCAGATAAGCAGGCGGCCCATACTTCTTATGACGCCAGTCGTACAACGTTTTTACCGGTTTTTGCAGAAAATCGGAAAGGTCCTCAATGGTCCATAGCTGCTCCCGCCGCGCAGTCATTCAAAATCGCCCACTATTAATAGTTGCGATAAATGGTGCCCGGTCGCTGCGGACCAAGCCGGCATCAGGTGGTCGCGTTGAGGATCCTCCATCCTCCCCCGCCCGCC
>NZ_JAQGLB010000011.1 GCF_027853965.1 Saccharopolyspora indica | reverse complement strand
CCCCGGGGCGCCCCCCACGACCCCAGCCCCCAGGAGGTTCGCGCAGTGCGCGTGTTCACGAGCAAGGAAGAGATCGTCGCCGCCAAGGGCGAACCGCTCGGCACCAGCGAGTGGCTGACCATCACCCAGGAGCAGGTGAACCAGTTCGCCGACGCCACCCTGGACCACCAGTGGATCCACGTCGACGTGGCGCGGGCCGAGCAGGGACCGTTCGGCGCGCCCATCGCGCACGGGTTCCTCACCCTGAGCCTGCTGTCGAAGCTGAACTCCCAGAACTACCGGTTCGAGGGCGCGAAGATGGGGATCAACTACGGCCTGAACAAGGTCCGCTTCCCCAGCCCGGTGCCGGTCGGCGCCCGCATCCGCTCCGTCGCGGAACTGGCCGACGTCACCGAGGTCCAGGGCGGCGTCCAGCTCACGATCAAATCCACCATCGAGATCGAAGGCGCCCCCAAACCGGCCTGCGTCGCCGAAGGCCTCACCCGCGTCGTCTTCTGACCCCGGTGAAGGGCACCTTTTAGCAAGTTACTTGCTAAAAGGTGCCCTTCACCGCTCACCCGGTCAGGTGGTGCCACTCGATCGACATCGGGGTGAGGGGTGGCTTTCGGCTCTTCCGTCACGGGGTGATGCGGATGCCCGTGCCGGGGCCGAGGGGGAGGTCGGCGAAGTAGAAGATCGTGAGGATCAGGGCCCAGATCAGCCAGAACGGGATCACGAACGGCGTCATGCGGGCCACCAGGGTGCCCATGCCCGCCGAGGGTTCGTAGCGGCGCAGGTAGCCCAGGATGATAATCATGTACGGGTTCAGCGGCGTCATGATCTGGGTCGCCGAGTCGCCCACCCGGAACGCCGCCTGCGCGAAGCCCGGTTCGAAGCCGAGCAGCACGAACATCGGGACGAACACCGACGCCATCAGGGTCCACAGGCTCGACCCGGAGATGATGAACAGGTTCAGCACCGAGGCGAGCACCATGAACCCGAGGAACGCCGGATAGCCGTCCAGGCCGATCGCGCGCAGCAGCTCGGCGCCCGAAACCGCCACCCACGCACCGAGGTTCGTCCAGTTGAACAGCGCGATGAACTGGCCGAGCATGAACGCCAGCACCAGGAACCCGGCCAGTTCCCGGATCGCCTCGGCCATCAGCTTCGGCACGTCGGCGGCCCGCCGCAGCACGCCGACCACCGCGCCGTGGACGATCGCGGGCACTACGAAGCCCAGGAAGATCAGCGTGGTCACCGAGTCCAGCAGCGGCGACTTCGGCAGGAAGCCGCCCGCCTCGTTGCGCAGCGGCGAATCCGGCCACACCACCAGCAGCAGCAGCACCGCGGCGGCGGTGATCAGGAACGCGATCCCGGCGCGGACCAGCCCGCGGCGCTCAGCCGGTTCCAGCTCGGCCTTGACCGACGGAGCCGCCTCGGACTCCTCGCGCGGTACGCCGGTGCGCACCAGGCGCGGCTCGATGACCTTGTCGATCAGGAACCCGGCGAGCAGGCCGAGCACGATCGAGGACGTCAGGTTGAAGTAGTAGTTGGACACCGGCGTGACCACCGCGCCCGGATCCGGCAGGGTTTCGGCGACCTTGTTGCTGATCCCGGCGAACAGCGCGTCCAGGCTGGTCACCAGCGGCGAGGTCGAGTAGCCCGCGCCCACCGCGGCGAACCCGCCCAGCAGCCCGGCCACCGGGTGCCGCCCGGCGGCCTTGAACACCAGCGCGGCCAGCGGCGGGACGATGATCATCGAGGAGTCCGCCATCACGCTGGCCGCGATGCCCACCAGCCCGACCGCGTAGGGCAGCACCCAGCGCGGCGCCCCGCCGAAGGCGACCCGGATCAGCGCGGTGAGCAGCCCGGTGCGCTCGGCGAGGCCCACCGCGAGCATGATCGTGACGACCGTTTCCAGCGGCGGGAACCCGATGAAGTTCCTGTCCCGCCTCTCCGCGATTTTCAGTGGTGGTTGCGTTCGGGAGCGATCTTGCGTTTCGGGGGTTTCTTGTGGCTGGGTTGCATCACGGTCCCCTGAGGTGCGGTTGGGCTGGGGTCGGCACAACGGTGGAACGTGGCGGGCAAGCGGTAGCGAACCTTCCCGACCACGCGCGGACGCGCGGCGCAACCCTCCACGGCGAACTGGTCCTGGCGGACCCGAATCGCCTTCGGATTGATTTCGCTCGGCACTGAAGCCACAGCAAGAGATGACGATCGTTCACATCGCTGCGCGGAGTCTCGCGGCACGGGACAGTGGTGTGCCGGGACGACCGCGAGGAGAGCCGATCATGACCAAGCGAATCCTGATCGTCGTGACCAACGTCGGCGAGTACGAGCAGGCCGGGTTCCGCACCGGCCTGTGGCTCGGCGAGCTGACCCACTTCTACGACGTCGCCGAACGCGCAGGCCACAGCTGCACCATCGCAGGCATCGACGGCGGGTACGTCCCGCTCGACCCGGAGAGCCTGAGCCACGACGTGCTCGCCGAACTCGGCACCGACCGGCGCTACGCCGACCGCGATTTCATGGACCTGCTGCGCGACACCGCCTCCGTGGCCGAGGTGGACGCCGCCGACCACGACGCCATCTACCTCACCGGCGGGCACGGGGTGATGTTCGACTTCCCGCGCAGCGAGCGGCTGGCCGGGCTGCTCCGCGAGTTCCACGAGTCCGGCAAGGTCGTCTCCTCGGTCTGCCACGGAGCGTGCGGGCTGCTCAGCGCCAAGCTCGGCAACGGCGAACACCTGGTCAGCGGCCGCAACGTCACCGGGTTCTCCTGGCCGGAGGAGGAACTGGCCGGGCGCGACCAGGTCGTGCCCTACAGCCTGCAGGACGAGCTGGTCGAGCGCGGCGCGCACTACTCCACCGCCGCCATGCCGTTCGAAACCCACGTCGTCGAGGACGGCACCCTGATCACCGGCCAGAACCCGGGCAGCGCCAAGGCCGTCGCGGAGGCCGTGGTCGCGAAGCTGGCCTGAGCCGGCGGGACGTCAGGCCGCCTCGCCCAGCAGCCAGCCGCGTTCCGCTGCCTTGGCACCGGCCATGAACCGGCTCCGGGCGCCCAGCCGGTTCATGATGCCCGAGACCATGCGCCGGACCGTGCGCACCGAGATGTCCAGTTCGTCCGCCGCGGCCGCGTCCGTGTAGCCCAGCGAGAGCAGCGACAGCAGCCGCCGTTCCCTGAACTCCAGCTCGGCCGTGTCCGGCAGGTCGGACGGGAGCAGCGGCACTGCCGCCGACCACCTCAGCTCGAAGAGCTCGATCGAGGTGGCGACCACGTCGGGGAGGCGGATCATCGCGAGATCGGCCGCCGGGCCGGAATCGGCGTGCCCGGCCGGGAACACCGCCGTCGCCCGATCGACGAACAGGGCGTTGGCGGAGACCTCGGGCACCGTCCGGACGTCGGCTCCGGCGCGGGCCAGCTTGGCCAGGTGCAGGGCCAGCACCGGTGCGGTTCGGACGGGATCGGGCACCAGGACGCGGTAGCGCACGCCCCGGCGCAGGTTCTCGAAGTTCACCCGGCGAAGCACGCCGAGCGGGCTCGGGGCCATCACGGTCTGCGTGCTCATCAGCAGCACCTCGGACCTCGCCGCGGCCAGCAGCGGGTCGATGCCGCGAGCCGGGCGGGGGCGGCGGTCGGTCGGGAAAGCGGTTGTCATCGCGGGAAACCTCCGATCGGAAGCGACGCGGCCACCCCGGAGGAGTGAGTTCCGTCCAGTCGCGTGAGGTGGAAACCGTTGCGGGAAAGCACGTTGGTGAGCCGGTCGGCGGCGGCTTCGAGCGCCGGCCCGGTGGCCGCCGCGAGCCGGAGGAGCAGACCGGTGGCGGCCCCGGGCGGCGCGGAGAGGGTCACGGTGACCGCGAGGCCGCTGGGACGTCCGAGCAGCGTGTTGATCAGCACCCGGAGATCGGCCGCGGGTTCGATGGCGAAGCACGCCTGCGAAACCGGTCCGGTGCGCCAGGCGCGCCAGTCCTCGCGGATCGCCGTGCGGCCGCCGGTGACGTGGGCGAGCCCGGTGAGCTCGGCCAGCGCCAGGTCCTCCGGCAGCGGATCGGCGACCACGCCCGCCCGCTGCAGCGCCCGGCGGATCCGGCGCAGCCTGTTGCGCAGCGCCAGGGCCAGTTCCTCGTCGGTGGCCGTGCCGACCGTGCGCGGGGCGTGCACGGCGAGCCACAGCCGGATCGGAGTGCCCGGCTGCGCACCGGCGTGGAACACGATCTGGACGCCGAACTCCTGGACGTCGCCGGACAGCAGCTCCGCGGGCGAGGGAAAGGACGAGAGCTGCGCCGGGGTGAGCGTCCGCGGCCGGATGATGGCGGTGAGCCCTTGGTCGTGGCTGATCGCCATGACCGGTCCCTGCCCGGTCTCCACCGTCCGGGTGGTCGAACCCGGCAGCAGCGCACCGAGCAGCGCGTACGCGGTACCGCTGCGCTCCGGGAGATCGTGCCGCCGGGTGCGCAGCAGGAACCGGCAGCCCAGCAGGATCAGCTCGTACAGCCAGCGGCCGCGGAGCCGCACGGCGGACGCGGTCACCAGCCCGGCGGCCACGGCCACCGCGGCCGCCACCACCGGCCAGGGCTGCCGCAACGACAGCGCCACGATCAAGAGCGCGAACTGCCAGCACAGGAGCTGCCCGGTGCCGGGCTTCCACCGCTTCCGCCTCGGCTGGTTCCCGGCCACTGGGCCGACCGGTCCCGGCCGCATCCGGCCCGCCGCCGGAGCAGCTGGCGGATGCGTGCGACTGCCCACGATGTGCCTCCCGTCGTCGTGGCCCCTTCCGGCCCACGCAGCACATGCCATCACCCGCTGCATGAGGATTCGATGACACGCGGCGCGGGTGTGGCCGGAAACGGTCACGTCGGCCCGGAACCCGGGCAGGTGCGGCAAAACTTCGTCCGACGGAGTGGTGCAGGCACGAGGAGGCCCGAGTGGCGAGGGCAGATGCGGCGATGGTGGTCGACTACGAGCGCATGGCCGAGCAGGTCCGCGCGGTGCAGCGCGAGATCGCCGGGATCAGCGAGACGTCGGAGTCCGATGACGGACTGATCGCCGCGACCGTCGACGCCCGCGGCGAACTGGTCGACCTGCGGCTGGACCCGCGGATCTTCCGGCAGCCGGATTCCTCGGCGCTGGCCGCGGAAGTCCTCCACGTCTACCGCGACGCCCGCGAGGCCGCCCAGTGCAGAGCGTTCGAGGCTTCCGCCGCCCTGCTCCCCCGCGGCGCCACCCGAGCCGGCACCGACCTGGACTTCGATCCCGCGCTGCACGAGCTCGATCGCCTGTCCCGGGCGAGGGGAGAAGACCGATGAGCTTCGTCGACATGGACGTCGAGGCCACGACAGCGGCGGTGGACGGCCTGGCGGCGGCAGGCACCGGCTTCGACGGCGCCTGGTCGGGCGCCCGTTCGGCCGTCGAGGGGGCGGCCGCGGGACTGGGGCTCGGTCCGATGGGGCAAGCGTTCCTGACCGGCTACCGGCCCGCTGCGCAGCAGTTGACCGACGCAGCTGCCAACGTCTCGCGCGGGATCGGGCAGGCCGTCGAGGCCGGCCGGAGTTCCACGGCCCACTACCAGGCGGCGGATGCCAACGCGGCCGCTGGACTGGGGAGGTAGCGCCTCATGGGGCTTCCCGAACCGGCCAACGAGCTTTATGCCGCGGTGAAGGCGATCTCGAATCCTTGGCCGCCGGATGACGAGGCCCTCGTCGGCGAGCTCGGGCGTGCCTGGCGCACTGCGGGCGAGGCCGCGACACAGGCCGCCGGGCAGGTCGAAGCGTCTTGCCAGGCGGTGGCGGCGTCCTGGCAGGACCTGGCAGGGTCCGCTTTCGGTTCCAAGCTGACCAGCGGCGCGCAGGCGCTGCAGAAGATCAGCCTGGGAGCGACGGGACTGGCCGGCTCGGCGGACAGGTACGCGCAGGAACTCCTCGACGCCAAGACGATCATCACGCAGAGCATCGCACAGCATCTGCCCCTCTACCGCCAGCTCGCCCTGATGCCGGGTGGCCCTGGAGCACAGGCGAAGCTGGCTGCAGATCTCGCCGGTCAGCTGGGCGCGATGATCGCGGCGAAGGCCGCCGCGCTAGGCGGCGCGGTTCCCGCACCCGCGCCCGCAGCCGCGAAAGAGCCTGGCAGCGATAACGCGGAAACGGCGGGCGACGTTCTGGGCGTCATCTCCGCCGTCGCGTCGGTCGTGGCCCTCTTTCCTCCCGCCGCACCGATCGCACTCCCGATCTCGGTCATCACCGGGGCGGCGGCGATGGGCCTGCACGGCGTCGACATGGTCGCCAACGGCAAGTGGGAGGACCCCAACGCCTGGATCACCCTCGGCAACGACGCCATGGGACTGCTCCCCGGAGCGAAGGGGATCGGAAAGCTCGTCGAGGCCTTCGGCGACTCGGCGAACATGGGCCGGACCTACACCGAGATAACGGAAGCCGCCCTGGGCACCCCGACCGCCAAGGACTGGATGAGCGGCGGAGTGAACCTGACAGCGCAGGTACCGACCGTGGTCGACTTCTTCGTCGACGACCCCGCGGTCACCGAGACCAAGAACGAGGCAGGCGAGATCATGCTCAAGCACGGCACCAGCTCCGAAGCGCGCTCCTCGCTCGATGAAATGCTCCGGCGACGGTGAGAGCAGTGCGCACCGAGCCGAACGACCGCGCTGCACTGCGGTTCAGCGTGCCAGAGCAGACCTACCGGATCCCGCTCGCCGAAGAGCCCCGGCAGCGGGTGGCGCGAGCCTGCGAGTCACTGCTGCGGGCACGACCGGACCTCACTCCGGCGCAGTGCTGGGACATCGTGTCCGCGGAGGAGCGGACGTTGGCGAACCTCGTGCGGGAGGGCGCGGTGTACGTGGGCATCATCATCGCGCGTTCCGAGGCCGATTCCTCCCGGCCGACAGCTGCTCGGTTCGGCGTCCTGGTCAAGGATGCGGCGCTGCCGCAGGATCGGCCGTTCGACGAGATCGCGGACGAGCTGGCAGCACTGGACGAGCCGCGCGAGATCACCTTGGACGAGTTCCCGGCCGGTCCCGGTCTGCTCATCGTCGAGAACACCTCGCTCGGCTCGACGAATCATGCGCGCCTCGCACAGGTCCTCCTCGCCTTCCCGGACCGGAAGCGGATCGCCACGCTGGCTCTGTCCACCGAGGACACCGACGACTGGGAGCATCACGTCGATCTGCTCAGGGCCGTTGCCCGCACGGTTTCGTTCCCGGAGCCGGTGGTCGTCGGGGAAGCCGGAAGTCAGTCCGCGGGGAGCAGGACCGCACCATGAAGCGGCTCGATGCTCTCGCGGCCACGGTCCTCGCGGTCGTCGCGCTCGCCTTCGCCGCGCCCGGCGCTTCGGCCGCTCCGCCCGCCGGTGCGTGCAGCAGTTCCGACCCCGCCCGACCGGTGGTCGCCGAGCGTCCGTGGGCGCAGCAGGTCCTGGCTCCGGAACGGGTCTGGCCGCACAGCACCGGCGCGGGCGTGCTCGTCGCGGTGGTGGATTCCGGTGTGGACGCCGATCACCCGCAGCTGAACGCTCCGGGAAAGGTGCTGCCGGGGAGGGACTTCTTCCTCACCGGCAGCCTTCCCGGCAACTACGACTGCGTGTCGCACGGCACCTCCGTCGCCTCGATCATCGCCGGCGGTCCGGTCGACGGGGTCGGCTTCCGCGGGATCGCGCCCGGCGCCCGGATCCTGCCGGTGCGGGTGACCGACCGGCCGCAGAGCGACAGCGGCGAGCCCACCCCGATCGATCCGAACACGGTCGCCGCGGGCATCCGCTATGCCGCGGACCAGGGCGCGAAGGTGATCAACCTGTCGTTGTCCGGGAACCGTGACTTCCCCGCCATCCGCGACGCGATCGCCTACGCCCAGCAGCGGGATGCGCTGATCGTGGCCGCAGTGGGCAACCGGCAGCAGGAAACGTCGAGCATCCCCTCCTACCCCGCCGAGCACCCCGGAGTGCTCGGCGTCGGTTCGATCGACAACACCGGTGCCCGCACCGGCGCCTCGCAGATCGGCCCGTACGTCGATCTGGTGGCGCCCGGCAAGAGCGTGCTCGCGGCCGGTCGGGTCGGCGGGCACGACTACTGGGACGGCACGAGCTTCGCGGCACCGTTCGTGTCCGGCGCGGCCGCGCTCGTGCGCGCCGCCTGGCCGGACCTGACCGCCCCGCAGGTGGCTCAGCGCCTGATGGCCACGGCCGATCTCGCCCGAGGCGGCCGCGACAGCCACGAGTACGGCGCCGGTGTCGTCGACCCGTACCGCGCGGTCACCGAAGGCCTGTCCGGCACACCGGAAGCCATGCCCGCCGTCCCGACACCGCAGCCGGATCTCGCCGCCGAGCAGGAGCACCGGTGGTGGCGGCAGGCGGGCAACGCCGCCGTGCTCGCCTTCGGAGCGGTGGCCGTCGCACTCGTGGCCGTCTCGACGCTGACGTGGCTCGCCGCGCGGGGACACCGCCGCCGGTGGCGTCCGACGAGGACAGTGATCCCACCGGCCGTCCCGGCCCGGGAAGAACCCCCGGAGCAGATGTTCCTGTTCCCACCACCGACATCCGAACGCCCGACCCAGCGCTGAGGCCGCGGCGCCTCACCGTGACCGTTAGCGGACAACTCAACACCGTTGCAGCTGAACGTCTTTCACCCTGTAGGGCATGACAGCGAGCAAATCGAGCGACCGCGTGCAGCGAGAAGTCGCCGACATCGCGGCAACTGCGGAATCACCCGACGGCCTGGTCGAGGCCACTGTCGGCGCGTTCGGCGACCTGCGCGAGCTGTACCTGGACCCGCGCCACCACCGCAGCCGGGATGCCGCGACGCTGGCGGCGAACATCCTGACCGCCGTGCGCGCCGCTGAGAAGTCCGCCGCCCGCGCGGCTTTCGAAGTCATAGCCGGTCGGCTGCCTCCGGGAACCAACCCCGACGAGGCCGACCTGCTCTTCGGGCCTGCGCTCCACGAGCTCGACCGACGCCTGGGATCGAGGTGAGCAGTGGAGGACTCGTTGCCCGTCATCGGTGCCGGGCTGGACGTTCGGGCGTGGCGCCGGAGACTGCTGAGCCTGCGCGATCAGGTCCGAACTGCGGCAGCCACCGCTGATTCCGAGGCCGGCCTGATCACCGCGACCGTCGGCGGCCGCGGCCAGCTGCTCGACCTGCGGCTGGATCCGCGCATCTACCGGGTTTCCGATTCCACCCGCCTCGCCACCGAGATCACGGCCACCGTGCGGGAGGCGATCGACCAGGTGCGCGCCCAGATCGCAGCTGACCTGCAACACGCGTTGCCCGAAGGGAGACCACGATCATGAGTGCACCGTCACCGGATATCCACTTCGACGAGAGTCTCGTCCGACCGGCACTCGACGCCCTGTCCGAGGAGCGCTCCGAGGTCGACGCGGCATGGCTCGCAGCGACCTCGGCGATCAAGAACGGGGAAAGCCACTTCGGCCCACCGGACACCCTCAACCAGGCGTTCCGCCCCGGCTACGCACCGCGCGCACAGCGGCTGCGCCCGGACGCCGACCGACGGCAGGGCCAGTACGGCGAACTCGTGGCAGCCGGCCACGACAGCGTCGAGATCTACCGCCGCGGCGACGGCAACAGCGCGATCCCGTTCCTCGAGCTGAACTAGGACCGGGCATGGCGATTCCCGAACCGGACTCGGCCCTGTGGAACGACGTCAGACCGCTCACCGAGTGGCCGGCGACCGACGAACTCATCATGCAAGACCTCGCCCGCGCCTGGGGGAGAGCGGGCTCGACGTTCGAGAGGGCGGGCGCGAAACCTCCGGACCCCCACCTGCTCAACGGCTGGCGCGACGGCAACGGGCAACGGTTCCGCGACAAGATCACCGCACTGCGAAACCTGGTCTGGGACAACGGCGCGGAGATGACCCACCTCGGCTGGTTGGCCCAGGAGTACGGCTACGACGTCGGCCACACCAAGACCGAGATCCGCAAGCTCATCGCGGCCAACGATCAGACCTACACCAACATGAACGGCCTTTTCGGCCTCTTCGGCGACACCGACGGCAGGCGCCAGATGGTCGCCGAGATCGCCGCCTCCATCAACCTGTTCCTCCGCCAGATGGCCGAACGGATCGCCGCCCGCGGGCAAGGGGTGCCACAACCGCCCCGCACGGTCTTCACCCCTCGCTACGACCCGGTCACCGACACGCCGGACGCGGCCGTTGACCCCAGGACGAACCGAGGATTGCGAGGCTCCAGAGAGCCACGTCCTTGGGAACAGGACGGCGTGCGGGACAAGATCCCCGGCGAATGGGGCCGCGGTTCGGACAACAGGAAGGGAATCGGCCATCGCTGGAGCGACCCGCACAACCAAGGCAACGGCATTCGGATCGACAAGGGAGACCCGAACAGTCCCTCTCCCAGCCAACGGGTTGATCACGTGGTCGTCCGCCACAACGGCCAAGTGATCGGCCGAGACGGCAGGCCGATCAGCGGCTCGATCAAGGAAAATGCCGAACAAGCCCATATTCCGCTCAGCGAGTGGAAGCAATGGTGGGGATGGAACGCACCATGACACACATCGAGTTTCCCGAGATGCGCGCCCAGGTCCTCGACGCGATCGAATCCCTCGCCGACGTCGAGCACCAGCAGAGGATCTGGATTGAAAAGGACTACCCACATCCCGGGTACTACGAGGACTTCACGCTCAACGTGAATCTTCTCTACGACGACACCCTCGTGCTGCCAGCGCCCGAGAACGCGATCGGGTCAGTCCTGCACCCGGACGAAGTCGAACCTCTTCGGCGCCTGGGCGCCGCACTGGATGAGCTCCTCGACGATCTGGGGGACGCTTCGGACGAGGAGTTCCTGGCAGATCGTCGTTGGTCCGGAATTGTGGATCGGGCGACCGCGGTGCGCGACGTGATGCGAGAACACGCGGGTTCATGACCTGTCCGAACCGCACATCAAGACGGCCCCTGCGCGAAGACCGATGCGCAGGGGCCGTTCTGGTGCGGGCTCAGATGGTCACGCTGCCGACCCGGGCCGTGGCCGAGGCGAGTGCTTGCTGGAGTTCGCCGTTGGCCTTGACCACTCCGCCGCGCAGGGCTTCCAGCATCTGCTGCTGTGCCGTGGAGACCTGGTTCCAGGCCTGGCTGACCTCGGTGAACTGGCCGCCCGCGCCGTCGAGCCAGTCGCTGGAGGTGGCGCCGGAGGTGGTCTGCCAGGTGTCCATCTCCTGCTGGACCTTGCCGACGGTGTTCATGATCTGGGCCGCGAGGTCGTCGAGCTGGCCGAAGTTTCCCTTGATGAGCATCGAAGAATCTCCTTTCAGGTGATGCGGATCAGGCCTGGAGCGCCCCGCCGAACGGGGCGGCGCTCTGCACCGAGTTCAGCCCGGATGCGCTGGTCTGGTCGGCCTGGTCGTAGGCGTTGGAGGAGAACCGGGTGTTCTCGCCGAGGTTGGTCAGCGCCGCGACGAGCCGGACGATCCCGGCCTCCCACTGCGCGTGGGCGTTGTCGAACGCCGGTCGCGCCGTCCCCTCCCACTGCCCCTTGAGCGCGTCCACGATCGGCCGCAGCGCAGCGCGGTGGGCCTGGATGTCGTCCGACACGGTGCCGGCCATCTGCGCTGCTCGCTGCAGGGTCTCGGTCACGCCGTGAAGCTGGTCGCCGGTGGGCATGCCTTGCTCCTCTCCGCTTGGCGTGCACGCACCTTCCAGCGGTGCGCGCCTCCCGAAGCTAAGGCGGGCGACTCCTGCGGCGGGGTGGCCGACACCTTCCTGCCAGCACCGTCCGAACCCGTTGCCGCGCCGCCATGATCGGTGTCCGCGAATCGGCAGAAGGAGGTCAGGACGGTGGCGACTGTCGTGGTGCGCAGGCCGTTGCGCAGGCCCGCTCCGGAGATGCCGTCCGGGGAGCTCGTGCTGGAGGCGCCGCCCGAGATCCCGGTGGCCTCGGGCAGGCAGTGGACGCAGGCGCTGATGATGCTGCCGATGATCGCCATGATGGCCGGGATGGTGCTGGTCTTCAGCGGTTCCGGCGGCGCCGGTCCGCTGCGCTACGTGACCTTCGGCCTGTTCGGGGTGGCCATGCTCGGCATGGTCGTCCTGGCGTTCGTCAACGGCGGCGGGCCGAGCAGGCGCGAGATGGCCATCGCCCGGCGGCACTACCTGCGCGGTCTGGCCCAGCACCGGCTGCGGGTGGCGCGGACGGCGCGCCGCCAGCGGACCGCGCTGTGGTACCTGCATCCCGATCCGAACGCGCTGTGGTCGGTGGCCGCGAGCTACCGGCTGTGGGAGCGCCGCCGGTCGGACGCGGACTTCGGCGCGGTCCGGATCGGACTGGGCAGGCAGAGCCTCGCCACGGCGCTGGTCCCGCCGGACACCAAACCGCTGGAGCAGCTGGAACCGTTGTCCGCCTTGGCCTTGCGCCGGTTCATCACCACCTTCTCCGCGATCGACGACCTGCCGCTGGCGCTGGCCGTCGACGGGTTCAGCCGGATTCACGTGGACGGCGACCGCGCGCGCTCGGTGGGCCTGGTGCGGGCCGTGCTCGCCCAGCTGGCGACCCTGCACTCACCGGACGACCTGCGGATCGCGGCGTGCACCGGCGCCGACCGGCTCGCGGAGTGGGAGTGGCTGAAGTGGCTTCCGCACGCGCTGCACCCGGAGAAGAACGATGCGCTCGGACCGCTGCGGCTGGTCGCCCCGGCGATCACCACGTGCGAGGCGATGCTGGACGACGTGCTGGCGGACCGGCCGAGGTTCGACCCGCAGGCGGCGTCCGCGGTGTCCGGCCCGCACCTGGTGGTGGTGCTCGACGGCGGCTCCTTCGCCGGTGCCGACCACCTGATGACCGGCAGCGGGGTCGAAGGCGTCACCGTGATCGACCTGACCACCGTGCCGCCGCGGACGGTGGAGCGAACCACTCTCGTGCTGACCGTCGAAGCCGATGGCACGCTCTCCAGCGAGACCGCCGACGGCGCGACGGAGCTGGGCCGGGCCGACGAACTGCCCGTGGTCGCGGCGGAATCGCTGGCCCGGCAGCTGGCGCCGCTGCGGCTCACGGCCGGTGGTTCCGGCGGTGAGCAGCTCAACACCGATCTCGGCCTCGCCGAACTGCTCGACATCGGCGACCCGTTCACGTTCGACCCCGAGGACACCTGGGTGCAACGGCCCAGCCGGGACCGGCTGCGGATCCCGTTCGGCATCCGGCCCGACGGCACCCCGGTCGAGCTCGACCTCAAGGAATCCGCTCAGGACGGCATGGGCCCGCACGGCCTGCTCATCGGCGCGACCGGTTCCGGCAAGAGCGAGCTGCTGCGCACGCTGGTGCTCTCGCTGGCCATCACGCACCCGCCGAACGCGCTCAACTTCGCGCTGATCGACTTCAAGGGCGGTGCGACCTTCACCCGGCTGGACCGGCTGCCGCACACCAGCGCGGTGATCACCAACCTGGCCGATGAGCTGCCGCTGGTGGACAGGATGACCGACGCGCTCAACGGCGAGCTGGTCCGCAGGCAGGAACTGCTGCGCGCGGCGGGCAACTTCGCCTCGCTGCGCGACTACGACAAGGCCCGGGCCTCCGGGGCGCCGCTGGCCGAGGTGCCGACCCTGCTGGTGATCTGCGACGAGTTCAGCGAGCTGCTGTCCGCCCGTCCCGACTTCATCGACATGTTCGTGCAGATGGGACGGGTGGGGCGTTCGCTCGGCGTGCACCTGCTGCTGGCCAGCCAGCGCCTCGAGGAGGGCAGGCTGCGCGGCCTGGACGCGAACCTCTCCTACCGGATCGCGCTGCGCACCTTCTCCGACATGGACAGCCGGGCGGTGCTCGGCGCCAGCGACGCGTTCACCCTGCCCCGGGCGCCGGGCCACGGGTTCATGCGGTACGGCGACGAGCCGATGGTCCGGTTCCGGTCGGCCTACGTCTCCGGGGTGCACCAGGGTGACGACGTGCGGCCGGGCCGCATCAGCGCGGCGGAGCCGATCGGCCTGCAGGAGTACTCGACCGCCTACGTCGCGCCGCAGAACCAGGACGATCCCGAACCGGCCGAAGCCGACGAGGACCCCGACGACGCGGTCGGTGAGACCCTGCTGGACGTCCTGGTGGACCGGCTCGCCGGCCGGGGCACCCCGGCGCACCAGGTGTGGCTGCCGCCGCTGGCGGAATCGCCCGCGCTGGACCAGCTCCTCGCCGTCGACCCGGCCCGCGGGCGCACCGTCGCGGACCCGGCGGGGTCGCTGTGCGCGGTGGCCGGGGTGGTCGACCGGCCGCTGGACCAGCGCCGCGATCCCCTGGTGCTCGACCTGTCCGCGGCGGCCGGGCACCTGCTCGTGATGGGCGCGCCGCGCACCGGCAAGAGCACCGCGCTGCGCACGGTCGTCACCAGCCTCGCGCTCACCCACACCCCGCGGGAAGTCCAGTTCTACTGCCTCGACTTCGGCGGCGGCGCGCTCGGCTCGATCCGCGACCTGCCGCACGTCGGCGGCGTCGCCGGACGGCACAACCCCGGCGCGGTGCGTCGAACCGTGGCCGAGGTCGCCGCGGTGCTGGCCGAGCGGGAGCGCCGCTTCGCCGAGCACGACATCGACGGCATGACCGCCTACCGGGCGCAGCGCGCCGACGGCACGATCACCGACGACCAGCACGGTGACGTGTTCCTGGTCGTGGACGGGTGGCTGACGCTGCGCAAGGAGTTCGAGGACCTGGAGGACGCGGTCGGCGCCATCGCCGCGCGAGGGCTCTCCTACGGCGTCCACCTGATCGTCTCGTGCGCGCGGGGGTTCGACCTCCGCCCGAACGTCCGGGACCTGTTCGGCAGCCGGATCGAGCTCCGCCTCGGCGATCCGGTCGACACCGCGGTGGACCGGGTGAGCGCGCTGCAAGTGCCGGAGAACGCCCCGGGCCGCGGGATCACGACGACGGGGCACCAGCTGCTGATGGCGCTGCCGCGCATCGACGGCCGGAGCAGCACCGACGACCTCCCGGCCGGGACATCAGCGGCGGTGAGCGCGATCGGCGAGGCGTGGCGGGGAGAACCGGCGCCGAGCGTGCGGTTGCTGCCCGCCCGGCTGCCCCACGAAGCCCTGCCCGCGCGCGACGAAGCGGGCGCGCACCGCATCACCATCGGCATCGCCGAACAGGACCTCGCGCCCGTTGCGCTCGACTTCACCACCGACGCCCACTTCCTGCTGCTCGGCGATGCCGATTCGGGCAAGACCTCGTTCCTGCGGGTGCTCGCGCGCCGGATCGCGCAGAGCCACTCGCCGAGCGAGGCGCGGGTGATCCTGGTCGACCACCGCCGGGGTCTGCTCGGCGAGGTCGGCTCGGAGCACCTCCTCGGCTACGGAACCGACCGCACCACCACGACGCGGCTGATCGCCGAGTCCGCCAGGGCCATGGCCGAGCGGCTGCCGGGGCCCGACATCACGCCAGAACAGCTCCGCGACCGCAGCTGGTGGTCCGGCCCCGAGCTCTACGTCCTCGTCGACGACTACGACCTGGTCGCCACGTCGATGGAGAACCCCTTCCTGCCGCTGCTGGAGTACCTGGCGCAGGGGCGCGACATCGGGCTGCACGTGGTGCTGACGCGGCGGACCGGCGGTGCCGGCCGCGCGCTGTTCGAGCCGTTCGTGGCGCGGCTGCGCGATGTCGGCTCGCCCGGTCTGATGCTCTCCGGCGACAAGGACGAGGGCCCGCTGCTCGGCGGCCGCAAGCCCGAGAAGCTGCCCGCCGGGCGAGGCCTGCTGATCAACCGGCGCGAGTCCCCGCAACTCCTGCAACTGGCCTGGCTGGCACCCGGCGAATGACCGCTCCACCCGAACGGAGGATGAGAATGAGCGTCCACGGCGCGACCGATGTGATGCAGAAGTTCAACCCGATCCCGCCCGGTCCGGTGACCGGCGCCAGCGGTGCTTCCGCCAGCGGCGGGATGCCCGAAGGCGACGAGTTCGCCGCGGCCGAACGCGCTGCGGCGGAGGAACTGGCGAAGTTCGTCACCGACGTGCAGAGCGGTTTCACCGCCTACACCGACATCGTCCAGAGCTCCGCGACGGACTACCTCCGCGGAGACGGGGCCGGGGCCGATGCGGTCTCGCAGGCCCAGCAGGAGATCCCGATGTTCCTGGGAGAGAGCTGACATGGCGAACTACACGAGCGTTCCGTTCGAGACCCAGCTGGCGCTGATGGAGAGAACCGCGCCGCTGGCGCGGCTCGCCACCAGCTCGGCCGAGATGTGGCGGGCGGCGAAGGCGGAGCTGACGAAGTCCGCCACCTCCCTGCAGCAGAACCTCAGACCCCTGGAGGAAGCCTGGCAGGACCAAGCCGGCCGGTCCTGCCAGGCGCGTGGGCGCCAGAGCTGCGCCGACATCGACTCGTGGACGCAGAAGATCGACGGCGTCGTCGCCGATCTCACCGGCCTCGCGGGGAAGATCACCGAAACCGACGCAGCCTTCAAGGAGTTGAAGGCCCAGCTCCAAGCCGCGACCGCGGTCCAACTGGTCCAACTTCTCCTCGAACTCCAGAAGGCGGGCGGCGCGCTGCTCAACGCACTGGCCGCGGACTTCCAGCGGGCGACCGGGACGCTGGCCGGCGCACCGGGGCGCCCGTGGAGCGGGCCGGGAGGTTCCTCCGGCGGCGGAGCTTCCGGAACGGGCGGGGCCACCGGAAGTCCGCCTGCCGGCGGGCAATCGGCGTCGGCGTCGGCTGGCGGTGGCACCGGCCCGAGTGCGGCTTCGGCCGCGTCGGCCTCGGGTCCGGGCGCCAGCGCCAGCGCCGGAGAGCTCCCGCCGGATCTGGCGGGCGACCCGACGCTGCAGGGCATGGGGACCTCGACGCCGCCGCAGACCGCACTTCCTTCGCTGCCGCCACCAGCGGTCGCGCCGACGGGTCAGTCCGTCGCGCCGCTCGTCCCACCGGTCGGCCTGCTCGGAGGCCGGACCGGCGGCGGTGTTCCCGGCGTCCGGCTCGGCGGCGGACTGCGATCCATCCCCCAGGCGGCGGCCCCGGTCTCGACCGAAGCGGCGGCCACCAGCCAGAAGCCGCCCGCATCCCCCGGTCAGGCCACGCCGTCGCACGGCGCACCCCGGGGCGGTATCGGTGCGGTTCCGCCGATGTCGCCGATGATGGGCGGTATCGGCGCGGGCGGCTCGACCGGACGTCCGGGTCCTGGTGCGGCGAAGCCGACGGCCACCGGCCGGGGCGCCAAACCCACGTCGACGCCGGGTCTTCCGGCGTCCCTGCGGGGCAGGGCCGACCGCACCGACCGAGCCGCGTTCGCCCCGCTGTCCCGGCCCGCGCGCCGGGAGCCGGTGGCCGACGACGCGGTGCAGCTCGACGAGGAGATGTGGCAGGTCGACCGGGCACCGGCCGAGATCCGCGGCGAGCGCCCGAAACCGAAGTGGACCACCGGTCGCTGAGCGCGCGGTGGCCGCTCAGCCCGCAGTGGTCCGCGATTTCAATGGGAATCAGGTCTTCGACTTCAAGGGAAGTTGCGCGCGCCTTCGGCGTGCCGGGCACCCGACACGCCGAAGGTGCGTCAGGATTCCGCGCGATTTCAATGGAAATTCGACGTCTGATTTCCATTGAAATCGCGCAACTCCTCCAGCGCGCCGAAGCATCAGGACGGTGGGCGCAGCTGGTGGCCGAATCCGCGCAGGGTGTGCAGCACCGGTGGCGGGCCGAGCTTGCCGCGCAGCTGCCGCACGGCCACGTCGAGCACGTTCGACGTCGGCTCCACCAGCTCGTCCCACGCCGCGGCGATCAGCTCCGCCCGGGGCACCGGTTCGCCGTCCGCGGCCAGCAGCCGTTCGAGAATCCGGAACTCCTTGCCGGTCAAGGTCAACGGCACGCCGCCGCGCCGGGCCTCGTGCCTGCCGGTGTCGAGTTCGACGTCCTGCCAGCGCAGCACCGGGGTGGGCGCGGGACCCCCGCGCCGGCAGAGGCTGCGCACCCGCACGACCAGCTCCGCCATCGCGAACGGCTTGACCAGGTAGTCGTCCCCCCACGCCAAGCCCGCCACCCGGTCCCCGACACCGCTCTGACCGGTCAGGAACAGCACCGGAACCGACCAGCCGGACCGGCGCAGCCGCTCCACGTACCGCAGCGCGTCGCCTGCGGGCAGGATCCGGTCGAACACCGCGCAGTCGTAGGAGTTGACGCTCAGCGCCTCGTCGGCCTCGGGCAGATCCGCGGCGACGTCGACGGCGAAACCCGCGCCGCGCATCGAGATCTCGACGCTGACGCGCATGTTCTCGTCGTCCTCGGTGACCAGCACGCGCACGAGGTCCGACAGTAGCCCTCCGGGCCGCGCTACGTGGCCACTACCGCCAACGCCGCCCGAGCGCGGAACAGGTCCGGGGCGCCACGGGGACCGAGCACCCGATCGCCCACCTCGGTCAGCGCGGGCCCCGGAGGCACTCCGAGCTCGTCGGCGAGGATCTTCCGGATCTCGCGGTAGTTGGCGAGCGCTTCCGCGCGCCTGCCGAGCACGTGCAGCGCGCCGATCAGCGCGGCCCACGACTCCTCGCGGAACGGGTCCTCAGCGGTGAGCTCGCGCAGCGAGCCGACCGCGCGCCGCGCGTCGCCGAGCGCGAGTCGCGCCTCGGCCAGGGTCTGCCGCAGGTCCCGGTGCAGCTCGTCGAGCTCGGCGGCCCAGTCGCCGGGGAGGTGCAGCCCGTCGAACGGGCGGCCCCGCCACAAGTCGAGCGCTCGCGCCGCGGTCGTGGCCGCCGCGGTGGCGTCGCCGCGCGCCAGAAACCGCTCCGCCTCCGCGGCGAGGTCAGCGGCGCGGTCGGTGTCGAGCTCACCCGCAGCGACGCGGAGCCGGTAGGAACCCGGCCCGGTCTCGATCCGGGCGGTGGGCAGCATCCCGCGCAGCCGCCACACGTAGGTCTTGACGTTGGCCACCGCGGAAGGCGGGACGGCCGCTTCCGGCCAAGTCCGCGCGATCAGCTGATCCACGCCGACCCACGCGTTAGGCTGCAGCAGCAGAGTGGCCAGCACCACGGCGGGTTTGCTGGTGCCGAGGCGCATCACGCCCCCGTTCCGGCCACGCACCGCCAGCGGCCCCAGCACATGGAAGAGCATCGTGCGCACACCTCCTGAACATCATCGGCAGCGGTCGTCCGGTGCCCACTCTCGCGGTGCGGACATGAGGATTCGATGACAGCGGCGAACAACAGCGCGCAGCCCCGGGTGCTGGTCGTCGAGGACGACGAGAACATGCGCCTGTCGGTGACCGTGGAGCTCACCGCCAACGATCTCGCCGTGACGGGCGTGTCCTCGCTCGCCGCGGCCGAGCGGGCGCTGTCGGCGGGCTCGTTCGAATGCGCGGTGTTCGACCGGATGCTGGGCGACGAGGACTCCGTCGACTTCGTGCACCTGCGCAGGAAGGCGGGCTGGTCGGTGCCCGTCCTGTTCCTCACCGCCCGCGACACGCTCACCGACCGGGTCGCGGGCTTCGAGCACGGCGGCGACGACTACCTCGTCAAACCGTTCGCCATGGCCGAGATGACCGCGCGGGTGCTCGTGCTGTGCAGGCGCGCCGGGGCGGGCCGGCCCGCGGTGCTGCGGTACGCCGACCTGGAGATGGACTGCGCGCGGAAGCAGGTGCACCGCGGCGGAGCGCTCCTCACCTTGAGCGACAAGGAGTTCGCGGTGCTCGAAATGCTGCTGGCCGAACCGGAGCAGGCGATGTCCAGGGCGAAGCTCATCGAGCACTGCTGGGACGCCAGCACCGATCCGCTGTCGAACGTGGTCGACGTCGCGGTCAAGCGGCTGCGGCGCAAGCTCGGCGAGCCGGAGCTCATCCACGCCGTGCGCGGTGTCGGCTACCGGCTGGCGAGGTGAACCGCCCGGCGGCCGACCGGCTGCGCAGACTCCGCAGGTTGCTCACCGCGCTGTTCACGGCGCTCAACGCCGCCGGGCTGCTCCTGCTGGCGACGCTCCTGCTCGTCGCGGACCGGGATCAGCGCGACGACCGGATGGACGCCGAGCTGCGGCTGGTCGCGGTTCCGGTGCTGCGCCTGCTCCAGCACGGCGACGTGCTCATCACCGCCTACGTCGCGCAGGACCCGCTCGACACGCAGTGCCCGCAGTTCGCGGTGATGCCGGCCAGCGGCGTGCGGTTCGAGCCCTACCTCAGCAAGCGGTCCTGCGTGCCGGTCGCGGCCGAGACCTACCAGCAGCTCGCCGATGAAGCGATCAAGCGCAAGGCGTGGCTGGCGGGCTACACGCGCAGCACCGACGGCAGGAGCCTCCGCTTCGGCGCGGAGCCCTTCCGCGACGACAACGGCCGGTGGATCGCCGCGGTCGTCGCGGTCAGCGACGCCGAGCCCGAGCAGGAGGCCCGCACCGAGTTCGTGCTCCTCGTCGTCGGCGGGTGCGCGCTGCTGATCGCGGCGGTGGCGGGGGCGGGCTACGTGCTGGCCGGGCGGGCGATCCGGCCGGCGACGGCGGCGATGGAGCAGCACGAGACGCTGCTCGCCGAAACCGCGCACGACCTGCGCAGTCCGGTGGCGGGGCTGCGCTCGCTCGCCGAGACCGCACTGCGCCACCCGGACAAGACCGCGGATCTGCTGCCGCGCACCGTGCAGCTCTCCGCGCGGATGGGCGACATCATCAACGACCTGCTCATGCGCGCACGCCTCGCGGCGGGCGTGCAAGCGCTCGCGGTCCAGCCGGTTTCGCTGGACGAACTGGTCGCCTCGGTGGTCGAGGAGACCCCGACCGGCGGCGCTCAGGTGACGTTGACGAAAGCGCCCACCACGGTGGTCGCCGACCCGGCGCTGGTCCAGCGCGCGGTGGGAAATCTGCTGGACAACGCGCTGCGGTACGGTCGCCAGCCGGGCGCGGAGGCGATCGTGCACATCACCGTCGCCGGCGGCCGGATCATCGTGGCCGACCACGGTCCGGGCATCGATCCCGCCGTGGCCGAGGAGAAGTTCGACCGCTTCGCCAGCACCGGCGGGTCGAGCGGGCTGGGCCTGTCCATCGTGCGCTGGGTGGCGTTGTCCCACGGCGGCGTGCTGCGGGTCTACAACGCGGCCGAGGGCGGCGCGATCTTCGAGCTCGCCTTCCCGGCGAGCGAGTGAGGTCCGCGCCGGAGGAACCGCTGCTGGTGCCGGACCTTTCGCGCGCCGTGCGCGAAAGGACCAGCGCAGGAGGCGTTCCAGCGAACTTCCCGGCCGGTTGACGAAAGCGTGGACCGCGCGTGTACCTGGTCCCCTATTCTCGGCGCATGGTCGGAACCGGGTGGCGGCGGCGTGTCCCGCTGGTGCTGGTCGTCATCGCTTGCGCTGCGGGAGTGGTCGCCGCCGTGTCCGCGGGAACCCGCCCCACGACGGGGCTGGACTTCCTGCAGGACGGGCACTGGGTGGCCCAGCCGGCCACCGGGCAGGTCTTCCACGTCGACGGCATCGCCAAGACCGTCGACGCGCAGGCCGGGGTGGCGGGCATCGAGCCGGGCAGCCAGGTCGTGCAGGGCCCGACGAGCGGCTACGTGGTCGGCGACTCGCGCATCGTCGAGTTCGGCAAGTCGAGCCTGCGGGTCGAGAGCACCATCACCCCGCCGACCGGCGAGCGTCCGGTCGCGGTCGAGGCCGCGGGCGGCCCGTACCTGGTGTACCGGGAGGCGGGCAAGGTCGTGCGGCTCGGCGAGCGGGCCAAGACCATCGCCGCGGGCGACGTGCTCGGCGAACCCGTTGCCACGCCGGACGGAACGCTGTGGCTGCACCGCGTCAGCACCGGGGTGCTGTGCCTGCTGCCGAAGGACGCCGACCGGATCTCCTGCCCCGCGGCCGCGCCGTCGGGGCACACCGGGGCTCTGACCACCGTCGGCGGTGTGGCCGCGTTCGTCGACACCACCAGCGACGTGCTGCGCCGCCTGTCCCCGGAAGGGCTGGGCGATCCGGTCGGCATCGGGCTCGACGTGCCGGGCGAAGCGCGGGTCGCGCCCGCCGACGCGGCCGGGCGGGTGGCGGTCCTGGACCCGGGTGGCCGGCGGCTGCACCTGCTGGACGCCGCCGGGCTGGACGGCAGGCCGGCCGAGCCGCCGGTGACGAAGGCGCTCCCCGACGGCGAGTACGCCGCTCCGACGGCCAGCGACGGTTCCGTGGTGCTGCTCGACGAAGCGCGCGGCGCCCTGCTGACCTACAGCGGCGACGGCAGGCAGCACGCGGAGACGCCGATCCCGGCCGGGACGGTCGAACCCCGGCTGTTCCGGGGCGAGGACGAGCGCGTGTACGTCGACGGAGCCGACGGCCAGCAGGTGCTCGTCGTCGACGGCGACGGGACTGTCGACCGCGTGCCGGTCGTCGGCCAGGACCCCGCCGACGGGGAACCCGGCAGGCACCTGTCCCCGCCGCCCCCGGTGATCACGCGGGAGCCCGAGCCGCCGGGGAACGACACCAGCGTGCTGGCCGAGGAGCGCACGTCCACGCCCGAGCGGAACCCGCAGCGCAATCCCGTTCCGGCGAGCCCGCCCGGCATGCCACCGGGCCTGGCCGCGACCCCGCAGGGCAGCACCGCGCGCGTCACGTGGGGCGCGGCGCCGCCCAACGGTGCCGCGGTGACCACCTACCACGTGTCGTGGTCCTCGCCCACCGGACCCGGCGGCGGCTCCAGCACCGCGGGCAACTCGGCAGTCCTCAATGGACTCGCTTCCGGTGCCACCTACACCGTCACCGTCGTGGCGGAGAACCGCGCGGGCCGCGGCACGCCCGCCACCACCCGGGTGACCATGCCCCGCAGGCCGGTGGTCACGGTGACCAGGGGCGAGACGGAGTCCTACAACGACACCTGCAAGGCACCGGAGTGCGGCAAGATGCGGGTGAAGCTGACCGGCTTCGAGCCCAGCACGAAGTACCGCATCAGGCCGGAGTCCACGGCGAACTACGACAACGACGGCGGCACCTACACCACCGACGACGACGGGGCCTACAGCTTCCAGGCGTTCCACTTCGGGAAGGTCGGCGCGCAGGTCTGGATCGTGGTGGAGGGGCCGAACGGGGAGCGGTACGAATCCGCCCGCTACACATGGGAGTCAGGGTGAGCCACGCGCGCACCGGCGAGATCGCGGCGCTGATCGTCGGCAACGTCCAGCACGTCGTCCGCGGCAAGCCCGAGCTGGTGCGGCTCGCGGTGGCCGCGCTGCTCGCCGAGGGGCACCTGCTGGTCGAGGACGTGCCGGGAGTCGGCAAGACCACGCTCGCGCGCTGCCTGGCGCGCAGCATCGGCGGGCGGTGGAGCCGCATCCAGTTCACGCCCGACCTGCTGCCCGGCGACATCACCGGCGTCAACGTCTTCCACCAGAAGGACGAGGAGTTCGGCTTCCACCCCGGTGGGGTGTTCGCGAACCTGGTGGTGGCCGACGAGATCAACCGCGGCACGCCGAAGACGCAGTCGGCGCTGCTCGAGGTGATGTCGGAGCGCCGGGTCACCGTCGACGCGGTCGCGCACGAGGTGCCGAGGCCGTTCCTCGTGGTGGCGACGCAGAACCCGATCGAGATGGAGGGCACCTACCGGCTCCCCGAGGCGCAGCTGGACCGGTTCCTGATGCGGTTGTCGGTCGGCTACCCGGATCTCGCCGCCGAGGTGCTGGTGGTGATGAGCGAGTGCGCCGGGGTGAATCCCGACGAGCTGCCCGCGGTGGTCGACATCGGCGATCTGCGCCAGGCGATCGAGCAGGTGCGGAGGTCTCATGTGGACCCGGCAGTGGTCGAGTACGCGGTCCGGATCGCCGCGGCGACGCGCGAGCACGCCGCCGCGCGCTTCGGCGCGAGCCCGCGCGGCAGCATCGCGCTGGTCCGCACCGCACAAGCCCTGGCCGCCATGGACGGCCGCGGGTTCGTCACGCCGGACGACATCAAGGACGTCGCGGTGCCGGTGCTCGCGCACCGGATCGTCCTCACCGCCGATGCCGAGCTGAACCAGCGCAGCACCGGGGAGGTCATCGCCGAAGTCCTCGCGGCCACCCCGGCACCGGCCACCAACGCGGCCGGCCGGTGAGCGGGTGAGGATGCAGCTGACCCGGCGCGGCGCCGCCGTGCTCGTGCTGGCGGTGCTGCTGCTGGTGGGCGGCCAGTGGGGCGGCTACCCGGTGCTGCGCGGGCTCGGTGCGGTGCTGCTGGGCACGGTGCTCGCCGCGGTCGTGCTCACCGCGCGCGGGATGCGGGTCGGGGTTCGCCGCACGGTCTACCCGGACCGGGTGGAGCGGGGCAGCATCGCCGTCGCCCGCCTGCGCGTCCGCAACCCCGGTTCCGCCCGCCAACCCGCGCTGCTGGCGACCGACGGTCTCGCCGATCTGCCGCAGACCGTGCGGATCCGGCCGCTGCGCCCCGGCACCGAGGCGACCTACCACTACGAGCTGCCCACCGGCAGGCGCGGCAAGTTCGACGTCGGCCCGCTCGTCCTGCACCGGGAGGACCTCTTCGGCCTCGCCCGCAACCGGCTGGCCACCGGGGCGACCTCGACGCTGCGGGTGCACCCGAAGCGGCACCCGGCGCGGGCTTTCGCCGCCGGCCACTCCCGGCACCACCACGAAGGCGCGAGCACCGACGACGCGCTGCGCGGTTCGCTGGACCTGCGGGACGTGCGCGAGTACGTGCCCGGTGACGAGATCCGGCACGTGCACTGGAAGGCGACGGCCAGGAGCGGGCGGCTCATGGTCCGCGCCCTCGCCGATCCCGAGCAGCCGCGGTTCACCGCGCTGCTGGACACGCGGCCGGGAGCGCTGCCCGCCGCCGCGTTCGAGGAGGCGGTGGACCTCGGCGCGTCGCTGCTCACCGCCGCAGCCGTCGCCGGCAGGCACAGCAGGCTCGTCGCGTCCTCCGGGCTGGACGTGCCCACCTCCGGCGGCGCGCACGCGGCCCGCGCCCTGCTCGACGCCCTCGCCGAACTCGCGCAATCCGGTGCTCCGGGCGCCGCGGTGGTGCCCGACGCCCTGGCCGCCCGCCGCGGGACTGGCGGCTGCCTGGTGCTCATCACATCGCCCGCGGTCGACCTGGCGGAGCTCTCCCTGCTCCGGCACCGGTTCTCCGCGATCTTCGTGTTCGCCGTGGGCGATCCGGGGCCGCGCGCGACCGCGGTGGCCGGGGTGCGGGTGCTCGGCGCCGCCGATGCGGCGCACGCCGTCCGGTTGTGGAACGAGGTGGCCGGGTGAGCTCGGTGTTCGTGGTGCTGGCGGCAGCGGTGGCCGGGCTGATGTTCGCGCCGGTGTTCGGCGTGTCCGTGCTGGTGTTCTCGGTCGGCGTGCTCACCGCGGTGCTCGTCGCGGTGGCCGCGCTGGCCTCGCGCCGAGCCGGGCTGACGACGTGGCTGCCGCTGCTGCTCGCCGGCGTCGGTCTCCTCGTGGTGGTCGAGAGCATGCTGTGGTCCACCACGGTCGCGGGTCTGCCGACGGTGGAGACGCTGCGCGCGCTGGCGTTCGGGGTGACCGATTCGTGGCAGCTCGCGCTCCAGTCGACCTGGCCCGCGCGGCCGGACGCGCAGCTGTCGCTGTTCGTGCCGCTGCTCGTGGTGGCGGCGAGCGCTCTCGGCACGGCGTTGCTCGAATGGTTCCGCTCACCGATCGCGGCACTGCTGCCGAGCCTCGCCGTGGTGGTGCTCGCGCAGCTGTACTCGGCGGCTTCGGGATGGGCGGCCGTGTTCGCCGCGCTGGCCTACGCCGCGGCTGCGGGCGCGCTGCTCGTTGCGGTGCGCGGCGAGACCGTGCGCGATGATCAGGACGCGAACCGGCTCGCGGCCACGCTGCTGCCATCGGCCGGGTCGGCCGCGGTCGCCCTGGTGTGCGCCGTGGTCGCGGGAGCGCTGGTGCCCTCGCCAGCACCCCGCTACGCGCTCAAGGACGACTGGTCGGCCCCGGTGTCCGACGTTCGCGTCACCAGCCCGCTCGACGAACTCGTGCACCGGATGACGCACCCGGACGACGTGGTGTTCCGGGTCCGCGGCGCGGACGCCGGCCGGTGGCCGGTCGTGGTGCTGACGGAGTTCGACGGCACCAACTGGTCGCCCGGTGGCCGCTACCGCAGGCTCGGCACCGAGCTGCGGCCGAGCCCCGCGGTCACCGTGCCCACCAGCCCGCGCAGCGCCGACGTCGAACCGGTCCGCATCAACGGCCCCTGGCTGCCGAGCCAGACCTGGCCCGCGGGCGTCCGCGGCGCCGACCCGCTCGTCGAGGAGGATCAGGGCACGCTCCTGGCCACCGGCCCCGCCCCGGCGAGCGCGTACACGCTGACCTGGTGGGAACCGGAGATCAGCGCAGATGCGCTGCGCGGGGCCGAGCTCGACCCGGACGCACCGGGTGGCCTCGCCGGGGTCGGCACGGTCCCGGAGGGCGTCTCCGGGCTCGCGGAGCGGGCGGTGCAGGGGCTGCGGCCGACCTTCGACGCCGCGCTCCAGCTGGAACGCCACTTCCGGCAGGAGTACCGGCTCGCGGCCGGGGAGAACCTGCCGACCGGGCACTCGTGGCCGCAGCTCACCCGGTTCCTCCTGCAGACCAAGCGCGGCACGAGCGAGCAGTTCGCGGCGGCGTACGTGGCGCTGGCGCGGATCAGGGGCATCCCGGCGCGCCTGGTCGTCGGCTACGCCGACCCGGCGGCGTCCACTGCGGACGGATCACGGGTGGTCCGCAACGGCGACGCCGTCGCCTGGCCCGAGGTCGCGGTCGAGGGCGTCGGCTGGGTACCGCTCGACCCCACGGGAACCGCGACCGCATCGGGCAGCAGGACCCGGGGCGGGGTCGGGTCCGCGACCGAGCGGGCGCGCGACGGGCTGCCCGCATCGCAGGACCTCCGGGACCCGCCGGTCCCAGCGGGCGAGCGGGACGACGGCTCCGGCGCGGACGGCGCGGGCTTCCGGCTGTGGTCGCTGGGCGTTCCGGTGGGCTTGATCCTGCTGCTGCCCGGCGGTGTCCCGGTGGCCACGGCGATCCGCGCGCGGCGGAGGCGGCGCCGCAGCGGAGCCGGTGCGGTGATCGGCGCGTGGGAAGAGGTGCGCGACCGGCTGCGGGCGCACGGCGTCGCGGTGTCGGCCGGAATGACCGTGCGAGACCTGGCCGCCGCCGCGGGCCGGATCACCGATCAGACCACAGTGGACGGAATACACCGCCTCGGCGGAACGGTGGACCTGGTGCTGTGGTCGGGCGCGGCCGGGGATCCGGGCAGCGGCGACGCCGCGTGGGCCGCGGTGCGCAACGTCCGCGCGGGCCTCGCGCGCCGCGGCTTCCGCGCCCGGCTCCGGGCCGCGCTCGACCCGAGAACGCTCCGGCCGCCCCGCTAGTCGGCGCAGACGGCTCTGCGGATGGACTTGTACTCGCTCTCGTAAGCACCGCGGCTGTTGCCGCCCTGGATCCGGAAGCAGTACTTGCGCACCGGGTCCACCGCCAGCCGGTAGGTCGTGACGCGCTGGACGTACTCGTGCCGGGTCGGCTCGCCCTCGGCAGCCACCACGATCACGAAGTCCAGCGGCTCGCCGCCGACCGGTTCGCTGCTGCGCCAGGACAGCTCCACGTAGTTGCCGCGATCGACGGCGTCGAGCAGTTCCAGCTCCACGGGCGGAATCGCCGGGACGCCCGCCGTGCTCGGCAGCGCGGGAGCGGCGGTCACCTGCGGCACGGCCACCTCTTCCGGGTTCCGCACCAGCAGCACCGCGGCGGCCGCGAGCACCGACAGCACGCCCAGCCCCGCGAGGACCCGCCCGGTGCGGAACGCGCGTTTCGGCTCGTCCGCCGGGCCGAACTCCAGGATCGGGGTGCCCAGCGGTGGCGGTCCCGGCGCCGGGGCGGACGCGGGCACGATCGCCGGGAGGGGCACGGTCGGCGGGTCGTCCCCGGGGTCGCCGAAGTCGTCGAACGCGGCGTCCTGCGCCACCGCGGCAAGACCGGACAGCTCACCGAGGCGGACGGCGACCGCCGCCGCATCGAGCGGCCGGGCGTGCGGGTCCTTGGCCAGCAGAGCCGAGAGCAGCTGGACGAGGCCGGGCGGGAGGTCGGTGCGCTCCAGCGCGGGCACCGGAGTGCCGTCGAGCACCCGCAGCAGCCGCTCCTCGGACCGCTCCCCCGACCGTCCGGGGTGCGGCGCGGTTCCGGACAGCGCGAAGCGGAGGACCGCGCCGAGGCCGTAGAGATCCGAACGCTCGTCCGCCGAACCGTCCCGGACCGTCTCCGGCGGCAGGAAGTCGACGGCCCGCTCCGGGTCCGGCGGGAACGCGCGGCGCAGCGCGAGGCCGAAGTCGGACAGCACTGCTTCGCCGGACGGCCGGAACAGCACGTTGCCCGGCGTGACCCCGCCGTGCACGACCCCGGCACCGTGCGCGGCGGCGAGCGCGGTGGCGAGCGACTCGCCGAGGTCGAGCGCGTCCGGCACCGACATCGGCCCGGACGAGGCGACCAGCTCGGCCAGCGACTCCGAGCACAGCTCCATGCGCAAGGCGAACCGGCCGTCGGGCAGGTCCTCGGCCGCGTCGGCCACCAGCACCGGGACGCGCCCGCGGAGGGCGGCCAGGGCGCCGAGCTCGGCGGTCAGCTGCGCCCTCGTGCGCCGGTCGACGCCGCCCGGGTAGACCTTGAGCGCGAACGCCTCACCGGCGCCCTTCCGCTCACCGGCCAGCACGGTGGCGGCCGGACCGGTGCCCCACGGGACCAGATCGCCGGACATGTCCTCAGAAATCGCCATGGTGCTGCCCATCTTCACGTCCGCATCGCCGTTCCGCCAGGGCCATCGCTACCACTGCTGCATCGCGGCCTCGCGATCCAGACCGGGGCCGTGCGGGATCCGGGCCACCAGCCCGGCGGGCAGCCGGACCGGCCGGGTCCCGGCGTAGCCGAGAGCGCCGAGCAGGTCCGGGTCCGCCAGCGGGTAGGCCTTGCCGAGATCGGTCACCACCGCGAGGGCCCCGGCCGGGGCCTGCGCGCTGGGCATCACCTCGATCACGGCTCCGCCACCGGGCGGCACCAGCACCTCGTCGGCGAGCGCGACGCCGCCGCCGGTCCGGCGCGGTGTGGCGATCGCCGAATTCCCCGGCGGCAGCACCGGATCCACCGTCAACCGCGGTGCGAACGAGCCGGGATCGAAGGTCAGGCACACGATTCCCGCGGCGCTGGTGGCGAACGAGGGCCGGGTGCTCGGCGGGGCACCGGCCTCGGCGGGCGCGGCCGGTCGTTGTTGCGCCTCGGCCACCGCGAGCGGGCTCAGCGGGATGCCCACCGGCTCGCCGCCGGGATAGGCGGCGGTGGTCGGCTGGTGGGCCAGCTGGATGTCGAACGCCAGGCCGGTGATCGGCCGCAACCGGTCGGGCTCGGCGAGGAAGCGCTGCACCGCACCGCCCGAGGTGGTCATCACCAGGAGCTGCCCGACCCGCAGGTCCGGCCGGCTCGGCACCGCGGTGGACGGCTGGCCCGCGTCCGGCACCGGGATCGGGCCGATCGGCTCGCCAGCGGGAATCAGATCGACGATCGCGGGGCCGACCTCCAGCGCGGGCCCCGCCCCCAGCGCCAGCCCGACGACGACCGCGTCGGCCCGGCTGATCCGGTGCCGGTAGCCGCCCGCGATCAAGAACTGCTCGTCCGCACCGGGCACCTGGACCAGCAACGCCCCCGCGCCGGCGGCACCACCGGTGGGCTGCCCTCCGACCAGCAGCGCGGAGCGGTGCACGGTCGCACCGGTGAGGTCCGTGCCCGGCTTGGAGCACAGCGTCCAGCCGCCGTCGAGGAGCCGGTCCGGGTCGGCGAGCGCGTCCGGCGCGTCCGGGATGCCGATCCGCGGCCCCCTCGGCGCGCCCGCCAGCGAATTGCCCGACACGCTCCGGGTTTCGGCGTGCTCGCCGAGGGCCAGCAGCGCCGAGGAGTAGTTCGCGACCGGGTGCAGCTTGCCGTGGAGGTAGACGTACCGGGTACCGGTCTCCTTCTCCACGATGACCGACTTGCCGTCCTGCCAGGCCAGATTCCCGCCCGGGAAGATCAGCCCGAAGACACCGGCCACGACGAGCGCGATCACCGCCAGCCCGAGACCGGCGAACGCGGCGGCGCCGGGACGGCGGAACGGCGGCTGCTCCGGATCGGTCTCGCGGGTCACGAGCGCGGAAACCGCGCGCTGGACCAGGAACTGGTGGGCTTGCAGCTGCTCGCGGTTGGACGCCATGTCAGCCGCCCAGCCCGCGCAGGTAGCCGTACAGGCCGAGCACCGCGCAGACCACCGGGAGGACCGCCAGCACGACGACCACTTCCAGCAGTTCGGCGATGCGCCCCAGGTACGGACTGGGATCGCGGGTGCTCAACCGCAGGCCGGCCAGCACCGCCATCGCGCCCAGCACCACCACGACCGGCCCCGCGATCAGCAGCAGGTTCGAACGATCCGCCATCAGCGGACCCACGGCCAGCAGCACCGCCCCGGTCGCTCCCGCGATCAGCACCGCGATCCGCTGGGCTGCGACCGGGTGGAGCCGGGCTCGGAGCAGGAGCCCGGCGGTCAGCACCGCGACCAGGATCAGCGCCGCGCCATCACCGCTGCGGACCAGCAGCGCCTGGCACGCCGCGATCACCGCCGCCAGCCCGGCGATCATCCCGGTGAGCAGCGCGTCCGCGCGCACGACCGCCGCGTAGACCGCCGACCGCGGTGGCTGCGGGTCGTCGCGCAGCAGATCGGCGGTGTCCCGGGGCAGCACCGGCATCGGAACCCTGGCCAGTCGAATGGCCAGCGGGGCCAGCAACGGCGAGAAGGCCAGTCCCGCGCCCGCGACGATGGCCGCCGCCCCGTGGCCCTCGATCGAATCCGCGGTGCTCAGCCAAGCTCCGAGAGCGGTGAGCAGGCCGACGGTCGCGGCCGCGACGAACAGCGCCGCCCGGTCGACCACGCCGAGCAATCCGACCACCGCCGCGAGCAGCAGCGCCGCGCCGGCGGCCAGCAGGTGCGGCGCGCCGAGCGCGAACCACGGCCGGTCACCGGCGAAAAGCAGCCCGCCACCGATGAAGGCGCACGGCAGGGCCGACGCACCGAGCACCGCTCCCGCCCCGGCGTCGCCGAGGGCCCGAGCCAGTGCCACACCGGCCACCAGCGCCAGTGCCGCGAGGCCGAGCGCCCACAACGCGGCGGGCGGCCACGGCGGACCGGCGCGCAGCACGGCGACCAGACCCGACCCGAGGGCCACCGCTCCGGCCGCGAGCCCGGCGCACCGCGTGTGCCGCGGCCCCCAGGTGCCGCGGGTGCGGGCCGAGCCGGCCGCGATCGCCTCCACCAGGTCGTCGTACTCCAGCTCCGGCCACTCGGTCGTGGCGGGCATCAGGTGCAGGACCTCGCCGTCTGCCACCCGGTGCGAGGCCGGCGTGCGAGCCGGTTCCAGCACCGAACCGTCGGCGCGGCGGAGCACCCACCCGCCGGTGCGCACCCCTCGGTCGGCGAGGTGCTCACCGGCCTGCCGGACCAGCCCCGGCAGGATCTCGGCGACCGGAGAACGCTCGGGCAGCGCGAGGTCGATCCGACGACCCGGCGCCGCGATGGTCACCCGGACCAGTCCCGTCGTGTTCATGCCGCTCTTCCCTGAAGTCCGCGACGCCGGCGATCGCCGGCGCAGGCCCGAAAACGGGGCCACGACCAACGATCGCCGAATCAACGCCGCCGGAGAACCGGTGCGGCAGCTAGCGGACACGCGGATCCCGCGCACGCCGAATGACCGGGAGGGAAGCCCCCTCCCGGCCACCGTCCCCCCGGCTCACCCCTCGTGCGTGACGCTCAGCCCGTAGATCTCCACCTCGCCGTAGTTGTCGTCGCTGCACGGCGACGACTTCTCGCAGTTCGCCTGCGTGTACGCCCCCGCCTTGAAGTAGCCGCCGGAGAAGCGCTTCGGGATCGTGGCCCGCAGCTCCCCGTTGTAGTAGGCCTCGATCTCGCCGTCGGCGACCACGAACTTCGCCTGGAACCTGGTGCCCAGCACGTAGTCGTCGGTGACCAGCACGTGCTTGTCGTCGCCGTCGGTGATGTAGAGCTTGCTGCCCTCCAGCCGGAACACCGAGACGTCGTCGCTGTCGTCGTGGATCTGCCCGGCGACGACGTGCGGCTTGTCCTCGGGCAGCGCCGTGATGGCCTGGTCGATCACCATCGTGTGGGTGCCCGAGGTCGACGACCAGTCCGCCTTGGTGCTCCCGGAATCCGTCATCTCCCGCAGCTCCGAGCGCGGGTAGTCCGACCCGCTGGTGGTGACGCCGTCGACCGCGGCCCGGAACCGCACGGCCGAGCAGTCCGGGCGCGCGGTGAACCACGGATCGATCGAATAGGTGGCGAGTTCCGGCTGCTCGACGTTCGTCGGCTCCTCGTCATCGCCGACCGGCAGCCCGACGTACCAGTTCTCCAGATCCAGCACCTCGGCCGGGTGCTCGCAGGTTTCCGCCGCGACCGGCGGCCGGTTGTCCGCCGCCGACGCGATCGCGTGCGGCATCCCGGCGATTCCGACCGCGAGCACGCCCACCAGAGCCGCATGACGAGCCTGTGTCATCGGACCTCACTTCCGTTGGAACCCGAATTCGGGTTGAGCACGAGATGTCGATGCGCGAGCACTGAGTTCGCCATACCGGCGAACCCGCCACCGAGCGCCGTTCGACAAGATCCGGGCCACCATATGGCGCTGCGGCACGACCCGACCGCGCCGTGACCTCTTCAGGCCACCGGCAACCCGGCCTTCTTCCGCGCGCACCAACGCCAACGCCGTCCAGCGATCGGGCGCGGTCCGTCAGATCCATTGTGGACACCGCTGGTTCACGCAAAAGTCCCGCATCGTCGAATTCGTTACACAGCACGGAAAAATTAACGCGACCGCGCTGTGATGATCAACTCACCAGTTCGGTCGCCAGCCGTTCCAGTGATTGGCGGAATTCCGCACAACTGCGCCCCTCTCTCGGGGGTCTAGATATGCGGGTCCTCGCGCACACCCCGAATCGAGGATCCGCTTTCACCCCACAAGGAGGAGACGTACTGATGACTGCGATCCAGTTCATCGGCCGCTCGTTCGCGGTCGCCGCCCTGCTCCTCGGCGCGGTCCTGGTACCCACCAGCGCCAACGCCGAAGGTGCGGAGACCCGGCTCAACCTCACCGTCCAGGACCTGCACGGCCAGACCGCACCCGAGACGGCCACGCTCACCTGCGAGCCGGCCGGCGGCTCGCACCCGGCCGCGTCCGATGCCTGCGCGATCCTCGTTCAGGCGGCCGGCAACATCGCCGACGTTCCCACGCAGTCCCCGAACGCGACGTGCCCGCTGATCTGGCGGCCCGTCGCCGTGACGACCACCGGCCTGTGGAACGGCACGCCGATCGACTACTCGAAGACCTTCCCCAACGACTGCGTCCTGCGGTCCGAGCTCGGAGCGATCTTCGACTTCTGATCGGCGGCGAGCACGGCCTGGCAGGCGCGCCCCTCGGCCTGCCAGGCCCTCCGCGCGCGGCGGCGGTCATCCCGAAAACCGTTGACCGGTACCGGGATCAGGGCCGCAGCGAGGCCAGCAGCAGGTCGGCGAACTGCGTTCCGACGTCCTCCCCGGTCAGCTCGCCGTCCTGGCGGAACCAGGTGCCCAGGTGGTGCACCGCGCCGAAGAAGAAGTCCACCACCAGGTCCGGCGACTTGTCGGCCCGGAACACCCCGGCGCGCTGGCCCTCCTCGATCAGCCCGCACACCCGCTCGTGGTAGCGGCGGCGCTCCGCGCGGACCTCCGCCTGCTTGTCCGGGTGCAGCAGGTGCATGGAGCGGAAGAAGATCTTCGTGTCGTCCAGGTTGGCCGCCGTGGTGGCGACGACGTCGGCGGCCACCGCGTGCAACCGCTCCTGCACCGGGGCGTCGGCGGCCGCCGCGCTCTCCATCCGCGCGTGCTGGACGCGCAGAACTCGCGCGTAGATCTCGTAGAGCAGGTCGTCCTTGGAGCCGAAGTAGTGGTACATCGCCCCCTTGGTGACCCCGGCGGCATCCACGATCTGCTGCACCGAGGTCAGCTCGTAGCCCTGCTCGGCGAACAGCCGCGTCGCCACCGAGAGCAATCGCTGCGGGACCGGCTCGTCCCCCGCTGCCGTCGCGGCAGTGGTGCGGCCGCTGGCCACCCGCGCCATGTCTACCTCCCGTGTCGGTCCCGCTCAGCGTATCGAGCCGCCGGTCCGCCGCGCGGCGGACCGGCGGGATCAGCCCAGCTTGCGCTGGAGCTTGCGCATGCCCGCCTGCCACCGCTGCGGCTGACCGGCGCGCAACGCGTAGTAGTCGGCGACCTCCGGGTGCGGCAGGACCAGGAACTCGCCGCCGTCCAGCGAATCGGCGACCAGGTCGGCGACCTGCTCGGGCTCCAGCGCCCCGTCGTCGAGCAGCGTCTTGCCCGCGTCGCCGCTGCTGCCGAGCATGTTCGTGCGCACGCCCTGCGGGCACAGGGCCTGCACGGTGATGCCCCTGTCCGCGTAGGTGATCGCCAGCCACTCGGCGAAGCCCAGCGCGGCGTGCTTGGTCACCGAGTACGGCGCGGCGTCCAGCATGGTCAGCAGGCCGGCCGCCGACACGGTGGCCAGGAAGTGGCCCCGCCCGCGCTCCAGCCAGTGCGGCAGCACCGCGCGGGCCGCGCGGACGTGCGCCATCACGTTGACCTCCCAGGAATCGGCCCACGCCGCCTCGTCGGCCTCCGGGCCGCCGCCGCGGGAGATCCCGGCGTTGGCGCAGAGCAGATCGATGCGCCCGTGCTCGCCGAGCGCGGCACCGACCAGCGCGCGCACGCCGTCCTCGCCGGCGGCGTCGCCCGGCACCGCCAGGCCGCCGACCTCCGCCGCCACCCGCTGAACGGCTTCGGTGTCCACATCGGCCAGCACGACGTCCGCGCCGAGCGCGGCGAACTTGCGGGCCATCGCCGCACCGATGCCGTTGCCCGCACCGGTGATCACCACGACCGAATCGGCGAGCCGCACCTCACACACCGCCCCTCAGCGTCACGCCGCCGTCGAGCACCAGGACCTGCCCGGTGATCCAGGACGCCTCGTCGGAGAGCAGGAACGCCGCCGCACCGCTGACGTCGGAGGGAACTCCCAGGCGCTGCAACGGGTACTGCGCGGCGACCTCGTCCTCGCGGCCCTCGTAGAGCGCGGTGGCGAACTTCGTCTTGACCACCGCCGGGGCGATGGCGTTGACCCGGACCTTCGGGCCGAGCTCCACCGCGAGGTCCTTGGTGATGTAGGCCAGCATCGCCTTGGTGGCGCCGTAGAAGCCGATCCCGGGCGCCGGGCGCACACCGGCCACTGAGGACACGTTGAGCACCGAACCACCGTGCTCGGCCATCCACGCCCGGTGGACCTGCTGGGTCCACGCCAGCGCGGCGAGCACGTTGACCTCCAGGGACTTGCGCGCGACGGCGGGGTCCACGTCGAGCAGCGGGCCGTAGGCCGGGTTGATCCCGGTGTTGTTGACCAGCAGGTCCACCCGGCCGAACGCCTCGACGGTCCGGGCCACCGCCGCGGCCCGGTGCTCGGCGTCGTCGGCCTTCCCTGCGATGCCCAGCGCGTGCTCGGCGCCGCCCAGCCCGGCCACGGCCTCGGCCAGCGGCTCGGGCTTGCGCGCGGTCACGGTCACCTTCGCGCCCTCGGCCACCAGCCGCTCGGCGATGGCCAGACCGATGCCCCGGCTGGCGCCGGTCACGATCGCCACCTTGCCGTCGAAGCGCTTGCTCATCTGCACCCTTCCTCTCCTCCGGCCCCTCGTCAGGATCTCGTCACCGCAGAGCCCCATGGTGAGACCGACCAGTCGGTACGTCCAGTCAACGACCCCCGTCCGGCCGCGTCAACCCTCCGGCGCTTCGCAACCTCGCCAAACCGTTGACCGGACAGCTGGTCTAGTCCATTTTGCGAAGACGCATCCGGCACCGATCCCCCGGAGGTCTCGATGATGAGACGCCTGGCCACCCTGGCCGCGGCGGCCCTGACCGCACTCGCGCTCGCACCGGCCGCCACCGCAGCCGAGGCACCGCAGGCCCTGCCGAAGCACCAGCTCACCGGCTACTGGCAGAACTTCGTCAACGCCGCCAAGCCGCTCAAGATCAGCGACATCTCGCCGAACTACGACCTGATCGCACTGGCCTTCGCCAACGCCGACCCGGCCCGCCCGGGCGCGGTCACCTTCAACGTCGACCCGAAGCTGTCCGAGGCGCTCGGCGGCTACACCGACGAGCAGCTCAAATCGGACATCGCCGCGAAGAAGGCCGAGGGCAAGTCGTTCGTGCTGTCCATCGGCGGCGAACTGGGCAACGTCGACCTGAGCTCCCCGGCCAACGTGACCAACTTCGTCGATTCGGTTGGAAAAATTCTCACCGACTACGGCATCGACGGGTTGGACATCGACCTGGAGCACGGCCTCAACGTCCCCAACACCACCAGCGCCGTTCAGCAGTTGCACGCGAAGGTGGGCGACGGGTTCCTGCTGACCATGGCCCCGCAGACGCTCGACGTGCAGCCCGGCGGTTCCTACATGCAGCTCATCAACAACCTCAAGGACGTCATCACCGTCGTCCACACCCAGTACTACAACTCGGGTTCGATGAACGGCTGCGACGGCGGGGTCTACAGCCAGGGCTCGGTCGACTTCATCACCGCACAGGCGTGCTACCTGCTGGAAGTGCTGCGCCCCGAGCAGGTCTCGCTGGGCCTGCCCGCCGCGCCGTCGGCGGCGGGCAGCGGCTACGTCGACCCTTCGGTGATCGGCAACGCGCTGACCTGCCTGACCGCGGCCCAGGGCTGCGGGCAGTACACACCGGCCCAGCCGAGCCCCGCGCTCAGCGGCGTCATGACGTGGTCCATCAACTGGGATGCCAGCAGCGGCAACGGATTCTCCAACCCGGTTCGGGCGCATTTGGACGCACTGCCGTAATCAACGCGACTCCGGTCGGGCATTCGGCCCACGACCACGCGGTCGCACAACCCGACCGGAGTCGCCCGCTCGTCACAGTGCGCAATCCACATGCTACGAAAAGTGAGTTTTCGCACCAGGCGCACGTTCGCGCACACATTTCCGGCGAACAGCGCTACCCTGGAGGCATGTCAGCCGCGCTGGAGACCGTGTTGGCACGTGCCGGTTTAAAGGTCACGGCCAACGAATTCCTGACACTGGTCGAGGATGCAGCCAAGAAGCTCACCTCGCCCCAGGGGAACCCGGCCGCGCACTTCAGCGACGCGGAGCGGGTCGCCCTGAGCGAGGCGGGGCTGGACCTGACGCCGCTCGCCGAGACCGAAGCCGACCCCCGCGCCCGCACCGTCGCCGAGCAGGCGGTGCTGCGCGACACCGCGCTCTCGGTCAACCAGGCCGCCGAGCGCATCGGGGTGGACACCAGCCGGATCCGGCACCGGATCAGCGAGCGACGGCTGATCGGCTGGAAGGACCGCGGCGGATGGCGGCTGCCCGCGTGGCAGTTCACCGACACCGACGTGCTCCCCGGGCTGGACGGCGTGCTCGCGCTGATGCCCGCGGACCAGCCGGCGCTGGTGCTGGCCAACTTCATGACGACTCCGCAGGAGGACCTCGAACTCGGGGACCGCCCCGCGAGCCCGCGCGAGTGGCTGCTGGCAGGCGGCGACCCGCAGCGGGTGGCCGAGCTCGCCGCCACCATCGGCACCCCGGCCTGAGCGCTCCCCCCTCCCTTCGAGACCCCACCCCAGGACGTCCATGGCACGGCTACCCCAGCCGCCTGCGCCGGCTGTGCTGCAGGCGATGCTCCGGCGCACCGAAGACGTGATCGCGGTGCCGGCCGGCACTCGCCTGGTGCGCGTGTTCACCACCGGGGGCAACCACCCCCAGCAGTGGAACAGCTTCCGCTACGCCGGCCCGCTGCCGCACGCCCGCTTCGACCCGCACCTGCCCAACGCGCAGGGCGGGCCGACGGTCACCCGCGAGCACGGCGTCCTCTACTTCTCGCTGTCGGTGCAGACCTGCATCGCAGAGGTGTTCCAAGCGACTTCCACAGTGGATCGCCGCACCCGCGGCCCGCAGCTGGTGCTGTTCCGTCCACGTCGGACGCTGCGGCTGCTGGACCTGACCGGGCTGTGGCCGACCCGCGCGGGAGCCTCGCAGGCGATCGCCACCGGCCCCAAGCTCCGCACCCAGGCCTGGGCCCGCGGGATCCGCGCGGCCTACCCGGAACTCGACGGCCTCTGGTACCGCTCCTCGATGGACGCGGGCAACCCGTCGCTGTGCCTCTGGGACCCACCGGCGGCCACAGCGCTGCCGGACTCCCCCGACGTCCTGCTGCCCCTGAGCCACCCGGGACTGGACGTGCCGCTGGGTCGGGTGTGCAAGGAACTCAGCTACACGCTTCTGGACTGAGCGCGGCTTTCGAACTGCTGTCCGTTCCACGACGCGAAAGTGCCCGGGACTCTCGCGAGCCCCGGGCACCTCGGTTCCGGCGGGTCAGGCCTTCTCGGCCTGCTCCGGTGCGGACTCCGACTCGCTGCCGTTCTTCTTCGCCTTGGCCAGGCTGGCCCAGGTGGTGATGGCCAGGACCACCACGATGAAGCCCAGCGACATCCAGTTGGTGATCTCCAGCCACTCCGGCACCAGGTGGTACTCGTGGAACGCGTGGATGATCAGCTTGATGCCGATGAACCCGAGGATCACGGCCAGGCCCACCGACAGGTAGACCAGCTTGTCCACCAGGCCGCCGAGCAGGAAGTACAGCTGCCGCAGCCCCATCAGGGCGAAGGCGTTGGCGGCGAAGACCAGGAACGGGTCCTGGGTGATGCCGAAGATCGCCGGGATCGAGTCCACCGCGAACAGCAGGTCGGCGCTGCCGATCGCGACGATCACCACGAACATCGGGGTCAGGAACTTCTTGCCGTCGATCTTCACGATCGACTTGTGACCGTGGTACTCGTCGGTCACCGGGAACACCTTGCGGACCCAGCGGACCACGGCGTTCTCGCCGTACTCCTCGTCCTCGTCCTTCTTGCGCACCATGCTGATGGCGGTCCAGATCAGGAACGCGCCGAAGATGAAGAAGATCCAGACGAACTGCGCGATCAGCGCGGCGCCGACCGCGATGAAGATGCCGCGCATGACCAGCGCCAGCAGGATGCCGATCAGCAGCACGCGGTGCTGGTGGATGGACGGCACCGCGAAGCTCGACATGATCACCATGAAGATGAACAGGTTGTCGATGCTGAGCGAGTACTCGGTGATGTAACCGGTGAAGTACTGGATGGCGAAGTGCGAATCGCCGAAGATCCAGACACCGATGCCGAACAGGATCGCGCACGCGACGTAGAAAGCGACCCACTTCGCCGCTTCACCCGTGGTGACCTCGTGCGGCTTGCGGTCCACGATCACCAGGTCGAGCAGCAGCAGCAGGGCCAGACCACCGAGCGTGGCGGCCCAGACCCACCACGGGACGTCGAGCTTGTCGACCACTCGTTGTGCCTGCTGGGCGAGCAACGTCACGTCGGCACCCATGAATCACCTCCGGTTCAGGGCACGCGCCAAGGGACCGGAGGTCTCTTCCACCGGCCTGAGGCCGGTCGACGGCACCGGGCTTGTCCAGGCAAGTTCCGTGATGACGACACCGCCGCGAAGGAATACTCCCCTCCACTTGCCAAGATTGTCACTTACCCGCGCACCTCGACACCAGGCGGGGTGCGCATGAGCAACGAACATCACGCACGGGACCGTACGGCGCGGGTCCACGCGCAGCAATGCGAAGAGCCCTCACATCACCCCGACGGCGGCCGAAGCGGGCATTGCACCGCTGCCGATCACCGTTATGATCACCGGCACCCGGTCGCACGCGGGGATGCGGCGACGACCCGGCAGCGGGCACGACGAGGTGTCCGGTTGCTGTTTGGTCTCTGGTTCATAGCTTCTTGTCTTCGCACTCGTCTGGATACGAACCGGTGCCTCCGTCTTCCCCTACTGTCGAAAACGTGTCCGCATCCCGTCGCCGCCGCACGCGCCTCGCGCTGGCCGCGCTGTCCTGCATCGCCGTGGTGGTGCTCACCACGCTCCTGTGGTCCGGCGAGCAGCCGCGCCGCACCGCACCGGAACCTCCCCGCGAGGCGATGGTCGACGTGCTGGACGGACCCGACGACGACCAGCGGATCCAGCTCGACGTCACCCTCTACAAGCCGGAGGAGACCCCGGCGCCGACGATCCTGCTCGCGCACGGCTTCGGCGGCAGCAAGGACGACACCGCCGCGCAGGCGCGCGAACTGGCGCTGCGCGGCTTCACGGTGCTCACCTACTCCTCCCGCGGATTCGGCCGCAGCACCGGCCAGATCGCCCTCAACGACCCCGACTACGAGGTCAAGGACGCCCAGCAGCTGCTCGACTGGCTCGCCCGCCAGCCCGAGGTGGCCCGCAACGGCGACGGCGACCCGAAGGTCGGCGTCACCGGCACGTCCTACGGAGGCGCGCTGAGCCTGCTGCTGGCCGGGCAGGACCCGCGGGTCGACGTCATCGCCCCGGTGATGACCTACAACGACCTCGGCCAGGCGCTGCTGCCCAACAACGCCGCCCGGCAGGCGGGTCCCGCCACCACCCCGGCGGGCAGCTCGGACAACGACCACGGCGTGTTCAAGCAGGCGTGGGCCGGGCTGCTGTTCGCCGCCGGGAGCGCGCCGCGACCCGGCGAGCAGCCGGACGGGGGCGCCCCGAACACCTCCACCAGCCTGCAAGATCAGTCGCTGACCTGCGGGAACTTCACCGAGCAGGTGTGCGCCGCCTACAGCGAGGTGGCGCAGACCGGGCGCGCCGGGCAGGCCGCGCTGGACCTGCTCGACCGGGTCTCGCCGAAGTCGGTCACCTCGCGGATCAAGGCGCCGACGCTGCTGGTGCAGGGCGAGCGGGACACCCTGTTCGGGCTGGACCAGGCCGATGCCAACGCCCGGCAGATCAGCGCGGCGGGCACGCCGGTCAAGACGATCTGGTTCGCGGGCGGTCACGACGGCGGCGAACCCGGGCCCGAACTGCGCCGGCAGATCGCCGACTGGTTCGCCCACCACCTCGGCGGGGTCGAACCGGGGCTCGACCCCGGCACCACCTTCGCCTTCGACATCGCCGGGCGCCCGCAGCGCAACGGCGAGATCCCGGTCCGCACCGTCACCGCCGACGCCTACCCGGGCGTGGGCGGCCAGGAGCGGGTTCCGCGCTTCGCCCTGGAGCTGCGCGGATCGCCCGCCGAAGTGGTCAACCCGCCCGGCGGCAGCCCGGCGGCGACGAGCTCGCTGCCCGGCGCCGGGCAGGTGCTCGACGCGGCGGGCAGCCTCGGCCAGTCGCTGGCGCGCGACCTGCCCGGCCAGACCGCGGTGTTCCGCACCGATCCGCTGGACAGCCAGCTGCTGATCTCCGGCACACCGCGGACCCGGTTGTCGGTGGCCTCGGTGCCCGGCCAGCCCAGCACCGGCAGCGCGGTGCTGTTCGCCAAGCTCTACGACGTCGACGCCGAGCAGAAGCGCACCTTGATCGGCAACGCGGTCGCCCCGCTGCACGTGACGGACCTGCCGCCCGACGGCAGCCCGGTCGAGGTCGACGTGGCGCTGCCCGGCGTGGTGCACCCGCTGGAGACCGGTCACCGGCTGGAGCTGGCGGTGACGACCACCGACCAGGCCTACTCGCTGCCGAAGGAACCCGCCGTGCACCTGGTCGGCCTGGCAGGCGACGGCACGGTGTCGATCCCGTCGGTGCGCGGGACGACCAGCAGCGCCGACGCCGTGCCGACCGCCCCGCTGCTGGGCACCGGGATCCTCGCCGGGCTGGCGCTGATCGCGTGGGTGATCTCGCGGATCCGCCGCAAGAGCAGCGACGACCTGGACCCGATGCTGGCCGACACGCCCCTGGTGATCGCCGGGCTGACCAAGTCCTACCCGGACAAGCCCGCCGCCGTGCAGGACCTGTCGATCCGGGTCGAGCGCGGCCAGATCGTCGGCCTGCTCGGCCCGAACGGGGCGGGCAAGACGACCACGCTGCGGATGATGCTGGGGCTGCTGCAGCCCAGCTCCGGGCAGATCCGGCTGTTCGGCCACCGGCTGGTGCCCGGTGCTCCGGTGCTGTCCCGGGTGGGCGCGCTGGTGGAGACCCCGGGCTTCCTGCCGCACCTGTCCGGTGTGGACAACCTGCGGTACTACTGGGCCGCGACCGGGCGTCCGATGCTGCAGGCCCGGTTCGACGAGGTGCTGCAGATCGCCGGGCTGGGCAGCGCCGCGCACCGCCGCGTCCGCGGCTACAGCCAGGGCATGAAGCAGCGGCTGGCGATCGCCCAGGCGATGCTCGGGCTGCCCGAGCTGCTGGTGCTCGACGAGCCGACCAACGGGCTGGACCCGCCGCAGATCCACCAGATGCGCGAGATCCTGCGCCGCTACGCCGCCACCGGGCGGTCGGTGCTGGTCTCCAGCCACCTGCTCGCCGAGGTCGAGCAGACCTGCACCCACGTGGTCGTGATGCACAACGGCCGGCTGGTGACCACCGGCAGCGTGGCCGACATCGTGGCGGTCGACGGCGCGGCGACCTTCCGGGTCGACGAACCGCAGCAGGCCGCCGCGGCGCTGCGCACGATCGAAGGGCTGGGTCAGGTGGAGGTCGACGGCGACCTGGTGCACGCCGACCTGTCCGGGCACAAGGCGGCCGTGGCGGTCAACGTGCTGGTGGACTCCGGGATCTCGGTGCACCAGGTCGGGCCGCGGCGACGGCTGGAGGACGCCTTCCTGCAGCTGGTCGGAGAGGAGAGCAGGTGACCGACGAGCCGCAGTTCAGCGAGCCCCCGAAGGTCGGGAAGCTGGACACCACCGAAACCGCGCTGGTGCTCTCGGGGCGCAGCCACCCGGCGCAGCCGGACGGCGGCATCGAGGGCTACCGGGCGCGGCGGACGCTGCCGGTGCGGGTGGAGCTGGCCCGCCAGCTGCGCCGCCGCCGCACCCGGCTGACCCTGGGCTTCCTGGTGGTGCTGCCGGTCCTGCTGCTGCTGTCGTTCGAGATCGGCGACGCGGGCGGGCGCGGGCGGACGCTGGCCGACATGGCCACCCAGAGCGGGCTGAACTTCACCGTGTTCACGCTGTTCGTCTCGACCGGCTTCCTGCTGGTCGTGGTGGTGGCGCTGTTCTTCGGCGACACGGTGGCCAGCGAATCCTCCTGGTCGAGCCTGAAGTACCTGCTGGCGGCGCCGGTCCCGCGCGTCCGGCTGCTCCGGCAGAAGGCCATCGTGGCCGGGATGCTCTCGGTCTTCGGGCTGGTGCTGCTGACCGCGATCTCGCTGGGCGTGGGCGTGCTGTGGTACGGCACCGGGAACCTGGTGACGATCACCGGCGAGGCGGTGCCGTTCCCGGCCGGGCTGGTGAGCCTGGCCGCGGCCACCGCTTACCTGGCCGTGCACCTGACCTGGATCGCCGGTCTCGCGCTGCTGCTCAGCGTGAGCACCGACGCCCCGCTGGGCGCGGTCGGCGGCGCGGTCGTGGTGTCGATCCTGTCCGAGATCCTGGACCAGATCAACGCACTCGGGAGCCTGCGCTCCTACCTGCCGACGCACTACTCGACCGCTTACGCCGACCTGCTCGGCGCCGAGGCCGACTGGACCGACGTCGCGCACGGCACCTTCTCCGCGCTGGCCTACGCGATGGTGTTCACCGTCCTGGCGATCTGGCGCTTCCAGCGCAAGGACATCACCAGTTGACCCGGGCACCACGCGTGTCCGCCGTCACAAGAATCACCCGAACGGACGACCTCAAGATCGCGTTCGGGTGCTAGAGGAGACCCGTTCGCACAGGTCAGCCCAACGCTCCGGAGGAGCGGGATCGCCCGGCGCGCGGCACTGGACCGATCCCGCCCGGAATCGCCCGGCGCGGACCGGTTCGGGCGGGCGCTCGGGCACTTCCCGCACGTCATCGCCCGTTGCGGGCTTAATTCAAGCGTTTCCGAAGGTCAACACCCTCGCTACTGATTCTCCACTAGGGTCGCTAGGATCACTCCGGTGATGAGTTGATCAACAAGTGAAACACCAGTAGTCCCGCGGTGACGCCCCCGACCCCCCGGCGCCTCGTGCGCCCGTCGCCGTCTCCCCCGACCAAGGACGCTGATGTCTGAGTTCCCTTTAGCCGCATCGGAGCCCGAGCGGTTACCCGCGTCGTCGCCCGACGCGGATGAAGACCTGCGGCCCGAGCTGCAGCGACTGGTCATGCTCCCGCTGGTGGTGGTGGCCCTGCTGGGCGTCGCCGTGGCCGTGGTGCTGGCCCTGGACACGCCCGTCGAGCTGCGCTACGCAGCGCTCGGGGTCGGAGGGCTCGGCTGCATAGCCGTCCTCCTCATCGGGTTCCGCAAGGCCACCGCCACCGCCACCGAGATCAACGAGCGCACCGAGGACTCGTCGAAGGACGCGCAGCGCTCCCTCGTCGACACCGCGCGCCGCGAGCGGCAGTGGATCGACACCCTGCGCAAGGAGATCGTCCAGGGCCGGGAAGAACTTCCCCAGCTGGTGGAACGCGTCCAGGCCGGCGAACAGCCCGCGCCGAGGTGGCCCACCGGTGAGCCCGGCGCGTCCAGCGACCCCTTCGAGCTGCTGTCCTACGAGATCCGGCAGGCGCAGGCCGCCGCCGAGTTCGCCGTGGTCCGCATGCAGCAGTTCACCGAGAGCGGTGCGGCCGTCGACCCGAGCGTCGCGGTGTTCGCCAACATCGCCCGCCGCGTGCAGTCGCTGGCGCACCGCGCCATCCAGCGGCTCGACGACCTCGAGCAGCGCGTCGAGGACCCGGACCTGCTCAAGGGCCTGTTCGCCGTCGACCACCTGGTCACCGGCGTCCGCAGGCAGGCGGAGAGCCTCGCGGTGCTCGGCGGCTCGATGCCGCGGCGCCAGTGGAGCCAGCCGGTCGCGATGTACACAGTGCTGCGCTCGGCGGTCGCCGAGGTCGAGCACTACGCCCGGGTCAAGGTGATCCCGCCGGTCGACGGCACGCTGCACGGGCACGCGGTCGCCGACGTCATCCACCTGGTGGCCGAGCTCGTCGAGAACGCGACCTCGTTCTCCGAGCCCGACACCCAGGTCACGGTGAGCGTCCAGCGGGTCACCGCGGGCGTGGCGATCGACATCCGCGACCGCGGGCTGGGCATGAGCCCGGCCGACCGCACCCAGCTCAACGACCTGCTCGCCAACCCCGGCGCCGTGGACCGCGACGAGCGGCTCAAGGACGGCCGGATCGGGCTGTACGTGGTCGCCCAGATCGGTCAGCGGCACGAGGTCGCCGTCGAGCTGGAGAACAACATGTACGGCGGCACGGACGCCCACGTGGTGATCCCGACCAAGCTGCTCGGCGAGGTCGAGGAGGACGAGGAGCCGGAGAGCTCCCCGGTGGACGCCATCGTGGCACCGGAACCGGCTCCCCAGTCGGGTCTGGCCGCAGCGCTGGAACCGGCCGCCGCGCCGGAGCCGCCCAGGCCCGAGCCCGCGCCCAGGCCGGAGCCGGCCTCCCGGCCGGTGCCCGCTGCCAGGCCGGAGCCGGCCGCCGCGCCCGAGCCGGCCGCCAAGCCGGAGCCCGCGATCAGGCAGGAGCGGATCGAGGCCTGGCCCGCGCCGCCCGAGCCCGTCCACGCACCCGAGAACGGCACTCGACGCGGCGTGCACCGCGCTCCCGTCGAGAGCATGTCGGGTGGTTCCAACGGGAATTCGGGATCGATCTACGGACGCCACACCGGTGTGGTGCCCACGGACCGGCCGAACGCCTCGGACGCGACCACGCAGTTCCCCAGAACGCAGCTCCCGAGCGAGCCGACCCCGACCGGGCAGTTCCCCGGAGAGAAGGTGCTCATCGACGAGAAGCGGCCGCCGCTGCCGCGGCGCGATCGAACGAAGAGCTACGTCGCACCGGAGCTCGCCGGCGGTCCCCGGACCGACGACACCCCGCGCGGCGGTCCCAACCCCGGCTTGTGGGCGTCCTTCCGGCAAGGCGTCGAAGGCGGTGTCGCCGACCGACGACCCGATGACCAGTCGGGCTGACCCGCTAACTCCTCCCCCGTTCTGACCCAAGGAGTTCTCTACCGATGGCCAATGACGTGCCCGGCTCCGCATCCGACCTGAGCTGGCTGCTCGCCGATCTGATGCGCCGGGTTCCGCACACCCGCTGCGCCCTGCTGGCCTCCTCGGACGGACTGCGCCGATACCACCACGGACTGGATTCCGACGAGGCCGACGCGCTGGCCGCCTGGGCCGCCGCGCAGTGCTCGCTGGCCCGCAACGGCGGCTACCGCTTCGGTGCCGGCGGCGGTGTCCGGCAGGTGGTGGCGGAGTTCGACGACGTGATCTTCTTCGTCTCCGCCGCCGGCCAGGGCGCGGTGCTCGTCGTGCTCGCCACCCCGGAGGCCGACGCGTCCGTGCTGGGCTACGAGATCGCCCAGCTCGTCAAGCGGGTGCCCGCGCACCTGAGCACCGCATCCCGGCAACCGGCCGCCGCGCGAGGCGTCGGCGAACTGGGCAGGTGACGATGTCGGGACCTCCGGAGAAGATGTGGCTGGACAACGAGGCCGGCCCCCTGCTGCGGCCGTACTCGCTCACCAACGGCCGGACCAAACCGTCCGCGACGCTGTCGCTGCAGTCGCTGGTGCGGTCGACCGGCCGTCTCGCCCCGGACCGGGTCGAGCCGACGCACGCCAGGATGCTGGAGCTGTGCCGGTTCGCCACCTCGGTCGCCGAGGTCTCCGCCCACCTGCGCCAGCCCGCGGTGGTCACGAAGGTACTGCTGTCCGACCTCATCGACTGGGGCGCCGTCACCACGCGCGTGCCCACCGATATGCCGGACCGAGAACAACTGGAGGCGTTGCTGCATGGTCTCCGACAGCTCTGAGCTGTTCCCGACCGCGTTCAAGTTCCTAGTCGCGGGCGGATTCGGCGTCGGGAAGACCACGTTCGTCCGGTCGGTCAGCGAGATCGAACCGCTCACCACCGAGGAGACCCTCACCGTCGCCAGCATCGGCACCGATGACCTGACCGGTGTCGGCGAGAAGACCACGACCACCGTCGCCATGGACTTCGGGCGCATCACGTTCGATCCGCAGAACATCGTGCTGTTCCTGTTCGGCACGCCCGGCCAGGACCGGTTCTGGTTCATGTGGGAGGACCTGGTTCGCGGTGCGCTCGGCGCGGTGGTCCTGGCCGACACCCGGCGGCTGGAGGACTGCTTCGCCGCGGTCGAGTTCTTCGAATCGCGCGGCATCGAATTCGTGGTCGCGCTCAACCACTTCGAGGGCGGGTTCCACTACCAGCCCGAGGAGGTGCGCGAAGCGCTGGACATCAAACCGCACGTGCCGGTGGTGGCCTGCGACGCGCGCGACCGGCGCTCGGCGGCGTCGGTGCTGGTGAAGCTCACCGAGCACGTGCTGACCGCCCGTCCACTGTAGATCCCGTCGGGAAGCGGAGCTGATCCGCTTCCGAGCGGGAGACGGGAGTACCGGAAGAGCCCCGGCGTTCACCTGAGCGCCGGGGCTCTTCCGTTGCGCAGAAGCGTTGCGCGCCAATGACATTCGCGCGTGCTAGGCTGGTGAGCACAGTCCTGACCGGCTTCGACAGCTTGAGCTACGCCATGGAGATGTTCCACCTGCGGTACTTCGTGGCCGTCGCGGAGAACCTGTCGTTCTCCAAGGCCGCGCGGCAGCTGCACATGGCGACCTCACCGCTCAGCCAGCGCATCCGCGACCTGGAGCGCGACCTCGGCTCGGTGCTGTTCGAGCGCGACTCCCACCACGTCCGGCTGACCGAGGCCGGTGCGGCGCTGCTGCCGATCGCCAAGGACGTGCTCGGCCGGTTCGACGACATCCCCTGGCGGCTGCGCGAGGCGACCCGCCCGCAGCGCGCGACCGTCTACATCGGCATCCCGCCCGGCCTGCACTCCTCGCTGCGCGACCGGCTGCGGTCCTTCGAGCAGCGGTGCGCGGGCGAGTGCGACGTCAAGCGCTGGCCCGGCGGCAGCGACGACCTGCTCGTCGGCGTGCAGCGCGGCGAGCTGGCGATGGCCCTGGTGCACCTGCCGGTGCACGCCGAGGGCATCGAGGTGGTCGAGGTGATGCGCGAGCCGCTGGGCGCCGTGCTGCCCGCCGCCGAGTTCGGCTCCCGGACCTCGGTCTCGCTGCACGAGCTGGTCGACCTCACCTACGTCAGCCCGGCGCCGCGGATGCTGCCGAGCTACTACGACGAGGTGGAGGCGCGCCTGCGCGCCGCCGGCATCCACCGCCGGATGACGCTGAACACCGGCGATTACGGCAGCACCAGCGAATTCGTCGCGAACGGATCAGCGTTCTCCATTTCGATGCTGGATCCGGAGAGCGGAATGTACAAGCATCGCGTGGAAAGCACCGTGGTGCTGCCCTTCGCGGATTTCGACCCGGCGCTGGCGACCGGCCTCATCTGGCGGCGCGACCGCGCCGAAACCCACTCCGACCTGCTGAGACTGATCGAAGAGGCCAAGCTGGCGCTGACGGCGTGACCGCTGCGGTCACACCATTGTTCGCGCAATGGTGGCGCGCATCGATTGAATCCCCGCCGACCGCCGGTCTAACGTAATTAGCGAAGCAAATTAATCCATCGGGAACTGTTCCCGGGAGTGGTAATGACCTCTGCTGATTCCTCATCCGGCCCGCTGGCGGGCGTGCGCGTGATCGACATGGCCACCGTCGTGATGGGCCCCTACGCCGCCCAGATCCTCGGCGACCTCGGCGCCGACGTGATCAAGATCGAGTCGCCGAAGGACACCGTGCGCCACGGCACGCTGCACCGGACGCCCGGCATGACGCCGCTGAACCTCAACGTGAACCGGAACAAGCGCAGCGTGCGGCTGGACCTCAAGGACGACGCCGAGCGCGCCGAAGCCCTGGAGCTGATCGGCACCGCCGACGTCCTGATCACCAACATGCGCATCGGCGCGCTGCGCCGCCTCGGCATGGACTACGGGAGCCTGGCCGCCGCGAACCCGCGGCTGGTCTACGCCCACGCGCAGGGCTTCCGCCCCGACTCCGACCGCGCCGGGCTCGCCGCCTACGACGAGACCGTGCAGGCCGCCTCCGGGCTGCTGGACCTGGCCCAGCGCTCCGGCGACATCGGGCAGCCGGTGGTGCTGCCGAGCATCTTCGCCGACAAGGTCGCCGCGCTGACCATCGCCTACTCGGCGCTGGCCGCCCTGGTGCACCAGCGGGCCACCGGGCAGGGCCAGCTCGTCGAGGTGCCGATGGCCGACACGCTGCTGGCGTTCAACCTGGTCGAGCACCTGCAGGGCCGCCTGTTCGAACCGCCGGAGGGGCCGACCGGCTTCGCGCTGTCGATGAACAAGGGCCACCGGGCCCGGCCCACCAAGGACGGCCTGGCCATGATCATCCCCTACAGCCCGCAGAACTTCCGCGACCTGTTCTGCGCGGCCGGCCGCCCGGACCTGGCCGAAGATCCGCGGCTGGCGGGCGAGTTCGTGGACGGCAGGCGCGACGGCGAGGCGCTGGCCGAGCTGATCGAGTCCGTCACGCCCGCCCTGACCACCGCCGAGTGGATCGAGGTGTGCGCCAAGCACAGCATCCCGGTCGGCCCGGTGCTCAAGCTCGACGAGGCCGCCGACGACCCCTACGTGCGCGACGGGCACCTGCTCGACGTCGCCGAACACCCCAGCGAGGGCAGCTACCGCGTGGTGGGCGTTCCGATGAGCTTCTCCGCCACCCCGGCCACCGTCCGGCGGCACGCGCCGCTGCCCGGCCAGCACACCGAGGAAGTCCTCGCCGAGCTCAGGAGGGGCGAATGAACGCGCCGGACACCGCGGTGCAGACCGAGACGGCCGGATCCGCGCTGGTCATCACCATCAACCGCCCGCAGGCGCGCAACGCCGTCGACACCGCGGTGGCCACCGGCATCGCCGCCGCCGTCGACGAGCTCGACGCCAACCCGGAGCTGCGCGTGGGCGTGCTCACCGGAGCGGCGGGCACCTTCAGCGCGGGCATGGACCTCAAGGCGGCGGCGCGCGGCGAATCGCCGGTCGTGCCGGGCCGGGGCTTCGCCGGGCTCGTGGAGGCCGAGACCCGCAAGCCGCTGATCGCCGCCGTCGAGGGCTACGCGATGGGCGGCGGGTTCGAACTGGCGCTGGCCTGCGATCTGATCGTCGCCGCCACCGGGGCGCGGTTCGCGCTGCCCGAGGTCAAGCGCGGCCTGATCGCCGGAGGCGGCGGGGTGATCCGGCTGCCCAAGCGCATCCCGCACCACCTGGCGATGGAACTGCTGCTCACCGGCCGCGCCATCGACGCGGAGCGGGCGCGCGAGCTGGGCCTGGTCAACCAGGTCGTGGGCGACGGCGAGGCGGTGCCCGCAGCCCTGCAGCTGGCCGCCGAGGTCGCGGAGAACGCACCGCTGGCGCTGGCCGCGGTCAAGGAGGTGGTCCGGCTCGCCGATGGCGCGCCCGATGCCGAGGCGTTCTCCTCGCAACGCGCGCAGACGCGAGCGCTGCGCGAATCCGAGGACTTCGCCGAGGGTGTGCGGGCCTTCGCCGAGAAGCGCGCTCCGAAGTGGAGGGGACGATGAACCGCGAACAGATCCTGCGGAGCGTGACCACGCCGCTGACCAGCCCCGCTTACGCCCCGGCCGCGGTGCGGTTCACCGACCGCGAGTACCTGAACATCGTCTACCGCACCGACGCGGAAGCGCTGCGGGCCGTGGTGCCCGAGCCGCTGGAGTTCGACGAACCGCTGGTCCGCTTCGAGATCATGAAGATGGGCGATGTCACCTCGTTCGGCCCGTACGTCGAGGCCGGGCAGGCGATCCCGGTGCGGTTGGGCGACGAGCACGGCGAGTACCTGCACGCCATGTACCTCGACAACTTCCCGGCCACCGCGGCCGGGCGCGAGGCCAGCGCCTACCCCAAGGTGATGGGCTCCCCGGCGCTGCACGTGGAGCACGCCGCGCTGGTGGGCACCCTGGACTGCGGCACGGTGCGGGTGGCTACCGCGACGATGGGCTACAAGCACCACCCGATGGATCCGGGCGAGGCCGAAGCGCAGATCACCGCGCCCACCTACATGCTCAAGATCGTGCCCGGCGCGCACGGGCCGCGGGTGTGCGAACTGGTGCGCAGCCAGATCACCGACATCACCGTCAAGGCCGCCTACACCGGGCCCGCGCGGCTTCAGCTGTTCGAGCACGTGCTGGCCCCGCTGGCGGACCTGCCGGTGCGCGAGGTCGTCTCGGCCAGCCACGTCCTGACCGACCTGACGCTCGGCGGCATCGAACCCGTGCACGACTACCTGGTCTGATCGCGAGGAGGAATCATGAGTTCACAGTGGACCAAGGTCGCGGTGGTCGGGGCGGGCACGATCGGGCTGTCCTGGGCGGCGCTGTTCGCCGCGAACGGCCTCGAAGTCCGCATCACCGACCCGCGCGAGGACCTGACCGACGCGGTCCGCGCGGCGATGCCCGCGCTGGCCGCGAGCATCCCGGGCGCCGACGTCGACGACCTGCTCGGCCGCATCCACCTGACCGGCGACCTCGCCGAGGCGGTCGCGGGCGTGGACCTGGTGCAGGAGAACGGCCCGGAGCGGCTGGAGTTCAAGCAGCAGCTGTTCGCCGAGATCGCCCGCCACGCACCGGAGAACGCGGTGCTGACCTCCTCCAGCTCCGGCATCATCGCCACCGCGATCGCCGCCGAGCTGCCCGGGCCCGTGGCGGCGCGGCTGCTCATCGCGCACCCGTTCAACCCGCCGCAGGTCGTGCCGCTGGTGGAGATCGTGCCGGGCGAGCGCACCGCGGAACCGGTGGTCGAGGCCGCGGTGGAGTTCTACCGCGCGCTGGGCAAGACGCCGGTGCGGCTGCGCAAGGAGATCCCCGGTTTCGTCGCCAACCGCCTGCAGAGCGCGATCATGCAGGAGTCGATCTCCCTGGTGCAGCAGGGAGTCGTGCGGGTCGACGAGCTGGACACCGTGATGAAGGCGTCGCTGGGCGGCCGGTACGCGACCGTCGGCCCGTTCGAGAGCTTCCACCTCGGCGGCGGGCCCGGCGGCATCCGGCACATGATGGCCCACCTCGGCGTCGGCATGGCCGAGCGCTGGAAGGACCTCGGCCACCCGCAGCTGACCGAGGACAGCATCGCCGCGATCTCCGGCCAGACCGAAGCGACCTACGGCTCCGGGCCCGCGGCCTACGAGGAGCGCTCCGAACTGCGCGACCGCAAGCAGAACGCCATCAACGCGGCCCTGCACGACATCGAGCAGAGCTGACCCCGAACCGCACTGAAGGCCTCCGGCGCGCGGCCCCTCGCGCGATTTCAATTGAAACTCGACGTCCGACTTCAATTGAAATCGCGGCGGGACCCGGCGCCGGGCACCGAGAAGCAACCACTGAGGACTGAGAGATGCCCAAGCCCGTCAACACCGATCCCGACTTCTTCGGATTCGCCGACCTGCTCAGCGAGGCCGAGCGCGCCGAGCTCGCGGAGATCCGCGAGTACCTGGAGCGGGAGATCAAGCCGCTCGCCAACGACGCGTGGGAGAAGGCCGAGTTCCCGTTCGAGGTCGTGGCGAAGTTCGCCCGGCTGAACCTGGCCGGCTACCAGTACCCCGAGTACGGCGACGGCAAGCAGCGCAGCCCGCTGTTCACCGGGTTCCTGAGCCTGGAGCTCAACCGGATCGACCCGTCGCTGGCGGTGTTCTCCGGCGTCCACACCGGACTCGCGATGGGCAGCATCTACAACGGCGGCGACCAGGAGCAGCGGGACCGCTGGATCCCGGACATGGCGAGCATGTCCAAGATCGGCGCGTTCGCCCTCACCGAGCCCGAGGGCGGCTCCGACGTGGCCGGTGGCATGCGCACCACGGCGCGGCGCGACGGCGACTCCTGGGTGCTCAACGGCGCGAAGCGCTGGATCGGCAACGGCACCTTCGCCGACCTGGTCGTGGTGTGGGCGCGCGACGAGGCCGACGGCCAGGTCAAGGGCTTCGTGGTGGAGAAGGGCACGCCGGGCTTCGCCGCGAGCAAGATCGAGGGCAAGATCGCGCTGCGCACCGTGCAGAACGCCGACATCGTGCTCACCGACGTCCGGGTCCCCGAGGCCAACCGGCTGCAGAACATCAACAGCTTCCGCGACACCGCCAAGGTGCTGGCCAAGACCCGCGGTGGCGTGGCGTGGCAGGCGCTGGGCGTGGCGGTGCGCGCCTACGAGCTGGCGCGCGAGTACGCGGTGAACCGGGTCCAGTTCGGCAAGCCGATCGCCGCGTTCCAGATGATCCAGGACCTGCTGGTGAAGATGCTGGGCAACATCACCGCGATGTTCGGCATCGTCGTCCGGCTCAACGAGCTGGTGGCCCAGGGCCGCGGCGGCGCCGAGCAGGCTGCGCTGGCCAAGGCGTTCACCACGACGAAGATGCGCGAAGTGGTGGCCTGGGCGCGAGAGCTGTTCGGCGGCAACGGAATCGTCCTGGACTACGAGATCGCGAAGTTCTTCTCCGACGCCGAAGCGGTGTACTCCTTCGAGGGATCCCGCGAGATGAACACCCTGATCGTCGGCAAGTCCATCACCGGCCACAGCGCCTTCGCCTGATCCGTCCGAGCGCGAGGTGAAGGGCACCTTTTAGCAATTTACTTGCCTAAAGGTGCCCTTCACCGCGCTTCCATCGGGTGGCGCGCGCACCGCGTCATCCGGACGAGGTCGGTGTGAAGGGCACCTTTCGCCGAGTTAGTTGGCGAAAGGTGCCCTTCACCTGTGCTCCAACGGGTGACGGATCCTGGTGAAGGGCACCTTTAGGCAAGTTACCTGCTAAAAGGTGCCCTTCACCAGGATCAGCCTCAGGTGAAGAGGGCCTGCGCGCGGCGGGCCACCTCCTCCGGTGAGACGTCCTCCAGGTGCGTGAGCAGGACCCACACGTGTCCGTGGGGATCGCGCAGGATGGCCGTGCGGTCGCCGTGGAACTGGTCGGCAGGTGGCTGCAGCAGTTCCGCTCCGGCCGCGACGGCCCGCTCGGCGAGCGCGTCGACGTCGTCGACGAAGACGTGCAGACCCACGGTGGTGCCGCCGATGCTGGTCGGGGCCGCGAAGACCGGGCCTTGGGCGTCGCCCAGCATGATGGTGGAGCCCTGGATGCTGATCTCCGCGTGCACGATCTTGCCGTTGCCGTCGGCGATGCGGAAGAGCTCTTCGGCACCGAACGCGGTGCGGTAGAAGGCGATCGCGTCGGCGGCCCCGTCCATCATCACGTGGGCGACGACGGCCTTGCGGTAGGTCTCGGGAACGGTGGTCTCGGACATGGAACTGACTCCTCGGTTGCTGGAAGGGTGGTTTCGGAAGCTGGTCACGCGCGCAGCGAGCCGACCGGGGTGATCTCCTGCGCGTGGACGACGGCGTCGAACCAGCCCGCGAGCGATCCGCCCGAGAGGTGGTAGGCCGCGTCGTCGTCGGCGTCGTACTCGGGGCCGATCAGGCGCGTCTTCGACGGCGCGTCGAGCCAGGCCCGCACCGGTGCCGGGCCATCGGTGCGCAGGTCCAGGAGGTAGGCGTTCAGCTCCGTGGCGCCGAGGACCGCGTCGGCGAACTCCGCGGGCGGGGCCGGGATCCGGTAGGGCGCGCTGCCGTGGTGGAAGGTCAGGCCGATGGACACGTAGTCGGCGCCGAAGTGCTCGCGGAGGTAGCCGCCCGCGTTGCGGTGCGTCTCCGGCGGGGACGACGACGAGACGGTCCGCGGATCGCCGACCGCGGTGTGCGCGAGGCCGCCCCAGTAGACGATCTTGTCGGCGGTGCGCTCGTGCCACCGGATGGTGCCCTCGGCCAGGCTCCGCTCGATGCCGGCCAGACCGTCGACCAGCGATACTTCGGGTGCACCGGCGAAGCGGACCGGATCACCGGGGTTGCGGCGGTTGAACGAGCGCATCCAGCCGATGACGTCGAGGATCTCCTCGCTCTGCCAGAAGCTCCGCGCCCCGGACAGCATCGCCCGCGGATCACCCGCCCCGGTCCTGATGTGCTCGTCGAGCCCGAGCCGGGCCGCGTCGTCGCCTTCCAGCGCGAGTGAGCGGAATCCCTTCTCCTCCACCAGAAACCGCACGATCCGGTGCGAGAGGACGGACAGCTCGCGGGACTGGCGGATCGACGCGCCGACGGCCACGACCTCGGCATCGCCCACGATGCCGCCCAGCGGCTCGAGATCCGCCAGCGGCGCAGCGGGATCGGACGTGCTGAGACGGTGGGCGTGATGCTCGATCCACCTGGCCACTGCCTCGGTCATGGTCGGCTCTCCTCGTTCGGAGCGATCCGGGAAGCCCCGGTCGCGGCCGGCGCCGCACGAGAAGCATCAAACATCGACCAAGGTGGAGGTCAAGGGAGCAGGTCCAGCAACCTCGAGGAAACTCGGCACTCGTCTTGTCGCGTCACCGTGGTGCCGAACGTCGACGATTTCGTGTGAAACTGGCGACCTCGGCACCGCAGGCGACCGATCACCAGGTAGGGACGGTCAGCGCAGAGCCGGTGTCATACGCCTGCTGGGCCGTAGCCGAGGATCGCCTCGCGCTCTTCCTTGGTGGTCGGTGCCCACGGTCCCTCAGGGACTTCGCGCTGGAGGAACCGGATCAGCCGCGCTTCCCGGTCCGAAACGGTCTCGGTGGCACGTTCCTCACTCCGGTCGTCCTCTTCGGTGCTCACCGCATCACCCGTCCATCACTCGATGCCTGCCGCGTCCATGCCCCGGAGCTCCTTCTTCAGGTCCTGGATCTCGTCGCGCAGGCGGGCCGCCAGTTCGAACTGGAGCTCGCGGGCCGCGTTCATCATCTGGTCGTTGAGCTGCTGGACCAGGTCCGCCAGCTCCGCGCGCGGCATCGACTTGATGTCGCGGTCCTCCAGCAGGCCCGCGCTGGCCACCGCCTCACCGGTCGGCTTCTTGCCGCGCGAGGCGTTGCGGCCCGAACCGCCCACCGCCACCGACTCCTCGGTGTCCTCGGACTCGGTGTAGACCCGGTCCAGGATGTCGGCGATCTTCTTGCGCAGCGGCTGCGGGTCGATGCCGCGCTCTTCGTTGTAGGCGATCTGCTTGGCGCGGCGGCGGTTGGTCTCGTCGATGGCGTGCTGCATCGAGTCGGTGATCCGGTCGGCGTACATGTGCACCTGGCCGGAGACGTTGCGCGCCGCGCGGCCGATCGTCTGCACCAGGCTGGTGCCGGAGCGCAGGAAGCCCTCCTTGTCGGCGTCCAGGATGGACACCAGGGAGACCTCCGGCAGGTCCAGGCCCTCCCGCAGCAGGTTGATGCCGACCAGCACGTCGTACTCCCCCAGGCGCAGCTGCCGCAGCAGCTCGACCCGCCGCAGCGTGTCCACCTCGGAGTGCAGGTAGCGCACCCGGATGCCCAGTTCCAGCAGGTAGTCGGTGAGGTCCTCGGCCATCTTCTTGGTCAGCGTGGTGACCAGCACCCGCTCGTCGCGCTCGGCGCGCTCCCGGATCTCGTGCACCAGGTCGTCGATCTGCCCCTCGGTCGGCTTGACGATCACCTCGGGGTCGATCAGCCCGGTCGGGCGGATCACCTGCTCGACGAACTCGCCGCCCGCCTGCGCCATCTCGTAGGGGCCCGGCGTCGCCGACAGGTACACCGTCTGGCCGATCCGGTCGGAGAACTCCTCGAAGGTCAGCGGCCGGTTGTCCATCGCGCTGGGCAGCCGGAAGCCGTGCTCGACCAGGGTCCGCTTGCGCGAGGCGTCGCCCTCGTACATGCCGCCGATCTGCGGCACCGTCACGTGCGACTCGTCGATGATCAGCAGGAAGTCGTCCGGGAAGTAGTCGATCAGGGTGGCCGGTGCGGTCCCGGCCGCGCGGTCGTCGATGTGCCGCGAGTAGTTCTCGATGCCGGAGCAGAACCCGACCTGGCGCATCATCTCGATGTCGTACTGGGTGCGCATCCGCAGCCGCTGGGCCTCCAGCAGCTTGTTCTGCTTCTCCAGCTTGCCCAGCTGCTCCTCCAGCTCGGCCTCGATGCCGTGGATGGCCTTCTCCATCCGGTCCGGGCCGGCCACGTAGTGCGTCGCCGGGAAGATCCGCAGCTCCCGCACCTCGCGCACGATCTCACCGGTCATCGGGTGCAGGTAGTGCAACCGGTCGATCTCGTCGCCGAAGAACTCCACCCGCACCGCCAGCTCCTCGTAGGCGGGGATGATCTCCACGGTGTCGCCGCGCACCCGGAAGGTGCCGCGGGCGAAGGCGATGTCGTTGCGGCTGTACTGGACGTCCACCAGCGCGCGCAGGAACACGTCCCGGTCGATCTCGCCGCCGACCTCCAGCGGGATGGACCGGTCCAGGTACGACTGCGGCGTGCCCAGGCCGTAGATGCACGACACCGAGGAGACCACCACGCAGTCGCGGCGGCTGAGCAGGTTCGAGGTGGCCGAGTGGCGCAGCCGCTCGACGTCCTCGTTGATCGAGGAGTCCTTCTCGATGTAGGTGTCGGTCTGCGGGACGTAGGCCTCGGGCTGGTAGTAGTCGTAGTAGCTGACGAAGTACTCCACGGCGTTGTCCGGGAAGAACCCGCGCAGCTCGTTGGCCATCTGCGCGGCCAGCGTCTTGTTCGGCTCCAGCACCAGCGTGGGGCGCTGCACGCGCTCGACCAGCCACGCCGTGGTCGCCGACTTGCCGGTACCGGTGGCACCGAGCAGCACCACGTCCTTCTCCCCGGAGTTGATCCGGCGCTCCAGGTCCTCGATGGCCTTGGGCTGGTCGCCGGCCGGCTGGTAGTCGCTGACCATCCGGAACCGGCCGTCGGTCCGCGGGATGTCGCTGACCGGCCGGAACTCGGAGTGCGCCAGTACGGGGTGCTCAGTCGCGAATGCCACGGGACCCAGCGTACGAGCTCTCCCCGACATCATGTCGCGTCACGGGATGCCCGAACCGCTGCCAGGGCGAATAATGGGTTGCGTCACCCCAGTCCTGGAGGTGGTGTATGTCGAGCAGCGCACCCATCGCTGGGCATCCGGATCTCACCGAGATGCGCATGCGCTATGAGCGGGCATCCGAAACTCCGACCGCTCAGGTGGCGGACGGCTTCACCGTTTTGGGTGGCCTGTTCGTCGCGTTGTCGCCGTGGATCACCGGGTTCGCCACCACGACGCCGTCGCTGGCGCTGAACAACCTGGTCGTCGGCCTGACGGCCACGGTTCTCGGAATCTCGTTCGCCGCGGCCTACCACCGCACGCACGGCATCGCCTGGACATCTCCGGTGCTGGGCGTGTGGACGATCGTAGCCGTGTTCATCATGAGCGGATCCGTCCTGACGACGAGCACCGTGCTGTGCAACGTGATCGGCGGCGCGGTCCTGATTCTCGCGGGCCTCGGCACGATGGCTCCGGCCTTCGCCACCCGCGCGACGACCTGACCCCGACCGATCGGAGGTGACGGTATTCAGGTAGTGGAGAGATAGCGGGCGCGACGACCTTCGGACGTCGCGCCCGCCGCATACAGTGGCACTGTGACCACGCAGCGCGAGATCGCCGAGCAGCTCGGACTGCCCGTCCACCCGCCGAAGGTCGAGGTGTTCGACCTGGTCGCGGGCACCAACACCGATCCCAAGGGCCACTCGCGCGCCGTGCGGCGCTTCCACCGCGAGCCCTTCGGCCTCTACCTCGCCCGCCCGATGCCGGGCCACCCGACCTTCGTCGCGCTGGAGTCCTGGCTGCTGCCCGCGCTGGGGCTGCGCGTGACCCGCTGGGACTGGCACCCCGGCCACGAGCGCGACCTGGACTTCTACCTGGACGTGGTGGACGTCGAGGTGGGCGACCGGCAGTGGCGGACCGTCGACCACTACCTGGACGTCGAGGTCCGGAACCGCAGCGGTGCGGAGCTGCTGGACATCGACGAGTTCGTGGTCGCCGTGCGCGCCGGGCTGCTGGACGCGGCGACCGCGCAGCGGGCGATGGAGCGCGCCTGCGCGGCGGTCGACGGGCTCGCGCGGCACGGCTACGACCTCGCCGAGTGGCTTCGCGAGCACGAGATCGAGCTGTCGTGGCGTGGGCAACCTGTCGAGGATCCCGTACCCGGTCAGCGACGGCTACCGCCAACCCGGTGATGCCCGTGGCCAGCGCGAATCGATATCCGACGAGCACTGAAAAGTTACGTTAAAACCCGCCGACGTTGATCTTCAGCCGCATTTTTCCCGCTACTGTCTGACGCCGTGGCGGCTGCGATTTCTCCCCAATTGGTTGAAGTCATCGACGTGTTCAGCTCGCAGCGTAGGCATCCCTCGGGATTCGTTCACCAGCTCGAGGTATGCCACGTCGAGCGGTGGGGCCTGGCGGTGGAATGCCCGACCCCCGAGGCCGCGGACCACGCCGCCGAGATCACCTGGCTGCTGCCCGACCTCGGGCTCCGGCTGACCCGGTTCCGCCCGCGCAGCAGGCACTCGCGTCCGGGGCCGAGCACCCTCACCGCCGTGCGCATCGAGCGCGAAACCCGCTCCTGGACGACCACCGACCTGCTGCTCGGCCTGGAGATCCAGGACCGCGGCCGCGCGCGGATCACCCACGCCGCCGAGTTCGCCACCGCCGTCGCCACCGGCGCGCTGCGCCTCAGCGAGGCCGACTACGCCCTGCACACGGTGCACCGGACGCTCGACGAGATCAGCCGCCACCGCGACCTCAACCAGTGGCTGGCCTACCGCGGCATCTTCGACATCTGGTGAAACTGCTTCCGGACTCGTTCTGCGCAGCGGTGCAGGTGGCGGAACCTCAGCGTCCGCCTGGCTGTGGGATCTCCTCCTGACGTGTTGACCGCTTCGCGAGAACGCACCCGCAGTCAGCGCGGCGCGTCGTCGAAGCGGATCAGCCGCCGCCGGACGGCTTCGCGCACCGCCGCCATGCGGCTGTCCACGCCGAGCTTCGCGTAGATGTGCACCAGGTGCGTCTTCACCGTGGCCTCGCTGATGAACAGCTCGCGCGCCATGTCCCGGTTGCCCAGGCCGTGCGCCAGCAGCTCCAGGATCTCGACCTCGCGGTCGCTCAGCGCCTCCTCCGGGGTGCGGCTGCGCTGCAGCAGGCGGCTGGCGATCTCCGGGGACAGCGCGGTGCGGCCCTGCGCGGCGGCGCGGATCGCCTGGAACAGCTCCTCCGGCGGCCCCGCCTTGAGCAGGTAGCCGGTGGCGCCCGCGTCGATGGCGCGGTTGATGTCGGTGTCCGCGTCGTAGGTGGTCAGCACCAGCACGTGCGGCGGTTCGGGCAGCGCCAGCAGCTGCCGGGTGGCCGCCACGCCGCCCACGTCGTCGCCGAGCTGGAGGTCCATGAGCACCACGTCCGGCTTGAAGGCGCCCGCCCGCTGCACGGCTTCGGCCGCCGCCGAGGCCTCGCCGACCACCTCGATGTCCTCCGCACCGGCCAGCAGCGCCGAGATGCCCGCGCGCACCACCGGGTGGTCGTCGACCACCAGCACCCGCACCGTCATGAGTTCCCTCCTATCGGGAAGGTCGCCGCGATCGCCGTGCCCTCCCCGGGACCGCTCTCCACCACGAGCTCACCGCCGAGCTGCGCGACCCGCGCCCGCATCCCGCCCAGCCCGTAGCCCCGGTCAGCACCGGAGCGCGGGGCCGCGGGGTCGAAGCCGGTCCCGTCGTCGCGCACGTCCAGCGCTACCGCGTCGGCCAGGTAGGACAGCGTGACACCGGCCTTGCCCGCCCCGCTGTGCTCGCGCACGTTGGCCAGCGCGCCCTGAGCGACCCGCAGCAGCGCCGCGTCGACGTCCTCGGAGGTCGCCAGCGGCTCGCCCACCGCCTCGAAGCGGACCTCGATGCCGGTCTCCGCCGCCGTGCGCGCGACCAGTTCGCGCAGCGCATCGGCCAGCGACTGCCGCGTCAGCGCCGCGGGTGCCAGGCCCCGGACGAAGCGGCGGGCTTCGGCGAGGCTGTCCTCGGCGACCGCTCCGGCCCGCCGCACGTGCTCGCTGCGGTCGCCTTCGCGCTCGGCCGCCTGCAACAGCATCCGGATGCTCGACAGGCCCTGGGCGATGGTGTCGTGGATCTCCCGCGCCAGCCGCTCGCGCTCCCAGCTGATGCCCGCCTCGCGCTGCGCCTCGGCCAGCTCCCCGCGCGTGCGGACCAGCTGGTCGATCAGCTGCTGGCGGCGCTCGCCCTCGTGCCGGATCTGCAGGAACACCGCGGTGGCCATCGCCGCCACCGCCAGCGGGACCAGCACGTCGACGACCTCGAAGCGCGGCGCCAACCGCAGCTGCGCGAAGATCACCGTGCCGGTGAGCAGCACGACCGCCGCCAGCATCGGCTTCGGCCGCAGCAGCCGCAGGCACACGAAGAACAGCGGCACCGCGCACCAGCTGAAGCTCGGCGCCACCAGCACCAGCGCGCACCAGACGCCGACGACGGCGGCGAGCCACAGCTGACCGGCGCGCTCCCACCACACGACGCCCGCGACGTAGATCAGCACCAGCGCCGCCGAGAGCCCGAGCAGCAGCGGCGTCACGCCCTGCAGGCCGTGCCCGGCGACGTAGCGCGATGCCGAGGACGCGAGCAGCACGAAGAAGCCCACGTGCATCGCGCGGTACAGCCAGCCGCCAGGTCGTTCGGTCAACGCGGTCCCCTCGTCACAGCAGTTCCGGGCGAACTGTATGCCGCTGCGGGCGCGGCCACATCAATGGATCGGTTGACCCGCGCTCCACCCACCGGCGTCCGAGGCGATCCGTTCCGACGACGCCCGGGGCGGTTGCGCGGCCGAAGCTGGAAGCACCGAACCCGAAGTGAAGGAGTTCTCCCCGATGCGATCCACCACCCGCAACCGCGCAGTCGTCGGCACCCTGGTCGGACTGGGCATCCTCGGCGGCGCCACCGGCTTCACCGTCGCGCAGGCCGAGCCGGTCCACCAGCAGGCCCCGACCCCGCCCGCCGCGGTCATCCAGCAGCCGGTGCTCAGCATCGACGCGGCGACCAAGGCCGCGCAGGCCGCGCTCGACGCCGCCGAGACCAAGGGCCAGCGCGTCACCGTCTCGATCGTGGACCGCGCGGGCAACGAGCGGGTGCGGCTGACCGGCGACGGCGCGGGCCCGCAGAGCGGCGAGTCCGCCAAGCGCAAGGCCTTCACCGCCGTGGCCTGGAACCGGGCCACCTCGGAGCTGGGCAAGCAGGCGGGCGGCGACGGCCCCAGCCTCCGCGACATCCCGGGCACCCTGTTCCTGGGCGGCGGTGTCCCGGTGGCCGCGGGCACCCCGATCGCCGGTATCGGCGTCGCCGGTGCGCCCAGCGGCGACCTGGACGAGGAGTTCGCCCGCGCCGGGCTGAACGCCATCCAGGCCGAACTGCGGTAGCACCTCGATCCGGTCCCCGGCCCGACCGGGGACCGGCCCGCCGAAACAGGAGAATCCGATGAGGACAGCCGCGCTCGCCCAGCGCGTGGCGCTCGGGGCGTTCGCCGCGCTCGCGCTCGCCGCCTGCACGCCGAACGAACCGCAGCCCGCCGGAGCACCGCAGGTGCTCAGCCCCGATACCGCGACCAGAGCCGCGCAGGCCGCACTCGACGCCGCCGAGGCCGAGGGCCAGCGCGTCACCGTGTCCGTCGTGGACCGCGCGGGCAACGAGCGGATCAGGCTGACCAGCGACGGCGCTGGCCCGCAGAGCGGTGAATCCGCCAAGCGCAAGGCCTTCACCGCCGTCGCCTGGGGCCAGCCCACCTCGGAGCTGGACGGCGCCGCGCTCCGCGACATCCCGGGCACCTCGTTCCTGGGCGGCGGTGTCCCGGTGACCGCCGGTTCCCCGATCGCCGGCATCGGCGTCGCCGGTGCGCCCAGCGGCGACCTGGACGAGGAGTTCGCCCGCGCCGGGCTCGAAGCCGTCGAAGCCGAACTGCCGTAACAGCACCGAACTGGAGGATTCGATGAGGACAGCCGCGCTCACCCGACGCGTGGCGCTCGGGGCGTTCGCCGCACTCGCGCTCGCCGCCTGCACCCCGGCCCGGCCCCCGGCAGCGCCACCGGCTCCCCCGCCGCCGGTGGAGCAGCCGCAGGCCGCTCAGCAGCCCGCGCCCCCGCAGCAGCCGAACCCGGAAGCCGACCGGCAACTGCTGGAGGCCGCGGATTCCGGTGATCTCGCGCAGGTCCGCGCGGCCCTGGCGGCCGGGGCGAACGTGGAGTCCCGCGACGACGACCAGCGCACCCCGTTGGTGCTGGCCGCGCTCGCCGACCACGTCGACGTGGCCCGCGAGCTGGTCGCCGCCGGAGCCGACCCGGACGCCCAGGACTACCGCGAGGACAGCGCCTTCCTGGTGACCGGGGTGACCGGCAGCGTCGGGATGCTGGAGGCGCTGCTGCCCGCGAACCCGGACTTCGCGCTGACCAACCGCTACGGCGGCACCGCGTTGATCCCGGCGGGCGAGCACGGCCACGTGGAGTACATCCGGGCGGCGGTGCGCACCGGCATCGACGTCGACCACGTCAACGACCTCGGCTGGACCGCGCTGCTGGAAGCGGTGGTCCTGGGCGACGGCAGCGAGCGCTACCAGCAGTCGGTGCAGATCCTCGTGGACGCAGGTGCCGACGTGAACATCCGCGACCGCAACGGCGTGACGGCGCTCCAGCACGCGGAAGCCGACGGCTACACCGAGATCGCGCGAATCCTCCGCGCGGCCTCCTGAGCCGGGTGGGGACGGGTAGCCCCCGACCTCGTTCCCACCCGCACCACCACCGGTGCCCCGCCTCCCGAGGCGGGGCACCGGTGTTCACGCGCCGGGGGTCCAGCCGGTCCGCTCCGCCCAGGCCCGTGCTTCGGGGAGCGCCTTGGCGAACCAGGGTTCCTTGGCGTCGGCGTAGGCGTCGTGGGACGGGTCGTTCGCGTGCGCGTTCGCCACTTCCCGCTTGAGGGCCAGGTATTCGGCGCGGGCCGTCTCCTCGGCTCGCAGCCAGGCCGGGAACTGGAGGGCCACCTGCTGGCTCGGGCTGCCGTCCGGGCGGACGTGGAGGTTCGCGTAGCGGGCCGGGTCCGCCGAGACGTGGATCCGCTTCGCCCACTGCTCCGGGTCCGGGGCGAAGGCGTGCGGCGTGTCGCCGGTGATCTCCGGGATCCGCGGGAATCCCGCTTCCGCGAGCGGTTCGGCGAGCTCGTCGGCATCGGCCAGCGAACGCACCGTGAGCTGGAGGTCGATGATGTCCTTGGCGGGCAGGCCCGGCACCGAGGTCGAGCCGATGTGGTCGACGCGCACCGCCTTCTCCCCCGCCGCGCGCTCGATCCGGTCGATCAGGCGCTGCGCCTGGCGCGGCCAGTCCGGGTCCGGGTCGACCAGCCGCGGGGAGCGCTGCGGCGGGCGGCGGTGCAGCCGGACGTTCTCCTCGAAGGGCACCAGCCGGTCCCGCCACAACGCGTCGACCTGCGCCACGAGCTCCTCGACGGCGCCGCTGTTGTCCAGCCAGGCGTCGGCGACCTCGCGGCGCTGCTCGGTGGTGGCCTGCGCGGCGATGCGGGCCCGGGCGTCCTGCTCGGTCAGGCCGCGGCCCACCAACCGCTGGACCCGGTCGTCCTCGGGTGCGTCGACGATGACCACCAGGTGGTAGTTCGCGGCGTAACCGGCTTCCACCAGCAGCGGCACGTCGTGCACCACGACCGCGTCCGCGGGCGCCTGCGCCATCCGCTCGGCGGTCAGGTCGCGGATCTTGGGGTGCGTGATGGCGTTGAGGTCGGCGCGGGCCTGGTCGTCGGCGAAGGCCTTCGCGGCGAGCGCGGGCCGGTTCAGCGCGCCGTCGGCGTCCAGCACGTCAGCGCCGAACCGCTCGACGATCTCCGCCAGGCCCGGGCTGCCCGGCCGCACGACCTCCCTGGCCAGCACGTCGGCGTCGATGAGCACCGCGCCGAGCTCCACCAGCCGCTGGGCCACCGTCGACTTGCCCGACCCGATTCCACCGCTCAGTCCCACCCGCAACATGCGCCCATCCTGCCAGCCGCACGACGACAGCGGCCCCGCACCTTGCGAAGGTGCGGGGCCGCTGTGCTTCAGCCGTCAGGCGTCAGTGCTCACGCACCGCCGGAGAGCTTCTCCCGCAGTGCGGCCAGCTGAGCGTCGCTGGCCAGCGAGCCGCTGTCCTGGTCGTCGCTGGAGGCCGACGAGTAGTTGCCACCGCCGGTCGCCGACTCCTCGCCACCACCGGTCGCGGCGGCCGCAGCGGCCTCCGCGTCGGCCTGGCGGGCCTTGGCGATCTGCGCGATGTGCTTCTCGTAGCGGGAGTGCGCCTCGGCGTACTGGCGCTCCCACTCCTCGCGCTGCTTCTCGTAGCCCTCGGTCCACTCCTGGGTCTCGACGTCGAAGCCCTCGGGGTAGATGTAGTTGCCCTCGTTGTCGTACTCGGCCGCCATCCCGTACTGGGTGGGGTCGAACTCCGAGTCGGGGCTGAAGCCCTCGTTCGCCTGCTTCAGCGACAGCGAGATGCGGCGGCGCTCCAGGTCGATGTCGATGACCTTGATCATGACCTCGTCGCCGACCTGGACGACCTGCTCCGGGATCTCCACGTGGCGCTCGGCCAGCTCGGAGATGTGGACCAGGCCCTCGATGCCCTCGTCGACGCGGACGAACGCACCGAACGGAACCAGCTTGGTGACCTTGCCCGGCACGATCTGACCGATCGCGTGGGTGCGGGCGAACTGGCGCCACGGGTCTTCCTGGGTGGCCTTCAGCGACAGCGAGACGCGCTCGCGGTCCATGTCCACGTCGAGGACCTCGACGGTGACCTCCTGGCCGACCTCGACGACCTCGGACGGGTGGTCGATGTGCTTCCAGGACAGCTCCGAGACGTGCACCAGACCGTCAACGCCACCGAGGTCGACGAACGCACCGAAGTTGACGATCGAGGACACGACGCCCTTGCGGACCTGGCCCTTCTGCAGCTGGTTGAGGAACTCGCTGCGGACCTCGGACTGGGTCTGCTCCAGCCAGGCGCGACGGGACAGGACCACGTTGTTGCGGTTCTTGTCCAGCTCGATGATCTTGGCTTCGAGCTCGCGGCCGACGTAGGGCTGCAGGTCGCGGACGCGGCGCATCTCGACCAGGGACGCCGGCAGGAAGCCGCGCAGCCCGATGTCGAGGATGAGGCCGCCCTTGACGACCTCGATGACGGTGCCGCGCACGGGCTCGTCCTTCTCCTTGAGCTCCTCGATGGTGCCCCAGGCGCGCTCGTACTGCGCACGCTTCTTGGAGAGGATCAGCCGGCCTTCCTTGTCCTCCTTCTGGAGGACGAGGGCCTCGACGAAGTCGCCGACGGTGACGACCTCGGCGGGATCGACGTCGTGCTTGATCGACAGTTCGCGGGACGGGATGACGCCCTCGGTCTTGTAGCCGATGTCAAGCAGCACCTCGTCACGGTCGACCTTGACGATGGTGCCCTCAACAATGTCCCCATCGTTGAAGTACTTGATGGTCTGGTCGACGGCGGCGAGGAAGTCCTCCTCCGTCCCGACGTCGTTCACTGCGACCTGCGGCTTGGTGGCGGCTGCAGTCGGGACGGTGGTGGTGTCGGTGGACATCAGGTGGGTTGCTCCGGTACGGATAGTTTGGTCGCTGGTTCTACGTTCTTACCGCGCCGCAGGCGTTGGTACCAGGCCCAACCGGATGGCTGGACCGGGTGATCCGGCTCCCCGTCCGCCCCGCCCGCCGGTTCGATCCGGCCGGTGGAGATGACGACGAAAGAAGACCCACGACGCGGGCGGTATCGTACGCGCTCTCTCGATCGCCGGGCAAACCGCGGTAGGCCCGACGAGCGGTCGGCGCCGGACGGCCACAATGCTTCACGTCCGAGCAATACCCACTATCGGCGGGGAGAACCCTTGACACGAGCCGACGACCCGGAGAGCGCCGAGGTCCAGGGTAGCTCCGCGGAGCACGTATTGGGCACCGCGGGTGTGAGCAAGCGCACTGTCGACGCGGCCGAATCCAGGGCCGCGAACCAGCTGTGGTGGGACGCCGACGCGGACGACTACCAAGCCGAGCACGGCGGGTTCCTCGGCCTGAGCGATTTCGTCTGGTGCCCGGAGCGGCTGCACGAGCACCAGGCGGGTCTGCTCGGCGACGTGCGCGGCAAGCGGGTGCTGGAGGTCGGCTGCGGCGCAGCCTCGTGCTCGCGCTGGCTGGCCGACCAGGGCGCGCTGCCGGTCGGCCTGGACATCTCGGCCGGGATGCTGCGGCACGCCGCCGAGGGCGGCAGGCGCAGCGGGACGGCGGTGCCGCTGGTGCAGGCCAGCGCGGACTGCCTGCCGTTCGGCGCCGATTCCTTCGACCTGGCCTGCTCGGCGTTCGGCGGGGTGCCGTTCGTCGCCGACGTGGGCGCGGTGTTCCGGGAGATCGCGCGGGTGGTGCGACCGGGCGGCCGGTGGGTGTTCGCGGTGACGCACCCGATGCGCTGGATCTTCCCCGACGACCCCGGCCCGACCGGGCTGACCGTCACCCAGTCCTACTTCGACCGCACGCCGTACGTGGAGATCGACGGCTCCGGCCGCGCCACCTACGTGGAGCACCACCGCACGCTCGGCGACTACGTCCGCGCGCTGGCGGAGGCCGGGTTGCGGCTGACCGACCTGGTCGAGCCGGAGTGGCCAGCCGGGCACACCGAGGTCTGGGGCCAGTGGAGCCCGCTGCGCGGCCGCTACTTCCCGGGCACGGCGATCTTCGTCTGCACCCTCGACGGCTGATCCGGCGGAATCACCGGGCATTTCGGGCTCTTGTGGCGTGTCCGCAGGTGCGCTGGGCCTTATGTCCTCGGCGGTGGACTCTGGTCACCTTCGCGCCGATGGGTGCGGTCGGGCCGGTGGTCCCGACGCGCAGATCGGCGCCTCGGTGCCCTGCGGGAGTGGATGTCGGTTAGCGGTCACCTTGGCGAGCAGGGCGCGCTTTCTCACGAAATTGGCATCGTTGGCGAGACATCCTGCGGTTGGTACCGCAGCCAATTTCGAGAGAAAACTCTGACGTCGCCACCACGTCGCTCGGTCCGGGTTCCGGCTCTCGGCTGCGCGGGGCGTTCTTCGCGCTGAAGGTTTCGGCCGGTGCTGGTTCGATGTGCCGCGGAACATCCCTTCGTCGAGGAGCGGCCGTGGCGACTGCGCAGGAGCTCTTGCAGGCGCAGTGCGCGCGGTTCGCCGAGCTGGATCCGCAGCTGCCCGAGCAGTACCTAGTGCCGCGCGGCGAGCCGCTGGTGGCGCGGACCGCCGGCGGTGATGCGGTCGCCGGGATCGTGGCGCGGACGTCGAACCCGCCCGGCTCGGTGCACAGCCTCTGGCAGCCCGCCTCCGTGTTCGAGCTGTTCCCGCTGATCGGCGGGCACTCGGCCGCTGGCATGTCCGCACTGCTGTCCGCGTGGCGCGACCAGCTGCTCGCGCAGGGCGCTCCGGACCGGGATTCGGCGTGCTTGGTGACCTGGCCGAGCCGGGACGTCCGGACGGCAAAAGCGTTGCTGGACGGCGGTTTCACCCCTTTGTCCTGTCTTGCTGTGCGCCCACCCACTCCGCCGTGCACATTTACGGAACTATCTGGTACCGTAACTGTACGTCGCGCCGGACCGGCCGACCTGGACGCCGTCGTCGAACTCACCCTCCTGGAGCTCGAATACGCCGCCCTCGTCGGTTCCTCGACGTACCGCCCCGACGCCCCGCAGCTGAAGCGGACCGCTGCCAGAGTGCGCCTGCACTCCAGCGATCCGGTCTGGCTCGCGGAGCGGGACGGCGTTCCGGTCGCGGTGGCCGAGTGCGGCTGGGTCAACGCTGACCTGCCGGCCGCCGGCCACCGGCTCCGCCCCGGCACCTGGGCCTACGTCAACTGCGTGTCGGTGCACGAGCAGGCCCGCGGAACCGGCGTCGGACAGCGGCTGATGACCGCGGTGCACGAGGAATTCGCTCGTGCCGGAGTCGTCGGCAGCTTCCTTTACTACAACCCGCCCAACCCGCTGTCCTCGGTGTTCTGGCCCCGACAGGGCTATCGACCGCTGTGGACCATGTGGGAGGTGCGCCCGGCCACCGCGCTGCGCTGACCGGTGCACCAGACCTTGAGAGTCGAGGAGTCGGCTTGGAAATCGTCGCCACCGGCGTGGAGGTGAACGGAGCGCACGGTCCGCTGCTGGCGCCCACCTCGCTGCGCGTGCGCAGCGGTCAGGCGCTGCTGGTGACCGGCGACCCGAACGCCGGGCACACCGCGCTCGCGCTGGTGCTGTCCGGCCGGTTGCGGCCCGGCAAGGGCACCGTCCGCCTGGACGGCGCGCTCGACGCGGGCACCCTGCGGCAGCAGGTCGCGGTCGTCGACGCGCCGGAGATCACCGAACCCGACGGTTCGATCTCGGTGCGCGACGTCGTCGCCGAGGGCCTCACCCTGGCCGGTCGCTGGTCCACCCGGCGCAAGGTCAAGGCCTGGCTGTCGACGCGCGAGTACAACGCCGACGAGCGCTGCGAGAACCTCGCCCCGCTCGACCGCACCAAGCTGCTGATCGAGCTCGCCTGCGAATCCCGCACCACGAAAGCACTGGTCCTGGACTGCCCGGACCGCCACGGCGGCGATCCCGCCGGCTGGTACTCGCTGGCCGTCCAACAGGCCGAGCGCGGCCTGGCGGTGATCGCCCTCTGCTCCCCGCACACCGCCGAGAAGCTGGGCGTCACGCCCGCTCGCATCGGCGCCGACAACCCCGAACTGTCCGAATCGGATTTCACGAAGGCCTGCGATGACTAGTCTCCGGCTCGCCGCCACCGAGTTGCGCCGGCTCACCTCCGGCAAGCTGCCCAAGCTGGCGCTGCTGGCGGTCACCCTGGTGCCGCTGCTGTACGGCGCCATGTACATCTACGCGAACTGGGACCCCTACGGGAAGCTCGACTCGGTGCCCGCCGCGGTGGTCATCGACGACACCGGCGCCGAACGCGAGGACGGCACCCGGCTCGACGCCGGGCAGGACGTGTACCAGGAGCTCATCGACTCCGACACGTTCAAGTGGTCGCGCACCGACGAGGTCGCCGCGCAGCAGGGCGTGGCCAGCGGCGAGTACACCTTCGCGCTGGTGGTGCCGCGGGACTTCTCCGCCGCGCTGATCTCGGCCGGTGACTTCGAGCCGCGGCAGGCCAAGCTGAAGCTGATCACCAACGACGCGAACAACTACCTGGTCGGCACCATCGCCGACAAGGTGGCCTCCGAGGTGCGCAAGGGCGTGGCCTCCAGCGTCGGCTCCGAGGCGGCCAAGCAGTTCCTGCTCGGGTTCGCCACGGTGCACGACAAGACGCTGGAAGCCGCCGACGGCGCGGGGCAGATCGCCGACGGCGCCGGGCAGCTCTACGACGGCCTCGGCCAGGCCGAGCAGGGCTCGGCGCAGCTCTCCGCCGGTGCCCACCAGCTGCTCGACGGCCAGCTCAAGCTCGCCGACGGCGCGAGCCAGGTCGCGGGCGGCACCGGGCAGCTGCGCGACGGGTTGACGCAGCTGCAGCAGAAGACCGCGCCGCTGCCCGGGCAGACCGCGAAGCTGGCCGACGGCGCCGAGCAGGTCGCCGCGGGCAACGAGCAGCTCGCCACGAAGGCCGAAACCCTGGGCAACGCCGCCCAGGACGTCGTGGACCACCTCGACGGCCACAAGACCCGCATCGCCAACCAGCTGCGCCAGGCCGGGGTGGACGAATCCACCATCGAGAAGGTCACCGCCGGTCTCGACGAGCTCCACAGCCCGATCACCGAGGCCAACGGCAAGGTGCAGAGCCAGGTCGGGCAGCTGCGCAAGCTCGCCGACGGCTCCCGCCAGGTCGCCGACGGCAGCCGGCAGCTGGCCACCGGGATGCCCGCCCTGACCGGCGCCATCGACCAGCTCACCACCGGCTCGATCAAGGTCGACGACGGTGCCAAGCAGGTGAGCGACGGCGAGCAGCAGGCCGTCGCCGGAACCAGGAAGCTCACCGACGGCGCCGACCAGCTGGCCGGTGGTGCCCACCAGCTGCGCGACGGGTCCGGGCAGCTCAAGGACGGCTCCGACACGCTGGCCACCGAGCTGGGCCGGGGCGTCAACGACATCCCCAACCCCGACGAGCAGACCCGCGACGCCACCGCGGACACCATCGGCGACCCGCTCGCCATCGACACCCTGGCCCAGGTCAAGGCCGACACCTACGGTGCCGGGCTGGCGCCCTACTTCATGGGGCTGGCGCTGTGGGTCGGCGGCTTCGTGCTGTTCCTGCTGATGCGGCCGCTGTCCAGCCGCGCGCTGGCGGCCGGGGTCGCGCCGTGGCGCGTCGCGCTCGGCGGCTGGCTGCCCGCGGCGCTCGTCGGCTTCGTGCAGGCGGTGCTGCTCTACCTGGTCGTGGTGTACGCCGTCGGCGTGCAGCCCGCGCACACCTGGAAGACGCTGGGCTTCCTGGTGCTGACCTCGTTCGCGTTCACCGCGGTGGTGCACTCGCTCAACGCGGCGTTCGGGCCGAAGGGCAAGTTCATCGCGCTGGTGGTGCTGGTGCTCCAGCTGGTCACGGCGGGCGGCACGTTCCCGTGGCAGACCATCCCGGAACCGCTGCACCCGCTGCACCAGGTGCTGCCGCTGGGCTACGTGGTCAGCGGTCTGCGCCACCTGCTCTACGGCGGTGACATGTCGGCGGTGACCACCTCGGTGACGGTGCTGGTGTGCTACCTCGTCGCGGCGCTGCTGCTGAGCACCATCGCGGCCTGGCGCCAGCGGGTGTGGACCCCGTCCCGCCTGAAGCCGGAACTCTCGCTGTAATCCCCGCGCCGAAGTCCGCTGGCCTACTCGTCCTTGGTGGGCCAGCGGACTTCGGCGTGGCGGGCTGGCGGGGGCGCCGGTGGCGGTTCGCCCCACCGGTGGCCGTGCGCGAGGTAGATCTGCCGGGTGCAGAGCTGGTCCCGCAGGGACACCAGCACGCAGAACTCGTAGGCGATGCGCTCCACGCGCCCTTCCCGGTCCACCACCGCCGACCGCCACTCCGGCGGCACGACGTCCTCCAGCGGGGCGCGGTGACCGGGTTCGTAGAACCGCCCCCGGCCCCAGCAGGCGGTGTAGTCGCCGACCAGCTCGCCCAGCGCGGCCAGCAGCGGCCAGCAGTCCGGTTCCCGGCTGCGGAACTCCAGGCTGGCCAGCAGCAGCCGGAGCAGCTGCTGGTGGCAGGCCGAGTAGGTGCCCCTCAGGACCGCTCGCTTGCGCCTGGTGTGCTCGGCGGTCCGGGCTGCGCTGTCCCGCATGAGCTGCTTGAGCAGCGGCTCGCCCGCGACCGGGAACAGCGCCGCGCGGACGGTGTCGTCGGGGTTCTCGACGGCCGCCTTGACCAGGTCGAACAGCAGCACGTCCCGCGTGCTCCCGGGCATCGGCACGTCGTCGGCCGCGCCGCCGAGCCGGTGCTCAGCGCGGGCCCGGATCTGGTGGAGCAGGCCGAGCAGCACCTTCCCGAGCAGGTCGGTGATCTCCGCGCGGCGCACCGCGCACAGCGAGCTCAGCAACGTGACGCGGACCGGCTGCGGCAGCGCCTGCAGCTCCTCCGGCTGCGCGTCGGCCGCCCGCGCGCTCCACGCGGCCACCAGCTCGCCCGGGAAACCGGCGAGGAGATCGGCGGGCAGGCACAACCGGCGCACCGCGGTCAGCTTCTCCACCTCGGTCAGCAGGCTCCGCAGCCAGACGCGGTCGGCCGAATCCGCCGCCAGGTCGGTCGGCAGGCCCAGCGCCTGCAGCGACATGATGTCGTCCAGCTCGCGGGCCAACGAGCGCAGATCGATCGGCGCCACCTCCGAGCGCAGCTCGGCGAGCAGCCAGCCGCTGCCGGTCCCCGGCTCCGGCAGCAACTCCTCCAGCTGCCCGGCCGAGTCCCCGAGCTGGTCGACCACGCGGTGGCAGAGCAGCCGCTCGAAGTCCTGCAGCGCGTGAGCGGCCACACCGCGCGCCTGGTCGTGCGCGGGAGCCTGGATTCCCCTGTCCCGGCAGTGCGCGATCAGCGCGGTGGCGAGCTGTGCCCGGCCGTCCTCGCGCCGGGTCGCCTCCGCGGTCAGCCAGGTGAGCCACTGCCGTTCGTCCCCGACGTCCACCTGCTCGTCGAGTGACTCGACGAGCTGCCCTTCCACCGAGAGGAAGCCGACCTTGTCACGGGTGAACTCCGAGGCGGCGAAACCCACGTCATAGCTCCCGACAAGCCGCGCACGTTCTCCGACCCGCCGAACGCTATCGCTGCACCCCGGAACACGATCAGGCGATCAGCACCCATTCGGCCGAGCAGGCGCACAGCCCCCGTGGTATATGCCGAATCCGATGTTCACCGGTCAGCTCAGCGGGATCGCGACCTCCACGCCGACGGCGTCCCCGCACTCGTCGAGCAGCCCGATCTGGCGCAGCTCGTCCAGGCCCGCCTCCGCGCCGCGCCGCTCCGCCTCGGCCAGCAGCACCAAGACCGCCGGGTGCACGGCCGAGTCCACCACCGGAACGCCGTCGTCGTGCCGCCACCCCACCACGAGCTCCCGCCCGGCGCGGATCTCGCCGCGCACCACCGCGATGCCCGGGACCGACCAGTCCGGCGCCACCGCCCGCGCGACGGGCCAGCAGCACAGCAGGTCGACGTCGTCCTCACCGGAACCGGCCCGCAGCGACGACCAGAACGGCCCGGTCGGCGCGTTGCCGGCTGCCGCGAGCGCTTCGTACAGCGCACCGAAGGCGAGGTCGGCCTGGTCGTCGGTGAGCTCGTCGGTCGCCGGGAGCGCCACGCCGACCCAGTGCTGGGCCTCGACCTGCCGCTCCTGGACGTCCCAGCTGAGCGGATCGCGCTCCAGCAGCGCCGACGCCACCGCCAGCGCCTCGTCCTGCCGCGCGCGCTCCGCCGCCAGCCGCTCGCGGTGCTCGGCGAGCACCGCCGCCGCGTCCTGGCGACCGCGCAGCGCGCGCTGCGCTTCGGCCAGGCCGACCTCCGCGGCGCGCAGCGCCTTCAGCTGGATCGCGACTTCGAGCTGGCTCGCCGAGTAGCGGCGGTAGTTCGACCACGGATCCACCTCGGCGGGCTTGAGCAGCCCCTGCTTGTCGTAGATCCGCAGCGCCTTCGCGCTCAGGCCGGTCAGCTGCGCGAATTCCCCAATGCTGAGCATGGCACGAGTCTGGACCTTGCCCCGGGGACAAGGTCCACTCCGCTATTCCTCGGGCTCGTCGTAGCGGGCGACCTCGAGCAGGTTGCCGTCCGGGTCGCGCAGGTACAGCGAGGTGATCGGGCCCGCCGAGCCGATGCGGCTGACCGGGCCCTCCTCGATGCGCACGTCGTTGGCGCGCAGGTGCTCCTGGACCTCGCTGAGCGCGTTGGTGGTCACGAAGCACAGGTTCGCCGAACCGGGCACCGGGTGCGTCGCGGTGGGCTCCACCAGCTCGCTGGCCGCGTGCAGCTTGATGGTCTGCCCGCCGAAGCTCACCGCCCGCCGCTCGCCGGGGAACGTCACCGGCGTCATGCCGAGGATCTGCTCGTAGAACTGCACTGCCCGATCGACATCGGCGACGGTGAGGACCAGGTGGTCCACTCTGTCGATGTTGATCATGCTCCTCCTAGAGGTCGGCGTGGAAGCGGCTTCGAGGTGCCCCCGCCGCGCCCGGTCACGCGTACGGCAGGCTATCCGCACCGATCGAACGCGGGGGACGGCGGGTGCGGCGACGGTGATGTCCGCCATTCAAGGCGACCCGGCGACACCGGCACCCGCACAACGCCGGCTTCGTGACTGACCCGCAATCTGCTCCGGCCAGGCCCTCCCACGACCCGGGACGACGCGATTTCAACGGAGACCCGACGTCCGGTCTCCGTTGAAATCGCGGGAGTCCTCAGTGGGCTGCGGAGTCCCAGGAGCGTCCGGAGCCGACCGAAACCTCCAGCGGCACCGAGAGTTCGTAGGCCGAGCCCATCTGCTCGCGCAGCAGCTTCTCCACCTCGGCCTGCTCGCCGTCGGCGACCTCGACGATCAGTTCGTCGTGCACCTGCAGCAGCATCCGCGACCGCATGTCGTTGTCCCGCAACGCTCGGTGCACGCCCAGCATCGCGACCTTGATGATGTCGGCCGCGCTGCCCTGGATCGGGGCGTTGAGCGCCATCCGCTCGGCCATCTCGCGGCGCTGCCGGTTGTCGCTGGTCAGGTCCGGCAGGTAGCGGCGGCGGCCGAGGATCGTCGAGGTGTAGCCGTCCTTGCGGGCCTGGTCGACGACCTCCCGCAGGTAGTCGCGGACCCGGCCGAAGCGGGAGAAGTAGGCGTCCATCTGCGCCTTCGCCTCCTCCGCCGAGATGCGCAGCTGCTGCGCGAGGCCGTAGGCCGACAGCCCGTAGGCCAGGCCGTAGGACATCGCCTTGACGCGGCGGCGCAGCTCCTGGTCGACCTCCTCGATCGGCACCCCGAACGCCCGCGAGGCCACGTAGTTGTGCAGGTCCTCACCGGTGTTGAACGCCTCGATGAGCCCCTCGTCGCCGGACAGGTGCGCCATGATGCGCATCTCGATCTGGCTGTAGTCGGCGGTCATCAGCTCCGCGTAGCCGCCGCCGACCACGAACACCTCGCGGATCCGGCGGCCCTCCTCGGTGCGGATCGGGATGTTCTGCAGGTTCGGGTCGGTGGAGGACAGCCGCCCGGTGGCCGCGATGGTCTGGTTCAGCGTGGTGTGGATCCGGCCGTCGTCCGAAATGGACTTCACCAGCCCGTCCACAGTGGTCTTCAGCCGGGTGGCGTCGCGGTGTTCCAGCAGGTGCTGCAGGAACGGGTGCTCGGTCTTCTCGAACAGCGTCTGCAGCGCCTCGGCGTCGGTGGTGTAGCCGGTCTTGGTGCGCTTGGTCTTCGGCATGTCCAGCTCGTCGAACAGCACCACCTGCAGCTGCTTCGGCGAGCCGAGGTTGATCTCCTTGCCGATCACCCCGTAGGCGTCCTGCGCGGCCTGCTTGACGCGCGCGGCGAAGCGCGCCCCCAGCTCGGCGAGCTGGTCGGCGTCGACGGCGATGCCCGCGCCCTCCAGCTCGCTGAGCACCACCAGCAGCGGCAGCTCCAGGTCGGTGAGCAGGCCGCGGCTGTCGATGCGGTCCAGCTCGACGTCGAGCGCGTCGGCCAGTTCGGCCACCGCGCGGGCCTTGACCAGCTCGGCCGAGGCGGCCTTCTCCCTGGTCTCCGCCTCGTCCTCCAGCAGCGACAGCTGGCCGTCCTCCTCGCCGGTCTCGGCGCGCAGCTCGCGCTGCAGGTAGCGGACCACCAGGTCGGGCAGCTCGAAGGAGCGCTGGCCCGGCCGCACCAGGTAGGCGGCGAGCGCGGTGTCGCTGGTCAGCCCGGCCAGCTGCCAGCCCCGGTCGCGGATGGCGTGCAGCGGGCCCTTGACGTCGTGCGCGGCCTTGGTGGCCGCCGGGTCGGCCAGCCACGCCGCCAGCGCCTGCTCGTCCTCGGTGGTCAGGGCGCTGACGTCGACGAACGCGGCCGAGCCGTCGGCGGTGGCCAGCGCCAAGCCGGTCAGGTCGCCGCGGCCCCGCGCCCACTGCCCGGTGAACGCCAGGCCGACGCGGTCGCCGTTGCGGGCGTGCTCGGCCAGCCACGCGGGCAGCTGCCCGGGCTGCACGACACCGCCGGAGATGTCGAAGCCCTCCTCGACCTCCGGCTCGGCGCTGGACAGCGTCGCGAACAGCCGATCCCGCAGCACGCGGAACTCCAGGTCGTCGAACAGCTGGTGCACGGCGTCGCGGTCCCAGGTGCGCACCGCGAGCTCCGGCGGGCCCATCTCCAGCTCCACATCGCGCACCAGCTCGGTCAGCTGCCGGTTCAGCAGCACCGACGACAGGTTGTCGCGCAGCGCCTGGCCCGCCTTGCCCTTGACCTCGTCGGCCCGGTCCACCAGCTCGGCCAGCGAGCCGAACTGCTGGATCCACTTGGTGACCGTCTTCTCCCCCACACCGGGGATCTTCGGCAGGTTGTCCGAGGGGTCGCCGCGCAGCGCGGCGAAGTCCGGGTACTGCTGCGGGCTCAGGCCGTACTTGTCCTCCACCGCCTGCGGGGTGAAGCGGGTCAGCTCGGAGACGCCCTTCGTCGGGTAGAGCACGGTGACGTCGTCGGTGACCAGCTGCAGCGCGTCGCGGTCGCCGGTGCAGATCGCGACCTTGAAGCCCTCGCCGGTGGCCTGCGTGGTCAGCGTCGCGATGACGTCGTCGGCCTCGTAGTTGTCCTTGCTCAGCACCGGGATGTTCAGCGCGCCGAGGACGTCCTGGATCAGGCTGACCTGGCCGCGGAACTCGTCGGGCGAGCTGCTGCGGTTCGCCTTGTAGTCGGCGAAGGCCTCGGAGCGGAAGGTCTTGCGCGAGATGTCGAAGGCCACCGCCAGGTGCGTGGGCTGCTCGTCGCGCAGCAGGTTGATCAGCATCGAGGTGAAGCCGTAGACCGCGTTGGTGTGCTGCCCGGTGCCGGTCTGGAAGTTCTCCTTCGGCAGGGCGTAGAAGGCGCGGTAGGCCATCGAGTGGCCGTCGATGAGCAGCAGGCGTCGGTCCTCGGAATGCGTCACGGCGGCGAGTCTAGGCTCAAGCCCCGACAGCGCGTGACCGGAGGCGACGAGAGGCACCAGAGGTGGCGGATATGACCAGTGGTGAGGCGATGACCAGCGAGAACGGCCTGTCGATCGAGATGCTGTCGGCCGCCGAGGAGCAGCTGGCCGACAAGTTGGGCATCCAGTACGAGACGCTGACACCCGATCGGGTGGTCGCCACCATGCCGGTCGCGGGCAACCGCCAGCCCTACGGCCTGCTGCACGGCGGTGCGAACGCGGCGCTGGCCGAAACGCTGGGCTCCATCGCCGCGGCGCTCAACGCGGGCGAGGGCCGCATCGCGGTCGGCCTGGAGCTGTCCTGCACCCACCACCGCGCGGCAACGGCGGGCGAGGTCACCGGGGTCGCGACGCCGGTGCACCGGGGCCGGTCCACGGCGACCTACGAGATCGTGATCACCGACGAGAAGGACCGCCGGACCTGCACCGCGCGCCTGACCTGCGTCCTGCGCGACCAGCCCCCGGGCCGCTGAATCACCCGCGGAGGCTGCCGAGCAACAGCCGCAGCGCGGGCCCCGCCGGGCCTGGCGGCACGACCAGCGAGGTGGTGATCTCAACGCCCGCCAGCGGGCGAATGGCGACGTGCTCGGCCGGTGGCAGGTCACCGGCGCGGTAGAACACCGTCCACGATGCCGCGGGGTCGGTCGCGATGTCGGCGAAGGTGCCCTGCAGGTGCGTGAACGGCGGCCCGACCGGCGGTTCGACTCCTGCGTCGCGCAGCGCCGCGGTGATCAGGTCGTGGAACGGCGGGTTGGCGTCGCGGGGCGCGAGGCGCAGCGGCAACCCGGCGAGCTGCTCCAGGTGCAGCGCGTCCTCGCCGGCCAACGGGTGCCGCGCGGGCACCACCGCGTACACCGGGTCCGTCCAGAGCGGGAGGAGTTCCAGCCCGGCGGCCGAGGTCATGGCGCGCACGAGGGCGGCGTCCAGCTCCCCGGAGCGGACCGCCGCCAGCCGGTCGGCGAGGCCCAGCCTGGCTATCCGCACGCGCAGCCGCGGCGCCGCCACGACGAGGTCGTCAACCGCCGCGTAAACGCGCGGATCTGGGGCTCGTCCGGTGCCGAGCCGCAGCACGCCTTCAGTGCCGACCTTGATCTCCCCGGCGACCGCGAGCACCCGGGAGGCGGCGGCGAGCACCGCTTTCGCCTCCGGCAGCAACCGCTCGCCCGCCGAGGTGATCCGGATCTGCCGGGTGGACCGGTCGAACAGCTGCACCTCGAGCTCGCGTTCCAGCCTGCGGACCAGCTGGCTCACCGCGGGCTGCACGATGTTCAGGCGTTCGGCGGCCCGGCCGAAACCACCCTCCTCCGCCACCGCGACGAAGTACTGCAACTGCCTGATCTCCACGGTCCCATCATGAACGGTGATGGGAACGCGTGGTGATCGCACCTTGTTCGGCCGTGCACCTGGATGTGGACTCGACCGAGAAGACCACACACCCGTTGCGGAGGGGAAATGACTGCCCGAGCTGTTGTCGTGCACGCCGATGAAGCCGAGGTGATCCAGGCCGGTACCACGCAAACGCTGCTCGCCGACAGCAGCGCGACCGGAGGCTTCACCGGCGCCAACCTGATCAGCATTCCGGCGGGCGGGGACGGAGCCCACCCGCACGTCCACGAGAAGTCCGCCGAGGCGTTCTACGTCCTGGCAGGCACCGTGGAGATCCTCCTGGACGACCGGATCGAGACCGTCGGCAAGGGCGGTTTCGTGGTGGTGCCGCCCGGCGTGACGCACGCGTTCGCAGCGACCGGCGACTCCGCCGCGGAGATCTTCATCTACATCACGCCCGGCGTCGAGCGGTTCGAGTTCTTCCGCCTGCTGCAGCGAATCACTCGCGGAGAGACTCCCGAGTCAGCGCTGGAGGCGATCCAGGACCGGTACGACGTGCACTTCACCACCAGCCCGGTGTGGGACGCCGCCGGTCATCGCTGAGCTTCCCGGCGCCGGTCGCTGACCTGTGACCGGCGCCGGGCCGCCGAACTAGGAGAGGTTCTCCAGCACCGCTTCGGCGACAGCCTTCATCGTCGTGCGGCGGTCCATGGCGGTGCGCTGAAGCCAGCGGAACGACTCGGGCTCGGAGAGGCTGTGCTTGCTCATCAGCAGGCCCTTGGCGCGCTCGATCGTCTTGCGCGCTTCGAGCCGCTCGGTGAGGTCGGCGACCTCGGACTCCAGCGCCTGCACCTCGGTGAACCGGGACACCGCCAGCTCGATGGCGGGCACCAGGTCGCGCTTGGCGAAGGGCTTGACCAGGTAGGCCATCGCCCCCGCGTCGCGCGCCCGCTCCACCAGGTCGCGCTGGCTGAAGGCGGTCAGGATGACCACCGGCGCGATCCGCTCACCGGCGATGTTCGAGGCCGCCTCGATGCCGTCCATCTTCGGCATCTTCACGTCCAGGATCACCAGATCGGGGCGCAGCTCCTCGGCGAGGCGAACGGCTTCCTGCCCGTCCCCGGCCTCACCGACGACCTGGTAGCCCTCCTCCCGGAGCATCTCGACCAGGTCGAGCCTGATCAAGGCCTCGTCCTCGGCCACGAGTACGCGACGTTCGACGGGCTTGGCCTCGCGTGTGTCCTCGGTAGCCGGCGTCGTCACCGGGGTCCTCCATAGAGCTCGGGTTTCCAGTGCGATCTGCACCGGAAACCGCAGAATACCGGTCCCGACTTGACGTCGAGGTTAACCCGCGACGTGACCATTGCGACATCACGCCGAGCGCCGCCGCGGGCGCACGAACAGCACGTAGACCAGCAGGATGCCCGCCAGGCTGACCAGGCTGAGGGTGAGCTGCGAGCGGACTTCGCCGATGGCTCCCATGGTGACGATCACAGCGGCGATCACCACCAGCGTGGCCCACGTCAAGTAGGGGAAGAACCACATCCGTAGCTTCAGCCGCTCCGGCGCCTCCTGCTCCAGCCGCCGCCGCATCCGCAGCTGCGAGGCGGCGATGATCGCGTAGATGAACAGCGCGACGGCGCCCGCGGAGTTGATGATGAAGTAGAAGATCGCGTCCGGTGAGACGTAGCTGGCCGCGACGGCGACGTAGCCGACCAGAGTGGACAGCAGGATCGCCTTCCACGGCACCCCGCGCCGGTTGACGTCGCGCACCCAGCTCGGCGCGAAACCCCGCCGCTGCAGGGCGAAGAGCATCCGGGACGCGGTGTAGAGGCCCGAGTTGAGCACCGAGATCACCGCGGTGAACACCACCACGTTCACCACGACCTCCGCGCCGGGCAGGCCGAAGCGGGAGAACGCCGCGGCGTACGGGCTGCTGTCGACCGGGATCTGCTGCCACGGGGTGATCATCACCAGCAGCGCCACCGAGCCGACGTAGAACAGCAGCACCCGCCACACCACCGCCTTGGTCGCCTTGGCCACCGAGCGCTCGGGCTCGTCGGACTCGGCGGAGACGATGGTGACGATCTCGGTGCCGAAGTAGGAGAAGATCACGATCACCACGCCGTGCAGCACCGCGAACCAGCCGTTGGCGACGAACCCGTCGCGCGCGATGTTGCCGACCGAGAACTCCGCGCCCGGCCACAGCCCGAGCACGAACACCGTGCCGCACAGCAGGAAGATCACGATGGTGATGACCTTGATGGAGGCCAGCCAGAACTCGGTCTCGCCGAAGGAGCGGACGGAGACCAGGTTGGTCGCGGTGAGCGCGAACATCAGCACCAGCGACAGCACCCACTGCGGCACCACCGGCACCAGCGGGTTGAGCAGCTCCGCCCCGACGACGGCCTCGAAGGCCACCACGCCGACCCAGTAGTACCAGTACAACCAGCCGATGGTGAATCCCGCCCAGTCGCCGAGCGAGGTGCGGGCGTACTCCATGAAGGACCCGAGCGTCGGCGCGGCGGTGGCCATCTCGCCGAGCATCCGCATCACCAGCACCACGAGCAGCCCGCCGAGCGCGTAGGACAGCACCGCCGCGGGGCCGACGGTGGAGATCACCGCGCCGCTGCCGATGAACAGGCTGGCGCCGATGATGCCGCCGAGGGCGATCATCTGCAGGTGCCGGTTCTTCAGGCTCCGCCGCAGTCCGGCGTCGTCGTGCTCGATCGCGGTTTCGTCGACCATCACAGCCCCCGTCCGACCGGTGACCCTCGGTTGAGCTGTGAACCTAACTCGCGATGATCACGGCCACCAGGGTCCCGAACCGGGAGGAACCAGGCCGATCGGTCGCACCGGACCGTGGTCGAGCCATCACACAGTGCATTACTTAGCGTGACTTACTCCATATATAACAGTTCGATCTCATCCATATGGGTAGCTTGAGCTGACATGAAGACCCCGACTCTTCGACGCTCCGTAATCACCGCAACTGCACTGCTGATCGGCGTCGGCTCCGCCGCCTGGGCCCCCGCGGCGATGGCCTCCGGCTCGATCGAGGACCAGGTCGTGGCCCTGGTGAACCAGGCCCGGGCCGAGGCGGGCTGCAAGGCGGTCAAGGTGGACTCCCGACTCACCAAGGCCGCCGCCGAGCACAGCGCCGACATGGCCAGCCGCTCCTACCTCGACCACACCAACCCCGACGGCGAGACGTTCAGCCAGCGCATCAAGGAGGCCGGGCACCCCTCCCCCGGCGCGGAGAACATCGCGCAGGGCTACTCCAGCGCCGCGGAGGCCATGGACGGCTGGCTGAAGTCCGAGGGCCACAAGGCCAACATCGTCAACTGCTCGATGAAGACCATCGGCGTGGCGGTCAACGGCGACTACTGGACCCAGGACTTCGGCCGCTGATCCCGGCTCGCCCCGAAAACAGAACATGCGTACAGTACGGACGTACATGTACGCTTGTTCTGTGAATCGAGGGAGCGATCCAGTGGTGGAGCAGAAGCGGGCCCGCCGTGATCCGCGCGGCCGTCGGCAGGCGATCATCGACGCCGCGGTGGCCCTGGTCTCGGAAGACGGCGTCGCCGAGCTGACGCACCGGCGGGTGGCGGCGCGCGCCCAGGTCTCGCTGGGAGCGACGACCTACTACTTCTCCTCGCTGGACGAGCTCAAGGCCGAAGCGCTGGCCCGCCTGGCCCAGCGGCTCGAGGAGTCCCTCGACCAGATCCGGGACGTGCTGGCCGACAGCGACGGCGACCCGGCGGCGCTGGCGACGTGGCTGCACGACTACCTGAGCGACACCGCGCAGGTGCGCATCGACAGCGCTCTCACGTTCTCCGCGGTCAACGACGCCGACCTGCGCCCGCTGGCCCTGAGCTGGGTCGAGCGCATGGTGGAGATCCTCGCCCCCCACACCGGCGAGGAGACCGCACGAGTCGTCGCGGTCTTCTGCGACGGAACCATCGTGCACGCCCTGCTCCACGACGAGCCGCTGGACGGCGAGTTCCTGCGCCGCGCGATCACCGCGATCATGCGGCCCGGAGGCCGGTCATGAGCACCTCCGACCTGATGGCCCCGGCCGCACGCCGCCGCTGGGCGGGACTCGGCGTCCTGGCCGCCAGCCTGCTGGTCATCGCGATGGACATGACGATCCTCAACGTCGCGCTGCCCAGCCTGGCCGCCGACCTGCGGCCCGGTGCCGACCAGCAGCTGTGGATCATCGACGTCTACTCGCTGGTGCTGGCCGGGCTGCTGATCCCGATGAGCAGGCTGGCCGACCGGTGGGGGCGCAAGAAGCTGCTGCTGAGCGGGTTCGCGGTCTTCGGCGGCGCGTCGCTGCTGGTGCTGGCCGCCGACACCGCCGGCGCCGTGATCGCGGTCCGCGCGCTGCTGGGCGTGGGCGGCGCGATGATCATGCCGACGACGCTGTCGATGATCCGCTCCCTGTTCACCGATCCCCGCGAGCGCGCCACCGCGCTGGGCGTGTGGGCGGCGGTCTCCTCGCTGGGCATGGCGGTGGGCCCGATCGCGGGCGGCCTGCTGCTGGAGCACTTCTCCTGGCACGCCGCGTTCCTGGTCAACGTGCCGCTGATGATCGCGGCGCTCGTCGCGGGACTCGCCCTGCTGCCCGAGGTGCGCGATCCCGCCCCCGGCCGGTGGGACGTGCTGGGCACCGCGCAGGCGATCGCCGGCATGGTCGCGCTGATCTGGGCGATCAAGCGCCTCGCGAAGCTGGGACCGGCCGACCTGGTGTCCTGGGCGGCGCTGGCGGCGGCCGCGGGACTGCTGACCTGGTTCGTCCTGCGCTGCCTGCGCCGCCCGGACCCGCTGCTGGACGTCGGCCTGTTCGCCCGGCGCCCGTTCACCGCCGGCGTCCTGGCCGCGCTGGCCTCGATGTTCGCGATGGCGGCCCTGCTGCTCCTGGTCGCCCAGTGGTTCCAGCTCGTCGAAGGCCTCTCCCCGCTGCAGACCGGCGTGTACCTGCTGCCGATGGCCCTCGGCGCCGCGATCGCCTCACCGCTGGCCCCGACGGTGGCCGCGCGGATCGGCGCGCGCACGACGGTGGCGGGCGGGCTCGCCGTGGCGGGCCTGGGTTTCCTCAGCCTCCACGTGCTGCCCCTGACCTACCCCGTGGTGCTGCTCGCCCTGACCCTGCTGGGCATCGGTGCGAGCTCGCTGGCGATCGCCTCGGCGATCATCATGTCCGGCACCCCGCCGGAGAAGGCGGGAAACGCGGCCGCAGCCGAGGAGACCGCCTACGACCTGGGCAACGTGCTGGGCGTGGCGGTCCTGGGCAGTGCGGCCTCGGTCGCCTACCGCGCGTACCTGGAGGCCGGTTCCCCGGGCGTTCCGGCCGGTGCCGAGGAATCCCTGGGCGCTGCCCTGGACATCGCGGCGGAAACGGGCGCCGCGGAACTCGCGGTCCGGGCCGAGGCGGCGTTCAACCACTCCCTGGCCCAGACCGGCCTGTTCGGCGGCCTGATCATGATCGCCACCGCGGTCGCGGTCTTCCTGCTGCTGCCCAAGAACACCGGCCTGGACGGGAAGCACTGAATCACGCGGTGGAAGCCACCCGGGCCGACTCCTCGGCCAGCAGGCGTGCGAGGTACTCCAGCTGTGCGGTGTTCCGGTCGGTGCGCCAGATCAGTCCGAGCTGCGAGGTTCCGCTCAGCCCGGCGACCGGGACGCAGCGCACGTCGCGGCGGCTGCTGCGCTCGACGAACGGGCGGCACAGCAGCATCGCGTGCTCGCTGCCCGCGACGAGCGTCAAGCCCTCCTGCAGCGTGGAAACGCTTGTGGTGGAACGCAGTTCGGCCCCGGACGGGGTCGCGCGAGGCACCTGGGCCTCGGCCCAGTAGCCGGGCGCATCACCGGCGGAGGAGATGAGGTCGACCGCCGCGAGCTCCTCGACGTCGAGGAGCTCGCGCCTGGCGAACGGGTGCGTCGCACCGACCGCGAGGAACTGGTCCTGCGGCGGGAAGCGGAAGCCGACGGTGAGCCGCTCGTCCTGTACGGGCAGCAGCACGACAGCGCAGTCGACGGCTCCGCCCAGGACCGCGGAGAACGGCGAGCCCAGCGGAACCTCGTGCACCACGACGGAAATCGGATAGCGCACCCGGAATCGGCGCAGCGCCTCGGTGACCTCTTCGTACGCGCTGCCCTGGAAGCCGATGCGCAGCTCGGGCAGCCCGCCGCGCTTGGCCCGATCGCGCGCCTGCCCGACCACGCCCGCCAGCTGCTCGTAAGCGGGGCCGACCTCGCTGACGAACTCGGCCCCGAACCTGGACAGCTCGACCCGCCGGCTGGTTCGCTCGACGAGCTCGGCACCGATGCGCCGTTCGAGGGCGGCGATGAGCTGGCTGACGCGGCTCTGCGAATACCCCAGACGGCAGGCGGTCCGCCCGAAGTGCAGCTCCTCGGCCAGCACGAGCAGGCACTCGATCTCCCGCGCGGGCAGCTGATCCATCCCGTCATCCCCTCCATCGATGAGCCTAGCTCATCGATCGTGCAGCGAATCGCTGTTGTTCGGCCTCCTGGGCGTTGTTCGAATCAGGACGTGAACACCCCATTGGAAACCGACCGCGCCCCGCTCCGGCAGTGGCTGGCCGTCGCGGTCCTGTCGCTGTGCACGTTCATCGTGGTCACCTCGGAGATGCTGCCGGTCGGAGTGCTGACGCCGATGGCGGGCGGACTCGGCATCACGCCGGGCATGGCCGGCTACAGCCTCACGATCACCGGCCTGGTGGCCGCGATCTCAGCCCCGATCGTCCCCCGCGTGCTCGGCTCCCTCGACCGGCGCGCGGTCCTGGCGGTGGCGATGGTGCTGCTCGCCGCGGGCAACGCGCTCACCGTGCTCGCGCAGGACTTCGCGGTGCTCGTCGTGTCCCGCACCGTGCTCGGCATCGGCATGGGTGTGGTCTGGTCGCTGGCAGCGGTGATCGCGCCCCGCCTCGTCACCCCGCGCCACGCCGCCCTCGCGGTGTCGCTCGCGGTGAGCGGCGTCGCGGCGGCCTCGGTCATCGGCGTCCCGCTCGGCACGATCATCGGCGACGCATTCGGCTGGCGCAGCGCCTTCGGCGCGCTGACCGCCAGCGCGCTGCTCCTCGCCGGGGTTCTCCTGCTCGCGCTGCCGAAGCTCCCGAAGCCCGCCGCTTCCGCCACCACGTCGACCGCCGGTCAGCCGCTGCTGCGCACTCCGGCGGTGGTCGTCGGCCTGGTCGTCGTGGTCTTCCTGGTCACCGCGCACTTCGCGGCCTACACCTACATCCGCCCGGTCCTGGAGGACAGCACCGGAATCAGCGCGGCTTCGATCGCGGCGGTCCTGCTCGCCTACGGCGTCTTCGGCCTCATCGGCAACTTCGCCGCCGGAGCCCTCGCGGCCAAGCGCTCCCGGGGGACGGTCCTCCTGCTCGCGCTCGGAATCCTGCTCGCCATCACCGTCCTGGCGCTGTTCAGCGCACTGCCCGCCATCGCGATCGCGGCCATCGTCGTCTGGGGCCTCGCCTACGGCGGCCTCTCGGTAGCGGGCCAGATCTGGATGACCCGCGCCGCGGCGGGCAACGAGGAGAACGTCACCGGCCTCTACGTCGGGGTCTTCACGGCATCGATCGCCCTCGGAGCCTTCCTCGGCGGCACGGTCTTCGAGATCGCGGGCATGCCACCTCTCCTCTGGACGGCGGCAGCCCTGGCCCTGGCAGCCCTCGCCACCACCCTGCTCGGCCCAGGCCCGTCGACGACCGCCCCCGAACCGACGGCTCCGGAAAGAGTCCCTGCCGCATGACCGGAGATCTCCGGCTCATGTCCGCGACCTGAGCGCCCAGCACGACCCGGGCGGCGATCCCATGACCGATCGCCGCCCGGCGTCGACACCGCGACTCCGAGCCGGGTTCGCGAAGCGACCACGTCACCCAGGAAAAATCAAGTAAACGTGATCGCAGCAACGCGCCGATCGATATGATGTTGATCCCATTCGAGGCCGCGCGGGGGCGTTGGGAGGGTTCGTGGAGAACTCCGATGAGACGCGGTTGCGACAGCTGGTGGCAGAGGCGCTGGAAGTGCGTTCGACTCCCGGCAAGCCGCCGGTGCTGAGCCTCTGGGGCGCTTCGGGAACGGAGTTGCCCGAGGCGTTGGAAACGCTGTTCAAGCGGTGGGCGCCCTTGGTTCCGGCCGCCCACGTGACCCGGGCGCAGCTGCACGGCGACTCGATGCTCGAAGTCCTGCTGCGCCTCACCGAACAGCTGAGCCGCCGTGCGAGGTGGCGTTCGGCCCCGCGATTTCCCCGGTTCGCGCTGGGCGTGCTGGCCAGCCGGGGGAAGCTGGACAACAAGCTGGCCGACGAGCGGCGCGAGGAGATGATCAACCGCACGCTGGGCCGCAAGCTCACCAACGGCCGCGAGCTCGTCACCTGGCTGAGCCAGACCGGCGAGGTGCTGGCCCAGGGGCTGGGCGCCCCGTCGACCGCCGCCGCGTGGCTGGGGATGACCACCGGCTGGGCGGCCGGACGCCTGCACCGCGCCGTCCTGCTGCGCGGTGCACCGCTGCGCTGGTACCGCAACGAGATCACCAGGACCAACGTCGGAACCGGCATCGACGGCCTGATCGACCTGTCCCACGAGGCAGCGCTGCACCCCGACAACGAGGATGCCGTCGCACCGACCCTGTGCCGGGCCGTGCTGGCCGATCTCGCCGCGTGGCAGCAGACCCGGCCCAGCATCTTCAAGCGATCCCGGCGGTGCCTCGTCGTGTTCGACAGAACCCCGCCGCAGCAGACCCTCTACCGCGTGCAGGGCAACGGAGTGCAGCAGGTGATCCGCGAGTTCGCCGAGCACCGCGTCACCGGCTCCGGACCCGGGACCAGTCCGGCGCTGCTGGTCGAAGGCGGTCCGCTGCGCCCGGTGATCCCGGGCCAGGCAGCCTCGCTGTGGCGCCCCAAGCTGATCGCCCACGCCCGCTACCGGGGTTGGGACCCGGCCCGCGCCGACGGTTGGAAGCTGCGCTATCCGCTGGTCTGGAGCCCGGCTGCGAACATCGGCGCCACGAGCCGGCAGCAGGAGGGCACCTTCGCGACCCAGGCCGCGTTGAGCCGGAAGCTGGACACCGGCAGCAGCGCCGATCTGCGCCCGCTGGTGACCACGATCCGCCGCCTCACCGGCGACCACCCCGGTGCCACCGCCGCGCTGATGGACGCGATCGCCGCCCACGCCCACCAGCACGGCGGTCAGCTGCCCGACCCGCGCGGCTTGTGCGAGCTCACCACCACCGCGGGACGGCGCTTCGACGAGTGGGTGATCGAGCTGGCCACCGCGCGCTGGCCGGCGGCCGTCTGCCCCGGGGTGGTCCGGTTCTCCTTGCTGCGCACGCTCACCGACGAGTGCACCGATCAGGTCTACGCCCTGATCCGGAACGGCGGCGGAGCCGCGCCGGCGGCCGGTGCGGGCAGCGACCTCGCCCAGTTCCTCTCCCGGGACGCCTGGGTCGAGTACGACCCCGACGATCCCGCCGTCCCCCCGGTGATCCACCCGCTGCTGCGCCGCGCAGTAGCGCACCTGGTGGGTGCGAGGGCTTTCCGGCACGTCGTGTGGGAAACCTGGCACACCCAGGTCGCCGTGGCGATGCAGAAGTCCGATCCGGTCACCTCGCTGTACCACAAGCTGGCGGCGGGGAAGGTGGCCGACGTCGTGGACGCCCTGGAAGCGTGGCTCGGAGAAGGCACCCCGGGCGCCAAGGACTGGCTGAACCGGCTCGAAGAGATCACCCGGGCCCCGCTCGCCCGCGTGACGACCGCCCAGCCCGTCGTCGAGCACCACCACGAGCTGGTGTCCAGCGCCGGCGCGGTCGTCGAGCCGGTGCTGGCCCGGCTGGTGCTGGCCATGCAGCTGCACAACGACCCGCTGGGCGATCCGCGCCACAGCATGTGCGCGGTCATCGCCCACGGGCTGGCCGCCCTGGGCGACAAGTACGGCCCCGCGGGCACGTTCCACGACCACGCCACGATCTACCAGGACTGCCACACCCGCTGGCGCAACTTCGGCGAATGAGATCGGCGGACATGACTCCTCACCGACGAACCGCGAGCGCAGACCGTCCGGAGCGGCTGGGCTGGCCGTTCAGCGGCTTCACGACCGGTCTGCTGGTGATGGTGGTGGCGGCCCTGCTCTTCGCGTCGGGGCACTGGATCTACCCGCTGCTGCGCCCCTGCGGCGCAGGGCTCACCAGCACCGGCGACGGTCAGTGCGCGGGCGTCAGCGACGGTTCGGCCCCACTGCACCCGGATCCGGGGATCTCCGCGATCCTGGCAGGAATCCACCGCGAGAACACCGCGGTGGAGCAGACCCCGGCGGACACCCCGCCGGTGACCATCGGGGTGCTGATCCCGCTCCCCAGCCCGGGGCAGGACGACGACTACCTGACGGCGGTGCGCCACGACCTCGAAGGCGCCCAGCTGGCCCAGATCCAGGCCAACCGCGCCCAGTTGATCGGAGACCGGCCGCAGGTGCGGCTGGTCGTGGCCAACAGCGGTGAGAACGCCCAGCACTGGTCCACGGCGGTCTCGGGGTTGATCGAGCGAGCCCCCGGCGGCAGCGAGGACCAGCGACTGGTCGCGGTCGTGGCCTCCGGGCGGTCCCTGGGAACGACCCGCGCCGCTCTCGACCGGCTCACGCAGCAGTCGATCCCGGTGATCTCGGCACGGCTCACCGCCGACCAGCTCACCGACGCCCCGCCCTCGCCGAACGTGCCCCTGGCGCGGGTCGCACCGACCAACCGCGACCAGGCCAAGGCCGCAGCGGCAGCGATCAAGTCCAGCGTCTCGACCGCGATGGTGATCCAGGACCGCAACCCCGCCAACATCTACGCCGACTCCCTCGGCAGGGAGTTCAAGGAGAGCTTCGCCGACCCCACCCACCAGCTGGTGGCGGACGAGACCTTCGACGGCGGTGGAGAAGGCGTCGCCACCACCATGGCCGGGATCGTCCGCGACATCTGCGACACCCGACCCGACGTGGTGTTCTTCGCCGGGCGCAGCGGCGACCTCAACACCCTCGTCCGAGCGCTGCCGTCGCGCAACTGCCCGCAACAGCCGGTGCGGATCATCACCGGCTCGGACGCGGTCGCCTTCGCCAACGCGGTCGCCCGCGACGAACCGGGGCTGCGGGACACGTTGAACGCTCAGGTCACCGTCGAGTACACCGGCCTCGCCCACCCCGACGCGTGGGAAGCCGACCCGTCCGCCTTCCCGCAGGCGTCGGTGACCGCGCTGCGCGGGGACTGCGACCAGTGGTGCTACCCGCGCGTGCACCCCGACCGCGATCTAGCCGGTGAGCTCGCCGACGGCGGCATCATCATCGGATTCGACGCCGTGCTCACCGCGGTGACCGCCGTGCGCGACCCCCACGCGCCCAACACCACCCCGCGCGCGGTCAGCCAAGCGCTGGCCAGGCTGCACGGAGGCAACCTCGTGCGCGGCGCCAGCGGCTACATCGCCCTGTCCGATCAGGGCGAAGCCATCAACAAAGCGGTCCCCATCCTCAAGATCGGCCCCGACGGCGCGGTGAGCCTCGACAGGCTGAGCGCACCCGCAGGCGAACCCTGCAAGCCGCGCACCCCGCCGTGCTGAACGATCCGCGACGCCCGGCCCCCTGCTGAAGCAGGTGATCACCGGTCACGTACGATGGTCGTCACCAGCCCCCGTAGCCCAACGGCAGAGGCAGCGGACTCAAAATCCGTCCAGTGTGCGTTCGAATCGCACCGGGGGCACCACACAGCGTCGGCCTTCCACCTGTAACAACAGGGGTGGGAGGCCGGTTCTGCATCTGCGGCTGTACCCGAGTGACTGCGTCCAGTTGCGGTGGTTCACGGCAAATACGCGGCAAAGTTTGCGCTACACGGCCTCGGCTAGTCGTGGTCAGGGTTCCGATGATGTGGTGCTCGGCGGCGTCGATGGCTTCAGCCAAGCAGTCGCCGGTTGCACACGGCGCCAACCATGCTGGAAACCAGCAACGCGCTGCATGTGCCGCTTCGGGTGAATACTGTCCGAGTCACATCAGGGGCGCCAGCGATGCAGGCGGGAGCTTTTCCTGCCTGCGATTCCGTCCGGGCAACTACAGCCAGCCGCGGCAGTTCGCTACGAAGCCCAGCAAACTTCCCTACAGCCTTGCCGAATACCCGTTCGACGCCCTTGGCGACAGTCCTGCTGACTGGAGATGCACTCGACATAGATCCCAACAGCACCTGGCGCTGTACTCAGCCCGGTATCCACTACTTGCAGCCCCGTGGGCAGACCTCGAGGAGGCAGAAAGGCGTGTTCGGAAGGCGTGCGGCGTGAATCGCAGCGATACGAACGTCGCTTGGGCTCGGTGAGCGCCGCCGTCGGCGACTCGTCTCTTCGGTGCTTTCTTCCCATATTGAACCTGTAGACGGGCGGGGTTCTCTACGATTCGGCGCCGTGGGCGAGGACACTGAAATCAAGGAACGGCTCGTCAAAACTGCGCAGGCTGGAGAGCTGCTGAGCATCTCCAGAGAACCGGACCTCGACGTGCGGGCACACGCGACCGGCGCGAACGCTGGCGCTTACACGCGGCCGTCCGCTTGGGTCAGTGACCACCACTGATAGTCATCTGTTGACATGGTTAACAGGCAGTCTTACCGTGGACACTCGCCTTGCGCTCGCCTGGGGTGGCATGCGGGAGCGCTAGGTGCGGGGTTATCGATCGCAACTCTGGAGGGGTACGTGCCATCAAATCGGGGCGTTGTGGCGGGGCGCTTCCGCATCCTTGGCCCGATCGGCAAAGGGAACATGGGCGAGGTCCATCGCGCGGCGGACCTCCAGGCCGAACCCGGCTCTCCCGATCACACGGTCGCCCTGAAGCGGATCCTGCGGCAGCGCTCCGGTAGCCCGGTCGACAGCGACGAGAAGCTGATCCACCGTTTCAGCCGCGAAGTGGGGATCATGCAACGGTTGGGACACTCCCATCCCAACCTCACGCACATCATCGACGGCGGCGTCGATGGCGATTTCCCTTATCTAGCAATGGAATACCTCGACGGTCGCACGCTACGAGACCTGATCGAGCAGCACGCACAGTCCCCCATCCCCTGGGCCGCCTCGATCGGAGCGCAGATCGCCGACGGCTTGGCCGCCGCACATAACGAGAAGATCGTCCACCGCGACCTCAAACCGTCGAACATCATGCTGCTGCGCGGAGGGCTGGTCAAGGTCCTCGATTTCGGGATGGGACGCGTGATCGACGCGCCGGACTCGGACCAGATCACCAGCACAGGCACGACGGTCGGCACTGCGCGTTACATGGCACCCGAGCAGTTCACATCATCAGAGGTACTCCCGGCAGCCGACCTTTACGCACTGGGCTGCATTCTCTACGAACTCCTGGTCGGTGTTCCTCCGTTCTACAGCGCCAGCCATGTCGAACTCGCACAGAAGCACATGCGGGACGAGGTGCCCCCGCTGGCCCCGCAGCGCCCGGAACTCCCGGCCGGCATGGTCCGGCTTGTTGAGAATCTCCTGGAGAAGAGCCCTTCACATCGTCCAATCGATGCAACGACGGTCCGCGATGAGCTTCTGACGTGGGCCGAGGGCGACACAACCGTACCAGGATGGGAACAGTTCACACCGCACCACCAGCCGGCCCCATTCGTTCCAGGAGCAGCAACCGAAGACGAGCCTTCGGCACAGGCTCCGGGTTCGGTCATGGATGTTTTCGGAATCCACAAGAACCTTATCAAGGAGTACCGTAATTTCACCGAAGGCGGCACGGTCATCCGGGATGAGAACATCGCCGAATTCGTTCGGAAAGAGCTGGATTCCAAGAAGCAGTGGCCCAACCCGTGGTTGTCGCTCAACCCGTTCTTCGCCTCCGCCGGAACCGTTGGAGAGCTAGCAACGGCGGGAGTACTGCACGAAGAATGCACCCGCATTTTTCAGACAGGAAAAGCAGCGGACAGCACGATCTGCAACGGCAAGCAGATCGTGCTGCACCAGCATCAGCGCGACGCGATCGACGCGGCGCGGTCCGGTCAATCCTACGTACTCACGACCGGCACGGGCTCTGGGAAATCGCTTTCCTACATCGTTCCGATCGTCGACAGAGTCTTGCGGGATCGACGAAGCGGAGTCCCGGACGAGCGCAAGCGGGTTCGCGCGATCATCGTCTACCCCATGAACGCGCTGGCCAACAGCCAGCTCAATGAACTCGACAAGTTCCTGTTGCACGGCTACGGCAAGGGCAACGAGCCGGTGACCTACGCCCGTTACACGGGACAGGAGAGCGACGAACGGCGCAAGGAGATCCAGCAGAACCCGCCCGACATCCTCCTGACCAACTACGTGATGCTGGAGCTGATGCTCACCCGGCCCGACGATCGACGATCGTTGATCACAATGGCCAAGGGACTGGACTTTCTGGTCTTCGACGAGCTCCACACCTACCGCGGTCGGCAAGGAGCCGACGTATCACTTCTGATTCGCCGTGTCCAAGAGGCATGCGGCAGCGATGGCATGCAGTGCGTGGGTACCTCGGCGACGATGTCGACCGAGGGGACCTTCGACGACCAGCGTCATCTGATCGCAAACGTGGCGAGCACGATCTTCGGCACCACTGTCCGTCCCGAGAACGTCATTGGCGAGACCCTGCAACGTGCGACCGAAGACACGCCTGAGGAAGTCCCGGTTTCACGCATCAAGTCCGCTCCGCCCCGTGCGTACGACGAACTCGTGGCGGATCCGCTCGCTCGCTGGATCGAGACGCGTTTCGGTCTCACCGTCGACGAAACCGGCCGTGCAGTCCGGCAGAAACCGGCCCGCATCGAGGACGCAGCCAAGGAACTGGCCGATTCCAGCGGCCGGTCCGAAGACGAGTGCGCCGAAGCGATCCGGCGCACCCTCGAAGCAGGTTCCGAGGTCGAGAACTCGGTGACCGGACGTCCGCTGTTCGCTTTCCGGCTCCACCAGTTCCTTTCCAAGGGCGACACCGTCTATGTCACTCTCGAGGAACCGGGCAAGAGGCACCACACACGGGACTACCAGCGGGTGCTTCCAGGGTCGGGCGGGAAGATCTTGCTTCCGACCGCGTTCTGCCGTGAGTGCGGCCAGGAGTACCTCACTGTGTGGCGAAAGCCGAACGGTGACGGTGCGATCGTCTACGAACCTCGGCGCGATGCCGCGGCATCCGGCGGGAACGCCGAGGACGGTTACCTCTACATCGGCAAGTGGCCGAGCACGGTGCAGGGAGCCGTTGACGACAAGCGATTACCCGATTCGTGGCTCGATCAGGACGAACATGGCTACGCGACCCTTCGCGATTCGCATCGCAAGCGCCTGCCGAGGGCGGTCATCGTCGACGCTCTCGGACACGAAGGAGCGGGTGAGCTGGAAGCCGCGTTCATCCCAGCTCCGTTCGGGTTCTGCATGCATTGCGGTGTCACGTACGAGCAGGTCCGGGGCAAGGACTTCGCCAAGCTCGCCACCCTCGACCAGGAAGGTCGTTCTTCTGCGACGTCGCTGGTCTCAGCCACGATCCTCCGGTCACTGCAGCGCGTAGCGGCACTCCGCCCAGAAGCACGAAAACTCCTGACGTTCATCGACAACCGGCAGGACGCCGCGCTGCAGTCAGGGCACTTCAACGACTTCGTGCAGGTGACGACTCTGCGCGGCGCTCTCTACCGCGCTCTGTGCGAGGCTGGTGAGGAGGGAATCCGGCACGAGGAGTTGCCTTCACTCGTGACGAATGCCATGGACTTGAGCATCGCGGACTACGCGAGGAACGGCGCTGGCGACGTGCGCCCGTCGTTTGTTCGCAACGCAGCCAAGACCCTACGCGACATCATCGCCTTCCGCCTCTACATCGACCTGCAGCGTGGATGGCGTGTCACCATGCCGAACCTGGAACAGACCGGGCTCCTGCACGTGGACTACGAGGACCTCGACTGGGTTGCTGCACGGGAGTCCCTGTGGAGCAAGCGGCACGAGAAGCTCCAGACCGCCGACCCCCAGCAGCGAGCGGAGATCATCCGCACGTTGCTGGACTACCTACGTCGTGAACTCGCCATCGACGTGCAGTTGTTCCGGGAGGAGTTCGAAACCCTCAAGCGAGCGAGCGAAGAGCGACTCACCTCGCCGTGGGTGCTCTCCGACAGCGACCAGCCGAAGATCGCCACCGCATACCCGCGAGGTTCGCGCCCCGGTATGGATCGCACTGGGCTTTTCCTGTCCGGCCGCGGAAAGTTCGGAAAGTACCTGATCCGCACGCACTTCAAGAACCAGATCACCCCTGACGAGGCGCAGGAGATCATCGCAGATCTGCTGAAGGCGCTCACCGAGGTGAACTTGCTGGTCGAGGTCGAGACACAACCGGAGTACGCCAGGCGCTACAAGCGGAGCGGTCCCACGACCACTGGCTACCGCATCGCCGCCCACGCCTTGATCTGGCATGCCGGCTCTGGCAAGTCCGGCGCACACGACCCGTTGAGCCGGACATATGCCAGCGGGGACGGTCCCAAGGTCAACGCCTTCTTCCGGCAGCTCTATCAGACGACTGCCCGGGAACTCGCCGGGATGACGTCCAAAGAGCACACCGCTCAGGTCTCCCCCCAGGAACGCGAGGACCGCGAAGACGCCTTCCGCAAGGGAGAGCTCAAGCTCCTCTACTGCTCGCCCACAATGGAACTCGGCGTCGACATCTCGCAGCTCAACGCCGTACTGATGCGCAACGTGCCGCCCACACCCGCCAACTACGCCCAGCGCAGCGGACGCGCGGGCCGGTCCGGCCAGCCCGCGCTGGTGACGACCTACTGCGCTACCGGGAACAGCCACGACCAGTACTACTTCCGCCGTTCCGAGAGGATGGTCGCCGGTAGCGTGGCCGCACCGAGGCTCGACCTGGCGAACCAAGATCTGGTGCGGTCGCACATCCAGGCGATTTGGCTCGCCGAAACCGGTTTGAAGCTCGGCAAGGCGATCCCCGAGATCATCGACGATGCCATCGACTCTGATGCGGCTACCGCTCCGCTACTTCCGCTCTATGAGCAGATCACCGCGGGAATCCACGCCCCAGCGGCCCAGCAGCGTGCCAGCCGTGCGGCCAACGAGGTATTCGGACCACTTCGCGAGAAGTTCGAGGACACCACATGGTGGCAAGACGGCTGGATCGAGGCTGTCGTGGCCGCCGCACCGCACAACTTCGACCGTGCCTTCGACCGTTGGCGCCGCTTGTTCCAGGCCGCGGTGCTCGACCGGGCCGAGCAGCATCGCCGGATGATGGACTACAGCCTGTCCGAACGCGATCGCAACTTCGCCACCAGCCGCCGCCGCGAGGCCGAGACGCAGATCAGGCTGCTCCGGAACAAGAGCACCGACAGCAAGTCGATCCTCTCCGACTTCAACCCCTACCGCTACCTCGCCAGCGAAGGCTTCCTGCCCGGCTATTCCTTCCCCCGGTTGCCGCTCGCCGCATACATCCCGAACGACACCCGTCGCCTCAATGACGGTGACTACCTTCAGCGGCCACGCTTCCTGGCAATCCGGGAGTTCGGGCCGGGAGCGCTCGTCTACCACGAGGGAGCCCGCTACCAGGTCACCCGCGTGCAGCTGCCCTCTGATGCCTCCGGTGATGTCGACACCACGAATGCAACTCGCTGCGGGGCATGTGGATACCACCACGACGAGCAAGAAGCCGCCGCAAAGTGCCAGTTCTGCAACGAGCCCCTGCGCGAAGCCACCCACGGGCTGCTGCGACTGCACACCGTCTTCACCAAGCGCAGAGAGCGGATCTCTTCTGACGAGGAAGAACGCCGCCGCGCCGGCTTCCGGCTCGTCACCTCCTACCGCTTCCAGGACCATGGCGACCGCCCCGGTCGGCGGGACGCAAGTGTCTCCGTCCAGGACCAGCAGCTGGCACTGCTGAGCTACGGCGACTCGGCGACCGTACGCATCAGCAACGTCGGTCGTCAGCGAGCCCGAGAAGGCGAGCCCGACGGATTCTGGCTTGACCCGGCCAACGGCCGCTGGATGAACGAGCGGGATGCCGCAGAGGCGTCCGGTGACTCCGGCCAGATGCCGGTGGTCGATGCCGATGGGCATGAGAAGCGCCGGAAGAAGCGCGTGATCCCCTTCGTCGAGGACTGGCGCAACATCATGGTGCTCAAGCTCGACACACCGCTGGAAGAAGCAGCGGCCCTGTCCTTCATGTACGCGCTGGAACGTGGCATCGAGGCGGCCTTCGAGCTCGAGGACTCCGAGCTGACCAGCGAACTCCTGCCGCCCGCCGACGGACCGCGAAACAGGATCTTGTTCACCGAGGCCGCCGAGGGCGGAGCCGGCGTACTTCGCCGGATGCAAGCCGATGAAGACGCGCTGGCAACTGCGGCGAGAGCGGCCCTGGAGATCTGCCACTTCGACCACAACGGCAACGACCTGGGCGGACCGGAACCGGAGCGCCCTTGTGCCAAGGGCTGCTACGACTGTCTGCTCGCCTACGGCAATCAGCGCGATCACGGGCTGCTCGACCGGCACCTCATCAGCTCCCTTCTAGTGCGCTTCGCCTCAGCGACAACCGTCGAGACAGGACGCGGTGAAAGCAGGTCCGAACAGCACAAGCGTCTCTGCGCACAGTCGGATACCGATCTGGAACGGAAGTTCATGGACTTCCTCAAACGCCATGGACTCCGGCTCCCCGACGAAGCTCAGACCCTGATCAACGACGCGCTGGCCAGGCCCGACTACGTGTATCGGACCCAGGGCGCATCCGTAGCCGTGTTCATCGACGGACCTGTGCACAACTACCCGAATGTGGCCGAGCGCGACCGAGAAGCCGAAAACCGGCTCTACGACCTCGGTTGGGAAGTGGTTCGCTTTCCCGTCAACGAGAACTGGTCTGAGATCGTCAAGCAGTACCCGAGCTATTTCGGAACCGGCACCTTCAACTGATCCTCGCCCTGGTTTGGAAACGAGACGCTGCTCATGACAACCACCTTCACCCCCGGTTCCCTTGTCTCCACCCGGGGCCGGGACTGGGTCGTGCTTCCGGAAAGTGAAGCGGACCTGCTGGTGCTGCGGCCACTAGGCGGCAGCGACGATGACATCGCCGCAGTCTTCCCGGCCCTGGAAGACGTGCACGGCGCGGAGTTCGAGCCACCGGCACCAGATGACCTCGGGGACTCGCAAGCTGCCGGGCTGCTGCGTTCCGCGCTGCGTATCGGGTTCCAATCGGGTGCGGGGCCGTTCCGATCGCTGGCAGGCATCGCGGTCGAGCCGCGCGCCTACCAGCTGGTTCCGCTGATGATGGCGCTGCGGCAGCACACCGCGCGGATGCTCATCTCCGACGATGTCGGTATCGGTAAGACCATCGAAGCAGGCCTGATCGCCAGCGAGTTGCTCGCACAGGGAAGCGCGCAGCGTCTCGCGGTGTTGTGTTCGCCGGCCCTGGCCGAGCAGTGGCAGGAGGAGCTGCGCACGAAGTTCGGCATCGACGCCGAACTGGTGCTGGCTTCCACGGTCTCCAAGCTGGAGCGGAAGCTGGAACTGGGGCAGTCGCTGTTCGACACGCACCCGCACGTGATCGTCTCCACCGACTTCATCAAATCGACCCGACACCGGGATGATTTCGTCCGGCACTGTCCGGACCTGGTCATCGTTGACGAGGCGCACACCTGCGTGACTGCGGAGGACAAGTCATCGGCGCAGAACCAGCTCCGCTACGAACTGCTCCAGCGCATCGCTGCCGACCAGAAGCGGCACCTGCTGCTGGTCACCGCCACCCCGCACAGCGGCAAGGAAAGCGCCTTCCGCGCACTCCTCGGCCTCGTCCAGCCGGAACTGGCAACCGCGGATTTCGACACCGACAAGGGACGGCAGCTGCTCGCCCGGCACTTCGTGCAGCGCAAGCGTGCCGACGTACGTCAGTTCCTCACCACTGAGGACGGGCTGGCGGACAACAGCCTGCAGGAGACCACATCGTTCCCATCCGATCGGTTCTTCAAAGACGAGACCTACAAGCTTTCCCCGGCTTACCGGGATCTTCTCCAGGACGCCATCAGCTACGCCAGTGAGCGTGTCAGGGCATCCGATGACGGTTCCAAGAAGGAATCCCGGATCGCCTGGTGGTCGGCGATCGCGCTGCTGCGCTCGATCGTATCCTCGCCGCGCGCGGCGGCACAGACGCTGAACACCCGGTCAGGCGCAGCGAACGCGGAGACCGCGGAGGAAGCCGACCGGATCGGAGCTCCGCCCACCAGGGACTCCGTCGACGCCGACAACCTCGAGGGTGCCGACGTCGCTCCCGGCGCCGAGATCACCAGCACCGATCCCCGGCTGCGCGCACTGGCCGACCGCGCCAAAGGACTCGAAGGCACTGCTGCGGACAAGAAACTCGCTGCGCTGCTCAAACATCTCAAAGCGCTGCTCGCTGAGGGGTACAACCCCATCGTCTTCTGCCGCTACATCCCGACTGCGGAGTACGTTGCCGAGCACCTTGACGGCAAGCTCGGCAAGAAGACGGTCATCCGATCGGTCACTGGAACGATCTCTCCGCAGCAGCGCGTGCAGCGGATCGAAGAACTGGCGAAGGAGGTCGGCGACGACCTCGTTGCGCGCCGGGTCCTGATCGCCACCGACTGCCTGTCGGAAGGCGTCAACCTGCAGCACCACTTCGATGCGGTGGTGCACTACGACCTCGCGTGGAACCCGACCCGGCACGACCAGCGGGAAGGCCGTGTCGACCGGTTCGGGCAGAAGCGTGACGAGGTCAAGGTCATCACGCTTTACGGTTCGGACAACGGTATCGACGGCAAGGTGCTCGATGTCCTGATCCACAAGCACCGGCAGATCCAGGAGACCCTGGGGATCTCGGTCTCCGTCCCGGATGCTTCGTCGTCCAGGGTCACCGACGCGATCGTCGAATGGGTTCTGATGCGGAGCAAGAGCCCCGAGCAAGCCGGCCTGTTCGAAATGGACACCCTCGAGCACGCTGCCACCGACGTCGAGGCGGACTGGAAGTCAGCCGCAGAACGGGAACGGACCTCTCGGTCGCGATACGCGCAGAACACGATCCGCATCGACGAGATCGCGCAGGAGGTCGTGGCGATCCGCGACGCGCTCGGCCGATCCGAGGAGGTTCACAGCTTCGTCCGGCGCAGCCTCAAGGCGATGGAGGGGGTGCTGTACGACAACCTCGACGATGGCTTCAGCGTGGACCTCGGATCGACGCCCGCTGGCTTGCGCGATGCACTGGCACCCGTGATCGGCAACGACGTCATCGAGCAGAACAAGCCCGTGCCCTTCCGGGACACGGCTGCCGTCGGCCGCGGCGAGATCGCCCTGGTGCGTACCGACCCGGCGGTGAGTGCGCTGGCCCGTTACGTCCTCAACTCGGCTCTGGACTCGCAGACCGACGGGGCACGTCCGGCTCGTCGCTGCGGTGTGATCCGGACGCGCACGGTATCGACCCGCACCACCGCGTTGCTGGTGCGCTACCGATTCCATCTGTCACTGCCCACGCGCAGTCGCGAGCGGCAGATCGTCGCCGAAGACGTTCGCGTACTGGCGTTCACTGGTTCGCCGGGCAATGCGACTTGGTTGTCCGCTGAGCAGGCCGTCGAGTTGCTCGACGTCGAGGCCGATGAGAACACCGATCCGGCCTTCGCGAAGAACACGATGACGCGAATTCTCACCGAGATCTCGTCCGTGCAGCCGCACCTGGACGCCTTCGGTGAGGAACTCGCCAGGGAACTGCTGAACTCCCACCGACGCGTTCGCCTGGCATCCGGCGAGATCGTCCGCGGTGTCCGCGTCACTGCCCAGAAACCCGCCGACATCCTCGGCACCTACGTGTACCTGCCGGCCTCGGGAGGGGTCGCCTGATGTCCTCCATAGCGCGCAACCAGGTGTTCTCCGCCGTCCACACCATCGGCAGCCTGCTGCCTCCCGACATGCTGGTCCGAATCTCGGAAGGCAAGGACATCTCGGGCAGCAAGCCTGCCGACTACCGCGTCATCGTTTCCCGTTCGATTCGTGATGAGGCCGAACGTCACTGGGACTACCTGCGATCGGTATGGTCAGAACTGCGCGAGAAGCTGCCCTCGGTACCGCAAGCCGAAGTCCCGGCCGACCCACAGGGCCTGGCCATCAGCCAGTGGCTCAAGCCGTTGTTCACCGAACTCGGCTTCGGCGCACTCACTTCGGCCGGGCCCAACGGATTCACCTCCGACGACGGCACTAAAGCCTTTTCGATCAGCCACCGCTGGAACCACGTCCCCATCCACCTCACACCGTGGAACTCCACACTGGACAGACGCGGCGGAGGTGCGGTTCCACCACAATCGCTGGTGCAGGAGATGCTCAACCGCACCGATGCCCACCTGTGGGGTGTGGTCACCAACGGTCGCCAACTGCGCCTGCTGCGCGACTCGAACGCACTCGCCACCGCCGCCTACGTCGAGTTCGATCTGGAAGCGATCTTCGATGGCGAACTGTTCAGCGAGTTCGTGCTGCTCTACCGGCTGCTGCACGTGTCCCGCTTCGAGGTCGCCGACGGTGCGGGACCGGCGACGTGCTGGCTGGAGCGCTGGCGGCTGGATGCCATCAGCTCCGGCACTCGCGCGCTCGACCAGCTCCGCGACGGCGTCGAGGAAGCGATCAAGGCGCTCGGTACCGGTTTCCTGCGCCACCCGGCCAACACCGCACTCCGCGAGAAGGTCGACCCGCAAGCCCTGCACCGAGCACTGCTGCGACTGGTCTACCGATTACTTTTCGTGTTCGTCGTCGAGGATCGCCAGCTACTGCATCCCCGGATCGATCCCAAGGCGAGCCGCGAAACCCGCGAGGCCGACGAGCTGGCCCGCAAACGCTACGCCACCTATTTCTCCACCGCGAAACTCCGCGCTCACGCCCGCCGCCGTCGAGGCACCGCCCACGACGACCTCTACCGCGCACTGCGCCTGGTCCTGGACGCGCTCGGCAATGACAACGGCCGCCCCGAACTCGCGCTGCCCGGCCTCGGCGGCATCTTCGATCACACCGACACCGACACGCCACTCGATGGGCTCACCCTGTCCAACGAGTACCTGCTGGCCGCGGTCCGCTACCTCTGCCAGGTCCGCGACCCCGCGTCGAAGCGGCTGCGCTCGGTGGACTACCGGCACCTCGACGCCGAAGAGCTCGGGTCCATCTACGAATCCCTGCTGGAACGGGTCCCGAAGCACAGCGCGGTGGATCGCGAGTTCAGCCTCGTCGAACTGGCCGGCAACGAACGCAAGACCACCGGTTCCTACTACACGCCGTCGTCGCTGATCGAATGCCTGCTCGACTCCACGCTGGACCCGGTGATCGACGACGCCGTCAAGCGCGGCGAGCTGCGCGCCACCGCCGAGAGCAACCCTGACCCGACCGATCCGATCGTCGACGAACTGCTGTCGCTGACCGTCTGCGACCCGGCGTGCGGTTCCGGGCACTTCTTGCTGGCCGCGGCCCGCCGCATCGCCAAACGCGTCGCCTCGGTCCGTGACCGCAACCCCGAACCCACCGTCGACAGCGTCCGCGAAGCCCTGCACGACGTCATCGCCCGCTGCATCTACGGCGTCGACCTCAACCCGATGGCCATCGAGCTCGCCAAGGTCTCGCTCTGGCTGGAGGCGATGGAACCCGGCAAACCCCTGAGCTTCCTCGACGCCCATCTCAAGGTCGGCAACGCACTGATCGGGGCGACGCCAGCGCTGCTGCGGGATGGGATTCCGGACAAGGCGTTCATTCCTACCGAGGGCGACGACAAGAAGGTCGCGAAGAGCCTTGAACGCAGGAACCACGACGAGCGCGCGGGGCAACTAGGCCTGTTCGACACCGAAGAGGCTTTGTTCACGGTCTCGAACACGTCGCTGGCCGAAGAGACCGCGCGAATCATGAGCGCACCCGCCATCGACCTAGCTCAGATCCGTGCGCAGGCCAAAGCGTATGCGGATCTGGCGAATTCCGCGGACTACATGGACCCATTGCGTCTCGCCAACGCCTGGTGCGCCACGTTCGTATGGATAAAGACCCAGGACTCACCGCGAGCGATCACTCACGACGTCTTCAGTGCTCTAGAAGGCGGCCAGGTCAGTGCCCTGACAGAGACCATCGACGAGATCGAGCGCCTGCGCCGACAGTATCGATTCTTCCATTGGCACCTTGAATTCCCCGACGTGTTCACGGTTCCTGACTCAGGTGCGGCCGAAACAAGCGGATGGTCCGGTGGGTTTGACTGCGTGATCGGCAACCCTCCGTGGGACAGCGTGCAGCTTAAAGAGCAGGAGTTCTTCGCGCAGCGTTCCCCGGAGATCGCCGCGATCGGCAAGTCCGACGTCCGCAAGAAGATGATCGACGAACTCCGCGACGACCCGGACACACAACCACTGTTCCGCGCCTACTCAGATGCGAAGCGCCAGGTCTACGCCGAAAGCCATTTCCTCCGCCGATCCGGGCGCCTACCACTGACCGGGCAGGGAAACCTCAACACCTACGCGGTGTTCGCCGAGACAGCCCGCACCGTCACCGGACCTCGCGGACGCACTGGCGTCATCGTGCCCAGCGGTATCGCCACCGATGCGCGGACGCAGTACTTCTTCAAGGATCTCGTCTCCCACCGCGCGCTGACCGCGCTGTACGATTTCGAAAACCGCAATGGCCTGTTCCCCACAGTCGATTCCCGCATGAAATTCTGCGCGCTTTCAATGGCAAGCCGAGAGGTGCCCGAGGCTACAACAAGATTCGCATTCTTCCTGCACGATCCGGCCGAACTTGACGATCCCGATAAAGCATTCGCATTGACCCCAGAGGAGATCACACTACTCAACCCGAACACCGGCACCTGCCCGGTATTTCGGTCCCGCCGCGATGCTGAGATCATCCTTGGCATCTACCGCCGGGTTCCGATCCTTATCAAGGAACCGGACGAACACGGCCAAGGTGGCAGCAATCCATGGGACGCATCATTCAGCCAGGGCTTGTTCAACATGGGACACGACGCGCGGTTCTTCCACACCCGTGAGGATCTGGAACGCAGAGACTGGATCCTTGACGGAAACGTCTTCACCAAAAGCGACAAGCGAATGCTTCCGCTTTACGAGGCAAAGATGCTGCACCACTATAATCACCGCTGGGCCACCTATGATGCCGAAGGCAATGTTCGAACCCTCGACAACAAACAGAACCCCGACGCCCTAGTATTCCCCCGCTACTGGGTACCCAACGAAGACGTCCTTACCGGCCGACTTGACAAAAATGGCCGTCCGACCCCGGAATCTGGGGTAGCAACCCGATTGGCCAACAAGAAGTGGGATAGAGAGTGGCTAGTCGGATGGCGCGATATCTGTCGATCGACTGACGAACGTACAGCTATACCAGCACTCATTCCTCATTCAGGAGTGGGACACACACTCCCAATCGCCCTACTCCCTGAAAAATGGAAAACTTCAGCCCTACTCATCGCTGCAATGAGCTCATTCGCTTTCGACTTCGCCGCCCGGCAAAAAATCAGCGGAAGCCATCTGGTTTTCTCAATCATTAAGCAGCTGCCATTTCATCCACCGCAAACCCTTGAAGCACACCAGAATTTTACTATTCCCCGAGCCCTCGAACTCACCTACACCGCCCACGACATGGCCCCGTTCGCCCGGGACCTCGGCGACACCGGGACCCCGTTCCGATGGGACGAGGAGCGCCGGTCGGTGATCCGCGCCGAGCTGGACGCGCTGTTCTTCCACCTCTACGGGATCTCCCGTGACGACACCGACTACATCCTCGACACGTTCCCGATCGTCAAACGCAAGGATGAGGCGAAGTTCGGCACCTACCGCACGAAGGATCTGATCCTGGCCGAGTACGACAAGATGGCCGAGGCCGGTCTCACGTTGGAAACCCCGCTGCGGGAAGGTGAGAACTACACCTCCACCGTCACACCACCGCCGGGACATGGCCCGCGGCACCCAGAGCTGTAAGGAGCGTCCGTGAACGAGGAAACCACCAGCGGGGCACCCGCGGAGTACCCTGAATTCCAGCTCAAGCTGCCCTACAACGGGCCGTTGGCTCACGGGCGGATGCTCCGGGAGAAGGGGAACAACGGCGCGCAGCAGTTCGTAGTGTTCGCCGGTTCGCCCGTGCGGCCGGAGGTCGTGCCATCCTTCGCCGCGAATCTTCCCGCTCCGTATCACGTTCGGGAGAAGCTGATCGCGGACAGCGTCATCGTCTCGTCGACCAGCTTCCCGGGTTTCCTCGAGTTCACCGCCGACCACACGTTCGGCTCCCCGTCCTCGGCCGCCGATGTCATCCTCGGTAGCTCGGTGAACGGCTACACGCACTGGAAGACCGCGGACGGCCGCCTTTTGGGCGACTTCTTCGAGGCGACCGGCTCGGGGCCGAACCGCACGTGGCTGGTCCGCGGCTCCAACGTCGCCGGCTGGAATCTGGTTCAACGCATCTGGCGTCCGGACGGCGTCGTCAGCCTGCCCGCGACTCACCTGCGCGACGTTGCTCAGGGCATCAGCAAGGACGAACTGCGCACCATCGTCGACGAGGACTACGACGGCGTCCTCACCTACAACCAGCGTCAGCGCCTCATCGAGGACCTGCACGTCTTTCTCTCCAAGATGAAGCCCGGCGACACCGTGTGCACGATCTCCGAGGGAAGTCTCTACCTCGGCGAGATCACCGGCGATATCCAGCGGACCCGTTCCGAAGGCAACCGGTCGAATCTCCGGCGGCCGGTCGAGTGGACCGAGGTCGGTTACCCCTATGACGAGCTTCCCGAAGAGCTGCAACAGAAGCTCTCGTTCCAAGAGGACGTCGTCGACCTCACGCCGGTGAAAGCGTTCGTCGATGGCCTCGGTCGCAGCGATGCGGAACTCGCTGCCGAAAGCGGTGCCGACGACTCCGAAGCCGACACAGCGGCTCTTGCGGTCCGCCGTGAGCTGGAGCTACCCGATCCGACGCCAGCACTAGCAGAGGAACTCCTCGTTCATGATGTCTCGTGGCTTCAGGAGGTCCGGGATCTGCTGTGGGACGACAAGCAGCTGATCTTCTACGGTCCGCCCGGTACCGGCAAGACCTATCTCGCTCGCAAGCTCGCCGAATACCTCGGCGGTGGCCCGGAGCAGGTCTCGTTCGTCCAGTTCCACCCGTCGTACTCCTACGAGGACTTCTTCGAAGGCTTCCGCCCCCGCGAAGACCCTGGCACCAAAGAGGTCGCGTTCCGCCTGGTCGACGGGCCACTCCGCAAGCTCGCGGACCATGCCTCGCTCGAGGACAACCGGCACCTGCCGCACTTCCTGGTCATCGACGAGATCAACCGGGCGAATCTGGCGAAGGTCTTCGGTGAGCTCTACTTCCTGCTGGAGTACCGGAATCAGTCAGTGCAGCTGACCTACTCCGGGGACAGCTTCGCCTTGCCGCAGAACCTGTTCATCATCGGGACGATGAACACCGCGGACCGGTCCATCGCGCTGGTCGACGCGGCGATGCGGCGACGTTTCTCCTTCGTCGAGCTGTCCCCGAGCGTCGAGCCCACCAGCGGTCTGCTGCGTCGGTGGCTCGCCAAGCATAACCACGCTCCCCAGCCCGCAGACCTGCTCGACGAGCTCAACAGGCGGATCCGCCACTCCGAGTTCCACATCGGCCCCTCGTATCTGATGAAGCCGGGAACCTATCGAGACGGCGGACTCGAACGCACCTGGCGCACGAAGATTCTCCCACTGCTCGAGGAACACCACTACGGCGAGGAAGTTGACCTCGAGAAGCGATACGGCCTTGCCGCCTTGCGTTCCGCACTCGGTGCCGACACGTCATCATGATCACGCTGGAGCTCACGGAAAACGCCCCGGCGCACACGGTCCCGCTACCCAATGCAGCTGGACAGGCCCTGGCGCGCAGCGGCATCGTGGAGGCGACGCCTGATCCTGATCTGCCCGGTCACTGGCGGGTCCGTGCCGTCGGCAAGATCGGTGCCGCACACATCAGTGCAGGTGAGGACTCCGTGGTCGTGCGCATCGCACCGAAAGTGCCGATCGCCCGGATCCTGTTTCTGCTCGGCTATCGCCGCAACACACGGTTCTGGCTCGACGACCCGGTGCCCGCGGATCAGGAGCAAGACCTGCTGTCCGCGATCGCACATCTTTACGCGGCGCAGGCCGAGAATGCCATCCAGCAAGGTCTTCTGCACGGGTATCGGGAGCGAGACGAGACCTCCACTGTCGTACGCGGCCGGCTCCGTCACGGCGACCAGCTCCGCATCCACCACGGCCGGCTGTTGCCGCTGGAACTCACGCACGATGACCACACCACCGACATCACTGAAAATCAGCTGCTGACCACGGCTGTCAACACGCTGCTCCGACTGCCCGTCGAGCTACCCGCAGACGTCCGGGTCCGTCTTCGCCGTCTGCAGCAGCGCTTCGCCGAAGTCACTGTGCTCCCCCGTGGTCAGCGGCTTCCGAGTTGGCATGCCACCAGGCTCAATGCCCGCTACCACCAGGCACTGCAGCTTGCTGAGCTCATTCTGCTCGGAGCATCGATCGAGTACCGGCCAGGCGACTTCACCGTCCACGGGTTTCTCGTCGACACAGCGAAGCTCTTCGAAGACTTCGTGACCGTCGCGTTCCGCAGGGCCCTCGCCGGCTCCCCTGGCCACAGCGTCCTTCAGGCGGTGTGCCGGCTTGACGAGGGAAACGCGATCTCCCTGAAACCCGACTTCGTGCACTACCGACCCGACGGGACACCGGCGGCGGTTGCCGATGCCAAGTACAAGGTCGAGCACCCCACTGGCTACCCGAACGCCGACGTGTACCAGCTGCTGGCGTACTGCGTCGCACTCGACCTCGGCGAAGGACATCTCGTCTATGCCAAAGGAAGCGCGCCTGTCGCAACGCATCACATCAGACACGCAGGGATCACTATTCATCAACACGCGCTCGAACTCGATCAACCTCCAGCGCGGCTGCTGGACGATATCGATCTGATCGCTCGGCGGCTCATCGGAAGGGACTGAACACACCCATGGCCCAACTCGCCTTCGCCAACAGCTTCTGGGAGACCTACGACAGGCTTGAGAAACCGGTCAAAGCGGGCGTACGCAAGGCGATGGCGAAGTTCCAGCAACTGCCGATCGCGGAGCTGTATGCCGACAAGGGCCTGCATCTGGAGTCGGTTCACAACGCCCGTGACCCGCGGATGCGGACGATCCGCATCACCGACTTCTGGCGCGGGGTCGTGCTCGCCCCCGACGACGGCAGTGACATATTCTTGCTGATCAACGTGTCATCACACGATGATGCCTACGACTGGGCGGCGAAGCAGCTTTTCACCGTCAACACCGCGACCCGTGGCCTGGAAGTCCGCAACGTCGTCGCGATCGAGCAACTTACGCCGACGTTGGCCGCCGCGGCGTCTGAAGCTCCAGAGCTGTTGTTCGAGAAGCATTCGGACACGGTGCTGCGTGGTCTCGGTATCGACGACCAGGTTCTGAGCGCCGCGAGGATGATCACCGGCGAGAAGCAGCTGGACGCATTCGGCCACTTCCTCCCAGAAGATCAGTTCGAGGTTCTGCAGTACCTCGCGGAGGGTTTCTCTCCGGACGACGTCTATCACGAGATCGTCGCCAGCAGACGTCCCGCCGACTCTGGCTCCACCGTCGATGACAGTCTGTCGATGGCCATTGTCAACACCCACAGTCGCATCACGTTGGTGAGCGGCCCCGAGGAACTCGAAGAAATCCTTAGCAAGCCCTTCGCATTGTGGCGGGTCTACCTGCACCGTTCGCAGCGCCGGGTCGCCTACCGGCGTTCCTACAATGGCTCGGCACAGGTCACGGGCGGGCCAGGTACCGGCAAGACCGTTGTCGCGCTGCACCGAGTCAAGCACCTGCTGTCGCAGAACCCCGAGGCACGGATTCTGCTGACAACCTTCACCAACGCACTCGCGTCAAGTCTGTGGGAGAACCTCCAGAGACTGCTCGACGACGACCGGCTACTCGACCGTGTCGAGATCACCACTGTTGATTCACTGGCCAATCGTGCCGTGCGTGAAAGCACCGGCAAAGGGCTCGCACCGATCAACGACGTCGAGGAACGCCAGCTCTGGCGCCGGGTTGTCAACAAGCTTACGTTGCCGTGGTCGGAACAGTTCATGATGCAGGAGTACCGGCACGTCATCCTCGCACAGGACATCAGCACCGAGGCCCAGTACCTCGCGGCGAAGCGACGTGGTCGCGGTTCACAACTGCGCGGCGAGCAGCGCAAGCTGGTGTGGCGCGGCGTCGAGGAGTTCCTGGCCGAACTTGACCGGAGGAACAACAAGACCCACCTGCAGATTTGCGCTCAGGCTGCCGATCTCATCAGCGATGAGCAGCGGTTCGATCACATCGTCGTCGATGAGGCGCAAGACCTGCATCCGGCTCAATGGCGACTGTTGCGGGCAGCCGTTCCGACCGCTCCGGATGACCTGTTCATTACCGGTGACCCGCACCAGCGAATCTACGACAACCGAGTATCGCTGCGTTCGCTAGGCATCAATGTGATCAGTCGTAGCAGCCGATTGCGCCTGAACTACCGGAGCACCGCCGAGATTCTGTCCTGGTCAACGAAGCTGCTGGGGTCCGAACCGGTCGAGGATCTCGGCGGCGACGGTTCCGATAGTTTGGCCGGATATCGTTCGCTGTTGAGCGGCCGCCGACCACAGGTAATGACCTACCCTTCCGAGAACGAGGAGGTCACGGCGCTCGCCGAACAGATTCGCTCGTGGACCGACCAGGGCGTGCCGACCAACGAGATCGCGGTGTCTGCCCGCTTCAACGTGCTGCTCGACAAGGTGGCAGAACGGCTGAATGCCGACGGCCTACCGACGGTCCGGGTAAAGAACCGCCCCCGCGCGGAGGACAACGGGGTACGGCTGGCGACCATGCATGCGATGAAGGGGCTTGAGTTCCGGTGTGTGGCTGTCGTCGGTGCAACAGCCAAAGCCGTCCCGTTCGACAAGGACATCACGCCGGAAGAGCTCGACCCCCAACAGCACCGCAATGATCTGTTCAAACAGCGCTGTCTGCTGTTCGTCGCCTGCACCCGTGCCCGGGAGGAGCTGACCGTGTCCAGCAGCGGCACTCCGAGCCCATTTCTCCCGGCGTGATGCCGATCGATGCGGGGGTGGCCAGAGTTGTTCACCCCCGCATCGCTGCTACAACCGTGGGGCTACCGTGGCATCAGCGAGGGCCTCGGTGAGGTTTCGGCTGATCTGAGTACCGATTTCCACGGCTTTCTTCAGGCTGGCCTCCCATTCGATCAGGTGGCGGAAGGCAGTGCCCAGCTGCCGTTGCTGGTCGATGTCCAGGGCCGGAATCACGACCTTGCGAAGGTCGATCCGGTGGATGCCCGAAGCCGTCGCGCTGCTCGCCGCCTGACCATCAGCACGGATCTGACCGGCCAGGAACCATGCATCCAACCGGTCCGAATCGATTCGGATCAGGAACATGTTCGGCCCGAGTACCCAGCCCGCACGGTCGATCACCCTGAGCGCTGTCATGCCGTCGCCCGCGGCAGCTGCGGGTACAACCAGGTCCCCAGGGCGGAGTGCTATCGCTTCGTCCGTCGACCGCAGCTCTGGCTCGGCTCCGGTAACAACATCACGACTGGTCAGGACCAACGGGCCGGATCCGTCCTTCCCCAAGTCCAGTGATCCGGCTTGATGCAAGATTTCGAGAGCACCGGCTTTCGCCAAGTCGCCGATGGTGGTGCGCGACCGAGTACCGGGGTCGCTCTCGTGCAGCTTTGGCCAGTGAGCCCCCGCAGCCTCCATCAGCTGGTGGAGGCTGGCTCTGTCGTTCTCGATCTCAGCAAGGTCGACCCGCCGTAGCGGCTGGGGAAGATAGTGCGCGGGGGTGAAGTCGACCTCTTCGCCGAGCAACTCGATCGGCTCGACCACACGTTGCCTGCCTGGGAGCTCGTCAACTTGACTGGCCTGCTGAAACGCATGCCACGCGCCGAGGATCTCGTTGCTGATCGCCGACCAGTCCACGTCACCACGACGTGCCGGCCGGTGGTGAGTGGTGTCCACGAGCAATACCGGTCCGATACCGTCGGCGTCAGGCCGACGCAGGACCCACAGGTGAATCGCAATACCAGTCGACATCAACACGCCGGCCGGCAACGCAACAACCGCTTGAAGAGCGCCGCGCCGGACGAGTTCCTGGCGGATCAGGCGTCCTGAACGCCGCACGGCTGCGCCAGACGGCATCGCGATCACGACCGTGCCGCCTGGTTTCACGTGTGCCAAGCAGTGCTGGGCCCAGGCCAGCTCAGGCTCGCCCTTGGCCGGGAAACCGTAGTGCCATCGTGGGTCGACACCAAGCTCTTCGTGCCCCCAGTCGCGGTACCCGAATGGCGGGTCGCACACCACCGCATCCGCTTGCAAACCTGGGAACGCATCGGCCCTCAAGGTGTCGCCGAACCTTATGTGCACTGATGCGAGCCCGCTCAAGCGCGTTTGGGCGAGCGTACCGAGCGCAGGCGCTACCTCCTGACCAACCACCTCCGCAGCTCCGGATTCCGCGGCCGCACGCAGCACGTTGCCCGGTCCGCATGCGGGGTCGAACACAGTGGTCGCCGCGACCGGCCCCGCGAGAGCAACCATCAGATTTGCGAGTTCTCTTGGGGTGACCAGGTGTTGGCGTTGCTGCCGTTCGAACAACGTCGTCGACAGCGACTCGATGAGCCCGGCTGCGTCCTCGTCGATGAGTTCATCGAGCTCAGCTCTGATCGCCGCAGGCAGCGCCACCGACGACGGGGCGCGCAAGTAGGTGGCGATATCGGCAACCAACTCAATCGCATCGCGTTCATCGCGATGAACATCAACAGCGCGCCACAAGGCCTTCCCGGGGCTGACCTCGGCCAGCTTCCCTTGCTGATGCAGCCAGTTGCGCACCTCGCCGAGCCGGAACGCAGGGTTGCTCCCCGCCCCCGAGACCGGCTTGGGAAAGTCAGCATGACGTCGTCGCCAGTTACTGACCGCGGCGCGGCCCACGTCCGCAAGTCGGGCGATCTCAGCCGCAGTCACCAAGGCGTCCTCTGACATGGCTACCTCCCACCGATCCACTCGTTAGCCTAACACTCACCGATCAACTTGTTGACTATGTACACAAGCCCTGGTTCACTATTGAGAGTCAACAGCAGGTCGATCGCTGACGGACTCGCGGAATGAGGGGCCGACACATGGAGCTTGCGAGCTTCGGAAGCGCGCAGGAGCCGAACGAGGTGACCTACGCGCAAGGTCGCCTGCCATCCCAGATCTACGTGAGCCGCAGTTTTCCCCTGACGGTGGGCCGGGACACCGGGCATCCCGCACGGTACGTCCACCGGGTGTTCGACGAAGAGCCCGACAACGAGGGCACCGACGATCTGGAATGGGAGCGCAAAGTGGTCTTCCGGACGCCCGGCGGGCGAAAGCAGCTTGAGATCCAGGTCGCTCGAACCGCGGGGGCCGTTCGCAGGCTGCAAATACGAAAGGTCCCGACCAGCGGCGATGCCGCCAAGCTCGAACCCGTCCTCGACCTCAACCGTGAACAGGCAACACGTCTGGTCGAGACGATTCGAGCACTCGACGGCATTCCGGTCGCGAGCGAAAGCGCAGCGCGAGTTGACGAAACGCTTCTCCGCCAGCTCTTCGACGACCCCGCAGCTCTGCACAAGATCTACGCAAAGGACCCGGAACGCCTCCGCACCCTTATCGAATGCGATGCCAGGGCCGAGGACGTCATCGCCCTTCGCCGCCGACGGGAAGTCGTTGCCCAGATGCACCGATGGCTGGAGGACGACAACGCGTTCCAGGAAAGTACCGCCCAGGCCGGGGGCCCAGAGCGGGCTTGGCAGAAGTTGCTCGAGGACAATCCGTGGATACTCGGGATCGGTCTCGGCGGGCAGCTTCTCACTTCATGGAGCGAGGAGAAGCTGGAGCAGATCGTACTGGGACACGACATCAACGGCCCAGGCAAGCGAGCCGACGGCCTGCTTCGCACCACCGGAGTGATCAGCTCCTTGGTCTTCGCAGAGATCAAACACCACAAGACCGATCTGCTTGGCAGTGACTACCGCAGTGGCTGCTGGCGACCTTCCGCAGAGCTTTCAGGTGCGATCACCCAGGCGCAGCAGACCGTTCATCTTGCTTGCCGCAAACTCGATGAGTTCCACCACGATGTCTCACCTGATGGTGAACAGCTCGCAACCGGAACCTTCGTCATCCGTCCGCAATCGTTCCTGATCATAGGAAGCCTTGCGGAACTCACTGGCACAAGGGGCGGCCCATACCGCGATAAGGTGCGCAGTTTCGAGCTGTTCCGAAGAAACACCCGTGAACCTGTGATCCTGACCTTCGATGAGCTGCTGGCCAAGGCAGAGTGGCATGTCAATGCCGCCGAACGCGAGTCCGCGAAGGCGGATGACGCAAGCTCTCCGCCGCGCGAATAAGCACGAGCCCAGCGCCGTCGTCGATCGAGCCGGCACATCAGGTCGTCGATGGTGGGCACGGCCCCAGGCCGTCATCGGGCGACGAGTCTTGGAAAGTTGTTCCGGGACTCCCCAAAGCGTCAGGGAGTGCTGCCGCGCAGATAGGTGAGCACTGCCAGCACGCGCCGGTTCGTGTCGTCGGTGGGTGGTAGGTCCAGTTTGGTCAGGATGTTGCCGACGTGTTTGCCGACGGCGGCTTCGGAGACGACGAGGCGACGGGCGATGGCCGCGTTGGAGCAGCCCTCGGCGACCAGCGCGAGCACCTCGAGCTCCCGGGCGGACAGCCGGGACAGTGGGTCGGTGCGCCTGCGCAGCAGCCTGCGCACCACCTCGGGGTCGATGACCGCCGCGCCGTCGAGCACCCGGCGCAGGGTGGCGGCGAACTCGTCCACGTCCACCACCCGGTCCTTGAGCAGGTAGCCCACACCTTCGCCGTTGCCGGATTCCAGCAGGTCGGCCGCGTTGCTCTGCTCCACGTACTGCGACAGCACCACCACGGCCAGCCCGGGGTGGTCGTTGCGCAGGTCGGCCGCGGCCCGCAGTCCGTCGTCGGTGAAGGTCGGCGGCATCCGTATGTCGGTCAGCACCAGGTCGGGGCGTTGCTCGGCGACTGCGTGCCGCAGCGCTTCGGCGTCGTTCACGGCGGCGACCACCGTGAAGCCGAACCGGGCCAGCAGCCCGACCAGCCCTTCGCGGAGCAGCGCGCCGTCCTCGGCCAGCACCACTCGGACGGTTACGGACGACATGGCAACTCCACGCGAACGACAGTCGGCCCGCCGACCGGACTGGACATCGACATCGTGCCGCCGAGCACCGCGACCCGGTCGGCGAGACCGGTCAGTCCCTTGCCCCGGCCGGCATCGGCACCGCCGCGTCCGTCGTCGCGGATCTCGGCCGTGACCACGTCTCGATTTCCGCGCACGAGCACGGTGGCGCCGGCGGAAGCGGCGTGCTTGGCCACATTGGTCAGTGCCTCGGACACCACGAAGTACACTGTGGACTCCACCGGGTCGGGCAACCGTCCGGGCAGGTCGACGGTCATCGTGACCGGGATGGCGGCGAAGCGATCGGCCAGCTCCTCCAGCGCGCCCGGCAGCCCGCGGTCGGTGAGCACCGGCGGATGGATGCCGTTGATCAGTTCGCGCAGCTCGGCCATGAACTGCTTGGCCTGTTCGTGCGCCTCGGCGACGGCCCGCGCGGCAGCGGTGTCCGCAGGCAGGTCGTGCCGCGCCAGGCCGAGTTGGAGGGTCAGCCCGACAAGACGCTGCTGGGCACCGTCGTGCAAGTCGCGTTCGATGCGGCGGCGTTCGGCCTCGAACGCGTCCACCAGCCTGGCTCGGGACCGGGACACCTCGGTCAGCTCGGCACGCAGCCGATCACCAGGGTCACCCGTGATCAGCGCGCGAGCCAACGCGGCGTGCGCACCGGCCACCAGCCCCGCCAGGTACAGCAGCCCCGGCAGCAGTACCAGTCCGGCGATCGCGTACGGCACCCCCTGGGCCGCGTCGGTCACCGTGCCCAGCGGCCCCAACATCACCGGCTGCCCCGACGCGACCAGCAGCGGGCTCACCACCAGGATGCCGTCCGCCACCGCGATCGTCGCTGCCACCGCGGACGACATGGGCGTCACGATCACCAACAGCAGCGCGTACGCCGTCTCCCGCCAGGTGGCGGCCTCGGTGAACCGGAGGCGCACCCACGCCAGCAGACCCGGTTCATCCGGTGTGCGGTGCCCTGACCGCGCCGGTCTGCGGTCGACAAGCCGGAGCCGGTACCGCTCCGCGGAGGCCACCACGATCGCCCACAGTGGACCGATCGTGATCACCACCAGGGCGGTCAGGGCGGCTCCGGTGACCAGCACGCCCAGCGCCCGGTAGTCGTGCGCGATCAGCCGCTGCACGAGCACCACCCAGGGCAGGGCGCACGCGGCCAGCGGAAGCGCTACCGCTCCGGTGGGAAGCAGTCCGGTCAGCAGGTAGACGGCGGATCGCCACGGCCAACCGGAGAGCAGGAAGCCACGCGTGGTGACCGCGGTCAGCGCGGTGGGCGGGATCGGCACTCCGCCCACGTTAGGTTCGGTCGCAGTTCGCGTCGATCTGCCTGATCGGTCTCTTCCGGGTATGCCTAGCCATACCCCGGATCGGCCCAGCACGCGTAGTGACCTCTGCTCCTGGTCGGTGATGTGCTCCCCGAGTTCGTTCCCGACCAACGGAGAAACCCATGCCCACCACGGTGGACCCCCCAAGCGACCACCCCGTCGGTATCGTCCGGCGATACCCGCTCACCTGCTTCTTCGCGCTGGCCTACGGCCTGAGCTGGCTGGCATGGTCACCCCTCGTGCTGTCGGCCAACACCGAACTGGGAGTGCTGCCCCTCGAGATCCCGACGGTACTGGGCAGCACCCAGGTCCTCGGCCTGATGCCCGGAGCCTACCTGGGCCCGATCACCGCAGCGCTGATCATCACCGCGACCGTGGAGGGCAGGTCGGGCCTCCGCCGGTGGGCTCGGCGGCTGAGCCGGTGGCGGGTCGGCTGGCGGTGGTACGGGGTGGTTCTGCTCGGCCCGCCCGCCGTGGTGATCGCCAGCACGTTCGTGCTTCCCGGCGCCTGGCACCACCCCCGGCTGCCCGCCCTCGGCACGCTGCTCGGCTACGTTCCTCTGCTGCTCATGCAGTTGCTCACCACCGGTCTCGCCGAGGAACCCGGCTGGCGGGACTTCGCGCTGCCCCGCCTCCAGCACCGCTTCGGTCCGCTGTTCGGCACTGTGGTGCTCGGCGTGCTGTGGGGCGGCTGGCACCTGCCGCTGTTCCTGACCACCTGGGCCGGCTGGCCGGATGTCCGCTGGTACGACCCGGTCCAGTTCATCGCCACCTGCGTGGTCCTGAGCATCACGATGACCTGGATATTCAACCGCACTGGGGAAAGCGTGCCGATGGTGATGCTGCTGCACGCCAGCATCAACAACGTCTTCTCCGAGCTCTGGCCGGCGATGTTCCCCGAACTGGACCCGTACCGCGACTCGTTGTACGTCTTCCTGATCGCCTCGGTGCTCACCACGGCCGTCCTGGTCGGGGCAACCCGCGGCCGGCTCGGCAACCCCGCAGCCGCGGACGATCGATTCTCACCGGACCACCACGCCCCGTGACACCCGGCGCGGAGCCGCGGTCCGCTGTGGTGCGTTGTCCGCTCCTGCCCTTGACCAGCGCCAGGGCGAGAAGCAGGCGGCGGTGTTGCGCACCGAGGGCACCCGGTCCGCGGAGATCATCAAGGCCGAAGGCCAGTCCTGGGCCATTGACCAGGTGTTCCAAGCCGTCCACCGCAACGATCCCAAGCTCCTTGGCGTACCAGTACCTCCAGGTCCTCCCTCAGCTGGCGTAGGGTTCGGGCAGCACCCGGCGAATTGCGACATCCCGGACTCCGCCCGATTCCGTCCAGAACCGCGAAAAGCAGTCATCCCACCAGCAAGGTGGTGGGATGACCAGGCGGGAGAAGGTCGTCCACCCCGGCCCTCAGCGAGTCCAATGAGGATGATCACGACACCCCTGGAATAACCACTCCCGGCCGACGACGCTCGGGGATCATCGCACCTCGCACGCTGCCCGATTCCTGTTGCACCGCTGCGCATCGTGGGACGCCGCGACATAATCGGCGCATGCGGAAAGAGCTGCGCATCGGCGTTATCTCGCTATGTTGGGCCTCCTGGCCGCGTGCGGCAGCAGCGGCGGAGAAAGCCCGCGCGCCCCGGCCCACGGGCAGTCGATCGCCGGGCTGTCGGTCGATGTGGTCGTCGCTGGGCTCGAAAACCCGTGGGACATCGGTTTCCTGCCCGATGGCGCCGCACTGGTCAGCCAGCGCCCGGGACGGTTGACCCTGCTGGCCGACCACGCTCCTGCGGCGATCGCTCAGCCGGTGGAGGCCGACTTCAGCGACGTTGTCGCCGAGGGCGAAGGCGGCCTGATGGGTTTGCTGATTCATCCCGATTTCGCCAGCAATCGGCAATTCCTCACCTGCCAGACACATCATGTGAACGGTGAACCGCAGGACGTCCGGCTGGTGCCCTGGCAGCTCTCAGAAGATCGCACCACCGCCCAGCGCTCCGGCGGTCCGCTGCTCGCGGGAATTCCGCTGGACGTCCTCAGCGGGCATGCCGGATGCCGACTGGCGCTCGCCGAAGACGGCGCGCTGCTCGTCACCACCGGCGACGCTCGGCAAGCCCTCGCGGCACAGGACCGCTCCAACCTCGCGGGCAAGGTTCTGCGGATGGACATCGACACCGGCAACCCGTGGCCGGACAACCCGTTCCTGGACTCGCCCGAGCCCGCCGAACGTCTGGTGTACACCTACGGGCACCGCAACCCGCAGGGCAACGCACCACGCCCCGGTGGCCAAGTGCTGATCGCGGAACACGGTCCCGACGCCGACGATGAGATCAACCTGCTGCGGCCAGGCGGCAACTACGGCTGGAACCCCGTCGGCGACGGCGAAACCGACTACTACGAGCAAACGGTGGCGATGACCGACCAAGACCGCTTTCCGGACTCCGTGCCCGCCGCGTGGTCATCAGGCGTGCCCACCGAGGCCACCTGCGCGGCGACGTTCCTGACCGGCCCGCAGTGGGGACCGCTCGACGGCAGACTCGCCGTCACAGCCCTCAAGGGAAGCAAACTCATGCTCTTCGACCTGTCCCCGAATGCCGCTGTGCAGGGTCTCTCGGTGCCGCACGAGCTCGACGGAACTCACGGCAGGCTCCGCACAGCACGACAAGGCCCCGACGGAGCCCTCTACCTCACCACCTCGAATGGATCTGACGACAAAATCTGCGCGTCGCCCCAGGGTGAGCAGACGGTCTGCGGGCCGTGTCGGCCTGGCCTGTCGCGGCAGCTCAGGAAACAACCACGGCCGGGCAGGGAGCGTAGTGCGCCACCGCGTGGCTGACCGAGCCGAGCAGGGTCGCGCCGACCAAACCCCGGCCGCGCGTCCCCACTGCCACCATGTCGGCCTCCTCCGCAGCCGGCAGCAAGGCTTCGGCCGGTTGCCGGGTGGTGATCTCCTCGCGGACCTCGACGTCAGGGTAGTCCACCGCCCATGCGGCAACTGTTTCCGCCAGTTCCTCTCGCCCGAGGTCGGCGGCATCCCCGTTCCGCTTCCGGGTGATCGCGACGCATCTCCGCTGTCTCTCCACGCGTGGAGCGCGATCAGTTCCGCTCCATACCTGGAGGCGAAGTCGAGCGCGACACCGATCGCGCGTTGGCTGCAATGCGAACCGTCCACACCGACGACGATCCGCGCCAGTTCCGGAGCAGACTGCATCGGGCGTGCCCTTTCGCGTTCACCGCGCAGCACCAGCACCGGAGTGGTCGACTTGCGCACCACCTCGGCCGCGGTCGAACCGAGCAGGACTCTGTTGAACCTGCGGAGCCGTGGTGCACCGAGCACGACCAAGCTCCCTCTCACGGCGGCGTCCAGAAGCACCGTGGCCGGATGCCCCACGTGCACCTGTGGATCGATGTCCAGCGCTGGAAAACGACTCCGGCAGGCACCGACGAGCTCGTGCAGCGCCCGGCTCGAAGCACCGCTTGCCGGGTCGAGCACGAACCGCTGTGGAGCCAGGTGGATTCGAGTGACCTCTTCCAGCGGAATGGTCACGACATGCACCAGGACCAAGGATTGCGCGCGACTGTCCGCTTCGAACGCGGCCCACCACGCCGCACGCTGCGACTCGTCCGATCCGTCGAATCCGACGATCACCGCTGGGGATTCCAGCAGAGCCATGGCAACCACCCTCTTCTGATTCACCGGCCGGCGTGCCGCGGTGCGCACGCTCCTACGTTCTCCACGCGGAGCCGTCCCGGCAAGTGCGCACGCGCCACAGGCGGGAGCCCGCACCGATCGATCTTTCGAATCGGCGCGGGTGTCATCGCTCAGGCCGCTACCACCCGCCTGCCCGCGTTGAACCACCTGTTCCACAGCCGGCGGCGTTCGATCTCAGCGCGGAACGCGGCGGTGTCGTTTCTGCCCCACTTGTTCGACCAGCGTCACGCGGTGCACCCGGCCGTCGACGATCAGCGTTCTTCCGGGACGAGTTCGGCGAGCAGGGCGCGGACTCGGTGGTCGATGTCGTCGCGGATCGGGCGGACTTCGTCGACGGGTTTGCCCGCCGGGTCGGTGAGTTCCCAGTCGAGGTAGCGCTTTCCCGGGAAGACCGGGCAGGCGTCGCCGCAGCCCATGGTGATCACCACGTCGGCCGCTTCGACCGCGTCGGTGGTGAGCTTCTTCGGGAGCTCCTGGGAGAGGTCGATGCCGAGTTCGCCCATCACCTCGGCGACTGCGGGGTTGATGGTGTCGGCCGGTGCCGATCCGGCCGAGCGGACGGTGACCCGGCCCTGGGCGTGGTGGTGCAGCAGGGCGGCGGCCATCTGCGAGCGGCCCGCGTTGTGCACGCAGACGAACAGGACTTCAGGAGTGGTGGGCACGGGTAGTTCCTTTACTGGGTGGTGAACCAGCGGCGGGCGGCGAGGGAGACGTAGACCAGGCCGACGAGCACCGGGACCTCGATGAGGGGGCCGACGACGCCCGCGAGGGCTTGGCCGCTGGTGACGCCGAAGGTGGCGATGGCCACCGCGATGGCCAGCTCGAAGTTGTTGCCCGCCGCGGTGAACGACAGCGTCGCGGAGCGTTCGTAGTTCAGGCCGATGGCCTTGCCCAGCGCGAACGATCCCGCCCACATCACGGCGAAGTAGACCAGCAGCGGCAGCGCGATGCGGGCGACGTCGAGCGGGTTGGACGTGATCGCGTCTCCCTGCAGGGCGAAGAGGATGACGATGGTGAACAGCAGGCCGTAGAGGGCGACGGGGCCGATCTTGGGCAGGAACCGGGATTCGTACCACTCGCGGCCCTTGGCGCGTTCGCCGAGCTTGCGGGTGAGGAAGCCGGCGACCAGCGGGATGCCGAGGAAGATCAGCACGTTCTTGGCGATCTCCCACGCGGAGACCTCCAGGCCCACCTGGGGCAGGCCGAGCCAGCCGGGCAGCACCGAGAGGTAGAACCAGCCGAGTCCGGCGAAGGCGATGACCTGGAACACCGAGTTCAGCGCGACCAGCACCGCGGCCGCCTCGCGGTCGCCGCACGCGAGGTCGTTCCAGATGATGACCATGGCGATGCAGCGGGCCAGGCCGACGATGATCAGGCCGGTGCGGTACTCGGGCAGGTCGGCCAGGAAGATCCAGGCCAGCGCGAACATCAGCGCCGGGCCGAGGATCCAGTTGAGCACCAGCGAGGAGATCATCAGGCGCTTGTCGCCGGTGACGGTGTCGAGCCGGTCGTAGCGGACCTTGGCCAGCACCGGGTACATCATCACCAGCAGGCCCAGCGCGATCGGCAGCGATACGCCGTCGAGCTGCACGGCGTCCAGCGCGGGGCCCAGGCCGGGGATCCACCGCCCGGCCAGCAGGCCCAGCACCATCGCCGCGCCGATCCACACCGGCAGCAACCGGTCCAGTGTGGACAGCTTCGCCACCACGGCCTGCTCGGCGGTCCGGGTCATGCCGTCACCGCCTGCGCGGGCAGCAGCGACTCGGCCAGCGGCTTGAGCGCTTCGGGGCGGGCCTGGTAGTAGACCCAGGTGCCGCGGCGTTCGCCGGTGATGAGCCCGGCCTCGCGCAGCACCTTGAGGTGGTGGGAGATCGTCGGCCCGGACAGCTCGAAGGCCCCGGTGAGGTCGCACACGCACGCTTCGCCGCCCGCGTGGGAGGCGATCAGCGACAGCAGCCGCAGCCGGACCGGGTCACCGATCGCCTTGAACGCCTTGGCCAGCTCCGCCGCCTGCTCGGCGGTCAGCGGCTCGCGCATCACCTGGGTCGCGCAGGCGTCGACGATCGGCAACTCTTGTTTCGACATGGATCTAATTTGACAGTCATCGATGCAGGAAGCAAGCTCGGTGGCGGCCTCCCCGCGGCGGTGTGACCGGCACCTCGGGAGGTCGTGGAGTCGGGAGGCGCGGGTGACCGAGGTTCGGGACGTGGTGGTGATCGGCGGCGGTCAGGCCGGTTTGGCTGCGGGGTACTTCCTGCGGCGGGCGGGCGTGGACTTCGTCGTCCTCGACGACCAGCCCGGGCCCGGGGGCGCCTGGCGGCACTGCTGGGACTCGTTGCGGCTGTTCTCCCCCGCCGAGTACAGCCCGCTGCCGGGCTGGTGGATGCCCCGGCAACCCGGCGAGGAGTTCCCGACGGCCGAGCACGTCGCGGGCTACCTCGCCGCCTACGAGCAGCGCTACGACCTCCCGGTGCAGCGGCCCGTGCGGGTGCGGGGCGTGCACGGCGCGGGCGCGTGGTTGGCGGTGCAGACCGACCAGGGTGTGTGGCGGGCGCGGGTGGTGATCAGCGCGACCGGCACCTGGGGCGCTCCGCACCTGCCGCACTACCCCGGCCGGGAACTGTTCGCGGGCCGGCAGCTGCACACCACCGACTACCGGTCTCCGCAGGAGTTCGCCGGGCAGCGCGTGGTGGTGGTCGGCGGCGGCAACTCCGCCGCTCAGATCCTCGCGGAGGTCTCCACGGTCGCGGAGACGACGTGGGCGACTCGCCGGCCGCCGCGGTTCATGCCGGACGACGTCGACGGCCGGGTGCTGTTCGACGTGGCCACGCAGCGCGAAGCCGCCCGCCGCGCCGGGCTCCCCGACAGCGGCGGGACCAGGAGCCTCGGCGACATCGTGATGCTGCCCGGCGTCCGCGACGCCCGCGATCGCGGTGTGCTGCGCGCGGAGCCGATGTTCGACCGGCTCACCGAACGCGGTGTCGGCTGGGACGACGGCCGCGAGCTCGACTGCGACGCGATCATCTGGTGCACCGGCTTCCGCCCGGACCTCGGTCACCTCGCACCCCTCGGGCTGGCGGTGGACGACGACGTGGTCCCGACCGAGGGAACCCGCTGCCTGCAGGAGCCGCGGCTGCACCTGCTCGGCTACGGGGACTGGACCGGCTGGGCCGCGGCCACGCTGGTCGGCGCGAGCCGGATCGCGAAGGTGACCGCGGCCGAGATCGCCGAGGAGCTCCAGCGCGACGAAGCCGCTGGTTAGCCCGCGCGGGGCGGTGCGATGACCTCCGGTGCGGCGCAGCAGCCGCCCTTCTCCGCCTCGGGCTCGTCGAACAGACCGGCGCCGCCGCAGACCCCGGTTTCGGGCAGGACGAGTTCGACGCGTTCGGCGGCCTCGGTGTCGCCTGCGATCGCGGCGGCCACGCTGCGCACCTGCTCGTAGCCGGTCATCGCCAGGAACGTCGGCGCACGGCCGTAGCTCTTCATCCCGGCCAGGAACACCCCGGGCTCGGGGTGCGAGAGCTCCTTCGCGCCGTGCGGGTAGACGGTGCCGCAGGAGTGCACGTTCGGGTCGATCAGCGGCGCGAGCTCGGCCGGGGCCTGCAGCACCGGGTCCCGTTCGAGGCGGATCTCCGACAGCCACGACAGGTCCGGCCGGAACCCGGTCAGCACCACGACTTCGTCGACCGGGCCGGTCTTGTTCCCGTCGAAGGAGGTCAGCACCAGGCGGCCGTCGCCGTCCGGTTCGACGGAGGCGGTGCGGAAGCCGGTCACCGTCCGGACGCAGCCCTCCTCGACAGCCTGGCGGGCGCGCAGCCCGAGCGCGCCGCGCGCGGGGAGCTGGTCGGCCTCGCCGCCGCCGAAGACGTTGCCCGACGTGCCGCGGCGCAGCACCCACACGATCTCGGTGCCCGGCACCTCTTCGGCGATCTGCGCCAGCCCGACCAGGGCGGTCAGCGCCGAGTGCCCGCTGCCGGCGATCGCCACGCGCTTGCCCGCGAACCGCGCCCGCACCTGCTCATCGGCGAAGTCCGGGACCTGGTAGGTGATCCGCTCCCGTGCCGCGCGTTCGCCGAGCGCGGGCAGCCCGTCGCCGCCCAGCGGGTTCGGCGAGCTCCAGGTGCCGGAGGCGTCGACGACCGCCCGCGCCGTGATCCGCTCCTCGCCGGCCACGTGCACGGTCAGCGGTTCGGTGTCGCGTCCCGCGTCGACCACGCGGTCCCGGCCCCGCCGCGCCACTCCGACGACTCGCGCGCCCAGCCGCACCCGGTCGCCGAGGGCCGCTCCGAGCGGCTCCAGGTACTCCGACACCCAGTCCGCGCCCGTCGGGTAGGCGGCCGCATCCGGGCGTCGCCATTCCCGGGTTTCCAGGAGCCGGGCGGCGGCCGGATCGATCAGCTCCGCCCAGCGCGAGAACAGCCGCACGTGGCCCCACTCGCGGACCGAGGCCCCGATCTCCCCTGCCGCTTCCAGCACGAGCGGTTCGAATCCGCGTTCAGCCAGGTGTGCCGCTGCGGCCAACCCGATGGGGCCCGCACCGACCACCACAACCGGCAGCTCGTCCACGAGTCACTCCTTTAATCGATGGCGTTCGATGAATGATGGACCGAATGTATCGATGAGCATCGATTGACGCAACCATCGATCTGTGTCGATACTTGTGCTCATGACGACGTCCGAGACGCAGTTGCTGCCCGCCGAGGCCGCGGCGACCTACGCGGGCTGGTTCGCCAGCCTCGCCGAACCCATGCGCGTGCGGCTGCTGCACGCGGTCGCCGCCGCCGGATCGACCACCGTGGGGGCGCTGACCGAGCTGCTGGGCATCAGCCAGTCGACCTGCTCCCACCACGTGCGCAAGCTCGCCGACGTCGGCTTCGTGGTGCTGTCCAAGCAGGGCACCGCCACCCGGGTCTCGATCAACACCGCGTGCTGCACCGGCCTGCCGCACGCCGCCGAAGCCGTCATGGGCATGCTCGCCCGCCCCTGCTGCCCCACCGATCTCCCCGCGGACGTCGCGGTCCGCGCCCTCGACGCCGCCGACTGGCCCGCGGTGCGCCGCATCTACGCCGAGGGCATCGCCACCGGCGACGCCACCTTCGAAACCGACGTGCCACCGCGCAAGGCGCTGGAGGCCAAGTGGCTCCCGGCGCACCGGTGGGTCGCCGAGATCGACGGCGAGGTCGCCGGGTGGGCCGCCATCACGCCGGTGTCCAACCGGGACTGCTACGCCGGAGTCGGCGAGAACTCGCTCTACGTGGGCGAAGCGTTCCGCGGTCGCGGCGTCGGGAAAGCCCTGCTGCACAAGCAGGTCACCGCCGCCGACCTCGACGGGCTGTGGACGCTGCAGACCTCGATCTTCCCGGAGAACCGCGCCAGCCTGGCCCTGCACTACTCCGCGGGGTTCCGCACCGTCGGCGTCCGCGAGCGCATCGCCCAGCACCACGGAACCTGGCGCGACACCGTCTTCCTGGAACGCCGCCGCACCTGCGACGACGACTGACCCTGGGCACGCATCCTGACTCTCGGCGCGGTGCGAGGAGACCGCGATTCGCGCGAGCCCTCCGCAACTTTCCTGAAACGCGGATGGAACTCGGGCGTGGTGATGTAGCTTGAAGCTCCGGGCAGCGCGGTTCACTGGACAACGCTGCCGGGCGGCGGAGCACCGCAGATCAGCACTTGGCGCACCGTCCTCGTGGCCAGCGTCATTTCAGAACTGAAGGACGGGCGTGCAGGTTCGGGTTCGGCCGGGGAGAAACGACTTTCGCCGCGGCTTCGATGGTTGTCCCAGCACGTGGTGGTCATCGTCGTGCTCTCGGCAGCGGTGTTCGCCGTTCCGTCGTTGCTGCACTGGGCGTTCACCGGGCAGATGGTCGTCGGTGATTTCCTCGACATCACCGTCTACCGGGCCGGTGGCGCCGCTCTGCTGCACGGAGAACCGCTGTACGAAGCCGATCTGCGCGTGGCCGTTGGCAGCTTCCCCTTCACCTACACGCCGTTCGCTGCCGTGTTGTTCACGCCGTTGGCCCTGGTCCCGGCGTGGCTGTGCCAAGCACTGGTCATCCCGTCGCACATCGCCCTCCTGGCCGCCGTGGTGTGGCGGTGCCTGCGCTGCATCGGGCACCTCCCGGATCGGGAGCTGCGCCGGGCTGCGGTGGCGATCACCGGTTTGCTGTTCGTGCTGGAACCGATCACGTGGACCATGTGGCTCGGGCAGATCAATCTGCTGCTGCTGGCGATCGTGCTCTTCGACCTCACCGCTCGCGGCAGGTGGTGGAGCGGAGTGGGGCTCGGCATCGCAACCGCCATCAAGCTCACCCCGGGCCTGTTCATCGTCTACCTGCTGTGCACGCGACGGTTCCGGGCCGCGGCTGCGGCAGCGATCACGGCGACTGCCACCACCGGCGCCGGGTTCCTCATCGCCCCGAAGGACTCGGCGCGCTACTGGGGAGGAACGTTCCTGGACAACACCAGGTTCTCGGACACCGACGGATCTGGAAACCTGTCGATCAACGGCCTGATCGCCCGGCTCATCGGTGTCGGGGACGCCCAACGACTGATGTGGCTGATCTGCGCGATCGCCGTGGTGGCGCTGGGGATCGGCCTGGCCGCCGTCGCGCGCGCTCGTGGCCACGAGCTGTTCGGGCTGACTCTCTGCGGCCTGACCGCGACCGCCGTCTCCCCGTTCTCCTGGAGCCACCACTGGGTGTGGATCGCTCCGCTGGCCGTGCTGGCCGTCAGGTGCGCATCCCCCGCCGTCATCGCCGGTCTGCTCGCGCTCACCTTCGCCTGGCCGGTGCACGTCCTGTTCGGGCTCGACATCCACTTCCCCGTGCTCGGCATCAGCGCGGTACCACCGTGGCAGGGCGTGGAGATCCTCTACGGCAACGCCTATCTCCTCGTCTTCGCCGGAGCTCTGGTCGCCGGTTACCAGGTGCGCACCCCGGCCAGCGGGCAATTCCTCCCTGAGCCGGGAAGGTAGACCCCGCAACGCCACTACGCGGTCCGAACACCTTCCTCGCCGTGGCGCCATCGGGAAGAAGAACGCTGTCGCCGTCGCCGTGCTCGCCGCGATTCCGGTTGCCGGAAGCGCGAACGTCGCCTTCGCCGCCTCCGGCGCCACGACGCCCTTCGGGGCTGATCACCGTCACTCGGGCAGCGGGCTTTCCAGGACTCGCAGCTGGCGTTCGATGCGCTCGGCGAGCTTCTCCGCCTCGTGCGAGGTGGTCGACTTGATCAGGTCGAGGGCCTTGAGCCACAGCGTGCCCGCCGCCGCTCGTTGGTCGCTGTGGAGGCGGACCTGGGCCAGCGCGTCGAGGGTTCGGGCCTGCCAGAGCTTGGCCCGGAGCTCCTCGAACGAATCCGATGCGCGCAGGAGGTACTCGTCGGCGCTGTTGAGCTCCTGCCTCGCCAGGTGCAACCAGCCCAGTTCCAGCAGCACCTGGCCTTCGCCCAGGTGCGCGCTGACCAGCTGGCACAGTTCCAGCGCGCGGGTGAGGGCCTTCTCCGATTCCAGGTACTTGCGCTGCTCGGTCCACGTCGCGCCGAGCCCGCTCAGGGCGAAGACCTCGCCCACCCGGTCGCCCATCGGCAGGACCAGCTCCAGCACCTTGCGGAAGGCCTCCTCGGCCTTGCTGAACAGCTCCTGCTGCAGGTAGAGCTCGCCGTAGCGCTGCCACGCCTGGGCCTCGACGCGGCGGTTCCCGGTGCGGTGGCACAACCTCATCGACTCGCTCAGCGCCCGGGTCGCCTCGTCGAAGCGCCGCAGGCCCGAGTGCACCTGCGCCAGGCTGATCAGCGTGTGCGCCTCCGCGACGAGGTCGCCGACCTCGCGGAAGCTCTCCACCGCGGCGGTGTAGCGCACCGCCGCGCTGTCGTACTGACCGGCGATGCGGTCGGCGAAGGCCAGGTTGCGCAGCGCCAGCGCCTGTCCGTGCTGTTCGCCGAGCTCGGCGAACAGCCGCAGCGCGTCCTCCAGGAGTTCGACGCCGGAGTCGCCGCGCGTCGTCTGGCGCAGCGATCCCAGCGAGCACAGGATGGCCGCCTCACCGCGGCGGTTGCCCGCGCGGCGGACGCATTCCAGGGCCCGCTCGTGCGTTTCCTGCCAGCGGTGCACCTGGCCGCGCGCTTCGAACAGCGTCACCGACGTCAGCGCCAGGTCCCAGCACTGCTCGTCGGCCTCCGCCTCCGCGGCTTGGTGCACCGCGGCGACCAGACCCGCTTCTTCGGCCTCCAACCAGCCCATCGGTTCCGACAGCAGCCGGTCCACCTGGTTCTCGGGGAGTTCCCAGCGGTAGCCGTCACCGTGCAGCACCGTGTAGTCGCCGCCGTACAACCGGCGGTGCGCCTCGCGCACCAAGCCCAGGTAGGCGCCCAGCAGGCGCCGTTCGGCCGCTGCGCGCGCCGCCGGGTCCTCCTCGCGCAACCGCTCCACCGCGAAGATCCGGATCAGGTCGTGCCAGCCGAAGCGGGTGCCCTGCGCCGCCACCACGTCGACCAGCTTCGCCTCGATCAGCTCCTCCAGGACGTCGCCCGCCGTGCGCAGGCCGGTGTCCAGCAGCGCGGCGGGCACCCACAGCGCGAAGTCCGGCACCCGGCACAGGCCCAGCAGCCGGAACAGGCGCTTCGCCTCCGGCGAGAGGCCGTCGTAGGAGATCGACAGGGTCGAGCGCACGTGCAGGTTGCCGTAGGCGATCTCGTCGAGCCTGCCCTGCTCGTCCTGCAACCGCTCCACCATCGCCGACAGCGTCCAGTGCGGTTTCCCGGCCAGCCGGGCGCCGATGATGCGGATCGCCAGCGGCCAGTGACCGCACAGCTGGGTCAGGGTGTCCAGCGATTCGCTCTCCGCGCTCGCCCGCTCGTGACCCACCAGCCGGGCGAGCAGGTTGCGCGCCTGCTTGCCCTCCAGGATGTCGAGGTTGAGCGTCACCGCGCCCGGGAGGATCCCCAGCGGCCGCCGGCAGGTGACGATCACCGAGCAGCTCGGGCTGCCGGGCAGCAGCGGCGTGATCTGCTCCTCCCCCGCGATGTCGTCGAGCACCACCAGCATGCGCCGCCCGCTCAGCCTGCTGCGGTAGAGGTCCTGCAGCTCGTCCGGGTCGGTGGGGATCTCGCTGTCCCGCACGCCGATCGCGCGCAGGAAGCGGGCCAGGACGTCGGCGATCTCGACCGGTGCCGTCGTGCCGCGGAGGTTGACGAAGAGCTGGCCGTCCGGGTAGTCGTCGCACAGTCGGTGCGCCACGTAGACCGCGAGCGCCGTCTTGCCGATGCCGCCCCGCCCGGCGATGCACACGATCCGCATCGTGTTCTCCACCGCGGGGCCGCCGAGCTTCTCCTCGATGGCCGACACGGCGAGGCCGCGGCCGGTGAAGTCGCCGATGGCAGCGGGCAGCTGGCGCGGCACCACGTCCTCGGCCCGCCGCAGCGGACCGGAGGGCACCACGCCGTCGATCTCGGGCTCGTCCGCGCCGGAGAGGATCACGGATTCGAGCTGCCGCAGCGAATCGCTCGGTTCGATGCCGAGCTCGTCGATGAAGTCCCGCCTGGCCTGCCGGTAGGCCTCCAGCGCTTCGGCCTGCCTGCCCGAGCGGTGCAGCGCGACCATGAGGTAGGCGCGCAGCTGCTCCCGCCACGGGTGTTCGGCCACCAGCCCGGCCAGCTCGCCGATGAGCTCCCGGTGCTTGCCCAGCTCCAGTTCCAGCTCGACGCAGTGCTCGACGACCCCGATCTTCTTCTCCACCAACGCATCGGCCAGCAGCCGGGCCTTGCCCGAAGCACCGGCCAGCACCTCGCCGCGCCACAGGGCCAGCGCGCGCCGGAACATCTCCGCGCCCTCCGCCGTCCGGCCCGCGGCGCCGTGCTCCTCGCCCGCCCGCGAGTACTCCTCGAACAGCGCCGCGTCCACGCGGGCAGGGTCCACCTGGCAGACGTAGCCGCCCGAGCGCGTCACGATCGACCGCGGCTCGCCGATCCCGGTGAGCATCTGGCGCAACCTGGACACGCAGATCTGGACCTGCTCGCGGGCGGTCGGCGGCGGCGCTTCGCCCCAGATGGCGTCGATCAGCTCTTCCACCGAGACGAACTCGTTGACCCGCAACAGGAACAGGCCCAGCACGGTGCGCTGCCGGTAGGCGGTCACGTGGCGTGCGGCATCACCCGTCCCGATCTCCACCGGCCCCAGCACCCGGAACGCGGGCTCGCCGTGGAAGCCGGATCCGCTCCCGCTCACGACCCTGAACCCCCTCGTCCGGTGACCATCACGTCGCCCGCACCGAAATCATCGAACCCCCCACAGCGAGCGAAAGTCGTCCTACCTGAGCCAACTAGGCATCGTAACGGCTGGTCAACACCTCGCCATCGGCCAATCAGCGTGGACTTCCCCAAGGCGCGCAACGGGATCGGCGCGCGCGTCAGGAACGCTCTCGCCACCATCCAGCGCACGCCGATGATCCGGACGTTGTATCGCGCCGGTGCGCACCGCCGACCCGTTCCGGTCGCGGAACGGCGGCGGGGCGGCCGATCACCGCTGGTCAATCGCGGCAGCGAGCCTCGGGAAACGATTCCGGCGACGGCGGCGTTGGTCCGTTCCCGGGGTTTTCCCGGAACGCGGCGCGATCGAGTCCTGGAACGTGTGAAATCGCCTTTTCCGTAACAGAAAATTGACCTCCGGTACCAGGCCCGTTCATCGGTTCGCGCTCACCGGCCGCGGAGCAGCGCCACCAGGAAGTCCGAGTCGTCGGCGAACGGGCGGAGATCCCAAGTGGACAGGAGCAGGTCGGGTTCGAGCCCGGCGGCCGCCGCGTCCGCGAAGAAGGCGGAGAACTCGTAGTCGCGGCCGGCGCCGAAACCGATCGCGATCCGGCCGCCCGGTGCGAGGTGGGCGCGGAGCCGCTTCAGCACCTCGCCGCGGGTGGTCGGTGCGAGGAAGGTCATCACGTTTCCCGCGCAGACGATCGCGTCGAACGGTTCGGTGATGCCGCGAGCGGGGAGGTCGAGCTCGGCCAGATCGCCGACCAGCCAGCGCGGGCCCGGGTGGTCGTGCTCGGCGGCCTCGATCAGGAACGGGTCGACGTCGACGCCGACGACGTCGTGACCGGCGTCGGCCAGCCAGCCGCCGACCCGGCCGGGGCCGCAGCCGGCGTCGAGGATGCGGGCGCGGCGCGGCACCAGGGCGTCCACCAGGCGGGCCTCCCCGGCGAGGTCGTCACCGGCGCGGGCCATCGAGCGGAAGCGCTCGACGTACCAGGAGGAGTGCCCGGGGTCGGCGGCGACCTTCCGCATCCAGATGCTCTGCTCAACCATGCCCGCATTCTCCCGGAAGCAGCGGCCGCTTCGCCACGACCGGGGTGCGGGGAGCCGGTGCCGCCGAACCGGACCGGCTCGGCCGGAGATCGTGCGAGGTCAGTGCTGCGCGGCTTCGGCGATCTGGCGCTGCTTGGCCTCTTCGACCGCCTCCAGGACCTGCGGGGTCACGGTGCGGAGGAACGGCGGAATGGTGATCAGGACCGCCACGGCGAAGATGATGAACGCCGCCCGCATGCCGAAGAACTCCGCCAGCAGGCCGACGAGACCGGCGCCGATCGGCATCGCTCCCCAGCTGAACAGCCGCGCCACCGAGCTGTAGCGGCCCATCATCTCCGGCTCCACCAGGTACTGGGCGATGGTGCGCGCGTTGACCACCCACAGCGTGCCGCCCATGCCGCCGACGAACGCGCCCGCGGCCAGGATCCACAGCTCCGTGGTCAGCACCGGCGTCACCACCATCGCGAGGGTGCCGACCAGGTCGGCGAACAGGGCCCACCGGCGTCCGATGAGGCGGTTGACCGTGGTCACCGTCAGCGCGCCCACCAGGCCGCCGATGCCCAGCGCGCTCAGCAGCATGCCCCACTCGCGGGCGTCCAGGCCCAGCTGGGTGGTCGCCATCAGCGGCATCAGGGCCAGCCACGCGCCCCAGCAGGAGCACAGCACCGTCAGCACCAGCGCCATCAGCCGCAGCAGCTGCTGGTTCCACACGTACCGCAGACCGCTGCCGATCTGAGCGCTCACGCTCTCCCGCTGCTCGTTCGCCTCGCGCGGCACGCGGAAGCGGCCGATCAGGAACACCAGCACGACCGTGCCCAGCACGTAGCTCGCCGCCGTGGCGCCGAGCGCGAACGCGCTTCCGATCGCCAGCAGCAGGCCGCCGACGAGCGGGCCGCAGAACTCGTTGCAGACCGTTTCCGCGCCGGTGATCCAGGCGTTGGCGCGCTCCCGCCAGTGCGGCCCGACCGCGGTCGGCGTCAGCGCCATCGCCGAGGTCAGCGCGATCACCTCCGCGATCCCCAGCACCGCGCCGCCGATCAGCAGCAGCGGGATGGTGATGCCGTCCGAGAAGTGGACGGACAGCAGCACCGCCAGCGTCAGCAGGCGCATGAGGTTGGCCAGCCACAGCAGCCTCCGCCGGTCGAAGCGGTCGACCAGCACACCCACGTGCAGCGCCGTCAGCAGCCACGGGAGCGTCAGCGTCAGCGACACCGCCGCCACCAGCCCGGGCGAGGAGGTCAGCGTGGTCGCCATCAGCGGCAGCGCCATCTTGACCACGCCGTCGGCCAGGTTGGTGATCGCGGTGAACACCACCAGGACCACCGTGTTGTGCGCGCTGCGGTCGCGCGGCCGCACCGCCACGTCCGGGGGCGCGTCCTCGACGAGTCGATCAGTCATCCGAACCACCTCGAAATAACCATCAAACGCGTTTTGCTGGATAGTGTGTGGGCGCATCATTGCACACGCATCAGACGAATGGGTAACCTGCTATCGAGTTGAGCGGTTATCGAAGGTCAGGGGAGGTGCCCGGTGACCGATCCGTCGCCCCAGGCAGAGTTGATCATGGCCTTCGCCAACACCCTCGACGTCGAGGACGAGACCGATGCCCTCGCCGACGTCCCGGACCTGGCCCGGTGGCTCGCCGAAACCGGCCTGACCACCTCGACGCCCGTCGTCACCGCCGAGGACCACCAGCGGTGCCTGCGGTTCCGCAGCGGCGTCCGGGAACTGCTCGGCACCGAGGACCGGCAGGCCCACCTGCTCGCCGAAGCGGATTCGGTGCTGCGCGAGCTGCCGCTGCTGGTCTCGGCCACCGCTGGCTCCGCCCTGCAGCCCGCACCGGAGCTGCCGGCCGTGTCCCGCGCCTTCGGCGCCCTGGCCGCCGCGCTCGCCGTGCTGCTGATCACCGGCGAGAACGAGCGGATCAAGCGGTGCCCGGCCGAGGACTGCGGCTGGGTCTTCTGGGACAACTCGAAGAACCGCAGCAGGCGCTGGTGCTCGATGCGGGTCTGCGGCAACCGGAACAAGGCCCGCAGCTTCGCCTCGCGCAACCGCCGGTCACCGGAAGCCGACCGGTGACCGGCGAGCGCTCCGGCGCCTCACGCCACTGAGGCGTAGCCACCGCGGTGGAACACCAGCGGGCTCTTGTCCGCCTCGCCCATGTGCACCGCCACCACCCGCGCCAGGAACAGCACGTGATCGCCCGCCCGGTGCGCGATGTCGACCTGGCACTCCAGCCCGAACACCGCACCGTCGACCAGGACGTTGCCCGCGCCGTCGACCGCATCGCCGAGCAGCAGCGCGGCGTCGTGGCCGCGCGGTCGTTCCCGGCGGCCGAACGTCGCCGACAGGTCCTGCTGCTCCGCGCTGAGCACGTTGATCGCGAAGCTGCCCGCGGCGTCGATCCGCGGCCGGATCCGGCCATCCGCCCGCACCCCGACGAGCACCATGATCGGATCGAGGGACACCGACACGACGGAGTTGGCCGTGATCACCTCCGCCGCGGCGCCGCTGCCCCGCGTGATCAGCGTGACGCCGGTCGGGAACAGCCCCATGGCGCGCCGGAAGGCCTTGCCGTCCAGCGGGATCCGGACATCCACCTGAGCAGTCATCGTCATCGCCGCCCCGCGGTCGCGGCCAGGCTGCCGCCCAGCGCCTTCCGGTCGATCTTGCCGTTCGGGTTGAGCGGGAAGAGCTCGAACGCCACCACCGTGCGCGGCACCATGTAGCCGGGCAGGCGGCGCGCCAGCGCTTCGACGAGGACCTCGTCGTCGACGACCGCGCCGGTGTAGGCGGCGGCGAGTTCGGTCTCACCGCCCTCGCCCTGGACCGCCAGCACGACCGCGTCGGCGACGCCGGGCTGGTCGCGCAGCGCGGCTTCGATCTCGCCCAGCTCCACCCGGTAGCCGCGGATCTTCAGCTGGTGGTCCAGGCGGCCGAGGTGCACCAGCTGGCCCTGCTCCACCGCCACCCGGTCGCCGGTGCGGTACCAGTGGTCGTCGGTCAGCGGTTCCGCCCCGTCGTAGACCCTGGCCACCTCGCCGTCGAAGCCGACGAAGCGGCCCGCGTTGCCCGCCGGGTCGACGTAGCCGGGGAAGCGCTGCGGCCCGCGCAGGCACAGCTCGCCGGTGTCGGCGGGCCGACCGTCCTCGTCGAGCACCAGGTGCTCCAGGTGCGGGTAGGCGGTTCCGATGGGCACGGTGCCGTTGGCCGGGCTGGGCCACTGCGCCGGGTCTCGCGGCAGCCGGTACTCGGTGCAGGTCACCGTCATCTCCGTCGGCCCGTAGATGTTCTCCAGCACCGAGTTCGGCGCCGCCGCCTGCCAGGCCCGCGCCTGCTGCAGGGTGAGCGGTTCGCCGCAGAACAGGCTCCACCGCAGCGTCGGCATGGTGCCGGGCTTCAGCGCGCGCAGCCGGGTGGCCAGCGAGATCACCGACGGCACCGAGTTCCAGTGCGTGATGCGGTTGCGCTCGACGAACCGGACCGGCGACAGCACGTCGTTGCGGGTGGGCACGACGAGCGTGGCACCGGCGCCCCAGGCGGTGAACATGTCGTAGACCGACGGGTCGAAGGTGAGGTCGAAGGTCTGCGACAGCCGGTCGCCGGGCCCGACCTCGTAGCGGGCGATGACGTGCTCCAGGTAGGCGGTGACGTTGCGGTGCTGGAGGCGCACGCCCTTGGGCCTGCCGGTGGAGCCGGAGGTGAACAGGACGTAGGCGAGGTCCTCCGGGCCCGCGGCCGGTTCCGGCAGCTCGCGCTGCACGTCGAAGCCGTCGTCGCCCAGCCGCAGCACCGGGACCGGGAACTCCGCGGTCAGGTCGTCCTGCACCAGCACCAGGTCGAGCCCGGCCTCCTCGGCGATGGTGGTGTTGCGCACCGCGGGGAAGGACGGGTTGAGCGGGACCACCGCCGCGCCCAGGCGCTGGACCGCGAGGTATCCCGCGTAGGCCGCAACGCTGCGCGCGGCCAGCAGCCCGACCCTGGCCGGGACCGATCCGCCGGTGCGCTCGACGATCGCGCCCGCGATGCCGTCGGCGAGACCGGCCAGCTCCGCGTAGGTCAGCGCCCGGCCGGCGACCTCCAGCGCGATTCCGCTGCCGTTCGCGGCCACCGATGCCGCGAACCAGTCGTACATCGTGGTCTTGTCGGTCATTCCTCGTCATCCCCTCGCGGTCAGGTCTCGGGTCACCTCGGTCAGATGGGCGAAGGTCTTGGCCACCAGCCCCGGCCGGGGCCGGGACCGGCGCGCCGAGTCCAGCGCGAAGCGCAGCGATCTCGGCAGCTCGCCCCACGCGTCCAGCGCCGGCTGCGCCCGCTCCGCGGTCAGCAGGCCCGCGGTGACGAAGGAGGTCAGCTGGAAGCGGTGGTGGCGGGCGGCGGCCCACATGTCCTCGATGTGCGCTGCCAGGGATTCCGCGCCGTCGCGGAGGAGGTGCTCGGCGATCTCCTCCAATGTGGACGCCGTGTCGCCGGGCCAGTCCTGCTGCGCCGCCGCGGTTCCGGCAGTTCGGGTCAGCCAGCGGTAGTGCTCGTAGGGCGGCAGCGGGACCTGCTCGCCGAGCGCGTGCGCATCGCGGTTGCGGACCGACGGCGACGGGGCGTGCACCGGGGTCATGATCCGGCGCAGCTCGGCGTCGGTGAGCCAGCGGTCCTGCGGGTGCTGCTCACCGGTCGGCAGCAGGGCCTCGAACTCGTCGACGACGTGCCAGGAGCCGCCCGCTTCCTCGGTCAGGAGCACCCAGTGCGGTGCCTGCCCGGAGGAGTCCGGCGCCCAGGGCAGGTGGCCGGTGTTGGCGACCGCGAGCACGCGGCCGTGCGCGTCCAGCTCGGCGCGCAGCGCCTTCGCGCACTCCGCCCACTGCGCCGCGCTGTCGTAGATCAGCTCGCCCCGGTCGATGCGCGCGTGGTGGCTGAAGATCAGCCCGCCGTCGTGCGGTCGCACGCGCAAGCGCACCGCTTCGGCCAGCCGCCACCACACGTCGGGGTCCTCGATGGCCAGGTATGCGGCGAGACTGGCCGTGTAGCAGCTCAACTCGGCCTGGCCGCGCAACGTCGCGGTCACGTTCCCTCCTCTCCTGCCGGCCCGAAGGCACAGCTCAGCGGAACCTCCGAAGCTCCGCGCAGACTCACCCACCGGAGCTCGCCCCAGGTGCCCGCGGCGGCGCCCGGCGGCACGTCGATCGCCCACGGGCGGCCGCCGATTCCCTCGCCGGTGGCCTTCACGCACGCCTCCTGCACCGTCCACACCCAGGCGAACTCCAGGGCCCGGCGCGCCGACGGCAACTGCATGACCTGGTCGGTGTAGGCGCGCAAGCAGCGCCGCACCAGCGCCCGTTCGAGCTTCTCCGGCGGGCCCTGCACGTCGACCCCGACCCGGCGGCCGGGAGCCACGCACACCGCGACGACGCCGCTGTCGTGCGACACGCTCATGCCCAGGCCCCGCTCGCCGAGCAGGTGCGGCTTTCCGTTGCCGGCAGCCGTCACCTCCAGCTCGGCCGCTTCCGGGTGCAGCTCGCGCAGCATCGACCGCAGCAGGTTCCGGCCCGCCAGGAACTCCCGCACCCGCCACCCCGGCATGCCCGCGGTGCGCGCCAGGTCCGCGGGGTGCGCGCGGTCCGGAACCCGCTCGATCGCACCGGTGCCCACCCAGGTGCGCTCCGCGACCTCGATCAGCCGGTCGTGCATGGCCAGTCGCTCGGGTCCAGTTCGGCCAGCACCACCACGGCGTCGTCGGCGACCGCCGATCGCACGACTTCCGTGGTACCGCCGCCGATCCCGAAGATCGCGGCCTGCGCCCGCAACCGCTGCGCCCCGACCGAGGTGAACCCCTCGGCGCCCTGCAGCTGCGCGCACTCGGCGAGCACTCTGTCCACAGTGGTGCCGACCGCTGCTTTCAGCAGCGCGGCGGCGGAGGTGTCGAACCGGCTCGCGATGCGGTCGCTGAGCTCGCGGGCCAGCGCGTCCAGCTGCCGCAGGTCCACCAGGCACGCCGCGAAGCGCTGCCGCACGCTGTCCAGGTCCCACAGCGTGCCCTGCTGGTGCGGGCGCACCGACAGGCCGCGCAGCGTGTGCTCCAGCGTGCGGCGGCACAGCGCCAGCGCCCACAGCGCACCCGCCAGCCGCTCGGTGGCGATGTGCCTGGCGAAGCTCGCCAGACCGCGCCCCGGCCTGCCCACCACGCAGGACCGGTCCAGCCGGACCTCGTCGAAGGTCACGTCACCGACGCCGGAACCGCGGAACAGGTCGGAGTCCGCCGCCCGCGCGGTCACCCCGGGAGTCCCGGCGGGCACCAGGACCCAGGTGAAGTTGGTGAAGTGCCTGCCGCTGCGATGGCGGGCCAGGACCAGGAACTCGTCGGCCGTCACCGCGTTGGTGATCCACCGCTTGGTGCCGTTGAGCACGATCTCGCGCTCGCCGAGCGCCACCTCGGTTTCCAGGGCGGTCAGGTCCGATCCCGAGCCCACGTCGGTGGCGGCCAGCCCGACGGTCGCCGCGCCGCCGAGCGCCCGGTGGAGCACCTGCGCGGGCCTGCCCTCGTCCCCGGCGAGCAGCGGCAGCACCGTGGCGAGCTGCACGCACGTGGAAAGCGTTGTGTCCACCGGGAATCGCGCGTCCACCGCCGCCAGCACGCGCGCCAGGCGCGGCGGGATCACCCCGGCGCCGGGCGAGCCGTGCCGGTACACCTGCTCGATCAGGCCCGCCTGGCCCAGCGCCGCCCAGATCTCCCGCGCCGAGGCCGCCGGGGCGAGCTCGTCGAGGACCTTCTCCAGCACGTCGAAGCCGGGGAGTTCGACCATCGGCTCCGGTGCCAGCGTCGTCTCAGGCAAAGCGCACCTCCGAGTCCATCAGCGCGAGCCGGCCGTCCGCGAGGTGCAGCCGGTCGTTGCTGTAGTTCAGGGCGGCGGAGCGCAGGTCGCGCAGCGCCTGCTCCAGCCTGGTCGGCGAGTCCTTGAGGTAGCCGTGCCGCAGCCCCACGGCGTCGACCAGGTCGTTCACCGCGGCGTGGCACTGCTCGGCCGCGGTGATCTTGAGCGCGTTGAGCAGCAGCTGGTTCCTCGGCAGCGACAGGTCCGAGGTGGTGCGCACCATCTCCTCGGTCCGCCACAGCAGGGCGTGCACGGTGTCCAGCCGCTGCCGGGCCGTGGAGAGCCTGGTCAGCAGCAGCTCCGACTTGACGTCGAACCGCTTGCGCCCGGCCGGGCTGCGCAGCAGCTGCAGCACTCGCGAGAGCGCTCCGGCCGCGGTGCCCAGCCACGCCGCCGACCAGCCGAGGTGCGCGAGCGGCCCGAACACCGAACCGGCGATGTCGGCGAAACCGCCTGGCGCACCGACGATCTGGTGCGCGGGCACGGTTCCGGTCAGCTGCAGCGCGATGCTGTGGCTGGCGCGCATGCCCATCGGCTGCCAGTCACCGGAGCCGTCGGTGGTGAGCTGGTCGCGACGGGCGTAGACCAGCGACACCTGGTTCGGCGCATCGGCCTCGACGGCGCGCATCGTGATCAGGAACCCGTCGGCGTGCGCACCGCCGGTCACGATCGGCGCGAACCGGTCGACGGCCAGCTGCTCGCCGTCGGCGCGCAGTGCCGACCCGGCGCTGAGCAGGTGCCCGCCGGTGCCGACCTCGGTCGTCACCGACGCCAGGTACTCCGCGCCGCTGCCCAGCCGGGCCAGCAGCTCCGAGCGCAGCGGCTCCGCCGCGTGCCGGACGACCGCGGCGACCTGCTGGCAGTGCATCGTGAAGATCATCGCCAGCGACATGTCCACGCGCCCGAGCCGGATGCCGATCCGCAGCACGTCGGCGAGGTCGCCGCCCAGCCCGCCGTGCTCGACGGGCACCAGCAGCCCCAGCAACCGGGTGCGGCGGAGTTCGTCGAGCGCCGCCACCGGGAACACCGCGTCCCGGTCGGCCTCGGCGACGTGCTCCTCCGCGACGGCGGCCACCTGGTCGGCCAACGCATCGAACCCGACCCGTTCCAACGCAGGCGCGCTCATGCCCGGTCCCGCCTCTCCGCGATTCACAGTGGTGTTTGCGTTCTGCTCCACCTCACGTTTCGCGGTTTCTTGTGGCTGGTTCGCGTCACGTTCCCCTGAGGTGCGGTCGAGCAGAACTGGAGTTGACACGAAGCTGCTCATGCCACGGCCTCCGGTATCTGGGCGGAGACCACTCGCCACAGGCTTCCCGCGGTGGCGAAGTTCTCGTCGTTGAGCTCGTCGTCGGGCAGCGCGATGCCGTAGGCGTCCTCGATGGCGAACAGCAGCTCGATGGCCTGCATGGAGTCCAGGCCGAGCTCGCGCAGGCTCGCGTCCTCGGTGATCTCGCGACCACCGGCGAACTTCAGGAACGGAACCAGCAGCTCGGTGAAACGCGCGTCCATCGTGATCAGTCCTCTCCGTGGATTCGGATCAGTTCCAAACGGGAAACCTGCGGCGACCGCTGCGGGTCGTCGCCGTCGACGACGACCTCCGCGGGCATCGGGTGGCCGAGGAAGGCGAGCAGGCTCGCGCAGAGCCCGTAAGCGCCGACGTTGGGCACGGCGAGCACGTCACCGGGCCGCACCTCGGGCAGCTCCGCCGACCGCGCCCAGAGGTCCAGCGGGGTGCACAGCGGGCCGGTGATCATCGCGGTCATCCGGCCCCGGCCGTCCGGCTCGCCGACGAGGTCGGGCACCAGCGGCGGCACGCGCCGCAGCCCGGCCATGCCGCCCAAGTGGTTGATGCCCGACTCCAGCACCACCACGTCGCGGTCGTGCGAGCGCTTGACGTCGAGCACCGAGGTCACCAACGTGCCCGCGGTGCCGACCAGGTAGCGGCCGGTCTCGAAGGCGATCGCGGGCGCCGGGTCCGGGAGCTCCTCGCGGAAGAGGTCCTCCAGCGCGGTTTTCAGGCCGTCCAGCGGGATGCGGTCGCCCCGCTTGGCGAACGGTGCGCCGAAACCGCCGCCGAGGTCGAGCAGCTCGATCGCCTCGCCGTGCGCCGCGAACACCTCGCAGAGGCCGACCGCGGTGCGCACGGACTGGCGGAACTGCGCGACCAGGTCCTCGACGGTGACCAGGTTGGTGCCCATGTACAGGTGCAGGCCGCGCATCCGCACGTGCGCCCGCCCGGTGAACCGCTCGGGTTCGGCCAGCACCCAGCCCAGGTCGGCGCCGAACTGCGACGCCACCCCGGTCATGGCCAGGCCCTGCCCGGCGGCGGGCCGGTCGTCGTTGATCCGCAGCAGGCAGCCGAGCCGGACGCCGTGGGCCGCGGCGACCGCTTCGAGCTGGTCCAGCGCCACGACCGAATCGACGGAGAACTCCCGCACGCCCAGCCGCACCGCCCGGTCCAGGTCGGCATCGCGCTTGCCCGGACCGGTGTAGAGCACCTGCCCGGCGGACCAGCCGGCCTGCAACGCCGCGTCCAGCTCGCCCGGCGAGCAGACCTCCGGCAGCGCGCCACCGGCGCGCAGCTCGCCCAGCAGCGCCGGGTGCGGATTGGCCTTGAGCGAGTAGTACACCTCGGCCGAGTCCGGCAGCGCCGACCGCAGGTGCGCGTGGTTCTCGCGCACCACGGCCAGGTCGTAGACGTAGGCCGGGGTCCGCACCGCGCCGAGCCGGTCGCGGATTCCGCTGCGCTCCAGCAGGGCCTCAGCCATGATCGGCCTCCAGCATCGCGGCCATCGCCTTGCGGTCGACCTTCCCGTTGCGGGTCAACGCGATCCGCTCGACGACCAGGCACCGGCCGGGGATCTTGAACTCCTCGATCTCGGCGCGCATCGCCGCCAGCACCTCGTCCGGCCCGGTGTCGGCGACGACCATCAGCACCGCCCGCCGCTGCCCCTCCGGCGGCAGCACGGCGGCCGAGCTCACCCCGGTGACGCGCCGCGCGGCGGCCTCGACCTCGGTGGCGCTGACCCGGAAGCCGCGCTCCTTGTAGATGTCGTCGCGGCGGCCCTCGAAGTACAGGTGGCCGTCCTCGTCGATCCAGCCGTAGTCGCCGGTGCGCAGCTCCGGGAACAGCTCGTCGCGGCGGAGGAACCGGCGGGCCGACATCTCCGGCTGCCGCCAGTAGCCGGCCATCACGTTGGGCCCGCGCACGGTGATCTCGCCGACCTCGCCCGGCTCCAGCCTGCGGCCTTCACCGTCCACTGTGAACACCTCGGTGCCGGGCAGCGCGCGGCCGCAGGTGCCGGGGCGCCGCAGGTCGTCGTCGGGCTCGGCGATCGTCGCGCGCTTGCACTCGGTGAGCCCGAACATCAGCTGCACCCGCAGCCCGGGGATCGCCGCGCGCAGCCGCGCCAGCGCCTCCGCGGGCATCGCCGCGCCGGTGTTGGTCACCAGCCGGATCGCGGGCACCACCGCCGCCCGCCGGGCCAGCAGCCTGCCCAGCGCGTCGGCGACCGCGGGCACCGCGGGCAGCACGGTGGCACCGGCCTCGACCAGGTTCGTCACCAGGCTGGGGCCGACCTCGGCCGGGCGGCCGAGCCAGACGTGCGCGCCTGAAGCCGCGCCCAGGAACAGCTGGTACATGCCGTAGTCGAAGGACATCGGCAGCGGGCAGTACACCACGTCGGTGTCCTGGTAGCGCAGCACCGACTGGATCGCCGCGACCGCGAAGGTGACCTGCTGGTGCGTGCTGACGACCGCCTTCGGCGCCGAGGTGGTGCCGGAGGTGTAGATCAGGAACAGCGGGTCCACCGCCAGCGGTTCCCGCCCCGGCACCTCCTGCGATCCCTCGCCCAGCCGGGCGAGGAGCTCCGCGCTGCCCAGGACCGCGATCCCGCGATCCAGAGCGGGCCGGGAGACCTCGTCGGAGACCACCAGCACGGGCTCGCAGTCGTCGAGCACGTGCTCCAGCGCGCGGTCGGTGGTCTGCTCGTGCAGCACCGAGATGACCGCGCCGATCCGCGATGCGGCGTAGACCAGCGCCGGGTGCAGCACGCTCGACGGCAGCACCACGACGATGCGCTGTCCGCGCCGGACGCCGCGCTCGTGCAGCAGCCGGGCCAGGCGGCGGCTCGCCGCGGCCAGTTCGAGGTGGGTCAGCGTGCGGCCCGCCGCGGTGATCGCCGGACGAGCGGGCCTGCGATCGGCCGCGTCGTCGAGCAGTTCGTGCAGCAACGTCATGGCAGAACTCCCTCCGTGCGCACCGCCGGCGGCCGGATGACCTGGCAGAGGTCGTCGAGGCGGTGCAGGTTCTCGGGCAGCAGATCCGCGGCGTCGATGTCGGCACCCAGCTCGCTCTCCAGCTGCTCGACGATCTCCACCAGCCGGAACGAGCTGAACCGCGGCAGCGAGGTGAAGCTGACGCCACCGAGCAGCTGCTGCTCGGGCACCTCCAGCACCGACGCCACCACACCGGCGACCGAGCGCCGCCACCGCTCGTCGCCGAGCGCGAACACCTCGCGATCGGCGGCCAGCACCGCGCGCAAGCGCTCCACGACGGCAGCCGGCTCGGGCCTGCCGCGCACCACGCGCCGGTAGGCCAGGTAGGTCTGTTCGACCAGCGCGTCCCAGCGGGCCAGGTGCTCGGCGAGCGCGGGTGTCGTCGGCAGGCCGCGGTGCTCGCGGAACGCGGCGTGCAGCTTCCGGGAACGGGCCAGCAACCAGGTCTCCAGCGTCAGCCGGTCCAGCGCCGAGACCCGGTCCGGCTCGGACTCGTAGGCGGCGACGTACTCCTCGGGATCACCGTCGTCGAGCGAGGCCACGGGATTCGGCGCGACGCCGGGCGTGAAGTGCAGGACTTCGCCCGCCACCTGGAGATCCGGGTGCTGCCAGGTGCCGGGTGCCGCCGGGCCCCACTGCGTGTCGTTGGCGTAGGCGTCGACCACCTCGCCGTCGGCGGTGAGCAGGAAGCTGTGCTCCATGTGCCGCTGCTGGAAGTAGGGCACCCACGGCAGCTCGTAGGCGTCGGCGATGACGTACGCCCGCTCGCCGGGCCGCACGGCCGCGGTCAGCGGACCGCCGGTGATCGCGCGCCGGTCCGCGAGGCGCAGGCCGAGCAGGTCCTCCGCGTCCGCCAGGTGCTGCTCCAGCGTCGGCTCGACCGTGGGCAGCTGTTCGGCGCGCCACCGGAAGCGCAGCGCCGCACCGAGGTTGAGGTGCGTGCCCGCGCCGTGGTGGTGGTCGGCCAGCACCGCGAGGTTGGCCTGCACGCAGTCGAGCAGCTCGGATCGCACCGTCATGGCCGCCTCCCCGCCGTCGAGAGCTCGCCCACCCGGTCGAGCCCGGACACCGCGGCCGACAGCGCCTCCGGCACCGGCGCGACGTCGCTGAGCTCGCCGTCGAGGAACTGCTGGTACGCGGCCAGGTCCAGGTAGCCGTGACCGCTCGCGCACACCAGCACACCGCGCTCGGCGCGCATGCCTTCGGCGGTGCCGGTCGCCAGCTTCGCCGCGGCGGCCAGCGCGTGACCGGATTCCGGTGCGGGCAGCACGGTTTCGTGCACGGTCAGCAGCCGGCCCGCTTCCAGCGCCTCGACCTGGCCGATGCCCACCGCCTCGACCTGACCGGCGTGGCGCATCGCCGAGACGACCTTCGCCGCGGCGTGGAACCGCAGGCCCGCCGAGTGCGAGTCGGGGATGACGTAGTCGCTGCCGATGGTGTACATCGCCTCCAGCGGCCCGGTTCCCGTCGCGTCGGTCTGGTCGTAGGCGTACACGCCGCGGCTCAGCTTGGGCGTGGTGCTGGACTCCGCGGCGACCAGCAGCGGAGCCGGTGCGCCGGTGGCGACGGCCTCGGCGTGGAACGGCAGCGCGATGCCGCCGAAGTTGGAGCCCGCCCCGACGCAGCCGACGACCGCGTCGACGTCGGCGTCGAGCTCGGCCAGCTGCACCTGCGCCTCCTGCCCGATCACCGACTGGTGCAGGATGCTGTAGGTCTCGCCGCTGCCGATGCTGAACGCGGCGCCGTCGGTGGCCTTGGCGTACTCCACCGCCTCGCCGATGGCCAGCGACAGGCTGTTGCCGCGGCTGCCGTCGTGATCGCGGCCCACCGCGGTCAGGTCGCTCGGGCTGGCGTGGACCTCGGCGCCGAGCATCCGCATGAGCACGCCGCGGTAGGGCTTGCGGCTCAGGCTCGACCCGACCATGAACACCGTGCAGCGCAGGCCGAACAGGGCGCAGGCCGCGGCCAGCGCCGTGCCCCACTGCCCGGCACCGGTCCCGGTCACCAGCTCCTTCACCCCGGCCCGCGAGTAGTAGTAGGCCTGCGCGAGCGCGGTGTTGAGCTTGTGGCTGCCGGAGATGTTGCCGCCCTCGTACTTGACGTAGACCGGCACGCGGGCGCCGATGGCCCGCTCGAAACCGGTCGCCCGCCACAGCGGGGTCGGGCGGAACTTCCGGTAGGCGTCGGCGATCTCGTCGGGGATCGGCCAGTACTCCTTGCGCGAGATGCTCTGCCGCACCAGCTCCATCGGCAGGTTGGCCTGCACGCCCTGCCCGCTGCTCACCCGCGGGCTGCGGTCGGCCGGGAGCTCGTCGATGTGCGGCAAGACGCTGCGCCACTGCGTCGGCAACCCGCTGCTCATGCCGTCACCTCCGCGGCCTGGAGGACGACGTTGATCAGGTCGGCGACGGTGTGGAACTGGCGGCCGACGAAGAGGTCGTCGGAGAGCTCGACGTCCAGCTCGTCCTCCAGGCGGATCAGCATTCCCACGAAACCGAGGGAGTTGACGGTCAGTCGGTCCCCGTTGAGCAGCTCGTCGTCCGGGATCTGGTTCGGGGTGAGGGAAATCCGCGATTCGGCGATGACCACTCGTTTGACGGCTTCGGCGACCGCGGCGCGGTCGAGCGTGGCTGTGGACATGGTTCCTCCTCCAGGTGCGGGTTTCAGCTGACCGTGCTGCGCAGCGTGCCGTTGGCCGCCACCAACCAGGTGTGGGTCAACAGCGAGCGCATCGTCACCGGGCCGCGCTCGTGCAGGCGGCCGGTGCTGATGGAGACCTCGGCGCCGAGGCCGAGGGTGGGACCGTCGTGCAGCCGCAGCGATCCGTTCACCACGATCGCGGCCGCGTCGACCTGCTTGACGAACTCCGCGGCGACCCGCTCGTCGCCGGAGACCACGCCTTCGGTGTGCATCGAGCCGAACCGGCGGATGTGCTCGACCGCTTCGGCCAGGCCCGCGACGGCGCGGACTCCGATCGCCGGCTCCAGGAACTCGCGGCCGAAGTCGTGCTCGGCCAGCGCTGCGATCTGCCACAGCGCGCCGTCGGCGCGGGTGGGGGCGGTGATGCGCTCGTCGAGGCGGAAGGTCACTTCCTGCTCGGCCGCGTCGGCCAGCGCCGCGGCGAACGGCGTCGCCACCCGCTCGTCGACGAGCACCAGCTCCAGGGTGTTGCAGGCGGTGGGCTCGGCGAGCTTGCTGTCCAGCGCCACCGCCGCGGCCAGCGCCAGATCGGCGGATTCGTGCACGTAGAGGTGGTTGACGCCACCGCCGCTGGCGATGACCGGGATGGTGCTCGTGGTCCGGCAGTAGTCGATCAGCGACGGGCTGCCGCGCGGGATGAGCACGTCGATCGCGTCGCCGCGGCCCAGCAGCTCGCGCAGCACGGCGCGGCTCGGATCGTCCAGCGTGGTCACCATGCCGGTCGGCAACCCGGACGCCGCCAGCGCCTTGCCCACCACAGTGGACAGTGCAGCGTTGGTGGCGGCGATTTCCTTGCCACCGCGCAGGATCACGGCGTTGCCGGTGACCACCGGCAGCAGTGCGCCCTCCACGGTGACCGTCGGCCGCGCTTCGTAGACCATCAGCGCGACGCCCAGCGGCTTGGGCACCTTGCGCAGCGATGCGGCCTTGCCCACCGGGCTCTCCGGGCCGGGCTTGAGCACGTCGGGGAGCTCGTCGGCCACGCTGCGGGTCAGCGTCCGCAGCTGCTCCAGGTGCGCCTCCCCGAGCCGGATCCGGTCGAGCAGGACCGGCGGCAGACCGCGGTCCTGCGCGGCCTGGACGTCGCGGGCGTTGGCCTCCAGGACCAGCGGCCACGATTCGGCGAGGGCGCGGGCGAGTTCGTCGGGATAGCGCAGGAATGCCGGGTCACCGACCGGAGGCGCGGTGTCGTAGGCGAGCCGGGATGCGCGGAGCAGTTCGTCTGTCATGATCTCCTACCACATGAATTGGCCGCCGTCGACGATCAGCTTCTGCCCGGTGAGGTAGCTGCTGTGCGCGCTGACCAGGAACTCCAGGGCGTCGGCGATGTCGTCGGGGGAACCGATGCGTCGTTGCGGGATCTCGGCCAGCACGGCGGCCCGGTGCTCCGGGTCGTCGAGCCGGAATCGGGTGATGAGCTCGTCGGTTTCGGTCATGCCCGGGATCAGGCAGTTGACCCGGATCGCGGGGGCGAGCTCGGTGGCCAGGCACTTGGTGAGCTGCAGCAGACCGGCCTTGCTCGCCGCGTAGTTCACGCCGTTGGACCGCGGACGGATCCCGGTCGTGGCGCCGATGTTGACGATGTTTCCCGCGCCTGCCGCCAGCATCGCCGGGGCGAACGCCTTGATCAGGTGGAACGGTCCGGACAGGTTGGTGTCGATGACCCGCTGCCAGTCGGCGCCGGTCAGCTCCAGGAAGGGCCGGTCGATGTTGATACCGGCGTTGTTCACCAGCACCGCCGGCGTGCCGTGCTCGCCGAGGACCTGCTCGGCGAACGCCGCCACGGCTCGCGGATCGGAGATGTCGGCCCGGACCGGCATCACTCCGGTGCCCTCGGCCGCGCTGCCGCTGCTGCGGTGCACCGCGATCACCCGGTAGCCGAGCTTCGCCAGCCGCGCGCTCAGCGCCGCACCGATGCCGCGAGTCCCGCCGGTGACGATCGCGAGTTCGGAAGGGCGGGTCATACTTCCTCCAAGGTGTTCAGGAACTCGTCGAGGTGGCCGAGCACCGTGGCCAGGTGCGGGCTGGCGAGCACTTCGAAGTGGCCGCAGTCGACCTCCGCGATGCGCAGGTGACCGGCCAGGTCCCGCCACGCCGCCGCGTGGGCGGGGTTCTCCCGGCGGCACGCCACGAGCAGGGCGGGCCCGGGATAGCACTGCCGCGCCTGGTACTCGGACGCCGCGGTGATGTGCGCATCGGTGGTCGCGCGGACCGATTCGTCGTTGGTCCCGGCTGCGATCACGTCCCGCAGGTGGTCGCGCTGCGCCTCCGACACCGGCTCGGCGACGGCCGGGCTGTCGACCATCACCACGGCCGGGCGCCGCCCGAGCTCGGCGTAGCGCAGCGCCAGCTCCCAGGCCAGCGATCCGCCGAGCGACCAGCCGAACAGCACGCTCGGCGCGTCCAGCGGCTCCAGCGCCGCCCAGCAGCGCTCCACCATCGCCGCCACCGCGGTGTCCGGCTCCTCCCCGGCCATCAGGCCGCTGGCCCGGACGCCCTGCACCGGCCCGCGCCGGGCCAGGTGCGCGGCCGCACCGAGGCAGGGCCCGACGCCGCCGCCCGCGGGCGGCAGCACGACCGACAGCGGGCCGGTGCCCCGCTTGATCGGCACGAGCAGCGAATTCCCGGCCAGCGCGCCGGTCATCGCCGCACCCCTTCCTCGCGCAGCGCGGCGGCCATGGCCGCGACGGTCGGATCGGCGAAGAAGTCGAGGATCGTCAACGGCACCCCGAACTCCTCCTCGATCCGGGTCAGCGCGATCAGCGCGTTGAGCGAGTGCGCACCGAGCTCCAGCAGCGAGCCGTCGACCGGCGGCAGCGCGTCACCGAGCAGCCCGGCCCACATCCACTGCAACCAGGCCTCGACCGGGTCGGCCGACAGCGACGCGGCCGGTGCGGCAGCGCGGTCGTCCTCGGCCAGCAGGTCCGCCGCCGCGGCCACCAGCGCGTTGCGGTCGACCTTCCCGTTGGCGGTGGTCGGGATCCGCTCCACCGCGATCACCACCGCGGGCACCATGTAGCCCGGCAGCCGCGCCGCGAGCTCCCGCCGCACCTCGGCGGGCTCCGGGGCCGAATCCGGCCGGGTGGTCAGGAAGAGCAGCAGGCGGCGCGCCGCGGCGTCACCGTCGACCGCGGCCACCGCGAGGCGCACGCCGGGCAGCTCCTGCGCGGCGGCCTCGATCTCGCCGAGCTCGACCCGGAAGCCCCGGATCTTGACCTGGTCGTCGTTGCGGCCGAGGAACACCAGCTGGCCGTCCGCCGACCACATCACCTGGTCACCGGTGCGGTACCGACGGCCCTCAGGCCTGCGCGGATCGGGCAGGAAGCGCTCGTCGGTGCGCTGCGGATCGTTGACGTAGCCGTGCGCCGGGCAGCGCCCGCCCAGCAGCAGCTCGCCGAGCACGCCGCGCGGCGCCAGGTGCCCGGTCCGGTCGACGACCTGCGCGGTCACGCCGGTGATCGGGCGGCCGATCGGAACGTGCGAGTCCCAGTGGTCGGCGGCGGTCGGCGAGAACGTGGTCACCGCGTGCGTCTCGGTCGGGCCGTAGAGGTTGACCAGGTCGATCCCCGGTCGCTGCGCGAAGAACCGCCTGATCTGGGCGGTCATGACCAGCTGCTCACCGGAGACGCACAGCCACCGCACCGACGGCAGCCGCTCCCCCGCGGCCTCCGCGGCCTGCACGAACGGCGCCAGCGCGGCGACCGGCAGGTACACGTGGGTGACGGCCTTGTCGCGCACGTGCCGCACCAGGGCGGGGAAGTCGCGGCGGTCGACGTCGTCGCGGGCGACGACGGTGCCACCTGCGACCAGCGTCGGCACGATCTCCTGGAAGGACACGTCGAACCCGCCCGGCGCGTACTGCAGGAACCGGGTCGTCGAGTCCATGCCCAGCGCGTCGACCTGCCAGGCGGTGAGGTTGACCAGCGGCGCGTGGTGCATCAGCACGCCCTTGGGCTTGCCGGTGGAGCCGGAGGTGAACATGACGTACACCGCGTCGGCATCGGTCCCGGGCTGCTCCGCGGGCTCCGCCGAACCGGCCTCGCCCGGCGCCACCACCCGCACTCCCGGAACCGGGGCGTCGGCCACCGCGACCCGGCACTCGGCCTTGTCGAGCATGTAGGCCAGCCGCTCCTCCGGCAGCGAGGAGTCCAGCGGCAGGTAGGCGGCCCGCAACCGCAGCGCGGCGAGGATCGCGACGATCGTGTCCAGCAGCGAACCGGTGGCCAGCCCCACGACGTCGCCCGCGCGCACACCGCACTGCTGCAACCGAGCGGCCATCGCCCCGGCGGAGGCGTCCAGCTCCGCGTAGCTGACCTGCCGGTCGTGCTCGTCGACGGCGATGGCGCCGGGCCTGGCCGCGCACGCCTCGCGCAGCCAGCCGTCCAGGTCCGGCGCTGCGGGTTCCACGCCCAGCCCGTCGGCGCGCTCGGTCTCCACTGCGGACGAATCGGTGAACAGATCGGACAACCGCACGTCGGTGTCGGCTGCGACGGTGCGCAGAGCGCTGCGCAGCGAACCCGCGATGCCCTCGACGACCTCGGGCGGCAGCAGCGTCCGGTCGTGCTCCAGCTCCAGCAGCCAGCCGTCACCGGTCGGCGTGACGCCCAGCCACAGGTCGAACTTCGCGGTCCCGGTGCCGTGCTCGCGCAGTTCCCGAACCGGCGAATCCGGCGCGACGTCGGTGGAGTCCTGCATCGCGAGCATGCAGGAGAACAGCGGGTTGCGGTTGCCGGCCCGGCTGGGATCGACGCGCCGGACGATGCGGGTGAAGGGCACCGCGGCGTGGGACCTGACCTCCAGCGCGCGCGGGGCCACGTGCTCGCGGACGTAGCTCTCGAAGCTCGCCTGCCACGGCACGTCCACGACCAGGGGCAGCGTGTTGACGAAGAACCCGCACAGGTCGAAGGAACCGACCGTGCGCCGCGCCATCAGCGGTGCGCCGAACACCACCGAGTCCTGCCCGCTGTGCCGCGCGAGCAACGCGGCGTAGATCGCCGAGAAGAAGGTGAAGGCGCTGATGTCCAGCGCGCCGCAGACCTGGCCGATCCGCCGGTTCTCCGCGGCGGAGAACCGGATCTCGACCCGGTCACCGCTGAAGTCGGTGGTCGTCGGCCGGTTCGGCCTCGGGTGCAGAACCGTCGGCGAGGTCTGCCGCAGCACCTCCGCGATGGCCTCGACCGCGGCTTCCGCTTCGGCCGTGTCCGCAGCCGCGATCTGCGCCTGGAGTTCCTTGCGCAGCGCGCGTTCCCGCTTCTCCCGCAGCGCCGCGACGTCGAGCTCGCCGGTGAGCGCGCGGGAGAGGTCATCGACGAACGGGCGCAGCGAGAACCCGTCGAAGACGGTGTGGTGCACGGCGAGGAGCAGCACTGCGCGGGTGCCGTCGTCGGAGTGCAGGTGCGCTGCGCGCAGCAGCGGCGGTTCGGCCAGGTCGAAGGCGGTGTTCGCCAATTCGGTCAGCTGCGCCTGCTTCTCCGCGTCGAACTCCGCGGCGGAAACCTGCGCGACGGACACCGGAATCTGGTTCGCCGGAATCGGTTCCGCCACGTGGGCGTGCGGGCGCGGGCTCTCGCGCAGCCCGGTGCGCAACGCCGGTTGCACCGCGAGCACGTCCGCGAGCGCGGAGCGGATCCGGGTGCCGTCGAAGGCGGGGTCCAGGCCGATCTCGGCGACCACGTTGTAGAGGTGGGCAGCGGGCACCGCGCGGTGCACGACCAGCAGGCCCAGCTGCGATTCGGTCAGCGGCGCGGCGGCCGGATCCTGCTCGTCCCGGCCGTCCACCGGGACCGCGATGGCGGTCATCGGACCGCTCCGGTCTGCTCGGACAGCAGATCGCGCAGCCACTGGCGGAACTGGCCGACGGTGCGGATACCGCCCAGCCGGGCGGCGTCGATCTCGGCGTCGTCGTCGGGCAGCAGCGCGACGACGATGCGCACCGCGGTCAGCGAATCGATGCCGACCTCGACCAGGGTGGAATCATCCCGCCACTGCGCGCGCACGAACTTGGCAAGCTGTGCGTCGAACTCCCTCGGAACCGCTTCCGTCATGACCACTCTTCTCCCCATTGCGCGACTCTGGACGCGTGCGTTGACCTGCGACCTGCTCCGGCGGCCTACTGCGCGGGATCCAGCACCCGCCGCAGCTCCACCGGCGCCGACAGGAACCTGAACTGATCACCCGGCAGCACGTGCGCGGCGACGCCGCCGAACTCGTGCCACCCGTCCACCGACGACACCGCGTCGTCGGCCCACCCGACCGCGGTCACCCGGACCCGGTCGGAAACCACGCCCGGCCGGTAGGCGGCCGCCGCGGCCAGGTCGCCGCGGAACACCCCCACCCGGGTCTCCACCAGCGACGGCAGCGGATTCCCGCCCACCTCCAGCAGCACCCGGCAGAGCACCTCGGCCAGCACCGCATCCGAGGCGCGGCCGAGCCGGTACCCCGGCGCGGGCTGGGCGGAGACGAACACCTGCACCGGTTCGAGCCCGGCCATCCGGGCAGCGGTCTCGTAGCCCAGCAGGGCCACGGCGCCGTGCCCGAAGAAACCCAGCGATCGCCCGCGGTAGGTGCCGAGCGCGCCGGCGAGCTCCCCGGCGAGCTGCCGGAAGCACGCCGGGCGCGAGTGCCTGGCGAAGACGTCCCTGCCCGGCAGCTGCACCGGGCAGACCTCCCAGCGGCCGATGGTGCGCGGCCACCTCCGGTAGGTCTCGGCGCTGCATCCCGGGTGCGGCAGCACGAACAGCAGTGCCCGGCTGCCGGGATCGGGATCGCGCAACAACCAGCGAGACCACCCGGAGACGTTCCGCAGCATTGGTTCGCTCCTCTCCGGAAGGCGGCCGACCGCCCGGCGCCGTGCGAACCAGACTCTCCACAACCGCCCCATCAGCGACCTATCACCGCGCCATCACCCGGCGCGGCGGGGACGATGGGGAGATGACAGCCGCGCAACGGCGGCCTGATAACCCGGCTCCCTAACGTCATCGGCAGTTCCGGTTCACGACGGCCCGGACAAGCCACGACACACAGGAGCAGCAATGTCCTTCCTCAAGAAGCTCACGATCGCCCTCACCGTCCTGGCCGCCGCAGTCCCGGTCACCACCGCCCTCGCGACCACCTCCGACGCCCCGGCCGCGATCGCGGCCGCCCCCGGCGACGACACGCCCTGGGGCTGATCGGCCGACGGCGCCGGCGGGGTGGAGCGACGCGCTCCCCCGCCGGCGCAGCACTTCCGGCACCCGGCCAGCTCCGTCTCGGCCCACCCGGCGATGTGTGAGACTCACGTCCTGCCCGAGGTGACAACCGGCCGAGAGGTTCCGCGTGACCAATCTGCTCGTCGTGGACGACGAACCCACGGTTCGGGAGCTGCTGGCCGCCACCCTGCGGTTCGCCGGGTTCTCGGTGACCTCCGCCGCCAGCGGCGGCGAGGCGCTGGAGCAGGCGCGGCTGCGCACCCCGGACCTGGTGCTGCTGGACGTGATGCTGCCGGACCTGGACGGCTTCGAGGTGATCCAGCGGCTCCGGAAGCTGACCGGCACGGGTGTTCCGGTGCCGGTGCTGTTCCTCAGCGCCCGCGACGACCCCGCCGACAAGATCAACGGTCTCCGGCTCGGCGGCGACGACTACATCACCAAGCCGTTCGACCCCGAGGAGCTGATCGCGCGGATCCACGCCGTGCTCCGGCGCTCCGGTGGCTCTGCGCCGCGCGACACGTTGCGGGTCGCGGACCTGGAGCTCGACGTGGACGGACATCAGGTGGTGCGTGCCGATGCGCCGGTCCGCCTGTCGCCGACGGAGTTCCGGCTGCTGCGCTACCTGATGTCCAACGCGGGCCGGGTGGTGTCGAAGCGGCAGATCCTGGACCAGGTCTGGGAGTACGACTTCGGCGGTGATCCCAGCATCGTCGACACCTACATCAGCTACCTGCGCCGCAAGATCGACACGGCGGGCCCCAAGCTGCTGCACACGGTGCACGGCGTCGGCTACGTGCTCCGCGAGCCGCGGGCATGACCGACCGGCGGAGGTCGCGCGGCCTGTCGTTGCGCGCGAGGCTGCTGCTGATCGCGAGCCTGCTGCTCGCCGTCGGGCTGACCGCGGGCAGCGCCGTCGTGACCGGGTTCCTGCACGGCTACCTGGTCAGCCGGATCGATGCGCAACTCCGCCCGATGGCGACCAGCGCGGTGCAGCAGGTGCGGTCCCCGGAGTCGTTCGCGCGGACGATCCCGGTCGGCGAGGCAGGCGGGTTCTGGGACAACTACGTCGCGCTCCTGGGCCCGGACGGCGAGCTCATCGCCGAGCAGCGCTACCAGGAGCAGCCCGGTCCGACCGACCCGGCGCTGCCGCGCCTGGACGCCGCCGCGGTCGACGCGCACGGCGGTCGTCCCTTCGAGGTGCCCAGCGAGGACGGTTCGGGCAGCTGGCGGGTGCTCGCCCTGACCTCGGCCAGCATCGCGGTCGGCGACGAGAGCTCGGTGCGGGTCCGCCGCGAGACGGTGGTGGTGGCGGCTTCGCTGGACGAGGTGCAGGCGACCACCGCGCGGTTGAACACCATTTCGCTGGCCACCGGTGCCGGTCTGCTGGTCGTGCTCACCGTGGTGGGATCGTTCGCGATCCGGGGCGGGCTGCGGCCGCTGCGGCGCATCGAGCAGACCCTGGCCGGTGTCGCGGGCGGCGACCTCAGCCAGCGCGTGCCCGGGCTGGCCGCGCCCGGCACCGAGATCGGCCGCTTGTCCGACGCGCTGAACGACATGCTCGCGCAGAACGAGGCCGCCTTCGCCGCCAAGGAGCGGTCCGAGTCCAGGATGCGGCGGTTCGTCGCCGACGCGAGCCACGAGCTGCGCACCCCGCTGGTCGGGATCCGGGGGTTCACCAAGCTGTTCCGGATGGGCGCGCTGACCGGGCAGGACGACGTCGAGCGGACCATGGACCGCATCGAGCGCGAGTCGCTGCGGCTGACCAGGCTCGTCGAGGACCTGCTGCTGCTCGCGCGGCTCGACGAGCAGCGCGATCCGGCGGAGTCGCTGGAGCTGGCGCAGATGGACCTGCGCACCGTGGCCGCCGACGCGCTGCACGACGTGCGGGCGCTCGACCCGTCCCGGCCGGTCGAGCTCACCGGCCCGGACGGCGGAACCGCGGCCGCCGCGCCGGCGCTCGCCGACGAGGCCCGGATGCGGCAGGTGGTCACCAATCTCGTCGGCAACGCCGTCCGGCACACCCCGGAGGGCACGCGGGTCCGCATCGGCGTCGGCACCGCGGACGGCCAGGCGGTCCTGGAGGTCGCCGACGAGGGCCCGGGCCTGACCGAGGAGCAGCGGTCCCGCGCGTTCGACCGGTTCTACCGCGCGGACGGCTCGCGCAGCCGCACCGACGGCGGCGGCGCCGGGCTCGGCCTGGCCATCGCGCACTCCCTGGTCACCGCGCACGGCGGCACGATCTCCCTGGTCTCGGCGCCGGGCGCCGGAGCGGTCTTCCGGGTGCGACTGCCGCTCGCCGGTGACGCGACGAGCCCGGAAGAAGCTGTGTGAACCTCGGAACTTCCTGGGAGTTCGGCGGTGATCTCCAGCGAGAACGGGATCGCTGCTGCCCGCGCGCCCCGGGATTCTCAGAACTCTCCCAGATCTTCACCGGAATCGCTCGAACCCGCTGGGCAGGCTGTGCTCACCCGGTCCTCGAAGACCGGCCCGCACAACGCGAAAGGCGAAAAACCATGTCTGCCAAGACCACCCGTCGCATCGGCGCCATCGCCGGCCTCGCCCTGCTGCCCGCGCTCGTCTTCGGCGGGACCGCCGTCGCCGCGTCCGCGGAAACCCAGCCCGCGAACGGCAACCCGAGCCAGACCCGGCCGGTGAACCCGCCCGACCAGCACGAGATCAAGGTGGCGGGCGAGGTCAGCAAGATCGAGAAGCGCGGCGACCTCGAATGGGGCGAGGTGACCGTGGTCTCCGTCGTCGCGCACCCGGGCTCGCCGGAGCTGGACTTCGTCCTGACCCCGCAGACCGTCGTGGAGCTGGAGAACGGCGCTCCCGAGGTCGGCACGAAGGTGACCGCCGCCGGCGAGGTGCAGCAGGACGGCGAGACCGTTCTCGCCGACCACGTGGTCTTCCACTGACACCGGCTCGCCGCGGCCGGTGACCTGCCCCACCGGCCGCGGCGCGCGCCGGGATCAACAGCATCCCGATCAGGCAAGATGGCGGTATGCACGAACAAGCCGCAGCAGGGCTCCGGGAGGTCCGGGGACTGCTGGCGACCTTCACGACGCCGTCCTGCATCCAGCGCGCCGGCGAGCTGGGAGGCGCCGCCGACAAGGTCGCCTCCTGCGCCGCCGAGCTGCTCGACGTCGAGTCGGAGCGGCTCCAGCACCAGCTGGCCACCGCGGTCCGGTCCATCCGGTCGGCGGAGCGGACAGCGGCGTCCTACGAGCGGAACCCGTTGACCCGCCCGATCTCCCAGGCCAGGTTCGCCATGCAGACCGGCGTGGCGATGGGCGCGGTCCAGGTCGCGCTGGAGGAGCTGGACCCCGCGGAAGAAGCCGCTCGCGACGAGCTCCGCAACCGGTGACCGCGCGGTGGAGCCTGCCGTCCCCGGAGGCTCCACCACGACGGCGCTCTTGACGATTGATCCCTTTTCCTCAGGCCGCAGCCGCGAGGCGTACCGCAACAACGGCATGAGCTGCCGCAAGCGCGCAGCGCTTGACCCACCCACGCAACTCGCACCGCCGCGGGTTCTCAGAGGTTTCCTGGCGAGGACGGCCCCTCCGCCGTGTATTGGGCATACATCAGGAGGGGCACCCGCAGTCCAGGGAACCTCTGAGGTTCCGCCACCCGCACCGCTGCGCAAAACGAGCCAGGAATCAACCTGCTAGTTGTTCACCGTCTCGTCGAGGTTCTTGGCGGGGACGAACTTGACCACCCGCTTGGCCGGGATCTTGATCTCCGCGCCGGTGGCGGGGTTGCGGCCGGTCCGCGCGGGGCGGTCCACCGCCTTGAGCTTCCCGATGCCGGGCAGGGTGATCTCCTCGCCGCTGCTCAGCTGTTCCGCGGCGATGCCCGCGAGGGCTTCGAGAGCCGCTCGGGACGTCGCCTTGGGCACCTCCACGACTTCGGCGAGTTCGGTGACCAACTGGTCCTTGGTCAGGGCCATGTCCTGTTCCCTTCGATGCATCCGCAGACCGGTGTTCACCGATCGCGACACAGCACTACCCCCGGTGAGATCACCGAGTCTGCGATGACCCGCCCACCTCGCCCGGATTTCACCGGTACGGGTGATCAACGACGGATCGTGTCCGGGCGGGTCAGTCGGCCGGGGCAGCGGCTTCGAGGTCGTCGACGCTGCCCGACATGATGGTGCGGACGTGCTCGGTGATGTGCTCCAGCGGCCAGTCCCACCAGGCCACCGCCAGCAGGCGGGCGATGTCCGGCTCCGCGTAGCGGGTGCGGATGAGCCGGGCCGGGTTGCCGCCGACGATGCCGTAGTCGGGCACGTCGGCGGTGACCACCGATCCGGTGCCGATGATCGCGCCGTGGCCGATGCGCACGCCGGGCAGCACCGTGACGTCCCTGCCGAGCCAGACGTCGTTGCCGACCACCGTGTCGCCCCGGCCGGGCAGGCCGGTGAGCAGGTCGAAGTGCTCGGCCCACGAGCCGCCCATGGTGGGGAACGGGAAGGTCGACGGGCCGTCCGCGCGGTGGTTGGCGCCGTTCATGATGAACCGCACGCCGGTGGCCAGCGCGCAGAACCTGCCGATGATCAGCTTCTCCGGGCCGTAGTGGTAGAGCACGTTGCGGGTTTCGAACGCGGTCGCGTCGTCCGGGTCGTCGTAGTAGGAGAACTCCCCCACGTCGATCAGCGGTGACGTGACCAGCGGCTTGAGCAGCACCACGCGCGGCTGGTCGGGCATCGGGTGGAGCACGGTCGGGTCAGCGGGAATGCTTGGCACAGAAGGACCTCCTTCGACGAGATGCGCGGTGTCAGGCGCACACCGAGGCCTGCAGGGCGAGGTGCTCGCCTCGCCAGCGCCGGCGCAGCAGGCGGTCGTGGCTGACGACCACGAGCGCGCCCCGGTAGTCGGCCAGGGCGGCTTCCAGTTCCTCGACCAGGTCGGGCGACAGGTGGTTGGTGGGCTCGTCGAGCAGCAGCACGTCCGACGGTTCGGTGACCAGCCGCGCCAGTGCGAGCCGCTGCCGCTGCCCGGTGGAGAGGTTCTCCACGCGCGTCGCGAACTGGGCGCTGGTGAACAGGCCCAGCGAGAGCAGCTGTTCAGCGCCTCCCGGCCGCCCGCGCGAGAAGGCCGCGAGCAGCGTTTCCCCGGGCACCGCGGGACCGGGTTCCTGCGCGAGGTAGCCGATCCGGCCGCGGCGGACGACCGTGCCGCGGTCGGCCGCGAGGTCTCCGGCCAGCACCCGCAGGAGCGTGCTCTTGCCCGCTCCGTTCGGACCGGTGATCAGCAGCCGCTCCCCCGCTTCGACCGCGACGCTCGTCCGGTCGAGCCGTCCGGCCACCGCGATGTCGGTGGCGTCGAGGACGGTTCCCCCGACCCCACCGGCCCGCGGTGTCGTCGTGAACCGCAGCGGTTCCGGGGGCGGCGGAACCGGATCGGCGAGCAGCCGGCGCAGCCGTTCCTCGGCGTTGCGGACCCGGCTGGCCAGCGATCGCTGCACCCGTCCGCCCGCCCGGTCGTAGGCCATCTTGTTGTTGTCCTGCATCGCCCGGCCCGGCGCGACGTCGCGCGCGGTGGTCGCCGCGACCTCGCGGAGCCGGGCGGTCTCGGCCTGCCACTGCGCGTGCGACTGCACCCACCGCTCCCGCGCCGCCGCCTTCTCCGCGCGGAACCCCGCGTAGCCGTTTCCGTAGCGGACCACGCGGTGCCGGTCCGCGTCGACCTCCAGCAGGCTCGTCGCGATCCGCTCCAGGAAGACCCGGTCGTGGGAGACCGCGACCGTCGTGCCGCGCCGGGCGCGCAGGTGCTCCTCCAGCCAGTGCACGGCGTCGTCGTCGAGGTGGTTGGTCGGCTCGTCGAGCAGCAGCACCTCCGGCCCGGCGGCCAGCAGAGCGGCCAGGCGCAGCCGGACCTGCTCGCCACCGGAGAGCCCGCCGACGGTGCGGGCGCGGTCGACCAGCCCGAGCCCCAGGCCGTGCAGGGCTCGTTCCACGCGGGCGTCGGCGTCGTAGCCGCCGCGCAGTTCGAAGGCGGTCGTGAGCTCGCCGTACTCGGCCAGCCCGGATTCGTCGCCGTCGGCCATCGCGGTTTCCAGCGCGCGCATCCGCCGTTCGATCGCGCGCAGGTCGCCCAGGGCGCGGTCGACGACGTGCTGGACGGTCAGCTGCGGCGGCAGCCGTTCGTCCTGCGCGAGGTAGCCGACGCCGCCGTCGGCGTGCACGACGACCTCGCCGCGGTCGGGCTGCTCGGTGCCGGCGAGCAGGCGCAGCAGGGTGGACTTGCCGGACCCGTTCTCACCGATGATCCCGGTGCGCTCACCCGCGGCGAGCGAGCAGGTCACCGCGTCGAGGACGGCCCTGCCGTGGAAGGACTTGCTGACCGCGAGCGCGGTGATCTGCGTTGGCATGCACGGACTCCGAAGCATTCGAGGGGGACGCGGCCAGCGGGAACCGCGGGGTGGGACGAACGCTTCGGAAGAGCATCGGCGACCTCACTAGTGCGACAACAGTTGCGTTAGGATAACCACGTCCCGCCCCGCCGAGCAACTGGACCGCCGACGATGAGTTCCACGCCACAGCCCCGCCCCGGTGGCCGCACCGCCCGCAACCGCGCCCAGGTGCTCGCCGCGGTCAGCGCGGAGCTGGCCGAGAACGGCTACGACGCGCTCACCGTGGACGCCGTCGCGGCGCGCTCCGGCGTGCACCGCACCACGGTGTACCGCCGCTGGCGCGACGTCGGCGGCCTGCTCACCGACCTCCTCGACTCGACCAGCGACGACGACTGGCAGCCCGCCGACACCGGCTCGCTGCGCGGCGATCTCACCGCGCTGAACCAGGAGATCCAGACGTCCCTGACCGAACGCCCCTCGATCGCCGCGGCGCTGATCGCGGCGTCGTTCCGCTCCGAGGACGCCGCCCGCGCGCTGCGGCGGTTGTGGGAAGACCGCTACGAGCGCTGCGGAATCGTCGTCGAGCGGGCGATCGAGCGCGGCGAGCTCGAACCCGGGATCGAGGCGCGCGCCCTGCTCATCGCGGCGACCGCACCGCTCTACCACCAGCTGGTGCTGCTCGGCACCCCACCTGACCCGGAAATGCCCGCGCACGCGGCCGGAATCGCCGCGCTGGCGGCATCGGCCGGTGCTTTCCGGAGCGGATCAGGGAAGGTCGAAGGCCAATAGCACGTTGCCGTGCTCGCTCGGGTACATCGGGTGGTAGCCGCTCTGGACGTAGAGCGTGCCGTTGGCGACGACCGCGCCGCCGTTGCCCGCGATCGAGCCCCCGCGCCCGGTCAACCCGTTGGCGCCCGCGAAGTCCCGGACGGTGTCGTACTCCCACAGCACTTCGCCGGTTTCGGCGGCGTAGACGCGCATCTTGCCGTCGGTGCTGCCTTCGTAGACCAGGCCCGGCGTGGAGGTCACCGCGGGCGTGTGGGCGAGCACGCACTGGTCGGGGTGCGCGGCCGCCCCGCCCCAGTCGCAGCCGTCGGCCGGGTTGGGCGTGGTCCACACGACCTCGCCGGTGGCCGGATCCATCGCGTTCAAGGTGCCCGGACCGGCGAAGTAGCTGGCCGCGTACAGGCGTTCGCCGTCGTAGCTGGAACCCCACTGGAGCCCGGTCGCCCCGCCGAGCGGCGACGGTTCCGACAGCTGCCTGCGCCAGCGCACCTCGCCGGTCCGCGCGTCGAAAGCGTGGTAGACGCCGCTCTTCTGGCCGACGCCGACCAGCGTGCGCCCCCGCACCGGGAACAGGTTCGGGCTCGCCCCGAGGTCGAAGTCCAGCGCGGTTCCGTCGGCCAGTCCGGGGCAGTAGCCCGCCGAATCCGGGACGTTGCACAGGTCCCGCCAGCTGTCGACGTCGGTGACCTGCTGCTTCCACCGCAGCGTGCCGTCGGCGGCGTCCAGCGCCAGCAGCGTGTCGAAGTCGCCGCCGTTGCCGGAGTAGTTCTGCCCGGTGCCCACGAACAGCGTGCCGGTTCCGGCATCGATGACCGGCGAACCCCACACCCCAGCACCGGAGGGCTCGTACCTGGTCGCGCCGCTGGGCCAGGTGCCGACCGCGCGCGGCTCGGGAACCGTGTAGTAGCGCCAGATCAGCTCCCCCGTGCTCGCGTCGAGCGAATCGACGTGCCCGCGGAAGGTGCAGCACGGGTAGTCCGGCCCGCCGCCGTGCTCGGCGCTGGAGGCCCCCAGGTAGATCCGGCCTTCGTGGTAGAGCGGCGAGCTGGCGTGCCAGCCGAGCGGGTGGTCTTCGGTGTCCACCGCCCAGATCAGCTCGCCGGTGCGCTGGTCCAGCGCGTAGGCGTATCCGCGGCTGTCGCCGAAGAAGACCTTGCCCTCGGCCACCGCGGGCCCGGTCGCCCCGTTGAAGGCCACCCCGTCCATCGGCGCCGGGCCCACCGACGTCAGGTCGAACTGCCACTTCAGCGCGCCGTTGCGGGCGTCGACGGCGTAGAAGCGCGCGTCCGGTCCGCCGAAGAACACCTCGTCGCCGACCACCGCGGGCTGGCTCTTCACCCAGGCACCGGTTTTCGGGTAGGCGAACGCCCACTTGAGCTTCAGCCCGCCGACGGTGTCGGGAGTGATCCGGTTCTCGGCCGCGTTGAACCGCGAGCCGGCGAGATCGCCCTGCCAGCTCGGCCAGTCACCGGGCCGGGACTCGCTGGCCGAAGCGCTCACGGCGCCGCTGAGGAGCACGGCGGCGCTCAGCAGGACCAGCCATCCGCGTGCTCGGCGCATAGGATTCGCTCCCCCGGTCCGATTCGTCCTGCCAAGCCTGGCAGCAAGCCCGGATCCAGTCGATCCGCCACCAGGACCAGACGGGCTGCAACCGCCGCGGAAATTTCGTCCTCAGTGGACGGACGTGCGGAACCCGGCGTCAGCTGAGCGCGTCGTCACTCACACCCGCCGTCTATTGACAATGATTTTCGTTTTAATGAAGGTGGGTGTCCGAGATCGTTCCCGGCCGGGAACTCGAGGACGGGGAAGAGATGCTTCTGCAACGCGCCAGAACGCCGGTGCCGGAGTTGGCACCGCGCGCTCCGCTGGTGCTCATCACCGCGCTGCTCACCGCGGTTCTGCTGGTCTCCGCACTGGTCGCGATCGCCCTGGGACCGACCACCGTGCCGCTGGCCGACACCGCCCGCTACCTCTGGGCAGCGGTCACCGGTGGCTCGATCAGGGCCGAGGAGTTCACCGACTACGCCGTGATCTGGCAGGTCCGCACGCCCCGGGTGCTGCTGGCCGCGGTCGTCGGGGCCGGGCTGAGCGCGATCGGCGTCGCGGTCCAGGCCCTGGTGCGCAACGCCCTCGCCGATCCGTTCATCCTCGGCGTCTCGTCCGGAGCGTCGGTGGGGGCCAGCGCGGTCGTGTCCTTCGGCCTGTTCTCCTCGCTGGGCATCTTCGCGTTGTCGGCAGCCGCTTTCCTCGGCGCGCTCGGCGCGACGGCACTCGTCTACCTGATCGCCCGCAGCCGAGCGGGGTTGAGCCCGCTGCGACTGGTGCTCATCGGCGTCGCGCTGGCCTACGGGTTCCAGGCCGCCATGAGCGTGATCGTGTTCTTCGCGCCCTTCGGCGAATCCGCGCGCACCGTGCTGTTCTGGCTGCTCGGCAGCCTCGGCGGCGCCACCTGGGCATCGCTGCCCGTTGCCGCGGCAGCGGTCCTGGTCGCCGTGGTGCTGCTGGCGCGAAAGGGCCGGGCGCTGGACGTGCTGGCGATGGGCGACGAGACCGCGGCCAGCCTCGGCGTCGACGCGGCCCGCCTGCGGCGCGGCCTCTTCCTGCTCACCGCCGTGGTCACCGGCGCGATCGTCGCGGTCAGCGGCGCGATCGGGTTCGTCGGACTGGTCATGCCGCACCTGGTGCGCATCCTGGTCGGCGCGGCGCACGGCCGGGTCCTGGTGATCGCACCGCTGGCCGGCGCCGTGCTGCTGGTGTGGGTGGACCTGATCTCCCGCACCGCGTTCGCACCGCGGGAACTGCCGCTGGGAGTGATCACGGCGCTGATCGGGGTGCCCGTGTTCGTCGTCCTGATGCGGCGCCGCGGCTACCTGTTCGGCGGGGGCTGAGCATGGACGTCACCTGGCAGGACGTGTCGGTGCGGATCGCCGGCGCGACGCTGGTCGAGCGGCTGAACCTGTCCGCGAGCAGCGGCGAGGTAGTGGGGCTGGTCGGCCCCAACGGCAGCGGCAAGTCCACCGCGCTGCGCTGCCTCTACCGGGCGCTGCACCCGACCACCGGCACCGTGCTGCTCGACGGGACCGAGCTGAATTCGATCCCGCTGGCCGAGAGCGCGCGCTCGGTCGCCGCCCTCACCCAGGAAAGCCGCACCGAACTCGACTTCACGGTGGCGGAAGTCGTTGCGCTGGGCAGATTTCCGCACCTTCGCGGCAACAGGTCGCTCAGCGGTGCGGAATGGGAGCTGTGCCGGGAATCGATGCGGCGCACCGACGTCGAGCACCTGGCGCGGCGCAGCGTCCTGTCGCTGTCCGGCGGCGAGCGCCAGCGGGTGCTGATCGCCCGCGCGCTCGTGCAGGAACCGCAGGTGCTGGTGCTCGACGAGCCGACGAACCACCTCGACGTGCGCCACCAGGTGGAACTGCTGTCCTTCCTGCGCGGGTGCGGGCTGACCGTGCTGGTGGCGCTGCACGACCTCAACCTGGCCGCGGCGGCCTGCGACCGGCTCGCCGTGCTGTCCGGCGGTTCGGTGGTCCGCACCGGAAAGCCCGTCGAAGTGCTGGAACCGGAGCTCGTCCGCGAGGTCTTCGGCGTGACGCCCTCGATCGTGCCGCACCCGCGCACCGGCGCTCCGCAGCTGCTCTACGACCTCACCGATCGGGAAGGAATGGAATGAACCGAACAACCCTGCGCCGCACCGCGGCGTTGGTGGGCAGCGTCGCACTCCTGGCGGGCTGCGGCGCGACCGTGCAGCAACCGGCGCCCGGCGAGGCGGCGCCGGTGGTCGTCGACAACTGCGGTGAGCAGATCAGCTACCCGCCGCCGCAGCGCGCGGTCGCCTACGACATGAGCAGCACCGAGAAGATGTTCGCGCTCGGGCTGGCCGACCGGATGCGCGGCGTGGTGATGCCCTCGACCGCCGATCCAGCCGTGCAGCGCTCGCCCTACCTCGACGACTACCGGTCGGTGGAGCTGCTGAGCACCGACGTGCTCAGCCGCGAGGTGGTGATCGGTGCCAAGGCGGACTGGGTGCTGGCCGGCTGGAACTCGGGTTTCAGCGAAGCACGCGGCATCACCCCGCACCTGCTGGCCGAGGTCGGCATCCGCAGCTACCAGCACACCGAGAGCTGCTTCAACTACGGCGCGCGCCCCGTCCAAGTGCCGCCGCTGGAAGCGCTCTACACCGACCTGCGGCAGATCGGGACGATCTTCCAGGTGCCCGATCGCGCGGAAGCGCTGGTGGCCGATCTGCAGAAGCGCGCCGAGGCCTTGCAGCAGCATCGCCCCGCGGGCGATCCGGCCCGGGTGTTCCTCTACGACTCGGGCACCGACCAGCCCTTCACCTCCGGCGCGCAGGCCGCGCCGAACGCGATCATCTCGCTGGCCGGTGGCCGCAACGTCTTCGACGGGCTCAACCAGCGCTGGACCACCGTCGGCTGGGAGGACGTCGTCGAGTCGGCCCCGGAGGTCATCGTCGTGGTGGACTACGGCGACCGGCCGGTCGCGGACAAGATCGCGTTCCTGAAGTCCCACCCGCCGCTGGCCAGCAGCCCCGCGGTCCAAAGGGGACAGTTCTACGTGCTGGACTACGGCCAGGCGGTCAGCGGTCCGCGCAACATCGAGGGCGCCGAGCAGTTCGCCTCCTACCTGCGCTCGATCGGACGATGAGGAAAAGCGGTCACGCAGTGACGAACGCGGTCCAGCTCGACCAGCTCCCCGAACCACTGCCCGCGGCGCAGATCATCGCGCTCAACCAGCCCAAGGCCGACCTGCACACCGCCCGCCCGTACGAGTGGAACGGCTGGACCTTCGAACTGCCGCCCGGCGTGTTCCTGCCCGGCGCGACCAGCCGGATGATCCACGAGCGGCTGCTCGACGGGACGATCGAGGTCCAGGACCGGGTGTACGCGGCGATGGGCGTCGGGCTCGGCGTCGAGACCGTGGTGGCCGGACTTCGCGACGCGGCCGAGATCTACGCCTGCGACGTCGACGCCACCAGCGTCCGGACCGCGCAGCGCTACTTCGACGAGCTGGCCGCGCCGACGAGCCGCAGCACCTTCGTCGCCGCGTGGCCGAGGCCCTGCCGCACCGGGACACGGCTGCCGAGCAGGTCACCCTGCCCGCGGGCGCGCCGGAAGTGCGCGCCCGCGCGCGGGATGCCGCGATCGCGGGACTGCTGGACATCGAGCCGGGCTCGAAGGTAGCGCTGATCGGCGTGGTCAACCCGCTGGTCGCCGCGATCCGGGAGCGCGGCGGGGAATGCCTGCCGTGCGACCTGAACCTGCGCCGGACGCAGTGGGGCGATCCGGTGGCCGAGTCCATGGCCGAGGTGCTGGCCCCGGCCGAAGCCGTGGTGGCCACCGGGATGACGTTGAGCAACGGCACGTTCGACCAGATCCTGCGGCACTGCGGGGAAAGCGGCGTGCCGCTGGTGGTCTACGCGCAGACGGGCAGCGCGGTGGCGCGGGCCTTCCTCGGCGCAGGGGCGACCGCGGTGTCCGCGGAACCGTTCCCGTTCTCGCAGTTCAGCGCCGACCCGACGGTGCTGTACCGGTATCGCGCTGAGGCGGCGCGGTGGTGCCCGCGGGGCGGACGAAGGCCCGCCGGGCGGCGCTGCTGACGTTGCGGCTGCTCGGTTCCGTGAGCGTTTTGGGGTGCTACAGCGCCCCGAAACGCTCACGGGCCTGCGGCGGGCAACTGCGACTGACCGGCGATCTGCCGGTCGGGCTCGGCATGGGCTCGCCGACCAGCGACATCATCGCGGCCATTCGCGCGGTCGCGAACGCGGTGGCCCTGCTGTCGGTTCGCGCCGAGCAGGCATCGGATCCGCTCATGCTCGACGGACGCGCACTGCTCTTCGCCCAGCGCGAAGGGCGCGTACTCGAAGTGCTGGGCGACGCCCTGCCGCCGTTGGTCGTGGTCGGCTGCCTGACCGGTGCCGGACTACCGGTCGACACGCTTGCGCCGCGCTCTCCGGCAGCACCGACCTGTTGCGCAGGCACGCGATCTTCGCCGGGCTGTCCACCGGAGCCGGCTACCTCGCCGTCCGGTGGGAGCGCGATGCGAACCCGGACCGGACCGCTGTTTTCATCGCAGCGGACACTGGGCACCGCTACGCGGATTCGGTGTTCAGCCGCTTCCGCGAGGCGGTCGATCTCGCCTCGCTCGCCCCGCGGCACGTGTCCGAACTGGACGATCTCGCGCTCCCGTGGTCGAGGATGCGCTGGGATCGCTCGCCCGGACCGGAGGGCGCCGCCGGCTGAGCCCGCCGCGAGCACAGCACGACGCGCCAGTACGCTAACGACAATCATTTTCAACTTTTCTAGGAGCACACCCGGTGGCCACGCCATCAGCGCCGGACACGACCGCGCTGCGAAGCAGTTCCGCCCTCCGCGACCCGGCCTTCCTCCGGTTGTGGACGGGCACGACAGCCTCCGGCCTGGCCACCTGGGCGCTGCCCTTCGTGCTGGGACTGGCGGTGCTCGACCGCTCGCTCACCCCGGTGACCCTCGGCCTGCTGCTGGCGGCCCGCACCGCGGGATTCCTGGCAGCCGTACCGATCGGCGGCGTGGTGTCCGACCGATGCTCGCGCCGCGCGGTGGTGCTGTGGTCCGGCCTGGCCGCCGCGCTCGCGCTCCCGGCGATCGCGGTGGGCCTGGACTGGTCGGTGCCGCTGATGGCCGCGGCGGCAGCGGTGGCAGGTGCCGGGCAGGGCGCGTGCCGACCCGCGTTCCAGGCCCTGACCGCCGAAGTCGTCGACGAGCAGCAGCGCCAGCAGGCCAATGCGGCGATGACGCTGGCGGTCCGGGTGACCACGCTGGTCGCGCCGGGCCTGACCGCGCTGCTGGCCGTGCTCGTCAACACCTCGACGCTGCTGGTGCTCATCGGCGCGCTCTGGCTGGTCGCGGCGCTGCTACCACCGAAGGGCACCGCGACCGCGCCCGCCGAATCCGAGCGGACCTCGTTCGCCGCCGACTTCGTCGAGGGCCTCCGCGAAGCCCGCAGGCACCCCTGGTTCCTGGCCGGCCTCGGCGCGCTGACCGCGGTGATCGCCACCGGCTACTCGGCCACCGGAGTCCTGCTCCCCCTGATCAGCCGGGACCGCTACGGCGGCGAAGCGGTGCTCGCCGCGGCGACCACGGCCTACGTCGTCGGGGCGCTCCTCGGCGCGCTGATCATCGCGCGCTGGCGCCCCCGCGCCCGAGGCTGGGCCGCGCTGGCCGGGCTCGGCTGCTACGCCTTCGCTCCGCTCAGCCTGCTCGCCCCGGTCCACCCCGCGGTGGTGCTGGCCGCCTACGCCCTGGCCGGACTGGGCATCGAGCTGTTCAACGTCCCCTGGTTCACCGCGATCCAACGAGAGGTGGAACCGAACAAGCTGGCCCGGGTGTCCGCGCTGGACTTCCTGTTCTCCTACGGCCTCGCACCGCTGGGCCTGATCCTCATCGCCCCGGCGACCGAGGCCTTCGGCCCGGCAGCGGTCCTGATCGCCTGCACCGCGATCTGCGCTCTGGCCCCGGCGATCGCAGCCCTGATCCCGACCAGCCGAACCTTCTCCCGAACCGGGAAGCACACCTGACAGGGGTGGCGGCCCCTGATGGGACCGCCACCTCCGGCGATCAGCGGCGGGAGAGCACCCACCAGGCCTGGAAGGCCGCGAAGGCGAGCACCACCGCGCCGACCGCGCTGGTCACGTGCACGCCGTAGGTGAAGGCGTGCGCCGCGGAATCGCGGAGGGCCACCGCCTGCTCCACCGGCAGCTCAGCGGCCACCGACAGCGCACCGCCCAGCGTGTCCCGCGCGGTGTCCACGATGGACTCCGGCAGGCCGGTCACGTCGACGTGGCTGCGGTAGGCCGCCGTCACCACGCTGCCGAGCACCGCGGTCCCCAGCGCCGCGCCCAGCTCGTAGCCGGTCTCCGAGATCGCCGAGGCCGCGCCCGCGTTCTCCGGGGCCACCGTGCTCATGATGGTGTCGTTGGTGGCCGTCTCGGTGATCCCCGCGCTGACGCCGACGATCATGAACGCCACCACCACCAGCCAGGCGCTGCCCTCCGGCGGCAGCAGCACCATCAGCAGGTAGCCCAGCCCCGTCGCGAACATCGCCGCGCCCAGCAGCTCGGCCAGCCGCACCCGGCGGATCAGGCGGACCGCCACCAGCGAACCGACCACCGACAGCCCGATGCCCGGCAGCAGCGCCAGACCCGCGCGCAGCGGGGTCATGCCCAGCACCAGCTGCAGGTACTGGGTCATGAAGAACAGCCCGCCGACCATCACGAACACCGCCAGCAGGTTGCTGGCCACCGCCACGCTGAACCGCGCCTTGGCGAACAGGCCCAGGTCCAGCATCGGGTCGTCGAGCCTGCGCTGCCTGCGCACGAACGCGTACCCGGCGATCAGCGCCACGGCCACCGCGGGCAGCGCCAGCGACCCGCCACCGGCGAACTCCTTGACTCCGAAGACCAGCGCCAGCATCGCCAGCAGCGAGAGCCCCGCGCTGGGCAGGTCGTAGCGGCCCGGGTTCGGGTTGCGCGATTCCGGGATCACCAGCGGCCCGACGATCAGCAGCAGCACCATGACCGGCAGGTTGATCAGGAACACCGATCCCCACCAGAAGTGCTCCAGCAGCAGCCCGCCCAGCAGCGGGCCGAACGCGGCACCACCGGCGAAGGTCGCCGTCCAGGCGGCGATCGCGGTGGTCCGGGCGCGCGGGTCGGTGAAGATGTTGCGGATCAGCGACAGCGTCGAGGGCATCAGCGTCGCGCCCGCCACGCCCAGCAGCGCACGGGCGGCGATGAGCAGCTCGGCGCTGGGCGCGAACGCCGCCAGCACCGAGGCCAGGCCGAAGCCGGTCGCGCCGATCAGCAGCAGCCGGCGGCGGCCGATCCGGTCGCCGAGGGTGCCCATCGTGACCAGCAGTCCGGCGAGCATCAGCGAGTAGATGTCGACGATCCACAGCAGCTGGCCACCGGTCGGGCGCAGCTCCTCGCTGATGTGCGGCACGGCGAAGCTCAGCACCGTGTTGTCGACGGAGATCAGCAGGACGGGCAGCAGCAGCGCGCCGAGCGCGGTCCACTGCGCACGAGAAGTACTAGGCGATTTCAGGTTCGTCATCTCTACACGGCCTTGATTGATCTGTACCGTCCAGACGGTACAGAAGTGGTCGTGCACGAATACTAACCGTCCAGACGGTATAGTTCAAACCGTGGCAGCCTCCGACACCCGCGACCGCATCCTCGACGCGCTGCAGCGGATCCTGATCCGCAAGGGAACCGCGGCGGTGACCCTGGAATCGGTCGCCGCCGAAGCCGGTGTGTCCAAGGGCGGCCTGCTCTACCACTTCCGCTCCAAGCAGGCGATGCTGCAGGGCCTCACGCTGCGGCTCGACGACGCGGCCGAGGCCGAGTTCGCGCAGGCCACCGAGGACGGCGTCGACGTCGTCCGCTACTTCCTGCAGACCTCGCTGCCCACCAGCGACGAGGAGATGGCCCTGTACTGGTCGGTCATCGCCGCGCTGCGCGGCGCCGAGGGCCTCAGCGAAGCGGGCAGCGAGGTGCTGGCCAGGGTGTTCGGCCGCTGGTCGGAGCTGCTCACCGACCACATCGGCGACCCGGTGCTGGCCGAGATCGTGCGCCTGGTCGGCGACGGCCTCTACCTCAGCGCGCTGTCCGGCCTGCCGCACCCGGATCCGGAACTGGTCAAGAAGGTCTTCGACCGCCTGCTCGCGCAGGTCGCCGAAGCCCGCCAGGCCTAGCCGACGGCAGGCTCCGCCACGATCGGCGGCACCGGGGTGTCCGCGCAGGGCACCCAGCGGGGCCCGTCCGGGCCGAACACCTCGCGGGGCTCGGGGAACGCCCGGAGCAGGCCGAGGTAGCCGACCGCCGCGAGCAGCAGGGACAGCGGCAGGCTGATATCCACGCCGCCCGCCAGCTCGCCCAGCGGACCGACCAGCTGGCCCGGGATGTTGACGAACAGCAGCGCGACACCGGCCGAGACCAGCCACGCCGTCATGCCGCGCCAGTTCCAGCCGTGGTGGAACCAGTAGCGCCCGCCCCGCTGCCGCCGGTTGAACACCTGCAGCGCGTCCGGGTCGTACCAACCGCGCCGGGTCAGGTAGCCGAGGATCATCACGACCATCCACGGCGCGGTGCAGGTCACGATCAGCGCGGCGAAGGTGGAGATGCTCTGCACCAGGTTGAAGCCGAAGCGGCCGACGAAGATCAGCCCGATGGACAGCACGCCCACCAGCACCGTCGCCCGCACCCGCGAGAAGCGCGGGAACACGCTGGAGAAGTCCAGGCCGGTGCCGTACAGCGCGGTGGTGCCGGTCGACAGCCCGCCGATGAGCGCGATCAGGCACAGCGGCCCGAAGTACCAGCCCGGCGACACCGCGAGCAGCCCGCCGACGTAGTTGGGAGCGTCACCGGCCAGGTACTCCGGCGCCGAACCTGCGATCACCGTGGCCGTGACCAGGCCGAACCCGAACGGGACGATGGTCGACAGCTGCGCGAGCAGCGCCGCCACCACCACTCGGCCGCGCGGCGTGGTCGACGGGATGTAGCGCGACCAGTCGCCCAGGAACGCGCCGAAGGACATCGGGTTGGCCAGCACGATCAGCGCGGAACCGATGAACGACGCCCAGAACACCGGCGCGTCCGAGGCGGGCAGCGTTCCGGGGTAGGACGGGTCGAAACCGCCGCCGAAGGCGACCGCGCCGAGCACGAACAGCGCGGTCGCGGCGACCACCGCGATCTTGTTCACCCACAGCATGATCCGGAACCCGTAGATGCACACGACCAGCACCAGCACGGCGAAGATCGCGTAGGCGACGGCGAAGGCCGCGGGCGTCTCGGGGACGGCCAGCACGCGCGCCGCGGTGCCGACCAGCGCGTCCCCGGAGCTCCACACCGAGATCGCGAAGAACGTGACCGCGGTCAGCAACGACAGGAACGACCCGACGACCCGCCCGTGCACGCCGAGGTGCGCCGAGGAGGAGACGGCGTTGTTGGTGCCGTTGACCGTGCCGAACACCGCCATCGGGCACAGCACGAGCGCACCTGCCACCAGCCCCAGCGCGATGGCCGCGAGCCCCTGCCAGAACGACAGGCCGAACAGGACCGGGAACGCGCCGAGCACCGCCGTGGAGAAGGTGTTCGCGCCGCCGAAGCTCAGCCGGAACAGGTCGAGCGGCCGCGCCGTGCGCTCGGCATCGGGGATGCGCTCGACGCCGTTGGTCTCCACCCGCTTGAACACCGGCGCTTCGCCCATCGGCCCGTCCTCCCCGACCCCGTGCACTGATCAGCAAAGACTGCGCCACCCGACTCCGGTGCGGAATCGGCCGAAGCTCCAACGCCGGTCGCTCCCGTTGGACGAAAGCACAGCGGTCGCTCGGACACGAGGAACGGGCTGACCGGAAGATCCGGACAGCCCGTTCTCGTCCGCGGAGCCGGGTCAGCCGTCGACCATCGGCCCACCATCGCCACCGACGCCGGCCCCACCGAGGCCTGCGCCGCCGACTCCGGAGCCACCGGTGCCACCGTTGCCACCAGCGCTACCGCTGGTGGAACCGTCACCGCCGTCACCGCCATCGCCGCCGCCGGTGCCGCCACCGGTGCCGCCGCCGTCGCCGCCGTCGGCACCCTCGACCACCACGCCGTCCCAGCCGCCCTGGGTCGGCAACGTCGACATGACCGTGCGCGGTGGCAGGAACTCGACGAGGCCCAGTTCATCGAGCTCCGCCGCGCTGAGCTGCCGTCTCGGTTCGAACATCAGATCCCCCTTGGCCATCGGAGCGCGTTCAGCGGACCTCCCAGGCCTACCCGCGGAGGAGCGATGTCAAGGCAGATCACCAGCCGAAGAACGGCCCGCCGTCGCCACCGATGCCCGGGCCGCCGACGCCGAAGCCGCCGTAGCCGAAGCCACCGTTGCCGCCGTGACCGCCGATGCCGCCCAAGTCGCCGTCGCCGCCATCGCCGCCGTCACCGCCACCGTTGCCGCCACCGGTGCCACCGCCCGTGCCGCCGGAGCCGCCCTCGATCACCACGCCGTCCCAGCCGCCGGCCTGGAACAGCGTCGACATGACCGTGCGCGGCGGCAGGAACTCCAGGCGCTGGTCGCCCAGCTCTTCGAAGCTCACCGGTTCAGTTTCATCGAACACTTTCATCCTCCCCAGTTGGAACGGGCTCGGAATGCAGCCGGAGATCGATGCCGGACAAGGTCGAAAACCCAGATCCCCATCCAACGCCCCAGATTCGCCGGCATCAGATCGGAGGGTAAATGCCCCCGAGAACCAGCGCAGTCCGAAAACAACCAACATCCGCAACTCGGCAGAAAATGCCTGGTGGCACCGCATATTGGAGATTCACCCGAAGCAATCGGAACGGTTAGACGCACTACCGCGAATTGCGGAGAGAACCGCTCCCCCGGAAAAGAACCGCACGAAGCGCGCTTCGGAATTCGGAGTCGCGGTGCCCCGGGAATGCGGTCCGCAGCCGCTCCGGCGCGCGGCCGGGCGGGCCACCACCGATTCGGGTGGTCCGCACCCGAATCCCCCAACGTCGCCCGCTCGGATACCACCACCGCTGATCCGTTCGGCCTAGACTCCCGCGCTGTTTGGCCCAGCCGAAACCATCCCGGGTAAGGAGAAGTGCCGATGCGCAATCGCCCACCTCGGACCGCTGACGGCGGTCCGGTCCGGCAGGCCCAGCACTGGTGGCCGCTGCCGAGCGCCGCCATGCTCGCCGTCACCTTCAGCATCGCCGCGGTCCCGGCCGCCCAGGCAGCACCGCCGTCCTGCACGCGGACCTCGAACGGCTCCGGGGTGGACGTCGTCTGCGACCGCGGCGTCCCGGAGGGCACCACGCTCGACGGCAGCGACGGCAACGACCGCTTCTACCTCACCGGGGCCGTCGCGGGCACCGTCAACGCGGGCGCCGGGGACGACCTCATCATCGTCACCGGCCGAGCGGGCGGGAACGGCGGCAAGGGCGGCAACGGCCACCTCGACGGCCGCAGCGGCGACACCAGGAACGGCGAGAACGGGGGCGAGGACGGCGGCAGCACCGGTGGCACGGCCGGGACCAACGGCGTGGCCGGCCCCAGCGCGCGAGCCGGGGGCAGCGCGGGGGTCGGTGGCCACGGCGGCACCGGCGGGCCCGGGGTGGCCGAGTCCGGCGTGATCAACGGCGGCACCGGGAACAACACGATCACCGTCACCGGCGGCAAGGGCGGCAACGGCGGGGTGGGCGGCGACGGCGGCACGGGCACCACCGATCCCGCCGACTCCCGCGGCGGCCGCGGCGGCAACGCCGGCGACGGCGGCACCGGGAACCTCGGCCGCATCTACCCGGGCGAGGGCGAGAACACCGTCACGATCACCGGCGGCGACAGCGGAACCGGCGGAACCGGCGGCGTCGGCGGCGATGCGACCGCGAGCACCCGCAGCGGCAACGGCGGGGAAGGCGGCAACGGCGGCGGTGGCAGCGAGCGGGCCAACGGACGTGGCGGTGCGGCCAACGGCGAGACCGGCACGATCGTCAGCACCGGCGTCGACGACATCACCGTCCAGGGCGGCCGCGGACAACGAGGTAGAAGGCGCCGGTGGAACGGGCGGCACCGGCGGGGACGGCGGCGTCGCCAACATCGGCAACATCATGTCCGAGGGCGACGGCCGGGCCACCGTGCACACCATCAGCGGTCCGGGCGGCGACGGCGGGGACGGCGGTACCGGCGGCGACGGGATCACGCCCGGCATCCCGGGCCTGCGCGGTCTCAACGGCGTCGCCGACGCAGGTGGCACCGGCGGTGCGGGCGGCCCCGGCGGTCACCTCGCCACCACCGGCACCGAAACCGGTCGCCGCAACCCCTGATCCAGAACGACCACCCCGAAAGATCGCGCACCCGAGCGGGTGATTCGAGGTGCACCGCGCGCCCGGTGCTCCTACGTTCTGCCCCGTGCGCCAGGAACGTGCCACTGGAGCGCGTTCTCCGAGGGGGTGGCCGGTTCTTCCGGTGAATTCACTGAGTTTGCGAAGGAGCACCTGATGCCACGAACCTCTGGACCGCTGAGCCCCGACGAGATCGAGGTGCAGCGGGTGGAGTTCCTGCCCGCGCGCACCGTCATGTCGACCTTCTGGCTCCCGTGGAACGGCGCGGACGTCGTGGTCCTGGACCCGGATCCGCACACCCACGTCGAGGCCTACGGGGACAACGACGTCACGACCACCGGTGACGTCACCGGTGGCGACGGCGGTACCGGTGGCGGCCAAGGCGGTGGGCAAGGCGGCGGCAACGGCGGCAACGGCGGCGACGGCGGTAGCGGCGGCGACGGCGGCGACGGTGGTGATGGCGGCGACGGCATCGGCGGCGATGGCGTCGGCGGCAACGGCATCGGCGGCCAAGGCGGCGGCAACCCGAGCTGATCCCGGCTGCCGGAGGTGGTGCGCCGACCGCTCGGCGCACCACCCGTCAGCACTTCCGAGGAGTCGTGATGGTCGCAGAAGGGCACCGCAGCGAGCCCGCGGCCGATGAGGACGTCGCACAGCTCGTGGTGCCCGCACTGGTCGCGGGAACCGAGCTGATCGGCCGGTACCAGGGCTCCGGCCACCGCGAACCGCCCTACCTGGTCCGCCGCGCCGACGGCCAGGTCCTGCAGCTCTCCCACCTGCTCTACCTCGTGGCGGCCGGGCTCGACGGCCACCGCACCTACGCGCAGCTGGCCGCCGACCTGAGCGCCGAGTGGGGCCGCGAGATCACCGCCGGGCAGGTTTCCTACCTCGTCGAGAACCGGTTGCGCCGCGCGGGAATCATCGTCGCCGAGCACGCACCGGACCAGCCCGGGCCGCTGCCGAAGGGCCGGGATCGGTTGCTGGCGCTGAAGTTCCGCGTCGCGCTGGTCCCCGAGCACGTCGTCGCGGTGATCGCCCGGGTGTTCCAGCCGTTGTTCTGGCCACCGGTCGTCGTCCTGGCCCTGGTGGCGTTCGTCGCCGCCGAGGTCTGGCTCGCCGCCCAGGGCGGAGTCGCGCAACTCCTGGCGGGCGCGCGGGAACTGGTCGACCGGCCGGAGCAGATCCTGCTGGTGCTGGGCGTGCTCGTGCTCTCCGGGATGTTCCACGAGTGCGGGCACGTCGCGGCGTGCCGCTACGGCGGCGCGCGGCCGGGTGCGATGGGCGTGGGGATCTACCTGGTGTGGCCGGCGATGTACAGCACCGTCACCGATTCCTACCGGCTCAGCCGGGGCGGCCGGCTGCGCACCGACCTGGGCGGCCTCTACTTCAACGTGCTCGCCATGCTGGTGATGATCGCCGTCTTCGCGGTGACCGGGCTGCCCTGGCTGCTCGTCTCGCTGGTGGCCTGGCAGGTCTCGACGATCTGGCAGTTCGTGCCGTCGATCCGGCTGGACGGCTACTACGTCCTGAGCGATCTGGTCGGCGTTCCCGACCTGTTCGACCGGATGGGCCCGGTCCTGCGCAGCATGCTGCCGGGCCGTCCGCCGCACCCCCGGGTCCGCGAGCTCAAACCCTGGGTCCGCTGGGTGATCACGGCCTGGGTGGTGCTGGTGATCCCGTGCCTGGCGTACTGGATCATCGGGTTCCTGGTGCTCGCGCCCCTCGTCCTGCCCGTGGTCTGGCAAGCACTCGGCGCGCACTGGGACGGCGTGGGCAGCGCGATCGGAGCAGGCGACGCAGCGGCGGCCGCGGTCGGTGTCCTGCGGATGCTCCTGCTGGTGCTGCCGTGGGCCGGCATCACGCTCGTCCTCTACAACCTCGGCCGCGGCCTCGTCCGCCGGATCCGCCGCTCACGCGCGTGACTCAGGGCAGGATCGGGGCGAAGTACCCGCCGTCGTCCTCGGCGAAGGCGGTGAGCATCGCGGTCGAATTGGCGCGGTCGTCCAGGTCCGGTTCCGCCGCGGCGAGATCCTGGTCCAGCATCCAGGTTTCCAGCATGATCGAGTAGCCGATCAGCACGTCCGGCCCGCCCGCCGCGGCCAGCGCCGACCCGGCGATCTCGCGCACCACGCCCTGCAGCGGCTCGCGCTCGGCGGCGTCGCCCGGCCCGAAGGCGATCTTGACCATCTCGTTGAGGTCGATCGCGGTGGGCGCGACGACGGCGAACTCGAAGTCCAGCAGCGCCGCGACCGAACCCTCGTGCCACAACGTGTTCGGCGCGCACAGGTCGCCGTGGTTCAACGCGCGCGGTGCCATCGGCAGCGCGGCCCAGAACCGCTTGAGCGCCTGCTGGAGGCCGCTGGTCTGGCGTTCGGCGAGCATCCCGGCCGCGACGATCCGCTCGAACGACGCATCGACCTCCGCCGGGCTGTCCGGGAAGAACGGCGAGCGGCTGCGGGCGTGCGGGGCGGCCGCGGCGATGTCGACGCGGTGGACGTGACGAGCGCGCTCCCACATCTGCTCGATCGCGCGCGATCGGGCCGCGTGGTCCAGCGACGGCCAGACCTCGTCCAGGTTCTCCCCCACCACGCGCCGGCTGAGCACCCACTCGTGCCCGTCGAGCACGCCGGCATCGACGATCTCCGGGTAGCCGACCTCCGCCGGGAGCAGTTCGACCAGCTTCAGCTCGCGGAGCAGGTCGCCCGAACCCGGATCGGGCGCGACGCGGACGACGAGCTCGTCGGCGAGCCAGGTGTGGTTCGTCCAGCCCGTGCCCCGCCGGGCGTCGCCGAGATCCACCCCGTGCCTGCCGAAGACCTCCGCCGCCACCCTGCCGGTGCTGCCCGTCCTGTCCATGAAACCGACTTTACCGATCAGGGCAACGGATTTTCCGCCGCACCGTCAACACCGCGTGCGGCCCGGCGCGGTGCGCGTACGGATCCCGTCAAGCGAGCTTCCCGCGTCCGGCCCGGAGGCGTGTACTGGAGGCGTCGGCAGGAGAACTCACGAGGAGGCGGCACCGAATGCCGGACCTGTTGTGGGCCGTCGGGTTGATCGTCCTGTTCGTCGCCGTGGCGCTGACGCTGCGCGGGCTGGCCAGGTGGCGGTGAGGCCGCTTGCCGCAGGAGGCGGTGGTTGGTGATGCGTGCTCACGACCCGCCCGTCGCAGGGGCTGCAACGGCCTCCGCGGTGGGGTTCTTCGTCGCGTCCGCGGGGATGGCGCCCGCCGGAGCGGCCGCTTGGTGGTACGGCGAGCCGACTGCGGCGCTGACCGTGCTGGGCCTCGTCACCTTCGCCTACGCGGGCGCGATCCGGAACCTCCCGGGTGCGCTGGCCACCGCGGTGGTGTGCTGGATGCTGCTGAACAGCTTCGTGATCCACGTGCGCGGAGAGCTGATCTGGGAAGGATCGGCGGATCTGGTCCGGCTGGGCGTGCTGGGAGGCGCGGCGGTCGTGGGCACCGCCTGCGGTTGGGCAGCCACCCGTTCGCACGAGCGGCCGGAGCCGCCGATCCCGGCCGCCCGGCACGCACCGGAGGTCGAGCGCATCCCACCGCAGGAGCGGGTCCACCGCGGCTAGCGGCGGGTCAGCGGCACCCGCTTCCCACAGCGGCCTCTCCAGAAGCAGTGCGCAGGAGGCGGAGCTGGCCGATCTCGGCGACGTTCTTCATCAGCTCGGCGTTCACCCACGCCAGCATGTGCGCCACGGTCTTGTCCGGGTCGCCCTGCCACGGGAACGGCGCGGGAGCGTCCAGCTCCGCATCGGTGAGGCGGTCCAGCACCGCCGACCACTCCGCGCGCAGCCCGCGCAGCCACTCGACGACCGACTCCTCGCCCGGCCACTCGACGTCGGTGCGCTCGCGCGGCGGTCTGCCCTCGGTGTGGTCCAGGGTCACCGACCACCACCAGCCGATGTGCCAGGTGGTCCAGGCGATCGTGGGGACCGGGATCGGATCGGGCTCCACCTCGGCGAAGTCCGGTTCCCAGCCGCCGGAACCGGGCCGCACGGTCCAGCAGTGCTCGGCCGGTTCCCAGCGGACGTCGGCGGGCACCAGTTCGGCGAGGTGGAACTCGAACAACGACCAGGTCATCTCGAACTGCCAGCGCAGCAGCTCAACGCGCGATGCGGACATCCGCGAGATCTTGCCACGACGAGCGCCCCGGGCGAAAACGATTATCCGGACGGCGTTTCCGGGATCAGCCGGGTGCGGCGCTCAGCGGCGCCGTCCACAGCACCCGCGTCCCACCGGCCCGCAGCCGGTCCACAGTGCACCGCCCGCCCATCTGCACCGCCCGCTCGGCCAGGTTGTGCAGCCCGCTGTGCGCGACCGCGCTCTCGATGCCGATGCCGTTGTCGGTGACGTCGATGGTCAGGTCGTCGTCCAGCGAGATGGTCACCGACAGCTCCGAGGCGCGCGCGTGCCGGACGGTGTTGCTCACCGCTTCCAGCACCACCGCCTCGGCGTGCTCGGCCAGCCTCGGCGGCAGCACGTCCAGCGGCCCGGCCATCCGCATGGTGATCCGGATCGGGTTGTCGCCCACCACGTCGGTGACCACGCGCTGCACCCGGTTTCGGAACCCGGTCGGGTGCTCGGCTGCGACCTGCAGGTCGAAGATGCTGGCGCGCAGGTCCTGGATGACCTCGTGCAGCTGGTCGATGTGCTCGGTCAGCCGGCTCGCCACGTCGGGCACCTTCGCCCGCCGCTGCGTGCCCTGCATGGACATGCCGATGGCGAACAGCCGCTGGATGACGTGGTCGTGCAGCTCGCGGGCGATGCGGTCGCGGTCGGCCAGCACGTCCAGCTCGCGCCGCGCGGCCTGCGCCTCAGCCCACTGCAGCGCCAGCGCGGCCTGGTCGGCGAACGACGACACCACCAGCAGTTGTTCCTCGTCGAACCGCTTCGCCCCGGCCCGCCGCACGGCCAGCAGGACGCCGGAGATGGTGCCTTCCGCGCGCATCGGCACCGCGAGGGCCGGGCCGAGCTCCACCGCGGCGCCCTCGATCGTGGACAGGCTGGGCACGTTGCGCGGCACCCGCTCCCGGAACACCTGCCCGGTCACCGAACGGTCGACCGGGAGCGACCGCCCCACCAGGTCCTCGACACCGGCCCCGGCCGAGACCGTGACCACCAGCTCCTCGGCCTCGACCTCGTCGCTGCGCGCGGGAACCGCCAGCAGCGCGAAATCGGCGTGCGTCAGCTCGGCCGCGCGCTCGGCGATCAGCTGCAGCGCGTCGATGGAATCGGTGCCCGCCAGCAGTTCCGCGGTGATCTCGCCGGTGGCGTCCAGCCAGCGCTCGCGGCGGCGGACCTCCTCGAACAGCCGCGCGTTGTCGACCGCGATCCCGGCCGCCCCGGCCAGCGCCTGCAGCACCACCTCGTCGTCCTCGGTGAACTGGCCGCCGCCGAGCTTCTCGGTCAGGTACAACCGGCCGAAGGTCTCCTGCCGGGCCCGGATCGGCACGCCGAGGAAGCTGCGCATCGGCGGGTGGTGCGCCGGGAAGCCCACCGACGCCGGGTGCGCGGCGATCTCCTCCAGCCGCAGCGGTTTGTCCGCCTCGATGACCACGCCCAGCACGCCGCGCCCGGTGGGCAGGTGGCCGATGCGGCGGTGGGTCTCCTCGTCGATGCCGTCGTAGATGAACCGGCTGAGCGTGCCGTCGGGCGCCAGCACGCCGATCGCGCCGTAGCGGGCGTCGACCAGGTCGATGGCGGTGCGCACGATGCGCCGCAGCACCGAGTCCAGCTCCAGGTCGGAGGAGATGGCCAGCACGGCCTCCAGCAGGACGTCCATCCGGTCCCGCAGGCTGATGATCTCCTCGATGCGCGCCTGGACCTGGGCCAGCAGCTCCTTGAGCCGCAACCGGGACAGCGTGCTCACCAGCGGTGGAGCGGCGCCCTCCCGCAGCTCCCCCGGCCCTGGCGAGTCCGCCCTGCTCACCGCTCCACTCTGACAGGCCGAGCGCGGCCCGGCGAGCTCACGACTCCGGATGGTGGCGCAGCCGGGTGGCCAGCACCGCGGCCTGGGTGCGGCTCTGCAGGCCGAGCTTGCTCAGCAGCCGGGACACGTAGTTCTTGACGGTCTTCTCGGCCAGGAACATCCGGTCGGCGATCTGCCGGTTGGTCATGCCCTGCCGGATGCAGTCCAGCAGGATCCGCTCCTGCCCGGTCAGCTCCGGCAGCTTCGAGGTGCCGTCGAGCTCGGCGCGCAACTTGTTCACCAGCGAGGTGGTCTCCTGCTCGCCGAGCAGCGGCTTGCCCGACCCGACCCGGCGGACGGCCGAGGCCAGCTCCATGCCCTTGATGTTCTTCACGACGTAGCCGGCGGCACCGGCCAGCATCGCGTCGAGCATGGCCTGCTTGTCGTTGAAGGAGGTCAGCATGAGGCACTGCAACGCGGGCAGCCGGGACCGCAGCTCCCGGCACAGCTCGACACCGCTGCCGTCCGGCAACCGCACGTCCAGCACCGCCACGTCGGGGCGGATCGCGGGGACGCGGGCCAGCGCCTCGCTCACCGAGGAGGCCTGCCCGACCACGACCAGGTCCTCCTCGGAGTCGAGCAGGTCGACCAGTCCCAGCCGCACGACCTCGTGGTCGTCGACCAGGAACACGGTGGTCACGCCGGGGCCTCCCACATCCCCACTGTAGGAGCGGCCGGTCTCAGCCGCCGCTGCGGAAGGTGAAGCGGACCCGCCCGATCCAGAGCTCGTCGCCATCGCCCAGCTCGGCGATGTCCACCGGCTGCCGGTTGAGGTAGGTGCCGTTGAGCGAACCACCGTCCACCACGACGTACTTGCCGTCCCGCAGCCGCAGCTCGGCGTGCACCCGCGACACGGTCATGTCCTCCACCACGATGTCGCAGTCCCGATCTCGCCCGATCGTGATGCTCGGACCACCGATCGCGAAGCCGGTGCCCGCGCCGGGCCCCCGGTTGATGACCAGCCGGGGCCGCCCGCCGGACTCCTCGGAATCGCGCGGCGCCGGGACGACCTGAGCGGCCGGCACGGCCTCCAGCAGCGTCCGCATCGTCTGGTCCGCCGTCGCGACACCAGTGGTTTCGGACGCCTGGAACCGGGTGTCATCCATGGTCGTACTCCTCGCAGAAAGGCACGGAAGCCGCCCGGACTGCCCCGACCAGGACTGGGCGACTACAGCCAGCATGCCGAACAACCACGCTCCGTGGCCAGGACCTTCGTCCCAAGTCCCCCACCTACCCGACGTGACGGTCACCACTCGTGACCGGACCATCCGGCCACGGCAATCTGCGGAAACCCGGGTTGCCGGGGGTTTTCGGGTGTCATGATCGGGACGATCTCGTTCGGGTGATGTTGTGAGGGGGCCGGTCCTTGCTGGGAGCTCTGCTGCCGGACGATCCGCACGAGGTGGGGTCGTACCGACTGCTGAATCGCCTGGGGCGCGGCGGGATGGGCCGGGTGTACCTCGGCGTGTCGCGCGGTGGGCGGCTGGTCGCGGTGAAGGTCGTGCGGCCGGAGCTCGGCGACGATCCGGACTTCCGGCGCAGGTTCGCGCGGGAGGTCACCGCCGCGCGCGCGGTGTCGGGCTTCTACACCGCGCAGGTGGTCGACGCCGATCCCGACGCCGATGCGCCGTGGCTGGTCACCTCCTACATCCCGGGTCCCACGCTGCACGAGGCCGTGAAGCAGGAGGGGCCGCTGCCGCCATCGGCGCTCAGCACGCTCGGCGCGGGCCTGGCCGAGGGGCTCGGCGCCGTGCACGCCTGCGAGGTGGTGCACCGCGACCTCAAACCCAGCAACGTGATCCTGGCCGAGGACGGCCCGCGGGTGATCGACTTCGGCATCGCGCGAGCGGTGAACGAGACCCACACCGCGGAGGTCTTCGGAACGCCCGCGTTCATGTCGCCCGAGCAGGCCAAGGGCGAGCCGGTCGGAGCGCCCGCCGACGTGTTCGCCCTGGGTTCGCTGCTGGTGTTCGCCGCGACCGGTCGCGGACCGTTCAGCGGCGGCGAGTCCCAGGCGATCCTGTACCGCGTCGTGCACGAGGCGCCCGACCTGTCCGGCCTCGACCAGCTGCCGGGTGAGCTCGCCCGGATCATCAGCACCTGCCTGGTCAAGGACCCGGACGACCGGCCGACGGCCAAGCAGCTGCTCAACTCCCTCGCCGACCTGACCGGCGACCGGACCCGCTGGCTGCCCGCGGAAGTCGTCAGCATGATCGACGAGCGCAGGACGGCGACCATCGCCGCGACCAAGATCGACCCGCTCGCCGGGCAGGCACTCGCCCCGGCCCCGGCGCCGGTCGTGTCTCGCCCGCCGGGCACGCTGCCTGGGCCGGTCCCGCCTCCCACGCTGTCCACACCGCCGCAACCGGCCACGCCTCCCCCGCCACATCCGCCGCACACGCTGCCCCCGGTCACCCCTTCCTCGCCGCACGCGTTTCCCCCGGCCGCAGCATCCGGGCCGCACGCGCTGCATCCGCCGACCGGGCCCTTCCCCGCGCCTCCTCCGCCGCACGTGACACCGGCGAAGACGACGCCGATCTGGCTCGTCGTTCTCGGTTCGGTGCTCGGCGGGGCCACGCTGGTCGCGCTGATCGTGATCGTCGTGCTCTACCTCGGTTCCGGCCCGGGCACCCACCTGGGTTCACCGGCAACGCCGTCCGCCACCACCTCGTCGGAGGAGTACCCGACGGAATCGTCCGGCGCCTCCACCACGACTGAGACGGCGAGCTCCAACGCCGGATCGCTCGACGACGCCGCGACCGACCCGACTCCGTTCACCCTGGACGCGTTCATGCCGGACGACTTCACCGACGACACCGGCAAGCGGCACACCTACGCGGCCGGTTCCACGAACGAATGCACCGAAGGCGCCGACGACGAGGTCCGCCCGGTGCTGACCGACAACGGCTGCTCGCAGATGATGGTGGCCAACTTCGTCGACGACGACGCGCAGATCATCACCACCGTCTGGGTCTTCCCGTTCGCCGACTACGCCACGGCCTCCGCCGTGGAGGAGAAGTTCGACGCCATGGACTACCTGCACCTCGACTGCTGGGACCCGGACTCCGGCCCCGGCGCGGGGGTGTGCGACGGAAACGTGGCCGGCGCGGACGAGTGGCAGTACATCGGCCAGGACCACCGCTACGTGATCGTCGCCCAGTCCAAGTACATCGACCTGCGAGGCGACGACTCCGGAGACGCGGCCCTCCAGTCGGCGGGCAGCGAGGCCCGCAGCACCGTCGGCCCCCAGAACTACGGAGGCTGAACCCGCCTACTCCCCGGTGGCCCCGTCGATCCGCTCCCGGAGCAGGTCGGCGTGACCGTTGTGCCGCGCGTACTCCTCGATCATGTGCGTGATGACGTAGCGGAGCGAGTAGACCTCGCCCCGCCACTGCACGGTCGTGTCGAGCGACTCGAATCCGTCCACAGTGGCGCGCGACCGCGCGCACTCCTCCGCCCAGATCTCGAACGCCTCCGCCGGATCGGCCGAGTCGACGTCGAACTCGGCGAACCGACCAGGAACCGGGCGATGCCAGTGCGGCGGGACGTTCTCACCGCGGAGCACCACGCGGAACCAGCTCCGCTCGACCTCGGCCACGTGCCGGACCAGGCCGAGCAGCGACAGCGCCGAAGGCGGAACCGCGCGTCGCCTGAGCTGATCGGCCGTCAGACCCGCGCACTTCAAGGCCAAGGTCTCGCGCTGGTATTGGAGGAACCCGGTCAACGAGGACCGGTCGTCGGCCACCCGCGACGGCTCGGTCCGCTTGTGGAGATCCATCCGATCATCATGCCAACTGGCCGGTGATCCGTTGCAACAGCGAAGCGCCCGCCAGGTTCACCGGGCGGGCGCCGCTGGGTTCCGGGTTACTTCACCGCGCCCATGGAGAGGCCTCGGACGAGGTGGTTCTGGGCCGCCCAGCCGATGATCATCACCGGGAGGGAGGCCAGGAAGGCCGCCGCGCTCAGCTGGGCCCAGTAGAGGCCTTCGCTGGTGATGAAGCCGACCAGGAAGACCGGCACCGTGCCCGCCTGCGCCGCCGTCAGGTTGACCGCGTAGAAGAACTCCGTCCAGGAGAAGATCACGCAGATCAGCGCGGTCGCCGCGATTCCGGGGGCCACCACCGGGAGCACCACGCGGAACAGCAGCGTCGGGAGCTTGGCGCCGTCGATGCGCCCGGCCTCCACCATCTCCCTGGGGACTTCCAGGAAGAACGAGCGCATCATCCAGATCGCCAGCGGCAGGTTCATCGCCGTGTAGAGGACCACCAGCGCCCAGACGTTGTCCAGCAGCTTGAGGTTCTGCGAGATCACGTACAGCGGGATGATCGCCGCGACGATCGGCAGCATCTTCGTCGACAGGAAGAAGCCCAGCGCATCACGGGTTCCGGGAACCGCCGAGATGGACAGCACGTACGCCGCGGGCACCGCCAGCAGCAGCACGAGCAGCGTCGAGGTCACCGTCACGAACGCCGAGTTCGCCAGGTACGGCAGGAATCCGCGCTCCAGCACGCCGGCGAACTGGTCCAGCGTCGGGGTGAACACCACCTTCGGCGGGTTGCTGTAGGCGTCGCTCTCCTGCTTGAACGAGGTGAGCACCATCCACAGCACCGGGAACACGAACAGGATCGCGACCAGCCAGGTCAGCGCGGTCAGCGCCCAGCGGCCGATGGGGTTGCCGGTCCGCATCATCGCACCTCGCTCACGCCGAAGGTCCGGAACATCAGGCGCAGCGCGAAGGTCGCCACGATCAGGGTCAGCACCACCACGATCACGCCCATCGCCGAGGACTGCCCGACGTCGAAGCCCTCGAAGGCGCGCTGGTAGATGTAGAACGGCAGGTTCGTGCTCGCGGTGCCGGGGCCGCCCTGCGTCATCAGGTAGATCGCGTCGAAGCTGTTCACGATGTAGATCGCGCCGAGCAGCACGGCCAGCTGCAGGTAGCGGCCCAGCTGCGGCAGGGTGATCGAGGCGAAGGTGCGCCACCGGCCGGCGCCGTCGACCGCCGCGGCCTCCAGCACCTCCTTGGACTGGGCCTGCAACCCGGCCAGGATCAGCAGCATCATGAACGGCGTCCACTGCCAGATGACCTGCGCCATCACCGAGGCCAGCGGGAACTGCGACAACCAGTCGATCCTGGTGCCGAAGGCGAAGTTCAGCAGGCCGTAGGTCGGGTCGAACATGGTCGTCTTCCACAGCAGCGCACCGGCCGCGGGCAGGATGAGGAACGGCGTGATCAGCAGCGTGCGCACCACGCCGCGGCCCAGGAACTGGCGGTCCAGCAGCAGGGCCAGGCCGAGGCCCAGCAGCATCGCCACCAGCACGCACACCACCGTCAGCAGCACCGTGTTGAACATCGCGCCGCGGAACTGGCTGTCGGCGAACACCTCGACGTAGTTGCGCAGCCCGACGAAGTGCCGCGAGCCCGGGCGGACCAGGTTCCAGGACTGGAACGAGTAGAACACCGTCAGCAGGAACGGGATCTGGGTGACCAGGATGGTGAACAGCAGCGCGGGCATCAGCGGCGCGCGGCGCAGCCACGCTTCGCGCGACCACTTGCCGATGGGCTTGCGGGTCACCACCGGCGGCGCTGCGGTGGGTGCGGTGGCCGTCTGCGTCATCTGGTCTCCCGGTAGGCCGCGCCGACGGATTCGGCGTATTCCTGGGACTGCTGCAGCGCTTCCTCCACCGAGATCTGCCCGGCGATGGCCGCCGAGAGCTGCTGGCTGACCCGCGTTCCGAGGTCTTGGAACTCGGGGATGCCGACGAACTGGATCCCCGGGTAGGGCACCGGGTTCACCATCGTGTTGCGCTGGTTCGCGCTGTCGATGCCCGCCAGCGTCGCCGGGGCGTAGGCCTGCGCGGCCTGCTGGTACTCCGGGATCTGGTAGGTCGACAGGCGGCAGCCCGGCGGCACCCGGTTCCAGCCGAACGTGGTGCCCACGTTGCGGACGAACTCCTTGTCGGTCATCCAGCGCATGAACCGCCAGGCGGCGTCCTTGTCCTGGGCGACCTTCGGCATGGCCAGCGACCAGGTGTAGAGCCAGCCGCTGGTCTCGGTGCGCATCACCGGGGCTGCCGCGTAGCCGGACTTGCCGACGACCTCGCTGCTGGCCGGGTCCTCGTTGGTGCCCGCCATGACCGTCGCGTCGTACCACATCGCCGCTTCGCCCTGGCCGTAGCGCGTGCCGCACTCGGTGAAGCCGGCGCTGGAGGCCCCGATCTCGCCGTGGTCGCGCACCAGGCCGACGTAGAACTCGGCGGCGGCGCGGAACTCCGGCGAGGTCAGCTGGGCGTTCCAGTTCTCGTCGAACCAGCGGGCGCCGAAGGTGTTGGCCACCGTGGAGAACGGGGCGAGGCTCTCGCCCCAGCCCGGCTTGCCGCGCAGGCAGATCCCGGCGACGCCCGCTTCCTCGTCGTCCAGGCGCGCGGCGAACTCGGCGATCTGCTCCCAGGTGGGCCGTTCCGGCATGGTCAGCCCGGCCTGGGCGAACAGGTCCTTGCGGTAGGCCACGAACGACGACTCGCCGTAGAACGGCACCGCGTACATCGAGCCCTCGTGCGACAGCGAGTCGCGGATGCTGGGGATGAAGTCGTCGGCGTCGTAGCCCTCGCTGGCGTCGATGTAGGGCTGCAGGTTCTCCAGCCAGCCGTTCGCCGCCCACTGCGGGGTCTCGTAGTTGCTGATCATCACCACGTCGAACTCGCCGCCCTCGGTGGCGGTCGACGCGGTGATCTTCGCACGGGCCTGGTTCTCCGGCAGCTGCACGAACTTCAGCTTGATGCCCGGGTTGTCCCTCTCGAACTGGTCGGACAGCGCGATGGCGTCCTCCATCTGCGGGTTGGACACGATCGCCACGACCAGCGTCCGGCCGCTCGCGCCCAGCGCTCCCGCGCCCGCACACCCGCTGAGCAGCAGTGCGACGACCGCGAGCACGGCCAGCTTGGCTCTACTTCGCATTCACGCCTCCCGGCAGGACCTGAACCTTCAGCCCGGCACCGCTGCGCATCAGGTCCAGCGCGGCGGGGAACTCCTCCAGCGGCAACGTGTCGGTGAGCAGCGAGCCGGTGTCGACGGCGCCGGAGGCGACCAGCTCCAGCGCCGCGCCGTAGCTGTGCAGCACCGCCATCGAGCCGACGATCTTGATCTCGTCGTTGTAGATGCGGAACGGCGACAGGGAGATCCGCGCTTCGGCCGGGGCCACGCCGAACACCAGCAGCCGGCCGCCGCGGCGCAGCGAGTCGAAGGCCGCCTCGATCGCGGGCGCGGCTCCGGTGCAGTCCACGGCGGCGTCGAAGCGCTGGTCGAGCTCGGCGACGTCGGTGCTCACCGCGACCGCCCCGAGCTTCGTGGCGCGTTCCAGCCGGGCCGCGTTGCGGTCGACGACCGAGACCTGCGCGCCGCCGCGCTGGAGCAGCTGCTGCATCAGCAGGCCCATCGTGCCCGCCCCGACCACGAGGAACTTCTCCCCCGCTTCGACACCGATCTGGCGCACGCCGTGCACCGCGCACGACACCGGCTCCACCAGCGCGCCCTGCTCCCAGGTCATGGAGTCGGGCATCCGGTAGGCGGTGTGGGCGGGGATCGCCACGTACTCGGCGAAGGCGCCGTCGACGGTGTCACCGGTGGCGTTCCAGTTCGCGCAGAGGTTGCCGTGGCCCGAGCGGCAGGGCGTGCAGTAGCCGCAGAACAGCGAGGGGTCGACGGCGACCCGGTCGCCGGTCTTCCAGTCGCCCGGCACGTCGGCGCCGAGCTCGACGACCTCGCCGGCGAACTCGTGGCCGGGCACGATCGGGTAGGGCGTGGGCGGGAAGTGCCCGTCGGCGATGTGCAGGTCGGTGCCGCAGATGCCGCACGCACCGACCTTGATCACCAGCTGACCGTCGCCCGGTTTCGGGTCGGGCACCTCGCCCACCCTGATCGAACCGGGCTGATCGATGATCGCGGCGCGCATGACACCCCTTCCACTGGCCCGCTCATATGAGCACAGCAGGCCAATCGTTCTGGTAACTCGCGGAGCATTGAAGGATGATCTCGCGTGTCACGTCAACATTCCCCCCTTAGGATGCTCATATGAGCAGCAGCGAGCCCCGGGTGAGGCTGACCGACACCATCACGGCGGCCTCCATCGCGCACCGGTTCTTCGTCCAGGGCAGGACCAAGCTGGAGATCGCCCAGGAGTACGGGATCAGCCGCTTCAAAGTGGCCAGGATCCTCACCGCGGCGCAGGAAGCGGGCCTGGTCAGGGTCGAGTTCGACCTGCCGGTGCCGATCGACCTGGGGCTCTCGGAAGCGGTGCGGACCAGCTACCGGCTGCGCCACGTCCTGGTGCTCAATCGAGCGCAGTCCAAGGCCGAGCGCCCGGAGCTGCGTCGCAGGATCGGTGCGCTGGCGGCTGATCTGCTGGCTGAGACGACCACCTCCGACGACGTGCTCGGCCTCTCCTGGGCGCGTTCGGTCAACGCGATGGCCGACGCCGTTCACACGTTGCCGAAGTGCCCGGTGGTTCAGCTGTGCGGCGTGCAGGCGGGCATGGACATGCGCGACAGGTCGGTGGAGACGGTGGGCCGGCTGGCCGACATCTCCGGCGGCGCCGCCTACCCGATCTACGGCCCGCTGGTGCTGCCGGACCGCCGCACCACCGAGATCCTCCGCAACCAGCCCGGAATCGCCGAGACCTTCGAGCAGTTCCGCCACCTGACCAAGGCGGTGGTCAGCATCGGCGCCTGGCGACCCGACGAGTCGACGGTCTACGACGCCCTCGGTCAGCCCGAGCGCGACGCGATCCAGGAGCGCGGCGCGGCGGCGGAGATCGCGGCCCGCTTGTTCGACGCGGACGGCAACGCGATGTCGACCGGCCTGGCCCACCACGTCCTGGCGATCGAGCACGAACAGCTCCGCCAGATCCCGGAGGTGATCGCCCTGGGCTACACGGTCCCGAAGGCCCGGGCGATCGACGCGGTCCTGCGCTCCGGGGTGGTGAACACCCTGATCACCGACGCCCAGGTCGCCGACATCCTCCTCGGTCTGATCGCCGAGCGACCGCTGGCGTGACGACGGCCGCGGTGGGCGTGCGGGGGTGGCCGCCCGGGTGGGCGGTTCAGGCGTGGGTGTGAGCTGCCTCCTGCGGTTGGCGTGGTCGTGGGATGACCTGGCGGAGGACGGTGTTGTGCTCGGTGCCGGTGGACCGGCCGCCCGGTCTGGCCTTCCGAGACGGGTCCACTGTGGCCGGTGGAGTGAAGACCGGCCGATCGCCCTCGACGGTGATGGTCCAGTGCTGGCCGTGGACGGCCCGGTGATGAGCGCCGCAGAGCATCACGAGGTTGGTCAGATCGGTGGGCCCGCCATCGATCCAGCTTTCGACGTGGTGCGCCTCCGGGGTGCCCGGCGGCCGGTCGCATCCCGGGAAGGCGCAGGTGCCATCGCGCAGCAGCAGCGCTGCACGAACGTGGGGCGGCGCCGTCCGCTCAGCACGGCCGACGTCGAGAGGTAGGCCGTCGCCACCGAGCACGACCGGGAGGATCTCGGCATCGCAAGCCAGACGTCGGACGGTGGCGGCGGTGATGGGCTGGCCGGTCGCGGTCAGCGTGCCCGGCAGCACGCCGTTGCCGGGGGCCCGGAGTGCGCGGGCGAGGTCGTCGAAGTCGATGGTGACCGTGATGTGCGGACGCTGACCGCCCGAGCGCGGCAGCCGGTCCGAAGCGACAGCGATGTCCAGCAGCGCGTCGAGGGCATCGGCGTTGCGCTGCCCCGGGCTACGCGGGTCCGGTTCACCGTTCTCGGAAGGGCGGGGTGCGGCGAGGGGTTGGAGCGCGGCGCGGAACTTGGCACCCGCTTCTCGGTCGAGACGCGCGTTGATCACCGTCATCCCGTCGGATCCGGTGCCGTAGTGCAGCTCCCGCAGCTCGTGCTGAATCTCCTCATCGCGGAACGCGCCGTCCTGGTCGAAGTAGTAGCGGATCCGCTCAGCCAGCTTCGCCAGGTCGTGCGGACTGCACTGGCGGGCGTAGTCGGCGAGCATCGGCTCGGCCTGACCGAGCTCGGCAGGCGTGCACACCGGCGCCATCCGCCGGATCCCGTCGATGACGGCCCGCGCATGAGCCACCGTGATCGAACCCGTGGCGATCGCCGCTGCGGTAGCGGGCAGCTCCGCGGCAATCGGAACGCCGTGCAGCGTGGTGTGCTCGGTGGCCAACCGGGCCACCAGCACTCGCGATTTCGCCTCCCCTGCAGCGATGTTGAGCTTCTCCCGCACCCACGCCTCAGTCCCGCGTGCGCCCTGCGCCGCCGGAACACCCCTGTCTTCAGCCTCGGCGATGGCCCGGACCTGCACCGCCATCGCAGCCCGCATCACGGCCTCGGCATCGCTGATCAAGGCCACCAGCTCGGAATCCGAGCACGCCGTCATCGCCGAGTGTGAACCCTCACCGTCCACACTCGACCTCGACACCAACGCCATGACATCCACGAGCTCCACGATGCCAGCGTCGAACAACTGTTTCATCACACGAACAGGTGCAACTCACGACGCAGAACCGATGCCCGGCCGGAACAGCCCTCGCCGCACCGGCAGCGCTCACCAGTCCCGAACGGTGACCACTCAGCTCACCCGCGTGCAGACCCTCTCGCCTCGACGGGCGGCGAAAGAGGAAACGGGAAACAGCCGCACCTTCCGGCTTTTCCCGCCGCTCATCCACCACAATCCTCCGACGAGCGGCTTGCCGCCGCGAAGCGCCAGACCTCCCACCACCCGTCGAGGACAGCGATGAATGCCGCGGAGAGCACCAGCACGAATGCGAACAGCGCGACTCCGGCCTCCACGAATTCGAGCAGCACGATCGCCGACCACACCTGCGCAGCGCTGAACACCGCGGCGAGCAACACCTTCCCGAACGGCCCAGTTCGATTGCGCTGTTCGGGTGTCGATCCGCGGAACCACACGCCCTTGATCATCTCTTCTCCTAACGTCTGCCGGAAGCCCGGCCCGGCCGGACCGGCGAACTCCACCTTGCGCGCGCAACGATCAGGACGAACAGCGGTTTCCCGTCGCCCGCTCGAACCGGCAACGGGAAACCCGGAGGAAGATGTGACCCAGCAGCCCACGATGTTCGGAGCAGAGCTTCGAAGACTGCGCATCGCCGCGGGCCGTTCACTCACTGGAATGGCCGCGGAACTGCACTACAGCAAGGGCCATCTCAGCAAGCTCGAGACCGGTTCGAAGAAACCGACGCCGGAACTCGCCCGCCGCTGCGATGCGCTGCTGGAGGCGAACGGGGCGCTCGCGTCACTCGTTCCCGCGCGCACGTCCGAAGCTCCGCTGCCCGAATCCAACGGCAACGGTGAGGTGTGGCTGATGAGTCTCGAACCGGGTGGCAGGAGCCGGTTCCGTCCAGTGGACCGCAGACAGGTGCTCGCCGCGGGTGCGGCCTCGATGCTGTCCTTCGGCATGGGCGGTGGTCGTGCGATCGCCGATGGCGCTCCGGTCATCGCGTTCCGCACCATGTTCGACCAGTTCCGCCAGCTGGGCCAGAGCGCGAGCCCCTCCGTCGTCCTGCCCGCGCTCATCGCGCAGACCCACACGATCCGCGAGCTGGCCGCCACGACGAGCTCCCGGGCTCGCGGTGAACTGCTGGTGCTCGGCGCTCGCTACGCCGAGTTCGCCGGGTGGATGGCGCAGGAGTCGGGCGAGGACGAGGCCGCGCTGTGGTGGACCGACCACGCGGTGGAACTCGCCGAGGCAGGCGGAGATCGTTCGCTCGCCGCGTACTCACTGGTCCGGCGGGCGCTGGTCACGCTGTACCGGGAGGACGCGCAGCAGACGATCGCACTCGCCCGCCGAGCGCAGCGAACGGCCGGGGCTTCCGCCCGGGTTCTGGGGCTCGCCGCGCAGCGCGAAGCACAAGGTCATGCGCTGGCCGGGGACTACGACTCCTGCATGCGGAGCCTGGACCGCGCCCGGCGGTTCCTCAGCGATCCCGCGTCTGAGAGCGGGCCGGTGCTCGGTCCCGCCAACCTGTCCGACCCGGTCGCGATGGTCTCCGGATGGTGCCTGCACGATCTCGGCCGCACCAAGGAAGCGGCGGCGGCCCTGGACAGGGAACTCCAACGCGTTCCTCCGACCGCACTTCGCTCCGCCGCGCGCTACGGCGTGCGCCGCGCGCTCGCGCATGCCGGAGCAGGCGACGTCGACCAGGCCTGCGCGCTGCTGGGCAGCGTGCTCGGCACGGTCGACGCCGTTTCCTCCGCCACCATCACCACCGATCTCCGCAGGCTGGCCCGTGCGCTCTCGCGGTTCCACACCGCACCGGCCGTGCGGGAGCTCCAGCCCAGGCTAATCGCCACGCTGCACCAGCAGAACATCTGAGCAAACCACCGTTCCAGCAACACGTGAGGTACCGCTGTGCCAGAAATCTTCGTCAACTACCGCACCGGCGACTGCGAAGAAACCGCCGTTGCGATCGAGCAAGGCCTGTCGATCCGGTTCGGCAGCGAGCGGATCTTCCGCGCCAGCAAGTCGATCCGCCCCGGTGAGAACTACCAGACCCGCCTGGCGACGGCATCCGCCGCCGCACGCGCGCTGCTGGTTCTGATCGGACCGAAGTGGCTCGATGCGCGCGATGAGAACGGAAACCTCAAGCTGGCCGACGAGAACGACTGGACGCGCAAGGAAATCTTGAACGCACGGGAATCCGGGGCCCGCATCATCCCGGTCCTGTGCGGCCGCAAGACCGACCGATTGTCAGCGGCGAAGCTTCCTGCGGAACTCCGCTTCCTCGCCGACCTGCAGTCCATCATCTACGACACCGGGAGCGCCGAAGCGGACATGGACAAGATCGCCGCCCACCTCGCCGACCTGGTGCCGGGGCTCGAACTCCGGAAGTCCGCCGGAGAGGCGCAGTCCGCGGGCCATGCGCACAACGCCGTCATCGGCAACCACGGCAACGCGTTGCAGATGCGCGACGTATCCGGCGGGACGTTCAACTTCAACAGCACGACGCTGCACGGGCCGACCGGGCCGACTGCCACCGGTGACGGAAAGCTCAACGTCTTCAACGGCGACGTGACCAACTACGTCGAGGGCAACAACCTCGGCGGCATCAACCAGAGCTTCGGTGCGAAGCGTGAGCGAGGCGACCGGTGACGGAGAACCACAGCGAGCTCCACGAACCTCAGGGCCCAGTTCACTCCGGGTCCGGTGATCTGAACATCAACCCCATCTACGTGAATCTCCACGAGAGCGTCACGGAGCAGGCCCGGGGGCCGCGGCTGACGCTCAACGACGATCTCCGCTGGCTCAAGAGGCGATTCGTCGCGCCGCCGAAGCTGGATCTCGCTCGAAGCATGCTCCTCGAGTCCCAGACGGTCCTGATGACCGGCCCTGTGGGCAGCGGCCGCCGCACGGCCGCGAAGATGCTGCTCAACGAGCTACCCGATGATCAAGCCCCGTTCACCGTCCTCGATGACGAGGCGACGGACCGGAATGAAACCTTGACGAAGACGAAAATCCTTCAAGGGCATCGCTTCGTGCTCGATCTGAGCAACAGCGATGAGAGGGTGTTCCTGGACCGCCTTCGCGAGCTGCCAGCGTTCCGGACGGAGCTTCACCGGGTCGGCGCCCACCTGATCGTCGTGGCACCGGACTCGTTCAAGCACCACGTCGATGCCGAGCTGGACAAGCACACCGTCCGGATCGACCGACCATCGAGCGCAGAGGTGCTGCGCGCGCACCTCTACGCGGAAAAGATCGACCTCCCAGCGCCCCTTCCGGACGACGTGCACAGCGCGGACCACATGAATTCTTCGATGTCCGAGGTCGCCACCTTCGCGAATCTCGTGGTCCAGGCCCGCCGGGCCGACCCAGATGGCGACGTCAAGAGCTGGTTCCGAACCGCCGTAACAACGCGCAAGGATCGACGTGGCGAAGTAGCCGAGCAGATGCAGAAGCACTGGCGGGGAAGACCCCGCGCCGTGCTGCTCGCAGGCGCGATGTGCCGAGGTGCGACCAGCGACGCGGTGTTCTTCGCATCTCACAAGTTGGTGACCCAGCTCGCCCTCGATGAGGACGAGGACCCCCGCCTGGAACAGGACGGATACCGGGACCAGCTCTCCGAACTGGAGATCAGCGTGACGACGAGCAACCGGATCGAGTTCAGCAAGCCGAGCTACGACCAGGCGGTGCGCGAGTACTTCTGGGACAGCTACCCCGATCTGCGCAAGCAGTTCTGCTTCTGGGTGGACCAGGTCATCCGAGACCCCCTGCTCACCCCGCAAAACCGGCTGGACCTGGTAGACCGCGTGGTGGCGGAGGCTTTGCGTACCAGTTCACCGGGCCACGTCAGATGGCTGATCGAGCGATGGGTGTTCCCCACCGGGACCGCGCGCTGGAATCAGCTCCAGGACTTCGGCGTCCGCGCGCTCATCCTCGGCTTGACCGACGAACAGCACGGTTGGTTCTTCCGCCGCGTGGTCTACGAGTGGTCCAGGAATAGCGAGCTGCCCGCAGTCGTGGGCCAGATCCTGGTCGAGGTGTGCGTCGAGGTGATCGCACCGCGATTCCCCTCGCAGGCGCTGGTTCGGCTGCACCACCGGGCACGCCGGGAGGACGGTCAGGGCAATCCGACGGCGCGGCAAGCACTTTCCGCGCTCACCAGGGAGGACCCGCTGCTGTGGATGCTCCTGCTGGACCGCTTGGCGCAGGACGTCGACCAGGACAAGGATTGGCCTGCCGATCTCTTCCTCTTCCTCGATCTCGCCGATCCGTGGCACATCTCGGGCGGACCGCAGCCGATGGTCACCGATGCATTCGTCCGCAGCCAGCTGGTGCTGTGCTGGAACAAGGCGCTGATCTCCGCGGCGGATCCCGTGTGGCTCCGGGTGTGCGACTGGCTCGCGGCGGCCGCGCAGACCTCGCAGTACGACGCCCTGCTCTGGCTCCTGGTCGAAGCGGCCTACCAGAACGTGTCGCTGCTCGCTTCCCTGCACGTCGTCGCACGTGACTGGAGCGCCTCCCCCAACGGACGTCCCGAAGCTGCCGTGCGGCTGTCGCAGCTGATCGACGTGGCGCAGGGCCTGCACGCCACCGACTACGCCCCAATGCCCGAGGAGGCTGTTCGATGAGCAAGGAGAGCAAGACCCTCTACCTCGGCCTGGCCCTGGCCGCGGTACTGCCGCTGGTGCTGGGCCTGCTGCTGGGGTGGCCGGCCTGGGTGACCGTGCCGCTGTGCGCGGCGGTGCTCTACGGCATCTACCAGAAGCTGATGCACGGCACCAGGACCGCCAGCGATCACGTCGGGATCGTGCTGGACAAGATCGGCCTGCACGCCGGGAACCCGGTCCGCGATCTCACCGCGCACCGCATCGCGAAGCTGATCGAGGCAGGCGGGAACCGCGCGGTGGCCGAACAGGTCCGGCAGAAGTTCGATCCGCCCCGGCCGTTCCGCTGAAGGGAATAGCTCCGGCGGTGGATTCCGTTCCACCCATGTCGCGGGCGGTCGTCCCGGTCGGTGCCGCCCGCGGAACCGATCGAGGAGTGATCATGGGGATCGAGCTGAACCACACCATCGTCGGAGCGCGGGACAAGCACGAATCCGCACGGTTCCTGGCCGACGTCCTCGGCGTCGAGGTCGGTGCCGAGACCGGGCCGTTCGTGCCGGTCGCGCTCGAGAACTCCGTCACGCTCGACTACATGTCGCAGCGCGACGTGCGGCCGCAGCACTACGCCTTCCTGGTCGACGAAGCCCTGTTCGACGAGGCTTTCGGCCGGATCCGCGACGCCGGGATCGCCTACTGGGCCGACCCCGGGCACCAGAGCCCCGGCGAGATCAACCACCGCTGGGGCGGGCGGGGCGTCTACTTCGAGGATCCCGACGGGCACAACATGGAGCTGCTGACCAAGACCCCGTGACGAGTCCGCTGAGGGTCAGTCGCCGGCGAGCTCGCGGAGGGAGTCGAGCAGTCCCGCGCCGGAGCGCAGGCCGGTCAGCAGATCTCGCTCCACGGCGGCCACCCGCGGGGCGATGCGGCGGTGCGCGTTCTGGCCCCGGCGGCTCAGGTGGACCAGGACCTTGCGGCGGTCCTCCGGGGCGACCTCGCGGTACAGCAGCGCGTTGGTGACCAGGCGGTCCACCAGGCGGGTCAGCGTCGGTCCGGGCGTCGTGGTGCGCTCGGCCAGTTCGGCCATCGCCAGCCCGCTCTCGGTGGCGAGCGCGTCCAGCACCAGCCACTGGTCGAAGGTCAGCTCCTCCGGTTTGAGCACCTGTTCGACGTTCGCGACGACCGCGCGCGCCGCCCGGACCAACGGGCCTGCCAGGGCTGTGGTGGTGGCTGCTGCTCGCATGCGCTTGCGTCCTCACTCTTGCGCGATCCTGCCCGGATAGTAAAACTTCCAGGTGGAAGCGATCGAGCGTCCACACCGTTTCGGAGCCCGGATGACGACAGGCTCAGCGCTCCGCGAGCGCACCGCCCAGTGGCGCGTGGGCATGGTGATCCCGCTGCGCGGCCCGGCCGGGTTGTTCGGCCCGTCGTGCGAGGCGGTCACCGAACTCGCGGTGCACGAGCTCAACGGGGCGCGCGGCATCCTCGGCAGGCAGGTCGCGGTGGAGGTCGTGGACGGCGGCGCGCCGCCGCACCAGGTCGCCGCCGAGGTCCGGCGGCTGGTCGAGCTCGGTGCGGTGGACGCGGTCAGCGGCTGGCACATCTCCTCGGTGCGGCACGCGATCGCGCCGGTGGTGGCCGACCGGGTGCCCTACGTCTACACCTCGCTGTACGAGGGCGGTGAGCGGCGGGCGGGCATCTTCTGCTCCGGTGAGACACCGCGGTTCCAGATCGCCCCGGCGCTGCGGTGGTTGCGCGACAACCTCGGCGTCCGCCGCTGGTTCGTGGTCGGTGACGACTACGTGTGGCCGCACGGCTCGACCAGGGCGATCCGCACCTTCGCGCACGAGCTCGGCCTGAGCATCACCGGTGAGACCTACGTCGGGCTGGGCTCCGGCGACATGCGGCGGGTGACCAGGCAGGTGGCCGCCGCACCGTGCGACGGCGTGCTGATGCTGCTCGTCGGTCAGGACGCGGTGCGGTTCAACCGGGCCTTCGCCGCCGAGGGCCTGCACGACAGGCTGGTGCGGTTCAGCCCGCTCATGGAGGAGAGCATGCTGCTGGCCAGCGGCGCGCACGCCACCCGCGGCCTGTTCGTCGCCGCGGGGTACTTCCGCTCGCTGGCCACCGGGCACGCGATGGACCTGCTCAGCTCGTACGTCGGGTTGCACGGGCCGAGCGCACCGCCGCTGAACAACGCCGCCGAGTCCTGCTACGAGGGGCTGCACGCGCTGGCCGAGCTCGCCCGCCGGGCGGATTCGCCGGGGCTCGCCGAGCTCAACGCCGCGATCGACGGCACGGCCTACGAGGGCCCGCGCGGCACCGTCGAGTTCCGCGGGCAGCAGGCGGCCCAGCACGTTCACCTGGCCGTCGCCGACGGCTACGACTTCGACGTCATCACCCGGCTCTAGAGCCCCGCGCTTGACGGCACCACCACGCCGTTTTACTTTCATTCGGAATAATTCCACATGAAAATTCCTGTTCGCGGAGGCAGCGATGCGACACGGAGACATCTCAGCCAGCCCGGACACCGTCGGCGTGGCGGTCGTCAACTACAAGATGCCGCGGTTGCACACCAAGGCCGAAGTGCTCGCCAACGCGCGGCGGATCGCGGAGATGGTGGTCGGCATGAAGACCGGCCTGCCCGGCATGGACCTCGTCGTGTTCCCGGAGTACTCGACGCAGGGCATCATGTACGACCGCGACGAGATGTTCGCGACGGCGTCCGCCATCCCCGGCGAGGAGACCGAGATCTTCGCCGACGCCTGCCGCCGGGCCGAGACCTGGGGCATCTTCTCCATCACCGGCGAACGGCACGAGGAGCACCCGGCCAAACCGCCGTACAACACGCTGGTGCTGCTCGACGACCGCGGTGAGATCGTGCAGAAGTACCGCAAGGTGCTGCCGTGGGTCCCCATCGAGGGCTGGTACCCGGGCGACACCACGCACGTCGCCGACGGCCCCAAGGGCATGAAGATCTCGCTGATCATCTGCGACGACGGCAACTACCCCGAGATCTGGCGGGACTGCGCGATGAAGGGCGCCGAGCTGATCGTGCGCTGCCAGGGCTACATGTACCCGGCCAAGGAGCAGCAGGTCCTGATGTCCAAGGCGATGGCGTGGGCGAACAACTGCTACGTCGCGGTGGCCAACGCCGCGGGCTTCGACGGCGTCTACTCCTACTTCGGCCACTCGGCGATCATCGGCTTCGACGGCCGCACCCTCGGCGAGACCGGCGAGGAGGAGTACGGCATCCAGTACGCCCAGCTGTCGGTGTCGGCGATCCGCGACGCCCGCCGCCACGACCAGTCGCAGAACCACCTCTTCAAGCTGCTGCACCGCGGCTACTCCGCCGTGCACGCGGCCGGTGAGGGCGACAAGGGCATCGCCGACTGCCCGTTCGACTTCTACCGGAACTGGGTGAACGACCCGCAGCGCGCGCAGAAGGAGGTCGAGTCGTTCACCCGCGACACGATCGGCGTCCGGGACTGCGAGGTCGGTTCGCTGCCGACCGAACCGAGCTGAGCGCTCACGGCCGGAGCGCGCCGAGGCGTTGCCGGATCGACGACCGGACCCGTTCGTCGGCCGTCCAGTCACCGTCGAGCGGGGTGACCGAGACGTGGTCGGCCGCCAGCGCGTTGTTGTCGGAGTCGGCGACCGGGTCGGGCGAGGTGTCGAACGCGGGCCGGATGACGTAGCAGTCGGGGCACAGGTCGGTGGGCTCGTACTGCGGCCGGACGAACGCCGCACGACCGGTCGAGGTCACCCGCGTGCCCGCGACCTCGGCGGCGACCGGGTAGTTGATGTTGAGCGCGATGTGCCGCGGGAGCAGCGGCCCACCGTTCGACGTGCTCCGCAGCTGGTCGAGCAAGCGGGTCGCGTACTCGGCGGCGGCGGGCGCCGAACCGACCTGCGGCGGGTCGGTGCTGACGTCGATCTCGACGCTGACCGCGATGGCGGGGATGGCCAGCTCCCCGCTGGCGACGGTGGCGCCGACCGTGCCGGAGTGGTTGGCGACCGCTCCGGAGTTCTGCCCCGGGTTCACGCCGGAGACCACGACGTCCGGCGGATCGGCGGCGAAGACGTTCTGGACCCCGAACAGCACCGCGTCGCCGGGCGAGCCGCACACCGCCCAGACGTCCGGGGCCAGCCGCTTCGCCTCGATGGTGTTCTCCCGCGTCGGCTCCCCGGTCGCGTAGTTCGAGGACAGCTCGGTGCCGCTGCCGCTCTGGTCGTCGCACGGGGCGACGACGGTCACCCGGTGCCCGGCAGCGGTCAGCGCCTGCTTCAAGACCGCGAGCGTGGGCGCCGCATGCCCGTCGTCGTTGGTCAGCAGGACGTCCAGCGGTTCCTGCGCGGGACTCACCGCAGTCGTCGCGAGCATGCCCGCGACCGCCGCCGTCGAAGCCGCCCACCACCGAAAACTCCGCCTCATGACGCCACCTCTCCTCGGGTGCACCGGAGTTCCCATGACATCGGACCAACCAAGCACTTGTCCAAGTCCGGTTCGGTTTGCTTCCATACCCACTGGACATGAACCTGCAACAGCTGCGCTATCTCGTGGCCGTCATCGAGCACGGCACGATGACCGCTGCCGCTCGCGCGCTGCACGTCTCCCAGCCCGCGCTCGGGCGTGCGGTGCGGGCGCTGGAGCGGGAGGTCGGCGCGTCGCTGCTGACCTCGGACGGGCAGCGGTTGCACCCGACACCGGCCGGGCTGGCGGTCGCCTCCCACGCGCGATCGATCTCCGACCACGTCGCGGACATCCTGTCCTTGGGCGACGACCGCGAGCTCGTGCTGGCGGCGACGCCCACCCTCGGCGCCGGGACGGCGCCGCGACTCCTGCGGGTGCTGACCGAGCGGTGCCCGACGGCGACGGTGTCCCTCGCGCGGCGCGACGGGCCCGCCGAAGTCGCCGCCATGGTGCGCAGCGGGCAGGCGATGGCCGGTGTCGTCGAGCTCCCCGCACCGGGCCGGGTGCTCGCCGGGCTGGGCACCACGTCGCTGGGACGCCGCGAGATCGTGCTGCTGTGCCCGACCGGGATTCCGGTGCGCGCACCGCTCCCCCACGCCGACCTCGGCGGTCTGCCGCTGATCGTGCCCGCCACCGGTCACCGGCGCAGGCAGCTCGACCTGTGGTTCGCCTCGCTCGGAATCCGGCCGCGCGTGGTGTGCGAGACCGACGAGCGCCTCGCCTGGGAGCACCTGGTCGGCTCCGGGCTCGGTTGCTCGTTCACCGACCGCTGGCACGCCGAGCACGCACCGGTGCGGGACACCCGCGTCGTGGAACTGGCACCACCGGTCCGCACGCACGTGAAACTGCTGTACCGCGAGGACGATCCCGACCGCACGCTGCGGGCGCTGCTGGACGGCCTGCCGCGGACCCCGTGAACCGAGCGTTCGACCCCGCGCCCCGCTTTCGCGGGCGCGGGGTCGAATCGGGTCCTCAGCCCTTGCCCGCGCTGCCCTTCTGGTGCTGGGCGAGGTACTTGGCGGTGACCGACTTGCGGCTCTTGAGCAGCTTCGCCGGCGGTCCCTCGAACACCACCTGGCCGCCGTCGCGTCCCGCGCCGGGACCGAGGTCCACCACCCAGTCCGCACGCGCGATCACGTCCAGGTTGTGCTCGATCACGACCACCGTGCTGCCGTTGTCCACCAGCCGGTCCAGCAGTCCGACGAGCTTGTCGACGTCGTTCATGTGCAGGCCGGTGGTGGGTTCTTCCAGCACGTAGACCTGCCCGGTCTTCTCCAGCTCCAGCGCGAGCTTCAGGCGCTGCCGCTCACCACCGGACAGCGTGCTCAGCGGCTGCCACAGGGTCAGGTAGCCGAGCCCGACGTCCTCCATGGCGCGCAGCACCGGTGCGATCGCCGGTTCGGTGAAGAACTCCAGCGCGTCGGTGACCGACATCCGCAGCACCTCGCTGATGTCCCGGCCGCGCAGGGTGTGCTTGAGCACGTCGGCGTTGAAGCGCTTGCCCTGGCACGTCTCGCAGGTGCTGACCACCGGTTCGAGGTGCGCCAGATCCGTGTAGATCAGGCCCAGCCCCTGGCAGTCCGGGCAGGCGCCCTTCGAGTTCGCGCTGAACAGCGCCGCGCTCACCTTGTTCGCGGTGGCGAACGCCTTGCGGATCGGGTCGAGGATCCCCGTGTAGGTGGCCGGGTTCGACCTCTTCGAGCCGCGGGTGACGTGCTGGTTGATGAACACCACGTCCGGGTGCACCGCGACGAGGTGCTCCCGGATCAGCGTGCTCTTGCCCGCGCCCGCGACCCCGGTGACCGCGGTCAGCACCCCGGTCGGGATGTCCACGCTGACATCGCGCAGGTTGTGCGAGTCGGCGCCGGTGATGGAGAGCTTGCCGTCGGGCTTGCGCACCTCGGCCTTGACCGGCTGGCTGCTGTCCAGGTGCTCGCCGGTGAGCGTGCCGGATTCGCGCAGGCCCGCGAACTCGCCCTGGAAGACCACCTCACCACCGTGCTGGCCGGCCGCGGGCCCCATGTCGACCAGGTGGTCGGCGATGGCCATCACCGCCGGGCGGTGCTCCACCACCAGGACCGTGTTCCCCTTGTCCCGCAACCCGATCAGCAGTTCGTTGAGCCGCTGCACGTCCTGCGGGTGCAGCCCGACACCGGGCTCGTCGAAGACGTAGGTCATGTCGGTCAGGCTCGACGAGAGGTGCCGGACGAGCTTGAGGCGCTGCGACTCCCCGCCGGAGAGCGTGGTCGTCGGCCGGTCCAGGGTGAGGTAGCCGAGTCCGATGTGGACTAGGTTGTCCAACCTGGTGAGCAGGGCCGAGACCAGGGGCCCGACCGATGGTTCGGTGATGGTCCGGACGAACTCGGCCAGGTCGGACAGCTGCATGGCCGCGCAGTCGGCGATGCCGGTGCCCTCGATCCGGCACTCCCGGGCGGCCGCGTTGAGCCTGCTGCCCTCGCAGTGCTTGCACGGCCCGGTCGTGACGACCTCGCGGTAGGGGCCGCGCAGGTGCGGTTGCAGCTGGTCCGCGCCCTTGGTCACGTACAGCCGCCGGAACTTCGGCAGCAGGCCCTCGTAGGTGACGTTGACGGTACCCGTACCGCCCATCTTCACCTTGACCTTCTTGCTCGGCAGGTGCAGGAAGTCCTGCCACTCCTGCTCGGTGAAGTCCCGCAGCGCCTTGTCGTTGTCGAACAGCCCCGAACCGACGAAGTAGCCCCAGTAGATGGTGTCCACTTCGAACGTCGGGAACCGGATCGCGCCCTCGTTGAGCGACTTGTCCCGGTCCAGCAGCCGGTCGAGGTCGATCTCGGCGGCGTGCCCGATGCCCTCGCACTCCGGGCACATGCCCTGCGGATCGTTGAACGAGAGCTCCTTGGCGTTGCCCACCGCGGGCTCGCCGATCCGGGTGTAGAGCAGTCGCAGCAGGGTGTGCAGGTCGGTGGCGGTGCCGACGGTCGACCGCGAGTTCCCGCCCAGCTGCTGCTGGTCGACCACGATCGCCGCGGACATGTTCGCGATCGAATCGGCGTCGGGCTGCCCGTAGCTCGGCAGCAGGGACTGGATGAACGCCGGGTAGGTCTCGTTGAACAGCCGCTGCGATTCGGCGGCGATGGTGCCGAAGGCCAACGAGGACTTCCCCGAACCGGAGACCCCGGTGAACACGGTGATCTTCTTCTTGGGTATGTCCAGGGAGACGTTCTTGAGGTTGTTCTCGCGCGCTCCGCGGACTTCGATGTAGCCGGGAATCGTGCTGCTCCAATCGTCGGACCATCCAGCGCTGCGGGCCGGTGGCAATCGCGGGTTGTGGGACGCCGGACGCGCGGATCAGGCCGAATCGGGTACCCGGCCGGCGAGGGCCGAGCCCGCCCCGACGAAGTTCTCGATCATCCGCAGCCCGGATTCGGTGCGCACGCTCTCCGGGTGGAACTGGACCGACTCCACCGGCAGCGCGCGGTGCCGCAGGCCCATCACGACGCCGTCGTCCGCGGCGCGCGCGGTGACCTCCAGGCAGTCCGGCACGCTGTCCGCGGCCACCGCCAGCGAGTGGTACCTGGTGGCCTCGAAGCCGTCGGCCATGCCGGCGAACAGTCCGCGCCGGTCGTGGTCGATCCGGCTGGTCTTGCCGTGCACGACGCGCGGCGCGCGGACGACCTCGGCCCCGTAGGCCAGCCCGATCGCCTGGTGCCCGAGGCACACCCCGAGGATCGGCAGCTCGCCGGCGAAAGCCCGGACGAGCTCGACGTGCCCGGAGCTGTCCGGGTGGCCCGGCCCCGGGCCCAGCAGGATCGCGTCCGGTGCGATGCGCTGGACGTCGTCGAGCCGGAGCTCGTTGGAGCGCACCACGGTGGGTTCCGCGCCGGCCGACATCAGGTACTGGCGCAGGATGTAGACGAAGCTGTCGAACGCGTCGACGACGAGAATCCGCAACCCGACTCCTCTTCCGGTTTCCGGCGGCACCGCGCAGGCACGTGCGCACCTGAACCGAATGTGCCCGAAACCGGCGCCCGCGCCATCTCCGCACGTGCGCAGTTGGCGATCGCACCGGGCAAGTCCGGAGAAGCCCGGCGGCGGCGGTCGCTGGCAGCATCAGCGGCGCCGCGCGGCTCGGTGCGGGCAGTCCGCGAAGGAGGAACCTGTGGTGAGCGACGACACCGGTGCGCAGATCTGGGCGATGGCACACCTCGCCACGCCGATGGCGTTGCGGGTGATCGCGACGCTGCGGGTCGCCGACCACCTCGCCGCGGGCCACCGCAGCGCAGCCGAGCTGGCCACCGCCACCGGCACCGACCAGCACGCGCTGGAGCGGGTGCTGCGGCACCTCGCCGACAAGGGCGTGCTCGTCGCCGAGGCGAACGGCTACCGGCTGACGCCGCAGGCCGAGCCCCTCCGCTCGGACCACCCCGCGGGGATCCGGGCGATGCTCGACATCGACGGCGCGGTGGGCCGGGCCGAGTTGTCGTTCGTCCAGCTGCTGCACAGCGTGCGCACCGGCGAAGCCGCCTTCCCGGTCCAGTTCGGCCTGTCCTTCTGGGACGACCTGGACCGCGAACCGGAACGCGCCGCGTCCTTCAACGACCGGATGGCCGCCGACCTGGCGGTGCGCGGACCCGACCTCGTGCGCGCCTACGACTGGGGATCGCTCGGTCACCTGGTGGACGTCGGCGGGGGGAACGGGACGCTGGTGCGGGACCTGCTGACGGCCCACCCCGCCCTGCGCGCAACGGTCTTCGACCTGCCCGAGGCCGCCGAAGCCGCCGAGCGGGTGCTCGCCGAAGGCGGCGTCGCCGACCGGGCGAACGTGGTGGCGGGCAGCTTCTTCGAGCAGCTCCCCGACGACGGCGAGGCGTACCTGCTGTCGTCGATCATCCACGACTGGGCCGACGAACCCGCCGTCCGGATCCTGCGGCGGTGCGCGGCGGCCGCCGGTCCGGGCGGTTCGGTGTTCGTCGCCGAGCGGATCGGGGCGAGCGGGGCGGCCAAGAACTCGACCATGGACCTGCGGATGCTCGCCTACTACGGCGGCAAGGAACGCGACGTCGACGAGCTCTCCGAACTGGCCGACCGGGCCGGGCTGGCGGTGACCGCCGTGCACGCCGCCGGGGTGCTGGCCCTGCTGGAACTGGTGGTGCGGTGAGCGGCGATCCGAGAGGAGTGCGCGCAATGCGTCCCGACGAGGCGATCGCGGCGCTGGTGACCCCGGCCGGCCGCAGGAACCCGCATCCGCACTACGAGGCGATCCGGGAGCACGGGAACCTGGTCCCGGTCAAGCCGGGCCTGTTCGCCGCGGTCGGCCACGCCGAATGCCTCGCCGCGCTCCGCGAGCAGCGGCTGCTGGTGCAGGACGAGACCAGCCACGACATCAGCCATCCGGGCTGGCGGTCGCACTCGTCGCTGCGCGGGTTCACCAACTCGATGTTGTACCGCAACCCGCCCGACCACACCCGGATGCGGCGGCTGGTCGCCGGGGCGTTCACCGCGCGGCGGATGCTGGCGCTGGAGCCGGTGGTGACCGCGCTGACCGACCGGCTGCTCGACCGGATGGCCGAACTCGGCGCGGACGGGTCCGCGGTGGACTTCATGGCCGAGTTCGCCTTCCGGCTCCCGGTCGGCGTGATCGGCGCGCTGCTCGGCGTCCCCGAATCGGACCAGGTCTGGTTCCGCGAGGTGGCCGCCGACGTCACCGTGGCGCTGGAGGGGATCACCAACCTGGAGCGGCTCACCGCCGCCGACGCGGCGATGGACGAGCTGACCGCCTACTTCCAGGAGCAGTTCCGGCACCGCAGGGAGCAGCCCGGCGACGACCTGCTCACCGAGCTGGTGCGCGTGCACGACGCGGACCCCGGCACGTTGGACGAGGCCGAGCTGGTGGGCAACCTGGTGCTGCTGCTGGTGGCCGGGTTCGACACCACGACCCACCTGCTCGGCAGCGCGCTGGCCACCGCCTTCCGGCACCCGGAGCACGCCGAGCAGCTGCGCGGCGATCCGGACTTCGCCGCCGGGTACGTGGAGGAGACGCTGCGGCTGGATCCGCCGGTGCAGGCGACCAGCCGGTGGGCGCAGTCCGATGTGGACCTGTTGGGCACCGCGATTCCCGCCGGTACCAGGGTTCTGCTCTACCTGGCCGCGGCGAACCGGGACCCCGACCGGTTCCCGCGCCCGCACCGCTTCGACCCGCACCGCCCGGCGAACAAGCCGCTGAGCTTCGGCGGCGGCATCCACCTGTGCCTCGGTGCGACGCTGGCCCGCCTGGAGGCCAGGGTGGCGGTGCCGCGCCTGCTCCGCCGGTTCCCGCAGCTCGCCGACGCCGGTGGTGCGACCTACCGCGACCGGCTCATCGTGCCCGGCTTGGAGCGGTTCCCGGTCGTGCTGGGCACCGGCGCGACCACCAGCGCCGCCTGAACCGGAAGGGGTTAGTGACATGCACAACGGACCCGTACCAGCGCCGTCGAGAGGCGGCCGGCTGCCGTCGCTGACGGCGTTGCGGGCGTTCGCCGCACTGCTGGTCTTCGGCCACCACTTCACCGGCATGCAGTTCTCCACCGAAGTCGGTGCCGAGCAGCGGGGTGCCTCCGACGAGGTTCTGCACGTCCTGTTCGGCACCGGTGTCATCGGCGTGTCGTTCTTCTTCGTGCTGAGCGGTTTCATCCTCACCTGGTGCACCCCGGTGGACCGCTCGGCCGGGGAGTTCTGGTTGCGCCGGGCGGCGAAGGTCTACCCGGTGTTCGCGGTGAGCACGATCGGCGTGGTGCTGCTCGGCGGGCTGCTGACCGGGATGTGGCCGAGCGGATCGGTGGTGCTCAGCCACGTCTTCCTGGTCCAGGCGTGGATCCCGGACCAGGCCTACTCGCTGGGGTTGAACCCGGTGACGTGGTCGCTGAGCTGCGAGGCGTTCTTCTACCTCACCTTCCCGGCCCTGCTGCTGGTGTTCGGCAGAGCCCGGCGCACTGCGCTCTGGCTGACCGCCGCGGGCTGCGTGGTGGCCGCTTTCGCGCTGCCCGGGCTGGTTTCGGAGGTGTTCGCGCTGCGCGAGCCCGCACCGCAGGTGATGGCCCCGCTGATGGGCTACGAGGACGGCTTCGCCTACTGGTTCGGCTACCTGTTCCCGGCGATGCGGCTGGTCGAGTTCGTGCTGGGCATCGTGCTCGCCAAGCTGGTTCAGCGCAGCCCGCAGCTGGTGCCCGGGCTGCCCGTCGCGCTGGTGCTGCTGGTGGCCGGCTTCGCGATCAACCTGGCGCTGCCGCCGGCCATGCAGCCCGTGGCGGGCATGCTCATCCCGTTCGCGGTGCTGATCGGCGCCGCGGCGAAGGCCGACATGACCGGTGCGTGGTCACCGCTGCGCTCCCGGGTGCTGAACTTCTTCGGTGAGATCTCGTTCTGCTTCTACGCCGTGCACGTGGCCTTCTTCCTGTTCACCGTGGTCTACGTGCCGACGCCCAGCGGCGCCCGGGACTACCCGCGGCTGTGGCTGGCGCAGGCCGGGTTGATCGAGGACCCGACGGCGGCGCTGCCCGCCGCGGCGAACATCGCGCTGTTCGCCGCGTACCTGGCGGCCTCCGCGCTGGTCGCCTGGTTGACCCACGTCGGCGTCGAGAAGCCCGTGATGCGCCTGGTCCACCGCCGCCTGGCCGCCCGCCGCAGCGCGGCGGCCCAGCAGCCGGTTCCCGACGAGGCCGACGAGCGCACCGCGATCGTCGGCTGACCGCGTGATCGGTGCCCCGTGGGCAGCGCGCCCACGGGGCACCGACACGTCTCGCACCCGGAAGTCCCCGCCACGTCGGGAACGAAAGTGGCCTGTCCCGCGATCGCAGGACAGGCCACTTTCGTTCTCCGGCTCGGCGGAACCGGTTACGCGGTCGCCTTCGCGACCGCCTCCCACACCTTCGCGGCCGAGTTGAAGTCGCCCGCGGTGTACCGGTTGCGCAGGAACGCGAAGGTCACACCGGTGGTCGGGTCGGCGTCGGCGTGCGTGCCGATGGTGCCGGACCAACCGAACTCGGTGTGCTCCGGCCTCGGGTCGAAGCGCCGGATCGCGTAGCCGAACTTCATCGGCATCGGGACCAGGAAGACCTGGTCGACGTCCTCGGTGACCACCGAGTTGATCTCCGCCAGGTGCTCCGGGGAGACCAGGCGGACGCCGTCGACCTCACCGAGCAGCGCGGCGTACATCTTCGCCAGCGCCTTGGCCGTCATCGTGCCGCCGGACGGGATGTCCGCGGTGCGGAAGTCCCGGCGGTTGTACAGCTCGCAGCTGGGCTGCAGGCACGCCGGCGCGGTCCGGAACATCGGGTGGTCGGCAGGGATCTCGAAGGCCGGCGGCGGCTCCTCCGGCGGCACCTCCACCAGGCTCGCGACCCGGCCGAGCTTGTCCTCCGGAACGCCGAACATCAGGTCGTCGGCCACGCCGAGCGGGCCGGTCACCTCGTCCTTCAGCGCCTGGGCCAGGCTCTTCCCGGTGGCCCGGCGGATGATCTCGCCGACGATGAAGCCGTAGCTCACCGCGTGATAACCGGTCTTGGTCCCGGGCTCCCACCACGGCTCCATGTCCGCGATCCCGGCGACCACCTTGTCCCAGTCGCCGATGGTCTCCGGCGTGATGTCGCCGGCCACGGCGGGCACCCCGGTGCCGTGGATCAGGGCGTGCCGGAGCGTGGCCTTGTCCTTGCCGTGCGCGGCGAACTCCGGCCACACCTCCGCGATCGGGGTGTCGTAGGCCAGCACGCCCTTCTCGACCAGCACGTGCGCCAGCGTCGAGGTCACCGCCTTGCCCGCGGAGACGCCGAAGAACAGCGTGTCCGAGGTGACCGGGTGGTGCGCTTCCACGTCCATCTCTCCGGCGACCGCGTCGACCACCAGCTCGCCGTCCTGGTAGACGGCGACCTGGACACCTGTGTCGGCGCCGGATTCGACCAGCTCGTCGACGGTCCGCTGGACGATCGACTGCGCATCTGCCATCGTTGTCCCCTTCCTTCCTTGTTCCTGTTCGGGTTTTCCCGGCCGGTCCGGGAAGTTCGCGGTCAAGGACCGTCCTCGACTATGACGACCTTGCCGAAGTGCTGCTGGGTGGCGAAGTACCGGTACGCCTGCTCCGCTTCGGAGAACGGGAAGACCCGGTCGACGACCGGGTGCAGGCGGTGCTGGACCAGGGTGCGGTTGAGCGCCTCGAACATCTCGCGGCTGCCCACGTAGACGCCTTGCAGTCGCAAGGCCTTGCGCAGGAGCGGGACCGGGCTGATCCCCGGACCCGCTTCCAGCACCCCGATCACGCTGATCCGGCCGCCGGGGCGCACCGCGCGCAGGGACTGCGGCAGGGTTCCCGCGCCGCCGACCTCGATCACGTTGTCGACGCCGCCGCCGGTGCGGGCCGCCACGTCCTTGCCCCACTCCGGGACTTCGCGGTAGTTCACCAGCTCCGCAGCGCCGAGCTCGGCCAGTCGCGCGAGCTTCTCATCGCTGCTGGAGGTCGCGACCACGCGCACGCCGAGCGCGCGGGCGAGCTGGACGGCGAACACCGAGACACCGCCGCTGCCCAGGGTGAGCACCTGCTGACCGGGTCGCCCGCCGCCGACCTCGACCACCGCCTGCCAGGCGGTCACCGCCGCGCACGGCAAGGTGGCGGCCTCCGCGAAGCTCAGGTGCTCCGGGGCGGCCACGAGCGCCTGCTCGTCGAACACCGCGTACTCGGTCAGCACCCCGTCCGCGGAACCGCCCAGCGCCGCGGCGAACGACTCCGCCCGGGCCTCGCCGGAGATCCAGTTCGGCAGGAAGATCCCGATCACCCGGTCCCCGGTGCGCCACCGGCTCACCTCGGCGCCCACCTCGACCACCTCGCCGGCGCCGTCGGACAGCGGGACGACTCCGGGCCGGACCTCGGGCCCGTACCGGTTCTCGGCGATCAGCAGGTCGCGGTGGTTGAGCGACCAGGCCCGCAACCGGACCAGCACCTGGCGGAGCCCGGGCCGCGGTGGCTCGCGGTCGCCGCGGCGCAGGCCCGCCGCTCCGGTGAACTCGGACAGGGAGAAGTAGCGCACGTCGTCCTCTCGCGGGGCGTCAGCTCCGGTCGGCGCAGGACCGGACGAATCGCCGGACGTCGTCGACGAGCAGCTCCGGCTGCTCCATCGCGGCGAAGTGCCCGCCCCGGTCGAACTCCGTCCAGTGCGACAGCGTCGGGATCATCGGCTCGGCGAAGCGGCGGACCGGCGGGGTCGCGTCGTGCGGGAACACCGCCACGCCGACCGGCATCGCCAGGTCCCACGGCCCGCCCCAGGTTCGGATGTTGTCCTCCTCGGTCCGGGAGGATTCGTAGTAGAGCTGCGCGGCGGAGCCCGCGGTGGCGGTCAGCCAGTAGATCGTGACGTTGGTCAGCAGGTGATCGCGGTCCAGCGCGTCCTCCGGGACCTTCCCGCTGCTCCACTCCTTGAACTTCTCCACGGCCCACGCCAGCTGGCCGACCGGGGAGTCGGTGAGGCCGTAGCACAGGGTCTGCGGCCGGGTGGACTGGATGCGCTGCCACCCGGTGCACTCCTGGTGGAACCACACCATCCGGGCCAGCCGTTCCTGGTCCCGCTCGTCCAGCCCGGCCAGCACCTCGGGGTCGTCGGACGGGAAGGTGACGAGCATGTTCACGTGGACGCCGAGCACGTTCCGCGGGAACGCCCGGCCCAGCTGCAGGGAGATCGCCGTCCCCCAGTCGCCGCCTTGGGCGTAGTAGCGCTCGTACCCGAGCCGCCGCATCAGCTCGCCCCACGCGTGCGCGACCCGGACCACGTCCCAGCCGCGCTCGGTGACCGGCCCGGAGAACCCGTAGCCCGGAATCGAGGGGATCACCAGGTGGAAGGCGTCCGCGGGGTCACCGCCGTGCGCGGCCGGGTCGGTCAGCGGGCCGATCACCGGGAGGAACTCGGCGACCGAACCCGGCCAGCCGTGCGTGAGCAGCAGCGGGGTGGCGCCCGGCTCCGGCGAGCGCACGTGCAGGAAGTGCACGTCGGCGCCGTCGATCTCGGTGATGAACTGCGGATGGGCGTTGAGCTGGGCCTCCGCTGCCCGCCAGTCGTAGTCGGTGCGCCAGTGCTCGGCCAGTTCCCGCAGGTAGCCGACCGGCACGCCGCGGTCCCAGCCGACGTCGGCGACCTCGCTCGGCCACCTGGTCGCCGCGATCCGGCGGTGCAGGTCGTCGAGGTCGGCCTGCGGGATCTCGATTCGGAACGGCCGCATCGGGACCTCCAGTTGGTTCGGCTCGGGCGATGCGGACAGCGCCGCCCTCGCCACGGTTCAGTTTCGGTGCACGGCCCGGGTGGCCACATCTTCCAAAGTGCTCAGTGCCCGCACCCGGCTAGAGCAGCTCCTGCCCGGTCACCGCCCAGTAGGCGGCGCTGGACTTGGCCAGCGTCTCCACCCACTCCCGGCCCGCGTCGGAGTCGGCCACCACGCCGGCCGATGCGCGGGTGCGGTAGACGTCGCCGGAGTGGATCAGGGTGCGGATGCACAGCGCGAGGTTGGCGTAGCCGTCGCAGCCGATCAGCCCGACCGCGCCCGCGTACAAGCCGCGCCGGCTGCTCTCCAGCTCCTCGATGATCTCCATGGCGCGGATCTTGGGGGCGCCGGTCACGGTGCCCGCGGGGAACAGCGCGGCGATGATGTCGAAGACGTCGGTGTCCTCGGCGGCTCGTCCGACGACCGTCGAAACCAGGTGCTGCACGTGGGAGAAGCGCTCGACGACCAGCTCGCTGGGCACGTCGAGGCTGTTCGGCAGGCAGATCCGCCCGATGTCGTTGCGGCACAGGTCCACCAGCATGGTGTGCTCGGCCAGTTCCTTGGCGTCGGCGCGGAGGCGGCGGGCGGCGACCTCGTCGGCGACCCCGTGCCGGGGCACGGTGCCCGCGATCGGCCGCATCGTGACCGTGCCGTCCTCCACCTGGACGAACAGCTCCGGGCTGGCGCCCACGACGGTGTGCCCGGCGAGGTGGGTCAGGTACATGTAGGGCGAGGCGTTGCGGTGCCGGAGGCGGCGGTAGACCTCCGACGGGTCGAGCGAGCTCGTCACCGCGATCTCGTGCCCGAGCTGCACCTGGTAGATGTCCCCCGCGGCGATGTGCTCGTGGCAGCGCTCCACATCGGACAGGTAGGACTCGCGGGTGGTGTCGTCGTGCACGGATTCGGCCGCGATGGCCGTGGTGTTCGCGGGCCCGGTGCGGGCCTGGGCCACCAGTTCGGCGATCCCGTCCGCGTCCAGCTCCGGCCAGCCGTCCCCGGAGTGCACCAGCACCCGGCTGGTGCGCCGGTCCAGGTCGGTCACCACGCAGCCCTGGTGCAGCGCGAGGTGCACGTCCGGCAGTTCCGGTTCCTGGTCGATGAGGTACGGCAGATCCTCGATGTAGCGCGCGGCGTCGTACCCGAGGTGCGCGAGGAAGCCGAAACCGGGGCTGTGCGGTGCTTCCCCGGTGTCGAACATGCCCTGCACCACGCGCAGCACCGGCCACAGGTCGCGCGGTTCCCGCAACCGCCACCCGTCCGCGCCGCGGACGAGCAGCGGCGCCATCCGCTCCCGCACGCCGTCGCGCAGCACCGGAATCCCGGTCACCCGCACCAGCGACCGGGTCACCGACACGGTGAGCAGCTCACCGAAGCCGATGAACTCGTGCCGGACGTCGCGCTGCGGCCCGGCCGCCGATTCCAGCAGGTAGACCTGTTCCCGGCCGAACCTGGCCGCCAGCGCGCAGTAGGCGGACAGCGGATCCGCCGGGGCCTCGATCACGCGGGATTCGGTGCGCACCCGCACCTTCTCCAGCAGGTTCATCAGCGCCGCTCCCCGGTGATCGCATAGCGGGACGCGACCTGCCTGGCCACGAGGGTCGCGCTGTCCGGGGCCGTCCGGTTGTCCAGGATCCGCGCCGCCTTCCAGCTGACGTAGGCCCCGGTGTGGGTCACCGGGTCCAGCGCCGACTGCACCGAGACCTCGGCCCGCACGTCGGCCAGCTCCCGCAACCTGGCCAGCACGCCCGCCGCCACCGCACCGGTGTCGCCGCTGACCTCGGGCAGCAGGTCCAGCCGGACGGTCACCTCGTCGCCGCCGTCAGCGGCCCGGTCGAGGACCACCTGGTAGCCCAGGCAACCGCGCAACCCGCCGAGCACCGCCGTCTCGATCTCGGCCGGTTGCAGCCGCCTGCCACCCAGCTCGACGCCGTCGGCGACCCGGCCGAGGACCTCGACCACCGAACCCGCCCGGCCGCAGTCGCACCGGTCGCCGACCCGCACCAGATCGCCGGTGCGGTACCGGATCAGCGGTTTGATGCCGTCGATGAGCATGGTCAGGCACAGCTCGCCGGTGCCGGTGCGGCCCAGCACCCGGTCGGTGCCCGGTTCCAGGATCTCGACCAGGTAGTTGGGATCGGACAGGTGCAGGCGGCGGTGCGCGCACCCGGTGCCGATCGCCAGCGCCTCCTGCGATCCGTACAGCGTCGGCAGCGCCGGTGCGCCCCACAGCGACGCCACGTTCTCGGAGAACTCCGGCGTGCAGATCTCCCCCAGCACCAGGAAAAGCTCGATGTCGAAGTCCTCGCGCAGGTCGTATCCGTAGTGCTGGGCGGCTTTGGCCAGGCTGAGGCACAACGCCGGTGCGCAGACCACGACCTCGACGCGGAGCTGCTCGAGCAGCCGCAACGCCCGTTCGAAACCGACCCGGTTCGACTCCGGCCACAGCTTGACGTGGCAGGCGCCCAACTGCTGGGCGACCTCGCCGAAGGTGTCGCCGAACGCGTAGAGCTCCGAGGGCCCCATCAGCGCGATCACCGGCATCCGGTCGCCGAAGCGGGCCGCGAAGACCGACCGCCAGGAGTCCGCCACGTGCAGGTTGCTCAACGCGATCTCGTTCGCGCTGCGCGGGCAGGGCGTGGCCGCACCCGTCGTCCCGGTCGTCTCGTAGTAGACCGCGGCCTCGTCGATGGTCCCGCTCAGCACCGAGAACATCGCCTCGCGCAGGTGCTCCTTGGTGGTGAACGGCAGTGCCGAGAGGTCATCGGGAGTCACCGATTCCAGTGCCACCCCGGCGAAGTGCTCGCGGTAGAAGTCCGATTTCCCGGTGACGTGCCGCAGGACCTCGGCCAGCCGGTGGCGGTACCACGCGTCGAAGTCCTCTTCGGACAGAAGCCCGTCCCGGTAGCCGCGCAGGAACTCCTGCGCGGTGCTCTCGCTCGGCAGCATCCGCTCCTCCTGAAACGTCGGGTCAGCCGATGGGCGAGCTGCGCGCCGCGAACCAGCGGTCGTCGCGCTCGTTGGCCAGATCGGTGTCGAGTCCGTCCCTGCCGGTGAGCTCGCGGTGCTCGTGCAGCACCTCGATCATGTCCACCATCCGGTGCAGCATCCGGTCCACCATCTGCAGGCCTTCGTCGTCGTGCTCGGCGTCACCGGGCTGGTTGCCGTAGACGATCGCCGGGAAACCGCTGCCCACCAGCACCATGCGGTTGAGCATGACGTTGGTGACCAGGTGGCTGTGGACCTCGGTGTGGGCGTAGCGCCGACCGGTGACGATCACCCCGGCGACCTTGTTGGTCAGCGGGCGGTCGAACCGCAGGTAGCCGACCCCGGAGCGCTCGATGAACGCCTGCATCAGCGCGGAGGTGCCGAAGCCGTGCACCGGTGCGGCGTAGATGATCCCGTCGGCCGCGGTCATCCGGCGGACCACGTCGGCGATGTCGTCGTCCACCTCGCACGCCACGGTCCGGGAGTTGCAGTCCCCGCACGGCCCGCACGGGCCCATGCGCAGCTCGGCGAGCCGGACGATCTCCAGTTCGACCGATCTCGTGGCCAGGGTCGTGGCCGCGTGCTCCAGCACCCCCAGCGTGTTGCCCTCGGCTCGTTCCGAACCGTTGATCGCGACGATCCTGCGCATCCCGGTTCACCTCGTCTTCCGGTTCACCAGCCGCGCCAGCGGCTGTTCGAGCAGGAAGTGGCTGACCGTCGCGATCGCCACCGTGCAGGACAGCACGAGCAGCAGGAGCGGCCAGAACCCCAGGTCGGCGCCCGCGCCGCCGTAGGACGTCGGGCTGGCCGGGCCCTGCCCGCCGAACACGTCGCCCAGGCCGACCACCAGCAGGAGCACCGCCATGTGCCAGAGGTACACGCCGTAGGAGATGCGCCCGAGGTAGCGGATCGGCCGGTTGGCCAGCACCGCGTCCATCAGCCGCGACCGGACGTCCGGCACCAGCAGCGGGAGCAGCAGCAGCGTGGAGAACACCAGGATCAGCACGTGGTCGACCATCATCTGCAGCATCGCCGCCCAGTCGCCCGCGCCGGGGGTGCCGAACGGCTTCGGCAGGTTCACCAGGTACGCCACCAGCGCGCCGAGCCAGAACTTGTTGGGGTGGCGCTGGACCAGGCGGAACAGCCCGCCGGGACCGTGCACCTCGGCCTGCACCGACAGCACCGCCAGCGCCATGCCGATCGCGCAGGTGCCGAAGTAGCGCGGCGGCCAGAACGCCGGGTCCGGGATGGACACCGCCGACGGGGCGCTGATGTAGGCCTGCCAGATCAGGCCGACCGCACCGATGAGCAGGATGGGCAGCAGCATCCGCTGCGCCCGCTGGGCGGGTTCGGGCGCCCGCGCGGCGAACAGCTGGATGAACCAGGCGAACACCGGCAGCAGCAGGTAGAAGGTCATCTCGGTGGTGACCGTCCAGGTCGCTTCCATCCCGGCGGGCCAGGTGGACATCTGGAAGGAGTGCAGCAGCAGCAGCGGTCGCAGGACGTACCAGACGCCGTCGATGCTGTTGAAGTTCAGGACCAGCAGGCAGAAAGCGGTCAGGACCCAGAACGCGGGCAGGATCCGCACCGAGCGGCGGGCCAGGAACGACCCGATCGCCGGACGCGGCGCACCCGTGATCACCGACTTCGCGAACGACCGGTACAGCAGGTAGCCGGACAGCACGAAGAACGGCGGGAGGAAGACCTCCAGGCCGGTGAACAGGAAGCCGAACACCGGTGTGCCCGGACTTCCCGGCAGCGCCAGCACGCCGGCGAAGAACGCCGTGTGGTAGAGCAGCACCACCCCGGCGCACAGGCCGCGCACCCCTTCCAGTTTCGGGATCTTCCGGGATCCCCCGGCAACCGGTCCGGTGGCTTCCCCGGCCACCTTGTCCTGCACAACCATTGCGGTCCTTCCAGATGTCAAGCTCGTTTCGGAATGCGGCGGAGCCGGCTGCGGTGGGGCTTCGGCGGGCGCCGAAGCCCGCTTCACACCGCCGCGCTCGCCGCTCGGGCGTCCGCGGTTCCCGTTTCGTAGAAGTCCAGGTCCAGCGTCTGGCCGTCGAGGGCGACGCGCAGCTCTGCGACCGCGACGCCGACCGCGGCCCGCACCGCGGGCACATCGCAGCTCGCGGCCAGTTCGCGCAGACCGTCGTAGTGCTCGTGCAGCCGCCGCAGCTGGCTGGGAGCCAATTCACCGTTCATCGAGGAACCTCGCCGTCTTCCAGTCCGATCGGGGCAGGCTGCTCGGTTCGGCCAGCTCCACCTCCGGCCGGATGCCGATCTCGCTCTTGACCTGCCCGCTGATGCGCTGCCCCAGGTCCGGGCGCATCGCGGTGGTGGGTTCGACCCGCAGCACCACGGTGTCCAGTCCGCGGTCCTTGCGCAGGACCGTCTGGTACTCGCTGACCTCGTCGGAGAACCGGCGGATGACGTCCTCGAACATCACCGGCGTCACCGAGATGCCGCGGATCTTCTTCATGTCGTCGGTGCGGCCGAGGATGCCGCCGTCGTAGAAGTCCCAGGTGCGCCCGCACTCGCACGCGTGCCACGGCCGCCGGATCACCAGGTCCTCCGTCCAGTGCCGGAACAGCGGCATCCCGGAGCGGCCGAGGCTGCTGGCCACCCGCACCCCGACCTCGCCGTAGCCGACGGGGCGCAGCGTGTCCGGGTGCAGCACCTCCTCCACGATGTGCGACTCGACGACGTGGCACGCGTTGCGCCGCGACGGGCACTCGAACATGAACACCGCACCGAGCTCCGTGGTGCCCGCCGCGTTGAACACCCGCGCGCCGAAGCCCGCGGCGATGGCGTCGGTGGTGGAGTCCGGTCGCGGCTCCGCCCCGGCGAGGATGACCTGGACGTTGCCGTCGCGCGCCAGGTCGATCCCCATCTCGCGGGCGGTTTCGAGCAGCCGGAGCGCGTAGCTGGGCGTGCAGCCGATCACCTCGATCTGCTGGTCCACGAGCAGTTGGACCCTGGCCCGCGAGTCCAGCCCTCCGGAAGGGACGCTCATGCACCCCATCCGCTCCAGCGCGTAGTGCATCCCCCAGAAGCCCATGAACAGGCCGTAGCCGAAGCAGACCATGCCGCGGTGGCCCGGGCGGACGCCGTTGGCGTGCAGCGCGGTGCAGAAGATGTCCACCGACCACGCCCAGTCGGCCGCGGTGTCGAACGTGCGCACCGGCGGGTTCCCGCTGGTGCCGCTGGTCTGGTGGTACCGGGATCCGAGTTCCGGGGCCAGCGCGGGCCAGCTGCCGAACGGCGGGGCCTCCTGCTGGGCGGCCAGCAGGTCCTTCTTGTGCAGCAGCGGAACGCGCTCGGTGAAGTCCGCCATCGACTCGACGTCGGCGGGAATCCGCTCGGCCCAGAACGACGATCCGCGCCTGGCGTGGTCCAGCGCCCGCTTGAGCTTGTGCCACTGCCACTCGGCCAGCTCGGACCGCGACATGGTTTCCGCCCTGCGGTTCCAGTACCGCGTGTGGTCGAGCAGGACCGGTTCCAGCGAAACCATACGGCGTCCCCTCCACGGATCGTGATCTCAAGTGTCCACAACGGACACCTCGGCGAGGCGTCCGCGCGGGACGGTCCGGCGCGGAACCGCTCCGTCCACATTTGCCAATCCTGACCGCGGCGCCGCGGCCGGACGTCTTCAAAACTGCGCACTACCGGTTCGGCACCAGCGCGTCCCGCAGCGAACGGGCGAAGTCGCGGATGTCGCCCACCAGCAGGTCCGGTTGCTCCAGGGCGGCGAAGTGCCCGCCCCGGTCGAACTCGGTCCACCGGGAGATCGTCGGGAGGTCCCGGTGCGCCAGCCGCCGGATCGGCAGGATGATGTCCTTCGGGAACACGGCGACCGCGACCGGTGCGACGATCGGCTTCGGCGCCGGCTGCGCACCGTCGCTGGTCCGGGGGAGCTGATCGGCGTCGTCGTAGTAGAACTGCGTCGAGGAACCCAGGCTGCCGGTGAACCAGTACAGGCTGGCGATGGTCAGCATGCGATCCCGGTCGATGGCCTCTTCCGGCACCGCTTCCGAGTCGCTCCACTCGCGGAACTTCTCCACCACCCAGGCCAGCTGGCCGACCGGTGAGTCGTTGAGCGCGTACGCCGGGGTCTGCGGCCGGGTGGAGTGGATCTTCAGGTATCCGGAGAGCTCGGTGTCGAACCGGGCCAGCGCGGCCAGCCGCTGCTGGTCGAGCTCGTCCAGCCCGTCGAGCTCGGCCGGGTCCCCGGAGGGCACCGTCAGCAACATGTTCACGTGCACCCCGCGGACGTGCTCGGGGTCGTTGCGGCCCAGCTGCAGCGCGACCACCGCTCCCACGTCACCGCCCTGCACCAGGTAGTCCCGGTAGCCCAGGCGCCGCATCAGCTCGGCCCACGCCAGCGAGGTCCGGTGGGTGCCCCACCCCGGCTCGGGCAGCGGGGTGGAGAAGCCGTGGCCGGGGATCGACGGGACCACCAGGTGGAACGCGTCGGCCGGGTCGCCGCCGTGCGCCCGCGGATCCGCCAGCGGCCCCATCACGTCGAGGAACTCGACGAACGAACCGGGCCAGCCGTGCGTGAGCAGCAGCGGCGTGGCATCCGGTTCCGGCGAGCGCACGTGCAGGAAGTGCACGGTGGCACCGTCGATCTCGGTGCGGAACTGGGGGTAGAGGTTCAGCCGCGCCTCGACCGCGCGCCAGTCGAAGCCGGTGCGCCAGTACTCGGCGAGGTCCCGCAGGTAGTCGCCGGGCACTCCCCTGGCCCAACCGGCGCCGGGCACCTCGTCGGGCCACCGGGTGGCGGCGATCCGGCGCCGGAGGTCCGCCACGTCGGCCTCGGTGATGTTCACCTGGAACGATCGCATGATCAGCCCCGCCGCTCGTTGGTCAGCTTCTCCAGCAGCGGCACGATCTCCGCCGGGCTGGGCGTGTCCTGCCATTCGCGGTGCAGGGCTTCGGCGCCCGCCCGGAACTTCGGGTCCTCGACGACCGCCCCGATCTGCTCGCGCAGCTGCGCGACCGTGCCCGCGCGGTGGTCGAGCCGGATGCCCGCCTCGCGCTGCGCGATGAAGTTCGAGCAGGGGGTGGCTTCCAGCTTCTTCGCCGGGAGCACCCACGGGATGGCCTCCTCGCCGAGGTCGTCGCGCTCGCGCACCCCGTACTCGCTGCCGGGCTGGTAGGTGCCCAGGTCACCGTTGCCGTCGGCGACCCGCATCAGCACCGACTCGTCGGTGTCGCACACCAGCTGCGGCACCGCGGTGGCCATCGCCGCGGTGAAGGTGCCGATCCCGCCGTGGTGGATGATCCCCGAGCAGGTCGGCATGAGCTGGGTGAGCGGGACCCAGTCGACGGCGCGCACGTTGCCCGGCAGCGCGGCCACATCGGTGAGCTGCGCGGCGTTCAGGGTGGCCACCACCTCGACGTCCAGCCCGGCCACCGCTTCCAGCAGCTTCGGGGTCCGGTCCCAGTCGCCCGGGATGAACCGGCGGGTCGACTCGCCCAGCGAGAACGCGACGCGCGGCTTGTCCGGCTGCTCCTGGAGCCACTCCGGCATGACGCCGCCGCCGGAGAACGGCACCGCCTGGCACCGGACGCGCTCGACGCCGCTCGGCAGTTGCAGGCCCGCCGGGAACGGGTCCACCGTCCACTGGCCGTACATGAGCTCGTCGTCGAGCCGCACCCCGTAGTGGTCGGCGACCGGGCGGGTGAGGTCCGCGATCGGGTTGGCCGACAGCCCGGCCGCGCGCAGCGCGTCGCCGCGCTCGGCCAGCTTGTCCAGGCTCCACGCGAAGTAGTCCAGGCCCAGCAGCATCCTGGCGTGCGCGGCACCGCTGACCCGGGCCGCGATGGCTCCGGCCGGGATCGTCGGGTCCCAGAGCACCAGGTCCGGCTTCCAGGACCGGGCGAACTCCACCAGATCGCCCAGTTCGGGGCGGTCCATGCGCAGGTAGTCGGTGATCGGCTGCAGCAGGTACTGGTAGAGGGCGTACCAGTGCTCGGCGTCGGCCGGGCCGAGCCCGAGCACGTCGGCGTAGTGGTTGACGACGTCAGGGTGCTTGGGGTGCACGGCGTCATCGGCCAGCCGCGCTTCGTGCGCTCCCGGCGCGCCGAACGACACCGCGGACAACCCGTTGCCGGCGATGGATTCCGCGAAGCAGCTGTGCGCACCGACCACGACCTCGTGTCCCGCGCCCTCCATCGCCCGGACCAGCGGGACGATCGGGTAGAGATGCGCGAACGACGGTGAGATGACGAACAGGACTCGCATGCCGGACTCCAATGACGATGCCTCAGAACAATCCCTGTCACACGGATGCTCCCGTCGCCCCGCCTGCCGCGGCACCTTCCGCATTGCCCTTCCGCGCGCGATCCGCCACCGGCACAGGGCAATTCGAAAGGCGTTGCGCCACCGCTGGGAGCGCACCATCGGAGTGGTCGCGGGACGACCTGCGCGGTGTCGCGGCCGAAACGATCAGGGACCCGCACCTTGGGAGGCGTCATGTCCAGCACCGGACCGGTCATCCACCGGCACGTCGTGCAGAGCCCCGAACTGCACGACTACCTGCGCACCGGCTGTTCCCCGCCGCACCCGGCGATCGCCGGGCTCGTCGCCCGCACCGCGGAGCACCCCGATTTCGCCGAGATGCAGGTGCCGCTGGAACAAGCGGGGCTGCTGACCGTGCTGGCCGGCCTGGTGCGCGCCGAACTCGTGGTGGACATCGGCACCTTCACCGGGCTGTCCGCGCTGTCCTTCGCCCTCGGCATGCCCGCGGGCGGCACCGTGATCACCTGCGACATCACCCGCCGCTGGCTGGCGACCGCCCGGGCGAGCTGGGACGAGGCCGGCGTCGCCGACCGCATCGAGTTCCGGCTCGGCGCCGCCGAGAGCACCCTCGCGGAACTGCCCGAGGACTCGGTGGACATCGTGTTCGTCGACGCCGACAAGCTCAGCTACCCGCGGTACGTCGAGCTGGCGGTTCCGCGGCTCCGCCGAGGTGGGCTGCTGCTGCTGGACAACGTCCTGCTGCACGGCAACGTCCTCGCGCCGGAGGAGCCACCGGAGGAGTTGCAGCGGATGGCGGCGCGTTCGATGTGCGAGCTGAACGGCCAGGTGGCCGCGGATCCCCGGCTGGAGGTGGTGATGCTGCCGATCTCCGACGGTCTGACCATCGCCCGGAAGCGGCCGTAGGCCGCCACGCGACAGCGCCGCCAGATCCCGGAGGACGTGGCGGCGCTGTTCGGCTCTCCGGCCGGGTCAGACCCGTTGCGGCCGCCGGTCTTGCGCACCGGGCACCCGCTTCCGCGAACGGGCCCACCGGCGCATCGCCGGGCGCTCCACGAAGACCGTCAGCGCCCAGGCCAGCAGGATGCACACCAGCAACCCCACCAGCAGGAAGACGATCCCGCCGACCGGGCCGAACGTGGTGCGCGTGTAGGCACCGGAGATCCCCCACTCCCCCTGGAGCAGGGCGTGCACCGAGCGCAGGGCGAGCAGGTGCACCACGAAGAACGCGTAGGAGACGCCGCCCAGCCACACCATCGCGCGCCCGCCCAGCCAGCCGCGGCGCCCCGCGGTGTCGGCCGCGGCCAGACCGGCGATGATCAGTCCGAACGGGACCAGCGAGATCGAGTGGTAGCCGTCGACCATCGAGATGTTCAGCGTTGCCGCGTACAGCACCGCCAAGCACGCGACCACCGGCCACACCGGCAACCCGATCCAACGACCGTCGCGGACGATGCGGGCCAGCAGCATGCCCGCGACGAACTCCAGCAGACGTCCCGGTGGGAAGAACTCCACCGCCCACTGCCGCGGCCACGGCGTGGTCTCCGAGAAGATGGACATCGGCTGGTCCGGCAGCGCGATCCGGGCGAGGTAGGGCAGCGACATCGCCAGCACCGCGACGACGGCGAAGGCGAACCACAGCCGCTGCACCGGGATTCGGCGGACCGGCCGGATCAGCACCGGGAACAGCACGTAGAACAGCAGCTCCGCGGACAGCGACCAGGTGACGCCGTTGATCGAGTTCAGCAGCACCGCGCTGTCCGGCGACCAGGCCTGCACCAGGAAGAGCGTCGCCACCGCCGCGCCCGGGTCGATCGCCGCGCCCGACACCAGCAGGATCACCACCGCAGCGGCGAACACCACGACGTGGTTCGGGAACACCTTCACCAAGCGCCTGCGCAGGAAGTCCGGTGCGCGGTCGCCAGCGGAGCTGGACCACGTCAGCACGAAACCGCTGAGCACGAAGAAGCAGGTGACGCCCCAGATGCCCAGGTTGCTGGCGACGAAGCCGTAGCCCTGCTGGACGGACTGGTCGGCGAACAGCGCGAGGCTCACGCCGTGCCCGGCGAAGACGGCGAACGCGGCCAGGGCGCGCAGGCCGGTGAGCGAGGAGAGCCGGTCCATGCTCACTCCTCCTTCGCCGCGGTCGCGAAGTGCTCGGCGATCGCCTGGAACGACTTCTTCGGTTCCCAGCGGTACGGCGAACCGTGGTCGCCGTAGTCGTCCCGGATGGTCTTGGTGATCGCCATGCTCGCCGCGTCCAGGTCGTAGCGGGGATCGGTGCTGTGCGGGTGCGTCGGGTGGATGAACTCGCAGACGGTGGCGCCGTGCATCCCCAGTTCGGCGAACATGGTCAGCATCCGCACGTGGAAGTTCGCCTGCGCCTGCTCGTTGCGGACCACCCCGTCGTAGACCGTCGGCACCTCCTGGGTGCGGTCCACGATGTCGAAGGCGAGCAGCGCCCGCTCGGCCGCGCCGCGGTAGGTCGTGGTGCCGTACTCGGAGATGACGACCGGCTTGCCCCACTCCCGGTACTTGCCGAGTTCGGCGGCGTAGCCGGCCCGCGTCGGGTGGTAGGAGAAGTAGTACGTCAGCCCCACCAGGTCGAAGGGGCGCCAGTCGACGTCCTCGAACGGTGCGGCGGCGTAGCTCACCGGACCGCCGAACCGGCCCCTGGTGACCTCGACGGCGCGGCCCAGGAACTCGTTGAGCCGCTCGGCCCCCCGCGCCAGGTCCGCGGTCGCCGTCGGCCGGAGGAAGTTGTGGTCGGCTCCGGCGTGGATGTTGGCCATCCGCTCGTGGTAGGTGTCGCCGTCGAGCAGCCCCGGGGTGGACACCAGGTGCACGCAACCGACGCTGAAGGTCACCGCGGCACCGTCGGTGCGCAGCCGCTCCGCGAGCTCGGCAGCCTCGGCCAGGTGGTCGAGCACCTCGTCCTGCCCGACGTCCATCAACCTCGGTTGCAACCAGATGTGCAGGCCGCGTTCGGCCGCGGCTTCAGCGGTCTCGGTGAGCCGGTCGATCTCGCTGCCGTAGACGGTGACCGAGTTGCAGTGCAACTGCCGGTCGATGGCGGCGATCTCCTCCCGCATCCGGGCGTTGCTCCACACCACGCGGGACAGCTCCCCCTGGCCGGTGTTGAAGTTCGACCCGGTGTCGTAGGAGACCCCGCGCAGCGTCAGGTCGTGGACGCCGCGGTGGCTCTCGTCGGCGAGGTCCTGGTCGTGCATCTTCCTTGCTCTCCCTCGGTCGGGGTCGGGAACATCGGGTTGCCGGATCCGGCTCAGGCGATGTGCACGTCGGGGACGTAGAGGATCCAGCGCCCACCGCTCTCCCGGAATCCCCGCTCCTTGGCCATGATCTCCTCGGCGTGGTTCCAGGCGAACAGCAGCGCGTAGTCCGGGTAGGGCTGGAACGCCTCGGCCGGCCGGACCGGGATGTGCGAACCCGGCGAGACCCGCCCGTGCTTCTCGGGCGTGGTGTCGCAGACGTAGGGCACCAGTTCCGGTCCGATGTCGAAGTAGTTGGTGACCGTGGCGCTCTTCGACGTCGCGCCGTAGCCGAGCACGCTCTTGCCCTCGGCGCGCAGCTCGCGCAGCAGCGTCACCAGGTCGTTGCCGACGCGGTCGATGTTGGTCGCGAAACCGCGGAAGGTCGCCGCGTCCGCCAGGCCCGCAGCGCGCTCCTCCTCGATCAGCTCGGGCACCGCGTTGCGGACGGGGCGGGTGCCGGGACGCGCGATGGTGTACCGGATGGAGCCGCCGTGCACGGGCAACCGCTCGGCGTCGACCAGCTCCAGCCCGGACCTGGCCGCCAGCGCCGCCACCGAGCGCACCGAGAACAGGTAGAAGTGCTCGTCGTAGATCTGGTCGAAGTAGTTGTTCGCGATGATGTCGGCGAGGTAGCGGTCCTCCACCACGAACACCCCGCCGGGGGCCAGCAGCAGCTCGACCCCGCGGAGCACGGAGTCCAAGTAGGCGATGTGGCTGGTGGTGTTGGCCGAGAAGATCACGTCGGCGGGCCCGTGCTCGGCACGGATGCGCCGGGCGGTGTTCTCCTCGAAGAAGTCGACCATGACCCGCACGCCGCGCTCGGCGGCGACGTTGGCAGCACCCCTGGACGGATCGACCCCCAGGTGGCGGATCCCCTCCTCGCTCACCGCGCTGAGCAGGATCCCGTCGTTGCTGCCGATCTCGACCACGAACGAGTCCGAGTCCAGCAGCTCGGTCTCCACCAGCTGCTGGGCGACCTGCGCGAAGTGCTTGCTCATCAACGACGACAGCGACGACCGGTACGGGTAGTCGTGGTGGAACATGCGGTCCCGGGCGACCTCGTTGAGCTGCTGCACCATGCTGCAGTTCTCGCAGAGACCCACGGTGAGCTCGAAGTACGTCTCGCGCTCCAGGTCCTCGGGTCTGATGAACGCGTTCGACACCGGTTGCCTGCCGAAGTCGAGCACCTGGCGCACGTGCCCACCGCACAACCGGCATGCCGAGATCTGCTGCCCGTCTTGGAGATTCACGTCGATCAGCTCCCTCCGGAGCGCCTTCTCGCATCCTGAGCAACCCACTGTGCCGAGCACGGCAGGCCGCTGTCCTCTCAAAAGCTGCCCTGCCGGAGGCGGAAGTCCTCGGCGTTGACAGCACGAACGGAGTTGGACGGCGCAGCTCCGCAACGGATCCTCGATGGCGTGAACGACCTGGACACGGCACCCGCGGCCGTCATCGGAGCGAGCGGTTTCCTCGGCAGCCACCTGGTTCGGGCGCTGACCGGCGCCGGAATTCCCGTGCTGCGCTACACCAGGCAGCACCCGGTGCTCCACGACGGATCGATGGACCCGATGGCGCGCGCCGCGCCGGTGTACTTCTACGTGGCGACCGGCGTCAATCCCGGAGTCGCCGCTGCCGCGCCCGAGCGGGTCGTCGAGGACGAACGGGCTTTCGCGGCGTTCCTGGCGCAGCTGCGCTCCCGCCCGGACCGGCCGACGGTGGTCTTCACCAGCTCCAGCACCAACTACGCCACCGCGACCGACCCGCCGTACCGCGAGAACTCCCCGCTGGCACCGGAATCGGAGTACGGGGCGGGCAAGCTCCGGATGGAGCGGCTGCTGCTCGCGCACGCCGACGCGGTCCGCCCGGTGATCGTGCGGTTGGCCAGCCTGTACGGACCGGGGCACCGGACCGACCCCGGGCACGGCGTGATCGCGCACTGGCTGACCGCGGCCGCCCGCGGGCGCGCGCTCCGGGTGATCGGCGACGGCTCGATCGTCCGGGACTTCGTCCACGTCGCCGACGTGGTGGCCGCGATGCTGCGCATCCACCGCTGCCCGGAGGTCCCCGACGTGCTCAACATCGGCTCGGGCGTCCCGGTTTCGCTCGACCGGCTGCTCGCGGAGGTGGTCGCGGTGACCGGCCGCGAGCCGCGGATCGAGCGGTCACCCGGCCGCGGTTTCGACCGCGCCCAGCTGTGGGTGGACATCTCGCTCGCGTCCGAGACCCTGGGCTGGCGCCCGGCCACCGACCTCGCCACCGGCCTGCGGCAGACCTGGCGTGCGCTCTCCTGAGCGCTCCAGGCCCGCGCCAACGCGGGATCCGGCGCCGTCGGCAGCGATCAGCACTGCCGGCGACGCCGGATCCCGCGAACGTCAGGCGGCCGCGCGGACGGGCCGGTCGGGCACCGCGGCGGCGTTGCGGGACTGGCGCAGCACGCGCGCCAGCATCCGCGGCCGCATCAACGCCGTCGGCGGGTCCATCAGACCGGCCACCCGCATGAACGCCTCGGTGACCGCCGGGTCCCGGGTCGCCGCCGCCTGCACCCGCGCGACGTAGGCGTTGCCCATCCGCACCTTCAGCGAGCGCGTGCCCTCGACCTCGGGGAACTCGAGGTCACCGCTGGTCGAGACCTCCCACGGCGCGTCCACGATGCGGCCCACGTCCCGCAGGAACGGCAGCGGTTCCGGTCGCCTGCCGCGGGCGAGGTGGGTGCGCAGCGCCATGACCTCCTGCGCCGCAACGCTCATGCCCTGCCCGTAGACCGGGTTGAAGCTGCACACCGCGTCACCGAGCACGAGCAGCCCGGCGGGGAAGTCGCTCAGCCGCTCGTAGTGGCGGCGCACGCTCGCCGGGAACTTGAAGCAGACCGGATCGGTCAGCGGTTCGGCGTCGCGCACCGCGGCGTAGATCTCCGGGATCGGCAGGGAACGGGCGAACTCCAGGAAGCCGTCGGGGTCGGTCGGCGGGTGGTCGCCGAGCATCCCGGTCAGCGACAGGATGCACTCCTGCTCGCCCACCTGCCCGAAGAACGCTCCGCGCGGGTGCTGCGGCGAGGACACCGGGTTGATCGACTGCACTCCGTCGAACATCTCGGGCCGCTTCCGGTACAGCCGGGTCGTGTAGGCCAGCCCGATCCGCATCCGCTCCTCGGCGGGCCGCTGGTAGCCGAGCTCGGCCAGCCACGCCGGGGTCCGCGAACCGCGACCGGTCGCGTCGACCACCAGGTCCGCGTCGAGGAGCCGCGGCGTCCCGTCACCGTCGCGGCCCTGGACCCGCACCCCGGTCACCGCGGAGTTGTCCGCTGCGGGCACCAGGCCGAGGATGTCGGTCCGCTCCAGGTAGGTCACGTTCGACGCGGCCGCCACCCTGGCCCGCACCCGCTCCTCCAGCACGGGCCGCAGCGCGGTCACCGACCGCAGCCCGGTGCGAGCGGGCCGCAGCTCCCGGCCGTTGAAGAACCAGCGCATCTCCCCCAGGTCGCCGACCGGTGCACCGGCGGCGATCAGCTCGTCGAACAGCCCGGGGAAGAGCTCGTCGAGGATCAGGTAGCCGCGGGCGTGCAGGCCGTGGGCGTGTTCGGTGTGCGGGGTGCCGCGGCGGGGTTCGCGCACGCCGAGCGCGGCGTCCCGCTCCACCACCACGACCTCGCGGTAGAACTCCGACAGCACCCGCGCGGTGAGCGAACCGGCGATGCTGCCACCGAGCACCACGGCGCGATCGCCGACTGGATTGGCCATTGCAGGTCCTCCTCTGGGGATCGGTCGGCTCACAGCGCCGCGTCCGGATCGCCGAGCACGCGGCGCAGCGTTCGCCGGAATCGCTCGACCATGTCGATCAGGGTCGTCTCGTCGAACTGGTTGCGGTCGAAGCGCATCGCGCCGTACATCGCCCCGGAGGGGACGATGTCCAGCGCCCACAGCACCCCGTTGGGGATGTCGGAGGTCTCCCGGTGCGACAGCAGGCGCTCGCGCACCTCGCTGACCACCAGTTCGGCCACCGGTTCGCGGTCCATCCCGATGGGGAACTGGAAGACCTCCAGCGAGCACACCGCGAGGTCGCCGCCCAGGTAGGGCCGCTCCAGGGTGGGGGCCACGGCCGTGAGCTCCGGGAACGGCAGCTCGTGGGCGTAGGCCTCCAGGCAGGTCGCCCGGGTCCGCCGCAGCAGTTCGCGGAAGCTGCCGCAGCCGGCGAGGTCGGTGCGCAGCGGAACAAGGTTGAACAGCGGTCCGACGGTGTGGTGGAAGGACTGGTCGCCGCGCCCGGCGGTGATCGTGGGCGCGACGACGTCGGTCACCCCGGTCAGCTCGCTCAGCAGCAGCTGGTAGGCCGCGATCAGCACCATGAACGGCGAGCTGCGCTGCTCCCGGGCGAACTCCAGCACCGCCGCGGTGATCTCCTCGTCGATCTTGAACCGGAGCACCGCGTAGGCGCTGGGCACGTCCGCGCTCACCGGCCGGTCACCGGGGATGCCGAGGATCTCGGCACCCGCCAGCTTCTCCCGCCAGTACTCCCGGGCCGCGACCACCTGGTCGCTGCTCTCCCCGGCGAGCTGCTCAGCGACGAACTCGCGGTACTGGCGAGCGGGCGGCAGCTCCGGGTGCGGTCGGCCGCGCCGCGCCGCGTAGGCCGCCGCCAGGTCGCGGATGATGACCTGCTGGGACCAGCCGTCGCTCACCGCGTGGTGGGTGATCAGCGCCAGCACCGCGTCCTCGGGATCGAACCGGCCGAGCACCGCCCACAGCAGCGGCGGCGAAGCGGTGTCGAAGCGCCGGGACTCCACGTCGTTCAGGAACTCGTCGGCGCGGACGTCGCGGGGCCGGGAGTCGTCGGCGGGCAGGTCCTCGATCCGCAGCTCGGGCGAGCACGGCGGGGCGATCCGCTGGTACCGGTCGGCACCGTCGGCCACCAGCGTGGTGCGCAGAGCTTCGTGCCGGGCGACCACGTCGTCCAGGGCACCGCGCAGCGCCGCCAGGTCCACCGGGCCCCGCACCCGCCACCCGAGCACGACGACGTGCCGCGACCCCAACGCCCCGCTGCTCTCGTCACCCCGGTCGAAATGGCACAGCATCTCCTGGTTCGCCGACAGCGGTTCCCTGCGCACCTCTTCGACGGCCGTCACCGGACACCTCCTCGCTGGGCTCGGCGCGACCCGCACGGGTCGCTTCGCCGGTCCAGCGTCGTGCCCGGCGCCGCGCGCTGTCTCCTCCTGGATTGCGACCGGCGACCGCCCGGAGAGCACACAGGGAGATGCCGATGCCCGACCGGCGCACGATCCTGGGAGCCGGGACGATCCGTGCCCGGAGCACGCCGCCCGTGGACGGTCCGCAGCAGTGAAGGGAACCAGCGCATGGCCACCGACGACGTCGCCCCCCGGGCCGGGCGAAGGGAATGGCTGGGACTCGCCGTCCTGGTCCTGCCCACGTTTCTGACCTCGGTCGATGTCAACGTCATGTTCCTCGCGCTGCCGCACATCGCCGCCGATCTCGGGGCCACCGGCGTCCAGCAGCTGTGGATCACCGACATCTACGGCTTCATGCTCGCCGGGTTCCTGGTCACCCTGGGCACGCTCGGCGACCGGTACGGCCGCCGCCGGATCCTGCTGATCGGCGCCGCCGGGTTCGCGCTGGCCTCGTTGCTCGCCGCGTTCGCCGGCTCCACCGAGCAGCTGATCGCCGCGCGGGCGCTGCTGGGCATCGCGGGCGCCACGATCATGCCCTCGACGCTGGCGCTGATCACGAACATGTTCAAGGACCCCAAGCAGATGAGCGCCGCGATCGCGATCTGGTCGAGCGCCATCATGACCGGTGTCGTGATCGGCCCGGTGATCGGCGGACTGCTGCTGGGCGCGTTCCACTGGGGAGCGGTGTTCCTGATCGCCGTGCCGGTGATGGCGCTGCTGCTGGTGGGCAGCCCGCTGCTGCCGGAGCACCGGGCCGGTGGCGCCGGCCGGCTCGACCTGCCCAGCGTGGTGCTGTCGCTGCTGACCCTGCTGCCGCTGATCCAGGCGCTCAAGGACTTCGCCCGCATCGGCTTCGACCCGCTCGCCCTCGTGCTGCTCATCGCCGGCATCGGGTTCGGCGCGCTGTTCGTGCGCAGGCAGCGCAAGCTCAGCACGCCGCTGCTGGACCTGCGGCTGTTCGGCGACCGGGCGATCCGCTCCGCCCTGCTGGCCGGGCTGCTGATCGGCATGCTGATGGCCGGCGTCGGCCTGGTGGTCACCCAGTACCTCCAGCTGGTGCTCCAGCTCAGCCCGGTGCAGGCCGGGCTGTGGTTGGTGCCGCCGTCGCTGGCCATGATCGTCGCCAGCAACATCGCGCCCCGGATCGCCCGCCGGGTGCGCCCCGCCTACGTGCTCGCCGGCGGCATGGCGGTGGCCGCCGCCGGTCTGCTGCTGTTCCTCGGCGTCGGTCCGGTCGGTGGGTCCGCCCTGCTGGTCGTCGGCCTGGGGATCCTCTACGTCGGCGCGAGCCCGGTCGGCCCGCTGGTGAACTTCCTGGTCATGTCCGCGGCCCCGCCGGAGAAGGCCGGGTCGGTGTCCTCGCTGCAGTCCACCGGTGGCGAACTCGGCGTGGCACTGGGCATCGCGCTGCTGGGCAGCCTCAGCACAGCGGTCTACCGGAACGTGCTCGAGGTGCCGGGGAACCTGCCCGCGGACGTCTCCGCCGCCGCGCGGCAGAGCCTGGCCGAGGCTTCGGCGGCGGCCCCCGCGCTGCCCGCCGAGGTCGGTGGGCAGCTGGTCACCGCCGCGCAGCAGGCGTTCACCTCCGGGCTGCACGTGGTCGCGGTGATCGCCGCTGTCCTGGCCGCCGGGCTGGGACTGCTCGCGGTTTCCGGGCTGCGGCACATCGGTCCGACCGGCGACGAGCGCCAGGGCGGGGACGAACCCGCCGAGGCGGTGCCGAACAACGCCTGAACCGGACCGTCCGGTCCGCTCGCGAACACCTCGGCGGAAGCGACCGCGGCCGGCGGCCCCGCGCCGCCGGCGTCGACAGGAGGACCGAACCCATGACCAGTCCGATGACCGGCGACGAGTACGTGCGCAGCCTGCAGGACGGGCGCGAGATCCACCTCCACGGCGAGCGGGTCAAGGACGTGACCACGCATCCGGCGTTCCACAACCCGGTCCGGATGACCGCCCGGCTCTACGACGCGCTGCACGACCCGAGCCAGCGCGAGGTGCTCACCCGCCCCACCGACACCGGCTCGCCCGGCTACACGCACAGCTTCTTCGCCACGCCCCGCAGCGCGACCGACCTGATCGCCGACCAGCGGGCGATCGCCGCGTGGTCCCGGCTGAGCTACGGCTGGATGGGCCGCAGCCCCGACTACAAGGCCTCGTTCCTCGGCACCCTGGGGGCCAACGCCGAGTTCTACGAACCGTTCTCGGACAACGCGCGGCGCTGGTACCGGGAATCGCAGGAGAAGGTGCTGTTCTGGAACCACGCGATCGTGCACCCGCCGGTGGACCGCAACCGCCCGCCGGACGAGGTCGCCGACGTCTTCGTCCACGTCGAGCGCGAGACCGACGCCGGACTGGTGGTCAGCGGCGCGAAGGTGGTGGCCACCGGTTCGGCGCTGTCCCACTACAACTTCATCGCGCACTACGGGCTGCCGGTCAAGAAGCGGCAGTTCGCCCTGGTGGCGACGATCCCGATGGACGCGCCGGGCATGAAGCTGATCTGCCGCCCGTCCTACAGCGCGAACGCCGCGGTGACGGGCAGCCCGTTCGACTACCCGCTGTCGTCCAGGCTGGACGAGAACGACACGATCCTGGTGCTGGACAAGGTCCTCGTGCCGTGGGAGAACGTGTTCATCTACGGCGACGTGGACAAGGTTCGGCTGTTCACCGGGCAGTCCGGCTTCCTGCCCCGGTTCACCTTCCACGGCTGCACCAGGCTGGCGGTCAAGCTGGAGTTCATCGCGGGCCTGCTGGCCAAGGCGCTGGACATCACCGGGGCCGGTGACTTCCGCGGCGTCCAGTCGCGGCTCGGCGAGGTGCTGGCGTGGCGGAACCTGTTCTGGGGGCTGTCCGACGCCGCGGCCCGCAACCCGGTGGACTGGGTCGGCGGCGCCGTGCTGCCCAACCCGCAGTACGGCCTGGCCTACCGCTGGTTCGCCCAGGTCGGGTACCCGCGGATCCGGGAGATCGTGCTGCAGGACGTGGCCAGCGGGCTGATCTACGTCAACTCCGGCACCGCCGACTTCGCCGACCCGGAAGTCCGGCCGTACCTGGACAAGTACCTGCGGGGCAGCGGCGGCGCGGACGCGGAGGAGCGGGTCAAGGTGATGAAGCTGCTCTGGGACGCGGTGGGCACCGAGTTCGGCGGCCGGCACGAGCTGTACGAGCGCAACTACGGCGGGAACCACGAGAACACCCGCATCGAGCTGCTGTACGACCAGCTCGCGTCCGGCGACGTCGACGACTACCGGTCCTTCGTGGAGCGCTGCATGGCGGAGTACGACCTGGACGGCTGGACGGTGCCCGACCTGGAGTCGTTCGGCGACCTGCGCGGCCCGCTGGGTCGCTGAACCAGGACGGTGGAAGGGCCCGGTCCGCTCGGACCGGGCCCTCAGCACGCGCAGCGCCGCTCAGACGGTCGCCGTCACCTCCTGGCTGCGCTGCTGCTCGGCCGCCCGGTAGAGCGCGCGGATGTTCCCGGTGCCGAAGGAGCGGGCACCGAGCCGCTCGATGATCTCGAAGAAGATCGTCTTCCTCGGGTGCACCGAGCTCGCGAAGATCTGGAACAACTGCCCGTCGTGGTCCTCGTCGACCAGGACGGCCAGCTTCCGCAGCTCGGCGATGCGGTGCCGGGCCACGTCGATCCGCTCCGGCAGCACGTCGTAGTAGCTGTCCGGGGTGGCCATGAAGCTCACCCCGCCCTCCGTCAGCTCGCGCACCGTCCGCACGATGTCGCTGGTGCTGAACGCGATGTGCTGCACGCCGGGCCCGCCGTGCTGGACCAGGAACTCCTCGACGTGGCCGGGCGTCTCCGACGGGATCGGTTCGATCAGGGTGAAGGTGACCGCACCGGATCCGCTCTGCACCACCTTCGTGTTCATCGCCTGCGCACCGACGGAGATCTCCTCGCTGAAGATCTGCTCGAACGCCAGCACGTCGCGGTAGAAGGCGACCAGCGCGTCCAGCTCGCCCGGCGGCACCACCACCGCGAAGTGGTCGACCTCGGCCAGACCGCTCGACGAGGGCCGGCCACCGGTCGCGACCAGTCCCCGGTGCGTCCGCACGTCCTGCTCCACCGGCCGCTGGACGAAGGTGTGCACGGTGTCCCCGAAGGCGCGGATCGAGGCGGTCACCATGCCGTCGGGGAACCGGAACGGCTCGCTGACGACCTCCGCGCCGCGGCGCACCGCCTCGGCGAAGGCGGCCTCGGTGTCCAGCACCCGCAAGGCGATGTCGGCCACGCCGTCGCCGTGCGCGCCGACGTAGGCGGCGCCGGGGTGGTCGCCGACCAGCGGTTCGGTCAGCAGCAGGCGGATGTCCCCGTGCCCCACCGCCACGGACAGCTCCTGCTGGTCCTCCACCGCCGGGTTGGAGCGGGCGTACACCTGCAGGCCGTAGCCGTCGACCAGCGTGGCCAGCTGGGCGGGGATGTCGTCCACGTAGAACCGGATGTGGTCCACCAGCATGCCGTGGAAGACCGATTCGTTGCTGCTCATTGGTTCCCTCCTGCTCATCGGGTTGCGGCGCGAGCACCGCCGCGCGGGCGCAGATCGGTCCAGTGCTCGGTCACGTAGGCCGTGCACTCCGCCCGGCCGGCCGGGCCGTGCACGGCCTCCCACCCGCCCGGGACGTCGGCGAAGTCCGGCCACAGGCAGTGCTGGCCGACGTCGTTCCTGAGCACCCGGAAGCTGACGTCGGGATCGTCGAAGGGGTTCGCCATGCTGAGTCCTTTCGGTCGGCCGCCTCTCCAGCAGCGCCCGCCCAAGGATCACCCCGGTGATTCCGGTGCGGCGTCTCTGTTCCTGCGCTCCGACCCTCCACAAAGCACAGCCGCGCCGATCCGGTGGAGCAAGCGGAAAGACGTCGCCCCGAGCGGTGGCTGCGACGCTGGGTACCGACTGTGCGGAGATGTTCGATTGGAGTCGCCCATGCTGCCGCGGTCCTTACCGGAATGCCTTGCCGGACAACTGGAGCGGTCACCGGACGCGGTTGCCGTCGCGGCCGGTGGCGTGACGTTGACGTACGCCCAACTCGACGCGCGGGCCAACCGGCTGGCGAACCGGCTGCGCGCCGACGGTGTCGGCCCCGACGTCCCGGTCGCCGTGCTGATGTCCCGCAGCCCGGAACTCGTGGTGGCGCTGCTGGCGATCGGCAAGGCGGGCGGCTGCTACGTCCCGCTGCACGACAGCTACCCGCTGCAGCGGCAGCAGTGGATCGTCGACCAGGTCGGCAGCCAGGTCCTGCTGGTGGACCCCGCCGCCTGGGAGCGCGGTTCGCCCGCGGCGTCGACCGTCCTGGTGCTGGACGAGGACGAGACGTTCGAGGAATTCCCCGACACGGCACCGGAAGCGGTCACCGATCCGGACGACCTCGCCTACATCATCTTCACGTCGGGTTCCACCGGGGATCCCAAGGGCGTGGCGGTGAGCCACCGCAACGCCGTCGGTCTGGTGCACGACAGCGCGTGGACCGCCGAGGACCACGAGCGCGTGCTGGTGGTCGCCCCGCACGCCTTCAACGTCTCCACCTACGAGTACTGGGTGCCGCTCTCGCGCGGTGGGCGGGTCGTGCTGGCACCACCGGACGCCCAGCCCGACGTGGTCGCCGAACTGCTGCGCGAGCAGCGGATCACGACCGTTCACCTGACCGCCGGTCTGTTCCGGGTGCTGGCCGAGGAGGCCCCGGACTGCTTCACCGACGTGCGCCAGGTCCTCACCGGTGGTGACGTCATCGCGCCGACCGCGGTCGAGCGGGTGCTGTCCAAGTGCCCGGACCTCGTGGTGCGGGCGATGTACGGGTCGACGGAGACGACGGTCTTCGCCACCCACGCACCCACTCGCGCGCCGTACCGGGCGGGGACCTCGGTGCCGGTCGGCAGCCCGCTCGACGAGGTCCGGCTCCACCTGCTCGACGACCGGCTCAGCCCGGTTCCCCACACCGTCACCGGCGAGATCTACCTGGCCGGGCGCGGGGTTTCGCGCGGCTACTCCGGGCGCCCGGACCTGACCGCCGAGCGGTTCGTGGCCGACCCGTTCGCCGGCGACGGCACCCGCATGTACCGCACCGGCGACCTCGCCAGGGTCACCGAGAGCGGTCAGCTGGAGCTGGCCGGCCGGGAGGGCGACCAGGTCAAGATCCTCGGGTTCCGGGTGGAGCTCGCCGAGGTGGAGGCCGTCCTCGCCCAGCACCCGGCCGTCGTGCACACCACGGTGCTGGCCGCGGACTCCGAGACCGGCGGCAAGACCCTGATCGCCTTCGTGGTGCCCAACCCCGACCACGGGTTCGCCCCGGCCGAGCTGCGCGCGCACGCCAAGGAGCACCTGCCCGGGTACATGGTCCCGGCCACCTTCGTCGAGCTCGACGAGCTCCCCCTGACCGCGAACGGCAAGATCGACCGGGCCGCGCTGCCCGCGCCCGTCGCCGAGGCCGAGGGCGACCGGCAGCCACCGCGGAACCCGCTGGAGGCCCGGCTCTGCGAGATCTTCGGCGACGTGCTCGGCGCACCGCAGGTCGGCATCCACGACAGCTTCTTCGACCTGGGCGGGCAGTCCCTGCTGGCGATGCGCCTGATCAGCAGGTTCCGCAGCGAGCTGGGGGTCAAGCTGCACATCAGCGTGCTGTTCGACGCACCGACGGTGGCCGCGCTGGCCGACCACATCGTCCGGCAGACCGACTGACACCGAGCCGGAAATCCTTCCCCCACCGGGGAATCGAACGGAGGACACATGACCAACGGCAGGGACGAGTTCGACGTCGTGGTGATCGGTGGCGGTCCCGCGGGCTCGGGGACGGCGGGGCTGCTGGCGCAGCGCGGCCACCGGGTTCTCGTGCTGGAGAAGGAGAAGTTCCCGCGCTACCACATCGGCGAGTCGTTGATCACCGGATCGATGCCGACGCTGGAGGCGCTGGGGCTGCGGCAGCGGTTGGACGACATGGGTTTCCTCAAGAAGTACGGGGGCACCCTGCTCTGGGGGAAGAACCAGGGCACCTGGGACTTCCGCTTCCGGGAGGCCGCCGACTACGAGTACGCCTACCAGGTCCGCCGTGCCGACTTCGACGCGCTGCTGCTGACCCGCGCGCGCGAGCTCGGGGCCACCGTCCTCGAGGAGACCGCCGTCAAGGAGGTGCTGTTCGACGGCGACCGCGCGGTCGGCGTCCGCTACCAGCAGAAGGGCGCGGCGGAGCCGACCGAGGTCGGGTGCCGGTTGGTGGTGGACGCCTCCGGGCAGTCGCACCTGCTGGCCCGGCGCTTCGACCTGATCGAGTACCACGACGACCTGCGCAACATCGCGGTGTGGACCTACTTCCAGAACTGCAAGCGCTACGGCGGCACGCGCGCCGGGGACACCGTGACCGAGAACCGGCCCAACGGGTGGTTCTGGTTCATCCCGCTCAACGACGGCACCACCAGCGTCGGCTACGTGACGCCGATCGAGGAGTACAAGAAGTCGGGCATGTCGCTGGAGGAGCTGTACGCCAGCGAGCTGTCGCAGGCCGAGGAGGTCCGCTCGCTGACCTCGGGCGCGACCCGGGTCGCGGCCTTCCGCACCATCAAGGACTGGTCCTACACCTGCACGAAGTTCCACGGGCCGGGGTGGGCTTCGGTCGGCGACGCCGCGGCGTTCATCGACCCGCTGCTGTCGACCGGGGTCGGCCTGGCGCTGCGCGGGGCCAAGGGCCTGGCCGAGACCGCCGACGAGGTGCTGCGCGACCCCGGCGCCGAGGAGCAGCTGCTGAGCCGGTACGAGCAGAACTACCGGGACTTCCTGGGCTCCCTGCTGGAGTTCGTCCGGTTCTTCTACGACCGCACGCTGCGCAAGGAGGAGTACTGGGAGAAGGCGCAGCAGACGCTGGACCCTGGCAAGCTCCGCCCGCGCAAGATCGACTTCGCGACCATGCTGTCCGGGGTCGCGGGAGTGCACGAGATCTTCGACGACCCGAACACGATGTCGGGGGCCAAGATCGTGGCGGAGGCCCGCCGCAACCAGGAGGTCGCCTGAACGGCCGCTCCGGGAACCCGGAACGGCCCGGTGGAAGCGGATTCCGCGGGCCGTTCCGCCCCGGAGCACAGCACGACCGGCTCGGCCGGAGCCGCGCGAGGCATCGCGGCTCCGGCCGACGTGCGCCGGTCACCGAATCACGGACCGCACGGGAGGTCGACCCGATGTCCAATCACCCCGCAGCCAAGCGGCGAACCGGGCGCGGACTGCAGGCGTGGGGCGTTTACGTCCTGCTGGCGGTGGTGCCGGTGTCCATCACCGTCGCGCTGGTGTCGAGGATGGACAGCTCCACCGGCACCACGAGCGCCGCGCTCGGCTTCCCGCTGGCCGAGTTCCTGCTCACCACCGCCACCGTGCTGGCCGCGTGCAAGGCGGCGGGCTGGCTGACGCAGCGCCTCGGTCAGCCCTCCGTCGTCGGGGAGATCGCCGCCGGTGTGGTGTTGGGCCCGTCGGTGCTGGGCGCGCTGTCACCGACGCTCGCGGAGTTCCTGCTGCCCGCCTCCGGCCTGCCCGCCCTGAACCTGCTCGCCCAGCTGGGCATCGCGCTGTTCGTCTTCCTCGCCGGGCTGCACCTGGACACCAGGCTGATCCGCGGGCGCGGTCGGCTCGCGCTGGTGATCAGCCACGTCAGCATCGCCACCCCGTTCCTGCTCGGCATCCTGCTCGCGCTGGTCGCGCACCGGACCCTCGCCCCGGCGGGCGTCGGCCAGCTGCCGTTCGCGATGTTCCTCGGGGTGTCGATGAGCGTGACGGCCTTGCCGGTGCTGCTGCGGCTGCTGGTGGAGCTGCGCATGTTCGGGACCGAGACCGGCGTGCTGGCGATCACCTGCGCGGTGGTCGACGACGTCACGGCGTGGACGCTGCTGGCGCTGACCATCGCGCTGACGACGGCCTCGTCGTTGTCCGGCGTGGCGGTCACCATCGTCGCGACCGCGCTGTTCACCGGCCTGCTGCTGCTCGTGGTGCGGCCGCTGCTGAACCGGTTCGTCGAAGGCGCCAGCGAGAAGCGCCTGCGCGCCGCCATGCCGCTCGCGCTGACCGGGGTGCTGCTGTGCGCGATGGCCACCGAGTGGATCGGCGTGCACGCGATGTTCGGCGCATTCCTGTTCGGCATCGTCTTCCCCCGCGACAACGCGCTCACCGACCGGGTGCAGGAGACGATCAGCGGGTTCACCACCACGCTGCTGCTGCCGCTGTTCTTCGCCTACAGCGGCTTGCGAACCGACCTCGGCCAGCTGTTCGCCGAGCCGACGTCGTGGCTGTGGTTCCTGGCCGTCGTGCTGGTCGCGGTGGTCGGCAAGCTGGCCAGCTCCGCGGTCGCGGCGCGCGCGCTGGGCGAGCCCTGGCCCCGCGCGCTGCAGGTGGGCGCGCTGCTGAACTGCCGGGGCCTGACCGAGCTGGTGGTGCTCAACATCGGGCTCGACCTGGGCGTCCTGTCCCAGCAGCTGTTCACCATCCTCGTGCTGATGGCGCTGGTCTCCACGGTGATGACCGCACCGCTCGTCCGCCTCTTCCGCTCGTGGCCGGCGAAGGGCTCGTCCGCTCCCCCGGCCCGGTCGGCGGTGGCGGGCCTCGACGACGACGCCCCGCTGGTCCGGTCCCAGCCCTCGTTCTGAGCGCGGAACCGCACCACCGCGGATCGCACGCGGTGGTGCGGTCCAGCGCGTCAGCCCGCGCGGTGCGCCACCCGCGGTTCGAACGAGGCCAGGCACTGCTCCGGCAACGCGCTGAGCATCGGCGGGTCGAAGGCGCATCGCGGGCGCAGGCGCAAGTCCGCGATGCCCGCCGAGACCCCCCGCTTGATGGTCACCGGGCCCGCGCCGCCGACCAGCGACTGCCCGGCGACCGGGTGACCGGCGACGGGCAGCGAGTGCGCGAGCAGGTGCCAGGTCCCCGCGGGCAGGTCGTCGAACTGGTACGGCCCGGCGCAGTCCAGCACGACGGAGCGGGCCGGCGCGCCCTCCATGATCCGGCCGGGGAACAAGCCGATGAACACCGGCTGGCGCAGTTTCCGGGCGTGCGGGGAAATGTTCCCGCGCAGCACCGGCGGCGTGTTCCGGCGTGCGATCCGCTGCGCGGCACCGGTGATTTCCTCGTTTCGCCGATAAGCGCTCGGCGGCATGCCGACGCTGCGGTGGAACCGGGCGCTGAACGTGCCGACGCTGTTGTAGCCGACCTGGTGGCTGATGTCGACGACGGTCGCCGAGCTCGACCGCAGCAGCTCCTTGGCCGCCGCGATGCGCAGCGCCGACAGGAAGCGGGCCGGCGACAATCCGGTGTGCTGCCGGAAAACCCTGGTGAAGTGGTACTTGCTGAACATCGCCGAGCTGGCCAGCTCGTCCACCGTGACCGGTTCGGCCAGGTCGCGGCGCATCCGATCGATGGCCCGGCCCACTGCCTCGGCTATCGCCACGCTCATCGGTTCTCCCCTCGTGCCCCGCTCCCCGCCACCGGAAAACCACGATGAAATCCCCAGGCGCGGACATGGCGGAGGAGCACAACCGATTTTCCGATCCGGTCCCGAACGCGTTCAAGGGAACGGCTCATCCATCGGCGTGAAGAATGCGCCGGACGAATCATGAACAATTCATGATCGCCACGCCGAAAAGCTCCGAAGCCGCACTTCGGCGACTTCGGAGCAGCACGATCGGGAACGGATCCTCACCCCGGGATCGGGGCCGGCCGGCGCAGCTCAGGCAGCCAGGTCGCGAGACCGCTCCGGCAGCGGCGGGGCAGGCAGCGGACCGCGGGCCGCCCGCAGCACGTCGAGGACGAACCGCGGTCGCATCAACGCTTGCGGCGGGTCGATCAGGCCCGCGACCCGGAAGAACGCCTCGGAGAACCGGCCGTCCCGCTGCGCGGCCGCGTGCAGCCGCGCCATGTAGGCGTTGCCCATCCTCGACTTGAGGGTGCGCGGCCCCTCGACGCCCGGGAACGCCAGGTCCCCGCCGACCGAGATCTCCCACGGCACGTCGATGATCGGGGTGATCCGGCGGAAGTACTCCAGCGGCCGCACCTCCCCGCCCGCCAGGTGCTCGGCCAGTGCGACCGCCTCCATCGCGGCGACCGTCATGCCCTGCCCGTAGACCGGGTTGAACGCGCACACCCCGTCCCCGATGACCAGCAGGCCGGACGGGAAGCGGGACAGCTTGTCGTAGCGGCGCCGGACGCTGGCGGGCACCCGGAAGGTGACGGCGTCGTCGAGCGGTTCGGCCGTCCGGATCGCCCGGTAGATCTCCGGGGCGTCCAGGCTCCGGGCGAACTCCAGGAAGCCCTCGCGGTCGCGCGGCGGGTGGTCGCCGAGCATGCCGGTCAACGACAGCATCGACACGCCGTCGCGCAGCTTGGCGAAGAACGCGCCGCGCGGATTGCGCGGGGACGCCACCGGGTTGATCGACAGATCGCTCCCGTACGGGTCGGTGTCGAGCCGGAAGTGCTGCGTGGTGTAGGCCAGGTCGATCTTGACCCGGTCCTCGGCGGGCTGCTGGAAGCCCAGTTCCGCCAGCCACACCGGGGTCCGGCTGCCCCGTCCGGTGGCGTCCACGACCAGGTCGGCGGTCAGCTCGTCCGCGGTGGACCGGTCCGGGCCCACCAGGCGGACACCGGTCACCGCCGCACCGTCGGCGACCAGGCCCTGGATCACCGTCCGCTCGCGCAACCGCACGTTCGGCAGCCCCAGCACCCGGTCCCGGACGTGCGATTCCAGCACCGGGCGGGTGGCCGAGACGCTGAGCAGCCCGGATTGCGCCTGCTGCAGCGGTGTTCCGTTGAAGTACCAGCGCAGGTTGCCCGCGAGGTCGCAGCTGAGGACGCCGGCCGCGGTCAGCTCGGCGTGCAGGCCGGGGAACAGCTCGTCCAGGATCTGCTGCCCGCGGGCCAGCAGCGCGTGCGCGTGGTTGCCCTGCGGCACCCCGCGCCGGGGCCTGGTCACCCCGGCCAGCTCGTCCCGGTCGACCAGGACGACCTCCCGGTACCGCTCGGACAGCACCCGCGCTGCCAGGAGACCGGCCATGCCACCGCCGAGCACCACGGCACGGCTGCCCAAGAAATCACCCATCGCAGACGCCTCCAACGTCTCGGCCGAACCAAGGGATGTTCATCGCGCGGGTTGGCGCGAAAGTGGACTTCCACCGGGCGGGGAGGTTCCCCGCCCGCCGGTGCGCGAGTCGCGTGCCCCGCGCACCGGCCGGGCCGCGGTCAGTCGCGCGGGCTGTTCTGGTAGGCGGCCAGCTGCCACTCGCCGTTGCGCTTGACGACCAGCCACGACGCGCGGATCGCGCTGTCCGGCGTCACCTCGGTCTCGCCCTCGGCGAGCACGCCGCCCATGGTCAGCAGCACCCCGACCTCCGCGGTGAAGAAGCGGACGTCGATCGGCTTGCCGGTGACCTGCGTCCCCCGGTACTGGCCGTCGAAGGCCTCCCGCATGTAGGCCTCGATCTCGCCGCGCCCCTTGCGGTAGACGCCCGGGAGGATCATGGTGCCGTCCTCGGTGAACACCGAGGCGAAGGCCGTCGCGTCGTGGTAGGCCCACGCCGCGACCACGCGCTGGGAGAGCGCCGCGACGGCGGCCTTGTCCGCGTCGGTGACGGCGACGGCGTTGCCGGTGGCGGTTTCGGTCGTGGTCATGTCGGTTCCTTTCCGCTGGAGGGAGTTCTTCCGGATCTGGTCGCGCGGCCGCGCCGCCTAGATGTAGGCGGTGTCGGCTTCCAGGCCGCAGAGCACGCGGCCGTACAGCTCGGCGTTGGTGTTGGGGTGCATCAGCGCGTGCAGGTGCACTGCTTGCACGTCCCGGGCGATCCGCTGCACGGGAACGTCCCGGTAGACCGAGGAGCCGCCGCTGGCCGTGGCGAGCACGTCCACCGACTCCTTCACCAACCGCACCACGGAACCGAGGTCTCCCCTGGCCCGCGCTCGCTCGACCAGCTTCCACTCCGCACCCTCGGCGCCCTTGCGATCCACAGTGGACGACAAGCGGTGCGCGTGGAACTCGGCCTCGTCGAGCTTGTTCGCGGCCTCGGCGACCTGGTGGTGGGTCAGCGGGGCTTCGCGCTGGCTCTCGTAACCGGTGTAGGTGATCTTGCGGTGCGGCAACCGCTCCAGGAAGACCTCCTTCGCGGCCCGGCCGAGACCGAGCACGGTGCCCACCGACGACGCCGAGGCGACCGGCAGCAGCGGCGTGCGGTACGCCGGGCTCTTCGCGTTCTCCGCGGAGGCCGACTGTCCCTGCAGGACCTGCGGCAGCGGCAGCACCCGCTCCGCCGGGACGAAGACGTCCTTGGCCACCGTGCTCACGCTGCCGGTGCCGCGCAGCCCCGACGCGTGCCAGTCGTCGACGACCAGCAGGTCCGACATCGGCACCAGCGCCACGACCGGGTAGGGCTCGGAGTCCGGGGCCGCGTAGACGGCGATGATCTCCTGCCAGTGGCTGTGGTGCGCGCCGCTGATGAACCCCCACTTGCCGTTGACCACGATCCCGCCGTCGGCCGGGGTGGCCATCGCGCTCGGGCTCAGCGTTCCGCACACCCGCACGTCCGGAGTGGCGAACACCTCCTCCTGCACCGCGTCGGGGAACATGCACGTCATCCAGGTGGGAATCCAGTACACGCTGGCCACCCAGGCCGCGGCGCCGTCCCCGCGGCCCAGCTCGGCGGCCACCTCGACCAGCGTCCCGGTGTCGGCTTCGAAGCCCCCGAAGCGCTTCGGCGCCCGCAACCGGAAGATGCCGGCGTCCTCGAGCCCTTCGACCACCTCGTCGTGCAGCCGGCGGTTGTCCTCCGCCCAGTTCGCGTGCTTGCGCAGCAGCGGCGCGAGTTCCGCCGCGCGGCGGACCAGCTCGTCCCGAGCCGGAACATCCGAACCCATCGTCTCGTTCTCCTCACTTGTCGCCGATTCGCTGACGGTGCGCGGACGAACCGTCCGCACCGGACTTCCGCGCGGGTTCAGGCGGTCAACCGCGCGCCGGACGGGACCAGGTGGACCGGTTGCCTGCTGGTCAGCTGCCGCCCCATGAACTCGGCCAGCCTGGCCATCGAATCGGCCAGCTCGTCGGTGTCCGCCCCGACGAGGGCCTGCGGGCCGTCGCACTTCGCCGTTTCCGGAGCGGGGTGCACGTCGACGATGACGCCGTCCGCCCCGGCCACCACCGCCGCCCGGCTCAGCGGCAGCACCAGCTCCCGCCGCCCGCCGGAGTGCGACGGATCGATGATCACCGGCAGGTGCGAGAGGTACTGGGCCACCGGGACCGCCGAGATGTCCAGCGTGTTGCGGGTGGCCTTCTCGAACGTGCGAATACCGCGCTCGCACAGCACGATGTTGAGGTTCCCGCGCTGGGCGATGTACTCCGCGGCCAGCAACCACTCCTCGATCGTCGCGTTCATCCCGCGCTTGAGCAGCACCGGTTTGCCGACCGCACCAGCAGCTTGCAGCAGCGCGAAGTTCTGCATGTTGCGGGTGCCGATCTGCAGCATGTCGGCGTGCTCGGCGACCACGTCGACGTCGTCGGCGTCGACGACCTCGGTCACGATCGGCAACCCGGTCTCGGCTCGCACCTCGGCCAGGATGCGCAGCCCGCGCTCGCCCAGGCCCTGGAACGCGTACGGCGAGGTGCGGGGTTTGTACGCACCGCCGCGCAGCAACGTCGCCCCGGCCCGCATCGCCAGCTCCGCCGCCGCCGCGGTCTGCTCCGCCGACTCCACGGCGCACGGACCGGCGATCACGGTGAAGTTGTCCGGGCCGATCGGCACTCCCGCGACGTCGACCACCGAGCGCTCCGGGTGGTGCTCCCGGCTGACCAGCTTGTAGCTCGTGGACACCCGCATGACCCGGAGAACGCCGGCCATCCGGCCGAGGTTGAGCCCGGCGAACAGTTCGACGTCGCCGAGCAGCACGATGACGGCGTGCCGATCACCGCGGCTGATGAACGCCTCTCCCCCGGCAGCCCGCACCTTCGACACGATGGCCCGGATATCGGCGTCGGTGGCGCTGGGACTCATGACAATGACCATGCGAACCGAACCTCTCAGAATGTTTCCACGGACTTCCTGCCCGACGACGTGCCAGCGCCCCGACGACGACCGGAGTCGTTACGCCGCTCGTTCCCCGGTGTTCCTTCGCCGCGCCGACCACCTCGCCCAGTCGCGCTCCATCTCCGCGGCCAGCTCGCTCCAGACGATCCCCGCGCCCAACGTCGGCAAGCAGCGCACGTCGTCCTCGTCGACCGGCTGCGCCTCCGGCGCGCGGTCCGCCGCTTCGCGCAGCGGCGGCCCCGCCCGCCGGGCCGGCTTCGGTTGTTCGGCACCCTGTGCTGCCATCGCGATCACTCCTTCACCCGGTAGCCCGGCGGTCACCCGTTCCCCGTGCGCCGGTGCGTTCGAACCGACCGTTGTTGAACAACAACGCCTCTCCCGCGGCACCGCGACCGGCGTGCAGCACCTCGCCCACGAAGATCGAGTGATCGCCGCCCGCGTGGACCTCGGTCAGCGCGCACTCCAGCCACGCCAGCGCGCCGTCGAGCAGCGGCGCGCCGGTCCGCGGACCGGGCGTGCAGTCGACCTGCTCGAACTGGGCCTGGCCGCGCGGACGCCGCCAGTCGGCGAAGTAGCGGGCCGTCGCCTCCTGTCCGGACCCGAGGATCGACACCGCGAAGGAGTTCGCGGACACGATCGCCTCGTGCATCCGCGCCGCCCGCGAGACGCAGCACAGGACCAGCGGCGGCTCCAGCGACACCGAGGTGAACGCGTTGGCGGTCATGCCGTGCCCCCGCTCGCCGGGCGCGGTGAGCACCGTGACCCCGGTGGCGAAGCGGGCCATCACCTCCCGCAGCCCGGCCTGCCCGGAGATCCGCGCGCTGCTCTCCGCGGACACCGGCAGCCTGCTGATCGTGGACCGCCGCGTGGGTGGTTCGGCCATGCCCGCTCACCCCCCGCTGCTCTGGGCTGCCAGCGGTTTCGGGGTGTAGCGGGCCAAAGCCGCCCGCAGCGCTTCGGGAACCCGCGTGGGCACCGTGTTCGCGTTCGGCCCGCGCATGCACGCGATCCGCTGGCGACCGCGGGCGACCAGGTGCTCCGCCCCGTCGTCGATCCGCACGTAGTCGAAGCTGAACTCGACCTGCGTCTGCGTCAGCTCCGACAGCCTCATCCGGATGGACAGCTCGTCGAACGCGGTGATCTCGGCGAAGAACTCGCAATCCACCTTGAGCGTGAACAGCTTGAGGTCCTCGCGCACGTCCGCCAGCACCTCGGGTGCCTGCTCCTTGAGGAACATCTCCCGGCACCGGCCCTGCCAGCGCAGGTAGTTGACGTAGTAGACGTTGCCGACCAGGTTGGTCTCCTCGAACCCGACCGTGTGACGGATCTCGTAGTAGTCCGGCATCTTCAGCCCTCCACAGCGTTGCGCGGGACGTTCGCGCCCGGCTCTTCCCGCCGGGTCGGGCGGGCGCGGCTCATCGGTCCTCCTCCAGCACCGCGAAGACCACGGGATCCGGCCGGTCGTGGACCGTCGTCACCCAGGTCGCGATGCGGGCCGATCCGCTGGCGAGCACGGCCCAACCGTGCTCGTGCACCTCGTGCAGGGTCAGCGCCTGCGCCATCGACCCGGTCTTGCGGACGCACTCCAGCGCGGCCCAAACGCGGGTGGCGGCCTCGGTCGGCGGCTCACCGAGCTCGGCGGCCAGCAGATCGCGCACCGCGAGCAGCTCGGTTCCCAGCAGCCCGGCCCAGTCCTGCTCGTCGCGCGCGGCCGCGGCCTGCACGTCGCAGGCCAACCGGCCGGGCCCGGCCACCGCCAGGGTCAGCTGCGCGCTGTGCGAAGCCGACACCGCGGCACCGTCGACCTCCGGTTTGCCGTCCGGCCGGTAGTGCACCCGGACCGGCCGGTCCAGCGCCCGGCCGAGGGCGAGCTCGGTCTGCTTGCGCCGCTGGGCGGTGGTGGCCACCTCGACGCCGGCCGGGTCCGGTTCGACCACGACGGCGCGGCTGCCGCCGAGCACCCGCTCCAGGGCGCGTTCCACGTGCGGGCCGATCATGCTCGGCACCCACGGCCCGGCCCCGGCTCGGGAGCGCACCGCGCGCAGCGACAGACCGGTCCACCGCTCGACCAGCTCGCCGGAGGGTGCGCGCAGGTCCACGTCGTAGACGTAGCTGTCCCCGTCCTGCGACCGTTCGCGGGCGTCCAGGACGACGAAATCCGTTTCCTGGTCGGCCTTCTGCGCCAGGTGCAGCTCCGCGATGCCCTGCGGCAGCAGGATCGCGTCCGGCACGCAGCACTGGATGGCGTGCATCGCCGTGTCCCGCGTGCCCGGGTCCGCCAGCAGCAGGTGCTGCGGCAGGAACGGCGAGAACCAGGACGGTTGCTCACCGGCCGCGATCTCGGCCACCGCGTTCCTCGCGCTGGCCCGCCGGTAGGACACCAACCGCTGGAACCGCTTGCCCTGGAACAGAACTCCGCCGTACAGCTCGGTGACGGGGTCCACCGGCACCGCGGGCAGCCCGGTGTTCCCGGGAACCGGTCCGCCGTCCAGCTCGGGCCGGGTGAACCGCAGCCGGGCCCGGAAGTGGTCGGCGCCGAACCCGGTCTCGGAACTGCGCAGGACCACGTCGACCGCGTCGCCGTCGCGCACCAGCGCGGCCAGCCGGATCGTGGTGCTCCCGTTCTGCGGCACGATCACCGGTCGCACGAACTCGACGTCCTCCAGCAGCGGGCTGCCCGCGCGGTCGGTCACCGCGGCGGCGACCTGCGTCATCGCCTCCATGCCCAGCACCGCGGGGAACAGCAGGTCGCCGTCGAGGAAGTGGTCGGCGAGGTACGGGTCGCTGCCGACCGACAGATCGGCCTCGGTGATCAGCTCGATGCCCGGGTAGTGCACCACGGCCCGGTCGACGAAGCGCGCCAGCGGCAGGTCCGTCGACTCCAGCGGCAGCGTCGGCAGACCACCGGTGCGGCCGCACACCACCAGCACCGGGGGCACTGCCGGATCCGCGAGCACCCGCCGCAGCAGTTCGATGCCCTCCTCGGCCGGAATCGGGGTGATGCCGTCGCGTTGCAGCGCACCGACCACACCGAGCCGCTCGCCCATCCCCGCGCCGGACCACACCGACCACTCCAGGGCGAGCACCCTGGCCGCCGGGTTGCGCTCCTGGAAGCGCAGGGTCTCGGTGGTCATCCAGTCGTTGGCGGTGGCGTAGTGCGCCTCGCCGCGCAGCCCGGCCCGGCCGATGATGCTGCCGAAGGTCACCAGCACCTTGATGCGGCTCTCGTCGACCGCCGCCAGCACCGCGCGCAGCCCGCCGATCTTCGGCGCGACCGTCTGCTCGAACGCCTCCTCGGTGAGGCTGAACAGCGCGGCGGGCTCGTTCCGGCCCGCACCGTGCAGCACCGCGGTGATCGCACCCAGCTCGGCCTCGAACCGCGCGACCGCGTCCCGGACCTGCCCCGGCGACGTGACATCCGCTCGCTGGTAGGAGTAGCGGACGCCCGCGGCGTCCATCCTGGACAGGTTCGCGGCGAGCTCCGCGTCGGTCTCCGGGTCGCTGCGGCCCAGCAGCGCCAGACGCGCACCGGAGTCCTTGGCGATCGCGAGCGCGCTCTCCGCGGTGATGCCCTTGCCGCCACCGGTCACCAGCAGCACGTCGGTGGCTTCCAGCGGAGTCGATCCGGCGGCGTCCGGCACGGGCACCGAGCGCAGCACCGGAACGGTCCGGACTCCCGCCTCGTCGTAGCGGACCTCGGTGAAGTCGGTCGTCGCGGCGGTCTCGATGACCACTCGCGACACCGCCTGGTCGATCTCGTCGTCCAGCGCCGGGGTCGGCTCCGGCAGGTGGACGACGGTGGTGCGCACCGAGGGGTCCTCCAGGCGCAGCGTCTTGGCCAGGCCGGACGCGCCGAGGCCCTGGTGCACCACGATGAACCTGGTGCCGTTCGGCGCGGCCAGCACCGCGCGCGCGGCGTCGAGGAACATGCCGAAGTAGCCCTCGTCGACGTCGGCGGGCAGGCACAGCAGCACACCGTCACCCAGGCCGGCCCGCGACAGCGCCAGCCGCAGCCGCTCGGCCAGCGGGTGCCAGTCCGGCGCGAACACCGTCCACTCGCTGGTCGCCTCGCCGTGGCCGGTGTCCACGATCGGCCGGTCGGCGGGCGCCCAGTCCACCGCGAACGGGCGCACCCACGGTGCGACCCCCGCGACCTCGTCCCCGCCCGAGTTGTCCTGCGGGCGGGCGGTCTCGCCGAGCTCGTCGATCATCTCGGCCAGCTCTCCGAGGCACACCGTGGCGAAGTTCGGCATGCCCTCCAGCGGCGGGCGGCCGAGCGCGCGGGTCACGTCGTTGACCAGCTGCCCGACCGTGATCGAGCTCAGGTGCAGGTCGTCCAGCGGGTGGGTGTCGGCGGTGACGGTCTCCAGCGGCAGTTCCACCCGCTCTGCCGCCAGCCTGCGCAGCAGCTCGAAGGTGCTGTTCCCGCTGTCCGGCAGCGCGGCGGTGCGGTCGGACAGCGCCTCCGGAACCGGGGTGGCGCCGACCTGCGCAGCGGCGGTGTCCGGCGCCAGCCCGGTGCCGATCTCAGGCGCGGCCTCGCACGGGCTGGTCAGGAAGCTCATGCCGCCGTCCAGCGGGAGCGGCCGGGTGACCCGGTCGGCGAACAGCGCGTCGGTGTCCACCGCCGCGCCCAGCGCGAAGGCGGCGCCCACGACCCGCAGCAGCGGGCCCAGCGACGTGCTGTCGGTGTCCACCGGCAGCACCGGCGTTTCGGGCGCGGTCTCGCCGGCCAGCCCGGTGAGCACCCGCCCCGGCCCGACCTCGACGAGCAGGTCGCTGCGCCCGGCGACCTCCGCCGCCGCCTCCCGGAACCGCACCGGGAGCACCACCTGGTCCCGCAGCAGCTCCGCGATGTCCTCCCCGCCGTGCAGGACGCCACCGGTCACGGTGGACACCATCGGGCGGCTCGGCCGGTCGAACTCCATCCCGCGCAGGTGTTCGGTCAGCGCCCGGGCCGCGGGCTCCACGGCAGGCGAGTGGAAGGCGTGCGAGACGTTGATCCGGGTCGCGGTGATGCCTTCCGCCCGCGCCCGCTCGCAGACCCGGTCGACCGCGTCGGCCGGGCCGGAGACCACCGTCTGCCGCGGCGCGTTGTACCCGGCGATCACCACGTCCGCACCGGCGAACAGCTGCTCGGCGCGGTCCGGTTCGACCGACAACCCGGCCATCGCCCCGCCGCCGCTGCTGGCTTCGGCCATCACCGCCCCGCGCACCTCGGCCAGCCGCAGGACCTGCTGCTCGTCCATCGCACCGGCCCAGTGCAGGGCGGTCAGCTCACCGAGGCTGTGCCCGGCCGCGGTGTCGGCCTCCACGCCGAGCTGCCGCAGCACCCGCAGGGCGGCCACCGAACCGGTGACGATGCGGGGCTGGGCGACCTGGGTGGCGACCTGATCGCCGACCGCTGGCAGGTCCGCACGCTGGAAGGCCTCCTCGGCCGCTGCGAACCGGCGCCGGATCGCGCCGACCCCGCCCCGGCCCGAGCCCTGACCGGGGAACAGGAAGCCGATGCGCGGTGCGGACGTGCGCTGGTCGAGGAAGACGCCCTCCCCGGGCGAGAAGACCGAACCGGTGCCCGCCTCCAGCTCCTCCAGCAGCTTGCCCAGCTTGCGCGCGGCGTCCTCCGGCGTGCTGGCCACGACCGCGGCCCGGACCGGGCGGCCCGCCAGCTCGGCCGCCAGCCCGGCGGCGAGGTCGGTCAGCTCGGCCAGCGACAGCGCGGGGACCACGCCGGCCAGCCGCGCCACCTGCGACCGCACCGCATCGAGGTCGTCACCGTCGAGCAGCAGCAGCTCGGCGTCCTGCCTGCCCGCCACGACGCGTCGGGTGCGCGCGTCGACCCGCTTGCGGGGCACCGCGTCTGAAGCGCCCTCCAGCGCGACGTGCGTGTTGATCCCACCGAAGCCCATCGCCGACACGCCCGCGCGGATCGGGACGTCGCCGGGCCACGACTCGGCCTCGGCCGGTACGTACAGCGCCGTGTCCGCACCGGACAGCAGCGGGTGCGGGTCGTGGTGCGCGGTGCCCGGCGGGATGACCTGGTGGTGCACGGCCAGCGCCGCCTTGATCAGACCGGCGACGCCGGCCGCTGCCTTGGTGTGCCCGATGTTGCCCTTGATGGTGCTCAGCGCGGCCGGTGCCGCAGCCGGGTCGGCATCGCGGCGGGCGGTGGACAGCGCCGTGATCTCGGTGGCGTCGCCCACGGCGGTCCCGGTGCCGTGCCCCTCGAAGTACGAAACGGTCTCGACCCCGTACCCGGCCTTGTCGTAGGCGCGTTGCAGGGCCAGCCGGTGCCCAGCGGCCTCTGGCCGGGTGATGCCGCCCTTTCCGTCGGATGAAACGCCCCAGCCCGTGATCGTCGCGTAGATGCGGGCACCGCGCTCCAGCGCGTCCGATTCCCGCATCAGCACCAGCAGGCCGGATCCCTCGCCGGGCCAGAAACCGTTGGAGTCGCGGTCGTAGACCTTCATCTCGCCGGTGGCCAGCGCGCCGGTCTTGGCGAAGCCGATCACCTCGAACGGGTCGATGGAGAGGTCCACCCCGCCTGCCAGCACCACGTCCAGGTCGCCCTCGACCAGCGAGTTCGCCGCGGTCACCACGGACAGCAGGGACGAGGAGCACGCACCGTCCACTGTGAACCCGCCGCCGGCGAGGTCGAAGTGGTTGCAGATGCGGCCGGCGATCGTGTTCGCCAGCCCGCCCGCCAGGGTGTCCTCGTTGATCTCCGGGAACGGCGCCTTGTACTGGATCTCCAGGTCCCGCAGGAACTCGGCCGCCTCCGCCTCGCCCCAGCCGCGCTCGTCCAGCGCCGCGGCGACCGTGCGCCGGACGTAGGGCCAGCGCAGCCGCATCAGGTTCGCCCTGGAGAACTCACCGGTCAGGCTGTTGCCCAGCACCACACCGGTGCGCTGCTTGGGCAGCCCCTCCGCGTCCGGGAACCCGGCGTCGGCCAGCGCCTGCCAGGCCACGTCCAGCGCCAGCCAGTGCGTCAGGTCCGTCGAGCGGAAGGTGCGGCCGGACACCTTGTACTTCACCCGGTCGAACTCGAAGTCCCGCAGCACCGCGGCCTTCGCCGAGTAGAAGCGGTCCGGCGCGTCCGGGTCGGGCGAGAAGTAGTCCGCGTGGTTCATCCGCACGTCGGGCAACCGCCGGAAGGCCCGGCGCCCGGCCAGCAGGTTGTCCCAGAGTTCCTTCGTCGAGTTCGCGTCGGGGTAGCGCAATCCGATACCCACGATCGCGATCCGTTCACTTCTCATGCCGACCACCGCAATTCACAGCTAGCCACCTGAACTCCGCTCGGTGCGATCGCGCTCTTGGCGAGCGATCCGTTCCACCATCGGACGAAAGGGGGGGACGCCTCGCTTCACCGCGTCCCCGGTAAGCGGCGAGATCACCTCACCGACGAAGCCTGCCCACCGCACCCCGCAGCGATTTCTCCTGCGGTGCACCAACTCGACGTCAGTTCCCGGAATGCTCGGGCCGGTCCGCGACGGCGCGGGTACCGCGCGGACACCGGCCGCCCGGTCAGCTCCGGGACGCGAACTGCCCGGGTTCCCGGCCCGGCCCCGCCGGTCCGCGGTAGGCCTGGGCGATGTCCAGCCAGTGCTCGGCGTCCGCGCCGACGGCCGAGACCGCCAGGTCGTCCCGGTGCCTGCGCCGGGTCACCAGCAGGCAGAAGTCCTCCGCCGAACCGGTGATCCGCTGCTCGGCGTCCTCCGGACCGAAGGTCCACCGGGCTCCGGAGGGGCCGACGAGGTCGAAGCCGAACTCGACGTCCGGCGGTGTCAGACCGCGCGACTGGTAGCCGAACTCCCAGGTCCGGACGGCGAAACCGACGAGGTTGCGGATCCGGTCGGTGCGCGGCACCCGGACCCCGAGGGCGTCGGCGACGTCCTGGCCGTGGGCGAACAGCTCCATCATCCCGGCGCAGCCGAGCACCACCGGCGGCAGCGGGTTGACCAGCCACGGCACCACCTGGTCCGGCGAAACCGCCGCCAGCGCCTTGATCCCGGTGTCCCGCTCGTCGCGCCACCGCGCCAGCAGCACCTCGGAGGGGTCGTGCACGTAGTTCTCCAGCACGGCGTTGACCGCGCTGTCGAACCCGGTGCGATTGGTCTGCTCGGCCATCGCCCGGAAGTCGTCCGGTCGCGCGGCGGCCATCCCGGCGATCTGGAAGATGAAGGCGAGGTGGCCGATCTGGTGCTTGATGCTCCAGCCCGGCGCCGGGGTGGGCAGTTCCCACTGCTCCTCGGTCAGGTCGGCGACCAGTCGGTCGACCTCCGTCGCCTCCGCGGTCAGGTCGTCGATCACACCTTGCAGGTCTCTCATGTCCGTCCTCTCCTCGGGCGGGCGGCTCAGCGGAAACCGGGCCGCCGTCGGCGAAATGGCCGCGACTCGGCGCTCATCCCCACTGCTCGCCGGGGAGTTCCGCCCGTCGAGCACCGGTGCGGATCGGCGCACCGACCAGGAGGCGGCAGGGCCGTTCCCGTTGCGGTCGTGGTGCGGACGGCTGCGCCGGCCGGGGCGCCGATCCGATGCGTCAATTCTTCGCTTCGCGTGGTGCTTCCGTCTTCTTCCATCCGGCTCCCCCGTCGATCAGGGCGATCTGCCGCCGTGCCGCCAGCAGTGCGGCCCACGCGATCCAGGCGATCAATTCGCGCGCCCCGCCGGGGAATTCGGTGGCGACCTGTTCGTCCACTTGGGACGATGACAGCGCGGTCAGCAGCAGCAGGCGCGCCACCGCGCGGTCCTCGGCCGACTCCGGCAGCAGCGGTTCCACCCAGCCTCGGCTGATTCCCGGTGCTCGACCGTCCCAATCGGCCACCGCGGTGCGAACCGATGTCCGCGCGGCATCGGACATCCCGGCCGCGGCGGCCTCGATCGCAGCGCTGGCGCGAGCCACCGCATCGGCCGTGCCACCCGCCGGTCGCGCCCATGCCAGGTCGTCCGGCAGGGGCGCCCGCGGCAGCAGCGAGAGCGCGCGGCCGGCAGCCGGGGGACGGCCACCGGGAAGCATGAGGTTGCTCAACGCGGCGCGCGCCCTCTCCCGCGCGGAACCCGGAATTCCCGACGGCAACGGGGAATCCGGCAGGAAGACGTTGACCACGCGGTTGAGGTAGTCGAACGTGAGCGCGACCCCGAGCAGCTCAGCGCGCTCCGCGTCGTCCAGCGGCGGGGCCGGTGCCGCACCACGCACCCAGGAGCCGATCGCGCGGAGCCGCTCGTCGCCCACCACGCCACCAGCCGGGTCCACTCCGGACCCGGTGGCGTGCTGGAGCGCGGCACCGTGCACCTCGACGCAGTACGGACAGGTGTTGCGCAGCGAGACCGCGGCCGCGACCGCTTCCTTGGTCGTGCGGTCCACCGCGGTCCGCGCGACCAGGGTTTCCCGCAGCATGGTCCAGGCCGCTGCGAGCACCTGCGGCTGCGCCGAGTGCAGCGCTACCGGTGGTGCCAGCATGCCGAAGTCGCCCTCGACCTGGCGGTAGACCGACCGGACCAGGCCGGTGGCCGCGCGCGGCCGGACCACCGGCACGTGCCGGACCTGGCGCAACGCGGTGCGCAACGCGAACCGCAACGCAGCAGGAGCCATCGGATTGCCTGCCCTTCAGAGAGTGTCCACGGGCTCGCGCCCCTTCCCGGCACGGGAGCTCCCCGACGGCTGCTCAGACCGTGAGCGCCGACAGCAGCGCGACGTGCGCGGTCGCCGCCGTCGTCGCGTTCGCCAGCGACCACACCACGACGTGCGTGCCGACCGCGACCGGGCGCGAGCGGGCGGCGCAGATCGCGAACCAGGAGAGCCCGGCGAGCGCGATCACCAGCCCGGTGTGCAACGACGACGTCTGCTCGCCGGCGCCCGACCAGGCGCGGGCGAACTCCACGCTCGCGCCCACCGCCGCCAGCAGCACGACCACCGGGGCCGCCCGCCGCGCACGACGGGCGGCCTTCTCGAACCGGGGATCCCGCTGCCGGGCGACCAGCACCGGCACCGCCAGCAACAGCAGCACCAGCAGCGCGGCCTGCTGCGGCAGGTCCAGTCCCTCGGTCAGGAGCAGTTGCAGCAGACCGGTGCCCGCGGCCGTCGCGGTCACCCCGATGACGGTCGCCCGCCCCTGCCTGCCCAGGAACGGCCGCACGACCCCGAAACCCGCGACCGCGATGCTGCCCAGGACCAGCAGGACCCACAGCCACAGCGGTCCGGTGGTCGTGTCGAAGGTGATCAGGTGGTCGTGCGGCCCCTGGGCGACCGGCCAGGTCATGCCTTCGCCGCTTCCAGCCGCCGGGCGCCGTGCGCGCCGCACGTGCAGCGCAGGTCGGCGAGTTCAGCGGGGTTGGGCCGGTTGTGCAGCACCATGGCCACGACCATCGGCACGAACACGATCGTGTTGTAGAACAGGTGCAGTTCGACCCGCGGTATCACCAGCTGGGCGATGCTCGTCGGTGCCGCCGCGCCCAGCAGGTACTCCCCGGTGAGCGCCTGCACGAGCAGCAGCAGGTGCTCGAAGTGGTGCCAGATCTGGATCCACATGGCGGCCCGCCACCACGTGCCCGCCCGCCCGGTGAACGCGTGCCGCAGCACGATGAACGCGATCATCATGCCCACCGCGTACCCGTAGTGCAGCCACTCCGAGGTCACCAGCCACGGGGCGAGCAGTCCGAGCGCCCCGTTGGCCTCCCGCACCGGCCAGCCGAGCACGTAGACCTGGAACGCCTGGGCCAGGTGCTCGGCCCAGTGGCCGAGCACCACGACGGTGTAGGCGAGCAGCGCGGCCTTGTGCCACCGCCCGTTGAGGGCTGCGACGAACCCGCTCGCGCGTCCGGCCGCCGTCATCGGCTCCTCCCGGTCTCGGCCAGCGGCAGCGCGGTGCGGCCGCCTGTCGCGCCGGGCACCGGTGCGCCGTAGCTGACGTCGATCCCGCGCTCCCGGGCCGCCTGCACGATGCCGGGCACGGCGCGCTCGGCCAGCGCCGCGATGGTCATCGCCGGGTTGACCGTCAGCGCACCGGGCACCGCCGAACCGTCCGTCACGAAGATGCCCGGGTGGTCGCGCAGCTCGTGCCGGTCGTCCAGCGCCGAGGTCGCCGGATCGTCGCCGATGCGGCACGACGCCAGGGGGTGCACCGTGTAGGCCCCGACGACGTCGTTGGTCCACGGCGCCACCTCGGCCAGGCCGTCGCGCTCCACGATGTCCTTGACCTCGGCGTCGGCCAGCGCCCACCCGCGCCGCGTGTTCGGCGTGGGGTCGTAGCGCAGCGACCCGCGCCCGAGCATCTGCTGGGAGATGCGGTGGGCGTTGCCGGTGGCGGGCGGCGGGCCGAACACGCCTTCGTTGTCGTCCTCGGTCATCAGGAAGATGGTCAGCCAGGACTTCCAGCGCTTGAGCAGCTCCTTCTTCTCCGCGCCGAACCAGGCGGGTTCGGACCCGCCGGGCACCTGGGCGAGGATGGTGCCCAGGCCTGGCGGGAAGTAGAGCTGCTCCAGCGAGAAGCGGGTGTACTCGGGCAGCGAACCGTCCAGGCGGTCCCAGGACGCCACCGTCGGGCCCTTGCCGATCTGGTTCGCCTCGTAGGCGATGCCGTCACCGCGATCCAGGTTCAGCACCTCGCGCACCCGGTCCTCGTTGATGACCGCGGTGTTGAGCCGTTCCCCGTTGCCGGAGAAGTAGCGGCCCACCCCGTGCGGCATCGGGCCCAGGTTCGGCTCGGAGCGCTGCAGGATCACCGGTGTGGCGCCGGCACCCGCGGCCAGCACCACGATCTTCGCGTCGATGGTGCCGCTGCCGGTGTGCACCCGGTAGTCCTCGTCGTCGACCACGTCGTAGTGCACGCGGTAGCCGCCGTCGTCGGTCCGGGACAGCTGCTGCACCTCGTGCAGCGGCCGGATCTGCGCCCCGTGCGCCAGCGCGGCGGGCAGGTAGTTGGTGGTCAGGGATCGCTTGGCGTCGAACCGGCACCCGGCCATCATCCAGTTGCAGTTGGTGCAGCGGCTGTTGTCCACCGCCACCGGGACGGGGTTCGCGGTGCGCCCGGCGTGGTCGCACATGGCGGCCCACAGCCCACCGGCGTAGGAGACCTCGTCCCAGTCCTGCTTGGCCACCGACAACGACTCGGAGACCCGGTCGTACCAGGGGTCCAGCGAATCGCGGTCGATCGAGGCGGGCCACATCCGCCGCCCGATGCTGCCGCGCCGCTCGAAGACGAACCGCGGGGCGCGCGGCATCGCGGCGAAGTACACCACGCTGCCCCCGCCGACGCAGTTGCCGCCGAGCACGCTCATCCCGTCGCCCACGACGAAGTCGAAGATCCGCGTGTAGCTGGAACCGAGCAGGAAGTCGTGCTCGAAGTCCTGGCTCTGCAGCCAGGGGCCGCGCTCCAGCAGCACCACGTCGGCGCCGCCCGCGGCCAGGTGGTACGCCGCGATCGCTCCGCCGAAACCGCTGCCGACGACGACGACGTCGGTCTGCTCCACCGCATTCATGCCGGGCTCCCCGATGGTGTGGTGTCCGGGTGTGGTTCGGCCAGCTTGCGCCCGTAGGAGTACGCCGGGAACCGCCACAGCCCGTCGGCGTCCGGGTTGCTGATGCCCATCGCGGCCAGTCCCGGGTGCCCGGCCGCGATCGCCTCCGCGGTGTGCAGGTGCGCTGCGCTGTCGAAGGCCATGTTGCAGAACAGCGCCAGGCTGACCCAGAACTCCTTCTCCGGGTGGCCGGGGCTGGTGAGCTCGGCGACCAGGGCGCGCCGGTCGGCGTGGTCCAGGGCCGCGAAGGCCGGAACCGACGGATCGAGCCCGGTGCCGCGCTCGGCCGCGCGTTCCGCGGCCCGTTCGTTGAGCGTCGTGGCGAAGAAGTCCAGTCCGTCGTGAACTCCGGTCGCCGACCATTCGAGCAGCTCGATGGCGCCCGCTTCCACCGAGCCGGCGTCGGCGGCGACGCCGGCCACCGCCGGGTCGTCCGCCGAGCGCTTCGCCCCCGGCAGGATGGTGTCGGCGAAGGCTTCGAGCGTCGTGGTCCGGACCCGGTGTTCGCGGTCGTCCGCTCCGCTTGGCTGCACAGGCATTTCCCTCCCGTCATCGCACGGACAGCGCCGCCCGACGCAGTGCGCGCAGGACCACCGCCGGATTCGCGGTCTCCCCGCGCGACCTGTTCAGGAAGCTGGTTCCCAGTCTCGTCGTCACGGCATCCCGCGACGTCTCTTCCGTTGCCCTGCAAGGGTTTTCAGGATTCCCGATCCAGCCGACCGGAATCATGACAATCCACAATAGACAATGCCCGACGGCCCGGCGGATGGCGCGGCGTCAGCCGACGTCCGATCCGGCCGGGTCGCCGGGCGTGCCGATGTAGCGCAGCCCGAACGTCGACGGAGAGGTGAAGCAGACCTTGACCAGCAGGTCGGGCCGGACGGCGACGACGAGCTCCCGGCCCCGCGCACCGACCACCACCTCGTAGAGCTCGGCGGCCCGGCCGTCGGCGATGTCGAAGAGCGCTTCGTAGACCTGGTTCCGCTGGATCTGCCCGGCCGTGGCCGACCAGAGCTCCAGCAGTTGCAAACCCGAGGTCAGCCGGACACGCCGCAAGTCCGCCTCCCATCGTCATCCGAGCTGGTCCGGATCGCGCCTACTCGTCCGGGCAGTGCACCGTCATCCGCAACCCACCCCTCACCCGCAGGGACAGCATCGGTTCGGGCACCACCTGCCGACCGGGAACTCCGGCCAGGCGCAGTTCCCGCGCGATCATCGCGATCGCGAACACCGCCTCCATCGTGCCGAGGTGGCTGCCCACGCAGAACCGCGGCCCGGCGCCGAAGGGCAGGTAGGCGTAGCGGGGGCGGTCCGACGCGCGCTGCGGGTCGAACCGGTCGGGGTCGAACTCCGCCGGCCGCTCCCAGAAGTCCGGGTGCCGGTGCAGCGTGTACGGGCACACCACCACGTCCGACCCGGCCGGGACGCGGTACCCGGCGATCTCGTCGTCCGCCAGCGCCAGCCGGGGCAGGATCCAGACCGGCGGGTACAACCGCATCGACTCCTGCACCACCATCGTGGTGTAGGTCAGGCGCCGCAGGTCGTCGGCCACCGGCCGACCGGTGCCGAGGACGGCCACCGCCTCCTCGCGCAGCCGCTCCCACACCTGCGGATGCCGGTCCAGCAGGTGCAGCGTCCAGCTCAGCGTGCTGGCGGTGGTCTCGTGCCCGGCCAGCAGCAGGGTGACCAGCTCGTCGCGCAACCGGCGCTGCCCGACGGCCGGATCCGCCTCCTCGGTGGTGGACAGGATCAGCCGGGACAGCACGTCGTCACCGGGATCGCCGGCGGCGACCGGCCCGCGCCGGGCGACCAGCGCGTCGATCACCCGCTGCAGCTCACGCCGCGCTCGGCGGAAGCGCAGCTGCTTGGGCAACGGCACCCAGGTCGGCACCAACGACAGGGTGACCATCTCGAACATGGCCTGGTCCTGCACGGCCTCGAAGGAGTGCCCGATCGAGTCGCAGCCGCCCAGCTCGGAGTCCAGCAGGGTGCGCCCGAGCACGCCCAGCGCCAGACCGTTCAGCTCCGCGGTGACGTCGACCGGTCCGGTGCCGACCCGGGCGCGCAGCCGCTGCACCAGCCGCTCGACCTCCTCGGCGATCACATCGGCCTGCGCCGCGATGCGCTTGTGCTGGAAGGCCGGCTGGATCAGCTTGCGCTGCTTGCGCCACAGGTCACCGGCGCTGGTCAGCAGCCCGTCGCCGATGGCCCGCTTGGCCTGCACCAGCCCGATGCCCTTGTGGTAGTTGCCGCTGTTGTCGGCCAGCACGTGCTTGGCGCTGTCCGGGCTGTTGAAGAAGTAGAGCTTCTTCGGCCCGATCGCCAACCGGACCGCGTCCCCGTGCTCGGTGGCCGTGGACATCAGCCGCAACCGGTCGCCGACCAGGTCCCGCAGCAGTCGGAAGGTGGCGGAGCGAGGGGGCCCCGGCGGCACCGCGCGGGTGCCGCCGGGAACCTGCAGCGCGGTGCTCACGCCGCCACCTCGCGCCGCTGCTGGTCCGCGGCGGGGACCACCGCCGGTTCGGACCGGCCTGCCTGCTCACCCGGCCCTTCCGGAAGCTGCACCAGGGCCGCGGACTCCTGCGCCGCACGCTGCTCGCGCGCCTTCTCCACGAAGTGCAGCGCCCAGAGGAACGCACCGCGGATCAGGCAGACGGTGGCGGTGGCGAAGAACAGCCCGTAGGCGATGCCGGCTCCGGTGAACGCGCCGTAGATGACCGCGACACCCGCGCCGAAGGCGAACTGCGCGCCCGGCTTCGACGGCGTGGTCCCGGGATCGGTGATCATGTAGTTGGTGAACAGCACGAACGCCACCCCGGTCATCGTGCCCAGCGCACCGAGGATCGCGGTGTCCAGCACGATGCCGCGCACCACCGACTGGATCACGAAGAAGCTCAGCCAGCCCGCGATCAGCCACATCCGACCGGTGAGCTTCGCGTTGAGCATGGTGCCCGCGACGATGATGATCAGCGGGACCAGCCAGTCGAACACCCCGGAGACGTTCTCCGTGAAGTGGTACGGCGGCGCGATGCTGGTCCACGGGAACAGCAGCAGGATCACCGCGATGCCGAAGTTCGACGGGTTCATGTAGTGCCGCATCCGACCCCGCACCGGGGCCCGCAGGATCCACTTCGCACCCACCGCGACGGTCACGCCGAACATCATCACCAGCAGCTGGTCCTGCGGATAGGTCAGCATGTTGACCGCGAGGCTGGTGATGTGCGCCGGGTACATGAACTCCAGGACCCCGCGGAAACCGTTGCCGGTGAAGCGCAGCGGACGGTTCTCGGCCCGCGCGCCGATCAGCTCGAGCCCGAGCTCGACGGCGTAGCCGGTGGCCAGCGCGATGAACGGCCAGGTCCACGGTTGCTCGAAGCCGAGCACGGTGTAGCCGAAGATGTTCAGGATGGTGATCGAGATCGCGAACCGCCGGAGCGCGGTCACTACCTTGGGATCGTGCCGGGGCGGATTCGCCTTCTGCTCGGCCATGTTCACCTCTCCTTGGCCTGGGTGCCGAGCTGGATCGAGTGCCAACCCGGGTTGAGCTGGAGTTCCTGCTGGCGCGCCGCACCGGTCCGGTCGCGCCAGGACAGCTGGACCCGCACCGGCCCGTCGACCCGGTCGCCGAGTCCGAAGTGGACGTCGTTGCTGCGCTTGCCGGAGTGCCCGCTGCCGCCGTCGACGCGGCCGATGAAGGTGCGGCCGTCGGCTGCGGTGACCTTGACCTGGGTGCCCACCGCCGGGGACCCGGATCCCTCGTGGACCAGCTTCAGGCCGAGGAACTCGCCTCCGGACGGGCTGGTGTTCTGGTAGAACACCGGCTGGTCCCACTGCCGGGCCACCGCGATGTCGAGCTTGCCGTCGCCGTCGGCGTCACCGGTCGCGATCCCCCGGGTGGGCACCGGGACGTCCAGTCCCAGCTCCGGGGCGATGTTGGCGTAGCGGCCGTCCGCCGACTTCGCGAACAGGTGCATCCGCTGGTTGCCCGCGAGATCGTCGCCCTGCCGCACGTTCGGCCACCACTCCGGGTGTTCCACCAGCAGGTCGTTGGCGGTGGCCAGCTCCTGCAGCTGGGGCCAGCGGTTCACCTCGCCCTTGACGAACCCGGTCGCCTGGGCCACCTCCAGCTCACCGCTGTTGTCGAAGTCGCCCATCTTGACGTCCCAGGCCCAGCCCGCCCAGGCCGTGCCCTCCTCGGTGCTGCGGTCCTCCCACGGCGCCGTGCCCTCGTTCAGCCGGGCGCGCACCTCGGCCTGGTCCCGGGCGGTGGACATGAACTGGAAGTTGCTCTCCTGGATGCCGAACGGCGTGGTGATGTTGCTGACGAACATGTCGTAGAGACCGTCGCCGTCGAGGTCGCCGAAGTCGACGCCCATGCCCTTGAAGGAGTCCGCACCGATCCGCTTGGACTTGGGCGTGGTGGGCGAGAGCGCCCCGTAGACGGGTTCGAACGCGATGTTGCCCGGGGTCGACCGGTTGTGCAGCATCGCGTCGCGCCCGTGGTCCTGGGCGAGGTAGAGCTCCGGGAGCAGGTCGCCGTCCACGTCGTTGGCGGTGGCGCCCAGGATCCAGCCCTGCGAGATGTCCTCCGGGAGCACGTCGTCGATCCGCTCGAAGCTGACCGAGCTCTCGTCCGCTCCGGTCCCGCGGAAGAAGTAGTTCGGACCGCCGTTGGAGGCGTTGGACAGCGACCGGTTCATCTCCACCCCACCGGCGACGGAGGGGTCGAGCACCGGCCCGTGCGGGAAGTAGTTCCCGATCAGGACGTCCAGGCGGCCGTCGCCGTCGAAGTCGTCCACCGCGACCGCGTTGGTGTTCCACTGCGGACCGTCGTACACCGGGTTCCCGTTGCCCGCGACCAGTTCCGTCGGGCGGTAGGCCGCGGCGTCGAGACGGGTGGCGCCCGGATCGCCCAGGAACACGACCGGGGTCCGCCCCCAGAAGTAGACCAGCAGGTCCATCCGGCCGTCCTCGTTGAAGTCCGCGGGCGCGCACCCCATCGGCGCCATCACGTCGTTCACCGGCAACGGCCCCAGGTCCAGGACGAACGGTTCGTAGCGCGGGGCCGCGCCCGGCACCGGTGCCGGGGTGACCACCACCTGGTCGATGCGGGGATCGGTGATGCACAGGTCGTTGGCCAGGCCATCGCCGTCCAGGTCGTTCATCGCGATGCCCGCTCCCACCGAGGAGATCCAGGCATCGATGTCGCGGTAGTCCTGGTTGACCTGGCGGATCTCCTGCTGCGGCAATCCGCTGGGCATCGCGATGGACAGCGGTTGGAAGCCGTAGGAGCTCGCCAGGTCGGCCTTCTCCTCGGCGTTCAGCTCGGGCACCCGGCTCACCAGGAACATCCCGGCGACCAGCGCCAGCGCCACGATTCCCGCCAGCTGCCTGCGCAGCCAGCGCCCAGACACGGTGATCATGCGTTCACACCTCCCACGGACAGGACCTCGTTCCCGATGTCGCGCCGCCACGTCTCGTACGCGGGCACGCCGAGCTCGTCGACCGGGCGTTCCGGACGCGTCCGCTGGGTGATCTCAGCGGCCTCCTGCGGCGTCATCCCGCAGATCACCTCGGTGGCGATCTCGTTGTGCTCGACCACGAGCCCGGCCCGCACCCGCGCCTCGGCGGCGAAAGCGCATCCCTGGACCAGGGCAGGCAGGTAGTCGCCGAGCCCTTCGCGCAGCGCGCGCAGCTCGTCGGCGTCAGCACCGCCCGCGTAGCAGGACGCCAACCCGGTGCCGGCGACCAGGTCGGCCCGCCGGGGCTCGGGGAAGCCCTTGATCAGCCGGACGACCTCCGCCGGATCCGTACCGGCGACGAACCACAGCGCCCGGCCGATGCCCTGGTCGATCGCGCGGTTGGCGTAGCTGGCGACGCGGTCGCCGCCCCATTCGAAGTCCGGGTCCCGGAAGTGCCCGTCGACGTAGCTCCGAGTCCGAAAGTAGGCCTGGTGGAAGCCGTAGCCGTCGAGGATCAGCCAGCGCAGCAGGGGGTCGAACGAATCCGCCCGGGGCCAGCAGAACTTGGGCAGCCGGGCCATCGCCCAACCGACTCCCACGTAGACCATGTAGCGGTGCCGGTCGCCGCGACCGGCCAGCAGCTCCTCGACGCGGCGCCGGCCGCCGAAGGGCAGGCCGTCGAGCACGGCCAGGCCCATCGCGGCGCCTTCGTAGGCGAAACCGCGGAAGCGGGTGGGGACGGTCTCCAGCTGCTCCTCGGCCTCGGCCGTGGTGGCCGCTTGAACCGCGTGGCCGTAGCCGGCCAGGAACGTGCGCCCCACGGTTTCCAACATCTCCTGGGCCGCCGGGCTCTTCTTGTGGAATCCGCGGACGTCGAGCAACGTCTCGGATACATCGGGTGTCAGAATGCGGCGCCGGAGCGCCCGCCAACCACTGCCCAATTCGCTCTCCCCCTTTGCTGGGTGGGAAAATTGTTTCGCAGCGTGATCGCCACGACGATTATCGAGCGGTCGGCACCCCGGACCTACTCCCCGGTTGCGGAGGGCTCGAATCCCCTTGCCGGTCGGCGATTCCGTCCCTGATCCGCTGCCGCCACAACTCGTAGGCGGGCAATTCCGGAGAATCTTCGGTGATCTCGGTGCGGTCGGCCAGCGCCACCGCTCCGGCCACCGTCCGATCGGTCAGCGCGGTCACCGCGATCCCGGTCTCCTCGGGCACGAAACCGGCGTAGGTGCGGGCTTTCGCCGCGAACACGGCGCCCAGCCCGAGCTCATCGGCGTGCGCGCCGGAGTGGCCGCGGAGCGCGGTCAGGTTCGCGCTGTCGCAACCGCCGGCGAACGTCGCGGCCAGCCCCACCCCGCTCCACAGATCGGCCTGCCGCGGCACGGGGAACCGCCGCACCGCGGCGGCGACGGCGTCCACCTGGGCTCCGTGGACGAACCAGAGCGCGCGCCCGATCCCCTGGTCGACGGCCCGCGGGAAGTACTCCGGGAACCCGCCCCACGGGTGCGCGGCGGGCACCCGCTGGTCATCGACCCACCGCCGGGTCCGGAAGTAGGCCAGGTCGAACCCGTAGCCGTCGACCGCGAGCCAGCTCATCGTCGGGTGCAACGGCGTCTCCGGCAGGTCCGGGAGCACGTTCTTCCACAACTTCCGGGGCAACCTCGTCATGGCGAACCCGATGCCGATGTAGGCGAGGAAGAGGTGCGGCGCGGCCGGACCGCGCAGGAGCTCCCGGGTGCGCCTGCCGCGTCCCCCGGCGAACGCGTCCAGCACGGTGCAGGCCATCGCCACGCCTTCGTAGGCGAACCCGCGCATCCCCTCCTCGACCAGCGCCACCCGGCGCTCCACCTCCGCCAGGCCGCTTCCCTCGATGCCCCACTCGAAGCCGCAGACCACCGACTGCGGAATCGCCTCCAGCCGTCGCGTCGCCCCAGCCGGCGCGGGTGGGAACCCGCGCGCGGCGAAGGACACCTCGTCGAGTGCCGGAGCGAGCACCTTCCTGCGCACCAAACCGATCGCCGTCGCCATCCGCCTGTCTCCTCTCCAGTTCGAAGTCCGGGCCGCGATCGCGGCCCGGACCGTTCGCAGGGCGCCGATCCGCGGGATGAGCTCAGGCCGCTGCCCGCCGGAACGCGGGGGCGCCGTCGTAGCCGCCTTCGCCGCGCAGCGACGAAGGAGTTGCCAGGGTGATCGCCACGGGCGGGTCGGTCGGGGTCACCGGCCGCAGCCGCAGCTGGACGTTCGCGACCCGGCCCGGGCTGACCGTGACCGGCTCCCGCACCGCGTGCAGGTGCAGCGGCTGAGCACCGTCCGCGGGCTGCGCGACGGCCAGCACCCGCCAGCGGCCGATCGGCACGTTCGGGATCGTCACCCGCGAGCTCCCCGTGCTCGGCAGCACCGCGCAGGCCACCGGCCCGCACTGCGGGATCGGGTCGGCGAACACCCCGACCAGCACCGAGGCCGGTGCGATGGCCGGTGGTACTTCTACCGTCCCGGTGATGGACGAAGCAGCGGCACTGCCCGTGCCGACGTCCGGTCGATCCCCGACGTACCCGCCCAGCTCGGGGAACCGCTGGAAGTCCGGTGCCCACGCGAGCATCAGCTCCCGCACCCGCGGGTCGCGGTACTGGCTCGGCGTCATGCCCATCGCCTTCGTGAACCGGGTGGTGAACGTGCCGACGCTGCTGTACCCGACGCTGCACACGATGTCGGAGACCGTCATCGAACTGGTCACCAGCAACCGCTTCGCCTCGAAGAGCCGGATCGCGGTCAGATACCTCCCCGGCGTCACCCCGGTGCTCTTGGCGAACACCCGGGAGAAGTGGAACGGGCTGACGAACACCTCCGCGGCCAGGTCCTGCAACGTGATCGGGTCGAAGTAGCGATCACGCATCGCCGAAATAGCTTGCTCCACGGGCTGTCTCATGGCTCCTCCAGAAGATTCAGCGGTTCCGACGCCCGTTGTGGACACCCGCCAGCGCGGCGCGGAACGTGCGCGGGACCAGAAGTCGCCGGGACAACGCCCCGTCGGGATGTCGAGCGACCTCGGCAACGCGGTTCTCCGGCATCGCCGCCCCGGATTCGGATTCCCCGTCGCCGGGCCGGCGGGGTTCGGCAGCCGCACCGGCGGGTCCCCTCCGCCCGTCCAGCCCGGTGCGCCTCAAAACGACGTCCCAGCACGCCGTTTCGCCCACTACCGGAACCCACGCGCTAGCATGCGCGGCAGGCTTCAAACGGACTTCGAACCAGGAGCAAGCCGCCGGGGTACCATCGCGGTGCGGATATTCGACCTACGGCAGGGTCGGCGAATGGGAGCGTCCGACCAGGAACACCCGCTGAGATCCACCTGACCGTCCTGGGGGGATGAGTTGATCAGGGTTCTGCTGGCCGAGGATGTGCACATGGTGCGCGGTGCGCTGGTCGCGCTGCTGAACCTCGAGCCGGACATCGAGGTGGTGGTCGACGTGGCCAGCGGCGACGAAATCCTTCCCATGGCAAAGGAACACAGCCCTGACGTGGCCGTCATCGACATCGATCTGCCCGGTCAGGACGGTCTCACCGCGGCCACCGAGCTGCACGAGCAGCTGCCCACCTGCCGCACGCTGATCCTGACCAGCCTCGGGCGCCCCGGCACGGTGCGACGGGCGCTGGCCGCGCGGGTCAACGGGTTCATGCTCAAGGACGCCCCGTCGGCGAAGCTGGCCAACGCGATCCGCAACGTGGCCAGCGGACGGCGGGTCGTCGACGGCGAACTCGCGCTGTCCGCCTGGGACGGTGCCGAATGCCCGCTGACGAACCGGGAAGTCACGATCCTCCGGTTGACCTCGGACGGCAACGACCCGACCGAGATCGCCGCGCAGCTCTACCTCTCCACCGGCACGGTGCGCAACTACCTGACCTCGGCGGTCAGCAAGCTGAACGCGCGCAACCGGGTCGATGCGATCCGCATCGCGACCGAGGCCGGCTGGATCTGACCACCAGTACCCCGGTGAGGAGCCCTTCCGGCGCTGAGCCGCGCTCCACGAAGGACCGCGCCGAACTGGATTCCGCGATCCGGAACAAGCCAGGCATCCGGCTCTAGAGCGGAACCACCGCTCGCAGGCGATAGGTGTCGCCGGGTTCCCAATCCGCGGTCAGCGAGCCGCCCAGCGCCCGCACCCGGTGCGACAGGTTGTCGATGCCGTGACCACCGTCGACGGGCTCGTCCGCGGGCGGCACAGCACCGTCGTTGACGATCTCCAGCACGACCGCGCCGTCCTCCTCGGCGATCTCGATCTGGCAGTGCTCGGCCTTGCTGTGCCGCAGCACGTTCGTGATGCCCTCCCGCAGCACCGTGGCGAGCACCGAGCTGACCTGGTCCGGCAGCTCGCGCCCGGCCCCCGCGATGCGCACCTCGACGTCGGCGGCGTACAGGATCGACCGCGCGGACCGGCACTCGTCGTGCAGCGAGAGCGTGCGGGAGCCGCTGGCCACCTGCCTGGCGTCGGCCAGCGCCCGCCGCGAGGTCTCCAGGATCTCGGTGATCTCGGCCCGCGCCCGCTCCGGGTGGTCGGTGATCAACCGATCGGCCAGCTCGCTCTTCAGCGTGATCGCCGAGAGGCTGAGCCCGAGCAGGTCGTGCACGTCCCGGGAGATCCGCAATCGCTCCTCGGCGACAGCCATCCTGGCCAGCTCGCCGCGCGCCGCGTGCAGCCCGCTGACCAAGCGCACCAGCCTGGTCAGGCCGTACACCACCAGGCCCGTGATCGTGGCCGAGATGACCAGGTGCGCGGTCGCCAGCGCCGTCTTGCCGAACACGGCGCCGAGCACCCCCATGCTCGCCACCACCACCGCCGCGCCGGGGATCGACACCGCTGGTCGCAAGCTCAGCAGCAGGCTGCCCGCCAGGAAACCGGGCAAACCGACCCAGGCCTCCCCGAACTGCAGCACGGGCACGTACACCAGCAGCGCCTGCACCGCGATCGCCGGGTACGTGACCGCGGGCCGGAAGCGGGTCGTGGGCCGGGAGAAGTAGCCCAGCTGCAGACCGAGCACCGCGAGCAGGTACACCACGCTCAGCGCGATGTACCCGGTCGAGCTGCCTGCGGCCAGCACGCTGAAGAAGGCGCTCAGCCCGACGGCGCAGAACACGGCGGCGAGGATCCCGTTGGCGAGCCTCGGCGCCATCTGCGCGACGAAATGCCGAACTTCGTTCGGTGTACTGGCTTCGGCGTCACCGTCGCCGTCGAGCATCTCGGCACGTCCGTGGTCGTGCGACGGCGGGCGCCCCAGGGCACTTCCACAGCCGTCGGCTTCCCTGTCCCCAGTTGGCATCGGCTCCCTAACGCCGTCCGAATGACCCGCACCCGCCACCAGTCCGAGTGCGCACTACCGCGCTGACACCGGTCAAACGCGCGGTTCGCTCACAACTTAGTCGCGAAGTCGACCTGATTCATTAACAAGAGGTGGCGAGTATTCGCTACCAGCGGGCATTCGTCGTACGGTCGCGGGCCGATCGGCTCAGCAGGGCACTCCCACCACGCACTCCCCCACGTCGACCTCATCCGGCCACGGCAGCCGCAACGCGCGCGCGACGACACCGTCGGAATCCATCGGCACCGGGCGCGCGGACAACCCCATCGCCTTGGCCGTCAGGTGCAGCACCTGCTGCAACGCACCGACGTGCATCAGCGCGGTCGCGTAAGCGGCACCGTTGAGCAGCCAGGAACTGCGGGCCAAGCGCGCGGTGGCGGTGATCAGCAGCGGCGGCCGGCACCCGATCCCGGCCGACACCTTCGCCATGTCCAGCAACGCCGCCCAATCCGGGCTCTCCTCCCTGATCAGGACCACGGCGTGCGCCTCGGGATCGTAGTGGTAGATGCCCGGTGCCAAGCCCGCGCAGCCGGCCACGACGAGGTAGAGCTCCAGCTCGTAGAGCCGCGCCACGCTGAAGTACGGTCGTTCCGAGGAGCGGAAGCTCCCGCGTTCGTGCAGGTCGATCGTCCCCATCGAGCGCACTCGCGCGCTGCGGTAGAGCAGCTCGCCCAACTGATCCGCGGTGAGCGGGAGATCGGACACGCCTGAACAGGGCGACGCGGATTCCAGCAGTTCACCCAAGCGCGGGTCGCGGTCCGCGTCGATCTGCTGCGGCCGTGGCAGCGCGATCCGGGGACCGTCCGGCACCGGCTTGAACAACGGGGGCTGCTCGGCGACGCCGCGGGATTCGGCGGCGTCGTGCCGCCCGGACCTGCTGAACACGTGGAACCGCAGGTCGTGGTGCGACCACGGCCGCAGCTCGGCGGCGTCGTCCTCGGCGAAACCGCCCTGCTCGTCGCCCAGCAGCACGCAACCGGACGCCAGCAGGTAGGCCGCGATCTCGGCGATCACCGCCTCGGGATGGCCCAGCTCATCGGCCATCTCGGCGACCGAGCAGGGCTTGGCCAACGCGGTGCAGATCCGCGCGGAGAGCGGTTGCTGGAGCACGATCCGGTACACCGCGTGCGGCGCATCCAGCACCAGCTCCTGCCCGGCACCGCGCAGGGCGGCGAAACGCGACAAGCGCAGCGGCCGGGTGCGCGGGGGAACCCGCGGCTCGAACCCTTCCGCTGCGGTGGTCGGCACGGCCGACAGCAACGGCGCCAGGCCGTCGGCGAACCCGAGCGAATGCACCACCGACGCGCTGAGCAGGTCGAGCACCCGCATCAGCTCCTCGGCATCGTCGTCCGTCACGCCTGAGCCGGTACCGGGCCGCCGCACCGACGCCGCCACGTTGGCCAACGACACCGGTCCGAGCGTCATCCGGCGCAACGATTCGCGCACCAGCTCGCTCGGCTCGGCGAGCGTGTACTCGCCCCCCTTGGCGACCACGTGCAGCGAGACGCCCTGGGTGTCGGACTCCACCAAGGTGTCCTCGCTCAGCGACCAGAGCCGGACGGTTGCCGGCGTTGCGCCGCTGCTCTGGGAAGTCAAGCCGGTTCTCCTCGATCATCGAAGGCCGCCGCCGATCCCCTCGGAAGCCGCCGATCCACCACGCCGCGCGCACCGCGGATCCCCGGCGGATTCCGCGCACCCGCCGGGTTCCACTGCGCGCACCGCCGTGCGAGCTCCGCACCTCGCGCGCTCATCAGAGGAACAGCGGTAACGGGTTGAGCTCCGCGTACGGCGTGGGCTCGCGCAACCGGCCGAGCCGCACCGGCACGTCGTAGAGCCGGCCCGGGGCGAACCGGGCCCAGAAGTGCCGCATCCCCGGCACCATCACCTTGACCACTGGTAGCTCGAGATCGGGACGGGTCTGGTCGAGCACGAACGCCTCAAGGCCACGTGCCCGCAGCCTAGTGGTCAGCGATGCGACATCGGCTGCGAGGTCCGCACCCGGCCGGTGGCCGAAATCGCCCGGCCCGCGCAGCGGTTGGGCGCGGTCGGGAACCAGGTAGGGCTGGTTGGCCGCGGTGGCGGTCCGCCACCAGCGGCGGGCGTCCGGGTCGTCGGCGGAGAACTCGGCTCCGGCATCGGCGCTCAGTAGCGCGGGCATCAGCTGGTTCAGCTCGGTCAGCGCCCGGCGAAGCGCGATGTGCGGGTCCAGGTGAGCGCCGAAGCCGAACATGATGTCCTCGGCCGGACCGTCCGTCCGGCGCGAAACCGCCGCCATCACCGGGACTTCGAGGTCCGCGCTGACATCGAGCACCCACACCTCGCGGCCGATCTCCCGGTAGGCCCGGCGGAGTTCGGCCAGCCACGGATCGCCGAACGCGTCCAGGTCGACACCGGGGGCCGAAGTCCGGTTGTACCACCACAAAGCCACCGCGTCCCGCTCGACGAGCTCCAGGAGCCCTTGCAGCACCGCATCTTCCAAGCAGGTCCCCGCGGCGTTGCCGTTGGAGTCGGCGCGCACGCTGCGCGGGCCGGGAGCCCCGTAGTAGAGCATCCGGGTGGGCACCAGCCGGTGGTGCCCACCGGTCAGCGACCACACCGGGGTCCAGTCGAGTTCCGCGTTCTCGTCGAACGGTTCGCAGACGTGCTGCGCCGGTGCGTGCTCGGCGTTCCACCTCCGCCGGTCGGCGTACTGCTTCTCGTCGTAGAGCAGCAGCTCCCCCGGGTGGATGGCTTCCTCCCCGAGCGAGCAGAAGCTGGCGCGCACCCGCACCTCATCGCCGTGGTACCGGCCGCTGATGCGTTCCAGCGCCTCGCACAGCGCTCCCACCTCGGCATCGATCGCGGTGACGCCCTTCCCGCCGCTCTCGTCGCGGAGGCTGCTGCGCAGGGCGTCGACGTCACCGGCCACCGCACCGAAGTTCGGCCCGGAGCGGAACGAGTTGAACAGGTCGGGGCCGCGGGTGTCCTGCTTGATCTCCTTGATCACCCCGCTCACCGGGCTCACCAGGTGCCGGTAGCGCCGCAGGACCTGCTCCGGGGTCCGGGACCGGTACCCGCCACCGGCGTAGCACGCCCGCCGCACGGGACGCAGCCGGATCGGGCTCCAGGCCTGGGCCGCCACCAGCGACGGGTCGCCGCAGTGCGGGCACTGCGGGCGGGCCCGGACCTCGTGGTGCCGCCCGCGGAAGTCCAGGCTGTCGAAGGTCCACACGCTGTGCTGACCCGGATATCGGTGCCCGCCCTGCCACTTGGTCGCTTCCAGCGCGATCAGCTGCGCAGCCGCCCCGGCCAGCGGGGCGACCGAGGCCAGCGGGCGCTGCGCCGGGCCGCTCTCACCGAGCAGCCGCTGCGCGGTCGCCTCGGCGTTGCGATGCCCCCACAGGCGGGTCGTCAGGCAGTGCAGGCACGGGCCCGCACCCGGTTGGAAGACCGGGCCGATCCACACCTGGCCGCCGACGGGCTTGGCCAGCAGCCACGGCCGCCCGGCCGCGCGGTGCGCTGCGTCGACGTGCGTCAGCTCGGGGTTGAGGTAGTCGTCGCAGAGCACCACGGTCAGCTCGGCGGTCTCGTCACCACCGAGCGCGACCGACGTCCCGGACGCCTCCAGCGCCTGCGCCACGGCCGCGACGTCGATGTGCGTTCCGACCGCGGTGAGCCCGACCCGGCCGGACACGCCCTCGCGGGCGGTGACCGGGTCGAGTCCGCAGCTGTCCCAGTAGGCGATCTCCGGTGCCTCGGCGGCCGGCGCCGGATCCGGGCGCAGCGCGACCAGATCGGCGTCGATCAGTTGCTGGACGAGGCCGACGACCTGGTCGGCGGCCAGCCCGGCCGGGCGGCTGCGCTGCAGCGTCGCCAGGTCGCGGGTGCCGTCGAGCAGCGACGCCAGCGCCGCGACCTGCGGCCCGCGCAACGCCGTGACACCGCGTTCGGAGAACAGGAACGTTCCGCCGTCGCTGATCGCGGCTCGCAAGTGGCGTTTGAACCCGACCAGTCGAGCCGAAGCACCGGCGTGCATCAGGCCGCTTCCAGGACGTTGTCGGTCTTGGTCCAGATGGTCCCGCCCAGGCGCAAGCCCGCCGGGTTGGTCCACTGGTCGAACTCGTCGATGGTCAACTCGATCGGGTGAGTTCGGCGCCGATCCCTCAACATCTCGAGCGCCGCGTGGTTAACCTTCCGCAAGTCCTGGTTCTGCATCGGAAACCTCCGTCGTGGCGAGTCGATCGAAGTTCGCCACTGAATTCTGCGGCGGCCGGCGATGCGCCCTCCAGTGCCAGGAACACCTGGCGAATGTGTATTCCTCACGCCCGCGGCAGGTTCTGTTCACCACGATTCCCGTGGCGTCCGCACTGCCCATCACCTCCGCCGTTCTGGCACCGTCGCAGTCCGGTAGCCGCGGCACAGCAGAGCTGTTCTGGGAGGTACGCACGCGGCAGCAGGAACACGATGGGAGCCTTTCGTGAAGGATTCCGGTTTAGCCCCCTGGGAGGAGTTCGTCGGATCGCGGGTTAGTTTCGGCCTCCTCGGTCCGCTGGAAGTACGGCTGAACGGCCTCGACCGCGCGCCATCTGCGCAGAAGACGTTGCAGGTGCTAGCAGTCCTGCTGATGCGCCCGGGCAAGCTCGTGGCCTCGGAAACGATCATCGACGAGTTGTGGGGCAGCAATCCGCCGCGCCGCGCGCGGAGCACCATGCAGACCTACATCTACCAGTTGCGCCGCTTCATCGAGGAGCACCAGCTCTCCCCGGACGGCGACGAGATCCTGCTGACCAGGCAGCCCGGGTACCAGCTGCTCGTCGCTCCGGAGCAGATCGACGTCTTCGTCTTCCAGCAGCTGTGCCGGCAGGGCCGTGCGCTGCTGGCGCAGAAGCGGCACCCCGACGCGGCGGCGGCCTTCCGCACCGCGCTGCGGCTGTGGCGCGGCCCGGCGCTGTCGAACACGAGCTGCGGGTCGGTGCTCTCGGCCTTCGCGATGGATTTGCACGAGCAGCAGCGCAACGCCCTGCACCTGCGCATCCAAGCCGAGATCGAGTCGGGCACCGGGCGCGATCTGATCGGGGAGCTGCGTTCGCTGGTGGCCACCGACCCGATGGACGAGAGCGTGCGGGGCCAGCTGATGCGGGTCCTCAGCCGCAGCGGTCGACGCGTCGAGGCGCTGGACCTCTACCACGAGCTGCGCATCAGGCTCAACGAGGAGCTGGGGCTGGAACCGAGCAACGAACTGCAGGAGTTGCACTACACGCTGCTGTCCGACACCCGCGTGGGGTGAGCGCACGGTGGCTGGTGGCAGGGACCGAATCACGGTAGCGATTCCAGAGATGAGGGTGGGAGAACGATGGTAGATCGAAGCTTCGGACAGTTCTGCGGGCTGGCCCGCGCACTTGAGCTCATCGGCGAACGCTGGGCGCTGCTGGTCGTCCGCGACCTCGTGCTCGGTCCCAAGCGCTACACCGAGCTGCAGCGGACCCTGCCGAAGATCCCGTCGAGCATCCTGTCCGCGCGCCTCAACGAACTGGAGGACGCCGGCGTGGTGCGGCGCCGGGTGCTGGCGGAGCTGGACGCCGGTGTGGTGTACGAGTTGACGGAGTACGGCAACGAGCTCGAGCCGGTCATCCTCCAACTGGGCCTCTGGGGTGCCCGCTCGCTGGGCGACCCGGCACCGGACCAGGTGTTCACCCTCGATTCGGCGATCCTGTCGCTGCACACGACGTTCCGCCCGGACGCCGCGATCGGCGTGCGGGTCGGCTACGAGTTGCGGTACGGCCCGTTCACCGTGCACGCGCTGGTCGACGACGGCACCTTGCAGGTGGCGGAGGGCCCCTGCCCGGAGCCCGACCTGGTGATCGAGCTGTGCGGTTCGATCAAACCCTTGCTGAGCAAGGAGATCGGGGCCACCGAAGCGGTGCGCAGCGGGCTGGTCCGGGTCGAGGGCGATGTCGAACTGCTGTCCCGGTTCACCGAGCTGTTCCACATCCCGCCGGCACCGGTCCGGCTGGAGAAGACCCTGGCGGTGCGCTGACGCCTGGCGGCGGCGCCCGCTCGCTGCGGGGAGCGGGCGCCGTCCGGCCGAGCGCGTCCGATGAACCGCGCGCGGGCGCTCAGATCCGCTGGACCAGCAGCTGCCCAGGCCATTCGCCGACGGTGAACGTGCTGGTCGCGGTGAACCCGTTGCGGCAGTAGTAGTCGACCAGGCGGCCTTCGCTCCCGGCGTAGCAGTCCACGCGCAGCAGGCCGACGCCGAGGCGCTCCGCTTCCTGCCTGGCGTGCGCGAGCAGTCCGCTGCCGACGCCGTTGCCCGCGTGCGTCCGGGAGCTGACCAGGAGGTTGATGTAGAGCTCCGGCTCGTCGACCGCCGGGACGTAGGGCTGCCGGTCGGGCGAGACCACCATGGCGCCCGCCGCGCGGCCGTCCACTTCGGCGATCCAGGTGGTGCCGCCGTCGACCAGACCGGCGATCTGGTCCCGGCGCTTCTGCGTCGCGGACCAGGGGCTCGTCCCCCACTGACCGTCCCGGCCGTGCGCTACGAGCCACTCCACGGCCTCGTCCAGCATCTCCAGGATCCTCGGCACATCGGCGGGACCGCCTCGGCGGATCACCATCGCATTTCCTCCCTGTTCGGCAGCAGCCGGAGCTTCGCACGACCAGCCGCCCGCGCCAAGCCCAGCGCGATCGGCGCAGCGGCGCGATGATGGTCCAGGGTGTCGTGATGTCGGACGAGGTCGAGGCGTGTGCCGGGGTGGACGTCGGAGGCACGTTCACCGATGTGGTCCTGCACGCTCCCGGTCGCAGGCCCAAGGCCGTCAAGGTGCCCACCACCCCGGACGATCCCGCCGAGGGCGTCCGGCGCGGCGTCCGGGAGAGCCTGGGCGAGGGCACCCTGCGCCTGCTCCCGCACGGCAGCACCACCGCGACGAACGCCGTGCTGGAGCGCAAGATCGCGCGCACCGCCTTCGTCACCACCGCCGGGTTCACCGACGTGCTGCAGATCGCCCGGCAGAACCGCCCGGCGCTCTACGACCTGTCGGTCACCAAACCCGAACCGCTCGTCGCCCGGGAACTCGTGGTCGCGGTCGAGGAGCGGATGGGCCCGGACGGCGAGCCCGTCATCGCCCTCACCGATTCCGAGGTCGAACGCGTGGTGGACGCGGTGCGGCGGCTGGAGCCCGAGTCGATCGCGGTGAGCCTGCTGTTCTCCTACGCCTGCGACGACCACGAGCGGCGGTTGTGCGCGGCGCTGGCCGAGGTGGGCGTGCCGATCACCCGCTCCAGCGCGCTGCTGCCGGAGTTCCGCGAGTTCGAACGGGCCTCCACCTGCGTGCTCAACGCGGCGATCGAGCCGGTGATGCACCGGTACCTGTCGGGCCTGGTGTCCCGCCTGCCCGGGCCGGTGATCACCGTGATGACCTCCGGCGGCGGCACCGCGGGCGTGGACTTCGCCGCGACCGCCCCGGTGCACACCCTGCTGTCCGGTCCTGCCGCCGGGGTGGTGGCCGCCGGTGCGGTGGCGCGCTCGGCCGGGTTCGACGACGCGATCGCCTTCGACATGGGCGGCACCTCCACCGATGTCTGTCTGATCCGCGGCGGGCACCCCGAGGTGTCCACCGGCTCGGAGATCGCCGGGCTGCCCTTCCGCACGCCGGTGGTCGGCATCCACACCGTGGGAGCCGGAGGCGGCTCGATCGCCTGGGTCGACGCGGGTGGCGCGCTGCGCGTCGGACCGCGATCGGCCGGTGCGGATCCCGGCCCCGCTTGCTACGGGGCGGGCGGCCGGGAGCCGACCGTGACCGATGCCCACTGCGCGCTGGGGCACCTGGATCCGGCCCGCGAGCTCGGCGGTGGGCTGCGCCTGGACGCCGAGGCGGCGCGCAGCGCGCTGGCCGAGCTGCCGGAACCGGCCTCGGGGGTGCTGGCGGTGGTCCGGGCGACGATGGCGCGGGCGCTGCGCAAGGTCAGCACCGAGCGCGGTGTCGATCCGGCCGGGCTGGCGCTGGTGGCCTACGGCGGTGCGGGCCCGCTGCACGCGACCGCGCTGGCGCGCGAGCTCGGCTGCCCCGCGGTGGTGGTTCCCCCGGCCCCGGGCGTGCTCAGCGCACTCGGCCTGCTGCTGGCCCCGCCCCGTTTCGAAGCCTCGCGGACGGTGCTGGCCGATGCCGGGGACGACCTGTCGCAGATCTGGTCTGATCTCGCCGAGGAAGCCTGGCGCGAACTGGAGAAGCAAGGTGTCACAACGGACATCGCACTGTCCAAAGTGGCCGATATGCGGTACGCGGGCCAGTCGCACGAGCTGCGCATCGACGTCGACGACGAGACCGGCGCCGCCGAGCTGCTGCACGCCGCGCACCGCGAGGCCTACGGCTACGAGATCCGGGACGAGCGCGTCGAGGTGGTGACGCTGCGGGTCGTCGCCCAGGGCGAACCGGTGCTGGCGGCACCGCCGGGCAACTGGGACCAGGGCAGCCCGGACCGCAAGCCGGACCGCGAGATCGGCATCGGTGACCGGGTGGTGCGCGCCCGCGTGGTCGCGCGGGCCGCGCTGCGCACGGGCGATGAGATCACCGGCCCGGCGCTGGTCGAGCAGCCGGACACCACGACCCTGCTCGGCGACGGCGAAGTGGCGGTCGTGGACGATGCGGAGAACCTGGTGGTGCGGTTGTCATGACCGAGCTGTCCGCGGTGGAGCTGGAGGTGTTCCGGCACGCGCTGGCCGGGGTGGCCGACGAGATGGGCGTGGCCCTGCGCCGCGCCGCCTACTCCCCCAACATCAAGGAGCGCGCCGACTGCTCGGCGGCGGTGTTCGACGCCGACGGCGAGATGGTCGCGCAGGCCGAGCACATCCCGGTGCACCTCGGCGCGATGCCCGCCAGCGTCCGCGCGGTGCTGGACACCTGCGGGCAGCTCGAACCGGGTGCGCAGGTGTGCGTCAACGACCCGTACTTGGGCGGCACCCACCTGCCGGACCTGACGATCGTCGCCGCGGTCGGCTACGGCGACCGGCTGCTGGGTTACGTGGCCAACCGCGCCCACCACGCCGACGTCGGCGGCGCGGCACCGGGTTCGATGCCCGCCTCCGCCACCGAGATCGCGGCGGAGGGCGTGCGCATCCCGCCCACTCGCATCGCCGACGCCGAGGGCGAGCGCGAGGACGTCGTCCGCCTGATCGCGGCGAACTCGCGCACTCCGGGTGAGCGGCGCGGCGACCTGCGCGCCCAGTTCGCGGCCAACCACGTCGGCGCGGTGCGGCTGCGCGAACTGGCGCACCGGGCGGGTTCGGCCCAGCTGCGCGCGGCGATGTCGGCGGTGTGCGACTACTCCGATCGACGGGTGCGCGCGGCGATCCGCGAGATCCCCGACGGCTGCTACACCTGCGAGGACGAGCTGGAGATCGGCGACGGGGTGCCGATCCGCGCGGCGGTGACCGTCGCAGGCGACGAGGTGTCGATCGACTTCACCGGCAGCGCCCGGCAGATCCCGGTGAACTGCAACGCGGTGTTCGCGGTGACCTTGTCGGCGTCGATGTTCGTCCTGCGGATGCTCACCGACCCCGACGCGCCGCCCAACGCGGGCTGCTACCGCGCGCTGCGCGTGACCGCCCCGGAGGGCACCGTGGTCAACCCGGTGTTCCCGGCACCGACGGCGGCGGGCAACGTCGAGACCAGCCAGCGCATCGTGGACGTCCTGCTCGGCGCATTCGCCCAGGCCATCCCCGACCGAGTCCCGGCGGCGAGCCAGGGCACCATGAACAACCTGCTGATCGGCGGCAGCGACCCGGCGTTCAGCTACTACGAGACCCTCGGCGGCGGCGAGGGCGGGACTCCCGACCGCGCGGGCATGTCCGGCGTCCACACCGGCATGACCAACACCCGCAACACCCCGGCCGAAGCGGTGGAACTCGGCTACCCGCTGCGGGTCTGGCGCTACGAACTGCGCCCGTCCTCCGGCGGCGCGGGCCACCACCCCGGCGGCGAAGGCCTGGTGCGCGAACTGGAAGCCCTCGCCGACTGCACCCTGACCATCCAGTCCGAGCGCCGCAGCAGCGCCCCCCGAGGCGCCCGAGGCGGCCACCCCGGAGCGGTCGGTCGCAACGTCCTCGTCCGGGCCGACGGCACCGAGCACGAGCTCCCGCCCAAGGGCACCTGGCCACTGCGCCGAGGAGACCGAATCCGCATCGAAACCCCAGGTGGAGGGGGCTGGGGAACGCCGGAAGAAGAGTTACCCTGAACGTGCGGACCGGGCGCTCCGCGCTGGCACGTGGAGCATTCGAACCCCCGGCCGGCGGAGCCTCCGACCCCAGCGGCCGGAGGCTTCCACCGCGCTTCGCCCGTTCGATGCTCCTGCCCTGGCACCACGACATGGCCTCCCGGTGCCCGAGAGCCTTGCCGAGATCACCGCCGAAGTCCAATTCGTGATCGGCGCGGTGGCGTACCGGACGTGAGGCTGATGACTTCCATGACGTCCGGGTTGGCGATCGGTGGCAGTGCTGTCGCTGTCCGCAACTAGCGTGATCGCCGTTCTGCAGGTTGCGGACGCTTGGGTCGGTTTGATGGGTTCTGGTGTTGTGTTGCCCTGGCGTTCGGCTGGTTTTGGTTCTGCTGTTGAGTTTTCAAGGTGCGTACTACTGATGTTGTTTCGTCGTGTGTGGGGTCACCCCCGTGGTTTGTTGGATTGTGGGGGCTGTGGTCCGGATGTCAAGCCCGGCCTGGCGGCCGCCCCTTCGGGGTTTCAGGCTTGACATCCGGACCACAGCCCCGTTTTGGCTCTATGTCACGGGGATGACCCGGTATGGAACGGACCCCGGGCCGTGCTGGCGGGTCGCGGGATGTGGGTGGTTGGGGCTTTTATCGGCTGGGTGGTGGGTTGCTCCGTCACCGGCGATTTCCTTTTCGGGTTGGGTTGGAGTTGCGGGGTTCCTGTGTGTGGGTGGCGTGGTGCTGGTGTGTTGGTGGTGATTAGAGGTCGCCTGCGGCGTGTTGTGGGTTTCTGTTGTCCTGGCTCGCTTATCGGGTGCTAGGCGGATGGGGGTTTGGTTGTCCGGCTCGGGGTTGATCGACGCTTCTTGGTGCTTGGTGCTTAAGTAGGTGCGGGAATGGTCGGGCAGTTGAGCGTTTCTGTTCTTCCGTGGGTCTTTTGATGTCGTTGTCGAGTTGCGGGCAGGGTGGGGTGCCCCGCCCTGGGGTCGGGTGGGGTCAGCGTGTGCTTGTTAGCGGTCTGTCCGCTAGTGGTTCGCCTTCCGTTGGTAGGAGGTGGCGGAGGGCGTGGTGGTGTGTGGCGGGTTGGGCTTTCCCGCCAGGTCGTGGTGTGCGTGTCGGATCGACGTTTGCCGGTGGGGTGAATACCGGGCGATCATGCTGGAGTTCGATGTGCCAGTGGTGGTTGTGGATGGTGCGGTGGTGGTGAGCGCACAGCATCACCATGTTGTTCACGCTTGTCGGGCCACCATCGACCCAGTGCACGATGTGGTGGGCTTGGGGTGTTCCGGCCGGGTGGTCGCATTCCGGGAACGCGCACACCCCATCCCTCGCGAGCAGTGCGGCACGAATATGCGTCGGTGCGGTCCGCTGCGAGGCACCCACATCCAACGGGAGGCTGTCTCCACCCAGGACCATGGGGAGAACCTCGCAGTCGCAAGCGATCCTGCGGATGGTCTGCGGGCTGAGGTACTGGCCGGTGCCTTCCAGCATTCCCGCACCACCCACAGCCAGGATCTCGCCGTTGCTGTTGGTGGTGGGGAGCTGGTTTTTGAGGTCGGTGTAGTCGATGGTGACGGTCAGGTGCGGCTTCTGACCGCCGGTGCGGGGCATCCCATCGGTGTCCAGCACCAGATCGAGCAGGGTCGACAGGCCATCGGCATTACGCTGCCCGACCGTGCGCGGGTCCTTGACCCCGTCAGATTCCGGGCGCGGCGCCGCCAACGGCTGCAGGGCCGTGACGAACTTCGCGCCGGTCTCCCGGTCCAGACGGGCTTTGATCACCAGCATGCCGTCTCGCGCGGTGGCGTAGTGCAGCTCGCGGGATTCGAACTGGGCCTGCTCGTCGGCCACCGCACCGTCACGGTCGAGCATGTAGCGGATCCGGTCGGCGAGTTTCGCGAGGTCGCGGGGGCATTGGCGGCAGGCGTTCTCCACCAGCAGCCGCTCGATCTCGGTCGCTCGGTGCTGGGCGTGTTCGGGCAGCCTGGACAGGCAGCGGGAGATCACCCGCGCGTGCTCCAGGCTGATCACACCCTCGCCTAGTGCTTGCCCGGTTGCCGGAAGGCTGGCCTGGGCCGTGTTCTGGCTGTCGGTGGGGTTGGTCAAGTCGCCGGTGCCCTCGTCGGTGTTCGGCGTGGTGGCGGTGGCGATACGGACCCGGGTGGTGGCGTCCTGGCCGTCGATGTTGAGCAGCGTCTTCAACCACACCTGCGTCGAACGCGCACCCTGCACAGCGTGCAGGCGGCGGCGGTCGGCCTCAGCGATCAGTCGCAGCTGTTCCATCCGAGCCTGGCGGATCTGCTGCTCCACCTGCCCGATCCGGGCCGTGAGCTCTTCGTCGCTCAGGGAATCAACCGCAGGCGCCCACGACCCGCCCGGCGTGGGCGTGTCCCACGCGGGCAGGGCGGACACGACCACGCCCGCACCAGCGGCGGGGGTCGCGTCCTGGGTGGTCATCAGCGGTGTCATGCATCAATTCTCTCAACAATCGAACGAGAATTCGAGCACATAACCGTCCCACAAACGGGTGATCACAACACCCACCAAACACGAAAACCCTTACCCATAA
>NZ_JAQGLB010000010.1 GCF_027853965.1 Saccharopolyspora indica | reverse complement strand
CGCCGGACGGCTTGATCGCCATCCCCGGCCCGACCATGGCCTGCGAGAACACCGGGTCCGGCACCTCGCCGAGCGCGGCGGCCAGACCGGCCACCGGGCTGCCGACCTCGACGCTCACCGCAGGTCCTCGATGTCCTCGGCCAGGGTGTCCGCCTCCGGGCCCACCACGACCTGCACGACCGTGCCCTGCTTCATGACGCCGTGCGCGCCGGCCGCCTTCAGCGCCGCCTCGTCGATCAACGAGCCGTCCTCGACCTCGCAGCGAAGCCGCGTGATGCACGGCTCGATCTCCACCACGTTGTCCCCGCCGCCGAGCGCGGCCAGGATCGCCGCGGCCTTGTCCTGAGCCACCGCGTGCTCCCTTCCTCCCGTACCAACGACGCGGAGCAACCGCGCCGCGACGATCTTGCGCCACTCGGTGTCGATGCGGCAACGAAATCGAAGCCGTCTTGACACCCGATCGCATGACGGCGCATTGTTCGCAACCGACTGGTTTAGACCGGACAGTACCAACTCGGTACGACTGGTCAACAGCACCGGGCGAACGCGGCGGTGATCCGCCAATGTTCAACCCGGTGACCGGCGTCCACAAGGCGCCGGGCGGCGGAGCAGCAGGACCGGTGGAGGCAACGTGGCCGCGCGGGGAACCGCAGACGAGAGTCGACGCGCTGAAGGTGTGCTGCGCGACGGCCCGATGCCCAAGCACGCCCAGCTGCGGGAGATCCTGCGCGCGCTGGCGAGCGACGAGCTGCTCCCCGGCTCGCCCGTCCCCTCCGAACGCGAACTCGCGGTCCGCTACGGCGTCTCGCGGCTGACCGTGCGGGAAGCCGTCGGCCAGCTGGTCGCCGAAGGACTGCTGGTGCGGGTGCGCGGCAAGGGCACCTTCACCACCCGGCCCCGCGTGGACTCCCAGCTGCACCTCGCCTCGTTCACCGAGGACATGCTCCGTCGCGGCATGCACCCGGAGACCGTGCTGCTGGAGGCCGCCGAGGCGATCCCGCCCGAGGACACCGCCGACGCGCTCGGTCTCGCCCCCCGCGGGACCGCGTACTGGCTCCACCGGCTGCGCAAGGCCGACGGAGCTCCGATGGCGGTGGAGCGCGGCTGGTACCACGCCGGGCTGCTGCCCGGCCTGCTCCACCAAGACCTGACCGACTCGATGTACACCCTGCTGGACCGCCGCTACGGCGTGCAGCTGGAGACCGGCACCCAGACCGTGCTGGCCGAAGGCGCCGACGCCGACACGGCCCGGCTGCTCGGGGTCCGCCCCGGCAGCCCGGTCCTGGTGTTCCGCCGCATCGCCACCGCTCAAGGTCGCCCGATCGAGGACATGACTTCCTGGTACCGCGGCGATCTGTACCAGGTCACCATGCAGCTGGACCGCGACCCGAGCGGCTCCGGCCACCACCGCCCGACCATCCGGCCCACCTGATCCTCGAGCCGGATCCCCCGACGACTCGGTGTCCACGACACAGGAGGTAACGATGAGTGCCAGCGCCCCAGCGGCGAAGGGCAACAAGAAGGGGCTCGCTCAGCTTCAGCGGCTGGGCCGGAGCCTCATGCTGCCGATCGCCGTCCTACCCGCCGCCGCGCTGCTGATGCGCCTCGGCCAGGACGACCTGCTCGGCGCCGAGGGGCTCGGCGGCGCGCTGTCCTGGCTGCTGCCGGTCGCCGACGTGATCGGCGCCGCGGGTGGTGTGCTGTTCGACAACCTGCCGATCCTGTTCGCGATCGGTGTCGCGATCGGCTTCGCCAAGAAGGCCGACGGGTCCACCGCGCTGTCCGCGGCGGTCGGCTACCTGGTGCTCTCCGGTGTGATGTGGAAGATCACCGGGACCGAAGAGGGCACGGTGTACAACAAGGGCCCCTACGGCGTGCTCGGCGGCATCATCGCCGGCATCGTGGCGGCCTGGCTGTGGCAGAAGTACCACCGCATCAAGCTGCCCGCCTACCTGGGCTTCTTCGGCGGCCGCCGGTTCGTGCCGATCGTCACCGCGGTCGCCATGCTGATCATCGGCGTGGTCCTCGGCCTGCTCTACCCGCTCTTCGACGCCGGGCTGACCGCCTTCAGCAACGCCGTCACCCAGAACGCGGTGATCGGCGGCGGCATCTACGGCGTGGTCAACCGCCTGCTGCTGCCGTTCGGCCTGCACCACATCCCGAACAACGTGGTCTGGTTCCTCTTCGGCGACTACCACGGCGAGAAGGGCGACATCTCCCGCTTCTTCGCCGGTGACCCGACCGCGGGCACCTTCATGACCGGTTTCTTCCCGATCTTCATGTTCGCCCTGCCCGCCGCCGCGCTGGCCATCTGGCAGTGCGCCAAGCCGTCGCAGCGCAAGATCGTCGGCGGCGTGATGCTCTCGACCGCGCTGACCGCGTTCCTCACCGGCATCACCGAGCCGCTGGAGTTCTCCTTCATCTTCGTGGCCTGGCCGCTGCTGCTGGTCCACGCGGTGCTGACCGGCAGCGCGCACATGCTGGTCAACTTCCTGGACATCCACTCCGGGTTCGGCTTCTCCGCTGGCGCCATCGACTACGTGCTGAACTTCGGCATCTCGACCAACTCGCTGTGGCTGATCCCGATCGGCCTCGGCTACGCGGTCATCTACTACTTCGTGTTCCGGTTCGTGATCACGAAGTGGAACCTGCGCACGCCGGGTCGTGAGGATGACGACAACGACACGGCCGAGACCAGCACGGATAATGCCGATGGGAAGGCCACGTCGGGCCCCGAGAAGAGCTGACCCCGGCAACCGTTTTCCCGATTTCCCCCGACGAACGGAGAGCTCAATGTTCGAGCGACGGGTCACCGTGGCGAGCAAGGTCGGCCTGCACGCCCGGCCCGCGGCCCTGGTGGCGAAGGCCGCCGCGGCGCAGCCGGTGAAGATCACGATCCGCAAGGACGACACCAAGCCGGTCGAGGCGGGCAGCATCCTGGGGCTGATGACCCTGGGCGCGGCCTTCGGCGACGAGGTCGTCCTGGAGGCCGCCGGTGAGGGCGCCGAAGCGGCGCTGGAGCAGATCGCCCAGCTGGTCGCCTCCGACCTGGACAACACCAACTGAGGTTCCACCCCGACGACGACGGCCCCTCCGCATCGAGCGGAGGGGCCGTCTTCGTGCGCAACTTCAATGGAAGTCGAACATCGAACTTCAAGGGAACTCGCGGGCGGTGTCGGCGCGTCAGGCGCCCGACACGCCGGGGCGCGTCCGGATCTACGCGATTTCAATGGAAATCGGACGTCCGATTTCCATTGAAATCGCGTCAGAGCGGTAGCGGGAGCTCGTTGCCGGTGGCCTCGGCGAGGGCGTCGCGCATCACCTGGCGCGGCGCGCGGCGGCCGGTGAACTGCTCCACCTGGCCGAACGCCTGGTGCAGCAGCATGTCCAGGCCCGTCGCCACCCGGCCGCCCGCCGCGGTCACCGCCGCGGCCAGCGGCGTCGGCCACGGGTGGTAGACGACGTCGAGCACGCAAGCGGCCGTCGCGAGCTCCGCCGCGCGCTCGTCGAGCGCCCCCGCGGGCAGCGTCGACACCACGACGTCCGCCGCTGCCGCGGCGTCCGCGAGCGCGACGCGGTCCAGCCGCTCCACGCGCACCTCGAGCCCCACCCGCTCCGCGGTCTCCGCCGCTTCGCGCGCTCGCGCGGGCTCGCGCACCGCGATCGTCGCCCGGCGCAGGCCGAGCTCCGCGAAGGCCGCCAGGGCCGCGGCGGCGGTACCACCCGCTCCCAGGATCAGTCCGCTGTGACCGGTGTAGAAGCCACCGGCCGCGCGCAGCGCTCCGACGACTCCGTCGACGTCGGTGCAGTCCGCAGCCCAGCTGCCGTCGGCCCGGTGCACCAGGGTGTTCGCCGCCCCGACCGCTTCGGCCCTGGCGCTGACCTCGTCGGCGACGCGCAACGCCGCGCGCTTGCCCGGCATCGTCACCGACAGCCCGGCCCACTCGGAGCCGAGACCGGCGACGAACTCGACCAGCTGCCGCTCGTCGGCCTCCACCCGCTCGTAGGTCCAGCCGTCCAATCCCAGTGCGGCGTAAGCGGATCCGTGCAGGACCGGGGACAGCGAGTGCTCGATCGGGGAACCGAGCACCGCCGCCCGCCGCTGATCAGAAGGCACCGCGGGCCCGCGCTTCGTCGATGTAGGCGCGGTGCTGCTCGAAGGTGTCGGCGAAGCACGACGTGCCATCCGGGTAGCACTTCACGAAGTACCGCCAGTTGCCCGGGGCCGGGTTCTCCGCGGCCTCCAGCGCTTCCTTGCTGGCCGTCGAGATCGGCGTCGGCGGCAGCCCGAAGTTCAGGTAGGTGTTGTACACCCCCGGCCGGTCGCGGTCCTTCGGGTCGGTCAGCAGGCTCGGCTTGTCCAGCGGGTAGTTGATCGTGGAGTCCATGCCGAGCTTCATGACCGGGTGCGTGAGCCGGTTCTCGATCACCCGCGCGACCTGGCCGAAGTCCTTGGTGATCGCTTCGCTCTGCACGATCGAACCGATGATCAGCAGCTCGTAAGCGGTGTGCTCGGTGCCCTCGGCCCGCTGCGGCAGGCCCGCGGCCTCCAGCGCCACCGCGGAGCGGGTGACCACGTCGCGCAGCACGTTCTCCGCGCTCTCGCCCGGCTTGACGTCGTAGATGCCCGGCATGATCAGGCCTTCCAGCCGCCGCTTCGGCTCGGCCCGCGAGGCGCCCTCGATCGCCCAGTCCGGCACGCCCAGCGACTTCAGGTCGGCGGTCGCGGCGATGTGGTGCATCTCCTCGGAGGTGGCGCACGTCGGGTTCTCACCGGCGCAGGTGGCCTCGGCGAGCTTGGTCAGGATGCCCGGCGTGTGCCCGTTGTTGGGCGCGAGCTGGTCCTCCAGCCGCATGCCGCCGCGGATGTCCACCCGGCCGACCTTGGCCTTCGGCGACAGGATGTGCGCCACCGCCGCCTCACCGGACATCTTGCCGCGCATCAGGTAGTAGCCCGGCTGGATGCTGTTGATCTGCCGGTTCTCCTCGGCGGCCTTGGTGAACGCCTTGGTGCTGGCCACCACGTCCTGCTCGGAGAGGGTGCGGCCGATGGCGCTGACGGTGTCGCCGGACTTGACCTCGATGACCACGTCACCGGTGCCCTCGCCGTCGTAGTCCTTGTAGGCGCCGATCTGCATGAGCTGGCTGGCGCCGTAGAGCACGCCGACGCCCACCAGCACCAGCACGAACAGCCCGGCCAGCGCGGTCACCAGGCGGCGCCGCTTGCGCCGGCGGAAGCGCTCCGGGTCGGGCGCGCGCCGCTTCCTGTCGTCGGGCTCATCGGCGAACAGTCCGAGTTCGTCGGTCACGAAAGGTCCTCTCGCGTCTTCCCCCGACCGTCCAGGAACGCCTGCAAGATCTCCACCGCGGCGGCCTGGTCCACCACGGCGCGCTGCTTCTTCCCCTTGACCCCCCGCTGCGAAAGCATCCGGCTGGCGGTCACGGTGGTCAACCGCTCGTCCGCGAACCGCACCGGCACCGGCGCGATGCGCTCCGCGAGCGCCGCGCCGTAGGACTGCGCGATCTCCGCGGCGGGGCCGTGGCGGCCTGCCAGCGTCTTCGGCATGCCCACCACGACTTCCACCACGTCGTGCTCGGTGACGAGCGCGGCCAGCTGCGCCAGATCGCTGCCGCCCGCCTCGTCCCGCTTCAGGGTCACCAGCGGGGTGGCCAGCATCGGGGCGGGGTCGCTGAGCGCGACGCCCACCCGGACCGCACCGACGTCGACACCTAGCCGACGCCCCGGTCCGGGTTCCGCCCGCTGGTGCTCGCTCACCCGCCAGCCACCACCTGGTCGACGGCCTTGCGCAGGGCGCCGATCGCGGCGGTGATCCCGGCCGGGTTCGAGCCGCCGCCCTGCGCCATGTCCGGCTTGCCGCCACCGCGCCCGCCGACCTCGGCGGCGAAGCCCGGCACCAGCTTGCCCGCGGCGATGCCCTGGTCGCGGGCCGCGTCGCTGACGCCGACCACGAAGCTGACCTTGCCCTCCTCGGCGGAGAACAGCGCCACCACGGAGGGCCGGGAGCCGAGCCGACCGCGGATCTCACCGGCCAGCGCGCGCAGCGCCCCGCCGTCCACGCCGTCGGGCACCTGCTCGGCGACGACGGTCACGCCGTGCACGTCGGTGCCCTTCTCGGCGAGCTCACCGGCGGACTGCAGGACCTGCGCGACGCGCAGCTGCTGGATCTCCTTCTCCGCGGCCTTCAGCCGGGAGACCACGCCGTTGATGCGCTCCGGAAGCTCGTCGGCGGGCACCTTGAACTGCTCGGCCAGCTGGCTGACCAGCAGGTGCTCCTTGCTGATGTGGCGCATCGCGTCCATGCCGACCAGCGCTTCGACGCGGTGCACGCCCGAACCCACCGAGGAGTCGCCGACCAGCTTGACCACGCCGAGGCGGCCGATGCGCGGCACGTGGGTGCCACCGCACAGCTCGCGGGAGTAGTCGCCCATGTCCACGACGCGGACCTGGTCCCCGTACTTCTCGCCGAACAGCGCGACCGCGCCGAGCTCCATGGCCCGGTCCATCGTGGTGGTGAAGGTCTGCACCTCGACGTCGCTCTGCAGGTAGTCGTTGACCTCTTCCTCGACACCGGCGAGCACGCCCGCCGAGACCGCCGACGGGGCGGTGAAGTCGAAGCGCATCCGGCCCGGCGAGTTCAGCGAACCGGCCTGCGCCGCGCGCTTGCCGTAGGCGCTGCGCACCGCCGCGTGCACCAGGTGCGTCGCGGAGTGGGAGCGCTCGATCGCGTGGCGGCGGGCCTGGTCGACCGCGGCCTCCAGCACGGTGTCCACGCCGAGCTCGCCCTCGACGACCTTGGCGCGGTGCACGAACAGGCCCGGCACCGCGCGCTGCACGTCGTGCACCTCGACGGCCACACCGGGGCCGACCAGCCGGCCGGTGTCGGCGATCTGGCCACCGCCCTCGGCGTAGAACGGGGTGCGGTCCAGCACCAGCTCGACCTCGGTGCCCGCGGGCGCGGACTTCGCCGGCTGGCCGTCGACCAGCAGGCCCAGCACCCGGCTGTGCGACTGCAGGTCGGTGTAGCCGATGAACTCGGTGGTGCCGTGCTGGTCGAGCAGCGTGCGGTAGGTGGACAGGTCGCCGTGGCCGGTCTTGCGCGCCTTGGCGTCCTCCTTGGCCCGGCGGCGCTGCTCGGACATCAGGTCCCGGAAGCCCTGCTCGTCGACGCTCAGGCCCTGCTCGGAGGCCATCTCCAGGGTCAGGTCGATCGGGAAGCCGTAGGTGTCGTGCAGCTGGAAGGCCTTGTCACCGGAGAGCTGACCGCCACCGGCCTTCTTGGTCTCGGCCACCGCCACGTCGAAGATCTTCGACCCGGCGGTCAGGGTGGTCAGGAAGGCCTCTTCCTCGTTGCGCATCACCGAGTCGATGCGGTCGAACTCGGTGACCAGCTCCGGGTAGCTCGGCGCCATCGCGTCGCGCACGACCTTGCTGAACTCGCCGAGCACCGGCTCCTGCACGCCCAGCAGGCGGGTGGAGCGGATGATCCGGCGCAGCAGCCGGCGCAGCACGTAGCCGCGGGCCTCGTTGCCGGGCGTCACGCCGTCGCCGACCAGCATCACGCCGGAGCGGGCGTGGTCGGCGATGACGCGGAAGCGCACGTCGTCCTCGTGGTTCGCGCCGTAGCGGCGGCCGGAGAGCTCCTCGGCCTTGGCGATGACCGGGCGGACCAGGTCGGTCTCGTAGACGTTCTCCACGCCCTGCAGCAGGCAGGCCACCCGCTCGACGCCCATGCCGGTGTCGATGTTCTTGCTGGGCAGCGTGCCGATCGGCTCGTGCCCCAGCTTCGGCGAGAGCTCGCCCCTGATGTCCTGCATGAACACCAGGTTCCAGATCTCGATGTAGCGGTCCTCGTCGGCGACCGGACCGCCCTCGCGGCCGTACTTCGGGCCGCGGTCGAAGTAGATCTCCGAGCACGGGCCGCCGGGACCGGGCACGCCCATGTCCCAGTAGTTGTCCTTGCCGTCGCGCTCCTGGATCCGCTCGGCCGGGACGCCGACGACGTCCTGCCAGAGCTGGCGGGCCTCGGCGTCCTTCTCGTAGACGGTGACCCACAGCCGCTCCGGGTCGAAGCCGTAGCCGCCGTCGGACTGGGACTTGGTCAGCAGCTCCCAGGCGAACTGCATGGCGCCTTCTTTGAAGTAGTCGCCGAAGGAGAAGTTGCCCGCCATCTGGAAGAACGTGTTGTGCCGGGTGGTCTTGCCGACCTCGTCGATGTCGCCGGTGCGCACGCACTTCTGGATGCTGGTGGCGCGCGGGTACGGCGCCGGGGCCTCGCCCAGGAAGTAGGGCTTGAACTGCACCATCCCGGCGTTGACGAACAGCAGCGTCGGGTCGTCCAGGATCAGCGAGGCGCTGGGCACCACGGTGTGGCCGCGGCTGCGGAAGTGCTCGGTGAATCGGCTGTTGATCTCGTGGGTCTGCACGGTGGGATCCTCGGGGAGCTCAGGTGTCGGATGGCGCGGTGGCGGCGGGCGGCCGGCGGCGTGGTGCCGACGTCAGCGACCCGCCCGGCGAGCTCGCCGGGCACCGCCCGAGTCCGCAGCCGCGTCGATCCGCCGGAACTGCACCGTGTCGGCGTTGTTCACGACTTCCTGCAGCTCGTCCTCGCGCTCCTGCATCCCGGCGCGCACCTCGGCGCCGAACGAGCCGACCGCGCCGGCCAGTTCGCGCATCGCGCCGCCGAGCTGCTCGGCCATGCCGGTCGGAGTCGCCTTGCGCGCGGTCTCGTTGAGCTTGCGCATCACCACGGCACCGGCCGCGACGCCGGCGCCGAACCAGAACAGGCGGCTCACTTGCGCCCCCCTTTGCCCTTGCGGCGGAAGTGCCGGCCAGCGGGCTCCTGCTTGCGCTTGCGGCGTGCGCGCAGCGCCTTGCTGACCCCGTAGGAGAACGCCGCCGTCTTCACCAACGGGCCACCCAGTGTAGCCGTGAACAGCGAGGACAACGCCGAGACGTTGCCGCTGATCGTCTTGGCGTTGGCGGTGATCCCGTCCACCCGCTCCAGCTGGGTGTTGACGTGAGTGATCGTCGAATTCGCCCCGGTGAACAGCGGGTCGGAGTTCTCGTGCGCCTTGCGGATCGCGATGGTCGCCTCGTCCAAGGTCCGGCCGAGCTTGATCAGCGGGATCGCCAGCAGCACGACCAGCAGCACGAACGCTCCGGCGGCGATCAGCGCGGCGATCTGCGTGGGCGTCACGTGCCCTCCCGTATTTCCACGTCATTTCCGTCAGGCCGGGCCGTTGCACCCCGGCCTGTTGATCGCCGCTCAGGTTACCGGCACCGCTCCCCCACCTGCGCACCCGGTCGCAGCGGATCGATCGGGTGGAAGAACGCGAGTTCCGCGCGCATTTCCCCGCCCGGATTCAGCCCGCACGAACTCACGTCATCACCGGTCGGCGTTGAGCCGGGCTGCCTGGCGCACCAGGTAGTCGCGCTCGGCGACGTTGGCCGCCTTCTGCGCTGCCTCCGAGTACAGCCGCGCCGCGGTCGCCAGGTCGCCGTCGCGCTCGTGGAGGTACGCCGCCACCGCCGCGTAGCGGGGCAGCGCGGCGTCCAGCTCCGCGAGCGCGGCCAGGCCCGCGCGCGGCCCGTCGGCCTCGCCGACCGCCACCGCGCGGTTGAGCCGGACGACCGGGCTGCCGGTCAGGCCGACGAGCTCGTCGTACCACTCGACGATCTGCGGCCAGTCCGTCTCCGCCGCGATGGGCGCATCGGCGTGCAGCGCCGCGATCGCGGCCTGGGCCTGGTACTCGCCCAGCCGGTCGCGGGCGAGCGCCGCCTGGAGGATCTCGACGCCCTCGGCGATCATCGCGGTGTCCCACCGGCTCCGGTCCTGCTCGGCGAGCGGCACCAGGCCGCCGTCGGCCGCGGTGCGGGTGGCCCGCCGGGCGTGGTGCAGCAGCATGAGCGCGAGCAGCCCCGCCACCTCGGGGTGGTCGATGGCCGCCGCCAGCTGCCGGGTGAGCCGGATGGCCTCCGCGGAGAGGTCGACGTCGCCCGAGTAGCCCTCGTTGAAGACCAGGTAGAGGACGCGCAGCACGGTGCCGACGTCGCCGGGCTGGTCGAACCGCACGCCGGAGACGGTGCGCTTGGCCCGGCTGATGCGCTGCGCCATCGTCGCCTCGGGCACCAGGTAGGCCTGCGCGATCTGGCGGGTGGTCAGCCCGCCGACGGCGCGCAGCGTGAGCGCGACCGCCGACGACGGGGTCAGCGACGGGTGGGCGCAGAGGAAGTACAGCTGCAGCGTGTCGTCCACGTCGGGCGCCGGCCCCGGCTCCTCCTCGGCGCGGTCCTCCCGCCTGCGGCGAGCGGCATCCGCCCTGGTCGCGTCGAGGAACCGGTTCCAGGCGACGGTGATCAGCCAGCCCTTCGGATCCCGCGGCGGGTCCTCCTGCCAGCCGCGGACCGCCTCGACCAGCGCGTCCTGCACGGCGTCCTCGGCCGCCGCGAAGTCTGCTCCGCGGCGGACGAGGATCCCGATCACCTGCGGGGTGAGGCTCCGGACGAGCGCCTCGTCCACCCGCATCACTCCGCGATGGTGGGCGAGTGGCCCAGGAACGGGCGCAGCTCGAGCCACTCGTGGATCGGCTTGCCGCCCGCCCCGGGTGCCGCGGAGAGCTCGGCCGCCAGCTCGAGCGCGCGCTCGTAGCTGTCGACGTCGATCACCATCCAGCCCGCGATGACGTCCTTGGTCTCGGCGAACGGGCCGTCGGTGACCGGCGGGCGCCCCTCGCCGTCGTACCGGACGAAGGTGCCCTCCGGGGCGAGCGCCTGGCTGTCGACGTACTCACCGGTCGTCTCCAGCCGGGCGGCGAAGTCGTTCATGTACTTCACGTGCGCCGAGATCTCCTCCGGCGTCCACTGCTCCATCGGGACGTCGTTGACCGAAGCCGGGGCGCCGCGGTAGTGCTTGAGAAGCAGGTACTTGGCCATGGTGGGCCTCCTCGGTGCTGGTTCTCGTTCGCTTGCACATCGGGGACGGAGCCGGTCGCCGGTTCTCGACATCCTCGCCGAGATTTTTTTCGGCCGACTTCATCCGACCGGTGTGATCGGCTCCGCGCCGCGCAGGACGGCGGCCACGTTGCGGGCGGCGAGCTCGGCCATGGCGGTGCGGGTCTCGACGGTGGCCGAGCCCAGGTGCGGGGCGATCGCGACGTTGTCCAGCTCCAGCAGCGCGGGCTCGACCGCGGGCTCGTGCTCGAAGACGTCCAGCGCGGCTCCGGCGATCCGGCCCTCGCGCAGCGCCTCCGCCAGCGCCTTCTCGTCGACCACCGGGCCGCGGCTGGTGTTGACCAGGAAGGCGGTCGGCTTCATGGCCGCCAGCGCCGCCGCGTCGATGAGGTGGCGGGTCTGCTCGGTGAGCGGGCAGTGCAGGGACACCACGTCGGCGGTGCGCAGCAGCTCCGCCAGCGGCAGGTGGCGCGCGTCGAGCTCGGTCTCCACCTCGACGGACGCCCGGCGGCGCCCGGTGTAGGCGATGTTCATCCCGAACGCGCGGGCGCGCCGGGCGACGGCCTGCCCGATGTCGCCGAGCCCGACGATGCCGAGCGTCTTGCCCTGCAGTCCGGTGCCGAGCTTGAAGCCGAGGTGGAAGGTCCAGGGCTCGCGGGCGCGCAGCAGCCGTTCGCCCTCCCCGAGGCGGCGGGTGACCGCCAGCAGCAGGCCGAACGCGAGGTCGGCGGTCGCGTCGACGAGCACGCCCGGGGTGTTGGTCACGGTGACGCCGCGTTCGGTCACGGCGGGCACGTCGACGTTGTCGTAGCCGACGGCGACGTTGGCCACCACCTGCAGCTGAGGTCCGGCCGCGGCCACCAGCTCGGCGTCGACCCGGTCGTGCAGCATCGTCACGATCGCGTGCGCGCCCCGCACGGCGTCGTGCAGCTCGGGAACCGAGAGCGGCCCGTCCTGCGAGCACACGTGCACCTCGCCGACCTCCCGCAGGACCTCCACCGCCGACTCCGGCACCGTCCGGGTGACCACGATCCGCTTCTCCACCGACGACCTCCTCGCGACGAATCCGATCGGAACCTACCCGCCCGGGCACGCCCGATCGACCATCGCTACTTGTCGCGGATGATGTCGCGGAGCTTGGGCACCCGCTCGCCGAGCGCTCGTTCCGCGCCGCGGCCGGTCGGCTCGTAGTAGTCGCGTCCGACCAGCTCGTCCGGCGGGTACTGCTGGCTCAGCACGCCTTCCGGCCGGTTGTGCGGGTACTGGTAGCCCTGTGCGTTGCCGAGCTTCTTCGCCCCCGCGTAGTGCCCGTCGCGCAGGTGCGGCGGAACCGGGCCGCCCTTGCCCGCGCGCACGTCGCTGGAGGCCGCGTCGATGGCCGTGATCACCGCGTTCGACTTCGGCGCGGTGGCCAGGTGGATGGTGGCCTGGGCCAGCGCCAGCCGTCCCTCGGGCATGCCGATGAACTGCACCGCGTGCGCCGCCGCGACCGCGGCCTGCAGCGCGGTCGGATCGGCCATCCCGATGTCCTCGCTGGCGTGCACCACCAGCCGCCGCGCGATGAACCGCGGGTCCTCGCCCGCCTCGACCATCCGGGCCAGGTAGTGCAGCGCGGCGTCCACATCGGACCCGCGGATGGACTTGATGAACGCGCTGGCGATGTCGTAGTGCTGGTCGCCGCCCTTGTCGTAGAGCACGGCGGCGCGGTTCACGGTGGCCTCGACGGTGGCCAGGTCGATGGCCTCCGCACCGGTCGAGCTCGCCGACTCGGCCGCGGCCTCCAGCGCGGTCAGCGCCCGCCGGGCGTCGCCACCGGCCAGCGCCACCAGGTGGTCTTCGGCTTCCCCGGTCAGTTGCAGCGCCCCGCCCAGCCCGCGCTCCTCGGCGACCGCGCGGCGGACCAGCGTGCGGATGTCGTCGTCTTCGAGGCTGCGCAGCTGCAGCACCAGCGACCGCGACAGCAGCGGGGCCACCACGGAGAAGTAGGGGTTCTCCGTGGTGGCCGCCACCAGCAGCACGGTGCGGTCCTCGACCGCGCCGAGCAGCGCGTCCTGCTGCGTCTTGGAGAAGCGGTGCACCTCGTCGATGAACAGCACGGTCGACTCGCCGGAGCGGCCGAGGCGGCGGCGGGCCTCCTCGATGACCGCGCGGACCTCCTTCACGCCGGACGACAGCGCGGACAGCGCCGCGAACCGGCGTCCGGTGGCCAGCGAGACGAGGTTGGCCAAGGTGGTCTTGCCGGTGCCGGGCGGGCCGTAGAGCAGCACCGATGCCGGAGCACCGCCTTCCACCAGCCTGCGCAGCGGGGCGCCGGCGCCCAGCAGGTGCTGCTGGCCGACGACCTCGTCGAGCGAGCGGGGCCGCATCCGCGCGGCCAATGGCGCGTTCTCGGCCAACCGCTCACCAGCGCGCTGCTCGGTGTCGGCGCCGAACAATCCCTCGTCGAACAGGCCCTCGCTCACACCCCGACGCTACCGCTCGCCCCCGACGCCTCCGCCCGCCTGGTCGTGAGTGCGCAGCGCGCCCTGCGCACTCACTGGCCTCAGCCGACCCTGGCGGGCAAGGCGACTTCGACGGTGCTGTCGCTGCGCCGCCGCTGCGCGGCCCAGTGCTCGACGGCCTGGTGGCAGGCGCGGTCGAGGTGCCGGACGGTGGTCAGGTCCAGGTGGATGTGCTTGCCGGTGGGCAGGTCCTCGAGGTGGTCCAGGAGGCGGGGCAGCCGGAGGAAGGTGGCGTTGCCGCCCAGTTCGACGCGGACGTGTTCCTCGCCGTGTTCGGCCTTGACCGAGAGCCGGGAGACCTCGATCGCGGTCTTGACGATCGCGACGGCCAGACCGGCCAACGTGCCGATCAGCAGGTCGGTGGCCACGATCATGACCGCGGTGAGGATCAGCACGAAGGCCTCGGAGCGGTTCTCCCGGACCAGCACGGCGACCTGCCGCAGTTCGAGCAGCTTCCACCCGGCCTGGATCAGCAGGGCGGCCAGCACCGCGGTCGGGATGAACGACAGCACGCCCGGCAGCAGCACGACGAACAGCAGCAGCCAGCCGCCGTGCAGGATGCGGGACAGCTTCGTCTTGGCGCCCGCCTGCACGTTGGCGGAGCTGCGCACGATCACCGCGGTCATCGGCAGCGCGCCGAACACGCCGCAGACGGTGTTGCCCACGCCTTGGGCGACGAGCTCCTTGTTGTACTGGGTCTTCGGCCCGTCGTGCATGCGGTCCACGGCCGCGGCGCTGAACAGGCTCTCCGCCGAGGCGATCAGCGCGAAGGTCACGATCGACCCGAGCACCGCGGGGTTGAGCAGCGAGCTCCAGGCCGAGAAGGCAGGCGGGTTCAGCGCCGCCAGCAGCGACCCGACCTCCACCTTGTGCACCGGCAGCGCCATCAGCACCGCCAGCGCGCTGGTGATCACCACCGCCGCGAGCGCGCCCGGCACCAGCCGCACCTTCTGCGGGGCCTTCTTCCAGAACGCCATGATCAGCAGCGCCAGCGCTGCCAGGCCCAGGCCGCTGATGCCCTCCGGCGTGGTCACCACGGCCACCAGCAGGTCGGGGATGCCGCCGAACTTGGCGAACGTGGTCTCCGGCTGGGCGAGGCCGCCGACCGGGTAGATCTGGCCCAGGATCAGCACCAGGCCGATGCCGGCCAGCATGCCCTGCACCACCGACGGCGAGATCGCCCGGAACCAGGTGCCCAGCCTGCTGATGCCCAGCAGGATCTGCAGCACTCCGGCGCCGAGCACGATCACGCCCAGCGCGCCGAGCCCGTGCTGGTCCACCGCCGAGGCCACCAGCACGGTGAGCCCGGCGGCGGGGCCGCTGACCTGCATCGTGCTGCCGGGCAGCAGCCCGACCAGCAGACCGCCGACGATGCCGGTGACGATGCCCAGCTCGGCGGGCACGCCGGAGGCGACGGCCACGCCGACGCACAGCGGCACCGCCACCAGGAACACCACCAGCGAGGCGCCCAGATCGGCGCCGAAGGTCGCCTTCGGCCAGCGCGGCACGCCACCCCTCCGGCGCTGAGCGGGTATTTCGATTCGAGTCACAGTGCCCCTCCAGGGCGAGTTGAAAACGGGATGCCGACATCGCGCCGCGTGCTCCGTAGCGCGCGGCGCGGTCGGGGTGCGTGGGTTACAGCGGGAGGAAGTCCGGCTCGTCCGCGCTCTTCGGGCACGTGTAGACCAGGCCGGTGTCGATCTCGTAGAACCAGCCGTGCAGCCGCAGCTCACCGGCGTCGACGCGGTCCCGGATGAACGGGTACTCGCGCAACGTGCGCAGCTGCTCCAGGATGTGCCGCTTGCTCTCCGAACGGACGCTGGGATCCTCGGGGTCGGCGCCGGTCAGGCCACCGGTGCCCAGCCAGGTGCACAGCGCGGGGAGCTCCTCCAACCCGCGTCCGGCCACGGTCAGCGCGGTGACGGCGCCGCAGTGCGAGTGACCGCAGACGATGATCTCGGGCACGCGCAGCACCAGCACCGCGTATTCGATGGTGGCCATTTCGCTGGACGCCGAGTTCGGCGCGTATTTCGGCACCACGTTGCCCGCGGTCCGCAGTTCGAACAGGGTGCCCGGCTCCGCGCCGGTGATCTGCGAGGGGATCACCCGCGAATCGGAGCAGCCGATGAACAGCGCGGACGGTTTCTGCCCCGCGGCCAGCTGCCGCCTGCGGGCAGCGGAAAGGGTGCTCGGGTGGCGGCGGGCGTGTCGCACGAAATGTTCGAAGCTCATTGAGGGTCTCCGTGTCGTCGGCATGGAAATGTCGGCGAGCGGGACCGATCAGTGCCGGACCACCTGGAGCACGTCCGGGGAATGTTTGAGCTTCAGGAATTGGTGGTACGGGTCGTTCCCAGGATTTGGGAGGATTCTCGCGCGGGGCCGGATTTCGACACCATCGGCCGGTTGCAGCACCCGCGGCAGGGGCTCCCGCCGGGCTTCCGCCCGAGCCCCGCAACGACGGTTCAGCGCAACACCGGGCAGCCGCTCGCGGAGCTTCTCGCTGTCCCTGTTCTCCTTGGTCTCATTGGTTTCCGCAGGTCCCCAGCGCGGCGGCGAGCAGCCCTCACCGGTCGCCTGGGTCGGGCCCAGCACGGCGAGCGCGATCGACAACAGCAGGAACAGGCCCGCTCTCGTCACCCGCCAAACGTTGCTGTGCACCGAATCCTCCGAAATTGGACAGCTCATCCCCCACCGGCGGCATCGACGGTAGCGGGGGGAAGTAGCGAAACGCTGAACTAACGGTATCCGACGACTGCCACCTGAGCGCAAGTCGCAATCCGGCGCAGCCGCGCGCCGAAACCAATGAAGATATGTTAATCAATCGAGCCCGACCTGCGAATTCACCCGACTGCCGGGTGGACACCACACCTATCACTGCAGTGCGTCAGCAATGTTCGCTACGGAAAGTATCGGGGATGTGACCAGGATTACCGGATCGAGTGTACGGCTGCAGGCCGCCGGAATATTCCTGGACGAAACGTGCCGGAAACACACACTGTTCAGCGAACCCGGTAGTGGTAGCGGTGCGCGGTCCGGAAACCCAGCGCCGCGTAAAGCCGCCGCGCACCGGGATTGTCCGCTTCGACCTGCAGGAAGAGCCGCGAACCCGAGTCGGCCGACCACCGAGCGCCCGCCCGCAGGAGCGCGGTGGCCACCCCGCGCCGCCGCCAGTCCGGGTGCGTGGCCATCCCGTAGACCCCGCACCAGCCCGCCGACTCGGCGAACATCCCGACCCCGACCGGCGTCCCGCCGCGCACCGCGATCGCGAACCGCGCGGGCTGCGGCACCCGGTCCAGGCTCGGCTCCGGCGCACCGCCCACCGCTTCGACCGCAGCGAGCCAGGAGGGGCCGGGCCGCGGTTCGAGCCGCACGTCGAACTCCCCCGCGGCGCACGCGACGGACACCTGCTCGGCATCGGCGAACATGACCTCGGTGGGCGAGACCGGCCGATAGCCCCGCCCGGCGAGCGCCGCGTCCAGCTGGGCGTGCCGGTCCAGCGGGCTGACCTGGATGATCACCGCCGAGCCACGAGCCGCGTAGAACTCCTCCACCCGCTCGACGTCACCCGGGCTCCAGCCCTGCTCGGGCGGGAGCGCCGAGTTCGAGCGCTTGCGCCGGAGCAGCTCGCAGTGCCGCAGGAGCCAGCCGTCCGCCCGCTGCACCGTCGAAGCCGGCCAGGTGGCGGCCGCCGCCCGCTCGATCGCCGCGCTGAACGGGACCATCCCCACCACCCCATGCATATCATTCACACTTGTGGATATGCATCCAATCAGGTGGTGGTCAGGCCCCGCAACACCGTTCTCGCCCGATCACTCCGTGCGGAACGCCGGGTAGGGCTGCAGGTGCAGCGCACCGGCGCCGAAGCGGTCGACCAGCGCGTCGACCACCTGGTCGGCGAACTCCGCGACGTCGTCCAGCCCGGCCGACACCGCATCGGCCCGCAGGTGCCGCCAGCGGTCCACCAGCGCCGTGCTGCGGCGCGGCGAGGGCATGTGCATGTCGATGGGCCGGTCGGTCTCACCGGTGCGCGGCAGGAACCACCACGTCGAGACCCAGACCCACAGCAGCTGGGCGTCGAACAGCCGGGGCAGCAGCACGTCGTCGTCGTCCAGCTCCGGCCATACCTCGGCGATCTCCGAGCGCCAGGTGGACAACATGCTCTCGGCGAGGTTGTCCGGCAGCGCGTAGGAGCACCAGGACGACGGGAACGGGTACTGCAGGTACGCCGCGTCCATCGCGACGTCGCGCACGCAGCCCCACTCGAAGTCCAGGAACCGCACCCCGCTGCCGGTCACCAGGCTGTTGTCCGGGCAGATGTCCGACGGGCTGAAGGCCCGGTACCGGCTCGAGCGCAGCAGCTCGGTCGCGGAGCCGAGCCGCTCGACCATGCCCGGCGAGGTGTCCACGCCGAGGACCTGGCTGAGCAGCTCCGGCAGCTCGGAGGCCGAGCGCACGATGTCGTCGGCCACCGGGTCGGTCCACGACTTGGCGCCCAGGCGCCGCATCAGCGCGTCGAAGTCGGCCTCGCAGCCCGCGGTGGTGCTGTGCAGGCGGCCGAGCGCACGCGCCCACCCCAGCAGCGCGCGTTCGGCGACGCGGGAGTCGTCGGCGAACAGGACGTCGGCCAGGGTGGAACCGCGCCCGAGGTCCTCCAGCACCAGCAGGCGCTCGCCCGCGTCGTGCGCGATCAGCTCGGGGCCGACCCGCGCCTCGGGCGGCAGCGCCGTGGTGAGCTGGCAGCTCGCCGCTTCGTGCGCGAAGGGGTCCGAACGGGCCTCCTCCGGACACTCGCCGTAGTGCTTGACCACGACGGTCCTGGGCAGCTCGAAGGGCGACTCGGCGATCCGCACCCGCATGACTACCGAGCGGTCGCTACCGCCGAGATCCTCGGCATCGGCAAGCCGGACCGGTGCTCCGGTCCGCTTGCTCAGCACAGCTTCCGCGGTCCCGACGGTGTCTGTCGCCTCGGTTCTGACCGGGACGCGAACCTCCGGGGGGCCGGTGGTGATCTCCACGCTCATCGTCTCCAGACACTACCCCCACAACATGAACCCGAGCTGCCATAACCGGTCAAGTGACACACAACCGGTCAGCAGTCGTAATCGCAGCGTGTTCGCCGGTGGACAGCCGTCCGCCACTCCCGCGGCGGCCGATCGGCCCCGTGCGCACTACCCCTCGACTTGGACGGAGCTGCGAGCCGTCCAGGTTGCACAGGTCTCGGTTACAGCATTTCCCGGGTGGGCACGCCCTCGCCCGGGCGCGCCCGCTTGGCCCGCAGCAGGAGCACCGCCGTCGCGGCCACCACGATGCCGGTCAGGTTCACCGCGAGCTGGGCGATCGAACTGGCGCACTGCACCCAGTCGCCCAGCGTCGCCGCCACCACCGCGTACCCGGCGGCGGGCACCGTCGTGACCGAGATGAACACGCCGACCAGCACGGCCGACTTCGCCGAGGTCATCGAGAGCATCCCGGCCGCCCCGGCCAGCAACGACACGACCAGCGACGCCCAGCCGACCTGGTAGACGAACGACACCTCGCTGTCCGCGGGCAGCGAGGTGCTGCTGATCAGCCCGGTCCACTCACCGCCGAACGCGGCGGCCGCGGTGACCAGCATGGCCACCGGGAACCCGACGGCCAGCGCCAGCGCGGCCCGCCGGACCAGCAGCCAGCGCCGCGCCACCAGCCCGACCGCGATGGCGGCCAGCGGCCCGAACTCGGGCCCGACCACCATCGCGCCGACGATCGTCACCGGCGAGTCGGTGACCACCCCGACCGCGGCGAGCACGCAGGCCAGGCACAGGAACGCCAGGAACGTGCCGGTGAGCCGGGACTCCTCGCCGGTGCGGGCGATCAGCTCGTCCCACACCACCGCGTCGTCGGCGTCACCGGGCGCGGCGGCCTCGGCCCGCTCCGCGCGCGCCGACATCGTGGTGCCCGCATCGGTGATGGTCACCGCTCCGACCTCGGTCAGCTCCGAGGCCCGGATCGCGGCCAGCACGTCGTCGGCGGCCTCCCGTGCCAGGTCGACCTCGATCAGGTCGCCCACCGGTTCGAGCGCACCGCCGCGCACCAGCACGACGTGCGCCGCACCCGGGTGCTGCTGAATCCCGGCCAGCACCCGTTCGGTGTACTCGGCCGGGCAGATCACCCGCAGGTGCAGCACGCCGCGCCGCCGGTCAGCCCTGCTTCTCCACGATGCCGGGCGGGAACACCGAGATGCTCTCGTCGCCGACCTTGGCGGCCGGCTTGGCGTCGATGCCCGCTTCCTTGCGCTGCTCGATGGTGATCGGGGACGGCGCCGAGGTCAGCGGGTCGAACCCGCCGCCGCTCTTCGGGAACGCGATGACGTCGCGCAGCGAGTTCGCCCCGGCCAGCAGCATGCAGATCCGGTCCCAGCCGAAGGCGATGCCGCCGTGCGGCGGCGGGCCGAACTTGAACGCGTCGAGCAGGAAGCCGAACTTGTCCTGCGCCTGCTCCTGGGAGATGCCCAGCAGCTCGAACACCCGCTCCTGGACGTCGGAGCGGTGGATACGGATCGAGCCGCCGCCGATCTCGTTGCCGTTGCAGACGATGTCGTAGGCCCAGGCCAGCGCGTTGGCCGGGTCCTGCTCGAAGTTGTCCACCCAGTCGGCGTTCGGCGAGGTGAACGGGTGGTGCACCGCAGTCCAGCGGCCGCTGCCGACCGCCACGTCGTCGCTCTCGTCCACCGGCTCGAACATCGGGGCGTCGACGACCCACACGAACGACCAGGCGTCGTGGTCGATCAGGCCGCAGCGCTCACCGATCTCCAGCCGGGCCGCGCCGAGCAGGCCGCGGGCCGCCGAGCGCGGACCGGCGGCGAAGAACACGCAGTCGCCCGGGTTGGCGCCGACGGTCTTGGCCAGGCCTTCGCGCTCGCTCTCGGAGAGGTTCTTGGCCACCGGGCCGGACAGCGCGCCGTCCTCGCCGACGAGCACGTAGGCCAGGCCCTTGTGCCCGCGCTGCTTGGCCCACTCCTGCCAGGCGTCGAGCTGCCGCCGCGGCTGGCTCGCACCGCCCGGCATCACCACGGCACCGACGTAAGGGGCCTTGAACACCCGGAACGGGGTGTCCTTGAAGTACTCGGTCATCTCGGTGAGCTCGAGGCCGAAGCGCAGGTCCGGCTTGTCCGAGCCGTACTTGGCCATCGCCTCGGCGTAGGTCATCCGCGGGAACGGGCGCGGGATCTCGTGGCCGGCCACCTTGCCCCACAGCGCGGCCACGATCGCCTCGCCGAGCTCGATGACGTCGTCCTGCTCGACGAAGCTCATCTCGATGTCGAGCTGGGTGAACTCCGGCTGCCGGTCGGCGCGGAAGTCCTCGTCCCGGTAGCAGCGCGCGATCTGGTAGTAGCGCTCCAGCCCGCCGACCATCAGCAGCTGCTTGAACAGCTGCGGCGACTGCGGCAGCGCGTACCAGTTGCCGGGCTGCAGCCGGGCCGGGATCAGGAAGTCCCGCGCGCCCTCCGGCGTCGAACGGGTCATGGTCGGCGTCTCGACCTCGACGAAGTCGCGGTCGTGCAGGACCTCGCGCGCGATGCGGTTGATCTCGCTGCGCATCCGCATGGCCTTGGCCGGCTCGGCGCGGCGCAGGTCCAGGTAGCGGTGCTTGAGCCGCACCTCCTCGCCGACCTCCAGGTGCTCGTCCAGCGGGAACGGCAGCGGCGCGGACTCGGAGAGCACCACCAGCTCGGTGGCGGTCACCTCGATCTCGCCGGTCGGGATCTCCGAGTTCTCGTTGCCCTCCGGGCGGCGGGTCACCTCACCGGTGACCTGCACGCAGAACTCGGAGCGCAGCCGGTGGGCCCGCTCGGCCATCTCGCCCTCGCGGAAGACGACCTGGGCGACGCCCGAAGCGTCGCGCAGATCGATGAAGATGACCCCGCCGTGATCGCGACGGCGCGCCACCCACCCGGCGAGGGTGACGGTCTGCCCGGCATGACCGGCGCGCAGCGATCCGGTCTCGTGCGTGCGCATCACGGGTACTGAGCTCCTTCTTCCGCTGTTGCAGCGTTTCGACGGCATTGCTTCGGTGTCGCCAGCGCTGCCGGGCCGCAGCGCATGCGGGCTCAGCAGGCAGGACGCAGGCCTTCAAGGCTAGCCAACGAGCCCCGGTGCACGCCCGGCAGGTGCCGCGCGTCGATCCACCGCAGCGCAGCGTCACCGGCCCCGCCCGCCGATCACTGCCGGCGACCGCGGACCGGGGTGCGGTTCGTCGCGTTCGCCCGTTCGCCGCAGCGACACCAAATGGTCGATACCAATTTCGAGCCGCGTGCGTCACAATTCACTTGATTCGAAGCACGATCGACGATCGGGGCCGGCATTGTTCGGCGACCGCGAAGCACGGAGGACTTGAATACCACCTTAAGCCAGCCCTGTTCCGACTTTAGTTGGAGATGCCAACCGGAACTCGGTCGTTGCGGATCACAGATCCACTGATTAGCGTAAGTTCGGATTCGGCGGACACGAGGAGTAACGATGATCGGCCCGAAAACGGAGGCCCGCCCGACCGCGCAACCGACCGTCCGGACCGCGCAACCCGGGACGAACGCGCTGTCGGCCGAACTCGCCGAACTGCTGCGCACCGGGCCGTTCGAAGTCGCCCTGCGCACCGCGATCCGAGCCAGCCGCCTCAGCCTGGAGCGCATCCAGCACCGGCTGCGCGCCCGCGGCACGCCGGTCAGCATCACCGCGCTGAGTTACTGGCAGTCCGGCAGGCGCCGCCCGGAGCGCCCGGACTCCCTGCTCGCCCTCCAGCAGCTGGAACAGGTCCTGGGCGTGCCGGAGAACGCGCTGTCCGCGCTGCTCGGCCCGCCGCGGCCGCGCGGCCGCACCCGCCAGGCGCCCGCCGAGGCACCGCCGCTGAGCGCGCTGTGGTCGGAGAACGAGTCGGCCGCCGAGCTGCTCACCAAGATCGACACCAGCCACGACAGCAAGCTCGCCAGGCTCAGCCACCACGACGTGGTGCACGTCGACCAGCGCGGTGAGCTGCGCAAGATCCGCACCCGCAAGCTGGTCCGGGCCGAGACCAACGGCGTGGACCGCTGGGTGATCATGTTCGACGGCGCCTCCTCCGGGGAGACCCCGCCGATCATCCGGCCCATCCGGTCCTGCCGGCTCGGCCAGGTGCTCACCGATCACGCCCGCGACCTGGTGGTCGCCGAGCTGCTGTTCGACCGCGCGCTGGCCCGCGGCGAGACGCTGCTGCTGGAGTACGAGATCATCGACCCGCCGACCGGCCCGAACGAGGTCGAGCACAGCTTCTGCCGGTTGTTCCGGCTGCCGGTGCGGCAGTACGTGGCCGAGTTGCAGTTCGACCCGGCGCACCCGCCGACCCGCTGCGAGAGCTACGTCGGCGACTCCACCACGCAGGAGGTGGAACCCCCGAAACCGCTGACCGTGGACCGGTTCGGCCGCACCCACGCGGTGGCGCTGGACTTCGGGATGGGCGTTTTCGGCGTCCGGTGGCAGCCCGAGGACCAGCTGGGGTGCAGCTCGTCCTCCCGCACCACCACCCGATAGGTGGACCCGACAAAACGGTCACATACGCAGCGTAACTAAATATCCGACCGCTTCCGAACATCGGTTGAATCCGGCGCAAGATCGCCGATTTTTTAACCACCCGGAAACCGGCGATCAAGTTCCGAAACCGAAAAGCAATCGCCCTCGGCGCAATGCGCCAAACGCCAATCGAAAATGATGTGCATCTGCTTTAACCGGCCGATCCCGCTGCGGCGCAGTCGGCGGCACTCACAGCAGGCTGAGCTGACGCACCTCCTCCACCTCGGCGGCCGACTCCGCGGTGCCCGCGACATCGCGGAACTGCGGTGACCGCGGCGGCCGCACCCCGTGGCGCCGCTTGGCCTCCTCCACCAGCGCCAGCACCTCCCGCTGGTAGGACTTCGGCAGGTACGAGCCGTTGCCGTACAGCCGGGAGTACAGCGGCACCAGCCCGGGGTGCTCCCGCTGCAACCAGCCGCGGAACCACTCCCGCGCCCCCGGCCGCAGGTGCAGCAGCAGGGGCACGACCCGCTCGGCCCCGGCGCCGACCAGCTCCCGCACCGTGGCGTCGATCTGCTCGGGACCATCGCTGAGCCCGGGCAGGATCGGCGCCATCAGCACGGTGCACCCGATCCCGGCATCGGCGAACCGCCGCACCACGTCCAACCGCCGCCGCGGCGACGGCGCACCCGGCTCGACGGCCCGCCAGAGCCGCTCGTCCACCGAACCGATCGAGACCGCCACCGACACCGGCGCCACCTCGGCGGCCTGCACGATCAGATCGGCATCGCGCAGGATCAGCGTGCCCTTGGTCAGGATCGAGAACGGGTTGGCCCGGTCGCGCAACGCCGAGATGATCTCCGGCATCAACCGGTAGCGCCCCTCGGCCCGCTGGTAGGGGTCGGTGTTGGTGCCCATCGCGATCGGCTCGCCCGCCCAGCGCGGGTGGGCGAGCTCCTTGCGCAGCAGCGCTCCGGCGTTGACCTTGACCACGATCTTGCTGTCGAAGTCGTGCCCGGCGTCGAGGTCCAGGTAGGTGTGGGTCCGCCGCGCGAAGCAGTACCGGCAGGCGTGGCCGCACCCCCGGTACGGGTTGACCGTCCAGCCGAACGGCACACCGGACTCGCCCGGCACCCGGTTGATGATCGACTTCGCCTGCACCTCGATCGCGTAGGCCTCCTCGGTGCCCGCCTCGATGGGCACCGGATCCGGCAGCCGCAGACCACCGCGACCGCTCCCCCGCACCGGTTCGGGCAGGTCAAGCGGCAGCGCGGCCTCCGCCACCGGCGAACTGATTCGCTGTCGTTCCCATCGCACGATCCAATTCGAACACAGTTTCGACACCCTGTCGAGCGGCGTTCCCGCACATCAGCCGATCGTGGCCCGGCCCGCTCCCCGAGCGATCACCTGGTTCCCTCCGGGTAGCCCTGCTTCTCGCTCCACAGCTTGGGCCGGTTGCGGCCGGCGAACTCGTGCACGTACCCGCACTCGTCGCAGACCAGTCCCAGGGCGGACGTGTTCGCCCACGCCAGGCCGACGAGCTCGGCACCCGTCGAGTTGAGCTTGACCTCTCGAGTCCAGAACCAGGCGTGATCGCACACCAGGCACCGAAAGGCACGTCCCAGCACGGTGGCGAGCAACGGCTTCTTCTCGAACAAACCCATGAAGACGATCATCACAGCCCGGCGAGCCCGCCCGCAGCCGATCAGCGGTGAACGCGTCCGCCCGGCGCAGGCCGGTAGTCTCCGCGCATGCCCGCAGATGGTCCGACGATCCTCGCCACCTCCGGTGGTTTCCGGCGCTCCGCGCGGCTGCAGTGGGAAGTCGGGTCGCTGACGCGGTTCGCCGTCGATCTCGCCGGTGTCACCGGGCGGGCTCCGCGGGTCTGCTTCCTCGGGACGGCCTGCGGTGACGACGGCCGACTGATCTCGACCTTCTACGACAACGCGTGGCGGGAGGGCTGGACGGCCAGCCACCTCTCGCTGTTCCCGATGCCGAACGTCGCCGATCCGCACGAGCACCTGCTCGGCCAGGACGTCGTGTGGGTCTGGGGCGGGAGCGTCGCCGGGTTGCTGGCCATGTGGCGCCTGCACGGGCTCGACGCCGCTTTCCGCGCGGCCTGGCAGGCCGGTGTCGTCCTCACCGGCGTGTCGGCCGGTTCGATCTGCTGGCACGCCGGTGGCACCACCGACTCGTTCGGCCCCGAGCTGCGGCCGGTCACCGACGGTCTCGGCCTGCTCCCCTGGTCCAACGGCGTCCACTACGACAGCGAGCCCGGGCGACGACCGCTGTTCCACTCCCTCATCGCCGACGGCACCCTGCCTCCCGGCCACGCGACCGACGACGGTGCCGGACTGCTCTACCGCGGCACCGACCTGGTCGAAGCCCTCTCCGAGCGCGACGGCGCCGGTGCCTACAGGGTCGAACGGGCCGCGGACGGCACCGCTGCCGAGACCCGCCTGGACGCGCGCCGGATCTGACCGGGATCCCGCCGATCGTGTGGTCCGGGCACGGACGGTGCGCGCAACGACGCCGGTGGGCCTCTGCCGGGGAGGCCTTTCGGGGAGTCCGCATAATTGGCCGGTGACCGAGCGCCCTCCTGCTGCTGAGCCGCCCTCGCCCGGTGGGGGCCGCCGCGCACGCCACCGCCGTCCGGAGCCGCGGCCCAGCGCCGCGCCGCCCACCACCGGTCACGGTCATGGCCACGGCCACGGGCCGGCTGATCCGGCTTCGAAGCAGGTCAAGCGCGTGCTGGTCATCGCGCTCGTGCCGTTCGCGCTGGCCGCGATCATCGGCGTGCTGGTGCTGTACCCGTTCGGGCACGAGCAGCGCAGCGGTGCCGATCTCGGGTTCGGGCAGCACCCGGTGAACGGCGAGGTCGTCTCCGCCGTCGCCGGGCCGTGCTCCGAGGGCTCGCCGGGGCAGGACGACTGCGTGATCCTCGACGTGCGGATGCAGGACGGGCCGCGGCCCGGGGAGAACATCGAGCAGGTCGTGCCCACCGATCCGGGCAGTCCGCGGTTCGCCGTCGGCGACGAGGTCGTGCTCAGCTACTCCGGGGCCGACGCGCAGGAGCCGTCCTCATACCAGGTCGTCGACTTCCAGCGCGGCACGCCGCTGCTGGTGCTGGCGCTGGTGTTCGCCGCAGCGGTGCTCGTGCTCGGCAGGTGGCAGGGGCTGGCCGCGCTGGTCGCGCTCGGGTTGAGCTTGGTGGTGCTGGTCGGCTTCGTGCTGCCCGCCGTGCTGGCCGGGGAGGATCCGCTGCTGGTGGCCGTCGTCGGCGCCGGGCTGATCATGTTCATCGCGCTCTACCTCACCCACGGCTTCTCCGCGCGCACCTCCACCGCGGTGCTGGGCACCATGCTGAGCCTGGCGCTGATCGGGGCGCTGAGCTCGCTGTTCGCAGCAGCCACCAGCCTCACCGGGCTGGACGAGGACACCTCCAGCCTGATGGGCCTGCTCGGCGCGCCGATCGATGCGCGCGGGCTGCTGCTGGCCGGTGTGGTGATCGGCGCGCTGGGCGTGCTCGACGACGTCACCGTGACCCAGACCAGCGCGGTGTGGGAGCTGCGCAAGGCCAACCCGGCGCTGACCTGGCGGCAGCTGTACTCCTCCGGCCTGCAGATCGGCCGCGACCACGTGTCCTCAGCGGTGAACACGCTGGTCCTGGCCTACGCGGGCGCTGCGCTGCCGATGCTGATGGCCTACGCGCTGTCCGGGCGGAGCTTCGGCGAGATCGTGACCTCGCAGGCCGTGGCGCAGGAGGTGGTGCGGACCCTGGTGGGCAGCATCGGCCTGGTCGCGGCGGTCCCGATCACCACGGCGATCGCCGCCGCGGTGGCCGTCCGGGAACCCGCGGAGAGCACCCACCGGGCGTCGGTGGCCGACCGGGTCGGGCAGGCCGCGGCCACCAGCGCCGAATCGCCCACCGTGCGCCGTCGGCGCCGTCCCGGGGTGTGATCCCGGGACGGCGTTTCAGTCAGAGCCTGTCGGCGCCTCGTAAGCGGGTTCCGCCAAGCGACCACCCGAGCAGCGCAACCACCAACAAGCTCTCAGCGGCCGAGCTCCGCGACGAACTTCGACACCGCGTCGGGGTTGAGGCGCTGCGCCACGCGGCCCTGCGGGGCCGCCGACGCCAGCACGTACAGCGGACGCTGCGGGGCCGCGTCACCGCGGGCTTCCGCGCGCAGCTGCTCGACGATCAGCTGCGAGAGCACCAAGGCGCGGGTGTCGGCGTTGCTGGCCAGCGTGTCCGCCAGCCGCCGCAGCGCGTAGATGCCCAGCTCGCGGCCGCCGGTCCCGGCGTACATCGCCAGCGAGATGCTGATCGCCTTGCCCTTCGGGGGCCCGCCCACCAGCAGGTTCACCGTGCGCGCGCCGCGCACGTCGGTGATGAACAGTTCGAGCCGGTCGGCCTCCCGCAGCGACACCACCCGGGTGCCCAGCGCGCGGGCGATCACCTGGCCGTCGCGCAGCGACAGGGTCTTGCGGGATTCGACCAGGGCCAGCAGCAGCAGCGGGACCGCCACGATCGCCGCGGCGATGGCGAACCCCTGGCCACCCGCGAACAGGCCCACGATGCCGCCGAACGCGGCCGCCACGAGGACGGCCGCGATCATGATGTTGCGGGCCCTGGCCCGGACCGTCTTGCGGTCCAGGAGGTCGAGCGAGAGGGACTCGGCTTCGCTCATCTGGGCGACTCCACGGCCGCGCGCACCTCGTCCACCAGGTTCTCCAGCGCCACCGCGCGCTGCTCCCCGCTGGCCAGTTCCTTGAGCTGCGCGGTCCCGGATTCGATGTCGCGCTCGCCGAGCACCAGCGCGAACCGCGCACCGGAGCGGTCGGCGGCCTTCATCGCGCCCTTGAGGCCCTTGCCGCCGTAGGCGACGTCGACCCGGACACCGGCCGCCCGGAGGCCGCCCGCGGCCGCGACCAGCTTGCGCTTGGCCGTCTCGCCCATCGGCACGCAGTAGACGTCGCAGCGCGCCGGGTCGCCGACCGAGAGGCCCTCGGCGCGGCAGGCCAGCAGCGTGCGGTCCACGCCGAGGCCGAAGCCGACGCCGGACAGCTCCTGACCGCCGAGCTCGGCCATCAGGCCGTCGTAGCGGCCGCCGCCACCGATGCCGGACTGCGCGCCGAGCCCGTCGTGCACGAACTCGAAGGTCGTCTTCGTGTAGTAGTCCAGACCGCGCACCAGGCGCGGGTTCTCCGCGAACTGCACGCCCAGGTCGATCAGGTGCGCCTTGACCTGCTCGTAGTGCTCCTTGGACTCGGCCGAGAGGTGGTCGACCATCAGCGGCGCGTCGGCGACCATCTCCCGCACCTCGGGCCGCTTGTCGTCGAGCACCCGCAGCGGGTTGAGCTCGGCGCGGCGGCGGGTGTCCTCGTCCAGCGGCAGGCCGCTGAGGAACTCCTGCAGCTTGGCGCGGTAGGCCGGGCGGCAGGTGTTGTCGCCCAGCGAGGTGATCTCGATGCGGTGACCGGTCAGGCCCAGCCGCCGGTAGCCCTCGTCGGCGATCGCGATGATCTCGGCGTCCAGCGCCGGGTCGTCGACGCCGATCGCCTCGACGCCGAGCTGCTGCAGCTGCCGGTAGCGCCCGGCCTGCGGCCGCTCGTAGCGGAAGAACGCGCCGCTGTAGTACAGCTTCACCGGCAGCTGGCCGCGGTCCAGGCCGTGCTCGATGACCGCGCGGGTCACGCCCGCGGTGCCCTCCGGCCGCAGCGTCACCGACCGGCCGCCGCGGTCGGCGAAGGTGTACATCTCCTTGCTCACGACGTCGGTGGACTCGCCGACGCCGCGGGCGAACAGGGAGGTCTCCTCGAACAGCGGCAGCTCGATGTAGCCGTAGCCGGCGCGGCGGGCGGCGTCGGCCAGGGTGTCGCGGACCGCCAGGAAGTCGGCCGATTCCGGCGGGTAGTACTCGGGGATGCCCTTGGGTGCGTTGAACGTGCTCATGGGTGGGGGTTCTCAGTCCTCGTCAGGAGATGGCGTCGGAAGCGGGCAGGCCCTGCAGGAACGGGTTGCCCGCGCGCTCGCGCCCGATGGTGGTGGTCGGTCCGTGGCCCGGCAGCACGACGACGTCGTCGTCCAGCGGCAGCACCTCGGTGCTCAGCGACTCGAGCATCTGGCCGTGGTCACCGCCGGGCAGATCGGTGCGTCCGATGGCGCCCGCGAAGAGGGTGTCGCCGGACAGCAGCAGCTGCCCGCCCTCCTCGGTCTTGACGCCGAACAGCACCGACCCGCCGGTATGGCCCGGCGTGTGCGTGACCTCGAAGCGCAGCCCGGCCAGCTCCAGCACGTCGCCGCCGGCGATCTCGCGGACGTCGGTGGGCGCGTCCATCACCAGGCCGTCGCCGAACAGCTGCCGCCCGGCCGGGCCGAGCGCGGAGCCGGGATCGGTGAGCATGTGCCGGTCCGCCGGGTGGACGTGCGCCGGGATTCCGTGCTCGGCGCAGATCTCACCGGCGGAGAAGACGTGGTCGAAGTGGCCGTGGGTGAGCAGCACCGCGGCCGGGGTGAGCCGGCGCTCGGCCAGCTGGGCGCGCAGCGGCTCCGCGGCGTCCTGGCCGGGGTCCACCACGACGCAGGGTTCGCCCTCCCCGCGCGCGAGCACGTAGCAGTTCGCCTGCAGCGGTCCTACCGGGAACCCGAGGACAAGCACGAAGAGCGACCTTTCGTTGCGGCGACACCCGACGGCGCGGGTCGGCTGACCCCAGATTATCGTCCCGGCCGCGTGCGCCTCCCGCGTGCCGGGCGGGCGTTGCTCGTGGTCGCCCGGCCGAACCTGAGCGATTCGCCGCCGGGCTCTCAGGAAGTGCCGTGAGGGCACCCCATAAACTCCCCGGACAACATCATGTTCACCGAATCCGGGGAGGGAGCAGGTGCCCAGCAACGAGCAACGTCGCCAGGCGGCCAAGCGGAAGCTCGAACGCCAGCTGGAGCGGAGGGCCGTGCAGGCCAAGCGACGCCGGACGATCACCATCGGCGCGACGATCGTCGTGGTCATCGCGGTCGTGGTGGGCGTCTTCTACTTCACCCGCACCAGTGACGACACCGCCCAGCAGGAGATACCGCCGCAGGCGCAGCCGGAGATCCAGATCCCCACCGAGCTCGCGCCCGCGCCCAAGCGGCCGACGCCGCTGGCGGACCCGGTCTCCTGCGAGTACAAGCCCAACGGCGAGCCGGCCAGCAAGCCGGTGAACCCGCCGGCCAACGGCCAGGTGTCCTCGAACGGCACCGTGCAGGCGACCATCAACACCAACCAGGGCGCGATCCCGCTGACCCTGGACCGGTCGCTGGCGCCGTGCACCGTCAACAGCTTCGTCAGCCTGGCCCAGCAGGGCTTCTACGACGGCACCTCGTGCCACCGGATCGGCACCACCGGCCTGCAGATGCTGCAGTGCGGTGACCCGTCCGGCTCCGGCAGCGGCGGCCCGGGCTACGCCTTCGACGACGAGACCTTCCCCGAGCTGCAGTACGGGCGCGGCTACCTGGCGATGGCCAATTCCGGCCCGAACACCAACGGCAGCCAGTTCTTCATGGTCTTCGGCGAAGCACCGCTGTCCCCGGACTACACGGTGTTCGGCACGATCACCGAAGAAGGCCTGAAGGTCATCGACGACGTCGCCCGCGCCGGTGACGACGGCGCTTACGAGCCGTCGCCGGGCGGCGGCAAGCCGAACAAGCAGGTCAACTTCGAGAAGGTCGAGATCAAGGCCTGACCGGCTCGGATGCGATGAGGGCGCGGCCTCCGGGTCGCGCCCTTTCGCATGCTTCCTGGGCGTCGAGAGCGCGGTACCTGGTGATCCGCGGTGATGGTGCGGCCGGGTTGGGGTGGTGACGGGCTGTTGAGGGCGTGGCCGGGTTTGGGTTCAAAGCGGTAGGTGGTGCGGGGGTAGCGATTTCGCCTGAAATTGGCAGCGTTATCGACGAATCCCGCGGTGGCGAGGCCGCCAATTTCAAGCGAAATCGACGAAGCTCGGCACCACCGGGACGGCCGTGGGCGTGGTCAGGAGGGTGCGCGTCGCAGCGGGCGGGCCGAGACGGTCACGTGACCGGGCTGGTGGTGGCGACGGCGTCCAGAGGACTCAGGCGGCGGAGGTGACGCGGTAGACGTCGTAGACGCCTTCGATGTTGCGGACCGCCTTGAGGACGTGGCCCAGGTGCTTCGGGTCGCCCATCTCGAAGGAGAAGCGGCTGACCGCCACCCGGTCCTTCGAGGTCGTCACCGAGGCCGACAGGATGTTCACCCGCTCGTCGGCCAGCACCTTGGTGACGTCGGAGAGCAGGCGGTGCCGGTCCAGGGCCTCCACCTGGATCGCCACCAGGAACACCGAGGACGCCGACGGCGCCCAGTACACGTCGACCAGCCGCTCCGGCGTCCGGCGCAGGTCGTCGGCGTTGGTGCAGTCCGTGCGGTGCACGCTGACCCAGCCGCCGCGGGTCACGAAGCCCAGGATCTCGTCGCCGGGCACCGGCGTGCAGCAGCGCGCCAGCTTCGCCCACACGTCGCCGGCGTCCTTGACCACCACGCCCGAGTCGCCGCTGCTGCGGCGCTTGCCGCGCAGCGTCGACGGCGTCGACCGCTCCGCGATCTCGTCCGCCGCCTGCTCCGGGCCGCCGATGAACGCCACCAGCCGCTGCACCAGGTGCTGCGCGGAGAGCTGCTTCTCCCCCACCGCCGCGTACAGCGCCGTGACGTCGACGTAGTGCAGCTCGCGGGCCACGGCGCCGAGGGTCTCCGCGGAGACCAGGCGCTGGACCGGCAGGCCGAGGCGGCGGATCTCCTTGGCGATCAGCTCCTTGCCGGACTCGATCGCCTCTTCCCGGCGCTCCTTGGCGAACCACTGCTTGATCTTGGCCTTGGCCCGCGGCGAGGCCACGAAGGACAGCCAGTCCCGGCTCGGGCCCGAGCCCTCCGCCTTGGAGGTGAAGATCTCGACGACCTCGCCGTTCTCCAGCTTGCGCTCCAGGGCCACCAGCCGGCCGTTGACGCGCGCGCCGATGCAGCGGTGCCCGACCTCGGTGTGCACCGCGTAGGCGAAGTCCACCGGCGTCGAGCCCGACGGCAGCGTGATCACGTCGCCCTTGGGCGTGAAGACGAAGATCTCCCTGGTCGCCAGGTCGTAGCGCAGCGACTCCAGGAACTCGCCCGGATCGGCGGCCTCCCGCTGCCAGTCGAGCAGCTGCCGCATCCACGCCATCTCGTCGACCTCGACGGCCGCCTGGCCGCCGCTGCCGTTGCGGCCCTTGGCCTCCTTGTACCGCCAGTGCGCCGCGATGCCGTACTCGGCGGTGCGGTGCATCTCGTGGGTGCGGATCTGCACCTCCAGCGGCTTGCCCTCGGGGCCGATCACCGTGGTGTGCAGCGACTGGTACACGCCGAAGCGGGGCTGGGCGATGTAGTCCTTGAACCGGCCCGGCATCGGCTGCCACAGCGCGTGCACCACGCCCATCGCCGCGTAGCAGTCGCGGACCTCGTCGACCAGTATCCGCACGCCCACCAGGTCGTGGATGTCGTCGAAGTCGCGACCGCGGACGATCATCTTCTGGTGGATCGAGTAGTAGTGCTTCGGGCGGCCCTCGACCTTCGCGGCCAGCCGGGCGGTGTCGAGCTGGTGCGACAGCTCGTCGATCACGGTGCGCAGGTAGGTGTCGCGGGAGGGCGCGCGGTTGGCGACCAGGCGCACGATCTCGTCGTACTTCTTCGGCTGCAGGATGGCGAAGGCCAGGTCCTCCAGCTCCCACTTGATCGTCGCCATGCCCAGCCGGTGGGCCAGCGGGGCGAGCACCTCGAGGGTCTCGCGGGCCTTGCGGGCCTGCTTCTCCGGCGGCAGGAAGCGCATGGTGCGCATGTTGTGCAGCCGGTCGGAGAGCTTGATCACCAGCACTCGCGGGTCGCGGGCCATCGCGATGATCATCTTGCGGATGGTCTCGGCCTCCGCCGCCGCGCCCAGCTTGACCTTGTCCAGCTTGGTGACGCCGTCGACCAGGTGCGCGACCTCGTCGCCGAAGTCGGCGGCGAGCTTGTCCAGCGAGTAGTCGGTGTCCTCGACGGTGTCGTGCAGCAGGCCCGCCACCAGCGTGGTGGTGTCCATGCCCAGCTCGGCGAGGATGGTGGCGACCGCCAGCGGGTGCGTGATGTACGGATCGCCGGACTTGCGCTTCTGGGTGCGGTGCTTGGCCTCGGCCACGTCGTAGGCCCGCTGCAGCAGCCCGAGGTCGGCCTGCGGGTGCAGCTCGCGGTGCACGGTGGCCAGCGGTTCCAGCACCTGCTTGACCTGGGCGGCGCGCTGCGCGGTGATCTTCCGCGCCAGCCTGGCGCGGACGCGGCGGGTGGCCGACGCCGGTCGCGGCTCGGCAACCGGCTCGGCTGCCGACGCAGGAGATTCGACGTGTTGGCTCACCGCACGCTCCCGGGATCAGGTGTTGCATTCCCAGGTCCGGGGACCCGGACACTGAGAATAACGCCATCGGGGCTACGCACCTTCCCTGGTGCGGTTGTGATACGCCCAGCGGTCACCTGGTGCAGTCGATCGACCGGGCGACTTCACCCCGGCTGATCACCAGATCAGGTGACCGTGGCGCGATTTTCAGCGAAAACGGCGCGCCGGTTTGCCCTCGGAGTTGCGAGTCCCCCACCGCCTCGGGTGTCGGGTCAGGCTTGCAGGAGAGCCCGGACTTCCTCACCCATGAGCTTGTCGCGGCCCTCCAGCGCGGTGAGCTCCAGCACCACCGCGGCGGCCGCGACCTCCGCGCCCGCCTGCCGCACCAGCCGGCAGGCCGCGCCGAGCGTGCCGCCGGTGGCGAGCACGTCGTCCACGATCAGCACGCGCTGCCCCGGCCGGAGCGTGTCCGCGGGCAGTTCCAGGGTGGCCCGGCCGTACTCCAGCGCGTAGTCCACGCGGTCGGCGACGACCGGCAGCTTGCCGGGCTTGCGCAGCCCGATCACACCGGTGCCGAAGGCCTGCGCGACCGCCGCTCCCACCAGGAACCCGCGCGCCTCCACCCCGGCGACCACGTCGAACTCGCAGTCCCGGCCCAGCGCCGAGACCACCGACCGCAGCCCGGCGCCGTCGGCCAGCATCGGGCTGATGTCGCGGAACAGCACGCCCGGCTCCGGGAAGTCGGGCACCTCGCGGATCAGCGCGGCAGCGCGCCGCAGGTCCAGGTCGGACTCGTCGGTGACCTGGACCGCCACCTGCTCCGTCATCGGCGCCGCTTCCCGGTGGGACGACCGGACTTGCCCGCCGGGCGGCTCGGCCGCCGGGAAGCGCCCGCACCGGCCGAGACGGCCTGCTTGGGGGCTTCCTCCGGCACGTCCTCGCCGGCGGCCTTGGCCGCGGCGCGCTCGCGGCGCTGCCGCACCTTGACCTCGTGCTCGCGGTACTTCGGCTCGCGCATCTTGAGGTCCACCAGCAGCGGCGAGGCCAGGAAGATCGACGAGATGACACCGGCGGTCATGCCGATCAGCTGGACCAGCGCCAGGTCGCGCAGCATGCCGACGCCGAGCATCCCGGCGCCGACCACCAGCAGCCCGGCCACCGGCAGCAGCGCGATGACCGAGGTGTTGATGGAGCGCATCAGCGTCTGGTTGACCGCCAGGTTCGCCGCCTCCGGGTAGGTGCGGCGGGTCAGCCCGAGCAGACCGCGGGTGTTCTCCTTGACCTTGTCGAAGACCACCACGGTGTCGTAGAGCGAGAAGCCGAGGATGGTCAGCAGACCGATCACCGTGCTGGGCGTGACCTCGAAGCCGATCAGCGAGTAGATGCCCGCCGTGACCACGACGTCGTGCAGCAGCGCGACCAGCGCCGCCACCGCCATCCACTTCTCGAAGTAGAACGCCAGGAACGCGGTGACCAGCACCAGGAACACGCCGAGCGCGATCAGCGCCTGCTGGGTGATCTCACCGCCCCAGGTGCCGCTGACGGCGCTGTCGCTGATCACCTGCTCGCTCGGCTGCCCCTGGGCGTCCAGCGGCTGGAGCTGGGTGAACAGCGTCTGCTTGACCGCGCCGACCTCGTCGACGTCGAGCGCCTCGGTGCGGATCTGGATGGACTGGTTCGCGCCGGTGCCGACGATCTGCACCGTCTCCGCCGGGCGCCCCACCGCTTCCCGGAACGCGTCCTGCACCTGGCCGTCGGTGATCGGGCCCTGCGCGCCGACCGCGGGCATCTGCAGCTTCGTGCCGCCCTCGAAGTCGATGCCGAGGTTGAAGCCCTTGAACCCGATCGAGCCGATGCAGACCAGCACCAGCAGGCCCAGCGAGACGTACCACCGGGCGCGCTTGCCGACGATGTCGAAGGCGCCGGTCCCGACGTAGAGGCGGTGGAAGACGCTCTCGCGGCGGCGGGTGCCTTCGGTACCTGGAGTCGTCACCTTCACGCCTCCTTGGCGGTGGTCGCGGCCTTGCGGGCAGCCCGGTTCTGATTACCGACGCGCTGCACCGCTCCCAGGCCGGAGACCGAGGGCTTGGACAGGAACTTGCTCTTGGAGGCCAGCGCCACCAGCGGGTGGGTGACCAGGAAGACCACCACGAGGTCCAGCACGGTGGACATGCCCAGGGTGAACGCGAAGCCCTTCACCTGGCCGACGGCCAGCACGTAGAGCACCGCGGCGGCCAGGAAGCTGACCGCGTCGGCGGACAGGATCGTGCGCCGCGCCCGCGTCCAGGCCCGCGGCACGGACGACCGGAACGTGCGGCCCTCGCGGATCTCGTCCTTGAGGCGTTCGAAGAACACGATGAACGAGTCCGCGGTGATGCCGATGGCGATGATGAAACCGGCGACACCGGCCAGGTCGAGGGTGAAGCCGACCCAGCGGCCCAGCAGGACCAGCACGCCGTAGACCACGCCGCCGGAGAGCACCAGCGACAGGATCGTCAGGATGCCCAGCAGCCGGTAGTAGAGCAGGCAGTACACCGCGACCAGCAGCAGGCCGATGCCACCGGCGAACAGGCCTGCCTCCAGGGAGGCCACGCCGAGCGTCGCGGAGACCGTCTCGGCCTCGGACTGGTCGAAGGCCAGCGGCAGCGAACCGTACTTGAGGATGTCGGCCAGGTCGGTCGCGCTCTGCTGGTTGAACTGGCCGGTGATCTGCGCGTTGCCGCCGAGCAGCGCGGCCTGGATCGTCGGTGCCGAGACCACCTCGCTGTCCAGCACGAACGCGGCCTGCTGGCCGACGTTGGCGGAGGTGAAGTCGGCCCAGATCTTGGCGCCCTCGCTCTTGAAGTCCAGCGAGACCGTCCAGCCCGGGTTCTGCTGGTTCGGCGGCACCGCCTGCGCGGTGGCGACCTCGCGGCCGGGCAGGAACACCGGCTCCAGGACGTACTTGAACTCGCCCTCGCGGTCGCAGGTGACCAGCGGCAGCTTCGGGTCGTCGTTGCCGCGCAGCGGGTCGTCGACCGAGCAGTTCAGCGCCTGCAACGCCTGCATCTGCACGTTCGGGTCGGTGCTCTGCCGGGTGCGCTTGGCCTCGTCGATCTCGCGCTGCTGGTCACCGGGCTGCTGCTGGTGCGCGGCCTGCGGCGTGGTGCCCGCGGGCGGCGTCTGCGCGGGCAGCGCGCTGGTGACCTTGCGGAAGTTCAGCTCCGCGGTCTGCCCGAGCTGCTTGGCGTCCTCGCCGTCCTCGCCGGGCACCGTGATGACCAGGTTGCTGCCGTCGCGGGTGACCTCGGAACCGCTGACGCCCATGCCGTTGACGCGGGTCTCGATGATCTGCCGCGCCTGGTTGAGGGCTTCGTTGGTGGGCGGCTGGCCGTCCAGGGTGCGCGCGGTGAGCGTCACCCGGGTGCCGCCCTGGAGGTCGATCCCGAGCTTCGGATAGGGCTTGCCGTCGCCGGTGAAGAACACCAGCGAGTACAACGCGGCCACGATCAAGGTGAAGATCGCGAGATAACGCCCTGGGCGGATCTGCCCGGCCGGAGGTGCCACGGCGTTCGTTCTCCTGTCCGGTATCGAAGCGGTGCACTGGTCGTGTTGCGCAGGCGCGCACCCGGCGAAACCTCGGCCGCTCTCTCGCGGCGGGACAGCGATCGTCCCCCGAGAGAACGTCTGAGAACCCGCGGGTGTTCGGGTGCCCGGTGGGGACACCACCGTGTCAGTCTGACAGGCCCGGCGCGGGCGTCACCGCACCGGGTGGCGACAGTGCGTCGATCAGCGATCACGCACGGACGCGGGCCCGGAAGCGCTCCTCCGTGCCCGCGTCGCTACCTGGTGGGCGACGGCCCGCCGCGCGGGGCCGAGATCCGGCCCCGGTGCGGGCTCCCACCCGTCGTCAGTTGGTCTTCTGCTGCTCGATCGGCGCGGCGACCTCGGCCTTCGACTCGGTCTCGACCTTCGCCTCGACCTCGGCCGGGGCCTCGTCCTTGATCTCTTCGGCCGCGGGCGCGCTGTCGGTGACGACCTTCTCGCGGACCGCCTGGCGCACCCAGGTGGTGGTCATGCCGGGGGCCAGCTCCAGGTCGATGGTGTCGTCGCTGGTGGCCACGACGGTGCCGAACACACCGGAGGTGGTCATCACCCGGTCGCCGGGGGCGATCGAGTTCTGCAGCTTCTGCTGCTCCGCCATCGCGCGCTTCTGCTTGCGCGCCTGGAGGAACAGCGGCACCGCGAGCAGGACGATCAGCAGCGGGAGAATCAGGGAGTTGAGGTCCATCGTGCTCCGTTCAGCGGACGCTTCGGGGCCCAGCCCTCGCAGTACTGCGCCCGAATTGTTCGGATGTTCAAGCCCCAGTGTGCCAGGTCAACTCGGGTCGACGGGCTCTCCCACTGGGTCGGGAGGGCCACCGCGGCCCGCCGGAGCGGGTCCGCGCCTGCCGTGCCGCGCACGACCCGTCCGATCGGCGCCGGACGAGACGTGAGGAGGATAACGTCACGCGGCGGAGCCCGACCAGCGCCCCGGTCACCGGCGCTTGAACAGGTTCGGTCTTCAGTTCTCCGGCGGCGGAGCCGTGGGGCGACTCGCACCGCCGCGGGTGCGCACCCGGCCGGGACGTCGGTCCGGACGGGGCGGTTCCGCTACCCGCGGCCGCGGCTCGCGAGGAGTCCGGCGGCGGGTCCTCGGACACGGTATCGGCGTTTTGTCACCGTTGGGTCACTCGGCGAAGAGTTCCGGCTGCGGGCTGCCCGGCGCGTGCTGCGGCGGGGTGAGGCCCAGGTGGTGCCAGGCCGCCGCGGTCGCGACCCGGCCGCGCGGGGTGCGGGCCAGCAGCCCGGCGCGCACCAGGTACGGCTCGCAGACCTCCTCCACGGTGCTCGACTCCTCGCCCACCGCGACCGCCAGCGTGGAGATCCCCACCGGGCCGCCGTGGAAGGAGTTGATCAGCGCGCTCAGCACCGCCCGGTCCAGCCGGTCCAGGCCGAGCTCGTCGACGTCGTAGACCTCCAGCGCGGCCCGCGCGACCTCCAGGGTCACCGCGCCGTCGGCGCGCACCTCGGCGAAGTCGCGGACCCGGCGCAGCAGCCGGTTGGCGATGCGCGGTGTGCCGCGCGAGCGGCCGGCGATCTCCACGGCGCCGTCGTCGCGCAGGTCCACGCCCAGGATTCCCGCCGAGCGGCGCACCACGAGCTCCAGCTCCTCCGGCGAGTAGAACTCCATGTGCGCGGTGAAGCCGAAGCGGTCGCGCAGCGGACCGGTCAGCGCGCCGGACCGGGTGGTGGCCCCGACCAGCGTGAACGGCGCCAGCTCCAGCGGGATGCTGGTGGCACCGGGGCCCTTGCCGACGACGATGTCCACCCGGTAGTCCTCCATCGCCAGGTAGAGCATCTCCTCGGCGGGGCGGGCGATCCGGTGGATCTCGTCGATGAACAGCACGTCGCCCTCGGCGAGGTTGGACAGCATCGCCGCCAGGTCACCGGGCCGTTCCAGAGCCGGACCGGAGGTGACCCGGATCGACGAGCCGAGCTCGGTGGCGATGATCATCGACAGGCTGGTCTTGCCCAGCCCTGGCGGGCCGGAGAACAGCACGTGGTCGGGCTGGTCGCCGCGCTTGAGCGCGCCGTGCAGCACCAGCTCCAGCTGTTCGCGCACCCGCGCCTGGCCGATGAACTCGCTGAGCTTGCGCGGCCGCAGCGACGTCTCGACGTCCTGGTCGGACGCGTCCTGGTGCGCGGTCAGCGAGACGCCCTCGCCGGACCAGTCGGCCTCGTCCTGGTGCATCTGAGCCTGTCCCCTAGCAGTGTGCGTGTCCCCGACCTGGGTTCTTTGTCTTTGAAACGCCGGAGGCGTTTAGCCCGCCCTCGCAGCTCGCACCGCCGCGGGTTCTCAGCGTCCGCCTGGCGAGGACGGCCCGGCCGCCGTGCATTGGTCATACATCAGGCCGGGCACCCGGAGTCCAGGCGGGCGCTGAGGTTCCGCTACCCGCACCGCCACGCAAAACGAGTTCGTCAGACAGTCACATCTACGACCTCACTTCGGTCCGAGTGTGGCGAGTGCCTTGCGCAGCACTGCTGCGGTGTCGAGGTCGCCGTTGCCCGCTGCCAGGACCGACTCGACGCTCTGGTCGGCCTGCTTGGCCGAGAAGCCCAGGCTCACCAGCGCCTCGGAGACCTCCGTGCGCACTCGGCCGCGGTCCGCCGTGGTCGCCGGTTCCACCGTTCCGGCCACCACGCCGACCTTGTCGCGCAGCTCCAGGATCAACCGCTCGGCGCTCTTCTTCCCGATGCCCGGGACCTGGGTGAGCACCGTCAGGTTGCCGTCGGCCAGCGCGTGGCTGAGCTGGTCCGGCGAGAGCACCGCGAGCGCGGCCAGCGCGAGCCGCGGGCCGACCCCGGACGCCGTCTGCAGCAGGACGAACAGGTCGCGGGACTCCGCGTCGGCGAAGCCGTAGAGGGTCAGCGAGTCCTCGCGGACGATCAGCGAGGTCCACAGCCGGGACTCCTCGCCCCGCCGCAGGCCGGCCAGCGTGACCGGGGTGGCGTGCACCGCCATGCCCACGCCGCCCACTTCGATCACGGCGTGGTCCAGCCCGATGGACAGCACCGGACCTCGCACCGTGGAGATCATCGGTCAACCCCTCCTGGTCGTGTCGCAACGTTCGTCTTCGCATCGCGCCCTCCGGTGGCCTTCGCGGCCGCCTTGAGCCGCGCCCGGTGGTTGCGGGCCAGCTCGGCGGCCCTGGCCTCCGCCTGGGCCAGGCGGTCGGCCATCGGCGCCCGCCACAGGTGGCAGACGGCCAGCGCCAGGGCGTCGGCGGCGTCCGCGGGCTTGGGCGCCTCGGCCAGCCCCAGGATCTTGGTGATCATGATGGTGACCTGCTTCTTGTCCGCCCGGCCGGACCCGCTGATGGCCGCCTTGACCTCGCTGGGCGTGTGGAACGCGACCGGCAGGCCGCGCCGCGCGGCCAGCAGCGCCACCACGCCGGAGACCTGCGCCGTGCCCATCACGGTGCGCACGTTGTGCTGGCTGAACACCCGCTCGATGGCCACCACCTCGGGCCGGTGCCGGTCCATCCACCGCTCGACCTCGTCGGCCACCGCGCGCAGCCGGAGCGGCAGCTCGTCCTCCGGCGGAGTGCGCGCGACACCGACGGCGACGGCCGAAACCGATCGCCCCCGTCCCCCGTCGACCACGCCGAGCCCGCAGCGGGTCAGCCCGGGGTCGACTCCCAGCACGCGCACCACGACGCCACCTGCCCACGCTCGACCTGAACACTCGTTCGAAACCCTATCGAACCGCGCTGGCGGCCGCCCGCACCGACACGCGCACGCATCCCCTGACCGGGTGAATCAGGGGCCGTCGGCGCCGGGCGTCCAGCTCTCCGGCAGACCGCTGTCGGTCAGCACCGGCTGGTAGTCGCGGAACCCGCCGGGCGCATCCGGCTCCCACGGGAACTTCGCGTCCTCCGGGCTGGAGACGATCAGCTGCACGGCGGGGAAGTCGGGCCCGTTGTAGACCAGGAACGCGCTGCCCAGGTACTCCGGGTAGTGCTGCAGGGCGACCTTCTCGAAGGTCACCGGGCAGCCCTTCAGGAAGCCGTCGTAGAGCCGGCCGGGCACGAACCGCTCGCCCTGGCCCACCCGCTGCACGTAGGTGTTCACCACCGCGTTGGCAACCTCGTCGGGCAACCCGATCACCACGACCTCGGGCTTGCCGAAGCGCCGCCACGCGCCGACCGAGAAGGCGTACTGCGCACCGTGCTCGTCGCCCGCCACGTGCATCACCGCTGCGCCGTGCTTCTCCGCGGTGTTGACCATCCAGCGGCGCAGTTCCTCATCCGTGTCGACCACGATCGCCATTCTGCCTTGCGAAGCACGCCGCTCCCGCCGGCGGCCACGAGGACCACCGACGGGAGCGGCGCGGACACGTTCCGGTGCTAGGCGTTGACCTCTTCGAGCACCGAGTCGTCGACGTCGAAGTTCGCGAACACGTTCTGCACGTCGTCGCAGTCCTCCAGCGCGTCGATCAGCTTGAAGATCTTGCGCGCCCCTTCGGCGTCCAGCTGCACGTTGACCGAGGCCAGGAAGTTGGTCTCCGCCGAGTCGTACTCGATGTCGGCGGCCTGCAGCGCCTTGCGCACCTCGACCATGTCGGCCGGGTCGGAGAGGATCTCGTAGCTCTCGCCCAGGTCGTTGATCTCCTCGGCTCCGGCCTCCAGCACCGCCGAGAGCACGTCGTCCTCGCTCAGCCCGTTCTTGGGCAGCAGCACGACGCCCTTGCGGTTGAACATGTAGGACACCGAACCGGCGTCGGCCATCGAGCCGCCGTTGCGGGTCATCGCGGTGCGCACCTCGCCCGCCGCCCGGTTCCGGTTGTCGGTCAGGCACTCCACCAGCACGGCGACGCCGTTGGGCCCGTAACCCTCGTACATGATGGTCTGCCAGTCGGCGCCACCGGCTTCCTCACCGGCCCCGCGCTTGCGGGCGCGCTCGATGTTGTCCATCGGCACGGAGTTCTTGCGCGCCTTCTGGATGGCGTCGTAGAGGGTCGGGTTGCCATCGGGATCGCCCCCGCCGGTGCGGGCGGCGACCTCGACGTTCTTGATCAGCTTCGCGAAGAGCTTGCCGCGCTTGGCGTCGAGGGCGGCCTTCTTGTGCTTGGTGGTGGCCCACTTGGAGTGGCCGCTCATCTCTCCTCCGTCTTTCTACGCGTGCGCTGCCGAATCCAGCCGCGCGCGGACGATCTGTACGAAATAGCGGTGCACGCGTTCGTCACCGCCGACCAGCTCCGGGTGGAACGAAGTGGCGAGCACCGATCCCTGCTGAACCGCGACGATCCTACCGACGCCGGGCGAGCGCTCGGTGCTGTCCGGGGCATCGGCCACGGCCAGCACCTCGACCTCCGGTCCCACCTCTTCCACCCAGGGTGCCCGGATGAACACCGCGTGCACCGGCCCGTCCGGCACTCCGGCGAAGTCCAGGTCGGTCTCGAAGGAGTCGACCTGGCGGCCGAAGGCGTTGCGCCGCACGACCACGTCCAGCGCGCCCAGCGGCCGGACCGCGGGCCGCTCCGGGGCCTGGTCCGAGACCTCGCGGGCGAGCATGATCATCCCGGCGCACGAGCCGTAGGCGGGCAGCCCCGCGGCGAGCCGCTCGCGCAGCGGCTCGTACAGCTCGAAGGTGTCGAGCAGCCGGGTCATCGTGGTGGACTCCCCGCCGGGCAGCACGATTCCGTCCACCGCGGCGAGCTCCTCGGCCCGCCGGACCGGGCGCGCGTCCGCACCGCAGCGCTCGAGCGCGGCCAGGTGCTCTGCCACACCGCCCTGCAGCGCCAGGACGCCGATCACGGGGTTCGTCACACCCCCGATTGTCCTGCACGCTCCTCGGCGGGCGAAGACCGGGACCTGCGCACCAGCCGCCACCCGGCGAACAGCGCGACCACCACGACCGGCACCGCGTAGAACGAGGCGCGCACCGCCAGCTCGTCGGAGAAGGCCGCCAGCACCACGATGAGCAGCAGGAACGCCAGGACGATCCAGTTGGTCCACGGCGAGCCGGGCATCCGGTAGGACGGGCGGACCAGCTCGCCCAGCGCAGCGCGCTTGCGCAGCTGCGCCTGCGCGATCAGCAGCGCCGCCCAGGTCGCGATGACGCCCAGCGAGGCGATGGAGGTGGCGATGTCGAAGGCGTCCTTGGGGACCACGTAGTTGAGCAGCACGCCGATCAGGAACACCGCGCCGGTGAACAGCACCGCGCCGAAGGGCGCGTGGCGGGAGTTGAGCCGCGCGGTGAACGAGGGCGCCTCGCCGCGGGTGCCCAGCGAGCGCAGGATCCGGCCGGTCGCGTACAGGCCGGAGTTGCAGCTGGACAGGGCGGCGGTGAGCACCACGAAGTTCATGACGTCGCCCGCCCACGGGATGCCGATGCTGGAGAAGACCGTCACGAACGGGCTCTGGTCGCCGTTGTACGACGTCCACGGCAGCACCATCGCCAGCAGCAGCACGGAGCCGATGTAGAAGACCGCGATGCGCCACACCACGCCGTTGATGGCGCGCGGCATCACCTTCGCCGGGTCCTCGGTCTCGCCCGCGGCGATGCCGGCCATCTCCATCGAGGCGTAGGCGAACATGACGCCCTGCATGCTCATCAGCACCACGGGCAGCCCGTTGGGCGTGAAACCGCCGTGGTCGACGAGGTTGTGCGGACCGGCCGTGCCGCCGCCGACCTCGGCGCCGGTGACCACCAGGGCCAGGCCGACGAACAGGAAGGTCACGATGGCCAGCACCTTGATCACCGCGAACCAGAACTCCAGCTCGCCGAACAGCTTCACCGACAGCAGGTTGACCGCCAGCAGCACGGCCAGGCAGATCAGCGCGGTCACCCACTGCGGGAAGTCCGGGAACCACTTGCCGATGTAGATGCCCGCCGCGGTGATCTCGGCGATGCCGGAGCCCGCCCAGTTCAGGAAGTACAGCCAGCCCGCGGCGAACCCGGCCCACGGGCCGATGAACTCGCGGGCGTACTCCACGAAGCTGCCCGCCACCGGCCGGTAGAGCACGAGCTCGCCGAGCGCGCGCATCACGAAGAACGCCGCGATGCCGCACAGCAGGTAGGACACCACCAGGGCGGGGCCTGCCTGGGCCATCCGGCCGCCCGCGCCGAGGAACAGGCCGACGCCGATGGCCCCGCCCATGGCGATCATCTGGACGTGCCGGTTCTGGAGCCCCTTCGCGTAGCCCTCTTCGTCGGTGCGGTGGATGGGCGCGGTGGCCAAGGGCGTGGTCCTCCCGTGGCGGGAGCCGGGTGCGCCCGGCTCGAGGTGTTCACCCCGGCGCAGCAAGCCGTTGCGCCGGATGGGCCAGGGGAACCTTAGACAGCGCCGCCAGGAGATCGGACTCGGGGTGGAGCAGCAGGTCAGCGCCGCAGGTCAGGGCCCGTGAGCACTTTGGGGCGCTATAGCACCCCGAACCGCTCACGGGCCACCACCTGCGGAAATGTCCTGTTTCGGGCTTTCAGGCCGCCAGCTCGAACAGGCGCAGCAGCGCCGTGGTGCCCGCCGCGGCGACCACGACGAGCACGAACGGCGCGCGCCGCCAGGCCAGCACGCCGCCGACCGCGACCCCGGCGAACCGGGCCCAGCCCGCGAACCCGCCGGATTCGAACAGCGCGCTGGTCGCCACGAACGCCCCGAGCAGCACGATCGCCGCGATCGACATCAGCTGTTCCCACTGCGGCGAGATCCGCAGCCGTCCCCGCAGCAGCGGTCCGGCCAGGCGCATCGCGTACGTTCCCGCGGCCAGCGCGAAGACCACTCCGAGCGTCATCGGGCTCCCTCCAGCTTCTTCGGCAGCGGCAGCACCGCGGCCACCCCGACCAGCGCGACCATGACCGGCAGGCCCTCCGGCAGCAGCGGTGTCGTCAGGACCGCGATCAGCGCTCCCACCGCCACCGCGCGCAGCGTCCGGAACTCGCGCAGCGAGGGCATGATCAGCGCGAGCAGCGCGGCGGGCATCGCCGCGTCGAGGCCGAAGGCGCCCGGGTCGCCGACGCCTTGCCCGAGCAGTCCGCCGAGGAACACCGACGGCGCCCAGGCGCAGTACAGGGCGATCCCGGTGAGCCAGTAGGCGCGCCGCTTCTGCTCCGGGGTCCGCTGCGCCATCGCGAAGGCCACGGCTTCGTCGACCATGAGGTGGCTGCCGATCAGCCGGGTCGGCCAGCCGCGGTCGAGCAGCCCGCCGACCGCCAGGCCGAACGGCAGGTGGCGGGCGTTGAGCATCAGGCCGCTGAGCACCGCGGTGACCGGCGCCGCGCCCGCGGTGATCAGACCGACCGCCATGAACTCCGAGCCGCCCGCGAACACCACCGCCGCCATCAGCGTGATCATCCACAGCGGTACGCCCTTGCTCACCGCGATCGCACCGAGCGAGGCGCCCACGATGGCCATCGCCAGCGCCATGGAGAGGACGTCGCGCACCAGCGCATCCCGCCAGAAACTCGTTCGCGTTCGCTGAACCGTACTCACGTTCGCTAGCATGAACACAACAGAGCGCGTTCGTCAAACCGAATTGAAGGACCGACAGAGCGAACACCGATGAGTGAGACAGAGAACACCCCGTCCGCGCCGCTGGAGACCATCGCCGCGTCCCTGCGCCGGGAGCGCGATCGCGCCGGGCTGACCCTGACCGAGCTCGCCAAGCGCGCCGGAATCGCGAAGTCCACGCTCTCCCAGCTGGAATCCGGCACCGGCAACCCCAGCGTGGAAACCCTGTGGGCGCTGGGCGTGGCGCTGGGCGTGCCCTTCAGCCGGCTCGTCGACCCGCCGACCCCGCAGGTGCGGGTGATCCGCGCGGGCCAGGTGCCGATCGTGCGCTCCGAGCAGTCGACCTACGCGGCGGCCCTGCTGTCCTCCGGTCAGGCGGGCGCGCGCCGCGACCTCTACGTGCTCGAACTCGAACCGGGCGGCGTCCGCCGCGCCGACGCCCACATCCCCGGCTCGGTGGAGCACGTGATCCTCACCGCGGGCCGCCTGCTGGTGGGCCCGGAGGACGGCCCGGTGGAGCTCGCGGTGGGCGACTACATCTCCTTCTCCGGCGACGTCCCCCACCGCTACGAAGCCCTGGCCCCCGGCACCACCGCAGTCCTCCTCATGGAGCACCGCTGACCACCCGCCGCGTCAATTTCGTACGAAATTGACGTTCACCCGGGTGATGGTCAATTTCGTACGAAATTGACCAGGCCCCCGCGCCGACCCGGGGTGATCGCGGGGGTCTGCGGGCTCGGACGGGTGGTTGTGGTCACTTGCGGGTGAGCAGGTGGTCCGGGATCGGCTCGTAGCCGCCGAAGTTGCGGGTGAAGGTCGCGCTGCCCGAGGTCAGGGAGCGGACGTTGACCGGGTAGCGGATCAGCTCGCTGGCGGGCACGTGCGCTCGCACCACCGTCCAGCCGCCGTCCTCCGGCTCCGTGCCGACCACCTTGCCGCGGCGGCTCGACAGGTCGCCCAGCACCGCGCCGAGGTGCTCGTCCGGGATGTGCACCGCCACCTCGTCGACCGGTTCGAGGGTGACCAGGCCCGCTTGTTCGGCGGCGGCCTTCAGGGCCAGCGAACCGGCCGCCTGGAACGCCGCGTCCGAGGAGTCGACGCTGTGGGCCTTGCCGTCGACCAGCGTGATGCGCAGGTCCACCAGCGGGCAGCCCTCGTTGATGCCCTTCTCCACCTGGGCCCGCACGCCCTTCTCCACGCTGGGGATGAACTGGCGCGGCACCGCGCCGCCGACCACGCGCTCGGCGAACTCCACACCCGATCCGCGCGGCAGCGGCTCGACCTCGATGTCGCACACCGCGTACTGGCCGTGCCCGCCGGACTGCTTGACGTGCCGCCCGTGCCCCTTGGCGGGCTGGGCGAAGGTCTGCCGCAGCGGCACCTCCACCGGCACCGTGTCGATCTCCGCGCCGCCCTCGCGCAACCGCTGCAGGACCACGTCGGCGTGCGCCTCGCCCATGCACCACAGCACCAGCTGGTGGGTCTCGGTGTCGCGCTCCAGCCGCAGGCTGGGGTCGGCGGCGACCAGGCGGTTGAGGTTGCGGGCCAGCGCGTCCTCGTCGCTGCGGGTGTGCGCGGTGACCGCGATCGGCAGCAGCGGTTCCGGCATCGGCCACGGCGTGAGCAGCAGCGGGTCGGACGGGTCGGAGAGGGTGTCGCCGGTCTCCGCCGAACCGATCTTGGTCAGCGCGCACAGGTCGCCGGCGATGCAGTGCGACACCTCGCGCAGGTTCGCGCCCAGCGGCGAGTACAGGTGCGCCACGCGCTCGTCCTCGTCGTGGTCCGGGTGCCCGCGATCGGCCATGCCGTGACCGGAGACGTGCACCGGGCGCTCCGGGCGCATCGTGCCGGAGAAGACCCGCGCCAGCGAGACCCGGCCCACGTAGGAGTCGACCGAGGTGTGCACGACCTCGGCCGCCAGCGGCCCGGCCGGGTCGGGGGTGAGCGCGCGCGGGTTGCGGCCGTGCGGGTCGGTGAACTCCGGCAGCGCGTGCTCCAGCGGCGACGGGAAGCCGCGGACGATGCCGTCGAGCACCTCCGCGATGCCGATCCCGGCCGTCGCGCACACCGGCAGCACCGGGTGCAGGCCGCCCTTGACCACCGCCTTCTCCAGGTCGGCGATGAGGGTGTCCTCGTCGATGCGCTCGCCGTTGAGGTACCGGTCCATCAGCGACTCGTCCTCGCTCTCGGCGATGATCGCCTCGATGAGCTCGCCGCGCGGCTGGTCGATCCGGGCCCGCAGCGGCTCGTCGGCGGGCCGCAGCTCACCGGATTCGTAGATGCTCTCGGTGACCAGCCCGACCAGCCCGGTCAGCTCCCCGTCCGCGCCGTGGTGCGGCAGGTACAGCGGCAGCACTCCCCCGCCGAAGGCGTCCTGGCAGGTCAGCAGCGCCGTGTCGAAGTCGGCGCGCGGCTGGTCGAGGCGGGCGATGAGCACCGCGCGGGGCATGCCGACGGCCGCGCACTCCTGCCAGATCGCCCGCGTCGCCGGGTCGATGCCCTCCGCCGCGGCCACCACGAACAGCGCGGCGTCGGCGGCGCGCAGCCCGGCCCGCAGCTCACCGACGAAGTCGGCGTAACCGGGGGTGTCGATGATGTTGATCTTGATGTTGCCGTGCTGGACCGGCGCGACGGCCAGGCAGATGGACCGCTGCTGCTCGATCGAGGCGGCTTCGTGGTCGCAGACCGTGGTGCCCTCGGTGACCGCGCCGCTCCGCGGGATCGTCGCGGTGGCCGCCAGCATCGCCTCGGCCAGGGTGGTCTTGCCCGCCGCCGAGGGCCCGACGAGCACGACGTTGCGGATGTCGGCGGGATCGGAGGGGGCCGGGATCGCCGGCCCTCCTACTGTGCCGCTCTGCTTGCTCCCCATGAGTACTCCTCGCACGCTCCCGGCAACCGATTGTGTCTCCGATCACACACCCGACGCCGAACGCGTGCAAGGCCGCCACCCGGTCGTCAGCCAGCGGTGCGGCGGCCGACGAAGTGGACTAGCGGAAATCTGGATTAGTGGACCGTGTTGGTGGTCCAGTTCGGCTCTAGTCTCGATTCGGCAGAACACCGAGAGGAAGGCCGAAGGTGACTACCGTCGACGTCAAGGACACCGCCCGCACCTCCCAGACCGGGACCGACGGGGTCAAGCGGGGCATGGCCGAGATGCTCAAGGGCGGCGTGATCATGGATGTGGTCACCCCGGAACAGGCCAAGATCGCCGAGGACGCGGGCGCCGTCGCGGTGATGGCCCTGGAACGGGTGCCCGCCGACATCCGCGTGCAGGGCGGAGTGGCCCGGATGTCCGATCCGGACATGATCGACGGCATCGTCAGCGCCGTGTCGATCCCGGTGATGGCCAAGGCCCGCATCGGGCACTTCGTCGAGGCCCAGGTCCTGCAGTCGCTGGGCGTGGACTACATCGACGAGTCGGAGGTGCTCACGCCCGCCGACGAGGTCAACCACATCGACAAGTGGGCGTTCACCGTGCCGTTCGTGTGCGGTGCGACCAACCTCGGCGAGGCGCTGCGCCGGATCTCCGAGGGCGCGGCGATGATCCGCTCCAAGGGCGAGGCCGGCACCGGCAACGTGGTCGAGGCGACGCGGCACATGCGCCAGATCCGCGCCGACATCCGGCGGCTGTCGGTGCTGGACGACGACGAGCTCTACGTGGCGGCGAAGGAGCTGCGCGCGCCGGTGCAGCTGGTGCGGGAGATCGCTCGCACCGGGAAGCTCCCGGTGGTGCTGTTCACCGCGGGCGGCATCGCGACCCCGGCGGACGCGGCGATGATGCGCCAGCTGGGCGCGGAGGGCGTGTTCGTCGGCTCGGGCATCTTCAAGTCCGGTGACCCGGTCAAGCGCGCGGAAGCGATCGTGAAGGCGACGACGTTCTACGACGACCCGGACGTGATCGCGAAGGTCTCCAGGGGCCTCGGCGAAGCGATGGTCGGCATCAACCTGGACGACCTCTCCGAGCAGCAGCGCTACGCCCAGCGCGGCTGGTGACCCGGCTCAGCTGAGGCTCGGAGCGCACCCGGCCAGTTCAAAGCCCGTGAGCGTTTTGTGGTGCTATAACCCCACAAAACGCTCACGGGTTTTTGGCCGAGCGGTGGACCGCGGTGAGGCGCTGGACGATGGTGATCAGGGTGAGCAGGACCAGGAGCCAGATCGCCACGTCCAGGACGTGGGGGACGCCGAGGCCGTGCAGGCCGGTGCCCACGAGGATCACCAGGAAGCGCTCGGCCCGTTCGGCCAGGCCGCCGTCGGCGCTCAGGCCGTTGGCCTCCGCGCGTGCTTTGACGTAGGAGATCACCTGGGCGCCGACCAGGCAGATCAGCAGGCCGAGGCCGCGCGCGCGGTCCACCTCGACCACCAGCGACCACCACACCAGCGCGCCGAACAGCGCGCCGTCGACGAGCCGGTCGCAGCTCGCGTCGAGCACTCCGCCGAACCGGGTCGCGCAGCCCCCGGCGCGGGCCATCGCACCGTCGAGGATGTCGAAGAGCAGGAACACCGCGACCACCACGGTGCCCACGAACAGCTCGCCGCGCGGGAAGAACCACAGCGCGGCCGCGATGCTGGCGACCGTCCCGGTCAGGGTCACCGCGTTCGGCGACAGGCCGAGCCGGACCAGGCCCGCACCGATCGGGTTTGTCAGTCGGGACATCGAGGCCCGCGCGAAGATGTTGAGCATTGCTTGAGGGGTCAGCCGCCTGTGCTTGTCGTGTGCCGTGCCAGCAGACTAGCCCGCGCTGATCACCGACGTCGGCGGACGCGGCCGTCGGTGACCTCCACCACAGGGTGGAATCATTGAAGGTTCAACGGTGTTGGTGCCGGTCAGAACTCCCCGCTGCTCCAGGCGCGGCAGGTCGGAGTTCGAAGCCGACTCGCACGCCACACCTTTGGAGACACCATGACCGCCACCGCGCAGATCCCCGGCTACGTCGCGGGCACCTGGGACATCGACAGCGTCCACTCGGACATCCAGTTCACCGTGCGGCACATGGGCGTGGGCAAGTCCCGCGGCCGCTTCGGCAGCTTCCAGGGCGAGATCGTCACCGCGGCGAACCCGCTGGACTCCTCGGTCACCGCGACCATCGAGACCGCCTCGATCGACACCGGCAACGCCGACCGGGACGCCCACGTGCGCAACCCCGACTTCCTGGACGCCGAGCAGTTCCCGACCGCCACCTTCCGCTCCACCGGCGTCCGCCAGGACGGCGAGGACTTCGTCATCGACGGCGAGTTCACCCTGCACGGCGTCACCAAGCCGGTGTCGCTGGAGACCGAGCTGGGCGGCTTCACCGAGGACGGCCTGCTGGGCCTGTCCGCGAAGGTCGTCCTCAACCGCACCGACTTCGGCGTCGGCCCGGCAGGTGGCGCCATGGTCGGCGAGAAGATCACCATCACCCTCGACGTCGAGGCCCGCCTCCGCGGCTGAGGCACCGAACGCGAAACGAGGGCCGGGGAAGCGCTGCTTCCCCGGCCCTCGTCGTCTTCGCGGGCGTTCAGTCCGCCGCGGTCCAGGCCTCGGCGAGGAGGGCCCGGGTTTCGCCGAGGAGCTGGGGCAGGACCTTGGTGTGGCCGATGACCGGCATGAAGTTCGAGTCACCGCCCCAGCGGGGCACCACGTGCTGGTGCAGGTGCGCGGCGATGCCCGCACCCGCCACCGGGCCCTGGTTGAGCCCGATGTTGAACCCGTGCGGCGCCGACACCCGGCGGATCACCCGCATGGCGCGCTGCGTGTACTCCGCCACCGCCACCGTCTCCGCCGCAGTCAGCTCGGTGTAGTCGGCCACGTGCCGGTACGGCAGCACCATCAGGTGACCCGGGTTGTACGGGTACAGGTTGAGGATCGCGAAGACCAGCTCGCCGCGCGCCACGATCAGCGTCTCGGCGTCCGGCCGCCCGGACTCCAGCAGGCGGCAGAACGGGCAGCCGTCGCTGTCGTCGCCCTCCGGCTTGCCCTCGCCCTGGATGTAGGCCATCCGGTGCGGGGTCCACAACCGCTGCAACGCGTCCTGGACCCCGACCCCCGGCTGCTCGGTCAGCTCCGCGTTCACGCCGTCCCCGCCTGGAAGTTCTCCGCGGTCGGCGAGGCGTTCTCGCGGCGCTGCACCCAGTCGACCAGCGCGTCGACCGCGGTGTCCACCGGCACGCCGTTGATCTGGGTGCCGTCGCGGAACCGGAACGACACCGCGCCCGCCTCCACGTCCTTGCCGCCCGCCAGCAGCAGGAACGGCACCTTCTGCGTGGTGTGGGTGCGGATCTTCTTCTGCATCCGGTCGTCGCTGGTGTCGATGTCGACGCGGATCCCCTTGGCCCGCAACGACTCCGCCACCTGCTGCAGGTGCTCGACGTGCTCGTCGGCGATCGGGATGCCGACCACCTGCACCGGCGCGAGCCAGGCCGGGAAGGCACCGGCGTAGTGCTCGGTGAGCACGCCGAAGAACCGCTCGATGGAGCCGAACAGCGCCCGGTGGATCTTGATCGGCCGCTGCTTGCTGCCGTCCGGCGCGGTGTACTCCAGGTTGAACCGCTCCGGCAGGTGGTAGTCGACCTGGATGGTCGACATCTGCCAGCTGCGGCCCAGCGCGTCCTTGGCCTGCACGGAGATCTTCGGGCCGTAGAAGGCCGCGCCGCCCGGGTCCGGCACCAGCTCCAGGCCGGATTCCTCGGCCGCGCTGCGCAGCGCCTCGGTGGCGACCTCCCAGCTCTCGTCGTCGCCGACGTACTTCTCGTCGTTGCGGGTGGACAGCTCCAGGTAGAAGTCGTCCAGGCCGTAGTCGCGCAGCAGGTCCAGCACGAAGCCCAGCAGCGACTTCAGCTCGTCCTGCAGCTGGTCGGGCGTGCAGTAGATGTGCGCGTCGTCCTGCGTCATGCCGCGCACCCGGGTCAGCCCGTGCACCACGCCGGACTTCTCGTACCGGTACACCGACCCGAACTCGAACAGCCGCAGCGGCAGCTCCCGGTAGGAGCGCCCGCGGGAGCGGAAGATCAGGTTGTGGAACGGGCAGTTCATCGGCTTGAGGTAGTAGTCGACGCCCGGCTTGCGCAGCTCGCCCTCGGCGTCGCGCTCCTCGTCGAGGTGCATCGCCGGGAACATGCCGTCCTGGTACCAGTCCAGGTGACCGGAGGTCTTGAACAGCGTGTCCTTGGTGATGTGCGGGGTGTTGACGAACTCGTAGCCGGCCTGCTCGTGCCGCTTGCGGGAGTAGTCCTCCAGCTCGCGGCGGATGATGCCGCCCTTGGGGTGGAACACCGGCAGCCCGGAGCCGATCTCCTCCGGGAAGGAGAACAGGTCGAGCTCGGAGCCGAGCCTGCGGTGGTCGCGGCGCTCGGCCTCGGCCAGCAGCTCCAGGTGCTCCTCGAGCTTGTCCTTGGACTCCCACGCGGTGCCGTAGATCCGCTGCAGCTGCTGGTTGTTCTGGTTGCCGCGCCAGTAGGCCGCGGCCACCCGCATCAGCTTGAACGCCGGGATGAACCGGGTGTGCGGCACGTGCGGGCCGCGGCACAGGTCGCCCCAGACGACCTCGCCGTGCCGGTCGACGTTGTCGTAGACGGTCAGCTCGCCGCCGCCGACCTCCATCACCTCGCTGGTGTCCACATCGGACTTGAGGTCGACCAGCTCCAGCTTGTACGGCTCACCGGCCAGCTCCTGCTTGGCGGCCTCGACCGACTCCAGGCGGCGGCGGGCGAACTTCTGGCCGGACTTGAGGATCTGCTTCATGCGCTTCTCCAGCGCCTGCAGGTCCTCCGGGGTGAACGGGCGGTCCACGTCGAAGTCGTAGTAGAAGCCGTCCTTGACCGGCGGGCCGATGCCCAGCTTCGCGTCGGGGAACAGGTTCTGCACCGCCTGCGCGAGCACGTGCGCGGCGGAGTGGCGGATCACGCTGCGGCCGTCCTCGGTGTCGGCGGCGACCGCCTCCACCTCGACGTCGGCCTCCGGCGCCCAGGCGAGGTCGCGCAGAGCGCCATCGGCGTCGCGGACCACCACGACGGCGTCGGCGCCCTTGGACGGCAGCCCGGCCTCGGCCACGGCCGCGCCCGCGGTAGTGCCCGCCGGAACCTTCACCCGGAGAGCTTGCTGGGCTTGGGAAGGCTGTACGGACACGTTCACTCCTCGGCTGGGCCGGTCGCCGACCGGCGCGGACACGCTTCGCACCACGATGCTATCGGCTGGTCGCGGACTGTTTTCGGCCGCGTCAGCCCTCCTGCTCCACGACGAGCTCCTCCAGCTCCAGCGCCGAGACCCGGCCCCCGGTGAACGGCCCCAGCGCCATCGACACGCCCAGCTCCTGCAGGCGGCGGGCCTGCAGCTCGTCGCGCACGCCCGAGGCGCTGACCGGCAGGCCGAGCAGCTCCGCGGCCCCGCAGGCGGCCGACACCAGGTGCTGGTCCAGCGGGGCGGGCCCGTCCGGGTCGGTGAAGCTGTCCAGGTGCGAGCCCTCGATGCGCGCCATGCCCAGCGGCAGGTCCTTCAGCCGCGGCATCCGGGCGTAGTCCTCGCCGAACTCGTAGACGCACAACCGCAGGCCCATCTCGGCGAGGATCTCCAGCGTGTCCAGCGGGTCGCCCTGCACGTCGAACAGGCTGGACTCGGGCAGGCCGAGCGCCAGGTGCCCGGGCGGCAGCCCGGTCTTGCCGAGGATGCGCTGCACGTCGGCGACCAGCTCGGGGTCCCGGCAGTGCCGCGGTGACAGGCGCACCGCGGCGATCGGGGCCGCCGGCCCCAGCCGCTCCACCCAGCGCGCGGCCTGCTCGCACACCTGCTCCAGCGCCCAGCTGCCGAGCCGGGTGATCAGCCCGGTCTCCTCGGCCAGCCCGAGGAAGCGGTCCTCGCCGAGCTCGCCGAACTCCGGGTGGTCCCAGCGGACCGTGGAGGCGGCCCCGACGTAGCGGCCGGTGGCCAGTTCCACGATCGGCTTGTACTCGACGAACAGCTCGTACTGCTCGATCGCGGCGGGCAGTTCGGCGGAGAGCTTGAAGCGGTCGCGCGCCTGCGCGTTGCGCTCCGGGTCGAAGAGCACCCACTGCGCCCGGCCGTCCTGCTTGGCCCGGTAGAGGGTGATGTCGGCGTCGCGCAGCAGCGCCTCGGCGTCGGTGCCGGCGACCGGACGCTCCACGATCCCGACGCTGGCCGAGGCGCTGAGCTCGTGCGAGCCGATGCGCGCGGGGCTGGTGATCTCCGCCAGCAGCGTCTCGACCAGCGCCACCAGGTCGCCGGAGCCGGTCGAGTCCGGCACCAGGACGACGAACTCGTCACCGCCCATCCGCGCGGCCAGCGCGCCCCGCGCGGCGGCCTGCAACCGCTGGGCGACGGTGCGCAGCAGCTGGTCGCCGATCGGGTGGCCGAGGCTGTCGTTGACCGCCTTGAACCCGTCGAGGTCGAAGAAGCACAGCCCCACCCGCCTGCCGGGGCGGGTCTCCTCCAGCGCCTTGTCCAGGCCGGACTGCAACTGGGTCCGGTTCGCCAGGCCGGTGAGCGGGTCGTGCACGGCCTGCCGGCGGAACTGCTCCTGGAGCATGTGCCGGTCGGTGATGTCCTCGTAGAGCACCACCTGGTAGTCCGGTTCGCCGCGGGCGTCGCGGACCAGGGAGGCCGACAGCTGGGTCCACACGTGCGAGCCGTCCGGCGCGGTGAACCGGGTGTCGAGCTGGTAGCGGTCGTCGCTCGCGCCGACCAGGCCGTCGTTGGCGGCCTGCAGCTCGGCCACCCAGTCGTCGTCGGTCAGCTCGAAGATGGTGTGGCCGACCAGTTCCTCGTCGGTGCGCCGGAAGATCCGGCGCATCGCGGCGTTGGCCTCCTCGATGGTGCCGTCGAGCCGGACGACGGCGATGCCCAGCGCGGAGGAGATGACCACGGCGCGGGAGCGGGCCTCGCTGGCGCGCAACGCCTCCTCGGCGGCGTCGCGGGCGGCCGACGCGGCCCGCTGGATCAGCGCCTGCTCGGCCAGCGTCTGCTCGCGCAGCGCCCCGGCGTACCCGGCGGCCAGTTCGCCGAGCACTTCGATCAGCCGGGCCGGTTCCACCGCGCGGAGAGCGGGCAGCGCGGTCATCAGGTGCTGGAGCGTGCCGGACAGCGCTGCGGAGGTGGTGAAGTGCACGTCGACCAGCTTTCTGCCGACACCGGTGGCGGCGGCGATCGGTCCGCCGTCGAGCGCGGCCAGCAGGTCGTCCAGGCACCGGGCCAGGAAGGTCTCTAGCTCGGGGCGCCCCATCGCGACGTAGCTGGTGTGGATGACCCGGCGGGTCCACTCCTTCACCACTTCGTCGTGTTCCGGTGCTCCGCCGGAGGCCTGAGCTGGCAAAGAGATCACACCTTGCGTCCGACTGCGCCGTAGACGATGGACCGCTCCGGCTTCTCCCAGACGTCCTCCTCGGTGTCCGGCCGCCAGTCCGGGACGTAGACCACGCCGGGCTCGACGAGCTCGAAGTCGCCGACCAGCTCGGCGACCTCGTCGCGGGTGCGCAGCGTGACCGGGTTGATGCTGTCCTCGTAGAGCTTCACGAGCCCCTGCACGCCCTCCATGTAGTGGTCGCCGGTGACGTGCGAGAAGCCGAGGTGGCTGCCCGCCGGGAGGCGCTCGTAGTAGCGGCGGATCACCTCGCGCGGGTTGCTGCTGTCCGGGACGAAGTGCACCAGGGCGACCATCATGACGGCGATGGGCTGGGTGAAGTCGAGCATCCGCTGCGTCTCGGGCGCGTCCAGGACGCCTTCGACGTCGAGCAGGTCGGCTTGCACGATGGTGGCCCGCTCGGTGTCGCCCAGGATGGCGCGGCTGTGCGCGACCGCGACCGGCTCGTTGTCCACGTAGACCACGCGGGACTCCGGGTCCGCGGCCTGGGCGATCTCGTGCACGTTGCCCACCGTCGGGATCCCGGAGCCGATGTCCAGGAACTGCCGGATGCCCTGGTCCAGGCAGTAGCGCACCGCGCGCCGCAGGAAGGCGCGGTTGTTGATCGCGATCTCCTGGACGTTGGGCACCACTTCCATGACCTTGCGGCCGAGCTCGCGGTCCACCTCGAAGTTGTACGCGCCACCTAAGTAGAAGTCGTAGCACCTGGCTGCGCTGGGCTTGTCCAGGTCGACGCCCTCGGGCGCCCAGTCCGGCCGCTGCTGCATCTCGCGTGACCTCCAGCCGTTGGTCCGCCCGGCCACCGAGATCATCTCTGCGTCGTCGAGCGAGGTAGCCACCGCGACCGGAACGTTGATCAAGCGGGGATCCTACTGTCACCCGCCGCATCTAGTCACGCACTCTGCGTTCCGGCCGATCGGATCCGGGTTCCGGTATGAGCATTGTCACCGTCCGCATGGCGGGATCCGGGGTAAGGGATACCTAAGCTGGAGGGGTCTTGGTGGACGCCACCAGGCCCAGTCGTGATGGGCCAGTCAGCGAGCACTCCGGGCCGGCCGAGGACCGCGCGGGGTAGGAGGAGATGGAATGACTCGCCCTCTGCGGGTAGCGATCGTCGGCAGCGGACCGGCCGGTGTGTACGCGGCCGACATCCTGACCAAGTCCGAGACCCCGGTCGAGATCGACCTGCTGGACCGGATGCCCGCGCCCTACGGTCTGATCCGCTACGGCGTGGCGCCCGACCACCCGCGCATCAAGGGCATCGTCAGCGCGCTGCACAGGGTGCTGGAGAAGCCGGAGATCCGCTTCCTCGGGCACGTCGACTACGGCGTGGACGTCAAGCTGGACGACTTGCGGCACCACTACGACGCGGTCATCTTCGCCACCGGCGCGGACCAGGACCGCCCGCTGGACATCCCCGGCATCGACCTGCCGCACAGCTTCGGCGCCGCCGACTTCGTCTACTGGTACGACGGCTACCCGGAGGCGCCGCGCGAGTGGACGCTGGACGGCGAGCAGGTCGCGGTGATCGGCGCGGGCAACGTGGCGCTGGACGTGGCCCGCGTGCTGGCCAAGCAGGCCGACGACCTGCTGAGCACCGAGATCCCGGAGAACGTGCACCGCGGCCTGAAGGATTCGCGGGTCACCGACGTGCACCTGTTCGCCCGGCGCGGTCCGGCGCAGGCCAAGTTCACCCCGCTGGAGCTGCGCGAGCTCGACCACCAGGACGACGTCGAGGTCATCGTGCACCCGGAGGGCTTCGAGCTCGACGAGGCCAGCGAGGAGGCGATCCGCACCAACAACCAGGTGAAGACGATCGTCAAGACGCTGCAGGACTGGGCGCTGCGCGACCCGAAGAACGACACCGCGCGGCGGCTGCACCTGCACTTCCTGCGCGCGCCGGTCGAGGTGCAGGGCACCGACCGGGTCGAGGGCTTCAAGGTCGAGGTCATGGAGCTCACCGGTGACGGCAACGTGCGCGGCACCGGCGAGTACGAGACGTACCCGGCGCAGCAGGTCTACCGCGCGGTGGGCTACCTGAGCTCGCCGCTGGCCGACATCCCGTTCGACCACGCCGCGGGCGTCGTGCCCAACGACGGCGGCCGGGTGCTGGACCTGGACGGCGAGCACATGCCCGGCGTCTACACCACGGGCTGGATCAAGCGCGGCCCGGTGGGCCTGATCGGCCACACCAAGGGCGACGCGCTGGAGACGATCAACAACCTGCTGGCCGACCTGGAGTCGATGCCGCAGGCGGAGGAGCCCTCGGCCGAGAGCATCCTGCGGCTGCTGGAGGAGCGCGGCGTGGAGTACACGACGTGGGAGGGCTGGGGCCGCCTGGACGCCCACGAGAAGGCGCTGGGCGAGGCTCAGGGCCGCGAGCGGGTCAAGGTCGTCCCCCGCGACGAGATGGTGCGCATCTCCCGCGCGGAGTGACTTTCTCCCGCTCCCGCAGTGCTTTTCGACGGCACCTCCGACCGCCCGGCCGGAGGTGCCGTCGCAGTTGATCTGCTGCCAGGGTGAAATCCGGCAACGCGGCGCTGGCAACCGGGTGAAACTTCGCGGCCGCGAAGCCGCCCCTCCCTATCGTCCGAGCCATGACACTCCCCACCGAGCCCATCGGCAGCATCCCCCGGCCGCAGGAGCTCCAGCACGGCCTCGCCGCGCACGCCCGCGGAGAGATCGACGACGCGGCTCTCGCCGCGCTCCAGGACCAGGCGACCACCGACACCCTGACCAGGCTGGCGAAGCTGGGGTGCCCCGTCGTGGTGGACGGCGAGCAGCGCAAGCCGAGCTTCCTCACCTACCCGATCGCCGGTCTCGACACCCTGTCCCCGGACGGCGCGGTCATCCCGTTCGCCGACGGGCACACCAGGCAGCTGCCCGCCCTGACCGCGGGACCGTTCCGCTACCAGGCCCACGCCGACAGCTACCTGCGCAGCGCCCGCGAACACACCGACCTGCCGGTCAAGCAGGCGGTCATCGCCCCGTCCGCGCTGAGCCTGCTCTACCCGGCGGAGGGCATCGACGGCTACTCCCGCGAAGCGTTCCTCCAGGACCTCGCCGACGAGGCCGAAGCCGACATCCGCCGCTGCCTGGAAGCCGGTGCGCACCGCGTCCAGCTGGACTTCACCGAGGCCCGGCTGTCGCTCAAGCTGGATCCGTCGGGTGGTCTGCTCGACGACTTCATCGCGCTGAACAACTCGGTGCTCGACCGGTTCGGCCCGGAGGAGCAGGCCCGGATCGGGGTGCACACGTGCCCAGGCGGGGACCACGATTCGACGCACAGCGCGGACGTGGACTACGCGGGCCTGCTGCCGAAGCTGTTCGGCCTGCAGGTCGGCAACTTCTACGTCCAGCTGGCCAGCGAAGCCGATCCCGACCGCGTGCTCGGCATCATCGCCGACCACCTCCGGCCGGGAATCCGGGTGTTCGTCGGCGTGACCGACCCGATCGACCCGCGCGTCGAGACGCCGGAGGAGGTGCGCGACCGGGTGCTGGCGGCGGCCCGCCACCTCCCCGCGGACCAGCTGGGCACCTGCGACGACTGCGGTTTCTCCCCGTTCGCCGACGACACCTCCACCTCCCGCGACACGGCCTTCGCCAAGATCGAAGCCCGGGTCCGGGGCACGGCCATGGCCGCTGAGGCCCTCGGCCTGTAGCACCGGCAGGGGAATTCCGCGTGCCGGACACCTCGGCGAGGTGTCCGGCTCTGCCGTTATGCCGAACGTTGTCCGGCCTGTCGGCCGCCGGAGGTACTACGGTGTCGGTGTCGCCACTCGCATCGCGCAAAGGACGGGCACGTTGACCGAGATCCCGGACACCACGCCAGCCGAACTCGACACCGCCCTGCAGCGGGCCGCCGAAGCCGCCGAGGCGTTCGGCGCGCAGTCCCCCGCCACCCGCGCCAGGCAGATCCGCGCCGTCGCCGACGCGCTCGACGCCGCCGCGGGCGAGCTCGTGCCGCTGGCCATGGCCGAGTCCAACCTGTCCGAGGGGCGGCTGACGGGTGAGCTCAAGCGCACCACGTTCCAGCTGCGGCTGTTCGCCGGAGTTCTCGACGACGGCGGCCACCTCCAGGCCACTGTGGACAGCGCGGACCCGGACTTCCCGCTGGGCGCCAAGCCCGATCTGCGCCGCGTCCTGGTGCCGGTGGGCCCGGTGCTGGTGTTCGCGGCGAGCAACTTCCCGTTCGCGTTCTCCGTCGCGGGCGGCGACACGGCCTCGGCGCTGGCCGCCGGCTGCCCGGTCGTGCTCAAGGCGCACCCGGGGCACCCGCGGCTTTCCGCGCGCACCGGCGAGATCCTCACCGCCGCCCTGGCCGAATCCGGCGCTCCGGACGGGGTTTTCCACGTCGTGCTGGGCTTGGAAGCCGGTGCGGTGGCGCTGCGGGATCCCCGGGTCAAGGCGGCGGCGTTCACCGGCTCGGTCCCGGCGGGCCGGGCGCTGTTCGACATCGCCAACTCCCGCCCGGCGCCGATCCCGTTCTTCGGTGAGCTGGGCAGCCTCAACCCGGTCTTCGCCGCTCCCGGAGCGATTCGCGCGCGCGGTCCGGAGATCGCCGAGGGCTACGTGACGTCGTACTCCGGCAACGCGGGCCAGCTCTGCACCAAACCAGGGCTGCTGTTCCTGCCCGCCGACCACGGTCTGGACGAGCTGCTGGCCGCGGAGTCGAAGGCCGTGGCAGCGCACAAGATGCTCAACGAGCGGTTGCACGAGGGCTACTGCGACCGCCGCGCCGCGGTGACCGAGGTGCCGGGCGTGCGGGTGCTGGCGGAGGGCGGCGTCGACGACGGCGCGGCGCCGACGCTGCTGAGCACCGACGTCGCCACGCTGCTGGCCAACCGCGAGGCGCTGCTGGAGGAGGTCTTCGGCCCGCTGTCCATCGTGGTCACCTACGCCTCCGAGGACGAAGCCCGCCGAGCTGCCGAAGCGTTCGAGGGCAACCTCACGGCGACCCTGCACGCCGAGGATTCGGATGCCGAATTCGCCGCAACCCTGGTGAGCCGCCTGCGCGACCGGGCGGGCAGGCTCCTCTTCAACGGCTGGCCGACCGGCGTCGCGGTCTCCCCCGCGATGCACCACGGAGGCCCCTACCCGGCGACGACGGACGCCCGCTTCACCTCGGTGGGCACGACGGCGATCGACCGCTTCCTCCGCCCGGTCACCTACCAGAACGTCCCCCAGAACCTCCTCCCGGAAGCGCTCCGCGACGAAAACCCCTGGGGAATCCCGCAGACCAGGCACGAGCCGAGGTGATCGCCCGAGGTGCCGGGTCTCCGAGCCCGGCACCTCTCAGAACGCCGGAACGTCCCACGCCCGGACGACGCCACCGGCGGCGTAGGTGAACAGCGTGCGGCCATCGGCGCTGAGCTCCCAGCTGTCGAGCGCGCGCACCAGTCCGGTCACATCGGTGATGTGCAGCGTGGCGCCGCTGCTGATGTTCTTGATGATTCCCTCGTTGCGGGAAGTCACCACGACCTGCCCGCCGTCGGCGACCGACACCCGGCAGGGACCCGCAGGTGCGCAGGCGTTGTCGGCGACCTTCTCGGAGATCCCGCTGAGGTAGCCCCACTTCCACAGCTCGCCCCGCGCGTTGACCAGGAGCAGGCTCTCGAAGTCCGACGACTCCACCAACTGCCAGTAGTACGGCGAAACAGGACCGCCCGGGAGGGGCGCGGTGGCAGCAGCGGCCCACTTCCCGCTCTCCACGTCGAAGGTGATCGCACTCCGCCGGAAGGGATTGACGACCGCGACGGACTTCCCACCGGGACCGTACTTGACGATGCCCCACAAGGGGACGGGCACCGACCGCACCACGCGCCCACCGGCGACTTCGCGGACCTCCAGCAGGGATTCGTCGCCCCCGACGCGCAGGCTCAGCGCAATCCTGGAACCGTCCGGGGAGATCTGCGCCGAGTGCACCGAACCACCCTCGGGGAGCGGAAAGGAATCGCCCGACAGCAGGTCCACAACGCTCTCAGCGCCCTTGCCGTCATCGCTGTTGATGAGGTAGCCGGACCGGTCGAGCCCGGCATCGTTGTAAGGATTGACCGGAGCAGCGAACTCGCGCGGCGCACCAGCCGGGAGGAACGCAGCGGTCACGCCGCCGAGCACGACGAGCGAAGCGACGATGCCGACCCCCGTCCACCCGAATTTCGCGCGCGGCGAAGGCGTTTCGCGGTGGTGCCCCGGGTGCTGGACCGCGAGGTGCGCGCGGAGCACGTCGTGGCGCAGCTGGTAGGCGGAACCGGCCTGCCGCAGCACACCGATCGCGTGCGCGTTGCGCAGGAACGCGGTGAGCCGCCACGGGAGCTGCCCGCGCACCGCCAGCCACGACCTGGCGATGGTGTAGGAGACCCAGGCGCTGCCCGAGCAGCACAGCACGGCCGCCATCACCAGCACCCCGCACGCGGTGAACAACTCCCGGTAGTTGTCCTCGACCGACCACGCGCCGAAGACGAGCCCCAGCAGTGGAACACCGCTCACCAGGGTCGCCAGCAGCATCGCCGCGCGATCACCGCGAAGCACGGCGCGCGGCGAGTTCCCCACCTCGACGGAAGAAGGCGATGCGAGCCAGCGCGCCGCCCCGATCGGCAGCCCCACGAACACCGCGAAGATCAGCGACACCGCGGTGCTGGAGAACGCGGTGGTCGAGACGACATCAGCGGAATCGGGCGCGATCGTCAGGAATCTCAGCTTTCCCACGAAGAAGAACAGCCACACCAGCACCCCGGAGAGCAGCCCGACGCCCAGGCCGACACCGAGAGCCGGCAGCAGCGTCCGCAGGCGGGGGACGACGCGCTGCGGCATTCCCGCCCGGTACAGGCTCGACACGGCGCAGCTGCCGATGATCGATATCGAGAATATGAGGTCGACGGCCGCCGACTCGAAGCTCAACCGGTTGAGGTAGCCGTAGATCGCCGCTTTCCCGTCGAGCGAACCGGAGAAGTGGACGGCGGCGATGAACAGCAGCGCCATCGCCACCGCGGCGAGCCCGGCCACCGCGGCGTTGCGGAGCATCCTCCCGCCCAGCGCCCGGACCGGACTCCGCTGCGCCTGCGCCGCCGGGAGGCGGGAGACCCGCCCCACGTGCACCCCGATCATCACGACCAGCGGCAGCGCAACCGCCGGGTTCGGCGTGTACAGGTAGTTGTCGTCCGGTACCGCGAGGAAGAAGACACCGGTCAGGACTCCCGCTACCACGGTCGGGATGAGCCATCGGGGCATCGCGCGGGCGAGGCGCCACCACTCGAAGTCGGGATTGCCCTGGCGATCGAGGTGGTGGGCGAGGAAGACCAGCCAGCGCTGGGCCTTCACCCGGTAGCGCTCGTCCGGGTAGACGGCGGGCAGGAACTCCGACAGCAGGTGGGCTTCCGCTTCTTCGGCCGTGCCGAACTCCGCCAGTTCGTCCGGCCTGCTCCCGGGACGGCGGTACGCCCGGCGAGCCAGGATGATCATCAGCGGGGTCGAGAGCAGCCGGGCCAGCGGTCCGTCCGGACGGTCGGCCATGGTGTCGACGACGTCGTCCCAGCGCTGCGCGCCTTCGAGGTCGCGCTGCTCGAAGAACTCCCGCGCGTCCTCGGGTTTGACCGGTTCGATCTCGACCACCGTGGCGTGCACCAGCGCCCCGCCCCGGGACACGGCTGCTTCGAACTCCGCGCTGCGGCAGGTGATCACCATTTCCGGGACCGCGGCGCGGTTGAGCGCGTGCAACGCGCGTTCCAGCAACCGCGGCGGAACCTCGTCCAGCCCGTCGAGCACCGGGAGCAGCCGGCGGTCGGCGAGCAGGTGCTCGACCTGGCGCAACGACACCGCGGGGTAGTCCTCGCTGATCCTGCGGGCGATCCAGTCCTCGATGCGCTCCTTCGGATTCCAGCCCGCCACCGACAACAACACCGGCACCGGTCGTGCTGCGTCGTCGAGGGCGACCAGGGTGAACAGCAGCGCCAGAGTGCTCTTGCCCGCGCCGCGCTCGCCCAGCACCACGAGTTGCCGCCGGGTGTCCTGCTGAAACGCCGTCAGCAATGCCGCCGCAGCGGGCGCGGTCTCATCGGCCGCCTGCAACAGCTCGCCCTGCCGCTGTTCGGCCCGACCTCTTTCAGCCGCGGTCAGCCGCACCTGGACCGGGCGCTCCGTGGGGCGCCACCGGAGGCGCAGCGGCCGGGGATCTTGCAAGCCCCGGTTGTCCCGCTCCTCGGTCCACTGCCTGCGAACCTGCTGCCGCAGCCCGGAAAGCGCCTCGTCCAGCGGGTCGGCGCCGGTCGCCGGCCGGATCGCCCGCCGGATCAGCCACCACTCCAGCGGGCTCCCCGCCCCCAGCAGCAGAGCCGCTTCCGTCCACCAGCCGCCGCCGATCAGCCCGGCCAGCCCGGCCAGCAGGACCGAGCCGACGGCGGCCGGTGCGCGCCACCGGGAACCGCGGCGAGGTCGTCGCCGGTGGAAGTGGACGTCGCCGACGATGGTTCCGGCCTGGACCATCGGGCCCCGGACGGCTCCGGCGTGCTCGTTGCGGTGCGGCTCTGGCGGCAACTCGATCCTCGGATGGTGATCATTCGTGACGGATGCGTCACCATATCGAGATCAAGATCTGCGTTGCTGCCGAATGCTCGAACTCGGCGCCGGCCGAGGATCAGCACCAGAACCGACCGGAGCTAGCCCTTGATCCGGTAGGTGATGTGGGTGACGAGGGAGGCCGGGCGGGCCGAGACGATCTCCAGGTGCTGGGACGGGACACCGTCGAAGAGGCGCTCGCCCGCACCGAGGACGACCGGAGCGACGTGGGTGCGGAGCTCGTCGATCAGGCCCTCGCGCAGGTACTGGTTGACCGTGGCCGCGCCACCGGCGATCGCCACGTCGCGGTCCCCCGCCGCTTCCTTCGCCTGCTTCAGCGCCGCGTGGATCCCCTCGGTGACGAAGGTGAAGGTGGTGCCACCGCCCATGACCAGGGGTTCGCGCGGGTGGTGGGTCAGGACGAAGACCGGCGCGTGGTACGGCGGCTCGTCGCCCCACCAGCCCTTCCAGTCCAGGTCCCACTCGCCGCGCCCCGGGCCGAACATGTTGCGGCCCATCACGTACGCCCCGGCCGCGGTGACCGCCGCCAACTCCGCCTCGTTCTCCTCCGGGGTCTGGAACATCCAGGAGGTCAGCCGGTCGACCGGACCGTCGCCGAACGGCTTGTCGGCGGTCTGACCGGGACCTGCGGTGTACCCGTCGGCCGAGACGGCGAGGTCGCACACGACCTTGGTGCTCATGACTCCTCCTGCGATCTGGTTGCGCCTTGCAATCGGTGATAACCTACTACTGACCGACTGCAGATTGCAAGCGGTTGTTTCTGGAGATGGGAGGAACCGGTGAAGGACGAGCACCGTTCCGGGTGTCCGATCAACCTCTCCGTCGAGGTGCTCGGCGACAAGTGGTCGCTGATCGTCATCCGGGACCTGATGTTCGGCAACCGGAGGCACTTCCGGGAGCTGCTGAACAACTCCGAGGAGGGCATCGCCTCGAACATCCTCGCCGCCCGGCTGCAACGCCTCACCGAGAACGGGCTGGTGTCCAAGGCCGCCGATCCCAGCCACAAGCAGAAGGTGATCTACAGCCTCACCGAGCCCGCGATCCAGCTCGTCCCCGTGATGGCTCAGCTCGGCGCCTGGGGCCGCCGCCACCTGCCGGTGACGCGTGAGCTGGCCATCCGCGCCGAACTGCTCGAACGCGGCGGCCCGGAGCTGTGGGCGGAGTTCATGGACGAGCTGCGCGAGCAGCACCTGGGCATCCCGCGCCCGGAAGGTGCGGAGTCGGTCTTCGACCGCCTGCGCGCCGCCTACGAAGCCGAACTCGCCCGCACCTGATCACCCGGGGCTGTGTCAATTTCGCACGAAATTGACCGTCACCCGGGTGAACGTCAATTTCGCACGAAATTGACACGACGTCGGGTGACGGAGCCTCGGTGTCAGGGCCGGGGACGGTAGCTGGCGATCGTGACCGAGGCCGTTGGCGCGAGGGGCTTGGGCAGCGCCGCGATCTGGGCGCGGAGGGCTTCGGGGTCGGCGTGCCAGGCGCTGGGGCCCATCGCCACCACCGCTTCGGCTTCCGCTTCCGCCAGGGAGAGCCGGAACTCGCAGGTCCGCTGCGCGATCAGGTCGAAGTGGTCGGCCAGCTGCTCGGTCAGGCGCTCCTGCTTGCGCTCGTCGACCTTGAGCAGGCCCAGTGCCGACACCAGATCCGCCAGGTGATCGCCGTTGGGCACGACCACCACGAGCCGCCCGTCCGGGCGCAGGACGCGGTGCATCTCAGCGGCGTTGCGGGGCGCGAAGACGTTCAGCACCGCCGAAGCCGCACCTGTGCGAACCGGCAGCCGCTGCCAAGCATCGGCGACGGCAGCGCCCATGCGCGGGTGAGCCTTGGCCGCGCGGCGCGAGGCGTACTTCGAGACGTCCAGCGCGAGCCCGATGCGGTCCGAACCCTCAAGAGCACGTGCGAGGTAGTAACCGGTCCCGGCCCCGATGTCGACCACGCAGCCCTCGACACCGGACAGCGCCTCGGCCGCTGCGTCGGCGATCGGCGCGTAGTGGCCGGCGGCGAGGAAGTCCGCGCGGGCCGCGACCATCGCCGCCGTGTCGCCGGCGACCTTCGTGCCGCCGGGCAGCAGGCTCACGTAGCCCTGGCGGGCGATGTCGAACACGTGGTTCGCCGCGCAGCGCAGGCTGTTGCCGGTCCGGTCCAGGTCGGCACCGCAATGCGGGCAGGCCAGCACCGCCACCACGTCGTCCAGCAATCCAGCCCTCCACACCGCATCGTCGACAGGCGATTGTAGAAGTCGGCGGCGCGAGCGAGCCGCGCGGACGACGCTCGGCGCGAGCTGGGACGGTGGGTGCGATGTGGGATTGGGCAGCAGCTCCCGACTACTGGGCCGCGCGGTTCGCGGTCGCGCACCTGGTCGCCCTCACCTACCTGCTCGGATTCGTCAGCGCGCTGCGGCAGTTCCGGGGGTTGCTCGGCGAACGCGGGCTGACCCCGATCCCCCGCTTCCTGGCGCACGTGCCGTTCCGGGAATCGCCCAGCCTGTTCCACCTGCACTACTCCGACCGGTTCTTCGCGGGCGTCTGCTGGGCCGGGATCGCAGGCAGCGCGCTGGCGCTGTTCGCCGACCTGGCGCCGCTGTGGGCGTGGCTCGCGCTGTGGACGCTGCTGTGGCTGCTGTACCTGTCGATCGTCAACGTCGGGCAGGTCTGGTACTCGTTCGGCTGGGAGTCGCTGCTGCTCGAAGCCGGGTTCCTGGCGATCTTCCTCGGCCCGGCCGGGATCGCGCCGCCGACCCTGGTGCTGTGGTTGCTGACCTGGCTGCTGTTCCGGGTGGAGTTCGGCGCCGGGCTGATCAAGATGCGCGGCGACGTCTGCTGGCGCGACCGCACCGCGCTGTACTACCACCACGAGACCCAGCCGATGCCCGGCCCGCTGAGCCGCTGGTTCCACCGGCTGCCGCGCGCGGTGCACCAGATGGAGGTGCTGGCCAACCACTTCACCCAGCTCGTCGTGCCGTTCCTGCTGTTCGCACCGCAGCCGGTCGCCACAGCGGCCGGGCTGGTCGTGGTGGTGACGCAGGGCTGGCTGATGCTCAGCGGGAACTTCGCCTGGCTGAACCTGCTGACCATCGCGCTGGCGTTCTCGGCGATGAGCGCACCCGCGCCGCCGACGGCCGGGCTGCCACCGTGGTTCGCCGCGCTGGTGCTGGCGTTGACGGTGGTGTTCGCGGTGCTGAGCTACTGGCCGGTGCGCAACATGCTCGGCAAGCGCCAGGTGATGAACCGCAGCTTCAACAGGCTGCACCTGGGCAACACCTACGGCGCGTTCGGCAGCATCACCCGCACCCGCTACGAGGTCGTCGTGGAGGGCGCCGCCGACGTCGACGGCGAGTGGCGGGAGTACGGGTTCAAGGGCAAGCCCGGCGACCCGCACCGCCGCCCGCCGCAGGTCGCGCCCTACCACCTCCGGCTGGACTGGCTGATGTGGTTCCTCGCGCTCTCCCCCAGCTACGGCCGCACCTGGCTGCCCGGCCTGGTAGAAGCGCTCCTGCGCAACGACGAGCAGGTCCTGCGCCTGCTGCGCCACAACCCGTTCCCGGACCGGCCGCCGCTGCAGATCCGCGCGGATCTGTACCGCTACCGCTTCACCACGCGCGCCGAGCGCCGCGAGACGGGCGCCTTCTGGATCCGCACCCGGGTCGGCGACTTCGTCCCGCCGCTGACGCTCGCCGACCTGACGTGACCTGCGGCCGTCGGGTGCGGTCATCAGGGTTTCAGATGGCGGGCGAGTCCTGGGCGGACAGTTCTTCGACCAGTTCCACGCAGCGCAGGCGGGCTGGGGAGAAGTCGTAGGGCATCTTGCCGATGGCTTCGAACGCGCTCATGGAGTCGTCATCGGCGGCAGCGGGGTGCAAAGCGTCCCAGGCGTCGAAGAGGGCATCGTCGTCCTCGTCCAGGCCGGATTCCTCGATGACGGCGTGCAAGGCGCTTTCGAAGGCGTGCCGCTCGGCGGCCACTCGAGCCACCCGTGGATCATCGACGGCGACGCTGTCGTCGAGAGCTTCCTCGGCGGCATCGATGCGGTCGGATTCCTCCCGCAGCGCGGGATGCGTGGCGAGGGCGACGAAGCGGGTGGCCTGGACGGCCGCGCCGAGCGGGCCGAAGATCCGCTCGGTGACCAGCAGACCGTCCAGGTCCGCCTGGCGCAGGGAGCCCTCGGGCAGGCCCTTGAGGCGTTCGGTGACGAAGTCGGAGAGCAGGCCCATCCGGCTGCCCTCGGTGCGCATCCGCTGCACGGCGGCCCGTTGCCGCCGCACTTCCGCCTCTCGCTCGGCGAGGGTTTCCACCAACCGGTCCAGGATGCCCGCGACAGCTTCTCCGCTGTCCGCACCGGCGGAAGCCGTGCCGGTGGTGAAGGCGTCACGGATGTCGTCCAGGGCGATCCCGGCATCGGCCATCTTGCGGATCCACAGCAAGCGGATCATGTCCTCGTACCCGTAGCGACGGCGGTCGTCGCCGCCCCGCTCGGGCTCGGGGAGCAGGCCGATCTCGTGGTAGTGGCGGATCGCCCTCGGCGTGATGCCGGCGAAGGCCGCGGCGTCACCGATCTTGACCTGGCGGGGTGGCATGAAAGACGAGTGCACGAGCAGGGGCCTTTCCTCGAGGGGCGTAGGTCAACGGGACCACATGCCGCTGCGGAAGGTGCAACCCCGTACGCACCGCGCCAATGCGCCCTTCCCCCGCAACGACCGCATCCTGCTGGGGCAGCATCGCCCCGATCGGGACCGGGCGACGTGCGGAACCAGCTGGCGCAACGCCCCGCCCGCGTGAGTCCTCAGCGCCCCGAGAACTCGGCGAGGCGGATCAGCCCGCGGCGGCTGCTTCCAGGGCGGCGATGTCGAGCTTGCCCATGGCCAGCATCGCCTTGGTGACCCGGGCGGCCTTCGCCGGGTCCGGGTCGGTGATCAGCTCGTACAGCCGGGTCGGGACGATCTGCCAGGACAGGCCGTACTTGTCCTTGAGCCAGCCGCAAGGGCCCGGCTCGCCGCCCTCGCCGAGCTGCTGCCAGAGCCGGTCCACCTCGTCCTGCGACTCGCACCGGACCTCCAGCGAGATCGCTTCGGTGAAGGTGAACTCCGGGCCGCCGTTGATGCCGACGAACTGCTGCCCGGCCAGCTCGAACTGCACGGTCATCACCGTTCCCGGCGTCCCGGGCCCGGCTTCGCCGTAGCGCAGCACCTGCGTGATCCGCGAGTCCTCGAAGATGCCGGTGTAGTGCTCCGCCGCCTGCTCGGCCTCGGTGTCGAACCACAGGTTGGTGGTGATCTTCTGCTCGATCTGGGCCATCGTCGTCTCCCGTCCGCTCCCGCACCACTATCGGCGCGGACAGGTGGGCCGGCCACCGCAGCTGAACCGCGCCTAGTGCGGCGGTCGACTCCGGGTGCTGCCAGCGAGGCACCGCGCCTCGTAGCCGGTCGCGCGTGCGAGCGCGGCGAGTCCGCCGAGCACGATCCGCTGGAGCGCAGCGGGCACGCCGGCGAGATAGCCGTCCTGGTACTCCCACAGCAGGGCGACCGCCAACGGGTTGCGGGGGACGCGATTTCGCGTCGTCCTGCCCGCCGCGTCGAGGCTTCGCCACAGCTGGAACATCTGCCAGTGCCGCAGCGGCGGGCGGATCTCGTGCAGCAGCACCACTTCCGGCGAGTCCGTGCGGAACCGGTGCACCTGCCCGGCAGCGGCCGCGACGGTTTCGCCGGGACCGGCGTCGATGTCCTTCCCCGCGACGCGGAAGCGCACGCGGCCCTGCTGCACGGTCCACCGCTCGGCGAGCGCGGGGTGCCAGTGGGAACCGGCCTGCCGCTCCGGCCGGGGAATCCGGTGTTCGAGGCGCAGGAACGGGCCGTCGTCGTCCCTGCCCTCGGCCAGTCGCGTGACGCGGTGGCCGTTCCGGAAGATCAGCGTGTCCACACCTTCTCCTTCACGAAGGCAACCTTCCCAAAAAGCTAAGGTAGCCTTCGCTTCATGTCAACGGAGAACGCGTCTCTGCTCAAGCTGCTCGTCCTGACCACTCGCGCGGTCGAGCGCCGGGTGCACGAGAGGCTGCCGCTCAGCGATCTGCGGCCGGCGCACTACGCGGTGTTCCGGTACCTCGATCCGGCCGGCTCGAAGGTGACGGCGCTGGCCGAGGCGGCCGGGATGACCCAGCAGTCGATGGGAGAACTGGTCGCGCACCTCGAACAGCACGGCTACGTCGAGCGGAAGGTGGACCCCCGGGACCGCCGGGTGCGCCTCGTCGTGCCGACCGAGCGCGGCAGGCTGGCGGTGACCGAGGTCGGCTCCGCGATCGCCGAGGTCGAGCGCGACCTCGCCCGGCGGATCGGCGAGAGCGGCGTCGCCGAGCTCCGGAACCTGCTCGGCGGCACGCTCGACGCGCTCACCTGATCGGCACGTGGCCGGAAGGGCGGTTTCGCGCGAAATCGGCGCCGGCTCCGCCTGCGGGAAAACGATTTCGCGCGAAATCGCCGGTTCACCACGCCGGGCGCAGCGGGTAGTGCGCGTCGGCGTCGTCGAGGCGGACGCCGAGGACCTGGTGGAGCTGGACGATGTTGCGCTCGAAGCCCAGCCGGCAGGCCGCCATGTACAGCCGCCACACGCGCGCCCGCTCCAGACCGACCTCGGCGACCGCTTCGTCCCAGTGCGCTTCGAGGTTCTCGCACCAGCCCGCCAGCGTCAGCGCGTAGTGCTCGCGCAGGTTCTCCTCGTGGCGCACCTCGAAGCCGTTGTCGTTCATCGCCGAGACCAGGGTTCCCACCGGTTCCAGCTCACCGTCCGGGAAGACGTAGCGGCTGATGAACTTGCCCGGCCGGGCGCCGAAGCTGCCGTCCGGGCGGGTGATGCAGTGGTTGAGCAGCCGCCCGCCGGGCACCAGCTTGTCGTGCAGGAACGAGAAGTACGACGGCAGCTGCGCCAGGCCGATGTGCTCGGTGAGCCCGATCGAGCTGACCGCGTCGAACCCGGTCTCGGGCACGTCCCGGTAGTCCAGGTGGCGGACCTCGGCCAGGTCGGCGAGGCCGCGCTCGGCGATGGCCTTCTGCGCCCACTGCGCCTGCTGCCGCGACAGCGTCACGCCCAGCGCGCGGACCCCGTAGTGCTCCGCGGCGTGCATCACCATGCCGCCCCAGCCGCAGCCCACGTCGAGCAGCCGCATCCCCTCCCGCAGCCCGAGCTTGCGCGCCACCAGGTCGTGCTTGGTGAACTGCGCTTCCTCCAAAGTGGACTCCGCAGTCGGGTGCACCGCGCAGGTGTAGGCCATCGACGGGCCCAGCACCCACTCGTAGAACCGGTTGGACACGTCGTAGTGGTAGGAGATCGACCTGCTGTCGCGGCGCTTGGAGTGCCGCCAGCCGCCCGACGACCGGTGCTCGACCGCGGGCGGCCGCACCGGCCACCACAGCCGGTACCCGGCCAGCTTCACCAGCAGCTCGCGGCGCAATCCCGGCGGGACGTCCTGCAGCGCCACCGACGGGAAGGCGGCCAGCGCGGCGTACATGTCGCCGTGCACCTCCAGCGCCCCGGTGACGTAGGCGCGGGCCAGGCCGAGCTCGCCGGGAGCCGCGGCCAGGTGCGAAAGCGCCAGCGGGGAGCGGACTTCCACGCGGATCTCGGCGCCGGGCGGCCCGGTCCGGCTGCCGTCGAAAGCTCGGATCTCCACCGGGGCACCGTCCCCGAGGATGCGCGCGAACACCTCTGCCCAGCCCATCAGCGAATCCCCTTCCTCACTTCTCCCGCACGCACTTCTCGTACAGCCCGGGCAACCGGCCCGCCGGGTCGTAGCGCTCCTTGAGGCGCTGGTAGGCGGGCTGGTTGTAGAGCCGCCAGAACTCCTCCTCGGTGAAGTAGGAGTTGGAGTACAACGACTTGTGGCCGTCCAGCTCGGTCACCACCCGCTCGATCGCCCGGTTGTGCCGGCCCGGCGCCTCGCCCCTGCGCAGCGGCACCGTCGACCAGAACCCGACGTTGATGTACAGCTCGTCGGGATCCATCGGGTACAGCGGCCAGCCCTTCGAGTCGCGCAGCTGCACCGGGCACAACCAGACCGGCGAGATGCCGATGTCGCGGTGGAAGAACTCCAGGAACTCCGGCAGCCGGTCGACCGGGATCTCCACGTCCTGGATCACCGGCTCGTTGACGCCGTGACCGCGCAGCACCGCGAGCCGGTCGGTCACCGCGTGCCTGCGGTCCCAGGCCACGATGCGGCGGTAGACGTCGGAGCGGCGGTAGCGCTGCGGCCAGAAGCGCCGCACCAGCGGGCGCTGCGCGCCGAACGCGCGGGAGCACCAGAACCAGTCGGTGTCCCAGCGCCACAGGTAGTCGTGGACGCTCAGGTGGTCGGTGCGCCGCTGCTGGATGGAGCGGTAGTAGATCTGCTGCCCGGTGTAGTCGCTGGCGAACGGCGCTTCGTCCACATAGGACCCGATCGTCAGGTACTGCTCGCGGGCGCTGAACACGGTGCCGTCGAGGAAGTCCACCGGGTGCCCGTCGAAGGTGCGCTCGCGGCAGATCTGCGCGAGCGCCGCCGCGCACTCCCGGGCCGTGTCGAACCGGACGTGCTCCAGCCGCACGAAAGGCCGGACCTGTTCCAGCTCGATCTCCAGCCGCAGCGCGTAGCCCAAGGTGCCGTAGGAGTTGGGGAAGCCGCGGAACAGCTCGGCGTGCTCGTTGTCCGGGCGGGCGCGCACGACCTCGCCGGAGCCGGTGAGGATCTCCATCTCCCGCACCGATTCGTGCGGCAGGCCGCTGCGGAACGAGGTGGACTCGATGCCGAGACCGGCCACCGCGCCGCCGAGCGTGATCGTCTTCAGCTGCGGCACCACCATCGGGATGTGCCCGGACGGCAGCAGCGCGTCGACGGCGCGCTCGTAGGTCGTCATGCCCTGCACCTGCGCGGTGCGGTTGGCGGTGTCCACCTCCAGCACCTTGTCGAAGCGGCCGACGTCCAGGCCCGGACCGGCCGCGGGATCGCGGAACCGGAAGAGGTTCGAGGTGGGTTTGGCCAAGCGCACCGGCGCACCTGCGGGCAGTCGCGCGTACTCCGCGACCAGAGCGACTACGTCGTCGGAATGGCTGCCTGTCGCGACTGTTCCCCGATCGGCCATGCCCCCGACTCTATTGCCGGGGCTGCCCGCGAGCATCCCGTTTTGCGGTCGGCAGCCACCGTGCAGGACCCGGCAAATCCGGAAAATCGACCCGGCGCGGCACCACCAAGATCGAGATAACCGCTGGTCGCGGCTTCAGACGCGACGTCACCGGAGGTAGTTGTACGAGACAACCGAATTCGCCGGGAATTCGATCGCTTGGACGAATCCCCCGAGCGTCGATCACCCTGCGCGACGCAGCGCCCAGGCGTGCAGCCCGCGGAATCCCTGGACCTTCTGGGGACCGACCGAGATCAGCCGGTACGCCGGGTTCTTGCGCAGGGACAGCGCCAGCTCCCGGTCGACCAGCGCCGACGCCGGGCGAGCCACCGAGGTCAGGCGGCTGGCGGCGTTCACCGTCGAGCCGTAGACGTCGCCGAAGCGGGCCAGCACCGGCCCCTCGGCCATCCCGATGCGCAGCGGCGGCAGCAGGCCGTTCTCCGCGACCTTCTCGTTGAGCGTCAAGGCGATCTCGGCGGCGTCGGCGGCCGTGTCGGTCACGAACAGCACCTCGTCGCCGATCGTCTTGATCACCCGTCCGTGGTTCTCCGCGACCACGCCCCAGGCCAGCGATTCGAAGCCGTCGATCAGCTCCTCCAGCTCGCCCGCCTGCTCGCTGAAGTCCCGGATCAGCCGGGTGTAGCCGACCAGGTCGGCGAAGCCGATCACCTGCAGCCGCTCGTCGGCGCCCGCGTCCCGCTCGGTCATCTCCCGCGACGCGGTGGCCGCCAGGTGGCGCCGCCACACGTAGCCCTGCATCTGCTCCATCACCGGCAGGATCACCGAGGCGATCTGGGCGGTGGTCTCGACGTCCACCGCGAACTCCCCGCCGAGCAGCTGATCGAAGATCTCGACCTGCCACTCGGCCAGCCGGGACATCGTCTGCGCCAGCGAGCGGGCCACCGCCGACTCCAGCTCGGGCGGGATCACCTCCGCCGAGACCAGCTCCACCAGCGAGCGCAGCGCGGCGATGTCGGCATCGGTGAACACCACCGCGTCGTCGGCGACGTGCGCGAACCCCATCGCCTGCCACAGCTTCTCGGCACGCTGCACCGGCACGCCCGCAGCCTCAGCGACCTGGCCCTTGGTGTAGCGCGCGGCGCCGCCGAGGATGGTCTCCTCGACCACGTTGCCGCGCGCGGACGGCTTATCGCGTGGTTCGGACAACGAGCACATCGCATTCCGCTCGACGGGACACCTCGGACGGCACCGAGCCGAGGATCCGCCCCTTCAACGTGTTCAACCCGCGGCTGCCGACCACCATCAGGTCGGCGGACTCCCGCTCCGCGGCGGCCAGCAGCACCCCGATCGGCGCCCCGACGGCAGCGGAGGTGTCCACCGCCTTCGCGCCCGCCCGGCGGGCGACGTCGGCGGCGTCGCGCAGCGTGGCCTCGGCGGGCGCCGAGCCGACCACCTGGAAGGCCTCGTCGCCCAGCTCGTCGCGCGCCTGCTCGACCTCGCGGTCCGGCGTCGGGTAGTAGGCGCACACGATCACCAACCGGGCGGCGGAGTCGCCGGCGACGGCTCCGGCGCGGGCGACCGCGCGCAGCGAGGGCTCCGAGCCGTCCGTCCCGACGACCACGGTGCGGTAACTGGACATCGCACTCCCACTTCCCTGGCTGATCTTTCGCCTGGCACCGGCGTGAACCCTAACGATCCCGACGCCGCGCAGTCACGGGTTGCGACCCGCCCGCGCCAGCTGTGAGCGGACCGACACGCTCCCACCGGCCGTTTTGTCGCAACGGCCAAACCATACCGCCATCTCTCATCCGACCCCACAACATGATCACGCACCGCAGCCGCGTAGGTTTCGCCAACAACGTGCAAACCATTTGGTGATCCACGACACGGACGACGTTGCGCGGGACGTTCGCCGGGCCGAATCACGCCATGTACGTCACCCTTTCGCGCAAGAGAAAGCACCAGGAGTAGAACCGTGACCTCACCAAGTCTCCAGCCCGGGCGGGGGATATTCCGTCGCAAGCCGATCGACACCATCACCGAGGACACCGGTGGTGGCGGCCTCCAGAAGTCGCTCGGCCTGTGGCAGCTGACGGCGATCGGCGTCGGCGGCATCATCGGTGCCGGGATCTTCTCGCTGGCGGGCGCGGTGGCCAACGAGAAGGCCGGTCCGGCGGTGCTGATCTCGTTCCTCATCGCGGGCATCGCCAGCGCGGCGGCCGCGTTCTCCTACGCCGAGTTCGCCGGCATGATCCCCAAGGCCGGTTCGGCCTACACCTACGGCTACGCCGTGCTCGGCGAGGTCGTCGGCTGGCTGATCGGCTGGGACCTGCTGCTGGAGTACACCGCGATCGTGGCGGTGGTGGCCATCGGCATCTCGGGCTACTTCAACGAGCTGGTCGGCTTCATCGGGCTCGACCTGCCCGCCTGGATGATGGGCGCCCCGGGCACCGAGGCCGAGGGCGTAGCGCCCGGCAGCTACAAGATCAACCTGTTCGCGGCGCTGCTGTGCCTGCTGATCGCGTTCGTCCTCAACCAGGGCATGAAGAACGCCGCCCGGTTCGAGACCATCCTGGTGTACCTGAAGGTCGGCGTCGTCCTGCTGGTCATCGTCGTGGGCGCGTTCCACATCGACGCGGGCAACTACAACCCGTTCTTCCCGTACGGCATCAGCGGCGCGTTCGCCGGGGCCGCGACGGTGTTCTTCGCGGTGTTCGGCTACGACGCGATGAGCACCGCGGCCGAGGAGTCCAAGGACGCCCAGCGGCACATGCCGAAGGCGATCATGTACTCGCTGGGCATCTCGATGGTGCTCTACGTGCTGGCCTGCCTCGTGCTCACCGGCATGATCCCGTTCGCGCAGATCAGCAGCGAGAGCGCGTTCGCGTCGGCGTTCTCCGACGTCGGCCTGCCGGTGCTGGGCGCGATCATCGCGATCGGCGCGATCCTGGGCATCCTGACCGTGCTGTTCACCTTCATGATGGGCGTGACCCGCGTCGGCTACGCGATGAGCCGCGACGGGCTGCTGCCGAAGTGGTTCGCCAAGACGCACCCGGTGCGCAAGGTTCCCACCCGCTTCACCTGGCTCATCGGCATCGCCTCGGCGCTGATCGCCGGCCTGCTGCCGATCGGCGAGGCCGCCGAGCTGACCAACATCGGCATCCTGCTGGCGTTCGTGATCGTCTGCGCCGCGGTGATCGTGCTCCGCTACAAGCGGCCCGACCTGCCGCGCGGCTTCAAGACCCCGGGCATGCCGATCGTGCCGATCATCGGCATCGTGTTCTCGATCTGGCTGGTCACCTTCCTGGCCCCGGAGACCTGGCTGCGCTTCGCGGGCTGGTTCGCCATCGGCCTGGTGATCTACTTCGCCTACGGCTACCGCAAGTCGAAGCTGAACCCGGACAACGCCGAGAGCACCGAGCAGTGAGCTGACCCCCGGTCCCGAGGGCCGGACCCCCGCAGAACGCCGGATCGCCCAGCGCGGTCCGGCGTTCTGCCGTCCGGGCCCTGCCGCGATTTCAAGGGAAATCAAGTGTCCGATCTCCATTGAAATCGCATCTCGTGGAAGTTGTCCTTCGCGATGCGGAAGAACACGATCGATCCAGGATGTTCGCTGCGTCTCAGCGTGGAGTGGATCACAGCGCGGCGGGCGTTCAGCGGCTTAGGGTTCCGCCGAAAGTTCCTGCCGGGCCTCAACGCTGAGGGGTGCCTGTGACGCGCGTTCGCGAGCTGAGCCCATACGTCGAATTGCACCGGGACCAGTGGCGGGAACTGCGAGATTCCCTGCCGCTGTCGCTGACCGAGGACGAGCTCGACGCCCTGCGCGGGCTCGGCGAGCAGGTCGACCTGGCCGAGGTCGCCGACGTCTACCTGCCGCTGTCGCGGCTGATCAGCCTGCAGGTGGCCGCCCGCCAGCGGCTGCACCAGACGACCACGACGTTCCTCGGCGAGGAGACCGGCGGCACGAAGGTGCCGTTCGTGATCGGCATCGCGGGCAGCGTCGCGGTCGGCAAGTCGACCACCGCGCGGCTGCTGCGCACCCTGCTGGCCCGCTGGCCCGACCACCCGCGCGTGGACCTGGTGACCACCGACGGCTTCCTCTACCCGAAGGCCGAGCTGGTGCGCCGCGGCCTGATGCACCGCAAGGGCTTCCCGGAGAGCTACGACCGGCGCGCGCTGCTGCGCTTCGTCACCGAGGTGAAGTCCGGCGCCCCGGAGGTGGCGGCGCCGCTGTACTCGCACGTGGCCTACGACATCCTGCCCGGCGAGCACAACGTGGTGCGGCAGCCGGACATCCTGATCATCGAGGGGCTCAACGTCCTGCAGCCGGCCCCGAGCCTGGCGGTGTCGGACCTGTTCGACTTCTCGATCTACGTCGACGCCCACACCGAGCACATCGCCCGCTGGTACGCCGACCGCTTCCTGGCGCTGCGCAGCACGGCGTTCGCCAACCCGGAGTCGCACTTCCACCACTTCGCGCAGCTCTCCGACGAGGAGGCCCTGGCCGAGGCCGGGCACCTGTGGCGCACGATCAACGAACCGAACCTGGTGGAGAACATCCTGCCCACCCGCCCGCGCGCGACCCTGGTGCTGCGCAAGGACGCGGACCACTCGATCAACCGGGTCCGGCTCCGCAAGCTCTGACGCGCGGTCCGTCCGGCCCGTCGGGGATTGGGCCGGACGAACCGCACGCCCTGCCGCTGGTGGCGACAGGGCGCGACGTTTCCGGAGACCTGCTTCGGGGGGAGAGAGCGGTCAACCGGTGCTCGCTCCCACTGGGCGAGCTCCATCGAGAGTGCCGCATCGGGCCTCGTCGCGGACCGGTGCAAATACCCACATGGGTACGTATTCGCGGCGAAGACCGACACGGAGGGCGAGATCCGCTCACGGCTCGTAGCGGGAAATCGTTGGCCCGGAGCGGAATCCGTCCCTAACATCCGGCGCATGACGTCAGCTGATCTCGCCCGCGATCCCCTGCCGCTGCTCGGCCGAACCGCGCTGGTGACCGGTGTCAGCCGCCGGCGAGGCATCGGGTACGCGATTTCCCGTCGTCTGGCGGCGTACGGCGCTTCGGTCTTCCTGCACCACTACCGGCCGCACGACCTCGACCAACCGTGGGGCGGCGACGACCTCGACGCGGTGCGCGCCGGTGTCGCCGAACAGCTGGTGCCCGAGGCCCGGATCGCCGAAGCCGGGCTGGACCTCGCCGAGGCTTCGGCACCGCAGCAGCTGATCGACGCGGTGGCGGCCGAGTTCGGACACCTGGACATCCTGGTCTGCAACCACGCGCGCAGCGGGGGCGATGGAGAACTGGGCGAGCTCGACGCGGCCATGCTCGACGGGCACTGGGCGGTGAACACCCGGTCGTCGATCCTGCTCGCGCAGGCCTTCGCCGCGCAGCACGACGGGCGGCCCGGCGGCCGGATCGTGTTCATGACCTCCGGCCAGCAGCAAGGCCCGATGCCCGGCGAAGTCGCCTACGCCGCGGCCAAAGGTGCGCTCGCCGAGATCACCCTGACGCTGTCCGACCAGCTGGCGGACACCGGCATCACGACGAACACGGTCAACCCGGGCCCGGTCGACACCGGCTACCTGGACGAACCGACCTGGCGGACGATCCGCCCGATGTTCCCCTACGGCCGCTACGGCGAACCGGACGACCCGGCCCGCCTGATCGCCTGGCTCACCACCGACGAAGCCCGCTGGATCACCGGCCAGGTCCTCAACACCGAAGGAGGCTTCGCCCGCTGGCGCCCCCGCGCCTGAGAGGCGGCGTCAATTTCGTACGAAATTGACCGCCACCTGGCCGAACGCTCGGTGGTGACCACGCTCAGTCGTCGAGGCGCCGGGGTGCGGAGCTTTTCCAGCCGTTCCGGGGACGGCGGCGAGCTTCGGGTGTGATCATCTCGGGTGGAACCGCTTCACCCCGTTGTGCGCACCCGAAGTGCCGGTGCCTTCGAGGACGACCAAGCCCGATTCCGCGGTCGGGGCAGGGGTTCGCCACCCGTGCTGATCTCGACGCGCCGAGGAGCGCCGCATGTCCGCTGGAAGTGCCCGAAGCCGCCGCCTGGTGCTGAAGAAGCGCGAGCCGGTGCAGCTGGTGGCCCGGTTCGCCGAGGCGGTCGGGTGGGAGTACGCCGGATCTCTCGACCGGGATCCCGGTCAGCTCATCAACCACGAGATGAAGTGGCAGGTCGGCGATTCCACTTCCGCTGGTAAAGACCCGTGAGTGTTTCGGGGTGTCATAGCGCCCCGAAACACTCACGGGGGAACTGAACATCGCGCACGGATCAGCGCACGGAAGAGGACGACGGATGCGACTCGCCGACGGCACCGCCATCGAGAACCCCACCAGGTACGAGGAACTCCTCGCCGGGTCCCTGTCCGAGCTCCGGGACCATCCCGCGATCGACGTCTCCCGGGACACCTTGGTGGTGCAGTCCGACGCCGTCGGTGCGGACGGGATGGCGGCGGCAGAACTGGCCGCGGAGAGCATGGCGGCGGGCGCCATGATCGCGGATCTGGGCGACGTCGTGGTCGATCCCGCGATCGCCGAATCCGCCCCGCGGTTCAGCAGGATCGCCTGCCGCTGGCGCGCGAGCGATGAGTCGACGGGCCTGGGCGGGGAATTCCGGGTCCCGTACTTCTTCGCTGCGCTCTTCGAACCGGCGCCGCCACTGGCCTGGGAGGGTTCCCCGGACGACGAGCGGGAACTCCTCGCGCAGTTCCGGGAGATCGACGGACACCCGCGAGCGGGCACCGGTCTGGTCGCCGCGGTACGCGTCGAGGCGAACCGGACCCCGCTGGAGATCTGGGTGTGGGATGCCCGGATCGGCCCGCTGCAGATGGAGCTGGACTACCTCGGCTACCTGGAAGCGCTGGCCCTGACGAAGGGCACCTTCGGCTGGCAGTACTTGTTCACGCACGTATCGCTGGCGAGCAACGACTTCCACCACACGGCGAAGGGCCTGACGACTATGCTCCGCGTCTTCCCCGAGCTGTTCCCCGACCACGACTACACGCCGCTGCGGGAACGCCTCGAAGCCCGTCTCTGATCGAGAACGGCACGTGTCGCGGAGCCGATGGCGCAGAGGTCGCGGGTCACAGCGCGAGCGGGGCGGAGCCGAAGGCGACGTTGAAGCGGTCGCACCAGATGACGACGCTGGTCAGGCCCGGGAGCTGGGCGTCGGGCGGGATCACGTAGTTCTGGTTGCCGCGGTTTCCCTTGAGCTGGCCGAGTGCCACGTACCGGCCGTCGTCGTACTTGTGCCAGTCCCCGCCCGCCGTCTGATCGGTGAGCCACACGTGCAGGTCCGGCCCGTCGGAGGTGGCGAGTTCGTCCAAGCGCAGCAGCAGCGAACCGTCCGGCAGCTTCAGCACCCTGGCCGCACCGCTCGTCTCGTGCTCCTGCGTGACGAACTCACCGGCCGCCAGCTCGACCGGTGCTTGCCCCACCTCCGGCACCACCACCGTCGGCGCAGGTGGCAACGCCTCGTCGACGGTCGTGGAGGTCCACAGCCGCCACGGCTGGAAAGCCCAAGCCGCAGCACCGATCACGAGCACAACGACGACCACGACCGCCCAAGCAGCGGGGTGCCGAACCAGCGAACGCCGCGTCATGTCTGGACGCTACTGCACCGGCCTCGCTCCTGGGCCTTGCGACGTCGCGGGTTTTCAGCGACGCACGCGGCGGGCCAGGAGGAGTTGGAGGTGGGCGTTGAGGCGTTCCGAGGGGTTCGACAGGTCCACGCCGGTGATCTCGCCCGCTCGGCGGACCCGGTAGCGGAGGGTGTTGGGGTGGACGTGGAGGCGGTCGCTGGCCGCCCGGACGTCGCCGAAGGCTTCCAGGTAGGCCAGCAGGGAGCGGGCCAGGCCGGTGCCGTGCTCGGCGTCGTGCTCCTGGAGGGCCGTCAGGCGGGCGTCGCGGAAGCGCTCGTTGCTCTGCAGGACCGTCAGGAGCTCGCTGATCACCACCTGGGCGCGGACGTCGGAGATGGTCGCGATCTCCGCGTGCAGGTCGTGCGTCATCGCGTCGAGGATCCGGTCCGCTTCGGTGCGGGATTCCGCCACCTCGTCCAGCGTCTTCACCGCCGAACCCACGCCCACCTGCACGCGGGCCCGCAGGTGGTGCTTGGCCGCGGCGACGATCTCGCGCGTCAGGCTCAGCGTCGAGGCGCTCGCCGAGCGCTCCGCCAGGTCCGGCAGCAGCACGTAGACGCGCGAGCCGATCGTGGTGACCAGCGCGCTGCGCCGGTACGCCGAGGCGTGCACCGAGATCAGGCTGGTCATCTCCGCGCGTTGCAGCTCAAGCTCGGAGCGGTCCGCGTTGGGTTCCGACGGGCGCAGCGTGAACACCACGACCACCGCCGGTTTCGCCGCGTCCGCGCCGATGTTGTCGGCCACCGACTGGGCGTCGATGCGCCCGTCGAGCAGGCCGGTCAGCAGGTTCTCGCGGAAGCGCGGGCCTGCCGTGGCCTCCGTGCGCTGCCGGACGAGTTGCAGCGCCGCCACTCGCGCCGCGCCGAGCAGCGCTCGCTCCGAGCGTTCCGAGAGCGGTCGGCTGCTCTCCTGCACCCAGATCGAGCCCAACGGCTGGGCTCCGGCGTGGATGCCCACCGCCATCCGGCGGCGGATGCCCAGGTCCGGGCGCTCGTCGATGCGGACCACGTCCTCACCGGCGCGCAGCCGCTGGTAGACGCCCCACTCGCGGAGCATCGCCAGGTACGGCTCGGGGCCCTGGCGGCCCAGGATGGACAGCCTGCGCAGCTCGTCGACCTCGTCGTCGGAGCGCGAGTAGGCCAGCACCCGGCTCGCGGTGTCCTCGATCGAGACGATGCCGTCTGTCATCGCCGCCACCGTCTGGGCCAGCGAGAACAGGTCGCCGAGGGCCTCCCCCGCGTCGGCGTCGGTGGTCAGCCGGGCGTTGTCGATCGCGGAGCGGGCGAAGGACTCCAAGCGCTCCCAGCGGACCTCCGGCCGGACGCCGAGCAGTGCGATGCCGCTGTCGATCGCGGTGTCGCGCAGCACCCGCACATCGGTCTCGACGCCCACCTTCACCGCGACCGCCACCGCGCCCTCGCGCGCGGCCGCCCGCACCAGCCGCACCGCTGCCCGCCCGCGGGCGCCGATCACCAGCACGAAGTCGCCGCTGCGGCCGCTGCCGGACTCCTCCTCCGGGTCGACAATGACCACGTCGCGCACCTCGACGTCGAAACCGCGGGGCGCGGCGAGCACGTCGACCAGGGGTTCTCCGACCGCGATGAGGAGCTGGCGCAATGGCACCCCGGCCACGGCGACGCCGACCGCGTCGACCTCGACTTCGCGCACTCGTCAACCCCACTTGTTCAACCGGACAACCCGATACGGACAACGATAGCCGAACGGACAAGCTCCATCGGCTAACGAAACCTTAACCTCCCAAGTAACAGCGGCTTTCCCGCACAACAGCGACTTCTCACAAGGAGGCGACTTTGGCCATGGACGCCATCACCTCGGTCCCGGTTCCGTACAACGAGCCGGTCAAGGGCTACGCGCCCGGATCGCCGGAACGCGAGTCGCTGCAGAAGCGCGTCGCCGAGCTGGAGTCCGAGCAGGTCGAGCTGACCCAGACCATCGGCGGGGTGCAGCGCCTGGCCGGTGGCGACCGGTTCGACGTCGTCCAGCCGCACGACCACTCCCACGTGCTGGGCACGGCCGCGCAGGCCACCCGCGAGGACGTCGCCGCCGCGGTGCAGGCCGCCAAGGACGCCGCTCCGGCGTGGGCCGCGACCTCGTTCGACGAGCGCGCCGCCGTGCTGCTGCGCGCCGCCGACCTGCTGGCCGGCCCGTGGCGCGACACCATCAACGCCGCGACCATCCTGGGCCAGTCCAAGTCGGTGCAGCAGGCCGAGATCGACGCCGCCTGCGAGTTCATCGACTTCCTGCGGTTCAACGTGCACTACGCGCGGCAGATCATCGCCGAGCAGCCGCGGTCGGTGCCCGGTGAGTGGAACCGGATGGACTACCGCCCGCTGGACGGGTTCGTCACCGCGATCACGCCGTTCAACTTCACCGCCATCGCGGGCAACCTGCCCACCGCCCCGGCGCTGATGGGCAACACCGTGGTGTGGAAGCCGACCCCGTCGCAGCAGTTCGCCGCGCACTTCACCATGCGGCTGTTCGAGGCCGCCGGGCTGCCCGCGGGCGTGATCAACCTGGTCACCGGCGACGGCCAGGCCGTCTCCGAGGTCGCGCTGAGCGACCCCGGCTTCGCCGGCCTGCACTTCACCGGCTCCACCGCCACCTTCAAGAAGCTGTGGCGGCTGATCGGCGACAACCTGGACTCCTACCGCAGCTACCCGCGCATCGTCGGGGAGACCGGCGGCAAGGACTTCATCGTCGTGCACCCGTCCGCGGACCCGGCGCCGCTGGCCGCCGCGTTCACCCGCGGTGCCTTCGAGTACCAGGGCCAGAAGTGCTCGGCGGCCTCCCGCGCCTACGTGCCGCGCTCCATCTGGGAGGGCGGCCTGCGCGAGGAGCTGGCGGAGCTGACCCGCAGCGTCCGCTACGGCGACGTCACCGACTTCTCCTTCTTCGGCGGCGCCGTCATCGACGCCCGCGCCTTCGCCAAGCACAAGGCGGCGCTGGACCGGGCCAAGGCCACCGACACCATCGAGGTCCTGGCCGGCGGCGGCTACGACGACTCGGTCGGCTACTTCGTCGAGCCCACCGTGCTGGTCTGCAGCGACCCGGGCGACGAGGTGTTCACCACCGAGTACTTCGGGCCGATCATCGCGGTGCACGTCTACGACGACGCGAAGTACTCGGAGATCCTCGACACCGTCGACGCCTCCAGCCCCTACGCCCTGACCGGCGCGGTGTTCGCCACCGACCGCAGCGCCATCGACGAAGCGCACCGCAAGCTGCGCGGCGCGGCGGGCAACTTCTACGTCAACGACAAGCCCACCGGCTCGATCGTCTCCCGCCAGCCCTTCGGCGGCAGCCGGGCCTCGGGCACCAACGACAAGGCCGGTTCGCTGCTCAACATCCAGCGCTGGACCAGCCCGCGGGCCATCAAGGAGACCTGGGACGCCCCCACCTCCATCGGCTACCCCCACATGGGCTGAGGTGAAGGGCACCTTTCGCCCCCTCACTTGGCGAAAGGTGCCCTTCACCCCGCACGAATTCCCCCTCCGAACCCCTCGTCGGCGGCCGCCCGCAACGGCACCGGCGACCGCGGCACGCATCCAGCAGGCAACGCGGAAGGCAGGAGATCCCCCACCCCGAACACTTTCACCAGAAGGAGAGCCGCGATGCTGCGCAGCACCTTGCTGGCCGCCGCCCGTTCCCAGGGCGTGCGCCGTCTCGTCGAGGCCAACCCGCTGACCAAGCCGGTCGTCAAGCGGTTCGTCGCCGGGACCACCCCCGAGGACGCGGTCAGCGCCACCCGAGCGCTCCGCAACCAGGGCATGCACGTCACCCTCGACCACCTCGGCGAGGACACCCTCGACGCGCAGCAGGCCGACGACACCGTCCGCGCCTACCAGCGGATGCTCTCGGTCATCAAGGCCGAGGGCCTGGCCGACCGGGCCGAGGTGTCGGTGAAGCTCTCCGCCGTCGGCCAGTTCCTGCCCACCGACGGCGAGAAGATCGCGCTGGAGAACGCCCGGCTGATCTGCGAGGCCGCGGCCGACGCGGGCACCACGGTCACCCTGGACATGGAGGACCACACCACCACCGACTCCACGCTGGGCATCCTCCGCGACCTGCGGGTGGACTTCCCGTGGACCGGCGCGGTGCTGCAGGCCTACCTGCACCGCACCGAGCAGGACTGCCGCGACCTGGCGACCGAGGGTTCGCGGGTGCGCCTGTGCAAGGGCGCCTACTCCGAGCCGGCTTCGGTGGCCTACCAGGACAAGGCCGAGGTGGACCGCTCCTACGTGCGCTGCCTCAAGATCCTGATGGACGGCGCGGGCTACCCGATGGTGGCCAGCCACGACCCGCGGATGGTCTCGATCGCCACCGACCTGGCCGCGCGGGCCGGGCGCGACGCGGACAGCTTCGAGTACCAGATGCTGTACGGCATCCGCGCCGAGGAGCAGCGGCGGATCGCCGCCGAGGGCGGCAAGCTGCGCGTCTACGTGGCCTACGGCGACGAGTGGTACGGCTACTTCATGCGCCGTCTCGCCGAGCGCCCGGCGAACCTGGTGTTCTTCCTGCGCTCGCTGATCACCCAGAGCTGACGCGGCGCCCCCGCAGCGGGCCCGGTCCGGATCGCCTCCGGACCGGGCCCGCTTTCGTGGGGATGACCACAGCCCGTTCGAGCTCGGTGCCACCGCAAATACCCTGGAACGGCAAGTCACGAGCGGGAAGAGGGATTTCGTTGACGCCCAGCTACTTCGAACGGCTCGACGCGAACCGGTTCAAGCCGACCGCCCACGCCAGCGGCGCGTGGCGCAGCGACGAGCAGCACTTCAGCCCGCTGGGCGGCCTGCTGGTGCACGCCATCGAGCGCTCCGGGGAGCGGCCGGGCCTGCAGATCAGCCGGGTGAGCTTCGACATCCTGGGCAAGATCGACCTCGACGAGTTCGAGGTGCGGGTGGAGACGTTGCGGCCGGGCCGCACCATCGAGCTGGTGGAGGCCACCGCGATCATCGGCGGGCGTCCCGTGGTCCGCGCCCGCGCCTGGTTCCTCTCGGCGCAGGACACCAGCACCGTCGCCGGCGGTGCGCCCGAGGCGCTGCCGCACCCGGACGCGCTGGAGCCCTGGCCGATGAGCTCGCTGTGGTCGGGCGGGTTCATCGCCTCGCTGGAGGCCCGCACCGTCGGTGATCCGCAGCCCGGACGTGCCACGGCGTGGATGTCTACCTCCTACGACCTCGTGGCGGGCGAGGAGGTCAGCGCGCTGGCGTCCTTCCTCGCGCTGGTCGACACCGCCAACGGCATCGCCGTGCGGCAGCCGCCGACCGAGTGGATGTTCCCGAACGTCGACCTGACCATCCACCTGCACCGCCAGCCCGAGAGCGGCTGGACCGGGCTGGACACCAGCGTCGTCTTCGGCGCCGACGGCCGGGGCATCACCACCACCGTCCTGCACGACACCCGCGGCCCGGTCGGCCGCGCGGAGCAGATGCTCACCGTCCGCTCGCTGGCGCAGTGACCGCACTTTCCGCAGGTGGCGGCCCGTGAGTGCTTTGGGGTGCTATAGCCCCTCAAAGCGCTCACGGAGCCTGACCTGCGGAAACGGAGCCCACTAGGGGCCGGGTGCTCGGACGGGTGCGTCGGGGATCACGTCGGCCTGCCCGGGGGACGCCGTTAATCTGAATCGTGAAGGATTTTTCGGATTTTCGGGGTGGGCATGGGTAGGCCGTTGGCAGCGCTGTTCCGGATCGCCGTGCTGGTCGCCGCCGTCACCGGGGTCTACCTGACCTCGAAGGACGGCTTCGCCAGTTCCCTGGTGTACTTCACGATCCAGAGCAACGTGCTCGTCTCGGTCGTCTTCGCCTGGGCCTCGTGGGCGACGGTGCGCGGCACCGGGCAACCGCCGGCGTGGCTGAAGGGCGGCACCACGCTCTACATCGCCATCACGGGCCTGGTCTACAACCTGGTGCTCGCCGACGCACCGTTCCAGATGGGCGCGGGCACCTCCGACTTCTCCGATCAGCTGGTGCACGTCATCACGCCGATCGCCGCGGTCGCGGACTGGCTGCTCTTCGACGAGCACCGCCGGTTCCGCTGGGCCGCCGCGGCCGCCTGGCTGCTCTACCCGGTGGGATACCTGGTGTTCGCGCTGGGCCGCGGCGCGCTGCTGGGCACCGGCTACCCGTACCCGTTCATCGACGTCGACGCCATCGGCTACGACGGGCTCGCGCTGAACCTGCTGATCTACGGCGGTGCCTTCTGGCTCCTCGGCCTGGCCCTGGTGGCCGTCGACCGGGCCCTGCCCCGCAACACCACCACCCCGGAACCGGAACCGGAACGCATCGCGGCCTGACGTCGCGCCCGCGCAGCGGAAAGGCCAGGGCTCACCGGTTGTTCCGGCAAGCCCTGGCCTGCTGCCGCCTGGGATTCAGCCCACGACTTCGGAGCCGTGGTGGTCGCCGTTGATGCAGTAGTACTCCACACCTGGGCCGCGAACCACGCGGCCACCGGCGTCCTCGCACTGCTCGGCGGTGACCACCTCTTGGGCGAGGGCCGCTGAAGCGGTTCCGAGCAATGCCGCCCCCGCTAGCAGGAACGCGACTGCTGCACGACGCATCTCGTTGTCCTTCCTCGACTTCCGGCGCTGCCACCGGTGAGCGCACCAGCGCCCGGTCGACTCCACCCGCCGGATCACCGATCCGGCCGTCACCCACCCACCGGTTCGAGCCTCCACGCGTCGAGATCAGGACCCCATGTCTCGCGGTGCGGAGCGGTCTTCGGGTGCGGGCTCTGCGAGCCCGGCGACGAGTCGTTCGTACACCGCGCCGGCTCGAGCGTCGAGCTCGCCGAGCTCCAGGCCGAGTTCGCGGGCGATCGCCTCGCGGAAGATGCAGTAGCCCATGTAGGTGGCCGCGGTCATCGCGTGCACGACGTCGGCATCGGAGTCGCGCGGCAGCGCACCGGTCGCGCGGTCGCGGTCGAGCGCCTGGCGAGTGCGCTCCAGCTCCGGGAACAGCACGAGCTGGTCGTCGCCCTCCAGGGCCAGGAGCGCTTCCAGCTTGGGCAGGTCGGGCTGCTGGAGCGCCCAGCGCCACATCGCCGTGCGGCGCTGGGCGAACGGCTGCTCCCAGTGGGTGTCGCGGTCGAGCGCCGACCGCTGGAGGAGGCGGGTGATCGCCGCCCGCAGCAGGGCCTGCCGGGATCCGAAGTACTGGTAGATCTGCCCGTGGTTGACCCCCGCCTCCGCGGCGACGTCCCGCAGGGCGACTCCTTCGAGGAGGCCGTCGCGCCGCATGATCCGCAGCGCGGCGTCGAGCAGGTCCGACTCGGTTTCCTCTCGCGAGCGCCGTCGGCGGCGGGGCTTCGCCCCGGCGACCTCGTCGGCCATCCCGCTCCTCCGTTCCATTGACCGTCGTGCCGCTCACACCATATCCTGCCGTTCCGTTAATAACACTTCGTTAATAACGGAACGTTCATAGGGAGGTGTGCAGTGTCGGAAGATCGTCTGCCGCTCGCGGGAATCCGCGTGCTGGACCTCGCTACCGTCCTCGCCGCGCCGGTGACGGCGACGATGCTGGGGGACTTCGGGGCCGAGGTCGTGAAGGTCGAGGAGCCCGGCCGCGGCGACTTCACCCGGGGCGGGCCGGGTTCGTCGGCACCGGGGCGCCGCTCGCTGCAGTGGATCCAGGAGGGGCGCAACAAGAAGTCGGTGACGGTCGACCTGCACACCGCGCGCGGTCAGGAGCTCGTCCGCGAGCTGGTGCCGCACTTCGACGTGGTCGTCATGAACTTCCGCCCGCCGACGCTGGAGAAGTGGGACCTGACGCCGGAGCGCCTGCAGGAGATCAACCCGCGGGCGGTGCTGGTCGTGGTCACCGGCTACGGCATGTCGGGCCCCTTCAGCGACCGGGGGGCCTTCGACCGCATCGCCAGCGCGTTCTCCGGCCTCACCTACGTCAGCGGCGAACCCGACGGGCCACCGACCCGCACCGGGTACGCCGTGATCGACTACATGGCCGCCTACCTCGCGGCGTTCGCCACCGTCACGGCGCTCTACGACCGGGACCGCAACGGGGGCACCGGCCAGATCGTGGATCTCGGCCTGTACGAAGCGGGTTTCCGCGCTTCCGAGAACGCGCTGCTGAGCTACGCCGCGCTCGGCGCGGTCCGGGAGCGGCAGGGAAACCGCAACCTCCAGATCGTCCCGGCCAGCGACTTCGACACCGCCGACGGCCGGCGGATCTCGGTGCACGCCGGCACGGACGCGCTGTTCGGCAAGCTCGCCGCGGTCATGGGCATGCCGCGACTCGCGGCGGACCCCCGGTTCGCGACGCGCGAATGCCGCGTGGACAACCAGGACGAGCTGTACGCCGTGATCGCGGCGTGGGCGGGGCGGCTACCGGCCGATGACGCGGTCCGGATCCTCAACGACGCCGGCGTGCCCGCTTCGCCGATCATGAGCATCGCCGACATCGCCGCGGACCCGCACTACCGGGAGCGCGGAACGATCACCACCGTCGCCGACGACGACTGGGGCGACCTGCCGATGGTCGCGCCGCTGCCACGGCTCAGCGCCACCCCCGGACGGATCCGGTCCCTGGGGCCGCGCCTGGGCGAGCACACCGACTCGGTCCTGATCGATCTGCTCGGCCTCGACCAGCACGCCGTCGACGCCCTGCGGGCCGACGGCGTCGTCTGACCGAACCGCGCCTGCGCTCCGCTCCCTCCGCAACGACGCCGAAGGACAGGACACCCATGGCCCCCTCACTCCTCTCGATCGCGGTGCTCGCCCTGCTGTTCCTCGGCGCCTTCGCGCCGCGCTTCAGCCTCGCTCTCGCCGCCCTTCCCGCCGCTCTCCTGGTGGCGACCCTCGCCGGTGTCGGCGTCGACGAGCTGTTCGACTTCTTCCCGGTCGACTTCGTCGTCCTGATCGTCGGCATCACCGCGCTGTTCGCCGTGATCCAGCTGACCGGCACCACGGACTGGCTCCTGTCCCGCGCGCTGCGACCGATCGGGAACCGGGTCGCCCTGATCCCGCTGCTGCTCTTCGCCGTCGGCGCACTGCTCACCGCGATCGGAACTCTCCCCGCGGCGGTCATCGCGATCATGGCGCCGATCACGCTCGGCATCGCGGCCAAGCGCGGGCTCCCACCGCTGCTGCTCTGCCTGACCACGCTCAACGGCATCATGTGCGGGTTGTTCTCACCGATCGCGGTCTTCGGCGCGAGCACCCCACGACTCATGGCCAAGTCCGGCATCGAGGTACCCGCCCACACCCCGCTCACGCTCTTCCTCGCCGTGCTCGGCACCGGCCTCGTGCTGTGCCTGGCCGCGATGCTCGTGGGAAGGCACTCGATCCGGGCCGCGCGCGAAGCCGCGCCGGGCAGCACCGCCGTCGTGGCCGAGGCCGCGCCCGTCCACGACGCGGCGGGACGACCGTCCGCACCGAGCCGGATCGCCGTGTGGGCCTCGATCGCCGCACTGGTCGCACTCGTCATCGGCGGAGCGGTGTTCAAGGTCGATCTCGGTCTGCTCGGGCTGACTCTCGCGCTCGCCCTTCAGCTCCTGCTGCGCGTCGAACCGACGTCGGCCATCCGCCGGCTGCCCTGGGAGATCATCCTCCTGATCGCCGGTGTGCTCACCTACGTCGGGCTCATGGAACACCTCGGCGCTTTCGAGCAGATCACCGCAGCGCTGGGCAGCATCACGGGTTCGCCGCTGCTGTCGCTGCTCGCCGTGTGCCTCATCGTCGGCCTGACCTCGTTCTTCGCCTCCTCGATCGCCGTCATCGCGACGGGCGTGCCGCTGATCGCCCCGCTCGTGGCGGCCGGTGTGCCACCGGTCGGCGCGATCATCGCCGTCGCGCTCTCCGCGGTGCTCGTCGACGTCAACCCGCTCGGCATCACCGGCGGACTGCTGCTCGGATCCGCCGCCCCCGAACACCGCGCGCGTCTCTTCCGGCAGCTGATGACCTACGGGCTGTGCGCGATCGTCCTCGCGCCGGTTCTCGCCTGGTTCGTCTTCGGATGGCTGCTGTGACCGACCGCGCCACCAGGCTCCACCCAACCCGGCTTCGAGCGCACCGCTCTGCTCCGAACTCGTGAACCGGGCCGCGGGAAGATGCGAGACTCCCAGTGCGAATCGCGGGCTTCGGCGCGGTTCGAGGGCTGATCACCTGCGACGAAAGGGCCTGCGTTGCCGCGCATCGGAATCACCGGGCACCTGAACCTCACCGCCGCGAGCGCTCCGCTCGTCCAGGCAGCGCTGGCGGCCGAGCTGTCGCGGTACCGCGGCGGGCTCGTCGGGGTCACCTGCCTGGCGCGCGGCGCCGACCAGCTCTTCGCCCGGGCGGTCCTCGACGCGGGCGGCTCGTTCGAGGTCGTCCTGCCCGCCGCCGACTACCGGGAGCACGAGGTGCGGGCGAACAACGCCGCCCAGTTCGACGAGCTGATCGGCAAGGCGTCGAAGGTGCACACGATGCCGTTCGAGGAGTCCACTCCCGAGGCCTACATGGGTGCCGGCGAGCACGTTCTGGGCATCGTCGACGCGCTGTTCGCCGTCTGGGACGGCCAGCCGGCAGCCGGGCGCGGAGGCACCGGCGACGTGGTGCGAGCCGCGCGCGAGCGCGGGATCCCGGTCACCGTCGTGTGGCCGGACGGCACGAGCCGCGGCTGAGCCCCGACGCGGCGGCCCCGTTCAGCGCGGAGCCGCCGCCCCGATCCGGAGCGGCGGCCCAGGAGTCCACATCGGACTTCGGTCAGCAGAGCTTGGGAGTCAGGTTGATTCCGACGTCGAGGACGTTCAGGTTCTGGCCGACTGCGCCGCAGGTCTGGGCGGCGCGGTGCTCCGTGGTGGTCTGGATGGCGGAGATGGCGTAGGAACCGGTGAGCACCGCTGCGGCGATTCCGGCTGCGGCGGCGAAACGGGTGATGGCTCGGTGCATCGACTTCTCCTCGTGAGTTGGGGTGCGATCACCAACTTGCCGGAGATCAACGACCGCGCTAGTTCATTGCCACCAACGAGCGTCACGCGAAACTCCCTCAGCCCCGTTCGCGGCGCCTGGCCCGGTGATTGGCGACGTTGATGCGGTTGCCGCACAGGTCCGGTGTGCAGTAGCGGCGGCGTCCCGCCCTGCTGGTGTCGACGAAAACCCCGTCGCACTCCGGCGAAGCGCACGCCCGGAAGCGCTCGTGCCCCAGCGCGCGCAGCGCGCCCAGCAACCCGAGCCCGGCGAGCACCGCGAGTTCGTCGGCGAGGGACGCGCTCGGAGCCGTCTCGACCTGCCACTGCCACCTGCCGTCGGCGTCGCGCCCGAGGACCGGCCCGGTGCTCGCCCGCCGGACCAGCTCCCCCGCCGCTTCCGCGACGGCGTCCTCGTCCTGCGCGTCGAGGACGGTGCGCAGTTCGCGGCGGAGTTCGAGCACTCGGAGGAGGTCTTCCGCCACCGGTTCCCGCCGGGGATCGAGGTCGCGTTCGGCGAGGAAACGCGCCAGCGCATCGGGGTCGACCAGCAGCTCACCGCTGACGCGGCGCACCTCCGGCGCGCTGTTGACGAGATCGGATGCCAGCCCCGCACCACGCGAGTAATCGCTTAAATCTATTTTCAAGCCTTACCCCTCCCGCTACAGTAACCGTTGAAACGTTTCTTAACACCTTACCTGGGAGGTTCGATGCGATCCACGACCTGGCGGCTCGACCAGCGGGTCCGCGTGTCCGGTGGCGACGTCGCCACCGGCGTGTTCGGCGAGGGCCCTCCCGTGGTCCTGGTGCACGGCACGCCCGCGTGGTCCTACCTGTGGCGCGACGTCGTCCCGCTGCTGGCCGAGCGGTTCGCGGTGCACGTGTGGGACCTGCTCGGGTTCGGCGACTCCCGGGCCGATCCGGGGATCGCGCCGTCCATCGCGCGGCAGGCGCGGACGCTGGCCGAGCTCGTCGAGCACTGGGGGCTGGACTCGCCCGGCCTCGTCGGCCACGACATCGGCGGCGGCACCGTGATCCGGGCGCACCTGGTGGAGCGTGTGCCCGCCAGCCACCTGGCGCTGCTGGACGCGGCGGTCATCGGACCGTGGAACACGCCGTTCACCGAGCACATGCAGCGCCACGAGCAGGCCTACCGGACGATGCCGCAGCACGTCTTCGCCGACATCATCGCCCCGCGCCTGCGCACCGCCGCGCACCGCATGTCCGACGCCTCCGCGGCGGCCTACCTCGCGCCGTGGGCGGGTCCCGACGGGCAGCAGCGGTGGGTGGACCAGGTGGCGGCGATCAGCTTCGAGGACACCCGCGAGGCCGTCGCCGGTCTCCACCGGATCACCGCGCCGACGCTGGTGCTGTGGGGCGAGCACGACGAATGGCTCGCCCCGGCGGTGGGCGACCGGCTCGCCGCCGCCATTTCCGGCGCGCGCCGGGCCACCGTCGCCGGTGCCGGGCACTTCGTCGCCGAGGACAACCCGCAGGACACCGCGGCCGAACTGATCCGCTTCTTCGAACGCGATCGGTAGCGGATTCGACAGCGCGGAAACCACGAGCCCGCGGTGACCACGAACTATTCCCGAAGTGTTCCGCGGGCTATAAGCCCAGCTCAGAACCGTCCTGTCGGAAACGCATCGAAAAAGTCAAGTCCACCGGAGGCACTATTCCCGGCTATTTGTCAAATTGCCGGGATGGTGGAAATCCCGGATTGCCGCCGGTACCGTTCGGGGCACGGGAAATCGCTGTCGGGGATGTCGTGCGCTCTTCGACGCCCGCTGGACGGAGGATCACCATTTCCGCTCGACGTTGCGGCGTGCCAGATCGGTTGCAGGCGACGTTCCGGCCCGGGGCCGCCGAACTCGCGCTGTGGGGAACCGCGGATCCCGCGAAAGCGGCCCGGGATCTCGGCTTGCCGGACGGTCGCGAGGACGAGCTGGCCACCGTGCTGCCCGCCGACGGCGCGGTCGCCGCGGCGGAGGTGCCCGCCGTCGCGGTGCCGGTCGCCGACGCGCTCGCCCCGCTCGCCGAGATGCCGTCGCCGGACCGCTGGCCCGCGTGGCAGCGGCCCGGCGACTCGCTGATCGCCTGGAGCGTGGCGGCGAAGCTGGCGCTGGAGCAGGTCACCGCCGGGCACCTGGTGCCCGGCGTGCGCGATGGCGCGGCGCGCTGGCGGCTGGCGAACCTGCACGACAACCGGTTCGCCGCGCTGGCCGCTGCGATGCCCCCGGCCGCGCACGCGTTGCGGCGCGACGGCGGGCTGTGGGGCGCGTCGGAGATGCTGGCCGCTTTCGGCGACGCCGTCGCGGATGCGTGCGCGCGGGGCGAGGCGATCGCCGGCGGCAACGCCTGGATCACCGCGCTGACCGGGCCCGATCCCGCCGTCGAGCTCGACGGGGCCGCGCTCCAGGAGTGGGGCCGGGCGCTGCCGTCCGGCCCACCGCTCGGCGGGAACCTGGAGCTGCGGCTGGAAGTTCCGGCCGAGGACGAGAGCCCCTGGGCGCTGACCTTCCACCTGCGCTCCGCCGGCGACGTGCCGGTACCCGCCGGTCAGGTCTGGTCGGACCTGCCCGGTGCGCCGCAGGACGCGCTGGTGCAGGGCCTGGCGGAAGCCGCGCGCCTCTTCCGGCCGCTCGACGCGGCGCTGTCCGAGCAGCGGCCCACCGAGGCGCGGCTGGACATCGGGCAGGCCGCGGAGTTCCTGGCCACCGGGCAGCAGGAGCTGGTCGCCGCGGGCATCGCCGTCGAGGTGCCGACCGATCTCGCCGGAGTGCGCCGGCTGCGGGCCCGTCTGCACGCCGCGGACGGCCAGGACTTCCGGTGGGAGGCCGTGGTCGGCGACGAGGTGCTCAGCGCCGACGAGCTCGACGAGCTGATCGCGCTGGGCCGCCCGCTGGTGCGCTGGCGCGGTCGCTGGGTCCGCGTCGACGCGCGGGAAGCGGCGGAGGTCCGCACCCGGCTCGGGACGGCGCACGCGCTGCCGGAGTCCGAAGCGCTGGCCGCGGTGCTGGAGGGAACGCGCAGCACCGAGTTCGGCGAGGTCGCCGTCTCCGCCGGTGGCCGGTTGCGGGCGCTGGTGGACCGGCTGGGCGAACCACCGCCGGAATCGCGGCTGACCGGCGTCGACGCCACGCTGCGCGACTACCAGCTGCGGGGCGTCGCGTGGCTGCAGAGCATGGCCGAGCTGGGCTTCGGCGCGGTGCTCGCCGACGACATGGGCCTGGGCAAGACGCTGCAGACCATCGCGCTGCTGGCGGGCCGCCCCGGGGACCGGCCGCAGCTGGTGGTGTGCCCGACCTCGGTGGTGGACAACTGGCAGCGCGAGCTGCGCCGGTTCGCGCCGAAGCTCGCGGTGGTGCGCCACCACGGTCCGCGGCGGCCGATCGATCCTGCCGCGTTCGCGCCGGGCGCCGTGGTGATCACGACCTATCCCCTGCTGCGCTCCGACACCCCGCTGCTGTCCGATGTGGACTGGGACGTGGTGGTGCTCGACGAGGCCCAGCAGATCAAGAACCAGGCCGGCCAGACCGCCCAGGCCGCCGGGCGGTTGCGCGCCAGGGCCCGCGTGGCGCTGACCGGCACGCCGGTGGAGAACCGGCTCGCCGAGCTGTGGTCGATCATGCACTTCGCCAACCCCGGGCTGCTGGGCGGTTCCCACCGCTTCAAGGAGCGCTTCGCGGTCCCGGTCGAGCGGTGGCACGACACCGACGCCACCCGCAGGCTGCGCTCGATCGTCGCGCCGTTCCTGCTGCGCCGCCGCAAGTCCGAGGTGGCCACCGACCTGCCGCCCAAGGTCGAATCGGTGGTCACCTGCGCGCTGACCGACGAGCAGGCCGCCCTGTACCGGCGGGCGGTGCGCGAGGCGCTGGACGCGGGCCTGGGCACCGGGATCGGGCGGCGCGGCCGGATCCTGAAGCTGCTCACCCAGCTCAAGCAGATCTGCAACCACCCGGCGCACTTCCTCGGCGAACCCGGCCCGCTGCCCGGCCGGTCCGGCAAGCTCACCCGCGCCACCGAGATGCTGGCCGAAGCGGTCGCCGCCGAGGACCGGGCGCTGGTGTTCACGCAGTACCGGGCGATGGGCGAGCTGCTGGCCGGTCACCTGGCCGCCGAGCTGGGCCTGCCCGCGGTGCCGTTCCTGCACGGCGGGCTCAGCACCGCGCGGCGGCAGGCGATGGTGGACGCCTTCCAGGACGACGACACCGCCGCGCCGGTGCTCGTCATCAGCCTCAAAGCCGGTGGCACCGGCCTGAACCTGACCCGCGCCACGCACGTGCTGCACTACGACCGCTGGTGGAACCCGGCGGTGGAGGACCAAGCGACCGACCGCGCGCACCGGATCGGCCAGTCCCGCCGCGTGCACGTGCACAAGCTGGTCGCGCACGGCACGCTCGAAGAGCGCATCGCCGAACTGTTGGAGCAGAAGCGCGCGCTGGCCGACTCGGTGATCGGCAGCGGCGAGTCGTGGCTGACCGAGCTGACCGACGACGCGCTGCGCGAACTCGTCGAACTGTCCACGGAGGACTGATGTCGAAGAAGACGGAAGCGAACGCCTTCGGCGTCACCTGGTGGGGGCGGCGCTGGCGGCGAGCACTGGAATCGCTCGGCGCCACCTACCCGAATTCCCGCCTGCCGCAAGGACGTTCGATGGCGCGCAACGGTGCCGTGCGGGACGTCGTCGTCGCGCCGGGAACGGTCAGCGCGCAGGTGCACGCGCGCACCAAGGTCCTCGACGTGACGTTGACGCTGCCGGTGTTCACCGACGCCGAATGGCGGACCGCGGTCGCGGCGCTGGCCGGGCAGCTCCGGCACGCCGCCGCGCTGCTGCGGGGCGAGCTGCCGGAGGACGTCGACGACACGCTGCGCGAGGTCGACCTGTCGCTGTTCCCGAAGACCGGCGAGCTCCGCTCCACCTGCGCCTGCCCCGGCCGCGCCGAACCGTGCGCGCACGCGACAGCGGTGCACTACGTGCTGGCGCCGATGCTGGACTCCGACCCGTTCCTGCTGACCCGCCTGCGCGGCCGGGACCGGGACCGGCTGCTCGCCGAGCTCCGCGCGACCCGCTCGGCACCGGAGCTGGATCCGGCCGCGCTGTTCACCGCCCGCGGCGACCTCGCGGCCATCGAGGTCCACCCGCACCGGCCCGACGAGCACACGCCCGAAGCGCTGCACCTGCTCGGCCCGGCCCCGGGCCTCGACGAGCGCGCCTGGCGGCAGCTGATCGCCGCCGCCCAGCGCGCCCGAGCCCGCGCCTGGGAACTCGCCGAGGGGTCGTGAGTGCGTTCGAACGCGATTACGCGCTCACGACCGCTTGCGGTTGAGGAATTCGGTCATGTAGCGCTGGGGTTCGCCGGTGTCGAAGGCCGCGCCGAACTCGGCGACGCTCTCCGCGATCGACCGCTCGACGGGCAGCTCCTCCCAGGAGCGCAGCAGCCTCTTCTGCTGCCGCACCGCGGACGGCCCGAACTCCGCCAGCCGGCGGGCGGTTCGGGTCACCGCGGCGTCGAGCTCCTCCGGCGGGACGACCTCGTGCACCAGGCCCCAGGACAGCGCGGTCTGCGCGTCGATGTTCTCCGCGGTGAGCATCAGCCAGTCGGCGCGGCCGGTGCCGATCAGCCCGGGCAGCAGCGCCGCGTGGATCACCGACGGGATCCCGACCGCGACCTCCGGCATCCCGAAGCGCGCGGTGCTGCTGCCGATCCGCAGGTCGCAGGCCGCCGCCACTTCCACGCCGACGCCGAGGCACCAGCCGGGCAGGCGGGCGATCACCGGCGCCGGGAAGTCGCGGACCGCCTGGCACAGCACGCGCAGCCCGTCGATGAACGCCTCCGCACCCGCGCGGTCCAAAGTGGACATCTCGGTGATGTCGGCACCGCCGATGAAGGCCCGGTCACCGGTGCCGCGCAGCACGAGCGCCCGGACCTCGGGCCGGGCGGCCAGCTCGCCGATCGCCGCGGTCACCTCCGCACCGACCGCGCTGCCGATGATGTTCAGCGCCTTGGCGTTGCGGATCGTGACCGTGGCGACGCCGTGGTCGTCCACGGAGCCGGTCGCGTGCTCGGTGCTGCTGATCTCGTTCAATGCCGCTCCGTCCGCCGATGCGTTCCTCGTAGCGGCGACCCTAAGCTCCCGAACCCCCGGCGACCAGACCCAATTTCGCCACGCTAACGATCCGGGGCGCCACCCGGCGATGCGTCAATTTCGTACGAAATTGACCGGGGTGCGGGTGACGGCCTGGGGTCAGGGTTTGACCGCGACCGCGCCGTACATGTGGACGTGCTCGTCGGCGACCTTCGCGGCTTCGGCGTCCGGGTGCCAGTGGTTGACCAGCACGACGCCGGGGTTCATCAGGACCATGCCGTCGAAGAAGCGCGCCACCTCGGCCTCGGTGCGGGACTTGAGCGGGATGCCGTTGGCGTTGTAGGCCGCCACTCCCCGCCGCACCTCCTCCGGGGCGCTGATCTCGGTGGTCATGGACAGCGCGAGCACGCTGCCGCTCGGCAGCGGTTCGACCATCCGCCGCACCAGCTCGATCGCCTCGTCGTCGTCCGGGATGAAGTGCACGATCGCCAGCAGGCTCAGCACTACCGGCTCGGTCAGGTCGAAGGTCTCCGCGAACTCGGGTGATTCGAGGATCGCCGCCGGCTGGTGCAGGTCCGCGTCGACGTAGGCCGTCCGGCCCTCCGGCGTGCTGGTCAGCAGCGCGCGGGCGTGCACCAGCACGATCGGGTCGTTGTCCACGTAGAGGATCCGCGATCCGGGATCGACCGCCTGCGCCACCTCGTGCAGGTTCGGCGAGGTCGGCAGGCCCGTGCCGATGTCCAGGAACTGGCGGTAGCCCCGCTCGGCGAGGAACCGCGTCACCCGGCACATGAAGTCCCGGTTCGCCCGCATCGACTTCGGCAGGTTCGGCCAGTCGGCCGTGATCGACCCCGCCGCGTCCCGGTCGGCGGCGAAGTTGTCCCGCCCGCCCAGCAGGTAGTCGTAGATCCGCGCCGAGTGCGGCACATCCGTGCGCAGGTCGACCGGCGGGCGCTGCTCGGCCGAACTCTTGGCTGCCCATTCCACGGGACGCTCCAGGGTTGATCACCTAGTGGTCCGGACCACCATAGCCCGTCCTGATCACCGTTGGGTCCCGGCCGCGTGCAACTTCGGCGAACTCTTCCGGCTCCGGGGAACCCGGGGGCCGGGTCGACGTCCCGACGACCTCCGGCGCAACTTCAATGGAAATCGGACGTCCGACTTCCATTGAAGTTTCCACCCGCGCGCCGGTCAGGCCGGGACCGGTTGCGGGAGCGGGCGCACCGCTGCGGGGACCGGCTCGGGCTCCGCGGTCGCCGGGCGCTCGCGGTCCAGGGCGCCCAGGGTCGCGGCCAGGGCGAGGCCGACCGCCGCCAGCGCCACGCCCACCAGGTTCGGCGCCAGCAGGCCGAGGCCGTGCGCGATCACCAGGCCGCCCGCGTAGGCGCCGATGGAGTTGGCGATGTTGAAGGCGGACTGCAGCGCGGCCGACACCAGCGACGGAGCGCCACCGGCCTTGTCCATCACCAGGGCCTGCATGATCGGCGCGACCATGAAGCCGACGGCTCCGATGGCGAACACGGTCACCGCCGCGGCCACCTTGTTGCCGGAGGTGAAGGTGAACAGCCCCAGCACCGCGGCGACGCCGATCAGCGCCGCGTAGACGCCGGGCATCACCGCCCTGTCCGCGATCCGGCCGCCCAGGAAGTTGCCCGCGGTCATGCCGAGCCCGGCCAGCGCCAGCAGCAGCGTGACGGCCGTCGGCGAGTAGCCGGAGACGTCGGTGAGGATCGGGGTCAGGTAGCTCAGCACGGCGAAGGTGCCGCCGAGCCCGAAGGTCACGATGGCCAGCGCCAGCCACACCTGCGGCGAGCGGAAGGCGGCGAGCTGCTCGCGCACCGCGGACTGCCCGGCCGCAGGCCTGCCCTGGTCGGGCACCAGCAGGGCGATGGCGGCGACGCCGGCCACCCCGATCACCGCGACCACCGCGAAGGTGGCCCGCCAGCCGAACTGCTGCCCGAGCAGCGTGCCCAGCGGCACGCCGACGACGTTGGCCAGCGTCAGCCCCATGAACATCATCGACACGGCCTTGGCGCGGTTGCCCGGCCCGGCCATGGTGGCGGCCACCACCGCTCCGGCGCCGAAGAAGGCGCCGTGCGGCAGGCCGGTCAGGAACCGGAAGAACACGCCCACCCCGGCGCTGGGCGCCAGCGCGAAGAGCGCGTTGCCCGCGGTGAACATGCTCATCGTCAGGACGAGCATGGTCTTGCGGGACAACCGGGCGCCCAGCAGCGTCAGCGCGGGCGCTCCGACCACGACGCCCAGGGCGTACCCGGAGATCAGGTTCCCGGCGGTGGGGATGGACACGCCGAGTTCGGCGGCGGCCTGCGGCAGCACGCCCATCATCACGAACTCGGCGGTGCCGATGCCGAAGGCGCCAACGGCGAGTGCGACCAGCGCGAAGGGCACAGTTCTCCTCTCGGGGAAGGCTGGGAAGGCGGCGAGTGGTTCGCCGCGTTTCGGGGACACGGCGAACTGGATCGATAAAGAGCGACTCCGAAAACAAGGACAGCCGTCCTGATCGGATTCACGCCCCCATCGGCTGCCCGGCATCCAGTCTCAGCTCCGGACCCCCGCCCTGTCCAACCAGAACGAGGTGAACCGAAACACGCAGTAGTCGAACCCCGAGCATCACGTAACCCACACGGGCGACGACCGGATCCGGCTACAGTCGATCGATGGACGTCATCCCGCTCCTGGTCGTGGCACTGGCGCTTCTGCTGTTGCTGCTGCTCGCGCTGGTGATCTACGGGCGGCTCGCGGTCCGCAACCAGCGCAGGGCCTTGGCAGCGCTGCGCCAGCACGGCCTCGCGTTCCTGTGCCGCCCAGCGCTGGGCTTGCGGAGCCTGGCCGGATTCATCCTCAGCGTCGACCGGGAAGCCGTCTCGCTGTGGCAGGTCGGTCTCGGCGAACCGGTGCTGAAGCAGACCTTTCCCAGCCCTGGAGCCGGAGTCGCCCCGGCCACGGTGAAGATCAACACCGCTCGCAGGTCGTCCGGGCTGTCCGTGATCTCCGCCGCCGGGGAGCGAGTGGACGTCGTCATCTACCCGGATCCGACGATGTCGTACTCGGCCCCCGCCAACGGCGCTTTCCTCGACCTCGTGCACGAGAAGATCCGGCAGAACCTCGCCCGCGCCGCCGAATGACCCGGGGTGCGGCTACTCGCCGTCGTCGGTGAGGCTCAGCACCAGGTCGTAGGCCTGGCGGCGGGACCAGCCCGCCGAGTCGATCAGCGCGCGGGAGATCGTCTTCTGCGAGACGCCCTGGTCGAGCAGGGCGCGGATCAGGCCGGGCGCGTCGACGTCGGTGTCCTCACCGGCGCCGGCGACGGGGGCAAGGCAGCAGAAGATCTCCGCGGATCCGCCGGGCGGGAGCTCCGAGGTGGTGCCCAGCCGCGGCCGTTCCGAGGTTCCCACCGGCAGCAGCGCCACTCGGCGCTCCCCCGCCTCCTCGACGATTCCCGGCAGCTGATCGGCAGCGCACCGGAAGACGACCGCGGCGTTCGCCTGCCTGCGCACGGCTTTGACGATGCCGCGCCGGCTGGTGTCGTCGACCAGCACCGCCGGAGCCCCGCTCGGGGCGATCGCGGCGACCGCCAGCTGCGCGGGCAGGCCGAGCACTTCGAAGGGCACGTCCCCGGTCGCGGCCAGCAGTTCGGCGACCACGTCGCTGCGGGCGCTGACCGCCGAGACCACCAGGACCCGCTCTCCCCGCTCCAAAGCGGCGCGCAGCGCTCCCCGATCGGCTTTGCGCGCGTCGGCGACGATGCGGTCCTTCGCCGCGGCGACCAGCGCGCGGGCCTGCTGATCCTCGACCAGGACCCGATCCGCGGACGCGATCTCGGCGGCGAGCCTCGAACCGCCGCCCTCCTGCGCGTGGAAGAGCACCAGCCCGCCCGCGGCATCGAGATCGCGTTCGACGGTGATGTCCACTTCGGACTCCGGATCGCGGAGTCCGTCGAGCAGCTCGCGCGGCAACGCGCTCGCCGCGAGATCGGCATCGGTGGCCAGCGTGTTCGCCAACCGCTCGGAGCTGCGCCGCACCACCGCCGTCGTTCCGGGGCGCCACATCGAGTTCGCCACCGCGCGCACGGTCGCGCTGCGGTCACCGACGCCGATGGTGATGCGCACCGGCCCGGCGATCCCCGGCGCACCGAGCTCGACCACCTCCGCGGCCACCCCCACGACGCAGGTCGCGCGCGCGGTGATCTCCGGATCGACCGCGAACTCCAGGGTCTTGCCGTGCGTGGCGCGAATGTCGGCGTGCCCCCGGCACTTCACGCGCAGCAGCACGTCGGCCATCACGTCCCCCGTCACTTCCCGATGACGCCGGTGAGCCCGAGCACGTCGAGCGCGTCGCGCGTCGAGCCCAGCCGCCGGGTCCACGACGTGGCCAGCGCGTCGAGCTCCTCGGCGCCGAAGTACCTCGCCTCGTTCAGCGTCCACCCGCCCGCCGCGTAGTAGGGCGCGAGCTGCTCCATCGCCGAATCCGGGGTCGGTTCCGGGTGATCGCCCACCTCCGGGACGGGCGGCCGCCACGCGTGCAGGTTGAGCGTGACCAGGAACTCCGCCCCGGGCAGGCAGAGCCGCGCGAGCCCCTGCAGCATCTCCGCGTCGGACCCGAGCATCCCGCGCAGCAGGCTGCCCCACGGCATCAGCGAGTGCAGCTCCGTGACGCTGTGCAGCTCGGCGGGCGGCTTCTCCGCGGCCGCCCACACGCAGAGCAGGTTCGGCGCACCGCCCTTGGCCGGGGACGCCTTGGCCTTCCCCGCGATCTTCTGCATGTTGTCCTTGGCCGCGTCGAGCGCGATCACCAGGGTGTCCTGCGCCCCGCGGGCGAGCTGGTAGGCGTGCTTGGCGTTGCCCGCCCCGACGTCGAGGACCACGCCGCCGGAGTACCGCTGCACCATCTCGTCGAACTGCTCCGCGGAGAACTCCACGACGTTCTTGCCCACCACCCTGCGCATGCGCTCAGTCTAGAGACCGGGCCTGCGCAGTCACCGGGCGCGCAGGTCAGCCGGTGGGGAAGACACCGCCGAGATCGGTTTCCCAGCCGGACCAGTGCGCGGTGGAGGGAACCAGCTGGAGCGCCCGCTCCATGCCGCCCCGCTTGCCGACCCCGTGCGCGAGGAACCGGCCCTGCCGGTCCTGGACCACCGCCACGAGTCGCGCGAGGTTGCCGTCGCGGTCCTGCCACTCGGACCACCCGTCCCGCTCCACCCCGGTTTGGAAGACCTCCCGCATCTTCCCGCTGGGGTCCAGCACGTGCACCGCCACACCGCCTCTGGCACCTGTGGTGGCGAAGGGCCTGCCCGTCAGCTGGCCGCCCAAGTTCTCCCAGCCCACCCAGGCGCCCGACGCGGTACCCGTCTCGACGTTGTGCTGCAACGCGCCGGCCTCGTCCAGCGCGAAGACCCGGAGCCTGCCCTCGGCATCCATGATCACCGCAGGCGGACCGGCGAGGGAACCGCCCAGGTCCTGGGGAACGCTCCACTCTGCTCCGGAGAGCCCGACCTGCACGATCGTCCGCAGCCGGCCGTCCGGTCCGGACGCGAAGATGCGCAGCTCGCCCTGCGAATCCCGGTAGATCGCCGGGTCGTGGGCCGCGGGCACCTGCACCCGCTGCCACTCGCCCCAGGTGTCGGCCACGACCGCGGTCTGCTGGATCACCTGCAGCGAGCCGTCCGCGCCCCGCGCCACCACGACCAGCTTGCCCTCGGCGTCTTGCGCCACCGCGGGCGTTCCCACCAGCTGCGCGCCGCCGAGATCGCGCCACTTGCTCGTGCCGTTCAGGGCGGGCTTGAGGCCGCGGTTGCGCATCAGGTGGCCGTCGGTGCCGACGACGAACGCCGACATCTCACCGATCGCGTCGGTGGCGAGGACCGGGTCGCCCGCGGCCGCACCGCCCAAGTCGGTCCAGCCGCTGATCTCCTGCCGCTCGGGCCGATCCGTCTGGGTGCTGGTCACCACGGTCCCGTTCGCGCTGGTCGCCGCCAGCACCACCCGCCCCGACCCGTCCAGCCGGGACGGCGCGCCGGGCAGCGGCGAGACCCGCAGCGACGGCGAGGTGGGGGACGGTTCTTCGACGACGCCGCCCAGGCCGCCGTACTCACCGGTGAGGGGCGCTTCGAGACCCGCTGGATCCCCCGAGGGCACGACCTCCGGCAACTGGCTGAAGACCACGATCGGCGCCGCGATCAGCACCAGCCCGCCGATGCCCGCCAGCACCAGCAGCTTGTGGTCGTCGCGCCGCCGGACCGGCGCCATGGGCATCGTCCGCTGGGTCTCGACCGAGAACGGGCCGGGACCGGTCTGACCTGGTTGCGAATCCCCGCGCCCGCTGGACGGGCGCCCCGATCGGCCGCGACCCGAGAACAGAGGCACTGCCACCCCATCCCTGTAGTGTGGTCATCGCTGAACGTCACACTAACGGGTAGCGCCATCGCGCGGGTATGCACTCCGGGTACCACCGCGGTCACAGCTCGGCCGCAGCCGCTCGCCGACGGCCTCAGATGACGCCGGTGCGCAGGCCGTAGGCGACCAGGTGCGGCCGGTTGCGCACGTTGAGGCGGCTGGTCATCGCCTGGATGATGTTCTTCACCGTGCGCTGCGAGTAGCACAGCCGGTTGCCGATCTCCTCGGTGTCCAGGCCCTCGGCCAGCAGCCGCACCACGTCGATCTCGCGCGGGGTCATGCTCGCGGAGTTCATGCCGAGCGGCGCCAGCACGTCCTGCTGCAGGTCCTTGATCTGCCGCAGCAGGTCGCCGAGCAGGTTCGGCGGCAGCGCCCCGCCACCCCGCGCCGCGAGGTCGATCGCGCTCACCAGCCGCTCCTCGGTGGCCGCGCCCCGGTGCAGCACCGCCACCACCCGGGATTCGACCAGGCTCAGCAGGTGGGAGCGGTCGAGTTCGCTGGTCACCAGCACCACCGGTGCCGCCGTCCGGGCGGCCGCCCGGCGCAGTGCGGCGGTGGCCGCGGCGTCGACCCGCTCCGGCGCGAACACCAGCACGTCCACGTCACCGGGGTGCTCGTCGCCCGCGACGAACACCTCCAGGCGCGCCATCAGGGTCTGGGTCAGGCCGTTCAGCGTGATCGGGTCGGCCGCCCAGACCGCCACCCGCACCCGTTCCCCCGACTCCTTCCGGGCCGCCCGGTCCGCCGGGCGGGTCGCCAATCCGGTCTGGGAAATCATCCTCGTTCACCCTCCGAACCTGAACCACGAGAAGCAGTGCGCCGCGCCGCTCGCGAACGACGCGGAGCGAACACCACGAGTCTGCGCAACATCGACGGCGCCGAGGGGCGCGGAGCGGCTGCGCCGGGATATCCCCCACTTGGCCGAGATCGTCCGCTCGCCGATGCGCCGACCAGCCGCTGTGCACCTCGCACGCGTTCCTCCCCCACCAGGAATCCCGGATCGCACTGCTGAGCAACCACCATCACCACGGACCCGGGGCGCTCCCGGGTTCACCCGCCCCTCCCGCGCGGCGGGATGCGCGCCCGCGAGCTGTTCGGGCAGCACTTCTGCCTGAAAGGGCTTCGCAGGACACCGGCGGAGCAACGCGGCGGATGCCCCGCGCTAGCTTCCTCTCGCCACCTTCGTCCCATTGCGCACCACTGCCGGTGGCACCGCGCGCTGAGCACGTCATGCGGCGCGGAACGAGCCGATGCTGCGGTCGCTCGACGCGACCGGCCGCCGGCCAGCGGGATTTCCGCGCCACGGCGTGAACTTCACGGCTTTCGGACCACTACTAGTTTTGGAGAACGACGTGTTCCACCTTTCCAAGGCATCCGGTGCGACCGCACTGATCTGCGCCGCGGTCGTGGCACTGCTGACCGGTTGCGACGAGGACTCTGGTGGCGACCTCCAGTCGTTGGAGGAGGAGCTGTCCGCCGAGCTCGCCCCGACTCCCGCCGCAGCCGGGGATCTGTTCACCGGCACCCGGAGGATCGACGTGAACGGCAAGTCGGTCAACGTCTCCTGCACCGGCGACCCGGTCGAGGGCAAGCCGCCGATCATGCTGCTGCTCGGCTTCGGAGACGGGCTGGAGGCGATGGGCGACCTGCAGAAGTCGCTCAGCGCGAACAACCGGGTCTGCTCCTACGACCGCCTCGGCGAAGGCGCCAGCGACCAGCCGGGCGGCCCGCAGGACTTCGCCACCAACGGGCAGATCCTGACCGCGGTCCTCGACGAGGCCATGGGCGAGCAGAAGGTCGTGCTGGCCGGGCACTCCATGGGCGGGCTGATCGCCGCCCGGTACGCACCCGACCACCAGGACCGGGTCGCGGGCCTGGTGCTGCTGGACGCCACCGGGCCGACGGCGATCGCCGACACGCTGGCGCTGGTGCCCGAGAGCCACACCGGCGACGCGGCCATGGTGCGCCAGCAGATGATCGCGATGCGCGAGGGCGCCAACCCGGAGCAGCTGCGGATCCAGGACGGCGAGGTCCGCTCCGCCGGGGACGTCCCGGTGGAGGTGGTCCAGCACGGCAGGCAGGACCTCGCGGCCATCCCGGAGTACGGGGTGGACCTGGAGCGGATCTGGGCCGAGGGTCAGCGGAAGTGGCTCGCGCTGTCCACCCGCAGCACCCTGGTCACGGCCACCGAGAGCGGCCACTACGTCTACCGGGACGAGCCGGAGCTCGCGGTCCAGGCCATCGAGCGCGTCACCATGCAGGCCGCCGGGAAGTAGTCCTGGGGCGGCGAACCGGGTGGGCGGCCGAGGCGGCCCACCCGGTTCGGCTTTTCTAGGGAAGCGGGAGCCGGACTTCGAAGCGGCAGCCGCCGGAGACGTTTCGCACCGAGATACCGCCGTCGTGGGCGCGCACGATCTCCTGCGCGATGGCCAGCCCGAGGCCCGCGGCGCTCCAGCCCGCCTCGAAGACCGATCCGAGGTCGCGCTCCGGGATTCCGCCGCACTCGTCGGCCACCGACACCACCGCCTGACCGCCGGACTCCCGCACCCCGACGGAGATCACCGCGCCCGCCGGGCTGCACCGGATCCCGTTCCGCAGCAGTTCGCTGAGCACCCGGGTCATCGACCGGTCGTCGACGCGGACCAGGACCTGCTCGACCACCTCGGCCCGCAGCCGGATGCCGTTCTCGTCGGCCAGCGCGTCGAGCTCGGCCACCTCGTCGCTGACGAGGTCGTCGAGAGCCACCTCGCGCGGTTCCAGCCGACCGTCCCCCGCTCGCATCCGGGAGAGCGCCAGCAGATCGTCCACCATGTCCAGGAACTGCTCGGTGTCGGCGCGGATCTGCTCGCAGCACGCGGGGATCGCGTCGATGGATCCGTCCTCGATGGACTCGATCGCGCCCTGGATCCGGCGCACCGGGCCGCGCAGGTCGTGCGAGACCCAGGCGGCCAGCCAGCGCCGCGCTGCTTCCACCGCGCGCGGCGAACCCGCGAGCTCATCGCGGGCGGTGGTCGGTCCCGCGTCCGGCGGCCGGCCGGGGACATCGACCGGCAGGCGGCGACCGGCCAGCACCACCCGGACGAGCAGCAGTCCGATCAGGACGGCCACCGCACCGGCCACCAGGTTGATCGTCACGTGCGCGACCGGCGACACCTCGACCGACCGCGCGAGCAGCACCGCGGTGACGGTGCTGGTGTTCATCGCGCACACGGTGATGCCGACGATCGCGAGCAGCGAGAAGCCCACCGGGTGGGGCCGGAGCAGGCGCAGCGCCACGACACCGAGCAGTCCGACGCCCACCGACTCCGATATCGCGACCAGCGCGATCAGCACCGCGTTCACCGGTGATCACCCGAGGACACGAACAGCACCGGCAGCCCCCTAGATCGCGCACGCCCCGACGTGCTCAGACGACTCCGGCGCGCAGCCCGTGGGCGACCAGCTGCGAGCGGTTGCGCAGCTTCAGCCTGCTGGTCATGGCGTGGATGATGTTCTTCACGGTGCGCTCGGAGTAGCAGAGCCGGTTGCCGATCTCCTCGGTGTCCAGCCCCTCCGCCAGCAGCCGCACCACGTCGATCTCCCGCGGGGTCAGCCCGGCCGCGTTCAGGCCTCGCGGCGCCAGGACCTCCTCGTGCAGTTCCTGCACCTGCCGCAGCAAGTCCCCCAGCACGTTCGGCGGCAGGATCCCGCCACCGTTGGCCGCCACCGCCACCGCACCGACCAACCGCTCCTCGGTCGCGGCGTTGCGGTGCAGCACCGCCACCACGCCGCACTCCACGACGCCCAGCAGGTGCGACCGGTCCAGCTCACCGGCCACCAGCACCACCGGTGCGGTCGACCCGGCCCGCCGCATCGCCGCCACCACCTCGGTCGTGACCCGGTCCGCGGCGAAGACCAGCACGTCGACGTCTTCGGCGAGCTCGCCGGTCGCCACGAAGACCTCGACGCGGCCCATCAGCGTCTGGGTCAGGCCGTTGAGCGTGATCGGGTCCGCGGCCCACACCGCCACCCGAATCCGCTCCACCGGCTTCTCCGCGGCCCGCGGCCGGACTTGGTGCGCCGCCGGTTCAGCCTGGTTCATCCGCGTCCATCCTCCGAGCTACGAGGCCGCACGCACCCGGTCCGGGCGCGACCCTCGCCCCAGCCTGCCCCGGCGGAGGCCGGTCGAACGGGATTCCACCTGCGGGAGCGGGTTTCCCCTCACGTGCGCAGCGCGCGGCCGGGCGTTCGCGCACTTGCCTCCGCGGTGCGGATCAGCGTGCGGAAAGTCCTCAGTGCAGCGGGTTTTCCCCCAGCAACGGGCGCGGCGGAGCGGTCAGCCGCTGGTCCGCCTGGCCCGCAGGTAGTCGGTCACGAGCCCTTCGAGCTCCGGCCGCCGTCCTTCCCAGCCCGCCGCGAGCGAGCCGGGAGCGCGGACCAGCGAGCGCTGCTGCCGTCCCGTCCGCCGCGTGTGGATCACCGTTCCGGTGATCGACGATCCGTCGTCGGCGGGGCCGATGACGTCCAGGTGGTCGTCGAGGAGCTCCTCGACGTCACCGGTGAGCAGCACCTCGCCGAGGTGCAGCAGCATGAGGTGGTCGCACACGTCGCGCAGCTCGCCCAGCGAGTGCGAGGACAGCACCACCGTCATCCCGCGCTCGGCGACATCGGCCAGCAGCAGCCGGAGGAACTCCTCGCGGGCCAGCGGATCGAGATCCGACATCGGCTCGTCGAGCAGCAGCAGCTTCGGCAGCCTGCCCAGGCACAGCGCGAGCGCGAGCTGAGTGCGCATGCCCTGCGACAACGAGCTGACGCGGCTGCCGCGATCCATCTCCGGGTGCGCGGCCAGGGCTTCCTCGACGCGCTCCGACGACCACCGCTCGTTCACCGCGCCCACCGCCCGGATCATCTCCGCGATGGTGAAGTCCTTGTACAGCGGGCGGTGCTGCGGCAGGTACGCCGCGTCCGGGTGCAGGCGGCCGCGCACCTCGTCGCCGAACACCCGCACCTCCCCCGCCGACGGCCGGACGAGTCCGGCCGCCAGCCCCAGGAAGGTGCTCTTGCCCCCGCCGTTCGAACCGACCAGCCCGATCACCTTTCCCTCGGGCAGGTCGACGGTGCAGTCCCGCAGCGCCGGCTTCCGGCCGTAGCTCTTGGACAACCCGGTGGTGCGCAACGCGCTCATCGTGCGTTCGGCCCCTCAACGTGGAAGTGCTCGTCCCGGACGGCAGCATAGAGCGCGTCGACCGCCTCCACGGCCAGCCCACCGCTTTTCGCGCGGCTCATCCATGCTTCCAGTTCGCGCCGCAGCGGCGCTTCGACGGCGGTCAGCTCGCTCGCCAGCGAACGCGTCACGAAAGTTCCCACCCCGCGCCGGGCCTCGACCAGCCCTTCTCGTTCGAGCTCGCGGTACGCCTTGAGCACCGTGTTCGGATTGACCGCCGTCGCCTCCACCACCTCGCGCGCGGTGGGCAGCCGATCACCGGGCCCCAGCAGGCCCAGCCGCATGGCCTGTTTGACCTGCTGGATGATCTGGACGTACGTGGAGACCCCGGAACGACGGTCGATCCGGAACTCGATCATACGGCCCAGCATAGTGCTCCCCGCTCATCCGAGCGCGGAACCCGGCGGCGCCGGATCAGTGCTGCCGCTGCAACGCCCACGCGGTTCCCACCAGCAGCAAGACCGCGGCGAAGCCGAACACCGCGAACTCCGCCAGCTGCAGCCCCGGCGCCGCCGTCCCCTGGATCACGTCGGCGAACTGCCCGGTCACGCCGCTCTGCGCGTAGCAGGCGCCCATGTCCGGTTCGGGAACACCCGGTCTCGGCGCGCAGGCGCTGAGGTCCACCGCGCTGGAGGGCACGTCCCGCCCGTCCGGCCCGAGGTAACCGTTGCGCACCACCACGAGTTCGTCCGAACCGGACAGCGCGCTCCGGGCCGGATCGTGCGAAATCATGCGCTGCACCGGGAGGAACTTCATGTCGACGCCGCTCACCAGGACGCGCAGTGCGATCAGCGCGCCGAACGTGGTGGCCATGGCCATCAGCGAACGTCGCGCGACCACGCCCAGGAACGCACCCGCGGCGAAGCTGAACAGCAGGTGCGCGACCGGCATCGGCCCGGTGGTGTCGAAGCTCAGGAAGACGAACGGGTTGCCCACGACCGAACCGAGGTCCCCGGCGGCCGAGGCCCACCGCTCCACCAGGAACTGGAGCACCACCACGACCACCGCGGACGGCAGCAGCAGCACCGCCACCTTGGTGATCATCCACTGGAACCTGCTGACGGACTGGGTGAAGGCCAGCACGTGCGTGCCGTGCTCGATCTCGCGGGCGAACAGCGGCGCAGCGCAGAACACGCCCAGCACCACCGGAAGCGCGAGGACCACCACCTTCCCCGCCATCAGCAGACCGGACCACCCCTTCCGGAAGTCGGCCCGCGCTTGCGGCGTCCCGCAGCCGTCGGCCAGCTCGCGGCCCGCCGCGCACGCCTGCAAGCCGTGTGCCTCGATGTAGCCCGTCATGCTGGAGTGCAGCACCAGCACCGCCGCACCACCGAGCAGCAGCAGAGCTGCCAGGGTTGTCAACTGGGCACGGTGCTGCCGCCAGGCGACCCAGATCACGCCGCCACCTCCACCTCGTCGTCGTTGCGCATGTAGGCCAGCGCGTTGTTCCTCTTGCCGCGTGCGCGAAGCGGCACCCGGCGGATCAGTGCTGCCGTCGCAGCGCCCACGCCGTCCCCACCAGCAGCAGGACCGCGGCGATGCCGAACGCGGCGAACTCGGCCAGCTGAAGCCCCGGCGCCACCGACGGGTGGATCACGTCGGCGAACCTCCCGGTCAGGCCCTTCGCCGCGTAGCAGGCACCGAAGTCGGTGGCAGACCCGTCCGGCGGCGTCGGGCAGGCGTACACGTCCAGCGGTTCCGGGTTCAGCGGTTGCCCGTCCTCGCCGAGGAAACCGGAGTCCAGCACCATGGCCCCGAAATCGCGGGGATTCGCGTCGCCCGCCGGGTCGGGCGTGGTCAAGCGCTGCACCGGCACGAAGTTCAGGTCGACGTTGCTCACCGCGACCCGCAGTGCGATCAGCGCGGCGAACGTGGCGGCCACCGCCATCACCGAGCGCCGCAGGACCACGCCCAGGAACGCACCCGCGGCGAAGCTGAACAGCAGGTGCGCGACCGGCATCGGCCCGGTGGAGTCGAAGCTCAGCCAGTGCAACGGGCTGTACCGCAACGTGCCGAGCATCCCGGCGGCCGCCACCCACCGGCCGACCAGCAGCTGGAGCACCAGCACGACCACCGCGGACGGCAGCAGCAGCACCGCCACCTTGGTGATCATCCAGCGGAGCCTGCTGACGGACTGGGTGAAGGCCAGCACGTGCGTGCCGTGCTCGATCTCGCGGGCGAACAGCGGCGCAGCGCAGAACAGGCCCAGCACCACCGGAAGCGCGAGAAGCGCCGCCTGCCCGGTTTTGAGCCGATCGATCCACTCGGCCTGGAACGCCCTGCGCGCCTGCGTGCAGTCGTCGCCTATTCGCCCGTCCACCGTGCACGCCTGCAAGCCGTGCTCGTCGATGTAGCCGGTCATGCTGGAATGCAGCAGCAGCACCACCGCGCTGCCGAGCAGCAGCAGAGCCGCCAAGGTGATCAGCTGGGCGCGGTGCTGGCGCCAGGCGACCCAGATCACGCCGCCACCTCCGCGTCGTCGTTGCGCATGTAGGCCAGCGCGATGTCGTTGAGCCGGGGTTCCTGCTCGCGCCACCCGGGTTCTGCCACCGGAGCGCTCCGCTTGGCGATCAGGACCTGCTCGTGCCCGGAGTGCCCGCTGTCGACGACCTCGCCCGGCGCGACGGGCAGCTGCCCGGCTCCCCGCAGCACGCGGTGCCCGGCGACGAGATCGGCGACCGACCCGTCCAGCCGCACCCGGCCGCCGCCCAGCAGCACCAGGTGGTCGCAGACCGCTTCGAGCTCTTCCAGCACGTGCGAGGACAGCAGGATCCCGATGCCGTGCTGCCGCGATTCCTCTTGCAGCGTGCGCAGAGTCGCCTGCCGGGCCAGCGGGTCCAGCTCGGCCAGCGGCTCGTCGAGCATCAGCAGGCCGGGGCGCTTGCCCAGCGCGAGCACGAGCGCGACCCGGGTGCGCTGCCCGCCGGAGAGCTTGCCGACCTTGGCCTCGAACGGCACCTCCGCCGCGCGGATGAGCCGCTCGGCGTACGCCTGGTCCCAGCGGGTGTTCATCCGCGCGGCGAAGCGCAGCGACTCCGACACCGTCAGACCCGGGTAGAGCGGCTTCTGCTGGGCCACGTAGGCGACTTCCTCCGGCGCACCGGTGCCGCTGGGCCGACGTCCGAACACCTCGATCTCGCCTTCGGTCGGCTTGAGCAGACCGGCGATCAGGCCCATCAGCGTGCTCTTGCCCGCCCCGTTGTGACCGACCAGCGCGACCACCCGGCCCTGGGGCAACGACAGCGAACACCCGCGCAGCGCCCACCCGCGGCGGTACCTCTTGGTCAGCTGGTGCGCCCGCACCGCGGGCACCTGTCCCGAACTCATGATCACCCTTCCACATCATCATTTAACTAGATAACTAGTGAAAGAGTACACCAGAGTTCGGGCGCGTTGTCCGCGCAACGGCGGAGACTCCGGCCGACCGCGCGCGGATCCCCTTGCTCACCAGCGGATTCGGCGTCCGTGAAGGAGAACCCTCCGCCCGCGGTCGCACCGGCCGACGCCGACGCGGGACGGTCCAGACTCGTGGTGTGGCCGGGGCGTCTCCCCCATGCGTCCCGGCCACACCACCCGCGCTCACCGCGGCAGGTCGAACCGGTAGCCGACGCCCCACACCGTCATCAGCATCCCGGGTCGCGACGGATCGTCCTCGATCTTCTCCCGCAGCCGCCGGACGTGAACGGTGACCGTCGAGGCATCGCCGAACTCCTGCGCCCACACCGCCCGCATCAGCTCGTCCCGCCGCACCACCCGGCCGGGATTGCCCAGCAGGAACACCAGCAGCTCGAATTCCTTGTTCTTCAGGTTCAGCGGCCGCCCGCCCTTGGTCGCCACCCGCGCCGCCCGGTCCACCACCAGATCTCCCGCGCGCAGCACCCCACCGGCCGGTCGCGGCGGCATCGCGTCGCTCCGCCGCAGCACGGCCTGGACCCGCAGCACCAGCTCGCGGGGGCTGAACGGCTTGGTCAGGTAGTCGTCCGCGCCGACCTCCAGGCCCCGCAGCCGGTCCTCCTCCTCGGTCAGCGAGGTCACCATGATCACCGGAACCCGGCTGCGGGAGCGCAGCTCCCGGCAGAAGCCGATGCCGTCGAGCCCCGGGAGCATCACGTCGAGCACCACCAGATCCGGCGCCACGCTCTCCGCCAGCTCCAGCCCGGTCACCCCGTCCGCCGCCACCACCGGGACGAAACCGGCCCGCCCCAGGTAGCCGGTGATCACCTGCGCGACCGTCGGGTCGTCCTCCACCACCAGGACCCGCCTGCCCCGCCGCGGCGGGCAGGCACCACCGGACTCGGATGCTGAACGGCCAGGCACGATCCCCTCCTCGACTGCGCGTCACCGCCGGGGCGGCTCGCCCCGGCGGTGACGTCCCGGCTCATCCGCTCAGCCCGCGGCGCTCTGCGTGATCTGGGTGGCGTACAGCGAGGAACCCTTGACCGGCTCATCAGCGGGCCACGCCGCCACCTCGCGGGACTCCTGCCCGGCAGGCACCCCGGGCAGGGTCAGCTCGATCGAGGTGGGGATCACCGGGTTGGCCGGATCGCCGGTGGTCTGCGAGAGCCGCGAGATCCCGAACATCGAGCCCTCCACGATGACCGGATCCCCCATGCCGTCGTCGGACTCGACCACCACGCCGGGCACCGGGCCCGCTTCGGTGAACAGACCGGCCTTGATCGGCGGGCCCTGCAGCGTGCAGCTGGTCTCCGGGGTGGCCGCGGTGTACTTGATCAGGAACTCCTCGAACTCCCCGGGCGGCGAGAGGTCCTTGGTCACGGTGATGGTGACGTCCTCGGCGGTGCACGGGACCTCGGTGGGATCGGCCGACACCGGGCCCGCGGTCACCGCCGAGCTCGCGCTCACCGCCGAACCCGAGGCCAGCACCGAACCCGCGGTCACCGCGCCCACCCCGACGACGCACGCGGCTCCGGCGATGGCAGCGATGCGGAACTTGGCGGTCATGATCTGCTCCTTCGGTCGATCCGCTTCTCAGACCGGAAGACGCGCACCGCAACCCCGGGATGCCCAGGAGTTCGATTGGTCACCGAAGAGCAACCCCGGCCGCTCTGAAACGTCTTACGCTCAGCCACTGCTCACGACCGGGACACGGTCAGGGCGGCATCGGGCAATCAAGCGAGCCGAAAGTCACCGGAACACCGGGATTCCGGAGCGCTCGGTCCCGTTCCTGGTTGATTGGCAAGCGCAATCCGAAACGGATGAGAGGACTGTCCAATGCAGGAGAACGTTCGACGCCGGGCAGGTCGCGGACTGGCGCTCGCCACCGCGATCGGAGCCACCCTCACGATGGCCACGACGGGCGCCGCGCAGGCCGCCGTTCCCGATGTCCTCGCGCTGTGCTCGGAGGGCTCCTTCGGCTCCTGGGCGGAGTTCCCGGAGCGCGGCGGCCTCACCACCGTGATCGTGCCCAGCGGCCAGTGCCTGGAGTTCGACCTCCGCGGCGACAAGCCCGAGAAGGTCGAGTTCTACGCCGACGACTACGAGCTGATCGGCACCACCACCTACGACCCGAGCGCCGGGCTGAACATCGCCACCATCGACACGCCCGACGGCCCGGGCATCAAGCCGTTCTGATCCCAGGCGCGACTCCGCGCACCTCGACCAGGTGAAGGGCACCGTCGAGCCACGAGATGGCTCGACGGCGCCCGCATTCTCCACTGAGGACTGATCACCGGACGGGGACGCGGAGCCGCGCTCAAAAGCGCGGCTGTTCCGCAGGCAGGACCTCGTCCCAGGTGACCGGCAGCCTCCTCGGCCCGAACACGACGGTCTCCGCGCGGAACTCGATCTCCTCGAACGGCACCGCCAGCCGCAGGGACGGGATGCGGCGCGGCAGCGTGGCCAGCACGGTGGTCAGCTCCAGCCGGGCGATGTGCTGACCGGGGCACTGGTGCGGCCCGTGGCCGAAGGCCAGGTGCGGGCCGCGCGGCCTGGTGATGTCCAGCCGGCCCGGATCGGCGAACTGCTCCGGATCGTGGTCGGCCGCTTGCGCCGCGGCGACGACGTAGTCGCCTGCGGCGATGGGCGTACCGGCCAGCTCGGTGTCCACGGTCGCGACCCGCAGCACACCGGAACCACCCGTGAGCAGCCGCAGGAGCTCCTCGGTCGCGCCCGGCGCCAGCGACGGGTCCTCGCGCAGCAGGGCGAACTGATCGGGATGGCGCAACAGCGCCAGGACGCCGTAGGTGATGGTGCTCGCGGTCGTGTCGAAACCGGCCGCCAGCAGCCCGGCCGCGATCTTCAGCAGCTCGAGCTCGGTGAACGGGCGAGTCGCGGCCCGCGCCTTGGCCGCGAGCACGCTGATCACGTCGTCGCCGGGCTCCCGCACGCGCTGGGCCACCAGCTCGTGCAGGTATCCGAACAGCGGGAGCCGCACCGCGTCCAGCTCGGCGACGTCGGTGGTGCCGTCGAACAGCGCCCTGGCGAGGTCGCAGAAGAAGGAGCGGTCCTCGTGCGGGACGTCCAGCAGCTCGGCGATGACCGATGAGGCCAGCGGCCCGGCGAACTCCTCGTGCAGGTCGACGGGACCGGCCTCCAGCGCGTCCAGCAGCTCGTCCACGACGCGCTGCACGACCGGCCGGAACAGCTCCGTGCGCTTGACCGCGGTGATGGCGGGTGCGACGACCCGCCGGTAGCGCAGGTACTCCGGCCCGTCCATCCGGTGGAAGTCGCCCTCCTCGATCGGGGCGTCCGGCGGCTGGTTGGCGAGCACGTGACCGGAGATCCCGGGCCGGGAGCTGAACCGCACCGGGTCACCGAGCACCTCCCGGACATCGGCGTAGCGGGTGACCAGCCAGGCGTCGATGCCGGTCGGGCAGGACACCCGCAGCACCGGCGAGTCCCGCCGGATCTCGGCCACCTCGGGCGCCGGCCCGAACGGGCACACCTGCTCGCGGGGCAGCGGAAGCGGATGGGCACCGGTTTCAGAAGACAATGACCGCTCCTCATCGTGAACTCGCCCGGCAGCCTAGCCGGATTCCCCGGAGCACCCACGTCTCTCGCGCCTTCGGGCAACGAGGAATGCCCGCTCGGACAACGGAAAACCAGTTCGGGGCGAGCCGATCGGGAAGAGTTCCGGAGCACAAGAGGCAGCAGCCCACCGATGTGGTTCAGGCAGCCATACTCTCGCCGCATCCGGCGCGAAAACGCGTACACCACAACACGAAGGACGTCCGATGTCATCCGAGATCTCCCCCGTGCACGTTCCGTCCGACGGCGGCGAGGCCGTCCACCTCGTCGGCGACACGTACACGACGCTGCTGCGCTCGGAGCAGACCAACGGCGAGTTCTCGATGCTCGAAGCGATCGTCCCGGCCAACGCCGGGCCGCCGCCGCACGCCCACCACAACGAGTCGGAGACGTTCGTCCTGCTGGAGGGGCGGCTGGTCATCAACGCGGGCGACCAGGAGTACGAGGCGGGCCCGGGTGACGTCGTCTACATCCCCAAGGGCGTCCGGCACTCCTTCCGGAACCTCAGCCAGGACGAGCCCGCGCGCATGTACTTCATGTACACCCCGGCCGGGGTGGAAGGGCTGTTCACCGAGATCGGCACGCCCGGCGAGCGCGGAGCGGTGGGACCGCCGCTCAACGACGCGGACGTGGCAGCGATGGCCGCCGCCGCGGACAAGTACGGCTACAGCCTGGGTTGATCACGCCGCCGGGATGCCGAGCGACGCGCCGCGCCTGCGGTTCGCCGTCACCACCAGGCCCACGCGGGACCGGCATCCCGACTTGGCCAGCAGGCGGGTCACGTGGCTCTCCACGGTCTTCTCGCTCAGCCCGAGCACCGTGCCGATCTGCCGGTTGGTGCGCCCGGTGCTGATCAGCTCGACGATCCGCTCCTCGGTGGCGGACCAGCTCCGCGAGCGCCGGTGCTCGCCGACCGGCGCGGGCCGCGCGAACGAGACGACCATTGTGTCCACTTCGGACGGTGTCCGGGCCGCGTTCCGCCCGACCGGCAGCCGCCGCAGCGGGACGACGGCGGCGGTCAGCGCCGGGCAGGCGCAGTGCAGCTGCCCCCACGGATCCCCCACCAGCAGCCCGTTCGCGACCAGCCGGTCCACCATCCGCCCGCACTCGACGACGTCGCAGCCCAGATCCGCCGCGACCGACCGGAGATCGTCGACGTCCAGCCCGCCGTCGACCGCGGCGAGCAGGCGAGTGGCGAGCTCACCGAGGCCGCGGGCCCGGCGCAGCAGATCGTGGTCGCCGGGCAGCGCGATGGGCGAATCCGGGTCGGTCAGGGCGTGCAGGCCGTCGCCCGCTTCGACGAGCCGCCCCTGTTCGCGCAGCAGGTCCAGGGTGGCCAGAACCGTGCCGGGGTTGCCGTGCAGCTCGCCCAGCGCCGTGCGCAGGGCCCGGTGGGCGTCCGCGTCCAGTTCGGCCACCGCCGCGACGTCCTCGTCGGTCAGCGGTTCCAGGTCCAGCACTTCATCGGCCATCTCGAGCAGTTCCGCGGCCCTGGCGGGCTCGGCGTCCGCGCGCACCGACGCCACCAGCAGGCAGCCCGGGCGCCGCGCGGCGAGCAGCAGCGCCGCGGGATCGGCGATCCCCAGCACGTCGTCGACGAGCACCGCGGTCGGGCCGAGGCCGCCGATCCGGCCGAACACCCGGCCCAGCTCGGCCACCACCGCGGGAAACCCGGCCTCGGACCCGCACAACCGCACCAGCGCGCTGATCCCGTCTATCAGACCGGGATCGCCCAGCCGGTCGAAGTCGCGGCGCAGCGCCTCGACGACCACGTCGACGCCGTGCCGATCACGCCCGCCGACCCGGACATCGGCCACCCGGACGCCGTGGGAGCGCCAGCGGCGGCCCACTTCCTCCAGCAGCCGCGTCCGCCCGATCCCGGCGGAACCGCGCACGACCACCAGCCGGCCGCGCTGCGCCCCGGAGCGCAATGCCGACCGCAGCACCGCGAGCGCGCCGTCCCTGCCCTTGATCCGCAGCTGTTCGCGACCCATGCCGACCGTCCTCACCGTAGCCACCGCTTTCCCGAGAAGCGCTGAGCGGACGCTATCGCCGATTCCGCGCAGCACGTCGCCACGCCAAGGATCATGAATGACAGATTTTAGAACCTGGCAATGTTTTCGAATTCGCCAACACCCGTGAAAGAAAGTTTTAATGGTCTTGTCGCGGTTTCCGCACGAACTGCTCCGGCAGCGCTGGCAATACTGGAATCGTGCTCACTCCCGCATCCGCGATCCAGCCCGGCGAACTCGTCCTGCCGACCCTGCCGCAGGTCACCGCCCCCGCGACAGACCCGGCACGCACCTCTGCCCGAACGACCGGCCCGGGTGTCCGTTCGGTCGGCCGCGACGACGTCGTCGCCCGCGTGCTCGACGTCTGCGCCCGCCCGGCCGCGCCCGCGGTCGTGGTCACCGGGCCGACCGGAATGGGCCGCAGCGCGGTTCTGTCGCAGGTGCGGGAAAAGCTGGTCGAAGCCGGAATCGCGACCGCGGAAATCCGCATCCCCCGCGCGGAATCGGACCTGCCGGACCTGGTGACGAGGCTCTCCGACGGACTCGGCCTGCCGCTCGCCCGCGACGAATGCGCGCGCACCGCGTTGAGCCGGGTGGTGAGCACCCTGGCCGGGCGGCGCGACCGCCTGGTGGTCTTCCTCGACGACGTGCACCGGCTCGACGCCGATGCCCGCGCCGTTGCGACCTCCTCGATCAGCGCGCTCGCGGGCTCCCCGGTCACCTTCGTGTGCGCAGCCCGAGCGCTCGACGCCGATGCGGCTGCGCTGGTGCACGAGGAGCGCCTCCGCCCGCTGTCGGCGTCGGCGGTGGAGCAGCTGCTCACCGACCTGCTCCGGGCCAGGCCCGCGCCCGGCCTGGCGACGTCGATCCGCAATGCCTGCGCGGGAATTCCCGCGGTCGTGCGCGCCGCCGTCGAGGGCTACCAGCGGGCGGGCGGCCTGCGGATCGTCGACCAGCAGGCCCACCTGGTCCGCAGCGCGGCCGAACTCCCGGCCACCCACCCCGTCTTCGCCGACCTGGACCCGGCCTGGCACGTGGTCAAGGCGCTGGCGGTGCTGCATCCGCTGGGCAGCGCCGCCCCGGCGCTGATCGCCGAGGCCGTCGGCATCGAGGAGGAGGCGGTCGGGGAAGCGCTGCACGAGCTGCGCGAGGCAGGCGTGGTGCTGCCCGGACGACCGGCGGGCAGCTGGCGGTTCCGCGCACCCGTGCTCGCCGACCTGCTCACCGCCTGCCTCGGCCCGTTCGAAAGACAGCTGATCGCACAGCTCGCGGTGAACGCGCTCCGGGCGGGCACCGCGACCTGCCAGTCCCCCGACTACCTCCCGGAACGGCTCGTGGACGCGGGCACACCGGCGGACCGGGAACGCGCCGCGGCGGACCTGCTGTCGGCGGCGGCCCGCACCGGCAACGGCGAGCTCGCCGACCGCTGGCTGTGGACGGCGGCCAGGCTGCTCACCGACCCAGCCCGGCGCGCCGCGGCACTGCACCAGCACGCCGTGACGTGCGCGCGGCACCAGCGCTTCGGCTCCGCCCTCCAGTCCGCCGAGGTCGTGCTCCGCAACCTCGCCGACCAGCTCCCGCCGGATTCCTTGCAGGACCTGCAGATCATCCACGTGGTGGGCCTGGCGGGCAGCGGCGCCACGGCCACCTTGCAGGAGCTCGCGGAGCACGGCTGGCGGTCGATCCCGGGCGGTGAGGAGAACCGGACGGTCATCCGCGCTGCGGCGCTGCGCATGCTCAACCGCCGGCAGGACGACAACGCGCCGGAGGCTGCCTCCGAGGTGCTGCGGCGCACCCTCTCGCTCGCGGACTGGCTGGACGTTCCCGAACCCTCGACCGCGATCGGCGCCAGCTTCGCGGGCCGGTGGGACGAGGCCCTGGACCTCGCCCGAGCCGACCTCGCCGCGGCATCGGCCCACGTCCACGGCCCCGAGCGAACCGCGACGTACCGGGAGATGGCGGGAATCCTCACCGCCCGCGGCCAGCTGAACCGCGCGCGCACGGTCCTCGACGACGCCCGCCGCCAGCACCTCCTGCTGCCGCACCTGCTGGCGGTCCCGGAGGCGGAGCTCGAAACGACGCTCGGCGCGACCCAGCGGGCGAAGGCGCTCATCGAGGACGGGCTCCGCTTCGCGACCGAGAACGGGATCACCGCGGGCACCGGCGAACTGTGGCTGCGGCTGGCCGAATTCGAGTCGCAGACCGGAACCGCGGCCGCGGCGCGGGAGTGCGCCAAGCGGGTCCAGGAGCTCGCGGAACAGCTGGGCACCACCGGCGCACGGCTCAACGCGCTGCTCGCGCGGCTGCTGCTCCAGCCGGATCCGCGCACCGCGGCGGAGGCCATCGAGCTCGCCGAGGCCCGCAACCGCCCGTTCGAACTCGCCACCACCCTCGCCGCGGTCGCCGAATCCGTTGCCGGGAAGCAGAAGCTCGCCCACGCGGCGTACGAGATGTTCGGCGAGCTGGACGCGCTGATCCCGCGCGCACGACTGCGCAAGCTGATGCGAGCCCGGAACATGACGGTGCCCGGCCGCAGCGCGACCGTGGCCGAGAACGAGCGCCTGCTGGCCGCCCTGATCACCGAAGGCCTGACCAACTCCCAGCTGGCCACCGTCCTGGGCACCAGCGAGAAGAGCGTGGAAGGCCGCCTGACCAGGTTCTTCAGCAAGACCGGCTACCGCTCCCGGACGGAACTCGCAGCAGCGATGCTCAACGGCACGGCGAACCCGACGGCATGAGCCGGACGTGTTGGACGCAGGACGCTGATCGAAAGGACACTCGCCCCATGGCTTCCGAATCGCTCTTCCGCGAACCGATCGTCGAGCCCGGCAACGCCCGCGAACTGGCGCCCGACCTGCTCGTGATCCCCGACCGCGGCGTCGAGCTCGTGCCCAACATCGGCATCATCGGCGGCAGCCACTCGGTGCTGGTCGTCGACACGGGGATGGGACCGCGCAACGCCGAGAAGGTCCTCGCCTTCGCCGCCGAGTACGCCGAGGGCCGCAGGCTGTACCTGACGACGACGCACTTCCACCCCGAGCACGCGTTCGGCGCCCAGGTCTTCGCCGGTGTTGCGACCTACCTCGCCAACAGCGCGCAGGCCGCGGACCTCGCGCACAAGGGGCCGGGCTACCTGGAGATGTTCCGCGGCTTCGGCGGCCCGGTCGAGCGCGAACTGGAGGGCGTCGAGCTGGTCGCGCCGGACGAGATCTACCCCGACGCCCGGGATCTCGACCTGGGCGGCCGGATCGTGCAGCTGCGAGCCACCGGGCGCGCGCACAGCAAGGGCGACCAGGTGGTGACGGTTCCCGACGCCGGCGTCCTGTTCGCCGGCGACCTGGTCGAAGCGGGCCAGTTCTCGATCTTCCCGTGGTTCCCGCCGCACGACACCGACGTCTCCGGCCTCCGCTGGATCGAGGTGATGCACCGCCTGATCGACACCGCCCCGGCCCTGGTCGTCCCCGGCCACGGCGAAACCTCCGGCCCCCAGGTGCTCACCGACGTCCGCGACTACCTGGAGCTCCTCCGCGACGAGACCTGGGCCCGCCGGGACTCGGCGGTCGGCGAGGAGACCATCGCCGCCGAGGTCGAAGCCCTGATGCTCGAACGACACCCGGACTGGACGGGCCAGGAGTGGATCGAGAAGGGAGTGGCCTGCCTCTGCGCCGAACACGCCTGACTCCTCGCATGTTCCACAATGGATTGATCTGGTCGCGCCGAACGCCGCGTGCACCGGAATCCGGCTTTCTCCGCGTTCTGCGCTTCGGGGCTAAGGTGGTGGGGTGCGATACCTGTCAGCGCGCGAGGCGGGCGCTTCATGACCACCACGTCGCTCGCCCCGACCATGCGGATCGGTGAACTGGCCCGGCAGACCGGGGTCAGCGCCCGCTCGCTGCGGTACTACGAGCAGCAGGGCCTGGTGCACAGCACGCGGTCCGCGGGTGGGCAGCGGCTCTACGCGGCGACGGAGGTCGCGCGGGTCGAGATCATCCGGCGGTTGTTCGACGCCGGGCTGAGCAGCAAGGTGATCGCCCGGGTGCTGCCCTGCGTGGACAGCGGCACCGCGGACGTCACCGAGGATGCCTTCACCACGATGGTCGGCGAACGCGACCGGCTGACCGCCGACATCGCCCGGCTCGTCGAGACCCGGGACGCCCTCGACGAGCTGATCGCGGCGAACGTCCGGCACCAGATCGGCCTGCGCCGGGGTGATCGCGGCGCGGGCTGAGCGCGGTCAGCGGCTCATGTCGATGACGATCTTTCCGGTGGCGTGGCGGGATTCGACGAGCGCCAGCGCCTCCTGCGCCCGCGCGAGCGGGTAGGTCTGCGCGATGTGCGGATCGAGGCGCCCGGTGGTCATCAGCTCGGCGACGCGTTCGAGGCTCGCCCGGTCGAGGCGGCGGTGGACCGGCGCGCCGCCGAGCTCGGTCACCGACGGGTCCCCGACGGAGACGAGCGCGTCCGGCTTCGCCCCCAGCGGGGCGATGCCGCGCAGGGACTCGCCGCCGACGGTGTCGACGACTGCGTCGAAGCCGTCCGGGGCGTGCGCGCGGAGGCGGTCCGCGACGTCGCCGGTGGTGTAGTCGACGAAGGTCGCGCCGGTCGTCGTCGCGAGCTCCCGCTTGGCCGTGCTGCCCGTGCCGACCACGACCAGGCCCCGGTCCCGCGCGAGCTGGGCCAGCGCGATGCCGACGCCACCGCCGATCCCGTTCACCAGCAGCGACGCACCAGCGGGCAGGTCGAGCTGGTCGAGCACGTCCAGCGCGGTGGTGCCCGCGACGGGGATGGTCGCCGCCCAGGTCTCCGGCAGGGCGTCGGGGATGCGGGCGGTGGACTCGCCGAGCAGCAGAGTCGTCGCCGCGTACGTGCCCGCACCGGTCAGCGCGAACCCGGTGACCCGGTCGCCGACGGCCAGGCCGGTCACCTCGTCACCGACCGCGAGCACCGCTCCGGCTGCTTCCATCCCCATCACCTGGGGAAAGGGCACGTGACCGTTCAGCTCGCGGACGTGCCCGGACCGCAGCAGGTGATCGAGCGGGTTCACCCCCGCGGCCGCGACGCGGATGAGGACCTCGGCGGGACCGGGCGAGGGATCCGGCCGCTCGAAGAACTCCTGGACGTCGGCAGCGCCGAAGGTCCGGTACCCCAATGCTCTTCCCATCGCGGAGGCCTCCTTCACCGTCCTCCACCGGCGGTCGGCTCGAGGACGGTGCGACGCTATTCCATGACATTGATGTCAGGTTCCACTCCGTGTGACCCAGACGACAAGGGCAGCAAAGGGGGGAAGGCCCGCAGCTCCAGCAAGATCTCACCGCTCGCGCAGTTCAAGGGCGACCGCGTCGCCGCAGCGAGGATCGCGCCGAGCACGCGGAGAGCGCGAGCAGCAGGAGCACAGGGCGCCGTTCCGCTCTCCTGCCGGTGATCGTCGCGACGCTCCGCACGGTGCTTCATTCCGCACCAATCCGGCGGGCAGCACGGCAACATCACCTCATCGGCAGCACCGCTGTCAGCCGCGGGTGAGGCCCCGGTAGGGGACGAAGCGCTGGAAGCCGAGGCCGGTGAGGCCCGGGGTGCTCTCGATCAGCCGGGGCACGAAGTCGTCGGCGCCGAGCATGCCGTCCACCACCGCCTGGTGCGCGGCTTCGTCGGCGAACTCCGCGTAGTTGACGACGCTGGTGCCCTCGACGCCGACGTGGAAGTGGTTCGAGGACATCCCGCCGACCGCGCCTTCGGGCAGTTCGCCCGCCTGCCAGGACAGCAGCTCGTCCACGAAGGCCCGTCCGGTCTCCGCGGTGTCGGTGCGGAAGGACACCACGACCACGCAACCCGGGCGGTGGGAAGCACCGTCGACCCTGCTGCGGTACAACCGGTAGTCGGTGACGCCGTTGCGGCGGATGCCGGGAACCTCGTCGTCGATGCGCTCGACGCGCTCCGGCCGATCGGCTTCGCGGAACGCGGCCACCGCCGCCTCGTCCGTCCACTGCGAGTAGTGCAGGACCGTTGCACCGTCCGCGCCGAGGAGAACGCTGTGCCGCAGCAGTCCGGGCGGCCACGTTCCCTCCGCCCACGCTTCCAGCACCGCGTCGGCCGCCGCGCGCTGGTGCTGCGGGGCGTCCAGCGTCCAGGTGCTCATCAGCACCACACCCGCGTCCGGGGCACCGACCTCGGGCAGCGGGTCGGTGAACTCGGCCGCGCGCCAGCGCAGCCAGTCGCGGAAGGTGCGGGCCGGCCGCCCGGTGATCTCCCGCACCGCGTCGGTGACCGGCTGCGGGGTGCCCAGCGATGCCCGGAAGTTCTCGCGGAACGCCCGCGCGGCCTCGTCGTCGAAGCCCGTGGCCAGCAGCCGCTGCTGCCACTGCTCGTCGGAGAGCTCGGCCCACCGCAGCTCCGCCCCCGTCTCCTCGCCGATCAGCCGGACCCGCTCGACCGGGCTCAGCAGTTCCGGCCCGGTCAGCTCGTACGCGGCGCCCGCGTGCCCGTCCTCGGTCAGCGCGCGGACCGCGACGGCGGCGATGTCCCGCTCGTCGATCATGGTGACCGGGTGATCGCCGAACGCACCGCGCACGACGTCTCCCGCGCGGGCGGATTCCGCCCACTCCAGCGCGTTCGCGGCGAACGCCCACGGCCGCAGGAAGGTCCACCGGACCCCCGCGCGCTCGATCGCCAGCTCGATCTCCCGGTGCGCCCGGCCGATCGGTTCCTCCTGCTCGGCGAGCTCGTCGCGGACCGCGGCGGAGGACAGGAACACGATCCGGTCGACGTGCTCGGCGAGCAGGTCCACCAGCTCGCGGGCCGCACCCGTGTCGTCGAGGCGCGGCCAGACCAGGAAGGCCGAGCGCACTCCCGCCAGGTGCGGGCGCAGGGACTCCGGGTCCGCGTGGTCGCCCTGGACGACCTGCGCGCCGCTCGGCAGCCGCGCGGCCGCGGGGTTGCGGGTCAGGGCCCGGACCGGTGTCCCGGCCGTCACCAGTTCCCGCACGACCTGCCGCCCCACATTGCCCGTCGCTCCGATGACCAGCACCGCGTCTCGCTCGTTCATGGAGGTCACGCTAGGGATCCGGCCGCGGGCTCGGCATCCGTCAGGTGACTGGTGCGGGCTAGGGTGGCGGAATGCTTCACGGCCGGGACGAAGAGCTGGCCGCGGTCGACAGGTTGCTCGTCGGTGCCCGCTCCGGGCGCAGCGGTGTTCTCGTGGTCCGCGGTGAGGCCGGGATCGGCAAGTCGGCGCTGCTGGAGCACGCGGCGGCCGGTGCAGCCGGTATGCGCGTGCTGCGCGGGGTCGGGATCGAGTCCGAGGCGCCTCTCCCGTTCGCCGGGTTGCACCTGCTGCTCACCGGCCTGACCGACCGCATCGGCGAACTGCCCGAGCCGCAGGCCGCGGCACTGCGGTCGGCGTTGTCGCTCGCTCCTCCGCAGGGCAACGACCGGTTCCTCGTCGGAGCGGCGCTGCTGACGCTGCTCTCCGAACTGGCCGAGGAACAGCCCCTCCTGTGCATCGTCGACGACGCGCACTGGCTGGACCACGCCTCGAACGACGCGCTCCTGTTCGCCGCGCGGCGGCTGGAGGCCGAGCCCATCGCGCTGCTGTTCGCGGCTCGCGACCTGCACGCGCCGCCGTTCCCCGCGCACGGCGTGGCCGAACTGCGGTTGGCGCCGCTGCCCGCAGCTGCTGCCCAGCGGTTGCTCGACGAGCACGCCGGTGATCTCCCCCGCCACGTTCAGGCGCGAACAGCCGAGGACGCGCGCGGCAATCCGCTCGCGCTGCACGAGTACTCCGCCGCGCAGCGCGCGGGCAGGTCGACCGCGCAGCCGACACCGCTGCCGACGCACAGCCGGATCCAGCAGGCCTTCGCCGCCCGGATCGAGGAGTTACCGGCCGCCACCCGGACGTTGCTGCTGATCACGGCCGCGGAAGGCACCGGCGAACCGGATGCGGTGTTCGAGGCCGCGCGGAAGTTCGACGCCGGTGTCGCGGATCTGGCCGCCGCCGAGCACCAGCGACTGGTGCGCCACGTCGACGGCAGGCTGGACTTCCGGCACCCGCTGATCCGGTCGGCGGTCTACCAGTCGGCCACGCTGGGCGAGAAGCTGGCCGTGCACGCCGAACTCGCCGAGGTCTTCGGGCGGCGGCACAACATCTGCCAGCGCGCCTGGCACCTGGCGGCGGCGACCACCGGGCCGGACGAGTCGGTGGCGGCCGCACTGGTCGAGGCCGCTGAAGCCGACCGCTCGCTCGGCGGCTACGCCTCGGTCGCGGCGGCCTACGAGCGGGCCGCAGCGCTGAGCCCGAACCCGGAGGATCGCGGCACCCGGCTTCTCGCCGCCGCGCAGGCGGCGTACGAAGCAGGGCAGAACGAACGCGTGAGCGCCCTGGCGGGCGAGGCCGCGGTGCACCTGACGGACGTGAAGTCGTTGGCCGAGTGCCAAATCCTGCACGCAACGCTCGCCGACGAGGGAGGCCGACCGCTGGAAGCGCACCGGATCCTCGTCCACGAGGCGGCCACCGTCGCCGAGCACGACGACCGCGCCGCGAGCCGGATGCGGTTCTTCGCGGTCGAAACCGCCTGGACGGCAGCGGATTTCGACGCCGTGGCGCGGATCCGGGCGCTCGGGGACGACGAAGCCGGTCTGCTGGCCAGAGCGGCGATCGGCCTGAACTCAGCGCTCCCCGGCGACCTCGCGGACGGCGTATCGGCACTGCGCGAGCTGATCGGCGCAGGAGTTCCGTGCGGCAAGGTCGCCTGGTGGCACCTGCTCCTCGGCGATCACCGAGCCGCCCACGACTGGGCTCGGACCGCCGAGCGGGAGGCCCGCTCCCGAGGCGCGGCCGGCTCGCTGGTCCACGTGCTCGGCGTGCTCGCCCGCACCCAGCTCCACCAGGGACAACGGCACGATGCGCTGGCCAGCGGCACGGAAGCGCTGCGCATCGCCGAGGACATCGGCCAGCGGCAGGCGGTCGCCCACGCGTCGGCCGGGCTCGCCCACATCGCCGCGATGGACGGCGACGAGCGGCGCTGTGCGGATCTGGCCGCCGAAGCACGGCGACCGGGAGCGGGGCACAGCTACGTGCGCGCGGCCTGCGCCCTCGGTCTGCTCGACCTCGGCCTCGGCAGGCACGAGGCGGTCTGGGACCGGTTGAGCGCCCTGGTCGACGGCGCGAACCGGATGGACGCGCTGTCGGCGGTGCCCGACCTGGCCGAAGCGGCTGCACGGCTGGGCAAGCAGGTGCACGAGCCCGTGCAGCGCTACCTGCGCTGGGCCGAGCTCGTCGAGCAGCCGTGGGCGCGTGGGATCGCGCAGCGCTGCCTTGCCCTGCTGGGACCGGCCGACGAGTCCGAACACCGCTACGCGGAAGCGGTGCGCCTCGGACGGCAGGCGGGCGGGCGACCGTTCGAGCTCGCGCGCACCGAGCTGCTGTACGGCGAATGGCTGCGCAGGCGGCGGCGCCGGGTCGATGCCCGCCCGCTGCTGCGAACGGCCGCCGAGGAGTTCGAACGGCTAGGTGCCGGACCGTGGGCTCAGCGGGCGCGAGCCGAGCTGCGCGCCACCGGTGAGACGCAGCCGGCTCGGACACCGGACCTGCTGGGCGCGTTGACGCCTCAGGAACTGCAAGTCGTGCGGCTGGCCTCGAAAGGGCTGAGCAACCGGGACATCGGCGCGCAACTGTTCCTCAGCCCGCGAACCGTCGGCCACCACCTCTACAAGGCGTACCCGAAGCTCGGCATCACATCCCGCAACGAACTGGCCGGCGTGCTCCAGAACCGACTGCCGGACCCGCCCGTCAAGCGGCGCTGACGTCGGCGAGCGCGGCGACCTGGGCCCGGAACTCCGGGCACTCGTCCAGCCCGTTCTGGACCGGGCACTCCAAGAGGTGGCGCAGGTACTCGTGGCCTGCGTTCAGCCGCGCCACCTGCTCCTCGATCGCGGCCATCCGGCCGGTGACCGTGTCCCGCCAGTCGTGCTCGCCGTCGTGGCCCGCCAGCACGGTCGCGATCTCGTCGAGGCTCATCAGCCCGGTGCCCTGCCACAGCTTGATCAGCGCGAGGCGGTAGAGCTGATCGGTGTCGAAGTGGCGCCGTCCCGAACGGCGGTGGGGCGTGATCAGCCCACGGCGTTCCCAGTAGTGCAACGTCGAGATCGGCACCTCGAAGCGGGCCACGACTTCACCGATCGAGAGCAGTCCGTCCATGGTTCCATTCGACCCAACTCGAACCGGAAAAGCAAGGTTAGGCTATGCAAAGTTCAGCCGGAAGGCGGAGCGCCTGCGCACGGCGCCGAACACCGGCGGAACAGTCCACATCGGACACGCCGAAGATGGACCGGAAGAAGCGTTCAGCGGCACGAGGATCCGACGTCCCTCGACCCCGCGCCCGGCTTGGGATAAGGTGCGGGCGACGCCTGCGCGCGAGGCAGCAAACCGGCGAGTCCCGGCCCCGCGACGCGCAGATCTCGCGCATCACCGCCGACGGCCGCGCATTCAGCGAGCGGCGCACCGGCGCGATCGGCGAACCCGACGACCTCCGCGCCCGCGCCAGGCGGCGGCCGAGGTCGCCCTCACGACTCCCGAAACCACGTGCGCGCAGGCAGACCCGCACCCACGAGCAGAATCGAGCCCACGATGACCTGGTCGATACCGCGAACCACCACCGGCGCTGAACGCCACTTGCTGGAGAGCACGCTCGACCGCAACCGGTCCGAGCTGATCAACACGGTGCGCGGCCTCTCCGAAGCCGAGGCCCGCCGCCGCCTCGTCGCATCCCCGACCACCCCGATCGGCCTGCTCAAGCACGCCGCGGTCGCCGAGCGGATCTGGTTCCAGCACGTGCTGGGAGGCCTGCCCAAGAGCGAGTGCGATGGCGGCACGACGCCGCGCGATCCCAGCTTCCGCGTGGCCGACGACGAGACCGTGCCCGACGTGATCGCCGAGTTCGAGCGGGCCAGCGAACGATCCCGCGAGATCGCCGCCGGGTTCGGCCTCGACGACACCACGACGCACCCCGACCTCGGCGAGGTCAACCTGCGCTTCATCTACCTGCTCCTCGCGGAGGACTTCGCCCGCCACGCCGGTCACGGCGACATCCTCCGCGAGCAGATCGAGCATCCCACCACCGGACTCGGGTAGAAGCCGATCGCGGAGCCGGGATGTCCTGGTGCCGCAGGGCATCCCGCTCGCATTCGCCGACCGGGTCCACCCGACCCGCCGACCGTCCACTTGGGATCCCCGGGCTCCTGGTCACCCGTGCGGGCCGGAGATCCTCGAGGCGCACGGGCCGCAGTCCGGCGTCACGGGGAGACCGCCGGAAAAGAGGTTGATCGCCTCCCGGTGTCCGTGATAGACATTTCGGCAGTGCCGCGTGTCGGCGTCGGGTGGACGACGTCGGCATGGAGGCACCGTGACCGAGGAGACCGCCATGCGTCCACGTCTCAAGACCACCTGAGCGACGCCGGAGCCGTTTCGGCTCCCACTCAACGCGGTCCGGATCGGATCCTCCTCCCCCGCCCTGTTGGGCGATCAAGGCACGTCCCCGCACGTTCTGCCCGGCAGCGGTCGGCTGCGTGCGTCGACCGGACGTCCGAGCTGGCACCGCGTCCCCTTCCTCGATGCAACTCGTCGCCTCGCCCGGCTGTGCGCGTTCCGCAGCACGCCGGTGCGTCGGCGCGGGAAAGGACTTGAATGCAGAAGACCGCTCAACCCGGCATCCGCGAGTTCGCCGTCGCCGGGCCGGACGAAGGCCCCTACGGCATCGCGGCAGGCCCTGACGACGCGCTGTGGCTCACCTTCGCCCACAGCGGCGAGATCGCCAGGCTGACGCTCGACGGGCAGCTCAGCCGGTACTCGGCGGGCTCGGCGTCGTGCCGGCCGACCGTCATCACCCGGGGGCCGGACGGCGCGCTGTGGTTCACCCGCACCGACGGCCGCATCGGCCGCATCACCACCGGCGGTGAGCTCACCGAGTTCGCGCTGCCCGACCCCGCGGCCAGCCCGTTCGGCATCTGCGCCGGCCCGGACGGCGCGCTGTGGTTCACCGAGATGAGCACCGACCGGATCGGCCGCATCACGGTCGACGGCGACATCGCCCACTTCGCGCTGCCCGCGGCGGGGGCGTTCCCGTCGTTCATCACCCCGGGGCCCGGCGGAGCCCTGTGGTTCACGCTCAACCAGGCCGACGCGATCGGCCGCATCGACCTCGACGGCGAGGTGGCGCTCCACTCGCTGCCCGACGGCACCGCGCCGGTGGGCATCACCTGCGGGAGCGACGGCGCGCTGTGGTTCGTCGGGATCGCGGCGGGCAAGGTCGGGCGGCTCGAAGTCGACGGCGCCCTCCGGGAATTCCCGCTGCCCGACCCGGGCGCCAAGCCGCACGCCATCACCGCGGCGCCCACCGGCGGCTGCTGGTTCACCCAGTGGGGCGGCAACCGCGTCGGCCGCATCTCGCCCGACGGCCACATCGTCGAACACGACCTGCCCACACCGGATTCGGAGCCGCACGGCATCGCGATCGGACCGGACGGCGCCGCCTGGACAGCGCTGGAAATCGGCTCGGTCGCCCGCATCGCCCACGATCACTGAACAGGAGAAGCATGCCAGCAACCTTCAACCACACCATCATCGCCGCCAAGGACCGCGCCGAGTCGGCGGCGTTCTACCGGGACGTCCTGGAAGCCGCCGAGGCGCCGTCCTGGGGACCGTTCACCAACATCCTGCTCGATCAGGGCGTCATGCTGCAGTTCGCCGAACCGCCGGTCGACGAGATCCAGATGCAGCACTACGCCTTCCTGGTCGACGACGAGCACTTCGACCGGGCCTACGCGCTGCTGCTGAGCAGGAACATCGAGCACTGGGCCGATCCGCAGCAGACCCGCCCGGGGGAGACCAACGACGGGCACGGCGGCCGCGGCGTCTACTTCATGGATCCCGCGGGCCACGCCCTCGAACTGATCACGAGCCCGTACCTGTAGACGGCATCGGAGCGGATGGAGGTGCCCGTCAGCGGCGGCGTGCTGGCGGGACTGGACCTCGGCGGCCGGGGCGCGAACGTGCTGCTGGCCCACGGCAGCGGTCACAACGCCGCGGCGTGGCGCGACGTGGCGACCCAGCTGGTCGATCGCTGCCGCCTGGTAGCGGTCGACCTGCGCGGCTGCGGCCCCTCATCCGGCAAGGCGCCGCAGCCGGTTCACGGCTCGACGAGTCCGGCGAGTGCGTTGAGGCGCAACGGAACGCTGCCCTTGAGGTGGGCGACGTCGTCGGCGCCGTCACCGGTCCAGACGAGGAAGGCGTACTGCTCCGTGTGGGTGAGCAGCGTGCCGGTGGCGGTGCCGGCGAAATCGAGGGTGAGCAGCGAGACCCACCGCAGAACACCGTCGACCACCGCCTCGTAAGAGGCCACGATCCGCTCGCCCTCGACGATGTCGTGGAACCGGGCGACGTTGGCGATCTGCTCGACCTCGCCCATCGGAGCGAAGGAGCCGGTCAGCGATTCGCTCCCACCGACCCGGAAGTCGAGCTCGTGCCGGCTGTCGCGACCGGGGATCAGGTGCCACCGCGACCGGATGCCCGGATCGGCGTACCCGGCCCACACCCGCTCGACCGGCGCCGCGAAATCACGCTCGACGGAGAACATCCCGTGGATCATGCCGGGACAACCCGCACCGATCCCGGGCTATTCCGCGAAGTGCCGCAAGCCCTCGCCGCGCGGTGATCACCGGACCGCTATGCCTCCGCCCGCCCGGTTGCCGCCCGGGTGGCGGTGAACAGCGCGGTGACGGCGGCGCGGACCTGGTCCGCGACCGCCTCGGGTGTGGTGGCGTCGAGCTTGCCGTCGAGGTGCAGGAAGGCCAGGCCGTGCACCACTGCCCACACCGCGTTCGACAGCGCTCCCGGATCGGCCCCGGGGAAGACGCCCCGGACGATGCCGCCGACGTAGTCCCAGATGGCGGCGGTCGCGGCGACTCGTTCCTCGTTGTTCGGGTCGCAGGGCTCCGCGAACATCACCCGGAACATGGCCGGGTGGTCGAGCGCGTAGCGGACGTAGGCGACGGCGATCGCGGCGAGGTCGTCGGGGGTCGCGGGCGCGGGGTGGGCCGCGGCCAGGTGCTCGGCGAGTTCGCGGTAGCCCTCCGCGGCGACCGCGGAGACCAGCGCGTCGCGGTCCGGGTAGTGGCGGTAGGGCGCCGTCGCCGACACGCCGGCCCGCCGCGCCACCGCTCGCAGCGACAAGCCCGCGCTGCCGTCCTCCTCCAGCAGTTCCCGCGCAGCGCGCAGGCAGGCGGCGCGCAGATCGCCGTGGTGGTACGAACCGCTCGTGTGCGGCATGCGTCACGCTCCCCGATGTTTACAGCGCTCACATCCCTCGCCTAATGTAAGCGATGCACACATCATAGGCGATCGAACTGTGAGGGGTGAACCCGATGGCTGACGAGCTGTTCTCGCCGCTGCACCTGCGCTCCGGGGCGACACTGGTCAACCGGGTCGCGAAGGCGGCCATGGAGGAGAACATGGCCGGCGACGGCCAGCTGCCCGACCAGCAGCTGCTGGCGCTGTACCGGCGGTGGGCGGCCGGCGGCACCGGACTGCTGATCACCGGCAACGTCATGGTCCACGCCGAGGCGCTCACCGGCCCCGCAGGCGTCGTGCTCGACGACGCCGCACCGCTGGAGCCGTTCATCGAGTGGGCCGAAGCCGGAAAGTCCGGCGGCGGATCGATCTGGATGCAGATCAACCACCCCGGACGCCAGGTCGAGGCGAACATGCCCGGCGTCGTGTGGGGCCCGTCGGCGGTGGGCGTCGACCTGGGCAAGCACAGCAGCCGCTTCGGAAACCCCGTCGCCATGACCCCGGAGCAGATCGAGGCCACCGTCACCAGGTTCGCCGCCACCGCCGCGCGCGCCGAACGGGCCGGGTTCGACGGCGTGGAGATCCACGCCGCGCACGGCTACCTGCTGTCGCAGTTCCTGTCCCCCTTGTCCAACCAGCGCACCGACGCCTGGGGCGGGACGCTGGAGAACCGGGCCCGGATGCTGCTGGACGTCGTGCGCGCCGTCCGCGCCTCCGTCTCGCCCTCCTTCGCGGTCGCGGTGAAGCTCAACTCCGCCGACTTCCAGCGCGGCGGGTTCGACGCCGACGACGCCCGGCAGGTGATCGCGATGCTCGAACCGCTCGGCGTCGACCTGGTCGAACTGTCCGGCGGCAGCTACGAGAGCCCGGCGATGACGGGCAACGCCGCGGATTCGCGCACCCGCGCCCGCGAGGCCTACTTCCTGGAACTGGCGAAGGACCTGGTCACGACCAGCCCCCTCCCGCTGATGCTCACCGGCGGCATCACCCGGCGGGACACCGCCGAGAAGGTGCTCGACAGCGGTGTTGCGCTCGTCGGGATGGGCACCGCCCTCGCCGTCACCCCGGACCTGCCGGACCGCTGGCGGAACGGCCGCGAGGCCGACCGGACGTTGCGCCCGGTGACCTGGTCCGACAAGACCCTCGCCTCGGCCGCCAGCATGGCGCAGGTCCGCCACCAGTTGCGCCGCATCGCCCGCGGAAACCAGCCCACGCCGGGCACCCACCCGGCCTGCGCCCTGGTTCGCGAGCAGCTCCAGCAGCGACGGGCCCTGCGCCGCTACCGCGCCTGGCTGCCCACGGCACAGAGCACCAGGCCCGCGAGTCGGCCGGCGTAGGCGACCCCAGCCGCACCCGAAAGCCCGTTGAACTGCGTGAAAGCGCAGGATCAACGGGCTTTTCGGTGTTCCTCTCCGGTGCGCGAGCAGCAAAAGGGAGGGCACCGACAACGGCCGGAGCCCTCCCCCGATTCGGACGCACCATTGTGGATGTGCAGCCCGATCGCCCTCAGCACGGTGGTCAGGACAACGGCCCAGGTCTCGTGCGAAACACCGCTGGGCGAGTTTCGTTGGTGTGCAACGGTTTGCGGCTCGGCGCACTCGAGGATGCCCGGCGTGACGCCGGTGAGGATCGCCGGTTCGCAGCACAGCGACCCGAGATCCGGCCGCGCCCCCGGCGAGAACCGTCGCGCCCTTGGCGACGGCGTCGTCGACGTGGGCGTCCCCAGCTGTGCCGAACCCGCAGCGCCGCCCGCGGGGTGTCCTAGTTCCGAGTCCGGACCGAGGTGGGGACGGGCATGTGCAGGGCGAGTTGGCCCTCGGTCACGACGTCGAGCCGAACGGTCCTGATCGGTTTGAGCGACCGCAGGTCGTCGGACATGCGGCCCTCGCCGGTCCGGAGGCCGACGTCGCGCGGGAAGCTCGCGGCTCCGGCCGACAGCACGTTGGTCTGGCTGAATGTCGAGTGCCAGGCACCGTTGATCGACGTGTACGAGGTGAGCGAGGAGACCCGCTCGCCGCTCGGACAGGAGGTCTGGGCGGGCGTCGCCACCGAGAGCGACAGGTCGGTCCCGCCCGCGTCGTTGGCCACCCGCGCGGTCGTCCGCTCGGCGTCGATGGCGACGTCGAGACCGGTGACCCACTTCGGGAAGCCGTAACCGTCGTGGCCGCGGACCTGGGCGATGCCGGTGCTCACCGGCAGGGACAGCACGTAGGAGTCGAGGTGCTCGTTCTTGAGCGCGGCGACGAGGTCGACGAAGCCGAGCTTGCCGTGCCGCGCCGGCCGGACCGCGATCCCGACGGCGGCCTCGGTGTAGAAGTCGATGTCGCACACGTCGTAGCGGAAGAACATCACCGAGATCAGCCCGAGGCCCGGGGCGATCTCCAGCGGCGCCAGCTCCCCGGGCAGGCGGGTGCGGATCGCGCGGGACCGGGCGAGCATCGTGATCCGGGCGGTCGAGATCCGGTAGTAGAAGTTCGGGGTGAGCGTGACCCCGATCGGCGAGTCGACCTCGGTCTTGGGCAGCCGCCGGAAGAAGTCCACGCCGCTGACGCGGGGATCGCGGGCGATCTCGTCGAGATCGGTGTTCATCCGGTACCGGTCGTACAGCCCGCCCTTCGGCACGGTGACCCTGCGGCCACCCAGATCGACTTCGACGCGGTCCTGTTCGGTCGACGGCATCGGCGCAACTCCTCCATCACATGTGTACGGTGCTCACATCACGCTAGGGCAGGATGTGAGCACCGTCAACTTTGCGATGGGGTGCACCCCCTCAGCTGTCGTGCAGCGCCGTCCGCAGGGCGTCGACGGCGAGCTTGCGCGCGACGTTGGCGGCGCGGGTGTCGCGCAGGCTGTCCAGGAGGAGGAAGTCGTGGACCATCCCGGCCACCCGGACCGAGGTGACGTCCACACCGGCCTCGCGCAGCCTGTTGGCGTACTGCTCCCCCTCGTCGCGCAGCACGTCGGCCTCGTCGGTGATGACCAGCGTGGTGGGCAGCCCCCGGAGTTGGTCCAGCGACGCCTGCAGCGGCGATGCGTGCACCTCGGCGCGCTGGGCGGGATCGGCGGTGTAGGCGTCCCAGAACCACTTCATGCCCTCGCGGGTGAGGTAGTAGCCCTCTGCGAACTGCACGTAGGAGGGCGTGTCGAAATCGGCGTTGGTCACCGGGTAGAGCAGCACCTGGGCCTTGAGATCGATCCCGCCGCGCTCCTTGTTCATCAGCGCGAACACCGTCGACATGCAGCCGCCGACCGACTCGCCGGTGACGGCGATGCGCGAGGTGTCCAGCCCGTGCTCCGCGCCGTGCCGCACGACCCACTGGCCCACGGCGTAGTTCTGCTCCACCTGGGTGGGGTACTTCGCCTCGGGCGCCCGGTCGTAGACGGGGAACACACCCGCGGCGCCCGCGCCGACGGCCAGTTCGCGGAAGAGGCGGTCGTGGGTCACGTCGTCGCCGAAGACCCAGCCCGCACCGTGGATGTAGAACACCACGGGCAGCGGCCCGCTCGCACCCTTGGGCCGGATGATGCGGGTGCGGACGGTGCCCCACTCACCGGCGTCCACGTCGACCCACTCCTCGTCGACCTCCGGACGGGGCACGCTCTCGTCGCTCTGCAGGCCGACCAGGATCTCCCGGCCCTTCTCCGGTGGGACCTCGTAGATCCGCGGGTGCGGATCCGTCGCTTCGGCCAGCTCCTTCGCGGCGGGTTCGAGGTGGGGAGTGATCGGTGGCGGAATCCCAGGCATGTCGGCTCCACGTGACGCAGGTAGTGCGGCCCAGCGGCCGCGGCTGACAGTCGTCCCCAAACGGGCAAGCCCGCTTCAATCGTGGAGCGCCAGCCGCAGAACGCAACTCGCAGGCACGTTCCCGCCACATCGCGAGCCTTCGGCCGCGACGTGTCCGGCAAAAGTGGTTGCGGCAAGGGGAAAGTCACTGGAACCCGGCGCTACTTCCCGCCTCGGTCGGCGCTGCGGTCCGGGGCGGAGGTCGTCGACGTGCTTCGCGGGCCGGGTGCCGACCAGCTCGCGAGGAATCTCAGGCGTTCTTCGTGCGAACTGCCCGGCTCGGCGGTGTACAGCGAGAGGTCGTGTACGGCCCGCTGCGAGGTGGGCAGATCGAGGGACTCGTAGGTCAGTTCGAGGGCGCCGACTTCCGGGTGCGACTACTTGAGGGTCCGCCGGGCGACTCGGCGGAGTTTCAGCGCAGCATGCAGCTCCAACCGGATCATCCCGTCGGAGAGATCGGCCCGGAGCAGGCGGGCCAAGCGGTCCAGGCGGTAGTAGAGGCTGCTGCGGTGAAGGGACAGCCGGGCTGCGACCTTCTGCACGTCGCCCGCCAGGTCCAAGTACGTCTCCAACGTCGTCAGCAGCATCGCCGCCGACGGGCCCGCCTCGTCGACCGGTTCGAGGACGTCGTCGATGCGGTCCCGGACGTCGAGCAGCACCCGGTAAGCGCCGATTTCGCTCCACCGCGAAAGCCGGTCCAACTCCGGGTCCAGCACCGCCAGTTCGGCCGCGGCGAGCGCCTGCGCACGGGCATCGCGAGCCGAACGCGGACCGAGCGACACCCCGTCGCTGACCCCGATCGTGAACCGGGTTCCAGCTGCGAGGCACCGGGACGCCACACGATCGATCTCGCTCAGGACCGGTCGGAGATCCTCGGCGCAGTCCCCGCGAGCTACCACCAGGAGCGCGTACGTGCGGGACACGCACGCTCCGAGGAAACCATCGAGGGGCCGGAGGTCTGCGCTCAACGAGCCGCTCAGCGCGCTGAACTCCGCAGGACACCAGGGCCGGACCGCACCCGCGTCGTCCGCGGCGACGATCGCGGCCACCCGAACCGCCCTGTCCACGACACCCGGAACCGCGGCGACGAACCGGTCGTGGGCCTCGACCTGCCCGTCCTCCAGGAGTCGCCGCACGAGCCGGTCGAGTTCACGCCGCGGAGGCCGTGGCCGGACCTCGACGTCGGCCGCCCGCGCGAGGAGTTCGGCGAGCGTGTCAGCACCGCGCAGCAGCACCGCCCGCTCGAGTCCGTCGCTGCTGCCGACCATCCACAGGCGGCCGAGAGTGCGACCGTTCCAGCGCAGCGGCACGCACACCCGTGCCGCCATGCCGATCTCGGGATTGGCCGGGAGCGCTACCGGTTCACCCGGCTCGCTCCCCGCGTGCCGCAGCTCCCACTCGCGGACCTCGGGGGGCACGTGCCGCGTCAGGATCGAGGAGATCCGCACCTGGTCCGCGTCGTCGCGCTGCGCGCTGTAGGCCAGCAGTTCGCCGCTGACGCTGTCGATGGTCAACCCGCGCCGCAGCTCGACCGCGAGGGCATCGAGCTGCTCCTGAAGCTGCCGTTCCGGCACGGCCCTCCCCTTCGCGCGTCTCCTGCAAGTGTAGGAGAGGCCGCGCACAAGTCCGAGCGTTCTGCCGGTACTCCGACACCCCGTCGATCCCTACGGTGAGCGAACACACTGGTCGAACCGGGCTGGGCGGCCGCGATGACGCCGGATCAGCCGGGAGGGGAGCACCGGAGATGACCGCACTCGTCCACCGCCCGTGGGTGCCCGAGCACGCCGAGAACCGGGTCCGCACCGTCGCCGAAGCCGCGGCGGCCGCGACCCCGGCCGACCTGCTGGCCGAACTCGACCGGCTGGCCGAGGAGAACCGGCGGATCCACGACATCGACTCGATCAACCTCAACCCCGCCACCAACATCATGAACCCGCGGGCCGAGGCCATGCTGTCGGCGAACCTGGGCTCGCGCCCATCGCTGGGTTACCCCGGGGACAAGTACGAGATGGGTCTCGAGGCGATCGAGCAGATCGAGGTCATCGCCGCCGAGCTCGTCGCCGAGGTCTTCGGCGCCCGCTACGCCGAGATCCGCGTGGCCTCCGGCGCGCTCGCCAACCTCTACGCCTTCATCGCCACCTGCGAACCGGGCGACACGATCATCGCTCCGCCCACCACCATCGGCGGCCACGTCACCCACCACGCCGGTGGCTCGGCCGGGATGTACCGGCTCAACACGGTGCCCGCACCGGTCGCGCCCGACGGGTACACCGTCGACGTCGACGCCCTGCGCGCCCTGGCGCACGAGGTGAAGCCGAAGCTGATCACGATCGGCTCCAGCCTGAACCTCCACCCGCACCCGGTCGGATCGATCCGCGAGATCGCCGACGAGGTCGGCGCCCGGGTGCTTTTCGACGCCGCCCACCTGTGCGGCCTCATCGCGGGCAAGGCCTGGCAGCAACCCCTGGCCGAGGGTGCGCACCTGATCAGCTTCAGCACCTACAAGAGCCTCGGAGGCCCGGCCGGCGGTGCGATCGTCACCAACGACGCGGAGCTCGCCGAGCGCATCGACAGGATCGCCTTCCCGGGCCTCACCGCGAACTTCGACGCGGCCAAGGCTGCCGCGCTGGCTGTCACCATGCTCGACTGGAAGGTCGCGGGTGAGGCGTACGCGGCTGCGATGGTCGAAACCGCCGCCCGGCTCGCCGCCGAACTGGAGGAGGCCGGGCTGCCGCTGTTCACCGGTGCTCGCGGGACGACCCGTTCGCACCAGTTCGCCATCCGCGCGCACCGGTGGGGCGGCGGCCAGGCCGCCGCGAAGCACCTTCGCAGGGCGAACCTGCTCGCCTGCGGGATCGGCCTGCCGGACAGCCCGGTCGAGGGCGACGTCAACGGCCTGCGGATGGGGACGCCCGAGCTCGTCCGGCTCGGCATGAAACCCGATCACATGACCGACCTGGCCGGGTTGATCGCCCGCGGCCTGGACCGCGATGGCGACCCGGCCGCGGTCGCGCTGGACGTCGCTGTCTGGCGCAAGCAGTTCAGCGGTGTGCACTACACCGCGGACCAGCCGCACTGACTCCGGCTACGCCGAAACCCGTTGCACTGCGGGGCGATCGGCAAAGCGCTGCTCCCGCGCGCCGACCCGGAGGTGCAGCGCGAAGCGACGAACGAAGCTGTTCCCCGACTCAGGCCGGGAACCTTCCCCAAACGCGAGGATCGGACGAAACCCACCACCGCACCGTGGGGGCTCGGCCTCCACGACGAGATACGAAAAAATCCCCCCGGCGAAGCAAGCCGGGGGGATTTTTGCGTGGGCGATACTGGGATCGAACCAGTGACCTCTTCGGTGTGAACGAAGCGCTCTCCCCCTGAGCTAATCGCCCTTGTTCTGTTTTCCTGCCGCCGTTCCCGGCGACAGGAAGAACAATACACGAGTGTTTTCAGGGCCCGAACAGGGGGGAGGCCAACCAGCTCCAGCGGAGGCCGAGCCAGCCCCCGACCGTGCCGAACAGGCCGAGCATCCACATCGTGACCAGCACGATCAGGCAGGTGCCGCCCATCACCGCGAGCTTGGTCGCGAGGTGCTGGCGGCCGAGCCAGTCCACCCAGCGGCGGTAGTGGCGCTTGGCGAAGCCGTTGACGCGGCCGGCCCAGTGGAACTCGGTGGCGAGGATGCCGAGCCCGGCGAAGACCACCAGCCAGCCGGGTCCCGGGTACGGGATCATCAGGATGCCCGCGGCCAGCACCGCGCCGCCGATCACACCGATCACCACGCGGTAGGCCAGGTTCATGCCCGCCTTGGCGCGGAGGCGCTCCCGGAACATCCAGAGGCGCTCCCGCAGCCGGGGCTTGTAGTCGTCGGTCGCGGGGTCCGCGGCGGCGCGGCGGGATCCCGGCTCGGCTTCCTCGGTCAGGGCTCCACCTGTCGGTCGTGCGTCGTCTTCGGACGGGGCCTCCGCGCGGGCGAAGGCTCCCGGTCCCGCCAGAATACGATCCGCCCGCTCCCCCGGGCACGTTTCGCGCATTCCGGCGCGGCCGGATCGGGCCGGGTGTCAAGCCGACAGTCGGGCGTCAGCACACCCCCGTGGCCGCGGAAATGTGATCCGTCTCATTGGCCGCGGCGGAACCGACCGGGCCGTTCGGCCCTGTCGCACCGCTTCGATCCTGGTCACACTGTGACACCACTCTCGACCGCGCGTTCGGTCACACGCCTGCCGCACAACGGCGAGGTCGCGCGACATTAGCCCGATCCGGGGATACGCGGTGGCGAGCATCTCATCCACCGCCCGCGCGCCCTCCTGGACGAGGGGGTCGATCCCCTATTCTTGAGCGGACGTCAAGCGGACTCGGCGGAGCGGCAAACCCGGTGGTCAAGCCGGGCGCGAAGGCGAGTTCCCGCGAGACGGGGGCGACGGATCGAAGACCGGACGCGGGACCGTTTCGCTCGGTTACGGAAAGTAGCTGAGCGTGGTCGCCGAACGAGTTCTGGAACTACGGCTCAACGCCTCTGCCGGGCTGTTCGCAGTGGCTCTTCCTCTGGCGTGAACAACGGGCCCGACGCGTCTCGGAACGAGGCGCGCGGCCCGCGGTCACCCCGACCCCGGAGGCCATCGTGAACACGCACCGCATCCAACCGATTGCCCAGCGAATTGCACCCTGCCCCGTACGGGTGATCTGAGCGAAAGTCGCGAGCGTGCGAGCCCGTTGAGGCGTCACAACTGTGTTGCCCGGTCGATAAGCAGACCGGGAGGAGCAGAAAGGGGAGAACAATGCGTAACGATCACGTGACACTGCGTTCCACCGCGGTGTTCGATCTCTTGGCTCCGCAGACACCTGCCGTGCCGGTCCAGGTCGAACTGCGCTACGACACCCGCGACCCGTACGCGGTGGTGGCCGCCTTCCGCACCGGACGCGCCGGCTGGGTCGAATGGGTGTTCGCCCGCGACCTGCTCGCCGACGGGCTGATCGCGCACGCCGGTGAGGGCGACGTGACCATCCGCCCGGCCGTCGACGACCCGGAGGTCGTGGCGATCGAGCTGAGCTCCCCGTCGGGCCACGCGGTGTTCGAGGCCTCCGCGCAGGAGCTCGCCGACTTCCTCGACCGCACCTACGACGTGGTCGTCCCCGGCAACGAGAACCTGTGGGTCGACGTGGACGAGGCGCTGACCCGACTGCTGCCGCACGACCTCGGCTGACCAGGGACGACAGGCTCGGCGCAGACCGCGCCGGGTGACTGGTGGACCCCCCGTTGATCGCGATCTCGGGCGTGGTCTAAAGTTCTCTGTGCAACGCGGCGGACGGCCCCGGGAAGCCCCGGAACCAGAAGTCGCAGGCACGCGGATGTAGCGCAGCTGGTAGCGCATCACCTTGCCAAGGTGAGGGTCGCGGGTTCGAGTCCCGTCATCCGCTCTGGATCCTCTGGCGTTCCAGCCGACTCAGGTGTGGATGCGGAGTCCGGCGGAGTGGCCGAGTGGCTTAGGCAAGGGCCTGCAAAGCCCTGTACGCGGGTTCGATTCCCGCCTCCGCCTCGCGCGATTAGCTCAGTGGGAGAGCGCTACCTTGACACGGTAGAGGTCACTGGTTCAATCCCAGTATCGCGCACCAATTCTTCTTTCAGGTCAACGAACCCTCCGCTGCGGAGCGTGGTTCGCGGTCGGCCGGCCATGGCGACCTTTTCTTTTGGCCTCTTCCTCATCGCCTGACCCGAGGGTGTCCCGTGGGCACGGACCGGCTGGGCTCGCTCCGCGGCCTCCAGTCCGTCGAGGACCTGCGGCGGCCTTTGTGGAAGGTGAACGATCTCCGGGGCGCGCTCCTCCGCAACGGCACGATCTTCACTCGATGGAAGTACAGGGAAGCACTGACCGTCGACAACTCAGGTCAACACCGCCTGCTTCACCCGGACGGCGTAACGGCCGGTGATCAACATCGGCTTCTCCAGCACTCAGAGCGATGGCGGCGGCGGGACCGCAAAACCGCACGACGACGGGCACCGGAACGTCGGCGGCCAAGGTGCATACTGATCGACATGACCGACGATCGGTTCCCGGACGCGTCGCCCGGCCACGTGATCACGATGTCCGCCAACCCGGCCGGAGCGGTCGTGGTGAGGGCGACCCGCCAGCAGGCGTGCTGGAGCGGTGATCCCGTCGCGTCCAGGACCGATGAGCAGCACCTGCGCGCATCACGGTCAGCGCATGGACGGCCACAACGCCACGGTCGGATGCCTTCTGAAAGAGTAGGCCGCAGGGCCAGGCGGAGGGCATTCAGGCCGTGACGGCTTGCTGCCCACTCCGAAAGGGATGGATCTTTGAGCATTGACGAACCCCAGGGCAGGTTGGAACACCACGACCCCGACGAGGACGCGAGCGGCTCGTCTCCGCGAGTACGGGCTCTTAGGAGTCGAGCGCGACCAGGAGCTCAACGCCTACGCCCAAGACATGGTGAAGGCGTTCGGCGCTCAAGCGGCGGTCGTGAACCTCTTCGACGAGCACCACCAGAACTTCGTCGGGATCCACATGAAGGAGGGAGACACCTCGGCGCTGGTGAAGATGCCGAAGAACGCCGGGTGGTGCCCGCACACCATGAAGCGCGAGGTCGCGTTCCCGCTGGAGAACGTCGCCGACCACCCCCGCTTCTTCGTCGGCAACGTCCTGGTGGAATCCATGGCGGTCGAGAGCTACCTCGGAATGGCCCTGCGCGACCGGGACGGCACCGCCCTGGGCACGGTGTGCGTGGTGGACACCGAGCAGCGGAAGTGGGACGTCCCGCTGATCAAGGACTTCGCGAATCGCGTGATGCAGAGCATCCAGCAGCGCGGGCCGCGAGGCGAAGCGCAGCGCTGAGCCCGACGATGCGGTGCGGCGTGAGTGAGCTATCCGGGGTGCAGCCCACGCACGCCGCGCCGCGTCTCGTCACCTGACGGGTCGGTGCAGCAGCGGGTCCAGGCCGTGCTCTTCGCCGGCCCGGCGCTGATCGGTGTCGCCGATGTCCGCCTCGTAGCCCGCGATGTGCTGCAGCAGCGCCTCCTTGCTCGGCAGGTCCAACCGAACGTCGCGACGGGCCTCCATGAGCCTCCGCCGCAGGCGGTGCGCGCACCACTCGGCCGCGACGCCGTGCATCTCGGAGCGGCCTTCCGCCGCGCTAGTGAGCGCGGCCAGGACGGACCAGCACAGCAGGTCGCCGAGCACGTTGTACCGGATGTGCTCCGCCTGCTCGGTGGCACCGCGGCGGGCCACGTACTCCTCGGCCTCGGAGATGAGGGAGACGACCTCGCGGGACACCCCGGGGATGGCGGCGAGGAGATCCTGGAAGGTGTTCGGGGAACGGGTGACCTTCAGGCCCGTGTAGAGGGTGACGACCTCGGTCGCGCCCTCGAAGATCCGCATCAGCCGGTAGTCGCGGTAGAACTGGCCGACGATGTTGGTGTCCAGGAAGCCGCGGCCTCCCAGCATCTGCACGGCCCGGTCCACGACCGTGAAGAGCTCTTCCGAGGACATGATCTTCGTGACGAAGTACAGCAGCTCGTGGGGCTGCTGGCCCTGGTCGAGCATCGTGGTGATGTGATCCATCAGCAGCTCGACGGTCAGGGTCGCCGCCGCGGCCTCGGTGAGGATCTGCTGGGTCCGGCCGTTGTCGATCAGCAAGCCGGTGGCGACGGGCCGCTGCCGCGCGTATCGGGACGCGACCTCCAGCGAGCGCTTCATCGCGCCGATGCTGCCCGCGCCGATTACCAACCGTGACAGCATGAATGCAGAATTCGCAGCGATAAGGCCGTCGCCTTCGGCGCCGAGCCGCCACACCGCGGGCACCCGCATGTCCTCGAAGGTCAGGGTGACTTGGGGAACCGCCCGCAAACCCAGAGTGCGCACTTCGGGACCCACCGTGAACCCGGGCGTGTGGCTGTCGATGGTAAAACCGGTAAAGCCCTGCGGGGTGCCGTCCTCGGCGTAGAGCCGGGCGAAAATGTTCAGGAATCGCGACGACCCGCCGAGGCTGATCCAGCGTTTCATCCCGTTCAGGAGATACGTCCCGTCGGACTGCCGGACCGCTCGGGTGGTCATTCCGCGCAGGTCGGAGCCCATGCCGGGCTCGCTGGCCGCGCTCGTGGTCAAGCTCTGCCCCCGCGCCAGCAAAGGCAGAATTTGCGACCTGACGTCCTCAGTGGCGTGATGCGCGATCGGTGGAATGCCGACCATGTTGTGCACCGCGACCATGACGAACAAATTGCAGTCGATCGCACCGAGTTGCTCCATGATTCGGAACGTGTCCCGGTAGCTCAGTTCCAGGCCGCCGTATTTCCTGGGAACTTGAAGTCCCCATAAGCCGTGACTCGCGAAATCGGGAACAATGCAAGGGTCGGCGGACCGCCGACTGTCCATTCGGGGAGAATCGATCCGCTCCCTCGAGTACCACCTCAAGAAATCCAGGATATCCGCTGCGACAGGCGAGAGGCCTGGAGGGGCGGCGGGGGAGTTCTCGTATAGTCCGTCATCCGAGGTCGTGAGCTCGCTTAATGACGTCAACCCAGCTCCTTCTCCGGTGGGCACGGTGGAACTTCCGGTGTGCATGGAGCGACACATTACGTCAGGCCGGGCCGCGCGAGAACCGGCCACATAGGCCGGATTCAGCCGATTTGATCACAGGGTGAAGTTGCGCTCGGTGACGCAACGCAGTCGAGTAACATGGTTGGACCATGCCACCGATGTACTGCGATGACGCGAATCGGAATGGAGTTTTCGACTCCCCGATTCGGCCTTTGTGGACGCTTCGCGGTAAGCAGAACTCGCTGATCAGAGGCGGGGAGATTGAGCCCGTGCGGGTTCTGCGGTCCGCTCGACCGGCGAGCGGTCAATGCTGATCGGGACGCGAGCGCCGCTGGCCGCTCCGCAACAGCGCGACCACCTCTGCGCCGACCGCATCGACGACGTCGGGCAGGAAGTCGCCCGCCTCCTCCACGACGCAGCTCCACTCGCTGCTGTCGCTCGACCGCAGCGCCTCGGCGAGCAGCGGGCGGGCTGCGGCCGCATCACCGTCGGCCAGCAGAGCCACGGCGATCGCCCTCAACACCCAGGCGCGTTGAGTGGCATCGGTGAGCACGGCGTTCAGCGCGAGCGCGCCGTCGAGATCACCCGCCCTCACCATGGCTCTGGCCACCGGCGCGGCCAACCCGCCCTGATCGAGGTACCAGACCGTGCTGGCCTGGGCACGAATCCTGCCGACGACCCGTTCGACGACGTCCGGCACCTCGCGAGGATCGTGCACGGCCAGCACACCTGCGACCAGCACCGCGAGCTCGCTGCTCAGCGGCGGATCGGGTTCGGGCGTGGCCCGCAGGTAGGCGATCACGTCGCGGGCGATGGTGCGGGCGCGGTCGGCTTCGCCCACCGCGATCAGCGGCTCGACGAGCATCGCGCGCAAGACGATCCGGCCGTCGGGTGACGGCACATCGGCGTACCACGCCTCGACATCGCGGGCGAGTTCGCTGGCCGAGTCCGGCCGGCCCGCTGCGAGCAGGGCCTGGTACGACACCTCCCATCCGGCGCCGCGGTTCCGGTGCACGAAGTCGAGCGCTCGCTGCGGCTCACCAGCGTGCACGAGGGCCATCGTGATCGCCGCGCCCGGGGCATTGGCCCGCCGACCGCCGTCGATCAGGGCTTCCGCCTCGCGGAGCCACCGATGCGCCCGGTCCACGTCACCCGATCGCAGCAGCGCAGCTGCCGCCCAGGCCAGCGCCCGCACGCTCTCGTTGCCGCGGTCCTGCTCCCCCGCGGTCTCCTTCACCTCCTCGGCGAGCTCGATCAGGCGGGTTGCCGAGTCCGGGTCCGCCACCCCGGCGATGACTTCGGCGTGCAGCAGCTCCGCCCGTTGAAGAGGATCGGGAAGCCGGTCGGCGATGACTCGGGCACTGGTCAGATCTCCTGCCGTGATCAACGCCTTGGCGGTGGTCACGTACCCGTCGGACTGCCGATCCATGATCTGGCTGCCCAGCACTGCGGCCTCCACCTGCCGCAACAGCGACTCAGCTCGGCTGGTGTCCCCGCGTCCGGCGAGGGACTCGGCCACCGCGGTGAGACCTTCGGCAGGGATCCAAGAACCCGTGGTGCTCCGCGCGGTGGCTTCTGCGGCGTCGAGCTCACCGAGGGCGCAGAAGATCTTCGTCGCGTCCACGATGGCGGGGCCGGGGTTGCGGACGTGGTGGGCGAACTCGTCGCGCAGCCTGACTGCGACCACGCGCGCTCCCACGCAATCGTCGGCGCGCGCAAACGCCAGACCGACCTTGCCCAGGATGTGCGCGATGTTGAAGTCGTCCATCAACCCGTCGAGAAGCGCCGCTGCCCAGTAGGCGTCGCCTTGGCGGGCGCAGGCGACCGCCAGGTGTTCCGCGCAGTGCTTTCGATCCGAGGGCTCGGTGATCTTCCTGACGAGTCCGTACGCGCGGGCGAAGTGCCCGGCCTCGGCCAACGCCCGCACCGCGTTCTCCAGCGCCCGGATCGGATGCGCATCGGTGTGCCGCCGCACGAGCGAGGTGGCCTTCCTGGCGTGTGCACGCGCCCGTCGGCGCGCGCCCAGTGCGTTGAGGCAACGCACCACCGCGAGCGAGGACTCCGCTCCCCCGTCCGGGTCGTCCGGAGCCAGTGCCAGATCCCGGGCCCGCGCGATCAGGCCCCAGGCCCGCTTGCGATCGCCGATCACCGCCAGCGCACGGGCGAACTTCGCGAGCTCCACAGCCGTTCTGGCCGGGCTCCGGAATGGCTCGCGCGCCGCCAACTCGAACTCGCGGAGCAACGCCTGAGCTCGCGCACGGGCTCCCGAGTCGGCCAGTTCGCCTGCGGCGGCCAGCAGCGCGGCACGCCGGTGACCTCGCCCGCTGGTGAGGCGGTCCACGTCGGCGACCCGGTCGATCTCGCCCGCCTTGGCCAACGACGTCATCGCCGCCGACAACCGGCCTTCCCGTTCGAGCAGGAAGGAATCCGCGCAGGCCTCCGCGACCACCTGGTCGATGGCCTGGTGCGCGAGTTCGGACTGCCCAGCGGCGAACAGAGCATCCGCGGTGGACACCAGCGACTCCGTCCTGGGGCCACGCGCGCCCACCGAACGGGCTAGGGAGAGCGCGCGGTCGTAGAAGCCCAGCGCAGCCCACACCGCAGGTAGTCGGGCAGGGATGCCGATACCGCGAATTCGCAGGTGATCGCGGTGCACGGCCAGCCTCGCGGTGGCGGGCAGATCGACCGGGTCGGCGTCCGCGAGCGTGTCGAGCAGCAGCTCGATCTCGTCCATCGCGTGCGCGTCGCCGCCGGAGGCGTCGAGCATGCGGTGGTGGCGATCGGGGTCGGTGCTCAGTTCGATCGCCCGCGCGGTGTCGCCGGAGGCGAGCAGCATCGAGTGGTAGCCGTGCAGCAGGTATTCGGGCGTGCCCCGCGGCCAGCGGCGGTCGCGGTACCGGTCGGCCCACTCGTGCAGCCGCGACCGGTGGGTCGCGAGGCGTTCGTCGCCGAGTGCGGCGACGACCCCGGCGTGCAGCTCCTCGTGGCCGAGCAGGTAGACGTCCGGCAGCTCGCCCGGCCGGAACCTGCTGTCCCGCCGGGTGAAGCTGCGGCTCGCGACCGTGCGCAGCTGGTCGTCGACCTGCTGCCGGGTCTGCCCGGTGAGCTCCGCGAGATCGGCACCGGTCAGCCCGCCGCCCGCGGCGACGAGCAGGCCGAGCAGGTCTTGTTCGGCGGGCGAGCCGCGCAGCAGGCGCGAGAGCTCGCGTTCCATGTCGGTTCGCGCCACCTGCGCGGCCGCCGAAGTGGTCAGCGGGTGGACGGCGGCCGTGCGCAACGGGTGGTGCGCGGGCACGTCGCCGGGGATCGGCGGGTTCGGTCGTCCCGCAACGACGACCCGCATCCCGGCCGGGGGCTCCACGGGCAGCAGTGCGGCGATGCTGCGGTCCTCGCCGACGACCGCGTCGGCGCTCTGGTCCTCGTCGAGCCCGTCGACCAGGAGCACCAGCGTCTCGCCCGCGGCCCGGCAGGCGTGCGCCGCGGTGTCGAGCAGCCCGAGCAGACGGGTGGCGCGGGCAGCGTCGGTCACGGCCACCGCCGGTCCACCGACGAGCGCCTGAAGCTGTTCCAGGACGTTGTCGACGAAGGCCGCCCGGCCGCTCTGCCCGGCCAGCCGGGCCGTGATGAAGAACGACACGACCCGCACGTTCGGCGGTGGGTGCAGCGCGAACCACGACATCAGCGCCGTCTTGCCCGCCCACGCGGGCGCGCGCCACCACATGTAGGCACCCGCCGGGGAGGTGCTCCGGCAGAACGCGGTCAGCTCGGCGAGCTCCCGCTCCCGCGCCAGCAGCTCCGGCGGTGCGATGCGGCGGACCTGGTGCAGGTAGCCGCTCCGCACCGGGCTCGCGGGCAGCAGGTACACGTCGCCGATGTGCACACCCGTGTTGGCGTACCCACCAGGCCCCGCGGCGGCATCACCGGTGCGGGAGGCCTCGATGCGCACGCGGTCAGTCGAGTCTGGCACCGCTGTTGGCGTCCCCTCCGTCAGCCACTGCGTCACCGGTGTTCTCGGCCCGCGCGGAACCTGCTGCCCCGCCTCGCACTCCGCTGTTGGCCGAGCCACCGCCCCGCGCTTCCGCGCGCCCGGTGCGCCGCACCCTCACCGACGGCCCCCGCGCGGAGGTCCGCAGCGCGGCCCAGATGGCCACTCCGACCGCGGCGACCGCGCCCAGTGCCGAGGCGAAAGCGGCCACCTTGTTGGCGTCGTCCCAGCGCGCCACCGCGAACCATCCGCCGAGCCCTGCGACGGCCAGGCAGGTCAGCAGCAGCACCGCGCGCCCCGTGTTCACCCGATCACGATCCCACAGCACCGGCGGTGTCCGAGGTGATTCGGCCAGGTCAGTCGGGGTCGGTGCGCAGGACGTGGTCGTCGCCCGGGCGCGGGTCGCCGCGGCCGTCGGTGTTGTTCGTGAGGATCCACAGCTCGCCGTCCGGGGCGAGGACGACGTCGCGGAGTCGGCCGAACTCGCCGGTGAAGTGCTCGACCGAGGTTGCCGGGGCGGTCAGCGGGATCTCGCGGATCCGCTCGCCGCGCAGGTTCGCGACGTAGGCGGTGTCCCCCGCGATCGTCATGCCGCTCGGACTGGCGTCCGCCGGGTCCCACTGCTGGACGGGGTCGATGAACCCGTCCTGGTGGGCGATGCCCTCCACCTCGGGCCAGCCGTAGTTGCCACCGGGTTCGACGATGTTCAGCTCGTCCCAGGTGTTCTGGCCGAATTCCGTGGCGTACATCGTCGCGTTCGCCGACCACGCGATGCCCTGCGCGTTGCGGTGGCCGTAGCTGTGCACGAGCGAGCCGGGGAACGGGTTGTCCGGCGGTACACCGCCGTCCGGGGTCATCCGGAGGATCTTGCCCGCCAGGGAGCCGAGGTCCTGCGCGCTGCCGCGGTCCTGGGCGTCGCCGGTGGTGGCGTAGAGCATCCCGTCCGGGCCGAACGCGATGCGGCCGCCGTTGTGGATGCCGGCGGCGGGAATCCCGCCGAGGACCGCCTGCGGTGCGCCGAGGCGCAGCGCCCCCGCGCCACCGGTGAGCGCGTAGCGCTCGATCCGGTTCTCCTCGCCTGCGGTGAAGTACGCGTACAGGTACCCGTCCCGCGCGGCGATTCCGAGGAGCCCGCCTTCGCCGGTGCCCTCGACTCCTGCGATCGTGCCGATCGGGCGGGCGTCCCCGGTCGGGGTCAGCTCGACGATCCGGGCGGTGTCCCGCTCGCTGATCAACGGGGTGCCGTCGTGGAACGCGATCGACCAGGGCGCGCCGAGTCCGTCGGCGACCACCGCCGGTTCGCCCCAGCGGGATTCCGGTGGGGCGGCGACCTGGCTGGTCGTGCACGAGGTCAGGGCGAGCACGGCGGCGGCGAGCTGGAGCACCCGCCGCGCGGTCGTGCCCCACCCGGCAGCACGATCGTCCATGCCCTCAACGGTAGGCGAGATCGCCACCGCGGCGGAATCCCTCCAGCGCACCAGCCGCGCGGTCGCAGGATCGTGTTCGACCCTCGATCCGTTGCGGGACAGCCGTTTCAGGCCCGGCCGAGGGACGGCGAGCGGCGGGTGCTCCGCACGAGCACGACGGACAGCACCGCGGCGATCGCGAACGCCGCGGAGGCGATCGCCGGGAGCCGGTTCGCGCACCGCCCGTCGCCAAAAACCTCGACATCGAGATACTTGACAGCGACAGTTCCGGATGATTTTATCTCGGCATCGAGAGAAATCGAGGGCGGACGACATGGCCACCATCACCACCAGCGCATCCCCGACGCCCCTCCGGGCACCGGCGTCACTGCGCGACACAGCACTCACCGCGATCGCTCCCGCGAGCTTCGGAACCGTCTACGCGGCAACGGCTTTGCTGCTCCCGCCGGACCGGCCACTGCTGGCCGGGGCGATGCGGGCCCTGCCAGCGGGGCTGCTCGTCCTGGCCCTCACCCGGACGCTGCCGCGCGGGGCGTGGTGGCTGAAGGCCAGCGTGCTCGCGCTCCTCAACGTCGGGGCGTTCTTCCCGCTGCTGTTCCTCGCCGCCTACCGGCTGCCCGGCGGGTTCGCCGCCGCGCTCGGGGCGCTGCAACCGCTCATCGTCGCCGCGCTGGCGGCGCTGCTGCTGAAGACGCGCACCCCGGGACGGATCCTGCTCGCCTTCGTCGTGGCGGCGATGGGGATCGGGCTGATGACGATCACCGCCGTCACCGTGCCGGACCCGGTCGGCGTCGCCGCCATGCTGGCCGCGACGTCGCTCATGGGCCTGGGGATCGTGCTCGGGAAGAAGTGGGGCTCGCCGGTTCCGCCGCTGACCATGACCGGCTGGCAGCTCACCATCGGCGGCCTCGCCCTCTGGCCGCTGACCCTCGTGGCCGAAGGGCTGCCCGCGACGATCACCGCCCAGAACGTGGCCGGGTTCGTCTACGTCGGGCTCGTCGGCACCGCCCTCGCCTACACGCTGTGGTTCCGCGGCGTGCAACGACTCGCCCCCACCGCGGTGTCCCAGCTGTCCACTGTGAACCCGCTCGTCGCGGCCCTGGCCGGTTTCGTCCTGCTCGGCCAGACCCTCACCCCTTGGCAACTCGTCGGATTCACCGTCGCACTGCTCGCGCTCATCGCGGGCCAATCCATGAACAGGAGCACGAAATGACCACCCCCGCACCCGAATACCACGTCCTCGCGCTGTCCGGCAGCCTGCGGGCCGACTCCTACAACACCGCACTGCTGCGGGCGGCCCGCGATCTCGCACCGGGCTCGATGTCCGTGCGCGTGCACCCCGGACTCGGCGATCTGCCGCTGTACAACCAGGATCTGGAGCAGGGCGCGTTGCCGGACGCCGTGCACGAGCTGCACCAGCAAGTCCTGCGGGCCGACGGACTGCTGATCGCGACGCCGGAGCACAACGCGGCGATCCCCGCCGCGCTGAAGAACGCGATCGACTGGATGAGCCGGATGCCGTCCGGGGCCGGGATGAGCGGAAAGCCGGTCGCGGTGGCGGGCGCCTCGCCCGGGGCGCTCGGCACGGTGCGGGCCCAGCTCGGCCTGCGCCAGATCCTCACCAGCGTCGGCGCCGACGTCCTGGCCAAGCCGGAGGTGATCGTGTTCGGCGCGCACGAGAGGTTCGACGGCGACGGCACCGTGACCGACGAGTTCACCCGAACCCTGCTCACCGACCTGCTGTCCGAGCTGGCGGCGCGGATCAAGCGAGGCAGCTGACGACCGGGACCGGCAGTCCTGGTGAGCACGCACCGAGGGCACCCCGTCCCGCGCGCGGGACGGGGTAATCTCGGCGTCGAGGTAAGGAGCGGGGATGAGCGACAGCGTCGACGTGATCATGGACCTGTGGCGCGACGAAGCGCCGGAACTGGCCGACGACCTGTGGCCGGTGGCGATCGTGGGCCGGGTCCAGCGGCTGTCCCGCATCCTCGACCGCGCGCTGAAGGCGTTCTACGCCGAGCACGGCTTCGAGGTGTGGGAGTTCGACGTGCTCACCACGCTCCGGCGCTCCGGGCCGCCGTACGAACTCACCCCCGGCGCGCTGCTCGACGCGGCGATGATCACCTCGAGCACGGTCACCAACCGCATCGACCGGATGGAGTCCAAGGGCCTGGTCGAGCGCATCCGCGACACCGACGACCGCCGCTCGGTCCGCGTCCGGCTCACCGCGCACGGGACCGAGGTCGTCGACCGGATCTTCCGCCTCCACCTCGCCAACGAAGCACGGCTCCTCCCGGACTACAGCCCGGCCGACTACGAACGCGTCGTCGGCGAACTCCGCCGCCTCCTGGAACACCTCGACGACCACCTCGACCGCGACCGCGCCACCTCCGCGCCGGCGGCCAAGAAGCCGCGCTGACGCCCCCGGTTCACCAGCCGCGGGCGCCGTCCCACTGCTCGCGGAGGATGTCCGCGTGGCCAGCGTGGCGGGCGGTGTCCAGCGCGACGTGGCAGAGCGCCCAGCGCAGCGTGTAGTCGTCGTCGGTCTGCGCTCCGGTGCTGTCCAGGTCCAGCTCGTCGATGATGCGGTCGCTCTCCCGGCAGGCCTCGCGGTAGCGGTCCAGCAGACTGGTCAGGGTCTCGCCGTCGGCCACGATCCAGTCGCCGTCCGGGTTCTGCCGGTCGAACGGCATCGCGATCTCCCGGCCGCCCAGCACGACCTGGAACCAGTGCTGCTCCACGGTGGTCAGGTGCTTGACGATGCCCGCCAGCGAGGTGTTCGACCGCGTCGGGTTGTGCCGGGCGTCGTCGTCGGAGAGACCGGACGTCTTGCCCAGGACGGTCTTGCGGCCGAACTCCAGCCACGCTCGGAGCATCTCCTTCTCGCCGAGCCCGTGCTTCGGGATCTGGCGCTGCACCGCCTCTGCGCAAACCGGAACGTGCTGTGCCATGTGAGTGCTTCCTCTTCGTGGGCGGAAGAACGGCATCGGATACCGATCAGCATAGGGCGCACCACGCCCTCGACTCGCAGCCGATCGGATCATCCGCCGGCTTCCGCGACGGCAGGTTCGCGGAGCAGGAGCCCCCGACGTTCCCGGACCGCCACCCTCGCCGATTGTCCATTGTGGACCAGATTCCTGCGTTCAGCCAGACCGGGCATCGCCGCCGACCGAACACCTCTCGTTCAGGTGCTGAGTCCGCGGATGTCACGAACGACCCCGCGGGTGGCCTCGAGTTGCGCCTGCCCTCCGAGGCCTCGCCGGACCTGACCCGGTCAGGTCAGCGATTTGACCCTCAAGTCGCTTGAAGGCCGACAATCGCCCTCATGGACGACGAGCTGCTGAACATCGGTGCCTTCGCGCGGCAGGCCGGGCTGACGCCGAGCGCGCTGCGGTTCTACGACGACTGCGACGTGCTGCTCCCCGCGCACGTCGACGCGACGACCGGGTACCGCTACTACTCCCCCGGCCAGCTCTCGCGCGCCGTGCTGCTGCGCCGGTTGCGGGCGGCGGGAGTGCCGTTGCCCGAGGTCGGCGCGGTGCTCGACGGGACGGCCGAGCAGGCCCGTGCCGCGCTGACCGCCCACGCCCAGCGGGCGCGAGACCTGGCGGCGGCCGCGCAGGCCGAGATCGGGGAGATCCTGCGCTCGCTGCCGGGCGGTGCGCGCAGGACGCTGGTCCGGGTCGGCGGAGCGGAGCTGGCCAGCGCCGTGCGCCAGGTGTCGCCGTCGGTCGCCGGAGCCGCTGCGCGGGCGGAATTCCCGGTGCTGGGCTGCATCCTCGTCGAGCTCGACGAGGAGGTGCGGCTGGTCGCCACGGACCGCTACCGCCTGGCGGTCCGGACGCTGCGCCCGGTGTTCGCCGACGGCGCCGCGACCGGCCTCGTGGTCGACGCCGCGGCATTGGCCGACGCCGCGTCCTGGGCCTTGCCGCTGGCCGAGGTCGGCATCGAGGTCGACGATCGCGGCGCGCGGCTGCACGCCGGCGGCCGGTCGCGGGACCTGCCGACCTCCGACGAGACCTTCCCCGACTACAAGCTGATCCTGGACGAACTGCCCGCTCCGGAGAACCGGGTCATCACCGACCGGAGCGCCCTGTGCGCGGCGCTGCTCCACGCGCCCGGCCCGGTCGTCCTGCGCACCGACGACGGCCACCTGGTGATCGCCGACCGCGACGGGAACATCACCGAGCGGCCCGCAGTGCACACCGGGCCACCGCTGCGCATCGCCTTCGACCCGGCGGTGCTCGTACCGGCGCTGGAAGCCGGTGTGGGGCCCGACGTCCTGCTGGAGCTCTCCGCACCGGACCGGCCGGTGGTGATCCGCTCCGCCGACCAGGGCAGCTTCACCACCCTGGTCATGCCCGTGCGCTGAACGCCCGAAGAGAGGAACCCGACCGTGAATCCCGAGAATCCCGTCATCCGGCTGTGCTCGCAGGGCATGCAGGCCGAGGCCGAAGGCCGGGACGACGACGCTCGCGAGCACTTCCAGCAGGCCTGGGAACTCGCCGCCGACGACTACGAGGCCAGCATCGCCGCCCACTACCTCGCCCGGCACCAGCCGTCTCCCGAGCAGGCGCTGCGCTGGAACCAGGAGAGCCTGGCCCGCGCGGAGCGGGTCGCCGACGAGCGGGTGGCCGGTTTCTTCACCTCCCTGCACCTGAACCTGGCGAGGTCCTACCGGGACGTCGACCGGCCCGACCGGGCGCAGGAGCACTTCGCCGCGGCGGCCCGGCACATCGGCGACGTCCCGCCCGGCCAGTACGCGGACTGGACCCGGTTCGCCATCGCCGAGGGGCTGCGCCCGGTCAACCCCGCCACCGAGCTGATCGACGACCTGATCGCGGAGTTCTGCGCCCGCCGGGACTTGAAGGCGCTGGCCCTCGTGCTCCCCGCGCGGCTCGGCGATCTCGGCACCGACGAGGACCGCACGCGCCTGCGCACCGCCCTGCACATGCTGCACGCCGCCCGCTGGCTGCCCGACGGCGAACAGGACGCCCTCGGCCGGGCGATCACCGCGCTGACACCCGCATGACCGACCACTGTGGACGGCCCGGTCAGTCGCCGGGCCGGTCCCGGCCCTTCCACTTCGGCCGGACCCGGTCGTCCGAGGCGTTCGACGGCCGCTCGGCGCCTGCCGACGTCGGCAGGCGCAGCAGGTCCGGCTCCTCCGACCGGTCCTCGAACAGCCGGTCGTGCGCCACGATGTTGGCGGGCAGCCGGACGTAGGCCACCGTGCCCTCCCCCGCCGCCTCGCGCAGCTCCACCTTGATGCCGCGCCGGGACGCGAGCACGGCCACCACGAACAGACCGAGGCGGGAGTCGCCGCGCAGCGTGATGTCCTCGAACTTCGGCTTGCTGGCCAGCAGGACGTTGGCCTCGTCGCGCTCGGCCGGGCGCATCCCCAGGCCCTCGTCCTCGATCCGCACCAGCACCCCGCCGCGAGTGGTGTCGCCGCAGTAGACCTGCACCCGCGAGTTCGGCGCGGAGAACGACGTGGCGTTGTCCATCAGCTCGGCCAGCAGGTGGATCACGTCGCCCACCGCCGCGCCGACCACCGAGAGATCCGGCGCCCGGTGCACCTGGATGCGGTCGAAGTGCTCGGTCTCGGCGACCGCCGCGCGCACCACGTCGGCCAGCCGCACCGGCTTGCGCCACTTCCGCCCCGCCTGCACCCCGGCCAGCACCACCAGGTTCTCGGCGTTGCGGCGGGCGCGGGTGGCGAGGTGGTCCAGCTCGAACAGCCCGGCCAGCCGCTCCGGGTGCTCCTCGTTGCGCTCCATCCGGTCGAGCACCTTCAGCTGGCGGTGCACCAGGCCCTGGTTGCGGTGCGCGATGCCGAGGAAGACCTTGTTGAACCCGGCCTTGGCGTGGTTCTCCTGCACCGCGGCCGCCACCGCCGTGTGGTGCGCGGTGTTGAACGCGTCGGCGACCTGGCCGATCTCGTCGGTGCCGTAGTCCAGCGGTGCGAGCTCGGCCTCCACGTCGACCTGCTCGCCGCGCTCCAACCGGGACATGATGTCCGGCAGCCGGTCGTGGGCCAGCCGCAGCGTGTCGTCGCGCAGGCTCGCCAACCGGGAGACCAGCGTCCGGTCCACCAGGCCGCGGGCGACGCGGGCGGCCAGCACGATGCCGACCAGCACTACCAACAGCCCCACCAGGCTGATCGCCAGCACTTCCAGGAGCCGTCTGTTGCCGTTGTCCAGGCCGAGCTCGACGCCTTCGCGGGCCTGCTGCTGGGCGACCTCGATCAGCTTCTCCGAGACCTCCGCGGTGACCTGACCCCACTCCACCGGATCCACCGAGCGGACGCCCGGCCGGGGCGGGCGCTCGATCAGCTCGTTCTCGAAGGCGACCAGCTTGCGCCAGGCCTCGCTCGTGGTGAGCTGCCGCAGGAGGGCGGCGCCGTTCGGCTCCATCACGGGGAGGTTCGTGTCGATCCTGGCGTGGTAGGAGCCGACCAGGTGCGCGAACGTCACGTGATCGATGTCGCCGAACCCGCCGCCGGCCAGCGCGGCGCTGCCCAGGGACGCGGCCTGCGACATCTGATCGGCCGCCCGGACCACCTCGCTGCCCGCCAGCCCGGCGTGGCTGGCCTCCAGGTCCGGCACGATCCGCGCCTGGGTGTCGAACAGGTCGGCCCAGGCGTCCAGCAGCCGGTTGTAGTAGTCGAAGGTCTCCTGCCGCGAGATCGCGCCGGAGTCCATCCCGGCCCGCCGGTCCGGGAGCTCGGCCAGCAACCCGTCCAGCGTCCGGACCTGCCCGGCGATCGCCTGCGGTGAATCGGCGATCAGCCCGTCGAAGTTCGGCCGGGTCCGCGCGAGCGCGTCATCGGTCCGGGCGCGCTGAGCGGCCATGGCGCCCGGATCGAGGTCCGGACGGCTGAAGCGCTCCAGCGCCATGCGGCGCTCCGCCTGCAGCTCGACCAGGCTCCGGCCCGCCGGGAGCGAGGCCTCCTGGACCCCGCGGGCGACCATCACGGCGTAGAAGCCGTCGTAGATCGTCAACGAGGAGAACCCGAGCCACAGGACCAGCAGGATCACGCTGGGCACCAAGCCGACGCGCGTCAGGCGGGCCCGGATCGTCTTGTACTCGCTCCCGGAACTGCTCGTCCGCGCCACAGTGCTCCGCAACCGTCGAACCGACCCAGTGTGCTCCCGCATGGTGCCCGCGCCGCAGTCAGCGGGATTCCACCACTTGGCCCAGGGCGGAGCGCCGATCGGCGGCGTCCCGCTCCAGCGCCCCTCGGCAGGATGTCCGCACCATAGCACAGGGTGATCGAACGGCTACGCGAATCCGGCTGCGGCGCTGGGAGATCCGGGCCTCAGGAGTCAAAGTGCGGCTCGGTGTTCAGCAGCGATGTGAGGTCCGCTCCCGGTGCGAGCTCTCGGGGATCGGCGCCGCGGCTGAACAAGCGCGCACCAGTGGTGCCACCGAGCTCGGCCCGATCGCCGCGCACGCGCAGCCAGGAGCCCTCGCGAACGCCCAGCACCGGCACGTCGTTGTCCTCCAGGAACTCCGCGATCCGCTGCTCCCGGGTCTCGCCCATGTGCGTGCTGCCCGGATCCGGGTCCACGTAGTGCGGGTTGATCTGGAACGGCACCAGCCCGATCGCCTCGAACGACGGCGGCTGCACGATGGGCATGTCGTTGCTGGTGCGCAGGGTCGGGCAGGCCATGTTGGTGCCGGCGCTGGCGCCCATGTACGGCGTGCCACCGCGCACCGCCTCGCGCAGCGCGGTGACCAGGCCGAGCCGGTGCAGCGCGGCGAGCAGCCGGAACGTGTTGCCACCGCCGATGAACACCGCCTGCGCGTCCCGGACCGCGGCGACCGGATCGGCCGACCGGTGGATGCCGTCGACGGTGATGCCGTGCGGCGCGAGCGCCTTCTGCACGGTGTCGGTGTAGCCGTCGTGGTCGCGCTTGGCGAACGGCACGAACAGCAGCCGGTCCCGGCCGGTCAGCAGCTCGGTCACCGCGGACGCGGCGTGCTCGAGAAAACCGGTGCCGTGCTTCACCGAACTGGACAGCAGCAGCAGTTCCACGTCGTCCTCCTCCTGGTCGACACCAGTTCCGAATCCAGCGCCGCGCCGCGCGATCCACAGTGGACCGGACAATTCCGCGGGGTCAGCGGCGGTAGTCGTCCTGGAGCTGGGCGCGGCGGACGATCCCCGCCAGCGCGCTGCTGACGATCGTGACGATCAGCGCGCCCCAGAACGCCGGCCAGAAGCCGTCCACGTGGAAGGGCAGGCCCAGCCGGCCGGCCAGGTAGCTGGTCAACCAGAACAGCAGCGCGTTGACCACCAGGCCGAACAGCCCGAGGGTGATCAGGTAGAGCAGGCAGCCCAGCGTCTTCGCGATGGGCTTGAGCACCAGGTTGATCATGCCGAAGATCACCGACACCGCGAGCAGGGTGAGCACCTTGGCGGTGGTGTCCTCCCCGGACAGGTCGATGCCCGGCAGCGCGGTGGTGATCCACACCGCCACCATGGTGATCAGGAGCTGCAGCAGAACTGCCACGTCAGGTCCCCCTACGATTCGTCCGCGAGCGGTGCGGGCCGCTCACCCTGCTGTCGAGCACGTCCACCGCTCGCCGCGGGTTCACCGCGACCGGAGCGCCACGCGCTCGCCGCCGGCGGTTCCGCGATGCGAAAGGGCAACTGGAACTCCCTCCGGCGTCTCGATCGTGAACGATCCCGACGCTACCGGCATCCGGGGGTCGCGCGCCGCTTCGGCGTCAGCGGAACAGGGTCGTCATCAGCTCGCGGACGTCGCCGTCGGCCTCGCCGTGCGCCTCGGCGAACCGGAAGACCAGGCCTTCCCGCAGGCCCCACGGGCAGATCTCCAGCTCGTCCACGCCGATGGTGCGCAGGATGAGCTCCGCCACGATCGCACCGGCCAGGATCCGCCGGGCGCGGCTGCGCGAAACGCCGGGCAGCGCCGCGCGCTGGGCCTGGTCGAGCTCGGCCAGCCGCGGGATCCACGGGCGCAGCTTGGCGCGCGAGAGGCGGTCGGGGTGACGGGCGAGGCGGTCCGGCGTGCTCTCGGTGAGCACCGCCAGCTGCCGCAGCACCTTCGACAGCGCCACCGGGTGTCCCAGATCGGCCTCGGCGAAGCGGCTCAGCGAGCGCGAGATGGTGCGCCGCACGGCCTCGACCAGCTCGTCGACCTGCTGCGGGTGCGGCGGATCGTCCGGCAGGTACTGCCTGGTCAGCCGCACCGCACCGATGGGCAGCGACACCACGTCGGCGGGCTCCAGGTCCAGCCCGGTGGCCACGTCGATGGTGCCGCCGCCGATGTCCACAGTGGTCATCGGCTGCCCGCAGCGCGCGTGCCAGCGCCGGGCCGCGTGGTAGGTGACGGCGGCTTCGTCGCGCGGGCTGAGCACGCCGATCCGCACTCCGGCGGCCTCGCTGAGCTCCTCGCGCAGCCGCGCGCCGTTCGCCGCGTCGCGCACCGCGGACGTGCCGAACGCGACCAGCGTGTCCGGCCGCTGGTCGGCGGCAGCGCGCACGCAGTGCTGCACCGCGCGCACCGCCAGCTCCACGCCGCGCTCGTCGACGACGCCGTCGACTCCGGTGCGCTCGGCGAGGCGGGTGCGGGCCTTGACGCTCCAGTCCGCTCGCGGCATCCGGGACCGGCCGAGGTCGACGATCTCCAGGCGCGCAGCAGTGGATCCGATGTCCAGCAGGGCGAGCTTCATGCCCGGCCCACCCGCGCACCGCGCGGCCTGTTCGGCGCTTCGATGCGGTAGTGGGGCGACATGCTCCCATTGTCGGGGCCCGAGCGTCCGGAAAACCGGCCAGACCGACCTTTTCCTGAGATTTCGGTCACATCCACGGCCGGGCGAGGCGATTCACGCCACCCCCTACTCGGCGGTAACCTCTCCGCACGACCTCGGCGGCGTGCCCGGCTGGACAGCGCCGCTGCCGCAAACCGGAAGGACGGCCGATGCGCATCGGGATGCCGCTGAACTACAGCGGGGGCTTCAAGGAAACCGTCGACGACCTGGCCACCTACGAGAAGGCCGGGCTGGACATCGTCTACGTCCCGGAGGCGTACTCGTTCGACGCGGTCAGCCAGATGGGCTTCATCGCCGCCCGCACCGAACGCCTGGAGATCGCCTCCGGCATCCTGCAGATCTACACCCGCACGCCCACCCTGACCGCGATGACCGCCGCGGGCATGGACTACGTCTCCGACGGCCGCTTCACGCTGGGCATCGGCGCATCCGGACCGCAGGTCATCGAGGGCTTCCACGGCGTGCCCTACCACGCACCGCTGGGCCGCACCCGCGAGATCGTCGACATCTGCCGCCAGGTGTGGCGGCGGGAGAAGGTCGAGCACAGCGGCAAGCACTACGCCATCCCGCTGCCCGCCGAGCAGGGCACCGGGCTGGGCAAGCCGCTGAAGCTGATCAACCACCCGGTGCGCGAGCGGATCCCGATCATGATCGCCGCCATCGGCCCGAAGAACGTCGAGCTGGTCGCCGAGATCGCCGAGGCGTGGGAGCCGATCTTCTACCTGCCGGAGCGCGCCGGCGAGGTCTGGGGCGAGCCGCTGGCGGCGGGCAAGGCCAAGCGCGACGCGTCGCTGCCGCCGCTGGACGTGGTCGCCCAGGCACCGCTGGCCATCGGCGAGGGCCTGGAGGACCTGCTCGACTTCGTCCGCCCGCACGTGGCGCTCTACGTCGGCGGGATGGGCGCGAAGGGCAAGAACTTCTACAACAACCTCGCCCGCCGCTACGGCTACGAGGCCGAGGCGGAGCTGATCCAGGACCTCTACCTCAGCGGCCGCAAGGAGGAGGCCGCCGCGGCGGTCCCGCGCGACCTGCTGGAGAAGACCTCCCTGATCGGCCCGGAGAGCCACGTCAAGGAGCGGCTGGCGGCCATGAAGGAATCGGGCGTGACGACCCTCAACGTCACCCCGCTCGCCGGCGACTCCGAGACCCGCGCCAAGCTCATCGAGCAGGTCAAGCAGCTCGCCACCGACGTCTGACCGCACCGTCAAGTGAAAGGTGAAGGGCACCTTCCGCCAAGTAACTTGGTGAAAGGTGCCCTTCACCTCGTCTTCCTTCACTCGATCGGTGCTGGGGTCAGGGTTTGGTGGCGGTTGCTCGGAAGTGGGGTTCCGGGCGGGTCTCGCGGAGCAGGAGGGCCGAGGCCAGGGTGCACAGGCCCATCAGGAGCAGGTACGCCGAGACCGATGCCGAGCTGCCCGTCGCCGCCAGCAGCGCCGTCATGATGAACGGCGTTCCGCCGCTGACCAGGATCGCCGCCAGCTGGTAGGCCAGGGACGCGCCGGAGTAGCGCACGCGGGGCTCGAACAGCTCGCTGAGGTAGGCCGCCAGCGGGCCGTAGGTCAGGCTCGACCCGATGCTGCCCACCGCGGCCGCGACCGCCACGCCGAGCACGGTCGCGGTGTCCACCAGCCAGAAGAACGGGAACGCCCACACCGCGAGCAGCCCGGCACCGGCCAGGATCAGCGGGCGGCGGCCCCAGCGGTCCGACAGCGCACCGCTGAGGAAGATCACGAAGACGCCGACCAGCGAGGACACCAGGGAGATCGCGAGCAGCGTCTGGCGCGGCATGCCCAGCTCGCGCGTTCCGTAGTCCAGCAGCCCCGAGATGCTGATGTAGAAGATCGAGTTGGTGGCGAACAGCAGACCGGCGCCGAGCAGCACGGTCCGCTTGCGGGTCCGCAGGACCTCCACCAGCGGTGCCCGCACGACCTGCTCGTCCCGCTTCTCCTTGCGCTCCCGCAGGTCGCGGAACACCGGGGTGTCCTCGATCTTCAGCTGGATGAACAGCACCACCGGAGCCAGCACCGCGCTCGCCAGGAACGGGATCCGCCAGCCCCACGCCAGGAACGCCTCCGGGCTCAGCGCGGCGCCGACCACCAGGAACACCACGTTGCCGAGGATGACGCCCAGCGGGACGCCCATCTGGCCGAAGGTGCCCGCCATGCCCCGCCGCCCGCCGTCGGCGTTCTCGGTCAGCAGCAGCACGATCCCGCCCCACTGCCCGCCGACAGCGATGCCCTGCAGGAACCGCAGCACCACCAGCAGGACCGGCGCGGCCACGCCGATCGTCGCCGCACCGGGCAGCACCCCGATCAGGAAGGTCGCCGCACCCATCATGACCAGGCAGGTCACCACCGCCGGCTTGCGGCCGGCCTTGTCGCCGAGGTGGCCGAAGACCAGCCCGCCGATCGGCCGGGCGATGAACCCGGCCCAGAAGGTGGCGAACGACAGCAGCACGCCGATCAGCGGGCTCGCGCCCGGGAAGAACAGGTGGCCGAAGACCAGCGCCGCGGCCGTGGCGTAGATGAAGAAGTCGTACCACTCGATCGAACTGGCGATCAGCGCCGCGATCAGCAGCTTCTTCGGCGTTCCCGGGGTTCGTTCGGCTGGTGCACCGGCAGTCATGGGCGGGCTCCCCTCGGCTGGGCTGGAGACGAAGATCAGACCGACTGGTTGGTATGACTGTGATCTGCGTCTCTCCAGCCGTCAAGGCCGAGTCGTCATCCAGACGGAAGCCGTATCAGTGCCCGATTCGCACGATCGGCGACAGCCCGGTGAAGGGCACCTTTTAGCAATTTACTTGCCTAAAGGTGCCCTTCACCGGCGTTGAGGACGCGGATCGGGGTGCCGCGCAGGTGGGCCGCGATGTCTTCGACGGTGTCGGTGTAGAAGGCCCGGTAGGTGTCTTCGGTGACGTAGCCCAGGTGCGGGGTGAGCACCGTGCGCGGCGTGGTGCGCCACGGGTCGTCCGCAGGGAGGGGCTCCTGGGCGAAGACGTCGATGCCCGCACCGGCGAGCCGCCCCTCGTGCAGCGCCGCTCGCAGCGCGGCCTCGTCGACGATCGGCCCGCGCGAGGTGTTGATCAGGTACGCGGTCGGGCGCATCAGCGCCAGCTCGGCGGCGCCGACCAGGCCGCGGGTCCGGCGGCTGAGCACGGTGTGGATGGTCAGCACGTCGGAGGCGGCGAACAGCTCGTCCTCGTCCACCCGCCGCGCACCGGCCGCCGCCGCGGCCTCGTCGGTGAGGTTCTGGCTCCAGGCGATCACGTCCATGCCAAACGCCCGCCCGACGGCGGCGACCTGCGAGCCCAGCCGCCCCAGCCCGAGCACGCCCAGCGTCCGCCCCACGACCTCCAGGCCGACGCCGCGCTGCCAGCCGCCCTCCCGGATCGACCGGTCCTCCTCCGGGATCTTGCGCAGCAGCGCGAAGATCAGCCCCCAGGTCAGCTCGGCAGTCGGCGCCCACGCGCGCTCCGCGCCCGCTCCCCCGGTGCCGGAGACGACGACGCCCAGCTCGCGCGCCGCGGCCATGTCGATCGACGCGTTGCGCATGCCGGTGGTCACCAGCAGCTTCAGGTTCGGCAGCGCCGCGAGCACCTCGCGCGGGAACGCGGTGCGCTCGCGCATCGCCGCGACCACCTCGAAGGGCTCCAGCCTGCGCACCAGCTCCGCCTGGTCGGCGATGTGCTCGTGGAAGAACTCGACCTGCGCGGGCAGCGAACCCCAGTCCGCGCAGTCCCGCGCGACGTCCTGGTAGTCGTCCAGCACCGCAACCCGAATCGCCATGTCCCGATCTTATGGGGCTCGCGCCGAACGAGCCCGGACACCGGCGCGCCATCCTGGGCGGAAGCGGGAAACTGTCGGGGTGACTTCGACGCTGCTGCATCTGCTGCCGCTGAGCGCCTTCCACGCCGACCGCGACTCGCCGATCCGGGTCGCCAGCCTCCAGACGGACGGCTTCGTGCACTGCTCGCAGGACGTGCGCACCGCACTCGCCGTCGCCAACACCGTGTTCCGCCCGGCCACCGAGCCGATGATCGCGCTGGAGCTCGATCCGGCGAAGCTCTCCGCACCCGTGCGCTGGGAGCCCGCCCACCCCTCGCCGCCGTACAGCTTCTCCCCCGACCAGCTGTTCCCGCACGTCTACGGCCCGCTGGAGCGCAGCGCGGTGATCGGCGTCCGCTACGCGCGGCGCGATCAGGCGGGTGACTTCGTCTCGCTGGAGACCCGCAACCGGACCGCCGAGGAGTTCGACCTGCTGCCGCACCCGTCGGGCGGCTGGCACCGGCGCACCTGGACCAGCCCGCAGGGCGGATCGCGGCCGGTGGCCACGGCCGGCTACTTCCTGCTGCCGCCCGCCCAGCGCTCGGAATGGCGGTCGGTGGACTCCGACGTGCTGTGGCTGTGGCACCGGGGCGGCCCGCTGGTCCTCCTGCTGGGCGGCGACGGGCCGGAACCGGCCGAGCCCGAGCAGCGCGTGCTGGGCGCGGGCGCCGGGCAGTCGCCGCAGCTGGTGGTCCCCGGCGGGGTCTGGTACCGGGCGCAGGCCGCCGCGACGGTCGAAACCCTGGTCAGCTGTGTTGCTTCGCCCGGCATGGCACCGGTGTAGGCCGGTCGAAGGAGCGTCTCGGGCCGGGCTTGCGCATGGCACCGGGCCCGCCCGCCGGAACCCGGCGCGGCACCGGGATCGCGTAGCGCCACCGGACGACCAGCAGGTTGGGCCGGACGGCCTGGCGGCGGTGCCTGCCCGCGGCGGGCGCGCGCCTGCCGAGCATCCGGTGCTCGACCCAGGACATCAGCAGCGGCGAGCCGAGGAGCGCACCCAGCCCGATCGATGCGGCCAACGCGAATCCAGCCAGCGAGTTGATCACCGGCACCCACCCCCCGTATGCGTAAGACCGGGCCACCTCGTGTTTCGGCGGCTGGCAAGACGCGCCGACCGGCACCGCACCGATGCGGGTGAACGGGGGCCCTTTGGATTCACCGTAGGACGGGCTGGTCGGGGCCGCTGGGCACGTCCGCCCCGGTCGCCCGAACAGGTGATATCGGATGCGGAGTCCTTGATCGGGCGGATCGCGCGGATCGGGCGCTACCATCGGATATCGGGAGTTCCGACCGCGTTCGAGCGGTGTGACCTGGCCCTCGACCGGGCAACCGAGCAGCAGCGGGGTGCGTGTTCGGCACCAGCCGCCCAATTCCGACGAGCGCGGTTCGCACCGGCGGCGGACCGCGATCGATGCACGGGGAGGTAATCGGGTCGTGAGGGGTTACGCCGTCCACCTGTTGTTCCACCTGCTGGCCATCGCGGCCGGTGCCGGCTGCGGCGCGGCAGGCGCGCTCTGGTGGTCCGGCGGCGAACCGACCGGCCTGTGGCTGGCCATCGGCGCCCTGATGATCGGCATCATCGTGCTGGTGCTGGAAGGGCTCTACATCAGCGCGAGCCAGCCGCCGCGCGCACCGGTCCCGCCGCCGCAGTCCCGCCCGCGGATGCCGGTCCCGCAGCGCCCGCGCGAGCGCACCCGCCCGGACCTCGAACCGGTCGCCGCACCGTCGGAGACGGTCTTGCAACCGGCCCCGGAAGGAACCTCGGTGGACCAGGAGACCAAGACCTCGGCCCTCGACGCGCTCAACTCGCTGAGCAAAGCAGACCAGCCGAGCACCAAGTCCTGACCGCCCGGATGGGCCAACCGCGCCCGCCACCTGGCCGCAAAGCGCTTTCTCGCGGATATCGGCGACTCGGCGCGCAACCTGATCGCACTCCGGTGCGTCCTACGACGCAAGATCAACGATCAGGAGTGCCACACGATGCCTACGCAGGACCATGCCGTCCTGGCCAGGGATGTGCGACGCCGGTTCGGCGCGGTGGAGGCCGTGCGCGGAATCGATCTCGACGTCCCCTACGGCGAGGTCACCGCCCTCGTCGGGCCGAACGGCGCGGGCAAGACGACGTTGCTGCTGATGCTGGCCACGCTGCTGGCACCGGATTCCGGCGAGCTGCGGGTGGCGGGTTCCGACCCGGTCGCCGATCCGCTCGCGGTGCGCCGCCAGCTCGGCTGGATGCCCGACACCTTCGGCGTCTACGACCAGCTGACCACCCGCGAGTACCTGGCCTTCTTCGCCGCCGCCTACCGGATGCCCGCCGCCGACGCCCGCGCCCGGGTCGCCGAGCTGCTCGCCCTGGTTCGCCTCGCGGGATTCGCCGACCAGCCGGTGCACGTGCTCTCACGAGGCCAGAAGCAGCGCCTCGCGCTGGCTCGCGCGCTGGTGCACCGGCCGTCGGTGCTGCTGCTCGACGAACCGGCTTCCGGGCTGGACCCGCGCTCCCGCGTGGAGCTGCGCGATCTGCTGCGCGCGCAGGCCGGCGAGGGCACCGCGGTGCTGGTGTCCAGCCACATCCTGAGCGAGCTGTCCGAGATCGCCGACCGGGTCGTGTTCATCAACGGCGGGCAGACCGCCGGGCAGCACCGGATGGACGAGCTCGACCACCGCGCCACCTGGCGGGTGCGGGCGGTCGCCGGTGATCTGCCCGCCGCGCTGGCGCAGCGCGAGATCGAGCACTCCGCGCACTCCGCGGGCGTCGACCTGCAGGTCGAGTCCGAGCAGGCCGCGGCGGAGCTGCTCGCCCAGCTGATCGCCGACGGCGTGCGGGTGTCGAGCTTCGCCCCGGTCGGCAACCACCTGGAGTCCGCCTACCTGGCCTACACCGAGGAGCGCCGATGACGCCCAACCGCACCTCAGGGGACCGTGATGCAACCCAGCCACGAGAAACCGCCAAAACGGCAGAGCAACGCCAAACGCAACCACCACTGAAAAACGCGGAGAGGCGGGACCGCCGATGACCCTCAGCGGGATCAAGATCGTGGCCGCGCAGGAGTTCCGGGTGCGGTTGCGCACCGGCCGGTGGCGCTGGCTGCTGATCGCGTGGGTCGCCGTCATCGCGGCCTTCACCGGGCTGCTGCGGTACGGACTGGGCGTCGCGCGCGCGACCTCCGACATCGGCATGGACAACATCGGCCTGCCGCTGTTCGGCAGCCTCATGCTGTTCGTGCTCGGGCTGGCGCTGCTGGTGTCCCCGGCGCTGGCGGCGCAGTCCATCAACGGCGACCGGGAGCGCGGCACCCTCGCCACGGTGCAGGTGACGCCGCTGACGGCGTGGGAGATCACGCTCGGCAAGTTCGCGGCGTCCTGGATCACCGGGCTGGTCTTCCTGGCGCTGACCCTGCCGTTCGTGGCGTGGGCGGTCCTGGAGGGCGGTGTCGGTCCGCTGCGCGCCCTGGCGGTGATCGCGGTCGTCGCGGTGCTGATCGGCGTGATCTGCGCGATGGCGCAAGGCCTGTCGGCGCTGTTCGCGCGTGGGATCACCTCGACGCTGATGGCCTACCTGCTGGTGTTCGCGCTGACCGTGGGCACGATGATCACCTTCCTCCTGTCGCTCCCGATGACCATGCAGGAGAAGCACTTCACGGTCGAGGGGCAGACCTACACCAGAACCATGGCGCAGCCGGACCTCGTGTGGTGGCTGCTGGCGCCGAACCCGTTCGTCATCCTGGGCGACGCGGCCCCGGCCCCGCCGATGCAGTTCAACCCCTACACCGGCAAGGACGAGCCGGTGGTCGACGCGGACCCGCTGGCCAGCATCGGTGTCATGGCGCGCGCCATGCGCACGGACATCGAGACCTACGACCCCGAAACCCCGACGTCGAGCCCGGCCGTGTGGCCCTACGGGCTCGGGTTCAACGTGCTGGTGGGTGCCGGTGCGCTGACGCTGAGCGCGCGCCGCCTCCGCACCCCCGTGCACAAGTTGTCGCGCGGCGTCCGGATCGCCTGACCCCCCGGTGCGTGCGGTACCGGGCGGTGCCGCACGCACCGGTCAGCGGATCGGGATCGGCTGCCCGCGCTCGGATTCCGGGCGGGGGCCGAAGATCCGGCGTTCGGCGGCGGTGATCGGCACGTCGTTGATGCTGGCCTCGCGGCGGCTCATCAGGCCCTCCGCGGTGAACTCCCACAGCTCGTTGCCGTAGCTGCGCCACCACTGCCCGGCCTCGTCGCGGCTCTCGTACTGGAAGCGCACCGCGATGCGGTTCTCCCGGAAGCTCCAGAGCTCCTTGCGCAGCGCGTAGTCCTGCTCGCGCGCCCACTTCTGCCGCAGGAACTCGACGATCTCCGCGCGCCCGGTGACGAACCGGTCGCGGTTGCGCCACACCGAGTCCGCTGTGTACGCCGCGGCGACGCGCTCGGGATCCCGGGTGTTCCAGGCGTCCTCCGCGGCTTGAACCTTCTGCGCGGCGGTGCGCTCGTCGAACGGCGGGAAGGGCGGGCGGGTCATGGCAGGCCTCCTCGTGGAGAACGGTCGTTCTCCGGGTAGTGTAGAGAACGACCGTTCTCCGCACCACCCCGGAAGATCACCACATGGACCGCAACGAGGCCGCGGACAAGCTGCTGGACACCGCCGAAGCCCTGTTCTACGAGCGCGGCATCCAGGCCGTGGGCATGGCCGAGCTGCGCACCGCCTCCGGCGTCTCGCTCAAGCGCTTCTACCAGTGCTTCGCCTCCAAGGACGAGCTGGTCGAGGCCTACCTGCGCCGCCGCGACGGGCGCTGGCTGGCCGCGCTGGCCGCGCACGTCGAGCGCAGCGGCGAGCAGTCCGTGCTCGCGGTCTTCGACTGGCTGCACCAGTGGTTCGGCGAACCGGGCTTCCGCGGCTGCGCGTTCCTCAACTCCTTCGGCGAACTCGGCGGCGTGGCTCCCGCGGTGGCCGAAATCGCCCGCGAGCACAAGCGGGCCCTGCGCGACTACCTGCGCGAACTCACCGGGCGGCTCGACGCGGCCGATCCGGATGAGCTCGCCGAGCAGCTGCTCATCCTGGTCGAGGGCGCGATCAGCACCGCCGCCGTGAACGGCCGGGCCGACTCCGCACGCACCGCACGATCCGCCGCCGCGGCGCTGGTCGCAGCCCGCGAGAAGAGGTGAACGGGGTCACAATTCAGTACTGAGGGCACTGTCGGCGTAGCCGTCCGCGCCTTACAAGCGGCGTCAGCCGCTTTGAGTACGTACGCAGCTTGCACCGCTGCGGGTTCTGAGTGCTTTCCTGGCGAGGACGGCCCCTCCGCCGTGTATCTGGTCATACATCAGGAGGGGCACCCGCAGTCCAGGGAAGCACTCAGGTTCCGCCACCCGCACCGCCACGCAAAACGACCACAAGCAGGCTCTGAGCGTGCGGGCCAACCCGACCTGCCGGGGCTGGGGTGAGGAGGCCACCCATGTCCATCATGCGTGTCAAGTCGGTCGAGCAGTCCATCAACGATGCGGAAGCCCCGGAATTCCGGCTCCGGCGCGTGCTGCGCGCCGTGGACCTGCTGGGCATCGGCATCGGGGCGATCATCGGGACCGGCATCTTCGTGCTCACCGGGGTCGCCGCGGCCACCGACGCGGGGCCGGGCATCTCGATCTCGTTCGTCATCTCCGGCATCGCCTGCGGGCTGGCCGCGCTGTGCTACGCCGAGTTCGCCTCGGTGGTGCCCGTCGCCGGCTCCGCCTACACCTTCTCCTACGCCTCGCTGGGCGAGTTCTTCGCCTGGCTCATCGGCTGGGACCTGATGCTGGAGTTCATCATCGGCGCTTCCACGGTGTCGGTCGGCTGGTCGCAGTACTTCGTCGAAGCGCTCAGCGCGATGGGCCTGGCGCTGCCCGAGGCGCTGACCGCCGCACCCGGCGCCGGCGGCGTGGCCAACCTGCCCGCCGCGATCATCGCCCTGCTGCTGACCGTCGTGCTGGTGATCGGCATCCGGCTCAGCGCCGCGGTCACCAACGTCGTGGTGGCCATCAAGCTCGTGGTGGTGCTGTTCTTCATCATCTTCGGCGCGTTCTTCGTCAAGGCCGCCAACTGGACCCCGTTCATCCCGCCGCACCAGCCGCCGGAGCCCGGGGCCGTCGCCGCACCGCTGGAGCAGCCGCTGATCAACGCGATCTTCGGGCAGACCGGTTCGTTCGGACTCAGCGGCCTGGTGGCCGGTGCCGCGCTGGTGTTCTTCGCCTACATCGGCTTCGACATCGTCGCCAGCGGTGCGGAGGAGACCCGCAGGCCGCAGCGGGACATGCCGATCGGCATCCTCGGCTCGCTGGCCGTCTGCTCGGTCCTGTACGTGCTGGTGTCGCTGGTGATGACCGGCATCGTCAAGTACGACCAGCTCAACACCGCGGCCCCGATGGCCACCGCGTTCCAGGCGATCGGCGCGCCGTGGGCGGTCGGGCTGGTCTCGCTGGGCGCCATCGCCGGGCTGACCACGGTGATCCTCATCCTGATGCTGGGGCAGGCCAGGGTCGGCTTCGCGATGAGCCGCGACGGGTTGCTGCCGGTGTGGTTCGCCAAGGTGCACCGCAAGTACCGCACGCCGTACCGGATCACCGTGATCACCGGTGTCGTGGTGGCGATCATCGCCTCGCTGACCCCGATCAACGTGCTCGCCGAGATGACCAACATCGGCACGCTGTGCGCCTTCGTGCTGGTGTCGATCGGGGTGCTGGTGCTGCGCCGCACCCGCCCGGACCTGCCGCGGGCGTTCCGGGTGCCGTGGGTGCCGGTGATCCCGGTGCTGGCCGCGGCGGCCTGCCTGTACCTGATGCTGAACCTGGAGGGCTGGACCTGGATCCGCTTCGGCGTCTGGATGCTCCTCGGCCTCGTCCTCTACTTCGTCTACAGCAGGCACAACAGCCGCCTCGCCCGCGGCGAGACCATCGAAGAAGCCGCCGACGAGCTCTGACGGCATCACCCGGGGCGGCGTCAATTTCGTACGAAATTGACCAGGGCCCGGGTGACGGGCGGTTTCGCGGGAGCGGTCAGGGGCGGAGCTTCTCGTCGACGTAGCACCAGGTCCAGGACTCGCCCGGCTCGAAGGAGCGGACCACCGGGTGGGATGTCTGGTGGTAGTGGGCCGTGGCGTGCTTGTGCGGGCTGGAGTCGCAGCAGCCGATGTGGCCGCACTCCGTGCACATGCGCAGGTGCGCCCACGCGTGCTCCCCCGCCGCCAGGCAGTCCTCGCAGCCGTCCGCCCGGCTCGGCTCCGGCGCTTGCTCGGCCGCTTCGCGCAGGTGCGCGCAGCTGGTGGACATCACAGGCTCCCTCTTGGTGCGTTCGGGCGAGAATGTCGTTCCGACGGTAACCGCGCGGTTCGGCCTTCCGCACCAACACGGAGCGACCATGCACGATCTTCCCGCACTCATGGCACTGCTCGCCGGATCGCTCGCGGTGACCGCGATCGCCCGGCGCATCGGCCTGTCCGCGCCGCTGGCGCTCGTGGTGGTCGGGCTGGCGGTGTCGTCGATCCCCGGAGTGCCGGACTACGCCCTCGACCCGGACGTGGTGCTGCTGCTGATCCTGCCGCCGCTGCTGTACTCCGCGGCGCTGAACAGCTCCACCATCGGCATCCGGGCCAACCTGAAACCGATCGGGCTGCTGGCCTTCGGGCTGGTCCTGTTCACCACGGCGGTCGCCGGGGCCATCGCCTGGTGGCTGGTGCCGGACCTGCCGGTGAGCGCGGCGCTGGTGCTCGGCGCGGTGCTCGCGCCGCCGGACGCGGTCGCGGCCATCTCCATCGGCCGCAGGCTCGGGCTGCCGCGCAAGATCATGACGGTGCTCAGCGGCGAGAGCCTGGTCAACGACGCGACCGCGCTCACCGCCTACCGGGTGGCCGTGGCCGCTGCGGTCGGCGTCGGCTCCTCGCTGCTGGGCGGCGTCGGCATGTTCCTGATCGCCGCGGTGGGCGGGGTGGTGATCGGCTACGCCATCGGCTGGCTGGTGCACCGGATCAGGCGGTTGCTGCGCGACGACCTGCTGGAGAGCGCCACCGGGCTGATCGTGCCGTTCTTCGCCTACCTGCTGGCCGAGGAGGTGGGCGCCTCCGGTGTGCTGGCCGTCGTGGTGGCCGGGCTGTACCTGGGGCACCACGCGACCTCGGGCAGCGCCGCCACCCGGTTGCAGGACCGGGCGGTGTGGAACGCCGCGGACACGCTGCTCGAAGCGGTGGTGTTCGCCCTCATCGGCCTGCAGCTGCGCAGCGTCGCGGAGAGCGTCTCGATCGACCTCGGGCCGCTGTTCGTCGCCGGGTTGGCGCTCACCGCCGGCGTGGTGCTCGCGCGGGTGGTGTGGGTCTTCCTGGTGATGTACCTACCGGAGCTGCTGCGCGGCCGCGAACCGAGCTGGCGGGACAAGGTGGTGGTGTCGTGGGCGGGCATGCGCGGCGTGGTGTCGCTGGCGGCGGCCTCGGCGATCCCGACCGCGACGCTGAGCGGCGAACCGTTCCCGCACCGCGCCGAGGTGCTGTTCCTGACGTTCTTCGTCACCCTGGCGACGCTGCTGCTGCACGGCAGCACGCTCCCCTGGCTCATCAACGAGCTGGGCGTGCGCGGAACCGAGGACTACACCGATGCGCTCGCCGAAGCCGAAGCACAGCACAACGCGGCCCGCGCGGCGCGGGAGCGCCTGGACGCGCTCGCCGCGGAGTCGGCGCTGCCGGAGGAGGCCGTGGAGCAGCTGCGAAGCGCAGCGCAGCAGCGCAGCAACCAGGCGTGGGAGCGGCTGGGGCGATCGGCCGACGAAGTCGGCGAGAGCCCGACGGCGGCGTACCGCCGCTTGCGCGGCGAGATGCTGGCGGCGGAGCGGGCGGTGTTCGTGCAGTTCCGCGACAACCGCCGCATCGACGACGAAGTCCTCCGCCGCGTGATGCACCAGCTCGACCTGGAGGAGCTCTGGCTCTCCCGCGACTGACGCCTCCCGCTGCTCCGGCGCCTAGCCCGGCACGCCGACGGCACGTCCGGATCTACGCGATTTCCATTGAAATCGCGTAGACCGCCCCTGGCCGGTGAGCCGCAGGGGACGTGCGCGGTCAGGCGAGGAAGCCGAGCTGGGAGGAGAGCTCCTTGGCCGCGATGCGCATCGCTCCGACGACCTCTCGCATCCGCTTGCGGGAGAAGCGGTAGGACGGGCCCGAGGCGCTCAGCGCCGCTATCACCTCGCCCTCCTGGTTGTAGACCGCCACCGCTGCCGCGTTGAGACCGAGCTCCAGCTCCTCGTAGCTCGTCGCGTAGCCGTCGCGGACGATCAGGTCGAAGTCCTTGCGCAGCTGGCCCGCGCTGGTGACGGTGCGGGTCGTGTAGCGCTCCAGCGGCCGGACCAGCAGCTCGTCCTGGTCCTCGCGCGGCGCGTGCGCGAACAGCACCTTGCCGCTGGAGGTGGCGTGCAGCGGCGTGCGCTGGCCGACCCAGTTGTGCGCGGTGACCGCCGCGGTGCCGCGGGCCTGGCTGATGTTGATGGCGACGTCGTGGTCCCGGATCGCGATGTTGACCGTCTCGCCCAGGTCGGCGGCCAGCGACTCGCAGAACGGCCTGCCCAGCCGTGGCAGGTCCATCCGCTCCGTCGCCGCCCCGGCCAGCCGCACGATGCCGAAGCCGATGGCGTACTTGCCGCGCTCGCCCAGCTGCTCGACCAGGCCGCGCGCTTCCAGCACGCTGACCAGCCGGGAGGCCGTCGACTTGTGCACTCCCAGCTCTCCGGCGATCTCGGTGATGCCGGCTTCTCCGTTGCGCGCCAGCAGTTCCAAGACGGTCACAGCCCGATCGACGGACTGCACCAGAGCGCCAGAACTCCTCCCGCGTGATTCAGCTGCGCTACCCACCGGTCAACCGTATCCGCTCGCGGTGCACATTCCAGAACCATCCAGCTTTTCGCGTGGGCGGGGCCTCGGATGCCGCCCCGGACTGCGAGATCGGAAAAGCTCATCCGTTGTCCCTCTTGACGTTGTCGTGGCCAGAGGGTCAGATTTGTTGCACATACTACGCGCTGTTCCTCATTGTGCAACGGAGGTCGGCTTGTCGTCATTCTTCGTGGCCGCACCGGCCGTGAGCGCCGCATGAGGGCGGTCGCCGTCGTCGGTTCCTCGGTGGCGGGCTGGCGAGCCGCGCAGGAGCTGCGCGAACAGGGCTTCGACGGGCGGCTGGTGATCATCGGCGCCGAACCGCACCGGCCCTACGACCGGCCGGCGCTGTCCAAGGAGTTCCTGGCCGGGCAGCTGCAACCGGAAGAACTCGCGCTGGGCAGCGACCAGGAGGAAGCCGACCTGGCCGCGGAGTGGCGGCTGGGCATCGCGGCGGTCCGGCTGGACACCCGGCGCGGCGCGGTGGTGCTCGCCGACGGCAGCGAGGTCCGGGTGGACGGGGTCGTGCTGGCGACCGGTTCGGCGCGGCGGAGCCTGCCCGGCACCGGCGAAGCGCCCGGCAGCCACCGGATGCGCACCATCGACGACGCGCTCGCGCTGCGCGAGGACGTCAGCGCCGGAGCGCGGGTCGTCGTGGTCGGTGCCGGCCTGATCGGCACCGAGATCGCCTCCAGCTGCCGGTCGCTGGGCGCCAACGTGACGCTCGTCGACGCCCAGCACCTGCCGCTGGCGCGAACTCTCGGCATCGAACTGGCGCCGCTGCACTTCGCGCAGCACGAGGACCACGGCGTGCGGGTGCGGTGCGGAACGCCCGCGATCCGGGTGCTGACCGAGGACCGGGTGACCGGCGTCGAACTGGCCGACGGGCGGGTGCTCCCGGCGGACGCGGTCGTGGTCGAGGTGGGCGCGGAACCCGCGACGCACTGGCTGCGCGGCTCCGGCCTGAAGCTCCGCGACGGCGTGCTCACCGACTCCGGTTGCGCCACCGCGATCCCGAACGTGGTGGCCGTCGGCGACATCGCCCGCTACCGGCCGCCGCACCACCCGCGCACGGTGCGCAGCGACCACTGGTCGACGGCGATGAACCAACCACCGGTCGCGGTCCGCAACCTGCTGGCCGGGCGCACCGTGGCGCACTACACCGGCGTCCCGCACTTCTGGTCGCGCCAGTACGGCTCGACGTTGCAGTTCGCGGGCTACGCGAGCCCGAAGGACCGGATCACCGTGGTGGAAGGCTCCCTGGCATCCCGCCGCTTCGTCGCCGCCTACCACCGCGGCGGCCGCCAGGTAGCGCTCCTGGCGATGAACAACCCCAAGCAGTTCGCCACCCACCGCCGCCGCCTCACCACCACCCTCACCACCCGCCCGAATCGCGGTGAAGGGCACCTTTAGGCAACTTACTCGCCAAAAGGTGCCCTTCACCGCGAGAAAACTCGCGCGGCGGACGCGGGTGGGTGGGGTGAAGGGCACCTTTCGCCCGCATAGTTGGTGAAAGGTGCCCTTCACCTGCTCCCCGAACGAGTGGCGACCCCGGTGAAGGGCACCTTTAGGCAAGTTAGTTGCTAAAAGGTGCCCTTCACCTCTCGCTCGATCGAGGCGCAGGTGCACCGCGGCGGCGGGGGGAGGCGTTCGTCATCCGTACGAGGTGGCGTGAAGGGCACCTTTCGCCTGGTTAGTTGGTGAAAGGTGCCCTTCGGTTGGTTCGGCTCATTCTGGGGTGAACTCGTGCATGGCGTCCAGGAGGAGGTCTGCCAGGTAGGGGGCGTAGGAGTTGCGGACCAGCAGGCGGTAGGTGGGTTCGTGGTCCAGGTGCCAGAGGATCGCTTGGGTTCTGCCTACCAGGGTTTGGGCGCAGCGGGTCGGCGGGAAGGATCTGGGGTGCAGGTCCAGGGAGCAGAGCTTCTCCAGGACGTCGCGGGATCTGGGGCCGGAGAGGCGCAGCGCGGTTCGGCTGGCTGACACGTCCACTGTGGAGCCCAGGGAGTCCGCCAGGGCTTCTGCCAGGGCCGGGAGGAGGGTCGGTGCTCGGCCGTCGGGGCCGATCAGGAGCCACTCGTCGGGGCCCAGCCACAGGGCCGCCGCGGTCTCGTCGCCGGAGACGAGGTTCGGCTCGTGGTGCGGCAGTGCCAGGTTCAGTGCGTGCTCGATGCGGGCCACCGCCGGGCTGCCCGGGTGCACGCGGAGGTTCACCTGGGTCAGGAACGGTTCCTCGGCCAGCGCGACGGCGGCTCCGCTGCGGGCGGCGAGCTCGTCGGCGCGCGCGGCCAGCGGGCTGCGGCGCAGGGTGTCGGCCTTCCGGCGGGCCTGGCTAGCGACCGTCACGGCGGGCTCCTTCCACGTCGTAGAACACCGGATCGGTCACCTCGACCGGGATGCGCCTGCCGTCGACCGGCACGTGCAGCACCTCGCCGATGCGCCCGCGGCCACCGCGGACCAGCGCCATCGCGAAGGCGCGCTCCAGGATCGCGCTGCGGTAGCTGGAGGTGACGTGCCCGAGCATCGGCACCGGCGGCGTCAGCGGCACGTCCGGCTCCACCAGGTGCGCGCCCTCCGGCAGCAGCTCGCCCGGGTCCACCGGGAGCAGCCCGACCAGCTGCTTGCGGTCGGCGCGGGCGGTGTCGGGCCGGGCGAAGGAGCGCTTGCCGATGAAGTCCTTGCGCTTGGACACCACCCAGTCCATGCCCAGGTCCTGCGGCGTCACGGTGCCGTCGGTGTCCTGCCCGACGATCACGAAGCCCTTCTCCGCGCGCAGCACGTGCATGGTCTCGGTGCCGTAGGGCGTGATGCCGAAGTCCTGCCCGGCTTCGTGGACGGCCTCCCACAGCGCCAGGCCGTACCAGGACGCCACGTTGATCTCGTAGGCCAGCTCGCCGGAGAACGAGATCCGGCTGATCCGGGCCGGGATCCCGTTGCCCAGCGCGGTTTCCCGGAACTCCAGGAAGCCGAAGGCCTCGTTCGAGACGTCCAGGTCCGGGGCCAGCCTGCCCACCACCGCCCGCGAATCGGGCCCGACCACGGCCACCGCGGCCCACTGCTCGGTCACCGAGGTGCAGTGCACCGCCAGGTGCGGCCACTCGGTCTGCAGCCACTCCTCCAGCCACTCCAGCACCGCCGCGGCACCGCCGGTGGTGGTGCTCATCAGGTAGCGGTCCTCGGCCAGCCTCATGGACACGCCGTCGTCGAAGACCATCCCGTCGGCGCGGCACATCACCCCGTAGCGGGCCTTGCCGACCTGGAGCTTGGCGAAGGCGTTGGTGTAGACGCGGTTCAGGAACTCCGGCGCGTCCGGCCCGACGACCTCGATCCGGCCGAGCGTGGAGACGTCCTGCATCGCGACCCCGGTGCGCGCGGCCAGGCATTCGCGGTGCACCGCGGCGGCCATGTCCTCGCCCTGGCCCGGGTAGTACCGGGGCCGCTTCCACTGCCCGACGTCCTCGAACTCCGCCCCGTGCGCCACGTGCCAGGAGTGCATCGGCGTGGTGCGCACCGGATCGTGCAGCACACCCCGGTCGCGCCCGGCCAGCAGCGCGAACGTCACCGGGCTGTGCGGCGGCCGGAAGGTCGTGGTGCCGACCTCGCCCGGCGACTCCGCGCCCAGCGCCTCGGCGATGATGCCGATGGCGTTGACGCCGGAGGTCTTGCCCTGGTCGCTGCCGGTGCCGATGGTGGTGTAGCGCTTGACGTGCTCGACCGAGCGCATCCCGGCGCCGATCGCGCGCCACACGTCGGCGACCGTGGCATCGCGCTGCAGGTCGACGAAGTGCTGCGTCCACTCCGCCGGTTCGCCGGATTCCCCCGGCACCAGCCACACCGGTTGCGGCGCGCTGACCGGCCGGTCGCCGGTCACCGGCGGCACCGGCGGAGCCGCGATCCGGAAGCCGCTGGCGGTGGCCGCTTCCGCGCCCGCTGCCAGCCCTTGGGCGAGGCAACCCGCGAGGTCGTAAGTACCGCGCGCGGCCCCGATCACCTTGGGTCGCCCGGCTTCCTGCTCCGGCACGAACCCGGCCACCAGCCGGTCCCAGCGCAGCGCCCCGCCCGCCTGGCTGAACAGCTGCACCGCGGGGTTCCACCCGCCGCACACCGCCAGCAGGTCGCACGCCACGTCGACCGGCGTTCCCGCTCCCCCGATGCGCGCGGAGGTGATTCGCCGGTCCCCGGTCGTCCCGATGACGGCGGAGCCGGTGAACACCTGCGCGCCCAGGGATTCCGCCAGTTCGACGAGCCGCTGCGGTGGTTCCGGCCGCGTGTCGACCACCGCGCGGACCCGGGCCCCGGCAGCGGCGAGGTCGGCCGCGGTCAGGTACGCGCTGTCGGACGTGGTGACCACGACCGCGTCCCGGCCGGGCAGCACCGCGAACCGCTTGAGGTAGGTGCGCACCGCCGAGGCGAGCATGATGCCGGGCCGGTCGTTGTCGGCGAAGACCATCGGCCGCTCGTGGGCTCCGGTGGCCAGCACGACCCGCTGCGCGCGCACGTGCCACAGCCGCTGGCGGTTGCCGCGCCGCTCGGCGATGAGCAGGTAGTTGTGGTCGTAGAGACCGACCGCGGCGGCGCGGGTGAGCACCCGGACCTCCGGCATGTCGACGAATTCCCGTGCCGCGCGGGCGATCCACTCCCCCGCGCTGCGGCCGTCGATGCGCTCGCCGCCGTCCAGCAGCGCCCCGCCCAGCTCGCGCCACTGCTCGACCAGCAGCACCCGCGCGCCGCTGCGCCCGGCGGCCAGCGCGGCGGCGATCCCGGCCGGGCCCGCGCCGACGACGACCACGTCGGCGTGCACGTACTTCTTGTCGTGGACCGCGGGATCCGGTGCGCCGCTGAGCCAGCCGACGCCGGACAGGCTCGCCACCTGCAGGCCGTCGTGCAGTTCCAGCGTCGTGGCGGGCACCATCGGCTCCGGGCCACCGCTGAGCACCTGCACCAGCGCGTTCGGTTCGGTGCCGTCGGCGGTGACGATGCCGCGCGGCCGGTCGCGGTAGATCGACGGGCCGACCTCGATGCGGCCGTTGGCCAGCAGCGCCGACGCCAGCGTGTCACCGGGGTGGCCGGTGAGCTCGATACCGTCGAAGGAGAACCGCAGCGCGCGGGAGCGGTCGATGCGACCTCCCGCCGGAAGCCGTGTCATGGCACCACCTTCTCGGGACGCATCTCGTTGGTCGCGGTGTCTCGGACGACGTCGAACCAGCGGCGGCAGCCCGCTGCGTGCGCCCACCGCTCGTGGAACAGCCCGCGCGGGTTGTCGCGGACGAACAGGTATTCCGCCCACGCCGCGTCGTCCAGCTCGGCGGGGTTGTCGGGGAAGTCGACGTGGGCTTGCCCGCCGTAGTGGAACTCGGCCTCGTCCCGGTCCCCGCACCAGGGGCAGTGGATCAGCAGCATCAGGCGCTCCAATTCCTCAGTGGGCGACGGCGGCGGCGCCGTGCTCGTCGATGAGGGCACCGGTGGTGAAGCGCTCCAGGCCGTAGGGCGCGTTGAGCGGGTGCGGACGGCCGGTGGCGATGGTGTGCGCGTACACCCAGCCGACGCCCGGTGTCGCCTTGAAACCGCCCGTCCCCCAACCGCAGTTGAGGTAGAGGTTCTCGTACGGCGTCGGGCCGATGATCGGCGAGGCGTCCGGGGTGACGTCCACGGTGCCCGCCCAGGTCCGGATCACGTGCGCTCGCGCGAAGATCGGGAACAGCTCCAGCGCCGCCGCCATCTGCCGCTCGATCACGTGCACCGAGCCGCGCTGGCCGTAGCCGTTGTAGCTGTCGATGCCCGCGCCGAGCACCAGCTCGCCCTTGTGCGCCTGGCTGCAGTAGACGTGCACGTGGTTGGACATCACCACGCACGGGTGGACCGGTTCGAGCAGCTCGGACACCAGCGCCTGCAGCGGATGGCTCTGCAGCGGCAGGCGCAGGCCGAGCTGATCGGTGAGCAGCGAGGTGCGCCCGGCAGCGGCGAGCGCGACCCGGTCGGCGCCGATCGGGCCGAGGGAGGTCTCGACCCCGGTGACCCGGTCGCCGTCGAGCTGGAACCCGGTCACCTCGCAGCCCTGGATCAGGTCCACGCCCATCTCGTCGGCCTTGCGAGCGAAGGCCCAGGCGACGTGGTCGTGCTTGGCGATCCCGCCGCGGCGCTGCAACGTCGCGCCCAGCACCGGGTACCGGACGTCGGCGGAGAGGTTCAGGATCGGGCACAGCTCGGCGATCTCGGCGGGCTCGACCCACTCCGCGTCGATCCCGTTGAGCTGGTTGGCGAACACCCGCCGCCGCGAGTCGCGCACCTCCTGCTCGGTGTGCACCAGGTTGAGCACCCCGCGCTGGCTGAGCAGGAAGTCGTAGTCCAGCTCGGCGGGCAGCGCCTCCCACAGGTCCAGCGCGTGGTTGTAGAGCGAGGCGCTCTCGTCGAAGAGGTAGTTGGAGCGGATGATCGTGGTGTTGCGGGCCATGTTGCCGCCGGCCAGCCAGCCGCGTTCGAGCACCGCGACGTCCCGGATGCCGTGGTTGCGCGCCAGGTAGTAGGCCGTGGCCAGGCCGTGCCCACCGGAGCCGACGATCACCACGTCGTAGTGCCGCTTCGGATCCGGGTTGCGCCACAGCCTCGGCGGCGGTTCGGGAAGGGGAGTGGAAACCACCGCGGCCTCCAAAACGGGAGTGACCAGGGGGAACTGTGTTGTGCAAACTGATATATCAGTCTGTGGGGTAGGCTACGAGACGTGTCCGCAGCCGTCAATTCCCCCTCGCAGGCCGAGCGCGCCTACCTGACGTTGCGCGACCTGATCCTGACCCTGCAGCTGCCGCCCGGCGCCCCGGTGCCCGAGGAGCCGCTGACCGGCGAGCTCGGCATCGGCCGCACCCCGTTCCGGGAGGCCGTCAAGCGGCTGGAGTCGGAGTCGCTGGTGGCGATCTACCCGCGGCGCGGAACCTTCGTCACCGAGGTCAACATCACCGACCACGCGCTGATCGCCGACGTGCGCCGCCGCCTGGAGGGCCACGCCGCGCGCCGCGCCGCCGAGCGCGCCACCGACGCCGAGCGTGCCGAGCTCGACGAGCTGCGCGTGCTCGCCGAAGACCTCTCCGGCGACCAGCCGGTGATCATGGACGTCGACGCCCGGGTGCACCGCACGATCTACCGCTGCACCCACAACCGCTACCTGGAAACCACTCTCGGCCAGTACTACAACCTGGCCCTGCGCATCTGGCACCTGTTCTTCGACCGCCTCCCGAACGTCGCCGACCACGTCGGGGAGCACGCGGACCTCCTCAAGGCGATCATCGCCGCGGACGCCGACCGAGCAGACCGGATCGCGGTCACCCACGTCGACCACTTCGAGAAGTCCATCCGCCAAGCCATCTGACGCGCCGCGCGTGCTTGGTTCGCGCGAATGGCTTGGTTGTGGGTGGGCCGTGCGCGTTTTGGGGCGTCATAGCACCCCAAAGCACTCACGGCAGTTGACCAGGCCGAGCCCCGAATTGGTCCTCCCGTGTCCTTGACGTGCGCCCTCGCCGAGGTGCACCGTTGCGTTAGACGCAGTGGGTTGTCGTAGACGCAACAAGGCGGCAGCTATGGATTCCAGCGCCCAAGTGCTCCTCATCGGCGCAGGCATCGTGGGATGCAGCACCGCTCACCACCTCGCGCGCCTCGGAGTCACCGACGTCCTCGTCGTCGAGCAGGGACCGCTGTTCGCCACCGGAGGTTCCAGTTCGCACGCGCCCGGCCTGGTCTTCCAGACCAACCCCTCGGAGTCGATGAGCCGGCTGGCCACCCGCACCGTCGAGACCTACGCCGGGCTGGAGCTCGACGGACTCCCCTGCTACCACCAGGTCGGCGGGATCGAGGTGGCCGCGACGCCGGAGCGCTGGGACGACCTCAAGCGCAAGCTCGGCCTGGCCACCGCGTGGGGCATCCGCGGCGAGCTGCTCGACCCGCGGCAGGTCCAGGAGCTGATCCCGCAGCTCGATCCGACGCGCATCCACGGCGGCCTGCACGTGCCCACCGACGGCATCGCCAAGCCGGTGCGCGCCGCCGAGGCCATGGCGCGCGAAGCGATGCGGCGGGGCGTGCGGTTCGCCGCCGACACCGAGGTGACCGGCTTCGACGTCCGGGGCGGCGAAGTCCGCACCGTGCGCACCACCCGCGGCGATGTCGCGGTGCAGACCGTCCTGTGCTGCGCGGGCATCTGGGGCCCGAAGATCGGCGGGCTGGCCGGGGTGTCGATCCCGGTGCAGCCGCTGGCCCACCAGTACGCGGTGACCGGCCCGGTGCCGGGCCTGGCAGGCGCCCGCGGCGAGGTGGAGCAGCCGATCCTGCGGCACCAGGACCGGTCCATGTACTTCCGGCAGATCCACGACCGCTGCGGCATCGGCTCCTACCGGCACCGCGCGATTCCGGTGGACGGCAACGACATCCTGCCCACCTCGACCGACGGGGCCGAAGCACCGTCCGAGGGCGGCGGCTGGAAGGGCATGGCATCGGTGCAGCCCTTCACCGCGGAGGACTTCGCCGGGCCGTGGGACGAGGCCCGCGCGCTGCTGCCCGCGCTGCGCCGCACCGAGATCGCCGAGGGCATGAACGGCCTGTTCCTGTTCACCGCCGACGGGATGCCGGTGCTCGGGCCGTCCAACGAGATCGGCAACTTCTGGGTCGCCGAGGCCGTGTGGATCACCCACGCCGGCGGTGTCGGCGAGATGATGGCGCAGTGGCTGACCGGGCGGGTGCCCGAGATCGACCTGCGCCAGGCCGATCTGCGCCGCTTCGAGGACTTCGCGCACAGCCCGTCCTACGTGGCCGAGCGCGGCGCGCAGAGCTTCCGCGAGGTCTACGACATCATCCACCCGCAGCAGCCGCCCGAGCACCCGCGCCCGCTGCGCACCAGCCCGTTCCACGACCGCCAGCGCGAGCTCGGCGCGGTGTTCCTGGAGGCCAACGGCTGGGAGCGGCCGCACTGGTACGAGAGCAACAAGTCCCTGGTCGACGGCCGCGACATCGTCCAGCCTGGCCCGTGGGCAGGGCGCTACTGGTCCCCGATCGTCGGCGCCGAACACCAGGCCACCCGCGAGCGAGTTGCGATGTACGACATGACTTCCCTGGCCAGGGCGGAAGTCACCGGGCGCGGTGCGCTCGACCTGCTGCAGCGGCTGACCACCAACCAGCTCGACCGGCCGCCCGGCTACGTGACCTACACGCTGCTGCTGGAGCCGACGGCCGGGATCCGCGCGGACATCACCGTCGCCCGCCTCGGCCGGGACACCTTCCAGGTCGGCTGCAACGGTCCGCGCGACATCGCCTGGCTGCGCGGGCACGCCGACGAGACCGCGCAGGTCCGCGACATCACCGGCGGCACCTGCTGCATCGGGTTGTGGGGCCCGCGCGCCCGCGACGTGCTCGCCGCGCTGGCCGACCGCGACGTCTCGAACCAGGCCTTCCGGTTCTTCCGCGCCAAGCGGCTGCGCGTGCGCGAGGTTCCGGTGGTCGCACTGCGGCTGTCCTATGTGGGCGAACTCGGCTGGGAGCTCTACACCTCCGCGGAGTTCGGCCGGCGGCTGTGGGACCTGCTGGCCGAGGCGGGCGCCGAGCACGGCGTCTTCCCCGGCGGGCGCGGCGCCTTCAACGGGCTGCGCCTGGAGAAGGGATACCGGGCCTGGGGGGCGGACGTGTGGAGCTCGCACGATCCGGACGAAGCGGGTCTCGGCTTCGCCGTGAAGACCGACAAGGGCGACTTCATCGGCCGGGACGCGCTGCTGCGGCGGCGGGAGAGCCCGCCGCGGCGACGGCTGTGCTGCCTGACGATCGACGACGGCACCGTGCTGACGGGCTCCGAGCCGGTGTTCGCCGGTGGTGCACCCGTCGGGTTCACCACGAGCGCCGGCTACGGCTACAGCACCGGCGCCAGCCTGGCCTACGCCTGGCTGCCCGCAGAACTGTCCCGACCGGGCACCTCCGTGCAGGTGTCCTACTTCGACCAGCGGCATCCGGCGACGGTCGCCGCTGACCCCGTCTTCGACCCCGAGATGACCAGAATGCGCTGCTGATCAGCACATTCCACGCGAACCCTGGAGACACCCGGCCGCGCTGCCCCACCAGCGGCGCGGATATCGGCTACCCCGGAGGAGGCGGAGCACTCATGACCATCAACCCGAATCCCGGTGTCCTGCTCTACCCGCGGCTGCGCAAGTCGCCGTTCTTCTACGCCTCGCGGCGGCACGGCGTCGGCCTGTACAGCGTGTACAACCACACCTACCACCCGCGGCACTACGGCGATCCGGTCGGCGAGTACTGGGCGCTGCTGGAGGGCGTGACGCTGTGGGACGTCGGTGTCGAGCGGCAGGTGGAGATCACCGGCCCCGACGCCTTCGAGTTCACCAACATGCTCGTGCCCCGCGACCTGACCAAGTGCAAGGTCGGGCAGTGCAAGTACGTGTTCGTCACCGCCGAGGACGGCGGCATCATCAACGACCCGGTGCTGCTGCGGCTCGGCGAGAACCGCTTCTGGTTGTCGCTGGCCGACAGCGACGTGCTGCTGTGGGCCAAGGGCCTGGCGCACAACCTGGGCGTGGACGTCGAGATCCGCGAACCCGACGTCGGGCCGGTGCAGGTCCAGGGCCCGAAGTCGCGGGACGTGATGGTCGACCTCTTCGGCGAGTCGATCCTCGACGTGCCCTACTACTACGCGGTGGAGCGCGAGCTGGACGGCATGCAGGTGGTGGTCTCGCGCACCGGCTACACCGCCGAGCTGGGCTACGAGATCTACCTGCACGACGCCAGCCGCGACGGCGTGCGGCTGTGGGACGCCATCTGGCAGGCCGGCGAACCGCACGGCATGCGGGTGATCGGGCCGTGCCACATCCGGCGCATCGAGGCCGGGATCCTGTCCTGGGGCTGCGACATCACCTACGACACCAACCCGTTCGAGGTCGGCTACGGCTTCGAGAAGACCTGGATGGTCGACCTGGAGCAGGAGGCGGACTTCATCGGCAAGGCCGCGCTGCGGCGGATCAAGGCGGAGGGCATCAGCCGCAAGCTGGTCGGCGTGGAGATCGGCGGGCCGGGCGTGGGCTCGTTCAACGACGGCGAGATGGTCGACGTCTTCGACGTGCACGACCCGCACGGCCTGCGCATCGGCGAGGTCACCTCGGCCTGCTACTCGCCGCGCCTGGAGCGCAACATCGGCTACGCGATGGTGCCGATCGCCTACGAGGGCCTGGGCACCGAACTCGTGGTGCACACCCAGCACGGCCCGCAGGACGCGGTCGTGGTGGAGAAGCCGTTCCTGGACCCGACCAAGGACATCCCCAAGCGCCTGGTCGGCTCGGCGTAGTCGTGAGTGCTTTGAGGGGCTATAGCACCCCAAACCGCTCACGACCCCAAGGAAGACCGAACCCCTGGCACCAACTGACCCCGAGCCAACAACTGAAGGAGGTGAGCAACGATGAAGACCCAACCCGAACTCCTGCAGCAGTCGCTGAACCACGCCCGGTTCGAGGTGATTCCGCTGAAAGGCGTGCTGGCGCAGGCGGAACTGCTGCCCGCGGGCACCACCGTGACGGTCACGGCCTCGCCGGCCAAGGGCATCGAGGCCACCATGGACCTGGCCGCTGAGCTGCGGGCACGCGATCTGCACGTGGTCCCGCACCTGGCGGCCCGGATGATCGGCGACCGCGCGCACCTGACCGCGCTGCTCGACCGCACCGACGAGCTCGGCATCACCGAGGTGTTCGTGGTGGCCGGGGATTCACCGGTTCCGCGCGGCGACTTCCCCGATGCCCTCGCGCTGCTGCGCGCGATGGACGAGCTCGGCCGCCGTCCGGAGCGGGTGGGCATCACCGGCTACCCGGAGCGGCACGCGTTCATCCCCGACGCCACGACCGTCCGGGCCATGACCGAGAAGTCCCGCTACGCCGACTACGTGGTCTCGCAGATCTGCTACGACCCGCGGACGGTGGCGTCCTGGGTGAAGGCGGTGCGCGCCCGCGGCGTGCTGCTGCCGATCCACCTCGGCGTGCCCGGTGTGGTGGACGCGCGCAGGCTGCTGCGGATCTCGCTGCGGATCGGGCTGGGCGAGTCGATGCGCTACCTGCGCAAGCAGCACGGCGTAGTGTCGAAGTTGCTCACCCGCTACACACCGGAGGAGCTGTTCGACGGGCTCTCCCCCCACCTCGTCGACCCCTCCTGCGGCATCGCGGGCTGGCACTTCTTCACCTTCAACGAGATCGCGAAGACGGTGCAGTGGCGCCACGACCTGATCGCCCGGCTCAGGGAGGTACCCGCATGAACATCCCCTCCGACCTCGACATCTCCCGCAACACCTCGCTCGAGCCGCTGGAGGACGTCGCGGCGCAGCTCGGCATCGGCCCCCACCTGCTCGAACCGTACGGCCGCAACGTCGCCAAGATCTCGCTGGAGGCGCTCGACGAGCTGCCCGCCGAGCCCACCGCCCGCTACATCGTCGTCTCGGCCATCACGCCCACCCCGTTGGGCGAGGGCAAGACGACCACGACGGTGGGGCTCGGCCAGGCGCTGCGGCACCTCGGCAAGCGCTCCGCGATTGCGATCCGGCAGCCGTCGATGGGCCCGACCTTCGGCATCAAGGGCGGCGCGGCGGGCGGCGGCTACAGCCAGGTGGTGCCGATGGAGGCGCTGAACCTGCACCTCACCGGCGACATGCACGCGGTCACCGCGGCGCACAACATGCTGGCCGCGATGCTGGACAACCACCTGCACAAGGGGAACGCGCTGGGCATCGACCAGCACCGGATCACCTGGCGGCGGGTGCTGGACGTCAACGACCGCGACCTGCGCAACATCGTCACCGGCTTGGGCGGCAAGGTCGACGGCACGCCCCGGCAGACCGGCTTCGACATCACCGCGGCCAGCGAGGTGATGGCGGTGCTGGCGCTGTCCACGTCGCTGCAGGACATGCGGCAGCGGCTGGGCCGGATCGTGGTCGGCTACACCCGCGACGGCGAGCCGGTCAGCGCCGAGCAGCTGCGCGCGGGCGGCGCGATGGCGGTGATCATGCGCGAGGCGATCAAGCCGAACCTGATGCAGACGACCGAGAACACGCCGGTGCTGGTGCACGCGGGCCCGTTCGGAAACATCGCGCACGGCAACTCCTCGGTGGTGGCCGACCGCATCGCCAGCCGCTGCGCGGACTACCTGGTGACCGAAGCGGGCTTCGGCGCGGACATGGGCGCCGAGCGGTTCTTCAACATCAAGTGCCGCACCTCCGGCCTGCGCCCGGACGCGGCGGTGCTGGTGGCCACGGTGCGCGCGCTGAAGGCGCACTCCGGCCGCTACAAGGTGGTCGCGGGAAGGCCGCTACCTGCGGCGATGCTGGCGGAGAACCCGGACGACGTGCGAGCGGGCGCGGCGAACCTGCGCAAGCAGATTGACAACATCCGGCTGCACGGGGTGTCGCCGGTGGTGGCGATCAACGCCTTCCCCACCGACTACCACAGCGAGCACGAGGCGATCCGCGAGATCGCCGAGGCCGAAGGCGCCCGCGTGGCGGTCAGCAACCACTACCTGGACGGCGGCAAGGGCGCGGTGGAGCTGGCCGAAGCGGTGGTGGCCGCAGCCGAGGAACCGAGCGGCTTCCAGCTCCTGTACCCGGATTCGGCGGACCTGCGCGCCAAGATCGAGACGATCGCGACGAAGATCTACGGCGCGGACGGCGTCTCCTACCTCCCCGCCGCAGCCCGAGCCCTGGACGGCTACGAGGCGAACGGCTACGGGAACCTCCCGATCTGCATCGCCAAAACCCACCTCTCCCTCAGCTCCGACCCGACCCTCCTCGGCGCTCCCACGGGCTGGACCCTCCCGGTCCGAGAAGTCCGGGCCTCGGTGGGTGCGGGCTTCATCTACCCGATCTGCGGCGAGATGCGCACGATGCCGGGCCTGGGCTCCCGCCCGGCGGCGGAGTCCATCGACATCGACGAGCACGGCCAGATCACCGGCCTGAGCTGACCGGTCCACGCGATTTCAAGGGAAGTCGGACGTCCGATTCCCCTTGAAATCGCGCACTCACCCGGCGGCGGGTTTCGACGACGCGACGAGATCGAGGAGACCGGGGAAGCGGGCGTCGAGGTCTTCGGTGCGGACCTGGCTGCGCCGTTCGGTGCCGTACTGGCGCTGGCGGATCAGGCCCGCCTCGCGCAGCGCCTTGAAGTGGTGCGTCAGCGAGGACTTCGGCCGGTCGAAGCCGAACCAGCCGCACGGGTGGTAGACGCCGCCCGACTCCACCAGCAGCTTGCGCACGATCTCCATCCGGAGCGGGTCCGACAGCGCGCCGAAGACGACCTCCAGCCGCAGGTCTTCGGCGGCGGGCTCGGGCAGCGGGTCCGGCAGCGCGCCTGCTTTCGCCGACGGTGACATGGGCAACACTCCTCAGGTAGTTGTACGACTTTTTTCGAACAAGGGCTATGTTCGACTCCAGTCGTAGTTCGAATCTGATCGTACAACGAGGGGAAGTCCGTGTCCCAGGCATCCGCGCCACCCGCCGAACCGACCGCACCGCCGAAGTGGGAGATCTGGCTGGCCGCCTGGCCGATCACCGCGGTGCTCGCGCTGTCCAACGCGGCCACCCCGCTCTACGTGCTGTGGCAGCGGGAGATCGGGTTCTCCTCGGGCATGCTCACGGTGATCTACGCCAGCTACATCGCCGGACTGCTCGGCACGCTCCTGGTGGCGGGCGTGGCTTCGGACCGCCTAGGCCGCAAGCCCGTCCTGGTGCCCGCGGTCGCACTCGGCGTGCTGTCCTGCCTGGTGTTCGCCACCGCCACTTCCGTCCCGGCGCTCGCCGTCGCGCGGCTGCTGACCGGCGTCGGAGTCGGCGCCGTGGTCTCGGCGGGGATGGCGGCGGTGACCGAGGTCGCGGGCCCGTCGCGGACCCGACTCGGATCGCTGCTGGCCTCCACAGCGATGGTGCTCGGCGCAGGACTCGGCCCCCTGCTGGCCGGGGTGCTGGCCGAAGCGCTGCCCGGCCCGACCGTCACCGTGTTCGCCCTCGAAGCCCTGCTGCTGGTCACCGCGCTGCTGGCGGTCCTCCGAATGCCGTTGCCCAGCAAGGGGAACCGCACGAGCACCGGCCCCTGGATCCGCCTGCCGTCGGTGCCGCGGGAGAACCGCGAGCACCTGCTCCGCGGCCTCGCCGTGTTCGCCCCCGGCATCACGGCGACCGGCTTCGTGCTCTCGCTCGGCCCGTCGCTGCTGTCCGACCTGCTGGGCTCCGAAAGCCGCATCCTCGCCGGCGGCATGGCGTTCGTGATGTTCGCGACCGCGACCGCGGTGCAGTTCGCGGTCCAGCAGCTCCCCATCCGCACCATCCTGACGGCCGGTGCCGCCGCCACGGTCGCGAGCATGGCGGCCCTGATGCTCGCAGTGCACCACTCATCGATCCCACCGCTGGTCGCCGCAGCGATGCTGGCAGGCGCGGGCCAAGGCCTGGGCCAGCTGGGCGGCCTGTCAATGCTGAGCGCAGAAGTCCCCACCGCCCGCCGAGCGGAGGCCAACGCCGCCTTCAACTTCGGCGGCTACCTCCCCGCCGGAGCCCTCCCAGTCGCGATCGGCTACCTCACGGACGCAACGAACCTCACCACCGGCGCAACCACCTTCGCCCTGCTCATGATCGCAGCAGCAACCCTCGGCCCCCTCACCACCCGCCCCCGCAACTGATCCCCTCGCGGTGAAGGGCACCTTTCGCCAACATACTGGGCGAAAGGTGCCCTTCACCTACCACCCGATCAGGGGGGCGCCGCTCAACGCGGGTCGAAACGCCCCGACTTCACCGAGCCGAGGAAGCTCGCAAAGGTCTTCTGGGATAACGGCAGGACAGGCGACTCATCTCCGAGCTTGCTGTCACGCACCAAGGCGATATCCGTCCGGTTTACGGCGACCTCGACGCAGTTGCCTGCTTGAGCGCTGCGGCTGGACTTGCGCCATTCAGGTGTCGTGCCCATGTCTCTCACTCCTTCGAACCGGCGTGCGCATCCGCGATGCTACGCAGCAGGCCCTCGGACTCCTCTCCTGAAAGCGCCTGCGCTTGAAGCGCGCTGAACAGCCGCGAAAGCTCGGCCACGTCTCGCAGGTCGTCGATGACGTGCCCGCCGAGCGGGGTGTCGCTGAACGCCACATCGTCATGCGAGGCGTCATCGAACCGGAGCACGGTGATCGGACCGACTGAGCCAGCATGAGCACCGGCCGAGAACGGCAGCACCTGCAAGTTCACCGTCTTTCGCTTCGCCACCGCAATCAGGTGCTCGAGCTGATCGACCATCACCGTCCGGGAGCCGACCACTCGGTGGAGAGCTTCTTCCGCGATCACCGCGTGCAGGGTCAGACCACCGCCGCTGTTCAACCTCTCCTGCCGTTTGAGTCGGACGTCGACCCAGCTTTGGAGCTCGGCGTCCGACAGCTTGAGCCGTCCCACCTCGTGCACCGCTCTCGCGTAGCCCTCCGTCTGCAGCAATCCCGGAATCAGACCCAGCTCGTAGTGGAAGATCTCGCTGGCCTCGGCTTCAAAGCCGACGAACGGAGCGAGATCGGACGGCAGCTTGTAGCTCTGCCACCAGCCGCGTTGACCGCTCTCCCGGCGCAGTTTCTGTAGCTGTTCGACCAGATCTTCCGGAGCCCGGTAGAACTTGAGCAGCGCATCCAAGTCCTTCGCAGACACCCTGGAGTGGCCACGCTCCCAGTGGCCCACTGTCGCTCGCGATCGCTCCAGGTGCGCAGCCGCCTCCTCCAGGGACACACCTGCGCTGGTCCGCAACTGTCGGAGCTGACGCCCCAAGTGCACTTGCCGTGCGGTTCCTGCCATGCGCCCAGCTTCGCACGGGAGATCGAACTCCCGAGATCACCTGTTCAGGCGGATCAGGGCCGCATACGTCGACTTTGTTACCGGGTAACCATTACCGTCTAACGCACAGTCATCGAGCGGTGACGCAGCGAACGGAGACAGGAGTCGACATGACGGGAACGAACGGACAACTGCGCTACCACTGGCTTCCGGTCGTAGACGATTCCAGCAGCTACGGGCTGGTCCGCCACGCATTCAGCGGTCGACGCATCGACGCAGGAACAAGCGGCAAATCCTTCTGCGGCGACCTGTTCGCCATTGCCGAGCCGTCCGAAATGGACTGGATACGCGCACCTTCGTGCCAGCGCTGCAACTCCGAGCTGAAAGCGATGAAGGGATGAGCGCGAACCTCGTGGCCATTTGGGCAATCGCCATCCTCGCCGTCACCTCGCTTGCGGCCTACTGCGCCCTCTATTTCTTCTCTCGCCAACCTCAGCATGCCGGAGGCGGGGAAGGAGCGTTGACGGTCCACTACTTGATCGCTCGAGTCGAAGCCGAAACCAGCAGCTGCGGTCGCCACCGGCTCCGCACACCCCCGGTCGATCAGCGCCCAACAGGCGACGAGCCCAGTGAACTTCCCGGCACCGAACCTGATTGCCGAAGCGATTGGGCTCGTGCGGCAGTTTTGCCGGAAACCGACCGGACAGTCCGGGCACGCCGGGGTGGCAGTTTCCGGCAAAACTGCCACCCCGCACCCTTGCAACGGATTCTCGCCGGGTTGCGGCGTCTGTAGACCGGCCCGGTGCCGGCCGCCTCCCTCCCCGACACCCGGCACCGGGCCTTCCCGGCCGGGCGATGCGACGCCCCCTCGCACCGCCCGGCCGGTCCCGGCTCAGGTCGAATCGCGCTCGACGAGGTTCAGGATCGGTTCCTCGATCTGCGGCGGCTTCGTGCGGGATTCTCGACCCAAGGCGACCAGGACGGCATCGATCAGGCGTCGGGCTTCGGCCGCCATGTCGACTCGGATCGTGGTCAGCGGTGGGTACGAGTAGCGGGCCAGCGGATCGTCGTCCACTCCGATGACGGCGAGGTCCGCCGGTGCCTGCAGACCGTTCTCCCGCATGCCCGCCAGCAGCGCGAACGCGGTCTCATCGCTGAACGCGCACACACCCGTGACCGGCCACCGGCCGCGCCGGAGTTCCGACACCACGTTGCCTGCGGCACCTTCGCCACCGGGCAGGGCTCGGACGAACGGGTCGGCCAGGTCGCGCTTCCGGCATTCGGCGCGGACGCCGTCCAATCGCCGGACCGCCATCGGTTCGTGCCCGGGGTCGTCCGGGAACACGTACGCGATCCGCCGGTGCCCGCGGGCCACCAGGTGCTCCACCTGCATCCGCCCGATGTCAGCCTGGTTCAGCGCCGACCCCACTTGGCCGGAGCGCGGCGGGTCGAGCGAGACCTCGACGATCGCCGCACCTGATCGTTCGACGGCAGCGCGGTCATCGGGCGAGAGATCCAGCAGCGTGATCACCGCCGCGGGCGTGATCGCACGCCACAGGTCGTCCACCGGCCGGTCCGTGTAGGCCCTGCTGTGCGCGACGAAGGCGAAGCCCTCCTCCGCCAGGTGCGCCGTCATCAGGCCGAGGAACCGGTCCTTCTCCCGGCTGGCCACCCAGCTGCCGAGCAGGCACAGCACGACCTCGCTCCGTCCGGAGCGGAGCGCGCGGGCGGCCGCGGAAGGGGCATAACCCAGGCGATCCGCGGCGGCCAGGACGGCCTGGCGGGTGGATTCCGGGATCGACTGACCAGGCGTGTCGTTGAGCACGAAGCTGACGGTCGTCCGGGAGACACCGGCTTCGCGCGCCACGTCCTGGGCGGTTGGCTGTCGCCGATCTGGAGACATCGCCTCTCCTGCGGGTTGCTGACGCAGAACGCTAGCACGCACCGGCGATCCACCAGCTCACCTGCGGATCACCCCTCCTTCCCGAGCGCTGTGCTAACTTTACTAACACGTGTTAGTAACTCGTCTCGCGAACAACGGAGTGAACCTGTGAGCGCTCGAACTGCGGCCTCGGCCGATCGCACCGGACGAAGAGCAGCCGCCCGAGCGAGCGTGCTCGTCGTCGCCGCCCTGCTGCTGACCGCTTGCGCCGACAGCACGGCCGTTCAGCCGCCATCGGCGGCACCGACGATCACGCCCACGACCTGCGGCCCCGACGGCCGCCCGGAGAGCCGTCCGCCCGCGGAACTTCCCGACCTGCCGATGCAGAAGCCGACACCAGCGCCCGAACCCGCGCACCGCGACCTCGCGTACGCGACGACTTCGCCCGCGCAGAAGCTCGATCTCTACCTGCCGCAGCAGAAATCCGGGGCCGCACCGCTGATCATCCTGATCCACGGCGGCGGTTTCATCCAGGGCGACAAGGCACAACCGGGAGATCTGCACGTGGTGTCGGCGCAGCTCTCGCGGGGCTACGCCGTCGCCAGCATCAACTACCGGCTCAGCTGCGAGGCCGCGTTCCCGGCCGGAGCCCAGGACGTCAAGGCCGCGATCCGCTGGCTCCGGGCGCACGCCACCGAATACCGCGTCGACCCGGACCGGTTCATCACCTGGGGTTCGTCGGCAGGTGCGTACATGTCCACGATGGCCGCCGTCACCGGGGACCAGCGCACGCCGTTCGACGACGACAGCCTCGGCAACGCCGAGGTCTCCAGCGCCGTGCAGGGCGCTGTCGCCTGGTACGGCCCGTACGACTTCGGGAAGATGGACCCGCAGTTCGCCGGCAGCACACCACCCGCCTGCAACGGCAACGTGCTGAAGCACGACCCACCGGAATCTCCGGAGTCGATCTGGCTGCGAGGCGGCCTGCAGACCGAAGCCGTGGCCGACGAGCTGCGCCAGGCCGATCCCGCGACCTACCTGCCCACCGCACGCGAGATCGCGCCGATCAGCTTCGCCGCCGGCGATTCCGACTGCCTGATCCCGCACGAGCAGACCCAGAACATGCACCGCGCGGTCACGGCCGCCGGCGGTCGGGCCAGCCTGACCATCGTCCCCGGCGCGGGGCACGACCTGCGCATCGCGACCGCCCAGCTCGAACCGGCACTGGCCTTCGCCGACTCGATCACCAAGAGCTGACCCGCGCGGCCATCAGCGACGGCCGCGAACGGATCTCCTCATCGACGAGCGCAGCCGGATCACCGGCCTGAGCTGACCGATTTTTCGAGGTGAAGGGCACCTTTCGCCCACTTACTTGGTCAAAGGTGCCCTTCACCCGCCACCCGAGCGGTTAGTAGGCCATGTTGAACAGGTCGAGGGCGCTGTGCTGGCGGCCGGTGGAGATCCGGTCGGCCGGGGCGTTCCACTGGACGCCGTACATGTCCAGCGGGCTGCGGTTCGCGTAGGCGGAATCCGCTTGGCGCTTCAGGTAGTCGCTGTACGGGTGGTCCGGCAGTGCGTCGTTGAGGGCGCCTAGGCCTCGGACGTAGGCGCCTTTGAAGGACGGGCCGTCGGGGTCGCAGTTGTTCGGCTCGCAGGGTTCGGTGAGGACGCCGTCCTTGTGCAGGCTTTCCGCCGTCGTCGAGGCGTCGGCGAGTTCGCGGGCGGCTTCGAGCAGGCCTTCGTCGCCGGTCGCGCGGTGCAGTTCTGCCAGGCCTCCCAGGAGGATTCCCTGGTTGTAGGTCCAGGTCGGCTGGCCGTTGTTCTGGCAGCCGTCCAGGCCGTCGTTGACCAGGTTGTCCGCGTTGATCATGCCGCTGTCGCGGAACCAGTCCCACTCGCGCTGGGCTCGCGCCAGGTGCTCGGTGTCGCCCGGGATCCGGTTGTGCAGCGCCGCGTTGAGGTGGAGGAACAGCTCGTTGGTGACCGCGTTCTTGTAACCGTTGTCGGTCTTCCACGTGACCCCGCCGCCGCACTCCGACGTCCAGTGCGCGTTCATGTGGTCGGCATCGATCTTCGCCGTCTCCAGGTAGCGGTTGTCGCCGGTGAGGTCGTAGGCCGCCACCCAGGCCAGGCCCCACCAGCCGGTGTCGTCGAGGAACTCGTTGGTGAAGTTGCCGCCGTGGCCGTCCAGATTGCGGTCGTAGGTCTCCGCGATCGCGTACTCGTAGCTGCGCATGCCCGTCGCCCGGATGTTGTCGATGACCGCGGTGAGCGCGTTCGCGCTGGTCCACCAGCCGTTGCTCTCGAACAGGCCGGTGTCGCGGTCGAAGAGCATCATCAGCGCGGTCGCGGCGGCCTTGCCCGGGCTCGACGCGTTCCAGTCCGAGCGCGCCCACTGCGTGCAGGCGATCTCCGGCCGGTCGGCCGCCCGTCCGCAGGCGCGCAATGCGCCGATGCCGCGGTTGTTCCAGTCGTCGACGTTGTACATCTGGCTGCGCCAGCCGGGATAGCCCTCCGGCGCCTCGGTGAGGCCGAGCTTGCTCCACGTCTTCCCGCCGTCGAAGGAGCGGTCCAGCCAGATCTCGTCACCGGCACCGGCGCCGTCGATCGTGGCCCACCCCATCGCGTTCCCGTCGTCCACGTGCAGCGCGATGGTCCGGCCGTGCAGCGTCGTGCTCACCGGCGTGCGGTCCCCGACCGCCTTCGACGGATCGAGCGCGTCGCACTCCTTGTTGCACACCTCGGCATCCGCGCGGGCGACCGAAGCCGTTGTCGCGAACGGGAATGCGGCGAGCACTGCTGCGGCCACGATCACGAAGGTCCTGCGGCCCATGAATCCTCCCTGCGCGCCTCGAAGAAAGCCGCACACAACACGGGCGCAGGGCACCGGCCGGTTCATCGCTCGGCCGGACGAGTGATCAGTCGCGGATGCCCAGGCGCAGGTGCTCGATGTGGTAGACGGCTTCGTCGAGGAGCTGGGCGACGTGGTTGTCGTAGAGGGAGTACACGACGCTTCGGCCGGAACGGTTGCCGACCACCAGGCCGAGGGAGCGCAGCAGGCGCAGCTGGTGGGACACCGCCGACTGCTCCATGCCCACCGCTTCCGCCAGCTCGCCGACCGACAGCTCTCGCTGGCGCAGTTCGCTGAGGATCAGCAGGCGGGACGGGGTGGCCAGAGCTTGGAGCGTCTCCGCGACGGAGGCCGCCGAGGCGGCGTCCAGTCGCGCCGTCGGCGTTTCCTCGCGCTTGACCCCGTGACCCATGCCAGGCAGTCTAGCGACCGCAGGACATATGAATGACTGATCAGACGTTCATGTATTGTCCTCGTCCGGCAGCAAGCCCGCTGCCCCCGACGCCGGAAGGGCGCGCGATGACCGCAGTCACCGACCGAACACCGATCCGGACCGAACCGGCACCGTCCCGCCGCGGTCTGCTCGCGCTGCCCGAAGCGCGGTGGGCCACCGCGTCGCTGGTCGCGTTCCTGCTCGGCCTCGCCGTGCAGCTGCTCGGCGGGCCGACCTGGCTGTTCTGGGCTCTCTACCTGGTCTGCTACGCCACCGGCGGCTGGGAGCCCGCCTACGCCGGGCTCCAGGCGCTGCGCGAGAAGACGCTGGACGTGGACCTGCTGATGATCGTCGCCGCCCTGGGCGCCGCCGCGATCGGGCAGATCACCGACGGCGCGCTGCTGATCGTCATCTTCGCCACCTCGGGCGCGCTGGAAGCCTTCGCCACCGCGCGCACCGAGGACTCCGTCCGCAGCCTGCTCGACCTCGCCCCGGAGACCGCGGTCCGCCTCCGCGACGGCGTCGAGGAGGCCGTGCCCACCGCTGAGCTCCAGGTCGGCGACGTGATCGTGGTGCGCCCCGGTGAGCGGATCGGTGCGGACGGCGAGGTGATCGACGGTTCCAGCGACGTCGATCAGGCGACCATCACCGGCGAACCGCTGCCCGCGGCCAAGCAGCCCGGCGACGAGGTGTTCGCCGGCACTCTCAACGGCACCGGTGCGCTGCGCGTGCGCGTCACCCGCGACGCCTCGGAGTCGGTCATCGCGCGGATCGTCGCGCTGGTCGCCGAGGCCAGCGAGACCAAGGCGCCGACGCAGCTGTTCATCGAGAAGGTCGAGCAGCGCTACTCCGTCGGCGTCGTGCTGGCCACCCTCGCGGTGTTCGGGATTCCCCTGCTGCTCGGCGATGACCTGGAAAGCGCTCTGCTGCGGGCCATGACGTTCATGATCGTCGCCTCGCCGTGCGCGGTCGTGCTCGCCACCATGCCGCCGCTGCTGTCCGCGATCGCCAACGCCGGGCGGCACGGCGTGCTGGTCAAGTCCGCGGTGGTGATGGAGCGCCTGGGCCAGACCGAGCGGGTGGCGCTGGACAAGACCGGCACCCTCACCGAGGGCGCACCGCGCGTGGCGAGCGTCGAGCCCGCCGCGGGTCACGCCGCCGATGAGGTGCTGGCCCTGGCCGCTGGAGCGGAGCACCTCAGCGAACATCCGCTGGCCCGCGCCATCCTCGCCGCCGCTCGCGAGAAGAACCTGACGATCCCGGCCGCCGCGGACTTCCGGTCGACCCCGGGTCACGGCGTGTCGGCGACGGTCGACGGGCGCGAGGTCGCCGTGACCAGCCCGCGGGGAACCGGAGCCGCCGAGCTGGACACCGCTCACACGTCGGTGGTCGTCACCGTGGACGGCGAGGTGGCGGGCGTGATCGGCATCGCCGACCGCCTGCGTCCCGACGCCGCTGCGTCGGTGTCTGCCCTGCGGGAGCTGACCAGCGCCGAACCGGTGCTGCTGACCGGCGACAACGAGCGCACCGCCGCCAAGGTCGCCGCCGAGGTGGGCATCTCCGACGTGCGCGCGGGACTGCTGCCCGCGGACAAGGTCACCGCGGTCCGGGAATCCGCGCAGCCGACGATGGTGATCGGCGACGGCGTCAACGACGCACCGGCGCTCGCCGCCGCGCACTGCGGGGTCGCGATGGGCCGCGCGGGCTCGGACCTGGCGCTGCAGACCGCGGACGTGGTGGTCGTCCGCGACGAGCTGGCCGCGGTTCCCAAGGTCGTCGGCCTGTCCCGCCGCGCCCGGCGGCTGGTCCAGCAGAACCTGGTCATCGCGGGCACGTTCATCACCGTGCTCGTGGTCTGGGACCTGGTCGGCCACCTCCCGCTCCCGCTGGGCGTGGCCGGGCACGAGGGCTCCACGATCATCGTCGGGCTCAACGGCCTGCGCCTGCTCGGCGAACGTGCCTGGCGTCGCAGCTGACCGCTACCGTGGCGCCATGGGAAATTCGTGGGACGAAGACGAACGCCGCAGCGTGCGCGACCGGCTCGTGGAGCTGATCTCGGTGTTCCCCGGCGTGCAGGTGGACGATTCGCACGGCCACACCGGATTCCTGCTGCGCGGCAAGAGATTCGCCTGGCTGCTCGTCGACCACCACGGCGACGGGCGGCTGGCGCTGGCCGTCAAGGCCCCGCGCGGTGAGCAGGAGAGCCTCGTCGCCCAGGACGGCGCCCGCTACTTCGTGCCCGCCTACCTGGGCCCGCACGGCTGGGTCGGCGCGAACCTGGACGAGGCGTCCGACCCGGACTGGGCCGAGATCGCCGGGCTCCTGGAACAGGCCTGGCGGATGAGCGCGACCAAGCGCGCGATAGCCGAGTACGACCGCTCCTGAAGCACCACCGCGCTGCTGGCCGTCACCCGGAGCTGCGTCAATTTCGTACGAAATTGACGTTCACCCGGGTGACGGTCAATTTCGTACGAAATTGACGCCGGGCCCCAGGACGGCGGAGCGTCAGCGGACCACGACGACCGGGCAGGCCGCGTGGTGGACCAGCTTCAGGGCCACCGAGCCGACCATCATGCCGGTGAAGGCACCGTGGCCCTTGTTGCCCACCACCAGCAGGTCCGCCTGCTTGGACAGGGCGACCATCTCGTCGACCACGTGGCCGCGGACGAGGCGCGAGCGCACGTCCACCGACGGGAACTCGGCCTTGATCCCGTCCACCACCGCGTCCAGGGACTTGCGGGCGCGCTGCTCCAGCTCGGTGTCCGAGGTCGGCAGGCGGTAGCCGAACTGCACCGGCTGGTGCCAGATCATCGCGGCGTGCACGATGCCGCCGACTTCGCGGACCTGGTTGGCGGCCCAGCGCAGCGCCCGGACCGACTCGTCCGATCCGTCCACACCGACAAGGACGGTCTGCGGCATCGCGGGCTCCTCCCGACGGGATCAGTCGATCTCGCCCGGATGGTAGGCCAGCGAACCCGCCGACGCCACCGCCGCCGGGGTCCGAATGCCCGTGAGCGTTTCGGGGTGCTCTGGCACCCCGAAGCGCTCACGGGTGGCCACCTGCCGCAACGGGCCGGCTGTTCAGAGCTGGTTGACGTCGGTGATGCGCAGGACCGCCGTGCCGGCTTCGTCGGAGGCTGCGAGGTCGACCTCCGCGCTGATGCCCCAGTCGTGGTCCTCGGCCGGGTCGGCGAAGACCTGCCGGAGGATCCAGCGGTCCGCTTCCTCGGTGATCATCAGCAGCGCCGGGCCGCGCGCGTCCGGGCCCGCGCCGATCTCGTCGTGCTGCTCGTAGTACTCCTCCAGCGCGTCCGCCCACGCGTCGGCGTCCCAGCCGCTGTCGCCGTCGAGCTCGCCGAGCTCGTCGTAGCGGCGGCGCGCCGCGAGCTCCACGCGGCGGAACAGCGCGTTGCGCACCTGCACGCGGAAGGCGCGCTTGTTCGCGGTGATCCGCTCCGGGCCTTCGTCGACCGCCACGACGGCCGTCGGCTCGGCGCCCGGGTGGCGCAGCTTCTCCCACTCGTCGAGCAGGCTGGAGTCGACCTGGCGCACCAGTTCGCCCAGCCACTCGATGATGTCGGTGAGCTCCTCGGTCTTGGCGTCGTCGGGCACCGTGTGCCGCAGCGTCTTGTAGGCGTCGGCGAGGTAGCGCAGCACCAGGCCTTCGGAGCGGGCCAGCCCGTAGTGGTTGACGTACTCCACGAAGTTCATCGCGCGCTCGAACATGTCGCGGACCACCGACTTCGGCGACAGCTCGTGCTCGCCGACCCACGGGTGGCCCTTGCGGTAGGTCTCGTAGGCGGCGTCGAGCAGTTCGGCCAGCGGCTTGGGATGGGTGATCTCCTCCAGGAGCTCCATCCGCTCGTCGTACTCGATGCCCTCGGCCTTCATCTGCGACACGGCCTCGCCGCGGGCCTTGAACTGCTGCTGCGACAGCACCTGCCGCGGATCGTCCAAGATGGACTCGATGACCGACAGCACGTCCAGCGGGTAGCTGGGCGAATCGGTGTCGAGCAGTTCGATGGCGGCCAGCGCGAACGGCGAGAGCGGCTGGTTGAGCGCGAAGTCGAACTGCAGGTCCATGGTCACCCGCACCCGGCGGCCCTGCTCGTCGGGCTCGTCGAGCTGCTCGACCACGTCGGCGGCCAGCAGCGCGCGGTAGATCGCGATGGCCCGCAGGATGTGGCGGCGCTGCGTCGGCCGGTCCTCGTGGTTGTCCTCCAGCAGGTGCCGCATCGCGGAGAACGCGTCGCCCGGCCGGTTGATGACGTTGAGCAGCATCGCGTGGTTGACGGTGAAGCTGGAGCGCAGCGGTTCCGGCTCCGCCGTTTCGAGCTTCTCGAAGGTCTTCTCGCTCCAGGACACGAAGCCCTCGGGCGCCTTCTTGCGGACCAGCTTGCGCTTCTTCTTCGGGTCGTCGCCCGCCTTGGCCAGCGCCCGCTCGTTCTCGATCTCGTGCTCCGGCGCCTGCACCACCACGTACCCGGCGGTGTCGTAGCCCGCGCGCCCGGCGCGCCCGGCGATCTGGTGGAACTCGCGCGCCTTCAGGTGCCGGGTGCGCACCCCGTCGTACTTGGTCAGGCCGGTGATCAGCACGGTGCGGATCGGCACGTTGATGCCCACGCCCAGCGTGTCGGTGCCGCAGATGACCTTCAGCAGCCCGGCCTGCGCCAGCTGCTCGACCAGCCGCCGGTACTTCGGCAGCATCCCGGCGTGGTGCACGCCGATGCCGTGCCGCACCAGCCGGGACAGCGTCTTGCCGAACCCGGCGGTGAACCGGAAGTCGCCGATCGCCTCGGCGATCTCGTCGCGCTGCTCGCGGGAGGCGACCTTGACGCTCATCAGCGCCTGCGCCTGCTCCAGCGCCGAGGCCTGGTTGAAGTAGACGACGTAGACCGGGGCCTGCTGCCCGGCGAGCAGCTCCTCGATGGTCTCGTGCAGCGGCGTCTTGGCGTAGCGGAAGGTCAGCGGGATCGGCCGCTCGGCGCCCGCGACCACCGCGGTCTCCCGGCCGGTGCGCCGGGTGAGGTCCTGCTGGAAGAAGGTGACGTCGCCGAGGGTGGCCGACATCAGCACGAACTGGGTGCGCGGCAGCTCCAGCAGCGGCACCTGCCAGGCCCAGCCGCGGTCCGGCTCGGAGTAGAAGTGGAACTCGTCCATCACGACCTGGTCGACGTCGGCGAGCTCGCCGTCGCGCAGCGCGATGTTGGCCAGGATCTCGGCGGTGCAGCAGATGATCGGCGCGTCGGCGTTGACGCTGCTGTCGCCGGTCATCATGCCGACGTTCTCCGCGCCGAAGACGTCGACCAGCGAGAAGAACTTCTCCGACACCAGCGCCTTGATGGGCGCGGTGTAGAAGCTGCGCTTGCCCGCCGCCAGCGCGGTGAAGTGCGCGCCGGTGGCCACCAGGCTCTTCCCGGAGCCGGTCGGGGTGCTCAGGATGAGGTTCGCCCCGGTCACCACCTCCATCAGCGCCTCTTCCTGCGCCGGGTAGAGCTCGATGCCCTGATCGGTGGTCCAGGTGACGAACGCTTCGAGCAGTTCGTCGGGGGCGGGCGTGCCGGACGCGGGGAGGTGGTCGGTGAGCTTCATCGTCCCACCATCGTCCCTGCACAACCCCAGCCGAATCGACCCGGGGTGGCCGAAACCACCTCTACCGCGATCCGGGGCCGCCGTGCATCGCCGCCTGGTGGAGCGCCTCGAGCGCGTCGTCGATGGGGTGGGGCTGCGGCCTGCCCGCGGCGTCGAGCCGGTTCCACCGCTGGATGTTCACCGCGACCGACATCTGCCGCGTCCCGTCGGCGCGGGCCATGCTGAGCGCGCCGGCGCCCCACGCCGAGCCGCCGTGCCCCCAGAACGTCTCCCGACCTGCGGATTTCGTGGGGTGCAGGCCCAGGCCGTAGTCGATCACCTCGCCCTCCTGGGAGATGACCCGGGCGGTGCGGCGCATCTGCTCCAGCATCGGCAGGCCGACGATCTCACCGGCGAACAGCAGCCCGTAGAAGCGGTTGAGGTCCGCGACGGTCGAGATCAGCGAGGCCGCGGGCCCCACCCACGACATGTCGAAGACGCTGTAGTCGCGCGGCGGGTCGATCATGCCGAACCACGATTCGTAGAGCCGGGAGTGCGGCCCGGACACGTGCGGGTCGTCGGGGAGCTCGGTGTCCTGCAGGCCCGCGCGTTCGATGACGTTGCGGGTGATGCACTCCTCGGCCTTGGCACCGGTGACCTGTTCCAGGAGCTCGCAGAGGAGCAGGTAGTTGGTGTTGGAGTACAGGCCGGGAGTGCCGCCCGGTGCGCCGAAGGCAGGCGCGGCCAGGCCCAGCTCGATCAGCTCGACGCGGTCGAACCGCGTGAAGCGGTGATCGTCCAGGCTGTGCGGCCGGGTGTCCTGCAGTGCCGGGAACGCTTCGAGCGACGGGTAGGCGTGCGGGAGGTATTCGGCGAGGCCGCTGGTGTGGTTGAGCAGCATCCGGACCGTGATCGCCGCGCCGCGCTCGCCCGGGACCAGCTTCGACAAGTAGCGGCCTATCGGTGCGTCGAGCTCGACCTGCCCGTTCTCCACCTGCTGCAGCACCGCGGCGGCGGTGAAGGTCTTGGTGATGCTGCCGACGCGGTGGCGCATGTCGGCGGTGACGGGACGGCCGGTGTCGAGATCGGCGACCCCGGCGGCGCCGCGCCAGATCTGGTCGCCGTCGCGGACCTCGGCGAACACGCCCGGCACGCCAGCGCGGTGAACGTTCTCGATCGCAGCGTCGAGCTCGGCGGTGTCCAGCGACTTCGTCATGAGGTGTGCCCTTCCACGAGTGAGTCCGCGCCGGGTTCGAGTGCTCCGGCGAGCGCATGTCCTCATTATGCACGCGGTGCGTGCATCGCCAAGTGCATTCGCGAGTGCATCGGTTATGGTGGATCGGACGAGAGGGGCGAGATGACTGGTCGCAGGCGCTGGACGACCGAGGAGATCCTGGACACGGCGGCGGAGCTGCTCCGCACGAGCGACGCCGAGTCGTTCAGCGTGCGCAAGCTCGCCTCGGCGCTCGGCACGGACTCGTCCAGCCTCTACCGGCACTTCCGCAGCAAGACCGAGCTGCTGCGCGCGGTCGTAGACCGCATCCTCTTCGAGGCCATGGACGGCTACCTGCCCAAGGGCGACTGGAAGCAGCGCATCACGAACTTGGCCCTGCGCTTGCGGGACACCTTCGGCCAGCAGCCCCAGCTGGCCGCGATCTGGGGTCGCTACGCCTCCGGCGGCACCGGCTCCCGGCTGGTCATCGAAGAGGCGCTGCGAGCACTGCGCGCATCAGGCCTGCCCGACGAGGAGATCCCGTCGCGCTACCACCGGCTCGCGGTCCTGCTCGTCGCGCTGATCGCCGCCGAGGCCGGGGTCAGCACCCGCACGCCCGAAGAGCGCGAGCAGGGGCTGGAGCTGTTCCGCGTCGCGGTGCTCGGCGCCGATCCGGAATCCTTCCCCGCGCTGGCCTACTACGGCCGCGACCTCCGGCCCGTCGGAGCCGACCGCGGCGGAGCGTTCGAGGAGATCCTCGCCGACCACCTCGCCCAGATCGAGGCGGCGATCCCCTGAGGCTCCGCGATTCCCGTTGAAACCGTGATCCGTCGGACCTGCCGACGGATGCGGACAACTCGCTCCGCCGCGAGGAGAACTCGTGCGATTTCCATTGAAGTCAGACGTCTGATTTCAATGGAAATCGCACGGCATCCCGACGCACCACCGGCGCGTCCGAGACCGGATGCTTCGGCGGGAGCAAGTTTCCGGGTCGGCGGGGCCGGGAACAACCCGAGGTTCGGGCTCGGCCGGGCCAGCGGAAACGGGTCGGGCCACCGGTTCGCGCGCTGGTGTTGCGGGGCCGGGATCGGGGACGATTGGACGCGGACGGGGAAGACTGTGCGGGAGGAGGGCGCCATGCCGAGCCAGAACGTGCGTTTCATCGGCGGGCCGCTGGACGGACGGATGCAGGACCTCCGGGATTCGGAAGCGGTCGCGGGACGGCTGCTGCGGCACATCCACCTGCACGACGGCCCCAAGATCGAGACCCACTACGAGCTCCGCTACTCCGCCGAAGCGGGCTGGGTCTACCAGCACTGCCACCCGGGGTCGTGAGCGCGGGTACCGGCTGCCGCGCTCACGACCGCCGGTTCAGCAGGCAGGCGCGATCGGGTCGTCGGAACCGGTGTAGAGGAATCCGTCGCTGATCCAGCCGCCGACGTCGCGCTGGTTCCACAGGTCGGTGCGGCCCCAGACGCCGTCCACGGCGTCACCGCGCGCGGTGCACTTGATCCGGACGACGGTGCCGTCGGGCAGCTCGTCGACGATCGGCGCGGTCAGGCTCGGCTCGCCGCGCACGTTCACCGAGGCGTTCTGCCCGGCGTCGACCACCCCGGTGGGAGTGCTGGTGCCCTGGCCGTGGTTGGTGATCTGACCGCCGGTGCCGACCTGGGTGCCGTTGCGCTCGGCGTAGCCGCCGTAGGCCTGGGCACCTTCGCGGAAGGTCCAGCCGCCGATGGTCTGGCCGTCGACCTTGGTGTGGGAGTCACCGCGCAGCAAGGAGAAGTGCACGTGCGGACCGGTGGTGCTGCCGCCGCAGGGCAGGCCGACGTCGATGCGGCCGAGGTAGTCGCCGTAGGCCACTGGCTGGCCGTCGCCGAGGTCGGTCAGGCCGGTCATGTGGTAGTAGGTCGTGCTGAAGCCGTTCTCGTGCACGACGCGGACGAGGCCGCTGCCGTTGCGCAGGCAGCTCTTGTAGACGCGGCCGGCACCCGCGGACAGCACCTGCCCGTTGCCGCCGTTGAAGTCCAGCGAGCTGAACGGACGGCTCTGCCCGCTGTCGCCGTGCGGCCCGCCGCCCATCCACCAGGCGACGCCCTCGGCCCACGGCAGCCCGAGGCCGGTGTCGGCCACCGCGACGCGGCTGTTCTCGTAGTTGCGCGCGAACAGCTGCTTCTCGCCGTCGCTGACCACGTCGGCGGGCGCCCGCTCGACGGCCTCGACGAACTCGGCCGTGCCGTCCAGCTCGACCTGCCAGCCCTGCGCTTGGCGGTGCGCCACGAAGATCGCCGTGTGCGGGCCCGCGTGCTCCTTGTCCGGCGCGGGGATGGTGGTCGTGCCGAAGGCCCAGCCCTGGTCGTTCGAGCGGGTCGGCTCCACCAGCGGCTCGGCCAGCACCGGCGTGCCGAAGTCCGCGCTGGCGGCCGCGCCGCGCTCGGCCAGCATCGCCTCCCGCACGGCCGAGTCGAGGTCCGCCTGGCCCGCTCCGCTGGCCGGTGCCACGAGTATCGCGGTCACCACCGCCGCGCCCGCGGCCACGCCGAGCGCACGTTTGAGCAACATGCCGCCTCCTGGAGGAATCGGGGATCGCCGAACTGCGGCGGCAACAGGGCTTTTCGGCGCGAGCACCGGAATCGGGGCGCCCTGGTCCGCGATCGGCTCCACCACAAGGAACCGCTACCGCGCATTGCCGTCAAGATCACCGAGCCCGGCGCGCTCCGGGGGCTTTCACCGGGAAGATCCCGAATCGGCGGTTCCTCCGCAGGTGAGCGGATCGACACCCGCCGCACCTGACCGACCGCGCGGCCCAGATGTGTGAAAACCTCGTTGTTCCACAGAGTTCACCACCTGAATGCACCCCGATCGTTTGAAGCCAAGCGGCATGGGCACGCGCGCCCCGCCCAGGCGATCGCTCCACCCCACCCAAAAGCCCCCTGACCACCACCGTCACCCGAGGAGCGGTCAATTTCGTACGAAATTGACGCCTCACCGGGCGAGGCGGTCAGGTGGTGAAGGCCCAGACGTGGAGGACCGGGCGCGCCGGGGCGGAGCGATCGACCAGGAGCTCGCGGAAGACCCTGTTCGGCCGTCCCGGCCCCGGCGGGAGTTCATCGGAGGCCGAGGCGAAGTCGGTGCCGATCGGCGCTTGCGGCAGCGGCTCGTAGGTGACCTTCCGTCCCGGCTGCAACGACGCGCGGAACTGCGAATCGGCCAGCAACCGCTCCACCGCTCCGGCGTCGACGGCCACCGCGACCTTGTAGAAGGAGTCGATGCCGCCGCTCGCGTCGACGCCGAGCACCTCCCCGCCCGGCGGGACTACGACCCCGCTGAACGCGAGGGCCTCCCCCACCGTCGGTGGGGCGTTGCGGGACCGGCTGTCAGCGCAGCCGCCGCTCACGACCACACCGACGAGGAACATGATCAGCAATACAACGCGCATCGGCCGATCACACCACGTCATCGGCCCGAGTCAATGCAACACCCACGACGACCTGCCAAACCCCAATGTGAACACGATTCGTAATCTCTGACGCCACCCTGAGTGATCACTGTGGCTTTTCGTCGCCGTACGCTTCGCAAATGAGCTCCGAGCCACTCGTTTCCGGCGACGATGCGGTCGAGATCGACGTGTCAACCGCTCACGCGCACCTGCCCGACTACGTCGAGCTCGCGCAAGACGGCCGATTCATCTACCTGACGCACTGCGGTCGGCGGGTTGCCGCGATGGTCGCCCCTGAGATCGCCGAACACTGGGAAGCAGCGGAGGACGCGTACTGGGCGCGTCGAGCCACCGAGGCCGAGAAGTCCGGCACGGTTCCCTGGGAAGATGTGGCCGCCGCGCTGGAGCGGTGATCGCGCAATTGTCGGGTTCCGCCAAAATCGGGAGCCCGGCAGGGTGGGTGTCCACAAGCGGGTCGACCGTCCGGGGACTTGCGATGCGCGTCACAGTGCTGATCAGGTTCGATTTCCGGACACCGGCCTACCATCTGTTCCCATGGTGGCGCACTCGAAGTCGAGCGGCGTCGGGCCGGGACTGCCCTTGGCTGCCGAGTTCCCGGAACCGACCCACGAGCAGTGGCAAGCCCAGGTGCAGAAGGTCCTGCAGCGGTCGGGTCTGGTGGACGAGCATCCGGCCGGGCCGGTCGAGGACGTGCTGGCCACCACCACCTACGACGGCATCACCGTGCACCCGCTCTACACCGGCACCGCGGGTGAGCCGGGAGTGCCGGGGCTGACGCCGTTCGTGCGGGGCACCCGCCCGCAGGGCAGCGTGGCCGAGGGCTGGGACGTGCGGCAACGGCACGAGCACCCCGATGCGGCCGAGGCCAACCGCGAGATCTTGGCGGACCTCTACAACGGCGTGTCCTCGCTGTGGCTGCGGCTGGGCCGCGGCGGCCTGGCCGTCGACGCGCTCGCCGACGCGCTCGAAGGCGTCCACCTGGACATGATCGGCGTGACGCTGGACGCCGGGGCCGACTTCGCCGCCGCCGCGGACGCCTTCCTCGCGCTGGCCGAGGAGCAGGGCGTGCGCGGCAGCGCGCTGCGCGGCAACCTCGGCGCCGATCCGCTGGGCTGGCAGGCCCGGACCGGCCGGCCCGGTGACCGGGCGGCCGCAGTCGCGCTCGCCGAGCGCTGCACGGCGTTCCCGGAGCTGAAAGCGCTGGTCGCGGACGGTCTGCCCTACCACGAGGCGGGTGGTTCGGACGCTCAGGAGCTCGGCTGCTCGCTGGCCGCCGCGACCACCTACCTGCGGTGGCTCACCGACGCCGGACTGGACGTCGACACCGCCGCCGGGCTGCTGGAGTTCCGCTACGCCGCCACCGCCGACCAGTTCCTCACCATCGCCAAGCTGCGCGCCGCGCGGCGCCTGTGGGAGCAGGTGACCCGCACCTCCGGCGTCTCGGAGCAGGCGCGCGGCCAGGTGCAGCACGCGGTGACCTCCGCGGCGATGCTCACCCGCCGCGATCCGTGGGTGAACATGCTGCGAACCACGATCGCGTCGTTCGCCGCAGGCGTGGGCGGCGCGCAGGCGGTGACCACGCTGCCGTTCGACGCCGCGGTCGGGCTGCCGGACGCCTTCGCCCGCCGCATCGCGCGCAACACGCAGTCGCTGCTGCTGGAGGAGTCGCACCTGGCGCAGGTGATCGACCCGGCCGGTGGCTCCTACTACGTCGAATCGCTGACCGACGAGCTGGCGAAGGCGGCCTGGGCCTGGTTCCAGCGGATCGAAGCCGCCGGTGGCCTGCCCGCCGCGCTGGAGTCCGGCCTGATCGCCGACGAGCTGGCCGCCACCTGGGAGCGGCGGCGCACCGCGATCGCGCACCGCGAGGACCCGATCACCGGCGTCAGCGAGTTCCCGAACCTCGACGAGCCGCCGCTGGAACGCGAGCCCGCTCCCGAGCGGCCCACCGGCGGCCTTCCCGCGCACCGCTACGCCGAGGACTTCGAGCGGCTGCGCGAGGCCGCCGACGCCCAGCCGCAGCGGCCGACGGTGTTCCTCGCGACGCTCGGCCCGCTGGCCGCCCACAACGCCCGCGCCTCCTTCGCGCGGAACCTCTTCGCCGCGGGCGGTGTCGAGTGCACCGACGCAGGCGCCACCGAGTCCACAGAGGACGTCGTCGCCGCCTACTCCGGTGCTCCGGTGGTGTGCTTGTGCTCCAGCGACAAGGTTTACGCCGAGCGCGCGGCGGAAACGGCTGAGGCGCTGAAGCGGGCCGGGGCGCAGCGCGTGCTGCTGGCGGGCAAGCCCGGCGACCTGGCCGGGGTGGACGGGTTCGTCTTCACCGGGTGCGATGCGCTGGCCGTCCTCACCGACGTCCACGACCAGTTGGGAGTCCGACGATGACGCAGATCCCGAACTTCGCCGACGTCCCGCTGGACAGCCCGCCGCCCGCCGGTCTCCCCCGCTGGCAGGAGGAGGTGCTCGCCGCCACCGGCAAGGAGTCCGACGCGCTGGTGTGGGAGGCGCCGGAGGGCATCGGCGTCAAGCCGCTGTACACCTCGGCCGACACCGAGGGCCTGGATTTCCTGCACACCTACCCCGGGCTGGCGCCGTTCCTGCGCGGCCCGTACCCGACGATGTACGTCAACCAGCCGTGGACGGTCCGGCAGTACGCCGGGTTCTCCACCGCCGAGGAGTCCAACGCCTTCTACCGCCGCAACCTCGCCGCCGGGCAGAAGGGCCTGTCGGTGGCCTTCGACCTGGCCACCCACCGGGGCTACGACTCCGACCACCCACGGGTGTCCGGCGACGTGGGCATGGCCGGGGTGGCCATCGACTCGATCCTGGACATGCGCCAGCTCTTCGACGGCATCCCGCTGGACAAGATGAGCGTGTCGATGACCATGAACGGCGCGGTGCTGCCGGTGATGGCGCTCTACATCGTCGCCGCCGAGGAGCAGGGCGTCGCGCCGGAGAAGCTGGCCGGGACCATCCAGAACGACATCCTCAAGGAGTTCATGGTCCGCAACACCTACATCTACCCGCCGCAGCCGTCGATGCGGATCATCTCCGACATCTTCGCCTACACCTCGCAGCGGATGCCGAAGTTCAACTCCATCTCGATCTCCGGCTACCACATCCAGGAGGCCGGGGCGACCGCCGACCTGGAGCTGGCCTACACGCTGGCCGACGGCGTGGAGTACCTGCGCGCCGGGCGGCAGGCCGGGCTGGACACCGACGCCTTCGCGCCCCGGCTGTCGTTCTTCTGGGGCATCGGGATGAACTTCGCGATGGAGGTCGCCAAGCTGCGCGCGGCCCGCCTGCTGTGGGCGAAGCTGGTCAAGCAGTTCGCGCCGCAGAACCCGAAATCGCTGTCGCTGCGCACCCATTCGCAGACCTCCGGCTGGTCGCTGACCGCCCAGGACGTCTACAACAACGTCGTGCGCACCTGCGTCGAGGCGATGGCCGCCACCCAGGGCCACACCCAGTCGCTGCACACCAACGCGCTCGACGAGGCGCTGGCGCTGCCCACCGACTTCTCCGCGCGCATCGCCCGCAACACGCAGCTGGTGCTGCAGCAGGAATCCGGCACCACGCGGGTGATCGACCCGTGGGGCGGCAGCTACTACCTGGAGCGGCTCACCCAGGACCTCGCCGAGCGCGCCTGGGCGCACATCACCGAGGTCGAGGACGCCGGCGGCATGGCCCAGGCCATCGACGCGGGCATCCCGAAGCTGCGCATCGAGGAGGCCGCCGCCCGCACCCAGGCCCGCATCGACTCCGGCCGCCAGCCGCTGATCGGCGTCAACAAGTACCGCTACGACGGCGACGAGCAGATCGACGTGCTCAAGGTCGACAACGCCGGGGTCCGCGCCCAGCAGCTGGAGAAGCTGCGGCGACTGCGGGAAGAGCGCGACAGCCAGGCCTGCGAGGACTCGCTGCGGCGCCTCACCGCCGCGGCCGAGGCGTCGATGTCCGACGACCGGCCGAACGACCTCGCGCACAACCTGCTCGCGCTGGCCGTGGACGCGGCGCGGGCGAAGGCCACCGTCGGCGAGATCTCCGATGCGCTGGAGAAGGTCTTCGGCCGCCACTCCGGGCAGATCCGTACGATCACCGGCGTGTACCGGGACGAATCGGGGCCGTCGGAGCAGCTGGAGACCGCGCGCGAACGGGTCGAGGACTTCGCCGAGGCCGAAGGCCGCCGTCCGCGCATCCTGGTCGCCAAGATGGGCCAGGACGGCCACGACCGCGGCCAGAAGGTGATCGCCACCGCCTTCGCCGACCTCGGCTTCGACGTGGACGTGGGCCCGCTGTTCCAGACCCCGGCGGAGGTGGCCCGCCAGGCCGCCGAGTCCGACGTGCACGTCGTCGGCGTCTCCAGCCTCGCCGCCGGGCACCTGACGCTGGTGCCCGCGCTGCGCGACGAGCTGGCCGCGATCGACCGGGAGGACATCATGATCGTCGTCGGCGGCGTCATCCCGCCCGCCGACTTCGACGCGCTGCGCCAGGCCGGGGCATCGGCGATCTTCCCGCCGGGCACCGTCATCGCCGACGCGGCGCTGGGCCTGCTCGACGAACTCCGCACCCGGCTCGGCCACTGATCATGCCGCGCAGCATCGACGTCCAGGACTACGCCAAGGGCGTGCTCGCCGGTTCCCGCACCAAGCTGGCGCGGGCGATCACGCTGGTGGAGTCCACCCGCGCCGATCACCGCGCGCAGGCCCAGGAACTGCTGGTCGAGCTGCTGCCGCACAGCGGCGGCGCGCACCGCGTCGGGATCACCGGCGTGCCCGGGGTGGGCAAGTCGACGTTCATCGAGGCGCTGGGCTCGATGCTGACCGCCGCCGGGCACCGGGTCGCGGTGCTGGCCGTCGACCCGTCGTCCACCCGCAGCGGCGGCAGCATCCTCGGCGACAAGACGCGGATGGGCAGGCTGGCCAGCGACCCTGCGGCGTTCGTGCGGCCGTCGCCGTCGGCGGGCACGCTCGGCGGCGTCGCGCGCGCGACGCGCGAGACCATCGTGCTGATGGAGGCGGCCGGTTTCGACGTGGTGCTGGTGGAAACGGTCGGCGTCGGCCAGTCCGAGGTGACCGTGGCGGGCATGGTCGACTGCTTCCTGCTGCTGTCCCTGGCGCGCACCGGCGACCAGCTGCAGGGCATCAAGAAGGGCGTCCTGGAGCTGGCCGACATCATCGCGGTCAACAAGGCCGACGGCGATCACGCGGCCGAAGCCCGCAAGGCGGCCCGCGAGCTCCGCGGCGCCCTGCGCCTGCTCACCCCGATCAGCGCGAGCTGGACACCGCCGGTGCTGACCTGCAGCGGCTTGCAGAGCCTGGGCCTGGACTCGGTGTGGGAGCAGGTGGAGCAGCACCGGGCGGTGCTGACCGAAACCGGCGAGTTCGCGGCGAAGCGCAGCCGCCAGCAGGTCGAGTGGACCTGGGCGCTGGTGCGCGACCAGCTGCTGTCGGAGCTCACCCACCACCCGGGCGTGCGGGAGATCCTCGGCGAGGTGGAATCCCAGGTGCGGGCGGGAGAACTGACCGCTGGCCTGGCCGCGGAACGCCTGCTGGAGGCCTTCCGGAGCGGTTCCTAGCGCTCCGCCAGGTGCTCGCGCAGGTCTGCGTGCTTCTCGCGCACCTGGGGATGCGAGTGCTGCTCGGCGACCTGGAGGAAGGGCTCGGCATCGTCGGCGTCGACGTGACCGCCGAACAGGAGCTGGTCGAGGACGCCGATGCCCCAGAGCTGGACACCCGGATCGGCGTCGGCGAGGAACTCGCCGACCAGCGGCAGATCATCGGCCGTGGCGACGACGCGGAACAGCTCGACGGCGCAGCGGCGGCGTTCGGGATCGGGGTCGGTCCGGTAGATCTCCAGGCAGCGGGACCGGGCGGCGTCGGGCTGCAGGAGCCGCAACACCGAACGCGCGTGCTCGGCGGCCGGGAGGCCCTCGACGTACCAGTCCACGGACCGGCGAATCGCCTCATCGCCCAGCAGGAAGGCGATCGCCCGCCGGGCGGTGCGGTCGCCGCTCCGGTTCGGGTCAGTGCCGATGCCCTCGGCCAGCGCCTGCCAGTCGATCGGTTCGTCGCGGCTCGTCACACGTCCATGATCTCAGCCGAGTCGTGTGCAGGGCGAACCGATTCGGACTCGGTCTGACAGTCTCGTCCGCCCACCTCCGAAGCCGACCGCACGGTCCCGGTCGGTTCGAACCGATGCCAACGACGCTGCTGCTCATCGGCCACTTCACCCTCGACGACGGTCAGCCGCCATCCCGGTAGCCTCCGCAGCCAGTCCGGGGCGGCCGCCGAGTCGGGCGCGAGGAGCCGGGCGTCGGAGAAATCCGGCTCTCCCAGTCGGATGTGGTCGAACCACACCGAGTCGTGGAACTCCGCCTCCCGGAACGAGACCACGGCCTGGAACCGCGTCTCACCGAACGAGGCGGAGTGCCGGAACTGCGCTCCGCCGAAGGACGCCTCCTCGCGGAACTCAGCCGCACCGAACGCAGCCGCGGCGCGGAAATCCGCTTGCCGGAACGAAACCGCGCCCCGGCACGCCACCTTCCGGAAGGAAACCGGACCGCTGAACGTGGCCTCGGCGAAGGAGACCGGATCGTGGAACTCGGACTCGTCGAAGAGGACCATGCCGTCGAACTCCGCCGCGCGGAAGGAGGCGGGGCCTCGGAACGCCACCTCGTCGAATCCGACCACGTCGTGGAACTGCGCTCCACCGAACGAAGCCCAGTCGCTGAACAGCGCCGCGCCGAACGAGGCCTCCCCGCTGAACACCGCCAGCGAGAAGGAAGCCTTGTCGTGGAAGGTCGTCCCGTCGAACAAGGCGTGGCGAACGCGGCAGCCCGTCATGTCCCACGCGGTGAGCGTGGCACCGGTGAGGTCGAGGTCCCCGTCCGCCCAGAACTTCTCGTCGTCCTCGGGCCGGAGGTGAGCGGTGAGCAGCCGTTGCGCGGTGAGCCGCACCTGGTCCTCCTGACTTTGCCCGTCCTGCTGATCCGGACCGATCGCCTCGGGCGAGGTGCCGGGCATCCGCAAGTAGGCGCACAGGAGGTCCACGACCGTCTGGCGGTGGCCGGGGTTGTCCTGGCCGAGTCGTTCGAGAGCGTGGAGCGCGGCCAGGCGCACCGGGGCCTTGTCCGAGCCCAGCTGTTCCGCTGCGGAGGAGTAGAGATCGGTGATCCGCCGTTCCGCGGCGTCGTGGCGGGCATCGGCGGCGGCGCGCTCCTTCTGGGCGAGGTCCCGCTCGTTCTGGGCCAGCTGCAGTTCGGTGGAGCGCTGCCGTCGTGCGGCGAGCAGCAGCGCAGCCGCGCCACCGGTCCCGACCACGATGCCACCGGCCAGCTTGATGATCTCCAGCTGGACCTTGTCCTGCGGGCTCCCGCCGCCGTACAGCGCCATCAGCGCCCACATCGAGACCGCCGCCACCACCAGCAGCACCAGCGCCCCGATCCAGATCGACCGGGCAGGCATCACGGAAACGCGTCCGACCTCGCCCCGGCGCCGCTTCCACCACGAACCGATCATGCCGACGAGCATGCCACCCACCGTGCGCGCACGACGTCGGATCGTCACGAGAGCCCGGGATCCGGCGCTAGTGTGCAGCCCATGGACTTCGGCGTGACCAGCACACGGCTGCCCGACGACGTCGCGCTGATCACCGTGAGCGGCGAGATCGACGTCAGCACCGCACCAACGCTGCGGGACCGGTTGACCGACGCGGTGAACGACGGCGCGCACCGGTTGGTCGTGGACCTCACCCAGGTCGAGTTCCTGGACAGCACAGCGCTCGGCGTGCTGGTCGGCGCCCTGAAGCGCATCCGCGCCGTCGACGGCGACGTGGTCCTGGTGTGCACCGCGGACCGGCTGCTCAAGATCTTCCGGATCACCCGCCTGACCGAGGTGTTCCCCATCGTGCCCGACCTCCCCTCGGCCCAGGCCTGGCGCGGGTGAGCCGCGCGGGCCCGCCGGATACTGTTGCGGCACCGACCTCGACCGGGAAGTGATGGACCATGCGGATCAGCGTTGACGCCAACTCCGACGTGCCGCCGTTCGAGCAGGTGCGCTCCAGCATCGCCGAGCAGGTCCGCAGCGGTGAGCTGCCGGTGGGCGCCAAGCTCCCGACCGTCCGCGCCCTGGCCGCCGACCTGGGCATCGCGGCCAACACCGCGGCCAAGGCCTACCGCGAGCTGGAGCAGGCCGGGCTGATCGAAACCCGTGGCCGCGCAGGCACTTTCGTCTCCGACGCGGGCGATCAGAGCGCAGCCCGAGCAGCCGAAGCGGCGGCCACCTACGCCCAGATCACCCACGCCCTGGGCATTCCGGCCGACGAAGCCCTCGCCATCGTCCGCGCCGCCCTGAAGGCCTGAGGTCGCCTCGGGATCGGCTTGGACCGATCGGGCGAGGGACGATCAGGGGACGGGTTCGTCTTGTCGGGCAAAGGTTTTCGCCACTCGAACACGCGATCTGCGACGACCCGGGAGCGCGGTAGCCTGCTGGTGGTGCGCCGGGCGACGGCCACCGAGATCCCGGAGTTCAGCCACCGGCAAGGTTCCGCCGGAAACGTTGCCCTCCCCGGACGGCTCCACCTGTCCGCGCGCGGCCGGGCCGGTCGAATCCCACCCGAGGAGGCGTTGTGCGCGCGACCGAAAGCGAACTCCCGGTGTTCCCGTTCACCAACGCGGACGGCAGCGACGACCAGGAACGGATGGTCCGGCTGAGCGAGGAGCAGCCGATCACCAGGGTCGCGCTGGCCGGTCAGCCGGTCTGGCTCGTCACCCGCCACGCCGACGTCAACGCGGTGCTGGTCGACACGCGCTTCAGCCTGGCGCGCGCCATCGATCCAGGAATTCCGCGGCTGGGCACCTTCGAGCTGCCGCCGGGGCAGCTCCTCGCCACCGATCCACCGGAGCACACCCGGCTGCGCAAGCTGGTCGCGAAGGTCTTCACCGCCCGGCGGATCGAGCAGCTGCGGCCGCACGTGGAGGAGGTGAGCGACCGGCTGCTGGACCGGCTCGCCGAGCAGGCACCGCCGGTCGACCTGATCCAGCACTTCACCGCCGCGCTCCCCATCGAGATCATCTGCGAGATCCTCGGCGTCCCCGACCAGGACCGGGACCGGTTCCAGGAGTGGACCGAGCGCCTGCTCACCGTCGCCGGGCTGCCGGCCGAGGAAGTGCAGGCCGGGTGGACGCGGATCGCCGACTACCTCGCCGGGCTCGTCGCCGAGAAGCGCCTCGTTCCCACCGACGACCTGCTCAGCAGGTTGGTCGCGGCGCGCGACGAGGACGACAAGCTCGACGAGAACGAACTGGTGATGCTCGGGCTCGCGCTGCTGATCGGCGGGCACGAGACCACCAAGAACCAGCTGGCGAGCTCGGTTGCCATGCTGCTCGCCGAACGTCCCGACCAGTGGCAGCGGCTGATCGACCAGCCCGAGCTCGTCCCGTCCGCGGTGGACGAGCTGCTGCGCTACGTGCCGCTGTTCGGCTACGCGGTGACCTTCCCCAGAGTGGCCACCGCGGCGGTCGAGCTGGGCGGGGTGACCATCGCCGAGGGCGACACCGTGCTGATCTCGCTGACCTCGGCCAACCGGGACACCGCGATGTTCGACGATCCCGATGAATTCGACCCGGCGCGCACGCCCAACCGCCACCTCGCTTTCGGCAACGGCGTGCACCGCTGCATCGGCGCGCAGCTGGCGAGGATCGAGCTGGAGACCGGCCTCGGCGGCCTCCTCCGGCGTTTCCCGCAGCTGCGCCTGGCCGACGCCGAACTGGACTGGAAGAAGGGCGTTTTCGTCCGCGGCCTGCACGAACTCCGCGTCGAGTGGTGAACCCTCCGCCGCTCGGGACCCGATCGGCTGCCACTCGTGAGCGGTAGCCTGCTGGTGGTGGGTGCCGCACGAGCGGAAGCCGCCGAGATCCTCCAGAGCTCGACCGCCGGCAAGGGTGCCGCTGGATGGGATCCTCCCCCGGACGGCTCCACGTGTCCGGTCCGATCCCCTCCCGAGGAGGCGTTGTGCGCGCGACCGAAAGCGAACTCCCGGTCTTCCCGTTCACCACCCCGGACGGCAGCAACGACCACGAACGGATGGTCCGGCTGAGCGAGGAGCAGCCGATCACCCGGGTCGCGCTGGCCGGCCAGCCCGCCTGGCTCGTCACCCGGCACGCCGACGTCAACACCGTGCTGGTCGACACGCGCTTCAGCCTGGCCCGCGCCATCGACCCGGGAGTCCCGCGGCTGGGCACCTTCGACCTGCCGCCGGGGCAGCTCCTCACCACCGACCCACCGGAGCACACCCGGCTGCGCAAGCTGGTCGCGAAGGTGTTCACCGCCAGGCGGATCGAGCAGCTGCGCCCGCGCGTGCAGGAGGTGACCGACCGGCTGCTGGACGAACTCGCCGGGATGACGCCGCCGGTCGACCTGATCGAGCACTTCACCGCCGCGCTCCCCATCGAGATCATCTGCGAGATCCTCGGCGTCCCCCACCAGGACCGGGACCGGTTCCAGGACTGGACCGAGCGCCTGCTCACCGTCGCCGGGCTGCCGGTCGAAGAGGTCCGGGCCGGGTGGACGCGGATGACCTACTACCTCGCCGGACTCGTCGCCGAGAAACGCCGTGCTCCCACCGACGACCTGCTCAGCATGCTGATCGCAGCCCGCGACGAGGACGACGAGCTGGGCGACGACGAGCTCGCGGTGTTCGGCCTCACGCTGCTGACCGGCGGGCACGACACCACCAAGAACCAGCTGGCGAACTCGGTGGCCGTGCTGCTCGCGGAACATCCCGACCAGTGGCAACGACTCGTCGCGCGCCCCGAGCTCATCCCGTCCGCGGTGGACGAGCTGCTGCGCTACGTCTCGCTGGCCGGTTACGAGGTGACCTTCCCCAGGGTCGCCACCGAACCGGTCGAGCTGGGCGGGGTGACCATCGCCGCGGGCGACACCGTGCTGATCTCGCTGAACTCGGCCAACCGCGACGCCGCGGTCTTCGACTCCCCCGACGAGTTCGACCCCACCCGCACGCCCAACCGCCACCTGACCTTCGGCAACGGCGTGCACCGCTGCCTCGGCGCCCAGCTGGCGAAGATCGAGCTGGAGACCGGCCTCGGCGAGCTCACCCGCCGCTTCCCGCAGCTGCGCCTGACCGACGGCGAACTTCCTTGGAAGAAAGGGGTTTTCGTTCGGGGATTGCACCGGCTCCAGGTCCAGTGGTGAGACTCGGCCGGATCGACGCGGCGAGAACGCGTTGCCGTGCGAGAGCTTCGGCCGACCGGGCAGCAACCCCATCGTCGGAGTCGTGGCCTCCTTTCGGGCCACGGCTGATCAGGCGACGGATTCCGCTTATCAGGCAACGGTTCTCCACCCGAAATCCCGATCGGCAGTGGCTCCGCGCGGCGGTAGCCTGCCGGTGGGACGACGCGGATTCCCGGTGCGAGGAGGCGTTGTGCGCGAGACCGAACTCCCCGAGTTCCCGTTCACCGCTGCCGACGGCAGCAGCGACCGCGCGCGGATCGCCCGGCTGCGCGACGAGCAGCCGATCTCGCGGGTCCTGCTGTCCGGCAAGCCGGTCTGGCTGGTCACCCGTTACGCCGAGGTCAACGCCGTGCTGGTCGACACGCGGTTCAGCCTGGCCCGCGCCGCCCACCCGGACGTGCCCAAGCTGGGCACCTTCGAGCTGCCGCCGGGGCTGATCCTCGCCACCGACCCACCGGAGCACACCCGGCTGCGCAAGCTGGTCGCGAAGGTGTTCACCGCCCGGCGGATCGAGCAGCTGCGCCCGCGCGTGCAGGAGGTGACCGACCGGCTGCTGGACGAGCTCGCCGGGATGACGCCGCCGGTCGACCTGATCGAGCACTTCACCGCCGCGCTGCCCATCGAGATCATCTGCGAGATGCTCGGCGTGCCCGACGCCGACCGGCCCTCCTTCCAGGACTGGACCGAGCGGATCCTCACCGTGTCCGGGCTGCCGGTCGAGGAGGTCCGGGCCGGTTGGACGGAGCTGTCGGACTACATCGCGGAGCTCGTCGACGACAAGCGCCGCTCCCCCACCGAAGACCTGCTCAGCCTGCTCATCACAGCGCGCGACGAGGACGACCGGCTGAGCGAGGAAGAACTCGTGCTGTTCGGTCTCGCGCTGCTCAACGCCGGGCACGAGACCACCAAGAACCAGCTGGCGAACTCGGTGGCCCTGCTGCTCGACGAGCACCCGGACCAGTGGCGCAGGCTCGTCGAGCACCCGGGACTCATCGGGCCGGTGGTGGACGAGCTGCTGCGCTACTCCTCGCTGGAGGCCTTCCAGGTGGGCTTGCCCAGGGTGGCCACCGCGACGGTCGAGCTGGGCGGGGTGACCATCGCCGAAGGCGACACCGTGCTGATCTCGCTGAGCTCGGCCAACCGCGACGCCGCGGCGTTCGACTCGCCCGACGAGTTCGACCCGGCCCGCCAGCCCAACCGCCACCTCGCGTTCGGCAACGGCGTGCACCGCTGCCTCGGCGCGCAGCTGGCGAAGATCGAGCTGGAGACCGGCCTCGGCGAGCTCACCCGCCGCTTCCCGCAGCTGCGCCTGACCGACGCCGAACTCCCCTGGAAGACCGGCGGTTTCGTCCGCGGCCTGCACGAACTCCGCGTCGAGTGGTGAACCGCCTCGGGTATCGTTCGGCATTCGCTACCGGCAGGCAAGGGGTTCGGGCATGGCAGAGGTCGTTCTGTTCCACCACGCGCAGGGATTGACCTCCGGGGTCACCGCTTTCGCCGACGAGCTCCGCGCGGCCGGGCACACCGTCCACACGCCCGATCTCTTCGACGGGCTCGTCTTCGGCTCGCTCGAGGAAGGCATCGCCCACGTCGAGCAGGTCGGCTTCGGCGAGATCACCGAGCGCGGTGTCCGCGCAGCCGAAGCTCTGCCGCGAGACGCCGTTTACGCTGGTTTCTCGCTCGGTGTGCTGCCCGCGCAGAAGCTGGCGCAGACCCGGGCGGGCGCGCGGGGCGCGCTCCTGTTCCACGCTTGCATCCCCGTGTCGGAGTTCGGTGCGGCATGGCCCGACGGCGTGCCGGTTCAGGTGCACGGGAAGGAAGCGGATCCGCTCTTCGCCGAGGACGTCGACGCCGCCCGCGCCCTCGTCTCCGGCTGCGCTGCTGCGGAGATGTTCCTGTACCCGGGTGACCAGCACCTGTTCGCGGACAGTTCGCTGCCGTCCCACGACCCGGACGCCGCGAAGCTCCTGACCCGGAGGACGATCGAGTTCCTCAGCTCGCGGTAGGGATCCTCAGGCGACCACCGCGAGCAGTGCGGTCACCGCTTCGGTGAGCGCGGGGTCGCCTTGCGCGTCCGCCCGCCGGCGGGCTTCGGTGACGGTGATGCCCCTGGTCGCGAGCCGCCAGAGGTCGTCCGGCCGCACGGTGACGGTGGCCGCCGGTTCACCGCCGGGCTCGGCCATCCGCCATCGGCCCTCGTCGGACACCGCGCACCAGATGCCGCCCGGCGGACCGGTCACGACGACGCGGACTTCGGTCCCGCTCGGGCGGGCGACCTCGCGCAGCGCGTGCGGCAGCCCGCGCAGGAACGTGTCCAGCACGGGGTGCACCAGTTCCGGCCGGTCGGCGCCCGGACGGCCCACCGCGTCCCGGATCTGCTGCTGGTGCACCCAGAACTCGGTGTACTCGCGGGCGATGTCCAGCCAGGCCGGGCTCGAGCCGGGTCCGGCCCACGACACGTCCAGCGCGGCCGGGCCGGTGAGGTCGAAGCCCGCCCAGAGCCGGTCCAGCTCCGGGCCGAGGTGCGCCAGCAGCTCGACCATCAGCTCCGGGCTGAACTGCCGCGCCGCCCGGACGAATTCGTCGTTGACGCGCGCCAGGTAGCGCGGGAGCGTCTCGTCGTTGGCGAAGACCGCACCGCCGAAACCGTCCCGGGCGCCCGAGATCCGGCGCACGTAGTCGTTCAGGACGTGCCCGACCACGTCGTGCACGTCCCACCCCGGGCACACCGTCTCGCGCGACCAGTCCTCGGCGCGCAGCGAGCGGAGCAGCGCGAGCAGCTCCTGCCGCTCCTGGCCGAACAGGGGGCGGACGTCCAGCACCGGCCCGAACATCGTCATGCCGGCGATGTTCTCACCGCCCGCGCCCCGCGGCCATCGAATAACGCTCAGGCCACCTCGCCCTGCAGCCCGCGCATGGTGTCGATCTCGGACTGCTGGGTCACCAGGACGTCCGTGGCCATCGCGTGGACCTGCTCCTCGCGGCCCCGGGTCAGGACGTCGGTGGCCATCGTCAGCGCGCCCTCGTGATGGGCGATCATGAGCTGCAGGAAGAGCCGGTCGAAGTCGGCGCCGGTGGAGTCCCGCAGCTGCGCGAGCTGCGCGGGCGTGGCCATGCCCGGCATCGTCGCGTGATCGTGCCCGGCGGACTGGCCGTGTCCACTGTGCTCCTCGCCGAAGCCGTGGGTGTCCAGCCAGCCCTGCATGGCACCGATCTCCGGGCCCTGCGCGCCACCGATGCGCTCGGCCAGCGCGCGGACCTTCGGGTGCTGCGCGCGTTGCGGTGCCAGCGCCGTCATCTCCAGCGCCTGCTCGTGGTGCGCGATCATCATGCGCAGGTAGCCGGCCTCGACGTCGACCGGGACACCCGGGTCCGGCGCGGCGCTCGCCACCACCTGCGGCTGGTCGCCCGGTGCGCCCGGCAGCACCACCTTCGGCGGCTCCGGCTGCTCCCCGGCGCATCCGGCGAGCCCAGCAACCGCGATCAGCAACACGGCGGTCAACCGGCGCATCGAGTCCTCCTGTCGTCGTCCTTAACCCACCGGAGCCGCCGCGCACAACGCGTCCGCCTGGTGGGATCCAGCTGGAAAAGCCGCCAACTGGCCTATTGGGTCCAGAACCGGGCAAAACAATACTGATCGGCGGCGGTGTTCTCGACACCGCTGGTCGCAGCTGCGACCGACCCGAGCAACAGGGGTGGATTGGTCTTGAAACGTACTTCCAGGTGGCGCGCGTTAGGCGCGTCCGTCGGCGTCCTGTCCCTCGGTCTGGCCCTCGCGCCGGCGTCTGCGGCGACCCCGGCCCACGACGGCCCGGAGCAGGCCGCCGTGCAGACCGTGGCCGCCCCGGCCGGTGACGTCCTCAAGAGCGACAACATCACGCACGTCGCGAACCTGCCGAAGCAGGAGCCGTTCAACACGCTGGAAGCCTTCGGCACCGACATCGCGTTCAAGGGAGACCACGCGTACGTCGGCAACTACGACGGGTTCGTCGTCTACGACATCAAGAACCCGAAGAAGCCGTCGGTGCTGACCCAGGTCGCCTGCCCCGGCGGCCAGGGCGACGTCTCGATCTCCGGCAATCTGCTGTTCCTCTCCGTCGACTACCCGCGCACGAACGACACGTGCACCAGCGAGTCGACCACCGCGGCCGACGCAGGAGGCTGGGAGGGCATCCGGATCTTCGACGTCAGCAACCCGGCCGAGCCGCGCTACGTCTCCGCGATCGACACCGCCTGCGGTTCGCACACCAACACCCTGGTGCCGGACAAGGCGGGCAAGGACGTCTACATCTACGTCTCGTCGTACGGCCCGCGCGCGGAGTTCCCGAACTGCCAGCCGCCGCACGACCAGATCTCGATCATCAAGGTGCCGCTGGCCAACCCGGCCGAGCCGGTGCTGGTCGACGCCCCGGTGCTGTTCCCGGACGGCGGCAACCCCGGTTCGGACACCGTCAGCCAGACCACCGGCTGCCACGACATCACCGCGTTCCCGGAGAAGGACATCGCGGCCGGTGCCTGCATGGGCGACGGTGTGCTGCTGGACATCTCCGACCGCGAGAAGCCGCGCGTGATCGAGCAGGTCCGCGACGACGTGAACTTCGCGTTCTGGCACAGCGCCACCTTCAACAACGAGGGCACCAAGGTCGTCTTCACCGACGAGCTCGGCGGCGGCGGCGCGGCCACCTGCAACGCGAAGACCGGCCCGACCCGCGGCGCCAACGGCATCTACGACCTGACCGGCGCGGGCGACGACGCGGAGCTGGAGTTCCGCAGCTACTACAAGATCCCGCGGCACCAGGCCGACACCGAGAACTGCGTGGCGCACAACGGTTCGCTGATCCCGACCAAGGACGGCGACTACATGGTGCAGGCGTGGTACCAGGGCGGTGTGTCGGTGTGGGACTTCACCGACTCGGCCAACCCGAAGGAGATCGGCTACTTCGACCGCACCGCGTTCGACGAGAGCAAGCTGTCGACGGCGGGCTCGTGGTCGGCGTACTACTACAACGGCCACATCTACTCCAGCGGCATCCAGGAGGGCCTGGACGTGCTGGAGATCAACGATCCCCGCACCAACAACGCCAAGAGCGTGAAGTTCGCGGAGTTCAACCCCCAGACCCAACCGGTCTACCAGCGCTGACCCGCTGACCTGACGAGCAGGGCCCCGCCAGCTGGCGGGGCCCTGCTCGTCTTCTCCTAAGATCGGTCGGCGGTCGATGCACAGGAGGCGGCGGTGCGCAGAACTGCCACGCGAGATCACCTGACGGACGTCGCGCGCGCGGCGCTGGGGCCCGGCCACCGCCTCGCCGACGTCGCGCGGCTCAGAGGCGGCAGCAAGAAGGGCGTGTACCGCCTCACCTCCGACGACGGCGCCACCGCGATCGCCTACATCTGGGCCGATGCCGAGAACTACTGGCCGACCGAGCAGCCCGAGAACCGCGCGGACCCGCTCTCCCCCGCAACCGGGATCGATCTCTTCGAAGCAGCCCACCGGCGCCTGGACGCCCTGGGGATCCGCACGCCCGGAATCCATCTGATCGACCGGAGCCGGCGCCACTACCCGGCCGACATCGCGGTGGTCGAGGACGTGCCCGGCAAGGATCTGGAAGCACTGCTCCACGAAGAGCCGCGCAGCGCGGGAACGACCATGGCGCTACTCGCCGAGGCGCTCGATGCGATGCACGAGCACCGTGGTTCCCGCTTCGGAAAGATCGCCCTGCTCGACGAGGGCGGCGCGTCAGAGGGCGACTCGTGCGAGCAGGTCATCCTGAGCCGCGCCCTCGCTGATCTCGCCGAAGCCGCCGCCCGCGACACGCGGATCGCGCATCCTCGCGACCAGCTGGAGGTTGTGCTCCGCGAACTGGCGGCCGCGGTGCGCCCGCGCTCGCAGCACGGGCTGATCCACGGAGAGCTCGGCCCGGATCACGTGCTGGTGGACGCCCACGGGCGACCGGTCCTCATCGACATCGAGGGCGTGATGTTCTTCGACGTCGAGTGGGAGCACGCGTTCCTGCGCCTGCGCTTCGGCGAGCACTACCGGTGGTTGGAAACCCGTGACCTCGACGAACAGCGCTTGACGTTCTACGCGCTGGCGATGCGCCTGTCCCTCGTCGCCGGTCCGCTGCGCCTCCTCGACGGCGACTTCCCCGACCGCGACGCCATGCGAGCGATCGCCGAGCAGAACCTCCGAGAAGCGCTCAACTTCCTACCCGCGAACGACGGCTGACCCACGCCAGCACTGCACGCACGGCGGCCGCCTCGCGCACGGTCACCAGAGGCATGGCATCGACTTCCCCTGGATCGACCGGTGATGCACCTTCCCCGCCGGGTTACAGTCGGTCGATGTACGCCTTCCTGATCTTGGTCGTGGCGATGGCGCTTCTGCTGCTGCTCGCGCTGGTGATCTACGGGCGGCTCGTGGTCCGGAACCAGCGCAGGGCCTTGGCAGCGCTGCGCCAGAACGGCCTCGCCTTTCTGTGCCGCCCAACGCTGGGCCTGCGGAGCTTCGCCGGATTCATCCTCAGCGTCGACCGAGTCGCGGTCTCGCTGTGGAAGGTCGGTCTCGGCCAGCCGGTGCGGAAGCAGACCTTTCCCAGTCCTGGCGCCGACGTTGCACCGGCCACGGTGAAGACCAACGTCGCGCGCATGTCGGCCGGGCTGTCCGTGGCCTCCGCCGCCGGAGAACGACTGGACGTCGTCATCTACCCGGATCCGACGATGGCGTACTCGGCACCCGCCGACAGCGCCTTCCTCGACCTCGTCCGCGAAAAGATCCGGGACGCCGTCGCGCGCGCTCCCGATGCCTCCGAGTGACCACCGGATCCGCCCACCCCGCGAAGGTCGCCACTCGTGCGCGACGGGCCCGTGAGTGGTTTCTGGGGTTATAGCACCAGAAAGTGCTCACGGCCCTTGCCTGGTTCGGTCACGGTGCCCCCGCCGAGCTCTACAGCTTCTGCAATCCCCCGTGGACGCGGCGCAGCGTCCACGGGTGCCAGGTCATGAGATCGGGTGTGCCGAACAGCAATCCGATCTCAGCTCGTGGCAGCAGTCGTGTTTCCAGGTCATCGGCCAGGCCTCCGCAGATCACGGCCGGTTCGCGGAGACGATGTCGGCCGCCGGAGCTGCACCTCGTCGCCGTGATCTCCGAAGCCGCCCTGCACCGCTGCGTCAAGACCAAGGCCGTTGCAGCAAAGCAGTCGACTCACCTGCTGGACATGGGCGAACGTGCGAACGTCGAAATGCACGTCCTGCCGTTCGACGAAGGGCTCCACGAATCGCTCTCCGGCAGCTTCGCCCTGCTCGGTCGGGTTGCGGTGAAGGGCACCTTTTAGCAAGTAAGTTGCCTAAAGGTGCCCTTCACCGGGTCAGTGCTCGCGGAGGAAGTCCGAGACGTCGAAGGAGCACAGGGGTCCGCCGAAGCGGGGGCCTGATGCCACCTCGCAGCCGATTTCGCGCCAGGACTCGGCCTGCTGCTCCGTTTCCACGCCTGCGACCCACAGCTGCGCGCCGCAGGCTCTGGTCAGCGGGACCAGGCTGCGGATCGCCTGCACTTCCGGGAGGTCCGGGGATTCCGCGTTGTGCAGTATCGAGACCAGCTCGTCGGCCAGGCGCACCGCGTCCACCGGGAGCTCGCGCAGCAGCCGCAGTTCTTCCGCGGAGCCCTGGAAGTCGTGCAGCGAGGTCCTTATCCCGCGACTGCCGAGGAATCGGATGTTGTCGCGGGTCTCCTCGTTGTCGCCGCTGATCGCCACCATCGGCAGGCACAGCCGCAACCAGCCCGGGTCGACGTCACCGGTGTCCAGGACCCGGTGGATCACCGCCGCCAGGTCGGGATCCTGGCCCTGGTTCGGGCTCAGGGCGACGTTCAGCTGCACCCGGTGCCCGTCGGCGTGCCACTCGCGCAGCTGCTCCCAGGCGCTGGCCACCATCCAGTCGCGCAGGGACAGCGTCACGCCGGAGCGCTCCGCCAGGCGCAGGCACTCCTCGTGCTCCAGCGTGCCGTTCTCGCTGGTGTCCCAGCGGAGCCCTGCTTCCAGCGCGATCACGCCGGAGCCGTCGAGGCGCACCAGCGGGCGGTAGACCACGTCGAACTCGCCCTGCTCCAGGCCGCCCGGCATCACCGCGGCCAGCTTGGACTCTATGCGCTCCTCCGGTGCCCGGTCCGGGTCGAACAGCGCCCACTGCCGCTTGCCCGCCGCTTCCGCGCGCCGCAGCGCGACGTCGGCGGCCCACAGCATGTTCGACGCTTCCGCGCGCCGCAGCGCGACGTCGGCGGCCCACAGCATGTTCGACGCTTCCGCCTCGGCCACCTGCCGCTGCACCACGCCGACGCTCGCCGATGCCGCGATGCCCTGGTCGCCGACGTAGACGGGCTCGGCGAGCAGGTCGTTGATCATCTTGACGACCTCGGGGACCTTCGGGGTCTTCTCCTGCTCCCACACCAGGATGGCGAACTCGGTGCCGCCGAAGCGCGCGACCAGCGCCTCCTCGTCCTCGACCAGCTGCTCCAGCCGCCGCGCCACCGTCTTGATCACCAGGTCGCCGACCTCGTAGCCGAGACCGTCGTTGATCAGCTCGAACCCGTCCAGGCCCAGGTGGTAGAGCGTCATCCGGGAATCGCGCGGGAAGTTGGCCAGCGCGGTCTCCAGCCGGGTGGAGAAGTACTGCCGGTTGGGCAGCGCGGTCAGCACGTCGTGCAGCGCCTGGTAGCGGAACCGGGCCTGCAGCATGTGCAGCTCCGTGATGTCCTCGACCATCGTCACGAAGTGGCGGGGCGCGCCGTCCGAGCCGCGCAGCACCGAAACCGCCAGGTACGCCCACGCTTCCTCGCCGTTGGCGCGCAGCAGGCGCTTGCGGTCGCTGAGGCGCTTGGCGCCGCAGCCCTCGGCCAGCTCGCCGTACGCCGCCGACAGGTATTCGGCGTCCTCGGGGTGGAACAGGTCGTGGATCGTCATCGACGTCAGGGCCTGCTCCTGGTAGCCCAGCGTGTGCTCCCACGCCGGGTTGACCTGGACGAACCTGCCCTGCAGGTCGCTGATCGCGACGCCGATCGGCGTCGTGGTGAACACCTCGCCGAAGCGCGCCTCGCTGGCCGCCAGCTCGCGGTCGGCCTTGAGCTTCGAGCGCAGCAGCGCCCGCTTCAGCGTCTCCTGCTGCACGAACGTGCTCTCGCGGTCCGCGGCGGCGTAGCCGGCCGCGATCGCGGCGACGAGCTCCAGCATCCGGTGCACGTCGTCGGCGCCGAACCGCTGCACCAGCGCGTCGCGGAGCAGGTCCAGGCTCAGCGGCAGGCTGCTCTCGCCGGTGGCGTGCATCTCCACCAGCCGGGTTCCGACCTCGCGGCCGGTCTCCTCCAGGGTGGACGGATCGTCCAGCGCCGCCACGATGCGCTCGACCAGGTCTTCCAGCGCCTGCTCGACGGTCGCGCGGGCCAGCGGGATGTAGGAGGCGGTGCTCAGCTCCGCGGCCCAGCGCCGGGCGACCTCGGCCCGCCAGTCGGCATCGCGCCGCTGGGGAACCAGCACGCTCGGCGGCTCGTCCGCCGTTTCCTCGCTCATCTCAACCGTCCAGCACGCTCGTCGGGCGGTCCGCCCCAATCACACCTTTCCTGACATCTTCGTCGAACCGGCTCGCGCCCCCCGGGACCGCCTCATGGCTTGCGCCCCACCCCCGCGTAGATCTGCGAGCCACCGGGCTCGTCGGCGGCCTGCTCCGGCCGGTCCGACCGCCACAGGGCGGTGCCGACCACACCCGGCTCCACCAGCTCGAAACCGGTGAACAGCTCGGTGACCTCGGCGTGCGTGCGGGTGTGGATCGGGTCGGCGCTGCGCTTCATCACCTCGACCACGCCGGCCATCTCCTCCGGGCTGATGTCGGCGGTGAAGTGCGAGAGCGCCAGGTGGCTGCCGGGGGCCAGCGCGTCGCGGTAGCCGGCGATGATCGCCGGCGCGTCGGCCTCGCGCGGCACGAAGTGGAAGACCCCGGCCATGATCAGCCCGATCGGCCGGTCGAAGTCCAGCAGCCGCCGGGTTTCCGGGTGCTGCAGGATCGCCGCGGGCTGGGTGAGGTCCGCCTGCAGGATGGTGGCGTTCGCGTTGCCCTCCAGCAGCAGCTGGCTGTGCGCCACGGCGACCGATTCGTAGTCCACGTAGACCACGCGCGCCTGCGGATCGGCGGCCTGGGCGATCTCGTGCACGTTGCCGACCGTCGGGATGCCCGAGCCGATGTCGAGGAACTGCCGCACGCTCTGCTCGGCCATGAAGACCACGGCGCGGCGCAGGAAGGCGCGGTTGAGCCGCGCCACGTCGCGCGCGCTGGGCAGCGCGGTCAGGAACTTCTCGGCGAGTGCGCGATCCGCCGCGAAGTTGTGCGCGCCGCCGAGCAGGTAGTCGTAGAGCCGTGCCGCGCTGGGGACTTCTTCGTCGACACCCTCGGGCACCCACTTCGCCAGTTCGCTCACGTCCACCTCGCATTCGCACCGTTGCGTGGCGACCAGACTACTGGGTGACACCACCCTGCCCCGCAAGGCGTAGTGACGATGCAAGATCGGTATCGATCGAGGCGGCCGTTCAGCCCACCGGGCTACCGCGTCCTCGCCGATCGGCGGGGCTGCCGGTCCCGCCCGGTGCGGGACCGGCTTCCACCTAACGCCGCCAGACGGCGCCCCGGCGCTCGTACTCCATGACCGCCTCCACGCCCAGCGCCACCTGTGCGCCGAAGTTCCGCTCCAGCAGCCAGAGCGCCAGGTCCAGTCCGGAGGTGATGCCGCCGGAGGTCACCAGGTCGCCGTCGTCGACCACCCGGCCCGGCATGATCCGGCCGCCCTGCTGCGCGAGGTCCTCCTGCACCAGGTGGTGCGTCGTGCACGGTCGGCCACGGGTGATCCCGGCCGCCGAGAGCAGCATCGCGCCGGTGCACACCGAGGCGAACACCAGGCCCGGTCGCCGGGCCTCGCGCAACGCGGCCGGGAGGTGCCCGCGCTCGATCTCCTGCGGCACGCCGGGCGTCCCGTCGGGCATCCCGTAGCCGCCGCCGGCGACCACGATGAGATCGGCCTCGTGCGGCGCCCAGCCGGCGGCCTCGATGCGGGTGCCGAACGCGGAGGTGATGGTGCCGGGCCCGGCACCGGTGACGAGCCGGGTCTCGACGCGGGGCCCGGTGTGCGCGGCGTGCTGGAAGACCTCGTTGGGCGCGATGAAGTCCAGGTCGTCGGCGCCGTCGAAGACCAGCAGGTGCACGCGGAAGGGGCTGCGCCGCAAGGGTTCGGCCTGCGCGGTGGCGGCCGGGACGGCGGCGGCCGCGGTGACGGCCGCACCGGCCCGGAGGAGTGATCGTCTGTCCATGACGTCGATGCTGATCTTCGCCGCCGGGCGGCGACAGCTCCGGAAAGGACGTTCTCCGTATGCTTCTGGCCATGCACGTGGTGGGCGTGGCCGCCGTCGACGGCGTGGTCGGTTTCGACCTGACCACGGTGTGCCAGGTGTTCGCGGCGGCCCGGCCGCCCGATCAGGACAGCCCCTACGAGGTGCGGGTCTGCGCCGCGCCCGGCACCCGGGTGACCGCGGTGGGCTCCGACTGCTTCCAGCTCACCGCGCCGTTCGCGCTCGACGAGCTCACCTCGGCCGACACGATCCTGGTGCCCGGCGTGCAGGACTGGACCCGGCCGTGGCCACCGCAGGTGCTGGAGCTGCTGACCGACGCCGCGGCGCGCGGCGCCCGGATCGCGTCGATCTGCACCGGCGCGTTCGTGCTCGCCGCGGCGGGACTGCTGGACGGCATGCGGGCCACCACGCACTGGAACGCCGCGCGGCACCTGGCCGGGACCTACCCGCGGGTCGAGGTCGATCCCTCGGTGCTGTTCGTCGACAACGGGCAGGTGCTCACCTCGGCCGGGGTCTGCGCCGGGGTGGACCTGTGCCTGCACCTGATCCGCCGGGACCACGGTTCCGCCCTGGCCGCCCGCGCGGCCCGGCTGATCGTGATGCCGGCGTTCCGCGAGGGCGGGCAGGCGCAGTTCATCTCCTACGAGCTCCCGAGCGGCAGCCTCCGGCCCACGATGGACTGGATGCGCGACAACCTGCACCGGGATCTGCCGCTGGCCGAGATCGCCCGGCAGGCGAGCATGAGCGTGCGCACCTTGAACCGCCGCTTCCGGGACCTCACCGGTACGACGCCGCTGCAGTGGCTGGTCCTGGCGCGGGTGCACCGCGCGCAGGAACTCCTGGAGACGACGGACCTCCTGGTCGAGGAGGTCGCCGCGCGCTCCGGGTTCGGCTCCGCGGCGGCCCTGCGCCGCCACTTCGCCGACCGGGTCGACACCACGCCGACCGCCTACCGCACCGCGTTCCGCGAGCGGTCGGCGCGGTGAGCAGCCTCAGGGCGAGCAACTGGCGCTGCGGTTCCGCGGGTGGCTGCCGTGAGCGTTTTGGGGTGCTATCACGCCCCAAAGCACTCACGGCGGCCTGACCAGTGGAAACGGAGCTGACTCAGTGGGCTTCTTCGAGGGTTTCGCCTTCGGCGACCAGCGCGTTCAGCGCGGTGATGTCGGCTTCGGAGAGCTCGACGGTGGCCGCCGCGGTGTTCTCCTCCAGGTGCTCCGGCGAGGAGGTGCCCGGGATCAGCAGGACGTTGTCGGCGCGGCGCAGCAGCCAGGCCAGCGAGATCTGCGCCTGGGTCGCGCCGTGGCGCTCGGCGATCCCGCGCAGCACGTCGTCCTCGCGCGCCCGGCTGTCGGCGAAACCGGAGCCCAGCGGGAAGAACGGGACGAACGCCGCACCCGACTCGGCGGTCTTCGCCAGCAGGTCCGCCGCGGTGCGGTTGACCACGTTGTAGAGGTTCTGCACCGCGGCGATCTCGGTGTGCTGCTCGGCTTCCTCGTACTGCTCGACGGACACGTTGGACAGTCCGATGGCGCGCACCAGGCCCTGCTCGCGCAGTTCCGCCAGCGCGCCGAGCTGGTCGGCCAGCGCGATCCCGCGGTCCACGGTGTGCCGCAGGTAGACCAGGTCCAGCGCTTCCAGGCGCAGCCGTCGCAGGTTGTCGTGCACCTGGGCGCGCAGCGCGTCCGGGTGGTTCAGCGGCAGCCACGCGCCCTCGTGGTCGCGGTGGGCACCGATCTTGGTGGCGAGCACGAGGTCGTCGGCGTAGGGGTGCAGCGCCTCGGCGATCAGCTCGTTGACCACCCACGGGCCGTAGAAGTCGCTGGTGTCGATGTGGTCGATGCCCAGCTCCACGGCGCGCCGCAGCACCCGGACCGCCCGGTCGCGGTCGGCGGGCGGACCGAACACGCCGGGACCGGCCAGCTGCATCGCGCCGAACCCGACCCGGCCGATCTGGCGGTCCGCGGTCAACTGGAACACGCCACCCAGGGCGTTGGAAGCACTCGTCACGCCGCGATGCTGCTAGAAAACGCCACCTCCGGCAAGGAGCTCATCCTCACACCCGTGAGCGTTTCGGGGCGCTACAACACCCCAAAACGCTCACGGCCCACCTACCCAGGCCGAACCCGCCAGCCACACGCAACCCCCACCTCACAGCTGCGGCATGAGGAGCAGCCAGGTGCCGCCCAGCACGAGGGCGACCAGACCGAGCAGGAACCACAGCACCAGCCACAGCCCGGCGGGCACTCCCGTCATCCGGGCGAGCTGGTCGGCGTCGGAGTTGGCGGCCCGGCCGCGCGAGCGCTTGCGGCTCAGCTCGGAGATCGGCCGCAGGCCGCCGATCAGCAGGAACCAGCTCAGCAGGGCGCAGCACAGCGCCTGCCAGGCAGGGGTGGCGAACCAGGACACCGCGAAGAGCCCGCCACCGGTCACCAGGATCGACAGCACGCCGTAGGCGTTGCGGATCGCGAGCAGCATGGCCGCCAGCAGCGCGATGAAGCCCCACAGCATCACGTGCGCGAGGTCGGCGGTGACCAGCCACGCGCCGCCCAGCCCGAGCAGCGAGACCGCCGGGTACCCGGCGAACAGGGTGAGGACCATGCCCGGCCCGGTCGCCTTGCCGGTCGACACGGTGAGCCCGGAGGTGTCGGAGTGCAGCCGGATTCCGTTGAGCTTGCGCCCGCTGAGCAGCGCGACCACCGCGTGCCCGCCCTCGTGCGCGATGGTCACGACGTTGCGCAGCGGCAGCCAGGTGGTCCGGTTGAGCACCAGCACCAGCGAGACCAGCCCGGCGACGAGCGCGGCGACGTTGCCCGAGTCGAGCAGCTGCGCGGACCACTCCCGCACTAATTCGTCCACAGCAGACACCTGAGGTTCGGGGTTCGGGACCGCGACCCAGCCTAGCCGAGGCACCCGGCCGCTCCCACCGGCAGACCGCTGCGCAACTTCCATTGAAATCAGACGTCCGATTTCCGTTGAAATCGCGGCAGTCCCCACCCGGACGGCGCGCAGGGGCCTCGACCACCGCTCAGGTCGAGGCGCGGACGATGAGTTCCGGGGTGATCGCCGTGCTCCGGGGCGCTGCCGCGTCGTCGGCGAGGCGGGCGTCGAGGATGCGGACCGCTTCGGCCGCGATCTGCTCCTGCGGTTGGCGGACCGTGGTCAGGGCCGGGCGGGAGAGCTCCGCGTAAGGGATGTCGTCGAAGCCCGCGACCAGCACGTCCTGCGGCACCCGGACGTCGTTGCTCGCCAGCTCGCCGAGCACGCCCAGGGCGATCGTGTCGTTGCCGCAGACGATGCCGTCGGGCAGATCACCGCGCTGCAGCAGCAGTTTCGCCGCCTGCTGGCCCCACTCCTTGCTGAAGTCGCCCAGCAGCACGTCATCTCCGTCGCCCGCCGCGCGGCGGTAGCCGTCGAGCCGGGCCTGGGCGGCCGAGTCGGTCGGCTGCGCGCCCACGAACACCAGGCGCTTCGCGCCGCGCTCGGTCAGGTGCCGCACCACCTGCCAGACCCCGGCCTCGTTGTCCACGCCGACCCAGCTGCTGGCGAAGCCGTCCACCCGCAGGTCGAGCTGGATCACCGGGATGCGGGCCGCCGCCGTGGCCAGCACTTCGCCGCTGCGCTCGCGGTGGCACGGGATCAGGATCAGCGCGTCGACGCGGCGGTCCAGCAGCGCGCGCACCTGGCGCTGCTCGACCTCCGGTTCGTAGTGCGAGTTGGCCAGCAGCAGGCTGCGCTGGCCGTCGTGCAGCCGCTTCTCGATCGACTCCACGAGGGTGGCGAAGAACGGGTTGGCGATGCGGGGCACGACCATGCCGATGGTGTGCGTGGTGCGGCTGCGCAGCGAGGCCGCCACGACGTTGGGCTCGTAGTCGAGCTCGCGGGCCGCCGCGAGCACCTTGTCGCGGTTCTCCGCCCGCACGCCGCGCTGCCCGGACATCGCGCGCGACGCGGTCGCCACCGAGACCCCGGCCCGCGCCGCCACATCGTGGATCGTGACGCCCACGCCACCTCCTCCGCTCGCAGCCGGGCGCACCGTCGCGCTGCGGCCGATCGGAGTGTAATCGGTTACGCAACCATTGTGCCGCTTGACAGCAGATCTCTCATGGTTCATCGTGGCCCAGCTACGGAAACCGATTACAGTTTCCGCGCTCAACGACGAGTGGAGCTGACGGTGATGGCCGACGACGGGCACCTGGAGCTGATCGGGGTCTCCAAGACCTACCCCGGTGTGCGCGCCCTGGACGCGGTGGACTTCGACCTGCGCCCCGGCGAGGTGCACGTGCTGCTCGGCGAGAACGGCGCGGGCAAGAGCACGCTGATCAAGATGATCGCCGGCGCGCACCGGCCGGACACCGGCGAGATCCGGGTGGACGGCCGCCCGGTGCGCTTCCACGGCCCCGAGGACGCCGAGCGGCTGGGCATCGCCACCATCCACCAGGAGATGGCGCTGGTGCCGCAGCTGACCGTGGCCGAGAACATCTACCTGGGCCGCCCGCCGCGCCGCTTCGGCGTGATCGACCGCCGCGCGATGCGCCGCCGGGCCGCCGAGCTGATCGAGCGGATGGGCCTGGACCTGCACGTCGACGCCGTGGTCGGCGAGCTCGGCGTCGCGCACCGGCAGCTGGTGGAGATCGCCAAGGCGCTCAGCCTGGACACCCGCTTCCTGATCATGGACGAGCCGACCGCGGTGCTCAGCCGCGCCGAGGTGGACCGGCTGTTCGGCATCGTCGGCGACCTCACCGCGCAGGGCGTCGGCGTGGTGTTCATCTCCCACCTGCTCGGCGAGGTCGCCGAGATCGGCGACCGGGTCAGCGTGCTGCGCGACGGCGCCAAGGTGGCCGAGGTGCCCGCGGACACCGATCCGGACGAGCTGGTGCGGCTCATGGTCGGCCGCACCGTCGACCACCAGTACCCGCCGCGCGAGGCCGAGATCGGCGAGGTGCAGCTGGAGGTCCGCGGGCTGACCAGCCACGGCGTGCTCGCCGACATCGGCTTCACCGCGCGGGCCGGGGAGGTGGTGGGCATCGGCGGCCTGGTCGGCGCGGGACGCACCGAGCTGGTGCGGGCGCTGTTCGGCGCCGACGGCTACGACGAGGGCGAAGTGCTGGTCGGCGGGCAGTCGATCCCGTCCGGCGACATCGCCGCGGCCCGCGCCGCCGGGCTCGCGCTGGTCCCCGAGGACCGGGCCGGTCAGGGCCTGGTGCTGGGCGCGTCGGTGGCCGAGAACCTGGGCCTGGCAACGCTTTCCGACCGCACCCGCGCCGGGCTCGTCGACCTGGCCGGGCAGCGGCGCGCCGCCGCGGAGTCGGTGCAGCGGCTGCGGATCCGCACCGCCGGGCTGGACCAGCCCGCGCTGACCCTCTCCGGCGGCAACCAGCAGAAGATCGTCATCGGCAAGTGGCTGCTGGCCCAACCGCGGGTGCTCATCCTCGACGAGCCCACCCGCGGCATCGACGTCGGCGCCCGCGCCGAGATCTACGAACTCATCAACGAACTCGCCCGCGCGGGCACCACGGTGCTCGTCGTCTCCAGCGACCTGCCCGAACTGCTCGGCCTCAGCGACCGGGTGCTGGTGCTGGCCGACGGACGGCTGCGCGGCGAGCTCAACGGTGCCGAGGCGACCCAGGAGCGCGTGCTGGCGCTCGCCGTCTCGGCGGAGCACACCGGAGGAGAAAGCGATGCCTGACAACGAGGTCGGCACCACCCCGCGCTGGCGGGCCGCGCTCGGCCGCGCCGGCGGACCGCTCGGCGGGCTGGTCGTGCTGGTGGTCCTGCTGGCGCTGTTGTCACCGGACTTCCTGACCGCGAACAACCTGCTCAACGTGGGCGTGCAGGCGTCCGTGGTGGCGGTGCTGGCGTTCGGCATGACGTTCGTGATCGTCAGCGGCGGCATCGACCTGTCGGTGGGCAGCGTCGCCGGGCTGGCCGGGATCGTGACCGGCTGGGCGGTGACCTCGGCCGGGCTGCCGCTGTGGCTGGCCGTCCCGGTCGGCCTGGCCGCGGGTGCGCTCGCCGGCCTGGCCAGCGGTGTGCTGATCACCGCAGGACGCGTTCCGCCGTTCATCGCGACGCTGGCGATGCTCAGCGTGGCGCGCGGGCTGGCGCTGGTCATCTCCGACGGCAGGCCGATCGGGGTGGACGGCTGGCTGACCGAGATCGGCAGCGGCGAGCTGTTCGGGGTGCTCCCCTACCCGGTGCTGGTGATGCTGGCGATCGGGCTGATCACGGCGTTCGTGCTGCGGCGCACCTACACCGGGCGCGCGATGTACGCGATCGGCGGCAACGCCGAGGCGGCGCGGCTGTCCGGCATCAAGGTCACCCGCCAGCGGCTGCTGATCTACGCGCTGTCCGGGCTCTTCGCGGCGGTGGCGGGCATCCTGCTCGCGGCGCGGCTGTCCTCGGCGCAGCCCGAGGCGGGCACCGGCTACGAGCTGGACGCGATCGCGGCGGTGGTGATCGGCGGGGCGAGCCTGGCCGGTGGTGTCGGGTCCGCGCTGGGCACCTTCGTCGGCGCGCTGATCCTCGCGGTGCTGCGCAACGGCCTGAACCTGCTGGACGTCTCGGCGTTCTGGCAGCAGGTCGTCATCGGTGCGGTGATCGCCGCGGCGGTGCTGTTCGACACCGTGCGCCAGCGCCGGCGCAGCGGGCGGCGCGGCCCGGGACTGCTGCGCACACCGGCGATCCGCCGCGCGACGGCGGCGGTGACCGCGCTGCTGGTGGTGGCCGCGGGCTGGGCGGTCTACCAGCGGCAGAACGCCGCCGACGACGGGCGGCTGCAGATCGCGCTGTCGGTGTCCACTTTGAACAACCCGTTCTTCGTCGACCTGCGCCAGGGCGCGCAGGAGGAGGCCGACCGGCTCGGCGTCGACCTGCGCGTCACCGATGCCTCCGAGGACGCCTCGCAGCAGGCGAACGCGGTGCAGAACGCGATCGCGCAGAACGCGGACGCGATCGTGGTCAACCCGGTGGACTCCGACGCGGTGGTGCCCTCGGTGAAGGCGGCGAACGCCGCGGAGATCCCGGTGATCGGCGTGGACCGCGCGCCCAGCGACGGCATCGTGGTCACCACCGTCGCCTCCGACAACGTCGCGGGCGGCCGCCTGGCCGCGCAGCAGCTGGCTCAGCTGGTCGGCGCCGGTCCGGTCGCGGTGCTGGAGGGCCAGCCCGGCACCTCCGCGGCGCGGGAGCGCGGCCAGGGCTTCACCGAGGAGATCCGCAACCACCCGGGCATCCAGGTGGTGGCCTCGCAGCCCGCGGACTTCGACCGCACCAGGGCGCTGGACGTCATGCAGAACATCGCGCAGGCACACCCGGAGATCCGGGGTGTCTTCGCGGCCAACGACGAGATGGCGCTGGGTGCGATCACGGCACTGGGCTCCCGCGCGGGCACCGACGTCAAGGTCGTCGGCTTCGACGGCACGCCGGAGGGCCTGGCGGCGGTCCAGGCGGGCACCGAGAGCGCCGACGTGGCTCAGCAGCCGAAGCTGCTCGGCAAGGCGGCGGTGGAGCAGGCGGTCCGCGCGGCCCGCGCCCGCGACCTCGGCCCCGGAGCCCCGACCAACATCCCGGTCCAGGTCGTCACGAAGGACACCGTGGAGGCCTTCCTCCGCGGTCAGTGATCGCCGGAAATCGCCGACGCGACCGATGCGGGATCGGTCGCGTCGGCGATGTGCCGGGCCGGGTGCTCGCCCGAAGCTGACGGGCATGATCAAACGACTGGTGGTCGGCCTGCTGACCGCGGCCGCCGCGCTGCTGACCGCGGCTCCGGCGCTGGCCGCCGCACCGCCGCCCGGCCTCGAGAAGTGGATCGACGACTACCTCGCCGCGGCCATGGCCGAGGAGGAGATACCCGGCGCCGCCGTGACCGTGGTCGCCGGTGGCGAGCAGGTCATCAACAAGGGCTACGGGCTGGCCGACGTCGAGAAGGGCATCCCGGTCGATCCCGACCGCACCCGGTTCCTCGTCGGCTCGCAGGCCAAGCTCTTCACCGCGCAAGCCGCGCTGCAACTGGTGCACGAGGGCAAGCTGGACCTCGACGCCGACGTCAACCGCTACCTGAGCACGTTCCAGATCGAGGACACCTACCCCGGGCAGCCGGTCACGCTGCGGCACCTGCTCACCTACACGGCCGGGTTCGACGAGGACCACATGGTCGGGATGCTCGTCCACCGGGAGCCGCTCGCCGAAGGGCTCGCCAAGTACCAGCCCGCCAGGGTCAGGCCGCCGGGATCGGGCGTGGTCTACAACAACTACGGCACCGCGCTGGCCGGGCACCTGGTCGAGGTCGCCTCCGGCATGCCCTACGCCGACTACGTCGAGCAGCACGTCTTCCAGCCGCTCGGCATGAACGACTCCGACGCCCGCTGCGGCGGCAAGGGCGACACCACCGCCTACCTCGGCGACGGCACTCCCACCGAGGCGACCTGCGGCTACATGATCCCCGGCGGCACCGGTCCGACGTCGACGCCCGCCGACATGGGCCGCTACATGCTCGCCCAGCTCGACCGCGATCCCAGGCTCGGCCCCGGCATCGCTGCGGAGATGCAGCGCCAGCAGCACACCGAGCACCCGGCGCTGCGCGGTGTCGGCTTCATCTTCGAGCACATCCAGCACAACGGTCATCCGCTGCTGTTCAAGGGCGGCGAGATGCCCGGCATGAACTCCTACATGCTGTTCGTGCCGGAGCTCGACCTGGGCATCAACATCGTCGCCAACGGCGACGGCGAGGGCGGTGAGGGGATCGACGGCATCGAGCTCGTGGAGGCGCTCGTCGACACCTACCTCCCGGCCAGGGCACCCGCGCCGCGCACCCCGCTCCAGGCCGACGCCGACCAGTACACCGGCTGGTACCAGGCGGGCCGGACCAGCCGGTTCAGCATGTACAAGGTCAAGGCGCTCTGGCGGAAACCGGTGCACGTCACCGCCAACGGCGACGGCAGCATCCGCACCACCGGCCTGTCCGGCGGGCCGAAGGACTGGGACCAGGTCGAGCCGGGCCTGTTCGCCGAGCGCGGCGGGTGGGGGCTGATCGCCTTCCCGGAACCGGGGCAGCTCGCCATCGACGGCAGCACCAACGTGTTCGACCGGATCGGCGCCGGTGACCTTCCGCAGCTGCACCTGGGCATGTTCGGCTTCGGCGCCGCCGCCGGGCTGCTCGCGGTGGCCGGATTCCCCCTGCTGGCCGCGATCCGCCGCGCGCGCCGCCGTCCGGCGCATCCGCGAGGCGCCCGGATCGCCCGCGCCACCGGATGGTTCACCGGTGCGGTCGTGGTCACCTTCGTCGCCTGGTTCGGCGCCATCATGCTCGACGAGCCCGCTGCGACGACAGCCGTCGTGGAGGCCACGCCCACGCTGATCGCGCTGCTGGTGCTGGCTTCGGCGACCGTCCCGCTGGCCGCCCTGATGGTGTTCTGCGCGCTCGGTGCGTGGTGGCGGCGCTGGTGGCGGTTGCCCGGCCGGATCGCCTACACCGCGCTCACCCTCGGCGCGGTGTCCTTCGCCGCCGCCGCGCTGATCTACAACTTCGCCGGCCTGCACTTCACGTAGATTGGTGCCGCCATGCCACGACTCGCCGTTCTGCTCCGCCGAATTCCACCATCCCTTGTGGACTCCGGCATCGCGCTGGCCGTGCTCGCCGCCCACACCGCGCCGTTCCTGGTCACCACCCGGGTCGCCGCCCCCGAGACCGGCTGGACGCTCGCGCAGTACCTACCGGTGCTGGGCGAAGCGCTGCCGCTGCTGTGGCGACGGCGGGCGCCGCTGCTGGTCTTCGCGCTGGTCATCCTCGCCACCGCCGCCTACACGCTGAACGACCCGGACACCGCACGACAGCCGGTCGCCTACGCGGCGCTCGTCGCCACGTACACGCTGGCCGCCGCGGGCAGCTCCCGGCAACGCGCCCGGGGGCTGGCGCTGCTGGGCGTCGGTGCTGCCCTGGAGCTCGGTGGCGTCGTGCTGCACGCCGGTGCGGAGACGGTCGTGCACGGCATCGTGATGTACGCCGCGGCCTGGGCCGCGGGCCGGGCCACGGCGCACCGGCAGGCCCACGCGCGGCAGCTGGAACGGGAGCGGGAGCTGGAGGCGCAGCGAGCAGCGGCACGGGAGCGCGCCGTGATCGCCCGGGACATGCACGACATCCTCGGGCACGCGATCAGCCTGATGATCGTGCAGGCCGAAGCCGGTCCGGTGGTCGTGCGCAGCAAGCCGGAGCGCGCCGAGCGGGCGTTCGACGACATCGCCGCGGCCGGGCGCAACGCGATGACCCAGGTACGCTGGCTGCTCGGGCTGCTGGACCGGCCCGCCGACGGTGGCGCGCCCACCGCGGACCAGATCCCGACGCTGGTCGAAGGGGTGGCGAGGGCCGGCCCGAAGACCTCCCTGGAGGTGTCGGGCACTCCTCGCCCGCTGGCGCCGGACGCGGAGCTGGCCGCCTACCGCGCGGTGCAGGAGGCGCTCACCAACGCCATCAAGCACGCGAACGCCGCGGAGATCTCGGTGACCCTGGACTGGCGGGCCGACGACCTGCTCATCACGGTCACCGACGACGGGCGCGGCGACACCGGCGGCACGAACGGCCACGGGCTCGACGGCGTCCGGGAACGCGCACTGGCCTGCGGCGGCTCGGCCGAGTTCGGCCCCGGACCGGGCGGGCGGGGCTGCTCGGTGGCGGTGCGGCTGCCGGTGGAGCGTCAGTCGAAGTAGCCGGGGACGTCGAGGGTTCCGCCCGCGGCCTGGAACTCCGCGTCGACCGCTTCGCGCAGCGCGGCGTCGGTCAAGTAGTCCACTGTGGTCAGCGCGAGGCCGACCGCGCCGTCGAGCACCGCCCGGTCGCCTGCCGGACTTCCCGCCGCGGCGGCGAATTCCGCCGTGTGCAGGGCCAGGTTCGGGTCGCCGAGGCCGATCATCGGGTGGATCGCCGGGACGCGGTAGCTGATGTTGCCGAGGTCCGTCGAGCCGGTCAGGTACTCCGGGACCACACCGCGCGGCAGCGACGTCCGGCCGCGGCGGGCCTGGTGCTCGGCCCAGCGGGCGGCCAGCTCGTCGTTGTGCCGGATCGGCAGGTAGGCCGGGTTGTTGTCCCAGTTCAGCTCCACCCCGCAGCCCGTCATCGACGCCGCGCCGTGCGCGATGGCCTCGATCCGGGACGCCAGGTCGCGCAGCGATCCCGGCTCGGCGGAGCGCACGTAGAACAGCGCCGCGGCGCGATCGGGCACCACGTTGGGGCGCTTGCCGCCGTCGGTGATGATCCCGTGCACCCGGTCCGTCGACGGCATGTGCTGGCGCAGCGCCGCGACGCCCTGGTAGGTCGCCACCACCGCGTCCAGCGCGTTGCGGCCCATGAACGGCTGCGCGGCGGCGTGCGCGGCCACGCCGTGGAACACCACTTCGACCTGCCGCCGCCCCAGGAACGGGTGGGTGGCGATGTCGTGCGAGAACGGGTGCAGCATCACCACCGCGTCGACGTCGTCGAACAGTCCCGCGCGGGCCAGGTGCTCCTTGCCGCCACCGCCTTCCTCGGCCGGGGTGCCGAACAGGCTCACCCGGCCTCCGGTCGCGGTCACCGCCGATGCCGCGGCGAGGAACCCGCCCACCGCCGCCGAGCAGATGATGTTGTGCCCGCACCCGTGCCCGATGCCCGGCAGCGCGTCGTACTCGGCCAGCACCGCCACGTGCGGACCCGCACCGCCGACCGCGGCGCGCAGGGCCGTGTCCAGCCCGCCGACACCCACCTCGGCGTCGCACCCGTGGCGGCGCAGCAGCTCCGCGGCCTGCGCCGCGGACCGGTGCTCGGCGAACGCTTCTTCCGGGTGCGCGTGCAGGTCGCGGCTCAGCGCGACGAGGTCGTCGGCGTGGACGTCCACCCACTCCTCGACTTCCGCGCGCAGGATCTCACCGGCCCCGGCGTGCTCGGAACGGATCGGCGCGGCCGCGGCCACCGCCCGCTCGGTGGCGGCGGAAACGGCGCGGAGGTACGAGTCGTCCGGCTGCACAGGCTTCGTCACACCCCGACTCTAGGTGCCCACCCCCGCCGCCGGGGAGCCTCAGCACCTGCTCACCCCGCGAGAAGTTCAGTTTCCCCTGGTCAAAGACCGTGAGCGTTTTGTGGTGCTATGACCCCACAAAACGCTCACGGGCCCCACCTGCGGAAGTGCACCCGACATCATCAAGCGCGCCCCGTCGTCACCCTTACATCGCGGCATGCGCGCGACATCATCGTCGGCGTCCAGCGCTCCTCCCCTGAGCACGCGGCTTGACACTGTTGGCTAACGACTTTAGCTTTTAGCTAATCGAGTTAGCCAACGGGAGGTCGCGATGACCGAACACCTCGCCGTCGACGGCGGCACCCTCGCCTACGAGGTGACCGGCTCCGGGCCGCTCGTCGTGCTGGCCCACGGCATGGGCGACAGCCGCGAGGCCTACCGGCACATCACCCCGGCGCTCGTCGCGGCCGGACACCGCGTCGCCGCCGCGGACCTGCGCGGCTGCGGCGAGTCCAGCACCGGGTGGCCGTCCTACACCCGAACCGACATCGCGGGAGACCTGATCGCCCTGGTGAACCACCTCGGCGGCCCGGCGGTGCTGGTCGGGCACTCGATCTCCGGCGGAGCCGCCACGATCGCCGCGGCGAAGGCTCCGTCGCTGATCACCGCGGTCGTCGAACTCGCGCCGTTCACCCGCGAGCAGCAGATCGCGCTCGGCGACCTGCGGGTGGCCCGCTTCCGCCGCGGCATGCTCCGCCTGCTCGGCGCGGCCCTGTTCGGCAGCGTCCGGCTCTGGAAGGAGTATCTGGAGATCGCCCACCCCGGCCCGAAACCGGCGGACTGGGACGCCCGCCTCGCCCGGATCGACGCGCTGCTGCGCGAACCCGGCCGGATGAAGGCCATGCAGCTGATGGGCCGGTCCGCGCCAGTCGACGCCGGGACGCAGCTGGGCAACGTCGGCTGCCCGGTGCTGATCGTGCAGGGCACCCTCGACCCCGACTGGGCTTCCCCGCGGGCCGAGGGCGAGGCGATCGTGGCGGCGCTGCCGCCCGGCCTGGGCCGGCTTGAGATGATCACCGGCGCGGGCCACTACCCGCACGTCCAGTTCCCCGCCGAGGTGGTCACCGCGATGCTGTCGTTCCTGGAACCCGCCCGTGCCTAGGGCCGGACTCGACCCGAACGCCGTCGTCGCGGCCGGAGCGGCGCTCGCCGACGAGGTCGGCTTCACCGGGCTGACCATGGGCCTGCTGGCCGAGCGGGTCGGCGTGCGAACACCGTCGCTCTACAAGCACATCGCCAACCAGGACGACCTGAACCGCCGGATCGCCGCGCTCGCCCTCACCGAAGCGGCCGACGCGGTGGGCGCCGCCGTGCGGGGCCGCGCGGGCCGGGACGCCCTCGCCGCCGCGGCCCGCGCGTTCCGCGGCTTCGCGCTCGCCCACCCCGGCCGGTACGCGGCCACCGTCGGCGTCGAGCCGACCGGCCCGGACGATCCGATCGCGGTCGCCGGAGCACGGCTGCTGGACTCCTTCACCGCGGTGCTGCGGGGCTACCCCGTCGAGCCGGATCAGCTGGACCACGCGCTGCGCGCGGTGCGCAGCTCCTTCCACGGCTTCGCCACCTTGCAGGCCGCGCACGGCTTCCAGTGGTCCGCCGACGTCGACGAGAGCTTCGAGTGGCTCATCGACCTCGTCGACCAGGGACTGCGCCGGTCCACACAGGACTAAGAGGCCCAGACAGGCTCTAGCGCGCGTCCCGCGGCGTCGGCCCGAGAACCCGGTGCGCCAGCAGCGTCCCGCCGACCACCGCCGACGGGATCACCACCAGCTGCAGCACCGGGACCAGGCACAGCAGGTAGGTCGGCAGGCCGAAGCCGAAGGTCGCGGCCCGGTACCCGCGCAGCGCCCGGCGCCGGTCGGCGAGCTTGAGCCCGCGCCGCGTGAAGACCAGGCCGACCATCTCCAAGGTGATCAGCCACGAGCCGAACAGCGCGCCGAGCACCAGCGCGGCGATCTGCCCGGCCACCGGGATGAACCCGATCGCGAACAGCACGATCGCGCCGGTCAGCGCGATCAGCACCAGCTTCACCGAGTCCTTCACCCCGCGGCCGAGCTGGCGCATCACGCCGGCACCGTCGTCGGAGGTGTCCAGCCCCAGTTCCTCTTCGGCCTTCTCTGCGATGTGCTCGTAGAACGGTCCGCCGATGAGCAGCGTGATCGCGATGAACGACACCGAGGCCAGCAACGCCGCCGAACCGACCAGCGCCACGCCCACCAGGATCCGCAGCGCCCGGCGCCCGACATCGCCCCAGCCGTCGGCGAACGGCGTCATCCAGCTGACCAGGTCACCGCTGAAGTAGATCAGCGCACCGAGGCAGCCCAGCAGCAGCGCGGCGCTGATCAGCGCGGGCAACGCGCCGAGGAGCAGCAGCTTCGGGCGACGCAGGATCAGGCCGAACCCGGTGCCCAGGGCGCGGAATCCGGCGAGGAACGAACTCATCAGGGCACATCTCCAGTCCGGGGTGTCGATCGACAGACACGGTACCGGCAGCCGGATGTGCCCGGGGTGTGATCAGCGCACCGCGCGATGGCGCCGGTGCCGGGGCGTCCTGGGCGTGCGTGCGCCGAACGGCCCGGGATTGCGCCGGTCAGCGCAGCGGTTGGCGTGCAGCTCGACCAGCAGGACGTCGGGATTCTCCCCGGCGTGACTCCGCCAGAGCATCCGCAGCAGCTCGTCCTCGGAGAGCACCCAACGGCGGCCGAAAACGTCATCGTCACTCATCGCGACTCCAACGCTGGTTGATGTGCGATCGCTCTCCCAGCCACGATACGCCCTCGCGGCGCCCCGGTGATCCGATTCACCAGCGGATCACCGGCACCCTGAGTTAGGTTAGCCTTTCTTCCACGAGATGTCGGACTACTAAGGACGCGGAGATGACTCCTCCCCCAGCAGCCGCCCGCAGCATCGGCCGGCGGGGCTTCCTGATCGGCGCGACCGGCGTGCTCGCCGCCGCCGGGCTGGCCGCCTGCGGCACCAGCGGCGCTCCCGGCGAGGCCGACAGCCCGCAGGGCGGCCCGGGATTCCCGGCGAGCATCCCGAACCGGTACGGAACCGCGGAGATCAAGGCCGCCCCGCAGCGGATCGTCAGCCTCGGCATCACCGACCACGACGTGCTGCTGCCGCTCGGCGTCGTCCCGGTCGGGCTGACCAAGTGGGGGCCGTGGGAGAGCGGCGTCGGCCCGTGGGTCGAGCCGATGCTCCGCGGCGAGAAGCCGAAGATCTTCGGCAGCGAGGTCGACGCGGAGGGCGTCATCGCGCTGGCCCCCGACGTCATGCTCGCCCTGCAGAGCGCCCTGACCCAGGAGCAGTACAACCGGCTGACCAGCTTCAACCCGGTGGTGGCGCAGCCGCCGGAGGCGATCGACTACGGGGTGAACTGGCGGGTGCAGGCCGAGACCATCGGCCGTGCGCTGGGCAAGCAGGACGAGGTCGCCAAGCTCCTCGCCGACACCCAGGCGCGCATCGACCAGACCCGCGAGGCCAACCCGCTGTTCCAGGGCAAGACGCACGTCACCGTCCGCACCGACTCGGCGGGCACCTACGCGGCCTACACCAAGCAGGACGCCCGGACCGCACTGCTGGAGCAGCTGGGCCTGCGGCTGTCCCCGGCCATCGAGGGGCTGGACAGCGGCGGCAAGTTCAACGTCAAGATCAGCAAGGAGCAGGTCTCGCTGCTGGACGCCGACGTCGTCATCGTCACCACGGCGAAGGCGACCGACGTGGACGCGGTCCGCAACGACCCGCTGCTGAACAACCTCCCCGCGGCCAAGCGGGGTTCGCTGATCCTGCTGGACGACTACGACCTGACGATGGCCCTCGGCTCGGCCACGGTCTCCAGCATCCCGTTCGCGCTGGACCACCTCACGCCGAAGCTCGTCGACGCCCTGAGCTGACCGGGTTGCCGCGGGCTCCTCACCGGCGGTTTCCGGTGAGGGCGCAGTCCGGGCGGGACAGGTCCAGCTCCGATCCTTCGCCGAGGCAGGCCGCGATCAGGTGGACCTGCTGGCCGTAAGCACGCCCCTGCACAGCGGTTTCGGTCCCGTCCGGCCCGACCTCGCAGGGATTGTCGGCGGTGCACTGCTCGCCGTCGCGGTTGTGCGTGCTGTGGATCCCCACGACCGTGCTGCCGTCCGGCGCCAGCAGAGCCGCGCCGGAAGTGCCGGGCCACGGAGCGCAGTCCTCGCCTGCGGCGTAGCGGATCGAATCGTCCTGCTGGTAGCCGCCTTCCCGCAGGTGCGGGACCACTGCCTCGGCGAGGCAGCTGAAGCGCCGGCTGGTGTAGGCCATGGTCAGCGGGTCGCCCGCGCGCACGGGACCGGACGCGAGCTCGAAGACCTTCGCGCCCTCACCGGCGAGTTGGCCGTAGGTCTTGTCGAGGCGGTACAGCGCGATGTCGGTGCCGGTCATCGTCGCGTACACCAGCCGGTTCGCGCGGGCGGTGCTCTGCGGGTAGCCCTGCGGATCGGCGATGGGCACTTCGAGATCCGCGGGCTGGTCCACCAGCGCTTTCCCCGGCTCGGGCCGCTGCTCGACGCAGTGCCCGTTGGTCAGCAGCAGCGCCGGATCCTCGGGCCGGGCCGTCGGCGTGCGGACCACCGAACCGACGCAGCCGTTGAGCTCGACCGCGCCCTCCACGTTCGGGATCCGGTCGTCCGGCGGCACGTCGGTGCCGCCGATGATCCCGTTGATCCAGTCGGCGTGCCTGGTGACGTCGGTGAACAGCGTCGGAGAACTCTCCCCGCCGCCCGGGCCGCTGACCACACCGGCGATCGCCCACTCGCCGCCTTCGCGGACCAGCGCCGGACCACCGGAATCCATGTTGCTCGAAGCGACGCTGCCGTCCCGGCTGCCGATGCACAGCTCTCCGGGGCTCGCTTCCCGGCACGCCGAACTCGGCTGCACCACGGTGTCGGCCTCCCGCAGCTTCTCCGTGAAGCAGCCGGGATCGTTGCTGTCATCGCAGGTCATTCCCCAGCCCATGATGCGCACCGGGGTGTTCTCCGGTGGTGTGGCCGAGGCGATCCACACCGGTTCGGCGCGGACCGGGGTCCGCAGGTGCAGCAGCGCCAGGTCCTTGCCCCAGAAACCGCCCTCGTCCTGGTGGGTGGCCAGCCGGTAGTAGTGGTCGACCTCGGCGACCTCTCCCCCGCCGCCGGTCTCCAGCGACCCGATCCGGACCTGCCAGCCCCGCGGCACGCCCACCCGAGCGCCCGTCGGATTCTTGCCCGCGCAGTGGCTGGCGGTCAGAACCCATTGCGGAGCAAGCACTTCCACGCCGCAACCGTGCCCGTCGGGATGCGGTGATCTGGGGAAGGACGGCTGGAACGAACCCATGAACGGATAGGGCCGGGCCGACTCGGTACCGCCCAGGACGGCTTGTGCGGGCACGGCGCCCACCAGCGGCGCGGTCAGCGCGAGCACCGCGCCGAACAGCAGAGAACGACTTCGCATGTGCCCCACCGTGACCGGCCGATGTCCGCGCGTCTCGATCACCGTGTGACGGTTCTGCTACGAAACCGAGCCCTGATCCGGTGAAACCCTGCGTGGACGTGGCGACGAATGATCGTCCTGGTGGTTCACTTCCTGCTCGACGCCCACCCCGAGGAGGAGTTCCGTGGCCCGTCTCGTGCCCTTGTTGCTCGCCCTGGTCCTCGCAGCGCTGCCGATCCCGGCGAGCGCGCAGGAACGCACCGGCCGATCGTGCGCGTCCACTCTGGACTGCAGCGCGGCCGAGCTGGAGGCCCTGCCGCTGACCGAGCGGCTCGCGTTCGTCCGAGCCGTGCAGGACCGGGTTTCGGCGGAGTACATCCCCGGTTTCCGGCACTGGCGCAACATCGAGGGCATCATCGGCTTCTTCATCGAGAAGGGCTTCGGCGAGCGGGGTTCCTGGGTCTCGCACGTCGACGCCGGCATCCTGGAGGGCATCGAGCGAGGCACCGCGATGGCCCTGGGCGTCTCCGACGACGACGGCGGCAACCCGGGATCGCACCTGTGGGCCGACTACCTCCGCCGCATGCAGCGCGGCGAGCTGACCGACCGCTGGACGCACGACCCGGCGTGGGGCAACGCCGAACAGGCCTCGACCGAGCACGGCCTGCGCCTGGCCGAGGCCAACGGCGCCCGCCCGACCCGGATCGACTGGCAGATCTTCCAGTTCAGCGAGCTCTACCGCTGGATGCTCCGCAACCCGCAGGCCGCGCTGCTGATGCTCAACGAGAACCTGGACCGGGCGACGGGAATCCCGCTGGTCCCGGCCGACTTCCTGCGCTGGTTCACCGACGTGACCACGCCGGTCCCCACTCACCGAGGCGCCCACGTGGCGCACGACCTGGCGGTGCCCAGCCTGATCGGAGCCCCGATCAGCACCCTCCAGCTCCTCCTCGCCTACGCCCCCGAACTCACCCGCATCTACCGGGAGGAAACGGCCTGAGCAGTCGGCGAGTGCTTCACGACGTGCCGTCCCCCGGCCCGTGCAGGACCGAGTCGACGTGCCGCAGGACCTTCGCCTTCAGGTCCAGCCGGGGGAGCACGGCGAGGCGCGCTGTTTCCGCCGCGACATCGGAGTAGAGGTCGATCAGCGCGCGCCACGCCCGCGCGCCGTCCGCCGGGTCGTACTGGGCGAAGATCGGCGCGATCCTCGCGTGGTAGTCGTCCGGGAGCCACTCCTGGAGGTGGTGCCCGTTGTGCCAGGTGTCGATTGCCCCGCCGGACCGGGCTGCCGCGTTCCACTCCAGCACGGTCAGGAGCAGATCGCGCATCTCGGCTTGGCGGAGAGCAGCGGGCCAGAGCTCGCCCCGGGCGAGGTAGATCGGGGCCTGAGTCGCCTCGAACCAGAACTCGTGCTGGTTCTCCTCGAACTCCTCGGCGGTCGGAGGGGACTGCTCGGGAGGAGCCGTCGTCGCAGCGGGAAGACCGGCGGTGATCCCCGTCTTGTCGCGGTGCACGACGTAGCCGCGCTGGTAGAGATCGTCCAGGCCGTCGGACTTCATCCGCTCGACGCAGCGCTGTACTGGCGCGCGACCTCGTACGGCTGTGGGGCGCGTTCGTGGTTGAGCTGCGGTGTTCGGCGGTTCACCCGGAAACCGCGGAGTTGGTACGCGCGCGTGAAAAGGCCCCTTCCGCGAGATTCGGGGGTCTTCGCGGAAGGGGCCTTGGCCTCACCAGGTGTCAGGCGATGATGCGGATCGGGTCCTCGAGCAGTGCCGTGAACTGCTGGAGGAACGCCGCGCCCACCGCGCCGTCCACCGCGCGGTGGTCCGCCGAGAGCGTCACGCGCAGGATCTTGCGGGCCACGAACTCGCCGTCGCGGACCTGCACCTCGTCGCGGGCCGCGCCGACCGCCAGGATCGCCGCCTCCGGCGGGTTGATCACCGCACTGAACTGCTCGATGCCGAACATGCCCAGGTTGGAGATCGAGAAGGTGCCGCCGGACATCTCGTCCAGCTTCAGCTTGCCCTCGCGGGCGCGCCCGGCCAGCTCGCGGCTCTCCGTCGCGATCTCCGAGACGCTCTTGCGGTCGGCGTCCTTGACCACCGGCACCACCAGACCGCCCTCGATCGCCACCGCGACGCCGAGGTTGATCCGCTTGTGCTTGAGCAGCTTGTCCCCGGCGAACGAGACGTTCACCGACGGGTTCGCGCGCAGCGCGGTGGCCACCGCCTTGACGACCAGGTCGTTGACGCTGACCTTCGGGCCGCCCGCAGCCGCCAGCCGCTCGTTGAGCGTGCCGCGGAACGCCATCAGCTCGGTGACGTCGATGGCGCTGGTCAGGTAGAAGTGCGGCGCCTGCTGCTTGCTCTCCGTCAGGCGCTTGGCGCTCACCTTCTGGATCTTGTTGAGCGGGACCTCCTCGACGTCCTCGCTCGCCGCCACGACCGGAGCGGCCGGAGCAGCGGCGGGGGCGGCCGGGGCGCTCGGGGCGGCGGCAGCGGCGGCCTCGATGTCGGCGCGGATGATCCGGCCGCCGGGGCCGGTGCCCTGCACCGTGGCCAGGTCGACGCCCTTCTCCTTGGCGACCGCCTTGGCCAGCGGCGACGCCTTCGGCTTGGCGCCCTGCTCGGCGGGCGCAGCAGCAGGAGCGGCGGCCGGAGCCGGGGCAGCAGCCGGGGCCGGGGCTTCAGCGGCCGGAGCCGACTCGGCAGCCGGGGCGGCGGGCGCCGGGGTGGAAGCGGCTTCCGCCGCCGCGCCGGAACCGTCGCCCAGGACGCCGATCGGGGTGCCGATCGGCACCGTCGCGCCCTCCTCGACGAGGATCTTCTCCAGCACCCCGTCGTCGTAGGCCTCCAGCTCCATGAGGGCCTTGTCGGTCTCGATCTCCGCGATCACCTCACCGCGGCTGACCTGGTCGCCGACCTTCTTGCGCCAGGTCGAGATCACGCCCTCCTCCATGGTGTCGGAGAGCCTCGGCATCTGAATCTCAGTCATCGTCTTCCTCGGGTGAGACAGGCCTCAGCGGCGGCGACCGACTGCGTCCAGCGTCTGGTGGATCGCGGTCGTCAGGGACTCGGCGGACGGGAGCGCGGCGCGCTCCAGCGGCTTGGCGTAGGGCAGCGGCACCTCCGCCGCCGCGACCCGGCGGACCGGGGCGTCCAGGTAGTCGAACGCACCGTCCGAAATGGACGCGGCGATCTCCGCACCGATGCCGTAGGTCAGCCAGTCGTCCTCCGCGACGACGGCGCAGCCGGTCTTGCGCACGGAGTCCACGATGGTCTGCCGGTCCAGCGGCCGCAAGCTGCGCAGGTCGATGACCTCGGCGTTGATGCCCTCCTCGGCGTGCAGCTTCTCGGCGACCTGGTGGGCCACCAGCGCCATCCGGGAGTAGCCGATGAGGGTGATGTCGGTGCCCTCGCGGGTCACCTTCGCCTTGCCGATCTCGGCGGGCTCGACGACGTCGGGGACCTCGCCCTTGGTGTTGTAGAGCGCCAGGTTCTCCAGGAACAGCACCGGGTCGTTGTCCCGGATGGAGGCCAGCATCAGCGCCTTGGCGTCGGCGGGCGTGCTCGGCGCGACGACCTTCAGGCCCGGCACGAAGGCGTAGTACAGCTCGATGTTCTGCGAGTGGGTGGCGCCCAGCTGCTGGCCACCGCCGCCCGGCGTGCGCAGCACCATCGGCACCGGGGTCTGGCCGCCGAACATGCCGTAGATCTTGGCCGCGTGGTTGACGATCTGGTCCAGCGCGATCAGCGAGAAGTTGATCGTCATCAGCTCGACGACCGGCCGCAGGCCCAGCATGGCCGCACCGATCGCGGCGCCGACGAAGCCCTCTTCGGCGATCGGGGTGTCGCGCACCCGCTTCTCGCCGAATTCCTTCAGCAGCCCTGCGGTGATCTTGTAGGAGCCTTCGAAGATCCCGATTTCCTCGCCGATGAGGAGGACGTCCTCATCGCGCAGCATTTCCTCGCGAAGCGTGTCGTGCAACGCTTGGCGGTACGTGATGACGGCCAAGGGTGTTTCTCCTGGAAAAGAGCAATGGGAACCGCGAGCGGTTTTGCGGCGGTCAGCCGCAAAACCGCTCACGGATCAAGTGGCGGGGTGTCGCAAATACCGCGACGGTTCCTCTCGCGGAACCCGGCGGTGGCGTCAGAAGACCGGGTCGGCGGGAAGCCGTCGGGAATCGTTGGCCACCGGGGTGGCGTAGGTGTAGTCGAACAGCGTCGACGGGTCCGGGTGCGGGCTGTCGTCGGCGAAGGCGACCGCCGCGTCGGCCTCGGCCTGGGCCTTGCGCTCGATCTCGACGGCCGCGTCCTCGTCCAGGACACCCGCCTCGATCAGCTGGGCGCGGAAGTTGGCGATCGGGTCGGCCTCCTTGGCCTTCTCGACCGACTCATCGCTGCGGTACTTGGCCGGGTCGACCACCGAGTGGCCCTTCAGCCGCTCGCTGACGCACTCCAGCAGGGCCGGGCCGCCGCCGTTGCGGGCCTGCTCGACCAGCCGGGTCGCCGCCTCGCGGACCGCCAGCACGTCGTTGCCGTCCACCCGCTCGCCGTGCATCTTGTAGGCCGAGGCGCGCTTGAACAGCTCCGGCTCCGCGGAGGACTTCTCCACCGTGGTGCCCATGCCGAGCTGGTTGTTGATCACCACGAAGACCACCGGCAGGTTCCACAGCGCCGCGATGTTCAGCGACTCGTGGAAGGCGCCGATGTTGGTGGTGCCATCGCCCATCTGGCACATCACGACCTGGTCGCCGTCGCGGTAGTCGATGGCCAGCGCGGCACCGGTGGCCAGCGGGATCTGGCCGCCGACGATGCCGTAGCCGCCGAGCAGCCCGGCCTCCACGTCGAACATGTGCATCGAGCCGCCCCAGCCCTTGGAGGTGCCGGTGGTGCGGCCGTAGAGCTCGGCCATCACGCGGCCGGGCTCGATGCCCTTGGCGATCGCGTAGCCGTGCTCGCGGTAGTTCGTGTAGAGCAGGTCGGTCTTGCGCAGTGCGCGCATCAGGCCGACGACGGTGGCCTCCTCACCGAGGTTGAGGTGGCAGTACCCGCCGATCTTGGCCTGGGTGTAGCCCTGCGCCGCGCGCTCCTCGAAGCGGCGGATCAGGGTCATCTCGTGGAAGTAGTCCTGGAGCAGCTCCGGCGACTCCCCGGTGAAGCGTCCGCCGCCGGAGCCGCGTACCGCACCGCCGCGCCGCGACTTGGCGGTGCTGCGGGTGGCCGGCTTGCTGCGCGTGGCCGTCTGTGCCATCACAGTCCCCTTTCGGAAAAAAGCCTTGGTTTCAGCGCTTCTTCGGCGGTGCGACGTGGACCGGCAGGCCGAGGGCGTTCATGGCCGCCTCCATGCCGATCTCACCCAGGGTCGGGTGCGCGTGGATGGTCTCGGCGAGCTCGTCGAGGGTGGCCTCCAGGGCCATCGCCAGCGCGCCCTCGGTGATCAGGTCGCTGGCCGAGTGGCCGATGATGTGCACGCCCAGGACCTCGCCGTACTTCTTGCCGGCGACGATCTTCATGAAGCCCTCGGTGTCGCCGTAGCTCTGGGCGCGGCCCAGCGCGGCGAACGGGAACTTCGAAGCGACGACGTCGTGGCCGGCGTCCTTGGCCTGCGCCTCGGTGAGGCCGACGCTGGCGATCTCCGGGTGGGTGAAGGTCGCCGCCGGGATGACGTTGTAGTCGATCGCGGCGTGCTGCCCGGCGATCGTCTCGGCCGCCACGACGCCCTGGTGGGAGGCGACGTGCGCGAGCAGCGCCTTGCCGGTGACGTCACCGATGGCGTAGACGTGCTCGACGTTGGTGCGCAGCTTGTCGTCGACGGTGATGAAACCGCGCTCGCTGGTGGCGACCCCGGTCCTGGCCAGGTCGAGGCTGGCGGTGTTGGGCTTGCGGCCGACCCCGACGAGCACCACGTCGGCGTCGATCTGCTGCGGCTTGGCGCCGTCCACGGTGACCTTCAGGCCGTCGGCGGCCTGGTCGACGCGGGAGACGGTGGCCTCGGTGAGGACCTTGATGCCGCGCTTGGTGAACGAGCGGCCCAGGGCCTTGCCGATCTCGGCGTCCTCGGCGGGCACCAGGGTCTTCTGCATCTCGATGATGCTGACCTCGCTGCCGAGGGTGGCGAACAGCGTCGCCCACTCGGCGCCGACCGCGCTGCCGCCGATGATGGCGATGCGCTTGGGCACCTCTTCCAGGCCGAAGGCGCCGTCGGAGGTGATCACACCGGGCAGGTCCGCGCCGGGCAGCGGCAGCTGCACGGGGACCGAGCCGGTGGCGATGATGACGTCGCGGGCCTTGACCTGCTCGATCGGCTGCGCACCCGCCGGCTCGGCGGCGTAGCGCGGGCCCTCGGCGCCCAGCGGCGACTCACCGGTGGCGTAGACGTCCACGGTCGTCGGTCCGGTGAACCGGGCGTGGCCGTTGATGACGGTGACGCCGTTGCTCTTGAGCAGCCCGGCGACACCGTCGGTGAGGCCCTTGACGACGCTGCTCTTGCGACGGCGGATGGCGTCGTAGTCGACGCTCACGTTCTCGACGTTGATGCCGAAGTCGGCCGCGTGCAGCACGGTCTCGTAGACCTCGGCCGAACGCAGCATCGCCTTGGTCGGGATGCAGCCCCAGTTCAGGCAGACCCCGCCGGGACGCTCCTTTTCCACCACACCGACCGAGAGGCCGCGCTGCGCGGCCCGGATCGCGGCGACGTACCCACCGGGGCCGCCACCCACCACGAGAAGGTCGAACTCCTGCACTTCGCTGTGCTCCTTTGAACGCACGCGCCGGTTACGGAAAGCCCGGATCGACGGGCAATTCTCACTCAGAGTGTCGTGAGCACGACCACTTGCGCGCTATGCCCGCTCGCCCAGACTTCTTCTGGCGCAACTGTGCACACCGCACATTTCCCAGCGTGACGCACACAACATGTAACGCCGATGCTACCCGGAGTGATCGAGACCTCCGTCACACACCCTCGGAGCACCCCAGGCGGGAAACGGCAAGTGCCGCCACCGGCCCGCCGCCGCACCGGCGCACGACGACCGCCGAAAGCGTTTTGTCCGTTTATCGTCGTTGCACAGTCGAGATCACCGGACGGGCGTACCGCGCGGAGGTGTTCACCGACCCGGATCCAGCCGGTAGGTTAGGTGGACCTAACTCCCTGGAGGTGCGCGTGCGCGACGTCGAGTTCGACCACCTGCTGCACTGGGTCCCCGACGTCGGCGCCGCGGCGCGCGAGTACGCGGCCGCCGGATTCCCCGCCCACGTCAACGAGCCGCTGTCGGGGTTCCAGAACGCCGGGTGGCGACTGGACGAGCGGTACGTGGAAATCCTGACCGTGGTCGACGAGGAGGCGTTCGAGACCTCGCCCTACGCCCCGGCCTGGGAACTGCTGCGCCCCGCCGTCGCAGCGGTCGGCGGCGGAGGCGCGCTGACCTTCGCGGTCACCGTCCCGGACGCCGCGGCGACCGCGGAACGCCTCCGCGGCCTCGGCCACCGCGTGGTGGAAGCCCCGGTCTCCTTCGGCGAACTGGGATTCCTGGAGGTGTTCGCGCCCGACACCCCGTCGTGGGCACCGTTCTTCATCACCTACGACCCGCCGCGCGAGCAGCTCCTCGCCCAAGCCGGACCGGACGCGTTCGACCCCGGACCGCACGACCTGGAAGCGCTCGTCGTGGAAACCCCCGACCCGGAACGGGACGCGCACTGGCTGGGCGAGCTGCTGGACATCCCCGCGACCGGCGCCGAGGTGCCGCTGCCGGGCGCGCGCGTGGTCTTCGACGAAGGCCCCGCGGAGCGCATCACCGGCGTGCTCGTGAGCGGCCCGGGGCCGGACGTCGTGATCGGCGGGCTCCGCTTCGCTCACTCGCGCAAGCCGTCGCGCAGGCGCAGCGCCGAGAGGGCCAGCGACAGCGAGACGTAGGCCGTGCGGCCGTGCAGGGGCTGGCCGATCAGCGACGTGATCCGGTGCAGGCGGTTCAGGACGGTGTTGCGGTGGCAGTGCAGGCGCACCGCCGCGTTCGCCGTCGAGCAGTTCTCCTCCAGCCACGCCGCCAGCGTCTCCAGCAGCATGTCCCGCTCCCGCACCGGCAGCTCCAGCACCGGGCCGAGCTGCGACTCCAGCAGGCGCTGCGCCAGGTCCGGCGACTGCACCAGCAGCGCCTCCGGGAACCGCTCCTCCAAGGTCACCAGCTCCGCGGCGCCGTAGGAGGACGTCCCGAGCGTGGTCATCGCGAGCTGGTGGGCCAGGCCCACCTCGGCCAGACCGCGCACCGTCGGCGACACCGCCACCCGGCCGCGCGCCAGCGGGCGCAGCGCGTCGAGCACCAGGTCCTTGTGCCGCTGCTCCAGCGCCACCAGGCCGACCAGCGAGTCGGCGCGCACCTGCCACACCGACCGGACGTGCAGCGCGTTCAACGCGTCCTGCTGCCCGCGCAGCGCGAACCCGCCGTCGTCGGCCATCTCCGCGACGATCACCAGGTAGGCGCCGCCGGTGGGCAGGTCGAGCTCCTTGGCGGTGCGCTGCGCGAAGGCGATGTCCCTGGCGCGACCGGCCAGCAGGTCCTCCACCAGGGCGTGCCTGCGCTGGTCGTCCCGGCGCACCCGCTCCAGCTCGGTGTTGCGGTAGGACGTGGACAGCGTCGAGGACAGCCCGTCGATCACCGTCCAGACCGAGGTCGCCACCCCGAGCATCGCGTCGGGATCCGCGCCGTCGTGGTGCGCCTGGTCGACCAGCGCCTCCCACACGATCCGGCCGCCGAGCCGGAAGGTCCGCAGCATCACCTCCAGCGGCACGCCCTGCTCGGCGCGGCGGCGGCCGATCGCGGCGGCCACGCTGTCGCCGTCCGGGCCGGCCACCGAACCGCTGAGGATCTGCAGGATGCGCCCCAGGTACTGCCGGCAGCCCTCCCACAGGTCTTCCTTCGGGACCGGGCTGTAGTCGGTCCACTCGGGGTTGTCGGTGAAGATGGCGGCCATCAGCCGCTCGGTGAGCGCAGGCACGTCCTGGAGCCGGGCTCCGGCCAGCGCGTGCGTGACATCGGCGGCGTTCTCGGCAGGATCGACTACCACGCCTGAAACGATACCGGCCGCGGCCCGCCTCCCACCGCTGCGCGACCCGCGGTGATCGGAACGGCCGAAGACCTCGCCGCGTCCAAGTGCCCGGCCGCCCGTCGCCGGGCAGTTCTGGTCGTGGAGCAACCACTCATCGGCTCGGAGGTCTTCGTGGAACCGCATGGCCCGATCCAGACCGACCACCCCCGCGGCGCACCGGCCGCCCGCGGACACCTGGCGCGCGGAGCCGGCCCCGCCCCAACATCCGTCCACTGTGGATTCGAATGGGCCGGGCGGGCGCGGAGCACCCGTGACCGCAACCGGCCGTCCGCGCCAGGTGGTATCAAGTTGCCCGTGACAGGCGACACCACGGTCGGCACGCCGCGGGAGGCGGCCGAGCGGTGATCAACGCGGCGATGCGCGCACAGTCCCCGCGGCTGCCCGACGAACTGGCCGGCCGGCTGCGCGAGTGGATCATGACCGGTCGGCTCCGGGCCGGCGACCACCTGCACCTGGAACGGCTCGCCGAGCACCTCGGCGTCAGCGTCACCCCGGTGCGCGAGGCCCTGTTGGCGTTGCGCGGCGAGGGATTCGTGGACCTGGAGCCCCGGCGCGGGTTCACGGTGGTGCCGCTGAGCCGGCACGACTTCGCCGACACCCACCGGTTGCAGGCGGGCATCGCGGGCGAGCTGGCCGCCCGCGCCGCGCCGCGGATCACCGCCGAACAACTCGCGGAGCTCGACGCGCTGCTGGACGAGATGCGGCTGGCCGCGCAGTTCGTGCTGGCCGACATCGGCGGCGTGGTGACGCGCTTCCACGCCGTGCTGTGGCGGACCGCGGAATCGCCGAAGCTGTCGTGGTTCCTGGGCATCGCGACCCACTACGCGCCGCAGCACGTCGCCGCGGCGGTGCCCGGCTGGCGAGAGATGGCGGTCACCGACCACCAAGCGCTGCTGCTCGCGCTGCGGCAGCACGACCCGGTCGCCGCGCGCACCGCGATGCACGAGCACGTGGCCCGCACCGGAGAGTTACTGATCCATCACCTGCAGCAACTGGGGTTGTGGGCGCACGCCCCGGAAAGCGGCTCCCACCAGGGAGTTCCGCATCACATCAGGAACAACGACGCGGACGGCTAACGTTGTCGCCCCTGGTGGCGACACCAAGGTGGGACGCCGTTCGAGGCGTCGCCGCACTCCGCCCATCCCTACGCGAGAAATTCGGGGGCCCGCGCCATGCAGAGCAACAGCCGCACCGTTGTGTCGGTTGTCGGAACGCTGTTGATGGTCGTCACGACCGTCCTGCTCGCTACGTGGAGTCCCAGTCCCGCGGATACCCAGCTTCAGGTGGATCCGGCCGCCAACAGTGCGCCGCTCGAGATCGGCCGCTGAGGCGATCGCACGGTCTTGATCGCACGGTCATCCTGAGGTTCGGTTGGTGATGGGGCCGTGAGTGCTTTGGGGTGCTATAGCGCCCCAAACCGCTCACGGGCACTCACCAGGCCGGATCGGGCGGTGCGGCATCAGGATTCGCGGACCACGTCTTCGGGCCGTTTGTCGTTGCGCAGCCCGGAGAACCTCGGATGGCGGAGCTTGCCGTCGTCGGTCCACTCGGTGAAGCCGACCTGCGCGACGAGCTCCGGCGACACCCAGTGCGCGCCCGGCTCGGCCACCTCGTCGGCGAAGGGCGAGGTGGCCCGGGCCAGGCCGTCCAGCTCGGCGCGCAGGTCCCGCAGCGTCCGCTCGTCGTAGCCGGTGCCGACCTTGCCCGCGTAGCGCAGCCGCCCGCCCTGGTAGTAGCCGACCAGCAGCGCGCCGAAGCCCGCCCGGGATCCCTTCGGATCGGTGAACCCGCCGATGACGAACTCCTGATCGGCCACGCACTTGAACTTCAGCCAGTCCCGGCTGCGGCCGCCCCGGTAGGGCCGGTCCGCGCGCTTGGCGATCAGCCCCTCCCACCCGCGCCGGCACGCCTCGCGGAAGAACGCCTCGCCGTCGCCGACCCGGTGCGCGCTGAACCGCAGCGGATCGGTGAACTCGAAGCACTCGCGCAACAGCCGCTTCCGGGTGCGCAGCGGCAGCCCCGTCAGGTCCACGCCGCCGAAGGCGATCAGGTCGAACACGTAGTAGAAGACCGCCACCCCGGTGCGCCGGGCGGCGGCCGGGTCGGTGAGGTGGATCCGCTTCTGCAACCGGGCGAAGCTGGTCCGGTCGCCCTCGAAGGCGACCACCTCGCCGTCGATCACGAACCGGTCGGCGCCCTGCGCGGCCAGCGCGTCCACGACCTCCGGGTAGGCCGCGTCGGCCCGCTTGCGGTTGCGCGTCCACAGCACCGGGCGGTCGCCGTCGCACCCGGCGATCACCCGGACCCCGTCGAGCTTGCGCTCGAAGAGCCAGTCCGGGCCGGAGAACCGGTGGCCGGTCAGGGTGGCCAGCACCGGCTCGTGCCAGGTCCCCCCTCGCCAGCGCCGGAGCGCGGCCTGCTCGGATTCGTCGACCAAGCGCAGCGGATCGCTCATCCGACCATGCCAACCCGCTTCGCCGCGCACGGCAAACCGGCCCGAAGCTGAGAACCGCCTGTGAGCCGCCTGTGAGTTCCACCCCGAACGGGTTCACGAACGAGTGAATGCGAGAAACTGGACGTACCCCCTGGACCTGGCCGTTAGGTGAAAGCACCCGATGTCGAAGAACAAGAATCCGCTGACCAAGGGAAGCGGGCTGTCCACCAACGTCATCCTGACCGCGATCGTCGCCGTAGTCGCCATCGCGGTGATCGGCGGCGTGCTGTGGTTCAACCGCGACGGTGGCAGCGCCCCCGAGGAGACCGGCCCGCCGGTGGCCGCCGAGCTGCTGCGCAAGCCGGACAGCAACATGCTCGTGGAGTCGCCGGAGAGCAAGGTGACCGTGGTCGAGTTCCTCGACTACCAGTGCCCCGCCTGCTGGGGCTACTACTCCAACATGACCAAGCAGATCGAGTCCGACTACGAAGGCAAGATCAACTTCGTGGCCCGGAACTTCCCGCTGGACATGCACCCGCTGGCCCGCCCGGCCGCGCAGGCCGCCGAGGCCGCCGCGCTGCAGGGCAAGTTCAAGGAGATGTACCACGCCATCTACGACAACTACCAGGCGTGGGCGAGCACCCCGGACGGCCAGACCAGCAGCGACGCGGCCAAGGCCCGCGGGCTGTTCGAGCAGTACGCCCAGCAGCTCGGCCTGGACATGGCGAAGTTCCGCGCGGACGTGAACTCCCCGCAGGTCAACGCCAAGATCGACGCCGACTCCGCGGACGGCGCGAAGGCCGGGGTCAGCGGAACGCCGACCCTCTTCATCAACGGCAGGCAGTTCAAGCCCGGCGATGACGTGCAGACCTGGGAGCAGCTCAACCAGGCCTTCCGCAGCAAGCTGGACGCGGAGCTGGCCAAGTGAGCGCCGCCCACGCCGTCGAGCGGGACGCGACCGGTGCACCGGACGTGGCCCCGCAGCCCCGTGGCCTGGGCTGGCTCTACGTCGTGGGCGGCCTCATCGGGTTGGCCGGTTCGTTCGCGCTGATCGTCGAGAAGCTCGCGAAGCTGGCCAACCCCGGCTACGTGCCGACCTGCAGCATCAGCCCGATCATCTCCTGCGGTTCGGTGATGGACAGCGCCCAGGCCGCGGTGCTGGGCTTCCCGAACCCGCTGATCGGGGTGGCCGCGTTCCCGGTGGTGGTCACCACCGGGGTCGCGGTGCTGGCGGGCTTGCGCCCACCGCGCTGGTTCTGGCTGGGCATGCAGGCCGGCACCACCCTGGCGGTGGTCTTCATCCACTGGCTGGTGGTGCAGAGCCTCTACGAGATCGGCGCGCTGTGCCCGTACTGCATGGTCGTGTGGGTGGTGACCATCCCGCTGTTCTGGTACACGACGCTGCACAACCTCACCGCGGGCAACTTCGGCGGCGGCCGGTCCACCGGCGTGGCGCTGGCCCGGTTCCACAGCTTGCTCCTCGTCCTGTGGTATCTGGTGATCGTGGTCCTGGTCCTGCTGCGCTTCTGGGACTACTGGAGCAGCCTCCTGTAGCCGCGGAGCGCCCGTTTGTTCGGTGCGGGGCTCGGGTACCAGGTGACTGCGAGTGATTGGTCGCGCCGCACCGACCGAGACGAGGTGGCCCGGGATGAGCGTGGAACGCGAGGTCGCGAGGGGCGAGCCGATGACATCCGCGGCGAACGTGGTGGAGGTCCGCATCGCGGCCGAGCCCGATCAGCTGGCGGTGATGCGCGCGGTGGTCGGCGACCTCGCGATGCGCGCGGACTACGACATCGACTCGATCGCCGACCTGCGGCTGGCGGTGGACGAGGCCTGCTCCTCGCTGATCCGGCTGGCGGCCCCGGCATCGACGCTGGTGTGCCGGTTCCGCACCGCGGGCGACGCGCTGTCGGTCGTCGCCGAGGTGCCCAGCGACGACGCCTTCGGCCCGCGCAAGGATACGTTCAGCTGGCGCGTGCTAAGCGCTCTTGCCGACGTTGTGTCAACCTCGGTCGAGTCGGATCCCGCTGCCGCCGACGGCAGCCACCTGGTGCGGATCGAGTTGACCAAGGGACGGACGGCACACGTGTGAGACGAGCGGACTCCAAGCCGACGGCACATTCGCGCAACGAGCGCTACGACCGGCTGGCGCCGCTCTTCGGCGAGCTCGCGAAGCTGAGCAAGCAGGACCCCCGCCACTCCGCACTCCGGGACAAGCTGGTCACCGAGCACCTGCCGGTGGCCGAGCACATCGCCCGCCGCTTCAGCCACCGCGGCGAATCGCAGGAGGACCTGACCCAGGTGGCCACCCTGGGGCTGATCAACGCGGTGGACCGCTTCGACCCCGCCCGCGGCGTGGACTTCCTGTCCTACGCGGTGCCGACGATCATGGGCGAGGTGCGGCGGCACTTCCGGGACACCGGCTGGGCGGTGCGCATGCCGCGCCGCCTGCAGGAGCTGCACCTGTCGGTGTCGGCGGCGATCGCCCGCCTGTCCCAGGAGCTCGGGCGCGCCCCGGTGCCCAGCGAGCTGGCCGAGCACCTGGGCATCAGCACCGACGACGTGTACCGCGGGCTGGAAGCGGGCAACGCCTACCGCAGCGCGTCGCTGGACGAGCTGCTCACCGACACCGACGAGATCCCGCTGGGCGATGCGATCGGTTCCGACGACGCCGAGCTGGCCGAGGTGGAGAACCGCGAGATGGTGCGCCCGCTGCTGCAGGACCTGCCGGAGCGGGAACGCCGGATCCTGGTGATGCGCTTCTTCCGCGGCATGACCCAGACCCAGATCGCCGAGCAGATCGGCATCTCCCAGATGCACGTCTCCCGGCTGCTCTCCCGCACCCTCGGCTGGCTCCGCCAGCGCGTCGAGGAGGACCGGCCGGCCCGCTCCGGCGCCGACCAGTGACCCGAGCGGCCGGGGCGCTCAGCCGCGCGGGTCGTACGACTCGGTGTCGACCACCAGCGGTTCCGGGAACGCGGCAGCCAGCTCGTCCCACCGCGTCAGCTTGAAGTTGGTGCCCTCCCGGTCCCCGTCGGCCGGGGTGTCCTCCCCGTCGTGGGTGATCAGCAGGCCTCGGGGGAAAGCGCCGCCCAGGGGCACGTTGACCACGGTGGAGCCGTCGGAGTGCTGGACCCCGTCGGTCGCCGCGCCGTCGCCGACGGCGAACGAACCGACGAAGGCGTTGTCACCTGCTCGGTCGTACACGGCGAAGGTGTTGTCGCCCTGGCTGGAGGCGAGCACGTACCCGGCGCCGTCCGCGGCGTGGTAGATGGTGATGCCCTCGGCGTCAGCGGAGAGGTGCTCGCCGCCGAAGCCGGGGTCGTTGGCCTCGTCGAGGACGCACTCCTCCTGGACGGGGTCGTAGGTCCACGGCGTGCCGTACTCGCGGACCCGGTCGATCAGCTTCGGCTCTTCGAAGCGCCCGTCCTCGAGCTCGACGCGCCAGACCCCCACCGCTTCCTGCGCGGCGTAGAGCACGTGCTTCTCCTGATCAACGGCCATGCCCTCCACCTGCGGGCGCTCCCCGGGATCGGCGCAGGGCGTCCAGGCGGTGCCGTCGGGCAGGGTGAACTCGCCGGGCAGGTCGAGCGTGCTCTCGGTCCGGTAGCCGACGCGCCCGCCGCGGTCCTCCAGCTTCAGGAGCCGCACCGAGGTCTCCTCGCGGCGGGAGGCGACCACGTAGGCATCGTCGTCGTCCCGGAAGGCGGTCAACCCGTAGGCGGTGCGCTGCTCGTCCACCTCCGCCTCATCGGCGGCGAACACCGGCGCGACGTCCGGCGCGGTCACGTCCACCAGCGGGGGCTTGCCCGCCGCGACCGCTGCGGGGTCGATGGCGAAGGCCCGGATCCGGTCGCGGCCCCGGTCGCTGACGAGCGCCAGATCCGTCGGCACCCCGCCCAGGTCGAAGCCGTAGACGACGTCGACGTTGTTGAACCGGCCGGGCGCGGACTGCTCACCCGGCGCTTCGGGAGCGGCCACGTGCTGCAAGCGCCGCCCGTCGAGCCCGTAGACGTCGAGCCCGGCTTCCTTCAGGGTGCCGATGACGATGCTGCGCCCGGGATCCCGGGGGTCGACCCACACGGCCGGATCGTCGGCGTCGGCATTGCCGCCCGCCTCGTCATCGTGGACCACCGGCGTCTCGACGCGCGCGGTGACGACCACCGGCTGAGGAATTCCCGTCGCCATCACGATCGCCGCGACCAACGAGGTCAACTGAGTAGCGCTCACGTCACTCCCAATCAGGCTGGTGAACGCGAGCGACGATAGTGATCTTCGGCGAAGCCCTCCGAACGCGCGCATGAACGGCAGACGACATGTCGCCCGATGCGCGGCGCTACGAACGCCGCCCACCCACGGGAGCTACTGCACCCACCAGACCCGGGACCGGGCTCCGACCCGGCTCGGGCTCCGGCCTCCACTCCGACTCGGGCTCGGGCTCCGACTCGGGCTCCGACTCGGGCTCGGGCTCGGGCTCGGGCTCGGGCTCGTCCAAGGCTGTGGCCCAGGCCCAGACTTTATGGACCACCTCTTATGTCAACCGCAGCCCCACCCAACCGCACCTCAGGGGACCGTGACGCAACCCAGCCACAAGAAACCGCAAAAACGCGAGACCACCCCAGAACGCAACCACCACTGAAAATCCCGGAGAGGCGGGAAAGCCGCCCGGGACCCGTCGGGGGATTCGGGTCCCGGGCGGCTGCTCGGGGGAGGTGCTTACTGCACCTCGATGCCGCGGGCGCTCAGCCACGGCAGGGGGTTGATCTTGCTGCCGCCGACGTGCACCTCGAAGTGCAGGTGCGGGCCGGTGGACTGGCCGCGGTTGCCCATCGTGGCGATCTGCTCGCCCGCGCCGACCTGTTCGCCTTCGCTGACGTCGATGGTGTTGATGTGGCCGTAGACGGTGATGGTGCCGTCCTCGTGCTGGAGCCGGATCCACTGGCCGAAGCCGCTGGCCGGGCCGGCGTCGATCACGGTGCCCGCAGCCACCGCGTAGATCGGCGTGCCGATGCTGTTGGCGATGTCGATGCCGTTGTGGTTGGTGCCCCAGCGCGCACCGAAGCCGGAGGTGAAGGTGCCCTCCGCGGGCTTGACGAAGCCGCTGGCGGCCTTGCGGGCCGCTTCTTCCTCGGCTCGCTTGGCCTCGGCCGCGGCGCGCTCGGCTTCCTGGCGGGCCCGCTCGGCCTCAGCGCGGGCCTGCTCGATGGCTTCGGACTTGTCGATCTGGCCCGATTCCTCGACCGAGTCGGTCGCGGTCTCCTGGGCGAGCAGCTGGACCGAGGCCGGGCTGGAGGACGTTCCGGTGAGCGCCAGGCTCAGCTTCTTGCTCGCGGCGAGCGGGTGCACCGCTGCGCTGCGCTCGGGGGCCTCGGTCTGCTCGCCGGCCGCGGCCAGCGGCTGGCCGACCGCGGCGAAGGCGCCGCCGGCCACCACTGCGGCGACGACCTTGTTCCGTAGCGGGAGGGCGGCCTTCGGGGTATGGCCGCCCTCCTTGCGGTGCTTGCCCATCTTCACCTTCCGTCTCGGGGGGATCCGGCCACTTCCCGCTCGGGGGAGTGCGGGGAACACCTCGTCGGGGGTCGAGATGTTGCCGTGACCGAACCGTGACGTACGAGCGGAGAAAGTAGCTGAGGGTTATCAACAGGCGCAAGCATTAGCCCATTCACCTGAACATCAAGCCACGGACGCCATGCAGACAATCACTCTCCGTGCCCAACGAAGATGACCATCGGATAACGGCCGAAGCCGCCGCCAGTGCCCGGACAGGTCGCGATCAACACGCCGCGAGGACGATCAGCGGGACGCGCGTTTTCGCAGGTCCCCATCCCGATCGCGAGCGCGGCCCCGGCGAATCCGCGACCAGGAGCAGATTTTCCCGAGTCCACAGAGGACAATGCCGGAACGCGGCGCGAACCACCTCCGGGCGGAGATCGTCTACCGCCAGAAGTGGCCTTGCGCACAGAGCCCGGCGATCCCGGAAACCGGCCTCCCGCACTCTGAGAGGCGGTGCCGCTCGATCGCGGGATCTGCTTCACTGTCCCGCATGACGCCTGGTGATCAGTGGCGGCTGCTCGTGCAGCGCCTCCACGTGGACCTCCGCCGCGTCACCTCCGCAGGGTGTCGGTGCACGCGGTAGCCCCGCCCGCGCTCCCCCACTCCTCCCGTTCCGGCTGCGCATCGCAGCGCGCGCCTCCGCGCGCCGGTTTCAGCTCCCCTCGCACCCACGGAGACATCGTGCAAGCGTTCCTGATCTTCGCGATCGGCGGTTTCATCGCGCAGCTGGTGGACGGCTCGCTGGGCATGGCCTACGGCGTCACGTCCACCACCATCCTGCTCGCCGCCGGGATGACCCCGGCCCTGGCCTCCGCCTCGGTGCACCTCGCCGAGCTGGGCACCTCGCTGGCCTCCGGCCTGTCGCACTGGAAGTTCGGCAACGTCGACTGGCGCGTCGTGCTCACCCTCGGCGTGCCGGGCGCGATCGGCGCGTTCCTCGGCGCCACCGCGCTGAGCAACATCTCCACCGAGGCCGCCGAGCCGTGGATGTCGACGATCCTGCTCGCCCTCGGCCTCTACGTGCTGGCCCGGTTCGCCTTCCGCCCGCTGCGCCGCCGCCAGCTCACCGGCGTCAGCTCCAAGCTGCTCGCCCCGCTCGGCCTGGTCGCCGGGTTCGTGGACGCCACCGGCGGTGGCGGCTGGGGCCCGGTGGCGACCCCGACGCTGCTGAGCACCGGCCGGGTCGAGCCGCGCAAGGTCATCGGCTCGGTGGACACCAGCGAGTTCCTGATCGCGGCCGCGGCCAGCCTCGGCTTCCTGCTCTCCCTGGCGCACCAGAACCTGTCCTGGACGACGGTGGGCGCGCTGCTGCTGGGCGGCGTGATCGCCGCGCCGCTGGCGGCCTACCTGGTGCGCATCGTGCCGATGCGGCTGATCGGCGTCGGGGCGGGCGGGCTGATCGTGCTCACCAACGCGCGCACGCTGATCAAGGACTTCGACCTGCCCGGCCCGTCGCACACGGTCATCTACTCGGTGATCGTGGTGGCCTGGGCCGCCGCCATCGCCTACACGATCCGGGTGATCCGCGCGGAGCGCCACCAGCCGGAGACCGACCCGGCCGATGCCGCGGAGCCGGTGCGCGGCTGAACCGTCCCCGGGATGGCGGCTTCACACGGGGTCGCCATCCCATCGAGAATTCACCGCAACCATCGATGCGACCGCACGACGCTGACTCAGAGCGAAGATTTACCCACGTGCCGTATCGCTGAGATCAACCGAACGAGTTACTGTTCGGTAGACCGTGTGGAAGCCCCCCGACACACGGTAGGTGCCCCGGGTGGGGAGTTTTCGCACTCCGCGCCCGGGGCACCGCTCCCCGTACCGCGGCCTTTCAACGCGACCGCAAACGTTTCGAGATCAAGTGTGCACCGGCCCGTTGGTATATTCCAAGCCGCCACGCGGCCCAATCCTCACAACCTCTTCAGCGCATCGGATCCGCGGCATCCGAGCTCGCACGATGCGCCCGGATCAGCACGGCAGCCGCTGGGTATCGTGCGGCCGGACGCGGATCCCACGGAGGCGAGATGGCACCGCAGGTCACCGGCGCGAAGCGGTACTGGCGGCTGCTCGGCCGGTTCGCCGCCGCCTCGGTGGTGGCCACCGCGATCAGCCAGCTCGTCTTCCTGCTCGTCTACGCCCTCGGCGCGGCCCCGGTGGCCGCGACGATCACGGCATGGCTGGCGGGCGCGATCCCGAACTTCACGCTCAACCGGCGCACCTGGGGCAGCACCGGCCGGGCGGGCCTGCGCGGCGAGATCCTCCGCTACGCGATCATCTCGGTGACCACGGCGCTGCTGGCCGCGCTGGCCACGCACAACGCCGAAGTCCTCGCGCAGACCTCGTTCCCGGACACCCGCAGCGCGCAGGTGGCAGTGGTCTGGGCAGCGTTCCTGGGCACCTACGCGGTGATGTTCGTGGTCAAGTTCTTCCTGGTCGACCGCCTGGTCTTCCGCCGGAACCCCTGACCCGGTCAGCGCGCGTGCACGGCCCGCACCCACCGCGTGACGGACGGACGGGTGATCAGCACCAGCATCGCGATCACGACGGCCGCCAACCCGACCCACACGAGCATGGTGACGAGGTCAGGCCCATCCCCGCGCCCCCGGATCGACCGGAACACGCCGAAGCCGGTGACGGCCACCGTGACACCCGCGGCCAAGGCCATCGTCGCGGTGTTCGGAACCCGCCTGTGCAGCAACCGGACAACGCCCAGCACATGCACGACGCCGACCAGCCCGACGATGCCCGCGAGCAGCACGACGGCGATCTCCCCGCCCCCGCTGGCCCCGGCAAGCCCGACGACCAGGGTGTAGGCGGCGACCCCGAGCACGACAACCGCAACAACGCTGCCCAGCACCGCGGCGGCAACCACCGCACCCGGCCGCTGCGGAGCCCCGGCAGAAGATGGTGGAGCCGGAACAGGCCCCTGCGGATTCCCCGGCCAAGATGGCTGCGACATAGCCCGCTCCTGCGCGACGTCGGCGATGCGCCGGATCTTAACCGCTCTCCCACCCGAGGAGTACGGATCTGGCGACGACTTCTAGACCACGCGGTGTTGCCGGGACAGCAGTGACAGGAGCTCGGCGTCCTCGACCAGGAAGCGGCGGAGCTGGTTCGCCCGGAATTCCTCGTGCGCCGAACGACCTCCGCGTTCGGTGACTTCGCAGCGCTTCGCGCCGTCTTCGCTGGTCCGCGGCGCCATGGCACTCCTGGTCGACGAGAGCGAGAACGACGCGACGGCCCCCGGGAGTTCCGGGGGCCGTCGGGTCGGGGATCGCCCGGGTCAGTTCTTCTTGTCGCCCTTGCCGCCGAAGAACTTGTCCTTGACCTGGTCGATCTTCTCCTTGTTCTTCGGGTCGGTGGCGTACTTCTTGGCCTGGTCGATCACCTTCTTGCCCTGCGGGCTGCTGGCGAACTCGGTGACCTTCTTGAACAGCGACATCGTTGCTCCCACCACGTCGGTGCCACGGTTTGCCACCAGACTACCCACGCAGCGGGCTCAGCCGAGCACTCCGCGCACCGAGGCGTGCCCCTTCAGCAGGTTGCGGGCCAGCGTCCGGCGCTGGATCTCGTCGGTGCCCTCGAAGATCCGCAGCAGCCGCAGGTCGCGGTACCAGCGCTCGACCGGCAGCTCCTTGGTGTAGCCCATGCCGCCGTGGATCTGCAGCACCCGGTCGACGATCTCGTTGGCGCGGGTGGCGCCGTAGAGCTTGGCGATCGACTGCGCGTGCCGGGAGTCCAAGCCCTGGTCGATCTGCCAGGCCGCTTGCAGCACCAGCCAGCGCAGCGCCTCGATCTCCACGGCCGAATCCGCCACCATCCACTGGATGGCCTGGCGCTCGGCGATCGGCTTGCCGAAGGTCTCGCGCTGCTTGGCGTACTCCATGCCCATCTCGACCAGCCGCTCGCAGGCGCCGAGCGCCCGCGCGGGCAGCATGTAGCGGCCGCGGCCGATCCACTGCATGGCGAGCTTGAAGCCGTGCCCGACCTCCCCGAGGACGTTGCCCTCCGGCACCCGAACGTCCTCGAAGACCAGCGCGGCCGGCTGGCGCTCCCACGGGCCCATGATGTCGATCGGCTCGGACTTCCAGCCCATGTCGCGGTCTGCCAGGAAGCAGGTGACGCCGCCGTTGGCGCCCTTCTCCTTGTCGGTGACGGCGAAGACCATCACGAAGTCGGCGTCGATGCCACCGGTGATGAACGTCTTCTCGCCGTTGATCACCCACTCGTCGCCGTCCTTGACCGCCGTGGTGCGCAGGTCCTTGGCGTCCGAACCGGCGCCCGGCTCGGTGATCGCGAAGCAGGACTTGCGGGTGCCCTCGATGGTCGGCAGCAGGTAGCGCTGCCGCTGCTCTTCGTTGGCGTGGAAGAGGATGTTGTCCGCGGAGCCGCCGAAGCGGAACGGCACGTAGGTGCGGCCGAGCTCGATCTCGATCAGCGCGGACAGCACCGCCGACAGGCCCATGCCACCGTACTCCTCGGGCGTCTGCACGCCCCAGAACCCGGCCTCCCGCGCCTTCAGCTGCAACTCCCGCTGCTCGTCCTTGGTCAGCCCGCGCTCCCCGGCCCGCTCGCGGCGCAGCACCTCCGGTTCCAGCGGCACCAGCTCGCGCTGGACGAAGTTGCGCACCCAGTCCCTGATGTCGCGCTCGGTGTCGGTGAGCGAGAAGTCGACCATCGCCGGATCCCTTCCTGCGGCCGTCTAACTAACATCGTTAGTTTTGTGGCAGCCTAAGACGGTCCCGGCGAGCGCCGCAAGGGATCCGACGAGGAGAAGACGTGCCCCGACCGACCACTCCCCGGCTGTCGCCGGACCGCATCCGCCGCGTCGGCCTGGAGATCATCGACGCCGACGGCCTGGAAGCGCTGTCCATGCGCCGCCTGGCCGAACGCCTGGGAGTGCGCGCGGCCTCGCTGTACAACCACGTCGCGACGAAGGAAGACCTGCTGCACGAGATCGCCGACGACGTGATGGCCGCGGTGGACGTCGACGGGTTCGAGCAGGACTGGACGACCGGCCTGCGCGAGTGGGCCCGCTCCTACCGGGCGGCCCTGGTCGCGCACCCCAATCTCGTGCCGTTCCTGGCCTACGGCCCGGCCCGCCGCGAGAACGCCCTGCGCCGAGCGGACGCAGTGCACGGCGGGCTGACCCGCGCGGGCTGGCCGCAGCGCTACGCCACGATGATCGGCGCGTCGACGAAGTACCTGGTGGTGGGCTCGGCGATGGGCTCGTTCAGCGGCGGCTTCCCGGACGACGCGGACCTCTACGACGACCGCTTCCCGCACCTGAGCAAGGCCCACCTGCTCCGCGAGCACGCGGCGGAGATCGACGCGGCCAGCTTCGAGCTCGCCCTCGAAGCCCTGATCGACGGCCTGACCAAGCAGTACCGGGAGCTGAGCAGGGCCGAGAAGATGCACCGCGAATCCGAGGAGCTGCTAGCTGATCCAGCCGATGCCGCAGAAGTGAGCGCCGCCCGCGAGGACATGGACGCGGGCGACGTCTGGTGATCGAGCGGGCACTGCTAGTCCGTCCACTTGGGATGCTCAGGACTGGCCCTCAGGATCCATACAACACGTTTGTCCGAGTCAGGGCAGTACCAAATGCGCCCAGATGACGTCACCTCGTACTGCCACTGATCGAGCTCTTTCCCGAAAATCACGTGTGCCGCGAGCGGCTTCTTCATCGGGTGCTGACGTCCTGGGTTCACAGGATCCAGCGGCCGCTCACTTAACACCACCCAGGCTTCCCAGGTGTTGCTCCGAGCCGTCCGACAGAGCTCCTCCCACCCCTTGGCAGCTTCGTTGTTGGCGAACCGGATCTCCCAGCCACCAGGCGGTGGAGGGGGCGCAACACGGTCACCACGCTTTGGAGTCACTCATAGCCTCCTTCGGGTGGAGGCACTGGTCCGAAGTCCTCGGTGACCGGCTCTGTCAGCGCTTTAACAAGCTCCGGATCGGTGTAAACAAGCGCCGTAGCCTTCCACTCTCGCAGCGTTTGCTGCAGCGGCACCCAGCTGCCCAGCTCCGCGGATGCCCGGAAGGTCTGGGCGAAATCAAGGGCGAACTCCGACCGGGCACCGGACGGCAACAAGGCTGCCCACGGAAACTCCTCCGACAAGACATCGATCAACTCATCAGGAGAGAACCTGTCAAACGCAGTACGGACAGCACGAGCAGCAATCACCGCCCCTTCAGACACACCCGCCGCCCGGTCCTCGCGGGTGAGGACCAGCGGCGCACCATCGCGGCGACGGATCCGCACGTCGCCCTGGTCGACTAACTCCGCGACGCCCTTGGGGTCACGCTGCACTTCGCTCCACTGAACCTCACGCATGCCTCCATTCTGAACTTTTTCAGAACTCGACGGCAAGCCAGTACGAGATCACTCATCCTTCCGGTTGACGTGGGTCACTCGGGGTTCGTAGCGTCCATGGCGCAGAACCGAATACAGCGCCCACGACGTCGTGCGGGAGAGACCTCGGCCCATCGGGACCGGGGCGCCGAAGGAGCAATACTCCCCAGCAAACTCTCAGGCACCGGCACCGCACGGCACCAGGCGATCACGGAGAAAAGCAGGAGCACCGCGCTCCTCGCCCACGGTGCAAGCCACCTCCCGAGGTGGCGAAACTCTCAGGCCAATGACTCCGGGGAGACCGCCCGACCAGCGCAAGCCCGCGCAGGTCGGGGTCGAGGTGTTCCCGATAAGGTTGGGCTCAGTGAGCTGACCGGCCCTCGACTGCCGACCGGCGCCCACCAGGAGGAGTCCCCACATCATGTCGTCGCCACGACGGACGCCCTTGCACCACGTGCACGAAGCGCTCGGAGCCACGCTCACCGAGTTCGCCGGTTGGCAGATGCCGCTGCGCTACTCCGGTGACATCGCCGAGCACAACGCGGTGCGCACCGCTGCGGGCCTGTTCGACCTGACCCACATGGGCGAGATCCGGATCAGCGGTCCGGAGGCCGCGGCCGCGCTGGACCACGCGCTGGTCGCCAACGCCACGGCCATCACGCCCGGCCGCGCGCGCTACACCATGATCTGCAACGCCGCGGGCGGCGTGCTGGACGACCTGATCGTCTACCGCCTCGGCGAGCAGGAGTTCCTGGTGGTGGCCAACGCGGCGAACGCCGCCGTGGTCTCCGCCGAGCTGGCCGAGCGGATCAGCGGGTTCGACGCGCAGCACGAGGACGTCTCCGACGACTACGCGCTGATCGCGATCCAGGGCCCGAACGCCGTGGCGATCCTCGCGCCGCTGACCGAGACCGACCTCTCCGGCGTCAAGTACTACGCCGGTTACCCGGCCAAGGTCGCGGGCAAGGACGTGCTGCTGGCGCGCACCGGCTACACCGGCGAGGACGGCTTCGAGCTGTTCACCGCGCCCGGTGACGCCGAGGCCGTGTGGCAGGCGCTGACCGAGGCCGGTGCCGAGCACGGCCTGCAGCCCGCCGGGCTGTCGTGCCGCGACACGCTGCGCCTGGAGGCCGGCATGCCGCTGTACGGCAACGAGCTCTCCGCCGACCTCACGCCGTTCCACGCGAACCTCGGCCGGGTGGTCAAGCTCGACAAGACCGCCGACTTCGTCGGCAAGGAGGCGCTGGCCGCCGCCGCGGAGAAGCCCACCGAGCGCACCCTGGTCGGCCTCAGCACCGACCAGCGCCGCGCGCCCCGCCACGGCTACCGCGTGCTGGACGCCGACGGCGCCGAGATCGGCGTGGTGACCAGCGGTGCCCCGTCCCCGACCCTGGGCCACCCGATCGGGATGGCCTACGTGGACCGCGCGCACAGCGAACCCGGCACGCAGCTGCAGGTCGACATCCGCGGCAAGGCCGTCGCGGTGCAGGTCGTCCAGCTGCCGTTCTACCGCCGCAACGCCTGAGAGAAACAACGGGAGGCAAACAGCAATGTCGACACCGGACCTGTTCAACGGCAACTTGGCCGCGGTGGACCCAGAGGTGGCGGCGGCGGTCGGCGCCGAGCTCAACCGTCAGCAGACCACGCTCGAGATGATCGCCTCGGAGAACTTCGCGCCGCAGGCGGTGCTCGAGGCGCAGGGCTCGGTGCTGACCAACAAGTACGCCGAGGGCTACCCGGGCCGCCGCTACTACGGCGGCTGCGAGCACGTCGACGTCGTCGAGCGGCTGGCCATCGAGCGGATCAAGGAGCTCTTCGGGGCCTCCTACGCCAACGTGCAGCCGCACTCCGGCGCGCAGGCCAACGCGGCGGCGATGTTCGCGCTGCTGAAGCCGGGCGACACCATCATGGGCCTGGACCTGGCGCACGGCGGCCACCTGACCCACGGCATGCGGATCAACTTCTCCGGCAAGCTCTACAACGTGGTGCCCTACCACGTGCGCGAGGACGACCACCGCGTCGACATGGACGAGGTCGCCCGGCTGGCGCGGGAGAACAAGCCGCAGCTGATCATCGCGGGCTGGTCGGCCTACCCGCGGCAGCTGGACTTCAAGCGGTTCCGGGAGATCGCCGACGAGGTCGGCGCCAAGCTGATGGTCGACATGGCGCACTTCGCCGGCCTGGTGGCCGCGGGCCTGCACCCGAACCCGGTGCCGCACGCCCACGTCGTCACCACCACCACGCACAAGACCCTGGGCGGTCCGCGCGGTGGCGTGATCCTGTCCTCCGACGAGGAGTTCACCAAGAAGTTCAACTCCGCGGTGTTCCCCGGCCAGCAGGGCGGTCCGCTGGAGCACGTGATCGCCGGCAAGGCGGTCGCGTTCAAGGTCGCCGCTGGCGAGGAGTTCAAGGACCGGCAGCGCCGCACCGTCGAGGGCGCGCAGGTGCTGGCCGAGCGGCTGCTGGCCGAGGACGCCAAGGCGGCCGGGGTGCAGCTGGTCTCCGGCGGCACCGACGTGCACCTGGTGCTGGTCGACCTGCGCAACTCGGAGCTGGACGGCCAGCAGGCGGAGGACCGGCTGCACGAGATCGGCATCACGGTCAACCGCAACGCGGTGCCGAACGACCCGCGGCCGCCGATGGTGACCTCCGGGCTGCGCATCGGCACCCCGGCGCTGGCCACCCGCGGCTTCGGCAAGGCCGAGTTCACCGAGGTCGCCGACGTGATCGCCGAGGCGCTCAAGCCGGGCTTCGACGAGACCACCAGCGCCAAGCTGCGGGCCCGCGTCGAGGCGCTGGCCGCCAAGCACCCGCTGTACCCGAACCTCTGACGGTTCAGCAGTTCCACGGCCGGTGCGCGCAAATCCGTTTGCGCGCACCGGCCTTTTCGTGGTGAGATCTGAGTCACTCGATCGCGGCATTCGGACGCGATAGAACGTCAATTTGTTTCACAATTCGCAATTCGCACCAGAACTACCGCCGTGCACCATTTTCCCCTTTCGTCGGGCGTTGTCGCACGGCGGAGGAAAAGGCTCGATCTCAACTCCCCCCAATCTCTTGCCAGCACCGCCCTGATGCCGGAGTATCTCCGCAGTTCCAGCGAAACACGCTGACGGACAACGCGTTGCGGGCCGTGCGGTTGCACACCGAGAACCCGGCCCCGTTCTGGAGGAGTCCACTTCGATGAGCCAACCAGCGACCGAGGAGTACCGGAAGGATCTGAGCACCCGGCACATCAACATGATCGCGATCGGCGGAGCGATCGGTGTCGGTTTGTTCCTCGGCTCCGGAAAGGCCCTGCACCAGATCGGCACCGGCCTGATCCTGATCTACGCGATCGCCGGTGTGATGATCTTCTTCGTCATGCGGGCCCTCGGCGAACTGCTGATGTACCGCCCGGTGAGCGGCTCCTTCGCCGAGTACGCCGGTGAGTTCATCGGCCCGTGGGCGCGGTTCGCGGTCGGCTGGGGTTACTGGCTGGTGTGGATCGTGACCGGCATGGCCGAGATCACCGCGGTGGGCAAGTACTTCCAGTTCTGGTTCCCGCAGGTCCCGCAGTGGATCCCGGCGCTGGGTGCGCTGGTCGTGCTCAGCGGCGTGAACCTGATCGCGGTGAAGCTGTTCGGCGAGTTCGAGTTCTGGTTCGCGCTGATCAAGGTGATCGCCATCATCGGGCTGATCGTGCTGGCCGCGGCGATCCTGGTCTTCGGGTTCAGCGACCTCGGGCCGACGGCCTCGCTGAGCAACATCTGGGCCCACGGCGGGCTGTTCCCCAACGGCGGCGCGCAAGCCCTGATGGCCTTCCAGATCGTCATGTTCGCCTTCATCGGCGTGGAGATGGTCGGGCAGACCGCCAGCGAGAGCGCCAACCCGCAGAAGGTGCTGCCGCGAGCCATCAACGCCGTGATGTGGCGGATCCTGATCTTCTACGTCGGTGCGCTGGTCGCGCTCACCGCGCTGGTGCCGTGGTTCCAGTTCCCCGCCGACAGCAGCCCGTTCGTGCACGCCTTCACCCTGATCGGCATCCCAGCGGCGGCCGGTGTGATCAACTTCGTGGTGACCACGGCAGCCCTGTCCTCCTGCAACAGCGGCATCTACTCCACCGGCCGCATGCTGCGCACGCTGTCCGAGGAGGGGCAGGCCCCGCGCGCGGCCAGCCGGCTCAGCGGCCGCGGCGTGCCCGCCCGGGCGATCGCCGTGACGTTCTGCGCGATGTTCATCGGCGTCGTGCTCAACTACTTCGTGCCGGAAGAGGCGTTCACCTACATCACCAGCGCCAGCACGGCCGGCGCCATCTTCACCTGGGCGATGATCCTGATCGCCCACCTCGGCTACCGCCGCAAGATCGCCCGCGGCGAGATCCAGGCCGGTCCCTTCCGGATGCCGCTGGCCCCGTACTCCAACTACGTGGTGCTGGCCTTCCTCGCGATGGTCGCCGTCCTGCTGGCCTTCGACGCCGAAACCCGCATCGCCCTCTACATCACCCCGGTCCTGGCCATCGCCATCGCCATCGGCTACGCGGCATCGCGCAAGCGCCAGCGGGAAGGCGCTCCCACCCGCAGCTGACCCACCCGACCGGGTGATGAGCGAAGGGCACCTTTCACCAAGCAACTTGGCGAGAGGTGCCCTTCACCTCGAAGAGATCACCGAACGCTGCCGGACTCCAGGTAGTGCAGGACGGCGAGGACGCGGCGGCTGTAGCCGGTGGCCCGGGGCAGGTCGAGCTTGTCGAAGATCGCGTTCGCGTGCTTCTCCACCGCGCTCTGCGAGATGTGCAGCCCGGCCGCGATGCCCGCGTTGGTGCGGCCTTGGGCCATCTGGTCGAGCACGTCGCGCTCGCGCGGCGTCAGCGCCGCCAGCGGATCGCGGTCACCGGTCGACAGCAGGCGGCGGACCACCTCCGGGTCGAAGGCCACGCCGCCACCGGCCACGCGCTGGAGGGCCTCCAGGAATTCGTCGACCTGCACCACGCGGTCCTTGAGCAGGTACCCGACGCGGGCCGAATCACCGGTGAGCAGGTCGACGGCGTAGCGCTTCTCCACGTACTGCGAGAGCACCAGCACGCCGACCTCGGGGAACCGGCGGCGGATCTCCAGCGCGGCGCGCAGGCCGTCGTCGGTGTGCGTGGGCGGCATCCGCACGTCGACCACCGCGACGTCGGGCCGGTGCCGGTCCGCTTCGGCCAGCAGGCTCGGGGCGTCGCCGACCGCGGCGAGGACCTCGTGGCCCTCCTCGGCCAGCAGGCGCGCCAGACCTTCCCGGAGCAGCGTGGCGTCGTCGGCCAGGATCACTCGCACGGCAACTCCGCGGTGATCACCGTCGGCCCGCCGACCGGACTGTCCACTGTGAACCTCCCATCGAGCGCGGCGACCCGCCGCGCCAAGCCGGAGAGCCCGGCACCGTCGGCGACGGCGCCACCGGCACCGTCGTCGGAGATCTCGACCACCAGCCACCGCGCTTCCCGTCGCACCCGGATGGAGACGATACGCGCGCCGGCGTGCTTGGCCGCGTTGGTCACCGCCTCCGAAACCACGAAGTACGCCACTGCTTCGACCTCGATCTCCGGCCGCGAGTCCACCGCGTAGTCCAGCTCCACGCGCATCCCGGCGCGCTCCGCCAGCGCCTCCAGCGCGGGGTGCAGGCCGCCCGCGTCCAGCGCCGCCGGGTACACCCGCCACGCGACGTCGCGGAAGTCGCGGAGCACTTCCTGGGATTCCTGGTGCGCCTGCGCCAGCAGCTCCGCCGTCCGGTCGGCGTCGCCCGCGCGCCGGGCCCGGCCGAGCAGCAGCCCGAGCGCCACCAGTCGCTGCTGGACGCCGTCGTGGAGGTCGCGTTCGATGCGGCGGCGCTCCTCGCGGATCGCGGCGACGACGTCGGCTCGCGTCACCGCGAGCTCCTCCACCCGGCGTTGCAACCGCTCGGTCGGGTCCGGCTCCAGGAACCGCCGCGCCAACGCCCGGTCGAGCGCCGCGACGCCGAAGAGCCCGGCCAGCGCCAGGTATCCCATCACCGCGCAGAAGACGATCAGGTAGACCGTGAGCCAGGACTTCTCGTCGGCAGACCTGCCTTCCAGCGGATCCGTCGAGGTCCACAGCTCGTAGAACTCCCTGGCGGCACCGAGCCCGCCGTAGCACAGCAGGGCCAGCACGATCCCGCCGAGCAATCCGACCAGACCGCGCAGCGCGAGGTACCGCAGCGCCCGCGCCCCCTCCGGCCGCCCGGCGTGCGAACTGCCCGAGTACCGCGCAAGACGTCGGCGTTCGAGCTCGACCAGCGCACCAGCACCGCGGAACACCGCCGGTCGTGCCCGGCGCCAGGGCAGCACCACGGCCGAGCACACCACGTACCCGAGTTCGAGGATCGCTGTGCCCGCGCCGAGCGCCAAGCCGAGCAGATCCCACAGCCACCGCCGCATGCCCGAAGCCTAAGGACGAGGAAGACCTGCGGTTTTCCGCACCCCGGGTGTCCGGAAAACCGGTCGCCACCAGCTGACCGGTTCGCGTAGCCTCCACAGCGGAGGCAACGATCGTGCGACGTGAGAACAGCAGTCCCGCGCGGATCCTCGTCGTCGGTGATGTGCACGGTGAGTTCGAGCTGCTCGCGAAGTGGTCGGAGGCCGTTCGCGCGTCGCACGGCCCGCTCGACGCGATCCTCGCCGTCGGCGACGTCGAGCCGAACCGCGACGAGGCGGACGCGGCGGGGGTGCGCAGTCCGGCGAAGTACCGGAAACTGGGCGATTTCCCCTTCCTCGTCGAAGGTCTGCTCGACCTGGGTGCTCCGCTGCACTTCATCGGCGGCAACCACGAGCCATGGCCCGCGCTCGACGCGGCCGGGCCCGGCCGGTGGACCGAGGGCGTGCACTTCCTCGGCCGGTCGGGTGCCGCCGAGGTCGCCGGGCTGCGGGTGGCGTTCCTGTCCGGCATCTACTCGGCGAAGATCACCGACGTGCCGAAGGCGCGCCGGGAAACCGTGCGGGACCGCGTCTACTACACGGCGGAGGAAGTGCGCAGCACCGGCCGGGCGCGCCGACCGGTCGACGTCCTGCTCACCCACGACTGGCCCGCCGGGATCGCCGAAGCGCACCGGGGCCACCCGGTGGGACGTCCGGAACTGCGCGAGCTGTGCGAGCGGGTCCGCCCGAAGTGGCACTTCTGCGGGCACATGCACCACCGCCACCAGGCGCGCATCGGTGCCACCGACGTCGTGTGCCTCGGCCACATCTCCGACGGGCCGGATGCCCTGGCCCTCATCGAACGGCGGCCGGACGGGGAGCTGGTGCTCGTCGAGCGCGTCGACGCGCGCATCTGAGCCGCGAGGTGCGGTTTTCCGCAGCCGGATTTCTGCGCGATGCCGCAGCGAAGTCGCCGGTGAACCGCATTCCGCCCGGCAGCGCGGATTTCTAGCGTTCTGGGCATGAACTTCCTCGCACAGCCCGAAACCGCGACCGGCGGACTCGTCGGGTGGGTCACCGATCTCATGGAGGCCATCGGCGGCCCCGGCGCCGGACTGGCGGTGGCGCTGGAGAACCTGTTCCCGCCGATCCCCAGCGAGGTGATCCTGCCGCTGGCCGGGTTCGCCGCGGCCCAGGGCTCGATGAGCCTGCTCGGCGCCATCCTGTGGACCACGCTCGGTTCGGTGGTCGGCGCCGTGGTGCTGTACTACCTCGGCGCGTGGCTCGGCCGGGAGCGGACCCGCGCGATCGCGGTCCGGTTACCGCTGGTCAAGGTGGCCGACGTCGACCGCACCGAGGCGTGGTTCGCCCGGCACGGCACCAAGGCGGTGTTCCTCGGCCGGATGGTGCCGATCTTCCGCAGCTTCATCTCGCTGCCCGCCGGGGTGGAGCGGATGCCGCTGCTGCCGTTCCTGGTGCTGACCGCGCTCGGCAGCCTGATCTGGAACACCGCGCTGGTGCTGGCCGGTTACCTCCTCGGCCGCAGCTGGTGGCTGGTGGAGTCCTACATCGGGATCTTCCAGAAGGTCGTGATCGTCGCGGTGCTGGTCGCGGTCGTCTGGTTCGTCGCGACCCGCATCCGCCGCCTCCGCCGCGCCCGCGCCTGACCAGATGCCCGGTGAAGGGCACCTTTTAGCAACCTACTTGCCTAAAGGTGCCCTTCACCGGGGAGACCGAGAGCGGTCCGGACCCAGGCGTGGAACTCGGCGATGTGGTGTTCCGAGGGCACCAGGACTCCGCCGGCGGCGTAGGCGCGGGAGCTCATCGCCGGCTGGCAGCGCTCGCAGGCCTCGAAGTCCTGCTCGTTGACCCGGTGGAACAGCTCCACCGAGCGGGAGACGTCGTGGCCCGCGTCGAGCACCTCCGGTGCGTACAGCCAGTCGCACTCCACCAGCGTCCGGTCCACCGCCAGCGGGAACATCCGGTGCACGATCACGTGGTCGGGCACCAGGTTCAGGAACACCTGCGGGCGGATCGTGATCGCGTAGTAGCGGCGGTCCTGGTCGTCACCGATCCCGGCCAGCCTGCCGAAACCGCCGGTTCCGTCCACTGTGAACCCGTCCACGTCGGGCCCGAACTCCGCGCCGTGCCCGACGTAGTACTGGGCCGCGTAGCCGTCGGCGAACTCGGGCAGCACCTCGGTCAGCTCGGGGTGGATGGTCGCGCAGTGGTAGCACTCCATGAAGTTCTCGACGATCAGCTTCCAGTTGGCGCGCACGTCGTAGCCGATGCGGCGGCCCAGCGCCAGGCCGTCGACGCCGTAGCCGTCGATCACCTCGGCGCCGCCGAGCCGCGCGGTCACCGCGCCGACCACCTGCTCCTCGAACGGCGGCGGCTCCTCGGCCAGGCACACCCAGGCGTAGCCGAGCCATTCGCGCAGCGCGACCGGCACCAGACCGTGCTCGGCGCGGTCGACGTCGGGCATCGAGGTGAGGTTCGGCGCGGCGATCAGCTTGCCGTCGGTGCCGTAGGTCCAGGCGTGGTAGGGGCACTGGAAGCTGCGCTTGACCTGCCCCGATTCGGCCGTGCACAGCCGAGCGCCGCGGTGTCGGCAGATGTTCAGGAACGCCCGCAGCCCGCCGTCCCCGCCGCGCGCGACGAGCACGCTCTCGCGTCCTACTTGGACGGTGCGGAACCGCCCCGGCTCGGCCAGGTCGGCCGCGCGCACCGCGCAGAACCAGGTGGTGTGGAAGATCCGCTCCTGCTCCAGCCCGAACAGCTCGGGGTCGGTGTAGTGGTGTCCGGGCAGCGTGGCGATGAGACTGGCCTGCTGATCGGTCGTCGTCATGCGTCCCTCCAGAACCGCGATTTCCATTGAAGTTGCGCGGCTCAGCTGCGCAGCCGCTTCATCTCCGGGTCGAACAGGGGCTCTTCGGCGACGACGGCGGGCAGGCGCTCGCCGAAGTACTCGACCTCCGCGCGGGTGCCGGGCACGGCCAGTGCGCGCGGCAACCAGGCGTAGGCGATGCTCGCGCCGACGGTGTAGCCGTAAGCCGCGCTCGTGACGTACCCGACCGGGCTCCCACCTGCGTGGACCGGCTCGGAACCCATCACCACCGCCTCGCGGTCGTCCAGCAGCAGCGGGCACAGCCGGCGTTCGTCCGCTCGTTCCGCGAGCGCTGCCCGCCCCAAGAAGTCCTTGTTCGTGCGGACGGCGAAGCCGAGCCCGGCTTCGTGCGGGCCGTGCTCGGCGGTCATGTCCGCGCCCCACGAGCGGTAGCCCTTCTCCAGCCGCAGGCTGTTGAAGGCGCTGCGCCCGGCGGCGATCACCCCGAGCCGCTGCCCGGCCCCCCACAGCACGTCCCAGAGCCGCCGCCCCTGGTCCGCGGTGGTGTAGAGCTCCCAGCCGAGTTCACCCACGTAGGACAGCCGCATCGCGGTCACCGCGACACCGCCGACGTAGGCGCGCTTGTTCCGGAAGAACCCGAAGGCCTCGTGCGAGAAGTCGGTCCCGGTCAGCGGCTGCACGAGTTCCCGCGCGAGCGGCCCCCACACGCCGATGCAGCAGGTCCCGGCCGTGATGTCGCGGACCTGCACGTCGGGCGGCGCGTGCCTGCGCAGCCACTCCAGGTCCAGGTTCCCGTTGGCGCCGACCTGGAAGCGGTGCTCGGACAGCCGCGCCACCGTCAGGTCGCTGCGCACTCCCCCGGCCTCGTCGAGCGACAGGGTGTAGGTGACCGATCCCGGTTTCTTCGCCAGGTTGTTGGTGGTCAGCCACTGCAGGAAGGCCAGCGCACCCGGCCCGGAGACCTCCAGGCGCTTGAGCGGCGTCATGTCGTACAGCGCCACGCGCTTGCGGGTGACCAGTGCTTCCGCCCCGGCGATCGGGGACCAGAACCGGGACGCCCAGTCGCCGCGCGGCGGGACTTCGGCGACCTCCGGCAGCTCTGCGTTCGCCGCGTACCAGTGCGGCCGCTCCCAGCCCGCGGCTTCGAGGAACACCGCGCCGAGTTCGCGCTGGCGCTCGTGGAACGGGCTGGTCCGCAGCGGCCGCGGCTCCCGGCCGGGCTCCAGCGGGTGCACGATGTCGTAGACCTCGACGAAGCTCCGGCAGCTGCGCGCCAGCACGTATTCCGGGCTGCGCTGGGCGGTTTCGAACCGGTTGAGCTCGCACGAGTGCAGCGATTCGGCGGGCTGCCCGTCGACCAGCCACTGCGCCATCGCCCGCGCCACGCCCGCCGAGTGCGTGATCCACACCGCCTCCGCGACCCAGAACCCGCGCAGGTCCGGGTGTTCGCCGAGCAGCGGCATCCCGTCCGGGGTGAACGAGAACAGGCCGTTGATGCCCTCCGCCACCTCCGTGCCGGCCAGCTCCGGCAGCAGCGAGCGGGCCTCGTCCCAAGCGGGCTGGAAGTCCTCCGCGGTGAACGGTTCGATCGAGGGCATCACCGCCGAGCCCGGTTCGCGGATCGCCGCGGGATCCAGCGGCATCGGCCGGTGCCCGTAGTAGCCGATGCCGATCCGGTCGACGTGCTCGCGGAAGTACAGGTCGCCGTCCTGGTGCCGCAGGATGGGCAGCCCGGCCTCGGTCCGCGCGTCGTTGCGGCCGGACAGCGCGGCCAGCGGCCCGGTCCTGGCGTACTGGTGCGCCATCGGCACCAGCGGAACGTCGAGGTCGACCAGTGCGCCGATCAGCGGGCCCCACATCCCGGCGCAGGAGATCACCACGTCGGCGGCGAAGCGGTCCCGCTCGGTCACCACCGCGGTGACCCGGCCGCCATCGCGCTCGACCGAGACGACCTGCTGCCCGGCCAGGAACCGGGCACCGCGGGCGCTCGCGCGGTGGGCCTGCGCTTCGGCGGCGCGGACCGGTTTGGCCAGGCCGTCGGTGGGGATGTGCAGCCCGCCGCGGATGCGCGCCGGATCCAGCAGCGGGTGCAGCTCGGCGCACTCGTCGGGACCGCGCAGGTGGCTCTCCACACCGGCCGAGGTCAGCCAGCCGTGCCGCCGCTTGATCTCGTCCCACCGCTGCGGCGATCCGGCGACTTCGAGACCGCCGAGCGGCCGGAAGCACCACTCCCCCTCGAGGTTCCGGTACTTCTCCGCGGTGTAGGCGGCGAACCGGGTCATGGTCCGGCACGGGTTGGCCTGGAACACCAGTCCCGGTGCGTGCGAGGTGGAGCCGCCGGTGGCGAACAGCGGCCCGCGGTCGAGGACGGTGACGTCGGTCCAGCCGCGTTCGGTGAGCTCATCGGCGATGGCGCAACCGACGATTCCGGCTCCGATGACGACCACGCGGGGCTGGGTGCCCATGGGTGCCTCCAGGGCTCGAAGCAGTGGGAGGTTGTTGCGCTATGCGCGCCAAGTTCCGATACGAGCAACACGGTCACCGACGCTCCCGGTCGCCGTCAAGTGCGCGAGCCACGTTTTCCCGCCGCGTAACACGGATGGACGTCATGGACGACGAAACGGCAGAACCCCCTTGACGCGCCCCTGATCCGAGCCGCACATTGTTGCGCATCGCACTCCGTGTTCTGGATAGCGCAACGGAGGTCCTGATGTTCGAAGCCTGCCCGATGTCCGACCTGCCGCCCGGCGAATCCGTCCGCGTCGAGGCGCACGTGCCGATCGCGGTGTTCAACGTCGACGGCGAGCTGTTCGCGATCGACGACACCTGCACCCACCAGGACGCCTCGCTGGCGGAGGGCTGGGTGGAGGACTGCCGGGTCGAGTGCCCGCTGCACGCGGCGGCGTTCGACCTGCGCACCGGGCTTCCGTGCGGCCTGCCCGCCAAGCGCCCGGTGCGGACCTACCCGGTGCGGGTCGCCGACGGCGTGGTCTACGTCGAGACCGAAGCGGCGGAAGTCGCATGAGGACGGTCGCGATCGTCGGCGCCGCCCTGGCCGGCTGGCGGGCGGCGCAGGAACTGCGCGCGCAGGGCTTCGACGGCCGGATCGAGCTGATCGGTGCGGAACCGCACCTGCCCTACGACCGGCCGCCGCTGTCGAAGGCGTTCTTGGCCGGTGAGCTGACCACGAGCGATCTCGCGCTGGCCGACGAGGCCGAGATCGCCGCGGTCGAGGCCACCTGGCACCTGGGGCGGCGCGCTGTCGCGCTGGTTCCCGGCGAGCGGTCGGTCACTCTCGACGACGGCACCAGCTGTCGGGCGGACGGCGTCGTGATCGCAACCGGCGCGAGCCCGAGAACGTTGTTCGACCTGCCGGGCGTGCACACCCTCCGCACCATCGACGACGCCGCCGAGCTGCGCGCGGCGCTGCGACCGGGCGTTCGGGTGGTGGTCGTCGGCGCCGGTTTCGTGGGCGCCGAAGTCGCCTCGACCTGCCACGCGCTCGGCATCGACGTCACGGTGGTGGAGGCGCTGGAAGTGCCGCTCGCGCAGGTCATCGGCCCTGAACTGGGCGCGGTGTGCGCGGCGCTGCACACCGATCACGGCGTGCAGCTGTGCTGCGGAACCGGAGTCGAGCGGCTGCACGGGACGCATCGCGTCACAGCCGTGGAACTCGCCGACGGCGCGGTGATCCCGGCGGACGTCGTCGTGGTCGGGATCGGCGCCCGCCCGAACACCGACTGGCTGCACGGCTCAGGCCTGGAGCTGGCCAACGGCGTCTCGTGCGATGCCGGAGGCGTGACCGGCCTGCGCACCGTGGTGGCGGTGGGCGACGTGGCCCGCTACCGCGGGCAGCGCTTCGAGCACTGGACCACGGCGCTGGAACAACCGGCCACCGCGATCCGGAACCTGCTGGCCGGGCGCACCGCGGTCGGCTTCGACGCGGTGCCGTACTTCTGGTCGGAGCAGTACGGGGTGCGGATCCAGTTCGCCGGGCGGGCCCGCCCGGACGACCAGGTGGAGATCGTCGACGGCTCGCCGGACGACCGCCGGTTCGTGGCGACCTTCCACCGCGGCGGAGAACCGACCGGCGTGCTGGCCATGAACAGCCCGAAGCTGTTCACCAGGCACCGCAAGCGGCTGACCGCGTTGTGCGTCTGAAAACGCTGTCGGCGTAGCCGTCCGCGCTTGTGCAAGCGGCGTCAGCCGCTTTGAGTACGTACGCAGCTCGCACCGCTGCGGGTACGGTGGCCCGCCACTGGGTGGCTCCCTGGGCGAGGACGGCCCCTCCGCCGTGTATCGGACATACATCAGGAGGGGCACCCGCAGTCCAGGGAAGCACTCAGGTTCCGCCACCCGCACCGCCACGCAGACCGGCCACCAACAAGCTCTGAGGGAACCCTGGTCAGCAGCGGATCGTTGGGAAGCACGTGGAGACCGCGCTGATGCTGGGCATTCCCGGCATGACGTTGCTGCTGGTCGCGGTCGGCGGCTACGAGATCGTGCAGAAGCGGCGCGGGAAGCGCTCCGGAACGCCGCTGGCCGGGACCTACGTCGACGAGGTCACGGCCCTGTTCTACGGCACCAAGCGGATGGAGCTGGAGCACCGCGATTCGACGTCGATGCTGCGCGACGAGGAGGGCGACGGCGCGCCCGGAGTCGACCTGGACGGCCGGAAGATCGTCCTGCGCCGCGAAGACCTCTGACGCTCAGGCCGCGACGTCCTTCGCGGGTTCCTCCGCGGCGGCCTCGGGCTGCTTGGTCCCGCGACGGCGGCGCAGCAGCCAGATCGACACGCCGATCACGACCACCGCGGCCATCAAGATCCAGCTCGTCCGCCCCAGCGCGTCCTCGATGTACTTCGCGGAAGCCCCGGCCAGCCAGCCGATGCTCACGTGCGTCGCGGACCAGGCGATCGCCCCGATCAGCGAGGACACCGCGAACTTCGGGTAGGACATCCCGCTGGTCCCGGCCGCCGCGGGCATCAGCGTGCGCACCACCGGCAGGAAGCGGCCCACCAGCACCGCACCGATCCCCCACTTGCGCAGCAGCTGCCCGGCCCGGTCCCAGTGCTGCTGGCCGAGCTTGCGCACCACCTTGGTCTCGCGCATCTTCAGCCGGTAGCGGCGGCCCAGCCAGAACCCGATGTTGTCGCCGACCGTCGCGCACACCGCGACCACACCGGCCAGCACGAAGAAGAAGCCCAGATCGGTGACCGCGGCGGAGGCGATCAGCAGCCCGCTCTCGCCCGGCACCAGGAAACCCAGGCCGATGGTGCACTCGCCGAGCACGAGCGCCCCGGTCACCAACACCAGCAGCGGCTTCGGCAGACTTCCGACAGCTGCCAGAACGTCACTGATGAAGGTCACGGGACGAGCTCCTAGGCATGGGACTTCGACGACTCCCATCACGCTACCGGCGTAACGGTGCCGGAGTCCCGGCAATACCCCTTAGACAACCCTGAGACTGGACTCACACCTTCGACTAGGTGTAGCGCCACTACCTGTGCAAACGCCGCAACCGCACGAGGACTCGGACCGCTGCGGATCCCCCTTTCCCGGAACGGGGAATGCCGCTGCGGAAACGTCCACCGCAATTCAGCAGGCCTTCACCCAGGAGCACTCCAGCGCACCTTCGTCGACCTCGGTGGCCGGATCGTCGCGCTGGATCCGCGGCACCTGCGTGCGGCCGCGCGGCTGGTCCTCCGCGCCGCGGTACTCGGCCAGCCGGACGGCGATCGCGTCCTCCAGGTCCTTCGGCGAATCGGACACGAAGTCGTTGAACACCACCGAGAACACCAGCTCGCGGCCACCGGCCGTGGTGACGTAGCCGGACAGCGAGGTCACACCGGTCAGCGACCCGGTCTTGGCCCGCACGTTGTTCGCCGCCGCCGTCCCGGCCATCCGGTTGCGCAGCGTGCCGCCGACCATGCGGTCCGCGACGCCGGCCACCGGCAGCGAGTCGTACCAGGCCCGGAACCAGGGACGCTGCCGGGCGTTGTCCAGCAGCACGGTCAGCTGCTCCGGCGTCACGTTGTCCATCGTGGACAGACCGGAGCCGTCGACCAGGCGCAGCACCTCCGGCGACAGCCCGAGCTCGCCCAGCCGCTCGGTCAGCACCGCCAGACCCGCGGCCCAGCTCCCCTCGCCGCGAACCTCCCGCCCCATCGCCTTGACCAGCACTTCGGCGTGCCCGTTGTTGCTCAGCTTCATGAACGGCACGAGCAGCTCGCGCAGCGGGATCGACTCCCGCTCGGCCAGCACCCTGGCACCTTCCGGCGCCGCCCCCTCCCCCGCGTCGCGCACCTGCACCCCGTGCGCGGCGAGAGCGCGAGCGAAGAGATCGGCGGCGTAGGCGGACGGGTCCGGCACCGTGGTGAAGTCCTCGACCGGCTCCGCGCCCGCGGGCACCGTTCCGCTCACCACCACGCGCGATCCGCCGTGGTCGCGCTGCACCAGCACGTCCGGTTCATCGCCCTCGGCGGAGGTGGTCGTCCGGTTGTCGATCCGCACGACGTCGGTCTCCGGGTCCAGCCGCACCTCGGCGGGCGCGCCCTCGACGGTCGGGCTGACGCGCACGATCGCGGTCCCGGCGTCGAAGTCGGTGTTGGGCGCCGCGGTCAGCGCCGAGACCGGCGCGGCGTAGTAGTACGGCTCGTCGTCCCAAGCCCACCCGGTGCCCAGCGGCACGTCGTCGAACCAGGTGTCGTCGGTGCGCAGTCCGCCCTGAACGACGCGGACACCGGCTGCCGCGACCTGCTCCGCCAGCCGGTCGTAGTCGGCGGCGAGCAACGTCGGATCGCCGGTCCCGCGCAGGTGGAGATCACCGAGCAGGACCGGGCCGACCTGCTGAGCACCGGTGAGCACCTCGGTGCGGAACCGGTAGTCCGGGCCGAGCGCCTCCATCGCGGCGGCCGAGGTGAGCAGCTTCGCGTTGGACGCCGGAGTCGCCCGCGCCGCGGCCTGCCTGCTGTAGAGCACCTCGTCGGTGGCCGGATCGCGCACCACCACACCCGCGTGCGAACCGGCGAGCCGAGGATCGGCGAGGATCTCGTCGAGATCGACGCGCAGCGCGTCCGGCCCGGTCGGAGCAGCCCCGGACGGCGCCACGAAGGCGAACGGAACCCCCACGGCGACGACCAACCCGAAGGCCACACCCCAACGTCGACGCATCGCGCAGCTCCCTCACCTCGCCCGACCAGATCATGCAGCGTAAGCAGATCAACACGGACGGTCAACGAAACCCGCGCCCCCAACGGAAAACCCGCCCGCCGAACACCCGAACCGCCGAACCCGATCCGCCGACCAGCCGCCCGCCGCACCACCGGCGTGCCGGGTGCCGGACACGCCGACGGGGCCACGACTTCCGTGGAAATCGTGGCCCCGTCAGGGCGGAACTCCGTCGCGCGTCAGGCCACCGCGATGGAGGTGGCCATGGCCAGGAGGGCGCCGCCGCAGCAGCGCTCGAAGACCTTGCGGCGGCGCGGGTCGGCCAGCAGCGCCGCCAGCCAGCGCACCGACGGGACCACGATCAGCCACCACGCCGCGAAGCCGCTCACCGCGACCGCGCTGAGCAGGGCTGCCTGCGTCATCGGGTCGGCGGCCGGATCCATCGCCTGCGGCAGCAGCGTCAGGAAGGTCAGCATGACCTTGGGGTTGAGCACGTCGGTCAGCAGACCGCGCAGGAAGACCGCCCGACCCGAGGCGGGAACCTCCACCGCGCCGGGTTCCGCGGTCGCGGCGGCGCCGGCCTTGCGCAGGATCTGGAAGCCCATCCAGGCCAGGTAGGCGACACCGATCGCCTTCACCACGAGCAGCGCCGCCGGAACGGCCACCACCAGCGCCGAGAGCCCCAGCGTGGCAGCCGTCGCGTGCACCAGCAGTCCGCAGGTCGATCCGGCCGCCGCCAGCCAGCCCCACCTCGCCCCGGTCGCCGCGTTGCGGGTGACCAGCACGAAATCGGGCCCGGGTACGACGACGATCACCAGCAGCGCCAGCAGGAACGGCCCCCAGGCGATGTGCACGACTCCTCCTTCGAAAGAAGTGGTTGGGAAGTACCGGTATTTTCGGCTTCCCGTTCGCCGTCCCACCACCGTCGCCGTAGCATCTTCGGATATGCAGGATTCCGTAGAACTGGATTCGGTTGACTGGCAGATCCTGGAGGAGTTGCAGAACGATGCGACGCTGCCGAACCGGGTGCTCGCCGAACGGGTCGGGCTGGCCGCTTCCAGCTGCCTGCAACGGGTCCGCCGCCTGCGGGAACAGGGTGTGATCACGGGGTCGCACATCGACGTCAACCCGGCCGCGACCGGGCTGGCGCTGGAGGCGATCGTGGCGATCAACGTCCGCCCGCACACCCGGCAGGTGGTCGACCAGTTCCGCGAGTTCGTGATGAAGCAGCCGGAGACCCGCTCGCTGCTGCACGTCAGCGGTCAGGCCGACTTCCTGCTGCACATCGCGGTGGCCGACACCAAGCACATGCAGGGCTTCCTGGTGGACAAGATCGCCTCCCGCACGGAGGTCCGCCACTTCACCAGCTCGATCGTCCTGGAACAGCTGCACACCAAGGCCTTGACACCGCCCCGCCACCTCCGCCCCAAGCGCCGCCGCCGCAGCTGAGCACCCACCAGAACTGTCACAGGCTCCGTTTCCGCTGGTCAGGACCCGTGAGCGGTTTGAGGGGTCATAGCCCCACAAAACACTCACGGGCCGTCACCAGCGGAAACGGAGCCGATTAAGCCGCTTGGTTGCGCCGTCGGCCGGATGCCCCCACGGTGGGCAGGATCGTCGCCGGTTGGGAGGGCCGTGCCGTTGGCGGAGCAGGCCGATCACGTGCTGGGGCTGGTCACCGACCCCGACATGCCCACGCAGGTCGGGCGGCGCACCGCCGAGCGGGTCACCGGCTGGCTCGGCCACCGAACCGGGCACCGCTGGACGATCGACGTGCGCTGCGATCCGCTCACCGCGGGCCACGACACCAGCGAAGACCTCCTCGACGCCGTCGACCGGCACCGCGAGGAGCAGAACTGGGACTTCGCGATCTGCCTGACCGACCTGCCGCTGCTGCTGGCGAAGGGCCCGCTGCTGGCCGACGTCAGCACGCGGCGCCGGGTCGCGCTCGTGTCGCTCCCCGCGCTCGGCGCGATCCGGACCTACCACCGCACCTACCGGCTGCTGACGCGGCTGCTGGACGACCTGCTGCCGGACGGCGGCGACCCACCGGGGCGGCTGGGCCCGGTCAACCGCGCGCGCCACGACGGCCCGGTCGACGTCCGGTACACCACCACGCGGCTGCGGGGCTGGCTGCGCCTGGTGTCCGGGATGGTCCGGGCGAACCGGCCGTGGCAGCTGGTCTGGGGACTGTCCAGCGCGTTGGCGGCAGCGCTGGCCGCCGCCGGGTTCGGCCTGTTCACCTCGACGGTCTGGCAGCTCGGCGACGTGCTGAGCCCGCTGCGCGCGCTGACCACGACGGTCTTCGCGCTCGCGCTGATGACGGTGTGGCTGATCGCCGCGCACGGCCTGTGGGAACGGGTGGGCCGCCGCGCGGTCCGGGACCGGCGACTGGCGCTGCTCTACAACGCCTCGACGATCACCACGCTGTCGTCCGGCGTCGCCTGCCTCTACGCCGTGGTCTACCTGGTGAGCCTCACCGGCGCGCTGAGCCTGATCGACGAGGGCGTCCTCGCCCGCACGCTCGGCCACTCAGCGGACTGGCCCGCATACGCGCGGCTGGCGTGGATGGTCGCCTCGATGGCGCTCATCGCCGGCGCCCTCGGGTCGAGCCTGGAAACCGACGCCGCCGTCCGGCAAGCGGCCTACGGCTACCGCGAGGAGCAGCGCCGCGCCCAGCACGCCGAATCGGACGACTAGTCGCCGACGCGGAGCAGGCCCTCTTGGACGACGGTGGCGACGAGCTGGCCGTCGCGGGAGAAGAACCGGCCGGTGGCCAGGCCGCGGGCGCCGGAGGCGCTCGGCGAGGCGCAGTCGTAGAGCAGCCACTCGTCGGCGCGGAACCGGCGGTGGAACCACATCGCGTGGTCCAGGCTCGCGCCGCTGACGTTGTCCAGGCCCCAGTACACGCCGTGCCGGGCGAGCACCGCGTCCAGCAGGGTCATGTCGGAGGCGAACGCCGCGGTGCACACGTGCAGCAGGTCGTCGTCCGGCAGCACGCCGTCCGCGCGCATCCACACCTGGCTGCGGGCTTCGCGCGGGCCGTTCTCCCGGCTCACCCACGGCGGGTCGGTCACGTAGCGCACGTCGATCGGGCGGGGCTGCGCGCGCCCGAGCGTGTCGATCAGCGAACCCACCTGCTCGCCGAAGGTCGGCAGCGACTCGGGGTCCGGAACCTCCGGCATCGGCTCGGCGTGGTCGATACCGGCCTCTTCCACCTGGAACGACGCCGACAGCGAGAAGATCGCCTTGCCGTGCTGCACCGCCACCACCCGGCGGGTGGTGAACGAGCGGCCGTCGCGGGTGCGGTCGACCTCGTAGACGATCGGGACGCTCGGATCGCCGGGCCGGATGAAGTAGGCGTGCAGCGAGTGCACCTGCCGCTCCGGCGGCACCGTGCGACCGGCCGCGACCAGCGCCTGCCCGGCGACCTGCCCGCCGAACACGCGCACCGGCGAGGACGCGGGGCTGACACCGCGGAAGATGTTCTCCTCGATGCGCTCCAGGTCCAGCAGGGCCACCAGGCTGTCCAGCACCGGCTGGCCGTGCGGCATGCCGTTGACGTCCAGCGGGACGTCGTCCCGCAAGCGGGTTCCCGCCGGGTCTGCGGCGGCGGCTCGGGCCGCTTCGGTCACAGCGCGCTCCTCAGGTCGTACACCGGACGGCCGGACGGGAGCGCCGGGTGGCTCCCGTCCGAGAAAGCGGATCAGACGTGGTCTTCCTCGCCCAACCGGTGCACGCGGATGAGGTTGGTGGAACCGACCGTGCCGGGCGGCGAACCCGCCACGACGACGACCATGTCGCCCCGCTGCGAGCGGCCCAGCGACAGCATCGCCTGGTCCACCTGCCGCACCATCTGGTCCGTGGTGTCGACCTTAGGCACCAGGAACGTCTCAGTCCCCCAAGTGAGAGCCAGCTGACTCCGCACCGACTCCTCCGGGGTGAACGCCAGCAGCGGCAGCCTGGTGTGCAACCGGGCCAACCGGCGCACGGTGTCGCCGGACTGCGTGAAGGCCACCAGGGCCTTGGCGTTGAGGCGCTCGCCGATGTCGCGCGCCGCGTAGGAGATCACGCCGCGCTTGGTGCGCGGGACGTGGCTCAGCGGCGGCGGCGCGGTGGATCCGGCCTCGACCGCTTCGACGATGCGAGCCATCGTCTGCACGGTCTCCACCGGGTAGCGGCCGACGCTGGTCTCCCCGGAGAGCATCACCGCGTCGGTGCCGTCGAGCACCGCGTTGGCGACGTCGGAGGTCTCCGCGCGCGTCGGACGCGAATTGTTGATCATGGAGTCGAGCATCTGGGTGGCGACGATGACCGGCTTGGCGTTCTCACGCGCGATCCGGATCGCCTTCTTCTGCACCAGCGGCACGTGCTCCAACGGGAGTTCGACGCCGAGGTCGCCGCGGGCGACCATGACGCCGTCGAAGGCCAGCACGATGGCCTCCAGGTTGTCCACCGCTTCCGGCTTCTCCAGCTTGGCGATCACCGGAACGCGGCGCCCGACGCGGTCCATCACCTGGTGCACCAGGTCGATGTCGGCCGGACTGCGGACGAAGGACAGCGCGATGAAGTCCACGCCGAGCTCCAGCGCGAACTCCAGGTCCTCGATGTCCTTCTCGGACAGTGCGGGCACCGAAACGTCCATGCCCGGCAGCGAGATTCCCTTGTTGTCCGAGACCGGACCGCCTTCGGTCACCTCGCACACGACGTCGTTGTCCTCGACGCCGGTCACGACCAGCCCCACCTTGCCGTCGTCGACCAGCAACCGGTCGCCGCTCTTGGCATCGTTGGCGAGGCCCTTGTAAGTGGTGGACACCCTGTCGTGGGTGCCCTGGACGTCGTCCACAGTGATGCGCACGATGTCGCCGGTCCGCCACTCGACCGGCCCGGCAGCGAACTTGCCGAGTCGGATCTTCGGTCCCTGCAGGTCGCCGAGAATGCCCACGGCACGGCCGGATTCCTTGGCCGCGGCCCGGACCATCTCGTAGACCCGCTGGTGATCGGCGTGGCTGCCGTGGCTGAAGTTCAGCCTGGCGACGTCCATTCCGCTGCTGACGAGCTCTGCCATCTTCTCCGGTGAGGCAGTGGCAGGGCCCATGGTACAAACGATCTTGGCTCGTCGACTCACATCATGCCAGCGTAGTCTGTTGACCGGCGTGCGCAGCACGCGCCATGCCCGGCGCCAGGCCCAGCGGGGAGATCGTTGCTGGATCATTACAGAACGCAGCTCACCCGGATACCGTTCGGGGTCGCGGTGCTGGCGAGCCTGCTCATCCTGTTCATGCCCGCCTCGGGAGTGCCGAGCGCGCCGCCCGGCACCGACAAGGTGGTGCACTTCGCCCTGTTCGCGGCCCTGGCCGCCACCGGCCGGTTCGCCGGTTTCCCGACGGCGAAGCTGCTGGCGGCGCTGGTCGGCTACGCGGCGGTGTCGGAGGCCCTGCAGGGCGTGCTGCCGATCGGCCGCAGCTGCGAGCTCGCCGACGGCCTGGTGGACGTCGCGGGCGCGCTGACCGGTTGGGCGGTCGTGGCGCTGCTGCGGAAGATCAGCGGCGCTTCTTCTCGCTGACGCCGACGTGGTCGGCGCACCACTGGTTGAGCTCCCGCACGTCCGCCCAGGCCCGCCGGACCCGGTCCAGACAACTGCGCTCGTGCAGCGCGTCGTCGGGCTCCCAGCGCCGACAGGCGTAGAGCGTCCGGCGCCGGAGCAGGTCCAGCCGCGGGTGATCGGCGGCGAACCCGCGCGGGCGGCTCTTGAGCACCTCGCCGGTGATCTCCCACCCGGCCGCCGCCAGCGCGTCGAGCAACCGCCGCAGCTGCTCGCCGTGGATCTCGGTGTCGACCGCGGTGCGGAACCGGGCGAGCTGGTCGGACTCGGTGTGGAAGCACCCGCCCGCGACGAGCATCCCGGCGGCCCCGACCTCGACGTAGTAGGCCCCGCCGCCGCGCCCCTGCTCGATCACGGCCCCGCAGTGCGTCTTGTACGGCGACTTGTCGTGGCTGAACCGCACGTCCCGGTGCGGCCGGAACACCTTCCCGGTTCCGAACCCCGGCCCGAACTCGGGCTCCAGCTCACCGATCAACGCCTCCATGGGAGCCCGCACGTGCTCCCGGTAGAGAGCCAGGTTGTCGCTCCAGAAGGCCTTCGAGTTGTCGGCCTCCAACCCGTCGAAGAACTCGACGGCCCCATCCCCAAAACCCTCGAACCGCACCCGGCAAGCCTATTCCAGCGGTCGGAGCAGGCCGATCAGGATGGGGGCCGCGTTGATCGCGCAGTCGTGCGAAATCAGGTGACGATGCGGCGGTAGACCTGCCGGGAGCCGCCTTCCGGCCCGGGTTCGGCGGGCTCGGCGGGGGTGAAGCCGTGGCGTTCGTAGAAGACGCGCGCGCCGCTGCTCACCGCACCCGGGTGGTCGGGCCCGAAGGTGATCACCTCGACCGGCCCCGGACCGAACCGGCGCAGCGCATCCGCCAGCAGCGCACGCCCGACTCCGCTCCCCCGCGCCTGCCCGTCGACGACGAGCCAGTGGACGTGGTGCACCGGCGGCCCGGCGCCGAACAGCATCGCGCCGACGACCTCCGAGGTCACCGCGACCAGCGCCGCGGACCGGTGGACGTGCTCGCGCACGGCGCGGTGAAAACCGGGATCGGCGACCATCGGCCCGAACCACTGCTCGACCTGCCCGGCCAACCGGAGGAAGTCCGGGAAGTCCCGCTCCTGCGCGACGCGGATGATCACCCCGGCAGTCTGCCAGCTCGGCTCAGCCCAGCCGTTCTCGTGATCCAGCCCACCTGCCGCACGCGGCGATTAGTCCGGAAGAGCGAAGTTCGCAAGGACCGTCCCCGCTGACCGACATGCGAGTGGAAGCCTCCGCTGGACGGAAGACCTCCACGTGCGAGTCCAGGAAGGAACGTACGAACCCACATGTCGCAGATGGTCGATCCCACCATGCCCCCGGCACCCCCGGCACAGCCGCGGAACGGGCTCGGAACCGCTGGTTTCGTGCTCGGCCTGGTCGGCCTGCTCTTCTCATTCGTCCCGTTCGTCGGGATCATCGCCTGGCCGCTGGTGATCCTCGGGTTGATCTTCAGCATCATCGGCATCATCCGCGCCCGCAAGGGTGCCGCCACCAACAAGGGGCTGGCGATCGCCGGTACGGCGCTGTCCGCGGTCGGGCTCGTGGTCTGCATCATCTGGATGGCCGCGGTCGGTTCCGCGGCGTACGACTACAACCGCGAGATGCAGCGGCTCGACGAACAGCTCGACCAGGGCCAGCCGCCTGCACTCCCGCCCGCGGGTGCGAATCCTCCCGACGCCGAAGCCGAAACGCGAACCGTGCTGTACGAGGTGACCGGCTCGGGCGAGGCCCTCAACATCACCTACACCACCGATGGCTTGGCCAGCACCGAACAACAGCAGAACGCGAAGCTCCCCTTCAGCAAGGAGATCGCCCTTCCCCGCGAGGCGTTCCAGATCTTCTCGGTGTCGGCGCAGAACGCCGGCAGCGGCACGATCACGTGCCGGATCACGGTCGACGGGAAGGTCATCAAGGAGGCCAGCAGCAACGGCCAGTACAGCGTCGTGATGTGCAACGGAGACGTCAAGGACTGGTGAGCGATGGTCGACCGCGCTCTGCTGCGGAGCGCGGTCGACCGGCCGCCGGGACTAGGCGGTGCGGCCTGGCAGGGCGGTTCGCCACAGGTCCACCTCGGGTACGCGCTCCAGCGCCCAGCCGGGCGCGCCGTCCACCTCGACGTCGGGTTCCGGGAACGGGTGCTCTGAGGTCGCCGGGTACTGGCTGAGCCACTTCGACACGTCGCGCCGGGGCACGCCGAGCTGCCGCGCGAGACCCGATACGCCCAGGTAGTGCCGGGCGGTCATGACTCCCACCAGTGCATCTGGACCCCCGGTGACCGAACGGGGCCATTGTCCTGCGGCGGCGAGGACGGCACCACCGCGGCCGGCCCCGGCTCAGCTCAGCCGCTGGCGCTCTCCCGTCTCCGCGGAAGCGCGGATGGCGTCCAGGACGCGGTGCAGGCGCAGGGCCCTGGCGAAGTCGGGCGCGGTTTGCTCACCGGTGCGCAAGCCTTCGGCGATCTGGACGTAGGTCGCCGCGACGTTGCGCGCTTCCTCTGGGACCGCTCGCGCCGGAGGCAGCTCGACGAGATCCCACGGGCTTCCGGGTTCGCTCGGGCGGCGCAGTTCGAGATCGCTCATCTGGATCTGGGTGGCGCGCGGCTCCTGCGCGCTGCTGGAGGCGATCGCCAGGCTCCCCTCGGTGCCGACGATCTCCACCAGCACTCGCGGGTCAGCGGCTTCGGCGTCGCGGACGGTGGCCGACAGCACCGCACCCGACGCCGACCGGGCGGTCAGCACGAGGTGGTCGGGGCTGTCCACGGGCACTTCCTCGCCCGTTTCGGCCACGACCTGGTGCGGGTGCTGCAACGACAGGCCCGCGGTGAGCTCGGCGATGTCGCCGATCAGGTGGTCCAGCACCGACAGGACGTGCCCGCCGTGGACTTCCAGCAGCCCCGCGGCGTTGGCCGACTGCAGCGTGTAGGCCGCCCACGCCGGTACCTGGCCCGATGCGCCCTTCCCCCGCGCGCTGTGCACGGTTGCCGAGGTGATGCGCCCCAGGTCTCCCCGGTCGATCAGCTCTTTCGCCCGCACGACCGCCGGGGCGCGCAGCGCCTGGAGACCGATCACGTTGTGCACCGAGGCCTGCCGCGCACCTTCGACCAGAACCTCGGCCTCCTCCGTGGTGCGCGCCAGCGGCCACTCGCAGTAGACGTGCTTGCCCGCGGCGAGCGCGACCTGGACCAGCTCCAGGTGCTGAGGCACGCGCACCGCCACGACGACCAGGTCGACGTCCGGGTGATCGGCCAGCTGCCGCGCATCGGTGAAGGCGTGCGCGGCGCCGAACTCCGCCGCCGCGCGCTCGGCGCTCTCCCGGCGGGTGGTGGCCACCGCGGTCAGCTCGTACTGGTCGAGGGAGCGCAGCGCCGGGACGTGCGCGCGCACCGCCCATCCCCGTTCCGGGTTGGCCCCGACGATCCCGACCTTGATCCTGCCCACGACGCCTCCGAACCGGACTCGCTGAGTCCGTTTTTCTCCGACAAAAACGGACTCCACAGGTCCGCTTATGCGCGAGTCTAACCGGACTTGCGAAGTCCGGTTGCTAGGGTGAGCCGGTGAGCGCGGTGGAGAAGCTGCTCGGCGAGACGGCGCGGGCGGACGCCCAGCGCAACGTGCGGCGCCTCGTGGCCGCGGCCCGCGAGGCCGTCGCCGAGGTCGGCGTCGAGGTGACGGCGCACGAGATCGCCCGCCGGGCCGGGGTCGGCATCGGCACCTTCTACCGGCGGCTGCCCTCCCGCGAAGCCCTGCTGCAGGCGGTCGTCGAGGACACCGTCTACGAGATCGTCGAGCTGGCCAGGGACGCGCTGCGCGATCCCGACCCGTGGCACGGGTTCTGCACCTTCGCGGCCGACTTCGTGCAGCTGCGCGCCATGAGCTGCGGCATCAACGAAGCGCTCGGCACCGACTGCGCTCTGCCCCTGGACACCCCGCTGGAGCAGTTGCGGGAGCAGATCAGACTGCTCGTCGAGCGCTGCCAGGAGTCCGGCGCCATGCGCGACGACGTGGCCTGGCAGGACGTTCCGTTCGTGCTGACCTCGGTGATGACCGGCGATCGCACCATCGGGCTGACCGCCGCCGACGACCAGTGGCGGCGGAACCTGCGCGTCGTGCTCGCCGGGCTGCGAGCCCAGCAGGTTCACACGTCCGAGTGAAGTCGATCGCGGTGCCGCGTGACGTCCCGGCTGCGCGCTGTTCCACTCACCACACTTCTGGGTGACGAGGCGTGCGCTGGGACAAGATCGCAGGTCAGAGCCCATTCGGGCGGTTAAGCTCGTGGCGTGGTCACCACTGCGCGAGCCCGCGTGCGGGAGCCGGCGGGCAACCTCCCGGCCGACGTCACGAGCTTCGTCGGCCGGCGCCGTGAGATCACCCTCACCAAGCGGCTGCTCGCCGAATCCCGGGTCGTCACCCTCACCGGCCCCGGCGGTGTCGGCAAGACCCGGCTGGCCATGCGGGTCGCGAGCAACATGCGCCGCTCGTTCCGGGACAAGGCGTGGTGCGTCGGGCTGGAGGACGTGCGCGACGGCTCGCTGGTGGTCGACGCCGTCATAGAGCAGCTCGGCATCGGCGGCCCGACCGCGGGCGAGGATCTCGACACCGTCGTCGAACAGCTCAAGAACCGCGAGATGCTGCTCGTGCTGGACAACTGCGAGCACGTGGTCGAGGACGTCGCGCTGCTGGTCGACGCGGTCGTGCGGTGGTGCCCGGGCGTGCGGGTGCTGGCCACCAGCAGGCAATCCCTCGGCGTCGCCGGGGAGGCCACCATGGTCGTCCCGCCGCTGCAGGTGCCCGACATCGAGCACCTGCCGCCGCCGGAGGCCTACGAGCAGTTCGCCTCGGTCCGCCTGTTCATCGACCGGGCCAGGGCCGCGGTGCCCGAGTTCGAGGTGACCACCGACAACGCCACCGCGCTGATGCGCCTGTGCTACCACCTCGACGGCAACCCGCTGGCCATCGAACTCGCCGCGGTGCGGTTGCGCTCGCTGTCCCTGCAGCAGCTGGAGGAGCGCCTGGCCGAGCGGTACGACCTGCTCACCGAAGGCCGCCGCGGCGCCCCGGCCCGGCAGCAGACGCTGCGCGCGCTGATCGACTGGAGCTACGAGCTGGCCTCCGAGCAGGACCGGCTGGCGTGGGCGCGGATGTCGGTGTTCTCCGGCACCTTCGACCTGGCCGCCGCCGAGCACGTGGCGAGCAACGGCCTGACCGGCTCCGACGTGCTCGGCGCGATCCACTCGCTGGTGGACAAGTCCGTGCTGCTGCGCGAGGAGGACGGCGGCGAGGTGCGCTTCCGGCTCCCGCACGCGCTGCGCGAGTACGGGCAGGACAAGCTCGCGGAGTTCGGTGAGCTGGAGGCGATCCGGCAGCGGCACCTCACCTGGTTCAGCGACCTCGCGGGGCGCTTCGCCGCGGACTGGATCGGCCCCGACCAGATCGCCTGGATGCAGCGCCTGCGCAAGGAGCAGGGCAACCTGCGGACCGCGCTGCAGACCGCCGCAGCCGACCCGGACACCGCGGGCACGGCGCTGGGCATGGCCACCGACCTCTGGCAGTACTGGGTCATCCGCGGGCTCAACGGCGAAGCGCGCCACTGGCTGGACCAGGTGCTGGCCAGCGCCCCGCGCGAGGTGCCCGAGCGGGTGCGCGCGCTGCGGGTCAGCGCCTGGTTCGCGCTGCTGCACGGCGACCTGGACAACGTGCACTCGATCCTGGAGCAGGCGACGGTGCTGGCCACGCAGCGCGGCGAGGACGCGGAGAAGCCGTACCTGGCGCTGGTGCGCGGGCTCGCGGCGTTCGCGGGCAACGACACACCGCGGGCCGCCACGCTGGTGGAGGACGCGCTGGGCCAGTTCCGCAAGCGCGAATCGCTGCCCGGTGAGCTGTTCGCGCTGTTCGGGCTCGGCATGATCAAGGGGCTGGAAGACTCGGCCGAAGCCGGACTCGCGCTGCTGGCCGAGTGCATCCGGCTGTCCACCGAGCAAGGCGAGCTGTACTGGCGGTCCTACGCGCTGTGGGCATCGGCGCAGACCGAGTCGCTGCACGGGGATCTGGAGCAAGCCGACGCGGCGGCCAAGAAGGCGCTCAGGCTGCAGTGGCAGCTGGACAACCGGCTCGGCATCGCCTTCAGCATCGACACCCTCGCCTGGATCGCCCAGCAGCAGGGCAAGTACGACCGCGCCGCCCGGCTGTTCGGCGCGGCTTCGTCGGTCTGGGACGTGGTGCGCGCCAGGCCGGGCTTCTGGGCCCGGTTCGCCGCCGACCACGACGAGCACCAGGCGCAGACCCGCACCGCGCTGGGCGAGGAGGCCTTCCAGGAGGCGTTCGACCGGGGCCGGGGCCGCCAGCTGTCCGTGCAGCACATCGTCGACTTCGCGCTGGAGGTCAAGCGGCATTCGCGGGTGCGCACCGAGGAGAACGTGCACCCGATGCCGCTGACCCGGCGGGAGCGGCAGATCGCGGAGCTGGTCGCGCAGGGCAACACCAACAAGGAGATCGCGGAGAACCTGGTGATCGCCCAGCGCACGGTCGAGGGTCACGTGCAGAACATCCTCACCAAGCTGGACTTCTCCTCCCGCGCGCAGATCGCCGGCTGGGTGACGGCCCAGCGCACGGCGAGCGAAGCGAGCGACACCGTCCCGCACTGAACCGCGCCGGGCACGCCGACGACGGACGCGGCGGCGGCGAACGCGGCGGCGGTCAATTTCGTACGAAATTGACGTTCACCCGGGTGATGGTCAATTTCGTACGAAATTGACCGCGGCTGCTCCCGGCACGGCGGGCCGGGGCGAGTTGCCGAGCGGATGCGGGCGGCCTCGACGCCATCAGGATCATGCGGGGACGCTTCCGGGGCTGTTGTCCGGACCACAGAATCTCACTTTGAGTAGTTGGAAGCCCGCGATATGTCGCCCGTATGGGCGAAACTAGGTACCTATGTACGTGCAAACCTCGGTGCGCGTGCACTCTCCGTGCCGGAACCTGGGTTCTCGTGACCCCCGAACCTGATTCCCCCGACAACCGCATCCTCGACGACCGAGATCCCCGGCCGACCGGTTGGCACCGTTGGGAGAGGGCGGTGCCGAACACGGCGAGCTGGCTGCGTGCGGCATTCCTCGGCGAGAAGTCCGACCGGCAGCACCGCGTCGCCCCGAAGACGCGGGCGCTGCAGCTCGGCACCGCGGCAGCCGCCTTCAGCGTGCTCGGCGTGGTCGCCGGCGTCGGCGGCCCCCGGACCGAGCAGCCCGCGGTGGAGACCGCGGCCGTGGTCACCCCGATCGACCAGGCCGTCCCGCTCCACGCCCCGGCCCCGCAGCCCGCCCCCGAGGCCGTCCCCGCTCCGGCCGAGCAGCCCGCCCCCGAGGCTGCTCCCGCGCCGGAGAAGCCGGTCGAGGAGGCCAAGCCGGTCGACCAGATCGGCGCCTGGATCGACGAAGCGGTCCAGGTCATGGAGCAGAACGGCGTCTCGCGCGACCAGATCGACACCGAGGCCATCCGCATGATCATCATGCACGAGTCCAACGGTGACCCGGGCGCCACGAACAACTGGGACTCCAACGCCGCGGCCGGCACCCCGTCGATCGGTCTGATGCAGACCATCCAGCCGACCTTCGAGTCCTTCGCGCTGCCCGGCCACGGGGACATCTACGACCCGGTGGACAACATCATCGCGGCCACCCGCTACGCGATCTCGCGCTACGGCTCGGTCGCCGACGTCCCCGGCGTCTCCGGCGTCCGCTCCGGCGGCAGCTACCTCGGCTACTGACCGGACGTGACTTCAACGGGAGTCGTCCACTGAAGTCGCAGCAGTCCCCGACGCAGGCCGGCGTGTCAGACCCCCAGCACGCCGACCACCCGCCTGGTGCCCCGAGCCGTCCCCAGTCCGGCTCGGGGCATCCGGCCGTCGCGGGTCAGCGGGACGCGACCCGGGCACTCCCCAAGCCGGAGAGGGTTCCCTCCAGCGCTTCGGCGACCAGTTCTCGCATGGCCTCCTCGGCGCGGGCCCGGTCACCGCTGCGGATGCACTCGGCGATCTCGCAGTGCAGGCGGACGGCGACCGGGCGCGGGTGCTCCGGCATCAGGCCGTGCCCGGCCCGCCAGCTCAGCAGTTCCTCGACCACCTCGTGCAGCTGGGCGAACATCTCGTTGCCCGACGCCCGCAGCACCAGCCGGTGGAACTCGACGTCGGCCGCCATGAAGGTGTCCAGGTCGCCGGAGCGCGCCGTGGCCACCATCCGCTCGGACAGCGCGACCAGCCGGGCCGCGTCCTCGTCGGCCGCGCGCTGGGCCGCCGCGGCCGCGGCCATCGGTTCGACCGCGGTGCGCAGCTCGGCCAGGGTCTTCAGCTGCGCGGTGCGGTCGGCGGCCAGCAGCCAGCGGATGAGCTGCGGGTCGAAGGCGTTCCACTCCTCGCGGGGGCGGACCACGTTTCCGACGCGCTGGCGGCCGACGACCAGCCGGATCGAGGCCAGGCTGCGCACCACCTCGCGGGCGACGCTGCGGGAGATGCCGAACCGCTGCTCCACCTCGTCGGTGCGCAGGACGCTGCCTGGCGGGTGCGTGCCGGCGGCGATCTCGTGCCCCAGCACGTCCAGGACTCTGCCGTGCAGCCCGCCGCCCATTTCGCCCCTTTCGCCGCTGAACGCCCCAAACATAGGCGGCCGGACCGGCGTGATGGGCACAACAGGCATACTTAATCGGTCCACATGGCAATAAAGTCATACTTATTGCTTAGGCTGTGCCGCGCACCAGCTGCTCAACGAGGAGCCCTTCCATGCCAACCAGCCTTTCCGGCAGCCTCGCCGCCGTCCTCGCCCAAGCCCCGCAGGCCGGCGGGTGGACCTCGCACGACACGCGCCTGCTCATCGCCGCCCTGTCCGGCATCGCCGTCATCGTCGTGCTGATCAGCTGGGCGAAGCTGCACCCCTTCCTGTCGCTGGCCCTGGGCGCGACCACGCTCGGCGTGGTGGCCGGGATGCCGTTCACCGACCTGGTCTCGACCTTCACCGAGGGGCTCGGCAAGACCGTCGGCGACGTCGGCCTGCTGGTCGCGCTCGGCGCGATGCTCGGCAAGCTGCTCACCGACACCGGCGGCGCCGAGCGGATCGTGGAGACGGTCCTGCGCCGCACCACCGACCGCACCCTGCCGTGGGCGATGGTGTTCATCGCCGCCCTGCTCGGACTGCCGATGTTCTTCGAGGTCGGCGTCGTGCTGCTGGTCCCGGTCGTGGTCATGGTGGCCAGCCGGTCCGACCAGCCCATGCTGCGCATCGGCATCCCCGCGCTGGCCGGGCTGTCGATCCTGCACGGTCTCGTCCCGCCGCACCCCGGCCCGCTGGCCGCGGTGGACGCGCTCAACGTCGACCTGGGCATCACCCTCGCGCTGGGCGTGCTGGTGTCGATCCCGACCGCCATCGTCGCCGGTCCGCTGTTCGGTTCGTTCATCGCCAAGCGCGTGCAGCTGCCGCCCGCCACCCACCTGCTCGGCAAGTCGCAGGTGGAGACCGCACCGGAGAAGCGGCCCAGCTTCTTCGCCGCGGTCGCCATGCTGCTGCTGCCCGTGGTGCTGATGCTGGGCAAGTCGGTGGCCGAGCTGCTGCTGGCCGAGGACAGCTTCGGCTACCTGGTGCTGGACACCGTCGGCACGCCGGTCGTGGCCATGATGCTGACCGTGCTGATCGCCATCGTGGTGCTCGGCACCGGTGCCCGGTTCAGCCGCAACCGGCTCTCCGAGGTGGTCGGCGGTTCGCTGCCCGCGATCGCCGGGATCATCCTGATCGTCGGCGCGGGCGGCGGTTTCAAGCAGACCCTGGTCGAGTCCGGGGTGAACAACATGATCACCGACCTGGCCAGCGGGGCGAACCTCTCGCCGCTGGTGCTGGGCTGGCTGATCGCGGTCGGCATCCGGGTCGCGACCGGTTCGGCGACGGTGGCCACCATCTCCGCGGCGGGCATGGTCGCACCGATGGTGATGGGGCTGCCGCCCGCGCAGGGCGCGCTGGTGGCGCTGGCCATCGGCTCCGGTTCGCTGTTCCTCTCGCACGTCAACGACGCGGGGTTCTGGCTGGTCAAGGAGTACTTCGGGATGACCGTCGGGCAGACCCTCAAGACCTGGTCGGCGATGGAGACGCTGCTCTCGGTGACCTCCTTCGCGGTGATCCTGGGCCTGTCCGCGGTTCTGTGAGCACGAGCTCCCGTGAGTGTTTCGGGGTGCCGTAGCGCCCCGAAACACTCACGGAAGCGGACCAGCGGAAGCGGCACGAGACCGGGGCGGGCCGCCCCGCGCGGTATATTGGTGGGTCGGGCCGACCGTCGAGTCGGGCTTCCCCCATTCCCCCTGAGTACCGAGGTGGCGCAGTTGTCCAACGCCCGATCCGATCGGGATGCCGTCCGCGCGCAGGAGATCGCAGCCGAGCAGCAGTACCTCACCGTGCTGTACGACAAGCTGGACACCCTCCGGCAGGAGACCACGCAGCGGTTGAAGGACACGCTGCGCGACAGCGGCGGCCCGCCGCAGGCCCGCACCGAGCGCGACATCTCCACCCGGATGTACACCGACAAGCTCACCCAGCTCAGCGCGGTGGAGCACGGGATGTGCTTCGGACGGCTGGACCTGGACAGCGGTGAGACGTTCCACGTCGGCCGGCTCGGGTTGTTCGACGAGGACAACGAGTACGAGCCGCTGCTGCTGGACTGGCGCGCACCGGCCGCCCGGCCGTTCTACCTGGCCACCGCCGCCGCTCGCGACGGCGTGCGCCGCCGCAGGCACCTGCGCACCAGCTGGCGCAAGGTGCTCGACTACGAGGACGAGGTGCTCGACCTCGACGCCGCCGAGCAGGGCAGCGATCTCGGGCTGGCCGGGGAGGCGACGCTGCTGGCGCGGCTCGACGCCCGCCGCACCGGGCAGATGCAGGACATCGTCGCCACCATCCAGGGCGAGCAGGACCGCATCATCCGCGCCGGCATGAACGGCGTGCTGGTGGTGCAGGGCGGTCCGGGAACCGGCAAGACGGCCGTGGCGCTGCACCGCGCGGCCTACCTGCTGTACACCTTCCGCGAACAGCTGTCCAAGCGCGGTGTGCTGGTCGTCGGCCCGAACGAGACGTTCCTGCGCTACATCGGGCAGGTGCTGCCCTCCCTCGGCGAGACCGGCGTGCTGCTGTCCACTGTGGGCGGTCTGTACCCGGGGATCACCGCGACCGGCGTGGAATCCGCACGCGCGGCGGAGATCAAGGGCCGCGAGAGCATGGTGGAGGTGCTCACCGCGGCGGTCCGCGACCGCGAACAGGTGCCCGCCGACCACGTCGAGGTCGTCTTCGACCGCGAGCCGCTGCGCATCGACCGCAAGACCGCCGCGCAGGCCCGCACGCGCGCCCGGCGCGCCCGCAAACCGCACAACCTGGCGCGCCGGATCTTCCGGAACGAGATGTTCTCCGCGCTGACCCTGCAGGTCGCCGACCGCCTCGGCCGCGATCTGCTCGACCGGCGCGACCTGGACGAGATCAACGTGGAGCTGCGCGCCGACCCGGCGGTGGACCGGGCGCTCGACGAGCTCTGGCCGGAGATCACCCCGCAGCAGCTGCTCGACGAGCTGTTCAGCTCGCCGGAACGCCTGATCACCGCGACCGGCAAGCACCTCGACGACGAGGAGCGCGAGGAGCTGCAGCGAGCCGCGGGCACACCGTGGACCCCCGCCGACGTGGCGCTGCTGGACGAGCTCGCCGAACTGCTCGGCGAGGACGACGCGCAGGCCCGCGCCGAGCGCGAGCGCCAGGAGCGCGAAGAACTCGCCTACGCGCAAGGCGTTCTGCACATCATGGAGCAGGACGAGGAGATCGCCGACGAGGAGCGGCTGCGGGTCTCCGACGTGCTCGACGCCGAGCTGCTGGCGGAGCGGTTCCGCTCCCGCAGCGACCTGACCGCGGCGGAGCGCGCTGCCGACGACCGCACCTGGACGTTCGGCCACGTGATCGTGGACGAGGCGCAGGAGCTGTCGCCGATGGCGTGGCGGGTGCTGATGCGCCGCTGCCCGAGCCGGTCGATGACGCTGGTCGGCGACGTCGCCCAGACCGGCGCGCTGGCCGGGGCGAACTCCTGGCACGACGTCCTGCACCCGTACGTCCAGGACCGCTGGAAGATGGTCGAGCTGACCGTCAACTACCGCACCCCGGCCGAGATCATGGACGTCGCGGCCGGAGTCCTGTCCGAAATGGACACCGAGCTGGAGGCGCCGACCTCGGTGCGCACCAGCGGGCACCAGCCCTGGTCCCGCCGCGTCGACGACCTCGCGACAGCGCTGCCGGAAGCGGTGGCGGACGAACTGCGCGAGGTCGCCGACGGCCGCCTCGCGGTCCTGTTGCCGCCGCAGGTGCTGGCCGACCTCGGCCCGCAGCTGGCGGAAGCGCTGCCCGAGGCCACCCTCGGCACCAGCCCGGACGACCTGGACGCCCCGGTCGCCCTGCTGACCGTGGAGCAGGCCAAGGGCCTGGAGTTCGACGCTGTCCTGCTGGTGGAACCGGCGGCGATCGCCGAGGAGTCCGAGCGAGGCCTCAACGACCTCTACGTGGCCCTGACCCGGGCGACCCAACGCCTCGGCGTCCTCCACACCACCGAACTCCCCGAGGTCCTGCGCGGGATCTGACGGTTCGAGGGGCACCTCTCCGCGAGAGGTGCCCCTCGAGCGCTTTCCGGCTTCTTCCTTGACAGGTCAGTGATCACCCGCCAATTATGGTTAGTGAGTACTCACCAACCGGAGTTGCCGGGCAGCTGGGGAAGGAACGACCATCGTGCGAAAGCGCATCGTGTCCAGGAAACGAGTCATCGCTTCGGTGTGCGTGGTGCTCGCCGCGGCCCTGGGCGTGGCAGGCGTCGGCGGATACTTCGCGTTCCTCCACCCGCCGATCAGCACACCGGCTGAGGCCTGCGGAAACTCACCGCGCGCAGTGGTCGCCGCCGGAGCCAGCATCACCCGCGGCACGCTCGGCGGCGACTGGATCGGCTCGCTGCGCAGCAGGTCCGAGCTGGCCGGGTACGAGTTCGTCAACGCCGGGGTCAACGGCAACACCAGCGCCGACCTGCTCGCCCGGATCGACACCGACGTCGTGGCGTGCCACCCGGTCGCGGTGACGATCCTCGTCGGCACCAACGACGTCCGCGACGGCGTGCCGCTGGAGCGGTACCGGGCCAACCTCGCCGCGATCACCGGCCGGATCCAGGACGGGACCGACGCCCGGATCGCCCTGATGTCCTTGCCGCCGATGGGCGAGGACCTGAACGCGGAGATCAACCGCAGGCTGTCGGAGTACAACCGCGCGATCGAGGAGACGGCGGAGAGCGCCGGAGCGGACTACCTCCCGGTGCACGAGCGGATGGCGGAGATCGTGGCCCAGCAGGAGAATCCGGCGTCCTACGACTTCAGCTTCCCGCTGGCGCTGTCCGCCGCGATCCAGCACTACGCGTTCGGTCGCAGCTGGGACGACATCGCCGACAGCGACGGTCGCGAGCTGCTCGTCGATCACATCCACCTCAGCGATCGCGGCGCGGCGGTGATCACCGAGCTCGCCGCGGGCTGGCTGTCGGCGACGTAACCCGCGAAACGGCTACCAGAGCGGGAGTTTCGGCCGCTCCCGGCCAGGTGCCGGTTCGGCGGTGGCGCGCAGTTCCGGGAGCCGGTCGCGGAGCGCGGCGATGCCGAGCGGGATGAAGACCAGGCACACCGAGACTCCGCCGCCCAGCACTCCCAGCGGGAGCGCGCTCTCCTTGAGGACGCCCATGAAGACCCAACCGCACAACAGCAGCAGCACGCCGCGCACCAGCCCGAGCACGCCCGCGCGCCAAGCTCCGATCACCAGCAGCAGCATCCCGAGGATCGAGCCGGCCGAGGCTGTGACGGGGATGCGCCACAGCCCGTAGGAGAGGTCCACGTAGGAGCTCAGCACGAAGTCGGTGGCCTGCTGCAACCCGATCCGGTCGACCAGCTGGAACGCGGTCAGGTCGACACCGGCGAAGTACAGGCGGGCGAACAGCGAGCCGACGAACAGGGCGCAGCCCCAGAACGCGAGCCGCGGACAACGCGCGGCGACGATCCGGGCGAAGGTGACCACCGCGGGGAACAGCAGAACGGCACCACCCGCGAAGAGCGCGTACCCCGCCGTGACCAGCGAAGGGTGCTGCGCGTAGGCGGCCAGCTGGCTCGGCGCGTCGAAGGTCTGCGCGGCGAAGTACGCCTCCTGCTGCGGGGTGAACTCCGCCGCCCGCACGCCGAGGTGCCGGACCAGCAGGCCGGCGAACCACACCAGCGGGCCCACGATCAGCGCTGTTCCGCCGATGAGCCGGCCGGGCGGCCATGCGTTGGCGAACTCCTGCTTCGGCCGGACTCCTTCGAGCGACGACTTCGTCACGAGGCCTCCACGTCCTTGGCGTGCCTCAACAGTTGTAGCCGTTCATCGCCGACAGCGCGGGCGCTTCGGGAACGAATCGCCGGAACAGGCGCAGCCGCTTCAGCCGCTCGACGCCGCCCGCCCCGCCGGCGCGGTGAGCAGACCGGCGAGCGCGTCGGTCAACCAGGACAGGCGCTGTTCGTCCACGTCACCGGCTTGCTCCGCGTGCTGTTCGAGATCGGCCGTGCCGGTGATGAGCAGCCGCCCGGCGAGCTCGATCCGGTATTGCGCGACCTGCTCCGGCAACTGCGCGGCCAGCAGTTCCCCGAGCAGTCGGGTCACCTGCTCCGCACTTCCGGTCAAACCGTACTCGGGCAGCGTCTCGACCGTGTGACCGGCGTGTTCGTAGAGGCGGGCGAGGAACCGCGCGTAGTGGCTTCCCGGCCGCGCGGCCTGTTCGGCGAACGGGCGGGCGAGCACATCGCACAGGTGCCACGGGTCGGCGTCCGCGCCGTTGGCGCGCGCCGCGTCGAGCAGTTCGGTCCGGCGCTGGTCGATGTGCGCCAGGCGGCTGGTGAAGATCGCGCCGATCAGCTTCGACTTGTCCCCGAAGTGGTAGTGCGCCGCGGCCACGTTGCGCTGCCCCGCCGCCGCGGCGATCTGCCGCAGCGAGACGCCGTCGATGCCGTGCAGGGCGAAGAGGCGTTCCGCGGCGAGCAGCAGTTCCGAGCGGGTGTCCACCCATCCAGTCTGCTCAGCCGGAACACCCTCGTCAATGTCGTGTAAAACACTCGCATTAGCTGTCTAAAACAGTCGCTTTAATTGCTTTCCCGCAGGCACAGTGGGGTTGCGGAGGGATCGAGCCGAACGATTCGGAGGCAGTTGTGAAACCGGTGAACAGGCGGAAGTTCGTGGTCGGCGCGGGAGCAGCAGCCGCGGCGGCGACGCTCACCTCGTGCACGACGTCGGGCCCCGGGGGAACCGTCGCCGACGGCGCCAACGGGCGGTTCCCGACCGACACGACCAGGCTCCCCTACGGTGATCGCACCGATTTCGCCAACGCCGACCGCGGATTCCTCGGTTCCCTGAAGCCGGGGAAGGTCACCGACGAGAACGGCACCGTGGTCTACGACGCCGACGCCTACTCCTTCCTGACCGGAGACGCGCCGGCCACCGCCGACCCCAGCCTGTGGCGGCAGGGCCAGCTCGCCGCCAAGCAAGGGCTGTACCAGGTCACGGACCGCATCTTCCAGGTCCGCGGCCTGGACCTCTCGAACATGACCGTCATCGAGGGCGACACCGGCGTGCTCGTGATCGACCCCCTCACCTGCGACGAGACCGCGGCCGCCGCGCTCCAGCTCTACCGCGAGCACCGCGGCGACCGACCCGTCACCGGCGTCATCTACACCCATTCGCACGCCGACCACTTCGGCGGCACCGCTGGGATCCTGCCGCCCGGCGCCCGCGGTGTTCCGATCCTCGCCCCCGAGGGCTTCATGGAACACGCCGTCTCCGAGAACGTCTACGCGGGCACCGCCATGAGCCGCCGCGCCACGTACATGTACGGGGACCACCTCGACGTCTCCCCCACCGGACAGATCGGCTGCGGCCTCGGCCAAGCCGTGTCCACCGGAACGACCAGCCTCGTGCCGCCGACCGAATCGATCACCAAGACCGGTCAGCGCAAGACCATCGACGGGATCGTGATCGAGTTCCAGCTGACGCCGGGCACCGAGGCGCCTTCCGAGATGAACTTCTACTTCCCGGAGTGGAAGGCGCTGTGCATGGCGGAGAACGTCGCGCACACCATGCACAACATCATCACCCTGCGCGGGGCGCAGGTCCGCGACGCCCGGCAGTGGTCGCGCTACCTGAGCGAGACCATCGTGCTGTTCGGCGACGAGGCCGAAGTCCTCTTCGGCAGCCACCACTGGCCGACGTGGGGGAACGAGCAGCTCAACGGAGCGCTGGCCGAACAGCGCGACATCTACGGGTACCTGCACGACCAGACCCTCCGGCTGATGAACCAGGGTCACACCGGTAGCGAGATCGCCGAAATCCTCGAGCTGCCCCCGGCCCTGAACAACGCTTGGGCCACCCGCGGCTACTACGGATCGCTCAACCACAACATCAAGGGGATCTACCAGCGCTACGTGGGCTGGTTCGACGGCAACCCGGCGCACCTCTGGGAGCACCCGCCCGTCGAGCAGGCCAAGCGCTGGGTGCAGGTCATGGGCGGTGTCCCGGACGGGATCAAGCGAGCCAAGTCCTACGCCGAGCAGGGCGATCTGCGCTTCGCGGTCACACTGCTGAACCACTGCGTCTTCGCCGAGCCGGACGACGAGAAGGCCAAGCAGGAACTCGCGAAGGTCTACGAGCAGCTCGGGCACGGCATGGAGAACGCCGTGTGGCGGAACTTCTACCTGACGGCCGCGAAGGAGCTCCGCGAGGGCAAGAAACCGACGGCCCTGTCCAGCAGCAGCCCGAGCATGATGGCGGCGCTGACGGTGGACCAGCTCATCGACTCGATCGCGATCCGGATCAACGGGCCGAAGGCGTGGGACCGCACCATCACGATGGACTGGAAGCTGACCGACGAGAACAAGATCTGGCACCTGCGCCTGGCCAACGGCGTCCTGACCCACCACAGCGACAGCACACCCGACCCCGCCGCCCAGCTGACGCTGTCGATGACGAAACCCCAGCTGGCCGGCCTGCTCGGAAACCAGGACATGACCGGCGTCGAGCACCGCGGCGACATGACCCGCCTTCAAGCGCTCCTCGACGTGCTCGACGAGCCGGACCCCGACTTCAGCATCGTCACCCCCTGACCCTTGACTTCCAGATATGTCGAAGTTTCAGGATCGGTTCCGCGCACTGCGAAAGGGGAAGCACCGTGAACACCGGGACCGACCGCGCCCTGACCGAACTCATCGAGCGCTACGAGCACGCCTTCAACACGAACGACGCCAAGGCGATGAACGACCTGTTCGCCGACACCCCCGTCTTCGTGAACTTCAGCGGCAACCTCGTCAAGGACAAGGAATCGCTCCACCGCGCCCAGTCATTCGTGTTCGGCCCGGGCGGACCGCTCGAAGCCATCAGCGTCAGCTACGCGGTCGAGAGCATCACGCACCTCTCGGCAGAGCTGGCGGTGATCCACGCCCGCCAGCGGACGCGCCGCACCGAGACCACCGATAACGACCGCGAAGACCCCATGGAGGCGATCTTCATGGCCGTCGCCCAGCGCACCGGCGGCGAATGGCAGATCAAGATCGGCCAGAACACCCCGGTGATGTGACGACCACCGGCCGACCACGAGAAGTGCCCCTGCGCAGATCGATCAGCGCAGGGGC